>NZ_AQVT01000001.1:720000-4842332 GCF_000376345.1 Methylobacterium sp. 88A
GGCAAGTATTGCCAGCATCGTGAGTAGCCGAGGGGAAGTCATAGAAAAACGCGAAGGTTAACAGCCGATGTAAATCACGGTGATCCAGATCATGATCGCAGGCACGAACGGGTTCACCGGGTGTCCATCCGTCTTCTCCTCGAGTCAGGCCGCCGTCAGGGCGGAGGAGCGCGGTCACGGGCGAAGACCAGGCGGGTTTATACCTGACCGCGCAATCCGTCGGCTGCCGTCTGCGCCTCGCTGGCAAAGCATAGAGCGCCCTCCACCATCGGCTTCATGGCCTGGGCCGGGGGCCTCCTTCGGGGCGCGCTTGCGGAGCAGGGCGAACATGCCGCCGAGGGCATCGACCACGCGAGCGGTAGAGAGGCCTATCTCTCCGGGATCGCCAGTAAAGGCCAGCGGATGCATATCTCCGACGAGCTTGGTAATTTCTACGGACGAGTTTCGCAGGCGCTCGTTCTCTTCTCCGCCGTGCGGATCATTCGGGAAGAGGCCAAGCGCCAAAGCGCGCTGTTGGCCGCAATCGAGCGTGAGTCGGCAATTGAGGACCGAAAGCACGGCAGCGATGCGCATACTTAGCTTTGGTACGCCTCGTGCGCGGGCGATCCTACCCTCTTCAACTTTCAAACTTTCAGCCCCCGCCCGGTGAAAACCGAAGCGGGGTTTTCTTGATGCGCCGTTGCTCGGCAGTGTCTGCTAATCAGTAGCCGCGATAAAACGGACGGCCATAGGGGCGAGCGTAAGGCCTACCATAGCCACCTGGGCCGTAGAAGCGGCGGCCGCCGTGATTGATAGAGCCGTTGCCGCGGCACCGACCGGTGAACCGATCCGGGTAATAGCCGAGCCCACAATAGCCGGCCGCCTTGGCAACAAGCCCGTCCTCCGACGCGCCCGCAACCGGTGCCGCGGCGGCGATTGGAGCGGACTGAGCAACACTGCCGAAGCCAATGGCGCTGGCCACGACTGCAATTGCTGAGAGCATTCTGAACGTCATCGTTTCTCTCCGTAAAGGCCTTTGGCCGGGCAGTTCGGTGTGCCCAAGCTGTCGCCTGGAAGAACCTACACCAACTCGATGAATGCTGCCTGACGGGCATGGACCCTCGACCCGCCCGGCTCATGCCGCGGCGGATTTTTCGTTTAACCCTCAATCACGCATGCGCCGTCGACAGTTCCGATACCGGTGTCGTGTAGCGCAGGCTGCGCATCTCGAATTTCGTCGACCACGTTCGCTTTTTCTTTAAGCCCGCCTGGGCTGGCACGACAGCGCCGCGTCCGAAGCGGTGATTGGACTCGTCCTGATCCTCTCCCGATTTTGCGGACACGGTGGTTAGCTCGCGTTCCGCTCGGCTTGCTCGGGGGTGATGTAGCCGAGAGCCGAATGGATGCGCTGCCGATTATAGTAGCCCTCGATTTAGGCGAATAGGTCGCGGCGAGCCTCGTCCCGGGTCGTCCATCGTCGTTGGTGGACGAGTTCGACCTTGAGGGTGTGGAAGAAGCTTTCCATCGGGGCGTTGTCGTAGCAGCAGCCCGTCCGGCTCATGGAGGGTATCGCCTTCATGCCGACGAGCTGCGCTCGGTAGGCCTCGGCGGCGTATTGGCTGCCGCGATCCGAGTGGCAGATGAGGCCAGCCCCCGGTCTTTGCCGTTGGGTGGCCATCATCAAAGCCGCCGACGTCAGTTCGGTCCGCATGTGCTCGCGCATGGACCAGCCGACGATCTTGCGAGTGGCGAGATCGAGGACGGCGGCCAGGTAGAGCCAGCCCTCGCCGGTGGGCAGGTAGGTGATATCGGCCAGCCAGACCGTATTGGGCAGCGCGGCCGAGAAGAGCTGCTTCAGGAGGTTCGGTGGGATCGGCAGGTCATGACGGCTGTCGGTCGTGCAGGGCCGGAACTGACGTCCTGCCAAAGCCCTGATGCCGTGACGGCGCATCAGGCGTTCCACCCGCCCGCGACTGGCCGTTCGGCCCTCTGCCCGCAGCGCGGCATGCACGCGAGGCGCGCCGTAGCGCCTGAGATGCCCGGCATGGATACGCTGGACGTCGGCCAAGAGCTGACGGTTCGACGCCGACCGGGCACTCTCGGGGCGTGATCGCCAGCCGTAATAGCCGCTCGGGGAGACTTCGAGCACGCGGCACATGAGACGCACCGGCTTGGGTCGCCCGCATGCTGCTCGATGAAAGCGAACGTCACTTGGGCATCTCCGCGAAGATGCCGATCGCTTTTTTTAGGACGTCGCGCTCCATGCGCGTCCGGTCGAGTTCACGCCGCAGGCGGGCAATCTCGGCCGCTTGGTCGGAGGGGGAAGCCACCGGGCTCGCAGGCACGGCGCCCGGTAACGCTGCTGTCCGCGGTGGTGGGGAGCCTCCCATCAGTGCCGAGCGCCACTGCCTCAGCATCGAGGGTTGGATCCCGAGTTCGGCCGCGATCTGCATCTGCGGCCGCCCGCTGCTTTCCAGCAGGGCCACCGCCTCGCGTTTGAACTCTGGCGTGACACCAAAGGTGCAGCGAAGCAAACTCGCGTCTCGTCTTGGCCATCAAACACCTTCCCCGCCCATAACGAGCGTATCAGAGGTGTTCGCGAAACCGGGGGAGGGTCAGGCAAACCTCCGGCTTGCCAAAGCGAATCACATCGCTCCCGACCGCGCAAACCCGTCAGTCCTCACCCGTGCCGATTGGTATAATTCGACTGGTCCCTTACACTTGTGGCCACCGCCGTCGCCGAGGCGTAAGACGAGGCGCCCTCCGCCACGTATCGTCCCGCGCCCGACCGGCCAGGGCATCGCCGGAGACGCGTTCGCCTCAGGACAATCGCGGCCCATCATGCTCTCATCCCCGCCGCCCCAGGCGAAGGCCGATACGGCAAAGAACCCGGCGACCGACGAAGCGGCCCTCGACCCGGACGCCATGCGCCAGCCCCTGCCCGACGCGTTCTACTGCGTCGGCCGCGCCGACACGCTGAAACCAGGCAGCCTGCGTGCGGTCGAACTCAATGGCGAGCAGATCGTCCTCGGCCGCGACAAGGCCGGAGCCGCCTTCGCCATGCGCGACCGCTGCCCTCACCGGGGCATGGCCCTGTCGAAGGGACGCTTCGATGGCGACGCCGTGACCTGTCCCTTCCATGGCTGGCGCTTCGGCACCGACGGGCGCTGCCGCGACGTGCCCACCCTGTCCTCGGCGGATGCGGCGGATTTCACCCGGATCACGGTCCAGCGCTTTCCCATCCGCGAGAGCGCCGGCTTCGTCTGGGTGAACCCCTATCTCGGGCCGCCGGGCGGCGACCTGCCGCCCCTGCCGGAACTCGGGTTCGAGGCGGCGGGCTCCCTGGTGGTCGAACTCGTGGTGGAGGCCTCGTTCGACCTCACCACATTGAGCCTCGTGGACCCCGGCCATGTCGCCTTCGTCCACGATTCCTGGTGGTTCCGCCCGTCGAAGGAGCTGCGCGAGAAGGTGAAGACCTTCACGCCGACGCCGCACGGCTTCACCATGTCCAGCCATGCCACGACGACGAGTTCGCCGGTCTACAAGCTGCTCGGCGGCGTGCCGGAGGTGGAGATCGAGTTCCGCCTGCCCGGCGTGCGGCTGGAGCGGATCGAGGCCGGGCTGAAGCGCGTGGCGAACTACACCTTCGCGACACCACTCACCCACAACCGTACCATGCTGACGAACGCGCTCTACTGGAACATGCCGGTCCTCAACCTGCTGAAGCCCCTGGCGCGCCCGCTGATGCGGCAGTTCCTGACCCAGGACCAGCAGGTGCTCCAGCACGCCCAGGCCGGTCTCGACCGCAAGCCGACGATGGTGCTGTTCGGCCAGAGCGATCTGCCGTCGCAATGGTATTTTCGCCTCAAGCGCGAAGCGCTCCAGGCGGCGCGTGAGGCGCGATCCTTCCGCAATCCGTTGGTGCAGCAGGAATTGCGCTGGCGGTCCTGAAACTTTTCGGCTCTCCGCCCCGTAGCTCGACCTTTCAGACCGATGCTTTCGGGAAGGAGCGAGACCGTTGCCGCATTTCGTCGTTCGCCGCAGTCGCATGGGGCGATTCAACTTCACCCTCATCGGTGCGCATGGGCGGATCACCGGCGTCGTCGCCATTCCGACCGAGAACAAGACTCGCGAGGAAGTCGAGGTCGAGGCCCATCGGAAGATCCGCGCGCTCGCCGGGGAATTGGTGGCCGTGATGCCGAAGGACTGCGAAGCCTGACGGAAGGCGCCTTGATTGCGCGGCGGCCACTGCCATCTCGAAACGATGAAACGGCAAAGCCTTCTCGCGACCCTCTCCGCGCTCACCGTCATGACGCTCGGCGGCGTCGGCTACGCGGCGCACCGGCGCAGCAAGGGCCATAACCCGTATTACAGCGGCCCGGTGACCGATCATTTCGACGGGCTGCAGTTCCACGGCGTCGATCAGCCGGCGGACAAGGTGCTGGGAGACATCCTGCGCTGGAAGCGGGAGCGGGCCGGGGTCGCTTGGCCGGCTTCGTTTCCGAGCCCCTTCGACGATAGGCCGCCGGAACGGGTGGAGGGCTTACGCGTGTCGTTCATCGGCCATGCGAGCTACCTGTTCCAGGTCGGCCGCCGCAACATCCTCGTCGACCCGGTCTACGCCCAGCGCGCCAGCCCCCTCTCCGTGGCGGGTCCGAAACGGGTCAATCCGCCGGGCATCGCCTTCGATGCGCTTCCGCCCATCGACGTCGTGCTGATCACCCACAACCATTACGACCATCTCGACGGACCGACGGTGGCCCGGCTCTGGCAACGGCATCAGCCCCTGATCGTGGCGCCGCTGGGCAACGACAGCATCCTGCGGTCCTTCGACGATACGATGCATGTGGAGACATGCGACTGGGGCCAGTCCGTCGATCTCGGCGGCGGGCTCACATTACACATGACCCCCGCCAATCACTGGTCGGCCAGGGGCCTCAACGACAAGCGCATGGCGCTGTGGTGCTCCTACGTCCTGACCAGCCCGTCCGGCGTCATCTATCATTCGGGGGATACCGGTCTCGCCGATGGCGCGATCTTCCGCGATGCCCGCGACCGCTTCGGTCCCCCGCGCCTCGCTACCCTGCCGATCGGGGCCTACGAGCCGCGCTGGTTCATGAAGGGCCAGCACATGAACCCGGCCGATGCCGTCGTCGCGGCCGGACTGCTCGGGGCGGACCAGATCCTCGGCCACCATTGGGGTACGTTCCGTCTCACCGACGAGGGGATCGAGCAGCCGGTGGAGGCGCTGCTGGCGGCCTGCGAAGCGGAAGGGATCGACCCGGCCCGCTTCATTCCGCTGCGACCCGGCCAAGTCTGGTCGGTCTGACGGACCGACGCAGCCTCCGACTACAGGATGAACCGGCTGAGATCCGCGTTCGCGGCGAGGCTCTCCACCCGTTCGCGGACATAGGCGGCGTCGATCGCGACGGTCTCTCCCGACCGGTCGGTGGCGGTGAAGGAGATGTCGTCGATCACCCGCTCCAGCACGGTCTGGAGCCGGCGCGCGCCGATATTCTCCACCGAATTGTTCACCTCGACGGCGACCCGCGCGAGCGCGTCCACGGCATCGTCGGTGAAATCGAGGGTCACGCCTTCCGTCGCCATCAGCGCCACGGTCTGTTTCAGCAGGCTCGCCTCGGTGGTGGTGAGGATCTGCTTGAAATCCTCCACGGTGAGGGGCTGCAACTCGACCCGGATCGGCAGGCGGCCCTGCAGTTCCGGCAGGAGATCGGACGGTTTAGAGACGTGGAAGGCGCCGCTGGCGATGAACAGGATATGGTCGGTCTTCACCGGACCGTGCTTCGTCGCCACCGTGGTTCCCTCGATCAGGGGCAGCAGATCGCGTTGCACGCCCTCGCGGGACACGTCGGCCGATGAGCGGCCTTCCTTGGCGCAGATCTTGTCGATCTCGTCGAGGAAGACGATGCCGTTGTTCTCGACCTCGCGGATCGCCTCCTGCGTCAGCGATTCCGTATCCACCAGCTTGTCGGATTCCTCGGCGAGGAGGGGGGCGTAGGCCTCGCGCACCGTCATCCGCTTCGGCTTGCCCTTCTGGCCGCCGAGCGCCTTGCCGAGCATGTCGCCGAGATTGACCGCTCCCATGGACGCGCCAGGCATCCCCGGGATCTCGAACATAGGCAGGCCGGAGGGCGATCCGCCCGACAGCTCGATCTCGACCTCCTTGTCGTCGAGTTCGCTGGCCCTCAGCTTCTTGCGGAAACTGTCGCGGGTGGCCTGGCCGGATGTCGGCCCGACCAGGGCATCGAGGATACGCGACTCCGCCGCCGCCTCGGCCTTCGCCTGGACCGAGCGTCGCTTCTCCTCGCGCTTGAGGCCGATGCCGACCTCCACGAGATCGCGCACGATCTGCTCGACGTCGCGGCCGACATAGCCGACCTCCGTGAACTTCGTCGCCTCGATCTTGAGGAACGGCGCGCCGGCGAGCTTGGCCAGCCGGCGGGCGATCTCGGTCTTCCCGCAGCCCGTGGGGCCGATCATGAGAATGTTCTTGGGCGCCACCTCCTCCCGCAGGGGACCGACGAGCTGCTGCCGGCGCCAGCGGTTGCGCAGGGCGATGGCGACAGCGCGCTTGGCATCGTGCTGGCCGACGATGAACCGATCGAGCTCGGAGACGATTTCGCGGGGGGAGAAGGTTGTCATCACGCTCCGGTCGGATGCGGCAGCAGCGCTGCCCGAGAAGAGGGGAGGGCGCGCTTTCGATCCGCACGGATGCGCCACCCGCCGGAACGCGGATGGGGCGAGCCGAAGGCGGAACCATGTGGGCGGGTCGGCATGGGATCGAGATCGTGCACGGTCTCGATCTAAGCGTCGGCGGCCTTCCTTTCCAGATGCATGGGGACGGCGTTCAGGCGGCCCGGATGCCGCCGACAAAGCCATCGACCTCGTGTCCGAGGCTGAGGGACTGGCGCGTCAGATGCTCGGCGGCGGCCAGCACCTGGGATGCGCCGGCTCCGGTCTGAACCGCCGCGACCTGAACATCCGCGATGGTTTCGGTGACGGCCTGGGTTCCGCGCGCGGCATCGTTGACGCTGCGGGCGATCTCCTGCGTGGCCACCTGTTGCTGTTCCACCGCCGCCGCGACGCCCATCGCGATCGTATGGACGCTGCCGATGGTGGAGCCGATCTCCTCGATGGCGCCCACCGTATCGCGGGTGGCCTCCTGGATCGTCGCGATCTGCGCGGTGATCTCGTCCGTCGCCTTCGCGGTCTGGGCGGCGAGCCCCTTCACCTCGGCCGCGACCACCGCGAAGCCGCGACCGGCCTCGCCGGCGCGGGCCGCCTCGATGGTGGCGTTGAGGGCGAGCAGGTTGGTCTGGCTGGCGATGTCGGAGATCAAGGCGACCACGTCACCGATGCGCGACGCGCTGTCGGCGAGGACCCGGACGCGCTCGGAGGTCCGGCGCGCGCTCTCGACTGCGCCGGCGGCGGCGGCGGATGTCTGGGACACCTGGGCGCCGATCTCGTTGGCGGTGGCGGCGAGTTCCTCGGTGGCCGCCGCGACGGCCTGAACGTTCATGGCCGTCTCGTTGGCGGCGTTCATCACGGCGGTGGATTGACGGTTGGTCTGGTCGGCATTGGCCGCCATCGAGCGGGCGGTGAGCTCCATTTCGGCGGCCGAACCGGCCAGGGTCTCGACCAGGTTTCCGACGCTGCCCTGGAAGCGATCCGCGAGTTCGTTTCTCTCGCCACGGCGACGCTGGGACGCGATACCGGCGGCTTGGTCCTGGCTGGCGCGCAGGTCCGCCGCCTCTTTCATCGTCGCCGAGAAGACCTGCATGCTGGTCCAGATCTCGCCGATCTCGTCGCGCCGGGGTTTCATCGCCGGCAAGGCCAGGTCCCCTTCGGACAGCCGGCGGATCGCCTGGGAGACGCCGGCCAGGGGACGGGCGATCTCGCGATTGCCCACGAAGCCGCCGATCAGCAGGCCGCCGAGGGTACCGCCCACGGCCAGGAACAGCAGGAGCTGGAAACGCTCCGCATAGAGGGAGTCGGTCGATCGATCGATCGCCTCGACCTCCGCGGCAGCAGTGCCAACGAGTCTGTCGATGCTGTCCTGGAAGGCCTGGCGGTTGGCCCGATTGGCCTCGTTGAAACCCTGATCGGCCGCGGCCTTCGGCGAAACTTCGGTGCCGAGCCGCCCCAACTCGTTGCGCAGGATCGTGAAGCTCGCAGCATCGGCCAGAATCTTGTCGAACGCCGCACGTTCGCTCGCCGGCACGCGCGGGGCCCAGCTTTTGAGCAAGGCATTCATGGCGTCGAGATTCTTCTTGAGGCGAACTTCGTATTTCTTGGCGTCCTGAGTGTCCTTGGCAGCATAGATGCCGCGAGACTCGACGACGACACTGGTCACGATCTGGTTGAGGTTGGCCGCGTCGAGCGCCCGCTGGGACGCGAGTTTGGCATCCGTCAGGGCGGTATTGAACGTTTGCAGCGACAGGATGCTGATCGTGGCAACGACGAGCGTCACCATCGAGCAGATCCCTACGAAAGCGAGAAGTTTTGCCCTGATGCGCATTGCCGTCGACCAGATCTGAAGGAAGTCAGGTCTCAGCGCTAGGGGAATATCGACAAGGTTGAGTTAATCCGGCCATCAATCCGGCATTAAGATGCAGAAATTTCGAGCTGCTCGATGACGAGATTGCCGTTCGTGTAGACGCAGATTTCCGCCGCGATGCCCAGTGCCTTAAGGACGATCGCCTCCGCGTCGTGCTCACCATCCTCGAGTGCGCGGGCAGCGGCCAAGGCGTAATTCCCCCCCGATCCGATCGCCATGACGCCGCCTTCCGGCTCGAGCACGTCACCGGCGCCGGAAAGAAGCAGGCTGACATCCTTGTCCGCCACCAGCATCATCGCTTCGAGGCGGCGCAGGTAGCGGTCGGTGCGCCAATCCTTGGTGAGCTCGACGCAGGCGCGGGTGAGCTGCCCCGGATACTGATCGAGCTTGGCTTCAAGCCGCTCGAACAGGGTGAAGGCATCGGCCGTCGCCCCGGCGAATCCGCCGATGACGGCGCCCTTGGCAAGGCGGCGCACCTTGCGGGCGTTGCCCTTCACGATGGTCTGGCCGAGGCTGACCTGCCCGTCGCCGCCGATGACCACCTTGCCGCCCTTGCGGACCATCAGGATCGTGGTGGCGTGCATTTGCGGCGGGCCGGATCGGTCGTGGGACAAGGCGTCTCTCCAAAGATTGTCTGGCGCTCAGGTGGGTGGCGGGTCGCCCGGATGCCACTCCTTTCGCAAGCAGACGCGGGGCTACACCACCACGGTGATGGCGCGGGCGGCACGGGTCAGCCCGGTGTAGAGCCAGCGGGCCCGGTGCTCGCGGAAGGCGAAAGATTCGTCGAACAGGACGACGTTGTCCCATTGCGAGCCCTGCGCCTTATGGACAGTCAGCGCGTAGCCATAGGTGAATTCGTCGGTCTCGCGCTTGAGGAAGGCCGGGATCTCCTCCTCGGAGCCCGACATCACCGCCCGCAGGACCTTGATGTCGATGGGCCGCCGCCTCAGGGCCGGGTCGTCGTCGGGTACGACATCAAGGCGGACCGTATCGGCGCGGGGCGCCGCTCGCAGGGCATGGACCGTCCAGGTCGAACCGTTGAGCAGCCCCTTCGTCCGGTCGTTGCGCAGACAGACCAGCTTCTCGCCCACCGCAGGCATCGGGTCGGTATGGCCCGCGAGTTCCCGCAGGCGGTTGTTGTAGAGGCGCCGCGTCTTGTTCATGCCGACGAGGACCTGGTCACATTCCAGCACGCTCGACGGATCGAGGGAGCGGCGTGAGACCACGCGGCTCTCGCCATACTCGCCGATGCTGAGCCGGCCGCCCTCACGGATCGTCATGGCCATACGCACGATCGGGTCGTCGGCGGCCTGCCGGTGGACATCGGTCAACATCACGTCGGGCTCGGCCTCGGTGAAGAAGCCGCCGCCGCGCACCGGCGGCAATTGGGCGGGGTCGCCGAGAACGAGGACCGGCTTGTCGAAGGAGAGCAGGTCGTTGCCGAGATCCGAATCGACCATGGAGCACTCGTCGATGACGACGAGCTCCGCCTTCGAGACCGGCCCGGTGCGGTTGAGGGTGAAGGCCGGTCCTCCCTCCTCGGTCTCCTTGCTGCGATAGATCAGGCTGTGGATCGTCGCGGCATCGTGGCAGCCCTTCGACCGCATCACCGAGGCGGCCTTGCCCGTGAAGGCGCCGAAGACGACCGTGCCCTCCACATCGTCGGCGATGCGGCGCGCCAGGGTAGTCTTGCCGGTGCCGGCATAGCCGAACAGGCGGAACACCTGCGGGCCACCGGCCTTGCGCCATTCGGCAATGGCTTTCAGCGCCGCATCCTGCTGCGGCGCGTAGCGGGTCGGTAGGTCGTCGCTCACGGCCAGCGCACGGTGGGCGGCAGCGAGGACAGGATCGAGGCGACGTTGCCGCCGGTCTTCAGGCCGAAGATGGTGCCCCGGTCGTAGAGCAGGTTGAACTCGACGTAACGCCCGCGCCGCACCTGCTGCTCGAGCCGGTCGGCTTCGGTCCAGGCGCTCGCGAGATTCGCGCGCACTATGGCCGGATAGGCATCGAGGAAGGCGAGGCCGACATCCTTGGTGAAGGCGAGATCCGCCTTCGGATCGCCGGTCCAGTGATAATCGTAGAAGATGCCGCCGATGCCGCGGGGCTCGTTGCGGTGCTTGAGGAAGAAGTATTCCTCGCACCAAGCCTTGTAGCGGTCGTAATCCGCCGCCGGCGCATGGGCGTCGCAGGCCGCCTTCATCGCCGCGTGAAATCGCAGCGTGTCGGGATCGTCCTGGCTCCGGCGCCGGTCGAGGACGGGGGTCAGGTCGGCCCCGCCGCCGAACCACGTCTTCGTCGTGGAGACGAAGCGGGTGTTCATGTGCACGGTCGGCACGTTCGGATTCCAGGGATGGACGATGAGCGAGATGCCCGTGGCGTAGAATCGCGGGTCCTCCGCCGCGCCCGGCATCTGCGCACGGAACTCCGGGGCGAACTCGCCGAAGACCTGCGAGACGTGGACACCGGCTTTCTCGAACACGCGGCCATGCAGCATCGCCATGGTGCCGCCGCCGCCGGGCGTGCCGCTATGGTCGGTGCGCTGCCAGGGGGTCTTCACGAAGAGTCCAGCCTCGGCCGGGGCATCGGGATGGAACGGCCCTTGGGCCTCCGCCTCGATCGCCTCCAGTTCCGCCACGATCCGGTCGCGCAGGCTCGCGAACCAGGTGGTGACCTCATCCTTCAGGAGGGCGAGTTCGGCGGCCGGGGGCGGTGGCGGGGTCGTGTCGGACATCGTCATGGGGGAGGGATGTCCCATCCCTCCCGTCCATCGTCAATCGAGGTACGCTCAATCTTTGCCCACCGACATCAGCAGCCGCTCGGTCTTGGCGTCCTCGATCCGGTTGACCATGCGGCGGCCCTCATGGACGTCGCGGATGGTCTTGGTGGCGGTGATGCAGGACTGGACCAGCATGATCGTGCCCATGGCGAGGTAGCCCTTGATCCAGATATCCATGGGCATGAACAGGATGCCGAGCCCGACCATCGCCGCCGAGCCGATGAAGGACGCGTAGGTGAAGGTGACCCAGGCGCCGGAATGCTGAGTGGTCTCGTTGTTCATGGTCGTAATCCTCGATGTGAGATAGTTGGGTTGCGTGATTTCTGTTCAAGTCATCGGCGATATTTTTGAAGGTCGATCGCCCCGGATTTGGTGGTTCTGAAGGTTATTCCTCACCTCGACCTCATCCTGAGGTGCTGCGAAGCAGCCTCGAAGGAGGCCTCCAGTTAGAGCGAGCTTGCTGGAGGGCTCCTTCGAGGCCTCCGCTGCGCTCCGGCGCCTCAGGATGAGGTGGCGGGTGGGAGAATGGTGTTCCCCATGTCTTGATGTTCCCATGACCGGCCCAGACTCATCGAGTCCGCGTCACACCAACCTTCATGCAGCGCGCGCCTCGACCTTGCGCCGGAGGCGGTCGAGGACGGCGCCGCCGCTCGGGCGGGTGCAGGCGCCGAAACCCTCGCGCTCGAGCCGTTCGGCGATGGAAAGGCCCGGCTCGGTCTCGGCGAGCGCCGCTTCCGTGTCGGCGGCCTCGGTCTGGAGGGCGCGCAGTCGGCTCAAGGTCGCCTCGGCTTCCTTGAGTGTCGCCCGCTCGCCCGGGTTGGCCTGAACGCCGAGGCGCCGTGCCGCCTCCGCCGCGGCGGCGATGCGGCGTCCGCGTTCGAGCTCGCTCTGCCGGCGGGTGGCGTCGGCGACGACAGAGCGGATGCGGGCGACCTCGCGGGCGAATCTCAGGCGTGCCTCACCGACGGCATCGCGTTCGGCTTCGAGCTCCGCGATGGCCTCCGCCGCTTCGGCCGCCAGCTCCTCGCGTCCCGCCGCCAAGGCCGCCAGGGCGAGCTCTTCGAGATCTGCCGCGCGGGCTTCCACCTCGGCGAAACGCCGGCCTTCCGCCTTGTCACCCGCCATTGCGGCGGCGAGGGCCTGGCGGCTGCGCTCCAGGGAGACCCGCGTCTCCCGGATCTGCTGATCGAGGATGAGCAGGGCGTGGCGATCGATCACCTCTTCCTCGGCCCGGGCGGCTGCGCCGCGGGCGAGGAGCCGAAACAACTTGAGCATGGTGTGCCTCCGGCGTTTGAACGCTGTTCACACTCATGGTCTCGCCGATATTTGCACGCCGTTCAAGTGCTGAACTGCACGCCGTTCAAAATCATGTCACGCGCTCGACCCGATCTGTCTCAGCCCCTCGCCGAGGATCATCGCCGCCGCCACGGCGATGTTGAGCGAGCGCATGCCCTCGCGGATGGGAATGACGATCCGGGCATCGGCCGCCTCGTGGACGGATGCGGGGACGCCCGCCGATTCCCGACCCAGCAGGATGCAGTCGCCGGGGAGGAAGGCGAAGGCGGTGTAGGGGAGGGCGCCGGCGGTCGTGGCGAGGACGAGCCTCGTGCCGGTCTTTTCCCGCCACTGCGAGAAGGTTGCCCAGGAGTGATGCCTCGTGATCGCCACATGGTCGAGATAATCGAGGCCCGAACGGCGCAGATGCCGGTCGGACACATCGAATCCTGCCGGCTCGATGATGTCGACGGCCACGTCGAGGCACGCTGCCATCCGCAGGATCGTCCCCGTATTCTGGGGAATGTCGGGCTGATAGAGGGCGAGACGGAGCATCGGACCGGGCGGCTGCATTGCGTCTGCGGCATCGCCTCGCGGTTGGCACGTCGTCAAGGCCCACTACCTCAGGCAAGTCTCCAACACCGGACCAGATTATGTTTCTCGATTGGCTCGAGCGCCGCATCGACCCGTTCGCGTCCTTCGAAGACGGCCGGATGCCTCCCAAGACGGTGACGGGCTTCGCTGCCTTCTACCTGAAGCCGATGCGGGTCGCCCTGGTGTTGCTCTTCCTCGTGGCCATCGCGGCCGGAACGGTGGAAGCGTCGCTCTACCTGCTCATGGGCTGGTTCATCGATCTCCTGAATACGGCCGACCGCGCGACGGTACTGGAGGAGCACGGCTTCAAGATCGGCCTCGCGGCGATGCTGCTTCTCGTGGTGCGACCCTTCACGGTCTGGCTGCACGAGGTGATGTCGAACCAGCTCCTCGTGCCGCAGGCGACCAACCAGGTCCGCTGGCGCACGCATCTCTACACCCTCGGTCACTCGCTCTCGTATTTCCAGGCGGATTTCGCCGGCCGGCTCGCCAACCGGGTCGTCCAGGTCGGCCCGGCCGTGCGCGAGCTGGCCGTGGTCTTCATCGATACGCTGCTCTACGTGGCGATCTACGCCGTCACGGCGGTGGGCCTGTTCGGCTCCATCTCCCTCTGGATGGCCCTGCCGGTGGTCGTCTGGGTCGCGGCCTATTCGGTGCTGACTTGGTGGTTCGTGCCCCGTGCCCGTGCGCGCTCCCTCGTGACGGCCGATACGCGCTCCCTCCTCATCGGTCGGATCGTCGACAGCTATACCAACATCCTCACGGTGAAGCTCTTCGCCCGCGACCGCGAGGAGCGCGCGGCCGTGCGCGACGCCATCGACGTGCATACGGTCGCCCATCTCCACCAGTTCCGGCTCGTCACCACCACCACGACGCTGCTGGGCCTGCTCAACAGCACGCTCATCGTCGCCACCGCCACGGCCTGCTTCGTCCTGTGGCGGCGGGGCGGCATGACCACCGGCGAGGCGGCGGCGGGTCTGGCCCTCGTCCTGCGCCTGATGGCGATGTCCGGCTGGGTCATGCAGACGGTGCGCGGCATTTTCGAGAATGTCGGCGTGATCCAAGAGAGCATGCAGACGATCTCGCGGCCTCACGGGATCGTCGACCGGCCCGACGCCCGGACCCTCGCAGTGAGCGGCGGCGACATCCGTTTCGATCGGGTCGGCTTCCGCTACGGCGACGGCACACCGTCCGTCATCCAGGATTTCAGCCTGCATATCCACCCGGGTGAGAAGGTCGGCCTCGTCGGAATCAGCGGCGCGGGCAAGACCACGCTGACCGCGCTTCTGCTTCGGCTGCACGACATCCAGAACGGCCGGATCCTCATCGACGGCCAGGACATCGCCGGCGTCACGCAGGAATCGCTGCGCGGAGCGATCGCCATGGTGACGCAGGACACCTCCCTCTTGCACCGGTCGATCCGCGACAACATCGCCTATGGCAGACCGGACGCGACTCTGGAGGAGATCCAGCGGGCGGCGCGTCTGGCGGAGGCTGACGGGTTCATTGCCGGCCTCGTCGATAACAAGGGACGAACAGGCTACGACGCCCAGGTCGGCGAGCGGGGCGTGAAGCTCTCCGGCGGCCAGCGCCAGCGCATCGCCATCGCGCGCGTCATCCTGAAGAACGCGCCGATCCTGATCCTCGACGAGGCCACCTCGGCCCTCGACAGCCAGGTCGAGGCGGCGATCCAGGACAGTCTCGACACCCTCATGCAGGGCAAGACCGTGCTCGCCATCGCGCACCGGCTTTCCACAATCGCAGCCCTCGACCGGCTGATCGTGATCGATGCCGGGCGTATCGTGGAGGAGGGGACCCATGCGGAACTGATCCGCACCGGTGGGCTCTATGCGCGCCTGTGGGAGCGCCAGTCCGGCGGCTTTCTCGGTGACGTCACGCCGACCGTCTACGAGGACGCAGCGGAATGATCGCTCTCGACGTTTCGGCTGGGGCAGCTGAGCGGCGGCGGCCCTCGCGCGGTCCGTGGCTCACGGAGCTGCGGG
The DNA here is from genome assembly GCF_000376345.1 of Methylobacterium sp. 88A. Taxonomy (NCBI): domain Bacteria; kingdom Pseudomonadati; phylum Pseudomonadota; class Alphaproteobacteria; order Hyphomicrobiales; family Methylobacteriaceae; genus Methylobacterium; species Methylobacterium sp. 88A. The sequence goes on from NZ_AQVT01000001.1 coordinate 735,206, forward strand.
CGACGCTGGTTCTGGCCGCCCCGCTGATCCTGACCAATCTCGCGCAGCATGGCCTCGTCACGGCTGATGTGGTGCTCCTCGGGCGTCTCGGCGCGGAGCCGCTCGCGGCCGGCGCCCTGGCGACGAGCCTCTACTTCATCCTGTTCATCTGCGGGATCGGCCTCGCCTCGGCGGTCTCCCCCCTGATCGCGGTCGCAATTGGTCGTGGCGATTCTGCCGATGACGACGTGCGCCGCATCGTGGGGGCCGGGCTATGGGCCGTCACCATCGCGATCATCCCGGTGATGCTGGCGCTCTGGCACACCGAGCCCCTGCTTCTCGCGATGGGACAGCAGCCGAAGCTCGCCGAGGATGCCGGCCTCTACATGCGCGCCCTGCAATGGTCGATGTGGCCGGCTTTGGCGTTCATGGCTCTGCGCGCCAGCCTCTCCGCCCTGGAGCGGCCCGGCTGGCCCCTTGCCATCAGCATCGCGGCGTTGCCGGTGAATGTCGGGCTCGCGATCTGGCTCGCCTTCGAGGGGCCGGGGCTGCTCGGCCTCGGCATGGTCGGTGTCGGCCTCGCCACGACGCTGGCCGCGTTTCTGTCCCTGGCCGCCCTCGTCGGCGTGATGATGCTGGCGCCGTCCCTTCGCCGGCGACGGCTCTTCCTCGGTGTCTGGCGCCCCAATGCCGCGCGCCTCGCGACCATGTTCCGGCTCGGCCTGCCCATGGCGGCGACGGGTCTGGCCGAGGCGAGCCTGTTCGAGGCCGCCGTCCTCGGCATGGGCCTGTTCGGTACGGCGCCGCTTGCGGCCCATGCGGTGACGATCCAGATCGCCGCGATCTGCTTCATGGTGCCCAACGGCATCGGTCAGGCGGCCACGGTGAGGGTCGGCCGCGCCTTCGGGGCGGGGGATCGCATGGCCATGCGCCGGGCCGGCACCATCGCGATCCTCCTGGGCTTCGGCTTCATGAGCGCATGCGCCCTCGCGCAGGTGACCCTGCCGCGCCCGCTGATCGGGCTGTTCCTCGATCTGGAGGCTCCCGGCAATGCCGAAGTGATCCCCTATGCGATCACCTTCATCGGCTTTGCCGCACTCTTCGCCATGGCGGACGGCATCCAGTCGGTGGCGCTCGGCGCCCTGCGGGGGATGCAGGACACGCGCATTCCCATGGCCATCGCCCTGTTCGGCTACTGGATCGTCGGCATTCCGGCCGGCATCCTTGCCGCCTGGGGGCTCGGATACGGCGGCTCGGGGATCTGGATGGGCTTCTGCGCCGGTCTGGCCGTGGTCGCCGTGATGCTGGTGCGGCGCTGGCTGTCCCTCAGTGGCAGCGTCATTGTGCGCCCGTGACGAATGCCGCGTCCCGTCACGGACCTACTCTGGACAAATTCGCATCTGGCGTGCCAGACAAACGTGCCTCAGAAGGCTTGTCTCGGGTGACGCCCGGTCGCATTGCACCGCCCGGTACAATCGTGTCTGCGTCTGCCTGCGTGCTTCTTTCGAGCGCCTCTAATTGTCGGCGAACGGAAGCGGCGCGTCCTCGATCTGCGGGCGGCCCGAGCCGGCGCCATCCTGACCGGAGTGTCCATCTTGGCGAACACCCCTCCCACATCAGGTCCCGACGGCTCCCGCCGCGACTTCCTGTTCCTGGCGACCGGTGCGGGCCTCGCCGTGGGCGCCGGTGCCCTGGCCTGGCCCTTCGTGGCGTCGATGGCGCCCGACGCGGAAGTGATCGCGGCCGGCGCCCCCCTCGAAGTGGATCTCACGCCGATCCAAGAGGGCCAGATCGTCAACGTGTTCTGGCGCGGCAAGCTGATCTTCGTGCGGAACCGTTCCGAGAAGGAGATCAAGGAATCGGAGGCTGTAAAGCTCAGCGAGCTCATCGACCCTCAGCCCGATTCCGCACGCGTCAAGGAAGGCCACGCCAAATGGCTCGTGGTCTACGGCAACTGCACCCATCTCGGCTGCGTCCCGATCGGGCATCAGGGCCAGTACGAAGGCTGGTCCTGCCCCTGCCACGGCTCGCTCTACGACACGTCCGGCCGCGTGCGCCGTGGACCGGCGCCGACCAACCTGCCGGTTCCCCCCTACGCGTTCCTGAACGACACCAAGATCCGGATCGGTGAAGACGGCGGTAAGGCCGTCGCCTGATCTCGGGACCATCGCCCATGGGCGGTGAGGGAGGGGGTCCGACGCGCGAGGGCACGCGACGGATCAGAGCGAAACAGACTTGGAAGCGGGTAACCACATGAGCGGTCACGCCACCTACGTCCCCAAGAGTCGGATCGCCAAGTGGTTCGAATCGCGGCTGCCCATCGTCGGGCTGGTCCATTCGTCGTTCATCGCCTTCCCGGTCCCGCGGAACCTCAACTATTTCTGGACCTTCGGCGCCATCCTGATGGCGATGCTGATGTCGCAGATCGTCACCGGCATCTGGCTGGCGATGCATTACGATCCCTCCGCCGGCAACGCCTTCAACTCCGTCGAGCACATCATGCGCGACGTGAATTACGGCTGGTTGCTGCGCTACATGCACGCCAACGGCGCCTCGATGTTCTTCGTGGCGGTCTACGTCCACATCTTCCGCGCGCTCTATTACGGGTCGTACAAGGCCCCACGCGAGGTGCTCTACATCCTGGGCGTCATCATCTACCTTCTGATGATGGCCACCGCCTTCCTCGGCTACACCCTGCCGTGGGGCCAGATGAGCTTCTGGGGCGCCACCGTCATCACCAACATCCTGGCCGCGATCCCGATCGTCGGCGACACGATCCAGAGCCTGCTCTGGGGCGGCTATTCCGTCGGCAACCCGACGATCAACCGCTTCTTCTCGCTTCACTACCTGCTGCCCTTCATGATCCTCGGCGTCGTGGTCCTCCACGTCTGGGCACTGCACGTCACCGGTCAGAACAACCCGACCGGCATCCCGATCAAGAGCGGCAAGGACGCGGTGCCGTTCACGCCCTACGCGACGATCAAGGACGTCTTCGCCGTCGTCGTGTTCTTCGTGTTCTTCGCCTACTGGATCTTCTACCAGCCGAACTACCTGGGCCACGCGGACAATTACGTCCCCGCCAACGCCTCGGTGACACCCGCCCACATCGTGCCGGAATGGTACTTCCTGCCGTTCTACGCGATTCTCCGCGCGGTGCCGGACAAGCTCGGCGGCGTCATCCTGATGTTCAGCGCCGTGATCATCCTGGCCTTCGCGCCCTGGCTCGACACGTCGCGGGTCCGCTCGGCCAACTACCGCCCGATCTACCGCCAGTTCTTCTGGCTGTTCGTGGCCGTCTGCGTGATTCTCGGATGGCTCGGCGCCAAGCCACCGGAAGGCGGCTACGTCCTCGCCTCGCGGATCTGCACTGCCTACTACTTCGCGCATTTCCTCATCGTGATGCCGCTGGTGGGGCTGTTCGAGACGCCGAAGGCCATGCCGGGATCGATCCTGGAGAGCGTGACCGGACCTCATCCGCAATATGGCGGTTCGGGTATGCCAGCCGGTGCGGCCGCCGCGCCATCGTCGAAGGGTTGAGGTGCGGATCGTGAACAGCATGAACACATCGCGCGTCCTCGCCGCCACGCTCATCGCGATCCTTCTCGGCTCGGCTTCGGCCGGCGCCGAGGACAGTCACTCGACCCCGAACCCGCCCCGCGAGAAGTGGAGCTTCGCCGGCGTGTTCGGCAAGTTCGACGAGGCCCAGCTGCAGCGCGGCTTTCAGATCTATCGGGAGGTCTGCTCCAACTGCCACAGCATGAACCTCGTAAAGTTCCGCAACCTCGCCGAGAAGGGCGGGCCGGGCTTCACGGCGGGTCAGGTCAAGGCTCTTTCGGCCGAGTACAAGATCAAGGACGGGCCGAACGATTCCGGCGACATGTTCGAGCGGCCCGGTCGCCCGGCCGACGCCTTCCCGTCGCCCTTCCCGAACGAGAAAGCCGCCGCCGCCGCCAATGGCGGCAAGGCCCCGCCCGACTTCTCGGTGCTGGCCAAGGCCCGCACCTACGAGCGCGGCTTCCCCTACTTCATCTTCGATGCGATGCCCTTCATCGGCTATTCGGAACAGGGAGTGGATTACATCCATGCTCTCCTGAACGGCTACGAGGACGCCCCGAAGGGAATGGATGTCCCGGCGGGCACGAACTACAACAAGTACTATCCCGGCCACCTCATCGCGATGGCCAAGCCCCTGAGCGACGGCCAGGTGACCTATGCCAAGGGCGCCGACGGCAACCCCGTCGTTCCCGAGACGGCGGAGCAATACTCGCACGACGTTGCGGCGTTCATGTCCTGGGCGGCCGAGCCGCACATGGAGGCCCGCAAGGCCCTGGGCTTCCGCGTCATCCTGTTCCTGCTCGTCCTGTCGGGCCTTCTCTACTACGTGAAGAAGAAGGTCTGGGCGGATGTGGGCGGCGAAGCTCATGGCATGCAGCCGGAGCTTCACAAGACGAGCTGAGCCCCTTAAAGGCGGATCACGACGAACGGGCTCGCTGTCGCGAGCCCGTTTTCGTTTCCACCATGACGGCGCGCCCGACGCGCCATCGCGACGACGACAGGAGATTCGGCATGACCGCAGCAGTGCTCGGCGTGATGGGCGGATCCGGTGTCTACGATCTGCCGGGCCTCGAAGACATTCGCGAGGAGGCGATCCGTTCTCCCTGGGGGGAGCCCTCCGATTCGCTGCGGATCGGCCGGATCGGCGCGACCAAGGTGGTCTTCCTCGCCCGTCACGGACGCGGCCACCGTCTTTCTCCGTCCGGCATCAACTACCGCGCCAATATCGACGTCATGAAACGGGCCGGCGTCACCGACCTCGTGTCGATCTCGGCCTGTGGGTCGTTCAGGAGCGAGCTGCATCCGGGCCTGTTCGTCCTCGTCGACCAGTTCGTCGACCGCACCCATGGCCGGGAATCCTCGTTCTTCGGCAATGGCTGCGTCGCCCACGTGCCCTTCGCCCACCCCGTCGGGCCGGCCCTCCAGGCTCGCATCGCCGCAGCGGCAGCGGCCGAGGATCTGCCGATCCATCGCGGCGGCACTTATGTCTGCATGGAAGGCCCGCAATTCTCGTCCTTCGCCGAGTCCCGCACCTACAAGGGTCTGGGCTACGACGTGATCGGCATGACCAACATGCCGGAGGCCAAGCTCGCCCGTGAGGCGGAGATCACCTTCGCCACCATCGCCATGGTGACGGATTTCGATTGCTGGCATCCGGGCCATGCCGATGTGGACGTGGCCTCCGTCGTCGCCGTCGCCCGCGCGAATGCGGACAAGGCCGCCCGCCTCGTCTCGCGGATCGCCCGCGATTTCCCCACGGAGCGGGAGGAATGCCCCGCGGGCTCGCATCGCGCCCTCGACGGCGCGATCATGACGGCTCCGTCCCACCGCGATCCCGAGCTGCTGGCCAAGCTCGACGCGGTGGCTGGCCGGGTCCTCGCCGCCTGACCATGCAGGCATTCGATGGCAAGGCCTTCCCACGAGAAGGCATTTGCCTCTAGAGCGTTGATCCCGATATCCCATCCGGATCGATGATCCGGTGTATGCGTTCGGCATCGAGCCGAGACGTTGCATCGATCATCCACGCCGATGCTTCAGAAGACGGCCCTTCACGTGACGGTCAAACCATGAGCGACCCTTCGACGATGCGTTCCGCGAGCATCAGCCGCCGCACGGCGGAGACCGACGTCCACGTGTCCATCGGGCTCGATGGAACCGGCAAGGCGGCGATTTCGACGGGGGTCGGGTTCTTCGACCATATGCTGGAGCTCTTCGCCCGGCACGGGCTGTTCGACGTGGAGGCCAAGGTCACCGGCGACCTCCATGTGGATCACCACCACACCGTCGAGGATACCGGAATCGCCCTCGGTCAGGCCTTTGCCCAGGCACTGGGCGACAAGCGGGGCATCGCCCGCTACGCGGACATCCACCTGCCCATGGACGAAGCGCTGACACGGGTCTCCATCGACATTTCCGGGCGGCCGTTCCTCGTCTTCCGCACCGCGTTCAAGGCGGAGAAGATCGGGCAGTTCGACACCGAGCTGGTTCGCGAGTGGTTCCAGGCCTTCGCCATGAATGCCGGGATCACCCTGCACGTCGAGACCTTGTACGGTGACAACGCTCACCATATCGCGGAGAGCTGCTTCAAGGGTTTGGCCCGCGCCTTGCGGAAAGCCGTTGCGGTCGATCCGCGTGAGGAAGGTCGCATCCCCTCGACGAAGGGTTCTCTGTAGGGCTTTCACGGGCGGGAAGAGGCGGACACACGCATGCGCACCTACACGTTCCATCTGCCATCGGACACCATCGCCGGCGAATCCCACGGCCTCGAGAGTGCCGTCCTGGTTCCGGACGGCTTCTCGCTGCGGGCGTTCGTGTTCGGTCCGCTGTGGTTCTTCTTCCATCGGCTCTGGCTGGCCGGTCTCGGTGTGCTGGCCCTGCTCGTGGCAGCCGGTTTCGCCGGCCGTTTCCTGGGGCTCGGCACCTTCGCGGGCTTCCTGATCACGGTCCTGCTCCTCCTCCTCGTGGGGATGGAGGCGTCCAGCCTGCGCCGCTGGACCTATGCCAGGCGTGGTCGTCCCGCCCGCGATGCCGTGGTCGCTCATTCCGCCGAAGAGGCCGAGATCAAGGCCGTGAACCGCTGGCTGACGGCTCCCCCCGTGGTCCGCTCGGGTTCGAGCGCCTATCCCGCGGCATCTCTGCGTTCGGTCGATACCGCCCTCGGTATGTTCCCCTTCGCCGAGCCCCGTCGGTCATGATGTCCGAGACCGTCGCGATCATCGATTACGGGTCGGGCAACCTGCATTCGGCCGCCAAGGCGTTCGAGCGCGCCGCCCGCGAGGCGGGACTTGGCGCGACCCGCATCGTCGTCACCAGCGATCCCGACACGGTGTCGTCCGCCGACCGCGTGGTTCTCCCCGGTGTCGGTGCCTATGCCGATTGCCGCAAGGGCCTCGATTCCGTCGACGGCATGGTCGAGGCGATGACGCATGCGGCGCATGACCGGGGCCGCCCGTTCCTCGGCATCTGCGTCGGCATGCAACTCCTCGCAAGCCGGGGTCTCGAATACGAGATCACGCCGGGGCTCGGCTGGATCGCCGGCGACGTCCGCCCGATCCGCCCGTCCGATCCCGACCTCAAGATCCCGCATATGGGGTGGAACACCCTGCGGCCCGAGCGCCCGCACGCGCTTCTCGACGGCATCCCCACGGGGGAGGATGGGCTGCACGCCTATTTCGTGCACAGCTACGCCCTCGACCCGACGGACCGGACGGATGTCGTCGCGGAGAGCGAGTATGGCGGACCGGTCACCGCCCTCGTGGCCCGGGACAACGTCGCCGGCACCCAGTTCCACCCTGAGAAGAGCCAGCATCTCGGTCTGGCACTGCTCGCGAACTTCCTGCGTTGGCGCCCGTAGACGGCCCATCGGCTCATCGACATTCAGAAAGCGACATTCACCGTGATCCTGTTTCCGGCGATCGATCTCAAGGAAGGGCGTTGCGTTCGCCTCGTCCAGGGGGACATGGCGCAAGCCATCGTCTTCAGCGACGATCCGGCCGCCCAGGCGAGCGTGTTCGAGGAGCAGGGCTTCTCCTGGCTTCACGTGGTCGATCTCGACGGCGCCTTCGCCGGCGCTCCGATGAACGCCTCCGCCGTCGATGCCATCCTCGCCCGCACGAACCTTCCGGTCCAGCTCGGCGGCGGTATCCGCGAGATGCGCACCGTCGAGGCCTGGATCGAGAAGGGTGTCAGTCGGGTCATCATCGGCACGGCCGCCGTGCGCGATCCGGCCTTCGTGCGCGAGGCGGCCCGCCTGTATCCGGGCAAGATCGCCGTCGGTGTCGATGCCAAGGACGGTCGCGTGGCGGTGGAAGGCTGGGCCAAGACCTCCAGCACCACGGCCGAGGAATTGGGGCGCCGGTTCGAGGACGCGGGCGTGGCCGCGATCATCTACACCGACATCGCCCGCGACGGCATCCTCAAGGGGCTCAACATCGAGATGACCCTCGCCCTCGCCGAGGCCGTGACGATCCCGGTCATCGCCTCGGGCGGCTTGGCCTCCATCGAGGACGTCCATCGTCTGCTAGAGCCGGATTGCGCGATGCTGGCCGGCGCGATCACCGGGCGGGCGCTCTATGACGGTCGCATCGACCCGCGAGAGGCGCTCGCCGCCATCGCCCGCAAGGCGGCGGCGTAGGCCTTCGTCGTTCCTCGTTCGCAAGAGATATGAAAAAGCCGCGCGTCCCATGGGGCGCGCGGCTTTTTCGTTTACCGCGGATGGCGGCGCGAAAGGCCGCTCTTGTCAGAGGCCATTCTTGGCACCCGGCACGATGCTCGTGCCCGAGCCGCTGCCGAACGGCTCGTACTTGGTGAGGCCGCGGAACAGCTGGCCGAGGAAGGCGCGATCCGCGCCGCTGGTCGGCGTGGTGCGCTCGATGAAGTCGAACACCTTGCCGTCCTGCAGGCCGTAGAGAGCGATACGCTCCACCTTGAAGCCGGCGTTGAAATAGATGGTGGTGACCTTCTGGTCCTCCACCTGCTCCCCGAGGAACAGCACCGTGCGGCGCGAGTTCTGGGTGATGTAATACCACGTCTTGTTGCCGACGGTGGAGACCGTGGACGGAGAGCCGAGGATCTGGAGGACCTGCTCCGCGCTCATGCCCGGCTTCACCGTGGCGAGGGCGGCTTGATCGATCTGGTATCCGTGCCGGAGATCCTCACCGATGCAGCCGGAGATTCCCACGCCGACAAGGCCGATGACGGCGAGACGGCTGATCGACGAGACGAAACGGCGCGACATCAGCCACCCTTGATCCGTTGAGACAACACGACGTTTGAACGTCATAGCTCGGTGCCGATCTCCACCTGGACGTTCCGGTGGAGCTTGCGCCCTGGCTGTCGGTTGCCGTACCGCGAGGTTATGGTTTTGACAAGGCAAGCTCGGCCACACCCCTCCCGCCTCCGGTGGACGGCATGATTTCGCGATTCTTCAAGCGAAGCTCCGCGCGCGCCAGCGTCGTCGAGGCGTTGCATCTGCGGATCAACGAAGCCTCGCGGGAGCCGGCCCTCTATACCCATCTCGGCGTCCCCGACACCGTGGAGGGCCGTTTCGAATGCCTGACGCTCCACGTCATCCTGGTCCTGCGGCGGATGAACCAGTTGCCGCAGCCCGCGGCGGACATCGCCCAGGATCTGGTCAACGCGGTCTTCCTGCAGCTGGATTCCTCGCTGCGCGAACTCGGTGTCGGCGATTTCGGCGTGCCCAAGCGCATGAAGAAACTGGGTGCGGCCTTCTACGGTCGTGCGGCGGGTTACGATGGCGCCCTGGATGCGAGGGAGGAGGACGGCCTGAAGGCCGCCCTGGCGCGCAACGTCATCGGTACCGAGACGCCGGAGGCCGGTGCCGGCCTCGCGCGCTACGTGCTGAGAAGCGTCGACCTGCTCGATGGACGCGACCTCGATCACCTCATATCGCACGGGCCGGGCTTCCCATCCCCGCTGAACCTCAACCAATCGGGAGATATCTGACATGACGGCAAAGTCGGCGGTTGCGCCCTTGTCGCGGCCCTTCCGGGTCGACCGCCTTCCCAGGGACAGGGCCGGAATCGTCATCAAGGCGACACCGGAGGAGGAGGCGGCCCTGGCGGCGGATTTCCGAATCCCGGCCATCCGTGACCTTTTGGGCCAGCTGCAATGGAGCGGAACGTCCGCGCATCTCGTCATCACCGGGACGGTCTCGGCCGTCGTCACGCAGGTCTGCACGATCAGCCTGGAGCCGTTCGAGGCGGAGGTTTCCGAGCCCGTCGAGATCGTGTTCAGCGATCGCGAGCCGGAGAAGGAGACCGGCGACGAGGAGACCGACATCCCGGATCCGATCGTCAACGGTACGATCGACCTCGGACAGGTCACCGCCGAATTCCTGGCGCTCGGCCTCGATCCCTATCCGCGCAAGCCCGGCATCGCCTTCGAGCCGGTGGCCGAGGAGCGGGAATCGCCGCTGGCCATCCTCAAGGCGCTGAAGCAGGACGACGCGTGAATTCCGGCCCCGGCAACGGATTTGCGGAGTGACGGAGCCGGGGGCGAACCACGGATTCCGCAAAAGCTGAGATTTCGTTTGCCCACCGGGCTCGAACCGCTATTTTCCGCCGCGCCGAGGAGGGGTCCACCCATTGCGGGTTCAGGCCTCTCGTCGATCCCGTCTCGCCGAAGGGCGTTCCGTCGATCCTTCGCTCGAGAAGGGTCTGTCCATCCTGAAAGAGGCCTCCGGCCGAACCTCATGTCCCAAAGAGTGTGCATCTCGCTCGACGCCATGGGCGGCGACCACGGTCCCACGACCGTGGTGCCGGGCGCCGCCATCGCGCGCGAGCGCCATCCCGAGATGACGTTCCTGATGTTCGGGGACGAGGCCATCCTCGCCCCGCTGGTGGCGGCCGAGCCGCGCCTGAAGGGGGCGGTGGAGATCAGGCACACCTCCGTGGCGATCTCCATGGACGAGAAGCCGAGCCAGGCCGTGCGTTCGGGCCGAGGCAAGTCCTCAATGTGGCGCGCGATCCAGGCGGTCAAGGACGGGGAAGCCGATGCGGCCGTCTCCGCCGGCAATACCGGCGCACTCATGGCGATGTCGAAGATCTGCCTGAAGACCTTGGCCGGCATCGAGCGCCCTGCCATCGCCTGCCTCTGGCCCACCGTGCGCGGCGAGAGCGTCGTCCTGGATGTGGGCGCCACCATCGGCACGGACGCGGAGCATCTCGTGGAGATGGCGCTGATGGGCGCCGCCATGGCCAGGATCGTGTTCGATCTGGATAAGCCGACGGTGGGCCTGCTCAATGTCGGGACCGAGGAGATGAAGGGCAACGAGGCGGTGAAGGAAGCCGCCCGGCGCCTGCGCGAAAGCGATCTACCGAACCTGATCTATCACGGCTTCGTGGAAGGCAACGACCTCGGCAAGGGCACCGTGGACGTGGTGGTCACCGAAGGCTTCACCGGCAATATCGCGCTGAAGACCGCGGAAGGCACGGCCAAGCAGATCGGCAGCTACCTGCGCGCTGCCATGAGCCGGACCCTCTCGGCCAAGATCGGCTACTTCTTCGCCCGGCAGGCCTTCAAGGCGTTGCGCGACAAAATGAACCCGAGCCGGGCCAATGGCGGCGTGTTCCTCGGCCTTGAGGGCATCGTCATCAAGAGCCATGGCTCGGAAGACGCCCATGGCTTCGCGGCCGCCGTCGATCTCGCGCACGATATGGCGCGGCACGACCTGATGCGGACCATTCGCGACATGCTCGAACTCACGCCCATGGCCACCTCCGCATGAGGTGGTCGATGCCGGATCGGATCTGACATGGCGGTTACACGCTCCGTAGTGGTGGGAACGGGCTCGGCCCTGCCCGCACGTCTCGTGACGAACGACGAGTTGACGAAGACCGTCGACACGTCCGACGAATGGATCGTACAGCGCACGGGCATCCGCCAGCGCTACCTCGCGGGTGCCGGCGAGACCACCTCGACCTTGGGGATCGCGGCCGCCAAGGCCGCCCTGGACGATGCGGGGCTCGGGCCGGAGGATATCGACCTCGTCCTCTGCGCCACCTCGACGCCGGATCATACCTTCCCGTCGGTGGCGACCCAGATCCAGGCGGGGCTGGGCATCCGCTCCGGCTTCGCCTTCGATATTCAGGCGGTCTGCGCGGGCTTCGTCTACGGCGTCTCCACCGCCGACAAGTTCATCGCGAGCGGAAGCGTGCGGCGCGCCCTCGTGGTCGGCGCCGAGACGTTCTCGCGCATCCTCGACTGGGAGGACCGCACGACCTGCGTGCTGTTCGGCGACGGCGCCGGGGCGATCGTCCTCGAAGCCCAGGATGGGGAGGGGACGAGCGAGGATCGCGGCGTGCTCACCAGCCATCTGCGGTCCGACGGACGGCACCGTGAGAAACTCTACGTCGATGGCGGACCCGGCTCCACCGGCACGACCGGTCATCTGCGGATGGAGGGCAAGGAGGTCTTCCGCTTCGCCGTGGGCTCGGTGACGGATGTGATCGCCGACGCTTTCGCGGCCACGGGGACGAGCGCCGACGACCTGACATGGTTCGTGCCGCATCAGGCGAACCGTCGCATCATCGAGGCCTCCGCCGACAAGCTCGGTATAGACCGCAGCAAGGTCGTCCTCACCGTCGACCGGCACGGCAACACCTCGGCGGCGTCCATCCCGCTCGCCCTCGATGCGGCCCGCAAGGACGGTCGGATCAAGCGCCGCGACCTCGTCATGATCGAGGCCATCGGCGGCGGTTTCACCTGGGGTGCCGCCCTGATCCGCTGGTGAGGCGAGCCCGGGGTCGAGCACGCTGCCGAGGCTTGACCATCAAGTCCTGTTGACCTGCGGCTTAACGCAGATTAGCGTGTCCAATCATAGAGATACGTCAGAAAATACGATTCGTTTTGGGGAATGACGCATGGCAGGGAAGACGGTCACACGCGCCGATCTGAGCGAGGCCGTCTATCAGCAGGTCGGGCTGTCGCGGACGGAATCGGCAGCGCTCGTCGAAACCGTGCTGTCCGAGATCTGCACCTGCCTCGCTTCCGGTGAAACGGTGAAGCTGTCGTCGTTCGGGTCCTTCGTCGTTCGCGGCAAGGGCCGGCGCGTGGGCCGCAACCCGAAGACCGGCGTCGAAGTGGCCATCGAGCCGCGCCAGGTCATGGTGTTCAAGCCGTCCAACGTGCTCAAGTCCCGGATCAACGGCGTCAACGGCGTCGCGGAACAAGACGACGATTGAGGTCTTCCATGTCGCTGGCAGTCAAGGTTCCTGCCGATAGGGCGCGGGGCGGGGACGGCTCCTTCGAGGGGAGTGGTCCCGGCTCCGTGGACAATCGCGACACGATGGAAAAACGCCCCGGGGCATTTCGCACGATCAGCGAAGTGGCCGACGAGCTCGACGTGCCGCAGCACGTTCTCCGGTTCTGGGAGACGAAGTTCGCCCAGGTCAGGCCGGTGAAGCGCGCGGGTGGTCGGCGCTATTACCGGCCGGAAGACGTAGACCTGATCAGGGGCATCCGACGCCTGCTCCATGAGCAGGGCTACACCATTCGCGGTGCTCAGCGCGTTCTGAAGGAGAACGGCATCCGCTTCGTCCAGTCGGTGGGGCGCGGCGAGGCCGAAGTGGCGGCCCCAACCCAGCGGGATCTGGACACCGGGGAATACGAGGCCGACGAAGAGGTCGCTCCCGGCGCGGCAAGCGACGACGACCGGCTCGGTGACGACCGGCTGGCCCTGCAGGCCGTCCTCGACGACCTCCATGCATGCCGCGATGCGTTGCAGACCCTGAGCGACCCGTCGGATCTCGCAATCCGCTCCTGATAGGACGATCGCGCGGCTCGGGTGTCGAAGGAAACGCCGCGATACCCTCGACGGCGGGCTCCCCCCTTCCCACATGCAGCGGGCCACGGCGGTCTTACACACGTCAGCCCATAAGGTCGCCAGGCATCACCGGAGACCGCCCGATGTACGCCGCCAAATCGAATGCCTTTCTCGCAGCCGGCCTGTTTCTCGCGCTCGCCAGCGCCCCGGCCATGGCCCAGGACACGGCGACCCGCACCGAGACCGCGGCCCCCGGAAAGAGCGTCCGCATCCTCATCGCCTCGAACCTGAAGGACGATTGCAAGCCGGGCTCGATGCCGGAGATCCGCATCAGCACCTCGCCCAAGAACGGCTCGCTCATCACCAAGACCGGCAGCGTCACCACCCCGTCGAGCCACAAATGCCCCAACAAGAAGACCGCCGCGACGGGCGTCTTCTATCAGAGCAAGGACGGCTTCACCGGCACGGACGAGGTGGTGGTCGAGGTCAAGAAAGCCGACGGGAAAACCAGCACCCAGACCATCACCATCACCGTCGGCGGCTCGGCAGTGAAGGGCGGGGACGACACGAAGAAGAGTGCCACGGACCTGTGATCCGGCCCTGAGCCCCTTCCACGTCACGGGTCCGGCGGCTGCGATTCTCACCGCCGGGCACCGTACTGTGGCAAGCTTCCCACGCTCGATTGCCGTTGCGACCGCACTGCGACAAAACTGGGCCTGTCAGTTGCATCCGAGCCGAGACAGGATGAAGCTGCGTCAGTCGTGAAGGGATCGGGATGCCAATGCCATCGACGAACGACCTGTTCCAGAGCTTTGCCCGCGGTTACGAGGCCCGCCGCGATACGGAGATGAGCCTTTCCGAGTTCATGGAGGCGTGCCGGGACGAGCCCCTCATGTACGCCACCGCGGCCGAGCGTATCCTCGACGCGATCGGCAAGCCGGAATTCGTGGACACCGCCAAGGACGCCCGTCTCGGCCGGGTGTTCATGAACCGGACGATCCGGGTCTATCCCGCCTTCTCCGAGTTCTACGGCATGGAGGAGACGATCGAACGGATCGTCTCGTTCTTCCGCCACGCCGCGCAGGGCTTGGAGGAGCGCAAGCAGATCCTCTACCTCCTCGGCCCCGTCGGCGGCGGCAAGTCGTCCCTCGCCGAACGCCTCAAGGCCCTGATGGAGGTCCACCCCATCTACGTCCTGAAGGCCGGCAACGAGGTCTCGCCGGTCTTCGAGAGCCCGCTGGGCCTGTTCGACCCCGAGGTGATGGGCGCCGAGATCCAGGAGCGCTACGGCATTCCGCGCCGTCGCCTCACCGGCCTGATGAGCCCCTGGGCCTTGAAGCGCCTCGACGAGTTCAACGGTGACATCTCGCAGTTCAAGGTGATCAAGGTACGGCCCTCGCGCCTGCGCCAGATCGGCATCGCCAAGACCGAGCCCGGCGACGAGAACAACCAGGACATCTCGTCCCTCGTCGGCAAGGTGGACATCCGCCGTCTTGAGACCCTGTCCCAGGCGGACCCGGACGCCTACTCCTATTCCGGTGGTCTCAACCGGGCGAACCAGGGCGTCCTCGAATTCGTCGAGATGTTCAAGGCGCCGATCAAGATGCTGCACCCGCTGCTCACGGCGACGCAGGAGGGCAATTACGTCGGGACCGAGAATATCGGTGCGATCCCGTTCACCGGCATCATTCTGGCGCACTCGAACGAGTCCGAGTGGCAGACCTTCAAGACCAACAAGAACAACGAAGCCTTCATCGACCGTATCTACGTCATCAAGGTGCCCTACTGCCTGCGGGTGACCGAAGAACAGCGGATCTACGAGAAGCTGGTCTCGGGCTCCGAACTTGCGGACGCGGCCTGCGCCCCCGGCACGCTGGAAATGCTGGCCCGGTTCTCCGTGCTCTCCCGCCTGCGCGAGCACGCCAATTCCAACGCCTTCTCGAAGATGCGCGTCTATGACGGCGAATCCCTACGCGAGGTCGATCCCCGCGCCCGTTCCATGCAGGAATACAAGGATGCGGCCGGCGTCGACGAGGGGATGGACGGCATCTCCACCCGCTTCGCCTTCAAGGTGATGGCGGCCACGTTCAACCACGACACGACGGAAGTCTCGGCCGACCCCGTCCATCTCATGTACACGTTGGAACAGTCCCTGCGCCGCGAGCAGCTGCCGCCGGAGACCGAGAAGCGCTATCTCGAGTTCATCAAGACCGAACTCGCGCCGCGCTATGCCGAGTTCATCGGCCATGAAATCCAGAAAGCCTATCTCGAATCCTATCACGATTACGGCCAGAACCTGTTCGACCGTTACATCGACTACGCCGATGCCTGGATCGAGGATCAGGACTTCAAGGATTCCGAGACCGGGCAGCTCCTCAACCGTGAACTCCTGAACCAGGAGCTCACCAAGATCGAGAAGCCGGCCGGCATCGCCAACCCGAAGGATTTCCGCAACGAGGTCGTCAAGTTCGCCCTTCGCTCGCGGGCTCAGCATGGCGGGCGCAACCCGTCCTGGACGTCCTACGAGAAGCTACGCGAGGTGATCGAGCGGCGGATGTTCAGCCAGGTGGAGGAACTGCTTCCGGTCATTTCCTTTGGTTCCAAGAAGGACGGCGAGACGGAGAAGAAGCACGGTGAGTTCGTCGATCGCATGATCGCGCGAGGCTATACCGAGCGGCAGGTTCGCCGTCTGGTGGAATGGTACATGCGGGTGAAGCAGGCGGGTTAGGACGGCGACACGTCCGGTCGCGGGCTAAGCAGGTTCGCGTTGGCAAGCCAACGCTTCGCCCTGCTCAGCTCTTTGATGTGTCGCAGGTTTTGATCGCAGAACCGGGGCCACTTCTGCGAAACCTGCTTAGGGCCGGCGGGCATCGCGGTGCCTGCCGGACACGACCGTCGAACCTGCCAGGGTCTCAGGGGCCAGGGTCTTGAGGGCGAGGACGAAAGCACCGGATGCACATCGTTGACCGTCGGTTGAATCCCGGAGGCAAGAGCCTTCCAAATCGCCAGCGCTTCCTGCGCCGGGTTAAGGACATGGCCCAGCGCGCCGTGCGCGAATCCGCTCGCGAGAAGGACATCAAGGACCTCGGCAAGGACGGGCGCGTCACGGTTCCCGGAGACGGCGTGCGCGAGCCCCGCTTCAGCCGCCAATCCGGCACCGGCCTGCAGGACTACATCCTGCCCGGCAACAAGACCTATGTGGAAGGGGACCGCATCGAGCGCCCGCAGGGCGGCGGCGGGGGCAAGGGATCCGGCCAGGGCGGGGAGGGCTCCGAGAACAGCGAGGATGCGTTCCACTTCGTGCTGACGCGGGACGAGTTCCTCGAACTGTTCCTCGAAGACCTCGAACTGCCGGATCTGGCCAAGCGCCGCCTCTCGATCGTGGAGACCGAAGGCCTGCGGCGCGCCGGCTACACAGTGTCCGGCTCGCCCGCCAACCTCGCGCTCACCCGCACCCTGCGCAATTCCATGTCGCGGCGCATCGCGCTCAAGCGCCCGAAGCCGGAGGAGATCGCGGAGCTCGAAGGCCGCATCGCCGAGGCCGACGGCAGCGACCCCCGGCTCCCCGACATGAGGCTCGCCCTGGAGGCCTTGCGGGAACGCACCAAGCGGATCCCCTATGTAGATCCGATCGACCTGCGCTATCGCCGCTTCGAGCCCTATCCGCGCCCCATCGCCCAGGCCGTGATGTTCTGCCTCATGGATGTGTCGGGCTCGATGACCGAGCACATGAAGGATCTAGCCAAGCGCTTCTACATCCTGCTCCACATCTTCCTGACGCGGCGCTACCGGCACGTTGAGATCGTCTTCATCCGCCACACCGACAAGGCGACGGAGGTGGACGAGGAGACGTTCTTCGGCTCGCGCGAGACCGGCGGCACCCTGGTCTCGTCAGCGCTGGTGGAGATGAAGCGCGTCATCACCGAGCGCTACGACCCCAACGACTGGAACATCTACGCGGCCCAGGCCTCGGACGGGGACAACGTGTCGAGCGACGGCCCGACCTCCACCGAGCTCCTGCGCGCCCATATCCTGCCCGCCTGCCAGCACTTCGCCTATCTCGAAGTCGGCGACGAGAACGGCCCCCGCGCCGGCTTCGTCGAGCACCGCACCACCCTGTGGCGCACCTACGAGGCTCTGGCCAAATCCGGCGGCGCCATCGCCATGCGCAAGGTCAACCATCGGCGCGACATCTACCCGGTCTTCCGCGAATTGTTCGGGCGCAAGGACGCGCGCGCCGAAGCGGGGGCGTGACGCTCGGGCATAGGCCCGAAGCCGGGGAGCAGGTTTTGGGACGAGTTGGCACGATGAGGTGAACCCTTCCTCCCGCGCGCGAGGGGGAGGGGAGGAGAGCCGCAACGCTCGGAGAGAAGGACGACGATGGTCACGAACCTCCATTTCCCCGCATCGCCGACGATGTCGGGCGGCCAGACACCTCTGTTTTCCGGCAACGACTGGGATTTCGACACGATCCGCCGCATCCACGATGCCTGCGAAAAGATCGCCGGCGAGGAGCTCGGCCTGTCTTGGTATCCGAACCAGATCGAGATCATCACGGCGGAGCAGATGCTCGACGCCTATGCCTCCATCGGCATGCCGCTGTTCTACAAGCACTGGTCGTTCGGCAAGCACTTCGCGCAGCACGAGGCCGGCTATCGCCGCGGCATGATGGGCCTCGCCTACGAGATCGTCATCAACTCGGATCCGTGCATCTCCTACATCATGGAGGAGAACACGGCGACGATGCAGACCCTGGTGATCGCGCACGCCGCCTTCGGTCACAACCATTTCTTCAAGAACAACTACCTGTTCAAGCAATGGACCGATGCCGAGGGCATCCTCGATTACCTCGATTTCGCCAAGGGTTTCATCACCCGCTGCGAGGAACGCTACGGTCATCAGGCGGTGGAGCAGGTGCTCGACGCCGCCCACGCCCTGATGAGCCAGGGCGTCCACCGCTATCCGCGCAAGAAGCGGCCGGACCTCGCCTCGGAGCAGCGGCGCGAACGCGAGCGGGCCGAGCATGGCGAGCAGATCTACAACGACCTGTGGCGCACCCTGCCGCAGAAGAGTGCGGGACTCCGGCCGGACGCCGCCCTGGAGCGGCGCAAGGCCCTGCTCGAACTGCCCCAGGAGAACCTGCTCTACTTCCTCGAAAAGGCAGCCCCGCGCCTGCGTCCGTGGCAGCGCGAGATCCTGCGGATCGTCCGCCTCGTGGCGCAGTATTTCTATCCCCAGCGCCAGACCAAGGTGATGAACGAAGGCTGCGCCACCTATTGCCACTACCGGATCATGAACTCGCTCTCGGAGAAGGGGCTGATCGGCGAGGCGGCCTATCTCGAATTCCTGCAGTCGCACACCAATGTCGTTCGCCAGCCGAACTACAACGAGCGCGGCTATGGCGGGCACAATCCCTATGCCATCGGCTTCGCCATGATGCAGGACATCGCCCGCATCGTGGAGCAGCCGACGCAGGAGGATCGCGCGTGGTTCCCGGAGATCGCCGGCACGGGCGACGCCATGGCGACCCTGCGCGACATCTGGGCGAACTACCGCGACGAGAGCTTCATCGCCCAGTTCCTCAGCCCCAAGCTCATGCGCGACATGCGGCTCTTCCACGTGGTGGACAATCCCGACGAGGCTGAATTGCGCGTAGAGGCGATCCATGACGAGCGCGGCTATCGGAAGCTGCGCCGCTCATTCGCGAGGCAGTACGACGTCGCCTGGCTCGATCCCGATATCGAGGTGGTCGACGTCGATCTGGAAGGCGATCGCCGCCTCATCGTCCACCACAAGGCGCTGAACCGGATCACGCTTCAGGCGGAGGATGCCCGCCACGTCCTGCAGCATCTGGCCGATCTCTGGGGCTACGACGCGGTGCTCATGGAGATCGATCCGGCCACGGATTCGATCCTGGCGGAACATCACGCGGCAGCGCGGCCGATCTTCTTCTGAAGCCGCGGATATGCCGATTCGAAGCCCGATCCGTTGCATTTGACGGATCTCACTCCCGGTTCTTTCGCAGACCCCTGACCATTCTCGGGATAACGGAAGATGCGAGGTGGTCATGAATGAACGTCGGATCGATGAGCGGCGGCGTAAGGACGAGGCCGGCCTCATCGCCATAGACGAACACACGACGCTTCCCTGCATCGTCTACGATATCTCCGCCTCCGGCGTTCGGCTCATCCTTCCGGAAACAGCCCTGGTCCCCGACACCTTCATCCTGCATTCGGCGTGTATCGAAGGCATCGAGGTCTGCCGCGTCGTCTGGCGGAGCGACGAGACCATCGGCGCGACCTTCAGCAGGACGGCGGCCTGACACACGCCTCGGAGCCGTACGGTCTCCGACTGCACCGAGGTCAGCCCGTAAAAAAGAAAAAGGCCGGGGACAGCGCGCCCCGGCCTTGAACGTCAGAGCGGAGGACATCTGCTGATATGCCGATGTCACCGCGTTTTAATGGTCGGAGTAGCAGGACTTGAACCTGCGACCCCCTGTCCCCCAGACAGGTGCGCTACCGGGCTGCGCTATACTCCGTCAAGAACCGCTCTGAACTCGTCGATCACGTAGGATGCCGCTCCGGTTACCGGTCCTGAGACCGATGCGCTGACCGGGCCGCGCTACGCCTCGACGCCCCGTGAAGGGCTGAGGGGTCTTAGCTTCACGGTCCCCCATGTGCAACCCCTTTTCCGTGGCTCCGGCGCGGACATCTCGCGCCGGAGCCTGTCGTCGTCACGCGTGCGTCGGCGTCGCGTGGGGATCGTGCTTGTCGGGTGTGCCGCCATGCGGATCCTTGCCGCGCTTCTTGGCGAACCAGATTAGGATGTTGCGGATCGCCACGTAGAAGACCGGGGTCAGGAACAGGCCGAAGAAGGTCGCGCCGATCATGCCGAAACAGACCGCGGTGCCCAGAGCCTGACGCATCTCCGCGCCGGGACCGGTGGCGATGACGAGGGGCACCGTACCGAGGATGAAGGCGAAGGCCGTCATCAGGATGGGGCGCAGGCGAAGGCGACAGGCTTCCACAGCGGCGGCGACCGGCCCCTTCCTCTCCGTCTCTTCGAGCTGGTGAGCGAACTCCACGATCAGGATCGCGTTCTTCGCCGCCAGACCGATGAGCACGATCAGTCCGATCTGGGTCAGGATGTTGTTGTCCTGCCCCCTGAACTGGACCGCGCCCAGGGCCGAGAGCACGCCCGTCGGGACGACGAGGATGATCGCCAGCGGCAGCGCCCAGGATTCGTACTGCGCCGCCAGCACCAGGAAGACGAGGAGCACGCCGAGACCGAAGACGTAGATCGCAGTGTTGCCCGTCGCCTTCTGCTGGAAGGCGATCTCGGTCCAATCGTAGGCGTAGCCCTCCGGCAGGGACTGGGCGATCTTCTCCATCGCCGCGAGCGCCTGGCCGGTCGACACGCCGGGCTTGGCATCGCCCTGGATCGGCACCGAATAGAACAGGTTGAACCGCTGCACGATCTGCGGCCCGCTGATCTCGCGGATCGAGGCCAGTGTCCCCATGGGCACCAGAGCGCCGGTGGAGGAACGGACCTTGAGCTGTTCGATATCGCGCTTCTCCAGGCGGAAGGCGGCATCGGCCTGCGCGCGCACCTGGTAGATGCGGCCGAACGTGTTGAAGTCGTTGATGTAGGCGCCGCCGAGATTGGTCTGCAGGGTGGCGAAGACCGAAGCCAGCGGCACGTTCAGCATCCGCGCCATCGTGCGATCGATGTCGATGAAGAGCTGAGGCGTGTCGTTGCCGAAGGTCGTGAACACCCGCTGGACGTCGCTGCTCTGGTTCGCCTGACCGAGGATCTCGTTCGTGGCGGCCAGCAGCGGAGCGATGGCGGAGCTCTGGCGGTTCTCGATCTGCATCTTGAAGCCACCGCCGGTGCCGAGACCGCGGACCGGTGGTGGTGGGATGAACAGGACGCGGGCCTCCTGAATCGAGGCGGTGGCCTTGAACACATCGCCGGTGATCGCAGCCGCCGTTCTGCCCGTCGTCGCGCGCTCCTTTGCCCCCTTCAGGACCAGGAACATCACGGCACCGTTGGTGGTGTTGGTGAAGGTCGCCCCGTCGAAGCCCGAGATGATGACGGCATCGCTGACGCCGTCGACCTTCAAGGCCATGTCGGCGGCCCGCCTCACCACGGCGGTGGTGCGCTCCAGGGCCGAGCCCGCCGGCAGCTGGACGACGCCGATGAGGTAACCCTGGTCCTGCTGCGGGATGAAGCCCGTGGGCGTCGTCGTGGCCACATGCAGCGTGCCGGCGATGATCGCGGCATAGACCACCATCATGCCGAGCAGGCCGATCGTGCGGCCGGTCAGGAATTGGATCGTGGCGGCGTAGCCATGCGACAGCTTGTCGAAGCCCCGATTGAACAAGTCGGCGAGCCAGGCGACGAACCGGGTCAGGAAGAACTTAGGCTTGGCGTGTTCGTGGTGGGGCTTGAGCAGCAGCTTGCAGAGCGCCGGTGACAGCGTCAGCGAGTTGAACATCGAGATGATGGTCGAGGCCGCGATGGTGAGCGCGAACTGCTTGTAGAACTGCCCCGAAATGCCGGGGATGAAGGCGGTGGGGATGAACACCGCCGACAGGACGAGGGCGATGGCGAGCACTGCGCCGCCCACCTCGTCCATGGTCTTGTGCGCGGCGTCTCCGGGAGAGAGCCCCTCGGCCATGTTCCGCTCGACATTCTCCACCACCACGATCGCGTCGTCGACGACGATGCCGATGGCGAGGACGAGCCCGAACAGGGTGAGATTGTTGATGGAGAAGCCGAAGGCCTGCATGGCCGCGAAGGTGCCGATCAGCGAGACCGGGATCGCGATCACCGGGATCAGCGCCGTGCGCCAGCTCTGCAGGAAGACGATGACCACGATGACCACGAGGGCCACGGCTTCGAACAGGGTCTTATAGACCTCGTGGACCGATTCCTCGATGAACTCGGTGGGGTTGTAGGCGATCCTGTACTGGACCCCCGGCGGGAAGCTTTTCTTGATCGTCTCCATCGTCGCCCGCACCTGCGTGGCGGCTTCGAGGGCGTTGGTGCCCGGACGCTGGAACACGCCGACGCCGACGGCGGGGGTCCCGTTCAGGAAGGACTGCGTGGTGTAGTCCTTCTGGCCCATTTCGGTGCGGGCAATGTCCTTCACGCGCACGAGGCGGCCGTCGCTGGCCTTGACGATGACCTCGGTGAACTCTTCCGGGGTCTGGAAGCGACCCTGCGACTGGACGACGAGCTGGAAGGCATTGTCCTTCGGCGCAGGCGGCGCGCCGAGGGCGCCCGAGGCGACCTGGACGTTCTGCTCCTGGAGGGCCGAGATCACGTCGGTGGTCGAGAGTCCGTAGGCGGACAGCTTGTTCGGATCGAGCCAGATACGGAGCGCGTATTCGCTGCCGCCGAACACCGTGATGTCGCCGACGCCATCGAGGCGCAGCAGCTCGTCGCGGATACGCAGGTAGATGTAGTTCGAGAGGTAGTTCTGGTCGTAGGTGTTGTCCGGGGACAGCAGGTGCACGACCATCATCAGGTCGGGCGACGACTTGCGGACGGTGACGCCGAGGTTGCGCACGTCCGGCGGCAGGCGCGGCTGCGCCACCGAAAGACGATTCTGCACCAGCACGTTGGCGATATCGAGGTTGGTGCCGACCTTGAAGGTGACGGTCAGCTGCATGTTGCCGTCGTTGGTCGACAACGACGTCATGTAGAGCATGTTGTCGACGCCGTTCACCTCCTGCTCGATCGGCGTCGCGATCGTTGCCGCCACCGTCTCGGCATTGGCGCCCGGATAGGAGGCGCGCACGACGACGGTCGGCGGAACGATCTCCGGATATTGGGCGACGGGCAGCGACTCGTAGGAGACGTAGCCGAGGATCAGGAAGATGATCGACGTCACCGACGCGAAGATCGGCCGATCGACGAAGAAGTGGGCAAAGCGCATCGGTCAAACCTCTCGCCACAAAGGCGCCCTGGGCCACCTTTGCGGGAATGTTTCTTCGTTCGCCGTCACGAACCCACCGGATGTCACGCCCCTGAAACGGAAGGCGGAAACCGGCGGGTCCGGTCTAGAATGGGTTGCGCGTCAGCTGCGGCTCGGCGGCAGCGTGCTCGCCTCTGCCGTCACTTTGGCGCCCGGGCGGACGCGGGACAGGCCGTTGACGACGACGTTCTCGTCACCCTTCAGTCCTTCGCGGATCACGCGGTAACCATCGACCTTCGGCCCGAGCTTCACGTCGCGGGTGCTCACCGAGCCATCGTCGGCGACGATGTAGACGATGCGCTTGTCCTGGTTCGCGGAGATGGCCTCGTCGGGCAGGAGGATACCCTGGAAGGGCTTCGTCGCCGGCAGCGAGACGATGCCGAACAAGCCCGGCTTGATGAAGCCGTCCGGGTTCTCGACGGTGGCGCGCAGCAGCACCGTACCGGTGGCGTTGTCGACGCGGTTGTCCACGAAGTCGAGGGTGCCCTTGCGGGTCGGCTTGGTCTCGTTGGTCAGGGCGATCAGGATCGGAACGCCCTTGCCCTTCTGGGTCTGCCCCATGCCGATGCCGAGGCTGCCCTGATATTTCAGAAAGGAGCGCTCATCCACCGTGAAACCGAAGTAGATCGGGTCGAGGGAGACGATCGTGGTCAGCTGGGTCTGATCGGTGATGACGATGTTGCCCTCGGTGACGAGGCGCTGGCTGATACGGCCCGAGATCGGCGCGCGGACTTCGGTGAAGTCGTAATTGAGCTGTGCCTGGCGCAACTGCGCATCGGCGCTGTCGACATTGGCCTGAGCCGTCTGCGACGCCTGCCGGCGCTGGTCCGTCACCTGCTCGGAGATGTTGCCGGAACGGCTCAGCGTCTGAGCGCGTTCGAGGTCGGTCTGGGAAAAGGTCAGTCCGGCCTGGGCGGAGGTGAGGGCGGCCTTGGCCTGATCGAGGGCGGCCTTGTAGGGGCGACGGTCGATCACGAAGAGCAGGTCGCCCTTCTTCACCGTGGCGCCGTCCACGAAATTGACCTTCTCGAGATAGCCCGTGACCCGCGCCCGGACATCGACGATCTCAACGGGATCGAACCGGCCCGTATAGACATCGGTCTCGACGATCTCGCGCACCACCGGCTTGGCCGTGGTCACCTTCGGAGGCGGACCACCGGGGGCCTGGGCGGAAACCGGAGAGGCGAAGGCCAGAAATACGGCGGACAGGAGGATCGCGGACGACCATCCGGAGAGCGGACGCTTGATCATGTTGCTTTTCCCTGCGCCCTGCGAGCTAAAGGCACCGTTCCCGTGATGTCGTGCGCTGCCGCACATAGCCCGTGGAGCTATGGGATTGAGACGTGGAATGTTCAGGATTCGACCGTTCCCCCGGCCAGGTACCAGTCCTTGAACCCACCGACATAATGCTCCTCCACCGGAATCCCGGCCGATTGAGCGGCGGCCAGGGCGTGGACCGAACGGACACCGGCCGCGCAGGAGAAGACCGGGCGACGACCGTCCTCGGCGATCAGCGCCGACAGGGCGCGCGTGTCGAAGGTCGACAGGGGGTGGGTGACGGAACCCGGAATGTGCCCGGCCGCGTATTCGTGAGGCTCCCGCACGTCGATGAGCAGGATCGAGCGATCCTCGAGTCCCCGCTTGATCGTCTCCCGGTCGAGATCGACAACCTTCATGCGCTTGGCCCTCGCTTCGTCGCCACACGGAGACTCGTGGCGAATGTTCTTATGCGTCAGGCGTCATCACGGCAAATTCCCTGTCGGACAAATGCCATCGCGAGCGTTCGGCAATACGGGCCGGAGGAGGTTCGGCGCGATAGAGCGAAGCCGTTCGAGCGGGACGGTTAGGCGCGATGATCACCTCGACCTCCCGCCGATCGACTGCGTACCTTGAACAGCCTTATGGGACAGGGCGCGCGATCTACCCGAGCGCCCTGTTCGGCGCCTCGATCCCGGCGGCTACTCCATGAAGACCGCGGTCCTAGGCCGAGGCGAAACCGCTGAGAGCGGCCAGTCTTGGATCAGCGATCCCGATGGCCTGGAACAGGCTGCCCATTCCTCTTTTCTGCGACGCCGTCAGGCGACGGAAGGCGGCGTCGACCGCTTCGGCCTGTGCTTGGCTCGCCACGCCCTTCAGGCGATCCGCGCGCTCACGCAGGCCCAGGTTCAGGAGGAACCCCCGCTGGTCCAAGGGACCATCGACTCGGGCTCCCTCGCCGATCGCGGCCCTCCCGAGGGCGGCGAAATCGACATGGGTCGTCAGATCCGCCTCGCCGGGAGCCAGCAGCGGATCGGTGAAGCGATGGGCGGATACCGCCTGGAGCGTGTCGCCGAATCCAGACCGGACATGGCCGTAATCGATGGCCAGGAGCGCGCCGCCCTGAGTGACGATCCGGCGGCTCAAGCTCCGCACGATGTCGAGGGCCGGTCCCGGAACGGTCATCAGCGCCCCGACCGGCGCCTGGACCGCGATTTCCCGGTCGGGCTCCGCCGCGAGACCGAAGGCGAGGCGGCCGCCATCCGGAGAGAGTCCGACGAGGCGTTCGCACCAGCCGCGCTGCGTCCTCAGGAACTGGTGAACGGGGAGGGCGTCGAAGAACTCGTTGGCGATGACGATCATCGGCCCATCGGGCAGGGTCTCTATGCTATTGTGCCACTTGGGTGAAACGACGGCGAGGCGGGACGCCTGCGCCGCCCGAAGAACGGGGCTGGTCTCGACGAGGTGAATGGCGGGCTTCCAATCTGGTGCCGCGCGGTTCAAGGCCCGCAGGGCGTCGGCCATCAGCGTGCCGCGACCGGGTCCGAGTTCCGCCAGGACGAGGTGGCTCGGTCCGCCCATGGCAGCCCATGTCAGGGCGATCCAGATACCGATCAGCTCGCCGAACATCTGGCTGATCTCGGGCGCGGTGACGAAATCGCCACGGGCGCCGAGGGGATCGCGGCTGCGGTAATAGCCGTGGACCGGATGTCCGAGGCAGAGCGCCATGTAACGGGCGATGCCGATGGGGCCGGTCTCGACGATCTCGTCGCGGATCTCGGCGAAGAGCGGCGTGGTCACGCTGCGTCGGCCCGTACGGTCTCCGCCTGTTCAGGGCGCGGCTGCGTCACGCCGCGGGCGGCGAGGACGATATAGGCGATGCCGATCAAGGCCATCGGCACGCAGAGCAGCATCCCCATGGTGATGCCGCCATAGCGCCAGTCCCCGGTACCGAAGAGGTATCCAAGCTGCCGGTCGGGTTCACGAAAAAACTCGCAGAACGTGCGAGCGAGCGCGTAGCCGAGGACGAAGAGTCCGCCGAGGAGGCCCGGCTTGCGGAAGCCGAAGGCGCGGACGGCGATGGCCATCACCACGAACAGGAGAGCCCCCTCCGTGGCCGCCTCGTAGAGCTGGCTCGGGTGCCGCGCCAGCGGGCCGCCCGAGGGAAACACCACCGCGTAGGCGAAATCCGGGGCGATCCGCCCCCACAGCTCGCCGTTCACGAAATTGGCGATGCGACCGAAGAACAGGCCGATGGGAACGACGACGGCGGCGAGATCGAGAAGGGTATAGGGAGACAGTTTTCGCGAGCGGGCGAACAGCACCATGGCCAGGACGGCACCGAGAAAGCCGCCGTGGAAGGACATGCCGCCGTTGCGGATCGCCAGGATCTCGAGGGGATCGTCGAGATAGAGCGGCAAATTGTAGAACAAGACGTAGCCGATGCGGCCGCCGAGGACGACGCCGAGGGCGACCCAGACGATGAGGTCGTCGATATCGTTGAGGCTCGGCCGCCGCACGACACCCCAGAACCGGTCCGCCGCCACCAGCCGGCGGGCATAGAACCAACCGCCGACGAGGCCGGCGATGTAGGACAGGGCGTACCACTTGATCGTGATCGGGCCGATCGCCACCGCCACCGGATCGATGGCGGGAAAGGGCAGGGCGAGCAACGGCGGCATCGGCTGGCCTCCAGGAATGGCGCCGGCTTTGGACGTGCCGGGCCTCCCGCGTCAACCCTCGGGCGACGCGGGAGGCCCATGACGGGTCAGGCGGCCCGCACCGTCGCGAGGAATTGACCGACTTCCGAACGCAGGCTGTCGGACTGGGTCGACAGATCTTCCGAGGCCGTCAGGACCCGGCCGGCGGAGGTGCCGGCCTCGGCCGCCGAGCGGGCGACCTCCTCGATATCCGTGGTCATGGCGCCGGTACCGGCCGAAGCCTGCCCCATGTTGCGGACGATCTCCTGCGTCGTGAGGCTCTGCTCCTCCACGGCCGCGGCGATGCTGCTGGTGACCATGCTCATGCTCTCGATCCGCGAAACGATGCCCTGGATCGCGCCCGACGCGCCGTTGGTCGCGCCCTGGATCGCCTCCACCTGCTGGTGGATTTCGGCCGTGGCGCGGGAGGTCTGCTCGGCGAGGCTCTTCACCTCGGCCGCCACGACGGCGAACCCGCGTCCTGCTTCGCCCGCACGCGCGGCTTCGATGGTCGCGTTGAGGGCCAGCAGGTTCGTCTGCGATGCGATCTGCTGGACCATGCCGACCACGTCACCGATGCGCGTCGCGGCGACCGACAGCGTGCGCATGGTGTCCGCGGTACGGCTCGCTTCCTCGACGGCGGAGCGGGACATGTCGGCGGCCTGCTCGACCTGACGTCCGATCTCCTGCACCGTCGCGCCGAGCTCCTCGGCGGCGGCGGCCACCGCGTTGACGTTGCCGGCGGTCTGGTGGGCGGTGGCGGCGACAGACGTCGAACGGCTGACCGTGCCGTCCACCGTTGTGGTCATGCTGTTCGACGCATCGTGCAGGCTCGCCGAGGCGGACGACACGCCATCGACGATGCGGCCGACGGAGCGCTCGAAATTGTCGGCGAGTTCGTTGAGCAGGGCGCGGCGCTCGATCTCCGCGCGCATGCGGGAGGCCTCGGTGGTGCGAAGCTGCTGAGCCGCATCTTCCAGCGAAATGTCGCGGATGGTGACGACGGCGCGGGCGATGTCGCCAATCTCGTCGGCACGACGGCTGCCGGGAACCTCTTCGAGGATCTCGCGGCGGGCCAAGGCCTGGAGGGCACGAGCCAGGGCACCGAGGGGCCGGACGATGCTGCGGGCGAAGAGCAGGCCGATAAGGGCGGTGGCTGCGAGAACCGCGATAGCCGACATGAGCAGCGATTTCGTCAGGCTGCTCACGGAATGCAGCGCCTCGCTCTGGGCCTGCTCGGCGACGATCGTCCAGGGCGAACCCAGCATCGAGATCGAGGCGGTGGCGGCCAGGCGAGCTTTGTCGCCGCTGCCGTAGACGAAGGGCTTGCCGGATTTCAGGTTCTCGGCATCAAGGCCCGTCGTCGAGACGGGCATGCCCGCCTTCACGGCGGAGTTCAGGGGCGGATTACCGCGCAGTAGCCCATCGGAACCGACTGCCATGACCTGTCCCGTATCGCCCAGGCCGTTCCGTTCGGACAGCGAGGCGTCGAAGAGGGCGGGCGTCACGCGCAGCACGAGGAATCCGATCCGCGAGGCGGCCTGGCCGGTTCCCATGGCGACGTTGGCGCGACGGTAGATGCCACGGCCCAGGAAGGCGGAGGGACCGGAATCGGCGGGATAGGCGGCGAAATCCTGGGTCAGGACCGTATCGGGCTCGGCGGCCTTCAGGCGCTCGATGAGTGTGGCGAGACCGGTCTTCTGAAGCTCCGGCTCCGACAGGTTGTGGGTGAAATCCGCGCCCTTCGTGGTGGTGTAGACGATGCGCCCTTCCTCATCGACGAAGAGAAGGTCGGCATAGCCGGGACGCTCCACGAGCTTGCGGGCCACTTCCTGCACCTTGGCGTGGCGACGGCCATACATGGTGCCGGTGCCCTCGACCGCCATGCGTTCCTGCGCGGTCGTCGGGCTGGTGAAGGCCTGCACGAGGCCGGCATAATCGGCCTTCGCCGGATCGAGGGACTCGACCAGATCGCCGACATTGCTCGAAACCTGATTGTTGCCGGCGGTGGCCGCCAGATCGCCGCGAGCCCGATCGGCGATCAGTTCCAGGCCGGTCTTGCGGGCCGTGGCGGCGAATTCCAGTCGTTCCTGCACGGCGGAGATCAAGCCGGACTTGGCTGAGTACCAGCTCAGGCTGCCCATGACGGCGGTGCTGACCATCGCCAACCCTACGATGATGACGGGCAGGCGGACATTGAGACTGCTGACGATAGACATACGAACGGAAGCCCCCGAGAAACTGGGGTGCAAATTATCCTATGACAAATTTAGAAAACGTTCCTCGGGGGCGGGGCTGCGTACTTTTCATGCTCGAAAAATGCTGTTTCGGCATTGCCCGGCCTCCATGAGGGAAGGCCGGGACGAGCATCACCGACAATGCTCAATGGGCGGAAGCGGCCTCGGAGGCAGCGATTTCCGGCCGGGCGACCTCTCCTGTCGCCAGGAACAGGCGGTACGCGAGATTGTCCGTCTCATCGACGCATGGGTATCCGAGAGCGTCCAGGGCGGCGTCGAAACGCTGGCGCTCTTCGGCGGGCACGCTGATCCCGGCGAGCACCCGGCCGTAATCGGCTCCGTGGTTACGGTAGTGGAACAGGGTGATGTTGAACCCGTCCGCGAGGCCGTCGAGGAATCGCAGGAGGGCGCCCGGCCGCTCCGGAAACTGGAACCGGTAGATGCGCTCGTCGGCGAGTTCGGCCGAACGGCCGCCGACCATGTAGCGGATGTGAACCTTGGCCATCTCGTTGTCGCTGAGATCGACCACGCTGTAGCCGTCGGCCCGAAGGCCGGCGATGAGGTCGCGCTTTTCCGGGATCCCGCCGGGCAGGTTGATGCCCACGAAGATCTGCGCCTCGGCGGAGGGCGCGTAGCGGTAGTTGAACTCGGTGATCGCACGCGGGCCGAGATGGCGGATGAACGCGCGATAGGCGCCCGCGCGCTCGGGGATCGTAACGCCGAGGAGCGCCTCGCGCTGCTCGCCGATCTCGGCACGCTCGGCGATGTGGCGCAGACGATCGAAGTTGAGGTTGGCTCCCGACGAGATCGCCACCAGCGTCCCGGCCGAGCCGCCCTCGCGCGCCGCGTAGACCTTCGCACCGGCCAGAGCCAGCGCGCCGGAGGGCTCGGAGACCGCGCGGGTATCGTCGAAGATGTCCTTGACCGCCGCGCACATGGCGTCGGTATCCACGGTGATGACCCCGTCGAGATGCTCGCGGCAGAGGCGGAAGGTCTCCTCGCCGGCCTGGCGCACGGCGACGCCGTCGGCGAACAATCCCACAGTCGGCAGCACGACACGCTCGTCGGCGGCCAGGGCCGCCGCCATGCAGGCGGCATCGTCCGGCTCGACGCCGATGACCTTGGTCTCGGGCCGCAGGTATTTCACGAAGGTGGCGATGCCGGCGGCGAGACCGCCGCCGCCGACCGGGACGAAGATCGCCTCGATCGGCCCGGAATGCTGGGTGAGGATCTCCATGCCGATGGTGCCCTGGCCGGCGATCACATCGGGATCGTCGAACGGGTGGAGGAAGGTGAGCCCCTGCTCGCCTTCCAACTGGCGGGCATGGCCGAGCGCCTCGTCGAACGTATCGCCGAACAGCACGACCTCGGCCCCGCGCGCGCGGCAGGCATCGACCTTGATGACGGGGGTCGTGCGCGGCATCACGATGACGGCACGCACGGTGAGCCGAGCCGCGGCGAGAGCAACGCCCTGGGCATGGTTTCCGGCCGAGGCGCAGACGACCCCGCGCGCCAGCACCTCGGACGAGAGACCCGACATCTTGTTGTAGGCGCCGCGCAGCTTGAACGAGAAGACCGGCTGCAGGTCCTCGCGCTTGAGCAGGACCGGGCGCCCCAGGCGCGCGGACATGCGCGGCATGGGATCGAGCGGGCTCTCGATGGCGACGTCGTAGACGCGGGCGGTGAGGATCTTGCGGATGTAGTCGGTCAAGGAGACGCGTGCTCCGTCGCAGGTCTGGAATCGGTGTCGGATGAGCCTCGGGATACGCCCGTGGGACGGAAGAAGCGAGGGGCGATCCCCCGGCCCGGTGGGACAAGGCGCCGCCCATCGCGGAGATGGCGAGGGAGCGACGGCTTTAGAAGAATCTGTCGATGGCGGCCGCCAGCCACACCAGGGCCACCAGAGCCTGCGCCATGAAGGCGCCCGCGGAGGCGAGGTCCTTCACGACGCCGATCCTGACATGGCGATTGGGGTGGAGGTGGTCGCAGAGCTTCTCGATCGCCGTATTCAGAAACTCCGCCGCCAGCATCACGAGCAGGCTCGCCAGCAGCGCCACGCGAACCCAGAGCGTCGCCCCCATCAGCAACGCGGCGGGAATTCCGATCACCAGCAGGACGAGTTCCAGGCGCAGGGCCCGTTCGGTCCGGGCGCCGAAGACGAGGCCGCGCCAGGAATTGAGGAAGGCGAGATAGAGCGCGTGCATGGGGTCAGCGGTCCGCGGGAGCGCCGCGGGCGATCCATTTCGCGAGAAGGGGGCCGGTGAGGAGCACCACGAACAGGCGCAGGGTCTGCACGGCCAGGACGAAGGACACGTCGGCCTTGGAGCCCACCGCGATGATTGCCACGGAATCGAGCCCGCCCGGACTGGTGGCGAGAAACGCCGTGAGGAAGTCCACCGGCAGCAGGAAGGTAAGGCCGTAGGCCCAGCCGCCGCACAGGGCGATGACGGCGAAGGTGGCGACGAGGATGCCCGGCAGGGCGGCGAATGTCTCGCGCAAGGTCTGCGCCGTGAAGCGCAGACCGACATACCAGCCGATACAGGCATAGGCGAGGTCGAGGAGCGGTTCAGGCAGGGCCATCGAGACGAGGCCCGTGGCATGGAGGACGGCGCCCAGGATCATCGGCCCGACGAGGGCGCTCGCCGGCAGGCGCAGGAGCCGGGCAAGCGCGACGCCGATCCCAGCGACCGCGAGAGTGGCGAGAACCGGCAGGATGCCGGTATCGGCCAGGGACGCGGCCTTCGCGGTGGTCGACGTATCGGTGAGGATGCGGGCGACCACGGAGGCCGAGAGGACGACGGCGGCGACGCGGACGTATTGCATGAAGGCCACGAGGCGCGGGTCCGCGCCGTATTCCTCGGCCATGGCCGTCATGGCGGCGGCCCCACCGGGGGAGGAGCCCCAGGCGGCGGTGCTGCCGGGAAGGATCCGCAGGCGGGTCAATGCCCAGCCCACGAGGGCGCCGGCCATCACGGTGACGAGCACCACGGCGAGGATCAGCAATCCGTCATCAAGGAGCGTCCCGACGATGTCGGCGGTGACCGCCTTGGCGACGAGGCAGCCGATGATGGCCTGCGCCGCCTGGAACCCGGGCCGCGCCAGTGACAGGCTCGCCCCGCCGACCCCGAAGGCGATGGCCACGAGCATCGGCCCCAGGAGGAGCGCCGCCGGGAACTGTGCCAGCGTGAGGCCGTAGGCGATGGCGGCCGAGGCGGCGACGAGCGCCGTCCAGAGGCCGAGGGAGCGCGGGCTGAGCACGGGAAACCGATAGTTGGGAAGTGCCCGCCGTTACACCGGATCGGCGCCACTGTCACGGTTCGCCCCGGCATCGTCGCGAAACGCCGCGGTCCCGGCGGGGGCATGCGCCCTGAAGAAGCCCGCCAGATGCGACAGGCCGGCGGCGCGGGGATCGCTGGACCGCCAGGCGAGCGCGATGGTGCGGCCCGGTCCATCCACATCGAAGCTGCGCGTCACGGTGAGGCCGCTGGCATCGGCCCCGGCCGGCACGGCGAGGGCGGGGAGGAGGGTGTAGCCTGCGCCGGCGGCCACCATCGAGCGCAGGGTCTCGAGAGAGGTGGCGTGGCGGCCCGCCACCGAGCCGGCGCCGCACGCGGCGACCGCCTGATCGCGCAGGCAGTTGCCTTCGTCGAGGAGAAGCAGGTCCGGCCCGGCGATATCCGTCGCCCGCAACGCTCCCCCCTGGGCGAGGGCATGGTCGGCGGGGCAGGCCAGCAGGAACGGCTCGATGAACAGAGGCGAGACGGTGAGACCGGAGGTCGGTACCGGCAGGGAGATCAACGCGGCATCGATCCGCCCGTCACGCAGGCCTTCCAGGATCTCCGCGGTCCTGGCCTCGCTCAGCGCCAGGGACAGGACGGGAAATTCCTGCCTCAACGTCCGAAGCACGAGCGGGAACAGGTAGGGGCCGAGGGTCTGGATCGCCGCGAGGACGAGGCGGCCGGTGAGCGGCGCGCCGCGCCCTTCGCTCGCCAGGGCCAGCAGGCGTTGCGCCTCCGCCAGAACCGTGCGCGCCTGCCGGACGATGCTCTGTCCCGCCGGTGTCAGCATGACCCGCCGGTTGCCGCGTTCGAACAGGACGACGCCCAGGGCCTCTTCGAGCTTGCGCACCTGCACACTCAACGTGGGCTGACTGACGTTGCAGCGTTCGGCCGCCCGGCCGAAGTGGCTCTCGTCGGCCACGGCCACGGCATATTCCAGATCCCGGAGGGACAGACCCGATACGTTCATAGGCTCTATCTATCGCAGCCTTTGCGACGATGCATTAGCCAAACGATCCGGCGCGGTTCATAAGGGTGTCTCAGAACGATTCCAGGATGGCGTAGCGGCGCCGCATGCCCGATCCGGATCGTCCCGACATTTCAGGAGAGAGTCCCGCATGAGCGATCAACGCCCGATACTGACCACCCGCCAGGGCCATCCGGTCCGTGACAACCAGAGCACGCGCACGGTCGGCGAGCGGGGACCGGCGACCCTCGAGAACTATCAGTTCATCGAGAAGATCACTCATTTCGACCGTGAGCGTATTCCCGAGCGCGTCGTCCATGCCCGCGGCGCCGGCGCCCATGGCTATTTCGAAGCCTACGGCAAGATCGGCAACGAGCCGGCTTCCAAGTATACCCGTGCCCGCGTGCTGAACGAGACCGGCGTGAAGACGCCGATGTTCGTGCGCTTCTCCACCGTGGCCGGCGCCAAGGAGAGCCCCGAGACCGAGCGCGACCCGCGCGGCTTCGCGGTGAAGTTCAAGACCGTCGACGGCAATTGGGATCTCGTGGGCAACAACCTCAAGGTCTTCTTCATCCGCGACGCGATCAAGTTCCCCGACATGATCCATGCGTTCAAGCCGGACCCGGTGACGAACCGTCAGGAGCCATGGCGCTTCTTCGACTTCGTGTCTCAGCATCCCGAAGCCATCCACATGGTGACGCATCTGAAGTCGCCCTGGGGCATTCCCGCCAACTATCGCGAGATGGAGGGCTCGGGCGTCAACACCTACAAGCTGGTCAACGACCAGGGCGAAGCCGTGCTCTGCAAGTTCCATTGGGAGCCCAAGCAGGGCATCCGCAACCTGACCTCGGCCCAGGCCTCCGAGATCCAGGCCAAGGATGTCGGTCACGCGACCCGCGACCTCTACGACAACATCTCCAAGGGTAACTTCCCCGAGTGGGAATTCTGCGTGCAAATCATGCCGGACGGCCCGAACGACCACCTGTCGTTCGATCCCCTCGACGACACCAAGCTGTGGCCGGTCGAGGACTTCCCGCTTCTGCCCGTGGGCCGCATGGTGCTGGACCGCGTGCCGGACAACTTCTTCGCGGAAGTCGAGCAGTCGGCCTTCGGCACCGGCGTGCTCGTGGACGGCATCGACTTCTCGGACGACAAGATGCTCCAGGGCCGGACGCTGTCCTACTCGGACACCCAGCGTTACCGCGTCGGCGCCAACTACCTGCAGCTGCCGATCAATGCGCCGCAGCCCGGCGTGAAGGTCTATTCGAACCAGCGTGACGGCCAGATGACCTATTCGGTCGACGGCACCGGCCCGAACCGGCACATCAACTACGAGCCCTCGACCCTGGCCGAGGGCCTGCGCGAAGCTCCGAAGCCCGCCAAGGACTATCACCAGCCGGTCCAGGGCCAGCTCGGCCGCTACCAGACCTCGCGCACCGAGGACGATTACACCCAGGCCGGCATCCGCTACCGTTCTTTCCAGGATTGGGAGCGTGACGACCTGATCGCCAATCTCGTCGGCGACATGAAGCAGTGCCCGGAGCCCATCCAGCTGCGGATGGTCTGGCACTTCTGGCATGCCGACGAGGATTACGGCCGTCGCGTCGCCGAAGGTGCCGGCATCGATCTGGAGAAGGCCAAGGCCCTGCCGCCGCTTCCGGGCCGCGCGGCTCCGGGCAAGCGTCTCCAGGCCGAGACCTACACGGACGGCAGCCACGCCCACCGCGTCGCAGCCGAGTAAGCTCAGCGCGCTAGGACTGAGCCATGACCTCCCCGCGATCTCCGTGATCGCGGGGATTTTTTATGGGGTCATTCCGCGGCGGGAGGCGCTCCGACCTTCCGGTCGCGGCCCGCGCCGAGGGCGAAGATTCCGGACGCCAGGGCAATGGCGCAAAACAGACCGGCCGAGACGCCCCAGCCGCCGAACAGGTCGTGCGCCAAGCCGAATCCCAGAGGGCCGAGGGCGGCGATGGAATAGCCCACCGCCTGGGACATCGCCGAGAGGTCGGCCGCGCCGACGGCGTCACGGGCGCGCAACACCACGATGGTGAGGGCGAGGCCGAACAAGCCTCCGATCCCGAGACCGAGGCCGATGCCGAACGGGAGAACGAGTGCGACTGGTCCATCGACCAGAGCCAGGAAGCTCGCCGCCGACAGGATGAGAAGGGCGATCGCGATACCGCGCTGGTCCCGCAGCCGTGCGGCGAAAGCCGGCACGATTAGGGCACTCGGCGCCTGCCCGATGCTCATGATGGAGGAGACGAATCCGGCCTCCACCGCCGACAGGCCACGGCTCTGCAGCACGACCGGAAGCCAGCCGAAGGTGATGTAGGCGAGGGACGATTGCAGGCCCATGAAGCCGGTGACCTGCCAGGCGAGGGAATCGTGCCAGAGCGGGCGGCGGCGGGCGGGCGGTGGCCCCTTCTCGCGGTGCGGCACGAAGACGATCCAGGCGATGGCCGCCGCCACGGCCGGCACGGCCCAGACCGCCATCGCCCGCGTCCAGCCTCCGAAGGCATCGGCCAGGGGCACCGCCGATCCGGCGCCCGTCGCCGCACCGAGACAGAGGACCATCGTGTAGAGTCCGGTCATCAACCCGGCCTGCCCGGAGAAGTCGCGCTTCACCAAACCGGGCAACAGGACGCCGGCAAGGCCGATTCCGACGGCCGCGATACAGGCCCCGGCAAAGAGGGGAGGGAGCCCTCCGAGCCCGCGCAGGGCCGAGCCGAGGGCGATGACCAGGATCGCGACCAGTACACCACGCTCCGCCCCCGTCCGCCGCACCACGACCGGGCCGAGCACGCAGGCGAGGCCGAGGCACAGGACCGGCAGGGTCGTCAGGAACGCCGCCCCCGCGGCGGTCAGGCCAGTCTCGGCGCGGATGGAATCGAGCAGGGGGCCGACGCTGGTGAGGGCAGGGCGCATGTTGAACGCGACCAGCATCATCCCGAGCCCGACGAGGACCGGGCGGGCGTTTCGGAATGTGGGTTCGGTCACGCGATGCGGCGCCTTACCAGGAGGGCGATGAGGCCGAGGCCGGCAAGCATCCCGGTGAAGGGCAGGTCACGCAGAACGGCGTAGACTGTGCGGCCGGGCAATCGGACGGGAAGGTCCGCGTCGAGGATGCCTT
Organism: Methylobacterium sp. 88A; assembly: GCF_000376345.1. NCBI lineage: Bacteria > Pseudomonadati > Pseudomonadota > Alphaproteobacteria > Hyphomicrobiales > Methylobacteriaceae > Methylobacterium > Methylobacterium sp. 88A. The sequence continues at coordinate 772,074 of NZ_AQVT01000001.1, forward strand.
CGACACCCACGGGCAGGCTCGCGGTGATGCGTCCATACGGGTCGACCACCGCCGAGATGCCGGTATTGGCGTCGCGCACCAGGGGCAATCCTTCCTCCACGGCCCGCAACCGCGCCTGTGCGAAGTGCTGGCGCGGACCCGGCGTATCACCGAACCAGGCGTCGTTGGTGAGGTTCAGGATCAGCCCCGGCACGGGCGCCGGACCGTCGGGCGCGTGTCCGGGCAGTATCTCGCCCGGAAAGATCGCCTCGTAGCAGATGGTGGCGACGACGGGGGGAAGGCCGGTCACGTCGAGGAGACGCTGGCCGGAGCGGCTGCCGGGCGTGAATCCGCCGGGGATCGCTACGAACTGGCGCAGGCCCACTGCCCTCAGGGCGGCGTCGAGGGGACCCGGCAGATACTCGCCGAACGGGACGAGATGAACCTTGTCGTAGATGTCGCCGAGCTTCGGACCGGACGAGATCGTCAGGATAGAGTTGAAGAAGCGCGGGCGCTCGTTGGGCAACGGCTCCTCGGCGCGGGCCGCGCCGGTGATGAGTTGCCGCCCGGCCGGAAAGGCGGCGGCGATTCTTGCCAGGGATTCCGGGTCGCGCTGGATTAGGAACGGAAACGCCGATTCCGGCCAGATCACATGGGTGACGTCGGCGATGCCGCTCCGGTCCGGGGCGGCGGCGCGATCACTGAGGCCGATGTACCAGTCGATGATGTCCGCCCGGTTCTCGGGCCGGAACTTGGCGTCCTGGTTGAGGTTCGGCTGCACCAGCCGCAGACGCACCCCCGGCACCGTGGCCGTAGGGGTCGCGGGCAGGCGCGCGGCGCCGATGAGGGCCATCACCGCCAGTCCGGCACAGGCGACCAGGGCCGGACCGTAGCGCCCGCGCGCCGTCTCGCCCGTGGCGAGGGTGGCGGGCGCGGCTCCGATCAGGACGGCCAGAAGCGTGAGTCCATAGAGCCCGATCGCCGATGCGGATTGCATCAGCCACAGGTTCTGCCCGAGCGCCATGCCGAGCGTGTTCCAGGGAAACCCGGTGAAGAGGTGGCCGCGCAACCATTCGCAAGCGGAAAGACCGATGGCGAGGGCGGCGATGCGCGAAAATCCAGGCGACCAGAGCAGCCGCGCCAGCGCGAACCCCACCGCATAGAACAGCGCCAGTACGGCGGGCAGACCGATGACACCGAGGGGCAGGGCCCACAGGAATTCGTCGGCTTCCACCAGGAAGGCGGAGCCAAGCCACCACAGGCCTGCGGTGAGATAGCCGAAGCCCCAGGCCCAGCCGATGAAGGCGCAGGCGAGGACGGCACCGCGATTGCCCCGCCGCCCCGTCGCCGCCCCGTCGATCAGCCAGACGGCGATGCTCAGCGAAACGACGAGGGCGGGCAAGGCACCGAAAGGCGGCATCGCCAATGCGCCGACGGCGCCCGCGGCGGCCGCAACGAGCAGGCGGCGCCAGCCGGAGGTGAGCATGATCCATTGCGCGAGGTGAGCGAGCGGCCCCGTCGCGCTTCCGCGCAGGGGCGCTTGGGGCGACCCGGCACCGTCGAAGGCGTAGCTCATCTTCGGGTCATCCCGGCTGAAGCATCAGCCCGAGACGTGACCGTCACGTTTCGGGAAAAGCTGATGTGAGACGAAAGCCTGGCGCAGGATCCGGGGCGCTCGATCCGGAACGAGGCGCTACGAGGCTTCGGCGATCGGACCGCTGCTCGGCGGCGGAAGGGCCAGGGGTATCAGCGGAGCGATCTTCATCGGGCCGCGATGCAGCCGCAGCCGCTTCACCCGGCGCGGGTCGGCGTCGAGCACCTCGAATTCGAGGTCGCCCGGCCCGGTGATGAGTTCGCCCCGCGAGGGTACGCGTCCGGCGAGCGTGACGATGAGGCCGCCGATCGTGTCGATCTCCTCGGCCATCTCGCCCACCGCGGCGACGAGATCGACGCCGCTCACCTCGGATACCTCGGCGAGTCCGGCGCGGGCATCGGCGATGAACACGTCGGCATCGCCCTCGACGCGCTGAACCAGATGGCCTTCGGCCACGTCGTGCTCGTCCTCGATATCGCCGACCACCATCTCGATGAGGTCTTCGATGGAGATGAGCCCGTCGGTCCCGCCATATTCGTCGATGACCAGGGCCATATGCGTGCGCGTCGCCTGCATTCGCACCAGGAGGTCGATGGCGGGCATGGACGGCGGAACGAACAGGACGGGACGCTGGATCCGGGTCGAAGCCAGGGTCGCCGAGAGATCGACATTGCCGAGGTTGAGCGCCTTCAACGCGCGGGTGCTCCGGCGCGGGCGCGGGGGCACGACGGCGACGACATCGCCCGACGTGTCGGGGAGGGCACTGGCGACGGCGGCGCTCGGACGACGGGGGGTCGCTTCGGCCTTGGCGGCGATGTGATCGACGAAGTCGCGGATGTGGACCATGCCGCGCGGGTCGTCGAGGGTCTCGCCGTAGACCGGCAGGCGCGAATGGCCGGCGGTACGGAAGAGCTTGAGCAGATCGCCGAGGCTCGTCTCCATGGAGACGGCGACGATGTCCGCACGCGGAATCATTACGTCGTCCACCCGCACCTTGTGCAGCCCGAGGACGTTCTTGAGCATGGCCCGCTCGAGGGGGGAGAACACTTTCTCTCCCGAATCGGGTTCGGCCAGTGCATCCTCGATGTCGTCGCGCAACGAATCGCGCGGCCGGAGATGGAAGGCGTGCAGCAGGCGGTCGTACCAGGGCTCGCGCGCCTGCGCCTCACCGTCACCGCTACTGGGCGCAGCCAGAGCCGCGCCGCGACTTCGATCGTTCGTCATGTCTCTCTGATCTGGGATTGCGGGCGGAATCGCCCCTCAGTCGGCATAAGGGTCGGGAATACCGAGGCCGTGCAGGGCTTCGGTCTCCAAGGCCTCCATGGCGTTCGCATCCGCGTCGCCGGTCTCGTGGTCCTGGCCGAGAAGATGAAGAGTGCCATGGATCAGAAGGTGCGCGAGGTGATCTTGAAGCGGTTTTCCCTGCTCGGCACTCTCGCGCAGCATCGTGTCATACGCAAGAACGACATCGCCGAGGGGCACCGCGACACCGGCATGGGCGGGTTGCGGCGGGGCAGGAAAGGACAGGACGTTGGTGGGCTTGTCCTTGCCGCGCCAGGTGCGGTTCAGGTCCTGGACCACGGCGTCGGTGGTGAGGAGCACGCTCACCTCCACCGGATGATCCGGCGCGTCCGGGGCGATGGCGATCCCCGCCTCGACCGCACGGACGACGAAGGCTTCGAGGTCCGGCACCACGGATTCCCAGCGCGGGTCTTCGACGGCGACGTCGATCTCGGATTCGATCTCGGGCATCGGCGTCAGGCCAGGGGACGGCGGCGGGACGTGGGCGAGCGATCCGCGCCGCCTTCGCCATGGGCGGCGGTCTCATAGGCCGTCACGATGCGGCGAACGAGGTCATGGCGCACCACGTCGACGTCGCGGAAGATGACCCGGCCGATCCCCTCGACGCCGTCGAGGATGTTCACGGCCTCGACGAGGCCGGATTTCTGGCCGGGTGGGAGATCGACCTGGCTCGGATCACCGGTGATGATCATGCGCGAGTTCTCGCCGAGACGCGTGAGGAACATCTTCATCTGCATCGAGGTGGTGTTCTGGGCCTCGTCGAGCAGGACCACCGCGTTCGTCAGGGTCCGGCCGCGCATGAAGGCCAGGGGCGCGATCTCGATGACGCCGGTCTGCAGGCTCCGGTCCACGTGCCGTGCCTCCATGAAGTCGTAGAGAGCGTCGTAGATCGGGCGCAGGTAGGGATCGACCTTCTCGCGCATGTCGCCGGGCAGGAAACCGAGGCGCTCACCGGCCTCGACGGCGGGGCGGGACAGAATCAGCCGTTCCACATGGCCCTGTTCCAGCAGGGACACCGCGTAGCCCACCGCGAGCCAGGTCTTGCCGGTGCCGGCGGGGCCTTCGGCGAAGACGAGTTCGTGGTTGCGAAGGAGCTTGATGTAGGTGTCCTGCGCCGCGTTCCTGGCTCGCACGGCGCCGCGCTTGCGCGTGGCGATCTGGTCGAAATGCGGACGGTCCGGCTCGGCACTCACTTCGGCGGTGGGGAAGAGGTTGCCCTGAAGCGTCGTCTCCTGGATCGCGCCGTCGACATCGCCGAGGGTCAGAGCGGTGCCGCTCGCCGTCACGCGGGCATAGAGCCGCTCGAAGACTTTGCGCGCCTTCTCGGCGGAATCCGGCGGCCCCTTCACCACGAGGTGGTTGCCCAGGGCCGTGGCGGTGACGGCGAGGCGCCGCTCGATATGGGCCACGTTCTGATCGTACTGGCCGAAGACGAGGCTCGCGAGCCGGTTGTCGTCGAAGGTCAGCGATACGTCCACCGTCTCCACGATCTCACCTATCCGCGCCGCTGGCCCACGCCCCCGCAAGGGCGCCCCCCGTCCACTCAGACCGTCAGATGCCGGCACGCAGAGTCTCCTTGCTGTGGGTCTCGCGAGTGTTGCGAGTGAATTGAGAACGGCATGACGCGGCCGGCCCGTCGCCCGGGGCGGAGGTGCGTTTCCGTGGCATGCGCGCTTTCAAGCGGCCGCCGCCTCGTCGGTGACGGCTTCGCCGAACAGGCTGTTCGACCCGGCCCGGACCACGCGCACGGGCACGACCGTACCGATGGTAGCGGCCGGAGCATCGAATTGGACGGGCAGAAGATGCGGCGTCTTGCCGGCCACCTGCCCCGGATGGCGGCCGGCCTTCTCCACCAGCACCTCGACGACATGGCCCACGGCGGACGCGTTGAAGGCGTGGCGCTGGTCATCGAGCAAGGCCTGGAGGGCTGCGAGGCGCTCGGACTTCACGGCCTCGGGCACGGCGTCCTCGCGCTCGGCGGCCGGCGTACCGGGGCGCGGGCTGTACTTGAACGAATAGGCCGACGCGAAGCCGATCTCGGCCACGAGGCGCATCGTCTCGTCGAACTCCACGTCGGTCTCACCGGGAAACCCGACGATGAAGTCGGAGGACAGGGCGATATCCGGCCGGACCCGGCGCACGCGCTCGATGAGCCGGCGATACTCGTCGCCCGTATGCTTGCGGTTCATCGCCTGCAGTACGCGGGTGGAGCCCGACTGCACCGGGAGATGCAGGTAGGGCATCAACGCGGCGATCTCCCCATGTGCCCGGACCAAGTCATCGGCCATGTCGTTGGGGTGGCTCGTGGTATAGCGCAGGCGCAGGAGGCCGGGGATCGACTCGAGAGCGCGCATCAGAGCGGGAAGCGTCACCGGAACGCCGTCGGCCCCGGCCCCGTGATAGGCGTTGACGTTCTGCCCGATCAGCGTGAGTTCGCGCGCGCCGCCCCGAACGAGTTTGCGCGCCTCGTCCAGGATCGCCTCCACGGAGCGCGAGACCTCGGCTCCGCGCGTATAGGGCACGACGCAGAAGGCGCAGAACTTGTCGCAGCCTTCCTGCACGGTGAGGAAGGAGGATACGGCGGCCGTCCGGCGGATGGGCAGGTGGTCGAACTTGTCCTCGACGGGAAACTCCGTGTCCACCACGCGCGTCGAGGCGGAGCGGGTGAGGAGATCGGGCAGGCGATGGTAGTTCTGCGGGCCGACGACCACGTCGACCGAGGGCGCCCGCGCCAGGATCTCCTTGCCTTCGGCCTGCGCGACGCAGCCGGCCACCACGATCCGGGTGTCCCGGCCGGCCTCGGCGCGGGCCGTCTTCAGAACGCGCAGGCGCCCGAGTTCGGAATAGACCTTGTCGGCGGCCTTCTCGCGGATGTGGCAGGTGTTGAGGACGACGACATCCGCCTCCTCGACGCTCTCCGTGGCGGCATAGCCTTGGCTGGCGAGCAGGTCCGACATGCGGCCCGCATCGTAGGCGTTCATCTGGCAGCCGTAGGATTTGACGAAGGCTTTCTTCAACGCGACCGTTCCAGCACCGTATGAACCCCGGGCGTCGCTCGGACGCCCATTGCTGTCGGCGGTGCTACCACGTTTCACCCGGCCCGTCGCTTCCCCACGACACTCTACGCGCGACCGCGACAAAGACTGACCTTGGACGAAGGCCGTGACGTCTTGCTGCGCCGCAGACACGCATGGCGACCATCAACATCGTTGGCCGAATGATCTCGGGATGCCGACGCTTTTGCGGCCATCGAACCGTCGATCACCGGCGCCTGAAGGGTTTCAGGCGGCGATATTCGAGGCAGGCAACGTCTCGGTGCCGGGTGGCGGAACCGACCGAACCGCCGCCCCGCTCTCCCAGCGTCCCGTCACCGAGGCCTGCATCGCCCTGCGCACCGAGGCCTCGGCCATGGCGGTGGCGCGCTTGCGGTCGGTGCCGGCCTCGAAGGCGATGGGATCGCCCCAGACCACGTGGACGTCGATCGGACCGTCCCGGAGGAAGACCGCGAGATGCGGCGCGAGCTCCATGTCGCCGTACCAGGCGATGCCCGGCCGCTCCGAGCGGACCACGGGCAGGCCGTTGCGGCGCGGATAGGTGAGGGCGAGGGGCTGGAGCCGGACACGGTCGCGAGTGCCGCCCTCGGCATCGATGGCGGCGCGGGCGGCCCCCACCAGGGAGGAGCGGAACGGCAGCAGCCGCGTTCCATCGCCCGTGGTGCCCTCGGCAAAGAGGACGATGAGATCGCCGTCGGTCAACCGGCTCGCCACCGTGGCGTTGACGCTGGCGGTGGCCGCGCGGCGCGCCCGGTCGATGAAGACGGTGCGCTGGAGCCGGGCCAGGGTTCCCACCACGGGCCAGCCGGAAATCTCCGATTTCGCCACGAACGAGAGCGGCCGCAGCGACCCGAGGACGAGGATATCGAGCCAGGAGATGTGGTTGGACAGGACGAGGGCTGGCTCGCCGAGGGCCGGCGGCGTGCCACTCTGCGTCACCCTCACCGAGAACAGCGCCAGGAAGATCCGGTGGAAGTAGGTCGGCGTATGCGCGGCGATGCGCCCCCGCCCGAACCTGAGGCTGAGGACGTGCGGCCCGACCAGCACCGCGAAGGCGAGGACGCAGATCAGGAGCCGGAAGACGGTGCCGAGACGCGTCATCGCCCGCAGCCAATCACGAATCGCGGCTCACGACAGGGACGCCGTCATGGTGAAGGCGGTGGCGCGGCTGCCATCGGGGCGGGCATAATACCCCGTCCGCTCGCCGACCTGCTTGAACCCGTGACGGGCATAGAGCTTCAGGGCGGCGGCGTTGCCCTCGTCGACCTCGAGATGGACGTTGCGCACGCCGCTCAACGCCAGATGCCCGAGATGCTCACGCACGAGCTTGTGGCTCAGGCCCCCACCGCGCACGGCAGGCGCCAGGACGACGGTGAGAATTTCGGCCTCGTCGGCCACGCGGCGCGAGAGGATGAAGCCCTGGATCGAACCGGCCCGCCACAGGGCATGGGCCTCGGTGGAGCGCTCGCACAGCATCCGCTCGAATTCATGGGCGTCCCACGGCCGGGCGAAGGCGGTGGCATGGAGGCGGGCGAGGGCGGCGGCGGAGGAGGAATCGCGCAGGGGCGTGACATAGGGCTCGCCACCCCAGGCGTCCCACCAGGCCAGCCACCAATCGAGAGCCCAGAGCGGAGAGACGGGACGAATCATCGACGGGCCAGCCTCGCGTGATCCTGGGGAGTGGCATCCGGTCCGCGCAGATAGAGCGGGCGTGCCAGGGCTTGGGCGGGGTCGGCCAGCATGCCGAGGGAGGCGATCCAGGCGATCTGCGGCGGGCCGGCATCGCTGACCGTCGCGGCGATGCCGCGGGACCTGAGCAAGCCCGACAGAGCGTGCGCACCGGACCCCACGAGGGTGACGGCATCACGGCCGACGTGATCGGCCGCTTCCTCGAGCCGCAACAGGCTGGGAGGCACGACGATGCCTTCCGCCATGTTCATGGCCTGAAAATAGACGGAGCCGTGCCGGGCATCGATCGCGGCCGCGATCAGGCCCTGGCCGTTCGTGGCGAGGAGCGGTGCCAGGAGGCCCGAGAGGGTGGTGACGCCGACCACCGGAATCTGTGCCGCGAGCCCGACGGCCCGGGCGGCCGACAGGCCGACGCGCAGACCGGTATAGCTCCCGGGACCGACGGTGACGGCGACCCGGTCGAGGCTCTCGAACCCGCCCTCCACCCGCGCCATCACGCGTTCGAGCATAGGAAGCAGCGCCTCGGCATGGCCACGGGCCAGCGTCATGGATTCTTCGGCGAGGAGATCGTCGGAGAGATCCGTCGCGATGCAGACGGAGCAGGCGTCGAGCGCCGTGTCGATAGCCAGGATACGCAACGTCACTCCAGATCGGGATGCCCGTCGGGCGCGTGAGTTTACGACGGAAAAGGCCGCCCCGTCAGCGCGGGGCGGCCTCGAAAGAGACGAAGGACGCGGGGTGTTGCGCGCTTGCGACGGCGATCAGACCGCCTGGACCTCGCGCACCTCGGGGAGGAAGTGCTTGAACAGGTTCTGCACGCCGTGCCGGAGGGTGGCGGTGGAGGACGGGCAGCCGGAACAGGCGCCCTTCATTTCCAGGTAGACCACGCCCTCCTTGAAGCCGCGGAAGGTGATGTCGCCGCCATCGCTGGCCACGGCCGGGCGCACGCGAGTCTCGAGGAGGTCCTTGATGGTGACGACGGTGTCGTGGTCCGCCTCGTCGTAGAACTCCTCCGCATCGTCGCCGCCGAGGACGACGCCTTCGGCCAGGACCGGGGCGCCCGACTGGAAGTGCTCCATGATCGCACCGAGGATCGCGGGCTTCACCTGCGGCCAGCCATGCTCGTTCTCGGTCTTCGTCACCGAGATGAAGTCATGGCCGAAATACACGCCCGCGACTCCGGGTACGTCGAATAGGCGCTGCGCCAGGGGAGAGCGCGCGGCGGATTCGACGTCGCGCGCCTCGAAAGTCGATTCGGGCAGGACCACGCGGCCGGGAAGGAACTTCAGGGTGGCGGGGTTCGGGGTGGCTTCGGTCTGGATGAACATGGCTTTGATGTATCCTCGTCCACTGCGCCGGTTCAAGGCCGGCCGGGAAGGGCGCGGGGAATGGCCCGCGCCTCTGTATTCATGTGGACCGCGCGCGGGATTTTCTCAACCTGCACACCTCCGCGGTCATGCCCGCAGACGCGCTTTCGCTGTGTGGGATGTCGACAAGCGTCGATGCTTCCTGTATGGCCCGCGGCAACTCAAAACAGGATGCCGAAATCCTGACGCACGCATTCCCCTCCTGGGATCGCGGGCGCGCACCGGCAGGAACTTGACCATGAACATCATCCAGCAGCTCGAGCAGGAGCAGATCGCTGCGCTCGGCAAGACCATTCCCGACTTCCAGCCCGGCGACACGGTGACCGTGAACGTCAAGGTGAAGGAAGGCGAGCGCACCCGCGTGCAGGCCTATGAAGGCGTGTGCATCGCGCGCTCCGGTGGCGGCCTCAACGAGAGCTTCACCGTCCGCAAGATTTCCTACGGCGAGGGCGTCGAGCGCGTCTTCCCGGTCTACTCGCCGATGATCGATTCGATCGCCGTCGTGCGTCGCGGCAAGGTGCGTCGCGCCAAGCTGTATTACCTGCGCGACCGCCGCGGTAAGTCGGCCCGTATCGTCGAGCGCGCCGACCGTCCCGCCGAGAAGGCCGCCAAGGCCGATGCCTCGAAGGCCAACAAGGACGCCCGCAAGGCCGAGAAGGCCGCGAAGTCCGCTGCAAAGACCGCTGCCGAGTAAGATCTTCGGCGCGACCCGTCAGAATTGCGAAAGGCCGGGCATTGCCCGGCCTTTTTCGTTGGCGGATGGACGCCGCATCGGCATCCATCCCAAACCAGTCTCGTATCCCGAGACATGCTCGACCCACCCCATCCTCGATTGCAACAGTTACGAAGACGGATTGGCCGGCACGAGGATCATTTCCATCCGCCCGCCACGGGGGAAGGGGATCATTTTCATGTCTTGCTTCGGCGCAGGGCTCAACATCCGCGACGGCTCATAGCGCTGGTCGATCGCATGAGTCGCGTCGATATCTTGGTGACGCTGTTGAACGCCGCGCTTCCCCGCCGTCTGGGCAACCGCAGCCGAGGAAGCCGTCGCTATAATGAGCACGGCGGCAATTGCTACATATTTATACAACATGATTTTCCTTAGTGCATGTTTAAGCTACATAAGGATCAACGAGCGGCCAATAATGCCTAATCCTACGCCAAACAGCCCAGTCCGCGAACAGGGTGCGGCGTCACACGGGCCATGAGGAAATGCGAGACATTGCGTTCGGAGAGGCGGATTAACCGCATGACTCGATCCGAACGTGGTCCCGCCAAAGCACAATAAAAAAGATCGTCGGTAAGATGACGGCACATAGCAAAGTAAATCGAGTTTTTACTTCCGGAAGCGATCTCGATAAATAACGGTAGATATCGGCGTCATCTTACAAAAGCGATCACGCCGCTTGAGTTCAAGTGATGAGAAGACGTCGTCGGAAACATTCCTTCCGGCCGAAGCCTTGGGCGTCACAGCCGGAGGCAGCGACCGGCGCCGCCTCGGATGAGGGGTCAGCTTCATCAGCGTCCCGGAAAGGGCGCATCGGAGGTCGGGTCGGCCGATCGAACGAGGATGTCCCGACCCCTTCGCACCACTATCCCCGGCGCAAAGCCTCAAGCACCTTGCCGCCCGGCCGCCCGGTCTGCGGCATGCCGAGCTCGCGCTCGATGGCCTTGATCGCGTCGCGGGTCTTGGCGCCGACCTTGCCGTCCGGCTCGCCCACGTCATAGCCCCGAGCCGCCAGTCGGGTCTGAAGATCGCGGCGCTCGGCGCGCGACAGGGGCGGATCGTCGGTGGGCCATCCCGCCTGGACGCCCGAGCGACCGCGCAGGCGGTCGGACAGCACCGCGATGGCGAGACCATAGGATTCGGCGGCATTGTAGGAATAGAGCGCGTCGAAATTCCGGGTCACCAGGAAAGCCGGACCGTTGATGCCGGCCGGGAGCAGGATGCCGGCAGGGCCGTCCCCGGAAAGCGGGCGTCCGTCGATCCGGGTGACCCCCATGGAGGCCCAATGCGCCACCGCGTGCTTGTTCTTGCGCCCGGCGGCCCCGGCATTGAAGCCCTTCGGCACACGCACCTCGTAGCCCCAGGGTTGGCCGTTCGACCATTTGGCCACGCGTAGGAAGTTGGCGGTGGAGGCCACCGCGTCGGGCACCGAATCCACGAGGTCGCGACGCCCGTCGCCGTCACCGTCGACGGCGAGGCGCTGATAGGTGGTGGGCATGAACTGGGTCTGGCCGAAGGCGCCGGCCCATGACCCCGTGAGGCGGGACGGGTCGATGTCGCCGCGCTCGATGATCTTCAGGGTCGCCATCAGCTCGCCCTTGAAGAAGCCCGCGCGGCGGTGATTCGAGCAGATCAGGGTGGCGAAGGATTGAACCAGCGGCATCTTGCCGAGGTTCTTGCCGAAGTTCGATTCGACGCCCCAGACGGCGGCAATGGTGTAGCGGTCGACGCCGTAGCGCGCCTCCGCATTGGCGAGGGCCTGGCCGTGCTGCTTCATCGCCGCCTTGCCGTCGTCCACGCGTTCCTCGTCGACGAGGGCAGCCATGTAGTCCCAGATCGGCGTCTTGAATTCGGGCTGCGCCTGGGAGAGTTCGATGACCTTGTCGTCGAAGGCGATGCCGTCGGTCGCCGCGCGGAAGGTCTGGGCCGAGATCCCCTGCGAGGCCGCCTCCGCCTGAAGCGAGGCGAGGCAGGAGCGGAAGTCGGCCTTAGCCGGGACGGACGCTGCCGCACTCGCGAGGCAGAGGAGGGCGGTCAGCTTCGCGCGCGACGTCATGGGCGGTCTCCCGGCGGGTTTCGGCGTTTCCCGACCTTTAAGCCGCGCGCATGGTAAACGAACCGTGATGATGCTGGCGCTCAGGCAAATCCGCGCGCGGCGAGCTTCTCCTCGTAGGCGTCGATCTTGGGCGCGCGCTTGAGGGTCAGGCCGATCTCGTCGAGCCCGTTGAGCAGGCTCTCCTTGCGCCCGGAATCGATGTCGAAATGCAGGGTGCCGCCATCCGGCCCCTTGATGGTCTGGCTTTCCAGATCGATCGTCAGGGTGGCGTTGGCGCCGCGCTCGGCATCGTCGAACAGCTTCTCCAGATCCTGAGGCGAGACGATGATGGCGAGGATGCCGTTCTTGGCGCAGTTGTTGAAGAAGATGTCGGCAAAGCTCGTGGAGATGATGCAGCGGATGCCGAAGTCGGCGAGCGCCCAGGGCGCGTGTTCCCGCGACGAGCCGCAGCCGAAATTGTCGCCGGCCACCAACACCTTGGCGTTGCGATAGGCCGGCTGGTTGAGGACGAAATCAGGGTTCTCGGAGCCGTCGTCGTTGTAGCGCATCTCGGAGAACAGGCCCTTGCCCAGCCCGGTGCGCTTGATCGTCTTGAGATACTGCTTCGGGATGATCCGGTCAGTATCGACGTTGGTGATGCGCATCGGCGCGGCAACGCCGGTCAGGGTCGTGAACTTTTCCATGATGCTCGAAGTCCGGGTGGTTGAGAGTTCCGCGCTCGTCTCCCCGGCTATGAACCTCGTCCTGAGGTGGAAGGGCAGGGCACACGGTGCTTTCGTCGGCCGAAAAGAATCCAGAGCGATGTTTAGCACCGCGTGCGGTTGGCGGTAAGCCTGTCTCGCCGCAGTCGTCGAAGCCGCTTATGGTAGCCGCGATCAAGGACCGGGATGACGCGATGAACGAGACCGCGAATCAGTTCAAGAAGGCGCCCAAGCGCAAAAAGGAAAAGGCCCGGAGCGTTTCCGTGTCACCGGAAATGCGCCAGGCCTATGCCGATCTGATCAAGGAGCGCGAAGAGCGCGAGGCCTATGCCCAGCACCTGCCCGCCGAGGGCGGCAAGCGCTGAGCACGGTTCTCGACCTCAGCGCTTCAGGGGACCGGCCTCGATCACGTCTTCCAGCGTCCGCAGGCCGGCGCGGGGAGCGTTGACGAGGCAGGCCATGTTGCCGGGCGGGTGCTGGTTCTTCCACATCTTGGTGTGCGCCTGGGGGATCTTGTCCCACGGGAACACCTCGCTCATGCACGGGTCGATGCGCTGGTCCAGAACGAACTGGTTGGCGGCCGAGGCCTGCTTCAGGTGGGCGAAGTGCGAACCCTGAATGCGCTTCTGGCGCATCCAGACGTAGCGGGCATCGAAGGTGATGTTGAAGCCGGTGGTGCCGGCGCAGAACACCACCATGCCGCCGCGCTTCACCACCAGCGCCGAGACCGGGAAGGTCGCCTCGCCGGGATGCTCGAAGACGATGTCGACGTCGTTGCCCTTGCCGGTGATGTCCCAGATCGCCTTGCCGAACTTGCGGGCTTCCTTGGTCCAGGCGTGGAATTCCGGCGAGTTCACCTTCGGCAACTGGCCCCAGCAATCGAAGTCCTTGCGGTTGATGACGCCCTTGGCACCGAGGCTCATCACGTAGTCGCGCTTCGACTCGTCCGAGATCACCGCGATGGCGTTCGCACCGGAGGCGGCGCAGAGCTGGACGCCGAACACGCCGAGACCGCCCGAGGCGCCCCAGATCAGCACGTTCTGGCCCGGTTTCACCGTATGGGGAGCATGGCCGAACAGCATGCGGTAGGCGGTTGCGAGGGTCAGCGTGTAGCAGGCGCCTTCCTCCCAGGTGAGGTGCTGCGGCCGCTTCATCAGCTGGCGCGACTGCACCCTGCAGAACTGCGCGAACGAGCCGTCCGGCGTCTCGTAGCCCCAGATCCGCTGCGAGGGCGAGAACATCGGGTCGCCGCCGTTGCATTCCTCGTCGTCGCCGTCGTCGCGGTTACAATGGACGATGACCTCGTCGCCGACCTTCCAGCGCTTCACCTTGGCGCCCACGGCCCAGACGATGCCCGAGGCATCCGAACCGGCGATATGGTAATCGGCCTTGTGCACGTCGAAGGGGGAGATCGGCTCGCCGAGCCCGGCCCACACGCCGTTGTAGTTGATACCGGCGGCCATGACGTAGACCAGCACTTCGTCGTCGCCGATCTCCCAGGTCGGCACCACCTCGACCTGCATCGATTCCTCCGGCGGACCGTGACGCTCGCGCCGGATCGCCCAGGCATACATCTTCGCCGGAACGTGGCCGAGGGGCGGGATCTCGCCCAACTCGTAGAGGTCCTTGCCCTCGGTCGTATTCAAGGCCGCACTCGCCGACATCTTGGCTCTCCCGGTTATTCTTCTGAGCGACCCTATATCGACGAACCTGAACTGCTCCAAGGCCCCCTAAATGGCCATGACCCGTCACCACGCTTCCGCACCGGAGCCGTCGGCCGGGTCAATGTGTGTATTCAAAATATTGTTGCTTCAACAGACTGGCAAACTCGGCGCATTACGCATCGAAATCAATGCTTTAGAGCGACTTCGCATCTGCCTTGTCGTGCGGCGTCCTTTAATTCGCTTGATCCTGGCGTCTAGAATTTTTCGAAACATTCTGAGCCATGAGCCGAGAAGTCCGACCTTCGGCCAGATGACGGACGCCCGAGGCTTGGATAGGGTGCCGCACAATAAGCGCGAGATGGCGCGGCCGTTGGAATCGAGTGGAGTCAGTGGAATGAGCGCGAGTGCGACCGTCGCCGAGGTCAAGCGCGACAAGCCCTGGATCATCAGGACCTATGCCGGCCATTCCAACGCCAAGGAATCGAACGCCCTCTACCGGGGCAACCTCGCCAAGGGTCAGACCGGCCTGTCGGTAGCCTTCGATCTGCCGACCCAGACCGGCTACGATCCCGACCACGAACTGGCGCGCGGCGAGGTCGGCAAGGTCGGCGTGTCGATCGCGCATCTCGGCGACATGCGGGCGTTGTTCGACCAGATCCCGCTCTCGCAGATGAACACATCGATGACGATCAACGCCACGGCGCCGTGGCTGCTGTCGCTCTATCTCGCGGTGGCCGAGGAGCAGGGCGTGCCCTTCGCCGGCCTCCAGGGCACCACTCAGAACGACATCATCAAGGAGTATCTCTCGCGCGGCACCTATGTGTTCCCGCCCGCGCCCTCGCTTCGCCTGACCAAGGACGTGATCCTGTTCACGACCAAGGAAGTGCCGAAGTGGAACCCGATGAACGTGTGTTCCTACCACCTGCAGGAGGCCGGAGCGACGCCGGTGCAGGAGCTCTCCTACGCGCTGGCCATCGCCATCGCAGTGCTCGACACGGTGCGCGACGACCCCGATTTCGACGAGGCGAGCTTCGCCGACGTGTTCAGCCGCATCTCGTTCTTCGTGAATGCCGGCATGCGGTTCGTCACCGAGATCTGCAAGATGCGGGCGTTCTCGGAACTCTGGGACGAGATCGCCCAGGAGCGCTACGGCATCACCGACCCGAAGAAGCGCATCTTTCGCTATGGCGTTCAGGTCAACAGCCTCGGGCTCACCGAGCAGCAGCCCGAGAACAACGTCCACCGCATCCTCATCGAGATGCTGGCCGTCACCCTGTCGAAACGCGCCCGCGCCCGTGCCGTGCAGCTGCCGGCCTGGAACGAGGCTCTGGGCCTGCCGCGCCCCTGGGACCAGCAATGGTCCATGCGCATGCAACAGATCCTCGCCTTCGAGACAGACCTCTTGGAGTACGACGACATCTTCGACGGCTCGAAGGTCATCGACGCCAAGGTCGAATCCCTCAAGGAGGAGACCCGCGCGGCGCTCAAGGAGATCGGCGGCATCGGCGGCGCGGTGGCGGCGGTCGAGACCGGGGCGCTGAAGCGCGCCCTCGTGGAATCCAACGCCAAGCGCATCTCGGCCATCGAGGCGGGCGATCAGGTCGTCGTCGGCGTCAACAAGTTCCAGACCGGTGAACCCTCGCCTCTCACGGCCGGGGAGGGCGCCATCTTCACGGTCTCCGAGACGGTGGAGATGGAAGCCGAGCAGCGCATCCGCGACTGGCGGGCCAAGCGCGACGGCAAAGCCGTGGAGAAGGCCCTCGACGAGCTCGAAGCCGCCGCGCGCTCGGGCGCCAACATCATGCCGGTCTCGATCGCGGCGGCGAAGGCCGGCGTCACCACCGGCGAATGGGGCACGCGCCTGCGCCAGGTCTTCGGCGAATACCGCGCCCCCACCGGCGTCAGCCTCGAGACGATCTCCTCGGGTGCCGCCGAGGACGCCAAGCTCCTCATCGCCGATCTCGGCGAGCGCCTGGGCGAGACGCCCAAGCTCGTCGTCGGCAAGCCCGGCCTCGACGGCCATTCGAACGGCGCCGAGCAGATCGCGCTTCGTGCCCGCGACGTCGGGTTCGACGTGACCTATGACGGCATCCGCCAGACCCCGGCCGAGATCGTGGCGAAAGCCAAGGAGACCGGCGCCCACGTGGTCGGCCTGTCGATCCTGTCCGGCAGCCACGTTCCGCTGGTGCGCGACGTGAAGGCGAAGATGCGGGAAGCCGGCCTCGACCACGTTCCCCTCGTCGTCGGCGGCATCATCTCGCCGGAGGACGAACTCGTGCTCAAGAACATGGGTGTCACGGCGGTCTACACGCCGAAGGACTACATTCTCGACACGATCATGATCGGCATCGCCAAGGTGGTGGGCCGCGCCCTCGACAAGCGCGCCGCCGAGAAGGCGGACGCCGCCGCCGGGATCGGCGGCTCCTCCGTCAGGGGTGGCGAGACGGTATTCTAGCGCCGCATATCCCTCTCCGATTCGGGGGAGGGCGTCTGCGAAACGGGCGGGGGAGAGGTGACGGTCTCGAGCACGGGGCACTTCTCTCCCGAGGTGAGGCGAAGTACGGCGTGCGCACGACCCGTCGACACCAGCGGAACCTCACACGACAATGCCCTTCGCGCCGCTCGTCGCCGTACCGCTGGCTGCCGGCCTCAGCGCGGTGCTGATTGTCCTTCTGAAACCACTCCTACAGCGATACGCCCTTGCGCGTCCGATCGCTCGGTCGAGCCATAGCGTCCCGACGCCCCAGGGTGCGGGCATCGCCATCGTCTTCGCGATCCTTGCCGCCTGCGGGCTTCTTGCGTCGCTGACGCCGCCGATGCCGGACGCGATGGAAGCGCTGGTCCTGGCTCACGCGACCCTGATCCTCGCCGTGGTCGGCGCCGTGGACGACATCCGGCCGCTGCCGGCCTCCCTCCGGCTTGGTCTCCAGACGCTCGTCGTGGCAGCTCTCGTCCTGTCCGTGGATGGCCGGCTGCTCCCGGACGTGCCGCTCGCCGCCGAACGGGCTTTCGCGGTCCTGGCCGGGGTGTGGTTCGTGAACCTGACGAACTTCATGGACGGTCTCGACTGGATGACGGTCTCGGCCATGGTGCCGGTCACCGGCGCGCTCATGCTCCTCGGACTCGTTGGCGGTCTGCCGCCGTTGCCGACCCTCGTCGCCGCATCCCTCCTCGGTGCGTTGATCGGATTCGCGCCCTTCAATCGCCCGGTGGCCCGCCTGTTCCTGGGCGATGTCGGCTCCCTTCCCATCGGCCTTCTCGTGGCGTGGCTTCTGTATCGGTTGAGCCTGCAGGGCGGGCTGGCGGCCGCCATCCTGCTTCCGCTCTACTACCTCGCCGATGCCACGCTGACGCTGCTGCGCCGTGCCACCAAGGGCGAGCCAGTCTGGCAGGCGCATCGCAGCCATTTCTACCAGCGCGCCACCACGAACGGCTTCTCGGTGATGGAGGTCGTCACCCGGGTCTTCCTGCTCGACGTCGCCCTGGCGATCCTTGCGGGGACGACCTTGCTTTGGCCGTCCCCGCTCGTCACGCTCATTGCGATGGGCGCGGGCACGGCCCTCGTCGCCCTGGTGCTGCGGCAGTTCTCGACGATGCAAAGAGGAAAAGCCCCTTGAGCGGAAACGTCATCGCGCTCACCGGTGCCACCGGCTTCATCGGCCGCCACCTGCTGCGCTCTCTATCCGATCAGGGTTACCGGGTACGGGTGCTTCTGCGCCGCCCGGTCGAGCTGCCTCCCGGCGCCAGCGGGGCCGTAGTGGGCGATTTGAGCCGTCCCATGAACATGGCGGCGGCGTTGTCCGGCGTCGACGCCATCGTTCATTCCGCTGGCCTCGCCCATGCCATGTCCGGCACGCCGGAGGACGATTACCGCTCTTCGAACATCGAGGCGACGCGACGTCTCGCCGAAGCCGCAGCCAAGGCGCGGGTCGGGCGCTTCGTGTTTCTCTCCTCGATCAGGGCACAGACGGGAATCAGCGCGGCGGGAGCCATCACTGAAAACGATCGGCCAAATCCCACGGATGCCTATGGCCGCTCGAAACTCGCCGCCGAGGCAGCCCTGGCCGAGATCGGGATCGACTGGGTCGCCCTGCGTCCGGTCCTCGTCTACGGCGCGGGGGTGAAGGGCAACATGGCAGCACTCCTGCGGCTCGCACGCACGCCCTATCCCCTGCCGTTCGCGAGTCTGACGGGGCGCCGGTCGCTGATTTCGGTGGAAAACCTGTTGGCCGCCATCGTTACGGTCTTGCGCCACCGAGGGCCGCTCGGCCGTTCCCTGGTGGCGGCCGAACCCGACGCGCTGAGATTGCCCGAGATGATCGCAGCGTTGAGGGCGGGCCTGGGCCGGCGCGCCGGCCTCGTTCCCTGTCCGCCGAGCCTGCTCGGCCTGGCCTGCCGGGTGACGGGTCGGGGAGAGGTCTTCGAGCGCCTGTCGGGGGATCTCGTAGCATGTTCCGACGGGCTGTCGGCGCTGGGGTGGACGCCCGCTCAGACCTCCTCCGAAGGGCTCGCCGCCCTGTCCCGCGGCGATACGGCAGCTTAAGCCGGCACGGTCACCGGGGCCGGCTTCGGCTCGGGGACGCATTTCGGCCGGTTGCGATAATCCGGAATGGCGGTCTCGAACACCAGGTCGGCGGCGGCCCTGTCATGGGTCTCCACCGCCCGCTTCAACGCCGCGATCCAGCTTTCCAACACGGACCTGTCGGCGAAGACGGGCTTGGCCGCCATGACGCCGTCGATCCCGTCGAGGGCGACACGCGGCTCCTCGCGGGCGAACAGGATTTCGTTCAGGCGCTCTCCCGGCCGCGATCCGGTGAAGACCACCTCGATATCCTCGCCGGGCTCGAATCCGGCGAGCCGGATCATGCGCTCGGCGAGATCGAGAATGCGCACGGGCTGGCCCATCTTCAGCACGTAGACCGCCGCGCGCTGGTCGGATTCGGGGGTGGTCAGGGAGAGGCAGCGTCCCTCGCGGTCGCCGTGGGAGGCGGCGGTGAGAACGAGGTCGGCGGCCTCGCGCACGGTCATGAAATAGCGCACCATCTCCGCATCGGTGACGGTGACCGGGCCGCCCCGCGCGATCTGCGCCTTGAACACCGGGACCACCGACCCAACGGAGCCCAGCACGTTGCCGAACCGCACCGCGATCAGCCGGGTCGGATTTTCCTGCGGCGCGACGGCCTGCTCGGCATCGAGAGCCTGAGCCACCATCTCCGCCAGACGCTTGGTGACGCCGAGTTGGGAGACCGGCTCGATGGCCTTGTCGGTGGAGATCATCACCATGGCGCGGGCGCGGGCGGCGACCGTCGCATCCGCCACGTTGATGGAACCGAGGACGTTGGTCTTGATGCCCTCGGGCCAGTCCCGCTCCAGATACGGCACCTGCTTCAGGGCAGCGGCGTGGAACACGTAATCCGGCCGGAAGTCGGCGAAGACGCCGTGCAGACGCTCCCGGTCGCGGATGTCGCACAGAGCGCCGGTCACATCTGCCGCCGCAATGGCTGGCTGGCTCAGGATGCCGTGGAGGGCTGGCTCGGAATTTTCCACGACCAGGACCGAAGCCGCGCCGAAGGCGACGGCCCGGGCGACGATCTCCGAGCCGATCGAGCCGCCGCCTCCGGTGACGATGACGCGCGTTCCCTTGAGGAATCGTTCCAGGCGCGGCCGGTCGATGGACACGGTGGGCCGAAGGAGCAGATCCTCGATCTCCAGGGGCGCCAGTTCGGCATCGCGCATCCCCTCGCCGAGACTCGTGACCCGAGAGAGCGGGACGCCCAGCCGCCGGGCGCGGGCGATCAGGTCGTCGGGGCCGGCCTCGGGCGTCAGGGCGTTGGGCACGGCGACGAGGCGGCGCACGGGAGATCCCTCGGCGGCGAGGTTCGCGACGACGCGTTCGAGCTCCGAAAATCCACCGAGCACCGGGACGCCGCGCATGATCTGTCCGGTTTCGTTGCTGCGCGGCGACAGGATGCCCTTGGGGGACAGGTGTCGCACCGAGCCCGCTTCGATGGCCCGAAGGAGAAGCTCGATATCCCTGCCGCGTCCCAGCAGCAGCGTCGGGGTCGTGGCGCCGCGAGCCTGGCTCTGCCGCGAGCGAGAATATTTCAGGTAGCGGAAGGCGAGCCGGGTGCCGCCCAGCAGGAAGATCTGCAGCACCCAATACAGGGCGATGGCGATCTTTCCGAAGAAGTAGAAACCGTACATGCTCGCGGAAACGAGCACGTAATCGACCACGAGAAGAGTCAGGGCAAGCACGCTCGCCGCACGTACGATCCCGGCAAGATCGGGGAGCGAGGCGAAGCGCCACTTGGTTCGGTAGAGCTTGAACCAGCTGTAGACCAGCGCGGCGAAGCCGACGAAAGGCGGGAGAAGAATCGGGAGCGCGTGCAAGCGTTCGGAGAGCAACTCACCGTTGAACCGAAAGACGAAGGTGAGGGTCACGGCCAGGACGGTCGCCACGCAATCGTGGACCACCATCACCGCCGACTTGTAGATGCGCTGCTTCATGGGCTCCGGGCCGGGCGCGGTATCGGCGACGGGATGCCTCTCTGTCAACGCATCCGCGAACCGAGAAGCCGCCCATCACGTCAAGGACTGCACCGCACTCCTGACCGCATCGTCGGTTTCGTCCAGGTCCGGCGCGTCGATGTGCCGATACCGTGCCTGGATGAGACCGAACACGCCGAAAGCGAGATGCCCCGCCGCAACGACGCCGAGGAGAGCCGCACCATAGGGTTGAGACCGCAGGGCCGAGAAGGCGCCGGCCAGACCCTTTACCTCCGAGGAGGCCTGGTACCAGGCAGCGACGATGACGAAGCCGCCGATGATGAGGAACGCGATCCCGCGAGCGCCATAACCGAACTGGCCGAGCGACTTGACCCATCGGCAATGGGCTTCGTCAAGGGCGAGTCGATCCGTGACATCGCCCTTCCAGGCCTTCACCAGAAAGGCGATCCCGCCGCCGATGATTCCGAGGCCGATCAGGCCGACGAGCCAGGGACCGAACGGCTTCGCCAGGAGCCAGGCGGTCCAGTCCTGCAAGCCGTCGCCGCCACCCGCGCTTCGGCCCAGGCCGAGGGCAAGGCTAGCCGCGGTGATGCCGAGGCCGGCCGCGACGATGCCACTGCCAAAATGGGCCAGACGAACCACGATCCCCTTCGCAGAAGTCCCATGGCAGTCGGCGTCGGTAACGGATTCGACGAGGCGCCAAGTCGCGAAGCCGAACAGACCCAAAGCGATAAGGCCGACGAGGATGACCCCGAACGGACCGAGGAAGACCCAGCGGATCGCACTCTCGCTGTCGCCCGCTCGACCGCCGTGGCCTAGTGCCGCGAGAAGCGCCAGCCCGCCGACGATGCAGTAGACGATGCCTCGCGCGCCGAACCCCATGCGCGCCAGACGCTCGATGGTATTGCGGCCCAGTCGATTCACGAGGTGCCCTTCACGATGGCGTGCTTCGGAGACGGCCGAATGTGCCGTACCATCCTCAACGCCGATCGGGCTCGGACCGCTCCGGCATGGCCCTCACTTCATTGCCGGAGCGAGACCCGCTCCTCCTACTCGTTCGAACGCGTCGTCTTCCCGGCGAGGGCCACATAGAATCCGAGGCCGTCTCCGGCCGGAAGGGTCTGGAGCCTGTCTACGATCCCCTTGCGCTTCGCATCGAGCAACAGCCGCCCAACGGGCTGGAACAAGGTCTCTCCGCCTCCTTCCGGCGGGGGATCGAAGCGGATCGCCACGGTCTTGCCTTTGCCGAAGCGACTGCGCTCCAGCATGTCGTTCAAGGATGCTTCGGACGTCGGACGATTCGTCCCGCGCAGGTCGAGAACGGATTCCGCATCGGTGACTCCCAGAGAACCGCGCAGCTTGTCGGCGTAGAAATCTTCAAAGTGGGGCAAGGGCGGGACCTGACGCGGCGAGGGCGATGGGAAGCTCAGAGGGGCAGTCCGATATAGAGGGTGCCGACTGGCACGGCGCCACCGAGTTCGGGAAGGTCGAGGCTGTCGTCACGGTACAGGGCCTCGACCGTCCAGCTCTCCGCCTCGGTCCGGCGCCAGGCCTCTACTCTGACCTCGTCCTGCGAAACGATGAGGAAGGTCCGCAGGCTCGGCACAGAGCGGTAGAAATCGG
The DNA here is from genome assembly GCF_000376345.1 of Methylobacterium sp. 88A. Taxonomy (NCBI): domain Bacteria; kingdom Pseudomonadati; phylum Pseudomonadota; class Alphaproteobacteria; order Hyphomicrobiales; family Methylobacteriaceae; genus Methylobacterium; species Methylobacterium sp. 88A. The sequence continues at coordinate 794,339 of NZ_AQVT01000001.1, forward strand.
TCTTGCGGCCACGATCGAGACTCATCGTGCTCGGCGACAGGACCTCGGCCACCAGCAAAGGGTTGCTGGTATAGCCGTCCTGACCCAGCGGGCCGCAGGTCACGACGATGTCGGGGATCGGCGCGAAATCGTCCATCGCCGCGCTGAGCACGCCGAGGCCGGGAAGCGCGTTGCAGCCCCGGCGTTCCGCGAGCTCGTCGAGGCGCCGGATCAGGTTGGAAACGATGCGCTGGTGGCGCGCAGAGGGCGGCGACATCGGCAGGGCTATGCCGTCGATCAGTTCCCAGCGTTCCTCGTCGGGCCGGGGCTCGGCCCAGGTGCGGAACTCGGCGACGGTCATGCGGGTATCGCGGCGCGCGGCGACGGCCATGGCGGGGGCTCCCGATCGGATACGGGATGGTAGCATCCCGCCGGAACCCTGCAACATCCGTGCAGAGCAAGCCGCTATGCAGTCGTGCTCGGGCGGGATACCGGGCTCCACAGCGAGGCCTGAGGAAAGACGTGGCGTTGGTCCTCGCCGACCATGGCCTGACCCTCGGCGCCAAGCAGAGGGCACGGAGCGCGGGGAGTACGATCCCGCGCCCCGTTCGTCCGTTCAGCTTTGAACGAGGACGTTCCGGAACTGCCAGGGGTCGGTCTCGTCGATGTTTTCGGGGAACAGGCCCGGACGGCCGGTGAGCGGCGTCCAGTCGGTGTACACGCCGACGACAGGGCCGAGATACGGCATCTGCACTTCGAGGCAGCGGCGGAAATCCATCTCGTCGGCCTCGACGATGCCGGCTTCCGGGTTCTCCAGAGCCCAGACCATGCCCGCGAGCACGGCCGAGGTCACCTGAAGGCCGGTGGCGTTCTGGTAGGGCGCGATGCGGCGGGTCTCCTCGATGGAGAGCTGCGAGCCGAACCAATAGGCGTTCTTCTCGTGGCCGTAGAGGAGCACGCCGAGTTCGTCGATCCCATCGACGATCTCGTTCTCGTCGAGGATGTGGTGCTTCTCCTGCACCTCGGCGGCCTTGCCGAACATCTCGTGGAGCGAGAGCACGGCGTCGTTGCAGGGGTGGTAGGCGTAGTGACAGGTCGGGCGGTAGGCGGCGCGCTCGCCCTCCAGCACCGTGTAGTAATCGGAGATCGACACGGCTTCGTTATGCGTCACGAGGAAGCCGAACTGGCTCTGGGCCGTCGGGGTCCACGAGCGAACGCGGGTGTCGGCGCCGGGCTGGAGCAGGTAGATCGCGCAGCGCGAGCCCTTCTCCTGGTCGCGGGCATTGTCCGGGCGCCAGGTCTCGTGGGTACCCCAGCCGAGCTCGGCCGGCTGGTTGCCCTCGGAGACGAAACCTTCCACCGACCAGGTGTTGACGAACACGCCCATGGGCTTCGGGCCCTTGGCGCGCTGGGTGTCGCGCTCGGCGATATGGATGCCCTTCACGCCAACTTCGCGCATGAGGGCGGCCCACTCGTCACGGGTCTTCGGCTCGGGCGTGGTCAGGCCGAGATCGGAGGCGACGTTGAGAAGCCCCTGCTTGACGAACCAGGAGACCATGCCGGGATTGGCGCCGCAGCACGAGACGGCGGTGGTGCCGCCGGGATTGGCGGCGCGCGCATCGAGGATATCCTGGCGCAGGGCGTAGTTGGTGCGGTCGCCCTGGCTCTTGGACTTGTCGAAGTAGAAACCGGGCCAGGGCTCGGCGACGGTGTCGATGTAGAAGGCGCCGAGCTCGCGGCACAATTCCATGATGGCGCGAGAATAGGTGTCCACGGACACGTTCACGCAGAAGCCCTGGCCGCCGCCCTCGGTGAGGAGGGGCGTGAGGATCTCGCGGTAATTGTCCTTGGTCAGCGCCACCTGCTCGAAGCGGAGGCCATGCTGATCGGCCAGGGCCTTATGCGCATCGGAGGGCTCGACGACGGTGAAGCGCGCCTTGTCGTATTCGAAATGACGCTCGATGAGCGGAAGGGTCCCGCGACCGATCGAGCCGAAGCCGATCATCACGATGGGACCGCTGATGCGGCCGTGGACGGGCCAGGAGGTGGCGGCTTCGGTCATGCGGGCAATCCTTCTTCTCGGCCCCGCTCGAACTCACGAGCGAGGCACGTCCTTAGTCGGCGGAAATGACGGTCAGGCGACGGGCTAGTGGCCGGTCGAGGGCGTGCGGTCAACCACGTCGTCGCCTACCGCCTCGTGGACCACGAGAGGCCCAAGCGGGAAGATCATTAACATGACGTTACGTCGACACATGATTCAGACGCGGGTCGCCCTCCCGTTGGATGCCGTTGCGAACGGTCGGCGCCGGACCGATATTGCGATGCAACAAACACGGCATAGACAAACCTGAAGGGACGGAAAACGCCAGAACGCCAAATGACGGAGTTCCGATGTTATCCTTGTTTATCGCTAATACCCCCGCGCCGGCCGAAGAGCCGATCGATCGCGATCCCGGCGTCATCACCCTCGCTGCGGCCTTGATCCGCGCCGTGCGCCGCCAGCACGATGCAGCCTTCCGCCGCCGCTGCGAGCAGGCCACGACCACGACCGCCATCTAGCGCTCACGCCGCCTGTCGTCGTGCATCCAATCTCTCCGGACAGGCAGCCTCTTCGAGGGTGCCTGAAGCGGAGAGAATGCCGCTCGCCCCGTCGAGGGCGCCCTTGCGGAGATTGAGACCGAGGAACCGTGCCCGTTCGAACGGGCCGGGCATGGACAGCCCGGTCATCAGATCACCGGAAAAACCAAAACGGGCGTAATACGGCGCATCGCCCATGAGGACGATGGCGCTGTGACCGAGGGCGCGCGCCCTGCCGATGGAGGCCCACATCAGGGTGCTGCCGAGGCCGTGGCCCCGAAGCGAGGGATCGACGGCGAGCGGCCCCAACAGCAGGGCAGGCCGCCCGAGCCCTGCCTCCACGTGCCACAAACGAACGGTGCCGACGACTCGGCCGCTCAGTTCCGCGGTCAGTGCCAGACCGTTGGCAGGTAGGCGTCCCTCGCGCAGACGCTCGGAGGCCTTGAGGAATCGCGCCGGTCCGAAGCAGGTATCGAGCAGCTGCTCCCGAGCCGATAGATCGGTCGGCCGTTCGTCGCGAATTTCGATCAAGGCCGTGCCCTTTCCCAGGTCCTGCCGGGTAACCCAACTGACGTGACGGCGGGCGGTTCTGCGCCGGAGATGGGCGACGGAACCGTCCGCGTCCGCTACCGAACGACCATGGAGCCGTTCGGCCGACGATCATATCGCAGTCAGATGACGTATTGCTGAAGGGGCGGGAACCCGTTGAACGCCACCGCCGCATAGGTGGTGGTGTAGGCCCCGGCTCCTTCGATCAGCACCTTGTCGCCGATGGAAAGCGAGACGGGGAGCGGGTAGGGCACCTTCTCGTAGAGCACATCGGCGGAATCGCAGGTCGGCCCGGCGAGCACGCAGGGAGACATGCGATCCTCGTCGTGCTCGGTGCGGATCGCGTAGCGGATCGACTCATCCATGGTCTCGGCGAGCCCGCCGAACTTGCCGATGTCGAGATAGACCCAGCGGATCTCGTCCTCGGCATCGGACTTCTTCGAGACCAGGATCACCTCGGCCTCGATCATGCCGGCATTGCCGACCATGCCGCGACCGGGCTCGATGATGGTTTCGGGCAGCTGGTTGCCGAAATGCTTGGTGAGCGCGCGGAAGATCGCGTCTCCGTAGGATTCGACCCCCGGCACGGCCTTGAGATACTTGGTGGGAAAGCCGCCGCCGAGATTGACCATGGACAAGGCGATGCCGCGATCGGCGCATTCGCGGAAGATCGTGGAGGCGGAGGCGAGCGCCCCGTCCCAGGCTTCGATGTTGCCCTGCTGCGAGCCCACATGGAACGACACGCCATAGGCGTGCAGGCCCTGGCGGCAGGCATGCTCGAGTACGTCGACGGCCATCTCCGGCACGCAGCCGAACTTACGCGACAGGGGCCATTCGGCGCCTGCACCGTCGCAGAGGATGCGGCAGAACACCTGGACCTCGCCGGCTTCGATACCGACCGCATCGGCGGCGCGGGAAATCTTCTCGACCTCGGCCTCGCAATCGACGGCGAACAGGCGCACGCCGAGTTTGAGAGCGCGACCGATGCAGCGCTCCTTCTTGATGGTGTTGCCGAAGGAGATCCGGTCGGCCGTGGCGCCGGAGGCAAGCGCCATCTCGACCTCGACCACGGAGGCCGTGTCGAAGCAGGAGCCCATCTCGGCGAGCAGACGCAGCACTTCCGGAGCCGGGTTCGCCTTCACCGCGTAGAAGACGCGGGTATCGGGCAGCGCGCGGGCGAAGGCCGTGAAGTTGTCGCGCACGACATCGAGGTCGAGCACCATCACCGGGCCTTCGTCCTGGCCCATGTCACGGCGAGCGCGCAGAAAATCGCGGATACGATCGGTCATGGTCGTTCCAACCCACAGGTTCGCGAGCGCCCGTTCGTGGGGCGCGCTGTCGAAATCGGGACGGCGATCAGCCGTCCGGCGTCGGGGGGCGATGCAACGCGATGGGCGGCGTGCTTTGGAGACACGTCGTCGACCGCGGGCGCATCAGCACCCGGAAGCTGCCGTGGATTGGAAGGGAGATCCCCACCGCACGCCGGGCAAAGAGAAACAAGCCTCTTCGGTGCCGGCCTTTGGAGGGCCGACGAGACCAAAAAAGCCCGTTCGTCGTTGCTTTAAGCTGCGTCCCCCGTGGAGAGCGGGGTTCGCCGGTTTCGCCTCCGGCTGCCGGTTGTTGTCGGGGTCCGGTGTTGCCACCTGGATGCCGGCCGGAGGGAATCCACCCTGTCGACCATCGATCCTTTAAGACCCCTGGCGGCTGTCCGGCAGTTGGCCGGATGCCCACCAACCGACACGCGGCCACAGGCACGTGCGAAATTGGGCAAGGCGCATATACGTCTCATGCGACTTCGCAACAAGGAAAAACGGTCCCGAGCCCGCAAAAACACCGCCGTTCCCCGGCATTGTGGCCGCGAAGGCTCACTCCATCGCGCGAGCTCTTTTCAAGGCGCCGCGAACGGGTCATTGAGCAAGCGGTTTTCATGCTGATCGAACCATTCCAATCCACTTCCTCATCCTGAGGTCCCGGAGTGCTGCGGAGGCCTCGAAGGAGGGCTCCAGCACGCATGGCGGCCTCTGGAGGGCTCCTTCGAGGCCCGCCGAGGCGGGCACCTCAGGATGAGGCGGCTGGATGGGGCCGTGCGGGGAAGCCCGATCGTCTCTCACCACCGACCAGAGCCGCAGGATCATGACCGAGCCCACCCGCCGCGCGCTTCTCACCGGGATCGCCGCCCTGTCCGTCGCCGGCACCGCGTCGACGGCGCAGGAGGGACGCGCACCCAAACCCTTCGATTTTGAGGAGGTGGAACGGCGCGCCGAGGAACTCGCCAAGGTCGCCTACGATGCCCGCGTACCGCCCCTTCCGGCTCCCATCGCAAAGCTCGATTACGACGCTTGGCGTGACATCCGTTTCAAGCCCGACAAGGCCTTTCTCGGGGGAGAGAACAGCCCATTCCGGCTGCAGCTTTTCCATGTCGGCTTTCTCTACACACGCCCTGTCACCGTGAACCTCGCGCGGCGTGGAATCGCGACTCCTATCGCCTATCAGTCGAGCCTGTTCGACATGGGTCGGACGAAGCTCGACAAGCCTCTGCCCGTCGATCTCGGCTTTGCCGGCCTCCGCTTCCACAGCTACCTCAACAAGCCGAACCTGCTCGACGAACTCATCGTGTTTCTCGGCGCCAGCTATTACCGCTTCCTCGGGCGCGATCAGCTCTACGGCCTCTCGGCTCGGGGCCTCGCCCTCAATGTGGAGGGGGAGGGCGCCCCGGAGGAATTCCCGGTCTTCCGCGAATTCTGGGTGACGATGCCGGAGACGAATGCCGATTCGCTGCTGATTCATGCCCTTCTCGATAGCCCCTCGGTGACGGGTGCCTTCGCCTTCACGGTAAAGCCCGGCGACGAGACCAGCGTCGCCGTTCGCTCGACGCTGATCCCAAGGGTCGCGCTCCCATCGGTGGGCGTCGCGCCGCTGACCTCGATGTTCTTCATCGGCGAGAACGACCGGCACCACTCCGACGATTACCGGCCCGAGCTCCACGATTCCGATGGTCTTCAGATCGCGGCCGGATCGGGCGAATGGCTCTGGCGCCCACTGGACAATCCGAAGGCGCGACGCATCTCGTCCTTCGTCGATCGCGATCCGAAGGGGTTCGGACTGATGCAGCGGGACCGCGCCTTCGAATCCTACCAGGATCTCGAGGCTTCCTATGGACGGAGGCCGAGCTACTTCGTCGAACCCGAAGGCGGCTGGGGCGAGGGCGCCGTGACCCTGATGGAACTGCCGACCGACACCGAGGTCAACGATAACATCGTCGCCTATTGGCGTCCGAAGCAGCCTTATCCGGCCGGCGAACCGGTCCGCATGTCGTACCGGGTGCGCGCCAGGAGTTCGAACACCAGGCTGCATCCGGGCGGGTATGTGGCGAATACCTTCCTGGCCGCCACCAGCGCCAGCGGTGCCGCCAAGGGGGAGGAGGCCAAAGGGACGCTGAGCCGCCGCTTCCTCATCGATTTCGCCGGGGGCGAACTGCCTTATTATCTCCCCGACCCGAGCAAGGTGGAGGTGGTGGCCGATGCCTCGCGGGGACGGATCACCGCCACTTCGATCACCCCGAATCCTCATATTGGCGGGTTGCGGGCAGCAATCGACATCACCCTCGACGCGGCGGATCAGTCAACCGATCTCCGCGCCTTCCTGCGCGCCGGCGGTCGAGCGTTGTCGGAAACCTGGGTCTATCCCTGGACCGCAGCGTGAGCGTCCAAGCCCATAAACGGCAGACGGTCGCTCCGGTCACGATCCGCCCGGCGACGTTGGGCGATCTCGATGCCCTGGTCGCGCTGGAACACGCGGCGTTTTCCGGAGACCGGGCGGAACGGCGGGCGATCCGCCACGCCATCGGCTCTCCATCAATGTCGTTGCTGGTGGCGCTTGACGCCGAAGACCGCTCGATCTTGGTGGCGGCGGCCACGCTGGAGCGCCGCAAGGGAAGCCGCAGCTGCCGACTCTCCTCCATCGCGGTGTCCCCCGGACGCGCCGGCCAGGGGCTCGGCGGCATCATGCTGGACGCAGCGGAGGCCGATGCAAAAGCGCATGGCTGCACGATGTTGCGGCTGGAGGTGAGGGCCGATAACGGCGCCGGCATTCGCCTCTATGAGCGCCATGGCTACGCCCGGTTCGCCATCCTCGAAGACTATTACGAGGACGGCATGGAAGCGTGGCGCTACGAGAAGGCCTTGTAGTTAGCCGTCGCGGGCATCGACCTCATGCCTTCCCATACCGTCATCCCGGGCCGCATGGCAGGGCCCGGAACGACGGACAGGGGCTCGCTGTCGTATCCGGGACAGCGAACGGTCTCGTGGCGGCTCAGTCGCAGGATTCGCGGGTCACCGTCTTGCGGTCACCCTCTTCATTCTCGCGGGTCACCGATTTGACCCGACAGCCGTCTCGGGTCTCACGGGTCTCGACGGTGCGGGTCTCGGATTCCGGCCGCTCGACGATGACGCGCTCGGGCACCTCACGCTCGATGATGGTGGTCTGGGCCTGGACCGCCGAGGCGCCGAAGAGAGTCAGCAACGCGGCGGTGGTGAGGATCGATTGACGCATGGACATCTCCTTCGAAACCATGCGCCCCAACGACGGGGCGAGCTAGACCGTTCCCGTCTTCGATCCTGAATTGCCGAATTCTCCCGCTTGCGTCTCGCGACGGGCTATCCCTCGATCTTCGAGAAATCGGCGACCTCGCGGGTGGCCGCCCGCAGGGCATTGAGCAGGGCGAGGCGGTTCTCGCGCAAGGCCGGATCGTCCGCATTGACGATGACCTTCTCGAAGAAAGCATCCACCGGCGCGCGCAGGATCGAAAGCGCGCGCATGGCCCCCGAAAAATCCTCCGCCGCCACGGCCGCGGAGGCGGCGTCACGCGCGGCCACCAGCGCCTCGGACAGGGCCTGCTCTTCCGGCTCGCCGGAGGCGGCGATGGCGGCGCGGTCGGGCTCGGCCTCGTAGGAGCGCCCGTCCTTCTTCTCCTCGATCCGGAGGATGTTGGCCGCGCGCTTGTAACCGGCGAGCAGGTTCTTGCCGTCGTCCGTCTCGAGGAACTGGCCAAGCGCCTCGACGCGGCGGACGACCATGAGGAGGTCGTCCTGGCCGGGCAGGGCGAAGACGGCGTCGATCAGGTCGTGGCGGGCGCCCTGGTCGCGGAGATAGACTTTCAGGCGGTCGGCGAAGAAAACGAGGAGATCGGCCGGAAGAGGATCTTCGAGGTTCCCGTGGTCGTCCGGCGCGGCCATATCGCGGCCGTCATCCCCGGAGAGGGATATGACGGCGACGTGGCGTTTGTTCTGAACATAGAAAGCGTCTTTCAGCACGTCGTCGCGGAGCTTTAGGCGCAGGCCATTCTCCAAAATGAGCCGGACCACGCCGAGGGCCGCCCGTCGAAGTGCATAGGGGTCTTTGCTCCCGGTGGGCTTCTCATCGATTGACCAGAAGCCGGCAAGAGTATCGAACTTATCGGCCAAGGCGACGGCGACGGAAACAGGATCGGTGGGCACGCGGTCCGACGGACCCACAGGTTTGTAGTGCTCTTCCAACGCCGCACAGACACTGGGATGCTCGCCCTGCAACGTCGCATACTTGCGCCCTATGAGCCCCTGCAGTTCCGGGAACTCGCCGACCATCTCGGTAACGAGATCGGCTTTCGCGAGCTGAGCGCCGCGACTGGCGAGTTGTACATCAGCACCGATGATCGGTGCTATGCCGCGCGCCAGCGCCGCGATACGCGCTACCCGCTCGCCCTGGGTCCCGAGCTTCTCATGGAAAACGATGCTGTCGAGTTTCGCCAGCCGGTCTTCGAGGCGGATCCCCTTGTCGGTCTCCCAGAAGAATTTCGCGTCCGAGAGGCGGGCGCGGACCACGCGCTCGTTTCCGCCGGTGATCGCGATGCCGCCATCGCTGGCGACGAGGTTCGAGACGAGGATGAAGGCGGGAGCCAGGGTGTCGGAGCCGGACTCGCGGAGCACGAAGCACTTCTGGTTGGCCCGGATGGTGGCGCGGATCGCCTCGGCGGGGATGTCGAGGAAGCTCGGATCGAAGGTCCCGAGGAGCACCACCGGCCATTCCACGAGGCCGGCGACCTCGTCGAGCAGCCCCTCGTCCTCCACGAGTTCGAGGCCGCGCGCGAAAGCGAGGTCGCGGGCATCGTGCAGGATGATGTCCTTGCGCCGCTCCGGGTCGAGGACGACCTTGGCGCGCTCGAGGGCCTGGATGTAATCGTCGAACCGCCGCACCTCGATGGCGTCCGGGGCCAGGAAGCGGTGTCCGTAGGTGGTGGTGCCGGCCGCGATCCCGTCCACGGAGAAAGGCACGATTTCGGGTGTCTCGGTCTCGGGGCCGAAGGTCGCCACGATGGATTGCAGCGGGCGCACCCAGCGTAAGGAGCCCGGCTGGGCCGAGGCCGCGCCCCAGCGCATGGATTTCGGCCAGGGGAAGCTCTTGATGATCGCCGGCAGGATCTCGGCCAGCACGTCGATCGTGTCCCGGCCGGGACGCTCGATCACGGCCACGTAGAACTCGCCCTTCTTCGGGTCGGTGACGGTGGTCGCCTGATCGAGCCTCGTCAGGCCCGCGCTCTTCAGGAATCCCTGGATCGCCCCGTCCGGCGCGCCGACGCGAGGCCCCTTGCGCTCCTCGCGCACGTCCTTCCCGCGCGGCGGCAGCCCGGCCACGTGCAAGGCGAGGCGGCGCGGTGTGGAGAAGGCCTTGGCGCCCTCGTAGAGGAAGCCGCGCTCCACCAGCGCGTCGGTGACGAGCTTCCGCAGGTCTTCCGCGGCCCGCCGCTGCATGCGGGCGGGAATCTCTTCGGAGCGCAGTTCGAGGAGGAGATCAGGCATGGGTTCAGGTCGCGTCCGAATTGATAGTCAGGATGTCGTTGGCGCGACTGTTGCGGCCATCGATCTGTCAGCTAGGGTATGGAAGTGATTGGGTATCTTTCAGAAAATGACCGATCACTATAAATTACCTATCCTTTCACGCCACGCCGCCACCCGCCGTCTTCAGCCACGCCGCGCCACAGGCCTTGGCCAGTTCCCGCACCCGCAGGATGTAGCTTTGGCGCTCGGTCACCGAGATGACGCCGCGGGCGTCGAGCAAATTGAAGACGTGGCTCGCCTTGATGCACTGGTCGTAGGCCGGCTGCGCCATCCTGTGCCGCCCAGCGTCATCCTCCGGCGCGCCCGCATCCAGATAGGTGCGGCAGGCCTTCTCCGCGTCGGTGAATTGGCGGAACAGCATCGCGGTGTCCGCCGCCTCGAAATTGTGGCGCGAATATTCCTGCTCGGCCTGGAGGAAGACGTCGCCATAGGTGACCTTGTCGTCGCCCGTGCCGCCGTTGAAGTTCAGGTCGTAGACGTTCTCGACGCCCTGGACGTACATGGCGAGGCGCTCGAGACCGTAGGTGAGTTCGCCCGCGACCGGCGCGCACTCGATCCCGGCGACCTGCTGGAAATAGGTAAACTGGCTCACCTCCATGCCGTCACACCAGCATTCCCAGCCGAGCCCCCAGGCCCCCAAGGTCGGGCTCTCCCAATCGTCCTCGACGAAGCGGATGTCGTGGAGCTTGAGGTCGACGCCGATGGCGTCGAGGGAAGCGAGGTAGAGTTCCTGCAGGTTCGGCGGGTTCGGCTTCAGGATCACCTGGAACTGGTAATAGTGCTGCAGCCGATTGGGGTTCTCGCCGTAGCGGCCGTCCTTCGGGCGTCGCGAGGGCTGGACATAGGCCGCCTTCCAGGGCTTGGGGCCGAGCGCCCGCAGGGTGGTGGCGGGATGGAACGTGCCGGCCCCCACTTCCATGTCGTAGGGCTGGAGGATCACGCAGCCCTGCGCGGCCCAGAAATTCTGCAGCGTCAGGATCAGACCCTGGAACGAGGTCCTGGGTGCGAGATCGACAGCGCTCGGCAGGGCTTGTGCGCTCGACATGGGGAAGCTTCCGGTCAGCGGGAAAGGGCGGCAGCGTTTAAGAGGCGGGCTTGCGGAGTCAAGCCGAGCCGTTCCGCGAATGCGGGTGCGCGGCGGCACACATTTTCGCCACGATCGGGTTTATCGCCGGAACTGTCCCGCTTGTCGCTGGTTCTTAGCACAAATCAAGGGATCAGCCGGCTCGCAAAGAGCGGCGAGCATTGCGGAAGTCGGACCATGCGCAATTCGATCACTGTATTCGCCGCACTCTTCGCAGCATCCTTGGCCGCTACGCCCTTCGTCGTCGGAGCCTCGAACGCCCTCGCGACCACCGACAAGGCCGACATCGTCGCCATGCCGGCGCCCGTGACGGCGATCGAGGTGTCCTCCGTGCCGGCCCCCGCTGCGACCGAGACCTGCACCCGCAAGGTCCGGGTGGTCTACTCCGGCTACGGTGCACCGCCTTCGGCCTGCACGGTCGCGCTCCGCTGAGTGCTCACAGCCCGTAGCGCGCCCAGGCGGCGCGCTCCTCGATCACGGCGAGGGCGTCGGCGGCAAGACCGTTGCCGGTGAGTCCGGTGATGGTCGAGCCCGGCACGGCCCGGCGCAGCAGCCGGCCAATGAACGAGCCCTGCTTCTCGGCGATCAACTTCAGGACGACATCGTCTCCGAATCTGGCCCTCAGCGTGGTTCGCACGTCTCCCAACGAATCGACCAGCCCCAGGGGCAATGCCTGGCGCCCCGTCCAGACGGCACCGGTGAAAAGGTTCTCGCCACCCGCCCTCACGGCGGGCCTTCGCTCGCTGACGAGCGAGGTGAAGAGATCTTGCACGTCGGCCTGGATCGCCTTGAGGCGCACGATGTCCTCGGGATTCTCAGGGCGGAACGGATCGAGCATGGCCTTGGCCTCACCCTGTGTATGGACACGGCGCTCGATGCCGATCCGTTCGATGAGCTTGTCGAAGCCGAAACCGGCCGAGACCACCCCGATCGATCCGATCAGCGACGTCGGATCGGCGATGATCTCATCCGCCGCGCAGGCGATCATGTACCCGCCGGAGGCGGCCACATCCTCGACAAAGGCATAGACGGGCAGCTTCTTCTCCGCGGCGAGCGCGCGGATGCGCCGGTGGATGAGGTGGGATTGCGCCGGCGATCCTCCCGGCGAGTTGATGATGAGCGCCACCGCGGACACGCCCGCCATTCCGAAGCCGCTTTCCAGGCTGGACGCCACCGTCGCCATGGAGAGGCCGGACCGCAGGGGTGACGCGGCGCCGATGACACCGCTGAGGCGGATGACCGCCACCATGGGCTTGCCGCCACGCCATGCCTTCGGGACGAGCGGGTGAAGGAAGCGCGGTAGGGCCAGAGGCATCGGTCTCGTCTCGGTTGAACGGGGAGGTCGTGGGCATGGAAGCGTGGGACGGCCCTCGCTTCCGGTCCAGACACCACGAAATGGAGATGATCGAACCATTTTACAGGCTTCGCTGTTTCACTCGTCCGGTATCGCAGCACTCGGCCGCAGGCCGACGGCCACCGAGATGCGGACCGCTGAAACAGGGAGACTGACCATCATGCGTATCGTGACGTGGATGATCGTTCTGGTCGGGGTGCTGGGAGGGGCCTACGGGTCCCTGTCCCAGGCCCGCGCGGCGCCGCTACCCATCGCAGCCGTCGCGGGAGCCGCCGGAACGGAACTCGTGGAGAAGGCGCATTGGCGTCGGCACCACTGGCACCGCCGGCATCACTGGCACCGGCGCCATTACTGGCACCGTCCGCATTACGGCTACCGCCGGCACTACTGGCGGCCGCGCTACTACCGCCCGATCTATGGCTACCACCGTCCGGCCTATGGATGGCGCCGGCCTTATTGGCACCGGCGTCATCACTGGCATCGCCATCACTGGCACCGCCGCCATCATCACTGGCGCCGTTTCTACTGAGCAGATGCTCTGAAACAAGCGGTTCGCGGCGAGGAAGTCCTTCCTCGCCGCGAAGATCATCAGGGTGGCCAGGACAGCCCGCGGTGAAGTGCATCCGCCTCCGGTGTCATCGCACCGTCGGCTTCCTGCAGGATGAGGGGGGGCGCCAGAGTGAACGGCGCGCGGCTTCCCTTGATTCCCGTCATCAATACCCGGATCGCGGGCCGCTCGATTCGAGCCTGGACCGGCCTCGCGACGATCCCTCCGAAGCGCCTCTGCAAGGCGGCGAGGCAATCCGGCAGGGCATCGGCGCGATGCACGAGGCCGAGCGTCCCGCCCGGCTTCAGGAGGTCGAGACAGGCTTTGATCCAGGCTTCGAGATCACCGTCGGAAAACGTATGGGCCGAGGCCTTTCCCGGGATCGGCGATGGCCTGTGACGCCGGGGTTCGAAAAAGGGCGGGTTGGTCAGGACCAGATCCGCCATGTTCGACGATAGGCCGGCTGCCCTCCGGCTCTCGACCGAGAGAATGTCGGCGGCGGTTACCCCGACCCGGCCATCGAGACCGTTCCCGTGGATGTTCCTCGCCGCGAGGCCGACGAGGTCCGGATCACGCTCAACCAGGATGACCTTCGCCGCCGCCTCGTAGGTGGCCACCGCCAGCCCCACCGCCCCGGTGGCCGCGCCGACATCGATGACGACCGCCCCCGGTGGCGGTCGCACGATTCGGCTCAGGAGCACAGCGTCGGTACCGGCGCGATGCGCCCCGCGCGGCGGCTGATACAGGCGAAGACGGCCGCCGAGCCACAGATCGGCGGTCACGGCCGCGGGGACCGCTTCCTCGATGCTCACATCACGCATCGCGCAGTTCGTGCGCCAGACCTGCATCCTCCAGCAGCCTTCGCGCATCGGACGCATGATCGTCGGGCACGAGAAGACGGCGGGCGAACGCGCCGATCGAGCCTTCGAGCAGGCTCATATGTGTGTCGGCGATCAGGACCGGGATATCCGCCCCCTGCAGCAGCGATTCGGCAAAGCCCATGAGGACGATGTCGTTGCTCCGGATCAGCTCTCTCATGCGTCCACCCGCCTCATCGGCGGCTTCCCGCCGCCGCCCTTTGTATACAGGGAGAAACGCGGGATGTTGCAGCGCCTCGGCGCGCATGCGAAGGGGTGCCCGCGTGGATGTTGGTCACGGGAGATTGCCCGGTCGAGCGGATCGGCCCGAGCGGCGGGTACGCCGCCGGAATCTGCCCGGTGTAAAAAGCTCGGGAGGCATCGCGTTTGGGTGTCGTCGTTTCCTTCGATGAGGGCCGCTCCGATCCGGAGTCGAGCCTGAACGATCTTGTGGCCCTGGTCGCCAAGGGGATGGAACGCGTGAACGCGACCATCCTGTCGCGGACCGGGTCCGACGTCGCGATGATTCCGGAGGTGGCCAATCACCTGATCGCCTCCGGGGGCAAGCGCCTGCGCCCCATCCTCACCCTCGCCACCGCCGATCTCTGCGGATACGGGGCCGGAGATGGCGCGGTGAAGCTCGCCGCCAGCGTCGAGTTCATGCACACGGCGACCCTTCTGCATGACGACGTGGTTGACGAGAGCGACATGCGGCGCGGCCGCGTCGCGGCGCGGATCAAGTGGGGCAACGAGGCGAGCGTGCTCGTCGGTGATTTCCTCCTCGGCCAGGCCTTCCGCATGATGGTGGAGGTCGGTTCGCTACGCGCCCTCGATATTCTCTCGGCCGCCGCGACCGTCATCGCCGAGGGCGAGGTGATGCAGCTCACTGCCGCCAAGAACACCGAGACCTCCGAGGACGAGTACCTCGCGGTCATCCGCGCCAAGACCGCGGAATTGTTTGCCGCCGCCTGCGAGGTCGGCCCGGTGATCGCCGACCGCCCGAGGGCGGAGCAGGCGGCGTGCCGCTCCTATGGCATGAATCTCGGGATCGCCTTCCAGTTGATCGACGACGTTCTCGACTACGGCGGCACCAGTGCCTCCATGGGGAAGAATGTCGGCGACGACTTTCGCGAGGGGAAGATCACCCTGCCGATCGTCCTGGCCTTCCGGCGGGGCAGCGAGGAGGAGCGGACCTTCTGGCGTCGTACACTCCAAGACGGTCGGGTCGAAGAGTCCGATCTCGACACGGCCCTCGCCATCCTGCGGAAACACCGGGCCCTGGAGGACACGATCGACCGGGCGCGCCATTACGGCGCTATCGCCCGCGATGCCCTGGCGCTGTTCCCCAACGGGCCGATGAAGTCGGCCCTGCTGCAGGTCGTCGATTTTTGCATCGCCCGGGCTCACTGATCCGATCCCGGCTCCTCACGCGAGCCGGGCAGGGAAGGCCGTCACCGTAGTAAGGCGGCTCGGACCCACCAGGATGGCTGCATCGCGCGGATGGCGGCAGCCGCCCGAACTGCATCGGATCGGGTGGCGAACAAGCCGAACACCGTAGCACCGGAGCCGGACATGCGGGCGTGCCGGCATCCCGGCTGGTCGCGCAAGGCCGTGAGCGTATCGGCGATGACGGGGGCGACCGTGAGCGCCGGCGCTTCCAGATCGTTGCGAGCCGGCGTCACCGCCGCCAGTATCTCGCCGAAGCCGAGACCTCGCGCGAGGATTGGATGGGCCTCGCCGGCATGGCGCTGTCCCACCGTCAGCCCCAGTGCCTTGAAGACCGGCGCGGTGGCGACCGGCACACCGGGATTGATCAGCACGGCCGGCAACGGCGCGAAATCGAGCGCCGGTCCGACATCCTCTCCGGCACCCCGCATCATCCGACCGCGCGGATCGAGGCAGACGGGAACGTCCGCCCCGGTGGCGCGGGCGGCCTCGACGATGGCGGGGTGATCGAGGGGAAGGTCGTTGAGTCGCGCCAACAACCGCAGGGCGGCGGCGGCATCCGACGATCCTCCGCCGATCCCCGCCGCCACCGGAAGACGCTTGACCAGGTGAAAGCGGCCGAGACGTAGACCGGGGATCGCCTTGGCCAGCCCTCGGGCAGCGCGGATCACGAGGTTGTCGTCCAGCGGTCCGGCGGGACCGGCGGTGGGCCCGGACACGTCGAGGGTGAGTTCGCCGCCGGGCATCAGGCTCAGCGTATCCCCCGAACCGGTGAAGGCCACGAGGCTTTCGAGCTCGTGATAGCCATCCCCCTCACGACGGCCGAGGACGTGGAGGGTCAGATTGATCTTCGCCGGAGCGCGGGTGACGAGGCTGGGCACGGCTTGCTCTGTCGGAGAGGGGCGGGTCTGTCGACCGCGGGAATGCGCGGCCGGTCTGGCCCCGCGATCCCCTACCCGTCAAGCCGGGTCTCAGCCGCCGGTCTTCTTGTCGGCCGCGCCGGGGGGCTCGCTCGGAGCCGGAGCGCCCTTGGGCAGATCGGGATTCACCTTCTCCGCCTCGGGAGGATTCTCGGCGGTGGCGGCGGGCTTTTCGAGTTCCGGCAGGCCGTCTTTGAGCTTGGCGTTGATCTTGACGAGATCGTCCGGCTCGGGGTTCAGGTCCTTGGCGTGCTGCCACTGGAACTTGCCTTCGAGCCGCCGCCCCGAACGCCAGTAGGCATCGCCGAGATGGTCGTTGATGGTCGGGTCGCCGGGCTTGAGCTCGATGGCCTTCTCCAGCTCGCGCACTGCGTCGTCGTAGCGGCCGAGGCGGAAATAGGCCCAGCCGAGGCTGTCGATGATCATGCCGTCTCGCGGGCTCGCATCGACGGCCTGCTTCAGCATGGTGAAGGCCTCGTCGATATTCATGTTCTGGTCGACCCAGGAATAGGCGAGGTAGTTGAGCACCTGCGCCCGCGCCGCCGGCTGGTTCGGCGGAACCAGTTCCAGCGCCTTCTTCAGGTCCGCCTCGGCCTTCGGCCATTGCTTGGCCCGCTCGTAGGCGGTGCCGCGGAAGTAGAACGTCGTCCAGTAATTGGAGGCCGGCTGCTTGCCGATGAGTTCGATGGCGCGGCTGTAGGTGGCCGCCGCCTCCTCGTATTTCTTGCGCGAGCGCTGCACGTTGCCGAGGGCGGTCACGACGTCGATGCTGTCGGGATGCTCCTTCATGGCGGCGTCGAGGAGCTGGATCGCCTCCTCGCCCTTGCCGAGCTGCTCGAGATTGAGGCCGATCTGGATGTCGGCGTTGAGCTTCAGCGGCGAGGTTGCCGGCATCTGCGCATAGGCGTCGTTGGCGCGCTCGGTCTGCTTCATCCGGTCGAGTGTATCGGCGAGGGTGAGGCGGGCGAGGGCGTGTTCGGGGGCGAGATAGAGGGCAAGGCGCAGATAGACCACGGCGGGCAACTCGTCGCCCTGGGTCGATCCGGCCGAGCCGAGCCCGTAGAGCACCTCGCCGGCGCCTTCCTGTGCCGTGTTGACCAGGCGGGTCAGGGGCTTGCCGGCCTTGAGCTTGTCGAGGGCGTCACGCACGATCGGGTGACGCGGCAGCAGTTGATCGAAGGTTGTGTAGGCCTGGATCGCCAGGTCCGTCCGACCGGCCTGCGCTTCGAACCGGGCATAGGCATCGACGATGCGCAGCGTGTTCGGGTCCGCGTCGTACGCAGCCTTGAGCCGGCGCTCCGCCTCCGCCTGATCGCCGACGAGGTTGGCGATCAACCCGGCATGGAAGTCGCGGAAAGTGTTGTAGGAGCGCTCGCCCTTCAGCTTGTTCACCACTTCGAGGGCGCGCTTGCCGTCATTGGCACCGGCATAGGCCCAGGCGGTCAGGAGGGTGCTGGTGAGATCGGCAGCAGCACCCCGTCCGCTGCGGGCGAAGTTCTGGCGGGCCTGCGCGAACTGGCCGGCCTTGATCTGGCGGACTCCGAGGCTGAGCTGGGCGAGGCCGTTCGATCCGTCGCGGGCGGTGAGGCGCTCGGCCGCACGGAAGGCGTCGGGCAGAGCGCCGTCGGCGAGCAGCGACACGAAGGCGCGTTCGAGCAATTCGGCATTGCGTGGGTCGGCCTTCACCGCCTCGCGGTAGAAGCTCGCCGCGGCGGAGGTGTCCTTGGAGGCGCCGGCGATATAAGCGGAGAGGAAGTTGCCTTCCAGCGACTCGGCCGGCTCGTATTCCGTCACCGGGGCGGATTCCCGAGGCTGGGCGGCCAGGGCCGTGACCGACGTCGCCACTGAGGCGGCGAGGCACAGGGCGAGAGCCGAGAGGGTCCGGCGGGTCGCGGCGTTTCCGTTCATGGGCACCAGTCGCGTTTGTAGCGCATCGTCCGTCAGGGACCGATGCCGATCGGGCGGGGACACTGAACTCTTCCCGCCATCCTCGCAAGGCGAAAGGATGGCGGGCACTTAGGGTCCGGTGCGTCCTCACATGTTGGGGTAGTTCGGCCCGCCCGGACCCTCCGGCGTCACCCAGTTGATGTTCTGGTTGGGGTCCTTGATATCGCAGGTCTTGCAGTGGACGCAGTTCTGCGCGTTGATCTGGTAGCGGACGCCGTTGCCCTCCTGCACCCATTCGTAGACGCCCGCCGGGCAGTACCGCGCCGAGGGGCCGCCGTAGACGTCGTGCTCCGAGGACTTCTGGAGCGCCGCGTCCGTGACGTTGAGATGCGGCGGCTGGTCCTCCTCGTGATTGGTGTTCGAGAGATAGACCGAGGAGAGCCGGTCGAAGGTCAATTTGCCGTCGGGCTTCGGATAGACGATCGGCGTCACCTCCGAGATCGGCTTCGTGGCGGCATGATCCGGCTTGCCGTGCTTGAGCGTGCCGAAGGGTGAGGCGTCGAGGATCGTCTGCGACCACATGTCGAGGCCACCCAGACCCACCCCGACGAGCGTGCCGTATTTAGACCAGAGCGG
Organism: Methylobacterium sp. 88A; assembly: GCF_000376345.1. Taxonomy (NCBI): domain Bacteria; kingdom Pseudomonadati; phylum Pseudomonadota; class Alphaproteobacteria; order Hyphomicrobiales; family Methylobacteriaceae; genus Methylobacterium; species Methylobacterium sp. 88A. The sequence goes on from NZ_AQVT01000001.1 coordinate 813,047, forward strand.
CTTGACGTTGCGCACGCGCTTGAGGTCGCGGCCGATATCGCTGTCGCGCCAGCCCGTCTCGTAATCGGTGAGCTCGTCGCCCTGCCGGCCGGCGGTGAGGGCGGCGGCGATGGCCTCGGCGGCCTGCATGCCGGAGAGCACGGCGTTGTGCGATCCCTTGATGCGCGGCACGTTGACGAAGCCGGCCGAGCAGCCGACGAGGCAGCCGCCGGGGAAGACGAGCTTCGGCACCGATTGCCAGCCGCCCTCCATGATGGCGCGGGCGCCGTAGCCGATGCGCTTGGCGCCCTCGAACACGTCGCGGATCATCGGGTGGGTCTTGAAACGCTGGAACTCCTCGAACGGCGACAGGGTCGGGTTCTCGTAGTTCAGGTGCGTGACGAAGCCGACCGAGAGCAGGTGGTCGTCGAAATGATAGAGCCAGGAACCGCCGCCGGTCTTGTTGGAGAGCGGCCAGCCCATGGTGTGGCGCACGAGACCCGGCTCGAACGTCTCGGGCTTCAGCTGCCAGAGCTCCTTGACGCCCAATCCGTATTTCTGGTGGTCGCTGTCCCGGTTGAGCTGGAAGCGGTCGATCAGCGTCTTGGTCAGCGAGCCGCGCGCGCCCTCGCCGAAGATCGTGTACTTGCCGCGCAGCTCCATGCCGCGGGTGTAATCGTCGCGCGGCTCACCGGATTTTCCGATGCCGAGATCGCCGGTGGCCACGCCGATGACCGTGCCGGCATCGTCGTAGAGCACTTCCGAGGCCGGAAAGCCGGGATAGATCTCGACGCCGAGCTCCTCGGCCTTGGCACCGAGATACTTCGTCACGTTCGAGAGCGAGCCGACGAAATTGCCGTGGTTCGACATGAATTTCGGGAAGGCGAAGTTCGGCAGCGAGATGCCGCTGTTCTTGGTGAGGAACAGGAACTCGTCACGCTCGACCTCGGTCTTGAGCGGCCGGGCTTCGTCCTGGCGCCACTCGGGAAGCAGGCGGTCCAGCCCGAGCGGATCGATCACCGCGCCGGAGAGGATGTGCGCGCCGACTTCGGACCCCTTCTCCACCACCACGACGGCAAGATCGGCGGCGATCTGCTTGAGGCGGATCGCAGCGGCGAGGCCGGCGGGCCCCGCGCCGACGATCACCACGTCGAAATCCATACCCTCGCGTTCCGGCAACGCCATCCTGTGAACTCCTCCTGCCGCCCCAGCCTGGACCGATCGAGACCGGTCAGCGCGTGCGCGATGTTATGATTGCGAACACTCTCAACCGATTCCAAGCTGGGAACGCAAGCCTGCCAATGGTCTCAGCATGGTCTGAGCCGTCTCGCCGCCGTACCAATGGCCGCGTAACGTGTCCGGCGAAGTGTTGTCCACAGGCCAGTCAGGGTCCACATCGAGAACCATGAGCCAAGGTCCCGACCATCAGCGCGACGTAATCGCCGAACTGGACTTCCACGTGGAAGCCGGCGTCGATCTCTGCCTCGACGAACGGCCGCACGACCGCTTCTCCGAAGTCGAGGAGGCGTCACCCTGGCGCCCGGCACCGGCGCGGAACGGCTTGCCGACGCACGACCTGCCCCACCTTGATCGTCCCTCACAAATCTCCGCCCCTCGGGAGCGGCCGCAGGCGGATGCCGTGCCCCCCCGTCGCGAATTGCCGCCGCGCGGCGAGGGGCCCGCCACATCGCCCGCACGAACCTACGGGCAATCCGCGGCGTCCAAGCCAGGCGAGGCCGCGGGCGATGCGAGGGCGAGGGCGAAGGATGTCGCGACCCTCGAAGAGCTGGAAGCGCTGCTCGCCGATTTCGACGGATGCCCTCTGAAGTTCACCGCCAAGAACCTCGTCTTCGCCGACGGCAACCCGGCGTCGAAACTGATGTTCATCGGCGAGGCCCCTGGCGCCGACGAGGACCGCGTCGGCAAGCCGTTCATGGGCCGCTCGGGCCAGCTTCTCGACCGGATGATGGCGGCGATCGGCCTCGACCGGACGAAAGCCTACGTGACCAACATCGTGCCTTGGCGGCCGCCGGGAAACCGCAATCCGACCCCGCAGGAGGTGTCGATCTGCAGGCCGTTCATCGAACGCCAGATCGAACTCGCCGATCCGGATGTCATCGTCTGCCTCGGCAGCCCGGCGACGCAGGCGATCACCGGCACGAAGGACGGCATTCTGAAGGCGCGCGGACGGTTCTATCCCTATCGGGTGGGCGACAGGGAGGTGAAGGCGCTGGCCACCCTGCACCCGGCCTATCTCCTGCGTCAGCCCCTGCAGAAGCGCTTGGCCTGGCGCGATTTCCGCCTGTTGCGGGCGACACTGGACGGCAAGGCGTAGGGCGAAAGGCGGGGCGGAAGCGGAACTGTATCTTTCACCGCCGGATTAGTTCGGGCACACGAGGCTCAAGACAGAGATGCGTTGGGCGGCCGGCTTCGGGTTGAGTCCACGCCACGAAGGGTGACGAGATCATGCGCTGGGAAGATTTCCGCTCTTCGGACAATGTCGAGGACCGCCGGGGAGAGGGCGGCGGAGGCGGTGGCGGCTTTCCCGGTGGCGGCGCCGGCGGGCTCGGCATCGGCACGATCGTCATCCTCTGCATCATCGGCTGGGTCACCGGCATCAACCCCGCCATCCTGATCGGCGGCGCCGAGCAGATGAGCGGCGGCGGACAGCCGCGCCAGGAACGGGTCGACCCGCAGACACAGGCGCAGCGCAACACCAAACCTACGGACGAAAGCGGACGCTTCGCGGCCGCGATCCTCGGCAACACCGAGGATGTGTGGAAGGAGATTCTGCCCAACCAGACCGGCAAGCAATACCGCCCCACCGGCATGGTGCTCTACAAGGGCGGCACGCGCAGCGGCTGTGGTTCCGCGCAAGCGGCCATGGGGCCGTTCTATTGTCCGCTCGACAAGAAAATCTACCTCGACACGTCGTTCTTCAAGGAGATGGAACAGAAGTTCGGCGTGAAGGGTGATTTCGCTTACGCCTACGTCATCGCGCACGAAGTCGGCCACCACGTCCAGGACGAGCTCGGCATCCTGGGCAAGGTCCAGGGTCGCCAGCAGGCGGCATCCAGCAAGGTCGAGTCGAACCAGCTCTCCGTCCGCGTGGAGTTGATGGCCGATTGCCTCGCCGGCGTCTGGGCCAAGAACTCCAACGACAAGTACAACTCCCTGGAGCCGGGCGACATCGAGGAAGCCATGCAGGCAGCCAGTGCCATCGGTGACGATAAGCTCCAGAAGCAGTCGCAGGGTTACGCCGTTCCGGATTCCTTCACCCACGGCTCGTCGGACCAGCGGATGCGGTGGTTCATGACGGGCTACAAGAGCGGCCAGACCAAGTCCTGCGACACTTTCAGGGCGGCCCGGAACTGACCCAGCGCCGGTAAAGCAACCTGACGCGGCATCGCGTCCCTCCCGACCGACTTCGGAAAGAGGCCATCGCGCGTCAGCCGGAGCGGTGGAGCACCCAAGGGGTGGCGGGATCGACCTGCCGCCCCATTCGCGGCTAGAACCGGTCGGTACCGCCGAGCCGAGAGCCGTCAGCCATGGTCGCCGCAGACAAGACCCGCAGCTTCATCCCGCTCTCCATCGCGGTGCTGACCGTTTCCGACACCCGTGTCGCCGAGGACGATCGCTCCGGCGACACGCTGTGCGAACGGCTCGTCGCGGCCGGGCATAGCCTCGCCGGCCGCGCCATCGTCCCCGACGAGGTCGTCGCGATCCGCGCTCAGGTGGAATCCTGGACGCGGGACCCGGCTGTCGACGTGGTGATCACCACGGGCGGCACGGGCTTCACCGGACGCGATGTGACACCCGAAGCGATCGAGCCGTTGTTCGAGAAGCGGATGGACGGATTCTCGGCGGTCTTCCACCGCATCTCCTACGACAAGATCGGGACGTCCACCCTGCAGTCACGAGCCACGGCGGGGCTCGCGAACGCCACCTTCGTGTTCGTCCTGCCCGGTTCACCGGGCGCGTGCCGCGATGCGTGGGACGGCATCCTCGCCGCGCAACTCGACTATCGGCACCGGCCCTGCAACTTCGTCGAGATCATGCCGCGCCTGGACGAACACCTGCGGCGCGGCGCCTCGATCCCGGTCTGATTACCCTCGGTTCAGCCGCACGTTCACCCGCCGGGGATGCAGGCGGGTCGAGAAGACGGCGCTCGCGATGAGGCGGTCCCGGCGTACGAGGTCTCCGGCGCGCGGCGTGCGCACGCCGATGACGGACTCGCCCTGTGCCGCAAGGCGTGACGGCAACCCCGCATGGGGTCGGCGCAGCCGCCCGAGGACCATCTCCGGCCGGGCGGTGCCGATGAACCGATCGATGGTGCGGATCCAGCCCTCGGCCGGCACGTCACCGGCCTCGAGGCACAGGACCCATTCCCGCCGCGCGGCCCTCGCCCCCTCCGACCAGGGCGGCGTACCGCCCGAACGGACGACGAAGGTCGCGCCCGTGGCCTCGGCCACGGCATCGATCGCAGCATCATGGGCGGGGGCGATGATGACCGCGTCGCCGACGAGCCCGGCGGCAACGCCCTCGACGAGAGCCCCCAGAGTATCGGCGAGCTGGTCGACCGCATCGGGGCCGACCGGCATCGCTACATGGATCAGAGCCGAAATCATGCGCGCGCATACCGTATTTTCGGCCCGGAGAAAGCCGAATGGCGCCGAAACAACGACGAGAACCCGCGCCTCGCAGGCATAACCCGTCGATTGCTCTAAAAAAGGGCAGGGACATCCTGAATGTTCCTGATATGTTCGCGACCCGAACGGAGGGGTATCGCGCGACGCGCCGGGCGTCCCTGCGTCACGTCGTCGAAACGGATGGGGAGCAAGGCATGCGGCAGGATGGCAAGATCGATTACCTCGAGTTGCCGGGCGGCGACATCGACCGGGTGAAAGCCTTCTACGGGAACGCTTTCGGCTGGAGCTTCGTCGATTACGGCCCGCGCTATGCCGCCTTCGATGAGGGGCTCGATGGCGGGTTCGATGCCGACTCGGCGAAGGCGGTGCCCTTGCCCGTACTCTATGCGCAAGATCTCGAAGCGATGCAGGCACGGGTCGAGGCGGCGGGGGGCACGATCGTGGCGCCGATCTTCGCTTTTCCCGGCGGTCGCCGCTTCCATTTCAAGGACCCGGCGGGAACGGAACTTGCTGTGTGGTCCGAGCGGTGAAGGCCGGCGGGCACGGGGGTGACGAGGCGTTCGACACGCGCGACCGGCGGCTTGGGGGGAGCACCCTGTCGGCGGATGCGAGAAAGGGGCGGGGGGCCACGGCCAATCCCTGCGGTCGCTACGAACCGGCCCGGCGGGAAGCCTTCGACGACGGTTGGGTTTCGGATGATGCCGCCCAGCGCCTGCGCACCGAAGACCGGCCCGAGCACGCACGCACCATCCTGACGCGGAATACGTCACCGGACCTGCCGTTCGATCGCTCGATCAATCCCTATCGCGGCTGCGAGCACGGATGCGTCTACTGTTTCGCCCGGCCCAACCACGCCTATGTCGGCTTGTCCCCCGGCCTCGATTTCGAAACGAAGCTGTTCCACAAGGCCAATGCGGCCGAGTTGCTGGAGCGCGAGCTCTCCGCGAAGGGCTACGTCCCGCAGACGATCGCCCTCGGGACGGCCACGGACCCGTATCAGCCGATCGAGCGAGACCATGGGATCACCCGCGCCGTGCTCGGCGTCTTGGCGCGCTTCCGCCATCCCGTGGGGATCGTCACGAAATCGAACCTCGTCGCCCGGGACGTCGACATCCTGGCACCGATGGCGGAGCTCGGTCTCGTCAAGGTGGCGATGTCGGTGACGACCCTCGACCCTGTCCTGGCCCGCCGGATGGAGCCGCGCGCTCCCCATCCCGACCGGCGCCTCGAAGCGATCCGTCAGCTCAGCCGCGCGGGCATCCCGGTCATGGTAATGATGGCCCCGGTCATCCCATCGCTGAACGACCATGAGATCGAAGCGGTGCTGGAGCGGGCGCGGGAATGCGGTGCCGTCGAGGCCCGCCATGTCCTGCTGCGGCTGCCGCTCGAACTCGACGACCTCGTGAACGACTGGTTCGCCGAGCATTATCCGGGGCGCCGGCGGCACGTGATGTCGCTCGTGCGCGAGGCCCGTGGCGGCAAGGCCTATGATGCGACTTTCGGCCGGCGGATGACCGGCAGCGGGGCCTATGCCGATCTCATCGGCCAACGCATGCGGCTGGCAAAGCAACGCCTCGGCTATGCCGATGCGCGCATCTCCCTGCGCACGGATCTCTTCGATCCTACAGCGGCGTCCAGGGCACAGCTGCGCCTGTTGTGACGACAGAGGGCGAGGACGCGAAACGCTTGGTGAAGCTCACCCGGTGATGCGCGGAGCGGCCGAGGCTCGCCAAACCGGCGAGATGAGCCGCGGTGCCGTAGCCGACATTGCGATCCCAGGCATAGGCCGGATGACGGCCGGCCAGAACCCGCATGAGATCGTCCCGCAAGGTCTTGGCGACGATGGAGGCCGCCGCGATCTGGGGCACCAGCCGATCGCCGCCGATCACCGCCCGGCACGGCAAGGACAGGCCGGGGATGGCATCGCGCCCATCCACGGCCACGGGCGCTTCGAGGCCGAGCTTCTCCACCGCTCGCCGCATGGCGTCGAGGGTCGCCGCGCGGACGTTGATCCGGTCCACGAGTTGCCGTGACCCGGCCGCCACCGCCACCTCGGCATGTTCGCGAATCAGAGGCGTCAGGCGCTCGCGCGTTGCCCGGTCGAGCTTCTTGCTGTCGTCGAGGCAGGCCAGCACGGAGGCCGGGAACACGGCAGGATTGAACCAGACCGCCGCCACGACCACGGGGCCGCACAGGGCACCGCGCCCGACCTCGTCGCAGCCGATGAGCGCGGGGAGGGTGCTGGCGACGGGGTCGGCGAATGGTTTGGTCATTGGACCATTGGATATACCTCACCCAAAGACCGGTCACCGGGATTTGGGTGAGAAACGTGTGTGAGCGTGGCCGAACTCTCTGGACGAGGAGGCCGGAAGGTCATCGCCACGGCTTCGGGCTACACCGCAGCTGCCGCCCGGAACGCCCGGCGCCGGGGCGTGGGAAGACCTGTGCCGTGAGCCAGCGAAATGTTGGTGAAGAACTGGCGCGCGCTCTCGCCCCAGGTGTAGCGCAGGGCCTCTGCGCGGCAGCGCTCGCGGGGGATCGACAGGGCGGCGAGCGCCGCCTCGCGCAGGTCGGGTCCGAGGATTCCGGCACCGGTTCCGCCGATGACGTCGAGGGGGCCTGTGACCGGATAGGCCGCCACGGGAACGCCGCAGGCGAGGGCTTCGAGCAGGACGATGCCGAACGTGTCGGTGAGGCTCGGGAACACGAAGACGTCCGCTGCCGCGTAGATGCGGGCGAGCGCCGCGCCGGTCAGGGTGCCGAGGAAGCGGGCCTTTGGATACAGGCCGGCGAGGCGTGCCCGGTCAGGGCCGTCTCCGACCACGATTTTGGTACCCGGCAGGTCGAGATCGAGGAAGGCCGAGACGTTCTTCTCCACCGCCAGCCGGCCGACGAAGAGAAAGAACGGTCCGGACAATCCGACCAGGGCATCGGGCGGGACGTCATCCGGCCCAGCGGGGCGAAAGAGGTCCGTATCGACCCCCCGCGTCCAGCGCATCAGGTTGCCGAATCCGCGTGAGGCGAGGTCACGCTCGAGGGAAGGGGTCGAGACCATCGTCCCGCTCGCCGCGCCGTGAAAGCGCCGCAGCCAGGCGTAGCTCCAGCTTTCGGGAACGGGCGCACGGGCGGCGAGGTATTCGGGAAAGCGCGTGTGATAGCTTGTGGTGAAAGGGCGGCCATGGGCGAGACAATAGCGCCGGGTCGCGTAACCGACGGTCCCCTCGGTGGCCACATGGACATGAGTCGGGGCGAGATCCGACCATAGGCGCGCGATTTTGCCCTTGGTCGCATAAGACAGCCGAATCTCCGGATATCCCGGAAGCGGCACCGAGGCGAAGTCCTGATGGGTCAGGAACACGGTCTCGAAGCCGAGCTCCTGGCCCGCCGCCGCCATGTTCTCGAGAGAGCGGACGACCCCGTTGACCTGCGGGTGCCACGCATCGGTGGCGATCAACAGCCTCACGCGACAGCCCGCGCCGGACCGACGGTGACCGCGCTGCGCTCCGCTTCTTCCGCGGCGGCCCGCGCCCGCAACACGCTCGGGTAATGCAGCACCTCCATGGTGCCGTCGTAATGCTCGACGATGGCGGTGCAGGATTCCACCCAATCCCCGGTGTTCAGATAGGTCAGCCCGGCGATCTGCCGGTGCGCGGCATGGTGGATGTGTCCACAGATGACACCGTCCGCGCCCACGCGCTTGGCCTCCGCGCTGAGCAGCTCCTCGAACTTTCCGATGAAGTTGACGGCGTTCTTCACCTTCAGCTTCGCCCAGGCCGAAAGCGACCAATAGGCGAGGCCGAGGCGACGCCGGATCGTGTTCAGATGCGTGTTGATGAAGAGCGCGAACGTGTAGGCCCCGTCGCCCAGGAAGGCGATCCATTTGGCATGCCGCACGACCATGTCGAACTGGTCGCCATGGATGACGAGGTAGCGCTTGCCGTCCGCGGCGACGTGGATCCGGTCGTCCACCACCTCGATCCCGCCGAACGTCATGCCGAGATAATCGCGCAGGAACTCGTCGTGGTTGCCGGGGATGTAGATCAGCGTCGAGCCCTTGCGCACTTTGCGCAGCAGTTTCTGCACCACGTCGTTGTGGCTCTGCGGCCAGAACCAGCCCGATTTGAGCTGCCACCCGTCCACGATGTCGCCGACGAGGTAGATCTCGTCGGCATCGTAATCCCGCAGGAATTCCAGCAACAATCCTGCCTGACAGCCCTTCGTGCCCAGATGCATATCGGACAGGAAGAGCGTCCTCACGCGGATCGTCTTCTCTGTATCTTCGCCCACGACCCACTCCGAACGGCTTCGGTGCATTGAGCCAAACCGGATTCCCGTATCAGTTTGATGACGTGCGCTGTCTCGCCCCGTGGCTCGCCTTGCAATGCGACTACTTCAACCGCATCGCGCGGATGTTGCACTGCGCGACAAATTTTTTGAGTGGCCGGGAAGTTTTTTGCGTTTTCCTTCGGTGGCGAACCCCGGCATAGTCCCGATCAAGGTGACCCACCGGATCGCGCTGGAAAGCGCGTGTCCGGAGCCCATGCGAGGCGGAATCAAGGTTGCCGACGAGGTGAGAAACGACGTCCAAGGCCCTGGGAGTGTGCGGTATTCGCGCGCCCCGGCCAACGGAGAGAGGCTTGATCCAGTCGAAGGCAGTCACGTCGAGCGCTCCGGAACTCGCAGTCATCGGTGATGGCACGAGGCGGGCCTCGCGCCTTCCGCCGACGATCGTGGACCGTGCCTTCTCCTCCAGACGGACGCGCGGCAGCCGGGCCTCCTGGCAGCGCCGCCGTTTCTTTCCCAAAGCTTAGGAACCGTCCCGGCTGCCCATCAGGCCGGATCGCGACCTCGGACCACCGTATTCGATCCCAGCGTCGCACGATGCGTGCGCGCGAACCGAAGAAGAACCGGAGACACAACATGGCGGCAACGAGACGGCCGGGTCGGAACCATCTGTTCGTTCCGGGCCCCACGAACATCCCCGACCGCGTCCAGCGGGCGATGATCGTTCCCTCCGAGGATCACCGTTCGGTGGATTTCCCGACGCTGACCAAGCCCCTGTTCGAAGAGACCAAGGCCGTGTTCGGCTCGACCGAGGGCACGATCTTCCTGTTCCCGGCCTCGGGTACCGGCATCTGGGAATCGGCACTGACCAACACCCTGCATCGCGGCGACACGGTACTGACCTCGCGCTTCGGCCAGTTCAGCCACCTGTGGATCGACATGGCCCAGCGTCTGGGCCTGAACGTGATCGTTCAGGAAGAAGAGTGGGGCACGGGTGCGAACCCGCAGCGGATCGAGGAGGCGCTGCGCGCCGACACGAACCACGAGATCAAGGCCGTCATGACGGTCCATAACGAGACCGCCACCGGCGTCACCAGCGACATCGGTGCCGTGCGCAAGGCGATCGACGCGGCCGGCCACCCGGCACTTCTCTTCGTCGATGGCGTGTCCTCGATCGGCTCGCTGCCGTTCTACGCCGACGAGTGGAAGGTCGATTGCGCCATCGCCGGCTCGCAGAAGGGCCTGATGCTCCCCGCCGGCCTCGGCGTGATCTGCGTCAGCCAGAAGGCGCTCAAGGCCGCCGAGTCCTCGTCGGGCCCGAACGACCGTCTCGCGCATGTCTACTTCGACTGGGCCGACCATCAGAAGCAGAACGGCGCCGGCTACTTCCCCTACACCCCCGCCCTGCCGCTTCTCTACGGCCTGCGCGAGGCACTCGCCTGCCTGCGGGAAGAAGGTCTCGAGAACGTCTACCACCGCCATGCCGTACTCGCCGAGGCGACCCGCCAGGCCGTGGCGGCCTGGGGTCTCAAGACCTGCGCTAAGGAAGCCAAGTGGAACTCGGACACGGTGACGGCCATCCTCGTCCCCGAGGGCATCGACGCCGCCGCGATCATCAAGCACGCCTTCGTGCGCTACAACCTCGCCCTCGGCGCGGGTCTGAGCCAGGTGGCCGGCAAGGTGTTCCGCATCGGCCACGTGGGTGACTTGAACGAGCTCTCGCTTCTCGGCGCCATCGCCGGCGCGGAAATGGCCATGCTCGACAACGGCGTGAAGGTGCAGCCGGGCTCCGGCGTCGCCGCCGCCTCTAGCTACCTGCGTGAGAACCCCCTCGCCAAGTCCTGATCGAAGCTGTTTCCCGGGGCCGGCATCTCGCCGGCCCCGGGGCATCGTCTATAGAAGCGTGTATCGCGTAACGTCGCGCTCGGCGCGGAACGTCGCTTGAGGGTTCCAATGGCGCACAAAATCGTCTTCCTCGATCGTGAATCCCTCGACGCCAAGGTGCGTGAGTTCAATTTCCCGCACGAATATACCGAGTACGACTCCACCTGGACGCCGGAGGAGATCGTCGAGCGCCTGAAGGGGGCCGAGATCGCGCTGATCAACAAGGTGCCCATGCGCGCCGAGACGTTGAAGCAGCTCCCCGACCTCAAGCTCATCGCCGTGGCCGCCACCGGCACCGATGTCGTCGACAAGGCCGTCGCCAAGGAACTCGGCATCACGGTCGTCAATATCCGCAACTACGCCTTCAACACCGTGCCCGAGCACGTGATCGGCCTGATGTTCGCCCTGCGGCGCGCCATCGTGCCATACGCGAACTCCGTGCGCCGGGGCGATTGGGCGAAGTCCACCCAGTTCTGCTATTTCGATTATCCGATCCACGACATCGCCGGCTCGACGCTTGGCATTGTCGGCTATGGCGCGCTCGGCAAGTCCATCGCCAAGCGGGCGGAAGCGCTCGGCATGAAGGTCATCGCCTACGACGTGTTCCCGCAGGAAGGCCTCGTGGATTTCGAGACGATCCTGACCGAATCCGACGTCATCACCCTGCATGCGCCGCTGACGCCGGAGACCCGGAACATGATCGGCGCCGAGCAGCTGGCCAAGATGAAGAAGCACGCCATCCTGATCAACACGGCGCGTGGCGGCCTCGTCGATGAGGAGGCTCTTGCCGAGGCCCTGAAGGCCGGCACGATCGGTGGCGCCGGATTCGATGTGGTGATGACCGAGCCGCCCAAGAACGGCAACATCCTGTGCGAGCTCGACCTGCCCAACCTCATCGTCACGCCGCACGTGGCCTGGGCGAGCAAGGAGGCCATGCAGATCCTGGCTGACCAGCTCGTGGACAACGTCGAGGCCTATGTTGCGGGCAAGCCGCAGAACGTGGTGTGAGGATAGGGCTCCATACGTGGAGACCCGGCTCGGAGACGCCGATGTCCTGCAGGGGTAGTGGAGCGGAGCCCGGAATCCAAATCGTCAGGCGCTGATCGAGGCGGTGCCGGCGGGGTCTTCGGATGACGAGCTCGCCGACACTCCGGGTTGGCGGAACACACCATCGCGCGGCTCAACGCAGTCTCGCCAATCATACGATAACCGCGCAGCGACGCGGGCAGAGGAAACGACATGACGAAGAAGCTGCTGTTCCAATTCGATACCGATACCGTTCCGAGCGTGTTCGATGTGGTCGTCGGTTATGACGGCGGGGCCGATCGCATCACCGGCTACGGCAACGTGACGCCCGACAATGTCGGCGCGCTGGTGGACGGCACGATTTACACCCGCGGGGGTTCCGAGAAGAAATCCACGGCGATCTTCGTCGGCGGCGGCAGCATGGCGGCCGGCGAAGCGGTGTTCGAGGCGGTGAAGAAGCGCTTCTTCGGCCCCTTCCGCGTGTCGATCATGCTCGATTCGAACGGCTCCAACACCACCGCCGCCGCCGGCGTCGCGCTGGTCCAGAAGGCCGCCGGATCGCTCCAGGGCAAAAAGGCTGTCGTGCTCGCCGGCACCGGTCCGGTGGGTATGCGCTCGGCCGCGCTTCTCGCGCAGGAAGGCGCCACCGTCGTCCTCTGCGGTCGTTCGCTGGACAAGGCCCAGGCCGCCGCCGATTCCATCAACAAGCGCTTCCACGTTCAGATCAGCGCCGCCGCGACGCCGGACGCCGCCTCGCGCGCCGCCATCGTCAAGGGCCAGAACCTCGTTTTCTCGGCCGGCGCCATCGGCCTCGAGCTTCTTGCCGAAGCCGACTGGAAGGACGAGGCAAGCATCGAGTTCATCGCCGACTACAACGCCCAGCCGCCCCTCGGCTTCGGCGGCATCGACGCCATGGACAAGGGTAAGGAGCGCCACGGCAAGAAGGTGTTCGGGGCCCTCGGCATCGGCGGCCTGAAGCTGAAGCTGCACCGCGCCTGCGTCGGCCAGCTCTTCGACAGCGCCGAGAAGGTCTTCGACGCCGAGGAGATCTATGCCCTCGCCAAGACGATGGCCTGACCCATGAGCGAGAAGACGTCGCCCGCCAACGAAACCATCCAGAGCTTCCTCGACGGGCTCGCGAGCTCGGCCCCGACCCCCGGAGGCGGCGGAGCCGCCGCCATCTCCGGTGCCATGGGCGCCGCGCTCCTCAGCATGGTGTGCAACCTCACCATCGGAAAGAAGAAGTACGTCGAGGTGGAGGGCGAGCTGAAGGAGATCCTCGACAAGTCCGAAGCGCTCCGGGCCGAACTCACCGGAATGATCGCCGACGATGTCGAGGCTTTCGACGCGGTGATGGGAGCCTACGGCCTGCCGAAGGGCACCGACGAGGAGAAGGTGGCCCGTGCCGCCAGAATCCAGGAGGCCCTCAAGGTCGCCACCGACGTGCCGCTCGCCTGCTGCCGTGCCTGCCGCGAGGTCATCGACCTCGCCGAGGCCGTGGCCGACAAGGGCAACCTCAACGTCATCTCCGATGCCGGGGTCGCGGTTCTCTCCGCTCATGCCGGACTGCGCAGCGCAGCGCTCAACGTCTATGTCAACGCCAAGGGCCTGGACGATCGGGGATTTGCCGATGAGCGACTGAAGCAACTCGAAGAGTTGCTTGGGCCATCTGGACCATTGAACGAGAAGATCTACGAGGTCGTGAAGGCCAAGGTGAACTAAGACCAACGACAGGCCGGCGAGAGCAAACTCAGCCGGCCTTTTCGTCTAAAAAATACATTCCGTCCGCCATTAAAGGCGGAGTGAAAGAGAATGTAAAAAAATATTACAACAGAACCTCTTTCCGTGAAGTGAAATTTACGAGAGTGTCTGTCTCAGGGAAAAACGCCGAGGAGAACGCACATGGACGTGCATGAGTATCAAGCCAAGGAGCTGCTCGCCGGATTCGGCGTCGCGGTTCCCAAAGGCGCGGTGGCCTTCAGCCCCGACCAGGCAGTCTACGCCGCCACCGAGCTCGGTGGCTCGTTCTGGGCGGTGAAGGCCCAGATCCATGCCGGCGCCCGTGGCAAAGCGGGCGGTATCAAGCTGTGCCGGACCTACAACGAGGTTCGCGATGCCGCCAAGGACCTCCTCGGCAAGCGCCTCGTGACGCTCCAGACCGGCCCGGAAGGCAAGCCTGTCCAGCGCGTCTATATCGAGACCGCCGACCCGTTCGAGCGCGAACTCTATCTCGGCTACGTCCTCGACCGTAAGGCCGAGCGCGTCCGCGTCATCGCCTCGCAGCGCGGCGGCATGGATATCGAAGAGATCGCCGCCAACGAGCCCGAGGCCCTGATCCAGGTCGTGGTCGAGCCGGCCGTCGGTCTGCAGCAGTTCCAGGCCCGCGAGATCGCGTTCCAGCTCGGCCTGAACATCAAGCAGGTCTCGGCGGCCGTGAAGACGATCATGAACGCCTACCGGGCGTTCCGCGATTGCGACGGTACGATGCTGGAGATCAACCCTCTCGTCGTCACCAAGGACGACCGCGTCCTGGCGCTCGACGCCAAGATGTCCTTCGACGACAACGCCATGTTCCGCCGGCGCAACATCGCCGACATGCACGATCCCTCGCAGGGCGACCCGCGCGAGGCCCAGGCTGCCGAGCACAATCTCAGCTATATCGGCCTCGACGGCGAGATTGGCTGCATCGTCAACGGCGCCGGCCTCGCCATGGCCACCATGGACATGATCAAGCATGCGGGCGGCGAGCCGGCGAACTTCCTCGATGTCGGCGGCGGTGCCAGCCCCGACCGTGTGGCGACGGCCTTCCGGCTCGTCCTCTCGGACCGCAACGTCAAGGCGATCCTCGTCAACATCTTCGCCGGCATCAACCGCTGCGACTGGGTCGCCCAGGGCGTGATCCAGGCGGCGAAGGAAGTGAAGATCGACGTGCCGCTCATCGTCCGGCTCGCCGGAACGAATGTCGAGGCGGGCAAGAAGATCCTGGCCGAGAGCGGCCTCGATCTCATCACCGCCGACAGCCTGTCGGATGCCGCCACCAAGGCCGTCGCCGCCTGCGACGCCGCCAAGCGCAACCACTGAGACGAGGGGAGGATACGTCATGAGCATTCTGATCGACGAGAAGACCCCGATAATCGTCCAGGGCATCACCGGCGATAAGGGTACGTTCCACGCCAAGGAGATGATCGAGTACGGCTCGAACATCGTCGGCGGCGTCACCCCGGGCAAGGGCGGCAAGACCCATCTCGGCGTCCCGGTGTTCAACACCGTCAAGGAGGCCGTCGAGGCCACCGGAGCCACCACCTCGATCACCTTCGTCGCACCGCCCTTCGCGGCCGACGCGATCATGGAAGGGGCCGATGCCGGGCTCGCGCTGATCTGCTCGATCACCGACGGCATCCCGGCCCAGGACATGATGCGGGTGAAGCGGTATCTGCGCCGCTACCCCAAGGACAAGCGCACCATGGTGGTGGGCCCCAACTGCGCCGGCATCATCTCGCCCGGCAAGTCGATGCTCGGCATCATGCCCGGCCACATCTACCTCAAGGGCAATGTCGGCGTGATCTCGCGCTCGGGCACCCTCGGCTACGAGGCGGCGGCGCAGATGAAGGAGAAGGGCATCGGCATCACCACGTCGGTGGGTATCGGCGGCGACCCGATCAACGGGTCGTCCTTCCTCGACCATCTCGCCCTGTTTGAGCAGGACCCCGACACCAAGGCCGTGCTGATGATCGGCGAGATCGGTGGTCCGCAGGAGGCCGAGGCCTCGGCCTGGATCAAGGAGAACATGTCGAAGCCCGTCATCGGCTTCGTCGCCGGTCTCACCGCTCCGAAGGGCCGCCGCATGGGCCATGCCGGCGCCATCATCTCCGCCACCGGCGACAGTGCCGCCGAGAAGGCCGAGATCATGCGCTCCTATGGCCTGACCGTGGCCCCCAGCCCCGGCGATTTCGGCTCGACGGTCGAGCAGGTGATGCGCAAACTCGCCGCCTGAACGCGCAAACCCTCCCCCTCAGCGGGGGAGGGTGGTCGCGGAGCGACCGGGAGAGGGGCAGCGCCGCCCGGCCGCCGACGGACCCAGCCACAGAAACCACCCCTTGATCGCCCCGACGCTGCGTTCCATGCTGCGGGGCGGCCGCTTCATCACCGTTGCCCGCGCGTCCCCGGCGGCCATCGGCTCAACTCTGTTCGAGGTGGCCATCCGATGACCGATACCCTCCACGCCCCGGTCGGGACCCTCGACCATCCCTTCGCGCCGCCGGTCATCACCGGTACGTCGTCGAAGGAGGCGCTCGACATCCTGTTCCACGCTCTGCTCGAAGTCGCCCGCCGGCATGAGCCGGAACTGGAGGCCGTGCTTCTTGGCCAAGCCAACATCTCGGAATTCTCGCCCGAGCTCCTCGCCCGCGCCCTTCAGGTGCAGGGCATCTGGTTCCAGTTGCTCTCCATCGCCGAGCAGAACGCCGCCATGCGTCGGCGCCGGCACTTGGAGCGCACGAAGGGACGGGCGGAGCTCGGCGGAAGCTTCAGCGCGGTCCTGGCGGAAGCGGTGAAGAACGGCATCAAAGCGCCCGAGATCCACGCCCTGCTGAAGGATCTGCGCATTCGGCCGACCATCACGGCGCACCCCACCGAGGGAAAGCGCGTGACGGTGCTGGAGAAGTTCCGCCGCATCTACCTCGTCCTGCGCGAGCTCGAGTTGCCGCGCTGGACCGAGCGCGAGCGCAACGGCCTGATGAACGAGCTGCGCGACCAGATCGAGCTCGTCTGGATGACCGGCGAACTCCATCTGGAGAAGGCCACGGTGGAGCGCGAGGTCGCCTGGGGCCTGCACTTCTTCGACGAGACCCTGTTCGAGATGCTCCCCGAGGTGCTCTACTCGCTCGAGGAATCGCTCGCCGAATACTACCCGGACGAGAAATTCGAGGTGCCGGCCTTCTTCCAGTTCGGCTCCTGGATCGGCGGGGACCGGGACGGCAATCCCTACGTCACCTCGTCGGTGACCCGTGCCACGCTCCAGCGCAACGCGCTGGCCTCCCTGCGACGCTACCGCGACGGGGTTACGGCGCTTGGCCGCACGCTTTCCCTCACCGAGCGCTCGCTGCCCGTGCCGGCGACGTTCAAGTCCGAACTCGCGCAGCTTCTCGCGGAGAGCGGCGACGGGCGTGCCATCGCCAGCCGCAATCCGGGCGAGGCCTATCGCCAGTTCCTCACCTGCATCCTGCGCAAGCTCGAAGCCACCATCGCGCGCAACAAGGGGCAGCGTACCAGCGGACCCGACTATCCGAGCGCCGACGGGCTCATCAACGATCTGCGCCACCTCGAAGCCGGCCTCACCGAAGCGAATTGCCCGTCGCTGGCCATCGACCTCGTCCGGCCGGTGCGCCGCATGGTCGAGATCTTCCGCTTCTCCACCGTGCGCCTCGACCTGCGCGAGAACACCACGCGCACCACGAAGACGCTCCATGCCCTGTGGCACCAGAGCCACGGCCAGAACAAGACGCCGCCCGCCCTCGAATCGCCCGAGTGGAAGAACTGGCTGCTGTCCGAACTGGCAAAGCCGATGCACGGGGAGCGCTCGTTCGAAAGCCTGCCCGACGATGCCCGCGAAACGCTCGAGACGTTCGCCCTCGTCGGCGAGATGCGCGAGCAGCTCGACCGCGAGGCTTTCGGCTCGTTCATCCTGTCGATGACCCGCTCGGTCCCCGACATCCTCGGCGCCTATCTCCTCGCCAAGGAGGCCGGCAACTTCCTCGATGCCGCCGGCACGGAGATCTGCTGCCTGCCGATCGTGCCGCTGTTCGAGACCATCGACGACCTGCGCGCTGCGCCCGCCATCATGAAGGAGCTGTTCTCGATCCCCGTCGTGCGCCGCTCCACCCGCTGGCAGGGCGGGATGCAGGAGGTGATGATCGGCTACTCGGATTCGAACAAGGATGGCGGCTTCGTCGCCTCGAACTGGGAATTGTACAAGGCTCAGGACAAGCTGACCCAGCTCGGCAAGTCGTCGGGCGTGCCGATCGCCTTCTTCCACGGTCGCGGCGGTTCGGTGAGCCGTGGCGGGGCGCCCACCGCCCGGGCCATCGCCGCCCAACCGCCGGGATCGATCAACGGCCGCTTCCGCACTACCGAACAGGGAGAAGTCGTCTCCTTCAAATACGCCAACCGCGGCACCGCGGCCTATCAGATGGAGCTCCTGGCCTCGTCGGTGTTCGACCACGCGTTGAAATCGGAGCGCGAGGCGATCAACATCCCGCGCAACGAATTCGACGACACGCTTGAAGCGCTGTCGGGCGCCTCGCGCGCGGCCTACGTCAATTTGATCCAGCACCCCGATCTCGTGACCTATTTCCAGGCCGCGAGCCCGCTCGACGAGATCGCGCTCCTCAACATCGGCTCCCGTCCGGCGCGGCGCTTCGGCGCCCGCTCGCTGGCGGATCTGCGCGCGATTCCCTGGGTCTTCGCCTGGTCGCAGAACCGCCACGTCATCACCGGCTGGTACGGCGTCGGCTCCGGCCTGAAGAGTTTCCTCGACGTGCGCGGGGCGCAGGGCGAGGCACAGCTGAAGCGGCTCTTTGCCGAATCGAAGCCGTTCCGCCTCATCCTCGACGAGGTCGAAAAGACACTTCTGATGGTCGATCTCGCTATCGCGAAAGATTACGCCGGTCTCGTGCCCGACGAGGCCGCCCGCAACAGCATCTTCCCGCTGATCGAGGCCGAGTACGAACTGACCCGCGAGATGGCCCTGCGTGTCAGCGGCGACCGCGAACTGGCCGAGCGCTACCCGCAGTTCCGGGACCGCCTCAATGGCCGGCTGCCGACGATCAATCAGGTCAGCCGAGAACAGGTGGAGTTGCTTCGCCGTTTTCGGGGCGAGGAAGACGAGGACAAGCGCGAGGCGGTGAAATCCGCATTGCTGCTGTCGATCAACTGCATCGCCGTCGGCTTCGGCGCGACGGGCTGAGGCGTTTGTAAGGATACCGAGGGTCGGACACGGCCCTGGGGCTGGCGCGAGAGCGCCCCACGACCGGTATGGTGGACCGCGTTTTGCGGTCTCACCACCCGCAACGAAACCAAACAAGGAAGGATTCCCCGATGAGCTTTACCCTGATCCAGCAGGCGACCCCGCGCCTCCATCGCTCGGAACTCGCCGTTCCCGGCTCCAACCCGACCTTCATGGAGAAGTCCGCCTCCTCGAAGGCCGACGTGATCTTCCTCGACCTCGAAGATGCGGTCGCCCCCGACGATAAGGAGCAGGCCCGCAAGAACATCATCCAGGCGCTCAACGACCTGGATTGGGGCACCAAGACCATGATGATCCGCATCAACGGTCTCGACACCCACTACATGTACCGCGACGTGGTCGACATCGTCGAAGCCTGTCCGCGCCTTGACATGATCCTGATCCCCAAGGTCGGCGTGCCGGCCGACGTCTACGCCATCGACGTGCTGACGACCCAGATCGAGCAGGCCAAGAAGCGCGAGAAGAAGATCGGCTTCGAAGTGCTGATCGAGACCGCTCTGGGTATGGCCAACGTGGAGGCGATCGCCACCTCGTCGAAGCGCCTGGAAGCCATGTCCTTCGGTGTGGCCGACTACGCCGCCTCTACCCGCGCCCGTTCCACCGTCATCGGCGGCGTGAACAAGGACTTCTCGGTGCTCACCGACAAGGACGAGGCCGGCAACCGCGAGACCCATTGGCAGGACCCGTGGCTGTTCGCCCAGAACCGCATGCTGATCGCCTGCCGCGCCTACGGCCTGCGTCCGATCGACGGCCCGTTCGGCGACTTCTCCGATCCGGACGGCTACACCTCCGCCGCCCGCCGCTGCGCCGCTCTCGGCTTCGAGGGAAAGTGGGCCATCCACCCCTCGCAGATCGACCTCGCCAACGAAGTGTTCACCCCGTCGGAAGCCGAAGTCACCAAGGCCCGCCGCATCCTCGAAGCCATGGAAGAGGCCGCCAAGGCCGGCAAGGGCGCCGTCTCGCTGGACGGCCGCCTCATCGACATCGCCTCGATCCGTATGGCCGAGGCGCTGATCGAGAAGGCCAACGCGATGTCGGCCAGCTGATTCGCTCGCTTCGTAGACATCGCTGAGCAGGACGGCCGCTTCCGAAAGGGGCGGCCGTCCTCGCTTTAGGCCCGAAATGTCCTATCGTTCACGGTGTGTCGCCGTGAGAACAGGCGCCGGGGCCACTCGCTTCCGCTACGCGAAGACGGCCAAACGGCTCCGATCTCGTCGACCGACAAGGGAGAAACCATCATGCATGTGACCATCGAAGACGCCCACAAGGCCATTGAGGCCGCCCGCGCCAAGGCGGTGGAGCTCGACACCCAGATGTGTATCGCCGTCGTCGATTCCGGCGGTAACCTCAAAGCGTTCTACCGCATGGACGGGGCCTGGGTCGGTTCCATCGACATCGCCCAGAAGAAGGCCAAGACCTCCGTGTTCTTCGGCATGATGACGGGGCAGATCGGCCAGCTGTCGCAGCCGGGCGGCCCGCTCTTCGGCATCGAGCATTCCAACGAGGGCCTGATCACCTTCCCCGGCGGCATCCCGATCGTCGACAAGGACGGCGAGATGTCCGGCGCCATCGGCGTTAGCGGCTCCAGCGTGGAGAACGACCACGCCGTCGCTCTCGCCGGTGCCAGCGCGGTCGGCGCCACCGAGCTGCCCGCGCATCCCTGGCGGACGTAAGACCGCATGACGGACACGGTTCATTGGGTGCCCCGCACTCGATGAACACCGTCGGTTAAGCATGCGGGCCCTATCACGGTCCCACCACCCCGAGCCGTGACAGGAGCGCCGATGACCCGGGACCAACTCGCCGCCGAACTGAAGCGCATGGCCACAGCGCAGGTCGCCGACATCGAGCGTGCGGTCAAGGACGGCCACCGGACCATCGCCCTCAACGAACTGGCGGATCTGAACCGCCAGCTGAAGGCGCTGGCCGCAGCCGTGAAGGCTCGGCCCGTCGTACGGGCCTGATACCTCGAAGCCCGACGCGACCGCCTCAGTAGCGCGGGCCGCGTCCGCGCTCTTCCAACGGCGGCTCGTCGGACAGGCGCTCGTCGCCGGCGAGCCCGTCCGCCGGGCGCTCTTCAAGGCGATCTTCCCCGTGATCGGCTCCCCGACCGGGGCGAGTTTCATCCACGAATGGAATGTCGCGGGGCGGCAGCGGGGGTCGGAGCAAGGGCCTCGCCTCGCCGTATCCACGATCCGGCTCGTGCCGGAAGCGGTCCGAACGCTCCTCACAGATCGTCACCCGCTTCACGATCTCTTCCCCATCGGGCGTGATCCGGCGCCGGACCACGACCCGGCACGGCTCGATGAGCCGGGCCGCCCCGCGCTCGGGGCCGAAATCCTCCACAGGAGGCGGGAGCCGCCGCTCGGCGGGGAAATCACGGGGCGGTCCATAAGGATCGGGGAAATCGGCGGCGACAGCGGGTACGCTGCAGAGGCCGACGACCACGAATCCGGACAGGACCGGCGTCATACGAAGCCTGGCGAGGAATGATAGCGGTTTCACGGGCACGGAACGTCTCCGGAGAGAGGACCGCTCCCGCCATGGGGTTGCGGCACGGGATCATCGTGCCATCGAGCCGCTGAACCGGAGCGTGCGCGACCGCTCGGGCATTATTCATCTCCGTGCGCGCGGTCTCGCTGCCGGTGGTCCCGACCTCGATACGGTCATGCCTTGCCGTCGGCGGCCTTCAATTGCGCCACGAGGTCGGCGATCTCGACCCGGGCTCGGGCCACCGCATCCGAATCCTTGCCGCGCACCACGATCCGATTGGCGAAACCCTGCTGCGTCATCGAAGGATAGGACCCGATGGAGACGCCGGGGTGCGCCTTCGCGATCTCACCGAGGCCCGATGCATAGTTGCCTTCGGGCAGGTTTCCGGCCTCGATCGTCTCCGACAGGACGCGCGCTCCCGTCGCGAGGGTGGGGCCGATCTCATCCAGCATGGCCTGCATGATCGCCGGCACACCGGCCATGACGAAGACGTTGCCGATGCGAAAGCCAGGTGCCTTCGAAATCGGGTTGGCGATGAGATCGGCACCGGCCGGAATACGCGCCATGCGGAGCCGGGCCTCGTTGAGGTCTTCCGGCTTGTGCCGCTCGAGCAGCATGGCCTTGGCTCGTGGATCGACATCGATGGTCACGCCGAAGGCGGCCGCCACGCAATCGGCAGTGATGTCGTCATGGGTGGGACCGATGCCCCCGGTGGTGAAGAGATAGGTGTAGCGGGTCCGCAATGCGTTCACCGCATCGACGATCTCCGAGGCCTCGTCGGGGACGATGCGGACCTGCCGCAGGTCGATGCCGATGGCCGTGCAGTAATCGGCGATGGTGCCGATGTTCTTGTCCTTGGTCCGCCCGGACAGAATCTCGTCGCCGATGACGAGGATCGCGGCGGTGATGGGGTAAGGAGCGGGGTCTGTCATCGGAATCCGTGGCGGTCGCGTGGCGATGGACCACGACGTAGCGCGACGATGCCCACCTGACCATGGCGGCTCCCTGGTCCGGCCGGCAGGCTGCTGATAGGGCGGGGCACCCGCTCGGATGTGGAGTTTCACCGGATGAAGTTCGCAGTGCCGCTGATCGAGGGCCGGCTCGTCCGGCGCTACAAGCGGTTCCTCGCCGATATCGAGCTGGCGGATGGCAGCCTCGTCACCGCGCATTGCGCCAATCCGGGCGCCATGCTCGGCCTCGTCGTGCCCGGATCGCGCGTCCTGCTCTCCGCCTCCACCAACCCGGCGCGCAAGCTCGGCTTTTCATGGGAACTGGTGGAGGCGGACCTTCCCGGCGGTCCGCAATGGGTCGGCATCAACACCATGCGGCCCAATGCCCTCGTCGCCGAGGCCTTCGCCGAGGGGCGTCTCCCGCCGCTGGTGGGATACGGTTCGCTGCGTCCGGAGGTGCGCTACGGTCGTGCCAGCCGAGTCGATTTCCTGGCCACGGGCGAGGGGCTGCCGCCCTGCCACGTGGAGGTGAAGAATTGTCACCTCCTGCGCGAGCCGGGCCTCGCCGAGTTTCCCGATTGCGTCGCCGCCCGCAGCGCGCGGCACATGGACGAGCTGACGGAGGTCGTCGCTCAGGGCGGCCGGGCGATGCTGATCATCGTGGTGCAGATGCAGGCCGAGCGGTTCGACGTGGCGCGGGACCTCGACCCGGCCTTCGACCGGGCCTTCGCCAGGGCGGCTGCGGGCGGGGTCGAGATCCATGCCCATCGCTGCCGCATCGACCCGAGCGGGATCTCCATCGCCGACGCGATCCCGGTAATGCCACCCGGTCGCGGGGGTCTGTGAGCCGCCATCAATGCCGATGCGTTATTTCATGTCGCCTGCCGCCGAATCCGTGGCATGCTCGTGTTCCGACGATCCAAGGAGACGATCATGGCGAGTGAGAAACCACGCGGTGGCCGCGAAGCGAAGAAGCCGAAGAAGCCGGTCGTGAAGACGATCGCCGCGGCCCCCTCGACCAAGGGCACCGTGAGCATCGGCGCGAAGAAGTAGCGCTCCGTCAGGCGGGCGGCGCTGCCTCGACCGACGTCGGCGGCGCCACGCTCCCGAGTTCGAGAAGGACGATTTCCGGCGGCACCCCGATCCGGATCGGGACACGGCTGACGCCGAAGCCGCCGGAGACGATCATATGCCGTCCGCCGTGGACGACATGGCCGTAGGTCAGATCTTTGCCGCGCGCGAATGGGCTCAGCGGCGACAGGCCGAAGATCCGAACCTGGCCACCATGCGTATGCCCGGACAGGGTCAGCGAGACACGCCCCGGAACGGTAGGAAAGATGTAGGGCTCGTGCGCCATAAGGAGGATCGGAGCCTCGTCGGTCACCTGCGCCAGGGTGCCGGGCAGATCGTCGCGGCCGCGCCGATCGCCCCGCGGCAGGAACGGTTCCTGATCTCCGAGCCCGGCAATCCAGAACGGGCGACCGTCCTTCTCCAGCCTGAGAACCGTATTCTCCATCACTGGAATGCCGCGTGCCTCCAGCGCGCGTTGCGACTCCACAGGCCCGCGCCGTCTCGCCTGCGCGACCTCGTCATCCCACCAATCATGATTGCCGAGGACGGCATGGACACCGAGCGGGGCTCGCAGCCCCCCGATCACCCGTGCAAACTCGACGAGCGGCACCTTGCGCGTGGTCACGCTGGGGCCGGACGGATAGTCTCCCAGAAGCAGGATGAGATCGGGTTCGAGCCGGTTCGTCGCATCGACGATCTCGGCGATCCGGTCGAGCGGCATGGTCGGCTCGCCCACGTGAAAATCCGCGAGGACGGCGACTCGTAGCGTCAATCCCTCTGTCCAGCCCGGGAGGGAGGGAGCGTAGCGCGTCACCACGAGTCGATGGCGTGGCTCGATCACGAAGCCATAAGCGCCCGTGGCAGCCACGAGGCTCGTACTCGCACCGATCCCGGTCAGGAACTGCCGTCTCGTCGGCAGGATCAACATGTCATCGTCCTCGAGCGCAGAGCCGATGCGGCTTCATCGCACTGGGGGGCACGAATCCGATACAGCCAAGTTCCGGTGATCGAGCTTCCGATGATCGAACCTGATTGACCAAGCCCGTGAAGGCTTGGTCGCACGATTTGGCCGTGAGGCGTTCGGTCGGGAGGAAAAAGCCTCAGACGAGGGGCGCATCCTCGTGCTGGAAGCGGGAGAGCTGCCGGCGGGCGGCAATCTTCCGGGCCGCCTCTTTCGCAGCGGACGCCGAGACGTGAACCGCAGCGGCAAGGGCGGGCAGTGCCACGGGGCGGAAACCTTCGCGATCGGTTACCAGACCGGACGCACGGGGCGTCGACGACATGGCTGCGCGCTGGTTCTGTTCGGGGCGGGACATGGGAACGGGTCCTGTTTCACGGTGTCGGAACGCCACCAGATCCTCGTTTGTCTGGTTGACGATCACGCCAGTCTCTCGGGCACCCGCAAGAGGTTCGACCCGGACCGGCGCTGTGCGGCACGAGATCCATATGCGGCGAAGGATCATGAACGGGAGCTTAAGGATAGGCGAGACTTTACCAGGGTAGAGTTTCATCTCGCCGCGCTGCGTGTCTTGTGACACACACAAGCAATATTGGAAAAATAAAAAATACCATTCCGCAACGCAATCTGACCTTCATTGCGACGCGGAAGATCTGGACTTTTCTGTGGCAGCGCGGCTCTGAGTGTCGCTCACAAAACTCCGGCTGCGCTGTCGTGCGTGGAGCGAGAACCGACCGTGATCGGGAGTTTTGTGAGGCACTCTAAAGCGCTGCGTTCAGACCTTCCGACGCGATCCAGGCCTCGGTCCGGTCGAGAGCACGACCGAGGCGGTCGAACAGCGTGTCGATCTCGTCGTGCGAGATGACCAGGGGAGGGCAGACAGCGACCCGGTCACCGGCGAGGAACCGGACGATCAGACCCTCGGCCTGCGCGAAGGCGACGCATCGGGCCGCGACGCCGGCTTTCGGCTCGTACTGACGCTTGGATGACTTGTCGGCGACGATCTCCAGGCCGCCGATGAGACCGAGTCCGCGCGCCTCCCCGACGATGGGGTGGTCGGCCAGAGCCGAGAGCCGGGCCTGGAAGTGAGGAGCCTTTTCGGCGACGCCTTCGACGATGCGGTCGCGCTTGTAGATCTCGATGGTCTTCAGCGCGACGGCACAGGCGACGGGGTGACCGGAATAGGTTGTGCCGTGGCCGAACGTGCCGAGCTTGGCGCTCTGCGTCACCAGAGCCTTGTAGAGCGGCTCGTCGATGCTGATGCCGCCCAACGGCATGTAGCCCGATGTCACAGCCTTGGCGAAGGATAGGCTGTCGGGCCGCATTCCCAGGGCTTCCGAGCCGAACCAGGTGCCGAGGCGCCCGAAGCCGCAGATTACCTCGTCGGCGATGAAGCGCACGTCGTAGCGGTCGAGCACGGCCTGGATCTTGGCGAAGTAGCCGGCCGGCGGGGCGATGGCGCCGCCAGCACCCATCACCGGTTCCGCCACGAAGGCGGCGACGGTATCAGGCCCCTCGCGGAGGATCAGGGCCTCGAGTTCGTCGGCGAGGCGCTGCGAGAAGGCCTCCTCCGTCTCGCCGGCCTCGGCGAAGCGGTAATGATGCGGGCAGCCCACATGCAGGAAGCCCGGCAGCGGTAGGTCCCAATCCGCATGGTTGGCCGTGAGGCCGGTCATCGAGGCCGTGGCGACCGTGACGCCGTGATAACCTTTGATCCGCGAGATGATCTTCTTCTTGGCGGGGCGGCCCAACGCGTTGTTGAGATACCAGGTCAGCTTCACCTGGGTGTCGTTGGCCTCGGAGCCCGACGAGGTGAAGAAGATCTTCGATGTCGGGATCGGCATCAGCTCCTTCAGGGTCTCGGCGAGCTCGATCGCCGGATCGTGGCTGCGGCCCGAGAACAGGTGAGTGAAGGGCAGGCGCGACATCTGCTCGCTCGCCGCCTCCACCAGTTCCTCGTTGGAATAGCCCAGCGCCGTGCACCACAGGCCGGCCATGCCTTCGAGATAGGGCCGGCCGTCGCTGTCATAGACCCAGACCCCGTGGCCGCGCTCCAGCACCAGGGGGCCGGTCTCGCGGAAGGTGGAGAGGTTGGTGTAGGGATGGATCAGCGTTTCGACGTCGCGGGTCGCGAGGTTCGAGAGCATGGGCCTGCCGTTACCTGTGGAAGCGGGCCGGTTCGGCCCCGTGTTCATGCGATGCCACATTAGCGACCCGGCGCGCCTTCACAAACCCATCCCGTCACCGCAGCGCCCGCACGGAACGTCAGGACCATGCTCGATCCCGCAACCTTCGTGGCCCATCCGGCGCCCGGCCGCTCCTGCGGAACCTGCACCCTGTGCTGCAAGGTCTACGACGTCCCGGCGGTGGAGAGCGTCGCCGGTCAATGGTGCCGCCACACCAGGCAGGGCAGGGGCTGCGCCATCCATCCGACACGGCCGGACCATTGCCGCGCCTTCCACTGCCTCTGGATGACGGAAGCCTGGCTCGGGGGCGAGTGGAAGCCGGAGAAAGCCAAGATGGTGCTCGCCCTCGACCCGGTGACGAAGAACATGAACGTCCAGGTCGACCCCGGCCAGCCTAACGCCTGGCGGCGCGAGCCGTATTACGCACAGTTGCGGCGCTGGGCCGCCGCTTCGCTGGCGCAGGACAGGCTCGTCCTCGTCCATCTCAACACATCCACCACCGTCATCCTGCCGGACCGTGACGTGGCCTTGGGCGTGTTCGAGCCCGGCGACAGGATCGTGCGGCGAGATCGCGCCGGCGTCTTCGATGTCGAGAAGGTGAGGGCCGGCGCTTGACCGTGACGACGCCACGCCGTCTCGCCGGCATCCTGTTCGACAAAGACGGCACCCTCATCGATTTCGACCGGACCTGGGGTCCGGCAGCGTATGCGGTCATGGATGACCTTGCCGGGGGCGAGCGCGTCCGACTGGAAGACTTGATGGCGGTGAGCCATTACGTCGAAGAGGAGCGCCGCTTCCTGCCGACGTCCCCCCTCATCGCGGGCTCTTCGGCCGCTTATGGCCCGATCTGGGCCAAGGTGCTCGGCCGCCCGGCGGGACCGGACCTCTACGGAGAGATGGACCGGCTGTTCCGCCGCGAAGGGCTGGCGCATCTGTGTCCCATCGGCGATCCGGCGGCGACCGCGCAGCGTCTCGCTGATGCGGGTTACGCCCTCGGAATCGCGACCAACGACGCCGAAGCCTCGGCCCGGGCGCAGGCCGATATTCTCGGCCTGACACGGCATCTAACCTACGTCGCTGGTTACGATTCCGGGCACGGATCGAAGCCGGAACCCGGCATGGTCAGCGCCTTCGCGGCGCATCTTAACGTCGCGCCGGGGCGGATCGCGATGGTGGGCGATTCACCCTATGACCTCGTCGCCGGCCGCTCGGCCGGGGCCGTCACCATCGCGGTCCTGAGCGGCCCCCTGGGGGAGGGAGCCCGCGAGGTCATGGCACCGCTGGCAGACCATGTGATCGCATCGATCGGCGATCTCGCCGCCCTGCTCGACCGGATCGCCGAGTAGAACGCGCCATCGGGGGGCGTCCCGAGGCGGATGGAAGGGGAATTTTTACCGGTACGCGGCCACATTCCCGCCCGCCATAGAGAGGCCCTTGGTTGCGCCATGCGCCGTCCCGAGCGGCCGCGCGATGGCGCGACAACAATGGGGAGATGGCGCATCGAAGATGCCTCGCCATTGCGCCACCCTCCCTGCTTTTCCGGTGAGTACCCGACGATGATCCGTGACGACCGCGCCGGTTTCGAAGCCGGCGGCCCTCTGGCTCCGACGAAGCGTGACATTCTCCGTGGCGTCGCCGGCACGGCCTTCGCGGCGGCGCTGCCATTCGTCGCCTCACCCGCCCTCGCGCAGACCGGCAAGGCCCGAAAACACGTGCTCGTCCTCGGTGCCGGCATGTCCGGGCTGACGGCGGCGCTGGCGCTCCTGCGCCGTGGACACCGCGTCACGGTCATCGAGTATCAGGACCGCATCGGCGGCAGGCTCCTCTCCCTTCCGCTCAAGAACGGTCAATTCACGGAGGCCGGCGGCGGGCATTTCCGATCCAACATGCCCTATGTGCTGAGCTACGTCCGGCGCTTCAACCTGCCGCTCCTCAGCCTCAACGACGGTCTTCCCCGCTACATGGTCGGCGGGCAGACCGGCACGGGCGCCGACCTCGCCAACTGGCCCTGGGCCGTTTCACGGGAGGAGCGCAACGTCAGCGTCGCGACGAGCCTCAACCGCTATCTCTACAGGGCGGGGCTCGATACCGATTCTGTGCTCGATTCCCGCTGGCCCGACCCGGATTCCCTGGCCCGCTACGACAACGTGACGGTGGGCGACCTCGTGAAGGGCGTCGGCGCATCGGATGCCTTCTGCCAGCTCCTCGATGCCCATGGCGGCACCTTCACAAGCCGCTCGCAGGCCCTGGGTGCCATTCCCGACCTCGCCTATCATTTCGGCGACCAGAACGTGTTCCGCATCGAAGGCGGCAACAACCGCCTGCCCATGGCCCTGGCGGGGGCCATCGGCCCCGCGAACATCGTCCTGAAGGCGGAGGTGGTCAGCATCGAGCAGACCAGCGGCGGCGTCCGAGTCGGCACCCGCGACGGCCGCGATTTCTCCGGCGACGCGATTGTGTCCACGATCCCCTTCAGCGTCCTCGGCGGCATCGACGTGAAACCCGGCTGGTCGGAGGCCAAGCGGCGCATGTTCGCCGAGATGGAATGGGACAAGACCGTGAAGGTCATCGTGCAGACCAAGACACCCTCGTGGCTCTCGAAGAACGTCCATGGCTGGCCGATGGCCGGCGGTGACCGCCCCTGGGAGCGGGTCATCGACATCACCGGCAACGAGACCGGCTCGCACGGAAACGTCTTCTTCTACCTCAACGGCGCCAATGCGGAGGCGATCCTGGCCCGCCCCCGCGAGACGCGGGCTCAGGTGACCGTCGATCAGTTCCGCGCCGACATGCCCGACCTGTTCGACGAGGTGATCACGGTGAAGGACTTCGCCTGGACCGAGCAGCCCTGGATCAGGGGCTCGTTCGGTTCGCCTCCGTTGGGCGGCGGGTGGATGATCCGCGAATGGACGACGCCCGAGGACCGCATCCATTTCGCCGGGGACTTCACCAGCCTGAAGACCGGCTGGGTCGAAGGCGCGATCGAGGCGGGCCTGCGGGCCGCCCGCCAGATCGACCCGCAGGTCGAGGCCGAGGGACGCCCGGTGATCCGTCAATCACTCTGACCATCCGGGGATTTGGCGCGTGCGGCGAATCTCCGCCATCCTGCGGGCCGACGAGGAGAGGGCGCCTCATCACCATCCGGGATCAGGTCTCAGAATCGGCGCGGGCCACGTCGCGCCACTTGAGAACGAGCTGCTCGAAGGCCGCGATGTCGTCCCGCGGCAGGGTGCCGAGGGTGCGGGCGACATAGGCCTTCTGCGCGGCGATGCCGCGGGCCGCGATCTCGGTTCCGGCCGGTGTGAGGCGGAGGGCGTGCGAGCGCCGGTCGCCGGGGATGGCGTGGCGCTCGACGAAACCGGCCTGCACGAGCCGGTCGATCAGCCCCGAAACGTTGCCCTTGGTGACGTAGAGGCGCGCGGCGAGATCCTGCTGCGTCAGGCCCTCGCGTTCGGTGAGCGTCGAGAGCACGTCGAATTGCGGAATCGACAGTCCGAGGCCGCGCAGCTCCGTCGCCATCGCGGCGGTCACCCTCCGGTTCAGGCGGATGAAGCGGAACCAGACCCTCAACGGGTCTTCCGATCCTCCATCGGGCACGGGGGTGCGGGGCGCTGCGGTGAGACTCATGTGGAGGCCGCTATAGCAGAAGCGGGCGGCATCGAAAGCGCGGCCATCTCGCGGGTGGCGTCGGAAAGCGAGGCCCGGTAAAGCTTTGGGCTCAGGCGCGCGGGCACCATCTCCCGATGGCGCGGCGATCTCCCGGACAGCGATTTCACCCGTATCATGCGTCGTTCGCTTATCGAGGAGCCCATCACCCGCGCCGGACCGCTCTCGCGCGGGACCGCGATCCTGTCGGTCCTCGTCACCCTGTTCGCCCTCGTTCTGGTGCGCGATCCGAGGGCGGAGGAGGGGCCCGCGCTGGTGACACTGGCATCCGGCCTCGTCCTGGCGGTGATCGCGATCGGCTTTGCGGTCTTCGCCTTCGTCCGGGTCTGGCGCGAGGGAGCGCGCGGTGTGGCAAGCGCTCTCGCCGGCCTGTTCCTCGCCGCGATCACCCTCGGTTATCCGGTCTTCGTCGGGCTGCGCGGCCTGCGGCTTCCCGCCATCACCGACGTGACCACCGATACCGACAACCCACCCGCCTTCTCACGCTCGCATGCTGCCTTCGCGGCGCGCGAAGGACATTATCCCCCCGATCCCGGCCCCGAGGCACGGATTGCGCAGCGCGCCTCCTATCTGCAGATCGCCCCGCTCACCCTCGACCTCGACGCCAACGCCGCGTTCGAACTCGCCCGGAAGGCCGCGGTGAACCGCAAATGGCAGATCGTGGAGGCGATCCGCCCCGGAGGCCGCGTCGGCAACGGCCGGATCGAAGCGGTGACGCGCGGACTCATCCTGAACCTCGCCAGCGACATCACGGTCCGTGTGCGACCGAGGGCGGACGGAGCCCGGATCGACGTGCGCTCCGCCTCCCGTATCGGCGACCGAGATTTCGGCGCCAATGCCGACACCATCCGGGGCTATCTCGACGAGGTCGCCAACCTCGCCATCGCCGTCAAGTGAACGGTCGGTTCTCCCGGCTTCGGCGGTTGGCTTCGGTTGAAGGCGAAGCGCGCACTTCCAATCTCGGAAGGCTACGACATTCACCCCTGTCCATTTAGGCAGGCCGCGTCCCTCTCCCCCTTGTGGGGAGAGGTTAGGAGTGGGGGTGGCTCCGCGGGCCTCCACGCCCTGAGGGTCACCCAACCACCCCCACCTCCGACTCCTCTCCACAAGGGGGAGGAAAGCCGCGCCTCCTTCGAAATGGGCGAATCCAGTAACCCCGAAGCAAAGGGGGGACCTGGAGCGACCGCTCGATCCGCGGCCATCACACGATGCCGGTGTCAGGCCGGCCTGTAGACGCTGTCGAGGCGCGGCGGGCCGTCGGTGACGACGAGCCCGCGCTCCACGAGATCCTCCAGATGGGCGAAGACCGAGAGCGCCGCCGCACCCTGAAGGGGGGCGCTCAGGCCCTGATAGATCACCCTGACGATGGAGCGGATATCGCGGTCCCCGGCCTCGATCCGGGTGCGGATCGCGCTCTCGCGCTGGCGCCGGTGGGCGGCGAGGCCCCGGACGAAGCGGCGCGGATCGCGCACCGGGCCACCATGGCCCGGCCAATAGATCGTCTCGTCGCGCCCGCGCAACGCGTCGAGCGAGGCCATGTAGGCGCGCATCGAACCGTCGGGGGGGGCCACGATGGTGGTGGACCACGCCATCACGTGATCGCCCGAGAACAGGGCCTGTTCCTCCGGCAGGGCGAAGGCGAGGTGGTTCATGGTGTGACCCGGCGTTTCCACCGCCCGCAGGGTCCAGCCCGGCCCCTCCAGCGTGTCGCCCTCGTTCATCTGGCGGTCGGGCCTGTGGTCCCGGTCGGCGCTGGCGTCGAGATGCGGGAATTCGCCCTCCGCCAGGTTTCTGGCGGCGCGATGCGGGCCGCAGCCGACGATGGGCGCGCCCGTCTCCGCCTGCAGCAGCCGGGCGCCCGGCGAGTGGTCGCGGTGGGTGTGGGTGACGACGATGGCGGTGAGCCGCTCGCCGGCAATGGCCGCGACCAGCGCCGCCACGTGAGCGGCATCGGCCGGACCGGGATCGATGATCGCGACCTCGCCCCGGCCGACGATGTAGCTGCAGGTGCCGCTCGACGTGAACGGACTGGCGTTGGGACAGATCCGCCGGCGCACCAGCGGCGACAGGCTCACCGTCTCGCCGTTGGCCGGCGCCGCCCCGTCGAAGTTCGGATCCACCGCGGTGTCGCCGTCGTCGCTGGTCTTGGTCATGCGGTACCTGGAACGATCACACTCTTGTTCGCCCCTAAGCCATCGCGGGGCGAGCCACAACGGAAGCCCCGGTCGGCAGTGATGGCGGCGGACGACGTCAGCGGGTGAAGGGCGAGGACACCACGACGCGGACGATGGCGAAACCCGCATCTGCGTCCTGCCGGCGCCGGACGGTGCCGAAGCCTCCGGTGCCATCGCCGGAGCCCATCTGCGCCACACGGATGCGGGGGGCACGGTCGACCGTTCGGCCGGCCTGACGGACATCCTGCTCGGCGGCGCGGGCATCGGCCTCTCGCCGGACGACGTCGATCTTGCGATCGATGCTGCGGCGCTCGCGCGGTGAGAGGAGACCGGCCTCGCGGAAATCCACCACCGTGAAACCGCCGGGCCGGGTGGAGACCACCACACGGGCGCTCGATGGGGTGGCGACCACGTCGCCCACCCGTGCGGTCGGGTCGCGCTCGATCGGGAGTGGCGCCGCCGCCGCGCCTTCTGGCTGGCAGGAGCACTGCTCGACACGCTTGGTGCGGTATAGGTTCGCGACGAGGAGGGCGCGGTAGGGACGCCCGTCGAGACCGACGGCCCGGTCGAGATCGTTCTGCCTCGCCCCCAGCGTGTAGAGGCTGGTGGCGGCGTTGGGGCAAGACGCGGCACAGGCCGCCTCGTGCAGGGGAATGTCGGAGCGGGACGCCAGGCGCCCGAGGGGGAACAGGTAGCCGTCGCAGGCCCGGACGCAGACCGTGCGGGCGCCCAGCGCCGAGGCGGTCAGCGCAGCGGATGCGGCGCGGCTCGCTCGGGCGGGGGAGGGGCGCGTGAGACGCGCGAGGCGTGGCGTCTGGCGCGGCGCCTGGACCGCCGTGATGCGGCTCGTCGTGGGAAGGGAGGCGTAGCGGGGCCGGGGAGGGCGCGGCATCGAGACGGGCGCGGGCTGCGGCTTCACCGCCGGACCGCGAAACATCTCTTCGAAGAAACTGAAGATGCCTCCCTGCTCGGAGGCCTGAACCAGGCTCGATCCGGCAACGACACTGCCGAGGCCGAGGATCAGCCCGGCCATGACCGGGGCGACGACGCGCGTCTGCGCCGCGAAACTCGTCCGTCTCCTGCCGGGGTACATCGACCGCATCGTTCTCTTAACCCGTCGGAAACCGTCCGCTAGGACGCCCGTCCTGCCTACGGCCGAGGCGAGCGCCTTCGCAACGGGGTAGACCACCGAGTTTCGCCCATCGGCGAAGGGCCGATCCCTCCCCGTGCGTCCCGCTGGAGGCCCGACAGGGGAACGCGAGAGCGGACCCGCCCCCCACTCGGCAGCGGGCGTTTCGTGCCCTTCCTACGACACTCGCAGGACGGAGGCGCGAGCCTGTATCTTAGCCTTTGTTTTCCATTATAGCCGATGCTATATGCCGTTCCGGGTGCAGTGCGGTACCCACGATTCAGCTCGACGGAAGACGCGGCATGGACAGGCTCGACGAAGACCGGGGGTGGCGCTTCAGCCGCGAGACGAACGAACAGCCGAGCCTCGGACGCATGAATGCCAGCATTCCCGTGCTGTCCCACGGCTCCTGGCTGCGGCGGCTGCTGGCCTTCATCGGGCCGGGCTACATGATCTCCGTCGGCTACATGGACCCGGGCAACTGGGCCACCGACATCGCGGGCGGATCGCAATTCGGCTACACGCTGCTGGCCGTCATCCTGCTCTCGAACCTCATGGCGATCGTGCTGCAGGCCCTCTCGGCCCGGCTCGGCATCGCCACCGGCCGCGACCTCGCCCAGGCCTGCCGCGATCATTATCCCCGGCCCGTCAGCTTCGTGCTGTGGATCGCCTGCGAGGCGGCGATCATCGCCTGCGACCTCGCCGAGGTCATCGGCACCGCCATCGCCCTCAAGCTGCTCTTCGGCATTCCCCTCGTCATCGGGGCGATCATCACCGCCCTCGACGTGTTCCTGATCCTGCTGCTGATGCGGCGCGGCTTCCGGGCGCTCGAAGCCTTCGTGATCGCGCTGCTGCTGGTGATCTTCGTATGCTTCGGCATCCAGATCGCGCTCGCCGCGCCTCCGATCCAGGCGGTGCTCGCGGGCTTCATCCCCTCGTCGCAGATCGTCACCAACCCTGCCGCCCTCTACATTGCCATCGGCATCATCGGCGCCACGGTCATGCCGCATAACCTCTA
This sequence comes from Methylobacterium sp. 88A, assembly GCF_000376345.1. Classification (NCBI taxonomy): domain Bacteria; kingdom Pseudomonadati; phylum Pseudomonadota; class Alphaproteobacteria; order Hyphomicrobiales; family Methylobacteriaceae; genus Methylobacterium; species Methylobacterium sp. 88A. The sequence goes on from NZ_AQVT01000001.1 coordinate 847,538, forward strand.
CCTGCACTCCTCCATCGTGCAGACGCGGGCCTATCCCCGCACCGAGGAAGGACGCCGGGGCGCCCTGCGCTTCGCGGTGACGGATTCGACCATCGCCCTGATGCTGGCTCTCTTCGTCAATGCCGCGATCCTCATCATGGCCGCATCGGTGTTCCATTCCACCGGCCGCACCGACGTGCAGGAGATCGAGCAGGCCTACGAATTGCTGTCGCCGCTGCTGGGAGCCGGCATCGCCTCCACCCTGTTCGCCGTGGCGCTCCTGGCCTCGGGGCTCAACTCCACCGTCACCGCGACGCTGGCCGGCCAGATCATCATGGAAGGCTTCCTGCGCCTGCGCATTCCCGATTGGGCGCGGCGCCTGATCACGCGCGGCATCGCCATCGTCCCCGTCGTCGTCGTGACGGGGCTCTACGGGGAGGATGGCACCGCGCGCCTCCTGGTGCTCAGCCAGGTCGTCCTGTCCATGCAACTGCCCTTCGCCGTGATCCCGCTCGTGCGCTTCGTGTCGGACAAGCAGAAGATGGGCGCCCTGGTGATTCCGGCCTGGCTGAAGCTCTTCGCCTGGGTGATCGCCGCCATCATCGTCGTCCTGAACGTCAAGCTCCTGGTGGACACCGTCACGGGCGCCTGACGCACAAGGTCCGACGCCCGCTTCCCTGACGGGCGACGGGCGGACACCACACAGCCCCCACCCGGGCCGCGACGCGGCACCGGACGGTGAAGCTTTGCCCAATCATATAGCATAGGCTATACTATCGAGAAGAGGCGTCGATGATCAGCATGAGGATGATCGCACGACGACAGAGGGCGCCGACACGGATGGTCGCCGCCGTTTTCGCATTCCTGTCGGTCGATCCCGCATGGTCGGACCCCGGTGAGACGGGGGCGGTGGACGATCGTCCGGCGCAATCGGCTCCCCTCGAACCCGATCGTCCCCCCTCGATCCAGACGTCGCTCGGCGCATTCGGGGATCCGGGTGGCTTCCGCAGCCTGTTGGCGGCGCGCGGCATCGACTACAACCTGCTCTATACGAACGAGGTCCTCGGCAACCTGTCCGGCGGGGTGAGGCAGGGCGCGATCCATGCCGGCAAGTTCGAGACCGCCGTCACGGTCGATTTCGACCGCCTCGCCGGCTGGACCGGCTGGAGCGGCTTCGCCAACGTCTTCCAGATCCACGACACCGGCGGCCTGCGCGACCGGAGCTTCCAGCGGCTCATCACGGTGAGTAACATCGAAGCCTATCCCTCGACGCGCCTTTCGGAACTCTGGTTGGAGCGGACCTCGGAGGACCGGTACTTGAGCCTGCGCTTCGGGCAATTGGTGGCGGATGGGGAGTTCTTCTCGTCCGAGACCGGCAAGATCTTCCTCAGCAACGACTGGCCGACCATCACCGGGGCCAATCTCCCGAGCGGCGGCCCCGCCTATCCGATCTCGACCCCCGGCATGAGGCTGCGCTGGAGGCCCGATGCTTCGGTGAGCGGGCTCGTCGCCATCTTCAACGGCGATCCCGGCGATCAGGCGAGCGTCAACCGGACAGGTTTGAATTTTCGACTGAACGACGCCCCCCTGGTGATGGGCGAAGTCCAGTTTCGCGCGGTGCCCGGCCCCGACGGGCTCGGTCGAAGTCTGAAGCTCGGCGGGTACCGGCATTTCGGACGTTTCGACGATGACCGCTACGACCGGACGGGACTTTCCCTGGCAAACCCACGCAGCGGCGGCTCGGCCCGCCGCCACGCCGGCACCAGCGGCGCCTATGCGGTCGTCGATGCGCAGCTGTATCGGCCCGCGGGCGGCAACGAGATTGAGGGGATCTCCGCCTATGCCCGCCTTTCGACGAGCCCTTCGGACCGGAATCTCATCGATCTCTGGACGGATGGGGGAATCGTGGTCACGGGCATGACACCCGGTCGTCCGAAAGACGCCTTCGGCCTGAGCGTCATTTACGCTCGGATCGGCGAGAACGCCCGGCGCTACGACTTGGACCGGCTCTCACTCGGCACGGGGTTCCATGTTCCGCGCAGCTACGAAGCCACGATCGAAGCGACCTATCTTTTCGCGGTAGTGCCCGGTTGGACGATCCAACCGGACATCCAATACGTCTTCCATCCCGGCGGCGGTGCCGCCGATCCGAACCGCCCCGGCCAGCGCATCAAGGGCGGCGCCGTGTTCGGCCTCCGCTCGACGCTCACCTACTGATCAGCGCCGACGCGCGCCCCGCACCCGAACCGGCACAAGCTGGGGAGTGGGGGAGGTGCCCTCGACGACCTGTACGAATCCGCGAGCGGCAGCGGCGACCGCATCCAGGAAGCGTCGTGCGATTGATGCGGCCAGCGACTCTCTCATCAGATTGCATCCGTGTTCGGGAACAGGTGACGAACGCCACATGGGACACCGGGTTCCACTCTGACGTCAACAGCTATGTGGGTCTGTCCTCCGGGCGCCGACAAGAGACCCGTCGATATGACGCATGTCTGCGATGCGCGCGGCCGAACGGACGTCACATCCGCCCCAGACAGACGCAGGAAGGGCGTGAGTCCAAATGATAGAACCCGGAGTCCCGCAAGCCGTGACCACGACGAGCGACGGCCGAAAATCAATCGTGACCGCTTTGTGTCAAAGTCAGGAACCGGCCGGAGAACTTGGCGTTATTGCTGTCATGAGGTCGCGGCACAGGTCGCGCCAGCTTCAAAAGGATCCGGACCATGCTTGGTTGGGCTGTAACATTCCTCGTCGTCGCTCTCGTGGCCGCTCTGCTTGGCTTTGGTGGTATTGCCGGCACCGCCATGGAAGCCGCAAAGCTCGTCTTCTTCGTCGCCATCGTCCTGTTCGCCATCTCGGCCGTGATCGGCTTGATGCGCGGTCGCTCGCCGACCCTCTAACGGGAGGACGTCTCGGCGCAACGGCGTCGAATAGGCACGGAAACGAGAAAGCCGCCGGATGATCCGGCGGCTTTTCTTCAATCGTCGCCCGGTCTGACGACCGCCATCGTGCCGGTGCACACGTCAGACGAATGATCCGTATTGTAACCTAAACGTCGTCGAGGGTTTGAACCGAGGATTCGTCCATCCGGGCGATCAGGTCGCGAAAGCGATCCGGGACCGGCTGCTGAACGATGGTGTCGTACATGGCGCGCAAGTGCATGCCGATCCGCTTCTGAGTGAGGTCACTCAAGCGGTGAGAATCGGGGCCTTCTGGTCTCGGCTCATGTACCTGCTCCGATCGCGTCTCCGGCACGGAGATGCGGCCCGTCTCGTCATCGTCCATTCGGTTATCCCCTTGATGCCACGCGGTGGCATCGCCGCGATTGTTTTGCGGCTTGACATAAGTCATGGCTGCACCTGCAACGCAGCGCCATACAATCGGTTCCGGGCGTAGCGGAACACAGCCCATCGATCCGCGTTGTGGCGGTGGCGACCATAAAGAACGGCAGAGCCTAAGGGGATCTAATGTCGACAGCTCAACTCGTCGTGCAACATCTGCCGTACCTGCGCCGCTACGCGCGGGCGCTTACCGGCAGCCAGGTCGCCGGCGATGCCTATGTGGCCGCCACCCTGGAAACGCTCGTGAACGAGCCGGATACGTTGGGGCGCAGCACCAACGTCAAGGCCGACCTGTTCCGCGTCTACACGCGCATCTGGAACTCCCTCTCGGTGAACGGCCAGAGCGATCATGTCCAGCATGACCTGCCCGCCGAAGTGCGCCTCGGCCAGATCACGCCGCTGCCTCGTCAGGCGTTCTTGCTGTCCTGCCTCGAAGGCTTCTCCGAGGAGGATGCCGCCGTGATCCTCGAGGTCGACGTCAGCCAGGTGCGCGACCTCGTCGACGAAGCGGGGCGGGAGCTGGCGGCCGACATGGCGACGGAGATCCTCATCATTGAGGACGAGCCGCTGATCGCCATGGACCTCGAAGCCCTCGTGGAAGGCCTCGGCCACAATGTGATCGGCGTCGCGCGCACACGGTCCGAGGCGATCAAGATCGCGTCGGAGGGCTCACGCCCCGGCCTGATCCTGGCGGACATCCAGCTCGCGGACGGCTCGTCGGGCCTCGATGCCGTGAACGACCTGTTGAAGACCTTCGAGGTCCCGGTGATCTTCATCACCGCTTATCCCGAGCGGTTCCTCACCGGAGAACGTCCGGAGCCGGCCTTCCTGATCGCCAAGCCGTTCCAGCCCGCCAATGTGTCGGCGGTGATCAGCCAGGCGCTGTTCTTCCAGCAGAGCGCCCGGCGGCGCGAGAAGACGGCCTGACCAAGGCGCCGCGCAACACGCGGCAAGCCTCGAACGAAGCAAGCAGCCCCGGTCTCGCACCGGGGCTTTTCTTTTGGAGATCCAACCCTTCGGCCATGAAAAAACGGGCCGGACTGAGTCCGACCCGTCAAAAAGTTTCCGGCCAATGCACAAGGGGAATGCGGGGGGAGGACCAGGCGGCCGGGTGATTCGATAACGAGCCAGATGCCACACGGTTCCAAAAAATGCATATGTCGCCGCTTTATGGATTGACGTGATTTTTATGCAACGCCGACCTGTGGACCGTTTGTCATTGGTCGAAAATTTTTAGCAACAAAGAGGGCCCTGTTCACTAGTCATAAAGTTTTTAGACCAGTCGAGGAACCCGGAACGGCCTGGTTCGGTTATTGAGCATCCTGTCAAGCTCCGTTTGGAGATTACGACAATGCTTCGGTCCGGTTTCATCCTGAGTGTCGGTGGACCTGCAGCACTCCTGACGATGCTGGTGCATCCCATCCTGCAGCGCGAGGCCGACCTTCGGTCACCCCCCGGCACCACTGTCACGCAGCAGGCGCCCGTGAGCGTCGCTCCGGCGATCTTCCTCACTCCAATGGGGGCTACGAAGGACGGGGGTACGACACTCCGTGTCTCGACAGCGCTCTCCGTCGAGCGTCGGGCTCCCGGAACGGCGTCCGATCAGAATTCGGCTATGACCGACAAGCCGGTGCTGAAACCGCGCCGGACGATGCGCGATGGCTGCGAGGGAGCGATCAGTTCACTGGCAGGCCCGGAGGCGCGTCGCATGATCCCGGGCCGCTGCATCGCCTGAGGTGTCCCTGAGAGCCTGCTCGATCGGGTCTCTCAGCGGATATTCACGCCAAAGTAGACTTTCCCAACAGACGACCTCATCCTGAGGTGCCGAAGCGTAGCGGAGGCCTCGAAGGAGCCCTCCAGTCGCAGAGCGAGCCCTGGAAACCTCCTTCGAGGCCGCTGCGCGGCACTCAGGATGAGGTTACGCCTTGGACGAACAAGCCGAGTATTCTTTGGGTCGAGAGACCGGAAAAAAGCCCTTCGCTCTTCGCGGAGGGTTTTTTGCCGTCAACGGTCGCTTTCGCGAAACGGAACGGATGGCCGAAGGGCGCCCGCAACGAAAAAGGCGCGCACCGGTAAACGGCACGCGCCTCGTTTCGATATGATCCGGGCTCTAGTCTTCGCCGTGACGCCCGGGGGTTGTCGACTGGCCACCCTTGCGACCGGCCGACGAGGCCAATTCGCGATCCTGGGAAAATGAACGCTTTTCCGCCGGAACGCTCCGCCCACCCTTGCTCGCGATCTCGCGTTGCCGCTCCAGATCCATCGATGCAAAACCTCGCTTTGAGGTAGAATTTCCTGATGCCATCAGCGCCTCCTCAGCATGTGGTTCTCGAACTAAACAACCTTCGCCAATATCGATGGTTCCTCGGCCGACCTTGCCGAAGACAAATGGCCGCTTCGGTCTGGTCGTGCACGGTCCATCACTGTCGTCATCTGCCTCGGCGAAGCCGGAAATTCGCTGCGGAATGCGGCCGGTCACTTCCATGGATCGGCGGCGGCGGACCGCCTCGGCGATCTCCGCGAGGGTGAGGCATGCGGGTGGATCGGGCAGGGCTGGACAATGGATGGGCAAACCGCATGGATGCGCGGGACGTAGAGGCGCCCGGCTTTGGGCGCCTGCGAGCGGAGCGCTCAGAATGGTCCACGCATCATGACCCTCGACACGGAGGTATCCTCACTGCGACAGGTGCCGTTGTTTCGCGGTGTCGAGCCGTCGCGCCTGAAGCTCCTCGCCTTCACGAGCGAGCGCGTTCATTTCGAGGCCGGCCAGCAGCTCTTCGCCCGAGGCGATGTGGCGGACGCCGCCTACCTTCTTCTGGAAGGCTCGGCGGCGGTGACCATCGATGGAACGTTCGGCCCGTTCCGGCTGGCTCTTCTCGGGCCGAATGCCCTCGTCGGCGAGATGGGTATCCTGGCCGACCAGCCGCGCTCGGCCACCGTCCAGGCGGAGACCCCCATCACGGCGCTCCGTATCGATCGGACCGTCTTCCTCGAACTCCTGGCTCAGTTCCCGCAGATCAGCATCGCCGTCATGCGGGAACTCGCGCTGCGGCTCGAGCATACGAACCAGCAGCTGGCGGAACGCCGCGCCTGAGCCGAAACCGTCACTCCGTCGGGTAGGTGATGAATTCCATCAACGACCCGTCCGGATCGCGGAAATAGACGCTGATCCCCGCGCCGGCAGCCCCATTGCGATCCACGGGGCCGAGCTCGACAGGGACGCCCTGCGCCGCCAGATGCGCCACCGCGTCGTCGATCGAACCCGACCAGCGGAAGCACAGATCGCTGCCGCCGGGCATCACCGGCCGCTCGGCCAGGGGCGTCGGCGACAGCCCCGGACCATGGACGTTCAATTGAACGCCACCGAACCGGTACGCGACACCCTTCCCACGGGGGATCACCTCGGCCCCAAGCACGTCGCGATAGAAAGCGGTGGACCGCTCCCAATCCGAGACATGGATCACGCAATGGTCGAGATGGATCGCCGGCCCGAGCTCGGCGAGGGGTTCCTCGATCTCCGCGACCGTGAGCGTCTCAGTATCGGCCATCGCGTCTGCGCCTCGGTTTCCGGCGGCTCGGCCGCGTCGTAGGGAGCATGCCCCGTGCGGACCGGCGGGGCAACGCAGGCCGCGCGGTGGCGCCGACCGTGCAAACTTGAAATATACAGCTAAATCTCAGGTTGCATGATCCGTTGGCTTTTCCACATGATCGTCCTGCCGCGAATCATACGCGGCTCAGGAGGGGGGCGGGGATCATGGCGTTCGCGATCAGTGCCAATCAGTTGCGCCGCGATGGCAAACCCGTCACCTCCATACCATCGCCTTATACCGGCGGAGCACTTCCCTCACCGACGCGCTTTCTGGCGATGCATTTCACCTATGGAGCCAGCGCGAGATCCAGCGCCGAGTGGTTCCAAAGCAAGGACAATCCGGGTTCGTCGGCCCATCTCGTCATCGACCGCGATGGATCGGTCATCCAGTGCGTGCGCTTCGACAAGGTGGCGTGGCATGCCGGCAAATCGACATGGCGCGGCCTGTCCGGCCTCAACCAGTATTCCATCGGCATCGAGCTCGCCAATTGGGGGTACCTCAATCCGGCCGGGACCGAATGGAAGACCCATACGGGCGTCACCATCGCTCATCCGCACATGGCCACCCATCGGAACGGCAATCCCAACGGCGTGAAGGGGCCGATCGCGTGGGAGGCCTATCCCCCGGTTCAGTTCCAGGCGGCTGCGGAGATCGCGAGGCTCCTCAAGGAGCGCTATGGCGTCGAGGAGATCGTCGGCCATGACGACATCAGTCCTGACCGGAAATGGGACCCCGGCCCCGCCTTCGACATGGAGCGTTTCCGCAGCCTGGTCTTCGGTGGCCGGGCCGACAACGATGGGATCAGCCTCACGGTCGATGTCGCCGAGGGCCTCAACCTGAGGACGGGGCCTGGAACGACGTTCCCCGTGGTCCGGCTGCTGCCCGCCGGGACGCTGGTGGAGCCGATCGAGCGCGATGGCAGATGGCTCGGGGTGAGCGTGCTGAATACGCAAGGTCAGCCCAGCCAGACGGGCTGGGTCCATGACCACTACCTCTCGTAAATCCGGCCGGACGGGCATGTTCCCTGCTGCTGCGACGTGAAAGACACAACATCAGAGGCCACCGGACGGTAGTCATGAGGGCAATGATCCGCCCGACGACCACTTTCGTGGAGCCCTCCATGCATATCCGCCGCGTCCTTCTTAGCCTGCTCGTCATCGCTCCATTGGCCGCGTGCAATTCCCGTGGCCCGATGACGGTGGCGCAGGATGAAGAGGCCGCCTGGTATACGGGCTCGATGCCGGACAAGCCCTACGACGTCCCGCTGGTGGACACGTCGCGGCTCGATCCGAAATATCGTCGGCAGGTCGTGCGCTACACCGGCGCGGAGAAGCCGGGCACCATCGTCGTCGACATCGACAACCGCCAGCTCGCCCTGGTGCAGGAGGACGGCACGGCCCGTCAGTACGGCATCGGCGTCGGCAAGCTCGGCTTCTCCTGGAAGGGCGAGGCGAAGGTCGGCCGCAAGGGCGTGTGGCCGGATTGGAGCCCCACCACCACGATGGTCTCCCTCAACCCCGACCTGCCGCGGACCCGCAAGGGCGGCGTCGACAACCCGCTGGGCGCCCGCGCGCTCTACCTCTATCAGAACAACCGGGACATCCTGTTCCGCATCCACGGCACCAACGAGCCGTGGAGCATCGGCGAGCAGATGTCGTCCGGCTGTGTCCGCATGCTGAACGAAGACATCGTCGACCTGTTCGAGCGCGTCCCCGTCGGCACGCGGGTGCTGGTGCGGCGCAACGGCAAATATCGGGTCTGAGGGCGGATCGAGTCCGGGCACGGGGCCGAGACAACCTCATCCGTGAGCGACGGCAACGCCGACATCGGCCCGCGATCCTCGGGCGAGGTTCGCCAGGACCGATGATTGCGCGCAAGCAGGCAGAACCGCCGGGTGCCCTCTCGTCGGGGTGACACGCCCTGCATGACGCATATTTGTCACATCGCCGTATGACAAATTTCGTCTCTCGTTACACGCAACGGGCCTCGAACGGCCGTTCATCTTGCGTTGCAGCATGCAATGGTCCAACGCGGCATCTAGGGGTATGCTACCCCGAAGTGTTGTAAGCGGATCAATGACGATGGCGAAGTGGGTCTACTCGTTCGGCGACGGCAAGGCGGAGGGTCAATCCTCCATGCGCAACCTCCTCGGAGGTAAGGGCGCGAACCTTGCCGAGATGTCCAATCTCGGACTCCCAGTCCCTCCGGGCTTCACCATCACCACCGAAGTCTGCACCTGGTACTACGACAACGGTCGCCAATACCCGGCCGAGCTGAAGGCCGAGGTCCAGGCCGCCCTCGATGCGGTGGGTGCGCTCACCGGGCGCGGCTTCGGCGATCCCAAGAACCCGCTCCTCGTCTCCGTCCGTTCCGGTGCCCGCGCCTCCATGCCGGGCATGATGGACACGGTGCTGAACCTCGGCCTGAACGACACCACCGTCGAAGCCCTGGCCGAGGGCGCCGGCGATCCGCGCTTCGCCTACGATTCCTATCGCCGCTTCATCACCATGTACTCGAACGTGGTCCTCGACGTGGAGCACCACGCCTTCGAGGAGGCGCTGGAGCATTACAAGGAGACCAAGGGCTTCAACCTCGACACCGAACTCGGTGCCGAGGACTGGAAGCACATGATCGGTCTCTACAAGAAGATCGTCCGCGACGAGCACGGCTCGGACTTTCCGCAGGACGCGGAAGACCAGCTCTGGGGCGCCATCGGCGCGGTGTTCAGTTCCTGGATGATCCCGCGCGCAAAGAAGTACCGCGAGCTCAACGGCATCCCCGAGAGCTGGGGCACGGCGGTCAACGTCCAGGCCATGGTGTTCGGCAACATGGGCGACACATCGGCCACCGGCGTCGCCTTCACCCGTAACCCCTCCACCGGCGAGCGGGCGCTCTACGGCGAGTTCCTCATCAACGCTCAGGGCGAAGACGTAGTGGCGGGTATCCGCACGCCACAGGACATCACCGAGAAGGCGCGGATCGAGGCCAAGTCCGACAAGCCGTCGATGGAGCGGGCGATGCCCGAATCCTATGCCGAGCTGGTACGGATCTATGGGCTGCTCGAGACCCATTACCGCGACATGCAGGACATGGAGTTCACCATCGAGAGCGGAAAGCTCTGGATGCTCCAGACCCGCAACGGCAAGCGCACCGCCAAGGCGGCCCTGCGCATCGCCGTGGATCTCGCCGCCGAAGGCCTGATCACCGAGGAGGAGGCGATCGGCCGGGTCGAGCCCGCCGCCCTCGACCAGCTGCTCCACCCCACCATCGATCCGAAGGCCGAACGCAAGATCATCGCCTCCGGCCTGCCGGCATCCCCGGGTGCGGCCACCGGCGAGATCGTGTTCAATTCCGAGGATGCCGAGGCCGCCCGCAAGGCCGAGCGCAAGTGTATTCTCGTGCGGATCGAGACGAGCCCCGAGGACATCCACGGGATGCACGCCTCCGAGGGCATTCTCACCACGCGCGGCGGCATGACCTCGCACGCCGCCGTGGTCGCCCGCGGCATGGGCAAGCCCTGCGTCTCGGGCGTGGGCACGATCCGCGTCGACTACAAGGCCGGCACCCTCACGGTGGCGGGCACGACGCTGAAGGCCGGCGACAAGATCACCATCGACGGCTCCACCGGCCAGGTCCTCCTCGGCGAAGTGAAGATGCTCGAGCCCTCGCTCTCCGGTGAATTCGCGACCCTGATGGGCTGGGCCGACAAGGTTCGCACCATGAAGGTGCGCACCAATGCCGACACGCCCACCGATGCCCGCGCCGCCCGCAACTTCGGCGCGGAAGGCATCGGCCTCTGCCGCACCGAGCACATGTTCTTCGAAGGGGACCGGATCGTCGCCGTCCGCGAGATGATCCTCGCCGACGACGTCGAGGGCCGCCGCTCGGCCTTGGCCAAGATCCTGCCCTATCAGCGCCAGGACTTCGTCGAGCTGTTCACGATCATGTCCGGCCTGCCGGTGACGATCCGCCTGCTCGATCCGCCGCTGCACGAGTTCCTGCCGCATACCGATGCGGAAGTGCAGGATGTGGCCAAGAGCACCGGCGTGTCCGAGGAGAAGCTCCGCCGCCGGATGACCGAGCTGCACGAGTTCAACCCGATGCTCGGCTTCCGCGGCTGCCGCCTCGCCATCGCCTTCCCGGAGATCGCCGAGATGCAGGCCCGCGCCATCTTCGAGGCCGCCGTCCAGGCCGCCAAGGAGACGGATGCCCCCGTTACCGCCGAGATCATGGTTCCGCTGGTCTTCACCCAGATGGAGTTCGACATCGTCAAGGCGCGCATCGACGCCATGGCGAAGGCCGTCACCGAGGAGACCGGCGCGGCGCTGTCCTACCAGGTCGGCACCATGATCGAGTTGCCGCGCGCGGCCCTGCGCGCGGGCGACATCGCCAAGACCGCCGAGTTCTTCTCCTTCGGCACCAACGACCTGACGCAGACCGCGCTCGGCATTTCGCGCGACGACGCCGCGACGTTCCTCGGGGCCTATACCCAGAAGGGCATCCTGTCCGCCGATCCGTTCATCTCGATCGATCAGGAAGGCGTGGGCGAACTGGTCCGCATCGGCGTCGAGCGGGGCAGGGCGGTCCGCCCCGACATCAAGCTCGGCATCTGCGGCGAGCATGGCGGCGATCCGGCCTCGATCCATTTCTGCCAGGAAGTCGGCCTGGATTACGTGTCGTGCTCGCCCTACCGCGTGCCGATCGCGCGTCTCGCCGCCGCTCAGGCAGCGCTCGCGATGCGGGACAAGACCCGCGCCTGAGTGCCGGACCTTGAGACTTCGAAGACTGGAAAGGGCGGCCGATGGCCGCCCTTTTTCGTGGCGCTGCGCCATTGGAAATGTCGTTGAATAAATCTCCGAATACCCCTTGAACCGATGTCGCTTCGGCACGTTGAGTGCTAGTGCCAGACCAAAGCGCGACGACGCTCCCGGCTGGGTGGGATGGCATTGAACGCGCGGGAACGCCGACCATGAGCGACTCGAGCCAACCCCCTGTATTCCTCTCCGAAACCTCGCATGCCGTGCCCGTGCCACGGGTCGTCCAGCAGGCCTATATCTGGGTCGTCTCGGCGCTCGGCGGTGTCGCGACCATCGCTCTTCTCGTCTTCGCGGTCGCGACGCAGAGCAGTGCCGATGCGGAGCGCATTACCGAGAGCAAGGGACGCTCCAGCGTCAATGCTCTCGTGGGCGCCCTCGCAGTGACACACGGTCGCCCCGGAAACCTCTGATCGCTCTCCAATACGTCCGAACAACTTCGCGACGACCGTCCGAGGTCTTAGCGAGACGCGATCACGTGCATCGTCTTAAGACACTCGCAACCATAACGCCCGATAGTTTGGATCATCCCTTCTGGTCGCCCTCGAGCGTGACCAGCGAGGCCAGGTCCGTAACCGGGTTGTTTGGTCGTGAGTACGAAACGCGTTCGCCGCCCCTGCCAAAGGCCCTGGTTTCGCGCCTCCATGGTGCCGTGGACCCTCGCCCTCGGCTTCGTCGTCTCCTTCACGGCAAGCGCCGGAACCGACCCTTCCGCATCCGGCCTGACGGGGCAGGGCGGAGCGAGGATCGCCCTGCGGCTGCCCCATGATACGCCGGGGGTTCGTCGCCGCGTCGATGCGAAGGCGACGGAACGGCTCTATCCGAACCATGAGGCAGGTGCCGGCTTGGACATGAAGGCGCCCGTCGTCAGGGTCGGCCTGTCGAGCGCCGATACCGGCCTTCTCGTCCCCGGCTCCGCGATCTGGTCGCCCGACCTCGAAGCGGCTTCGGGTTTCACGCCCCCGCACAAGATGGTCGGCGAGGAGGAGACCGATGAGCCGTCGGACGGCGCCACGCCGGCCATTCCCCGCGCCATCGCCTTGTCGTCCACGACACCGGCCCCGGCGGATGCCACGCCCATCGAAGTCGCGGCGGCCAGCCTGTTGATTCCCGGCTTTTCGCCGCGAAAGGATCTCGGCTCCGGCATCACCGAGACCGTCCCCGAGGACGCCCGGCACCGCTATGCCGACCTGATCGTCCCCGATTCCATCGACCGCGAGCAACGCTGCCTCGCCGAAGCGGTCTATTTCGAGGCCCGGAGCGAGCCCGAGGACGGCCAGGCGGCCGTCGCCCAAGTCGTGCTCAACCGCGTGAAAAGCGGGCTCTACCCGTCGAATGTCTGCGGCGTCGTCTACCAGAACCGTCATCGCTACATGGGCTGCCAGTTCTCCTTCGCCTGCGAGGGCAAGTCCCTGCGCATCACCGACGGCCCCTCCTGGCAGAGCGCCACCCGCATCGCCAGCGCGGTGATCGAAGGCCGCACCTATCTCAGCGAGGTCGGAGGCGCCACGCATTACCACGCCGATTACGTGAAGCCGGGCTGGTCCCGGCGCCTGCAGAAGATGGACGTGATCGGACGTCACATCTTCTACCAGCTGAAGCGCGGCCAGACCTGAGACCGGTTTAACGACCCGTGAATCGAACGAAAGCGCTTTACTTAAGCAAGATGAAGATTGCGTAGTGTTAAGCCAAGGTTAATTTTACCCTGATCTGCGATAGAGCTTGCTCCGAAGGCAACTTGACCGCCTCTAATGCGTCGAAGGCTGCGCACCAACGCTGGGTGCGCGCCCATCACACCGCATTTCAGTGTCGAGGATTCGAGCATGACCGCGCCGGTCACCCATTTCCCAATGTCCGCCTCCGCCCTCGCCGGCGCCCTGTTCGGTGCATCGATCCTCGCGACATCGGCCCAAGCCGGGGGCTGCGGCGGGGCCGAATGTTACCGGCATGTCACGACCCCTCCGGTCTACGACACCGTGTCCGAGCGCGTCCTCGTCCGCCCCGCCCGCACCGTCTACCGCTCGATTCCTCCGGTCTACGAGACCGTCTCCGAACAGGTTCAGGTCTCGCCCGGCGGCCGCGTCTGGCAGACGCGGCGTGATGCCTATGGCGAGACGATCGGATGCTGGGTCGAGATTCCGCCGCGCTTCGCCGTCCGTCACCGCCGGATCCTGGCACAGCCCGGCCAGACCATCCCGGAGACGATTCCCGCAGAATACGCCAGCGTCCAGCGCTCCGTCCTGGTCTCGCGCGGCCGGTCCGGCTGGGTGCCGGCCCATTCCGGCCCCGGTTATGCCAGCGCCGGTTATGTCGGCCCCGGTTATGTCGGCTCCCACCGTGCTCCGGTCATCGGCTCGATCCCCGACGCCTTCGGCATCACCGGCGCCAGTTCGGCCGATATCGGGGTCGGCCTCGGCTTCTCCACCGGCAGCATCTACGACGGCTACTGATCGACCGCGAGGCGACGCCTTCCCGGCCTCGGGCGCATCCGCGCTCGGGGCCGGCTTGATTCACGCCCGCCCCGCCACAGGTCATGACCGACGCGTGAGGAGACCGACGGACATGGCGACGTTCAAGGCATGGGTGGTGGAGAAGGGCGAGGCGGGCCAGAACCTTCGCTTCACCGATTTCGACGAAGCGAACCTGATGGACGGCGACGTCACCGTCCGGGTCTCCCACTCGACCCTCAATTACAAGGACGGACTGGCGATGACCGGTCGCTCGCCCGTGGTGCGCCGCTTCCCCATGATCCCCGGCATCGACTTCTCCGGCGTGGTCGAGAGCTCGGAGCATCCGGACTACAAGCCCGGCGATGCGGTGGTGCTCACCGGCTGGGGCGTGGGTGAGAGCCATCTCGGCGCCTATGCCGAGCGCGCGCGGGTGAAGGGCGATTGGCTCGTTCCGTTGCCGGACGGTTTGAAACCCGAAGAGGCGATGGCGGTCGGCACCGCCGGCTATACCGCCATGCTCTGTGTCATGGCGCTCGATGCCCATGGACTCAGACCCTCCGATGGACCGGCCATCGTCACGGGCGCCTCCGGTGGTGTCGGATCGGTGGCGGTGGCGCTTCTGGCGAGAGCCGGCTGGCACGTCATCGCCGTCACCGGCCGCGCCGGCGAAGCGGATTACCTCACATCCCTCGGCGCCTCCGAGATCCTGGACCGGGCCGAACTCGCCAATCCCGGCAAGCCCCTGGCGAAGGAGCGCTGGGCGGCCGGGATCGACGCGGTGGGCTCGACGACCCTCGCCAATCTCCTCGCCGCAACCAAGGCCGACGGGGCCATCGCGGCCTGCGGCCTCGCCGGCGGCATGGACCTGCCGACATCTGTGGCACCCTTCATCCTGCGCGGCGTCAGCCTGTTCGGCATCAACAGCGTCACCACGCCCCTGCCCAAGCGTCAGCAAGCCTGGGCGAGGATCGCGAAGGAGCTCGACCGGGACCTCCTCGCCAGGATGACGAGCACCGTGCCCCTCGCGCAAGTCGGAGCACTCGCGGAAGACATCCTCGCGGGACGGACTCGTGGCCGCACCGTCGTCACCATCGGCTGAGGGCAAGCGGAACCGTTTCGATCCCGGAGCATTGCCGTTTCCATGAGCAGTGCATTCGTCAAAGAGCGTGAGGGCGGCGAGGCCTTCGAGGATCTTCCCGACCGTCCGATCTCGCCCCACACCAATTTCGTCACCCCCCAGGGGCTCGCCCAGATGGAGGCAGAGGTGGCGCGGCTGCAGTCGGAGTTCTCCGCGCTGACGCCGGGGGCCAAGGCCGATGAGGCCCGTGTCACCCGCGACCTCGCCTACTGGACGGCCCGGCTCGGCTCGGCCGAACTGGTGGAGCCCATGAGCGGCGACACGGTGCATTTTGGCTCCACCGTCACGATCGTCAAAGAAGACGACACCAAGCAGACGTTCCGCATCGTCGGCGAGGACGAGGCCGATCCTGCGAAAGGGTCGATCTCCTATGTCTCGCCCATGGCCAAGGCGCTCACCGGAAAAAGCGTGGGCGACAGCGTCGAAGTGAATGGGCACGAGGTCGAGATCGAGTCGATCGCCTGAACGGCGGGCAGCCGGATTTTATCCGGCGACTTCTCTGAACCTAGCTGCCGCGCGCCGAGCGTGACAGCTTCCGGCGTTCGGCCAGATTTCGTCCCGTGAACGCCCGCGCTTTCCGCGCGCTGCGACGGAGTCCGGTGGGCCTCAGGCTGCTTTCGTGGCCCATGGCGCTTCCATGAACCCTGCGCGGACCGATATTCCGCCAAGCTTGGAGCCGCGGCGCGGCTCCCATCGATGGAGTGAGCAGGATGGCGAAGGTACTGGTTCTCTACTACTCGTCCTGGGGACATGTTGAGCAGATGGCGAACGCCGTCGCAGAGGGTGCACGAGAGGCGGGGGCCGAGGTCAGCGTCAAGCGCGTGCCGGAACTCGTCCCCGACGATGTCGCCAAACAGTTTCACTACAAGCTCGACCAGCAGGCGCCCATCGCCACCGTGGACGAGTTGGCCGATTACGACGCGATCATCTTCGGTACGCCCACACGCTACGGCAACATGGCCGCCCAGATGAAGCAGTTCATCGACCAGACCGGTGGCCTCTGGGCGCAGGGCAAGCTGATCGGCAAGGTCGGCTCGGTCTTCACCTCCACCGCCTCCCAGCATGGCGGTCAGGAGACGACGCTCACGAGCTTCCACACCGTGCTCTTCCACCACGGCATGGTCGTCGTCGGGCTGCCCTATTCCTTCGCCGGGCAGAACGGT
This sequence comes from Methylobacterium sp. 88A, assembly GCF_000376345.1. Classification (NCBI taxonomy): domain Bacteria; kingdom Pseudomonadati; phylum Pseudomonadota; class Alphaproteobacteria; order Hyphomicrobiales; family Methylobacteriaceae; genus Methylobacterium; species Methylobacterium sp. 88A. The sequence continues at coordinate 864,013 of NZ_AQVT01000001.1, forward strand.
GTCGAGCAGGTGAAGGGCGGCACGCCCTATGGTGCATCTACGATCGCCGATGGGGACGGCAGCCGCCAGCCGGCCGGCATCGAACTCGACGGTGCCCGCTACCAGGGCAGGCACGTGGCCGGCATCGCCGCCAAGCTCGCCGGCTGATCGAGCGTCGGCGCATGACAGGCCTCGCGCATCGCGCGGGGCTTTCGACGTCGGGAAGTGCCGCAGCGACCAAGAAAAAAGGCTCGGATAAATCCGAGCCTTGAAGGGGAGAAGGTCATTGGGGGCTGAACCGACCTTCGTGACTGTGAAACGTGCTCGCCTTGGATGAGTTCCACGGTTTGCAGAAAAAAATTCAGCGGGGTGCCGCGGCTCGGCGCAGCCTGTCGTTGATCGCTTCTCCGAGCCCCGTGCGAGGAATCGGCGCGACGGCGATGGTCCCGGTTCCAGCCTCGTCGAGCCGGCGCAACGCCGAGAACAGGGCGGCGGCAGCCTCCCGCAGGTCTCCTGCCGCGCTCAGGTTCAGGCGCGCTGTCGCCGCTTCCGCTCCGGGCGGGTCCACGGGGCCGAAGAGCAGGACCGCCTCGTGCGGTTCGACCCACGATGCCTCCAGCCGCACGGCGGCCCTCGGCGCGTAATGGGACGCGAGAAGACCGGGGCCGATCGGCGCCTCGCCGGATTCCTGACCGGCATCGAGGGCAAATCCCAGGATCGCCTCGACCGCCTCCCGCGTCACGCCGCCGGGACGCAACAGGCGCGCGCGACCGTCGAGACAGGCGACGACCGTGGATTCCAAGCCAACCGGGGTACTCCCGCCATTGAGGATTGCGGCGATGCGGCCGTCGAGATCTGCAAGGACGTGCTCGGCACGGGTCGGACTCACACGGCCCGAGCGATTGGCGGAGGGCGCCGCCACCGGCCGCCCGACTTTTTCGAGCAGCGACAGGGCCACGGGATTGGCCGGGACGCGCAGGGCCACGCTGGGGAGACCGGCGCGGGCGAGGTCGCTCACGGTCCCGCCCGACGCCGCCGGGACGACCAGTGTCAGCGGGCCGGGCCAGAACGCCTCTGCGAGACGTAAGGCGAGACCGTCGAACACGCCCTCGCGCCGGGCTGCATCGAGACCGGGCAGATGGGCGATCAACGGGTTGAAGCTCGGCCGCTCCTTGGCCGCATAGATGCGCGCGACGGCCTCGGCGTCGGAGGCATCGGCGCCGAGGCCGTAGACCGTCTCGGTGGGAAACGCGACGAGCCCGCCGCTCCGCAGAAGCCGCGCGGAGCACTCGATCCCGGCCTCGTCGATGTCCAGCCTCAGCGTTTCACCGGGGATTGACCCGAGATCGTTCATATCTAAACTATTCCCTGCCTGAAGGGCGTCGGGCTCGGTGCCACATCGTCGACGGGGACTGCCTATCCCCGTGAACCCGTCTTGCCTATGCCTGGGAGCACATGGCGCGACGGGCCGTATCGCCGGGTCGGCGCGCGCGTCAAACTCAGGTGAAGCGTCGCTCGAGACGACGCGGGAGGACCATCCATGACCTATCGCACGCCAGTCGCCGAAATCAGCTTCGCCCTGCGCCACGTGGCCGGGCTCGATGCCGCCATCGCCTCGGGAGCCCATGGCGACCTGACGATGGAGGACGCGGACGCGATCCTTCAGGAGGCGGGCCGGGTGGCGGATGCGGTGATCGCGCCGCTCAACCCGGTGGGGGACCGGCAGGGCGCCCGTCTCGCCGACGGCGCCGTGACCACGTCGCCGGGCTGGCGCGAGGCCTATCGCACTTGGATCGAGGGCGGCTGGAACGGGCTCAGCGCCGAGGCCGATCACGGCGGCCAGGGCCTGCCCCTCCTGCTGAATGCGGCCTGCAGCGAGATGTGGAATGCCGGCAGCATCAGCTTCGCCCTGTGTCCGCTCCTCACCGCCGGCGGGATCGAGGCGCTGGCCAAGCACGGCTCCGACGATCTCAAGGAGCGCTATCTCGGAAAACTCGTCTCCGGTGAATGGACCGCCACGATGAACCTCACCGAGCCCCAGGCGGGGTCGGATCTGTCGCTGCTGCGCAGCCGGGCGGAGCCCGCGGGCGACGGCACCTACCGGATCGTCGGCTCGAAGATCTACATCACCTATGGCGAGCACGACCTGACCGACAACATCGTCCACCTCGTCCTCGCCCGGCTGAAGGATGCGCCGGCCGGAACGCGGGGCATCTCCCTGTTCCTGGTGCCGAAGATCCTTCCCGACGGCAGCCGCAACGACCTGCGCTGCTCGGGGCTGGAGCACAAGCTCGGCATCCATGGCTCGCCCACCTGCTCCATGGCCTTCGGCGACCAGGGCGGCGCCACGGGCTGGCTCATCGGCGAGGAGAACCGGGGCCTCGCCTGCATGTTCACGATGATGAACTCGGCCCGGCTCAATGTCGGGCTGCAGGGCGTCGGGGTGGCGGAGCGTTCCTATCAGCAGGCGTTGGCCTATGCCCGCGACCGGCGCCAGGGCAAGGCGGCGGGCTCGCCCGATCCCGTCAGCCCCATCGTCGACCATGCCGACGTGCAGCGCATGCTGCTGACGATGAAGGCCTATACGGCGGCCGCGCGCGGCATCTGCTACCTCACGGCGCAAGCTCTCGACGCGGCGCGCGGGGCCGAGGGCAAGGCCGGGCTCGACCGGGCGTCGCTGCTGACCCCCGTGGCCAAGGCCTTCTCCACCGACATCGCCAACGAAGTGACGTCTTTGGGCGTTCAGGTGCATGGCGGCATGGGCTTCGTGGAGGAGACGGGCGCGGCACAGCACATGCGCGACGCCCGCATCCTCGCCATCTACGAGGGCACCAACGGCATCCAGGCCATCGACCTCGTGGCGCGCAAGCTGCCGCTGAATGGCGGGGCCACCGTGCGGGCGCAGCTGGCCTCCATGCGTCGCGTGGCGGAGGCCGTGCAGAAGGACGCGATTCCGGCCTTCGGCCATCTCGGGCCGCGCCTCCGCGCCGGGATCGAAAGCCTCGACCGGGCGACGAGCTACCTCCTCAAGGCGCTGGCCTCGAACCGGCCGGAGGAGGCCCAGGCCGGCGCGACACCGTATCTGCGCCTGTTCGGCCTCGCGCAGGGCGCGACCTGCCTCGCCCTTGCGGCTCTGGCCTCGAATGCCGCCCTGAGGGCCGGCGAGACCGATGCGGCCCATGGCGCCCGCATCGCGCTGGCGCGGTTCTTCGCCGAGAACCTCCTCACGGCGGCGGGCGGGCTGGAACAGAGCGTCGTCGACGGTGGCGGGTTCACGCAGGACGGCATGCTGGCTCTGGCGGGGTGAGCACGAAGACCCTCCCCACACGGATCCAGTGCTTGTCCGTGGTTCCCATCTCAGATGCCCAACTCGGGACGGCTCGGATTTAGAGGGAGCAACTGGAGATGAAAGGGGAGGATGCATCAAGCGGAGCGACGGGTACGCATCCCCTCGCCCCGCCTGCGGGGAGAGGGCCGCGACGACCTTGTCGTCGACGCGGCGAGGCGGCAGCCGACGGTGAGGGGGTGGACCCGAAGGAGTCTCATCCGGAATCGCCCCCTCACCCTCGCTTCGGCTTCGCCTCTCGCTCATCGCGGACACGACAAGGTGCCCGCGACCCTCTCCCCGCACGCGGGGAGAGGGGGGCTCTCTCCTCCGTTCGACGAAGCGGCCACATGCGATAGCTCTGCTGCAAAGGGGAGAGGGATCGCCGGAAAGCGAGAACACACATGACCGAGCACATCGCGATCCACGACAGACCGGACGGCGTCCGCCTGATCCGCCTCGACCGGCCGGAGAAGAAGAACGCGCTCACCGGCGCCATGTACGATGCCATGCGCGACGCGCTGGCACAGGCGGATTCATCTGAGCGTATCGGCGCCATCGTCTTCGCCGGGGCGCCGGGCGCGTTCAGCGCCGGCAACGACCTCGCCGATTTCGTCGCCGGCGCGCGCAAACCCTTCACCGAGGCGCCGGCCCTTCACTTCATCCGCCGGCTCGCCCAGACGACGACACCGATGGTGGCGGCGGTGGACGGGATCGCGGTGGGAATCGGCACGACGCTGACGCTGCATTGCGACCTCGTCTATGCGAGTCCGGCGGCGCGGTTCCGGATGCCGTTCGTGGAACTCGGCCTCGTGCCGGAAGCGGCCTCGTCCTACCTGCTGCCGCGCCGGGTCGGGATCCTGAAGGCCACCGAGCTCTTCCTTCTGTCGCAACCGTTCGATGCGGAGGAAGCCCTGCGCCTCGGCCTCGTCAACGCCATCGCGCCGAGCGACCTCCTGCTCGATCACGCCTTGGCGCAGGCGGCGCGCCTCGCCGCGCTTCCGCCCGGCGCGGTCGCCGCGACACGCAGGCTCATCCGCGGCAATCAAGCCGAGGTCGAGGCCGCGCTCGAAGCGGAGGCCGTGGCCTTCGAAGCACGGCTGCGGGCGCCCGAGGCGCAAGCAGCGTTCGCGCGCTTTCTCGGCAAGTCGAAAGCCTCATGAGCGGGCGCGCCTCCGTCCCGGATCTGAGCCGGACGATCTGCCTCGTCGCGGGCGCCTCACGGGGAGTCGGCCGGGGCATCGCCCGTGGGCTGGGGGAGGCCGGGGCCACCGTCATCGTCACCGCCCGGTCGAGCGAGACGGGGCCGCGCACCGAGGGCAGGCCGGAGACCATTGAGGACACCGCCCGCGAGGTCGATGCCGCCGGGGGCGAGGGCCATCACTACCTCTGCGACCACACCAGCGAACGGGCGGTGGACGGGCTCGTGCACTGGGTGCTGCGTCGGTTCGGCCGGATCGACGTGGCGGTCTCGAGCGTCTGGGGCGGCAACGAAGGCTTCGACGGGGAGAGCTACGCCGACGGGATCGAATGGGGCACACCGTTCTGGCGCCGCTCCGCCGAGTCGTTCTCGCAGGGCTTCGAGACCGGCCCCTATCCGGCGCTGCTCCTTGCCAGAGCCGTCGCGCCGGCGATGGTCTCGGCCAAACACGGTCTCATCGCCTTCGTCTCGTTCGACACCGAGACCGGCTACCTCGGCGACGTGTTCTACGATCTGGCCAAGGCCAGCACCAACCGGCTCGCCTTCGCCTGCGCCCGGGAGCTCGCCCCCCATGGGGTCACCGCGCTCGGCCTTTCGCCCGGCTTCGTCCTCACGGAGCGGGCGCGGGACAACGGCCATGCCGACCGGGCGACGGAGAGCCCGCTCTATGCGGGACGGGCGCTGGCGGCCCTCGCCGCCGATCCCGATGTCCAGGCCCGTGCCGGGCGCATCCTGCACGCGGGCGATCTCGCCGCCGAATACGGTTTCACCGACGCCGACGGCACGACGCCGCCGCGTTTTCAACTCGGATCGTGAGAAGACGGCCATGACGGATTCGAAGTCCCTGAAGGGCAAAACCCTCTTCATCACCGGCGCCTCGCGCGGCATCGGCCTCGCCATCGGTCTCCGCGCCGCCCGCGACGGGGCCAACGTCGCCATCGCCGCCAAGACCGACACGCCGCACCCGAAGCTCGACGGCACGATCCACACGGCGGCGGCCGCCATCGAGGCGGCGGGCGGGCGCGCCCTGCCGCTCATAGTCGACGTGCGCGACGAGGACGGCGTCGCCTCGGCCATCGCGCGGACGGCGGAGACCTTCGGCGGCATCGACATCGTGGTGAACAATGCGAGCGCGATCTCGCTCACCCGCACGCCGCAGACGGAGATGAAGCGCTTCGACCTGATGCACCAGATCAACACGCGCGGAACCTACATGGTCTCGAAACACGCGATCCCCTATCTGGAAAAGGCGCCAAACCCGCATGTCCTGATGCTGTCGCCGCCCCTCGACATGGCGGAGAAGTGGTTCGCGCCGCATCTCGCCTACACCATGGCCAAGTTCGGCATGTCTCTCTGCGTCCTCGGGCTTGCCGGCGAGCTGCGTAGGCAGGGCATCGCGGTGAACGCCCTGTGGCCGCGCACCACCATCGCCACGGCGGCGGTGCGCAACCTCCTCGGCGGCGAAGCGCTGATCCAGGCGAGCCGGACGCCCGAGATCGTCGCCGATGCGGCCCATGCCCTGTTCCTGAAACCCTCCCGCGAGGTCACCGGCCGCTTCCTCATCGACGACAGCTTCCTCGCCGAGCAAGGTGTCACGGACTTCACACAATACCGCGTCACACCCGGCATACCCCTTGCGCCGGACTTCTTCGTGCCGGATGCGAACACACCGCCTTCCGGGGCCCTCGCCTGAGACGTAAAGCGTGATTTTCATCCATCAGCCGATCGCCGGCCCCGGGCACATCCTGCTCGACCGCCGTCCCCTCGAACTGCAGGACCCCATTCCCGACGAGACCGTCTGGCTCGACATGATCCGCCCGACGCGGGAGGAAGACCTCAAGGTCGAGGCCTTCATGGGCATCTCGGTGCCGACCCGCGAGGAGATGAAGGACATCGAGCCCTCCGAGCTCCTCTACGTGGAGGACGGCGCGCGCTACATGACCGGCCGGGTGCTGAGCAAGGTCAGCGACGCGGATGAGCCGGGGCTGGCCGGCATCACCTTCATCCTGCGCGGCAACCGCCTCGTGACGGTGCGCTACGAGGAGCCCCAGGCCTTCCGCATGTATACCCAGCGGGCCGGACGCTCGACCGGCAACGGTCCTTCCGCCGCTCCGTCGGGCGAGACGATTCTCGCCGGGTTGATCGAGACCGTGATCGACCGGGCGGCGGACGTGCTCCAGCTCCAGGGAGAGCGGATCGACCGGCTCTCGGGCAAGATCTTCGAGGAGAAGGCGGACCCCTCGGCCCGCAACACCGCCCTGCAGGACACGCTGCGGGCGCTCGGACGCCTGGGCGACCTGATCTCGAAGCAGCGCGAGAGCCTGGTCTCCATGGAGCGCATCCTGCTCTCGCTCTCGGCGACCTACCGCACCACCAAGGCGCCGCGGGAACTGCGCGAGGACGTACGCTCGACCCTGCGCGATCTGCAGTCGCTCGAGGAGCATGCGACCTTCCTATCCTCGAAAATCCAGTTCCTCCTCGACGCGACACTGGGCCTCGTGAATCTCGAGCAGAACAACATCATCAAGCTGTTCTCGGTCATGGCGGTGGTGTTCATGCCGCCCACCCTCATCGCCTCGATCTACGGCATGAACTTCAAGGCGATGCCCGAGCTCGACTGGACGTTCGGCTATCCCATGGCCGTGGTGATGATGGTGGTGGCCGCCGTACTGCCGTATGTGTTCTTTCGCTGGAAGAAATGGCTGTAGGGCGGGATGGATCTCGTGCGTCCCCGGACTTTCGGCACCGCTCATCGGGCTCGTCCTGCAATGGACGGCGGGCGAAGGTAAGCACATGTGCGGCCGCTTCCTCATTCAGCAGGATCCGAACGTCTTCCGGTCGTTCTACGGCTATCCCGAGCAGCCGAATTTCCCGGCGCGCTACAACGTGGCGCCGACGCAGCCGGTGCCGATCGTGCTGGCGGAACGCGGCGAGCGGCATTTCCGGCTCATGCGCTGGGGCTTCCTGCCGGGCTGGCTGAAGGACCCGAAGGGCTTTCCGCTCATCATCAACGCGCGCGTCGAGACGGTGCTGGAGAAGGCGACGTTCCGGGGGGCCATCCGCCACCGCCGCTGTGTCTTCCTCGCCGACGGGTTCTACGAATGGCGCCGGGAGGGAACCGGCAAGGCCATGACGCGCACGCCCTACATGATCCGCCGGGCGGACGGGGCGCCGATGGCGCTCGCGGGTGTGTGGGAGAACTGGCTCGGGGCCGACGGGTCCGAGATCGACACCGCCGCCATCGTCACGACGGGCGCCAACGGCACCATGGCGGCGATCCACGACCGGATGCCGGCCATCCTGCCGCCCGAGGCCATCGAACCCTGGCTCGACCATCTCGGCACGGAGGCGCGCGATGCGGTCTCATTGTGCCGGCCGTGCCCCGACCAATGGCTGACCCTCGACGTGGTGAGCGCGAGGGTCAACGACGCACGCAACGAAGGAGCGGACCTCGCCGTCCCGGTCGGCCGGGCCAGACCGGAGACGGTCTTCGACATTCCGCCGGACGAGCGCCCGCTATCCAGCGACGAGGACGCTCAGGGGACGTTGTTCTGACCGAAGGGCGCGGGCGTTCAGGGTTGGGGGCGGGACGAGTTACGCTCGTCGGCACCGCGACGAAAATCGTTGTAGACGTCGAGGAGAGCCCAGCCGGCGGTCAGCAGGGAGAAACCGGCGACAGCCGTGACGATGGCTGCGGAAACCAGCAGCTTGGCGGTGAAGACGTCCACGACGAATGGTCCTGATTGGGGAAGCGACTTTGCTCCTCCCAACATGGCGATGGCCATCCACGCCGGCCATGGGATTTCGAGCGCGGCTGCCATGACCTCGCGGAGCCCTGCTGCGTGCCGCAGCGCACCGCGACCCTAAGAACAGGCGGTCTCCGCGACCGTCGGGGCCGGCAACTACCTCAGCGAGGGCCTGCGCTTGGCGACATCCTTGCGGAACACGCCCACCATTTCGAGATGGCTCGAATACTTGAACTGGTCGACGGGGACGACCCGTTCGAGGCGATAGCCGCCCTCGATCAGGGTCGCCGCGTCGCGGGCGAACGAGCCGATGTCGCAGGCGACGCCGATGACCAGGGGCACTTTCGATTCCGCGATGCGCTTGGCCTGGGCCTGGGCTCCGGCGCGCGGCGGATCGAACACCACGGCGTCGAAGGTCTCGAGTTCGATGGGCAGGAGCGGCCGGCGGAAGAGGTCGCGGGTCTCGCTCGTGATCCGGCGCAGGCCGCGCGTGGCACGAAACGCCCGGTCGAGGCTGGCGATCGCCGCCGCCTCGCCCTCCACCGCATGGACATCCCGCGTGCGGGCCATGGCGAGGGTGAACGGGCCGGCCCCGGAGAACAGGTCGACCACGCGCTTCACACGCTTGTCGAGGGCGGAGACCACGAGTTCGGCGAGCATCGCCTCGCCCGCTTCCGTCGCCTGCAGGAAGCCCCCCGGCGGCGGCACGAGGCGGGTCTCGCCGGTGGTGATCGCGGGCGCGCGGCGCTCCACCACGATGTCGCCGTGCAGGGACAGGCGCGCGAGGTCGAGCTCGCCGGCCAGCCGCACCAGCGTGGCGCGCAGGCCTTCGCTCACCGGGCCGTGTCCGCGCAGGTCCACGTCGAGGCCGGCTTCGGTGGCGGTGAAGGCGACGTCGAGGGGCTTGCGGCCGTGGCCAAGGGGAGCGCTCAGCGCCCGCGCGACGGCCGGCGCCCGGTGGAGCTGCTCGACGGTGATGGGGCAATGGTCGATGGCCACGAGGGCGTGACTGCGCGCCTCCATCAACCCGGCGACGCCCTTGCCGTCGATCTCGCGCACGTGGAGTGTCAGCCGGCGGCGGCCCGACCCATGGGCATCGCGCGCGGGCTCGCATGGCACGTCGATTCCGGCCTGGGCCAAGCCCTGCGCGAGGTTGCCCCGCTTCCAGGCGGCGTAGGGCTCTGGCGCGAGATGCTGGACCGCGCAGCCTCCGCAGGTTCCGAAATAGCCGCAGAACGGGTCGATCCGGTCCGGGGAGGGCGTTTCCACCGCGACGAGGGACACGCGCGCGCCGTCCTTGCGGATCGAGACGCGCTCGCCGGGCAGGGCATAGGGGACGACGGTGCCGTCCGTCGCCATGCCGTCGCCGCGCTGCCCGAGGCGCGCGATCTCGACGGTACGAAGGGTCTGTTGTTCGGTCATGGTCGTGTCCGTCATGGGCGCACCGTCGAGCGTGCCCCGATGAGGAACTCGCGATTGCCGTCGCCACCGGCGACAGGGGAGGAAATGAGGCCGAGGACCGACAGGCCGAGATCGGCGACGAGGTTCGTCACCTCCTCGCAGACCGCCTGGTGGACGGCCTCGTCGCGCACGATGCCGCCGCGCCCGACCCGGTCGCGCCCCGCCTCGAATTGAGGCTTGATCAATGCCGCCAGGGCCGCACCAGGGGCCATGAGCGGCACGATTGCGGGCAGGACAAGGCGAAGGGCGATGAAGCTGACATCGATCGCCACCAGGGACGGTGCGCGCGGGATCGCCGCGGTGTCGAGGCCACGCACGTCCCGGCCCTCGAGGCTGGTCACGCGGGGATCGCCGCGCAGGGAGGCATGCAACTGGTCGCGGCCGACATCGACGGCATAGACGTGCCCGGCACCGGCTTTCAGCAGCACGTCGGTGAAGCCGCCGGTGGACGCACCCACATCGAGGCAGACGAGCCCGGCCGGATCGAAGCCGAACGCCACCAGCGCGGCCTGCAGCTTCAGCCCGCCGCGCGAGACGAAGGGGTGCGGCGCGCTTGCCACGATCCGCGCCCTGGGGTCGAGCCTGTCGGAGGCGCGGGTCACGGGGCGGTCGTCGGCGGTGACGAGGCCCGCCTCGATCGCAGCCTGGGCCCTCGCCCGACTCTCGAAATGGCCGCCCTCGACCAGGAGCCGATCGGCCCTCACCCGGTCCACCGTCATCGAACCCTTACGATCCCGTGTGATCTCTCGCCTAAGATCCGATTCCCCGGATCGAGGCCAGACCAACCGGGCCACCCCGTCTCAGCTACGGGAATTCTCGGGTTTGTCCATCCGGGCAACGACATGGCCCGCTTGCGCGCCCATCGAAGCCCATGGATGATCCACACCCGGTCCTCGGGCGTTGGCGCCCGTCATACCGGATCACAGAACAGGACGATCGATGGGTACCCCGAGGGAAGTCGAGCTGAAGCTGGATTGCGGCGCCGCGGAACTGGCGGAGCTGGCACGCCACCCGCTGCTTGCCGTCGAGCAGCCGACGGAGGCCGAGTTCCTGTCCGCCACCTATTACGACACGGCCGACCGGGCGCTTCACCGCAAGGGGATGACCCTGCGGGTTCGCCGGCATGGGGAGCGTCACGTCCAGACGGTGAAGGCCGCCTCCTCGGCGGCCGGCCTGTTCGACCGCTCGGAATGGGAATGGGCCGTGGACGGCCCGGCACCGGACCTGTCGCTCCTCGAGGAGACGCCGGTGCCGGAGGTACTCGCCAGCGCGTCCTCGCCCGACCTCGCCGCCGTCGTCACCACCATCATCGAGCGTACCACCCGGGCCGTCGCCCACGGACACTCGCGCATTTCGGCGACCCTCGACCAGGGGCGGGTGGAGACGCCGGTCGGCGACGCGCCCATCTGGGAACTCGAACTCGAACTGATCGAGGGCGATCCGGCGGACCTGTTCTCCCTGGCGCAGAGCCTCGCGGAGACCGTGCCCCTGCGTCTCGGCGTCTTGTCGAAGAGCGAGCGCGGCTTCCGGATCCTCGGCGAGAGCCTGCGGCGTCCGAGCAAGGCCGGAGCGGTCAAGCTCGACCGGGACGCTTCGGCGGCCACGGCCTTCCGCACCATCGCCGTTGCCTGCCTGACCCATCTGCGGCTCAACGAGGATGTCTTCCTCAAGACGCGCGACCCGGAAGGGCTGCACCAGATCCGCGTCGCCCTGCGGCGGCTGCGCTCGGCCTTCACCCTGTTCAAGCCGATTCTCGTGAGCGATCCCGCCGCCACGACCCTGCGCGAGGAGATCAAGCGCGTAACCGAGCCGTTCGGGCACGCCCGCAACCTTGATGTCTTCCTCAGCGAAACCCTGGCCGACGAGATGGCCCGGAGACCGGAGGAGGCGGGGCTCGACGATCTGCGAATCCGCCTCGAAGCCGAGCGGGATCGCGCCTATGGGACCGTCTTCACGATCCTGGAATCGCAAGCCTGGCGCAGCCTGATCCTCGATCTGTCCGCCTGGATCGAGACCGGGCCGTGGCGCGGCCATGCGAAGCGGGAGGCGGTCTCCGCCCGCGACCATGCCGAAGCCATGCTCGACAAGGCCCGCCGGCGCATCCGCAAGCGCGGCCGCCATCTCCAGCGCCTCGATGCGGAGGCCCGCCACGAGGTGCGAATCGAAGCCAAGAAGCTGCGCTACGGCGCGGAATTCTTCGCCTCGCTCTATGCGGAGAAGAAGGCGCAGAAGCACCACAAGGCGTTCGTCTCGGCCCTCTCGGACCTGCAGGACCATCTCGGCGCGCTCAACGACCTCGCCACCGCCCATTCCGTGCTCGCGAGCTTGGCGAGCGCCGAAACCGAGGAGACCTCCGGCATCGACGGGCGGGCGCTGTTCGCCGCCGGCCTCACCGCCGCCGACGGTGAGGCACGCACCAACGATCTGCTCAAGGCGGCGGAGAAGGCACACGAGGAACTGCTCGACGTGAAACCGTTCTGGCGCTGAATCGCGGCCTCAGACCAGACGGTGGTGAGTGAACCTCATCACCGTCTGCCTACGCGGCGGCGGGCGTCCGCCGATCCCGCCGAGGAGGGCCACCGGTCGGGGTCAGCGTCGCTCGGTCTCAATCACCGCGCACGCTCAGGGCATAGAGCGTGATCGCGGCGGCGTTCGACACGTTGATGCTGCGGATCTCGCCGCTGAACGGAATACGGGCTAGGACGTCGCAATTGTCCCGCGTGCGCTGGCGCAGTCCCTTGCCCTCGGCACCGAGCACGATCACCGCAGGCCGCTTCGGCCCGACGGAATCGAGGGTGGCCTCCCCCTCCGAATCGAGACCGATGCGGGTGAAGCCGCGCTTGCCCAGATCGATGAGCGCATCGGACAGGTTGCGCACGATCACGAGCGGAACGTGTTCGAGCCCCCCCGAGGCGGATTTGGCAAGTACGCCCGTGGCGGTGGGCGAATGCCGCGCCGTGGTGATGATGCCCGCGACGCCGAACGCGGCGGCGGTGCGGACGATGGCGCCGACATTATGCGGGTCGGTGATCTGGTCCAGCGCCAGCAGGAGCGCATCGTCCGGAAGGTCGTCGAGATCCGGGCCGGGGAGGGGATCGGCTTCGAGATAGAGGCCCTGATGCACGGCGTCCGCCCCGAGCAGGGCGTTGATCGCGTTGGGGCGCACCAGTTCGGCGTCGATCCGGAGTTGGCCGAGCTCCTCGGTCAGGCGCGCGAGGGCGTTCTCGGTGGCGAGCAACCGATGCAGGCCGCGCCCCTCGTTCGCCAGCGCCTGCGACACCGGGTGCCACCCATAGAGCACGACGTGATCGCCGCTTGACCCGCGCGGCCCGGAGGAGGGCGGACCATGACGAAACCGGTCGCGTTGGCCACCGGGGCGGCCGGTGCGGGGTCCGCCCGGCCCGTCGCGTCGCGTATTCATGGTGTAATCCACTGTCTGACGGCACGATCGAAACGCCGCGCCGATGCTGAGCAGCGACAAAGCGACCGCCATGCCGTTCGTCAAGCGTGAAACACCGCGAAACACCGGTTGCCCTGCCGGGAGAAGCCGCCTATAGAACCCTCGCTCTCGAGCAAGCGCCCTTCGTCTATCGGTTAGGACGTCAGCCTTTCACGCTGAAAAGGCGGGTTCGACTCCCGCAGGGCGCGCCATTAGGTTTCTTAGCCATTGCCTACGCTGAAATAGCGCGAAAATCAGTGCCTTAGCAGGCGCCGGTCATACAGTCCGGTGGTGCAAACCATTGATGGCATTGAGGTCATACCCCCTCCGCGAGAGGCTGGGCTCATACTACTTCTGCAGCGTGATTCCAGGGGACCCAAGGTCCTTCGTGCCACCCCATGGGCGGGGAAGGCAAACTGGAAGTTGAGCCTCAGGACGCCCCCTGGCCATCGCGGAGCAATTAGGCTCGCGCGTCCCAAGGGACTGTATGGCGCACTTCGCGGCTGTGGAGCGGCTCAAGCGCGGTGAGAGGCCTACCCTCCAAGTTGGGCAGTCGGTCATGCCCAAGGATGCGGAGATCGAGGCGGGCGAATTGGCGCGGCTCCTCACCGAGGACGATGCGGTGGCGGCCGGCCGCTGGTCTCCGGCAGGGCCACCGCCTCGCGTTTGAACTCTGGCGTGACACCGAAGGTGCAGCGAAGCAAACTCACGTCTCGTCTTGGCCATCAATCACCTTCCCTGCCCGCAAGGAGCGTATCAAAGGTGTCCGCGAAACCGGGGGAGGATCGGTATGCCGATGCTAACCCTTACGAACGGCCTCAAGAACGGTCGCCGAGTTGTACGCCGCGGTATACCCTTGCGGACGACAACGTGTCGCTACTGCCGGGCGAGCGGGCACGATCAACGTGGCAACGCCACTGTCGGCCCCTTTCGGTAAGAGCATGAGGCTGGATCACAGTTCCGCAATCGGTCAAATATAACAATCGCAAGTGCGACCAAGACCGCAAGGATTAAAATCTGCGTCTTACTATCCATCGCTCAGCCCCTCACGAATAGCGCGGCGATAGCATGGATCACGGTCGCTCCGCCTACCGGTGCTACAAAGAGGAGCAACACGTTCACCCCGATGATCCAGACCACCGCCCGCTCCTGGCCTCTGGTTAGCGGAGGCTTGCGAGCTGGCGGCTCCCACGATGGTTCTCTCGGCGGCTTCCAACCTTCGTCCACGAACATGAGGCGACCTCATCCGGGCCGAGACCGCATGACCTCGCGGCTGGCACGGAGATGGTAGGGCTCGTCGGTGGGCCGGCGCAATCATTCGCATGACGGGACGGGGCAGGGGCCATCAGGTTCGGCCCGAGGGAAACCCGGCGGCGGGCATAGGGGGGACATGCTGATCCGCCGGTGCGAGTATGACCTTGCCAAAAGGTATCCGCCGACATCAGCGATGATGTTCAGGGTGAAGTGCCGGTCGACGGCGGCTCATCGATTCGACGTCCAGCCCTATCGATGTCAGGCGCCGAGGCCGACCTGCATGGCGGCGGGTTCGAGACTGTCGGCGGCGATCTGGCCCAAGGGCGCCTTCGGGCGCACCTCCATCCCGAGGAATCCGACCAGGGACGAGCGCGCGCGGCTCACACGGCTCTTCATCGTGCCGACCTGACAGCCGATGAGTTCCGCGGCGGCCTCGTAGGTCATCCCCTGCGCCGCGACGAGAATCAGGGCCTCCCGCTGAGACGGCGGCAGCTTGCCGAGATGCTGCCAGACCCGCTTGAGGTCGCTGCTCGCCTCCTGGGATGCCGGCGCGGCCACCTGCGCCGCCATGGCGCCATCCGCGTCCTCGACCTCCCGTTTCCGCTTGCGACACTCCGTATAGAAGTGGTTTCGCAGGATGGTGCAGAGCCAGGCCATCAGATTGCTGCCAGGCTCGAACCGATGCCGGTTCTGCCAGGCTCTCAGAAGCGTCTCCTGCACGAGATCGTCCGCCATCGCCGGGTTGATGGCGAGCGACAGGGCGAAGGCCCTCAAACCCGGCAGAGCCGTGAGCAGATCGGCGCTGAAGGCGGCATAGGCGGCGTCGCCGCGCCCGGCGGATGCGTGCGTGAGCCGGGCAATCAGATCCAACAAAGCCGGCGGCTGATCTTCCGCGACGATGCAAGCGTAGACCGCCCTCAGTTCGGCCCCCAGATGCACGCGCACCGCCTCCGGTATCCCTCCCTTGGCGGGGCGCTCCAAGGACTGACCATCAGCCTCGGCCGGTTGCGGTGATTGCGCCATTCCCGGTTTGCGAACGTCCATCCATCCCCCCTCGGCAGTCGGCACGCCGTGCGCGCCGGGCTCATTGGGCAATGCCAACGGGAGCTTTTGGCAAATGAAAGCTGAACACAGGCTAAAGGAATTCTAAACTGAGGGTGAAATCGTATCGCCCGATGTCGAGGGAGACCCTACCGAGGCTGAATGCCAAGCTTTGCTGTATTCATCCCGGATGCAGGGTGACCAGACACGCTCACTGGGGATCGAGGCTGCCGGGTCCCGCTCTTCCCTCACACGACGCTCGAAATGGCACCGGGCGGGTGTGCCAGCAGGGTCGCCAGAAGGCCGAGGCCGTATCGCAGGGCCTCGCTGTCGGGCGCGGCGCCGAGAGAGACGCGGATCGCGTCGGGGGCCGGACCGACGGCGAAGGCATCGCTCTGGATCACCGACACCCCGAGCTGGCGCGCATGCGCCCCGAACTCGCCCCGCCGCCACGGCGCCGGGAGCGGGAGCCAGAGATGGTGCCCGCAGGGATGAGCGTGGACTTCAAGGCCGACGAGCGCCTCCCGCGCCACGACCTGACGGCGGCCATTCTCGCGCCTGATGGACCCGACGATCGCGTCGAGGTCTCCGTGGGTGATCCAGTGGGAGGCGAGGGCGGCGGCCAGCGGTGAGGCCATCATGCTGATGGCGCGCAGCTCGGCCGCGACACGGACCGCTTCGTTCGTGCCAGGCACGACGACATAGGCGATGCGCAAGCCCGGAGTGACGCATTTGGACAGGGTCGCCACATGCCAGGTGATGTCGCCGGCCAAAGCCGCGAACGGGGCCGGAGCGTCCGGCGGCAGGGCGCCGTAGGCGTCGTCCTCGATGATCGCGACCCCGTGGGAGCGGGCGATCTCGGCGATCCGCTCGCGACGGGCCAGCGGGAGCGTCGCCGTCGTCGGGTTGTCGAGGGTCGGCACCAGGTAGAGGGCGCGCGGCCTCTCGGCCCGGCAGCGCTCGAGGAAGGAATCGGGGTCGATGCCGTCACTATCGGTCGCGACGGGAAGCAACCGGGCTCCGCGTCGCTCGGCCGCCATCCGCAGGCCCGGATAGGTCAGGGCGGGAACGCAGAGCGCGTCGCCGGGCCTGAGCAGCACGGCGAGAACGGCCGAGAGGGCGGCCTGCGCCCCGCCGGCCACGATGACCCGCTGGACCGGCACGGGACCCAGCCGGCGAGCGAGCCAAGTCGACGCAGCCGCGCGATCCGCCAGATTGCCGGCGCTGTCCTGATACTGCATGCGGTCGAGGAAGCCCGGCGAGGCGGAAAGCCGCGCCAGACCCGCCTCCATGCGCTCGGCGAGCCGCGCCTCCGCCGGCTGGGGCGGCATGTTCATGCTGAAATCGACGCTCGCCGATGGGTCCGGCGCCCTGACCTTCGCCAGCGGCGACGCGGCGGCGCGAACGAAGCTGCCTCGCCCGGCCGAGGCATCGATCAGCCCGGCCCTCCGCGCTTCGTTGAACGCCCGCGTGACGGTGGTGAGATCGACGTCGAGATGCTTTGCCAAGCTGCGCTGCGGCGGCAGCCGCATGCCGGGGGCGAGGCGCCCGGTGCGAATGTCGTCCGCCAGGACCCGGACGATGGCCAGATATTTCGGCCCGGCCTCGTCCAGGATTGTAGGGCTCCACGATTCCATCATTGACCCTACATCACGCAAAGTTGTATGCATACATCGAACAGAGGCGCAGGCTTCCCAGCCCATAAGCCGCCAGCAGCACCATAAGCTGTAAGGCAATGTATGGATTTTTGTACCATACAATCTGTAGCCCGCAAACCTGAGCCGCTGCCGATCGAGTGCGGGACGTGAGCCAACATCAAGGAACCTCGACCATGGACGGAACGACGGATCGATCCCTGTTGTCGGTTGGCCTGCGCTGCCGATGCCCGCGCTGCGGCGAGGGGCGGCTGTTCGATGGCTTCATCACCTTGAAGCCGGCATGCGAGGCCTGCGGCCTCGATTACGGCTTCGCCGATCCGGCGGACGGCCCCGCCTTCTTCATCATGATGTCGATGGCATTTCCCGTCACCGCCTTCGGGATCTGGCTGGAACTGACTTACGATCCGCCACTCTGGATCCATGCGGTGCTCACGCTCCCTCTGCTTCTCCTGGCCTGCGTGCCGATCATCCGCCCGCTCAAGGGGCTCTTCATCGCGAGCCAGTACATCAACAAGGCCGAGGAAGGCCGCTTCGCGGTCCGGGCCGTGCCGAAGGCCGGGCCGGAAGCCGGGCGTTGAGCGCAGCGACGCAATGGGGCAGGGTTCGTCGACGAGACTGCGCTGCCGAGTCGTTTTCCTGCCCGTTCCCAACGACCATTCAGGTTGATCGACATGCTGTCGGACGTTGACGCCCTCCTGCTCGCGAGAATCCAGTTCGGTTTCACGGTGGCCTTTCACATCGTGTTCCCGGCGTTTTCCATCGGGCTCGCCAGCTTTCTCGCAGTGCTGGAGGGGCTCTGGCTGGCGACGGGCCGTCAGGTCTTCCTCGATCTGTTCAAATACTGGATCAAGATTTTCGCCATTGCCTTCGCCATGGGCGTCGTGTCCGGGCTGGTCATGTCCTACCAGTTCGGCACGAACTGGTCGGTCTTCTCCGACAAGACCGGGCCGGTGCTCGGCCCGCTGATGGCCTACGAGGTGCTCTCGGCCTTCTTCCTCGAAGCCGGCTTCCTCGGCGTGATGCTGTTCGGCATGTCCAGGGTCGGGCCGAAGCTGCATTTCTTCGCCACCCTCATGGTGGCGATCGGCACCTTCTTCTCGGCCTTCTGGATCCTGTCGGTGAATTCCTGGATGCAGACGCCGCAGGGCTACGGCATCAATGAAGCCGGCCAGTTCATCCCGGAGGATTGGTGGGCGATCGTCTTCAATCCCTCCTTCCCATACCGTCTCGTCCACATGGTGCTGGCCGCCTACCTCACGACATCCCTCGTGGTCGGGGCGGTGGGCGCCTGGCACCTGCTGCGCGACCGCTACAATCTCGGGGCGCGGACGATGTTCTCGATGGCCATGTGGATGGCCGCCATCGTCGCGCCGCTGCAGATCCTGGCCGGCGACGCCCATGGGCTGAACACCCTCGAGCACCAGCCCGCCAAGGTCATGGCGATGGAGGGGCATTACGAGAGCCATCCGGACGGGGCGCCGCTGATCCTGTTCGGCCTGCCGAACCAGGCGGAAGGCCGGGTCGATTACCAGATCTCCATCCCGAAACTGTCCTCGCTGATCCTCAAACACGGGTGGAACGAGCCGCTGAAGGGGCTCGACACGGTGGACCGGAAGAACTGGCCGCCGGTTCCGGTGGTGTTCTGGTCCTTCCGCGTGATGATCGGCCTCGGCATGCTGATGCTGCTGCTCGGCGTCTCCAGCCTGTATGCGCGCTACAGGAAGGCGCTCTACGAATGGACGCTCCTGCACCGCTTCGCCATCGCCATGGGGCCGGCCGGCTTCGTCGCCGTGGTGGCGGGCTGGATCACCACGGAGGTGGGGCGGCAGCCCTTCACGGTCTACGGCCTGCTGCGCACGGCGGAATCGGCGTCTCCCCTCTCGGCGCCGGCCGTGGGCTCCTCTCTCGTAGCCTTCGTGCTGATCTATTTCGCGGTGTTCGGCATGGGCATCCTCTACATCCTGCGCCTGATGGCGAAATCCCCGCATCTCGGCGAGCACGGGATCGAGCCCGGTGTTCCGATCCGCACCGCGGGCATCACGCCCGCACCCTCGGTCGATCCCGGCCGCTCCCTCCATCCGGCCGAGTGAGGATTCCGCCATGCTCGCGAGCATCGACCTGACCGTCGTCTGGGCCTTCATCATCGCCTTCGCGGTCTTCGCCTATATCGTGATGGACGGCTTCGATCTCGGTCTCGGAATCCTGTTCCCGGCGTTCCGACCGGGGCAGGAGCGGGACACCGCCATGAACTCCGTGGCCCCGGTCTGGGACGGCAACGAGACCTGGCTGGTCCTGGGCGGAGGAGGCCTGTTCGCCGCCTTTCCACTCGCCTACGCGGTGATCATGCCGGCCCTCTATGCGCCGATCATCGCCATGCTGCTGGGCCTGATCTTCCGGGGCGTCGCGTTCGAGTTCCGGTGGCGCGACCCCGGCCACCGGGCCCTGTGGGACATCGCCTTCACCGGCGGATCGGTGGTGGCCACCTTCGCGCAGGGCGTCGCCCTCGGTGCGCTGCTGCAGGGCATCGAGGTCCAAGGCCGTGCCTATGCCGGCGGCTGGTGGGACTGGCTGTCTCCCTTCAGCGTGCTCGTCGGAATCGGCCTGGTCTGCGGCTATGCGCTCCTGGGGGCGACCTGGCTCGTCATGCGCACGGAAGGATCGCTGCAGGAACGCGCCCGCTCGCTGTCCCTGTGGCTCGGCGCGGCGACGATCGCGGCCGTGGCGGCGGTGAGCGCGGCGACGCCGTTCCTGAAGGGACAATACTGGGAGCGCTGGTTCTCGATGCCGAACGTGCTGCTCACGGCGCAGGTGCCGATCCTGGTCGCCGTCGCCTCGTTCCTGTTCTTCCGCCTGCTGCGGAAGGGGGCCGAGACCGCGCCGTTTCTCCTGGCCCTCGGTCTGTTCCTGCTCTCCTTCGCCGGGCTCGGCATCAGCATCTTCCCGGATATCGTGCCCGGCCGCATCACTATCTGGGAAGCCGCCTCGCCGCATGCGAGCCAGGTCTTCCTCCTGGCCGGCGCGTCCGTGCTGATCCCCATCATCCTGGCCTATACCGCCTATTCGTACTGGGTCTTTCGCGGAAAGGTCGATGAGGCGGGGTACCATTGATGGAGCCCGCCGCGTTTCGCCGAAACCCATCGCCGTTGTGGCGGCGTCTGCTCTGGTTCGCGGCGATCTGGGCGGCCAGCATCGTCGCCCTCGGGATCGTCTCATTCGGTCTTCGCGCCTGGCTGAAGGCCGGTTAGTACCGGGCGGCCGAGAGCGTCCCGCCGGGAGTCTCTTTCGTCCCGTCCTACGGAACGGTCTCCCGAACGACGGGTCCTGCGAAGACCTTCGACGCAGTCCGAAGAGCCCCGCAGGTCGAAGCGGTCACGACGAACGGTTCGCGTGCGTCATGAAGAACCGCACCATCTCCCGGCTGGCATCGGGGCCGCGCGGATCGGTGTAGGTTCCGTCGCTGCTTCCGCCGGACCAGGCATGTCCGGCGCCGTGAAGCGCCCAATGTTCGAGCATGGCGCGCCCGGACGCATCCGTCCGGACCGTACGGGTGAAGCCCATCCCACCCTCGGTCGTCCCTTGGGTCGCCGTGCGCGCGAGCGAAACGCCCGGCATCGCGAGGGCGATGACCTGTTCGCCGTTGACCGGCTTCACCGTCTTGTCGGCATCCCCGTGGAAGACGATGGTCGGCACGCCCGGACCGTTCTGCGACGCCTTGAAAGTACCGCCCCCATTCATGGCGGCGAAGGCGGAGGGCATGTCGCTGGCCGCCCCGCACGGCAGCCCGGAATGGACGCCGACCGCCGCGAAGACATCCGGATAAGTCGCCGCCATGATCGCCGCCGCCGCCCCGCCGGCCGACAGGCCCGCCGCATAGACCCGGCTCGAATCGGCGGAGAACTCCTTCACCACCTCCAGGGCGATGCCGGCGATCAGCGAAGGTTCGCCGCGGCCTCGCTGCTGGTCACCGGCGTTGAACCAGTTCCAGCACTTCTGCATGTTGGCCGATTGCGGCTGGCCGGGATAGGCCACGAGGAACGTCTGCTCCTCGGCGAGTGCGTTCATGCGGGTTCCGGCGGCGAAATCGTCCGGGTTCTGGGTGCAGCCATGCAGCATGACGACGACGGGAAGGGCCTGGCCCCGGTAGCCGCTGGGGACATAGACCTTGTAGGCCCGGCTGCCCGCCTCGTTGCCGAAGCTCCGCTCCTCGAACCGCGCCCCTTCCGGCACGGCGACGGTGGCGCCCCTCGCCGATCCGATGCCCTGTCCGAGGTCGGGCATCGCGCCCATCTTGGGGAAACGTTCGCGCAGGGTCTGGATCGTCTCCGCGAGTCCCGGCCGTGCGAAGGCGGTTTTCGCCGTGCTCGCCGCCCCATCGGCGGACGTGCGGTCGGTGGCGGGCGCGGTCCAGGCCCCGCCGGACATCGTGGGCGCCACCATGTCGATGGTCCCGGCAGCAGCGTGGGGGCCGGTCGGTGTCGACGGAACAGGCCGTCCCTGGAGCAGGGCCATCGCCTCGCTCAACTGGCCCGCGCGGGTGAGACGGGTCACCTCACCCATGTCGATGGTCGAGAAAGCGGTCATGGTCACGATCCTGGATGGGGTGGCGGCACGGAACGTCGTTCCGCACGGGTCATGGCGAATGGTCAGGCGATGCGGTCGGCCAAGGCCGCCTTGACTTCGGGACTGGCCTGGAAGGCCCCGAGAACCTGCACCGAGGCGATGGCCTGTCGGGCCAGCTCCGGCGTCACATCGAACGCGATGCTGGCAAGGCCGAGCACCTGAATGTGCAGCGGCGTCCCCGCATCCCTGGCGGCTTCGAGATCGCGGACGCTGTAGTGGGACAGCCCGAGACTGAGCTGCTTGCGGGCGACCGATTGCTTCACCGCGTCGCCCTGACGGTCGAGCTGATTGCGCACGGCCGTGCGGATGAAGTCGGCACGGTTGGCATAGAACCCGTCCCGAACCAGGAGGTCGATCTGGCCGAGATCGACGAAGCCGAGATTGAGGGTCAGCTTCTCGCTGTCGGGCGCTTTGGGACGAAGCTCACGAACCGTATCCGACATCGAAAACCATCCCCATACCATCTCGTTGGATGGTCTGTAGATGGTACGCCGCAGTACGAGCGCAAGTGCCGGCGTGGAATCGGGGTACGCGAATGAGGGAATTGGGGCGAGCGCCACGCGGTGGGCCCGTCACTCACAATGAGGTGGCCCTTCGGATCGCGGGCACCGGGCGTGTTGCGTTGCATTCCAAAGGCGCGCGGTGCTTCGTGCGCCCCTGCGGGTGACGGCGGGCATCGTCGTCCGCAATCTGGAACGACGCATGCGTCCTCGCTCGCGCAGCCCTCATCACGGCCGCCGCCACCGGCCCGGATCACCCATGATGCTCACGTTCTGGCTCGACCAGCCGATCTGGCTGATCTTCGGGATCCTTGCGCTTCTCGTCTCGGCCTGGTGCCTGATCCTGATGCTGCTCACCAACACGAAGCGGACGCGTCCCGTCGTCGTGGCGGTGGCGACCGGGATCGCCCCCGCCTTCGTGGGTGTCCTGTCGGTACTGCTGTCGCTCCTGATGGGATTCGTCGCCAACGATGCGTGGGAGCGCCAGAGGCAAGCCTCCCGCGTCGTCCAGACGGAGAGCGCTCAGGCGCGGGCCGTGTTCAACCTGAGCCGGTCCGTGTCGAAGGATCTACCGGATATCCGCATGATGCTGGCGGAGTACATCGAGGCCATCGTGGTCGAGGAATGGCCGGCGATGGCCAATGGCGGAAAGGCATCATCGAAGGCGGATCAGGCCTTCGGCCGGCTGCTCCAGGCCGTGGTGGCGCCGAATTTCGACATCGTCGTGGGCCGAGCCAATCACTCCGCTCTCC
The DNA here is from genome assembly GCF_000376345.1 of Methylobacterium sp. 88A. Lineage (NCBI taxonomy): Bacteria > Pseudomonadati > Pseudomonadota > Alphaproteobacteria > Hyphomicrobiales > Methylobacteriaceae > Methylobacterium > Methylobacterium sp. 88A. The sequence continues at coordinate 886,989 of NZ_AQVT01000001.1, forward strand.
TGGCCGCCACCCTCGCCCTGCAGACCGCCCGGAGCGAACGGCTCGCCCTCAGCGAGGTGGAGGGGGACGACAGCAAGTGGGCGACCCTGCTCGCGCTCCTGGCCCTGACCCTGCTGGTCATCGCCGCGATCCACACCGAACGACCCGCGTCGCAGGCAATGACATTGACCGTCTTCGGTCTGGCGATGGTGATCACGCTGGGAGTCGTGGCGATGCATGAACGCCCCTTCGACGGACCGCTGGCGATCCGTCCGTCATTGCTGGAACAGGTCCGCACGGTCATCGACTCGGGCAGCTGAGAACCTCGCTCCCCACGATGAGTGCGGACCTACCGCAGGGTCGGGGACTCGCCGGCATGAAGGGCGCGTCCCTCATCGGGACCGCTGACGGCGTTCAGGCGCTCGAGATGCTCGAAGACATGCGCGAAAGCTTGCGTGACGGCCTGCTCGAACGATCCGTCACCCTTGCCCTGTGCGGTTTTCAGGGCGGCCAGGAGAGCCTGATGTTTCTCGGTGTCGCTCGACATGGCGGTCTCCTCGGCCGGGCGGAATGCCGGCTCGTGAGGGCAAGCGCGGGGAGCGGGGTCGGGTTCCCATGCGGCCGGGGGCGGTCAGAGATCGGATCTGGGATCGGTCTTGCCGCCGGCTCCCGCGATGGGGCCACCGAGCGTCGCCTTGAACCAGGCGACGACCCGATCGATCACGGGCTGCTGAAACCAGGGCAGGTCGCCGTGGCCCGCTCCCTCGACCAGCACATACTCCGCCTTGTTGCCCTTCGCCCGCAGGGCTTCGAACAACTGCTTGCTCTGCACCGGCGAGACGAGCGTGTCGGCAGTGCCGTGCATGATCAGGAAGGGCGGCTCATCGGCGCCGAGATGACCCATGGGACTTGCCGCCAGCGCCTTGGCAGGATCGGCCGAGATCGAAGCACCGGCGAAGTCGCGAAAGGCCGGTCCGTTGACCAAGAGCGCTTCGGTCACCGCAGGCGATTGGTGCATGAGTTGAACCGCCGGAGAAAATCCCTCGCCGATATTGAGAAGGTTCGAGATGCCGTAAAGGGTCACCGCCGCCTGCACATCGGAGGACTGATCGAGATGATCGCCCTTGTCGAAGGCTTTCTCTCCACCGGTGACGCCGACCATCTGCGAGAGATAGCCGCCGGCGGAATCGCCGAGCACGCCGATCCGGGCCGGGTCGATGCCGTATTCGGCCGCATGAGCCCGCAGGTAGCGCACGGCCGCCTTGCCGTCCTGCACCAGAGCCGGGAACCTGTCGGGGACGACGCGATACTCGGCGGCGGCGACGACGAAGCCGGCCGCGGCCAATGCCGAGCGCATTTCGAAGTATTTCTCATGGTCGGCAGAGGTAAATCCGCCACCTGGGAAATAGACGATCGCAGGCTTCTTGTCGTTGGTGCGTGGCACGAGAAGCGACATACGCAATTGTCTGACCGCACGCATCGATCGGATCTGGGAATAGATCACACCGCTGATCTGGTCGACCTGGCTTCGGCTTCCTTCGACGCGAACGACCTGAGCCCCCTCGGAATAACCGGGCCGTTGCGCGTCATTCGCCGATGCCTGCTGAGAAAGCCCACTCACAGCCATGACGCCTCCCAAGCAGAGAGCCCGGATCAGTCGCATAGGATGCCCCTTTGTCGGTCGAGATGACATGACCCTACACCAAGAACCGGTCAGGTCATGTGTCAGCCGCACGGCGTGGCTCCCTGGCCGTTCGTCCGAGCCACATGATGACCGTCCGGTGGTCGGCACCGCAACCGTCGCGGACGGCGACATCGGCGAACATGTCAACAGCGGCGGGCCGAGCATGAAGATCCTCCCGCGACCGAAGCGCTTCTTAGGACGCAGAACCGATGACCACTTTTGCGAAACCCGCCCAGCCAATCCCGGCCAGCGCAACGGCATCACCTTGGCCGGAGACCTGTCAGAACCCAGTGTTTCGTCACCCGCCCGCCCTGTTCGGCCCTCTCATCGACTGGCATCGATCAGGATCTGGATATCCACCCCCTCCTTGCGGGTCGGGTAGGTGCGAAGAGCACGAAAGGACCATCCCGCCGAGACGGCACCGTTCGCGAGCGCGAACCATGCCAGGTGCCGCGGGCAGAACAGGCGCCCTCCGGAGCAATGGCCCAGGGCGAGATCCGCCCCCTCATGCGGGCAGGCCCGTTCCGCGGCGAAGATCCCGTCGCCATCCTGCACGAGGACGAGATGACGGCCCGCCACGAAGACCGGGATGATCGCATTGCCGGCGAGCGCGTCGATACGGCAGACGTGAACCCAGCGCCCGCTGTCAGCCGCCGAGATAGGCTTGGCGCACATGAGGATCTGCGATCAACGTCGAGCCTGTTCCCGCCAGCACAATCCGGCCGGTCTCCAAGAGGTAGGCATAGTCGCAGAGTTCCAGGGCCGCGAAGGCGTTCTGCTCCACCAGAAGGACCGTGGTGCCGGTGTCGCAGATCGCCCGGATGACGGCGAACATGCGCTCGACGATGTTGGGGGCAAGGCCCAGGGAGGGCTCGTCGAACAGGACGAGCCGGGGACGGGACATCAGAGCGCGGCCGATCGCCAGCATCTGCTGCTCGCCCCCCGAAAGGGTGCCGGCGGCTTGGTGCTTGCGCTCGGCGAGGCGCGGGAACTCGCCGTAGATGCGTGCGAGATCGGCGGACACCCCGGCCGGATCGCGCCGCAGGTAGGCGCCCATGGCGAGGTTCTCCGCGACGCTCATTTGCGGAAAGACCCGCCGCCCCTCCGGGCAATGGGCGATGCCCTGGGCCAGCACCTTGCGCGGGTCGGTGCCGGTGATGTCCCGGCCGGCGAAGTGGATGCTGCCCGAGCGCGCCGGAATGAGCCCCGACACCGCCCGGAGCGTCGTCGACTTGCCGGCGCCGTTGGCCCCCACCAGGGCCACGAGCTGCCCTTCGTCCACCTTGAGCGAGAGCCCCTTCAGGGCCGTCACCGCGCCGTAGCCGCAGACGAGATCCCGGATCTCAAGCATCGATCGTCTCCCTGGCGGCCTGGGCGGCTTCGCGGGCGGCACTGCCCTGGCCGAGATAGGCTTCGATCACGGTCGGATCGGATCGGATCGCCGCCGGCGGCCCCTCGGCGATGAGGCGGCCGTAATTCAGCACCACGATCCGGTCGGAGACCTCCATGACCATCGGCATGTCGTGCTCGACGAGGAGGACGGTGACGCCGCGCTCGCGGATCGAGCGGATCAGGCGCACGAAGACCTGGGTCTCGGAGGCGTTCATGCCGGAAACCGGTTCGTCGAGGAGCAGCATGGCGGGCTCCGTGGCCAGCGCCAGCGCGACCCCGACGAGGCGCTGCTCGCCATAGGCCAGGGACCCGGCCTTGTCCTGGGCCCGGCCGGAGAGCCCGACCCAGTCGAGGAGTTCACGGGTCCGGTCCCGGAGAGCCGCCTCACCGGCGCGGTCCCGCCCGAGCAGCGTATCGACCAGCCGCGCGCGGCCCCGCCGATGCAGGCCGATCATCACGTTGTCGAACACGGTGTCGTCGGGGAACACGCTCGTGCGCTGGAACGTCCGACTCAGGCCGAGACGGACGATCTCATGTGGCTGCAACCCCTGGAGGCTGGTGCCGCGGAACCGGACCTGCCCCTGGCTGGGCTTCAGGAAGCCGGTCATCACGTTGAAGGCCGTCGTCTTGCCGGCCCCGTTCGGGCCGATCAGGCTGACGATCTCGCCGGGATGGACGTCGAAATGCAGGTCGGCGATGGCGACGAGGCCGCCGAAGCGCACGCCGACATGGTCCACCGAGAGCATGGGAGCGCGGATCTCGCTCATGGCCTGGCCTCCACGGGCATCCGGGCGGGTGCGCCACCGGGCGCGTGACGGCGCATGGCGAGGCGGGCGAGGCCCGGGACGATGCCCCGGGGCATGACGAACTGGATCACGATCAGCACGAGGCCGAACACCATCCACTGCGCCTCCGGCACCATGACCGGCCTCAGGGCGACGGGGAGCAGGCCGAAGATCAGGCCACCGACGATGGGGCCGAGCAGCGTGCCCTTTCCGCCGCCCACCACCATGATGACCATGGTCACCGTGGTGGAGAACAGGAACACGTCGGGGTCGATGATGCGTAGGTAATGGGCGTAGAGGCTGCCGGCCGCCCCCGCCATCGCCGCCGAGATCACTGCCGCGAGGGTCAAGGTGCGGGTGGCGTTGATGCCCACCGAGAGGGCCAGGGACTCGTTCTCCTTCAGGCCCCGCATGGCCCGGCCGAAGCGCGAACGCACGAGGCGGGCGATGAGGGCGTAGCAGAGCGTGCCGACCACGAGGACGAGGTAGTAGTTCTGCAGCTTCGTCCGCAGGGTGGTCGTGCCAAGGCCGGGTACCCAGAAGCTGAACGGCGGGATGCCCGTCAGCGCCAGGGGACCCTGCGTCAGCTCCACCCAGTTGAGGGCGACGAGCCGCACAACTTCGGCGAAGGAGATCGTCACGATGACGAAATAGGCGCCCCGCACCCGGAAGGAGAGGCGCCCGACGAGGTAGCCGCAGGCGGCCGTCGCCAGCACGGCGAGGCCGAAGCCCACCACAGGCGGCCAGGGCTCGTGTACGATGCGAAGGCCCCAGAGCAGTTCCACGTCGAAGCCGAGGCTCGTGAGGGCGCTGACATAGGCGCCGATGCCGAAGAAGGCGATGTGCCCGAGGCTGAGCTGCCCGGTGAAGCCGAGCAACAGGTTGAGGCTCATGGCCGCGATGGTGACGATGCCCGTCGTGATCAGCGCGTTGAGCAGGTAGGGGTTGTGGCCCAGCGCGAAGGGCAGGGCGGCCAGCGCCGCCAGGATGGCGAGAGCGGGGAGGTGCCGGGTCATCCGATGCGCTCCGCCTTGGCGAAGAGGCCCGTCGGCTTGAAGATCAGCACCGCGATGATGATCAGGAAGCCCATGGCGTCCCGGTAGCCCGACGAGATGTAGCCGGCGCCCAGCTCCTCGGCCAGCGCCAGGATGAAGCCGCCGATGGCCGCCCCGGTGACGTTGCCGAGCCCACCCAGGATGACGATGGCGAAAGCCTTCAACTCGGCCATGCCGCCCATCTGCGGGAACACCACGTAGACCGGCCCGAGGAGGGCACCGGCCGCCGCCGCGAGGCTGGAGCCGAGAGCGAAAGTCGCGGTGTAGACGAGCCGCACGTTGACCCCCATCAGCGAGGCGGTGTCGTGGTCCTGGAAGGTGGCCCGCATGGCGAGCCCGAGGCGGGTCCGGTTGATGAGCCAGTAGGTCAGGCCGATCAGCGCGAGGGCCGCGCCCAGCACGAACAGCCGCAACCACGACACCGAGACGGGTCCGAGTTGAAGGGGCGCATCCGGGAAAGGGGTCGGGATCGATTTGGCGACACCGCCGAACAGCCAGAGCGTGCCCGATTGCAGGACGATGCCGGCCCCGATCATCACCAGCATGGTCGTGTCCATGTCCGCGCCGCGCAACGGCCGCAGCAGCACGAGGTCGAGGATTGCGCCGAGCACGAGGCCGCCGAGGATCGCGGTCGGCAGGGCGGCGAAGAAGCCGAGCCCGAGGGCGGTGACGGCGAGGTACATGACGTAGGCGCCCACCGTGTAGAGCGCCCCGTGGGTGAAGTTCACCACGTTCATGATCCCGAAGATCAGGGTCAGCCCGATGCCGAGCAGGGCATAGGTTCCCCCCAGGACCAAGGTATTGAGGAGGTGCTGCAGGAATTCGGTCATCGAGGCCTCGCCTGTAAGCAGGTGATACGGTCGTCGGCTGAGCGTCAGTGCAGAGTCAGCAAGCTTGGCGCGGCTCCCTCTCCTAGAAGAAGAGGGAGCATGTTCCGCTCGTGACACCGGAGGCGAACACACGGATCAGAGAAACCCGGAGCCCCGGCCGCCGGAAGGCATGCGCGCGGCTAGAGCGTCGGCACCACGACTTTTCCGCCGTCGATCTTGACGAGGTAGACGTCGGGCTTGCTCTGGCCGCTCTCGGACCCGGCCGGGCCGGCCCTGGCGAAGCGGATCTGTCCGTTGAGGCCGGTGAAATCCACTGACCAGAAGCCCTTCTTGATCGAGGCCGCATCGGCGGCGCCGCCCTTCTCGATGGCCGCCGCGATGGCGCGGATGCCGTCGTAGCCGCGAAAGCTCTCGGTGACGCCGGCGAACTCGAAGCCGCGCTTCTTCCACTCGCCGATGAAATAGGCGGTGGCCGCCGGGTTCGGGGTCTTCTCCGGATACCAGGGCAGGAAGGTGGTGAGATGCATCGTCCCCTCGGCGGCAGCGCCAGCCTGGGCGATGATCTGATCGGGGTTCTGGGAGCCGCCGGTGGTGATGATCCGCTTCTTGAGGCCGAGCGCCGCCATCTGCTTGAACAGGAGCGTCAGCTGATCGACGGCGGCCGTAATCATGATCGTGTCGGCATCCGTGCCCTTCAGCTTGGACAATTGGGCGCTCATGTCCTGCGCGCCCTGGTCCATCGTCTCCACGAGGCCGACGGTGACGCCCTTGACCTTGAGCATCTTGCCGAAATCGGCCGCCGCCCCCCGGCCCCAGTCGTTGTTGATGGCGAGGAAATCGACCTTCTTCAGGCCGAGCTTTTCGACCATCGGCGCGAAGGCCTCGGCTTCCAGGGCCGAGGGCGGCGAGATGCGGAAGACATAGGGGTTGCCCGAGGTGGTGATCTTGCCGGACGACGAGGTCTCCACCAGCATCGCGGTCTCGTAATCGGCGAGCTTGGGCATCACCGCGAGGGTCAGGCTGGACCCCCAGGCGCCCATCAGCACCGGGGTCTTGTCGCTGGTGATGAGTTTTTCGGCCACCGCCGCCGCTTCTGTGGGGTTGCTCTTGTTGTCCTCGACGACGAGTTCGAGCTTCTTGCCCAGCACGCCACCCTTGGCGTTGATCTCGTCGGCGGCGATCCTGGCGCCATTGACCACGTAGGTGCCCGACGCCGCGAAGGGACCGGTGAGGGGCTCGTTGACGCCGATTCGGATGGCCTGCGCGTGGGCCACCCCCGCCGACAGGACGAAGGCGAGGGTCAGAACGGGGATCGTGTGGCTGCGCGTCATGGTGGTCTCCGGTCTTTGGCAGTATCGCGGGCAGGATCGCGGGGAGGAGGCGACGGTCAGGGACGGCGGCCCCATGCGGCGAGGCGCCGGCGCAGGGAGGTCGTCAGCATCGTGAGGAGCAGGCGCAGGGGGTTCAGGCCCGTGGCCGCCGGGGCCGGGGCACCCGAGAGCCGGGCTTCGAGGTTCGCGGCGAACTCCGCCCCGAGGCGTCCGGCGAGGTCGCGCACGAGCCCCGGCCGCCCGAACTGCGCCAGCGGTCCCTTGAGGGTGTAGCCGACGGCGAGATCGATCCGGGCGGTACCGGGGGTCTCGCCCGGTCCGACGCGGTAGCGGATCTCACCCTGCGTGGCGGAGCGTCCGCCCGCGTCGCTGCCCGCGCCGAGGATGCGTCCCGTGCGGTCCGCCTCATCGCGAAAGATCCGGGCGCGACCGCGAAAGCGCGCGGCGATCGGCCCGATCCGCACTTCAAGCGCGCCCTCGACGGCGTCCGGAGTCGGCTGGCCCGTCAGCATGGCGCCGGGCAGGCAGGCGGCCACGGCCTCGACGTCGCCGAACAAGGCGAAAACGGTGTCGGGCGGGTGCGCCACGGTGAAGGCCTGATCGAACCGGTGGGCGGGCACGAAATCGCCGTCGAGATCGGCGATCGACGGCGCGGCCTCGGCCTGCGCGACGGGCCGCAGGGGCGTGCGGGCCGCCTCCGATGCCGGGCCGGATGGCGTGCCGAGGCGCGCGCCGACGGGGCCGAGGCCGCGCTGTCCGCCGGTCGTCGGCCCGATGCCGCGGGCGCGGCGCTCGGCGATGACGCTACGGACCGCCCGGACGATGCCGACATAACCGGTGCAGCGGCACAGGTTGCCCGAGAGGCCAGCGCGGATGCGGCGCTCGTCGGCGTCCGGCAGGCGCAGGACGAGATCGCGGGCGGCGATGAGCATGCCGGGCGTGCAGTAGCCGCACTGGAGGGCGTGCTCGCGGTTGAAGGCGGCGCGCAGTTCTCCGGCGACGGGGTCGTCGTCGAGCCCTTCGATGGTGGTCACCTCGGCGCCCGCGCAGGCGCCGGAGAAGGTCAGGCAGGCCCGCGCCGGCTCGCCGTCGAGGAGCACCGTGCAGGCGCCGCAGATTCCGTGCTCGCAGCCGAGATGGGTTCCGGTGAGGTCGAGGGTGTCGCGCAGGACGTCGGCGAGATGGGTGCGCGGCTCGGCCCGAAGGCTCCTCACCCGGCCGTTGACGGTGAGGGCGAGGGGCGGGCTCTCGTCGCGGAGGGCGAACGATGCGGTGCTCATGCGGCCTCGCCGACTGTGCGTGTGAGGGAGGGCGGCGCGGCAGCCGCCTGCGCGATGGCGCGCGCCAGAACGGTGACGTGGACGTGGCGGTCGACGGCGTCGGTCATCCCGGCCCCGCGCAGGCGCGCATCGGCGGCCCGTGCATCGAAGCGTTCGGCGAAGTCGGGGCCGATCCGGCCGCCGAACAGCTCGGAGGCGTCCGGCAGCACGAGGGGCGCACGCTCGATGGCGCCGATCACCACGCGGCCGCGCCTGGCATGAGGCTCGATCCGCACGGCCCCGATGGCGTAGGCGAACTCGCCGATCTTGGAGCAATGCTTGACGTAGCCCCAGGCGGTACCGGGAGGGAGGGCGGGAATCCGCACGGCGACCAGCATTTCGCCGGGCGCCAGGGCCACGTCGAGGGCGCCGGTGACGAAGTCCTCCAGGGCCAGCCGGCGGCGGCCGGAGGCCGAGGCCAGTTCGACTTCGGCGCCGAGGGCGATCAGCGACGTGACCCAGTCGGCGGCCGGATCGGCATGGACGAGGGAGCCGCCGATGGTGCCGCGATTGCGCACCGGCCGGTAGGCGATGGCCATCGCCACCCGCGCCATGGCGCCGCCCGTGAGGTCGGGAATGCGCCCGTCCTCGATATCCGCGTGGGTAATGCAGGCACCCACCACCAGGGTCTCGCCCTCGACGGACGCCCGGCGCAGCTCGGGGATGCCCGTGATGTCGAGGACGAGGTCGGGCTCCACGAGGCGCAGGTTCAGCATCGGTCCGAGGGATTGCCCCCCGGCCATCAGCTTCACGCTGCGCTCGGCGGTGGCGAGCCGGGCGAGCAGGGCGGGCAGATCGCCGGGGCGCTCATAGGCGAAGCGGGCGGGCTTCATGCGGCCTCCCGGCTGCGGGCAGTGGCCGCGTCACGGGCCTCCAAGACGGCCTCGACGATTCGATGCTGGCTCACCGGCGCATGCAGCATCGCCACACCGAGGGGGCGCAGGGCGTCGTTGATGGCGTTGGCGAGCGCGGCCGGGGGCGCGATGGCCCCGCCCTCGCCGATCCCCTTCACGCCGAACTGCGTGTAGGGGGAGGGGGTCTCCATGTGGTCGATGCGAGGTTCGGGCACCTCCGCCGGCCCCGGCAGGAGGTAGTCGGCGAAGGTGGAGGCCAGCGGCTGGCCCCGAGAATCGAAGCGCATCTCCTCGTAGAGGGCCGTGCCGATGCCCTGCGCGAGGCCGCCATAGATCTGGCCGTCCACCACCAGCGGGTTCACGAGGGTGCCGCCATCCTCGACGATCACGTAGTCGAGGATTTCCACCGCCCCTAAATCGGGGTCCACGGCGACGAGGGCCGCATGGGCCGCGTAGGAGAAGGTGCCGGAATCGCGTTGCGGCTTGTAACCGGCGGTGACTTCGAGACCGCCCGGATCGACGTCGAGGGCGAGATCCTGCGGGCGCCGGTACCAGGTGTGGGCGATCTGGGCGAGGCCGACATCGCCCGAGGGGCCGATGACGCGGCCCGCCTCGAAGCGGCAGTCCGCCGGGTCGGCCTGGAGTAGGTGCGCCCCGATGCGGAGCGCCCGCAAGCTGAGTTCGCGGCAGGCCGCCGCCACGGCGCCGCCCGCCATCACCATGACGCGCGAACCCCAGGAGCCGGTGGAATAGGGCGTCATTGCGGTGTCGCCATGAACGAGGCGCGTGTGGGCCACCGGCACGCCGAGGATTTCGTGCGCCACCTGCGCCAGGGTCGTCTCCAATCCCTGCCCGTGGGAGTGGGCGCCGATCCGGAGCTCGAGACCGCCATCGGGAGTGAGGCGCGCACCCGCCTGCTCGTGGCCCGGCACCATGGGGATGCCCCAGCCGGAATAGACCGAGGTGCCATGCGCCGCCTGCTCGCAATAGATCGAAAGCCCGAGGCCGATGCGGCGCCCGTCGGGCTCTGGTGTCCGCTGGCGCGCCCTTACGGCGTCGACGTCGATGGCGGCGAGGGCGCGTCTCAACGCCTGCGGGTAGTCGCCGCTGTCGAAATGCTTGGCGGTGATGTTGTCGAAGGGCATCTGCTCGGCCCGCACGAGGTTCTTCTCGCGCACCGTCCAGGGTTCGATGCCCGCCTCGGCCGCCACCGCGTCGAGGATCAGTTCCATGGCGAAGCACACGCCGGTCCGGGCGACCCCGCGATAGGGCAGGATCGGGCATTTGTTGGTGGCCACCGACCAGGTCCGGCAGCGATAGGCCGGGAAGTCGTAGGGGCCGGGCAGGATGCTGGCCACCTGCGCGGCCTCCAGGCAGGCGGAGAACGGGTAGGCCGAGTAGGCACCGGAATCGACCGTGGCCTCGCAATCGATGCCCCGGAGGGTGCCGTCCCGCTCCGCATAGGCGGTGATGCGGTAATGGTGCTCGCGGCAATTGGCGTTGGCCGTGAGGTGCTCGCGCCGGTCCTCCAGCCAGCGCACAGGATGGCCGACGCGGAGCGCCAGCCAGGCGAGGCAGACATCCTCGGCGAGCAGGATCGCCTTGTAGCCGAAGCCGCCGCCCACATCGGGCGAGACGATGCGCAGGCGCCCCTGCTCGATCCCGAGACATTCGGAGAGGCCGTTGCGCACGATGTGCGGCATCTGGCTCGCCGTGTGGACCACGAGCTGGTCCATGCGGTGGTCGAGATGCACCACCGTGCCCCGCCCCTCGATGGGCGCCATGCACTGGCGTCCGGTGGAGATGGTGCGCGAGACCTTGATCGGAGCGTCGAGCGCCGAAGTGAAATTCACATCGACCAGGGTCTCAAGAAAGACGTTGTCGCCCCAATGCTCGTGGACCAGGGCGGAGCCGGGCTCGCGGGCGGCGAGCATGTCGTGCACGGCCGGCAACTCTTCGAGGTCGAGGACGATGGCGGCGGCGATGTCTTCGGCTTGCGCCCGCGTCGGCGCGAGGCAGATCGCCAGCAATTCCCCGACCTGCCGGACCTTGTCCTTGGCGAGGACCGGCTGCTCGGAGACCTTGAAGCCGGCGAGCCCCGAGACGGCCCGGATCGGCTGCACGCCCGCGAGGTCGGCCGCCGTGAACACTTGCCCGCGAAACGCGTCAGGTACGTGGATCGCCCGGATGCGGGCATGTGCCAGGGGGCTGCGGACGAAGGCCACGTCCTGCAGGCCGGGCAGGCGCAGGTCGCCGACATAGTGCCCGCGCCCGCGCATCAGGCGGTCGTCTTCCTTGCGGGGCAGGCGGGCGCCGACGCCCTCGGTGAGGCCGTTCGCGTCGCTCATGCGTGTCTCCCCTCGATGAGGTCGATCGCGGCGCGCACCAGCACGCCGCCGGGACGACGCAGTTCGTTCAAGATCGAGAAGTGTTCGGCCCCCGCGACGGGGACGAGTGGCCCCGGCGCGTGGTGGGCGCTACGCAGGGCGTGGAAGTCGCGGGCATCGTGGACGAGGGCTGGGCGCTCGGCTGTGCCGTAGGCGATGGCCAAGGGCTTTCCCACCACCGGCAGGCGCAAGGGCGACAAGGCCGCGACCTCAGCGTCCGTGAGTGAGAGGGCATCGTTCAGGCCGGTGTCACGGATGGGCCCGAGTTCGTAGACGCCCGAAATCGCGAGCCCCGCCACAACGGCCGGATGATGGAGCTGCATCGCCGCGAGATGCGCCCCCGCCGACCAGCCGGCGATCACCAAGGGACCGGCAACGCCGTGCGCCGGCCCGTGCTCGGCCAGCCAGTCGAGGCACAAGCCGATCTCCTCGACGATCCGGGTCAGGCTCGCCTCGGGGGCGAGGGTGTGGCCCGGCATCGCCACGGACCAGCCGGCGGCGGCGGGGCCTTCGGCGAAGCAGGCGAACAGGTCACGGGAATTGCGCTGCCAGTAGCCGCCATGGATGAAGACGAGACAGGGCGCCGCCGGGTTTTTCGCCGGATAGAGGTCGAGGGCCGTGCGCGGCGCCGGCGCGTAAGGGATGTCGAGGGCGCCCGGATGCGCGGCGCGGTAGGCGGCGGAGGCCGCGTTCCGCACAGCGGCCTGGGCGGCGGCATCGGGTACCGCCGCGTTGTTGTCGTATGCAGCATCGCGCGCCGCCCGGTCGAGGCGGGACCAATCGTGCCGGGGGTCGGGCGGCAGCGGGGACGGATCGGCCCTCATGCGGTCGTCTCCTTGGGTGCCGGGGTCAGGCCGCGATGGCGCTGGGCAGGATCGGCGAGTCGGCGTCGAAGCGGCGACCCGCACGCAGGCAGAAGGCCGGCTGCAGCAGGCGCTGGGCGATGACCTGGGTGTCCTCGTTGTCGCGCAGCAGGAAGCGGCCGCGATGGTCGTGCAGCACCGAGACGTCGGCGGCGAAGCCCGGCGTCAGGGCGCCGATCCGGTCGGACAGGCCCAGCATCTCGGCCGGATGCTTCGTCACCATGGGGACGACCTGCTCGAGGCTGAGGCCCAAAGCCATCATCGAACTCATGGCCTGGGTCAGGCTGAAGCGGGCCTGGCCCAGGAAGGGGTGGTTCTCGTCGTCGTGGTGCTCGTCGGGCGTGCCCGCCGGCCGCGGCACCTCGGTGTTGTAGCCGTGCATGTCGGCGCCCAGCGTGTAGGGCACGACGCCCGCCGGCAGGGAGGCGCGGGCGACCCGATAGGAGAAGTGGCTGCCATGCCCGACATCCACCCGGAGGCCGGCGTCCATCGCCGCCCGGATGATCGGGTGAACCACCCCCTCCTCGTTGATGAAGCCGCCCGGATGCCGGGTGAACGGGTGGGCGAGGAAATCCCCGGGGCGCAGAAGCGGGATCACCCGCTCCATGATGGTGTTGGCGTCCTCGCCGTTGGCGCCGCTCTCGGGCAGGCCCCAGAGTTGGCCGAAATGCACGTAGAGCGGCAGGTCGGCCCGGCGGCTGATCTCGGCCGCCATCTCCATCACCTTGATGCCCCAGCGGGCGAAGCCCCCGATCTCGGCGTGCCCCTTGATGCCGCGCACGAGGTCGCGGTTCTCCACCGCCGACTTCACCGTGGCGTCGATGTCGACTCCGTCCGGGCTGTAGAGGTTCGGATAGAAGTGACCTTCGAGGCCGCCGACCAGATAGGCGGAGAGGAAGGCGTAGATCCGGGTCTCGGCCTTCTCGGAGACGAAGTGGCGAAAGCCCGGCAGGGTCATGCAGGACGCGCCGCCCTGATCGATGACCGTCGTTACCCCCGAGCGCACGCCGACCATGTCCGGCGGAAGGCCGAACCGGCCGGTGACGTATTGGTAGACGTGACCGTGGGTGTCGATCATCCCCGGCAGGACGAGCTTGGCCTGGACGTTCACCACCTCGGTCGATGCGGAGGGGACGATGTGGTCCTCGACGGCAGCGATCCGCCCGTCACGGATCGCGACGTCCTTGATGCCGTCGATGCCAGAAACCGGGCAGATGACCCGTCCGCCGCGCAGCAGCATGTCGTAGCGACCAGCGTCCATCTCGTCTCCTCCATCGTCGCGCGTCGGCCTTCGCCTTGCCTCGCACGGACGTGACCAAGGAAATGCGAAGCATGCTTCGTATATTTCCTTAAGCATGTTATGTGCCAGAAACGGTCCGGGCTTCGGATCGGGAGCGGTAGACGAGACGCAGATGAACGAAAGCGGGCTGGCTGAAGCGGATGCGGCGCCATCACCAGAGGCTCTTCAGCCCCTCGGGACGCATTGGCTTTTGCCGGAGCGGCCGGGATTTCTCATCCGGCGCCTTCATCAGATTCACGTCAGCCTCTTTTCAGAGCGTTGTGGCGCTTTCCGCATCACTCCGCTGCAGTACAGCCTGCTCTCTTTGCTGGCAGAATGCGGCGAAGCGGATCAGACAACCTTAGCCAATGCTGTGGCTCTCGACCGTACGACGACGACCGGCGCCATCAAACGTCTGGAAGCACGCGGATTCGTCGAACGCTCTGCTTCACCGACCGACCGGCGCTCTCAACGCTGCCGGTTGACTCAGGCCGGCCGCGTCTTGCTGAGCCGGATGGAGGCGGCCGCACGACAGGCGCACGACGCGACGCTCGAATCCCTCTCGGAAGACGAGCAAGCGACCCTGATCCGCCTGATGAAGAAGATCACTGCAGCCAACCAACAGCGTCGGGGCAAAGATGAGTTGCTGGGGTGATTGCCGTGCAACGTCCGCCGCATCCGTGTCTCGATGAAGCTCGCGACTGTGAACGCGCAGGCATCGTCGCGGGGCCGGGCAATCCCGTTCCCACGAGTGATCGACCCATTGTGGAGCCTCCAATCGGTCCGGTCGCGCTTCAGATGCCTATCGATGTCTTGCCGCGCCAAAGATATTGATCATTCTCCTCTGTCTATTTATTCACGCAGATCAAACCATAACACTGATTATTACCGATTGGTCGCCCTGCAGATCAGCGCAATTTTATTTTTTACTTGTCTCGGAAGGCAGTTATGTAGGGCGGTGATAAAACCATCCACTGGACCGTCGGCAGGATGCTGAGGGCGTGTCCCGGGCGGTGATGTAGCGCGCGGGATGGTCATTGGCGGTTGCCGGGCGGGGTCCGATTGCGACTGCCAACCGCGAGCCCGAGAGCCCCCTGATGACCGACGAGACGATGCCCCTAAGCGGTCTCATGGAGCAGAGCCCGGACGCGGATTTGCTGAGCGCGATCATCGGCTTTTCGGCCGAGCGGCAGATGGAGTTGGAGGCGGGCGGCCCGAACGGGGCGGCCCAGGGCGAGGAGAGAGCCGAGTGCTTGTTCCAGCGCAATGGTTACTTTGATCGGTGTCCGACGTCAGCACCTGTGGCATTCTCATGACATCACCCGATAAGCCCAAATATGAACCCGAGAGCGATGGTCACCGCCATCGCGATGACGATTGCAACACCGAGTCCAGGATCGGGTCCGACATCCCTAAACCGCATGCCACGCGTCCCCTTTCTCTTCCGTACTTCGGCCGTCCAGCAATGCCTTCGGAGAGGGGATCACGTCCCCGTAAAAGTCTAAGCGCTTTTGCCCATCAGCGTAGACGCGAACGATTTTCAAGGGCGTGCGTTTACGGCCATGCTTGCGCCACCTCCGTTTCGAATGCCGCACTCACAACCTGCCACTGCCGCCCGTCGATTCGAGGCTGCAGACGTGACGTTGGGGCTGAGGCTCGCCGGCGCCAAGGATCATCCTGCCGTTCGCGCATTGGGGCTAGCGAGCGAAATTGGAAGCTGGAAGTCACTGCTAGCTCTATCTGCTAGCACTTTGGCTTTGGGGATAGTGAAGCGCGACCGCCGCCTCGCTGAGGCAGGCCGACACATGCTCCAAGCCGGTATTCTGGCAAGTGTCGTGAAAACGAGTATGAAGCGCACGGTGCATCGGACACGTCCAAACGTCCTAATGGACGAGGGGGTCTACGCGCGCGGGTGGCCCGGAACCAGCAATGGGCCGTGGCAATCCTTCCCCTCCGGTCACTCCGCACTGAGTGCTGCCGTCGCCTGCGCCGCCGTTCGCTCCTATCCGGATGTGAGGAGTACTGCATATGTCGCCGCGGCTGGTGTCGTCGCAGCTCAGGTCCTGCGTGGGGCGCATTTCCCCGCGGACGTGCTGGCGGGCGCCCTCATCGGTGTTGCCGCAGAGTCTGCGGTCAACAGGCTCACGGGCCACCGCCGGAAGGCGCGTTTCTGATCGAGAGTTCGGGGACACGCGGCTCTCGCCCCCTTCCTCACCCGCTTCTCAGCTAGCGCCGAAACGACGCGATACAAACGCTAACCGTATCCTTCAGGCGCGCCGTAGCCTGCCTAAGCTACAGCATTTTTACAGCATGACGTAGTGAGCCCCCACTTTCTCCTCCATGGAGAGCCCCAATCTGTCCAATCCATCATCGGTGCGACGGAAAATCGGATATCGCTGGGTGTCATGGTGTCCGTATGAAAGAGACGCAGCTCCGTTTCAATTGTGCGGCGACCGCTTCCCTTGCCCGCCTCAGTGATCGTGCTTGCAATCGGGGCCATGCACATGGGCATGGCCGTGATTTGCGTGGCCGTGATTTGCGTGGCCGTGATTTGCATGGTCGTGATCGTGCGCATGCGAATGATCGTGACCGTGGTCGTGAGCATGGTCGTGACCGCACTGACTGTGGTCGTGAGCCTCGCGTTCGGGCTTGAAAGCCCGCGAAACCGGGGTCGCGGCGCAACCCTGCCCACGGATCAGTTCGGCATTGGCCGAGGTCGCGGGTACATAGAGGACGTCTGCACCGATCTCCGCCGGGACGTGGTTGCCGCCGAGCTGCCAGGCCAACCGCAGCAGGCGAGCCGGATTCTCCGCCCGTACTTCGAGCAAGGATTCCGCCGCAGCGCGAACGGTCACCAGGCGCCCGTCTTCGAGACGAAACGCGTCACCGTCCTCGATGGAGGCAGCCTTCGCCAGCGCCAGAGTGAAACTCACACCGCCCGCGCCGGTGAGGATCGCGGCTGCTCCCTGCCGTCCCGCATGGTCGAGAGTCACGGTATCCGCCGCGGAATCCGGGCGAATGGCGGCTTTGCGGACGATGGCGGTGGCACGCAGCATGGCTTCCTCGAAACGGTCCTGGGTTTTGTCCGGGCGTCCGGCGAGGGGCGCCCGAGGTGTCTGGCGTGCATCAGTAGAGGGTTTTCTGCCTGAACGGAAAGCGTGGCTGGAACCGTTTCCTCACGTGGTGCATTCCACGAACGGAATGGCTAAGCTACGTTGCGCAAGGTCACCACGGCGATAAGCCGGGCCACAAAACGCACAAGGGAGTCTCGGGACCATGAAGAAGCTCATTGCCGCTACCCTCGCCGGGGCTCTCGCCCTCTCCCTCGGCGCCTGCAATACGCCGCAGGATCGTGCTCTTGGCGGCGCCGGTCTCGGCGCCCTGGCCGGTGCGGCCATCGGCGGCGCTGCCACCGGTCGTGCGGGCGGCGCTCTGGCCGGTGCGGCCATCGGCGGAGCCAGCGGCGCGATCATCGGTGCCGGCACGGCTCCGCGCTGCCCATACGGCACGTATCGCGACGCTTACGGCGACGTGTACTGCCGCTGACATCGTTCTCCCGTTTGGGAGAAGCGGAGGGCCGGGGCGCATGCCTCGGCCCTTTTTCATGTCTCGGAGACAGGACGAGCAGGCGGAAATTGCCGTATGCGGGGCTGACCCGGCGGATGGCCGGTGGACGATGCGCTGCGATGCCGATGCTGCCTCAAGACCTTTTCTATCCCCTTCGCCCAAACGCTGCTGTCGCTGACGATGGTGGCGCGGCGTGAGCGTCGGCATCTGGGGCAAGCTCGGCGGCGCGGGGATCGGCCTCGCCATCGGTGGACCGATCGGCGGGTTGGTGGGCGGAGTCGCCGGTCACTTCCTGGTGGATCGGGAAGGGGCCTTGTTCGGCGCGACGCCGAAGGACGTGGTCTTCACGACCGGCCTCGTGGCGCTCGCGGCCAAGATGGCGAAATCCGACGGGGTGGTGACGCCTTCCGAAATCGAGGCCTTCGCCAAAGTGGTGCAGGTGAGCGACCGGGAGAAGCCCGGGGTCCAGCGCCTGTTCGACCTCGCCAAAGGCACCTCGGCAGGGTTCGAGGCCTATGCGCGACAGATGGCAACGGCGTTTCAGGATGAGCCGGCGTTGCTGGAAGACGTGCTCGACGGCCTGTTCCATATCGCCAAGGCCGATGGTGCGATCCATGAGGCGGAAGAACGCTACCTGCGTGCCGTCGCCGAAACTTTCGGGTTCGACGACGTTGCCTTCCGGCGCATTGCCGCCCGGCACGTGCGCCTCGCCGACGACCCCTATCTCGTGCTCGACCTCGACCACGAGGTGACGGACGCGGAGGTGAAAGCCCGGCATCGTGCCCTCGTCATGGAGAACCACCCGGACCGGGCGATCGCCCGCGGCGTTCCGCCCGAGGCGGTGAAGATCGCCACCGCGCGGCTCGCCGCGATCAATGCCGCCTATGACCGGATCGCCGCCGAGCGAGGGCTGCGCTGACACGCAACGGGAGAGCTGCCTCATGAAGCCTATTCCGGAAAGTCCGGTGGCGACCAGCGTGATGCCGTCGCCCAACCACGGCGAGCGCAGGGGCGGTCCGCCGACCATGCTGCTCCTGCACTACACCGGAATGGAGAGCGCGGCCGCTGCCCTGCAGCGTCTCGCGAACCCGATCTCCGAGGTATCGGCGCATTACGTCGTGCTGGAGGACGGACGAGTGATCCAGATGGTGCCGGAATCGCGCCGCGCCTGGCATGCGGGGGCCGGTGTATGGGGGCGCACGGCCTCCGGGCTGGAGCGAGACATCAATTCGCGCTCCATCGGCATCGAGATCGTCAATGGCGGGCATGTCGGCGGCTTGCCGCCTTACCCGTCCAAACAGATCGACGCGGTGATCGCGCTTTCCCGGGACATCATCGCCCGCTGGGGCATCGCACCGTGGCACGTGCTTGCGCATTCCGACGTGGCGCCGGAACGCAAGGAGGATCCCGGCGAGCATTTCCCCTGGGATCGCCTGGCGGCAGCCGGGGTGGGGCATCACGTGCCGGCGGCGCCCATTCGCGACGGCCGCTTCTTCGCCGAGGGGGATGCAGGCCAACCGATCGAGGCGCTTCAAGCGATGTTCGCGCTCTATGGCTACGACATTCCGGTGACCGGGATCTTCGACCCGCGAACGAAAGCCGTGATCACCGCCTTCCAGCGCAGATTCAGGCAGGAGCGCGTGGACGGCGTCGCCGATGCATCCACGATCACGACGTTGCGGGATCTCCTGGCCGGATTGCCGTCACGCTGAGCGGCGCGCCGCCGCGCGGGATACGGCTTGCATCGTACGACGCACGTGGTGTGGCGGCCATTCGCACCGGCGACGCCATGAAACGACGTCGATCGGTCCATGCCCGGTGCCCTTGTGCGGCCCCGTCGCTTGGCTCGCTCGACCGGACGCAGGAGTAGGTGGATGGACGACGAAGGCCATCTGATCAGGCGCGTTGCGACACCCTGTCCGTACCCTCGTGCTTTGCCACGTCCCGCGTGCGCCACAGGCTGTAGGCGACGCCACCGGCGAGCAGTACGAGCGTGACCGCCAGGGATACCCACGGCGGTACGTGGACGAGGTCGAACGTGTCTGCGACCACGATCTTGGTGCCGATGAAGATGAGAATGAAAGCGAGGGCCGTCTTCAGGTAGGCGAAACGGTCGACCATCGCGGCAAGGGCGAAATACAGAGCGCGCAGGCCGAGAATCGCAAAGATGTTCGAGGTGTAGACGACGAAGGTGTCCGTGGTGATGGCGAAGATCGCCGGGACACTATCGACGGCGAAGATCACGTCGGCACCGTTCACGAGAATCAGGCCGAGGGCGAGAGGCGTGAACCACAGCACCGACTTCCCGGTCTCGGGATCCGCCTTACGGACGACGAAGCGTTGGCCATGCATTTCGGGCGTGATGCGCATCACCTTGCGCAGCACCCGCACCATGGCGTTGTCCTGGATGTCGCCGGCCTCCTCTTCCTTTCCGAACAGCATCTTCAAACCGGCGAAGATCAGGAAGGCGGCGAAGATCGACAGCACCCAGGCCGCCTGATGCACCAGGGCGGCACCGAGCCCGATCATCAGACCGCGCAGGAGAACCGCGGCGAGGATGCCCCAGACGAGAACCCGGTGCTGGGCGGCGCGGGGAATGCCGAGGGACGTGAGAATGACTGCGATGACGAAGACGTTGTCCATGGACAACGACTTCTCGACCACGAGGCCGGCGACATATTCCTGGGCGGGCTGAGCACCGAAGTACCACCAGATCCAGCCCCCGAAGGCAAGGCCGAGGCTGAAATAGAACGCGGTGAGGAGAAGGCTCTCCTTCACGCCGATCTCGTGGTCCTTGTCCCGGTGCAACAGGCCGAGATCGAAGGCGAGAAGGCCCGCGACCAGGGCGTGGAAGCCGAGCCACATCCAGACAGGCTTGCCGAGCCATTCGATGAAGAGAAAGTCGACCATTCGGGACCGTCGATGCTTTGCGAAACGCAGGAAAGCATCGGCTCCGACATCACGGAAGGCGTAGACGCGCATCCGCCAGAGGGGCCCGCAGCCGATTGCCGTCACTTGGGATCCGCAGGGACGGGAATCAAGGGATGTCCCGGCAGCGTCGAAGGCCCTTGTCGCGCAAGGGAGTTCGGCCGCGTCCGCCTGCGTGGCTTACGGTGTGGCTTACTGGCCGCATGACGGGGCAAACCACCCGGTCCTGCCCTCGTTTCCTTGTTTTGCCGCGATGCGAAGCCCCAGAATGGTATCTGGTTGCTCCGGTTCGGATCCGGATGGGCGAGGATGCAGCGCGTGATGATCGGGCGGCGGATCGAACGCATCCTGAGGACAGCGAGCATGGCGCTGGTTCTCGCCGGGGCGGCGCGTGCCGAAGCGGCGCGGTCCGTGGCGCCCCAATGCGTGGGTGGGCCGACGCGACAGGAGGCGCTCGCCGGGCTCGGGGAGCGTGGCGAGATGATCCTGGCATCGGGTGATCGCGCCGTACTCGACGGGATCCGTTGGCCGGTGGAGGATGACGGCGCCGCGCGTGCCTGGATGCTCGACCATCGGCACCGTACGCTGACCCTCGTACCGCGCGGGGAGATCGACCGCTGGGGCCGTATGCATGTGGATGCGGCCGTCTCCGACGAAGCCATCGACCTGGCCGGTGGCTTGATCGAGGAGGGGCTCGCTTATGCCGATGCGGGGGAACGCGATACGCTCTGCCGGCCGGCCTTGCTGACCCTGGAATCCGGGGCTCGGGCGGCCGCCCGCGGCCTGTGGCGGGCTGGTGTCCGCGAGGGCCGGGACGGTGCTGCGTTGCGTGAGGCCACGGGGCGTTTCATCGTGGCGCAGGGCCGGGTCGTGAATGTCGGCGAGCGTCCGGCGCGGACCTATCTCGACTTCGCCAAACGAGGCGAGGATGGCTTGACGGTCACCGTGTCGAAGCGCACTTGGCGGCGGCTGCGCGAACGTGGTCTGAATATGGCGGCCCTGCGGGGGCGCATCGTCCGGGTTCGGGGAATCGTGGAAGCGTGGCGCGGCCCCACCCTCGACATCGCGAGCGCAGACATGATCGAAGTTCTGGATGAGGAGCGGACGCTTCGGCGCTGAACGGTATGAGCGGGGGGCAGACACGACATCGCGGATATGGAGCGGTCCGAACCGGGCTGCTCGTCTCGACGCTCATTCTGACCGGTTGCAGTTCTGACCAGAGCGGCGTGGTCCTGCAGCCGGCGGCGATCAAGGTGCCCGTCGAGGCGCCTCGGACCACCGGCCGGGAGCGCACCGCATCCGATGCCGACCATGCCAAGCTCGTGGCGTCGTTCGGCGGGGAATACCGCTCGCCGGCGGCTCTGCGCCTGCTGACCGAGGTGACCGACCGGTTGGTGAAGGCCACCGATCGTCCCGAGGAGACCTACGCGGTCACGCTGCTCGATTCGCCGGTCATCAACGCCTTCGCGCTGCCGAATGGCCGTCTCTACGTGACGAGAGGCTTGCTGGCGCTCGCCAGCGATACGTCGGAGATCGCCGCCGTCCTCGCCCATGAGATCGCCCACGTCACCCTGCGCCATGCCACGGCCCGTACCGAGCTCGCCCTGCGCTCCCAACTGGTGAGCCGGGTGGTCGCCGACGTCCTCAACGATCCGGCCACCGGCGCGCAACTCCAGAACCAGTCGAAATTCGCCCTGGCCCGCTTCTCCCGCGATCAGGAGCTCGAGGCCGATGGGATCGGCGTGCGGACGCTTGCCCGTGCGGGCTACGATCCGTTCGGCGCGGGGCGGTTCCTCAACTCCCTCAACCGCACCACCAACATGAAGACCGGGACGGGCATGGCCGGCGAGCCCGACATGCTCGCCACTCATCCGGGCACGAGCGAACGGATCAACCTCGTCACCCGAGCCGCGCGTCTCATCGGCGCGCCCGGCCTCGGCGTCGATGAACGCGCCCGTTACCTCGCCGCCATCGACGGGATCGCCTATGGCGACAATCCGGGCGACGGCATCGTCAAGGGCCGCCGCTTCCTTCATCCGAGCCTCGGCATCGCCTTCGAGGTGCCGGAGGGGTTCACCATCGAGAACACGCGGAACGCCGTCCTCGGTGCCACGGGGGAGGGGAGCCGCCGCCTCCTGTTCGATCAGGTCGAAAGCCATGTGGGCCAGAGCCTGGAGGAGGTGTTGCGCGCCACGTGGAGCGACAGCATCGAGGCGAGTTCGGTGGAGAACCGCATGGTCGCCGGCAACTCGGCGGTGACGGCGATGTCGCGCGGCAAGGACTGGACCTTCCGCCTCGCTGCCGTCCGGGTCGGAGAGACGACCTTCCGCATGATCATGGCCGCCAAGGGCAGCACGGATCCCGACGGTGCGTTCCGGCGCTGGACCGAAAGCCTGTCCGGCGTCGGCCCCGACGAGGTGAAATCCCTGCGCCCGTTGCGCATCCAGGTGGTGACCGCCGGACCGGCCGATACGGCCGACGAGATGGCACGCAGGATGGTCGTTCCGGATCGTCCCCTCGACCGGTTCCTCGTGCTCAACGAGCTGGAGCGGGGCGCCGTCATCCGTGCGGGACAAAGCTACAAGCTCGTGGTCGAGTAACGAGACACGGGCGAGGCCGCGCGCGAGGCCCGCCTTACATAGCGTTGAATGATGCCACCGGCATTTCCCATCCCTCCCGGATGATGGAGGGTGCGGTGATTGTTCCAAAGCCCGATCGCGCGGCTTCTCTCATCCGCGCGATCGAGGGTTCTGGGGTGTCTCCATTCGCCTGGTCGGTCAGGCGGCGGCCAAAGCCGCCATCGACATCGATTCCTTCTTCATCAACTCGCGATAGAACCCGTCGAGATGGGTGAGCTTGTCCGGTGAGCCGTCCTGAATGATACGCCCGCCTTCCAGCACCACGATCCGGTCGAAATCCTTCAGCGTCGAGAGACGATGTGCGATCGCGATGACGGTGCGGCCCTTCATCAGGTTGGCCAAAGCGTGCCGGATCGCCTCCTCGGAATCCGCGTCGAGGGCCGACGTGGCCTCGTCGAGCAGGAGAATCGGCGAATCCTTCAGGATCGCGCGGGCGATGGCGATACGCTGGCGCTGACCGCCGGACAGCTTCACGCCCCGGTCGCCCACGATGGTGTCGAAACCTTCTGGCAGTGCCTCGATGAAATCGGTGCAATGCGCCGCCGCGGCGGCCTTCCAGACATCCTCGTCCGATGCGTCCGGCCGGCCGTAGCGGATGTTCTCGCGCAGGGTCCGGTGGAACATCGAGACGTCCTGCGGCACCACGGTGATGGCCTCGCGCAACGAGTCCTGGGTCACGCGGTTGATGTCCTGGCCGTTGAGCAGGATCTTCCCGCCCTGAACCTCGTAGAAGCGCTGGAGCAGCGAGAACAGGGTCGACTTGCCGCCGCCCGACTTGCCCACGAGGCCGATGCGCTGGCCGGCTTCGATCTTCACGTTGAAGTCCGTGAACACCGCGCGCCCATCGGGATAGGAGAAGGCCACGTGATCGAAATCGATCTCGGCGCCCGTTCCCGACAGCGGCATGGCCTCCGGATGGTCGATCAGGTCGTGCGGCTGAAGCAGGGTATGCAGGGCCTCCGAGAGGCGGGCGGTATGCTGGGTCGCATCCACCAGGGCCACGGCCAGGTCGCGGGTGGCGGCGAGGATGCGGATGCCGAGGGTGCAGACGAGGACCACCTGACCGTTCGTCGCCTGGCCGGCTTCCCACATGATGATGGCCCAATAGAGCAGACCGAGCACGGCGAAGACCGTCAGGATCGCGTGAACGATCCGCAGTTTCTCCAGGTAGAGCAGCGACGACCGGCGCGAGCGCATCTCGACGCCGATCGTGCCGTCGAAGCGCTTGTACTCCCGCTTGAACGCCGAGAAGGCCCGGACGAGCGGCATGTTGCCGACGAGGTCGACCATCTCGCCGTCGACGCTGGCGGCCTTGGCGGCGAAGTCGTGGTGGAGCGGCTTTCCCGCAGCCGCCATCTTGAACATCAGGACGACGACGGCGGCGAAGATGCCGGCCAGGACGCCCGCCATGGTGAGATTCACGGTGCCGATATAGATGATCGACAGGAAGGCCGCGACGCAGGGCGGCATCACGTTGAACACGAACATGTTCTCGACCGTGAAGATCGCGTTCGAGGTCGCCGTGATGCGCGAGGCCAGGGTGCCCGGCTGCCGGTCGGCGAAGAAGGACGGCGAGTGGCCGGTCATGTGCCGGAACAGATCGCGGCGGATATCACCCGTCACACCGACGAAAGTGAAGGACCCGACGAGACTCGCCACGCGCCAGAGCATGTTGTCGGCGGCGATGAAGGCGATGAGGATCGCCAGCGCCCCCCAGATCAAGCCCGCGTCGGGTCCCTTGCTGAGGGCATCGACGACGCCCTTGAGTGCGTAATCGGTACTCACCGAGAACGCGACGGCTCCGAGGACGGCGCAGAGGATCACCAGATGCGGCAGTGCCCGCCGCTTGAGATAGCGGGCGACGAACGCGAAGGGCCTGTCGGCGTAGACGCAGAGGTCTTCCATATGGGTGACCATCCCAGTGCTCGTTTTTAACTGACGGATGCTCGCGCGATCCCGCAAGCAGGCCGCACGGAACCGTGAACTTATAGGTCGCAACGCTAATCTCGTCCAAGCGTTGCGGGCGACCGTCAAGCTTGCCCGTTTGTAGAGAGGAAACCTGAACGGGTGTTGAGCGGCAAGCGAATTCGGTGCCGTCCCACCCTTCAGACCACCTCGGCCTGACGGGTTTCCGGCATGATCAGGGCAAGCAGCGCGAAGCCGGCGAGACCGACGATCGCGAGGCCGAGGAAGGCGCTGTGACTACCGAGATGATCGGCCATGATTCCGGCCAGTGACGTCGACAGGGCGGCGCCGATGCCCATGGCGGTTCCGACCGCACCGAGGGCGAGATTGAACCGTCCGGTGCCGCGCGTGACGTCGGAGACCACGAGGGGCACCATGACCCCGAACACGGCCGCCGAGACGCCGTCGAAGACCTGGATCGCGACGAGGAGTTCCGGGCTGTCGGTATAGGCGAACAGCAGCCCGCGGATCGGCAGGGCGGCGAAGCCGATGAGAAGGAGGGGGCGTCGCCCCCACTTCTCTGCGGCCCGTCCGACGGCAGGTCCGGAGATCGCCAGGACGACCTGGGGCACCACGATGCAGGCGGCGATGAGCGCCGTGGCGGTCTCGCTGGCCCGTAAGGTCAGCATGCTGCCCACCAGCGGCAGCATGGCGGCGTTGGCGAGGAAGAACAGAGTCATGCAGGCGGCAAAGCACAGCAGGGCGCGGTTGGTGACGATGGCCTTCAGCGCGCTTTCCTTGGGGCCGGATTCCACCGTCTCGCCCTGGCGTGCCTGAAGCGGCACCGCGCCAGGGCGAATGAACGAGAGCGCGATCAGGGTCGGGATCATGAGGAAAGCGGTGAGGTAGAACACCGCGTCGTTCGACAGGTAGTAGCCGCAGGCCCCCATCAGCGCCGCAGCGACGGCGTTGCCGAGCGCCGAGAAGCTGGCATTGCGCCCGAGCCGCTCACCGGCTCGCTTATGGCCGACGAGGCCGATGCTGATGGCCGCGATGGCCGGTGTGAGAATACAACTCGCCGCGGAATGGGCCGCCATCGCGAGGAGGACGATGAGGAAGCTCGGCCACATGGCGAGAGCGAAGGCGCTGAGCGAGATCGCCACCACCGAGAGCCCCGCCGCGAAGCGTCGCGAGCGGACGGCGTCGACGAAGGCACCGCCCGGCACCTGGCCGAGCAGGCTCACGAGGCTCCCGACGGTCAGGGCGAAACCGATGTCGGATTGCGTCCACTGCGCCTGCGTGAAGTACACGGCGAGAAACGGACCGAATCCGGTCTGGAGGTTCGCGACAAAGAACGCAAAGGCGTCGAGCCCCCGGCTGCTCCTCACCGAACCAGCCTGCATGTCGGTGGAACCCTCTCCGGGCTTCTCGGCATAGGCGTCGCGTCGAAGAGCCCCGCGCGGCCGGAACTCCGATCGCGGCAATTCACGGGGCTTGATGACGCGTCGATTCTGCGAGCGGGATGCCGTCATTTGTCCGGCGTTTTCTCACCCGGCTTGTCGGGCGCGGGAGAGGGTGCAACGCTCGGCGTCGGCGCCACCGGAGCCTGGACCGGAGCCGCGGGCTGGGCAACTGGCGCTTGAGCCGCCGGAACCTGGCTCGACGCGGTCGCAGGAGCCGGCTCGCCATCGGGCGGAACGCTAGGGCTAGCCGGACCGAGGACCACGATGGGATCTCCCGGCTTGTACTCCGGCGAGACGCGCACCTGGTTGCGGCTCAACTGAAGGACGAGGCGGCTCGGCTTGCCATCGGGCGAGAACCGCATGGACCGCCAATCCACGGCGATCTTGCGGGAGCCGACCCCGAGGAAGCCGCCGAAATCGATGATGGCGGCGCGCGGGCGACCGTCCTTGTCGAGGATGATGTCGATGATCCGGCCCATATCCTCGCCGGTGGAACTGCGGACGCCCTTGCCGAGCACGCCCTCGTAATCCTGGGTGTCCAGGACCGTGGCAGGGGTGCCGGTCGGCAGTACGGGTGCGGTGGCCGTTGGCGCAGCCGGCGGCGCCGCAGGCTGCGGGGCCGGTGCGGGCGGCGGGGCAGGAGGCGCGGCGGGGGCGGCCGGCGCTGCTTCGCTCGCCGGGCCGTTGACCGTGGCGTTGCCATCCGCTGCTGCTGCGGCGGCGGCCCAAAGGGTGATCGACGCGGCGGCGACCATCCGGACAGTTCTGAACACGTGCGTTCCCCGAAGAAGCATCTCGCCGGCTCCCGCTCAACCTGAGCCATTCCGATGAGTTCCCACCTGCCATGGGACGGACGGCGTATGAGGGCGGACCAAGGCGAAGTTGTGGATGAGGGCGGGTCGATCGGCGACGATGCGGCTCGCCGCGATGTCGAGTTGGCAAGAACCGGACCGTCGCGGCCATGGTGGCGTGGAGTATGGGGGGTGTCCAGACGAACCGGTGGACGATCACCCCGAATTTTCCCTCAGGTCGAGGGGGGAGGTGTGACAAACGCCCTGCGATCGTCTGGTTTTCGCCTTTTGTGCATCGTAGAGATGCGCGCAAGCGTGCCGGACCACCCGCGCGAACCAGGGTGGAATACTTTTGAGGATCAAGTCGATGCGTATCCCGTCGAACGTCTGCGCCGTGGCGCTCATCGCGGCGGCCCTGGGCGGATGTCAGGCGCTGTCCGGCAATTCAGGCGTCATGCCCGAGAGCGAAGTGGGGCCTCCGCCGTCCATGCGTGGCTCGGTTCCCGGAGCCCAGCGCCCGCGGGCGGCCGAAGTGGACCCCGATGGCGTGCCTCTGCAGACGGCGCCGACGCGGCGGCTCGACCTGCCGAAATCGGCCGGTGGCCAGGCCCGCTCGCAGGCGGAGTCGGAGCGGCGTATCCGCCGCGAGGATATCGAAGGCGATACGACCAGCCGGTCGAGCTCCGGTGGTCTCGCTCCGCAGATGGGCTCGGGCGGCAGCGTCGGCCTCGGCGGCAAGTTCTGAGGAACGCTCGCGAAACTCCCGGTCATCGCCGCCTTCCGTTTCCGGCCGGGCGGCGATGCGGGAGTTTCGTGAAAGGCACTGCAACGGCTCCTTCCGCACGGCGGAAACGCTGCATGCGGAAAGCGTGATCTCGACGGTCAGATCAGGTCGGCGCCACGTGTGTCGGCTTCGCCCCGACTCTCGGCGGCGACGAGTCCGGCAAGACCAGCGAGGAACGCGCCGGAAGCGACGATGGTGAGGGCAACGACTGCGATGATCATGCGCGGAGTGTTCCTCATCGAGTTTAAGGGATCGTTGCATTGTCCGGGTCGGGCGATGCGCCTGCGTCCTCGATGACGGTCGGTCGAAAAAAATTCCATCCTCGCGCCTGGCGGTCACAACAGGCCCTCGATGCTTCGGGACGCCGTCGTCAGCCCACGCGCTTCGCACCGGCCGCATTGCTTTGAGCCGGATGACGCGTCGGTGGCGCGAATCCCCCTCGGCCGTGCCGGCAGCCACACAAGCCGTTGTTAGCGTGAAGCTTTTCGGAAAAAAACTCCGGTCCACGGCCGCAATGACGTCTCGTCGGCCTGCTGCGAAGCGTGGCTGCACTGGCGACCGCCCATGCCACGGAGATTGTGTGTGATCGATGATCGAAAGGGCTGCAGGGTCCCCGTTATCCCCGTCCCTTCTGTGGATGGGCGGTGGGTCTACGTGATTCCCTCTTGGAACGCTCTCAGCACCGCTTAGTTGTTGCAGCTATGCGCTCCGAGGCCCCTGGCCGTGGGCGTGACGGCGCTCGAAGCCAAATTCCGGAGGAACTCATGGCAACCAAAACCACCACCAAGGCAGCCGAAAAGCCGGCCGCCGCCAAGAAGGCCGCTGCTCCGAAGGCCGAAGGCGCCGCCAAGCCGAACGCGCTGCAGCAGCCGCTGAAGCCCTCCGAGGAACTCGCAGCCGTGGTCGGCGCCGCAGCGCTTCCGCGCGGCGAGGTCGTCAGCAAGGTCTGGGAATACATCAAGAAGCACAATCTCCAGAACCCGGAGAACAAGCGCGAGATCCTGGCCGACGACAAGCTGAAGAAGGTTTTCGGCAAGGACAAGTGCACCATGTTCGAAATGAACAAGCACCTCGCGGCCCATCTCAAGTCGGCCTGACGCCGATGCGGCCCGGCGCTTCGACAGCGCCGGGCAGGCTCTTCGAGACGGCGATACGGCCGCTCCCGGTTCGGGTGGGTCGGCCTCAGGCGATGTGCCGGATGACCCCGCCATCCACACGCAGAGCGGCGCCGCTGGTGGCGCTCGCGGCCGGGCTGCAGATATAAGCCACCATGCTGGCGACCTCCTCCACGGTCGCGAGGCGACCGATCAGCGAGGTGGAGCGGTGCTCGGCGACGAAGTCCCGTCCCAGCTTGTCGAGGTCGACCTCGCCGGTATCCTTCGCCATTTTCGCCATGAAGTCCGCGACACCCTCCGAGAGGGTCGGACCGGGAAGCACGCTGTTGACCGTTACCCCGCTTCCGGCCACGGTCTCGGCGAGGCCGCGTGACACGGCGAGTTGCGCCGTCTTCGTCATGCCGTAATGCACCATCTCCACCGGAATGTTCAGGCCGGACTCGCTGGAGATGAAGACGACCCGCCCCCATCCCGCCGCGACCATGCCCGGCGTGTAGGCGCGGGAGAGGCGGATGCCGCTCATGACGTTGGTCTCGTAGAAGCGAAGCCAATCCTCGTCAGGTATCTCGAAGAACGGCTTCGGCTCGAAGATGCCGGTGTTGTTCACCAGGATATCGACGGCCGGCAGCCCCTTCACCACCGCCTCCGCACCGCTCGCCGTGGCGATGTCGCCGGGCGCCGCGATGAAGCAGGTCGTGCCGGTTTCCTCGGTCAAGCGCGCGATCGCCGCCCGGACCCGGTCCGGTGTGCGCCCGTTGACGGCGACGGTTGCACCCATTCCGGCAAGGGCCTTGGCGATGCCGTAGCCGATGCCGCCGGTCGAGCCGGTCACCAGCGCACGTCGCCCCTTCAGATTCATGTCCATGAATGTTCCTCCGTTGGCAGCCTCGTTGATCAACGCCCGAGGCGATGGGTGGCTGCGTTCGGTGGATCAGCCCGTCGGCTGGCGCCGCATGATGCTGGAGACGGCACCCGCCGCTGCCATGGCGCAGGCGCACCACAGAGCGGTTCCGATGGAGAACACCGTGCCGCTGGCGTGGGTGAGCCCGAAAATGACGGCGACGAGGGCCGCGCCCAGCGACTGCCCGGTCAGCCGCGCCGTCGATTGCATGCCGCTGGCTCCGCCGCTGCGCGAGCGTGGTGCGCTGGTGACGATCACCTTGTTGTTGGGCGATTGGAACAGCCCGAAGCCGACGCCGCAGACGGTCAGCCGCCAGGCGATATCAAGGAGGGACGGAGCGGCGGGGAGCAGCGCCAGCGCCGCGATGCCACCGGACATGAGCGCCAGCCCGATTCCGCCGAGAACACCCGGCGCGTACCGGTCGGCGAGGCGGCCGGATATCGGCGCCGTGATGGCGATGGCGATGGGCCAGGGCGTCATCAGGAAGCCGGTCTCGGTTGCCGAGAGGTGCAGCGCATCCTGGAAATAGAAGGGCAGGGCGACATAGGCCATCATCTGCGCCCCGAACGAGGCGATGGAGGTCACCATCGACAGGGCGAAGGCGGGAATGCGCAGCAGATCCACCGGTAGCAGGGGCGTCGTGAGCCGCGCTTGATACCGCACGAACACGGTGCCGACCGCGAGCCCGGCTGCGATCTCCGCCAGGGCGAGCCAGCGCCCGTTCGCCTCGCCGATTCCATCGAGCCCGATGATGAGAAGGCCGAAGGTGAGGGCGTTGAGGATCGCGCTCGGGACGTCGAACCGGGCCTCGCTCACCGGCGTCACCGGCAGGGTCCGCGCCGCCACCGCCAGGGCCACGAGGCCGACGGGCAGGTTGACCAGGAACAGCCAGGGCCAAGTCGCCACGGACAGGATCGCGGCGGCCACGGTGGGGCCGGTAGCGGAAGCCATGGCGACGATGAGAGCGACGTTGCCGACGCCCCGGCCGATCATGCGGTGCGGGTAGATGAACCGCACCAGGGCGATGTTCACGCTCATGATCCCGGCGGCGCCGAACCCCTGGGCGATGCGCGCGACGATGAGCCCGGGCAGGGATGTGGAAAGAGCGCAGGCGAGGGACGCCGCGACGAACAGGACGAGGCCGCCGAGATAGACCTTCCGATAGCCGAGGATGTCGCCGAGGGAGGCCAAAGGCAGCAGCGATGCTGTCACCGCGATCTGGAAGCCGTTGACCACGAAGATCGCCGAGGCCGGACTGACCCCGAGATCCTTCGCCATGGCCGGAAGGGCCACGTTGACGATGGCCCCGTCCAGCACCGCCATGGTCATGGCGAGCCCGATGGCGAGAAGCGCCAGCATGCGTTCGCGCACCGGCAGGCCGTCCATCGGTTTGTCGGGGACCGGCCCGGCCTTGCCGCCGCCAGGGGGAGTTGCCTCGTGCGTCATCGCACAAAGCCGTGGACGATCCCTGCTCGCTTCGGCAAGTGCCCTATGTCACCCCTCGGCAAGGGGGGCGGCATCGTTACCCCCTTCGGAGGAATGACATGCGTCTGGCGACACTCCTGCTCGGCTGCCTGCTCGCGCTGTTGCCCGCCGCCGTGCGAGCCGAGGATACAGACCCTCTCGGGATCGGGCTCGAAGGGTTCGCCTATCCCTATCCGGTCTGGTTCCTCGACCTGACACGGGACAATGAGCGCCAGCGTCTCGCCTATATGGATGTCACGCCGACCGGGACGCCAAATGGACGCACAGTGCTGTTGCTGCACGGCCGCAATTTCCCGTCGAGTTACTGGGAGCCGGTGATCGGCGCGCTGGCCGGTGCGGGCTACCGCGTGGTCGTTCCCGACCAACTCGGCTTCGGCAAATCGTCGAAGCCGGTGGGACCGTTCAGCTTCGACGTGATGGCGGCGGAAACCGTATCGCTTCTCGATGCCCTCAATCTCCCGCGGGTCGACGTGGTCGCCCATTCCATGGGCGGTATGCTGGCCGCCCGCCTCGCCCGAAACGCGCCGAGCCGGGTGAACAGCCTCGTCCTCGAAGCGCCGATCGGTCTCGAGGATTATCGCTTCACCGTCCCGCCGGTTTCCAACGACACGCTTCTGCGGATCGAGGGCGGTGTCACCGCGGAAGCCTACCGGCGCCAGCTGACGACGAACTACGCGCTGTCGCTTCCCTCCTCGGCGATCGAGCCCTTCGTGTCGATACGCGAGCGCGTCAAAGGCTCAGGCGAGTATCCGCGCTGGCTCCAATCCTTCGTCAATTCCTACCAGATCATCTGGGGACAGCCGGTGGTGCACGAGATCCCGCCGATCGCCGCGCCGACGCTGTTCGTCATGGGCGGGAACGACCGCAACGCACCGGGCAAGCCTTTCGCCCCCGAGAACCTGCGCGCCGCCATGGGCGACAATGCCGGCCATGCCAAAGCCCTGGCGGCACGGATGCCCGATGGGCGCGCTGTCGTCTTCGACGGCATCGGCCACCTCGTCCATATGGAAGCGACCGATCGCTTCAACGCCACGATGCTCGAATTCCTCAACGGCCATTGAGCCGGGACAAACTAAGGGAACACTCAGATGGATGTCGGCGTGATCGGGTTGGGCCGGATGGGCCGGGGCATGGTTCAGAGCCTCGTCCGGGGCGGTCATCGGGTGAGGGTCTGGAACCGGACCGCATCGGCCGCCGACGGTCTCGACGGGGTGACGGTCGTGCATAGCGCGGCGGACGCCTTCACCGGGGATGCTGCGATCACCATGCTCGCCGACGACGCGGCCCTGCGTTCGGTGATCGTGGAGGGCGGGCTTCTCGATTCCGGCACCCGGCCCGGCCTGCATCTCAGCATGAGCACGATCTCGGTGGGGCTCGCGCAGGAACTCACCGCGATCCACGCGCGGGCCGGCGTGCCCTATATCGCCGCCCCCGTCTTCGGCAGGCCGGACGTGGCGCAGAACGGTGCCCTGAACATCGTCGTCGCGGGAGACCCTTCCGTCATCGCGACGGCGCAACCGCTGCTCGACGCCCTCGGCACGAAGACTTGGCCCTTCGGAACCGAGCCGTACCGGGCCAATGCGGTGAAGCTCGCGGGCAACTTCATGCTGTTTGCGGCCATCGAGGCCATGGGCGAAGCCGCCGCTTTCGCCGAAGGGCATGGCGTCGCCGGTGCCGATCTCCTCGACCTTCTCACCAACACGCTCTTCGCTTCGCCGGTCTACAAGGGCTACGGCGCCTCGATCGCCGCCGGGCGCTACGAGCCGCCGGGCTTCGGTCTGCGGCTCGGGCTGAAGGATATCGGCCTCGCCCTCGCGGCATCGGGCCAGGCCGGCGTACCGATGCCTTTCGCCAGCGTGCTGCGCGACACCCTCATCGACGCCGTCAGCCACGGCGACGGCGACAAGGATCTCGCCGCCCTGGCGCTGGTCTCGGCGCGGCGAAGCGGGCGGTAGGCCGATCCCGGGGGCGGCCGGCTTACAAGACTCGTGCAGCGTCCTGCTAGGCTAAAGCGCCCCCTCCCGCACCGCGCCAGGATCGGCGAGCACGTGCAGCAGCCGCGCGGCGGAATGGGCGAAGCGGAGCGTCACCGCCTTGCGGCGGGCGCCGCTCAGCACATGGTCGACCGGGTCGCGCAGGATCGCGGCGCTGTAGCCGTCGGCGATGATCAGCCCGGCCTCGTCGGGCGTCAGTCCTTCGGGGAGGGAATCCGGAACGGCGAAATAGAAGCGGTCGCAATAGTCCCGATAATCCGGCCACTTCTTGTCGGCGCGGAAGTCGGCGACGCTGGACTTGATCTCCACGATGGTCAGCCTGCCCGCCGGGCACAGGGCGATGATGTCCGCCCGCCTGCCATTGGCGAGGGAGAATTCCGGAATCGTCACATGGCCGAGGTCAGCGAACAGCCGGCGGACCCCGCGCTGGACCTGGAGCGCGGTCGCCGATTGCCGGCGGTCCGGCGGAAGGACGAGATGGGCGAGGGCTGCTGACATGGCTTCGCTTGGGGATGGCTTCACTTGGGAAGAGTGCGGTCTCGAATCGACTGTCCCGCCAGGGAATCAGGTCGGCCCGCCCTTGTCACCTGCGGCAGCCTGCCCGCCCGCCAGTGCGGCGCGGATCGCGTCGAACCCATCGGTGAGCGCCGCCGGCCCTGGCTGCAGAATCAGAGGTGACTTGATCTCGTGGATACGCCCCGCCGCCACGGCGGGGATCGAATCCCAGCCCGGCCGCTCGCGGATCCGCGCCACGTTCACCCGCTTGCCGCACCACGAGGCGAGGATGACGTCCGGCCGCGCGGCGATCACCTGATCCGACGTGACGATTCTGTCCTTGGCCGCCGGCTGGCGGGCGAGGTCGGGAAAGACGTCGTCGCCGCCGGCATAGCCGATGAGTTCGGAGACCCAGCCGATGCCGGAGATCATCGGCTCCTCCCATTCCTCGAAATAGACGGTCAGCCGGGGCGGGCCGGCATTGTCGAGGGCGGCGGCGCCGAGGCGGTGGGCGTAACCCTGGGCCAGCGCGTCGGCCTTCTCGCTGGCCCCGACCAGGGCGCCCACGGTACGGATCATGGCAAGGCAGCCGGCGACGTCGCGCTGGTTGAAGAGATGGACCGAGATTCCGGCGCGGGCGAGGTCGGCGACGATCTCGGCCTGCATGTCGGAAAAGGCGAGGACGAGGTCCGGCTGCAGGGCGAGGATTTTTGGCAGGTCGGCGCTCGTGAAGGCCGAGACGCGCGGCTTCTCCTTGCGCACGCGAGCCGGGCGCACGGCGTAGCCGGACACACCGACGATCCTGTCCTCCTCACCCAGCAGATAGAGGGTCTCGACGGTTTCCTCGGTGAGGCAGACGATGCGTTCGGGCGGGAACCGGCGCATGTGGCGTCAGGACTTGAAGAAGCTGATGACGCCCGCGCCCGGCGCGAGCCAGACGAAGGCCCAGACGAAGGCCGAACTCCAATTGGCCAGCTGAAACGGCAGGCGCGCCACCTCGAACATCCCGGCGATGAGCGGCACCACCGCGCGGGCCGGGCCGATGAACCGGCCGATGACGATGCCCCAGGCGCCGTAGCGCCTGCAGAAATCCTCGCCCTTGGCGACCATCTGCGGATAGCGGCTCATCGGCCAGATCGACTTGGCGCCGTGCTGGAAGTAGCGGCCGATCTCGTAGGACACCCAATCCCCGAGCCCGGCGCCGATGCCGCCGGCGATCACCATCGGCCAGAACGGGATGCCGCTCGCACCGATCAACGCGCCGATGGCCACCAGCAGCACCGTGGCGGGGACCAGGATCGACAGGAAGGCCAGGGATTCGCAGAAGGCGAGCACGGCGATGATGAGGGGTGCCCATTCCTTGTGCGTCTCCACGAAGGTCAGGGTCGTGGTCTTCAGCGCTTCGAAATCCATGGATGCCCCTGCCTGTCGCGCCCGATGTGCGGGAAGGTCGCCCTTCCGGCAAGCGTCGATCTCGTCACGGACGAGCCTCGCGTCGGTTGTGAATGCACCGCAGAGCGAAACCGGCTACGACGCTGATCGTCGCGCTCGCACCCGTCGAAGCAAAGCCTGATACGCCGATGAGAATTCTATCGATCCAGTCGCACGTTGCCTTCGGCCATGTGGGCAATGCCTCGGCGGTGTTCCCGATGCAGCGGCTCGGCGTCGAGGTCTGGCCGATCCATACCGTGCAGTTCTCCAACCATACCGGCTACGGCGCCTGGCGCGGCCGGGTGTTCGACGGGCCGATGATCGAGGACCTCGTGCTCGGCATCGCGGAGCGCGGCGTGCTGGGGCAATGCGACGGCGTCCTGTCCGGCTATATGGGCTCGGCCGATATCGGCACCGCCATCGTGCGGGCCGTGGCGGCGGTGCGGAGCGCCAACCCCAAGGCGCTGTATTGCTGCGACCCCGTGATGGGCGATACCGATCGGGGCATCTATGTCCGCCCCGGCATCCCTGAATTCCTGCGCGATCAGGCCTTGCCCGCCGCCGACATCGTCACCCCGAACCAGTTCGAATTGAACTTCCTGTCGGGCCTGCCCACCGGCACACTCGGCGAGGCCAAGGCCGCCCTGGCGGCGATCCAGGCTTTGGGGCCGCGCGTCGTGTTGGTGACGTCCCTGGTCACCGAGGACACCCCGTCCGAGTCCATCGACTTGATGGCGGGGGAGGGTGGCCTGTTCTGGCGCCTGCGCACGCCGCGCCTCGCCCTCGACGTGAACGGCGCGGGCGATGCCATCGCGGCGCTGTTCCTCGTCCACTACGCCCGCACCGGCTCGGCGGCTTTGGCTTTGGGCATGGCCGGTGCTTCGGTCTACGGCCTCCTGCGCCGAACGGCGGAGGCGGGTTCGCGCGAGATCCTCACCGTCGATGCGCAGGACGAGTTCGTGGCACCCAGCGAGACGTTCCCGGTAGAACCGGTCTGATGGTCAGCGAAAAGGAAAAGCCGATGAGCCGCCGCTTCGTCACCCTCGACGTCTTCACCGACACGCCCTTCGCCGGAAATCCGCTGGCCGTGGTGCTGGATTCGGAAGGGCTCGACGACGCGGCGATGCAGCGGATCGCGGGCGAGTTCAACCTGTCCGAGACGGTGTTCGTGCTGCCGCCGACGGAGGCACGCCACAAGGCCCGCCTGCGCATCTTCACGCCCGCCCGTGAGCTGCCTTTCGCCGGCCACCCGACGCTCGGGGCGGCGATCCTGCTGGCGTTGCACGATGCGAGATCCGGCCTCACCGACGCCACCGCCTTCGGTCTCGAAGAGACGATTGGCACCGTGGCCTGCGTCGTCGAAGCGGGCGAGGGGCGCGGCCGTGGGCGCTTCAAGCTCCCGATCCTGCCGCACTACGATGGCGAGGGACCGGACGCGACGCTCCTCGCCCAGATGATCGGGCTGGAGACGCAGGATATCGGCTTCGCGCGTCACGTGCCGAGCCGGCACACGGCCGGGCCGGCTTTCCTGTTCGTGCCGGTCAACACGCGGGCGAAGCTCGATGCGGCCCGCGTGGACCTCGCCGCCTTCTCCACCCTGGAGCCTCGGACGGCACTCTACCTCTATGCCCTGGACCCGGAAGGCCTCGGCCTCCGCTTCCAGACCCGGATGTTCGCGCCGCATCTCGGCGTGATGGAAGACCCGGCGACGGGGTCCGCCGCCGCGGCCTTCGCCGGCGTGATGATGGAGTTCGAGCCCCTCGGTGACGGCGAGCACGATGTCCTGATCCGCCAAGGGGTCGCCATGGGGCGCCCGAGCGAGATCGCGCTTCAACTCGTCATCGAATCCGGAGCCCTCCAATCCGTCGAGATCGGCGGCGCGGCCGTGGTGATGAGCGAGGGGACGCTGCTTGCCTGACGGTCTCACCCTCACGCGGATCGAGAGGGTGACGGCCCGGCTGGTGCCGTTCGAATGGGAATGGGCGAAGGCCAACGCGGCCTCCATCGCCGAGAACTGGGCGCGCCGCTGCGCCGAGCGGTCGGGGCTGTTCGACGGACGCGTGCTGCTCGCCAAGTCGTGCCGTATCGAGGGGACATCCTGTGCCGTCGAGCTGTTCGAGACGTCCTACGCGAGCTTCATCACCCACAAGGATCTCGGCTCGCCCGACCGAGGTGTCCTCAACGCCTTCGCCGCCATCGTCCCGCACGGGTCGGACGGCGCCGTGCTGCTCGGTGTCATGGGCGCTCACACCGCCAATGCCGGACAGGCCTACTTCCCCTGCGGCACGCCGGACCTCGACGACGTGCGGGATGGCGATACGGTCGATCTCGCCGGCAGCGCCGGGCGCGAGTTCGTGGAGGAGACCGGCATGGCGCTCCCCGCCGACGCTCCGGAAAACTGGCTTCTGCTGCGCGGAAGGACCCAGGCGGCATTTCTGCGGCCCGTGATGTTCCCCGAATGGGCGGACGCACTGCGCGAGAGGATGGAGCGCCATCGCCGGGCAGAGATCGAGCCGGAACTCGCCGGTTTCGTCACGGTCGGTTCCAGCGGCGAGATCGACCCCCGTTCGATGCCCGACTTCGTACAGGCATACCTGCGCCACGCATTCGCGGAGTCGCCGGGGTCCGGCTCCATGCGACAGGCATCTCCCCCTCATCGAGGAGGAACGGCAGAAGGACGGCGGTGAACGCCTCGGGATGCGAGTAGTTGATCCCGTGGGCCTCTCCCGGAATGACGGCAAGGCGGCCCCGGGGCAGGGAGTCTGCGAGGCTCACGACGAAGGCATGGGGGACGATGTAGTCACGCGTGCCCCAAACCACGAGCGTCGGCTGCTCGACCCGCAGCGCCTTCTCTCCGATGCGGTTGTCGACCATGCTCCGCAGAGTCAGGATGTAGCGTCCGATGCCCGCACGGGCATAATCCGTGAGCGCCACCAAGGCGAGCGACCAGCGCTCGAACGGCGCGATGGCGAGGAAGCCGACCACCTGCCGGACCAGGTTGCGCGCCTCCGGGTCCGGCGTGGGCCCCTGCAACACGAGGCGGTCCACGAGGTGAGGGTAAACCAGCGCCAGTTCGACCAGCACTTCGCAGCCGAGCGAATTCCCGACAAAGGCTGCGCGCCTCACCCCGATCGCTGTCATGAAGGCCGCCAATGCATCCGCGAGCTCGCGAACCGTGAGCGCGCGGCGAGGCTTTTCGCTCAATCCGAAGCCGGGCAGGTCGGGAGCATAGACCTCGACATGAGGGGCGAGATGATTTGCCAGCGGGATCATGTACCGGCTCGACATCCCGAGCCCATGGACGAGGATGACGGGTATGCGGTCATCCGGCACAGCATCGAGCGAGACGCGGGCATGCATCGTCTTGCCGTCCACTTGGATCCACCTCGTTTCGAGCCGGCCCGAATACGCGCGCCGATACCGGCTGGCGTGCCGCCGAGACAAGGATTTGACGAGCGCCAAGCCGGCCAGAATTCCGCTTGCCGGCCAAAGAATCCACCGCAGGGACACAGGCGCCTTCCCGTTTCAGGTCGCTTCCGCCATTCGCGGCAAGGGATGCCGACGTCCGCTCTCCAGCGGCAGAGACATCATCTCGTGCGCCTGGTTTGTGTCCAAGCGGACGGTTCGATGAGGCAGACTTCGATCATCAGCGCACAGGGCGCAACACCAGCCGGTCGCCGCGCACTTCGTAGGAGCCGAGCCTGTCGAGGAACGTCATGCCGAGCAGGTTTCCCGACAAGGCACCGCGCCGGCTCACCAGGGCCGAGACACGCCGTTCGGTGATTGTGCCGATGCTGAGGCTGTCGAGATAGACCGGGGCGGCCATGGCGACGCCGTTGGCGGTGGAGACCCTGATCGAGAAGTCGGATTCCGCGGGGGAAATCCCGATGGCCGCCGCGTTCTCCGCCGTGAGGACCACGGAACTCGCGCCCGTATCGAACTGGAAGACCTGTGCGCGGCCGTTCACTTCCGCCCGCACGGAGAAGTCCCCGTCCGCGCGGCGGTTGATCGTCACGCTTCCGTCGCCCGCCGTGACGGCACTGCCGGGGCGCAGCGTCCCCACGAGGCGATTGCCGACATCCCCGGCTTCTTCTTTGTAAGCATAGCCCGCCACCAGAGCGACGGTGAGGGCGGCCCAGAATAGCAGCGCCTTCAGGTTGGTACCGATCTGTTCGCGGAACCGATGCCAGAACCCGGCGAGGAAGATCGTCAGCAGGGTTCCGCTGAAGGCGAGCCGCGCGAGCTGGTCCTTCTCCAGCCCCGCGACGGTGCTCGATTCGTCCGAGAGGGCGAGGAAGGCGACGATGCCGAGGAGAACGGCAAGGGCGGCGTAGATCATGGCTCGGCCAGGGCCTTGTCCCGCAGAGGATAGGCGGCGCGGAGGCGATGTCCGAGGGTCGCCATGATGGCCTGCCGCTTCGCCTCCGACAGCGATCCCCACAGCCCGATCTCTTCGCGCGTGCGTCCGCAGCCTTCGCAAAGCCCGGTCATGGCGTCGAGAATGCAGAGCTTCGTGCAGGGGCTCGAAGCCCTCGGGGCGACAGGCTGGGTCATGGCCGTTCCATGCCCTCAGGGGCGGGTCGCGATCAAGCGCCAAAGTGCCATGGTCAGCGCGGGACCGTCGCCACGAGGGCGAGAAGCGCCGCGATCTCGGCCACCTGCTGGCAGGCTCCGATCACGTCGCCGGTCTGGCCGCCGATCTTGGCTCGGGCCAGGGCGGTGAGGCAGAGGGAGGCTCCTAGCGCCAGGGCGGGCATCAGCACCATGCCGAGAAAGGGCAAGCCGGCGATCCAGCCAATGACGACGAAGGCGAGGGCGAAGAGGGCTAGGATTCCGATGGTGCGGCGATCGGGTGTTCCCACCGATGCCCCCGCCCCGCCGGGCCGCGCGGGGCCGAGCAGCACCATCGGCGCCAGGGCTGCGCTGCGCGAGAGAGAGGCGGCCAGTACAAGGGCCAAGGCGGCCAGCGACCCGGTGCGATCGAGCAGCGTCGCGAGGGCTCCGATCCTCAGGGCCAGCGTCAGGACGAGGGCGACGCCCCCATAGGCGCCGATGCGGCTGTCGCGCATGATCTCGATGCGGCGCTCGCGCGTCGTGCCGCCACCGAACCCGTCCGCCACATCCGCGAGACCGTCCTCGTGCAGCGCCCCCGTCACCAGCGTCCCGACCGCCAGGGCGAGGGTGGCTGCCAGGAACGGTCCGAGATCCAGGGCCCAGGCGACGAGCAGGATGAGGGCGGAGGGCAGGGCGAGGATGAGGCCGGCCAGTGGCAGCATGCGCGGCAGGGTGCGGAAGTCCGGCAGACGATGCGGATCACCCTCGTCGGGCAGGCGCGGCACCGGCAGCCGCGAATAGAATCTCAGGCACGCCGCGAGATCGTAAGCCATGGACGCGCCGGGAAAGGCATCGTCCGGTTCCAGATCCCGGCCTTGCGTCATCGAGGACCTGCCTTCACCGCTCGCGCCCGGTTGGTTATAGCTCGCCCCACAGGCAGGCCGCCATACCGGACGCGCCGAGACGGAAGGCCGAGTTTCGCGCGATGACTCAGACGATCCCGAACCAGGACAATCCCGATCAGACGCCGTTCTCGGATATCCGCCGACTGATCGCCTCCGTGCCGGGCGCGGACCGTGACGCCGTCGCCATGGTGCGCGAGCGGGACGCGATGCTGACGAAGCCAGCCGGCGCGCTGGGCCGCCTCGAGAACCTCGTGGAGTGGCTCGCAGCCTGGCAGGGCAAGGGTCAACCGAGCCTCGACCGGCCCCTCGTCTGCGTCTTCGCGGCCAGCCACGGCGTCACCAAGCGCGGTGTCTCGGCGTTTCCGGCGGAGGTGAATCGCCAGATGCTCGACAATTTCGCCGCCGGCGGCGGCGCGATCAACCAACTTTGCGCTGCCTACGGCCTCGGCTTCAAGGTCTTCGACCTGGCCATCGATCTTCCCACCGGCGACATCTGCGAAGGCCCGGCCTTCACGGAGAAGGAATGCGTGGCCACCATGGCCTTCGGCATGGAAGCCATCGCCGCCGGAACCGATTGTCTCGGCCTCGGCGAGATGGGGATCGGTAACACCACCATCGCGGCGGCGATATACGCGGCGCTCTATGGCGGTGGGGCGGCGCATTGGGTCGGGCGCGGCACCGGCGTCGATGCGGCCGGGATCGAGCGCAAGGTCGCGGCCGTGGAGGCCGCCTTGGCCTTCCATTCCGGCCACCTCGACGACCCGCTCCATGTCCTGTCGCGCCTCGGAGGCCGCGAGATCGCCGCCATGGCCGGTGCCATCCTGGCGGCGCGGATGCAGCGCATCCCCGTGGTCATCGACGGCTACGTGGCGACGTCGGCCGCGGCGATCCTCCACGCCATCGATCCGTCGATGCTCGACCATTGCCTCGCCGGCCACGTCTCGGCCGAGGGGGCTCATGCCGAGGTGCTGGAACGCCTCGGATTGGTGCCGCTGCTGGCTCTCGGCATGCGTCTCGGCGAAGCATCCGGCGCCGCCCTCGCCATCGGCCTGCTCAAGGGCGCGCTCGCCTGCCATCGCGACATGGCGACGTTCGCCCAGGCGGGGGTGTCGGGACGCAGCGAAAGCTGAAGGCATCCCATCGGGGACACCGGGCCCGTGACGGCCCGGCGTCCCGATGATGACAAAAGCGGGGCATGCGAATGCGCCGATCAGGCCGCGCGCGCCGCGCTCCGCCTGCCGTCCATGTCTGCACTCGACGTCGCTTCGGTGGACAGGTTCAGGGCGGGTAGCGTGTCCATGACACGGCTCGCGGGGAAGATCACGACGACTTCCGTTCCCTCGCGAGGCTTCGACTTCAGGTGGAAGTTGCCGTTGTGCAGGTCCACCAGCCCCTTGACGATGGGCAGGCCGAGGCCCGAGCCCTGTTCGGCGGTCTTGATCGCCAGCGAGCCCCGGCCGAACGACGACATGACCGTGCCGAGCTCGTCCTCGGGAATACCCGGCCCGCTATCCTTGACGCTGACATACTGGCCGCCCGAGGCCGTCCAGCCGACCTTGATCGTGATGTCGCCGCCCGGCGGCGTGAATTTTACGGCGTTCGAGAGGAGATTGAGCACGATCTGGCGCAAAGCCCGTTCGTCCGCCCAGATACGGGGCATGTCGGGATCGATGAACTCGTGGAAGGCCTGGCCTTTGCCGCGCGCGCGCAGGGCGACCATGTGCCGGCACTCGTCCACCGCATGGGCGAGCTGGATCGCCTCCTCGTTCAATTCGTAGCGCCCGGCCTCGATGCGCGACAGGTCGAGGATCTCGTTGATGAGGTTGAGGAGGTGCATCCCGCTATCGTGGATATCGCCCGCGTATTCCTTGTACGACGGAGCGATGTGAGCGCCGAAGACCTCGTTCTTCATCACCTCCGAGAAGCCGAGGATGGCGTTCAGCGGCGTGCGCAACTCGTGGCTCATGGTCGCGAGGAAACGTGACTTGGCGAGATTGGCCTCTTCTGCCCGCCGCCGCGCCTCATCGGAATTGGCCTTGGCCTGTTCGAGCTCGATGAAGATGGCGTCCTTCTCCGCCTGGGATTTCAGCGCGCCCACCGCCGAGGCGTAGACGCGGCGGGCGAGGCCCATGAAGAAGATCTGCGAGCCGACCACCATGGTCACCAGCATGATTGTGTCCATGTCCTGCGAGAACGCCAGGAGAGAGAGCGCCGCGAGGATCAGCGGAAGGAGCGCGGCGGCGGCGGCGGCGGGCAGGGTCGCTGCCAGCATCGCGGCGACCGCAGCGACGATGACGAGGCCGAACAGGACGAAGATGCGGGCACTGGGCGCGGCCACGAGAACCATCAGCGCCCAGGACGCGCTCTGCACGATCTCGCTCAGCATGAAGGCGCTGCGCCAGCGCCTGACCGACACGGAATCCGCTGACTGACGAAGGAAATGCTTGGTCAGCCCCATCGACAGGCCGACGCCGCAGAGCAGGCAGACGACCCAGGACAGGGCGATGGGAACGGGCACCCAGAGCGACGACGCCCCTGCGATGAGAAGCCCGAGCATGGCATGGGTCAGACCGGCACCGGAGCGGTACTCGGCATAGATCCGGATCAATTCGTAA
The DNA here is from genome assembly GCF_000376345.1 of Methylobacterium sp. 88A. Lineage (NCBI taxonomy): Bacteria > Pseudomonadati > Pseudomonadota > Alphaproteobacteria > Hyphomicrobiales > Methylobacteriaceae > Methylobacterium > Methylobacterium sp. 88A. The sequence continues at coordinate 930,319 of NZ_AQVT01000001.1, forward strand.
TCGAACGCGCGTTCCAGACCGTTCGCCGAGGTCAACCGCTCGCGCGCCGATCGGATGTCTCGGGCCACCTTGCGGCGGCGAGCGGATTCCGGTGCCGAAGGACCGCGTCCGCGCTGAACCATCTCCGCTGTCAGGTCGGACATCACCGTTTTGAGGATCTTTTGAGAGGAAAACCTGCGGTCGGAAGGACCGTGACCCGTCGACGCTGCGACCCGGCGAATCTGCGCCCGATAGGTTAAGAACGACCTGACCCGGTCATGACACTTGTCTCCAAATCGCGCCCATCCACGGCGCGCGACCCGACGCTGCATCGACACCGATCTCAGATCGATGTGTGCAGGCGCACATTTTTCGGAAGTGTGTAATATTTAGAACAAGTCGATACTGAAGTCGGAGAGACGTCATGCTGAAACTGAATGTCGACGGCGTGTCGCATGATGTCGATGCCGATCCCGACATGCCGCTCCTGTGGGCGCTGCGCGATCATCTCGACAAGACCGGGACGAAATACGGCTGCGGCATCGCCCAGTGCGGCGCCTGTACCGTCCATCTCGACGGCCAGCCCGTCCGCTCCTGCCAGACTCGCATCGGCGATGTGGGGGAGGCGAAGGTCACCACGATCCAGGGCGTGTCCGGACGGGTGGCGGAGGCGGTTCAGACCGCGTGGCGCGGCCTCGACGTTGTCCAGTGCGGTTACTGCCAGTCCGGCCAGATCATGTCGGCCATCGGCCTGCTCTCGACTACCCCGAAGCCCAGCGACGCCGAGATCGACGGCGCGATGGACGGTAACATCTGCCGCTGCGGTACCTACCAGCGCGTTCGCGCCGCCATTCACGAAGCCGCCCGCTCCCTCGCCTGATCCAAACGCGACGTCGGCCCCGGGGCCGGCATCGTCCTGCCCGATACCGTGCGCGTCATCGTCTCCGTGGAGGAAGCCATGCTGAAGGTCCGTCAGACCAAATCCGAGGCGGCTGCTCCCCGTCCGTCGCGCCGCGCCTTCCTCGGTGGCGCCGGTGTCGCGGCCGGAGCCCTGGTGATCGGATTCACCCTCGACCCGGCAAAACAGGTTCGCGCGGCGGCGGGACCCGACCTGTCCTCCGCTCCCGCCCAGCCCAATGCCTTCGTGCGGATCGCAGCCGACGATACGGTTACGGTGCTGATCAAGCATCTCGACATGGGGCAGGGCAACACGACGGGCCTCGCCACCATCCTGGCCGACGAGCTCGATGCCGACTGGTCGCGCGTGCGCGTGGCCTTCGCTCCCGCCGATGCGAAGCTCTACAACAACCTGCTGATGGGGCCGATCCAGGGGACCGGCGGTTCGACCGCGGTGGCCAATTCCTGGTTCCAGCTCCGCAAGGCGGGGGCGGCCGCCCGTGCCATGCTCGTCTCCGCCGCGGCCGAGAAATGGTCCGTCCCGGCCTCCGAGATCACGGTTTCGAACGGCACGGTCCGCCATCTCGCCTCGAAGCGCGAGGAGCGGTTCGGTGCCCTGGCCGAGGCAGCGGCGGCGATCCCCGTGCCCGAGCAGCCGAAGCTCAAGGATCCGAGCCAGTGGGTCCATATCGGCAAGAAGCTGCCGCGCCTCGATTCCGTGGCCAAGACCAATGGAACTGCGATCTACGCCATGGATATCCGCCGGCCGGGTCAGGTCACGGCCGTGGTGGCGCATGCCCCGCGTTTCGGCGGCACCGTGTCGACGGTCGACGACAAGGCCGCCCGCGCCGTGCGAGGCGTGATCGACGTCGTGACGATTCCCACCGGAGTCGCCGTGATCGCCAAGGATACATGGTCGGCGATGAAGGGCCGGGACGCCCTGTCGGTCACCTGGGACGAGCGCACGGCCGAGAAGCGATCCTCCGACGCCATCCTCGCCGAGTATCGCGAGACGGCCAAGCGGCCGGGTATCGTCGCATCGGAGAAAGGCGATCCCGCCGCCGCCATCGCCGGGTCGGCCAAGGTCATCGAGGCGGAGTTCACCTTCCCCTATCTGGCCCACGCGGCCATGGAGCCCCTCAACGCCACGATCGAGCGGACGGCCGACGGATCCTACGACATCTATGCCGGCCTCCAGTTCCAGACGATCGAACAGGCGGTGGCCGCCGCGACCCTCGGCGTCACCGCCGACAAGGTCAGGCTGCACACGCAATGGGCCGGCGGATCGTTCGGGCGCCGGGCGACGCCGACGGCCGATTACATCGCCGAGGCCGCGTCCATCGTGAAGGCGACCGGCGGCAAGGCGCCGGTCCATCTGGTCTGGACCCGCGAGGACGACATGGCGGGCGGGTATTACCGCCCGATGGTGCTGCACACCCTCAAGGCCGGCATCGACGCCAAGGGCGCCATCACCGGCTGGCAGCACCGGATGGTCGGCAAATCGATCATGATCGGCTCGCCCTTCGAGGCGATGCTGGTGAAGAACGGGGTCGATTCCACGTCCATCGAGGGCGCGTCGGACACGCCCTATGCCCTCCCGGCCTACCGGTTCGAGGTCCACAACGCCCGCGAGGGCGTGCCCGTCCTCTGGTGGCGTTCGGTGGGTCACACCCATACGGCGCAGGCGATGGAGGTCTTCATCGACGAGTTGGCCCACGCCGCCGGTGCCGATCCGCTGGCCTATCGCCTTGGCATGCTGACCGGCGCGCCGCGCCTGTCCGGTGTCCTGAAACTCGCCGCCGAGAAGGCGGATTGGGCCAAGCGCAGCGGCGGCAAGGGCCAGGGCCTCGGCATCTCGGCGCACGAATCCTTCGGCTCCTACGTGGCGATGGTGGCCGACATCACGGCGGATGGCAGCCATGTGAAGGTCAATCGCATCGTCGCGGCGGTGGATGTCGGCGTCGCCGTCAACCCGGACGTGATCCGCGCCCAGGTGGAGGGATCGGTCGGTTTCGCGTTGTCATCGGTCCTGCGCAACAAGATCACGCTGACGGACGGGGTGGTGCAGGAGAAGAATTTCGACGCCTACGAGCCGACGCGCATGAGCGAGATGCCGGTGGTGGAGGTCCATATCGTGGCCTCCGATGCCGCCCCGACCGGCATCGGCGAGCCGGGCGTGCCCGTCATCGCCCCGGCGATCTCCAACGCGATCTTCGCCGCGACGGGGCAGAGGCTGCGCTCCCTGCCCCTGGATCTCAGCGGCCTCAAGGGGGTCTGAGCCCGAAGGGCAGCGCGCGTCCGCCATCGGCGGGGGCGTCAGCGCCTCAGGAAATCGATGAGGTCCGTCGTCAGACGCTCGTGATGGGTCAGCGGTATCGCGTGCGGTGCGCCCTCGTAGATCTCGAATTCCGCGCTCGGCACGGCTGAGGCCGCGACCTTTCCGGTGACGTCGATCGGCACGGTCTGGTCGGCATCGCCATGGATGATCAGGCAAGGCACGGTGACCTTCGCCATGTCGGGCCGGAAATCGGTCTCGGAGAAGGCCTTCACGCAGGCGATGGTGGCCTTGGGCGAGGCCAGCATGGCGACCTGCCCGGCCCAGGCGATCATCTCCGCAGAAGCGGGTGAGCTGAACACGCCCGCACCGAAGAAGCCCTTGTTGAATTTGGCGAGGAAGGACGGCCGGTCCATCTTCAGCCCGTCGATGATCTCCTCGAACACGCCGGCATCGACACCGTCGGGATGATCGGGCGTCTTCAGCATCATCGGCGTCACCGCCGAGATCAGCACCGCCTGGGAGATCCGGTCGCTGCCGTGCCGTGACAGGTAGCGCACCACCTCTCCGCCCCCCATGGAAAAGCCCACCAGGGTCACATCGGTCAGATCGAGTTCGTCCAGCACCGCCTTCAGGTCGTCAGCGAAGGTGTCGTAATCGTAGCCCTGCCACGGGTGCTCCGAGCGTCCGAAGCCCCTCCGGTCATAGGCGATGGTGCGGAAACCCGCCTCGGCGACGGGGACCATCTGGTACTCCCACATATCCGCGTCGAGGGGCCAACCGTGGAGGAAGACCACGGGCCGTCCGCTGCCCCAGTCCTTGTAGTAGAGGCTCGTGCCATCCGGCGCGGTGATGAAGGCCATGGGGCTGCTCCCTGTATTCCCTGGTCGGGCGTGCTCGCGGATGAGCCCGGCAATGCCGGCTCCTATGGCGATTCAAGCGCGGGGTGCGGCCTCTCGTTCCCGCGGCATGGATTCCCGGCACCCCGGATTCCCGGCACCCCGGATTCCCACGGCCCCATGCCCGCACTACCTGTCCTCTCGTATGACCCCCTTCGAATCCACCGCCGCCGCCCTGCGCGCCTGTCGAATCTGTCGCGACGCACCTCGGTATGGCGCGCGCCTGCCGCAGGAGCCGAAGCCCATCGTTCAGGGCTCGACCTCGGCGCGTCTCGCCATCGCCAGTCAGGCTCCGGGGAACCGGGCGCACCAGAGCGGTATCCCGTTCATGGACCCGTCCGGCATCCGGCTGAGGTCGTGGCTCGGCCTGTCCGAGCCGGATTTCTACGACGCCACGCGGCTCGCCATCGTCCCCATGGGCGCGTGTTTTCCGGGGCTCGACGCGAAGGGCGGAGACAAGCCGCCCCGCCGCGAATGCGCCGAGCACTGGCGCGAGGCGCTCTTTGCCGGCTTGCCCGAGATGGATCTGATTTTGGTCATCGGCCAATACGCGCAGGCCTGGCATCTCGGCCGCGTCGAGGGAGGCCTCACCGCCATGGTGCGGAACTGGCGCGCCATTCTGGAGGAGCCGCGTCGGCCTCGGGTGCTGCCGCTGCCGCACCCGTCCTGGCGCAACAACGGCTGGCTCAGGACGAACCCCTGGTTCGCCGACGAGTTGCTGCCGGTACTGAAGGAGGAGGTTTCCCGGGTGATGACGCGCGGCTGACCCCGCCTTCGCGTTGACATGGGAAGCCCGGGCGGCGATCCGTCACCCGATCCTCCGGAGCCCGCCATGTCCCACGCCGCGTCACCCGCCGCCAGCGATCCGCGCGATCGCCTCATCGTCGCCCTCGACCTGCCGAGCGTCCACGAGGCCGAGGCGATGGTGGACCGGATCGGCGATGCCGCGACGTTCTACAAGATCGGATACCGGCTCGCCTATTCGGGCGGCCTCGCCCTGGTTCAGCGGCTGTCCAAGGCCGGTTTCAAGGTCTTCATCGACCTGAAGCTGCATGACATCGGCAACACGGTGGAGGACGGCGTCCGGGCGCTGTCCGATCTCGGTGTGACCTTCCTCACGGTCCACGCCTACCCACAGACCATGCGCGCCGCCGTGCGGGGAAGGGGCGCGGACGGCCCGACGATCCTCGCCGTCACCGTGCTCACCTCCTACGACCAGGCCGATGCCGACGAGGCGGGCTACGCCCTCCCCATCGCGGATCTGGTGGCCCTGCGGGCGCGGCAGGCGGCAGAGGCCGGGATCGGCGGGATCGTCTGCAGTGCCGCCGAGGCGGCCTCCGTCCGCTCCGCCATCGGGCCGTCGCGACTCATCGTGACCCCCGGCATCCGGCCGGCGGGCGACGATGTCGGCGACCAGAAACGCGTGTTGACGCCGGCGGCGGCGATGGAAGCGGGGATCGACCACATCGTCGTCGGCCGCCCCATCACCCAGAGCGTCGATCCCCGCGCCGCGGCTTTGGCGATCCTCGCGGAAATGGGCTGAGCCCCGACGGCCAACAGCGTTCGCTAGATCGACTCGGCCGGCTCTCTCGCCTTTGAAGGAGCGTCGTTCCTGGCCGGTTCGTGGAGCGCGCGCAGCAGAAAGGCGATCATCGCGTCGATGGGAGGAGCCGGTGCGTTGGGGTACTGGCTCACCAGGACCGGGTGGCAGTAGCGTGTGATCGCCACATGCAGGCAAGCCGCGGTGATTGCGGGATCCTCGACCTGGAATTCACCGCTGCGAACCCCGTCCGTCACCACCCGTTCCAGGGCGGCGCCGATCCTGTCGATATGGTGCCGGCACACCCCCCAACTCTCCGACATGGCGGCCTCCACCATCTCATGAATACGGGGATTGTCCTTGCATCGCTCGATACAGTCGCGGTGGAGCTCCCGGATGATTTCGGCGACCCGCTGATCGGCGCTGAGGCCGGGCGCCACGGCGATGCCGGCGATCAACGCCTCGACCTCGCGGGTCACGCGCTCGACCACCGCCTCGTTGATCGCCTTCTTCGAATCGAAGAACCGGTAGACATTGGCAGGGCTCATCCCGAGCGTCTTGGCGATGTCGGCCACGGTGGTCTTCTGGTAGCCGATCTCGCGAAAGAACCTCTCCGCCGTCGCCAAAATCCTGCATCGGGTCGTGGGTGCGGCGACTTCCAGGCTCGCCTGCAACGGATCGACAGAGATTGTCATGGAACGACCCTAGGTCTCCTGCTCCCGGCCGTCAAAGACACGGCAATGAGGGTGCCGCTGTCGCATAGGACGGATAAACGCCACGGGAATGAAATCCGCATGCCGATACCGGCTTCAGAGCCGGTCCGATCTTGGGCGGACGTACGAGATAGAGCCGGGGTTTCGCAAGACAGCGCCGGACGATGGCTCAGGGAGCCGACTTGGCCATCGTCCGCGACAAGACGATCCTAGACAGGCGACATCGGCCCCGAACGCAGGTCTGGTGCCAGCAGCAGTCTGATGGTCGGCGACAGGGGCCGGGGAAAAGCGGCCCGGCGCTTCGGCCGCGCCGCCGACGGCTTACGAGCCGAACTGGGAACCGAGCTGTTCCAGATACTCCGCGAGGTCGACGCCGCCGACGCGTTTGCCGTAATCGAACCGCATGCCCTGCCGGATATCGACACTGCTCTGCTTCGTCGTCAGGGTGAACGGCTTCACGCAAATCCAAGCACCGTCGCGACGATGCTCGAAGAAACTGAGGATTTCGTGCTTGGCCATCGTCGCCTCCGGTCGCTTTGCAGGATCAACCGCGAAGCCGGGCGAGAGTTCAGCGATGCCGGACTTATATTCGTGTGTCGCCTAAGCTTGACCGTACCATCCGGAACACGTGCACTGCAGCATCGATGAAGCAGTGCACGCGTCGAAGAGGTTCAGGCAACGCCCTTCAGGGCACCGATATTCGTGTGGAAATCCGGCCCGTTGAAGGTTCTCGCCACGTAGCCGGCGCGGATCAGGAAATCGCCGAACCGTTCACCCGGAGTCTTGCCCTGAGCGTAGGCGCCGAAGAGCGGATCGAGGATCGTCCTGATCTCCGAGGCGGTCACGTCTTCGGCATAGAGCTTGCCGAGGCGTGAGCCGTCGAAGGCCGCACCGAGATAGAGGTGATAGCGCTCCGGGCCGCGACCGACGAAGCCGATCTCGGCGATAAAGGGACGGGCGCAGCCATTGGGGCAGCCGGTCATGCGGATCGTGATCTCGTCGTCCTGCAGCCCGTGCGAGGCGAGGCTTTCCTCCAGTTCCGTCATCAGGTCCGGCAGGTAGCGCTCGCTCTCCGCCAAGGCCAGGCCGCAGGTGGGCAGGGCGACGCAGGCGATGGAGTTCCGGCGCAGGGCGCCCGCTCCCTTCTGCATGCCGTACTCGTCCACCAGCGCCTCGATCTCGGCGCGCTTCTCTCCCGGCACGTTGGCGATAATGACGTTCTGATTACCGGTGAGGCGGAAATCGCCCTCGTGGATCTCCGCGATCCGACGTAGGCCGGTGAGAAGTCGAGGGCCGTCGCCCTCCACATCCTTGATGCGGCCGGACGGGACATAGAGCGTCAGGTGGTGACGACCGTCATCGCCCTCGGTCCAGCCGAACCGGTCGCCGTTCCCGGTGAAGGCGAAGGGTTTGGGATCGGCGAGCTTCTTGCCGACACGCTTCTCCACCTCGGCGCGGAAAGCGGCGAGGCCGTACCGCTCGATCGTGTACTTGAGGCGGGCGTTCTTGCGGTTCTTGCGGTTGCCCCAGTCGCGCTGGACCGTCATCACCGCCTCGGCCACCCGCACCGCCTCGTCGGGCTTGCAGAACAGCATCACGTCGGCCGTGCGCGGGAAGGTGTCGGGCTCGCCATGGGTCATGCCCATGCCGCCGCCGACGGTGACGTTCCAGCCCGTCACCTTGTTCTTCTTGTCGAGGATGGCGATGAAGCCGAGATCGTGCGCGAAGACGTCGACCTCGTTCGAGGGCGGTACCGCAATGACGATCTTGAACTTACGCGGCAGGTAGGTCCTGCCGTAGACGGGCTCGAATTCCGGTTCGCCGCCGATCACCTTCTCGCCGTCGAGCCAGATCTCGCGCCAGGCATTGGTCTTCGGCAGGAGGCTGTCGGAGATCTCCTTGCCGAGTTCGTAGGCGGCCTTGTGCGCGCCGGACTGGGCCGGATTCGTCGAGGCCATGACGTTGCGGTTGACGTCGCCGCAGGCGGCGATGGTATCGAGCAAGGCGCCATCGATGGCGGCCATGGTGCGTTTGAGGTTCGACTTGATGACGCCGTGATACTGGAAGGTCTGGCGCGTCGTCGCCCGCAGCGTCCCGTTGGCGTAGGTGGTGGCGATGTTGTCGAGGACGAGCCACTGCTTCGGTGTCACCACCCCGCCGGCGATGCGCAGGCGGATCATGAAGCTGTAGGCCTTGTCGAGCTTCTTCTTGGTCCGCTCGGGGCGCAGGTCGCGGTCGTCCTGCTGGTACATCCCGTGGAATTTCACGAGCTGGCCGTCATCCTCGGAGATCGCCCCGGTGGCGTGCTTGAGCAGACCGTCGGCCAGGGTTCCGCGCAGGAAACCGCTCGCGATCTTGATGTGCTCGTTATGCGCGAGGCCCGCCTCGCGCGCCGCTTCGGCCTCGTCGATGGGACGGGTGGTCGGCGGGGTCTCGTAGGTGCGGGGAGGGGTCAGGTCGTCCATGGCGATGATCCGGTCTTGTTCAGTTCATAGTCGGGGCGCTGCATGCGCATCCCCCCGTTCGCGAGGGGGGAGGGACGACGCGCCCTAGTAAACGTCCTGCTGGTAGCGATGCGCCCGCTCCAGCGCCGCGACGGCGGCCTCGGCATCGGCCTCGCTCAACGATTTGACCTCGGCATAGGCATGGACGACCGCGTTACGGACATCCTTGGCCATCCGGTTCGCGTCGCCACAGACATAGAAGCTGGCGCCGCCGTCGAGCCATTCCACCATTTCCTTGGCGTGGTGGCGGATACGGTCCTGCACGTAGATCTTCTCGGGCTGGTCGCGGGAGAAGGCCACGTCGATCTTCGTGAGCGAGCCGTCCTCCAGGGCCTCCTGCCATTCGAGCTGGTAGAGGAAGTCGTGGGTGAACTGGCGGTCACCGAAGAACAGCCACGAACGGCCGGTGGCCTCGATCGCGCGGCGTTCCTGCACGAAGGCACGGAACGGGGCGACGCCGGTGCCGGGGCCGACCATGATGATGTCGGTGGCGGGGTCCTGCGGCAGGCGGAAATGCCGGTTCGGCTTCAGCTTCACGCGCAGCTTGCTGCCGTTCTTGACCCGGTCCGCGACCTGCACCGAGGTGACGCCCGAGCGTGACCGCCCATGCGTCTCGTAGCGCACGGCGGCGATGACGAGATGGACCTCGTCGCCGACCTCTTTGCGCGAGGAAGCGATGGAGTACGCGCGCGGGGGCAGGGGCCGGGTGATGGTGTTGAGATGCTCGGCCGAGAGGGTGGCCGGAAAGGTCTCGATCAGATCGATGAGGTGGCGCCCCTCGATCCAGGCCCGCACCTCGCCGCTGTCGATGAGCTTCTGCGCCTCGGCATGGCCCGTCGCCTTGGCGAACCGCTCCACCGTGGTTGCCGAGAGTGTGGTGATGTCGCGCTCGGACAGCAACGCCTTGCGCAGGGCCTCGTCGCCGGTGAGATTCGTCGCCTTGAGGATGTCCTCGACGAGGGCCGGATCGTTCTCGGGATAGATCTCGAGCGAATCGCCTGGCTCGTAGGCCGGAGCGCCGTCCTCGAATTCGAGGGCCAGATGAATCGTCTCCTTGTCGGAGAGCGACGAGTTGAGGTTGATGTGATCCACCACCTCCACCACCACCGGCTCGCGGCTCGGCTCGGCATCGTCGTCCTCGGCGGCGGCGCGGCCGGCGAAATCCACCGCGACGACGTTGTCGGCGCTCGGCGCGGGCGCCAGCGCCTTCAGCGTGTTCTTGATCCAGTCGGCGGCGGGCTTGTCGAAATCGAGATCGAGATCGGCCCGCTCGGCCCCGCGCTTGCCGCCCAGTGCCTCGAACCGCGCGTCGAGCGCCTTCCCGATGGCGCAGAACTCCACATAGGAGGTGTCACCCAAGGCCAGCACACCGAAGGTCACGCCGTCGAGGCGGGGGGCGCCGTCGCCCATCAACTCGTTGTAGGCGCGGGTGGCACGGGCCGGAGGCTCACCTTCGCCCCAGGTCGCCGCGATGGCGATGAGGTTCTTGGAGCCCGTCAGCGTGGCGACGTCGAGGTCGGCGAAATCCACCACCTTCGGCTTGAAGCCGCTTTTCTTGGCGAGCTTGGCCACGGACCCGGCCAGGGCTTCGCAATTGCCGGATTCGCTGGCGTAGATGATCGTCAACGGCTCGGATGCCTTCGGCGGCGCTGCGGGTGCCACGGCATTCTGGCCGCCGGCCGCATCCAACCCCGCGAGAAAGCCCGCCAGCCAGGCGCGTTGGATCGGCGTCGCTCCGCAGAGGACCGAATCGAGGCTCGCGCGCTCGCTGTCGTTGAACGGGGCGGTTTGGGGAAGGATCGCTTGTCGTGCCATCGGTAAGCCATGTCGTCCTGAGAGGCCGGCTGTCAACGGGATGTCCGTTTTACAGAACGACGTCGGGGTAGAAGGAGCTGCCTATCCTTTCAGCGCAATAGAGAATTTTATTCTCCCGCCACGACCGAGAGGGTTGGCGTGAAACGACCGTTCGACGGAGCGGCCGGCAGCGGAAGTGCCGTCGTCGACTTCACTTTTTCCATGGCGAAGCGCGACGTCACGTTCTTGAGCGGCAAGGTGGCGATGAGCTGCTTATAGAATGTGTCGTAAGCCTGCATATCAGCGACAACGACCCGCAACATGTAATCCACATCCCCCGCCATGCGGTAGAACTCCAGCACTTCGGGCATAGCGGCGACGGTCGAGGCGAAGCGCTCGAGCCAATCGCGGGAATGGTCCGACGTTTCGATGGACACGAAGACGGTGAGGCCGAGACCCAGCTTGACAGGATCGAGAACCGCGACCCTGCGGTCGATCACGCCATCGGCTTCGAGGCGCTGGATACGCTTCCAGCAGGGCGTCTGAGATAGGCCGACCTTCTCTCCGATCGTCGCGATCGACAGAGTGGCGTCGTTCTGCAGCAGTGCCAGGATCTTCAGATCGATCGCGTCCACATTGACCTCGCTAAGCAGTTCCGATCGGCGGCGCCGAGGTGCGCGGAGGCACGACGTCGACCGGCGAATTGAGAAGGATATTCCTTCGACAGGCAACCAATCCGGTCGCCGCGCCTTTGCAAACCATAGCGGCGTCCGCGTGGGAATGCCGCGCCGCGATGGCCGCTATGCCTTGACAGCGTTCGTTATAGCGAACATTTCAGGTGCCAGACAAGCAGGCATCTTTCAGGCAGTCGTATCGAGCACCGCAGATGAGCACTTCCCTGGAACGAACGGCGCGGAACCTCGCGTCCGCCATGGCCGGCCTCGATCTGAAGGGGCGCATTCGTGCGATCGAGTCCGCAATCCCCGGCCGACTGGTCTTCACCACCAGCCTCGGCATCGAGGATCAGGCTCTCACCCATGCCCTCGCCATGGCCAAGGGGCGGACGGAGATCGTCACCCTCGATACGGGCCGGCTCTTCCCCGAGACCTACGACGTCTGGGCGGAGACCGAATCCGCCTACGGCATCCGCATCCAGGCCTATGCACCCGAGCGGGTCTCGGAAGAATCATTCGTGCGGGAAGAGGGCATCAATGGCTTTCGCCACTCGGTCGCCGCCCGGCAAGCCTGCTGCGGCTTCCGCAAGGTCGAGCCGCTGAGCCGCGCCCTTGCCGGCGCCGCCGGATGGCTGACGGGTCTGCGGGCGGGCCAATCCGCCAACCGTTCGGACACGCCCCTGGCGGAGGCCGACGAGGCGCGCGGGCTCATCAAGATCAATCCACTCGCGGATTGGACCCGCGCCGACGTCGACCGCTTCGTCATCGACAATTACATTCCCTACAACGTCCTCCACGACCGCGGTTTTCCCTCGATCGGGTGCGCCCCGTGCACCCGCGCCGTGAAGATCGGTGAATCCGAGCGCGCCGGCCGCTGGTGGTGGGAGCAGGAATCCAAGAAGGAATGCGGCCTTCACGTGCATCAGCCCGAGGCGAACGTTCAGCCGGGCCAGGAAGCCGCCGCATTCGAACCGACACCCCGTAACAGCAATCTGGAGATCGCCCGATGAGCGCCGCCACCGCGCTGGCCGCAACGCTGCCCGAGCGTCTGACTCACCTTCAGCGTCTCGAAGCCGAGAGCATCCACATCATGCGGGAGACGGTCGCCGAGACCGAGAACCCGGTGATGCTCTATTCCATCGGCAAGGATTCGTCCGTGCTGCTGCATCTGGCGCTGAAGGCCTTCGCGCCGGGACGCCTGCCGTTCCCGCTGATGCACATCGATACGACGTGGAAATTCAAGGAAATGATCGCGTTCCGCGATCAGCGCGCCAAGGATCTCGGCCTCGATCTCATCGTCCACACGAATCAGGAGGGCCTGGCCCGTGGTATCGGCCCAATCAGCCACGGTTCGGAAGTCCATACCGACGTGATGAAGACGCAGGGACTGCGTCAGGCGCTGGACAAGCACAAGTTCGACGCGGCCTTCGGCGGCGCCCGCCGCGACGAAGAGGCGTCCCGCGCCAAGGAGCGCATCTTCTCCCTGCGCACGGCCCAGCACCGTTGGGACCCGAAGCGCCAGCGCGCCGAGCCCTGGCACCTCTACAATCTCAAGAAGAAGCGCGGCGAATCTCTGCGCGTCTTCCCGATCTCGAATTGGACCGAGCTCGATGTCTGGCTCTACATCGAGCAGGAGCAGATCCCGATCGTACCGCTCTATTTCGCCAAGCCCCGCCCCGTGGTGGAGCGGGACGGCCAGTTGATCCTGGTCGACGACGACCGTCTGCCCCTGAACCCCGGGGAGACCCCGCAGAACCTGTCCGTGCGTTTCCGGACGCTGGGCGACTATCCGCTGACCGGCGCCGTCGAGAGCGATGCCGCGACCCTGCCCGAGATCATCGGCGAGACCCTGGCCGCCCGGACCTCCGAGCGTCAGGGCCGCGTGATCGACAAGGACGGGTCGGGCGCCATGGAGCGCAAGAAGCAGGAGGGGTATTTCTAAGATGACGATCCATCAGTCACCCGAAGCCTTCGGCTATGACAGCTTCCTCGCCGCTCACCAGAGCAAGGAAGTGCTGCGCTTCATCACCTGCGGCTCCGTCGATGACGGCAAGTCCACCCTGATCGGCCGCCTCCTGCACGACACCAAGCAGATCTTCGACGATCAGGTGACGGCACTGCAGCGCGATTCGCGCAAGCACGGCACCCAGGGCGCCGAGATCGACCTCGCCCTCCTCGTGGACGGTCTCCAGGCCGAGCGCGAGCAGGGCATCACCATCGATGTCGCCTATCGCTTCTTCTCCACCGACAAGCGCTCGTTCATCGTCGCCGACACGCCTGGCCACGAGCAGTACACCCGCAACATGGCGACCGGTGCCTCCACGGCCGATGTCGCCGTGATCCTGGTGGACGCTCGGCAGGGTCTCACCCGCCAGACAAGGCGGCACGCGCTGCTGGTCTCGCTGCTCGGGATCAAGCGCGTCGTCCTCGCCGTGAACAAGATGGATCTGGTCGGCTGGTCGCAGGGCAAGTTCGAGGAGATCACGGCGGCGTTCGATGCGTTCGCCGCGCCCCTCGGCTTCACCGAAATCCGGCCCATCCCGCTTTCCGCCAAGAACGGCGACAACGTCGTCCTGCCCGGCGCCGCCGTGCCCTGGTACACGGGAACGCCGCTCCTCCAGTACCTGGAGGAAGTGCCGGTGCGGGTGGAAGAGCAGGCCGCTCCGTTCCGTCTTCCGGTCCAGTGGGTGAACCGTCCGAACTCCGACTTCCGCGGGTTCTCGGGCCTGATCGCCAGCGGCCGCATCACCCCCGGCGATGCGATCATCGTCGAGCCTTCGGGGCGGACCTCCACCATCGCCCGGATCTTCACCGCCGATGGCGACCTGCCGCATGCCGTGGAGGGCCAGTCCGTCACCCTCGTCCTCGCCGACGAGATCGACGCTTCGCGCGGGTCGGTGATCGTCACGGCCGATGCGCCGATGCGGGTGAGCGACCGTTTCGATGCCCGTCTCTTCTGGGCGGCCGAGACCGAACTGCTGCCCGGCGCCACCCTGCTCGCCAAGATCGGCACCGTGACGGTGAACGCCACCGTCACGACCATCCATACGCGGATCGATCCGGAAAGCGGCAATCCCGTGCCGGCCGCGCGCCTCGTGGCCAACGACATCGCGGACGTGACCCTCAGCCTGGACCGCGCCGTGGCCATCGATGCCTACGCGGCGAACCGCGACACCGGCGGTTTCATCCTCATCGACCGCGAGACCACCGACACGGCGGCCCTCGGCCTGATCCATGCGGACAAGGCCTCCGCAGCGGAGAAGGACGAGCCGGAGGCGACCCGCGCCGCGAAATCCGGCGGAGGGTTCCTGTCGAAGCTCAGGTGGGTGTTCGGCGGCATCTGAACGGACGCGCCACCGGCTAAAACGAACCGCCATCCGGCCTGCCAAGAGCGGGGCGGGTGGCGGCTTTGTTTCCAAAGGCACCTTTCTCCTCGCACGACGGATGGTCCGGCGATCGACGGTCTCAGAGCGTACGGGTGACACCGTTTCTCCCACCCTTCACCTCATCCTGAGGCGCCGAAGCGGAGCGGAGGCCTCGAAGGAGGGCTCCAGTTGGCGCCCTGGATGCTGGAGCCCTCCTTCGAGGCTGCTTCGCAGCACCTCAGAATGACGTGGTGGGTGGGAGCTGGGGACCGCTTCGACCCCGAGGGCGAGATCGAGCCGGCTCTGATACACTGCCGTCTGTGACTCAGCCTTGCCGGCTCACAGCTCCGGGACTAGGGTCCGCGCGCTTTTTGAAGGGGCGCGCATCGGCGCCCATCTGACGTGATCGGAGCAGACCATCATGGGCTTTCTCGCCGACGCCCTGTCCAAGGTGAAGCCGTCCGCGACCATCGCGATGACGCAGAAGGCCCGCGAGCTGAAAGCCGGCGGGATGGACGTGATCAGCCTGTCGGTGGGCGAGCCCGATTTCGATACGCCGGACCACATCAAGGAGGCGGCCATCGACGCGATCCGTCGCGGCGAGACCAAGTACACGCCGGTCTCCGGGATCGTGCCCCTGCGCGAGGCGATCGTGCGGAAGTTCAAGCGCGAGAACGGCCTCGACTACAAGGCGTCTCAGACCATCGTCGGCACCGGCGGCAAGCACGTCATCTACAACGCGCTCCTGGCCACCCTGAACCCCGGCGACGAGGTGGTGATCCCGCGTCCCTACTGGGTCTCGTATCCGGAGATGGTGGTTCTGTGCGGCGGCACCCCGGTCTTCGCCGAGACCGACATGGAGCATGATTTCAAGCTCCAGCCGGAAGAGCTGGAGCGGGTGATCACGCCCAAGACCAAGTGGATCATCCTCAACTCGCCGTCGAACCCCTCCGGCGCGGCCTATGCCCGCGACGAGCTGAAGAAGATCACCGACGTCCTCATGCGCCACCCCCATGTCTGGGTGCTCACGGACGACATGTACGAGCACCTCTGCTACGGCGATTTCGAGTTCGTCACGCCGGCCCAGGTGGAGCCCGGCCTCTACGATCGCACCTTGACCATGAACGGCGTCTCGAAAGCCTATGCGATGACCGGCTGGCGCATCGGCTACGCCGCCGGCCCCGAGCACCTCATCAAGGCGATGGATTTCGTCCAGGGCCAGCAGACCTCCGGCGCCTCCTCGATCTCCCAATGGGCGGCGGTGGCGGCCCTCGACGGCACGCAGGAGCATCTCGCCCGTTTCCGCGCCGCCTTCCACGAGCGCCGCGACCTCGTGGTCTCCATGCTGAACCAGACCAAGGGCCTCAAATGCCCGACGCCGGAAGGCGCCTTCTACGTCTACCCGTCCTGTGCCGAGACGATCGGGCGCAAGACGCCGTCGGGCAAGGTCATCCAGTCCGATGAGGATTTCGTGGTGGAACTGCTGCAGGCGGAGGGTGTCGCCGCCGTCCACGGCTCGGCCTTCGGCCTCGGACCGAACCTGCGCATCTCCTACGCCACCTCGAACACGGCGCTGGAAGAGGCCTGCACCCGCATCCAGCGCTTCTGCGGCTCGCTGAGCTGACCCACCCGAGGGTGAATCGCGACTTGACGACTCACGTCTGACGCGAGTCAGATGCGAGCCGGGTGGGTTCACTCGGAGGAGACGTTCATGGCGACGATCGCTGTCATCGCACCTGGTGCCATGGGCAGTGCGATCGCAGCGCGACTGCACGGAAACGGCGCCCGTATCCTCACCGTTCTGGCCGGTCGAAGCGCCGTTACGATCGCACGCGCCCAGGAATCCGGAATGGAAGGAGTGGAGGAGACGGCCCTCGCCGAGGCCGACCTCATCCTCTCCATCGTCCCGCCAGCGGAGGCGGCGAACCTTGCAATTCGCCTGTCCCCGCTGCTCGCTGCAGCGGTGCGCAAACCGGTCTATGTCGATTGCAACGCTCTCAACGTCGTGACGAAACGTGGCGTCGCCGCCGTGATCGGACAGGCCGGCGCGCCCTTCATCGATGCCGCCATCATCGGAGCGCCGCCCAAATCCGGCGAACGGGGGCCACGGTTCTACGTCTCCGGCGACGATCTCTCGGCGTCCGTGGCGTTGCGCGAAATGGGGCTGGACGTCCGACCCGTAGAGGGCGGCGTCGGCGCGGCGTCGGCGCTCAAAATGTCCTATGCCGGCATCAACAAGGGGCTGACGGCGCTCGCCGCCGTCATGGTACTCGCGGCAGGCCGTGCCGGAGCGGCCAATGCGCTGCATGCCGAACTCGCCGAAAGCGAGCCGGAACTGCTCGCGCGGTTCTCCCGCGTCCTGCCCGACATGGTGCCGAAGGCTTATCGCTGGGTCGCGGAGATGGACGAGATCGCGAGTTTTCTCGAGAACGACGATGGCGGCCGACTGATGTTCGACGGCGCGGGGCGCGTCTATGAACGGCTCTCCGCCGAGTGCGACGGGGACGAGGTCGGGCAGTTGAAGACCTTCGCCGCTGCGGCGGAAAGGCCCTGATGCAGCCGGGTTGGTTGCCGGCTCAAGTCAGGATGTCTACATCCACCATCCCCGCAGCCGATGCGTCCGATGGTTTCGCGAACCCTCTCGGACTGGCGCGGTTGCAGGGCTTGTCGTGACGGGGCGGTGCGGACCAGTTCTCTGCGTCGATCCTGTGAGGCCTCGTGGGCCGGGTCGCGGCAAGTGTGTCACGGGCGCGGGGAACAGGAACCGTCGCCGTGGCTGATGGCCCACGCTCATCGTAGTAGCGGATGGGTCGCGCCATTTCAGGACAGGCTCCGGGCCGGCCAGCGGCCAAATGGTTTACCGACTTCTCGCACAAGTGAGACGGGCCGGGGAACCGGTCGCGTTCCTCCGCGTAGTCTCGGGCTTTCCAGCATGCGACGCCTTCTCACCGGTGGCATCAAGGCAATCGTCGCCATTGCCGCGCTTTCCACCGCCGCCCATTGGGCCATGCGCGTGCAGCGCGCGCCCACCGCCGTGCCGGCCCCCGTCGCAGCGGTGAAGGATCCGGTCGCCACCGGTTCGATCCTCACGCGCAGCGCGCAATCCCCAACTCGCGAACGACTTGCGGACGTGACACGCGGTCTCGACCAGAAACACCTCGGCGAATTGTTTTCGGGCGCCACTGGCGACAAGCCAAAGGTCGAGAAGGCCGCAGCCAGGCACTGAGGGCGGACGCGACTATCGTCACGCCATGGTCAAGAGGGCGTGGTTCGGTGCGGCCGACCCGTCGCAACAGGCTGCCGCATGATTGACCGTCCCGCTCTCACCCGCCGCGAAACCCTGGCAGGTGCCGCCGTCCTCGCCCTGGCGCCTTCGGCGGCGCGGTCGTCGGAGCGCGCGACGGGTTCCGTCTATGAAGTGGTTCCGGGGGGGCGGGCAGGCATCCCGGATGTGGCCGTCTCGAACGGTCGCGACGTGGTCCGCACCGACGGCCAGGGCCGCTACGCGCTCGACGTCTCGGACGGCGATATCGTCTTCGTGGTGAAGCCCGCCGGCTTCGCGCTGCCGCGCGACGAGAACAACATTCCGCGCTTCAGCTACATCCATCAGCCGCAGGGCACGCCGTCCGATCTAAGCCTGCGCTATCGCGGCATCGACCCGACCGGACCGCTTCCCGCCTCCATCGACTTCGCGCTGACCCGCGAACCGGAGCCGGACGCGTTCGACGTGATCCTGTTCACCGATCCGCAGCCGGAAAGCCCAGTGGAGCTCAGCCATGTCCGCGATACGGCGGTGACGCGGGTCCTCGGCACGAAGGCCGCCTTCGGCATGACCACGGGCGACATCCTGTTCGACGATCTGTCGTTCTACGGCCGCTCCAACCGCATCATGGGGCGCATTGGGATCCCCTGGTTCCATATCGGCGGCAACCACGATCTCAACTTCGAGGCGCCTGACGCCCGCTACAGCCGCGAGACCTACAAGCGGGTCTACGGCGCGCCCTACTATGCCTTCCACCACGGCAAGGCCCTCTTCCTGATGCTCGACACCGTGCATTACCTGGGCGCCGCGTCGGGCAAGGGCGACGGTGTCGGCCGCTACGAGGGGCGCATCGGCGAGCGGCAGATGACCTTCATCGCCAACATGCTGTCGATGACGCCGAAGGAGACCCTCGTCGTCATCGCGATGCATATCCCGCTGGTCACCGATCTCGACCCGGCCGATCCGCGCCAGAACGTGATGGACCGCGAGCGCCTGCTCGACCTCCTGGGTGACCGACCCGTGCTCAGCCTCGCCGGCCATACCCACACGACGGAGCATCATTACCCCCGCGCGGGCGCAAGCGGGAGCCACCACCACCACGTCCTCACCGCCGTGTCCGGATCGTGGTGGAGCGGCCCCTCCGCGCGCACCGGCATTCCCTCGGCCGACAGCCGCGACGGGACACCCAACGGTTTCCACGTCCTGTCCATCGACGGCGCCGACTACACCACTCGCTACCAACCGGCCCAGGGCGAACCGGAAGAGAGAATGAGAATCGTGCTGGAGAGCCAGTATCGTGGAGGGGCCGGTGAGGTCCTGCGCGATTACCGGCCGATGCAGACCCTGCGCTCGCCTGTGCCGCGGGAGAGCGTCGGGGCGACCAATCTGGTGGTGAACGTCTTCGACGGCGGTCCGCGCACCAGCGTCCGGTACCGCATCGACGACGGTCCCGCCGTCGAGATGGTGCGCACGCGGCGGCCCGACCCGTTCGTCGCCGAAATCTTCCTCCGCTATCCCGAGGCGAAGAAGCCGTGGGTGAAGGCCGAGCCGTCGAGCCACATCTGGGTCGCGCGCCTCGGCGGCCACATCCAGGCCGGCAGCCATCGCATCAGCGTCGAGGTCCGGGACGAGTACGGGCGCCCGTTCTCGTCCGCCATGGTCCTCGAAGTCACCGGCGAGGACGGCCCCTCGCGGGGCTGAGAGGGACGCCGGCCGGTCAGGGCCTAGAGCAGCGCCCGACCACGTTGGGTCGGGGCACATCTCTAGGCCTTTGTTGTGCCGCGCTCTTTTTCGCCGAACCGGCATCCACTTCGGCGGAGAGCGCTCTAGCGTCCCGAGGCCCAGTGTCAGGCGGCCAAGCGGCGAGCGCCGTGGTTGCCCTCCTCGATCTCCTCGATGATCTTGGCGCAGAAAGCGTCGAGATCGCCGGGATTACGGCTCGTGACGATGCCCTTGTCGGTCACCACCGCCTCGTCCCGCCATTGGCCGCCGGCATTGATGACATCCGTCCTGATCGACGAGAACGACGTCAGGTTCAGCCCCTTCACGACCCCCACCTCGATCAGCAGCCACGGCGCGTGGCAGATCGCGGCCACCACTTTTCCGGAGACGAGGAACGTCTTGATCACGTCGAGGGCCTTCGGCTCGAGCCGGAGCTTGTCCGGGTTGATCTGGCCGCCCGGCAGCACGAGGGCGTCGTAATCCGCCGGGTCGATGTCTTCCAGATCCTTGTCCACCGCGACGTTCTTGCCCCAATCCGTCTTGTCCCAGGCGCGAATGGATTCGCGCGATTCGCGCGATTTCGGCGAGGCGACGACGACGCTCGCCCCGGCGCTCTTGAGGGTCTGCAGCGGGACCGTGAGCTCGGTTTCCTCGAAACCGTCGGTGGCGAGAATGAGAACTTTCGACTGCTTGATGTCGGACATGATTGATCTCCGCACGTGTCACGAATGATGGCGGAAGAACTGGTAGCCGATATGGCGGGTTCCTGGTTCCGGGGAGATGCAATGCAGCCTCGGTGGCAGTGCAACGCTCGAATCCGCATCGGGCTGGAACTGGCGACTGCCGGGGTGGGTTTCTCCGGCACACCGACCGATCCACCTCAAAGCGAAGGAGACGCTGCATGGCCAATCCAGGCCTACCGATCCCCGAGCCGCTCCCGGGGGGAATTCCCGGCGACCTGCCGCCCCCGCCGCTGCCGCCGGACGAGGCTCCGGATATCGGACCGACCGGTCCGCGGACCCCCTATCCCGTCGACGATCCCGGCATCGACGAGCCGGCGGGGCCGGGCTCCGAGCCCGATTATCTGCCCGGCGGTCCGACGGACCCGGGCGTGCGGATGTAACCGTTCCGTCAGTGATCCCCATGCGATGCGCGTACATCGCGGGGGGCGTTGAGGATTTCGGAGAGGCTCGTCGCGACGTGACGGGCCTCTTCGTCCGTCAGGCGCAGCTGGAACGGCGGCAGCGGCCCCGCCTGGAGGGCCACGACGGCCTGACCCTTCTCGTCGGTTCCCACCTCGATGGCGGAGGAGGTGACTTCCAGCATGGCGATGTCCTCGTCGGCGAGGTCGTCCGGCGGATCGACCTCGTCCGGCTCGTCGATCGCGGTCAGCAGATGCCCGACCGCGCGCACGAGGGCACGGGCCGCACGGGCATCCATGACGACGGCCGTGGCCTGATCGTCCTTCTGGAACGAGAGCTGGATGTTCGCGCCTTCGAGGGAAACCGAGATGCCCGCCATGAACCGCCTGATTGCGTCGCCTAACTGCCTGGAGCCGAACTCATATATGCACGTCGCGGACCGAAAAACACGGGGTTCGCCACGGGGCTCGCATCGTGCGGCATGAGAGGGCGGTGCGTCGATCCGACAGGCAAGATCCAGCCGGATGCCTTGTTGCCGCCGCACAATGCGCCTACATGGATCTCAGCGGGCGTCAGTGAGCCGAACACAACGTGCCTCGCACGTCTCACGACCTGCTGATCCCGTCAAATGTAAAAGAGGACCGGCGCCGGGTGTCTCGAGCAGATACGCGTGTTTGGTCAACGAACGATACGAGGTTCTATTCGTGAATACCGGCACTGTTAAGTGGTTCAACGAAACCAAAGGCTACGGCTTCATTCAGCCCGATGACGGCGGCAAGGACGTGTTCGTTCACATCTCCGCCGTCGAGCGCGCGGGAATGCGCAATCTCATTGAAGGTCAGAAGGTCTCCTACGAGATCCAGACCGACAAGCGCAGCGGCAAGGATTCGGCTGGCAACCTCCAGGCGGCCTGACGCACCCGGCGCCAGCCCTCGGGGCTGGCGTCACCACCGGCGCCAAGCGCCGGCTTCGCCGGCATCCCGACGCGCTCCTCTGGGGAGACGAGCTCGTTTCAGGGATGACCCATCCGCAACCCCAAAATCCTTTGACTTACGGAACGAGAGGCAAAGCTCGTCGTTTCGCACACCAAGAAAATCTGAAAGATCACAAGAAAACATGTTGTTCGAATATACCCGACGCCGCGGCGTCCGTTCGCCGATCACCGATGCGGCGACCTTCAAGGTGGGAAAGCTGAAGCAGACGACGTCGCGTGAAGCGCAGGACATCGATCTCAGCCACCTCATCGACACCTCTTACAATTATCACTCGCCCCGTGAATTGCGCTGGCATCTGGCCGAGCGGCTGGGCGTGGCTCCCGACGTGGTCGCGGTTCGCGAACACGCCTGATCGGGACCTTTCCGCGCCGGGGATAGTCTCCTCGCGCTCGATGACGTTTCACGCCGAGTTCCTCACCGAGCTCGGCGTTCGCATGTCCACAGTCTGCCTGCCGCAATGAGGCCGATCGTTCAGGCGATGGGCGGGAGTGCGAATCCTCGATCATGCCCTGCTGTCACCCCATGCCCTGCTGTCACTCGAAGTCGCCGGACGGCCAGGACGAAACCTGAGCGGCCCGCGGCACTTTTTGGAAGTGCGAGGCTCAAAGGCGCATTGCCTCTACTTTCAATCACGCGAATATGATGCATGTTACTGTGTAATAGCGTCTTAATGCATGCATCCTAAGGTGAGCTTACACCACCGATTTCGTGCATCGCGCTCCTGAACCAGCACTAGGCAACTCCATGATCAGACATCTCCGCCTGAGCTCAAAAGTGCTCATTGGATACACAGCACTTTTCGGACTGATGGTTGCCCTGACAGGTTATGGTATAAGTCAAGTCGCTCTGATCGACCGAAATTTATCGACCATCAATACCGTCAACTCGGTCAAACAGCGATACGCGATCAATTTCAGAGGCAGCGTACATGATCGTGCGATCAGTCTCCGCGACTTTACTCTGGTCAATGACCAAGCCGGACGGGCTGAGGTTCTCTCCGACATCGCCCGTCTCAATCGTGCCTATGCCGACTCGGCCGAGAAGATGGATTGGATGTTCTCGCAAACCGGCCTAGCATCGGACGACGAGCGCGCCATTCTGGCCAGCATCAAGGAAACCGAAGCCCGGACGCTGCCCCTAATGAAGCGTGTCATCGACGATCAGCAGGAAGGCCGTTACGAGCGCGCCCGGAGCACCCTGATGCTGGAGGCGCGTCGTGCCTTCGTGGAGTGGCTCGGACGTATCAACCAGTTCATCGACCTGCAGGAAGCGCGCAATCAGTCCATTGGAGACAACGTGCGCACCGTTTCACAGACCTTCATGATGCTGATGATCGGCCTCTGCAGCATCGCCTGCATCATCGGTCTCGGTTTTGCTTCTTGGACATACCGTGCCATCCGTCCCCTTCGACCTCTGACCCAGAGTATGCTGGATCTGGCGGGTGGCAACCTGAACATCGATGTCCCACAGACGGATCAGCGTGATGAGGTGGGCGATATTACCCGCGCCGTTCAGACGTTCAAGGACAATGCTGTAGCCGCCGATTGCTTGCAGAAGCAGCAGCAGGACGATCAGAATCGAAAGATGCGTCAGGCCGAGCAGATCGACGCGGCGACCCGAGCGTTCGAGACCGCCGTCGATGGTATCGTTCGCCACGTGGCTGCGGCGTCCGGTGAACTGCAGACCACTGCGCAAGCCATGGCAGGCACGGCCGGCCGAACGGCGACGCAATCGGCGTCGGTTGCCGCCGCCGCCCGCGACGCGGGAGCGAACGTAACAACCGTGGCCGCCGCCACCGAGGAAATGGGCGTCAGTGTCCTGGAGATCAGTCGCCAGATCGAGGAAGCGGCGCGTCTCGCACGGTCGGCGGTCGAAGAGACGCTGAGCACAGCACAAGTTGTGAGCGCGTTGAGCGGCGCCGCGAACGAGATCGGCGACATCGTCGCGGTCATCGCGCAGATCGCCGGCCAGACCAATCTGCTGGCGCTCAATGCCACGATTGAGGCGGCACGGGCCGGTGAAGCGGGACGCGGCTTCTCCGTGGTTGCGACCGAGGTCAAAGAACTCGCGAATCAGACGGCGCAGGCGACCTCGAACATCAACGGCCAGATCGCGACGATCCAGCGTGCGACCCACCAAGTGGTCGGCGCCGTCGAGACCATCAATGCCCGAATCACTGAACTCGATGGCGTCACTGCCACCGTGGCCGCGGCCATTGAGGAGCAGGGTGCGACGACCCAGGAAATTGTCCGCAACGTGACGCAGGCGGCGACTCGCACCCACGAAGTGACCCAACATGTCAGTGGGGTCGCCGGTTCGGCGGAACAGACCGGGCGCGCTGCCGATGAGGTCCTTCATTCGGCAGCCACTCTCGATGAACAGTCAAGGCGTCTGGCATATGAGATCGGCCAGTTCATCGATGCCGTTCGGGCTGCCTGATCCACCCTCCGGGAGGGTCCTCACCGTGGCGGGTCCGGGAAATCGAACCGAAGACGTTCAAGCTCTTTCATCCGAGCTCGAAGGATGAGGTCGCGCGCCGTGCGTTCGGCGGACGCTACCTGCGGGGCGACAAAGACAATCCCTTCGTTCTGGCCATCGGCAGAGGGGAGGCCGAAATCGGTGTCTGCGTCATGGCCAAGGTAAGGGGTCGCGTGGCGAACGACCCCGAGCACAGCATCCCGTTCTTCTACGCGGGCATTCCCCCCGTCGTCGCGTCCGGTCGCGGGGCCATGCTGATCTGACCGGGCTTTGCCTCCGGGTGCGTCCGCGGGTGCATCCGGAACACAGCCTGAGCGGAGATGCCATCGTGATCGCCGGCGTCTTCCTCCACAGGGGCTGCAGTCCCGTGGTGAGGCTCGGCCTTTGGCCGAGCCTGCATCCCCGTTGGCGAAGGCCGCCCTAGCCCCGCGTCAGAGCCGCGACGACATCGTCGCGCAAGCCGTCCGACATCGCGATCAGCGCGCCGTGGACGGGGTCCGGGCGGTTGTAGGTCGTGCGGGTTCCCTTCAGGTCGCTCACCGATCCGCCGGCTTCGCGAAGGAGCAAATCCGCCCCGGCAAGATCCCAGTCGCGCGCATCGGACGAGACCAGGCCGACATCGATCGATCCCTCGGCGACCCGCGCCACCCGCAAGGCGAGGGACGGCACCCGAGGGACGATCTGGACATCGAGGGCCTCGCCGTTCGTCGATCCGCCACGCGCGAGCTTGTCGATCATCGGCTTCGGTCCGGTCACCTTCGCCCCCGTGAGGCCGGTCTGGGTCGAAACGGACAGCGGCACGCCGTTGCAGGTCGCCCCGCCCCCCGCCACGGCCTCGTAGAACCGGTCGGTCACCGGTGCGTGGACGAAGCCGAGGATCGGTTGTCCGCCCGCCAGCAGCGCCACCGAGATCGACCAGTCCTGATGGCCGGTGAGGAAGGCCCGTGTCCCGTCGATGGGATCGACGATCCAGACGAGGTCCGAGCCGAGCCGGATGGCATCGTCGCTGGTCTCCTCCGACAGCCAAGCCGCCTCGGGCAGCAGCGCGCTGAGACGGATCTTCAGAAACGTATCCACCGCGACGTCGGCTTCCGTCACCGGCGACCCGCCGGCTTTCGACCATGTCCGCGCGGTCGTCTGCGCCCCCGACCTGAAGAAGGGGAGGGCCAGGGACGCCGCCTCACGGATCGCCTCCCTCAGGGCGGGAAGCAGCGCCTGGGCGGCTTTGGGCGACATCGTGTCGGACATGCGTCTCCGGATCGTCGGGGTTCTATCGGTGGCGGTGGCGAATCCGTCTTCCACGCGCAGGGCGGTGCAAGGGACCCTTTTCTTTGTAGGGTGAGCCCGCGATGCCCACAAGGATCGCGCGCGGGCGATGCCCCCGGATCCTGACGAATGCGGCAAGGAAGTGTTGAGCATTCCGAACGCTTCCCGCCCATCCACCATCGCTTAACTCTGGCTATTAAGCTGGTGTGATGAGGTTAGACGTGATTCTGCTTGTCATAAGAGGCGGCCCTCAAGAGGCCGACCACACCAACAGGGCGTCGATCCGATGAACACTTTCTCAAACATGAATCAGACCGAGACAACTGTCTGCACCGCTGCGGATGCCTGCCTCCAGGACGGTGTCACGCTGCCCACCACGACGTTTTCCCCCTCGTCGCTTCCGATCACCGGCCGCATCGGTGGCGGTACCGAAGCCGTCGGCGTCGCCCTCGCTTTCGCCTCCGAGGACAGCGATGCGTGCGACGAAGACCGTTTCGCCCTTCTTCTGGTGGATGGCGCCGGCACCACGCTCGGCCGCCTCGGCCCTTACGGTGACGAGGACGTCGTGGCGGTCTGGCGCGATTGCTCGGCCCGCACGGGCCTGCCGCGGATGATCGTAAGGGAGGACGGCACCCTCGCCGTCGTGTCGCGGCAGCTCGGCCGGGTCGCCCTCGGCACCACGCGCACCCGCCGCCGCCACGGCCTGCTCAACGGCCGGCGCCCGCGCTTCCTCGTCCGCCGCAAGACCGGCGTGCTGCCGGTGCGTCCGCTGATCTATCGCGGCGAGAATGAGATCGTCGGCGGCGCCCTGTCCTGAGGCCGGATCTGGCTCAGGACAGCCCCTGCCAGACGGCATCCGCCGCCAGTCCGGCAAAGAGGATCAGCCCGGCATCGCGGTTCGAGCGGAAGAGCCTGAGCGCCCCGCGCCCGTCGCCGGGTTTTAGACGGACGACCTGCCATCCGAGATGGAGAGCGAAGAGGGTGACGCCGAGGGCGCCCACGGGGCCGGCCCCCGCCAGGGTCGATGCGGCGGCGATGGAAGCGACCGAAACCGCATAGCAGAGGCCGATGGCCGGCCTCAAACAGCGTCCGAACAAGCGGGCCGAGGAGCGGATGCCGGCGATCTCGTCGTCCTCGATATCCTGCACCGCGTAGATCGTGTCGTAGCCGACGACCCACGCCACCGTGCCGGCATAGAGCAGCAGCGCCGGGGCGCCGAGATCGCCGAAGACGGCGACCCACCCCATCAGCGCGCCCCACGAAAAGGCGAGGCCCAGCACTGCCTGGGGCATCGACATCACCCGTTTCATGAACGGATAGATCGCCACCGGCACGAGCGACGCCATGCCGACGAGAATGGCGGTACGGTTGAACTGCAACAGCACCGCCAGCCCCGCCAGCGCCTGCAGTACCAGGAAGATCGCGGCGGAGCGTGTCCGCACCTGCCCGGAGGGGAGGGGGCGCGAGCGCGTGCGCTCCACCTGAGCGTCGAGGTCGCGGTCGGCGATGTCGTTGTAGGTCGACCCCGCCCCCCTCATGGCGATGGCGCCGATGAGGAACAGGACGAGATGGGCCGGGTCCGGAAACGGCTTGTGGCCGGCGAGCGCCGCGAGGGCGGCCGACCACCAGCACGGCAGCAACAGCAGCCACCATCCGATGGGACGGTCGATCCGCGCCAGCCTGAGATAGGGGCGCAGGCCGCGCGGGGCGAGGCGATCGACCCAGTGCCCGGCGACCGCATCCGCGACCCTGCCATCCGCACCGGGCCGGGAGGTCACGCCCGCCATGCTGAAACGAGGCCGTGACGCGGCGACTCAGCCAAGGCTCAAAGCGCGCCCTGCGGCATCTTCAGGCTGCCGGTGAGGCCGGGGCCGCCGAGCATGCCGCCACCGCCACCGCCGCCGCCGTTCTGGGCCTGCGCCCGTGCCTGGGCTTCCATCTTCGCGGCCTGGGCGGCGACGCCACAAATCTTGGTGCGGATACCAGCGACCTTCAGATGGTCGGCCTTGAAGCCTTCGGCGAAGGAATCGGGAATCGAGCACCATTCCTTGTTGGCGGCGATCCACTTGACGCCCTCGTTGCCGTTGGCCTGCAGCTTGCCGAACAGGGCGCAGGCCTCGGCCGGGGTCATCTTCTTCTTCGAGTTCGAGGCGGCATTCGCCTTGGCCACGAGATCCTTGCGCGACTGAAGCGTCTTTTGGATGTCGCCGCATTCCGCGTTCTGCGCGAAAGCAGGGCCGGCGAGGAGGGCGGAACCCAGCAGGGCTCCGGCGACCGCCGCGATGGTCTTCGATGACATTAGCTAGGCTTCCCTCTCCCCCAATCCCCACCGGTGCCCGATTCGTGGCCGCCGGAGCGATTGCCTATCCTGCAAGACGTCTCGCCATAGGAATGTGGCGTCTTTCGAGACGTAAACGGGCGGTAATACATGCGCTTGGGGAAACGCGACATAATCCGACGCTGTTGCGCTTCCGCATCACCCCGGCCTCCCTCACGCGTTGACAGGTGTGGTGCCGCGAGCGACCACCCCGGTCCATGGCACATTACGACTTCACCGCCCCGCGCCTCTTCGTCGAGCCGGACCTCCGCGAAGGGACGGTTCTCCCGCTGGAACGCGCGCAGGCGAACTACCTGCTGAACGTCCTGCGACGCGGCCCGGACGATCCGGTGCTCGTCTTCAACGGGCGCGACGGCGAGTGGCGCACCCGCATCGCCCAGAACGGCCGCAAGAGCGCGGAACTGATCGTCGTCGAGCGTCTGCGCCCGCAGCCCGGTCGGGCCGACCTGCACTACCTCTTCGCGCCGTTGAAGACCGCGAGGCTGGATTACCTGGCCCAGAAGGCGGTGGAGATGGGCGCCGGCACCATCCGCCCCGTTTTCACCCGCTACACCCAGGGCGAGCGGATCAACCTGGATCGCCTGCGCGCCAACGCCATCGAGGCGGCCGAGCAATGCGGCATCCTGGCGATTCCCGATCTCCCCGAGGCGGTCCGGCTTCCCGTCGCCCTGGCGGAGCTCGACCCTGCCCGCCTCCTCGTCTTCTGCGACGAAGACGCCCCCGTCGCCGATCCGGTGGCGGCCCTGCGCGAGGCGGCGGACCCGGCGGCGCCACCGCCGCTGGCCGTGCTGATCGGGCCCGAAGGCGGCTTCTCGCCGGAGGAGAGGGACATGATCGCCGCCCGGCCGAACACCGTGGCGCTGTCCCTCGGACCACGCATCCTGCGCGCGGACACCGCCGCCGTGGTGGCGCTGGCTCTGGTGCAGTCTGTGCTCGGCGACACACGCTGAGCGGGCCTCCTTTGGCCTACGTTGTTCCTGCCTCGCCGCTGGACTAAGGAGTCGCCATCTCTCAGGAGGCTCCTCCGCTGCGGTCCGGCGCGCCTCTCACCACAAACGACCTTCACCACGAGGCAGCGCATGGCGCGCGATACGTCCGACACCACACCGCTGACGAAGCGGGACGAACTGATCGCGTGGTTCGCCGAGGGCGAGAAACCGCGCGAGCGCTTCGCCGTCGGTACCGAGCACGAGAAGGTCCCGTTCTACCGGGACGGCAACTCGCCCGTCCCCTACGAGGGCGAGACCGGCATCCGCGCCCTGCTCGAAGGCGTCGCGCGCGAGACCGGCTGGGAGGCGATCGAGGATGCGGGCCACCTGATCGGCCTCGCCGGCGCGGATGGCGGTGCGATCTCCCTCGAGCCCGGCGGGCAGTTCGAACTCTCCGGCGCGCCGCTTCCGGACGTCCACGCCACCGAGCGTGAGCTGCGCATCCATCTCGAAGCCACCGCTCGGGCGGCCGATCCCCTCGGCATCGGCTTCCTCGACCTCGGCATGAGCCCGAAATGGACGCGTGAGGGCACGCCGGTCATGCCCAAGAGCCGCTACAAGATCATGGCCGGCTACATGCCCAAGGTCGGCTCCCTCGGCCTCGACATGATGCTGCGCACCGCCACGGTGCAGGTGAATCTCGACTTCTCCTCCGAGGCCGACATGGCGGCCAAGATGCGCGTCGCCCTGGCGCTGCAGCCGGTGGCGACGGCTCTGTTCGCCAATTCTCCCTTCACCGATGGCCGCCCCAACGGCTTCCTCTCCCGCCGCTCGGAGATCTGGCGCGACACCGACGCCGACCGGACCGGCATGCTGCCGCGCGCCTTCGAGGCCGGGTTCGGCTACGAGGCCTATGTCGACTGGCTGCTCGACATGCCGATGTATTTCGTCAAGCGCGGCGAGACCTATCACGACGTCAGCGGCGCCTCGTTCCGCGACCTCATGGATGGGCGCCTCGCGGCCCTTCCCGGCGAGCGGGCCACGATGTCCGACTGGGCCAACCACGCCTCCACCGCTTTCCCCGAGGTCAGGCTGAAGCGCTACATCGAGATGCGCGGCTCGGATGTGGGCGGCGCGGACATGATCGTCGCGCAGGCGGCCTTCTGGGTCGGCCTTCTCTACGACGAGGCCGGGCTCGCGGCGGCCTGGGACATCGCCAAGGCCTGGAGCGCCTCCGAGCGGGAATGCCTGCGCGCCATGGTCCCGCGCCTCGGCCTCGCCACGCCGATCGCGGGCCGCAGTCTCGGAACCGTGGCGGCGGAAGCCTTGGCCATCGCCCGCAAGGGCCTCGAGGCGCGCGGGCGCCGCGATGAGCAGGGGCGCGACGAGACACATCATTTGCAACCTTTGGAAGCCATCGTCGCCAGCGGTCGTTCGCGGGCGGAGGACAGGCTCGCCGATTACGAAGGTCCGTGGCGCCGCTCCGTGGAGCCGGCCTTCACCGAATGCGTGTTCTGAAGAGACGGCATTGACCATGAAACCACGTCTTCTGGTCACGACAATTGTGTCGGAGCACACGTCCGGCCGATAGTGCCTCGTCTGTTCCGGAACGGTTCATCGGAGATGGTGTTTTTACGGATCAGGTTCACTCGTAATTGGAGATCGCACGCATGTCGCGCATCATGTCCCTGGTCCTTGCCGGTTCGACCGCCGTCGGTCTGGCGGCAGCTCCTCTCTCCGGCGCACAGGCCGCCCCGATGCCCGCGCTGACCTCGGCGCAGGTCGCCGGCAGCGGTTCGGCCGTGGAGACCGTGCGTTACGGCCGCTATTACGGCGGCGGCTACGGCTACCGTCGCGGCTATTACGGCGGCGGCTATCGCCGTGGACCCGGCATTGGCGGAGCCCTCGCGGCGGGTGCCGCCCTGGGTATCATCGGCGGCGCCATCGCGGCGAGCCAGGCTCCCCGCTACGGCTATTATAACGGCGGCTACGGGTATGCCCCGGCCTATGGCTACGCGCCCGCCTATGGCTACGCCCCGGCCTACGGCTATCCGGCCTACGGCTACTGACATCATCCACCGAGCCTCGTCTTCGGCTCACGCCCCGCTCCAGGCTCCGGCCTCGGGCGGGGTTTTCGTATCGCGGGGCTGATATGACCGACGCGCCGCCCGTCCTCGATCTCAGCGGCCTGAAATGCCCCCTGCCGGTGCTGCGCACCCGCAAGGCCCTACGCGGCCTGGAACCGGGGGCGCAGTTGACCATCCTCTGCACCGATCCGGTCTCGGTGATCGACATCCCCCATCTCGTTACCCAGGAGGGCGATCGTCTCGTCGGTCAGGGCCGGGACGACGGCATCTTCAGCTTCACCATCGAGAAGGGCGGAGCCTGAAAACTCGTTCATTCCGCACCGTCTTCGCCTCATTGATGCGGCAACTGGCGGTTAGGTGATCCCGAAGAAGGCCGCGCGACCGCCCGCGGCCGGAAGACGGGAACGAATCGATGGCGCCGGTGATCCGTGGCACCCGCATCCTGCACGATGGCTGGAGCCGTTTTCTCGTGGCCGAGGTCACGATGCCGGACGGCACGCGCCTGACCCGCGAGATCGAGGATCACGGCCGCGCGGTCGGAGTGCTGCCCTACGATCCCGAGCGCCGCGTGGCCCTGCTGGTGGAGCAGTTCCGGCCACCCACCTTCTTTGCCGCCGGCACCCTGTCGCTCCTCGAAGTCCCGGCCGGGCTTCTCGACGAATCCGAGCCCGAGGACGGTGCCCGCCGCGAGGCCTTCGAGGAGACCGGCGTCCGCCTCGGCACCCTGGAACGCCTGACGACCGGCTGGTCCATGCCCGGCATCTCCACCGAACAGATGGACCTCTTCCTCGGCGCCTATACCGCCGCCGACCGCTCCGGCCCCGGGGGCGGGCTCGCCGAAGAGCACGAGACCATCACCGTCCACGAGATGCCCCTCGCCACCCTCGCCGCCATGAGCGACCGGGGCGAGATCACCGACATGAAGACCCTGGTGTTGCTTTTCGCGCTGCGGCTGCGCCGGCCGGAGTTGTTTGCGGGGGCATAGGGATGCGTTTGTGAGGGGGGGAACGGTCTTCATCCATCCGGCTCGCATGGTCGACGTGACTTTCGTCGCCCATGCGAACCATACTTCGGGACTGCGCTAGCTACGAGGCTGTGATTACAAAGCGATCGCCGGGAGGTTGATCACATCAGAGAACTGCAGGTTCGTCGGAGTGAGCCATGCAGGGGCTCTCCGGTGTTGCACCGGCGGCGACGACGTAAGCTGCGCTTCGGCGAGTGCCTCTTTGACCTCGAAGTCGGCTGCCCAGAGTGCTCCCTTGCCTTTCAGGAAAAAGCCGTAGTGGAGAGAGATTGCATCGGCGGGAACGTCCAGAACAATCTTCCGGCCGATCCAGGACATGGTGCCGAACAACCAGCCCTCCGAGGCGTCCTTAAGGTTGTCGAAGCTGAGGGTATGTCCCGGCATGCCGTCCACCCTGGCCCAGAGTGTCGCCCCATGGCTCACATCCTGGCAGCGTAGGTTGCCGCTGATCTCCACCCGCTTGCCATGGAACGGCACGGCCGAGATGGTCTGCGTGTAGCATCCGAAGGCGCGAGAATGCTCGGGATAACGGCGTGGCCCAAGCAAGGGATCGAGACGGATCACCGCCGTTCCGCCGCCAGGGGCGATAGGATCGTCGTCGGCCCCGTGATCATACACATCCGGGTGCTCGGAAAGGAATACCCATCCCTTTAACTGAGAAGCCCGCCGCTGCGCGGTAGCTTCATACCGCTTGGCTCGGGCAGACAGGACATTCCAGTCCTTGAGGCCAAACTGGCGAGCAACGATGTCGAGACATTCGCCGTGGGAGAGGGTGACGTTCTTGGCGCGCAATGCGCCCTCCATAGCTCGGGCCATGGACTTTGCATCGTCAACAGTGGGCATGCTGATCCCCGTACCGGATCGACCACGCTGTCAGTGCTCGCCTTGCCGACCGGCCGACCCTGGTTGAGGGATCGCGACCTTATCCTTCGATGCATTCACCGTACCCAGGGGCGCGAGCGGCAGGCTGCATCAGCCCGTCTGCAAGAGATCATCGGGCGACAGCATCGTCAAGCTCGATCCATCGTCGACCTTTAGGTCGACGGCACCCGATCGAACCAGAGTTGATTGCACACCAACGGGCAACCCGCCGCTCTCTCACCCCCGCTGCGAAGACCCCCGCACCACCAGCCGTCCGCTCAGGGTGACCTTGCGGATCGGCTGGTCCGGCGCTTTCAGGCGGTCGAACAGGAGCGACATGGCCTGGGCGCCGATCTCGGCGACGGGTTGCTCGATCACCGTGAGGCCGGGTTCGACGAGGTCGGTCCAGGAATCGTTGTCGAACCCGGCAAGGCCGAGATCGTCCGGCACGCCGAGGCCCGCCGCACGGGCGGCACGCACCGCGCCCATCAGCATCAGCCCGTTGGAGAGGATCAGCGCGTCGGGCGGCGTCGCTTCCGAGAGCCAGCGGCCGACGCAGAGTTCGGAAGCGGCGGCGTTGGGTGGCGCCGAGCGCATGTCGGGCACGAGGCCCGCGCGCCGGATCGCCGTCTCGTAGCCGGCCCGGCGTTCCCGGGCGGTGGACGAGGTGGAGCCGAACAGGCCGCCGATCCGCCGGTAGCCGCACCCGATCAGATGGTCCACGAGGAGGGCGGCGGCGGCTTCGTTGTCGAGGACGACGCTGTCATGGGCGCCGGGCGGTCCGGTCCTGTCGATGAAGACGACGGGGACGTCGAGGTCGCGGGCGGCGAGCCTGTCCGCCGTGATCCGCGTGGGCGCGAAGATCACGCCGGTGACGCGCTCCTCCTCCATCAGCCGGAGATACATCGCCTCGCGGTCGGGATCCTCGTCGGTGTTGCACAGGATCAGCCGCATGCCGGCCGCATAGGCCGCATCCTCCACGGCCCGGCTCACCGCCGTGAAGAACGGGTTGCGGATGTCGGCGACGATCAGCCCGATGGTCCGGGTCGCTTGCGAGCGCAGGCGCCGCGCCGACAGGTTCGGGCGGTAGCCGGTGAGGCGCACGGCCTCCTCCACCTGACGCTTCAAGGCATCGCTGACCGGGCCGCGCCCGAGGGCGCGCGAGACCGTCGCGGTGGAGACCCCGGCGGCGCGGGCGACGTCGCGGATGCCGATCGTCATGGTGACGGCCTCAGGCGGGAGGAAACGTTTTCAACGTCATGACGACGTTCTGGCATTCCCATTCCAGGTCGACAAGGCGGCAAGCTGAATTATTTCGCCGGTCGTCGTTGACAGGAAGAGTGAAAACGTTTTCATTGCCATCAACGACAACAGGGAGGGCACGCCATGCTCGCACCGACGCCGGTCCTGACACCCCGATTGCTGATCCGCCTCGGCGCGACGCCCGCGACCAAGGAGGACGCCATTCGCGAGGCGTCGCAATTGCTGGTGGCGGGGGGCTGCATCGATGCGGCCTATGGCGCGAGCATGCTGCGCCGGGAGACGGTGGCGAACACCTATCTCGGCCACGGCGTGGTCATCCCCCACGGCATGGTCGACGACCGCCATCTGGTGCGCGAGAGCGGGCTGGCGATCCTTCAGGTGCCGGACGGCGTGGCGTGGCACGATGGCCAGATCGCCCATCTCGTGGTCGCCATCGCGGCGCAATCGGACACCCACATCACCATCCTGCGCCGGCTCACGCGGCTGATCCAGGACGAGGCGCGCCTCGCGACCCTGCGGAAGACCGATGCCAAGGAGGACATCGCGGCGGCGCTTTCCGAGGATACGCCCGTGACGGGCTCGGCCGGCCCCGCCGCCGACCTGCGCCAGCGCTTCGACTGGACCGTGGATTATCCCACCGGCCTGCATGCCCGGCCGGCCTCGCATTGGGTCGAGGTGGCGCGGCTCTGCCCGGCCCGCATCCAAGTCCGGCACGGATCGGAGATCGCCGACGCCAAGAACCTCATCGCCCTGCTCCAGCTCGGCCTGCGCTGCGGCGACGAAGTGACCATCTCGGCCGAGGGCGACGACGAGGCCGGGGCGCTGGCAAAGGTCTGCGCCGCAGTCACTTCTCTCACCGCAGGCGAAAAAGCGTCCGCCAAGGCCGCCGAAGACGCCGCCGCCAGGGCGGCCGGGCCGGTCGCCGGCTGGAACCCGTCCGATTCGCCGCGCACCATCGCGGGAATCGGGGCGAGCCCCGGCATCAGTATCGGTCCGATCCATGTGCTGGCCACCGCCGAGATCGCGGTGCCGGACGAGCCGGAGCCGCTCACCACGGGGGGAGACCGCCTGCACGCGGCGCTGGCCACCACCGGAGGTCAGTTGAGGGCGCTCGCCGACGATACCGAGCGCCGCCTCGGCAAGGCCGATGCCGGCATCTTCCGCGCTCAGGGCGAACTCATCGCCGATACCGACCTGATCACGCTGGCCTGCCAGCTCATGGTCGAGGGTCACGGAGTCGCCTTTGCCTGGAACGCGGCGGTGGAGCGGATGGCCGGGCGGCTCTCGGCCCTCGGCAACCCGGTTCTGGCCGCCCGCGCCGCCGATCTGCGCGATGTCGGCCGGCGCGTGCTTGCGCAGATCGACCCCTCTCTAAAAAGTGGCCACGATCTGCCGGACGTGCCCTGCATCCTCATCGCGACCGATCTCGCGCCATCCGACACGGCCGGGCTCGATCCGTCCCGCGTCATCGGCCTCGCCACGGCCCAGGGCGGCCCGACCTCGCATACCGCGATCCTCGCCCGCACCCTCGGCATCCCGGCGATGGTGGCCGGTGGGCCGACGCTGATGGCCCTTCAGAACCACGGATCGGCGATCCTCGACGGCGGCACCGGCCGGCTCTACCTCGATCCGAGCGAGGCCGACCTCGCCTCGGCCCGCGACTGGCGCGACCGCCAGCGCGCCACCGCCGAGGAAGAGGCACGAGAGCGCGCGCTCCCCGCCCGCACCAGGGACGGGCATTCCGTCGCCATCGGCGCCAACGTCAACAATTCCGAGCAGGTGCCGCTCGCCCTCGACCAGGGCGCCGAAGGCGTCGGCCTCATGCGCACCGAGTTCCTGTTCCTGGAACGGGGCGACACCCCTTCCGAGGACGATCAATACGCCACCTACCGCGCCATGCTGCGCGCCCTTGAGGGCCGGCCCCTGATCGTGCGGGCGCTCGATATCGGCGGCGACAAGCAGGTGGCGCATCTCCACCTGCCCAGGGAAGAGAATCCCTTCCTCGGCGTGCGCGGCGCGCGCCTCCTGCTGCGCCGGCCGGACCTGATGGAGCCGCAGCTGCGCGCCCTCTACCGCGCCGCCAGGGACGGCATCGCGGCCGACGCGCCCGGGGGCAAGGACGCCCCGCTGTCGATCATGTTTCCGATGATCACCTCGATCCCCGAGATCGCTACCCTGCGCGGCCATTGCGAGCGTATCCGCGCCGAATTCGACGCGCCGGCACTGCCCATCGGCATCATGATCGAGGTGCCGGCCGCCGCGATCCAGGCCGACGCCCTGGCGAAATATTGCGACTTCTTCTCCATCG
Organism: Methylobacterium sp. 88A; assembly: GCF_000376345.1. NCBI lineage: Bacteria > Pseudomonadati > Pseudomonadota > Alphaproteobacteria > Hyphomicrobiales > Methylobacteriaceae > Methylobacterium > Methylobacterium sp. 88A. Next base: position 966,634 of record NZ_AQVT01000001.1, read on the forward strand.
GCACCAACGACCTCACGCAATACGCCCTCGCCATCGACCGCCAGAACACCGAGCTCGCGCCGGAGGCCGACAGCCTGCACCCGGCCGTCCTGCGCCTGATCCGGATGACCTGTGCGGGCGCGGCGCGGCACGAGCGCTGGGTCGGCGTCTGCGGCGGCATCGCCGGAGATCCGTTCGGGGCGAGCCTCCTCGCCGGCCTCGGCGTCCACGAACTCTCGATGACACCCCGCGACGTCCCCGCCGTGAAGGCGCGGCTCCGGGCCTCGGAGATGGGCGAGTTGCAGGCGCTCGCCGCCCGCGCCTGCGACCAGGAGGACGCCGCCGCCGTCCGCGCCCTCGAAGGAGCCGAGGCATGAGCGCCGCCATCGTCACCGTCACCCTCAACCCGGCCATCGACCAGACGGTTACCCTCGACGCGCTGACGCCGGGCCACGTCCACCGGGCGCGCGCCGTGCGCTCGGATGCGGGCGGCAAGGGCGTCAACGTCGCCTCCTGCCTCGCCGATTGGGGCTCGAAGGTCTCGGCCACCGGCATCCTCGGCTCGGACAACGCCACGCCGTTCGAGGCCCTGTTCGCCCGCAAGGGGATCGACGACCGCTTCGCCTGGATCCCCGGCGAGACCCGCACCAACCTGAAACTCCTCGACGCCGCCTCCAACGAGACCACGGACATCAACCTGCCAGGCCTCGCCGCGACGTCGGGTGCGCTCGACACCATCCGGGCGGTCCTGCGCCAGGTCGCCACGGAGGGGAGCCTCGTCGTCCTCGCGGGCAGCCTGCCGGGGGGGCTCGGGGTCGAGACCTATGCGGCCCTGACGCAGCTGTTGACGGCGCGCGGCGTCCGCGTGGTGCTGGACGTGTCCGGCCCGGCCCTCACGGCGGCCCTCGCGTCCGATCACCTCCCCGAGGTGATCAAGCCCAACCGCCAGGAACTGGCGGACTGGGCCGGCCGGCCCCTCGATACCCTGCCGGAGGTCGTCGCCACGGCGCGTGCCCTGGTCGCGCGCGGCATTCCCCTCGTGGTGGTGTCGCTGGGAGGCGACGGCGCCCTCTTCGTCACGCGGGACGAGGCGCTCCTCGCCCATCCGCCGCCGACGGAGGTGTCGAGCACCGTGGGGGCGGGGGATGCCCTGGTGGCGGGCCTCGTCGCCGGCCTCCATGCGGGCCTGCCCCTGGCCGAGACCGCGCGGCTGGCGCTGGCCTTCGCCGCCGGCAAGCTGACCCTTCCCGGCGCCAATCTGCCGAGCCGAGGGACCATCCTCGCCATCGTCGAGACCGTGCGGGTCGAGACCATGAACGTCCCACCCCGAACCTCACCCTGAGGTGATGGATCCGAAGGGCGCGGCCCGGACACAACCAAGAACAGGCGGAGGAAACCATGGCCCAGATGTTGGCCGTCGTCGGGGGCGGGGATCTCGGCACCCATGCGGTGCTGGCCGGAGAGGCCCTGCGCCAGGCCGCCGCCCGCCTCGGGCAGGCCCTCGACCTCGAACTCAGGGGCAAGGGGGTCGGTGGCAATCCGCTGGCCGAATCCGCCATCGCCCGGGGCGATTCCGTCCTGCTGATCGGAGAGGGCGATCTCGGGGAGGGTCGTTTCGGCACCATGCGCAAGGTCCGGATCGGTATCGAGGAGGTGCTGACCGACGCCGATTCGGTGCTCGGTCGCTTCCTGACGGACAGTGACACCGCGCCGGCAGCGCCCGACGCGGGCGGTAGGATGCGGATCGTCGCCGTCACCTCCTGCCCCACCGGCATCGCCCACACTTTCATGGCGGCGGAAGGCATCCAGGCCGCCGCGCAGGCGCTGGGCCACGAGGTGAGGGTGGAGACGCAAGGTTCGGTGGGTGCCCGCGATGCGCTCACCGCCACCGAGATCGCGTCGGCCGACATCGTCCTCATCGCCGCCGATACCGGGGTCGACCGCTCCCGCTTTTCCGGCAAGCGGCTCTACGCCACCAACACCAAGGCGGCGATCCGCGACGGGAAAGGGCTGATCGCCACCGCTCTCGCCGAAGCGCAGGTCCAGGGGCAGGGGCATGGTGCCGAGACGGAGGAGACGCCATCCCGGCCGGCCGCCGCCGAGAGCAGGGCCGGCGCCTACAAGCACCTGATGACCGGCGTCTCCTTCATGCTGCCTTTCGTGGTGGCGGGCGGCCTCCTCATCGCCCTGGCCTTCGCTGTCGGCGGCATCGACGCAATGAAGCCGGACCATGCCGGCAGCCTCGGCTACGCGCTGGGCGAGATCGGTGCCAAGGCGGCCTTCGCCCTCATCGTCCCGGCCCTGGCCGGCTACATCGCCTATTCCATCGCCGACCGGCCCGGCATCGCACCGGGCATGATCGGCGGTATGCTGGCGGCGAACCTCCAGGCCGGGTTCCTCGGCGGCATCGCGGCGGGCTTCATCGCCGGCTACGTCACGCGCTTCCTCAATCGACACATCCGGCTGCACCGGAATCTCGAAGGGTTGAAACCCGTCCTGATCCTGCCGCTGCTCGCCACCACCATCACCGGACTGATGATGATCTACGTGGTGGGCGTGCCCGTCGCCGCGATTCTGGCCGGCCTCACCGACTGGCTGAAGGGCATGCAGGGGGCGAGCGCCCTCGTCCTCGGCCTGATCCTCGGCGGGATGATGGCCGTCGACATGGGCGGCCCGATCAACAAGGCCGCCTATGCCTCGGCCGCGGCCCTGCTCTCTTCCGGCGTCGACGCGCCCATGGCGGCGGTGATGCTCGGCGGCATGACGCCCCCGCTCGGGATCGCGCTGGCCACCCGGCTGTTCCCGAACCGCTTCTCGCAACCCGAGCGCGAGGCCGGCGGCGCGGCGGCGGTGCTCGGCGCCGCCTTCATCACCGAGGGCGCGATTCCCTTCGCGGCGGCCGACCCCCTGCGGGTGATCCCCTCCATGGTCGCGGGCTCGGCCCTGGCCGGCGCCATCGCGCTCACCGCCGGCGTGACCCTGAAGGTGCCCCATGGCGGCCTGTTCGTGCTGCCGATCCCCAATGCCGTCACGAACCTGCCCTGGGCCGTGATCGCCCTCGTGGCCGGGACGGTCGTCACGGGCCTGATGGTGGGGCTGCTGAAGAAGCGGTCGGCCTGACAGCCCTCATCGAGCACGAGAGGGGACGACCTTTCCGGACAACGCGCCCCCCTCTCCCGACCCCCGCTCACGCGAGGGCCACCCCCTCCCGTGGAGGTGAGAGGGACACGCATCGGAGCCGGCAGCAGGAGCGGATCCGCGACAGCATCGGAATCATCGAGGGGGGAACAGGATGAAGGCAGGACCGACGATACTCGCAGCGCTCGCGCTTTGCGCGGCGACGACGTCCGGGACCCTCGCGCAGATGGCGCCGCGCGGCACGACCGCCGGCCAGCCGGACGGCCAGGACATCACCGGTGCCGACAGCGCGGCCGGCGCCGCCGATACCCTCGGGCAGAGCGCGACCCCGGCGACCCTGCCGGTCGGCGTGTTCGATATCGGCAATGGACTCGCGTTGAGCGCCAACTACACGGGCCAGGCAGCCGCGAACCCGATCGGCGGCATTCGCCAGGGCTCGGCCTACGCGGGGCAGCTCTTCTTCGGCATCGACGGCGACCTCGACCGCCTCGCCGGGATCGCGGGCGGCTCGTTCCACATCGCGGTCACCAACCGCCACGGGCGCAGCCTCTCCGACGATTCCATCGGCAACAACACCTCGGTCCAGGAGATCTTCGGCGGCGGGCAGACGACGCGGCTCACGCTGCTCAGCTACCAGCAGAAGCTGTTCGACAATCGGCTCGACGTCGAGTTCGGGCGGTTGGTTGCCAACATCGCCTTCCTCAACTCACCGATCTACTGCAATTTTCAATCGAATTCCGCCTGCGGCAACCCGACCTTCGTGTTCAAGACCTCGAACTTCACCTTCTGGCCGGTGGCGAGCTGGGGCGCGCACGCCAAGGCCTGGCTCACCGACAGGGTGTTCGTCCATGGCGGAATCTACGAAGTGAACCCGCTGCACCAGCAGCCGGGCGACAACGGCCTCGATTTCTCCACCAAGGGCGCCACCGGCGCGATCATGCCGTTCGAGCTCGGCTATTCCACCACCTTCGCCAACGATCGCCTGCCGCGCAATTACGGGATCGGCGGCTGGTACGACGCCTCCGACTATGTCGATCCCATGCGCGACGTCACCGGCCGGCCGGCGGTTCTCACCGGGTTGCCCCTCGGCACCCGGTTCGGGCGCTCGGGCGTCTATGCCCGGTTCGACCAGATGGTCTGGCGGCCCGACCCCACCGCGCCCCAGGGGCTGACCCTGTTCGGCGTCGCCATGGCCGGCACGTCGGGGCGTCTCAACGAGGATTACTTCCTCGAGATCGGCGCCCTGCAGACCGGCACCTTCGCCGGCCGGCCCTTCGATACGCTGGGCTTCGTCATCAACACGCAGGCGTTCAGCGATCTCGCCCTGCAGAACATCCGGCTGGCCCAGGCCGCGCTGGGCATCGATCGCAAGATCCCGAGCCGGCAGGTGATGATGGAGCTCAATTACGGCATCCAGGTCACGCCCGCGATCCGCCTGACGCCGAACCTGCAATACATCGTCGACCCGGACCAGACCCGGTTTCCCACCTATCGCAAGCCCATTCCGGATGCCTTCGTCGTCGGCGCCAAACTGTCCGTCGACCTCTTCACCCTGGCCGGCTTTGCGAAAGGCCCCGGCTCCGATTGATGCGTCCCCCCGATCGGCTCGCGCCTCGTCGCTGCGCCGTCGAAACGCCAAACGAAGCGGGGGAGGGCGACCTTTGCGTTTACGGTGCTCTCATTTTATGATGCGGCGGAACAGTTGAACTAACCGCGCCGGAGCGTCGTGACCTGATGCCCACGTCCATCGAGGTCGGATTGAGCCGGCCCTGGCATCGCCTTCGCCTGCCGCAGCGCCTCGAAGCTCAATACCATGCCGAGGACGTGCCTCCGCGTGGCCTGTACTTGCAGTCGTGGCTGCTGGTCTTCGTCCTCTTCAACATCATCTCGTTGAAAATCGATTTCGATCTGTTCGGCCGCGATGCGATCGCGGTGCCCGCCGGGTTGACGGTCGGTGTCTTCATTCCCCTCGCGTTGGGGTGGATCGTGGCTTTGCGCGGGCGGCCCTCCCTGCGCCGGCAGGGAGCGGCCGCGACGATCACGGCACTCGCGGACATGGCGATCATCCTCAACAGCGCCAGGATGGTGCCGCAGGAGCACGCCGACACCTACCTCATCCTCGCCGCCATCGTTCCCCTCGTGGTGGGAATGATCTCGCCCCTGTCGTTCCGGTTCAGCCTGTGGTTCTGCGGATCGGCATTTCTGCTGTATGTCGGCTTCGTCTTCGTGTCCGGGTTCGGACCGGATGGGCATACGGGCGTGCCCCTCCTCGTGGCGGCGCTCATCCTGGTGCCGATCAAGCTCGCCTATTCGCGCGAATGGGACCGCAAGAAGAGTTTCCTCCTCGGTCTGCGGGAGAGGGAACAGGCGGACGAACTGGCCCGGGCCTGCGCCCGACTCACGATCCTCTCGGAGACCGACCCTCTCACCGGTGCGGCGAACCGCCGGCTCTTCGCCGAGCAGCTGGACGAGCATTGGGAGCTTGCCGCGACCCGACACGAATGGTTCGGCGTGCTCCTCGTCGATATCGACCATTTCAAGCGTCTCAACGACACGGCCGGCCACGCCGAGGGCGATGGCTGCCTGGTGAGCGTCGCCGACACTCTGAAACGCGATCTCGCCCGCTGGGGCGGCCTCGTCTGCCGCTACGGCGGGGAGGAATTCGCCGCCTTCGTTCCCCGGGCCACGGCCGAGACGATCGGCGATGTGGGCGAAAGCCTGCGGCTGGCGGTGATGGGCCAGGCGATTCCCCATCCCGGCCTGCCGGATGGTGGTGTCGTCACCGTGAGCATCGGGGTCACCGCAGCCCACGGCGCGCTACGGCATGTGGGCCTCACCGCATCGCAACTGCTCCGTGCCGCGGACGCGGCGCTCTACGCGGCGAAGACGGCGGGCCGGAACCGGGTGGAATCCCAATCCGTGATCCCGCCGGCGAATTCGAGCCGGGCGACCGAGCACGCGGCATGACACGCATGGGTGAGGTCAAGCCGTACCCGGATCGCCTGTCCGCGGCCTGAACCTCCGCCTCCTCTGGGACAAAACGGCCAGATCGGCACCCAAGACGACGCTTCCTCGATTCGGCACGAACCGCGTGCCTACTCGGGCGGTCTCCGACCGCAGCGCATCATAAATGCGCCTCCTACGAGTCCGCTTCGCGCGTTCGAGCCGAAGCCTTTGCGTGATGTCGCGGACAGGACCTCTCCGGCAGTTCGTACGATATGCGTCAAAGCGTCCATTGAAGGCTTTGCAACCGCATCAATCCCTTCTATAATCGATCACGCATTCTTGATCGTTGCGGCAGATATCGGTCAAACGGCGCGCTCGCTCCCTTTTCCTAAAACATATCGCACAGCCGGAGGCTTGATTGGGCGAAAAATTTTATTCCTTTATTGCTCACGCAAAGGTAGGAAATGATATTGTTGTTCTTATTCCTGAAGATCGAGGCCTGAATAGCGTCGATATTACAAACAATTCTGCGGATCAGACTCTTCTGCTTGGCATCGGCGCACCTCCGGTGGAGGGCACCGAGTGGACGCAGCCTCTGGAGCCGGGTGGCGGAACCTATTACCGGATGCATCCGCCCAAGGTCGCGATTTACGCGATGGCCAAGGCTGGCACATGCCCGGTCCGCGCCGACTACACCAACAATTCCGGCATCGATGCGCTGAAATATGCCGTGGCGGACGCCTATTTCGCCAAGGCGTCCTACGAACCTACGACAGCCGAGCGAGAGATCATCGCCACCTTCCTGAGCGAAATCCGGGTTTCAGGCGCGCTCAGAAACATGAGCATGGGCGCGATTCTGGGCGGCCCCTCCCGAGCCCTGGCCCTGCAGGACATCGTTCGAAATGTAGCGTGGATCGAGGTCTCACCAAGCGGAAGCGAGATCGCTTTCACCAAGTACGAAGGCTTTACCGGTAATTCGATCGACCAATACATAAATACGACTTACGTTCCAAGCGCAGATACGAGCAAGTTTGCCGTGAATCACCACGGTTTTGGGGCTTTGGTGAATGATGTGCCCGACGGTGCAAACGCTTCTGTCATGGGCAGCTATACGACTGGCCTCGCGCCGAACCGGGAATCGTTCACCGCTGCCGGTGCTCGCTCGGGCAAGACCACGAACGACGTTCTCTTCAGCGGGACTACATCTACCGAGGATCAAGGCGGACTTTTCGCGGTGAACCGTATCGGCGCGGCCACATATCGCTTTGCCCACCGTCGTCGGTTTCAGGATGTCCCCACAGCGTCGGTTACGCTGGGCGGCAACAATTACGAGATGCTCGTTTTGGCTCAGACCACACCGAGCGGCAAAGCCGTCGGGTTCTCGAACCTCACCCCATTCTTCGTCTGGGCGGGAGCTCCGATGACGGATGGACAAACGCTTTCGATCGAGGCCGCCGCTTCGAAGATGCGCGCTGCATTCGCCGTACTTCAGGCGGGTGCGTAACGATGGCGACCATCAACACCGATATCTTCTGCTATGGGGCCACTCAGGCCGGGATGGCCTTCGCGGCCTATGCTGTCGAGACCGGCGCGCGTTGCCTGATCGGCGAATGGACCCGCCATATCGGCGGTACTAGTGCCGGTGGTCTCGGCATCGGTGATTGGTCGACGCGCCGCTGGGGTAAGACGAAGCGGGTCAACGTGAAGATCGGCGAGAACCTAGGCTTCACCGACCGCCGAGAGATGAAAAATGTCAGCGCCAACCAAATGCGCGCAGCAATGGATGCGGTGTACTTAGCAAGTCCATTGATCGATGTACGCACCAATATTCGGCTTAAGAAGGTTTATAAGCACCCTGGCACGGCGCGGATCAGTATGGTCGAGCTAGAAAGCGGCGATTTCATCGTCGCCGATTACTTCCATGATGCTTCGTACGAATACGACCTCGCCCGCCTTGCCGGAGTTCGCCTGCGCTCCGGTCGCGAGGGGCAAGCGCAGTTCAATGCGCCAGTCGAACACGAAGACCGCAACGGCAAGATGTCGACGCCAGGTTGGAACCCGTCACGGCATGAGAACGAGGATCATACTCTAGTCGATACACGCGGCGACAGGTTCTGGTTCGCCACCCAGGCGCCTCAACGGGGCCTCAACACGGGCGATGCCACCGCGGCGAACCAAGCCAATGGTTGGCGTTTCGAGTTGTTTCGAAGAGCCAAAGGCGAACCAGGGGGGCTCCCATGGGTGAAGCCTTCAGATTGGACGCAAGCGGATGACCGTCGCATTCTCGACCTCATCTACAGGTCACAGGCGCCGAACAGTCCGCAGAGCACGGGTGCCGCGGGGAGCCTTTTCCCGTTTGGCGGGTCCGTCCGAGCAGTGGACACGACCGTGGCGCGCCAATCCGGCCGGTATGGCACGAACGGCTGCGATCTCCCCGGCGCTTTCACGAACGGCTGGTGCGAGGCGAGCTATGCGGAAAGAGAACGCATCGTGGAGCGCGCAGCCTGGATCACCATGGGGTCACATTGGGTGACCGCGAACCATCCGGATGTCGCCAGAAGTCGACGCGAGTCAATGCAGACCCTGCTCCTCCCGGACGACACGTTCCAAGAGATCTACACGCTATTTCCAGGATGGCCACCGCAGTTCTACATCCGCGACGGCGGTGGCATCTGGGGACAGTTCATGATGACGGCCGAACACTTGAGGAAAGATCCTTCAACACGTCGCGCCTGGAATTTCGAAGATAGCGTGGCCACCGGCGGGTACCATGCCGATATTCACACGCCCTACTACTACAATACCCCCGAAGGTTACGCGCGCAAGGAAGGGTCGATCGGCTACAGGGAGCGCCCGAACTATGGCGTGCCGCTTCGTTGTTTCCTGCCGCATCCGGGACAATGCTCCAACCTGACCGTCTCCTGGGGAGCAAGCGGGGATGCCATCTGGCGCTCGTCATGGCGGATGGAGCAGACCGTGGCCTGCGGGGCTCAATCCTGCGGCATGCTCACGGCGCTCGCTTTCAACAACGGCAGTCTGTCCGATCGGGCCCTCGCCGATGTTCCCTTTCCTGAATTGAAGGCGCGGCTCGCTGCCGAGAACGCCGTCACCACCGTCTGACTGGGGAACTTTTCATGCCCGTCTTCAATCCTCGCAGAGCAGTCGGCGTAAGCTCCGGCCCCGACATGAGCCAGGCAGGAAACGGCATCGTGGTCTATCATAACGGGCAGTGGACGACCTGCGAGTTGCAAGCGCTGCCCCCGCTTTTCATGACCTCTGGAAACGGTCTTTCCGGTAATCCCCGTATCGGGAATGAGCCGTGGCTGGGGCGCACGAACGACATCGATCTGACTGTGGCGGGCGATCACGCCATCAACGGTAATGCGTTCGTCTCCATTCCCCATCGCGTGGTGATCACCATGGCGCATGGCATTCCGGGCGGTGTCATCAGCGGAGGCCTTTACACCAAGTGGGGCAGGCAGGGAGATCGGGTCTATGATCTGCCGAACGCGGAATGGGCGAAGCTCACGGACGATATCCAGATCATCGAATGCGTGCTGAATCATGAGCAACGCTCGTTCGATTATCTTTACCTCTTCCTAGATGCTCCCAATGAGACGCCACTCAAGGTTTCAGCCTGGGTGTTCGGCGACAATCTAGAACCCACCGATATCCGCGGGCGGCCGACCTGATCGCCGATCGTTGGCATCACCGCGTAATTGGGGGGAAGATCGCCACCGATGGGTGCCTCAAAACCTCATCGGCGCCCTACGCACCTTCTCGGCCACCAGGGCCTCGGGCCAATAACCGGCCCACTCGATCATCCCGATGATGAAGGCGAAAGCGATGACCGACAATGCGATCATGGCTTCCGTCCGCGTCCAGCGGCGGCGCGTCCACCGGCTGAGGAGGAGCGTCAGTCTCAGCAGTTGATCCATAGGTCTCCCTGGGAGCCCCGATGCGGCCGGTCTTGAGCCTTGGATTGAACCACGCCCGAGGCACTAAAATGTGCGAATCAGGAACCTGGTGCGCGCTGTCGTCGCTCGGCCGGAGACCGGGTGCAAACCGGTGGAATTCCGTTAATGGCGCCCGCGCCGCCGATCCGCTTTAATGCCCGTCCCAACGCCTCGGCGTGTCCGGCTGGTGCCGTAGCCGGTCATTCGACGGGCACCACCTTCAGCTGCAGGAATTGAACGTTCCGGAAGTCCGCTGGCATGACTGCGATCTCGTCGTGCTTTCCGCCGCCCTTGGGACGGCAGAACAGGATGCCTCCCAACATTCTGACTTTGAAGAAACTCCCTTTCTTCAAAGTCAATTTTCCGCCGCGTGGATTGATGGCCTCGATATCGCCGACAATGAGGACATCGTCCTGCGGCCTGAGATCCGCGTTGAACAACTCCGGATCGACGCCATCTTTCCAGTCTTCCATGACGATTACGATGCTCTCCGACCGAGGGGCGAGACAGGCTCGACGGAGCAATTTATCATGCTGCGACCCACTTGGTCGCCTACTCCTGAAGCCCTTCGGCCCGTCCATGGCCTGCGATGCCGGCTTCAACGGAAGGCTCAGCCTGTAAGGACAAGGATGCACTGAACTTTCGGTGCCGAACCGCTCGGGCACTCACTCAAATTCATCACGGACAAACCGGCAACTCGAAAGGATGCTGGTGCCGCAAGAGGGATTCGAACCCCCGACCCCCTCATTACGAATGAGGTGCTCTACCAGCTGAGCTATTGCGGCGAGATCCGTGGTGTGACGCTGCGTGGCGCGTCGGATCGTTGCGGGGTCATAGCCGTCCGATCGGCCGATGGCAAGGTGCTCGGCGTCGTCTTCCTGATGCAACTGTGCCACGCAGGCCGGCTCCCGGTCCCGCGACCGTCCGTGCCGCCTTGACGTAGGGCGGCGCGGCTTCGAAGGCTCGCGGCGTCTGTCAGGAACCGCCATGTCCCTCATCGCCCGCCTGCGTGCCTATGCCGCCGACGCGTTCGGCCTGTCCGCGAGCCCGGAGGAGGCGGAGGCGGTCGACGAGCGTCTGGCGGCCATCGCCCTTCTCGTCCATGTGGCGCGGGTGGACGGCGTCCTCGACGGGGCCGAGTCGGAGCGGCTGTGCCGCCTCGTGGAAGGGCGCTACGCCGGAAACCGCGAGCAGGCCGAGGCGCTCATCGCCCGCGCGGCCAGTGTCGATTCGCAGACCCGCGACATGGCGCTGCTGGTGGAGATGATGGGCCACGAATTCGGTGAGTCCGAGCGGGCGCGGCTGCTGTCGATGGCCTGGTCCGTGGCCGGCGCCGATGGCACCGTTCATGAATTCGAGGAAGCGCTGGTCTGGCGGCTCGGGCGCCTGCTGCGGTTCGACGACACGGCGATCCGCCTCGCACGCGCTGGCGCCGAGACCGAAGCGGTATCGTAGGGCGGCCTTGCAGGCGCGATCTCCGGGATCGGCGGGCCATAGGGCGTGGCGGGAGGATCGTGGCGCGATGATCGTCAGTTTGACGCTGATCCTCCTGGCTCAGCTCGTCGGTGAAGCGCTGGCACGGGGAGCGGCCCTTCCGGTGCCAGGCCCCGTCATCGGGATGGCGCTCCTCCTTCTCTTCATGGTGGTCCGAGACCGTTGGCGCGGCCAGGCCGCCCGCATCCTCGCCGCGCCCCTCGTGGACGGCACCCTGGAGCGCTCGGGAAAAGGGCTGCTTGCCCATCTCTCGCTGATGTTCATCCCGGCCGGCGCCGGGATCGTCGGCCGGCTCGACGTGCTCGAAGCCCATGGCCTGGCCCTCGCCTGCGTGGTCGTCGTCTCGACGCTGGCGACCCTGACGGCGACGGCGCTCACCTTCGTGGCCGTCAAGCGCTGGGTCGCACCGGGGGAGCGGCCATGACCGGAGATTTCGCCCTCTGGGTCTATCTCTCGCGCACGCCCCTGCTGTGGCTGACCGTCACGCTCATGGTCTACGCCGTGGCCGACCGCATCGCCACGGCGACGAACCGGCATCCCCTCGCCAATCCCGTGGTGGTCGCCATCATCCTGATGGCCTGCGTGCTGAAGCTGACGGGGACGCCCTATCCCACCTATTTCGAGGGCGCGCAGTTCGTCCACTTCCTGCTGGGGCCGGCGACCGTGGCCCTGGCGATCCCGCTCTACGAATACCGCGCGACGGTGCTTCGCTCGCTGACGCCGATGCTGGCGGCCCTCCTCGTCGGCTCGGTGGTGGCGCTGATCTCGGCGACGACTCTCGGAACCGCCTTCGGTATCCCGCACGACGTCATCGTCGCCTCGGTGCCGAAATCGGTGACGACCGGCGTGGCCATGGGCATCGCCCAGAATCTCGGCGGCGATCCGACCCTGGCGGCGGTGCTGGTGATGCTGACCGGCATGACCGGCGGCATCCTGGTCACTCCGCTCATGAACCTGCTCCGCATCGAGGACATGCGCGCGCGCGGCTTCGCGGCGGGTCTCGCCGCCCATGGCGTCGGCACGGCGAGGGCGTTCCAGGTGAACGAGGTGGCCGGCGCCTTCGCCGGCATCGCGCTGGGCCTCAACGCCCTCATCACCGCGATCCTGGCGCCGCTCGCGGTGACGTTCCTGCGCTGAGGCTGCTTACTTTTACTTGGCGCCCGCGGCTCCGGAGAGTTCCGTCGGCGTGAAGCGCCCGTCCTGGCCCGGCTTCATGTCGATGCGCGTGTCGTGGAGGGCATGCAGGGTCGAGCGATGGCCGATGGAAACGATCGTCGTCCCCGGCAGGCGCTCGCGCAGCATCCGGTAGATGCCGGCCTCGCTCGGCTCGTCGAGGGCGGCGGTGGATTCGTCGAGGAAGAGCCAGGCGGGCTTTGCCAGCACGGCGCGGGCGATGGCCAGCCGCTGCTGTTCGCCACCGGAGAGGCGCTGATCCCAGGCATCGACCTCGTCGAGACGGTCGGCGAGCTGCGGCAGCTGCGCGGCGATCAGCGCCTCGCGGATCGCCTCGTCGGAGAACTGGTCGGTGGTGCTGGGATAGACCACGGCACCGCGCAGGGTCCCGAGCGGGATATAGGGCCGCTGCGGCAGAACCAGCGCGGACTGGCCTTCCGGCACGTCGACCCGGCCCTTCCCGAACGGCCAGATGCCGGCGATCGCGCGGAACAGGGTCGACTTGCCGGAGCCGGACGGCCCGGTGAGCAGCGTCGCCGCCCCCTTGCCGAGGGTGAACGAGCCGGCGGTGACGATCTCGCGGCCGTCGGGCAGGGCGAGGGTCAGGCCGGAGGCGGTGACGTTCGGACCGGTCCCATTGCCCTGGACGAGCCCGTATCCGGCACCGGACAGGGCTTCCGCCTTGCTGATCGCCCGGTTGAAGGAGGCCAACCGGTTCGTGTTGGCTTTGTAGGACGCGATCGTGATGTAGGCGTTGATGAAGAACGACAGCGATTCCTGCACGCTTCCGAAGGCGCTCGATGTCTGCTGGAGGCCCCCCAGGGTGATCTTCTTCGCAAAGAAGGAGGGCGCGGCGAGCACCAGCGGGAAGATCGCGCTGGCCTGCCGATAGCTGAACGTCAGGGCGATGAGCTTGATCCGCCGATAGATGATATCGACGTAGTTCTCGATGATCGAATGGAAGAACGTCCTCAGCCGTACCGTCTCCGCGCGCTCGCCGCGGAGGAGGGCGATCTGCTCGCTGTAGATGCGGTTCCGGGCCAGCGAGAACCGGAAGTCCGCCTCGACCTTCTCTTGGCGGAAATCGAGCCCGATGAGCGGCTTGCCAACGATGTGCGTGAGCCAGGTGCCAACGACGGCATAGGCGACGACCATCCAGACCAGGAAGCCGGGGATGACCGTGTTCTCGGTGAAGGGCAGGATGAAGTCCCGCGACAGCGTCCACAAGATGACGAGGAACGAGACGAGTTGCGCCGCCTGGGACAGGAGCCGGATCGAAAGGCTCGCTGTCTGTTGAATGAACAGATTGACGTCGCTTTGAATGCGCTGATCCGGGTTATCGGCTTCCTCGCCGGTGAACGGAATCCGATAATGGGTGCTGTCGTTCAACCAGCGCTGATAAAAGCTCCGCGTCAGCCATGTCCTCCAACGGATATGCAATGAGGAATCGACGTAGAGGTCGAACATCCCAAGAGCGACGTTGATGACCGCGAGCGGTATGAAGATCCAGACGACCTGATACCAGAATACCTCAGCGTTGTATTCTTGGAGCGCGTTGTACATGTCGCGATAGTAGAAATTGAATCTCAGCGTCAATGCTACATCGAGGAAGCTGACGAAGATCGATAAAGCCACGAGCCGCTGTCCGATCCGCCCTTCGGTATTCCCGAACCAGCGGAACATCTTGATCTCTTGTGTCGGCTCGTCCCGGTTCATGAAGAACGGGTCGGTGATCTGCGTGATCGCTCGGATGGGCTTGAGATATGAGACGAGCATGACGATGAGTGCGAACACGACGGCTGCCGTCGCCGCGAAGGCCGGTGGCAGAAGCGCCGCGACCGTTGCCGGCAGAAGGTTCGCGGTCGCCAGCGCCTTCGAGCCGGCCAACAGAACGTACCCGGCCGCGTAGACCGAGATGAACACCTTCAGATAGGCGGAGATGTTGCGCGAGGCGATGAGGATCGCCGCCATGGCGAAGCCCGCCAGCGAAACGTAGAGCGGCGGCGACAGCTCACCGGGCAAAAGGAGCAGCAGGAGTGCGAAGAGCGCCGTAATGGCGGCCTGCAGGCCGAGGCCTGTCCTGAGTACGGCCACGCGCGTCTCCTCAAGTGGATGATTCAAATAGGCGACTTCGCCCGCCGGATCGGGACCGGACCGTGACGGCGGCAGTGACGGCCGGTCGTGGCGAGATCGTGGCGGGGGAAGGCGCCGCCGGATGCGTCAGATCGGATCAGGGCCAATCCCAATCGCCGTAATCCGGTTCGCGACATCGGTAGCCGACCGGGCATTCCAGATTGTCGCGGGTGGGCACGAAGCGGAGTTCGGCGATCTCCGTCATCCCGCACTGGCTCCGGTCGCTGACGAAGCGCTCGGTCCGGCCCGGTGGCTCAATCCTGCTTGGCTTCTCCGGCTTGCCCGCCGGCCACGACAGGACCGCCGACCCGTCCCGCTTCACGAGCGCCATCGCATCCGCGCAGGCCATCCGCATGGTGGAGGGGGGTGCTTGAGCACCGGCCGGGACTGCGATGGTGACGCAGACGGCGAAGGCGAAGCGTCTCATCACGATGGCACGGATAACTGACTTGTTTCTCACAAGCTTGAGCATGGCAGTTTTGGTGAGGGACGGGAAGGGCTTGCCGTTTGCTCGCCCTATTCGCGGAGTCTATCCACCGCTATCGATGGCGCCGGGACAGAATAGCCACAGGCCTGTCCTGACCAAAGCCGGCTTCATGAGTGCATAAGGGTCCGGTTGTCGAAGGGGGGCGGGGGCTGCTCAAGTCGCCGAACGGTGAAGCGGCCGCCGCTGCGAGATCGGTTCCGCCCCAGGGGGAGCCTTACGGGAGACGACGATGACCGCGGGCGTCGAAGAGAGGGATGCGAGGGGGAGCGACGAGGGAGCGCCGTCGCCGGCCGTAGCGAACGGCTCCGTCAGGTCGAGCCGCGCCCTGGTGCTTCCCGTCTCGCTCGCCATGGGCTGGGGCGTGCTCCTCGGCTACAGCACCGTTCTGCTGACCGACGACCCGCCGGCGCGCCCGGAGATCGACACGATCCAGACGGCCTTCAACGAACCCGGTCCGTTCGAGAATCGGGCGGGTGGGGCGCGCCCGCCCCGTGGCAGCGCTCCCTGGTCCGATGTGGGTGTCGGGTCCGGTCCGTCGGGCCGGGATGCCGTGGTCGCCCCAGCGGTCCAGCCCGGCATCCGGTCCGCCGCCTTGCGGCAGGATGCCGAACTGGCGCCCCGTGCCGACGCGGTCACGGCCGCATCGCCCCCGGTCGAGCCGGCAGCCTATGTCGGTCTTTGGGGACCCAACGAATCCGCGTGCGGCCGCGGCGCGCGGCGGCGGGGATACATTCCGGCGCGGATCACCGAAAGCGGGGCTCGGGCCGGCAACACGGTGTGCACCTTCCGCGACGGGCGGCGCATCGGCGCGAGCTGGAGCGTGTCGGCCTCCTGCAGCGATGGCGGCCGGCGCTGGTCGTCCCAGGTGAAGCTTCTGGTCGACGGCAACCGCCTGACATGGTCGAGCGCCAAGGGCGACGCCTCCTACGTCCGGTGCCGGCGCCGCGCGGGATAGGCGCGAGCGGGGTCGCGGAGAGGGCCATCTCCGCGGCGGGGGCATGGCGCGCTGCCCGGTTCCCCCTATCTGGGCTACCGGATTCACACATCTGCTCGACAGCCGTTCCCTCGATCCAAGAGGGTTCGACAAGAGGCGCGGCGGCACTCCCTCTCCTGGAAGGAGAGGGGACCCGCGATGCCTGCCAGTTGCGTGAAGGTCGTAGCCCGATCGAGGCCGGGCAGACCCGTGATATCCTTGCCCGCAGTGGTTCCCCACAACGAAAAAAGGGCCGTCTTGCGACGACCCTTTCCGCCCTCGCGGCCAAAACCGCGAAAGCAACCGTTCCGATGGAGAGCGCGGACTTCTTAGAAGTCCATGCCGCCCATGCCGCCGCCGCCCGGCATCTGGGGAGCGCCGCCGTCCTTCTTGGGAGCATCGGCGATCATGGCCTCGGTGGTGACGAGGAGGCCGGCGATGGAGGAAGCGTCCTGCAGAGCGGTGCGCACGACCTTGGCCGGGTCGACGATGCCGGCCTGGATCATGTCGACATACTCTTCGGTCTGGGCGTTGAAGCCGTAGGTGATCGAAGAGGTGTTGTCGGTGATCTTGCCGACCACGATCGAGCCTTCGACGCCCGAGTTGGCGGCGATCTGGCGGATCGGGGCCTCGAGGGCCTTCAGCACGATCTTGATGCCGGCCTGGACGTCCGGATTGTCGCTCTGGAGAGCGCGGACGGCCTCACGGGCACGCAGGAGGGCGGTACCGCCGCCGGGGACGATACCCTCTTCCACCGCAGCGCGGGTGGCGTTGAGCGCGTCGTCGACGCGGTCCTTCTTCTCCTTGACCTCGACCTCGGTCGCGCCGCCGACGCGGATGACCGCGACGCCGCCGGCGAGCTTGGCCAGGCGCTCCTGGAGCTTCTCACGGTCGTAGTCCGAGGTGGTCTCCTCGATCTGCGCCTTGATCTGGCCGACGCGGGCTTCGATGTCCGCCTTCTCGCCGAGACCGTCGATGATCGTGGTGGTCTCCTTCTCGATGCGGATGCGCTTGGCGCGGCCGAGCATAGGGAGGGTGACGTTCTCGAGCTTGATGCCGAGGTCCTCGGCGATCATCTGACCCTGGGTCAGGATCGCGATGTCCTCGAGCATGGCCTTGCGGCGATCGCCGAAGCCCGGAGCCTTGACGGCAGCGACCTTGAGGCCACCGCGCAGCTTGTTCACGACGAGCGTGGCGAGAGCCTCACCCTCGATGTCCTCGGCGATGATGACGAGCGGCTTGCCGGTCTGCACCACGGCCTCGAGAACCGGCAGCATCGCCTGGAGCGACGAGAGCTTCTTCTCGTGGATGAGGATGTAGGGGTCCTCGAGCTCGGCGACCATCTTCTCCGCGTTCGTGATGAAGTACGGGGAGAGGTAGCCGCGGTCGAACTGCATGCCCTCGACGACGTCGAGCTCGGTCTCGGCGGTCTTGGCTTCCTCGACGGTGATGACACCCTCGTTGCCGACCTTCTGCATGGCATGGGCGATCATCTCGCCGATTTCCTTGTCGCCATTGGCCGAGATGGTGCCGACCTGGGCGACTTCCTCGGACGAGGCGACCTTCTTGGCGCGGCTCGTGATGTCCTTCACGGCGGCGGTGGTGGCGAGGTCGATGCCGCGCTTCAGGTCCATCGGGTTCATGCCGGCGGCGACGTACTTGGCGCCTTCACGGACGATGGCCTGGGCCAGGACGGTGGCGGTGGTGGTGCCGTCGCCAGCGATGTCGTTGGTCTTCGAGGCCACTTCGCGCACCATCTGGGCGCCCATGTTCTCGAACTTGTCGGAGAGCTCGATCTCCTTGGCGACGGTGACGCCGTCCTTGGTGATGCGGGGAGCGCCGAAGCTCTTCTCGATGACGACGTTGCGACCCTTGGGGCCGAGCGTGACCTTCACTGCATCGGCGAGAATGTCGACGCCGCGGAGCATCTTCTCGCGGGCATCGGAGCCGAAGCGTACTTCTTTCGCTGCCATGTTCAAATCCTCATGAGGTTCGAAGCCCTGAGGCGCTCATCGAAGTGCGCGCTCGAAGGGCTTGGATGGGAAGAAGGAAGAGGGCCGGGTCGCTTTAGGCGACGACGCCCATGATGTCGGATTCCTTCATGATCAGGAGGTCCTGACCGTCGATCTTGACTTCGGTGCCGGACCACTTGCCGAACAGGACGCGGTCACCGGCCTTGACGTCGAGCGGGTTCACCCGGCCGGCCTCGTCACGGGCGCCAGGGCCGACGGCGACGATCTCGCCCTCTTGCGGCTTCTCCTTGGCGGTATCGGGGATGATGATGCCCCCCTTGGTCTTCTCTTCGCCTTCGATACGGCGGACGACGACACGGTCGTGCAGCGGACGGAACTTCATGAGCTGCCCTCTTGCTTCAAATTCATGGATGGCGTTGATGCGGCCGAAGGGCTCGCCCAACCCAGGCTGTTAGCACTCCCGAGCGAAGAGTGCCAAAGCAAGGGCGGAGGTAGGCCCAAGCCCCTTGCGAGTCAAGACGCGGACGACGCGTCATGCCGCGTTTGCGCAGCATGTTCTGCTCTCCGGTCGCTGACAGACGGATGACAATCACCCCATGATCAGTCTTCAGGGACCGCAGGGCGCGGTCGAGCATTCCGGCGCAGCCAATGGCGGCGGCGTGCCGAGCCACGCGATCTGGATCGATCTGAACGATCCGAGCACCGAGGAGGCGGAGCATATCGAGGCCGCCACGGGCTTGCGCGTCCCCTCGCGAAAAGCCCTGAGCGAGGTCGAGAATTCCAGCCGCCTGCGGCGGCTCAAGAACGGGCTCTCGCTCTCCACCCCGATGATCACCTTCGACAAGGTGGATTCGCAGCTGACCCCGCTCGGCTTCGTCCTGACCCGGGACCGGCTCATCACGGTCAGGTTCAACGAGCTGCGCGCCTTCGAGGAGGTCAAGAAGCGCATCGGCGACGGCGACGGCGATTGCCAGACCGGCACCGAGATCTTCCTCCTCCTGGTGGAGGAGCTGGTGGACAGCCTCGCTGACGCCCTGGAGGAGATGGGCGCCGATCTCGACGCACTCTCCACCCGGATCTTCGATTTCGACGTGAGGGCAGGGGGCGTCGCCGGCGATTCCGGCAA
The DNA here is from genome assembly GCF_000376345.1 of Methylobacterium sp. 88A. Classification (NCBI taxonomy): domain Bacteria; kingdom Pseudomonadati; phylum Pseudomonadota; class Alphaproteobacteria; order Hyphomicrobiales; family Methylobacteriaceae; genus Methylobacterium; species Methylobacterium sp. 88A. The sequence goes on from NZ_AQVT01000001.1 coordinate 986,012, forward strand.
GACCCCGCGTCGGCGCGACCTGGCCCTCCGCCGCATCCTCCGCAGCGTCGGCCGGCGGGGCAAGGCGCTCGGCAAGATCCGCTCGAGCCTACTCGGCCTCGAGCGCATCCTCCCGTTCGTCGCCGGTGAGTGCGAGCACCTCCTCGGCGCCACGGAGATGCCGCGCTTCGAGACCCTGCGCCGGGACATCGCCTCCCTCGACGAGTTCGAGATCCGGCTTTCGGAGAACGTGCAGTTCCTCCTCGACGCCACCCTCGGCCTCATCAACATCGAGCAGAACAACACCTTCCGCGTGCTCACCGTAGTCTCGGTGGTGGGCGTTCCGCCGACCCTCATCGCCTCCATGTACGGCATGAACTTCAAGCACATGCCGGAACTCGACTGGGTCTACGGCTATCCCTATGGTCTGTCGCTGATCGTCATCAGCGCGATCATCCCGGTCGTCTTCTTCAAGCTGCGCGGCTGGTTCTGACGCGGGGCCGACCGGTCGGGTTCGGGATTTAGGGAATTCTTTTCGGGCCGGCGCGCAAGGATCGAGAGCAGAGCCGGGCCTCCGGCGACCAGAGTCGACCGTATGGCCGTGATCGCCGCCTTCATCCTGAATGCCGGGCTCAATTTCTGCCTCGGCCTGCTCCTCGCCAAGCTGATGGGGCCGGCGGATTTCGGCCTGTTCGGCCTCGCCACCACGGGCGCCGTGGTCCTCAACACCCTCGTCTTCGAATGGCTCCGGCTCTCGGCCACCCGGTTCTATTCCAACCGCGTCCGGCAGGAAGAGCCCTGGATCCGTCATGGACTGGACCGCGCCTATGCCGTCCTCGCCCTCGTCCTGCTGGTCGCCTCCGCCCTGTGCGCGGTGGTCGGCGCGACGGTGGAGATGGATGCGCAAGGGCGCTTCGCCATCGCGGCGGGGGCAGGGCTGGCCGCCTTCGGCATCGGCCTGTTCGATTATCACGCGGCCCTGACGCGGGCGCGCTTCGACGGCGGCCTCTACCTGAAGCTGACCATCGTCAAAAACGGCCTCGCCTTCCTGCTCATGGCGGGGGCGGCCTGGCTGTTTCCCCAGCCGGTCTGGGTGCTCGTCGCCTGCGGGCTCAGCCAGTTCCTGCCCGTCCTCGTGCTGCGCAGGCCTCTGCTCGATCCGAAGGTGCCCATCGTCCGCGTGCGCATGGGCGAGACCTGGCGGCTGTTTCGCGCCTACGGGCTGCCGCTCATCGCCGCGAACGCGATCTACCAGATCACGCCGTTCCTCAACCGCAGCGCCATCGCCATGTGGTTCGGACTGGCGGAGGCCGGCTATTTCGCCCTGGCCGCCGATGTCGCCACCCGCAGCCTGAGCATGATCGGCACGGCCCTCGACCTCATCCTGTTCCAGCTCGCCGTGCGGGTGGACGAGCACGAGGGCCACGTGGCGGCCGAAGCCCAGATCGGCCGCAACGCAAGCATCGTGGTGGCCCTGATGGTGCCCTGCGCCGGCGGGCTCTGGGCGGTGCTTCCTGCGATCCAGGGGCTCATCGTGCCGGAGGCGTATCGCGGACCCTTCGCCCTTTACGCGCTGATCCTCATTCCCGGCCTGCTCTGCGGCACGCTGCTCAATTTCGGCCTCAACCCGATCTTCCAGATCCGCCGCAAGACGGTGCCGGTCATCGCCGCCGCCATCGTCGGCCTCGCCGTGAACGCCGTCTGCCTGCTCGTCCTGCCCGCGCATTTCGGGGCGCCCGGCATCGCCATGGCGCAGAGCGCCGGCCTCGTCGCCTCGACCCTGTGGCTGGCGGTCCGCGCTCTCGCCGGACCGCAGCGCCTGCGGATCGATTGGTGGGACGTCTTTGCCGCCTGCACCGCCACCCTGGCGATGATGGCCTGCCTCGCGCCGTTCCGGCACATGGACCCGGCCATGGCCCTCGCCATCTCCCTGCCCCTCGGCGTGCTGGTCTACGCCCTGCTCGTGGCGCTGTTCGACATCGCCGGCCTGCGCGGCCTCGCCGCCGCGTATCTGCGGCAGCGCGCCGTCACCCCGACCGCCTGAGACAGGAGCGCCGCTTGAAAGGGGGGCACCGCTTCCCGCATATGGTTCGGCAAAGGATGCCGGCGAGCATCACAACGGGCGGGAAACGATGCGGACATACGAGCCTCAGGACGAAGGCGAGGCGCAAGCCATCGTCGCCGATGCGGCTGGCCGCGCCGAGCCGATGCGCCTCGTCGGCGGGGGCACCAAAGCCGCCATCGGCCGCCCTGCGCAGGACGAATCGACTCTCTCTTCCCTGAAACTCTCCGGCATCACGCTCTACGAACCGGCCGAGATGGTGGTCGCCGCCCGCGCCGGCACTCCCCTCGCGCAGGTCCAGGCTTTGCTCGCGGAACGCGGCCAGATGCTGCCCTTCGAGCCGATGGACCACCGCATCCTGATGGGCTCGGGCGGCGAGCCGACCTTCGGCGCGGTGGCCGCCACCAACAATGCCGGACCGCGCCGGATCAATGCGGGCGCGGCCCGCGACAGCCTGATCGGCGTCCGCTTCGTCAACGGGCGCGGCGAGGCCATCAAGTCCGGCGGGCGGGTGATGAAGAACGTCACCGGCCTCGACCTCGTCAAGCTCATGGCCGGCTCGTGGGGCACCCTCGGCCTCCTCACCGAGGTGACCTTCAAGGTGCTGCCGGTCCAGGAACGGACGGCGACCCTGGCCTTTTCCGGCCTGGACGACGCCACGGCGGTGGCGGCCCTCAGCGCCGCCCTCGGATCGCCGTTCGAACTCACCGGCGCCGCTCACCTGCCGAGCGGCCTCGACGGGCCGAGCCCACGCACCCTGATGCGTCTGGAGGGCTTTTCGGACTCCCTCGATTATCGCCTCGGCGAGTTGCGCAAGCTCCTGCGGCGCTTCGGCGAGCCGGAGATCATCGAGGACGGGATCGGCGCCGTCCTGTGGGCTGCGATCCGCGACGTGATCCCGCTGACGGAGCCGCGCGCGGCCGCCGTATGGCGGATTTCCACCACGCCGACCAAAGGACCCGCCGTCACCGCCGCCATCGCGGCGCAGCGCCAGGCGCGCTGGTTCTACGATTGGGGCGGCGGCCTCGTCTGGCTCGCCACTTCTTCCGAGGGTGATGCCGGCGCCGAGACCATCCGCGACGTCCTGCGCTCCACCGGAGGGCACGCCACCCTGGTGCGGGCGCCGGACGCGGTGCGCGCGGCCACCGCCGTCTTCGAGCCCCTGTCCGATCCCCTGCTGCGGATGACGGCCGGGATCAAGGCGGCCCACGATCCGAAGGGGGTGTTCAACCCCGGCCGGATGTATGCGGGCATCTGAACGTCCCGCGGCGAGCGCTCGTGGGGAGCGCTTCCGCCGGTCTGCGCCATCCGCGCCGTCGGGGTGCGGCAGGCTGCCGCTTAGAGCCGTTCCAAGCCTCGGCTTCCGTCCAAATTCCCTCTAAGCTTCAGGAAACAGCGCCGGGCGGCGGACGATCGCCGGGCGGGCTGACGTATCGGGACCCCGAGGAAACGCCGTGCAGACCAATTTCAGCCTGACGCAGCTTGCCGAGCCGGCGATGGCGGCGTCCGAGAAGATCCTGCGGACCTGCGTGCATTGCGGGTTCTGCACCGCCACCTGCCCGACCTATCTCCTCCTCGGCGACGAACTCGATTCCCCGCGCGGCCGCATCTACCTCATCAAGGACATGCTGGAGGGCGGCAAGCCGGCGACGCCCGAGGTGGTCAAGCATGTCGACCGCTGCCTGTCCTGCCTGTCCTGCATGACGACCTGTCCGTCCGGCGTGCATTACATGCACCTCGTGGATCACGCCCGCACGCATATCGAGGAGACCTATCGCCGGCCCTTGAGCGACAGGCTCCTGCGCAGCGTGCTGGCCTTCGTGCTGCCCTATCCGAACCGCTTCCGCCTGGCGCTTCTGGCCGCCAAGATCGGCTCGCCGTTCCGGCCGCTCGTCGCCCAGTTGCCCCGTGTCGGCAACCGCCTCGCGGCGATGCTCGACCTCGCCCCCGCGCTCCTGCCCAACCGCACCGTCAACGACCGGCCCGGGACCTTCCCCGCCGACAACCGCGCGCGGGAAGCCAGCGCCCTGCTCCAGGGCGAGGCCGCGCCCGCCCGCGCCGGACGGGTCGCCCTCCTGCGCGGCTGCGCCCAGAGCGTGTTGCGGCCGGATTTCAACGAGGCGGCGGTCCGGCTTCTCACCCGCCACGGCGTCGAGGTGGTCCAGGCGAAAGGGGAGGGGTGCTGCGGCGCGCTCACCCACCATATGGGCAAGTCCGAGACCTCCCACGCCCAGGCCAAGCGCACCATCGACGCCTGGATCGCCGAGATGGACGGCGACGGCCTCGACGCGATCATCGTCACGGCCTCCGGCTGCGGCACGACGATCAAGGATTACGGCTTCATGTTCCGCGACGACCCGGCCTATGCGGACAAGGCGGCGCGGGTCTCGGCCCTCGCCAAGGACGTGACCGAATACGTCGCCAACCTCGGCCTGATGCCGCCGCTGTTCGAGAGCGATCTCGTGGTCGCCTACCATTCCGCCTGTTCGATGCAGCACGGCCAGGGCATCCGCACCGAGCCGAAGAACCTGCTCAAGAAGGCCGGCTTCACCGTGAAGGACGTGCCCGAGGGCCATATCTGCTGCGGCTCGGCCGGCACCTACAACATTCTCCAGCCGGAGATCGCCGGGCGCCTGCGCGACCGGAAGGTGGCCAATATCGAGCGCATGCGCCCCGATCTCATCGCCACCGGCAATATCGGCTGCGCCACGCAGATCGGGAACGGCACGCGCATCCCCATCGTGCACACGGTGGAACTGCTGGACTGGGCGACGGGCGGGCCGAAGCCGGCGGTACTGGAAGGATTGGGCGGGACGCGGGTGCTGGAGGCGGCGGAGTAGGCCCGAAGCGACGCCAGGACCTGACCATTTGCCCAAGACCTGCGCATGTCCTGTCGATGGCTAGGATCGGCCGCGGACGGGAAGAGGGGGGTCAGGGAGTTCCGGACTCGCTCACCGGAATCCAGCGATAGCCCGTCCCTCGCGCTTCGACATGGCCGAGCGACGGGAACGCCGTGTGATAGCCCGCCACCAGCAGCCTCTCGGTGGCGGCCATCGCGTAGATCGCCCGACGGGTCGCGATGCCCCGATCCTTGTCGAGATCGAACAGGGCGTGCCATTCGGGGTGGCTCAACGATGCCACCTCGTGATGGGCGCAATCGCCCCACACGAGCATCCGATGCCCCTCGCTCTCGCAATGGAAGGCAAGGTGCCCCGGCGTGTGCCCGAAGGCCGCCACCACGTCGATGCCGGGCGCGACCGTGTCGCCGGGTCCGACGAAGCGGATGCGGTCGCGCAGCGGGACGAGGTGGCTGCGCACCACTGCGGCCGACCGGTAGGTGTTGCTGTCCGCCGGCGCCGAAAGGCGCTCCTCCGCGGTCCAGAAGCGGTATTCCGCCTCTCCCACGACATAGGCCGCGTTGGGAAATTGCGGAATGCCGCCCTCCAGGAGGCCGCCGATATGGTCCGTATGGCAATGCGTGATCACCACGAGGTCGATCGTCTCCGGCGCAATTCCGGCGCGCCGTAGCGCCCGACCCAGCCGCCCTCCCGCCGGCCTGGGGATGAAGCCGACCTCGCCGTTTCCGGTATCGAAGAGAATGCGTTGTGTGCCGGTCTCGATCAGCGTCGGGGTGAAGCCCGGCGTGAAGCGGTCCGGGGCAAGCCGGTTCTCCCGCATCAGCGCTTGCACCTCCTCTCTCGGGCGGTCCTCGCCGACGATCGGCCATGGCCCGTCGATGGTCTCGTCCGCATCGAGCAAGGTGGTGATGGTGAAGGCGCCGAGCCGGATGCGCCCCGACGCCGACGCCTCGGCCAGGGCGACCGCACCGGCCAGGGCCGGCCTCGCGCCGGAAAGAGCGAGGCCCGCGAGGGCGCCCGTGACAAGGCGGCGGCTCAATGTGATCATCGTCGCAGGATCTCCGGCTGTCCCTGCCGCGCCGGTGGGCCGCGAGGCGGGGATGACCGGCCTAGCGCGTGGGGAGGGGACACCGCTTGAACGAACGTGCTGCCCCCGCCCTCGGCCCCCTTTGGCACGTCGAGGGCGGGCATACCTTCTTTGCCGGACCGCTCGCCTACAACGCCAGCCACCAGCATGGTGCGCCGGTCTATCTGGCGGGCCTGTATGGCCCCTTCCGCATCCGGTTCAGGCCCGGTCCGTGGATCGCCTGCCGCACGGCTTTCGTCCCGGCCGGGATGCGGCACGAACTCGATTGCGCCGGCGACCCCCTGGCCGTGCTCTATCTCGAGCCGGAGGCGGGAGCGCGGGCTCTCCTGGGCCTGATCGCCGCCGGCCAGGACATCGACGGCGCACGCGTCGCCATGCGGGGTGAGATCGAGCCCTTGCGTGCGCTCTACGAATGCCCGCGCGCCACGGTCTGGGCCGGGCAGGCCATCGCCGATCTCGCCGGTTTCGCGGTGCGCCGGAACGGACCGACGCTCGATGGGCGCATCGCCCGGATCATGGCCGACCTCGGCACCTGCCAGGACACGGGCATGTCGGCACCGCGCCTTGCGGCCTCCGTCGGGCTGTCCTCCTCGCGGATGCAGCATCTGTTCACCCGCGAGGTCGGAGTTCCCTTCCGGCGCTATCGCTCGTGGCTGCGCATGCGGCGGGCGATCGACGCCGTCATTCGGGGTGAAACCTTCACGGGAGCGGCCCACGACGCGGCGTTCGCCGATCAGGCCCATTTCGCCAACGCCTTCCGCGAGACGTTCGGCGCGCCCGCCTCGGCGAGCCTCGTCGGTATCCGGCGGCCATAGACGCCCGCGGCTTCAGTTCGGCCGGCGCACTTCGGCCAGCACGAACACCCGGATCGCCGAGGACAGGTTCTGCGCGCCCCGCGCTTCGTCGATTTCGCCGATCAGCACCTGAACCGACTGCCCGCGGGCGGCGGCGATCTCGCGCAAAGCCTCCCAGAACGGCGTCTCCAACGATACGCTGGTCCGGTGGCCGGCGATCATCACCGAGCGTTTGGTGGTGCCGGGGGTCGGCTCGGTCATTCCCTCCCCCCTTTGCGGGGGAGGGTGGCCCACGAAGTGGGTCGGGAGAGGGGAGCGCCGTATCCGGAGAGGTCGCCCCCTCTCCCGCCTGCTCCGCAGGCACCCTCCCCCGCAGAGGGGGGAGGGTGAAGCGTCACGCTTGTCACCCGTCCGAATCCGGTCCCACGAGCTTGTGGCCTTCGTGGCGCGAGAACTCGATGGCCTTCTTGGCCTCGGCCAGGGTCCTGGCCTTCTTCGGCCGGCCGAAGGCGATGCGGTTGTCCTCCGCCTTCGCCTCCTTCTCGGCCCGCGCCTTGCCCTTGCGGACCGAGCGCAGGTTGATGATCTCGGCCATGAGCTTCCCCGTCAGTCGACGCTCGGTGCCAGCATGGTCTCGGGGCGCACGACGTGGTCGAACTCCGCCTCCGTGACGTAGCCGAGACGCAGGGCCTCTTCCTTCAGGGTGGTGCCGCGCTTGTGCGCGGTCTTGGCGATCTCGGCGGCCTTGTCGTAGCCGATGGAGGGAGCGAGCGCCGTCACCAGCATGAGCGAGCGGCTCATCAGGTCGGCGATCTTGTCCTCGTTGGCCTTGATGCCGACGACGCAATTGTCGGCGAAGCTCACGGCCGCATCGGCGAGGATGCGGATCGATTGCAGCACCGCGTTGGCGATGACCGGCTTGAACACGTTGAGCTCGAAATTACCCTGGGAGCCGGCGAAGCTCACCGTGGTGCCGTTGCCGATCACCTGGGCGCAGACCATGGTCAGGGCCTCGCACTGCGTCGGGTTGACCTTGCCCGGCATGATCGACGAGCCCGGCTCGTTCTCCGGCAGGGAGAGTTCGCCGAGGCCCGAGCGCGGGCCGGAGCCGAGGAAGCGGATGTCCTGGGCGATCTTGAACAGGCCCGCCGCCAGGGCGGACAGCGCGCCCTGCGTGAAGACGAGGGCGTCGTGGGTGGCCAGCGCCTCGAACTTGTTGGCGGCCGAGGTGAAGGGCAGGCCGGTCAGTTCGGCGACCTTGGCCGCGAACTTCTCCGCGAATTCCGGATGGGCGTTGAGGCCGGTGCCGACCGCCGTGCCGCCCTGCGCGAGAGCAAGAACGCCCGGAAGCGTCGCCTTCACCCGCTCGGTGCCCAACGCCACCTGCGCGACATAGCCGGAGAATTCCTGGCCGAGGGAGACGGGCGTCGCATCCTGTAGGTGGGTCCGGCCGATCTTGACGATGGACGAGAACGCCTCGGACTTCGCCTGGAGCGCGTCGTGCAGGTGCTTCAGGGAGGGCAGCAGCCGGTCGTTGATCTCGCGCGAGACCGCGATGTGCATCGCCGTGGGGAACACGTCGTTGGAGGATTGGCCGCGATTCACGTGGTCGTTGGGGTGGACCGGCGACTTGCCGCCCCGCTTTCCGCCGAGCAGCTCGTTGGCCAGGCTCGCGATGACCTCGTTGGCGTTCATGTTCGACTGGGTGCCCGACCCCGTCTGCCAGACCACGAGGGGGAATTCCTGGTCGTGCTCGCCGGACACCACCTCGGCGGCGGAGGCGGCGATAGCCTGGGCCACCTTCGGGTCGAGGGCGCCGAGATCCTGGTTCACCAGGGCGGCGGCCTGCTTCACCATCCCGAGGGCATGGACCAGGGGGGCCGGCATCTTCTCGGTGCCGATCTTGAAGTTCTGGATCGAGCGCTGGGTCTGCGCGCCCCAGTAGCGATGGGCCGGAACCTCGATGGGGCCGAACGTGTCGGACTCGGTCCGGGTGGCGGACGTTTCGGTGGGGCTTTCGAGCGGCGACATCGTGGCCTCTTAGATGGCGGGGTATGCGGCCCTACTTAAACGGTGCGGCCGAAAACCGCGATGGTGCTTTCTTTCAAAGGCGTCACAGGTCCGTGCCGGAGTCAGGCACGCTCCGGGACAAAGCGAGGACGATTGCCGATGCCGTTGGACGCCGCGACCCTGGAGCCCGACGCCCTCCCGCGCTTCCGCCCCGTCGTCCCGCGCCCCCGGCGCGAACAGCCGGGGTTGCTCGCCTTCCTCAAGGCGGTGCGCGCCAACCCGATCACCACCTGGCTCGACGAGCATTTCGTGGAGCCCGTGGTGGCGCGCGAAGGCGCCATGGGCCGCGTCACCGTGGTCAGCGACCCGGCCCTGATCCGCTACCTGTTCGTGGAGAACGCCGCCAACTACCGCAAGGACGACCTGCAGCGCCGGGTGCTCGCGCCGGGGCTCGGCAACGGCCTCCTCACGGCGGAGGGCGAGGAGTGGAAGCTGCAGCGGCGCACCCTGGCGCCGATCTTCTCGGCCCGCCACGTCCTCGGCTTCGCCGCCCCCATGAACGAGGCGGGCGCGCGGATCGGCCGCCGCCTCGCCCGGCGCGACGCCACCACCGTGGACGTGCCCCTGGAAATGACCCGCGTCACCCTCGACGTGCTGGAGCGGACGATCTTCACCGAGGGCCTGTCCAGCGACCCCGATGCGTTGGGCCGCGCCATCACCCGGTTCCTCGAATCGGTCGGGCCGGTGGACCCGATGGACGTGTTCGGCGTGCCGGCCTTCGTGCCGCGCATCGGCCGGCTCCGGGCGCGGCCGGCGATCCGCTTCTTCGAGGAGGTGGTGAACGCCCTCATCGCGCGCCGGCGCACGCAGCTCGACGCCGGAACGGCCCCCTCCGACCTGCTGACCCTGCTGCTTCAGGCGCAGGACCCGGAAACCGGCAAGGGCCTCAGCGATCTGGAGGTCAAAGCCAACATCGTCACCTTCATCGCCGCCGGCCACGAAACCACGGCGAACGCGCTCACCTGGGCGCTCTATTGCCTGTCGCAGGATCACGAGGCCCGTGCCCGCGTCGAGCGCGAGGTGGATGCCGTGCAGGGCGACGGGTTCGATGCCGACGCGCTCCCCTTCACCAAGGCGGTGATGGAAGAGACGATGCGGCTGTTCCCGCCGGTGCCGTTCCTGAGCCGTCAAGCCATCGCGGAGGACCGGATCGGCCGGATCAAGATCCCCAAGGGCTCGCTCATCATGGTGGCGCCCTACGTGCTCCACCGCCACCGCACCCTGTGGGACGATCCCGAGGCGTTCATGCCGGAGCGCTTCCTGCCGGAGAACCGGGCCACCGTTCGGCGCTTCTCCTATCTGCCGTTCGGCGCGGGCCCCCGCGTCTGCATCGGCCAGAGCTTCTCGCTGCAGGAGGCGGTGATCGTCCTGGCGCACATCGCCCGCGCCGCGCGCTTCTCGCTGTCACCCGACCACGCCCCCGTCACGCCGCTCCAGCGGGTGACGCTGCGGCCGGAACACGGCTTGCGGATGCAGGTGGAGCGGCGGGGCTGAGACTCGCTGCGGCGGGTCGCGGATCACCCTCCGCTGCGCTGCAGACGTTGAGGAGAGGGGGGCGAGGTCTCACGACCGCGCTCGCGCAGACTCAGCGTAACCAACGTCCCTTCCCCCGATGGCTACGACACTCACCAATTCGCGGGTCCCCTCTCCTGGAAGGAGAGGGAGCACGTCGCGCCTTAGGCCGAACCCTATTGAATAATGGGAACAGCCGTCGAGCAATTGCGTGAATCCGGTAGCCCCGGACGGGTGGAGCGAAGCACGGCCCGATTCGTCGGGCATCGCGAAAAGCGGCGAAGCGACTTTAATCTCAGCTCTTCTTGCGGAACGCGTCGAGGCTGACGACTTCGGCACCGGCTTCGCCGCCTTCGGGCTTCTTGGCCGCGGGGCGGGCCGCCTTGCCGTCGGGGCCGTCCTCGGTCTTGTCGAGGTTCTGGCTCGCGCCCTGCGCGGGGAGGAGCTTGGGCACGCTGGCGCCGATCGCCGAGACGGCGTTGCCCTTCGGCATGATCTCGCTCGGCTCGGAGGCCGCGCCCCGCGTGGCGTTCTTCGTGCCGGGAGGTTGCGGCGCATCGTCCTGCGCGTCCTCGTCCGCCGTCTCGTTCAGATCGAACTTGAGGCCGAACTGCACCGAGGGGTCGAAGAACCCGCTCAAGGCGTCGAAGGGCACGAGCAGGCGCTCGGGAACCCCGGAGAAGGACAGGCCGACCTCGAAGGAATGCTCGGTGACGCCGAGATCCCAGAACTGATGCTGGAGGACGATGGTCATGTCCTGGGGGTATTTCTCCCGCAGGCGCTGCGACATCCGCACCCCCGGCGCCTCCGTCCGGAACGACACGTAGAAATGGTGCTCGCCGGCGAGACCTTCGCGGGCCGCGTCGGTCAGCACCTTGCGCACGACGCCGCGCAGGGCATCCTGAACCAGGAGGTCGTAACGGATGAGATCGTCTGCCATCGCTTGTCGCTTTGCCCGGTACCTGCCGGAATGTCGCGCCGACGGCGCACCGGGTCGGTGAATTGACGTGAAGGCTTGCCGGACTCGGGCGCCGGTTTCAATCGCGCCGTTCCCACCGTGGTCTCCACGGGGGGCGGTGAATTGACACCGTATCCACGTACCCGGGATTCTGGTGAAAGCGCCGGGATCGAGCGGCCTTGGCCGAAGATTGTCAGGCACCCAGTTCGGCCTTTCGACCGAACGACACGAATATAGAGGGAGAGGCGTCGCTTTTGAAGCCCGATCCTGACGTGGAGTTGTCCGACAACCGGGCAATCGGCGCAATGCTGGCCACCTCCGGTGGCGCGCGGTCGCGCCGGTCCCCGATCCGCCTCGCCGCGGCGGCGTTTCGCGATGCCATCGGCCTCGTCCTGGCGACCCTGTTCGTGATGGTCGCGGCGGCCATCGCCGCCCTGCTCGTCGTGCGCGTCGGCGCGGACATCCTGCAGGGCATAGACCCCTTCGCCACCGAGGCCCGCCGCCCCCGGTTGTATCCGCAGCAGCTGGTCCTGCGCGAGGTGGCGAGCGATATCCTGCGGCAATGCCTCATCGTCGCCATTGTCATCGGCGCGGCGATCCGGTCCAGTGGCGGGGCGTGGCGCGCCAGACTCGCGCTGACCCCCGTGGAGGCGCCGGGCCTCGCGCCCTCGCGGCTGCTGGCCATCCTCCTGCTCTGGCCGTTCCTCCACATCCTGTGGGTGATCGGGACGGCGGACGTCTTCCACATGGCGTTCGGCCGCAATGTCGGCCTGTCGCCGCTGCTCAGCAGAACCGGGGCCATCGCTTGGCTCGCCTTCACCATCGTGCTGGCGCCCGTGGCGGAAGAGGTGCTCATGCGCGGGGCGATGTTCGAGCGGGCCTCGCGCTTCCTCAATCCGTGGGGTGCGATCCTCTCCACCTCCGCCCTGTTCGTGCTGCTCCACATCCAGGTCGGCAGCATCGCCCGCCCGGTCTCGCTGATTCCCCTCGCCCTGATGCTCGGCTGGCTGCGCTGGCGGACCGGGCGGCTCTGGCCCTGTATCCTGCTCCACGTCTGGAGCAATCTCGCCGTGGTCGCCTACTTGCTGTGGCCGGCGCCCGCCTGACGCTCGCCTCGCGGCCCCGTTCGCGGTATCGCGGGAGACGCAACACGGGACCCCGATGCACGCCTATCATCAGCTTCTCGAACGCATCCTCTCCGAGGGAACGCGCAAGGACGACCGGACCGGCACGGGGACGCTCTCGGTCTTCGGCCACCAGATGCGCTTCGACCTGGCGGAGGGCTTTCCCCTCGTCACGACGAAGCAGCTGCACCTGCGCTCGATCATCCACGAATTGCTGTGGTTCCTCACCGGCGACACCAACGTGCGCGCCCTGCAGGCCAACGGCGTCACGATCTGGGACGAATGGGCCGATGCGAACGGCGATCTCGGGCCGGTCTATGGGAAGCAATGGCGTTCGTGGGCCAAGCCCGACGGCGGCGCCGTGGACCAGATCTCCTGGCTCGTGGACGAGATACGGCGAAACCCCGATTCCCGCCGGCTGATCGTCTCGGCCTGGAACCCGGCCGACCTCGACAGGATGGCGCTGGCGCCCTGCCATTGCCTGTTCCAGTTCTACGTCGCCGACGGCCGGCTCTCGTGCCAGCTCTATCAGCGCTCGGCCGACGTGTTCCTCGGCGTGCCGTTCAACATCGCCTCCTATGCGCTGCTCACGGCGATGATCGCCCAGGTGACGGGCCTGGAGCCGGGAGACTTCGTCCACACGCTCGGCGACGCCCATCTCTACGTGAACCATCTCGAACAGGCCCGGCTGCAGCTCACGCGGGAGCAGCGTCCTCTGCCGCGCCTCGTCCTCGCCCCGGAGGTCCGCTCGGTGTTCGATTTTCGATTCGAGGACATCGCCATCGAAGGGTACGAACCGCATCCCGCCATCCGCGCGCCGGTGGCGGTCTGATGGCGTCCGAGATCCATCGCCCCCGCGTCAGCCTCATCGCGGCGGTGGCCCGCAACGGGGTCATCGGCCGCGACAACGGGCTGATCTGGCGCCTCGGCAGCGACCTGCGCCGCTTCAAGGCGCTGACCATGGGCAAGCCGGTCCTGATGGGCCGCAAGACCTACGACTCCATCGGCCGGCCGCTGCCGGGCCGGCGCATCCTCGTGCTGACACGCGACCGGTCGTTCTCGGCCGCCGACGTGGCCGTCGTCCACGATTGGGCAGGCGCCCTGGCGGCGGCGGGGGAGGCGGAGGAGCTGATGGTGGCGGGGGGCGGCGAGATCTATGCCCTCGCGCTGCCCCATGCCGACCGCATCCACTTCACCGAGGTCGAGATCGGCCCGGAGGGGGATACGGTGTTCCCGGCCTACGACGCGGGGGATTTCCGCGAAGTCTCGCGTGTCGCGCATCCGCCCGGCGAGCGGGATGAATGCGCCTTCGCGTTCGTTGATCTGGAACGGGTCCGGTAACTCTACGCCGCGACGCATCGCGCAAGAGCGCTCGGCGCTGTTGCCTTTCCTCTTCGTGATGCCCACTTGCCAGCCTTGACAGGACGGAGTGGCGACACTCAGTACCGTGGGACGGATCGGCCCGAGGCGAGAGCGCGGCGGGCCGCCTTCGAACGACACTGCCTCAGCAGGAGATATCGGCGAGCATGCCTTGGAGCAATCAAAGCGGCGGCGGTGGCGGCAACGGGGGAGGGCCCTGGGGCCGTGGCGGCGGCGGCAATGGAGGCGGGGGCGGCCCGTGGGGTAGCGGCGGCGGCGGTGGCGGCGGCGGAAAGACGCCTCCGGACCTCGAAGAGATCCTCCGTCGCGGCCAGGACCGCCTGCGCGGGATCATCCCCGGCGGGTCCATGGGCGGCGGCAAGGGTGTCGCCGTGGCCGGCGGCATCGTCCTGTTCATCTGGCTCGCCACCGGCATCTACACGGTCGCGCCTCAGCAGGTCGGCATCGAGACGATCTTCGGCCGGTACACGAACACCACCGGGCAGGGCCCGCATTACAACTTCCCCTATCCGATCGGCGCGGTGACGAAGCCGAATGTCGGGCAGGTGAACAGCGTTCAGATCGGCTACCGGGCCGGCGTCGGGTCGCAGTCGCGGTCCCGCGACCTGCCCGAGGAGAGCCTGATGCTCACGGGTGACGAGAACATCGTCGACCTCGATTTCGAGGTGCAGTGGCGCATCAACCCGCTGAAGGCATCGGACTTCGTCTTCAACCTCGAGAATCCCGAAGGCACCATCAAGGCGATCTCCGAGAGCGCCATGCGCGAGGTGATCGGTCGCCGCAACATCCAGGCGATCCTCACCAACGAGCAGTCGAGCGTGGCCCAGGAGGTCAAGGAGATCACCCAGAAGGCGCTCGACGAGTACGGCGCCGGCGTGCGGATCGAGGTGGTCCAGCTCGTGGCGGTCAATCCGCCGCCGGACGTCAGGCCCGCCTTCATCGACGTCAACGCCGCTCAGCAGGATGCCGAGCGCGCGCAGAACGAAGCCCGCACCTATGCGAGCCGCGAGGTTCCGCAGGCTCGCGGTAAGGCCTCGCAGATCGTCCAGGCGGCCGAGGCCTACAAGACGCAGGCGACGGCGGATGCCACCGGTCAGGCGGCCCGCTTCCAGCAGGTCTACGAATCCTACAAGCTCGCACCGGCGATCAGCCGTGAGCGCATCTTCCTCGAAACGATGGAGCGGGTCCTGGGCTCGGTCAACAAGGTCATCATCGACCAGAACGGAACCGGCGTGGCCGGTGGTGCAACGGGCGCGGGCGTCGTTCCGGTGCTTCCGCTGACCGAATTCGGCAATCGCAACGCCAATCCGGGAGCCGCCCGATGAACGGTTCCGCACTCCGCACCGGCGGCGTCTTCCTCCTGGCGGTGATCGCCGTCGCCCTCTACGCCTCGGTCTTCACCGTGGGCCAGATGCAGCAGGCCCTGGTGATCCAGTTCGGCCGTGTCCGCACGGTCCTCAACCAGACGGGCACCGAGAAGCCCGGCCTCTACTTCAAGGTCCCGTTCATCGAGAACGTCGTCCTGTTCGACAAGCGCGTCCTCGACCTCGACCTCCCGGTCCAGACGCTCCTGACCGCCGACAGGCAGAACCTCGAAGTCGATGCCTTCGCGCGCTATCGCATCATCGATCCGCTGCGCTTCTACCAGTCGGCCAACAACGTGCTGCGCGCCAACACGCTGCTGGCGAGCTTCACCAACTCGTCGTTGCGCAACGTTCTGGCCCGCTCGACCCGTGACGCCATCGTGCGGACCGAGCGCTCGCACCTGATGAACGTCATCCAGGGCGACGTGAACACCCAGGCCAAGGAGCTCGGCGTCGAGATCGTCGATCTGCGCATGACCCGCGTCGATCTGCCGGCGCAGAACTCCACCGCCGTCTACAAGCGGATGATCACGGAGCGGAACCGCGAAGCCGCCGACATCCGCGCCAACGGCGACCAGATCTCGGCGACGATCAAGGCCAAGGCCGACCGTGACGTGACGGTGGTCCTGTCCGAGGCCAACCAGACCGCCGAGACCCTGCGCGGCCAGGGCGACGGCGACAGGAACCGCATCCTCGTCGAGGCCTTCGGGAAGGATGCGGATTTCTTCGCCTTCTACCGGTCGATGCAGGCCTACGAGACGAGCCTGAAGGGGCCGGAGACGCGCCTCGTCATCAACCCGAACTCGGACTTCTTCCGCTACTTCAACGATCCGCAGGGCCGCGCTCCGGCGACCGCCCCGCGGGCCACCGGAGCGGCGGATGCGGGCGCGACGACCGGCACGGCTCGCTGAAGCCCGGCCTCATCGCCCGACCGACCCTTGATCGTCCGCCACGGCGGACGATCTAATGCCTCGTTCCAACAAGAGGTCGACCATGATTTCCGCTGCGGGCGCCACGACGGCGCGACGTCCCCGGGCATTCCGCCACTCAGCGCGCTCGGCCTTCGCCGCCCTGTCGCTCGCGACCGCTCTGGCCGTCACCGGCCTCGCCGGCCCGGCCCTCGCCAAGGGACCCGAATCCCTGGCCGATCTGGCGGACAAGGTCACCGACGCGGTGGTGAACATCTCGGCCTCCACCACGGTGGAAGCCAAGGCGCCCGGCCGGACGATGCCCCAGCTGCCCCAGGGCACGCCGTTCGAGGATCTCTTCGAGGAGTTCTTCAACAAGCGGGGCCAGCGCGGCGACGGGGATTCCCCGCGCCAGCAGTCGCGCAAGTCGAATTCCCTCGGCTCGGGGTTCATCATCGACGCCTCGGGCATCGTGGTGACCAACAACCATGTCATCGGCGACGCCAACGACATCCAGGTGATTCTGCACAACGGCACCAAGCTGAAGGCGGAGATCATCGGCAAGGATCCCAAGATCGATCTCGCCGTCCTGCGGGTGAAGCCCGAAGCCGACAAGCCGCTGAAGGCGGTGCCGTTCGGCGATTCGGAGAAGATGCGCCCCGGTGACTGGGTCATCGCCATCGGCAACCCGTTCGGCCTCGGCGGTTCGGTCTCGGCCGGCATCGTGTCCGCGCGCGGGCGCAACATCGAATCCGGCCCTTACGACAATTACATCCAGACCGACGCGGCCATCAACAAGGGCAATTCCGGCGGCCCGCTGTTCAACATGGACGGCGAGGTCATCGGCATCAACACGGCGATTCTATCGCCGACAGGCGGCTCGGTGGGCATCGGCTTCGCCGTTCCCTCCGCCACCGCGTCGCAGGTGATCGACCAGCTCCGGGAGTTCGGCGAGGTCCGCCGCGGCTGGCTCGGCGTGCGCATCCAGAACGTCGACGACGCCACCGCCGATGCTCTCGGCCTCAAGGGCGGCGCCAAGGGCGCGCTCATAGCGGGCGTCGACGAGAAGGGCCCTGCCAAGACGTCGGGCCTCGAGATCGGCGACGTCATCACCAAGTTCAACGGGACTGTGGTGAAGTCGTCGAGCGACCTTCCGCGCATCGTCGCTTCCACGCCGGTGGGCAAGGTGGTCGAGGTCATCGTGGTCCGGAAGGGTGCCGAGACGACGAAATCCGTCACCCTCGGCCGCCTCGACGACCCCGAAAAGCCCCAGCTCGCCAACGCCAAGCAGCCGGACGCGGCCGAGCCCGCCATCCGTCAGGCCCTCGGACTCAACCTGTCCGGGATCACCGACGAACTGCGCCGCCGTTTCAGCATCAAGGACAGCGTTAAGGGCGTGGTCGTGACACGCGTCGACCCGAATTCCACCGCCGCCGACAAGCAGATCAAGCCCGGCGAGGTCATCGTGGAGGTCGGTCAGGAATCCGTCTCGTCCCCCGCCGACGTGACGAAGCGGGTGGATCAGCTGAAGAAGGAGAACCGCAAATCGGTTCTCCTCCTCGTGGCGGCCGCATCGGGCGACGTGCGCTTCGTGGCGATCGGCCTCGAATAGGCGCCGTCTCCATCGAGAGCATCGGCCCATTCCGCATGCGGGATGGGCCTCGCCGTGCCGTCGATCCGGGACATTCGCCTTGTGTGACTCGCCGGCCGGCGCGTAGGCTGATCTCGACGCTTGAGAGATGAGCAACCGATGACGGCGGTCGCCTTCGACACCTTGAAATTCGCCCGCTCCCTTCGCGAGAAGGCGAAGCTGTCCTCCGAACAGGCCGAGGGCCTCGCGGACGCGTTCACCGAATTGTTTCAGGGCGACATCGCCACGAAGTCCGATATCGGATCGGTGAAGGTCGACATCGAAGCGTTTGGCTTGTCGACACGAGCGGATGTCGAATCGCTTCGCTTGTCGACACAAGCCGATATCAAGGCTCTTAGTTTGTCGACCCAGGCGGATATCGAGGCGCTTCGCTTGTCGACACGCGCCGATATCGAAGCGCTCAAGCTGTCCACGAGATCAGACCTTCGCGAAGCCGAGGCACGGCTGGAGGCCAAGATCGAAGCCACGAAGGCCGACATCATCAAATGGATGTTCGGGACGATCGGCTTTCAGACCCTGATCATCCTCGGCGCCGTGATTGCCCTGGCTCGGATCGTCCGCTGACGGCTTGGGCTTAAGCGACGAACTCGTTCGCCCCGTACCCCTGCAGGTAGAGGAGCGCGGTCAGGTCGCCGTGGTCGATGCGGACATCCGCCGCCGCCGCGACCTTGGGCTTGGCCCGGAACGCCACGCCGAGGCCGGCCTCGCCGAGCATGTCGAGATCGTTCGCTCCGTCGCCCACCGCCAGCGTGTCCGCACGGTCGAGGCCGAAGCGCGAGCGCAGGGCGATCAGCGTCGCGCGCTTGGTCTCCTTGCCGACGATGGGCTCCAGCACCTCGCCGGTGAGATGGCCGTCCTTCACCCCGAGGGTGGTGGCGTGAGCCTCGTCGAATCCGATGGTCGCCGAGATCGGTCCCGTGAACAAGGTGAACCCGCCGGAGACCAAGCAGGTATGGGCGCCGTTGGCCTTCAGCGTCCGAACGAGGCTACGCCCCCCCGGCGTCAGGGTGATGCGATCCCGGATGAGGTCGTCCACCACGCCCACCGGCAGGTCGCGCAGCAGGGCGACGCGTTCCCGCAGGGCCGGTTCGAAGGCGATCTCTCCGCGCATGGCTCGCTCGGTGATGGCGGCGACGCGGTCCTTCAGGCCGATCGTGTCGGCGAGCTCGTCGATGCATTCCTGCTCGATCATGGTCGAATCCATATCGGCCAGGAACAGCCGCTTGCGGCGGTGAGCGCCGGAGACCTGCACGGCAACGTCAAACGGTTCGGCGGCGAAGGCCGCCCGCAGGCGCCGCGCCATCGCGGAAACGTCGTCCCCGGAGCCCGGAAACAGGATCTCGGCCGCTACCTCGCCATGGAGGATGCGCGGCTGATGATCGGTCCGCAGCACGGAACGGGCTTCGGCCAGCACCGCATCGGTGATGGCGGGCCGGCTCTCGTTTGCTATCAGGGTCGCGACGAGGGTCATCGGGGAGTGTCCACGCCTTGCCGCCGGTCACGGACGGATCACACAGACAGGCGCCCCCGGCGGCGATCCTCATCGCAGGGCCCACCGCCTCGGGCAAGTCCGGCCTCGCGACGGAACTCGCGCGCCGTCACGACGGCGTGGTGATCAACACCGATTCCATGCAGGTCTATGCCGACTTGCGGCGGTTGTCGGCGCGGCCGAGCGTCGAAGATGAGGCGCTGGCGCCTCACCGGCTCTACGGCGAGGTGGATGGCGCGGTGAATTACTCGGCCGGGCACTTCGCCCGCGATGCCGCGCGCCTTCTCGTCGATCTGAACGGCCGACTTCCGATCTTCGTCGGCGGCACCGGCCTGTATTTTCGTGCCCTGGAAGAGGGTTTGTCCGACCTGCCTCCGGTCCCGGAGGCGATCCGAACCGCCCTTCGCGCGCGGGCCGAGGACCGGGCCACCGAAGAACTCCATGCCGACCTCGCGGCGGTCGACCCCGCCGGGGCGGCGACCCTGCGGCCCACCGACCGCGCCCGGATCATGCGGGCGCTCGAAATCTTCGCCGCCACCGGGCGGCCGATCTCGGCGTTTCACGGGGAGCGCGTCGCCGGGCCGCTGGCGGGCAAACGTCTGGTCAAGCTGTTCCTCGCCCCCGAGCGCGAGACCCTGCGCGCCCGGATCGACCGCCGTTTCGTGGCGATGATCGAGGCGGGTGCCCTCGACGAGGTCGCGGCGCTACGGGAGCGCCGCCTCGATCCGCTCCTGCCGATCATGCGGGCGCATGGCGTGCCGGGTCTCATCGCCCATCTCGACGGGGCGATCCCCCTCGCCGAGGCGATCCAGCGCGGCCAGGGCGATACGCGGCGCTACGCCAAGCGGCAATTCACCTGGTTCCGCCACCAGATGGGCGAGGACTGGGCCTGGACGGATCCCGACGCGGCCCTCGCCGTGGCGACGAGCCTCATTTTTCCAGGCGGGCGATGAGGCTCGACGTGTCCCAGCGGTTGCCGCCCATGGCCTGCACGTCGGCATAGAACTGGTCGACGAGGGCGGTGACCGGGAGCTTGGCGCCGTTGCGACGGGCTTCGAGGAGCAGGATGCCGAGATCCTTGCGCATCCAGTCGACGGCGAAGCCGAAATCGAATTTTTCGGCGTTCATGGTCCGGCCGCGATTCTCCATCTGCCAGGAACCGGCCGCGCCTTTCGAGATCACGTCGAGCACCGCATCCACGTCGAGCTCGGCGCGCTTGGCGAAGTGAATCGCTTCCGATAGGCCCTGGACGATGCCGGCGATGCAGATCTGGTTGACCATCTTGGTGAGCTGGCCGGAGCCCGCCGGTCCCATCAGGCGCGAGGCCTTGGCGAAGCTGAGGATCGCGGGCTCGACCTTGGCGTAGGTGGCCTCGTCCCCGCCGCACATCACGGTCAGCGCCGCGTTCTCGGCACCGGCCTGTCCGCCGGACACCGGAGCGTCGATGAAGCCGAGGCCGAGTTCGGACGCGGCCTGGGACAGTTCGCGCGCCACCTCGGCCGAGGCCGTGGTGTGATCGACGAAGATCGCGCCCATCTCCATTCCGGCGAAGGCGCCGTCCTCACCCAGCGTCACGCCGCGCAGGTCGTCGTCGTTGCCGACGCAGGCGAAGACGATCTCCTGTCCCGCCGCCGCCTCGCGGGGCGTCGCCGCGAAGGCGCCGCCATTGGCCTTCACCCAGGCTTCCGCCTTGGCCATCGTCCGATTGTAGACGGTGACGGAATGGCCCTTTTTGGCGAGGTGACCCGCCATCGGGCCGCCCATCACGCCGAGGCCCAGGAACGCGACCTTCGCCATCATCCGTCTCCATCCGTCATTTCGTTGGAGGCGGGTCTAGATACGATGGTCCAAGGGGTCAAACGTTCGGGGAAGCGTCAGCCGCCGGTGACGCTCATGTGGCGCGGCACGGCGGCCGGACGGGCGCGCTCGATGACGAAGTCGTGGCCCTTGGGCTTGCGCGCGATGGCATCGGTGACGGCCTGCGTGACGAGGGCGTCGTCCGGCGAGGCGCGCAGGGCATGGCGCAGGTCGGCGGCATCCTCCTGGCCGAGGCACATGTAGAGCTTGCCGGTGCAGGTGAGGCGGACCCGGTTGCAGCTCTCGCAGAAATTATGGGTCAGCGGCGTGATGAAGCCGAGCCGCCCGCCGGTCTCGGCGATGCGCACGTAGCGCGCCGGTCCGCCGGTCCGGTCGGGCAGGGGCACCATGGTGTAGCGCTGCTCGAGACGGGCGCGGGCGACGGAGAGGGGCAGGAACTGATCGGTACGGTCGCCCTCGACCTCGCCAAGGGGCATGACCTCGATGAGGGTCATGTCCATGCCGTCGCCATGCGCCCAGGCGATCATGTCGGCGATCTCGTCCTCGTTGACGCCCTTCAGCGCCACGGCGTTGATCTTGACCTTGATCCCGGCCTTGCGCGCCTTCTCGATCCCGTCGAGCACTACCTTGAGGTCGCCGCGCCGGGTGACCGCGCGGAACTTGTCGGGGTCGAGGGTATCGAGGGACACGTTCACGCGTTTGACGCCGAGCTCGGCGAGCTCCGGGGCGAAGCGACCGAGTTGCGTCCCGTTCGTCGTCATCGTCAGCTCTTCGAGAGCGCCGGTGTCGAGATGGCGGGACAGCCGCCGGAAGAGATGCATGATGTCACGGCGCAGCAGCGGCTCGCCGCCCGTGATCCGCAGCTTGCGCACGCCCCGGTCGATGAACACGCCGCAGAGCCGGTCCAGCTCCTCGAGGGTGAGCAGATCGCGCTTGGGCAGGAACTGCATGTCGTCCGACATGCAGTAGACGCAACGCAGGTCGCAGCGATCCGTCACCGAGATGCGAAGGTAGGTGATCGCGCGCTGGAAGGGGTCTATCAAAGGCGCGGGTGCCCTCGATGCGACGCGTTCGGCTAAGGCAACACCCATGGGGGACTCGGGACTCGGGCCTGGGGGGACTTCCGGAGCGTGGTCGCGCGGTGAACCTAGCATGTCCGGCATATGAGGCGCGACGGCGGATAGGGCAAGCATACTCGGACGCATGCCCCCTGCGCTCTACACATATATTGCATCCCACCCGCTTTCGGGCATGAGATTTCTCGCATGAGCCAGCATCACGCCGATCCCCACTCCACCGGCCGGCAGGTCGCTCCGCCGGAGCGGTGGCCCACCGAGATCCGTTTGTCCGGCGACAAGCGCACGCTCAACGTGTCCTTCGAGGATGGCGGCAAGTTCGCCCTGCCCGCCGAGTACCTGCGCGTGTCCAGCCCCTCGGCGGAGGTGCAGGGCCACTCGCCCTCCGAGCGCAAGGTCATCGGCGGCAAGCGCGACGTGGCGATCCTCTCGGTGGAGCCGGTGGGCAACTACGCGGTGAAGCTGACCTTCGACGACATGCACGATACCGGGCTGTTCGGCTGGGGCTATCTCTACGATCTCGGCCGGGAATACCGGAACCGGTGGGCGACGTACCTGTCCGAACTCGAAGAGCGCGGCCTCGTGCGCGACGCCGCCCGGCGTCCGGCCGCCGGCCCTGCCAAAAGCGAGCCACCGAAGGGCGAGGGAAGCTGCGGCAGCGGGTGCGGATGTCACTGACCGCCACCGCCGATTCCGCCCTCGGGGTGACGCCGGTTCCGGCCACCAGCCGCCGCATCCTGGCGCTGGCCCTGCCGATGACGCTGGCCAACGTCACTACCCCGCTCCTCGGCTTCGTCGGGGCGGCGGTGATCGGGCGCCTCGGCGATCCCGCGCTGCTGGGCGCCATGGCGCTCGGCGCGGTGATCTTCGATGCGGTCTTCTGGTCGTTCGGCTCGCTGCGCATGGCGACGGCGGGGCTCACCGCCCAGGCGGTGGGCGCGCGCGATGCCGGGGAGGTCGAGCGTATCCTCGCGCGCTCCCTGGCGGCGGGCCTCCTCGTCGGGCTCGTCATCGTCGCCGCACAGGTGCCGATCGCGGCCGGGGCCTTCGCGCTGAGCGGCGCCAGCCCGGCGGTGATCGCGGGGCTGGCCACCTATTTCCACATCCGCATCTTCGCGGCACCCTTCACCCTGGCGAACTACGCCATCCTCGGCTCGGTGCTCGGGCGCGGGCGGACGGATCTCGGCCTCCTGCTGCAGGTGGCCATCAACCTCGTCAACATCGCGCTCACCCTCGTCCTCGTGCTGTGGGCCGATCTCAGCGTCGCGGGCGCCGGCATCGCCACCCTCCTGGCCGAGGCCGCCGGGACCGCCCTCGGTCTCGTCCTCCTGGCCCGTCTCGGGTCCCGGCCGTTCTCGGTGCCGTTCCGCGTCGTTCGCGATCCGATGGCGCTGGCGCGCATGCTCAGCGTCAATGCCGACGTGATGATCCGGACCCTGCTCCTCGTCGGCGCCATCGCCCTGTTCTCGGCCCTCGGGGCGCGGTCGGGCGACGTGGTCCTGGCGGCCAATGCGGTGCTGTGGAATCTCTTCCTCATCGGCGGCTTCTTCCTCGACGGGTTCGCCACGGCGGCCGAAACCCTGTGCGGGCAGGCGGTGGGGGCCCGCGACGAAGCCGGGTTCCGCCGGGCGGCGCGGCTCAGCCTGGTCTGGTGCGTCGCCTTCGGCCTGGCGGTGGCGGTGCTGTTCCTGGCCTTCGGGGCGGCCTTCATCGATACCGTCACCACGAGCCCGGAGGTGCGCGAGACGGCGCGCGCCTATCTCGTCCCCGCCGCCCTCGCGCCCCTCGTGGCCTCGGTGCCCTTCGCCTATGACGGGATCTATATCGGCTCGACCTGGACGCGGGCGATGCGCAACCTGATGATCGCGGCCACCGGCATCTACGCCGTCGCCATCGGCCTCGCCCATGCGGGCGGCTTCGGCAATATGGGCCTCTGGCTCGCCTTCCTGACGCTGCTGGCCGCGCGCGGCGCCAGCCAGGCCCTGGCCTATCCGGGCCTCGCCCGGCGGACCTTCGCGAAACCGTCGGGCGCCTGATCGTCGCACCGGACGGCTGCCGTTCAGCTTCGATGGATAAGGTCCGGCCCTCTCACCTGCCGGGAAACGGAAGCAGGCTTGGCCCGCGCCGCCCCATCGGAGTCCCCCGTGCCCTACTCGACCCTCGCCGACGTCGCCCCCGGGATCGACACGTCGCCCCGCTTTCCCTCGGCGGCCCCGGATACCGTCATCGCCATCCCGGTCCGCAACGAGGCCGAGCGGATCGCGGCGTGCCTTCGGGCCATCGACGCGCAGGACGGCGTGCGGCCGGGCAGCCTCGGCCTGTACCTGTTCCTCAACAACTGCACCGACGGCACGGACCGGATCGTGGCGGAGCTCGCGCAGGCGATGTCGATCCCCGTCCGCGTCCGCTGCGTGACGTTCGACGGCGCCCATGCCGGCTGGGCGCGCCGCGCCGCCATGGATGCCGCCGCCGAATGGATCGGCCCCGACGGCACGGCCGGCACCATCCTGACCTCGGACGCCGACAGCCGCGTCCCCACCGATTGGGTGGCCCGCAACCTCGCGGCCCTGGATGCCGGCGCCGACGCGGTGGCCGGGCGCATCCAGATCGACGAGGCCGAATGGGCGGCCCTGCCCAAATCCCTGCGCGCCCGCGGCAAGCTGGAGGACGCCTACAGCGATCTCCTGACGGAGCTGGAAGCGCGGATCGACCACGATCCGCACGATCCCTGGCCCTGCCACCGCACGACGATCGGCGCCACGCTCTCCGTCCGGCTCTCGGCCTACCGGCTGGTGGGCGGCATGCCGATGATCCCGCTCGGCGAGGACGGCGCCTTCGTGGCGGCCCTGCTCCAGCACGGGCTCCGGGTCCGGCACGCCAAGGACGTGGTCGTCACCGTGTCGGGGCGTCTGGTCGGCCGGGCGCCGGGCGGCGTCGCCGATACGATCCGGGCGCGCTGCGAGATCCCCGACAGTCTCTGCGACGCCCGCATGGAAGCGGTGCCGCGGGCGCTCTACCGGTATCTGTGGCGCCGTCGCCTGCGCCGCCTCCACGCCACGGGGCGCCTGGCGACCACGCGGGCCTGGTCGCGCAGACTGGCGATCCCGGCGGCGGAGGCGGGCCGGATCGCCCAGCAGCCCCTCGTCGGCCTCGCCGTTGCCGAGATCGAGCGCGTCAGCCCCAAATTGGTCTATCGCCCCCTCGGTCCGAAGCAGTTGCCCCGCCATATCCGCGTGGCGTCCCTCGTCCTCGTCGTGCTGCGCGCAGGCGCGGCCCTGCGGAGCCGCCTGCAATCCCCCGCTCCCGCATCGCCCCTGCTGCCAGAGGCCAAGGCCATGGCGGGCGATCCCGTCTCACGCTGACGCTCCGAGACTCGGCCGGAAGCGAAGCGCTCAGATCGGCCTGCCGGCGATTCCGAGGCCGACCTTTTCGCCCGCCGGCGTGAGGATGCCGTGTTTCAGGATGGCATCCTCCAGATCCTCGAACGCGGCCGTCAGGTGGCTCTTTGCCGTGGCGATGGACGAGTCGCGGGGCCGGGGCCGCTCCGCCATCAGACCCGCGAGATCGTCTGCCCTTTCCAGGACGATGCGGTGAAGAGTTCGGATCGTGGCCTCGGGCTCGATGAACCGGAGGGTAGAATCCGTCCAGCGACGCAATTCGCCGGACAAGTCCTCGCTGCCCGAGGCATAGGCCTCGACCTTCCGCCGGGCATGCTCGAAACTGGTCCTGATGTCTTTGCGAAGCTGAGGCATGAGAGCGACTTCTTACAACGTCGTCAGACAGGTGAGGGCTCGCCGCCCGTTCGGCGCGGCACCGGTTCCGTGCGGCCAAGCGCCTGCGAGGCGGTCAGTCATGGTCGGCGTCGATCTGCCGTCGGGCCGCGTTCATCCGTACGACGCGCTGCGCCGTGGTGACGGAGAGGGCTTGGAACGCCTCCGTCATCCCCCGCATCACTTCGGGCGGCGTCTCCCGATCCGATTTCGAGGCCATGAACAGCTTCAGGATCTTCCAGCCGAAGCGCACCGAGCGGAGGAGGTAGAGCAGCGGCTCGTAGGAGGGCGCGTGATAGGCCTCGATGGCCATGGCGCTGGGAACCCCAGCGAGGCGGGCGAGCGCCACGAGCGCTTCCGTCTCGCGGCCCGAATCGAGCCAGCCGACGATGACGGTTTCGGTGATCTCGCCCTGGCGGAACTGGGCGCCCACGAACACCTCGGCCGCGAAGATGGCGCGGGCCGGATCGTCCGGGGAGGGCGGGGCGATGCCGTCCCACAGGGCACCTTCCTGCGCCAGGATGTCGGGTACGTCGTCGCGGTCGCGAAGCCGCGCGGCGAGTTCCGGATCGGACAGGCTGCGGCCCACGAGCTGCCTGTAGCCGTCGAGGGAGAATCGCGCGCCGGGATTGCCCGCCACCGCGCGCGATACAGCGGCGTCGCCCCGCTCGACGATGATGTCGGTGAGGAGCTCGATGAGGGTCTTCCGACGCGTCAGGGCCAGGAGCTGAGGCTGGCCGCACACCCGCGCGATCGCGGTCAGATCGTCGAGCGTCAGCAACGTCGCCGCTTCCAGGGTCGGGACGGACACGGCGGCGGCGGGATCGAAGGCGAGGTCGCGAATCAGGCGCGGCGGCGCGTTCGCGATCGGGGCGATGCGGCGCGACAGGTCGCTTCTGGCGACCTCCTCCATCGACCGGGCCAGATGCAACATCACCATGTCGAAGGCGCGGACGTGGTCGGTGCCGAGGCGCGGCGCGTATTCGGCGAATAGTGACGTCAGATCGTGCAGGATCGACTCGCGGCGCTCCGTCGAAGCCCCCGCCATGGTGCGGTCGAGTTGCTGAACGAGGGCTACGAGTGCGGTCGCCATGGGCGCTGATGTCTCCGGCCGACCTTGCGTGCCAGCAGGACCACGGGACGACGATACTGGTCGCGCCACCGTTAACGGGCGGTTCGTCCGGCCGGCTCGGCCTGCGGCCCGGTGGCCGTTCGGGAGGGCGGTGCGGCATAGAGGCCGTCGGACCGCCCTCCGGCCATCGTTCCAAGGGCGGGCGCAACACATTGGAATTGTTCTGATATATCGATTCGGCAAAGAAGCGCCTTTGCATCGGCTGAGCGCTGGTTTACGCGCTAGAGACGATGCGCAAGATCACTCACTCCGCCCTGATTTCCGCCTCCCTGCTGGCCTTCGCGGCCCTGGGCACCGGCTTCGCCTCGGCCAAGGAGACGCCGATCGGCCCTCCCATGCTGAAGGACGGGCTGGAAGTGACGGCGGTCTATCTTCAGCCGATCGAGATGGACCCGCCGGACATGATGCGCGCCGCCGCGCAATCCGACATCCACCTCGAAGCCGATATCCGCGCAGCCAAGGACAATCGCAACGGCTTCGCCGAGGGCGATTGGCTCCCCTCCCTCGACGTGAGCTTCGAACTGACGAAGCTGGAGGGCGAGGCCGCCACGGGCCCGAAGGTGAGCGGCTCGCTGATGCCGATGGTCGCCAATGACGGCCCGCATTACGGCGACAACGTCAAGCTGAGCGGCCCCGGCCGCTACCGGCTCAAGCTCACGGTGGCCCCTCCCGGCAAGAACCAGCATTTCGGCCGCCACGTGGACAAGGAGACGGGCGTCGCCGAATGGTTCAAGCCGTTCGACCTGATCCAGGACTTCACCTTCGCCGGCACCGGCAAGAAGGGGGCGTATTGAGCCCCGTGATGCAGCACGTCCGCAGCCTCGCACTCGCCTGCGCCGTCATGGCGACCGGCATCGGCTTTGCGTCGGCCAACGACATGCCGGTGATCAAGGTCGAGATGAAGGACGGCGTGATCATCCCCGAGATCATCGAGGTGCCGGCCAATACCCGCTTCAAGCTGGAGATCAGCAATACCGGCGCATCGCCGGTGGAGTTCGAGAGCATGGAGCTGAAGCGCGAGAAGGCCCTGGCCGCCGGCTCGACCTCGGCCATCGTGTTCCGCACCCTCGACCCCGGCACCTACGACGTATTCGACGATTTCCATCCGGAAGCCAAAGCCAAGCTGGTGGCGAAGTAGCCCGATGGCGGCGAGCGTCTCGACGGACCTGCGTGAAGCCTGGATCGACCAGCGCCTCGCGGAACTCGGCCATTGGCTCCAGCGCCACGGCGGGATCATCCGCAGCGTGCAATGGGCGGTGGTGGCGGTCTATCTCGTCCTCGTGGCCGTGCCGGCCTTCCTGCCCCTGCCGGACCGGACCGCCCATCTCTGGAACAACCTGACGGTCCTCGCGCAATTCGCGTTCTGGGGCATCTGGTGGCCCTTCGTCCTCGTGAGCATGGTCCTCGTCGGCCGCGCGTGGTGCGGGGTGCTGTGCCCGGAGGGCACGCTCACCGAATTCGCCAGCCGCTGGAGCCTCGGCCGCGCGGTGCCGCGCTGGATCACCTGGGGCGGCTGGCCCTTCATCGCGTTCGCCGGAACCACCGTCTACGGCCAGATGGTCAGCGTCTACGGCTATCCGAAGCCGGTACTCGCCGTTCTCGGCGGCTCGACGGTGGCGGCGATCGCGGTGGGCCTTGTCTATGGCCGCAACAAGCGCGTCTGGTGCCGCTATCTCTGCCCCGTGAACGGGGTCTTCGCGGTCCTGGCCAAGCTCGCGCCGGTTAGCTTCCAGGTGGACCGCCCCGCCTGGGCCGCCTCCGACAAGCCGCAGGGCACCGCCTTCAACTGTGCGCCCCTGGTGCCGGTGAAGACCATGCGCGGGGCCGGCTCCTGCCACATGTGCGGGCGCTGCAGCGGCTATCGCGGCGCGGTCCGCCTCGCCCGGCGCTCCCCGGCCCATGAGATCGTCCATGTGGCCGGCTCCGAGCCGAGCCTCGAACAGACGATCCTGATCCTGTTCGGGATGATGGGCCTGGCGGCCGGCGCCTTCCAATGGTCGTCGAGCCCTTGGTTCATCGACGCCAAGCAATGGCTCGCCACCTGGTTCATCGAACACGGGATGGTCTGGCCTCTGGAGACCACCCTGCCGTGGTTCGTGCTCACCAACTACCCCGAGCACAACGACGTCATGACCCTGCTCGATGGCGGCCTGCTGCTGGCCTATATCGGCGCCGCGACGGTCATCCTCGGGGTAGGCCTCTCCACCCTCGTGGCCCTCGCCACACGCTGCCTCGGCCCCTGGTCGTCGGCGCGCTTCCACCACCTGACGCAGACGCTCATCCCCATCGCGGGATGCGGCGTCTTCCTCGGCCTCTCGGCCCTCACCGTCACCTTCCTGCGCGGGGAAGGGCTTCCCCTTCCCTACGTCGCCGAGATGCGGGCCGGGCTGCTCATCGGCGCGAGCCTGTGGAGCGCGTGGCTCGCCTGGCAGGTGGCGGGGCTCACCACCGGCGGATGGCGCCGGGCGAGCGCGACGGCCTGCATCGCCGCCGCCGCCACCCTGTCGGTCTCCGGCTGGGTGCTTCTGTTCTGGATCTGGTAGGGCGCTCACGCAGCCCGCCCGCGACATCGAAGGAAATCTCCGCATGATCGGAGCATTCGTCATCGCCTTCCGCGAGGTCATCGAGGCCGGCCTTATCATCGGCATCGTGCTGGCGGCGACGCGCGGCATCGCCGGGCGCGGCCGCTGGATCGGCCTCGGCGTGGTCGGCGGGCTTGCCGGCGCCTGCCTCGTGGCGCTCTTCGCCGAAGCGATCTCCGACGCGTTCGAGGGCGCGGGACAGGACATCCTGAACGCCGCCGTCCTCGCCACCGCCGTTATCATGCTGATCTGGCACAACACCTGGATGAGCCGCCACGGGCGCGAACTCGCGGGCGAATTGAAGGCCGCCGGAGAATCCGTGCGCCGGGGCGAGACCACATCCGCCGCCCTTGCCTTCGTCGTCGGCGCGGCGATCCTGCGCGAGGGCGCGGAGCTCGTCCTCTTCCTCTACGGCCTCGTCGCCTCGGGCACGTCCGGCCCCGACCTGCAGATCGGGGCGCTGGCCGGGGTCGGCGCCGGCATCCTGATCTCGGCGGTGAGCTATTTCGGCCTGGCCGCGATCCCGACCCGCTACGTCTTCTCGGTCACCAGCGCGCTCATCATCTTCCTCGCCGCCGGCCTCGCCGCGCAGGCGGCGCAGTTCCTCACCAATGCCGGGCTCATCACCGTGCTCGACCGGCCGCTCTGGAACACCGCCAACATCCTGTCCGAGGGCAGCATGGTCGGCCGCGTGCTCCATGCCCTCGTCGGCTATACCGACCGCCCGACGGGGCTGCAGGTCATCGTCTATCTGGGCACGATCCTGGTGATGGTCGCGCTCATGCAATGGGCGTCGGCCGACAAGAGGCGGCGGACCCTGCGGACGGCGTGAACGGGGGAGGCGAACCATGCATGTGAACCACGATTCGGCGGCTCCGGCGGCGGCCCCGATCACGTTCGACCAATTCCTGGCCGTGGACATCCGGATCGGCACGGTGGTCTCCGCCGAGCCGTTTCCCGAAGCGCGCAAGCCGGCCCTGAAGCTCGTCATCGATTTCGGTCCGGCCATCGGCACCAAGCGCTCCAGCGCCCAGATCACCGAACATTACCGGCCGGAGGATCTGGTCGGCCGGCAGGTCGCCGCGGTGGTGAACTTCCCCCCGCGCCAGATCGGCAAGTTCCTCTCGGAGGTCCTGACCCTGGGCTTCGCCGACACGAACGGCGCAGTCGTGCTGTTCCGCCCCGACCACGCCGTGCCGGACGGAAGCCGCCTGTTCTGATCTCACCGACGTTTGGCCGCGCCGGCGATCCAGGCGTCGAGGCGTGAGACGAGCGATGCGGGGTCGCCGCCGAGCGCCAGGATCTTCTGTCGCGCCGTATCCCCGGTGACGATGCGGATGTCGGACCGGCGCAGGTCCAGGGCCTCGGCGAGGGCGGCGATCAGCGCCGTGTTGGCCGCCCCCTCCACCGGAGGTGCGGCGACCCGCATCTGGACCCAGACGCGCCCGTCGGCGCCCTCCACGAGACCGTCGAGGCCGGTCCGGCTCGCGCGCGGCGTCAGGCGCACGGCGAGCCGGACGCCCTCCTGCGTCGCCGTGTACGGACGGGTTTCGGTCGTTGGCAGCATGATTCCCTGTCCGTGCATGGTCCGGGCCGGTTTCCCGCGAACCCGGTGGATTTTCCCGAGGCCCTCGCGGCGACGCGGTGTGATCGGCATTTCGCTGCAAAGGCTACGCCCGCGCCGGTCAAACGCGGATCATCGACACGCATTTTATATCCGCAGGGCTGTCCCGGCAGCCGTGTTGCATTAAGCTCCACCGCATCGTCACTGGAATGCGTTCATGTCCGATCTCCGCCTGCGCCGCAGCGTCCTCTACATGCCCGGCTCGAACCAGAGAGCCCTCGACAAGGCGAAGACCCTGCAGGCCGATGCCCTGATCCTGGACCTCGAGGACGCGGTGGGCCCGGACGAGAAGGTGCTGGCCCGCGAGCAGGTCTGCGCGGCGGTGAAGGGTGGCGGATACGGCGACCGCGAGCTCGTGATCCGCGTCAACGCTCCGCAGACCCCCTGGGGCGAAGCCGACCTGAAGGCGGCCATCGAAGCCCGTCCCGACGCCATCCTGATGCCGAAAGTGTCCTCGCCCGCGGTGCTGGAGAGCATCGCCAACCATCTCGAAGCCCTCGACGCCCCAGAGAGCATCGACGTCTGGGCGATGATCGAGACCCCGGCGGCGATCCTCAACATCCAGGACATCGCCAAGGCCCGGCGCGACCGGCGCACCCGGCTCACCTGCTTCGTCCTTGGCACCAACGATCTCGCCAAGGACACCTGGGCGCAGCTCGTGCCCGGCCGGGTGCCGATGCTGCCCTGGATGATGTTCACCCTGGCCGCCGCCCGCGCCGAGGGCCTCACCATCCTCGACGGCGTGTGGAACGACATCGGCGACATCGAGGGGTGCCGCACCGAGTGCCGCCAGGCGCGCGACCTCGGCTTCGACGGCAAGACGCTGATCCATCCCAACCAGCTCGAGCCGGCCAACACCTCCTTCGCCCCGACCGAGGAGGAAGTCCGCCGCGCCACCCTGGTGATCGAGGCCTTCGACAAGCCGGAGAACGCCAGGCGCGGCGCCATCAAGGTCGAGGGCCGCATGTACGAGCGCCAGCATATCAGCATGGCCCGCCGCGCGGTGAACTGGTCGGATTCCATCGCCGCCAGGGGATACTGAGGCAGGTCGTCTCCTCCATGAACGGCGGAGAGAGCCCCCCTCTCCCCGCAAGCGGGGAGAGGATCGCGGACACCTCGCCGTGTCCGCGATGAGCGGAGGCGAAGCCGGAGCGACGGTGAGGGGGCGGTTCCGATGGTGTCTCATCCGACATCGCCCCCTCACCGTCGGCTACCGCCTCGACGCGCCGACGACAGGGTCGTCGCGTCCCTCTCCCCGCAAGCGGGGCGAGGGAATGCGCACCCCGTGCAATCGGGGAGGGGTGCGGGAACAACGGATCGGGCGGCGGGATTGCCCGTCCATAGCGCTTCATCCCAACCAGCCCCGTCCCGCCTCCCTCATGAAAGCGGGACGGCTCGGTCGCGTGAACGGGTGAACGCGAGGCCTCCCGGTCGGGGGCCTGTCTCACCCCGTTTAGGACAGCACGCGCCTCATGAGCCCGATCCTCGAACCCTTCACCCTCGGCGACCTCACCCTCAAGAACCGCGTCGTCATGGCGCCGCTGACCCGAAGCCGGTCCTCCGACGAGGGCATCCCCCCGGATTTCGCGGTCGATTACTATGCCCAGCGCGCCAATGCCGGCCTGATCATCTCGGAGGCGACCAACATCTCGCCCCAGGCGGTCGGCTACGCGCTGACGCCGGGCATCTGGACCGATGCGCAGGTGGAGGGATGGAAGCCCGTCACCGCGGCGGTTCACGCCAACGAGGGCCGCATCTTCCTGCAGCTCTGGCATACGGGCCGCATCTCGCATCCCGACGTGCAGCCGAACGGCCAGTCGCCGGTGGCGCCCTCGGCCCTGAAGCCCGAAGGCATGGCCTTCACCAAATCCGGCATGAAGCCGCATGAGACGCCCCGTGCGCTGGAGACGGACGAGATCCCGGGCATCGTCGAGGATTATCGCAAGGCCGCCGAGAATGCGAAGCGCGCCGGGTTCGACGGTGTCGAGATCCATTCGGCCAACAATTACCTGCTCGAACAGTTCGTGCGCGATTCCACCAACAAGCGGACCGACCAGTATGGCGGGTCCATCGAGAACCGCCTGCGCTTCCCCCTCGCCGTGGTGAAGGCGGTGACCGAGGTCTGGGGCGGCAAGCGCGTCGGCATCCGCCTGTCGCCCGCCACCACGGAGCCGGGCAAGACGGCGCTGGACAGCGATCCGAAGGCGACCTTCGGCGCCTATATCGATGCCCTGAACGCATTCGACCTGCTCTACGTCCACACGATCGAGGGCGTGACCCAGCAGACCCGCGACGTGCCGGACGAGGTGGATTTCGGCCAGATCCGCGAGCGTTTCCGGGGCGCCTATATCGGCAACAACCAGTACACGCTCGACCTCGCCGAGAAGGACCTCGCCGAGGGGAAGGCGGACCTGTTCAGCTTCGGCCGGCCCTATATCGCCAATCCCGATCTCGTGGAGCGGCTCCGCACCGGCGCACCGCTCGCCGAGGCTCCGAAGGCGTATTGGTATGGCGGGGGCGCCAACGGCTATTCCGACTGGCCGGGCATGAACGGCCCCGTCGCGTTCCGGCGCTGACGCCTCATCCCGGCGTGGAGAGGCGGGCCTCAGCCCTTCGGTGAGGGCTCGCCGCCCTGCGCGTCGGCCTGCTCGCCACCGGCATTGGCCGGTTGTGGCACCGACATCTCCGGGTAGCGCTTGCGATATTCCTTCAGGAAAGCCTGGAGGGTCTCCGCCTTGGTGGCCCGCTGCGCGATCTCGCGGAAAGCCTGGCTCCGCACCACGTTCGGCTGGGTGAGCAGGGCGAAGGTGCGGGCGTCGGCGCTCTCGGCCATGGGCTCGGCGAACTTCGCCCTCAGGCGCTCCAGCCCGAGGGACTCGTTCGACAGGCCGTAGGCGATGGCCGAGCGGACGATGTCGGAGCGCATGGCATCGTCGAGGGGTTTGCGCAGGCGCCAGGCCTCGCCGACCATGGCCTCGTGCGCCTCGCCCGCCTCGCGCCAGCGTCGGCCGCTCCAGAGAATGTCCGCGCGCAGCCGCTCCACGTCGGCGCCGGTCTCCGCCTCGATGGTCTCCAGGGCAAGATCGGTGCGCGACAGGTCGGACAGGGCGCGCGCCCGGATGAGCGCGCGGGCACGGCGCAGATCCTCGGGCAATTCGGGCTGATAGGTGGCGTCGATGACCTGGAGCGCCTGGAGCGGCTTCTCGTCCATCATCCGGATGGTCGCCAGCCGCGCGGCGACGCTGGCGCGGGCCGGGCCGGTGAGACGGTGATCGACCTGATGCTGCAGCAGTTCACCCGCCGAATCGAGCAGGTCGAGTTCCACCAGCTTGTCGGCGAGGCGACGCACGATCTCGTCGCCGCGCCGGCCGATCGGCGCGAAATCCTTGAAATCGAAATACAGCGCCAGCGCCTCCACGCCGGACATCCGCGCCCCCTTCTCGGTGAGGAAGAGGTCGTCGAACAGGTCCTGGGCACTGTCGTGGAGCTCGCGGCTGATCGCCGATCCGGGCGCCAGCGCATCCGCCTTGCGCGAGGCGGCGAAAGCCTGGCGCCAGCGCCCGGCTTCCATGTTCAGCTTGGAGAGCCCTGCGATCGTCCTCTGCTCGATCTCGTCGCCATGCCAGGTGAGAAGAAGCGTTTCCAGCCGTTCGATGGCCTCGGCTACCGGCATCTTGCCGAGGGCATGGGCGAGGACGGTGCCGCGCAGGGTCGCCACGGCGGCGGTCGGCCGGTCCGCCGTGTCGGACAATCGCTGATAGGTATCGAGCGCCGCGCTCGTCTGGCCCGTCACCTCGTCGATCCGCGCACGCAGGAAAGCCAGGCGGTCCGAGACCGAGCGGTCGGACGCGCGCGCCTGCGCGGTGGTGATCTGCTGGCTCGCGGTGGTCCAGTCGCCGGTCTCGATGGCGGCCTCCGCCGCAACCGAACGAAGCAGGCTCTGCAGGTCGTCGGGATAGCGCTCGATGATGCCCGCCGTGTCCCGGAACGCCGTATCGGCGATGGGCCAGCGCCCCGCCTTGGCATCGAGATAGCCCTTCCACAGCCGCGCCTCCGGGTCGGCCCGCAGGTATTCGGAGTCGAGGGCCTTCCGCGCATCGGCGTAACGGGCCATCTGCGCGTTCGCTACGGCGGTGAGGATGGCGAGTTCGCGCTGTCCGGCCATCACCGGATCTTCGCTGGCCGCCACCTGAAGGACGCCGAGGGCTTCCAGGCCGAGCCCGTTGGCGAGCATGCTCCGCGCCAGGGCCAGCCTCAGCGGCCCGCGCGCCGGGCGCGGCGCGTCGACCACGGCGTTCAACTGCTCCCGCAGGTTCTCGCCGATATTGCCGCTCCGCGCCGCGTCCCAGGGCTGGCGCTCGATGGCGAGGTCGCTCACGGCGGTGAGGGCCGGTTCGGCCGGGCGCGCGACCCCCGAGACCGCCATGCCGCCTTCGCGGGCGATCACGACGCCGTCCATGTCCGGCCGTACGAGGAGATCGTCGGCCTTGGCGAGGACGGCCACGCCCTGGCGGCTCGGCAGCAGCTCGAAATCCACAAAGGCCTGCCGCTTGGGGATGCCGGCGGGTTTCGGGCCATAGCCGGTCACCACGCCGATCCGCTCGCCGCCCCGCTCGATCCAGGTCGCCCCGCCGGGGTGGGGCAGGCGGATGCCGATGCCGATGCGGCCGCTCGCTTCCGTGTTGCGGATCGCGGACAGCGTTTCGCTCGCCGACAGGTTCTCACCGGCGACGAGTTCCCAGCCGGTGGGCGCATCCGCATCGCCGATGGGGACGAGATCGAGGAGCCGCTCGCGGGGAACCTTGAAGCTCAGGGAGACGAAGGCACCCTGCCGCCGGGGCTGACTGACGAGATCGAAGACCGGATCTCCGGGGGGGACGGCGACCGTCTCGGGCGTCTCGAACACCAGGGTGGCGATGCCGGCCCGCTCGAAAAGGGCCGCCGCCGGTTGGCGCTGGAACGGGAAGGCGAGGCCGGGTCCGGCCGGGCGCAGGACGACGGTCTTCTGCGGGAGAGTGGGCGCCGGGATGCCGGCCGGTCTGGCCTGCGCGGCGCTCACCGGCGCCATCGCGGGTTTGGACGATGCGTCCCCCGCCGCGGCCTTCGCGTCCGCCGCGGATGGCTTGATATCCGAAGCTTTGGCATCCGGGGGCGCGGCCTTGCGGACGACGTCCAGCGTCACGCCGTCCTCGTCCCGTCCGGTCCGGATCTCGTAGCCGGCGGCGGGCGTCACCAGCAGGCGGCCGCCGTCACCGTCGTTCTCGACGCTCAAGGCCTCAATGGCGGGCTTCGTGCGCCCACGGGGCGCGAGGTCGTCGATGCGCCAGGGACCGGGAATCGTCAGCCGCGTCGCCAATCCGGCCTCGTCGAACCGCGCGGTCGTCTCCGGTGCGAGCCGCAGGCTGAGCCGGGTCAGGGTCGGCAGGCGCGAGAGTTCGAGGGGCAGGCGCTTGGGCTCGATAACGGGCTTGGCCGCGCGCATGGCGGCTTCCGCGATCTGTGCCCGGCGGACGAGTTCGGCCACGATCTCAGGCGGCAGCGGAGGGGGGAGCCCGGACCAGTCTTCGGGCAGCAGGTCCACGAAGACGTGTTCGCCCGCCGTCTGGACGTTGAGGCGATACGGCTTCTGCAGGGCGATGCGCAGGCCGGTCCCGTCGGGGTCCCGCCGGACCATGGTGACGAAATCGGGGATCTCGCCCGCGATCTTCTCGGGCGCCGAGGTGCTGGGCTCACCGAAATTCACCAGCAGGACGAGGCCGGAGATCCGAGCCTTCACCGGTACCGCCGAATCGAACGTCATGGCGATCCGGGCGTAGCGCCCGACCTGGTTCGCCTTCAGGGTGAGGAGGCGTGCCGCCTCGGCCTCGCTGCCCGAGACCAGCGTCCCGCCGAGGATCGAGGTCGCGACGAAGCCCGCCATGAGCCGGCGCCGTCGTCTCGCGATTTCGGCCCCCATTCCCATCGAAGGTCACGCCACACCGGATTGCGCGGAGAATCCGAAACCGATTCCCGCGACACGCTACACCGCCGGCGAGTCTCCACTGTCGAGGCTAACGCCCGCCTAACGCCCACTCGGCGCGATGTCTCGAAACTGCGCGCCCCCTGGATTCCCCCCGGAAAGACAGCCTTCCGCCGATGTCCGATCAAAAAAACCCCGCGCCGGCTTTCGCCGGGCGGGGAGGTGTTCAGAAGGACCTTCCTTGGGAGGAAGGCCGCAACGTTACCATGTGACATCCCACATTTGCCACATCGGAAGACGGGCATGTCCACCGCCGAGGCGGCTCGCGCGTCGATGCCGCGGGCCGAGTCGAGGCCGGCCCGTCCGACGCCGGGCGGCGAACGAGGAGGCGGTTCCGGTCTACATCCCGCCGGTACCGCCGCTGCCGCCACCGGCGCTTCCGGCCCCGGACCGGCGCGAGGGCTGGCTGGAATTGCCGCTCGCTGCGGAACTGTCCCGCCCGCGACGGCCGCCGGTGTTGTTCGAGAGGCTATGGGTTCCAAATCCGCGCTTGGAATGGCGCGAGCGCGCATCGGCGGAGGTCGTCATCTGCGCGAGGGCGAGCGACGAGACGGCGAGCGCGCAAAAGGTGAGGGCCAAGGTCTTCATGAATTCTCCTGTCGATCCGGTGGGCCAACGCCAGAACGGCCCGGAATATCCATGACGGGAGAACGAAGATCGCGACGGTAAAGACCCCGCCCGGCGCGAACCGGACGGGGGGAAGTCGGACAATCCCCCTCGGGGCGGAGGGTATGGGATAGACGCCCGACCACGGCCAAATCATCCCCGAAACGGGCAGGCCGCAGATGTCGCACCACCCCCGGCCCTGGCCGCCCTACATGAAGGCGTTCATCGACGGAGCCGGAAACCCATGTGGTATCTGTACGGCGCCGTTCTTCTCGCGGGCATCGCGAACGCCGTGCAGGCGGGACAGAACGGCGCTCTGGCCAAGAGCCTCGGCGGATCCCTGAGCGCCGGCCTCGTCGTCGCGGCGGGAACGGCCGCCTGCATCACGCTCGCCGGCCTCGTCTCGGGCAAGCTGACCCTGCCGTCCGCCGCACAGGTCCTGGACGTGCCCTGGTGGGCTTGGTTCGGCGGCGTGCTCGGGGGCGGCATCGTCGTCGCGCAGCTCATGGTGGCCCGCCGGATCGGGGCGGCCCCGTTCCTCGGAATGCTCGTGACGGCGGGCGTCGTCACCTCGATCCTGCTCGATCATTTCGGCTGGATCGGTTTCGAACGCCACCCGGCGACCCTGTGGCGGATCGCAGGCGGTCTGCTGATGATCGCAGGCGTCGCCCTCGTGGCGACTTTCTAGTCCGCCGGGCTGAACCGTTTCCACGGTGTCCGCCGTTATAGCGCTACTCTCAACCAGGAAGACCCATGCACCGTTACTTCCCCGTCCTCATCGCCGTCGTCGCGATCCTCGCAGTCGGGATCCTGTATGCCTTCGTCCGCAACGGCGACACGGCGCATACCGCCCCCGTCCAGCAGACGGCTCCCCGCTGATGCGACGCCTGATGCCCCTGGTCCTGCTGGGTCTCGTCGCGATCCTCGCGGTGATCTGGGTGGGCGTCTGGAATTTCGAGGCGCTTCGCACCGAACGGGCCGAGAATGGCGGAGCCCCCGCCGTCCCGGCCTGCGATCCGAACAACACGGTCGGCAAGGCGATCCTGCCGAACTGCCCCGACGCGTCCATCACCGCGACGCAGAAGCGCTGACGCCCGCGCGTCCCTCGGACCGGTTCTGTCGAATCGGGCGCATTCCCGATCCCTGTGAGTGTTCCGAAGCCTGTTTGAGGTGTGTTTCCAAAGCTCTACCTCATCCTGAGGTGTCGCGCAGCGGCCTCGAAGGAGGCTTCCAGCCGGAATCGAGGGATCTAGAGGCCTCCTTCGAGACCGCCGCCATGCGGCGGCACCTCAGGATGAGGAGGTCCGATCGGAGGATCGACTTTTGCATATGATCGACTCTGGCGTGAGCATCCGCTGAGAGAAATCCGATCAGGGATTTTTAGCAGGATGATTTGAGCGGCGAAGGAAGCGTCGCGCAACGGAGGAACGCAGGGGTGTTGACAGCCGTTAACAAGCGCCTACATTGGCATGGCTGATGGGAGCAAGACCCCGTCACCCGAACAAGGAGATAGAAGCCGCCGTCGATGCCGCGATAAGGGCGGGCTGGTCCTGGACCCCTGTGTCCGGTCACGCCTGGGGCCGGCTATGGTGCCCACATCATGATCGCGACGGGTGTCGTATCTCGGTCTGGTCCACTCCAAGGCACCCGATTGCGCACGCGAACGACATCGCGCGTGCAGTGGCGCGCTGTCATCACTGCATCGAGGGGCCTGATGATGAAGGCGTTTAGGTTCACGATCATAGCATCTGGGCTGGATCCCTTCGCCGACGATTTCGAGCATCGTTTCTGCGAAGCCGGCTGCGACGACGCGACCATCTCTCTGCAGAAGGGCGTCATTCTTCTGGATTTTACGCGGGACAGTGAATCCTTCGAAGGCGCAGTCACGAGTGCCGTGTCGGATATCGAAGGTGCTGGCGCTCGGATCGTACGGATCGAGCCCGATCACCTCGTCAGTTTAGCCGATATCGCAAAGCGTTCGGGACTGACGAAAGCGGCGGTTTCTCTCTACGCGAAAGGAGAGCGGGGGGAGAATTTTCCAAGACCCGTTGCTTGCCTCACATCCAGCCACGCTCTTTGGGACTGGGCCGATGTAGCATCCTGGCTTTATGAGAGAGGCACCGTCACGGAGGAAGTCCGCGCACAGGCGCACTTCGTAAGATCAGCAAATTACGACATCGTCAGTCGAAATTTGCGCGAGCAGTCATCCATCTCCGATCGCGCGTCATAGCCGCATGGACGACCGGCATGACGACGCCGGTCACGCCCCGATATCAAGTCCGGAGACCACCCGACCCCGTCATTTCTTGACGACGAGCCCCGGGATGATCGTGCCGGTCTCGCCGAAATTGGCGACGGCCTTGGCGCAATTGGCCGGCACATCCTTGCCGTAGACATCGGCATAGGCTTTGACCCGCAGGATCAGCTCGCCGCCCGCCAGGGCATCCGGCTCGATGCCGAGGCCGCGCACCACCGTCTTGAACGTCTCGTAGTTCGGCTTCGATTCGGGGCAGGAGGCCGAGACGAACTGGAGCAGCCCGGCGAGCTTGGCGGCGGTGTTCTTCTGCCGCTCCTCCTTGGTGTCCGGCGGCGGAGGCGCATCCGGCGCGGGCTGGGCGGCAAGAGGAACCGTCAGGGTCCCCAACAAGAGCGAGGCGAGCACGATCTGCTTCATGGGTGGCGTGTTCCTACCTGTCTGTCCCGTCGCCCGACTGTTTGCCGTCAGTGCGAGAGTGCGCTGGCCCTCGCGAGGGCGGCACCGAAGCCGTTGAGCGGCACGGTGATCGTCGTGGGTTCGGTGGCGTCCTGCTTCGGGGCGAGAATGAGCAGGTTCTTGGCGGTCTTCATCGTGTCGGTTGCCAGGGTCGGCAGGCTTACCGGCACGAGGCAGCCTTCCGAACTGCAGGTGTAGTAGGGCGCGCCCTTGCCGAGAACCGCGTCGTCGATCTTGAAGCTCAACCCGGCCTCGATCTGGAACCCGAACGGCATCAGGATCAGCCCGTCGGTGCGATCGTTCGCGGGCGGCTTCAACTCGATGGCGAATTCGCGGCGGTTCTCGCGCTTCGAGCCCTGGGCCTGCACGACCGAGCAGATCGAAACCTGGTTCTCGCGGGAGCAATTGATGCTCCAATCGCCATAGCTCTCGCTCAGCGCACTGGCGCCTTCCGGCCAGATCGCCTTGGCCGGGGCTACGGCGGCGGGCGCAGCGGCGACCGGGGCGGGGGCTTTCGGAGCGGGCTTCGGCTTCGGCTTGGGTTTGGGCTTCGCCGGCGCGTCGGAGGGGGCCGGTGCGTCCTGCTCCGGCGCGGCCTCCTGCGCCGAAGCGCCGTTCCAGGCGGTGATCGCGGTGAACGACATCACGCCGACCACGGGCAAAACATGTCTCCAACGCATCGAGCGGGCATCCGGCATTCGAACGAAATCAGACCTGCCGCCTAGCCCTCCCGGCCCGCGAGCGCAATGGACCCGCCGGCATCGCGATTCGTCGCCCACCGGCAATCCGACCCGGTCGTCCTTGCCGAATTTGCCCGCGAACCCCGTCTACCCCGCTCGACCGTCCGGGTCAGCGACGCCTGTCCTGGCCGCCCTGGTCGATGGCCGGCAGCTCGTTGGGGCCGAGCCCCATGACGACGGGCTGCTGCGTCGGCGTCTGGCCGCGCGCGCGGTTGGCGAGCGCCACGGTGAGCTTCTCGGCGGGTTCCGACTGCATCAGCGCCAGCACGTCGGCCATCTTGCGCGGGTTCATCGCCAGGACGATGGGCACCAGCACGTCGAGGGAGAGGCGATCGAAGACGCGGGCGGCGTCCTTCGGCTTCATCGTCTCGTACATGGTGACGATGTTCTTCAGGCCCATCCTCTCGGCCTCGGCCTGCTGCGCGGCGGCGCCGTCGGGCCTGTCCTCGTTGCGCTTGAGATCCTTGACGCCCTCTTCGAGCTTGCGCTCGGCGGTTCCGAGCATCTGCTCGCGCAGGCTCAGGGTCTCGTCGCGCTGCTTGAGGGCATCGCGACGGGCCGAGAGCTTTTCGAGGATGGCGCGCTCGCTGGCCGGCATCGGCTCCGGGGGAGGCGGGGGGCGCGGCGCGGGCGGCTCCGGTTCGGCCGCGGGCTTTTCCGGTTCCTTGGGCGTCACGGACCCGGTGGTCTGAGGGTCCGGCAGTTCGTAATTGGTCCGGGCCTTGGCGAGGACCCGCGCGAACTCCGGCAGCTGCGCGTCGGCCGATGCCGGGCTCGGCCCCAGATCGTCGACGGCGATGGCGCCGAGCTTGAGCACGAGGAGGCCCACGGCCGCCAGCGTCACCGCATCGATCAGCCGCAGCTTGTAGGGACGCGCCTGTGCGGCGCCGGGCCGGCCGGTGCGGAGCTTTCCCAGGCGGGTCTGTCCCGCGCGGACGAGGGAGCGGGGCGTCGTCATGCGGCGCGGCTCCGCAGGCGGCCGAGCGCCCGCTCGGACATGGCGAGGGCGGCGGCAGCGGCGGCGCCGAGGCGCTCACCGTTGGGGCTCGACGGCGCAGCCTTCGTGTCCCCGGCCTCCACCGGCGCGGCGCGGATCTCTGAGGGGCGGATCTCGACGGGGGGCACCACGGCCACCCGCGAGGGCTGCGAATGGGAGACGATGGCGGAGATGCGGGCGATCACGGTCTCGCCGGCCTGGACGTGAGCGGAGAGGTCGGCGGCGTAGCGCTCCGCCGTGCCGAGGCGGTCGGCCAGGGTCCGGTCGCACTCGTCGAGGGTGGCGCGCAGGCCGATGATCGCCCGCTCGGCGGTGGAGCTCGCCACCACGAGATCGCCGATGGTCTGGCGCAGGGCCGCCTCGTCGGCCTTCATCCGGGTGATGCGCCGGCTGAGGCGCACCGACGAGACGATGCTGGCCACGAGGAGGATGGCGACGAGGACGTCGGCGGCGAGGGTGACGAGGAGGCTCATGCGCGGGTCACCCGTCGTTGCGGTTGTTCATGGAGGCCTCGAAGGCCTGGAACGTGGTGCGCGAGCGCCGGAGCGGCCGCGTGAGTTGCACCGAGATGTTGTCGTCGACACGGCCGATGCGCCCCTGCGTCAGGGCCCAGTCGCCGCAGCGGACGTTGACGAGGTCGGTGGGCTTGGTGTCGAACATCAGCGTGTCGCCGACCTTCAGGGACAGCACCTTCTTCAGGGGCAGCATCATCTCGTGGAGGACCGCCTCCATGGTGGCGTCGGCCTGCCAGATCTCGGTGGCGAGGTGGCTTTCCCAGGTGTGGTCGCGGCCGAGCTTCTCGCCCATGAAGCTCTGCATGAGCAGTTCACGGATCGGCTCGATGGTGGCGTAGGGAAACAGGATCTGGAGCTGGCCGCCGCGGCCGTCCATGTCGAGCTTCAGGGTGATCAGGATGGCGGCGTTGGCCGGGCGGGTAATCGTGGCGAAGCGCGGGTTGGTCTCGATCCGGTCGATGCCGAAGCGCACCGGGGAGAGCGGCTGGAACGAGAGTTCGAGATCGCTGAGGATGATCTCCACGAGGCGCCGCACCAGCTGCATCTCGATGGTCGTGAACGGACGCCCGTCGAGCCGGGTCGCCGAGCCGCCGCGCTTGCCGCCCAGCAGCAGGTCGAGGGTCGAGTAGGCCAGGTTCGATTCCACCGTGACGAGGCCGGAATTCTCCCAGGCATCGGCCCGGAAGACCCCGAGCAGGGTCGGCAGCGGAATGGCGTTGAGATAATCGCCGAAGCGGACCGAGGTGATGTTGTCGAGGGTGACCTCGACGTTGTCCTGGAAGAAGTTGCGCAGGCTGGTCGACAACAACCGGATCATCCGGTCGAAGACGATTTCCAGCATCGGCAGGCGTTCGTACTGGACGACGCCCGAATCCACGATGGCGCGGACACCGCCGGCGCCCGAGGCCGACAATTCGCGCAAGGAGAAGCCGAGGACGCCGTCGATCTCGTCCTGGTTCAGGATGCGGTCGTTGCCGGCGAGTTCGGGGAGATTGTCGGTCTCCCCGTCCTCGATCATCGTCGCCCATTCGGCGGCGACGTCGCTGGCATGCGTGCTCGTGCCCTGCTCGGCCAGCGCCGCGCCCCACTCGTCGGCCAGCGAGGTCTCGCCGCCTTCGGCGTTCTGCGCGATCAGGGCGGCTGCCCAATCGTCCTCTTCGACCTCGTCTTCGGGACCTGCCATGACCGTCTCGACACCGATGGGGGTTACTGGACGATCACGTCCTTGAAGAGCACGGCCTCGGCCCGTGCCGGATGGATCGCGACGTTGACCCGGCGGAGCAGTTCCTCGCGGAGCCGGTACAATCCGGCCGAGCCGGCGAGGTCGCTCGGGCGCAACTCGCGCATGTAGACCTGGAAGGTGTCCTCGATGCGCGGCATCAGCGGCTTCACCTCGCCCTCCACCTTGGCGTCCTTGAGTTCGAGGGAGACCTTCACCTTGGCCGTGCGCGGCTTGTCCTGGCCGGGCTCGTTGGCGAGGTTGACCACCA
Source organism: Methylobacterium sp. 88A (assembly GCF_000376345.1). Lineage (NCBI taxonomy): Bacteria > Pseudomonadati > Pseudomonadota > Alphaproteobacteria > Hyphomicrobiales > Methylobacteriaceae > Methylobacterium > Methylobacterium sp. 88A. The sequence goes on from NZ_AQVT01000001.1 coordinate 1,030,330, forward strand.
TCTCGCGCACTTCGAGGAAGACCAGGGGCTTCTTCACCTCCACGGCGGCGTGATCGTCGCCGCCCTTCTTCTTCATCATGAAGAACCCGCCGCCGCCGGCCAGCAGCAGCACCGCCGCGCCGATCATGATGATCTTCTTCTTCCCGCCTTTAGGGGCTTCGCCTCCGGCGTCCTCCCCGTCCGCGGCGGGGGCCGTCTTGGGCTTCTTGGCCATGGATCGCCCCCATCGAATCTCGTCCCAGGGTGCGACCGGCGCTGAGCCCCCGCGACCCCGTGGAGGGATCTATCCAAGGTTACGGTTAACGTCTCGTTAAGGCGGCAAAACCTGCCGGGTGGTTCTTGCCGCGGGGATGCGGCGGGAGGACGGTGCGATCGACCTCTCTTCGCCACAAGAGATTGATATCACTTATCTTTTTAGATTTTTTGGAGATGGCACGGGCCGTGCGGGTAACCTTAACGTCGCCGCAGCCCAAGGCTTATTCGATCCATGCAGAACGCGCTGTTTGTCGGAGTCTCCAGTCAGGTCGCCCTGCAGCGTGAGCTCGACGTGATCGCCAACAACATGGCGAACGTCTCCACCACGGGCTTCAAGGGCCGCAGCTCGCGGTTCCAGGAATACCTGATGCCGGTGGCGAGCGCCGACTCGTTCCATCGGCCAGACCGCCGCGTCTCCTACGTCATCGACCAGGGCACGGCCCTCGACCTCGCCCAGGGACCGATCGAGCAGACGGGCAATCCGCTTCACGTCGCGGTGCGCGGCGAGGCCTTCCTCGTGGTCCGCACCCCGAACGGCGACCGCTACACCCGCAACGGCGCGTTCGAGACCGACCCCCAGGGCAATCTCGTCACCAGCGACGGCTACGCCGTGCAGGGCGAGGGCGGCCCGATCCAGATCAACGCCCAGGAGACCGGCCTCTCCATCGGGCCGGACGGCACGGTCTCCACCAATCTCGGCATCCGCGGTCGCGTGCGGATGGTGACCTTCGCCAACCCGCAGGCGCTCACCAACGAGGGCGCCAACCTCTACGGGTCGGCGGCGGCTCCGGTGGCCGCCGGCATCAACGGCCGCCTCGAATCGGGTGCCCTCGAACGCTCCAACGTCAAGCCGGTCATCGAGATGACCCGGCTGATGGACGTGAACCGCACCTACACCATGGTCTCGGGCGTGATCTCGCGCCTGGACGAGTTGCGGGGCACGGCGATCCGCCGCCTCGCCGACGTCGCGTAAGGAACCCAGGCGATGCGCGCCCTCTACGCAGCCGCCACGGGCATGGCGGCCCAGGAACTCAACGTCCAGGTCATCTCGAACAACATCGCGAACCTGCGCACCACCGGCTACAAGCGCCAGACGGCCCATTTCCAGGATCTTCTCTACCAGAACCTGCGCCGGGCCGGCTCGTCCACCTCGGACCAGAACACGCAGCTTCCCGCCGGCCTCGCCCTCGGATCGGGCGTGAAGACGACCTCCACCGCGCGGACCATGTCGCAGGGGCCGCTCGCCTCGACGGAGAAGGAATACGACGTCGCCATCCGCGGCGAGGGCCTGTTCCGGGTGACCATGCCCGACGGCCGCACCGCCTATAGCCGCGACGGCTCGTTCGATCTCTCGGCCCAGGGCCAGCTCGTCACCCGCGACGGCTATCTCGTGGACCCGGGCATCACGGTGCCCAACAACGCCACCAGCGTCACGATCAGCGCGCAGGGCTCGATCCAGGCGACGGTGCCGGGGCAGACCGCGCCGCAGAATCTCGGCCAGTTCCAGCTCGCCCGCTTCGTCAACAAGGTCGGCCTCGAATCCATCGGCGACAACCTGTTCGTCGAGACCGCCGCCTCCGGCCCGGCCATCAACGGCCTGCCGGGCTCGGAGGGCTTCGGCAACCTGCAGCAGAGCTATCTCGAAGAGGCGAACGTCAACGCCGTCACCGAGATCTCGTCGCTGATCGCGGCGCAGCGTGCCTACGAGATGAATTCGAAGGTCGTCACGGCGGCCGACCAGATGCTCTCCACGACCTCGCAGATGTTCCGCGCCTGACGGTTCGTCCGGCCTGACCGTCCCGCTTCGCCTCTCCGTTTCAGCCCGCCTCCGAAAGCGTCGCGCCATGTTCGCCCTGAGACAGATCCCCACCGCCCAGCCGCGCCGCGTCGGCACGCTCACGCCCGGCATCGTCGTGCGCACGTTCCTCGCGCTCGCGGCCCTCGGTTTCATGACGGTCCAGGTTCTCGCCGAGGAGCCCGGCCAGCGGCTGCGCCTGCGCGGCGACGTCACCGCGCGCGGCGATATCCTGACGCTGGGCGATCTGGTGGAAGGGGCGCCGGCGGATCTGGCGCGGCGCCCGCTGTTCCGCGCCCCGGCGCTCGGCGCGTCGGGGACGATCCAGGCCCGCCGCATCGCCGATGCGGTGGCCCCCCTCCGCCTCGGCGAGATCGAGACCGGCGGCCTGAACCAGGTCTCGGTGCAGCGCGCCGCCCGGCGCGTCGGCCCCACCGAGATCGAGGCCGCGATCAAGCGCGTGCTGGAGACGGCCTACGGCCTCGACCCGCGCAACCTCGCCCTCCGCCTCGACGGCGAGAACACCGTCCTGCTGGCGCCCCTCGACCTCGATGGCCAGGCGGCGGCCCTCGACGTCACCTACGATCCGCGCCTGAAGCGGGTCGCCGCCCTCATCACCCTGGGCGAGCGCCAGGCCTCCCTGCGGGTCGCCGGGCTGGTGCAGGAAATCCGGGAGGTCCAGATCCTCTCCCGCACGCTCAACCGCGGCGACACCGTGACCGCCGGCGACGTCACCGTCGAGCGCCGCCCCCGCGAGGCGACGCCCCCGGATGCCCAGGCCGGCTCGGTGGTCGCCGTCGGTCAGGTCGCCCAGCGCAGCCTGAGCGCCGGCTCCATCCTCCGCTCCGGTGACATCGCTCCGGCCGATCTCGTCCAGCGCGGCGAGGCCGTGACCATCGTGTTCGATTCGCCCGGCCTCAACCTCTCCCTGCGCGGACAGGCCAACGAGAACGGACGCCTGGGCGCGGCGATCACGGTGACCAATCCCGTCTCCAAGAAGACCCTCGCCGCCACCGTGATCGGCCCCGGCCGCGTCTCGGTCAGCTCCTCCGCCAGCATCGGCCGCCAGGCCAGTGCGGCGTTCGACGCCGGCCGCTGACACCGCCCCGATCCTCACGAGAAAAGCTGGCTCCCATGACCAACCGCTCCATGACCGTCCGTTCCATGCCCCTCATCAAGACGCCGCTCTCCCTCGCGGCGATCCTGGTGGCCTGCTCGGCCCTGGGCGCCTGCAACACGGTGGACCGGCTGTCGCAGGTCGGCGCCACCCCGGCGCTCTCCTCCATCGAGGACCCCACCTCGCAGCCGGGCTACCGCCCGGTGCGCCTGCCCATGCCGGACGTGCAACCCGTCTCCTACGCACCCAATTCGCTGTGGCGGACGGGATCGCGCGCCTTCTTCAAGGATCAGCGCGCCGCCCGGATCGGCGACCTCGTGACGATCAAGGTCAACGTCACCGACAGGGCCAACCTGAACAACGAGACGAAGCGCTCCCGCTCCAACGCGGAAGGCATGGGGCTCCCCAACGCGTTCGGGCTGGAGAGCAGCGCCGCCGTGGCCGCCGCCGGGATCAGCCCGGACAAGCTCCTCGCCGGGACGTCGACCTCGTCGAGCGATGGTTCGGGGTCGGTCCAGCGCAACGAGACGGTGACGACCAACATCGCCGCCATCGTCAATCAGGTCCTGCCCAACGGCAACCTCGTGGTGGAGGGCAAGCAGGAAATCCGCATCAACTTCGAGGTGCGCGAACTCATCGTCGCCGGCGTGGTGCGGCCGGAGGACATCGAATCCGACAACACGATCGATTCCTCCAAGATCGCCCAGGCCCGCATCGCCTATGGCGGCCGCGGCCAGATCACCGACGTGCAGCAGCCCCGCTACGGCCAGCAGCTCGTCGACATCCTGCTGCCGTTCTGAGGCTGAGCCAGTTCGCCCGAGCGGTCTTGGGTTCTGCGTCGTGGAACCTGCACATGCCGGGCTACGATAGTCACACATCTCGCGGGCCGCTCGGGTCCCCTCTCCTTGCAGGAGAGGAAGCGCGCCACGTCTCAGCTCGAACCGTCTTGGATAGAGGAACGGCCGTCGAAGAAAGGCGTGGACCCGGTGCCTTCCGAGCTAGGGAACGCGCGCGGCCCGCAAGACCGACGACGGTGCGTTAATAAATCTTGTCGACCAGCCCAGAGGGACCGTCCCGGTCAATGCTCGGTACCGGGCCGGTTGGGGCGCGGTGCGGTTCCGTGATTGTCGACGAAGGCCGAGCGTTCGGGGTCTTTCTTGAGTTTGGCGACGCGGGCGCGCTGCCACAACGCCACCCCGACGACGAGCGCGAAGGTTGCGAGGGCAAGCACGAGGATCAGAACTTCATTGTCCATGTCGGGATCCTTGATCGACGCGACGTCGTATCAGTAATCGTGACACCAGGACGAAGGTTCCGGGCGGGCAATTATCGTTTAAGGCCAAGCTTCTGTTGAATGCTCGGCGAGGTATTCAGGATCTAGAACTTCAGGGGCGACCGCCGAAACCTGTCACGACCACCGGCGGTCGCGACAGGTCCGTTCGATGGGCCACACCATCGACGCTACTCGTCGCGATAGACGCGCTCGCGCCGCTCGTGGCGCTCCTGCGCCTCCAGCGACAAGGTTGCGATGGGACGGGCGTCGAGGCGCTTCAGGGAGATCGGCTCGCCGGTCTCCTCGCAATATCCGTAGCTCCTGTCCTCGATCCGGGCCAATGCCGCGTCGATCTTGCCGGTGAGCTTGCGCTGGCGGTCGCGGGCCCGCAACTCGATGGCCCGGTCGGTCTCCGACGAGGCCCGGTCGGCCAGGTCGGGATGATTCTCGTTTTCGGTCTGAAGTGCCACGAGCGTATCCTGCGCTTCGCGCAGAATGTCGGCTTTCCATCCCACCAGCTTACGGCGGAAATACTCACGTTGCCGCTCGTTCATGAACGGCTCGTCCTCGGACGGCACGTAACCGTCGTCGATCTTGACTGTCGCCATCCTCGCCCCTTCGCAAGTCCGTCACAGCCGGTACGCGGCGATGTTTCGCGTGCCTATACTTGAGGGCGCCCGACACTACAACGCACCCGTTGGTCCTACCCCCCTCGGATTCGGTGTTGCGTGCCCCCTGCGACAAACACGCAACGGGTGCATCCGCCAGCCCCCCCCGTGACGAACGCGCCGCCCTTGGCCTTCGGGCGGAAACCAGGCCGGATGGCGGTGCGAAGCCCCGTCGCATGGCGGTCGAAAACCCGTCGGATGACGGTGGTCCGGCCCCTTCGCGAATGCCATCGGACGATTGGGAGAGGACGGTTTGCGGCCGGTGCGCCGTAACCTATAGGGTCGTTTCACGTCGGTCCCTGGACCGGCCGCGTGATCTCGCCCGCCGCGCGAAACCGAGGCCCTGAGAGTGCCGGAAAGCCGAACCTTGCCGAAGCCCATCGCCGGACATTCGGACATCTTCGTCGGCTCGAGCGAGATGGCGGCCCTGATGCGGGCCAAGGACTGGTCGCAGACCCCCCTTGGGCCGCCGGAACGCTGGCCCGAGGCGCTGAAGGTCGCCCTGCGCATCCTCCTGACCTCGCGGTTCGAGATGTGGCTCGGCTGGGGGCCGGAGATCGCGTTCTTCTACAACGACGCCTATCGCCCGACGCTCGGCCTCAAGCACCCGGAATCGCTCGCGAAACCCACCAAGATCCTCTGGGCCGAGATCTGGGACGACATCGAGGCGCGCATCCGCAGCGTCTACGAGGACGGCGAGGCGACCTGGGATCGCGGGCTGCTGCTGCTCCTCGAGCGCAACGGCTATCCCGAGGAAACCTATCACACTTTTTCCTACAGCCCGGTCCTCGCCGACGACGGAACGGTGGGTGGCCTGTTCTGCGCGGTCAGCGAAGAGACGAACCGTGTCATCAGCGAACGGCGCCTCGGAATCCTGCGTCTCCTCGGCGAGAGTCTCGCTCGGGCGGAGAGCCGCTCCGACGTGCTGCGGGCGGTGGAGGCCAGCCTCGGCGAGGCCCGTCGCGATCTGCCCTTCAGTGCCATCCATCTCTACGACGGGGGCAGCCTCGCCCGTCTCGCCGCCGCCACCGGGATGTCGGCGGACCATACCGCCCTGCCGGAGGTCATCGATCCCGCCGGCCCCCTCGCGGGCTTGCTCGGCGGCACGGGACACGAGACGATCGTCGATCTCGATCCGTCCCAGAACTGGCCGACCGGCGACTGGTCGAGGCCACCCGCGCAGGCGGTGAGCCTGCCCCTGGTCGGACAGGGTGGAAGCGCGCCGCTGGGCATCGTCACGGTGGGGCTGAACCCGCACCGGCCCATCGATGCCGATTACCTGAGCTTTCTCAAGCTCTTGGCCGGACAGATCTCATCGAGCCTCGCCAGCGTCTCGGCCTATGAGGCCGAGCGCGAGCGCAACGCTGTCCTCGCCGAAGCCGTTCGCATGCGTCAGGAGGCGGCCGAAGCCCTGAGGCAGGCCAACGAGGCCCTCCTCTCGGAAGTCCGGCAGAGGACGGCGGAGCGCGACCGCATGCGCACCCTGTTCCAGGACGCACCCGGCTTCATGTGCGTCCTGAGCGGACCCTCGCACGTGTTCGAGTACACCAACGAGGCCTATCTCCAGCTCGTCGGGCATCGCGACATCATCGGGATCGGCGTCCGCGAGGCGTTGCCGGAGGTCGAGGGACAAGGCTTCTTCGAGCTTCTCGACGAGGTCTACGCGACGGGCAGGCCCTTCATCGGCCGGAACATGCCGGTGACGATCCAGGCCGGACAGAATGGCGGCCTCGAACAGCGCATCCTCAACCTCGTCTATCAGCCGATCACGGAGGCCGACGGCAGCGTCACCGGCATCTTCGCCGAGGGGCACGACGTCACCGACCGCGCGCTCGCCGAAGACGCCCTGAGACGCCTGAACGAGACGCTCGAACAGCAGGTCCAGGCCCGGACCCAGGAGGTCCAGGAGCGGACCCAGGAGCGCGATCGGGCCTGGCGCCTGTCGCAGGATCTGCTGATGGTCACGGAAGCGGACAGCCGGATCGCAGCGATCAACACCGCCTGGACGACCCTTCTCGGCTGGACATCCGCCGATCTCGCCGACCGCTCCTTCGCGGATCTCGCCCATCCCGACGACCGCGACGCCGTCTGCGCGACCTTCTCGGCCATCGTCGCCGAACCGCTCACCGACCCCTTCGAGTTCCGGCTGCGCCACGCCGACGGCAGCTACCGCTGGTTCGCCTGGACGGGCGCGTTCGAGGACGGGCGGATCTATGCCAGCGGCCGCAACACCACGGCCGAGCGCGAGCAGGCGGCCGCCCTCGCACTCGCCGAGGACGCCTTGCGTCAGGCCCAGAAGATGGAGGCCGTGGGCCAGCTCACGGGCGGGATCGCCCACGATTTCAACAACTTGCTCACCGGGATCGTCGGCTCCCTCGACCTGATGCAGACCCGCCTGTCGCAGGGCCGGATGGACAATATCGAACGCTACGCCAAGGCGGCGATGTCCTCCGCCAACCGGGCCGCGGCGCTGACTCACCGGCTCCTCGCCTTCGCCAGGCGCCAGCCGCTCGATCCGAAGCTGGTCGACGCCAACGCCCTGATCGCATCCCTCGAAGACCTCCTGCGCCGGACGATCGGCGAAACGATCTCCCTCGACATCGTCATGGGAGAGGGGCTGTGGGCGACCCTGTGCGATCCCCACCAGCTCGAGAACGCGATCCTCAACCTCGCCATCAATGCCCGCGATGCCATGCCGGATGGCGGCCGGCTGCGCATCGAAACCAGCAATTCCGAACTCGACCGCGCCTATGCCCGACTGCATCCGGGGGTGGAGCCGGGCGCGTATGTCCGTATCGTCGTATCGGATACCGGCACCGGCATGCCGGCCGACGTCATCGCCCGGGCCTTCGACCCGTTCTTCACCACGAAGCCCCTGGGGCAGGGGACCGGCCTCGGCCTGTCGATGATCTACGGCTTCGCCCGGCAGTCGGACGGCCATGCCAAGATCGACTCGCAGGTCGGGCACGGTACGGCGGTGAAGCTCTACCTGCCCCGCTCCGTCGAAGCGGTACCGGAGCCAGGCACGGCGGACACCATCACGGAGGCGGCCCGTCTCGGCGCGGGGGAGACGGTCCTCGTGGTCGAAGACGAGGGGGTGGTGCGCGACCTCATCGTCGATGTGCTGGAAGATCTCGGCTACCGCGCGATCTCGGCCCCGGACGGCCTGGCCGGCCTGAAGATCCTGCTCACCCAGGAGCGTGTGGACCTGCTCGTGACCGATGTCGGCCTTCCCGGCCTCAACGGTCGCCAACTGGCGGATCAGGCCCGCGAAACCAGGCCCAATCTGAAGGTGCTGTTCATTACCGGCTATGCCGAGAACGCCATTTTCGGCAACGGCCAGCTCGATCCGGGCATGCAGATGATCACCAAGCCGTTTCCGGTGGAGATCCTGGCCGGCCGGATCCGCGAGATGATGGAAAGCTGAAGCCCCAGAAGGCTTTCGCTTATGACGACAGGTTCGGTCAGGTGGCTTGAGCGGCCGAGAGCTTGGCGAGTTCCACCGCTGCGCGCAGCTCGATATCGGCGATGAGCCCGTCGAGGCGCGGATCGCCGCTGGACCCGGCACGCTCCGAGAGTCGGCTCGCGATGGCTTGGAGTTCACGCGTCGAAACCCTTCCCATCACCAGGGAAGCCTTCAGCCGGTCGAGACCGTCGAGAAGGTCGTGGCCACGCTTGGCGAAGCGACGGCGGCGCTCGCCGGGCTGCTCGCCCTGACCCTGCAGGGTCAGGATCGCGTCGAGCCCCGCCAGGGAGGTGGTGGGTGCGGTGGTGGCCGAAGAGGTGGTCGCCGCTGCGTCACCGCCAAGCAGGAAGGAAGAGGACGCATCCGTCTTACGCAAAGCGGGCGAAGCGGAGGCCGAGGCGTGGGAGACGAGGCGGTGATCGACGCGCATGAGCCGTCTCCGAAAATCAGGGCGTCGCTTCGCGCATCGGCACGACGGTCGTTTCGCCCAGCAGAATCCGCCCTCGATGGTTAACCATCCGTAAACGACCGGGCAGAAGCTGCCGGGTCGGCAGGGAAAGCGGTTCCCACCGTGAGCACGGAAAACGCCATCTCGAAAAATAAGCGTTTTTTGTCAGATGCTTGACCGACATGGACAGTTGGCATGGTCCTGGCAGACCATCCGGCATGTCCAACGTCCACGACATGCCCCGCCGACCAGCAAAGCGCATCATGCCAATCGCGACCGCCCGGACCTTCCAATCGGCACTCCTCACCTGCGGCGCGGCGCTGCTGGCGCTGGTCTTCGGCTTGAGCGGCCAGGCTTTCGCCCTGTCGCGGGTGAAGGATCTCGCGAGCATCGAAGGCGTGCGGCAGAACCAGCTGGTGGGCTACGGTATCGTCGTCGGCCTCAACGGCACCGGCGATACCCTCAACAACATCCCCTTCACCCGGCAGTCCCTCCAGGCGATGCTCGAGCGGCTCGGGGTCAACACGAGGGGGGCCACCATGCGCACCCAGAACCTCGCGGCCGTGATGGTGACGGCGAGCCTGCCGCCCTTCGCCACACAGGGAAACCGGATCGACATCACGGTCTCGTCCCTGGGCGACGCCAAATCCCTCCAGGGCGGCACCCTGCTGGTGACGCCGCTCCTTGGCGCCGATGGCGAGGTCTACGCCCTGGCGCAGGGATCGGTCGCCATCGCGGGCTTCTCGGCCGAGGGCGATGCCGCCAAGATCACGCGCGGGGTGCCCACCAACGGGCGCGTGCCCAACGGGGCGATGATCGAGCGGGAGACGGCGTTCAAGATGAACGACATGCGCTCCCTGCGCCTGTCCCTGCGCAACCCGGACTTCACCACCTCGAAGCGGATCGCCGCCGCGATCAACGACTTCATGGGCGCCGACACCGCCGAGCCCACCGACCCGGCCACCGTCACCCTGCAGATCCCGGCGAAGTACAACGGCAACATGATCCGCCTCGTCACCGAGATCGAGCAGCTGAAGATCGAGCCCGATCAGACGGCGCGCGTGGTCGTCGACGAGCGCTCGGGCATCATCGTCATGGGCCGCGACGTGCGCGTATCCACCGTCGCCATTGCTCAGGGGAATCTGACCGTCACCATCACCGAGCAGCCGCAAGTCAGCCAGCCTGCGCCACTCTCCAACGGCACGACTACCGTGGTGCCGCGCACCGGCGTCAAGGTCGATACAGGCGAAGGCAACAAGCTCGCCATGGTCAAGGAAGGTGTCACCCTGCGTGAGTTGGTGGATGGCCTGAACGCGTTGGGGGTCGGCCCACGCGACCTGATCTCGATCCTCCAGGCCATCAAAGCCGCCGGCGCCCTCCAGGCCGATATCGAGGTGATGTGATGCACCTCCCTCTCTTCCTCCTCCCACCCAAGAGGCGATGACCATGCTGTTCGCACCCCTCGCCGCCAAAGCCGCCATCGGGGTCGGCCGGGCTATCGTCGGCGATATCGCCAAGTCGGTCGGTAATGGCCTCAAAGACGAGACGACAAAGGCGGCGTCGACGTCCGCAAATAGCAAACTTGCAGCGGCGGCCACGGCCAAGACACCGGCGGAGATCAAGGCTCGCAAGGCGTCCAACGAATTCGAGACGATGTTTCTGGAGCAGACCCTGGAGCGGCTCGCCACCTCGGAGGGCACTGATGGCCCCCTCGGCGACAATGGCACCGGCGGAGCGGTTTACCGCTCGATGCTGACCAAGGAATATGCGGGTCAAATGGCAAAGAGCGGGGGGGTCGGCATCGCCGATCAGGTTTACCGCGAGATGATCAAGATGCAGGAGGCTGGAAATGCAAGCCGCAACTGAGACCAAATCTCTTCGCATCGCGGACAAGGCTGGCGCCGATGCGCTGATTGCGCACATCATGCAAACCATGCAGGCGCTGGAGGACATCCTCTCGGAGGAGGGAGGCCACGTTCGCGTCGGGCGTCTGCGCCAGGGCCTATCGCAGACCGAGCGGAAGACCGCTCTGGGGGCGTCCTACATGCAGAGCCTGGAAGTGGCCAAAGCCAATGCCATCGCCTTGGCACGGTTCGCCCCGGAATCCATTGAGGAGCTTAAAACCGCCCACCGGCGATTCGCCCAGGTGGTGGAAACCAGTCAGATCGTGCTGGCAACGGCACGCACGGTCTCCGAAAGCCTGGTCAAGTCCCTGGCCGACGACATGAACCGCTCGAGAACGGCCACCGTGTATGGACGCCCCTCTCAGCCGCCGTCTCCCTATGGCAAGGGACCGGCGGGTCGGAGCCAGCCCCTGGTGCTGTCGCGCAACCTTTGACAACGTTTCAACGCTGTCCCGCGTCGATCCGCACATAGGTCCGAACCGGACCATAACCTGTCTCCGTGCGAGTATCGACGGCGAGGCGGCCGCCGGCGATCGATCGGGAGGCGGGGTCGCCTTCGCGGGAGCGTAGGTCGAGCCCCGTCGTTGCCCGTCCGCCAATGCGGATGCAGGTTTCCGAGCCGGGAATGCGAATGAACCCCGAGCCGTGCCTGGGACAAGGCTTTGCCGCCTGCTGCAGTTGCGGCCTCATCGGCTCAAGCGCAAAAGCGAGAGACGTCAGGGTCGTGAGCACGCAGACAGCCAGGCTGCCGACCAGTGTTGCCCTCACCATGCGTGTCGTTCCCCAAGGCTCCGTCGGAACAATTCGCTATACCCTTTCGGCCGCGAACGATCGATACCGGTTCCCCTCCGCCATACGGTAACCTTTCGGTAAACAAACGTCCTTAATCATTGGTGACACGGCTAAACGGGAAGCTTGAGACATGGCGGATAAGGTCATCGGGGCGGCGGAGTCCGATCGGTCGCCGGAAGCGCTTTTGAAACAAGCCGTTAGCGGCACCAAGGTGAAGCCCGCGCCGATGCCGGAGAATCGTCGGCGACTGCCATCGATTTCCCCGCTTCTTGGCGGAGTGGCGGCGGCGGCCCTCGTGATCGGGCTCGCTGTGGGCGCAGGAGCGATGAGCCTCGTTTCGCCGAAATCCGATCCATCCTCGGAGCGGCTAGCGCAGATCCAATCCCGTCTGGAAATCCGCCAGGCGGATGTCGCCCGGCTACAGACCGAAATCGAGAAGCTAGGAAAGGTTCTCGCGCAGGTGCAGGATGCTACCGAGTCTGTCCGCAGCGAAGCGAAGAATCGGTCCGCCGCCCTCAACGACCGGATCGGCAAGGCCGAACAGGCTATCGTTTCGAAAGTCACGAGCCTCGCCGACCGGCAGGATCAAACAGAGCGAGACCAGACGGTAAAAATCGCTGCTCTGACGTCACAATTGGACAAGCGAGCGGCGGCGCCCGCTCCGGCCGCTCCTGTAGCGGCGACGCAAGCCGCCAAGCCTCAGCAGCCTGAGCCAACGGAAACCGGATCCCTTCCCGACAAGGCAAAAGCTTCGACACCGGCTGTCATCGATGGATGGGCTGTGCGCGAGGTCTATAACGGTGTGGCCGTCATCGAAGACCGTCGTCATCGCCTCGTGGAGGTCGGCCCAGGGGACACGATCCCAGGCGTCGGCAAGGTCGATTCCGTCGAGAGACGCGGGCGGAACTGGGCGGTTGTTACGAAACAGGGCCTGATCACCAGCCAAACTTGGTGAGCCGACTGACGATATCGAGTACGCGCGGAATCAGGACAGCTGTACTTCGATCTCTGGATCACGCAGGGAATGCGGATACCGCGCTTCAACAGTGAGGGGATCAGCCATAGCGCACCCGCGTGCAGCGCGGTTGCGGCCATGGGTCAGTGCCCGATCCTGCGCTTCCTGGGTGGGGAACAGAATGGCCGCGAGGAGAGCCTGTCCCTCGAATTCTGAATCCAGATTCTTTGCTTCAAACACTGGCATTGCGGTCACCAGACCTTGAGCCGTGCGAACTTCGCATGGGTCGTTGTGTGCGTATAAACCGACAATGTGGATTCCGGCAACAAGTTCCCGTCCGCCACGATTGTTTACGCTTAATTTGCATTTTGCATCGCCACGAAGTTTCCGCAGTGCGGCAACACACTCGATTACAGGTTCATACAATCTGGAATGGGACCTCCTCCAAAAGTATAGTAAGTGTCGGCCGCCTCACCCCATCCATGGGCGAATTAAACTGAAACCCAGCTAATCGTCGCGGGCACAAATCTCAGATTATTGAGGAAATATCAAATAGAAGGATTTATTATCGGTTCATTTTCAAATAATAAAAATGGCCGCTCGCCCAATAAAACCCAATAATCATTGAAATTTGCTCGTTTTCAATCACATTGATACTCAAGATTTATGATTTAACCAAAAAATATCACCCTTCTATGTAACTTATCTAATATTCTACATAACTCGATGACCCTCTGACGTGGCCCGCGATGACCTTGGATGGGTAGCCAATCGCCCCTCATCCTCGAGCCCAAGGCCCCCCTGCCCAAGGTTCAATGTAAAATCGGCCGTTGCGCTCTTGTCCCGATAAAGTGCGAGCGACACGAAAAAGGGCGCTCGCGCGCCCTTAATCGACATTTAAGATTGAGCTTTGGTCGCTTCAGGCGACTGCAGTCGCCTTAACAGCCACACCCTTCTCGGTGAGGAACTGCTGCAATTCTCCCGACTGGAACATCTCGCGGGTGATATCGCAACCGCCCACGAACTCGCCCTTGACGTAGATCTGCGGAATGGTGGGCCAATTCGAAAAGGCCTTGATCCCGTCGCGGATCGCCATGTCGTCGAGAACGTTCACGCCCTTGAACGGCACTTCGAGGTAATTGAGGATCTGCACGACCTGGCCGGAGAAGCCGCACATCGGAAACTGTGGCGTGCCCTTCATGAACACGACGACGTCCTGGGAATCGATCTCGGTCTTGATGGCGGCGTTGACGTCGGTCATGCAAATATCCTTTCCAGGACTGAGGCGGGGAACTAGCGCTTGAAGTCAGTGTTTTTCAGGCGATTTCAAGATCGTCGTTTCGGCGATCCTCAAAAGCGCGTCGTCAATGTAGAATGGGGTGACCAGGGGATCGTCTACGTCCAAGGAGCATTGAAACGACAAGTTGGAGATCAGCGTATCGCCGTATGCGGTCCGTCCCGGCTTGGCTAGTTCCTGGGTTGCGGCCCAGCCGTTGAACCAGTCGATACGCTGCGACATGGAAGGTTCGCAACGTCCGCGGGCACCGATCTGGAAGGCCTCAACCTGCCTGCGCCAATGCTCCACGGGGAGGGTGCGTGGCGCGGATAGCCGCTTTAAGAGATGCACCGGGCTTTGAGTGCGGAGGCTTTCACCGGCCTGGGCCTGCGAACGCCCCACGTTCTCTATCTCCTCGGCGACATTCTCCCAGTCCAGCATATTGGACAGGTCGGAGCGTGGCGAGAGGGCGCGCAAGGCCGACGCTTGCTGCTCGGTCCCGCTCACGATGTCGTCGTACAGGCTCGGCTGGTCCATGGGGACGCCCTGTTGATCGCCCCTAATCTTGCGGGACACCGGTGGTGAGCGCAAGGGCGTGCAGGACGCCCCCCATCCGACCCTGAAGCGCACCGTAGACGAGTTGGTGTTGCGCCACGCGAGTCTTACCCTTGAAGGCCGAGGAGATGACTGTGGCGGCATAATGGTCGCCGTCGCCGGCCAGGTCTTTGATCTCGATCGTGGCGTCGGGCAGCGCTTCACGGATCATGGCCTCGATATCGCGCGCATCCATCGGCATCGGACTCAATCCCTTTCGAGTGACGTTCAGACCGTGGCAGGCCGGGTCGCCATGTAGGTCGGCAGCCAGCCTTCATGCGCCTCGCGGAGATCCGAGACGGATATGGTTTCGCCCGCGGGCAACGTCAAATCTTGCCCTCCAGCGAAGCCGATGACGGAGGCCGGAATACCCTGCGCGTTCGCGCTGTAGAGAAGGTCCGGCACGTTCTCCGGGTCGACGCTGAGGAGGTAGCGGGCCTGGTCCTCTCCAAAGAGATAGGCATGCGCGGGAAGACCGGCGGGCGCATCCGGCAGGGTCGCGCCGATACCACCGGCAATGGCCATTTCGGCGAGGGCCACGGCAAGCCCGCCATCGGAGAGGTCGTGCACGGTGTCGACGAGGCCCGAGACGATGAGGCTGCGCACGAAATCGCCGTTGCGGCGCTCTACCGCGAGATCGACCGGCGGCGGCGCACCATCCTCGCGCCCGGAAACCACCGAGAGATAGACCGATTGGCCGAGCCAGCCTTCCGTGGCGCCCACGAGGACGAGCATATCGCCGTCACGCTTCAGCGAGATGGTGGCGTGTTTCGTGACATCGTCGAGAAGGCCGACGCCGCCAATGGTCGGGGTCGGCAGGATGCCGACGCCGTTGGTTTCGTTGTACAGCGAGACGTTGCCGGAGACGACGGGGAAGTCGAGGGCGAGGCAGGCCTCGCCGATGCCCTTGAGGCAGCCGACGAGCTGCCCCATCACCTCGGGCTTCTCCGGGTTGCCGAAATTCAGGTTGTCGGTGATGGCGAGAGGCTTGGCGCCCACCGCCGTGATGTTGCGCCAAGCTTCCGCCACGGCCTGCCGGCCGCCTTGCACCGGGTCCGCCTCGCAATAGCGCGGAGTCACGTCGGCGGTCAGGGCTAGCCCCTTGGGTCCGTCCTCGACGCGAACGATGGCGGCGTCGCCACCGGGCTTCTGCACGGTGTTGCCGCCGATGAAGTGGTCGTACTGCTCGTAGACCCAGCGCTTCGACGAGAGGTCGGGGGAGCCGACCAGCTTCTTCAGGGCCTCGGCATTGCCGATCGGCGCAGGCACGTCGGCGGCCGCGATCACCGGCTGGTGCGTGTTGGCGATGTGCGGCCGGTCGTAAAGCGGGGCTTCGTCGCCGAGTTCCTTGATCGGCAGGTCGGCCATCGTGACGCCGTCATGCTTCACCACGAAGCGCAGAGTGTCGGTGGTGTGCCCGATGATCGCGAAATCGAGGCCCCATTTCACGAAAATGGCCTCGGCTTCCGCTTCCATACCGGGCTTGAGCACCATGAGCATGCGCTCCTGGCTCTCCGAGAGCATCATCTCGTAGGCGCTCATGTTTTCTTCGCGGGCTGGCACCTTCTCGATGTGGAGCTCTACGCCGAGATCGCCCTTGGCGCCCATCTCGACGGCCGAGCAGGTGAGGCCGGCCGCACCCATGTCCTGGATCGCGATGACGGCCCCCGTCGCCATCAGTTCGAGGCAGGCTTCGAGCAACAGTTTCTCGGCGAAGGGGTCGCCGACCTGCACCGTGGGGCGCTTCGATTCGGAGGCGTCGTCGAACTCGGCCGAGGCCATGCTGGCGCCGTGGATGCCGTCGCGGCCGGTCTTAGAGCCGAGATAGACGATTGGGTTCCCGACGCCTGTTGCCGCCGCATAGAAGATCGCGTCGGTGCGGGCGAGGCCCACCGCCATGGCGTTGACGAGGATGTTGCCGTCGTAGCGCGGGTGGAAACCGACGGCGCCGCCCACGGTTGGGACGCCGAAGGAATTGCCGTAGCCGCCGATGCCGGCCACCACACCGGAGACGAGGTGGCGCGTGCGGGGATGGTCCGGAGAGCCGAAGCGCAGGGCGTTCAGCGCCGCGATCGGCCGCGCCCCCATGGTGAACACGTCGCGCAGGATGCCGCCAACTCCTGTCGCTGCGCCCTGATAGGGCTCGATGAAGCTCGGGTGGTTGTGGCTCTCCATCTTGAAGACGCAGGCCAGTCCGTCTCCGATATCGATGATACCGGCATTCTCGCCGGGTCCCTGGATCACCCATGGCGCCGAGGTCGGCAGGCCGCGCAGGTGCTTGCGCGAGGACTTGTAGGAGCAGTGCTCGTTCCACATGGCCGAGACGATGCCGAGCTCGGTCAGGGTCGGATCGCGTCCGATCAGGCCACGGAAGCGCTCGTACTCGTCCGGCGTCAGGCCATGCTGGCGTACCAGCTCCGGTGTGATCGGAACATCGTTGCGGAACATGCGACCCCTCTCGACCGCTCAGGTATCTGTCGCGCCCCTCCCGATCTCGGAATGGGTTTGCGAGGTTCACCAAGTCCGGTCGGCTCTAGAGGGTAAGCGCCCGTGCTGGCAACTCATCAAAGCGGCGTCCGGCCATGCGGACTGGCGGAAACGCTGCGTCAGACGACCTTCTCGGAGGCGGGCTCACTTGGAAGACGCAGGCGATCGATGGCGCTGTGGATAGGCTCGGGACCAGCGACGAAGGCGACGTAATCGAATGCCTGTGGGTTCAGGCTCGACATCAGCAACTGGAAATGCATGCGGAACAGATTCCACTTGCGCCGGGCGATGATGTTCTTCTCGATCAGGTCGGTGATGCGGACATGGATCTCCACCGGCCGATGTGCAGGCGGGGAGGGCATGTCGGAGGCGCTGAGGACGTCGCGTTGGTGGACCGAAAGCCAGTCCCACTTCGCACGCACGTCAAGCCAACGGATGGCGCGGCATGCCGCCACCCGCGCGAGGGCCGCGCGCATCTCGCCAGCCGGTGCATCGAGGGTGATCCAAGGGATCACGCTGCCGATACTGACGAAGGAAACCGGCGTGCCTCGCTGCCCGAAGCCGGGATCCTGCGTCAGGACCCTGTCGAGAGCCTCGACGCCGAGAAAGCTTGAGGAGGAATGTCCGATGACGACGATCTCGCTTGCTCTGCCTTCAGCGGTGCGGATCTCATCGGCGAAGGCGTCGAGACGCCGGCGCATGCGCGTCTCGGCACCGCTGGCGTGGTCGTGGGTGAATGCGGCGTCGTCCACGAGGTGGGCGACATAGAACGGTTTGGACCGGGTCAAGCCCATCAGGCCGGCGAGGAGGGCGTAGGAGATGACCGGGATCGCCGCGATCAACCAGGGTCGCCAGCCTGACGGTCCGAGCAGAGCCGGCAACGCCGCCAGGATCACCGATGCAACGATCAGGCCGGCATAGATCTGGTGGACGCCGATGATGACGCGGGCAAAGCGCTTGGCTTCCCGCCGAAACCTACGAACGTAACCGCTGCGGTAGAGGCGCCACCATAGGGCGGGGACCTCCACAAGGCGTCGCCAGTTCGATCGCGGAAAGCGGGCGCGGACGATGTCGTCCCAGCGCAGCAGGGTATAGCGCGTGGGGGCCCCGTCCACGTTCACCGTCCAATCGAGGCGCAAGCCATCTTCCGACCGCACCGGGTCGCTCACGGCGATGGCCATGCCGCGCCTAACCGCTGTGAGTCTGCTCTCGCGCCGAAACAAGCCCCAATAGGTTTCAGGCTCACGCGGATCGAAACCCGGCATGTAGAAGATCTGGCGCGGAAGGAGATCTGTGGCGGGTGATTCCGAAGCGATGGGATGTTTATCCGTGCAGCAGGAGGAGAAGGTGGGCGGCGCCTGCAAGCGAAGCGCCGGAACCGGTCCCTACACGATCAGGTCGACCTCGTACGAGTGCGAATTCGCATCAGGCGTTGCCCCCGGCCCCATGAGCGAGATGCTCCGCGATTGCTGTGACGAACCGCTCCCCGTAGGCATCGCGCTTGCGCTCGCCGACGCCGTGGACCGTCCTTAGAGCATAGAGATCCACCGGCTTCGCCCGCGCCATCTCGATCAGCGTCCGGTCTGGGAACACCATGAAGGCGGCGATGCCCTCCGTGCGGGCGATGGTGGCGCGCAGGCCACGCAGGTGCTGGAACAGAGCTTCCGTCGCTGGATCGAGATCGAGGGTCGCATCTTCGCGCGCCGCGCCGCTGCGCTTGCGGTCGCGAGGCTCGGCCACCTTCGGCTCCGGGTCCGGCCGCATCTGGATCGCTTCGCGGCCGAACAGGATGGCCTCGCCCTTTTCAGTCAGGGAGAGCCCGCCGAACCCGTCGTCATTCTCCGCCACGGCACCGGCCGCGAAGAGCTGGCGCAGCATCGCCCGCCATGCCGGTAGCGGCTTGTCGGCACCGACGCCGAAGGTCTTCAGCGCCGTGTGCCCGTTGCGCCGAATCGTGTCGGTCTCCTTGCCGTGGACCACGTCGCAGACATAAGCCGCGCCGAATCGCTGCCCCGTTCGCACGATGGCCGAGAGCAGCTTCTGCGCCGGCACGGTGGCATCAATGAGCGAGATGCCGCTGCGGCACAGATCACAGCGGCCGCAGGGCTCGCTCGCCTCGCCGAAATAGCCGAGGAGCGATTGCCGCCGGCAGGTCGCCCCCTCGCAAAGAGCAATCATCGCCTCCAACTTGCGCCGCTCGACGCGACGGCGCTCATCGGGCACGTCCTTCTCGTCGATCTGCCGGCGGCGGAGCGACATGTCGTCGAGGCCGTAAATCGTGAGCGTGTCGGCGGGCAGGCCGTCGCGGCCGGCGCGGCCGATCTCCTGGTAGTAGCCCTCGACATTGGAGGGCATGTCGGCGTGGCAGACGAAGCGCACGTCCGGTTTGTTGATGCCCATGCCGAAGGCGACGGTGGCGGTCATCACCACCCCGTCCTCCTGAAGGAACGTGTCCTGGTTCTTCATGCGCGTGCCCTGGTCGAGGCCGGCATGGTAGGGGAGGGCGTTGAACCCATCCTTGGCGAGCACCTCCGCGAGTTGCTCCGTGCGCTTCCTCGACGAGCAGTAAATGATGCCGCTCTCGGAGCGTCGGTGGCGCAAGAAGCGCTCGATCTGGCGGGTCGGGTTGTCCTTCGGCGTGAAAGTCAGCCGGATGTTCGGCCGGTCGAAGGAATGGACGAAGGCCTTCAGGTCGCGACCAGCCGGGAACAACCGCTCGGTGATGTCGGCCCGCGTCGCCTTATCGGCGGTAGCGGTGAGCGCCACGGTCTGAACGTTCCCCAACGCCTCGCGCGCCTTGGAGAGATCGCGGTATTCCGGGCGGAAATCATGCCCCCATTGCGAGACGCAATGAGCCTCGTCCACGGCCAGCCGCCGGACGCCAGCCCCGCGCAGGGCATCCATCAGCCCTTCCATCATCAGCCGCTCAGGCGAGACGAAGAGGAGCCGCAGATCGCCGCTGCGGATCTTGCGCCAGGTCTCCCGGGACGTCGCTTCCGCCACCGATGAGTTCAGGGTCGCCGCCTCGACGCCGAAACCGATCATCTGCTGGACCTGATCGTGCATGAGGGCGATCAGCGGCGACACGACCACCGTGAGCGAGGATTCGACCAGCGCCGGCAGCTGATAGGTCATCGACTTGCCCGAGCCCGTCGGCATCACCGCGAAGACATCCGTCCCATCCAGGACGGCACCGATCACCTCGTCCTGTCCGGGCCGGAAATCGTCGTAGCCGAAGGTGGTCTTGAGGGCGCGTCGAGCTTCGTCGAGGCGGTCGGTCATGCAGGGCCCGTCATCGCGGTCAGGGAAGGGCGGCAGGCGGACGCCGCGCGACGATCCTCGGCACGGCAAAGCTGCCGTCGCGGCCGTCATTTGCCAGGATGGTGGCTTTGACGGCCCTGGGCCCCGAGGTCAATCGTCGGGACCACCACCTCACCTCGATCTCGAACGTGTCAACGGGACGCGATCGCGACGGCGGCACCGGCCATGACCGTCCCGGCTCCACGATTGAGCAGTCGTCGCGCCCGGGCGGAGGTCATGACGCGCCGGGCTCGTTCGGCCGCCAGGACGTAACCAGAGAGGATGGTGCCGAGGACGAGAACGATGGTAGCGCCAAGTTCCGCCAGCCCCGGAGCATCGATCCGGTCGAGGTCGACGAAGGTCGGCAGCAGGGCCAGGAAGAACAGGATCACCTTCGGGTTGCCCAGGGTGACGGCGAGGCCGCCCGCGAACAGGCGCAATGCACCCTCGTCACGAAGAGGCTCCGCGTCGATCACGCCGACCCGGGATGTCCAGGCTTTGAACGCCAGGACAGCGAGATAGACCGCGCCGGCATATTTCAGGGCGACGAGGAGCGGCGCGAAGGTCTGCGCCACCAGGGCGAATCCACCCGCCGCAACGGCGAACCATATCAGGTCGCCGACAATGAAGCCCGCGACGAAGGCACCGATGCCGCGGGTGCCCTCGGCGAGGACACGCGCCACCAAGGCTGCGACGCCGGGTCCGGGGGAGGCTACGGCGGCGGCATAGATGGCGGCGAAGGCGACGAGATGCGGGAGGGGAATGACGCCTGCTCCGATCGATAGATGCAATACAGCGCATACAAAGACTTCACATCTTAAGTCACCCGAAAGGAGATGTCTGCTCAGATTGGGCAAGGGTCAGCGGGTCGTCATCGCGGGCCGATGAAAGACCGGCGAGTTTATCCCATGATGGTCCTTCCCTTCCTCGGTTTCGCTGGCGCCACGGGGGCGGCGATCGCCGGGAGACGCGGCCTGGCCTTGCTCCTCTGGGGCCTGTCCCTTGGCGTGTTGCTGGCGTTGTTCCGCGAGCACGCCACCGACGCCCTGCCGCTCGTCTTCTGAAGGCCACGGAATGTCCGCATCGTCCCTCGCCCGCGCGCTCAACGCAGCGGGACTCCTTGGCTGCAGCCTCATTTTGCTCGTGGCGTTCTGGTTTCAGATCGTCCTCGGAGAATTGCCGTGCCCGCTCTGCGTCCTTCAGCGCGCCGCTTTCACGGCGGTCGGCCTGGGGCTCGTCCTCAATATCTGCGACCGGCCGAGACCGTCACATTATGCCATCGTCATCCTGAGCGCCGTGGTAGGGGGCGCGGTCTCCGCCCGTCAGACGGCTTTGCACATCATCCCCGGAACCGGGACCTACGGCTCGGCCCTGTTCGGCCTCCATTTCTATGTCTGGGCGCTCATCGCTTTCACCGGCGTGATCGTCGCCGTCGCCATCCTGTGCCTGTGGGATCGGCAGTTCACCCCTGAGGCCGCCGTGTCCCGCCCGGAGACGGTCTCGGTCCTTGGGCAGCCCACCGGAACGGCGCCGACGGTTCTTCCCGGCACCCGGGCCGGGGCGCTCGGTCTTTCCGTGGTCCTGCTGTTTCTCGTCGTGGCGCTGGCCAATGCTGGCTCGACCTTCGCCGAATGCGGGTTCGGCCTGTGTCCGGACAATCCGGTGAACTACGAGATGTTCGATCGGCTCATCGCGCGGTGATTCAGGCGCGCACGATACGTCCGTCGGAGACCAAAACCATGTCGGCCCGGCCGTCCAATTCGGCGAACAGCGCCGGATCGGCGCCGGTCATCCAAACCTGCCCCTGCAGGGCGGCCAAGGCATCGAACAGGCCGGCCCGCCGTCGCGGATCAAGATGCGCCGCGACCTCATCGAGCAGGATGACGGGAGCGATGCCGCACATGGCCTGAACCAAGCGCGCATGGGCCAGCACAAGGCCGATGAGCAGCGCCTTCTGCTCACCCGTCGAGGCGGTTGCGGCGGCTACGTCCTTCGGTCCATGCCGGACTACGAGATCGGTGGCCTGCGGGCCGACCAGGGTGCGGCCGGCGGCACGGTCGCGGTGGCGGCCCTGGCGGAGGGCGGCGCGGAACCGGTCCTCCGCCTCCAGGGCCGGCCAGACGGCCACGAGATCGTCGAGGTCGCCTTCCAGCCTGAGCCCCGCCCATGGAAAGGGCTGCGCGTCATCGCGGGTCTCGGCGATGAGGCGATCCAGCCGCTCGGCGGTCTCACGCCGCGCCAACGCCACAGCGACGCCGAGTTCGGCGACTTCGCGCTCGACCGCATCGAGCCATTGCCCGTCGCTGGGGCGCTCTTCGAGCAGGCGGTTGCGCGATCGGAGCGCCCGCTCCAGCGCGTTCACCCTGGCGCCGTGCGTCGCGTCGACGGCAAGGACCAGGCGGTCGAGGAAGCGACGGCGGTCGCCGGCGGGCCCGCGAAACAACCCGTCGAGATCCGGCGTCAGCCAGACCACCCTCAAGAACTCGGAGAAGGCTACGGGGGAGCCTACCGTCTCGCCGTCGATCCGACACAGACGCGTGGCCCGGCCATCGCCCACGGCGGGCTCGAAGCCCGTGCCGATTCGATGTTCCTCCTCGCCCTGTTTGAGTGCGAGGGAGACCGCGAACCCACCGGAGCCGGCATTCCGCGCCATGCTCGACAGGTCCGCCCGCCGCAGGCCACGGCCGGGGCAGAAGAGCGAAATCGATTCGAGCAGGTTGGTCTTCCCCGCCCCGTTCTCTCCGACAAGCGCGACGAAGCGGCTCCCGATGGCGAGGTCGAGATCGGCATGGTTGCGGAAGTCGCGGCAGATGACACGGGTGAGACGCAGACCGACGACGGACGGTTCGTCGGTGGATGGATCCACGATGCCCGAACTTTCTTGGGTAATCGGCGAAACGACCTCGATCACACCCGCATCGGCATCAGCACATACAGCGCCGAAGCGCCCTCGCGGTCCTGGATCAGGGTCGGCGAGCCGGGATCGGCGAGCTTGAACAGAGCGGTGTCGCCCTCGAGCTGGCTGGTGATATCGAGGAGGTAGCGGGCATTGAAGCCGATATCGAGGGCGGAGGCCTCGTAATCGACGTCGAGCTCTTCCGTGGCACTACCGGAATCCGGGTTGTTGACGGAGAGGGCGAGGCGGCCCTCCTGCACGGCGAGCTTCACCGCGCGGCCGCGCTCTGACGAGATCGTCGAGACACGGTCGACGGCACGGGCGAACTGGTCGCGCTGCACAGTGAGGAACTTGTCGTTCCCCGACGGGATCACCCGCTGGTAGTCGGGGAAGGTGCCATCGATGAGCTTGGAGATCAGCGTCACGCCGCTGGCGAAGCGGAAGCGGATCTTGGCCGGCGAGAGGTCGATCTCGACGGTCTCGCCGCCATCCTCGACCAGCTTCTGAATCTCCGCCACGGCCTTACGCGGCACGATGATGCCCGGCATGCCACGGCTGCCCTCGGGGGCATCGATCTCGACGCGGGCGAGGCGATGGCCATCGGTGGCGACCGCACGCATCTTCAGCGCGCCGTCGACCTCGATCGTGTGGAGGTAGATGCCGTTGAGGTAGTAACGCGTCTCCTCTGTGGAGATGGCGAACTGTGTCTTCTCAATGAGGCGCTTGAGGTCGCTGGCACCAATGGCGAAGCTGGTGCCGAGTTCGCCGGCGGCGAGATCCGGAAAGTCACCCTCGGGCAGGGCACCGAGGGAGAAGCGCGAGCGCCCGGAACGGATCGTCATCTGACCGGTCTCGCCGCTCGTCTCCAGCGAGACCTGCGCTCCATCGGGAAGCTTGCGCACGATGTCGTAGATCACATGCGCGGGCACCGTGGTGGCACCCGGATCGACGATGTCGGCGGGCACGGATTCCGTCACCTCGATGTCGAGGTCGGTCGCCTTCAGCTCCAGTCCATCAGGCCCGCTGCGCAGGAGCACGTTGGAGAGGATCGGAATCGTGTTGCGCCGCTCCACCACACGATGCACGTGGCCGAGCGATCGAAGGAGAGCCGCGCGCTCGACAGTGACTTTCATCGCAACAACTCGTGGTCATTCTAAAAAAACGTCGCCCACCCCGAAAACGGTGACGGATGGAGCCGGCGGCTTGGCCGGTGAACTTGGCGAAGGCCCTGTCCGAACGCAAGAGCGCGGAACGCTCTATCCAGGGCAATGCGGGAGGGACGTCTCCCGCATTGCTCCGATCCCGCCAGTCAGTCCTGCAGCATCCGCTTGAGGAGCTCGACCTCGTCGTTCAGCACATTGTCCTCGCCGATCAGCTTATCGATCTTGCGGACCGCGTGGAGCACTGTGGTGTGGTCGCGGCCTCCGAAGCGGCGGCCGATCTCGGGCAGCGACCGTAGAGTCAGCACCTTCGACAGATACATCGCGATCTGGCGCGGCTTGACCACGGCGGCGGTCCGCCGCTCCGACAGGATGTCGGAACGCGAGACGTTGTAGCGCGAGGCAACCAGCTTCTGGATGTCCTCGATCTTGATGCGCTTGGGCTCCCGATTCTTCACGAGGTCGCGGATCGCGGTTTCTGCCGTCTCCATGGTCACGGCGGTGCCGGTGAGCGTGGCATGGGCGAGAAGCCGGTTCACGGCGCCTTCGAGATCGCGGCCATTGGCGGTGATCGCGCGGGCGACATAGGTGGCGACGGTGGGCGACACTTCGAAATTCGGGTGCGCCACCCGCACGGCAGCGAGCCGCGCCGACAGGATCGACATGCGCAGTTGCTCGTCCAGCGTGCCGATCTCGACCACGAGGCCCCCGGCCAGACGGGAACGGACCCGTTCTTCCAGGGCTTCGAGTTCGGTAGGCGGGCGGTCCGAGGCGACGACGACCTGACGGCCCGCATCGATGAGCGAGTTGATCGTGTGCCCGAACTCGGCCTGGATCGACTTGCCCTGGATGAACTGGACGTCATCGAGGATGAGGAGATCGATGGCGCGCAGCTTCTCCTTGAAGGCGAGCGCGCTCTGGGTCTTCAGGGCGTTGACGAAGCCGTACATGAAGCGGTCGGCGGTCAGGTAGATCACACGGCGGCCGGATTCACGAGCGGCATGGCCGATGCCGTGGAGAAGGTGGGTCTTACCCAGGCCCACGCCGGCATGGAAATAGAGCGGATTGTAGAGGGCGCCCTGCCCATCATGACGGGCCACGCGCTCGGCTGCGGCGTGTGCCAGGGCATTGGATCGGCCGACGACGAAGCTCGCGAAGGTGAGGCGATTGTCGAGGGGCGCGCCGTTGAGGTCACTGGAGGCTTCGCCGCGCGCCTGAGAGGAGGATTCCGCCTCGGCTGGGAAGCTCATCTCGCCGGATGAGGGCTGCGCGTTGCTGGCGGCCTGGAGACGGGCGAGGGAACTCGCGGGAGCCGAGGACTTGACCGCACCCGAAACGACGCGTGGGGGAGCACCTGCCCCGCGCACGCCCACCTCGATAAGCGAGACGCTCTCTACCTCGCTGCGGAACGTGGCCAGGACACGGTCGAGATAATGGGATTCGATCCAGCTCTTAAGGAATCGGGTCGGCACGCTAAGGCGGGCGGTCCCGGAGACCACCTCCACCAATTCGAGACGCGCGAACCAGCTGGCGAAGACGTCTTCGCCCAATTCCGCCCGCAGGCGCCGCTTCACGCGCGCCCAGGCAGCAACCGTGTCCGATCCCCCTGCGCCACCCATGCCGGTCTCGGCGTTACCCGCCACGCTACCGTCGACATGCATCATCGCTCTCCTCGCGCCGAGGGCGAAGCCGCCGCTCGGAACGTACGCACACTGGACTGACTTCACGCCCCGCAAGGAATTCGCGGAACCCATAGAGATCCTGCGGAGTCAACATCTCCACCGCAGGCTTTTGCCGATGAGAGGAGCCTATCAACAATAAGCTACGGTTCTCCTAACAACGGGGGTTGCGGGGAAAGCTGTGTGAGGTGCCGTGAGAGTCTCGCTGATCCGCACCGAGTCCTGAGCCGCCCGAAACCTTGCGGACGATTCGGATAGGTTTGAATTAAGTGTGAATTTTCCCGCTTCTGGCGAGAGATCATTAATCTACACAGCCCTCCTAGACTCCGCAACACGGCAGATTCGCAAGTAGGGTTAACGGTTCGACTCAAATTGAAGCGATGACCAGCCGGCCGGACCATCGAGAGATGACCGGCACCCGCCACGAGACATCCGGCGTGCTCGTGCGGAAAAAGTATCGGGAACGGGGCGGAAAACCGAGCCTGAAACGAAAGAAGCCCGGCACTGAGGCCGGGCTTCTTTCGCGTCATCCGAGGAAGGAAGGATCAGGCTGCGAGAGCCTTGACCCGCGCCGCGAGGCGCGAAACCTTCCGGGAGGCGTTGTTCTTATGAACGATGCCGTGCTGAGCGGCCCGCATGATCTCGGGCTCGGCTGCCCGCAGGGCGGTCAGCGCAACGGACTGGTCGCCGCCGGAAATCGCCTCTTCGACCTTGCGGAGGAAGGTACGCATACGGCTGCGGCGCGAGCGGTTCACAGCGGTCCGCTTCGCGATCTTGCGGGTCATTTTCTTGGCCGACACGGTGTTGGCCATGGGGCATCCTCGTTCATGTAGGGCGATGCCGACGAGCCCGCGGGCTTGGTGTGTCGGTCTACGCGCGAAGGTTGTTCGGGCAATGGCGAAGCCGACGGGCTGCTTGAGTCCGGCCTGTCGGCGAAGCGCGCTCTATAGACACGCCCCGGCATTCCGTCAACGCGACAGGCGCGAATGTCCGCGCCGCCGATGCTGCCGAACCCTCGGTCGAGCCATCGACATTCTGCACAGAATGACGCCGATCGGACAACGCAGCACCATCACGGTAAGTATTGCGTTGGAATACGGAGAGGTTATCAGCCACTTCGACAATTGAAGGGGGCGCCCCGACACAACCCTCTCGTTCCCGACACGATCATCCGGCGACCGTCTTTTTTCGCCTAACGATGAGACGATGTTTGACCGGGACAAGGCTTCGGAGAAAGTGGCCTTCCACGATTCGCACGCGAAACGGAATCGATGACCTCCGACATCACGCTCTATCATTCACCCAACACGCGCTCGTCTGGCGTCCGCATCCTGCTGGACGAGCTCCAGGTGCCCTACCGCCTACACGTCCTCAATATGAGGGCGGGGGAGCATCGCGAGGCCGCCTATCTGGCGATCAATCCCCTGGGCAAGGTCCCCGCCATCCGGCACGGGAATGCGGTCATCACCGAGCAGGCCGCGATCTATCTCTATCTCGCCGATGAGTTCGCCGAGAAGGGCCTCGCGCCGCCGATCGGGGACCCGCTGCGCGGTCCCTATCTTCGCTGGATGATTCTGTACGGGTCGTGCTTCGAGCCGGCGGTGATCGACCGCGCGCTCGAAAGAGAGCCGGGCCCGATGGCGATGTCCCCCTATGGCAGCTTCGACGCGGTTCTCGACAGCATCGTCGCGGGCCTGTCGAAGGGGCCGTATCTTCTAGGCGAGCAATTCAGCGCCGCCGACATCCTTTGGGGTACCGCACTCGGCTGGATGACCGCCTTCAAACTCGTCCCGGAAGAACCCTTGATCGTCGCCTACGTGGCCCGGATCAAGGATCGCCCCTCCTTCCGCAAGATCACGGCCGAAGAATCCGCCCTGGCGGCCCAGCAGCAGGAAGCGGGCTGATCGCTGTCCGCGACCCACCATGCCCACCGGAATCATGAGAAGGAGCGACAGACATGCGGATGATCTTCGTCAATCTGCCGGTGAAGGATCTCGAAGCCTCAAAGACCTTCTTCGGCGCCCTCGGCTTCACGTTCAATCCGGCCTTCACCGACGAGAATGCGGCCTGCATGGTGGTGTCGGACAGAATTTTCGTGATGCTGCTGACGGAAGCGCGCTTTCGTGACTTCATCACCGGCGACATCTGCGATGCGTCGAAGGCCACCGAAGTGCTGACCTGCCTCTCCTGCGAATCACGTCAGGAGGTCGACGATACCTTGGCCAAGGCGCTGGCGGCCGGTGCCAAGCCTTGGAAGCCGAACATGGATTACGGCTTCATGTATGGCTGCTCGTTCCAGGATCCGGACGGCCACGTCTGGGAGCTGATGCATATGGATCCGGCAGCCATGCCGCCGCGATCCTAAAGCGTGCTTCGTGGCCGCCGAGCTCAGCCCGGCGGAAGCGCCGTGCCGGCCGAGCGCGTCATCAGCGTCGAAGGAAGCGAAGCGGGGGCGAAGGCCGCCACGAGGTGCATGCCGATGACGGGCGCGAAGACCAGCGACATCATCACGAGAAGGATCAACGCCACGCTGTTGTCGCGGGCGGGCGAAGCGACGCGCGAGCGGGCACGGCGGAAAGCAAGAGTCTGGAAGGTCATGGGCTCACCTCGTTCGACCGGCCGTCAAGGCCGATCGCGGGTGAACCCGATCACGCGATCAGGCGCTCAACACGCGGTCGGCCAAATTCGGCGCGGTCCATCGACTACTGTCGCTGGGCATTGGGTTCGAAAGTTCCTGTGATCCACCGAGCCGAGCATATGCGGGGCAACGGCGGTTGCGCCCACATGATGCGGTGCGAAGTGTTCGTCAAGCCTTAACGTGGCATCTGCGAGATTGATCCGCATCACGGTGCGAGCCGCGCGGCGAAGCGCTCCACGAGTCGTCGCCCGACCTCGTCCTTGTCGAGGGTCGGCCATGTCTCCAACCCACCGTCCCGGTCGAGCAGATGGATGGTGTTGGCGGTGCCGCCCATCACGCCGCCCTCGGCGGAGACATCGTTGGCGACGAGCAGATCGCAGCCCTTGCGGGCGATCTTCGCCCGAGCGTGGGCGATCACCGAATCGGTTTCGGCGGCAAAGCCGACCACCAGCTTCGGGCGCCCTTCACTGCGCTTGGCGATGGTGGCGAGAATGTCCGGATTCTCCACAAGGGAGAGGGGCGGCACGGCCGCTCCGTCCTTCTTGATCTTCGACGTCCTGTCCTGAGCCGGGCGCCAGTCCCCCACCGCCGCGGCGAAGACAGCGAGGTCGGCGGGGAGGGCGGCCTCCACCGCAGCAAGCATCTCCCGCGCGGTCTCCACACGCACGATTGTAACGCCCTTCGGGTCGGCGATGGAAACGGGACCGGAGATCAGCGTGACCTCCGCGCCCGCTTCTGCGGCAGCGGCGGCGATGGCATGGCCCTGTCGCCCCGACGAGCGGTTGGCGAGGTATCGTACGGGGTCGATCGGTTCATGCGTCGGGCCGGACGTCACGAGGACGCGCCGGCCCGCGAGAGGCTTCTGCGGCGAACGACCGGCGAGAAATCCGAATCCCCCGGTCGCCGCCGAGGATGCCGTCGAAATTTCACCGAGCATGGCCTCGACCGCATCGGCGATTTCCAGGGGTTCCGCGAGGCGGCCCGGACCGAACTCCGCTTCGGCCATGGCGCCGTCATTGGGTCCGACCACTCGGACACCGTCGCCCTTGAGCGTCGCCAGGTTCCGACGCGTCGCCGGATGCTGCCACATGCGGACATTCATCGCCGGAGCGATCAGGATCGGGAGGGTCGTCGCAAGGAGAACCGTGGAGGCGAGGTCCGAGGCGTCTCCGCTCGCCATCCGCGCCATCAGGTTGGCGGTGGCAGGCGCGACCACGATGGCATCCGCATCGCGCGCCAGCTTGATATGGCCGATATCGGCTTCCTCCGCCCGGTCGAACAGGTCGGTATGGGCGCGCTCCCCGGCGAGGGCGGCAGCGGCGAGGGGGGTGACGAATTCCTGTGCCCCCGCCGTGAGCAGCGGACGCACCCGCGCCCCGCGCTCGCGGAGGCGGCGGATCAGGTCCAACGACTTGTAGGCGGCGATACCGCCACCGATCACGAGCAGGATGCGTCGGTTCTGGAGGGGGAGGGTCATGATGGAGGGCTACTCCCGCACTTCGTGATCGTCCACAGCGAACGGATATGACAGTGCGGCCACGAACAGCGGTGTCCGCGCCATCCCGTTCACTCGGCCCTTACCGGAACGCCATCACCAGTGCGCCTACCGCGATGGCCCAGAGCGCCGCCGTGGACCACAGCGCCCGGCGACGCTCCTTGCGGGCTATGCTCTCCAACGCCTTGCGGTCGCCGGTTCCGCTCTCGTCGAGACGCACGAGAATCCGGCGCAGGCGCTGAGCGAGGTCGGGCAGGTCGGTGACGACGTCGGACAAGGTCAGGGCAGCACGTCCCGCACCCTCGATTCGCCCGAGAGGTCCGAGATTACGCGCGATCCACGAGCGGACCACCGGCTCCGCCCCGGTCCACATGTCGAGCTGCGGATCGAGGGAGCGGGCGACGCCCTCCACCACCACCATGGTCTTCTGCAGCATCACCAATTCGGTGCGCGTGCTCATGTCGAACAGGGCAGTGATGTCGAAGAGCAGCGTCAGCACCTTGGCCATCGAGATCTCGTCGGCCCGTCGCTGGTGGATCGGCTCGCCGATGGCGCGGATGGCCTGGGCGAAATCCTCCACCGAATGGTGGGCCGGCACGTAGCCCGCCTCGAAATGCACCTGGGCCACGCGCTTGTAATCGCGCAGGATGAAGCCGAGCAGGATCTCGGCGAGGAAGCGCCGCTCCATCATCCCGAGCCGGCCCATGATGCCGAAATCGACCGCCACGAGCGTGCCGCTCGCATCGACGAACAGGTTTCCGGGATGCATGTCGGCGTGGAAGAAGCCGTCGCGGATCGCCTGCCGCAGGAAGGACTGGATGACCGCGAGGCCGAGCGCCTTGGGGTCGTGGCCGGCAGCGACGATGGCGGCGCGATCATTGAGCCGGATGCCCTCGATCCACTCGCTCGACAGCACGTCCCGCGCGGTCAGCTCCCATTCGGGCTTCGGCACGCGGAAATCGGCATCGTCCTTTGTGTTCTGCGCGAGCTCGGACATGGCCGCGGCTTCGAGCCGGAAATCCATCTCCATCATCACGGAGCGGGCCAGGATCTCGACCACGTCGCGCGGGCGCAGGCGCTCCGCCTTCGGCGACAGGGCATGGACCACGCGAGCCATGAACCGCATCACCTGAAGATCGCGCTGGAACCGCTCGCGCACGCCGGGCCGCATGATCTTCACCGCCAGCACGCGCTCGACGCCGTTCGCGTCGAGGATGTGGGCCTTGTGGACCTGGGCGATGGACGCGGCGGCCACGGGCTCGCTGAAGGACAGGAACAGCTCGCGGACCGGCTTGCCGAAGGCGGCTTCGACCACGCGGATCGCCTGTTCCTGCGGGAAGGGCGGAACCCGGTCCTGCAGCTTCTCGAGATCGAGGGCGGCATTCATGCCGACGATGTCGGGCCGCGTCGCCAGGAATTGGCCGAACTTGACGTAGGAAGGGCCGAGCCGGGTCAGCGCACGTTGCAGCGGACCCGCCCCGGCGCCGAGGCCCGGCCGCTCCAGCATCCGCCCGAGCTTAAGGGCGAAGCGAAGATGCGGCGGCAGCTCGGTGGGGTCGATGAACGACAGCCCGCCTTCGCGTGCCAGCACGAAGCCGACCCCGGCACCGCGGATGAGATAGACGATGGCGCCTAGCATGGGATGCTTTCGACGTGCGTGATCACGGCAGGACCAGCACTCGTCCCACCACTGAACCTCATCCTCAGGTGACGATGCGGAGCGGCGGCCTCGAAGGAGGTTTCCAGAGGCCACCCTGCGATCTGGAGGCCTCCTTCGAGGCCGCTATCGCGGCACCTCAGGATGAGGGAGCTGTGTAGGACCAGATCGGGCAGATCGATCCGATCTGACGTCACGAGATCTTCCAGCCGGAATGGATCGCGACGATTCCGCCGGACAGGGGCCGGTGGGTGACGTGCTTGAACCCGGCGTCTTCGATCATGCCGGCAAATCGACCAGGGGTCGGGAATTTGCGGATGGATTCCACGAGGTACCGGTAGGAATCCGCATCGCCGGCCACGCTCGCGCCCAAGCGAGGAATCACGTGGAACGAGTAGGCGTCGTAGATCCGGTCGAGGACGGGCAGATCGACTTTTGAGAATTCCAGGCAGAGGAAGCGCCCGCCGGGCTTCAGGACGCGGCGTGCCTCGGCCAGGGCCAGGTCGATCCGGGGAACGTTCCGGATGCCGAAGGCGATGGTGTAGGCGTCGAACGCCTCGTTCGGCAGGGGAAGCGACTCGGCATTCGCGGTGACGAAATCGATCCGGCCGTCATAGCGGTGGCCGGCCCGCTCCGCACCGACCCGCAGCATCGACTCGTTGATGTCGAGCACTGTGACATGGGTTTCGGAGCCCCCCGCCTCCAGGCAGCGGAAGGCGATGTCGGCGGTGCCGCCGGCCACGTCGAGATGGTGGAAAGGCCGGTTGCGCGGTGGCCGCAGCATCGAGATGAGATGCGACTTCCAGGCGCGGTGGAGCCCGCCCGACATCAGGTCGTTCATCAGGTCGTAGCGTTTCGCCACAGAGCGGAACACGTCGTCGACACGCCCCTGCTTTTCGTCGAGCGCAACCTGCTCGAACCCAAAATGCGTGCTGGTCTCTTCCTTCGATCGCTCGGCCGAACTCATGTCACCATCCTCTTGCGCGAGCGTCATAGCGAAAGCCGGCACGGATCGCCATGTGCCGGGTTAGACAGGTGCATAACGATCGGGTGGCGGATGCCGCTCTTGTCATGTAGGCGCCGTCCCCGATCCAGAGCCTCGCCCCCCTCCATGCCCGAACTGCCCGAAGTCGAAACCGTCCGTCGCGGTCTTTCCCCCGCCATGGTGGGCGCGACGTTCTCCCGTGTGACCCTGCGCCGGCCGAACCTGCGGTTTCCCTTCCCCGAGCGCTTCGCACAGCGGCTCGAAGGCGCCACGGTGACCGATCTGGCGCGACGGGCGAAATACCTCACCGCCGGTCTCGACACCGGGGAGACGCTGATCCTGCATCTCGGCATGAGCGGGCGCTTCGACGTGGCCTTGCCGGACGGTCGTAACGTCTCGCCGGGAGATTTCTATCTCGAAGGGGCGCTCGGCAACGCCAAGCACGACCATGTGGTGATGGCGATGTCGAACGGCGCCACCGTCACCTATAACGACGCGCGCCGCTTCGGCTTCATGGACCTCGTGCCGACCGTGGACCTCGCCGGCTGCAAGCATTTCGCCGCAATGGGGATCGAACCGTTGAGCGAGGCCATGAGCCCGGAGAGCCTGGCGCTGCTCTTCCGCAACAAGATCACGCCGCTGAAGGCCGCTCTCCTCGATCAGCGGCTGATTGCGGGTCTCGGCAACATCTATGTCTGCGAAGCGCTTCACCGTGCTGGACTGCATCCCGAATTACCGGCGGGAATCCTGGCGAAAGACGATGGGCGGCCGACGACGAAAGCGCGGTTGCTCGCGCGGATGATCCGCGACGTGCTCACCGAGGCGGTTGCCGCCGGCGGGTCCACCCTGCGCGACTATGCCCATACCGATGGCGGGTCGGGCTCGTTCCAGCATGCGTTCCGGGTTTACGACCGCACCGGCGAGCCCTGCACCACGAAAGGCTGCGGCGGCACCATCGCGCGGATCGTGCAATCGGGCCGCTCGACCTTCTACTGTGCCACTTGTCAGCCTGCGAAGCCCGGCAAACCCACGATCCGCCGGGCTTGAAGGCTAGATTACCAGCCACGACGCTCCTCTGGCTCCGGCTTCCGTCCCTGCGGGGTCAGCCCGTCGATGACGCCCGGTAGCGCCTGGGCAAGCTGTGACAGCAGATCGTCGCGGGAGAGGCCGGTGCGGCTCTGCAGCGTGTTCACCGTGTCCGAACCGAGGGCATCCGCGAGCCGGTTCGGCTCCACCGACTGGTTCTGTCCATGCCCGATCCAGGAACCGATGGCGTCGCCGAGACCGCCCCGCTGGAGCCGGTCGATCAACCCGTCGAACCCACCGAGATCGTCGCCCTGCTCCTGGTCGAGGCGGCTGTAAGGCCCCGCGCCGGAGGAATGGCCCTGATCGCGAGAGCCCTGGTAGCCCTGGCCGCCGCCGGGTCCGTCGAGCATCCCCGACAGGTCGCTGAAATCGCCTTCGGGCGACGATCCGCGCGATCCGCCGCCATGGCCGCCCCGGTCTCGGCCCTCATTGTACGGGTCTTGATTGAAGCCGCCCTGGTCGCCGTCGTCATAGGGTTCGGGCGGCCCGCGCCGGCCTTGCTCCATATCCGGCGGGCCGCCCCGACCGCCGCCGAGGATATCGCTCAAGCCGCCGCCGCCCTTCTGCAGAAGCAGCATCAGCAAAGCCTGGACGATGGGCGACAGGGAGCCTCCGAGCGCGCCGCCACTGGAACCGCCGCCTTGCTGGTGATCGCTGCCCCGGCCACCTCCGAGGACGTTACCGAGCACACCGCCGATGACCTGATCGAGCAATCCCATGGTTGTTCCTCCTGAGCATCGAGCCTTGACGGCGAATTCTATTCCCGGCGTCCGCCGGTCCCGGCGCGGTCGCGCGCGGGCAGATGATCGAGTGGGTTGGTCCGAGAGGTCTTTCCGTCATCCTCGGTGACAGCCGTCGAGGGGCGGATGGCGCTCGGCGGCTTCACGTCGCCGATGGGCTTCGAACCGGCTGTCTCGCCCGATCGGGTTTCGGACGGCACGTCGGCAGCCGTCGGTTGGTCGCGACGATCGGAGATCGCCTGGGCGGGCGCGGTATGCACCAGGAGGATTCCGGCAGCGAGGAGCAGGCTCGCCCGGATAAGAGGTTCCTTGCGCATGGGATCGCTCCGTCGGTTCGAGGCATGGGGGCGACAGGTGAAGGGCCGCCGTCACATGCTTCTCCAAGCCCGAGCCTAGGCCGGGGGTTCCGACGACGATGCGTGTTTCAGTCGCGCTTGCGCCCGACACCGCCCTTGTATTTCGGCTTCTGGCCGCCGAGCCCCTGCGTCGAACGCGGCTTCGGCCGCTCGGCCCAAAGCGGCGCTTCGCCTCCCACGGGTAGTTCGCGGTCGGTGCCCGGGCCCATATTGTCGAGGCTCGGCTTCGAGATGCGGCTCCGCTTCGCGCCGTATTTGCCCGCGTCGCGCTCGACGTCACCCTGGCGCGCCATCGGATCATCCGAGAGCAGGAGTTCCGTCGCCTGCAGGCGCTTGAGCTCGTCGCGCAGGCGCGCCGCTTCCTCGAAATCGAGATCGGCGGCGGCCGTGCGCATGCGTTTCTCGAGATCCGCGATGACGGCCTTGAAGTTATGGCCGATGGTGACGGCGTCCTTGGCGAGCCCGGTATCCACCTTGACGTGGTCGCCCTCGAACACACTGCTGAGAATGTCGGAGATGCCACGCTTCACACTCTGCGGCGTGATGCCGTGCTCCTCGTTATAGGCGAGCTGCTTCAGGCGGCGACGCTCGGTCTCCGCCATGGCCCGCTCCATCGAGCCGGTGATGTTGTCCGCGTAGAGGATGCAGCGCGCATCGGCATTGCGTGCGGCGCGGCCGATGGTCTGGATCAGCGAGGTCTCGGAGCGCAGGAAGCCCTCCTTGTCGGCGTCGAGGATCGCCACGAGGGCGCATTCCGGGATGTCGAGGCCCTCGCGCAGCAGGTTGATGCCGATGAGCACGTCGAACGCCCCGAGCCGCAGGTCGCGGATGATCTCGATCCGCTCCAGCGTGTCGATGTCCGAATGCATGTAGCGCACGCGGACGCTGTTCTCGTGCAAATACTCGGTCAGGTCCTCGGCCATGCGCTTGGTGAGCGTGGTCACCAGGGTGCGGTAGCCGGCCTGAGCCACCTCGCGCACTTCGCCCAATAGATCGTCTACCTGCGAACGGGCAGGGCGGATCTCGATCACCGGATCGACGAGGCCGGTGGGGCGGATGACCTGTTCGGCGAAGACACCGCCGGTCTGCTCCATCTCCCATTTCGCCGGGGTCGCCGAGACGTGGACCGATTGCGGCCGCATGGCGTCCCATTCCTCGAACCGGAGCGGGCGATTGTCTAGGCAGGAGGGCAGGCGGAAGCCGTATTCGGCCAGCGTCGCTTTGCGGCGAAAGTCGCCCTTGTACATGCCGCCGATCTGCGGAACCGTGACATGGCTCTCGTCGGTGAAGACGATGGCATTGTCGGGCAGGTATTCGAACAGCGTCGGCGGCGGCTCGCCGGGCTTGCGGCCGGTGAGGTAGCGCGAATAGTTCTCGATGCCGTTGCAGGCGCCCGTCGCCTCGATCATCTCGATGTCGAAGGTGCAGCGCTGCTCGATCCGCTGTGCCTCGATCAGCCGGCCCATCTTGGTCAACTCGTCGACCCGGAGCTTCAGCTCGGTCTTGATGCCCTTGATCGCCTGCTGGAGCGTCGGGCGTGGCGTAACGTAGTGCGAGTTGGCGTAGACCTTCACGAATTTCAGGTCGTTGATCTTCTTACCGGTGAGCGGATCGAATTCGGTGATCGACTCGATTTCGTCGCCGAACAGGCCGATGCGCCAGCCGCGATCCTCCAAGTGGGCGGGCCAGAGTTCGATCACGTCGCCACGCACCCGGAAGGTGCCGCGGGCGAAATCGGACTGGATGCGCTTGTATTGGAGAGCCACGAGGTCGGCGACCAGTTGGCGCTGCTCGATCCGCTCGTTCAGCGACACCGTGAACGACATGGCGGTGTAGGTCTCCACCGAGCCGATACCGTAGATGCACGAGACCGACGCGACGATGATGACGTCGTCGCGCTCGAGCAGAGCGCGGGTGGCCGAGTGGCGCATCCGGTCGATCTGCTCGTTGATCGAGGATTCCTTCTCGATGAACGTATCGGAGCGCGGCACATAGGCCTCGGGCTGGTAGTAATCGTAGTAGGAGACGAAATACTCCACCGCGTTGTCGGGGAAGAAGCTCTTGAACTCGCCGTAGAGCTGCGCCGCCAGCGTCTTGTTCGGCGCCAGGATCAGGGCGGGGCGCTGCGTCGCCTCGATGATCTTGGCCATGGTGAAGGTCTTGCCAGAGCCGGTGACGCCGAGCAGCACCTGATCGCGCTCGTTCTTGTTCACCCCCTCCACCAGTTCGGCGATGGCGCGGGGCTGGTCGCCCGCGGGCTCGAACTCGGATTTCAACGTGAAGGCGAGGCCGCCCTCGGATTTCTTCGGCCGCTCCGGGCGATGCGGCGCCCAGGTCTTGCCGTCCCGGAACAGCGGGTTGCCTTCGGTGAGGAGGCGCGACAGGGCGTCCACCGTGGCGGACACGCCGTCGCTGGCCAGCGAACCCTCATCCTCGTTCGCCAGCGCCTCGGGTGCCGGACCGTCTTCCGGCGGCGTGATCCCCAACGCCTGCGCAAGGCGTGGGTCGACCTCGGCAGCGTCGCCGAGGGTGAACCCGGCCTGCGGCGCTTCACCGAAACCGCCGGGGGGCAATGCGGCTTTCTTGGGCCTGCCGGGCTTCTTCGGCGGAGCCGGCGGCGTGGGATTCTCCACGGCGGGCAGCCGGTTGCGGTTGAGCGCCGGGCTCAGCAGGGCCGCCAGATGCTCGTCGAGCGGTTTCAGCTCGGGCTTCGAAGCCTTCGCCGAGGAGACGCGGGGTTTGTTCGCAGGAGGCATGGGTGGAATATGGCCCCGCGGAACGAAAGGGGAAAGGGCGGCCCATCGCTTCGCGACGATCAGGAGCGAGACCCATCATGACGACGACGTCGAACCCGATCCATCCGCAGGCGCGGATCGGCCATGTCCATCTCAAGGTCGCGAATCTCGACCGAGCGCTGGCCTTTTATTGCGGAGTGCTCGGCTTCACCCTGAAGGCTCGCTATGGCACCCAGGCCGCCTTCATAGCCGCCGGGGACTACCACCACCATATCGGGCTCAACACGTGGGAGAGCGAAGGCGGCAGCCCGCCAGCGCCCGGCACGACCGGCCTGTTCCACCTCGCCATACTCTACCCGACGCGGGCAAGCCTGGCCGACGCACTGCGCCGACTCGACGAAGCCGGCATCGCCCTCGACGGCGCCAGCGACCATGGTGTCAGCGAAGCGCTCTACCTGCGTGATCCCGACATGAACGGGGTCGAACTCTACCGGGACAGACCGGAAGCGGACTGGCCGCGTGACGCGGAGGGCGGCCTCACCATGTTCACCCGCCGCCTCGACCTCGCCGATCTCCGCGCGGCTGGAGAGCATTCATGAGGAGCGGCAAACCGTTAGGCGGCAACCCTCCGGTGTGCTACCTGCTTGTTCAGACGATGCCACCCTCGGTGAGGGTGGCTGAGGCGAGCATGACGGCACCAGACCGTCGCCGCCTCGACGCCCCTCGCTCGAGCAAGGCCGAAGGCCGCGGGAGCGCGCCGGCGGCGGGTGGAAATGAGTAGCGATCCCACCTGTCCCATTGCCTGATGCGAGCGACCTTATGAAAATCCGGACCGGCTACACGATCGGCTACGACACGTTCGGCCCGACGCCGATCACCTTGATGCTCAACGTCCATCCCTCGCGCGCGGGAGACCTGCTGACACCGGAGACGATGACGATCGAGCCGCCGGTGGAGGCCCACAGCTACCTCGATCCGTTCGGCAACGTCTGCACCCGCATCCTCGCCCCCGGTGGCCGGATCACGGTGTCGGCCGATTTCATGATCGAAGATTCCGGCGAGCTGGACGAGCTCGTACCCGAGGCGAAACAGCATCCGGTGCAGGATCTGCCGGACGACGTCATGCCGTTCCTGCTCGGCAGCCGCTACTGCGAGACCGACAAGCTCTCGAACATCGCCTGGGGTCTATTCGGGACCACACCCGAGGGCTGGGCACGGGTCCAGGCGATCCACGATTTCGTGCATCGGCACATCAAGTTCGATTACCAGAAGGCCGACGCCACCCGTACGGCCTACGAGGCCTATACCCAGAAGATCGGCGTCTGCCGCGACTTCACCCATTTGGCCGTGGCCTTCTGCCGCTGCATGAACATCCCGGCGCGGTACTGCACCGGCTATCTCGGGGATATCGGCGTGCCCGTGGTGCCGCCGGGTGACTTCTCGGCTTGGCTCGAAGTTTATCTCGACGGGCGCTGGTTCACCTTCGACGCCCGCAACAACAAGCGCCGCATCGGCCGCATCCTCATCGCGCGCGGCCGCGACGCCACCGACGTGGCGATCTCCACGAGCTTCAGCACGGCCCTGCTCGCGAGCTTCGACGTGCATACCGACGAGATCAGCGAGACCGGCGAACTGACACCCGTCGCCTGAAGCGGATCCGCGCCGGATCGACATCCGACCTCCCGCGTTCCGATAGACACATTCCCTCCTTAGCCGGTCCCTCCATCGGATGGGCAGAGGAGGAATGCACCTCTACTGGAGACAGCATGTCGGACAGGATCAAGGGTACGGCGCTCATCGCCGGTGCGAGCGGCATCGTCGGCAACAACCTCGCCCGTCACCTCGTCGCCGAGGGCTGGAACGTCCTGGGTCTGGCGCGCCGGCCCGTGGATATCGAGGGTGTGACCCCGGTGACGGCGGACCTCACCGATCCTGCTTCCCTGCTGGCGGCCTTGTCGGACCTCGCGCCGACGCATGTGTTCATCACCACCTGGATGCGGCAGGCGACCGAGGCCGAGAATTGCCGCGTCAACGGCGCCATGGTGCGCAACCTCCTCGACGCCCTGCAATCCGCTCCGTTGCGCCACGTGGCCCTGGTGACCGGCCTCAAGCATTATCTCGGACCCTTCGAAGCCTACGGGAAGGGCACGCTGCCGCAGACGCCGTTTCGCGAGGACCAGGACCGCCTGCCGGTGGAGAATTTCTACTACGTACAGGAGGACGAGGTCTTCGCTGCCGCCAAGCGCCAGGGATTCGGCTGGAGCGTGCACCGTCCGCACACCATCGTCGGCTATGCCCTCGGCAACGCCATGAACATGGGTGTGACGCTGGCCGTCTACGCCTCTCTGTGCCGCGAGACCGGACGTCCGTTCCTGTTCCCGGGCTCGCCGCAGCAATGGAACGGCCTGACCGACGTCACCGATGCGCGGCTGCTGGCCCGTCATCTCGCCTGGGCTTCCACCGATCCCGCCGCGGCGAACACCGCGTTCAACGTGGTCAACGGCGACGTCTTCCGCTGGTCGTGGATGTGGGGCCGCATCGCGGAATGGTTCGGCCTCGAACCGGCTCCCTATCCCGGCTCGCCGACCCCACTCGAGGAGCAGATGGCGCAGGACGGGCCGGTCTGGGCCGAGCTGGCGAAGCGCCATGGCTTGGTCGAGTCCGATCTCGACCGTCTCGCCTCCGCATGGCACACCGATGCGGATCTCGGCCGTCCGATCGAGGTTGTCACCGACATGGCGCGCAGCCGCCGGCTCGGCTTCCTCGATTATCAGCCCAGCGACGACAGCTTCCTCGACCTGTTCGGCCGGCTGCGGGCCGAAAAAGTCATTCCCTGAGACAGCATTCACTGAGACAGAAAGTGACGATGCAATCCGAAACGCCGGCCTCGCCCACCCCAGCGCTTCCAGAACTCGACTCGGAGACCCTGGCCTTCGCGGGCCGGGTCTTTCAATACGCGCGAGCGGGGCATGTGGACGAGTTGGCGGAACTGTTCGCACAGGGGCTCCCGGCGAACCTCCTCAACGATAAGGGCGACAGCCTGCTGATGCTGGCCGCCTATAACGGGCAGGTCGAGACCACGCGCCTCATCCTCGACAACGGTGGCGACCCCGAACTCTCCAACGACCGCGGACAGACGCCACTCGCCGGCGCAGCCTTCAAGGGCGACATGGCCATCGTCGAGCTGTTGCTGGAGAAGGGCGCCACTATCGACGGCACCGGAACCGGTACGCGTACGGCGCTGATGACGGCGGCCATGTTCAACCGCACCGAAATGGTGGAACTGCTCCTGTCGAAAGGCGCCGACCCAACCAAGCGCGACGGAAACGGGCAGAGCGCCGCCGATCTCGCCCGCTCCATGAATGCTGCGGATACCCCGTTTCAGCTCGAGGCCGTCGAACGACTCGCCCGACTCGTGATCGATTGAGCCGGGTTTTCATGATTCACCAGGGGCGAAGCGGCATGACAACTCGGATTTCGATCGCGCGCGCGTCCTCCCTGTCCCTGCTGGCCGGCACGCTGACGCTCACTCCAAGTGCGCACGCCGAGGAATGGCCGATGTTCGGCCGCGACCATACCAACCGGCATTTCTCGCCGCTCACAATCATAGACCGAGGCAACGTCGCCAAGCTGCGCCCGGCCTGGATCTTCCAGACAGGGATCACCGGCTACTTCCAGGCCGAGCCGGTGGTGGTGGACGGCGTGATGTATCTCTCCACCACTCAGAACCACGTGGCTGCCCTGGAGGCGAAGACCGGCCGGGTGATCTGGACCTACACCCACAAGGCCCGGACGGAGAAGATCTTCGGCCCGCCCTCGAATCGCGGTGTCGCAGTCTCGGGCGGCAAGGTCTTCGAGGCGACTATGGACGGGCGGGTCATCGCTCTCGAGGCCAAGACCGGAAAGGTCTTGTGGGACCATGAGGCCGTCCGCCCGGAGGAGGGCGAGTCCGAAACCGCCTCCGATCTCGCCGGAACGCTCGGCGCGGGTGCGATCCAGGGATCGAGCCGGCTCGGGTTCAAGATGCCGCCCCTCGTGGCCGACGGGCTCGTCATCGTCGGCGTGGCCGGGGCCGGTTACGGCCTCCACGTGGAGGACGAGAAGGGCGGGCTCGACGGCGGCGCCGTGGTCGGGATCGAAGGCGGCTACGGACGCCGCGGCTGGCTCGCCGCTTACGATGCGGCCACCGGCGAGGAGCGCTGGCGCTGGTACGTCACCAAGGAGGATGGCTGGGAAGGCGGCTTCGCCGAGAAGACCGCCGATGGGGTGCCGCTCAACCGCGACATCGCCGCCGAGAAGGCGGCCGCCCCCCGGCAGAGGGAGGCCTGGAAGGTCGGCGGTGGCTCGCTCTGGATGACCCCGGCCTACGATGCCGATCTCGGCCTGATCTATGTCGGCACGGGCAACCCCGCACCGCAGAATTTCGGCCTCTCACGGCCTGGCGACAACCTCTACACGATGAGCCTCGTTGCGCTCGACGTGAAGACCGGCACGCTGCGCTGGTACTATCAGCAGGTCCCGCACGACGAATGGGGCTACGACGTCGCGAGCCCGCCCTTCCTTCTCGATTACCCGACGCCCAAAGGGCCGGTAAAGGCGGTCGCAGAGGCGAGCAAGACCGGCTGGCTCTACGTTCACGACCGGGCGACCGGCACGCTCCTCGGCAAGTCCGCGCCGCTGACCACGCAGAAGAACCTCTACGCACCGCCCACAGAAACCGGAACCGTGGTCAGCCCCGGTCCCCTCGGGGCGATCTCCTGGCATCCGGTCGCCTTCGATCCGACAACGAGCATGGCCTACGCCCAGGTCCGGCACGGCGCGACCACCTACACGGTGAGGACCGTCCCGGCATCGAATGGCAGGCCGCAGATCCGCTTCACCGAAACGAGCGAGGCGAAGGGAGAGCCCTCCTTCAGCACGCTCACGGCCATCGACCTCGCCAAGGGCGGCGCGATCAAGTGGTCGGTCAAGGCGGGAAGCCGCCTTTCCGGCGGCACGCTCGCTACCGCCGGCGGTCTCGTTTTCTCCGGTGAGGAAGACGGACATCTCGACGCCCATGACTCTGCCACTGGCGAGATGCTGTGGCGGTTCCAGTGCGGCGCCGGGATCGGCGGGCCGCCGATCACCTATTCACTGGACGGCCGGCAATACGTGGCCGTGGCGGCCGGCGGAGCTTCGTTCACCAAGGGCTCGGGCTTCGGCACCGGCGACGCGCTCATCGTGTTCGCCCTGCCGGACTGACGGGCTCTCGTCATTTTGCATGCTTGCCTCGACGGACTTCACATCGCCTTTAAAAGCGTGGCGCATTCGGCCGCGGCGACGCCATGCCGAACCTCCCTCCTGCAAGCTTGGCCTGCAAGGCTACGAACCACCGTGGTAGGGGTTCGAGAATCGGCATGATCGAGGAGACGGCGTACGACGGACGCCAGCTTGCGATGACCGGGCGAAGCGTATTTGCCCAATGGCGGGAAGCGATCACATGAACCCCAACACCCGGCGCTGGCTCATCAGTAGCGTCTTCGGCCTGTTCGTGGGCTGGGCGATCGGCGGGGTGATCTTTCCCGCCCTGACCGCCCTCATCGGTATGATGGTCCGACCCAACCCCGGAATTCGGGATGCCGCCATACCCTTGCCGGGACCGGCTTTAGACATGCTGCCTTTCCTCGCCATCGGTCTTCAGGCCGCCGTGGTGATCGCCGTGACGCTCCTCCTTGCCCGCGTGGGCGATGAGCGTCGACGCATCGGCTGGGGCTGCCTCGCCGTCGGGGGTGCCATCCTGCTGAACGGTATCGTCCTCCTGGCGGTCACGGGCGTCCTGGGCTGGCTTCTCGATCGGAACCCTGGCGGCGCCAGCGGTGATGAAGCGAGCGTCGGCTTCTTCCTGTTGCTGTTGAGCCTGCCCTACGCCCTGCTCTGCATCGCGCTGCTGGCGGGCGGGGCGGTAATTCTGCGCAAGCGCCCGCCTTCGCCGGCGCAGGGAGGAACGGGACGGTCCGGACTGTGATCAGGGCGTGACGACCTCCGCCACCCCTCAAGCGGCTCACCTGTTCGCCGCCGGTCGGATGTGACAGGAGGACACAGGCGGCGTGCCGCTTGCATTGGCCGGCCGAGATCACGGGAGCCCGCACCACCCCATGTCGACCGATGTTTCCGAGACGCGACAGCCCACCGACCGCGGCTCTCCCGTAGTTCGCACGATCGCGATGCCCGCGGACACCAATCCGGCCGGGGATATTTTCGGCGGGTGGCTGATGGGGCAGATGGATCTGGCGGCGGGCAACGTGGCCGCGCGGCGGGCGCGGGGCCGCTGCGCCACGATCTCCGTCGATGCCATGACCTTCCATCGCCCTGTCATCGTCGGCGACGAGGTCAGCATCTATGCCTGGATCGTGAAGGTCGGCCGCACCTCGCTTCGCATCCAGGTCGAGGTCTGGCGCCGCGAGCGCGAAGGCGAGACCACCATGAAGGTGACGGAAGGCCTGTTCACCTTCGTCGCCATCGGCAGCGACCGCCGTCCGAGGCCGATCCCGCCGGAAGTGGAAGAGACCTGGGAGGTGTGAGGTTCGCTCCCGCCGGGAATGAGCGGGACCGACTCACCACCACGACGTGCCGCGTACCAATTCGCCGACGTCGAGATGGTGGGCGATGGAGGCGCCGATATCCGCAAAGGTTTCCCTACGCCCGAGTGACCGGGCGGAAAGACCGGGACCGAAGGCCAGAACCGGCACCTGTTCGCGGGTGTGCTCCGTCCCCGGCCATGTCGGGTCGTTGCCATGGTCGGAAGTGACGATGCAGACATCGCCCTCCGCGAGCTCCGCATGGATCTCGGGCACGCGCGCATCGAAGCGCTCCAGCTCGGCGGCGTAGCCGGGCACATCGCGGCGGTGGCCGTATTCCGTGTCGAAATCGACCAGGTTCAGGAAGACCAGCCCGCCATCGGGGAGGGTGCGGAACGCGGCCAGCGCCGCATCGAGGCAGGCGGCATTGCCGGCCGGTTTGATCTCGCGGCCTGTGGCGCGGTGGGCGAAGATGT
The DNA here is from genome assembly GCF_000376345.1 of Methylobacterium sp. 88A. NCBI lineage: Bacteria > Pseudomonadati > Pseudomonadota > Alphaproteobacteria > Hyphomicrobiales > Methylobacteriaceae > Methylobacterium > Methylobacterium sp. 88A. Next base: position 1,075,120 of record NZ_AQVT01000001.1, read on the forward strand.
CGCCGATCTTGCCGACGCTGACCACGACGCGTCCCCGCTCGCTCAAGCGGTCGAGGAGGGTCTCGCCCGGCGGCTGCGTGGCGAAATCCCTACGATTCGCCGTGCGCCGGAAACCGGTCTCCTCCGAGCCGAGGAAGGGGCGGGCGATGACTCGGCCGATCCGGTAGGGGTCGCAGATCTCGCGGGCGGTCCGACAGAGCTCGTAGAGCCGGTCCAGCCCGAACGATTCCTCGTGAGCGGCGATCTGGAAGACGCTGTCGGCCGAGGTGTAGCAGATCGGCTTACCCGTCCGGACATGCTCTGCCCCGAGGCGCTCGACGATCGGGATGCCGGCGGCGTGGCAATCGCCGAGGATACCGGGGAGTTCGCCCCGTTCGATCAGCATTTGAGTGAGGGCAGGAGGGAAGGCCGGCACCCTGTCGGGGAAGTAGCCCCATTCCTCGGTGACGGGGGCGCCCGCGATCTCCCAATGGCCGGAGGGTGTATCCTTGCCGGGCGCGGTCTCGACGGCATGGCCGTAGGCCCCATCGACCGGACCGGATGGCTCGAGACCGGGCGGGATGCGGCCGCTCGCCCCCTCGGCGGCGAGACCGAGGCCGAGACGCGTCAAATTCGGCAGAGCGAGGGGGCCGCCTCGCAGGCCCTCGCGATCGCCCACACCGGCGGTGCAGGCTTCCGCGATATGGCCAAGCGTGTCCGAGCCCTCGTCGCCGTAGCGGGCAGCGTCCGGCCCTCCGCCGATGCCGACCGAATCGAGGACGATGAGAAAGACGCGCGCCATGGGTCCCGTCGTGTTCAGGCCGGGACCACGTCTTCGGTGGTGGCGCTGTTGAGATCGAAGGCGGCAGCGAACAGGGCCTTCGTGTACTCGGTCTGCGGCCGGGCGAAGATGGCCTCCGCCCGGCCTTCCTCCACGACCTTGCCGTTCTGCATCACCAGCACGTAGTTCGCCAACGCGCGCACGACCTTCAGATCGTGACTGATGAAGAGGTAGGCGAGCTTGCGCTCCTTCTGCAGGTCGCGGAGCAGGGTGACGATCTGAGCCTGAACCGACCGATCCAGGGCCGAGGTCGGTTCGTCGAGGACGACGAAGCGCGGTTTCAGCACCATGGCGCGGGCGATGGCGATGCGCTGGCGCTGGCCGCCGGAGAACTCGTGCGGGTAGCGATCCATCGTCGCCGGATCGAGACCGACATCGGTCAGTGCCTTGGCGACCACAGCGCGCCGCTCCGTGCGCGACGTCACCGCCCCCTGCACGACGAGGCCCTCGGCGACGATGTCGGCCACCGTCATGCGCGGCGAGAGCGAGCCGTAGGGGTCCTGGAAGACCACCTGCATGTCGCGCCGGAACGGTCGCATCGCTCCGGGGCCGAGCCCGGCAATGGACTGGCCGAGGAAGACGATAGGGCCCTCGCTGCCGGTGAGGCGCAGCAGGGCGAGCCCCAGAGTGGTCTTGCCCGATCCGGATTCCCCGACGATCCCGATCGTCTCCCCCTCGCGGACGGCGAGTGACACGCCATCCACCGCCTTCACGTGGAAGGTGGTGCGCCGGAGAAGCCCCTCGCGGACCGGGAACCACACCTTGAGCGGACCGGCTTCGAGCAGGCGCGGAGCGTCGTCCGCAACCGGGTTCGCACGCCCCTTCGGCTCCGAGGCGAGCAGGCGCTGGGTATATTCGTGTTTGGGTCTGGCGAAGATCTCGTCCACCGGCCCCGCTTCGACGATGCGGCCGGCGAGCATCACGCAGACCCGCGAGGCGATGCGCTGCACGATGCCGAGATCGTGGGTGATGAACAACATCGACATGCCAAGGCGCTTCTGCAAATCGGCCAGGAGCGTGAGGATCTGCGCCTGGACGGTGACGTCGAGGGCGGTGGTCGGCTCGTCCGCCACCAGCAGGTCCGGCTCGCAGGCGAGCGCCATGGCGATCATCACGCGCTGGCGCTGCCCCCCCGACAATTCGTGCGGATAGGCGCCCATGCGCCGCTCGGCGTCGCGGACGCCGACGAGTTCGAGTAATTCGAGAATGCGGACCCGGGCCTTGCGGCCGGACAGGCCGCGATGAATCTCCAGAACCTCGCCGATCTGCCGCTGGATCGTGTGCAGCGGATTGAGCGAGGTCATCGGCTCTTGGAACACCATGGTGATGTCGGCACCGCGGATCTTACGCAGCTCCGGCTCCGGCAAGGCCAGAATGTCCCGTCCCTTGAACAGGATGCGACCGCCGGGATGGACGGCGCTGCCATCGAGGAGACGCAGGATCGACAGAGCCGTCACCGACTTGCCCGACCCGGACTCGCCGACCAGGGCCACGGTCTCGCCCTTGTGAATCGTGAAGCTCACGCGATCCACTGCCAGCGTCTCACGCTCACGCGAGCGAAAGGCGACCGACAGGTCTTGGACGTCGAGCAGCGTGTCAGTCATCGAGGGAAGGGCACCGGGTCCGCGGAGAGGGGAAGCCGAGGCTCTTATAGCGCGGCGCGATGAGATCGGCGAACGGCGATTGATCCGGCGCCAGACGCCATTACAAACGCCCCGTGACATCCCTCCGCAGCCTGATCCTCGCCTGTTGTCTCCTCGCCGCCGCGCCGGCCTCGGCCGAGGTGGCGACCGAAACCGTGGAGCAGGCGCTCTGCCGCCTCATCGAGGATTCGGCCAGGGTGCGCGGCTTGCCCGTGCCGTTCCTGACACGGCTGATCTGGCGGGAAAGCAGTTTTCGCGTCACGGCCGTGAGCCCGGTGGGCGCGCAGGGTGTTGCGCAGTTCATGCCGGGAACGGCACGCGAGCGCGGGCTGACCGACCCGTTCGATCCCGAACAGGCGATCCCGCACGCCGCCCATCTCCTCGCCGACCTCAATCGCCAGTTCGGAAATCTCGGCCTCGCGGCCGCGGCCTATAACGGCGGCGCGGGCCGGGTCTCGGGCTGGCTCGCCGGAACGGGCGGCCTGCCCGCCGAGACGCGCGCCTATGTCATGGCGATCACCGGTGCACCGGCCGAGGATTGGCGCGGGGGCGCGGCCGTCAACGGAGCCGAGGGGGAGGCAGAAGCCCCCAAGAAGGAATCATCGAAGGCGGAAGCGCCGAAGACCTGCCTGCAGGTCACCGCCGCGTTGCGGATACCCTCACGCGGCGATCGCTTCGCCCTCGGCGGCAACGAGGGGCCGGCCGCGCCTTGGGGCATTCAGCTCGCCGGAAATTTCTCGAAATCCCTCGCCCTCCAGAGCTTCTCCCGCACCCGGAAACTCTACGCCGGCGTGATCGGCGAGGTGCGGCCGATGATCATCGGGACGCGCCTGCGCAGTCGCGGCACGCGCGCCTTCTACCGGGTCCGCATCCCGGCCGAGAGCCGGGCGGCGGGCGATATCCTGTGCAGCCGCATCCGCAAGGTCGGAGGCGCCTGCATCGTGCTGCGCACCTGAATCCGAAAAACCCTTCTTCCGGTCATGAATCCGCCGTGCGGCACGTGTCATTCGGGTCTTCGTTTCCCCGTTTGAGAGATGCATGACCCGCGCCTTCGCCGCCTTCGCCACTCTCGCCTGCCTCGCACTGGCCGCCCTCGGGGTCACGGCCTGTTCGCCCCTCGCCCTCTTCGATGCCATCGGCCCGCGCGACCAAGGCGGCCGGCTCGCCCAGAAGAGCGCCGCCTTCGGCACCCATCCGCGGCAGCGCCTCGATGTCTTCACGCCCGTCGGCGGCGCGGCGGATGCGACGGTCTTGGTTTTCTTCTATGGCGGCTCGTGGAAATCGGGCGCGAAGGACGATTACGAATTCGTCGGTCAGGCCTTGGCGGCCCAGGGTTTCGTCACCGTCATCCCCGATTACCGGGTCTACCCGGAAGTGCGGTTCCCCGACTTCCTCGACGATGGTGCCGCCGCCATCGCCTGGGTCCGCGACAACATCGCCGAATATGGCGGCGACCCGCGCCGCATCGTTCTCGCGGGCCATTCGGCCGGGGCCTACAACGCCCTGATGCTCGGGCTCGATCCGCGCTACCTGCGCAAGGCGGGGGTCGACCCGAAGGTGATCCGGGCCGTGGCCGGTCTATCCGGCCCCTATGACTTCCATCCTTTCGACCAGGACACCTCGCGGGACGTGTTCGGACAGGCCCCCGATCCGGCGGCGACGCAGCCGATCACCTTCGCCGGTCCCCATTCGCCCCCAGCCTTCCTCGCCAGCGGAGACAACGACACCATCGTGCGCCCGCAGAATACCCAGAGCCTCGCGGCGCGGCTGCGCGCGGTGCGCGTGCCGGTGCAGGAGCGGATCTATCCCGGTCTCGACCATGCCGACACGCTTCTAGCCCTCTCGGTCACCTTCCGTTCGAAGGCGCCGGAACTGTCGGAAATGACGACATTCCTCAAGCAATATGCCGGCACTCAGCAGCACGTTCGCTCGGTCTCGCGGTGGGACCGTTAGGCGAGCGCCGGATGACAGGGGGACGAGCCATGCGCGACGACGACACGGACCGGCCGAAGCGCACGGTCTCCCATACGATCGGCGAAAGCCTCGACACCCTCTCCCTCGACGAGATCGCCGAACGGATCGCCCTGCTGCGCGCCGAGATCGAGCGGCTGGAATCGGCCCGAACGGGCAAGAAGACCGCCCTGGACCGGGCATCCTCGATTTTCAAACTATAGGCGCGGAAGCTCCGGGCGGGGTCGCGCCCTCCCGCCTCATGGCATCCTCTTCCGCCCCCAGCCGGGCGATGTCGTCGGGCTCGACCGCCTCCAGTCCACGCGCGATCTTCAGCGCCCGCGTCGGCTCGCCGACCCGCATCACCAGGACGATGGTCTCGCGATCGGCGCAGCCGGGCTCGCCACAGGCGATTTCGTTGACGGCGAGGACGTCATCCTCGCCGAGCCCGAGACCCAGGCGAAGCTCGCCTTTGAGGCTCGCCGCATCGGCCGAGCGTGCGGCCGAGCGAGCGCGGGCATCCTTGAGGGAAAAGAACGCCATTAGGCGGCGGCACGCTGCCAGGCGGGAAACGGATCGGGCAGGGCGCGGTACGGCGCCGGATCGAACCGCGTCACATCCTCGGAACCAACTAGGCAGGCATCGAGTGCGGCGGTGATCGCCACGCGATCGAGGCCCGTTCCGATGAAGACGAGTTCCTGGCGGCGGTCGCCCCAGGGCTCACTCCAGGTCCGGGACAAATGGGTGCGCCACTCCGCATCCTCCGGCCAGCGGGCCTTCGGCACACAGGCCCACCACGCCCCCATCGGCGAGACCCGCGCGATGGCACCGGCAAGGGAGAATTCGCCGACCCAGTCCGGCCGCGTCGCCAACCAGAAATGCCCCTTCGCGCGGATGAGGCCCGGCCATGTGGTCTTGGTGAAAGCGTCGAATGCCTCGGGGGCGAAGGGACGGCGGGCGCGGTAGACGAAGGAGCCAATTCCGTATTCCTCGGTTTCGGGCACATGCTCGGCGGCGCCGTAGAGCTCCTTGAACCAAAGCGGGTGCTTCTGCGCCTTCTCTTCGCTGAACAGGCTGGTATCCAGAACCTGATCGAGCGCGACGCGGCCATGGGAAGCCTCGATGATGCGGGCATCGGCATTGAGTCCGCGTATCACCGAGCGGACCAGAGCGAGCTGATCCGCCCCGACATCACCCGCCTTGTTGACGACGACCACATCGGCGAACTCGATCTGCTCCACGAGAAGGTCAACGAGGGTCCTGGCATCCTCCTCTCCCGCGGTCTGGCCCCGGTCGCGCAGGAACGCCGTCGAACCGTAATCGCGCAGGAGACTCACGGCGTCGATCACGGTGACCATGGTGTCGAGGCGGGCGATATCGCTCAGCGCAGCCCCGTCTTCATCGCGGAAGGAGAAGGTGCTCGCCACCGGCAGCGGCTCGGCGATGCCCGTGCCTTCGATCAGGAGGTAATCGAACCGCCCTTCCTCCGCGAGCGTCCGGACTTCGGCCAGGAGGTCGTCCCGCAGCGTGCAGCAGATGCAGCCATTGGTCATCTCCACCAGGCGTTCGTCGGTGCGAGAGAGGTTGGCGCTGCCCTCGCGGATCAAGGCGGCGTCGATATTCACCTCACTCATGTCGTTGACGATCACGGCGACGCGTCGCCCCTCGCGGTTGTTGAGAATGTGGTTCAACAGCGTCGTCTTGCCGGCACCGAGAAAGCCGGAAAGGACGGTGACGGGGAGACGGTGATCGCGCTGGCTCATCGGATATCCACAATGCAATGTAATACCATTACATTTTGTAGGATCGTGCTTGTCAATCGCCGTTCGAAAATCTCTGTCCACGGGTAGACAGAGGAGGGTCGAAAAGCGCGCTCCGCGTGTTAGGGGAGGGCCATCCCGGCAGAGTCGCGGCAAAGGTGCAGCCGCTGGCCGGCGATCGCCCGAGGATGGAATCCAGTGCGACCCTGGCGAGAAGGACCGGGAGACCGGCGAAGCTACCATCACGGCAACCTCAAAGAGGCGCTGATCGAAGCGGCGCGCCGGTTCATCGCCGAACGTGGTGTGGGCGGTTTCACCCTGGTGGATGCGGCACGCCTCGTCGGCGTGACACCGGCCGCGCTCTATCGCCATTTCCGGGGTCGCGAAGCTCTGCTGGAGGAGGTGGCCGGCCGTGGCTTCACCGACCTCGCCGAGCGTCTGGCACGCTCACTCACCTCACGCGGAACACCACTGGAGCGCTTCACCCGAATGGGGGAGGCCTATCTCGCCTTCGCGGAGGAAGAGCCCGGCTATTATGCCGCCATCTTCGAGACGCGTGGCGCCCCGATGACGGCGGAGCAAGCAGCCTCCGACGTCCCGCCGAGGCCCAGCCCCTTCGACCTTCTGCTCGAAGCGCTGAAATCGACGTTTCCGGATGGCTTCGGCGGAGTCGAGCCTCGTTTCGTCGCCCTGGAAGTCTGGGCCCTCTCGCACGGGCTCGCCACGCTCTCGGCCTCCGGCCATCTGCCGAAGGGGCCGGGCATGCCAGACAAATACGAGCTGCTACGTGCCGGAGTGCTGGCCCTCGTCCATGGCGCGGGTCGTCCCCGACACTCGGCCTGACACTCTCTGAAAACGACCCTTGAAACCACCACGTCGCGTTCGCAAGTAAATGTGGTTCACATTAACATCGGAGCTGTGAGCCGTGAGCTTTTCCTCGACCTCTCCCTGGGCCACCGGCAAAGCCTGCCGCAGCGGTCCGTTTGCCCGCCGCTCTTTCGAGATCGGCGCCGTCGTCGTCGCGTTCTTCTACTGGTGGCCGCTGGCGGCGGCCTACATCGCCTGGAAGGTGGCGGGTTACCCGGCATTGTCCGAACTGCGCGGCATGATCGGCCGTGGGTCCGATTGGCAGGCGGGCATGCGCAAATCGCGCTTCGCTCAGGCGTTCGAGGCCGCGGATCTGCGCGGCACCGGTAACCTCGCCTTCGACGATTACCGCCGCGCCGAACTCGACCGGCTCAATGCCCAGCGCAAGGCGCTGCAGGAGGAGAGCCGTGCCTTCGCCGAGTTCGTGGAAGAACTGAAGCGCGCCAAGGACCGCGAGCAGTTCGACGCCTTCATGGCCAAGCGCAATACGAGCGGCTCGACGCAGAACGTCTGATCGATACCCCATCCGGGGTCACGGAGGGCTTCCGGCAGCAATGCCGGGAGCCCTTTTTCGTTCGTCCAGCGGCCCGATCAATCCTGCAGTTTCTTCAGGTGATGCAGGGCGATGAAATGCAGGCAGAAGCCGAGGATCAGGGCCGTCACGCTCACCGCACCCGGCTCGGTCTGGAAGAACCGCAGCGAGACGCTCCACGCCTCGGCGCGGGACAGGCGGTGGTCATACCCCTCGTAGAGCCGCATCCCTGGCAGGAAGAAGCCGACCATCACCAGGGACGCCCCGAGCGTGTTGAGGAACGTGGCGCGATAGCGGACCCGGTCGTTACGGGCGGACTTGCTCATGGGCGTGCTGTTTCGGATAAGTTTCATCGACGATCCGGACCACCCTGTTTGCCTCGCTCCGACGACCGGGACGCGCCCCCGCCGCGTCATGGCCGCGCTTCTTTATCGGATTTTCATGCCCTGGGGGGCCATAAGGGCGGGAGTTCAAAAGAGGGTGGGGTCGGTCCGGTGCCGCTCGTGGCACGGTAGGCCGCTTCTCGGGGGAGTGAAGGCGATGGCGAATACGGACGTTACCGGCGCGGAGATCCGCGCGACGGTCACGGTGGTCGACCATCCCCTGGTCCAGCACAAGTTGACCCTGCTCCGACAGAAGGAGCGCTCGACCAAGGGCTTCCGCCAGATCCTCAACGAGATCGGGATGCTCCTCGCCTATGAGGTCACCCGCGACCTTCCCCTGGAGCGGGTGACGATCGAAACCCCGATCCAGGCGATGGAAGCGCCGCAGATCGCGGGCAAGAAGCTGGTTCTCGCCCCGATCCTGCGCGCGGGCGTCGGCTTCCTCGACGGCATGCTCTCGCTGGTGCCCTCCGCGCGCGTCGCCCATGTCGGGCTCTATCGCGACCCCGAGACGCTTGAGGCGGTGGAATACTATTTCAAGGCACCGTCCGACCTCGCCGACCGCACCGTCCTCGTCCTCGACCCTATGCTCGCCACGGCCAATTCGGCCATCGCCGCCATCGACCTCCTGAAGCAGCGCGGCGCGCGCGACCTGCGCTTCGTCTGCCTCCTGGCGGCACCGGAAGGCGTCGCCAAGCTCCAGGCGAGGCATCCCGACGTGCCGGTCTGGACCGCCTCCATCGACAGCCACCTCAACGACCACGGCTATATCGTGCCCGGACTCGGCGATGCCGGCGACCGGATGTACGGCACCCGTTGAGACAGTCCTCGCTTACCAACTGCGCCCTTGCCAACCCGCCCTCCGGCCGCACATGACGGGTCACGCCAACCGGAGATGTGATGCGATGACGTCAAGCCCAGACCTGCCAGAGACCATGCGCCAGATCCGGTTCGCGGGAGCAGGTGGGCCGGACGTCCTGACGCTCGAGACGGTGCCGCGGCCCCAGCCCGGTCCCGGCCAGGTGCTCATCGAAGTGGTCGCGGCCGGCGTGAACCGGCCCGACATCCAGCAACGCGAAGGCAAATATCCGCCGCCGAAGGGCGCCACCGAAATCCCGGGCCTCGAAGTCGCCGGCCGGATCGCGGCCCTCGGCGAGGGGGCTGAGGGCTTCGCCATCGGCGACGAGGTCTGCGCCCTCACCATCAGCGGCGGATATGCCGAATTCGCCGTGGCCGAGACCGGACAATGCCTGCCGCGCCCGGCTCCGCTCTCGCTGATCGAGGCCGCCGGACTGCCGGAGACCTATTTCACCGTCTACAGCAACGTTATCGAGCGCGGACGCCTGAAGCCGGGCGAAAGCTTCCTCGTCCATGGCGGATCGAGCGGCATCGGCTCCACGGCGATCCAGATGGCGAAGCTGCACGGCGCTCGGGTCTTCGCCACCGCCGGCTCGACCGAGAAATGCGCGTTCTGCAAGGAGCTCGGCGCCGACGAGGCGATCAATTACCGCGAGACGGATTTTGCCGAGGAGATCAAGCGCTTCACCGAGGGCAAGGGCGTCGACGTCATCCTCGACATGGTGGGCGCGCCCTACCTCGCCCGCAACCTCGCCTCCCTGGCGATCGAGGGACGCCTCGTGCAGATCGCCTTCATGCAAGGCTACAAGGTCGAGAGCTTCAGCATGACGCCGATCATGATGAAGCGGCTCACATTCACCGGTGCGACCCTGCGGGCGCGTCCCAAAGCAGAAAAGGCGGCCATCGCCGAGGGCCTGCGTCGGGATATCTGGCCACTCCTCGCCGACGGCCGGATGAAGCCGATCATCCACGCCACCTTCCCTTTGGAGAAGGCGTCCGAGGCCCATGCGCTCATGGAGTCGAGCGCGCATCTCGGCAAGATCATGCTGACGACCGGGCGCTGAACCAGGACTTCACCTCGATAGCGGTGCGGCTTTTCCGTCAGATGCCACCGCCAGGGCCGATCGCCTCGGAACAGGCACCTCGGCCGTCGCGTTCAATCCACCAAATGAGACACCCGCGTCTCAGGATGAACATGACGGCCGTCCCCGGCCGAGCTCGGAAAGGTATCTCATGGCAGAACGACTCGAAGGTCAGGACGCGCGTCAGGGCAAAAAGGGCAAGCCTGTCCTCTACGTGCTGATCGGCAGCCTCGTCCTCCTCGCCATCGCCATCACCGGTCTGATGACCTGGCAGGGTGCGAATTCTCCGAAGGATTACGCCTCACAGAGCCAGGACGCTTCCCGTGGCCAGGTCACCGGCTCCGTGAACGGGTCTGGAAACGGAACCTCGTCGGCGAACACCGGCAACGTTCCCGCTGGCAACCCGGCCTACCCGGCGCCGGCCCAGCCGTCGGCTAACGGTGGCCAGAAATAGGCCAGACGTCATGTCGGTTCTAACGACCGGCAACGACGACAGCGCGCTACGGCATTGCAGCGGACTTAACCGCTTCCAAGCCGTAGCGTTTTTTTTTGAGAAGCGTCGTTGATCTGGCGAGATCACTCGCAAGAAATCTTCGCCCGATGAGCCACGACTCTCACTCTGGGCTTGAGCTTTCCCGGCCTGCCGCCTCTCAGCGGGTCGGAACCGGGACTTCGCCGCGATAATCGTAGAAGCCGCGCTTCGTCTTCCGGCCGAGCCAGCCGGCTTCGACATATTTCACCAGAAGCGGGCAGGGACGGTACTTCGAATCCGCCAGACCTTCGTAGAGCACCTGCATCACCGAGAGGCAGGTATCCAGACCGATGAAATCGGCCAGCTGCAGCGGGCCCATCGGATGGTTGGCGCCGAGCTTCATCGCGGTGTCGATGGCCTCCACGGAGCCGACACCCTCGTAGAGCGTATAGATCGCCTCGTTGATCATCGGCAGCAGGATGCGGTTGACGATGAAGGCCGGGAAATCCTCCGACATGGTGGAGGTCTTGCCGAGCTTGGCGATGAAGGCCTTAGCGGAGACGTAAGTCGGGTCCGCCGTGGCGATGCCCCGGATCAGCTCCACGAGCTGCATGACCGGAACCGGATTCATGAAATGGATGCCGATAAACCGCTCCGGCCGGTCGGTCGCGGCTGCGAGGCGCGTGATCGAGATCGACGACGTGTTGGTCGCCACGATGGCATCAGGGTTCAGCGACGGGCACAGGGCGGTGAAGATCTGGCGCTTGGTCGCCTCGTCTTCCGTCGCCGCCTCGATGACGAGATCGCAGGGGGCGAGGTCGTCGTAGCTTTCGGCGGCGAGGATACGGGCGACGCCACTGCGCCTCTGCTCATCGGTGATCGTGCCTTTGGAGACCTGACGTGCCAGATTGCCGTCGATCGTCGCGAGCCCGCTATGGATGCGGGCGGTGTCGCGGTCGTTCAGCCGCACGTCCAGCCCGGCCATGGCGCAGACATGGGCGATGCCGCTACCCATCTGGCCGGCGCCGATGATTCCGACGGTCTTGATCTCGATGGCCATCGCTTGAACTCGCACCCCTGAGGCGCGGCCGGTTCGGCCGCAGAACGCCCGCCTAGCGATCGAGGCGTTGGCACCGCAATTGAAATGCGGCGCACAAAATTCCTAGATCATTTTCTCGCTGAGGTGCAGCCCGGGCAAGCGCTTAAATGGGAAAAGAACTCCGTCGCGGATGCCCGCGGCGAAGTCCTGTCGTGGTTCCGGGACCCGGGATCAGCCCTTGGCTTTGGCGATCTCGGCCTGAAGCTCGGGGACGATCTGGAACAGGTCGCCGACCAGGCCGTAATCCGCCACTTGGAAGATCGGCGCGTCCTCGTCCTTGTTGATGGCGACGATGACCTTCGAGTCCTTCATTCCGGCCAGATGCTGGATTGCGCCGGAGATGCCCACCGCCACGTAGAGGTCCGGCGCCACGACCTTGCCGGTCTGTCCGACCTGCCAGTCGTTGGGAGCGTAGCCCGCATCGACAGCGGCGCGCGAGGCACCCACCGCCGCGCCGAGGGCATCGGCCAGTGGCTCGATGAGCTCCTTGAACTTGTCCGAGGAGCCGAGCGAGCGGCCGCCCGAAACGATGATCTTGGCGGCGGCCAGCTCGGGCCGGTCGGACTGGGCGATCTCCTCGCCCTTGAAGGTAGACTTGGAGGAAGCGGGCGCGCTCGCAGAGACCGGCTCCACCGGGGCCGTCGATCCCCCGGCGGCAGCGGCCTTGAACGCCGCCATGCGGACCGTAATGACCTTCTTGCCCTCGGCGGCCTGGACGGTCTGGATCGCGTTGCCGGCATAGATCGGCCGGTCGAACGTGTCGGGCGAGATCACGCTCATGATGTCCGAGATCTGCGCCACGTCGAGGAGGGCGGCCACGCGCGGTAGCACGTTCTTGCCTGTGGTGGAGGCGGCGGCGATGATCACGTCGTAATCGCCCGCGAGCGAGACGATCAGCGCGGCCGTCGGCTCGGCCAGGGCGTGGTCGTAGGCGGCGTCTTCGGCCAGCAGCACCTTGTCGACACCGTCGAGAGCGGCGGCGGCATCGGCTGCCGGGCGGCTCGCCGCACCGGCGACCAGGGCGTGGATCGGTCCGCCGATTTCCTTGGCGGCGGAGAGTGCCTTCAGGCTGGCGTCGCGCACGGCGCCGTTATCGTGCTCGATGAGGAGGAGAATGGCCATGCTATGCGTCGAACCTCATATGCGGTGCGGCCTGGCATCCGTCGCGGCGTCGCGCCGGTCTGCGGCCGAAGGGAGGGATTGTGGGCCGGCACCGGCCATCCTGCGACGGCCGATGCGCGAGCGCGAAGCTCAGATGACCGAGGCTTCGCCCTTCAACTTCTGGACGAGTTCGGCCGCGGAGCCGACCTTGATGCCCGCCTTGCGTCCGGCCGGCTCGACGGTCTTCAGCACCTTGACCCGGGGCGTCACGTCGACGCCGAGGGCATCGGGGCTGAGCTCCTCGAGAGGCTTCTTCTTCGCCTTCATGATGTTAGGAAGCGACGCGTAACGCGGCTCGTTCAGGCGCAGATCCGTGGTCACGATCGCCGGCAGGGCGAGGGTGACGGTCTGCAGGCCGCCATCGACCTCACGGGTGACGTCGATCGAACCCTCGCCGAACTCGAGCTTGAAGGCGAAGGTGCCCTGTGGCCAGTCGAGCAGGGCGGCCAGCATCTGTCCGGTCTGGTTGGAATCGTCGTCGATGGCCTGTTTGCCGAGGATGACGAGGCCGGGCGCCTCCTTCTCGACGATTGCCTTCAGGATCTTGGCCACCGCCAGCGGCTCCACGAGCCCGTCGGTCTTTACCAGGATCGCCCGGTCGGCACCCATGGCCAGAGCCGTGCGCAACGTCTCCTGCGCCTGTTGCGGTCCAATGGACACGGCGACGATCTCGGTCGCCTTGCCCTTTTCCTTGAGACGGATCGCCTCTTCGACGGCGATCTCGTCGAAGGGGTTCATCGACATCTTGACGTTGGCGAGTTCGACACCCGAACCATCGGCCTTGACGCGGATCTTGACGTTGTAGTCGACGACCCGCTTGACGGGCACCAGAACCTTCATGGCGGTCACAATCCTCCAATGATTTTCTTGGCAAGGGCCGGCGCAGCGCGCGAAGGGCCTTCGACGCGGTCGAAGGTCCGGGCACCCTCTTGGAATGAAGCGGCGGACCGTAACGGGGGGATTTCAGACTTGTCAACGCGTGCGACAGTCTAGCCCCGCGTCGAACACATGGGGTTTGAAATCCGGGCCGTCTTGTATGCGGTCTACCAGATATCCCGCTTCAGCGGTTCTTGCCCGGAACCCAGAGCACGTCGTCGGCTCCATTGGCATTGGCCGTGCGGCTCGCCACGAAGAGGAAGTCCGACAGGCGGTTCAGGTATTGCAGTGCCTCCGGCGAGACGCGCTCGCCTTCCACGGCTGCGAGGGCCACCGTCAGGCGCTCGGCCCGGCGGCAGATCGTGCGGGCGAGATGGAGCGCGGCGGAGGCTGCCGAACCGCCGGGGAGCACGAAGGATTTCAGCGGCGACAGCTCGGCGTTGAGCAGGTCGATATCCGCCTCGATGCGCTTCACCTGGCTGGCGACGATACGCAGGGGCTCGTAAGCCGGCGGCTCGTCGCTTTCCGGGGTGGCGAGATCGGCACCGAGATCGAACAGGTCGTTCTGGATGCGGCCGAGCATGGCGTCGAGGACGATATCGGCATGGAGCCGGACGAGGCCGATGCAGGCATTGGTCTCGTCGACCGTCCCGTAGGCCTCGACCCGCAGATCCGCCTTGGAGCGACGTTCGCCATTGGCGAGCGCTGTGGAGCCCTTGTCGCCGGTTCGCGTATAGATGCGGTTCAGGGTGACCAAGGGTTATCCGATCTCAGATCCAGGCGTCGGGCTTAGAACGTGTAACCGATCTTGCCGCCGAAATTCGTCAGGCCGCGATTCTCGTGGCACAGGCCGGCATTCGACATGTGCTCGACGGTGGCCATGATGCTCCAATGCTCGGTCAGACGATAGCCGAGCGCCGCGGCTTCGCGGAACAGCGGATTACAACCGAGGGAGTTGAAGCCGGCCGGTGCGTTGGCTTTCAGGCCGGTATAGCCGTTATGCGCGCCCGCGCCGAAGAATCCTTCGAGGAAGACCCGGTTGTTCAGGGTCTGCGGGAAGAGGTCCACCGTCCAGGTCAGGCCGATATAGGCGTAGCTGGTGCGGCCATCGAAGTTGTAGCTGCCGCCCACGGTTGGGCGCGCCACGAAGGCCTGCCAGAACGGGTCGAGGCTCACAATTGGCTTGTAGAACAGGATCTCGCCGTTGATGGCGTTGGTGTTCTTCTCGGCGCTGCCGGGATCCTGGACGGCCCCGCCGATACGCACCTCGGAGACGATGCTCAGCGGCTGGACAGGCGTGACGTAGGCCGCAGCGGGAGGCGGCGATCCAAGATCGGCGGCCTGGGCGGAACACACGACAGGCAGGGCGAGAATGCCGGCGACCAGGCGAGAGCAGATGGCTTGCATCGATGACGGATCCAAAGTGAACGGAACCTTCCTACCACGCGGAAATACGCTGGCGGCAGTCCGGCGGCTCAGTAATCCCGCCTCGTCATCGTGTTAGATCGCGTGTGAGGCCCGTCCGCCACACTCACCGAGATGTGATCGTGGCTTAGGCGGAGCGCCACCACACCACGCCCATGATGAAGACGATCGCCACAAACTGCAGCAATACGCGCAGACGCATGAGGCGTTGGGACGTGTTGGCGCTGCCGCCGCGCATCATGTTGACGAGGCCGAGCAACAGCACGACGGCCACGGCGAGACAGGCGACGAGGACGAGGGAGTTGGAGGACATGACGGCTCGGGCTCGGAACGCGGGGACGAAGCCCATATGGCTCCGGTGTTACCCTAGCCCATAGGGCAGGGCATCGCACCCGATGAACGGATGCGCTCCTCAGTTTCGCCGGAGCAGTCGCTCGAAATAGTCGAGCTCTTCTCTCGGCCGGCTCGGATCGCCGAGCTTGCGGCGCAACTCCTCCATGATCCGGCGCGTGCGCTGGACCGCGGATTCGTCGGCGGTCGGAACCTTGCCACGTCCGTCGGAGAGGTCGCGGCCCTTCGTCGGACGGCCGAGCGGATCGTCGTCGCGATTGCCGGCCTGCCCCTGCTGACTGGGGTTCTCGCCGCCCTCCTGCTCGCCCTCGCCTTCACCCTCGCCCTGGGCCATCTCCTCCATCTGCTTCTGCATCCCGTCGGCCCCGCGCTTGAGGCCATCGAGGGCGCGGCCCTGAGCGTCGACGGCATCGCCTTCCTTGCCCTCGCCGAGGGCGCCTTCGGCGTCGCGCATCGCCTCCTCGGCGTCGGCGAGGCCTTCCTCGCCCTGCATCCCGAGCTCCTTCATTCGCTTCTGCAGATCCTCGAGCCGCTGGCGCAGGGCCTGCTGGCGTTCGCCGGCGCCGCCCTGGCCCTGCTCGCCTTTCTGGCCCTTCTGACCTTGCTGCCCTTGCTCTCCGCCCTGCTGGCCCTGATCGCCATTCTGCTGCTGCCCCTGCTGGCCGCGCTGGGGCTTCTGGCCCTGCTTCTGCCCGGGCTGCTGGCCGCGCTTGTTCTGGCCATCCTTGAAAGTCTCGTCGCGGAGCGCCTGCTGCTCGCGGGACATCTTGTCGAGTTCCTCGGCCTGCTTGCTCATCTCACGGCCATTCGGGTCGGATTTGGCTCCCGGCTCGGCGGTCTGAAGATTTTCGAGGATGCTGCGAAGCTCTTCGAGCAGGCGTTGCGCCTCGGCGGTGTCGCCGCGCTTCATCGCCTCTTCCATGTCCTTCAGCATCTTGTTCAGATCGTCCGGGGTGACGGTCTTGGCGTTCTGCTGGGACTTGCCCTTCTCGCCCTGCTGCTGGGGCTGCTTCTGCTGGCGCTCGGCCATCTGCTTCATGAACTTGTCGAGGGCCTGTTTCAGGTCCTCCGTCAGCTTCTTGATCTCCTCGTCCGGCGCGTTGCGCTCGATGGCGTCCTTCAGCTTGTCCTGTGCGGCGCGCAGGCTCTTCTCCGCGTCGGACAGATCGCCGTCCTCGATCTTGAGCGCCATCTCCCACAACAGGTCGGCGACCTCGACGAGGGCTTCGTCGGTCCGCGCAGCTTTGAGCCGGCGGGATGCGGTGCGCAGCCCGAGGAAGATCGACGGCTGCGGTGTGAACTGGTCCGGCGCGATCATCAGCGCGTCGAGGGCGGTCTGCACCCGGCGCCGGCTTTCGTCGGGAGCGGTGACGAGGCGTCGGCGCTCTTCCGCCAAGGCGCGCGCCAGAGGTTCGCGGAACGGCCGCGCCGGCAACGTGATCTCCGCCGTCTCGGTCCGCCCTTCCTGGCCGGCCTCGTCCTTGACCACGAGGGTGAGGCGGACACGCGCGCCGGACCATGGATTGTCGGTAAGATCCACCAGCGTCTTCGTGTCGGTGTCCCCGCTCACATCGGAAGGCAGGGCGAGTGGCATCTTCGGCACCGGAACCAGGGAGCGCCCGCCGGCCAGGGGCTCGATGATCCCGTCGGCAGAGGCAATGCCGTAATCGTCCTTGGCACGGTAGGTCAGGTTGAAGGTACCGCGTGCATTTACCTCCAGGCCGCCGATACGCCTGACTTCCGGGGCGAGATCGGGGATGGTCTCGACGATGAGATGCTGCGTGGGCGCCGAGCCCGCGGCAATGACGAGATCGGCGGTGCCACCGACGAGCTGGAAGCGGTCCTCACGGAGGTCTGGACGCGCTTCCTTGCCAGGCAGTGGCTTGAAACCGGCATTCGGGGTCAGCACGACATCGCCCTGGCCGGCGATCCGGACGATCAGCGTCGCGTTCACCGGTGCGCGCAGGCGCTGCTCGGTGCCGTTCATGGTGACGACGAGGGGCGGAAGCCGGGTGTAGAGCGGCGGATCGATCCAGGCATCCACCCGAAAGCTCGGTGCAGGTCCGGCGGCCTCGTGCCAGTCGAAGGCGCTGCCGATGCGCTGGCGCCATTCCGGGCCGGCGACGAACAGGCTGGCGACCGCCGCCACGACGAGGCCCGCGCGCAGGGCGAAGGGGTCGCGGCGCGGCATGCCCGGACGGGGTAGGCCGACGTTCAATCGTGCGACCGCCTCGGCCGCACGGCGCTGGTGCAGGGCCCAGAGAGCCTGTGTCGCCGGATCGGACGAACCGACGGCGAGCGTATCCTCGATGGCGGAAGCGGGATTGTGGGACAGGCTGGAATTGCCCGCAGCGGCATCGCGGTCGAGCCGCGCGAGGGCATCCCGGCGGCTCGGGCGGGAGAGCCGGATCAAGGGAACCAACGCGGCGAGGAGTGCGACGGCGAAAGCGGAAAGCCCCGAGATCCGCCAGATCGGTGGCAGATCGAGCCAGAGCCCCAGCCATGAGACCGCCAGGAAGGCGAGGATCACGGCGAGCCCTCGCCAGAGCAGGGGCCATGCCCGCTCCCACAGCCCGGCGGCCTGCGAACGCGACACGAGCCGATCGAGCCGGCTTCGCGCGGCCGGCGGCTTCGGGGTCGTCATCTGGGTCGCACCGGAGGTCGTCGCGTCGGCCTCGTCCATTCTGCTGGGCTCCCGAGGCGGTGAGTGCTCGCCGCATCCCGCGCTGTCAGCCTAGCATGGTGGCGGCGCACGGCGATCGGGTCAAATCGGCCCACCCGCATCGCGGGCGCGCGGCTATTCCGACCGCAGCCAGTCGGGCACGCGGTCGAGGCCGATGAGGTCGTCGTAGGTCTGACGCGGCCGGACGATGGCCGCGCGGTCGCCGCTCACCAGAACCTCGGCCACGAGGCGGCGCGTATTGTAGGTTCCGGCCTGGACAGCCCCGTAGGCGCCCGCCGTCATCACGGCGACGAGGTCGCCCGGTGCGACATCGGGAATGTCGCGGCCCAGCGCGATGTAATCGCCGCTCTCGCAGACCGGTCCGACCACATCGGCGACGAGGCGGGACGTCTCGGCACCGGGCTCGATGATCGGACGGAGGGCGTGGTAGGCCTCGTAAAGCGTCGGGCGGATCAGGTCGTTCATCGCCGCGTCGACGATGACGAAGGTCCGGCCCTCCGTGCGCTTCACATAGAGGACGCGGGTGACGAGGATGCCGGCATTGCCGGCGATCATGCGGCCGATCTCGAACACCGGGCGCAGGCCGAGAGACCGGTAATGCGGGCGCAGAATCTCCGCAAGGGCGGCGGGCTCGGGGGGAGGGGCGTTGTCCTCGCGATAGGGAATGCCGAGGCCACCGCCGAAGTCGATGTGATGCAGGGGGTGACCCTGCGCCATCAGGCTGCGCGCCAGTTCCGCCAGCAGCCCGGCCGCATGGGCGAAGGGCGCGAGATCGGTGATCTGACTGCCGATATGCATGTCGACGCCGGACACCGCGATCCCCGGCAGGGACGCCGCGCGGGCATAGACATCGGCCGCGCGCCCGATGGGGATGCCGAACTTGTTCTCGGATTTTCCGGTGGAGATCTTGGCGTGGGTTCCGGCATCCACGTCCGGGTTAACCCGGACGGAGACCGGAGCGGTCGCGCCAAGAGAAGAGGCCACCTCCGACAAGGTTTCGAGCTCGGGCTCGCTCTCCACGTTGAAGCAGTAGATGCCGGCATGCAGCGCCGCCGCCATCTCCTCGCGGGTCTTGCCCACGCCGGAGAACACGATCCGCTGCGGATCGACGCCGGCGGCAAGGGCGCGGCGCAGCTCGCCCTCGGAGACGATGTCCATCCCCGCGCCGAGACGCGCCAGCGTGGTGAGCACCGCCTGGTTCGAATTCGCCTTCATCGCGTAGCAGACGAGGGCGTCGTCCCCGGCGAAGGCCTCGGCGAAGACGCGGTAATGCCGCTCGAGCGTCGCGGTGGAGTAGCAATAGAACGGGGTACCGACCTCGGCGGCCAGGCCGGTCAGATCGACATCCTCGGCCGCCAGAAGGCCGTCGCGATAATGGAAATGGTGCATCGACGGGCCTTGGGACGCGGATCCTGAAACGCGGATCTGAAAAGGAGAGCGCGGCGGTCGGCCCGCCGGCGATCCTCTACAGCAGCGGATCGAGGATGAAGGGCTGTTTGGGAATGGTGTAGCCGCGCTTGACGCCCTTCGATGTCTGCACGGGCGCTTCCTTGATCGCCTGAGGCGTGCCGGAAATCGCCGAGGGGTCGAGGTCGTCGCCGTCGGCCACGGCGGTGGAATCCGCCACCGGGGACGATCCGAGCCCGACTCCGGAGGATTGCACCGGTGCCCGCGTATCGGGGGCCTGCAGGGCACCGCGTCGCCCGCAGCCGGAGCCGGCCAGGGACACGCAGCCCAGAACGAGGAGCAGCGTCAGTCGGGAACGAAACAACATCAACGTGGGTCCGGAGCCTCGGGCGTCGGCATCATAGCCGTTGCGTCCCGCTGATGCGAGCGCAACGGCCACGCTTTGTGCTGCCTGAGGCACCGGGGCCTCAATGAAGGGGATCAGCCCTTCTTGCCGCCCGTCTTCTCGTAGGCGTCGATAGCGCGGCGGCAATTCTCGGACAGCTTGGTCCAGTTGGTCTGGAAGCACTTGTCCACCGCCGGATCGTCGGGAGAGAGGTTGCCGCAATAGGTGAGGTAATCGCCGGTGCAATACTTCTTGAGCGTCTCGTTGCCCCGCTTCGTCTGGGGAGCGGCTTGGGCGAAGGCCGCCGCCGACGAGAACACGGACACTGTCACGAGTGCGAGGGCAAGCGAAGTCATCTTGGAAGTCATAGGGAACGCGATCCGTCTCAGACAGTGAGGATGTAACGAACCCGATGATGCCTTTGCATGGTCGAAACAAGGCACGCCGGTGGTCATCCCATGAAGACGCGGCTTCTACGCCACTCCTCCGGCCGCCTGCAACGGCCCTCTCTCCACCCGCGGGTAAATCAGACGGGTTCGGTCTGTTTCACCGGAATCGAACCGGCCTGCGAGCCAGGCATGGCGAAAACATCGACGGACGGAAGCCGGTTCTGTCGCAGCAGCGAATCCGCCACCTCGACGATGCGCTGGCGAAGGGCGGCGATCTCAGCGTCGGGAGACGCCTTTGCCGTGCGCAGGGCCTCACATTCGGCGAGGAGCGCCGAGTAGCGCTCCTGCAGGTCCTGCCCCGCCTCGTCGTCGGCTGGCGCGTCAGCCTGCGCCGCTCGCGCCTCGCGCAGGGCGTGGAGATCGTCGAGGAGATCGCGATGGGCGTTCTCGAGAACTTCGAGCGTGGCGAGGCTGAGGGTTCCCTCCGCGCGCGCGGTGGCGAGGTCGCGCTCGACACCGTCCAGGGTCGCCCGCGTCGATGCCAGGGCGGCATCCCGCTCCTCCACGTTCCGCGACAGAGCGGCGATCTCGAGGGTCCGCGCGCCGATGGCCGCCATATCCGCATGGCGGCTGGCGCGCGCCGCTTCCACTTTCCGCTCGAGGCGGCGCTGGGTGACGGCGAAACGCGCACGCAGATAATCCTTCTCGGCGGCGATTTCGGAGGCGGAGAGGGGAACGAGGCCTTCGAGCCGGCGCTTGGCGAGGCGGGTCGCCCGGGCATTGACGGCCGGCAGGACCATGAGGGCGCACAGGCTCGCAGCGAGGAAGCCGAGCGCGAAGATCATCACGGTTTCGATCACGCGGGAATGCTCTTCCTAGCCCCTGGCGCGGTCGGACAGACCGCGACGTGCATGTCTTTAGACCATATCCCCCAGGCGAGACCAATCCTTTGACGGGTTCGAGACGAACCGCCGCCGGCCGAGGCCCACGAGTCGGGTCGGATCAGAAGGGGTTCCAGGTCGGCTTCGACGTGAATTTCAGATAGCCGACATTGATCCCCAGGCGCGCACCGACGCCGGTCCTGATCGGCACCACCACCATTCCGTCATTCGTCACGGCGGTCATCCCGAACCCGCCGATGAAATAGGCGGAGCCGTCGACCCCGGCAAAGCGCCGGTAGAGGCCGGAGACCGAGGGCATGTTGTAGAGAAGCATCATCGTGCGATCGCCGTCGCCGCCGAGGTCGAACCCGATGGACGGTCCCTGCCAGTAGATCCGGCGCTGCCCGGCATTGCGTGTATAGAGTGTGCCTTCGCCGTAGCGGACGCCGCCGACGATGGCGCCGGACGCTTCCTGCCCGAGGATGTAGCCGTTGGGCTCGCCCCAGCGCCGGGTCGCCTCTTCCACGGTGAGGGCGAGACCCCGCGACATCGAGCCGAAGAACTTATGCCCGTTATCCACGATCTCGGCGGACCGGAACCGTCCGGGGGGCGGCTCGTCGAAGGCCAGGGCCGGAGCTACGGGCGCCGCGATGAGCAGGGCGGCTGCGGCTGCACCGAGGATGAGAGCGCGGCGCCGGGCTGTGAGCGGCGAGGGCTCGCCCGATGCGGCGAGGGGGTTCGAAGGATCTGTCATCCGGAGCACCATGTTCGCCCATCACAAGGTTCGACATCCGTCCCGTTCGCCGACATTCTCCTGGCCGGATTTGTCCGAGCCGGGACAAGCGGAGGCACGAGCCCGCGTAGCGCCGATTAGAGCATGAAGTACCGCATGATAGGGTTAACGCGCCGTAACCTTGCAGGAATCGCGCTGGCATCGTGCCTCGTCGCACCTTGTGCCTCCTTCGCGCGGCCAGGACTCATCGCCCTCGATGGGTTCGACGCGGTCAGCTATTTCCTCGATCCCGAGGGACAGCCGGTGCCGGGCAAACCGGCCTTCGAATGGGATTGGAAAGGTCGGACCTGGCGTTTCTCGCGCCCGGGAAACCTCGCAGCCTTCCGCGATGCGCCCTCCGCCTATGCGCCGCGTCTGTCCGGCTACGATCCGATCGGGGTGCTCGATGGCCGGATCGTGGACACGGACCCGCAGATCTTCGCGATCCTGGCCGGTCCGGCGGGGGAGGGTCTCTACCTGTTCCGCAATCGGGAACACCGTTCGAGGGTCGTCGCGTCGCCGGCCATCGTCGTGGCGGCGGAGGAGAAATGGCCGGCCCTGCGCAAGCTCACCGAGGATGGCGCGCCACCCTGAGACGGCGTTCTCACACGGGAGGCGTGGTCTGCGCGGCAGATCCCTGGCGGACCGTACTCGTGCTCGGCCCGCGATCGGGCAGGCCGAGGCGACCCGTATAGCTCGGATCTCCGAGGGCTGCGAAAGGGCCGTTACGGTAGAAAATGCCGTAATGGCCATAGGTGATCTCACGCCCCGACGACACGATGACGCAGCCGCCGGCGGTGGTCAGCACATGGTCCCCGGCGGCGGTGTCCCATTCCATGGTCGGGCCGCAGCGGACGTAGATGTCGGCCTCGCCGGACGCGATGAGGCAGAATTTCAAGGCCGATGCGACGCCGCGCCTCTGGCCGATGGGAAGTCCCGCGAGGCAGGCCTCCGTCTCGGTATCGCCGTGGCGCCGGCTGACCAGGGCGACGAGTCCGTCCTCCGGCACCTTCCGGACCCGGATCGCATTCCGCGTCGTCGGTCGCCCGCGATGGATCACCGCCTCGAAGGCCGTGGCGCCGGCCCCCCAGACGCGGCCGATGCCCGGACCCGCCACGGCCGATGCGACCGGCCTGTTCCCTTCGATCAGGCAGATATTGACGCTGTAATCCGGGTTTCCGGCCAGAAAGTCGCGCGTGCCGTCCAGAGGGTCGACGAGAAAGAACAAGTCGGCCGGCGGCAGGTCGTGAGTGGATTCCTCGGAGACGATGGGGATCGTCGGGTAGCGTTGCCTCAGGGCATCGAAGATCAGCTTTTCGGATGCGATGTCGGCGACGCTCGACGGAGTCCCGTCCGGCTTGATCACGTGCGCGCAGTCGCCACCATGATGTCGGCGGAGGATGTCGCCGGCTTCGCAGGCGATGTCGGTCAATGTCGTCGCGATGCTGTCGCGCATCCGCGGATCGAGGGGCATAGGAAAGTCTTGCCTTGCGAGCCGCGCCTTGTCGACTCTAGAGTCGGCTCCGAAGCGGACTACGCACTCCTCGCGTCGCTTTTCAAAGCATCCTGTGCCGTCTATCGGTGCCGCCCTCGGTTGGTTTCATCTCTCGAAGCCGACGGACCGGCCGCATCCGCGGCCCCTTCATTGCCCTGTGCGGAGAGCACGATGACCCCCGTCGATCTCGATTCCCTCGATCTCTCCGCGCTGCTTTGCTCGCGCGTCTGCCACGACGTCATCAGCCCGGTCGGCGCCATCGTGAACGGGCTCGAAGTCCTGGAGGACGAGAGCGACACCTCGATGCGGGAATTCGCCCTCGAACTGATCGGCAAGAGCGCGAAGCAGGCCTCGGCACGGCTGCAATTCGCCCGCATCGCGTTCGGCGCCGCCGGATCCGCGGGCGCGTCGATCGACCTGGCCGATGCCGAGAAAGTCTCGCGCGGGATGTTCGGCGACGAGAAGACCCAACTGGCCTGGAGCGCACCGCAGGCGCTCTATCCGAAGAACAAGGTCAAGCTCCTCCTCAACCTCGTGATGATCGCCACCACCACCATTCCCCGTGGCGGCCGGATCGACGTGCTCGTCAGCGGCGACGGGGAGGCCCCCTCCATCGTCATCACATCGAAGGGGTCGCACGCCCGAATCCCCGCCCATGTGGAGGATCTGATCGCGGGAACGCCGGAGAACGGCGCGGTGGACGCCCACAGCATCCTGCCGTTCTATGCCGGGCTCGTGGCCCGCGCGGCCGCGATGAACGTCCGCTTCGGAATCGAGGGCGACGAAGTGACGATCCGCGCCGAGCCCGTGGCCGCCACCGTCGCACCGGCTGCGGCACCCGCCGGGCGCCCCCTTGAGGACACGCGCCCCTCCGACAGCGAGCCGCCCGAGACGTCGCTCGCCTGATCGCCGGAACGACCGTCGCGGCAGGCTGGATCAAATCCTGCCGCGACTTGTGAATTTGTCTCTCTCTCGAAACTCTTCACTAACCTGTCGGCCTCAAGGTGGAACTCGCACAAACCTAGTGCGCGTCTGGACCGAGTGCCTCTAATGGATGACTTGCTGCGTGAGTTTCTGACCGAGAGCGCAGAGCATCTCGATACCGTGGACGCCGAGCTCGTCCGCTTCGAGCAGGATCCCAACAACCAGACGATCCTCCGGAACATTTTCCGCCTCGTCCACACGATCAAGGGGACGTGCGGCTTCCTCGGCCTGCCGCGCCTCGAAGCGCTGGCGCATGCGGCCGAGACGCTGATGGGCCAGTTCCGCGACGGCATGCCGGTGAGCAGCCCCGCCGTCAGTCTCATCCTCGTGACGCTGGACAGGCTCAAGCAGATCCTCGGCGATCTCGAAATCACCGGCACCGAGCCGACCGGCAACGACGACGACCTGATCAACGCCCTCGATGCGATGTCGGCCGCCCCGTTCGTAGCGCCGGCCCCGGTGGTCGAAACGAAACTCCCCGACCCCGTCGTTCGTGAGCTGAAGCCCGGCGAAGTCTCCCTCGACGATCTGGAGCGCGCCTTCCTCGAAGCCGAAGGTCCCGACCTGTCGGAGCCGCTCCCCCTGGAGCCGGCACCCGTCGCCATGGCCGAACCGAAGCAGCCCGAATTCACCGCTCCCGAGTTCGAACCTGCGTCGCTCGCCGAGGATTCGTCCTCCAAGGGCGCCAACCGGAAGAACGGGTCGGACGCTCCCTCAGGAGAATCCGAGGGCGGCGCCTCGAAGGTTCAGAGCATCCGCGTCAACGTCGACACGCTCGAACACCTCATGACGATGGTGTCCGAGCTGGTGCTGACCCGCAACCAGCTCCTCGAGATCGCCCGCCGCCACGACGACTCGACCTACAAGGTTCCCCTGCAGCGCCTCAGCCACGTGACGGCCGAGCTGCAGGAAGGCGTCATGAAGACGCGCATGCAGCCGATCGGCAATGCCTGGCAGAAGCTGCCGCGCGTGGTCCGCGACCTCTCGTCGGAACTCGGCAAGCAGATCGAGCTCATCATGAGCGGCGCCGAGACCGAGCTCGACCGTCAGGTCCTCGAGGTCATCAAGGACCCGCTCACCCACATGGTGCGCAATTCGGCCGATCACGGCATCGAATCCACCGCCGACCGGAAGGCGGCGGGCAAGCCGGCCCGCGGCACGATCCGTCTGGCCGCCTATCACGAGGGTGGCACGATCACGATCGAGATCGCCGATGACGGCAAGGGCCTCGATCTCGCCGCCATCCGCCGCAAGGCCGTGGAGCGCAACGTCGCGAGTCAGAGCGACATCGACAAGATGACCGACGCCCAGGTGGCGAAGTTCATCTTCCATCCCGGCTTCTCCACCGCGAAGGCGGTCACTTCCGTCTCCGGCCGCGGCGTCGGCATGGATGTGGTGAAGACCAATATCGAGCTGATCGGCGGTGTCATCGACATCAACACGCAGCTCGGCCGCGGCACCACCTTCACCATCAAGATCCCGCTGACCCTGGCGATCATCGCCGCCCTCATCGTCAAGGCTGGCGACCTTCGCTACGCCGTGCCGCAGGTGGCCGTGCTAGAACTCGTGCGCGTCGACAAGGCCACCGCCCAGAAGGTGGAGCGCATCAACGGCTCGCCGGTGCTGCGCCTGCGCGAGCGCCTTCTGCCGATCGTGACCCTCACCGGGGTGCTGGGTCAGAAGGAGAATGCCGAGAGCATCGATTCCGGTTTCGTGGTGGTCGCACAGGTCGGTCGCCAGCGCTTCGGCATCCTGGTGGACGAAGTCTTCCACACGGAAGAGATCGTCGTGAAGCCGATGTCGTCCAAGCTGCGCCACCTGCCGCTCTTCGCCGGCAACACCATTCTCGGCGATGGCGCGGTGGTCCTGATCGTCGATCCCAACGGCATCGCCCGTCAGGTCAGCCAGGGCACGCAGACGGGCGCCATCCCGGTGGATGCCGAGCCGGAGGAGACCGATGCCGCCGATGCCAAGGCGACGCTGCTGGTGTTCAAGGGCGGCGGAGGCAGCTTCAAGGCGGTACCGCTCTCCCTCGTCACGCGGCTCGAGGAGATCGAAGCCGACAAGATCGAGTGGGTCGGCGGACGCCCGCTCATCCAGTATCGCGGCCGGCTCATGCCGCTGGTCCCGGCCGATCAATCGATCGAGATCAGGAGCGAAGGCACGCAGGCCCTGGTGGTATTCTCGGACGGCGAACGGGCCATGGGCCTCGTGGTCGACGAGATCATCGACATCGTCGAGGAGCGTCTCGACGTGGAGATCGCAGCCGAGCGTTCGGACCTCATCGGTTCGGCGGTCCTGCGCGGACGCGCCACCGAGATCATCAACATCGCCCACTTCCTGCCGCTGGCCTATGACGACTGGGCACGGGGCGCGCACAAGCCCGAGAAGCGCAATGCGACGCTGCTTCTCGTGGACGATTCGGCCTTCTTCCGCGACATGCTCAGCCCGGTCCTGAAGGCCGCCGGCTACAACGTGATCACCGCCGGAAGCGCGGAAGCCGCCCTCACCACGCTGATGGCCAACGGTCGTATCGACGTGGTGGTGTGCGACCTGGAAATGCCGGGCCGAAACGGCTTCGACCTCGTGGCCGCCATGCGGAAGGGTGACGAGCGTCTCTCCCAGCTACCGGTCATCGGCCTCTCCGGCACTGTCGGCGTCGACGCCATCGAACGGGCTCGATCCCTCTCGATCCTCGATCTGGTGGCGAAGTTCGACCGCAGCGGGCTGATTTCGGCCCTCGGCGAAGTCGACATCGTCAGCCTTCCCAAAGCCGCCTGAACTTGGCCCTCGAACGAGATCGGACAATCTGAGCCATGATGCAGGCCGCCAACAGCAACAAGGGCGTCGAGAACGGCGCCATCACCGACTTCATCACGGTCTTCGTCGCCGACACCATGTTCGGCCTCGCCATCGACCGGGTTCACGACGTCTTCATCCCCGCCGGGGTGACGCCCGTACCGCTGGCTCCGCCGGAGATCGTCGGTCTTCTCAACCTGCGCGGACGCGTGGTCACGGCCCTTTGCCTGCGCCGTCGTCTCGGTCTCCCGGATCGTGCCGACGATAGCCAGAAGATGGCGATCGGGCTCGAGCAGGGCGGAGAAACCTTCGCCCTCGTGGTCGACGGTGTCGGCGAGGTGCTGAAGCTGGGAGGCGACACGCACGAGCCGGTGCCCATCAACCTCGATTCCCGCTGGCGGAATCTCTCCCTCGGTGTGCACCGCCTCGATGGCCGGCTCCTCGTCATCCTCGATGTCGATGCGCTTCTCGCCTTCGGAACGCAGCGCGACATCGCTGGCGCCGCCTGACCTTCGAGATCGAGGACAGCCCCATGAAAAACTGTCTCGTCGTCGACGATTCCGCCGTCATCCGGAAGGTCGCGCGGCGCATCCTCGAGACCATGAATTTCAAGGTCGGTGAAGCCGAGGACGGCGCCAAGGCCCTCACGGCCTGCATCGAAGCGATGCCCGACGTGATCCTGCTCGACTGGAACATGCCGACCATGGACGGCTACGAGTTCCTCCGTGCCCTGCGCCAGACCCCCGGCGGGATGGTGCCGAAGGTTTTGTTCTGCACCACGGAGAACGACGTCGGCGCCATCGCCAGGGCCCTGCATGCCGGCGCCGACGAGTACATCATGAAGCCCTTCGACCGCGACATCGTCACGGCCAAGCTCGAACAGGTGGGTTTCGGCCAGGAGGCCGACGCCGCCTGACACGGAAGGCGGCGTGGATCTCTGGTCTCGCAGGATCGTCGCTGAATAGTCCCCGTCATCACGACGAAGCGTAGAGTTCCATGGCCGCTGCCGCCTCCGTTCCAGTCTTCGCTCCCTCCGCGGGAGGCACCGCGAACAACGCCGCTCGTGTGCGCGTCATGATCGCCGACGATTCGGCTGTCGTTCGCGGCCTCGTCGCCCGATGGATCGGCGAGGCGGGATTCGAGGTGGTGGCGACCGCCTCCAACGGCCGGATCGCACTGGACTCCATGGCGCGCACCGATCCCGACGTGGTGCTCCTCGACATCGACATGCCGGAACTCGACGGGACGCAGGCCCTGCCTCTGATTCTCGCCAAGAGCCCGGGCGTCCAGGTCGTCATGATGTCGACGCTGACGACGCGCAACGCCGACATCTCCCTGCGATGTCTCGCCCTCGGCGCCGTCGACTACCTCGCCAAGCCGGAGAGCAATCGCGGCGTCACCACCTCGGACACGTTCCGCGTCGAACTGATCGAGCGCGTCCGCGTGTTCGGAGCCGCCCGTGCCCGGCGACGACCGCATGCGGCTCCGGCTGCGGTGGGAGCGGTCCACATCGCCCCGGCGCCGGCTCAACGACCGGCGACGCCGTTCGTCCTGCGCCCGAAGGCCCGCACCGGGATCCCGCCGCGCTGCCTCCTCATCGGTTCCTCCACGGGCGGCCCGCGCGCGGTCGGCGAAGTACTGGAGAAGATCGGCAGTGCCACCCTGCGCCAGTTCCCGGTGCTGATCGTCCAGCACATGCCCCCGGTCTTCACGGCGGTGTTCGCCGAACATCTCGGTGCCAGAGTCGGCCTGCCGGCCGCGGAAGGGAAGCCCGACGAGCGTATCCAGCCGGGCCGCATCTACGTGGCGCCGGGGGGCCGCCATATGGGCCTGCAGGGAAGCCGAAACGACCTCTCGATCCGGCTCGACGACGGACCGGTCGTGAATTTCTGCCGACCCGCGGTGGACGTGCTGTTCCACGATGCCGCCGCCCTCTACGGCGCGGCGGCCCTCGCCGTGATCCTCACCGGAATGGGATCGGACGGGACCAACGGCGCGCGCTCCCTCACGGATGCCGGTGCGCCCGTGCTCGCCCAGGACGAGGCGACCAGCACCGTCTGGGGCATGCCCGGCAGCGTCGCAAAGGCGGGCCTCGCCCAGGCCGTCCTGCCGCTCGGTGAGCTCGGATCGGCACTCCGCAACCTCCTGACGGGGCATGGCGCATGACCGACCTCGAGTTCGACTTCCTGCGCGGCTACCTCAAGACGCGCTCTGGCCTCGCCCTCAGCGCCGAGAAGCGCTACCTCATCGAAAGCCGGCTCACGCCGGTTTGCCGTCGCTTCAATCTCGCGACCCTCCACGATCTCGTCACCATGCTGAAGGCATCACGCGACCAGAGCCTGGAACGCGCGGTGGTCGAGGCGATGACCACGAACGAGACCTTCTTCTTCCGCGACCGCGTCCCCTTCGACCTGTTCCGGGACGTGCTGCTGCCGGAAGCCCTGGTCCGCCGTGCGGCCCAGCGCCGCCTGCGGATCTGGTGCGCGGCGTCCTCCACGGGCCAGGAGCCGTATTCCCTGGCCATGCTGATCCAGGACGCGGCGCCGCGCCTCGCCGGATGGCAGGTGGACATCGTTGCCACCGACCTGTCCACCGAGGTGCTGGAGAAGGCCAAGGCCGGCCTCTACAGCCATTTCGAGGTCCAGCGTGGCCTGCCGGTGCAATCCCTGCTGAAGCATTTCGAGCAGTTGGGCGAGCAATGGCGGATCTCCGCGAGCCTGCGCCAGATGGTGGATTTCCGCCCCCTGAACCTGCTGCATCCGTTCGATTCGCTCGGGACGTTCGACATCATCTATTGCCGCAACGTGCTGATCTATTTCGACGCGCCGACGAAGGGCGACGTCTTGGGACGTCTCAGTTCCAGCCTGACCCCGGACGGCGTCGTTCTTCTCGGCGCCGCCGAGACGGTCATCGGTCTCACCGACCGGCTCGTACCGCACCCGCAGCATCGCGGTCTATATGGCCAAGCGCCGAGCGCCGCACGGCCGGGCCTGGCCACCCAGCCGCCGCTTCCGCTGCGGAAAGTCGTGGGATTGTAGCCCGGGACCTGCCGGCCGGGGCCGATCGAGGCCAGGAAGCTGCATAGCGCCAGCATGATGCCCCGATACATCCCCGGCGGGCCGGGCACCCGCATACGAGCTTTCGGGTAGCGGCATTCATACCGCGAGGTTCGCCCGAACGGCTGATGAAATCAGGCCGGGCAACGAGGTTTCCACGAACGCGTGTTTGCCGTCGGGGGCGCCGCGTCCATTGCGTTGACGGACGGTTCGCTCAAATTGGTGAGCGGATCTTGTGCGCATGAACCGACATGCGCTCTCGTATGTTTCTCCTTAGGTTCGGATGGTGATGCTCAGGATCATCAATCGCCCACTGCCCGGCCTGGGCCATTGCTACAGCCCACTAGGCGAAGGGCCATTCCCCACCGTCATGGTGCTTCACGGCTCTGAGGGTGCTTGGTCCGGTTACAGCTATCTGTCCGCCGCCATACTGGCTGCACATGGATTTTTGGCCGTCCCTTTCGGCTACTCCGTGGGTGGCAACGCTTGGAATGCGGGCGACATCCTGAACGTGCCCCTCGATCGAACTGCTGAGGCCCTCGCGACTCTTCGTGCTCTACCGGTATCGGGGAAGGTTGGCCTCTACGGCGTGTCCCGAGGTGCCGAACACGCCCTACTCGTGACGGCGTTGATGGCGCGGGACAAAGTTCCGGGTCTCCCCGATGCCGTTGCAGCCCATGCTGCCTCCGACGTAATCTGCGGCGCCTTCATCGGTGCGAATTGGCGGGACAGCGGAGATCCTGGCTGGCAGAGCTGGGATCCGGCCCAACGTGCTTGGACGTGGCGGGGAGTATCGGACGATCTGTTGCCGACGATGCCGATCGAGATCGAGCGGTACGAGGGACCATTGCTCCTGACGCACGGGATGAAAGACACGATGTGGTCTGTCTCGATGACTCAGCGCCTGGAAGCACGATTGCGGCAGCACGGTCGTACACCGGAGGTGCACTTCCTATCCGAGCAAGACCATAACCCCATGGGTGAGGATGAGAATTCCTACAACCGCTGCCTGATCGACTTCTTCCATCGAGCGCTGGGCATGGCCGGATGAAATCACCGCACGCGACGAACTGCACCGGGTTGAAGCCGCTCGAACCGTACGTGTTCTCCGACTGGGCGTCATCGCGACCATCGCCCAACAAAAAAGCCCCGCTCACGCGAGGCCTTTTTCGAGTTCCGAAGCGAGGAGGATCAGACGGCGATGCGCTCTTCGCCTTCGTTGGGCTCGCGCAGCACGTAGCCGCGTCCCCAGACGGTCTCGATGTAGTTCTTGCCGGAGGAGGCGTTGGCGAGCTTCTTGCGCAGCTTGCAGATGAAAACGTCGATGATCTTCAGTTCTGGCTCGTCCATGCCGCCATAGAGGTGGTTGAGGAACATCTCCTTCGTCAGAGTCGTGCCCTTCCGCAGCGAGAGAAGCTCCAGCATCTGATATTCTTTGCCGGTGAGATGGACCCGGCTGCCGGTCACCTCGACGGTCTTCTGATCGAGATTCACGATCAGGTCACCGGTGGTGATGACCGACTGGGCGTGGCCCTTCGAGCGGCGGACGATCGCGTGAATGCGAGCGACCAGCTCATCCTTATGGAAAGGTTTGGTGAGGTAGTCATCGGCTCCGAAGCCGAGGCCCTTCACCTTGTCCTCGATGCCGGCCATGCCGGAGAGGATCAGGATCGGCGTCTTGACCTTCGCCACGCGCAGGTTGCGCAGCACCTCGTAGCCCGACATGTCGGGAAGGTTCAGGTCGAGAAGGATGATATCGTAGTCGTAGAGCTTGCCGAGGTCGATTCCTTCCTCGCCGAGATCCGTCGTGTAGGTGTTGAAGCTCTCCGACTTGAGCATCAGTTCGATGCTCTGCGCGGTCGCGCTGTCGTCTTCGATCAGAAGTACCCGCATCGTCGGTCCCCAGCCCAGCCGGCCGTATTCAGCGTTCGGGCAAGCCCCCGCCGTTCGTCCACCACCGGCCCGTGGCGGACGCTCCCTCGTCATAGACGTGAAACGCTAATGGTTAATCGTTAACAAAACCTGATTCTCGGTGGCAAGCACAGATTTGAATGTCTCGAGAAATGATGCTGCCGCAGATCGGTCATTTGGCCCCGCGAGGTGAGGAGCCGGCAGATGCATTACATCAAAACATTCCGCTAAGCACTTGATCGATTTGCCTTTGTCGTCACATGTAACTCAAGAGACACTCCCAAGCGGCACATCGTGACCGGTACCGAAAGGCATCCGCCACCCAATGACGACGGACCGCTTCGTGCCCGATATACGCAGTGTTAAGGAGGGAGGTAAACGAAACGTTGCGAGAAGCGCAGATGACCGTGCGACCCCGGGTTTCCTCCACACTCAATCTGGCCTCGGCCCAGGCCGCCCTGGCCGGAATCGAGACGCTGGAGACCTATGGTCGCGTGGTCGCCATCAAGGGGCTGCTGGTCGAGGTCGCAGGGCCGGTGGGCGCCATGCGCCTCGGAGGGCGCCTCGACATCATGGTGGAGAACGCCACAGGCGCCGTTCCCTGCGAGATCATCGGTTTTCAAGGCGACCGGGCACTGGCGATGCCGTTCGGATCCCTCGAGGGCGTCCGTCGCGGATGTCCGGCGATGGTGCGCGACGAGGCGGCCGGCGCGATTCGTCCGTCCGCCGGCTGGCTCGGACGAACCATCGACGCCCTCGGTCGACCCGTGGACGGTCTCGGCCCGCTGCCGCCCGGCCCGGCCATCTACCCCCTGCGCGCGGACCCGCCACCGGCCCATGCCCGGCGCAGGGTCGGCCCGCCCCTGGATCTGGGCATCCGCTGCATCAACACCTTCATCACCATGTGCGCCGGCCAGCGCATGGGCATCTTCGCCGGCTCTGGAGTCGGCAAATCCGTCCTCCTGTCCATGCTGGCGCGCTACACGGCGGCGGACGTGGCGGTGATCGGCCTCGTGGGCGAGCGCGGGCGCGAGGTGCAGGAGTTCCTGCAGGACGATCTCGGCCCCGCCGGCCTCGCCCGGTCCGTGGTGGTGGTGGCGACGTCGGACGAGCCGGCCCTCATGCGGCGCAACGCGGCCTACGTCACCCTGGCCATGGCCGAGTACTTTCGCGATCAGGGCGCGCAGGTGCTCTGCATGATCGATTCGATCACCCGATTCGCCATGGCCCAGCGCGATATCGGCCTCGCCGCGGGCGAGCCGCCGACCGCCAAGGGCTACACGCCGACGGTCTTCAGCGAGTTGCCGCGCCTGCTCGAGCGCGCCGGCCCCGGAACGGGGCAGGGCGCGATCTCGGGCCTCTTCACGGTGCTGGTGGAAGGCGACGACCACAACGAACCGGTGGCCGACGCGGTGCGCGGCATCCTCGACGGCCATATCGTCATGGAGCGCGGCATCGCCGAGCGGGGACGCTACCCCGCCATCAACGTGCTGCGCTCGGTCTCCAGGACGATGCCTCGGTCCTGCGATCCCGTCCATCTGCCCACCGTGAGGCGCGCAAGGCGCATCCTGTCCACCTATGCCGACATGGAAGAGCTGATCCGGCTCGGTGCCTACAGGGCCGGCGCGTCGGCGGAAGTCGACGAGGCGGTGGCGTTGATGCCAAGTATCGAGGCTTTTCTGGGTCAGAGTAAGGAAGAAGCAACCTCGATAGGCGAGGGTTATCAACGGTTGGCAGCGATCGTCGGAAGCGCCTGAGTGACGTTCGGAACGTCATCTCATTCGCTTCAGGCGCCGACAGCACCGGCCTTTCGTGCGTGGCGTGGAATGGGACCCTCAATATGAAATCGCGTGACACGTTGATCCGGCTGCGCCGCTTCCAGGTCGACGAGAAGCGTCGGCGGGTGACGCAAATCGAAATGATGATGGCCGATTTCAACCGGATGGCATCCGAACTCGACCGCGAGGTCGCCTACGAGGAAGGCCGCGCCGGCATCACCGATACCGGCCATTTCGCCTATCCCACCTATGCCCGCGCCGCCGCGACCCGCCGGGACAACATGCGCCAATCCGCACTCGCCCTCGAGAGCCAGCTCACCGATGCCAAGGCCGAACTCGGCGAGGCGTTCGAGGAGCTCAAGAAGATCGAGATCCTCGAGGATCGCGAGCGCACGGCCGAACGCGTCGCCGAAGCGGCCCGCGACCAGGCCGCCATGGACGGCATCGGCCTCTCCCGCATTCGCGCTTGAGCGATCCGTCGGCGCGGGCGGCACGAAGTCGTCATGTTCACATGACATCTGTCCGGGGAATGCCTTAGCCGGCCGTCTCGCTTGCGATGCTCAGCGCGGTCGTGCAGGTAGTCTGGGCTGTGGGGGCATGACCGGTTCGCAATGAAGACAATCAAGGATTTCGCCTGGCCGCTCATCGGCATCCTGGCGATCGCGATCTCCGGCTACTTTCTCTATCAGGAGCTGAAGACCACATCGATGGCGGCGGTATGGGGGGCCATCGTCGCCATCCCGCCCCATCGCATGGCCCTGGCGGGGCTCTCGACCCTCGTCGCCTATGCGGCCCTCGCCTGGTACGACCGGATCGCGCTGCTGCATCTCGGCGTGCGCGGAATCTCGTGGTTCTTCGTAGCGGTGTGCTCGTTCACGACCTACGCGCTCTCCCACAATATCGGTGCCTCGGTCTTCTCGGGCGCCCTGGTGCGGTACCGAGCCTACACGGCCAAAGGCCTCTCGGCCGCCCAGGTGGCGGTGCTGGTGGCTTTGTGCTCGTTCACCTTCTTCCTCGGGACGATCCTGCTCGGTGGCGTCGTCCTGGTGATCGAACCGCAGCTGCTCTCGCGGCTCAAGGGGATCCTGCCCGGTTTTCTCACCGACCCGAAGACCGCGCTCATCGTCGGCATCGGCCTTCTCGCCTTCGTCGCGCTCTACGTCGCCGGGTCGATCCTGCGCCTCCCGCCGCTCCACATCCGCAAATTCAAGCTCGAATATCCGCGCCCGGCGATCATGGGGCGCCAGCTTCTGGCGGCACCGCTCGAACTGCTCGGCGCGGCCGGCATCCTGTATTTCGCCCTGCCGGAAGCGGTGAATCCCGGCCCCATCGCCGTCATCGCGATCTTCCTCGCCTCGTTCTCGGTCGCTTTGGTCTCGAACGCACCGGGCGGGCTCGGCGTCTTCGAACTGGTCTTCATCACGGCGATGCAGATCACCGATCCCGGCCAGAAGGATGCGATCATCGCGGCAGTCATCGTGTTCCGGGTGTTCTATTTCTGGATCCCGGCGCTGATTTCGGTGGTGGTCGTCCTGCTCTACGAGCGCTCACGCCTCGCCGACCTCGCGAATGCGCCGCAGGCCTCGGCCGTGCCAGCACCGCCGGTCGTCGCGCCCGGTCTCGATCCGACCAGGATTGAGAAGAAGCTGGAGAAGAAGCCGCTCTGAGCCTCCGCTCGATCGGATGTCTCAGCGGGTGCTCTCACGAAGGTCCATCATCCAATCAGATCACCTCATCCTGAGGTGCCGAAGCGCAACGAAGGCCTCGAAGGAGACCTCCAGTGGTCGCGCGATCTCTGGACGTCTCCTTCGAGGCCGCTACGCGGCACCTCAGGATGAGGCGGAGCTTTGGAAAAACGGC
The DNA here is from genome assembly GCF_000376345.1 of Methylobacterium sp. 88A. NCBI lineage: Bacteria > Pseudomonadati > Pseudomonadota > Alphaproteobacteria > Hyphomicrobiales > Methylobacteriaceae > Methylobacterium > Methylobacterium sp. 88A. The sequence continues at coordinate 1,110,799 of NZ_AQVT01000001.1, forward strand.
TCAAGGAGCCTTTAGAGCGCCGCGATACGGTCGGGCGGACCCTCACCGTGTTTCCGGATCTCGGCCTCAGACCGAACCCACCGTCCGCAGCCGGGCGCGCGGGTGGATTTCCGCCTGGCTCATCACCGCCGTCTCACGGCGGAAGCGCTCGATGATGGAACGCACGAAAGGCCGGGCCTGAGCCGAGGTGACGAGGACCGGCATCTCGCCCATGCGTGCTGCCTGTTCGAAGCGGTCGCGCACCGTGTTGACGAATTCCGAGAGTTTGGATGGCTGCATGGCGAGGTAGCGCTCGTCGCGCTCGCCCGCGATGGATTCGAGGAAGGCCTGCTCCCAGGCCGGTGACAGGGTGATGATCGGCAGCATGCCGTCATGGCCCTGGTACTGCGCGCAGATCTGGCGGCCGAGGCGGGCGCGGACATGCTCGACGATGTCGCGCGGGTTCTTCACATGGCCCGCCACCTCGGCGATGCCTTCGACGATGGAGCCGAGATCGCGGATCGAGACCCGCTCGGCGAGGAGGAATTGCAGCACGCGCTGGATGCCAGTGGTGCCGATCTGTGAGGGTACCACCTCCTTGAGGAGGTCGGCATGATCCTTCGAGAGCTCCTTCAGCAGCTTCTGGACCTCCACATGGTTCAGCAGTTCCGACACATGCGCCTTGATGATCTCGGTGAGATGGGTCGAGACCACGGTGGCCGCGTCCACAACGGTGTAGCCCTTGAGCTGGGCCTGATCGCGCAGGGAGGCGTCGATCCACGTGGCGGGCAGGCCGAAGGTCGGCTCGAGCATGTGCTGGCCGGGCAGCTGAACCTGTCCACCCATCGGGTCCATGGCCATGAACTGGCCGGGGAAGATCTGCCCCGTGCCGGCCTCGATCTCCTTCACCCGCACGACATAGGCGTTGGAATCGAGCTGGACGTTGTCGAGGATGCGGACCGAGGGCATGACGAAGCCGAGTTCCGCCGCGAGCTGGCGGCGCAGGGCCTTGATCTGGTCCGTCAGCCGATCCTGGCCCTCCTGTCCGTTGACGAGGGCGAGGAGCGCGTAGCCCATTTCGAGCTTGAGGTCGTCGAGCTTGAGGAGATCGGTCACCGTCTCCTCCTTGGCGGCCTGGGCCGCAGCCACCGCGGTGGCGTCCATCGGCGCACCATCGGAGTCGAGGGGAGGGGCCTCGCGGGCGATCTTGGCGAAGTGCCAGGCGGCGTAGCCCGAGGCCCCCGCGAGGGCGAGGAAGGGCAGCATCGGCATGCCCGGCAGGAACGAGAGCAGCACCATCACGCCCGACGACATGCCGAGCGCCTTCGGGTAGTTGGCGAGCTGCTTGCCCAGCGCCTTGTCGGCCGAGCCCTTCACGCCCGCCTTGGAGACGAGGATACCCGCCGCCGTCGAGACGATGAGGGCCGGCACCTGGCTCGCGAGGCCGTCGCCGATGGTGAGCAGCGTGTAGGACTTCGCGGCCGCGCCGAAGGGCATGCCCTGCTGGGCGACGCCGATGATGATGCCGCCGATCACGTTGATGAAGGTGATGAGCAGCGCGGCGATGGCGTCTCCGCGCACGAATTTCGAGGCACCGTCCATGGCGCCGAAGAAGGAGGATTCCTCCTCCAGCGCGGCGCGTCGGGCCTTCGCCACCTTCTCGTCGATGAGGCCGGCCGAGAGGTCGGCATCGATCGCCATCTGCTTGCCGGGCATGGCGTCGAGGGTGAAGCGGGCGGCGACTTCCGCGATACGGCCCGAACCCTTGGTGATGACGACGAAGTTCACGATGATGAGGATCGCGAACACGATGATGCCGATGACGAAGTTGCCGCCCATCACGAAGTTGCCGAAGGCTTCGATAACGTGGCCCGCCGCCGCCGTCCCCTCGTGGCCATGGCCGAGGATGAGCCGCGTCGAGGCGAGGTTCAGGGCCAGCCGCAGAAGGGTCGCGACGAGGAGCAGGGTCGGGAAGACGGTGAATTCGAGCGGGTTGTCGATGAACAGCCCCGTCATCATGATCAGCACCGAGATGATGATCGAGACGGCGAGCAGCAGGTCGAGCAGGAACGCGGGCAGCGGGAAGATGAGCACCGTGAGGATGCCCATCACGGCGGTGGCGAAGAACAGGTCCGTGCGCTTCGAAAGCGCGGTCAGGTTGGCACGGTTCGGGATCGCGAAGCTCGCGAATTGCGAGACGCTCATCCCCGGACCCGACGCGGCGGAGCCCGCCTCGCTCATTCTCGACACCCTTCACGTCCCACGTGGACCCGGCAAGAATTGCCGGGCTCAGGGTTAGCGAAGAGTTAACGAGGCACGGTGGAGGTCGATAAAACTCGGTCTCGCTCGCGCCGTTCCCGATCCGGGAGGATCCGTGGCGATACCGGGTCCGATCCCCCGAGCCCGCGGTATCGCACCTGCCCGTGGCATCCTTCGACGCATCGCGCTCGGCCAGCCTGATCCTCAAGCGGTGACGCAATCTCCGCCCTCAGTCGCGACCGCCCCGGTGCCGATGGGACACAGGCACCCGGCGGCAGCCGGAAAATCGCATGTTTCCTCACCGGATCGGTACGCTGGTCCCTTGCACGGGGGGAACTCGGCTTGTACAGCACGCCACTCGCTCATCGCCGCCGCTGCAAAAGCTGGCAACGATGTGAGAGACTGGAGGGGTGGCCGAGTGGTTGAAGGCGCACGCCTGGAAAGTGTGTATACCGGAAACGGTATCGCGGGTTCGAATCCCGCTCCCTCCGCCATTTAGCCAAACCCTTGCATTTGCTTGCGAGTTCGGCCTGACGGACGGCCCCCACGAATTCCCCCCATTCCGTGTCGGCCAAATCTGAATTCCGCTCGACTTCTGTCTCGCACGCACGCGGCCGAGCGTTGGAAGTGCATGGCAGCGTCCTGATCAACGCGACTTTTCTGCCGGAGTGCCGATCCCCCGCAAAGTGGAAGCGTTTGAATGGCAGGCGACCGCTCGAGGCACCCGGCGCCGTGGGAGTCGCATGGCCACCTTCTTCACAGCCGACACACACTTTGGAGACTCCCACATTCTGCGTCAGCGGGGAGTTGCGTTCGGGTCGCTCGATGATCATGACGCGGCTTTGATCAAAAGCTGGAACGAGGTCGTCGGCGACGACGACGAAGTCTGGCATCTCGGCGATTTCGCGGCCGGCGCCAGCCGGGCTCGCTGTGCGGAGATCTTTTTTGCCTTGAGGGGGCGAAAGCGGCTGATCCGCGGCAATCACGACACCAATCGGGTCCTCGAACTGCCATGGGTAAAGCCGCCGCAGGAGAGTGCGCGGATCACCGTCAGCGATGCCGCCGGCAAGGAATGGCGACTGTTCCTTGCTCACTACGCCCATCGGGCTTGGCCGGGTTTGTGGCGCGGGACGCGGCACCTCTATGGCCACACCCATGGATCGCTGCCCGATACCCGCTTTTCATGCGATGTCGGCGTGGATGCCTGGGCCTACCGGCCTGTCGGCGTCACCGATCTGATTGCCCGCCAGAACCTTGCGCTCGTCCTGCCGGAAGAACTCCAGCGGGACGGTAACGGCGACGCGGCGATTGATCGACACTCTCGTTCATAGCGGCGGTCGTCGACGGCGACCTCGTGATACATTCAGGAGCGGCTCACTCTTGCTCGTCGTAAGCAGGCATTAACGCTGCACGGGCATTCTCTCGACATTCATCGGTCAGCCGTTCGGACCAGGGGGTCCGCCCAGTTGCGGTGGGAGACAAACGGTCCATGCCTCGCCTGCTTGAACTTCTGCGCTGGAAACTTGCGGTGCTGTTTGCTTGGACGCCGACACGTACGGTGGCGTTGAACTTGATTCTGGCGGTCTACGCTTTTGCAGGATGGGGAGCCTTCGCGAACAAGGCTTCGGCATACCGCGATCTCACCGATCAGGTCGGCCTCCTGCGGGCGGATCGCGACGGGGCGGTCAACCGCCAAAAAGAGTTGGAACAGGCAAACAACGATCTCCTGCATGAGTGGCAAGGCAAGCTCGCCTCTGCGCGAGAGGAACTTCAACAAGCTGCTGCCGCGCGCGACGCAGCCAAGGGGCAGCTTGCCGGCTCACAGCGCGAGCTTGTCGCCTCGAAGAAGCGCCTCGATCAGGCGCGGGATCGCGTCTCCGAGACAGGCAGCATCAAACACGCGGAGCCGTCCAAGAAGGCTGCGGTCAAGCCATAGGTTTGATTGGAACCGCGAGTTGGCGTCCAAGGAGCTTCGTCCTTCGACGTGCCTCCCTGGCCCGGGGCCGCTCCGTCATCTCCAACCTGCCCTGATGGAACGCCCTCGAGCGCTCACCGCCGAAGTGGATGCCGGTTCGGCGAAAAACAGCGCGGCAAAACAAAGGCCTAGAGATGTGCCCCGACCCAACGTGGTCGGGCGCAGCTCTAGTTGACGCTCCAGCGTGTCTCTCAGGGCCACGCTTGCGACCAATCCGTCTTTCGACCGTTGACCGATCACACAGGGTAGGCTCGCCCAAGTGAGCCTCCCGTTCGATCCATCAGTTGAGGAGACCCTCATGAAACATGCCCTTATCGCTGCGGCCGTCCTTCTTTCGCCCCTCGCCCTGGCCGCATCGGCGCAGGCCCAGGGGACGGTACGGGGCGCCGAACGCGGGATCGAGGATGGCAATCGTGCGGCCGGTCCCGTCGGTGGGGTGGTCGGCGGTGCGGTCGGGGCCGCGACGGGCACCGTCGGGGGCGTGCTCGGTGTCGATCCGGATCGGCGCGAGGAGCGGATGGAGCGGCGTGAAGAGCGTGGCACCGTTCGGGAGCGTCGCGACCGCTAAGACGGCGGCGCCATACGCTCACCCGTCTTCTTCGGTACGGCGCGACGGTGGGACGGTTGCGGGGATTGCCCCGCAGCCTTACCGTTCCGAATGACCGAGAAGCTGACGACAGCCGCCCTTTGCAAACTGAACCTCATCTCCCAGGAGGAGGTGGCGGCTGCCGTCGAAACTTACCTCGCGAATTCCATGGCGCCCCCGTTCGTCTTCAAGGAGGGCTACCGGCTCGATCTCGGTAAAGCCGTGCGACGACATCCCGGCGCGAACGACTTCGTCAACCGCGGGAATACCGGTCCGCTGATGAAGCGTCCCTTCATTCTGGCGGCCATCCTCGAAGCTCGCCCCTTGCGGGAATGAGCCTTCCCCGGCGCCGCGACCGACGTCCCAGCGAATATGCGTCGCTACCGGGCATCAGCACGTGTCCCGGCGCCTCGCTGCCGCTCCTGATCGATCGCTCGGCGCTCGGAACATGGTGATCGGAATACGATCGCAGCGAGCGTACCACGGCTGCGCCGCTTTGGCCGAAGCTTCCCAATTTGTCTGATCTCCCTCGGCCGCCGTTTTCGCTTCGAAGAGCGGGTCGGCGACGGTGATGCCGCCGGCCGCGCACCGTCACGGGCGTGCCCTCACCATCCCGGCTGCCTGCATGGCTTCAGCATAATCCCGCCACACCCTTGACGCTGGCCCATGCCCGAATATATTACGATCATCATCTTAATGATGGTGCGGTTGCCGGGGGAATGCGTGATGGATGCGAGGATTGCCCTCGGGATTGTCGGTCTTGCCTTGGCGGCCTGCTCGCCCGGTGAGACCGCCGTGTCGCCTCAACCGCCCCTGGTCCAGACCGTCGAGGTCGCGCGGGGTGGCGGAGGGATCGCGCGCTATACCGGCGTCGTCCGGGCTCGGACCGAGAGCAATCTCGGCTTTCGCGTCGGCGGCAAGATCTTCGAACGGCTCGTCGACCCGGGGGATCGGGTGACGCGGGGCCAGCCGCTGATGCGCCTGGACCGGACCGACTTCAGCCTGGCGCTCAATGCAGCCCGTGCCTCGGTGGAGGCGGCTCGCGCACAGATGATCAAGGCGAAGGCCGATGAGGAGCGCAGCCGCAAGCTCGTCTCCGACGGTTGGACTTCGAAACAGACCTACGACCAGAACAAGGGTGCGGCCGATTCCGCCATCGCGCAATTCGCCAATGCCGAGGCGCAGGCGAGCCAGATCGCCAATCAGGCCAGGTACTCCGAGTTGCAGGCGGATGCCGACGGCGTCGTGATGGAGGTGCCCTCCGAACCGGGCCAAGTTGTCGCCGCCGGGCAGACCGTGGTGAAGCTGGCGCGCGACGGCGCCCGCGAGGCCGAGGTGTTCCTGCCCGAGGGGAGCCGGCGCGCCGCGCAGGGCGAGGCTTCGGCCATCCTCTATGCCGAGGGCGAGGTGACCTATCCGGCGCGGCTGCGTGAGCTCTCCGCCACGGCGGATGCCGCGACCCGGACCTACAGGGCGCGCTACATTCTCTCGGGCGGCGGCGAGACCGCACCACTGGGCGCCACGGTGACGCTCCAACTCAAATCCACCGACGCCGCACGGGCGGCCGCGGTGGCGGTGCCGCTCGGCGCCCTGTTCGACCAGGGCCAGGGCGCGTCGGTCTGGCGCTACGACGCGGAGACCCAGACCGTCACGGCCCAATCCGTCGCCGTCGCCCGCATGGCCGAGGAGAACGCCGACATCGTCTCCGGCCTGAATCCCGGCGACCGGATCGTGGCCCTCGGGGCGCATCTCCTCAAGGCCGGGCAGAAAGTCCGGGTCTCTCCCCTCGCGACGACCGGAGTGGCACCGTGAGCGGCTTCAATCTTTCCGCGCTTGCCGTCCGGGAGCGGGCGGTCACGCTGTTCCTGCTGATCGCGCTCACCGGCGCCGGCTTCTTCGCCTTCGAAAAGCTCGGTCGGGCCGAGGATCCCGCCTTCACCGTGAAGGTCATGGTGGTTTCGGCCGCATGGCCCGGCGCCACCACCGACGAGATGCAGCGCCAGGTCGCCGATCCGCTGGAGAAGCGCCTGCAGGAGCTTGTCTACTACGACCGCGTCGAGACCACGGTCCGGCCCGGGCTCATGCTGATGAAGGTGCTGTTCAAGGACAACATGCCTCCGGCCAAGCTCCAGGCGGAGTTCTATCAAGCGCGCAAGAAGCTCTCCGACCAGGCTTCCAGCCTGCCGCGCGGCGTGCTGGGGCCGCTGTTCAACGACGAATTCTCCGACATCTACTTCGCTCTCTACGCACTCCAGGCCAAGGATCTACCGCACCGGCAATTGGTGATGCGGGCGGAGGAGCTTCGCCAGCGCCTGCTTCGCGTACCCGGCGTCGAGAAGATCAACATCCTCGGCGAGCAGGCCCAAAAGATCTTCGTCGAGATCTCCTACCAGCGCCTCGCCACGCTCGGCATCACCGGCCAGCAATTGCTGGCGGCTCTCGCCAACCAGAACGACGTGACCCCGGCCGGATTCATCGAGGCGGGGGGACCGCGCGTCTATCTCCGACTCGACGGCGCCATCGATGGGCTCGATGCCCTCCGCAACCTGCCCGTCGCGGCGGGCGATCGCAGCTTCAAGCTCGGCGACATCGCCGAGGTGAAGCGCGGCTACGAGGATCCGAAGACCTTCGCCATCCGCAACGATGGCGAGCCCGCGCTGATGCTCGGCCTGGTGATGAAGCCCGGCTTCAACGGGCTGAATCTCGGTGCGGCGCTCAATGCCGAGGAGATCGCGATCCATCATGAAACGCCCGTCGGCATCTCGTTCACGAAGATCACCGACCAGGCCAAGGTCATCGACGAGGCCATCCACGAGTTCATGGTCAAGTTCTTCACTGCCCTGGGGGTGGTGATCGTGGTCAGCCTCGCCGCGCTCGGCTTCCGGGTCGGCATCGTGGTGGCGCTGGCCGTGCCGCTCACCCTGTCGGCGGTGTTCGTGGTGATGATGATCACCGGTCGCGACTTCGACCGCATCACCCTGGGCGCCCTCATCATTTCGCTCGGCCTCCTCGTCGACGACGCGATCATCGCCATCGAGATGATGGTCGTGCGCATGGAGGAGGGCGCCGACCGGATCGAGGCGGCGACCTATGCCTGGAGCGCCACCGCCGCGCCGATGCTGACGGGCACCCTCGTCACCATCGCGGGCTTCCTCCCCGTGGGCTTCGCGGCGTCCACGGCCGGCGAATATGCCGGCAACATCTTCTGGGTGGTGGCCTTCTCGCTGATCATCTCCTGGATCGTGGCCGTGACCTTCACGCCCTATCTCGGGGTCAAGCTCCTGCCGAACATCAAGCGGGTGGAAGGCGGCCACGACGCGATCTACGCCACCAGGAACTACCAGCGCCTGCGCCGCCTCGTGCGGATGTCCGTCGACCACAAATGGATGGCGGCCGGTATCACCGTGGCCCTGTTTGCGGGCGCGGTGGTGGCCATGGGTAAGGTGGAGCAGCAGTTCTTCCCGAACTCGGAGCGCGCCGAGCTCATCGTCGAGGTGACCCTGCCGGCGGGCTCGGCCTTCGCCACCACCGAGGCCAGCGTGACGCGGCTGGAAACCGCCTTGCGCGAGTTGCCGGAAGCCGGTGAGATCACGAGCTATGTCGGCCAGGGCATGCCGCGCTTCGTCCTGTCCTTCGATCCCGAGCTGCCCGATCCTGCCTTCGCGCAGATCGTGGTGCAGACCGCCGACGCGGCGGCGCGCGACGCCCTGCGGACCAAGGTCCGCAAACTCGTCGACGAGGGGCGCTTCCCCGAGGCACGGGTGCGTGTCCTGCAGATCGTCTTCGGGCCACCGATCCGCTTCCCCGTGGCCTTCCGGGTGGTCGGGCCGAATCTCGACGTGATCCGGGGCATCGCCGCCGAGGTCAGCGACGTCATGGCGGCCAACCCGAACATGCGGATGGTCCATCTCGACTGGGGCGACAAGACCCCCAACCTGCACCTCGCTCTCGACCAGGAGCGACTGCGCCTGATCGGCCTGACACCGAAGGAAGCCGGCCAGCAATTGCAGAGCTACCTGAACGGCATGCCGGCCACCCAGGTGCGCGAGAACCTGCGCTCGGTCGATGTCCTGCTACGCAGCCCCGGCCCGGAACGGCGCTCGCTCGGCGAAGTCGGGGACCTCACCCTCGCGACGAAGGACGGGCGCCAGGTACCCCTCTCCCAGGTCGCGCGGCTCGAGAGCCGCAGCGAGGATGCGGTGCTGAAGCGCTACAACCGGGAAAGCTACATCCGGGTTCAGGGCGACGTCCTCGACGGGAAACAGCCGCCGGACATCCACGCCCAGATCTTCCCCCTGCTGGAACCGATCAAGGCCAAGCTTCCACCGGGCTACCGCATCGACACGGCGGGCGCCGTGGAGGAAAGCGCGAAGGCGATGATGTCGCTCGTGGCGGTGTTCCCAATCATGCTGATCGTGACGCTCACGGTCATCATGATCCAGGTGCGCTCCTTCGCCACCATGTTCATGGTGTTCGCCACCGCGCCGCTGGGCCTCGTGGGCGCCGCGCCGACCCTGCTGATCTTCCATCAGCCGTTCGGGTTCAACGCGATCCTCGGCCTCATCGCCCTGTCGGGCATCCTGATGCGCAACACACTCATTCTGGTGGATCAGATCCACCATGACCGGGCGTCGGGGCTGTCGGATTACGAGGCCATCGTCGAATCGACCGTGCGACGCGCCCGCCCGGTCATCCTGACCGCCGCCGCCGCCATGCTCGCCTTCATCCCGCTCACCCACTCGGTGTTTTGGGGAGCGCTGGCCTACGTCCTCATCGGCGGCGTCGGCGTGGGCACTTTGCTGACCCTGCTGTTTCTCCCGGCCCTCTACGCCCTCTGGTTCCGCGTGAAGCGGGAGCCGGCGGGAGAACGGGCATCGCCCGGCGAGGCCGCGATGGCTCACCCCGCGGCATCCTGAGCAGGACGTCGTTCGCGCCCGGCTCCACCGGGCATTCCAGGGATCGCGCGTTCAGGCCATGAATGCGCGGTACATCGACCGGCCCGCGATTGTGCCCCCCTCACGCGGGCCGGTCGGTCGTCCATCGCCTTCCGTTTATCGACCGCCACCACCGCCGGTGTTGGGAATCGCGACTTCCGGCTTGTTGGCGTTGCCCGCGGCCCCCGAATTGTTCGAGCGGCTTTCCGCGCCGGTGGAGCCATAGGCTTCGGTCCCGATGGAACCCGGACCGCTGTTATCGATGCCGCCCGGCTTCACCACCGGCACATCCGACGTGCCCGGCGAGGTCATGCGCGCCGGACCCGGCTGTTTGATCTCGGCGGGACCCGCCGACTGCGCGAAGGCAGGTGCCGAGGCGGTCAACAACACACTGGCGAGTAACGCGGCGTTCTTCGTCATCAAATGTCCCAAAGTTCACGAGTGGATCTCTGGGACGTCAACCAACGCGGCCGACGAGAGGTTTCAAGCTTCGCAGCGGATCCGTCTCGTGCTGGCCTGCGACTCGTGGCTCTCACCAGGAATGACTTCGGCGCTCAACGCAGGCGCACGGGCTCGCTACCCTCTGCCGGGTCGGCGGATATGCGATCGGCTTGCGGCAAGCTCGGCGCGGGCTCGCTCGACGGAGTCTGATCTTCGAAAACCGGATCGACGTCGCCGGGCTTGTCCGGGAGTTGGGGCCAAATCGGACGATCGGGTTGTATCGGCTTTGCCATGAAACGGCCTCCCAGCAATCGAACTCAGGAATGCACCACTGGGATATAATATGCCAGAAAAGATTCCGAAGCAGCTTGCCGCCTCAAGCTGCCGAGGTTCCACTCACAGCGATGTTCCGACAGACTGCGCGATATCCTGGCTGATGACACGGACCGACCGTTCGAGGGCGTCCGTGTCACGATGGAAACGAAAGAAGCCCCCGCCGGGCATTCCCGACGGGGGCTTCTTCGAAGCGCGCGTGATTCACGGCATTACCGCGTTGATGGGTCAGCCGCCGCTCATGCAACCGTGATCGAAGGACGACGAGCTTACCGCTCGCCGAAGCCGGAAAGAAGCTTCTCGATCTGGGCGAGTCCGTTCTCGCGGGCCTTGGCCTCGCTGGTCAGGCTGCGATCCGAGCGCTGGACGAGCTTGCCGCCTTTGCGAATGGCCCACTGATAGGTCGCGCCCTCGGTGCGGGGGCTGAGGATTTCCAGGGTGTAGGGGTATGTCGATGTTTCGGTCATGTCCCCTATATGGCGCAAGGTTCCGGCGCCTTCCACCCTTTTATACCGCATCTCTGACCGGCGAATTACGGACGGAGTGGCCAATCTCGTCGTCCCGGTCGATTGCCCCGTGGCGTCCGCCCTATCGCGGATCGGCTACCGCGCTCGCCAACACGTGGCCTGCGATACCTCCGGCGGTGGTGAGCCAGATCTCGTCGCGATGAGAGGCGATATGGGTGAGCGCCTCCCGGAGCGGCCGCAGCCGGTGCGGCTGGCCGACGATGTAGGAATGCAGAGCGATCCCCATGACGAGGGGCGCCTCCCGCGACTGCACCAGCATCTCGTCGAACGCGTCGACGATCATGGCGGCGAAGTCCCGCGCGGAGTCCTTCCTGGCGACGATGGCGGGGATGTCGTTGAGTTCCTGTGGATACGGCACGGAGAGGATGCGACCGCCGTCGCGGGTGGAGAACCAGACCGGCTGGTCGTCATGCGCCCAGTCGAGGAGATACCGGTAGCCCGCCTCCGCCAGGAGATCGGGCGTGACGCGTGATTGCGAGATCCAGGGGCCGAGCCATCCGGCGGGGGGCTTCCCTTCCTCCCGCGTCAGGGTGGCGGTGGCCTCGGCGATGAGTGCCCGCTCGGCTTCCTCTTCGAGGTTGCCCTGGCGCTCGGCATTGGTGCGGCCATGCCCGACGATCTCGTCGCCCCGCGCCCGGAAGGCCTCGATTAGGCCGGGACAATCCTCGTAGAGCCGGCTGTTGACCAGCACGCTGGCGGGAAGGCGAAGCTCGTCGAAGAGGGCCTTCATCCGAAAGGCACCGACGCGATTGCCCCAATCGCGCCAGGCGTAGTTCAACACGTCGGGCTGAGGGCCGCCGGGAGCCAGTTCGGCGCCGAGGCCCGATCCGAAATCGAAGGTCTCGAGATTGAGCGCCACGTAGACGGCGAGGCGCTTGCCCCCCGGCCAATCGTAGACCGGGCGGTCGGGCAAGGCGCTGTAGGCATAGCGGCCATGGTCGTTACCTGCGTCCGTCAAAGCGTCGCGCTCCTTCATCTGTCTCATAGGCTCAGATTGTCACGCAGCGCCGAGATAGGCGGCGGCGAGAGCTTCATCGGCGTAGAGCTCCGCCGCCGATCCGGTGGCGACGACGCGGCCCTGCTCCAGGACGTAGCCGCGATCCGCAACGGTCAAGGCCAGTGCGGCCATCTGATCGACGATGAGGATGGTGACGCCCTGGTCGCGCAACTCCGCCACCACGGCGTAGAGGGCGTTGATCATGGACGGCGCAAGCCCGAGGGAGGGTTCGTCGAGGAGGAGGATGCGCGGATGCGCCATCATCCCGCGCGCGATGGCGAGCATCTGCTGCTCTCCGCCGGACAGCAGGCCGGCCCGGCTCGTCGCCCGGTCGCGCAGGCGGGGGAACCGGTCGAGCAGGGCCTCCACCTCGCCCGGATCGATGGAGGTCTTCCGTCCATGCGCGCCGAGGCGCAGATTCTCCACCACCGACAGCTCCGGAAAGACCTGGCGGCCCTCTGGCACGAGGGCGAGGCCGAGGCGGGCGATGGCATGGGCCGGCAGGCCGGACACGGAGCGGTTCTCCAGGATGACGGATCCGTCCACCGGACGCAGCAGGCCACTGAGCGCGCGCATGGCGGTGGATTTGCCGGCCCCGTTCGCCCCGAGGAGCGCCACGGTCTCACCGGGCCGGACATCGAGGGAGAGGCGGTCGAGGACCGGAGCGGCACCGTAGCCTGCGGTCAGGTCGAGGGCTGAGAGGACCGCGTCGGCGGGGCCCGTCCATGGGGACGGACGCGGCCGGGCAGGGGTGTCGGCGCCTCCGAGATAGGCCCGCAGAACGGCGGGATCCGCCCGTACCGTGGCGGCATCCCCCAGCGCGATGGGTCGTCCTGCATCCATGACGAGGATATGGTCCGAGATGCCCATGACGAGGGGCATGTCGTGTTCGACGAGGACCACCACGATTCCGCACTCCGCGATCCGACGCAGGAGGCTGCCCAGGCGGTCGGTATCGGCGCGGGTGAGGCCCGCCGCCGGCTCGTCGAGAAGGAGGACGCGCGGTCGGCCCGCCAGAGCGCGCGCGATCTCCACGAGGCGGCGGTCCACATGCGGCAGTTCGGCGGCGGGCCGGTGGAGGGCCCCGGTATAGCCGACGAAGGCGAGGAGCGCGGTGGCAGCATCGACGTCGCTTCCCGCGCCCGTCCTGAACAGGCGTCCGGGGGCGATGGCGAGGGTCACGTTATCGATGACAGACAGTGAGCCGAACAGCCGCGTGGTCTGGTAGGTCCGCGCGATTCCGGCGCGGGCGATGCGGTGGGCGGACAGTCCGGCGAGATCCCGACCCGCGAGTCGGATCGCCCCGGCACCGGGCCGGTAGAAACCCGAGACCATGTTGAGCACGGTGGTCTTGCCGGCCCCGTTCGGGCCGATGATGCTGGTGACGGCTCCGGGGGCGGCCGTCACCGAGACGTCCTGCGCCGCCTTGATGCCGCCGAAGCTGATGCCGATCCCCTCCACCGCGAGCGCCTCGGGCTGTGGCTGGGCCAGATAGGACGCGACGTCGCCGCCGGTTCCGGACGCGGCCCCGGTGAGGCGGCGCGGCAGCAGCCGGGCAAGGCTGCCGACGATGCCCGCCGGCACCAGCCACAGCACGACCAGCGTGGCGAGGCCGAAGAACAGCAGGCGGTATTCGGCGAGACCCGACAGGGTCTCCGGCAGGAGGACGGTGACGAGGGCACCGAAGAGCGGCCCCAGCACCGTGCCGGCACCGCCCACCACCACCGAGAGCACGAACAGGATCGACTGGGTGAACGGGAACGAACTCGGCGCGATGAACAGCATCAACGGCGGCAGCACCGCCCCGGCGAGGCCGGTCAGCGCCGCCGAGATCATGAAGGCGAGGATCTTCACCCGCACCGGATCGAAGCCGAGGGAGGCGGCGGCGACATCCGCGTCCCGTACCGCCCGCATGGCGAGGCCGAGGCGGCTGCGCGCGAGGCGGTGGAAGCCGTAGAGGGCGAGGCCGGCGCCGAGCACCGACAGGATCGCGAGTTCGCGTTCCAGGAACGGGAATCCGAACAGGGTCGGGCCGGTGGCGATGACGAGGCCGTTCTGGCCTCCGGTGAGCGCGCCGCCCTCGATCAGCCCATGCTCGACGATGAAGCCGAAGGCGATCGTCACCATGGCGAGATAGGGGCCCTTCACCCGCATGGCGGGGATCGCGAGCACGCCGCCGAGAACCCCGGAGAGCAGGCCGGCAGCGGGGAGCGCCAGCCAGAAGCTGACCCCGGAAAGGGTCAGGATGGCGCTCGCATAGGCGCCGATCGCGTAGAATCCGGCATGGCCGAAGGAGATCAGACCGGTGAGGCCGAGGAGGACGTTCAGCCCCGTTCCGGCCAGCGTCGTCAACGTCACGAGGGCGATGATGAAATGGCTGTAGCCGTCGGTGGCGGCCACGAGGCCGATCCCCGCGAGGGTGAGGGCGAGAATGGCGAGGGGCAGGGCGGAGCTTCCGGCGCGCATCGGCTCAGACCTTGTTCACGGCGGCCCGGCCGAGAAGGCCGTCGGGGCGCAGCGCCAGCGCGAGGATGATCACCGAGAACACCACGATCTGGGTGTAGCCGGAGCCGAGATATCCGGTGACCAGAGCCTCCACGACGCCGTAGAGCAGCCCGGCCAGGACCACGCCGGTGGCGGAGCCGATCCCGCCGAGAATGGCGACGGCGAAGGCCTTGATGCCGAACAGGGTGCCCATCTCGGCCGAGACCGAGAACAGCGGAGCGATGAGGAGGCCCGCCGCGCCCGCGAGCAGGGCGGAGAGCGCGAAGGCGCAGGCCACCGTGCGACGCACGTCGATGCCCATCAGCCGCGCGGCGTCGGCATTCTGCGCTACCGCCAGGAGAACGCGGCCGAGATCGGTCCGGCGGAACACCGTGCGGATGGCGAAGGCGACGGCGAGGCCGACCACCGGGATCACGATCTGCAGCGGGTATATCCCGGTGCCGAACAGGTCGATCGGGTCACGCGCCAGGGGCGAGGGCAGGCTGCGCGGCTCCTTGCCGAAAGTGAACAGGATGACGTTGTCGAGCACCACGCCGCCCGCCACCGTGGCCAGCAGCCAAGCATCGGAGCCACGCTCGACGAAGGGCCGTACCAGGATGCGTTCGACCACGATGCCGAGGAGCGCGCAGCCGGCCAGGGCCGCCGCCACCGCCAGGGGCATCGGCCAGCCGAGCGTGATGCCGAGCATGTAGCCGAGCACCGCCCCGAGGGTGACGGCGCTGCCTTGCGCGAAGTTCACGGTGCCGGAGACGGCATAAGTCACATGGAAGCCGAGGGCGATGAGCCCGTACATGCTCCCGAGACCGAGGCCGCTCACGAGGGAGCCGGTCAGCATGGAATTCTCACTTTCACCGTATCATGTCGTCCATCCCACCCAGCCACCTCATCCTCAGGCGCCAAAGCGAAGCGGAGGCCTCGAAGGAGGCGTCCAGTTCGCACAGTGAGTTCCGGAGACCTCCTTCGAGGCCGCTTCGCGGCGCCTCAGGATGAGGTGGCGGGTGGGATAAATGGCGATGGCCGCTCCCTCAGTTCGCCACGGCGACGATCTCGCCGTCCTTGAACCGCGTGAAGACGTAGTCCTGCGGGCCGAGCGCGTCGTGACGGTCCGGGGCGAAGGGCTTGTCGTAGGTCTTGATGAGGCCGGGATAGGTGGCGATCTTGTAGAAGCCGTCGCGCACGTCCGGCCCCTTCGTGGACTTGGCCTCGCCGATCGCGAGGGCCAGGAGATGCGTCGCGTCATAGGCGTTGGCGATGCCCACCGCCGGGGTCACGTCGGCCATGGACTTGATCGCCGGGTACTTCGCCTTCAGGGCATCGAGCACGGCGACGGCCTTGGGCGAGGCGTTGCCGGCGAAGGTGAAGGTCTGGATGAAATGGACCTTGGCCGCGCTCGGGCCGGCCAGTTCGTCGAAGCGACCGCCGGCCGGTCCCCAATGCGACACGACGGGAACGGTCCAGCCCATCCGGTCGAGGGATTTCACTACCTGGGCCGAGGGTCCGACATTGCCGACCATGAACAGGGCGTCGGCGCCGGCCTCCTTCAGCCGGGTCAGCTGGGGCACCATGTCGACATCGGACGCCTCGAATTTCTCGATGCCGGCGGCGGGCAGGCCCACGGCCTTCAAGGCCGCCGTGAGGCCCTGCTGGTTCGACTCGCCCCAGGCGTTGTTGACGAGGATCATGCCGGGCTTCTTGGCCTGGTAGGTCTTGACGGCGTAGGCGACGAGGGCCTCGTCCACGAGGGCGTCCACCGCCGAGACCCGGAACGCATAATTGTCGGCGGCACCGTTGCGGGTGATGCCGGTGCCCGCCGCCCAGGGGCCGAGGAAGGGCACCTTCATCTGGTTGGCGATGGGCACGATCGCCATGGATACCGGGGTATCGAGACCGCCGACCAGGGCGACGACGCCGACGCGCTGGATCAGCTCTCGGGCGGCCAGCACGCCCTTCGACGGGTTGGCTTCGTCGTCGCGGGCCACGAGTTCCAGGGGACGCCCGAGGACGCCGCCCGCCGCGTTGATCTCGTCGATGGCGAGCCCGATGCCGCGCGAGATCGCTTCGCCCGATTTCGCTGATTGGCCGGACAGGGCGGTGACGAGGCCGATCTTGATCGACTCGGCCGCCTGGATCGGAACGATCAGCGAGAGCCCGATCAGGGCGGTCGCGCCGAGGGCGAGGCGGCGGGTCATCGGCGATGGGCTGTGCTTGCGCATGGATCGGAGCTCCGGAAGAATTGCATCCGTCGCCGCAACCGCCATGCCATTTCCCAGGCAATTGAAATATATAGATAATTCCTGCGCACAGGAATCCCGCTGCCTGCTTTCACGCCAAACTGCATACACTAATTGCATGCACTTCGGTCGAGCTTCGGGCAGGCTCGCGATCGAATGGGGAGCGGAAGCATGAGCGACACACCGAAAACCGATACCGGCACCGACGCGGCCATCGTCACCGCCTATCTCGAAGCCTCCATGGTGCCGGATCCGGAGAGGGCGGCGGGCTACATGGCGCCGGGGATCGAGATCGTCTTCACCGGCGGCCGCGTCTTCCGGCATCCGCGCGAGGTGACGGCGTTCAACGCGGGCCGCTATGCCTGGGTGAAGAAGCGCATGGAACGTCTGGACGTGGTGCCGGGGGAGGGGTTCACCACGGTCTACAGCCTCGGCACCCTCTACGGCGAATGGCCGGATGGCACCCCGTTCGAGGGCAACCGCTACGTCGACCGCTTCACCGTCCGCGACGGGTTGATCGTGACGATGGAGGTCTGGAACGACAGCGCCGAACGCTTGCTCACGAAGCACGGCGTCTCGGCATAAGCGAGCACGCTCAGGCGTCGGCTCCGGCGAGCCGCCGCGTATCGACGAAGGTGCGGCCGTCCGCAAAGCGGTAGCTGACGCTTTCCGAGAACCGGCCGTTGGCGCGGACCAGAATGGCGGCGGGGCGGGTGAGTTCCTCGGTCCGCGCCAGGGCCTCGACGACGGTCATGGGCACGTCGCGCCCCCCGCCGAGCTGACGCCACCATTGCACCGCCTTCTCGCGACCATAGCCCGCCTGCTCCAGGGCGATCCGCACCCGGTGGCTCGATCCGTCCTCGGTCTGGAACTCGACATCGAGGCTGCCGGACGCCGCATGGCGACCGAGCCGCCATCGGGAGATACTCTGCCAGACCGGAACCGTGCGGGACAGGATCGGATGTTCGTCGTCGGCCGCTGCCTCGTGGCCAGGCCCATCCTCCTCGGTCTCGTCCGGCTCCACCCAGCACGCCTCGCAGGTGCTGGCATTGAGGGCGATGAGCGCGCCACAGCCGGGGCAGGGCTTTGCCCGCACCTCGCCCTCACGGCCCTTGATCGCGGCGGCACTGCGCGCGGTGACGATGTCCACCGGCCCGTGCATCCGCACCAGACCGGCATAGTCGAGGATCAGCGCATCGGACTTGCCCGGCGCGGTGCGCAAGGCACGGCCCACCTGCTGGACATAGAGCCCCGTACTCTGGGTCGGCCGCAACAGGGCGATGAGATCCACGCGCGGCACGTTGAAGCCGGTGGAGAGGACGCCCACCGAGGTGAGGCAGCGCAGGCGCCCGGCGGTGAAGTCGCGCACGATCCGGTCGCGCTGGCGCTTGCCGGTCTCGCCCGTCACCATCTCGCAGCTGAAGCCCTCCGCCCGAACCGCATCGCGCACCGCCTCCGCATGGGCGACGCCCGCGCAGAAGGCGAGCCAGGCCCGGCGGTCGCGGCCGAAACCGGCCATTTCCTCCACCGCCGCGCGGGTGATCCAGTCCTGGTTCACCGCCGCTTCGAGGGCGCTGGGAATGTAGTCGCCGCCGCGCTTGGCCACGCCCGAGACGTCGAGCGCCGTGGCGGTGGCCTTGCAGATCAGGGGCGCGAGGTAGCCCTGGTGGATCAGGTCGCCGACATTGGCCTCGTAGACGATCCGCTCGAACAGCCGGCCCTCGCCCTCGTCGAGGCGGCCGCTATCGAGCCGGTACGGGGTCGCGGTGAGGCCGACGACGCGCAGGTCCGGCCGAACGGCGCGCAGGCCCGAGAGGAACCGACCGTAGCGGGTCTCGGCATCGCGCGGGATCAGATGGGCCTCGTCCACCACCACGACGTCGAAGGCACCGATGGCGTCGAGGCGGTTCCAGACCGATTGGATGCCGCAGAACAGGATCTGCGTCGCGGTCTCGCGCCGGTTGAGCCCGGCCGAGTAGATGCCGGCCGGCGCATCAGGCCAGTAGGTCATGAGCTCACGATGATTCTGGGCGATGAGCTCGCGGGTATGGGTGACGATGGCGATCCGCGCATCGGGACGCTCGGCGATCACCTCCCGCACCAGGGCCGCGATGACGAAGGCCTTGCCCGCCCCCGTGGGCAGGACGATCAGCCCATCGCCGGTCTCGTCGCGCCACGAGGCATAGAGGGCATCGAGGCTGGCGCGCTGGTACGGTCTGAGATCCATCGCCGGCTCTGTACGGCCGTTCTCGCCGAACCGGAACAGCGTCCGGTGGGATGCGGCCTCGCCGGCCGTTCAAGCCCCTCCGCCGACGACCTCATCGCGCATCACCCGCGCGATGCGCTCCACCATGCCCTGCGACAGCCGGACGAACTGCCCGGTGCCATGCCCGCGCCCATCGAGCAACTCGGCGAAGACGGGTTTGGCGGGCTCGCAGACCAGGGCCGCTACCGGCCTCGTATTGCGCCGCTTGGCCCGCAGCCGCTCGGCCAGCGCATCGGGAACGAACGGTTCACGCAAGGCGGGCTTCTCCTGTCAGGGCCGACGGTCCGAGGAGAGGGGCCTAGGCTTTCAGGGTTGCCGAGAGATTAAAGCCGATGGATTGGCGCAGGTCGCAAGCCGGCGCGAAATCGCATTTGCGCCGCTTCAACCAGCCCGGCGTCGCAAAGTACTCTTCTCCGTGACGTAGGGCGCCAGGACCCGGCCGAGGTCGCGGTCTCGCGGCGGCTCGGCGACGATGTGCGCGCGCACCGCCACGGCATCGAGGTGGTGATCCATCAGGTGGGTCGCCCGGTCGACGTCGCCGGCCATCAGCGCGGCCACGATCTCGCGGTGTTCGTTGACGGCACAATCCGACGAATGCGGCCGGCTGTAGAGCGAGAGGGTCAGCGCGCAGCGATAGCCGAGCTCGGCCACGTAGCGGACGAGGACGGGGCTGCCGGTCATCCGCGCCAGAAGCAGGTGGAACTCGGTGGCGAGGCGGATCGACGGGGCTTCGGGTCCGCCGCGAACCGCGTCCTCCTGATCGATATGGGCGAGCAGGATCGCTTCCTGCTCGGCGGTGAGGCGACCGGCCAGGCGCTGGACCACGAGGCGTTCGAGGGAAATGCGGACCTCGAACGTGTCGCGCGCCTCTTCCCAGCTCGGGGTCGCCACGATGGCGATCCGGTTGCGGCGCAGTTCCACCAGTCCCTCACCGGCGAGTTGCCCCAGAGCCTGCCGCGCGATGGTGCGGCTCACGCCGAAGCGCTCGCCCAGGGCATCCTCCGGCAGGCGGTCACCGGGTGCCAACGCACGCTCGACGATGGCGCGGCGCAGGGACTGGCACATCATGCCCACGCGATCCTTGGCCGCCTGCGTCTCGACTCCCGCCATCGTCTCCCACGTCCCTACTCTCGAAGCGCTCCGGCCTGGCGCGTGTCTCGGGCACGCTTTCCATCGTCGCTCTCCCTCGGCCGACGCGCCATGCATGAGAGAGACCAAAGCTGAGCGGCAATGAATGGCTCATCCGGAAGTTGCAAGGCCGACGCCTCGTGGAACGGCGCTCCGCTGGACGCTCCCCGGCGCAACTGCCATCACCTCGACGATCCGAACGGGCGGCCGGAGACGCTCCTCGCCGCCCCCTGAGCGGGTTCGCGTCGGCAGGCCGAGGTTTCACCTCGCTCCTACCTTTGGGGTGTCAGAGGTTTCGGAATGCCAAACCGGTGACCGTCTTGGTGAAACCTGCTTAGAACGAGCCACCCGCTTCCCATCAACCGCGTCCCCGCGAGCCACCCGATGACGATGCTCTCGCTCCTGTCCATGCGCGCCCGTATCGAAGCGGGGTCGCTCACCCCCGCGCAGGCCGTGGCGCTGACCCGGGACGCGATAGCCGAGCACGAACCATCGATCCGCGCCTTCGTGGCGACCGATCCCGATCCGCACGTTCCCGATGCGGGACCGCTCGCTGGAATCGCGGTGGGCATCAAGGACATCATCGACACCGCCCACCTGCCGACGCAGATGGGGTCGTCGATCTATCGTGGCTGGCAACCGCGCGCCGATGCCCCCATCGTGGCGCGGCTGAAGCGCCTCGGCGCAGTGCCCCTGGCCAAGACCACCACCACCGCCTTCGCCTTCATCGATCCGACCGAGACCCGCAATCCCCGTGCGCCGGGCCGCACGCCGGGCGGATCCTCCGCCGGTTCGGCGGCGGCCGTGGCCGCGGGCATGTTGCCGCTGGCCCTGGGAACTCAGACCGGCGGCTCGGTGATCCGGCCGGCTGCCTATTGCGGCGTCGTCGGCGTGAAACCGTCGTTCCGACTCCTGCCGACGGTGGGGGTGAAGTGCTTCTCCTGGACCCTCGACACGCTCGGCCTGTTCGCCGCGAGCGCGGCCGATGCCGCCCATGCCCTCGCCCTCATCGCCGGCCGGCCGGAGATCGACCAGCCCGCCACGGTGCCGCGGATCGGGCTGCTCATCCCGGATTATTGCGAGGCTGCCGAACCCGAGGCGCTGGAGGCCCTCGACCGGGCGCGGGCGATGGCGGAAGCGGCGGGCGCCGGCATCCGCGCCTTCACCCTGCCCGACGAGTTCCGCCATGCCGTCGACGAGCACGCGACGATCCAGGATTTCGAATCCGCGCAGGCCCTCGCCTGGGAATACGAAACCCACCGCGATTCGCTGCCTCCGCTCTTGCGCGCCCATCTCGACACATCCCGGACCATCGAGGCCGCGGCCTACGATGCGGCCCGGCGCGTGGCGCATCACGCCAGGCGCAGCCTGAGGGACATCCTGCGCAATTCCGACCTCGACGTCCTGCTGACGGTCTCGGCCCCGGGCCGAGCGCCGGAGGGTTACGCCTCCACCGGCGATTCCCGCTTCAACCGGCTCTGGACGATGATGGGCGTGCCGTGCGTCACCGTCCCCGTGCCGGGGGAGGGGCCGCCGCTCGGGGTGCAGGTCATCGCCCGCTTCGGAGACGATGCGCGAGCGCTCGCGGCGGCAAAGTTCCTGGAGAAAGCTTTCACCGACTGGCCATGAGGTCGTCCCGAATGTCCGGACGCTGGTACATTTCAGCGGGTCGCACCGTCGAAGGTCAAAGCGTTGCCACACGCAATGCGTCGAGCGTCACGAAAACGCCGGTGTCACGTTGCATGGGCGTAAAAAGCGGCTCCGCGCCGACGATGTCTTCCAGATCGATCCGTCGAACGGTGAGCCACCTCTTCATGCGCCTGCTTCGGCTCTTCTCGATCCTTCCGCTCCTCGTGTCGTCCCATGTGATCCACGCGGCGGAAGTCCCGCCGACGAGCGGTTCCACCGCGCCCGCGCCGGCGGTGACCATCGTCGCCGCCGCCGATCGCGAGATCGTCGAGCAGGCGGTGGTCACCGGCACCCTGGTCCCGCGCGACGAAATCCTGGTGGCGCCCGAAATCGAGGGCTACCGCATCACCGAATTGCTGGTGGAGGAAGGCGCCGAGGTCGAGAAAGGGCAGGTTCTGGCCCGGCTCTCGCTGGAGATGATCGCCACGCAGGAGGCGGCCAACGTCGCCGCCATCGCCAAGGCTCAGGCGGCCATCGTCCAGGCCCGCAGCCAGATCGTCCAATCCGAGGCCGCGCAGATCGAGGCCAATCTTTCGCTGGAGCGTGCCCGCTCCCTCATCAAGACCGGGAACGCCACGGCGGCGGTGCTGGAGCAGCGGGTCTCGGCCGCCCAGGGCGGCGAAGGCAGGCTCGCTGCCGCGAACGGAGGCCTGCAACTCGCCGAAGCGGATCTCGCGGCGGCGCGGGCGCAGAGCAACGAGATCGCCCTCAGGCGCGCGCGCACCGACATCAAGGCACCCGACCGAGGCATCGTCAGCCGCCGCACCGCCAGGATCGGCGCGGCGGCGACCTCCACGGGCGAACCGTTGTTCCGGCTCATCGCGCGTGGCGAGATCGAACTCGAAGGCGAGGTGCCGGAAACCTGGATGCCCCGGATCGAGCGCGGCAACATCGTGCGTCTCGAAGCGGACCTGGGGAGGATCGTGACGGGCAAGGTCCGCCGGATCGACCCGGAGATCGACCGGCTGACGCGCCTCGGCAAGATCCGTATCAGCCTCGACCGCGACCCGGCCCTGCGCATTGGCGCCTTCGCCCGCGGCAAGGTCGAGGTGGCGCGGCGCAACTCCGTGGCCGTTCCCCTCTCCGCCGTACTCTACGGGATCGACGGCTCGGCCCTCGTCTACGTGGTGAATGACGGCACGGTGGAGGCCCGTAAGGTCGTCTCCGGCCTCGCGGCGGACGGGTTCATGGAAATCCGCGAGGGGTTGAGATCCGGCGAGGCCGTCGTCGCGCGGGCCAGCAGCTTTCTGCGCCATGGCGACCGGGTCAGACCGGTGCAGCCGAAGGCCGAAGCCGCCGCCTCCGTGACGTCGCGCTGAGAATCGGACCCGTCAGCCCATGCGCCTCAACATCTCAGCCTGGGCGATCCGCAAGCCGATCACCTCGATCGTGCTGTTCCTCGTCCTGATGATCCTCGGGCTCGTCAGCTTCCGCTCGCTGCCGATCACGCAGTTCCCGAACATCGACATCCCGATCGTGGCGATCCAGGTCACCCAGGCCGGCGCGGCTCCCTCCGAACTGCAGACCCAGGTGACGAAGGTGGTGGAGGATGCCGTCGCCGGGGTGAAGGGCGTCAAGCACATCATCTCGACGATCTCGGAGGGCGTCTCGGCCACCACCATCGAGTTCAGGCTCGAAGTGAACGTGGACCGCGCCGTCAACGACGTGAAGGACGCCATCGCCAAGGTGCGGGTGACGCTTCCGCGCACCATCGACGAGCCGATCATCAGCCGCGTCGAGATCGCCGGACTGCCGATCATGGTCTACGGCGCCTCGGCACCGGCCATGACGTCGGAGGACCTGTCCTGGCTCATCGACGACGTGATCGCCCGGCAGGTCCAGGGCGTGAAGGGCGTCGGTGGCGTCGAGCGCCTGGGCGGTGTCGCCCGCGAGATCCGCGTGACGCTCAAACCCGACCGGCTCCTGGCGCTGGGCATTACCGCGGCGGACGTGAACCGCCAGCTCCGCCTCACCTCGGCCGACATGGCGGGCGGGCGCGGCGAACTCGGCGGCCAGGAACAGTCGATCCGGACGCTGGCCGGTGCCGCCAGCCTCGACACCCTGGCCCAGACCTCCATCGTCGTGCCGGGCAACCGCAAGGTCCGCCTGGACGAGTTGGCGACGCTGGTGGACGGGTCGGAGGAGCCGCGCACCTTCGCGCGCTTCAACGGCGAGCCCGTCGTCGCCTTCGCGATCTCGCGTGCGACGGGCGCCAGCGATGCCGAGGTCGCCAGCGCGGTGGCTCGCAAGATCGCCGATCTCGGCACGAAGAATCCCGGTGTCCGGTTCGACCTGATCGACACCTCCGTCATCAACACGGTGGGCAACTATCACTCGGCGATGCTGAGCCTCATCGAGGGCGCGGCGCTGGCCGTCATCGTGGTGTTCCTGTTCCTGCGCGATTGGCGGGCGACCCTCATCGCCTCCATCGCGCTGCCCCTCTCGGTGCTGCCGACCTTCTGGGTGATGAGCACCCTCGGCTTCTCGCTCAACGCGGTCAGCCTGCTGGCCATCACCCTCGTGACCGGCATCCTCGTGGACGATGCCATCGTGGAGATCGAGAACATCGTCCGGCACATGCGGATGGGTAAATCCGCCTACCGGGCGGCTCTCGAAGCCGCCGACGAGATCGGCCTCGCGGTCATCGCGATCACCGCCACGATCATCGCGATCTTCGCACCCGTCTCCTTCATGAGCGGCATCGCCGGCCAGTATTTCAAGCAGTTCGGCCTCACCATCGCGGCGGCCGTGTTCATGTCCCTGCTGGTGGCGCGCCTCATCACGCCACTGCTGGCCGCCTATTTCCTGCGCGATCACGGCCCCGACCACGAGCGCGAGGGGCCGGTGATGCGGGCCTATACCCGCGTGGTCGCGTGGTCGGTGCGGCACAAGTTCATCACCCTGGTGGTGGGGCTCGCCTGCTTTGCCGGATCGATCATGTCCACCGGTCTGCTGCCCGCCGGCTTCCTGCCTGCGGAGGATGCGGCACGGACGATCTTCGTGGTCGAATTGCCGCCCGGTGCCCGGCTCGCCGACACCACCCGCATCACGGACGGCATCGTCGACAAGATCAAGGCGCTGCCCGAAGTGCGCAGCGTGTTCGTGGATGGCGGCCGCCAGCTGCCCGCCAAGAAGGAGGTGCGGCTCGCGAGCTTCACCATCAACCTGACGCCGAAGAACGCCCGTCACCGCACCCAAAAGCAGCTCGACAGGGTCATCGGCGCGATCCTGCGGGAGGAGCCGGACATCCGGTTCTGGTCCCTGCGCGACAGCGGCCAGCGCGATCTCGCCCTCATCGTCTCGGGGCCGGACCTGCGCCTCGTCTCGGAGACGGCGGCGCAATTGCAGCGCGAGGCCGCCTCCGTGCCCCACCTCGTCAATGTGCTCTCCACCGCCCCCCTCGACCGCACCGAGATCCGCATCCGCCCCAAAGCCGGCGTCGCGGCCGATCTCGGCGTCTCCACTGACCTCATCGCCGAGACCGTGCGGGTGGGGACCATCGGCGACATCGGCGCCAACCTCGCCAAGTTCAACGCCGTCGACCGGCAGGTTCCGATCCGGGTTCAGCTGCCGCTCGCCCTGCGCGGTGACCTGTCCCAGCTGGAGAGCCTGAAAGTCCCGGTGAAGGGGGGCGCCTCCGTTCCGCTCTCCACGGTGGCCGATCTCAGCCTCGGGCGTGGTCCCACGGCGATCGACCGCTACGACCGCTCGATCCGCGTGGCCCTGGAGGCCGACATGGAGGGCTCGGACGCGCTGGGCACCCTGATCGAATCCGTGATGGCGCTGCCGACCGCGAAGAACCTGCCGCCGGGCGTGAGCATCAGCCAGACCGGCGACGCGGAAATCATGGGCGAGGTGTTCGAAGGGTTCGCCCTCGCCATGGGCGCGGGGCTGATGATGGTGTTCGGCGTTCTGGTGCTGCTGTTCGGAAACTTCCTTCAGCCGCTCACCATCCTGTTCTCGCTGCCCCTCTCCATCGGCGGGGCGATCCTCGGGCTGCTGATCTTCCACATGCCCATCTCGATGCCGGTGGTGATCGGCATCCTGATGCTCATGGGCGTGGTGACCAAGAACGCGATCATGCTGGTGGATTTCGCCATCGAGGAGATGGCACGAGGCGTCGACCGCGCCACCGCCATCATCGACGCCGGTCGAAAACGCGCCCGGCCCATCGTCATGACCACCATCGCCATGGCGGCGGGCATGGTGCCGTCGGCCATGGCGCTCGGCATCGGCGGCGAATTTCGCGCGCCGATGGCCGTCGCGGTCATCGGCGGCCTCATCGTCTCGACGGGCCTATCGCTGATTTTCGTGCCGGCGATCTTCGTCCTGGTGGACGACCTGTCGCGCTTCTTCGTCCGGCTCTTCGGTCGCTTCATCGGGCGCAAGGACGAGCCCACCGAGGGGGCCTTCGCCCTGCCGACCACACTCGCCAATGACGGAAAGGGCTTCCCGTCACGCTCCGCCGCCGAATAGCCGCGGCGGGGTCAGCCCTTCCTGTCGAGGGGACGTCCCAGCAACCGCGCGAACTCCGCCTCGATCTCCTCCACCGAGAATGGATTCTGGCTCGCGGCGGGCACCTTCTTGGGAGCGGGCGGAGGCGGCGGGGCCGGAAGGAACACGTCCGGTTGGGTGGTCGCAGGCTCGCTCCGCGCGGGCTCGCTCGACACGGCATCGGCGAAGACCGGTTCGGTCGGAGCCGGTCCGGCACTCGCCGGCTTGTCCTTCGCAGGAACCACGGGCGACTCGTCCGGGGCGATCTCCACGGGCGTGGCCATGGCGGCCGCCATCGGGTCGATCGGCTGGTCCGCCTTCGCCTTCTCCGGGGCAACGGGTTCGGGACGCGGTTCGGGCTTCGCCGCCGCCACTTTCGGCTCGGCGGGGGGCACGGGGGGCACGGGGGGCGCCTTTGGCGGTGTCGACGGGACGGCCTGCGTGGAGGGGGAGATCGCGGCCGAAGGCCGGCGCAGGGCCTCTTCGAGCTGCCGTGCCATGTCGGACAGGATGGCCGCGTCCACGGGGCGGGAACTCGTCGGCCGCGCCAGGGGCGGCGGAACGACGGGAGCCGCCTCCGCGACGGGCGCGGGTTTCACCGGAGGTTGTGGCCGAACCGCCTTCTCCGGGGCCTTCTCCGGGCTCGGCGCCTCGATCACGGCGGGCGCCACCGGTGCGGGTGGGGCTTCCGGCGCCTTGGCTGGCTTCTGCGCTTCGACGGCAGGGACGATCGGTTCGGCGACCACATCCGGCGCGGTGACCGCCGGACGTGGCAGGTCCGGAGCTTCGGGCTTCAGGTTGGCCAAAGGCGGCGGGTTCCGCCGCGCCGCCTTCGCCGCAATCAGATCCGCCTTGGTGAAGCGGGGAGCGGGCTTCGACTCGGCGAGGCCCTCGCCAGGGGGCTCGGCGGGCGCATTGACGATCGCGGCCGGTTCCGGAATCGGCGCCCTGGGCTCGTGGAAGACGGGAGGCTGCATGACCGGCGGCGCGGGCGGATCGGCGGGCCGCGCCGGCTCGAAGACCGGCTCTTCGGGGAGCGGCTCCGCCCGGGCCGACTCGTCGAGCGGGAGGCGGGATCCCGCGCCCCGGTGGATGTTGCGCTCCACGATGACGTCGTTGGGACCGCCGACGAGGAGCAGATGCTCGACATTGTCCCGGCGCAGCAGGATCAGCTGCCGCTGCCGGTCGAGTTCGTAGATGTCGACGATGCCGAGACGGGGCTGACGGCCGCGCGGACCGGATTTCGACAGGGCCATGCCCCTGCCGGAGAACCGCCGGAAGATCAGGACGATGGCGGCCAGAACGGCGAAAATGACGGCGAATATGATCAGGAACTGGAGCGGGAAGGAGCCGTCCGAATTAAAGAACGCTGACAAGATCGGGCTCTTTCGGGTTTCGGGCCGGAGGCCCTACGCAGCACAGGTTGTCCTGATATCACGGTCGCAGCGGCGGAAGGCAATAACGTTAAGAGTTCGTTAACAGGCAACTTCCGCGCCGAGCATCCGCTGCTGACAGCCAGGCTCTTAACCGGACGTTAACCATGGAGGCGGCAGATTTTGCCCATCGCTCCGGGGTCATCCGGCGGCGCCGAGGGGCTCCGAGCACCGTGTCCGTCACCGATCTCCCCATTCTCTCCATGCTTCGCACGCGGATGCAGTGGAATCAGACGC
The DNA here is from genome assembly GCF_000376345.1 of Methylobacterium sp. 88A. Classification (NCBI taxonomy): domain Bacteria; kingdom Pseudomonadati; phylum Pseudomonadota; class Alphaproteobacteria; order Hyphomicrobiales; family Methylobacteriaceae; genus Methylobacterium; species Methylobacterium sp. 88A. Next base: position 1,138,813 of record NZ_AQVT01000001.1, read on the forward strand.
GCCAGAAGCTTCTCGCCGAGAACGTCGCCAACGCCGATCTGCCGGGTTTCAAGCCGCGCGATCTCGCGAGCCCCAGCTTCGGCGGCGGGACCGGCGATCTCGCCCAGCCCTCCGGATCCACGGGTGGCAATTCGGGCCTCGCCGTCACCAGCCCGGCTCACATCGCCCTCAACGGCGGCCCCGAAGGCCCGGGCGCGGAGCCGCGCCGGTTCAACGGGTTCGAGATCAGGCCGAGCGGGAACGGGGTCAATCTCGAGGAGGAGATGATGAAGGCCGGTGACAACCAGGCCGATTATCAGCTCGCCGCGACGATGTACCAGAAGAGCCTCGACAAACTGAAGATCGCCATCGGCAAGCGCTGATCGTTCCGCCCACCCCTGAGCTTGCGGAGTACGCGCCGTGGAATTCCTGAAATCCCTGACCATCGCGGCATCCGGTCTCAAGGCCCAGTCGGGCCGGATGCGGATCATCGCCGAGAACATCGCCAACGCGGATTCGGCCCCGAGCGGGGTCGGCGCCGAACCCTACCGGCGCAAGATCCCCACCTTCACCCAGCATATCGACCGCGAGACCGGCGCGTCGATGATCGAGGCCGGGCGGGTGAGGCGGGATAACTCGCCGTTCCGCACCAAGTACGATCCGGGAAATCCCAGCGCCGATGCGCGCGGCGAGGTGCGGATGCCCAACGTCAACGGGCTGATCGAGAACATGGACATGCGCGAGGCCCAGCGCTCCTACGAGGCCAACCTGAACATGGTCACCGCGACCCGCAAGATGATCAACGCCACCCTCGCCATCCTCAAGGCCTGACGCTCTTCCTCTCCCGAAAGTCCGCCGCCATGCCGACCAACGCCTTCGCCGCAGGAGCCTACGCCGCCGTCCAGAACATCGGCGGGATGAAGGGCGGTACGCCCAGGATCGCCCCGACCTCGGGGGCGGATGGCGGGTTCACCTCGCTGCTCACCTCGGCCATGGACAAGATCGGCGAGAGCGGCGCGAAAGCCGATGCCCAGGCCCTGTCGGTGGCGGGCGGCAAGGCCAACGTCGTCGACGTGGTGACCGCCGTCGCCGAGAGCGAGACCGCCCTGCAGACCCTGGTCGCCGTCCGCGACCGCGTGATCTCCGCCTATGAGGAAATCATGCGGATGCAGATCTAGCGCGAGAATCCCCTCAGCTCACCGGGCGACTGGATCCACCCGTTTTTCCTTTCAGGCAGATCGCGTCCCTCTCCCCCTTGTGGGGAGAGGTCAGGAGTGGGGGTGGCTCCGCCAGCCTCCGCAGCATCAGGGTCGCCCGACCACCCCCACCTCCAACTCCTCCCCACAAGGGGGAGGAGGGCCGCGCAACCCGCGAAATGTGCGAATCCAGTAGCCTCAGTGGGGAGGGGGATGCGCACCAGACGCTGCCATTTCACCCACAACGAGACATCAGTCCATGACCGGCCTTGCCATCCTCGACGTCTCCCGGGACGGGATCTTCGTGTTCCTCAAGGTCGCGGGGCCGCTGATGATCGTTGCCCTCGTGGTCGGCCTCATCGTGTCGCTGCTCCAGGCACTGACGCAGATCCAGGAGCAGACGCTGATCTACGTGCCCAAGATCGTCGCCGTCTTCGCGGCGCTCCTGTTCATGCTGCCCTTCATGGGCGACGCGCTCGCCGGCTACATGACCCGCATCGCCGCCCGCATCGTATCGGGCGGATGACGCGCCGGGCCGGGCGCTGCTATGCAGGATCATGAACCTGCTCCTGCCCGGCATCGCGGCGGCCTACCTGCTCACCTTCGCGCGCATCGGCACGCTGATGATGCTGCTGCCGGGGCTCGGCGAACAATCCGTCTCGCCGCGCATCCGTCTCGCCTTCGCGCTCCTCGTCTCGCTGATCCTGTTCCCGATGGTGCGACCGCTGCTGCCGATGCAGGGCGCTGCGCTCGCGGCGCCCGGATTGATCTCGCTCCTCATCGGCGAATTGCTGATCGGGCTCGTCCTGGGCCTCACCGTCCGCATGGTGCTGGCCGCGTTGCAGACCACGGGCGTCATCGTCTCGCAGCAGCTCGGCCTGTCCTACGCGATGACCGTGGACCCGACGCAGGGCGGCCAGCAGGCGGCGCTCGGCAACTTCCTGATGATGCTGGGCATCACCCTCATCCTCGCCACCGACCTGCATCATGTGGCGCTCGATGCCATCGGCCGGAGCTACGTGATGCTGCCGCCCGACGGCGTTCTGGCCATGGGCGAGGCGGCCCAGCTGGCGCTCCGGGCCATGGCGCGCGGCTTCCTCCTGGCGGTCCAGATCTCGGCGCCGTTCATCGCCTTCGGGATCCTGTTCAATGTCGGCCTCGGCGTGCTCTCGCGCCTGATGCCGCAGATGCAGGTGTTCTTCATCGCGGTGCCGGCCTCCGTGCTCATCGGCATGCTGATCCTGTTCGGCAGCCTCGGCATCATGATGAGCGTCTTCCTCGACGATATCGGCCGCTACCTCGGCGAGTTGACCGGGCGATGAAGGCGGTGTCGAACGGTCCGACGATGCGCCGGACAGGGGAGCGCTGAGCCGTGTCCGACGACAGCGACCAGGAAGACAAGACAGAAGAGCCGACTCAACGGCGCATCGAAAAGGCGATCGAGCAGGGCAACGTCGCCAACAGCATCGAGGTCAACACCTTCTTCATCCTGGCAGCCTTCACGATGGCGCTGCTGCTGGCATCGGGAACGATCGCCAAGGATCTCGTGGTGAGCCTGCGCGCCTTCCTGATGAACGCGCATCAGGTCCCCTCCGACCCCACCGCCTATACCGAGATGGGGATGCGGATGCTGCTCATCTGCGCCCAGGCGCTCGTGATTCCGGTCAGCCTCGTGGTCATCGCAGGCCTCGCCGGCGGTCTCGTCCAGCACCCGCTTGTCTTCTCCACCGATGCCCTGATGCCGAAATTCGATCGGATCTCGCCGATGGCCGGCATCAAGCGCATCTTCGGCGTCGAGGCCCTGGTCCAGTTCCTCAAGGGGCTCGCCAAGCTGATGCTGGTGGGGGTCGTCGCGAGCACCATCCTGTGGAACGAGCGCGACCGGCTCGAGGTCTTCGCCCGGCTCGATCCGGCGGCGATGCTGCCCGCGATCCTCGGCATCGCCCTCAAGCTTCTCGGCGGCATGCTCGCCATCTTCGTGGTCATCGCCATGGGCGACGCCCTGTACCAGCGCTTCCGCTGGCGCTCGAAGCTGCGCATGACCAAGGAAGAGATGAAGCAGGAGCACAAGGAGAGCGAGGGCAATCCGGAGGTGAAGGGCCGGATGAGGCAGATCCGCGCCTCGCGGGGCAACAAGCGCATGATGGCCGACGTCCCCACCGCCACGGTCATCGTCACCAACCCCACCCACTACGCCGTCGCCCTGCGCTACGAGGCGGGCATGGCGGCGCCGATCTGCGTCGCCAAGGGCGTCGATTCCCTGGCATTGCGCATCCGCGCCGTCGCCAAGGAGCACGATGTGCCGATCATGGAGAACCCGCCGCTGGCGCGGGCGCTCCATGCGACGGTGGAGATCGATTCCGAGATTCCCGCCGAGCATTACCGCGCCGTGGCCGAGGTGATCGGCTTCGTCATGCGGCTGAAGCGCAGGGCGGCGTGAAAGCGCCACGCTTTATGCACCTTTTTTGACGAGACTTGTCCCTAACGTCCGGCGGACACCCTTGCTGCCGACGCGGCCTGGGCGCTAACCGGGATCGCTCGAGGGTGGAATGGCGCCGAGATGGCTGAGGTGAGCGGACCAACGAAACCGGTGTCGAGCGCCATCGACCGGTCGGAAAGGCCTGGGCGGGTCGGGCTGCTCCTCGTCCTGGCCGGACTTCTCGTCGGCGCGGCGGTGGGCCTGTCCTTCGTCGCCAACGAGCAGGCGCAGCCGCTCATCCTGGGTCTTCTCGCCCTGCTCGCCATGGCGGGCGTGTTCTGCCTGTTCGCCCTGGCGATCGGCGCGCTCCAGCTCGCGGGCCAGACCGGCCGCGACGACATCACCAAGGCCATCGTCGACGCCTCGCCCGAAGGCGCCATCGTCGTCGAGGATGGCGGCCGCCTGATCTACGCCAACGAGGCCTACCTGCGGATCTCCGGCGGGGAGACCTTCTCCAACCTCAGGCCGGTGGAGCGCGTCTTCGTCGGCTCGCCGGACGTATCGGAGGCGGTCTACCGCCTCGCCCAGGCGGCCCATGACGGGCGCGGCCATGTGGAGGAGATCCGCATGGCGCCCCCGCCCCAGGGCGAGACCGAGCGCGCCTTCGCCTGGTTCCGCATCGCCGTGCGGGCGGTGGAGCGGCCGAGGCTCCCGGCGACCCTGTGGACGGTCACCGACATCACCCACGAGCGCGAGCGCCAGGAGAACGTCTTCCAGGAGCTTCAGCACGCGATCGATTACCTCGATCATGCGCCGGCCGGCTTCCTCTCCATCGATCCGTCGGGCTCTATCGTCTACATGAACGCGACGCTGGCCTTCTGGCTCGGCTACGACCTCGCCACGGTCGGCTCGGGCGGCCTGCGCCTGCCCGATATCGCGCCCAGCGCCGATGTGCTCACCGCCACCGAGGGACTACCCGGCGAGGTCCGCACGGACCGTTTCGACCTCGACCTGCGGCGCCGCAACGGCCAGCCCCTGCCGACCCGGCTCTATCACCGCGTGGCCTTCGGCCAGGACGGCAAGCCCGGGCCGTCACGCACCTTCGTACTCAACCGCTCGGCCGGGGCCGAGAGCGACGAGCCGCAGCGCGCCGCCGAAGTGCGGCTCGCTCGCTTCCTCAACAACAGCCCCATCGCCATCGCGACCCTCGACCCCACCGGGCGTATCGCGCGCGCCAACGCGTCCTTCGCCAGGCTCTTCGGCGGGACGCCGCGCCAGGCCGTGCCGGACGGGCGCGGCGAACTCGGCACCGAGCCGACCATGTGGGAGGCCCTGGTCGACCGCGACCGGGCCGCCCTCGAGAGCGCCCTGGTGAAGGCCGCCGACGGGACCATCGAGGTGCAACCCATTGAGGTCGCACTGGCGGGGCCGGGGAATCGCTCGGCGCGGGTCTGGCTCAGCCCGGCCGGCGGCGACACCGCGGCTGCGGAGGACGGGTCCTCCCAGGCCGACCGCGAGCGCGTGATCCTCTACGCCCTCGACACCACGGCGCAGCGCCAGCTCGAACAGCAGATCGCCCAGACCCAGAAGATGGACACGGTGGGCCAGCTCGCCGGCGGCATCGCACACGACTTCAACAACGTCCTCCAGGCCATCATCGGCTATTCCGACCTGCTCCTGGCGAGCCACAGGCCCACCGATCCGGCCTTCCAGGACATCATGCAGATCAAGCAGAACGCCAACCGGGCAGCCAGCCTGGTGCGGCAACTGCTGGCCTTCTCGCGGCGCCAGACCCTGCGACCGGAGGTGATGAATGTCGGCGAGGCGCTGTCCGACCTGACGCTGCTGCTGAAGCGCCTGCTCGGCGAGCGTGTCGACCTCGACCTCAAGCACGGGCGCGACATCTGGCCGATCAAGGCCGACGTGAACCAGTTCGAGCAGGTCATCGTCAATCTCGCGGTCAATGCCCGCGATGCGATGCCCAATGGCGGCCGCCTGCTGATCCGCACCGCCAACATCCTCGAAGGACTGGAGAACACCGAGCGCCGGCCCGGCGCACCGGCGGGCGACCACGTCCTGATCGAGGTGCTGGATACCGGCGAGGGCATCCCGCCCGACGTGATGGAGAAGATCTTCGAGCCGTTCTTCACCACGAAGGACATCGGCAAGGGGACCGGCCTCGGCCTCTCCACCGTGTTCGGCATCGTCAAGCAGAGCGGCGGCACCATCGACGTGCAATCGACCGTTGGCAGCGGCACGGCCTTCCGAATCTACCTGCCGCGTCACGAACCGGCCGCCGAGCCCGCCCCCGATCCCGCCCTCGCATCCGCCGCCCCGCAGAGCAACGCGGAGATCGCCGCCAGCCGGCTCCGGGGAGCACGCGACGTCGAAAAGCCCGGCAGCGGGCAATCCGCCCCGCGCAAACCCTCGCCCGATCATACGGGGCAGGGCGTGATCCTGCTGGTCGAGGACGAGGATCCGGTGCGCGCGGTCAACAGTCGAGCCCTGTCGGCACGGGGCTACACGGTTCTGGAAGCCGCCTCCGGCCTCGACGCCCTGGCCCTCATCAGCGATGTCGACCAGACCATCGACCTCGTCGTCTCCGACGTGGTGATGCCGGAGATGGACGGTCCGACGCTGCTGCGCGAATTGCGCAAGCACCGCCCGGACCTGAAGGTGATCTTCGTCTCCGGCTATGCCGAGGACGCGTTCCGCAAGAACCTCCCCGAGGGCGAGGATTTCAATTTCCTGCCCAAGCCCTTCAGCCTCAAGCAGCTCGTGGAAACGGTGAAGGAGACGATCGCCCGTTAGGGCGACGTTCTCCCACCGAATGATGCGAAATCGGCACCCGGCACCTTGCGAAAAAAGAACAAAACAAGTACATCATTCGCATCCGAGGCACATTGAGCCTTGAGCTCTCCCCATGCATAAGGATGCCGACGAATGGCCCAGCCCGCGCTGAAAGTTGTGGATTCCCCGATGGTGGACAAGGACAAGGCGAAGGCGATCGATGCCGCGCTGTCCCAGATCGAGCGTGCTTTCGGCAAGGGCTCGATCATGCGGCTCGGCAAGAACGATAAGGTGGCGGAGGTCGAGACCGTCTCCACCGGGTCGCTCGGCCTCGACATCGCGCTCGGCGTCGGCGGCCTGCCGCGTGGCCGGGTGATCGAGATCTACGGCCCCGAATCCTCGGGCAAAACCACCCTTGCCCTTCACACCATCGCCGAAGCCCAGAAGAAGGGCGGAGTCTGCGCCTTCGTGGACGCGGAGCACGCCCTCGATCCGGTCTATGCGCGCAAGCTCGGTGTGCAGCTCGACGATCTCCTGATCTCGCAGCCCGATACCGGCGAACAGGCCCTGGAAATCACCGACACCCTGGTGCGCTCGGGTGCCATCGACGTGCTCGTTGTCGACTCGGTGGCGGCGCTGACGCCCCGCGCCGAGATCGAGGGCGAGATGGGCGACAGCCAGCCCGGCCTTCAGGCGCGCCTGATGAGCCAGGCCCTGCGCAAGCTCACGGGCTCGATTTCGCGCTCCAAATGCATGGTCATCTTCATCAACCAGATCCGGATGAAGATCGGCGTCATGTATGGCAGCCCGGAGACGACCACCGGCGGCAATGCGCTCAAGTTCTACGCGTCGGTGCGCCTCGACATCCGCCGCATCTCGACCCTGAAGGACCGTGACGAGGCCATCGGCAACCAGGTCCGCGTCAAGGTCGTCAAGAACAAGGTCGCCCCGCCCTTCAAGCAGGTGGAATTCGACATCATGTTCGGCGAGGGCGTCTCCAAGGTCGGTGAGCTCATCGACCTCGGGGTGAAGGCCGGGATCGTGGAGAAGTCCGGCGCCTGGTTCTCCTATGCGAGCCAGCGCCTCGGCCAGGGCCGCGAAAACTCGAAGGGCTTCCTGCGCGATAATCCGGACATCGCCAACAAGATCGAAGCGGCGATCCGGCAGAATTCCGGCCTGCTCGCAGACAAGATCCTCGAGACGGCCAAGCCCACCGAGGACGATCTGGACGAAGGCGAGGCCTAGAATTTTAGGCTGACGAGTATGAATTTCAGAGAAAGCAGCCAAGGATCTGGCTTGGCGGTTTTCTCTGAAATTGCAATCAACACCCGAATTCCTGCAAATAAGGTCGCGATAGTTATTGCTTCTTGAGGTAATTTTGTGAAAAATATACGTGATCTCAACAAACTTTCACAAAAATTTATTCGTGAGAAGTCACCAAGTAGTAATCGCAAATCCGATGCGAAAGACTTTTCCTATCGTGCACTCCAAAACCATTCCGCGACAAGTACATCGGCTAAGGTCACGACTTATTTTGATGGCATTGAAAGGCTTTTTGTCGAGCTCAGTGAACGCCATGAAGTTGTCGTAGGCGCCGTAGCCTGGCTAACAAATACTCAGATTCTGTCGGCCCTTGCCAAATCACCACGTGTTGCAATTACCGTACAAAAAGAAGACTTTCTTCGCAAAGACATCGGATTTCCGAATTATTCTCAGCAGCGGCTTAAAATTCGCTCGCTTTACAATAATCTGACCCCGTTTGACGCTGGAGATTTTACCGAAAGCTATCCCGGACAACAGGAATTTCACCCACAATACAACAGCACAGTCCAGAGTTGGCTATTCGACAATCGCGGAAACTACTATCATGGTGGCGATGCGGTCAGATGCATGGGTTTTGCAAACGACCCGAATGCTCATCAAATTCCACGGATGCATCATAAATTTTTGATATTTGGAGAAAGAAATGAAGGCTTAGTGATGTGGCCTAAGTGTGTGGTCACTGGTTCATTCAACCTCTCCCACAACGCAGTCAAAAGTCGTGAGAACGTTGTATTAATTGAAGATACGGATATTTGCCAATCCTACCTTAGCGAGTGGGCGCAGCTTTGGAGTATGTCCGAACCTTTGGACTGGTCCAGCCCAGAACCGTCGCAGGATGAAATGTACGTCGGCACTTGAGATCAACAAAATTGCCATTGAGATGCATGGAGGCCGTCAAAGCAACCTCCCTGCATAATGCTCTGGTTCAAGTCTTTGCCTAATATGGCAATATCATAACGATCAGGCCCCACAGCACGAACAGGATGCCGAGGATCGCCACGCTCCAGACGGCGGTGCGCACCTTCGGGATGCCGAAGCCGAAGATCGGCAGGTAGATCAGGCGCGCGAATAACTAGAGATAGGCGCCGAGCACCACCGCCGTGTTGTGCCGTCCGGTGACGGCGCAGGCGAGGACCAGGGACGCGAAGATCGGGAACGTCTCGAAGAAGTTCTTCGACGCCTTCTCAAGACGCGCAGCGGCTCCGGTGAGGTCCGGTGCGGTTCCCTCGCGATTGCTGGTTTTCCAGGCGAGCTATCCGCGTTGGCGCAGAGCGGCGCCGGCGGCGATGATGATGTGGACGAGGCCGAGCAGGCAGGACAAGGCGAGAAGGCGAATTTCAACCGGCATATGGGCGATCCTCGGAAGGCCGAGCTTCGGGATCCGTGATGGACGCGGCGGACCGTTCCCAGCCTGCGCGATGCAGAAAGCGAAACCGACCGTCGCGAACCGGGCGTGACTCGACGGTCCGGCCTCCTTATGAGGGCGCAAGCCACGAAGAAGCCTCGGGTCGTCGTCTCGACGGCCCAAAGCGCACGACAGAGTCATTTCACGATGAGCGGCGTCAACGAGATCCGGTCGGCCTTCCTCGACTATTTCGCCAAGGCGGACCACGCCGTGGTGCCGTCGTCGTCCCTCGTCCCCCGCAACGACCCGACCCTGATGTTCACCAATGCGGGGATGGTGCAGTTCAAGAACGTCTTCACCGGCGTCGAGAAGCGGCCCTACAACCGGGCCACCACGGCGCAGAAATGCGTCCGCGCCGGCGGTAAGCACAACGACCTCGACAATGTCGGCTATACGGCCCGCCACCACACCTTCTTCGAGATGCTCGGCAACTTCTCCTTCGGCGATTATTTCAAGCCGCAGGCGATCGAACTGGCCTGGAGCCTGATCACGAAGGAATTCGGCCTGTCGAAGGACCGGCTGCTCGTCACCGTCTATGCGGATGACGACGATGCGGCCGATCTCTGGAAAAAGATCGCGGGTTTTGGCGACGACCGGATCATCCGCATCGGCACCTCCGACAATTTCTGGCAGATGGGCGATACAGGCCCCTGCGGACCCTGCTCGGAGATCTTCATCGATCAGGGCCCTGGCCTGCAGGGCGGTCCTCCCGGCTCTCCCGATGAGGACGGCGACCGGTTCCTGGAATTCTGGAACCTCGTCTTCATGCAGTACGAGCAGATCGAGCCGGGCAACCGCCTCGCTCTGCCGCGCCCCTCCATCGATACCGGCATGGGCCTGGAACGCATGGCGGCGATTCTCCAGGGCGTCACCAGCAACTACGACACCGACCTGTTCAAGGCCCTCATCGATGCGGTGAGCCACGCCGTCGGCCGTCCTCCCGAGGTGGGCAACGTCGCCTCCTACCGCGTCATCGCAGACCATCTGCGTTCCGTCTCGTTCCTCATCGCGGATGGCGTGCTGCCGTCGAACGAGGGCCGCGGCTACGTCCTGCGCCGCATCATGCGCCGGGCCATGCGCCACCTCGAACTCCTCGGCTCCCGCGAGCCCGTGATGTTCCGCCTGGTCCCCACCCTGGTCCGCGAGATGGGGCAGGCCTATCCCGAACTGACACGCGCAGAGAGCCTGATCTCGGAGACCCTGCGCCTGGAGGAGACCCGCTTCCGTCGCACCCTCGAGCGGGGCCTCGCCATCCTCGATTCCGAGAGCCGCACCCTGGTCTCCGGCCAGAACCTGTCCGGCGAGACCGCCTTCACCCTCTACGACACCTACGGCTTCCCCCTCGACCTGACCCAGGACGCCCTGAAGGCCCGCGGCATCGGCGTCGACACCGACGCGTTCGGCCAGGCAATGGAGCGCCAGCGCAAAGCCGCCCGCGCCGCCTGGACCGGCTCGGGCGAGGCCGCCACCGAGACGGTCTGGTACGGCATCAAGGAGCGCGTCGGCGCCACGGAGTTCCTCGGATACGAGACCGAGGGCGCGGAGGGCATCGTCACCGCGCTCCTGCGCGACGGGGCCGAGGTGGAGAGCCTGTCGGCCGGCGAGACCGGCCTCGTGCTCCTCAACCAGACCCCGTTCTATGCCGAATCCGGCGGTCAGGTGGGCGATACCGGCCGCCTGACCGCGTCGGGCCTGACCGCGCGGGTCACCGCCACGGAGAAGAAGCTCGGCGATCTCTTCGTGCATCACGTCACCGTCGACGAGGGGCGGCTGACCCTGGGGCAGGCAGCGGAGCTCACCGTCGATCACGCCCGCAGGTCGGCGATCCGCGCCAACCATTCGGCCACCCATCTTCTGCACGAGGCCCTGCGCCAAGTGCTCGGCGACCATGTGGCCCAGAAGGGCTCGCTGGTCTCGGCCGAGCGCCTGCGCTTCGATTTCAGCCATCCCAAACCCATGGACGAGGCCGAGCTCCGCGCCGTGGAGGACATCGCCAATGCGGTGCTCCTGCAGAACACGCCCGTGGTGACGAAGCTGATGGCCCAGGACGAGGCCGTCGCCTCAGGCGCCCGCGCCCTGTTCGGCGAGAAATACGGCGACGAGGTGCGCGTCGTCTCCATGGGACGCCCGGTCGACGATCGGGGCGAACTCGCGGAGGAGGGCCGGCTTCCGGCCTTCTCCATCGAACTCTGCGGCGGCACCCATGCGGGCCGCACGGGCGAGATCGGGCAGATCTCGGTGCTCGGCGAGAGCGCGGTCGGTGCGGGCGTGCGCCGCATCGAGGCCCTCACCGCCGGGGCGGCACGCCGTCACCACGCCGAGGAGAGCCGCACCCTCGGCCAGATCGCCGGGCTCCTCAAGGTCCAGAGCGCCGATGTGCCCGAGCGGCTGAGCGCGCTCATCGATGAGCGGCGCCGCCTGGAGCGCGAATTGTCGGACGCCAAGAAGAAGCTCGCCATGGGCGGCTCGTCGGGGAACGACGACGGTATCGTCGAGGTCGGCGGCGTCAAGCTGATGGCCAAGGTCGTCGAGGGCGTCGAGATGCGCGACCTGAAGAGTCTCGCCGATGCCGGCAAGAGCCGCATCGGCTCCGGCATCGTCGCCCTGGTGGGCGTGTCGCCGGACGGCAAGGCCGGCCTCGTCGTCGGCGTCACCGAGGATCTGACCGACCGGTTCGACGCGGTCTCCCTCGTCCGCGCCGGGGCCGGGCATCTCGGCGGCAAGGGCGGCGGCGGACGCCGCGACATGGCCCAGGCCGGCGGCCCGGAGGGAACCGGCGCCCAGGCGGCGATCGACGCCATCGCCCAGGCGCTCTCCGTCAGTTGACGCGCTTCCAGGTCTGGCGCTTGCAGAACACGCTCATGACGCAGCCCGCCACTTCGACCACGTTCGGCCCCTTGACCGTGAGACTGCCGGAATAGGTCTTGCCGTCGTTGGGGTTGTAGAGCGAACCCTCGTAGCCGTCCCCGGACGGGGTCGCCGCGTTCATGATCTGGACGCCGATCAGGCTGCGGGATTGGAGCGAGGCATCCGGGTTCTTGGAATCGAGGCCCTTGCCCGGCACGCTCACCAGGGTACCGCAATAGCCACCGCCGCAGCGCGCGATCCGAACCTTCGAATCCCCGTTCTCGGTGAGCCAGACCCCGCTCGGGTCGGCCCCCTTTTGGGCGAAGCCCCCTCCCGTCATCGCGATCAGGGCCATGACGGCCACGGCGGATCGCATTGGCATCGCTGTGAACTTCATCGTCATCCTTCGTCCTCTCGAACGGTTCCGGCGGCCGCCGGGGCGGCCCCGCCTCGCGGGAAGCGGGAGTTAGCCCTCCGGCATGGGAGGGGCAAGCGCAGGGTGGAGACCGACCCGATACGCAGCCGCATGCCTTGACAGGGCGTCCCGGCACGCGCCTAGAAGCCGCCGAAGTTGAATGGAGAATCGCGATGCGTGTGGTCGAGACACGGATTCCCGCGGTGAAGCGGGTCGTGCCCAATCGCTTCGGCGACGACAGGGGCTGGTTCTCGGAGACCTTCCGGGCCGATGTCCTGGCCGGTGCCGGGATCGCCGACGCCTTCGTGCAGGACAACCAATCCTTCTCCGCCCAGAGCGGGACCGTTCGCGGCCTGCATTTCCAGCTCGCACCGGCGGGCCAGGCCAAGCTCGTGCGCGTCCTGTCGGGCTCCATCCTCGATGTCGCCGTCGACCTGCGGCGCGGATCCGAGACCTATGGACAGCATGTCGCCGTCCGGCTCGACGCCGCCGAGGGCGAACAACTCTACGTCCCGGTGGGCTTCGGCCATGGGTTCTGCACCCTGGAACCCGACACCATGGTCGCCTACAAAGTGTCGACCTATTACAGCCGTGAGCACGACCGCAATCTGGCATGGAACGATCCGGACTTGGCTATCGACTGGCCGGTCGGCGAGGACGAGGCGGTCTTGTCCGACAAGGACCGCGTGGCACCGTCCTTCGCCGATCTGGGCGCGGTGTTCTGAAGTACCGCCCGCCCCCTCGGCGAAGGCACGTCGGAACGACGCGATACCGAACCGCCCATGCGTGACCACCAGGATCTATGAACATGGCCAAATCCCAACGCATTCTGGTCACGGGCGGATGCGGCTTCATCGGCTCGGCGCTGGTCCTGCACCTCGTCCAGGATCTCGGCCATGAGGTCGCGACCCTCGACGCGCTGACCTATGCGGCCAATCCGATCTCGCTGGCGCCCCTCGACGGCGATCCGCGGCACCGGCTGGTGACCGGCGACATCTGCGATCCCGCCGCCGTGCACGCCCTCTACGCCGAGTTCCGGCCCGACGCGGTGATGCATCTCGCCGCCGAGAGCCATGTGGACCGCTCGATCACCGACCCGGGCGCCTTCATCCGCACCAACGTCGTCGGCACGCAGGTGATGCTCGATGGCGCCCGTACCTACTGGGAAAGCCTCGGCGGCGAAGCGAAGGCGGCGTTCCGGTTCCTCCACGTCTCCACCGACGAGGTCTACGGCTCGCTCCCGCCGGACGGGTTCTTCACCGAGGACAGCCGCTACGACCCGCGCTCGCCCTATTCGGCCTCCAAGGCCGCCTCCGACCATCTGGCACGGGCCTGGGGGGAGACCTACGGCCTGCCGGTTCTGGTGACGAACTGCTCCAACAATTACGGCCCCCGGCATTTCCCGGAGAAGCTGATCCCCCTGATGATCCTCAACGCCCTCGAAGGCCGGCCCCTGCCGGTCTATGGCGACGGCCTCAACGAGCGCGACTGGATCCACGTGGAGGACCACGCACGCGGCCTCGTGGCGGTGCTGGAACGGGGCCGCCTCGGGGAGACCTATCTCCTGGGCGGCCGCTCGGTGCGCAACAACCTCGCCGTGGTGAAGGCTCTCTGCGCCGCCTTCGACCGGCTGCGGCCGGAGCATGGGCCGCACGAGCGCTTGATCTCCTTCGTCGCCGACCGGCCGGGCCACGACCGGCGCTACGCCATCGACCCCGGCAAGGCCGAGCGGGAGATCGGCTGGACCCCCACCAAATCCTTCGAGGAAGCGCTTGAGGAGACCGTGCGCTGGTATCTCGACAACGAGGCGTGGTGGCGCCCGATCCGCGAGGGCCGCTATACCGGCGAGCGCCTCGGCCTCGGCACGCAAGCGACGAAGGCTTGAGATGGATATCCTGATCCTCGGCGGAGCGGGCCAGGTCGGCACCGAACTGCAGGCCTCCCGGCATTGGGGCGCGGGCGTGACCCTCGTCGCCCCGACCCGTACCGAACTCGACGTCACCGATGCCACAGCCGTGGCGCGGATCTTTACCGAGCGCACCATCGGGGCGGTGGTGAACGCCGCCGCCTACACCGCCGTGGACAAGGCCGAGTCGGAGGTGGTGGAAGCCTGGCGCCTCAATGCCCTGGCCCCCGCCATCCTGGCGGCCGAGACGGCGCGGCGGGGCATCCCCCTCGTCCACGTCTCCACCGATTACGTCTTCGACGGCGCCGCATCGGGCGCCTACGCGCCGGACGCGCCGATCCGTCCGACCAGCGTCTACGGCGCCAGCAAGGCCGCCGGCGAGATGGCGGTCCGCACCGCCAATCCGCGCCACGCCATCCTGCGTACCGCCTGGGTCGTGAGCCCGCACCGGGGCAACTTCGTGAAGACGATGCTGCGGCTCGCAGCCGAGCGGGATGCGCTGAACGTGGTGAACGACCAGCGCGGCTGCCCGACCTCCGCCGCCGATCTCGCCGCCGCCCTCGCGGACATCGCCCTGCGTCTTTCCGCCGACAGCGACGCGCCCACGGGCACGCATCACTTCGTCAATGCGGGCGCCACCACCTGGCACGGTTTCGCGCAAGCCATCGTCGCCGGTTCGGCCGCACGCGGCGGACGGAGCGTTCCGGTCAACGGCATCCCCACCAGCGCCTATCCGACGCCCGCGCGGCGGCCCGCCAATTCGGAACTGTCCACCGAGAGCCTGACGAAGGCCTACGGGCTGGCGCCGCGCCCCTGGCAGGCGGCCCTCGACGACATCCTCGACCGGCTTGTCGGCCCCGCGCATCATTCAGCAGAGGCACAGTCATGAAGGGCATCGTTCTCGCCGGTGGGTCCGGCACGCGCCTCCATCCGGCGACCCTGTCGATCAACAAGCAGCTGCTGCCCGTCTACGACAAGCCGATGATCTATTATCCGGTCTCGGTGCTGATGCTCGCCGGCATCCGCGAGATCCTGATCATTTCGAGCCCCGAGCATCTCGGCAATTACGAGCGTCTGTTCGGCACCGGCGAGCAGTTCGGCCTCTCCTTCAGCTACGCCGTTCAGCCGCGCCCGGAAGGCCTCGCCCAGGCCTTCACCATCGGTCGCGACTTCGTCGGCACGGACGACGTCGCCCTCGTGCTGGGGGACAACCTTTTCTTCGGCTCGGGCATGAGCGCCATGCTCAAACAGGCGCGCGAACGGAAGACCGGCGCGACGATCTTCGCCTATCACGTGGACCACCCGGAGGCTTACGGCGTGGTCACCCTCGACCGTGACGGACGGCCCCTGCGCATCGTCGAGAAGCCCACGGAGCCGGAAAGCCCATGGGCCGTGACCGGCCTCTACTTCTACGACAACCGGGTGCTCGACATCGCCGCCGCCGTGAAGCCCTCGGCGCGCGGCGAATTGGAGATCACATCCGTCAACCAGGCCTATCTCGACCTCGGCGAACTCCATGTGCAGCGCATGTCGCGCGGCTATGCCTGGCTCGATACGGGGACGCATGACAGCCTGCTGGAGGCGGGCGAGTTCGTGCGCACGCTGCAGAACCGGCAGGGCCTCCAGGTCGCCTGCCTGGAGGAGATCGCCTATCTCCAGGGCTTCATCGACAAGGCGCAGCTGATCGCCCGCGGCGAGCTCTTCGCCAAGACCGCCTACGGCCAGAACCTGCTGAAACTGTCGAAGCTCGACCCGGAATCCCGCCTCGACGAGTGAGCCGCTCGCCTAGACCTCGCCCCTGGCGAGGATGGCGCCCGTATAGGTCTCGCTGACCTCGCAGATCGGACGCCCCGACCGGTCCGAGAGGATCGCCTCGATGGCGAAGACGAGATCCGACGGGCCGGGAACACCCGCATCCCGCGGCCACAATCTCAGCAGCCGGAGGTTTCGGCGTTTCGGGAACAGGGTGTGGACCACCCGGCCGAAGGGAGCCTCCGTCCTGTCGAGGGACAGGTTCATCTCCGTCGTCAGACGCGCCGGGACGTACCAGTTCTCGGCCTGCGACAGGACGTAGCCGGCACAACTCAGGCGGACGTGCCGGTAGCGAACCGCCTCTCCGTGGGACAAAGCCAGCCGCCGGCTCTGCACCGGGCTCGGGAGCCGTTCGGGACCCGGAACCCGCGTCGCCACCAGACGGGCCTCCGACGCGAGCCGACGCTCCTCGCACCAGCCCTCCAGCACCGTCGTCGCGCTGTCGCCGTTCAGGAGCCGTGTGCTCAGGGTCTCGATCAGCGCCTCGGCGTCCGAAGCGGAGCGCGAGGTGAGGGCGAGCGGTGTTGCGGGACGCGTCATGACCCCGGATTATCATGCGGCGCTTGCCTGCACACGCCGTCGCCGTAGCGCCGGTCATGCAGCATCGTCACGCGGAGCGGGATCGCCGGCCTCCGACAGGGCTGTGCCGGGGGATGGAGGGCCGCGCCGAAGGCCGGCATGGGCAGCCGAGCAATACCCCGGCCCGGACGACCAACCTCCAATCTTCCCACGTCCGGATGACGGCCATCACTGCGTCGTCGCACAAAGACTATTTGATCTCGGACACGACCGGGGTATCAACACCCGCCATTCCTTTTCGAACACTTCGAATTCAACACGAATCATTGATTTGACGGCGGGGCGAACATGTCGGTGGTCAATCTCACACCCGGTAACGACAGCTACCTGGATGCGCTCGGCCAGAGCGATACCATCAATGGCATGGCAGGCGACGATGTCATCTCCGGCCTCGACGGGAAGGATCGGATCGACGGTGGCGCCGGATTCGATATCGCCAATTATGCGAACGATTTTCGGAACAATGGCACGAAGGGCGTCATCGTCAACTTCGCCACCGGCAAGGCCACGGATGGATTCGGCAGCGCCGATACGCTGATCTCCATCGAAGCGGTGATGGGAACGCAACTCGCCGACAAGCTTACGGGAGGCAATGTCGCCCTGGACATCACGGGGGAGTATTTCTACGGGCTCGCCGGCAAGGACGTGATCGACGGCGGCAGCGGTTTCGACGAGGTCCGCTACGATCGCGACGCGGCCTTCGGCGGCACGCAGGGTGTCACCGTCAATCTCACCACCGGCAAGGCCGTCGACGGGTTCGGGACCGTCGATACGCTTCGCAACATCGAATCGGTGCGAGGCACCGCCTATGACGACAAGCTCTCGGGCGGGGACACCGACCCGAACAGCGCGAACAACTTTTTCCTCGGCCTCGGCGGGAACGACACCATCGATGGCGGCTCGGGCTACGACGAACTGCGCTACGACAAGGACGCCAGTTTCGGCGGCAACAGCGGCGTCACCGTGAACCTCGCGGCGGGGACCGCCATCGACGGGTTCGGCACCACCGATACGGTCAGCAACATCGAAGGCGTGCGTGGAACCCGATACGCCGACAAGCTGCACGGCAACGACACGAACGACCGGAGCTTCGACAGCCTGATCGGCCTCGCCGGTGACGATACCCTCGACGGCGGCGGTGGCAACGACGCGGCCCGCTACGACAGGGACGCGAGCTTCGGCGGGCTCCAGGGCGTGACCGTCAACCTCGCGAAGGGCACCGCCACGGACGGGTTCGGCAACCACGACACGCTGATCAGCATCGAGGTCGTGCGCGGCACGCAATATGTCGACATCCTGACCGGAGGCAACGCCGCGAGCGCCGCCTACGAGGGGTTCTACGGGCTCGGCGGTAACGACACGATCAACGGCGGCAAGGGCTTCGACGAGGTTCGCTACGACAGGGACGTCGACAATGGCGGCGGCTCGGGCGTCACGGTCGATCTCGCGGCCGGCACGGCGACGGACGGCTTCGGCACCACCGACAAGCTGATCGGGATCGAGGCCATCGTCGGCACCCAGTTCGACGACCACCTGACCGGCGATAGCCTTGCGAACCGCTTCACCGGCCACGCCGGAAACGACACGATCGACGGTGGGTCCGGCATCGACACCCTCGATTTCCGGAACGACGACCTTTTCGGCGCCGTCAATGGCGCCATCGTGGATCTCGGCGCCGGCACCGCGACCGGCACCTTCGGCAGCACCTATACCTTGACCTCCATCGAAGCCGTCCTCGGCTCGGTCTTCGCCGACGCCATCACGGGGAGCAAGGTCGCCAACACCCTCGTGGGCAATGCCGGCGATGACCGGCTCGACGGCCTGCTCGGCAAGGACGTCCTCACCGGCGGAGCGGGCAGCGACACGTTCCGCTTCAGCACCGCCTTCTCCGCCGCCAACGTCGATCACATCACGGATTTCGAGACCGCCGATACGATCGAGATCGCGAAGGCGGTCGCCCCGGTCCTGCCCACGGGCACGCTGGCCGCCACGGCGTTCAAGGATCTCTCCACCGGTTCGGCGGATTCCAGCGACCGCATCCTCTACGACCGCAGCACGGGGACCCTGTCCTACGACAAGGACGGCAGCGGAAGCGCCTCGGCGGTGACGTTCGCCGTGCTGGATCACCCGATCGCGCTCACGTACCAGGATTTCCACATCGTCTGAGCGGGATCGTCTCCCACAGGCCGGTCGCGCCACGCATCGCGGCGTGATCGGCATCGGACACGGGTATCCGAGGCCTATGCCGGGGCGGGGCGGCGACGTCCCTGCCCGACCGATGGGCGGGGCAAGCGGATTGCCCGCTCACGAAGCCCATGGGCCGAGGCGCACCCGTCACGCGCCGAAGACGAACAGGTCGCTCTGCATCTCCCTCACGTCAAAGCTTCCCGTATCGGGCAGGATGATCTCGATGGACCGATCAGAGCCGACGTCTTCCGCAATCGAGCTTGCGACCGGACATACGCACGATTGAATTTCGAAGGGCGACACCATTCCGCGCGGTAGAGTTATCACCCCACAAGCCGCGGCATTCGCGATGCCAAGACGCATCGGTGTTCCGGGGAACGCGCGTGGCAGCATCGACCAGGGAGGGACAACGGCCTTGCCGGCGATCTTGGAAAGTCAGTGGTCGGGGCGGGACGACACACGGCCCTGGAGAGGATGGGCAGGCGGCTGAAAGTGAATGGTGGAGCCTAACGGGATCGAACCGATGACCTCTTCCATGCCATGGAAGCGCTCTCCCAGCTGAGCTAAGGCCCCACATTCCAGGACAATCGCGACGCCGTCTCGCGAATGTCGTCATCTTCGGTGAACCTCACCGAGACTGGTCTTGTCCGATTCGTTTGACGGCGCCCCTCGGGGCGACATCCGCGAACCGGATGAAAAGAAATGGTGGAGCCTAACGGGATCGAACCGATGACCTCTTCCATGCCATGGAAGCGCTCTCCCAGCTGAGCTAAGGCCCCACTTCTGGGACCACCGCAACACGTCTCGCGATGGTCGTTCCGCCAATCTGCCTCGCGGCGTCCGGCGGAGGCGGTTCTATATTCGGGCCGTTGCCTGGACTCAAGCCCCTAATCGCATTCATCGCCGAGAATTTTCGGCGCTGGGCCTCGGGACAGGCAAAGCGAGGCGGGGACGCGCCTCAGCTTTCTTCGTCGTTCTCGATATCGCCGTCGATGAGATCGGCCACGTCGTCGTCGCCGGTATCTTCCTCCTCGAGGAAGGTGTCGTCGGCGTCGGTCGAATCGGCGTCGTCGTCGCCGGTCGTGGTATCCGCTTCGTCCTCGGCGGCCTCGACCTCGTCGAGGGACACGATCTCGGGACCGCCCTTCTCGGCGTCCGTATCCTCGTCGTCGTCAGCCGGAACGGCCGCGGCGCGGGAGGCGAGGGCGGGAGCGGCGATGCGCGACGTCGCGGCGGCCTGATAGATGGTCCCGCATTTCGGGCAGGTCGCGGGATCCTTGTCGAGATCGTAGAATTTCGCGCCGCAGCTCATGCATTGACGCTTCAAGCCGAGTTCCGGTCTGGCCACGGGCGAACCTCTGATAGGGATTTGGGAGAGGCGCCCCGTTAGTCGGGTGAAACCGTCCTGTCAAATGCTCCCGCGCCGGCGATCCACCGCGTTCGGCCCGAACCGCGTCCGGATTCGACCCCACGCAGGCCGCGACGGGTCGGATGACGCCGCCCCGCCTGCGTGGTAACCGGCCCCATGACGTCGCCGCCGGCCGAAGGGTCGGCTCCGACGGCCCGACTGCGCCAGAAGCCGAAAAGTCATCATTCCCGTGTCGCACACTTCCGAACCGCAGCCCCTGACCGCTTCCGCCGGCTCGCCCTTGCGCGGCGCGCTGCGGCCGCCGGGCGACAAGTCGATCTCCCACCGGGCGATGATCCTCGGTCTCCTGAGCATCGGTGAGACCCGCATCGAGGGCTTGCTCGAAGGCGACGACGTCCTTCGCACGGCGGAGGCCGCCAGAGCCCTCGGAGCCGGGATCGATCGTCTCGGGGAGGGGCGCTGGGTCGTGCGCGGCGTCGGCATCGGCGGAATGACCGATCCGGCCGGCGTGCTGGATTTCGGCAATGCCGGCACGGGCTCGCGCCTGATGATGGGCGTGGTCGGCGGACAGGACGTCACCGCGACCTTCGACGGCGACGCCTCCCTGCGCAAGCGCCCCATGCGCCGCATCCTCGATCCGCTGATCCGCATGGGCACGCAGGTTCTGAGCGAGGAGGAGGGCGGCCGCGTGCCCCTCACCCTTCGCGGGCCGAGGGAAGCCATTCCGATCACCTACGAGACTCCCGTCGCCTCGGCGCAGATCAAATCCGCCGTGCTCCTCGCCGGCCTCAACGCGCCGGGGACCACGACGGTGATCGAGGCGGCGGCGACCCGGGACCATAGCGAGCGGATGCTCCGCCTGTTCGGGGCCGAGGTAATCGTGAGCCCTCACGGACCCGGCGGCCATGGTCGCAGCATCGCCCTCACGGGCCAGCCCACCCTGCGCGGCACCGACGTGATCGTGCCGGCCGACCCGTCCTCGGCGGCCTTCCCCCTGGTGGCGGCCCTCATCGTCCCGGGCTCCGAAGTGACGATCGAGGGGGTGATGATGAACCCGCTGCGCATCGGCCTCATCACGACGCTGCTGGAGATGGGCGCCGATATCGAGCGTCGTAACGAGCGCGACGAGGGCGGCGAGACCGTGGCCGATCTCCATGTCCGCGCCAGCCGCCTCAAGGGCGTCGACGTGCCGGCCGAGCGGGCCCCGGCGATGATCGACGAATATCCCGTCCTCGCCGTGGCCGCCGCCTTTGCCGAGGGCGTCACCCGGATGAACGGGCTGCACGAACTGACGGTGAAGGAATCCGATCGGCTCGCCGCCGTGGCGGATGGTTTGCGCGAGAACGGCGTGACCTACCGGATCGAGGGCGACGACCTCATCGTCGAGGGCGACGGCTCCGCCGCGCGTGGCGGCGGCACCGTGGCCACCCATCTCGACCACCGCATCGCCATGGCCTTCCTGGTGATGGGCCTCGCGACGAAGCAACCCGTGACCGTCGATGACGGCGCGATGATCGCCACCAGTTTCCCGAGCTTCCTGCCGACGATGCGGGCGCTCGGCGGCCGCATCGCGGAGTGAGCCCCATGCCGATGGTCATCGCGATCGACGGACCCGCCGCCTCGGGCAAGGGAACCCTCGCCAAGCGCCTCGCCGCGCATTACGGGCTGCCGCATCTCGATACGGGTCTGCTCTACCGGGCCGTGGCCCTCACCGTCATCGATGCCGGCTGCAATCTCGACGATCACGCCGCCGCCGCTCGGGCCGCCGCGACGCTGATCGCCGACCGGCTCGCCGACCCGAGGCTGCGCGAGCGGGCGATGGGAGACGCGGCCTCGCGCATCTCGTCGATCCCGGCGGTGCGCGCGGCCCTGCTCGCCTGGCAGCAGCGTTTCGCCGGCGGTGCCAGCGGTGCCGTCCTCGACGGGCGCGACATCGGCACGGTGGTCTGTCCGCAGGCCCAGGTGAAACTGTTCATCACCGCCGCCGCCGAGGAGCGCGCCCGGCGCCGACACCTCGAACTCCTGCGGCGCGGCGAGTCGGCGAGCCTCGGGGCGATCCTGTCCGACATCGTCGCCCGCGATGCGCGGGACGCGCAACGCTCGACGGCGCCCCTCAAGGCGGCCGCCGACGCCGTCCTCCTCGACACCACCGAACTCGATGCGGACGAGGCCTTCGAGGCGGCCCGCGCCGTGGTGGACCGGGCGCGCGTCCACTGACACCCGCTTACCGCTCGGGCTCCGGCCCGTAGCGGTTCGGGCCGGGCGTACCCCGCCGGCAGATGGTTTCCACGAAGAACCACAGGTTGAACCCGGTCATGGCCAGCGTGGCGGCGATCACGGGCCACGGATAGACGTCGGCGAGAGTCTCGAGCGGCGCGAAGCCAGCCAGGGTGGTGATGACGTCGGGCAGCATCCACCATCCCGTCCGGCCCCGGTCGTGCAGGCGCCGGATCGTCGCCACCATGAGCAGGACAGCTATTCCGGCCACGCTGACACCGACGATGGCGAGGCCCGTGAACCGCGCATCCAGCGACGCGGCAAGGATGGCGACGCTGCCGGAGACGAAGAAAAGCAGCAGCATCCCGATCAATCGGCGATGATAGCTCCGGCGGGACATCCGTCCTCGCGGATCGAAGAGCGCCGCGAACGAATCAAGCGTGTTCATCATGTCCCCCTCGGCTTCACCCGCCGGGTCGGCGGCTCGGTCAACGGATCGTCCGGCCAGGGATGGCGCGGGTAGCGCCCGCGCATCTCGGCGCGCACGGCACTCCATGAGCCGCGCCAGAAGCCGGGCAGGTCCTTCGTGATCTGGATCGGCCGCGACGCCGGTGACAGCAGGTGGAGAACCAGCGGCACCCGTCCGCCGGCGATGGCGGGATGGCGGTCGAGGCCGAACAGCTCCTGCACCCGGACGGCCAGGACCGGACCGCCCTCGGCATCGTAGTCGATGGGAATGCGCGACCCCGTGGGCACCTCCACATGGGTCGGCGCCTCCGCGTCGAGGCGGTGACGCATGTCCCACGGGAGGAGTGCGTTGAGGGAGCGGCCGAGATCGTCGGCTGTGACGGCGTCGAGGCCGGTGCGTCCCTCGATCTCCGGCGCGAGCCAGTTCTCCACCGATGCGCTCAACGCCGCGTCGGAGAGGTCGGGCCATGCTTCGCCCTCGGCCGCGCGCAGGAAGCTCAGGCGGGACCGCCATTGGGCCAGGGCCGGCGTCCAGGGCAGGCTGTCGAGGCCGAGCCCGGCGATGCCCCGCGCCAGGATGACGGCCGATGCCGCATCCAACGGTACCGGCAGGATCCGCTCGCCGAGGGTCGCGGCACCGAGGCGGCGGGAGGCGCGCGCCCTCAGGGACCGGGAGCCCTTGTCGAACACCACCTGGGTGACGGAGTCGATCCGTTCCGCGAACGCGGCCTCGATGTCGTCCAGGGTGATCGTGGCAGCGGCGAGGATGCGCCCGGAGGCCGCCGTGCCGGCGATGTCGGCCACCACGAGGAAGGGTTCGCGGGCAAGGGCCGAGGCCGGGTCCACGCGCCCGGCGCGTCCGTTCGCCATGACGAACTCGCCGTCCCGCCCCCGCGAGCGGGCGACGCGGTCGGGATAGGCCAGCGCAAGGAGCGCTCCGGCCCCGGAAACATCGGCCGTCGGCACCGCGCCCGCGAATCCGGCGGCCTGCTCGGCCCAGCCGCGCGCCAAACGTCGCATGTCGGAGGCGCGGGTTCCGCGGTCGCGGGCGAACCGGTCGGCGCGGACGGAGAGGTCGGCATCGTCGCCCCCGAGGCCGCGCTCCACCAGGATCGCGGCGAGATCCGCCGCCTCCCGCGCCCGCCCGAACCCGGCCGCCGCGACCACCATCCGGGCGAGGCGCGGGGGGAGGGGGATGGCGCGCAAGGCCCGCCCCGTCTCGGTGAGCCGCCCGTCGCCATCGAGGGCGGCGAGATCGCGCAGCATCGCGCGCGCCTCCGCCAGGGCGGGAGCGGGCGGGCCATCGAGGAACGACAGGGTGGCTGGGTCGGAGACGCCCCATGCGGCGCAGTCGAGGAGCAGGCCGGACAGGTCGGCGGCCAGGATCTCCGGCCGCGTGAAGGGTTCGAGGGCGCTGGTCGCCGCCTCCGACCAGAGGCGATGGCAGATGCCCGGCTCGGTCCGCCCCGCGCGACCGCGCCGCTGGTCCACCGAGGCGCGGGAGGCGCGGGCGGTGACGAGGCGCGTCAGGCCGATGCCGGGCTCGTAGAGCGGCACGCGGGACAGGCCGGAATCGACCACGATCCGGACGCCCTCGATGGTGAGCGAGGTCTCGGCGATGCTGGTCGCCAGCACCACTTTCCGGGTTCCGGGCGGGGCGGGCGCCACGGCGCGGTCCTGCTCGGCCGGGGGGAGGGCGCCGTAAAGCGGCGCGATCTCGGTACTCTCGTCGACCCGTTCGGAGAGGAGCGTCGCGACCCGACGGATCTCGCCCTGTCCGGGAAGGAAGGCGAGGACGGAGCCGGGATCGGCCCGCAGGGCGCGCAGGATGGCGTCGGCCATCGCATCCTCGATCCGCCGGTTGGGATCGCGCTCCGTGTGGCGTGTCTCGACCGGATAGGCCCGGCCTTCGGATTCGACGATCCGCGCATCGCCCATGAGGCGTGAGACCCTCGCCCCGTCGAGGGTCGCGGACATGACGAGGATGCGCAGGTCGTCGCGCAGGCCGGACTGCGCGTCGAGGGCGAGGGCGAGCCCGAGATCGGCGTCGAGGGAGCGTTCGTGGAACTCGTCGAAGATCACCGCGCCGATGCCGGACAGCTCCGGATCGTCGAGGATCATGCGGGTGAAGACCCCCTCCGTGACGACCTCGATCCGCGTCGCCCGCGAGATCTTCGAGCCGAGGCGGACGCGCAGCCCCACGGTCTCGCCCACGCGCTGACCGAGGGTGGCGGCCATGCGCTCGGCCGCGCCGCGGGCAGCCAGGCGCCGTGGTTCGAGGAGGATGATCCGGCCGGCCGCGCCGAGCCACGGCGCGTCGAGAAGGGCCAGCGGGACACGGGTGGTCTTGCCGGCTCCGGGGGGCGCCACAAGCACCGCCGATGGGCCGGCGTCGAGGGCCGCGAGAAGGCCCGGCAGGGCCGCATCGATCGGCAGGGCAGCGGAGGGGGAGGGGTTTGTCGCCATCGCGGATGTGGTGGTGCGGGCAAGCGGGAGGATGCGCAACCCCGTTTCGCCATGCCGGCGCGGATCACGTGCGCGATGCGAAAATCATCCCATGATCCTCATGCGTTCGGCGGCTTTTCGCTGCGTAATCGTGCATCGAAAAGAATGGGAACGGAGTCCGGGCAAACGACTTGTTGCCTCGACGCGCGCGGCGCGATCCGAACGGATGGACTACTCGATGACCAAGATTGCACTTGCCCTGGCGGCAGGAACCTTTTTCAGCGCCCTCGGCCTCGGCGCCGCTTCCGCCGCCCCGGCCATGCCGGCCGCTCCCGTGATCGCCGGCGATACGCTCGCCACCGAGGTCGTCAGCCGCGGTCATCACCCGGGCTACGCCAGCCATCGCGGCATGCGCCATCGCCACCACCATCACCGCCACGGCATGCGCCACCGCCGCGCCCCGGCCGCCTACAGCCACGGCGATCCGAACTCCCGCAACCCGCAGCAGCCAGGCTACATGCAGCGCAAGGGCACCACGACGGGCGGCCCGCGCTACTGAGCCGTCCTTCGGCTTCATCGTCGGAAGGGCCGGTGCGGAGACGCATCGGCCTTTTTTCGTGGGATCACGGTTCTCCCCAGATGATGCTGGCAGGGGCGCTGATCCGGTCCGGCGGCCTCTGCTATGATGGCGCATGTCCCAACGCGCCGCCCGCTCCAGCCCGAAGACCAGCGTCCCGGCCGAGGAGACGGTGAGCGCCTCGCCCCTCGACATCGCCGGCGCGACGCCGATGATGGCGCAGTACATCGAGATCAAGGCGGCCAACACGGATTGCCTCCTGTTCTACCGGATGGGGGATTTCTACGAACTGTTCTTCGAGGATGCGGAGATCGCATCGCGTGCCCTCGGCATCGTCCTGACCAAGCGCGGCAAGCATGGCGGGGCGGACATCCCCATGTGCGGCGTGCCGGTGGAGCGCTCCGACGATTACCTCAGCCGCCTCATCGCCCTCGGCCATCGCGTCGCGGTCTGCGCCCAGACCGAGGACCCGGCGGAGGCCAAGAAGCGGGGACCGAAATCCGTGGTGCGCCGCGAGGTCGTCCGCCTCGTCACCCCCGGCACGATCACCGAGGACCGTCTCCTCGACCCGTCGCGCGCCAGCGTCCTCCTCGCTCTCGGCCGCCGCAAGTTCTCGGAATCCGGCTACGCCTACGGCATCGCCGCCGTCGACATCTCCACCGGCCGGTTCTCGCTCAGCGAGGTTCCCGAAGGCGAGCTGGGTGCTGCCATCGCCCGCCACGATCCGCGCGAGATCGTGCTTTCCGAGGCGATCCATTCCGACCCGTCGCTCGCCGGCCTCTGGCGCGAGGTGAAGGCCCCGGTCACGCCCTTGGCGCAGGCGGAGCTCGAACCGGCCTCGGCGGAACGGCGGATCAAGGAACAGTTCGGCGTCTCGACCCTCGACGGGTTCGGGCAGTTCGGGCGGGCCGAACTCGCCGCCGCCGGCGCGGCCCTGCTCTATATCGAGCGCACGCAGATCGGCGCGCGGCCCGCCCTGTCGCCGCCGACCCGGGAGACGAGCGGGGCGACGCTGGCCATCGACGCGGCGACCCGCGCCAATCTCGAACTCACCCGGACCCTCTCGGGCGAGCGCACCGGCAGCCTGCTCGACGCCATCGACCGCACCGTGTCGGCCATCGGCGCGCGGCTGCTGGCCGAGCATCTCGCCGGCCCTCTCACCGACCTGTCGGCGATCACGCGCCGCCACGAGGCGGTGTCGTTCCTCGTGGAGGACAGCGCCCTTCGCCGGAGCCTGCGCGACGCCCTGGCGCGGGCGCCCGACATCGCCCGCGCCCTATCGCGGCTCGGCCTCGGGCGCGGAGGGCCGCGCGATCTCGCGGCCCTGCGCGACGGTCTCGACGCGGCCCTGGCGATCTCGCAGCGGTGTGGAGAGGTGAAAGCCTTGCCGGAGGATCTCGCCGGCATCGTCCAGCGCCTCGGCACGGTGGATGCCGATCTCGTCGAGCATCTGCGCGCGGCGCTCGCCGACGACCTTCCCCTCAACCGACGCGACGGCGGCTTCGTGCGCGCCGGCTACGATGCCGAGATCGACGAGGCCCGGCTGCTCGGTCAAGATTCACGCAAGGTCATCGCCGGGCTGCAGGCGCGCTATGCCGAGGAGACCGGCTGCCGCACCCTGCGGATCAAGCACAACAACATGCTCGGCTACTACATCGAGGTGCCGCAGGCAGTGGGCGAGGCCTGCCTCAAGGGCGCCTTGCGCGAGACGTTCATCCATCGCCAGACCATGATCGATGCCATGCGGTTCTCGAGCGTGGAACTGAACGATCTGGAGAGCCGCATCTCGGGGGCGGCCGACCGGGCGCTGGCCCTCGAGACCGAGGTCTTCGATGCGCTGGCCGCTCGGATCATGGCCCAGGCCGAGACCGTCGCCGCCATCGCCGACGCCCTGGCCAGCCTCGACGTCACCGCCTCCCATGCCGAACTGGCTGTGGAGCGGGATTGGCGCCGCCCCTTCGTCGATGACAGTTTCAGCTTCGTCGTCGAGGGCGGCCGCCATCCGGTGGTGGAATCGGCCCTGCGGCGGTCCGGCGAGCCGTTCATCGCCAACGATTGCGACCTGTCCGGCGAAGGGCGCGGCCGCATCCGGCTCATCACCGGGCCGAATATGGGCGGCAAGTCGACCTTCCTGCGCCAGAACGCCCTCATCGCCGTCCTCGCCCAGATGGGCGCCTTCGTACCGGCCACCCGCGTGCATCTCGGGGTGGTGGACCGGCTGTTCTCGCGGGTCGGCGCCGCCGACGATCTGGCGCGCGGGCAATCGACCTTCATGGTCGAGATGGTGGAGACGGCCGCGATCCTGAACCAGGCGAGCCGGCATTCCCTCGTCATCCTCGACGAGATCGGCCGAGGCACTGCGACCTTCGACGGTCTCTCCATCGCCTGGGCCTGCCTCGAATACCTCCACGAACAGAACGGATGCCGCGCGCTCTTCGCCACCCATTTCCACGAACTCACGGCCCTGAGCCAGCGTCTCACGCGGCTCGACAACGCGACGCTGAAAGTGGCCGAGCACAAGGGCGAAGTGGTGTTCCTGCACGAGGTCGTACCGGGCGTGGCCGAGCGGTCCTACGGCCTTCAGGTCGCGCGCCTCGCCGGCCTGCCCGCCGGGGTCATCGCCCGGGCCGGCTCGATCCTGAAAAACCTGGAGAAGGCGGAGCGCGACCGCCCGACCCGTCCGCGCATCGACGACCTGCCGCTCTTCGCCAGCCTCGCCCCGCCGCCCCTGCCGGAGGTGCAGGCTCCAGCGGCGGACGATGCCCTGCGGCAGGAGCTGGACCGGATCGATCCCGACGCCCTGACACCGCGCGAGGCGCTGGAGGTGCTCTATCGCCTCAAGAAGACGGCTCGCGACGACATGAACTGAGGCCGGAAGGCGTCAGGGCCTCGCCCCGCCCCAGGGCTTCTGCGACCAGAGGGCATCCTCCGCCACGCCCTCCGACGCCGGCCGGAACCCGTCCGATCCGTGCGGCTCGGGTTGCCCCCCGGCCCGGATCGCCGCCACGTAGCGCAACGCGCCCGCGACCGCGCGTTCCGAATAGGGCTTGGCGATGACGCCCAACGCACCGGCGAAATCCGCGGGGATGCGCTTGTCGTTGGCGGTCATGAACACGACGCTGGTGCGCGGGTCGAGGCTCAGGATCCTCGCCACCTCGACCCCGGTCGGGCCGTCGATGAGGTGGATGTCCACCAGGGCGATGTCGGGGGAGGTCGCCCGCCCGAGTTCGATGGCTTCGGCCGAGCTTGCCGCCACCCCGGCGATGACGTGGCCGAGATCTTCCAGAAGGCATTGGAGTTCGAGGGCGATGAGCGCCTCGTCCTCGACGACGAGGATACGAAGTCCGTCCCCGCCGCTCACCCTGCCTGCCCTAGCGTGGCTTCACGCGGCGCGGACGTGGCGGGTCTGGGGCTCTCCGATTGAAGGGGAATCACGATCTCGACGCGCGTACCCGAACCGGGTTCGTGCCAGGTGATGACCCCGCGCAGCTGCTTCACCACCATCTCCACCAGGGAACAGCCGAACCCGGCCGGGTTCGGCGCCGCGGCATTCCGTCCGATCCCGTCATCCTCGATCTGGAGGCGCAGGCCGGTCTCGCACCGGCGGGCGGAAATGCTGACCCGTCCTTCGCGATCGTTCGGGAAGGCGTGGCGGACGGCGTTGGTGGCGAGTTCGTGCAGCATCAGGGCCAGGGGTGCCGCGATGGCGGCCGGCAGGGAAATCGGGTCGACCTCTGCCGTGACCGCCGTGCGCGCCGGGTCGATGCCGGCGGTGAGGTCGGACATGAAATCGTCGGCGAACTCTTCCAGATTGAAGCGGGTCACGTCCCCGGCCGAATAGAGCATGCGATGCACCATGGAAAGCGCGCCGATGCGCTCGGCCATGCCCTGAAGGGCATCGCGCGCCTCGCCCTGGGGAGTTCGCCGCGCCTTCAGCAAGACCAGGGAGGAGATGACCTGCAGGTTGTTCTTGACCCGATGATCGACCTCGTGGAGCAGCGCGGTCTTCTCCTCCAGGGCGGCCCGCAGGTCTGCGGTCTGCTCGTGAACCTGCCGTTCGAGCTCGTCGTTCGTTTCCTGCAGGGCGAGTTCGAGAGCGTGCTTCTCGGTCATGTCGGCCTGGGCGGCGTAGTAATACACCAGCTCGCCCGAGTCGTTGCGGACCGGCGAGATCGTCATGGCGTTCCAGAAAGAGGAGCCGTCCTTCCGATAGTTGCACAGCTCGACCTCGACGGGTGCCTGCCGCCTCAAGGCGTCGCGGATGGCATCGATCGTCCGCGGATCGCTGTCCGGCCCCTGGAGCAGGCGGCAGTTGCGGCCCTGCAGGTCCGCGCGCGCATAACCGGTGAGCGTCAGAAAAGCGTCGTTGACCCAGACGATGGGGTTGTCGGCAAGGCGAGGGTCAGTCACCACCATGGGCGTGGGACTGGCGTCGAAAGCCATGGCGAACATCTTGGCATCCACGGAGGCGTTCCCCACCGGGCGAAGTCCGGCCGAAACCTGATTGTTGCTGCTGCCCATCATCCTGACATCACGCTTGTACCACCGCCCTCATCCGATGACAGCAGCACTTCGACGGCACAGACCGAAACGACCGCCTCGGCAAATAGATCGGGAGGATATTTCCTCGTTACGTCGACTCGCCGGCAAGGAATATGTCTCATTGCGAGCCAATAGCTACCTACAAAGTATGCGCATTCATTAAGTTCCTGGTTACCATTCTTCATTCCAGTCACACGAGGCGGCACTGGCCGTACCGCGCCGTGACGACCCCTTGGACGAACCGGCGTCCGGCGAACATGGCAGCCGACCCTAAAGGGTCATAAGCCTTCAGGAGTTCCACGAATGGCTCAGAGTGCAGAGGTATCGGGAAAGGCGCGCACCAAGCTCGCCTTGCGGGATATTGTCGAGGATCCCCGCATCGTCCTGATGCTGGCCCTGGGCTTCTCGTCCGGCCTGCCGCTGCTGCTCGTGCTCGGCACCTTCTCCACGCGGCTCGCTTATTCCGACGTGGACATCAAGGCGATCGGCCTCTTCAGCTATCTGGCGCTGCCCTACACCCTCAAATTCCTCTGGGCGCCGCTCATCGACCGTTTCGACGTGCCCGTCCTGAGCGCCCGCATCGGCCGCCGGCGCTCGTGGATGATCGCCACACAGGTCGCCGTCGCCCTCGCGCTCTCGCTCATGGCCACGGCCAACCCGGCGAGCAGCCTCGTCCTCCTCGGCCTCGGGGCTTTTCTCGTGGCGATCTGCGCCGCGACGCAGGACGTCGTCATCGACGGATGGCGCATCGATGCCGCCGGCACCGATCTCCAGGGCGTCATGGCGGCGACCTCGAACCTCGGCTACCGGCTGGCGCTCATGTGCGCCGGGGCGGGCGCCCTGTTCATCGCCGACTGGGCCGGATGGTCGGTGGCCTATTTCAGCATGGCCGGGCTCATGGGCGTCGGCATGATCGCCGCACTCCTCGCTCCCGCCTTCGACAGGGAGCACGCCGAGGCTTTGGACGCCGCATCGGCGCAGCCGGCCGGCGCACCGGCGAAGGCCTGGTCGTTCCGCGCCGCCGTGCTCGAACCCCTCACCGAATTGCATACCCGCCTCGGCCCGGGCCTGTGGGCGATCCTCATCCTGGTCGCTTTCTACCGCATGCCGGATTTCATCTCAGGCGTGATGGCGAGCCCGCTCTACCGGCAGATCGGGTTCACCCTGACCGAGATCGGCGCGGTGTCAAAGCTCTACGGCATCTGGGTCGGCATCGCGGGCGCCTTCGTCGGCGGCTGGGCGATGACCCGGTTCGGGCTGTTCCCCACCCTCGTCGCCGGCGCATTCCTGGGCGCGGCCTCCAACCTCTCCTTCTCGTGGCTGTCCTATGGCGGACCGGAAGTCTGGCGCCTGACCGCCGCGATCTCCATCGACAATTTCTGCGGATCCTTCGCCGGAATGGCGCTGATCGCCTACATGTCGAGCCTCACGGCGCCGGGCTTCGCGGCCACGCAATACGCGCTGTTCTCGTCGCTCTACGCCCTGCCGGGAAAGCTCGTGGCGGGCACGTCCGGCTTCATGGTCGCCAGCTACGGTTACCCGGTCTTCTTCGCCTTCACGGCGGCGGTGGGCATCCCGGTGCTGATCCTGTGCTTCTTCGTCGGGCGCGCCGGTGAACGCAGCGCGGCCCGCGCCGCCGCCGAGACCGCCGCCTCGGGCGACACCGAGACCGTGAGCGGGAACCATCCCGCGGGCCTCACGCTTGCTTCCAGCGATCGACCCGGCGCGCCGGCGCCCGAAACACGGATGAGACCGCAGACGTGAGCAACATTTCCCTCGTCGACGATACCCGCTCCATCCCGGCCGAAGCGTCGGCCGGCCCGGACCTCAACGATGCCGACCGCGCCGCACTCGTGCGTGCCGTCCGCACGCTGGAGACGCCCGGCCTCGCCGCGCGCCTGTCCGCGGTGGCGGGGGCTCCCCTCGACATGATCAGCCGCAGCCTTCCGGCGCCCGTGACCGACGCGGTGTCGCGCGCCACGGAAGGGGCCATGCGGACGGCCCTGCGCGTGGCCCTCGCGACCCTGCCGGAGGCCGAGAAGACCATCGTCCCGGCCTCGGCCGCCGGGGCGACCGCCGTGCCGGTGCTCGACGACCTCCCCGTGCCCGCGGCGAGCACGGCGGGCGAGCGCTTCGCGCGCTTCCTGCCCACCGGCGATTTCGGACACAAGGCGATGGCGGCCCTGTCCGGCGCCGTGGGCGGTGCCTTCGGCATCGCGACCCTGCCGGTGGAACTGCCGGTCTCGACCACGCTGATGCTGCGCTCCATCGCGCAGATCGCGCGGGAAGAGGGCGAAGACCTGTCGGACCCGGAAAACGCCCTGGCCTGCGTCCAGGTCTTCGCGCTGGGCGGACGCAGCGGCGCCGAGACGGCGCTGACGGAGAGCGGGTATTTCGCCGTGCGCGCCGCACTCGCCAAGACCATGTCGGAAGCGGCGCGCTATGCCGGCAACCGCGCCCTGCTCGATGAGGCGGCCCCGGCCCTGATCCGCTTCTCCACGCAGATCGCGGCGCGGTTCGGCCTCGTCGTCTCGCAGAAGGTCGCGGCGCAGGCGGTACCGATCCTCGGCGCGGTCGGGGGGGCGGCCGTGAACACCGCCTTCATGAACCATTTCCAGGCGATGGCACGCGCCCATTTCACCGTGCGCCGCCTGGAACGGACCTATGGCAAAGACGTGGTGCGCGTCGCCTATATCGCCGAGAAGGCGCAGCTCGCGGCCTGAAGTCGCCCGCTACCGGGCCGGATAGCGCTCCTTCAGGAGGGCGTAGACGAGGCGGGCGGTCTGGACCTCGCCGCCTTCCGGCCTGCCGGGCTTGGTCGAGGGGTTCCAGCCGTACAGGTCGAAATGCACATGCGCCCGCGTGCCCGGCGCGAACCGCCGCAGGAACAGAGCGGCGGTGATCGCCCCGGCGAAGGGGCCGCCGGAGACGTTGTTGAGGTCCGCGACCTTGGAATCGAGCAGGCTGGCATAGGGCTTGTGGAGCGGCAGCCGCCAGACCGGGTCGGCGGCGACCTGTCCCGCATCGTAGACGGCCGAGGCCAGGGCGTCGTCTTCGGTGAAGAAGGCCGGGAGATCCGGCCCCAGCGCGACCCGCGCCGCTCCGGTGAGGGTGGCAAAATCGATGAGGAGATCGGGCTTCTCCTCGTCGGCCAAAGCGAGGGCGTCGGCGAGGATCAGGCGCCCCTCGGCATCGGTATTGCCGATCTCCACCGTCAGCCCGGCGCGGCTCCGGAACACGTCGCCGGGCCTGAACGCGTTGCCGGCGATGGCGTTCTCGACGGTGGGAACGATGACGCGCAGGCGCAGGTTCAGGCCGGAGCCCATGATCATCGCGGCGGCGGCGAGGGCGGCGGCGGAACCGCCCATGTCCTTCTTCATCAGCAGCATGCCGCTCGACGGCTTGATGTCGAGGCCGCCCGTATCGAACACCACGCCCTTGCCGACGAGGGTCACTTTCGGAGCGTCCGCGTCTCCCCAGATCATGTCGATGAGGCGGGGCGCGCGGGGGGAGGCCGCGCCGACCGCGTGGACGAGGGGGAAATCGCGGGCGAGCTCCGAGCCTTCGGTCACGGAGATCGCCGCACCGTGGCGATCGGCCAGGGCTCGGGCGACGGCCTCGATCTCCTCGGGGCCGAGGTCGTTGGCGGGCGTATTGACGAGGTCGCGCCCGAGGGCGACCGCCTCGGAGATCCGGCGGATCTCGGCGGCATCGACACCCTCCGGGGTCACGAGGACGGGGGCCTTCGGCTGCGGCTTGCGGTAGCGCGTGAAGCGATAGCTTCCGAGCAGCCAGGCCAGGCAAGCGGCCTGCCCGTCGAGGAAGGGCCGGGGTTCGAGCCGGTAGGTTCCGGGGGGCAGCAGCGCGGGCAGCTTGCCGACCAGGAACGGATCGGCTCCGTCCCCGAGGCCGAACAGGACCCGATCCACGCGGCCATCCTCGGCGGGAAGCAGCGCCACACGCCCGGCTTTCGGCTGAAAGTCGGTCGCCTTGGCGAAGGCCCTGTGCCTCGCGCCGAGTTCCGCTTCGAAGCTGCTCCAGTCCTCGCTCCGGATGCAGAAGATCGGGAGGGCGGCGGGATCGTCGGCGCTGAGATGGGGCAGGGTCGGATCTCGGGGGCATTGCGTGGCGCGGCCGGCTGACCCTTGGACGCCCTGAAGTGGGGTTAACCGGCGATTAGGGTTAACGGTCTATCACCGCACGACCGGCGACGTGAAGCGTCGACCGGCAGGCTCGTGCGGAGCACGTCATGGTGTCGTTGCGTTCAAACCAGCCCTCGTCATCGCGGCCGGCCCGGACGGGGATGACGCTCCCGCTGCGTCTCGCCGGCGTGACGCTGCTCGGCCTCCTGGCGAGCGCCTGCCAGTCGGGCTCGCCGGAGACCACCGGCTCGATCGGCGGGCTCTCCCTCAAGACGTTCGGGCGTGCGCCGGGCCGCGAGGTGGTGACCCTGCGCGACGTCGATGCGCTCGGCCAGAAATACAATGCCGATCAGAACGATGTCGGCCTCGCCCTGCGCTATGCGCAGGCGCTGAAGGCGACGAACCAGAAGCCGCAGGCCGTGGCCGTGCTGCAGCAGACGGCCCTGCGCAACGCCAAGAACTCGGCCGTGCTGGCGGCCTACGGCAAGGCCCTGGCGGAGGTCGGACGGTTCACCGAGGCCGCCGAAGTGCTCCAGAACGCCCATACCCCGGCCCGGCCGGACTGGCGCGTGCTCTCCGCCCAGGGCGCGGTGGCCGACCAGATGGGCGACCATGCCCGCGCGCAGGGCTTCTACGAGGCCGCCCTGAAGATCCAGCCGGACGATCCCACGGTCCTGTCCAATCTCGGCCTCTCCTACGCTCTGGCGAGGCAACTCGATCAGGCGGAGACCGTGATGCGCAACGCCGTGGCCCAGCCGCGCGCGGATGCACGGGTGCGCCAGAACCTCGCTTTGGTCCTCGGACTGAGGGGCAAGCTCGCGGAGGCGGAGGAACTGACCCGGGGCGACCTGACCCCGGAGGAGGCAGCCGCGAACGCCGCCTCCCTGCGGGCGATGACCGCCCAGGCCCGGGCGCAGAAAGCCCCCAGATCCTCCAGCCGCTCGCTCGCCGGCGAGATGCCGCGGGGCTGAGCGCCGCCTCAGCGGTAGATCTGGATGATCGCCGGGGTCAGGATCACGACGAACAGCACCGGCAGGAAGAACAGGATCATCGGCACGGTCAGTTTCGGCGGCAGGGCGGCGGCCTTCTTCTCGGCGGCGTTCATGCGGTGGTCGCGGCTCTCCTGCGACAGCACGCGGAGGGCCTGGCCCACGGGTGTGCCGTAGCGCTCGGCCTGGATCAAGGCGGTGGTGACCGCCTTGACGGCATCGAGGCCCACACGGTTGCCGAGGTTCTCGAACGCCATGCGGCGATCGGGCAGGTAGGACAGTTCCGCCGCCGTGACGGCGAGTTCCTCCGCCAGCGCGACCGACTGGGTCACGGTTTCGATACTGACCCGGCGGATGGCGTGCTCCACCGACATCCCGGACTCGACGCAGATCAGGGCGAGGTCGAGGGCATCGGGCCAGGCCGCCTGGATCTCGGCCTGACGCTTCTTCGTGGCATTGAGCAGGTAGAGTTCCGGTCCCTTAATGCCGAGCAGCAGGGCCGCGATGACCATCATGAGACGAACGGTGACGGAGTAGTCCAGCACCTTCAGGACGAACAGATAGAAGACCGCCGCCAGTCCGACCGCGATCGGGGTGATCATGCGAAAGAACAGGAACCCGGTCTCCGCGCCCGGCGAGCGGTATCCGGCCATGATCAATTGCCGCCGGGCGGTATCGGTGCCGAGCCAGCGGCTCAGGTTGAACTGGTCCACGACCCGCTTCATGTACGCTTTCGGCGCCACGCGCAGGGTGGATCGATTGTTGAGCCGGTCACGCTCGCGGCGGCGCAGCTCCTCGCGCTCGTCGCCGATCAGCTTCATGCGCTTGTTGAGCTTGTCGGGCTCCAGAAGCGGCTGCAGCAGGGCGAAGGCCGTCGCCGCGGCCGCCACCCCGGCCAGAACCATGCCGATGAAGCGCGGATCGATGAGCTTTTCGCCGATGAGGGACAACATGGGCGGTCAGACCTCGAAGCTGATCATCTTCTTCATCACGAAGACCCCGATCGACATCCAGATCGCGGAGGCGACGAGGGCCATCTTGCCGGTATCCGTCGTCCAGAGCAGCGAGACGTAAGCCGGGCTCGACAGGTAGGTCAGCACCGCCACGATGAAGGGCAGGGCCGCGATGATGCCGCCCGAGGCCTTGGCCTCCATGCTCATGGCCTGGATCTTCCCGGCCATCTTCTTGCGCTCGCGCAAGACCTTGGAGAGGTTGCTCAGGGCTTCCGAGAGATTGCCGCCGGACCGGCCCTGGATGCCGATGACGATGGCGAAGAAGTTAACGTCGGAGACGGGCACCCGCTCGTACATCCGCACCATGGCATCGCCGAGGCTGAGACCGAGGGTCTGGGATTCCACCACCTGGCGGAACTCACTGCGGATGGGCTCCTCGGCTTCCCGCGCGATGATGCGGAAACAGTCGCCCACCGGGATGCCGGCGCGCACGCCGCGGGTGATGATGTCGATGGCGGTGGGCAGTTCGGCGATGAAGGCGGCGATGCGCCGCTTGCGCAGGACGCTCAGCATCCACAGGGGCAGGCCGAACCCGCCGGCGAACAGGGCCGCCAGGGTCGCGAGCTTGTGCGAGGTCAGGACGAAGACGAAGAGGCCGGCGACGATGGCCATGAGCACGGAGACGAGACGGAACTTCTGCTTCGTCCAATCCAGGCCGGCCCGGGCGATCCTGAGTTCGAGCGTGACCTTCGTCCCGCCGCGCTTGGCTTCGACTTCCTTCAGGCTCCTGGCCACCTGCTCGCGCCGGCTGGCCGTGACCGCGCGACTGCCGGGGGACGTCACCACGCTGACCGCTCGCATGCGCTTGGCCGCGCGGTTCTCCCCCGACAGGAGGGGGGTCAGCACCACATAGGCGATGGCCCCGGCCGCCACCGCCGCGAGCCCGACGGCGAGGGGCATCTGCAGCGCGTTCATGGGTTGCCGGCGCCGTCGGCCGCCGCATCGAGGGCGGCGGCCAGGGCCTTCTCCTCACCGTAATAGCGTGCGCGCTCCCAGAAGCGCGGACGGCCGATGCCGGTGGAGCGATGGCGCCCGACCAGCCTGCCGTTCGCGTCCTCGCCGAGCACATCGTAGACGAAGAGGTCCTGGGTGATGATGACGTCGCCTTCGAGCCCCATCACCTCGGTGATGTGGGTGATGCGGCGCGAACCGTCGCGCAGGCGCGTCGCCTGGACGATGATGTCGATCGACCCGACGATCATCTCCCGCAGGGTCCGCGAGGGCAGGCTGAACCCGCCCATGGTGATCATCGATTCGATACGGGCCAGCGCCTCGCGCGGCGAGTTGGCGTGGAGGGTGCCCATCGAGCCGTCATGGCCGGTATTCATGGCCTGGAGCAGGTCGAACGCCTCCGGGCCACGTACCTCGCCGACGATGATCCGCTCCGGCCGCATGCGCAGGCAGTTTCTCACGAGGTCGCGCATGGTGACCTGCCCCGACCCTTCCATGTTCGCGGGCCGGGTCTCGAGGCGGACGACGTGGGCCTGCTGCAGCTGCAGCTCGGCCGCGTCCTCGCAGGTGATGATCCGCTCGTCCTCGTCGATGTAGCGCGTCAGGCAGTTCAGCAGGGTGGTCTTGCCGGACCCCGTACCGCCGGAAATCACCACGTTGCAGCGGACGCGCCCGATGATCTGCAGGATGCGGGCCCCTTCGGGCGAGATCGCCCCGAAGGTCACGAGCTGGTCGAGGGTGAGCTTGTCCTTCTTGAACTTGCGGATGGTGAGAACCGGCCCGTCGATGGCGAGCGGCGGCGCGATGATGTTGACGCGGGACCCGTCGGGGAGGCGTGCGTCGCAGATCGGCGAGGATTCGTCGACGCGCCGGCCGACCTGGCTGACGATGCGCTGGCAGATGTTCATCAGCTGCTGGTTGTCACGGAAGCGCACGTTGGTCAGCTGGATCTTGCCCCCGACCTCGATGAAGGCCCGGTTGGCGCCGTTGACCATGATGTCGGCGATGTCGTCGCGGGCCAGAAGCGGCTCCAGCGGTCCGTAGCCGAGGACATCGTTGCAGATGTCGTCGAGGAGTTCCTCCTGCTCGGCGATGGACAGGACGATGTTCTTGAGGCCGATGATCTCCGAGACGATGTCGCGGATCTCCTCGCGCGCCGATTCGACGTCGAGGCGCGAGAGCTGCGCCAGATCGATGGCCTCGATCAGCGCGCCGAAGATCATGCTCTTGGTGCGGAAGTAATCCTCCGATTTCACCGCCTCCCGGACGGGGACGAGCCGCTCCACCTGCTGGGTCTTCGCCAGGCCCGGCTGGTCGTCGAGGACGGGAATCGGAACCTGCGGCTTTGGCGCGGACGGAACCGCGACCGCCTTCGGGATCTCCGAGGCCGGGCTCCTCCTACCGAACATGACGGACCTCCACGCAGCGCGCCGCCATCACGACGCCTTGCGTCGGGACAGCCGCGACAGGAGAGGCTCGAACAGGTTCCCGCGGACACGACGCGTCTCGGAACGCCCGATCATGCGCGCGGCGAGCTCCGAGAACACGTCCGAGGCCTTGGCGCCCGCCTGGACCTCGGCGATCATCTGACCGTTGTTGGCC
This sequence comes from Methylobacterium sp. 88A, assembly GCF_000376345.1. NCBI lineage: Bacteria > Pseudomonadati > Pseudomonadota > Alphaproteobacteria > Hyphomicrobiales > Methylobacteriaceae > Methylobacterium > Methylobacterium sp. 88A. The sequence goes on from NZ_AQVT01000001.1 coordinate 1,177,986, forward strand.
GCCGTGCCGAACAGGGCCGGATCGTAGGGGATCGCGGCCGTCAGCGTGGCGTCCAGGGCCTTGGCGAACTCACCGGCCGAGATCTCGGGGCGCTTCGGCACGCCGACGCTGTTGAGGACGATGCGCGGCCGGGCGTCGTTGGGCCGGTTCTGCTGCAGCAGGGTCAGCAGGTTCTTGAGATTGCGCAGGGAGGCGAGCTCCGGCTGGCCGACGACGATGATCTCGTCGGACGAGATCAGCAGGCGCCGGGTCCAGGCCGACCAGGTATGGGGCACGTCGAGGACCACGCAAGGCACGGCGGCGCGCAGGAGGTCGATCAGGTTGTCGAAGGACGGCTCGGTGAGGTCCGTGGTCCGTTCGAGGGTGGCCGGCGCGGAGAGCAGCGAGAGGTTGTCGCTGCATTTCGAGAGCAGGCGGTCGAGGAGGTTGGAATCGAGGCGCTCGGGCGCGAAGACCGCCTCCGCGATCCCCTGCGGCGGGTCCTGGTTGAAGTTGAGGCTCGCCGTACCGAAGGCGATGTCGAGATCGGCGATGACCGTCGCCATTCCATGCTCGCGCGCCACGGTCCATGCCAGGTTGTGGGCGATGGTGGAGGAGCCCACGCCGCCCTTGGCGCCGACCACCGCGATGGTGCGGCCGACCGGCTTGGCACCGGGCGCCGTGAACAGGTCGGACAGGGCCTGGATCAGGACGATCGGCTCCACCGGCGCCATGAGATACTCGCTCACGCCGCGCTGGATGAACTGGCGGTAGAGCTGCACGTCGTTCACGTGGCCGATGACGACGACCTTCGTCCCTTCGTCACAGACCTCCGCCAGGGAATCGAGGATCTCCAGGGGACGCGACTTCGTGCCCTGCGTCTCGATGATGACCACGTTGGGCGTGGGCGCGTGGCGGAACGCCTCGACGGCGGCGGGGCCGCCGCCCATCTGGATCTTGATCTGGGCCTTCTGCAGCCGCCTGTCGCTTCCCGCCGCCTCGATCGACGCGGCCGTCTCGCCCGTCTCGCAGAATGCCTGGATCGTGATCCGCGGCACCGGAGCGATGACGCGCTCGGGTGACTCGTTGAAGTCAGGCATGGGGCGGGGTCCGGGCTTTGGGTGACAACGAGGGCCGAAGCTCTGTCGAACGACGGGAGGGGACGCGCCGATCAGTTCTCGATGGCCGCCTTCACCGACGTCTTCCCATCCTGACGCCATATGGTTGATGGATCCTTGCCCTCGCGCAGCTTATTGATGTCGACGGTGCGCCGGATCGAGTCGATGCGCCCTTCCGGCCGGCCGCGAACGAGATCGACCGGATCGGCCACCTGGCTCGCCACATTGGCCTGCATGGCGCATCCGAGATTCCAGTGGGCCTCGTTGCGCGAGGAGAAGCCCGGGCTTCCCACGCCGAGATCCTGGGGCCAGACGCCGCATTGGCTGGCGACCTTCGCCTCCATGCGCTGGAAGCTGAGCCGCAGCGGAGCGGCGAGGAACGGGTCCGCCACCGCGTAGCCGGTGACGATCATCTGCCGTCCGCCGATGCCGTTGTCGGCGCCGAGCCTGCGGATCGCCGCCCCGGTCCGCTCCACGGCGGCACCCTGCGACGGCGAGACCCCGCGCGGGATGTCGAGGATGAGGGTGCCGCGCCCGTAGCGGCGGAATTCCAGTAGGAAGGCTTCGATATCGGCACGCTGTCGCGGATCGACATGGCCGGTCCCGGTGACGAAGACGTCCAGCGAGCGCGTGGCATCGGCGAGCACGATGGGATGGCGGACCCGGTAATCGGCCGGATAGAGCGAGCCGGTGGTCTCGGCGCGGTCGGCACGGCACGCACCGAGGGCGGTGGCCAGGGCGATCGACGCGAGGAGTGCGACGGGGGAGCGGAAGGGAAGGAGTGACATTGAGGGGTCGGGTCCTGAGGGTGCCTGGGCCGCTTCGTCCTGAGAAATCGTGGCGTCGCGATCTTAGATCGCCGCGTCAGTCCGTGATGAAGCCGACGCGGCCACGGTAATTGGCGCCCAGCGGCGCGGCGCCGCCCGAGCCGTAGACCCGGTTCAGGCGGCCGAGCAGGATACCCTGACCGTCCTGGGCATCGATGAAGCCGTCATCCGGCCGCACGACCTGCTTCGCCTCCATCGCCTTGGCGATGTAGGGCGTGACCATGATCATGAGTTCGGTCTCCTGCCGCTGGTAGTCCCGCGAGCGGAACAGGGCACCGAGGATGGGCAGGTTCACGAGGCCGGGCAGTCCACCGACGGCGGCCTTGCTGCGCTGCTGGATCAGGCCGGCGGTCATCATGGTCCCGCCGGAGGCGAGTTCGACGGTGGTCTCGGTCTTGCGCAGGGTGAAGGCGGGCACCGCGACAGTGGAATCGCCCTGGACGAAGGTGAAGGAGTTGGTCTGGTCGATCTCGGAGACTTCCGTGGCGACGCGCACGGAGATACGGTTCTCCGCCATCACCACGGGGGTGAAGTTCAGGGTCACGCCATAGGTCTTGAACGCGATGCCGATGGAGCAGACGCCCCCCGTGCAGTTCTGAGAGGCAGGCACGGGAATCTCCCCGCCGGCGGTGAACTTCGCGGATTCCCCCGAGATCGCGGTGAGGGTCGGCTCGGCGAGGATGCGTGAGACGCCGGCCTGTTCGAAGGCCCGCAGGGTGGCCGAGACACTCGCCCCGCCGCCTCCGTTGATCGTCGCCTTGATCTCGTTGCCGTTCGGAAACTGGCCGCCATTGAGACCGAAGGGCGCGACGTTCGCGAGGTTGAGGCCGGACCAGTTGCCGCTGAGATTGACGCCGAACTGCTTCAGCACGGTCCGGGCCACCTCGACGACGGTGACGCGGAGCATCACCTGATCCTTGCCCCGGATGGTGAGGTTGTTGATGACGGCGCCCCGGGCCCCGGCTCCGCCGGGGGCGCCGCCGGCCTGGCCGACGAAGGCGGTCGCGATGTCCATGGCCTGGGCCGACTCGGCCGCCGAGCCGACGAAGCCCGACAGGATCAGCGAGTCGCCGGCGGTCCGGATGTCGAACCGCCCGCCCGCAATGCTCTGGAGCAGGATCCGCCGCAGGGTTCCGAGCTTGAGGTCCCGCGCTACGGTGACGTCGAGGGCGGTGATCTGGCGGCCTTCGGCGTCCATGATGAAGATCGAGGTCGCGCCGTCCTCCATGCCGATGACGAAGACCTTGCGGGTCGAGCGCACGACGGCGTTGGCCACCTTCGGATTGGCGACGAAGACCTCCTTGGCGTCGCGCGGCAGGTCGATCACCAGGGAGCGCCCGGTCGTCAGCTCGACGCGACGCGAGGTCCCGGATTCGTTGCCGCCGACATCGACGATCGGGGCGGCCGTGAACCCGTCCCGCGGCGCAGCCACGGCGGTGGCGGCGAGGACCAGGCCGGCGAGGGTCGCGAGAACGGACAGGCTGCCCACGCGGACCCGGTGTCTCGTGGTCATCTGAGAATCCTTCATCATCGCGCGGTTCGGCATCTCAGCGACGCGGTTGTTGTTTGGCGACGCCGAAGCGGACGACCGTCAGGGCCGTGTCCTGCTGAGTCTCCGGCGGGGCATCCACGGTCCGGCCGGCATCCATGAGGCTGCGCAGGGAGAGGGAGAGTTGTCCCACCTTCTGGGCCAGGGTGACGGTCTCGGCTTGGGCGGGTGTCAGAGCGAGGGTCGCGGTCTCGCCGGTGACGACGTTGGTCCCGTTCCGCTCCTGAACGATCTGGCCGACGGCGAGCACGCGGATGTCGGTGAGCAGCGTCTCCGAAATCTGGACTTCGCCGCCCCCGGAACGCGAGGCGTCTTCGTCGCGATAGGTCCGGATGACGTCGACATGGTCGTTGGGAAGGATGAAGCCGCCGGCCGAACTCGACCCGCGCGTATCGGTGACGATGGCGACCGCGCGCATGCCGGAGGGCAGGATTGCGGCCATGAAGCCGCCGTCGGACCGCGCGAGCTTCTGCGGGCGGATCGGCTCACCCGCGAGGAACGCGGTGCGGACGATCGCGCCGACGATGGTGTCCATGCCGTTGGGCGAGGCCGTGCGCGTGATGTAGCCGACGGTGATGGCCTGGTCGGGCCAGGGCTGCCAGCGAAGGTCGGCGGCTTGGATGTTCTGCCCCATCGGCAGGTCGGCGGCGGCCACCAGGACATCCGTGACGGGGAGCGGGGGAGGAGGGGGCGCCTCGACCACGGTTTGGACCGGAGGCGGCGCATCGCTGCCGCTCATCAGAAAGGCGGCGCCCGAACCGGCAGCGAGCGCGATGGCGATGACGGCAAGGCGGGCTGGTTTCATCGCCGTGTTCGAACCTGACAGGACGGCCTGTTGCCGTCGCCGTTCAGGCTTCGCCGGGATTCCTCAAATTACGGTTAACGAAAACTAACGCATGCGAATCTTGTTCGACCTACGATAGGTCAGGTCGATAAAGCACCAGGTTCGACAAGCTTCGGACCCGGCTCGGCAAGTTCGCCCGCTACGTGCATTCGGCCTCACGATGCCATCATTCTTGCCCAGGTCATCGTTTCCGGAATCACGATCAGCGCTCCGAGGGACAGCGCGATCCCGTAGGGCACGCTGGTCTTCGCATCGTGAAGGTGGATGGCGAAGGGAAGGCGACCGAGGAGTGACGGCAGGGGATGCGCCCGCGCGACGAGGATCGCCAGGGTGAGCGCGCCGCCGGCAAGCGACGCCACGACGAGGTATTGCGCCAATTGATCGAACCCGATCCACACCGCGGTGGCGGCGGCGAGCTTGGCATCGCCTCCGCCGATCTTGCCCAGCGCGAAGAGGCCGAACGTCACGACCAAAGTCGCCGCGCCGGCTCCGAGATGACTGAGGAGTTCCCAGCCCCACATCCCGGTGGCGGCCGCGAAGGTCGCGAATCCGAGCAGCAGCAGCAGGGACACCACGTTCGGGATCGTCATCGTCAGCAGATCCCGAGCGGCCGCATAGGCCATGAGGAACGGGAAAACGATCAGGAGCGTGACACTCGCCATCGGGGACGTCTCGGTCTGGGGTCAGGATTCGGATCGTGGCCTACATGTCCCCCTCGCCACAGGGTGCTCATCGCGGCAGCAAAGGCCGTGTCGGCCCCCATCGGAGGTCAAAGCTTGCTGCCGCACCGTCCACATCGAGCAGGGGGACTTCAACAAGCTCTGCCGGACGATCGGCGGCGGGGGGATCGTCCGGCGAGGTGTTCGATCCACGCGCGACTTGCGTGGACGACCAGTCGCGCAAGATTAAGGGAAGCAGCCCGAACCCGAACCGCCTCAGACCAACTTACTTGTTAACGCCATTGGCGACCTTAACGAGGGTCGCGTTCAGGTTGGTTCCGATGGTGGTGAGAGTGGCGATGACTGCGACGGCGATGAGCGCAGCAATGAGGCCGTATTCGATCGCCGTTGCACCCGACTCGTCGGCGGCAAAACGCTTGAAGAGGTTCGACATGATCGTATTCCTTGATGGTTCGTCTTGCGAAGTGGCCGTCGAGGAGCGGTGTATTTCGACCGGCGACTGAGGATGAAGATGGACTGTTCTGTCTTGAAATTACGTTAATCCGGGCCCGAAAACGGCCTCACACGCCCCTCGGTTGGGGTTTGGTAAAAAAACTTTAAATGGAAAATGGATACTTTTTCAGTAGATCCCGCACAGGGTTACAGGCGGACATCCGGGAAATATTACGGGCCGCAACTGTCGCACGGGCAATAAGCGTTCGAGACGCAACAGCGATCGTGGACGAAGCCGGAAAGACGGCTGCGCGCCACCTTCCGGTGTTAGATCTTCGTTTACCAACACGCCGATAAGACTGTCATGACGACAAAGGCGGCCGACCCCTCCGGTGCTCGCGCTCCTGTCGGAACCTCGCCGTCGCAGCCGAGATCACCCGAGCCATGGGCCACCGGTCAATGCCGACACCCTCGCCCTTGAAGCGTCGTGCCCGAGCGGCGGGCATCGCTCTCTTCCTCGCTCTCGGCGCGGCGCCCGCTCACGCGGAGACGGCGCCCGCCATCGTGGCGGTGAGCGTCGACAATGCCAAGGTCATTCGCCTGCCCGAGCGGACGCAGACGGTCATCGTGGGGAACCCCCTCGTGGCGGATGTCGCCCTTCAGCGGAACGGGATCGTCATCCTCACCGGCAAGAGCTTCGGCTCGACGAACCTCATCGCCCTCGACGCGTCCGGCACGATGCTCGCCGAGACCACCATCAGCGTGCAGGCCGCGCAGGGATCGATCGTCACGGTCCAGCGCGGCCTCGACCGCGAATCCTATTCCTGCACCCCGAACTGCATGCCGTCGATGCAACTGGGCGACGCGACGAAGTATTTCGGAGACGTGAGCGGACAGGCCGATGCCCGCCGCAACCTAGCCACGGGCGGGGGCGGGAGCGGGGGCGGCCAAAAGTAGGCCGGCGCGCGGTGCGAGGTCGCGTCAGCCGCGCAGCGTCAACCGGCCGTCGGACATCTTGAAATCCTCGAGACGCCGCAGGAACGACATACCGAGGAGGCTCTTGCCGAGACGCCCCTTGGGCAGGATCACGGCCTCGACGTCGCGGATGCCGATCGTCCCGACCCGCATCACCGGAATCCGTACGGTCGCGACGGAGACGGAGCCGTTGGCGGTGTCGACGCGACGGTTGAAGTCGCGCTCGTAGACGTGGAGCCCCAGCCGCTGCGCGTCTTCGTAGCTGAAGGCGCAGATGCTCGCCCCGGTATCCACCAGCATTCTCAGGCTACGCCCCGCCACGTCGACCTCGGTGGAGAAATGCCCGAGGGTCTGGACTCAATCAGCACCAGAAGGCGATGACAGCGGCGAGTGCGACGGCGGAGGCATAGTTGCGGGCCAGCTTGTCGTATCGGGTGGCGATACGACGGAAGTCTTTGAGGCGGCAGAAGGTGGCCTCGACGCGCCAGCGCTCGCGATAGCGGCGCTTGTCGTGGCGGATCTTGCGTTTGCGGCTGCGTTTGCCTGGAATGACGGGGGTGATGCCCTTCTTCCGCAGATCGGCGCGCAGCCAGTCGGCGTCGTAGCCCTTGTCGGCGGTCAGGCGGCGGATACGGCCTGGGGCTGCGGCCAGCACGTCCGGGGCTGTACGGACGTCGCTGGCGTTGCCGGATGTCAGCAGGAGGACGCCGGGGCGTCCGAGGACATCGGTGAGGGCGTGGATCTTGGTCGTCCGGCCCCCACGCGACGGGCCGATGGCCTGCGCTTTGCCCCCCCTTTACCGCCGTGGGCGGAGCGATGCGCTTTGACGTAAGTGCTGTCGATGGCTGCCGCTTCGCCCGACCACCCGGCCTTGGCCAAGGCGGCCAGCATCGCCCGCCAGAACCCGCGCCGAGACCACCGGTTGAAGCGATTGTAGACCGTGGTGCGTGGACCGTACTCCGCCGGGCAATCCTGCCAGCGGCAGCCTGAGATGAGCACATGCAGCATGCCCGAGATGATCTTCCGGTCGTCCTTGCGCTCGGGGCCGGGTTGGTTGACCGGCATGAACGGCCCGATCACCGCCCACTGCTCATCCGAAAGCCAGAACAGGTCCGCCATCATCGCCTCCATGCTGAAAACCGCGAACCTGAATCACAAAACTGCAGCCGCAGCAATATCTTGGTTCGGTTCAGACCCGAGGGAATCGGCCGCCAGAATGACGGAGTTGGGCGCGAAACGCGTCGGGTTCGTCCCGCCGGGGCTCGCGCTGTCGAGGTTGAGGACCGCGTCGCCGCGCTCCCGAGGGCGGGCGGCATTCTCGAAGCGCGTCACCAGGATCAAACTGACCGCCGCCGCGACGGAGGTGACTCCCAGCGCCCAGAGGACCGGCTGCGTCATCGATGGATCCCTCGCCACACGGGGTACGATCCTCGGCGGAGCGAATGAACGAAGTCTTCGCTTGTCCGCATAAGGCGGGAGCCGACCCTTCGGATGATGAACGCCGCATTGGTGGGATGCCGGGCATTCTCCCCAGTCGCGTCCCGGCTCTTGCTCGCGCGTCTCGGCGCTTATTGCGCTTCGCGGCTCTTGCGGGTATGCACCTCACGCGCTCGCCAGACACCCTTGGAGGCACGGGCGCGTCGTGGATCGGTGAGGGCCGTCCGTTTCGGGCGGCCTTTGGCGTTGCGCGGCTTTTTTCTGTTTTTTTGAAGGATCACGCCATGAGCGCAGTAAAGCCGCTTGAGGCCGTGGCACGCGACCGGGTCGGCAAGGGGGCCGCCCGGGAAGTTCGTCGCCAGGGCAACGTTCCCGCCGTCATCTATGGTGGCGGCCAGGCTCCGCAGGCCATCGCCATCGACCTCGTCCGCACCCGCACCCTGATCTACGCCGGTGGCTTCAAGACCACCCTGTTCGAGATCAACGCCGGCGGCAAGAAGACCCGCGCGATCCCGCGCGACTTCCAGCTCGATCCGGTGACCGGCGTGCCGCTGCACGTGGACTTCCTGCGCGTCGTCGCGGGCCAGAACCTCACCGTCGAAGTGCCCGTGCACTTCATCAACGAGGACGAGGCTCCCGGCATCAAGAAGAACGGCGGCACCCTCAACGTCGTGCTGCACACGCTCTCGCTCGAAGTCCCGGCCGACGCGATCCCCGACGCGGTCGAGGTCGATCTGACCGGTCTCGAGATTGGCGATTCGATCCACATCGAAGCCGTGACGCTGCCGGCCAACACGACCTTCACCGGCGAGGCCGAGGCCGTCGTCGCCAACGTCGTGCCGCCGACCGTGCTCGGCGCCGAGGTCGAGGCCGAAGAGGCCGCGATCGCCGAGGCGCAGGCGACGGAAGCTGCCGAGGAGAAGGCCGAGGCTGAGGCCGAAGAGGCCGCCGAGGCCGAGGAAGACAAGAAGGAGGATTGAGGCCCTGGGGCTTCGCGCCCCGGTCTCGTCTTTCTCCACGGGTGCTCCGGCCGCGAGGTCGGGGCACCTTTTCGTTTGACGTCGCCTCTTCGTCGTCCGTCCTGGAGCTGCGCCCGACCACGTTGAGTCGGGCGCAGCGCCAGATCTTCTGCTTTGCCGCGCTCTTTTCCGCCGAACCGGCATCCACTTCGGCGGAGAGCGCTCTCGTGACGAACTCGTCTTGGAGATGATGCCATGCGCCTGATCGTCGGGCTCGGCAATCCAGGGGCCCGCTATGCGGGCAACCGCCACAATATCGGTTTTCTCGCCCTCGACGAGATGGCGCGCGTCCACCGCGCCGCGCCCTGGCGGCGCAAGTTCCAGGGCGAGGTGACCGAGGCGACGCTCGGCAGCGAACGGGTCGTCCTGCTGAAGCCGCAGACCTTCATGAACGAATCCGGCCGCTCGGTCTCGGAAGCCCAGCGCTTCTACAAGATCGCCCTCGCCGACGTCATCGTCCTGCACGACGAACTCGACCTCGCCCCGGCCAAGCTCCGGGTGAAGCTCGGCGGCGGCAATGCCGGCCATAACGGCCTGCGCTCGATCACTGCCCAATGCGGCAACGATTACCGCCGCGTCCGTCTCGGCATCGGTCATCCGGGCGACAAGGCCCTCGTCCATGCCTACGTCCTGAACGATTTCGGCAAGGGTGAGCGGGCCTGGGTCGAAGATCTCTGCCGCGCCGTGGCGGACCACGCTCCGCTGCTGGCCCAGGGCGAGGATGCGAGCTTTCAGAACAAGGTCCACCTCGCCATGGCGGGCCGGGGCTGGGACGACGTCAAGCAGGTCAACGCAGCGGCCACCGGCCGTGATTGACACGAAAACACGGGAACACGATATCTCCGGTCCTGGAGGTGGACATCATGAAGAACCTCACCATCACGCTGGAGGAAGACCTTTTCGCGTGGGCACGGGTCGAGGCGGCGAAGCGCGGGCAAAGCCTGTCGCGTTTCGTGAGCCAGGCCTTGGCCGACCGCAGGACACCCGAGGTCGCGGATCAGTTGGCCGCCTTGAGCGCCTTTCTCGACGGTCCCGGCTGGTCGGGCGTGTCCGAAAACCTGCCCAGGCGCGAGGAGCTCTATGACCGACCGGCTGTTCTTCGATACGAACCTGCTGGTCTACGCCATGGATCCGGCGGCGGCTGACAGGCGGGCGACGAGTGTGCGCCTGATCAAACTGGCATTCGGTCAACGCCGGCTCGTGATCAGTCCGCAAATCCTCAACGAGTGCTACGCCGTCCTGGTGCACAAGCGTAAACTCGTCACGCCGAGCGCCGCCGCCGCTTATCTGGCGACCCTCTATCCTGCTTGCACGGCAGCGCTGGATACGCAGACCCACCGCACGGCGATCGCGATAGAGATGCAGTATCGCCTCTCCTGGTGGGACAGCCTGGCCATCGCATCGGCCATCCAGGCCGGGTGCAAATCTTTCGTGTCCGAAGACCTGTCCGATGGACAGATCCTCGACACGGTTCGGGTCATCAACCCGTTCACGCCTCACGCCAGCGCTACGCTGGCACTCACCTGACGGACACGCGATCATGGGCTTCAAATGCGGCATCGTCGGCCTGCCGAACGTCGGCAAGTCGACCCTCTTCAACGCGCTGACGCAGACGGCGGCGGCACAGGCGGCGAACTATCCGTTCTGCACCATCGAGCCGAATGTCGGCGAGGTGGCGGTGCCGGATCCGCGCCTGGACGATCTGGCGCGGATCGCCACGTCGAAGGAGATCATCCCCACGCGGCTGACCTTCGTCGACATCGCCGGCCTCGTGCGCGGCGCTTCGAAGGGGGAGGGGCTCGGCAACCAGTTCCTCGCCAATATCCGCGAGGTCGATGCCATCGCCCATGTGGTGCGCTGCTTCACCGATGGTGACGTGACCCATGTGGAGGGCAAGGTCGACCCGAAGGCGGATATCGAGACCATCGAGACGGAGCTGATGCTCGCCGATCTCGACAGCCTCGAGAAGCGCCTCTTCGCCCTCGAGAAGAAGGCCAAGGGCGCCGACAAGGAAGCCAAGGAGATGCTCGACCTCGTCCAGCGGGCATTGCCGCTGCTGCGCGAGGGCAAGCCCGCCCGTCTGGTGAGCCGCAAGCCGGAGGAGGAAAAGCTGTTCCAGACCCTCGGGCTGATGACGGCCAAACCCGTCCTCTACGTCTGCAACGTGGACGAGGGCGATGCCGACAAGGGCAACGCCTATTCCGAGGCGGTGATCGCCCAGGCCAAGGCCGAGGGTGCGCGCGCGGTGGTGGTCTCGGCCAAGATCGAGAGCGAGATCGCCGTGATGCCGCTGGCCGACCAGGGCGACTTCCTCGAAGCGGTGGGGCTCGTGGAGCCGGGCCTCAACCGCGTCATCCGCGCGGGCTACGAGCTTCTCGGCCTCATCACCTACTTCACCGTGGGTCCGAAGGAGGCGCGCGCCTGGACCATCGAGAAGGGCACCCGCGCGCCTGCCGCCGCCGGCGTGATCCATACGGATTTCGAGAAGGGCTTCATCCGCGCCGAGACCATCGCGTTCGACGATTACACCACGCTGAAGGGCGAGAGCGGCGCCAAGGAGGCCGGCAAGTTCCGGCTCGAAGGCAAGGACTACGTGGTGCAGGACGGCGACGTGCTGCATTTCCGCTTCGCCAATTGAGGAACTGGACCGGCCTGTCGGCATCCGCCGGGGTGAGGACGCCCATCCCCTCTCCCCGCAGGCGGGGAGAGGGAAGCGACGACCTCGTCGTCGGCGCGGCGAGGCGGCAGCCGACGGTGAGGGGGCGAGTCCGAATGAGCCTCCTCCGGCACGGCCCCCTCACCCTCGCTCCGCTCATCACAAGCACGACGAGGTGCTTGTGATCCTCTCCCCGCAAGCGGGGAGAGGCGGGCCGCCCCTGTAGCGAGCGCAACGCCATCCTTCGACCCGAAACTCTTCGACCCGAAGACGAGAGGTTCAATGACCGGCATCACCTTCGAGGATTTCACCCCCGGCGACGTGATCGAGGGCGGCCCGCTCACGGTGACGCGGGAGGCGATCGTCGCCTTCGCGAAGGCGTTCGATCCGCAGCCGTTTCATCTCGACGAGGAGGCCGCCAAGGCGACGCTGGCGGGGCAGTTGATCGGCTCCGGCTGGCAGACGGCCGGGTTCGGCATGCGCCTGCTCCAGGCCCATGTCTTTCGCGGCGCCACCTCCATGGGCTCGCCCGGCATCTCGCAGCTGCGCTGGCTCCGCCCCGTCCTGCCGGGTGACGCTTTGCGGATCGTCACCAAGGTGGAGGAGTGCCGCGCCTCGAACTCGAAGCCGGATCGCGGCTTCGTCCGCTTCACCCTCACGGTCGTGAACGGGCGCGACGAGTCCGTGATGACCCAGGCCTTCACGGTGATGTTCGCCCGGCGCGGGGCCGATCCCCTGCCGCCCCGCGCGGTGACGCCAGGCGACCCGGTCGAGGTGATCGAGGGCGACGATGCGGAGACGCTCCTCTTCCTCAAACAGGCGAAGCTCGGCACGATCCGCGATCTCGGCCGGCACGTCTTCACCCCCGAAGCGATCATCGCCTTCGCCAGGGACTACGACCCGCAGGCCTTCCATCTCGATGCGGACGCCGCTCGAAAGACCCATTTCGGCGCGCTCTGCGCCTCGGGCTGGCACACGGCGGCCGTGTGGATGAAGCGCCTGCACATCACCCGCCAGCGCGACATCGCCCTGACGGAACGGGCCGGTCCTGTGCCGCAGCTCGGCCCCTCTCCCGGCTTTCGCGACATGCGCTGGCTCGCCCCGGTCTATGCCGGCGACACGATTCGCTACGCCTGCACCCTCCTCGACAAGCGCGAGTCGGCCTCGCGCCCGGGCTGGGGCGTCGCGACCCACCACAACACCGCGCAGAACCAGCGCGGGGAACGGGTGTTCGAATTTACCGGGTCGGTGTTCTGGCAGTGGGACGCCCCCGTTTGATGGGAGCCGGTCCGATGCCGAGGGCAGATGCCTTTGGCATTCGTGCTCCGGAGTGGTTAGCATGGGCCGTCAAGCCCCGAGGTTTGCCATGAACGCCCCACCGAAGTCCGAACAGACTACAGAGACGATCCGTCAGCGTCACGCTCGCTTGCGCCGCCAGGGTCTGAAGCCGGTGAGAATCTGGATTCCGGACCCAAGCTCCTCGTCGTTCGCCGAGGAAGCGCATCGGCAATCGGCGGCCGTCGCCACGAGCCGTCATGCCGAGGACGATCAGAGCTTCATCAATGCCGCATCGTCTTGGGACGAGGCGTGAGGCGAGGGGAGATTTGGACGGTCTCCGGGGGAAAGGATTACGCCGGTAAGCCACGTCCGGTCGTGATCATTCAGGATGATCGCTTCGACGCCACCGAGTCCATCACGGTCTGTGCATTGACGACCGATCCGACGGACGCACCCCTATTCCGGGTCCCACTGACGCCAAGCATGCGGAATGGTCTGCGCGCTCCGTCTCGCCTGATGGCCGACAAGGTGACGACCGTTCCGAAGTCCAAGCTCGGCAACAAGATAGGAACTTTGGACGAGGACGAGATCGCCCGGCTCGACCGGGCGATCTTCGTTTTCCTCGGTCTAGCCTCGATATGACCGGTCGAGTCGAAAAAGGGCTCTGAGCAGCCGCCGGGAACGGCGCGGAGTCGTCCCTCGGCTAAGCCGCCGAGCGCCGCTCCGGATACAGCGCCAACAATCCCTCCGCATCCGCCGAGGCCACGCCGCGCTCGGTGATGATGCCCGTCACCAGCCGCGCCGGCGTCACGTCGAAGGCGGGGTTGGCCACCGGGCTGCCGGGCGACACCACTTCGATCGTGGCGAAGCCGCCATCGGCGAGGCGGCCGGTGAGGTGGGAGACCTCGCGGCCGTCGCGCTCCTCGATCGGGATCTGCGCGACGCCGTCGGTGAGGGTCCAGTCGATGGTGGAGAAGGGCAGGGCGGCATAGAACGGGATGCGGTTGTCGGAGGCCGCCAGCGCCTTCAGGTAGGTGCCGATCTTGTTGCAGACGTCGCCCGAGGCCGTGGTGCGGTCCGAACCGACGATGCAGACGTCGATCTCGCCGTGCTGCATCAGGTGGCCGCCGGCATTGTCGGCGATGACGGTGTGCGGCACGCCGTGGGCGTTGAGCTCGAAGGCGGTGAGCGCCGCGCCCTGGTTTCGCGGCCGGGTCTCGTCGACATAGACATGGACCGGGATGCCGGCCTCGTGCGCCACATAGATCGGCGCGAGGGCGGTGCCCCAATCCACCGTGGCGAGCCAACCGGCGTTGCAATGGGTGAGCACGTTGAGGCGGCGACCTTTGGCCTCGTGCAGATCGGCCAGGATCGCGGCGCCGTGGCGGCCGATGGCGTGGCAGCTCTCCACATCCTCCTCGGCGATGCGCCCGGCCTCGGCGAAGGCGTAGGCGGCGCGCTCCGAGACTTCGACCTCGCGCAGCTTGGCGGCGACACGGTCCAGCGCCCAGCGCAGGTTGATGGCGGTGGGGCGGGTGGCGGCCAGGGTCTCGACGGCATGGTCGATCCCGGCATCGGAAGCGTCCCGTCGCAGGCCCAGGGCAAGGCCGTAGGCCGCCGTCACCCCGATGAGAGGCGCTCCCCGCACGATCATGGTGCGGATGGCGACGGCCGCTTCGTCCAGGGTGGCGAGCCGCTTCATCTCGAAGGCGAAGGGCAGGCGGGTCTGGTCGATGACCTCGACGGACGCGCCGTCGGCGGCGGGCAGGATGGTGCGGTAGGGTGTGCCGTCGATGTTCATGCGCGGGCCTCTCGCATGTTCCGGGCGGAAGGGCCAGTCCTTGGGCCACGCGCCATGCTTGTCGCTTCGGTCCTTAAGGGACGTGCGAGCTGGAAGGCCAGCCGCTCGAAATCCCGCCCTACTTTCCTGGCTTGATTTGCACACCTGCTTTCGTAGGCAGACCGCGTGCCTCTCCCCCTTGTGGGGAGAGGTCAGGAGTTGGGGGGTGGCTCCGCCCGCCTCCGACGGCTGAGAGTCGCCCAATCACCCCCACCTCCAACTCCTCCCCACAAGGGGGAGGAGAGCCGCGCATCCCGCGACATGTGCGAATCTGAAAGCCCGCAAAAGGGGGTAGTAGGGTGAGGCCGAACGAAAGCTCGCCCCGGTCAGAAGCTCACCGGCCGTGCCCGCTTCACCTGCGGGATCGTCTCGATCTCCGCCCGCACGCTCTCCGAGATCGGCGCATCCACGGCGCAGAAGCAGATGGCGTTGCCGCCCTCTTCCTCGCGGCCGAGATTGAACGTGGCGACGTTGACGCCGGCCTCGCCCAGGATGGTGCCGAGCCGGCCGATGAAGCCCGGCTTGTCGTGGTTGCGCACGTAGAGCATGTGCGGCGCGAAGGCGGCGTCGATGGCGATGGAGCGGATCTCGATGATCCGGGGCTTGCCGTCATGGAACACCGTCCCGGCGGCGTCGCGCGGCATGTCCTCGGCATCCACGGTGATGCGGATGACCGATTCGTAGTCGCTCGCCCCGCCCTCGCGCTTGATCTCGTCCACCACGATGCCGCGCTCCCGCGCCAGGGCGGGGGCGGAGACCATGTTGATGTCCTGCAGGAAGGGCCGCAGCGCCCCGGTCACCGCCGCCGCCGTGAGCGCGCGGGTGTTCATGCCCGCGACCGCGCCCTCGTAGGTGATGCGGATGCCCTTGATCGGCGCATCGGTGAGCTGGCCGAGGAACGAGCCGAGCTTTTCGGCCAAAGCCACGAACGGCTTCAACCGGGGAGCCTCGTCCGCGGAAATGGACGGGAAGTTGATCGCGTTGGTGATCGCCCCCGTCATCAGGTAATCGGACATCTGCTCGGCGACCTGCAGGGCCACGTTCTCCTGCGCCTCGTTGGTGGAGGCGCCGAGATGCGGCGTGCAGATGACGTTCGGGTGGCCGAAGAGCGGGTTTGCGGTGGCGGGCTCCTCGATGAACACGTCGAAGGCCGCCCCGGCCACATGGCCCGACTCGAGGGCCGCGCGGAGCGCCACCTCGTCCACGAGGCCGCCACGGGCGCAATTGACGATGCGCACGCCGGGCTTCGTCCGAGCGAGGTTCTCGGCCGACAGGATGTTGCGGGTCTTGTCCGTCATCGGCACGTGGAGCGTGATGATGTCGGCCCGCCCCAGCAGCGCATCGAGCTCGACCTTCTCCACGCCGATCTCGAGGGCGCGCTCGGGGGAGAGGTAGGGGTCGTAGGCCACGACCTTGAGCTTCAGGCCGATCGCGCGGTCGGCGACGATGGCGCCGATGTTGCCGCAGCCGATGATGCCCAGCGTCTTGCCCGTCAGCTCGACGCCCATGAAGCGGTTCTTCTCCCACTTGCCGGCCTGGGTCGAGAGATCCGCCTGCGGGATCTGCCGCGCCAGGGCGAACATCATCGCGATGGCGTGTTCGGCGGTGGTGATGGAATTGCCGAACGGCGTGTTCATCACGATGACGCCGCGCGCCGTGGCGGCGGCGACATCGACGTTGTCGACGCCGATTCCCGCCCGGCCGATGACCTTCAGCCGCGAGGTCTGGGCCAGCACCTTCTCCGTGACCTTGGTGGCCGAGCGGATGGCGAGACCGTCGTAATGGCCGATGACGGCCGCGAAGCGTTCCTTGTCCTTGCCGAGATTGGGGAAGAAGTCGACGTCGATTCCGCGGTCACGGAAGATCTGGACGGCGGCATTGGAGAGGGAATCGGAAATGAGCACCTTGGGAGCAGCCATGATGGTCTCCGGCTCTTGAGGAAGGGAATTATTTCGGAGGTGAGGCGTGAGGGCGCGGCAAGTCTCAACCCTCCCCCCATTGCGGGGGAGGGTGGTCGCGGAGCGACCGGGAGAGGGGACGACCTCTCCGGACGGCGCGCTCCCCTCACCCGACCCGCTGCGCGGGCCACCCTCTCCCGCAGAGGGGAGAGGGGGGAGGGCGTCGTCGCCTCAGGCAGCCTTGGCGAGCTTCGCCTTCTGGGCGGCGTAGGCCCAGTCGAGCCAGGGCATCAGGGCCTCGAGATCCGAGGTCTCCACCGTGCCGCCGCACCAGATGCGCAGGCCGGCCGGCGCATCGCGATAGGCGCCGATGTCGAAGGCGATGCCCTCGGCATCGAGCGTGTCGGCGATGCCCTTGGCCACCGCCGCCACGGTGGCGTCACCCTTGGCCAGCACGTCCGGATCGGTGATGACGAGGCAGACGCCGGTATTCGAATACGTCGCCGGGTCGACGGCGAGGTGTCCGATCCACGGGGTCCGCGCCACCCAGTCGTGGACAACCTTGGCATTGGCGTCGGCACGGGCATGGAGCGCGTCGAGACCGCCGATGACTTGCGCCCAGCGTAGCGTGTCGAGGTAATCCTCCACCGCGAGGAGCGACGGCGTGTTGATCGTGTCGCCCTTGAAGATGCCCTCGATCAGCTTGCCGCCCTTGGCCATGCGGAAGACCTTCGGGATCGGCCAGGCGGGGGTGTTGCTCTCGATGCGCGCGACGGCGCGGGGCGAGAGGATCAGCATGCCGTGCGCGGCCTCGCCGCCCATCACCTTCTGCCAGGAGAAGGTGACGACATCGAGCTTGGCCCAGTCGAGCGGCATGGCGAAGGCGGCCGAGGTCGCGTCGCAGATGGTCACGCCTTCACGGTCGGCGGCGATCCAGTCGCCGTTCGGCACGCGGACGCCGGCGGCGGTGCCGTTCCAGGTGAAGATGACGTCGTTGTGCTTCGTGTCGATGGCCGACAGGTCCGGCAGCACGCCATAGGCGGTCTCGTGGACGATGGGCGAGATCTTCAGTTCCTGCAGCGCGTCGGTGACCCATTCGGAGCCGAAGGCTTCCCAGGCGGCCACTTCGACGGCCTTGGGGCCGAGCATCGACCACATGGCCATCTCGACGGCGCCGGTATCGGAGGCGGGGACGATGGCGATGCGGTAATCGGCGGGCACGCGCAGCACGGTGCGAGTCAGCTCGATGGCCTCGACCAGCTTGGCCTTGCCGGCGGGGGAGCGGTGCGAGCGGCCGAGCGCGGCGTTCTGAAGGGCCTGCAGGGTCCAGCCGGGACGCTTGGTGCAGGGGCCGGACGAGAAATTCGGCACGCGGGGGCGCGTGGTGGGACGTGTCATGATAAAAGTCCATCCTTACAGATGAATGCTCCTCGTTGGGGAGGAGTGGCCCGGCGCTGCCAATGGACCCGTCCCGGCGACTTAGCAAGATGCTCGGGCGATAAATTCAGTCCCGGCCGGCACAAAGGCGCCGGTTTTTTCGACCAAGTCTTTGAGAATCAGGCCTTTGTCGGGTGAGACTTGCTCGCACCCATCAGGTCGGGCCGGCGCTCGCGGGTGATCCGTTCCGCCTCCTCCCGCCGCCAGCGGGCGATGGCGCCATGGTTGCCGCCGGTGAGGATGTCGGGAATCGCACGGCCCTCCCATTCCCGCGGCCGGGTGTAGTGCGGGTATTCGAGGAGCCCGCCCTCGAAACTCTCCTCGTCGCCCGAGACCGCCTTGCCCATGACGCCGGGCAGCAGGCGCACGCAGGCATCGATGGCGACGAAGGCCGCGACCTCCCCGCCCGACAGGATGTAGTCGCCGATGGAGACCTCCTCGAGGCCCCGCGCCGCGATGACCCGCTCGTCCACCCCCTCGAACCGGCCGCAGACCACGACGATGCCCGGCCCCTCCGCCAGCTCGCGCACGCGCGCTTGCGTCAGGGGGCGGCCGCGCGGGCTCATGAGCAGACGGGGGCGGGTATCGCCGGGGGAGGCAACGGCATCGATGGCCGCACCGAGCACGTCGCAGCGCAGCACCATGCCCGCGCCGCCGCCGGCCGGGGTGTCGTCCACGGCGCGGTGGCGGCCGATCCCGTGCTCGCGGATCTGCCGGGCTTCGAGCGCCCAGGTTCCGCGCGCGAGCGCATCGCCCGAGAGCGAGATGCCGAGCGGGCCGGGAAACATCTCCGGGTAGAGGGTGAGGATCGTGGCGGACCAGGGCGCGGGCGTCATGGCGCTTGATGGCGCGTGTGGTGAGGGCGGGTCAACAACGCCCTTCCTTCTTACGCCGCGACAGGCTCCGCCGACGAACGCCAACGCGCCGCAACCGGGGGAGGGCACTTCCGGGCGGGCCGCTTCGTTGTCTCGCCATGCCTCCTCGTCTCGCCCTCGCGGCCGTCCTCACCCTCATCGTCCCGGCCTTCGCCGCAGAACCGCTGGCACCTCCCGGCGCCCCCGCCTCCGCCTTTCCGAAGCCGGACAGGCCGGTGGCCGAGATCATCGCGCCGCTCTGGGCGTCGGAAGCCCAGCGCGACAAGGTCGACGAGGTCGGCCAGGTCGCCCGGCTGATGCGGATCGCGCCCGGGGAGACGGTGGCCGATATCGGGGCCGGCAGCGGCTATTACACGGTGCGTCTGGCCGAGCGGGTCGGGCCGCAGGGGCGGATCGTCGCCGAGGACGTGACGCCGCGTTACCTCGCCGACCTGACGGCCCGCATCGCGCAGGCCAAGCTCGGCAACGTCACCGTGGTGCGGGGCGAGCCCCATGATCCGAGGCTCCCGCCCGGCTCCCTCGACGCGGCCCTGCTGGTCCACATGTACCACGAGATCAGCCAGCCCTATGGCCTCCTGCACAACCTCGCCGCCGCGATGAAGCCCGGCGGCCGGGTCGGGATCGTCGATGCCGACGCGATTCCCTCGCGGCACGGGACGCCGCCGGCTCTGCTCCGGTGCGAACTCGCGGCGGCGGGCTACCGAGAGACCGGCTTCTCGGTGCTGGAGGGCGGGGTCGGCTATCTCGCGATCTTCGAGGCACCCACGGTCGACGCGCGTCCTGCCCCCTCCGCGATCTCCCCCTGCAAGGACGTGGCGACGCCATCCGACCGGCGGTGATCGCGCCCGGATTCACGGTTCGGTAGCGGCGAAGCGCTAGGGTGACCCCGCCTCGAACACCGAGCGGGAGAATGAGTGCGTGGTCCTGACGTTTTGGCTCGATCAGCCTGTCTGGCTGATGTTCGTCCTTCTGAGCGCCGTCTTCGCGATCTGCATGGGTGCCATCAGCCTTCTCTCCACCTGGTCCGCGACGCGGCCGGGCATGCACAAGCTCGGGATCGGCGTCGTCGCCCCCTATTTCAACGCCATCTCGGTGATGCTGGCGCTGCTCACGGGCTTCGTGGCCAACGACGCCTGGGAGCGTCAGCGGCAGGCGACGAAGATCGTCCAATCGGAGAAGACCAACCTCCTCGCCGTGCATGACCTGAGCCTCGCCACGGCCTCCGACATGTCCGCGATCCGCACCAAGCTGGTCGCCTATGCGAACGCGCTGATCGACGACGAATGGCCGAAGATGACGGTGGGCGAGTCGTCGGCGACCGCCAACGAGGCCCTGGGCGAGTTGATGCAGTCCGTGGCCGATCCCCGGCACAGCGCCGAGGCGGGAGCCGCCGCGCATGGGAGCCTTCTCGACGCGGTGATGAACCTGCGGGCCGAGCGCGGCACGCGCCTCGGCCTCGCCGACGTTCAGGGCGACCAGTCGAAATGGCTGACGCTGATGGTGCTGGCGCTGCTCACCCTCGTGTCCATCGGGCTGATCCACGTGGACAAGCCGGTGCCGCAGGCCGTGGCGATGATCCTGTTCTCGGTCGCCACGGTGACGACGCTGGGCATGATCGGACTGCACGAGCGGCCCTTCGATGGGCCGATGCCGGTGACGTCGGCGCCGCTGGAGATGGCGCGGACGGCGATGACGAGCGTCAAGCCCTGAGCGACGGCCCGGTCGGGTCGCTCCCGCCTCAGGCGGGCTCGTCGGGCGGCTTCGGCCCGGCGGGCGCGAACAGGTCGTCGGGCGGATCGACGACGATCCGGCCGTTGGCGACGTCGAGGGTCGGGACGAAGGCCTTGGTGAAAGGCAGGAGCGCGGTGGGACCACCGAGGGACGGCTTGATCTCGAGGAGATCGCCGCCGCCGTAATTCGGCACGTCGGTGACGGTGCCGAGGAGTGCGCCGGACACATCCACCACATCGAGGCCGACGAGGTCGGCCGTGAAGAACTCGTCTTCGTCCTCGACATGGCCGAGGCGGTCGCGCGGCAGGTAGATGGCGAGGCGATTCAGGGCTTCGGCGCCGTTGCGGTCGGAGACGCCCTTCACCCGCACCACGAGCAGGTCGGGCGAGGCTCCGCCGGCCCGGCGCACGTCGGTGAGCTCGATGCGTTGGCCCCCGGCGCCGATGAGCGGCCCGTAGGAGCCGATGGCCTGCGGGTCGCCGGTATAGGATTTCAGGCGGATTTCGCCGTTGAGCCCGTGCGCACGGCCGAACTCGCCCATCTGGACGAGGCTCGGATCGGTGGACGGGAGCGGCACCTCCGGCATCGGCCGGGGCCGATGCGCGGAGGTCGCGGAGCCCGAGCCGATGCGGCCCGGGCGGTCGCGACGGCCGCCATCGCCGGTGGGGTTGCTGCCTCCGGGACGGCGCGCCATCGCGAAAACGCCTTAGGCCGCGGCGTCTTCGGCCGGGGCGGCGGCCTTCTCGGCGCGCTTGGCGGCGCGCTCCTTGGCCTTCTCGCCCGGCTCGGCCTTCTGCGGGTTGTTGCGCGCGGGGCGCTTGGCGAGGCCGGCGGCGTCGAGGAAGCGCAGGACGCGGTCGGTCGGCTGGGCGCCCTTGGCGAGCCAGGCCTGGATCTTCTCGGATTCGAGCACGATGCGGGCCGGATCGTCCTTGGCCTTCATCGGGTCGTACACGCCGACCTTCTCGATGAAGCGGCCGTCGCGGGGCGCGCGGGCATCGGCGACGACGATGCGGTAATACGGGCGCTTCTTGGCGCCGCCACGGGTGAGACGGATCTTGAGGGACATGGTGTGCTCCTGGAGGTTGGTAACCTGATCGTTCTTGGCGGATAGCGAGTAGTGAGTAGCGAAGAGGGCCGGCCTGCCGCCCCTTCGCTATTCGCTACTCCCCATTCGCCCCTACTTCTTCTTCCCGAACGGGAAACCGCCGAGGCCCGGCAGACCGCCCGGCCCCTTCGGTCCTCCGAGCCCCGGAAGGCCCGGCATCTTTCCGCCGCCGAAGCCCGGCGGCATGGGAGGCAGCTTGCCGCCCATCTGCTTCTGCATGGCCTCGATCTGCTCGGGCGTCGGCTCGGGCATACCGGGGGGAAG
This sequence comes from Methylobacterium sp. 88A, assembly GCF_000376345.1. Classification (NCBI taxonomy): domain Bacteria; kingdom Pseudomonadati; phylum Pseudomonadota; class Alphaproteobacteria; order Hyphomicrobiales; family Methylobacteriaceae; genus Methylobacterium; species Methylobacterium sp. 88A. Next base: position 1,199,933 of record NZ_AQVT01000001.1, read on the forward strand.
GCCGGGCATGCCGCCCATCCCGCCGCCCAAGCCACCCCCACCCAGACCGAACATCGAGCCGAGCGCCTGGCCGATGCCGCGCTTGCCCGACCCCATCGCCTTCATCATGTCGGCCATGGTCCGGTGCATCTTGAGGAGCTTGTTGAGCTCCTCCACCTTCGTCCCCGACCCCGCGGCGATGCGCTTCTTTCGGGAATTCTTGAGGATGTCGGGATTCTTGCGCTCCTGCGCGGTCATCGACGAGATGATGGCGCGCTGGCGCTTGAACATGTTCTCGTCGAGATTGGCGCCCTCGACCTGCTTCTTCATGGCGCCCATGCCGGGCAGCATGCCCATCAGGCCGCCGATGCCGCCCATCTTCTCCATCTGGGCGAGCTGCATCGACAGGTCGTCGAGGTCGAACTTGCCCTTGCGCATCTTCTCCGCGGTACGGAGCGCCTGCTCGTGGTCGATGGTCTCGGCCGCCTTCTCCACGAGGGAGACGATGTCGCCCATGCCGAGGATGCGGTTGGCGACGCGGGAGGGATGGAACTCCTCGAGCGCGTCCACCTTCTCGCCGGTGCCGACGAGCTTGATCGGCTTGCCGGTGACGGCGCGCATGGAGAGGGCCGCGCCACCGCGCGAATCGCCGTCCATGCGGGTCAGCACGATGCCGGTGACGCCCAGGCGCTCGTCGAAGGCGCGGGCGGTGACCACCGCGTCCTGGCCGGTCAGCGCGTCGGCCACCAGCAGGACTTCGTGGGGGTTCGTCGCCGCCTTGACCTCGGCGGCCTCGGCCATCAGCGCCTCGTCGAGGGTGATGCGGCCGGCGGTGTCGAGCATCACCACGTCGAAACCGCCGAGCCGCGCGGCATCCATGGCGCGGCGGGCGATCTGCACCGCCGACTGGCCCTCGACGATGGGCAGGCTGTCGACGCCGACCTGCTTGGCCAGGATCGCCAGCTGCTCCATGGCGGCCGGGCGGCGGGTATCGAGGGAGGCGAGCAGCACCTTGCGCTTGTCGCGGTTGGTCAGGCGCCGGGCGATCTTGGCGGTGGTGGTGGTCTTGCCCGAGCCCTGGAGGCCGACCATCAGGATGGCGACGGGGGCGGGGGCGTTGAGATCGATGAGGCCGGCCTCGGAGCCGAGCATGGCCACGAGTTCGTCGTTGACGATCTTCACGACCATCTGGCCGGGCGTCACCGACTTGACGACGACGGCGCCCACCGCCTTCTCACGGACCTTCTCGGTGAAGCCGCGCACCACTTCGAGGGCGACGTCGGCTTCGAGCAGCGCGCGGCGCACCTCACGCAGGGCGGCGGTGACGTCGGCTTCCGTGAGCGCACCCCGACGGGTGAGCCCCGAGAGGATACCGGACAGGCGGTCGGACAGGCCTTCGAACATCGTCTGGCTCTCCGAACCTACTGGAACAGGCCGGCGGACGAGACGCGCCGCACCTGCAGCGCCGCCTCGAAGGCGTTGATCGCCGACGCGAACTTGTCCCGGCAATCGGGATTGCAGAACCCGACGACGGACCCGTTGTAGAGCGTCAGGGAATCGGCCGCGATCGGCTTGCCCGACCAGGGGCAGACGTCGTTGACCGCATCATCGATGCGAAGGGGTTCATGCGCTTGCGACAGGGCGAGACTCACTCGTCTGGATCGGCGGAGCGACGGCCTGTTTCCAACGCGAAACTCGCCCGAGGGCGCATCGCGCTGTCGGGCGTTGACCTCCGGCCTCACAGGGCCGGTCGGCGTTCGTATTGACGACATGTCGTCGGATATGAGGTTGGCGGACTAGTCCGAGAGCCCGCGCAAGTCAAGATCGTGGTCGAGCGGGCGATGCATTCATGTCGATGCCCGCCTTGGGAGTACCTCACGAAACTCCCGGTCGCGTCCCGCTCACGGCCCTTCTCGCTAACGGCGCAGCGGGAGTTTTGTGAGAGACACCGAGTCGCCCAAACGGCGGTGAATAGCGTATTCAGATATCCAAACCGCCAAGCTTGGTCGGTGAGCGTGTGACCCGAAAGAGAGAGTGCCCGTCCCGCATGCCGGATTTTTACACGCTGTATCTGGTCGTGCTGATAGCCGGGCTCTCCCATTGCGTGCTCTGGGCCAGCGTCCTCTATCGCTACAGGGAGCTGGCCGGGGTGCGCTACTGGCTGGCGGGCAGCCTGGCCAAGGTGGCGGGCGGCATCCTGCTCGCCCTCGATGGCGGCGTCGGGAATTTCGCCACCACCGTCGGCGGGAACGCCGTCGCCTGTCTGGCCTTCTACCTGAACACGGTCGGCCTGCGCCGCTTCCACGGGGACGGGCCTCGTTGGGCTCTCCATGCCGGGCTGCTGGCCGCCAGCGTGCTCGCCATGGCGCTCACCTGGCAACCCTGGTGGGGCCAGAACCCGCTCTACGTCACGTCGCAATGCATTCCTCTCGCGCTCGCCGTCCTCTATCTCGCCCGGCGCCGGATTCGGGAGCTCGGCGCGCTCATCACGATGAGCGCGCTGACCGTCGCGATCACGGCTCATGGCATCGTCGCCTGCGCGGTGACGGTGAGGCTCAGCGGCATCGCACCGGATGTGTCCCTGATCTCCCTCGCCGCCATCGACCTGCTGGTCTTCATCCTGGCGGGCATCGTCTGGAATTTCGGCTTCATCGTCTCGGTGGTCGACAACCTGATGGCGACGGTGGAGCGGCTGGCCGCCGAGGACGACCTGACCGGCCTGCCCAATCGGCGCCAGTTCATGCGGCAGCTCGCCGGGGAGTGCGCGCGCGAGACCGGCGAGCCGTTCAGCGTGATGCTGATGGACCTCGACCGGTTCAAGGGGATCAATGACGGTCTCGGCCACGTGGCCGGCGACGCCGCGCTCAAACACGTGGCGGACGTGGTGCGGCGGAGCATCCGCCCCGCCGATATGTTCGCGCGGCTCGGCGGCGACGAATTCGGCATCCTGCTTCGCGGGATCGAGGGGGATGCGGCAACCGAGATCGCCGAGCAGGCCAACGCGGCCCTGCGCGCTTCGCCCTTCCTCTGGCGTGGGGAGACCATCGGGCTGACGATCAGCATCGGCGCGACCTCGGCCATCCCCGGCAGACACCACACGCCGGAGGAACTCATCGAATGCGCGGATTCTGCGCTCTACGCCACGAAGGGCCGGACACGAGACGGCTGGACATTCCTGCCCTTCGCGTCCCGGCCGGGCTTCGGCGCAGGTCAAACGGGCGGGGCGAAGACCGCGCGCCTGCCCGACCGGGCCTCCCGCATCCCCTTGGCGGGCTGAACCGACCGCCTGCGGTCGAGCGCTATGAGAGCCACGCACCTCGCGGGATGCACGGGACCCTCCTCCCCACAAGGGGGAGAGGGACGCGCCCTGCCTAAAAGCAGAGGGATAAATGCAGCAGGCTCGGCCGAGAGCGATCAGAGCGAGGCCCCCGGACTCACCGTTCCTCGAATTTCGGCTTCCGCAAGTCCACCTGGAGTTTCAGCACCTCGTCGATGCTCATCGAGCGGCTGCTCCAGTGGGTCTCCATGATGTTGATGGCGGTGAAGCTGTAATGGGCCTTGCCGCCATAGGCGTCGAACGGCGTGCCGTCCGGGTCCGGCGCCACCGGCTTGACGTAATCGACCCGGTAGGACGGGTGGCCACCCTTGCCCGTGACCGCGATGCGGACCGAGGCATTGCCGTGCCGTTTCTGGCAGAAGCGCATGTTGGTGAGCAGCCGGCTCAAATAGGCGTCCGCCTCCTCCAGGGTGGGGACGACGTCCGCGAGAGTCGCGTCGGAGGGAAGGTGCGTCTTCTTGATCATGTCGGCCCGTAATGTTGGTGCCGCACCATAGGCACACCGCCCGAGCGATGCGAGACCCCGCCCGGCGGAGCCGGGATCAGCCCGCGACGAGTTCCCGCGCCGGAGCGGCCCGGACCGGCGCCGCGGCGACATCCGCCAGGATCTCGTAGGAGCGCACGCGGGCGGCATGGTCGTGGATGGCGCTCGCCACCATGAGTTCGTCCGCCCCGGTCTCGGCGATCAGGTCGGCGAGCCCCCGGCGCACGGTCTCCGGCGAACCGACGATGGCGCGGGCGAGCATCCCCGAGGCCTGGCGCTTCTCGGAGAACGACCAGTAGGTCTCGATATCGTCGATGGGCGGCGGCAGCAGGCCCCGCGTGCCCCGGAACATGTTGGCGAATTGCTGCTGCGCCGAGGTGAACAGGCGGCGCGCCTCGGCATCGGTCTCGGCCGCCACGACGTTGACGCCCACCATGGCATGGGGCGCCGTCGACTGCTCGGACGGGGTGAAGCGCTCGCGATAGACGGAAAGCGCCTCGATCAGCGCATCCGGCGCGAAATGCGAGGCGAAGGCGTAGGGCAGGCCGAGCATGGCCGCCAGCTGCGCTCCGAACAGGCTGGAGCCGAGGATCCAGAGCGGCACCTTGGTGCCCGTCCCCGGCACGGCCTGGATCACCTGGCCCGGCTGCGCGTCGCCGAGCAGGGCCTGGAGTTCGAGGACGTCCTGCGGAAACTGGTCGGACGTCTCGGGCGAGCGCCGCAGGGCGCGCAAGGTCCGCTGGTCGGTGCCCGGTGCGCGCCCCAGGCCGAGATCGATCCGGCCCGGATACAGGGTCTCCAGCGTGCCGAACTGCTCGGCGATGACCATGGGCGAGTGGTTCGGCAGCATGACCCCGCCGGCCCCGACGCGGATGCGGCTCGTGCCCGAGGCCACGTGGCCGATGACCACGGAAGTCGCCGCACTGGCGATGCCCACCATATTGTGGTGTTCCGCGAGCCAGAACCGCCGATAGCCGAGGCGCTCGGCTGCCCTCGCGAGGTCGAGCGTGTTCCGCAGGGCGTCCCCGGGCGTCGCGCCATGCGGCACGAAGGCGAGGTCGAGAACGGAAAGAGGGATCATGAATCGCGTGTCCGTTTGCATGAGCGACCGGCTCGCGCCGGCCATGAACGTCCCCACCCGGGAGAGATCGCGACGCCGCCGCCGCTTCGCAACCGGGCCGTCCGGCGCAGGAGCCATGCGTCCCGGCCGACCCCGAAGCGATCCTCTCGTCATTCGACCCGCGACAGGCCCGCCACGCGACCTATATGGCCGGGCCTCGACATCCCGCCCCGAACCCGAGCAACGCCACCGTGTCTCCCGGATACCTGCCCTTCGCCGGCGCCCTCGATCTCCCCGCCTATACCTGCGACAATTGCGGGTTCTGGCAGCGCCATTTCGCGCCGCCGCCCTCGTGTCCGATGTGCCTCGACGCACGTCACGTGGTGCCGCAGAAGGGCTGGCAGTTCTGGAGCGAGCGCGAGGCACAGGACCGCTTCCCCTGTCATTGGGAGGAGCTGGAGCCGGGCATCTGGCGCTTCTGGAACGACCCCGTCTCGGGCATCGGGCCGAGCGCCTACCTGATCCAGACGCCAGACGGGAATATGGGCTTCGAGGCCTGCCCGGTCTTCAGCGAGGCGGCGCTGAAGCACATCGCCTCGCTCGGCGGGATGCAGGTGCTCTCTTCCTCGCACCCGCATGCCTATGGGGCGCTGGTGCAGCTGCAGGACCGGTTCGACCCGGAACTCTGCCTTCCGGCCGCCGACTTCATCTGGAGCGCGGCCTTGCAGGTCTCCTGGCCCTACGACGATTTCCTCGAACCGCTGCCCGGCCTCGAACTCCACCGCACGGCGGGGCATTTCGACGGCCATGCAATCCTGTTCGACCGCGCGCGAAAAATCCTGTTCTGCGGCGACGCCCTGAAATTCGAGCTCGATCCGAAGGATTTCCGCCGGGCCGAGACGATCTCGGCGCACAAGGCCTTCGTGCGCGGGGTGCCGCTGACCACCAACGAATTGCGCCGCTACCGCGACGTCTTCGCCCAGCTCGACTTCACCCAGACCTGGACCCCGTTCGAGCCGGCCGCCAATTGCGGCCGGGCCGAGGTGCTGGCGCTCATCGACGGCATGCTGGCGACCCGCCCGCACGCCGCCCCGGTGAGGCTGGACAGCCTCCGGCGATAGGTCAGACCCGTTTGGCGGTCTGGCCGAACATCACCTTCTTGGCGTCCTCGCTCATGGTCTTGCCGTGGTCGGGGTTGACCTCCGGCGCGCGGGCATAGGCCGCCTTCGTGGCCGGACGCTCGGCGATGGCCGTGAACCAGCGCTTGAGGTTGGGGAAATCGTCGAGGTTCTGGCCCTGCTTCTCCCAGGGGACGATCCACGGATAGGAGGCCATATCGGCGATGGAGTAATCGGGCCCGGCGACAAAATCCCGGTCGGCCAGACGACGGTCGAGGACGCCGTAGAGCCGGTTCGTCTCCTTGACGTAGCGCTCGATGGCGTAGGGGATCTTCTCCGGCGCATATTGCGAGAAGTGGTGGTTCTGGCCGAGCATCGGCCCGAGTCCGCCCATCTGCCAGAACAGCCATTGCAGCACCTCGGCCCGCCCCGGCAGGTCGGCGGCGATGAAGCGCCCCGTCTTCTCTGCGAGATAGAGCAGGATCGCGCCCGATTCGAAGAGGGTGATCGGAGCGCCGCCCCCCGGCGGTTCGTGATCGACGATGGCCGGCATCCGGTTGTTGGGGGCGATGGCGAGGAAGTCCGGCTTGAACTGCTCGCCCTTGCCGATGTTCACCGGCTTGATCGTATAGGGGAGCCCGACCTCCTCAAGGAACATCGTCACCTTGTGGCCATTCGGCGTCGGCCAGTAATGCAGATCGATCATCGAAATTCCTTTCAGCGCGCCGCGAGTGCCGGGCAACGCCGAAGGTCGAGTTGGCGACCGGCGGCACCGAGGTCAAGCCGCGCCGGTCACGCGAATGCCGGGCTGGTCGAATGGCAGGTCGCTAGAATGCGAGGGATTGTTCGACCGATTGCTTCAGGGTTCTCGTGCTTGCATGGTCGCTCACGGGGGTACCCGAGCGGGAGACCGGCAGGATGAGCGGCGCGATCTCGATCAGCGGCGGCGGGATGGTGGCGGCCTCCCAGCGCTTCAGCAACGCGGCGGAACAGATCGCCTCGGTCGGCATGACCATGCCCAGCCCGACCCAGGTGGATCAGGTCCTCCCCAGCCCGACCCAGGTCGACCTGTCGAGCTCGGCCATGCAGCTGATGGAGAGCAAGGCGAGCTTCGAGGTCAACACGGCGGTGATGAAATCGACCCTCGACACCGAGAAACGCGTCCTCGACATCCTCGTGTAGCGTCCCAAGCTGCAAGACATGGCAGCACCATCCATCGACGGAGGCCTCTCCCGATGACGATCACGGTTTCGCTGAACACGCTGGGACTGCTGAAGGCCCTCGACGTGGTGACGAGCGCCCGCATGGAGGCCCTTCGCGATGGGGAGGACGAACCGAAACTGGTCTCGGTCAATGTCGGCGCGCCCACCGCACCGACATCGACCGCCCGTCCGGCAGGCCAGGACCGTGTCGTCGACGTGATGGTCTGATCGTGTACCGATAGCCTGAAAATTAACCGGCCAGGGTGACAGTCGGCGTCAGGTTAGAGCTGGATCCATGACGTGACCACCAATCGTCGCCGCGCCTCGCGGAAAGGTGCATTCCGCATCGGGGCGCTCTCCTTCGCGGGCGAGCGGGCGGATATCGACTGCCTGGTCTGGGACCAGTCCGAGACCGGCGCACAGATCGAGGTCGAGACTCCGGACGAGGTTCCGGACGAGTTCATCCTGGTGATGACCGCCTACGCCAAACCGCGCGCCTGCACGGTCGTCTGGAGACGGGACCGGAAGCTCGGCGTCGCGTTCTCCGTCTGATCCGCAGCGCCGCCGACAGGGGAGGGGCCGCAGATTTCGGCTCTCCTTCACCATCGTGGCGCTTATCGCTGCGGCGCGCTTGCTGTTTGCTTCCAAAAACCGTACCTCCGCTCTGCGCGCGAGCGTGTCGGGGTGTAGCGCAGCCTGGTAGCGCATCTGGTTTGGGACCAGAGGGTCGTAGGTTCGAATCCTATCGCCCCGACCAATCGCGTGCGTATCGGCCGTTCTCTCCTGCTGGAGCTATCGACCCCACGATGCCGAGTGCTCGAATCTATCAGCCCGCCAAGGATGCCTCGCAATCCGGCACGGCCCGCACCAAGGCCTGGCTACTGGAATTCGACCAGAGCTCCCCGCGCGACACCGACCCCCTGATGGGCTGGACCGGATCGTCGGACATGCTGCAGCAGGTCAGGTTGTCGTTCGAGACCCAGGACGAGGCCGTCGCCTACGCCACCCGCAACGGCATCACCTTCCGGGTCGAGCAGCCCCAGAAGCCCGCGATCCGCAAGGGCCTGTCCTATTCGGACAACTTCAAATTCAACCGCACGGCGCCCTGGACCCACTGAGGTCGCCGGGGCACGGTGGTCGGTGCATTCGGCTCAGAGCTGAATGAGAATCGTGACGGCTCCGAATATCAGGACCGACGCCACGGCGACAGCGAGCAAGATCAGTGCGGCGCGTGATTCGCGCATGTCGTTATCGGTCATCGAGCCTTCGTTACGATAAAAGCCGCGCAAATGGGAGCGGGTCCGGATGCCGGGAGGTATTCGGGACGCCGCACGTTGTGTCGTACCGTGTAGGGCGGGGTTCTCGACGCCGGAAGCATGCCGTCGGATCGATCGGCGAGCTCCCCGGTGATTCCGCCCAGTCGGGCGATGACGCGCGCAGTTGCATGACCGGCCGCGCGCGACGGGCCTGACGACACGTCCGATCACGGCCGAGTTCCGGTCCCAGCCCCGCGGCAAGGGTGAGGCCGTGGGGATGGAGGTCCCGGCGCAATCGCTCGGCGCCGACCGCGCCCACTACAACCGCGCCAGGAGTTCGGCCTTCTTGGACGAAAACTCCGCCTCGGTGAGCACGCCCTTGCGATGGAGTTCGGAGAGGCGCTCGAGGGTCGAGATCACGTCGCCCGAGGGGACTCCGGCCTGGGCGAAGCCCGGTTCCGGGGTCGGGGGCGGGCGGTCTTCGGTGCGGGGCGGGGCCGCGATCGGGTCGGGGTGGAACGGCTTCGGTTCGAGGGAGCGTTCCGGCGTTGGGGCCACGCTGACCCGCTGGAGCGATTCGAGGTCGACGTAACCGTTGCGGCCGCTGAAGCGGAGGCTCTGGGTATCGCCCTGCTGCTGCGAGACGCCGGAAATGTCGTAATGCCCGGTATCGTAGAGGACGAGCGTTCCCGCCGTTTCCACCGCGAGCAACCGGCTATCCGGGAAATAGGCGTAGCGCATGCCGTTCTGCGAGCCGGACGTCGCCGGTCGGCCGAGTTCGGCGGGCCACCAGGTCGCGGAAGCCGAGCCGTCGTCCCAGCCGCCGGGGGGCAGGGATTGGGCGAGATCCGAGCAGATCGCCGCCACGCGCGACTTGAGATTCGCGTCGAACATGTTGCCGATCATGGTCATGCCGCCGGACGACCATTGGCCGAACCCTCCGAGTTCGGGATGGTTGAACTGGGCCATGGTCCCATTGCCCGCTTCCAGCGCGCGCATGAGATGGCGCACGGCGTCGACGCTGACGCCGTGCCGGTCGGCGACGGTCTGCAAAACGGAAGATCTGTCGGGCATGGGCTGGCTCCAGAACGGCGACGATGTCGAGCGCGGCAAAGCGACCCGACAATAGTACGGCATTGACGCGAAAGTGCCTCTCGCACCGCAAAAAGTTTCCGCGCCGGCGGACCTTACGGTCAAGCATGAACGTTCACTCGGCAGAATTCATGCCGTCGGGCTCCGCCTCAGGCACCGAGCCCCCCCTGGAGTGATCATGGTCGCCAAGAACCCCCCGATGCCGCAAGCCGCCACGCAGACGAAGGCGGTGCGATCGCGCATCAAAGAGGGATCGCCCTATCCGCTGGGCGCCAACTGGGACGGCCTCGGCGTCAACTTCGCCCTGTTCTCGGCCCATGCCACCAAGGTCGAGCTCTGCCTGTTCGACGATGCCGGAGAGCAGGAACTCGAGCGGATCGAACTGCCCGAATATACCGACGAGATCTGGCACGGCTACCTGCCCGACGCGCGTCCCGGCACGATCTACGGCTACCGGGTCCATGGTCCCTACGAGCCCAAGGCCGGGCACCGCTTCAACCCCAACAAGCTGCTCATCGACCCCTACGCCAAGGGTCTCGTCGGCTCGATCACCTGGAACCCGGCCCTGTTCGGCTACCAGATGGAGACGGGCGACGACCTCACCTTCGACGAGCGCGATTCCGCGCCCTTCACCCGCCGCAGCCGCGTCATCGACCCGGCCTTCACCTGGGGACGGGACCGCAAGCCCCACGTGCCGTGGGAGAAGACGATCTTCTACGAAACCCATGTGAAGGGCTTCACCAAGCTGCATCCGGCCGTGCCGGAGAAGCTGCGCGGCACCTATGCCGGCCTCGGCAACCCGGCCGTGCTCGACTACATCAAGAGCCTGGGCGTGACCTCGGTGGAGCTCCTGCCCGTCCATGCCTTCGTGCAGGACGATTATCTCCAGGAAAAGAACCTGGTGAATTACTGGGGCTACAACACGATCTCGTTCTTCACGCCCGCCCGGCGCTACGCGGCGGTGCCGGATTTCGCCTTCTCCGAGTTCAAGGAGATGGTGGCGCGCATGCACGGCGCCGGCCTCGAAGTGATCCTCGACGTGGTCTACAACCACACCGCCGAGGGCAACGAGAAGGGGCCGACCCTGTCGTTCAAGGGTGTCGACAACGCCTCTTACTATCGCTTGATGCCGGGCGACGAGCGCTACTACATCAACGATACCGGCACCGGTAACACCTTCAACCTGTCGCACCCGCGCGTCCTGCAGCTAGTGACCGATTCCCTGCGCTACTGGGCGACGGAGATGCGGGTCGACGGCTTCCGCTTCGACCTCGCCACCATCCTCGGGCGCGAGCCGCACGGGTTCGACGAGGGCGGCGGCTTCCTCGACACCTGCCGGCAGGACCCGGTGCTGAACTCGGTCAAGCTCATCGCCGAGCCATGGGATTGCGGTCCGGGCGGCTATCAGGTCGGCGGCTTCCCGCCCGGCTGGGCGGAATGGAACGACCGGTTCCGCGACGATGTCCGCGGCTACTGGCGCGGGGATTCCGGTCTTCTGCCGAGCCTCGCCTCGCGCATCACCGGGTCGGCCGACAAGTTCAACAAGCGTGGGCGCAAGCCCTGGGCCTCGGTGAACTTCCTCACCGCCCATGACGGGTTCACGCTGAACGATACGGTCTCGTACAACGAGAAGCACAACCTCGCGAATGGCGAGGACGGGCGGGACGGGCACTCCCACAACCTGTCCAACAATTACGGCGTCGAAGGTCCCACCGACGACGAGGCGATCAAGGCGGTGCGCACCCGCCAGATGCGCAACATGATGGCGACGCTGTTCCTCTCGCGGGGAACGCCGATGCTGCTCGCCGGCGACGAGTTCGCCCGCAGCCAGGGCGGCAACAACAACGCCTATTGCCAGGACAACGAGATCTCCTGGCTCGATTGGGAGGGGATCGACGATGCTGGTCGCGACCTCGCCGAGTTCACGCAGCGCCTCACCATCCTGCGCGAGGCCCTGCCGATCCTCACCCGCGGCCGGTTCCTCTCCGGCGCCTATGACGAAGACCTCGGCGTCAAGGACGTCACCTGGCTGAGGCCCGACGGCGAGGAAATGTCCACGGAGAACTGGACGGATGGCGGCGCGCATTCCATCGCGGTCCTGCTCGACGGCCGCGCCCAGGCCTCCGGCATCCACCGCCGGGGAGGCGATGCGACGCTGCTGATCCTCTACAACGCCTACAGCGACCTCGTCTCCTTCACCCTGCCGGGTTCCGTCGGCGGCGTCGGCTGGACGCGGCTCCTCGACACCAACCTGCCCGACAGCCAGGAGGTCGGCACCTGGGCCATCGGCGACCGCTACGACGTCACCGGACGCTCGATGCTGATGTTCGTCCTGAAGCCCGAGGAGACCGAAGGCGACGAGGCGACCGAGATGGAGCGCTCGTACCAGCACGTGATGCAGGCGTTCGAACGCGCCAATATCGAGAGCGTGCGCTTCGCCCCCTCGGCGACCTGACCCGCGCTCCGCCGAGGTGGATGCCGCGTCGGCCACGACGGGCGCGGCACGACGACGGCCTAAAGATGCGTCCCGACCCGGACGGTCGGGCGCAACTCCAGGTCGTTTCGATCGATGACGACGGGGGCGCCTGCGTCGTCATCGCGAGATGTGTCGAGGGAAACGGATGATGTGCCAGCCGTTGGGTATTTCTGACCCACCTTCATTCCCTGGCACGACAATCGACAGATGATGACCGATAGCCCCGAGAAGCCGCCTGCTGGTGTACCGCCGCGCGTGAGAACGGGAGCGGTGTCGGAGATCGCCGATCACACCAGCGACATCTTCTTTACGGCCGTCGAAGCGACCCGGATGCCGATGGTGGTCACCGACCCGCGGCAGGACGACAATCCGATCGTCTTCGTCAACAAGGCCTTTCTCGGCCTGACAGGCTATGAAGCCGAGGAGATCATCGGCCGCAACTGCCGCTTCCTGCAGGGACCGGGCACCGACCCGGAGAGCGTGACTGCCCTGCGCGAGGCGATCCAGGCCCGGCGGGAATTCGCCACCGAGATCGTCAACTACCGTAAGGACGGATCGACGTTCTGGAACGCGCTGTTCGTCGCGCCGATCTACAATGCGGCCGGCGAGCTCGTGTATTTCTTCGCCTCGCAGCTCGACGTCTCCCGCCGCCGCACCGTCGAGGAGGCGTTGGGTCAGGCCCAGAAGATGGAGGCGCTCGGCCAACTGACCGGCGGCATCGCCCACGACTTCAACAACCTTCTCCAGGTCATCGTCGGCTACATCGATATTCTGAGCCACGGGCTCGACCGTCCGGATGCGGACCGGAACCGCCTTCGGCGCGCCACCGACAACATCCGGACCGCCGCCGAACGGGCGACCACCCTGACCCAGCAGCTTCTCGCCTTCGCGCGCAAGCAGCGTCTCGACGGCCGCGCGGTCAATCTCAACGCCCTCGTGAAGGGCATGGAGGATATGGCCGCGCGCAGCCTGGGTGACGCGATCACGCTGCGGCTCGACCTGGGCGAAGACCTTTGGAACTGCCGTGTCGACCCGGCACAGGCGGAGGTCGCCCTCCTCAACATCCTCATCAATGCCCGCGATGCCATGCCGGAGGGCGGCACCGTCGTGATCTCCACCGAGAACCGGGATATCGGCGAGCAGGATCTGGGCTCACAGGATTTCGGCGGGTCGGAACCCCTGGGTGAGGGTCGCTACGTCACCGTGACCATCACCGATACCGGGGCGGGAATCTCGCCGCCGACCCTGGCGCGGGTGATGGAGCCGTTCTTCACGACGAAGGACGAGGGCAAGGGCACGGGGCTCGGCCTCTCGATGGTCTATGGCTTTGCCAAGCAATCCGGCGGCGCGGCGCAGATCGAGTCCGTCGTCGGCGAGGGAACGCGCGTCCGCCTGTCCTTCCCCGCCGCCGCCGAGGACGACCGGGAGCCCAACCGCGCCGTGCCGGGGACGGTGGATCGCCAGGGGACCGAGACCATCCTCATCGTCGACGACCGTGAGGACGTGGCCGAACTGGCGCGAACCATCCTGCGCGACAGCGGCTACACGCTGTTGATGGCCCGGAACGGCCGCGAGGCGCTGGAAATCCTGGATTCGAGCGGTTCGGTGGACCTGCTGTTCACCGACCTCATCATGCCGGGCGGGATGAACGGCATCATGCTCGCCCGCGAGGCCAAGCGGCGGCAACCCCGATTGAAGGTCCTGCTGACCACCGGTTACGCCGAGGCGAGTCTCGAGCGAACCGATGCCGGGGGTTCGGAGTTCGACCTTCTGAACAAGCCCTATCGCCGGACCGATCTCATCCGCCGCGTTCGCGCCATCCTGGACGGTCCGACCGACGACAGCTGAGGCAGCGGCGAGGGGCCCGATACGGGAAACTCGCCATGCCACAGGGTGACAAGTCGAAATACACCGACAAGCAGATCCGCAAGGCCGAGCACATCGCGGACTCCTACGAGGAGCGCGGCGTGCCGGAGAAGGAAGCCGAGGCCCGCGCCTGGGCGACCGTCAACAAGGACGATGGCGGCGGCAAGCATCCGGGCGGATCGGGGAGGGGCAAGTCCACCTCCCACCCGGCGGCCCACAAGGGCGGCACCGCCGGCGGAAAGGCCTCGGCCTCCCGCACCGCCGAGCAGCGCACCGCCTCGGCAAAGAAAGCCGCCGCGACCCGCAAGCGCAACGCCGAGGCGGCAAGGTCTTCAACCTGAAGCGGCGATGGCCGGGCATTCCCCTCGCCCCGCCCGGCGGGGAGAGGGGGAACCCGAGCCTCGCCCTCAGGCCATGGCGGTCTTCAGGTTCGCGTCGACCTTGTCGAGGAAGCCGGTGGTGGAGAGCCATTTCTGATCGGGGCCAACGAGGAGGGCGAGATCCTTGGTCATGAAGCCGGCTTCCACCGTGTCGACGCAGACCTTCTCCAGGGTGTTGGCGAACTTGGCCAGATCCGCGTTGTCGTCGAGCTTGGCGCGGTGGGCGAGGCCACGGCTCCAGGCGAAGATCGAGGCGATGGAGTTGGTGGAGGTCTCCTTGCCCTTCTGATGCTCGCGGTAGTGGCGCGTCACGGTGCCGTGCGCGGCTTCCGCCTCCACGGTCTGGCCGTCCGGCGTCATCAGCACCGACGTCATCAGGCCGAGCGAGCCGAAGCCCTGGGCGGCGGTGTCCGACTGCACATCGCCGTCGTAGTTCTTACAGGCCCAGACGTAGCCGCCGGACCATTTGAGGCAGGAGGCGACCATGTCGTCGATGAGGCGGTGCTCGTAGGTGATGCCGAGCGCCTGGAACTTCGCCTTGAACTCGGCGTCGAACACCTCCTGGAACAGGTCCTTGAAGCGGCCGTCATAGGCCTTGAGGATGGTGTTCTTGGTCGAGAGATAGACCGGATATTTGCGGGCGAGGCCGTAATTCAGCGAGGCGCGGGCGAAGTCGCGGATCGACTCGTCGAGATTGTACATCGACATCGCGACGCCGGCGGCCGGGAACTTGAACACTTCCTTCTCGATGATTGTGCCGTCGTCGCCCTCGAACTTGATGGTCAGGCGGCCCTTGCCGGGCACCTTGAAGTCGGTGGCGCGATACTGGTCGCCGTAGGCGTGGCGGCCGATGACGAAGGGCTGGGTCCAGCCCGGCACGAGGCGCGGCACGTTCTTGCAGATGATCGGCTCACGGAAGATCACGCCGCCGAGGATGTTGCGGATCGTGCCGTTGGGCGAACGCCACATCTCCTTGAGCTTGAACTCCTCCACCCGCTGCTCGTCGGGGGTGATGGTGGCGCATTTCACGCCGACGCCGTGGCGCTTGATCGCCTCGGCCGCATCGACGGTGACCTTGTCGTTCGTCTCGTCGCGGTGCTCGACGCCGAGGTCGTAATAGTCGAGGTCGAGGTCGAGATAGGGGTGGATGAGCTTGTTCTTGATCTCGCTCCAGATGATCCGGGTCATCTCGTCGCCGTCGAGTTCGACGACCGGGTTCGCCACCTTGATCTTCGACATGATCCTCAGAACCTTTCTCATCACGCGGCCGGGGCCGGCCGCGCTCCCGTTGCGGCGGTCATAGCGCGCTGCAACAGGACGCGAAAGCCGTGCCCCTTACAGATCGGGCGGGGCGTCGGCGGGCTCGAAATTCGCCGATCCCCCTGGACATCCGGCGACGGGGCGGGAATGTGCGGGCCATTCCGACATCGAGAAGGACATGTCCATGAGCGAACGCATCATCCTGCGGGCCGGCGAGGCCCTGGTCGCCGGCGGCCCGCCCAACACCGCCTCCGAGCCGGAGGTCATCATCGGAGAGCTCGACGGGCCGGTCGGCACGGCGCTCGCCACCCTCACGGGCGATCAGGTGGTCGGCCATTCCCGCGTCTTCGCGCTCCTGAACACCGACATCATGGTGCGGCCGGTGACGCTCTGCGTCTCCAAGGTCAGCGTCACGGAATCAAAGTACACCTCCATCCTCATGGGCACGGTGCAGTTCGCCATCGCCAACGGCGTCCTCGACGCGGTGCGCCTCGGCTACATCCCCAAGGAGAAGGCCAACGATCTCGGCATCATCTGCTCGGTCTGGCTCAGCCCCGGCGTGATCGAGGCGGAGACGGTCGATCACAAGGCCCTGTTCGAGATCCAGCGCAAGGGCATGACGGAAGCGATCCGCAAGGCCATGACCAACGAGCCCTCGATCGACTGGCTCCTGGAGAACCAGGACAAGATCATCCACAAATACTACCAGATGGGTCTCGACGGTAAGATCTGAGCGCCTGTCCGAGTCGTTTTTTCCAAGCATTTACCTCATCCTGAGGTGCCGCGTAGCGGCCTCGAAGGAGCCTTCCAGGGATCCCGCGACCACTGGAGGGCTCCTTCGAGGCCCTTTGCTCCTGCAAAGGGCACCTCGGGATGAGGAGATTTGATTGGATGATCTCTTCAATTGGCACGAAAATCCGCCGAAAAATCCGATCGAACAGGCTGTAAGGCGTTTCTCCCGAGGGTCATCGCTCGAAGCGATCGCCCCGCGGCTCCCCATCCTCCCCATACGGACTATGCGTCCGGCCCGCTCCATGGCAGAGGGCGACGATGATCGCCCCCGTCGTCATCCTGGTCGAACCGCAGCTGGCCGAGAATATCGGCATGGTCGCCCGCGCCATGGCCAATTTCGGCCTCTCCGAACTCCGCCTCGTCGCCCCCAAGAACGGCTGGCCGAAGAAGGGCGTGCGCGAGGCCGCCTCCGGGGCGACGCATGTGCTCGACGGCGCCACCGTCTTCGCCACGGTGCCGGAGGCCATCGCCGACCTGAACTATCTGCTCGCCACCACGGCCCGCGAGCGCGGGCAGATGAAGCGCGCCTATGCCCCCGACGAGGCGATGGCGGATGTGGCCGCGCGGGCGGGACAGCGCATGGGCGTGATGTTCGGCCGGGAGCGGATCGGGCTCACCAACGACGAGGTGTCGCTGGCCGACGCCATCGTCACCTTTCCCGTCTCCCCTGACTTTCCGTCCCTCAATCTCGCCCAGGCGGTGCTCCTCGTCGGCTACGAATGGCGCAAGGCCTCGGGCCAGGCCCGGCTCCCCTTCACCGGCGAGATGCAGTCGCCGCCCGCCACGCGCGAGGCGATGGCCTCCCTCGTCGCCAGCCTGGAAGGCAGCCTCGACGCAAGCGGGTTCTACCCGCCCGAGAAGCGTGACGTGATCGCCCGCAACATGCGCGACATGCTGCACCGCATGGCCATGACGGAGCAGGATGTCCGGACGTTTCGCGGTGCGCTGAGGGCCTTGACACGAATCAAGGCGAAAGAGTGATGATTGTTATCGGTCCAGCCGGTTCTTAACGCCTGCGCGACGATTGCGTGAGAGTGTGATGCACCATGTGGAAGCATCGTCTCAGCGCCATTGGCGGCGAATTCGTCTCGGTCGAGCGGGAAACGGCGTTCCAGCAGGAGCGCCTGCCCGAGACCCTGCGCCATGCCCGGCTGGTCTTCCTCTGCGGCGTTCTCCTCAACACGCTCTTTCTCCTGAGTGACTGGCGCTTTGCGGGACAGACCCATTTCTGGGTCGCCGTACCGGCCCGTAGCGGCGTCATCCTGATCTCCCTCATCTGTTTGCTGGCAACCCGGAACGTCGCGAGCTTCGGCAGGCTGCAGGCCGTCATGGTGACGTGGGAGATCATCGTCGCCGGCTGCGTCGCGCTCCTGTGCTCGTCGCGGTCGGACATCGCGCTCTTCGTCATGCTCCTGCTGCCCGCGATCTACATGATCGTCGTGCCGACGCGCTTCTTCTGGAGCGTGGCGAGCAGCGCAATCGCGTCGGTCGCGCTCACGGCGGGCTATCTCCTGCCCGGCCCCCTGCCATCCACGGCATTCGGCATCTGCCTCGCGGTGCTGGTGTCCAACATCGCGATGCTGCTGTTCGTGGTGCGGTCGAACCGCCTCAGGCGTCTGGAATGGATGGCGACCCAGGCCGAGCGCCGTGCCAACACGGAACTGGCGGAAAGCCGCCGCCTGTTCGAGACCATGTTCAAGGCGGTGCCGATCCCGATCGTGGTGTCCCGCCGGGACGACGGCCAGATCGTGGATGCCAACGACGCCGCCAACCGCTTCTACGGGCTCGACGACGGGGAAGACCTGACACAATACAGGACGCGCGATCTTCTCGGCGGGGATGCCCGCCGCCTGATCCAGGCGGAACTCGACAGGACCGGCACCGCCGACGAGATCGAGATCAGCACGGGAGCCCAGGGGCGGGTGCGACGGGACGCCATGCTGTCGGCGGTCACCGTCGAGATGGACGGGTCGACCCGCATCATTTCGAGCCTCGTCGACATGACGAGCCGCAAGGCGGTGGAAGAGCGGATCCGCCTCGCTGCCCAGCGCGACGTCCTCACCGGCCTGCCGAACCGCGCCCTGTTCCAGACCACCCTCGATGCGGCGCTGAGCCGGGCAGAGGCGTCGGGAGAGCGCATCGGCCTCATCCTCATCGATCTCGATGCGTTCAAGGAAGTGAACGACACCCTCGGCCACGAGGCGGGCGACGCGGTGCTCAAGGAGGTCGCCCGGCGTCTCGGCAAAGCCATCGGCGAACACGATCTCGTCGCCCGCCTCGGTGGCGACGAGTTCGTCATCATCGCGCCCTGCGAGAAAGACCGTCACCAGCCGAGCCGGCGCATCCATGCCCTGTCACGGGCGATCCTCGACGTGCTGAAACCGGCGATGGGGGTATCGGGGCGCGTGGTCTCGCTCCGCGCCAGTCTCGGCCTCGCCCTCTACCCGGAACACGCCGCCAATTCGACCGACCTCTTCACCAACGCGGACCTCGCCCTCTACGCGGCCAAGGCGGCCGGACGAAACCGCGCGACGCTCTTCATTCCGGCGCTTCGGGCGGATATCGAACATCGCGTCTCCGTCGCCCGCGAGATGAGGTCGACGCTCGAAGTCGGCGGCCTGATCCCCTATTATCAACCCAAGATCAGCCTCGCCTCGGGTCGGATCATCGGCTTCGAAGCCCTGGCGCGGTGGCAGCATCCCACCCGCGGCCTCCTCTCGCCGGCTAGTTTCTCGACGGTCTTCGACGATGCGGAGATCGGGATCGCGGTCGGCCATGTCCTGGCGCGCCAGATCTTCGCCGACATCGCGGGATGGATCGCGCAAGGGTACGATCCCGGCCGGGTGTTCCTGAACCTGTCCTCGGCGCAGTTCGCGCAGGACAACCTCGCCGAATGCCTGATCGCCGATCTCTCCGCCGCGGGGCTCGCCCATGACAGGATCGGCGTGGAAGTGACGGAGACGGTGCTCCTCGGCGGCCATGGCGACCGCGTCTCGGCGATCCTCTCGGACTTGCACCGCGCCGGCATCCGCGTCGCCCTGGACGACTTCGGAACCGGTTACGCCTCCCTCACCCACCTGAAGCAATATCCGGTGGACGAGATCAAGGTCGACCGCAGCTTCGTGCGCGACCTCGAACGAGACCCCAACGATGCCGCCATCGTCACGGCGGTGGTGCAGCTCGGCCAGAATCTCGGCCTCGACGTCACCGCGGAGGGTGTCGAGACCGAGGCGCAGGCGGAATTCCTACGCGAGCAGGGCTGCGCCTATGCGCAGGGTTACCTGTACAGCAAGCCCATGCCGCAGAGCCGGGTGCCGTGGTTCCTGAAGAAGCACGGCGGCAGAGCCGCCTCCCTGGGAGCGGCGGTCTCCGCCGCGCTCAAATTCGCCTGATCAGGCGGCGGCCTGATCCAGCGCCTGGGCGATATCGGCGATCAGATCCTCGACATTCTCCAGGCCGATGGACAGGCGTACCGTCTCCGGCCCGACCAGGGCCGCCGCCTTGTCGGCCGCGCTCAGCTGGCGGTGCGTCGTGGTGGCCGGGTGGATCGCCAGGGATTTGATCTCGCCGATATTCACGAGGTGCGAGACGAGCTCCAGGCCCATGATGAACTTCACGGCCGCCGGCTCTCCGCCCTTCAGCGCGAAGGTAAAGATCGAGCCCGGCCCATCGGGCACGTAGCGGGCGGCCAGTTCCTCGCCCTTCTGGCCGGGCAGCGCCGGATAGCTCACCCATGCCACCGCCGGATGGTCCTTGAGGAAGGCGGCCACCGCCTTGGCGTTCGAACAATGCCGCTTCATCCGCAGGGGCAGGGTCTCGATGCCGGTGAGCGTCAGGAAGGCGTTCATCGGCGACAGGCCGGGGCCGAGGTCGCGCAGGCCGAAGAGTCGACAGGCGACCGCGAAGCTGAAATCGGGGAAGCGGTCGGAGACGACCAGCCCGTCGTAATCGGCCCAGGGCTCGGTGATGAGGTTGTAGCGCCCCACGGCCGCCGGCCAGTCGAACGTGCCCGCGTCGCAGATGATGCCGCCGATGGTCTGGCCGGACCCGCCGAGGAACTTCGAGGTCGAGTGGAACACGATGTCGGCCCCGTGCTCGATCGGCCGGATCAGGGCCGGGGAGGCGAGGGTGTTATCCACCACCAGGGGCAGGTTGTGGCGCTTGGCGACCTCGGCGATGCCGGCGATGTCCATCACCGTGGCGCAGGGATTGACGATCGACTCGCAGACGATGGCCTTCGTCTGCGGCGTGATCGCGGCCTCGAAATCGGCGGGCGTCAGGCCCTTGGCGAAGAGCGGCTTGAGGTCGTAGCGGGCGTCGAGCCGGTTCATCAGCCCCAGCGAGCCGCCGAACAGGCGCGGCGAGGCCACATAAGCGTCCCCGCTCTTCATCAGCGTCATCAGCACGAGGAGTAGGGCGGACTGGCCCGAGGAGACGGCCACGGCCGCCTTGGCGCCTTCCAGGGCGGCGACGCGGCGCTCCAGGGCGGCCACGGTGGGGTTCGAGCCGCGCGAGTAGGAGAAGCCGGTGCGCCGCATGGCGAAGATGTCGGCGGCCTGCTCGGTGGATTCGAACACGAAGCCGTTGGTGAAGTAGATCGGCTGGACGCGCGCGCCCGTGGCGGGGTCGGGTGCCGCGCCGGCATGGACGGCCTGGGTGGCGAAGCGGAGCGGGCGGGTCTCGGTGGCCATGATGGGCGTCGCGATCTTCGAAAGAGGTGGCGGGGTCAGGCAGCGCGCCTGGCGAAGGCCCGCAATGTCCGGACCAGGGTGGTGGGCGCGTAGGGCTTCGGGATGAAGCGCGCGCCCTCGGGCATGTCGTGCGGACCGGGCGTGCCCATGCCGGAGACGACGAGGACGGGGATCGTCGGCCAGCGATGGGCGACGAGGCGGGCCAGCGCGAACCCGTCCATGGAGCCCTGCGGCATGTCCACGTCGGTCATCATCAGGTCGATCTCCTCGTTGCGTTCGAGGATGGTGAGCGCCTTGTCGGCCTGCGGCGCTTCGAGGACGCGGAACCCCGCATCGACCAGGGTATCGGCCGCCTCCATCAGGAGGAGGCCGTCGTCTTCCACCAGGAGGATGACCGGGGGCTCGCCGGAAGTCTCGAAAGGATCATGCGTCATGCAATGCGAACGATCTCGATGGGGGATTGGTTCGCGGGGTAGTCCCGACGCCGCCGAGGGTCAACCCGGGGGCGTCGGGCCGGGGTCGCGCACAGGCCTGCCAGCAAAATCAAGCGCTTAACGCCGCGTCGAGATCCTCGATCAGGTCGGCCGGGTCCTCGATGCCGATGGAGAGGCGCACCACTTCCGGCCCGGCCCCGGCCGCGGATTTCTGCGCGTCGGTGAGCTGGCGGTGGGTGGTGGAGGCCGGGTGGATCACCAGCGAGCGGGTGTCGCCGATATTCGCCACATGGGAGAACAGCTGGAGATTGGCCACCAGCTTCACGCCGGCCTCGTAGCCGCCCTTGAGGCCGATGGTGAAGACCGAGCCGGAGCCGAGCGGCGTGTAGCGCCGGGCGAGCTGGTGATACTTGTCGGTCTCCAGCCCCGGATAGCTCACCCACTCCACCGCCGGATGGGCGTTGAGATGGGTGGCGACCTCGAGCGCGTTGTCGCAATGGCGCTGCATCCGCAGGGGCAGGGTCTCGATGCCGTTGAGGATGAGGAAGGCGTTGAACGGCGAGAGCGCCGGGCCGAGATCGCGCAGGCCCAGCACCCGGATGGCGATGGCGAAGCCGAAATTGCCGAAGGTCTCGGACAGGACCATGCCGGAATATTCGGGGCGCGGCTGCGACAGCATCGGGTAGCGGTCGTCGCCGGCCCAGGGGAAAGTGCCGCCGTCGACCACGAGGCCGCCGATGGAATTGCCGTGGCCGCCGAGGAACTTGGTGGCCGAATGCACGACGATGTCGGCCCCGTGCTCGAAGGGGCGGATCAGGTACGGCGTCGCCATGGTGTTGTCGACGATGAGCGGGATCTTGTGGCGCCGGGCGATCACCGACAGGGCGGCGATGTCGGTGATCACCCCGCCCGGATTGGCGATGGATTCACAGAAGATCGCCTTGGTGCGCGGGGTGATGGCCCGCTCGAACGAATCCGGGTCGTCCGTATCGGCCCAGACCACGTTCCAGCCGAAACTCTTGTAGGAATGGTTGAACTGGTTGATCGAGCCGCCATAGAGCTTGTTGGCCGCGATGAACTCGTCGCCCGGCTGCATCAGCGCGTGCATGGTGAGGAACTCGGCCGCGTGGCCCGAGGCCACCGCCACGGCGGCGGTGCCGCCCTCCAGCGCCGCGATGCGCTCTTCCAGCACCGCGTTGGTGGGGTTGGTGATGCGCGAATAGATGTTGCCGAAGGCCTGCAGCCCGAACAGCGAGGCGGCGTGGTCCACGTCGTCGAACACGAAGGACGTGGTCTGGTAGATCGGCGTGGCCCGCGCACCCGTGGTGGCATCGGGAGCGGCGCCGGCATGGATCGCCAGCGTGTTGAAGCCTGGGATACGGTCGGTCATCACTTACTCCGGGGGCCGGCGGGCACGCACTGGACATCGTTCTAGCGCCTGTGCCGGGCCAGACGGAAGAGGAGCCGCGCCCTCGTTCCGCTTAAACGAACAGAAGTTCTTTATGGCGGACGATGCGCGCGGGTCAAGGGTGGGTGGTGACGTGCGGGTGGAGGGCGCCTCTCCCCGCCGGGCGGGGAGAGGGACGCGTCTCCCCCTCGTCGGGGAGCGCGTCGAGGCGGCAGCCGAGGGTGAGGGGGTGCGTCCGGAAGAGCACCACTCGGCGATACCCCCTCACCCTCGCTCCGGCTTCGCCTGCGCTCATCGCGGACACAACGAGGTGTCCACGATCCTCTCCCCGCCCGGCGGGGAGAGGGGGGCACCCCCTCGGCACGATCCTGCACGAATTCGCATGGCACTCGGCCCCGCCTGCGGTTATAGCGCCGCACATGCTTCAGCCTGCTCCGCCCCCTCCCGTTCCCGCCGCGCGGATCCTCATCGCCAGCTTCGTCGGCACGGCGATCGAGTTCTACGATTTCTACGTCTACGCCACGGCCGCCGCCCTGGTGATCGGGCCGATCTTCTTCTCGGCCGACGATCCCTCGGTGCAAACGCTGGCGGCCTTCGCCACCTTCTCCATCGCCTTCATCGCGCGGCCGCTGGGGGCGGCGTTCTTCGGGCATTTCGGCGATCGGGTCGGGCGCAAGGCGACGCTGGTGGCTTCGCTGATGATCATGGGCCTCTCCACAGTGCTCATCGGCTGCCTGCCGACCTATGCCACCGCCGGGTGGTGGGCGCCCTTCGCGCTCTGCGTGCTGCGCTTCGGCCAGGGCATCGGCTTTGGCGGCGAATGGGGCGGCGCGGCCCTGCTGGCGGTGGAGAACGCCCCGCCGGGGCGACGCGCCCTCTACGGCATCTTCCCGCAGCTCGGCGCGCCGGTGGGCTTCATCACCGCCAATCTGGGCTTCCTTGGCCTCGCCCTCGCTCTGACCCCGGCCGATTTCCAGGCCTGGGGCTGGCGCATCCCGTTCCTCGCCTCCGCCGTGCTCGTCGGCGTCGGGCTCTATGTCCGCCTGAAGCTCACCGAGACCCCGGTCTTCAAGGCCGCCATGGAGAAGGCCCCGCCCGAGCGCGTGCCGCTGGCCACCATCTTCACGAAATACATCAAGGCGACCCTGCTCGGCACCTTCGCCATGGTGGCCTGCTACGCGGTGTTCTACCTCTCCACCGTCTTTGCCCTGAGCTACGGCGTCTCGAAACTCGGCTTCGACCGGCCGACCTTCCTGCTGTTCGAATGCGTCGCCGTGCTGTTTATGGCCCTCGGCATCCCGCTCTCGGGCTGGGCCGCCGACCGCTACGGCCGCCGCCCCGTCCTCCTCACCGGCCTCGCCTTCACCGCCTCGCTCGGCCTGCTGCTCGGCCCGATGCTGGGGAGCGGGCAGGGCGGCCTGGTGCTGGGCTTCCTGTGTCTGGGCCTCTTCGCCATGGGCTGGCTGTTCGGCCCCATGGGCGCCCTGCTGCCCGAACTCTTCCCCACCCGCGTCCGCTACACCGGCGCCTCGGTGACCTACAACCTCGCCGGCATCCTGGGCGCTTCCGCCGCGCCGTATCTGGCGCAGCGGCTGAGTGACTGGGGCGGGATCGGTTGGGTTGGGCTTTATTTAGCTGTGGCGGCTGGGGTTAGCTTTGTGGCTGTGGCGCTGATGGAGGAGACGGGGAAGAATAGCATTTAAATCTCCCGAATAACTAAATCATCCTTTCAATCCTTGATATCAAGGGACCATCGTAGGTCATGTCTAAGTCAATTTCTAATACGCTTTCGATTCTACCGTCGATATATTTTCTTTTTAAATCAACGGTAGCCCTAGATATTGCTGAATTTTTCCCGAGTTTTTTCGTATACCGTTGACTTAGAACATACTTATCACCAAAGGCTGGATCAGTGAAAATATTTCTTAGCAAAGCAATATCTTCAGAGTTCAAGGTACTGTAACTTATTGCTATCCTAATAATAATAGCCAGATAAATTGTTCGAATTGGCAGATTGATTGACCGGCCAACGCGTCGCATTTGTTGGGATATAACGCTCCAAATGGAGCCATGTTTTGCATCAAAATTGCATATATCGCGAGCGGTTACCCATAATCGACCATAATTTACGAGTTCACCAACGAGTTGGCGGTCAGAAATTTCCTCACTAACTATAACTCGCTCAATCCGATAAATATCTAATTCTTTTTGATACCAATCATTATTAGTTCGCCATGCTTGCCTATCCAATATCTCGCCACTAATTTCGATAAAAAACTCTTTCCCACCATTACTAATTCGCACGTCAGAACTAGGGTTCTTCAGCGAGAACCCCGGCTTATTCAAATGCCACCCACTCTGCTCCAATAGTATACGGACAGCGGCCTTATAAGATTCGTCAGCATTGGCAGTTCTATGCCTAGGATCAATTAATACTCCCCCATCGAAGCTTCTTGCTAAGGATACCGGAACATCAAAATATGATGTTTCAAGCGATGCGAATAAACGATGGGGTAATTTACCATCGGCTTCTTGCCCCGAGCCTATTATTGTCAGCCCATCACAGCCGCCAAGACCTGAGCGAGTAACACTATTGAGTATTTGACACCAAGCATCAGATATTGGATCTTGACCTACTCCTTTAGCTCGAAAGAAAATCGATACTCCATATTCATAAGCTTGTTTGTAAAATTTATTCCAGTTATTTATAATCAACGCAACTAAATCAATCATTGGGCCTGACATTGTTGGCATAACACCAAATTTTGACAATGCTGGCATGGGAACTAAAACAAGAGGTCCAATTAAGAATTTTGCAAATTTGTACTCATATTTGTCAAGAAACCTATATCCTCCACTATAAGCGGCTAGGATAATCGTCTTAGAGTCAAAATCTTCCTTAATAAGTCCTATCGAGTCTAATTTTCTTACAGACTCGATTATGACGATTTTTGCTCCCTCAAATGACTTAGAAACTTCTCGAAACGCCTGCTCTTCATCTTGATTAAATACGACTGCTCCTTTCAGCTTGCGCAACCCTAAAAGTGATGGCCCGCCTTGATAACGCAGATTTTTTAATAATATTATTGCAGAAGCCGATTTGATTGCATAAGAAATATTGTGCGGACAGGGAATCAGGTTCCCAGATTTGTCTATAATATTATCCCATTTTGTATTAGAATCGCTCTTTACTTTATTTATATCAAGATGCGTAAAGCACATTCCACGCAAATCCTGACCGCGTATATCAGCATCATCCATCACCGTGCCTATGAACAAGGTGGCGGGATCTTCGCCTGCTATTTCAGCAAGCAATCGAAGCTCCATTGTAGATGAAAACAATATCTTCTCAATATTATAAAACAATCCTTTCCTCATCAACTAAGATACCTCTGATATGATTGCACAAATCGTGATTTCTGCGAAAGGATCACTTAGTTCGCCATGCAGTAAACCAGACTCGAACAATCGGGTTCGTATGACAGCTTGTGCTGCAAGAATTTTATTCTGATTAAAATGGTGTTCTAATAAATTTCCCCAGGTACCGCCATTTTTATACATAATATCTCTGATCTCAAAGTCTTCTCGTCGGCATCTGATTTCGACTCTTATGCTTGGCTCAATTCCCTTCTCCCGATCTGCTCGAGTATCCTCAATCTTCATTCGAGGCTCTCTAGTCGCATTCCATGGCTTTCCGTTCAGAATATTCTCTGCAGCCGGCTCGATACGCCAAGCATAATGCTCATCTCGCGTCCGAAATTGAGTTGCCGTCATCGCATAGGCTTTTTCCAGGATCTTTATCGTTTTCAGCCTTAAAGCTTCAGATGATATCTCAACACCCGCTTTTACTGAAGCATTTAGCTGATTCGCTCCCGCGTCAGCATTTGCACTTAACCCAATATTTCCCTTGTTTTTGGAAGTGAGCACCTTTTCTGTTTTTACTTTTACGTCTTTATCTTCGCGCCGGACAGTTGCCACCTGTACCTTTGCAGGTTCATTAGGGGGAACAACGACAACGATTTGCGCCTGTTTCAGGGATAAGCGAAATCTAACGTTTGAATCCGAGTCTTCACCAATCCTTCCTTCCGAGAATGTAACGTCAACATGCAAATCTGACGCTTTTCGAGATTTAGTAAAACCCTTATGCCAGGCATCAAGACTAACGACTTCATTAAGCGCTCTTTTCCGGTTATCTAAATTCATTGTTATTTCCTCCACGCCTAGAAAATATGAAATGCAAAAACAATATTTACTGGCATTCTTGTTGACTACCCCCGCTCAATCGTCAGCCTTTGCAACCCCTTACCCCCCAAAAGCGGCCGCTTCGAACTCAAGATCCGCGAATTCACTCCGGTCCAGCCGATCTCACCCGAGATCCGCCCGTACTCGATCTTGGGGCAGCGGTTCATCACCACGGTGAGGCCCGCCGCCTCGGCGCGGGCGGCGGCGTCATCGTCGCGGACGCCGAGCTGCATCCAGACGATCTTCGGCAGCACCGGCAAGGCGAGGGCCTCGTCCACGAGGCCACCGGCCGCGTCGGAGTTCCGAAAAATCTCGACCATGTCGACGGGGCCGGGGAGGTCGGCGAGGCGGGCGGCGACGGGCTTGCCCAGCAGCATCTGCCCGGCGAGGCCGGGATTGACCGGGATCACGTCGTAGCCCCGCGACAGCAGGTATTTCAGCACGATCCAGCTCGGCCGGGCCGGATTCGCGGACGCGCCCACGAGGGCGATGGTCTTCGTCTCCGTGAGGAGCCGGCGGATCAGCGCATCGGGATAGCGGTCGTGGCGCGAGGTGTCGGGCTGGGCAGCGTCGGGCTGGGTCATCGGAACTCTTGAAAACGAAGCCCGAGACTTGTCCGCCATCGCGGCGCATGCTGCAAGGCGGGTCATGACGACTGCCATGAGCCTTTCCGAGACCATCGCCTTTCTGGAGCGGGACTTCCCGCAGATGAACCATGACGGGCCGGCCTTCCACCTCGAATCGGTGGGTCCGCTCTCCGCGCGGATGCGGCTCGACCATCACGAGCGCTTCCTGCGCCCCGGCGGCACGATCTCCGGCCCGGCCATGATGGCGCTGGCCGATTACGCCCTCTACGCGGCGATCCTCGCCAATATCGGCCCGGTGGGCCTCGCGGTGACGACGAACCTCTCCTTCAACTTCCTGCGCAAGCCCGGCCCCACCGGCCTCGTCGCCGAGGCCACGCTCCTCAAGCTCGGCAAGCGCCTCGCGGTGGGGGAGGCACGCCTCTTCGCCACCGGCTCCGACGACCTCGTCTGCCACGCCACGGGGACGTACTCGATCCCGCCGGAGCGGTGAGCACGTGACCCTCCGCCGGTCCGGCGTAAGCATTCCCTCTCCCCGCTCGCGGGGAGAGGGACGCGACGCCCCCGTCGTCGGCGCGTCGAGGCGGCAGCCGAGGGTGAGGGGGCGGTTCCGGGGGAGCCTCGTCCGGCGACGCCCCCTCACCCTCGCTCCGCTCATCACAGGCACGACAGGGTGCCTGTGATCCTCTCCCCGCACGCGGGGAGAGGGGGAAGCGCACATCCTGATAAGTAGAAAGCCCATCGACGCTGGCGGTCCGCGCGAAATCCTCGCCCGCCGTGAGCATCCCCTCTCCCTCCCCGCGTGCGGGGAGAGGGGGGGGCCGGATAGCCCAGCCCCCGACAGTCAAGCTTCCTCACGTTTCAGCCGATCTGGCTGACCGATGGCGACGTGCCCATTCTCGAACCCGCCGAAGCACCCGGCCATTCCCACCCATCCACCTCATCCTGAGGCGCCGCAGCGCAGCGGAGGCCTCGAAGGAGGGGTCCAGATCACGCAAGATGGCTGGAGGGCTCCTTCGAGGCGCGCTGGCGCGGGCGCCTCAGGATGAGGTCGCGGGTGGGAGGGGAGCGCGAAGGATGCGGTATCCTGATACCTCAACCCCGAAATGCTTCGTTTCCTTGAGGTTTTTGCCGATTTCCCTCATCGGAAATGCCTTGACGACTCACCCGTGGCCCCGTATTGCAGCCTCCAACGCCGCTGCGTGTCTCACGTGGCGGCGCATCGTTTTGCAAGACATCATACGGAACGCCACGGGATGAAGACCTTTTCTCTGAAGCCCGCCGACGTCGACAAGAAGTGGATCATCGTCGATGCGGAGGGTCTGGTCGTCGGCCGGCTCGCCACCATCATCGCGATGCGCCTGCGTGGAAAGCACAAGCCTTCCTACACGCCCCACGTCGATTGCGGCGACAACGTCATCGTCATCAACGCCGAGAAGGTGAAGTTCACCGGCCGCAAGCGCGAGCAGAAGGTGTATTACCACCACACCGGCTACCCGGGCGGCATCAAGGAGCGGACCGCGAAGTTCATCCTCGACGGCCGGTTCCCCGAGCGCGTGGTCGAGAAGGCCGTGGAGCGCATGCTCCCCCGTGGACCGCTGTTCCGCCAGATCATGGGCAACCTCCGGGTCTACAAGGGCACCGAGCATCCCCACACCGCCCAGCAGCCGCAGGCGCTCGACGTCGGCAGCCTCAACCGCAAGAACGTGAGCGCTTGATCATGGCGACCCTCCAGTCCCTCTCCGACCTGAACCGCGCCAACGTCGAAGATCCCGAGAACGCGGCTCCCGTCCACGTTCAGAAGCTCGACGCCCAAGGCCGCGCCTATGCCACCGGCAAGCGCAAGGACGCGGTCGCCCGCGTCTGGATCAAGCCCGGCAACGGCACCGTGGTGGTCAACGGCCGCACGGTCGAGACCTACTTCGCCCGCCCCGTGCTGCGCATGATCCTGCGCCAGCCGCTCACCATCGCCAACCGCGTCGACCAGTACGACATCACGGTCACGGTGCATGGCGGCGGTCTCTCCGGCCAGGCCGGCGCCGTCCGTCACGGCCTGTCCAAGGCGCTCACCTATTACGAGCCGGAACTCCGCGCGCCCCTGAAGCGCGAAGGCTTCCTGACCCGCGACAGCCGCGTGGTCGAGCGCAAGAAGTACGGCCGCAAGAAGGCTCGCCGCAGCTTCCAGTTCTCGAAGCGCTGAGCGTTTCGGTTCTCTCGAGTTTTGGAAAGGGCGGCCTCGTGCCGCCCTTTTCGTTTGTCGCGACACAGTCCGAAGGTCACTCGATGCCCAACGTCTTCCGGCGCGTTCACGCCCCCGTCGTCACCGCGGTCACGCTCTGCCTGTCGAAGGCCGGCGGCGAGGTGAAGGGCGAAGTGAAGCTCGCCGACGGACGCCAGTTCAGCACCACCGGCGTGCTTCCCATCGCCCAGGCCTTCGGCATCGCCGTCCACGTGGCCAACGAGGGCGGCATGGAAATCGTGGTCATCGATCCGCAGAGCGCATGGAAGCCGAGCTGGGGAACGCTCGAGGGTTAGAGATTCGCGCGAAGACCCGTCGCGTACCGGTCGAAAGGGGGGGCCGATTCCGCTCGGAAGCCGTCGCCATTCCGGTGGAATCGCCCTAGTTTCGGGGCATGAGCCAGCCGACGACCCCCTCCTTCGACCCCCGCCCCACCCGCGCCGAACCCGATGACGACCCCCATCTCTGGCTCGAAGAGGTCGAGGGTGCGGAGGCCGTCGCCTGGGTCGAGGTGCGCAATGCCGAGACGCTGGCCCGCTTCACCGACCCTGTCATGGAGCGCGACCGCGAGGCGGTGAAGGCCATCCTCGACCGGCCTGACAAGATCCCCCTCGTGTCACGGCGCGGCCAGCTCCTCTACAACGTCTGGCGCGATGCCGAGCATCCCCTCGGCCTGTGGCGGCGCACCGACGAAGCCTCCTACCGCGCCGGCTCCCCCGCCTGGGAAACCCTCCTCGACATCGACGCCCTGGCAAAAACCGAAGGCGTGGATTGGGTTTGGGGCGGCGCGACGCTCATCCCCGGCACCCATGACCGCGCCCTGCTGAAGCTGAGCCGGGGAGGGGGCGACGCCACCATCCTGCGCGAGTTCGACCTGCCGACGCTCAGCTTCGTCGCCGACGGTTTCACCCTGCCCGAAGCGAAAGGCGGGGCCGATTGGCTCGACCGCGACACGCTGATCCTGTCCAGCGCCCTCGGCGAGGGCATGGCCACCCGCTCCGGCTATTCGCGCACGGTCCGGCTCTGGACGCGCGGCCAGGACCCGCTCGCGGCCACCATCCTGTTCGAGACCGCGCCCGAGAATATGGGCCTGTGGGGCGAGGTCGACCACGCCGCGCCCTCCGAGCGCGTGGTGTTCATGGAGCGCACCGGCTTCTTCGACGGCATCCTGCATATCGGCGACCGAACTGGGCCGACCCACCGCATCGATGCCCCCACCGACGCCGAAATCTCCCTCCACGGCGACCATCTCGTCATCCGGACCCGCTCGGACTGGAGCATCGGCGGCGCGCTCCACGTGCCCGATACGGTCCTAGCCATCGGCCTACCGGCCTTCCTCGATGGGGATCGCGCCTTCACCGTGTTGTGGACGCCCTCCGACCGCAGGGCGCTGCAGAACGTGTCCTGGGCCGGACCGCGCCTCATAGTCGATGCCCTGGACGATCTGCGCCCGTCCTACAGCGTGTTCGAACCGGAGGAGGGCGGCTGGAACCGCCTCGGCCTTCCGGGCCTGCCGGAGATCGGCAGCGTGTCCGTCTGGCCCTTCGATTCCGAGCCGAGCGAGTCGGACGGGTCTCTGCTCGCGATGGTTCAAGATCCGCTGACGCCGCCGACGCTGCTGTCGATCCCCGGCGATCTCTCGGCTCCCACCATCCTGCGCACGACGCCATCGGCCTTCGACACCAAGGGGTTGACGGTCACCCGCCACGAGGCCGTCTCGGTGGACGGCGAGCGTATCCCCTACGTCCAGGTCGGCCCCGCCGAGGCGAGCGGTGACACGCCCGTGCATCTGTCAGCCTATGGCGGCTTCCAGATCTCGCTGCTTCCCACCTACCAGGCCGTGCTCGGCAAACTCTGGCTGGAGAAGGGCGGCATCGGCGTCGTCGCCAACATCCGGGGCGGCGGCGAGTTCGGCACCCGCTGGCATCAGGCCGGCCGGCGCGAGGGCAAGGCGCTGGCGCATGACGATTTCGCGGCGGTGGCGGCGGATCTCGTGGCGCGCGGCATCACGAAACCCCAGCGCATCGCCGCGCAGGGCGGCTCGAATGGCGGCCTCCTCATCGCCAACATGCTGACCCGCTACCCCGAGCACTTCGGCGCCCTGTTCTGCACGATCCCGCTCATCGACATGCGGCGCTATTCGAAACTCCTGGCGGGCGCGAGCTGGATCGCCGAGTACGGCGACCCCGATGTGGAGGCGGATTGGAGCTTCCTCGGCGCCATCTCGGCCTATCACACGGTTGAAGCGGGCCAGCCCTATCCCCCGATCCTCAT
Source organism: Methylobacterium sp. 88A (assembly GCF_000376345.1). Classification (NCBI taxonomy): domain Bacteria; kingdom Pseudomonadati; phylum Pseudomonadota; class Alphaproteobacteria; order Hyphomicrobiales; family Methylobacteriaceae; genus Methylobacterium; species Methylobacterium sp. 88A. The sequence continues at coordinate 1,232,107 of NZ_AQVT01000001.1, forward strand.
CGCCACCACACGACGGGACGACCGCGTCCATCCGGGGCATGCCCGCAAGATGGCGGAGAAGCTGCGCCATCTCGGCTACGACCCGGCCTTCTTCGAGCCGGCGGCCGGCGGCCACGGCTATGGCAAGGACAATTCCGAGACGGCCGCTTTCCTCGCCCTCGGCATGGGATTCCTCCGGCAGTCCATCGGCTGGGTTCCGGAGGAGGGCTGACCGGTCAGGCGTCGCGTCGGCGCATCCCGTCGCGGATCACATAAGCGCCACCGGCCGCCGCCATGATGGCGAGCGCATACCAAGTCAGCGCGTAAACGAGGTGGTTGTCGCTGAAGGCGACCACGGTGAGCCCGCCCACGGGATACCCGCCGGGATTGGGCTCCGCATCGGCATCGATGAAGTAAGGCGCGGTCGAGCCGAGGCCACGCGAAGCGGCGATGGCCGCCACATCGCGCGAGTACCAGCGATCGGCAGCGGGGTCGTTGCGGCGGAGGAAACCGCCACCGGGCTCGGACAATCGCAGCAGACCAGTGACGCGGCCCTCACCCGCCCGCCGACCGATCTCGCGGGTCGCGGGATCGCGCATCTGCGCCGGAACGAAGCCGCGATTGACAAGGATGGTGGAACCATCGGCCCCCACCAGCGGCGTCATCACCCAGAAACCGCCGCCGAGTTCCGTGACCGCCTGGACCAGGGTCTCCCGGTCATATGCGAAGGTCCCGGTGGCGACGACGCGCTTGTAGGCGTCTGTCCCGACATCAAGCGCGGGCCAGGCAGCGCGCCCTGGCGCGGGGACCGGATCGGCTTGGATCCTCGCGTCGACCCGGGCGATCAGGTCGTGCTTCCACGCGCGGCGCTGCACCTGCCATGTCCCGAGTGCCGCGAAAGCCACTACGGCCACGAGTGTCAGGACGCCGATCGCGGCAAGCGTCGGCGTCGCGCGTTGCGAGGACCTCCCCGTATTCATCGGGGCGGGTCGGCACAAAAGCCATGGCCCCGCCGCGGATTTCGCATCCGGGACAGGGCCATGGGCTTCCGGTGTCGCATCGTCTGTCTAGCGAACAGGATACCGTTCCGGGGCGATGCGCTAATGGTGCTGATGGAGGCTGGTCGGCGTCATCGGCATCATGTTGGTGTTCAGATGATACATCACCCAGACGGAGCCCGTGAGCGTGATCACCACGAGCGTCAGGGTGAAGATCAGCGCAAGGATCGTCCACCCACCCTCGGACTTGGTGTTCATGTGGAGGAAGTAGACCATGTGGACCACGATCTGCACCACGCCGAACCCCATGATGACAAGGCCCGTGAGGCGGGGGTTTCCAAGCACATCGCCCATCACCAGCCAGAACGGAATGGCGGTGAGGATGACGGAGAGCACGAAGCCGGTGACGTAGCCCTTGAAGGAGCCATGACCGCTCTGGTCGCCGTGGCCCTTCACGTCCTCTTCATGGTCAGCGGCATGGGCGGACTGGCTGGCGGCGCTCATTGCAGCACTCCCATGAGGTAGACGAAGGTGAAGACGCCGATCCAGATGACGTCGAGGAAGTGCCAGAACATCGACAGGCACTGAAGGCGCCGCCGGTTCTCCGGGATCAGGCCCTTCCGTTCGGTCTGAACCATCAGGACGATGAGCCAGACGAGGCCGAGGGTCACGTGCAGGCCGTGGGTGCCTACCAGCGTGAAGAACGACGACAGGAAGGCGCTACGCTGGGGTCCGGCGCCCTCATGGATGAGGTGGGCGAACTCGTAGAGTTCGAGTCCAATGAAGGCGAGGCCGAACAGGCCGGTCACGCCGAGCCAAAGCTGCATCCGCCGTTGTTCGCCCTTGGCCATCTCCAGCATGGCAAAGCCATAGGTGATGGAGGAGAACAGCAGCATCGAGGTGTTCAGCGCCACCAGCGGCAGGTCGAACAGGTCCTTCGGGGACGGACCTGCCGCATAGTTGCGACCGAGAACGGCGTATGTGGCAAACAGGGCCGCGAAGATGAGGCAATCGCTCATCAGGTAGATCCAGAAGCCGAGCATGGTGCCGCCTTCGGGATGGTGATCCTCCTCCATGTAGAAGGAGGGTGCCTCGCCGTCCTTGGCGAGGGTGGGGGAATGCGACGCCATGGTTCTCAGACCCGACCTTCGAGCATCCGCGTACGTTCAGTCTCGGTACCGATGACGGCGTCGGCCGAGATGTAGAAGTCGCGGTTGTAGTTGAACGTGTGACCGATGGCGACGACGGCCATGGCGATGAAGGTCAGCGCCGCAAGCCACCAGATGTACCAGATCATACCGAACGAGAAGCCGATGCTGAGGATACCCAGGATCATGCCCGTACCGGTGTTCTTTGGCATGTGGATCGGACGAAAGCCCTTGAGCGGTCGCGCATAGCCGCGACGCTTCATGTCCGACCACGCATCGTGGTCGTGGATCACCGGCGTGAAGGCGAAGTTGTAGTCCGGCGGCGGGGAGGAGGTCGACCATTCGAGGGTCCGGCCGCCCCACGGATCGCCGGTGTGGTCACGCAATGCTTCGCGCCGCATGAAGCTCACCACGAGCTGGATGATGAAGGAGAGGATGCCGAGGGCGATCAGACCGGCGCCGAAGGCGGCGATGATGAACCAGATCTGCAGCGACGGGTCGTCGAAATGCTGGACGCGGCGGGTCACGCCCATCAGGCCGAGGACGTAGAGCGGCATAAAGGCGAAGTAGAAGCCCGAGAGCCAGAACCAGAACGACATCTTCCCCCAGAACGGGTCGAGCCGGAAGCCGAAGGCCTTCGGGAACCAGTAGGTGATGCCGGCCAGCATGCCGAACAGCACGCCGCCGATGATGACGTTGTGGAAGTGGGCGATGAGGAACAGGCTGTTGTGCAGCACGAAATCGGCCGGGGGCACGGCGAGCAGAACGCCGGTCATGCCGCCGATCGTAAAGGTCACCATGAAGCCGATGGCCCAGAGCATCGGCTCCTCGAAGCGGATGCGGCCCTTGTACATGGTGAAGAGCCAGTTGAAGAGCTTCGCCCCCGTCGGGATCGAGATGATCATCGTCGTGATGCCGAAGAACGAATTCACGGAGGCGCCCGATCCCATCGTGAAGAAGTGGTGCAGCCAGACGAGGTAGGACAGGATCGTGATGACCACGGTGGCGTAGACCATGGACGCGTAGCCGAAGAGCCGCTTGCCGGAGAAGGTCGAGACGATCTCCGAGAAGACGCCGAAGGCCGGCAGGATCAGGATGTAGACCTCCGGGTGACCCCAGATCCAGATGAGGTTCACGTACATCATCGGGTTGCCGCCGAGGTCGTTCGAGAAGAAGTGCGTGCCCACGTAGCGGTCGAGGGAGAGCAGCGCGAGAACGGCCGTGAGGATCGGGAATGCGGCGACGATGAGGATGTTCGTACAGAGGGCGGTCCAGGTGAAGATCGGCATCTTCATCATCGTCATGCCGGGGGCACGCATCTTCACGATGGTGGCGATCAGGTTGATCCCCGAGAGCAGGGTGCCGATACCGGCGATCTGGAGACCCCAGATGTAATAGTCGACGCCCACGCCCGGGCTGCCGGCAGGGCCGGAGAGCGGGGGATAGGCGAGCCATCCAGTGCGGGCGAACTCGCCGACGAACAGCGAGGCCATGATCGTCGCGGCACCGCTGACGGTCATCCAGAAGCTGAAATTGTTGAGGAACGGGAACGACACGTCGCGCGCGCCGATCTGCAGCGGCACGACGAAGTTCATCAGGCCGGTGACCAGGGGCATCGCCACGAAGAAGATCATGATCACGCCATGGGCAGTGAAGATCTGGTCGTAATGATGCGGCGGCAGATAGCCTTCGTTGGCACCGAACGCCATGGCCTGTTGCGAACGCATGAGGAGCGCATCGGAGAAGCCGCGAAGCAGCATCACCAGGGCGAGCACCACATACATGATGCCGATCTTCTTGTGGTCGACGGAGGTGAACCAGTCGCGCCACAGCGGACCCCACCAGCGCATGTAGGTGATGAGGCCCAGAAGCCCGACGCCACCGATGGCGACGCCGATGAAGGTCACGAGCAGGATCGGCTCGTGATATGGGATGGCTTCGAGAGTCAGGCGCCCGAAGACGAGCTTCTGAAGATCGAGATTGGCAAACATGGGATCGCTTCGTTCCCGGTTGTCGGCGAGGGGACGTACCGATCGACTCGGTACCCGTCTCTCATGGGTTCAATTTAGTGGTGCCGTCGCCGTGACGCGCCTGTCCCGAAGGCCGCGCGTCATCGCGTCGGCCTAGCGGTTCAATTGCGCCGGGGCAGGGTCGCTTTGCTTCGTGTCCGGCCCGGAATGGTCGTGGTGGTGGTCATGCCCCTTGGCGGGGTCGACCTCTTGGGTACGCGGCTTCTTCTCGGAGGCAGGGAACGTCGCACCCTGCGCCTCCTCGCCGCGGACGGCATGACGGTTGTCGTAGCGGAGCCGCTCTTGGTTGGCGTGGCTTTCCTTGCCGGCGCCGCCCTTTGAATCGATGCTCATCATCTCGCCCATGCACATCTTACCGTCGATCACACACATGTTGAGGATCGCGTTGTAGAGGCCTGGCGCGACGGAGGAGTAGTAGCTCACCGGCTCACGCTCGCTCGGCTTTTCCAGCGCGATGAAGGCGTCGCGGGTGAGCTCCTTACCTTCGGCTTTCGCCTTGGCCACCCATTGGTCGAACCCTTCCTGGGTTACGCCGTGGAACTTGAAGTTCATCCGCGAGAAGCCCTCGCCGCTGTAATTGGCCGAGAAGCCTTCGTAGACGCCCGCCTTGTTGATGACGGCGTGCAACTTCGTCTCCATGCCGGCCATGGCGTAGATCTGCCCCGCCAGCGCCGGGATGAAGAACGAGTTCATCATGGAGGCCGAGGTGATCTTGAAGTTGATCGGCACATCCACCGGTGCCGCGAGCTCGTTCACCGTGGCGATGCCGAGATCGGGGTAGAAGAACAGCCATTTCCAGTCGAGGGCCACGACCTCCACGGTCAACGGCTTCACATCCGGCGAGAGGGGCCGCGAGGCGTCGATGCGGCTGAGGGGCCGGTAGGGATCGAGCGTATGCGTGCTGATCCAAGTCAGCGCGCCAAGGGCGATGATGATCACGAGCGGGGCGGACCAGATCAGCACCTCGAGCTGCGTCGAGTGGTGCCAGTCCGGATCGTACTCGGCTTCGGTGTTCGACTGACGGTAGCGCCAGGCGAAGAAGAGCGTGAATGCGATCACGGGTAAGATGATCAGCAGCATCAGCCCCGTCGAGGCAACGATCAGGTCACGCTGCCGCGTGGCGATGTCGCCCGCGGGTTGCATGACGACCATGTTGCAGCCCGACAGAAGGGCCACGAGAGGCAGGATAGCGAGAGCGCGCAAGGATCTGGATGACATCCGGCCGGCTGCAGTGAGACGTCCGTGGACGGAACGTCGGGAGGAAACATCTGGTTTACGAGAAGCGGCGGTTCGGACCGGACCGCTTACCGCGACACCGGTTCGATACGGGCTTCTCCTGCGCAGTGCAAAGGCGCCCTGGCAAGGGCCTGCGGCTTCAATCAGCCGGGCGTTTAGAGCATAGCTGATTTCTCTGACGAGAGGCAGTAAGAAGGGGAGCATCAATCGCGGACAATATGCCATAGCGATCCGCGAAACGTTCCGTTGCATCGCTTTGCCGCAGTGCAACAAGCCTTCATAATCGGAACACAGGGGCGCGCCAAGTGCGGCGTGTCCTCCCACCCTTCAAGCAGCGAATGTGGCCGTCCATGAGCCAAGATTACGCGTTGCAGACCCCGCCGCATCTGAGCACAGGTGCCCGGGCCGGCGCTACCGAACCCGAAGTCGCCCCCGGCGACATTGCCGTCGGCGTCCTCATCGGCCGGACGTCGGAGTTCTTCGACTTCTTCGTCTTCGGCATCGCCTCGGTATTGATCTTCCCGAAGGTCTTCTTCCCGTTCGTGCCGGCGCTGGATGGGACGCTCTACGCGTTCGCTCTCTTCGCCCTCGCCTTCGTCGCGCGGCCCATCGGTTCGGTGATCTTCATGGAGATCGACCGGCGGCACGGGCGGGGTGTGAAGCTGACCATCGCCCTGTTCCTGCTCGGCGGCTCTACGGTGTCGATCGCCTTTCTGCCGACCTATCACAGCATCGGCATGGCCTCGATCTGGCTGCTCGCTGCCTTTCGGATAGGGCAGGGGCTCGCCCTCGGGGGAGCCTGGGACGGCCTTGCTTCGCTCCTGTCGATCAAGGCACCCAGCGATCGCAAGGGCTGGTACGCGATGATCCCGCAGCTTGGAGCGCCCATCGGCTTCGGGCTCGCCAGTGCCTTATTCTCGTTCTTCCTCGCCAATCTGACCATGGACGACTTCCTCGATTGGGGCTGGCGGTATCCGTTCTACGTTGCCTTTGCGGTGAACGTGGTCGCCCTCTTCGCCCGGCTTCGCCTCGTCGCGACGGAGGAGTTCACTCAGCTGCTAGAGACCCGTGAACTCGCCCCGACCCCGGTCTGGGAGATGATTCGCGCACAGGGCCGGACCGTCCTCATCGGCGCTTTCGTGCCGCTGGCGAGTTTCGCGCTGTTCCACCTCGTCAGCATCTTCCCGATCAGCTGGATCACCTTGTTCACGAAACGCTCGGCCGGCGAGTTCCTGCTGGTGCAGTTCGTCGGGTCCATCGTCTTTGCTGGCGCGATCGTGATCTCAGGAATCGTGGCGGATCAGGTGGGCCGGCGCAGACTGGTGGGAATCGCAGCGAGCCTCATCGGCCTGTTCAGCCTCGCCAGCATCCTCGCGCCCCTGCTGTTTGGTGATAGCGAGACCGGTCAGACGATCTACGTCCTCGTCGGCTTCGGTCTGCTCGGCCTCTCCTACGGCCAGACCTCCGGATCGGTGACCGAGAATCTCGGGACGCGCTACCGCTATACCGGCGCTGCGCTTACCTCGGACCTCGCATGGCTGATCGGAGCCGGCTTCGCGCCGCTCGTGGCACTCAGCCTGTCGAGCCGGTTCGGCCTGGCCTGGGTCGGCGTCTATCTCCTGTCCGGCGCGGTCGCGACCCTGAGCGCGCTCGTCATCAACCGGAAGGTCGCTGCTTACTGATTCCTGGGTAAGAGGCTCTATGAAGAAAGGCCCGCATGCCATCATGCGGGCCTTTCTCGTTCCAGCTCGTCGCTCAGCGGATGGCGGCGCAGGCGGCAGCGGACGGACCGAGTGCGAGATCTCCCTTACGCGGATTATTGAGGGCAAAAGCGCCGGCATCCTCACGCGGGAAGAAGCTCGGACCAAGCTCACGCTCAAAGAAGCCATTGCCGACCTGGTAGAAGCAGCGGTCCTTCACGGCGGTCACAGCGAAACTTCGTCGAAGGACCGGTTGTCCGACGGGCTCGCCACCACGCGGCACTCCGCCACAATAGCCCGAGACATCAACAGGGGCCGGTCCATCGAGCCTGATCGATCTGGAGGTGCCGGGGCGAACCGTCACGGTGGGACTACCCTCCTGGCCCACCACCAGGGTGAATGTGGACCGGTTGGTGACCTGTCGCAGGCACGATGCTTCGGCCGTACCCACGCCAGTCGCCAGAACCGTGAAAGATGCGAGACCTGCGAAAACGAGCGTCGCGCGGATAGGCATAGCGTAGCCTTTCGAGTTTCAGAATTGCGGAAGGGCGGCGATACGGATGTGCTGGTCAGATTAGCGATTGATCCCGCCCGGGCCGCCCGAGGTCCCGCCGGTGCCCGGCAGGGCCCCGGTTCCGGGCGGGCCGCCGATGCCGGTGCCGACGCCCGCGCCGGACGACGTGCCCGTTGCCACGCCCGCACCACCGACGGGAGCCTGGCTGGCACGAGATTTTTCCGTAGATCCGTTGGCTGGTACTGCCGCGCGCGACGGCGCTTGGCTGCGTCCACCCTCCGGTGTCATAGCCTCACCGCGGCTCGACGGAACGGTACCGATACCGGCCGGCGCTTCGATGATCTGCGCGACGACGGCTCCCGTCGGAGACAGGGCGAGACATAGGCTGAGAACGACGGGTCTGGCGATCATCTAGGCAAATTCCTGAACGGCGGGTGATGTATGGGGCAGAACTCCGCGCGGTTCAGTTCCGTTCAAAACGGATATGGAAGACGAGCTTGGGCATCCGCATGGCCATGCGGTCACGCGACATGGAGCGCCTTTTCGAGTTCGTCCTTCGACATGGTTGACCGGCCACGAATGTTCGCGGACTTGGCCTTCTGCATCAGCTCCGCCTTCGTCGGGCCTCCGGACGCCCTTCCTTGCTTGGTCCCGGCCTTCCTGGCGGCCGCGGATTTCTCGGCCACATCCTTTGGCTGATTGGAGAACTGCTTGCCGTCCTTGGTGTCCGCGCGCTTCTTTCTCGTGGAGCGGTCATACTCGTCCTTCGACAAGGATGAGCGGGCCTTCTTTGGAAGATAGCGCTCCCCGGTCTTACCGCTGGGCTTGCCGGATTTCGTATCCCATTCCTCGTTCGACCATTGCGTCAGGCTGTTCTCGTCGGATTTCTTGCCCTTGTAGCCGCCTCCGGCCTCCTTATAAGCCTTCGTTGCCGCCTGGGCCTTGCGGGCTGACCATTGCCCAGCCTTGCCTCCCTTGTCGGAAGCGGTCACCTCGGACTTGATCCTGTCCCATAGTTTAGGGTCGGTCTTTTCAGCGCTGGCCGCCATCGTTCGAGCCTATGCTTGTTTCCGTGCGATCAACCTGCACCGAGGGGGCCGGTTCCCGGTGGACGGCGTGTCATCAATCCGTGAGAAAGCAACACGATACAGGCGGCGCAGCCGGAAACGTCGTAAAACCGCGATGTTGACTTGAGAGGCCGCAGCCTCCACCTCGCAAACGCGCATGGCGGCTCCCATCCCAGGCGAGACGAACGGGACTTTTGGAATGAGTGAAAGCGGAGTGGCAAAGCCTACAGTGTTCATCGATGGGGAGGCAGGCACCACCGGCCTTGGCATTCGCGAACGCCTGGAGCGCGAGGGCCGTGTTTCCCTGAAGAGCATCCCGCACGAGAGCCGCAAGGACATAGCGGTCAAACGCGCCCTTCTGGCGGATGTGGATCTCGTCGTTCTCTGCCTGCCCGACGATGCGGCAAAGGAAACGGTGGCCTTGGCCGATGGCATGCCCAATGGCGGACCCCGCATCCTGGATGCGAGCACCGCCCATCGCATCAGCCCGGGCTGGGCTTACGGTTTTGCCGAATTGAATGCCGGTCAGGCACAAGTGATCCGCGAGGCGCGGCGCGTCGCGAATCCCGGCTGCTATCCCACCGGGGCCATCGCTCTCGTGCGGCCACTGGTCGATGCTGGATTGCTGCCGCCCGATACGCCTATCAGCGTCAACGCGGTCAGCGGCTATAGCGGCGGCGGCAAGAACATGATCGAGGCATATGAGGCCGGAGAGGCACCGGCTTTTCAGCTCTATGGTCTCGGCTTTGCTCACAAGCACCTGCCGGAACTGCAGGTCTATGGTGGCCTGACCCGGCGGCCGATCTTCATCCCGTCCGTGGGAAACTTCCGCCAGGGCATGCTGGTGAGTATCCCGCTCCACCTCGATACCCTGCCGGGGCATCCGGATGCTGCTGCGCTGCAAGCGGCCCTCACTGCGCATTACGCCGGAAGCACGATGGTGACCGTGGTTCGGACCAACCCGGACGACAAGCCGGACGCCGAAGCTCTGAACGACAGCGATCACCTCGAATTACGGGTTTATGGTACGCCTGACCATGCTCATGCGTTGCTCGTGGCCCGGCTCGACAATCTCGGCAAAGGCGCATCGGGTGCCGCCGTGCAGAATATCGGCCTCATGCTCGGTCTGGATTGATATCGCGACGCGGATTGGGGAAGAGGTCGAATCACGTCATGTCCCCGGTGCCGGACATGCCCCAATCCGCCCAATCGCTACGTTCCCGCCCCTCGCGATGATGACCTCGCGCGACGGCGGCACGTCGCGATTCCAGGGGCCGGGATCACGACCGCCACTGGGTCGTTCAGCACCACCATCATCGAGGGTCTGCGCGGGGATCAGCCCGTAGCATGCAACCGGTCGCGCACCGGGAAAGCACGATCCTATTATCCAGAAGAGGCACAGCAATGTCTTCCGCCCATCGCGGAAGCCGTCTCCCGACTCGCGCCGAGCTATTCCTGCGAACGCCCAGTCCCCGCCATCTCCGCGCGCTTGAATTGCATCGGTGCCAGCCTATTGGGGCACCGCTAACGCCTGTCGATCGCGTTCCAGCGAGGCTGCCCACCGTCACCTCCAGTCATAGCCCGGCTTTCTGATGCCGAGAGACCAGTGACGACCGAATTATTTTGCAAAATTCGACATCGAAGCTAGCAAGACCGATCGATTTTATTGTTTAAAAAAACGGTTTAAATGCGCAGCCGAGGAACTATTTATCATCGAGCAAGTTAGGGGTCGATGCTCGATGACGTTGTGAGAGAGGCGGTTCATTCACTTTTGACAAGAGAAGCGGGATCCACTGGCGATTCTCTGACCGTGGCCGATTGGCCTTGCTCCGTCCTGTGACAAGATGATCGTTTGTCCGGTGGTGGAGACGATTTCCGGCGAAAGAGATACAAACACACCTGCCGCGCCATCCGGCGCCTCAGCTTAAAACATCAGAGGGAGAGCATACATACGACTTTATGAGAGTACACATCATCGCAGACTCCGTCCAATCTGCTGGCATAGACCACGATCATCGCGATTCGAGGGCTGCCAAGCGTTATGTGGCCGACTCGTTTGTAGACCGGCAAGTGTTGGAAGGGGAGCGTTCTGACGGACACTTGAACGGAAGTACCGCCAAAGAGCGAGCGACGATCGCGGCTGGCGACCGCACGGTGCCCGCCCACGGACTGTTGTCAAACATATCCGCAATTGGGATCGACTCGCATGAACGCTAGGCTCGACCGCCTGGGCTTCCGAAGCCGAAAAATCTGCAATGATTGGTTGAGACCGTTTTTACCGATGCCTCGCGCCGGTGGCAAAGTTCTTCATACCGTCCTTCGCTGGACCCCATGTTGAGCGGGCTTCCGTGACGCTCTAATGCGGCAGAACACTCGGTAAATTCTGTTCGCTTCACCCTCCAAACGTATGCGCAACCAAGGATGTGGGGCTCGCAGACGGCGAACACGCGAAATATTTGAACGATTGATCCGTAAACCAGTGGATTTCTTTCAATAACATCTTGCTACACGCGCGAACGGAGCATAGGCTAGCGTACAGTATCAACATAGCAAACCGATGGCGCGAATATCATGAGTGAATCCGACACCGACTCAGCCCGTCTCATCACCTTGGCCGCGGATATCGTCTCCGCGTATGTCAGCAACAATCACGTCCAGAGCGCCGAACTGCCTAAGCTCCTCAGCGATGTGCACGAGGCCATCCGCTCGGTGAGCACCAGCAGCGCACCTGCCGCTGAGACCGGCCCGCCGAAGGCGACACCACAGGAAATCCGCCGCTCCGTGACGTCGGATTACTTGGTCAGCTTCGAGGACGGCAAGCAGTACAAGACGCTTCGGCGGCACCTCACACTCCGCGGTCTGACCCCCGAACAGTATCGGGCCAAATGGGGCCTGCAGCCGGACTACCCGATGACGTCGGCTGCCTATTCCGAACAGCGTTCAGAATTGGCTCGCGCCCTTGGTCTCGGTCAGCAGCGCCGCAAGACCGTATCCCCCGTATCCAAGGCTGCGCCCGAGGAGGTCGTGAGCGAGCCGGAGGAGGAAGCCGTCGCCGCCCCGCCCGAAAAGAAGCGCCGTGGCCCCCGCAAGAAGCAGGCGGCCTGATGCCCGTCCGACGGCGCCTGTTTGGGCGACGTCGGATGTATCCAATCGGTGGCAAGAAAGCCCACTCCCAGCGCGATGCCGGGAGTGGGCTTTCTCGTGACTGGACAGCTTTGCTGAATGTATGTGCGACTGTGGTGAGAGCTGACGATCGGTCATCGTAAGATGCATGGCAGTTTCATTATCGACTGCTGGTTTGGCCTTGTACCATCAGTCTACTCGCTGATGCCGGGGAGGGCCGGCGCTGCTGCTGAGAGGTCTGCCGGAAGTTCGGCGATGCGGATTCGGGATCTCTGGCAAGGAGGCCGCGCTGTCGGGTCGTTCGATTTTATCGTCTCGGTCACGGCCTCGGAGGGCACCCGCCGCCTCGGCGAGGTCGATTACGAGTCCCGTCGATGAGTTCCCCCGGCCGAAGACGCACCGTCTGTGTCGGCCTATAGCCTTGCAGGCCCATAGCGGACCTCTTGTCCGACCGTCTCTCACGAGACTTCCGCTGCGCGAGCTTGCCCAGGTAGAGCCGACGATAAGCGGAAGGCCTGCGCGGCATCCTAGCCCGGTCCCGAGGTCGCTGAGGCTGCGGGATCCCAGACCGCCCCCCGCCGAGGCGACCGAACGCACGTCGTCGCTTCCTCCGGCAGGCTCTCGCCGTGTGAAGCCAGGGTTCGCCCGAGGCTAATGACAGGTCGGGAGGGCGGTGCTAGACGGGGCGCGGCACCCCGACTCCGTAGCTCAGCTGGATAGAGCAGCCGCCTTCTAAGCGGCAGGTGACAGAGCAGCCGCTGCTCATCCCACAGAGCGTAGAGCAGCCGGCGAGACCTGCCGCTGGACCCCGCGTAGCACGCCAGTGGCAATGGATTTCCCCGCGGCCTTTAATCCGATACCGGGCGCAAGATTCCTTGTCGAACTCTGCCCCTCTCGCACGAATGATGGTGATCGAAGGAGATCGCCATGCCCCGCTGCACCCACACCCCGGCCCTCCTCTACGACCGTCACCCCGATCCAGTTCACGACCTCATCGCCGTTGGTAGCCTTACCCGGTTCGTGCGCTGCACGGACTGTGGTGCCAGGGGCATCGTCCGGCGCGGCCGCGTGGGATGGACGCCCCGTAGCGCTGGTGATCCGGTCCGTCCGGAGGTCGAGCAGTGGAACGCCCTGGTGGCCGAGGCACGTGCGTCGGTCATCCCTTGAACGAATCGCTGGCGGGGGTACCATCATCGGTGACTGTCGAGGGGTTCGATTCCTGTGCCTAGTTGGCACTCGATGGCACACACGTCCGGGTCTGCCGGGTTCATGTGGGCAACGGGGCTCGGGTCGCTCCCGGGCCCTGTCGATTTGGGCCGCCCCGAACGTGTAAAACGATTCCCGGATAGCGTTTGTGGAATCGTTTTACACGTGAGCCGGGCCTCAGGCCGCGTCGATCTGCTGCCCGACGATGTCGAGGACCTTGTCGATCCGGCGCACCTCGGCCTCGTCGCCGGCATCAAGGGCCTCCACCCTGCGCAATCCAAGCATGCGGTTCTGTTCCATGAGCCCGGCGATGTGGGTGGCCTGCGCGGCCGCCTTCCTAGCCTCTGCGTCGTCGACCCAGTCGTTCACCTCGGTGTTGAGCCACCGGCCATCCGAGCCTTCCTCGCCCTCGACGGAGGCGCGGACCGCGAGCTTGCACCGGCGGCCGTCGCGGCCCTGCAGGGGGAGGAAGACCCACCCCTTCAGGAGGAGGTACGATGCCGGGCCGAGATCGAGCGTGACGGGGTGCCCCCAGGAAACGCGGGCGAGGGTGTCGTCCATCCCGGCTGACCAGAGCGCGGCCCCGAGCCCCACCCGGGCGTCGGCGGCCATAGTATTGACCCGCTCCGCCCGGAGCCCGAGGTGGTCCGCCGCCTCGGAGACGGAGGCACAGATGGTGTCCCCGGCGCCGTACTCGATGACAGCGATGACGACGTTTGGGCAGGCGCGGTGGGACTTGCTGGTCTCCGGCTTCAGCCAGGAATCGACGGACGTTTCGGAGGCCCTGGCGATGCGGGCGACGTCGCCCTTCGTGAGGGCGAGGCGCTCCATGAGAGAGACGAGGCGGTCGCGGTTGGACATGGGTTTGGCTCCAGGGTTCGGGGGGATCAGGCGAAGCGGGCGTGGATGGCGGCCACCTCGGGCTCGTTCCACCGGCTGACCTCGACTAGCGCGCCGTCGCGCACGACCCAGAAATCCTTGGTGTCGTCCTGGAGCACGGTGCCCTCGACGAGGGGGAATTCGAACCGGAGGTAGGGGCCGTTGTCGTAGACCGAGGCGCCTTTCAGGAACTCGCGGGCGAGGCCGAACTTGGCGTCCTTGCCGGTGACCTTGGCGAGCCAGGTCGGGTGGGGGTGGCTGCCGCGCTGAAGGAGGAGCTTGCCCATCGCGGGCTTGGCGGGGGCGGCGACCCAGCGGGCATCGGCCCAGGCCTTCCGGAGGGCGGCACGGAAGAACTGGCGGGCGCACTCGACGGTCAGATCCAGGGTCAGGGCCGTGTGCCGGGCGATGGACCAGGCGTTGCGGAAGCGGGCGGATTTGCCGATGGCGGCGGTCATAGGGCTCTCCTGTCTGAGGAGAGAATATGGTACATTGTACCCAGCGTCAACAGGATCAGGTACAATGTACCTTGAGTATGACGGCCTGCCAAACACCACCTGGACGGCACGGGTACGAGATGCGAGGCTCCCGGCATGGACGATACCCCTCTCTCTCGGCTGCTCGCGGCCCGGGCGGCCGGCTGTCCCGATCCGTTGGCATCCCTGGACGACACTCGAACGGGCAATCGGCGGCCCGCCGTCACCACTACCTCCGGGCCGCCGGATCGCCGCGGTCTGGTACACGACCGACATGGATTGCGGCTTGCCGCATGAGCAGGTGCAGGAAATCGAGAGCTGCCTGCTAGGTTCATCCGCGGTGGCAAACCGGGGGCTGGCTTGCAGGGCGTGAACGTGACGCGGGGCCTGTTCCGGCTCTGGCTCGTGGCGACGGCCGTCTGGCTCGCGCTTGTTGCCTGGATGACCTGGGCGAACGTGTCGGACACGGTGCGGGGGCGTTACCAGTTCACCGTCGAGATGAGGGACGGTGTCTCGAACCCCTTCGACGCGGAGAACATCGCCAAGCCGTTCCTGGTGATTTTCCGGAAGCCGTCCGAGGGTAAGCACTCGCCGCGGTTCGACCAGGTCGAGTACCGGTACCAGGACGGTTTCGATGCGTCCGTGAAATCGGGCCACATGGCGCTCGTCGACTTCTCGGACAGCACCTCGCTCTACGTGAATACCGCCTTCGAGAAATCCGAACAGGACCTGGTTGCCCGGTGGTTCTGGGACCAGCGCTGGCAGCGGCGGCTAGATGCCCTCGGCGGGCAGGCGGGTCTCCTATGGCTAGCCCTGGTGCCGCCGCTCCTGCTCCTGGCGATCTGGTTCGCCGGCCGGTGGATCGTGTCCGGGTTCAGGCAGGCGACGTAGGGCAGGCCTCCGCCTTCGCCTCCCGAAGGAGATCCATCGCCAGGTGCATGGCGGCGAGGCCCTCCTGGTGCCGGGCCTCCCAGGTCCCGTACCAGCGCTCCACATCGGCCTGGACGTCCAGGCTAATGAGGGGGGATCCCCGGAGCGCGATTAGGGGCGTGCCGCCGTCGAAGGACGCCTGGAACATTGCGATCATCGCCTTGGCCAGCCCCCCCGGGCGGCCCCCAGCGCGATCTTGTCGATGGTTAACTGCCTCATTACTGCGGCTCCCGGGCGGGGGCGGGGTTCGACCGCCGGGGATCCAGGGCGGCGACTTTTCTGACCGCAGCGGCCTCGGCAATCTGCAGGCCATACCGGTCGATCCACGCCGCCTGGGTTCTCCGCTCGGTGGGTGTCATGCGGAGGTACGAGCGCCCGAAGGCCTCGATCTCGTTTTCTGTGGGCATCTGGTCCGTCCCTGCCTGCGGTTCCACAGGTGTGCGTCAGAAACGATCGAAGCAGTTCCCGCGGATTCGCTTAAGGAGAAACGGGACGCGTCGTCCGGATGGCTCAATGGGAACGCCATCGCCGTTAACGATGCGCAACAAATCGGTGGCGCCCGACAGGGCGAGTGCTATCTTGAGCGTACGGCCATCCCCGAGGTGGTCGATCGAGGTGCGGTACCCCGGCCTCGTCCTTTCAAGGAATGCCCATGCCCCAGACGTCAGTTGTTCTCCTGTCCAGTTCCCTTGAAAAGCAGTTCGGATCACTTCTTGATGCTGGCTATGAGCCTACCGCGTATGTGACTGACACATTCAAGACGAACCTGTCCTTTCGCCGTGACTATGAAGTCGTACCCGGGGAGATGCTCACTGTCGCCGTGTGGCACACACGTTCGCGTGGTGCTGCTGAGGCACCGACCTTTCTAGAGTACGAGATCGACATCGGACGTTACGGTAAGCGTTACGCCGGCAGTGCCGCCGAAGCCATTTCCAAGATCAATGAGGCGCTTCCGTCCGAGCTCGCCGCACATCGTGCATGGCTGAAGGAATGCGAGGCTGCGAGGATTGCGGGACGTTTGCTATTAGAGCCATGGCCGTCGCACTCGATGGTGCCCCAGCCCGTCCAGCTGCAGCAAGCCTCCGCCGGACGTCAGACGCAGGATTATGAGCGTTCGCACTATACCTATGACCTCCATGGCGACGTTGTCTGCGTCACGGACCTCAACGACGGCCGTACCGTAACGAACGACGCGGACGCCGTGATTGAGGACCTCGTCCGGGGCTTGGGTGGGCTCTCGGGCAAGACGGTGATCTACCGCGACACCACGGGCATCTGGGATGAGCTCGTGGTCCATGAGGACCGGTTCTCTGGTTTCAGGTCCGTCAACGAGAGGGACCTTGGCCGGGCTTTGGCAAGGATCGCCGTGGGGGCGTCGGCGTGATCCGGCTCGGCGTCACGCTCACCATGTCCGGCAAGCGACTTCGCCTGGGAACAGGGATGTGGTGCCTCGCGAACGACGGCTCGCCGTTCTGCGCGAGCGTCGACTATTACCGTTTCGACTGAGGACCAATGCCCAAAATCCTACTCTGCCCCGTGTCGTCCAATGAAACGTTCCCGGGCGTCCCAGTCGGACGTGTTGGAGTGGGCACGCTCGCCAGCCTGAGGGGGGTCCCCCCTCGGGCCGGCCCGATCCTTTCGATCGAGGGGCGTCAGCCGTACATCGACGGCCACGCGGTCCAATTCCAAGATATATCTGAAGAGCTCCTTCAGGCGGTCATCCACGCGGCGGCATCCTTATTCGGAGACCTCTGGCTTGGACCGATGGTGCAGGTCACCGGCCTAGGCCAGCGCACCCTCCAGCGTGATCGCATCGCGAAACACGGGCTGCCGGCGCACGTCCTGGTTATGCTCGGACGGGGGTCGTTCGCGGCGCCCCCTAAGGCATTCGGCCATCTGTTGCTATCGGTCGCCACGATTTGGGATGACGTCGGCACGTCGGATCCCTTCCATCAGGATGGGTCAGACGCCCTTAGTTCTCAGGGACTCGACGAGCTCGCGGACCGCCTCCAGGGGTTGGTCGAGCATGCCCGTCTGACTGTGAATACCCTCCGTGACGAGGCTGAAACTGCCCGTCAGATCCGGCGCTCGCTCGAAACGAATCGTTAACTCCTGCTCTGCTAGGGAGGTCAGTTCTAGGCGCGTTCGGTCTCTACCGTCATGCGCTGCGGAATTTGAGGATCCAACAGATGCCCAAGGACGCCCCCCGGGGTGCGCGCTCCCGTGCGCCCGACATCGATCCATTCACAGGCAACCATCCGCCGTCCGTCGAGGAGCTCGACCACGGGCTCGACTTCTTCGAATGCGACCCTCTAGCGGACGCGATCCACTGGTCGACCGGCCTCCTGCTGAATTTCCTGGATATCCATCCACTGGTCAGGACGGCGCTGGAGAGGCTCTCCTCGTGCTCCGTTTCAGTGCCGACCCTGTCGGCATGCGAGAGCGCGTGCGATGAGGTAGCCGACGATCTCAAGCTGCGTCCCGAAGACCGCGACAGGTATGCCGACTATGCCGCGCGCTGCGTCTACTACGCGGCTTTCCTGGGTGACCACGGCTGCGCCCTTCGCTGCGCCGTGCGGGTCTGGCAGACGGCTATGGCGGGCGGCCACAGCGAACTTGGGCTCCGGAATCTCCTCACGACGCACGCCGAGATGATGAGCATCGCGGCGTACTGCGACGGGGGGGATTGGCGGCCAAAGACCGAGCCAAGGTGGGGTCGACGACAGGGGGACGCCCTGAACTCGCTGCAGATCATCGCGCAGGTGCAGTGGCCCCACAACGTTCGCCGGGGCCCGGTTCGGGACGACACCGGGTACGACCCCCGCGACGCGAACGAGGACGATCTGCCCGAGCCGGGTGAGGCGGGGCACCTTGTCCTGCGGTCGACGTCGCACCTGAACTCAGCGGCACAGAAGGAATGGAAGTCCGTCGCCGGCGTGTTGCTGCCGCTCACCCCCGTGCCCGATCTCGCCGCGGCCTCGACCACGCTATCGCGCGAGTTCCCGCATCTCCGGGGCGAGATCGACGGCATCCTGCGCACGCAAGTTGGAAGGCCGTACGCCCGACTGCCGTTCACGATTCTGGTCGGCGAACCGGGTGCCGGAAAGACGCGCGCGGCTCGGCGGCTGTGCGAGGTCCTGGGCCTGCCGGTCACGGTCTACAGCGCGGCCGGCTCGGCGGACGGGACCATCATCGGGACGTCGCGCCAGTGGAACTCATCGAGGGCGTGCGTCCCCCTTCAGGCGATCCAGCAGGCCCTGCGGGCGACCGTCGCCATCGTGGTTGACGAGGTCGACAAGGCGGGGCCGCGCTCGGACAACGGGCGCATCGTGGACGGGCTGCTCACGCTCATCGAGCCGGAAAACGCGTCGCGGTACCACGACCCGTCACTCGAATGCCCGGTCGATATCTCCCCCGTCTCGTGGATCGCCACGGCGAATTCCCTGTCCGGCATCCCCCAGGCGCTGCTTGACCGTGCTCGGATCGTGCACATGCCGAGCCCGACGAAGGCGGACCTCCCGGCCCTGGCCCGCTCCATCGCGGCGGACGTCAGGACGGAGCGGGGCGTCGAACTGGCCTGGATGCCGGACCTCGACGGCGACGAGATCGAGCTCGCCGCCAGGGCATGGACGAAGCCCTCCCTCAGGCAACTGCGAAGGATAGTCGAAACAATCCTTTCCGGGCGTGACGCGCTCGCCACGATGAATTGACGGAGGGGAAGGTGATCGAAAATCCCCGCCTCATCGCCCTGTTCGGCCTGTGCCTCTCAGTGATCCACCTAGCCCGCGACCGCCTCATCACGGGTGAGGACCTGCAGGCCATCACCACCCTCATCCAGTCCCTCATCGATAGCGCGAAGGAGAACCACGATGCAGCGTGAGGGCCTTCCTGCGATCCGCGAGCGCGTCCGTTTCGCGTGGTCGACCCGCCGGGCATGCGGCCTGTTCGCGGTCGCCGCCGGGATCCGGATCGACCGGATCATGGAGGATGAGGCGGCCGGCCGGATCACCTCCCACGATGCCCTGCGCATGGCCGCCGAGGCCGAGGCGGCCGCCTTGTGCTTGCGCCCTCTCGCCCTCCGGTGACGGACGTCTATCGGAATCTGACAAGGCGCTGCTGGTCGATCAGGGAACGCGGCCGCGTCGTCGCGCACCTCCATTCTCTAACCCTGGCCGGTGCCGTGATGGTCGTCCGGCCAGGGTCACGGGCCAGAGTCTTACGGACCGGCAATCGCGAGGTTCACGCGTGGATCCGGGGTACCGTCGTCCCCCATGTAGGCGTCCCCGCGGGGGTCGGGAGGATCCACTACCGGCCGTTCGAGGCCGACCATTTCACAGACCATTCCGGCCGGCCCATCGAGGCGGCCGCGTAGGTCTACTTCGACGAGGACGGCAGGGCATGGCTCAGCGAAACCGATACCCGGGCACGAGGATCGACCTGACGGGGCATGGCGACCGGCCCCTGTTCCACGACTGGATCGTGCAGCCGGATGACCGGTCCGCGGACGGAGCGGTGCTCACGGGGACAGCGTACGGGCACCCCCGGTTCCCCGACGGGACGGTCGTCACGACGAGCACCGTGCAGGCCTTCGATGCGGCTGCCGGCTGGGCATTCTGCTACTCGACGGGTCTCGTTCGCCTGGGGCGGTGCCGGGACCCCGATGGGTGCGAAACGGTGGACCTGATGTAGGCCAAACGCGGTACCCACGGGCAAGGCACAAGGGTTAATGTGCGTCCGGTTGGCGAATTCCGGGGGGCGGCAAACGACCTGTCGTGAGGGGGGGCGGGTGGCAAAACGCCTATTCCGAGGGTCGCTGGCGGCAAAACACCTGGGCGCCCCCAGCCCATCGGCCCGTTTGGGTCATCCTGCTACAGCCCCCCCGCGCCGACCGGTTAACGCTGCGCCTGTATCCCGTACGGGAACTTTTCAGGCCAGGGATGCCGCATTCAACTCGGAAAGTTCCCGTACGGGATACAAGTGATCCTAGATCATCTGGAGTCCTACAGCCCGTCCTCCAGGCAATCGTCGAACATCTCAGGTGATCTTTTGTGCGCGCTTCGCCTTCAGGCACTCCACCACCAAACGCTTCGCGCCCTTATCGCCGACGTACTCTCGGACCTGTTCAGCCTACGTGGAATACCGGGTCATATCCGCTCCGACAATGGTCCGGAGTTCATCGCCAAGGCCGTTCAGGACTGGATCGCGGCGGTTGGCTCGCAGACCGCCTACATCGAGCCGGGCAGTCCGTGGGAGAACGGGTACTGCGAGAGCTTCAACGCCAAGCTGCGGGATGAACTCCTCAACGGCGAGGTGTTCTACACCCTCAAGGAGGCCAGCGTCGTGATCGAGCAATGGCGCAGGCATTACAACAGCATCCGGCCGCACTCGTCGCTCGGCTACCAGCCGCCCGCACCGGAGGTCGTCATCTGGCCAACGGAACCGACCGGATCAGCGCCGCTCGCTCACCCCACCATCGTCACGAGACCGACGATGCACTAACTTCGAACCTGGGCCACCGAATGGGGGCAGGCCAGGCTCGCCAAGGAGACAGGGCTAAGCGCCGTCACTATCCGTGCGTTCGAGCGTGGCGGCGAGATGCGGGACAGCAATCGGAATTTGCTCGGTCTCGCCTTCGAGAAAGCCGGCCTGGAATTCATCCCCGAGAACGGTGGCGGCGCGGGCATCAGGTTCCGAGAGCGGACGTCTGCCGACACGGCGTTGGGCGCCCCTTAAAAGGGACCGCATTTTTTAATCGGAATAGGGGCCGCCCGTAGGGAAACGCGCTCCGACTCGCGTGCGCTAAAAGGCCCCATTTCTCGAGCGACACGCCGAGCGGCTGCGAGGACGGATGACGGCTGACAACGACGACAAGAAGGGCGACGGCCGGGGTGGCTTCTTCGCGGTAGAGGGCGCCGTGTGGGCTCAGGTCTGCCGGGGCGACAGCATGAACGTGCTGTTCCTCTGATCTTTACCCCTTATCCGAGGGATTTTACGTTAAGCTGATTAATTCTTAATTTTGCGAAAAAAATTTCGCATGAAAATAATGTCTTCTGCTAAAAAGTATTAGCATCAAAGAATATCACAATACCCATATTTGAGCATTTGTTCTGCTCAGTATGCCTCGGTATGCTCGAATACAGCATGATTGCGAACTGAGCGGCTGCGAGCCCGTGGCAAGAGAGTGCCGTACATTCAGGATCATGACATTGCGATTGTCCATGCGGCAATGAACTCAAGGGAATATCGTGACCGGGACATTCGATGGCGCGACCTACAATGGCGATGACACTGACGAAACCGTCATTGGCACGAACCTTTACGAGATCCTGTTTGGCAAGGGCGGAAAGGATTCGTTGAATGGGGCCGGCGGCAACGATGTGATCTACGGTGGTAGCGGTACCGATCTGATCCACGGCGGCACTGGTGACGACTACCTGTTCGCCTTCGCCAATGAGCGATGGAGGCCCGTTATCGATGGCGATAAGCTCTATGGGGATGCGGGTAACGACCAAATTGTTGCGGGTGTTGCCCGAACGTCACTCCGGGGCGGCCTCATCGACGGTGGCGCTGACGATGACACGGCCGAGATCTATGCGTCCAGCGACAGCAGCCAGACCGACAACTCTGAAACAATGACGTTCACGCTCACTGCGGCGACGTCAGGTAGTTACGTCCGCGTCGGCTCCACGAACATGCTTCTGGTCAAGAACGTTGAGCATCTGTCCTTCTTCGGCAGCTACGAGAAGGACATCGTCACCGGCGGAGCCTCGTCTGATGTCATCCAAGGTGGTGGGGGTGACGACGTGCTCAAGGGCGGAGCGGGTGATGATTATCTCGACGGTGGATCTGGGTTGCAGGATCTCGACGGTGGTAGCGGCTTCGACATCGCCTCGCTCAACCTGGCGGATGCAACGGAAAGCCTTTCGTTGATAGCCGGCGGCACAATCGCAATCGGCGCGCACGGCACGCTCACCGGCATTGAGGGCTTCGCGGCCATCTATACGGGTTCAGGCTCCGATAAAATCGCGGTCGGGTCAGTGAAAGACTTGCCACCTGATGACGGTACTGCAGAGGGTTACAAGTTCACTACCTCCGTCGATGCAGGCGCCGGCGACGACGTCATCACAGGTGGAAACAGACGAGATACTGTCTATGGCGGAACCGGGGCCGACAAGATAAAAGGCGGCGATGGTAATGACAGTCTCTACGCGGAAGCCGGTCAGACCTACGAAGTCGCCGGCAGAACGTCGAATGATGTTCTGCAAGGCGGCAACGGCAACGACGTGCTGGTCGGCGGCTGGGGCCGTGATCATCTCTACGGCGATGCAGGCAATGATACGCTAACCTATCAGGTTAACGGCACCGACAGCTTTGCAGATACGTTCAATGGTGGGGCGGGTGACGATACGCTTGGCGTCAATGGCACTTCCGGCGCCACCACGATCGAACTGATCCTCGGAGCCAGCACGGCACTGAAATTCGACGGGATAAGCGTCCTCACCGCAACATCGGTGGAGGCGGTGACGGTATCCAGTTACAGCAATGGAAAAATCACCATCACGGGCGGCGATCTGACCGATTCCATCCGCTTGTACGGCCCCAGCGACGACACTGTGAGGACGTTTGGCGGCAGTGACACGATCTACGCCAACGGCGGTACGGACATCATCGATACCGGAACCGGGGACGATGTCGTTGGCGTATACATTGGTGGCAAGGACATCGTCCGGACAGGAGCCGGCAACGACACCCTTACTGTTGTCGACGACACGTTCGAGGCTAGCCGCCGTACCGCGCTCTACGATGCCGGTGCCAATGACGATACGGTGATCTTCAGGGCCACCGAGGGCGGATCCTTCGACGGAACCTACGTGCGCCACGGTACGACGATCGTCGGTAGGATCGTCAATTACGAACATCTGACCTATGTCGGGTCAGGTACCGATACGACCTTTGCCGGCACGGGGTACGACGATACGCTCTACATGGGCTGGGGCAACGATACCGCGAGCGGCGGAGTTGGCAACGACGTCATCCGGGGTGGTGCGGGTAGCGACACGCTGGACGGCGGCGTCGGCATGGACACGCTCGACTACGGCGACAAGGCGGGATCGTTCGATGGAACCCTGGCGCCCAACCTCGCTATCACCTTGAAGACGGCGGCTACATCGAAAGTGGTCGTTAGCTCGACGGAAACTGACTCAATCAAAAACTTCGAGAACGTCGTCGGGGGGCACGGCAACGATGCAATTACCGGTGCGTCGGATGCCAATGTCCTCGACGGCGGCGACGGCAGCGATGTCCTTAAGGGCCTGGGCGGCGCCGACACCTTCGTGTTCTCCACCACCCTGAAGTCGAGCAATGTCGACACCATCGTCGATTTCTTCGCTTCCACGGCCTCAATCCACGACACGATCCGGCTCGACGACGCCATCTTCAGTGGATTACCGCTCGGCGACCTCGCCGGTACCGCCTTCAAGGACCTCTCCAAAGGTGCCCTCGATGCCGACGACCGCATTCTCTACGACCACCACACCGGCGTGCTCTCCTACGACGCCGATGGAAGTGGCATGGCCAAGGCGGCCCTCCAGTTCGCGACCCTCGTCAACAAAGCGGCCCTGACGAATCTGGATTTTGAGATCGCGTGAAGGGATTGCGACCTGCTGATGAGTTCTCGTCTCAATCCGGGCCGGCCACCTGACCGACGGGTTGTTCGCCCGCTAACCGATGCGGACCATCCTCTCCGTCGAGCCAAGTTGCGTACCGGCTCGCGTGAGATGGACGACCCACCCCGCCGGCCCCGTGATCAGATCGGGGCGGCGGGGCTGAGCCCGCCTCCCCTAACGTCCGTAGCTAGGCTCATGGACGGCCTAGGCGGCATCCATGAATGCCTATCAAGCAGCGGGCGCCTTACGCGGCCGACCCGACTTCTTGGGCTTATCAGGAGCCGGAGGGGCCTTCTCGCTGACCGTCTCCTCCTGCACCGCTGACTTTGACGTTGCCGTCTTATTCCGCTGCTGTCCAAGTCCGAGGGACCGGGCAAGCTCCGAGCGCTGCGCCGAGTAGCTCGCAGAGGTCATCGGGTAATCCGGCGACAGACCATGCTTCGCGCGGTAGGCTTCAGGGGTCAGACCTCGGAGCGTCAGATGGCGGCGCAGCGTCTTGTAAGGCTTGCCGTCTTCGAAGCTGATCAGCGCGTCCGGTGTGATCGACTTCCTGATCTGGGCCGGCGTCGCCTTCTCGATCTTGTCAGCTTCCGCCGTGGCAGATCCCCCGTTGGCAAGGCCACTGACGGCAGCATGCACGCTGCTCAGCAGTTCGCCCAGTGATCCTATCGGAACCGAGTTGTTGGAGACGTAGGCGGCGACGATGTCGGCCGTGAGTTCGATGTGGTTTGCTTGGAATTCCTGATTGATATCGGTCATGCTGATTTCTCTGGGGGCTAATAAATACCCTATAGATACTTTCTAGGGGCTTTTACAATAGGGCAGGATATCGGCGGCTTAGAGAATTAAAATGGCTGCATATCGTGAAGTGAACAATTTCAATTCGATTTGCTGAGGGCGGAAACGTCATCACCCCCGGTATCATCGGAAAATTACAGCTGGCCTCACGAGCACATTGAGCCAGTGGGATGCACGCTTCCAAAGTATGATTCGGAGCGTGTTGGATTAGGGTGTAGGCATGGGCAAAGAAGGAAGCCCCCATGCCGCGCAGGAAGACAACGCTTCAGCGCTCTGCACTCCTGGCGTTGGTCGCGGGAGGCCTCTGGCTGCCCGCCGGCATCGCTTCATCTCAACCATCGCCGAGCACGTCCGATGCCGATCGGGATAAGCGGATGGAGGCTATGCACCAGCAGCACGTCCTGAATTCCGCAGGGCAGGCAAAGAAGGATAAGGATCGGGACGCCCGCACCGATCGCCTATCGAGGTCCGTTTGCATCGGATGCGGCGGTGGCGTCGTTCCGTTCGATCGATCAGGCGGCGCTGCAAAGAAGGAACCGCGCAAGGCTCAGGCAGCGAAGCCTCGTCGGATCGAACCTGCTCGCGCTGGAGGCGGGAGCGACGATTGACGCCCCGACTAGCTAAAGAGCTTCGCGCCGAACTACCCACCCATCAGATCGAACTCAGTCGCAGTAATGATCTATGGCAAAGCTAGCGTTTAATTTGATGCTGGAGGAGCCGCGCGAGACATACATTGTCTCCAGCGCTGCATTGATCGTCGGTAGGATCGACTGCATTCAGGCCGAGTCTGCGACGGATCAGCAATGGGCGTGGGGTATGCATCTCGACATCGGAGTGGCGCCATTCCGGCGCGGCGGAAACGCTTCAATGGGGGCAGGCCACTTCATAGGCCCTGAAAAACGAGTGCATATAATTGACAGCTTGTAGCCCGAAGCTCTACATTTTATGCACGGTTATTCGAGGGCATAAATTTGATTGGAGTTGCAAAAAGTGGCAGAAGGCTCAGAAACTCCGAGGCGCGGTCGCGGTCGCCCTCGCATGCCCGAAGAAGTGAAGAAGCGTCACAACATGACGTTTCGGATGCGAACTGAGTTGCGGGCCGCCATTGAAGAAATCGCACGGTCATACGGTCGCTCACTTAGCGAGCAGATTGAGTATTACGTTGAGACAAGCGTCGATCTTGAAGCTAAACGTTTGTATAAATATTCAAATGAAAAATTATCGGATACGCTTCTGAATTTTAATAAGAAAAATAGAAAATTCCCCAAAAATGATATATCCCAACTCGAACTTAATTACAGTTCGGTCTCGAAGCGTCTGAAAGAAACTTCCCATCGATCGGACGTGAAGCTCCCCTTTGTAATGGCGCAGGACCCTACGAACCAAGCGGGGGCGCTTGACATGGCGCGGAAGATCCTTGCGGCGACCCGCAAGGGGACCATCGAGGCCTTGTCCGAGATGCTCGGACCCGAAAACGTCCAACTGCTCCTGGCCGAGGAAACCGTGTCCGAGGCCGCTACGCGGGTGATGTCGGAGAACGAGCAGCTCGGCGCCACCCTAACTGAAACGCTGAAGCGCATAAGCGCACTCTCCCCGCTTCTCGTCGGCGGAAGCGTCGCCGAGGCGGATGATGCGGTCGAAAATTTCTCGTTACTGGCCCTCACGGCCCTCCTCAGCCGCCTAACCGACCGCTCTCCGGATCTCGGCCCGATAGCGGCCGCATCCTGGCCTCTGAAATTCATGAGCCTCCCGCCCGAAACTCGGGCCCTCCTCATCGGCGCGTTGAGGGCTGACGCTCCATTGGTCTACGAGGACCTGGTGCGCCCGGAGCGCTCTCGCAGCTTTGGCGAGCCCCTTATCCGACCAGACATCGCGGACGCCGCGCGCGGCATACGGCTGGCGGCCCTGAGGAGGATGCAACACGTCCTTCTGCCTCGAAGCGAAGACGAGGACGAAGGCGATTTCGGCGGCCTGGAGGATGACGGAATCGATGACGAGGCCCCCGTGTGGGGTCGGGCGTAGCCGCAGGGCCACCCAAACTTCGAACTTCGCTGTGCAGCGAGAACGACGGTTTAACCCGTCTCGCGGACGATGGCCCAAGCGCGCGCCCCTCCCCGGGTTGCGCCGAAGCCAGGATCAGGTCGTTCGATGCCGCGACTGCCACGGGGATTCGTCCCGGCCTGTGTCGTCCCGCTGTACGCCATCGGGCGCACCCTACACGGGGCCCTTCCCATCCAAGGGGAGGCCGAATTCCCTCTTGCGGCTTTGCGGGTCTACGGCTCCTCCTCCCTCTACGCGCCCCTCGCAAAGGAGCGGCACGCGTACGACCTGCGGATCCGCGCGGTCGAGGCCTCACCCATCGGCGTCGAGCTACAGGCCGAAGCCCGCGAACGCCCCGCGCACGTTCCGCGCCTGCGCGAGGATGACGACCCGAAGCGAGCGGCCAGGATGCGCCGACCATTCCTGATCCCGCGAATTCCCGGACAGGTCGTCGAGCCGCGTGCTCAGCCGGCGGTAGGCAGCGACCCCAATTACGAGAACGAGGGCGACGTTGCGCCGGAGCCGCCGCGCGTACCGCCAAAACCGCTGCGCTCTCCCACGTCGATCGCCGTCACGCTCGTGCCGCCCTATCGGGACTGCCTCCAGACGGGCCGCCTCTCGGCCACAGCCTGCGCCACCGGCTTCGCGGGTCTGGCGCGACCATTGCCGAAGGGCGTCGAGGTCTCGCTCCCGAATATCGCCGACGTCCTGGGCGGCGCGGTTCGGGACGCACTGATCGAGGGCGCCGGGAGCATGGTCCTGGTCGAGGAGCGAACGGGGGAGGCGATCCTCATTCCCGGCAGTTTCTGGCGGACCGACGCGGCCCAGGAGACCCTTGAGGCCGACGAGATGGTGTCGATGGTGACGCCCGAGGGCAGAGAGGCCCGAGGGCTGGCTTGCATCGCCCCCCAGCAACTGGAGCTGGTCTGGCTCAGAGCCCGCCACCGCCTGTTCGGAGCGGCGCCCCCACCACGTCTCCACACGCCTGGGGCCGCCCTGCTGGAAAGGGTGTCTCACGAACTGGGCTACGTGGACGGCAATCCGACCCGCTGGGATCTGCGTGTCGATCACATCGCTGCATGGGTCGAGCTCAGGTGGAAGGAGTTCGACCTCGGCGAATACAAGAACGGCACGGCGACCGGAGTCGCCCGTCTCATCGCGCTTCCCGAGCATCGTACGCCTGGGGGCACGCCCACTGAGAGGACGGCGCAGATAGAGGATTGGAAAAGGGTCTACGCCCAAGAAGCGGGCAAGCAGTATGCGCTGATAAAGGATAGGTAGCCCCATTGACGAATTAGAAATTTCAATCCCCCCTCGTTCGTCCCGAGCTGATTTAGGTGATCTTCCGGCTACCGTAGCTATCCCGGCTACGCAAATCGGAGATCAGCGATGCCTAAGCAGCATCCTCGGCTCAGTTTACAAGACGAGCCCGCACTCAAGACTGGCCCAGCCGCCGGTTACCTGGGGATTGCCCACTCCACGCTGAACAAGCTGCGTCGCCAGGGCCGAGCCCCGGCGCACGTCGTGGTCGGCTGGCGCAAGTTCGTTTGGCGCGTTGCCGATCTTGACGCTTACCTGGCTGCCAAGCGCGTTGAGCCAACCCCCTCCTCGAATAAGGG
Source organism: Methylobacterium sp. 88A (assembly GCF_000376345.1). NCBI lineage: Bacteria > Pseudomonadati > Pseudomonadota > Alphaproteobacteria > Hyphomicrobiales > Methylobacteriaceae > Methylobacterium > Methylobacterium sp. 88A. Next base: position 1,260,516 of record NZ_AQVT01000001.1, read on the forward strand.
AGGCGAGGCATGATCCTCCCCCGATTTCACGGACACGGGGGTTAGCTCCCCGCACGATCTATCGGATGAAGCCACGGCGCCTCATCTTGAAGAGTTTCGAGGCTGATCCGGCCCAATCGTTCCTTCTCCTCGAACTCGCGACGCTCAAGACTACCGGGACCTATGAGTCCTACGGGCCTTCAAGCAAGACCTTCGGACAGGAGGAACTGGTGGAGGTCGGACCCGGTAAACTGTACGAGCGATCGGCCTGGGACGAAGGCGTCACCCCCGATGGGGAGGACCTGCCAAGCAACGCGAACCTTCTCGTGCGCTTCCTCGGGGGAAAGGTGCTGTTCGTGACCAAGGGCAGTCATTGGAACCAGTCGCCATCCACCTACGGCGGTGAACACTCGTACATGGAAGCGGCGGACATTCGCTCCGTCGTCGAGAGCTGGATGCGGGATTAGACGGACCCCGATTTCCGGGACTTCGTATGGCCGGCATTAGAAAGCCTGCATGCCGGATCGAGAGACCGCCTACTTTGGCAGTTCCTATTCCGGCACGGGGAAGGTCATCGGTGCCGTCCCCGATCAAGGATTAGTCGACTCCGAGGGAAGCGGGTCGTAGGACGCGCTTCCTGGTTCCCTCTTCCTGAGTCGAGGATTCCTTACCCATGTCCCGTCGTCTCGTGAGCGCTGCCTGCAGGGTCTACGATCTATCCGGGAAAGGGTTGGAGGCGGACTTCCTTGGTGGATCCCATACGACCTCTTATCGAATGGGGTAGGCATGCGATGAGATCGCCATCTCGAAACGGGAGCGCTCAGCCGATGAAATCCAGGGACGTCCACTCTTCTCGATGATTTCGGAGCGCTGCGTCCCGTACAAGGTCTCCGCCATTCCGGAGGCTGAGAATGCCGAGAGCCCTACTGACGGCCGACACCCATTTTTGGTCATGCAAGCCTGCTCAGTCCGCGCATGGCTCGCCCCCGCCCATTCGAGACCATCGAGGCCCATGACGAGGCTCTGGTCGCCGCCTGGAACAAGGCGGCTCGACCCGACGACATCGTCTGGCACCTCGGGGACTTCGCCTACATGTGCAGCCTGGACTAGGCCGCATCCGTTCGGGTGCGATTGCATGGCCGCATCCATCTGGTCCGGGGCAACCATGATTTTGCCCAGGGCGACCGCCCTGAATGGGCCGGACCCGTCGTCGACGTCCACCGGGTCTTCGTCCAGGACCCGGGCATGCTCAAGCGGATCGCCCTGTGGGTCAGCCATTACGCGCACGTGACGTGGCCGCTTGCCTGGCATGACGACATTCATGTCTACGGCCATTCCCACGGCAGCATTCCGGCTACCCGGACAAGCCTCGGCGTCGGCGTTAATTGCTCGGAGTGGAGCCCGGTCACGTTGGGCGAGATCCTCGCGAGGATGCAAGGGGCCCCGTCTGCCAAGCCTTCGGCCTCCAGGCGTAGCCGTGCTTTGTCCGGCGCTTGTCAGGCCTGATGAACCTCGTGTCGAACCACGAAAATCAACGACCGCTAGCCTCCGGCTGCCTCAGAGGCCTGAGAGGATACCCGGTCGTCTGGGGTATGTGCCGCTTCCTTGCCGTCCTTGCCGAAAAGACGCTCGAAGGCAACGTAAAAGGTCGGCGTCACGAACAAGGTGACGAAAGTGGCCACCAGCAGACCGCCGATGACCACGGTGCCCATCGACACCCGGGCGTTGGCGCCTGCGCCGCTGGCGATGGCGAGCGGTACCGACCCCATGATGAAGGCGAACGAGGTCATCAGGATCGGGCGCATGCGCAGCCGCGCGGCATCCTGAGCAGCCTTGAGCACGTCCTCGCCCTGCTTGCGCAGGTCCTCGGCAAAGGCGACGAGCAGGATCGAGTTCTTGGCGGCCAGCCCGACCAGAAGCAGAAGCCCGACCTGCCCGAAGATGTCGAGGGCGAGGCCCCGCATCGCCAGGAAGGCGACGGCGCCGAAGATCGCAATCGGCGTCCCGAGCAGGATCACGAACGGCAGGCGCAAGGATTCATATTGCCCGGCCAGAAGGAGAAAGATCATCAGGGTGCCAAGGCCGAAGATCAGCGGAGCGTAGCCGCCGGCGATCTTTTCCTGATAGGCGACGTCGGTCCATTCGACCGCGTAGGTCGAGGGTAGCTTGGCGTCGGCCAGCGCCTCGATGGCAGCAATGGCCGTTCCGGAACTGGCGGCGGCGGCGGTGTCCACCGCGATCTCGATGGTGGGGTAGGTGTTGTAGGACAGGACCGCCGTCGGACCGGTGACGAAACTGGTCTGGATCAGCGAGCCGACCCGCACGGGCTCGCCTCGGCTGTTGAGGACCGTCAGCGCCTCCACGTCCTGGATGGTACGGCGGCCGGAGGCCTCGCTCTGGACGTAGACCTGATAGACGTATCCGAAGCGGTTGAAGAGGTTCACGAAGCTCGAACCGACGTAGGTGCCCAGCGCGTCGAAAAGGTTCTGCAGGGGCACGCCGAGTTGCTCCGCCTTGGCCCGGTCGATCTCCAGGCGCATTTGCGGAACGCCGTAAGTCGTGGTCGGAATCGCACGCCCGACCGACGGCAGCTTCTCCATCTCGGCGATGAAGCGGTTGGCGGCCTGGGCCAGCTTGAGACCGCCGGTGCCGCTGCGATCTTGGAGTTCCAGGGTCAGGCCGCTGCGCGAGCCGAGGCCGGGAAGCGGGGAAGGGTTCACCACCCGGACCTTGCCATCGGGATCGTGTTTGAAGCGCTCCTGAACCGTGGCGATGACGTCGTTCACGCTCTCGGTACGCTCACCCCACGGCTTCAGCGTCGGGATCTGGAAGCCGTAGAACGGCGCAATGGCGTCGGCCAGGATGCTGCGCCCGGTCACGCCGATGGTGTGCTCCACGCTCGGGATCTCGCGCAGCGTTTGCCCAAGACGGTCGACCATCACGTTGGTACGGGCCACCGAGGCCCCCTTGGGCAGGACCACGTCGGCGAAGAAGTAGCCCTGGTCCTCGTCCGGCACGAACCCGGAGGGTCGCGCCATGGTCATCCACACGGTCAGGGCCGCGAAGGCAACAAAGGCGATTGCGACGAGGGCGACATGACCGGTCAGCCAACCAATCGAGCTGACGAGACGACGGCTCGCCCCATCCAGCACGCGATTGAACCAGCGCAGGGGAGCCCGCCACAGGCTCTCGTCCTTCGCGTCATGGTCGCGGTGCTTGAGGATCAAGCCGCATAGCGCCGGCGTGAGGCTGAGCGAGACCACCGCGGAGATCATCACCGAGATGGCGATGGTCAGGGCGAACTGATTGTAGAGTTTGCCCGTGAGACCGGGGATGAAGGCCACCGGCACGAACAAGGCGGCGAGGACCAGGGTGGTGGCGATGACCGGCCCGGCGACCTCCGTGACGGCTTCCCGCGAGGCCTCGCGCGGCGCCATGCCGTCGTCCATCAGGCGCTCGGTGTTCTCGACGACGATGATGGCGTCGTCGACGACGAGGCCCACCGCCAGCACCATGCCAAGCAGGCTGAGGGTGTTGAACGAGAAGCCGAGCAGGGCCATCGGCCCGAAGGTGCCGACCAGCGCCACCGGGACTGCGATGGCCGGGATGAGGGTGGCGCGCCAGTTCTGGAGGAAGAGGTAGGTGACGATCACCACGAGCGCGAGCGCCTCGAACAGCGTCCGCACCACCTCGAAGATGGCCTCCTTCACAAACTCGGTCCGGTCGAGGGCGATGCGATACTTCAGCCCCGGCGGAAAGCGCTTGGCGAGGTCCTTCATCGTTTCGCGGGCGCCGTCCATCACCTGCACCGCGTTGGCATCAGGGTTCTGGTAGAGGCCGAGGGTAGCGGAGGCCGAACCGTCGAAGCTCGACCGGACTCCGTATTGCTCGGATCCCAGCTCGACCCTGGCGACGTCCCGGATACGCACCACGGACCCGTCCGGATTGGCACGCAGGAGGATGTTCCCGAACTCCTCTGGCTTACGCAAGCGTCCCTGGGTGACGAGCTGCAACTCGAAGGCGGTGGCCTGGTCGACCGGCGGCTTGCCGAGGGTGCCGGTGGTGATCTGCGCGTTCTGCTGGCTGATGGCGTCAGTGACCGCGCCGGGGCTGATCCCGAGGGCCTCCATCTTCATCGGATCGAGCCACACGCGCATGGCGTAACGCTTGTTCGAGAAGTTGACGATGCGGCCCATGCCCTGCACCCGACGCAGCGGCTTGATCACCTGGGTCTCGGCCCAATTGGCCAGGAACAGCTCGTCGTAGGGGGAGCCTTCGTCGGCGTAGAGCACGATGTTGCCGAGGCGCTGTCGCGAGCTCTTCGTGATTTCGAGGCCTTGCGCGTTCACCGAGGGCGGCAGCTTGGCCTCCGCCCGGTTGGCGCGGGTCAGGACTTCCGCGGCGGCTGCGTCGAGGTCCGAGCCGACGTCGAAGGTCGCGTCCATGCTGACGCTGCCGTCGGTGTTGCTGGTCGAGCTGATGTAGAGAAGGTTCTGCGCGCCGTTGATCTCCTGCTCCAGCGGGATCGCGATGGCGTCATAGGCCTGCTGTGCGCTGGCGCCGGGATACGTCGCCTGGATGTTGATGATCGGCGGGGCGATCTCCGGGAACTGGGCAATCGGCAGGGTGAGACCCGCGACCGCGCCGATCAGCGTGATGAGCACGGAGATGACGCCGGCGAGCACCGGCCGGTCGACGAAGCGGGCAAACATGCGGGAACGTGGCTTCCGGTCCAGGGCCGGATGCGTGGACCCCGCGATGCAACGTCTCGTCCCCAGGCGTGTTCCTCTCGCGCTGGGCGGGCGCGGTGGCCGGCCTCATCGAACTCGGGAGCAACGTTGGTGCGGGCAGCAGTCGGATACGGTGTCGGGGCGGGACTGATCGTCCTGCTGGGCGCAGGAGGCTGGTACATGGCCGGGCGCCCCTCGCCGGACCGGATCGTGGCCGCCCTGCCATTCGTCGGCAAGAAGCAAGGCGTGAAGGCCGAGGAGCCCCCCCTGGAGGTCCGGGTCATCGTCGCCCGTAAGCGTCAGGTGCCCATCGCCTTCACCTACACCGGCACGATCATCGCGCAGCAGGACGCGACCTTGCAGGCCCGGGTGACCGGCAACGTTACGGAGCGGCCCTTCGAGCCGGGCGGACACGTGAAGAAGGGGCAGGTCCTGTTCCGCATCGATCCACGGCCCTTCGAGGTCGCGCTGCAGACAGCGAAGTCCCAGGCGTCGCAGGCACAGGCGCAGCTGACCTTCGCCCAGGCGGAGGTCGACCGCACCGAGTCCCTGGCCGACAAGGGCTATGCCACCGAGCAACGGTTCCAACAGCTGCAGTCGAACCGGACCTCCGCCGTCGCCCAGGTCCAGGGCGCCGAGGCCGCGATTGCCAGGCAGAACCTGAACCTCGATTACGCCATCGTGAACGCGCCCTTCGACGGGCGCGCCAGCCTGTCGACGATCAATCCCGGCGACCTCGTGATCGAGAACCAGACCCAGCTCGTCTCGGTCGTGCAACTCGATCCGATCGACATCCAGATGGCCCTCTCCTCGGAGGACTCCGAGACCATCCGGGCGGCGATGAAGGAGGGAAGCGTCACGGTCGCCGTCCTCAACGCCGAGGGCAAGACCGTTCGAGAGGCCGGGATCTACCAGCTCGACAACCGCTTCGACCCCCGGACCGCCCGTCGTCTCGTCCGGGCGTTGATGCCCAACGCCGACGAGCGTTTCCTGCCGGGGCAGTTCGTACGTGCCAAAATCCAGACCGGCACGAAGGACAGGCTGCTGGTCCCCACCGTGTCCCTGGATGCGCAACTTGCGCAGCAGATCGTCTACGTCGTCGATGGGAACGGCACGGTGCAGCAGAGGCCCGTGACCACCGGCGATGCCTATGGAGACGATACCGCGATCCTGGATGGGCTCTCGGACGGTGACCGGGTGGTGGTCGACCACCTTCAGGACATGCGTCAGAACCTGAAGGTCGTCGTCCGACCGGACGCCGACGCCGGTCAGGAAGGCAAAACCGGACATGCGGTGAACGGACCCGGATAGGATCGATGAGCCCCGCAATCGCCGAACCTCGTCGATCTCCCCCAGTGACACCGGACAGCATGCCGAACGACCGTCCCATCATCCTGATGGCAGCCCTCCTCACGATCGGCTGCGTCGCCACTGGCGCACAGGCGAAAGAATGCCGTGCGACGCGGTCGGCCTACGACCGCATCGAGACAAGCATGAGCATGGCGCAGGTCCGGACGATCTTCGGATGCGAGGGGCGGCAGATCACCCATATGACAATCGGCGCCACGCGCAGGGCGACCTATTCCTGGCGTGGGGCGGGTCGGTATGGCGCGAACGTCACCCTGACCTTCCGCAACGGGCATCTCACACGGAAAGCGCAACTCGGTCTGTGACGGTCGCGGCGTGGGGACGGTGCGGGCACCGCGGACGGTTGTCCCCGCCTGAGCCTGAACCAGATGGCCCGTTGCCCCTCTATCTCCGACGACCCCCACGCATCATGGAGGGGCGGAACGCAATCCTAACTCAAGCGTCGCTTCCCGTCATGGGGAACGGGCATGGTGGCATCATGAGTGTCCGACGTCAGCACCTGTGGGACAGATTGAGGGTCTTCACGAACGGAGGATGGCTGGTTCATCGTAGCCCCTAAGGAGCGAAGATGAAGCAGACATCCGGACCGGCCAAGAAGCCGGCAGAAGCGGTGATCAAGGACATTCGTCGGGCCACACGTCGGCAGTTCTCCTCCGAGGAGAAGATCCGCGTGGTGCTGGAAGGCTTGCGTGGCGAGGACAGCATCGCCGAGTTGTGCCGACGTGAGGGGATCGCCGCCTCGATGTACTACGGCTGGTCCAAGGAGTTCCTGGAGGCTGGCAAGAAGCGCCTGTCCGGCGACACGGCGCGTGCGGCAACGACGGACGAGGTGCGGGATCTGCGCCGCGAGACGGGGGCGCTGAAGGAGGTCGTAGCTGATCTCGTCCTGGAGAACCGTCTGCTTAAAAAAAGCATGAGCGGGGCTGGGGGCGACGAAGCATGAGGTACCCGGCCCCCGAGAAGCTGGAGATCATCCGGCTCGTCGAGCAATCCCACCTGCCGGTACGTACCACCCTGGACAAGCTCGGCATCACGCGCTCGACGTTCTACCGGTGGTACGACGCCTACCAGCGCGGCGGCCCCGAGGCGTTGAATGACCATCCCTCGCGGCCGAGCCGGGTCTGGAACCGCCTGCCTGCGGAGATCCGCGAGCAGATCGTTGCCCTGGCTCTGGAGCAGCCTGAACTCAGTCCGCGTGAGCTGGCGGTGCGCTTCACAGACGAGCGTCGCTACTTCGTCTCGGAAGCGACCGTCTACCGGTTGCTCAAGTCTCAGGACCTGATCACCAGCCCGGCCTATATCGTCATCAAGGCCGCCGACGAGTTCCGCGATAAGACCACCGCGCCCAATCAGCTTTGGCAGACGGACTTCACCTACCTGAAGGTCGTTGGCTGGGGCTGGTACTACCTGTCGACGGTGCTGGACGACTTCTCACGCTACATCGTGGCCTGGAAGCTGTGCACGACGATGCAGGCCAGCGACGTCACCGCCACGCTCGACCTGGCGCTGGGTGCGGCTGGGCTCGATCAGGCGCGGGTGATGCATCGGCCACGCCTGCTCTCCGACAATGGGCCGAGCTACGTCGCCAGCGACCTGACTGACTGGCTCGGCAGCCGGGGCATGACTCACATCCGCGGTGCGCCATGCCATCCTCAAACGCAGGGCAAGATCGAGCGTTGGCATCAGACGCTCAAGAACCGCATCCTGCTCGAACACGCCTACTTGCCCGGCGAACTGGAGACGCAGGTTGCCGACTTCGTCGAACACTACAACCATGCCCGAGCCCATGAGAGCCTGAGCAACCTCACGCCCGCTGACGTCTACTTCGGACGCGGCGAAGGGATCCTGGCCGAGCGGGAACGCATCAAGCGCCAGACCCTCATGGATCGCCGCTTGCGCCACCACGCGCAGGCCGCCTAACCTCTTACCCCAGATGGACCAGAGCCTCCGCTCCTGAACTTCGCAGAATGTCCCAAATTATCTGACGACGGACAGTCGGGCCGGAGCGGATCAGGGCGGTCTTCGTCACCGTTTACCTGGAGGAGGCCCGCATCCGCCAGCGGAGCTGGGACTTCAACGGTTGCCCGTTGGGAGTCCCGCTCGACCTGCGCGTTCCCCGCGATCACCCTCTGGCGGCCACGCGCTTCCCGGGGGCCGCGCTTCCGTTCCTCGGAATCCTAAAGCGCCGCGACCGCTGCTGGCTCCTGGCTCCCGACGGGGCAGCCATCCTGCTCGCTGAAGGCAGGGTGACCGACTACAAGGCGCTCCGGGGCGCCACGCCCTTCGCGCTCACGCCCGGCGCCCTGCTGACGCGCGATCGCACGGGCGAAGTGATGGTCCGCAGCCGCGCCGACGGGCAAGTGCTGGCCCGCTTCCCCGCCGAGGCCGCCCCGGCGACACGGGCCTGCGCGCTCGACGTCCTCAGCGGCATCGCCCCGCCTATGTTGGCCGCCGATGAAGAGGACGGGTCGTGGCGGCTGACGAAGGCCTGTGGCGGGGAGGTCCGCTCCGTCTACCCACACGGACGCATCATCGGCTTCGCCACGATTGAAACAAACCGCGGGGCAGGCGAGCATCTCGCCGCTCTGCATCGCAACGAGGACGGCCTGACGTTCCGCGACCTCGACGGCGCAGTGCTCGTTGACCCGATCCCGCTGCCAGCCGACCACTTCGACGTGGTGCGGATCGCCGCCGGCCCGGGCGCTAGGTTCTTCGTTGCCGCCGCCCGCCTCGATCCAGACGGCTTCGTCGCGACCCTCGCGCTCCGATCCGTCGCGGGCATGTCTGACGACATCTGGCGTTATCTGCCGAACGTGAACGAGTTCACGGAGACGATCCCGTGCCTCGACGCCTAAAACCGTCGCCACTGCCGGGCGCCCGTGAGCCGCTAGCGGATCTGGCTCTGCGCGGCTGGATCCATACCGGCACGATACCTCTCGACGGCGTACTGATGGATCGCAGCCGAGTCGGGCCCAATTGGAGGGATCGCGTCAGCCCCTGGCTCGACCACGCGGCCGAGGCGCGGGCGCTCGGGGATCTCGTCCTCGTCCTGTTCGCGCGGCCCCTGTGGCGGGATTGCGCTGTGCTCGGCCCCTGCCTGCCGGTGGTGCGGCGCTTCGGCCTGCTGGCCACCGCCCCCTTCGCCGAGCCTGAACCTGCGCTCGCGGAGGTCCTGCGCGACCATCTCGTCCACGTGGCGGCGGGCCGCCTCAGCGCCGTGCCGCTCAGCGATTCCACCGGCCTCGACGTCGCTGGCTGGTGGATGCTTGACGGCATTCGGGTCGTCCCGGCCGAGCGTGTCCCAACCCTACGCCAGGTGGCCTCAACTCCCCGCCTCGCAAGCGCCCCGACCCTCACGACCGGTGCGGAGCCCTTCGCACCGATGCGCGAGGCGCTCGCCCGCCGTCCCCGGCGACGGCTCCAGCACACCATCGGCGATCTTGTCGCGGGCGCCCGGCGCTGGGTCGGCGGAACGTTCGGGTTCCTCTGGGAGGCCTACATCATCCTGCTCGTTCTGACCGTGGCTGGCGGCTTGGTGATGGGCTTCATCGAGAGCATTCGGACGACGGCGGAGGCGAACTGGGGCAAGATCCTGCAGCCGCTGGTCGTCACGTTCGTTGTCACGTTCGTCGTCGCGTGGTTGGTCTCCCACCGCGCCGGCAAGGGGTCGCCCACGGCATGGGTGCAGACGGTTCGGAGCGGCGCACCGGCCGCCGGCACCCTGCGCGATCCGTTCTGGCGAAAGGCGGCCGCGTGGCTGGCATGGCGCTCCCCCTATGCGGGGCATCTGCGCCGGCTCTACGCCCGCCGCCTCACCGAGGTGGAGCGCCTGTTCGCCGCGGGCCGGATCGAGGAGGCCCTGCACCGGGCGGTGGGGCTCGCGCCCCCGGCAAACCCGGCGACCACCTTCGCCGATCTCCCCCTCACCGGCCCCGGCCTGCGCGAAAGCATTTCGCTCGATCTCAAGCCGCAGCGCGCCTCCCGTCTTGGCCTCGATCCCGCCGTCGAGGAGCGCCTGCGGCTGCTTTACGGCGAACAGGCTACCGCGCTACGGGAAACCGGCGACATCGAGCGCGCCGCCTTCGTGCTGGACCAACTCGCCGGCAATCCGCACGCGGCGGTGCAACTCCTCGCGGAGACCGGGCAGATCGAGACCGCGGCCCGGCTCGCGGAGGCCCGACGCCTGGGGCCGGGCATCGCCATCCCGCTCTGGTTCAGGGCGGGGCAGGCCAAGCGGGCACTGGCGCTGGCCGCCCGTCACGATGCCCATGAGGAGCTTTGGAAGGAACTCCCGCCTGGCGATCCGTTTCGTCCGGTGCTGGCCGAGGCCTGGGCGGAGCGTCTCGCCGGAATTGGCGCCTTCGATCATGCTGCTGCTCTCGCCTTCGGCGTTCCGGCGCTCACCGGGCGCCGTGAAGCTTGGATCAGGCAGGCCCTTGCTGACGGGGGGCGACCCGCGCCAGAATCCCTGGCGCGGGCGCTCCGTGCTCTGCCCTGGGACGCACAAAGCGTCGATCCGCTCTACGCGGCCTTCGCGGAGCTACTGGTTGCGCCGGGCCTCGAAGGCGCGGCACGGCGGCTCGCGCTGGCGGCGCATTGGCTCGATCCAGCATTCGAGGGCGGCCCGCCTCAACCACCGAATCCCGCCTTCTCGCTCCTCTGTCGCGGCCTCACCCGCCGGCTCGCCGTGGATGACGGCGCGCTGGGTCACGATCCGGAACGCGCACGGCTTGCCGGGCGCCTCGCCGAAGCCGGGGGGCAAGTCGCGCTCCGCCAGCATCTCCGGCGGCTTCAAACCCGGCCGCCGCACCTCGGCCAATCTGCAAGTGGCCCGATCACGATCCCCGATGGCCCGGCGCTCGCCGAGATCACGGACACGGCTCTGCTGGCTGGTGGGCGGCTGCTGGTGGGCTATCGGTCGGGATTGGTCCGCCTGCTCGGCCGGAGCGGGCGCGAGCGCTGGCGCGGTCAGGTCGACGGCCTCATGGGTTTCGCGACCATCGGCGCAGGTGCCCGGGCATTCATACTGCGGCAGACCCTCGACGGTCCGGCCCTGCTCCTCCTCGATTCGGACGCCGGGCGGCTTACCCTGCTCTGCCCTCTGCCGGTCACGCACTGGCAGGCCCATGCAGACGAAACCGGCTGGCTCGTCTTCGACGGGGAGGGGCTGGTGTGCCTCGACACGGCTTCGCTCCTCGCATGCGGCGGGGCTGGCGGGGACGCATGGGTGCCAACCTCCGGCCCCGCCCACCATTGGCGTCTGCCCATGACCGAGCCCGGACGTCCCCTGGCGCTTGCATCCTTCCCGGACGGGTGGTTCCTCGTCCATGCCCGTCACGACGGTCTCATCGAGTGGTGGAGCCTCGCCCGAAAAACGCTCGCGGTCTCCTGCCGCTTCTGGACGCCACCACCTTGCGCGGACGGGGACGTGCTCGGGCTGACGGAAGGCGTCGCCTGGGCCTTGCAGAACGCGGATACGCAACGGGTCCTGCGCGCTTACCCACACACATGGACGCCGGCGACAAGGGATGCCGAGCAAAGGCTGATGGAGGCGATGGCCCGTGCAGAACCACGACCCGTGCCACGCCTCGCGACCATGGAGGGAGGCCACCTCTGGGCCGCAACCGACATCGCGGCCGGCGCGGTCTGGGCGGATGTTGTTGGGGGAAAAGGGAAGAGCGGCCCGACCGTAAGGTGGCACGGTAGCCGAAGCCTGCGCACCCGCTTTGCCCTAGACGGCACGGCCGCGGCGGTGTTCGACGAGCGCGGTCGCCTCGTCGTTCTCGACCCGCGCACCGGACAGATAGCCCTGCGCCTGCTCTGAGCACCGGAAGCGGCACTATGCCTGTCCCGAACGCGCCACGCGCGCGGGTGGAGCGAACTCGCGGGATCGAAGAAAGTCGGCCTCCTCGGTGTCGCTCGCGCAAAACCGTCTCTAGCACACCTATGACCCTATCGATGCGCTGGACCAGCCGCCGATGAGGGAGGTACAACAATGCCGAAGATGACTAGTGCTACTATGTCATAAATTTTGGGTATAGAGTTGGTGACTCGATCTCGTGATGGAGCGAGGCATGGATCGCTTGAACTCCCCGCTGGCTGCCGACCAGCTTCGTTTTGCAAGATATCTGGAGGCTTTGTCAGGCGTCCTGGGCCATGTCGATCGGATTGCGCCGCTGAAGGCCTACTGCACGGGCCTCCTCCTGCCGGGTGCTCGCAAGAGCATCGAGCCGATGGCGGCCCGGATCGCGCCGGCGCGTGTTCAAGCCACCCATCAGGCGCTGCATCACTTCGTGTCCAAGGGCGAATGGTCGGACAGCGCTTTGCTGGCCCGGGTCCGCAGCGAGGTTCTTCCTACGATCGAAAGCCAGGGTCCGATCCAGGCCTGGATCGTCGATGATACGGGCTTTCCCAAGAAGGGCCGCCATTCAGTCGGAGTGGGACGGCAATACTGCGGCCAGATCGGCAAACAGGACAACTGTCAGATCGCCGTGACGCTCTCTGTGGCCAACGCCCAGGCCAGCCTGCCGGTGGCCTATCGCCTCTACCTGCCGGAAGCCTGGGCCCTGGATGCCGAGCGCCGCGGCAAGGCCGGCGTGCCCGAGGAGATCGGCTTCCGGACCAAGCCAGAGATTGCGCTGGATCAGATCCGGGCGGCCTTGGACGATGGGGTGCCGGCCGGCCTGGTTCTGGCTGATGCCGGATACGGGATCGACACGGCCTTCCGTACGGCGCTGACGGCTTTGGGCTTGCGCTACAGTCTGGGCGTTCAGTCCTCGACGAGCCTGTGGGCCCCAGGATCCGCACCGCTGCCGCCCAAACCCTGGAGCGGACGCGGGCGCCCACCCACCCGGGTACGACGGAGCCCCGAGCACAAGCCACTCTCGGCGGAGACGCTGGCCCGGTCTCTGCCGGAGACTGCCTGGCAGCGGGTCACGTGGCGCGTTGGCACGAACGGTCTACTGACCTCGCGCTTTGCGGCCGTGCGGGCGCGCCCGGCGCATCGGGATGAACTGCGACACGAGCCGCGTCCCGAGGAGTGGTTCCTGATCGAGTGGCCGGAGGTCGAGGATGCGCCGACCAAGTACTGGCTCTCGACCCTGCCGCCAGAGACGCCCCTGGCCGAGTTGGTCAGCCGGACGAAACTGCGCTGGCGCATCGAGCGGGACTACCAGGAACTCAAACAGGAAATCGGGCTCGGCCACTACGAGGGGCGAAGCTGGCGCGGCTTCCATCATCACGCCAGCTTGTGCATCGCGGCCTACGGGTTCCTGGTCTCCGAGCGAGGCCGTTTTCCCCCCTCAGGACCGGAGATCATCGAGCGGCAAGCGCTTGCCATACCCGCCGGTTACAAACCCCGTGGTGCTCCCGATCCGGACCGAGCGACACGTGCCTGACTCCATCGCGACCCTGCGCCTACGGCTGGCACGGGCACTCACGCAAACCCTGAAACGATGTCCCTGCTGCCAACAAAATTTATGACACAGTAGCACTAGGCCAGGGAAAGTTCGAAGCGGCACGCCTCGGCGAAGCCGCGCAGAACATCGAGACGGTCGCGCGCGACATGCTCGACTGACCTGACCGGTATTTTGAACCGAGCCAATTGAGAGGCTACTGCATGGCGGCAGCCATGGGTAGCCGGAAGGCCAGATCTGGGAAGGTGACAGGCGCGGGGGGCCGGTAGCCCAACGAGGAGTGCGGCCGGACGCGGTTGTATGTGTTCTGCCATAGACCGATCACGATCTGAGCTTCTTTCAGTGAGTAGAAGATCTCCTGGCGCAGGCACTCGTCCTTCAGCTTGCCATTGAAGCTCTCACAGTAGCCATTCTCCCATGGGGATCCTGGAGCGATGTACTGGATCTGTGATCCGGTCTTGGAGACCCATTTGCGAAGCGCCTTCGAGATCATCTCCGGCCCGTTGTCGCAGCGGATGTTCTCCGGGATGCCATGGAGACACATCGCGTCGGCCAGGGCCTCGATCACGCCCAGGCTGTTGATCCGCCGTGCCACCTTCAGCGCGAGACAAGCCCGGCTGTGCTCGTCGATCAGCGTCAGGATGCGCAGGCTTCGACCGTCATGGGTGTAGCCTTGCACGAAGTCGAAGCTCCAGACGTGATTGCGATGGAGCGGCCGCAACCGCACGCAGGAGCCATCGATCAGCCAAAGACGGCTGCGCGGCCGATGCTTCCGCGGAACCTTGAGCCCCTCACGACGCCAGATCCGCTGAACCCGATTCTTGCCCACCTGCCACCCGGCTGCCTGCAGCAGCGCGGTGACGCGGCGGTAGCCGTAGCGCCCGTACTCGGACGCGAGGGCGACGATGGCGCGGGTCAGCGCATCCTCGTCAGCCGGAACCGTGGGCACGTAGCGTTGCGTACCCCGGTGCTGGCCGACGATCCGGCAGGCGTGGCGCTTCGAGAGGCCGTACTTCTCCTGGATCGCGTCGACTGCCTGCCGGCGTCGCTTCGGGGTTATAAGTTTCCCGCGGCGACGTCCGCCAACACCTGCTTCTCCAGGGACAAGTCAGCCACAAGCCGGCGCAATCGAGCGTTCTCACGCTCCAGATCCTTCATCCGACGGGCCTGGTCGATCTGCAGGCCGCCGTACTCCTTGCGCCAGCGATAGTAACTTTGCTCGGAGATCTCCGCCTCCCGGCACGCTATCGCCAAACTTTTACCCTGGGCCGTCTGGACCTCAATCTGGCGCAGCTTCAGCACCACCTGCTCCGCACCCGTCTTCTGACCTCGCTTCATGTCCAGCTCCTTCAGTCCTGGCTGATCCTCTCAATCAGCCCGGTCCAAAGCCAGCCGGTCAGGTCAGCTGCCCCGACCCCGAAGCGTTTGGCTGCCTGACGCCGCGATGTGCCCGCTTCAATCGCGGCGACCACACGCTCGCGCAGATCGACAGATAGAGCTGAAGGCATGGTGATCCTCCCTCATAAGCCCGTCCAGTGAATCACACGCCAGCCAGATCGCCTACCCCGAGCGATTCAACCCGACAGGGCACGGCTCTAGAGGCTGGACAAATGGCAGCAACCGACACCGTGCCTACACACTAAAAGCCACTTGCGTTCCAGGGGACGTCCACCGATGGAGTGCAGACCCCGGCCTACCGCCACGAAGCGGCCCTTCTGCTTCCGACCCGATTGCGCCGTCGCAGGGGATTCCCAATAGCCCCACAAGCGGACGTCCGATCGGCTCAGGTGTTTGATCCTGCGGTTCGAGAATTACCCTGCGAAGAATGCACCGTCGCTGTGCGCTCCCTAGGAGCGCCCCGACGACGGTGCGGTCGCGGCGCAACCGGACGACTTCGGCCGCTGCTCGAAGCGATCTCACGGGTCCGCCTTCCACCGTGTTCCCGGCCGGGCAAGAGGCAACCGGAACGTGTTCGGCGACTTGATAGGCCGGGCGCGATGGCGCTCGCCAGAAGGGACGCCAGCCATGCCCGGAACTGAGATCCGCCTTGCCCTCGACGCGATCCCGATGGGGGGTATGAAGGAGGGGGCGGCCGGGGACGAGAAGGTTCTGTTCGTGCGCGACGCCTCCGGCGTGCGGGCGTTTCAGGCCAAGTGCCCGCATCTTGGGGCGCCGCTCGCTAAGGGCGAGATCTGCGGCGGACGCCTCTACTGCCCCTGGCACAAGGCCGCCTTCGCGATAGCCGACGGAAGCCTGGAGGAGCCGCCGGCCCTCGACTCCCTGACGCGCTACCCGGTCCGCTTCGAGGGGACCGACGCCGTCGCGACCCTCACGCCGGAGCCGGCGCCGACGAAGACGGCGGGCGCGACCGTGGGGAGCGTGCTTATCGTCGGCTCGGGTGCCGCAGCCGTCGCCTGCGTGAAGACGCTGCGCCGCGAAGGCTATGACGGCCGCGTCACCATGGTCGGTCGCGAAGCGCACCCCCCCTACGACCGGACCAAGCTCTCCAAGCAGTTCCTTGCCAAGCCGACCCCGCCGGAGAAGGTGCTGATCGAGCCCGATTTCGACCGGATCAACAAGGTCGAGCGCATCATCGCGGAGGTCGCCCGGGTCAATCCCGCCCAACGCGACATCACCCTGAAGGACGGCCGGACCCTAAGCGCGGACGCGATCCTCGTCGCTACCGGAAGTCGGGCGGTGGTGCCCAACTTCCCCGGCAAGGACCTCGGCGGGGTCTTTACCCTGCGCAGTCTCGACGATGCACTCCAGGTGAGTGAGGCGGCGGGCGAGGGCAGGTCGGTCGTCGTGGTGGGCGCCGGCTTCATCGGCATGGAGGCGGCTGCGTTCCTTGCGAAGCGCGGGCTGTCCGTCACCGTGCTGGCGCGCGAGGAAACGCCCTTCGCCAAGCGCTTCGGTGAGGCGGTGGGCGCAGCGCTGAAGCGGTATCACGCCGGCAACGGCATCACCTTCGAAACCGGCTCCGTCGCCAGGATCGCCGGCACCGACCGTGTCGAAGCCGTCGAGACGGAGGAAGGACGGCGCCTTGCGGCCGACATCGTTCTCATCGGCGCAGGCGCACGTCCGGAAACCAGCCTGATTGCGGACGTCGAGCCCGATGAGACCGGCGGCCTCACGGTCGCCGGCGACCTCAAGCTCGCGGAGGGCGTCTGGATCGCAGGTGATATCGCCGCCTTCCCCGAGAAGGCGAGCGGCGAGACAGCGCGGATCGAGCATTGGCGTCTCGCGCAGCAGCACGGCACGCATGTAGCCCATGCCATCCTCGGCCGAAGCGGCGTGTTTGCGGGGGCTCCATTTTTCTGGAGCAACCAGGGCGACAAGCGCCTCGATTACGGCGGATACGCCAAAGGGTTCAACCGGATCGTTATGCAAGGGGACCTCGCCGCCCTCGACTTCATCGCCTATTACGTCACGGGCGACCGGGTGACCGCCGCCTGCAGCATCGGTCGCAACAATGCCTTCACGGCCTTCCTGCACCTGCTCAGCCTCGGGCGTCTGCCCTCGGCGGCCGAAATCGAGGCCGGGGCGGACCTGCCCAACCTTGCGCGAGAGGCTGCCTAGGGGCTGTCCGGCAACCCATCGAGAACCGCGGCAAGGTGAGGTCGCTGGGTCGGCGTGGTGCCGGCCCTACGCCCTTCGGGCCGCGCAGGCCGCCGCGACCCTAAGGCATCGGCGGTCGGATGCCCTCTGGCGTTCTCGACCGATCGGAATGGGCGAAAAGCCGACGTGCGTCGCATTGCGCGCGAACGTCCGATTTCTCAGATTTGCTTGCCAAAAGCAGACCGACGGAAACCCACCCATCTGGGACGTTGGCTGAAACCGCACCTCGTGGCACGATCCAGCAATAATCATGGCTTGGTATGAATGAAAGAATTTGCGCCTCTTACACTTATCATCTTATGCTTCATGGCCGGCATCTTCCTACTAGTAGTGCTTTTAAAACGCATTCGTGGGAAGCTGCAGGGTAAATATCCTTTTGGCTTTGGCGTGCTCAGTCCATCAATCGCCGTATCTTCAGAAGAAGCTCAATTTTTTAAAATCAATGAACACGACAAGCTGATTATAGAGAATTTCAGAAGAACATTATTTTCTGGTGTGATGATCCTAATGGCCCTAACTTTCCTGGCTCTCAACGTGCTACACGCAATGTTTCCGTAACTGGATAATGACTGCTTCCCACCCGAACCAGTCAGAGTGCGGACGGTCGCATTTCGACCCCATGCGGAACCTCACGGTGTCCGCTCTAGGGCATTCTACATCGCAGACGGAGTCGCTCTCGGAGGCTCCACGAGCGTCACTGACTGCTGCCCTTGTAGATAGCCCGCAAGTAGTGCTTCGAGAATTTGTGATAGACAATCCTAGCCCAGTCGCCAATTAAGCGCTCCTCGTCGCTGACCTCGCTATCGTAGTCGAGACACGTTCGGAGCGTACCATCAGGATTAGCTGTACTAAGATGGTATCGGCGCGGCGCGAGGTACGACAGGCTCAGGTACATGCAGGCGAAGAACGCCACTTGGCGGCGTCCGATTGCGATAGCATGTCGCTCAATGTCGTCTACGCGGGCGCGGACTGCATCGAAGCTGCCATCGCGTACGGCACGCTCAAGCCCGACGAAGCGCAGGAACAGGCGTTTATCAGCAAGGATAAGCCGCCCGTCCTCACTGTTCTCGACGCCATGGCGGATCAGCTTGGCTCTCACATAATCGTAGAGCACGGCTACCGGGGCGCTTGAAGGATCATGCGTCTCGCTCATGTGCCAGCGTGGATTGGAGAGCGAGCCTTTGCAAGAAGGACATTAAGAGCATGCATATTTGATGTTCGTTGTTCGACACACCGACGGGCTTCGCCTACCAGGTTCGGCTTAGGTGCACTTAAACTAAGAGCGCCTAACAGAACGGCACCGAGCGTTGCTTTCAGCGTTGGTTTGGCATGGCCAGACCGCTTCTCCCCGATGATCTCTGGGATGAGATCGCTCCGCTCCTCCCGCCGCCTCGGCCGCGTCCGAAGGGCGGGCGTCGTCCGATCGAGAACCGGGCCGCACTGACGGGCATCCTGTTCGTGCTGCGCTCGGGTCTGCCGTGGGAGATGCTGCCGGCGGAGATGGGCTGCGGCTCCGGCATGAGTTGCTGGCGGCGGCTGCGGGATTGGCAAGCGGCGGGCGTGTGGGGCCGCCTGCATCACGTGCTGCTGGAGCGCCTGCACGCAGCGGGTGAGATCGACTGGAACCGGGCTTGCCTGGACAGCGCGTCTGTCCCGGCCAAAAAGGGGGGCCTGCCACCGGCCCGAACCCGACGGACCGGGGCAAGCCGGGTACGAAGCGCCACCTGGTCACCGACGCGCGTGGCACGCCGCTCGGCTTCCGCCTGAGCGGGGCCAACCGGCACGACAGCATCATGATGGCAGCTACTCTCGATGCCGTTCCGCCTCTGCGGAGCGGTCGACGAGGGCGACCGCGACGCCGTCCGGACAAGCTCCACGCCGACAAAGCCTACGATGCCAGACCTCGCCGCCAGGAGTGCCGGGCGCGGGGGATCGTGCCGCGCATCGCGCGTAAGGGCATCGAGAGCAGTGAGAAGCTCGGACGTCACCGTTGGGTCGTGGAGCGCACCCACGCCTGGTTCAACCGATTCCGTCGATTGCCCGTCCGCTACGAGCGACGCAGCGACATCTACGAGGCCTTCACGAGCCTCGCGGCCAGCCTCATCACCCTCAACCAGATCAAACGGTTCTGTTAGGCGCTCTAAACCGATCTCTCCCGGCTTAAACGTCTGGTTTCGGCCGCAGCGCCAAAGGCCGGTCCCCACCCAACCCGGTCGTAGAGCGAACGGACGGCTCCCGACCCAACCCAGCCATCCGGGCCGCCGTCGGCGCTTCTCCAAAGCGGCCGTTCGTCAGCTCTCCTGCAACTTCGGTTCGGGGTGGTTTTCAAGCAGCCCGCTTTCGGGCGATAATGCGAGAAGGCAGACATCGGATCTTCGGTTGACAAACATCACGATGCACGAGGCGTTGCGCTCGCTTCTCGATTTGCCGGACGAGATGGGACGCCCTCCCAAACCGGTGACCCCGAAGGATATCGAGGACTTCGAACTGTCCGAGAACGTGCGCATGCCGGAAGACCTCAAGGCATTCTGGCTCACCTACGGGGCGCGTCAACTCGGCAGCAAATCGATCTTCTGCTTCAAGGCGAAAACCACCTTTGCGAACGAAAAGAAGAAGAGGATCGACGTAGGTGCGATCGGTGGTCCACATGCGCTCGCGGAAACACGGCAGCGGTATCTCGACCCGCTCTACGGCAACTCCGGACCACGTCTCCCCGAGGCACTTTACCCGCTGACGTTCGACGACGGCTATGGTCATTGCCTGATTGATCTCACGCCCGAACATCATGGGCGAATCCTTTATATAGTCATCAAGGCCAAGACTTTCGGAGCGCGGGGTTACGATTGGAATTCCGTCGGCGTCGTAGAGAACAGCTTCGCCGATTTCCTGGCCAGCTTGACACCCGACTACCTTTAATCTCGACGCTCATGGCATTAAAGAGGGATCGTCCGCTTTCGGAAGGCTGACGCGCTGTTTGAGGCGTCCGATTTGGGTCGTGAGCGGGCGCGTAGGCGATGTCCGCTTCCATCGGTCACCGCCCCAAAGCAGATCGGTAGGAAACCACCCCAGTCGGTCATACGGCCATCTATGAGCACTTCCTGAAAGCAGCCATCCACCCATCAGGACTTCCAACGGTTGCGCTGTTGGTTTGAGCTACCCCAACGGGATGCTACTTCAAACCAAGTGCACGAAGAATATCGCTGCCGACCAATAGAACGATCTTATCGCTGTAACACTTTCGCAACACACTTTCTCCAAGATGGTACAGATTGTAACGCTTCTAGACCCAGGCCTAGGTATGTTCGAATAACTCTAAACTAATCCTGTGTGATTCGAACCTCGTGAGCTTGACCGCTTATGTTTCTAAATTGTAACGGGCAGAATTAACCTAAGCTGGTTTACGCCCGTAACAGTGCCGAGAAAAATGACCAAGAGAAGCACTGCGCTGGCCGTATCAGCTACATTCATGGTTGTGGCTCAATCGGGTTCGTTGATCGGCTTTGGGCCCGATCCGGCTGTAGCCCAACTTGCTGCAGACGCATCTCAAGAGGTGCAGCTCGACGAATTGTCAGTGGCCGGCACTGGCGCGCCTACTGGTGGATCTACACGCAAAGTCGATGGCTACCTTGCACGGGATAGCGTGAGCGCGTCCCGCACCGACACACCCCTTCGCGAGGTGCCCCAGACGGTTGTCGTCGTACCGGATCGGGTTCTGCAGGACGCCGCCGCAACGCGGGTCGACACCGCCCTCGATCTTGCCGGCGTCGGCCGGGCCAACAACTTTGCAGGCCTTGGCTTGACGGAGTTCACCATCCGCGGCTTCAACACGGGCGAGTACTACCGCAACGGATTCCCGATCAACCGGGGCTACCCGCCCTCTCCGGACGTGGTCGCCATTGAGCGGATCGAGGTGCTGAAGGGCCCGTCCGCCTTCCTATACGGACGTGGCGATCCCGGCGGCACCTTCAACATCGTGACCAAGCAGCCATTGGCCGAGCGCGCCCTCGCGATCGGCACGCAGTTCGGGAGCTTCAACCAGAAGCGAAGCACCTTCGACGCCACTGGCGCCCTCGACGAGGAAGGCCGAGTGCTCGCTCGCGTTACCGGCGCCGTGGAGGACAACGGCAGCTTCCGCGACTTCGTGCACAGCGATCGTTTCTACCTCGCTCCTGTCATCGCCTGGAAGCCGACCGCCGACACCACGGTCACTTTGGAGGGCGAGTTCGTCAGCACGGCCGCGACCTTCGACCGGGGCGTCGTACCAATCAACGGCAACATCCGCGCCCTGCCACGCAACCGCTTCATCGGCGAGCCTGGCATCCCGCCGGTGCGCAACGACAACGCCCTCGGCCAGCTCCGCATCGAGCACAAGCTCGATCAGGACTGGGTGGTAACTGCTGGGGTCCAGGCGCTGGGTGGGAGCCTCGTCGGCGACGGCGTAGGCGCCATGAACGTCCTCAGCGACGGGCGCACCCTGCGCCGAACTTTCGAGCATCGCGACTTGAGCTGGTCGGATCTCGACCTGCAGCTCAACCTCGCGGGCAAGTTCGAGACCGGCCCTTTCCGCCATACTCTGCTGATGGGCTTCGAGTACGACACGTACCGCTATCGAGAGGTCTTCAACCGCTCGAACGCGAACCTCTTCCCCTTTACTCTCGACCTCCTCACGCCCCGCTACGGGCAATCCGCCCGGCCTCCTCTCGCCTCGATCACCAACTTCCTGCAGAACACCGAGAGCTTCGGCGGCTACGTTCAGGATCAGATAGACCTCACCCCACGCCTCCATGCCCTTCTGGGCGTGCGCGTGGAGAACCTAGGCCTCGTTTCCACAGACTACCGCACCGGCCGCACCACGAGCCCGCAGGACACGGTCGCGACCCCGCGCTTCGGCCTCACCTACGATCTAAACGATGAGGTCTCGGTCTACGGCAGCTACGGCCGTTCCTTCCTGCCAAATACCGGCACGGATCGCTCGGGACGCCCCTTCGCTTTCCAGCAAGGCGAGGGCTACGAGGTCGGCACCAAGCTAAGCCTGCTTGACGGACAACTGAGCGCCACGGCGGCTCTGTTCGACATTCGGCGCACCAACGTCCTCACGGCCGATGCAGTCGATCCTAACTTCAGCGTAGCGGCGGGCGAGGTGCGCAGCCAGGGCTTCGACCTGACCGTTGCTGGATATCTGGCACCCGGCTGGCGGGTGATCGGCACCTACACCCATGCGGATGCCGCCGTGAGCCGCGACAACACGCTGCCCGTGGGCACGCGGATCGCCAACATTCCTGCCGACACCCTCGCCCTGCAGAGCGTCTACGAGTTCCAAGGGGCAGAATTACGGGGACTTGGTCTTGGTGGTGGCGTGACTTATGTCGGTCAGCGCCTGGCCGGCACCGCCCTCTCGACCTTCCGCCTGCCGGAATACACGGTCGTCAACCTAATCTCTTACTACTGGATCACTCCGCAGGTGCGGGTCTATCTTAATGTCGACAACCTACTCGACACGACCTACTACGACCGCGCCTTCCAGAACCGCTACGCTACACCGGGTACGCCGCGCACGATCATGGGCGGTGTCGCAGCACGCTTTTGACTTCTATCATTGCCAAGAAGGTGCTTCTGCGACGGATCGCCCATCTATCTGGCGTCTTCGTCCACTGTAAGGCTTGAACTACCCGTAAGCAGACCAGCTGAAATCCACCCGGTGCAGAAAGGCTGGGTCAGTCCAAGAAAGTCTATATCCAAGACAGTCAAACGCCAGTTTGACGACGACATTGGACGCGCTGCGGTTGTAAAATCTGAATGGCCCCCTCAACGTTGCCGCCGAGGAGGCCGGCTTTCAGATTTCGGTTGCTTCTGCCAGAGCGAGCGCGTCTTCAACGTCCACGCCGAGGTAGCGTACCGTGCTCTCGATCTTCGTATGCCCGAGCAGAATCTGCACAGCGCGTAAGTTGCCGGTTCGCTTGTAGATCAATGCCGCCTTTGTTCGGCGTAGAGAATGTGTGCCGTAGTCCTCGCGCCGTAGTCCTATGCCCGTCACCCATTCATCTACCAGGCGGGCGTACTGCCGGGTGCTTATGTGCGCCTCGTGGTCGATCCGGCTGGGAAAGGCGTAATCGTCAAGCCCGCCCCCTCGGCACCTCAGCCAAGTCAGAATGCTGGTACGTGCTGGTTCGAGCAGTTCGAATTGCACGGGCGACCCAGTCTTTCGCTGAACGACAATGACGCGCGCCCGTACATGCCCGCCGCTGACGAGCTCACCGATCTTCAATTTGACGATGTCACAACCGCGCAACTTGCTGTCGATGGCGAGGTCGAACATGGCCCGGTCGCGTACACGCCGCTCTCCGTCGAGCCAGAAACGGATGGCCCAAACCTGTTGTGGTTTGAGCGCGCGTTTGGCGCCGAGCTTCCGTCCTGCGTTCCATGGTCGGCGGTTCTTGAAGGCTGGGTCGTACTCTGAATGTCCCATCTCTCATCTCCCAACCGGCCGCTGCCGGCAGAGAGAAGGGGTGCTGCGAACGTAACCTGCGCATCACCAATTAGACGTTCGGGATGTGTGCCACTCAGCTGCCAAGATTAAAATACAGCCCTGCTGCGTCCGACCCATAGCAGCCCTTGGGAAGGCATGCTTCCTGCCAGCGTGACGGACGAAAATCTACGAACGGACCAAGTGGGGCAGACATAAGGGAGTATGCCTGCCCCCAATCGGTTCAAACGTCCGGCTTGTCCTGACAGAAGCGAATGCGGTTGCTGAATGGGTCAGCTATACTCATTACGAGACCCCAGGGCTCGTCTTCAACGCTCGGCTTTGCATGCTTGTAGTCTTTGCTTGCAAGCTCTTTTTGGTAGCCTTTGACCCCCTGCATCCGCACGAAGACCGTAGATCCCGGGGTCGCATCCCCGTTGTGACCGCTAAGATGCAGGATCAGCCCGGCGCGTGAGACCTGAGCATAGAGAGGGAAATTATCGCCGAAGCGATGCTCCCAATCTAGGTGGAAGCCGAGGAAGTCGAGATAGAACTCCCTAGCCACTCCCTCGTCGAAGATACGCATGATCGGGCAGGTCTGACCGAAGCGGACGTCGGCGGCGGAGATGGCGTTTGCCGCTGCGAGGACATTCCAGCTTTCGAGGCCATGCTGGGCCGCGACGATTTCGAGGGCCATTCCGTGGGTGATAGTCATCTGGTGGCGCTCGTGCAAAGCGACACGCAGGGCCTTTGCCATGGCCTTGGGATCAAGATGAGAATGCATGGTCTTCCTCAGTCGGGCAAACGGTCGTCAGGGCTCGCGTTGCTGACCCATTCGCCCCTGGGAAGGATGCGTACGGAATACGAAAACGACACTTTCACCATCCCCTTACGGGTGCGAGCAGCAGGTAGTGTCAACCTGAGCGGAACCATATGGGGGAGTATTCGCCAAAGCAATATCGGGCTGCTTCGGATCGGGGGTGGAACGCCCGCTTTCCACCCAGCCCAGCCATGAACTCGCATCGGTCGGTGTCCATCAACGAGAGCCATTGCGAGGCTTCTATCGAGCCTCTGGAAGGGGGCATCTCCTGGCGGGCCTACAAGTAGCTCAAGCCCGGCAACGCCGCCCGACGTTTCAGGCCGACCATCCAACGGCAGGCGAGCCAGAGCGGGGGGGCAAGGGCCGCCGCGACCAGCCAGATCTGCACCGGCGCTCCCGCCTCGATCCGGCCGGAGAGGTCGCCGAGGCCGAGCGCCTGGGCGCCGTCATGGAGAAGCCGCAACAGCCAGAGATGCGCGAGGTAGAAGAACAGCGGCGCGCCGCCGAAGGTGCGCAGCCACCCGAGGCTTCGCGCCGGCACCGCCTCGAACAAGGCGAGGAGCCCGAGCCCGAGGCCCAGGGTCAGCAACAGGAAGTCGGCCGAGGGCGGGTACTTGGTGAGGTTCACGAAGGAGAGCGCAGTCATTAGGGTCGTCGCTCCCGTCTGCCACGGCACCGGCTCGCCGTAGCCGTTGAGGCCCCGCAGGATCAGGAAGGCGATGAGCGCCGCGCCGCTCATCGCCAGGAGCCCGTTGCGACGAGCGGCCGGCGCGACCGCTCCGGCGAAGAGCGGCCCTAGGGCGTAGCCTGCCGCGATCACGCCGAACCAGGGCAGCACGGGATAGGAGGTCCGCGCCACGCCCCAAGGCAGTTCGATGAAGCCCCGCTGGTGTAGGATCGACCAGAGGACGTAGCCGGTGTCGCCGGGCTGGAGCACGAGTCCGTCGAGCAGGTTGTGGCCGAGCATCACCGCCGCGGCGAAGACGATGAGGGCAGCGCGCGGTAGCCAGAGCAAGGCGGCCAGCGCCACCATGCTGACGCCGATGGCCCAGATCACCTGTAGGTAGAGGATCGGCGGCGTCAGGCTGCGGGTCCAGGCGAGGCTGACCAGCGTCACCTCCATGAGGATCAGCAGGAGGCCGCGCTTCACCAGGAACACGCTGGTCGCCCGCCGGTCGTCATGCTTCTGCGCATGGAGGCTGGCCGAGAGGCCAGTAAGCAGGATGAAGACCGGCGCGCAGAGGTGCGAGGTGAGCCGGGTCAGAACGAGGCCGGGCGGCGTGAGGCTCAGATCCATGGGGTCTCGGACCTGGGCGTGCAGGTAGATGAACTCCCGCACGTGGTCGACGAGCATGAGCAGCATGACGAGGCCGCGCAGGGCGTCGATGGAGACGATGCGGGACCGCACTGCCTGCGCTGCCTCGGAGATTGCAGGCCTCATCTCGCGCGCTCAGTTCCGATCCTATGCAGGAGGCGGCCGACATCGACCGGTGTCCAGACCGCACCGCCGCGCGGCTTGCAGCCCCCCCGCCGCGTCAGCTCCGGAGCAAGGCACTGGGGCGTTCGCCCGACTTCCCCACTCATGGCGTCGATCATTGGCATAAGAGCGAGAACGTAGCGGCGCGCTCGCGCGGACGAGGCGCCGCGCCCGGCATCCCCGCGCCGGGCGCGGGCGGCGGAACCGTCAGGGGGCTGGGTCGCCATCGGGCTGGCATCCTCCGAGGCCTCGGTCGGCTTCGGGCGCATCAAGCAGGCCATCCCGAAAGACGACGGTAGGCCAAGGCGGCAAGGAGCAGGGTTCCCGCTATCAGGCAACCGAGAGCCACCACCGCCTGGTGTTCGGCCGCTGCGCGCGGGACGGAGGGCACGAAGGCCGGGACGGCGTCGTAGGCGGCAAAGTCGAGCCGTGCGGGGCAGCCCTGACACACTGGGACCGGATCAAGAGCTTGGGCGAGAATGCGAGGCTCGAAGAACGCACGCAGGTCCCGGCGATAAGCGGCGCCCGCCGCCAGGAAGGCCGAATGGCGCTCCGCGTCGGTTCCCGCCGCCATCTCCAGCGCGATTGCGAGGACGGTCGCGGGCGACAGAATCGCCAGTCGCCGGCTCCATACCGCCGCCGCCCTGGCATGGTCGTGCGCGGCATCTCGGTAGCTCGCCAGCGCCTCGTCGTAGAACGCATCGCGAGCGAGGCGCTTGATCTCGGGCGCCTCCGCCAGCCCCGGCCGGCTCGTGACCTCCGGAACCTTGCCTGCAAGCCAGGCCGAGGTGATCCGTGCGCCTTCCTCCCCGGTGTAGAAGCGGACCTGAGCCTGCCGGCTCGCATCGATGGCAGCGATCCGAGAAGGCGTTGGTGCGAGGGCCTCGACCGCGAGGCCGAGCGTGCTTGGGAGAGCGACTGTGACGCAGGCCCAGGCCAGTACGAGGATCGCGAGGGCGGCGACGCCTCCGCGCCACAGGCTGGCCACCAGGGCGCAGGCCGACACCCAGAGGACGACGTAGGCGGCCAGGGTGGCCGCAAGGAGGGCCAGCGTACCCTCCCAACCGCCGAGCTCTCCGAGACCGCCCGATACGATGAGCGCCAGCGCCGTTCCACCGAGCACAGCTGTGATGGCGACCAGCGCCACGGCCCCGAACTTCGCGCTCGCCACGCGACGCGGCCCGACGGGCTGCGACGCGATCATGCGCAGGATGCCGTTGTCGTGCTCGGAGGAGAGCCGCGTGCCGGCGAGTGCGATGACGGCGAGAGGTACGAGGTAGACCAGCGCGAAGGCAAGATCGAAGGGGCCGAGCCTGAGCCGGGCGGTCGAGCTGGGTTCGTAGGCGGTGTCGTCGAAGACCGTGCTGAAGCCGAAGCTGGCCCGCATGATCGCGGGTTGCACGTCGGATTGACCGGCCGCGAATACGGCAAGCGGCGTCGGCGGCTTCACCGCGTAGGCGGCCATGAAGTAGGTCATGTAGCCGAAGGCGTCGGTGGGGTCCTGCCAGTAGTTCACTTTGATTGGCGAGGGCTTGCCATAACGCTCATGGGCGGCCTTGGCGTCCCGCACGACCCGGTCGGTGTTGGCGGCGGCCTGCAAGAGGGCGGCTCGCTCCATGGAGACGCGCCCTGCGCCCGTCCACGCCGCTAGGCAGAGAGCCACGAGGAGGGCGGCGAGGATCGCCCAGGTCAGGCGCTCGCGCAGGATCAGGCGCAGTTCGGCGCCGAGCAGGACGGGAAACCGGACGGTTCTCACGGCTTCAGCCTCCGGACAAGGGGACGGCACAGGAGCGCAAGCAGACCGAGCCACAGGGCGAGGACGAAGGCCGGAACGCGTGCGTTGGCCAGCGTGGTGGCGAACGGCAATGGCCGGTGGACGAAAGGCGGGATCTCCCCCCAGAGATCCGGTCCGGCGACGAGGGTGGTCCCGCCGCGCTGGGGATGGTCGCGGATCTCGGCGTTCATGCGTTCGGAGATTCGGCGCCGATAGGCCTCCGCCGCCCAGACGAAGTGGGCGTGTTGGGCGAAATCGGTGCCGGCGAGCGTCTGCGAGAGGGCCTGCAGGGCGACCCGCGGCGACAGCAGGCCAGCCCAGGCCAACGCCCTTTCCTGGGTCGCGAGGCTGTCGAAGAACGCGCCGAGCTCACGGTCGTAGACCGTGAAGTTGTAGTTCTCGTTCTCCGACATCATCAGGCCGCGCAGGTCCACGGGCAGTTCGTCGGGGTCGCTCACGCTATAGCGGGCGAGCACCTCGCGCGTACGGACATCGTTCGCCTCGGCGGTGCGATGCGCCCGAAAACCGGACTCGATCCGCGTCCGGACCTCGCGGTAGGACAGGGCGGGCATGACCGCGTCGACACCGACGATTGCGAGGCGGGGGGCCGCGACGCAAAGGACGGCCCAGACCGCGAGCGCCGCCGCAAGCGCGCCCCGGGCCGTACGTGCGACGAGCGAGACGAGCATCGCGAGCAGCAGAAATACGGTGGCATAGGTCAGCTGCGCCGCTACCCAGGTGAGCAGTCGCGGAACGGCCTGCCAGCCGGCACCCTCCTCGCTCACCACTGCGAGCGCGCCGATCCCGAGGAGCGGAAGCCCTGCCACGAGCGCCAGCGCGGCGAAGAGCGCCGCGAACCGGGTCGCGAAGAGCCGGCCCGGCGGGACGCCGTTGCCGAGCGCGAGACGCAGCGTGCCGCGCTCGCGGTCGGCGGCGAAGGCGGAGAAGCCGAGCAGGATGGCGGCGAGCGGCACCACGAGTTGGACGATATCGGCGACGCTGCCGAGGCCGGATCGCGCGAGCGGTCCGGCATCCTGGATGGCGCGATAGACCGCGTCGTTGAAAACGTGCGCCTCGACCCGCACCATCCGGCCCGTGTAGGGCTCGGTACCGGGATCGAGCACGGCGAGCGGTGCCGAGGGGCGGAACACCCAAAGGCCGAAATGGTCGGCCGAATGCGGGTTCTTGGTATCCTGGCCGAGCCAGCGCGCGCGCTCGGCGGCCGCGACCTGAGCGACCTCACCAGCATAGCGCATAGAATCCCGCCAGGCGCCGAGGCCCGCGACCGTGAGGAGCAGGACGAGGACGGCACCGATCCAGCGAAGGCGCGCATCGCGGGCGGTGCGCGCGAGTTCGGCCGCGAGCTGCCTCACGCCGCGCTCCCCGCCAGCCGCTCGATGTAGAGCCGCTCCAGGCTGACATGGTCGAGGGTCCGGGGGTCGATCTCCTCAACGATACGGCCACGGCTAAGGACACCGACGCGGCCAGCCATCTCGCGCACCCTGTAGAGATCGTGGGTCGCCATCAGGATGGCGGTGCCACGATCCGCCGCCGCCCGGACCGTTGTGGAGAAGTCCGCCGCCGCGCTCGGATCAAGGCCCGAGGTCGGTTCGTCGAGGAGGAGGAGCCGGGCACGGCGCGCGAGTGCCACCGCGATGCCGACCTTCTGGCGCATGCCCTTGGAATAGGAGCCGGCGGGACGGGCGAGGGCAGGCTCGGCGAGGCCGGCCTCCGCGAGGAGCATGCGTGCGTTCGCTTTCGTCAGATCGAGGCCGGCCAGGGTCGTGAAGTAGCGCAGGTTCTCCACCCCGGAGAGGCCGGGATAGAGCGCCACCTGTTCGGGGATGTAGGCCACGTGCCGGCGCGCGCCGACCGGGTCGGCGCCGGCATCGACACCGCAGACCCGGACCGTGCCGGCATCCGCCTTTAGGAAGCCGAGGATCAGGTTGACCGTTGTGGTCTTGCCAGCCCCGTTCGGCCCGAGCAGGGCGAAGACTTCCCCGGGACGGAGCGACAGGTCGAGGCCATCGAGGGCTTGGCGTTCGCCGAAACGCTTGCCCGCCCCCCGGATCTCCAGGACGAAGTCGCCCGAATGGGTCGTGACCTCAGTCATCAGAACCGCACCGAGATCGTGCCGGTGAAGCGCCGGGGCGCGCCGGGATAGACCCGGAACACGCTGTTCGAACTCTCATAGTAAGTGGTGTCGAAGATGTTCTCGACGTTAAGGCCGAAGCGCATGTTCTCGTAGCGGTAATAGGCCAGCGCATCGACAGCGATGTAGGCCGGCAGAGAGAAGCCCGAGCCCGATGCGTCCCCGGCGCGTTCGCCAACCCCGCGCACGCCGCCGCCCAGGCCGAGGCC
The DNA here is from genome assembly GCF_000376345.1 of Methylobacterium sp. 88A. Classification (NCBI taxonomy): domain Bacteria; kingdom Pseudomonadati; phylum Pseudomonadota; class Alphaproteobacteria; order Hyphomicrobiales; family Methylobacteriaceae; genus Methylobacterium; species Methylobacterium sp. 88A. Next base: position 1,290,521 of record NZ_AQVT01000001.1, read on the forward strand.
CTTCCAGGGGCCGGCCTGGACCTCGTGCACAGCGAGCAGGCTGCCCGAGTGGCGCGGGATGTTGATCAGCGGTGCGCCCACCGGCAGCACGTTATCCTTGGTCACCACTGCGTCGGCGTAGACGTAGCCCGCCAGGATCTTGATCTCGGGGGTGATCTGGCCTGCGGCCGTGAGTTCGAAGCCCTGGCTGCGCACGCCGCCCGCCGCCAGCGAGAAGCCGCTGTTGTTGGGGTCGGCCGTCAGCACGTTCTGCCGCTCGATGCGGAAGGCCGCCGCCGTCAGGCCGAGGGCGCCTCCGAACAGATCGAGCTTGGCACCCACCTCGTAGCCGATGCCAGTCTCGGGCTCGAACGGCTCCGCGCGGGCCACCGCGAAGGCGTCGGGGCCGATATTGGGCCGGAAGCTGGTGCCGACATTGGTGTAGAGCGAAAGCTCAGGCAGGGGCTGGTAGACGAGCCCGGCACGCGGCGTGGCCGCCACCCGCGATTGCTCTGACTGGGTCGAGTTCGTTCGCTCGCGAAAAGATTGCTCGAAGAAATCGAACCGGGCCCCGAGGAGCGCCTTCCACTCGGGGCTGAGCGCGATCTGGTCCTGGACATAGAGGGCGGTGTTGGTGACTCGTTCCAAGTTGTTGCGCCGGATCGTGAGCGGCGGCAGGGCCTGGCCGTAGCGGGGATCGTAAATGTCGAGGCTGTAGGGGCTCTGGCGGAAGTTCGAGCGATCATAGACCACGCGGCTATCCGTGCTCTCCCGCTCGAAGCCGAGAAGCAGGGTATGACCGAGATCACCGGTGGCGAAGCGCCCCACCACCTCGGCCTGACCGATGGCGGTATCCCAGCGGTAATCGCGGAAGTTCCGGTCGCGCAGGACGGTGCGATTGTCGGCGGCGAGGCCACGGACCTCCGCCGATTCCCCGACCAGCGAGCCGGTGTTGAAGTGGGTGGCGAGGCGCATCTGCCAATCGGCGTTGAAGCGATGCTCGACCCGCACCTGCATCGTGTCCGAGCTCTGATACGTGCTCTGCCCCGGCTCGCCGAGGAAGCGGGAAATCGGCAGGAAGCCGAGTTGGCGGTTGATCGCAATCACACCCCGGTCGACCACGACGCGATTGCGCAGGAACTCGGTCTCGACGGTGATTTTCGTGTCCGGCGTGACCTGCCAGCTCACGACGGGAGCGACGAGGAGCCGGTCGCTGTCGACAAAATCGCGAAAGCTGTTCTGGCGTCCGCCCGCAAAGTTAAATCGGTAGAGCAGCGTGCCGTCCTCGTTGAGCGCGCCACCGGCATCGACCGTGTCGCGGAACTGCTCGAAAGAACCCCAGAGACCGCCCATCTCGACGAAGCGCTCAGCGGTCGGCTGTTTGGTGACGAAGTTGACGAGGCCACCTGGGTCACTGCGCCCAAACAGGCCGCCACCGGGGCCCTTGAGCACCTCGATGCGCTCGACGTTCTGGGTGTCGGGCGGCGGCGGCGAGCCTCGGTTGATCGGGAAGCCGTTACGGTAGAGTTCCGAGGTAGTCGTGCCACGGATGGCGTAGCTGAACACCGTCAGGCCGCCAAAATTGTTCTGCTGGGCGACGCCGGGCGTATAGTTGAAGACCCGGTCGACGCGGGTGGCGGCGAGATCTGTGATGACCTCGCGCGGCGCAACGGTGACGATCTGGGGCACGTCGCGCTGGGGCGTGTCGGTCTTCGTGCTGCTCACCGCCCGGTCGGCCCGGTAGCCCGGGGTCGGACCGATCAGGCCTATCCCCGGGGAGGGGCCAGCACCAGCGACCACTGGAGCGCTCCCGCCAGTAGCCTCCACGGAGAGTTCCTCCAGCGTGACGGCCTCCTGCGCCCGGGCCTCCAGTGCAGGCGCGCCCGCCGAAAGGATTGCGGCAAGCGCGTAGTGCGATCCTCGACGCCTCGACATCCGACGACGCTTGGCCGGAACGGGCAGGGTCAGGATCGCAACCTTCGAGGTCGCCAGGTTGGGACGAAGGGGCACCGGTGCGCTCAAGGTTGTCGAGCGACGGCCGAGCGGGTGCCCTCGCGGGACCGGCTGCGTCAGTAGCCAAGCCCGCTCATGCGCTCCGCCGGGACACCCCGCCCGAGAGACGTATCGTTGTGCAAGGCAGGTCTCCTGGCTCGCGGGTCGTCGCCCTCGCCTCGGCCTTCCCAGTGCGTCGCACCAGTGACCATGGACGGTGAGGGCTCACCGCTAACAGTTGCGGGGGCAGCTTCGGAAGCGCTCCTGCGAGCACCCCGAATTCCCTCTTAGCCCGCGAGCCGACGACCCGCAGGAACCTTGACGGTCAGACATTCGCCGGGCGCCGCCGCATAGTCAATCGAGGGGGCGTCATTTTCTCGCAACATTGTAACATTGCATCAGTCTGGTCCCGGACCGTTGTCCGTCGCCAGATGGATTGGGACAGTCCGCTCTTTTCAGGTGCGGAGGCTCTGATCCATCGGGGGTGAAAGGTTATGCAGCCTGCGCCTAAGGCGTGGTGACGATTTAACTATTTGAGCCATATGGCGATGGCAGCGATTTTGACGAAGCCCATGAAATTGGCGAGAAGTTTGTCGTATCGTGTGGCGACGCGTCGGTACTGTTTGAGTCTGGCGAAGAAGCGTTCGATGCGGTTGCGCTCTTTGTAGAGTTCGACATCGTAGGAGCGCTGGATCTTGCGGTTTCGCTTGGGCGGAATGACGATCTCCGTTCCGGTCTCGGCGAGACCGTCGCAAAAGTGATCGGCGTCGTATCCTTTGTCGGCAATGGTCGCCTTGGCGTCGAAGCCTTCGACGAGGTCATGGGCGACTGTGATGTCGTTGTTCTGTCCGGGAGAGCCAATCAGGCGGACCGGTAGGCCGAGCGCTTCCGTTGCCGCGTGGATCTTGGTGCTCAGTCCGCCTCGAGACCGACCCAGGCCCTGGGCATCCGCCCCCCTTTTTCCCTGCGGGCTCCGGCCGCATGCTGATGAGCCCGCACGATGGTCGAGTCGATCATCAGCCATTCGAGGTCGGCATCCCGCGCCAGCACCGACAGCATCGCGTCGAGGACCCCCATCTCGATCCAGCGATAGTAACGCCGCTTCACCGAGCGATAATCGCCCAGGCGCTCAGGCAGGTCGCGCCAGCGCCCGCCCGAACGCGCCATCCAGAGAAGCGCATCGAGAAACCGCCGATTGTCCGTGCGGGGACCACGCTTGCCTCTGGTCCCGCCGGGCACAAAATCCTTGATCCGCTCCCATTGGTCGTCCCGAAGTGCGTCGCAATCCATCGCCGATCTCCAAAATCAGCGTTGAATCCGAATTCAGCCCTGCTGGGAATCCCAAATCCTTAAATCGTCACCACGCCCTAGTGGCGCAATCGGCCGATGCTCGATGGCCTCCACGATAAGCGCTTATGGACGTCTTCTGGTCGAAAGCAGTCGGACCGCATTCCACCCAATGTGGTCGAAGTGCGGACGGGGAGATGTCGACCCAACTACGCCAAAGAAGCCTTTCTGATGAATGCTCCCAGGCAGACTTAGATCGTTCTATTGCCTCGGTCTGCTTGCCCAACCGACATCCGACGCAACTCGCCAACGGCTATCTCGATCTGCATTTCGGCGAGCCGTGAATAAACGAAAACCGGCATATCGTCCCGCGTGACCGGATCGAAGTCACACTCGGCTCCGCTCGAAAGAATGTAGACTCCAGCGACCCGGCCGACCGATCAAATTGAGACCTTCCAGATCCGGATCACCCAGGTAGGGAAGGAGATACCGAAGGTTACGAACCTCACTTCCGATCAAGAGCCCTATACGCGCAACGGAGGACGAGACCGCATCCACCTTGAAATTCACCCGCTAATAAATAGCTTCCTATTTATAGATACGCAATTCGGTGGATCGTTCCTACCAGGTTGCCACGAGGCGACGAGATGGACCTGAGCGACCTTAGCCAAGCCTACTCCCACACCTTGATATTGACGGGACGCCAATGGCGTCGCGTGGCCAACACGGTCACGGAAAGGCACGGGATCTCGGAGGCGAAGGCACTTCCGCTGGTCATGATCGCGCGGATGGGGGACGCACCGCGCCAGAACGCCTTGGCTGAGGCGGTCGGCATCGAGGGGCCGTCGCTGGTGCGCCTGCTCGACCAACTTGAGAAGGCCGGGCTGGTTGTGCGAACCGAGGATCCGAGCGACCGGCGAGCGAAGGTGCTCAGCCTCACCTCGGAGGCGAAGATGGTCGTCGCCGAGATAGAGGTCGAACTGGCCGGCTTGCGCGCGGCTATGTTCGCCGACGTGAGTCCTGCCGACCTGGAGGCGAGCCTACGGGTGTTCCGGACAGTCCAGGATTTCGCCGCAGGGGCCTCGGCCGCGGCAGCGGCCACGAAAGATGCCCCCGAATGACCCTTCCGGGCTGGCGCGACTGGGCGTTCTCGCTGAAAACCTTCGGGGCCGGCGTGCTGGCCTTGTTCCTGGCGTTCTGGATCGATCTGCCGAACCCCTACTGGGCGCTCGGCACCGTCTACATCACCAGCCAGGTGCTCGCCGGCGCGACTCGTTCCAAGGCGCTCTACCGGGTGCTGGGCACCCTGCTGGGGGCCGTCGTGACGGTCGCCCTCGTGCCGAATCTCGTGAACTCGCCGGAGCTCCTGACCCTGGCCATCGCACTGTGGGTCGCGACCTGCCTGTACTTCTCTCTCCTCGACCGGACCCCGCGCAGCTACCTCATGATGCTCGGCGGCTACACGGCGGCCCTGATCGGCTTTCCGGCCGTCGGCGACCCCGGGACGATGTTCGACACAGCCGTGGCGCGGGCCGAAGAGATCACCCTCGGCATCCTCTGCGCCAGCCTCGTCAACACGGTGGTGCTGCCGCAATCCGTGGTGCCCGTGATCACTGGCCGGCTTGACCTTTGGCTGCGTGATGCGCGCGGCTGGGTCATCGACGTCCTCGGCCGCGCCCGCACCACGAAGGACACCCAGGCGACTCGGTTGAAGCTCGCCTCGGACGCGGTCGCGTTCGACGCCCTGGCGACACCGCTGCGATACGACATGACTGGGGCCGAGCGCTCGGCCGATGCGATGGCGACGCTGCGCCAACACATGCTGATGTTCCTGCCCATCGCCTCGGCAATCTCGGACCGCATCGAAACGCTGGAGCGCGCGCGGGCTCTGCCGCAGCGTCTGCGCACCCTGCTCGACGAAATGGCTCTTTGGCTCGCCTCCGGCACGACCGAGCGCACCGAGGCCGACCGGCTGAAGGCGGCTGCGGTTGCACTCGAACCCGAGCTTGGCGCGCGGACGTCCTGGAGCGCGTTGGTGCTCGCCAGTCTCCTGGCGCGGCTGCGCGACTTCATCGACCTGCGCCAGGACGCCCGCATCCTGGAGCGGCACATCGCGGACGGCACCCCCGTCACCGAGGACCTCACCTTCCGATACACTGCCGCGGCCCGCATGATCCGCCACCGCGACCACGGCATGGCGCTGCTGTCGGCCGTGGGCGTGTTTCTGACCATTTTGATCACCTGCGCGATCTGGATTGCCACCGGCTGGCCGCACGGTTCGGCCGCCCCGATGATGGCGGCGGTGGGCTGCAGCTTCTTCGCCGCCCAGGACGATCCCGCGCCGTTCATCGTCAGCTTCGCCAACTCGGCGATCCTCGGCGCCCTCGGAGCGGGGACCTATCTGTTCGCGGTCCTGCCGCTCGCCACCACGTTCGAGATGCTGGTCCTGGCTTTGGCTCCTGCCCTGCTGATCTGCGGGATCTTCATGGCCCAGCCGAAGACCGCGCCCCTGGCGATGGGCGCGGCGGTCAACGGCTCGGCGATGATCGCCATCCAGGGCAGCTACAGCGCCGACTTCGCCGCCTTCGCGAACTCGTCCATCGCCGTCATCGTCGGGATGTGGGTGGCCGCCATCGTCACGCGTCTTGTGCGCTCGGTGGGTGCCGGGTGGTCGGCGCGGCGCCTACGGGCCGTCAACCGCCGCAGCCTGGCCCGGGCGGCCGAGCGCCAGGGGGCGCAGAACGGCCTCGAACTCGCGGCCCTGATGCTGGACCGGGTCGGGCTGATCGCGCCGCGCCTCGCCTCCCTGCCTCCCGACGATGCCGAGTGGACCGCCGACCTCCTCGCCGAGGTCCGGGTCGGCATTAACGTGGTCGAGTTGCGGCGTGATCGGCGGGAACTCCCGAAGGAAGGCCGAGAAGCGGTCGAGCTCCTGCTCGGCGCGCTGTCACGGCACTTCGGAGTCAAGCGTGAGGAGCCGCCGTCGGACCTGCTCGGCACCATCGATGGTGCGCTTGACGCGGTCTCGGCCGATCCGGCTCGCCAAGCCTCGGGCCGCGCCGCGCTCATGGCCCTCGTCGGCATCCGGCGTGGCCTGTTTCCCGACGCGGTCCCCTACCGTTCGACCCGGAACTCGACCACGCAACCGGAGCTCGCGGCATGACGGGTGAACTCGACCTCTACGGCGTCTTCGTTCCGAGCTTAGCGGCCTGGATGCTGATCGCCTTCGCCGTCAGCCTACCCCTCCGGTGGGTGCTGGCCCGGACCGGGTTCTATCGCCTCGTCTGGCACCGGCCGCTGTTCGACCTCGCCCTCTACGTCGTGCTCCTCGGTCTCGTCGTCTCGGTGGCGGTCCCGCTCACCTCTTAAGCGGCCAACAGAATTCGACCGCTCCATCCATGTCCAGACCTTCCGGAATCCCCGATGCCTCGATTCCTCGCCCTTTCGTTCCGCATCCTCATCACCCTCGGGATCGCCGCCGCCGCCGTCGTCGTCGGTTTGGCGCTGTGGGACTACTACATGGAGGCGCCGTGGACGCGGGACGGGCGCGTGCGCGCCGACGTGGTGCAGGTGGCGCCGGACGTCTCTGGCCTCGTCAGTGAGGTACTCATCGCCGACAACCAGGTGGTGAAGCGGGGCGACGTGCTGTTCCGGATCGACCCCGACCGCTTCGCCCTGTCGCTCCGTCAGGCGGAGGCGATGGTCGAGGGCAAGAAGGCAACCGCCGCACAGGCCGCAGCCGACTACGCCCGCTACCTGAAGTTGAGCGACGCTGCGGCGTCCCAGCAGCGGGTCGAGGCCGCCCAGGCCGCCGACCTGGAGGCCAAGGCCACCTATGAGCAGGCCATGGCGGACCGAGACACCGCCAAGCTCAACCTCGGACGTTCCGAGGTGAAGGCCTCGGTGAACGGACGCATCACCAACATGGGCCTGCGCCCCGGCACCTACGTCTCCACCGGGCGCGGGGTGATGGCGCTCATCGACAGCGACACCCTGCGGGTTGAGGGCTACTTCGAGGAGACCAAGCTGCCGCGCATCCATGTCGGCGACAGAGCCAGCATCCGCCTTATGGGCGAGGCGGGGACCCTGACGGGCCATGTCGAAAGTTTCGCCGGGGGCATCGAGGATCGCGAGCGCACCGCCGGGTCTAGTCTACTCGCCAGCGTCAACCCGACTTTCGCCTGGGTAAGGCTGGCGCAACGCATCCCGGTGCGGATCAAGCTCGATCGCGTTCCCGACGAGACCCGGCTGGTCTCGGGCCGCACCGCGACGGTCGCGGTCGAACCGAAGGGCGAGACTTCGCACTTCAGCCTGTTCGGCTCCTGGCGGGGGGCCCCGCCCCCGGTCGCCGGGGAGACCACCGCACGCTGAAGCCCCGTGGGCAATCCCACTCCTCTCAAGCTGTTATCCAGACACGGAGATACACCATGACTGATCCGGCATTGAGCCTAGCGAATGACGGGGCGGATGGCGTTCTAGCCAACGCACCCTACCATGTTGGTGCGGTGACCCTCGTCGTGTGCGACCTCGACGCCGTCAGGACCTTTTACCGGGATGTGATCGGCCTTGGCGTCGAGGCGGAGGCCGGCGACACCGTACGGCTCGGGACGGGCGGCACGACGCTCGTCGTCCTACGGGCGGACCCGGATGCCCGGCCGTGGACACAGCAGGAAGCGGGTCTTTTCCACACCGCTTTCCTGTTGCCGACCCGCGGCGATCTTGGCGCTTGGCTCCTGCACGCGGACCGGAACGGCGTCACGCTCACGGGCGCGGCGGATCACCTTGTCAGCGAGGCGGTCTACCTCTCCGACCCGGAGGGCAACGGCATCGAGATCTACGTCGACCGCCCCAGCCAGCAATGGCAACGGGCGCAGGACGGCTCCGTTGTGATGCGCAATGAGCGTCTGGATCGCGCCGGCATCGTCGGTGCCGCCATCCGGCCCTGGGCCGGCATGCCGGCCGGCAGTTGCGTCGGACATGTCCACCTGCAAGTCGGCGATCTCGACGCGACGGAGCGCTTCCATGTGGACCTGCTCGGCTTCGATGTCATGTGCCGCTATCCAGGCGCCCTGTTCCTCGGCTCTGGCGGCTACCATCACCAGCTTGCTGGCAACATCTGGAACAGCCGTGGCGCTCCGGTACGCGTCGAGGGGACGACCGGCCTCGCGGAGGTCTCCTTGATCGCGAAGGGTGAGACGCTTGCATCGGTACGGAGCCGCTGCCAAGTCGCACGCGCGTCTGTCATCGAGGATGGGGAAACGCTCATGATGCGCGATCCGTGGGGAACACATCTACGGCTTACGCCGGAGCACTGAAGCTTCGGAATGGGGCCGGGTTCCTACCCGGCGCCATTCGGTTCAGCGTGCCTGCGAATCCGCGGCGCCCGGGGCCAGCCAATGACCAGAGGCTGCGAGCATCGTCTCCACGCCGGTGCGCAGGGTCGGTGTCAGGACAGGCGCGTACTCAGGGGAGTGGTTCGAGGGAAGCTCGTTCAGGGTCCCGGCTTTCTCCGCCTCGGCGTAGAGCTTCGGGTCAGTCCCTCCGACGAACCAGAACACCGACGGCACGTCCCAGGCGCGGGCGAAGACAGTGAAGTCCTCGCTGGCGTTTGCGCTGCTGGCGGTCCGCACCGTGTCGGCCCCCAGGCGGTGCTTGAGGGCCTCGGTCACCTTGGCGGTCGCTTCCTCGTCGTTCACAGTCAGGGGAAACTGCCCCAGCATCGTCAGAAGAGGCGGCTTCGGAGCACCGGATATGGCGGCCTCCCCGTCGATGACCCGCTTGATTGAGGCCAGCACCTTATCACGCACTCCATCGTCGTAGGTGCGAACGTTGAGCTGCAGCTGCGCCTCGTCCGGGATGATGTTGGCGCTCGACCCAGCCAGCATCGACCCGACCGAGATTACGGCGCTGTCCGACATCGAGACCTCGCGCGAGACGATGGTTTGCAGGCGCATCACCGTTGCGGCGGCCATGACCACCGGATCGATGGTTGATTCCGGCCCGGAGCCGTGCCCGCCGCGTCCGTACAACGTTACCTTCATGCTGTCGCTGCGGGAGAGAACGGGGCCGCTGGCGAGGCGAACCTGCCCGGCCGGGAACGGCAGCACGTGCTGCCCCAAGGTGACGACCGGCTTCGGAAAGCGCTTCACCATCCCGTCGTCGACCATGGCCTTGGCGCCCTCGCCGATCTCCTCGCCAGGCTGGAACACGGCCATCACGGTCCCGTGCCATTTTTCTTTGTTGGCGGCCAGGATCTGGGTCGCGCCCATCAGCCAGGTCACGTGCAGGTCGTGCCCGCAGGAATGCGCGATGGCCGTCTCACGGCCGGACGCCGGATCCGTCCCTTTTTTCGTGCTGGCATAGGGAAGGCCGGTGTTCTCCTTCATCGGCAGGCCGTCCATGTCGGCGCGCAGAAGCACGGTCGGGCCGTCGCCGTTGCGCAGGAGGCCGACCACGCCCGTGCCGCCCACGCCCTCGGTGACCTCGAAGCCCTGGTCCTTGAGCCATTTCGCGGCGATGCCGGCCGTGCGCGTCTCCTGCATCGAGAGCTCCGGGTTGGCGTGGAGGTCCTCGTAGATGACCTTCAGCTTCGCGAGTTGCGCCTCCGTCGGTCCGGGCAGAGCCTTAGGGCCGCCTTGGGCGAAGGCCGGATTAGGAATGGTCGAGAGCGGAATGAAGGCTGCCAGCGCGAGCCGGCTGCAGCGTTTGCCGATAACCATCTTGGTGTATCCCTTTGGTCGGACCGCGGCAGCGCTGCTGCGACGATGTCCGTCGTTGCGAGGCGTCTCGACGTCGGCGAGACGCGATGGATCGGCCCTGTCAATTATAGGGGATGCCGGCGCGGGGGCGATATCGCGGAAGCGTCCAACCGAAGCGGAGCGAAGCGGCCCGCACCAGCAGGGCGACGAGGAAGCCGGCGCCCAACGCAAGCTCGCGCGGGACGCCAAGGATGGTCAGGGCGACGAAGGCCGCGGCACCGGCCGCGGCGGCCGAGGCGTAGATTTCCCTGCTGAGGATACCTGGACTGTCCCCCCCGAGAAGGTCGCGCAGGAGGCCTCCGAAGGTGGCCGTCACCACTCCCATGACGATGGCTACCGTGGCGCTCGCACCAGCCTGCAAGGCCTTCTCCGCCCCCGCCACGGTGAAGAGCGCCAGGCCGAGGGCGTCGAGGCGCACGAGGTATCGGTACCGGGATTGCGGGATGTGCGCGACGAAGAACACGGCGCAGGAAACGAGCACGCAGGCCAGGAGGTAGGCCGGTTGCTGCGTCCAGAACACTGGCTGGCCAAGCAGGAGGTCCCGGAGCGTCCCGCCCCCGACACCCGTCACGGTGCCCAACACGGCGAACCCGACGAAATCCATTTCCTTACGCGATGCAACGAGGGCCCCGGCGACCGTGAAGACGATCACGCCGAGCCAATCCAGGGTGGCGGTCGCAGTCTCGAACATCGGGTTTCATCCTGGCGGTCAGAAGCGGTCTCGTCGCGGTGCCTTCGCACCACGGCATTCATCGGAAGAGCAGGACCTGGTTGTCGGAACGGGGGTGATCATCCCACTCACGCTGCACCATCGCCTCCGGCATCGACGTCTTCACGACGACGGTCGTACCGGTCGGGACACGACCGTAGAGATCGTAGATGTCCTCGTTCAGCAGGCGGATGCAGCCGGAGGAATCCGTGCCGCCCACCGTCCAAGGCTCGTTGGTGCCGTGGATGCGGTAGAGCGTGTCCTTGTCGCCTTGGTAGAGGTAGAGGGCGCGGCACCCGAGCGGGTTCTCGACGCCAGGCTCGACGTAACGTGGGATGCCGGGCCGACGCTTCAGCATGGCCTCCGTCGGGCGCCAGCCCGGCCACTTGGCCTTGCGCTTGATCACGGCGGTGCCGGACCAAGTGAAGCCAGCCCGGCCCACCCCGATGCCGTAGCGGATCGCGGTCCGACCCTCGCGCACGAGGTAGAGGAAGCGGGCGTGCGTATCGATGACCAGCGTGCCTGCGCGCTCCGGCCCGTCGTAATTCACCAGTTGCTTGCGAAATTCCGGGGGTACGAGCGTCAGATCGACCGTAGGGACGTCGAAGGGATCGTCTGGGATCGCGCCGGTGAACCAGGCGTCGCGGTTCGACGCGGGATCGACGGGTACTGGTGCCTTCGGCGCTTCGGGCTGCGTGTCCCAGAAGAAGGCTTGCGCCTGACCGGGTGCGAGGACGGCTGCGGCGAGGAGCAGGGATCGGCGGGTAGCCAACATCGTCGTGTATCCTGATTGGGCGTTCGAAAGTGGCGCGGCTCTAGGCAGGTTCGAGGGCGCCGCGCGGTCGATGCCGGACGTGCGGCGTCATTGCTGCTCGCGGGACGAGCCGGCCGGTCGCGGAGGGTGAGGCGGCAAGCTCATGGGCTCGCGGCGTGTCAGGCTATGGGGACGTCATTGCGCAGGCCTCCAAAGGTTGCTCCGCATGCGTCATGCATGCGGCCCCCTCTGTCATTGGCCTGAGAGTTTCACCCGGGCCTTCGCGCAGGCATGGGCATACACCGTCGGCGGGAGCTGACGCTCCGCTTTCCAGAGTGTTGAACGACGGGCGGTCCGGGTGCCTGAGAGTTTCCGGGGCGGTTGCTCCTTCGGCGGCCGGTTCACACCGGCTCTCTCCCGCTCGTCGATAGATGACTTGAGCACTGATGTATCGGCCAAACGAGCGGCACGCCAGATAATTCGTTAGCTTACAATCAATGTGGGTGCGTTGAGGCACATAGGCTGTTCCTGATACGTCGTGGGAATGGGTCAGACGGGCTTCGCTCGGATGGGCGCGGTGTCATTTCCGATCAAGGAAGCAATTCATCAGACCCTCGCCGTACTAGCTTGGCTCGAACTGATAGGGCTGGAAGATGACGTGCATGATCGTTACGCCCCGAATGCCGCCCGTGGGTGTACGCCACTGTATGGATTGACCTTCAGACAAGCCCAACACAGCTGCGCCGAGAGGCGACAGGACCGAGACGCAAGTCTCGTCCCATTGCTCCTCATCCGGATAGACCAGCGTCAGGCGCTCGACATGATCGGTGACGTCATCCCGATACTCGACGCGAGCATGCATCGTCACAACGTTCCAAGGCAACGCCTCCGGCCTGACGACTTCAGCGCGGTCCAACTCGGCAGCAAGAAGATCAGGTGCGGTGGCCTTCGCATCCATTTGAGGATGTCCGGATGCGACCCGGCGCAGGTCGAGGAAATCCGTGTCCGGGATCATCAAGTGGGGCGATCCTCCGAGGACGATGTGACCCGTCATTGCGTGAAAGCTCCCTTCTCTGAGCTATGAGGTAAGTTAAGATCGAATGGTTCGGTCCGGTATCGGAGTAAGGCGACCGGCAGAACGCCCCCTACACCGTCTCCGGCACTTTCACGTCGAGGACCGTCAGTCGTTTCACGATGCCCGTGCGGGTTCGCCAATTTATCGACTGGCCGAGACTAAGCCCGATCAAGGCCGCCCCGATGGGCGTCATGACGGACACTCTTCCCTGTTCGATGTCCGCCTCGCCAGGGTAGACCAGAGTCACGGCCTGAACCTTTCCCGTTGCGTCGTCCCTGAATTCGACCATGCACCCCATCTGGACGAGGTCTGCCACGCATGCCCTTTGACCGACGATTCTGGCACGATCCACTTCATCGGCGAGAAAGTCGGCAACCTCGGGCGAACGGTCGGTGGCAAATGAAGCCAGCTGCGACAGGCGTTCATGATCGTCCTTCGTCATCTTGATTTGTGGCTTCGTCATCTTTTGCGACATAGTCGTCGATCCTTGCTGTATTTCGACCTCGGACGATCAAGCGGCGCTTGGTCCGGGGTCGTCGTCCTTGTCTGAATTGGCCGCGGCGGACCGGTCGTTGCCCTGCCCGGATTGCGGCCTTGGGTAATTCCCACGCGAGAAGGGGATCACGGTGCGCGCCAGCGGAACCACATCATGCGCAGGTGCCGCCCCGCTCCCCCCAGCCTTGTCATCGCGGATCTCGGTCGCGGAAGGCGATGTCGGGGCGGACTTGGAATTTTCCATAGCTGTTACTCCGCAAGTACGGGCCCACCGCCAATAGAAAAGCGAGGACGCGACGCAGGTCAGCCGAGGGGTAAGCCATATAGGCTCCTCCCGCCGGTCAAATATTTGATTATATTGGTTAGCTCTAAATTGAGCTAGCTCGCAATCCCCGAGCGGTCAGTGCACGCAGGCACCTCCGGCTCGGGGCTATTCGCCCGCGATAAGTCTACCTGCCCGGAGCAGGTCCCGATGGGGAGGCCAAGAATTGCGCATGATCTTTCGATCCTCTCGGAAGTCCACCCGCTTGTCAATTCCCGTTTCGCCGCACCTTCCAGTTTAGAAAGTTCGGCCTGCGGAAAGCGTCGATTGACACCCGTACGGCTTCGCCTATGCTCCGCCCCATCATGTCAAACCTTTTACAAAGCATTCGTCTCTTGGGGCGTGCGGGCAGTCTGCAAGCAGGCTCCTAAGCCCTGGCACTTGGCCAGCCTTTTGAGGCGGGGCCCGTTCCAGGGATAGTTTTCCAATAAATTCCAGTCCTAGCTCAGATGCCGTTTTCGGACAGGCTTGGTGGAAACTCGTAGCATAGCCTCAGCTAGCGACGAGATATCGGCGTGGGCGCAAGCCGGTCGTTTCCGCCTGTTGTCGCCGTCCGTCGACGTCGTGGTCTTCCGGTGGGGCCTGGACCTCACGCTAGGTGCTTCTCAGCCAGCCTCATTTTAACTCCGATCTCGGGAAAAGCCGCCGGTTTCACTTCGGCTGCTCAGCCTCGGCGGCGCAATGGCATGGCGGACGGCCGAGCCATTCTATCGATGATCCAGGACGGGTCATGGTGATCGGATTGGTTCGTCCGATCCGGGCGCCGCTCATCCTTAATTATTCCAATCCCTTGGACGAATAACTTGGCGTTCACGCCTGAAGCCTCGCCGAACCTTCCCCTCCGCAAAGGAATAAGAACGATGACCGAACCCATTTGGCCAGTCCACGGTCGCATCACCGGCCCCATCGTCATGATCGGCTTCGGGTCCATCGGACGCGGCGTCCTTCCGCTGATCGAGCGCCACTTCGAGTACGACAAGGACCGCTTCACTGTCGTCGAGCCCTCGGATGCGCACCGGGCCCTGGCCGACCGGCATGGCCTGCGCTTCGAGCAGGTGGCCCTGACGAAGGAGAATTTTCGCGACGTCCTCACCCCGCTCCTTACCGAGGGCGGCGGCCAGGGCTTCTGCGTGAACGTATCCGTCGATACGTCCTCCCGCGCCATCATGGAGCTCTGCCGCAAACTGGGCGCCTTCTACATCGACACTGTCGCCGAGCCGTGGCCGGGGTTCTACTTCGACAAGGACCGGAGCCAGGGCGACCGCACCAACTACGCGCTGCGCCAGGAAATCCTCGACGCGCGCGCCGCCAACCCAGGCGGCACCACCGCCGTGTCGTGCTGCGGCGCCAATCCCGGCATGGTCTCGTGGTTCGTCAAGCAGGCACTCCTGAATGTCGCCGGCGATCTCGGCCTTGAGATCCCCGAGCCGAAGGACCGCGCTGGCTGGGCCAGCCTCATGCGCGAGGTCGGCGTCAAGGGCATCCACATCGCCGAGCGCGACACCCAGCGCGCTAATACCCCGAAACCGCAGGGGGTGTTCGTGAACACCTGGTCGGTGGAAGGCTTCGTCTCGGAGGGCAACCAGCCGGCCGAGCTCGGATGGGGAACCCACGAGACCTGGCGTCCGGACAACGCCCGCGACCAGGAGAGGGGCTCTCGCTGCGCCATCTACCTGCTCCAGCCCGGCGCCGACACCCGCGTGCGCTCTTGGACACCGACGTCCCAGGCGCAGTTCGGCTTCCTCGTGACCCACAGCGAGGCCGTCTCGATCTCGGATTACTACACGGTGCTGGAGGGCGAGCGCGCCGCCTATCGGCCGACCTGCCACTATGCCTACCATCCCTGCAACGATGCGGTCCTCTCCCTGCACGAGATGTTCGGCAAGGCGGCCGAGGTGCAGGGGAGGCATCACATCCTGGACGAAACCGAGATCCTCGACGGAATCGACGAGCTCGGCGTGCTCCTCTACGGCCATGAGAAGAATGCATACTGGTTCGGCTCGCAGCTCTCCATTGAGGAGACCCGGCGCATCGCCCCATACCAGAACGCCACCGGCCTTCAGGTGACCTCGGCGGTGCTCGCCGGTATGGTTTGGGCCTTGGAGAACCCGAAGGCCGGCATCGTCGAGGCCGACGAGATGGACTTCCGCCGCTGTCTCGAAGTCCAGAGCCCGTATCTCGGCCCCGTCGTTGGCGTTTACACCGACTGGACCCCACTCGCCGGCCGCCCCGGCCTCTTCCCGGAAGACATCGACGAAACTGATCCCTGGCAGTTCCGCAACGTCCTCGTCCGTTAACGGAAGGGTACGCGATGACTGGGGTCGTTCACGTCATAGGCGCGGGGCTCTCGGGGCTTTCAGCGGCCGTGCGCCTCGCGGAAGCTGGGCGTACGGTGATCGTCCACGAGGCCGCTGGTCATGCCGGCGGCCGCTGCAGGTCCTATCACGATCCGCAACTCAGGATGACAATCGACAATGGCAACCACCTTGTCCTGTCGGGCAATAGGGCGACATTTGCTTTCCTTGACCGCATCGGAGGCCGCAACGCGGTCTCCGTGCATGCGCGGGCAGAGTTTCCCTTCGTTGACCTCGCCGCGGGTGAGCGCTGGACACTGCGCCTTAACAAGGGGCGCGTGCCTTGGTGGATCCTCGATCCCAGCCGGCGCGTCCCGGGTACCCTGGCTACCGATTACGCACCGATCCTTCGCCTCCTTTCGGCACGGCCGGGTGCGAAAGTCTCGGATGTCCTCGCTTGCGAGGGGACACTCTACGAGCGGCTTTGGCGCCCCGTCCTCCTGGCCGCACTGAACATCGACCCAAGGGACGCGGATGCGACCCTTGCCGCTCAGGTCCTGCGCGAGACCTTCGTCGAGGGCGGGCATTCCTGCCGGCCTGTCGTCGCCCAGGGCGGGCTCTCGAAGGCCTTCGTCGACCCGGCATTACGCTTCCTGGAGGAGCGGGGGGCGGTGGTCCGCCATAACAGCCGTCTGCACCGCCTCGCGTATAAAGGGGGGCGCGTCGCTGGCCTCGTCCTCGGCGACGGCCCTGTGCGGCTGCGGCCTCGGGATCAGGTTATCCTCGCGCTTCCCCCAAAAGCGACGGCCGACGCCATCCCGGGGTTGGAGGTCCCGACGGATCACCGGGGGATCGCGAACGTCCACTTCGGCGTGAATTGTCCTCCCGCCATGCCGCGGCTGACGGGCGTGGTTAACGGGCTGTCGGACTGGATCTTCGCCTATCCGGATCGAATCTCGGTTACCGTTAGCGCAACGGACGTAGGCGATTTGAGCCGACCGGAACTCGCGCATCGGATTTGGACCGAAATCTCCTACGTCACAGGCAGGTACATGTCGGGCCTTTCGGACATGCCGCCGCCCTGGCAAGTCATCCGCGAGAAGCGAGCGACCTTTGCGCCGACGCCTGAGGCGGCCCGGCTCCGGCCCCGGACGCGAACGGAATTCCGCAACCTCTTCATCGCAGGCGACTGGACGGACACGGGTCTGCCCGCTTGCATCGAGGGAGCCATTCGGTCGGGGGATAAGGCAGCTCAGACGGTGATGGAAGCGAATGGCTGACCCGTTCTTGGATAACGAGCCCATATTCTTGGATAAAACTTGCATACTTTGCGATATTGATTATCTAGTAGTTGCTATGTTAATTTCGGATCATCCTCTGAACAAGAGAGCCAGCCGCCTCGTCGCAGGCCGCTAAGCCCCGAAGCTGGAGAGCGGCGAACGCTCTCTGCTCGGGGTCGGTGACCATTCATACAAACCAGCCCGACAATCCCTGATGGCTTCCTGGCTGCTTGAAACAGCGGCCGGAGTTCGCTCGATCTCGCGCGAGCGTGGAAACGCACGTCAGGTTGCCGACCAACACAG
Organism: Methylobacterium sp. 88A; assembly: GCF_000376345.1. Classification (NCBI taxonomy): domain Bacteria; kingdom Pseudomonadati; phylum Pseudomonadota; class Alphaproteobacteria; order Hyphomicrobiales; family Methylobacteriaceae; genus Methylobacterium; species Methylobacterium sp. 88A. The sequence continues at coordinate 1,307,769 of NZ_AQVT01000001.1, forward strand.
CTTTTCGTCATCGTCAGCGCTCTCAGGAGAAGGATCCATGCGTATTCTCGTTGCCACCGACTTCTCGCCCCGCTCGCAACGGGCGGTGCGTCGCGCAGGCATCCTCGCCGCACAGAGCCGCGGGACGGTCATTCTGATGCACGTCGTGGACGGCCCGGGTGGACGGGAAACCTCGCGGGATATTCGAGAGGCCCAACGCATGACCGTTGAACAGGTGGCCGTGGTCCCCGAACTCTACCGTGTCCCATGCGAGCCGCTTGTCGTCCTAGGCTGCCCCTCAGATGAGATCCGGAGTGCCGCGGGGGCTCATGATGTCGACCTGATCGTGGTCGGCTCCTCGCATCGGGCGGGCAGTCGCACCGCGGGACGAACCGTCGGAAACCTGGTCCGGAGCGCTCCATGCCCCGTCCTCGTCGCAAGACGCTTCGCCGCATTCCCCTACGCGAGGGTCCTCATCCCGGTCGATCTTTCGCAGGCGTCGGCGCGGGCTCTGCGATACGCGGATTCACTCACGCTCGTGGACCGCGCTCACGTCACCGTCCTGCATGCCTTCGAGGCACCGGGGAAGTCCAAGCTGTCCGGGTTTGGGGTCGGGCGCGATCAGATCGATAGCTACGTCGAGGCTTGCCGTTCGAGGTCCACGGAGGATGTCGAGACGCTTCTTACGAATGGCGGCCTTGCCAATCGTGAGTGGTCCAGACGGATAGAGGAGGGCTCCCCCACCGAGGCCATCACCGGCCTTGCCGAACGGATCCCCTCGGATCTGGTGGTGATCGGCACGCATGCTCGAACGGGTCTGAGGAAGGCATTTCTCGGAAGCGTCACAGAGGACGTGCTTTTGACCGCAGGTCCGGACGTCCTGGTTGTCCCCCCGCCTCGTCCCCCTCTTGAGCGACGGTCGCGGCTGCCAACCCGTGCCGGATGGCCCGGGGGCAGGCCACTCACCTCAAGCCTTGCGAATGGGTGGGTATTCGCGACAGGCAGGCCGACAAGTGCGAAGCCGTACCATGCCGCCGGCGCGTCGCCGGACTTACAGTCGGTCGCCTCCCATCATCGCGCCCAGCCATGACCGCATCGAAGGATTGCCGCCTCGGTTCTCATGGATGGAGACAGGTGGTCTACGGGGGCGGTGGCAAGAGCCAGTGATGCGATCTTGCTCGGAGAGGCTCGATGAGGATCATCGCTGCAAGAGCCCTGGCCATCGGGGTCATGCTGCTTGTGCTGGGCGTGGAACGCTGGCTGGATCGCCTCGGTATGCCACACCTCATCGAAGGTTGTCTTGTCGCTGCGTTTGCGGCGACTGCAGTCGTCGTATTCGCCCGTTGGTGAACTCAATCGCTGTCCCGTGCTCACCCCCGGAACGTCTCGCATCGACGGGGGTATTCACGCCGTGACGGACCGGTCCGAGACCTGGGTTGGACCGGCACAGCATCGCGCGGTCCGTGGCGGAGGGAAGTCCGCACCGGAGGGGACGGTGACCCACGGGACCTGGAATTGGAATCGTTCGAAATTTAGTGCATCTTTCCAATGTGCTGGGCCGGCCTGCCAGGAACAATAAGGCAGGACGCTCGGCCGTGGAGGAAACATGAACGAGATCGTCAAGCCCGATTCCCTGCTTGTTGCCCAGGCCGAGAGCCTGACCGAAACCTTCTTCGGCGGGTGTCCGCACGATTGCCCGGACACCTGCTCGATGATCTTCGAGGTCAAGGACGGGGAGCTGCTCGGCGTGCGCGGTAACCCGGATCATCCGATGACCCGGGGCGGCCTCTGCGTGAAGCTGAAGGACTACGAGAAGCGCCACTACCACCCGGACCGGCTGCTTTATCCGATGAAGCGGGTCGGGCCGAAGGGCTCCAAGCAGTTCGAGCGCATCACCTGGGATGAGGCACTCGACACCATCGTGACGCGCTGGAAGGCGATCATCGACCAGTACGGTCCGCAAGCCATCGCGCCCTACAGCTACCTCGGCAACCAGGGCCTCGTGCACGGGCTGAACGGCGGCGACGCCTTCTTCAACCGCATGGGCGCCACCGTCACCGAGCGTACCTTTTGCGGCGAGGGCTCGTGCACGGCCTGGTTGCTCACCGTCGGCCCGACGGCCGGGCTCGATCCCGACAGCTACATCCACTCGAAGTACATCGTCATCTGGGCTTGCAACTCGGTCAGCACGAACCTGCACCACTGGGCCATCGTCAAGGACGCCCAGAAGAAGGGTGCCAAGGTCGTCGTCATCGACACCTACGCCTCCCGCACGGCCAAGGCCGCCGACTGGCACATCGCACCGAAGCCCGGCACGGACGGCGCGCTTGCCATGGCGCTCATCAACTCGATCATCGAGCAGGGCCTCGTCGACCAGGATTACGTCGACAACTACACGGTCGGTTTCGAGGAGCTGAAGGAGCGTGCCGCTCCGCGTACGCCAGAATGGGCCGCCGAGATCACCGGCGTCCCGGCCGAGGACATCCGCAAGCTCGCCCGCGAGATGGCGACCGAGCAGCCGGTGGGCATCCGCATGGGCGTGGCGCTGGAGCGTCATTACGGCGGCGGCCAGACCATCCGGGCGGTGTCGTCCATCCCGGCCCTGACGGGCGCCTGGCGCCATGTCGGCGGCGGCGTCACCCAGTTCGGTGTGTGGGAGCATCCCTACAAGTTCGACGTGATGTGCCGTCCCGACCTGATCCCGGAGGGCACACGCGTCATCAGCAACCTCCAGATCGGACGCGCGCTCACCGGCGAACTGAAGCTCGACCCGCCGATCATGTCGATGATGTGCTGGAACTCGAACCCGGTCACGCAGGCGCCCGAGACCGACAAGATCGTCGCCGGGCTGATGCGCGAGGACCTGTTCATGGTCTCGGCCGAGCACTTCATCTCGGACACCGCCTCCTATGCCGACATCGTGCTCCCAGCGACCATGGGAGCGGAGATGGAGGACATGATCCTGTCCTGGGGCCACCTCTACCTGACCTACAACACCAAATGTGCGGATGCGCCCGGCGAGGCGATCCCGAACAACGAGATCTTCCGCCAGCTTGCCGCCCGGCTCGGGTTCGAGGAGGAGAACTTCAAGTGGACCGACACGGAGTGCCTTGAGCACTACGTCGACTGGAACGCCTCGGCCTGCGAGGGCATCGACCTACAGTACATGCGCGAGCATGGCTTCGCCCGGCTTAAAGTCGGCACGCCGGACGACCGCGCCCCGCATAAGGAAGGCAACTTCCCGACGCCCACCGGCAAGTGCATGTTCATGGTCGAGGGTGCCACGAACTTCGTCGCGCCGCCGTTCCGGCAGATGTACGAGGGCTTCCAGCCCGGCGAGGCGCTCGATCCGCTGCCCGACTACCTCGGTCCGCGAGAGTCCCACACCAACGATCCGGAGCTCGCCAAGCGCTTCCCGCTCAACATCGTCTCGCCCAAGAGCCACTACTTCCTGAACTCCTGCTACGCGAACATGGAGGACAAGCAGAAGGGCCAGGGCGAGCAGTTCGTGATGATCAGCCAGCACGACGCTGATGCGCGGGGCATCCGGAATGGTGACCGGGTGCAGGTCGCCAACGACCGCGGCGCCTTCAAGGGCGTGGCGCGGATCACCGAGGACGTGAAGGCCGGCATCGTGGTGGCGACGCTGGGCTACTGGCGTCAGCTCAACGAGGGCACGGTCAACAGCATCTCGTCGTCAGCCTTCACCGACATGGGGCATGCTCCATCGTACTCAGACAACCTTGTTGAGGTGTCGCGGGCTAATTGAGGCCATTGCTCGACAGCAATCTTTAAGACAAGCGCAAGCGCCCTGCGGGGCGCTTGTTTTTGTGCGGGTGTCCCGTCGAACCCCGCCGAGATCGTCATGAGCGAGCGGTGCAAGATCTCAGGTATAATTGGATACCTCAGCCATCGACATGATCGAAGGGCGGACCGAGACAAAAACGTAGCTCTGCCCCGAATTGGTGCCCAAAACGTAGCAGATAGTATGTAACGCTACGCGCTACTCGTTACCCAACGAGTCGTCTTCCTGCTCCGCGTTCGGCGATCCCGGATAGGCATGTAAGGCCACCTCGATGATCTTCCCGGGCCGGAACCCGGTCCGTTCCTCGATGTGCCCCCTCGCGTTGCAGACGACCCGCGTCCGGCCCACCCGATAATCGGAGGCATGGTGGACGTGACCATGGACCCAGACGTCCGTTCCCCGGTCCAGGATGACGTCCGACAGGTCGGAGGCATCGCACCACCGAAGGTCCGCGTCGGCCCTCGGTAGGCTCGCAGGGTGCGGGGCGTGATGGGTCACCACCACCGTGGGACCGGGATGGCTTACGGCCAGGGTGTCCTCGATGAAGGCACGAGTGACCCGGTGCATCGCGAGCACATCCTCGGGCTCGATGCGATTGCGCGACCTCGGACCCGTGCGGATCCGGCGGTAATCGACCATCCCGCCACGCCCCTGGGCGGTACGGATACCGTGGTTCCGATTGAACGACCCTAGGCGAAAGTCCGTCCATAGGGTGCCACCTGCGAACCGAACGCCGTCGATGATGACCGCGTCGTCGAGCAGGAGATGGATGCCGAGCGCGTCCGCCTGCTCACGCCCCCGGGTCAGCTGGTCGTAGATCGTGTAGCGTTCCTCACCCCGGTCCCACCAGAAATCGTGGTTGCCGGGCACGTAGACCACCGGCACACCGGGCAAGCGGTCGCCGAGCCAGTTCAGAGCCCGGATCAGAGACATGTGCACGTCACCTGCCACGACGGCCACGTCGAAGCCGTCCGCCGGGGCATGCGCGGCAGGGTCCCAGGCATTTTCCGGCCAATCCTGATGCAGGTCGGACCAGACCCAAAGGCGGCTCGCCGCCGGTACGGTCATGGCCGACCTCCTGCGGCGGCGTTCTCGGCGAGGCGCTCGCGGATCCGCTCCAGGGTCACCGGTGCCAAATCGAAGCAATCCACCCCGACATCGGTACGCGCGGCATTACCCGGCAGGGTGCCATGGGAATGCCCGTAGTGGTGGATGTCGCCGCGATGCATGCGCGGCCAGACCGTATGGGCGTAGTGGCTCAGCCAGAGCCCTTGCGGGAGGGCGGTGACCGGATCGTGCACCACGACATGGGCGACGCCAGTCACTGGACCAGCCCATGGCAGGCGAGCCCCGATGCGGTCATGATTGCCCCGGACCAAGTGCTTCTTGCGGTTCAATCGAGCGAAGATCGCTCGGGCGTAAACTTTCGAGCAGCGGTAGGCGAAGTCGCCCAGGTGCCAGACGGTGTCCTCGGGACGGACGGCGGCGTTCCAGCTCGCGACCAGGGCCTCGTCGTGCTCCTGGATCGAGGCGAACACCCGTGGGATGTGCATCCTTTGGGCTCATGATGCCCATGTGCCCAAAGCGGCTGTCGGCGGTCCAAAGCATGCGGGGTGAAATAGGAGTAAAAACCTCTCGCGGTCGCGGAGGCTGGGCGCACGGCATCGTTCTCCGGAATTAGTCGGTCGGGGGCGGCGGCGTACGTTTCATGGTCAACGGTTCCTGTCTCCAGTGCGTGATCACCTGGACGGATGGCCTTGGCAAGTCACGGTTCCGGACTGTCCATGGCCCTACAAGGCGTCAGGACGGATCGACTTACATTGAGGCAGAGGGATCAAGGCGGAGGTGGAAGGCGGCGTCGTCAAACTTTCGACGGGGGGGCCCGACACCCCTGGACCCTAAAGAGCACGACGGCATGCTCGCTCGATCCCCAACCCGGGGTGATGTGATGGACCGAGATCCTCTCGGAGACATATGGCTGCCCCCCCTTTAGGTCACGCAGGTCGAGCACCATCAGTATGCCATAGCGGACATTCGTGACCTCGTAAGAGACCTGCTGGAGGCCGAAGCGCTCGACGAGCTTCCCGTTAGCGAGCTTCATCGCGCTGCGCTTGAGTTCGGCGACCGTCTTGGTGCGGGTGAACGCGAAATGGATGTCGGCCCGTCCCCCGCCGACGTCGCGCCTCTCCGCGGTGCAGAGTTCGGAAAGCACGGTGCCCATCAGGAACTCGTAGTAATCGTCCTGGAGGTCCTTCTCGACGGGCAGCTTGCTCCGGTCCCGCTCGAACAGGTACCGCCCGCGGGCCAGGGTGCTCACGCCAACATTGCTGCGCATGACAACGAACTGGATCGTCAGCCACAGGACGATGTCGAACAGCATGCGGCCGTCGGGGTCGCCACGATAATCCTCGTTGCGCTGAAGGTCGTTCGTCACCGTCTCGAACAATCCACGCACGACGATTGGCGTCGTGGCCTCGACGAGCACAGCCAAGCCCGCAGCGACCCGTGCCAGGGCGGACTGGCGTAACGGTTCGGGCAGGAGCTCAATGACGGCGGCGGTCGGTGAGCTCCCGGCCGCCGCCTCGGTAGGGCGGTGCGTGACCACGGCTTCCCTGGCGTCGGCGACCTGTTCACGCAGTCTCGCGGCTGCGGGCACCAGGCCGGATCCGGCGTTCTCCTCAAGCCACTGGTCGAGCAGGGCCAGGGAATGCAGCTCCCTGCTCAACGCCCCGACGATGCGTGGCTGAAGAACCGCTTCCAGGCCGCTCTCGGCATCTTGCGTCAGGAAGCTGCGGCTCGCGGTGTAGACGGCAAGCAGTTCCTCCTGAATGACGGCTGCAGCGTCGAGCCACGCCCGCTTGAGCAGGCTGGTGTCGAGTGCCCCGAGACGGAGGGCCAGCATCGACCAGCGGACGCGTGCCTCCGTCCTGGAACCAAGCCACGATAACGTTTCCTCGGGACGGTCGGGTGTGGTCAGGTAAGCCGTGTAGGCGAAAGCCGATGCCTTGATCCCGTCGATCCGGCTACGCAGGTCGTCCACCGCGTGACCCGACTGGAACGTCACCAGCGCATCGAGGCACCGTCGATAGAGCGTTGCATCCGGCCTGCCCCCGCTCGCGTCCTCCGCCCTCCGGAACCAGTCCCTCGCACCTCGAAAGGCGGTCATCGCGGCATCGGGGGTTTCCGCGTCGAGGCCCATCCGCAAGGTGTCGAAGCCAAGCTCCATCGCCGCCTCGTCCTCGGCATCCTCGACGTCGACCAGCCTGTTGAGGATGTCCCTAAGGTCCTTGTCCTCCTCATGGGCCAGCACCGCACCGGCGATGCGCGCCGCATGTCGGAGGAAATCGCCATCGTCCGTGAGATCGAGGTCGAGGAGGTCCGATTGAAGCCGGCGCAGGAGCGACCGGTCGGATTGCGCCAAGACCATCGCGGCCTTGAGTGCATGGGCACGCGATCCGTAGTCGGACGCCTTATCCTTGGCCCTGGTGAGGAACGCCTGTCCGAGCGTCCGGCCGGAGGAAGCGGGCACTACTCCCCCACGTCCGAGCCATGACGCGATCTCGACCATGGAGAGGGTATCGAAACCCGACCTGACGAGCTCCGTCACGGCCGGCATGGCGAACTCAGACCTTGAATGGCCGACGAGCGCGACGAAGACGTCGGCTCCATCGATGCCATCCGCATCGGTCCGGACGCGGTCCGCCAACTGGGAGGGGGTCAAACCATCCAGCCCCGCGCCGCCTTCGAGATCCGCCAGAAGCCGTTGCACGAAGTCCGCTATCACGGCGGGTCCCGTCAGAAAAGGAATCGGTCTCCCACAGCGTGAAGCGTCCGTCGGCCTTCGACAACATCGAGGAGCTCGGGGCGTGCGACGGCACCGACCACGACCTGTACGTCGTCCGCTTGGCTCACGGCGGTGCGCACGCTCGCCATCAGGGCCGCGAACGCGTCGGCGGTCATCTCCTGCGCGGCGGGGCTGTCGAGCACGAGGAAACCAGGGTGGCGCCCGTAATGGCGCAGTCGTGCCACCTCGATGACCGCGAGTGCCGCGGCGATCCGCAACCGGAGCTTTTCGCCGGGGGCAAGGCTCTGGAACGTGAGGGGGGTGCCGCCCTGCTGGATGTTCAGGACGCCGTTTGCCGTCCAGTCCATGCCCTCGACGTTCTTGATGCCGAAGTCACGGGATAGCCGGGTGAGGTGCCCTGAAACCTCCTTCAACAGATCGCGCTGCATGTCGTCGTAGAGGTCCTTCGTGACCTTCGCGACATGTTTCAGGACCTCGGCATCGTCGGTCGCCGGAACCGCCGCCGCCGGGGCGTATTCGACGATGATCTCGGCAAGTTGCGCCGCCTGCGCCTCAAGGGTGCGAACCCTGACCTCCGCATCCGTATCTTCGGTCGAAGAGAGCTCGACCTTGATCTCCTCGATCCTGCGGCGCTCAATGTCGCGGTCACCCTCGAAGCCGCGGCGGCGCCTCCGGGTCGCCTCAAGCTCGGCTTCAAGGCGGGCGAGGACGGCAGCGGCCTCCCGTGCGTCAGCCTGAAGGTCGTTGAGGAACTCCGGGTCGTCCTCGGCCTCGACATGGGTGGTCCCGCAAAGCGCGCAGGTTCCTTCGGCGCTCGCGCTCGCATAGCGGCGGTTGTCGATTCCGGTGTCGCAGGACGGGCAGCAGACGGGACGGAGTTCGCGGAACACCAGTCCCGCCGCACGTTCGTCCGCGATCTGCTGGAGGGTCCGCCTGAGGTTGGCTGAGGACGAACGAGCCGTATCCGCCTGCCGCTCAAGCTCCGCGACACGGTCACGCTCCTCCTCGACCTTCGTCTGGAGACCGACCAGCATCTGGTCCCTCGTCACCAGCTCCCGACGCAGGGCCACGCGGTCGACCCGTTCCCTCACCGCGGAGCGGGCCTTTCCGAGCTCATCCTCAACCGTGGCTAGGCGGGCTACCAGCTTATCCCGGGCTGGCGACGCCGCCTGGACTTTCTCACGTTCGCCAGTGACCTTCTTCATGGCTGTCGAGGCCGCCGTGTAGGTCGACACCCACGGCAATCCCATGAACATCTGCAGCAAGCGCAACGGCATGCCGTCCTGGACGACCTCGCCGAACACCGCCTTGCCGGGTCCGTTAACGAAGAGGCTGCTGGCGATGGCTTGCCAGCCATGGGTGTGCGAGCCGGTGTCCTTGTTGAAGGCGTGGAACTTCGCGAAACCGAACTCGTCCATCATGTTGTCGGCGACGGCGTTGGCAAAAGCCTCGTCGGCCGGTCCGGAGTAGATGTCGAACCAGGTCTCCCCGTCCAGACGGGACAGGGTCGCGCGAACGAGGAGCGGGTCCTTCTCTCCAAGGGGCTTGCGCGCGACCACCCGGTAGCGGGTCTGGTCCACCAGGAACTCAACCTCGATGTCGGTTAGCCAGGACCAGACATCTGGCTTGATGTGCAGGGGGAACTGTCCGCGCAGCGCCGCCTGCACAATGTTGAGCAGGCTCGACTTGCCGCGGAAATTGCCGTGCGAGAGGATCGCCCACAGCCCCGGCGTCAGGTCGCCTTTGTCGAAATTGATGGGCTCATCGCCTTCTGACAGACGCTTCGTACCCTTGAGCCTCAGCGCCGCCAGACAGAGGCGTCGTCGCCGAGGGAGGGTCGCCTGAGCCTCGATGCCATGGCGGTCGAGCACCGCCCGCACTTCGTCCAAGGGGACCTTGGCCCGCTCGGCGATCGTCGCGATCCAGTCCTCCACGCTCGTGGTCGCCGTGCTCATGCCTTCCCCCTCAAGCGTTCGAGCCGTGCCAGGACCCTCCCTTGGATAGAGGGGATCTCCGTCCCCATTGGCGCGTCCCTGTATTCCGGATGGAGGTACTGGTCGTCCTTGAGGCTGGAGCCGCTGCGCAGGCCCGCGAGCCTCAGCACAAGCTCGGCTCGCTCCTTGTACCAGGCGAGCGTGGGCTGCTGGTCGATCACGTCCTGCATGAACGCGAAGGCGGCCGGCTCGACGATGAAGTCGTGGCGCCGCTGTCGGCCTGCCTGGCGAAGGGCACGGACGAGGTGGCGGGACTGGAGGATGGCGAGGGGGGTCTCGATGTTCTGGAACGCTCCCCGATGCCATCGCACCATGCGCACCAACCTGACGTCCGGCTCGCCGGCGTCGAAGATCCCCTGGACCGCGGTGAGGATGTCAGGGTCGCTCTCCGCCTCGTAAAGGCTCAGGAGCTCGTCTGCTAAGTAGTCCGGATACCGTACCAGGAAGTCGATGGCCATCGCCCGCTTCTCACCCCGGAAGACGTGTATCGCGTCCGGTCCCTCACCGGACGGCTCGCTCCCCAACGCCAGGATGAACAGCAGCCTGATCGCGTCGCGGTAGTGATTGCCGGGTGGGACGGGGGTGGCAGAGGCCTTGTTAGGCGTAATGGGGGTTGAGGCGGATAAGCCTGCGGTCATCGGTACCGGCCCTGCGCACGCATAGGGCGAGGCGCGTCGGGGAATAATGCAAACGTGGCCTTAGGAGTTCCTGCGGGGGCCGGCATACGCCCGGGCAAGTCGTACCGAAACGCCTATCGGCGACGTCAAGGCGGATCCCGGCAAGTTTCGATACGACCTCCAGCTACAGACGGACGGCTGGCGGTGACCTGGACGCAAGCGATATCGATAACGAACCCACCGTTCGAATTCTGGTCACTGAGGTATTGGAAGATCTCGGCTACACCGCCATCGAGGCGTCGGATGGCCCGGCAGGTCTCAAGGTCCTACGCTCGAACGTGCGCATCGAACTGTTGGTGACCGACGTCGGCCTGCCCGGCGGGATGAACGGACGCCAGGTGGCCGACGCGGCCAGGGTCGGTCGACCGAGCCTGAAGGTCCTTTACATCACCGGCTACGCCGAGAACGCCGTCGTGGGCAACGGTCATCCTGCTGGGACCACGCGGAACCTGAGTGTTACGAAGCCAGGGCCCGCTCGAAGCAGATTTAACTGTTGGCACCACCCCATCACCACGGCAGAAATCGACCCAACTCGGACGCTCAACAACGCCTTCGCAGCGCTCCAAACCTGCCGTTCGAGCCCGTGGCAAACGATTGACCGAGGCAGGCACGCGGTACACGGTCTGGCACCCTACGAGTTGTGAGAACCACGAGCGCGTGCCGAATGAACATCGTTGATGCGCATATTGCGGCTTGGCGTCGTTCGCCTTTTGCCGAGTGGGCGACGGGAGAGGCGTGGGATGTCATCCCTGACTTGGCTGGCATGGTCGCGAGACTTCTGAAGACCCTCGATGCCGATTACGAGATCAAGGGCGATATCGCCCTCCATCACACCACCAAGGTCGAGCCCGGTGCCGTGATGAAAGGCCCCCTGATCGTTGGACCAAGCTGTCTTATTGCGATGGGAAGTTTGATTAGAGGTGGATGCTGGCTCGACAGCGACTGCATCGTAGGACCCGGGTCCGAACTCAAGACGACCATTATGTTCCAAGGGTCGAAGCTCGCCCATTTCAACTTCGTCGGCGACAGCATCCTTGGCCGGGATGTCAACCTTGAAGCGGGCTCGATCATCGCGAACTACCGGAACGAGTTGGCCGATCCCCGCCTTCGTATCGGCTATAACGGCAAGACGCTGGAAGCGGACACGCTGAAGTTCGGCGCGCTTGTCGGCGACGGATGCCGCATCGGCGCGAATGCGGTCGTTGCACCCGGCGCCATTCTTGCTCCCGGAACGGTGGTCTCCCGCCTTGGATTGATCGATCAGCGCCCAACTTCCTGATCGCTCCGAAAGCGGACCGGCGGATATTCACCTGACCCGGTCATAGAACGGACGGACGGGTCCCGACCCAAACCGGTCGGTTGGTTGGCCATAGGCGCTTCTAACAAGCGGTCATTCATCGGCCGTCCAGCAGCTTCGGCTCGGGGTAGCGAGCGGACCTCAGCCCACCGCCGTGAAGTGGACGTTTCGGTTCCGCCCCCTCTTGTTCGTTGGCAGCGATGTAGGTCTATCCGAGTCCTACCATCCACGCGCTCAAAGACCGCATCAGACGCCTGATAGGGTCTCCGCTTGATCAAAGCGGTCGCCGTAGCAGCCAGCCCGCGTGGCGTCTGAGCGAAACCCAAATCCGCCATCCCGAAGGTATCAAACGGTTTGGTATGTGACACGTCTCGTCCGAACCTCTTTATGTCGGCGCAAAACGCGGCGCGGCCCCCAGGGCAGTGCCGTTTCACATTGGCGGCAGGCTCCGCAGCCGCATCGGCACGCATCCACGGCCACACTTAAATCCCATGCTCCAAGAAAAATTGGAGGTCCAACTTGCCGGATTATCCCGGGTAGATTAGGTAACGGCCAGCGAAAGTGCGACACGACTCGGCACGACTCGCCGTTCCGAAGACTATCGCGCGACGACGTCTTGAAGTCGCATACTGTGATTCAAGCTGACTTAAGGATATCTCTCGATGACCTATCGCCTGCCTGCCGCCCTGTTTGCCACCGTCCTCGCCCTCGGTGTCGCCGCCCCGGCGTTCGCCGCCCCCGCCACCGTCGCGGCGTTCGATCCCGACAAGGACGGCACCATCGACCTCAAGGAGGCCCAGGCCGCCGCGTCCATGAAGTTCGACATGCTCGACCCCGATAAGGACGGCACCCTCGATGCTAAGGAGCTTGCCGGCCTGATGACGGCCGCCGAGATGAAGGCCGCCGACCCAGATACCGACGGCACCCTCGACAAGAAGGAATACCTCGCCGTGGTGGCTGCGCGCTTTAAGGCCGCAGACCCGGATGCCGAGGGCACCATCGACGCCAAGGAGCTCTCCTCGCCCGCCGGCGCTTCCCTCGCGATGTTGCTGAAGTAGGATCGTCTCACGGGGCGGCCGCCCCTCAAGGAGACCCGTATGCGGATCAACCTCGTTCTGCCGGCCGCCCTCGTGATGGTGACAAACGCTGGGCCCGTCCTGGCCTCGTCCTTTACCGACCGAGGCCGTGTGAGAACGCAGATCCCTCAGGTTCAAGGCGAATGTCCTGAGAGTGTCGCCGAGCGAAGTGGTGGCCTTCAGGCTCGGATCGCCGCCATCAGCGGACCGACCCCGAACATCTGGATCATCCGCTTCATGTTGTAGGCCAGAACCTGCAGGCTCATCTCTGTTCTGACCCTGGCCAAGGTCCGGGTCAGGAAGTGGGTCGCTCCCATCCAGGCCTTCAGCGTGCCGAATGGGTGCTCGACGGTCTGGCGACGGATCTTCATCGCGTCTGGCATTCGGTCGAGCCGCGCCTGCATTGCGTCGAGGACGCCCTCGTGCACCCAGCGTTTGACACGCCGCGTCTCCGCCGGCGTGCAGCGGGGCTTGAGCGCGCAATCGAGACAGGCCGTCAGGTTGCGGTAGTGGTCCAACTCGTCGCCCTCGGCCCGGCGATCGGACTGGGCCGGCCCCTTGGTCAGGTGCTGGCCGGCGGGACAGGTGTAGTGATCGTTTTCGGCGTCGTAGACGAAGTCCTGTCCCGTGAAGAGGCCACGCTTGGCATGGCCCGAGGTCAGGGTCTTTGCCACGCAGGGCAGCACGCCGGTCCCCTCGCAGGCCAGGACCTGCTCGCCGTTGAGGTAGCCCCGGTCGGCCAGCACCGTAAGCGTGTCGCATCCTGTCGCTGCCTGCGCCAGAAGCCCCATCGGCGCGAGTTGGGTCCGATCATTGCCGATGTTGGTCACCGTATGGGCGACGATCAAGTGATGCTCGGCATCCACGGCCGCCTGGACGTTGTAGCCGACCATGCCGGTGCCTTTGCCGCTGGTCGCCATGGAGCGCGCATCGGGATCGGTCAGCGAGATCTGGCGATCGGGCGCAGCCTCGACCTGCCGGCCTCTCGCCTGGAGAACCTGCATCTGCTCGCGTAAGCCCGCGATCTTCTCCTTGAGCCGCGTCGTGCGCGCCTCGGCGATGTCGCTCGGCTCGCGGTCAGCCCGGTCCAGCGCCGCGAGGTAACGGCCGATGCTCGCCTCGACCTGCGCCATCCGGGCTTCGACCTTGGCGGCGGTGAAGTTCTTGTCGCGGTTGTGTAGGGCGGTGACAAAACCATCCACTGGAGCGTCGGCGGCGTGCTGATGCGGGCGGCGTAAAAGTCGGCCAGTTTGAGAGGCTTCTCTTTCGGGAGGGGCCCAGGATGTTTGCCGTGGAAGTCTACGCGGCCGTTCGGCAGTTTGTTTTCATAGACGGCCACTCTCGTCGTGAGGCAGCCCGGGTATTCGGGCTCAATCGCGAGACGATTGCCAAGATGTGCCGGTTTTCGCTGCCGCCGGGCTACACGCGCTCGAAGCCGATCGAGAAGCCGAAGCTGGGGCCGCTGCTGCCGGTGATCGATGCGATCCTGGAGGCGGACCGGATCGCACCCGTCAAGCAGCGTCACACGGCCAAGCGGATTTTCGAGCGTCTGCGCGACGAGCACGGCTATGGCGGCGGCTACACGGCCTTGGAAGGACCACGTCCGGATCGCACGCGCGAGCGGGAGGGAGACCTTCGTGCCGTTGGCGCACCCACCCGGCCACGCGCAGGTCGACTTCGGCGAAGCGATCGCCACCATCGGCGGCGTGCGCCGGAAGATCCACTTCTTCTGCATGGACCTGCCGCATTCCGACGCCTGCTTCGTGAAGGCGTATCCGCGGGAGACCACCGAGGCGTTCCTCGACGGGCACGTCGCCGCCTTCGATTTCTTCGCCGGCGTGCCGCTATCGATTCTCTACGACAACACCAGGATCGCGGTGGCCAAGATCTGCGGCGGAGGCCAGCGCGAACTTACCCGTGCCTTCACCGAGCTGGTTAGCCACTACCTGTTCCGAGATCGCTTCGGACGTCCCGGCAGGGGCAACGACAAGGGCAAGGTCGAGGGGCTGGTCAAGTACGCCCGATCCAACTTCATGACCCCGGCCCCGGAGGCGGCCTCCTTCGAGGCGCTGAACGCGGATCTGGAGCGCCGCTGCCGGACCCGGCAGGATGAGCGGGCCGGACAGCATGCCGAGAGCATCGGCACGCGCTTGGTCGCCGATCGTGCCGTCCTGCGTGCCCTGCCGGCGGTCCCGCTGGAGCCGTGCGAGAAGCGGGGTGGGCGGGTCTCCTCGACCGCGCTGGTTCGCTACCGCTGCAACGACTACTCGGTGCCGACCGCCTACGGCTTCCGGGACGTGCTGGTGAAGGGCTTCGTCGAGGAGGTCGTGATCCTATGCGGCGGCATCGAGATCGCGCGGCATGAGCGCAGCTACGGCACCGGCGTGTTCGTGTCCGACCCGCTGCATTACCTCGCGCTGATCGAGATCAAACCGAACGCTCTCGACCAGGCGGCCGCGCTCCAGGGCTGGGATCTGCCCGAGGCGTTCCAGCACCTACGCCACCTCCTGGAGGCGCGCATGGGTAACCGCGGCAAGCGGGAGTTCATCCAGGTGCTGCGCCTGATGGAGGCGATGCCCAAGGACGTCGTGGCCTCGTCCGTCACCGACGCGATCCGCCTCGGTGCGATCGGCTTCGACGCGGTCAAGCTGATCGCGCTGGCCCGGCTCGAACGACGACCGCCCCGGCTCGACCTGGCGGCCTACCCGCATCTGCCGAGGATGACGGTGAGGACGACCGCGGCCGCCGACTACACGGTGTTGGTGCCGGAGGTGGCAGCATGAGCGCGGCACGTGACGAGACGATGCCGGGCGGCACCACCGGCGGCATGCCGGGGATCCTGCTCGCCCACCACCTCAAGCAGCTGAAGCTGCCCACGGTGCTGCGCGAGTACGACAAGGTCGCCCGGGAGTGCGCCCAGGGCGGCATCGACCACCCGCGCTACCTGCTGCGGCTCGTCGAGCTGGAACTGATCGATCGCGAACGGCGCATGGTCGAACGCCGGATCCGGTCGGCACGCTTCCCGGCGGTGAAGAGCCTCGACACCTTCGACTTCGCCGCGATCCCGAGCCTGAACAAGATGCTCGTGCTGGAGCTGGCGCGCTGCGGCTACATCCTTGGCCGAGAGAACGTCATCGCACTCGGCAACTCCGGCACCGGCAAGACCCACATCGCCTTGGCTCTCGGCCTGGCAGCTTGCCAGAAGGGCTTCTCGGTCGCGTTCACCACCGCGGCCTCTCTGGTCAACCAGCTCCTGGAGGCACGCGACGAGCGCCGCCTGCTCCGGCTGCAGCGCGAACTGGCTTCGGTGAAGCTGCTGATCGTCGACGAACTCGGCTACGTGCCGCTGTCGGCCACAGGAGCCGAGTTGCTGTTCGAGACCTTCTCGCAACGCTACGAGCGCGGCTCGACCGTGGTGACCTCGAACCTGCCGTTCGAGGATTGGACCTCGGTCCTGGGCTCGGAGCGGCTCACCGGCGCGCTGCTCGATCGGCTGACCCACCACGTCAGCATCCTCAGCCTGAACGGCGACAGCTACCGCCTCAAGGCCTCCCGCAGCCGACGCGGCTGCGGCGATGGCAGGGCGGAGCAAAACCAGGTCACCATCGATCCCCACGATCCCGAGACGGGCGAGATCCTGCCGGCTTGAGCCTCAGGATCGGCGATAAACGATGAAGGGGCCCGATCGGGCCCCTTCATCGTTCAAGCTGCCGGCCGCCACTGGCCTGGTTTTACTCCGCCACAGCGGCCTGGAATTGGTCCGCCCTTTACACTATCGACAGCAAGTTGCGCGGTTGTGACATCGTCAAACTGAAGATCGGCGAGATTGTCAGCGGCGGGCATGTACGGGCGCGCGTCATTGTCGTTCAGCGAAAGACTGGGTCGCCCGTGCAATTCGAACTGCTCGAACCAGCACGTACCAGCATTCTGACTTGGCTGAGGTGCCGAGGGGGCGGGCTTGACGATTACGCCTTTCCCAGCCGGATCGACCACGAGGCGCACATAAGCACCCGGCAGTACGCTCGTCTGGTAGATGAATGGGTGACGGGCATAGGACTACGGCGCGAGGACTACGGCACACATTCTCTACGCCGTACAAAGGCAGCATTGATCTACAAGCGAACCGGCAACTTACGCGCTGTGCAGATTCTGCTCGGGCATACGAAGATCGAGAGCACGGTACGCTACCTTGGCGTGGACGTTGAAGACGCGCTCGCTCTGGCGGAAGCGACCGAAATCTGAAGCCCGGCCTCCTCAACGGCAATGTTGAGGAGGCCATGCAGGCTCCAAGAATGCAGCGCACCTGAAGCAGTCGTTTACCCCGACATGATGCCGTCCCAGATATAGGCGTTCTCGAACCAACCCAGCCTTTCCGCCCCAGGTGGATTGCGGTTTGTCCGCTGATTGGCGGCAGATCGACAAAGCGGTCATCCAGCATTGCCGATCTACCCCGGGATGAAGAACCCCGGCGGAGACCAGCCAGGCCCACGTAATTATTAGGAAAGGCATCGCCGAGGAGGGTTCGGACCATCTCCTCGGCTACAATTCCGACTTGATCGATGCAACGAGGTCCATGTCGCCATCCGTAATCCCTAGCGTCGTCGTTCCATGACCAAGCGCTTCAACTTCGAGGACCAGAATGCGCAGCACAGCCTCCACGAGAAAGCTCGGCATGTCTCACCGTTCGGCCTGTGCGCTGGCCCTCCTGTGGGGGATCTCGGCCACACCCGTGGTGGCGGTCACGCCGGTGACACCGGTGGGCGTCGAGAGCTGCGACGCCTTCCTGGAAGCCTATGCCCAATGCGCGGCCAGCCCCGGCGTACCGGAAGCCGCTCGCCCCGGCATCCGCCAGGGCATCAATACGATGCGCGAGAGCTTCCGCGACTCGGTCCTGCGCAACGAGGCGGCGCGTCCGACCGTGGCCTATCAGTGCGCCCAGGCTCATGAGGCCGTGCGCAAAAGCTTGGTCGACGCATTCAAATGCGGTTTTCCCGCCGCACCCGCGGCCTCACAGGCCCTGTTGCAGAGCCCGCCGCCACCGCCGGGCTCGGCTCGGGCGACCGCCCGCCCGGCGCCGACGCCCGAGGCTCAGGCGCTGGCAAAGGCCAATGCTTACACCGAGGCCCAGAACCACCTCGTCCGGTCGCATCCCCTGGAGCAGCAGTTGGCCGACTACCGGCGCGACAACGAGCGGGTGCTCAAGCTCGGAACGAAGTTCGGCGCCAACGCCTGGTACCACTTCGGCATCGTGGATTTCGATGGGGTTATCGACGAGTTGGAGAAGGCCGTTGCCTTGCCGGGCGTCGTGCCAGAGGTGGATGCTCAAGCCTCCCGGCTGCTGGCAGCCCTGCGTGAGGTCAATCCCATCCTGAAGGCGCTCACGCGCTATCAGACCACACGCGAGTTCAAAGAGGATGGCTTCAAGTTCGCCCGCGAGCAGCACGCGATCCTCGTTCCCAGAGTCGACGCGGCCGCCAAGGCGATGGACGCGTATGGCACGGCCCTGTTCGAGCGCGAGATCGCCCGGGATGAGCTCCGCCTGGCGGCGCTGCCGGAGGATGCGCCGGCACGGCGCCTCCTCTCCACCAGCCTCACCCTGCGCCGCGCAGTCCGGCGGTTCGAGGCACTGGGACCGAAGGCGGATGTCGCTCCCTTCCTGGCCGCACTCGGCGAGGTCTCAAACGCCAACCGCCACCTCGGCACGGTTCTCGACGGCATGAGCCCGAAGGCGAACTCATCCTGCACCGGCTACACCGATACGGTTGCAAGCGTGATTGGGCATGGCCGGGACGTCGCCCGGGACATTCGCGCCAAGAGTGATCCGAGCCAACCGGCGCAACGCTTCAACGAGACCTACAACCGCTCGGTACGCGATCTAGAATCTTGCCATAAGAATGAGAGTCGGGTGCGTCCAGGCTGAGGTCAGCCGAAGATCGCTGAAGACAGGACTGATGTCTCCTTCGAGGTAAACGCTCGTCCTTACGCCTCCGTAAGTCTGCGGGGAGACGAGCAGGTTGACGTCAAGGAGCGTACGTTCCACGGGTAGCACCGGCGTCTCTTAATGAGGACGGACGGAGAGCGGTCGCTAAACCTTTGCGCGGGATCGCGATCGCGTCGTCCGCTCCTCATCGGGGCCAGTCGAAGTAGCGCCGGGCGGCGCCTCGGCCTTCCGCCAACGGCCTCGTCAGCCGGCCGCGCCGGTCGATCAACCCCCATCGGCCCCCGACCATGGCGGATGGCTCGCGCCCGTCCGAGCGGCAGCCCTGGCAAACCAGGGCCTCGCCGCGGGCGTTGAACGGGAACGACCAGTCGAAATTCGTGGCCAGCACCCGGCGCAGGCGCCCATCGTGAAACGCGACCTTGCCGGCGTGACGAGCGCGCACCAACCCCTGCGCGAAGGGATCCGGCCCGTTGTCGAGGGGGAACACCGGCAGCGCCAGCCCGTCGCGGCGCGCCCAGAGCGAGCCGACTCCATCGACGACGATCTCCGTCACCCCACCCCGGAACGGCATGCGCGCGAGGCGGACGGGGTCGATGCGGACGAAGTCCCCCGCGCGGCGGGCGCAGTGCTCCGTGCGGGCGAAATCCGCGTGGACGTCGCGGCAGGCGAGCGGGTAGGCGCCCCCGTCGCGCGCCCGCACGGCCTGCGGCGCGAGGCCGGCCGCGAGCCCCAGGAGGGCGAGCGCGGCGAGCGCTCGTCCCCGTACCGCCCGGCTCACCGGAGGCCCCAGCGCCCGACCGGGCCGGGCGCGCCCGTGGCGTCGTCGACACACACGCGCCAGCCGCTGCCATAGGCGACCTCGCGGACGTCCCAGACGAGGCCGGTGTCCGTCCGGGTCGGCACGGCCGTGCCGGTGGTGGCGAGGCCCGTTCCCGCCGCGGCGCGCGCCGCGATTGCCGCCGCCCGCTCGGGCGTGAGGCGGCCCGTCGCGGGTGCTTGCGCGCCGGATCGGGAGAACAGGCGGTCCAGGATCACCAGCACGGCTCGGGCTCCTCGCATCGACGGGCGAGCATGGGCGTCCGGCCCTGGGATGTCACCCGCCCCGGCGCCGGTTGCGGGGCGGGCGTCCGTCGGTCACACATCCCGGACCGTATCAGGCGGGAAGAACCGCATGGGAGGAACCCGGATGTCCCTGACGCTCGACCACTCCTCCGTGGAGGAACTCAACCTGGCCCTGCGCCTGTATCGGCGCCTGCTGGTCCGCCTGCTCCTGATCCTCGTCCTGGGCTTTGCCGGGGTGATCGGTCTGGCCAAGCTCAGCACGATCCTGTCGCCGCCCTACGGCGTCTATCTCCTCGGGCAGGGCCTGGAGACCTGGGGGCTGCTCGGCCTCCTCGCCCTGCTGTTCGCGGAATTCTGGTGGGAGGGCCGCCAGATCGGCAAGGCCCTGAACCATCCGGGCCTGCTGGATTCCCCTGTCGCCGGGCTGCTGAGCGGCCTCGCGGTGATCGGTGAGCGCGCCGCCGCCATCGGGATGGAGCCCGGCTTCTTCCACGGCCCCCTGCGGCCGATCCGCCAGCGCTGACGGGTCCGTGGCGCTCAGCGCGCCGGCCCCTCGCGGGCGACCAGACTGTCGCGGTGGACCGCGAGGCTCGCTCCGGCGCTCGCGAGGGTGACGGCGAAGCCGAGGGCGGGCAGCGTCCAATCCTCCGCCCGCCACAGGGCCGCCGCGAGGCCCGCGCCGGCGCCGAGGCAGGCCAGGGCCAGGGCGGCCCGCCAGCACCGCACCGCACGCGGCTCGAACCGCACCAGGCCGTTCGCCCACCAGACCAGGGGCAGCATCGACAGCCAATAGAGGGGTTGGGCCCGGGCGGCGCCGTGCGGTCCCGGCACGAGGCAGGCGGTGACCGAGACGGTGGCGGCGAGGCCCGCCACGACGGCGAGCCCGGCCGCCACGTTCGAGGGACGGTCCTTGCGCAGGCGCTGCCAGTAGGCCGGGTCGCGGCGGATCAGGGGGCTTCCTCCCGGGCCGGCGCCGGACGCTTCCAGGCCGCGAGGCGGGCCAGGACGTAGGCCGGCACGCGGTCGGCCACGGCCAGATTCTCCGGGCGCAGGGAGAAATCGTAGGTGAGGCCGTCGCGGTGGACGAGGTAGGTGCAGGTGGAGACTTCGCGCTTGTCCGAAGTGTCCGAGGCGAGGCAGCCGGGCGGGGCCTGGTCGGCCGGCCGCGCCGCGTGCCGGGACGGGAGGCGGTAGAAGCGCCGGTGGTCGACGCCCTCGGAATGGACGAGGCGCTCGCCGCCGGACGGGTCGGGCCGCCACGGCGCGCCCTCGGCGAGCCGCGCATCGAAAATGCAACATTGCCGGGCGTGGAGGGGTGCGAAGCGGCGCCCGTCCGGGTCGCCGACGACGTGGACCACGAGGTCGGTGGCGAACGGACCGGTATGGCCGTGGCTGAGGGGGCTGTAGCCGGGGAGGCCCGCCGCGACCTCGGCGGCGGGCAGCATCAGCCAGAGCGAATCCGCCGGTTCCCGGCCGAGCCCCGGGAGCGCGTCGAGCCAGGGCAGGCGGAAATTTCGGGAAAACTCGTAGGTGTGCGGCACGGCGTACGCGGTCCCGGCGAGGCGGTACCGCGTGATGCCGAACCGGCCCTCCGCCGCGAAGGCCGCGAGCACGAGGGGCAGGCCGAGGAGCGCGACGAGGCGCGCGACGCGACGCGAGGGACGCATGCGGGACGTTCCTATTCCGTGAGTCCGCCTATTCCGCGAGTCTGCCTATTCCGTGGGCCCGGCGCGGAGCCCGGCCGCTTCCGCCGCGAGGTTGGCGCGGGCGGCCGCCTCCAAGCGGTCGTGGAAGAGGTCGGTCTGGTAGAGGCGCGGCCGGGCGAGGAAGCGGTCGAGGATCTGGGCGCGCCCGAGCCGCCACGCCGCCTCGGGAACGGCGGCGTATTCCCGGCGGATCGCCGCCGCGTAGGCCGCGTAGACGGCGCGCGGCGCACCGAGCACGGCGAGATCGAGGTCGAGGAGGAGCCGTGTCGCCGGGTCCGCGCTCGGGCCGTGCGCCGCCGTCGCGTGGATCATCGCGATCGCGGCCCGGACGCGCGCATCCCCGGCGGCCGCCCCCGCCTCGGCACGCAGAAGGTCGGCGCTGCGGGCCTCGTTGTCGGCGCGGGCGGTGTCGTAGACGGCGTCGTGGAAGGCGATGGCGAGGTCGACGGCGTCGCCGTCGACGCCCGCGAAATCGGGATGCGCCCGCACGGAATCGTGCCCCGCGAGCAGCGCCGCGACGTGGGGCCAGCCGTGATAGTGCCGGTCCGCCGCGCCGTAGCCCGCGTCGAGGGCCCGCCACGCCGCCGCGCCGGGCGTGCCGACGGTCCGCGCCCACAGGGCGTCGAACCGCGCGCGAAGGGACGCGTTCGTGGCTTCCATCCTGCCGGCCTCAGTTCACGCGGTGGCAGGTCGAGGTGGTCTCGGCAGCCCCGCGCATCCCGCCCGCCGGCCACACCTCGCAGACCACGTACTTGCCGCCCCGCTCGAGGGTGAAGCTCGGACCGGAGGCGGAGACGATGCGGTGGCCGCCGTTGAGGAGCGCGCTCATGGGCTCCTCAACCGGCACCCAGGTCGTGGCCGGGCGCGGCGGCACGGCGGGGGCCTGGGCGACGGCCGGGCCGGCCACGAGGATCAGCGGGAGGAGGGTGTGGGACAGCGTTCGGCGCATGGGATCGTCCTGGGGTCGGGGGCGGGCCTTCGGCCCGTTCGGGCGGCGAGGGGGTCAGGGCGTCACCACGGCGAGGTCGGCCGCAGGCAGCCAGCCGATGACCGGGGCCTTCTCGCCCCGGTAGCGCACGCGCACCCAGGCGTCCCGCCGCTCCAGCACCGCGACGGGATCGAGCCGGACGAGGTAGGGCGCCCGGGCCGGCGCCGGGCCGGGTTCCGGCCGGAAGGCCGTGCGCTCGGCCGTCACGAGGCCGACGCCGATCCATCCGTCCGGGGTCGACGCCGCACGCCGCGAGAGCGCGTAGGGGGTCCCCACCATGGTGCCCGTGGTCATCGAACACCCGCCGTGATCCTCCGCGAGGGTCAGGGCGGCGCCGTCCGGGGTGAAGGCGAGGTCCCCCGGGATGCGCTCCGGCTCGTCGGGAAACCACGTCTCGACCTTGGCCCGGTCGCCCGCGAGGGTGCCGCGCAGGAGGAACACGCAGGCGAATTGCGGGCTCCCGGCTTCGGCCGCCCCCCGTTGCTCGGCGAAGACCCCCGTCACCGCATTGCCGGAGACCGCCAGGGTCAGGCTGTCGTAGGTGCCGGACCGGGCGGCCGGCTCGGCCGCCGCCGCGCCGCAGGCGGCGAGCAGGGCGGCGAGGCCCAGGGCGGTGCCACGCACCGTCAGAGGCCCTTCTCCAGCAGCTTCACCACGGCCTCGACCCGGTCCTTCGAGTCGGCGACGTTGGTGAACGGCCGCCAGTTCACGTCGAGGACCCCGCCGTCGAACGTGAGGCGCTTGGCGTAGTTCGAGGCGGGCGCGGTGTTCTCGTCGAAGCGGACGCGGATGGTCTTGAGCTTCGCGGCCAGGGCGTCGCGGCCCATCTTGTCCTTGGCCACCTCCTTCAGCCCAACGGCCAGGGGCTCGAAGATCGTCTTCTCGAAATAGTCCGGGTCGGAATAGTACTTGGCGTCGCCCGGGAGCGTGAGGTCGTCCCACGCCACCTCCACCGGCACGGCGAAGCCCGCCGCCTCCTGGATCGCCTTTTCCTGCGCGGGGTAGCGGTCCTGGCGGTAGGCCGCGATCGCTCGGCGCTCGGCGAGGCCGATGGTCGGCTCGGCCATGGCCGAGGGGGCGGACAGGACCGACAGGGCGAGCGCGGCGGCGAGGGCGTGGCGGCGTGAGATCATGCGGTGGTTCCTCGGTAGGACGGCCTCGGATGCGGGCTTGGCGTGACGGTTCGATGACGGGGCGGGCACGCTGTCAAAGTGAGAGCCGCCCTCACGGGGAGATCGCCTTCACGGTGTCGGGGCGCAGCGCACCGGGCCGCCGGCCTCGACGGTGGGCGGGGCGGTCCCCGTGAGGCGTACGGGAAACGAGACGATGCTGGGCGTGTCCTTCGGGGCCTTTCCGGCCCGATAGCTCCCGGCGCAGGCCTTCACGGGTGCCGGCAGGGCCGCGACGGCGGGTGGAAGCGGCCCGTCGCGGGCGATCCGCGCCCAGCACCCGGCGCCGTGCTTCGGGATCGAGCAGGCCCCCTGCACGCCGCGGAGGAACCCGAGCCGCAGGGTCCCGTCCGCGACCGCGAAGGTGTCGATGCCGGCCTCGGCGGTCGTGTCCCGGATCAGGGTGCGGCCCGTGCCCGCGTCGAGCACCGCGAACGGGACGGTGCCGTTGGTGCTCGCTTGCTCGAAGACGAGGAACCCGCCCGTGCGGCCGAGGAAGCGCTGGCCGGCGGTCGCCAGGATGCGCGCACCCGGCCCCGGCGCGGCGGCGCAGGCGGGGGCGGCGCCGTTCACGAGCGGCACGAGGCTCGCGTCCTCGGGGTCCGGCGTGTCGGTGTCGCTCTCGCGCACCATGAGATCGCGGTAGGTGGTGCAGGTGATCTGCTTGCCCTCCCCCGACATCTTGCCCTCTCCAGACGTCGCGGTCTCGGTCTTCGCGGGCGGCTCGAACCGCGCCGCCTCCCATCCCGCCGCCACTGACGGGGCGGGGAGGCACGCTGCGAGGAGCGCTAAGCGGGCGGCGGAGCGGGTGGCGGAGCGGGTGGCGGGGAGAAGGCTGCGTCTCATGCGGGTTCCCTGTATACGGCGCGGGAGCCCCGAGGAAAGGCAGGATGGAGTGCCATGCGGACCGTTCTCGCCAAGGTCGCCAAGGGTTTTGCCGGGCCGCTCGCAACGCTTCTCGCCGCGCCGCTCCTCGGACCGCTCGCCGTCCGGGCCGAGCCCGCTCTGCCGGGCGACGTGACGGCGTACGTGACGCGGCTGCGGGACTGCAACCATTGGGGCGGGGAGGAGGCCACGGACGCGGCGCGCGGCCGGGCCATCGCGGCGGCCGTGAAGCGCCTGCGCTGCGACGCCGCCGAGGCGGACGGGCGGACCCTGCGACGGCGCCACCGGGGCGACCCTGCCGTCCTGAAGGCCCTCGACGGCGCGCGCGATGCGGACGGTTGAGCGGGGGCCCGACGCCGGCGATCCGGTCCGCCGCCGCGTCCTGCGCCTGCTGCACGTTCCGCTCCTCGGGCTGCTGCTGGCACTCGGCCTCGCCCCGGTCTTCCTGCTGTTTCCCCTCCTGCCCGCGGAGCCCGGAACCGATCCGACCCTACGGCCCGTCGAACTCTGGCTCGGCACGGCCCTCGTCGGCGGCCTCGTCGGCATCGTGGAGGGCGCGGCGCGGCCCCTCTACCGGGCGGCCGGCCTCGTCCTCGCCGTCGGCCTGCTCTCGATCCCGGTCCTGCGCGTCCTCCTCTGGACCGACCTTCCGGTCCCGCACGGGCTCGCGCGCTGGCTCGGCCTCGACGGGGAAGCCGCCCTCGACGCCCACCTGTACGAGATCTGGCTCGCTGCGTGGCTTTCGGCCTGGGTTTTGGCTTGGGTTTTGGCTTGGGTTTTGGCTTGGCTCGGCCTCGCGCTCCTGGGCCGGCACCTCCCGGCGCGACGCGCCCGCATCGGCCGGGCCGCCGTTCGATGACGGCGCCGGTCGGGGATTCTGGTCCGGGATTGTCGGCGATGATCGTCCCGCCATGATTGCCCCTCGGTCCGACGGGACGCGAAGGGCGGCCCTCGTCGTCGGCGGCTGCGGTGTCGTCGTGTTCGGCTGGGCCCTCGTCGCCTACGCGCCGGTCCCGGGGATCGCCGCGGCCGTCGCCGCGGTGCCGGCGTTCGCCCGCGCGGCGACGCACCGGGTCGCGGTCTTCCTCGCCCTGGCGGCCGTCGGCGGCGGCATGACCTGGGCGGCATTCGGAACGACGACGGGCTACTTCGTCCTGAACCGATCGCGGCTCGACGCCGTGGTGGCCGAGATCGCGGCCATGCCCACCCTGGTGTCCTTCGAACGCGGGCGGGACGATCCTCCGGCGGAGGCGGAGCGAACGGCGTGGTGGGAGAGCACCCGCCTCGTCAACGGCCGGCGCGTCACCCCGTACCGTCCGCAAGGCGCGCGCGACACGGACAGCCTGCGGGAGATCGACGTCCTGCGGGACCTCGGGGTTCCCTACGCTCGCTACCGCGCCCTCTGCCACGCCCTCGAACGCCTCGGGCTCGCGGGGTTCACCCGCGGTCCCGGCGGCGAGATCGCCCTGGACGAACCGATCCCGGGGGGCACGCCCTGGGGCACGTCGTTCGTGTACCGGCCGGACGATGCGTTTCCGGCCGGCTCCGGGGCCGAGAGCGACCGCCGCCTCGCGCCGAACTGGTTCTTCGTGACGCGGGGCTGAGATTCACCGGACGACGCCGCCGGATTCCTGGAAGGAAGAGCGGGCGCGCGGAGCCTCCGCCGTGGTGATGGTACCGGTCCCGAGCAGGGCCGCGAACACGAGCATCGGCACGGCCCAGACCTGCATCGGCACCCCCCAGAAGGCGTGGTCGCGCCCGGCCGGCCCGAAGGTCGTGCCGCGGTTCCAGCGCAGGCCGAGGCCGAGAACGGCGAGCGCCGCGAGACTCATGGTGAGGCAGACCGCCCGGTCCACTTCCGGCCCGTCGACCTGCCGCAGGACGATCAGGGGCAGGAACATCGCCAGCGCCACGAAGAAGACGACCCAGTAGCCCCGCCCGGTCCAGAACACGATCATGCGGCGCCCCCCTCGCGCGGTGTGTGGAGCGATCCGTCCCGCCAAAGCCGAGATCGCATCAACCCATGGCCCCCGCGCCGGCCCGCCGGTTGCGCACCATCGCGGCGAGGGCCGCGACGATGATGGCCGCCAGCGCTCCCGCAATGACCAGAAGCGTGACGGTGCGGTTCCACAGGCGGTCGAGGGCGAGATCGGTGGTGACGAGGTCGGGCCGGGCCGGATCGGCCATCACCCGGACGCTGTAATCGCCCGCATGCACGCCCGTGAACACGGTGTTGATCCGGCGGACCACCGGGCCCGACGGGGTGGGCAGGGTGAGGGTCATGTCGCAGAGGTGGAGCACGATCTTGGTGCTGCACTTGCCGTCGCTCACCCGCGCGGCGGCGACGGGACGCGCCGTGTCGCGGATCTGCCAATCCGTCACCACCGGCGGGGCCGTGTAGACGGCGCAGGCGACGAGGAGGGCACCCAGCGCCACGAGGCCGAACAGGGTCCAGAAGATGTTGCCCCAACCCTGGCGGGGCGGCGGCAGGCGCAAGGATTCGGTACGCGAGGGCTCGGGGCGGTTGGCGGCGGTGTTCATGGTCGGAACCTCACGGGATCACGGGGGTCTGGGAGGATTCGGAAGCCGCCGCGGTCTCGGCCAGGACACGGCGCGCCTGCGCCGCAGTCTCGGCCAGGACACGGCGCGCCTGCGCCGCCTGCCGGTAGCGGCCGATGAGGTCGGCGAAGTCCTGTACCGACATCCGGTACGGCAGGCCGGCCGTGACGGTGACGATGCCGCGCCCTGCGTCGAGCTTCACCTTGCGGCCGCCCGGCACCGCCTGCGGGAACGGCGCCTCCGGCGGCAGCAGCAGGCGGGTGACGACGCCGTTCTGCCGGGTCGTCATGTCGAGGTCGGCGATGCTGTCCCAGAGGATCGGTCGGTCGAGGCCGGGCACCGCCAGGGCCTCGGGGGTCAGGATCATCGTCGTGCGCTCGCCCCGCCACAGCCGAAATCCGCCGAAGCCGCCCAGGACCGCCCCGCACGCCAGCGCTACCCCCACCACGGCCCCCGCCTGGCTGGCGGACAGGCCGGGCAGGNNGGGGGGGAGCCACAGGAGGGCGACCCCGATGAAGAAACCGCCCGCCACCAGGAGGGCGATGGCCCCCGGGCGGGTGCTTTCGCGCAGCTCCCGCGCCTCGGTGCCGATCTCCGCCGCCGTCGCTTCGAGATGAGCGCGGAAGGCCGCATCGTGGGCCCGCACCGCGTCGAGGAAATCGTGCGTCGCCGCGCGGCAGAGGCCGGCGGGATCGGCGAAGTAGGCCGCGAGCTGGCCGAGCGCGTGCGGGGGCGGAACGGCGGCGGCGGCGGCCAGGAGTTCGGCGTCGAGGGTCCGGCCGAGGGCCGCCACGCGCTCGCGGGTCGGCGGATGGGTGTCGGTGGGGTGGGCCTGCTCCGCCTCGAGATGCGTCGCCGGATCGTCGAGGCCGCGCGCGATGGCGTGGTCGAGGCTCGCCGCCACGAGGTCGGCCGGGGCGGACCCGGGCGCCTCGGCGGCGGCGTCCAAGGTCTCGGCGATGCGGGGGGCCACCGCCCCCGTGCGCAGGAGCGCCCGCGCGGCGGCGTCCACGGAGGCCGGGCCGGCGCCCGCCGCATCGGCCGCGAACTCGCGGGTCCGGCTCCAGTGGCGCACGGCGAGGTGGAAGTTCTCCATGACGAAGACGCCGAGGCGCAAGGACGGGCCGAGGAGCCCGAAGGACCCGGCATGCCCCTCCGCCACCGCGTCGAGGGAGCGGCCGACGCCGGCATAGATCGGCAGGAAGCGCTGGCTGTAGACGGTGTCGCCCCCGGCGTAGTGGGCGAGTTCGTGGCCGATGATCGCCGCCACCTCGTCGCCCCGCAGCAGGGCGAGGTAGGGCAGCGGCAGGTAGAGGATCCGGCCCGTCAGCGGCGCGCCGCCGGGCTCGACCACGGCCGGGCCGGCGCTGACGAAGAAGCCCCCCGTGAGACCGACCACCACGGCCTCGGGCTTCAACGCCCCGAGCCGGTCGGCCAGCCCCTCGGTGAGCCGCCACAGGCCGGGCGCCTCCGCGGGCGAGACGACCCGGCCGAAGATCGACAGGGGGTCGGGCTCGAAGGCGGACAGCGCCCGGCGCAGGCCCAGAACCGTGGCGCCCGCCGCGATCAGGACCGCCCCGACGGCGACGGCGGCCAGGAACAGCATCTTGATCTCGCCGCCGCCCAGCCCGGGCCGCGCCAGCAGCCCGGCCTCGAAGACCACGGCGGCGACGAAGCCCGCCGTGGTGAGGAGCACCTGGAGGGCGAGCACCGGCGGCAGCAGGCGGCGCATCCACGAGAAGCCGGCCACCAGCGCGTCGCGCGAGGCCCGCCCCAGCCGCCCGAGAGCGGCGCCGGCGAGGAGCACGAGGATCGACAGGAGTGCGGCGCCCCCCCCGGCCGCGACGACCACGGGCGGGAGCAGGCGGCGCCAGTCCATGACCGTCGTCAGGGTCGCGACCTCGTCCCGGGCCGCCCGGGCCTGAACCAGGGCGAGTGGACCGCCATAACCCTTGCCGTTGCGGCGGAACTGCATCCGGAAATCGGGGCGCCCGTCCGGCGGCGCCCGCGCCTCCAGATCCGCGACGATCCGGGTCAGGTGCTCCCGCTCGGCGACGAGGTCCGCCCAATCGGCGCCGGCCCGCTCCTGCTCCCACAGGCCGAGGAGCAGGATGCCCAGGGGCAGGAGGACGGTGGCGGCGATCAGGTGCGTGACGGAACGCAAGCGCAAGGGCATGCGCGAATTAGCTACGTCAGGGATACCCGCCTCCTCAGATGCGTTCGGAGCCAGAACGGGTCACTCAGAATTTGTTCGCCGGACGCTCGTCCACTGGAATCGGGATGAGGCTGTCGTGCTTGCGGCACGAGATCCTATCGACCTTGCGGCTCTCACCCTTGATCAGGTCCATGGCGCCAGTCTTTCGATTGACCAGGAAATAGCTACTGACATCGGCAGCGTCCGCGAGGTGGTGAGTCGCATTCTGGCGCAATGGGCAGAGGCTGGTCTGGTCGAGCTACGTCGTGGCGCGGTCGAGATCATTGACAGAGGCAGCTTGGCCTCTGCCGGTAGACGGTGACTGCTGCACTCCAATGGTTCGGTGTCCGCTTCGGGGCAGAAGGTCAAGGTCCGTTACCCATCCCGAGCCGAAATTGCCGGACGGCCGA
Source organism: Methylobacterium sp. 88A (assembly GCF_000376345.1). Lineage (NCBI taxonomy): Bacteria > Pseudomonadati > Pseudomonadota > Alphaproteobacteria > Hyphomicrobiales > Methylobacteriaceae > Methylobacterium > Methylobacterium sp. 88A. Next base: position 1,337,316 of record NZ_AQVT01000001.1, read on the forward strand.
CGAATGGCCGCTTTTGGGAAGCGCTGATGGCGATCCTAATGACTGTGTTGGGTCGGGAGCTGTCCCTCCGCTCTTCGACCGACTTGGGTGGATTTCCGCCAGTCCGCTTTCAGGCGGCGGATGTATCAAGCGGACATAGCCTCGAAGACCACTTAAAATCCACTTAACACATGAACGCAGATGTCAACGACCGTTCGATCAAGACTACATAGTGTTTATCAGATTGCGCGCCTGAAGCCGCTCGCCGGGTAACAGATTACGCTCATCGCGTTGGAGCATTGCGGGCCATGAAAGTCTCGGGCGAACCGTCGGCGGGATCGACGAAGACGATATCGGAAGGTGCGCGACGCGGCGTATCGACCGAGAGGAAAACCACAGGTTCCTCCAAAAGTGTCGGCAGGGCGTGAACGGTACCACGTTCGAAGAACAGGAGTTCTCCCGGCCCGAACTCTGCCTCCTTTCCGGCATCACCCATCCAGAATGTGCCGCGCCCCGACAGCACGTAGAGGTACTCGTCGCAGGTAGCGTGGTAATGCGGCGGCGTGGGGCGATAGACGCGGAAAACCCGAGCGCTCGCCGCCTCGCGGTCGGTCAGATAAGTGTCGACGAGAAGCGTCTGCGCCGTCTCGGGGAGCGCGGCCGCGATAGCCGTGAGGTCGAAACGTCTGGTCTTTGTCGAGTCCGACATGTTCGCTCCTGAGCGATAATCGTTGGGGCGCGGTTCGTCATCCACCTCATAACAGTGCCGGCCAACTCCGGTCGCTGCCTCGGATCAGCGATGGTCGTTGGGGGCAGGCTTGGCACCGATGTCGAGGGTGAACACCCTCAGTGGCTTCGCCACCCGGTCGACGCCGCCGTTGAAGGGGGCCATTCGATTCAGTTGCGCTGCAGGCATCCACAAACGCCCGTCAGCGTCGATCCACATCGCATCGACCCAGACGAGGCGAGGGTCCCGCACCACTGTTGTGCGGGTTCCGTCGGGCGTGAGCCTCAGCACGGAGAGCTGGTCGGTGTCGCTGACGTAGATGTTGCCCTCGGCATCGATGGCGGTCCCACCGGTCGAAGGCGTATCGGCAAAGCGCTCGACATGGGTGGCGAGGCTCGCCGCATCCAAGTCCGTATCATCGAGATAGCGGGTATCGATGCGCGACATCCGGCCGGAGCTCGGCTGGTAGTAGACCCAGCGCCCGTCGGGGGAGACCTCGATCTGGTCCGCATGGATGTGGAGCGGCTTGCCGTCCGGGCCGTACATCGGTCGACCTTCGGCCGAGACCGCCCGGTCGCTTACGGTCGAGGGGTGACCGTCAAGGGCGCGTCGTCCCTGGCCCGAGCCGAGATCCAGTACGATTAGACCAGGCGCGCCGGCATCGGTGAGATAGGCGTGGCCGCCGTTGAAGCGGACATCGTCGACGAAGCTGTCCGCCTTCGTCACCGAGCCCAACGGGTAGACGCGGGCGACCCGGTTCGTCGCGAGGTCGATGCGGATGAGCTTCGGGCCGCCGGGTAGGACGGGGTTTCCGATGCCGGGGGCGCCGGTATCGACCAGCCACAGGGCCCCGTCGGGCCCGATACGCTGGGCGTTGACGCGCACGAAGGCCTTGGACGGGTCCTGGCCCTTCGCCCAGCCGTTCCACGTCACGTCCGGATATGGGACGAGGATGCCGTCCTTCCACTCCACGATCTGCGGACCGGCCGAGCCGTCGAGCCGCGCGAGCACGAGGAAACGGCGCCTATCGGGGGCGATGCTAACCCCGGTCGATGGTGTGTCGAGGGTCATCGCCGTCACGAGGCGGGGATCCTCTTCCGCAAACGCACGAGTGGAGCCGGGCAGTGAGAATGCTCCCGCCAGGAAACACAGGGTAAGGCTCGCGACGATGTTACGACGAGGGACGGTCATGATGCGTTTCCCGATGGTCTGCAGTCCTGGCGAGGTGGCGCTTGGGCTTATGGAGATGGAACGGTGCCAAGCTGCCGAAGCAGGGTAAGGTTGTCCTCGATGTGCCAGTTGGCTGCGATGCGTCCGTCGACGACGCGGTAGATATCGGTGGCGATGAACGCCACCGGCTCGCCCCGGCCCTGGCGACCCTCGAATGTGCCGGTGAAATGACCGCGCAAACGCAGGTGCAGCACGGCCCGGTCGCCCGCCACGATCATCTGTTCGACCTCGCAGGTGAGGTCCGGAACAGCCTTTCGAAAACCTTCCGAGGCCAGGAGCGGTCCGGTCGGACCTTGCACCCGCCCGGGCGGCGGCGTCTCGTCCACAAAGTCCTCGGACAGCGCCGCCCGGGCGTAGGCCGGGTCGCCGGTGTTCCAGAAAGTGGCGTATCGCCGGGCTGCCAGCACCACGGCCTCGCGCTGTTGCGACGCTTGGCCGGGATCGACGACAAGCACGCCTGGCGAGACGAGCGTCTCTGCGGCGGCGGGGGTGGTCGCCAGCACGACGGCCATGGTGGCGAAACGAAGCGACGGGATCATCGGTTGAACTCCTGGCTCATTTCTGTCGGTTCACTGTCGCGGAAGGCGACCTCGATCAGCGTGCCGCCCGGGGCGTGCAGGAAGATGCGGCGTTCGCCGATCTCGGGGAGCTCCATCCGGCTGTAGGGGATGCCATGGTCGTCGAGGCGCCGGCGGAAGGCGTCATGGTCGTCGCGGAGGAAGGCGACGTGGTCGATGCACTCGGCCGACCCGTCCGGAACTGGCACGCCGGCTCGCGCTGGAATGAGGTGCACGATGGGTTCCCCGTCCGCGTAGAGCCAGTGCCCGGGAAAGCCGAAGGCCGGGCGGAAGCCCTCGCTCAGGTCGAAGACATCCGTGAAGAAGCGACGGTGGCCATCCAGGTCGCGGGTGCGGAGCGTGGCGTGGTCGAGGCGCATCGGCGGCCCTTCACGCGATGGTGCCGCCGCCGTCGACGGTGACGGTCGAGCCGGTGGCATAGGGGTTCGTGGCCACGAACAGGATGGCCTGGGCGATGTCGTCGGGATGCCCGATCCGGCGTGCAGGCAGCTGCGCAGCGCGGCGCTCGAACATCGCCTGCCGGTCGGCCGTATCCATCCGCGCATAGAGCGGCGTATCCACGAGCCCCGGCGACACCGTGTTGAACCGGACCGGCGCCCGCTCCAAGGCCAGGCCGCGCGAAAGGGCATCAAGCGCGGCGTTGATCGCCCCCTGCAGGACGGCGGTGGGACTAGGACGGTGACTCAGGTAGCCCGAGACGAAGGTCAGGGATCCGCCGTCGACGATCCGCGCCGACCGGGCGACACGGTAGGCACCCCAGAACTTCGAATCCATCGCCGACCTGGCGTCCTCGAAAGGAAGCTCGGCCACCGAGCCGGCTTTCGTGGAAGCTGCGGCGACGACGATGTGGTCGAAAGGCTTCCTGCCGCCGAAGAAGGCTTCGACTTCGGCTTGCCTGGTGAAATCGAGCGCGGTCGCCTCCGCATCTGCGGCTCGCGCGGCGTCGTCGAGCTTCGCGCCCGGAAGGCCCGCCGCGACGACCCGGGCACCGCTCCGCGCGAAAAGCTGCGTTGTCGCCGAACCAATTCCGCCGGCAGCGCCGACGACGAGGACCGTCCGTCCGTTCAGGTCCAGAGGCATGGCATCAGTCTCCTCTAAGTTGCGCCGGGGAAGCGACCCCGTTCGTCACCACAACCTACCTCTTGCTTTTCGGCTCATAAGCCAGGTTACAGTTGAGTCATTCTTGAAAGAGGGTTGAGGATCGATGCTCGACGATCTGAACGAGTTACGCACCTTCCGTCGCATCGCAGCGCTTGGCAGCCTGACGGCGGCGGCGCGCGATCTCGGGGTCGGGCTGGCTGTTGTGAGCAAGCGCTTGACGACGCTCGAACGCAGGGCCGGTGTGAGATTGATCCAACGCTCCACGCGGAGCCTGTCGATAACGGACGAGGGCCAGACCCTGCTCGTTCAGGTGGAACGGGCGCTGGACGCCATCGAATCCGCCGAGGAGCGCCTCGCGACCGGGCGTGACGAGCCGATGGGATTGCTGCGGGTCGGCGCGCCGGTCTCGTTCGGGCGGCAGCACGTCGCACCGGTCCTGTGCCGCCTCGCGGCACGGCATCCCCGGCTCGAAGTCGACCTCAGGCTCGACGACCGCGTTACCGACCTCATCGGCGAGCGCATCGAGGTGGCAATCCGCATCGGGCCCCCACGCGACAGCACGATGATCATGCGTCGGCTAGCCGACAACCGGCGTATCCTGGTCGCGGCGCCCGACTACCTCGACCGGCATGGACGCCCATCGAAGCCTGAAGACGTCGTCGGCCTGGAAGGCTTGAGCTACGGGGATGCGACGATGCCGTGGCGCTTGCTTGGTCCGGGAGGCGTCGAGACGGAGTTCCGTCTCAGGATGCGCCTTCGCTCGGACAGCGGCGACGCGGTGCACGATTGGGCTCTTGCGGGGGCAGGCATCATGCTGAAGTCCGCCCTGGACCTCTCAACCGACCTCGCCGCGAATCGGCTGGAAAGGGTGCTCCCGGACTATGCGAGCGCGCCGTCGCCGGTCTACGCCCTGTTCGCATCCGCCCAAACGATGTCGACCAGGGCGAGGGTGTTCATCGATGCGATGGTCGTCGAACTGGCGGATCCCGGGAACGCATCGGCCGTCATGCCCACCTAAGCGGCCATCCCGCCTCCGACGTCTTCAGGAAGGCAAGGCCCACGTGCTCCGCTGACGATCAGGCGGTCATTCGCGCGAGCCCGCTCTCGTCGCGGACAACGCCTAGCGTCCCGACCCTGCGGCCTCCCTATTCCTCACGGTGCACCTCGCGGCTCGGGACGCACGCCCGCCAAGCCGTCCGCGAGGCGCTCGGCTTCGGCCTCACGGTCGGCGAACTCGGTCAAGTCCTCGAAGGCCTCGACCCCACGGACCTGGTCCCGCCGCATCCCGACGAGGACCCGGTGGACTACGGCCCGCGGGCGGCGAGCGAGATCATGGTCCGGTACCTCGTCACCTGAGGAGCGCCGGGCCAAGAACACCACCCCTCTCCAACCCAAGAAGGAACGACAACATAGTCGATACGCATCGCATCACGGGCGCCGCCAAGGAACTCGGCGGCAAGGTACAGGGCGCCGTCGGCGACCTCACAGGTTCGCACCGCCATTCGGCGGAGGGACGTCTTCACGAGGCCGAGGGAGCCGCCGAGAACCTCTACGGCCGGGCACGGGATGCCGTGCGCGACGTCGCGGACCAGGTCGAGGATGCCGCTCGCCACGCCGGCGCCCGAGTCCGGGACGCCGTCGGACATCTCGCCGACCGGGACGAGGTCGAGCATCGCTTGCACCTGGCTAGGGATGCAGCCGAAGCGCATTTCCATGATGCGGAACGAACGGCACGCCACGTCGCCCGGGAGGCCCGCGCCCATGCCGAGGACGCCTATCGCACCGGCGGCCGCCACCTGCACGACGCGAGGCGGCGCATCGAAACTCCGAGCACCCGGTCAACGGGCTGCTCGTCGCCGGTCTTCTCGGCGACGGCCTCTCGCTGCTCGTCCACCGGCGTCACTGACGCCCACGCTGGGTCCCCGAACTCCGGGACGAACGGTCGCCCTGGTCATACGCGCAGCCGCCCCGGCCTTCAGGACACGGGCGGCTGCGCGTCCTCGCCGCCGCCCAGCCTCGCAAGAAGCCAGCGGCCCGCCGGGCCGAGGGGCTCGTCCCGCCGATAGGCCGCGACCAGCGTGATGCGGCGGAGCGCCCCGTTGTCGTTCCAGTCCTCCGTGGGGAGGTGCACGAGGCGGCCCGCGGCAAGGTCATCCGCCACGAGCGCATCGGGGAGCCTGCCCCACCCGATGCCGGCCAGCAGCAGGGCGTGCTTGGCCGCCAAATCCGTCACCCGCCAGGTGTTGGCCGCCGCGACGCCGATCTCCTGGTCGGCGGGCGCTTTCGTGCCTTCCGTCAGCACGATCTGGAGGTGGTCGCGCAACGTCTCGGCACCCAGCGGGCCGGCCAGGGCCGCCAACGGGTGGGACGGCGCGGCCACGTCGATGAGCGTGATCGCCCCGATTGCCCGCTTCACCATCGTGTCCGGAAGCAGCATGCCGAACACGACGTGGATGTCCGCGGGCTCCCTCGATCCCGCGCCGTCCCGCACGTCCAACGAGAACGGCTGGATGCCGATGCGGAGCCGGACGCTCGGATAGGCGTCGGCGAAGGCGGCGAAGGCCGGCGCGAGTAGCCCCACCGGCACGAGGGCGCCGAGGCTGAGGTGCAGGCCCGTCTCCAACCCCCGCTTGATCTCCCGGGCCTGGATACGGAACCGGCCGACATCGTCGAGGATGCGGCGCGCCTGGGGCAGCAGCGCCAGACCCGAGGGGCTCAAGGTGGGCCTGTAGACGGTCCGGTCGAAGAGCTCGGTCTCGACCTGCTCCTCAAGCTTCTGGATCGCGTAGGTGATGGCGGATTGGGCCCGGTTGAGCCTGCGCCCAGCCTCCGAGAAGCTGCCGGCCTCCACCACCGCCACGAACACATGGAACTGGTCGAGCGTGAGGGCATCCATCATCATCGTCAGATCCGATGGGGATCATCGAGACAATCCCGGTTTCATCGATGTTCGAGACCTAAGGCGTGGTGACGATTTAACTATTTGAGCCATATGGCGATGGCAGCGATTTTGACGAAGCCCATGAAATTGGCGAGAAGTTTGTCGTATCGTGTGGCGACGCGTCGGTACTGTTTGAGTCTGGCGAAGAAGCGTTCGATGCGGTTGCGCTCTTTGTAGAGTTCGACATCGTAGGAGCGCTGGATCTTGCGGTTTCGCTTGGGCGGAATGACGATCTCCGTTCCGGTCTCGGCGAGACCGTCGCAAAAGTGATCGGCGTCGTATCCTTTGTCGGCAATGGTCGCCTTGGCGTCGAAGCCTTCGACGAGGTCATGGGCGACTGTGATGTCGTTGTTCTGTCCGGGAGAGCCAATCAGGCGGACCGGTAGGCCGAGCGCTTCCGTTGCCGCGTGGATCTTGGTGCTCAGTCCGCCTCGAGACCGACCCAGGCCCTGGGCATCCGCCCCCCTTTTTCCCTGCGGGCTCCGGCCGCATGCTGATGAGCCCGCACGATGGTCGAGTCGATCATCAGCCATTCGAGGTCGGCATCCCGCGCCAGCACCGACAGCATCGCGTCGAGGACCCCCATCTCGATCCAGCGATAGTAACGCCGCTTCACCGAGCGATAATCGCCCAGGCGCTCAGGCAGGTCGCGCCAGCGCCCGCCCGAACGCGCCATCCAGAGAAGCGCATCGAGAAACCGCCGATTGTCCGTGCGGGGACCACGCTTGCCTCTGGTCCCGCCGGGCACAAAATCCTTGATCCGCTCCCATTGGTCGTCCCGAAGTGCGTCGCAATCCATCGCCGATCTCCAAAATCAGCGTTGAATCCGAATTCAGCCCTGCTGGGAATCCCAAATCCTTAAATCGTCACCACGCCCTAGCACGTTGTGGGTCGCTCAACACCCAAACCGGAGCCCTCGACGATGTCCCAGACCCTTTCTCCCGCCCTGCGGCCCTCGGACCGGTCTTCCGGCAAGGCCCTCCGCATCGGTCTCTGGATCGCCCAGGGCTTGGTGGCGCTCGTGTTTGTCCTCGCGGGCTTCACCAAGCTGACGACGCCGATCCCCGACCTGTCCACGATGATGCCCTGGACCGGGCAGTTCCCCGAGGCGTTCGTCCGCCTGATCGGCATAGTCGACATCGCGGGCGGGCTCGGGATCATCCTTCCGGCCGCGACCCGCATCCTGCCTCGCCTGACGGTCGTCACCGCGCTCTGCTGCGTGGTGCTGCAACTCCTGGCGATGGCCTTCCACGTCTCGCGTGGCGAGATCCCGGTGCTGCCGCTCAACCTCGTGCTGCTGACCCTCTCGGCCTTCGTCCTGTGGGGCCGCGCCACCAGGGCGCCCATCGCACCGCGCTCGTGATCCTCGAAAGACCCCTCCGACATCCAACCCGGGCCGTTTGCCATGTCCCTGACCGACCAGACCGTCGACCACGACCAAGGATCACCCAGTCTCCTCGACAAGGCACCCGGTCGGATCGGGCGCGTCGACCTCGTCGTCCGCGACCTCGACCGAACCCGTCGCTTCTACGAGGAGACCATCGGCCTCGCCCCGATGGGCCGCGAGGGGCCGACGCTCCACCTCGGCGCCGGTGGCCCGGCCCTTCTGTCCCTGACGCACGAGCCGGACGCCAATGCGCCGGCACCGGGTTCGGCCGGCCTTTTCCATACCGCCTTCCTGCTGCCGTCGCGGAGGCAGCTCGGGGGATGGTTGGATCACGCGATGCGGCGCGGGGTCGTCCTCGAAGGCGCATCGGACCATCGCGTGAGCGAGGCCTTGTACCTCCGCGATCCGGAGGGGAACGGCGTCGAGGTCTATGCGGACCGGCCGAGCGAAACCTGGACGGTCATCGACGACCTCGTCCGGATGAGCAGCGAGCGGCTCGACCTTCGAGAGCTGATGCGGGCCAAGGACCGTCCATGGTCCGGGATGCCGTCAGACGGCTGCATCGGGCATGTCCACCTCCAGGTCGGCGACCTCGCCCTGGCGGATCGGTTCTACGCGACGCTCCTCGGTTTCCAGGCCAACGAACTGGTGCCGAGCGCACGCTTCTACGGCATGGGCGGGTACCATCATCAGCTCGCGGCCAACATCTGGAGAAGCGCCGGGGCCGGACCGCGCAAGCCAGGCAGTGCAGGTCTCGCGGGCTTCGAGATCCTCATGCGCGACGCGGCCTGCCTCACGGCGCTTCGAGCGACCGTGCGGTCCATCCGAGAGGACACCCGAGAGGACGGCGGCGACCTCATCCTCCGTGATCCCTGGAACACATCGGTTCGCGTGAGGAGCGCGTTGGGTCAGGCGAACCCTTTGTGAGGCATCGACCGCGAATCATCGCGGAACGATGCAATCCGAACATCGGCCCCTTCAGAACTCGGATCCCGGGCCTCGCCGAGGCGCTCCGACCGAGCTTGCAACGTCGCCGGGCGCGGTCAGCGGAACCGTGCTGCGCCAGGCGGTCCCGGATCGCGCCTTCCCGAAGCCGGCCAAGTAGAGGCTTCGCATGTACGAGACCTCGAAGCCGTTCACCGTCGTCGGCCTGGGAGCGGCCCCGTCGATGTAGGCGAGGTGGAACCCTGCCCGGTGGCTCGCAGCAAAGGCGTAGGCCGCCGCCAGGCTCGCCGAGCTACGTGCCTGCGCCCCGGTGGCGAGGGTCTGCTGGACGATGGGAAGGGTCTCGGCCCGCACGATCTCGAACTCGGGATCGATCCGCCCGTTCATGAGCACGTAGAAGTCGGCCTTCCCCGGGGCGCCACGGATCCTGTCACCGACGAGCGCCGCCTGGGGCAGGATGAAGACCGGCGCGACCACGGCGCCGTCGACGTGGAGTTCCTGGTGGACGCGTCCCTCGGCCTGCACGTCGAGAAGCTGCGGCCGGAACACCGCCGGCACGCTGGCCGACGCCGTGAGCACGTCACGGAACAGGGCGGCGGCGTTCGGGGCGCCGCTCGCGGCGATGGTGCCCATGTTCCAGACCATGGCCCGCTTGGCGTCGAGGTTCGTGGTCATGACCAGGAGCCGTCGACCCTTCGCGTGCTCGCTTGCCACCGCCGCCAGCAGGTCGGTGGTGACGTATCGCCCGACGAGGTCGCGAAGGCGCTGGTCCCCGAACAACCCCGATCCGAAGACCACGTTGGCGAGGCTGGGATTGGCGACGAGCGAGGACGCGACGCCGCTCGTATAGATCTCGGTGAGGACCGGGTCGTAGGCCGCGCCCAGGAAGGCGAACGGCGCGATCAGCGCCCCGGTGCTGACGCCCGAGACGAGGGAGAACTCAGGCCGCGTTCCCGCCGCCGACCAGCCGTTGAGAACCCCGGCCCCGTAAGCGCCGTCGCCGCCGCCGCCCGACAGCGCCAGGTATGTGAACAGCCTCGAACGCGGCGGCCGGGTCCCCATGAAGGTGGCGTACCGATCCAGGGGGACGTCGGCGAAGATCCGGGCGCCGGGAATCCCCGCCACTTCGGCCGCAGCGGATTCGCTCGCGGTGTAGGGCGTCCGCGGAAGCGAGGCGCAGGCCCCGAGGCTCGACAGGGCGGACGCCGCGAGGACGGCCCGTATCCGGCCTGCGAATGGCATGGTCTTCATCGTAAGCCTCTCGCTTGCCCTCGACCGAGGGTCGGTCACGCGCGCGCTCGGCCGGCTCAGGCTTGGGCGAGGCGCAGAAGGTCCTTCAGGGCCGCGGCCCGCCTGGCCGGGTCGGCCGGTCCCAGCCCGAGGGCGAGGGCGAGCCAGGAGCCCTCGACGAGAGCCCGCACGGCGTCGGCACGGCCCGGGTCGATGCCGTTCAGGTCCGGGCCCAGCCATGCGTCGGAGAAGCCCTGCCACTTGTGGAGCGCCTCCGGGTCGGACAGCAGCGCCGCCAGGATGAGGGACCGGTCGCAGGCAGGGTCCGGCGCGACGAGGGCCTGGACGTAGGCCCTCAGACGACGCCCGCGCGGGTCGGGATCGGCCGCCACGAGACGGAGCAGGTCCCGCTGGAGCCGGTCGATCTGGTCGTCGAGCAACGAGGCCCGCAGCCTCGCCTTGCTGGGGAAGTGATGGAGGAGCCCGCCCTTGCTGGTGCGCGCCTCCCGCGCGACGGCCTCCAACGTCAGCGCCTGGACGCCATGGCGCAGGAGCACGCGGCAAGCGGCCCGGAGGAGCCGCTCCTTGCGGTCAGAGCCCCTCCGGCCGCGGATCGGCGATGCCGGCGGCGTGGCCGATCCCATCGGATCGTGGGCCGCGAGGATCACGCCGGCAGCTGACTGTGGCCATGCGGGTCCGCGGCGGTCGCCGCCTTTCCTTCGCCCCGACCGGGCTTGATCCGGTACCAGCCGACATACAGGGCGGGCAGGAAGAACAGGGTCAGGAAGGTGCCGGCGATGATGCCGCCGATCATGGCATAGGCCATCGGCCCCCAGAAGATCTCGCGGGCGATGGGGATCATCGCGAGGCTGGCGGCGGCGGCTGTGAGGAGGATGGGCCGCATGCGATGGCAGGTCGCCTCGACCACCGCGTCCCACCTCGGCATGCCCGTGGCCTCGTAATCCTCGATCTGGGCGACCATGATCACCGAGTTGCGGATGATGATGCCGATGAGGGCCAGCACGCCGAGGATCGCGACGAAGCCGAGCGGCGCCCCCGAGGGCAGGAGGGCCGCCACGACGCCGATGAGGCCGAGGGGCGCGACGCTGACCACCAGGAAGAGCTTCTGGATGCTCTGCAGCTGCACCATGAGGAAGAAGGCCATGGCGAGGAGCATCACGGGCGCCACGGCCGCGATGGGACCGGCACCCTTCCCGCTCTCCTCGACCTCGCCACCCGTCGCGAGGACGTAGCCCGCGGGAAGCGTCTTCCGGAACGCCTCGATCTCGGGCTTCAGGGCGGCCACGACCGTGGCCGCCTGCGTGGCGTCCTTGATGGTGGCCTTGACGGTGATGGTGGGGAGCCGGTCGCGCCGCCAGACGATGGGTTGCTCCAGGTCGTAGCGGATCTTGGCGAAGGCCAGCAGGGAGACGGTGCTGCCGTTGGGGAGCGGGACCTGGAGGCTCTTCAGGGTGTCGATGGAGTGCCGCTCGGCGGCCTGGGCGCGGCTGACCACGTTCACGAGATAGATCGAGTCCCGGACCTGGGTGATGCTGCCGCCGCCCACGACCCCGTTGAGGATGGTGGCGATGTCCTTCGAGGTGATGCCGAGCTGGCGCGCCTTGTCCTGCAGGATCTCGACCTTGAGCACCTTGCCGGGCTCGTTCCAGTCGAGGGTCGGGACGGACAGGCTGGCATTCGCGGCGATGATGTTCGACAGCGTCATCGCCGACTGGCGCACCACCTGCAGGTCGGGGCCGCCGATCCGGTACTGGATCGGGCGTCCGACCGGCGGCCCGATGTCCAGCGGATGCACGAAGACGTCGGTGCCGACGAAGTCCCGCTTCGCGACCTCGCTCAGGCGCGCGATGGTGCGGCCGCGCGCTTCCAGGGAGGCCGTCTCGATGACGATCTGGCCGAAGAAGGCGTTGGCGAGTTGCTGGTCCAGCGGAAGGTAGAAGCGGACGGCGCCCTGTCCGACGTAGGAGGTCCAGTGCCGGATCTCGGGATCGCCCTTCAGCACGCTCTCGAAGCGGTCCATCTGGGCCTGCGTCTCGCCGATGCTGGCACTCTGCGGCAACGTCATGTCGACGAGGACCTCGGGCCGATCCGAGGACGGGAAGAACTGCTGCTGCACGAAGCCGAGGCCGTAGACGGAGGCCCCGAGCAGCGCGACGCAGACCGTCACGGTCAGCCAGCGATGGCGCATGGCGGGCAGGAGCAGGGCGCGGAAGGCAGAGAGCGTACGGCTCGGCTTGTCGTGGTGGCCCTTGATCGTCTTCGGCAGGATCTTGACCCCGATCAGGGGGGTGAACGCCACGGCCACCACCCATGAGACGAGGAGCGAGACCGCGATGACGACGAAGAGCGAGTAGGTGTACTCGCCCGCCGACGAGCCGTTGAAGCCGATGGGGATGAAGCCGGCTACGGTCACGAGCGTGCCCGTCAGCATCGGGAAGGCGGTGGAGGTGTAGGCGAAGACGGCGGCCTTCTGCAGGCTGTCGCCGACCTCCAGGCGCGCGACCATCATCTCGACGGAGATCATGGCGTCGTCGACGAGGAGGCCGAGCGCGATGATGAGGGCGCCGAGCGAGATGCGCTGGAGCGTCACCCCCATGGCGTCCATGATCACGAAGGTGATGGCCAGGACCAGCGGGATGGAGAGCGAGACGACGAGGCCGGCGCGCCATCCCAGGCTGATGAAGCTCACCGCCAGCACGATCACCACCGCCTCGATCAGGGCCTGGACGAAGCCGCCCACGGCCTCCTCCACGATCTTGGGCTGGTCGGAGACGAGATGGATGCCGACCCCGGCGGGCAGGTCGGCTTCGAGCTCCCGCATCTTCTCCTTCAACGCCTCGCCGAAATGCAGGAGGTTGGCGCTGGCCTGCATGGCGACGGCGAGCCCGATGGCAGGCTGTCCGTCGTAGCGGAACAGCGCCTCGGGCGGATCGGTGAAGCCGCGGGAGATCTCGGCCACGTCCGAAAGCCGGAAGAAGCGGTCGTTGATCCGAAGGTTGATGGCCCTCAGGCTGTTCTCGTCCGTGAACTGCCCGCCGACGCGTACGCTGATCTGCTCGGGACCGGCCTGGATCACGCCCGAGGGCTGGACGGCGTTCTGGGCCTGGAGGGTGTTGATGACGCTCTGCATGTCGATGCCGAGCGCGGCGAGCTTGCGCACCGAGAAGTCGAGGTAGATCACCTCGTCGCGCGCGCCCAGGACCTGGGTCTTGCCGACGTTCTCCACGGCCAGGACGCCGGTGCGCACCTGCTCGACGTAGTCGCGGAGCTGACGCATCGAGAGGCCGTCCGACGTGAAGGCGTAGATGTTGCCGAACACGTCGCCGAACTCGTCGTTGTAGCCCAGCGGCTGGACGCCCTGCGGGAACGTGCCCTGGATGTCGCCGAGGCGCTTGCGCACCTGGTAGAACAGCCACGGGATGGTCTTGGGGGGCGTGGTCTCGCGAAGGTTCACGAACACCGTGGTCTGGCCCGGGGTCGTGTAGCTCTTCGTGTAATCGACCGCGTTGATCTGCTTGACCTCCTTCTCGATGCGCTCGGTGACCTGTTGGAGCGTCTCGTCGATGGTGGCGCCCGGCCAGCGGGCCTGGACGACCATGGTCTTGATCGCGAAGGCCGGGTCCTCCTCGCGCCCGAGCTTGGTGTAGGCCATGGCCCCGGCCAACAGGGCGATGGCCATGAGGAACCAGATGAAGGACCGGTGGGACAGCGCCCATTCCGAGATGTTGAAGGATTTCATCGGCGCATCCTCGCGAGGCGCGACAGGTCCGGGACCCGCGGGTGAACGGAAAGGGCGATTGAAGGGGAAGGGCGAGGCGGATCGGGCCTAGAGGCCGGTCTCGGGAAGCCGGACCGCCTGGCCCTCGGCGAAGCCGTGGACGCCGGCGACGGCGACCTTCTCGCCGGCCTTGAGACCGGTGCCGACGAAGGCGCGACCCTCCTCGCGTTCCAGGATCGTGACCTCGCGGCGGTTGATGGTCCTGCCATCCGGGGCGACGACCCAGACCGCGGCATGGCCGTCGTCCTCGACGAGGGCCGTCGACGGCACGGGGAAGCGCGGGGAGACCGGGCGCTCGAACGCGACCGTGACGGTATTGCCGAGGCGGAAACCGTCGGGCGGATCGATCAGGGACATGCGCACGCGTCGCGTCCGGGTCGAGGCTTCGGCCAGGGGACCGATCTCGCGCACGCGGGCCCAGGCGGTGACCTCGGGCACCTCCTGAAGCCGGACGGTGAACTCGATGTCCTTCGGCAATTCGTCGATCAGATCGTCCGGGATGTCGACCACGGCCTCACGCACGTCGGGACGCGCCATCGTGACCACCACCTGCCCCGGCGGGACCACCTGCCCGACCTCGGCGCTCCACGCCGTGACGACGCCGTCGAAGCCCGCGGTGAGCGTGGCGTAGCCGAGCTCGTCCGTGGCCTTCTGCAGGGCGGCCTTGGCCTGGGCCAGCCGGGCGTCGGCGGTGTCGCGATTGGCCACCGCCCCGTCGAGCTGGGCCTGCGTCACGGCGCTGTTGTTCTCGAACAGGATGCGTTGCCGCCCCTCGGCGGCCGAGGCGTTCTTCACCTGCGCCTGGGCATCGGCCAAGTCGGCGCGGGCCCGCACCAGGGCGAATTGCTGCACGGTGGGATCGAGGGCGGCGAGCCGCGTGCCCTTGGCGACCTGGTCGCCGACGAAGGCGTCGCGGGCGACGATGCGACCGCCGATCCGGAAGCCGAGTTGGCTCTCGTAGCGTGGCTGGACCGTGCCCGCGAAGGGGCCGAATATCCGGGCTTCCTCCAGTGCCACGGTCGTCGTCAGGACCGGGCGGACCGGCGGCGGGGCCTCGGCCTTCTGCTCCTTGCAGCCCGAAAGGACGACGAGGACGGCGATGGGGAGGACGAGGCGGCTCACGGCGTGCCCTTTCCGGCGACGGTGACCTTTCGGCCCGGTGACAGGAACTGGATGCCGGCGGTGACGACCTCCTCGCCAGGCTCGACGCCACCGGCGAGGACGATGCCCGAGCCTTCGTAGCGGTCGATCTCGACGGGCTTGGGCGACACGCTCCCCGTTCCCGGGTCGAGGACCCAGACCGCCGACGCGTCCTTCCAACGGAAGAGCGAGCTCCACGGCAGGGTCACCGCATCCCGCGGGCGCAGGCGGGCACGTCCGAGGACCACCGCCCCCAGCGACATCCCGGCCGGCACCGTGTCGAGACCGATCTTCACACGGACGCCGCCGGAGTTCGTGTCCACGGTGGGGGAGATCTCCCGCACGGTCCCGACGGTGGTCACGCGCGGGTCGGCCTGGAGCGAGACGTCGACCTTCCGGCTCTCAGGGGGCGGCTCCAGCAGGATCGTCGGGACCGTGAAGACGGCGTCGCGACTCCCGTCCTGCGCCAGCGTGAACACGGTCTGGCCCGAGGAGACCACCTGGCCCGCCTCCGCGCTGCGGGCGGTGATGATGCCGGCCACGCCGGTTCGAAGCTCGGTGTAGGTGAACTGCTCCTTGGCCGTCCCGAGGGCCGCCCGGGCCGAATCGACCGACGCCTGCGTCGTTCGAAGCTGCTGCTCCGCCCCGTCGTAGGTGGTGCGGGTGGTGTAGCCGCTCCTCATCAGGGTCTGCTGGCGCTCGAAGTTCACCTTGGCCTGTGTGAGGAGCGCCTCGGCGGAGTTCAGCGCGGCCTGGGCGGTGTCGACGTTGACCTGTTGCTCCTGCGGCTCCAGCCTCGCGATGACCTGATTGGCCTGGACGTGGTCCCCGACCTCGGCAAGGCGCTCCGCGATCTTGCCGGTCACGCGGAAGGAGACGTTGGATAGATACTTCGCCTGGATGTCCCCGCTCAGCACCACGTCCTCCGAGACCGGGGTGCGGATCGCGGTGACCGTCTTCACGGAGACCGCCTCGGTCGTAGGCCGACCGTCGGCCGCAACCGCATCGGCGGCGGCGAGCAGCGCGACCGAAACAAGCGTCAGGCGGGTCATCATGGGATCGGGCTCCGTGTCACCCGCGTGGATGGGAGGCGAAGGAGCGGCTGCGAGGGGGCGGAGCAGCCGCTCCTTCTTGGCCGTCGAACCTGAGGAGGGGGCGACGGCCATTCCGGTGCCCCGGGATGGGGCGAAAAGGTTTTCCCGGGGCGGCGATACGGCCATGACGGCGACGCGCTTGCCGGGATGCCCATGATCTACTAATAACTAACCAGTCAGTCAACAAGGAATGCAATGAGCAAGGTGGCGGTCGGACCCAGGCAAAGACGCAAGGAAGCGCGACCGGGCGAGATCCTGGAGGCGGCGTTCGAGGAGTTCGCCCTAAAGGGCTTCGCCGGGACGCGGGTCGACGACGTGGCCCTGCGCGCCGGGATCACGAAGGGCACGGTCTACCTCTACTTCCCGAGCAAGGAGGATCTTTTCGTCGCCACCTTCAAGGAAATGGTGCAGCCCACCCTCGACCTACTCGCCAGCTTGGCGACCAATCCGAAGGGCCCGGCGATGGAGATCCTCCGGGCCTACTTCCGGTTCGTCTACGACGCCCTGGTCCATGACCGACGCGGCCGGGAGTTGCTCCGGCTGCTGCTAGCCGACGGGACACGCTTTCCGGAACTGGCTGTGCGGTGGCACGACGAGGTCATCGGGCCGGTGAACGCCCGGTTGGCCGCCGTCCTCGCCTACGGTGTGGAACGCGGCGAATTCCGGCCTGTCGCCGCTAGCGAGTTCCCGAACCTGATGATGGCAGCGGCCGTGTCCGCCTCGATCTGGCGCACGCAGTTCGGGGATGCCTACCCCATGGATATGGCCGCCTACTTCGACGCCCACCTCGACATGCTTGAACGGACCCTCGTCGTGGGTCGCGCAGGCGAAGGTCGCTGAGATTCGATCAGGAGGACGTCATGGAAATCGCGGTCCTTACGGCCGCCACCGGCCTGGCCGGCTCCCTCGTGGGCGCGGCCTCGTCGTTGGTGACGACGTGGCTGACCCAGAACGGCGCGCGCAAGGCGCAATGGCAGGTGCAGGAGGCGGGGAAGCGCGAGGCGCTCTACGACGAGTTCATCGCCGAGGCGTCGAAGTGTCTGGCCGACGCGATCACCCACGACCCAGAGGGCCCGGAGGTGGTCGTCGGCATGTTCGCCCTCATCGGCCGCATGCGCCTGAGGTCGACGCGCCCGGTGATCGAGGCGGCCGAGCGGCTGCTTTCACAGGTGGTCGCCATCTATGCCTCGCCGAACCTGACCTTCGCCGAGATCCAGGACAGGATCAGACAGGGGAAGGACGCGGACCCCCTCGCCGACTTCGGCGAGACCTGCAGACGGGAACTCGAAGTTCTCCGTATCTAGAACGCCCCCGAAACGCAGTGGCACGCACCACAATAGATCCGATAGGGAACGGTCACAAAAATACACATCCGAGTTTTATAATCGATAGGGCACTTATTTTCCGGTAAATTCGGTATTCAATAATTTATTGGCAGCCATGCTTGATGGTCCGGATGCAGCAGGGGGGGGGGATAAGACAGCACGGCGCCGAGGACGAGGTAGGGCGTCAGCCGGCTCACCCCCGCCTTGTTCATGCCGAACAGGACCGCGAACACGGCCGCCGCCCCGGCGAGCATCGGAAGCGACAGGTCCGCGGTGTAGAAGGCTGCGATGATGAGTACCGCCCCGAGGTCGTCGATGATGGCGAGCGCGGTCAGGAAGATCTTGAGCGACACGGACACCCGCGATCCGAGCAGGGCCAGCACCCCGAGGGCGAAGTTAATGTCGGTCGCGGTCGGGATCGCCCAGCCGCGCAGGGTCTCGGGCGAGTGCCGGTTCACCGCGACGTAGATCAGCGCCGGAGCGACCCTGCCGCCAAGCGCCGGGACGCCAGGCAGCACTCGGTCCGGCCAGGTCAGCAGGCGCCCATCAAGGACCTCCCGCTTGATCTCCAGGCCGACGAGCAGGAAGAACGCCGCCATCAGACCATCGTTGACCCAGTGCAGGACGCTGAGGCCGCCGACGTATGTCTTGAGGACTGGGAAGTGGGCGTCCGACCAGCCGGAGTTCGCGATGGCGAGCGCCAGGGCGGCGCTCGCCATCAGGATCAGGCCGTCGGATGCCTCCCCCTGGAGGACGTTACGCAGGGCGGAGATCGGGCGAAGCGGCAAGGGCATAGGTCTCCCGCGCTGGCGGTCCGACCAGCGCTGAAGCCTGCCGGTCCGAAGGTCGGACCGCGCACCCATGGCCGGCTATCGCATCCGTTGGCCTATCCGGCGCTCCGATGCCTGGAACGGCCCGGGACGGTCCAGGTCAGGCAGCCCGCCCCGCCGCGCCGACGCCGACATGGCTGACGCTCCAGTGCTCAAGGTGCTTGTAGACGATGACCTTGTTCGCGAGTTGGGCACCGTGCCGGCCGCAGAAGCCTTCGAGCTGCTCGCGGGTACCGATCAGCTCGACGCACATGGTCAGCTCGGGGTTGAGCGACTCGGCCCCATCGTCCTGGATCGGCCCATGGTTGCTGTAGCCGTGGTGGGACTGGTGGGCGACGGCGTTCATGAGGCCCTCCGCCTTGGCCTGGGCGACGAGCTCCCGATAGAGCGGCCTGCCGCCGGAAAACCATCCGGTCCGACCGGTGCCCGCCCGGTCCCGGGGCCTCATGTAGATCCGGATCATGCCGGTCTCGGTCGCGACGACGCGATGCGAAGCGTTCATGTCGGCTCCTTCAGTGGACGGTGGACGAGGGGGCGGGCCGGGGCCCGACGGCCGGCGCGCGCCCCGACCGCGCCTCGCGCAAGGTCGCGCCGCCGGCGATGCCTGTCGCCGCCTTCGGGACGGCGATGCGCTGCGACAGGTAGATGCCGTTGTGGCCCGAGCAGAGGTACGCGAGGAAGCAGGCCACCGCGAGGTAGACCCCGTGCGTCGCGCCGAAGAGCTCGATGCCCATCAGCGTGCAGGCGAGCGGCGTGTTAGCGGCGCCCGCGAAGACCGCGACGAACCCCAGCGCCGCGAACAGGTCCACCGGCGCGCCGAGCAATCCGGCCAGGGCGTTGCCGAGCGCGGCCCCGATGAAGAACAGGGGGGTGACCTCGCCGCCCTTGAACCCCGCGCTCAAGGTCACGACCGTGAACAAGATCTTGAGGGCCCAGCTCCAGGGGTGCACGTCCGGACCGAAGAAGGTGTTGATGGTCATCCCGCCGGGGTCGGCCGCCGAGACGCCGAGCCCGAGGTAGTCGCGCGTCCCGAGGGCGTAGACGAGGCCGATCACGGCCAGACCGCCGATCACCGGGCGAAGCGGTCCGTACGGGACCAAGCGCTTGAGCCACCCGCCGAGGAGGTGGTTGGCCTCCGCGAACAGCAAACCGACGAGGCCGAACGCGACGCCGGCGACGGCGACCTTGGCGAGAAGCAGTGGATCGACGGTCAGGGCCTTCGCGCCGCCGGCGAGGAAGTCGACGTGGTAGAATCCGTGGTGGATGCCCCAGGCTTGGCAGGTCCAGTCGCCGACCACCGCGGCGAGGAGGCAGGGTACCAGGGCGGCATACTCGACGCGACCGACCGCGAGCACCTCCAGCGCGAACACCGCACCGGCGATGGGGGTGCCGAAGACCGCACCGAAGCCGGCGGCGATGCCCGCCATCAGGAGGACCCGGACCCCGGCCGCATCCACCCCGAAGAGCTTGCCAAAGCCGCTGGCGAGGCTTCCGCCCATCTGCACCGCAGTGCCCTCGCGCCCGGCCGACCCACCGAACAGGTGCGTGACGATGGTGCCGAGAAAGATCAGCGGCGCCATCCGGAGCGGCACGCCGCCGTCCGGATCGTGGATCTCCTCGACGATGAGGTTGTTGCCGGCCTCCACGCTCTTCCCGAACAGAAGATAGAGAAGACCCACGGCGAAACCGCCGACGGGAAGCAGGAACAGCAGCCAGGGATGGTCGAAGCGCGCCTCGGTGGCCGCGTCGAGGCTCCACAGGAAGGCGGCGCATAGGGTGCCCACGGCAACGGCCATCGGCAACAGGATGACCGACCAGCGCGCCACCGAGATGGCGTGCGACCGGCGTGTCCGCAGGAAGCCGGCTAGATCGAGGTCGTGGAAAAGGTTCCGGAACGACGCGCGCATGACTCCTCCAGTTCGCAAAAGCGCGAAAAGTAGGAGTCATCAGCCGCATCAGGGATCGGCGGTTCGGCTCAAAGCCCGGCAGACACCATTACCGTGCTGGGCTTATTCGCGATTGCCTCAAGGCGGTCAATCCCGGGGGATCGATGGAGGTCGGGCGCCACGAAATCCGCGAACGGGTCGGCCAGCGGTGATAGGAGCGGGCGAGCCAACCCCGGGGACCCATTCATGACCATCTCGTGGCTCGGTGCCCTGATCACCTTCCAGGTGACCTTCACCGAACTCTTCATCGCCGCCTCGGTGATGCTGACCGGCGCCTACCGGTTCGGATGGCGGAGCATCCTTGCCGGCTCCGTCGTCGGCGCGCTCGCCGTTGCCGCGCTCGCGGTCGCCCTTCGCTCGGCGGCCTACCTTCTGGCGCTGAACGTGATCGATTGGATCTCGGCGGTCCTGCTTCTCGGCTTCGGCCTCTACCTCGCCTACGAGTTCGTCGACGGGTATTCGAAACGGCGCGCGGGAGATGCGGCCGCGTCGGTGGATGGGCACTGGAACCGCCCCCTGAACGCGGCGGGCCTCGGCGTCGCGGCATGGGCCCTCGTCGCCGAGGGGTTGGAGATCCTCGTGGTCTGGCTCGGCGTGACGCTACGCGAAGGCGCGGGGACCGCAACGCTCGGCGTCGGTCTCGGCCTGGCCGTCGTCGTCGGAGCGGGGCTCGTCCTTGGCGGGACCGGGGTCTACCGGAACGTGACGCCCTACGTCCTCGACGGTGTCGCCGCCGTCATGGTGCTGGGTTACGGCGCCTACTTCACGTCGCTTGCCATCATGCAATCCTAAGCGGTCGAGCGAGACATTGACGCAAGCCTCCGTGGTCGCCTCGGTCGAACATCCACCGATCCGACAGCTGGTTCTGGTCAGGCACGGCGAGAGCCGGGCGAACGCCGAAGGCCTGTTCACGGGGATGATCGACGCGCCCCTGACCGAGAGGGAGCGACGGGAAGCCGAGGCGGCCGGATCGCGCCTCGGACGGGAGGGCTTCCGGTTCGACGCGGCATTCACCTCGACCCTGTCGAGGGCCATCGACACCGCGCGCCTGGCGCTCGATGCCCTCGGTCAGCCCGCGCTGGTCCCCGACCGCACCGCAGCCCTGGACGAGCGCGATTACGGCGACATGAGCGGGCTCGACAAGGCGACCGCCGCCCTGCGTTTCGGGCCGGAACGGATCGAGGGCTGGAGGCGCTCCTATGCGGGTACTCCGCCCGGGGGCGAGAGCCTCCGCGACACCGTTGCCCGGGTGGTGCCCTTTTACCTGAGGCATATCCAGCCGGCGACGATGCGGGGTCCGACGCTGGTCGTCGCCCACGGCAACTCGTTGCGGGCCCTGGTGATGGCCCTCGAAGGATTAGGGCCGAACGCGATCGAATCTCTCAAACTCGCGACCGGATCAATTCGGATCTACGGGTTCGGGCTCGACACGGCCATCGTTTCGCGCTGGCTGATCGGCTAGCGGACGACTGCTTCCGGGTCCAGCGCGCGTTACCTTGAGCGGCGAAATTGGGTCGGGTACTGACCGCCTGCTCCACGGCCGGGTCGGGTGGATTTCTGCCCGTCCGGTTTAGGATTTAAAAGATAGAAAAGCTGACGCTGGCTTTGAGAGCGGCGCAAGGCAGCCTCGCGCCTTCAACGAACCTTCACGTCCGATCATCCCGAAGGTCTCTACTTCGAGGGCGGTCAGACCAGAGAAGGCCCGGTGGTTACAACACCCTGGAAGCGGGATTACTCATGAGCCTTGGGGGGCTCCTGGCCGACATCGGACATCGTCCCGGCCTGGCGTTGAGGGGGAACCATCAGAAGGCGTGGCTCGACGACCTCCTGCATAGGCTCGCCATGGGCCTGCTCTGAGCGCCACGGGCGTCTCGCACGCGCGACCCTACTGCAGCGGAGTGAACGGGCTCATAGTGGCCACCGTCGGGGCCGGGAGCGGCACGTCGACGGAGCAGCGCAAGCCTTCGGACGCGAAGTCGAGGGCGAGCTTTCCGTCGAGCTCCCGCTCGATGCTCACCGCGATGAGCCGGGTGCCGAAACCGCGCCTCGTTGGCGGCGGCGACGCCGGACCCCCGTCCTCAACCCAGTCCAGCCGCAATCGCCTCGCACCGCCTTCGGTCCTGACCACGCGCCAGGTCACGCGGATCTCGCCGTCCGGCACCGAGAGGGCTCCGTGCTTGGCGGCGTTGGTGACGAGCTCGTGCAACGTCATCCCGAGGGAGAGGACGTGGCGCGGCGGCAGGTCCACATCGGGTCCGTCCACGACGAAGGTCGCGTCGCCACCCCGGTAGGGACCGAGCTCGTTCTCCAACACCGCCCGCAAGGGGGCGCCCGACCAGTCGTCCCGCGTCAGGAGGTCGTGGGTCTTCGACAGGGCGAGGATGCGCGCCTCAAGCCGCTCGCCTGGCGCCTCGCCGCCGCGCGTCGATTGCCGTGCCAGGGCCTGGACCGTGGCGAGGGTGTTCTTCACGCGATGGTTCAACTCGTGCAGCATCGTCACCTGACGCTCCTGCATCGCGCGACCGTTGCGGACCTCGTCGCGAAGGTCGGCCTCGTTGCGTTGAAGGCTTCCGGCCATCGCGTCGAGCTTGCTGCCGAGGCGGCCGAACTCGTCGGCGCCGTCCAACCCGGTCCGGGCGGCGAGGTCTCCGGCCTGCCATTTCGATGCCGTCCGGAGCAGGCGGTCGAAGGGGCGCCGGATGAAGGCGCGCCCCGCCAGGAACGCGGCGGCGACGGCCAGAACCGCACCCAGCGCGATCAGCACCACGCCCCTGCGGGTGGCGGCGTCCACGTCCGCGAAGGCAATCTGCCGGTCGCGGCCGACCGTCACCCAGGCCGAAGACGCCGCGCCGCCGGGCTTGGCATTGGCGAGGATGCGTTCGCGTCCGTCGATGCCGAAGTCGACGCGGACACCCTCGCCACGACTCATCACGATGCGCTGTCGATCCGGCGGCACCGGTTTTCCGACCCAACCAGTCCCGTCGGGATAGCGAACCAGGATGATGCCTTCCTGGTCCGCCACCGTCACGGACGTGCTGGGAAGTCTCAGGTTGCGCCTAAGGTAACCGTCGAGCCACCCGAGGTCGACGGCGACGGCGAGCACGCCGACCGTGCGCCCCTCCGCGTCGGGCAGCGCTTGGGCGAAGTGCAGCGAGTCCCTGCGGGAGGCATTGCCGCGAGCATAGGTCCCCATCACGAACGTGCCCTCGGCGACGGCGCGACGCTGGTAGACCCGGTCGGGTACGGCGTAGGAGCCGGGCGCGGACCCGAGGCTGTTGCACACGACGGTCCCGTCCGACCGGGTCAGCGCGAACACCGCGAATTGCGGATTGTCGCGCACGGCCCGGCGGAGGTACTCGGTGCAGCCCGAGGGCTCCATCGCCCGGACCGCCGGGTCCTGAGCCAGGAAGTTGAGGGCTTGGCGGGCCGACTCCGCGACCTGCGAAAGGTCCTCGGCGACGGTCCGGGCCGTCGCCATCGTATCGGCGCGCACGACCTCGTCGCGCGAGGTGCGCAAGGCGTGCTCGTTGTAGCCCTGGATCGCCAATGCGGGCGCGAGGGCAAGCAGCACGAGGAGCAGGATGCGGGTCGTCAGGGACATGGGGCGCCGGCCGCTTCCGGAAGGGTGAAGCGGAAGGTGGTGCCCTGGTCGGGAGAACTCACGACGGTCAATTCGCCGCCTTGGCGCTCCACGAGGTCGCGGCACAGCAGAAGCCCCAACCCGCTCCCGCGCTCGCCCGCCGTCCCGTTCGTCGTGCTGCGCCGGTCGAGCCGGAACAGGTCGGCCACCTTTCCGGCGGGCATACCGACACCGGTATCAGAGACCGTGATCTCAATGCCGCTCCCGGTCCGCTGGCCGGCGACCGTGATGGTGCCGCCCGGCAGGGTGAACTTGACCGCGTTGCTCACGAAGTTGCGCAGGACAGTAGCCAGCATGTCCCGCTGCGCGCGGACCGTGGTCCCCCGGCAGTCGATGGACAGGGTCAGACCCTTGTCGGCAGCCGCCTCGGCGGCGCCCTGCATCACTTCCGCCCCCACCGTGCCGAGGGCGACGTCGGTAATCGTCACCGCCATCGTGTCCATCTGCAGGCTCGCCCAGGAGAACAGGCTCTCCAGCAGGGCGTAGGCTTGCGTGGCGGCGTCGTTGATGCCCTTGGCACGACGCTCGATGGAGGCGTGGTCCCGCGTCGCCACCGCCTTCCCCAGGACCTCCGACAGGCCGAGCAGCGACTGGAACGGGTTGCGCAGGTCGTGGGCGATGATCGAGAACAGCAGGGTCTTCTGCCGGTTGAGGGTATCGAGCTCCAGCGACTTCGCCTCGGCCTCGCGCCGAGCCTCGTCGAGCTTCGCCTGGAAGCCGCGGCGCGCCTCAGCGTACCGGATCGCCCGAGCCAGGCTCGACGGCGTCGCCTCCGCCTTGGCGAGGTAGTCGAGGGCGCCGGCCCGCATCAGCCGGAATGCCAGGTCCTCGTCCGCCTCGCCGGTCAGCATCAGCACGGCGTGACCCTCGCCCGGGAGGGCGAGGAGCGAGGCGAGGAGGTCGAAGGTGTCGACGTCCGGCAGGCGGTAGTCGAGCAGGATGCAATCGAACGCGCCCTCCCGCGCCAGCCGCAGCCCGGTCGTGCCGTCGGGCGCCTCGGTCAGGTCATGCTTCAAACCCGACTTCTTCAGGGCGCGGCGCACGGACGTCCGGTCGACGTCGTCGTCGTCGATCAGCAGGATGCGGGTGGGGGATTCCACGTGTCTGCCGAGCGCTATTGCGGGAACTCGACCACCTTCCAGAAGTGCTCCAGCATGGAGACCGCCTCCATGAAGGTGTTGGCCGGATCGCGCTTGACGATGTAGCCGGCCACGTTGTGCCCGTAGGCCCGCATGCGGTCCTCGTCCGCCTTCGAGGTGGTGATCATGAACACCACGGCGGTGCGTAGGTCCTCGTCGGCCCGGATCTCCTCCAGGAACTCGATGCCGTTCATGCGCGGCATGTTGAGATCGAGCAGGATCAGGTGGGGCTTCGGGAGCTTCTCCTTGCCGTTCTGGCCGCGCAGGTACTCCAGCGCCTCGATGCCGTCGCGGGCGACCGTGATCGGGTTACCGATCTTGCTCTTCTTGAAGGCACGCTTGAGCCCCTGAACGTCGACCTCGTCGTCGTCGACCAGCAGCAGGTTAACCGTCGAACCCATCAGCCCCCCCCTTCGCGCCGTCCCGCGGCCACGTGAAATGCACCGAGAGGCCACGCCCCTCCCGGCCTTCGTTCAGCCAGACCTTGCCACCCTGGCGCTCGACGAGTTTCCTGACGATGGCCAGACCCATGCCGCTGCCCTCGACCTCGTCGCGGGGCCTCAGGGTCTGGAACATGCCGAACACGCGCTCGCGGAACTGCTCCGGGATGCCGGCACCGTCGTCCGTGACCACGAACTCTACCATATCGCCCATCGGGTGCGCATCGACGCGGACACGACCGTCCCCCGGATGGTCGTGATGCTTGATCGCGTTGCCGATCAGGTTCTGGAGCGCCTGGGTGAGCGGGGCCTTCGCCGCGTTCAGCGTCGGCAGGTCGTCGGCGGCGACGATCTCGAACCCGTCGGGTGGGCTCACCAGCACGGCGAGTTCGTCGACGAGGGCCTTGGTGTCGACCTGCGTGAAGGCCACGTCGGCACGTCCGGCCCTTGAGTAGGCCAGCAGGTCGTCCAGCAGGCTCTCCAGGCGCTGGACCCGGCTCTTGAGGAGCTCCATGTTGGTTTGGACGTCGCCTGTCAGGGCACCTTCGAGGTCCTCCTCGATCCAGCCGACGAGGTTCTCGATGCCGCGGAGCGGCGCCTTGAGGTCGTGCGAGGCGACGTAGGCGAACTGCTCCAGTTCCTCGTTCGTGCGGCGCAGGTCGCGGGCCTTGCCGGCCAGACGTGCCTCCATGCGCTTGCGGTCGGTGATGTCCGTGTTGGTCCCGTACCAGCGGATGACTCGCCCCTCCGCATCGCGAAACGGGTTGGCGAGCGAGAGGAACCAGCGGTACTCGCCGGTGGCGCTGCGGAGGGGGAAGGTGTCGTTCCACGGCTCGCCGGCCTTGAAGGCGTGCGAGATCCGCTCGACGACCCGGTCAACGTGATCGGGATGGTGGACGGCCTTCCAGCCCCATCCCTTCATGGAATCGATAGTCGTGCCCGTGTAGTCGTACCAGCGCTGATTGTACCAGAAGATGTCGCCATTCGCGTCCGCGATCCAGGCCATCTGCGGCAGGGTGTCTGCGAGGTTGCGGAAGTCGGACGCGTCCGGAGCGGTCGGCGTCGGCGCCACGGCGTCTGTCATGGCGTTTCCCTTGTTTGGTGGCTCACCGGCGTCCGCTCGCGGTCGAACGTGTAGAGCACGTCTTTTCGCGTCCTCGGTGCCCTTGTCCACCCGCGTCGGTGATCCGCATCAAGGGATCCACCGGAGGATCCCATCGCACGACGACCGCGCCTGTCTCGGCCGGCTCGGTCCCCCAGGCGGCGGACAATGTCCGTCCTGGCTGCGGCGGGTTCGATAACGCAAGTGCCGCTCCAGCCATGCGACGGAAACGCGGAGTGTCGGCGGCCTAGACCGAAACCGGATCGCCCGGGAAGGCCGCGGCGACGCATGCGCCCTCGGGTCCGTCATTCGGCAGCCTCCGGGGCCGGGGCGGCGGTCCGTCCGGCGCGTCGCCGGCCGGCGAGCTCGACGGGGGGCAGCCCGACGATGTCGTAGGTGGCCGAGGCGATGCCGATGCCAGCGGCGTCGAGGCCCACCAGCATCTCGCGGCTCATGGCGTCCTTGGCGCCTCGGATCTGGTGGGTGCCGAGGATGAAGCGGACGGTCAGCTCCAGCCAGTTGTCGGTGATCCGGAAGAACACGCGCGGCTCCAGGTCGATGGGCTCGACACCGAAGCGGTTCTGCAGGTTCGCCTTGGCCTCGTCGGTCATGACGTTCGTATCCAGGGCGTGCTTCTTCGCTGCCGAGAGCATGATCGCCTCGACCTTCGCCCTGTCGGCCTCGTAGGTGATCGGGATGGACATCTCCTCCCAGATGAACGGGAAGTCGCGGGTGTAGTTGAACACCGGCTCGGAGAAGATCTGCGCGTTGCTCACCGTGACGATGCGACCGGTGAACTGGCGGCTGCGTACCCACATGGCCGGGCTGCTGCCCTGCACCGCCGGCGGCTGGCCCATCTCCATGATCGTGGTCTGGATGAAGCCGAGGCGGAGCACGTCGCCGCGCACGCCGCCCATGGTGATGCGGTCGCCCACGGTGAAGGTCGAGCCGCGCAGGATCACGAAGTAGCCGGCGACCGAGGTGACGACCTGCTGAAGGGCGAACGCGAGGCCGGCGGACATCAGCCCGAAGGCGGTGGCGAGGCGGGCGGGATCGTTGAACCAGATCGAGAGCAGGCCGAGGACAAGCAGCACCGCCGCGAGAAGGCTGATGCCCTGGCGCGTCCAGAACTTGGTCTGGAGCGTGGAATGGTCGGTGCGGTTCAGGACCAGCCCGACGAACGCCCGAAGGCCGATCCCGCCCCCGACGATCACCGCGATGAAGATCAGGGAGAGCAAGAGCTTCCGCCCGTTTTCGGCATTCACGCCGACCCAGTCGATTCCGAGGAAATGCACGCGTTGGTCCTTCGTGTGGTCTAGGACGCGGTCGCGTCCGAGCCTAAATGTGACGGACCGCTATCGCGAAGTCCGGTCTACGGATGGGTGGGTGTCGTCGGCCGATCAGCTTGTCGGAGACGGCGTCAGCGCGACCGCCTCCATTGCACCGGCGTCGGCGATGGCCAGCTTGCCGCGAACGGTCAGGTCGCTGACGAAGGCGAACTGGTCGCGCATGTCGAACGGGTAGGCGCGCAGCTTGTAGTGCGTGCCCCAGGGCTCCTCGTGCAGCACCACGCGGACCGATTTGCCGTAGTTCAGGTACGGGCTGGTCAACGCCACGTCCGTCAGCAAGGCGCGCACGAGGGCTCCGTCATGCCGGGGCAGCAGGTAGAAGTCGGCGACGCACTGCAGGGTCCCGGCGCCGTCGTTCGCGTTGGTGATCCGGTCGGTCCAGATCGTCGAGTGCGGAACCGTGACCGCGTTGTCGTCGGGTGTCTGGAGTAGGATCGCGCGCAGCCCGACGTTGCGCACCTCGCCGTAGTCGGAGCCGACCTTGACCCAATCTCCAGGCCGGTAGGGCCGCTCGACCAGGGCCACAACCCCGGCGATCAGGCTGCTGACGTAATCCTTGAAGGCGAAGCCGATGGCGACGCTGGCCGCACCGGCGATGACGAGGAAGTTCTGCAGCGTGATGTTGAAGACGATGGGCACGATCCAGACGATGGCGAGCATCATCAGGACCAGCCGGGCGATGGGCACGGCCGCCAGGAGGTAGAGCCTCAATCGGCTCGGGCCGCGTTCGGCGAGGTAGGGGAAGGTGCTGCGCACCAGCCAGATCGCCGCCCATGTGCCGACGACGATGAGCCCGATCTCCCAGAATCGGATGTCCTGGAGGCTGTGGACGAGCTGTACGCCGCCGTCCTGGACGTCCTGTGCGGTGGCCATGTCGTTCAAACCCGTCCCACGGGAAATCCTGCCGCTTCGAGGCCGTCCCGGATCGCCGGGTAGGCCGCCGCCCGACAGCCGAACCGGTCGCCCTTACGTTCCAGGAAGCCCGCCCTGAGCAGGACGGGCACGACGTTCGGGTCCGCCACGCCTGGGAGGACGAGCAGAAGTTCCTCGCGGGTCAACGGCCCGTGTATCAGCAGCGCGTGCAAGGCATGGAGGGCGGTGCCGTCGTCCGTACCTGGGAGAAGGTACTCGTCGAGGGCGGCCACCCAGAGGGTCTGCTCGCTGGCATCGCCATCCGACATCGCGGCCTTCGCGTCCACGGCGACGTCAGCGTCGTCACCCGTACGCAGGCTGCGCCGCCAGAGGTGCCAGGCGACCCAGGGTATGCCGAGGCTGCGCCCGGCCAACTTGCGCAGGTAGTCGTTGCGAAGCGTACCCGCCTCGTCGACCGCGAGCACGTCCTCGCCGTCGGCAGGCAGGCGGAACCGCATCGCCCCGGTGGCCTCGGAGGTCGAGAGCTGGACGAACCAGCCATGCAGGCGGACGGCGTCGAACGGCTTGATCGTCACGGCATCGGGCAGAAGGGCGTCGGCGCCGGCCGCCTTGGCGAGGAACGACCAGGCCCAGGCGTTGCAGCCGACGACCACCGGTCGATCCAGTCCGTCGATGGCCGCGAGGAGCGCGCGCACGGCCCTCAGGCCTTCCCGATGCCGCAGGAACCAGTCCTCCAGCCTGGGGATGACCAGGATCCCCGACCCGATCATGTCCGGCAGGATGGGCTGATTGGCGGCGACGAGCGATTGCCGCGAGGGCGGCGCTAGGACCTGGTGTCCCGCCTCCGACGCCCAGGTCTGAATGACCGCGTTCTCGTCGCAGGGCGGCAGCACCACCGTCAGGATGTGTGATGCGCCAGGCTGGCGATCCAACCACTTGCCGACGGTTGCCCCAACTTCGGCGAGGACCGGTCCGCAGGCGGGGGGAGCCACGACCTCGTCGAGACGCCTCAGGGTTGCACGGTGCAGCTTATCGTCCGCGATGAACGGCTCGGACTTTTCGCGGTGAAACAGGGCGATAAGCCGCCCGAGGTACCTCCGGGCGACCTCATCCCTGGGGACAGGTGGCGTCTGGGCATCGTCGAGTGGGATCAGGAACGCAGGGCCTTCAGTCTTCGACATCGGCGCGCGGCAGTCCACTCCAAGGTCGTCGACAACGTGAACCGCCCAGGTTTGTTGCCGGTGCCGCTGGCATTCACCGGTCACGAAGTAGGCACCTTCGGCCCGGAACTACGACCTGAAGGACGGCGAAGGGTAGGATGCCACCGAGGGCAAATGGCACATCCAACGCCCTTCTCGGGACTGGGTGCCCTCGACGCCGGGTCCCCGACTACGGGCGCTGCCGCTATCGACTGGTTGCCGGTGCGTCCTCCGCTTGCAGGCCTCTAAGAGGAGCGTCGATGGTGCACATGACACCCGTCGCCGGATAGGAGAGATCCACCTCGCCGCCGAAGTTGCCGGCAAGTCCGCGCCCGATCAGCCTAGAACCGAAACCGCTCCGTGTCGGCGCCTTCACGACGGGACCACCTTGCTCCAACCATCGCAGGGCGCAGTGCGGCTCGCCGCCATCCTCGCGAAGCGTCCACTCGACCGAGACCTTGCCCTGGGCCGTCGAAAGGGCCCCATACTTGGCCGCGTTGGTCGCGAGCTCATGCAGCATCAGCGAGAGGGACATCGCCGCCTTCGACCCGATGGTGAAGGTGGGTCCTTTGAGGACGAACCGCCCCGGATTGTCCCGGTGCGTCTGCAAGGCGCTCTCGATCAAGGTCTCGATAGGTGCCGACCCGATCTCTCCGCCAAGCAGGAGATCGTGCGACTTGCTGAGCGCGATCAGCCGACCGGCGAGGACGTCCTTGGCCGCATTCAGGTCGGTTGCCGTGCGCATGGTCTGGGTGGCGATGGACTGGACCATCGCCAGCATGTTCTTCATGCGGTGGCTCAGTTCGAGGTTCAGGGTTCGCTGACGTTCCTCCGCCTCGATCCGTGCCAACGCCGCGCGGGTCCGGTCCGCGATGTTGTTGGCGAAACTGATCTCCTCGCCCGTCCAGGCGTATGGCTTGGCCTTCAACGCGAACAGCAGTGCGACGAACCGACCGTGCTCCATGAGCGGCAAGTTCAAAAGCGAACGCACGTGGATGGCCGCGAGGGCTTCCGCATCATTCGCCGTCCGAACGTCGTTTGCGACGTCGTCGATGATCACGGCATGGCCGGACTTCAGGTTCTCGATGTACGAGCCGTAATCCCGGAACGAATGCACCCCGCCGATGCCCGGAATGCCCGGAGCGGTCCAGCCGTCACCGACGGCGATGGTTTCCCGGTCGTGGTCCACTGCCCCGTACCCCGCATGGGATAGCCCGAGGGTGCGGCCAAGGATCTCCGCAGCCACGCAGGCGATCTCCCCCGCATCGTCCGAATTGCGTAAGCGGTCGCCGAGCTCCGCCAGGGCGGCACGCCGGGTCTCGGCCTGCTTGCGGTCCGAGACGTCGATGAACATCGCGGCGAAACGATTCTCCGCTTCACGGTATGCGCGAACCTCGAACACGCGCCCGAGCTGCGGCACCGAAATCTCGAAGACCTCGGGAGTGCCGGTGTCGACCACCCGTGCGTAGGTTTCGATCAGCCAGTCGGGGATGTCGGGAATGGCCTCGCGCAGGGTCCGGCCCACTGTCTCGACAGGGAGGCCAGACTGCGCGGCGAAGGCCGGGTTGATCTCCACGAACCGGTAGTCCGTGGCCTTCCCGTTCGCGTTGCGGATGATTTCGCCGCTAAAGAAGCCTTCCTGCATGCCCTCGAACAGGCCGCGCCAGCGCTTCTCGCTTTCGACGATGCGCTGCTCGGAGGCGCGCTGGGCGGTGACGTCGCGCGACACCACCAGAAGCCGCTCCGGCCGTCCATCAGCGCCGCGGATCGGTGTGACCTGCACGTCCCACCACTTCGCCGTGCCCTTGAGCGTTTCGGCCGGGGCCTGGAAATGGCCGGTGCCGCCGGCCAACGCCGCCCAGAATGCCGCCTTTGCGTCCATTTGGGCCTGTCCCTTCCAGAACCCGGTCCAGTCACAACCCTTCACCTGGTTGAAGTCGTCGGCCTCCATGACGGCCAGCCCGCCCTCGTTCATGAAGGTCAGCCGTGCGTCGGGATCGAGCACCTTGATGCAGTCGGCCGAGGAGGACAGCACGCCGCGCATGAACGCGGCGTCCGCCTGCTCCTTGGCCGCGGCGTTCCGTTGCTCCGTGCGGTCGCGCAGGATCTTGAGGAAACCCTCGTGCCTGTCGTGCTCGTCCCTTAGGGGCATCATCTCGCCGTTGGCCCAGAACCGGCTGCCGTCCTTTCGAACATGCCAGCGCTCGTCGGCGCCCCGCCCGGACAGCAGGGCCAAGGCCATTTCCTGCTCTGGGACGCCGTTCGCGACGTCCTCGTCAGTGAAGAAGGCATGGGCGGGCTTGCCACGCATCTCGGCCTCGTCCCAACCGAGGATACGTTCGGCGCCCGGGGACCAGCTCGTCACCATGCCGGCGAGATCCAGTGAGACGATGGCGTAGTCGAGGGCGCTCTCAAGAATCGCCGTGTTGCGCCGGTCGGTCTCACGACGTTGGCGCAGGGACCGGCGTAGCTCCAGGGTCGTCATGACCTGATGCGCGAGGGTGCGAAGCACGAACGCTTGGGAGGGCGTCAGCTTGTTGGGCTTGGTATCGAGCACGCACAGCGCCCCGAGGGCGACGCCGTCGGCAGTTCGCAGCGGAGCTCCCGCATAGAAGCGGACTTCGGGTCCGCCGGTCACCAGGGGGTTGTCCGACGTACGCGCGTCGAGGGTCAGGTCCTCGATCTCGAACACGTCGTCCTGCTGCACGGTGTAGGCGCAGATCGATTGGGACAGCGGCGTCTCGTTCCGTCCGAAGCCGGTCTCGGCCTTGAACCATTGGCGTTCGCCGTCCAGGAGCGAGATCAGCGACACGGGCATGCCGCAAGTTTCCGACGCCACCCTGACGATGTCGTCGAACTCGGTCTCGGCGGGCGTGTCGAGGATGTCGTAGCTCGCCAGTTCGTGCCGGCGAAGTCCATCGGCCTGTTTGTTGCCTCCCGCCATGGCCCTCCAGCCGACTTCCGATGCTGTTGCGGCCTACTGCCGACCGAAAAGCGGCCTGCCGTTAAACGCCTCACCGCACAATGGTATTCGAAGGTTCTGGAGCGTCTCCGTGCGACGATGGCCGGATCGTTCGGGAGCGGTTCGTCCAGAGTGCTACGCCCCCGTAGGTGGTGGTTCTCGGCGCCAGCCCAAGACCGCCGCTACTTCTTGAGGGACTCGGGATGTTTTTCCGACGGCAACGTATTGCGGACATGGTGCCGGACAACCGAGGGACTGAAGGGCTTCGCGATGAACGTCGCCCCGTCCGGCAGGTCTCCGCGTTCGGGTCGTACGTGGCCGGAGGCCACGACGATGGTGATGTGCGGCCACAACTCGGCGGTCCGACGCGCGAGGTCGAAACCGTCACCATCGCCCGGCATCTGCACGTCCGTGAACAGCAACTGCACCTTGCCGTGGTGCTCGTCGAGCACCCTGATCGCCTGGGCCACGTTCATCGCCTCCAGCACCGCGAAGCCCGCATCCTCCAGGATATCGGTAGCATCCATCAGGATCAGGGCGTCGTCGTCGACCACGAGGGCGAAGGGCGCATCGGAAGGGCCAGGCAGGGTCATCAAGGGGTAAGGCCAACCTCGTCCAGAGGTTGCCGGGTAGCATAAGTTTGTTTTGGCGTCGCTTGCCGATTCACGGCGCACTGTCGTGGGGACCGAAGCCTCGACATGCTGCGCGGATACGAGCGGGTGAACGACAGGGTCTATCCCGACGGTACTGCGCACGTCGGCGAAAGCCGCTTTCCTGCATGCACGCTCATCGCATCGGCCGGGACATTTCAACTGGGATGCTCAAGAAGGGCAACTTATCGAGCTAACCTGTGTTGCGATCTCATGACGACGAAGCGCTCCATGAAAGCCACTGCCGTGCTCGTCGTAGAGGACGACGACCTCGTGCGCCTCTTCGCCGTCGAAATGCTGGAGGATGCCGGTTTCGAGATCGTCGAGGCACGGCATGCCGACGAGGCTTGGTTCATCCTGCATGAGCGCTCCGACATCGGGGCACTTTTCACCGACGTCGACATGCCGGGTTCTATGTGCGGTGTCACCCTGGCCGGGCGCGTACACGACGCCTGGCCCGATATCCGCCTGGTCGTAACCTCGGGGCGGCAACGTCTAGTCGACGGGGACATCCCCGACCACGGCTTGTTTGTCCCCAAGCCCTACAGCGCGGACCAAGTCATCGACGCGATCCACCACGCCACCTGATCGACCACCGGGAAACTTTTGACCGTCGGTGGGTGTACGACGCCCGGTCCCTTCCCTGACATGGCCTGTCTTCGTCCCTAGCCTGTGGGGAGGAGGAGGACCCGAGCCGGAACTGCGGTCAGCCCACGGGCTTGCAGCACCTGACCAGTGCTTGGGCCGGCTGGAGAGAGTGTCTTTTCGGGCGATAGCGAAACGCACCATAGGCTGCTCGAAGCCTTCAAAGATGCCCAGGGCAAGGGCGATGGATCCTTCGAGCAGGCCGCGACGAGCGCTTTCAAGCATGTGTTCGACCACTTGGCTCGATTGAACTTGCGAGTCTCACTCGGAGGGGCGGAGGGCGAGTATCGGCAGCTGAAATCCGACGAGAGCGCGACCCTTCGTTAGCCAGTATACTCGGCGGCCTTCCGGGGCGCCGGGCTCGATTGGGACTGGCGACGAGACTTCCAGCGAAATCCGCTAGATGCGAAAGGTCGTGGGCCGACGACAGCCACGTTTGGAAGCGCGAACGTTCCTGTCCCTTCGATCGTTGAGGCTTGCCTTGCGAGCTCCCCACGTTCGCGGACGTGGAGCCCATGGATGCCCGTGATAGCCAGGACCGAATACTCGACGGCACAGACCCCTTTGCCCTCCGCGGCCGGCGATGGGCCAAAGACAGGGTTCTGGGCGCTGACACTCGGCTCGGTCGGCGTGGTCTACGGCGACATCGGCACCAGCCCGCTCTACGCCCTGAAGGAGTCCTTGCACGCAGCCGCCGGAGGGGGGCACGCACCGACCCGCGAGATGATCTTCGGCGTCGTCTCGCTGATCCTCTGGGCGCTCATCCTCATCGTTACGCTCAAGTATGTGCTGTTGGTGATGCGGGCCGACAACGACGGCGAGGGCGGCACGCCTTCCCTGGTCGCGCTGGCCCAGCGCGCGCTGGGCCATTCCGGC
This sequence comes from Methylobacterium sp. 88A, assembly GCF_000376345.1. Lineage (NCBI taxonomy): Bacteria > Pseudomonadati > Pseudomonadota > Alphaproteobacteria > Hyphomicrobiales > Methylobacteriaceae > Methylobacterium > Methylobacterium sp. 88A. The sequence continues at coordinate 1,372,443 of NZ_AQVT01000001.1, forward strand.
GGGTTCGTCATCGTGCTGGGCATGGTCGGCGTTTCGCTGTTCTTCGGCGACGCCATCATCACGCCGGCCATGTCGGTGCTCTCGGCGGTGGAGGGGCTGAAGCTGGTGACCCCGGCCACCGATCCGTACGTCCTGCCCATCAGCCTCGCCATCCTGATCGGCCTGTTCGCAGTCCAGAGCCACGGGACGGCGCGGGTGGCAACCTTCTTCGGCCCCCTCACGGCGTTCTGGTTCATCGTCATGGCGCTTGGCGGCCTGAGCCACCTCGTCGACGATCCGAGCATTCTGGGTGCGCTCAATCCCGCCTACGGCATTTCCTTCATCCTGAGCCACGGCACGGCCGGCCTGCTGGCGCTCGGTGCCGTGTTCCTCGCTGTGACCGGGGCGGAGGCGCTTTACGCAGACATGGGACACTTTGGTCGCACGCCGATCCGCGCGGCCTGGTTCGGGCTGGTGCTGCCGGCGCTCGCGCTGAACTATCTCGGCCAGGGAGCCATGCTGCTCGCCCACCCGGAGCGGGCCGAGAACCCGCTCTTCCTACTCTATCCGTCCTGGGCGCTGCTGCCGATGGTGCTGCTCGCCACGGTGGCGACGGTTATCGCCAGCCAAGCCGTGATCACCGGCACTTTCTCGATTACACAGCAGGCGATGCAACTCGGTCTGCTGCCGCGTATGCGCGTCCTGCGCACATCCGAGACCGAGAAGGGGCAGATCTACATCCCCCGGGTGAACTGGTGGCTGCTCGTCGCGGTCGTATTCGTCGTGGTGCTGTTCAAATCATCGAGCGGCTTGGCGGCGGCTTACGGCATCGCGGTCACCGGCGACATGGTGATCACCGCCTGCCTGCTCTTCGTCGTCGCCTGGAAGGTCTGGCGCTGGTCGCCTGCGGTCGCGGCCGCGGTCATCGCGCCGTTCCTGCTCATTGAGGTGGTGTTCCTCTCGGCCAACGCTCTCAAGATCCTCCATGGGGGCTGGGTACCGCTGACCATCGGTGCCGCCCTCGTCACAGCGATGTGGACCTGGCGACGTGGTTCGGCTCTGATCGCCGAGGAGATCCACCGTCGGCGCGTGCCGCTGTCCGAATTTACGCAAATGGCCGAGACCGGCTCGATCCAGCGGGTGCCGGGAACGGCGATGTTCCTGACAGGTACCCCCGGTGATACCCCGGGGGCCCTGATGCACAACGTCAGGCACAACCGCGTGCTGCACGCGAACAATTTCATCCTGCACGTCGTCACGGAGGACCTGCCGCGGGTGGCCGACGCCGAGCGCGTCGCCGTGAAGAAGCTGTCCGACGCCTTCTCTTGCGTGACAGTGCGTTTCGGGTTCACCGAACTGCCCGACCTGCCGCGCGCCCTTGCCGCTGCGGGCCTGGACAAGGGCGACCTGTCTTACTTTCTGACGCGGCGCGTGCTGGTCGCCTCGCCGGAGACCGGCATGCCGGTGTGGCAGGACAGGCTCTACATCTCCATGGCCCGTGCGGCCACGGACGCGTCCCGCTACTTCCGCATCCCGGTCGACCGGGTTGTCGAGATCGGTGCCCGGATCGACATCTGAGCACGGTTGCCCGCCGCACCGAGGGACCGGTCGAGGATCAGAGGAGCGCGACGATGGCCTCGGTCCGGCGCATCATCAATCCTGTCGGCGGCTTCACGGCTAGCTTCGAGGTGTCCCTCCGGCGTCCGTGCGCCTGAGATGCCGAAAGGACATTCCGGGTCGTCCACCTCGTCCTCGTCGAGCGGCGACAGCGCCACATCGCGACGATCTACGACACCGTGACCTGGGCTGCCTGGCTGCAAACGCCGGGGGAATGCCAGAAACGGCGAGCGCACCCTCACGGTCTCGCTCGCTCTCGCAAACGGCATCCCGGCCAATCGCGGGGAGGCCGCCGTGCCGGGGCCTTCTTGGAACGCCCGACGCACCGGCAGTCCAGGCTTGTCGAAGCTATCGCCGTCCGCGAAGCGACTGCTTTGGGCTATAGAATACTATAACCGAACTGCGACGCCTTACGTCAGCAACGAAGCATTCCTCCGCTATTGATTGAAGCTCAGGCTTACGTCCGCTTTTGAGCTGAGTTCGCGGCGGCTTCTACGACTAGGTTGGGTCGAGACCCGCCTGTCAGCTCAGCTGACTGGATTGGGTGGATTTCAGTTGGTCCGCTCTGAGGCATTGATGCGAGGAAGCGGACATCGTCGCCGAGTCCGCTCACGACCCTTAGCAGGCCTTGGGAAGCTCCGCTTTCAAGCCACCTAGGGGAAGGAAATCAGACGTATGGTACCCCGTTCAGGGCTCGTAGTCGTCCACGAGCTGTGGTTCTGTCAGATACCGCATATAGAGGTAGGGGAGCGTTAAGCTGCGCAATTCATTAGAGGGAAATGATGCACGCAATCGTGAGTGAAGCCGAACGGCTCGCATGCCTCAGGAGCCTCGGCATCCTCGACACGCCGCCCGAGCATGAGTTCGACACTTTGGTGCGGACGGCCGGGCAAGTGCTGGAATGTCCCATCGCCCTTGTCACGATGGTGGATGAGAACCGGCAGTGGTTCAAAGCCGTTTGCGGATTGAGTATCGACGGAACACCGCGTGAGGACGCGTTCTGCACTCATGCACTCAAGGCCAACGACCTGCTCGTCGTGTCCGATGCAACAGTCGATTCGCGCTTTGCCCATAATCCCCTTGTGACGGGGGACCCGCACATTCGCTTCTATGCCGGCATGCCAATTCGCGTCGAACGCCCGCACGGCGCCGGCCCCATCGCCGTGGCTACGCTCTGCGTTATCGACCGTCGGCCGCGGGAACTGGATGAGGCTGGCATGACGGTTCTGCGGGACCTCGCGCAGCTTGCCGAAGCCCTACTAACGGCACGCAGCAATACCTTCGCGCTCGTCCGGCTCGCGGAAGAGCGCCGTCGGACCCTGGAAGCACTTGACCGGAGCAACCGCCAGCTTCGTCAGGCAGAACGGATGGCCAGGATCGGCTCGTGGAGACTCTGCCTTCGCACGAAGGTCATGGCCTTCTCGGATCAGACCTATGCCATTCATGGAATGCCTGTAGGCAACGAAGTGCCCTTGGAAGCAGTCCTCGATTTCTACTCGGCACAAGGACGCATCATGATCGAGACGGCGGTCTCGCGCGCAATCTCAAGCGGTGAGTCCTTCGACATCGAAAGCGACTTTTGTAATGCTCAAGGCGAGGCCTTGCGCGTGCGCTTAAAGGGCGAACTGGAATTCCGTGCTGATGAGGCAGTGGCCCTGATTGGGGTGCTTCAGGACATCACAGACCGGCACGCCATGGAGCAGGCCCTTCGCCACGCTGCTCAGACCGATGACCTTACAGGCCTCGCCAGCCGAAGCCGCCTCAACCTGTTTCTCGATGAGCGAATTCGGCTGGTACGCGAGAATGATAGCGGCTTCGTTCTTCTGCTCATCGACCTCGACCACTTCAAGGCCGTGAATGACGCTTGTGGGCATCCTGCCGGCGATGACGTTCTGCGAGTGATGGCCGAGAAGCTCCAGGCCTCCTGCGGAGCGGACGGGCTTGCGGCTCGGCTAGGTGGCGACGAGTTTGCCCTCGTCTTGTCCGAGAGCCTTGACGATGCCGAATTAGAACGGCGCCTTGGGCATCTCCTCGCCACGTTACGCCATGATGTTGAAACGGACGGACGCGTCATCACCGTGTCGGCCACAATCGGGGCCTGCCACTTCGACGTGACAATCGCGAGCCGCAGCGGCTTGATGAAACGGGCCGACGAAGCCCTTTACCGGGCAAAAAATTACCAACGTGGGTCCGCTGCGGTCGCCGGGGAGGAACGCGTAATCGTCCCGGAAGACGTGGCACACCTGAGACCAAGGATTGGCAGGCACTAGCCGGCATCATGCTGGTAGACCCCGGGTCGCCACCGCGGCTCTAGATCGAAAAGTCGCAGACCAAACCGTCTCTTCCCTGCGTCCCTACGCTTCAACCGACTACATTCGACCCTTCCCAGACCGTTGGAACGTCTGCTTGGTAGCAACTTGGTGTAGGATGACCTACGTCCGGGTCGGGTGGATTTCCGCCAGTCCGCTTTGGTCCGGCAGCCTATGGATGCGGACATCGCCGCCGGGCTCGCTCACATCCTTCGCGGAAGCTGGGAACGCCTGCTTACAGGCTGTTGAGTGCATCGGAACCTTGCAGCCCAAACGGGCCGGGAACGGCTGGGGTGCTTTGGACTGCAGCATGCCCAGAACCTAGGGTTGAGCAGCCCTTCACGACGCCGCGTAGCGTCACTGAGCCAATCGACCCCTGGCTCAAAACTGCTAGATGGTAGAAAGGCAGGGGGGACGAGTTTTGTCGGTCATCGAGCGCCACAACACCAAACAGACCGGGTCGGGTGACACCGCCATGGTTTTCGCCCACGGCTTCGGGTGCGATCAGAACATGTGGCGGTGGGTGGCACCTGCTTTCGAGGACCGCTTCCGCACAATCCTGTTCGACCATGTCGGCGCAGGCGGCTCGGACCTCTCAGCCTATGACCCGGCCAAATACGCCTCGCTCGAAGGCTATGCCGATGACGTCGTAGAGCTCTCCCGCGCCCTCGGCGTGGAGCGCGGCATCTTCGTCGGCCACTCGGTGAGCGCCATGGTCGGCATCCTCGCCTCGAAGAAAGCACCCGAGCTATTCGAGAGCCTGGTCCTCGTCTGTCCCTCTCCTCGGTACGTCGACGACGGCGACTACATCGGTGGCTTTACCCGACCGCAGATCGACGAGCTCCTCGAATTCCTCGACAGCAACCACATGGGGTGGTCGCAGGCCATGGCGCCGACCATCATGGGCAACGCGGACCGCCCGGAGCTCGGAGAGGAGCTCACCAACAGTTTCTGCCGCACCGACCCGGAAATCGCCAAGCGCTTCGCTCGGACGACCTTCCTGGCCGACAACCGGGCCGACCTGGAGGGCGTCACGGCGCGTTGCCTGGTCCTCCAATGCTCGGAGGACGTGATCGCCCCCCGGGAAGTTGGCGAGTACGTGCACCGCAACCTGCCGGGCAGCGAACTCGTACTGCTCGACGCTAGCGGGCATTGCCCCAACCTGAGCGCGCCGGAGGCGACTGTCGCGGCCATCGAGGCCTTCCTTTGAGGCCAATGACGTGGAGGAGGTGACGCCCATCGCTTCGGCTCAAGCAGCCGACGACCTTGAAGATCTGTTCGAAAACGCGCCATGCGGTTACGCCTCGGCCCTGCCGAACGGACGCCTGTCGAGGGTCAACCGGACGCTCGCGACCTGGACGGGCTACACGGCCAAGGAACTGGTCGGCCGCCGCTTCCTCGACCTCCTGAACATCGCGGGCAAGATCTACTACGAAACCCACTTCGCGCCGCTACTCCGGATGCAAGGCTTCTTCAACGAGGTCGCCCTCGACCTCGTGCGCGCGGACGGGGCGGCTCTGCCGGTCCTGGTCAACGCGGTGGCACGGCGGGACGAGGCCGGCGAGCTCCGGTTCATCCGGATCACGGTGTTTAACGCCTTCGACCGCAGGCGCTACGAGCGTGACCTCCTTGAGGCCCGGCGTACTGCCGACCAAGCCTCCGTCGCATGGCAGAATCTTAATTCGAAGCTAGAGGCCCAGGTCGCAGAGCGGACGGCGCAGCGTAACCGAGCTTGGCGTTTGTCGCAGGAGTTGCTCGTCGTAGCGCTTCCGGACGGGACCTTCGAGAGCGTGAACCCAACCTGGAACGAGCTTCTCGGCTGGCGGGACGAGGAGCTCGTCGGCGCCTCATTCGTGGAGCGAACCCACCCGGACGACCTTGAGGCGGCGCAAGCCGCGTTGATGCAGGTCCTGACGAGGCCTCTGGCGGTCCCACACGCGTCCCGCTTCCGGCACAAGGATGGCTCGTACCGCTGGTTCGCATGGACGGCAGCGTTCGAGGACAATCGCATCTATGCCTCGGGCCGGGACATCACGCTCGAACGGGAGCAGGCCGACGCCCTGCGCCAGTCGCAGAAAATGGAGGCCGTGGGGCAGCTTACGGGTGGCCTGGCGCACGACTTCAACAACCTGCTTGCCGGCATCTCCGGGTCGCTGGAGATGATGCAGAACCGCATGCAGCAGGGGCGGTTCAACGACGTCGAGCGCTACATGGCGGTTGCCCAGGGTTGCTCGAAGCGCGCTGCCGCCCTGACGCACCGCCTACTGGCGTTCTCCCGCCGCCAGACGCTCGACCCCAAGCCCACGGACGTGAACCGTCTCGTTGCCGGCATGCACGAGCTGGTCCAGCGCACGGTCGGACCGGGCATCTCGGTCGAAGTGGTCGGTGCGGCCGACCTCTGGCCCGCCCTCGTCGATCCCCCACAGCTTGAAAACGCGCTGCTCAACCTGTGCATCAACGCCCGCGACGCGATGCCGACTGGCGGGCGCATCACCGTCGAGACAGCCAACAGGTGGATCGACGAGCGCGCCTCCCGCAAGCTTGACATGCCGGAGGGCCAGTACCTGTCGCTGTGCGTGACCGACACCGGGATCGGCATGAGCAAGGACGTGGTTGCGCGCGTGTTCGAGCCGTTCTTCACGACCAAGCCCATCGGCGAGGGCACGGGGCTCGGCCTGTCGATGATCTATGGGTTCGCCCAGCAATCCGGCGGGCAGGTGCGGATCTACTCCGAGGTGGGCGAGGGAAGCACGGTGTGCATCTACCTGCCGCGCCACTACGGCGAGGTCGATGTCGACGATCCGACCGCCAAGCTCGCTGTTTTACCCCGTTCCGAGCAGGGCGAGACGGTGCTGGTGGTCGATGACGAACCGTCCGTACGGATACTCGTAACCGACATCTTGGAGGACCTGGGCTACACGGCCATCGAAGCCGGTGATAGCGCGGTCGGCCTCAAGGTGCTGCAATCGAACGTGCGTATTGATCTGTTGGTTACGGACGTAGGCCTGCCCGGCGGCATGAACGGACGGCAGATGGCCGATGCAGCCCGCGTGTCCCGCCCGGACCTCAAGGTACTGTTCGTCACCGGCTATGCCGAAAACGCGGTCTTGGGCAATGGCCACCTTGCCCCGGGTATGGCGGTGCTGACTAAGCCGTTCCCAATCGAGACCATGGCTGCACGCATCCGCTCGATGATCGAGGGAAAGCGCTAGAAAGAGCCGGGGCAGCTCGGCCCTTTCGGTAAGACTGGCCAGTCTGCTCTACGACCAAGTCGGGTGGATTTTTGCCAGTCTGCTTTCGAGCAGAAATTTCTTGCAAATCCCACATTCTTTCGAACTGCGACGCAAAATGGCTTCGAACTATCGCGGTCGTCACCCAGCTCTTGCGTCTACTCCGAATCGGACGCTTTGCGCGTAAGTTCGAGTAGCTCTCAGCAGAACAACGAAGGGACGGAGTTACAGCCCCAGTTGTTGTCGATGCTGAACCAAGGGCGCTCTACCACTGTGACTTCGACAGGATGATGTCCGGTTAATGCAATTGTGCGAGACGAGTGCGAACTTCCGCCCGGGCTAGGCTGCGACCGAGCTCTAACAGCAGCCTCTCCGCCAAGGCGAGGGCCTCCGGCTCTTCAGCCTCTTGGAGTGACCTATAACCCGCTAAAATGAAGCCCGCCGCTCGCTCCAACGGCATAGCCGCTTGATCTGCACTCGTGATGATGAGGGGGCTATGCCCTTCCTCACTGTGTGTAATGTCTACGACAATGCCGCGGCCCGATACCACGGCGCCAGTGTCATCTTTGTCGAACTTCCCGCGTGCCAGAATCCGGCGCGTCTGCCCGTCGGCCGAACAAACGCGGTGCTCAGCGATAAACCAACCGCCGTATATCACGCATCGCCAGATTTGCCCCATGACGTGCGCCCGGTCTTCCGGGTGGACGCCGCCGTTGAACGTTTCAAACGGAATGCCCTCCTCAGCCAACTTGGGGGTGAAGCCGAACAGGAAAGCGATCATGGCGTCGCCAGTGACAAGATTTTGGCGGGCGTCGACCTGCCAGCGACCAACTGCATCGGCATCCTCAAGGACAGCTTGCAACTCATCACGCCATGGATCGACGTCAGTGCCGTCCGAAGTTCGCATTTGCTCAAACGCCTCAGTTCAATCACAGCCCTGGATAATGTAAAACGAGGCTGGGGTACATCAACGTGCGTGCCAGGCTGCTGACACGAGGTGTCATAGCTGATCGTCGCCGGCCTTAGAGGCCCTTCCTAGAAGCTGTCGTGCTGCCGATAATCGACGGCAGACGCAGCGGGTCTGCTCCTCAAACTCGTAGCACCGAGACACACCCACCCCAAGCCGACGCTGCCGGACGACCAACGAATGGCCGCTCACGGGAAGCGCGCATGGCGATCCAGGCGGCTCGGTTGGGTCGGCACCCGTCCGTCCGCTTTATGACCAGGTCAGGTGGATGAACGAACCCGCTTTCGCGGGATGGGTGGCAGCTTCTAGATTTGCGGATTGAGACGAGCGCCCTGCGCTGATTGAGCGTTGCCTGGCCTGGGCGGACGATCGTGGCTCCCTTCATCCGAGTGGAGCCATCCCATGACCATCCTTGCCGTTCCCGCCGCTGCCGTCGGCTCGCTTCGTCAGCGCCTGACCGACGACATGACCCTGCGCCGGTTCTCCCGTGAGACGCAGCGCAACTACATCCGCGACGTCGGGCGTCTGGCGACGTTCCTGCGGCGCTCGCCCGACACGGCGACCGTCGACGACCTGCGCCGTTTCCAGATCGCGCAGCAGGAGGTCGGCCTCGGGGTGCCGACGATGAATGCCATCGTCTCAGCCCTGCGGTTCTTCTTCGTCCAGACGATCGAGCGGCCCGATCTCCCTTGCAGGCTGGTCCGCCTCAACCATCCGCGCCCGCTGCCCGACGTTCTGAGCGCCGAGGAGGTGGGCCGGCTGCTCGGCGCCACGGTCTGCCTCAAGCATCTGGCGGCCCTGTCGGTGGCCTATGACGTGGGATTGCGCGTGGCCGAGGTCGCGGCGCTCAAGGTCGGCGCTGTCGACTCGACGCGCACGCTCCTGCGGATCAAGCGTGGCAAAGGCGGCCGAGACCGCAACGTGATGCTGTCCGCCGATCTTCTGTTTCCCGGGGCAAAGCTACGACCGCCGCGACTGGCCTGCCCCCATTCGGCGGCCCAGGTTCGAAGTTAGTGCATCGTCGGTCTCGTGACGATGGTGGGGTGAGCGAGCGGCGCTGATCCGGTCGGTTCCGTTGGCCAGATGACGACCTCCGGTGCGGGCGGCTGGTAGCCGAGCGACGAGTGCGGGCGGATGCTGTTGTAGTGCCTGCGCCATTGCTCGATCACGACGCTGGCCTCCTTGAGGGTGTAGAACACCTCGCCGTTGAGGAGTTCATCCCGCAGCTTGGCGTTGAAGCTCTCGCAGTACCCATTCTCCCACGGACTGCCCGGCTCGATGTAGGCGGTCTGCGAGCCAACCGCCGCGATCCAGTCCTGAACGGCCTTGGCGATGAACTCCGGACCATTGTCGGAGCGGATATGACTAGGCACTCCACGTAGGCTGAACAGGTCCGAGAGTACGTCGATCACGTCGAGGGCCTTCAGCTTGCGGGATACACGGATCGACAGGCACTCGCGCGTGAACTCATCGATCACGTTCAGCATTCGATACTTCCTGCCGTTGTGCGTGCGGTGCTCGACGAAGTCGTAGGACCAAACATGGTCGGGCCGCTCCGGCCGTAAGCGAAGGCAGGAGCCGTCGTTGAGCCAAAGGCGTGCCCGTTTCGGCTGGCGAGCGGGAACCTTGAGCCCTTCGAGCCGCCAGATGCGTTCAACGCGCTTTACGTTCACCGTCCAGCCGTCGCGCCGGAGCAGGGCTGTGATCCGGCGATAGCCGTAGCGCCCGTACTGCAGAGCCAAAGCGACGATGGCGGACGTCAGAGCGGCCTCGTCCTCGACCACCACGGCGGATTTGCGCTGGGTCGAACGATGCTGACCCAGAACACGGCAGGCGAAGCGTTCCGACACGCCGTGCTCGGCAATGACGTAGTCGACACAAGCCCGGCGGCGAGCCGGGCTCAGAAGTTTCCCGATGCCGCCTCCTTCAGGATGAGCTTCTCCAATGTCAGGTCAGAGATAGCCCGGCGAAGGCGCTGATTCTCGGTCTCCAGGGACTTCAGCCGCTTCACCTGATCGCCCTTCAGGCCACCGTACTCGGACCGCCAGCGGTAATACGTAACCTCGGTTACCTCGATGGACCGGATTGCTTCGGCAACCTTGCGACCTTGCGAGACCAGAACATCCACTTGGCGCAGCTTGGCAACAATCTCTTCAGCCGTATGCTTCTTTTGTCCCATGATGACATCCTCCACATGGCTCAAAGCCATACCTCAGAGAGGACCACTTTTCAGGGGGCAGGCCACTTCCGTTACACCCTGCTGATGGGCTTCGAGTACGACAGCTATCGCTACTGGGAGATCTTCAAAGGCTCGAATGTGAACGTTAATCCTTTCACCGTTGAAATTCGCGCGCCCCGCTACGGGCGATCTCCACCATCCACACCATCAATCGAGCAGACCTTTGCTAAGCTCAAGGCCTCGCTACGCACCGAGGCGACTCGCACCATCCCGGACCTGCGGGACGCCATCAAACGCGCTCTGCCACGCTTTCGATCAACTGAGGGCCAAAACTATCTCGCTGCTGTAGGATACGACGCTACCTGATTGGTTGCTGCTCTAAGCGCAAGTTTTCTGGACATCCTGAACCCTGAAGGAGGGTGGATGCCATGCCTCGCAAACGCTTCGCGAGCGAACAAATCGCTTTCGCCCTGCATCCGGCGAACCACGGTGCATCAATGAATGAGGTCTGTGCGGCAACCTGAGCGTCTTTGGACCGGCCTTTCACCGCGGGAAGTAGTCTGGGATGCTCAAAGGATGCCATGCGTGATTCGTATCTCCCCTTGGTGGCCCAATGGCTTCACGGGAATGAATGGGCCTCCGCATGGGGGCCCCCGAGGATCAGAGCATCAATCCCAAATTTATTTGCATGCCCCTAGAACGCCCCTGGATTACCACCAGGGCAGTCTGACATAGCCGGGGTAAAATAGTGAAGGTCACCCAAAACTCATGGAGATCGCATGGGAGAAAATGGGCTTCCCATGGGCACTACAAGGGAGGGGGTAGGGCAAGTCTCGCGTTAACTTCAGGCGTTAAGGCTAGGCCCCTGTAACGACTGGTGAAATGCCGACGCCGAGCGCACGTTTCGAATGTGCGGGCTCGCAGAGGTGCCGGGCCGCGCACGGTCGACACCATGCGGATAAAATGATCCCCCGAACCGATCGCCCCCCCCAGGGGCATGACTTCCCCTTGGACTTCCATTGGAGGACCAAGCCTGCCTTCATCGCCGCCGCCGGCGTCAGCCTGATAGGCCACCCCCGGGCTCTTGAGGCCCGGAACAGCATCATGACGAGCCTCGTCCGCTCCGCTCTCGCGGGCCAGGGCGGATGGGTCTCCTACTCGCGGTCAAAGCGGTTCTACGAGCCCCTGTCCCGGTACGAAGGGACCGCGTTCACGTACGACCGGGTCAAGGCGGCAGTGAAGGAGCTACTGCACCTCGGCCTGATTGAGGAGGAGCGCGCGCTCCCCGGTCCCGCGTCGCACGGCTGGCAGTCCCGCATGCGGGCCACCGACCGGCTCATCGCCGCGTTCCACGACTGCCCCTTCGAGCATGTCGGGCCCAGGGAGCTCATCGAGCTCCGGGACGCGAACGGAGAGCGTATGGCGTACGTCGACACGGATCACACCCGGCGCCTGCGCAAGTCCATGGCAGCCCGCAATGAGGCCGCCAGTGCCGTCCGCATCGACATGCCCGAGGGCGACGGCTGGCTCCACACGCCCGGGTACGTCAGTGCCCGGTCCGATAAGACCGGTGGCTGGGTTGGCCTCCGCCCGACGCCGGCCCCACGCATGGTCCGGATCTACGGTCGGGGCCGGTGGGACATGCACGGGCGTTTGTATGGCTGGTGGCAGCAGCTCCCCCAGGCCCGACGCCTGGAGCTTCTCATCAATGGCGAGGTGGCGTTCGAGGAGGACTGGAGCGCCTGTCACCCTAGGCTCCTCTACGCCATGGCCGGTAAGTTGCCGGTCGGCGAGATCTATGACGTGGACGGGTACAACCCGAGCCACGTAAAGGCGGCGCTCCTCACCGTCATGAACACCAGGTCGACCTACGGCGGTGTCCAGAGCCTGATGAAGCGGGAGAAGGACAAGCCGGGCAAATGGCTCCACTCCCTCGATTACACGAAAGGCCTCATGAAGGCGGTCATGCACCGCCACGAGCCCATCGCCCATTTCCTCGGGGCGGACATGGGGATCACCCTCATGCACATCGAGAGCCAGATGTGCGTCGACGTCCTGAAGCGCTGCGAGCGAGAGAATGTCCCGGCACTGCCGGTGCACGATTCCTTCGTGACGCAGGCCTCGAAGGGCGCCACGGTGACCGCCATTATGGCCGAAGTCATGGATGCGACGCGCGCCGCGATAAACCCCTGTCAGTCCTCAAGAAAGAGGGGATTCACCCCACAGATGGGAGCGCCGGTTGGTTCCGGTGGTTGCGTGGGTGCTTCCGCCTCCGCGTCTCCTGTGGTCGTCCCATCTAAGACGGTCTTCGTTCCTGTCCCGCCCGTGTCTCCTCCTGCCCCGCGGCCCTTGCGCTGGGACCCGGCGGAGAGGCTTGAGGCGATGATCGCTTACCAAATCAAGATCGAGAGGATCTTGATGTCTGAGGAGCGGCGAGAGGGGATTTTCGAGGTTTGGGAGCGACGAGAGGCTAATGCTCGTGCAATCGCGAAATCGGTATGTTTGCACGAGAACGAGACCGGGATGCGTGCCTTCCCGACGCACATCGTTCCTGACCGTATTGGGCCTACGGCAGCCTCCATCAAACGGGGGCGTAGCCCAAGGAAATCCGGTTCCGTAGGAAAGGGCCGGAGGCCTCGGGTCACCCTCCACGAGGTCAGGGCGTAGCCTTCGGGTCTCCCTATCCCTGAAAGGGGCCGGAGGCCTTAGGAGAGCCTCCTATAGCGTCAGGGGCGTAGCCAACCGAGACAACTTTTTCCTTCCGGGACCGTAGGTTAGGTCGCTTCTCCCCTTGTAGAATTCGAGGGAATTCGCTACCTTTTTGATTGTCTCCGCATGGGACCGGGCGTTGCACCTCAACCTCGAAACCCCGTCTCTGGTAATCCCGGAGGCGGGGTTTCTTCGTTTGTCCCTTGCCAGGCTCGGGCGCACCATTTTGCCATGCACGCCGGCATCCCCCCGTTCCCCACCCCACCTGCCTCGAAGGCGTCCCGTCGCGATGCCGACAGGCAACGCAAACGCGCCGCTCGTCAGGCCCTCAGGGAAGCCGGTGCGCCTGATCCGCGTCAACTTGATGCTGCGCTAGTCGACGCGCTCCGGGACGCACTCCTCGCCTCCGCGGCTTCGGCTGGGACCCGGCCCGGGGAGCGTCTTGTTGCAAGCGCAGTGGACGTCAAGGAGGTCCTCCGCCTTGCCCTGCGTGGTCTCTGGGGACGGGAGAGCGGAGGCGTCCCCCTTCAGACGGAGGCGATACGTGCGGCCCTGGTGGCCCGTCTCGCGCCCCCCTCTGACCCGTCAGGGGCGTAGCCTACGGGCATCCCTATCCCTGCGGGGGTGATGCGTACCCCGGCCCTCACCCCTGCATCATTTGATGCAGGGGCATCCCCGGTGGCGGTCCCGATGCCTTGCGTCCCCTGAGGCCCCCGAGGGCCTGGGATGGTCCGTTACACGGGCAGGGGGCAGGATCCCGATCGTGCGCTGGTCCGCACTGCCTCGCCCTCCCTGACCCCTCCAAAGGGGGGCGACGGGAGGGCATCCCCTTCGCGGAAAGCCGGTGACAAAGGGCAAGATAGGGGGGGATGGGTCCCCCCTGGGGGGCCGAAAGCAGAAGTCGCGAAGGTGCAACATCCGCCCGGGTACAGTGGAAATTTTTGGGTACGCGGCGTGCGTACCGCCTGACGGATCAAAGGGTTACCGTGCGTACCGACGACCCTCTCGCGTACTCCGCACCGCCCTCGTCGCGGTGCGCACCCTGCGTGCGTACTCCCGGAATTCGCGTACGCACGACGAGGCCCAGATTGGACAGATCCAGGCCCTAATCACCGAGTTCGGTTTCCTCGTTCCACTCATCGTAAACGAGCACGACACCATATCGCGGGGCACAGCCGCCTTGAGGCCACGAAGCGCCTTGGCATGGAGCAGGTCTCCGTCATCCGGCGTCCCGGCCTGAGCGTTGCGCAGCGCGGCCCTCGTCCTCGCGGACAACCGTGTCGCCCTCAACTCGTCGTGAGACGAGTCCATGCTAGCCAAGGAGGTCGCCTTCATCCAGGAGGCCATCGACGCCGGCGAGTTCGATTTCGACCTGGGGGATGCGGGCTTCGAAGAGGCCGAGCTCAAGAATCTCGCGGAGGTCCGGGCGCCCGAGCCCGAGGAGGAGCCGCCACGGGAGTTGACCGTCACCAAGGAGCCCGCGGTGTGCAGGGCCAGTGACCGGTGGATGCTCGGGCCCTAACCTTCACCGTGGCTGGTGCCTGCCTGAACGACCTCAGAGCGGCCGACATCCTCATCATCGCGTGGGAGCGTCAGAACAAGGGAGAGGCCCCTATGGCCGGCGGGGGCATGACCTTCCGTGCCAAGGCCTAGAGCCTCGGGATCGAGTTCAAGCGGCAGGACACCAAGGCCAGGCACAAGGCTGACTGATGGCCGGGGTCTCGGGACGTGCGCTGGCCAAGCTCCTCGGTATTTCCGAGGGGGCGGTCCGGAAGATTAGGGACACCCGCCTCGCTGAGGCCAAGCTGCCTGGGGGACTGTTCGACCCCGAGCGGGCGAGGGCCCACTACCCCGCCAATGTCGATAAGGCCATGCAACAGGAGCGGCCCTCGACCCATGCGGCCACGTCAAGCCCTGCACCTGCCGCAGGACCCGCGGTTGTCATGGGACGACCCGAGGCCGCCGGTCCCGACGTCAACAAGGCCCGCGCCGCGTAGACCATGGAGAAAGCCTGCGGCGAACAGATCAAGCGGAAGGTCGATGAGAAGTCGGTGATCGAGCGAGCCCCGGCCTTCACCCTGGTGCAGGGCTAGGCCCGGGAGTTCCGTGCGGGCCTGTTCCGGTTCCCGGACAAGCACGCGGCCAAGATGGCGGCCCCGAGCTCGGGGTGGACGAGAATGCCCTCTACGATTGCCTCCAGAAGCATTTCCGGGCGTACCTGGAGAAGGACATTGCGCGCATGAAGGCCGAGGTCCTCGGGTGCCCGCCCCATATCCGCGAGGTCGTTGTCGGCATCGACGAGGTGGGTGTCGAGCTCGACGGGCGCGAGTTCGAGTTGCGAGGTGTCTACCGTGATGTCGATCCTGGCCATGACGTCATCGTCGGACCCCGCCGTGAAACCGACGAGCCCGCCGCGAAACCGGGTGCCCGCGTCCCCTTGGATTTTCGATGCTGTTTATAGGAGTAACGGGTGGGTGCGCCCCCTTTGCTCTGAGCAATCACCGGACGCATCCTCGGCAATCATAGCCCAGGGAAACGGTAACCCTGGGGCCAGGATCGTCTTGCCAGGGCAATCTGGAGCTGAATCTATGAAGGCCTGGGCGACGGGGGATACGACAATGAGCAGGCAGACCGACAACTTCCACAACGGCATGCATGGCGGCATGATGGCGGTCGGCGTCGCTCTCGTGGCAGGCCAACGTGCGCGTCGTGAGGCTCAGGCTTGGGCGCAGGCAGATGCCGATGCCGAGAGCGCCGTCCACCGCCTCGGGCAGGCGCTCCTGGCATCGCGTCGCCGGGAGGCCGAGCTTGCCCGAGACTTGGCGGCCGCTCAGGCGGAAATCCGCGCACTGCGTCTCGCCCGCCGTCAGTGAG
This sequence comes from Methylobacterium sp. 88A, assembly GCF_000376345.1. NCBI lineage: Bacteria > Pseudomonadati > Pseudomonadota > Alphaproteobacteria > Hyphomicrobiales > Methylobacteriaceae > Methylobacterium > Methylobacterium sp. 88A. The sequence continues at coordinate 1,388,307 of NZ_AQVT01000001.1, forward strand.
AATTATACGCCTGGGGGTTGTGCCTTTCCCCTGCGGACCGAATCCGGACCGCAAATGGGCCATTTGCGGACCATGGAAAAAAGGGCCCGCCGGTCATCCGGCGGGCCCTTTCGCATCAAGGGGAGGGGGGTGCTCAGGCCACCTTGCGACGTCGACGCTCCATGGCGAGGTTGACCAGATTGGCGATCTCCACGTCCTCGGGATCGGCCGAAAGCGGACGCGTCCACGTCCATTCTGCGGACGCATCCGCATCTTTTGCGGACACGTCCACAACGGGGGCCGGGATCGTCTCGCGGGGTGCGGCCGGGGTGAGCGACGGCAGGCCCTCGATCAGGATGCCGCCGACGTGTGCCTCAGCCTCATGCGGGAGTGCCGCCGCGAGCGTCACGAGCTCGCCGTGCGACAGGCCCCGGACCCACGTCATGACGGGCTTGGGTAGGGCGGACACATCCGCCGCGGGCCCCCCTGCAACGAGGTGCCGAGCGTACGACACAAGCGGGACGCCGACCTGGTGGCGAGGGGCCGGGCCCCATGCCGGGGACGGGGCAACCGCCGGGGCAGGGGCATCGAGGTACGCCGCGGCCGCATCGGTAGCGGGGAGGGCCGGGGTTGTGATCCCCGTTGCGGACCGGACCGCGCGGAGGACCCAGCGGCCGCTCTCCCAGACGAGGGCGAAGAGGGTGGCGACGGCGACCGCGGCGAGGAGGGCAATACGGGCGAGGAAGCTCATGGGCGGTGGTCCTGTGCTGGGGGGTGACGATCTCGATTGTCCGGGGCGCCTCGCAATCGACAAATTAGGCCGCGGCGAAGATGCGCTCGACGACCGCCCTAGGCAGTTGTTTTTGGTGAACGCGGAGCAGCCTGAGCGCGTGACTCGCCTGGGCGACGTCGAGGGAGGGCAGGGCGGCGAGGACGTGCCCATCGATTGTCGTCGATTTTGACCAGCCGATATTGTTTTGGACCATGGCCCGGTCTTGATCGTCCGCGGTGATCAGCCGGACTGCAGCCAGGGCCGCATTCCGAACCACGGGTAGGGCGGCCAGATTCTGTTCGGGTGGATGCAGCAGGGCAACCTTGTCCTCGGACCTCTGCACGTTTGCCGCAGCGCGCTTGACCATCGTCAGAAGCCGCTTCGCGTCCACGGCGTCGAAATCCGATTTGTCCAGGAGCCCCTGTGCTTCGTCGACGTCGACACGGCGGGCCCATGACCAGCGCCGCTTTTTCAGGGAATGCTCAGCCTCGGCCCGCGCATGGGCGATGAACGCGGCCTCCTTTTCCCTTAGCGCGGCCGCCTCCGCTTCTTCGCGAGCCCGTCGCTCCGCGGCCGCTGCCGCCCGCTCCGCCTCCCTGGCGGCGACCTGGGCGGGGATGCTGTCGATTGCTGCCTGAACGGCGGCCAGGTCGTGGTCGGGCGCCTGCCAAAAAAGGACTTCCCGGCCCTCTCGGGTGAGGCCTAGGTCCCAAAAGCAAATCACCTCTTGGTCAATAGCTTCATCGAACTCGGGCGTCCTCGGGGCGCGGCTCAGGTACCGCGGGCCGCGCCGCGTATGGAGCAGCTCGCCAGGCTGCCACTGCAGGCCGAGCCACGCGGGAGGGTGGACGTAGGGTGGCAACAGCGGCGTCGTGTGGGGCATTTTCGAATCCTCATATCGGCGGATCTGAGTAATTTAGCAATCGTATTACGGATCACAATAGAAACCCGACAGGCAATTTCGACAACGCAACACCGAAATTTCGACAACGATTTAAACAACACGGTGTTGTCGAAACTGTTGTTCAAATGGCATAAAGCATGAATCTATCGCAATGGTTGTATGAAACCAAAGGCATAATTTGGGATACTCTAGAAATTCTATTCCGGGTTGCGATATAATGTCCTCGGCAGATTCGCGGAGGGCTCAGATGGATGGTGGAATTGACGGAGAGGGACGTCCGGACGCTGCTCCGAGGGGCATGCCGCAAAGCCGGATCTCAGGACGCATGGGCGCGTCAGGCAGGCCTCTCGCCACAGCACGTTTCGGACGTCCTCTTGGGCAGGAGGGAGCCTGCCGGACAGGTCCTGAGAGCTCTGGGGCTCTCGCGCCGGGTGAGGTACGTCCAGACGGCCGCAGGGGACCGAAGCGATTTTGCCGGCTCTCCCGAGCCCGGTGCGAGGAGTACCTCGATCTCGGGATGACCTATCGCGAGATCGCGGCTCGTGAGGGCTGGGATGAGAAGACCATCGCCACCCACTGCCGCGGCCTCGGGCTCACATCTCAGCCGCGCCAGCCGGTTGTCACGCTGCCAGACGTCGAGAGCGCGCGTGAGGGCCGGGAGACTGTCCGAGAGGTCGCGGACCGGCTCGGCGTGACGATCCAAGCAGTGCATCAGTGCGCGTACCGTCACGGCACGAGGATCCCCCGTCGCCCCTCCCGGATCACATATGAAGTGATGCGAGAGATCGTCCTCTCTCGTGCCCCGATTTCGCATGCTGCCGAGGGTCTGGGTGTCACGCGCGAAACGCTCTACCGCCGCCGGGAGGGGGGGGTCTGATGTGCGATCTCATCGAGAACCTGCAGGGACTCGGGCTCGCCCAAGTCCGGGCCCGCCTGACGCAGGCACGGGCCGCCGCGCGGGCCCTGATCGACGACCCAGAGATCCCGGAGATCCGGCGTTACAACCTCGCGGCTGCCATGGACGAGATGGATGCCCGGCTGCTCGATTTCGCGAGAAACGCCTTGTTCCACCTTGCCGGTGAGATCGAGGCCGCCCAGGAGCCCGTCGAGGAACGCGTTGACCTCGACGCCAGCCGGTCTCCCGAGGAGCGCGCGGCGGTCGTGGGGATCCTCGACGAGCTCCTCGCGGACGAGCCCCCCGATCCGGTCGCGTCAGGAATGCCTCGGCCGCTTCCCCCACCGCCGCTTCCCCCGGGAGCCCGGGGCGCACCCACCAGAATCTAGCCCCCCCGAATTTCGAGGCCTGGGCGCCCGGCTAGGGGCGCATCAACACCGCCCAGGGTTAGTCATCTATGACCCTGGGCGGTCGCGTTTGAGCGCCCAGGGAGCCGCCTTGGTTCAGAGCTTGATCGTAAAACTGGCTTGCTCTGAAGCGGAACGCAAACGCACATGCCCAAGACTAATATGTATCCGTATGTTTACGACCCGAGTTAAATAAAATACATTTCCAGATATTGGACGCCACCAAGGGTTCAGAAGAAAGCGGAGTGGCAAAACGCTTGCCGAAACGCGTTCTCGGGCCTCGATATCGCGGACCGCGAGTTCGTCCGTGCATCTGCTTTTATACTATCTGATAAAGACGATTCTTGGACTAAGGGTCGCCTGCGACATCGATTCAATCGTCTGCGAGTACGTATAACTACATTGAGAAGTGAATTTGTCCGTTTGTACCCTATGACATTCTACTATGGTATAAAGGAGTGTCCATGGCGGGAGCGGCATTCACTGACACGCCCGCTGGAAGGGCCGGACCGGCGTCTGAATTTGATCTGCAGACTCGCACTCCCCGGTCTGTCACGATGGCTTGGCCGGCCGCTGCGGTACATCATAAACAGCAGCAGGCATCACACGCCTGGCGACGCGTGCGTGTGGCCCGACATCATTTGTATTGTCCCGGGCCCAGGCTTTCTCACCGTCATTGTCCGCCGGGGCCTGCATCACCCCCCGCCGTCGAGCGCGATCTATCCCATGTCGGCCGTCGGTCCCCAGGAGGGCAGTGACGGCGTATGGCTCGCAAGGGGGTCGTGGATCACGAAGCGCCATCGCGACCGGCCACCGACGGAGGGTTGGATTGCTTGGTCGTACGTGCCCGGTCCGAGCGGTGAAATCGAATTTCTCGTGCAGGGCGGCAGTGCGAAAGTGGCGCTCCGTCGATTTTGGGCGATCTACGATGCGACTGTGGTCGTGCCCACCTGGCATGGCAAGACGCCAGCGGACAGGCACCTGGCCTGGCTCCCTCCTGAGCCAGCCCCCCTCGACCTGACCGCCGAGGACGAGGAGGCCCTGGAGGGGCTGGAGGGCATCTGTGTGTAGCGGTCACCGCGTAAGGACACGCTCCTCCGGCTGCGTGTCCGAAGCGGCCATGCGTTCGAGGATCTGGGTGAGGGATACCGGGCGGTACGACCAGACGTCCACGCCGACATCGCAGGACTGCGTCGTGCCGGGCAAGAGCCCGTGCGTGTGCCCGAAGAGGTGCAAGCTCCCCTTGAACGCACGCGGCCAGGACCGCATGGGGTAGTGGCAAAGGGCGAGATGGCGGCCGTCAACCGAGACCTCGCGGATCCCCTGGTGCTGCTCGGCCCACGGCAAGCGACGGTTCTTCTTGTCGTGGTTCCCGACGACGAGGATCTTGCGACCGTGCAGGCGCCGGAAAATCTTCGCTGCATACTCGGGCGTCGAGAGCGCGAAATCGCCGAGATGGTAGACCGTGTCGCCCGGCGCGACGGTCGAGTTCCAGGCCTCGATGAGCATCGCGTCGTGCTCCGCAATGCCGGCGAACCCGGTCCGCAATCCGTGCAAGATGCTGGCGTGCCCGAAGTGACTGTCGGCTGTGAAGAAGTTGGCCATGTCGGCCTCCATTTTTTTGGAGGCCGGCGCAGCGCGCTCAGGTCCTCCTCAGGTGTCGGGATGGGCGGCGGTGCGCCAGGATTTTCGCGACATGGGGAGGCCTCGGTGACGGGGTGAATATGGACGATCGCAGCTCGCCGGAGGGTGGGCAAGCGCGACGTTTGGGCAGAGTAAAGAAATCCCTGGGCGCATTTCGGGATCGACTCAGCCGCCAGTTTGTTCTTCATTCGTTCTCATGAACGAATCGATGGAGACGGTCGTGGACGAGATGGAACGCGCTTACCTTGAGGCCTGCGACGGAGACGCGCGGGACGCCCTGCGGAGGGCTCTGGGCGATGCCCTGCAGGAGCTCGCGGCCGTGGACCGCCAGGTGAGCAAGGGGTTCGTCCGGGCGGGCAAGCCGGCGGATCTCGCCAGGAAACTTGGGCGGGACCGGCGAGACCGGCAGGGTCAGGTCGCCGCCGTCTGACGCGCGCGCTGGCGTGACGTCCGCCCCTCCGCCCATGCCTTCGCCGAGGCGGCCGCGCGCCTGGCCTTTTCCGCGACCGGATCCTTGACCCCGCGCTGCCTGAGGTTCTCCGCGACGAGCATGGCTTTGAGCGTCTCGCTGTCAGGGAGCTCGACCGCCCGCCGGGCAACCACCAGGGCGTCGCTCCATGCCTGCAGGGCGGGGGCCTTCAGTTCGAGCATCTGATCGCCGGTGTAACGCCGCGTCACACCATTCCCGTCCACGACCTGGAGCAGGTCCGAGTTGGCGTGATCAAGGACCATCCCGACCTGCGTGGTAGGGATCGCGTGGTCCTTCTGCGAGACCGTCGCGAACGCGCGACGAACGTCGTGCGGGCTTGCGCGGCGCCCTGGCATGGCCGCGACCGCATGGGTGAGCGTGTCCTCGCTCATGTGCTCCACGATGCCTCCGGCGCGCCGCGGCCGCATCCCCGGGAAAAGCCACTGCGACCGGGGGCTGGCGTCCGATGTGGTCCGCCGGAGGTACGCCTGTACCCGCCACCACACATGCGGGGGGAGCGGCAGGGCATGAGACCCGCGTCGCGGATCCTCGGCCGTGGGGGAGCCACGCGAGATCTTCCGATGGCCTTGCCACCAGAGTCCCCAGCCCTCCCGGGCCGGCCATTCCTCGAACTCGTCGACGCGCGCCTTCACGACGGAGAGGCGTCTCTGCGCGGTGTAGATGAGGAGCTCGATGGCCATCCCCACGCTGTCCGAGAGGACGCCATGCTGCGCGACCGCAAGCATATGGGCGACCTCGGGCAAGAGCGGGAAATGGCGGCGCGCCTTGACGCTACCCAGGCGGGGGGCCTTGAGCCCGAGCATCGCTCCCGCCTTCGCGCCGGACCGCCGGACCTGGCCGGGCTCGGCCATCCATTCCCAGAACCGACGGACCACCCGGACGACGTCCTTGGCGGTCGACCGCTTGTCCTCGGAGACCAGGACCTCGACGATGGCCGCGACGTCCGGTGCCTCGATCCTAGAAACGAATCGCTTGTCCAGGGTCCGCATCGACGGCCCCCCGACGACGCCGCTGTAGTTCCGGACGGTCGCGGACCTCAGGCTCCCGGCCTCGGCCTCGCGCTTCATCCAATCCTTCCATGCGGCGCGGGCCTCACCGTACGTCCACGTCGCCGGCGGCGCGGTGCGGGGCATGAAGTCGGGGACGGCGATCTCGTCGCCCGCGGCCTGGCCCCGGCGGCGCTTCGCCTCCCGGGCGACCGCGGCCCGCTTGAGCTCGATCCACTCCCGGGCGGGCTCCCCCTTACCGGCATCGATGTGCCGGCGAACCTCAACGGCCACGGCCCGGGCCTGGGGGAGGGTCCACGTCCGGGCATCCCCGAGCAACACGCGATGCTGCTTGCCCTCGTACCGGGCGCGGACATGCCACGCGGCCGCAGTCGGGGACAGGCGCATCGTCAGGCCGGGGCACCCGCCGTCCGCGACGTCGCGCGCCGGACCGGTTGCCTCCCTGATCAGGGTGGCGACGATGGATGCGTCGAATACTAGAGCGGCCTTGGCTGCCATGTGCTCTCCGGGGTGAGCGTCTGCTCTACCCAGTAGCACGCCAGTGGCAATGGATTTCCCGCCCCCCGGCTGTGGATGGCGTTTCGGGATCCGACGCCAGGGTTACGAAAGGCCTGCCCGGATACCGGGAAAATGGGGCCATTCCGTAGGCGAAACGCCTTGCGGATGAGTCTGTTATGGACGGGTGGGGAGGGGCCTGCTACACGGGATTTGGCGCATGACTCCGTAGCTCAGCTGGATAGAGCAGCCGCCTTCTAAGCGGCAGGTCCCTGGTTCGAGCCCAGGCGGGGTCGCCACGCACACCTTCGCGGTGATGACGCGAGGCTGATCCGGTCACCTCGGTCTCCGCTTCCTCCCAGGACATGAAGAAGGCGCCTCCGATTGGCTCGGAAGCGCCTTGTGGATCGTCATGGGTGCACCCCGGGCCTCGCCCGTGGGCAAGGATGCTCCCGGCCAGGCCGGGAGCATAGCCCTTCACCACTCAGTAGCCGAACCGCACGTAGGGTCGGGGGGCGTAGGCATAGGGGAGGGGGCCATAGGCGTAAGGCCGGTAATACGGACGGGGCCTATAGCCGTAGCCATAGCCGTAGACCGGCACTGGACGAGGCGCGTAGTAGCCGTACGCACGGGATGTGGCCCGGCATCCGAACGCGGACGGATAAAAACCGTAGCCGCAGCCGCCGGCGGCCTGGGCTGTCGTCGTGCTCGCGGCAGCCATCGTCAGGCCACCGATGACGGCGCCGATGAGGCCGAAAGTCTTCACGTGTTTCATGACATCAACTCCGGATCGCATCCCCTCGGGACCACAGCTTCACCTCGGGGCGTGCTGCATCAAGACACCCGATCGCTGAACAAATTCTGACATTTTCGCTGCCTGCATCAACCGACGGCGACCCGGTGCTTGAACGCGCGATTTCGTGATTGAGAAAGGCGCGAACGAGAGCCTTACGCTCCCGGGCGGGTGCGGGCGCCCCCGCCGTGACGGATGGGATTGACGTCGACCGTGGATGGGGTCTCCTCCCCCGCAGCGTTCTTACGCCCACCATGCCTTCGACAGATCGGAACCTCGCCATGCCAGACCTCAAGACCCTTCGCGACGTCTCGGGCCTGAGCCCGGCGCCGGCCCGATTGCGCGCCTCCGCCCTGATCATGATCGACCTGCAGAACACCTACCGCGAGGGAATCATGCGGCTGGAGCAGGTGGAGCCCGCCATCCGCGCCGCGCGCGAACTCCTCGACCGTGCCAGGGAGGCCGGCATCCCCATTGTCCACATCCAGCACGATGCCGGGCAGGGCTCGCCCTATGACATCTCCGCCGCCATCGGGCGGATCAGCGACGAGGTGGCGCCGCAAGCCGGCGAGACGGTCATCGTCAAGAATTACCCCAACGCCTTCGTCGGCACGAACCTGCAGAAGCATCTCGAGGAATCCGGCGTACAGTCGGTGCTGCTCGCCGGATTCATGACGCATATGTGCATCAACTCGACGGCACGCGGCGCCTTCAACCTCGGCTTCAGCCCTACGGTTGTGGCGTCCACCACGGCCACCCGTGCCTTGCCCGGCCCCGATGGTTCGGTGGTGAGCGCGAGCGCTCTGCAGGCCGCGAGCCTCGCCACCCTCGGTGATCTCTTTGCCGTGATCGCTCCAGGTGTCGGCGACATCGCGGATTGACCCGTCCCGGCGCCTCGTATCCGCCGGACGGGAACGTGTGCGGCGCATCATCGTTCGGCTTCTGAAGCAGGAGTTGAACCCATGAAGATCGACATCGTCGCGGATCTCGTCGTCGAAACCTTGCAGCAGGTGGGTGTGCGGCGGATCTACGGTGTCGTCGGCGACAGCCTCAACGCCATCACGGAGTCGATCCGGGCGCGGGGCGTCATCGACTGGGTGCATGTACGCCACGAGGAGGTCGGAGCCTTCGCGGCGGGCGCGGAAAGCCAACTCACGGGAGAGCTGGCGGTCTGCGCCGGTTCCTGCGGCCCCGGCCATGTCCATCTCGTCAACGGGTTGTTCGATTGCCACCGGACCCGGACGCCGGTCCTGGCCATCGCCGCGCATATCCCCTCGGCCGAGATCGGCTCCGGCTACTTCCAGGAGACGGACCCGAAGGCCCTGTTCGCGCAGTGCAGCCATTATTGTGAACTCGTGTCCGATCCTTCGCAGCTGCCGTTCGTCCTCGAGAACGCCATCCGCGCAGCGGTGGGTGAGCGCGGTGTCGCCGTGGTGATCATCCCCGGCGACGTGGCGTTGAAGGATGCGCCGGCCCGGGCCATCGCGCCCAATGCCGGTCTGCTGCCGACCAAACCCGTTATCCGCCCCGCCGATGCCGAGCTCGACGCGCTCGCCGAACTGCTCGACGGTTCGTCGCAGATCACGCTGCTTTGCGGCCGGGGTTGCGCCGGCGCCCATGCCGAACTGCTGCAACTCGCCGAGGCCCTGAAGAGCCCCATCGTCCATGCCCTCGGCGGCAAGGAATATGTGGAATACGACAACCCTTACGACGTCGGCATGACCGGCCTCATTGGCTTCTCGTCCGGCTACGCGGCGATGCGCGACTGCGACACGCTGCTGATGCTGGGCACCGATTTTCCCTACAAGCAGTTCTATCCGGCCCATGCCAAGGTGGCGCAGATCGATCTGCGGCCGAACCAGCTCGGCCGGCGCACGAAGCTCGATCTCGGCCTGGTCGGCGACGTACGCGACACGATCGCCGCGCTCCTGCCGAAGCTCGGCGTCAAGTCCGACCGGGCCTGGCTCGATGCCAGCCTGAAACATTACGCCAAGGCCCGCGAAGACCTCGACGATCTCGCCACCGGGGCGCCGACCAAGGGCTGGTTCGGCCTGAAATCGGCCAAGTCCCCGATCCATCCGCAATACCTCACCAAGCTCGTCAGCGAGGCGGCGGCGGACGACGCCGTCTTCACGGCGGATGTCGGCACACCGACGATCTGGGCCGCGCGCTACCTGAAGATGAACGGCAAGCGCCGTCTCCTCGGTTCGTGGGTGCATGGCTCCATGGCCAACGCCATGGCGCAGGGCATCGGCGCACAGGCGGCCTGTCCCGGCCGGCAGGTCGTGTCCCTCTCGGGCGACGGCGGATTCACCATGCTGATGGGCGATTTGCTGACCCTGCGGCAGGAGAAGCTGCCGCTGAAGGTCGTGATCTACAACAACGGCTCCCTTGGCTTCGTCGAGATGGAGATGAAGGCCGCTGGATATCTCGAGACCGGTGTCGCCCTCGAGAACCCGGACTTCGCCGCCATGGCCCGGGCCGTCGGCCTTCACGCGGTGCGGGTGGAGGATCCGGCCGAACTGGAGGGCGCGGTCCGGGATGTGCTCGCCCATGACGGACCGGCCGTCCTCGACGTGGTGGTCAACCGCCAGGAACTCTCGATCCCCCCGAAGATCGACGGACAGCAGGTGAAGGGGTTCAGCCTCTACGTGCTGCGTGCGGTGATGAGTGGCCGCGGAGATTCGGTTCTCGATCTCGCCAAGACCAACATCATCCGGTAGACCACGCTCTATCTTTGAACGTATCCAAACTGAACGGTGATGCGGCCGACGGGTTGAACGGCGGCCGCATCCGAGGAGAGAAGACCGGTTTCCATGCGCATCGGACTGTTCGTGCCGTGCTACGTCGATGCTTTCGAGCCTGAAGTCGGCATCGCGACGCTGGAATTGCTGGAACGCTTCGGCCTCGACGTGGCCTATCCTTTCGACCAGACCTGCTGCGGCCAGCCGATGACCAATACCGGTTGCCATGCCGAGGCTGCGGCGACGGAGGCGCTCTTCGTCAGGAACTTCGCCCCGTTCGATTACATCGTCGCCCCGTCCGGCTCCTGCGTGCATCAGGTGCGCGAGCATCTCACCGCGATCCCGCAGACGGACGAGGTGAAGGACGTCCGTGCCAAGACCTTCGAACTGGTGGAGTTTCTTCACGACGTGCTGAAGGTCGATGCCTTCCCCTGGGCGGAGTTCCCACACAAGGTCGGCTACCATTCGAACTGCAACGCCCTGCGCGGCATCCATCACGCGCGGCCTTCCGAGCTCAACAAGCCGGCCTATTCGAAGCCCCTCGATCTCCTGTCCAAGGTGAAGGGGATCGAGATCGTCACACCGGCACGGCCGGACGAATGCTGCGGATTCGGCGGCACGTTCAGCGTGTTCGAGCCGGCCGTGTCGGCCAAGATGGGCTACGACAAGGTCAGCGACCACAGCCGTGCCGGGGCCGAATACGTCGTCTCGTCCGACTCGTCCTGCATGATGCACCAGAAGGGCTGCGCCGCGCGGATCGGCGTGCCGCTCAAGTTCATCCACATCGCCCGCATCCTCAACGGAGTCTCGGCATGAGCGCGCATGAGGAGAGCGGTCCCCGCGACCGTATGATCCATCCGGACGTCGCCAAGGCCATCGACGAGAGCGAGCGCGACCAGGATGGTCGCCGCCTCGATCACGCCGAAGCGACCACGAGGCCGATCGGCGCGGAGCCCAAAGCGAAGGCGGTGCGCGAAGCGCAACCGCGCGGCGCAAAAATTCGTGGTAACCGGCCGATCGATCAGGCCGAGGCCGCCGAGCGCTTCCTCGCGGCCCCACTTCACCAGAAGGCCCATGACGAGCGCCTGTGGGACCTGCGCAAGAAGCGCGACACGGCGGCCTTCGGTATTCCGGAATGGGAGGAGTTGCGCGACCTCGCCTCTCAGATCAAGGCGCACACCCTGTCGAATCTCGACCGGTATCTTGAAGAATTCGAGGCGAATGCGAAGGCCAACGGAGTCCATGTCCATTGGGCGGCGGACGGGGCCGAGCACAACCGTATCGTCCACGGCATCCTGAAGGATCACGGCGCCCAGTCGTTGATCAAGTCGAAGTCGATGCTCACCGAAGAATGCGGCTTCCGGCACTACATGGCCGGTACGGGCATCGAGGTGATAGAGACCGATCTCGGCGAGCGCATCCAGCAGCTCGACAACGAGGAGCCGAGCCACGTGGTGGTGCCGGCGGTGCACAAGACCCGGTTCGACGTGGCCGCCGTCTTCGCCAAGACCATGGGCACCGACCCGGAGAATGACGACGCCCACTACCTGGCCGAGAGCCAGCGCATGCATACGCGGCCGCTCATCCTCGAAGCGGATGCCGGCATGACCGGCTGCAACTTCGCCATTGCCGAGACCGGCACGGTGGTGACCTGCACCAACGAAGGCAATGCCGACCTCTCGGGCAACGTGCCGAAGCTTCAGATCCATTCCATCGGCATCGAGAAGCTGATCCCGCGCATCGAACATCTCGGCGTGTTCCTGCGCCTGCTCGCACGCTCGGCCCTCGGCTCGCCGATCACCCAGTACACCTCGCATTTCCGCGCGCCCCGCGAGGGCAGCGAGATGCACTACGTGCTGGTCGATAACGGCCGCTCCGAGCGGCTCGGCATGAAGGAATTCTGGACCTCGCTCAAATGCATCCGCTGCGGCGCCTGCATGAACACCTGCCCGGTCTACCGGCGCAGCGGCGGCCTTTCCTACGGCGCGACCTATTCCGGCCCGATCGGCCTCATCATCGACCCGACCTTCAACAAGCAGAAATACTCGACCCTGCCGTTCTCCTCGACCATGAACGGCAGCTGCACCAATGTCTGCCCGGTGAAGATCAACATTCACGAGCAGATCTTCGCCTGGCGCAAGGTCCTGGCGGAGGAGCACCAGATCCCGCTCCTGAAGCAGGGCATGATGAAGGCGGCGGGGCAGGTGCTGAGCCGGCCCGCCACCTACCGCGCCGCCATCGGTGCCGCCGATTCCGCCCTCAGGGCGCTGCCGCGCTTTGCGGTCTACAACCCGCTCAATACCTGGGGGAAGGGACGCGAGATGCCCGACAGCCCGCGCCAGAGCTTCCACAGCTGGTACAAGCAGAACCGGATGGACAAGAAGCCGGAGACGGACGCGTGAGCGGGCCGAACGTCGTGCTCCACGGCTCACTCCGGCCGAGGCGGCAGCCGAAGGTGAGGGGGAGTATCCAGGGGAGCCACGTCCTGAGAGACGCCCTATGGCCGAGTGATCGTCGTTGGAGTGTCGGCCGATGAGCTCCCGCGACGACACCCTGGCCCGCATCCGTAAGAACCGCCCCGCCGGCGACCATCCCCTGCCGGACATCCCGGACTTCGAGCCGCTTGTCGGCGACGATCTCGTGGCGGAGTTCGGCGAGCGCCTGAAGCGCATGGGCGGGCGCATCGCGGCGCCGGTTCCGGGTGAGGACCCCTTCTCCGCCGTGCGCGAGCGGCTGGACGACAGCGCGGTGATCGCCTCGGGGGTGCCGGAGATCGCCGGCAATCGCGATCTCTCTCGCGTGGCGTTGCCCGCTGATCTCGCCGATGTCGACGTCGCCGTCGTCCGCGCCGTGTTCGGCGTGGCCGAGACAGGGTCCGTGCTGTTCACGCAGGACGAGTTGAAGGTGAACGCGGTGGCCTATCTCGCCCAGCACCTCGTCGTGCTGCTCGATCCCGCCGACATCCTGGTCAACATCCAGGCGGCCTATCGCCGGCCGGATTTCGGCCGCGCGGCCTATGCCGTGCTCCATACCGGTCCGTCGGCCACCGCCGACATCGAGGGCGTGCTGATCCACGGCGCGCAGGGCGTGCGCTCGCTCACGGTGATCCTGCTCCCCCACGCCTGACGGGTCGGCCTCAAGGGGCGATGGGTGGGCTGCGCCTCCCCTGGCACTGCCCCCGGGAAACGGCAGAACTCGGCCTTTCCCGCAGGATCCTTGTCGCCACGACGGGCGTAATCCTTGCTAGGACATCCCTAACGGAGGAAGGAACGTCCATGCGCTACACGCTCGGTTGCAGTCTGTCTTATAACATACTCTCGGACACGACCTTCATCTTCAATATCGAAGTGGCTCGTTTGAAGAGCCTCGAGATTCTGAGCGAGACGCTGACGCTCAAGCCGGACCTGAAGCGGGAAATCTACATCTCGCCCGACCTGCAGAACCGCTATCTCGGCGTGAACGTCCCCGCCGGCCAGTTCTCCCTTGAGTACAACGCCGAGGTCGAACTCACCGTCCACCGGGCCGATCCGGCCACGATCAACGAGACGCCGATCTCGCAGCTTCCCCTCGACATCCTTCCCTTCCTGCTGCCGAGCCGCTTCGTCTCCTCCGACCGGCTGACGCCCTTCGCGCAGGCCGAGTTCGGGGCGCACCCCAAGGGACATCAGCGCGTCAACGCGATCTGCAACTGGATCCACGATCACCTGACCTATCAGCCCGGCACCAGCGACGGCGAGACGACGGCCGACGAGAGCCTGCTCAAGCGCGCCGGCGTGTGCCGCGATTTCGCTCACATCGGAACGGCCTTCTGCCGGGCCCTGGGCATCCCCGCCCGCTTCGTGAGCTGCTATGCCCACGGGCTCGTACCGAGCGACTTCCACGCGGTGTTCGAGGCCTATCTCGACGGCCGCTGGTGGCTGTTCGACGCCACCCGTCAGGCCGATCTCGACGGCCTGGTCCGCATCGGCGTCGGCCGGGATGCGGCCGAGATTGCGTTCTCGACGCCCTATGGCAACATGCAGCCGGTCAACCAGCAAATCCGCATCGCCCGCTCCGACGGCGTCGGCAGCCCGCCCCAGCGCACGGTCGACGCGATCTCGACGGAGTTGCCGGCCCCGCATGCGGGCGCGGCCTGAACGACAGGATCACAGGATGACGGCATCCTGTGATCCGCGCCCGGTTCATCTGGAAGGAGGCACGCGCGATATTCGGAGGGGATGTCATGTGGGGTCGACATCGAGCCGACACATCCCGCCGGACGCTAAGCCCTGCCCCCTCCTATGCCTGATACTGAATTAAAGGGGATCACCCTCGCTTTTTTCAGTCGAACGCTGGTTCGGCCGGCTATAGATCGGTTTTTCCATGCGCACGACGGTAGGGAACGAGGCAGGATGGCAGCCCCTCTTCAGACGCGCGGATCCACATCCGCGGCTTACCGCGATGCGTTTCGCGCGGTCACTTCCCTGTGGCGCGAGACGGGGCTCGCCGCCCTCGCCCTGATCGTTCAGTCTCTCCTCACCGCCCGTATGAGCGGTTCGAAAAACTCGAGCGGATCACTGACGGCCGCTCTCATCGAGATCGCCGTCACCATCCTCCTCGTCCCTTACACGATGGCGATCTATCGTCATGTCCTCGGCTTGCGGCCGGAGAGCGCCCAGACCCTGCTGAACGAGGCGATGCGGCGGAAGGATCTTATCGCCTATCACCTCGGATGGTTTCTCATCGGCATCCTGTGGGCGCGGGTGGCGATCCTTCCCATGGCTGCGCTCGGTCTCCTGATGATTCCCGCTTTCGTCCTCACCATCTGGCTGACAAGCCGTCTCTTCACCGTCGGACCCACCCTCGCGATCGAGGGGTTGGAGGTCACGCCGCAGGCCGCGTTTCGGGCCACGGCCGGTCAGGTCTGGACCATCTTCTACATCGGCTTTCGCGTGGCCCTACCGCTCGTAGCGCTCGCGCTCCTTCTAGGCATTCTGGTCTTCGCCTCCAGCGATCAGCCAGCCGGTAGGGCAGGGACGCCGCCCTCGATCCTCACGGAAATTCTGATTCTCCCGTTCTCCCTGTTCGGCCTCGTCCTTCGCGCCGTCCTCGAGGCGCAGATCTTTCGGGAGCTCGGTCTTTTCAGCCCAAGGCGAGAGGTGGGATAACCACCCTGCCGGGTGGCTCGATTTTCGCGACGCATGGTTTTCGCGACGGCGATGCAGGAGCATTGAGACATGACCTATCGCCACATCGTCGGCCCCAAGACCCACGTCTTCGCGGATCTCGCGACGCTCATGGCCAAGGCCACCCCGCTGCGCTCGGGCGACCGGCTCGCCGGCATCGCGGCGGAATCGGCGGAAGAGGGGATGGCGGCGCGCTGGTGCCTGTCCGAGGTGTCGCTGTCGGAGATCCTGGCGAAACCCCTCATTCCCTACGAGGAGGACGACGTCACCCGCCTCATCCTCGACACGCACGATGCGGTGGCCTTCAGGGAGATCGCGCATCTCACCGTCGGCGATTTCCGCGAGTTCCTGATCAAGGCGTCCTCAGAGACGCTGACCCGGATCTCGCCCGGCATCACGCCGGAGATCGCCGCCGCCGTCTCGAAGATCATGCGCCATCAGGACCTGATCCTCGTGGCACGCAAATGCCGGGTTGTGACGAAGTTCCGCAACACGATCGGCCTGCCCGGCCGGCTTTCCGTCCGGCTCCAGCCGAACCATCCCACCGACGATGCCGCCGGCATCACCGCCGCCATCGTCGACGGGTTGTCCTATGGCTGCGGCGATGCCGTGATCGGGCTCAATCCCGCCTCGGATTCGGTCTCCACCCTGAGCGGTTTGCTCCACCTCTTCGACGACCTGATCCAGCGTCTCTCGATCCCGACGCAGGGCTGCATCCTTACCCATGTCACCACCACCCTGGAGGCGATGAACCGGGGCCTGCCGGTGGATCTCGTGTTCCAGTCGATCGCGGGCACGCAGAAGGCCAATGCCAGTTTCGGCGTCACCCTTCCCATTCTGAAGGAGGCGCATGAAGCCGCCCTTGCCCTGAAACGCGGCACGGTGGGCGACAACTGCATGTATTTCGAGACCGGGCAGGGTTCGGCGCTCTCGGCCAATGCCCATCACGGCATCGACCAGCAGACCCTTGAGGCACGGGCCTACGCCGTCGCTCGTCCGTTCCGGCCCCTTCTCGTCAATACGGTGGTGGGCTTCATTGGGCCGGAATACCTCTATGACGGGCGGGAGATCATCCGGGCCGGATTGGAGGACCATTTCTGCGGCAAGCTCATGGGCCTGCCGCTCGGCTGCGACGTCTGCTACACCAACCATGCTGAAGCCGACCAGAACGACATGGACACGCTGCTGACCTTGCTGGGAGCGGCCGGCTGCACCTTCGTCATGGGTATTCCCGGCGCCGACGACGTGATGCTGAACTACCAATCCACCTCGTTCCACGACTCGCTCTACGTGCGGGAGGTGCTCGGCCTGAAACGCGCGCCGGAATTCGAGGCGTGGCTCGAACAGATCGGCCTGACCGACGCTGAGGGCGCACTCCTGCCCGAGGGACCGAGCGCGCGGCTCATCGCGGCGGCTCCCGGCCTGTCCGCGCAGAAGGGGATCGCCGCATGAGCGCCGAGGACATCTCCGAGGATCCGTGGACCAGATTGAGCCGCCTGACGCCGGCGCGGATCGGCCTCGGGCGCGCCGGCACCGGCATGCCCACCATCGAGGTACTGCGCTTCGGCCTCGCCCATGCCCAGGCGCGGGACGCGGTCCACACGCCGATGGATGCCGCCGAGGTCGCCGCGGGGATCGAGGCGCTGGGCTATCCCACCCTCACCCTCGCCTCGGCGGCGCCGGACCGCGCCACCTACCTGCGCCGGCCAGACCTCGGCCGCACGCTCGGCGAGGACAGCGCGACGATCCTGGCCGAAAAACCTTCTGAGCCGGTGGACCTCGCCATCGTCGTGGCGGACGGCCTCTCGGCCCGGGCGGTGCACGAGGGCGCGGCCGGGTTCCTCGCCGCCTTCAAGCCGCATATCGACAAGGCCGGATGGACGCTGGCTCCCATCGTGGTGGCGACGCAGGGGCGCGTCGCCCTCGGCGACGGGATCGGCGCGGCGCTGAAGGCCCGTGCCGTCGCCGTGCTCATCGGCGAGCGGCCCGGCCTGTCCTCGCCCGACAGCCTCGGCATCTACCTGACCCTCGACCCGCGCGTCGGGCGTTCGGATGCCGAACGCAACTGCATCTCGAACGTCCGACCCGCCGGGCTCTCGCACGACCTCGCCGCGTTCAAGCTCGACTGGCTCCTGCGCGAGGCCTTCGTGCGCGGAATCACGGGCGTGAACCTCAAGGACGGCAGCGGGCCGGAACTAGAGCCGCCGCCGCGTCAGCAGGCTCTGGAAGACGGAATCGATACCGCATCCCGGACCTGACGAAACGGCCTACGCCATCCGCGAAGCCCGAGCGCCACGCGCTCCCTCGTCCCGGAAGATCCGCCATTTAGGGCCGCGTCACCGCTCGCGGCGCAGCGCATCGTCTTGCCGAACGCTCCCCGACTCCGATCCCGCCCGCCGTCCTCACCGACGAAGCGTGGCTGTGGCGGGGTCGCAACACCGCGAAAGCATCCCGACTTCGCCTTGGGAGACGCCCTCATTCGCCGCGATCCCGCCATAAACCGGGACCACCTCAACATCCGCGGTAAACGACAGTTTCCCCAACACTTTACCGCTGAATTCCGAGACTGCGTTTCACGGTGTCGAACGACGCTTCACCGGCGTCGCATGCCATCGCGTTGAGAGCCGACAGCCGGGCTTCACCCGAAGCGCCTGAGACCGGGGCCGAGAGAGACGATGGACGTGCGTACCACAGACAAGTCGAAGCTTCCGAGCCGCCACGTCACGGAAGGGCCCGAGCGGGCGCCGCACCGTTCGTATCTCTACGCCATGGGTCTCACCAAGGAACAGATTCACCAGCCGCTGGTGGGCGTCGCCTCCTGCTGGAACGAGGCCGCGCCCTGCAACATCTCGCTGATGCGCCAGGCGCAGGCGGTGAAGAAGGGTGTCGCCGCCGCCAACGGAACGCCGCGCGAGTTCTGCACCATCACCGTCACCGACGGCATCGCCATGGGCCATGCCGGCATGCGCGCCTCTCTGCCCTCCCGCGAGGTCATCGCCGATTCGGTCGAGCTGACCATGCGCGGCCATGCCTACGACGCCCTCGTCGGGCTGGCCGGCTGCGACAAGTCCCTGCCGGGCATGATGATGGCCATGGTGCGTCTCAACGTGCCGTCGATCTTCATCTATGGCGGCTCGATCCTGCCCGGCTCGTTCCGAGGCAAGCCCGTCACGGTGCAGGACCTGTTCGAAGCGGTGGGCAAGCACGCCGTCGGCGACATGAGCCTCGACGATCTCGACGAGCTGGAGCAGGTCGCCTGCCCCTCGGCCGGGGCCTGCGGCGCGCAGTTCACCGCCAACACCATGGCCACGGTCTCCGAGGCCATCGGCCTCGCGCTGCCCTACTCGGCGGGCGCCCCGGCCCCTTACGAGATCCGCGACAGATTCTGCATGACCGCGGGCGAGAAGGTGATGGAGCTCATCGCCAAGAACATCCGCCCGCGCGACATCGTCACCCGCAAGAGCCTGGAGAACGCCGCCGCCGCCGTCGCGGCCTCGGGCGGCTCCACCAACGCGGCCCTGCATCTGCCGGCGATCGCGCATGAATGCGGCATCAAGTTCGACCTGTTCGACGTGGCCGAGATCTTCAAGCGCACGCCCTACATCGCCGACCTGAAGCCGGGCGGACGCTACGTCGCCAAGGACATGTTCGAGGTCGGCGGTATTCCGCTCCTGATCAAGACGCTCCTCGACCACGGCTTCATCCACGGCGACTGCATGACGGTGACCGGCCGCACGATCGCCGAGAACATGGAGCATGTGGCCTGGAACCCTGACCAGGACGTGGTCCGGCCCGCCAACGCGCCCATCACCGTCACCGGCGGCGTCGTCGGCCTGCGCGGCAACCTCGCGCCTCAGGGCGCCATCGTGAAGGTCGCCGGCATGTCGGAAGACAAGCAGGTCTTCACCGGCCCGGCCCGCGTGTTCGACGGCGAGGAAGCGTGTTTCGAGGCGGTCCAGAAGCGCACCTACAAGGAGGGCGAGGTTCTCGTCATCCGCTACGAAGGCCCGAAGGGCGGCCCCGGCATGCGCGAGATGCTGTCGACCACCGCCGCGCTCTACGGCCAGGGCATGGGCGACAAAGTCGCGCTCATCACCGACGGCCGCTTCTCCGGCGCGACGCGCGGTTTCTGCGTCGGCCATGTGGGTCCCGAAGCCGCCATCGGCGGGCCGATCGGCCTGATCCGCGATGGCGACATGATCACCCTCGACGCGATCAAGGGCACGCTCGACGTGGCCGTGACCGACGAGGAATTCGCCAAGCGGCGGGCGGAATGGACGCCGCGGACCAACACCGCGACCTCCGGCTATCTCTGGAAATACATGCAGACCGTCGGTCCCGCGGTGGACGGCGCCGTCACCCATCCCGGGGGCGCCGAGGAGATTCAAACCTATGCGGATGTCTAGGACTGACCTTCGCCGGCCCGCACGGCCGGCAGGGGCCGATCCCGGTCGCGCCGCACGTCGGGTGAGGCGGATGGGAGCGGCCCTCGCGCTGCTCCTCGTCGGCGCCACCTCGGCCCTGGCGCTGGACCCCGCCGCGCGCACGCCCGTGCCCGCGACGGGCGGTTACCGCACGGCGCGCGAAGCCCTTCGCTCGGGCGTCCGCGACTACAATGCCGGCGACAAGGAGGGTGCCGCCCGCGCCCTCGAATACGCCGCCGGCCAGGGCCACGCCCTCGCCCTGTGGAAGCTCGGCCGAATGTATGCCGAGGGCGACGGCGTGCCCCACGACGACCTGAAGGCCTTCGAGTTCTTCTCGCGCATCGCCGACGACAACACCGACGACGGGCCGGACACCCAGAATTCCGGCGTCGTCGCCAGCGCCTTCACGGCGCTCGGCACGTATTTCCTCGACGGGATCAAGGGCACCTACGTGCGCCCGAACCCGGAGCGGGCCTACGACATGTTCAACTACGCGGCGTCGTATTTCGGCGACCCGAACGCCCAGTACAATCTCGCGCGACTCTACCTCGAAGGGACCGGCGTGGATGCCGACCCGCGTCAGGCGGCGCGCTGGTTCAACCTCGCCGCCGAGAAGGGCCATGCTCCGGCCCAGGCTCTGCTGGGTGACCTCTTGGTGAACGGGCAGGGCGTTCCGGCCCAGCGGGCCCGTGGCCTGATGTGGCTGTCGCTGGCGCGGGAATCGGCGCAAGGGCGCAAGGACGACTGGATCGTCATCCTGTCCGATAAGGCCTGGGCCACCGCCTCGGAAGAAGAGAAGGCCCAGGCTCAGGCCCAGGCCCTCCAGGCTCAATCGCAGGTCACCGGATCGTCCCGGCGCCGTCGCTAGAGCTGCGCCCGACCACCTCGGGTCGGGGCACATCTCTAGGCTTTTGTTGTGCCGCGCTCTTTTTCGCCGAACCGGCATCCACTTCGGCGGAGAGCGCTCCAGGCGATCCGGGAAGGAAGCAACAGCCGTCTCCCGGCTGGCTCAGTTCGTCGGCGCCGCGATCGCCGTGACGAAAGACGGACGCGAGAGCGTCGCGTCGATATAGGCGGCGAGCTTCGGCCAGCGGCTCGCATCGACGGGCTCCTTGGCGAGCCGGAGGTTGTGGAAGGTCGTGGCGACCGCGATGTCGGCGATGCTGAAGGCGCCGCCCACGAGGTAGGGGCCGTCGATCTGGCTCTCCAGGTAATCGTAGAGCTTCGGGAACTCGTCCGTCACCGCCTTCACCGCCACGGACTCGTCTCCGGGCTTGCCCATTAGGACGGGCTTCACCACGCGCTCGGCGAAGGGCTTGATCAGCACCGGAAACAGCTCGGTATCGCCGAACTTGTCGAACCAGACGGCGCGTGCGCGCTCCTTCGGCGCCTGCGGCCACAGGGCCGGATTCGGGTGCTTGGCCTCGATATAGGCGGAGATCGCCGAGGAATCGGCCAGCCGAAAGCCGTCATCCTCGATCGCCGGGATCTTGCCGAGCGGGCTGCAGGCCTGGAACGACTCGTCCGGCGCGTGGAAGAAGACGGGCTTGTGCTCGAAAGCGACGTCCTTCTCGGCCAGCGTGACGAGGATCTTGCGGACGAAGGGCGAATAGCTCGTGCCGTAGAGAATCATGCGGAGAAACAACCTGTTGTGGCGGGAGGAAGGGGCAGGCCGAATGGCTCTTGCCGTCCGACCCCTCAGATAGGGCTTCGATCCGGCTCGATCACCCCATGCACGGCATAGCCGCCGAACCGCTGCACGATCCGGGCGCGTCGGAGCGACGTCCGCGCGACCTCGCCGAGAGTGTCGGCGAGCCCCTGACGCGGAGTGACGTGGAACCCCGCGAGCCATCGGTTGAGCAGCCATCGGGCCGGCATGGGCAGACCGCCCTGATCGCCGAAATCGACCACGTGCAGGGCGCCGCCGGGCGCGAGGTGACCGGCGGCCTCGGCGAGGACGGCGCGCCAGGGCGGGATCATCGACAGGGCGTAGGAGATCACGATCCGGTCGAACTCGGCCTCCCCGAACAGGGCGGCGGGGTCGAAGTCCGTGGCATCGCCACGGGCGAGGCGGATGCGGTGGGCGAGGCCCGCTCGGGCGGTGGCACGGCCCGCCGTATCGAGCATCTCGGCCGAGACGTCGAGGCCGAAGCAGCGGGCGTCCGGGTAGGTCCGCGCGATGCGCACGAGGTTGCGCCCGGTGCCGCAGCCGATCTCCAGCACGCTGCCCCCGGCGGGCGGGCGGAGATCCGCGATCATGCCGTCGCGGCCGAGGAGGTAGAACTTCCGGCTCGCATCGTAGATGTGCCGCTGGTGCCGGTACATCCGGTCCATCAGCCGCGCCGCCTCGCTCACGACGAGGCCAGCCGGTAGAGGTGGAACGCCCCGTAGATCGACGACCGGTCCTGCTCGCTGAGGCGGCGGCTCTCCTCCTCGGCATAATCCCAGGCACCGAGGATGGAATCCGGCACCCGGCCGGGCAGCCGGCGCTCGTCCGCCGCCGTCCTGAAGATCACGCGGGCGCCGGGCCGGGCCGCGCGGGTGATCTGGGTCCACAGGTCGGTGAGGTCGGCATCCGTCATCCAGTCCTGCGCATCGAGGAGGATCACGGCATCGACGCTGGCGGCCGGGCTCTCCCGCAAGAATTCGGTCATCGATTGCTGGCGGAAGTCGAGGCGGCCGGCGCGCTCGCGCAGGGCCGCATGATTCCCGGCCTGGAGATAGGGCGGCAGCGATGCGTCGGGCGCGGTGTCGTAGGCGCGGCCGAAGGCCTGCCAGGCGAAGTAGTTGGATCGGATCGGGAAGCCGCAGGCGAGACGCTCGAGACGGTGGCGCAAGACGGCCGCCATCCCGCCGGGGCCGTCGCCCGCCAGGGCTACGTATTGCGCGGGCGGGATGCCGAGACCGTAGAGCGAGGCCGGCTGGCGAATGAGCCAGCCGATGAAGGCCTTCTCGAAGAGCGGGGCCAGTTCCTTCTCGAAGATCGTCCGCTGTTCGGCGAGGTCCCGCGCCTTCAGAACGGCACCGAGATCGCAGCCATAGCGGCGGGCGAGCCAATGGCCCGCGCCGATGAAACGCCCGAGCAGGCCGTAGCGGTAGAAGCCGTGCTCGAAGGCCGAGATGCGGCGGCGCCCGTCGAGGCGTCGGGCCTCCCAATAGGCGCGGGACGTGGCGTCGAGATGCGGGCGGATGATCTCGTCATAGGCAGCGACGTTCTCGGGCCGGGCAGGGCGGCCGAAGAAGCCGAAGAAAGCGCCATGGTCGGGCAGATGCCGGAGGGCGGCAAGCTTGAGCTTCCCCAGGGCCACATGGGCGCCGTTGAGGTCGACGGCGCTGATCCGGGCCGGGTTGGCCGTAAGGTAGGAGAGCGCGTTGCAGCCCCCGGAGGCGATGGTGACGACGTGGTCGTCGGGCTGCAGCCGGAGTGCCGCCATGTCCACCACCGGATCTTCCCAGATCTGCGGATAGACCAGACCGCTGAAGGCCGCCGTGAACAGGCGTTCCGACACGCCCGCCTTCGAGAAAGCCCGGTTGCGATGGACGGCCTGGGTGAGCCCCAGACTCGTCTCGCGGCGGATGGCCCGTGCTGCGCGCGTCATGCGAGGTCTCGCGTCGCTGGTTGGCGTGATCGACGCCAGGGCCGTTACGGCATCCGCATGACCGCCCGGTGACGGAGGATCGTCTCCGGATGGCTCCGGGGACGGATCATTCGTTCACCTGTCCTGCCCCGCCTGGCACATCCATGGCGCGGGTCTCGTTCAGCGCGGTCGCAGCTCGACCGTCACCGGCACATGGTCCGAGGGTTTTTCCAGGCCGCGCAGGTGCTTCTGCACGGAGGCGGAGACAAGGCGGTCAGCCGCCTGCGGCGAAAGCAGCAGGTGGTCGATGCGGATGCCCTGGTTCCGCTGCCAGCAGCCGGCCTGGTAATCCCAGAACGTGTAGAGGCCGGGGGAGGGGTCGCAGGCGCGCACGGCCTCGGTGAAGCCCTCCGCCAGGAGCGCGCGGAAGGCGGAACGGGTCTCGGGAAGGAACAGCGCGTCGTTCACCCAGGCGCTCGCGTCCGCCGCGTCCTCGGGCTCGGGGATCACGTTGTAATCGCCCGCCAGCACCAGGGCCTCCTCATCGGCCAGGAGCGCGCGCGCATGCAGCCGCAACCGCTCCATGAAGCCGAGCTTGTAGGTGTATTTCGGTCCCGGCGTCGGATTGCCGTTGGGCAGGTAGATCGAGGCCACCCGGACGGGGGCCAGATCCTCTCCCGAGATCAGCGCCTCGATGTAGCGGGATTGCTCGTCGGTCTCGTCGCCGGGCAGGCCACGGCGGATCTCGCTCATGCCGAGCGGCGCCCGCACCAGCAGCGCCACGCCGTTATAGGCTTTCTGCCCGAGCGTCTCGACGGCGTAGCCCGCCGCCTCGAGCTCGGCGCGGGGAAAGCCCTCGTCCTGGCATTTCAGCTCCTGCAGGCAGACCACGTCGGGCTTGGCCTCGTCGAGGAAGCCGACGAGATGGCCGACCCGCTGCTTGATCGAATTGACGTTCCAGGTGGCGATCCGCATGGGCTCTGAGATCCGGTCGGAGAGGGCTGCCCGTCATCGGGCCTTCGCGTCGGGCTGGCAAGGCATGCGCGGGGGAGGAAGTCAGGATGTCCGACGGCTGGTTCGCACCGATCCGGGCCTATTGCGAGCGCGGGGATGCGGGCTTCTGGGCCGAGCCGCTGAACGCCGCCTCCAACGGCGCCTTCCTCGTCGCCGCGTTCCTGGCCTTCCGCCTCGCCGGCTCCGGCCCGAAAGGCGACCGGGCGGCGACGGCGCTGGCCGGGCTCGTCGCCCTCGTCGGCATCGGGTCGTTCCTGTTCCACACCCTCGCCGTCCGCTGGGCGATGCTCGCCGACGTCATCCCCATCGCCCTCTTCATCTACGCGTATTTCTTCCTGGCCCTTCGGCGTCTCCTCGGCCTTTCCCTCGCTCCGGCGATCCTGACGACACTCGGCTTTGCCGGCTTCGCGGCCGGGCTGGAACCGGCCCTCGACGCGCTCACGGGCCAATCCGTCGACCGCTTGAGCAACGGCTCCGTCGCCTACGCACCCGCCATCCTCGCCCTCGTCGGCGTCGCCGCCGGCTTGCTGATGCCACAGACATGCTTCCTCGGCCCGGCACGGAGCCGCGCCGGCCTCTCGCTCCTCGCCATCGCCGCGCTGTTCGCCCTCTCCCTGACCTTCCGGACCCTGGACGCCGCCCTCTGCCCGAGCCTGCCGATCGGCACCCATTTCCTCTGGCATTGCCTCAACGCCGCTGTCCTGTACGGCCTCATCGCCACGGCGTGGCGCTTCGAGGCAGTGGTTGACGATCGGCGTTCCGCACCCTGAGGAGGACGGCTCCGTCGGTCTCCGATTTTCCCCCTCGACGCCGCGTCGCGAGGAACCACGGGTTTTCTTGCACCACACAGGGATTCGTTGCAGAAGAGCCGGCCGTTCGAAGGAGCGGCGTCGCGCACAGGCTTGGACGACGGGTAACCCGCTCTCGGCCGAGCGAAGTCAGATACGGATCGCGTCCATGTCACAGAGCCTCCGCCTCGGCGTCGCCGGTCTCGGCACCGTCGGTGCTTCCGTCGTTCGGATGGTGGCTCGCCGCGCAGGAGCCATCGCCGCCGCCACGGGCCGCGAGGTGCGCGTCACCGCCGTCTCCTCTCGCGACAAGACCCGCGACCGCGGCCTCGATCTCACCGGCGTGACCTGGTTCGACGATCCCGTCGCCCTGGCCTCCTCGGGCGAGGTCGATTGCGTGGTGGAGCTCATCGGCGGCTCGGAAGGGCCGGCCAAGGCCACGGTGGAAGCCGCCATCGCTGCCGGCAAGCACGTGGTCACCGCCAACAAGGCCCTGCTCGCCCATCACGGCGCGGCCCTGGCGAAGGCCGCCGAGGCCAAGGGCGTGACCCTGGCCTACGAGGCGTCCGTGGCCGGCGGCATCCCCGTCATCAAGGCCCTGCGCGAGGGGCTCACCGGCAATGCCGTGTCGCGCGTCTACGGAATCATGAACGGCACCTGCAACTACATCCTCACCCGGATGGAGCGGGAGGGCCTGACCTTCGAGGCCTGCCTCAAGGACGCGCAGGCCTTGGGCTATGCCGAGGCCGACCCGACCTTCGACGTCGAGGGGTTCGACACCGCCCACAAGCTCGCCATCCTGGTCAGCCTCGCCTTCGGTGTGGAGATCGATGCCGAGGGTGTCTCGGTGGAAGGCATCTCGGCGATCCAACCCCTCGATCTCACCATGGCCGAGGAACTCGGCTACCGGATCAAGCTGCTCGGCGTCGCGCAGGTGGCCGAGGGCGGAATCGAGCAGCGCGTCCACCCGACGATGGTGCCGAAATCCTCCGCCATCGCCCAGGTCATGGGCGTCACCAACGCCGTCACCATCGATGCGGATGCGGTGGGTGAACTCACCCTGATCGGCCCGGGAGCCGGCGGCGAGGCGACCGCCTCGGCGGTGGTCGCCGACATCGCCGACATCGCGGCCGGCGTCGCGCGCCCGACCTTCGGACGCCCCGCCGCGAGTCTCGCCCCGTCGGAGCGGGTGGCGATGCAGCGGCACGAGGGCGGCTACTACATTCGCCTCACGGTCCATGACCGGCCCGGCGTCGCGGCCGGCGTCGCCACGCGGATGGCCGAGCGCGACATCTCCATCGAGAGCATCCTGCAGCGCCGCTCGGAGAGCGCCGCCAGCAAGGACCCGCATGGCCGCTCCGGCCAGCCGGTGCCCCTGGTGCTGATCACCTACGCCGCCACCGAAGGGACCATCCGCGCGGCGCTCGACGCCATCGCGGCCGATGGCCTCCTCGCCGAGGCGCCGCAATTGATCCGGATCGAACGCGAATAAGAAGGCCGCCCATCGCGGCCCAGACACCAGGTGAGGGACGGGACCAAGATGGCGGACGATATCGTTGGGGGGGTGGGACGTCCGGTGTCCCGCACCATGAGCCTCGAACTGGCGCGGGTGACCGAGCGCGCCGCCATCGCCGCCGCCCGCCTGCGCGGGCAGGGGCGGGAGAAGGAGGCCGACCAGGCCGCCGTCGACGCCATGCGGCGCGAGCTCAACCTCCTGCCCATCAACGGCACCGTCGTCATCGGCGAGGGCGAGCGCGACGAAGCGCCGATGCTCTATATCGGCGAGCAGCTCGGCACCGGCGCCGGCCCGAAGGTCGACATCGCCGTCGACCCCCTGGAGGGGACGACCCTCTGTGCCAAGGACATGCCCGGCGCCATCGCCGTGATGGCGCTCGCCGAGCACGGGTCGCTGCTGGCGGCGCCCGACGTCTACATGCAGAAGATCGCCATCGGCCCAGGCTACCCCCAGGGCCTCGTCGATCTCGACGCCAGCCCGGCCGACAACATCGCTGCGCTCGCCCGGCACAAGGGCTGCGCCCCATCCGAGATCACCGCGATCATCCTCGACCGGCCGCGCCACATGGCCCTCGTGGCGGCCGTGCGCGAGACCGGCGCAGGAATCCGCCTGATCTCGGACGGCGACATCGCCGGCATCATCCACACGACGAGCCCCGACGAGACCGGTGCCGACATCTATCTCGGCATCGGCGCGGCGCCCGAAGGGGTCATCGCGGCCGGCGTCCTGCGCTGCATCGGCGGCCACATGCAGGGCCGGCTGATCCTCGACAGCCACGACAAGCGCGAGCGCGCGGCCCGCATGGGCATCAGCGATCCGAACCGGAAGTACGAGCTCGCCGACATGGCGCGGGGCGACGTGATCGTGGCCGCCACCGGCGTCACCGACGGTGCGCTCCTGCAGGGCGTGCGTTTCAAGTCCGGCATGATCGTGACCGAGACGGTCATCTACCGGTCCGCCACCGGTACGGTCCGCCGCATCGTCGGTGAACATCGCCGGCCCGAGCGTTTCGAGGCCTGAGCGCCGTGTCGGATTCGACGATCCGCCCGGTACGGCCCGACGAGCGCGAGGCCTGGGAGGGCTTGTGGTCGGGCTATCTCGACTTCTACCGGGCCGCGATCGGGCCGGAGATGCGCGACCTGACATGGTCTCGTCTGCACGATCCGCTGGTGCCGCTCCACGCCCTGGTGGCGGAAACGGACGGCGAGACCGTCGGCCTCGTCCACTACCTCTTCCACGCCTCGGCCTGGACACGCGGCCCCTACTGCTACCTGCAGGACCTGTTCACGGCGCCTAAGGCACGGGGCAGGGGGATCGCCCGCGCGCTCATCGAGGCCGTGACCGCGCAGGCCCGGCACGCCGGCGCCGACCGCGTCCACTGGCTGACCATGGAGGACAATACCCAGGCCCGCGCCCTCTACGACAGGCTCGCCGACCGGTCGGGCTTCATCCAGTACCGCCGGATACTGGGTCCGGGCTGAGCGGATGATGGGGTGGCCGGCATCCCACATGCGAGCCCCGCCCCGGTTCTCAGAATCGCGCGGATGTCAGGCCGGCCGCTTTCGGATCGGGGGCTTTGCCGACGGTTCACGCGGATGCCCGGCGGAACTCAGGGCTGCCAACTTTTGACAGCTCCGGGGGCCTATGACACCGTCCGGCCATGTCGAATACGCCGACCCGCAACATCGCCCTGACCCATGAGCTGGAGAGCTACATCAAGGGTCAGGTCGCGAGTGGGCATTATGCGAATGCCAGCGAAGTCGTCCGCGCCGGTCTCCGCCTTTTGATCGAGCGTGACCACAAGGTGCCTCGCTCCCGCGGCCATAGCTCCGTTAAAGCGGCGGACCGATGATGACCACCTCAATCGCCGTTCCGTCCGCCCAGAACGACTTCCAGGCGGATATCATTGCGGTCGAGGGCATCGCCGCGGTTCAGACCATCCTGAACGTGGTCTGTCGGACGACGGGCATGGGCTTTGCCGCCGTCGCCAGGGTGACGGACGACCGCTGGGTCGCCTGCAGCGTCAAGGACGACATCGCCTTCGGTCTGGTGCCCGGCGGCGAGCTGCCGGTCGCCACCACGATCTGCGACGCGATCCGCTCGTCCGGGACGGGCGTGGTCATCGATCACGTGTCCGAGGACCCGGCGTTCCAGGCGCATCCGACCCCGGAGATGTACGGCTTCCAGAGCTACATCTCGATGCCGATCAACCTGCCGGACGGCAGCTTCTTCGGCACCCTCTGCGCCATCGACCCTCGTCCGGCCCGGCTGAACACGCCGGAGATCGTCGGCATGTTCAGGATGTTCGCCGACCTCATCGGCTTCCATCTCGACGCGCACAGGCGCCTCGCCGACCGGGAGGCGCTCCAGCGCAGCGACGCCTTCGTCAGAGGCATCCTCAGGGCGAGCCCGGATTGCGTGAAGGTGCTCTCCGCCGACGGCACGCTGGAATTCATGAGTGCGCGGGGCCTGGAACTGAACCGGATCGGATCGCTCCAGGACGTGGTCGGGCAGGAATATGCCGGGCTCTGGCCGGAAGGCGAGCGCACGAAGCTGCGCGATGCCGTCCGGCGGGCGGCCGCCGGAGAAGTCTCACGCATCGAGGGGCAGGCCCAGACCGTCGGCGACGACCTCCGCTGGTGGGAGGTGAGCTTCGCGCCGTTCCAGCCCGACGAGGGCGGTGCCCTCAAGCTCGTCGGCATCTCCCGCGACATCACCGAGCGCTACCGGGCCGAGACTGCGCGACAAGCCGGGGCGGAGGCGCTGCAGGCCCTGAACGACGACCTGGAGCGGCAGGTCGCGGAGCGGACGGCGGAGCTTCGTCTCTCGCGCGACATCCTCCAATCCAGCGCCGCGCCCATCTGCGCCTTCGACACCGCGTACCGGCTCATCGCGTTCAACCAAGCCCATAGCGACGAGTTCTTCCGCATCTTCGCCCACCGGGTGCAGGTCGGCGAGGTGTTCCCCGACCTCTTCCCGGCGGACCAGGCCCCGGTCATGCGCGGCCTGATGGAGCGCGCCCTCCGAGGCGAGACGTTCACCGTCACCGAGGAGTTCGGCGACCCCGACCTGGCGAAGCCCTATTGGGAGGTGTCCTACTCGCCGTTGCGCGACGAGGGAGGACGCATCGTCGGGGCGTTCCACTACGCCAAGGACATCTCGGAGCGGCTGCGCGCCGAGGCCGAGCTCGCCAGCACGCAGGAGGCGCTGCGCCAGTCGCAGAAGATGGAGGCCGTCGGGCAGCTGACCGGCGGCGTGGCGCACGATTTCAACAACCTCCTGACCATCATCCGCTCCTCCGTCGATTTCCTGCGCCGGCCGGAGCTGCCCGAAGAGCGCAAGCGGCGCTACCTCGACGCGGTGTCCGATACGGTCGACCGCGCCGCGAAGCTGACCGGGCAGCTCCTCGCCTTCGCCCGCCGCCAGGCCCTCAAGCCCGAGGTCTTCGAGGTCGGCGAGCGCCTGCGCGCCGTCTCAGAGATGATCGACACCGTGACGGGGGCCCGCATCCGCCTGACGGTCGAGACGCCGGACGAACCCTGCTTCGTCAAGGCGGATCTCAGCCAGTTCGAGACCGCCCTCGTCAACATGGCGGTGAATGCCCGCGATGCGATGAACGGGGAGGGGACCCTGACCCTGACTCTGGTGCAGCAGGAGAAGCTGCCGCCGATCCGTGGGCATGCGGTCGCTCCCGGAGCCTTCGCGGCGATCTCGCTGACCGATACGGGCACCGGAATCGCGCCTGAGCAGTTGGGCCGCATCTTCGAGCCGTTCTTCACCACCAAGGAGGTGGGGAAGGGAACCGGCCTCGGCCTCAGCCAGGTGTTCGGTTTCGCCAAGCAGTCCGGCGGCGATGTCGACGTGTCGACCAGGCTCGGGCAAGGTACGACGTTCACGCTCTACCTGCCCGAGATCGTGATCGAGCAGAACGGCGCGGACCGGGAGATGCTTCAACCGGAGCCGGGCTCGCCGATGGGGGTGGGCCAGCGTATCCTGGTGGTCGAGGACAATATCGAGGTCGGCCGCTTCGCCACGCAGATCCTGGAAGATCTCGGTTACCGGACCACCTGGGCCGTCAACGCCGAGGAAGCTCTCGAGCAGCTCGGCACGGACGGCAACGGATACGATGCGGTGTTCTCGGACGTGGTGATGCCGGGCATCGGCGGCATCGCCCTGGCCCAGCGATTGCGCGAGCGTCTGCCGAGCCTGCCGGTGCTTCTCGCGTCCGGGTACAGCCACGTGCTGGCGCAGGATGGCGCGGAGGAATTCGAGCTCCTGCACAAGCCATACTCGGCCGAACAGCTCGGGCGCATTCTGAGGCAACTGACGATGAAGCGGACGAACCGGCTCGTCGGCTGATCGGCGGGGCGTTTCGTCCGTCCCCGGCGGCTCCGACGCAGCGCTCGATCGTCGCGAAGTCGGACGAGACCCGATGGCCCGGATCCGCCTGGACGACGGCGCGAGCGTCGCCGATGCGGCGACGCCCTTCGTGAAGCCGCGGCGTAACCTTAGCGACGGATCAGTTGAACAGCGATCCGACACCGCCCGAGACGCGTCCCAGCCCCTGCTTGGCCACGGGGTTGCCCGGTTCGAGCTGGGCGGCGCGCTGATAGCTCTCCATCGCCTCCTTCTTGCGGTTCGTCTTCTCGTAGGCGAGGCCGCGATAGGCCCAGGAGCTGGCGTCCTTGTTGTTGACGTTGAGGGCCGCGTTGTAATCCTCGATCGCCTTGTCGAACTGGTTCGTGGCGATGAGGCTCTGGCCCCGCGCGGCGTAGGGCGCCGCCACGAAGGGATTGCGGTCGATGGCGGCATCGAAATCGCCAATGGCCTGGGTGTTCTGGCCCTGGCGCTGACGCACGAGGCCGCGCGCATGGTAGGCCTCGGCCGATTCCGGCGTCAGGCGGATCGCCTGGTTGAGATCCGACATCGCACCGTCGAGATCGCCCTGGGCACGCAGCACGTTGGCGCGACCGATATAGGCGGGACCGTAGTTGGAATCGGCCGAGATGGCCTTCGAGAAGTCGGCGAGTGCCCCATCGTTGCGGCCGGTCTGGCGGTAGGCCAGCGCCCGGTTGTAGTAGGCGGAGGCCGAATTCGGATCGATCTGGACGGCCTTCGTGAAATCGCCGATGGCGTCGTTGAACTGGCCCGAGCGGGCATAGGCCGCGCCGCGGGTGACGTAGGCGCCGGCATCGTTGGGATTACGCTGGATCACCTCGGTGAGCGAGGCGATGTTGACGCTGGTGGCACCCGTGGCGTCGCTCTCGACCACGGCGAACTGGCGCGTCGCCGAAGCCCCGCCACCGCCATAGGTCTCACACCCGGCCAAAGCCGCCGCGATCGCTACGGCCCCGACCAGACCCGCCTTCGCACGCGGCACTACAAACGTCATTGCCCCTCTCCCCTCGGGATCGCCATGCCCCCCGAGGCACGCTCCCGTCCGCTGCAATCGATCATCCCATCCACCATGGCGCCTCGAAGCGCTTCGGATGCCGGACAGGACGACGAGTGCCGGCACAGTCTCGCATCGCGGTGAACACGCGCTTAAAACCCGCCGGCTCACCCGCTGAAGCGGCGCGATGTGGCGAAGGTAAGGCTCGCTTCCGCGCGGGGTCGCGAAGGCCGTCCGGCAGGTCACGGCGAGGACAGACTGTGTCCGACAAGACGCAGTTTCGACGCCCTACACGATGACCCTGGAGGTTATCCCGCCATGGCTCGACCGGCCGTCTCAGACAGACGCCCGGCGTCCAGATCGAAGATTCGCGAGCCCGGCCGACGAGGCGACACCTCTGGCTCGAACACCCAAGGCTGAGGAAACCCAGCGGGATCCGCCCGGCGCAATGCATCCATTGAGCGGATTGGCGATGGAGGACGAGTCCACGGAACGGGGCAGGGCAAGGCCAGCGAATCCTTGCGGCCCTTGCCCTTGCCCTTGCCCCCCCGGATCAGCACGCCGGCCCGATACAACCGGCTCGCCCTATCGCGTCTTTATTTCCTGCTGGATATCGGTGAGCGCACGCTCCGAATGTTCGGCCAGAATACTTTTGACCGATACCGGCGTCGCGGCCCATGCCACCGCCGCCAAGAACACCATCGCCGCAATCGCGTAGGCAAACGTTTCCATGATCCCGAGCCAGCCCAACAGCAACGGGACGAGGCTGATGACGAAGGCTGCTCCAACATTCTTCGATATTTAGAGTATCGATACGAAACAAATGAGTCCCAGAGCTATTGGTTTGGCGAATGCGACGATTGTCCGTTCCACGGCGAGGTCCCTCGAATAAGATAGTTTATTGGCAAACTCATCTGATATGAGCCCTGAAACCCAGCCTTCAGCGGCCACAACGCGACAATACGAGATGTTCCGTTAAATGTCCGTGAAATAAATTGTATTCACTTAAGAATCTCAAGATTCACCAAAGATAACGCCAAGCGTCTCCGGTTTCGATACCAGTATGTATGCACTAGTGCCCCTGACGTCGCCGACATACGAATCACCTTCGACAGACGAATCAGGTGGCCCAAGGTCGAGAGTGGTCTAGTAATGGCCTGATTGTCTCGATGTCTCGATCTGACCGATCAGATCCATGACTTCTTCAGGCGGTTGATTGACGTTGCTGGATATCGGTTTCACAGCACCTGCGGCCCCGGAATGTCCGGCATATCTGATCCGTGAGCCGGAACCGGACGCAGTTACATCAATTAGAAGAGACGTATTGACGTAAATTTCTTGACCAGATCCCTTGGTGAGCTTGATCCAAGCCATGGAACTTCTCCTGTTCATGCTGCTATTTCAAGTTGAACTTTGTTTTGTCGCCAGTCTCACTGATGGCGCGACGACGATGCTCGATCAGTATTTGTCCATGTCATGTGGATCGACATCTCAACGATGACGATCGCGGAAGGCAACTCGGCGACTGAACGACCGATGTCTTGCAGTATTCCCCACCATCTCGCGAGAGGTGAAACGAACTATACAGCGCAAGACTCGCTTGGTGACTTCGATAGCAGATCAATAATAGAAAATTGCTATACAATACAACCAGAGTTATCATTCTCAATAAAAATAGTCACTTTATTAGTACAACCCGCAATTGCATAACGTTATATAGAAATAAGTCTTGTTATAGAAAGAAAAATACCGTTCTATTATAAGAAACATACCATTCGATATGATCACAGCATTTAGGAAACATTGGAGGAAATACTTATTACTTTCAATCATCATAGATGGCGCAACGTGCGGGCTGCGCCAATGGAAATACCCGCATCGAGCGGATTGGGTCAACGTTCAGAAATTGTCTCTCCGTCCCAAAATCATGGTTCCGGATGCAGCGGCGCGACAGGCCGCTGCATACTTACGCAGTCTACCACAAGACTTCATCAGTGAACCAACAGCGCCATCGAATGTTGTTGGGTCGGCTGACGATTACGCTCGTGACGTCGGCACGAGGTGATGCGCCCCTCCACGCGCGCGTCGGGCGCCGGCCATGAGTTCCCCTCGAACGAGACCAGGAGTAGTGCGTGTTTCCCCCCGCGAAGGTGCTCACGGTTGTCGAAACGACGAAGCACGTCGAGCCTGTTCGAGCCTTCGAATTCTGGCGAAACACCGCGTTGAAGAATCTCGGCATCGTGGATCGGCCGAACCCCCACGAAGCATTTTCCGCCAACCGGTTGGCCGCCCTTTCAGCGCACACGACGTTGCTTCTCACGGAGAGCAGCCCGGTGAGCGTCGAGGGCGATCTACGCCATATCCGGCGGGCCGGCCGCGACGAGGTCGTCGTCAGCTTCTTCCTGTCGGGGCATGGCTACTTGGAACAGGGCAGTTGCGGTCATGTGGTCGGTGTGGGGGATATCGGCTTCATGAGGCTCGACCGCCCCTTTGCCGTGGGAGGTCTGTCGCCGTATCGGGAGCTCCGTTTCAGCGTCCCTCGCGTGAATTTCGAGGCACGGGTCGGGAACGCCGACGCCCTGACCGGCCGTCGCATCCGCGCGAGTCCCTCCACCGAGTTGCTGACGACCTACATGCACGACGTCGCGCGATCTGCCACGGGGATGTCGGAGGCCGAAGCCGGGCTCGCGGTCGAGGGCGCGCTTCACATCGTGCGCGCGCTCGTCGGAGCTCGGGACGATGGGGATCGGGCTTCGTCCGAGGTACTCCGGTCTCTCGCGCGCGTGCACATCGAACGGCATTCGCATGACGCGTCGTATGGGCCTCGAGCGATGGCCGCGGCGCTCAACGTCTCCCGCTCGAAACTCTATCGTGCCTTCGCCGACGGCGAAGGGATCGCCGCCGAGATCCGCGATGCCCGGCTGGACCGCATCCATCGCTGGCTGACATCGGCCTCCAACGACCGCACGCCCATCAACGTCCTGATGCATGCCTGCGGCTTCACCGATGCACCCGGCTTCAGCAAGGCTTTCAAGCGGCGGTTCGGCATGTCGGCGAAGGACGACGTCCGCGCCCTCCGGCAGGGTTGAGCCGTCCTCACGAAGCCGGGATCACCCGCGTGACATGGCCCATCTTGCGGCCCGGCCGGGCGTCGCCCTTGCCGTAGAGGTGGAGATGCGCGCCGGGTTCCGCGAGGAGAGACGGCCAGGCGTCGATATCGTCGCCGATCAGGTTCCGCATCTCCACGGAGGCGCCGGCGACGCGCGAAGCATCGCCAAGGGGCCAGCCGCAGACGGCGCGGACATGCTGGGCGAATTGCGAGGTCACGGCGCCCTCGATTGTCCAGTGACCGGAATTGTGCACCCGCGGCGCGATCTCGTTGACGATCAGACGCTCGCCGGCCTCGTCGCGCACCAGGAACATCTCGACGGCGAGGATCCCGACATAATCCAGCGCCTCGGCGATCCGGCGGGCGATCTCCACCGCAATCCGGGCGGTCTCCTCCGACAGGTTCGGGGCCGGCACGCGGGTGAGGGCCAGGATATGATCGCGGTGCTCGTTCTCGCACAGGTCGAAGGCCGCGAAGCTCCCGTCGGGGGACCGCGCCGCCACCACCGAAACCTCGCGCTCGAACGGCACGAACCCTTCGAGGATCAGCGGCGCGCCACCGAACTCGGCGAAGATCGCGTTCCGGTCGCCCTCTTCGGCGGTGCGGATGATGCGCTGGCCCTTGCCGTCATAGCCGAAGCGGCGCGTCTTCAGCACGGCCGGCAGGCCGATCGCCTCCAGCGCACGGGCGAGGTCGTCCGGCGTGTCCACCTGCCGGAACGGCGCGGTGGCGATGCCGAGGCCGTTGATGAAGCTCTTTTCGGAGAGCCTGTCCTGCGTGGTGGACAATGCGTCGGCGCTGGGACGAAGGGGCGCGTGGCGCGCCAGCAGGTCGGCGGTCTCGCGCGGGATGTTCTCGAACTCGTAGGTCACGGCATCGACGCTCGCCGCGAAGCGGGCGAGCGCCTCGGCATCGTCATAGGCGGCGCAGGTCGTCTCGGCCGCGACATCGAAGGCCGGGCTCGCCGCATCGGGAGCGTAGACATGGACCTTGAGGCCGTAATTGGCCGCGGCCAGCGCGATCATACGGCCGAGCTGGCCGCCGCCGACGATGCCGAGGGTGGAACCGGGCGCGAGGGACATGTCGGTCACGGAATCTGTGTCTCCGGCCTCTCGGCCACGGATGCGGTCTGCGCGGCCCGCCACGCATCGAGGCGCTCGGCGAGGGCGGTGTCGGTCAGCGCCAGGACGGCGGTGGCGAGGAGGGCCGCGTTGACGGCTCCGGCCCGGCCGATGGCGAGGGTGCCCACGGGAATGCCGGCCGGCATCTGCACGATGGAGAGCAGGCTGTCCTGGCCGGACAGGGCTTTCGATTCCACCGGAACGCCGAAGACCGGCAGCGGGGTCATGGATGCGGTCATGCCGGGCAGATGCGCGGCCCCGCCAGCGCCGGCGATCACGACCTTGTAGCCCGCCTGCTTCGCACCCTTGGCGAAGGCGACGAGGCGATCCGGCGTGCGATGGGCGGAGACGATGAACGCCTCGTGCGGCACGCCGAGGGCGTCGAGGGTGTCGGCGGCGTGCTGCATGGTCGCCCAGTCCGACTGGCTTCCCATGATGATCGCGACCGGGGGCGCTCCCGCCATCGTCGTCACTTCCTTCCCGAGACGATCGCGGTCGCCTGGTCTGCTTGGCCGGGTTCAGGCCATGTCTTCGTGGCGGCGCGATCCCGGGACGCGATCCTGCACCCGGACCGTGCCGCATACGCGGGCGGGCGACCGCCCGCAAGACGGTGCCCGGGCCAATCCTGTGATCAAGGCAAACCGAAGCTAGGCGATGATGTCGGGCGTGATCTGGTCTTCCAGATAGGAAATCCGGTCCCGCAGGCCGAGCTTGCGCCGCTTGAGGCGCTGGATCTGCAGCTGGTCGCCGGCGACGCTCAGTTCCAATGCGTCGATGGCCCCGTCGAGGTCGCGGTGCTCCTGGCGGAGCCGCGCCAGTTCCTCGACGAATTCCGCCGTCCCGTTATCCTCGAACTCGCCCGCCATCGCACCTGCAGCCTCGACACGCACCGTCCCGAAACCATGCGGCACAGGCGCTCTTGCGGCAAGACGATGCCCGCAATTGGCTCTGGAAGACGCTTCTTCCATCGGGGAGGGCTCCGGCGATCGTGATTAACCAATGTTGCCCCGAGGGCCGATTTCGGTTTCGACAGCCGGCTCATACTGTGCCAATCTGCCTGAGTCGGAACGAGACAGGAGAAACGACTCATGTCGCTGCAGACGCATCTGAGCCAGCTCGCCCTCAAGCACGAAGCCCTCGAGCGGGAAATCCACTCCGCGATTCAAAGCCCTTCCGAGAACGATCTACGGATCGCGGAATTGAAGCGACGCAAACTTCACCTGAAGGACGAGATCAATCGGCTTCGTGCCGAAACGGACTCGGTGCACTAGCCAGCTCCCCATCATTCCCTTTCCTTGATTGACCTTCGCCGCCGCGCTGCCCAGCGCGGCGGTTTTCGTTTGCGCCGTCACCCCTTGTATCTTCGTCCCTTGTATCGTCATGGGCAGGTTGGGCTACATTCCCCCGCAGATGCCGGCATCCTCAGACCGGCCGGCCGGGAACGAACCGCCATGCAGGCCGCTGCGACACCTCCCGATTCGACCGAAGGGACGGACGCCTACCGCCCGATCCACGCGGCGTCCCTCGCCGATCCCGAAGGGTTCTGGCTGAAGGCCGCCGCCGCCCTCGACTGGGAGACCGCTCCCTCCCGCGCCTTCGACCCGGAGGCCGGCGCGTATGGACGCTGGTTCCCCGACGCGACGCTGAACGCCTGCCACAATGCCGTAGACCGCCACGTGGCGATGGGGCGGGGCGAGCAGGCGGCGATCCTGTACGATTCGCCCGTCACGGGCACGAAGCGGACGATCAGCTACGCGGCCTTGCGCGACGAAGTGGCGACGCTCGCCGGCATCCTCTCGCTGCTCGGCGTGGAGAAGGGCGACCGGGTCGTCATCTACATGCCGATGATTCCCGAAGCCCTGTTCGGGATGCTCGCCTGCGCGCGCCTCGGCGCGGTCCACTCCGTGGTGTTCGGCGGGTTCGCCGCCAACGAACTCGCCATCCGCATCACGGACGCCGCCCCGAAGGTGGTGCTCGCCGCCTCCTGCGGCATCGAGCCGAGCCGGATCGTGCCGTACAAGCCGCTCCTCGACGCGGCCATCGCGGCCTCGCCGCACAAGCCGGACGCCTGCCTCATCCTCCAGCGCCCGCAGGCCGAGGCGGGCCTGGTGGAGGGGCGGGACCGCGACTGGGCCGAGACCGTGGCCCGGGCGAAGGCCGCCGGGATCAGCGCCGATTGCGTCCCCGTCGCGGCCACCGACCCGCTCTACATCCTCTATACCTCGGGCACGACGGGCAAACCCAAGGGCGTGGTGCGCGATACCGGCGGCTACTGCGTCGCGCTGTCGTGGTCGATGCCCAACCTCTACGACGTGAAACCGGGCGAGGTGTATTTCTGCGCCTCCGACATCGGCTGGGTGGTGGGCCATTCCTACATCGTCTACGCGCCGCTGCTGCACGGCTGCACCACCGTTCTCTACGAGGGCAAGCCGGTGGGGACACCCGATGCCGGGGCGCTCTGGCGGGTGGCCGCGGAATACGGCGTCGCCTGCCTGTTCACGGCGCCCACGGCCCTGCGCGCGATCAAGAAGGACGACCCGCGCGCCGAACTCGTCGCCTCCTACGACCTCTCCGGCTTCCGCTCCCTCTTCCTCGCCGGCGAGCGGGCCGACCCGGATTCCGTGGCCTGGGCCGAGCGGGCGCTGGACCGGCCGGTGATCGACCATTGGTGGCAGACGGAGACCGGCTGGGCCATCGCCGGCAATCCGGTGGGTGTCGGCATGCTGCCGGTGAAGCATGGCAGCGCCTGCGTGCCGATGCCGGGCTACGACCTCGCGGTGCTCGACGAGGCCGGCAAGCCGCTGCCGCCCGACACGATGGGCACCATCGCCCTGCGGCTCCCGCTGCCGCCCGGCTGCCTGCCGACCCTGTGGGGTTCGGACGAGCGTTTCCGCCAGAGCTACCTCACCACCTATCCGGGCTGGTACGACACCTCGGATGCCGGGATCGTCGACGCGGACGGCTACGTCACGGTGCTGGGGCGCACCGACGACATCATCAACGTCGCCGGGCACCGGCTCTCCACCGGGGGCATGGAGGCGGTTCTGGCCGCCCATCCCGATGTCGCCGAATGCGCCGTCATCGGCATCCGCGATGCGCTGAAGGGCGAACAGCCCTGCGGCTTCGTGGTGTTGAAATCCGGCGTCTCCCGCGACACCGCCGAGATCGAGCGCGAACTCGTCGCCTCCATCCGCGAGCGCATCGGCCCCGTGGCGGCGTTCAAGCTCGCGCTCACCGTGGCACGGCTGCCCAAGACCCGCTCGGGCAAGATCCTGCGCGGCACCATGAAGAAGATCGCCGACGGCGAAGCCTGGACCACCCCGCCCACCATCGACGACGCCGCCGTGCTGGACGAGATCGGCGAGAGCTTGAAGGGGAGGGGGATCGGGGGGTGAGCGTTCCCTCCCTCGACCGGTGCAGCTCCAGCGGAACCCGATCCGGGGGCCAGCTATAAAGAGATGCGTAGCGCCATGGAAACGCGGATACGGAGCCGTCCATCCCTGGCGCGGGCGACTCAGGTGCTCCATCTAGGCTGTCAGCCGAAGACCGGAGCCCGCACATGACCGCACGCCTGTTCGAGCCTCTGTCCCTCGATGGCCTGACGCTGCCCAACCGCATCATCGTCGCCCCCATGTGCCAGTATTCGGCCCATGCGGGACAGGCGGGCGATTGGCACCTGATGCATCTGGGGCAGCTCGCCATGTCGGGCGCGAGCCTGCTGACGCTGGAGGCCACCGCGATCTCGCCGGAGGCGCGGATCTCGCCCACCGATCTCGGCCTCTACTCGGATGAGACAGAGCTGGCGCTGGGCCGGGTGCTCGATGCGGTGCGGCTCCGTGCGCCGATCCCCATCGCGATCCAGATCAACCATGCCGGCCGCAAGGCCTCGAGCCGTGCGCCCTGGGACGGCGGCTCGCAGATCGATCCCCAGGCGCCCGAAGGCTGGCGCACGGAGGCGCCGTCGGCCATCGCCCATGGCGAGGGCGAGGTGCCGCCCCATGCCCTCGATGCGGAGGGGTTGAAGCGCATCCGTGACGGGTTCGTGGAGACGGCCAAGCGCGCGTTGCGCATCGGGATCGACGGGTTCGAACTCCACGGCGCCCACGGCTACCTGCTGCACCAGTTCCTCTCGCCGCTCTCCAACCAGCGCACGGACGATTACGGCGGCAGCCTCGCGAACCGGATGCGCTTTCCGCTGGAATGTTTCGAGGCGGTGCGCGAAGTCGTGCCGGCGGGCAAGCCGGTCTGGATGCGGGTCTCGGCCACCGACTGGGTCGAGGGCGGCTGGACGCTCGACGAGACGGTGGAACTGGCCCATGCGCTCAAGCGGCGCGGATCGGCGGCGATCCACGTCTCCACCGGGGGCCTCTCCACCCGCCAGGAGATCCCGCTCTCGCCCGGCTATCAGGTTCCCTTCGCCGAGCGGGTGAAGGCCGAGACCGGGCTCACCACCATCGCGGTCGGTCTCATCACCGAGGCGGCCCATGCGGAATCGATCCTGGCCGAGGGCAAGGCCGACGCGGTCTCGCTCGCCCGCGCCATGCTGTACGATCCGCGCTGGCCGTGGCATGCGGCGGCCGAGCTCGGCGCCCAGGTGAGTGCGCCCAAGCAGTACTGGCGCTGCCAGCCGCGCCAGTTCAAGACCCTGTTCCGCGATACCCAGTTCGGGCAACGCTGACCCGATTTCAGGCAAAGACAATGGACGACGACATCACGACGATCACGGTGCAGCGCGTCCGCTACGACGAGGAGAACGGCATCAGCCTGATCTCCGGCGCGGACGACGAGGAGGAACCCGCCGGCTATTTCATCATCCAGATCGAGAAGGGCGACCCGGACGGGCCGCTCATCGAGATCTTCGGCGAGGATCTCACCCAGTCCGACGGGGTGACGGCTTTGGAGATCGGCGTGCGCCACCTGCTCTTCAGCTTCGAGCCGACGAGCCTCATCGGGGCGGAGATGCCGATGGTGCGGATCGAATCGATGACGGAGATCGCCGAACTCGCAAAGGCGCGGCTCAGGGTCGCCTTCGGCAAGCGGGCACGGCTGGCCTGATCCGCCCGCCCTACTTCGCCACCGCCCCCACCAGCGGCCCCAACGGCCGGCTGATGTCCGACCGGTTGATACCCGGCGCGTAGAGGCTGGAGACGCTGCCGTCGAGGAACAGGGCGTTGGCGCAGCCGAGCGTGTCCTTGAACAGCCGCGCGAAGGAACCGAAGGTCACGGGGCGCTCGGAAATGGCGAAGATGGCGGTGCGGCCGTCGTCGCGGACGCCGACGCCGTTGCGGATCTTCTGGCTCGGCCCGTCGGTGGAGATCTTCGGGTGGATCTTGCCGTCGATCACCAGCATCGGCCCCGATTGGGTGGCGAAATCCGGCTTGATTTTCTGGCGCAGAAAGCGAGTCGTGTCGGCGACGCCGGCGCGCTCGCCTTTCACGTAGAAGATGCCATTGGGCTTGAGGTGGAAATTGCCCGGCCCGTTGGCGGTGGAGACGCCCTTCATCTCGCGGCCCTCCTCCACATAGAGGCCCACCGGCGCCTGGCCCTTGTCGTACATGCCGCCATTCATGGCGAAGCTGAGCTTGGGGCCGATCTTTTCCCCCAGCGTCGAGAGCGACGAATAGGGCAGACCGTCGGCGCCGAGCCAGAACACCCGCACCCGCTCGCGGCGCAGATCCACCGTGCAGACCGTGAAGGTCTCGCCCTCGGACTGAACCGCCTTGCACGGCGACGCGGCGGCGGGCGCGGCCCGCGCGGGCTGGGGAGCGAGACCCGCAGCGAACGCGAACAGCATGGCTCCGGCAAATGCGCGTCGCAGTGACATCATCGTTGAATCCCGAGGCGGAGCCATCATCTGCCCTCCCGTGCGGACGAGGTGGCGCGCGGTGTCCTCGCCCGAAACGGGAGGCGTTTTCAAGGCGTGCCGACCGCCGCTCTCACCGACCTGTGATCGGCCCAACGCGTGCGGGACAAAATGTGCCATGAACTGTTCATGGACCCTGGGTGTTCTATAACCACTGGGGACAAGAACCTGTCTTTGGAGACAAGACGATGAAACGCATTGTTCTGGCAGCGACCGCGATGGTCGGCGCTCTGGCGATGATCCCGGCGACGGCGGAAGCCCGCGGCGGCTGGGGTGGTGGTCACGGTGGTTGGCATGGCGGCCATGGTGGCTGGGGTGGACACGCCGGCGGTTTCCGCGGCTATGGAGGCGGTTTCCGTAGCGCGGGCTTCCGCGGCTATGGCGGCGGCTGGGGTGGACATCGCGGCTACGGCTGGCGCGGCGGTTACGGCCGCGGCTACGGTTACGGCCTCGGCGGTCTCGGCCTCGGTGTCGGCCTCGGCCTCGCCGCCGGCGGACTCTATGGCGGCTACGGTGGCTATGGCGGATACCCGGCCTATGGCTACGGCTATGCTCCTGCCGCCTACGGCGGATACGGTGGTGAATGCTACACCGTCCCGCGCACCCGCTGGACTCCCTACGGACCTCGCCGGATCCTGGTCGAGCGCTGCTACTGAACGGTTCCGCTCGATCCTGAGTATCAACAATGATCGGAAGGGGCCGCCTCAAGCGGCCTCTTTCTGTTTCTACGGTATCGCCGTTATCGGGGTCACAATGTTCACCCGACGATGCCCACGTGATTCCCGTGACGGACCATGCCTTCGTCGACGCGAGGGTTTGAGACGATGTGACGTCGACGCTATAGTCGCGGAACATCGCAGGCCGCCCTGCGAGCCTATCCCCCAGATGAGTGATGTGACCGTCCGTTTACCCTGGTAACGCTCACGCTGCCGACCGATGCAGTTCACCGTCGCGACATGTCCGGGGGATCCTTCGGCAGTCGGCAACAGCGGCGATCAGAGGTTGGCTTTGGGAAAAGGGGCGGGGCGATGGGCACACGATACGTCAGCGACAACATTGCCGCGGAGGCTGTCGGTGCGGCCGGTATCGAACTGTCGCCGGTTGCGACCGAACTGACCGATGTCGTCGTCCTCGACGGCATGATCACGTCGAGCTACGCCGAAGGCATACGCGGCCTCGGCAGCGACCACGACGTCATGCACAGAGGGTGGATCATTGCCGACACCGACGGGGTTCGCCTCGGCGACAACAGGGCCGTCGATCACGATCAGCGCGTCTGGATCTATTCCGGCGCCGAGATCGACGCCGTGAACGGAGCCGGCGTTTCGGTCACGGCCTATTCCAGCCTCGTCTACAACGACGGCGACATCGAAGGCCACCGGTACGGCATCCTCATGTCGGGCGTTTCGAAGGCGACCAAATCTACCATCGAGAACAAGGGCGACATCCTCGCCACGGATTACGGGATAGCTCATTCCCTTGCGGGGGGCGATACCGAAGGCCTAGTCGTAAAGAACACGGGCTCCATTGAGGGCAAGCAGTTCAGCTTCTATGGCGGCGACAACAACGTTGCCGCAGACCGGATCGTGAACAAGGGGACGATGATTGGTGACATCGCCCTGGGCGGCGGCAATGACGTCTACGAAGGACGCGATGGCAAGACGGTCGAGAGCATCGTCTACGGCGGCATTGGAGACGATCGTCTCTACGGGAGCCGGGATGAGGACACGTTCCACGGTGGAGACGGAAACGACTACCTCGATGGCGGTGCGGGCTCGGACCTCCTCGTCGGCGGCACGGGCGACGACACCTACGTGATCAGCATACCCGTCTACGAAAATAGAACCGATCCCGTTACCGGGGAGGTCATCCTTGCATTTTACGGCGATACCCTCGTCGAGGGCAGGAACGGCGGCATTGATACGATCCGGTCGAACATGAATGGCGATCTGGGCACGTTCGACAACATCGAGAACTTCGTCCTTACGGTGATCGCAAGAGGCGTGAGCTCGAGTATCGCCGGCAATGCACTGGCGAACAGCCTGACCGGCAACGACGATGCCAATGTAATCGATGGCCGCGCGGGCGCCGACGTGATGATCGGCCTCGGGGGCAACGATTCCTACACGGTCGATTCGACCGGCGACAAAGTCGTGGAGGCGACCAACGGCGGGACAGATTTGGTGACGTCGGCGGTAACCTTCTCCCTCGCCGGTCTGCAGATCGAGAAACTGACATTGGCCGGCATCGACAACATCAACGCGACCGGAAACTCGTTGGACAACTACATCGTGGGGAACGCCGGCAACAACATCATCAATGGGGGGGCGGGCTCCGATACGATCATTCTTTCAGGATCGGTGACGGATTCCGATACGATCGTGTTCAGCACCCTG
Organism: Methylobacterium sp. 88A; assembly: GCF_000376345.1. Classification (NCBI taxonomy): domain Bacteria; kingdom Pseudomonadati; phylum Pseudomonadota; class Alphaproteobacteria; order Hyphomicrobiales; family Methylobacteriaceae; genus Methylobacterium; species Methylobacterium sp. 88A. The sequence goes on from NZ_AQVT01000001.1 coordinate 1,432,803, forward strand.
CCGACGGCAACCAACATCGACTCAATCCTAGGCTTTCAAAGTCTTGCAGGAGCAGCGGGTGACGTCATTCACTTGGACGGCGACGTGTTCAATACCCTTCCAAAGGGGCAAGTTTCCGCCAGTACGTTTCAGATCGGGTCGAGCACGACAGCCGCCACCGCTGACATACGGCTGATCTACTCCACCAGCACGCGAACCTTGTACTACGACAAGGATGGGAGCGGCGCCGAGTCGGCAGTTGTGATCTCAAGCTTCAGCGGGGCCAGCCCCCTCCTGACGGACGATGTCTTCGTCATCTGACCTGAGTTGAACGACGGCCGGGGGCTGCAATCATCCGCAGACCGGATCGGGACACCATGCCGTCCCGATCCGCTTTCGCCGTGTCGATGCATCGACGAACAGACGTCTTCGCGCGAGTGAAGCAACCACGTCGCCCGTCCTGTCCTGAGCGTTTCATTGATCGGCCCTCACCGCCGGCCCTTCTCATCCCTCCGCATTGGCATGGCATCGATCATCGAGAACAGGCGGGTCGAAGGGATCGGTGCGGCCTCGGTGAGCTTCGCCTCGCCGTCCTTGCCCACCAGAACGACGCGGAAATCCCCCGCGCCGATTCCGAACCGATGACGGATGCGGTCCGCCTCGGCACCGGTCCCGATCGCTTCCACCAGAACGAGGTCGCGCTCGGCGTAATCCGCGCGTCTCACCCGCGCCTCGCGCCTCTGCGCCTCGACGCGCGGATCTCCGCCTTCCGGGGCCACGATGACGAGCACCCGCGACTTCCAGCGATGGGCGGCGAGGGGGTCGTCGGCCGAAGCCGGCGCTGCGAAGCCGGACATCGCGGCGATGGCGGCGAGGGGGAGCATGCGGGTCATCGAGACGGTCCTATCGGGACGGAGCGGGGGAGAAATCCTTGCGCGTCAACGCCGCTCGGCGCAGGCGGTGCCTCGGCCTCGTTGCTGGAACACCGGCGCCCGATCGGCCTTGTCGAGATGTCCCCTGAGACTGGAACGCCCGTCCAGAAGATCCTTCAACCCAACCGGAGCGTCAGATCATGGTCGCTATGAACCGCAGCATCGTCCTCGCCTCCCGCCCGCACGGAGAGCCGACGGCCGCGCATTTCCGGCTCGAGGAGAACCGCACCCCGACGCCGGGGGAGGGCGAAGTGCTGCTCCGCAACCGTCTCCTCTCCCTCGATCCCTACATGCGCGGACGGATGAGCGCGGCGAAATCCTATGCCGAACCCGTCGCCATCGGCGCGCCCATGGTCGGGGCCACCGTGTCGGAGGTCGCAGCCTCGCGGCATCCGGATTTCCATGAGGGCGACGTGGTCACCGGCTTCGGGGGCTGGCAGGACTTTGCCGTCTCCGATGGCCGTGGCCTGCGCAAGCTCGATCCCGAGGCGGCGCCGGTCAGCACGGCGCTCGGCGTCCTCGGAATGCCGGGCATGACCGCCTATACCGGCCTCCTCACCATCGGCCAGCCGAAGGCGGGGGAGACCGTGGTGGTCGCCGCCGCCGCCGGGCCGGTGGGCTCCCTCGTCGGCCAGATCGCGAAGCTGAAGGGCGCGCGCGCCGTCGGCATCGCGGGCGGCCCGGAGAAATGCGCCTACCTCACCGACGTGCTCGGTTTCGACGCGGCCGTCGACCATCGCACCGACGACCTGCCCGGCGCGCTCGCCGCCGCCTGTCCCGGCGGGATCGACGTGTATTTCGAGAATGTCGGCGGCCCTGTCTTCGACGCCGTGCTGCCCCTCCTCAACGACTTCGCCCGCATCCCCGTCTGCGGCCTCGTCTCGGGCTACAATCTCACCGAATTGCCGCCGGGACCGGACCGCAGCCCCGTCGTCATGCGCGCCATCCTGACCAAGCGCCTGACCCTGCGCGGTTTCATCGTGTGGGATTTCGCGGACCAGGAGGAGGAGTTCCTGAGCGAGGTCGGAACCTGGCTGCGGGATGGACGCATCCAGCACCGGGAAGACATCGTCGACGGACTGGAGGCGGCGCCGGAGGCCTTCATCGGGCTGCTGAAGGGCCGGAATTTCGGCAAGATGCTTGTGCGGATCGCGTGACGGCCAGGCGCGGGATCCTTGCGCGTCAAAACGAACAAAGATAGAACATGGGCCTGTGATCGGTGGGGACAAATTCGCCCTCCCGATTGCGGGCCGCCTGTCCGAAGTTCATGAAGGGCGAGCGGGACGGAGGGCGTGTGAGGCCCTTTCCGTCAGTGAGATCGATCGAGAGGAGAGCGGCATGGCCGGCAGCGTCAACAAGGTGATTTTGGTGGGCAATCTCGGGCGCGATCCCGAGACCCGGCGCCTCGCCTCCGGCGATCCCGTGGTCAACCTGCGCATCGCCACGTCCGAATCCTGGAAGGACAAGGCCTCGGGCGAGCGCAAGGAGAAGACCGAGTGGCACTCGGTGGTGATCTATAACGAGAACCTCGCCCGCGTGGCCGAGCAGTATCTGCGCAAGGGCTCGAAGGTCTATATCGAGGGCCAGCTCCAGACCCGGAAATGGGCGGACCAGTCCGGCGTCGAGAAATACACCACCGAGGTGGTGCTCCAGCGTTTCCGCGGTGAACTCACGCTCCTCGACGGTCGCAGCGGCGGCGGCGGAGAGATGGGCGCCGACGACGAGGGCGGCGGCCAGATCAGCCGCGGCGGCGATTACGGCGGCGGCCGTGGCGGGGACCGGGGTGGCGATCGCGGCGGGGAATACGGCGGCGGCCGTTCCTCGGGCGGCGAGCGTCGGCCGGCGGCGGCTTCGTCGAAGCCCAATTACGACCTCGACGACGATATCCCGTTCTAGGGATCTGCCGCTCCCGTCATCGGCATCCGACAGACGGGAAGCATTGTGTATCGGCCTCCACCAAGTCCGCTCACGGCTACGATAGTCACATATCTCGCGGACAGCGCGGGTCCCCTCTCCTGGAAGGAGAGGGCGTGCCGTTGCGCCTCATATCGCCCCCTCGTGAACCGAGGAACAGACGTCGAGCAGATGGGTGACTCCAGCAGCCGCTCATGGAGAGGACGGACGGGCTCCCTAATAGAGAACAGGCATCAGGCGTCGGGTTGCGACGGCGCGAGCCGCGCCATCGCCGATGCGACCTCCAGCAGGGTCTCCCCGGTCAGGTCCGGCGGCTCAAGTGCAGGGGAATACGGCACACCCCGAGCGACGTAGCCTGTCTTGAGGCCGGCGATCCTGGCGCCGTGGAGGTCCCAGGGGTGGGTTGCGATCATCGCCATGTCACCCGGAGAGAGGGCGGCGGCCCGCGTGGCGTGGCAATAGACCTCGGCGCGCGGCTTCGACAGCTTCACCTCCTCCACGGACAGAACCCGCTCCACGAGACCTTCCATGCCTGCCGCGCGGAGCAGTCCCGTCGTGGTGGCGGCCGCGCCGTTGCTCAGGGCGAAGACCCGGATGCCGGAATCGGCCAGAACCTCGAATGCCGCCTTGGCGTCCTCGTGCGGCGGAAGAGCCTTCATCATGCCGAGTACCGCATTCCTGTCCTCCGGCGAGGCGGAGAGGCCGTGCATGGCGAGCACCTCGTCCAGGCACCCCGACAGGACGGACTGGAACGGCGCGAAGGTGCCGGTGGCCGCCAGGGCGAACATGTCCCGCAGGCCGGCGGTGTAGAGGAAGTCCAGGGCGAGGGGCGGCAGGCCCATCGCCACCAGGGCGGGCCGCATCGGCTCCATGCTGAACACCGTACCGATGATGTCGAAAGCGACGGCTTTCGGGCGATTGAGCATGACGGTGCCCCTGTGGATCGATGCGGCGGGATCGATGATCTCGGGTAACCGGCCCAGCGGTCGGTGAGTTCACACGAACCACGTCTTCGTGCTTCCCTGGGCGCGATCGAGCAGGGGAGGCGAATCGATGCGCGTCATGGTTCTGGTCAAGGCGACCGCGGACAGCGAGGCGGGGATCATGCCCTCCCTCGACCTGCTCACCGCCATGGGCGAGTTCAACATGGAACTCGCCAAGGCGGGCATCCTCCTCGCCGGCGAGGGCCTGCACCCCTCCGCCAAGGGCAAGCAGGTTGCCTTAGACGGCGCCTCCCGCACCGTCAGCGACGGCCCCTTCGCCGAGACCGGGGAACTCGTCGCCGGCTTCTGGCTCTGGCAGGTGAAGGACATGGCGGAAGCGCTGGACTGGGTGAAGCGCTGTCCCAACCCGATGCCCGGCCCGAGCGAGATCGAGATCCGGCCGCTCTACGAGATGTCCGATTTTGCGGGCGCCGCGGCGGGGTGAGGGGCACGAGGCTCCGACCCCACCATTCTGGGCCACCTCGCGACACGCCGACAGCCCCCCGGATCGGGTTCCGCCGAGCCTCCACCCATCCGGGGAAGAGGCCTGGAAACGACGAGCGCTCATCCGCTGAAATCGGCATCGCAAGCGCTTGCGACGCATGGGCTTTGTCGATGTGGTCGCGACATGTCCGGCGGTGGCGTAGCGACACCGGATGGCGTATGACGGACGTCCGAGCCAGGACGTGACGCGGCCGGCCTTTTCGAGGTCACGCGGAACGTCCCGCCCCCCACTTTCCGTAGCGCCCGTCGCTCCACGCGGACCCGGCCCGCCGGGACCGTCACAGGCAGAGATCGAAGACCTTGGCAGAGAAAGACGATACCGGCGCCGGCGCGACGCCGCCCGCCTCGGACATCAAGCCCGTTTCCATCACCGACGAGATGCGCCGCTCCTATCTCGATTACGCCATGAGCGTGATCGTGAGCCGGGCTTTGCCCGACGCGCGGGACGGCCTGAAGCCGGTGCACCGGCGCATCCTCTACTCGGCCTATGAGAGCGGGCACCTGCCCGAGCGGAAATACGTCAAGTCGGCCCGCATCGTCGGTGACGTGATCGGTCTCTACCATCCGCATGGCGACCAATCGATCTACGACGCCTTGGTCCGCATGGCCCAGGACTTCTCGATGCGGCTCATGCTCATCGACGGGCAGGGCAATTTCGGCTCCGTGGACGGCGATCCGCCGGCGGCCATGCGCTACACCGAGTCGCGTCTGGCCAAGCCCGCCAACGCGCTGCTCGCCGACATCGACAAGAACACCGTCGACTTCCAGCCGAACTACGACGAGTCGCGCGAGGAGCCGAAGGTTCTGCCGGCGCGCTTCCCGAACCTCCTCGTCAACGGAGCGGGCGGCATCGCGGTGGGCATGGCCACCAACATCCCGCCGCACAATCTCGGCGAACTCATCGACGCCTGCATCGCCCTCATCGACGATCCGGGCCTTACCATCGAGCAGCTGACCGAATACGTCCCCGGCCCCGACTTCCCCACCGGCGGCTCGATCCTCGGCCGCGCCGGCGTGCGGCAGGCCTACGCCACGGGCCGCGGCTCGGTCATCATGCGGGCGAAGTCCCATGTGGAGGAGCTGCGCAAGGAGCGCGAGGCGCTGATCTTCACCGAGATCCCGTATCAGGTGAACAAGGCGACGCTCATGGAGAAGATCGCCGAGCTGGTGAAGGAGAAGCGCGTCGAGGGCATCTCCGACCTGCGCGACGAATCCGACCGCGACGGCATGCGCATCGTCATCGAGATCAAGCGCGATTCGATGGCCGACGTGGTGCTGAACCAGCTCTACCGCTTCACGCCGCTGCAATCCTCGTTCGGCTGCAACATGGTGGCGCTGAACGGCGGCCGCCCCGAATTGATGAACCTGAAGGACCTGCTCACGGCCTTCGTGGATTTTCGCGAGGAAGTCGTCTCGCGGCGGACCAAGTTCCTCCTCGGCAAGGCCCGCGAGCGCGCCCACGTGTTGTGCGGTCTCGCCATCGCGGTGGCCAATATCGACGAGGTCATCCGCCTCATCCGCACCTCGCCCGATCCGAACACCGCCCGCGAGGCGCTGATGGGCCGCCTCTGGCCGGCCCTCGACATCGCGCCGCTCATCGCCCTGGTGGACGATCCGCGCCACCGCGTGGACGAGAACGGCAATTACCGTCTCTCGGAAATCCAGGCCCGCGCCATCCTCGACCTGCGCCTGCAGCGACTCACGGCTCTGGGACGAGACGAGATCGGCGACGAGCTCCAGAAGCTCGCCGACGAGATCGCCGACTACCTCGACATCCTGCGCTCGCGCCTGCGCATCATGACCATCGTCAAGGACGAGCTGCGCGAAGTCCGCGAGGCCTACGCGACGCCGCGCAAGACCATGATCCTCGACTGGGATTCCAACGTCGAGGACGAGGACCTGATCCAGCGCGAGGACATGGTCGTCACCGTGTCCCATGCCGGCTACGTCAAGCGCGTGCCGCTCTCGACCTATCGGGCCCAGCGCAGGGGCGGCAAGGGCCGCTCCGGCATGTCCACCCGCGACGAGGATTTCGTCACCCGCCTGTTCGTGGCCAGCACCCACACGCCGGTCCTGTTCTTCTCGAACCAAGGGCAGGTCTACAAGGAGAAGGTCTGGCGCCTGCCGATGGCCGCGCCCAACGCGCGCGGCAAGGCGCTCGTCAACATCCTCGCCATGGATGCGGGCACGGAGCGCATCACCACGATCATGCCGCTGCCCGAGGACGAAGCGTCCTGGGAGACGCTCGACGTCATGTTCGCCACCGCCAGCGGCGGCGTGAGGCGCAACAAGCTCTCGGACTTCGTGCAGGTGAACCGCGCCGGCAAGATCGCCATGAAGCTCGATGAAGGCGACCACATCGTCCACGTGGAGATCTGCCGCGCGGATCAGAACGTCCTGCTCACCACACAGGCCGGCCAGTGCATCCGCTTCCCGGTGGAAGATGTCCGCGTCTTCAAGGGCCGCGATTCCACCGGCGTGCGCGGCATCAGCCTGGCGCAGGACGACCGCGTCATCTCGATGACGATCCTCAACAGCTTCGATGCGACGCCCGAGGAGCGGGGCGCCTTCCTGAAGATGCAGCGGGCCGTGATCGGCGACACCGAGGGCGGCGATGCCGATTCCGAGGACATCGCCACCGATGCGCCGCTTCTCTCCCAGGAGCGCTACGCCGAAATGGGCGCGGCCCAGCAATTCGTGCTCACCCTCTCCGAGCGCGGCTTCGGTAAGCGCAGCTCGTCCTTCGAGTATCGGATCTCGGGTCGCGGCGGCAAAGGCATCACCGCCATGCGGGTCAACCCGCGCAACGGCAACCTCGTCGCGTCTTTCCCGGTCCAGCCCTCCGACCAGATCATGCTGGTGACCAATGCCGGACAACTCATCCGTGTGCCGGTGGACGATATCCGCATCGTCGGCCGCGCCTCGCAGGGTGTCACGGTGTTCAACACCGAGAAAACCGAGCGCGTGGTCTCGGTCGAGCATATCGAGGGTGAAGGCGAAGGTGAGGACGATGCCGGAGAGGTGACGGCAATCGATCCCACGGGAGACGCCCCCTGAAAGAGGCCTTATTCCAACTGATCTGGAATCATTCGGAATCAGCCTGAAAACTTTCGACCCGAATGCCGGTCATGTCGCAAGACTTGGCCGGCATTCTCGTTTCGGTCACTGATCTTCGGTGTTGCAGCCAAGTCATATCCGGCGCCGCGGTGCACGGATAAGTTCGGCCCCAGAGAGATATCGCTCCATCGTCCGCGCCGGACCGAACGAGACGTTCGGCGCAGCGTGGAGTTGCGAAAAGGCTCTGCCGTTCCGGCAACTCGCTTGGCGAATCCATAAGCCGGACGTCGTCGACCAGACTTCGAAGACCGAAACTTCGGGCGGGCGCTCCATCGGGGCATCCGCCCTTTTTCGTGCGCCGGTCCATTGCCGGGAGGATTCGCCATCGGGCCGGGATGGTCGCGGGCGGTTCCGTTTCGGGGCGAAATGCTCTACGCCCACCGGTGATGATCCGCACCGCGCTCTACGCTGGCTCTTTCGATCCGGTCACGAACGGACACCTCGACGTCATCCGTCAGGCATGCCGGCTCGTGCAGCACCTGGTGATCGCCATCGGCGTGCATCCGGGCAAGGCCCCCATGTTCTCGCCCGAGGAACGGGCGGATCTGCTGCAAGTGACCTGCGCGCCCCTGGCGGAGGCCGAAGGCGCCAGCCTCGACATCGTCACCTTCGACGATCTGGCGGTGTCGGCCGCGCGGCGCTCGGGCGCCAGCATCTTCATCCGCGGCCTGCGCGACGGCACGGATCTCGACTACGAGATGCAGCTCGCCGGCATGAACGGCGCCATGGCGCCGGAGGTGCAGACCGTGTTCCTGCCCGCCTCCACCGGCGTCCGGCCGATCACCGCCACCCTGGTGCGCCAGATCGCGGCCATGGGCGGCGATGTCTCGCCCTTCGTTCCTCCCCTCGTGGCGGAACGGCTCGCCGCGCGCTTCGCGCAAGCCTGATCCCTTCCATCCACCTCCTTCAACGGACCGGAGACCGCCCCCTCATGACTCATCGGACCCTCCATCGGCGGACCGCCTTCCTGTCCCTGGCGCTTGCCGCCATGATCGGGTTCGCGCCCGTGGCACGGGCGGCGGACGACAACACGGTCTATCTCGACACCAAGGACGGCCGTGTCACCATCGAGCTGCGCCCCGATCTCGCGCCGCAGCACGTGGCCCAGCTGAAGACCCTCATCAAGAAGGGCTTCTATGACGGGCTGAAGTTCCATCGCGTCATGGACGGGTTCATGGCCCAGACCGGCGACCCGAAGGGCAACGGCACCGGCGGTTCCTCCCTGCCGAACATCCCGGCCGAATTCTCCCAATCGCCGTTCCGGCGCGGCACGCTCGGCATGGCCCGCTCGTCGGATCCGAACTCGGCGAACTCGCAGTTCTTCATCTGCCTCGGCGATGCGCCGTTCCTGAACGGCCAGTATACCGTGATCGGACTGGTCTCCTCTGGGATGGAGGTCGTCGACAAGATCAAGAAGGCGGCGGCGGGCGCTCCGGGTGGCGCGGTCCAGAACCCCGACAAGATCGTGAAGATGCAGATGGCCCAAGGCGCCAAGTGAGCAGAAGCGCGACAGTGAGGCGTATGACGCGCCTCGCGGTCGCTGGGTCGGCGGTCGCCATCCCGCTCGCGGCGGCTTTTGCATCGGCTGCCCTGGCGGGAGCCGGACTGCCGCTGACGCCGCCCGCGTCCCTGCGCTCCACGGTGCAGGCCCCGGAGGGCGGCATCGCCGCGAGTCCGGCCGACACGCTCCAGGAGCTCTACCCCCGACTCGCCGCCTGCTGGGAGGTGCCGCAAGGCCTCGCCGGCTTCCCGCGCACCGAGATCACCGCCCGTTTCGCGCTCCGCCGCGACGGGTCCGTCATCGGCGAGCCTCGCATCACCTTCTCGATGCAGAATGCCGATCAGCGCGGCAGGGACATCCTGACCCGCTCAACCCTCGACGCGATCCGACGCTGCACGCCGGTCGCGATCACGCCGGCGCTCGGCGCCGCCATCGCGGGGCGCCCGATCGCCCTGCGGTTCATCTACCAAGGTCCCCAGGGACAAGGAGTCTGACCCCATGGCCGATACCGAAACCCTCATCCTCGAAACCACCAAGGGCCGCGTCGTCATCGGGCTGCGCCCGGATCTCGCCCCCAACCATGTCGAGCGTCTCAAGACGCTGGCGGGGCAGGGATTCTACGACGGCGTGCCGTTCCACCGCGTCATCGACGGGTTCATGGCCCAGACCGGCGACCCGACGGGCACCGGCTCGGGCGGTTCCGACCTGCCGGACCTGAAGGCCGAGTTCAACGACGAGCCGCATGTGCGCGGCACCTGCTCGATGGCCCGCACCAACTTCCCGCATTCGGCGAATTCGCAGTTCTTCCTCTGCTTCGGCGACGCCCGCTTCCTCGACAAGCAATACACCGTCTGGGGCAAGGTGACCGAAGGCATGGACGTGGTGGACAGCCTCAACAAGGGCGAGCCGCCTCGCTCGCCGGACAAGATCGTCAAGGCCACGGTCGGCACCGCCTGATCCGACAGCCTGTCCATGAAAAGGGCGTCCGCGCGTGACCCGCGCGGACGCCCTTTCTCGTTTTTGGGGCTCAGCCCCGTGCGTTACATGAAAACGGCGATTTTCATGTAACGCACGGGGCTGAGCCATGCCGTCCATCGATGCCGCCGCGCAGACGGTCTTCGCCGATCTCAATCAGCGCTGCGCCGATGCGGAGTTCGACCGCGACTTTCCGGAGAACGGCAAGTTCATCAAGCGCACCATCAAGGCGCGCGAATACTGGTACTATCAGGGCTACGATGCCGCCACCGGCACGAAATCCAACCGCTATGTGGGCACGGTGGCGGATGCCGAGACCACGCGCCGGGTCGAGGCCCATGACCGCCAGCGGGTCGATTACCGCACCCGTATCGACGCGGTTCGGATGTTGCGGAGCGCCGGGTTTCCGACAGCGGACGCCCTGACGGGCCGGGTCCTCGAACGTCTGGCGCAGGCAGGCTTCTTTCGCCTGCGTGGGGTCCTGGTCGGCACGGTGGCGTTCCAGACCTATCCGGGCCTCGTCGGAGAGCGCCCTATGAGAGCGCTCAGGACCGGCGACATCGATCTCGCACGAGATTACGGCATCTCGGTCGCGATCGGAGAGAGCATGCCTCCCGTTCACGAGGAACTTCAGGCCGTGGATGCGAGCTTCCGTCCGGTGCCGAACCTGTCGCGGCCGGACCGCACGAGCGCTTTCGCGAACGCCAACGGGTTTCGGGTCGAGTTTCTCATCTCGAACCGCGGCTCGGACGATCTGACCGGGGCGCTCATCCCGATGCCGGCCCTCGGCGGTGTCAGCGCCCAGCCGCTTCGCTATCTCGATTTCCTCATCAGGGACCCGGTCCGCTCGACGCTGCTCCATGCCGGCGGAATCTCGGTCACGGTGCCTGCTCCAGAGCGCTACGCCGTTCACAAACTCATTGTGGCGAACGAGCGGACCGAGCGAGAGAAACAGGCGAAGGACCTGACTCAGGCGAGCTTCCTGATCGCGGCCCTGGCCCGGAACCAGCCCGTTGCCCTGGCGGCCTCCTGGGTCGAGGCGTGGAGCCGAGGTCCCTCCTGGCGCCGTCACCTGGAAACAGGCGCCGCACGCCTCGACAAGACCGGGCGCATCGCCATCACGCAAGCCGTCTGCGCGCATGGGGAAATGCTGGGCTACGAGCCGACGCAGGTCGGGTTTCCGGCATCGTCTCCATAGCAGTCACCGATCGGCGTGAGGAAGCAGCGCCTCCGCCAGCGCCAGATCCTCCGGCGTGTTGATGTTGAGGAACGGATCGACCGGGTCCGCCGGCCAGTCCACCGCCACGGCACCGTAGCGGCGGAGGAATGCGCCGACGCGGCGCTCGCCGCGCTCGACGAGGGAGGCACGGAGATCGTCGCGCAGGGACACGGCCCAGAGCGCCACGGTGAAATGCTCACGCCCCGCCGATGAGGCCATGGCGATGGGGGAGCCGGACAGGCCGGTCCGGAGACGCTCCACCAGGTCGAGGGGCAGGAACGGCGCGTCGCCCGTGACGCTGGCGACATGCGTCGCCGAGGGGTGGCGCGCGGCTGCGTGATCGAGGGCGGCGAGGATTCCGGCGAGCGGCCCCGGATTGTCGGGCACCCCGTCCGGCACGACCGGGCCGGGGAATTCTGCGAACCGGGCCGGGTCGCCATTGGCGTTGAGGACGATGCCGAGACCGCATTGCGGCGCGAACCGCTCCACCACCCGGTCGAGGAGGGTGCGGCCCGCCAGCATTCTCAGCGGCTTTTCGCCGCCGCCCATCCGGCGGGACAGGCCGCCGGCCAGGATCACGCCGAGCACGGGCTCCATCGGGATTATTCGATGACGATGCGCGGCGCGGCGCGGGGGGCCGGCCCGCCGGTGAGGTTGGCCCAGAGCTGGGCGGCGATGCCGCGATAGACCTTCGCGTGCGGCCCGTCCGGGTCCACCGCCACCACGGGACGACCGGAATCGGAGGTCTCGCGAATGGTCATGTTCAGGGGGATCTCGCCGAGGAACGGCACGTCGAGCCGCGCCGCTTCCTCGCGCGCGCCGCCATGGCCGAAGATGTGCGAGGCATGGCCGCAATTCGGGCAGATGAAGGTCGCCATGTTCTCGATGACGCCGAGGATCGGCACCGAGACCTTGCGGAACATCGTCACCCCGCGCCGCGCGTCGATCAGCGCCAGGTCCTGCGGCGTCGAGACGATGACGGCCCCGGAAAGCGGCGTCGCCTGGGCCATGGTGAGCTGGGCGTCGCCGGTGCCGGGCGGCATGTCGACCACGAGGATGTCGAGCTCGCCCCAGGCGACCTCGCGCAGCATCTGGGTGATGGCGGACTGCACCATCGGGCCGCGCCAGATCATCGCCGTCTCGGGCTCGATCAGGAAGCCGATGGACATGACCTTGATGCCGTAGCCGTCCATGGGCGCGAGCAGGCGCTCCTCGATCACCTTCGGCTTGCCGGAGAGGCCGAACAGCTTGGGCACCGAGGGGCCGTAGATATCGGCATCGAGCAGCCCGACCTTGAGCCCCTGTGCCGAGAGGGCGAGGGCGAGGTTGCAGGCGGTGGTGGACTTGCCGACGCCGCCCTTGCCGGAGGCGACGGCCACGATGTGGCGCACGCCCGGCAAAGCAGGGCCGGTGCGGGGAGGGGCGGGCCGTCCCGGCTGGGGCGGTTGCGGGGCGGCGGCCTGCGCCGGTGGGGCGGGCTGGTTCGGGCCGCGCTCCGAGGTGAGGCTGGCGAACACGCCGGAGACACCCGCCATGGCCAGGACGGTGCCCTCGGCCTTGCGACGGATCGGTTCGAACCGATCCGCCTCGCTCGGGTCGATCAGGATCGAGAACATGACCCGGTTGGTGGGGTCGACCACCACCTGCGAGAGGCGGCCCGATGCGGGCAGCGTGGTCCCGCCGGCATCGACGGTGACGGCGGACAGCGCCTTGAGCACGTCGTCGCGAGTAATGGCCAAGATGGTTCTCCGGGCGAGGCAGGCGGACACGGCGGACCGGACGCCCCTCTGCATGTAACCGACGAAGACGAGAACGCCAGACCTCTTGCGGTCTCACCCCCCCGATATGCGCGACGAGGACGGATTCAGCGCCGCCCCGGCGGGATGGCGATGAGGTTGCACCGCTCCATCGGCCCGCGCACGACCGAGCCGTCGCCGCGCCGATACGTCCCGTTGCGGACATGGCGGCATCCGGGGGGACCGGGGAGCCGCTTCACCCGCTGGATATGGACGCTGCCGTAGCGCCGGTGGGAGAAATCGTGACCGCCGATTCGCACGCCGGGACCGAAGCGGACCTGCGCCGCGACGGGCGCGGTGAGGACGGGGAGGGCGCAGGTGACGCCCAAGAGCAGATTGAGGATTCCCCGGATCGGGATGGGCAAAGACATTCTTCCTCTTCTCCGAACGGCGCTGAACCAAGCGAGCCCTGGCCCGTTGTGAGTGCAGCCTTCAGGGCCGGCCCGCGACCGGGAGCGCCGCGCCCCGATACGGACGACAGACCTTCAGGAGACCATGTTCATGCATCAAGGCAACCACCGCGACCACGAGGGCGCGAAGAAGCTGTTCGATCTCGTCAAGGACATCAAGGTCGCGATGATGACCACGGCGGATCAGGACGGGAAGCTCTACAGCCGCCCGATGTGGAGCCAGGACATCGACGAGAACGGCGACATCTGGTTCTTCACCAAGCTGCACACGCCCAAGACCGCGGAGATCGGCAAGGACAATCAGGTCAACCTCGCCTATTCCGACCCGTCGAGCCAGACTTACGTCTCCATCGCCGGCAAGGCCGAGATCGTCACCGATCAAACCATCGTCGACGACAAGTGGAGCGAGAGCATGAAGACCTGGTTCCCCAACGGCAAGGACGACCCGGAAGTCGCGCTCATCCGCATCCACCCGGAGAAGGGCGAGTATTGGGACAGCCCCAACGCCACGGCCCTGCACATCTACGGCTACGTGAAGGCCGCGCTCACCGGCGAGTCGCCCAAGACCGAGACCAAGAAGGTCGATCTCGCCTGATTGTTTTGATAGGACGGACAGTGGGGCGGTCATCCGAAGCGGGTGGCCGCCCTTCTGCGTCGTCCAGCTCACGCCTCTCTCTGCCGCGAGACTGTGCGGGACCCTCCTCCCCCTTGCGGGGAGGAGTTGGAGGTGGGGGGGCGACCCTCCGCCGGTGGAGGCTGACGGAGCCACCCCCACTCCTGACCTCTCCCCACAAGGGGGAGAGAGACCCGCGCTTCCCCTCGCTCTCCCGCGATACACCCGAGGGGCCGAACCGTTCAGTCGACGTCAGCCCCCGCCAATCGCCGGGTGTACGATTGACTCGCGCCCGAGGCCCATGCGCTCTTCGCCGGTGAGCGGGCGCCCGGGTCCCGCGCCGGATCCCTCCCGACCATGCTCGATCTCGCGACGCGGGTTTACAACCACAACTTCAAGATCGACCCGATCATCCGGTCGCTGCTCGATACGGATTTCTACAAGCTCCTGATGGCGCAGACGATCTTTCGCCGCCATCGCGACGCCGACGTGACCTTCGGCATCCAGAACCGCAGCCGCTCCGTCCGCATCGCCGATTTCGTCGATGTGGGCGAATTGCGCGAGCAGCTCGATCACGCCCGCACGGTTCGCCTGAGCCGGGGGGAATCCACTTGGCTGCGCGGCAACACCTTCTACGGCAACCGCCAGATGTTCTCGGCCGATTTCATGGATTGGCTCGAAGGCTTCCGCCTGCCGGACTACGAACTCGAGGCGCGCGACGGACAATACGTCCTCACCTTCCACGGTCCCTGGATCGAGACCACCATGTGGGAGGTGCCGGCGCTGGCCATCCTCAACGAGTTGCGCTCGCGCGGAATCCTGCGCGGGCTCGGCAAGTTCGAGCTGCAGGTGCTCTACGCGCGGGCGATGACCCGGGTGTGGGAGAAGATCGAGCGGCTGAAGCGCCTGCCGGGCCTCTCCATCGCAGATTTCGGCACCCGCCGCCGCCACGGCTTCCTGTGGCAGGATTGGTGCGTCGAGGCCATGCGCGAGGGCTTGGGCGAGGCCTTCCTCGGCACGTCGAACTGCCTCATCGCCATGCGCCGCGAAGTCGAGGCGGTGGGCACCAATGCCCATGAACTGCCGATGGTCTATTCCGCGCTGGCGGAGGACGACGCGGCCCTGGCCCAGGCGCCCTACGACGTGCTGCGCGACTGGCAGCAGGATTATGCCGGCAACCTGCTGGTGATGCTGCCCGACACCTACGGCACCACCGGCTTCCTCGCCCATGCGCCGGACTGGATGACGGCCTGGACCGGCATCCGCATCGATTCGAAGGACCCGATCGAGGGCGGCGAGGAGGCCATCGCCTGGTGGGCGTCACGCGGCTGCGACCCGCACGAAAAGCTCGCGATCTTCTCGGATGGGCTCGATGTCGGGACGATCGAGGCGATCCACGCGCATTTCCACGGGCGGATGCGCATCGGCTACGGCTGGGGCACCCTGCTCACCAACGATTTCCGCGGGCTGGTGCCGGATCACGGGCTCGATCCGATCTCCATCGTCTGCAAGGTCATCGCCGCCAACGGCCGCCCCACCGTGAAGATCTCCGACAACCCGTCCAAGGCCATCGGGCCGGCCGACGAGATCGCCCGTTACAAGCGCGTCTTCGGCACCGGGGAGATGGCGGCGATGCCGGTCATCGTGTGAGCGTCCGCCATTCCTTGGGCTGCTGCACGATGACGCCGTACCAGCCGAGCCCGGCATAGGTCTCGTAGCCGGGGGTACGGTGGAAGGCGGTGACGGCGCCTGCCGAATCGGCGCCGCTCCGCCGCTCGCCCGGCCGAAACGGCAGAATCTCCCGGAGGAGGGAGCGGCGGCCGGAGGATGCGAGGACGAGCCCCTGCGCGTCGACCAGCAGCACCCGCGTCCGCTCGCGATCCGCAGGGTCGATGCGAACGCCATCCACGATGGACCGGGCCTGCGGCTCCCAATCGAAATGGATCGCCAGGATGCCGATGGGCCGTCCCTCGCTCCGGCCGCCTTCGCGGATGCCGGCGCAGAAGGTGGCGACCTGCGCGCCACCGAGACCCGGTTGGGGAGCCACCTCGGCGGCGACATAGGCGTCGCCATCGGGTAGGCCGGCCGCCTTCCTGAACCAGGGCTCGCCCGAAACGTCACGGCCGACGATGTCGCCGAAGCGGTCGGGCCGCCCATGCGCGATGACCCGTCCGTCCAATCCGCAGAGCCAGAGATCGAGATAGACCGTGTAGGCCCCGAGGATCACGGCCAGGCGCTCCGTGGCATGGGCGGCCCGCTCCGGCGTCGGATCGGCGGCGCATTCCACCAGGTCCCTATCGGTCGCCCACCAGCGCACGTCGCAGGTCCGCTCATAGAGGTTGCGATCGATCAGCTCGACGGCATTGAGGGCGAGATCGATGAGGCGCGTGTTATGGGATCGCTCGGACAATCTCTCGACCTGGGACTGAACCGAGACGATCCGGCCGCACAATTCGGCTTCGAGGGCCTTCGCCACGGTCTCGACCTCCGCGCCGATGGCGCGCACCTCCTGCGCCACCACCGCGAAGCCGCGCCCCATCTCACCGGCCCGCGCCGCCTCGATGAGCGCGTTCAAGGCCAGTATCTTCACCTGCGCCGTGATGCCCTGGATGCGGCGGCTCTTGTCCGAGGAAATGCGTTTGAGCTCGGCGAGCTCGGCCGCGACGCCGCGCAGGCTCGAATCACCGGTTTCGGCATCCGGAGACCCCGCCCGATCATCCCGCATGAAAACCACGTCGCCCATGTGCCCGCCGACAAATAAAATCGATCGATCAAATGAGGCACGATCTTATAAGAATCGATGAATTATGTTGTCTTGACTGAAATTGGCGCTTTAGATCCCAATTCGTCCATCACGAAATAGTTATGCCGAACAACAAAATCCGACATCATGAACAGGCAGCGCGCCATCGGGTTTCGGATCAGCGGCTCCCGGGCCATGATCCTGATGAATATATCGTGGCAACGACACTGTCTTGCCTTGAAAGCAATGTTGTGCTGCCAGAACTTCGACGGCGGCCTGGATACGGGATCGGTTACTCGTCGGACGGCACCGGTTACTTCGCAACCGCATCGGCGAACCTATGATGATGGACGAAGGTAGAACCCACAAGGCGGACCTCATGCGGATTGATCTCAATGCCGATCTCGGCGAAGGCTACGGCCCCTACACGCTCGGCGACGACGCGGCCCTCCTCGATCTCGTCACCTCGGCCAATGTCGCCTGCGGCTTCCATGGCGGCGATCCCGCGATCATGGTCGCCACCGCCTCGGCGGCCAAGGCGCGCGGCGTCGCCATCGGCGCCCATCCGGGCTTCCAGGACCTGCGCGGCTTCGGCCGCCGGATCATGGCCGAGAGCGCGGCCGAGATCGAGGCCGGGGTGGCCTACCAGATCGGAGCGCTCCAGGCCTGCGCGGCCCTCGGCCATCATCGCGTCACCCATGTGAAGGCGCACGGCGCCCTCGCCAACCTGTCGAACTCCGACGTAGATGTGGCGAAGGCTCTCGCGCGGGCGGTCCTCGCCGTCGACCGGACCCTGCCCCTGGTGGTGATGCCGGGCCTCGCGGCCGAGCGCGCGGCTCTCGATGCCGGCCTCGCCGTGGTGCGGGAGATCTATGCCGACCGAGCTTATGAGGAGGACGGGCAGCTCTGCGCGCGCTCGCGTCCAGGGGCCGTCATTCACGATGCGGCCGAGGCGGCGGCGCGGGTCCGCCGCATGGTGGAGGACGGGGCGGTGATCACCCTGTCCGGCCGCAGGATCGCGGTGTCCATCGACACGATCTGCGTCCATGGCGACACGCCGCAGGCGGTGGAGACGGCGCGCGCGGTGCGGCTGGCCCTCGGGGAAGCGGGCTTCGAACTGGCCGCCTTCGCCGCCGCCTGATCTCGGAATGAATACAAACGTCGAAAGCAGCAGGGATCGTTTCCCGCCGATACTCCGTTCCCCATGGCGACGACGCTGGCGAAACCGCCGCCCATCGTGTGCGTAGCGTTGAGACGGGACCGACATGGCGACACCCACCCCGGTTGAGGCCGCATCGCCGCAGGCGCCGAAGGCGGGGTCCGCGAGTGGCAAGGGTTCTGCCGGTTCCAAGAGTTCCGCGAGTGGCAAAACCGGCATCTCCCGGGCGACGCCTTTGCGGGAACCGATGTTGCCGCCTCGGGCGACGCGCATCGCGGCGGCCGAAGCGCTTCCTCCTTCGCTGGTTTCGCCCCTCATCGTCACCGCGCTGATCGTCTCCGGCCTTTATATCGGCCGTGACGTCCTGATTCCCATCGCCATCGCGGTCCTGCTCTCCTTCGTGCTGGGCCCCATCGTCTACCTGCTGCGGCGCCTGCGCTTCGGGCGGTTCCTGTCGGTCGCCACCTCCGTCGTCATGGCGCTCGGGGTGGCGGCGGCGTTGGCCACCCTCATCGGCGTCCAGCTCGCGGATCTGGCCAAGGACGTGCCCCGCTACCGAACCACCATCGAGCAGAAGGTCGAGGGCCTGCGCGACAGCCCGGCCGGCCGGCTGGCCGATTACGTCGCCAATATCGGCCGGACGATGCACCAGGGCGGCGAGGAGAGCGCCAAGCCCGAGGCTCCGAAGCCCGAGGCCGGGAAACCCAGCGCTCCGCCGCCCGAGAAGCCGGTCGTCGTCGAGATGAAGGAGCGGGCACCGGACCCGTTGGCCCTGGCCAACACCATCCTGTCGCCGATCCTGCATCCGCTGGCCACCACCGGCATCGTCTTCATCGTGCTGCTGTTCTTGCTGATGCAGCGCGAAGACCTGCGCGACCGCATGATCCGCCTCGTCGGGTCGAGCGATCTCCACCGGACCACCGTGGCGATGGACGATGCCGCGCGGCGTCTCAGCCGCTACTTCCTGGTCCAGCTCGCCCTCAACGCCGCCTTCGGCGTGGTGATCGGCATCTGCCTCTCCGTCATCGGCGTGCCCAACCCAGCCCTCTGGGGCATCTTCTCGGCGCTCATGCGGTTCGTGCCCTATATCGGCGCGGCGCTGGCGGCCCTGTTCCCCCTGGCCCTGGCGGCGGCGGTCGATCCCGGCTGGACGATGGTCATCGCGACTCTCGCGGTGTTCCTGATCCTCGAACCGCTGACCGGGCACGTCATCGAGCCGATGCTTTATGGGCAGTCCACCGGGATGTCGCCCTTCGCCGTGCTGGTCTCGGCCCTGTTCTGGACATGGCTATGGGGACCGGTCGGCCTGCTGCTGTCGACGCCGCTCACCGTCTGCCTCGTGGTTCTCGGCCGCCATGTGGACAAGCTCGAATTCCTCGACGTGCTGTTCGGCGACCGGCCGGCCCTGACCCCGGTGGAGAATTTCTACCAGCGCATCCTCGCCGACGACCCGGAGGAGGCCGAGGAGCATGCCGAGCTGATCCTGAAGGAATGTTCGCTCTCCTCCTATTACGACGACGTGGTGCTGAAGGGGCTCGAACTCGCCGCCCGTGACGCGGCGCGCGGGGTGCTCACCCCGGAGCAGAAGAACGATATCCGCGACACGGTGGCCGTCCTCATCGCCGGCCTCGACCGCCGCGAGGTCGAGGTGCCCGACGACGACTTCGCCATTCCGGACGACATCCCCGAGGCCTGGAAGCAGGACGGCGCGGTCCTGTGCGTGACGGGCCGCAGCTTCGTCGACGAATCGGCCTGCACGATCCTGGCCCAACTGCTGAACAAGCGCGGCATCGGCACCCGAATCGTTCCGTTCTCCGACGTGGCCCGGGTTCAGATCGACGGGTTCGACCCCGGCCCGGCCCGGATGCTCTGCATCGTATCCCTCGCCATCAACGGGGAGCCGACGCATCTGCGCCGCCTCGTCGGACGGCTGAAGAATCGCATGCCGGGCCTGCCCATCGTCGTCGGTCTCTGGCAGGCCGATCACGAGATCCTTAACGACGAAGGTCAGCGGGCGGCTATCGGCGCGGATACGCATGTGTCGTCCCTCGACGCCGCGTTGCAGGCCGTCCTCGCCCGGGCCGGCACCACGGCCTCGGTCGCGAAACCGGAGTCTTCAGCGCCCGAGATTCCGCCGGAAATGCCACCCGAATTGCCGCCATCGGCGCCGGTCGCCGCCGCCATCCCGACCTGAACGCGGCGGGTTTTCCGCCGCGGCCGAAGAGCCGTGCGATTCCGCTGATTCCGCCCGGGGGATGGCGGTGTTTCGGGCCTGTTCGTGGCGGTCCGGGCTTGACGCGGGTCGCCCGTCACCGCTTCGGTTGCGGGGCGGTTCCACAGGGAGGCTTTCGATGAGCGTCGTCGATCTCGCACGGTTCATGGAAGACCTCGCCACCGAGTCGGGCCAGGCCATCCTGCCCTTCTTCCGGGCCTCGTTCGGCATGGACGACAAGGGCCGGGACACCGGCGCCTTCGATCCCGTCACCGAGGCCGACCGGGCGGCGGAGACGATCCTGCGCGGACGGATCCGCAGCACATTCCCCACCCACGGCATCGTCGGGGAGGAGTTCGGCTCCGACCACGCGGATGCCGAATGCGTCTGGGTCCTCGACCCCATCGACGGCACCCGCGCCTTCATCACGGGGCTTCCCACTTGGGGAACGCTGATCGGCCTGCTCCATGACGGCGTGCCGGTGCGCGGGCTGATGAACCAGCCCTATCTCGGCGAACGCTTCGTGGGGGATGGGGCAAGCGCCTCGTTCCACGGCATTCGCGGCCCTCGCAAGCTCATGACCCGCCGCTGCGAGCGCCTCGCCGATGCGCTGCTCGCCACCACCGATCCGCGCCTGTTCGCGCCGGGCGACGAGCAGGATCGCTTTCGCAGCATCGAGGATTCGGTGCGGATGTCGCGCTACGGCACCGATTGCTACGCCTATTGCATGCTCGCGGCAGGGCAGATCGACCTCGTGGTGGAGGCCGGCCTGAAGCCGCACGACATCGTCGCGCTGATCCCGATCATCGAGGGCGCCGGCGGCATCGTCACCGCCTGGGATGGCGGTTCAGCCGCGAAGGGCGGCCGGATCGTCGCCGCCGGGGACGTCCGGCTCCACGCAGCGGCCCTGCGCCACCTCAACCCGTAATACACTGATTCTTTAGAGGCTTAGGCTCTGCGTCACTCGTTTGGCCGAGGAGAAGCGATGGCCTCTTCCGGTCAATCGGGGGCGTGTCTCACGGCGTCATCGCGGCGGCGACGGCCCGCCCCGCATCGGCGTGTTCAGCCCTTTCCGACACGACCGTCCCCGGTACGAAGGCGTCGAACGCCGCCCAGAAATCGTCTCGAATCGCGTCGCGTTCCGAGAGGATCTCATGACGGGCGTCGGGCAGGACGAGGAGGAAACCGGAGGAGAGGCGGCCCACGAACCGTTCCGTGATCGCGGTGTCGCAAACTGGGTCGGCACCGGCGCCGATCACGAGAGTCGGAATGCGGATCGAGGCGGCTTTTCGCGGATCGGCGAGCTTCGCCATCGCCCGGAACGCGCCGACGATCCAGGCCACGCTCGGATCCCCCACGGCGCTGGCGCCGACGGCCCGGGCCGCCTGAGCGTTGCGTTCATAGCGTGTGGGATCGCCCGAGAGGCGGTTTCCCGCGAACGGTTTCGTAGCCAAAGAGGCGGGCTTGCCGAACGGGATGTAGCTGCGCCCGAGACCCAGCCTGTGCAGAACGCGAGCAAGGAAGAACGACGCCGCCGGGAAACGGATCATCCGGATCGACAGCATCGGTGCCACCGTCACGAGACGGGCGAAGGGCAGCCACCCATCCATCGCCCCGGTCAACGCCACGGCGCCCCCCATGGAATGGGCGAGACACATATGCGGATGCGGCATCAGCGGCCGCAGGATCGCATCCTCGATCGCCTTGAGATCGCGGCGGTAATCGTCGAAACGCGCGACGTGGCCGCGATGCGCATCGGAGACCTGCCGTTGTGATTCCCCCTGGCCCCGCCAATCGAACGCGACAACGGCGAACCCGCGCCGGCGCAGCTCCGAGATGGTCTCGTAATATTTTTCGATGAACTCGGCCCGGCCCTGCAGCAGGCACACTGTTCCCTTTGCCAACCGGGTCGTCGGGCGCCAATGAGCTGCCCTCAGCCGGATCCCGTCATCTGCATGGACGACGACCAACGTCCCCCCCGGAGGGGCCGGATTTCCAGGCGTGGAAGCAAGGGTCAGCATGTGGAGGATCCAGACAAGAGAAGCAGCGGTAAATTTTGCATGAGAAGGGCTATCCAGACTCTTGAAGCCTTCCGACGCACCTCCGATATTGGAGGAGCGCTGGCCGATACGGCGGCGCAACGGTCCGGCCCTTTGGGCGGACGATAACGTTACATGTTGCTTCCTACGGAGAATATGTCATGCGCCAGTTCGATCTTGCTCCCCTCTATCGCTCTACCGTCGGCTTCGACCGTCTTTTCTCGGCCCTCGACCAGTTCGTGAGCGCCGATGCGGTCCCGACCTATCCGCCCTACAATATCGAGCGCACAGGCGAAAACGCTTACCGTATTACCGTCGCGGTGGCTGGGTTCACCGAATCCGACCTCACCATCGAGGTTAAGGAAAACGCGCTCACGCTCAAGGGCGAGCGCAGTCCCGACACGACCCGCAAAGCCGAGGTTCTTCATCAGGGGATCGCAGCTCGCGGGTTCGAACGCCGGTTCCAGCTCGCCGACTATGTTCAGGTCACGGGTGCGGCCCTGGAGAACGGCCTGCTCCATATCGATCTCGTCCGAGAGATTCCGGAGGCTAAGAAGCCCCGCCAGATCCAGATCGCCACGTCGGGCGCCGTGAAAGCGCCCGTGATCGAAGGTCAGGTGCAAGCAGCGGCGTAATCGCCGGTCTTTCGACCATGAGCGCCCCGACCGGGAGGTCGGGGCGCCTGCTCGCGTTCAAAATCCATCGAACCGGTCGCCTCGGCCCGGCTCCCGGCATCGGTAGCCGATGAAGCAATCCGCCATATCGCAGGTGGGCGCGTAGGCGGGGATGGTGATCTCAGTGACCTCGCATGCGCCACGGTCGCGCACGAAGCGATCGTAGGTCGATCCACCTGTCCCGAGGACGATGCCCCGGCTCCGTGACACGACGGCTCTCGCCTCTGGGCAGGTCATGTCGAGGGTTGATGGCCGCTGTGCCATGGCGGGCCAACTGATGCCGATGACGGTACATATAACGCAGATGAAACGGTAAACCTTCAACACAGCCCAACGCCCCTCGTCTTCCACCGCACGGAAACGCGGTCTCACCGAGGTAACTCCAAGCCGATCAGCCAGGTTTCGGTAGAGGATTCAGAGGTCGCCGAAGACGAGTTGCCCCTGAGGGCTTTGCCTGCGGCGTGCAGCGACCGGAGCCTCCTTGCGAACCGGAGGTTTTGATGCAGGACGGTGCTGTCTCGGCTCGCCGCGCATCCGGGCTTTTGCTTTGTCGCGGGCCACGGCTTCAGGTGCATTCGGGTTGTCGCTCAGCCATTTGCCGCGCTTGATCACCTCGTTGACCCGCCCCTGGTTCACGCCGACCTTGAAGGCGATCTCCTGCTGGGTCATTCCCGTGGAGGCGTGGAGATCAAGGATGGCTCGCGCCAGATCCGGCGTCATCTTCTGCCCCGTGAGGCGTCGTGCCGGCTTGATCGTGCGGGTCGCCCGGTCGCGTTCGCGCAGACGCTGGAGCAGGGCGAGCGCCATGTTCATGCCCTGCTCGCGCAGGGCCTCTTCGAATTCCTTCAACGTCGCCATCGTCGGCTTCCTCGCTGCCGTCGCGGCCGAACCATTGGACCGGCCCGTCACCGAGAGAACGGTCGGGCATGCGCCAAGGTTGCGACGGATGCTCTCGCTCGATTGAGCAGGGTTGGGCCGACACCGCGGCAATGACAACCAGGTGAAGAATTCATCCACCGCTAATGCATCATCAGTCGCTCGAGATCGTATCGATGTTCTGGCGCGCGTCGTCGCCCGCGACGGGCTCGCCCTTTCTCTTGGCAGCCTGCCCCTGGCGTCCTGCCCTTGGCGGAAAGCCCGAGCTTCGGCTAAACCGCGCGGCACACGCGGCTTTCGAGGACGCTTCCCCAATGATCAGTCCGATCCTTTCCGTCGCCCGCGACGGATCAGCGCCCGGCGTCCCCTCCCTTGTCGAAGCTCTGGAGAGCGGCTCGGTTCTCGTCTTCCACGATGAAGACTTCCCCTTCAGCGATTTCGAGAAGCGCTTCGTCGAACGACCCTTTGCCGACGGCAAGGCCAAGAACGTCAACATCCGCGGCAAAGAGGCCTCACTGAGAGGGGCAGCCGGAACGCCGGAGGAGCAGGAGGCTCTGCGCCAGCTTCTCATCCGCTACAAAGCCTTCGCCCAGGGGCTGATCGACCGCCATCTGCCGGCCTATACCGGCAAGATCACGCTGGCCGGCACCTCCTACCGCCCGTTCGAGGTGGACCAGCGCAAGCTCAGCTGGCGCCGGGACGATACACGCTTGCATGTGGACGCCTTTCCGTCGAACCCGATCGGCGAGAAGCGCATCCTTCGCATCTTCCGCAACATCAACCCGAACGGGCAGCCCCGCCTGTGGCGGGTGGGCGAGGATTTCGGCTCGATGGCCGAGAAGTTCTTGCCGCGCCTGCCCGGCTACTCGCCCTTGTCGGCGCGGCTGCTGGCGGCCCTGCGTATCACCAAGGCGCGCCGCTCCGAATACGACCACCTGATGCTGCATCTCCACGATGCGCTGAAGCAGGACATGGAGTACCAGCAGAAGGGTCCCCAGGCCGACGTGCAGTTCGCCCCGGGCCAGACCTGGGTGACGTTCTCGGACCTTGTCATGCATGGCGCCATGGGCGGCCGCTACATGTTGGAACAGACGGCCTACCTGCCCGTGACGAGCCAGGCGGATCCGGAGCGCAGCCCGCAGCGGATCCTCGCCAAGAAGCTCGGGCGCAAACTCCGTTAAGATCACCCCCACCACAGAGACCGGGTTTAGGACCACGCCATGATCCTCGAGATTGCACAGATCGACATCAAATCCGGCATGGAGGCTGATTTCGAAGCGAGCATCGCCAAAGCATCCGAGATCTTCAAGGTCGCCAAAGGCTGCAAGAGCTTCGCCGTGCGCCGTTCCGTGGAGAAACCCCAGCGCTACCGGCTGCTAATCGAGTGGGAGACGCTCGCCGACCATACCGAACTCTTCACCGGGTCGCAGGCGTGGAAGGATTATCGTGCGATGGTCTCTCCGTTCTTCGAAGGACCGCCCAGCGTCGAGCATACGGAGCTCACCCTCCAGGCGTTCTGACGCCCGGATTGCCGGATAAGCATTTCGATGCGGCTGTCGAGGAGCGCCCAGGGCTTCACGCGGCATCCAGCGAAAGACCCATCACCCAGCCTCGGCGCACCGTCGTGACATCGCCGAAAACGTCCTTGGCGTCGCTCCGATCGGCGTGCCGCGATGCTACCACTCTGCCAGGGCGCAGCCCGATGTCAGCGGTGCCTGAGTGCAACGGAAGAACGGCGGGCGAATCCGGTTGCATCACGCTCCCAGGCTTTGCTCTTGGAGGGGGTACAGACCAACCTGTGCGGCATGCAGCTGAAATCTGCGCAACTCGCCGTAACGTTCGGTTAGGATTAAAAATTCTTTCGTGGATCACACCGCTGCCGTACGGCTTCAGCGAAGACGGTCCGATACGGTCTTCAGCGTACTTTCGATGGACCATACGTGGCGGGTGAGGTCGCGCCGTGCGCAGGCACTGGCCTGCAGGAAGTCCGGCAAGAGCGCCGACGAGCGGGGTCCACATTCGGCGACGGCCGAGAGAAGCAGGAAGGCAAGCGGCCCGAGTGTCAGGATCAGCTTGAGACCGACATAGGCTCGGCCGAAGACGCCACGCCGCCGTCGAGGAGAAGACTTTTCGGAGTGCGGCGGGTCGATGCGACGCAACGGCACGCTCCGCTCGGTTGGCTGACCAGAAGCTTCGTCGTCGGCCTGGGGAAAATGCGCGTCTCGGAACCGTTCGAGCTTGCTCGGAGCCATCTCTCTCGTCTCGACCGCAGATCTCGCCACAGTCGGCCGTCTTTCGTAAGGATTCGATGATCGGGTTTGGATGAAATGAATCCTTCCACACCCTGGCGCGCGATTCGAGCGAAGCCTTCGCCACGGTGACAGCCGACCGTGGACTGCTTACTGAGGGAAACCGTCCTCGATAGAGGCGGCTTCATCCGTAGCGTCCTTGCACAGGCGTCCATCGCCCATGATCCAGCGCCCCCTCCGCATCGGCACCCGCGGTAGCCCAATGGCTCTCGCACAGACGGGAATGGTCCGCGACAAGATCGTGGCGGCTAATCCGGGGCTGGAAACAGAATTGGTGGTCGTCAACACGGTGGCCGACCGCATCCTCGACCGACCGCTCTCAGAGATCGGCGGCAAGGGACTCTTCACGAAGGAACTCGAACAGGCCCTTTTCGCCGACGTGGTCGATGTGGCCGTGCATTCGATGAAGGATGTCGAGACCTGGTTGCCCGAAGGACTGGTCATCGCCTGCATCCTGGAACGGGACGATCCGCGCGATGCCTTCCTCTCTGCGCAAGCGGAGGGTTTTGCCGGCCTCGCGCCGGGCGCCCGCGTCGGCACGTCCTCCCTGCGCCGAGCCGCTCAGGTCCTCATGCGCCGCCCGGACCTGCGCATCGTCCCCATGCGCGGCAACGCCAATACCCGGATGCGCAAGCTTCAGGAGGGCACCTGCGAGGCGACTCTCCTGGCCCTTTGCGGCCTCGAACGCCTTGGTATGGCCGACATGGCCCGGAGCGTCCTGGCCGTGGACGAGATGCTCCCCGCCGTGGCGCAGGGCGCGCTCGGCATCGAATGCCGGGAGGCGGATTCCGACGTTCGTGCGTTGCTCGCCCCTCTGCGATCCGCCACGGCCACGTCCGAACTCGACGCCGAGCGCGGGCTCCTGGCGGAACTCGATGGATCGTGCCGCACACCCATCGCGGCCCTGGCGCGGATCGACGGCGACGTGCTGACCCTCGACGGTCTGTTGTTCCTGCCTGACGGCAGCGCCCAATGGGCGGTCCGCCGTAGGGGCGCGGTATCGGACGCCGCTCGGATCGGACAGGATGCCGGAGCCGAACTGAAACGCGCAGCCGGCGACACCTACGCCAAACATCTGCAATAAGCGGTCTCTCACTCCAACGGCATCAGTGCCGATCCGGGGTAGGCGCGGCAACTTCGCGCGTTGCGGATAGGAGAGGAACGGTTAATCGCTGATCGGCTACGGTTAGTGTACAGTCTTATACTCTTTGCGGCCCGGGGATACAGATGGATGAGGTCTGCGCCCACTCGTCGTCCCGCTCACCGATGCTGATCCATCTCGACGGGGATACCCCAGGACGGGAAGAGATCACGGTCGAGCGCCGCGAGGATGCGCAAGTGATCGCGGCCCTCCAGGCCCGTATCGAGGACCAGGCCCGCTTCATCGACGCGCAGGCCCTGTCTCTTGCCCACAGCCGTAAGATCTTCGAACGCGCCTCGGCCGTGGCCAGGATCGGAGTGTGGGAATGCCGCCTCGAAGACGAGGCGCTGACCTGGACCGATGCCGTCTACCGGATGTTCGACCTGCCGGTGGGCTCCGCGGTGGACCGCGAAACGACCCTGGGCTGCTACAGCCCGGAGTCACGCGTCCGCCTCGACACACTTCGGAGCGAGGCCATCGCCGAGCGAGGCGGCTTTACCCTGGACGCCGAGATCGTAACGGCTTTGGGCAACCGACGCTGGATCCGCCTGACCGCTACGGTGGAATGCGAGGGAGGAATACCGGTCCGCATCTTCGGCATGAAGCAGGACATTACCGAGGAGAAGATTCTCGCCGACCGGACACGCTATCTTGCGGAGTTCGATACCCTGACGGGCCTGCCCAACCGCACAAGCTTCTACGGCCGCCTCACCCGGATGGACCGACTGGGAGCCCTGCTGCTCCTCGACCTCGACGGCTTCAAACAGGTCAACGACCTTCATGGCCACATGGCCGGCGATGCCTGTCTCGCCGAGGTGGGGCGCCGCCTCAAAGAGACGTGCCGCCACACGGAATTCGTCGCACGCATCGGGGGTGACGAGTTCGGGGTCGTCGTCGGCGCCACCATCGGCACACAGGGCCTCGCGACACTGGCGAAACGGATCATCGCCGCCATGGCGCCGCCCATCGCCTGGGGGCAGGGGACCTTCACGATCGGCGTCTCCATCGGCATCGCCACGATGGTGAGCCACAGTCCGGAGGACCTCTTCGCGGAGGCCGACATGGCCCTCTATGCGGCCAAGGCGGATGGGCGCGGGACATTCCGCCTAGCCCCTCCGGCGAAATGACGGCGACCGTCTCACGCCGATGCGTGGTGCGATACCAGAGCAGGGGATAGGGCGCGCTCCGCCGCCATCATCCGGGCAAGGGCGACGATCTCGCGGATCTGAAACGGCTTGCGGACCGAGAGGCTTCCTCGAAGTGGCCTGCGATCGAAATAGGCATTCGTCGACGCATAGATGACCGGGCGGTCAGGACGAACCTCGCGGAAGGCGCGAGCCACCGTCCATCCATCGATCAATCCCGGGAGATTGATATCCGTCAGCAACCAGTCGAAATCGGCACCACGCGTCCTGAGAAGCGTCAGAGCGTCTTCGCCACTGGACGCCGCGACGGCCGTGAGGCCGGCACGCTCGCACTGGATCATCAACATATCCAGCAGGAGGAAATTGTCCTCGACGATCAGAACGTTCGGTGCGCCACTCATGCCGGCTGTCGACCCTTTCATACATCAACAAATAACTGCATTAATGGTTAAGCTTCCATCAATGGTCGCGTCGATTCGGAGATCGTCGGCGACATGGACGGTGGGTCGTTCAAATACCCTTCGACGATGCGTGAGGCAGCGGTGGAGCACACGTCCGACAAGGGGAGAGGGACGGTCTGCGACGAGGCAACGCTCGCCGAACTCGAGGTTCTTCTCGGGCACGACCATCTGAAACGGCTTCTGTCCCTGCTCGTCGTCGAGATCCGCGTCCGCTTTCCCGCCGGGAACGACGATCGGGCCACTATCGCGCAGGATGCCCATGCTCTGTTGGCATCGAGCGGGTCTCTCGGTTTTCTCGACCTTTCGCGGTGCTGTTCGGTCATCGAACAGGCCTGCCTGAAGGGCGACGACATCGCCATCCCGCTGCAGGAAGGGCGGATCGCCGCCGACCGCGCGCTGACCGCCCTCGCCGTCTTGGGCGCGCGCGAGTGATGGCCATCGTGCTCCTTGAGAAGCTCATGGCACTGACCCGTTGCGCCGAAGGCACACTGGCCAAGAGTGCGGAGCGCGCGGCGTATCCGTCGCGTGACTGCCGCATTTGAGGTGCGACACGGATCGTTGCGCAGGTCACGAGGCCATTCTGGGAAATCGAGGTGCCGAGCGTCACATACGGCGACTGGAATTCGGCCTTTGAAACACCCCGTCAAGGTTGACGGAACCTTCGCTTAACCCGCTCGACCTACACAGGTCGCACCACCGAACGGCCCCGTGGGGACGTCCCGGAACCGGACGCCCCGCCCGAGGAGAGCAAGACCATGTCCATGACCGCGCGCTTTCGCGTGTTTCCGCTCGCGGCAGCCCTTTGCGCCGCGCTCAGTGTCGCTGCCTGCACCAACGACAAGGATCTCGCCGACGCCTCGGGTTTTGCAGGCGGCGCCAATACGCCGGGCAGCGCTCAAGACTTCGTCGTCAATATCGGCGACCGCGTCTTCTTCGAATCGGATTCGACCGACCTGACGCCGACTGCCACCGCCACCCTCGACAAACAGGCTCAGTGGTTGCAGCGCTACCCTCGCTACACATTCCTTGTCGAAGGCCATGCCGACGAGCGCGGCACCCGCGAGTACAACTTCTCGCTCGGCGAGCGCCGGGCTCAATCCGTCAAGGACTACCTGTCCTCGCGTGGACTCGCCGCCGGAAGGATGCGGACGGTCTCCTACGGCAAGGAGCGCCCGGTCGCCGTGTGTAACGACATCTCCTGCTGGTCTCAGAACCGCCGCGCCGTGACCGTCCTCGACCGGGGCGCCGGCTCCTGACGGCGAAGGTGACCTTTGCAGGCGTGGCCCTATTTTTGCCGCGTCCCGGCACATCTGCTATCGGCGGAGCGCTGCCGATGCATCCCCGTCCGATCCGACCACAGGTGCCGATTCCCATGCTCCGCCGCCTGCTTCTCACGGCCACGTTTCTCGCATTCCTCGCCCCTCTGACCGCCGTCGGTCCGGCGGCGGCTCAGGATGCGTCGGAGTTCGTCGTTCGCCTGAACCG
Source organism: Methylobacterium sp. 88A (assembly GCF_000376345.1). Classification (NCBI taxonomy): domain Bacteria; kingdom Pseudomonadati; phylum Pseudomonadota; class Alphaproteobacteria; order Hyphomicrobiales; family Methylobacteriaceae; genus Methylobacterium; species Methylobacterium sp. 88A. Next base: position 1,462,990 of record NZ_AQVT01000001.1, read on the forward strand.
CATCGAGAACCAGTCTCGCCAGATGGCGGGTCAGATCGAGACGCTGCAATACGAGAATCGCCAGCTCAAAGAACAGCTTCGCAAGTTCCAGGAGGACGTCGAATACCGGCTGCAGGAAGGCAAGGGCGGCGGTGGAAAGCCTGCTGCCCCTCCGTCCGGCACCAATCCCGGACAAGCAAAGCAGCAGAAGCGCAGCGATGCCTTCGACCCGGAGCAGAATCCGGGCCGTCCCGGCGGGCCGATGCAACTCGGCACGACCATCCCCTCCGCCGCCATCGCCGCTGCGCCGTCGTCACGGGGCCCGAGTGTGCCGCCCACCGTGGTCGATGCCGATGACGAGGAGCGTGGCCTGTCTCCTCCCGGCCTGGGCGGCCCCGTCGACCTCACGCCCCCCTCACGCGTGCCCACAACCGGCACGCTGCCGAGCCCGGCACGCCCAATGACCAGCGTGGCCGCGACCACGACGGGTGACGCACGGGCGGATTACGAGACGGCCTACGGCTACATCGCCGGACGGCATTACGAACAGGCGGAGATGAGCCTGCGCCAGTTCATTCAGTCGCATCCGCGCGACGCGCAGGTGCCGTCGGCGACCTACTGGCTCGGTGAGAGCTACCTCCAGCGAAACCGCAACCGCGAGGCGGCCGAGCAGTTCCTGAAGGTCTCCACGGATTACGCCCGCTCGCCCCAGGCGCCGGACGCGATGCTGAAGCTCGGAATCTCGCTGAATGCCCTCGGCGCTCGCGAACAGGCCTGCGCGACCCTCGCGGAACTGGAACGCAAATTTCCTTCCGCCGCACAGGGTGTCCGCCAGAGCGTGGTCCGCGAGCAGAAACGCGCACGCTGCGCCGCTTGAACGCCGCTCCATCGAGTGACGGCATCGATGCGACGCTCGCCGTCGCGCTAGCGCCGTATCTCAGGTCCAGCCGCCTTCTCATCGCCGTCTCCGGCGGACCGGATTCCACCGCGTTGATGCATGCGGCCGCCCGGCTCGGTTCGGCGCATCCGATCCAGGTTGCAACGGTGGATCATCGCCTCCGAGCAGAAGGAGGCGACGAGGCCCGGAGCGTCGGTCTCACCGCCAGGGCACTCGGACTGAGCCATCACATCCTGACCTGGGACGGCGACAAGCCGATACGTGGTATTCAAGCCGCCGCCCGTCGCGCGCGCTACACCCTCCTCGCAGGATGCGCGGGCCGGATCGGTGCCGATACCATTCTCACCGGTCATACCGCCGACGATCAGGCGGAGACCGTGCTGATGCGGCTCCTCGCCGGAAGCGGTCCGGGGGGGCTCGCCGGGATGCGGCGCGAACGCGACCTCGCGCCGGGAATGCGCCTAGCGAGGCCCTTCCTCGATATCCCGAAGGCGGACCTCGTCGCCTACTGCGCTGCCCATGGGCTGGTTTCCGCGCGCGATCCCTCGAATGTGGATGAGCGCTTCGCGCGCGCGCGCCTGCGTCGCCTCATGCCAGATCTCGCGGCGGAAGGCCTCAGCCCCGAACGGCTCCGCCGCCTCGCCGCCCGCATGGCTCGCGACGAAGACGCGTTACGCGACGCCGCCTGCGCCGCCTTCACCGCACTCCGCATCACCGCAGATGCCGTCGTATTGGATGCCCCTCAGCTGGCCGCTTTGCCGGACGCGATCCTCATCCGCGTTGTCGGACTCGCATTGCACGAGGCTGGCGGGGGAGGGGCTATTCGCCTCGAACGCCTGGAACGTCTCGTCGTCGACGGTCTCCGGCCGGCTCTCGTTGCAGGCACCGCCATGCGGAGGACCCTTCGCGGCATCCTCGTCGATCTGAACGCGGAGGGCGTCCTCTCCTTACGCACAGCCCCGCCCCGGCGGTCTCCATCTTAGGGGCGCGCTCACCTTTCCCCTGACTGGCTTGCCGCAGGCTGGCCCGATTTACTTGGCAAGGGGGGCGGCACTGCCTACATTGCCGACATGCATCCGCGTGATCCGTACACCAAACGCGGGACCGGACGCCCCCAGGGATTGATCGATGAACCCGAACTTCCGCAACTTTGCCTTGTGGGTCGTCATCTTCCTGCTCGTGCTGGCGCTCGTCACCTTGTTCCAGAATCCGGGACATCGCGGCGGCGGCAGCGAGATCGCCTATAGCCAGCTTCTGAACGATGCCGATTCCGGCAAGATCCAGACGGTGGTGATCTCCGGGCAGGACGTGAGCGGTACCTATGTCGGTGGTGGCAATTTCACCTCCTACGCGCCCAACGATCCGAACCTGGTGTCCAAGCTTCAGAGCAAAGGCGTGCAGATCACCGCGCGTCCCCCCTCGGACAACACGCCCTGGTTCATTCAGCTGCTCGTGAGCTGGCTGCCCATCCTCGTCTTCATCGGTGCCTGGATCTTCCTGAGTCGCCAGATGCAGTCGGGTGCCGGGCGCGCCATGGGCTTTGGGAAGTCGAAGGCCAAGCTTCTTACCGAGGCGTCGGGCCGCGTGAGCTTCGACGATGTCGCCGGCGTCGAGGAAGCCAAGGAAGACCTGCAGGAGATTGTTGAGTTCCTGCGCGATCCCCAGAAGTTCCAGCGTCTCGGCGGCCGCATTCCGCGCGGTGTGCTCCTCGTCGGCCCTCCCGGCACGGGTAAGACCCTCATTGCCCGTGCGGTGGCGGGCGAGGCCAACGTGCCGTTCTTCACGATCTCGGGCTCCGACTTCGTCGAGATGTTCGTCGGCGTCGGCGCGTCGCGTGTCCGCGACATGTTCGAGCAGGCGAAGAAGAACGCACCCTGCATCATCTTCATCGACGAGATCGACGCAGTGGGCCGCCATCGCGGTGCCGGCCTGGGCGGTGGCAACGACGAACGCGAGCAGACCCTGAACCAGCTCCTCGTGGAGATGGATGGGTTCGAGGCCAACGAGGGCGTGATCATCATCGCGGCCACGAACCGCCCTGACGTGCTCGACCCCGCCCTGCTGCGTCCGGGTCGGTTCGATCGTCAGATCATGGTGCCAAATCCCGACGTCGTCGGCCGTGAGCGCATCCTGCGTGTCCACGTCCGCAAGGTGCCCTTGGCACCGGATGTCGACCTCAAGGTCATCGCGCGCGGCACCCCGGGCTTCTCCGGCGCCGACCTGATGAACCTCGTCAACGAATCCGCTCTCCTCGCGGCTCGTCGTGGTAAGCGAATCGTCACGATGCACGAGTTCGAAGACGCCAAGGACAAGGTGATGATGGGTGCCGAGCGGCGCACTCTGGTCATGACCGAGGATGAGAAGCGTCTCACCGCCTATCACGAGGGCGGCCATGCCATCGTCGCCTTCAACGTGCCGGCCACCGATCCCGTTCACAAGGCGACGATCATTCCGCGCGGGCGGGCGCTCGGCATGGTCATGCAGCTGCCGGAACGCGACAAGCTGTCCATGAGCTTCGAGCAGATGACCTCCCGTCTTGCCATCATGATGGGCGGCCGCATCGCCGAGGAGATGACCTTCGGTGCCGACAAGGTGACATCGGGCGCCCAGTCCGACATCGAGCAGGCGACCCGTCTCGCTCGCATGATGGTGACCCGGTGGGGCTTCTCTCCTGAGCTCGGTACGGTGGCCTACGGCGAGAACAACGACGAGGTCTTCCTTGGCATGTCCATGGGCCGTCAGCAGACGGTTTCCGAGGCTACCGCCCAGAAGATCGACGCCGAGGTTCGCCGTCTCGTCGAGACCGGCCTCGAGGAAGCCCGTCGCATCCTCGGTGAGCACAAGGACGATCTCGAGGCACTCGCTCAGGGGCTCCTTGAGTACGAGACCCTTTCGGGAGACGAAATCAAGAACCTGATCGCAGGAAAGCCGCCGATCCGCGATGCGGGCGATGGACCGGCGCCTATTCGCGGTTCTTCCGTCCCCTCCGCTGGTCGCGGCCGTCCGCGGGACAGCGAGGGTGGGCTGGAGCCCCAACCGCAGGCGTGACGCCCACGTGATCACTCTACGAGGATAACAAAGCGGCGAGGGCGACCTCGCCGCTTTTCTTTTGGTTGCCAAAGCCCAATCCGGACGGCATCGCGGATCGACCATATGGCGAGGCGCGGGTCGGCCGTGTCCATCGTCGCGATAAGGCGCCACTATCGATGCACGAAGCGGCACAGGACGCGATCGGTGAACTGACTGATCCGGAATACCGTCTCGTCGAGGCCGGCCGTGCAGGTGACATCCTAAGGCTCGCCCCCGGGGAGGCCATCCGCGCCAGCGTGATCCGGGCTCTCGTCTGCGTCGAGAGAACGGACTGGCCCGTGGCTCCCGAGGGCGTGCGGCTGGTCGGCGGCCGTGTCGTGGGCCTCCTTGCCTGTGCCGACCGCTACCTTGTCAGACCGCTCTGGATCGACGATGCGGAGATCCCGGACGGCATCGACATCAGCAACAGCCATACGCGGACATTGTCTTTCGAGAAGAGCCGCATCGGTAACGGCTTGTCGGCTCAAGGCGTCACAATTGCCGGACCGCTCTTCATCTCGCATGCCACCTTCACCGGCACCTGCGATATCAGCGGAGCCTCGATCGCCAGCACATTCACGGCAGACGGAGCCGTGTTCGATCACCCCAATGGAGATGCGATCAACGCCCAGCGCAGTTCCATGGCTGGGTCTTTCCTCAATCATGCGACGGTGAAGGGAGGGTGCCGCTTCCTCGGTGCGACGATCCGAGGGCAATTCGTCGCCGTGGGTGCGGTCTTCGACAACCCCGCCGGCGATGCCATTGATGTGCAGGACATGACGGTAGCGGGGATCTTCCTCGATGGCGCGACCATCATGGGCACCTGCCACCTCGTCAGCGCTCACATTGCCGCGCAGTTTGCCGCCGAGGGGGCGACATTCCACCAACCGAATGGTACCGCCATCAATGCCCAGGGCAGCCGTATCGGCAGCGTCATCCTGCGCGGCGGAGTCGGACCTGACAACGTCCCCATTCCCAGCACGATCAACGGCGGCCTCAATTTCAGCCGCGCAACCGTGGAGCATCATTTCGAGATCAGCGGAGGCACTCTGACGGGTGGCCCGTCCGGTGCGCTCGATGGGCGCGGCATCGAGACGAAGGGACGATTCATCATAGGGCGCGACGCCTATGTCACCGGTGCGATCCTGCTCTCGGGGGTCGAGATTCGCGGCTCCCTCGATCTCTCCGGCAGCCACATCCTGTCAAGCGCGATTGCCCAGGACACCCACGGCGAAGCTGCGCATGGGGTGGCGAGCTTTGAAGACGATCCCTTGCGCTTCGTTGCCCTTGATCTGAGCGAATCCAATATTTCGCACCTGATCATGCCGGATGCCACAGACATGCGGTATCCGGGATGCGGACGCCCGCGCGGAATCGTCGATCTCTCCCGGCTGAAGGTGGGCACCTATGTGGATTTTGCCTCCGCCTGGCCAGTTCCTGTGCCCCTCCGCCGTAGTCTCGGTCCTGACAGGTTTCGCGATGCGAAGGATCGCGACGCCGATCACCTCATCTTAGACGGGTTCGAATACCAGCATCTAGACAATCCAGACGGCGACGCAGTGCCCTCGCTGCCGACGCATACGGCGAGGCAGCGCTGGCTCCGCGGGCAATCCCGCGACGATCTCTTCACCCGGCTTCGCCCGCAACCTTGGCGCCATCTCGCCAAGGTGCTGGCGAGCCAGGGTTACGAGGAGGATGCTCACCGCATCGCAATCGCCCGCCGCGTGGCCGAACGGCACGCGCGTGAAACCGGGTGGTTCCTGCGCTGCATCAACTGGCTGCTGCACGTCCTGGCCGATTATGGGTTCAATCCGTGGAAGGCCGTGGGCTGGTCGATTGTGGTCATCGTGGTCTGGGCCGCCGTCTATACCGGCGCTGCCTTCGAATCCTGCAAAGCGGGGCCACGTCTCTGCCAGGACGGAGAGATCTTCGTCCGAACGGCGGCGGCCGATTTCGTGCCCGGCGTCACGAGCAGCGACGAGGCGAGGGATAAGCTCGTCAACCTTTACCCGGCCTTCGATCCGCTGGCCTATTCGTTCGATACCTTCATGCCGCTCTTCGATGCCGGCACGGACCGGTTTTGGCGGGTAAACACGGCGACCTGGCGAGGGGTGGCGCTCTATTATTTCAGCATCGCAGAGCAGATCGAGGGCGCCGTCCTCGTTTCCCTGATCATTACCGGCTTCACCGGCCTCCTCACCCGCGACGAAGCTTGACCGAACTGGGACGCAGCACCATTCGTTTGCCATGCTTCGATACCATTCAGCGAAACGAAACCGGCTATGACGGGCCGTGACGATCAGGATTGAAGAACGTGCGTAAGTATTTCGGCACAGACGGCATCCGGGGCCGCGCCAATGGGGTGATCACCCCTGAACTCGCCCTCAAGGTAGGGCAGGCGGCGGGATTGGTGTTCCAGCGGGGCGATCACCGCCACAGGGTCGTGATCGGCAAGGACACCCGCTTGTCCGGCTACATGATCGAGACGGCTCTCGTCGCGGGGTTCACATCGGTGGGCATGGACGTGATGCTGCTCGGCCCGATGCCGACGCCGGCCGTGGCCATGCTCACCCCCTCCATGCGCGCCGATCTCGGGGTCATGATCTCCGCCTCGCACAATCCGTTCGAGGACAATGGCATCAAGCTGTTCGGCCCGGACGGATTCAAACTGAACGACGATGTCGAGCGCGCCATCGAAGCCTTGATCGACGGGGAGCTGCACAAGAAGCTTGCCGGCCCGCGCGATCTCGGCCGCGCCAAGCGGATCGAGAGCGTGCATGCCCGCTACATCGAATTCGCCAAGCGCACGCTGCCCCGCAACGTCACCCTCGACGGCCTGCGGGTGGTGGTCGATTGCGCCAACGGCGCGGCTTACCGCGTCGCGCCGGAAACTCTCTGGGAGCTCGGTGCAGAAGTGATCGCCATCGGTGTCGACCCCGACGGCTTCAACATCAACCACGATGTCGGCTCGACGGCACCCGCGGCCCTTGCCGCCAAGGTGCGGGAGTTGCGGGCGGATATCGGCATTGCCCTCGACGGCGACGCGGACCGTGTTCTCATCGTCGATGAGAAGGGCCAATCGGTGGATGGCGACCAGTTGATGGCCGTCGTGGCGCGGTCCTGGAAGGACGACGACCGGCTGACCCAGCCCGGCATCGTCGCAACGATCATGTCCAATCTCGGCCTCGAGAGGTTCCTCGGCGGGATCGGCCTCGGCCTCGCTCGCACGGCGGTCGGTGATCGCTACGTCCTCGAGCACATGCGTGAGCACGGCTACAATCTCGGCGGCGAGCAGTCGGGGCACATCATCATGTCGGATTACGCCACCACCGGGGACGGTCTCGTAGCGGCACTCCAGCTTCTGAGCGTGGTCAAGCGCCAGGAGCGGCCGGTGAGCGAAGTCTGCCATTGCTTCGACCCGCTGCCGCAGATCCTCAAGAACGTGCGCTACCGCTCCGGCGCGCCGCTGCAGCAGGATGCGGTCGTCACCGCCATCGCCCATGGCCGCGAGCGTCTCGGTGAGACCGGCCGCGTCGTCATCAGGCCCTCAGGCACGGAGCCGGTCATTCGCGTGATGGCGGAGGGCGATGACCGTAGCCTCGTCACGGAAGTAGTGGACGATATCGTTGACGCCGTTGCCAAGGCCGCGGCCTAATCACGCAACGCCTCCGGCGCGAGGTAGCGCCATGCCGTGAGGAGAGCGCTTCTGAGCGTCTCCTCATCCGCTCCATCCAGGAACAGGTTGGTCCAGCCACGCCGCCCCCAGGCGCCGGGAACGGGGTCGAACAGGTCCGGCTCCGCCTCGACCAAGAGCGCCTGATGCTCGGCCGGAAATTTGAGAACGACGCGTTCGTCGTCGATCCAGAGGGTGGCGAAGATCCGCCCGCCGATGCGAAAATCCGGATGGCCCATATGGGCGCCTTCCTCCACGCCGGGCAGCATTAGCGCCAGGGCGCGCACGTCTTCAGGACGCATCGATTTCTCCGCCTCATGACTCGCGACAACCAAGGAGACGCAGCGCGAATGCAAGCCCTGCGACGCGACGATATCGTCTGCAAGTTGCAGTAGGGCTTTGGACTCTAACGGTTCGGAAAGGCTAACGTTTAACGTTAAGCACGATTTAACTCATCCGACGGATGATGGAGTCGTCATCCAGGCTGGTGCTCCCACACTTCAGCCGAACGATCGAGTTGAAGGATCCATTATGCGCCGTTCCAAGCTTTCTGCCTTGGCGCGCTCGATCACGCTCCTTGCGAGCGTGGGAGCGCCATGCCTCGCGCAGGCCGCCGACTTGCTTCCCACTTTACCGCCCGAGCCGCTGCCCCCGCCGATCGAGATCGGCGGGGCGTGGTATCTGCGCGGCGACGCCGGTGCCGGTATTCTGGGCGAAGGGCACACCGTCGCGAAAGACGTCACCATCCCTCCGATCCCGTACAAGTACAATGTCCTCAAGGATTATCTGGGCAACCAGGCGTTCGTGGGCGCGGGTATCGGCTATCAGGCCAATTCCTGGCTTCGTTTCGATTTCACCGGCGAGTACCGCTCGGAAGCGAAATGGATTTTCTATGCGGCCGAGACGCCGAGCGGCGGCATCAATCGCACGTCCGGGAAGTTCTCCTCAGTGGTCGGCATGGCCAACGGCTACGTCGATCTCGGCACATATTACGGCGTCACCCCGTTCGTGGGCGCAGGTGTCGGCTTTGCCCACCACATGTTCGGCGGCGTGACCGACAACGGCCAAGGCCTTTATCAGGGCGGCTTTGGCTCGGGTCCGGAGAAGCAGAAGCTCAGTTTCGCTTGGGCGGCCCATGCCGGTCTCGGCTATTCCATTACGCCGAACCTCAAGCTCGAGCTCGCCTATCGCTATCTCAACATGGGTTCAGCGCAGACCGGCACGATCACCTGCGACGCGCCGCCCTTCTGCAAAACGGATTACCACCTGAAGGACATCGCCTCGCATGATGTGAAGGTCGGCATGCGCTGGATCCTCGGCGGCGCCGTTGCTCCGGCGGTTGAGTATCAGCCGATGCCGGAACCGATCGTCCGTAAATACTGAATGTATCAATGACACCACGAAGACGGCGCGGATCGGTATCCGCGCCGTCTTCGTTCGTGCGCGCACGACCGCCGGGTTAACGCTGCCGCGATCTTTCTTTTCCCGGCCCGGGGACCGTTAGGGTTAAGGCGATCATAACCTTTTAAATTCATCATCTTGGTCAGTCGAACCCCTCGCCGGCATGCATCCGTACCATGCGCTTTCCGGCCGATGCCTCCGTGAGGACCATGATGACTCCGCCCCGCCTATACCGCTCCGCAGCCGTAGCTGCGATCCTCGCCGGACTGGCGATCGGCACTGCCGCGCCGCCCCTCGCCGCGGACCTCTTGCCACCGCCGCCACCTCCGCCGGCTCCCGCCCCGGTCCAGATCGGAAGCGGCTGGTACCTGCGTGCCGATTTCACCGAGAGCTATTTCGATCACCCCAAAGACGCGACGCTGGTCGAACCGGGCACGCCGCCCCTGGTGCGGCTGCGCCTGAGCCATCAACCCGGCTATGGCGGCGGCATCGGCTACCGCTTCAACAACTGGCTGCGCATGGACGCCACCATCGACCAGCGCCTGCCCAGCCGTTTCACCACCTACTCGTCGTCCGACCCGACCTTCGCGAGAGGATACAACATCGAAGCCGGCAAGCTCGACGTGCTGACGGCCCTCGTGAACGTCTATGCCGATCTCGGAACATGGTGGGGACTTACCCCCTATATCGGCGGCGGTATCGGTATCGCTCAGAAGGACTTCCGCAACGCCTATACCCAGACGACCTGCAACGTTCCCGTGGGCTGTGACGGAAACCCGGTGGTCGGCCCTCGTCCCGCTGCTGCGCGTCGCAACGGTTCGGTCACCTCGCTGGCCTGGGCGCTGACCGGAGGCGTCTCCTATGAGATCGGCGCGGGCTTCGCGATCGATGCGAACTATCGTTACGTCAATCTCGGCCGCGCCAAGACGGGCCTCGACGATTTCGGCTTCGGCACACGCCTGAAGGACATCTCGGCCAACGAGGTCCGCGTCGGCCTGCGCTACAGCTTCGCCGGCGGTGCCGCCGCCTTCGGGGGCGGCGGTTACGGCGGCGGCAATCCCTACGAGTAGGGCAGGGCGGGGCGCGCCGGGACCTTCGGGCGTCTTACACATTCACGCTTAAAGCCCGCCCGGCCCACGCCGTGCGGGCTTTCTCGTCGTGCGACCACGAGAATAGACCTTGCCGTAATTCATTGAATCCGACCGGAACGGACCATTAAGGTTACTGTATTAGAAACGACGCAAGGTTCGGAAAGAACAATCGGGCTGCAGCCCTGAGGACGACCTCAATGCGTACCGTCACCCTTGCACTTCTCACCGGCGTTGCCCTCGTTTGCCATCCAGCAGCCCACGCTGCCGACCTTGACTATGGCGTGTTGCGAGGCCCGGATTACGAGACGGCCTCGGCCGAGATTGATTGGAACGGTGGCTATTTCGGTGGCCATGCCGGATACACCACGACGTCGCTGAATTTTGGATCCTCCGGTCAATCGGATCTTGCGCAGATCCTTCGCAGCACGGCTATCGAGAGCGAGTATCGCATCTCGGGAAGCAATACTCTGAAACCTGCTCGGCCCCACGATGTCGGGACTGGAGGCTTTGCCGGCTACAACTATCAATTCGACGAGGCAGTCATTGGCCTGGAGGTCGATTATACCAGCGTCAATCAGAAAGGACGATCAGAGGACAGCCTCACCCGGCGCGTGATGCTCAGCAACGGAACCTATGATATTTACAGGATTTCCACCGCCGCGCATGCCAGCCTTCAGGATTATGCGACGATACGCATGCGAGCGGGTTATCCGATGGGAGCATTTCTGCCCTTCGTGACAGCCGGGTTGGCGATAGGTCGAGCCGTAGTCGGCAATGACGTGAGCGTCGATCTCAGGGAATATTCGGACATCAATCGAACGAATCTGGTCGGCGGCCTGAGCGAAAACGGCGGCACCACCAAAGAGAAATACAGCCTTGGATATGCGCTTGGTATCGGCGGAGATTACCTGCTTACACAAAACATATTCGTACGCGGTGAGTACCAATATCTGCAGTTCGCGAAATTCGGAGACGTGAAAGTAAACGTCAATACTGTTCGTGGCGCGGTCGGCATCAAGTTCTGATTATCCCCTGAAACCGGAGTCTACTCAAGACACCCGGCCGCTTGTCCCATCCTCACTCCGAAAGATTGCGCCATGCTACGATCTACGATCGTCATCGGCATTGCGGCTATCGCGTTCGTCTCTGTGCCGAATGCCGAGGCGGGAGACCGACTATCCTGCGTCCATGTAGGACATGATTACCTCACGGATGTTGATCGCCATCGCAGCCTTCCGCCGACGCAGATTCCCTATCGCGACCATTGCTACCGACCAGCACCACGCATTGCGCGGACCATCTACCAGCCGCCGCTCGCCATGGAGCTCGTTCCCACACACAACCCCAACGCACCGGTCTACAACGAACCTCCACCGCGCTTTTCCAACGACTGACCGGCGTCAGCTTTCCAGTTCGCTGTCCCAGTACAGGTAGTCCAGCCAGGTGTGGTGGTATTCGCGGTGATCGAATTCCGGCTGGCGACGATGGAGTTCATGCCGCGTCGGCCGGTGAGGCTCATGCAGAAGCGGCATCTCCGCTTCCGCCGGAGTGCGGTTCGCCTTGCGCAGGTTGCACGGTGAGCAGGCGGCTACGACATTCTCCCAGCTCGACAATCCGCCCCGCGAACGCGGAATGACGTGGTCGAAGGTCAACCCGCCCGAGGGCATCCGAAGCCCGCAATACTGACAGGAGAAGGTGTCGCGCAGGTAGATGTTGTAGCGCGTGAAGGCCGGACTGCGCGCCAGGGTCACGTAGTTCTTGAGGGCGACGACGCTCGGGACCCGCAGGGCGCGGCTCGGCGAGCGGGCCTCGACATCGTAGCTGGCCACCAGCGTGACCCTGTCGAGGAACAGGGCGGTGAAAGCGTCCTTCCAGGACCATAGGGACAGCGGATTATACGAAAGCGGCCGGTAATCCGCGTTGAGGACGAGCGTTTGGAGATCCAGCATGGCGCTACTCTCTTGACGGATCGACGAAGGGACGACGCAACGCGTTACGGCGCGGCATCGTCCCCGGATGATGAAAGATCGGTGGTCCCGGCAGTTCGGTCTTCGACTTTGGCATCCGGGGAACAAATCTCGGTCGCCGGACCGGCACAAGATGCGAAGAGAACAGATGATCGGGGAGGGTGGACCGGCCTGGGCTTAGCCAAAAGCGGTCGTATCGGGCGGGAACGCCCGGTTCGTGGCGAGGCACATCAACATGGACGGCCAACGCCACCTCCTCGCGTCGATACGAAAAGGCTCTGTCCATTGCGCGGTAGTCTAATATCAGCATGACACGCTTGTGAAGGTTGCCCGGTCGATCCCCGACGTCGCGGCCCACAATCTTTCGGGCCGCCTCAGCGAATGATGTGTCTGCGGCACCCTTTCGCCCCATTGATCGGCCATCCGACGATCCGACTTTTGACCCGCGGCCGCTTGCGGCGTGTGAGGTGCCTTCGCTGGCGCTCCCGTGATGGCCACGGCCCTTGCCGGAGACGGGGCCTGTAAAGTGCCTGCCCCACGCGCCGGGGTCCGCCTGCCGACGCCAGAGGGGCGGGCGTTCTGAGCCGATGAAAGGAACGACATGGAACTGGGATTCATGAAGGGCAGAATGCGACATGCAGCGCTCCTTGCCGCGTGGATGGGTGCTTCCCTACTGAATCCCCTTCCGGTTCTGGCCCAGGCGGCGCCCGCCGCCCCCGCGCAGACGGAGCCGGCAAAGCCGCCGCCCGCCGCAGTCCCACCCGCTGTTACAGCCCCCGCTCCGGCCGCGAAGCCGCCAGCACCGAAACAGGCGGTGTCGGAGGCGATCAAGAATGTCCGCGACCGGCTCGACGAAGCCAAGGCCAATCTCGACGAGCGCGAGAAGCTTCTCGCAGGCCGCAACGTCGATCCCGCCAACCTGCTGAAAGCACGCGACGGCCTCGACGCCATCGCAGACCGAATCCGTCAAATCATCGATGCCACCACCCCGCGCCTCGAAGCCGCCCGCGAGCGCCTGACGCAGCTCGGCCCGAAACCGAAGGAAGGCGAGGAGGGCGAGGACGTCGCCAAGGAGCGGGTCGAGCGCGAACATGCGGTCGCTGAGATCGACGAGACGCAGCGGCTGGCGAAATCGCTCCTCGTGCAGAGCGACCAGATCATCGACCAGATCACCAACAAGCGTAGGGCGGCTTTCACTCGCGGCCTGTTCGAGCGCTCGTCGGCACTGGTGAATCCCGACCTTTGGATGCGTATCGCCGACGATGTCCCGCGCGACATACGGGCTCTGCAAGCCGCCGTCACCGACATCGCCGGCCTGTTCGGCCGCAACGGATCGATCTGGAATCTCCTCCTACTCGGGGTAGCTCTGGGCATCTCCGTGGCGCTGTATTTCGGACGCCGGAACATCGCCCCGCGCCTCGGGCGGCGCAGCCAGAGCGTGGTCGATCCGACTCAGCGCATGAAGCTGATGGCGGCCTGGCGCGTCTTCCTCCTCGGCACCGTGCCGGCGGTGGTGGGAAGCTACGCCGTCTATTACGCTCTCGATTCCACGGACCTGCTGCCGCAGCGGCTCATGCCGGTGGCCGGCGCCATCCTCGGCGGCCTCGCCTTCATCGCCTTCGTCGAGGCCCTGTGCGATGCGCTGCTGTCGCCGGAAAAGCCGTCCTGGCGCCCGGCACCGCTCAGCGATTCGACCGCGTCGCGGCTGACGCGGCTCGCCGTCGGCATCGCCACGGTGATCACGGTGGTGAAATCCATCGAGGCGCTCAATTCCGGCATCTACGCCGCCCTGTCGATCTCCATCGCCACCCGTGGCATCGGCGCCCTCGCCACCATCCTGATCCTCGCCATCGGCCTGCATCGCTTCGCCGACACGGCGGACAAGGAGGAGGCCTGCTTCGGTCCCTACGTCGCTCCGGAATCGACCACCACGATCGGCGGACCGGCGCGTCTCCTTGGATGGGCGGCCGTCATCGTCATCGGCATCGCGCCCCTCGTCGGCTATGTCGCCTTCGCCGCCTTCCTCATCGACCAGCTGGTCTGGACGGCGTGCCTGATCGCGTTGCTCTACCTCCTGATCTCCAGCGCCGACACGTTCATCGGCGGTACGCTCAAGGACGAGACCCGCTTCGCCACAGCGCTTCAGGCCAATACCGGGCTGCGTAAGCGCTCGATCAACCAGATCGCCGTTCTGTCGACCGGGCTCGCCCGGGTCGTTCTGATCCTGGTGGCCGCCCTGCTGGCGCTCGCGCCCTGGGGCCTCGATTCCACCGACGTCTTCACCTCCGTACGCAGCGCCTTCTTCGGCTTCAAGGTCGGAGACGTGACGATCTCGCTCTCGACCATCGCGTATGCGGTGGGACTTCTCGTCATCGGCGTCGTCATCACGCGCGCGGTCCAGCGCTGGCTGGAACAGACCTACCTGCCGGCCACCGACCTCGACGCCGGTTTGCGCAACTCCATCTCCACCATCACCGGCTATTGCGGATTCCTGATCGCCCTGGCGCTGGCCTTCTCCTATCTGGGCTTGAGCCTCGAAAAGCTGACCATCGTCGCCGGTGCGCTCTCGGTCGGTATCGGTTTCGGCCTTCAATCCATCGTCAACAACTTCGTCTCGGGCCTGCTGCTGCTTTGGGAGCGACCGATCCGCGTCGGCGATCAGGTGCTCATCGGCGACAGCGAGGGCATCGTGAAGCGCATCTCCGTGCGTTCCACCGAGATCCAGACCTTCGATCGTTCGGCGGTGATCGTGCCGAACTCGAACCTCATCTCGGGTATCGTGAAGAACCGGGTTCGCGGCGACCGCACCGGCCGCGTCACCATCACCGTCAACGTCCTGCGCAACCAGGATCCGGTCCGTGCCGCCGAGATGCTGGTGGCCTGCGCCTCTGCCCATCCGGACGTGCTGAAGGAGCCGGCGCCGCGAGTGGTGTTCCGCAAGATCGGCGATCCCTTCCTCGAATTCGAACTGATCGCGATGATCGTCGATGTCAGCATGGGCCTGAAGGTCACGAGCGACCTGAACTTTTCCGTGTTTCAAGCCTTGTCCGGCGCAGGGTTCATCCCGGCTCTCGGCCCCGGATCGAGCGTCGTCACCGTCCAGGGCCTGGAGCCGGTCCAGACCGCGCTCGGGCAGATCGCCGGCGTGTTCGCGCAAAACTGGAGCCAGGATCGGCCGGCTCAGGCGGAGGAGGTCGATGACCGGCAGGTCAGCCCTTCCGCGAACGAGGAAGCCGAGCCGATGCGCTCGGCAACGCCCCGTGAACCGAACCGGCGTAGGAGCCCTGCGGAGGTGTCGTAGACCGACACGATCGACGATGAAGGCGGGGCCAGAACGATGACGATGGGATTCCGGGTGTTCGGCCTCGCGCTTCTGGGCGGTCTGGCGCTATCCGGCTGCGCCAAGGAAGCACCGACCACCGGTGCGCTTCCGAGCCTGTACTGGCCGATGACCACCTCCGGCGCATCGGTCGATACGGCGACCGCGCGTGATATGATCTCGGCCTATCGTGCGCGAAGCGGCGGTGCCCCACTACGGATCGACCCGGACCTGCAGCGTCTGGCCGAAGCCGAGGCGGCGGCGATGGCGGCCGCAGACAAGCCGAGCCAGGCCCAGACGGTGAAGGTCGCGGTGCAGCGGCTCGGCTATGCGGGCGCGCAGGCCAATCTTTCCGCCGGCTACCACACCTTGGCGGAGGCCTTCTCGGGATGGCGCGACAGCCCAGCCCATAACGCCGTCATGCTGGCCCCTCGGGCGACACGCATGGGCATCGCCACGGCCTATGCACCCAATTCGAAATACAAGGTCTATTGGGCGTTGCTGGTCGCCGAGTGATCCCGCGTTCTTCTCAGGGCAGCTTCATCGAGCGCGGCGTCGGTGCCTGCTCGCCCATGAGCGTCACCGTCACGCGCCGGTTTGAGGACAGGTACGGGTTGTCCGGAAAGAGCGGCTCGGTATCCGCCTTGCCGGAGACCGAAGCGAAGCGATCGTCGGGCACGCCGGCGCTGGCGAGGATTTCGCGCACGCTGATGGCGCGACCGGCCGAGAGCTCCCAGGGCGGGGCAGGGGGGCGCGTGCCGGGCCGGTCCGTGGCGGTATAGCCCGTGACGGTGATACGGTTGGGCAGCTTTCGAATGACGGGGGCGAGTTTCTCAAGAAGGCGCCGGGTCCGATCGTTCGGGCGGCTCGACCCGTGTGGGAACATCGTGCTGCCGTCCTGATCCACAAGCGAGAGATCAACGCCCTTCTGCGTCGGATTGACGATGATGTTCTTCGAGAGTTCCGAGATCTCGGGCATGTCCTGCATCGCCTGACGCAGACTGGCGGCGGCAAGGCCGAACGCTTCCGGATAGCCGCTGTCCTGAATCCCCTCCGGGGCATTCGATTCGTTGTCCGGCGGCTTTGGCCGATCGGTGGCTTGTTCCGGCGCGATATCGCTGCGGTTCTTGATATGCCCCGGCGTTGGCAGGCCGTTCACCTCGATAATTCCGGAAAAGCGCGATTCCTTGTTGACGCCGAACGCATCGCGCATGGAGCCGGCCACGGCCTGCATCTTCTTCTGGTCCTGGGTGGAATAGGCTGCGATCATCACGAAGAAGCTCATGAGCAGCGCCATGAGATCGGCGAAGGTCACGAACCATCCGTGACCGCCATGGCCTCCGCGCTTCTTCCTGGCCACGGCCGATTACCCCTCTTCCCGCTAGGCTGCTTCCGCCGCGAGGTCGTCGCGGTGGTTGTGCGGCAGATAAGCGACCAGCATCTCACGCACGAGGGACGAGCTCTTCGAGTCGCGGATGAGCAGGATGCCGTCGATGATGAGGGAGCGGGAGACGTCCTCCTCCTCCAGCTTCACGTGCAGCTTGTCGGCGAGCGGGAGCGCGATCATGTTGGAAATCAGCGCGCCGTAGAGAGTGGCGAGCAGCGCGGTCGCCATGGCGGGGCCGAGCTTGGAGGGGTCCGACATGTTGGCGAACATCGTCACCATGCCGAGAATGGTGCCGATCATGCCCCAGGCGGGGGCGCAGTCCCCGAAAGCGCGGTAGATCTTCGAGCCCTCGTCGAGATGCATGAGAAAGTTGTCGCGATCGCGCTCCATCGTGTCGCGGATGAACTCGCGGTCGTAGCCGTCGGCGATGTAGCGGGCGCCCTGAGCCAGGAAGGGATCGGAGATCTCCATATTCTCCAGCGCCATCGGACCGGATTTCCGCACGACATCGGCGATCTTGGTGATCTCCTCGATGAGTTCGCGCGGTCTGATCGCCCGCATGGTGAAAGCGTAGCGCATACCCATCGGCAGGCCATGCATCATCGTGGCGAACGGAAAACGGATCATCGTGGCCGCGGTGGAACCGCCGAAGATGACGATGACCGCGTGCTTGTCGAAAAAGGCGGCGAAGTTGCCGCCATCGATCATGATCAGGGTGAAGACGACACCGAAGCCGCCGAGAAGCCCGATACCGGTTGCGAGATCCATGGTGAACCCTGGTCGGCTTACCCAGCACCGCGGAACAGCATCCGAGCGGAAAGCGACTTGGCCAGAGTTAGGCGGACGCGCTGAACGAACCGTAAAGGATAACGGTCCGCCCGGCGCATTCCTGTCATTCGCCGTTCAGGGTGGCCTTGCGATAAGCCGAGCACGCCGAATGGCTTGTGATCTCCGATGAATGGGGGCCGGGTCGAAGGCGAAGGGTTGAGGGCGAAGGTTCCGGCAAAAGGACCGCGCCGTGATTGGCATCGGAGCACACGTCGTCATGCCGTTGGTTCGTCTCTATGCGCGCGTCATGGGCCTACTGGGCGCCGATCGGCGCTTGGCAGCCCTACTCGCTGTCGCCAATGTGGCCCTCGCGGTCGCGGCTTTCGCCGAGCCGCTGCTCATGGGGCGCATCATCGATCAGCTGACGCATCTGAAGAGCGACGGTAACGCCTTCTCGACACTGGCGCCGCTCATCGGCGCATGGGTCGCCTTCGGGCTGTTCACCATCGCGGCCGGCGTCACCATCGCACTGCATGCGGACCGGCTGGCCCATCGCAATCGTCTCGCTTCCATGGCGAATTACTTCGAGCATGTGCTGGAACTGCCGCTGGCCTTCCATTCCTCGAACCATTCCGGCCGCGTCCTGAAGGCGATGCTGGAAGGATCGAACGGCATGTTCTGGCTCTGGCTCGGCTTCTTCCGCGATCATTTCGTCGCCGTCGTCTCCCTCGCCGTCCTCCTGCCGATGACCCTGTTCGTGAACTGGCAGCTCGGCTCCATCCTGGTCGTACTGGTGACGATGTTCACCGTGCTCACCACCTTCGTCATGCGTCGCACCGAGATGCTGCAGGGCCGGGTCGAGGCCTACCAGTCAGGCCTTGCCGCCCATGCCTCCGACGCCCTCGGCAATGTGGCCGTCATCCAGTCCTTCACCCGCGCCAAGGCGGAGAAGGAGGCCATGCACGGCATCATTCGCAACCTGCTCGCGGCTCAGATCCCGGTCCTGTCGTGGTGGGCGCTCGCCAATGTCGCGACCCGCGCCGCCGCCACCCTGACCATGACGGCCATCTTTATCACGGGTATCGCCCTGCGTCAGCACGGCATGGCCTCGATCGGCGAAGTGGTGGCCTTCATGAGCCTTGCCACCATGCTCGTCGCCCGCCTCGATCAGGTCGCCACTTGCATCAACGGTCTGTTCCAGCAGATGCCCAAGATCGCCGAGTATTTCGAGATTCTGGACACGACCCCGGCCGTCCACGATCGTCCCGGCGCCATGCAGGTGGCCCGTTTCGAGGGCGAGGTCTCCTTCGATCAGGTCGGCTTCTCCTACACCCCGCGCCGCAAGGCCGTGGAGAGTGTCTCCTTCACGGCGCAGGCCGGGCAAACCATCGCCCTCGTAGGAACCACCGGCTCGGGTAAGTCGACCACACTGGGTCTGCTGCACCGTGCGTTCGACCCGGATACCGGCGCGATCCGTATCGACGGTACCGACATCCGCGATATCGGCCTCGCCTCCCTGCGCCACAACATCGGCGTGGTGTTCCAGGAGCCGATGCTGTTCGCCCGCTCGATCCGCGAGAATCTCCAAGTCGGCCGTCCCGATGCTACCGATGCGGAGATGCTCGACGCCCTCGACCGCGCCCAGGCGACGGAGTTCATGGATCGCCAGTTCGACGGTCTCGACACGATCATCGGCGAGCGCGGCCGCTCGCTCTCCGGCGGCGAACGTCAGCGCCTCTCCATTGCCCGCGCGTTGCTCAAGAACCCGCCGGTGCTGATCCTCGACGAGGCGACATCGGCTCTCGATGCGACCACAGAACGCAAGCTGCAGGGTGCCCTCGAGGCCGTGATGGAAGGCCGGACCACCTTCGTCATCGCCCACCGTCTGGCGACGATTCGCAACGCCGACCGTATCCTCGTCTTCCACGAGGGCCGGATCGTCGAATCGGGAACCTTCGAGGAACTCGTCGCGGAGAACGGCCGCTTCGCCGACCTCGCCCGGGCGCAGTTCATGGCCGGTGCGGACGCCTCCGAGCCCGCCCTCGCACTCGCGGCCTAAGATGAACGCCCCTCCCCCCGGAGTCGGGGAGGGGGCCACTCCGGAAACTATCCGACGGAGGTCTCGATCTCCACCTCTTCCTCAGCCCAGACCCGGAACTTCGTCAGCACGTTCGATCCAAACGTATGGGTCAATGGAACGTCCGCCGCATCGCGCCCCCGGGCGACGAGGATGCGGCCCCGACGAGGAGCGTTGTTGCGCGGGTCGAAGACATGCCACGCGCCGCCGAGATAGACTTCGGTCCAGGCGGCGAAATCCCCGGGCGCATGCGGCTCTGGTTCGCCGATGAAACTGAGATAGCCGGTGCAATAACGCGTCGGCATGTTGAGGCCACGGCAGAACGCTACGAACAGGTGAGCATAGTCGCGACAGACCCCGCGCCCGACGGCGAGGGCATCTGCAGCGGTGCGGTCTACGTTCGAATAGCCGTAGCCGAAGCTGATATGGCCGTGGACCCAATCGCAGACCGCCTGAGCGCGGGCCCATCCGGGCGGGACATCGCCGAACAGGCGCCACGCTTCGTTCGAGAGCAGATCGGACTCGCAGTAGCGGCTCGCCACCAGGAAGGGTAGGGCCTCCAGGGGCAGATCCTCGATGGGATGCTGGATCGCTTGCGGCACGACGGGATCGAGATCGCCGTCATCATCGAGCCATCCCTCCACCGACAGGGTCACCGCCCCCGCCGGTGCCACGAGGCGGCAGCACCGGTTGCCGAAATCGTCGATGAACACTTCGTGCGGCGTCTCGGGGCCGATGGCCAGACGGTCCGGCTCGTTCGCGCGCGCGAACCGGCTCGGATGCGCCGTCAACCGGACGATCATCGGAGTAGGATAGGCGAAGTCGTAGCCCATCTCGCAGCCGAACCTGATGCGCATTACCCTTGAACCTCCGACCGACCATCGCGCCAGCCCTGCCGCCCTCATGCCCGCGCGAGACCGTTCGGCATAGGCCGCGAAGGTCACAGGTGGATGTCGGCATGCCGGCGGCGGCACCCTGCTTCAGTGCCGGCGCGCCTCGGCCTGTCTCGCCAGCATCCGGGCCTGGAGCCGCTGGCGTCGTGCTGCAATGACGGTGCCATTGATTTCGCCACCGAACAGGAACATCGCGGCGAGCCAGTAGAGAAAAACCAGAAAGACCATCGCGGTCGCCAATCCGCCATAGGTGGAGGCGTAAGCGGTGGAGAATCGGTCGAGGTAGAAGCCGAACCCGAGGCCGGCCAGGAACCAAAGCACCAGCGTCACCACGACGCCGGGCAGTACCGAGAGGATCGGACGGGGGCCGGCCGCCACGAATTTGTGGGCGATGACGAGAACCGCCGCGAGAAGAAAGGCGGTGATGCCGATGCGGCCGAGGGCGACAGTGAGGCTCAACGGCTCGAGCCCCGGCGCCACGTCAATGACCCTGCGCCAGATCAGCGGCCCCAGGACAACCAGCAGAGCGAAGGCGAGCATGGCGAAGGCGCCGCAGACGACATAGCCGATCGATTCGAGGCGGGTGAGCCACCATGGCCTGGTCTCGCGCAGGCCATAGGCACGGTTGAGCCCCACCCTCAGGCTTTCGACACCCGAGGACGAGAAGTAGAGGGCAAGGAGAGCACCGATGGTGAGCACGCCGCCGCGCTGCTCGGTGAGCACCCGGTGAACCTCCCCGGCAATGGGTTTGGCCACCTCGCGAGGCCACGCATCGAAAATAAGGATGCCGGCTTCGTCGGCGAGCGACTTGGTGCCAAGGAGGCCGGCCAAAGCCGCGAGCAGGATCAGGAAGGGAAACAGCGAGGTCAGGATCGAGAGAGCGATATGGCTCGCGATCGCCCAGCCGTCATGTGAGACGAAGCGCTGGGCGGCGAGGCTGGCGATGTTGGCGCTGTTGCGGAGACGGCTCACGGCAGGTGGGGCGCTTCTCGTGATCTGTGGGGCTCGACGATACAGACTGTCTAAACGCGAGGCCGGGCGACGGCGCAACGTCCGGGTCGGTCGTCAGGTCGATGCAGTACCGCCCGTTACCGGTGCGGCTTGTGTTCAGCGGTTCGGTGTGTTGCCTGCGCCACCGTCATGTCAGTCGATACGCCGGCTTCCCCAACCCGCACCTTGCCCGCTTCCGTGGTCTCGTCGGTCTTCGTCCTGATCTGGGCGTCGGGCTTCGTCGCCGCACGTTTCGTGGCGCCCCATGCGGAGGCCTTCACCTTCGTCGCCATCCGGCTCGTCGGCGTCGCCATCGTTCTGAGCGCCATCACCTTCGGCCTCGGCGCGAGATACCCTCGCAGCCGCGCGGGATGGCGCGATGCCCTGGTGGCCGGCGTGCTGATGCAGGGCATCTACGTCATCGGCGTATTCTGGTCGGTGGAGCGTGGTCTGCCATCGGGCATCGCCGCCCTGGTCGGCAGTCTCCAGCCCCTTCTGACGGCAGCGATGGCGCGGCCGTTCCTTGGCGAGGTCGTCAGCCCGCGTCGCTGGGCCGGGATCGCCACGGGCTTCGCCGGTGCGCTTCTCGTACTCGCCCCGAAGATCGGTGCGGCGGACGCGTCCGGCATCCCGGCGTTGCCTCTCGTCGCCTGCTTCGGGGCGATGGTGGCGATGACCATCGGCACTCTGTGGCAGAAAAGCCATGCGGGGCAGGCCGAATTGCTGCCGAATGCGGCGATCCAGTTCGTCGGGGCCGCGCTCCTTGCCGTGCCGGCGGCGCTTCTGTTCGGCACGGGCCGTTTCGACGCGTCCCTGCCGCTCTGGGGCGGACTGGCGTGGTCGATCCTGGTGAATTCGGTGGCGGGTATCCTGCTTCTTCTCGCCCTGATCCGGCGTGGCGAGGTGGCCGGCGTCGCCTCCCTGCTCTTTCTGGTCCCTCCGGTCTCGGCGGCGATGGCCTATCTCCTGTTCGGCGAGACACTGGCCCCGATTCAGATGGCCGGCATGGCGGTGGCCACGATTGGGGTCGCGGTCGCCAGCCGAAGATGAGTTTTTCTTTGATTCGTCTCTCAATAAAATTCAGATCTCCTGGCTTTGCCGAGCAGAACCAGGCTTTTCACGGCGAGAAATAATGAATTCAGGTGGGATAGTGCCGCGCTGCGGCGAGACGCCTCTACAGACTTGGCAAACCTGCCTATAATGAGCGCCAACCCTCATTCTGATTTGAGAGATTCGAACCATGTCCGCTTCCCCGGCCATCTCCACCGAACCGCAGGATCTCCTGACACTGGCCCAGGGCGCCGGCGAAGCCGCCAAGGCCCTCGTCGCCGAGGCAACCCGCCGGGTTCGCGCGAAGGTCCTCTCCGCCGAGGGTAAGATCTCGCCAGAGAAGCTCGAGGCCGAGCAGCATGCGGCCCACGGCCTCGCCTGGCTCGCCACCTATGCCGAGGGCGTGCGTGAACTCGGCGCCTATGCGGCGCGCCTGACCGAAACCGGTGAGTTCGGGGAGACGGAGGCGCTCCTCGTGAAGATCGGTATCGGAGAATATCTCGACCAGATGTTCTCCGGCATTCCCATGAGCCAGGGCGAGATCGTGCGTCCGACCGGCTCGCTGGGTCTGTCCGCCCGCGAGGTCATGAAGTTCCGGACGGATGCCGTCGAGAGCATGATCGCCGAGGGCAACACGCCTGAGAACCGCGCCGCACTCGTGGCACGCATCCGCGACAATGGCGGCTCTGCCACTATCGGCAAATCCGGTCTCGACGAGGACATGGAAGCGATCCGTTCGGAGATGCGCCGCTTCGGTCTCGCCGAAGTCGTGCCGCACGCCCATGAGTGGCACAGCCAGAACGCCTACATCCCCATGGAGATCGTCACCAAGATGGCCGAGCTCGGCGTCTTCGGCCTCACGATTCCGGAGGAATACGGCGGCATGGGCTTGCCCAAGATCTCCATGTGCGTCGTCTCCGAGGAGCTGTCCCGAGCCTATATCGGCGTCGGCTCGCTCGGCACCCGCTCGGAGATCGCCGCCGAACTGATCCTGTGTGGCGGCACCGAGGAGCAGAAGCACCGCTTCCTGCCCGGCATCGCGTCGGGCGATACCCTCCCGACCGCCGTGTTCACCGAGCCGAATACCGGCTCCGACCTCGCGTCCCTCCGGACCAAGGCCGTGAAGGACGGCGACGTCTGGAAGATCTCGGGCAACAAGACCTGGATCACGCATCCGGTCCGCGCCGACATCATGACCTGCCTCGTGCGCACCAAGCCCGAGGAAAAGGGTCACCGGGGTCTGTCGCTCCTCGTTGCTGAAAAGCCGCGCGGCACCGATGCGGATCCCTTCCCGGTGGCCGGCCTGTCCGGCGGCGAGATCCACGTGCTCGGCTATCGCGGCATGAAGGAATACGAGCTCGCCTTCGACAATTTCGAAGTGCCGGCGGCCAACCTCCTCGGCGAGGTCGAAGGCAAGGGCTTCACCCAGCTCATGCAGACCTTCGAATCCGCCCGCATCCAGACGGCGGCCCGCGCCATCGGCGTGGCGCAGAACGCCCTCGACCTAGGCCTGCGCTACGCCGAGGATCGGGTGCAGTTCGGCAAGGCACTGATCAACTTCCCCCGCGTCGCCGACAAGATCGCCATGATGGCGGTGGAGATCAACATCGCGCGCCAGCTCACCTACTTCTCCGCCCGCGAGAAGGATGAGGGCAAGCGCTGTGATCTCGAGGCCGGCATGGCCAAGTTGCTCGGCGCCCGCGTCGCCTGGGCGGCAGCGGACAATGCCCTCCAGATCCATGGCGGCAACGGCTTCGCGCTGGAATACGCGGTGAGCCGTGTGCTCTGCGATGCGCGCATCCTCTCGATCTTCGAGGGTGCCGCGGAGATCCAGGCCCAGGTCATCGCCCGCCGCCTGCTCGAGACTGCCTGAGCCTTCCGTTAGGAGGCGGCGACCGGGCAGTCAGCCCGGCCGCCAAGTGAGTATCTCAAGAAAAAAGGCCTGGAACCGGTTTCTCCCCGGCTCCAGGCCTTTTTCATGTCGAGGCTCCTCTCCCGGTATGCGGAGAAGAACCGATCCTACTCCGCCGGAGCGTGATGGCTCGACGGAATCGAACCCGTCTCGGCCGCTTTCGGCTCGTGCTCGACCGGCTTCGTCCTGAACAGGCGCATGACGAAGACGAAGAAGACCGGCACGAAGAGGACTGCCAGGATCGTGGCGGAAATCATGCCGCCGAGCACGCCGGTACCGATGGCCTGCTGGCTCTTCGAGGCCGCGCCCGAGGCAATGGCCAGTGGCACTACACCGAAGATGAAGGCCAGCGAGGTCATCACGATCGGCCGGAAGCGGAGCGTGGAGGCTTCGATGGTCGCATCGACCAGGGACTTGCCCGGCCGCCACAGGTCCTTGGCGAACTCCACGATCAGGATCGCGTTCTTGGCCGAGAGGCCGATGATCGTGATGAGCCCGATCTTGAAGTAGACGTCGTTGGGCATGCCCCTCAGGTAGACCGCCGCCACCGAGCCGATGACGCCGAGCGGGATCACCAGCAGCACCGAGAACGGGATCGACCAGCTCTCGTAAAGGGCGGCAAGGCACAGGAACACGATCAGGATCGACAGGGCCAGCAGCAGCGTCGCCTGACTGCCGGCCTGCTTCTCCTGCAGCGACTGGCCAGTCCAAATGTAGCCGAAGCCCTTGGGCAACTGCTGCATCAGACGCTCCATCTCGGCGATCGCATCGCCGGAGGTATAGCCCGCTGCCGGCTCGCCGGTGATGCGCACAGACTGGTAGCCGTTGAAGCCGATGATCTGCGCCGGCCCGACACTCCATTTGAGATCGGCGAAGGACGACATCGGCACCATCGCGCCCTGGCTGTTCTTCACCCCGTAATTCAGCAGGTCGGCCGCCTTGAGGCGCTGGCTGTCCTCGGCTTGCACGATCACGCGCTGCATCTTGCCCCGGTTCGGGAAGTCGTTGGTATAGACCGAACCGAGATTGACCTGGATCGTGTTGTTGATCTCCTCGAAGTCGACGCCCAGGGCCGCCGCCTTCTCGCGATCGATGACGAGTTCCGCTTGCGGTGCCGGAGGTAGCCCCTCGACATAAACCTTCTGCAGGATCGAGCTTTTCTTCGCGAGGGAGAGCAGTTGCTCCTGTGCAGCCATCAGGGCCGAGTAGCCCTTCTGGGCACGATCCTGAAGGCGGAAACTGAAGCCCGAAGCGTTGCCGAGGTTGTCGATCGGCGGCGGCTCAAGCGCCTGGATCACGGCGTCCTTATAGGTGCCGAGCGCCTTGTTGGTCCCCTCCACCAAGGCAGCCGCCGAGTTGGCCGCATCGCGCTCACCCCAGGGCTTCAGCGTCACGAAGGCTTGGCTCGTCACCTGGCCCTGACCGGAGAACGAGAAGCCGTTGACGACCGTCACCGTGGCGACGCCGGACTGGGCCATCAGGTGCTCCTCCACCGCCTTCACGGCGTTGAGGGTGCGGTTGAAAGACGAGCCGGGCGGCGTCTGGATATCGACCGTGAAGAAACCCTGGTCCTCGACCGGAAGGAAGCCTTCCGGCATCCGCACGAAGGCGAAGGCGAGTCCGATGACGAGGGCGAGGTAGACCATCATCACCCGGCCCGAGCGCCTGATCATCCCTGCCACGCCGCGGCCGTAGCGCGCGGTCTCGCGGTCGACGATCCGGTTGAACCAGCCGAACACGCCGCCCTTGGAATGGCCGTGGCCCTTCTCGATGGGCTTGAGCAGGGTGGCGCAGAGAGCCGGCGTCAGCGTCAGGGCGAGAAGCGCCGAGAAGCCGATGGACGTCACCATGGCAATGGAGAACTGGCGATAGATGATGCCCACCGAGCCTGGGAAGAACGCCATCGGGATGAAGACGGCGATCAGCACCAGGGTGATGCCGATGATCGCGCCGGTGATCTGACTCATCGCCTTTCGGGTCGCCTCCTTCGGAGACAGCCCTTCCTCGTTCATGATGCGCTCGACATTCTCGACGACCACGATAGCGTCGTCGACGAGGATGCCGATGGCCAGCACCATGCCGAACATCGTCAGCACGTTCACCGAGAAGCCAGCGAGCAACATCACCGTGCAGGTCCCCATGAGGGCGATCGGAACGACGATGGTCGGGATCAGGGTGTAACGGATGTTCTGGAGGAACAGGAACATCACCACGAAGACGAGGATGACGGCCTCCACCAGCGTCATCAGCACCTTCTTGATCGAGGCCTCGACGGCGGGCGTGATGTCGTAGGGGATGTCCCATTGCACGTTGGACGGGAAGAACTGCGACAGCTCCTCCATCTTCGCGCGGATGGCGGAGGCGGTCTCGAGGGCGTTGCCGTCCGGCGCCAGGGTCACCGAGATGCCCGCCGCCTCACCGCCGTTCAGCCGGGTGGTGAACTTGTAGTCTTCACCGCCGAGCTCGATCCGGGCGATGTCGCGCAGGCGCACATTCGACCCGTCCGGGTTGGCTCGCAGGACGATGGCGCCGAATTCCTCGGGCGCCGTCATCTGACCCTTGACGATGATGGGAAAGTTGACGGTGTTCGAGGCCGGGCTCGGCATGGCGCCGACGGCGCCCGATGCGATCTGGACGTTCTGGTTGGTGATCGCCTTCGAGACGTCGGACGCGTTCAGGGACAGGCCGCGCAGCTTGTCGGAATCGATCCAGATGCGGAGACTGCGCTCGGTGGAGTAGAGCGTTGCGCGACCCACACCGGGGATACGGCGGATCTCGTTGATGACGTTGCGGATGAGGAAGTCGCCGAGCGCGATCTCGTCCATCGACTTGTCGGGCGAGATCAGGGTGATGATGTTCAGTGTCGCGGCTGAGGCTTCCTCCACCAGCGTGCCCTGCTGGCGTACCTCGGCCGGCAGGCGCGCCTCGACGCGCTTGAGGCGGTTCTGAACCTCGACGCCCGCGAGACTCGAATCCGTGCCCGGCTGAAACTGCGCCGTGATTTCGATGACGCCGAACGCATCGCTCGCGGATTCGAAACTGAGGATGTTGGCCGCGCCGTTGAGCTCATCCTCGATGAGGCGGGTGGTGCCGGTATAGAGGTTCTCGACCGACGCTCCGGGATAGGAGGTGGAGAGGGCGATCGAGGGCGGAGCGATGACGGGATACTGCGCCACGGGCAAGCTCGGAATCGACAGGATCCCGCCGAGGCAGATGAAAAGCGCAACGACCCATGCGAAGATCGGGCGATCGATGAAGAAGCGGGCCATGGGTCAGCGCACCTGAGCGGAAGCGGGCTGCGCGGCGGCCGACTTGTCGTCGAGATCGGTATCGTAGGGTTTGGCCTCCGCCTGGGCAGCCACCTTCATCTCGACGGTCTTGACCGACGAACCGACCGATATCTTCTGGACGCCCTCCACGACGACGCGGTCGCCGGACTTGAGCCCGTCGCGAATGACCCACTGGGAATCGACGACGGGTCCGACCTCCACAGGCTGGAGCATCACCTTGTCGTCCTTGCCGACCACCCAGACCTCGGCCTTGCCGTCATTGGTGCGCTGGATCGCCTGCTGAGGCACCGCGATGGCATCGACGTCGATGCCCTGCTTGATGCGGGCGCGGACATACATGCCCGGGAACAGCTCGTCATGCGGGTTCGGGAAGAGCACGCGCAGGGTGACCTGTCCGGTACTCGGATCGGCGGTGACATCGGAGAACAGCACCTTGCCGGCCGAGCCGTAGAGAGAACCGTCATCCATGATCAGATGCGCGTTGGCGGTGTCGTTGGACAGGCGCGAGAGTTCGCCGCTGGCGAGGTCCCTGCGGAGCTTGTTCAGCTCGCCGACGGACTGGGTGATGTCCACGTAGATCGGATCGAGTTGCTGGATCGTGGCGAGGTTGGCGGTGGCCCCCTGTTCCACCAACGTACCCTCGGTGAGAAGGGCGCGGCCGATCCGGCCAGAGATCGGGGCGCGGACGTCGGTATAGTTGAGGTTCAGCTTGGCCCGGTCGCGGGCGGCTTTGGCGCCGGCGACCTCGGCCTGGGCCTGTTTCAGGCCGGCATAGGCGCTATCGTACTGCGCCTGGCTCGCGGTCTGGCGGGACAGGAGCTGCTCGAGTCGGTCGGCCTGCTGGCCGGCGAGAACCTGGGCGGCCTCCGTGCGGGCGAGCGCTGCCTCTGCGCTGGCGAGTTCCGCCTCGAACGGGGCAGGATCGATCTTGTAGAGGATGTCGCCTTCCTTGACCAAGCTGCCCTGTTCGAACGTGCGCTTGACCACGAGACCGGAGACGCGGGAACGCACTTCGGCGATGCGCAGGGGCGCGACGCGGCCGGGGAGGTCGCGGAGATAAGGGATCGGCTGCTCGCGGACGGTGACGATGCTCACTTCGGCGGGTGGGCTCGGAACCGGAGCTGCGGCCTGCTGCTTCTGATTGCAGGCGGACAGGGCGACCATGACGGAGGCAGCAGCCAGGGAGGCCGGCCAGACACGTCGGGTACGGAGGGCAGTAGACGTCACGATGATTTCGCTCCTGTGCGATACGCGGTCGATCGCAACCCGCCCGGCGGATTGGCAGCTCTGACACTCAAGTCCCGGGCGAAGATCCGCGAAGCGACTTCGGCACCGTGGCAATCGCTGGGCCACGCGAGGCGGCCATGGCGTCATTGGGCATGCGTCGGCCGACTAGGGGCCGACCACACACATCACGGCTTCAGAAATCGTTCACAATCTTGGCGATCGCGCGACACGAGCCGGTAAAAGGACGATCTACGCGGCCGGGTGGTCAAAACGCCGCGGCCAAGCTCTCACGCCGTAGTCCTGGGAGGGCGGTAGAGCGGTGCATCCGCGCTGATCCCGAGCGACAGGGCGGAACGACCTCGCAAGGCCGGCTCCAAGGCTTCACCGAGGAGCCGCGATCCAGACAGGGAGGACGGCGTCACAGCGTCGTCGATCTCCAGATGCGATGCGGAACCGGTCGAAGGCGCTTCGCACTGGCTCGTGAAACCATCGGGCCACTGGCTCGAGACCGGCGCCCCGACGCCACCGGCCCGCAACCCTTGCGGGAGGCAAGACAGCACCATCACGAGCAGGGAGAGTAACACCAGCATGGTCGACAGCGCCGAGCGCAGACGGACGACCGCCTGCCCTTGCGGGGCGGTCGAAGCGAAGCATCCTGCCTCCAGAGGGGCAGAGGCGGAACTGGTCGGCGATGAGGTCACGAAACTGAGGGTGGTGCGAAAGTTCCCGCAACGCAATAACCTGCGACATTTTGTCAAACAGTCGAATGGCAGTTCGAATCACAGCCGTTGCTCCAATCCCACAGCATATTCCGTTCGCATCGCAGCGGGTTGACCGTCCTTAACCATCCGGCCAAGTCTGCCGACCCGATCATCTGAAGTCCGGCTCATTGAGGCTGGACCTCACCGGAATGGGAGACGGGGTGCACACGCGCCGCCTGTCCAGGTCCGGACGGAGACGATTACAATGGGCACGCGCTCCCTTTTCGCCGCCACGGTTCTCGCGATGGGCATGGGCTTCGCCACGTGCGGCGGCGCCAGCGCCGGCAACCCGTTCGACAGCGGGCCGATCGCCGACTTCATGAACATTTTCAAGGAGCAGGCGATCCCGCGCGAGACGGTTGCGTGGAAGGGGGCGGAGAAGCCCGGCACCATCGTGGTTTCGACGAGTCAGCGGCGGCTCTACTATGTGCTCGGCGGTGGCCAGGCTGTGCGCTACGGGGTCGGCGTGGGCCGTCAGGGCTTCTCCTGGTCCGGCCAGAAGTCGGTGACGATGAAGAAGGAATGGCCGGCTTGGCGCCCTCCGGCGCAGATGCTGGCGCGGCGGCCCGACCTGCCTCGCTTCATGGCCGGCGGCCAGGACAACCCCCTTGGCGCACGGGCGATGTATCTCGGCTCCTCGCTCTACCGTATCCACGGCTCCAACGAGCCGGAGACCATGGGCGCCGCCGTCTCGTCGGGCTGCATCCGCATGACCAACAAGGATGTAGTCGACCTCTACGACCGGGTGAAGGTCGGCACGAAGGTGATCGTGCGCAACTAAAAGACCCATCCGCCTCCCGCCGGCATTCGGTCGGTCGCGACCGGACGGAGGAGAGAACGGAATGATCTTGGGTGTCGACATCAGCCTCGTCGCGGGCCTATTCGCGGTTGCCGTGGCGGCCGGGTGTGTCGATGCCATCGCGGGCGGCGGCGGCCTCATCACGGTGCCGGCCCTGCTCCTCTCCGGACTCGATCCGGTGAGCGCCATCGCCACCAACAAGCTTCAGGGCAGCGCCGGCGCGGTCTCATCGACCATCGCTTTCGCGCGGCGGGGCCACATCCATTGGCCGGCGGCCTGGAAGATCGCGCTCGCCGCCGGTCTTGCCTCGATCGGCGGTGCGCTTTGCGTCAGCCTACTGCCGCGACCGGTCCTCGACGCGGCCGTTCCTGTGCTGCTGATCGGGATCGCGTTCTATTTCGCTTTCGCCCGGCGGATGAGCAGCGAGGACGCGGCGGCGCGGATGCGGCCCGGCCTGTTCGCGCTCACTTGGGCGCCCGCCGTCGGCTTCTACGACGGCGTGTTCGGCCCGGGCGCCGGCGCGTTCTACATGATCGGGTTCGTGACGCTCCTCGGCCTCGGCGTGGTGCGCGCCACCGCCCATACCAAGCTCGCCAATGCCGCCAGCAACCTCGGCAGCCTCGCCCTGTTCGCGGCCTCGGGCCATGTGGTCTGGACCATCGGCATCGCCATGGCCTTCGGAGCCTTCATCGGGGCCCAGATCGGCTCGATCCTGGCGATCCGCCTCGGTGCGAAGCTGATCCGGCCGCTGCTGGTCACCATCGCCTGCGCGATGGCGATCCGGTTGCTGTCGAACCCCGAGAACCCGCTGCGGCAAACCGTGATGGGCCTGTTCGCCGGGAGTTGAGCACGCGTCAGCGCGGCATGAAGGCCCAGTAATCCAAGTCGAGGATCACGGCGGGGTCGTAGCCGTCGCCGATCTTGTCCGGATGGGCGCCGCAGGGCTGGTTCTTGGTAGCCACGGTACGCAGGCGCAGGGCGCCGATATCGGAACGGCCGGGAAGCTCTGCGGCTTCAAGCACTTCACTCCAGGCATAGACCGTATCACCGGCAAAGAGCGGCGCCACGTGGCGACCGGCATTGATGCCGGCCAGCGCGAAGGCGTTGCCGAGGCCGTTGAAGCTCAGCGCGCGGGCCAGCGAGATCACCACGCCGCCATAGATCAGGCGACGGCCGAACCGGGTATCCTTGGCGGCGAAGCCGTCGAAATGCACCTTGGCGGTGTTCTGGTAGAGGCGCGTGGCGATCTGGTGCTCGGCCTCCTCGACGGTCATGCCATCGACATGGTCGATCTTCTCGCCG
This sequence comes from Methylobacterium sp. 88A, assembly GCF_000376345.1. NCBI lineage: Bacteria > Pseudomonadati > Pseudomonadota > Alphaproteobacteria > Hyphomicrobiales > Methylobacteriaceae > Methylobacterium > Methylobacterium sp. 88A. The sequence goes on from NZ_AQVT01000001.1 coordinate 1,494,843, forward strand.
ACCACGTAATCGCCGAAGCGGTGCGGAGAGCCGGCAAGGTCGAGATCGTAGGCGCCGACGTTCAGCGGCGGCAGGGCGCCGGCGAGATCGGCCGGGTCGACAACCTTGGCGAAGGTCGGGACGTGCTCCTGCTCGATCTTCGCTTCCGGATCGCGCTTCTTGACCAGCACCCAGCGGCAATAGCTCAGAACCGTCTCGCCGTTGGCGTCGGACCCGGTGGAGCGGACGTAGACCACGCCGGTCTGGCGGTTCGAGCTTTCCTTGAGGCCGATCACCTCGGAGACCGTGGACAGGGTCTCGCCGGGATAGACCGGCCGGCGGAAGCCGCCCTCGGCGTAGCCGAGATTGGCGAGTGCGTTCAAGGAGATGTCCGGCACCGTCTTGCCGAACACGACGTGGAAGGTGAGGAGGTCGTCGAGCGGGCTCTGCGGGTAGCCGATCGCCTTGGCGAAAGCATCCGAGGACTGCACCGCGAAGCGTGGCCCGTAGAGCGAGGTATAGAGCGCGACGTCACCGCTCGTCACCGTGCGCGGCGTGGCATGGCGGATGGTCTCGCCGAGGCGGTAATCCTCGAAGAATCGGCCGGGATTGGTCTTCATCTCTTGGTCGTCCCTCGGAGTGTTTCTTGTGCCTTCAGCGCGGCGCGGCCTCAGCCGCCATAGACGACGGTCTGGGGCGGAATGACCTCGTGCAGGAGGCGGCTCACGAAGAGCAGCAGGAGCACGAGGACGATCGGCGACAGGTCGATGCCGCCGAGATTGGGCAGGATGCTGCGGATCGGGCGAAGGACCGGCTCGGTCAGCCGATACAGCACCTCGCCGATCTGGGAGACGATCGGGTTGCGCACGTTGACCACGTTGAAGGCCACGAGCCAGCTCAGCACGGCGCTGGCGATGAGCACATAGATGAAGAGCTGCACGACGGTGTCGAAGAGCCAGAGAAGAGCATACATGCGCGGTCTGATGTCCTCGTTCGCCCCGCCTTGTCAGGCTCGGGTCTAACGTCGGGAATTCCGGAATTGACAGGTCGAGGTACGCGCGCCTACAAGGCCGGCACCTCGGAACGGGGCTGTAGCTCAGATGGGAGAGCGCCGCAATCGCACTGCGGAGGTCAGCGGTTCGATCCCGCTCAGCTCCACCAGGTTTCTTTCAAGTCCCTGGTGAACAACGATCTTGTGACGATCGTGGCGCGCGTCATCGCCACCGCCACGAGACGGTGCTTTCGAGCGCCATCGGACGTCGCTTCGAGCGCCATCCGACCCTCCTTTCCCTGAAAGCGTCCCCTGCCGGATGGCGGTGGCCCGTACCGGTGCGAGACCTGCTCAGGACGCCGCGGATCGGCACAGGGCCGTGCCGTCGCGGATCATGAAATTCACCAGCGTCGGGGAGACGCCGTTCTCGCGGGCGAGGACGGTCTGCGGCACGCCGTCGATCCTGTGGGCGAGGAAGACCCGGCGGGTGCGCTCCGACGTCGTCTCCAGCGCGGCCAGGGCGGCCTTCAGGGCCTGGCATTGTTCGAGACGATCCTGAGGGCAGGCGCAGGGAGCGGCGACGGCCTCGGCCAGTTCGTCCGGCACGAAGCGGCAGCGCTCGCGCAAGGTCCGGCGCGCCCAGTCGATGGCGGCGTTCCGCACCATCCGCCGCAGGTAAGGCACCGGCGCCTCGATGCGGCGGCCCTGCCGCAGGTCGGCGGCCGGCTCCTCGCAAAGCTTGAGCACCACCTCCTGCACCACGTCCTCGGCCGCCGAGCGATCGTGCAGGATCTGCGTCGCGTAGGCGACCAGGCCCGATTGTTCGGCGACGAGAACGGCCAGGAGCGGAGCGTCGATGTCGCGGCGCGTCTCGTGCGTATGACGTTGTCCCATGGACGACCTTCTTCGAATGTGCAGGCCAGGACGAAACCGGGCGAAGCCACCCCGCCGCGCCAAACAGCCGGGCAAGTGCCACCCCCACCTCAGATAACGAGGCTAAAGTGGGAAATTTCACAGACTTACAAGGGCGCTTTTGTCAGAAAATATTTGAATTAGAAGTCTTCTAAACTCGTATCGGATAGTCGATAATCACGGTTTGGTGGAGATTTAGGCTCACTGGGAAGGACTTATGCTGCCGCAAGACACCGCACCCGCCCGAATCGCGGCTTTGCATGGCCGCGGATCGTCCATTGCATGAGCGGCGACATCTTCGGATCGTGATCGGTTGTATCGAGAATATCTTACCCGCAGAGCGTTAGATAGGTCGTGTGAGGTGAGGACGTGGACCGGCAGGTGCCGGGTCGTCCGGCCGGGCCGCGGGCGATCGGCGGGAGTTTCGTGCACGCCACTAAATTTACCGCGCCGCCGGTCGTCCTCTCCCAAAAGGGCGTCCCGCTTCGCGGATGCCTGTTCCAGCCAACGACGAGACGCGATGCTCCGGACGACAGCACCCTTTCGATGCGGCGAGGCGATGGGCCGTCCCCTCGAAGTCTATCGCGACGGCGACCGGCTCAGCGTCGTGGCGGAAGGCCGGGTCGGTCTCCGCCTGCGCCTCCAGGGGGGAGCCGGCCCGCATCTCTCCATCGAGGAGCCGGTGAGACCCGACCCGCGAGACGTCCTCGCCGGTGTCACGGCAGCCTTCGAGATGGTCTCGGCGACCCATCCCGAGGCCGGGTGGATCGGGCTCGATCCCGCGAGCTTCGCCGGCCTCGCCGATTCCCTGATGGAACGCGGGCTTGCCGTGCGGGAGGGAGACGGCCTCGGCGTCGATCCAATGATGCTGTGGCAGCGCCCCGACCCCTGGCTCGCCAACCTGGCATCGCGCGATTTTCCGGCGCGGCCGGTGATGAGCGGCGGCAAGCGCCATCCGCAGCGGCCGCCGAAGCCCAAGGGCGTGATCTATTCCCGCTTCATCCCCTGGCTCGGGCAGGCCGTGGCGTTCCGCGCCGCCACGATCGACGACGTCGATACCCTGCATCGCTGGTTCAACGATCCGGTGGTCGATGCTGCCTGGGGCGAGGCCGGCGGGCGCGACAAGCACGAAGCCTATCTCGCCGGCCTCATCGCCGATCCGCACATGATCCCGCTGATCGGGACGATCGGCGGCGAGCCGTTCGGCTATTTCGAGATCTACTGGGCCAAGGAGAACGGCCTCGCCCCGTTTTACGACGTGCAGGATTACGATCGCGGCTGGCATGTCCTGATCGGCGAGAGCCGGTTTCGCGGCAAGGCCTACATCTCGGCCTGGCTACCCTCGCTCATGCACGCGCTCTTCCTCGACGACCCGCGCACGGAGCGGATCGTCGGCGAGCCCAAGGCGGACCATGTCCAGCAATTGCGCAACCTGGAGCGGTCGGGCTTCGCGCGGATCAAGACCTTCGATTTCCCGCACAAGCGCGCGGCCCTGGTGATGCTCCTGCGCGAGCGCTTCTTCTGCGAAAGGCTGTGGTCGCCGGCGGGCGGCATCCCCGCTTCGCCGGAGACCGGATCGCAGCCCGCGCCCTGACGGGCCGCGTCAGCGGGAGGCGAGATAGGCGCGCCAGCCGCCGTGGACTGTGATGTCCTCGGCGCCCGCCACCGCATGGGCCTCGCACAGGAACCCGGAGACGTCCGAGCCGTCCTCCAGGGTGAGCTTGCCGATGCCGAGGGGGGCGGGGATCGCGGCGGTGAAGCGGCCGAAGCCCGCCGGGGGCAGGGCCCAGATCTCGACCTCCAGCCCGCCGCCGGCAAAGCCCGGCTCGTGGACCAGGCCGGGCTTGGCCGGCCGGGTGCCGGGCAGGGCGTAGAGGCGGTACGCGCCCGAGGTCCGCGCCGCCCGCACCTTCCTGCCGCCGAGATCGGTGAGTTGGTGGTTGAGGGGCAGGCCCGTGAGATGGGCGCCCACCACCGCGATGGCGATCTCGTCCGCCTCCGGGGCCGGCACCCGGCTGGCCTCGGGCAGAATCGCGCCGCGTGCGATCCCCATTCCGCACGCCGCCGCGCGGTGGAGCGCGTCGGCCCAGTGGCCCAAAGCCTCGTCGCTGAAGCCGGGGCCGACGAGCGTCACGCCGCCGGGCAATCCATCGGCGCCGAAGCCTCCGGGCACCGCGATCGCGGCGAGGCCGAGAAGGTTGGCGAAGTTGGTGTAATGCCCGAAATGGCTGTTGAGGCGGATCGGGTCGGCCAGCATCTCTTCCACCGTGTAGGTGGTGGGCGAGGTCGGCAGGAGCAGGATGTCGATCTCCGCCCAGGTCGCCTCGGTGCGCCGCCGCAGGGCCTCGAACGCGTAGCGGCCCTCGAACGCATCGACGGCGCTGTAGTCCTTGGCGGACTCGACGATGCTCCTCACGCTCGGGTCGAGGGCGTCGGCATTCCCGGCGAAGAACCCGGCGATGGCGGCCAGGCGCTCGGCGACCCACGGCCCATTATAGAGCAGGGTCGCGATCTCGCGGAACGGCGCGTAATCGAACGGCACCGCCACGGCGCCCAGCGCTTCGAGGCGGGCGATGGCCGCATCGTAGAGCGCCTCGCGCTCGGCATCGCCGTAGAACTCGCGCTCGGCTGGGGTCGGGACGCCGAAGCGCAGGCCCCGGGCGGGGAGGGAATGCGGCACCGCCCGCCGCGAGAACGGATCGGCGGCATCGTACCCTTCCGCGATGCGGCGGATCGCGAGACCGTCGCCGACGGTCGCCGCGAAGATGCTGATGCAGTCGAGGCTGCGGCAGGCGGGGACGAGGCCCGTCGTGCTGAACAGGCCCGGCGTCGGCTTGATCCCCACGAGGTTGTTGAACATCGCCGGCACGCGGCCGGAGCCGGCCGTGTCGGTGCCCAGCGAAAAGCTCGCGAGCCCCGCCGCCACGGCGACCGCCGAGCCGGAGCTCGACCCGCCCGAGACATGGACGGCGCTGAACACGCTGCGCGGCGCGCCGTAGGGCGAGCGGGTGCCGTTGAGGCCGGTGGCGAACTGGTCGAGATTGGTCTTGCCCGTGCAGAACGCACCCGCCGCCTTCAGGCGCGCCACCACCTCGGCATCCGCTTTCGCATCGTAGGCGAAGGCCGGGCAGGCCGCCGTCGTCGGCAGGCCGGCGACGTCGATATTGTCCTTCACCGCGAAGGGCACGCCCCAGAGCGGCAATGAGTTCGGCTCGGGGTAGCGCGCCATCAGATCCCGCGCCGCGTTCACCAACGCTTCCCGGTCGAGGGCGGTGATGAAGATGGCGGGGTCCGTCGACGCCTCCATCCTTTCGGCGACGGCCTCAGCAACGGTGACGGGGGTGGCACGGCCCGACGCGTAAAGGGCGCGCAGGGTCGACAGGTCGAGGATGGTCGGCAGCATGTCGGTCGGCTCTCTCACCTGCTCAGATCTCTTCGAGGATGGCGACGAGATCGCCGCCGCGCAGGGTGCGGCCCGGCTTCACCCGGACCTCACGCACGATTCCCGCCACCGGGGCGGACACGGCGATCTCCATCTTCATCGATTCGAGGATCGCCACCGTCTCGCCGGCCGCGACGCTCTGGCCTTCCTCGACCAGCACCTTCCAGACATTGCCCGGCACGGTGGTCGGCACGCCCACATGGCCGGCCGGCACCGCATCCTCCTCGCCCACGGGCGCGCCCTCGTCGGCGACGAAACTGTCGAGCCCCTCATCCTGCCAGCGCTGCCGCTCGGCCTCGAAGGCGGTCTGCTGGCGCAGCTTCGCGGCCGTGATCTCGACGGCGTTGCGGGCGAGCTCGGCCCGGTGCTCGGCATAGGAGAACGTGCCCTCCTCGATGGTCAGCGGGTAGGCCCCGTGCGGGAAGGCGGCGCGCGCCTCCGTCAGTTCGTCGTGGCTCACGGGGAAGAAGCGGATGCGGTCGAACGGGCGCAGCAGCCAGGGATGGCCGGGGACGAATTCCTTCGTCATCCGCCAGGTGTTCCAGATCTGGATGGTGCGGCCGAAGAGCTGGTACCCGCCGGGCCCCTCCATGCCGTAGATGCACATATAGGCGCCGCCGATGCCCACCGCGTTCTCCGGCGTCCAGGTACGGGCGGGGTTGTACTTGGTGGTGACGAGGCGGTGGCGCGGGTCCACCGGCGTCGCCACCGGCGCGCCGAGATAGACGTCGCCCAGCCCCATCACGAGATAGCTCGCATCGAAGATGATGCGTTTTACGTCAGCTTCCGACTCCAAGCCATTGATGCGGCGGATGAACTCGATGTTCGAGGGGCACCAGGGCGCGTTGGGGCGGACCAGTTCCTGGTACTTGCGCATGGCGAGTTCGGCCTGCGGGTCGTTCCAGGACAGGGGCAGATGGACCACGCGGCTCGGCACCGTCACGTCCTCGACGGCGGGCAGGGCGGCCTCGATCTCGCGCAACTGCCCGAGGAGACGGGATCGCGGCAGCGTGGTGCCGTCGTAATGGATCTGGAGCGAGCGGATGCCGGGCGTCAGGTCGATGAGACCGGGCAACTGCGCCTCGGCCACCGCCTCTGCCAGGAGGTGGACCCGCAGACGGATGCCGATATCGAGGGCCATCGGCCCGTATTCGACCAGCAGGTTGTCGTCGCCCTGGCGGCGGTAGACCACCGGCACGGGGCCGGAGGAGTCGGTGGCGAGGATGGGCGAGCCGGCGCGATCTTTCCCTCCCCCCAATCCAACGACCTCATCCTGAGGTGCCGCGCAAGCGGCCTCGAAGGAGGCCTCCAGGGGGCGCGGCGTTCTCTGGAGCCCTCCTTCGAGGCCTCCGCTACGCTCCGGCGCCTCAGGATGAGGATGTGGTTGGGACAGGACGAAGGAATCGTCCCCCACCCGCGCCACCGCCCTGAACCGCACCGTATCCCCCGGCCGCAGCTGGCCCATCTTCCACTGCTCGTCGCGGGCGATCACCGCCGGGCAGACGAAGCCGCCGAGACTCGGGCCGTCCGGCCCCAGGAGGATCGGCATGTCGCCGGTGAAGTCGATGGAGCCGATGGCGTAGGCGTTGTCGTGGAGGTTCGACGGGTGCAGCCCCGCCTCGCCGCCGTCGCTGCGTGCCCAGAGCGGGGTCGGGCCGACGAGACGCACGCCGGTGCGGGCCGAGTTGAAGTGAACCTCGTAAGAGGCTGAGAACAAGTCCGAAATGTCCTCGTCCCGGAAGAAGTCCGGCGCGCCGTGCGGCCCGTAGACCACGCCGATCTCCCAGGCATGGGTGAGGGGCGCAGGCTCGGGCATCGAGGCTTCGACCTCGGGCGCATCGCCGAGGTGGAGGACGTCGCCGGCCTTGAGGACGCCGGTGGCGTGGCCGCCGAAGGCGCCGAGCGCGAAGGTCGCCCGCGAGCCGAGGACGACCGGCGCGGCGAAACCGCCGCGCAGGGCGAGGTAGCTGCGCTGTCCGGGGCCGGCGATGGCGCCGACGCTCAACGTCTGGCCGGGCTCGACCGCGAAAGCCTTCCCGTGAGGCTGCGCGACCCCGTCGAGGCGCACGGTCATCGCGGCCCCGGCGAGGGCCACGGTGGCGGCGGCGTGGAAGCGCAGGGTCGGCCCGGACACGGTGAGTTCCAGGGCGCAGGTGTCGGGCGGGTTGCCCACGAGGGCGTTGGCGTCGCGGAACGAGCGCGCATCCATCGGCCCGCTCGGCGGCACGCCCACATGCCAGAGCCCGATGCGGCCGGGCAGTTCCTGCAGGCTCGATTGCGCGCCGGGGACCAGCACCTCGATGCTGCGCGGCGCATAGGGAAAGTCGCGCAACGCCGTGGTGGCGACCCGGCCCGAGGCGAAGAGCTCGGAACCGGCGATGGCGCGCAGATAATCGAGGTTGGTCTCGATCCCCGAGACCGCGCTGTCGTCGAGGGCCTGGCGCAAGGCGGCGAGCGCCGCCGGGCGATCCTCGCCGGTCACGATGATCTTGGCGAGCATCGGGTCGTAGTTGGTGGTGACCTCGGTGCCGGTCTCGATCCAGCCGTCGATGCGGGCCTCGGCGGGGAACCGCACCTCGGTGAGGAGGCCGGCGCTCGGGGCGAAATTGGCGTGCGGAATCTCGGCATAGAGCCGCGCTTCCATGGCGGCACCGCGCGGGACCAGGGGGCCGGCGGCAGCGATCACGTCCTCGCCCGCCGCCTGGCGGATCATCCATTCGACGAGATCGATGCCGAACACCGCCTCGGTGACCGGATGCTCGACCTGGAGCCGGGTGTTCACTTCGAGGAAGGAGAAATCCTCGCGGACGGGATCGTAGATATACTCCACCGTCCCCGCCGAGGCGTAGGCGACGCTCGTCCCCAGGGCCACCGAGGCCGCGTGGAGGCGTGCACGCACGGCGTCCGACAGGCCCGGCGCCGGCGTTTCCTCGATGACCTTCTGGTTGCGGCGCTGGAGCGAGCAGTCGCGCTCGCCCAGCGCCACCACGCGGCCCGCGCCGTCGCCGAAGATCTGCACCTCCACATGGCGCGCCTCGCCGACGAAGCGTTCGAGATAGACGCGGGCATCGCCGAAGCTGGCGCGGGCCGTGCGCTCCACGCTGGTATAGTGCTCGCGGAGCTCGTCGGCCGAGGCGCAGAGGCGCATGCCGATGCCGCCGCCGCCGGCGGTGCTCTTGAGCATCACCGGGTAGCCGATGGTCTCGGCGGCTGCGATCGCCGCGTCGAGATCCGGCAGCAGGCCGGTGCCGGGAAGGAGGGGCACGCCGCTGGCCCGCGCGAGGTCGCGCGCCGTGTGCTTGAGGCCGAAGGCGCGCAGGTGCTCGGGCTTCGGGCCGATGAAGACGATGCCGTCGGCCGCCAGACGCTCGGCGAAGGCCACGTTCTCCGACAGGAAGCCGTAGCCGGGATGGACGGCCTGCGCCCCCGTCGCCTTGCAGGCGGCGATCACGGCGTCGACGTTCAGGTAGCTCTCGGCGGCCGGGGCGGGTCCGAGGCGGACGGCCTCGTCCGCCTCCAGCACGCCGCGGGTGAACCGGTCGGCATCCGAGTAGACGGCCACGGACGCGACACCCATGCGCCGGCAGGTGCGGGCGATCCGCCGGGCGATCTCGCCGCGATTGGCGATGAGGATCTTGCCGAACATCAGCGCGCGTCCCGAATGGAGACGTGGATCGGCGTCGGGTTGAAGCCGTTGCAGGGGTTGTTGATCTGCGGGCAGTTCGAGATCACGCAGATCACGTCCATCTCCGCCGTGACCTCGACGTAGTCGCCGGGAGCGGAGACGCCGTCGACGATGGCGAGCTCGCCGTTCTGCTCGATGGGCACGTTCATGAAGAAGTTGATGTTGGGCGGGATGTCGCGCTTCGAGAGGCCGTATTTGGCGACTTCCAGGGCGAAATTCTCGCGGCAGGCATGGAGATAGCGGGTGGCGTGGCCGAAGCGGACGGTGTTCGCCTCGCAGGAGCAGGCCCCGGCCGAGGTATCGTGCCGGCCGCAGGAATCGGCGGTGACGGTGGCCATCACCCGGCCCTCGTTGGAGACGAGGCGCGTGCCCGTCGTCACATAGGCCGAGCCCTGGACGCGCAGGGTGTCCTGCGAGGAATAGCGCTCGCCCATGTCGCCGGCGCGGTAGAACAGGGTGTCCACCGCCTGGCAGCCGTCGGTGTCGGTGATGCGCAGAATCTGGCCCTTGCGCACGAGGCCGGACCAGGGCGCCTGGGCCGGCACGACCTCATTGAGGAGAAGCTGGGTGTCGTCGGTCATGATGCGTCCCTCCCGTCAGAAGCCGATGGCGGCGTTGTTCTCGAAGCCGCGCACGGCCTCGATCGTGGCGTTGCGGCAGAGATCGTCCACCGCCGGGACGGGCGCCCGGAAGCGGGTGACCACCACGGGGTTGGGCGCGTAATCCGGGTTCGGGTCGAGGGGGTGGGGGCAGTTCGAGAGGGTGACGAGGAGGTCGAGCTCGGCGCGCAGGTCCACGAAGTCGCCCGCGCGGCGGCCGGCCTCGTTCCAGGCGAAGCGCCCCTCCGCGCCCACGGAGACGGGGGCGAACAGCGTGATACAGGCGGGGATGTCGCGCCGGTCGAGCCCGGCCTTGAGGGCTGCGAGGACGAGGTTGTCGCGGGTGTTGCGATGGGGGCCGCCCGCGTAGCGCGCAGCATTGGATTCGGCGTTGGAACCACCGACGAGCGCGTCGTGCGCGCCGCAGGAATCCTCGATGAGCGAGAGCATCACCCGGCCCATGTCGGAGAACAGCACCCGGCCGCGCTGGAGGGCGGCGGTCCACTGCACCTTCACGGTGTCGGCGTAGTTCAGGCGTTCCGAGGTCTCGGCGGCGTTCCAGGCGACGAGGGCGACGCTCGACGGGCCATGTTCGAGGCCGATCCGCAGGGCTTCGCCGGCATTGAGCTCGAAGGTGCGATACCAGCCGCCGGGAATGGTCTCGGTATGGAGGATCGCCGCCTCGTCGAGGGGCAAGTCCCGCGAAGAGGGCGGTGGCAGGGTGCGCGGGGCATGCCCCTGGCCTTGCGCCTTCAGTTCCTCGTAGCGGCGCCGGTTCTCGGCGATGATGCTGGCTGTGTCGGTCATGCCCGTCTCCTCAAAGCTGTTCTCCGGGTCGTCCCGGAAAAACAGCCCTGGCGCGGCCGGGTCGTCCCGGCGGGCATGCGTCGTTAGGGGTGCTGCTTAACCCGGCGGACCACCGAGTGTGAAGTACTTGCGCATCGGCTCCCTGACGTCCCAGGTGCCGGAGAAACCGGCGGGAGAGACGAAGGCGTCCCCCGCCCGGTAGGTCTTGGCGAGCCCGTCCCCGTCCGTGACCACCACCACCCCTTCGAGGATGTGCACGAACTCGTTCTGGGCGAACTCGATGTGCCATTTGCCCGGCTGGCAGGTCCAGGTTCCGGCCGAGAAGAGACCGTCGTCGCTCTGGTAGGCGACGCTCACCGTCTGGGCCGGATCGCCCGAGACGATCCGGCCCGGGTCCGGCCGGTAGGGCTTGCAGGGGCGGGGCGACCCGGCGAAATCCACGGTCCGGACGCCGCTGCCCATGCCGGTCACGAGCGTCCCCATCGACCGCGCGCCGATTCCGCCGAACAGGGCGAGCAACGGACCGCCGAACGTATGAAGCAGTCGCGCAATCTCCACCGGACCATCTCCCCCGCAACCGCATCCGCGGCCGGCCGAATCCCGGCCACCCTTGCGAATACCAATAATGACAGCGGGAGAGAAGCATGAGTGTGTTGAGAATCCGCTTCGAGCGAGGGTTAACGACAAGCGAGGTTCGTATCGGCCCGCCAATGCTTCACCTCGCCAGGGACTTTGACGTGTCGCCGGTGTCACGATGCAAAACCGGCGACCACGTCTGTTGAGCCTGCCTAGAACAGATGGCTGTAGCGCTCGATCTCCCAGGCACTGACCGTGAGGTGATACTCCTCCCACTCGGCGCGCTTGTAGCGGATGAACTCGTCGCGGAGCGCCTTGCCCAGGGTCTTCTCCACCAGCGGGTCGGCGGCGAAGGCGTCCACCGCCTCGGCGAGGGTCTGGGGCAGGAACTCGATGCCGCGCTCGGCGCGCTGGGCGTCGGTGAGGTCGTAGAGGTTGTCCTCGTTGGGAGCCCCCGGATCGATCCGCTCGCGCACGCCCTCCAGACCCGCCGCCAGGACCAGGGCGGCGGCGAGGTAGGGATTGACCGCGCCGTCGGCGTTGCGGCTTTCGCAGCGTCCGCCGCCGGCCGGCACGCGCACCGAATTGGTGCGGTTGTTCGAGCCGTAGGAGTTGAACACCGGCGCCCAGGAAAAGCCGGCCATGGAGCCCTGGCGCACGAGGCGCTTGTAGCTGTTCACGGTCGGCGCGAAGGCGGCGCAGAGCGCCCGCCCGTGCTTCAGCACGCCGCCGATGAAGTGGTACCCGGTCTCGGTGAGGCCGAGGCCGCGCGGATCGTCTTTCGGGTCGCAGGCGAAGGCGTTCTTGCCCGTCTCCTTGTCGGAGAGGGACATGTTGAAATGCGCGCCATTGCCGGTGCGATCTGCAAAGGGTTTGGGCATCATCGTGGCGATGAGGCCTTCTTCCTTGGCATAGTGCTTGGCCATCATGCGGAAGAAGGTGAGCCGGTCGCACATGGTCAGGGCGTCGGCATAGTTGAAATCGAACTCGAACTGGCCGCAGGCATCCTCGTGGTCGAAGGAATACAAGTCCCATCCGAGATCGTTGATCGTGGTGGCGACCTTGTCGAGCCAGGTGAAGTTGTCGACGAAGCCGCGCACGTCGTAGCAGGGCTTCACCAGCTTATCGTCGGGGATCGGCGTGTGCAGCGAGCCGTCCGCCTCCTGCTTGAGCAGGAAGATCTCGCATTCGATGCCGAGGTTGAAGCCGAAGCCCATGGCCTCGGCATCCTTCAGCACGGTCTTCAGGGCGACGCGGGTGGAGAGCGGGTAGGGCTGGCCCTGGAAGGTGAGGTCGGCCGGGCACCAGGCCAATTTCGATTCCCAGGGCAGCTGGATCAGCTGCGAGAAGTCCGGCACCGAGGCGAGCTCGTCCTCGTTCGGGGCCTGGCCGAGCCCGTCGAGGGCATAGCCGGTATAGCGCTCGGACCCCGCCGCCATCTGCGGCAGGTGGTCGACGGGCACCACCTTGGCCTTCTGTGCGCCGTGGATGTCGACATAGGCGCCGATGACGTATTTCACGCCCTTGGCGCGCAGGTCGTCCTGCAGCTTGGCAATGGCGGGATCGATTTCGGTGGCATGCGCCATCGGGCGGCTCCTTGGTTTTAAGCGGAAACGGAGAAGGAATGGGGCAGCGGCGGGGTCTCGGAGAGGCCCCGCAGGACGAGGGCGGACAGGTCCTCGACCATCCAGCCGAACAGACGCTCCCCGTCTTCGAGGCTCGCCTGCGAGGGGCGTCCGGTGACGCCGTTCAGGCTCGTCCGGTTGACCGGATGGGAGAAGACGAGCCCCTCCGTCCGGTCGGGATCGTCCGCATCGGCGATGCGGTCCGGGCGCACGAGATCGGGCGCCGTCGCCATCATCAGCGCGGTCTCGGCGGCGTTGGCGTGCCAGTCGTCGGCGTCGGCGAAATGCGCGGCGCGGACGCGCTCGCTCACCGTGGCGGAGTTCACCAGGGCGACCATGAGGTCGTCATGGGCGGCGCGCAGCATCTCCAGGGCGCAGCGCAGGGGCGCGGCGTTGGTGACGTGGGCGTTGACGATGAACAGCCGCCGCACGCCCGACTGGTAGGCCGAGGTGCCGATCTGGGCCACGAGCCGCATCATCATCACGGGATCGAGGGTGATCGTACCGGGCCAGCGCCGGCTGTGCCCGAGGGAACAGCCATAGGGGAGGGTAGGGAGCACCGGCACGCGGGTCCGCGCCGAGACCGCATGGGTCAGGGCCTCGGCCAGGACGAAATCCATGCCCGTGCCGAGATGCGGCCCGTGCTGCTCGGTGGCCCCCACGGGCAGGATGGCGGCATAGGCGACGGCGGCGAGGTCGCCGGGGATCTCGTCCCAGGTGCGGTTCGCCCAGAGGAGGGGGGAGGGTGTGGTCATGGCCGGGACGACCAAAGGTCGACGACGACGCAGGCGCGGCCCCCTCTCCCCGCCGGGCGGGGAGAGGCCCGCAGGCACCCCGTCGTGCCAGCGGGTAACGCAGGCGAAGCCGAAGCGAGGGTGAGGGGGTGTCGACGGATGTGGCTCAACCGGAACCGCCCCCTCACCGTCGGCTGCCGCCTCGCTTCCTGCCCCGGCAAGGGGGCAGGAAGCCCTCTCCCCGCGAGCGGGGAGAGGGGGATGCGCTCAGCCGCACGCGAGACGGCGGCGAGGTCGCCGGGGATCTCGTCCCAGGTGCTGTTCGCCCAGAGGAGGGGGGAGGGTGTGGTCATGGCCGGGATGCCTGAAGGTCGACGACGCAGGCGCGCCCCCCTCTCCCCGCCGGGCGGGGAGAGGCCCGCCGGCACCCCGTCGTGCCGGCGGGTAGCGCAGGCGAAGCCGAAGCGAGGGTGAGGGGGTGTCGACGGATGTGGCTCATCCGGAACCGCCCCCTCACCGTCGGCTGCCGCCTCGCTTCCTGCCCCGGCAAGGGGGCAGGAAGCCCTCTCCCCGCACGCGGGGAGAGGGGGATGCGCACGACACCGGGAGAATGAGCGCGGGCCATCATTCCACCTCGTCCCCCGCAGACGTCATGCGCGTCACCACGTCGGGGGCGACGCTGTCTTCGGCCTCGTCCTTCGGCGGGTGGATCAGCGCATCGAGGCGGGCGCGGGTGGCGCGGAATTCGGGGGTGAGCGCCTGGTTGTGGCTGCGCGGGCGCGGCACCGGGACTTCGATGAGTTCGGCCACCTCGCCCGGATGGGCGCTGAGGACGAGGATGCGGTCGGCCAGATGCACCGCCTCGTCGAGGTCGTGGGTGATGAAGACGATGGTGATGTCGATCTTCTTCCAGATCTCGATGAGATAGGCCTGCATCCGGGCGCGCGACTGGGTGTCGAGGGCCGAGAACGGCTCGTCCATGAGCAGGATGCGCGGCCGGGTGGCCAGCGCCCGGGCGATGGCCACGCGCTGCTTCATGCCGCCGGAGAGCTGGTGCGGGTAGCTGTCGGCGAAGGCCTCCAGCCCGATCAGCGCCAGCCATTGCCGGGCCTCGCGCTCCGCTTCCCGACGCGGCGTGCCGTTCTCCTCCAGGCCGAAGGCGACGTTGCGCAGCACGCTGAGCCAGGGGAACAGGGTGTAGCCCTGGAACACCATGCCCCGGTCGGCCCCTGGCCCCGAGACCGGCACGCCCTCGACGCTGACCACGCCCGAGGTGGAAGTCTCGAGCCCGGCGAGGATGCGCACGAAGGTGGACTTGCCGCAGCCCGAAGGCCCGACGACGCAGAGGAACTCGCGCCGGTGGGTGACGAGGTCGATGTCCTTCAGGGCCACCGTGGTGCCGCCATCCGGCTTGCGGAAGGTCTTCGTCAGCTTCTCGACCCGGAGGGCGACCTCGCGGCTCTTCAGCTTCTCGAACCGGGCACGGACCGGCTCGCACTGGGTGCGGTAATCGCAGGCCTCGATCGGCAGGACGACGGGAGAGGCGACGGGCGAGGAGACGGGAGAGACCGAGTTCACGCTTCGCTCCTGTCGTAGGGGAACAGCCGGCGGCCGAGCCAGGCGAGGGCGAGATCCGTGGCCGAGCCGACGAGGCCGATGATGAGGATCGCGGCGTAGACGTTGTCGAAATGCTGGTAGCGGGCCTGCTGCGTGATGAAGAAGGTGATGCCCGACGAGGTGCCGATGAGTTCGGCGACGATGAGGTAGGTCCAGGCCCAGCCGAGCAGGATGCGCTGGTCGCGGTAGAGCTGCGGCAGCATCGCCGGCACGATCACCCGGCGGATGAGGCGGAGATTCCGCGCGCCGAGCGTCAGCGCCGCCTCGATCAGCAGGGGCTCGATCCGCCGCGTGGTGTTGGCGATGACCAGCACCTGCTGGAAGAAGGTGCCGATGACGATGATCGCGATCTTCGGCCCGTCATAGATGCCGAGGATGGCCACCATCAGCGCACCGAAGGCGGGGGCCGGCATGTAGCGCACGAACTCGATGACCGGCTCGGTGAGGCGCGCCAAAGTCGGCTGGGCGCCGCAGAGGATTCCCAGCGGCACGCCGATCAGCGACGACAGCAGGAAGCCGAGGGCGATGATCTGGATCGAGTGCCACAGGCTCAAGGGCAGGCGGATGGCGTCGCGCTGGGTCGGCTGGGCCGTCAGCGAGGTCCAGAACGCGGTGGCCACCTCGTGCGGGGCGGGGAGGTAGACCGGGTTGGCGGGCCTGCCCGCGGGCTCGGCGGTGCCGGCGGCCTTGGCCGAGGCGACCTCCTCCGCGAAGGCGGCCTTCGGCACGCGCATCCCCGGTTCCATCCAGGCGATGTCGCCGGGCTCGGTCACCTCCACCAGGGGATGCCACAGGAACGGCACGTAGGAGACCGCCGCCCAGGCGAGGAGCGGGATCAGGAACGACAGGATGGCGAGGCTCGTCCGCCGGCGTGGGGAGAGCGGCCGGGCCACGCCGACCCAGGAGCGGCGGCGGGGGGACGGCCGCAGGGCCGGCGCGTCCCTCCCCCCTTCGCGGGGGAGGGTGGTCGCGGAGCGACCGGGAGAGGGGGAGACCTCTCCGGAAATGGCGCTCCCCTCATCCGACCCGCGGCGCGGGCCACCTTCTCCCGCAGGGGGGAGAAGGGGCGCTCGCTCCACGCCCTGGCGCATCTCCGCGCTCATTTGCCGTCGGTCAGCGCGGGGTCGATGTAGCTCTTCACGTCCTGGGCGGTCTTGTAGACCTCGTACTTGACGTTGAAGGCGTCGGCGTAGCGGCTGGAGCCGTAGAGGGAGCCGAACCCGTCGGCATCCTTCATCACCTTGGCGCCCTCGGCCAGGGTGAGGAGCTTGGTGCCCTTGAGGAAGCGGGTGAAGGTGGGCGCGTCGATGCCGACCTTGGCCGCCATGATCGCCACCGCGTCGGGTTGCGTCTTCGGGTCCTGGATATAGGCGACGACCTTGTTCCAGACGCCGACGAACTTGATCCACTCGGCCCGGCGGCCCGACAGGCTGGCCGGCGAGACGGTGACCACGTCGTAGATCAGGCCCGGCTCGTCGGCGGAGGTGTAGAGCGGCTTGGCGCCGGCCGCGCCCTTCATCGCCTGCCCGGCGACGGGCTGCCACGCGCCGATGGCCGAGACGTCGCCGGAGGCGAGCACCTGCGGGGTCTCGTTGGTCTTGGCGTTGACCAGGGTGACGTCCGTCTCCTTGAGGCCGAGCTTGGCCAGGCCGTTGATGAGGAGGAGATGCTCGACCAGGCCGACTTCGAGGCCGACCTTCTTGCCCTTGAGGTCGGCCAGCGCCTTCACGCCGGGCTTGCCGACGATCATGTCGTTGCCGTTGGAATAATCGGTGAGCATGATCATGACGTTCTTGGCGCCGTTGCCGCCCATCACCAGGGCATCGCCGTTGGTGCAGGTGACGGCGTCGAGCTTGCCGGCGGAGAACGCGTCCATGGAGGCCGAGTAGTCGAACCACTCGAACTTCGCGTCAACACCGGCTTCCTTCAGCCAGCCCTTCTCGATGGCGACCTGCCAGGCCACCCAGCCGGGCCAGTCGCTGTAGCCGATGCGCAGGGGCTCGGCGGCGTGCGCCACGGGGATGGAGGCGGAGGCCGTGAGGAGGCCCAGGGCGAGGGCGCAGCCCGTGATGGCCTTGCGTCCGGCGGTCAGGATCGTGGAAAGGTGCATCTGCATTCTCCGAACCGCGTAGTACGATCGCTGGAAATCGTAATACCGATTGCGTTTCACCCATACAAGAGACGTGCCAGGTTCGGCCCGGCATGGAGGAGAGGCCCGATGGCCGGTGGCGACGAGACCGAATTGGGTGCCGATGACGGGGCGGTCCCGGAGGAGGGCGCGGGCGGGCGGCGCAAGCCGGTGAGCCGGATCAGCCTGTCGCTGTCCGAGGACCTGCTCTGCGAACTCGACACCATGGTGGGGGAGCGGGGCTTCGCCAGCCGCTCCCAGGCAGTGGCGACGATCCTCCACCGCTCGCTCGTGGAGCACCGACACAAGGTCGGCGACCGGGTGATGGTGGGCACGATCACGCTGTTCTACGATCATCTCGCGCCGGGCGTGCAGCAGCGTCTGGCCGACCTGCAGCGGCGCTACATCGCCGAGGTGATCTCCTCGCTCCACGTCCACCTGATGAACAACCAGACCCTCGAAGTGGTGCTGGTCCAGGGGCCGGCGGCGACGCTGCAGACCATCGCCGACACGATGATCACCGAGCGCGGCGTCATCTCCGGCCGGCTGGAACTCGCCGCGGCGCTGATCCCGCCGATCCATCCGTTCCAGGGGGAGGGGGGCGGGTGAGGCTTCCAGCAGCGTTGTGCGATCTGGATGCCTCCTTCGAGGCCTTCGCTTCGCTGCGGCACCTCAGGATGAGGATTTTGATGGGATGAGAATGAGTTACCGGGACCGAGGTTCGCCTTCCCACCCGACCACCTCATCCTGAGGCGCCGCGAAGCGGCCTCGAAGGAGGCCTCCAGAACTCGGAGCGCGGACTGGCCCCTCCTTCGAGGCCCGGATTCAGGCCGTTTCGGCCTCCGGCTCGCCCGCCGCCTCCGGCATCGCCTCGCCGTCGGGGATCACGTCCACCTCGACCTTGAGCTTCTGCGGGCCGGAGGAGGAGACGATGCCGTCGATGGGCGAGACGTCGGTGTAGTCGCGGCCCCGCGCCACCACGATGTGGTCGTCGCAGGCGCCGATGTTGTTGGTGGGATCGAGGCCGATCCAGCCATCCCCGCACCAGACCGAGACCCAGGCATGGCTGGCATCGGCGCCCCGCAGGCGCGGCCGGCCGGCGGGCGGGATGGTGCGGATGTAGCCGCTGACATAGGCGGCGGGCAGGCCGAGCCCGCGCAGGCCGGCGATCATGATATGCGCGAAATCCTGGCACACCCCCGCCCTGAGAGCGAAGGCCTCGGCCAGCGGCGTGTGGACGGTGGTCGCCTTGGCGTCGAAGGTGAAGTCGGTGCGGATGCGCCGCATCAGGTCGACGGCGCCGCCATAGGCGCTCCGGCCGGGGGTGAAACTCGCCCGGGCATAGTCGGTCACGTCCGGGTCGAGGGGAACCCTGACGCTCGGGAACACGAAATGCACGGGCGCGTCGGGCGCCATCGAGCGGCCGGAAATCGCCGTGTCGCGCACCGTCTCCCAGGGCATGCCGGATTCCGGCTGCGGCAGCGGCGGACGCTTGACCTCCACCCGCGAGAGGGCCTCCACCCGCAACTCGCTATGCGGGGTGTCGATCAGGAAGGTGACCACCTCCAGGCCGAAATAGTCGCGCCGCACGGTGCGGGTCCGCGGCGTCGGCGAGATCGTCAGCTCGCTCGACAGGACGCTCTGCCCCTCCCCGTCGCGCGGCTGCAGCCTGAGGGCGCAGCGGGCGTAGCGGACGGGCTTGCCGTAGCGGTAGGTGGTGAGGTGGCGCAGCGTATAGATCACGCGAGCCCCACCAGCTTTTCCGGCCGCATGGCATGCGGTCCGTTGGGGAAGTAGCGGGTGACGATCGCGTCGGCCAGGCCCTCGAAGGTGTTCTCGAGGCGGGACAGGGCCGCCCCGTCGAGCTCCGACGCCTCGGCCGTGGTGAATTCGGCGGCGAGCTTCTGGGCGAGGCGCCGGTGCGACTCGGGCAGGCCGTCGACGCGCAGCGCCGGCAGGTCGGCGAGATGCCGGCAGATCGCCTCGATCTGGAAAGCGACGGAGCGCGGGTTGAAGGGGTCGAGGAGCACCATGTCGCGCACCGGGTCGATGGCCACGCCCTGCATGTAGCGCGCGCCGAAGGAGACGTGCGAATCGCAGAGGGACAGCATGACGCCGAGATCCTCGGCCGTCGCCTCGTCCCCCGCGAACCGGGCGGCGAAGGAGCAGGTGTTGATCGCCCGCTCGATCCGGCGGCCGAGATCGACGAAGTGCCAGCCCGCCGTGCGGTTCATGTTCTCCTGCGCCAGCCCCGCCAGGGCGGCGATGTGGCCGAGCGCCCGCTCCGCCAGCCCGAGGAGTTCGGCCTCGGCCAGTTCCCTGGCCTCGTCGAGGTCGAGGAGGTCCCTCAGATCGGCCAGGGCGCGCCAGGCCTCGCTCGAGAGCCGCTCGCGCAGGGAGGCCGCGTTGTGGCGCGCCGACAGGCTGTGGGACAGGGCCGACCCGTAGGTCGCCCGCCCGCTCAGGGCTTCCTGTGCGAGTTTCGCCGTCGGCAGGTCGGGCGCTTCGATGGCGCCCCATTCGTCCAGCAGGGCGCGGATGCGGAGAGCGGTGGGCGCGCTCTCGGTGCCGGCCATGTCGGCGATCACCGCGTTCCCGACGCTGCCGAGATGAGCGATGACGAGGCGGATCACCGCCTCCGCCCGCTCCACGTAGCGGCCGAACCAGAACAGGTTGTCGGCCGCCCTGGACGGCAGGTGGCCGGCGATGCGGCGCACGCGGGGCGCGCCCGGATGCATCAGCGAGACGGGCTCCACCGGGCCGTCCGAGAGCACCCACACATCCGCCGACTTGATCCCGGCCCGCATCTCGATCGGGTTCACGTCGGGCCGCTCGGAGATGCGGCAGAAGCCGCCGGGCATCACCCGCCAGCCGTCGGGCGTCGCCGCCGCGAAGACGCGCAGCACGAAGGGGCGGGGCACGAGGCGCATCCCGTCGGGGCCGGGCTCCCAGCCCGGCATGGTGGAGAGGGGGGCGTGCTCCTGCGCCACGTAGTCGATCGGACGGTCGCGCAGGGCGGCCACCACGCGCTCGCGCTCGGCGACGATGGCGTGCGGCCCGAGGATGGCGTCGCGCCCCATGCCCTTGGTCGGGGTCGCCACCGGCCGCAGGTCCAGCCGTTCGAGGTTGTCGCGCACATGGGCGAGGGATTCGGGATCGCCGCACCACCAGCTCTTCGGCCCCTGGAGGCTGAGGTCGGTGCCGAGGAAGTAGCGTGCGATGCGCGGCAGGTAGGCCCCGAGCGCCCCCGATTCGAGGATGCCGGAACCCGGCATGTTGCCGACGACGAGGCTGCCGTCGCGCAGGGCCTCCAGCACGCCGGACACGCCGAGGCGCGAGGCCGGGTTGAGTTCGAGCGGGTCGAGATAGTCGGAATCGATGCGCCGCCACAGGGCGTCGATGCGCTTGAGGCCCGAGACGGTGCGCACATGCAGCACCCCGTCCTGCATCACGAGGTCGTCGCCCTCCACCAGCAGCAGGCCGAGATAGCGCGCCAGCGCCGCCTGCTCCACATAGGTCGAGCTCAAGGGGCCGGACGTCAGCAGGCCGATGCGCGGGTCGCTGCGCTGCGCGCCCATGACCAGCCCATCGCGAAACGCCTGGAAGAACGGGGCCAGGCGCTCGACGTGGAGGTCGGCATAGAGGTCCGGGAAGGCGCGGGTCAGCACCATCCGGTTCTCCAGCGCGTAGCCGGGGCCGGAGGGGGCCTGAGTCCTGTCGGCGAGCACCCGCCAGCGCCCGTCCGGCCCCCGGCCGATATCGGCGGCATAGAGCTTGAGCCAGCGCCCGCCCGGCGGCGTCACCCCCGAGAGCGGGCGCAGGAATTCTGGCGCACCGGCCACGAGGGCGGCCGGCAGCACCCCTTCCGACACCATCCGGCCGGGGCCGTAGATGTCCGAGACGATGGATTCCATCAGCCCGGCCCGCTGGACGATGCCGGCGCTGAGGGCGCGCCATTCGGCACCCTCGATCACCAGGGGCAGGGAACTGAGCGGCCAGGCATGCTCGCGCTGGTCGCCGTAGATCCGATACGAGATGCCGGTATCGCGGATGTGCCGCTCGGCCGAGGCGAAGCGGGCGGTGATCTCGGCTCCGCTGAGGGCGCCGAGGCGGTCGAGCAGACGTGGCCAGGCGCCTTTGCAAGGCCCTTCGCAAGGCCCGTCCGGCCCCGCGAACTCGTCCGGGATTCCGGGCCGAGGTCGGTAGTCCGAGGTCCAGCGCACGACATGCGACGCCGTTCCTCCGGCTGGCGCCTCGGCCATTTGGGTCATCTGGGTGCTGGCGTTCTGAGATCGAGGGTGAGCGGAAATTCGCGGCTGATCTCCTCGACCGGCATCTCGACCTTGCCGGGGGTGTGGCCGTGGGCCTGGAAGCGCGCGAGACGGCGCCCTTCGGCCTCGTAGGTGTTCACCGGGAAGGTCTCGTAGTTGCGCCCGCCGGGATGGCTGACATGGTAGCGGCAGCCGCCGAGTGAGCGTCCGCTCCACGCATCGAGGATATCGATGGTGAGGGGCGAATGCGCGGGGATCGTCGGATGCATCGAGGAGGCCGGCTGCCACGCCTTGAAGCGCAGGCCCGCCACCGCTTCGCCCACCGTGCCGGTGCCGGTCATCGGAAGGCGCCGGCCATTGCAGCTGATGACGTGGCGGCCGGGCACGAAGCCCTCGACCTTGACCTGCAGACGCTCCACCGAGCTGTCCACGTACCGCACCGTTCCACCGATCGCCCCCTCTTCGCCCAGCACGTGCCAGGGCTCCAATGCCTGCCGCAGTTCCAGCTTGACGCCGCCCTGCTCCACCGTCCCGAAGACGGGGAAGCGGAACTCGTACTGCGCCTGGAACGCCGCCGGGTCGAAGTCGTAACCGGCTTGGCGGAGGTCTTCCAGCACGCCGAGGAAGTCCGTCCAGAGGAAGTGGGGCAGCATGAAGCGATCGTGCAGGCCCGTGCCCCAACGGACACAGCCGCCCTCCTGCGGTTCGCGCCAGGCCCAGGCCACGATGGCCCGCAGCAGGAGTTGCTGGGCCAGACTCATGCGCGGGTCCGGCGGCATCTCGAAGGAGCGGAACTCCAGCAGGCCGAGACGGCCGGTGGGGCCGTCCGGCGAGTAGAGCTTGTCGATGCAGATCTCGGAGCGGTGGGTGTTGCCGGTGACGTCCACGAGGATGTTGCGGAAGATCCGGTCCACCAGCCAGCGCGGGATGTTGGGCTCGTCGGGTTTCGGCACCTGCGCCATGGCGATTTCGAGCTCGTAGAGCCCGTCGTGCCGGGCCTCGTCCATGCGCGGCGCCTGGCTCGTCGGGCCGATATAGAGGCCGGCGAACAGGTAGGAGAGCGAGGGGTGGCGCTGCCAGTAGAGCACGAGGCTCTTCAGCAGGTCCGGCCGGCGCAGGAACGGCGAATCGTTGGGCGTCGCGCCGCCCAGCACCACGTGGTTGCCGCCGCCGGTGCCGGTATGGCGGCCGTCGGTCATGAATTTCTGCGCGCCCAGGCGGATCTGGCGGGCATCCTCATAGAGTTCGCTGGTGATGGTCACGGCCTCGCGCCAGGAGGTGGCGGGATGCACGTTCACCTCGATGACGCCCGGATCGGGCGTGACCTTGATGACGTTGAGGCGCGGATCGAACGGCGGCTCGTAGCCCTCGATATGCAGGGGCTGCTTCAGCTCGGCGGCGACGGCCTCGAGATGTCCGATGAGTTCGAGATACTCGTCCACGCGCTGCAGTGGCGGCATGAACACACGCATCACCCCGTCCCGCGGCTCGACGGCGAGCGCCGTGCGCACGGCGACGCCGGTGACGCCCGATCCGTTCTCGGTCTTCGTGCCGGGATGGCCCTCGGGGAGCGCCCCCCGCTCCTCCAGCGGATCCTGGGGCTGGTAATAGGGGTAGTGTTCCGGCGGCACGAAGGGCAGCGAGCTCAAGGGCAGGCGATACCCCACCGGTGAATCGCCCGGCGTCAGGAAGGCGTGGGTACGGCGGAACTGCCAGGGTTCCGAGATCCAGCGGCGGTCGTCGGGATCGTCCTTGCCGAGCGGCAGGCTCGCCAGGGGGAGGGCATAGCCGGCGGCTTCGCCGAGGCCGCGCTCGAATACCCGCGCGATGCGGGCGTTGGTCTCGGGATTCGGGAACTTGGCGTCCGAGGTGGTGACGTTGATCGGCAGCTCCTCCCGCTTCTCCTCCCAGTAGATCGGATCCTCGAAGGCGGGGAACACGTAAGACTCGAGGCCGAGGCGCTTGGCGACGCCGTCGATCAGCGCCTTCGCCTTGCTGGAGGTGGCGTCACGCGGGCCGTCCTCCTTGGCGACCAGGTCCGGATTGCTCCAGATCGGCTTACCGTCCCGGCGCCAGTACAGGGCGAAGGCCCAGCGCGGCAGGCTCTCGCCCGGATACCACTTGCCCTGGCCGTAATGCAGCATGCCGCCCGGTCCGAAGCGGGTGCGCAGGCGCCGGATCAGCTTGTCGGCGAGGCCGCGCTTCGTCGGCCCCACGGCGGCGGCGTTCCACTCGGCCGATTCGAAATCGTCGATGGAGACGAAGGTCGGCTCGCCGCCCATGGTCAGGCGCACGTCCTGCTCGACGAGATCGACGTCGATCCGCTCGCCCAGCGCATCCATCTTGGCCCAGACCTCCTCGGAGAAGGGCTTGGTGATGCGCGGCGCCTCGTCCACGCGGGTCACCGTCATCTCGAAGCCGAACTCCACTTCGGCGGGTTCGGCGAGGCCCGAGATCGGCGCGGCGGACTGGTAGTGCGGGGTGGCGGCGAGCGGGATGTGACCCTCGCCGCAGAGGAGACCGGAGGTGGCGTCGAGGCCGATCCAGCCGGCGCCCGGCAGGTAGACCTCGGCCCAGGCGTGCAGGTCGGTGAAGTCGGTGGAGGTGCCGGCCGGGCCGTCCACCGCCGTCGTGTCGGGAATGAGCTGGATCAGGTAGCCGGAGACGAACCGTGCTGCGAGACCGATGCGGCGCAGCACCTGGACGAGGAGCCAGGCGGAGTCGCGGCAGGAGCCGCTCTTCAGAGTCAGCGTCTCGGCCGGCGTCTGGACGCCCGGCTCCATGCGCACGCCGTAGGTCACCTCGGAGGCGATCATGGCGTTGAGGGCCACGAGGAAGAGCACGGTGTTGGGCTGTTCCGGCAGCCGCTCGAGCAGCGCGTCGATCTCCGGTCCCGTGGCGTCGTCGGTGACGAGATAGGGCTTCAGCTCCGCCGTGAGGTCGCTCTCGTAGGCGAAGGGGCGGCTCTGGGCGTAGTCCTCCACGAAGAAGTCGAACGGATTGATCACCGCCATCTCGGCGATCAGATCGACCTCGATCTTCAGCTCGGTGGTCCGCTCGGGGAAGACCAGCCGGGCGAGCCAGTTCCCGTTCGGGTCCTGCTGCCAGTTGATGAAGTGGTTCTCCGGCAGGATCTTCAGGGAATAGGCCGGCACGGACGAGCGCGTATGCGGCGCGGGGCGCAGGCGGATCACCTGTGGTCCGAGCTGGATCGGCCGATCGTACTTGTAGTGGGTGACGTGGTGGAGGGCGGCTTTGATGGACACGGGGACTCCCGCTGGTTCAGACGTGGTGCCGGGCGCGCGATGAACGCGCGCCGGCGGCGGGAAGCCGGAGCGCATCGCCGAAGCGCATCCCGGCTGTCATCGGCGTTTCGAGGCCGAATGACCATAGGCCGGGAACAGCGCCGACGGCAGTCGAATTCGGTGCTAGTCTACAGCGACGTTGCCCGACCGGGTGGTGGAAGGCGAAGACGTTCATCGCGTGAGGATCTTGGCCCTGGCAGTTCAGACATACGGCGTGGCGATGCGGCCCGTCGCCGGGCATGAAGCAAATTCCGTGCATCGTGGCGCGGGACGCCGCCGCGACGCGCTCCCGCTCGCCCTCCGCGGCGACCGTCCGGCGGGCACGGCCGCCCGATGAAGGTCTTTCAGTGCCAGGCCTGCGACCAGCCGGTGAGCTTCGAGAGCACGGAATGCGACAGCTGCCAGCGGCGGCTCGGCTATGTCTGCCAGTCGCATGAGATGTCGGCCCTCGAACCCTCCGGTTCGGTCTGGCACGCCTATGCCGACCCGGCCCAAAAATACCGCTTCTGCGCGAATTCCGATTACCACGCGTGCAACTGGCTGGTGCCGGAGGACAGCCAGGACCGCTACTGTACCTCCTGCCGGCACAACCGCGTTGTCCCGGACCTAGCGCTCGACTGGAACCTCACCCGCTGGCGCCAGATCGAGGCGGCCAAGCACCGGTTGTTCTACTCGCTCCTGCGCCTGGACCTGCCCCTGATGACGCGGGAGGAGAACCCGGCCACGGGCCTCGCCTTCGATTTCCTGGTGGATCCGGCCGAGAGCTACAGCGTCGGCCCGCCCGTCCTCACCGGGCATCGCAGCGGCCTCATCACCCTCAACATCGCCGAGGCCGACGACGTCGAGCGCGAACGCCGGCGGATGCTGTTCGGCGAGTATTACCGCACCCTGCTCGGGCATTTCCGCCACGAGATCGGGCATTATTTCTGGAACGTCCTGGTCCGCTACGACCCGAGCATCTGGGCGTTCCGCGAGCTGTTCGGCGACGAGCGCGCCAGCTACGGCATGGCGCTGCAGCGCTACTACGCCCAGGGCGCGCCGCCGGACTGGCAGGAATCCTACGTCAGCGCCTACGCCACCAGCCACCCGTGGGAGGATTTCGCCGAGACCTGGGCGCATTACCTCCACATCGTCGACACGGTGGAGACGGCGAGCGCCTTCGAGCTCCATCTGCGGCCGCGCCTGCGCAGCAGCGCGCCGGAGCCCGTGGTGATCGATTTCGATCCATACCAGTCCCCCGACCTCGACCGGCTGGTCTCGGTCTGGCTGCCGCTGACCTACGCGGTGAATTCCCTCAGCCGGAGCATGGGGCAGCCGGCGCTCTATCCCTTCAAGCTCACCCCGGCCGTCATCGCCAAGCTCGCCTTCGTCCACGACCGGGTCGACGCCGTCCGTTCGGCCGCGGGGCATCAGGTCGATTCCGACGTCCTGAAGGCCGTCATCACCGGCCTGCGCCAGCGCGTGGCCCCTCCGAATGTTTGATGCCCGCCTCTCAGGGCCTCACGGCTCCGGCGAAGAACTCTCCGGCTCCGGCTTGGGAAGCCGGCGCGGGCGGCCGTCGTCGTCGATGGCCACGAAGGTGAAGGTGGCCTCGGTGACCTTCTCGCGCAGCTTGGTGCGGAAGCGCCGGGCCCAGGCCTCGACCTGGATCTTCATGGAGGTGCGGCCCACACTCTCCACCCGGGTATAGACGCAGAGCACGTCGCCCACCCGCACCGGGCGGATGAAGGTCATCGCATCGACCGCCACCGTGACCACGCGGCCCTGCGCCTGGTCGACGCCGGCGATGCCCCCGGCCTGGTCCATCTGCGACATCACCCAGCCGCCGAAGATGTCGCCGTTGGCGTTGGTGTCGGCCGGCATCGCGATGGTGCGCACCGTGAGGTCCCCACGCGGGTCGCTGGTCTCGCCCATTGCGGTCTCCCCCCTGATCGCCGCCGGCCTTGGTTCGTCCGAGGCGCGGCCTTGGTTCGTCCGAGGCGCGGCCTTGGTTCGTCCGAGGCGCGGCCTTGGTTCGTCCGAGGCGCGGCCTTGGTTCGTCCGAGGCGCGGCTTGGCCTCCTGCATCGGCCGAGAGGTGGCGTCAGGTCAAGCAAAAGCCCGGCCGTCCCGAAGGGGACGACCGGGCCTCGAAACCGGCCGGCGTGGCCGACTCAGTAGTAGAAGCGACGCGGGCCGTAGAACCGGCGCGGGGCGTAGTACGGGCGACGGTAGAACGGACGCGGCGCGAAGTACGGACGACGGTAATACGGGCGGGCGTAATAGGGGCGACGGTAGAACGGGCGACGGTAATACGGCCGGCGGTAGTAATACTGCGCCTTCTCGACGACGGCCGGCGCGGCCTCGCTCTGAAGGGCGGAAACCGGGCCGATGGGCGCGGCCGAAGCGCCCTGGGGGGCCAGGGCGGCGAAGCCCAGGGCCAGCAATGCGGCCAGAAGGAGTTTCCTCAGCACGTTCATGACTCCTCGGATGATCGAACGACGGTGATGATACGACGGCATGCGCGGGAATGCATGCTTGGCCGTCAGCCGAACGCATGGAATCGGCAAACCGTTTCATGCCCCCTGCCGGCACGCTTAACGGTTAGCCTTGTCGCGAACGGCTTTCGCCCGAGCGGGGCCGGGTGGACGGGTCAGGCGATCTTCAGCGTCATGTCGACCACGCTGGCCTCGGCCGAGCCCTTCACCAAGGTGATGCCGTGCTCGCAATCTTCCCGGCGGGCATAACCCTCGGCCGAATCGGCGATGACGTTGCCGTTCGTGACCCTGAGGCGCCAGCGCCACTCGCCACCCGAATCCCGGTAGAGTTCGAAACGCATGTCCACGCCTCCCTCGCGGCGATGACCGCTATAGGGTCAGATGGCGCGGAATCGCCCGTCGGCAATCCCGTCCCGGCAGCGAGCCCGGACACGACAACGCCGCCCCGGATGATCCGGGGCGGCGTCTAAGCAGGTTTCGCGGAAGCGGCCGCCGGTTCTGCGACCTAAACCTGCGCCACACCAGAAAACCAAGCAGGTTCGCGTTGGCTTACCAACGCGAACCTGCTTTGCCGGGCGAACCCGACCGTCGAAGCGTTAAGTGAGATCAGGAACGCGGGAAGCGATCGAGCCAGCCGATGGCACGGCCTTCGCCGCCGGCATTGCTGCCGGCGCCGCCGCTGCGCGGGCGCTCGCCCTGGCGCGGAGCGCGGTTGTCGCCGCGCTGGTCGGGACGGGGGCCGCGGCCCTGTCCGTCCGACGGGCGATCGCCGCGGCCCTCCTGGGGACGGCCGGACCTGGCCTGCCCGGCGGGCTGACCACCGCGACCGCCGCCCGGACGGGCACCGGCGCCGGGACGACCGCCGCCGGGACGCTGGCCCTGGCGCTGGCCGGGACGCTGGCCCTGGGGCGCCGGACGGCGCTCCTCGGCCTGGGCGGCCTCGGCGGCCTCCTGGCGGGTCGGCGGGTTGAAGCCTTCGGGGAAGGCGCCGACGGGAATCTTCTGGCGCGTGGTGCGCTCGATATCCCGCAGGTAGGCCTTCTCCTCGTCGTTGCAGAACGAGATGGCGAGCCCGTTCGCCCCGGCGCGCGCGGTGCGGCCGATGCGGTGGACGTAGCTCTCGGGCACGTTGGGCAGGTCGTAGTTGATGACGTGGCTCACCGCCTCGACATCGATGCCGCGGGCGGCGATGTCGGTGGCGACCAGCACCCGGCAGGACCCGTCCTTGAACGCGGCGAGAGCCCGCTCACGCTGCGGCTGGGACTTGTTGCCGTGGATGGCGGAGGCGTTGATCCCGACCTTCTCCAGGCCGCGCACCACGCGGTCGGCGCCGTGCTTGGTCCGCGTGAAGACGAGCACGCGCTCGATCTTCGGGTCGCGCAGGATGTGGTTGAGCAGGGCCTGCTTCGCCCCGGTATGGGCGAAGATGACTTCCTGGGTGACGCGCTCGGCGGTGGTCGCCACGGGGGTGACGGCGACCTGCACCGGGTCGCGGAGATACTGGTCGGCGAGGCCGGCGATGTTCTTCGGCATGGTGGCCGAGAAGAACAGGCTCTGGCGCTCCTTCGGCAGCATCTTCACGATGCGCTTGAGGGCGTGGATGAAGCCGAGGTCGAGCATCTGGTCGGCCTCGTCGAGGACGAGGATCTCGACGGCTTCGAGGGTCAGCGAGCGGCGCTCGATGAGGTCCATGAGGCGGCCCGGCGTGGCGACGAGGATGTCGACGCCGTTGGCGAGCGCCTTCTCCTGGCGGGAGATGGTGACGCCGCCGAACACCACGGTGTTGGTGAACGACAGGTATTTCCCGTAGTCGGAAAAGCTCTCGGCGATCTGGTTGGCGAGCTCGCGGGTGGGCGAGAGCACCAGCACGCGGCAGCCGCGACGGATGGCCTTGCGCGGGTTCTGGGCGAGGCGGTGGAGGATCGGCAGCGCGAAGGCCGCGGTCTTGCCGGTGCCGGTCTGGGCGATGCCGCAGAGGTCGCGGCCTTCCATGGCGGGGCGGAGGGCCTGGGCCTGGATCGGGGTCGGGGTCTTGTAGCCGGCCTCATCCAGGGCGCGCAGAACGGGCTCTGCGAGGCCGAAATCGGTGAATTGGGTCAAGGGTAGACTTTCAGGCAGCGGGACCGGCCGGACACCACCGAAACGATGGCCGTCTTGTCGAAGGGGCTGGTCCGTTGAGCTGGAGGCCGCCCGCGTGATGGGGCGATCCGGGTGCATGCACGTTGAAGAGAGGGGCTCAGGTCGCTTGGGCCGCGCTGACGCGCAATCGGCGATCCGTCACGCAGCCCTCTCAAGCGAACCTGTCACGGTCGCTGACGCTGCGACTGCGATATGCGCTTTCGCGCCTGCGAAGTCAACGTGGTGCCCGAGCCATTCGCCGGGCGCGGGGGTTACCAGCCGTAGCGCGCCATCTGATCGAGCCTGGCCCGGACCGCCGTCTCGTCGCGGCCGAGGGCGGCGAGGCTCTGGGACAGGCCGTAGCAGGTGCCGCAGAAAGGGAGCTGGACGAGGGGCATCGATTCGGCGCGGAACCGGGACACGGAGCCGATCAGGCAGGCGATGACCACCTCGTCCGGGGGCGTGCCGACGCAATCGCCGCGCGGGCTGCCGAACAGGGCGCGGTTGGGATAGGCCAGGGCCAGGGTGGTGCCGCCCCGCCGGTCGGGAGCCGGAGGCACGGTGTAGCTGCGCACGAACAGGCCGGCGAACAGCAGCATCGCGCAGAGGGCCGCGAGGAGGCGCATGGTCAGGCGGTCTCGTCGAAGCGGGTCCGGTGGAACACCTCCGTCCCGGCCCCGTCGATGACGCGCACCGCCTCGGCCGGTCCGCCCGAGCGCTGCGGCGCCCGTGCCCGCGCGAACAGGAGGAGCGCGCGCTCCGTGGCGCTCTCCGCCCCGCTCGCGCGGATCGACAGGCGCTGGCGCACGCGGTCCTCGCCCTCGTCCTCGGAGCCGAGGATCTCGATGTGGAACGTCTCGCGCGGAGTCACGATCGGGCGGCCTCCGGATGACGTCTGTGGCGATGGCTGGTCATTGCGGGGAGCTTTCGCCTCAACGTGGCGCCTGTGCAAGATGGGGCGTGCGCAAGGTGCCGCCCCGGCGAGCCGGCGACTGGGCAAGCCGGGGGCGGATGTGGTTGAGTGGCGTCGACCTCCTTATGATCGGACAGAGCAGACATGGCGCCTTCGCATTTCGTCACGACCGGCTGGCTCAAGGAGCGTCTCGGCGCACCGGGCATCATCGTGCTCGATGCGTCGTGGTACCTGCCCGCCCAGGGGCGCGATGCCGCAGCCGAATACGAGGCCGCCCATATCCCCGGCGCGATCCGCTTCGACATCGACGCCATGAGCGACGAGACCTCGCCCCTGCCGCACATGCTGCCCCGGCCGGAGGTCTTCGCCTCGCGCATGCGCGAGCTCGGCATCGGCGACGGCATGCACATCGTCGTCTATGACGGGATGGGCCTGTTCTCCGCGCCCCGCGTCTGGTGGATGTTGCGCACCTTCGGCGTGCGCGACGTGCAGATCCTGGAGGGCGGCTTTCCGGCCTGGCTCGCCGCCGGCGGTCCCACCGAGGATGGCGACGGCCCGCGCCGCGACCGGCGCCATTTCTCCGCGCGCCTCGACCACGGGGCCGTGGCCGATGCCGCCGACGTCGCCCGCGCCCTCAAGACCGGCTCGGCCCAGGTGGTCGATGCCCGCTCCGCCCCGCGTTTTCGCGGCGAGGAGGCCGAGCCGCGCCCCGGCGTGCGCCCCGGCCACATGCCGGGCGCACGCAACGTCCATTATTCCGCGCTCCAGGCCGACGGCCGGCTGAAGGACGCGGAGGCCCTGCGCAAGGTCTTCGCCGATGCCGGCGTCGATCCGGCCCGACCCGTGGTCACCACCTGCGGCTCGGGCGTGACGGCGGCCATCGTCGCCCTGGCCCTCGAGACCCTCGGTCATCCCCCCCGCGCGCTCTATGACGGCTCCTGGTCCGAATGGGGCGTCGACCCCGCGCGGCCCGTCGCCACGGGACCGGCCTGAGGCGGCGAACGACCGAGCCCGCACGCGCGTGGCCCATGATGGATTAAGTATCGCCGTGCCGTCCCCCGACGCGGCGCCGGCGCGGCAGCGCTCCGACGGGCGCGTCCGCGTGCGCGTCGTCCGCCACGGGATCGGCACGCATGTGGCCGACCTCTCCGAGGCCGGGCCGCTGCGCCTGCGGCTTCCGCGCCACGCCGCGGGGGCCTGCGAGGCGGTCCTCCTGAACACGGCGGGCGGCATCGCCTGCGGCGACGGGTTCCAGGTCGAGGCTGAGATCGGCCCGGGCGCCCATCTCGTCCTCACCACCACCGCCGCCGAGAAGATCTACAAATCCGACGGACCGTCGAGTCACGTGGGCACGCGGGCGGTGCTCGCCGAGGGGGCACGCCTCGACTGGCTGCCGCAGGAGACCATCCTGTTCGACCGGGCGCGGATGGAGCGGCGGTTCGAGGCCGATCTCGCCCCGGATGCGCGCCTGCTCGCCTTCGAGGCCGTCGTCTTCGGGCGCACCGCCCGCCACGAGCGCCTGGACTCTGGCCTGTTCCGGGATGCGTGGCGCATCCGCCGGGGCGGGCGTCTGGCCTATGCCGAATCCCTCGCCTTCGACGGTCCGATCACCGCCCTGCTGGAGCGGACCGCCCTCGGCGGCGGCGCCCGGGCCATGGCGACCCTCCTCGACGTCTCGCCCGATGCCGAGGCGCGGCTGGAGGCGTTCCGCAGCCACGTGGACGCGCTCGCGTCACCGGGGGTCGACGTCGCCGCCAGTGCCTGGAACGGGCACCTCGTTGCCCGATTCCTGAGCGCCGCCCCCGACGCCCTGCGGGCGACGGCCACGCGCCTCCTCGTGGCTTACCGGGGCATGCCGATGCCGCGGGTCTGGCAGAGTTAGAGGGGAGGGAGCTTCCCGTTCGCGCCGTGGATTCTGGAGGCCTCCTTCGAGGCCGCTTCGCGGCGCCTCAGGATGAGGTGGATGGGTGGGAAGAGGAGAATGTCGGCCTCGGTCATCCTATTCTCATCCCACCAGAATCCTCATCCTGAGGCGCCGGAGCGAAGCGGAGGCCTCGAAGGAGGGCTCCAACTGGCACTCCGGGTTCTGGAGGCCGCTTCGCGGCGCCCCGGGATGAGGTCGTCGGGTGGGAGAGGGCGGACCTCGGCCCCGAGGCCCAACCGCTCGGCCGGTCGACCCTCACGCCGCCGACCGTTTCTCCACGATGGTGGTCTCGATGAGCGTGTCCGGCTCGTAGAGCCAGCGCGCCATGGCGCCCGCCGTGACGGCACCGAGGATCGGCGCCAGCCAGAACAGCCAGAGCTGCCCCATGGCCTCCGCGCCCGCGAACAGGGCCGGGCCGCTGCTGCGCGCCGGGTTGACGGAGGTGTTGGTGATCGGAATCGAGATCAGGTGGATCAGGACCAGGGCGAAGCCGATGGGAATGCCGGCGAACCCGGTGGCCGCGCCCTTCGACGTCGTTCCGATGATGATGAACAGGAAGAAGAAGGTGGCGAGGGCCTCCACCAGGAAGCAGGAAAGCAATCCGTACTTGCCCGGGCTGAGGTCGCCGTAGCCGTTCGAGGCGAAACCGCCCGGCACCCATCCGGCCTTGCCGGAGGCGATGAGGTAGAGCACGCCCGCGCCGAACACCGCTCCGACGACCTGCGCCACGATGTAGGGGACCACGTGATGGTCGGCGCAGCGTCCGGCCGACCACAGGCCGAGGGTGACGGCCGGGTTGAAATGGCCGCCTGAGATATGCCCCACCGCATAGGCCATGGTCAGCACCGTGAGCCCGAAGGCGAGGGCCACGCCGAGAAAGCCGATGCCGAGGGCGGGGTAGGATGCGGAGACGATGGCCGCGCCGCAGCCTCCGAAGGTGAGCCAGAACGTCCCGAAAAACTCGGCCGTCGATCGCCGGATCGTGTCATGTGTCATGGCAGCCCCGCTCGAATGCAGGAGAAATTCTCATGTATTCACACCACGAGAATCGGCTTTATCCTTGGTCTTGACGCACGGAACCTAGATTTCGCCACGCCCCCTGGCAATCGCTCATTGGGCGTATCCGATCGGACCGGCCGATGGGCGACGCCGTTATTGTGCAGGTTGCTTACCGCCCGAAGGCCGCGCCGGGGAGGGGCTCATGGACTTGCCCGGCCGACATCGCTATGGGCGGCGACGGCCGACGGGACGGCCGATGGGGGACCGGAACGTGGTCGAGACACATGCCGCCGCGCGCGAGGCGATCCTCGCCTTCATCGCCGGTCGCAATCCCGGCCTCGCGCCGGGTGCGGTGACCGGATCGACCTCCCTCGTCACCAGCGATGCCCTCGATTCCATCGGCGTGCTCGACCTGATGATGGAGCTCGGCGACCGGTTCGGCTTCGAGATCGAGGAGGATGCCTTCGCGCTCGCGCATTTCGAGAGCGTCGACGCCCTGGCCGCCTTCGTCGAGGCCAAGCGGGCCGGGGCGCAATCCTGAGCGGGTCCGAGGACGCAAGACCGGTGAGCACTTTTGCAGACCCCGCTTAGCCCCATGCCGGCGCCCGCCCTGCTTCACGATCTCCTCGACGGTCCGGCCTGCGCGTCCGAGCGGATCGCCCTGGTCTCCGGCGACGAGCGGCTGAGCTATGGCGGATTGCGGGCCGAGGTCGAGCATCTGGCCCGGAGGCTGCGCGAGGACGGCGCCGAACCCGGCGACCGGATCGCCATCCTGCTTCCGAAATCCATCGCCGAATGCGTGGCGATCTTCGCCGTCGGCCGGGTCGGGGCGGTCGTCGTGCCGATCCATCCGAGCCTGCGCCCGCGTCAGGTCCGGCATATCCTCGCCGATTGCGGGGCACGGTTCCTCGTCACCGACGCCACCCTGCTCCCCGCCCTCGACCCTCCCCCCGCAGAGGGGGGAGGGCTCGCCCACCCGCTGATCGTCAGGCTCGCCCCCGACACCGTCACCGCTCCGCCGCCCGGCCTCGCGGCGATCCTCTACACGTCCGGCTCCACCGGGCTGCCGAAGGGCGTGATGCTCAGCCACGCCAATCTCCTGGCCGGCACACGGATCGTGCGCAGCTATCTCGCCATCGCGCCCGAGGACCGCATCCTGTCGGTCCTGCCGTTCTCGTTCGATTACGGCCTGAACCAGCTCCTCACGAGCGTCGAGCAGGGCGCCTGTCTCGTCCTCCTCGAGTTCCGCTTCGGCGACGAGGTGGTGCGGGCCGTCGAACATCACCGGATCACGATCCTGGCCGGCGTCCCGACCCTGTGGACCCTGCTGACCCGCGCGGCGCCGAGGCTCGGCAAGGCGGATCTGGCGAGCCTGCGCATCCTCACCAATTCGGGCGGCGCGGTGCCGCAGGAGACCGTGGCGCGCCTGCGCAGGGCGCTCCCGCACACCGATATCGTGCTGATGTACGGCCTCACCGAGGCTTTCCGCTCCACCTACCTGCCTCCGGGCGAGATCGACGCGCGTCCGGGCTCCATGGGCCGCGCCATCCCCGAGACCGAGATCTTCGCCGTGGACGCCGACGGGCGGCGGACCCGGCCCGGCGAGCCCGGCATCCTCCACCATCGCGGTCCCACCGTGTCCCTCGGCTACTGGAACCGGCCGGAGGATACGGCCCGCGTCCTGGTGCCGGACCCGCGTTTCCCGCAGGACGGCACCCTCGTCTGCCGCTCCGGCGACCTCGTGGTGGAGGACGAGGACGGCTATTTCCGCTTCCTCGGCCGCGAGGACGCGATGATCAAGAGCGCCGGCTTCCGCGTGAGCCCCACCGAGGTGGAGGAGGCGCTGATGGAGACCGGCGCGTTCCGGGCGGTGGCGGTGATCGGTCTGGCCGATCCCGGCCTCGGGCAGCGCATCCACGCCGTCGCCGTGCCGGCCGGGAGCGGCCCCGCTCCGGACGAGGTGCTGCAGGCCGTGCGGCGGACGCTGCCTCCGCACATGGTTCCGCGCGCCGTCGAGACCGTCCCGGCCCTGCCCACGACGCCCAACGG
Source organism: Methylobacterium sp. 88A (assembly GCF_000376345.1). Taxonomy (NCBI): domain Bacteria; kingdom Pseudomonadati; phylum Pseudomonadota; class Alphaproteobacteria; order Hyphomicrobiales; family Methylobacteriaceae; genus Methylobacterium; species Methylobacterium sp. 88A. The sequence continues at coordinate 1,529,993 of NZ_AQVT01000001.1, forward strand.
CAAGGTCGATTACAAGCGCCTGGTGGCGGAACGGACGAGCTATGTCTGACCCGATCGGCGACAGCCTCGCGGACCGCCTCGTCGCCGCCAACTTTTCGCGACGCGACGGCGTGCTCCATGTGGGCGGCCTCGATCTTCGCGGCCTCGCCGAGACCCACGGCACGCCGTTCTTCGTCTACGACGCCGACCTCTTGCGCCGCGCCTATCGCGACCTCGCGGGGGCGGTCGCCGGCTTCGCGGTGGTGGATTACTCGGTGAAGGCCAACCCGGCCCCCGCAATCATCCGCGTCTTCCGCGACGAGGGGGCGGGGGCCGAGATCGCATCGGCTGCGGAATTCGCCGCGTCCTGGGCGGCCGGTGTCGATCCCCGCCGCATCCTGTTCGCCGGTCCGGGCAAGAGCGACGCCGACATCGAGGCCACCGTCGCCGGCGGGATCGGCGAGATCCATCTGGAGAACGGCGAGGAGATGAGGCGCGTGGCCGAGGCCGCGGAGCGCCACGGCACCGTCCAGCGGGTGGCGATCCGCATCAATCCGGGGCCCGACGCGCAGGGGGGCGCCATGCGGATGGGCGGCAAGCCGTCGCCCTTCGGCTTCGACGAGGAGGAGCTCGAGGCCGTCGTCGATGCGGTGGAGGCCGAGCCGCGCCTGCACCTGTCGGGCATCCACCTCTTCGCCGGAACGCAGGGGCTCGTCGCCGCGACCCTCCTGTCGCAATGGGCCTACGGTCTCTCCCTGGCGGAGCGGGTGGCCGACCGGATCGCCCGTCCGCTGGAGACGATCGACCTCGGCGGCGGCCTCGGCATCCCCTATTTCTCCACCGACACCGCCCTCGACCTCGACGCCATCCGCGACGGAATGCCGGCGCTCATCGCCCGTGTGAAGTCCGACCCCCGCCTCAGGGCGGCGCGGATCGTGCTCGAACCCGGACGCTTCCTCGCCGGGCCGGCGGGTGTCTACGTGGCGCGGGTGAGGGCGGTGAAGGTCTCGCGGGGCAGCCGCTTCGTCATCACCGATGGCGGCATGCACCACCATCTCGCGGCGTCCGGCAATCTCGGTCAGGTGGTCAAACGCGATTACCCCGTGACGAGCGTGGTGGATCGCGGCGGCCCGCGTTCGCCCTGCGCCGTGGTCGGCCCGCTCTGCACGCCCCTCGACATGTTGGCCCGCACGACGCCGCTGCCGGACCTCGCGGCGGGCGACCTCGTGGCCGTCCTGCAATCGGGCGCCTACGGGCTGACGGCGAGCCCCACCGGCTTTCTCAGCCATCCGCCACCGGCGGAGCTCCTGGTGGACGAGGGCAGGGCGCGCGAGGTCGGCACGGCAGGGCGGCCGGCGGACTGACGACGCGGCAAGCCTTCATGGGACAGCCGGCTCCTGACGAGCCACGGCATCGCCCCAAATCCATTTTTGAATTGTATCTCCAGTGGCTTACCTCATCCTGAGGTGGTCGGGTGGGAGAAGGCGAACTTCGGCCTCGTCAAGCCATTCTCATCCCGGCAGAATCCTCATCCTGAGGCGCCGCAGCGAAGCGGAGGCCTCGAAGGAGGGGTCCAGTTCGCGCGCCGGGTTCTGGAGGCCTCCTTCGAGGCCCGCTGACGCGGGCGCCTCAGGATGAGGTGGTCGGATTGGATGATCCACGTGGGCATCGGCATCCGTTGAGGAATCGATTCGAACATGGCCGAAGCAGGCTGGCATCGGCATGCCGATCCGCCGAGAGCCGCCGAGTTTCGCAACGGAACGGAAACCCTCGCCCCATTAGAATCCGCAGCGTTCGGACGCGGTGCGGGAGGTGACCGATTGAGACGGGGTCTCGCCGTCAGGCAGAAATCGACCAAGCTCGAGTTTCTCAAGCACATCGTCGCCAGCACGCAGTCGGGCCCGGAGGTCTTCTCGACCGTCATGACGAGCGACGACTATGCGCGCGACCACGTCCAGATGATCTGCGAATCGCTTCAGCTCGGCCTGACCCGCCTGTATCGGGACCGGGACGGATACGGCTACGAGGTGCGCATCACCCGCGCCGGCAAGCTCCTGGCGTTCGGCGAGATCGAGGCGGCGGCGGCCGTGCTCGATTCCGGCAGGGGGATCACGCGTCTCGCCGGTGACCCGCCGGAGGGCGCCCTCGGCACGCTTCTGGCGCCCGGCAGCAAAGGCATCTCCCTCTACGGGATCGCCGCCCGGCAACACGCCCCCGAGATGATCCGCGGCGTCGCCACCGGCCACCTCTCCGTGGCGGATGGCGTCATCCAGGCATCCCCGCTCCTTAAGAGGTCGACCGGATTGGGCGGATGGGGGGACATCGGCGGGCTCGCCCGTCCCTCGCGCGAACGCGAGACGACCTTGTCGCTGCCGTCGAGCCGTTCGACGCGGCATGTCTCGGCGCGAAAACCCTGAGCGGGTTTCGCAGAAGCGGTCCCCGGTTCTACGATAGAAACCTGCGACACATCGAGGCGCCAAGCGGCCCGACGCGGTGGAGTGCCACCGCGAGCCCGCTCAGGGCCTCGTTCCGCTCAGCCCTTGCGTTCCGTGAAGTCGCGAAATGCCTCGAGGGTCTCGGCGCTGACGTGATGCTCGATCCCCTCCGCATCGCGCCTGGCGGTCTCGGCGCTGACGCCGAGGGCGCAGAGGAAGTGCTCGACGATGCGATGGCGCTCGCGGCTCTGGACCGCGAGCATGCGCCCGCTCTCGGTGAGGAACACGCCGCGATAGGGGCGCTGCTGCACGAGGCCGTCCTCGGCGAGGCGCTTGAGCATCTTGGCGACGGTGGGCTGGGCGACGCCCAGGCGCGCGGCGATATCCACCTGCCGCGCCTCGCCGCCATCGCCGATGAGATCGGCGATCAGCTCCACATAATCTTCCACGAGCTCGAGGCGGCGCGCCTCGCGGGCCTGCCGGAAGCTCTCCACATGGACGTCCGGATCGACCAGAGGGGCGTCGGGCATGGATCGCGACGAATCCTGCATGATGCCGGGCACCCCTTGCTTCATCGGTGTCACGGACACGGACCATTCCGTTCCCGAGCCGTGTTTAGCCAAGGCCGGCCCCCGAGGGGAGCCCTAAACCGGTCCGTGATGCGCCCACGCGCAGGTGAGCGACGAATTCCCGGGCGAAAACCGGCAGCGCTTCGAGGGATCGCAGGCAGATGGTGAGGTCGCGCGCCGCCCAAGGGTCGAGGAGCGGCACGATATCGAGGCCCATGGAGCGCGCGGCGCGCCGGGCGGTGGTTTCGGGGACGATCCCGAGCCCGACGCCGCATTCCACCAGCCGGCACACCGCATCGAAGCCGCGCAGCTGGACCCGCAGCCGCATGAGCGGCCGCCCGGTGCGCATGGCCTTGTCGGCGAGGAAGCGGGTGATGGCGCTCGCCCGATCGAGGCCGACGAGGTCGTAATCCAGCACATCGGCGAACAGCACGCCGTCCCGCTCCCCCAGCGGATGGCCGGAGGGCATCACCGCCACGAACCTGTCCTGGCGGAACGGGTGGGTCTCCAGGGTGCCGGTATCCACCGTGCCGGAGACGATGCCGAGATCGGCGGCTCCCTCCGCCACGAGACCGACGATCTCGTCCGAGGTCCGCTCGACGATATCGACGCTCACGCCGGTATGGAGGGCGAGATAGGCGCTCAGGGCCTCCGGCAGGAATTCGGTGAGCGCGTGGGTGTTCGACAGGACCTTGATCTGGCCGATCGCGCCGCCCGCATAGGCGGCGAGATCCCCCTGCATCCGGTCGACGCCCTCCAGCAGGGAACGGGCATGGGCGAGGAGCGCCCGCCCGGCCGGCGTCAGGACGACGCCCTGGCGGCTCCGGCCGAGGAGGGCCGCCCCGAGGGACACCTCCATCGCCCGGATCCGGCTCGACGCCGCGGCGAGTGCCAGGTTGGCGCGCGCCGCCCCGTGCGTGATCGACCCCGCCTCGGCCACATGGCGGAACAGGCCGAGATCGACGAGGTCGAACCGCATCATCGGGCGGGCATGGGGCAGGCGGGCATGGGGAAAGAGACCGGCATCGGCAACACATCCTTAACCCTGTGGCGCGATGGTTCGGACATGGTTGTCCGTCGCCGCGTCCGTTCCGTCCTCATGCCGCTCGGCCTCTACGCCGTGTCCGCGCTCGTGGTCGGCTATTTCGTGCATCAGGCCGAGAGCGGCAACCGCGGCCTGGAGGCCAAGCGCGCTCTGAAAATTCAGGCCTACGGTCTGAAGCAGGAACTGAACGCCGCCAAGGCCGACCGGGCGATCTGGGAGCACCGGGTGGCGCTCCTGCGCAGCGAGCAGATCGACCGGGATCTCCTGGAGGAACGCGCCCGCATCGTCCTCGGCCGCGTCCACGCGAACGATGTCGTCATCATCAATCCCTGATCGTACCCCGATCGCGTTTTTCCCGTCGCATTCCGCCTGACAACTCGGCCGATCTGTCGACGGGACGGCCTCGCTTTCCGCAAAACCCTGTCCTAGAAACGGTTCCAGAAAAGCCGTTCACGGGAGGAAAGCCGATGGATGCCGCCAACGAAGCGGGTCAGGCGAAAGCCGATTCGGCCCAGGGTTCGGCTCAGTTGGGGACGGGGGGCGGAGACGCCCCGACGCATGCTCCCGCACCGAACACGCCCCAGTTCACCCGGGAGGAAGACCTCCACGCCTATCACGAGATGCTGCTGATCCGGCGTTTCGAGGAGAAGGCCGGCCAGCTCTACGGCATGGGCCTCATCGGCGGGTTCTGCCACCTCTATATCGGCCAGGAAGCGGTCGTCATCGGCATGCAGATGGCCTCGGTCGAGGGCGACCAGACCATCACCGGATACCGCGACCACGGCCACATGCTCGCCTGCGGCATGGACCCGAAGGGCGTGATGGCCGAGCTGACCGGCCGGCGCGGCGGGTATTCCCGCGGCAAGGGCGGCTCGATGCACATGTTCTCCAAGGAGAAGCAGTTCTTCGGCGGCCACGGCATCGTCGGCGCACAGGTCTCGCTTGGAACCGGCCTCGGTTTCGCGGACGCCTACAAGAAGAACGGCAAGGTCAGCCTGACCTATATGGGTGACGGCGCGGCCAATCAGGGCCAGGTCTACGAGAGCTTCAACATGGCTCAGCTGTGGAAGCTGCCCGTGGTCTACGTGATCGAGAACAACCGCTATGCCATGGGCACGTCGGTGGCACGCGCTTCGGCGCAGACCGACTTCTCCAAGCGGGGCATCTCGTTCGGCATCCCCGGCGAGCAGGTGGACGGCATGGACGTCCGCACCGTCCGCGAGGCGGCGAGCCGCGCGGTGGAGCATGCCCGCTCCGGCCAGGGCCCCTACATCCTCGAGATGCAGACCTACCGCTATCGCGGCCACTCGATGTCCGATCCGGCGAAATACCGGACCAAGGACGAAGTCTCCAAGATGCGCGACGAGCACGACCCGATCGAGATGGTGCGCAAGCGCCTGATCGAGATGCACGGCGTGCCGGAAGCCGACCTCAAGGCCACGGACGCCAAGGTCCGCGAGACCGTCAACGACGCGGCCGAGTTCGCCACGCACGATCCCGAGCCGGATCCGTCCGAGCTCTGGACCGACATCCTGCTGGAAGCCCGCGCTTAATGGACCGAGAGCGACTTCTTGGTGCTGTTGTTCGTGCCATCGAAGACAATGGCGGACAAAGTACAATTGTCCAAGTCGCAAAGCATATCTGGGAACACCACGAAGTTGATCTGAAAAATTCGGGCGACTTCTTCTATACTTGGCAATATGAAATGCGGTGGGCAGCACAAAAGTTGCGTAACGCGGGTCAACTGACGCTCGGACGTGAGAACGGGCGCAACGTCTGGCAGTTGGTGAAATAATGGCGACCGACATCCTCATGCCCGCGCTGTCTCCGACGATGGAGGAAGGCAAGCTCGCCAAGTGGCTCAAGAAGGAGGGCGACGCGGTCAAATCCGGCGATGTCCTCGCCGAGATCGAGACCGACAAGGCGACGATGGAAGTCGAGGCCATCGACGAGGGCATCCTCGCCAAGATCCTCATCGAGGAAGGCACCGAGGGCGTGAAGGTGAACACACCGATCGCCATCATCGCCGGTGAGGGCGAGGACGTGGCCGCAGCGGCGGCGGGCGGAGGCTCGAAGCCCGAGGCTTCGGCCCCGGCGCAATCGGCCCCCACGCCGACGATGCAGGCCGAGGGCCAGGCCTCGGCACCGGCCGCCACGGCGAAATCCGGCGACGACAAGGCGAACGCTCCCGCCGCCCCGGCCGTCATCACCAACAAGGCGCCCGCGCCGGTGATGGAGGAATTCCCGGCCGGCACCGAGATGGTCACCATGACCGTGCGCGAGTCGCTCCGCGACGCCATGGCCGAGGAGATGCGCCGCGAGGATTCGGTTTTCGTGATGGGCGAGGAAGTCGCCGAGTACCAGGGCGCCTACAAGGTGACCCAGGGCCTGCTGCAGGAATTCGGCGCCCGCCGCGTGGTCGACACGCCGATCACCGAGCATGGCTTCGCCGGCATCGCGGCCGGCGCCGCCTTCACCGGCCTGCGCCCCATCGTCGAGTTCATGACGTTCAACTTCGCCATGCAGGCGATCGACCACATCATCAACTCGGCGGCCAAGACCCTCTACATGTCCGGCGGCCAGCTCGGCTGTCCCATCGTGTTCCGCGGCCCCAACGGTGCCGCCGCCCGTGTCGGCGCCCAGCACAGCCACGATTACTCCGCCTGGTACTCCAACGTGCCCGGCCTCAAGGTCATCGCCCCCTATACCGCCTCGGACGCCAAGGGCCTGCTCAAGGCCGCGATCCGCGACCCGAACCCGGTAATCTTCCTCGAGAACGAGATCCTCTACGGCCAGAGCTTCCCGGTGCCGAAGCTCGACGATTTCGTGCTCCCCATCGGCAAGGCGCGCATCCACCGCACCGGCAAGGACGTGACCATCGTCTCCTTCTCCATCGGCATGACCTACGCGCTGAAGGCGGCGCAGGCTTTGGCCGAAGAGGGGATCGACGCGGAGGTCATCGACCTGCGCACGCTCCGCCCGATGGATACCGACACGATCGTGGAATCGGTGAAGAAGACCGGCCGCTGCGTCACCGTCGAGGAGGGCTTCCCGCAATCGGGCATCGGCGCGGAGATCATCGCCCGCCTCATGGCCGACGCCTTCGATTTCCTCGACGCCCCCGTCCTGCGGGTCACCGGCAAGGACGTGCCGATGCCCTACGCCGCCAACCTCGAAAAGCTCGCCTTGCCCAACGTCGCCGAGGTGATCCAGGCGGTGAAGGCGGTTTGCTATCGGTGAGCCTACCACGCCAACTTCCCTCCCCCTTGTGGGGAGGGATCGAGGGTGGGGGTGCTTCCGCCAGCCTCCGCACGTCGAGGATCGCCCAACCACCCCCACCTCCAACTCCTCCCCACAAGGGGGAGGAGAGTAGAGCAGCACCATGACCGACAAGTTCCAGGAACTCTCCGCTCCCCCCGACGCCCTGAACAATGGCGGCATCGAGGTCGTGCGTGCCAGCGTGGTGGACGGCGCGGTGAGCGTGGCCCTGCGCCGCTCCTTCGACGATCCCTATACCTGGGGCCGCCTTCTCATCGACCTCGCCCGTCAGGCCGCCCGGGTCTACGCGCTGGAGACCGAGATGTCGGAGGAAGAGGCGTTCGAGCGCATCCGCGCCGGTCTGGATTCCGAGAGCTTCGACCCCGACCTGCCGCCCGGCGGCACCCTGAACTGAACGCCCCGCCACGCCCATCCGCTGACGATCAGGATCCACACCGATGCCCATCAACGTCCTGATGCCCGCCCTGTCGCCGACGATGGAGAAGGGCAACCTCGCCAAGTGGCTCAAGAAGGAGGGCGACGCGGTCAAATCCGGCGACGTCCTCGCCGAGATCGAGACCGACAAGGCCACGATGGAGGTCGAGGCCATCGACGAGGGCATTCTGGCCAAGATCGTCGTGGCCGAGGGCACCGCCGACGTGCCGGTGAACGATCTCATCGCCATCATCGCCTCCGAGGGCGAAGACCCGAAGACCGTAGGGACCGCGGGCGATGGCGGCGCAAAAGCGGAGGCTCCCAAGGCCGATGCGCCCAAAAGCGACACGCCCGCACTGAACACCACCCCCGGCGACGGCCACAAATCCTACGCGCGGGTCGACGCGGCGCCGGACGGCGCCAAGCCAGACAGCGCGCCGCAGGCCGGGCAGGGCGGCCGCATCGTCGCCTCGCCGCTGGCGCGCCGCATCGCCAAGCTCGAAGGCATCGACCTTTCCGCCGTCTCGGGCTCCGGCCCGCATGGCCGCGTGATCGAGCGCGACGTCCGCGCCGCCATCGCCAGCGGCTCGGCCAAGGCCGGCGCGCCGAAGGCAACCGCCCCCGCCGCAGCGCCTGCGGTCGCTCCGGCTCCCGCTGCGCCAACGCCCGCACCAAAGGCCGCCGCACAGGGGCTCACCACCGATCAGGTGCGCGGATTCTACCAGAAGGGCACGTTCGAGGAGGTTCCCCTCGATGGCATGCGCAAGACCATCGCCAAGCGCCTCACCGAGGCGATGCAGGTGGCCCCGCATTTCTACCTCACGGTGGATTGCGAGCTCGACGCGCTGATGGCCCTGCGCGAACAGCTCAACAAGAGTGCCGGCACCACCAAGGACGGCAAGCCGCTGTTCAAGCTCTCGGTGAACGACTTCGTCATCAAGGCGATGGGCCTCGCTTTGATGCGCGTGCCGGCCGCCAACGCGGTCTGGGCAGAGGACCGGATCCTGCGCTTCAACAATGCCGAGGTCGGCGTGGCGGTGGCCATCGACGGCGGGTTGTTCACGCCCGTCATCCGCAAGGCCGACCAGAAGACGCTGTCCACCATCTCCAACGAGATGAAGGACTTTGCCGGCCGGGCGCGGGCCAAGAAGCTGAAGCCGGAAGAGTACCAGGGCGGCGTCACCTCGGTGTCGAACCTCGGCATGTTCGGCATCAAGCACTTCACGGCGGTGATCAACCCGCCGCAATCCTCGATCCTGGCGGTGGGCGCCGGTGAGAAGCGCGTCGTGGTGAAGGACGGCGCGCCTGCGGTGGTTCAGGTGATGACCGCCACCCTGTCATGCGACCACCGTGTGCTCGACGGGGCTCTGGGCGCCGAACTCATCTCGGCCTTCAAGAACCTGATCGAGAACCCGATGGGGATGCTGGTGTGACCGGAATCCACTGACCCGTCCCCCAGCCCGGCAATCACCCACCCCCGGCCCCTCCCCACAAGGGGGAGGGGAGTAGGAGCGCGCCATGTCCAACACCTACGACATCCTCGTCATCGGCGCCGGCCCCGGGGGCTACGTCGCCGCGATCCGGGCGGCGCAGCTCGGGTTCAAGACCGCGGTGGTGGACCGCGAACATCTCGGCGGCATCTGCCTGAACTGGGGCTGCATCCCGACGAAGGCGCTGCTGCGCTCGGCCGAGATCTACCATTACATGCAGCACGCCTCGGATTACGGGCTGTCGGCCGAGAAGGTCGGGTTCGACACGGCCGCCATCGTCAAGCGCTCGCGCGGGGTCTCGACCCGGCTCAACGGCGGCGTCGGCATGCTGCTCAAGAAGAACAAGGTCGATGTGATCTGGGGCGAGGCCGTCATCGAATCGGCCGCCAAGGGTAACGAGCCCGGCACGGTCACGGTGAAGGAGACGAGCCGCGCGCCCGCGCCGAAGGGCGCGCTCGCCGCCGGCTCCTATTCGGCCAAGCACATCATCGTCGCCACGGGCGCCCGCCCCCGCGCGATCCCCGGCATCGAGCCGGACAAGAAGCAGATCTGGACCTATTACGAGGCCATGGTGCCGGAAACGATGCCGAAAAGCCTGCTCGTCATGGGCTCGGGCGCCATCGGCATCGAATTCGCCTCGTTCTACCGCACCATGGGCGCCGAGGTGACGGTGATCGAGCTGCTGCCCCAGATCCTGCCGGTGGAGGATGCCGAGATCGCCGGCCTCGCCCGCAAGCGCTTCGAGAAGCAGGGCATCAAGATCCTCACGGGCGCCAAGGTGACGAAGGTGGAGAAGGCGGCCGATTCCGTCACCGCCACCATCGAGACCACGGACGGCAAGAGCCAGCAGCTGACGGCGGAGAAGCTGATCTCGGCGGTGGGCGTCGTCGGCAACATCGAGAATCTCGGCCTCGAGAAACTCGGAATCGGTATCGAGCGCGGGATCGTCGTCACCGACGGCCTCGGCCGGACCAACGTGCCGGGCATCTACGCCATCGGCGACGTCGCCGGACCGCCGATGCTGGCCCACAAGGCCGAGCACGAGGGCGTGCTCTGCGTCGAGACGATCAAGGGTCTCCACACCCACGCCATGGACAAGGCCAAGATCCCCGGCTGCACCTATTGTCAGCCGCAGATCGCCAGCGTCGGCCTCACCGAGGCCAAGGCCAAGGAGCAGGGTTTCTCCGTGAAGGTCGGCCGCTTCCCCTTCGCGGGCAACGGCAAGGCCATCGCCCTCGGAGAGCCGGACGGGCTGGTGAAGACGGTGTTCGACGCCAAGACAGGCCAGCTGCTCGGCGCCCACATGGTGGGAGCGGAAGTCACCGAGCTGATCCAGGGCTACGTCGTCGCCATGAATCTCGAGACCACCGAGGAAGACCTGATGCACACGGTCTTCCCGCACCCGACCCTGAGCGAAATGATGCACGAGAGCGTGCTCGATGCCTACGGCAAGGTGATCCACAGCTGAGCCCGGACACCCGTCTCGCGGATGTCCACAGGCTTCTATCGACCCCGTTAAGGATCCGTTAACTCTCGTGGCGTGTTCTGTCTTCGTTCTCAACGCGAGTCGGAGACGGGCCATGCCGAAGACGCTGACCAGGATCAGGAACGAGGATGAGGCGGCGCCGGGCCTTCACTGCCCGGTGGAGGAGATCGCCCAGGCCTATCTCACCAGCACGGCGGGGGACGCGGAGATCGCGCTCCGCTGCGCCATCACCGACGCGCTGTCCGACCTGATGCAGGCCGAGCGTCGGGCACGCGAGACCAGCCGGTTGATTTCGCGGGGTTATGTCCGCTCCGCCCTCAGGGGCTGAAGCAGGTTTAAGCAGACCGCATCGCCTGAAGTGCGACCGCTTCGGCCCAAGTCCCCTCGGGCCGCACCGAGGACGAACATGCGCCGCCGTCTCGCCACTGTCCTACCGGGACTCACCCTGACGGCAGGCCGATGTCACGCTCCCCGCATCGTGCGGGCCAGAAACGGTCCGAAGGCGCGCAGGTCCACCGTCCAGGCATCGCCCTTGACCGGCTGGGGCTCCATCCAAGCGACGTAATCGTGCCCCTTGGTGAGGCAGAGGCGCGCATAGTTGAAACGGAGATTATAGGCCCCGTCCTTGATGGGAAGAATCTCGATGACTCGCGTTTTGGGGCGAGAGAAGATGAGATGGGCGAGGCCCCCGCCGTGCGGCGAGGCGATGACCGACGCTTGGTGGGCGATGGCGATCTGATGCCAGAGCGGGAGGGTGGAGAATTCCGCGATTTCGAAGCCGTGGGACTGCATCACTTGCTCGATGTCGACCTCGTTGGTGAGCGGGCGACGCTTCGCGTCCCGTCGGGTGATGTAGACCCGCTCCGGAAGCGTGACGCCGTGAGCGCGCGCCATCTCGATCGCTCGCTCGACCATCACCGCGAAGACGCTGTCGAGATGCCGCCATCCGGCCATCCCCTCGAAAGGCACGACAGGAACGAGAAGGCGTTCGACGAAGACCGGCCGGTCGATGCGATAGGTCGAATCACCCAAGCCGATCATATCCAGCGAGGTCTGCTCGAAGCCGGGATTGCTGCCGTTCAACAGAACCTTGAATGTGTCGTCCGCGACCAGCCCGCTGTCACCGAGGAAGGCGAAGCGGGGAAGGTGATCGACCAGCCAGTGATAGATCCCCGCCGATGGCCGATTGGACGACAGCGCGATGCCGATCTGGGGAACGGAGGATCGTTCGACCCACGGGATCGGTGATTTCCGCGGCCGGAGAATCCGGCCATCCTCGGTCCAGATTTGACCGATCGCGCTGGTGAACACGTTGCGACGTTCCAGAACCTTCGGCTGAAGCTGAGCAGAGATCACCTTTCGGAACAACCTAGCTTCCCGCCGTAAGGCGATGACGTGATGAGGGGAGGTCGCGGACGATCTTTGAACCTTCACGCTACCCAGGTGATCGATAGAGGGCTGGGGAGAGAACCGAAACTCCGTGGGCATCGGCTTCATTTCCGATCCGCCACGACTGGCAACCTTCTTCAACTCGCCCAAAGCAATCTGCAAATCCTCGTCCAGCGTGTTTCTGATGATGGTGCTGGCCGCGTCCAGGAGTCGATGATCGACGTGCAGGAAGGCGTTATCGAGCAGTACCCGTCCCGCCAGACCGCTTCTCCGATTCGCGACCAAGTCGCGTATGACGGCATACGCTATGGCCTCTCTGCCGGTCAGCGATGAGACGTGGCCCGCGACCTCATCGATCACGTCGTCCCGTCCGGTGGCGAGAGCACCGCTCAAGCGGTAGATGAGGAGTTGCGGTAGTGACAAAATCAGTGTGGGGTCGTGCGTTCGAGCGACGACGTCGTTCCAGCGTCCCTGCTCGACGTCGGCGCGACACAGCTTGAGGGTTTCCCGGGCGGATCGGTCCAGGGCCTTGTCTTTGGGCTTTGTCATGCTTTTACCGACAGAGGCATATCGGACCGGGGAAATTCAGTTCGGCACCGAGCCTGCCCCCATAAACCTCTTTCAACTTTCATCCGCTGGCGCAAGCTCTCGCGATCGGCCACCCATGAGAACATCGCAATATCTCTCACAGGAGATCGACCGTATTGTGAGACATCGGAAGCACAGAACGGTGACCAAGAGACGGAAGGCTTCCGTCTCCGCCGTAGACTGAACCAGTCGATACGGAAAGTTGGACTGCAACTATTGTGTCCCTCCCGAACCACTCACCCGCCACACCACCTTCCCCACATCATCGCTCACCAGCAGCGCCCCGGTCTTGTCGAGGATCACGCCCACAGGGCGCCCCTGCGCCTTCTCGTCGGCATCGAGGAAGCCGGTGAGCGCGTCCACCGGCTGGCCGGTGGGCTTGCCGTCCTTGAAGGGGACGTAGATCACCTTGTATCCGCTCTTCGGGCGGCGGTTCCATGAGCCGTGCTGGGCCACGAAGAGGCCGCTTGTCCACGCCTCCGGCAGGGCCGAGCCGTTGGAGAAGGCGATGCCCAGAGACGCGGTGTGGGTGCCGACAGCGTAGTCCGGCGCGATGGCCTTGGCGACGAGGTCGGGCTTCTGCGGCGACACCCGTTCGTCGACGTTTTTGCCCCAGTAGCTGTAGGGCCAGCCATAGAAGCCGCCTTCCTTCACCGAGGTGACGTAGTCGGGCACGAGGTCGCTGCCGATCTCGTCGCGCTCGTTCACCGCCGTCCAGAGGGCACCGCCGTTGGGCGCGAAGGCGAGGCCGTTGGGGTTGCGAAGCCCCGTGGCGAACTCGCGCATCTGCTTCGTCGCGATCGTGTATTCCCAGATCGCGGCGCGGCCCGTCTCCTTGTCGAGACCGTTCTCGCCGACATTGCTGTTCGAGCCCACGGTGACGAAGAGCTTGGTGCCGTCCGGGCTCGCGATGACGTTCTTCGTCCAATGGTGGTTGATGCCGGACGGCAGCGCGACCACGGTCTCGGGCTTGGCCGCGATCTCGGTCTGGCCCGGCGCATAGGGCACTTTCACCAGGGCATCGGCATTGGCCACGTAGAGGTCGCCGCCCACCAGGGCCATGCCGAAGGGTGAATGCAGGCCGGAGAGGAAGACGTGGCGCTCCTCGGCGACACCGTCGCCGTTCGTGTCGCGCAGGAGGACGATCCGGTCCGGGCTCGGCACGCCGGCGCCGGCCATGCTCTTCACCTTGTCGGCGACCCAGTCGGCGATGCCGGTGGAGGGGTCGTCGGTCTTGGGCTTGTTCGCCTCCGCCACCAGCACGTCGCCATTGGGCAGGAGGTACATCCAGCGAGGATGGTCGAACCCGTCCGCGTAGGCCGCGACCTGAAGCCCCGCCGCCGCCTTCGGCTTGGCGCCGTTCTCCCAGCGGGCGACGCGGGCGATGTTCACGGTGGGCATCAAGGTCGGGTTCGGCGCGGGCAGGGTGGGGTTGGGGCCTATCCCGGCCGAGGCTTCGAGACTGGCCTTCTCGGGGTAGACGACGAAGCGGAGGAACGCCGCTCCGCCGAGAAGCACCACCGCCAGAGCCGCAAGGCCGAGCTTCGACCGATTCCGCATGGTTGTGACCTCAAATCGGCGCCGATCCCGGGCGCCATCCGCCCAGTAAAAGCGCCGAAAGTGGATTTACAAGCGCCGAGAGAGGATTTGGCTCCGACGCGGGATGGTTCAGCCTGGTGCCGATCCGCGTCTCGCCGCGTTCTGCCCGGCAGAAATGTCGCGTGCGGCGACGCCATCGGAAAGGGGTAGCCTCGTGTGCCTGGGCGTTTTGCCCCGAGCGGGCATGCCGGCGAAGTTCCCGAAATCCTCCCGGAACTGGTCGACGATCTCGCCGGAGGTCTCGATGCAGCGGCCGATGTATTCCGAGAGCGCGGGGGGAGGCGCGAAGCCTTCCGCCAGGAGGCGGGTATTGTCGAAGGTCACGTCGAGTTCGCAGAACCGGTAATAGGCCTGCAGCGCCCGGAACATCGCCACCTTGATCGCCTCGTCCATGCCGAAGACCTCGGTGAAGCGCCTGTGAAGGGTCGCCCGGTCGCGGGCGGAGAATTCCTCGTAGTGGCGCGGGCTCTCGGCCGGGTCGACGCGGTCGAGGGTGCGGCCGAGCTCGCTCCAGCGGGTGCGGCTCGAGGTGCCGGCGGAGAGGTGGTAGGTCCGGTGGGCGAGGGCGGGCCTCGCGAGCATCTCCACCAGGGTGTCGGCCACCCAGTCGGTGGGGACGATGTCGACGGTCCCGTCGCGGGAACCGGCGACGAGCCTCAGCCGGTCGCAGGCGCGGATCACCCAGAGGATGCTCGAACCCGGCCGGGCGCCCAGCGTGGTGTGGCCGAGCACGATGGAGGGGCGCGCCACGACCAGGGGCAGGTCCGCGAAGCGGGCCGCCAACGACATTTCGGCCGCGGCTTTCGAGGCGCTGTAGGGCACGAGATGGATGGCCTCCGCGTCGGGGTAGAGGGTCTCGTCCACCGTCGCGGGCGGCTGGCCTCCGCAGATCATCGCCGTGCTCACATGGAGGAAACGGTCGAGCCGCGGCATCCGCGCCGCGCGCCGGGCCAGGGCCAGGGTGCCGTCATGGTTGGTCCGGTGGACCTTTTCCTGCGCCCACCACGACGTGTCGGCGGCCAGATGCAGAACCTGCGTCACCGTATCGAGGCGGGGATCGGCGATCGTGTCGGCATGGGTGAAATTCCCCGCCACGATCTCCACGCGCTGCGCGAGACGCTGGGCGTTCAGGACACTGGTGAAGCGGCCGAGACGCGCCGCGATGCGCTGACGCCCGGCCTCCTCGTCCGAGGCCCGCACCAGGCAGACCCATTCGGTATCCGTCTTCATCGCCAGGGCACGGTGCAGGACGGCACCGCCGATGAGCCCCGTCGCACCCGTCAAAAGAATTCGACTCACGGCACTCGCTCCAATGGCCGCGCATCCGGGACGACGTCGCGGCAACCCAAAGAAAGTTAAGAGAACGTTAACGAGACGCTGACAAGTCGACGGAAATCAATACGTAGAATTTTACGGATCTATACGAAGCTTGTTCGGAATATAGTTAAAATTAATAATTAATTTTCCGCTTCGTTCTCGCTCAGGCCGGGTATCGCGCCAGGAGCGGACGTTCCCCATGCCGAACGGTCGGCACCGTCGCGGGCGATCCGGAATGGCAGTCCCCGCCCAGTTCCATGCCGCCGCGACTTGCGCTGCGGGGGAGAGCGTCACAGGTAGGACCCATAGCGGGGCGACCGGCACGCCCCGCTCCTTGCGAAGGAGCGACGGGTATGAATGGAGAAGTCTACGGTGCGCTGGGGCAACCGGGCGTGGGATTGTTCATGGCGATCGTCATCGGCGCCCTGGCGGGCTGGCTCGCGGAACAGTTCACCTCGGCGAATATGGGCCTCTTCGCCAACATCGCGATGGGCATCCTCGGAGGTCTTCTCGGCAACTATCTGGCCGCCAAGCTCCACATCCCGGTCTACGGCTTCTGGCGCAATCTGCTCTCGGCCACGGCGGGGGCGGTGATCATCATCACCATCTACAGGGCCATCCGCGGACGCGGCATGAGCTACTGACAGGTTCGGCGGATCGTTTCCCGATCGTTTGCGATGCGGGAGCCGAGTCATTACCTTTCGAACCGAGCGCCGGCCCGTTGCCGGCGCAGCTTGCCCGGTATGCCATGGCCGTCGTCCTCGACCTCCTGCGAAACGACCAGCGCCCCCGGCACCCGGAAAAGGCGCATCGCCCGGACAACCCGATCCAGCGCAAGCCCGACTGGATCCGGGTGAAGGCACCCGGTTCGCCCGGCTGGAACGCCACCCGCGCCATCGTGAAGGAGCACGGCCTCGTCACGGTCTGCGAGGAGGCGGGCTGCCCCAATATCGGCGAGTGCTGGGAGAAGAAGCACGCCACCTTCATGATCATGGGCGACACCTGCACGCGGGCCTGCGCCTTCTGCAACGTGCGCACCGGCCTGCCCAACGCCCTCGACGGGGACGAGCCGGCCAAGATCGCCGATTCCGTGGCCAAGCTCGGCCTGCACCACGTGGTCATCACCTCGGTGGACCGCGACGACCTCGCCGATGGCGGGGCCATGCATTTCTTCCGCACCATCCGGGCCATCCGCGAGCGCAGCCCCGCCACCACGATCGAGGTGCTCACCCCCGATTTCCTGCGCAAGGACGGCGCGCTGGAACTGGTGGTGGAGGCGCGGCCCGACGTGTTCAACCACAACATGGAGACGGTGCCGGGCAACTATCTCACCGTCCGCCCCGGCGCGCGCTACTTCCATTCGGTGCGGCTGCTGCAGCGGGTGAAGGAGCTCGACCCCACCATCTTCACCAAGTCCGGCATCATGGTCGGCCTCGGCGAGGAGCGGAACGAGATCGTCCAGCTCATGGACGACCTGCGCTCGGCGGATGTGGACTTCCTCACCATCGGCCAGTACCTGCAGCCGACGAAGAAACACCACGAGGTGAAGCGCTTCGTCCCGCCGGAAGAATTCAAGACCCTTGAAACCACCGCCTATTCCAAGGGTTTCCTCCTCGTCTCGGCGACGCCCCTGACCCGCTCCTCGCACCATGCGGGCGAGGATTTTTCACGATTGAAGGCCGCCCGGCTCGCTCGGCTCGCGCCTGCCAACGCCTGAGGGCCGATGCCTTCCTTCCGGATCAACCGCGCGGTGCGCCACTCGCCGCAGCAGATGTACGACCTCGTGGCCGACGTGGAACGCTACCCGGAATTCCTGCCGCTCTGCGAATCCCTGCGCGTCCTGCGCCGCCAGCCCGGCCCGGACGGCACCGAGATCCTCGTCGCCGAGATGGGGGTGGGCTACAAGGCGATCCGCGAGCGCTTCACCACCCGCGTCACCCTCGACCCGCAGAACCTGAAGATCGTCGCCGAATACATCGACGGACCCTTCCGGCACCTCGAGAACCGCTGGGGTTTCAAGGAAAGGGCTCCCGCCGGCTGCGACGTGGACTTCTTCATCACCTACGAGTTCAAGAGCCGTACCCTCGGCCTCCTCATGGGCACGATGTTCGACCGCGCCTTCCGCAAGTTCACCGATGCGTTCGAGGGCAGGGCGGACCGGGTATACGGCGTCGCCTGACGCGCCGGTGCCCGTTCTCTGGAGGGACAGGCGGGCGGATGCCGTGCGGAGCCCTAGATACAGGGGCGCAACGCCACCGGAGAACACCCCCGTGAGACCGATCCCGACTCTCGCCCTCGCCCTCGCCCTGAATGCGGGCCTCTCCGGCTTCGCCGCAGCGGACCAACCCGGCCCCGACTGGCTGCCGGTCGATCAAGTGAAGAAGGCGCTGATGGCCGAGGGCTACACCGAGATCACGAAGCTCGAGGCCGATGACGGCCATTGGGACGGCGAGGGCATCAAGAACGGCCGAAAGATGAAGTTCGATGCCGATCCGAAGACGGGCGCGATCCTCGGCGAAGTCGCCGATTGAGAGCCGGCTTGATCGGATGTCTCAGCGGATGGCGAGACTGAAGTCGATCATCCTAGCCAACCACCTCATCCTGAGGTGACGCCGCACAGCGGCGGCCTCGAAGGAGCCCTCCAGATCGCGCGATGCTGGCTGGAAGCCTCCTTCGAGGCCGCTCCGCGGCACCTCAGGCTGAGGTGAAGCCTTGGAAAAAAGCAACTGACATAGGCCTCAATCCGTCCCGACGGGCTCCACGGCCCGGCCGAACAGGTCCAGCGCCTCCGCCACGGCCGCGCGGCGGATTTCGCCCCGGCCGAGATCGCCGAAACGGCGCTCGATATGCCGGGTCGCGGCGCCACGGCGGGCGAGGCCGAAATGCACGAGGCCCACGGGCTTGGCCTCGCTGCCGCCGCCCGGGCCGGCGATGCCGGTGATCGAGACCGCCACATCCGCGTGCGAATGGGCGAGCGCCCCCTCCGCCATGGCGCGGGCCACGGATTTGCTCACCGCCCCGTGGGTCGCGATGAGGTCGGCGGGCACACCGAGCATTTCGGACTTGGCGTCGTTGGAATAGGTGACGAAGCCGCGCTCGACCACCGCCGAGGAGCCGGGGACTGCGGTGAGCAGCCCGGCGACGAGGCCGCCGGTGCAGGATTCGGCGCAGGCCGCGCGAAGCCCGGCGGCGGCATAGGCCGCCACCAGCGCCTCGGCGCGGGCGAGGAGCGCCGGGTCGTCGATCACGCCGCGTCGTCTTCCGGCAGGCGGATCGTCGCCGCCGCCTGGGCCGCGAGCCCCTCGGCGCGGCCGACGAAGCCGAGCTTCTCGGTGGTCGTCGCCTTGATGGAGACCGAGCTCAGCTTCACGCCGCAGATCTCGGCGATGCGGGCGCGGATGGCCTCGCGATGGGCGCCGATGCGCGGGGCTTCGGCCAGGACGGTGATGTCGAGATGGTCGATCCGGCCGCCCCGGTCGCGGACGAGCTTCACCGCATGGGCCAGGAAGCGGTCGGACGAGGCGCCGCGCCATTGCTCGTCGCTCGGCGGGAAATGCGTGCCGATGTCGCCATCCGCGATCGCCCCGAGGAGAGCGTCGGTGAGGGCGTGCAGCGCCACGTCCCCGTCGGAATGGGCCAGCACGCCGCGATCGGCGGGGATCTTCACGCCGCCGAGCCAGACATGGTCGCCCTCGGTGAAGGCATGGACGTCGAAGCCGGTCCCGAGGCGGGTCACGTAGGTCGTCATGGAATCGGTCTCTGGTTCGGAGGGCAGCACATCGCTGCCGGAAAAGCCGCGGTCGGCCTCGATCAGGTCCGAGGGCTGGGTGATCTTGCGGTTGCGCGGGTCGCCCTCGAACACCACCACGTCGAGCCCGGCCCATTCGGCCAAAGCCCCGTCATCGGTAAAGCCGTGGAGGTCCGCCTCCGCCGCCTTGCGGTGGGCGGCGAGGAGGGGCGCGAAGGCGAAGGCCTGAGGGGTCTGGACGGCGCGCAGGGATTCACGGGCAGGGGTCTCGCGCACCCGGCCGATCCCCGTCCCGAGATCCTCGACGATCTTGATCGTATCGGTGACGGCGATGCCGGGCACCGCCGCGCCATGGTCCCGGCCGGCGACGAGGGCGCGGTCGATCAAGGCCGTGTCCACATGCGGACGGGCCGCGTCGTGAACCAGGACGAGACCCGGCGCGCCCGTCACCGCCGACGATGCGGCCAAGGCTTCGAGACCGGCCAAGGCTTCGAGACCGGACCTCACGGACTGCTGGCGCGTGGCGCCGCCCTCGACGGGGGCCGCGAGCTTGGCGCGCAGAACGGGGTCGAGTTCCGCGACGCAGGCGTGGTAGAACGAAGCCGCGTCCGCAGCGATCACGGGCTGGATCACCGCGAGGTCGGGATGGGCCGCCAGTGCGGCGAGGGTCCGGGTGAGGACCGCGCGTCCGCCGACGCTGCGATATTGCTTGGGAACGTCACCGCCGATGCGGATCCCGCGGCCGGCTGCGACGACCACCGCGGCGTTCCAGGCGGTGCCGGACATGGAAAAGTGCTCCCGCATCAGTTCGAGGTAGCGTGGATGGCTGGGGTGGTCTGTCGTTTAAGCGGGGCATAGCCTGAAATCAAATCGCGCAAGGCGCTTGCGTCGCCCCGGCGATTGTCTATTTGTTGGGCACAATGAAAGCTGATGATTATTTGAGCGTTCTGCGCTCGGGCGATGGCCAGGGGCAGGCCGGCGAGAAGGCAGGCGCCGCGGCTTCGGTGCCGGTCCTGCTCGCCCCCCTGTCGGGCGTCACCGACCTGCACATGCGTCGCATCGCGCGGCGTCTGGGTGCAAGCGCCGTCGTCTCGGAAATGGTGGCGGCGGCCGAATTCGCCCGTGGGGCGGAGGAGGCGCGCCTGCGGGCCGAGGGCGGCGGAGTCGATCCCCACGTGGTCCAGCTCGCCGGCTGCGTGCCCGAATCGATGGCGGAGGCCGCACGGCTGGCCGAGGCGAATGGCGCCGATGTGATCGACATCAACATGGGCTGCCCGGCCAAGACCGTCACCGGCGGGGAGGCGGGCTCCGCCCTGATGCGCGACATCGAGGGGGCCACGCGCATCCTCGCCGCCGTCCGCGCGGCGGTGGCGATCCCGGTCACGGTCAAGATGCGCCTCGGCTGGGATCATGCGAGCCTGAATGCCCCCGATCTCGCCCGGCGCGCCGAGGGGCTCGGCCTCGCGGCGGTGACGGTCCATGGCCGCACCCGGCAGCAATTCTACAAGGGCCAGGCCGATTGGGCCGCCATCCGCGCCGTGGTGGATGCGGTCTCGATCCCGGTCATCGCCAATGGCGACGTCGTCGATCTCGCCGGTGCGCGGGCCTGCCTCGCCGCCTCGGGCGCCGCCGGGCTGATGATCGGCCGCGCAGCCCTGGGTCGTCCCTGGCTGGTGGGCGAGATCGCCGCCGGTCTCGCCGGCCGGGCACCGCGTTCCCTCGACGCCGAGGAGAAGACCGCCCTCGCCCTGGAGCATTACCAGGGGCTCCTCGCGCTCTACGGCCCCGCCATGGGCGTGCGCCACGCGCGCAAGCACCTGGCGGCCTACGTGGACGGGTCCGGCGCGCTCGGCCCCGACGACCGGACGCGGCTCCTCACCACCACCGATCCGGCCATCGCAGCCGACCTTCTCTCGAAGGCGATGCGGCACCCGCGCGTACCATTCGTCACCGAGGAGGCAGCGTGAGCGCGGACAAGGAACATGGCGGCCGGACCATCGCCCCGCCCACGAGCGAGGCGGTGATCAACGCCCTGCCGCTGCCGGTCATCACCATCGGCGCCGACGACCGCATCCTCCATGTGAACCACGCGGCGGAGACGTTCTTCGATCATTCCGCGCGGTTGATGCAGCGCCGGCACCTGCGCGACATCATCCCGTTCTCGTCCCCGATCAGCGCCCTCGTGGCCGAAGTGCGCCGCCGCAAGGCGAGCGTCAGCGAATACGGCGTCGAACTGGTCCAGCCGCGCTCCGGCCTGGAGCGCAACGTCGACGTCTTCGCGACCCCCCTCGGCGACGAGGAGGATGCGGTGGTGATGATGCTCCAGGAGCGCACCATCGCCGACAAGATGAACCGGCAACTCACCCATCGCGGCGCCGCGCGCTCGATGATCGCGCTGGGCGCCATGCTGGCGCACGAGATCAAGAACCCGCTCGCGGGCATCCGAGGCGCGGCCCAGCTCCTCGAACAATCGGGCACCGAGGACGACCGCCTGCTCACCCGGCTGATCTGCGACGAATCCGACCGGATCGTCCGCATCGTCGAGCGGATGGAACTGTTCGGCGACGAGCGCCCGGTGGAGCGCGGACCGGTCAACGTCCACGGCGTGCTCGATCAGGTGAAGCGCTCGGCCCAGTCGGGCTTTGCCCGGCACATCCGCTTCGTCGAGACCTACGACCCGTCGCTGCCCCCGGTCCTGGGCAACCGCGATCAGTTGATCCAGGTGATCCTCAACCTCGTGAAGAACGCCGCCGAGGCCATCGGCGCCGATGCGGTGGATGGCGAGATCACCCTCTCCACCGCCTTCCGCACGGGGCTGAAGATGCAGGTGCCCGGCACGCGCGAACGGGTGAGCCTGCCCATCGAAGTGGCGGTGCGGGACAACGGGCCGGGGGTCTCGGCCGAGCTCCTGCCCGACCTGTTCGACCCGTTCGTGACCACCAAAGCCCAGGGGTCCGGCCTCGGACTTGCACTGGCGGCCAAGATCATCGGCGATCACGGTGGCATCGTCGAATGCGATCCCGTGCCGCGCCGCACCACTTTCCGTCTCCTCCTTCCCATGTCGAGCGCCCGTGACGGGCGCGAGTCGGCCGCGGAGCAATAGAGTCGCGTCATGCCCAACGGCCACATCATCGTCGCGGACGACGACGCCGCCATCCGCACCGTCCTCAACCAGGCCCTGTCGCGGGCCGGCTACGAGGTCCGCTCCACCGGCAACTGCGCCACCCTCTGGCGCTGGGTCGCGCAAGGGGAGGGCGACCTCGTCATCACCGATGTGATGATGCCGGACGAGAACGTGTTCGACCTGCTGCCGCGCATCAAGCGCGTGCGGCCGGAACTGCCGATCATCGTCATGAGCGCGCAGAACACGTTCATGACCGCGATCCGCGCCTCCGAGCGCGGGGCCTACGAATACCTGCCCAAGCCCTTCGACCTGAAGGAGCTCATCGCCATCGTCGGCCGGGCACTGTCGCGGCCGCGTGGCACGCCCGCCCCCGGCGCCGATCCCGGCAACGAGGACATCCCGCTGGTGGGCCGCTCGCCGGCCATGCAGGAGATCTACCGGGCGCTCGCCCGCCTGATGCCCACCGACCTCACGGTGATGATCACCGGCGAGTCGGGCACCGGCAAGGAGCTGGTGGCCCGCGCGCTGCACGATTACGGCCGTCGCCGCTCCGGGCCGTTCGTGCCGGTGAACATGGCGGCGATCCCGCGCGACCTCATCGAATCCGAGCTGTTCGGCCATGAGAAGGGCGCCTTCACCGGCGCGCTCTCGCGCTCGGCCGGCCGGTTCGAGCAGGCGGAGGGCGGCACGCTCTTCCTCGACGAGATCGGCGACATGCCGATGGAGGCCCAGACCCGCCTCCTGCGCGTGCTGCAGCAGGGCGAATACACCACGGTAGGCGGCCGGGTCCCGATCAAGACCAATGTCCGCATCATCGCGGCCACCAACAAGGACCTGCGCGTCTCGATCCAGCAGGGCATCTTCCGCGAGGATCTGTTCTTCCGGCTCAACGTCGTGCCACTGCGCCTGCCGGCGCTCCGCGAGCGTTCGGAGGACGTGCCCGACCTGATCCGCCACTTCTTCATCCTGGTGGAGAAGGAGGGCCTGAGCCGCAAGCAGCTCGACGGCGAGGCGATGGACCGCCTGAAGCGCTACCGCTGGCCCGGCAACGTCCGCGAACTCGAGAACCTCGTGCGCCGCCTGGCCGCCCTGTATCCGCAGGAGACGATCACCGGCCCGGTCATCGAGGCTGAGCTCGACACGCTGCCCCTCGCCCAGCCGCAGGCCAACGGGTCCGGTGCGCGCAAGGCCGGCGCGGCGGACAACGAGACCCTGTCGGCGGCGGTGGAGCGGCATCTCGCCGAGTATTTCAGCGGTTATCGCGACACGCTGCCCCCGCCCGGCCTCTACCACCGCATCTTACGCGAGATCGAAGGCCCGCTCATAGGCGCGGCGCTCGCCGCCACCCGGGGCAACCAGATCCGCGCGGCGGAACTGCTTGGCGTCAACCGCAACACCCTGCGCAAGAAGGTGCGGGACCTCGACCTTCAGGTCTTCCGCAACGCACGGTGAGCCCGCGCGACACGTCCGGCGAACCAGGGGACCTGTTCCATTTCAGCGAGGACCCGACGATCCGGGTCTTCGCGCCGCGCCCCGTCCGCGTCGGCGTGGATCGCGGACAGGCGGGGGCCTGGCTGAACGGCCCCCTGGTCTGGGCGATCGATGACGCCCACAGCCTGCTCTACCTGTTTCCGCGCGACTGCCCCCGGATCGTGATCTGGCCCACCGAACGGACCTCGCCGGAGGATCGGCGCGCCTGGTTCGGCGACGTCGCCGGCCGCGCCGTCGCCTATGTGGAGGAGGCCTGGGCGGAGAGGATCGCGACCGCCGCGATCGAGCGCTACCGCATGCCGCCCGAGACCTTCGAACCCACCGGCGAGCCCGGCAGCTGGGTCTCGAAGAGCCCGGTCATCCCTAGCGGGCACGACACGATACGGGACCTGCCCGACGCGATGAAGGCGCGAGGCGTCGAACTCCGCACCTTGCCCCGCCTCACGCCGCTCGCGCCGATCTGGCGCTCCACCCTCCACGCCAGCGGCATCCGCCTCAGGAACGCGCAGGACTGGGTGACGCCGGAAGGGGGGCCGCCGAGGCCGATCACGGATGCTCGTGTGCGGTGAGGGGACGCTCCGCCATGGCCGAGCGGGAGCGAACCGCGGACGGTCCCCCGAAACGCAGCGGCTCAAAAAACCAATCTCTTAGCCATCTTCGTTCACGCGGAGACAGGAGGTTGGTGCCTTTCTGTCTCCCGCGTGCCGATCCGTGTCGGTTCCGATATCGTAGGACCGGCAATGGCACTGAGTGAGCGCGAAGCGGGAGTTGCAACGGCAAGCACCCGGCGCGGCAATGTCCGGCATCGCCTTGCCGCTCAGGTCGGTCTCGTCGTGGTCATGATCACGATCGTGCTCTCGGGCTTCTTCTACACCAACCGGCACCAGCAGGCCCTCATCGACCTGCGCGAGGGCGGGCGGCAGATGCGCATCGCCCAGGAAGCGCTCATGGACGCGGAAGCCTACGTCCTCAACAGAGTCCTCGGCGACCGGGATACCGAATACAGCGAGTACAGCCGCGCCTTCGAAGCGCTCCATAGCCGTCGCGATACGCATCTGGCTCGCCTCGATCCATTCCTCAGGATGCCCGACGGGACCAGCGTCTCCGCCGACGCCAGCATCAAGTCGCTCGAAGCCATCTGGACGGATGCTCTCGAACTCGTCCGCGCCGGAAAGCTGGAGGCGGCTGAGACCCTGCTCAAGGAACGCAGGAGTGCAGCTCTGCTCGGCACGATGCGTCGCGCGTTCGATGCCTTCCTGGCGGACTGGAACTCGCACTTCGCCGATCACGAGACGCGCATCGAGATCGGCAAGAGCATCGTGTTGCTCTCGCAGATTTTGATTGCCGGAGTTATGATCTTCGCATTCCGATCGAGCGCGCGAGATGCCCAGGCCCGGGCGACGGCCATCGCGGACATGGACGCGTCCAGAACGCAGATCGGCCATCTGTTCGAGATGACGGACATGCTCCAGAGCGCCACCGACCATCACGATGCGAACGCGGTCCTCCGAGCCACCGCCGGCGAACTGATCGGCGGCTTCAGCGGCGCGCTCTACGTCTTCAACAACTCACGGGACCGCCTCGTCCTCTCGACCTCCTGGGCATGCGACGATGGCTCACCCCCGCCGGAGGTGATCGCGATCAACCAGTGCTGGGCCATGAAGCGCGGCAAGCCGCACATCAACCGCAGCGGCTCCAGAGCCCTCTGCTGTGAGCACCATGCCTCCGGTCTCGCGGCCCTCGAAATCCCGATGGTCGCGCGGGGCGAGAACCTCGGCCTTCTCCAAATCTTCGGGCAGGGTTTGGAGGCGGAGCAACGCCTCGCCGCCATCCTGCCGCTGAGTTCGGCGCTCGGGGACGCGATGTCGCTCGCCCTGTCGAACATCGCTCTGCGCGAGAAGCTGCGCAACCAGGCGCTCCGCGATCCGCTGACGGGCCTCTACAACCGACGCTACATGGAAGACAGTCTCGACCGATATGTCCGCATCGCCGAGCGCGAGGGGCGGAAAGTCTCGGTGATCATGATCGACCTCGACCACTTCAAGCGCCTCAACGACGAGCACGGCCATGCGACGGGGGACGCGGTTCTGAGGGAGGCGGCGGCGGCGATCGTCGGAGCGCTCCGGGAGACCGATGTCGCCTGTCGCTACGGTGGCGAGGAAATGATCGTGTTTCTCCCCGATTGCAGCCTCGAGGATGCGGCGCTCAAGGCAGAACAGATCCGGGAACGGATAGAGGCTCTGTCCGGGGGCCATGGTGCGAAGGTCTCCGCATCGCTGGGCGTGTCCTCCCTGCCGAGCACGTCGAGCAACAGCGCCGACCTCGTCAAGGCAGCCGACACGGCCCTCTATCGCGCCAAGCACGGCGGACGAAACCAGGTCGCGATCGCCCCGGTTCAATCGGGCTGGCGTGCCGACCGCGAAGTGCAGGCCAGCCCACAGGAGCACCTTCGCGTCGCGGCCGAATAACTTTTCGACGCAACTCGGCGAGGGCTCGACCCAACCGGGACGTCCTCTGCGTATCGCCGAGCGCCCGAGCGGGGATCGTCCCGGGGCCTGCTCTGGGTCGATGAAAGACGGGCCGCACGATTGCCATCACGCACCGGACGTTCATCGCCGACAGCGCCTCAACGCAAAACGCGGACGGGTTTCCCCGTCCGCGCTTCGCAGAATCGATCTGGCCGGGAACGTCAGGCCATGGCGGGTTTGGCCGACATGGCGCGCGTCTCGCCGAGGCCGAGCCAGGTCCGGCGCATGGGCTTGAGGACGAAATAGGCGAGGATCGCGGTCAGCACGTCGAGGGTGATGATGATGGCGAAGACCGGGAGCCAGGAGCCCTGGACGAGGTAGATCCAGGCGGCGATCGGTCCGCCGAAGAGCGAGCCGATGCCCTGCGCCATGTAGAGGAAGCCGTAATTGGTGGTGGCGTGCTTGGTGCCGAACGTGTCGGTGAGGATCGAGGGGAACAGCGAGAAGATCTCGCCCCAGGCGAAGAACACGACGCCCGAGAGCAGGGCGAAGGCGTAAGCATTCTCGCGGAAAACCAGCAGGAGGGCGATGGCCGCCGCCTCGGCGGCAAACGCGATGCCCATCGTGTTCTCGCGGCCGATCTTGTCCGAGACCCAGCCGAAGAAGGGCCGGGTGAGGCCGTTGGTGATGCGGTCGAAGGTCAGGGCGAAGGGCAGGGCCACGAAGCCGAAGATGATCGCGTCGGCCACACCGAAGTCGCGGGCAAAGGAGGCGAAGTTCGCCACCACCATCAGGCCGCCGGTGGACATCATCGTCATCATCGCGAACATCAGCCAGAACAGCGGCGTCTTCAGCATCTCCTTCGGGGCGGTATCGTGGACGCAGGTCGAGAGGTTGCGGGCCGGGGCCGGCAGGACCTCGTCGGCGCGGGGAGCCCTCAGGCCGAGGGCGGCCAGCGCGCCGACGACGCCGAGGATGATGCCGAACACCGTCAGCGTGTGGCGGTAGCCAGAGGCGGTGAGCATGTCGCTGATCGGGAAGGTGCTCAGCATCGCGCCCATGCCGTAGCCGGCGGCGACCACGCCCACGGCGAAGCCCCGGCGATCGGGAAACCATTTCACCATCAGGCCGACGATGCCGACATAGACGATGCCGGTGCCGAGACCGCAGAACAGGCCGTAGGTGGCGTAGACGCCCCAGAGCGTGTCGACGCGGGCGGCGAGCACCCAGCCGAGGCCCGAGAGGATGGCGCCCAGCGCGATCATCAGCTTGGGGCTGAACCGGTCGATCAGGTAGCCCTGGACCGGTGAGAAAAAGGTCTGCAGCACGATCAGGATCGTGAAGGTCCATTGCAGCTGCGGCAGGCTCGCGCCCGTCGTCGCGATCAGCGGTTTGGTGAACAGGGTCCAGACGTATTGCGGGCTCGAGATCGCCATCATGGCGACGAGGCCGAGGCCGAGCTGTATCCAGCGCTGCCGGGAAAGATTCGTATCCATTATGCACTCCATGCTGCGGGCACGGACACGCAAAGTGTATACCAGATTGCAAGGCCCGGCTTTCAGCGCCGCGCGGAAACCAGCCAGCAGCCGGCATCCAGGGACACGGCGCCGGAGACGGCCCGTTCCGCGAAGTCGTCGCTCACCCGCTTCAGGGCGTCCGCACGGACCGAAGCGGGCTGATCGCGCAGGAGCCGGGAAACCGGGCCGAGCTCGGTGGCGAAATCCGCGGCGGCCTCCGCCGCATCTCGGGCGGTGCCGTCGCCGGACCTCGCGAGGGTGAGGGGCCGGTCGATCGCCTCGAGCGTGATGTCGAGGAAGCCGGCCTGCGCCAGCACCGCATGGAGGGTCTCCGCCTCGGCGAAGCGGAACGGCCCCGGCGCGTCGGCGGGGCCGGGTTCGGGTTCCGGCACGAGGGGCAGGACGAGGTTCCTCGGCACCGTGATCCAGGGATTGTCCTCGATCCGCCGCCAGCACAGGAAGGTCAGGCGTCCGCCGGGGACCAGGGCCTTGCGGATGTTGGCGAAGGCGGCGCCGGAATCGTCGAAGAACATCACCCCGAAGCGGGAGATCGCCTGCTCGAAGGAGGCATCGCCGAAATCGTGGGTCTGGGCGTCCGCCTCGATGAATGCGATCGGCGCCAGGGCGGGGGCCTCGATCCCGGCCCGTTCGCGCGCCACCGCGAGCAGGGGGGCCGAGAGGTCGGCCGCCACCACACGCCCCCTGGGGCCGAGCCGGCGCGCGGCGGCGATGGCGCAGTCACCGGCGCCGCAGCCGATATCCAGCGCCGAGCCGTCCACCCGAAGGCGCGCCGCCTCGAACAGGGCGGCGGTGAGGGGCGCGAAGACCGCGTCGATCCTGCGCTGGTTGCGCGCCCAGCGCGCACCGACCTCGCCGTTCCAGTAGTCGCGCTGGGTGATCGCGCCATCCGCCATCATGAACCTTCCGGTCTCTGAACATCGATCGTCCGGCCCCCGGCGGGGACCCGTTTCACAGGCCGGACGAGCCGCCATCCGAACGCGGATCGTGGACCGCCTCGATCCGCCCGTTGCCGGGATGACGGACCAGCATGCCGGCATGGCCGAGGGAATCGATGTAGGAACCGCCCAGTTCCTCGATCTCGTGGCCCATGGAGCGCAACTCGGCGATGCAGGCCGGATCGAACCGGTCCTCCACCTTCACGCTTAGGGATTCGGCACCCCAGGTACGGCCGTAGAGCAGGCGCGGCGCGTCCACCGCCTCGGCCGGGCTCATGCCGTAATCGGCATACCGCGAAAAAATCTGGGCCTGGAATTGCGGCTGCCCGTCGCCACCCATGCTGCCGTAGGACATCACGCGGCCGTCGTCGAAGGCGGCCAGTCCGGGGATCAGGGTGTGGAACGGCCGGCGCCCCGGCTCCAGTGGGTTCACCGCGCCCTTCTCCAGCGAGAACGAAGTGCCGCGGTTCTGCCAATGGATGCCGGTCTTCGGCAGGACGATCCCCGAACCGTATTCCCAGTAGATCGACTGGATGTAGGAGACGGCCAGACCGTCCTTGTCGATGGCGCCCATCCAGACGGTGTCGCCATCGCCCGGTCCCCGGAGGGGCACGGAGGCGGCGCGGCGCATGTCGATCTGGGCCGCCTCGCGGTCGAGGCACTCCGGGGTGAGGAAGCTCGCCGGATCGACGCTCAGCCGGTCGTAATCGGTGACCGTGCGGTCTCGGATGGCGAAAGCGCGCTTCGTCGCCTCGATCAGCCCGTGATACTGCGCCGTGCTCTCGGGCCGCGACACGTTCAGCCGGTCGAAGATGCCGAGGATGATGAGCGCGGCGAGGCCCTGGGTGGGCGGCGGGAAGTTGTAGAGCACCGCGTCGCGACGGCGCAGCGACAGGGCCGCCCGCTCCCGCGGCGCATAGGCTTCGAGGTCGGCCCGCGTCACCGGCGCGCCGAGACGGTCGAGGTCGGCGGCGATCTCGCGGCCGAGGTCGCCCCGGTAGAAATCGTCGAGCCCGGCATGGGCCAGTTGTTCGAGCGTATCGGCCAGGGCCGGCAGGCGGCGGGTGGCGCCGGCGGCGAAGGGCTTGCCCCCGTCGAGGAAGGTCTGCGCGAAACCGGGCTGGTCGTGAAGCGTGTCGATCTCCTTCGGCACGTAGCGGGCCTCGGAAGGCGACACCGCGCAGCCCTGTCGCGCATGGCGGATCGCATCGGCCAGCAGCGTCTCGAGGGGGAGCCGGCCGCCCAGCGCCCTGGCGAGGTCGAGGGCGAGACGCCAGCCACCGATGGCGCCGGCCACGGTGAGCGCCGCATCCGGCCCGCGCGAGGGGATCGTCTCGTGGCCCTGGCTGCGATAGCGCTCGACCGTGGCGAGGGACCCGGCCGGGCCGCAGGCCTCGATGCCGCGCACCCGCCCGCCCGGTTCGCGCACGAGCCAGAACCCGTCGCCGCCGATGCCGTTCATATGCGGGTAGACCACGGCGATGGTGGCCGCCATGGCCGCCATGGCCTCGATGGCGTTGCCGCCCTGCGCCAGCACGGTCTGCCCGGCGGTGGCGGCCAGATGGTGAGGCGCGGCAACGGCGGCGGAGGAATAGACGGGCGTCTCGGGCATCGCGAACTCGGTGTGAGGAGGCTTGGAGGATTGAGGAGAGGCTTGGAGAATAATGTATTTTCTCGGCCGGTCGACCGAGAGATTTCCAAGCAAGAAACGGTCGCAGATCGCTGCGGTGCCATCGGTTTCACGGCGTGAGGCGCCGTCGCGGCGCGTGCCGCGCCCATGGTGTCCACCGACACGATGGCCCGATTCGTATTAATTTCGCCACACTGTTGTGGCGACGCATCAGCCATGGCGTGGCTTCGACGTTCCAAACAATCGGCCGCCCCGGGAGACGATGTCTCACCGGAGGGCGAGGCCGAACCTCATACCATCCGGGCGGCACCGCGCGGCCCCGGCTGGATCGGCGCGCTCGTCGTCGCCACGGCCCTGATCTCGGCCATCGCGACCTTCCTGATCCTCGCCGGCGTGATCCGGGTGACGCCGACGCCGACGATCGGCCTGACGCTGCTGGGCATCAACGTCTTCCTGGTCCTCAGCCTGTTCGTCATCATCGCCTGGGAGGCGCGGGTCTTCCTGCATGCGCGCCGGGCCAATGCGGCGGTGGCGCGCCTGCACACCCGCATCGTCGGCCTGTTCAGCCTCATCGCGATCCTGCCCACCGTGCTACTGGCCGTCGTGGCGGCGGTGACGATCGATCGCGGGCTCTCGCTGGGCTTCACCGACCGCGTCCGCGACGTGGTGCTGAAATCCGTCGAGGTGGCCGACGCCTACCAGGAGAACCAGTGCCAGTCGCTCGCCCGCGAGATCCGCATCCTCACGGACGACCTCACGCGGGCACGGCCGAATTTCGACGTGAACAGGGAGTGGTTCGAGAACTTCCTCACCACGCGGGCGACCGCGCTGGGACTGCCGGTCGCCGAGATCATGCGCGGACCGAACGAGCTCGTGGCACGGGCGAAGATCGACGTCCTCAAGGAGCGCAGGCTGCCCTCCGCCGCGGCCTTCGAGGAGGCTGCCAAATCCAACGAGACGATCTGTCTGAGGCCGAGCGAGGGGAGGGTCTTCGCCGCCCTGCTGCGGATGCCCGCCTATGACGGGGCCGTGCTGCTGGTGCAGCGCGAGGTCAGCCAGCTCGCCGTCGACTTCCCCGGCGTCTCGCGGGCGGCGGCCGCCGAGTACCTCACCTACGATTCCCTCAAGCGCTCGATCCAGATCAGCTTCGCCTCGATCTTCGTGCTGATCGCGCTGATCGCCCTGCTCTCGGCGGTCTGGTTCGGACTCAACTTCGCCAACCGGTTCGTTGCGCCGATCCGCCGGCTCATCAACGCGGCCGATCAGGTCGCCTCCGGCAATTTCTACGCCCAGGTCCCGGCCCGGAAGAGCGACGGCGACCTCGCCCATCTCGGCGAGAGCTTCAACAAGATGACCCAGGAGCTGCGCCGCCAACACGATGGGCTGACGGCGGCGAGCGAACTCATCGACCGGCGCCGCCGGTTCACCGAAGCGGTCCTGGCCGGAGTCTCGCCGGGCGTCATCGGCGTCGACGCGGCCGGGCTCGTCACCATCGCCAACCCCTCCATCGAGCGCACATTGGGGCTCAAGGCGGATGCGATCATCGGCAAGCCGCTGGTCCAGGCCGTGCCCGAGCTCCAGGCCATCCTGCCCGAGGGCGGAGAGGGGCGCCTGCGCGCCCTCCAGCAGCAGATCCAGCTGACCCGCGACGGGCGCGAGCGCACGGTCACCGTGCGCGTCACCAGCGAGCAGGCGCAAGGCGGCGCCCGCGGCTTCGTGGTGACGCTGGACGACATCACCGACCTCGTCACGGCCCAGCGCACCTCGGCCTGGGCGGACGTCGCCCGCCGCATCGCCCACGAGATCAAGAACCCGCTGACGCCGATCCAGCTCTCGGCCGAGCGCATCCGGCGCAAATACGGCAAGGTCATCGTCGCGGACAAGGACGTGTTCGACCAGTGCACGGCGACGATCATCCGCCAGGTGGACGAGATCAAGCGCATGGTGGACGAGTTCTCGTCCTTCGCCCGGATGCCGAAACCGGCCATCGCCCGGAACGACCTGAGCGAGATCGCCAAGCAGAACCTGTTCATGATGCGGGTGGCGCATCCGGACATGGATTTCGCCTTCACCGAGGCCGGGCAGGACCGCCTGCACGCCGCCTTCGACATCCGGCTCCTGTCGCAGGCGATCACCAACATCCTCAAGAACGCGGTGGAGGCCGTCTCCGCCGTGCCCGAGTCCGAACTGGGCAAGGGCCGGGTCGACCTGCGCCTCCTCGTCGAGGAGGGGTTCGCGGTCATCGAGATCACCGACAACGGCAAAGGCTTCCCTGTGGAGGGGCGCCAGCGGCTGCTCGAGCCCTATATGACCACCCGCGAGGGCGGCACCGGGCTCGGACTCGCCATCGTCAGCAAGGTGCTCGAAGAGCATGGCGGCGGCATCGAACTGAACGACAACCCCTCGGGTAGGGGCGGATGCGTGCGGATGCGCGTTCCCCTCGATACCCGGGACAAGACGACGGAGGGGAAACCCTCCGCGCAGGCTGAGAAGGTTGCCGCACCGACGGCACCCCCAATCGCGGAGATGACGTCATGAGCGCCGATATCCTGATCGTCGACGATGAGGCCGACATCCGCGACCTCGTCGCCGGCATCCTCGACGACGAAGGCCACCGCACCCGCACGGCCGGAGGCTCCGACGAGGCGCTGGCGGCCATCGAGTCGCGCCGCCCCCACCTCGTGTTCCTCGACATCTGGCTGCAGGGCTCGCGCCTCGACGGGCTGCAGGTGCTCGACCAGATCAAGCTCGGGCATCCGGACCTGCCGGTGGTGATGATCTCGGGCCACGGCAACATCGAGACGGCGGTGGCCGCCATCAAGGCGGGCGCCTACGACTTCATCGAGAAGCCGTTCAAGGCCGACCGGCTGGTGCTGGTGGCCGAACGCGCCCTCGAAGCCTCCCGCCTCAAGCGCGAGGTGCGCGACCTCAAGGCGCGCTCCGGCCAGGCGAGCCGGCTCGTGGGCGGGTCCGTGGCGGTCAACCAGCTGCGCCAGACGGTGGAGCGGGTCGCCCCCACCAATGCGCGGGTGATGATCCTCGGCGCGCCGGGCTCCGGCAAGGAACTCTCGGCGCGGACCCTCCACGCCGCCTCGTCCCGCGCCAGCGGTCCCTTCGTCGTCATCAACGCGGCGATGATCACGCCCGAGACCATGGAAGCGGAACTGTTCGGCGTCGAGGCCGGCGAGGGCCGCGCCCGGCGGGTCGGTGCCCTGGAGGAGGCCCATGGCGGCTCCCTCTATATCGACGAGATCGCCGACATGCCGCGCGAGACCCAGAACCGCATCCTGCGCGTGCTGGTGGACCAGAACTTCCAACGTGTCGGCGGCACCACCCGCGTCCATGTGGACGTGCGCATCATCTCCTCCTCCTCGCGCGACCTCGCCGAGGAGATCGCCGCCGGCCGATTCCGCGAGGATCTGTTCCATCGCCTCTCGGTGGTGCCGATCCGGGTGCCGTCCCTGTCCGAGCGGCGCGAGGACGTGCCCGAACTCATCAACTTCTTCATGGAGCAGATCTCGGCCGCCACCGGCCTCGCCCGCCGGCGCATCGCCGAGGACGCCATGGCGGTGCTGCAATCGCACGATTGGCCGGGCAACATCCGCCAGCTGCGCAACAACGTCGAGCGGCTGATGATCCTCACCCATACCGACCCGGAGCAGGAGGTGACCTCGGAGATGCTGCCCACCGAGATCGGCGCCCTGGTTCCGACGACGCCGAACGGCGCGGGGGGCGAGAAGCTGATGAGCCTGGCCCTGCGCGAGGCGAGGGAAATCTTCGAGCGCGAATACCTGATCGCGCAGATCGCACGATTCTCCGGAAACATATCGCGCACCGCCGAGTTCATCGGCATGGAACGCTCGGCCCTCCACCGCAAGCTGAAGTCGCTCGGCATCGGCCCCTGAGGGCCTGGGCGACCTTCGCCTTACATGTGCGTGCCCCTTGCATGTGCGTGACAATGACCGTGTAATAGTCGAGGTTGTCTGTTTTCACCGGTCTGCTACGCATTCGAACCAACAAGAACCCGCCAGTCACGGCGGGCGGCAGGTTCTTAAGAAGGATTAATAAAAAATGGCGGGCGAACGCGCTCAGAACCTGCAGGACACGTTTCTCAATCATGTCCGCAAGAACAAGATCCCGCTCACGATCTTCCTCGTCAACGGCGTCAAGCTCCAGGGCGTCGTGACCTGGTTCGACAACTTCTGCGTCCTCCTGCGACGGGACGGGCATTCGCAGCTCGTCTACAAACACGCGATCTCGACGATCATGCCCGGCCATCCGGTTCAGTTGTTCGAGCCGGACGAGACGGCCCCCGATAAGGCGTGAAGCGACGTCGGCAGTCTTGCCCATGACGAGACGTTGAGAGACGTTTGACGCCGAACATCGGACGAGGACCGAAGACTGCCCTTGTTTGACGTCGGCAAAAGCCCATTCTCCTCATCTTCAGGGGACAGGGTCGAACCGAATTTCATGACGCAAATGACAACGCCGGGCGAAGCCCGGCTCCAGGCGATGGCCGCTCCCGAAGGTGAGATCGCGGCCGCGACCCATACGCTGGTGATCGGCCCCTATCTCACCCGGTCCGCCGCTCCCCGGACGGGCGGCGGACCGGCCGACGTCTCGCGCTCGAGCGAGGCGCGGATCGACGAGGCGGCGGGTCTCGCCGTGGCCATCGAGTTGGACGTCACCGAGGCGATCATCGCGCCGGTCTCGCGCATCCGCCCCTCCACCTATCTCGGCAAGGGCCGGGTCGAAGAGCTCGCCGGCCGGATCAAGGCCGAGGAGATCGGCCTCGTCGTCATGGATTGTGCCCTGTCGCCGGTGCAGCAGCGCAACCTGGAGAAAGCGTTCGGCTGCAAGGTCATCGACCGCACCGGCCTCATCCTGGAGATCTTCGGCCGGCGCGCCTCCACCCGAGAGGGCACGCTGCAGGTCGAGCACGCCCATCTCGCCTACCAGCGCAGCCGCCTGGTGCGGTCCTGGACCCACCTCGAACGTCAGCGCGGCGGCTTCGGCTTCCTCGGCGGCCCCGGCGAGACCCAGATCGAGGCCGATCGCCGGATGATCCAGGAGCGGATGACGAAGATCGAGCGCGAGCTCGACAGCGTCACCCGCACGCGCGGCCTGCACCGGGAGAGCCGGGCGCGGGTGCCGTACCCGATCGTCGCCCTCGTCGGCTATACCAATGCCGGCAAGTCGACGCTGTTCAACGCCCTGACCAAGGCCGAGGTGATGGCCAAGGACATGCTGTTCGCCACCCTCGACCCGACCGCGCGCGCGACGAAGCTGCCGCATGGGGAGACGGTGATCCTCTCGGACACGGTGGGCTTCATCTCGGAACTGCCCACGGCCCTCATCGCCGCCTTCCGCGCCACGCTGGAGGACGTGATCGAGGCCGATATCCTGCTCCATGTCCGCGACGTGAGCCACGTCGATTCGGAGGCGCAGGCGGAGGATGTCGGCGACGTGCTGCGTGAACTCGGGATCGAAACCACGGCCGAGCGAATCATCGAGGTCTGGAACAAGGCCGACCTGCTCGACGATTCGGAGCGCACGCGCCTCCTCAACCTGAGTGCCCAGGGGCGCAACGACCGGGACAGCGACGTGCCGATCCTGGTCTCGGCCCTCACGGGCGAGGGCCTGGCGGCCCTGTCCGGCCGAATCGAGGCGCGGATCGCCAAGCGTCGTTCCACCTTCGCCGTCACCCTCGCGCCCGAGGACGGTGCGGCGCTCAACTGGCTCTACGAGAATGCCGAGGTTCTCGACCGCCGTGCCGAAGAGGCGGGCACGATCCACCTCGCCATCCGCGTGGCGCCGGAAAAGGAGCCGCGCTTCCTCAACCGCTTCGCCAGCGCACGCAAGCTCAGCCGCGCGGACTGAGAGAGGAGAAGCCTTCCGGTGGGGCAGCGGAAGGGCGATCGTCCATCCGCGACCGCGGGGGCTTCGAAGGCCCATAAAAAAACCCCGGCTCCAAGGGAGCCGGGGGATGAGTTTCGGGTCCGGAAAGACGTCTTACGGCTGCAGAACGCCGTTGATGACGTGGATCACGCCGTTCGACTGCATCACGTTGGCGATGGTCACCTTGGCTGTGTTGCCCTTGGTATCGGTGAGGTACACGGCCTTGCCCTTGGTCTGGACCACGAGCGGGGTGCCCTGCACGGTCTTGATCTGGCCTTCACCGCCGCCGTCCTTGGCGATCTTCATGAGGTCCTTGGCGGTCAGGGTGCCGGGGACGACGTGATAGGTGAGGATCGCGGTCAGCGTCGCCTTGTTCTCGGGCTTCACCAGGGTCTCCACGGTGCCGGCCGGCAGCTTGGCGAAGGCCGCGTTGGTGGGCGCGAAGACGGTGAAGGGGCCGGGGCCGGCGAGGGTGTCGACGAGGCCGGCGGCCTTCACGGCGGCGACGAGGGTCGTGTGGTCCTTCGAGTTGACGGCGTTCTCGACGATGTTCTTGGACGCATACATCGGAGCGCCGCCGACCATCGGGTTCTTGGCGAGAGCGGCCACCGGGAAAGCGGCGCCCATGGTGAAGGCGAGGGCGACGGCGGCGAACGTGGAGGCCACGGGGCGACGGGTGTTGGTCATGGAGCGTTCCTCTTGAGCTATCCCCTTCGCGGGGGTCATCGCTCGTTACGGAGCCCGGAAGAGGAAAGTTTCGGGAACGCTGCGGAAAACCGTGTTCGCGCGAGATACGGCGGGACGGGAGCGCCCCCTTCAAAGCAAAAGCCCGCCCGACCTGAAGGTCGGACGGGCTTTCGTGATCCGCACGGCGGCGAGGACAACCCTCGCCGCTGAGCTCGAGATCAGTACTTGCGGATGATCGGGGCTGCGACAGCGGCGACCGGGGTCGGCGAGTACAGCGGAACGATCAGGCGGCCCGAGATCTCGGTGCTGTCGAAGCTGCTGGAGGCGACGGTGCGGGCGACGTAGACCTGCGCGGTGGCGAAGCCGAAGTCGTAGCCGACGAGGCCACCCATCAGGAACCGGCCGCGACCCTCGGCCTGGGCTGCGTTGATGATTCCGCCAGCCTTGGCGCTGATGTCGAAGTTGAGGGTGCCGTAAGCGATGGCGCCGATCTCGAACTTGCCGAACTTCTTGGTCGCGGTCAGGTCGATGTTCAGCGAGTCGGAGAGGGAGTAAACCTGAGAAAAGCCAGCCCGGTTGGGGGCACGGCCACCACCGAAGGAGGACGGCGAGTCGTAGATGTTGGCGGTCAGGTTGGCGGTCAGGTTGTAGCCATCACCGGTGTAGCTGCCGGCAACGCCGAAGCGGTAGGTGTTCGAGGAGAGCTGCGGCAGCACAGCGCCACCTCCGACACCGCCACCCGCGACATTGGCCAGGACGCCGTCGTTCCGGACCAGAACGCCACGGTCGCCGTTCAGCTCGTTCAGGTAGACACCGCCGAGCAAGCTGACGCCGAAGTTGTTGCCGAGATCGAAGGCCCAGATGCCGCCAACGAAGGTGCCGACGTTG
This sequence comes from Methylobacterium sp. 88A, assembly GCF_000376345.1. Taxonomy (NCBI): domain Bacteria; kingdom Pseudomonadati; phylum Pseudomonadota; class Alphaproteobacteria; order Hyphomicrobiales; family Methylobacteriaceae; genus Methylobacterium; species Methylobacterium sp. 88A. The sequence continues at coordinate 1,567,990 of NZ_AQVT01000001.1, forward strand.
ATCGAGAGATCACGCAGACCAGCGGGGCCGCCGCGATTGCCGAAGGCGAAGACGGTCGGCGGAGCGACGAGGAGCTCAATGCGGCCGCCGAGCGGAACCAGCGGGGTCGACCAGACCAGCACGGGGATGTTGACCCCGACATCGAGGTCGGACTTGTCGCGCGACTGATAAACGAAGGTGTTCAGGGCGTAGATGCCCTCGGGCAGCGGCGCGCCGGTGGCGAGGCCGACCTGCTCACCGGGAACAGTCGTGGTCTGTGCGTAGGAAGCCGTGGCGCTCATGCCCATGGTCAGCGCCAGTGCGCCGGTGGCCAGCCAATTCTTCGTCATTGTCTCGTCCTTCCCAAGGATTTCAGGCATTCGCCGCGCAGACCTACGAACCATCGTGCCGAGTGCCGCATTGTTGCGGCTTGCTGACATCCAGTGCGTAGGGCCCCCCTTGCGGCCCGAATTCGTGTCTCAACGCTGAGAACTATTCTACAGGTCGGATCGGATTGACAGTCCAATGCTTCGGATCGAGGCAGTTCCAAACGAACCGTTGCGGAAAAGCCGCAATTTCGACGCGGTGCAGCGCAAGGTTTTGTTAACTTTTTCAGCAGAATTCCGGCGGGCATGACGCCGCAACGGGCAACGCGTCGGCAAAATAACGCTGATCGGTCAAACCGTTGCGACCGATCCATGTGGCAGGACGATTGCGCAATCGACGGCGGGAGTTTGCGCATCGCCAGCGGACCACGATCCCCGCATGCCCGGTGCCTGTGCACCGCAGCAGGGCCATCGTTCCCAGGTGCCGTCGAATCGAGCTTGGCCTTGGCCGGGCGGGCAGCTTATTCCGCCGCGTCCCGGCCCTTGGCGGTGACCTCGGTGAGGGGACGGCGGGCCAGCACATCGCGCAGGAACCGGCCGGTATGGCTCGCCTTCGACTTGGCGATCTGCTCCGGCGTCCCCTCGGCCACCACGACGCCGCCGCCATCTCCGCCCTCGGGTCCCATGTCGATGACCCAGTCGGCGGTCTTGATGACCTCGAGGTTGTGCTCGATCACCACGACGGTGTTGCCCTGGTCCACGAGTTCGTGGAGCACCTCCATGAGCTTGGCGACGTCATGGAAGTGAAGGCCCGTGGTCGGCTCGTCGAGGATGTAGAGCGTACGGCCGGTGGCGCGCTTGGAGAGCTCCTTGGACAGCTTCACCCGCTGCGCCTCGCCGCCCGACAGGGTGGTGGCCTGCTGGCCGACCTTGACGTAGCCGAGGCCGACCCGCGCCAGGGTCTCCATCTTCTCGCGGATCGTCGGCACCGCCTTGAACAGGTCGGCCGCCTCCTCGACGGTCATGTCGAGCACGTCGGCGATGGAATGGTTGCGGTACTTCACCTCCAGGGTCTCGCGGTCGTAGCGGCGGCCCTTGCACACGTCGCAGGTGACGTAGACGTCCGGCAGGAAGTGCATCTCGATCTTGATGACGCCGTCGCCCGAACAGGCCTCGCAGCGCCCGCCCTTCACGTTGAAGGAGAAGCGGCCGGCCTGGTAGCCGCGCGCCTTCGCCTCCGGCAATCCGGCGAACCAGTCGCGGATCGGCGTGAAGGCCCCGGTATAGGTCGCCGGGTTGGAGCGCGGCGTGCGCCCGATGGGCGACTGGTCGATGTCGATGACCTTGTCGAGATTCTCGAGCCCGTCGAGGCGCTCGAACGGGGCCGGGTGCTCCATGGCGCCGTTGAGGGATTTGGCCACCGCCTTGTAGAGCGTGTCGATGATGAGGGTGGACTTGCCGCCGCCCGAGACACCCGAGACGCAGGTGAAGGTTCCGAGAGGGATCTCGACGCTCACGTCCTTCAGGTTGTTGCCCCGCGCGCCGACGAGGGTGAGCTTGCCCTTCCGTCCCTTCCGCCGGGCGGTGGGCACCCGCACGCTCATCTCGCCGGTGAGGTATTTCGCCGTGAGGGAGTCGGGGCTCTTCAGCACCTCCTCCGGCGTGCCCTGGGCGATGATCCGGCCGCCATGGATGCCGGCACCGGGGCCGACATCGACCACGTAATCGGCCTGGAGGATCGCGTCCTCGTCGTGCTCGACCACGATCACCGAATTGCCGAGGTCGCGCAGGCGCTTCAACGTGCCGAGCAGGCGCTCGTTGTCGCGCTGGTGCAGGCCGATGGAGGGCTCGTCGAGGACGTAGAGCACCCCCGTGAGACCGGAGCCGATCTGCGAGGCGAGGCGGATGCGCTGGCTCTCGCCGCCGGAGAGCGAGCCCGAACCGCGCGCCAGGGTGAGATAATCGAGGCCGACATCGACGAGGAAGGTGAGCCGGTCGCGGATTTCCTTGAGGATGCGGAAGGCGATCTCGTTCTGCTTCGGCGTCAGCTTCTCCGACAGTTCGGAGAACCAGCGATGCGCCTCGCGCACGGAAAGCGCGGTGACGTCGCCGATGTCCTGCATGGCGACCTTCACCGCCAGGGCCTCGATCTTGAGGCGCTTGCCGCCGCAGGAGGCGCAGGGCGTCTCGCTCATGAAACGGGCGATGTCGTCGCGGGACGCATCGCTTTCGGTCTCCTTGTAGCGCCGCTCCAGGTTCGGGACGACGCCCTCGAACGGCTTGTTCACCTCGTAGGCACGCATGCCGTCATTGTAGGCAAAGCGGATCGACTCGCGGCCGGAGCCGTAGAGGATGACCTTGTGCGCGGTCTCGGGAAGGTCCGACCAGGGCACGCTGGTCTTGAAGCCGTAATGTTTGGCCAGGGCGTCCAGGGTCTGGCCGTAATAGGGGGAGGTCGATTTCGCCCAGGGGCCGACGGCACCGCGCTTGAGGCTGAGCTTGACGTCGGAGATGACGAGTTCGGGGTCGATCCGCATCTCGTGGCCGATGCCGCCGCAGGTCGGGCAGGCTCCGAACGGGTTGTTGAACGAGAACAGGCGCGGCTCGATCTCGGCGATGGTGAAGCCGGAGACCGGGCAGGCGAAGCGCGACGAGAAGGTGATGGTCTCACCCTCGGCCGGGTCGGCGAATTCGATCAGTGCGATGCCGTCGGCCAGTTCCAGGGCGGTCTCGAAGGAATCGGCCAGCCGCGCGGCGATGTCGGCCCGCACCACGAGCCGGTCCACCACCACGTCGATGTCGTGCTTGAGCTTCTTGTCGAGCTTGGGCGCGTCGTCGATCGGGTAGTATTCGCCGTCGATGCGAAGACGCTGGAAGCCCTTCTTCTGGAACTCGGCGATCTCCTTGCGGTACTCGCCCTTGCGACCCCGGACGACGGGGGCGAGGAGATAGAGCCGGCTCTTCTCGGGCAGGGCCAGCACCCGGTCGACCATCTGGCTCACGGTCTGGCTCTCGATCGGCAGGCCGGTGGCAGGCGAATAGGGGATGCCGACCCGCGCCCAGAGCAAACGCATGTAATCGTAGATTTCGGTCACCGTCCCCACGGTGGAGCGCGGGTTCTTCGACGTCGTCTTCTGCTCGATGGAGATGGCCGGCGAGAGCCCGTCGATCTGATCGACATCGGGTTTCGACATCATCTCGAGGAACTGGCGGGCATAGGCCGAGAGCGATTCGACGTAGCGGCGCTGACCTTCGGCGTAGATCGTATCGAAGGCGAGCGACGACTTGCCCGAGCCCGACAGGCCGGTGAAGACCACGAGCTTGTCGCGCGGGATCGTGAGATCGATGTTCTTGAGGTTGTGCTCGCGCGCGCCGCGCACGGCGATGACGCGACGGTCGGGGCTTCCCTCGAACAGCTTCTCGATCCGCGACTCGACGCTCTCTTCCTGCGCCTGCGCGGCTTGGGTCTTCCGGCCCCGTGGTGTCTTGGCGGCGGCTTTTGCTTTGGCCATTGGGTCTCTTCGGCGGCAGGACTTGAGCGGCAGGGCTTGCAGGAACGGGCAGTCGACAACGACGCTCGGCGGCGATCGTCTCCGAGACGTCATGCGGCGAGGTCGACGACGACGGCCCCGCCACCGGTCGCCATGTCGGGCGCACGGGCCGGGCGGGCAAGACGCACGCCACGCATATCCGTCACCCAGCTAGAACAAAAAGCGTACAGCTACAATATCGGCGTCGGATTTTGCCCCCGGCCGGAACCCGGCGAAGCTTTCACGATTGAAACGGCCACGCGAGCGGGACGCTTTCCGCCGCTAGAAATTTCCCTGGAAACCCGACAGAGGCGCCATGACCCGGCACACCAGGCCGTCCGGTTCGTAGGCGAGGGAGACCTCGCCGCCCACCGCGCCGGCGAGGCCGCGCTCGATGAGGCGCGAGCCGAAGCCCTTCCGGGTCGGGGGCTGCACGGGCGGGCCGCCGCGCTCGGACCAGGTGAGGTGGATCGTGTCGTCCTCGTCCGCCGCGACCACGCTCCACGTCACGGTGACGCGGCCGTCAGGCCGGGAGAGGGCGCCGTACTTGGCGGCATTGGTGGCGAGTTCGTGCATCATCAGGGCGAGGGACAACGCCGCCTTCGAGCCGATGACGATGTCGGGACCCGACAGGTGGAACCGGCCGGGCTGCTGGTCGTCGTGCAGCGACAGGGCGCTCGTCAGCACCGCCTCCATCTCCGCGCTCTCCCGCTGTCCGGTCAGCAGGATGTCGTGGGCCTTGCCCAGGGCGATCAGGCGCGCGGCGAGCGCATGCTTGGCGGCCTCGATGTCGGTGACGTTGCGCAGGCTCTGCGAGGCGATCGCCTGAACCATCGCCAGGGTGTTCTTCATGCGATGGCTGAGTTCGCGGTTGAGGATGCGCTGCTGCTCGTCCGCCTCGATCCGGGTCAGCCCGCTCCAGGCCCGCTCCGCCACGTCACGGACGAAATCGATCTCGTTCTGGGTCCAGGCGCGCGGCGACGCCTCCGTCGCGTAGAGCACGCCGACGAGGCGGCCGCGCCGGAGCAGGGGGACGGAGATCACCGCCCGGACGCCCTGGGCGATGTAGAGGGCCGCATCCGTGTCGAGATCGGAGGCGGAGGCGAGGTCGGGCACCGCGAGCACCTCTCCGCGCCGCAGGCTGGCGATGCTGGCGGGATACTCGTCCAGCGGCAGGGTCTGGCTCGGAAAGACCTGTCCGTCGGACGACCACGAATGCGCCACCGTCACCAGTCCGGCCGGCAGGTCGACCATGCCGTAGCCGGCCCGCGTCGTGGCCAGGGTCCGGCCCAGGATCTCCGCCGTCATCGCCACGACTTCGGCGTTCGAGCGCAGCTCGCGCAGGCGGTCGCCCAGGCTGAGGAGCGCGTCACGGCGTGCATCCGCGCGTTTCTCCTCGGTGATGTCCTCGATCATCGCCATGGCGTGGACTTCGTCGCCGAGGGTCTGCGAGACCAGGTTGACCCGCGCCCAGATCAGCCGCCCGTCCCGCCGGCGATAGCGCTTCTCGAAGCGGTCCTGCAGGGTCTCGCCGGTGGCCAGGCGCCGGTGCAGGGCCTCGCGCTCGCCCGCATCCTCCGCGGGCGTCCATTGGGCGAGGGAGCACCCGACGATCTCGGATTCCGGCGCGCCCCAGATCTCGCAGAGCTTGGCGTTGACCCGGAGCGCCAGGACGCTGCGGGGATCGAACTGGACGATCCCGATATTCGCGCCCTCGAACACCGCGCGGAACTGTGCCTCCAACTGGGTTCGCACGGTGATGTCGAGCATCGCACCGACCATCCGCAGCGGGATGCCCGAAGCGTCACGCACGAGATACGCGCGATCCAGCACGTCCGCGTAGCCACCGCCGCCCTTCAGGAAGCGGTATTGATGGCTCCACAGGTCCGAGCGCCCTTCGAAGACGGCGTTCAGGCCGGCGGAGACCGCGCCCCTGTCGTCGGGATGGATGTTGCCGAGCCACCAGGCGGAGCCCGGGCCGACATGGCCGGGAGGCCAGCCATAGGACGTCTCGAGCGCCTCGTTCCACACGATGGCGTCGTGCTCCAGATCCCAGTCCCAGACGACGTCGTTGGTCGCCTTGGCCACCAGCCGGTAGCGCTCGTCGATGGAGTTCCGCTCACGGCACGGCTTGTCGCCGTCGGCATTCGCACCGACGCCGTCCCGCCTGTCGCCGACGGCCATAGCCGGCGCCGGCGATGAAGGATCGCGACGGCTCCCCCGGAGGGGTGACGGGACTTTCGCAATGGTCATCGTATTCGCGTCAGACTCGGTCGGTCGCCGTCCCATCAGATGCCGTCAGATCTTGCGGCGAACAAGTCTCGCCGTCAGATTTCGCAAGTTGCCCCCACGCTTTCCGTCACGGATATGAGATTGGAGACTGAGCCCGGCAAGTCTCCACCGGAGCGGCACGCCTCGTCCACTCCCGCGGCGCTCGACCATCCCGGAATCAGACGGCTTCGGCCGCACGGGCGGAATCGTCCTGGCGCGGCTGTGTCGGAGGATCGACGGAGAGCATCCGCCCCTCCGCATCGTAGACGGCCCCCAGCACGGTCTCGAAATGGCTCACCACGGCGCCGTGGCACTCGCAGGCCGCCTCCTGTATCCTGGCGCGGTCGAGGATGGTGATGCGGCCGCGCCCGACCTCGATCAGCCCCTGGATCTGCAGGGTCCGCAGGATCCGGGTGAGATAGGTCCGCTGGACGCCCAGCATGTTGGCCAGGAGTTCATGGGTGACGGGCAGCGTTTCCGTGCCGATCCTGTCCTGCAGCGTCAGCAGCCAGCGCAGGCAGCGCTCCTCGATCGGGTGGAGGGCGTTGCAGGCCACGGATTGCAGCACCTGTCCCAGCAGGCAGTCCGCGTAGCGGGTGAAGAGGTTGCGCAGGGTGGTCGAGCGGAGCTTGGCGTCCTGCAGCTTGGCGGCATCGAGCCTCAGGACCGGCCCGCCGATCTGCACCAGGGCCGTGCTGAAGGCCGGGAGGCTGCCGTGGCTGACGACGCCGCCCACGGCGCCCTCCCGCCCGATCGTGGCGGTTTCCGCGCTCCGCCCGTCACGCATGGAGACGATCAGGTTGATGACCGTCTGCTCGCAGGGAAACGAGATGAACGAGACCTTGGCTCCGACGGTGAACAGGGTCTCGCCACGCCGAACGTCGGCACGCTCGAAATGAGGCGCGAGCAGTCCCCGATCCTCCGGGGACAGAGCCTTCAGCAGGAGATTGCCTTCGAAGAAGGACTCAGTCGTCGAGAGCATGGGACACGCGGTGTTCACCTTCTGTCTCGCGCCATAGCGTATCATCAATGGAGCGTCTGTCCACAAGTGGACGAAGGCGAAGAGAAATATACCGTCCCGGCGGAATTCGGCGCGCGCTACGGCATTCCTACATCTGCATTTGCAGGCAGAGCGCGTCCCTCTCCCCCTTGTGGGGAGAGGTCAGGAGTGGGGGTGGCTCCGCTTGCCTCCGCACCCGAGGGTCACCCAACCACCCCCACCTTCAACTCTTCCCCGAAAGCTCGACGGATCTCGGGCAGGCCCGAGATCCGCTGGGGAGGAGGGCAGGGAGGCGCATCCCGCGAACGATGTGAATGCCGTAGCCCCGCCCGTCAGGTCGAGGAGGCACCCGAGCGCGTCACGCTCCGAAGCGGTTTCGGCTCAGCCCTGGCCGGCCTCGTCGCCTTCGCCGATGCAGTCGAGCGCGCGCTCCACGGCACTGACGGCCTCGCGCAGGTTGCGGACGGTGAGCTCCATCTCCCTGCGGGGACGGCCCATGGCTGCGGCACGATGGGTGACGCCCTGAAGCAGCTCCAGGGCGGCGAACAGATCGTCTGCGACCGCAACCACGTCGCTGATCTGTGGCGCCGGAACGGCGCGGGGGCGGGAGAAGGGGACTACGTTGCTCATGTCGGACAATGTGTCGCCCAAGGTGGGCCGGAGCACCAGATCCAGGGGCGGCGATTCCGCAGGATTGCGCCTCCGATGCCCGAATGTCGTCAAGCGTAGTGAGCGTTTTCGTGGCGCGGGAACATCACTCTGCCAGTAAGCCGTGACGTTTCGTTATCCTTGTGCTTGACGCGGCGACCTCCCCGGCACCACGACAGGGGCGATCGATCCAGCAGGATCAGTACCCCAGGAACCTCCGATGCGTCCCACCGCCTTCCTCGTCGCCGCCGGCCTGTTCTGTGCCCTCGGGGCCTGCAACAGCGCCGACCGCAGCGGCTTCTCGGACAGCTTCAGCACCGAGAATTACCGCCGCTCCAACGACACCAACGGCACCCAGACCCGCCGCGACGTGAACCGCGCCTACACCGCCCCGTCGATGCCCTCCATCGTCAGCCGCGGCAACTGAGACTTCTCCTTCAGTTCTTCGCCAGGGCGTCCGCGAAGGCGATCATGCGGTTGCGGGCGTAGGTGGGCAGGCCGGCACTGATCGACGTGCCGGTGTTGAAGGACGAATTGCCCATGAGCACCTGCGCCGGAAGCAGGTTCTTCAGCACCGGCACGCGGGCGTATTCCTGCTTGCGGTCGAGGACATCGGCCTTGATCGCCAGCGCCATGTAGGTCGTCACCACCGTCTTGCCGGGATCGTTCGGCATTGGCTGGAACACGGCGAGGAACTTGCCGAAGCGCAGGATCTGGTTGACCCAGAAGATCGTCTGTTCGAGGCCGCCGGCCACCGGCGTGTCGACCCGCGTGAGCGCCGCGAGCGAGGCCGCCTCGGCCGCCGGTAGGGTCCGCAACTCGCTCTGGAACGAGACGAACTCGGCCACCTTCTTCGAGGCGCCGTCCTCCAGCTTGTTGGCGAGCTTCACGCCCAGCGGCAGCTTGCCCTCGAGGTCGTAGCGGGATTCGATGCAGGCGGCGGCCCCCTCGCACCAGGCCCGGTCCGGGCGGCGGGCGAAGGCGGCGGCCGGATCCTTGGTGGGCGTCACCTCGGCGGGGCTCAGGGTCTTGTGCTTGATGACGGGGTCCATCTTGGACACGAAGCCGAGATTGGCGAAGGCCGACAGATCGATGGACTCCGCGGGCTTTCCCACCACGAATCGCCCCTGCGCCACATAGACCTTCAGGGTCTCGTGCCGCTGCTTCGAGACGCCGTTGAGCGTCACGCTGTAATCGGGCTCGGCATAGGCGGGGTAGGGCGCCAGGGCCGCCTGCTCGGCCGGGCGCAGCTTTCGCCATTCGAGATAGGGCGTCAGGCCGCTCTCGGGGTTGGCCGGATTGTCCCGGTGGTCGGTGAACAGGATCGTGCCGGGCTTGAGGGCGGAAAGGCCCGACGGCTCGATGGCGGGAACCTCCTTGATCCGGTCGGCGGGAACCTGAACCTTCGTTCCCTCCTGCGCGGAGGCGGGGACGCCGAGCGCCAGCACGGGCAGGAAAGCGATCATCTGGGCAAGCACACGTGTCGCCGGAAGCTGCGTCTTCACGTCGGGGCCTCGGTTTGCTGATGAGAGGAGGGGATCCGCGCCTTCAGTAGCGCGGGTCGTCGCCGAACAGGTAGTCGGGATCGCGGCGCCGGGCGCGGGGCGGCTCGTCCTCGCCGAAGGGCGAGCGCTGGGTGCCCGGCCATGACGGGCTCCGCGACCCTTCGTAGCCCTCGCCCTGAGCACGGCGGCCGCGCGGCTGGGCCGGCCGCTCGCCGAAGGGGTCGAAGAGATCCGGCTCGGGCTCGCGCCGCGTGGTGAGGTTGCCGTACAGGTCGCCCACCACGTCGGCGCCATCGTCGAGGCCGCTGGTGTCGCCGTCCTCGGAATCCGGCCGCATGGCGGTCTGCACCTCGCGCGGCAGCAACTGGTACTGCGTATCGGCCACGCGGCCGTCGCTCAGCCGGAAATGCTCGATGAAGCCGCCGCCGGAGACGCGCGCGCCGCTGCGAGGGTCGATGGGCAGGTCGGCGAGCAGGCGTTTCGCCTCCGGGGAGGGCGGGGCGAGGGGGGTGCGCGCCACGCCGTTGGCCCAGGCGGCCTGGAGGATCGTGCCGGCGATCGGCACGGCGAGATGCCCCCCGGTCTGGCCGCGTCCCAGGGTCCGGCGGGTGCCGTCGGCATTGTCGTAGCCGACCCAGACCACGATGGTGATCTCGTTGGAGAAGCCGGCGAACCAGGCGTCGTTCTCGTTCTCGGACGTGCCGGTCTTGCCGGCGATGGAACCCGAGAAGCGGGCGAGGGCCGCCGCCGTGCCGTGGTTGGTGACGCCCTGCAGCATGGTCTTCAGCTGGTAGAACGCCACCCTGTCGGCCGAGCCGATACGGACGGGCTCCTTCGGCTCGCGTTTGTAGAGAACCTTGCCGTCGCGTTCGACCGCTTCCAGGGCGTAGGGAGCCGGACGCGCGCCCTCGTTGGCCACGGCGGCATAGAAGGCGGCGAGATCGACCATGCGGACCGGCTGCGAGCCGAGGACGAAGGGATAGTAGCGCTCGCATTCGGCGTAAAGCTGCGCTTCGAGCGCGAGGTCGCAGATGCGGGTGAGGCTCGCCGGCGCGGTGTCGGCGATGCCGCCCTGGAGCAGGCGCGCGGTGACGAGGTTCTTCGAGAATTCGAGCCCGCGCCGGAGGGTCGTCGCACCCGACCCGCCGCCATCGTAGTTCTTTGGGCTCCATGACTGGCCGACGCCGCCGATGGGCGGCAGGGTGACGCTGGCGTCCATCACCAGGGTATTGGGCTGGAGGCCGGCATTCAGGGCGGCGAGATAGGTCAGCGGCTTCAGGGTCGAACCGGGCTGGCGCACGGTCTGCGTCACCCGGTTGAGCTGGCTCAGCGGGTAGGAGAAGCCCCCGTCCATGGCGAGGATGCGCCCGGTGCGGTTCTCCAGCACCAGGGCCGCGCCCTGGACGGAGGGGCGCACGCGCAGATCCGCGCGGAGAGCCTTGGCCTTCGGGTCGCGCAGCTTCACCCGCACCACGTCGTAGGTCTGCAAACGGCCCTTGGCGATGCCGGGATCGAGGTTGACGATGCGCCCGTCGGCGAGCCCCGCCTTCACCGGTCCGCGCCCGGATTCGAGCACCACGGCGAGCGGCCAATGCACGTCGTAGAGCACAGGCCGCGCACTCTCCAGGGCTCGCTGCCAGTCGGGTTTCTGCGGCACCGGCTTCGGCCCGGCGACCGCCACCGCAGGCTTGTCCGCGGCCGATCTGGGCTTCGCCTCGCCGCCGACGACGAGCGGGACCGACTGGACCGATCCTTCCACGGCGGGCGTCGCCCCGCCGAGCTTGGCGATGCTGTCGGCGAGGTTGAATTCCGGCCCCTCGTAGCGCTGGCGCCCGGTGGCGCGCTCGTAAGTGGCGAGCCCGTCCTGCAGGGCGGATTCCACGGCGGTCTGGAGGCCGGCATTGATGGTGGAGCGGACCACGTGGGAGGCGGAGGTGAGCGAGTCGATGCCCGCGAAGGTGCGCGCCTCGCGGGTGAGGTGATCGACGAAGTAGAACCCCGAATCCCGCCGCGTGGTCTCGATCGGCTTCAGCCCGAGGGGCGCGTTGGCGGCCTCGGTCAGCTGCGCCTCGGTGATGACGCCCTCGTCCTTCATCCGCGCCAGCACATAGGCGCGGCGCTCCTTGGCGCGGTCGGGATACTTGTCCGGATTGTAGAAGTTCGGCCCCTTCGGCATGCCGCCGAGCAGCGCCGCCTCCGGCACCGTGAGCTGGCCCACGGATTTGCCGAAGTAGCTGCGCGCGGCCATCTCGATCCCGTAGGAGCCGCGGCCGAGATAGATGCCGTTGAGGTAGAGTTCGAGGATCTGTGGTTTGCCGAGGATCCGCTCCAGGCGCGAGGCCACGATCATCTCGCGGATCTTGCGCTCGTAGGTGACGTCGTCGCCCACCGACAGGTTCTTGACCACCTGCTGGGTGATGGTGGAGCCGCCGGCCGGCCGGCCCGGCGAGGCGAGGTTGCCGATGAAGGCCCGGATGACGCCACGCTCGTCGATGCCCTTGTGGGTCTCGAAGCGCTTGTCCTCGGCCGCCACGAACGCCTTTTGCACCATCACCGGCACGTCGGAGATCGGCACGCTGAGGCGGCGCCCGTTGGCCTCGAACGCCTCGGCGTAGCGCTTGCCCGCCCCGTCGAGGATCAGGCTGGCGCCCGGCAGCTTGCGGTCCTTGAGGTCCTGGGCCGAGGGCAGATCGGACACGGCCTTGTTGTAGAAGGCGATGACCTCGGCCGCGTCGAAGGGCGAGTTCGCCGGGTTCTCGCCCTTGCAGAACTGGCGGTAGCTCGTGTTGAGCTCGCCGATATCGAGCCCGTGCAGGAGCTTGGGCGCGGAGGCACCGGCGATGGCCGAGGGGTCCTCCATGGCGGTGGAGATCAGCTCGTCGAGGTTGATGTCCTCGATGTCGAAGGCTTTCCGCATATGGGCGCAGCCGTCGCGCAGGATCTGCACCACCTGGGCCTTGTCGGCCACCGGATCGAACTGCGTCTTCACGGCATCCGGCCGCGTCGTCACCTGACTGAGCGTCAGCGCCGTCGCGAACAGCTTGATCAGGATGATGTTCATCGAGGGAAGGGCACCGAAATCCAGGACGCGTCACAGGGCACGGACGACAGGATCGGCAGCCGCAACGCACACGGCCCGAGATGGGATGCACAAGGCGGCTGATTTAAGGAGACCGGCGCGGGACCGGCCTCCCGCAACGCTTCCGTCCCCGGCGACGTTGCAGGCGGATGCGCCGGCCGGCGCGGCCCTCGGGAGATCTGCGTCGCATGATCAAGGACCTTTGGTACAAGAACGCGGTCGTCTACTGCCTGTCCGTCCGGACCTTCCTCGACGGCAATGGCGACGGCATCGGTGACTTCGTCGGACTGGAGCGCCGGCTCGATTACCTGCAGGGCATGGGCATCACGGCGATCTGGCTGATGCCTTTCCAGCCTTCGCCGAAGCGCGACGGCGGCTACGACATCACCGATTACTATGGCGTCGACCCGGATTACGGCTCGCTCGGCGATTTCGTCGCCTTCACCCATGCGGCCAAGCAGAGGGGCCTGCGCGTCCTCATCGATCTGGTGGTCAACCACACCTCGGACCAGCATCCCTGGTTCCAGTCGGCACGATCGGACCCGGATTCCCCCTACCGCGACTGGTACGTCTGGTCGAAATCCAAGCCGCCGCATGCGGACGAGGGCATGGTGTTCCCCGGCGTACAGACCACGACCTGGACTCGCGACGCCAAGGCGGGAGCCTATTACTTCCACCGTTTCATGCCGTTCCAGCCCGATCTCAACACGGCCCATCCGGCGGTGCGGGCCGAAATCCAGAAGATCATGGGGTTCTGGATCCAGCTCGGCGTCTCGGGCTTCCGCATGGATGCGGTGCCCTTCGTCATCGCCAAGAAGGGGCCCGAAGTCACGGGCGAGCCCGAAGAGCAATTCGACCTGCTCCGGGATTTTCGCGAGTTCCTGCAATGGCGCCAGGGCGACGCCATCATTCTCGGCGAGGCCAACATCCTGCCGAAGAAGGATCTCGACTATTTCGGCGACGATGCCGACCGGCTCCACATGCTGTTCAATTTCCAGGTCAACCAGGCGCTCTTCTACGGGTTGGCTTCCGGCGACGGGCGCCCGCTCGCCAAGGCCATGCGCAAGACCTGGAATCGACCGGATTCGGCGCAATGGGCGGTGTTCCTGCGCAATCACGACGAACTCGATCTCGGACGCCTCACCGAGAGCCAACGCCAGGCGGTCTTCGCCGCGTTCGGGCCGGAGAAGGGGATGCAACTCTACGACCGCGGAATCCGGCGCCGTCTCGCCCCGATGCTGGGCGGCGACCAGCAGCGCATCGAGCTCGCCTATTCCCTGATGTTCACCCTGCCGGGCACGCCGGTGCTGCGCTACGGCGACGAGATCGGCATGGGCGACGACCTCTCGCTCAAGGAGCGCGAATGCACCCGCACGCCGATGCAGTGGAATGCGGAGGCGCAAGGAGGCTTCACCAAGAGCGAAACCCCGACCCTGCCGGTGATCGGGAGCGGCGCCTACGGCTTCGACCACGTGAACGTGGCGAGCCAGCGCCATGACCGCGGCTCGCTGCTCAACTGGATGGAGAGCGTCATCCGCACCCGCAAGGAGGTGCCGGAGATCGGCTGGGGCGATTTCGTGGTGATCGAGACGGCCTCGCCCGCGATCCTGGCGATCCGTTACGACTGGGAGGGCAACTCGGTGCTCTGCGTCCACAACCTCTCGGGAACGCCGATGGAGGTGTCCCTGTCACCGGAGGTGGAGGGACCGGAGGGCCGTGTCCTGGTCGATCTCCTCACTGGCCGTCGCAGCGAGGCGGATGACGATGGCCGGCACTGCCTGATGATGGAGCGCTACGGCTACCACTGGTTCCGGCTCGGCGGCCTCGACGCGCCGCTGAAGCGACGGGTGGGGTGAAGAGCTGTCTCGGGCCGAGAGCGCGGCGGACACCATCGATCCTGCCTGCCGCGCTCGGCGAGAATGCCCTATAGAAGGCTGAGCTCGGATCAGCAATCCGGAAGATCGTCCAGGTTGTTTCGGGTGGTCTGATCGCGATCCGTGCGCAGGTATTTCCCGTTCGATCCCTGTACGACCCGTATCTCGGTCCGCCCGCTCGTCCAGGGGACGTGATAGGTATGAATCCCTCGTTCGATGTCGTTGATGGCATCCTGCTTCGAACGAGGCGACCAGAAATCGCCATCATTGCAAAGGGAGGTGATATCTCCATGAGAATTCTTTCCCGTCTTTCTGACCGCACGATCAGCCATGATGCATGAATCCTTTCCGTTTGCCGCTCTCATCAGACGGCAAACTTGAGGTAGTTACACCACGCTAATTTTCAACCTAAGGGAAACTTACGCCGGGGCCCGCCCCTACTTGTTCCGCCCCAGCAGCACGAGCCAGCCGATTCCGATCACGCAGACCATCGCGCCCACCGTCACGAAGGCCGGGGTGCCGAGGTCCATGAAGCGGGGAGCGAGCTGCGTCGCGAAGGCGGCGACGATGAGCGCCACGGCGATGCGGGCGGCGGCGCGCTCGATGCCGCGGGTGAGCTTCTCGATGCCCTTCAGCTCGATCTCGACGGTGACGCGGCCCTGCTTCAGGCGCACCAGCATGAGATGGATCAGGGTCGGCAGTTCGGAGGCCGCGCCGAACAACCCGGCGCCCACCGCCTCGACCTTGCGCGTGATGCCCTTGATCGAGAATTGCGAGGCGAGCTTGCTCTTCACCGTGGGGCCGGCGGCGGTGAAGAGGTCGAATTTCGGGTCGAGATGGCGCATCACCCCGTCCGCCGTCACCAGCCCCTTGAACAGGATGGCGAGGTCGGTGGGCATGGCGAGGTCGTTCTCGCGGGCCATGGTCATGAAGTCGGTGAGCAGGTCGCCGAAGTTCAGCACCGAGCCGGCATGGCGGTTGATGAAGGCCTGCGACGAGGATTCGAGCTTGGTGAGGTCGGGATTGCTCGATCCGGTCCAGTCCAGCAGCACGGCCATCAGCCCGTCGGAATCCTCCTTCAGCATCGCGCCGATGAGCATCAGGAGCTGGGTGCGGCGGCGCTCGGAGAGGCGGCCGATGATGCCGAAATCGATGAAGCCGATGCGGTCGCCGGGCATCACCAGCATGTTGCCGGGATGCGGGTCGGCGTGGAACACGCCCTCGATCAGCGCCATGTTGAGGAAGGCGTCGGTGCCTTTCTGGGCGACCTTGACCTTGTCGACCCCGGCCGCGTCCAGGCGGGCATGGTCGTTGGGCGGGATGCCGTGGATGAATTCCTGGACGAGGACGCGCTCGGAGGTGAACTCCCAGTGGATCTTCGGGATGACGATGTCGTCCCGGTCGGCGAAGATCGCCGCGATGGTCTCGCAGTTGCGCGCCTCGTTGATGAGGTCGAGCTCGCCGTAGAGGCCGCTGGCGAGATGGCGCATCTGCTCGTGGGGCTGGTAGCGCCCGAATTCCGGCCATTCCTGAACCACGATCCGGGTCGCATGCGCCAGGAGGCGCAGATCCGCCTCGATGATCTTGCGCAGGCCCGGACGAAGGACCTTCACCACCACCTCCTCGCCGGACATCAGCCGCGCCCGGTAGACCTGGGCGATGGAGGCCGCGGCCAGGGGAACGGTGTCGAACTCGGCGAAGATCTCCGAGGGCGGCGCGCCGAGATCGGCCTCCAGCTGCGGCCGGATCTTGTCCCAGGCGATGGGCCGGACCTGGCTGTGGAGCTTCTCCAGCTCCTCGGTCCATTCCGGCGTCAGCAGGTCCGGCCGGCTCGCCAGGATCTGCCCGAGCTTGATGAAGGTCGGCCCCAGGGCCTCGATCGCCCGGCGCACGCGCTGCGGCTGGGACAGGCGCGCCACGTCCACCTGCGGCCGGCGGCGCTTGGCGAACCGCGCCAGATGGCCGAGGCCGAGGCGCTCCACCACCTTGGTGACGCCGTAGCCGATCAGGACGGCGGCGATCTCGCTCAGGCGTTGCCTGTCGCGAGCGGCGACGAAGGCGGTTTTCAGCATGTGCTCAAGGGACTGCCCCGGCTGGCGTGAGGATGGCCGTGTCGTCGTCTCAGGCCGGCGGGCCTGTCCTGGACGGTGCCGGTGTCCAGATAGGCCACGTCTAGGAAGCCGGCGAGGCCGAATTTTGGCGGCGCAGCGGCAATCGTCGGCACGCGGCACAGCGGACGGCTCGACGAGCCAGGACCCGCGACGCGTCAGAAGCCCGAGGGAGCGGAAGCGTTGGCGTGCCGGCGCGAACCCGCTTAGACAGGCGGCTCCCGCGCGATCCTCGCGCCCAATCGACGGAGAGACGGTCCCGATGGCAGGTACGCCCCGCGCCGGCATCATCCCGGTGACGCCCTTCCAGCAGAACTGCACCCTGATCTGGTCCGACGAGACCAAGATCGGCGCCGTCGTCGATCCCGGCGGCGACCTCGACCGGATCGAGGCCGCGATCCGCGACCAGGGCATCACCATCGAGAAGATCCTGCTCACCCATGGCCATATCGACCATGCCGGCGGCGCGGACGAACTGCGCGAACGGCTCGGCGTCCCCATCGAGGGCCCGCACGAGGCCGACCGCTACCTCCTCGACAGCCTTCCCGAGACGGGCGCGAATTACGGCATCGACGGGGCTCGCGCGGTGACGCCCGACCGCTGGCTCGCCGAGGGCGACGCGGTGAGCGTGGGCGATCTCGCCTTCGACATCCTGCATGCGCCCGGCCACTCGCCCGGCAGCGTGGTCTTCGTCAGCCGCGACGCGCGCTTCGCCCTGGTGGGCGACGTGGTGTTCAAGGGCTCGGTGGGCCGCACCGACCTGCCCGGCGGCAACCACGACCAGCTCATCCGCGCCATCAAGGAGAAGGTCCTGCCGCTGGGCGACGATATCGCCTTCATCCCAGGCCACGGCCCGACGAGCACGCTGGGCGAAGAGCGGATGACGAACCCGTTCCTGCAGGAGTGAGGCCGAAGACCGGTCGGTGATGTCGTCGTCCTCCGGCACCGTCACCATTTTGCGGGTGTGGGACGGCGGGAGGCTGTCGGCTCTTGCCACTTGCCGCGGCGCCACCTCATATCTCAGCGGCGGATGACCTCGGATCGTCTGCTCGTTCGAGGACCATGATCGATGTCGGAGACGGTGCCGTTTGATCTCGAGGAGCAGCGCGCCCGAATCGAGCGGGCTCAGGAAGAGACCCGCAAATTCGTCGCCGAGCAGCACAAACTGATCGCCGAGCAGAGCAAACTGGCCGCTGAAGCATCGAAGCTGGCGCGCGATCGGATGCTCGCACCCTGGCAGATCGCTTTGTCGGGGATGGCTGCCGGCGCCGCGTTCTTCGGCGCGGGTGCGGCTTTCATCAAGGTGCTCGGGCCATGAGGTGAATTGGGCTCGTTCGGGCTCCGAAGCAGCCTGCCTGTCTCGCCTCCTGCCCGACGCGCGGGCACCTTCCGCCGCCCCATCGGATCGGGGCGTCACAGCTATGCTCATGCGGTGCATTTTCAAGACGCACCGCTTATATATAGCCCACTGAACGAATCGCAGGCGTACCCGGGGACCGAGCCGGGGCACGAAAATCAAGCAAAGACCCGCCTGCCTGGGGAACTTGATGTCCGACATGACCGACGACGACACCTCCCGCAACCTGGCGGCCACGGCCTATGGCGCGGAATCGATCCGCGTGCTCAAGGGCCTGGATGCCGTGCGCAAGCGGCCCGGCATGTATATCGGCGACACCGACGACGGGTCGGGCCTGCATCACATGGTCTACGAGGTGGTGGACAACGCCATCGACGAGGCGCTGGCGGGCCATGCCGACGTCGTCACCTGTACCCTCAACGCCGACGGCTCGGTGACGGTGTCCGATAACGGCCGCGGCATCCCCACCGACATCCACAAGGAGGAGGGGGTCTCGGCCGCCGAGGTCATCATGACCCAGCTCCATGCAGGCGGTAAGTTCGACCAGAATTCCTACAAGGTCTCCGGCGGCCTGCACGGCGTCGGCGTCTCCGTCGTCAACGCCCTGTCGCAATGGCTCCGCCTGCGCATCTGGCGCAACGGCAAGGAGCACGCGATGGAGTTCCGCCACGGCGATGCGGTCTCGCCACTGGTCGTCGTGGGCGACGGCAACGGACGGCGCGGCACGGAAGTGTCGTTCCTGCCCTCCACCGACACGTTCACGATGATCGAGTTCGACTACGCCACGCTGGAGAAGCGCCTGCGCGAACTCGCCTTCCTCAATTCCGGCGTGCGCATCGTCCTCACCGACGCGCGCCATGCCGAGCACAAGCGCGAGGAGCTGTTCTACGAGGGCGGGATCGAGGCCTTCGTGCGCTATCTCGACCGCTCGCGCAAACCGATCGAGGGTATGACGAAGCCGGTCTTCGTGCGGGCCGAGCGCGACAACATCCGCGTCGAGGTCGCCCTGTGGTGGAACGACTCCTTCAACGAGACCGTGCTGCCCTTCACCAACAACATCCCGCAGCGTGACGGCGGCACCCACATGGCGGGCTTCCGCGCCGCCATGACCCGGCAGATCACCGGCTATGCCGAATCCACCGGCATCACCAAGCGCGAGAAGATCACCCTCACCGGCGAGGATTGCCGCGAGGGCCTCACCGCCGTGATCTCGGTGCAGGTGCCCGACCCGAAATTCTCGTCGCAGACCAAGGACAAGCTGGTCTCGTCGGAAGTCCGCCCGGCCGTGGAGAACGTCCTCAACGAGGGCCTCTCCAACTGGCTCGAGGAGAACCCGGCCCAGGCCAAATCCGTGATGGGCAAGGTCATCCTCGCGGCCTCCGCCCGCGAGGCGGCGCGCAAGGCCCGCGAGACCGTGACCCGCAAGGGCGTGCTCGACATCGCCTCCCTGCCCGGCAAGCTCGCCGATTGCCAGGAGCGCGACCCGTCGAAATGCGAGATCCTCCTAGTGGAGGGCGATTCCGCCGGCGGCTCGGCCAAGCAGGGCCGCGACCGCCACTTCCAGGCGGTTCTCCCCCTGCGCGGCAAGATCCTGAACGTCGAGCGCGTGCGGGCGGACCGGATGCTGTCCTCGGCCGAGATCGGCACGCTGATCACGGCGCTCGGCGCCGGCATCGGCCGCTCCTCCACCGACCGCGAGGGCTTCAACCCGGACAAGCTGCGCTATCACCGCATCATCATCATGACCGATGCGGACGTGGACGGCTCCCACATCCGCACCCTGCTGCTGACCTTCTTCTTCCGGCAGATGCCGGAGCTGATCGAGCGCGGCTACGTCTACATCGCCCAGCCGCCGCTCTATAAGGCCGCCAAGGGCAAGACCGCGATCTACCTCAAGGACGAGCGGGCGCTGGAGGATTACCTCATCGATGCCGGCGTCGACGGGGCCGTGCTGCGCCTCGCCTCCGGCGCCGAGTTCGGCGGGCCGCAATTGAAGGTCCTTGTGGAGGAGGCGCGCCAGTTCCGCGGCCTGATGCAGGCGCTGCACACCCGCTACGACCGCGCCACGGTGGAACAGGCGATGATCGCCGGGGCCTTCCGCACCAACGTGGACGAGAACCCCGACGAGGCGACGAAGCGCGCCGCCGAGATCGCCCGGCGCATGGACGTCATCGCCGACGACATCGAGCAGGGCTGGGAAGGCTCCGTCAGCGAAGGCGGCTACGTTCTCAGCCGGACCCTGCGCGGGGTGCGCCAGGTGGTGACCTTGGATGCCTCGCTCATCGCCTCGCAGGAGGCGCGCCGCCTGTCCGACCGGGCCGAGGCCCTGCGCGAGATCTACGGCGAGCCGGTGACCTATGCCCGCAAGGGCGAGGAGACCGTCCTGCACGGCCCCGTCGGCCTGTTCGAGGCGGTGATGGCCTTCGGCCGCAAGGGTCTCCAGCTCCAGCGCTACAAGGGGCTCGGCGAGATGAACCCGCAGCAGCTCTGGGAGACGACCCTCGACAGCGAGGTCCGCTCGCTCCTCCAGGTTCGGATCAAGGACACCCAGGATGCCGACGACCTGTTCGTGAAGCTGATGGGCGACGTGGTGGAGCCGCGCCGCGAGTTCATCCAGGAAAACGCCCTCAGCGTCGCCAATCTCGACGTCTGAATGAATGCGGCCGGGAGGGTCGACATGAGCAACATCATCCGTCCGACCTTCGGTCAGCCGCGTCGACCCGAGCCCGTCAGTGACGACGACCGGGTCGAGGTGACGACGCAGCGCGTCTACGGGGAGGCCGGCGATCACCGGGTCTGCCTCGTGCGCGACGACGACGCGCCCGGTGGCGAGGTCTACAAGGTCGTCGTCGGGCGTCTCTCCGGACAGGAAGTCAGCACCGTGGCGATCCTGCCGGCCACGGCCGAGGGCGAGGTGGATGCCGAGATGGTCGCCCTCGCGATCCTCCGCACGCTGAGCCTGATCGACGAGGACGACGACACTCCGGGCATCGCCTGACGCCCCGTTACGACGATCGCGTCACGAATGTTCTCGTGCCCCTCCCTGAGCGGCCGCAGCGGTCATTGGCAGCAAGTCCGGGCTGTTCTCCGAACCAAGGGGCGGCGAACCCAAACCCGGCTGACCTTCGCCGTATGACGGCGGTGCCGCTTCAAGTTCCGTGTCCGGTAGACGCAACGATGACAGGTACAAAGAAGAGTTTCAGCGAGACCGAACGTACTCTTATATAAATAAGGCCCGATCCCGCTCCTAGACGCGCCATGAAGACAATTATCGTTGTCGATTATCCTATGAAACGACCCGAAGAACATTTAGCAAATATATCAGAATATATTTTTTACATTAGATTACTACAAAAATTAGCTTCTGTCATATTCCAATATATCACCCTAAAGATAAGCTGATATATTATGTTTTTGTTATAATTTATCGAAGATGACAGCTCAGGCGGATGAATGCCGGCGCCCTTCTGAGAAAGTCACGACGATGGCAACGATTCAAGTAACGAGCGGCGCAGATTTTGACGTTTTGACGAATGTCACCCTGGTCTCGGGCAATGTAGTCCCTTCGGGAACGGCCGCCGTTCTGATCGGTCCACTCAATGTCTTGACTGGCATCGAAAGCGATGGCGACCACATGACGCTCCGTTTTGACAGCGTCGTCGGATCGCCCGGATCACCCATCCCTTTTCCGTCCGACTTCGGTCCTTCGAGCGGCGGCTATAACTTCGATTTGAGCGATTTCGACGGCGCGACGCAGCTGACCGGCGGCGATTTCGGCGATGTCCTCACCACCGGTGCCGGCAACGACACCCTGAGGGGCGGCGGAGGCTCCGATACACTGATTGGCAATGACGGGGACGACCGGTTCGTCATCACCAGCACGCCCACCAAGGTCGAAGGCGGCCTCGGCAAGGACCTCCTCTTCATCGGTTCCGACAGCGGCGCCGAACTGAACGATGACAACTTCAGTGGCATCGAAGCGATCCAGGTGCGGAGCGGATCCTCGCTCAACATGTCCGGTGTCTCGAGCGGCATGACGATAAAATCGGCAAGCACGGTCGATAACAGCGCGACGATCATCGGCACGAGCGGCGCCGACCGCATCGTCGCCGGAAAGGGGAGCGACACCATCCTTGGGGGCGCCGGAAACGACAAGCTCTTTGCCGGTGACGGCTCCAATCTGTTTGTTTTCCCGGAAGGGAACGGCCGGGACAACATCTACAAGTTCGACATCCTCGAAGATCGCTTCGCTTTTGGCAGCGATGTCTCAGCGTTCACGGACTTGAAGATCGGGCGCACGAGCGGCGGGGACGCTGTCATCACGGTCATCGGTGACACCGATCCGTCGAACAAGATCATCGTCCACGACGTCCTCCCGACCTCGCTGACGGCGGACCACTTCATGTTCGGCGGTTGAGGCGGAGCCGGATCGCGGGCTCGGATCGAGGCGCCGGGCGGTTGTGACGAACCGCCTTTCCGCGCGAAAAGGCATTCATCGCCCGGAATACGGATGCGTGTCTCGTCGGGTTCGCGAGGATCCGGCGGACAGCCTCCTACTCTGCGACGAGGCCGAAACCGCGGTCTTCGACCTGCCGCCGGAGGACAGAGCCATGAATCGCAACCCCGTCGTCGTCGCCGTGGCGATCACCGGCTCGGTACCGCGCAAGAAAGACAACCCGGCCGTGCCGGTGACTGTCGCCGAGCAGATCGAGTCCACGCATCGGGCCTTCGAGGCCGGCGCGACGCTCGCCCATATCCACGTCCGCAACGACGACGAGAGCCCGTCCTCCGATCCGGACAAGTTCGCCGCCGTGCAGGAGGGCCTGCGCAGGCACTGCCCCGGGATGATCGTGCAGTTCTCCACCGGAGGACGCGGGCGCGACCCGGCCGGGCGCGGCCTGTCGCTGAAGCATCGGCCCGACATGGCATCGCTGTCCACCGGCTCGGTGAACTTCCCCACCATCGTCTACGAGAACCCCGCGAGCCTCGTGACCGCTCTCGCCAGCCAGATGCAGGAATACGGCGTCCGGCCGGAGATCGAGATCTTCGACCTCTCGCACCTGCACGGCGCCAAGCGCCTGGTGGAGGCGGGCTTCATGGACGCGCGCCCGCATGTGCAGTTCGTCATGGGCGTGCAGAACGCCATGCCGGCGGACGAGCGCCTGCTCGACATCCTGCTCGGCGAGATGCGGCGCATCCTGCCCGAGGCGACCTGGACGGCGGCCGGCATCGGCCGCAATCAGGCGGTCGTGATGGAATGGGCCCTGGCTCGCGGGGCCGACGCGGTGCGCACCGGCCTGGAGGACAACATCCGCATCACGAAGGACCGCCTGGCGGCCAGCAACGCCGAACTCGTCGGCCGCGCCGTGGACACGGTGATCCGTCATGGCAGGCGGGTCGCCAGCCCGGCCGAGGCTCGCACCGCCCTCGGGCTGGCGACCTGACGGATGAGCGGCCCGGCTTTTCATCCGGCTGGATGAAGCCGGGGGTCACGTCGGAGGCCGTCGCGTGGTCAGTGCCTCCGGCTGGCGAGCACCTTGTCGATGCGACGCCCGTCCATGTCGACCACCTCGAAGCGCCATCCTCCCGCATCGAAGGCATCGCCGACGCCGGGGATCCGTCCGAGCTGGAAGATGACGTAGCCGGCCAGGGTGGTGAAGTCGTCGCTGTCGGGCGCCTCGGAGAAGGCGAGACGTTCGAAGGCCTGCCGGGCCGGCATCATGCCGTCGATGAGGAGCGATCCGTCTGCGCGTTCGACGACGTCGGGCTCTTCGCCCACCTCCGGGATATCGCCCGCAATCGCTTCCAGGAGGTCCGTCTGCGTGACGATGCCCTCCAACGTCCCGTATTCGTCCACCACCACGGCCATGCGCATGGGCTGGCTCTGGAAGGTCTCGAGGACGGCCAGGATGGTCATGCTCTCGTGCACGACGATGGGCGGCTGCGTGGCCACGGCGAGGTCGATCTCCTTGCCGTCGAGGACCTGGTCGAGCAGGTCCTGCTTGCGCACGATGCCGACGAGTTCGTCGACCTCTCCGCGACTGATGACCACCTGAGCGTGGTCGCATTCGCGGATCGCCTTGAGAACCACCTCTCGCGGGTCGTCGAGATCGACCCAGAACACCTCGTGGCGTGGGGTCATGATGTCCCGCACCTTTCGCTCCCCAATGGCGAAGATGCGCTCGACGGCCTCCTGCTGAACCTCCCGGATGAGGCCCGCTTCCTGGCTCGCCTGGATCAGCAGGTTGAGCTCGGCCGTCGAATGAAGGGAGCCCTCGCCATGCCCCGGCTGAAGTCCGCAGAGGCGCAGCACCCCGTTGCCGAGGGCGTTGAGGAAGAGGATCGCAGGGCGGAAGACGAGGAGGAACAGGCTGAGGGGGCGGACGACCGCCAGTGCCGTGCGCTCGCTGCGCTGGAGGGCGAGGCTCTTCGGGGCGAGCTCGCCGAGCACGATGTGCAGGGACGTGATGATGGAAAACGCGACGACGACCGCGACGGTGTGCGAGGCGACCGAGCTGAGCCCGATCGGCAGCCATGTCAGCGCAGGCTCGACGAGGTGAGCGAGGGCGGGTTCGCCGACCCAGCCCAACGCAAGGGACGACAACGTGATGCCGAACTGCGTTGCGGCGAGATGGGCATCGAGCCGGTCGGTCGCCCGCTGCAGGGCACTCGCATGCGCGCGACGTTCGGTGACGAGTTCCGCGACCCGCGAGCGGCGCACGGAGACGAGGGCAAATTCAGCGGCAACGAAGAACCCGTTCGCGAACACCAGCACCAGGACCGCCACCAGCCCCAGCACGGTCGACCATGCATCTTCGGAAATCGCCGTGACCCTTTTCGAATGAACGGCTTCACTTACCAGCCAAGGGGCGATCGATCCAAATGGCCGGGGAGGCGGATGCCCAGATTCACGCCCACAGGATCGATGGCCCGACACCATAGCCGGCACTCAAATCGAACGACTCGCTATGTCGTAATGCTCAGTCTTTCCCGACAAATCGCGGCTGATTGTCGGTCGCGCAACGATGCGTGCATGACGCCGCTCGATATCTGTGTTCGACGGATCGATCGGGCCTGCGCCTCCACGCAATCGACGGCTATCGATGACGTTGCGAAAGCTTGGGATACCCTCGCGTCCTCAGCTCCAGTCGACATCGAGATCCATGGCGCGTTCGAAGGCGGCCGCTTTCATTTCGCGGCCTTTCGGATCGGCCACGCAGATATCCTTGAAGCCCCGGCCTGCCAGCTCCCAGGTCTTCTCCAGAGCCTGATCAGCGGTGCCGCACGCGAAAACCAGCGCGCGTCCGGCGTGATCGTTTGCCTTAACTTTGTACAAGATCGGTCTCCGAGACGTTCGCTGCCCGTTATACGCCAGCGAGCGGCATCGGGCGAGAGAGCCGGACGACGTTCGAGGGTCCACGGGCCGGCACGAACCGGCCGGGCCGGAGCCGCTTTGGCCTGAACGGTCTGTCGGTCCACGCATGTCTCGTTTGACGAGAGCCGTTGGTCGACATCCCCAAACGCGAGTGCTCACGACACGCCTCGTGGTCCATCACCCACGCGCCGAGCCGCCGGATCGAGCCGCATGACGCCCTTGACCCCAGTCTGGAGTTATTCTAATTAAGAACCACGCGGATGGCGGGGCTCGGCAGGCCTCCTGCCCCCTGGACCGGATCATTGGGAGAGACACATGGCACACATCACCAGCGCGGCCTGCGAGAGCTGCCGCTTCTTCGACGATCACAAGATCAATGGCGGTCAGTCGGCCGGCGACGAAGGTCTCTGCCGCTATAACCCGCCGGTGAGCCAGCCCGAGCCGAAGTCGCCGGGCCTGTGGCCGGTGGTGGCGTCCAAGGATTGGTGCGGTCACTTCACCTCCGACATGACGGCGGCCGAGTAAGCCAACCTTCCTCGTCGGTGGCGGGATCGGGGCCGGTGCGTGAGCACCGGCCCTTTTTCATGCGGCATCGTCTTCGCCGAGACACACCGAACCTCACGAAGAATTCTCTCGCGGCTTGCGCGAAATCCGTTAGGACGCCGTGAGCCGGTCATGATCCGGTCACGTTCGCATCCGAAGCCGGGGCCTTCAGACGAGGGGCGGCTCCCGCCACCGCGCGCTCGACCACGCGCCCCGGACGGGCGGACGGCATGGGCGCGGACAGCGGCGTTTCGGGGCGGGTTAAGGATGTTCTTGATGACGTATCGACCCATTTC
The DNA here is from genome assembly GCF_000376345.1 of Methylobacterium sp. 88A. Lineage (NCBI taxonomy): Bacteria > Pseudomonadati > Pseudomonadota > Alphaproteobacteria > Hyphomicrobiales > Methylobacteriaceae > Methylobacterium > Methylobacterium sp. 88A. Next base: position 1,593,881 of record NZ_AQVT01000001.1, read on the forward strand.
GGCCGTGGCCGGGCGCCTCCTGGCGCCGGTGGCCGGTCTTGCGCTCAGCGCGATGTCCGGCCTCGCCATGGCTGCTCCCAACGATCCGAGCGGAACCTGGCTCACCGAGGACGGGCGGGCTCGCGTCCGTCTCGAGAAATGCGGCCCGAAGAACGATCACCTGTGCGGCTACGTCGTCTGGCTGAAGGTGCCGCTGAACGACAAGGGCCAGCCCCGGATCGACTTCAAGAACCCCGACCCGAAGAAGCAGTCCCGCCCCTCGCTCGGCCACCAACTCGTCATGGGCATCAAGCCCAATGCCGAGAACCATTACGAGGGCAAGATCTACAACGCCGAGGACGGGTCGTTCTACGACGTGACGATCTGGAGCGAGAAGCCCGGCGAACTCACCGTGCGCGGATGCATGCTGCGCTTCATGTGCATGTCGCAGGCCTGGACCAAGGTCACCGATACGGCGCCGGGACAGATCACCGGCCCCACCAACGGCCCGGGCGGTCCCCGCTCCGATCCGGAATGGGCGCCGAAGGCCGCGCCGGCCGCCACGGGGACCGGCGCGCCTGCCGCGCCCTCCACGAAACCGGCCGCGCCGGCACCGAAGCCCGCGGCCAAGCCCGCCGAGTAGGGTACCGGACCGCCCCTTTCGATCCGGGGCGGAGTTCGTCGGACCTGCCGGCGACCGCTTCGATCCCATCCCGCCTGGCCGGATCGTGCCGAGGCGGGGCGGACGCCCGACGGTGCGGGAGATCGCGCGGTGGGCGTCCGAGGGTCGGATGCGCGACGACTTCTTCCCAGGTATGGAGCCGCGGCCCAGCGGCACCGTTGCCGCGATGCGGGCCGTCCGGCGCCTCCCACCGGACCGGACGCGCGGTCCTCGACGACGACGCCAGCCACAGGTCCGCGACGATGCGCGCGTGGCGGGCGCGTCCCGTCCACCGAACCGTCCCATTCCCATTCGACCTCGGCCATCCGGTTCGACATCGCCGAGGGCGTCTTCTCCGCGCCCGGTTCGACCGCTTCCACCGTCTGACCGTCCGCCACGACCGCCCGCCGAACCGGAGATCATCCGGATCGGACGGCTCCGTCAGCCGGTTCGAACGCCTCACGTCCGCGCCCCGTCCAGTCGGGAACGACCGTACCGAGCCGGCTCATTCCGGTCGGCCGCTGTCGCAGACGGACAAACGTTGAGTGCGCCGCAGGCTCGACATAAACTCTGCTTGTCAAAGGCACCGTTCGACCCCTGAAAATGGGGGAATGGATGCACGATCATTGCGGAGACCCAGGTCGATCCATGACATTTAGCCTGAAAGCCCTCGTCGTCCTCGCAATGTCCGCAACGGTATCGGGGGAAGCCAAAGCATTCGATGCCGACTTCTTCAAGGGGAGCCACGTTTGCGGCGGCGTGTCGACGCTGGACGATTGGGAATTCAGACCCGAAGGCTCGGCTTTCGACGTCTTCTTTCGCAAGACGAACGCGTCTTCTTTCCAAAAGCTGGAATTGCTCGCTCAGGACACGGAGGGTGGTCTCATCCTGGTGGACAGACGCGGCCGACCTTGGGTGGCGGTGCGATTCGGGCAGAACGGCGACAGCCTCCAGGGGCGGTGGCTCACCGGCCAGGGCAAGCCGCAGGCCGATTGCGAGCCGTTCACGCTCGCTCGGAGCGAGAGCGTGAAGGCCCGCATCGATCGCCTCTTCGGCCTGCTCGGCGAGGCCCACCCCTCCGTCGACACGGCGCGGGCCGTCGCCGGGGAGCAGCAGACGCTTCCCCCCTTCGACCTTTTGCCGGACCTCGACCAGCAAGCCTATCGTCAACGCTACGCCGAGGCTGCGCCGACCTTCTGGAGGCGCTTCTACGACGCCGAGCGCAAGCGGCTCGCGGAGCTTCCCGTCGATCCGCCGGCCGCCCAAGCTCAGGTCGTCGCAGAGATGCGCGCGGCGACCAGCCCCGCTCTGGCGCCCGATGGGTCGCTCGACCGCAACGGGGCAGCCCGCCAGGCTGCCCTGGAGTTCCTGCGCATCGTCGCCGACCGCCTCGCGGCGAGCGGGCAACCGCTCGAGGCCCTGCCGGGGGATACCGTGTGCGAGCGAATCGCGACGTTCGGCTATCTCGACATCGAGCGGCTCGAATGGGCGGTGGGTCTGCCGGTCGAATACTGGGACCGTGCCTTCACGGAGAACCTCCTCCAGAAGGCCCAGTCCTGCAAGGACGGCAGGACCGTCGTCCGGCTGCTGTCCCAATCCTATCCCGACATCGAGAAGCGCCGGAAGGCCGCCCTCTGGCTGCGCGAGGAGCGGGAGCGCATGCTCGCCCTTCCCCTGACCCTGACGTCGTTCCGTGAGACGAACGGGTTGCAGCTCGGCGGGGACGAGCTTCGCCGAAACGGCGTGACGCGGATGGCCCATGACCGCTTCCTCGGAGTCCCGCTCGAACCCCGTCGCACCGAGATGGAACAGGCCGCCGCTCGGGAGCTTCAGGAGGTGTTCGGCGGCGACAGCCTCAAGAGCCTCCCCCTCAACGAGGCTCGCTCGCAATGCGACCGGCTCGTCGGCACGCAATGGGGCAACGAGGCCCTGTCGCGCCTCTACAAGACCTGCACCGGAATCGCGGAAGACTACGTGGCGAAAAGCGTCCGGCAGGTCTTCCAGGAGCAGGCCGGGCGGATCGAGGCCGCACCGAAGACGTTCGCAGGGCTGGAGGCCAACAACTGGTTCCTGATGGGCACAAGCGATGTGCGCGGGATCTATCCGCCGACGGCCCTCGTGACGGAGTTCAACGGCAAGGTCGCCGACGCCCGGGCCGAGGCCGTCCGCATTGCGACGGGCGAAGTCGACAAGGCCTTCGCGGCCGCCGATCCTTCGTCGGACGCCCCAGCGTCGGGCATCCTGCAATGCGGGCGCGGCATGATTCCGTCGCATGAGAGTCTGAGGCCGCTCGTTCAGGCCTGCCAGGAGGGAAGCCGCGCCTTGGCCGCCCGGCGCGACGAGCTCCGGTGTCAGGAAGCCCTCAAGGCGTCCGGCGGCGGCTCCGGCCTGCTGGAGGCCGCGCTCAGGCCGAAGGCCGCAGCGGGCAACAGCTTCCGGGTCCGTCAGCTCGTCTGCGAGGCGGCGAGGCAGAAGGTCACGGTCACCTTCCCCACCTCCGGCATGCTGTGGTGGTCCAAGCAATATGTCGAGGCACGGCTTCCGACCGAGCGAGGCCGCGATCAGGTGCGCTCCCTTCGCTGGCTCATCGAGCCGGTGGCCGATGCGAAGGGGGAGTGGGCGATCTCCAGGCTCGAATCCAAGACGGGGGAGGTGGCGCTGCCCTTCCCCGAAGACAGCCTGCTGCCCTGCCTCGCGCGGCAAAGCCTCTGCCGCTGACGTCTCCGCGCGACCTCGACACCGGGGTGGCCGGGATGGGTCTTTCGTCATGCTGGTTCATGCCGGCCTGCGCCGTCCCGGCTCTCAAATCCGGGGCGATGCCTCGCCCGAAGCCCCGTCACTCCACCAGCGCGGCGTAGGTCAGCACCCGCAATTCCCGTCTGATCGGCAGGGCCGAGGAGGGGATGAGCTGGGCCAGCATCACCACGGCGAGGTCTTCGGCCGGGTCGATCCAGAACGAGGTGCTGGCCAAGCCGCCCCAGGCGACCTCTCCGGGGGTGCCGACGATCTGCGCCCGCGCCGGGTCGAGCATGACCGAGAAGCCGAGCCCGAAGCCGATTCCGGTATAGGAGGATTCGGAGAAGCGCGGCTGGCCCATCGAGGCGAGGTCGCCGCCCAGATGGTTCATCAGCATCAGCTCCACCGTCTTGCGCCCAAGGAGCCGCACGCCGTCGAGGGCGCCGCGCCCGAGGATGAAGCGGCAGAAGCGCATGTAGTCCGACGCCGTCGAGACGAGGCCGCCCCCGCCGGAGGCGATCGCCGGCTTGGCGGCGAAGCGGCTTCCCACCGCGTCGTCGTAGAGCTTGAGGCTGCGGTCGCGGAACAGGCTGTAATTGGCCGCCAGCCGGGACACCTTGTCGGCGGGTACGTGGAAATCCGTGTCGACCATGCCGAGCGGGTCGATCACCCTCGTTTTCAGGAAATCGCCGAACTCCTGGCCCGAGACCACCGCGACGAGGTGGCCGAGGAGGTCGGTGGCGACGCTGTAGTTCCATTCCGCGCCGGGCTGGGCGAGGAGGGGCTGGCGCGCCAGCCGGGCGACCACCTCGGCGAGGCTCGCATCCTGGTTCTCGCCGAAATCGACGCCGTTCTGCCGGTAGAGCGCGTCCACGAGGGTGGCTTCCATGAAGCCGTAGGTGAAGCCCGCCGTATGGGTGAGGCAGTCGCGGATGGTGATCGGGCGCTCGGCCGGCACCGTCTCGGCCTTCACCCGGTTGCCGCCGGTGAAAACCCGCATGTCGGTAAATTCGGGCAGGAAGCGGGTGATCGGATCGTCGAGCTGGAAGCGCCCTTCCTCGTAGAGCATCATCACCGCCACCGAGGTCAGCGGCTTCGTCATCGAGTAGATGCGGGTGATCGTATCGGCGGCGAACGGCGTCGCCCGCGCGATATCGGCGAGACCATGGGCGCGGAAGAAGGCGGTCTCCCCGCGCCGCGACAGCATCACCGAGAGGCCGGCGAGCTTGCCCTCGGCCACCAGCCTGCGCATCCAGCCATCGACCCGCTCAAGCCGCTCGGGGCAGAGGCCGAGGGTTTTTGGGTCGGTGACGGGCAAGTCCTGAACCGGGGTGTCCTGCATGCGCGCCTCTCCGTCTTCACCGCCCTCGGGCGGCCGTCTCGTCGAACCTGGGTCCGGCCTTTAGAGCATCGTTCGGCGCCATGGGTACCGGTATTTGCCGGCTGTCGGTCAAACGCCGAAGAGCCGTCGCATGGCGCGTCGAAGGGCCGTCGCGTGGCGCATCGACAGCGTGGGCCGTGGCGCTCACCAGCCCATGCTGCCCGGTCCGCCCTTGAACGGGCCGACGATCTCCGGCGTGATCCAGCCGCCATAAAAGCCGCCGGGCTGCGGCTCGACTCTCACGTCATCGACGAAACAGGCCTCCATCGCCCTGGCATAAAAGGCGACGAAGCCGGCAATGGCCATAAAATCCGGCGTCGGCGTCGGGTAGGCCCAGGCCGCGCCCGGTGCCCGACGGCCGCCGGCCAGGACATCGAAGAGGACGGCGCGGCCCTTCCATTCGCAGATCCCCCCCATGATGGGCGGCCCGAGCACGCCGTCGGCCACATCGCCGGGGGGCAGGTAATAGGTCGGCGGATGGCTGGTCTCCAGCACGCGGCACCCCGCCACCGTCTCGGCGACGGTGGCACCGGCGAACACCACGCGCAGGCGCCGGGCCACGCGCTCCAGCCGAGGCGGGCGGGGATAATCCCACACGCTTTCCTGGCCGGGACCGCAGGGCAGGGGGGTCGGGTGCATGGGCATCATCCAATTTCGAAGGCGTATCAAGGGGTTGCCGGGAGAGCATCCTCCCGAAACCGGGAGGCCGTTTTCGAGATGGGGGCCGGCACGCAGGCGATATTCGAGACGCGGCGTTTGCGCGTGGCGCGGGCCATGCTAGCCCGGCTCGCGACGCGGACGATAGACATTCGGCCGCTCCGATGGATCGGCCGTCTCGGTGAGCCGGCCATCCCGAGCCAGACACCCTGGGACACTGCCTGTGACGGATTTCGCCCTCTTTCTCGATTTCGACGGCACCCTGGTGGAGATTGCTCCGCGCCCGGACCAGGTGGTGGTGCCCCCGGAGCTCGCGCCCGCGCTCCTGCGCTTGCGGGACCGGCTCGGCGGGGCGCTCGCCATCGTCACCGGCCGCCCCATCGCGGTGATCGACGATTTCCTCTCGCCCGCCAGGTTCGACGTCGCCGGGCTTCACGGGGTCGAGCGGCGGGTCGACGGGGTGGTGTCGGGAGGCAGCGCCGAGGATCATCCCGCCCTGCGCGCCCGCATCGCGGGGTTGAAGGACGCCGTGCGCGACCTCGAATCCGTGCTGATCGAGGACAAGGGCGCTTCCGTCGCGGTGCATTGGCGCCTCGCCACGCCCACCGACGCCGCGAAGGCCGAGGAGGCCGTGAAGGCGGCCGCTTCCGATCTCGGTGACGCCTATCGGCTCCAACTCGGCAAGGCGGTCGGCGAGATCGTGCCGGCCTCCGCGACCAAGGGCCATGCCATCCGCGCCCTGTCCGAGGCGCCGCCCTATGCCGGCCGCCGTGCGATGTTTCTGGGCGACGACCTCACCGACGAGAAGGCCTTCGCCGTGGTCAACGAGGAGGGCGGGGTCAGCGTCCGCATCGGCGGCAGCGACACCATCGCCACCCGGCGCCTCACCGATCCCGATGCCGTGCGCGCCCTCATCTATGCCTGGGCCGACGGCGCACCGATCGACCCCGACGCCCTGCCGCCCGCCTGAGGGCGCGACCGGCCGCGATCCCGCATCGGGGCCGGTGCCGCAGACCTGACCGTGACGCCCCGCACCCGCCTCGAGGGCGGGAGAGATGTGAAACCCCGGATTCCAGCGCGAAGGACAACCGCACACATGTTCGAGTTCCCGGTCCTCGTCGGCGATATCGGCGGCACCAATGCCCGCTTCGCACTCGTGCCGGAGGCGGGCGCCGGGGCGGAGATCGTCGGCCATGTCCCGACCAACGCCTTCCCCGACCCGAGCGCCGCGATCCGCTCCGTTCTCGAAAAGTATGACGGACCGGCCCCGCGCTCGACGATCCTGGCGGTCGCTGCCCGGATCGACGGTCCCGCCGTCCGTCTCACCAATGCGAACTGGGTCATCGAAGGCGCGCGGATCGGCCGGGATTTCGGCCTCTCGCGGGCGGTGGTCGTCAACGATTACGTCCCCGTCGCCGCCGGCGCCGTGGATATCGCCCCCACCGACCTGACGCCGGTCGGCCCCCATCGCGATGGCGGGCTGAAGGGCGACCAGGGGACGAGGCTCGTCCTCGGCCCCGGCACCGGCTTCGGCGCGGCGGCCGTGATCGCTTACGCGGATCATCTCGCCATCGTCTCCACCGAGGCCGGCCATGTGGATTTCGGCCCCGCCGATGCCGACGAGGAGGAGATCTGGCGGCATGTGGAGCGTATCGAGGGGCGGGTGACGGTGGAGGCGCTGCTCTCGGGACCCGGCCTCGCACGGCTCTACAAGGCGATCCATCTCGCGCGAACCGGGCGGGAGGCGGCGGATGCCGAGCCCGCAAAGGTGACCGATACGGCTATCGACGGCAGCGACCCGGTTGCGGCCGAGGCCGTCACCCTGTTCGCCAAGCTGCTCGGACGGGTCTGCGGCGACCTCGCCCTGACCTTCCTCGCCACGGGCGGCGTCTATATCGGCGGCGGCATCGCCCCGCGGATCCTGCCCATCCTGAAGAAGGGCGGTTTCCGGCGGTCCTTCGAGCACAAGCCGCCCTTCGTCACGCAGATGGAGGCGATCCCCACCAGCGTGATCTCGGTTCAGGACCCGGCCTTTTCGGGTCTCGCCGCCCTGGCCAACCGGCCAGGGGTGTTCGTCTATCACGGGCAGGTCTGGACGAAGGACTGAACCGGGCGGCTACTCGTCCGAGTCGTTGTCGACGTTCTGCTCGGCCTCGTCGTAGGTGTAGCCTTCGAGCCAGTCGGCGCTGTTCTGCGATCCGGCGGGGTAGGGGTTGGACCCATCCGGCTGGCCCGCGATCTTGGCGGCCTTGCCCTCTTCCATTACGGTCTTCGAGACGTAGCCCATCGGTCGATTCCTCCGCGCCGGCGCAATACCGGCCGTCACCGAGCAAGATGAGCGGGCGCCCGCAATTTCAAGGGCGCGGCGTCGTCAGATGCCGTCCCCCGCCACTTCGCGGGCCACGGCCCGCCGACCGATGTCCCGGCGGCAGAAGCCCTCGGGCCAGTCGATCCGCGACACCGCCGCATAGGCGCGGGCCTGGGCCTCCATCATGCTGTCGCCAATGGCCGTCACCGCCAGCACCCGGCCGCCATCGGCGACGATGCGGCCATTCTCCGCCCGCGTGCCGGCCTGGAACACGATGACCGCGTTGCTGGCGCCGGCTTCGGCGATCCCCCGGATCGTCGAACCGCGCATCACCGCGCCGGGGTAACCGGCCGCCGCCATCACCACGGTCAGGGCCGCGCGATGAGCGTCGAATTGCAGCGCGATGCCGGTGACGTCGCCCTCGCAGGCGGCGAGCAGGGCCGGCACCAGGTCGGAGGCGAGACGGGGCATCAGCACCTGCGCCTCGGGGTCGCCGAAGCGGGTGTTGTACTCGATGAGCTTAGGGCCATCGGCCGTCAGCATCAGGCCGGCGTAGAGGATGCCGGTGAAGGGCGTCCCGCGCTCCCGCATCCCGGCGAGCGTCGGGGCGATGATCGTGTCCATCACCTCCCGTTCGAGGGCGGGCGTCAGGATGGTGGCCGGGGAATAGGCGCCCATGCCACCGGTATTCGGGCCGCGATCCCCGTCGAACACGCGCTTATGGTCCTGCGCCGTCCCGATCGGCACCGCGTTCGTGCCGTCGCAGAGGGCGAAGAAGCTCGCCTCCTCCCCGAACAGGCATTCCTCGATGACGATCTCGGCGCCCGGCTCGCCGAGCATGGAGCGGACCGCGCTCTCGGCCTGCTCCAGGGTCTCCGCCACCACGACGCCCTTGCCGGCGGCGAGCCCATCGGCCTTCACCACGATGGGCGCACCGGATTGCGCCAGATAGGCGAGGGCCGCATCCTGATCGGTGAAGCGGGCGAAGGCGGCGGTCGGGATGCCGCGCTCGGCGCAGAGATCCTTGGTGAAGCCCTTCGAGCCTTCGAGCTGCGCCGCCGCCCTGGTCGGCCCGAAGGCGCGGATGCCCGCCGCCTGGAGATCGTCCACGAGGCCCGCCACGAGGGGCGCCTCGGGCCCGACCACCACGAGGCCGATCTCGGCGGTCTCACAGAAACGCCTCACCGCCTCATGGTCGGTGACCGCGAGATCGGGACGGTTCTCGCCGTATTCGGCCGTACCCGGATTGCCCGGGGCCGTGAACAGGCGGGAGCAGAGCGGGCTCTTGGCGATGGCGTAAGCCAGGGCATGTTCGCGTCCGCCGGAGCCGATGAGGAGGATGTTCATAAGTCACGCTTCGAAAGACGCGGAAGGCATGCCGGGATGCCGGAGCCGGCGCGAGTGGCCAGGTAGCGAACGGTCGGTCCGAAACATAGCATCCTCGAAGGCCCGCAGCGCAGGGCGGCGGGCCTTCCCGCACAGGGTTTCCCCCGAAAAGCGAGAGATGGACAGTCTTCCCGCGAGGCAGGCGCTCACGGAGGCCCTGGCGCGCCGTTCGCATCGATGCTCTAATTACCGCTTCCGACCTCACGCAATCGATGGCCGTCGCAGGAACGATACGGGCCGTCTGCGGGTTGAACACCGTCATGCCAGGATGTCGCCACTCCACTGCTCTCCCGATCGTCCCGCAAACCGGGTCGGGCCTGCGTTTGTCGCAGTTCCTCGTGAGTGGCCGACCCTCGGTGAGACCCGTCAACGACAACCGTCCCCCGCATATCCCCGGCTTCTGGCCCTGGGCGCTCGCCATCGGCGTCGCTCCCGTGCTGTCGGGCATCCTCCTGCTGGCTCTGATGTTCTGACCGACCGCGCCGGGGTTTACCCGCGCGCCGACCCGGCCTAGCGTCCCCGCGCCATGGCCCTCGTTCCTCCCCCTGCTTCAAATCCTGCCGCCCCGACACCGGCCGTCTCCAACGCGCCAGAATGGTCGGTGGGGGACCTCGCCTCGGCCTTGAAACGGACGCTGGAAGACGCGTTCGGCCATGTCCGGCTGCGCGGCGAAATCTCCGGCTATCGCGGCCAGCACGGTTCCGGACACGCGTATTTCTCGCTCAAAGACGGCACTGCCCGCATCGATGCGGTGGTGTGGAAGGGAACCTTCAACCGCCTGCGCCAGCGCCCCCAGGAGGGGCTGGAGGTCGTCGCCACCGGGCGCATCACCACCTTCGCCGGCAAATCGTCCTACCAGATCGTCGTCGAGACCCTCGAACCCGCCGGGATCGGTGCCTGGATGGCCTTGCTGGAGGAGCGCAAGCGCGTCCTCTCGGCGGAAGGCCTGTTTGCCGCGGACCGCAAGCGCGCGATTCCCTATCTCCCGCGGGTCGTCGGAGTGGTGACCTCGCCCACCGGCGCCGTCATCCGGGACATCCTTCACCGGCTGGAAGACCGTTTCCCCCGGCCGGTCCTGGTCTGGCCCGTGCGCGTCCAGGGGGAGGGGGCGGCCGAGGAGATCGCCGCCGCCATCCGCGGTTTCAACGCGCTCCCGCCGGACGGAGCGATCCCACGGCCGGACGTGCTCCTCGTCGCGCGGGGCGGCGGCTCGATCGAGGATCTGTGGGCGTTCAACGAGGAGATCGTGGTCCGCGCCGCCTCGGAGAGCACCATCCCCCTGATCTCGGCGGTGGGCCACGAGACCGACACCACCCTCATCGATTTCGTTTCGGATCGCCGCGCACCGACGCCGACGGGCGCCGCCGAGATGGCCGTGCCGGTCCGCGCCGATCTCGTCGCCGAGATCCGCGACCTCGGCCACCGCCAGGGCGAAGCCGTCCGGCGCAAGCTCGACCGCGAAGGCTCCGACCTGCGCGCGCTCCTGCGTGCCATGCCGGGAGCGGATGCCTTCCTCGCGGGAAAACGCCAACGGCTCGACCTCGCCGAGGCCCGGCTCATGCCGGCGCTGGCCGGCAATGCGCGCGATCACCGGGCGCGGTTCGGCCGCCTGCTTGATCGGCTCGGGCGGCACCCGCCGGGATTGCGGCTGGCCCAGGCGCGCGGCCGCCTCGCCCTCGTCGCGGACCGCCCTCGTTCCGCCTTGCAGAACTATGCGACACGAAAAAGCGAGGCGCTGGGCTATCTCGGCCGGCGCCTCGTCGTGGCCCGCGAACAGACCCTCGTCCGTGCCCGCACGGAGACCGCCCGCCGCTTCGAGCGCCTGGGCGCCCTGGATGCCCGGCTCGGCCAGGCAATCCGCCGCCTGAACGAGCGGCGGAGCGACAGGCTCGGTAATTTCGCGGCACTCCTCGGCACGCTGAGCTACCGCGCCGTCCTCGCGCGCGGCTTCGCCCTGGTCCGCGACGAGGACGGAGCCCCGATCCGCGCCGCCGCCTCGGTGACGCCGGGCCAGCGGCTCGGGCTCGAATTCGCGGACGGCACGCGGTTCGCCCGGTCCGAGGCCGCGGACGATACGGCGCCCGGCGGGGAGGGGCCGCCGAAGCGCAAGCGGCAGCCGCGAAAGTCGGCGGAGGCCCCGCCTCAGCAATCCCTGTTCGAACTGTGAGTCCCGGGGCCGGCGCATGGCGGGGCCGTGACTCTTGGCCCGGCGGATGCTTGCCGACATGCGGCATCTCGCTTCGCGTCGCGAACACCGCTAAAGCGCGGCGCCGAATGTCGGCCCGCACCCTCGATCCCACCCCGTGCCAGCGGCCCCACGGCCTGCCAAGGAGAGACGATGACCACCACGATCGATAGCGGACAGAAGCTGCATCTCGTCTTCGGCGGCGAGCTCGAGAACCTCGAAGGCATCAACTTCCGCGATGTGAAGGGGCTCGACATCGTCGGAATCTTTCCAGACTATGCCTCCGCGCAGAGCGCCTGGAAATCCAAGGCGCAGGCCACCGTCGACAGCGCTCAGACGCGCTATTTCATCGTCCACCTCCATCGCCTGTTAGAGCCGTGATCTGTGCAGGGCAGCCCTCAATGATCGGTGAAGGCATTGTGACACCGGGTCGGGGGCTGTAAGGGGTGCCGCGCCGAGGGGCCGGTATCCGGCGCGGCGCAGGAATCGAGAGATGAAGACGGCGGCATGAAGTCCTCGATCAAGATCATCGCTGGAAATTCCAGCCGTCCGCTGGCGGAGGCGATCTCCGCCTATCTCGAGCTTCCCCTGGCCAAGTGCATGGTCCGCCGCTTCGCGGACATGGAGATCTTCGTCGAACTCCAGGAGAACGTCCGCGGCGAGGACGTCTTCATCGTGCAGTCGACCTCCTTCCCCGCCAACGATCACCTGATGGAACTGCTCATCATGATCGACGCGGCGCGGCGCTCTTCGGCGCGGCGCATCACGGCGGTGATCCCCTATTTCGGCTATGCCCGGCAGGACCGGCGCACCTCCGGCCGCACCCCGATCTCGGCCAAGCTCGTGGCCAACCTCATCACCGAGGCCGGCGCCGACCGGGTGATGACCCTCGATCTCCATGCGGGGCAGATTCAGGGCTTCTTCGACATCCCCACCGACAACCTCTTCGCCGCGCCTGTGATCGTGCGCGACATCAAGGAACGCCTCGACCCGAAGGAATGGATGGTGGTCTCCCCCGATGTGGGCGGTGTGGTCCGCGCCCGCGCCATCGCCAAGCGCATCGACGCGACGTTGGCCATCGTCGACAAGCGCCGCGAGCGCCCGGGGGAATCGGAGGTCATGAACATCATCGGCGAGGTCGAGGGTCGGTCCTGCATCCTCGTCGACGACATCGTCGATTCCGGCGGCACCCTGGTGAACGCGGCCGAGGCCCTGCTCAACGCCGGCGCCAAGGACGTGTCGGCCTACATCACCCATGGCGTGCTCTCGGGCGGCGCGGTCTCCCGCATCGCCGCCTCGCGGATGAAGGAATTGGTGATCACCGATTCGATCCAGCCGACGCAGGCGGTCAAGCTCGCCCGCAATATCCGCGTCGCCACCATCGCTCCGCTCCTCGGCGAGGCCATCGGCCGGACCGCGACGGAATCGAGCGTCTCGAGCCTGTTCGTCTGACGGTCGACGCCGCACGGCTGCCAATCGACGGGGGAGAGCGGGCGTATCCGGCTGTCCATCGTCGACGACCGGACGTGAAGGCAATTGCGCGCCCTCCGGCAGCCGCCTATATACGCTGATCCCCTTTTGAGAGCGTGAGACGGGACTTCCGGATCGACTGATCCGGAGCCTGCGGACCGATGCCCGGCGCCGCCCGTTCCCCCGCTAACGTCGGAGCCACAGAGCATGTCCCAAGGTCCGCTGATGCCGAAGGCGACCGCCGTCTGGCTGGTCGAGAACACGTCCCTCGCCTTCGAGCAGATCGCCGATTTCTGCAAGCTGCACCCCCTCGAAGTGAAGGGCATCGCCGATGGCGAAGTCGCGGCGGGGATCAAGGGCCTCGACCCGATCACCACCGGGCAGCTCACCCGCGACGAGATCGAGAAGGCGCAGAAGGCCCCCAACTACAAGCTCAAGGTGGCTGTTTCGAAGGTGAAGCTGCCCGAGGTCAAGCGCACCACCAAGGGTCCGCGCTACACCCCGCTGTCGCGCCGTCAGGATCGGCCGAACGCCATCCTCTGGCTGCTGCGCAATCATCCCGAGCTCAAGGACGCGCAGGTCATCCGCCTCGTCGGCACCACCAAGTCGACGATCCAGCAGATCCGTGAGCGGACCCACTGGAATTCCGGCTCGCTGCAGCCGATGGACCCGGTGACCCTCGGCCTCTGCACGCAGATCGACCTCGATTTCGAAGTCCAGCGCGCCGCCAAGGACCGCCCGGCGGTCTTGCCCACCGATGCCGGCGCGACCCTGCTGCCCACCGAAGTCTCCACGGCCGGCAATTTCGAGGAAGCCGACGAGCATCACCGCAACGAGCGCGACGAGAAGCTCAACGCGGATTCGGTCTTCGCCAAGCTCAAGGGCATGCGCAGCACCGAGGACGAAGACGAGGAATAATCGTCGCGTCGAGCGTCCGCCAACCGACAGACATACTACCGGAGGCGCCGCTGTTGCGGCGCCTTTATCGTGTTGGTGCGCTGCATGATCGCCAAGCATGAGAAAATGCGCAATATTGACCGCCCTCGATTGCCGGGGACACTTTTACGGGGCGAATGATGGCCTCTCACGAGACGGCACACGACGTGGCGGAATACGAGCCGGGCGGCCACACGATCGGGTCCGACATCCTGGCCACGGGAACCGGCCCCGATACGGCGGCTCGCGACGCCGATCCTCGACTGGGGGCATCGGAACCGGTGACGCTGGCCGAATCACTGATGAATGAGGAGGGCTGGAGCCTGCTCAACTTCAGCGAGGCCGGGCCGAATCCGCCTTATCTGCGCATCGGAGGCAAGCTCCGGATGACGCTGACGGAATACGAGCCGTGTTTCTCGTCCCATATCCGCGACCGCATCCTGTTCCGATCCAAGGTCTCGATGGTTGAGCACCTCCGGAAATACGATCAGATGATGATCGATCCCCTGGCCTTCGAGGAATGTTTCGGCCCCGGCCAGGGTACCGACGCGACATTCCCCTTCGGCGCGTGGCTGACGATCCGCAAGGTCGGCTTTTCCGGCATCGAACTCTGGGACAAGGGCCGCGGCGACGTGGAGATGCCGATCGAGGCGCTCTCGGTCGCCTCCGCGATCTGGCTGCGCCACGCCGATACGCCGCGCTGGATGCTTACGTGAACGCATCCTCCCGCGCGGATCGCAAGCGTTCTGTTGCCGAAACGGACGCGATCGGTTATGGCAGCGCCGTCCTCCCTTCGGATTCGACTGTGCGCGGGCTTTTCGTCCCGCCATCGACCCGTTGGGGAATGGCCCTCGACCATTGTTCCAGATTGCGTCGGCCCTCCTGCGGGGGGTGAGCCTGTCGAGTCCTCCAGGGGGCGCGCGGGCGGCGATCGCCGAGGGTGCCCCGTCACACGAACCGCCGACGCCGGCCTCGATCATGAGGCCTGTCAGGAGACAGAATGACCGCTGGTAGCGCCCTGCAGCGTAACCCGAGCCGCGACGACTTCGCGGCTCTCCTCGAGGAGAGCTTCCTCGAGCACGAGATCACCGAAGGTTCCGTCGTCAAGGGTCGCGTCGTCGCGATCGAGAAGGACGTGGCCGTCATCGACATCGGCGCCAAGACGGAAGGCCGTGTCGCCCTCAAGGAATTCAACGGCCCCGGCCGCGAAGGCGAACTCGCCGTCGGCGACGAGGTCGAGGTCTATGTCGACCGCATCGAGAACGCGCTCGGCGAAGCCGTCATCTCGCGCGACAAGGCGCGCCGCGAGGAGAGCTGGGTCAAGCTCGAGAAGGCCTTCGAGGCCAACGAGCGCGTCACCGGCGCGATCTTCAACCAGGTCAAGGGCGGCTACACCGTCGATCTCGACGGCGCCGTGGCGTTCCTGCCGCGCTCGCAGGTGGACATCCGTCCCGTCCGCGACGTCACCCCGCTGCTGGGCACCCCGCAGCCGTTCCAGATCCTCAAGATGGATCGCCGCCGCGGCAACATCGTCGTGTCGCGCCGCACCGTCCTCGAAGAGAGCCGCGCCGAGCAGCGCTCCGAGCTCGTGGCCAACCTCGAAGAGGGTCAGGTCATCGACGGCGTCGTCAAGAACATCACCGAGTACGGCGCCTTCGTCGATCTCGGCGGCATCGACGGCCTGCTCCACGTCACCGACATGGCGTGGCGCCGCGTGAACCATCCGTCCGAGGTCGTGACCATCGGCCAGACGGTCAAGGTCAAGATCATCAAGATCAACCACGAGACCCACCGTATCTCGCTCGGCATCAAGCAGCTGCTCGCCGATCCGTGGGAGGGCATCGCCCAGCGCTACCCGGTCGACGCCAAGCTCAAGGGCCGTGTCACCAACATCACCGATTACGGCGCCTTCGTGGAGCTGGAGCCGGGCATCGAAGGCCTGATCCACGTCTCCGAGATGTCCTGGACGAAGAAGAACGTTCATCCGGGCAAGATCGTCTCCACCTCGCAGGAAGTGGAAGTGCAGATCCTCGAAGTCGATCCCGTCAAGCGCCGCATCTCGCTCGGCCTCAAGCAGACCCTCCAGAACCCCTGGGAGGCCTTCGCCGAGCAGCATCCGGTCGGCTCCGAGGTCGAGGGTGAGGTCAAGAACAAGACCGAGTTCGGTCTGTTCATCGGTCTCGACGGCGACGTCGACGGCATGGTCCACCTGTCGGATCTCGACTGGAACCGTCCCGGCGAGCAGGTCATCGAGGAGTTCAAGAAGGGCGACATGCTGCGCGCCCAGGTTCTCGACGTCGACGTCGAGAAGGAGCGTATCTCGCTCGGCGTGAAGCAGCTCGGCGGCGACCCCTTCACGGAGGCCGGCGAGTTCAAGAAGGGTCAGATCGTGACCTGCGAAGTGCTTGAAGTGAAGGATTCGGGCGTCGAGGTGAAGATCGTCGACACCGACCTCTCCACCTTCATCCGCCGGGCCGAGCTGGCTCGTGACCGTGGCGATCAGCGCCCCGAGCGCTTCGCCGCCGGCGAGAAGTTCGATGCCCGCGTGATCCAGTTCGATCGCAAGGCGCGTCGGGTCCAGCTCTCGATCAAGGCCCTGGAAATGGCCGAGGAGAAGGAGGCGATGGCCCAGTTCGGCTCCGCCGATTCCGGCGCCTCCCTCGGCGAGATCCTCGGTGCCGCCTTCAAGAAGGCCCGCACCAGCGACGACAAGGACGACGCGCAGGACTAAATCCGGCGCCGACATGAACGGTCGCCGACTCCCTGGAGTCGGTGATCGCATCCTGAACGCCCGCGTGGGATCGCCTCCCGCGCGGGCGTTTCTTCGTCTCGACACGCTCTCTCTCGAGCGGACTCGCCCTGACATGCCGGTTTCAAAATCCGGCATTTGAACGGATTGCGGCGAGCCACAGATTGTTGCCCTCCGGGCCATCGTTTAGGAGACGGGCACCGAGGGATCGGCTCGAACTGAAAACGCCACGGTTCGAGACATCGCCGGTACGGGACGGGATTCCGGAGCGGCAGCCCGGATGGGACATTCGGGCCGCACGACGATCAACTGAAACAGCCCTGGCACTTCGCGGATGGCAGCCGCCGATGCCCTTCGCACCGGCTCGCCTCGTTCAGGGCTGAGTTGCCCATGCGGAATCCTCTCGGACATGGAAACATAGCCGAAGTCCCGAGGCGTCGTATCGACCTCTCATCTGTAAATGTTCCAGAGAGAAAGTCAGAACGTCCAATCGCACCACCGGACTGACAAATAATAGCTGGAAGACTACTGCCGACCCCTTTACCGACCGGGATCGGCGAGGCATCGATCCGGCAGACTGGTCAATCCAGCACACCGGGCAAGAATGCCCTCTGGGAAGAAGCGCTCCTCCGATCCTCTCGATCCGATGCCCTGGGCGGACAGCCGTCCGATGAGGGTCCTTCGGACGTGTTCCGCAGAACGAGGTATGGCGATGAGCGCCGACGACAACGATATGTGCCCGTCCAAGGGCGTTTCCTCCACGGCGCCTGCCCTGAACCGCAGGCAGATCCTCGGCACGGCCTTGACCGGGATGGCGGCCGTGGCCGTGCCCGGCACCCTGGTTCTCGCGGCCCCTCCGGCGAAGAAGGTCGATGTCCTTCTGATCGGCGGCGGCATCATGAGCGCCACGCTCGGTGTCTGGCTGCGCGAGCTCGAACCCAACTGGTCGATCCAGATGATCGAGCGGCTCGACGGCGTGGCGAAGGAGAGCTCCAACGGCTGGAACAATGCCGGCACGGGCCATTCCGCCCTCGCGGAGCTCAACTATACGCCCGAGAAGAAGGACGGCCAGATCGAGATCACCAAGGCCGTCGAGATCAACGAGGCCTTTCAGGTCACGCGCCAGTTCCTGGCGTGGCAGGTTCGCAACGGCGTCCTCAAGAACCCCCGCTCGTTCATCAACTACACCCCTCACATGAGCTTCGTGTGGGGCGACGAGAACATCGCCTTTCTCAAGAAGCGCCATGCCGCGCTCAAGGCGAGCCCGCTCTTCGCCGGCATGGACTATTCGACCGATCCCGAGCAGATCCGGAAATGGGTCCCCCTCATGATGGAGGGCCGCGATCCCAAGCAGAAGATCGCAGCCACCTGGACCTCTCTGGGCACCGACGTGGAGTTCGGCGAGATCACCCGCCAGTTCGTCGGGCATCTGCAGAGCCAGCCGAACTTCGACCTGAAGGCCTCGTCCGAGGTCCGGACCATCGACAAGAATCCCGACGGCTCCTGGCGCGTGGTCTCCCGGAACCTCAAGGACGGATCCGAGCAGAGTTTCGACGCCAAGTTCGTGTTCATCGGCGCGGGCGGCGGATCGCTGCATCTCCTGCAGAAATCCGGTATTCCGGAAGGCGAGGACTACGCCGGCTTTCCCGTCGGCGGCTCGTTCCTCGTCAACGAGAATCCCGATGTGACGACGCAGCATCTGGCGAAGGCCTACGGCAAGGCCTCGGTCGGCTCGCCGCCGATGTCCGTTCCGCATCTGGACACGCGCGTCCTCGACGGCAAGCGCGTCCTCTTGTTCGGTCCCTTCGCGACCTTCTCCACCAAGTTCCTGAAGGAGGGCTCCTATTTCGACCTCCTGTCCTCGACGACCACCAGCAACGTCTGGCCGATGGTTCGCGTGGGCGTGGATGAATATCCCCTGGTGGAATATCTGGCCGGGCAGCTGATGCTCTCGGACGATGACCGCATCGCCG
The DNA here is from genome assembly GCF_000376345.1 of Methylobacterium sp. 88A. NCBI lineage: Bacteria > Pseudomonadati > Pseudomonadota > Alphaproteobacteria > Hyphomicrobiales > Methylobacteriaceae > Methylobacterium > Methylobacterium sp. 88A. The sequence continues at coordinate 1,612,302 of NZ_AQVT01000001.1, forward strand.
CCCTGCGTGAGTATTTCCCCAAGGCGAAGAAGGAGGACTGGCGCCTGTGGCAGGCGGGCCAGCGCGTGCAGATCATCAAGCGCGACAAGGACAAGGGCGGCGTTCTGAAGCTCGGCACGGAGATCGTCAGCGCGAAGGACGGCAGCATCGCGGCCCTGCTCGGCGCCTCGCCGGGCGCGTCCACCGCGGCTCCGATCATGCTGAAGGTGCTGGAGAAGGTCTTCGCTTCCAAGGTGTCGTCCCCTGAATGGCAGGCGAAGCTCCGGCAGATCGTCCCCAGCTACGGATTGAAGCTGAACGACGATCCGGAGCGGGTCGCGCAGGCCTGGGCCTATACGAGCGAGCAATTGCAGCTGCCGGTTCCCCCGCAGATCGACCTGGAGGCACTGAAGCAGACACAGGTCAGCAACACCGTCCTCAACAGCAACCGCACCACCACGACGAAGCCGGTCCACGACCTCGCTCCCTGAGCGAGTGAGTTTGGCCGCCAAAAGCCTCCGATGTCACCGGTTCGACATCGGAGGATTCTGTTTCGGCCGAGCGATCGAACCACCCGCCGAGCCCCCATCCCCACGGCTTCGCTCCCAAGCTTCGCTTCCCGTCGACGAGTCCTCTTGCCGGTCCACCGGAGGGGGCGCTAGAACACGGCCCTGCTTTCGCGTACCCCGGACTCCATCGGTCGTCCGGCGGAAGGACGCGAGAGCTGCCAACGGCTTGGTGCAATCCGGCGGCGGGTGTGGAACACATCTCGAGGGGACGTTTGGGGGCACCTTTACCGGTACATCCTTACGTGTCGTGAGCGAACAGCCGGCCGCAGCGGTCGGACGAGTCAAGGGAGCGGGACGATCGCATGGCCGCAGACGCCGAACTTCTGATCGATCGTCGGCGCCTGCGCCGCAAACTCTCCCTGTGGCGCGTCGTGGGGATCGGCGGGCTGATCGTCGCCGTCGGGACATTGGGCTACCGGGTCCGGGGCAATGACGGCTTCGGTTTCCCGGCCGTGAAACCGCAGATCGCCCGCATCTCCATCGGCGGCTTCATCGCCGGCAGCGAATCGACGACGAAACTCATCGAGCGGGTCCGCGACGCCGGCGCGGTGCAGGGCGTGATCGTCTCGATCTCGTCGCCTGGCGGCACCACCACCGGCTCAGAGGAACTCTACCGCAACCTGCGCGCGCTGGCCGAGAAGAAGCCCATGGTGGCCTTCGTCGACGGCACGGCGGCGTCGGGCGCCTATATCGCCGCCATCGCGGCCGATCATATCGTCGCGCGGGAAACCGCCCTCGTCGGGTCCATCGGCGTGCTGTTCCAGTATCCCGACCTGTCCGGCCTCCTCGACAAGGTCGGGGTCAAGGTCGAGTCGGTGAAGTCGTCGCCTCTGAAGGCAGAGCCGTCGGGCTTCACCCCGACCTCGCCCGAGGCCCGCGCCGCCCTGGCCTCCGTCGTCGGCGATACCTACGCCTGGTTCAAGGGACTCGTCTCCGAGCGGCGCAAGCTCTCCGAGAAGGAACTCGCGACCGTCTCGGACGGGCGCGTGTTCAGTGGCCGCCAGAGCGTTCCGCTGAAGCTGGTGGACGGTGTCGGCGGTGAGCGTCAGGCAATCGCCTGGCTCGAGACCGAGCGCAACGTCGCCAAGGGTCTGCCCGTGCGCGACTGGAAGCCGAAATCCGAGAGCGATTTCAAGCTCTGGTCGGCTCTCGGCATGGGGGCCGACTTGATGGGGCTGGGCGGCCTCGCCACGCGCCTGCGTCAGGCCGGCGACGAGACGGCAGGTCTCGCGCAAGGGGGCATGCTCGCCCTCTGGCGTCCGGGTTCCGCCGATGCGCCTTGAGGGCGACGCCGAATCACGCCTGCCCGGATCACGTCCGCAGGGGTGCCGGAACCGCATGAAGTCAGGGAAGACCGCCGCATGATCAAGTCGGAGCTCGTGCTCAGGATCGCAGAGCAGAACCCGCATCTCTACCAGCGCGACGTGGAAACCCTGGTGAAGGCGATCCTCGACACGATCGCCGAGGCGTTGGCGCGCGGCGACCGTGTCGAACTGCGGGGCTTCGGCGCCTTCTCGGTCAAGCGCCGCGATGCGCGACGGGGGCGCAACCCGCGCACCGGTGAGCCCGTTGCCGTCTCCGAGAAGGCCATCCCCGTGTTCAAGACGGGCAAGGAGATGCGCCAGCGACTCAATGAGGCCGGGATCGGCGCCGAGGAGCCCTCCGAAAGCGAGGAATCCTGAACGCCATGCACAGCCTCGTCCCATCGACCGGAGTGTCTCGATGATCCGCTTCCTCAAGGGTTTGATCCTGCTTCCCGTGGCGATCGTGGTCGTCGCCCTGGCCGTCGCCAATCGGGAGGTCGTCCGCCTGTCCTTCGATCCGTTCACGACGGACACGCCGGCCTTCAGCCTGCCGCTGCCGCTCTACGTCCTCATCTTCGCTTCCGTCGCCATCGGCATCCTCTGCGGCGGCATCGGCACGTGGCTGGGCCAGTCGAGCACACGGCGGACGAGCGCGGCCCGCCGCCGCGAGATCCGGCGCCTGGAGGGCGAGACCGAGCGTCTGAAGTCGCGTGTCGCGGCGAGCGAGCCCGCTCCGGCCGAGCGTTATCCCGGCCTCGACAGCCGCGTCGCGCTCCCCGCGCCGCGTTAGAGCCGTCATGCCGTCCATCCGCGTCAAGATCTGCGGGCTGAGCGCGCCCGACACTCTCGACGCGGCGCTCTCGGCCGGGGCCGACCTCGTCGGCTTCGTGCATTTCCCCAAGAGCCCGCGCCATGTCCCGCTGGAGACGGCGCGTTTGCTGTCGGACCGGGCGAAGGGCAGGGCGGAGCGGGTCGTCCTCCTCGTCGATCCCGACGATGCCCTGATCGATGCGGCCGTTGGCACCGTCGATCCGGACTGGATCCAGCTCCACGGACACGAGACGCCCGAGCGGGTCGCGGCGATCCGCGATCGCAGTGGTCGCCCCGTGATGAAGGCGCTCGGCGTCTCGACGCCCTCGGACCTCGCCGCCATCGCCGCGTACGAGGCAGCCGACCGCATACTCCTCGACGCCAAGCCGCCGCCGGATGCGGCACTTCCCGGCGGCAACGGCCTCGCCTTCGATTGGGATCTTCTCGCAGGAAAAACCCTGCCGGCGGGGACGATGCTCTCGGGCGGTCTCACCCCGGAGAACCTCGCCGAAGCCCTCGCCCGCACGGGCCTGCGCGCCGTCGACGTCTCCTCGGGCGTCGAGACGCGACCGGGAGAGAAGAGCACGGAACGCATCGCCGCCTTCATCGCGGCGGTTCGGGCCTACGAATAGGGTCCGATTTCACAAATCGACGCGTTCGCCGCATTGTAGACGCCCCCCACGCGGGTCTAGGCATTGGCGCAACCCAATACCGAACGCACAGGCCCGGCGGAGACTCGCCGGCCGAAGACGCGAAGGACGACAACCGTGACCATCGCCCCCTCTCCGAACTCGTTCCGCAACGGACCGGACGAGCGCGGCCGCTTCGGCATCTTCGGCGGTCGCTTCGTCGCCGAGACGCTGATGCCGCTCATCCTCGATCTCGAGAAGGCCTATATGGAGGCCAAGGCCGATCCATCCTATCAGGAGGAGATGAACGGCCACCTGACCCATTACGTCGGCCGCCCGAGCCCGCTCTACTACGCCGAGCGAATCACCGAGCACTTACGGACGAAGTCGGCTCCGGGCCATGGCGCCAAGGTCTTCTTCAAGCGCGAGGAACTGAACCACACCGGCTCGCACAAGGTGAACAACGTGCTCGGCCAGATCATGCTGGCCCGCCGCATGGGCAAGCCGCGGATCATCGCCGAGACCGGCGCCGGTCAGCACGGGGTCGCCACCGCCACCCTCTGCGCCCGGTTCGGCCTGAAATGCGTCGTCTACATGGGCGCCGTCGACGTGGCGCGCCAGGCGCCCAACGTCTTCCGCATGAAGATGCTCGGCGCCGAGGTGATCCCGGTGGAATCCGGCACCAAGACCCTCAAGGACGCCATGAACGAGGCGCTGCGCGACTGGGTCACCAACGTCGCCGACACGTTCTACTGCATCGGCACGGTGGCCGGACCGCACCCGTATCCGGCGATGGTGCGCGATTTCCAATCGATCATCGGTCGCGAGACCAGGGAGCAGATGCTGGAGATGGAAGGGCGCCTGCCCGACTCGCTCGTCGCCTGCATCGGCGGCGGCTCCAACGCCATGGGCCTGTTCCACCCGTTCCTCGACGACCGCGAGGTGGAGATCTACGGGGTCGAGGCCGCCGGCCATGGCATTGCCTCGGGCCTGCACGCCGCCTCCCTGTCCGGCGGAAAGCCGGGCGTGCTCCACGGCAACCGGACCTACCTGCTGCAGAACGAAGACGGTCAGATCGCCGACGCCCACTCGATCTCGGCCGGCCTCGACTATCCCGGCATCGGCCCCGAACACGCCTGGCTGCACGAGGCCAAGCGCGTCACCTACCTCTCGGCAACGGATTCCGAGACGCTGGAGGCGTTCAAGCTGTGCTCGATGCTGGAGGGGATCATCCCGGCCCTCGAGCCGGCCCATGCCCTCGCCAAGGTGTTCGAGATCGCGCCGACGAAGCCCGCCGAGCATCTGATGGTGCTCAATCTCTCGGGCCGTGGCGACAAGGACATCCCGCAGGTGGCCGAGATCCTGGGCACCCGCCTCTGACAAAACCGCGCCTGGGAGTGGCCAAGTCGCAAACTCCCCGTTGACACCCGAAGGCGGATTTCTTTATACCGCCGATCTCTTCAGGGGCGCCCGCACCGCGCGGGTTCCTTTGTTATGGCGGGGTAGCTCAGTTGGTTAGAGCAGAGGAATCATAATCCTTGTGTCGGGAGTTCAAATCTCTCCCTCGCTACCAAGAATTCGACCCGCTAAGTCTCTGACTTAGCGGGTTTTTCTTTGCGCACTCTCGCTCCGCCGAAACATCCCGGCGACGCCTAGCCGATGGCGAGATTGAGCGTGCGATCCGCCGGCGAGATTCTGACCTGGCGGCCCCATTCGAAGGCCAGGAAATCCTGCTCGATGCCGTCGGCGAAGACGACGCCGCCATCGTTCATGCGCGAGGTCACGAGAAGCCCGGCATCGGTCAGCTTGCCCGCGCGCAGCCGCGTGCCGCTGGCGACGCTCGGGAACGGCTCGCGCACCCAGTAGCCCACCGCCGCCTCCTCCGTGCCGAGGGGGACGGCGAGATGCGTCGCCTCGGCGATGGACCGCGCCCAGCCGGTCACCCCCGTACCGGACGCGACGATGAGCCCGCTGGAGGATTGATCCTCGGCCTCGCCCGCCGCTTCGACCCGGTAGCGCGCGGATTGGTGGCTGCGGTGCCCGACGAAGATCTCGTTCAGTGCGAACAGCGTCTCGCCATGGTCGAGCACGGCCTTGACCATGGTGCGCCGCTCCACCTGCGCCGCGCCGTTGACGCTCGCGGTGAGCACCTGCCCGAGCCGCTCGACGGCGACCCGGACGAGGATCCCGTCATAGAGGTCGGGCGCCGGGTTGACGCCGATCACGGGCTGCGCGCCGAGATACTTCGCGACATTGGCGACAAGCCCGTCCTGGCCCACCGCGACGACGACGTCGTCCGCGGCGAACAGGAAACGGTCGAGGTCGGCGCGCCCCACCAGGGCCTGGCGCCACTCCCCCGGTACCGAGGCCCGTGCCCGGGAGAGTACGGCGTGGAACCGTTCGTGCCGCTCGACCACATCCTCGAGTTTCTGCCCGCGGCTCTCGAGGAAGAAGCGCGCCTGCCCGCTCGTGGCGTGCCGAGCGATCAGGGCCTCGTAATCGGTCTCGCGGATGACGAAGACGGCGCGGTGGGTGAGGGCGGCCATGCTGAGCAGGTTTCACAAAAGTGGTCACCGGTTTTGTGTCTTAAAACCTGCGACATTTCAAAGATCTAAGCGAGGTGAAGCGGTGGCTTGCCGACGCGAACCTGCTTAGCGCGCCCCCACCATCGGACGGGCCTTGTGGAACTCACCCATCACGGCGGCGAGGAGATCGGGCGTCACGCTGACATGCTCGATCGTGTCGAGCTTGCCCGCCAGTTCCTGCGCGGCGAGGCCGAGCAGGATCGCGGGCGGCAGGTCGCGGTAGATCGCGACGCGCTGCGCCTCGGCCTGGACCTTGGCTCCCTCGACGAGGCGGATGCGCTCCGCTTCCGCCGTCGCCTCGACGCCCTGCGCCTCGGCCAGACCGGCGGCCCGGTTTCGCGCGTTCTCCGCCTCCTCGGAAATGAGGAGCTTCTCCCGGCGCGCCAGTTCCGTGCGCGTGGCGAGCTCGTTCTCGGCGATGGCACGCTCCTTCTCCACGGCGAGGGCGCGGCGGGAGAAGGTCGCCTCGTCGGCCTTCTGCTGCAGCGCCTCGAAGGTCGGGGTCTGCAAGGCGCGTTCGAGTTCGCTCGTGGGTGCGAGGTTGGTGAGCCGCACCGACACGGCGGCGACGCCGATCTCGGCCAGGGACTGGTCCGCCGCCAAGACGGCCTCCAGCCCCCCGCGCAGGGGCTCGGGGCCGGCATCGAGGATGGTGCGCACCGGCTTGCCGCCGAGATATTGCAGCACGGCCTGACTGGCGATGCCGGCCATGCGCGCCTCGATCTTTTCGATCGGCTCGCCCTGGAGCTTACCGGTGCGAAGGTCGATGGAGAAATCGATGCGGCTGGCCAGACGTTCCGGATCGATCACGTGCCAGCCGATCGTCCCCTGCACGGCGACGGCCTGGAAATCCTGGCTGCGGCCACGGACGAACAGCGTCATCTCGCGGTCGTCCATGGGCATCTCGGCGATGCTCGACGTCTCCGGGCGGAACCAGAAGACGAGGCCCCGGCCGCTCTGGCGGATGCGGCCCCGGCGATAGCGGATGACGTGGCTGCTCGCCTCGCTCCGCAATTGCGCGACCAGGCCGATGTTGCGGATCGATGCCATGGAAACCTCCTGTCGGGTCAGCGGGACGGTTGAAATCGGTAGAGTTCGGCGGGGCGGAACGACGTTCCGGCCTCGCGCGATCCGGTCGGCGCCAGCCAGCCCCGGTCGAGCATCCGGCGTCGGAAGGCCGGCTTGTTGAGCGTGGTGCCGAGAACCGCCTCGTGCACGTCCTGCAGCTGTCGCAGGGTGAAATGCTCGGGCAGGAGGGCAAAGCCCACATCCGAATAATCGAGCTTTCCGCGCAGGCGCAGCATGGCCATCGCCAGGATGTCGGCATGGTCGAAGGCGAGGGGCAGAACCTCACCCTTGGGCGACAGTGCCACCACGTCTCCGCCCGCCTCGCCCGACCAGGGCACCTCGATCCCGGCCGCCACGAGGGAGGGTGCGCGCTCCAAAGCCTCGGCGAGGGCCGCCTCCGGCAGGAGGGCGAGATAGGCCACGCTGACGATCCGCATGCGCGGATCGCGGGCGAGCGCGCCGAACGTGTAGAGCTGCTCCAGATGCACCCCGGTTATCCCCGCCTTCTCATGCAGGACATGGAGAGCGGCCGCATCGAGGGTCTGGTCGATCCCCACGAAGCCGCCGGGCAGCGCCCAGCGACCCGCATGCGGATGCTGTTCGCGTTTCAGCAGCAGCGCCGCCGGGCGGCCCTCGCGCAGGCCCAGCAGGACGAGATCGACGGCGAGGGCAGGGCGCTCGTAGGCGGTGGGATCGTACTCGGCCAGGAATTCGGTTTCGGTCACGGGCGAGCCTTATATGCGTTCTGCATCTTAGTTAGATGCAAATTGCATATAAGACAAGGACAGAGTTCGACGTCATCCGAAACGATGGTGAGGATCGGATGCCGTCGGGTCCGACTGACCCGTTTCGCCCGCTCTCACGATCTCAGGACGGCGGATGGGGAAAGACGCTCAACCTCCTAAAGACGGCCATGACGCACAGGGTGCTTCCGTGAGATCGTCACATAGTCCGGCCCGACCCTTGCTCCCCGGGATGCGACGGTTCCGCCGGATCGGGGTTTGAGGAGGAAGCCATGGCCGAGATGCCGAAGACCGAGCCCGTATCGGGTGGGCTCGATGCCTATATCGACGCCGCCTCCGCCCTCCTCGGCATTCCCCTCGATCCCGCCTGGGTCGCGGCGGTGGGCGCGAACCTCACCGTGCTTCAGGGCGCCGCCGGCCTCGTCGCGGGGTTTCCCCTGCCAGACGAGGCGGAGCCGGCTCCGGTCTTCGCGGCGTGAGCGGCGGTATGACCGATCCGAGCACGATGCACGCGGCCGACATCGCCGGGTCCGTCAGGGATGGGGCGATCAGCGCCCGCCTGGTGGTCGAGGCCGTGCTCGCGCGCATCGCGCGGGTGGACACGGCGGTCAACGCCTTCACCGACGTGCTGGCCGACCGCGCTCTGACGCGAGCCGACGCCGTCGATGCGGCACGGAACCGTGGGGACGCGCTCGGGCCGCTGGCGGGCGTGCCCTTCGCGGTGAAGAACCTCATCGACATCGCGGGCCTGCCGACACGGGCGGGCTCGAAAATCAACCGCGATCTCGCCCCCGCCGAACGGGACGGCGCCCTGGTGCGACGGCTCGAAGCCGCCGGGGCGATCCTCGTGGGCGGCCTCAACATGGGCGAGTATGCCTATGATTTCACGGGCGAGAACGTCCATGACGGCGCCACCCGCAACCCGCACGATCTCGGGCACATGTCCGGCGGATCGTCCGGTGGCTCGGGCGGCGCCATCGGCGCGGGCCTCGTCCCCCTGGCCCTCGGCTCGGACACCAACGGTTCGATCCGCGTCCCGTCCGCCTTCTGCGGCTGCTTCGGCCTGAAGCCCACCTATGGAAGGCTGACGCGGGCGGGGAGCTTCCCCTTCGTCGGCAGCCTCGACCATCTCGGGCCGATGGCACGCAGCGTCACCGACCTCGCTTTGTCCTACGATGCCATGCAGGGACCCGATCCGGACGACCCGGTGGCGACCACCCGCGCGCCCGATCACGCCATGCCGGGCCTCGGTGACGGCATCGGCGACCTGCGGATCGCCGTGGCGGGCGGATACTTCGCGCGTGGCGGCGATCACGAGGCCTTCGCGGCGGTGGAAACCCTCGCCGCCTCCCTGGGCGCCAAGCGCCGGGTGGAGATCCCCGAAGCCGCGCGGGCGAGGGCCGCCGCCTACCTCATCACCGCCGCCGAGGGCGCCGCCCTCCATCTCGACCGATTGCGCACGCGCGCCGCCGAGTTCGACCCGGCCGTGCGCGACCGGCTCATCGCGGGGGCGATGATTCCGGCTCCCTTCGTCGAGCGTGCCCAGCGCTTCCGCCGCTGGTACCGGGCGGCGATGCTCGACCTCTTCCGCGAGGTCGACATCATCCTGGCCCCCTCGACCCCGTGCCGGGCTCCGAAATCGGGTCAGGTCACCTTCGAGCTCGACGGGGTGACCCTGCCGGTGCGGGCGAATATCGGCGTCTTCACGCAGCCGATCTCGTTCATCGGCCTGCCCGTGGTGGCGGTGCCCGTGCGGGTCGATGACGGCCTGCCCCTCGGTGTCCAGGTCATCGCCGCTCCGTGGCGCGAGGATCTGGCGCTCCGGGTCGCGCGCCACCTGGAGAGGAACGGCGTGGTCTCCGCGCCGCATGCGAACCTGTGAGCGAGCCGATGGAGATCGATGCGCCAGACGTGCTCGCGGAAGTCGAGGCCGCTTTCGCGGCCTATGAAAAGGCGCTGACCGGCAACGACGTGGCGACCCTGGAAGCCCTGTTCCACGACGATCCCCGGACCATCCGCTACGGCGGGGCTGAGAACCTCTACGGCATGGACGCGATCCGTGCCTTCCGTCGCGCGCGCTCGCCGGCCGGGCTGGAGCGGACCCTGTCCGATACGGTGATCACCGCCTATGGGCGGGATACGGCCGTGGCGATGACCCTGTTCCGCCGCGAGGGATCGCCCGGCAAGGTGGGCCGGCAGAGCCAGACCTGGATCCGTTTTCCCGACGGCTGGAAGGTCGTCGCCGCGCATGTGAGCGTCATCGACGGATAGGCGCGGAGAGCCCTGGCCTGCCCCTCTCGCGGAAACCGCGCAGGAGAGTGTGCGTCCCAGCGACGTGCGGATAGGCCGCGCCTGTTCACGTCTCCTGAGGCGTCGTCTCGGTCACGACGCGGCGCAGGCGACCCTTGCGCTTCTCGTACTGGAACATCGAGGTCAGGGTCGGGTCGGCCGGATCCGATGCCGGGCTCATCGGTGCCGGCTCGGGCGCCGGTGCAGACTCGACCACCGGGGGGGGAGCCCTCCGTTCGAGTGCGAGGCGCACCACCTCGCGGTCGCGCAGAATGAGCGCCGTCATCGCGTTGTCGGCGGCCATCGTCGCGCCGGCGCCGTCACTGAACGTGATCGGCAGGGTCGCGGTGGTCGTGGCCGAGGATTCGAGCACGTCGAGTCCGAGCCCGACAAAGGAGGCCGCAAAACCGAAGGGCGACGGCAATCCCTTCGTCGAGGTGGCCAGCGCCCCCTGGAGACCGCGCACGATGTCGCCGCTCCAATGCGGCTCCGTCGCCGGTTCGGCCGGCAGGCCGAGATCGGAGAGATCCTCCACGCCACGGAGATCGCCGTTGGGAAAGCGGAACACGCCGTTGTCGTAGGTGGCCACTCCCTCGCCGAAGGAGCCCGCCGTGATCCGAATATCCGTCATCGTGTCGTCCTGGCGGACGTCGACCGCCGCCATCGCCCGAACCTACGCAGCCATGTGTCCGAAACAGGGCGTCGTTCAGGCGAGGGGAGCAGGCGCCGTGCCATAGGCCTCCGCCATCTGGGCGATGGCATCGAGCTTGGCATGGAGCGCCGACCAATCGTCCCGCTCGGCAATGGGATCCCACAGGGCCTCGACCTCCTCGATCAGCATCGTGCAGGGCTCGCGCCGCGCAAAATACGGGTGATCGAGCCGGATTCCCTCCACCGGGGACAGGGAAGCGAGGCTGGCCCGGACGGGGGCGAAATCCTCGCGCTCGTAGAAAGCGGAGGAGGGGCTCGCCGCAGCGCGGTCGGTGCTAGCGAGGCCGCCATACCAATCGAAGAACGTCTGCTCGAACGGCGCCCGGCTCTTCGCCAGGAAGCCCCAGAAGGCGGCGACGAACCGGTGCAAATCCGCCTCGTCCGCCGGCTTTGCCAGGCCCAGCCGGGCCAGGAGCGCCTCGGCGAAGGCATCCTGAAGGCTCGTCCCGAAGACCTTCAGCGCGCCTTCGAGGGCGTCGCGGTCGGCGAGCGGCATCAGGCATTCGGCGAGCCGGCTGAGATTCCAGAACAGCGCCTCGGGCTGGCGGCCAAAACTGTAGAGGCCATGGACGTCGAAATAGGCGGCGGTGAAGCCCGGGTCGCTGGTCGGCGTGAAGCGCCACGGACCGTAATCGAAGCTTTCGCCCGTGATGTTGATGTTGTCGGTGTTGAGCACCCCGTGGACGAAGCCCGCCGCCATCCACTGGGCCCCCGTGCGGGCGACCCTGCGACAGACCTCCTCCAGGAAGGCGACGGCACGGGGGGCGGTCTCGTCGCGCCAGGCCTCCGGCAGGTAGGTGCGCACCGCATGATCGAGGAGCTTCTCGATGTTGTGCGGCTCGTCCAGCGCCAGCAGGCGCTGAAAGCTGCCGATGCGGATATGGGAATGGCTGAGGCGCACCAGAACGCTGGACCGGGTGGGGGAGGGCTCGTCGCCCCGCTCCAGTTCCTCGCCGGTCTCGATGAGGCTGAAGGTCTTCGAGGTGTCGACGCCCAGGGCCTCGAGCATGGAGGTGGCGAGGATCTCGCGCATGCCTCCCTTCAGGGTGAGGCGGCCATCTGCCGTGCGCGACCACGGCGTGGTGCCGCTGCCCTTGGTGGCGAGATCGAGGAGGCGACCGTCAGCGAGGTCGTGAAGCTGGGCGAACAGGAAGCCGCGCCCATCGCCGAGATCGGCGTTGTAAGAGCGGAACTGGTGGCCGTGATAGCGCAGCGCCAAAGGCTGGGGCAGGCTGCCGGCGAGGGGCTGGAACCGGCCGAAACGCGCCACCCACGATTCGTCGGAAAGGTCGTCGAGCCCCACCCGCGCCGACCAGGGCCGGTTCCGGTAGCGCAGGATCGTCTTCGGGAAGTCGGCGGCGGCGACGACGTCGTAGAAATCGGGGCCGAGTTCGGCGTGCTTCGCGGCGGTGCGGGGTGATGGCATGGGCGGGCGCGGGTTCCTGCGAGGGCGGCCGGGATTCTAACGAGGGCAGGCCGGCGATGACAGCCGCCCCCGACCACGCGAGCGCCGATCGGAGAAGGGTCACGCACCTCCGAACCGCCGCTGCTCCGCCCGGCTCGCCAGGATGACGACCTTGCCGGGAAACCTCTCGATCAGGGCGAGGTTCCGGGCTCGCCTCTTGCGGTTCCAGGTCCACACGTAACGCAGGAACTCGGCGTCGAGCCGTTCCGGGCATCCCCGCGCCGCGTCCGGTCGGACCCGGCCATAGCTCGCCGCCAGGCGCCGGATCACGCGCGCCATCGTCAGCCAGGCCGGGAGATCGAGATAGACCAGGGTATCCGCCGCCTCGAAGCGCGGCCCGATGAGGTCCGTGTAGTTCCCGTCGATGATCCAGCGGGGGAGGGCCGCGAGGCGCTCGACTTCGGTACGGAACTCGGTGGCCGGCGCGGGCTCCCAGCCGGGACGAAAATAGGCCTGGTCGAGATGGAAGACGGGCAGGTCATGCGCGGCGCCGAGACGCCGCGCCAGTGTCGATTTCCCGCTTCCGGGCGACCCCATGACGATGACGCGCTGCATCCGAAAGGCATACCGCGCCGGGGGAGGATTTCGCCAGTCGACCTAGGGGCATCCGGCGCCGCGCCGTCGCCCTCCGATCCGAGTCGAAATGGGCGACACCGGAGGGCAATCGCCACGTGACGCTCGTGGCGAACCCATGAGGCGACCAGACCTGTCGCGGAGGGAGACGGCGCTCCCTCCGCGGGAGCCCGACCCCGGTCAGGCCGCGCGGATCGTGGCGAGGAAGCGGCCCAGCTCGGAGTTGAGATGTTCGGACTGGCGCGACAGCTCCGATGCCGCACCGAGCACCTGGCTGGCGGCAGCGCCGGTTTCCTCGGCGGCACCGGCCACGCCCGCGATGTTCACCGTGACCTCGCCCGTGCCGGCGGCGGCCTGGGACACGTTGCGGACGATCTCCTGCGTGGCGGCGCCCTGCTCCTCCACCGCGGCGGCGATCGTGGTGGCGACGGCGCTGATCTCCTGGATGCGGGTGGTGATGCCGCCGATCGCCGAGACCGCCTGATCGGTGGAGCCTTGGATCGAGGCGATATGGCCGCCGATCTCCTCGGTCGCCCTGGCGGTCTGGTTGGCGAGTTCCTTCACCTCGGCGGCGACGACGGCGAAACCGCGCCCCGACTCGCCGGCACGGGCCGCCTCGATGGTCGCGTTCAGGGCCAGGAGGTTGGTCTGGCCCGCGATGGCGCTGATCATCGTCACCACGTCGCCGATCTTCGCCACGGCGCTGTTCAGGTCCTTCACGAGCAGCGCGGTCCGCGCGGTTTCCTCGACGGCGACATGGGCCAGGCTGGCCGAGGCGCTGACCTGACGGCCGATCTCCTGCACCGACGAGCCGAGCTCCTCGGCCGCGGCCGCCACGGTGGTGACGTTCGAGGCGGCCTGTTCCGCGGCAGCGGCGACGCTGGTGGATTGCGCGGCGGTCTGCGTCGCGGTGCCGGCCATGCTCTGCGCGGTGGCCTGCAACTCCGTCGCCGAACTGGACACGGTCTGGATGATCCCGCCCACGGCGGACTCGAAGCCGTCGGCCATGGACCGCATGGCGGCCTTGCGCTGTGCTTCCGCGCCGGCACGGGCCAGGACGGTCTCGTCTTCCAGAGCCTTCATCCGGTGCAATCCGTCCTTGAACACCTGCACGGCGTCGGCAATGCGCCCGATCTCGGTCCTGGCGTTCTGGTGCGGGATGGTCACCGACAGGTCGCCGGCGGCGAGGGCCTGCATCGGCCGCACGACGGAATCGATGTCTCGGGTCACGCCGCGGATGATCAGGAAGGCGGACAGGACGGAGAGGAGGACCGCGACGACGATGGCGGCGATGCCCAGGGTCCGAGCCTGTTCGAAGACCGACTTGCTCCGCGCCTGAGCCTGATCCGCCCCGACATTGTTCAGGCTCACCAGCTTTTCGAGGGCGTCCGACATGCCCCGGCGGATGGTGATCCCCTTGGTCTCGTAGAACGAGAAGGCCTGCGCCTTCTCTCCGCTGCGGGACATGTCCAGGATGGTCTGGCGGATCGCGGCGAATTTGGCGGCCTCGCGCGTGAACGTCTCGTAGAGCTCGCGCTCTTCCGGTGACGCGATCATCCGCTCGTAGGCGACCTTCTTCTCGTCGATCCTCTTTCCGAACCGCACCAGGTCGCCCTCGATGGTCGTCAGCCTCTGGGGGTCGGTCTCCTGCGTATGACGCAGCATGACGCCGTTGTTGCGAGCCGTCAGAGTATCGATCTCGCCGAGGACACGAACGCTCGGAAGCCAGTTGTTTTCGATGTCGAGCGCCTGTTCGCGCATGCGCTGCGTACTGACGATCCCAAGCACTCCCAGACCAATGATGAACAAAGTAAGCAGGGAAAATGCCGTGATGAGCTTGGCACGAATCGAGCGAGTTTGGATCGACATGGAAACCTCTTCCTGACCGCGGCTCGCGACGATCAGCCTATACTTGGGATTTGACATTCCAGCCGAACGGTTAACGATCACTTGTTGCGATCGGAAATTTTTCAGCATCGGCGTAGTATAGTTCCATCCAGTGGGCAGCCTGGGACTCCTGCCGCCCACCCCCGATACCCTGGTCTCCGGCGCGCCGCCGCCGATACCGGTGCGCCGCGTCCCACGCGCCCAAGCCCCCATCCGACCACATTCGCCTTGCATAGGCGGCACGTCATGGCGCCGCGCGCGCCGGCGAAGGCGGGGATTGTCATGGGCGGTGCTGCAGCGGAGAAGCGGATGTCGCCCCCCGATGCCGGCCATGCGCCCGCCATCGCCTCGGCCCTGCGCACCATCGAGACCGAGCGCGAGGGCCTGCGCTGCCTGATGGAGGCCATCGGCAACGGGCTCGGCACGGCCTTCTCCGAGGCCGTCGCCCGGATCTCCGGCGCCAAGGGCCGGGCCATCCTCACCGGCATGGGCAAATCGGGCCATGTCGGCCGCAAGATAGCGGCGACCATGGCCTCCACCGGCACGCCGGCGCTGTATGTCCATCCGGCCGAGGCGAGCCATGGCGATCTCGGCATGATCCAGCCGGAGGACGTCGTCGTCGCCCTGTCATGGTCGGGCGAGACCACGGAACTCGCCAACATCATCGGCTATGCGCGGCGCTATCGGGTCGGCCTCATCGCCATCACGGCGAATGCCGGCTCGACCCTCGGGCGTGAGGCCGATATCTGCCTCACCCTGCCCAAGGCCCGCGAGGCCTGCCCCAACGGGCTCGCGCCCACCACCTCCACGGCGATGCAGCTCGCTTTGGGCGACGCCCTCGCCATCGCCCTGCTCGAGGCCCGCGGCTTCTCAGCCCGCGAGTTCGGCATCTACCATCCCGGCGGACGCCTGGGGGCCTCGCTCCGGCAGGTCCGCGAGGTGATGCATGCGGGCGACCAGCTGCCGGTCGTCCGGCGCGGCACGGGCATGCGGGCCGCCATCGCCGAGATCGACGCCAAGGGTTTCGGATCGGTGGTGGTGGTGGAAGAAGACGGCCGCCTCGCCGGCATCCTCACCGACGGCGACCTGCGCCGCAACGTGTTCAGAGCCGATCTCGACAGCCTCGTCGTCGAGGCGCTGATGAGCGTCCGGCCGCGCACCGTGAGCCCGGAGACCCTTCTCGCCAAGGCCCTGGAAATCCAAGAATCGATGAAGATCACCTCGTTGATCGTCGTCGAGAACGAGCGCCCCGTGGGCCTCGTCCATTATCACGACCTGCTGCGGGCCGGGGTCGCCTGACGCCGGGCCCAGCTCGGCGAAATCCCGAGCGGATCCACCACCGGTCTCGCGATGAGCGCGCGCGTCAGGCCGCGCTGGCTCGGCATCACACCGTCAGGCAGTCGAGGATAGGCTCCAGCATCGCATCGACGGCCCCACGCGCCGCCTCGGCCGGCCCCAGCGCACCGTCGAGGACGAGCCGGGCGAGACCATGGACCAGGGACCAGCAGGCGATGGCCTTCGGGTCCGGGGCGGTATGATGGGACACCGCCGGTAGCCCGTCATCCTCGAAAGCGGTTCCGGCCACCGCCGCTTTCAGGAGCCCGAAGGCGCGCCCGGCCGCAGAAGCATAAGCGGCATTGCCGGTATCGATCCGCGCACAGCGCCACATCGTGTCGAACTCGGCCGGATGGTCGAGGGCGAAGGCGACATAGGCCCGGCCCTGGCCACGGATGCGCCCGTCTCGGTCCGTCGCGGCGGAATCGGCAGCGGCCAGCGCGTCGCCCAGCATCCTAAAGCCCTCCGTCGCCACGGCGGTGAGCAACCCGCGCGCGTCGCCGAAATGATGCTGCGGGGCCGCCGGCGAAACGCCCGCGCGCCGCGCCGCCTCCCTCAGCGAAAATCCATCGATCCCGCGCTCGCGCAGGATGGCCGTCGTCGCCCGGATCAGGGCGGAACTCAAATCGCCATGATGATAGGCCGAGGGCTCTGCGGCTGCGACACCCTGCGGTGACTTGACAGTGTCAAGATGCTGGCTCATCCTCGATCTATACGATGTCAAGATAAGGTCGGGCAACACGTGATCCCCGCAGCGAGCCTGTTCTCCCTCTGCAGCACGATCGCCCTCTTGGGCTGGATCGCCCTCGCCATCGCGCTGTTCGCTCCCCGGCTCCGAAGGGCCACTTGGATCGGCACCGGCCTCGTCCTGCCGGCGTTCCTGGCGGTGGCCTATCTCGGTGCCCTGGCGGCAGGCCTGGCAGGCGGCGCGAAGGGCGGCTTCGACTCCATCGAGGCGGTCCGCGCCCTGTTCGCGAACGACCATGCGCTCACCGCCGGCTGGATCCATTATCTCGCCTTCGACCTCTTCGTCGGCACCTGGATCGCTCGCGCCGGGATCGGGGCGGGGATCTCGCCGCTGCTGCTCCTGCCCTGCCTCGTCCTCACCTTCCTGGTCGGCCCGGCGGGATTGCTCCTCGCCCTCGTCATCGGATTCAGCACCGGCAGGCTCGGAATGGAGACCCGGCCATGATCGCCTTCACCCTCGGCGGAGACGCTCCCCGCCCCACGGCACTCGCCCGGCTTCGGGCGGACGATCCCCTCCTCACCGCCTTCGGTCTGACCTGTCTGCTGACCGGCGCCGTCACCCTGGCACTCCCCCTTGTCGATGGGAGGCTCATCGATGGCGCCTTCGTCTGGGCGAAGACCGCGAAGTTCTTCGTTTCGGTCGGTGTGTACGCCCTGACCTTCGCCTGGTTCACCGGCTATGTCCGGCCGGATCGGCGCCGCTCCCGCTCCCTGCGCACCGGCCGGCTCCTGCTCATCATCGCGGGCGGGTTCGAGCTCGCCTACATCATCCTGCAGGCGGCGCGGGCCGAGGCCTCGCATTTCAACGACGGCGATCCGCTGCACGCGTCCCTCTACGCCCTGATGGGGATCATGGCGCTCACCCTGCTCGCTGCCAAGATTCCCCTGGCCATCGCGGTGGCGGTCCGGCCACGTCCCGGCCTCGAGCCGAGCCTGCGCCTGGCGGTCATTTTCGGCCTCGCGACGACGGTGATCCTCGGGGCCGCCACCGGCATCGCCCTCAGCGCCAACCATGGCCATGCGGTCGGCCCGACCGGTGCGAGCCTGCCCCTGCTCGGCTGGAACCGGGCGGGCGGCGACCTGAGGATCGCGCATTTCCTCGGCATGCATGGGGAACAGATCGTGCCGCTCGCCGCCGCCTCCTTCATCGCCCTCGGCCTGCCGAGGCGACGGGTGCTCGTGACCCTGGCGGCCTGCCTCCTCTGCGGTGTCATCGCGGGGGCCTGGGTCCAGGCGGGGCGTGGTCTCGCCTTTCCCTTCGGTTGATCGCGTCCTTCCCACCGCGATGACGTCGGCGGCGCTTTGAGGCGGCGGCGCGCTCGCCTATGGTCGGGGCAATGCCACCCGTGCTCCGCCCCGTCCGCCGCCTCGACCCGATCCTCGTGGACCGCATCGCCGCGGGCGAGGTGGTGGAGCGCCCGGCCTCCGCCGTGAAGGAACTGGTGGAGAACGCCATCGATGCGGGCGCCACCAGCATCGAGGTGACGATCGAGGCGGGGGGCCGCCGGCTGATCCGCGTGGTGGATGACGGCGCCGGCATGAGCGCCGACGATCTCGCCCTCGCGGTGGAGCGCCACGCCACCTCGAAACTTCCCGGTGGCGACCTGAGCCGCATCGAGTCCCTCGGCTTTCGCGGCGAGGCGTTGCCCTCCATCGGGGCGGTGGCCCGCCTCTCCCTCACCAGCCGCACCGCCGAGGCCGAGAGCGGATCGACCCTGGTGGTGGATGCCGGCGTCAAGGGCGAGGTCCGTCCCGCGCCGAGCCCGCGCGGCACGCGGATCGAGGTCACGGACCTGTTCTCGGCGACGCCGGCGCGGCTGAAATTCCTGAAATCCGACCGCGCCGAGGCGCTGGCCATCGCCGATGGGTTGCGGCGCCTCGCCGTGGCGCAGCCCCGGATCCGCTTCGCCCTCCGCTCCGAGAGCGGCAGCCCCCTCGTCTTTTCCGCCGAGACCGGCGACGACGCGGCCTTGCGCCGGCTCACGGCGGTGCTGGGGCCGGATTTCGGCGCGAGCTCGGCCCCCCTCCACATGGCGCGGGAGGGCTTCGCCCTGTCCGGCCATATCGGCCTGCCGAGCTACCATCGCGGCGCGGGCAACCAGATCCACTTCACCGTCAACGGCCGCCCGGTGCGCGACCGTCTGCTGCTGGGCGCCGTGCGCGGAGCCTATGCCGACACGATGAGTTCGGACCGTCATCCGGTGCTCGGCCTCGCCATCACCTGCGATCCCGCCCTCGTCGACGTGAACGTCCATCCCGCCAAGACGGAGGTGCGCTTCCGCGAGCCGGGCCTCGTGCGCGCCCTCATCGTCAGCGCCATTCACGAGACCCTGCGGCAGGTGGGAGCGCGCAATGCCAGCACCGGCGCGTCCCGCACCCTGGATGCCCTGCGCCCGGGCCATCCCTCATCGACGATGCGACCGGCGATGCAGGCGCATTCGGGTCGTGGCGCCTGGTCGGGCAGGGTGCCGCTTCCGCCGGGCCTGCCCTCGTTCGGCGCACCCGCCGGCCTCGCGCCGGCATCGTCCTTCGGGGCGCGCGGGGGCCTGTTCGAGGCCCCGCAAGCGGCGTTCGGCCGGCCGGAGACAGGGTTCGAGGAAGCAGGGCAGGCGCTGTTCTCCGGCGATCTCGCACCACCCGGCGCCGACCTGCGCCAGCCGGAGATCGAACCGCCCGACAGCGAGCATCCCCTGGGGGCCGCCCGCGCGCAGCTCCACGAGACCTACATCGTCGCCCAGACCCACGACGGGATCGTCCTCGTCGACCAGCACGCGGCCCATGAGCGCCTCGTCTACGAGCGGCTGAAGCGCGAGCGCGCCGCCGGCGGCATCGCCCGCCAGGGCCTCCTGATCCCCGACGTGGTGGAGATGGCGCCCCAGGACGCCGAGCGCCTGATCGCGGCCGCCCCCGACCTCGACCGTCTCGGCCTCACTCTGGAGGCCTTCGGCACCGGCGCCGTCCTCGTGCGCGAGGTTCCGGTGGCGCTGGCCGATTCGTCCACCCGCCATCTCCTGGAGGACATCCTCGACGCCCTCGACGAGAGCGGACTGGAGGAGGGGAGTGCGGACGGCACCGAGGGCGGCCCCCTCGGGCGGCGCCTCGACGCGATCCTTTCGCGCATGAGCTGCCATGGCTCGATCCGCGCCGGCCGGCGCCTGCGCCCCGAGGAGATGAACGCCCTCTTGCGCGAGATGGAGGCCACCCCGTTCGCCGGCACCTGCAACCACGGCCGCCCGACCTTCGTGGAACTGAAGCTCCACGATATCGAGCGGCTGTTCGGCCGGCGCTAGGCCTTCAGACGGCAGCCAGAGCGGAAGCCGCGTCGAGCGCCCCGGCGAGGGCCTTCTCGCGGGCCTCCGGACCGAGGGCGATCCCCTCGGCGATGACGAATTCCGGGTTGGTCACGCCGATGAAGCCGAGGACGACCCGCAGATAGGTCTCGGCATGCTCCGCCGAGGCGGCAGGGGACCCCGCACCGTAGAGGCCGCCGCGCGCCACGGCGACGATGACGCGTTTCTCCGGCACCAGGCCGACGGCGCCGCTCTCGGTGTATTTGAAGGTCTGGCCGGCCACGAGGATGCGGTCGATCCAGGCCTTGAGCTGCGTCGAGATCGTGAAATTGTAGAGCGGTGCGCCGATCACCACGATGTCGGCGGCCAGGAACTCCGCCAGCACCGCGCGGCCGAGCGCGACGTCGTTCTGGATGTCGGGCGTGTTGGTGGCGTTGGGCTGATGGCCCGCGAGATAGGCGCCAGAGAGATGAGGGATCGGCGTGGCGGCCAGATCGCGATAGGTCACCTCGAGATCGGGCGCTCCCGTGCGGAGACGGGCGACGATGGCGGCCGAGACGGCGCGGCTGACGGAATGCTCGCCCAGGATGCTGCTGTCGATGTGCAGAAGATTCATGTTCGATCCTCGGTATCAGAATGATACCGAGGCGCTATAGAGTACCGGAGCAGCGCTCGCACAAGGAGGCACATTCGTGGAACCCGGACACACGGAGGTAACCGAGGCACAGCCGATTCACCGCCCCGGCGATTGCCGGGTGGTCGGTACGGTCCTGGCGCGGGTCGGCGACAAGTGGAGCATCCTCGTGGTGATGACGCTCACGGACGGCCCCCGGCGCTTCAACGAATTGAAGCGGATCATCGGCGGCATCTCGCAGCGGATGCTCACCTTCACCCTGCGCGGCCTGGAGCGCGACGGCCTCGTCTCGCGCACGGTCACGCCGACGATCCCGCCCCGGGTGGATTACGAACTCACCGAGCTCGGCCGCTCGCTTCAGGTGCCGGTCCAGGCGCTCGGCTCCTGGGCCTTCGCGAACCTGCCCACGATCCAGGCCGCGCGGACCCGTTTCGACGCGGGCGCCGAGCCCGACGCGGCGTAAGTGTCTTATGCGGAATGGGGGCGGATCCCGCCGGCCAAACGGGGTGGGAACAAGCGCACGGTCGAGATGCGGGCCGTGGATGCCATGCCGGGCCCCATCAGTGCGGCCTTTGAGGCAGAGGCGTTCCGGCGATAGTGCTCCTCATCCACCACGTCGTCCTCATCACCCCTCATCACGCGCGCCTCATCTCGTTCGCACATCATGGCGAGGTTCGCGGCGCGCCGGAGCATCATCGCTTCGGAGAGAGTGACACCACCACCAATCTGCATTGCAAGATCAGCAAAAGAAGAGCACCAGCGACGTGCGGTGATGCTACGTCGATCGAAAGGCTCGCCATCGATCATAAGCTCGGATGCACCGACGATCTTGGTGATATCGTTCTTAGTAGCGCGGTTTTTAGTTACAAAATTACCATATTTACTCACAATTAAGACGTTTATTAGTATTATATCAGCAATGACATACCGCATACTGAATCAGATCGGGATATATTGCGATGCGCAGTGCTTTACCGCTCATCTTGGATCAATCTGCCTGAGTGTCTTCTTCGGCATCAGATGAAGGGGCGCCACTCCAGACGGCAGCGACGTCAAACAGCTTGCCAGGAACACTTGCTGACGGACGCACAATGGTATGCCCGTATTTCCGCATGATCGTTCCAACATACCGCCCAACGAATTGCTTAGCGGCGTTCAAACGCTTCAGATCAGTCCGCTCTAACGGCATCAGGACCGGCGACAAGACTGGGACCAGCGCCGTGACAGCCGGGAGGCCTTTTTCCGAGAGCGCACGGAACTCAGTGTAACGGTCGGGTGTGTCAATGAGGGCGATGAGGCGCTGACCAAGGTCAGTTTGGCCGAAATGCTCGAAATGGGTTTCCAAGACGTCCTCCTCATGCGGTCACCAAGATATGGGCTATCGCCAAATCGGCATCATTGAAGTTTTCGATCCCGCCATTCTGCGACTGCCTCAGTGGCGTATCGTGGACGTGACGAATGTCAGGACAACAAGACGGCGGCGTTCAAGCCCGGTCATGCCGCCTGCCGTAGCTCGACGCGGCACCGGCCGTCGATCTCGAGCGGAAGATAGAGGCAGGGCCTGAGCGGCGTGTCGAACCGCTCATCGATCCCGACACTAAGACCAGGGCGCTCGGAGGCTGACTCGCCGGGAAGACCGGCCGCTCAGGTCCAGTAAAGGATCCGCGCGAAGGGCAATTCGCGCGCGACGGCGGCGGTGATCGTCTCCCGCATGGTCCGCATGAGGTCGCGGGGATAGACGTATTTCACCGAACCGAACTTGGTGAGCTTGCGACTGCGCTCGTCCTCCCGCATCGGCAGGTCGGAGCCCGGATACCAGCCCTGGAGGACGTCCTTCGACCCCGGTGTGAACCGGTGCGTGATGAGCTCCACGGTGAGGTCGGGGTTGGAGACGTCGGACAGCGCCTCCGCCACCTCCCGCAGGAGCCCTCCATAGGCGTCCGGCCAATCGGGAACGGCGATGATCGGCGCGATGGTGAGCCCCACCGGGTAGCCGGCCCGCGCCATGGCGCCGAGCGCCTGCAGGCGGGCGTCGAGACTGGCGGTGCCGCCCTCGTAGCGCGCGGCGGCACGGGCGTTGAGGGAGAACCGCACGCGGGTCCGACCCCGATGGGGCAGGGCCAGGAGCGGCTCGACGGCGGCGAACTTCGTGGTGAACCGCAATTGCACCGCCGCGTCCCAGGCGCCGAAATGCGTGATCGCCGCCGACAGCGAGCCGGTCAGGTGCTCGATGCCGAGGGGGTCGGTGTAGCACGAGGCCTCGAAGGTGGTGCCCTCCTCGACACGGCCGGCATGGGCCGAGGTGACGCTGCCCTCGCCGAGATAGGCCGGCAGGTTCCCGAGGATCGCGTCGAGATTGGCATAGGCCCGCGTCACCGGCGGGCCGGAGAGGGAGCCGGCGAGGTAGCAATATTGGCAATGGGCCGGGCAGCCCTCCGCGAGATCGAAGCGCCAGTCGGCACTGGGCGGGATCGGCTGCAGGCGCAGCTTGCTCGGGGGCGCCACCACGATGGCGAGGGTGGCCTTCGCCTCGCGATAGGCGCGGCGCGGATCGTCGTCGCGCAGGCCCGTGAGGCGGTTGCTCGTCAGGCGCTCCACAGGGAGACCGAGCGCCTCGGCCCGCGCCAGCATCGCGCGGCCCTGGGCATGGTCCAGGGCCGCCGGCGTCACCAGGACACGGCGGGGCCGCCACAAGCGCGGGTCACGCGGAGCATCCGCCGTCTCGGCCTTCGCCGGGTCGGCCGTGACGGGATCGCGCGTGGCGTCATCGAGGACCATGCCGGGGCAACGCGGCGGCGATGCCCCGGGGTTCCCGGCGCGCGCGGGGGTCGCAGGCTCAGGCCTCGAAGCGCGAGAAAGCCAGGGCGGTGTCGCCGTAGACCCGCCGCTCCAATTCGGTGAAGCCGGGCGGCAGCGCGACATTGGCGCCCGCCGCCTCCTCCACCACCACAAGGGCGCCGGGGGCGAGCCACCCGCCATGGGATGCGCTCGCCAGCGCAGCCGGCGCGAGGTCGCGGTTGTAGGGGGGGTCGCAGAAGACCAGGGTGAAGGTCCCGCTAGTACCGGCCGGACCGAGCTTGGTCGCATCGCGGCGGAACAGCCGGGTCTTGCCGGCGCAGCCCAGGGCATCGATGTTCTCGCGGATCAGACCGCGCGCCTCCGCCCCCTCGTCCACCAGGAGGGCGTAGCTCGCCTCGCGGGACAGGGCCTCGAAGCTCAGCGCCCCGGTTCCGGCGAAGAGATCGAGGACCCGCGCGCCGGCCACCGCGTCGTCATACGCATGGGCGAGGACGTTGAAGAGCGCCTCGCGCAGTCGATCCGAGGTCGGCCGGATCGCGTCCGATTTCGGGGTGGCGAGGCGGCGTCCACGCAGGTCGCCGCCGACGATCCTCACCGCGAGCCGCCACGGGGCGGACGTCCGCCCCCGCCACCGGGCTTGCCGCCCGCACCACCGCCGCGATTGCCGAACCCACCGGGCTTGGCCGAACCGCCGGGACGGGAGGAACCGCCTGCCTTGAACCCGCCCGGCCTTGCGGCCCCGGCGGGCTTGCCCGATCCGCTGGGCTTTCCGAACCCACCGGGCTTGCCGAACCCACCGGGCTTGCCACCGGGCCGGAAGCCGCCGCGATCGGCGCCCGAGCGTTCGGCGCCGATGTCACGGTCGCCGCCCTGGCGGTCGTCGGAGCGGCCCTTAAAGCCCGCTCCCTTGAAGCCGCCGGGCTTGAACCCGCCCGGCCGGCCGCCGCCGGGACGATCGTCTCCGCCACGATTGAAGGCCGGCTTCTCGCTGCGGAATCCCGCCGGCTTGTCTCCACGCGGCTCGCCGCGATTGAAAGCCGGACGTTCCGCGCGGTCGTTGAAGCCGCCGCCATCGCGAGGCTTGAAGCTGCGGGGGCGCTCGTCGCCGCCACGAGGCGGACCGCGCCGCTCGGCGCCATCGGCGGGCCGCCCGAAACCGCCGCGCGGAGCATCTTCCCGGCGCGGAGCATCGTCCCGGCGCGGAGGCCTCGCATCGCTGCGCGGGGGCCTGGAATCTCCGTCGAACCGGCGCTGCGGCGGCCGGGCATCGGCCTCCTCGCGGCGGGCCGCCTTGGCATCGGATTGGCGCAGCGTCCGGACCGGGCGCTCGGCGCCGCCCGTCTCGTCACGCCGGGCACCGCGATCACGGCGATGCGGCTCGGGGGCCGGCTCCTGCGGGCTCGCCTTCAGGCGCTCCACCAGAACACGGCGCTCGCCGGTATTGATCGCGCCCACGCGCTCCCGGCCGCGAGCGGCGGAGGCCTCACGCTCGGCCTTGGGATCGGCGCCACGGCGGGGGATCTTGACCCGGCGCGCACCATCCTCCTGGGGTGCTGCCTCTTCGGCGCGCCAGACCGAGCGGCGGGGTCCGGCGCTGTTGCCGCCCGTGGGAACCCGTGCGGGTTCGGCGGGCCTGCGCAGGGGGCGGTCGCCGCCACGGTCGCGGTCGCCACCGCGCTCGCCGCCGCGCGGGGCGTCGTCGTAGCTGCGCCCGGCGCTTCGCGCCGCGGCGGCCGAGGCGCTGCGGGCGGGCTGCTTTGTCTGTTGCTGCGCGGGTTTCGGCGAACCGAACGGGGCGATCGGCTCACGGTTGGGGCTGGTGAAATCGACGCCGGCCTGGTCGGCGAGGGTCGGGCCGAGCTGCTCCTTGAGCACCTTGGTGCGGATCTCCTCGACGAGGCCCACTTCGAGGTCGCCGAGCTGGAACGGGCCGAAGGACAGGCGGATCAGCCGGTTCACGGCCAGACCCAGGTGCTCGAGGATGCGCTTGACCTCGCGGTTCTTGCCTTCGCGCAGGCCCAGCGTCAGCCACAGGTTGTCGCCCGAGGCCCGGTCGAGGACCGCGTCCACGGGGCCGTAATCCATGCCGTCGATGGTGACGCCCTTGCGCAGCTTGTCGAGCTCGGCCTGATTCGTGTCGCCATGCGCGCGGACGCGGTAGCGCCGCAGCCATCCGGTATCGGGATGCGCGATCACCTTGGCGAGGCCGCCATCGTTGGTGAGCAGCAGCAGGCCTTCGGTGTTGATGTCGAGGCGGCCGATGGCGACCACGCGCGGCAGGTCCTCGGGCAGGGCCTCGAAGACGGTCTGGCGCCCTTCCGGATCGCGTGCCGTGGTAACGAGGCCCCGCGGCTTGTGATAGATCCACAGCCGGGTCCGCTCGCGGGCGGGCAGGGGCTCACCGTCGACGGTGATCTCGTCCGCATCCGTCACGTTGATCGCCGGCGAGGTCAGCACCTTGCCGTTGAGGGTGACGCGGCCCTCGGCGATCATAACCTCGACGTCGCGGCGGGACGCGATGCCGGCGCGCGCGATAGCCTTGGCGATACGGTCGCCCTCGGGCGTCGCCGAATCGGAATCACCGGTGGCACCCGCCTCGACGGCCTTGGCCGCCGGCCGCGGCAACGCCGCCTTGCGGCGCAGGGGGGCGTCGCCGCCCCTGGCGGGCGCGGCCCGGCGCGGAGCCGGCTGCTCTTCGGCGGAAGGTCCGGGCACACCCGCATCGGTCGCCGGGGACCACGCTTGGCCGGAAACGTTGTTGGTCTCGGGCGCGTCCTCGGACCCGCCCGTCTGTTCGTCTGTCTTGTCGCTCATCCGAGCCCCATAACAGAGCGGAGGCGAGGTTGCGAGCGATTGCGCGTGGAGCGGCCCGCCCGCCGCGCAAGGGGGCGTTGCAGCCGCATACGAAAAAGGCGGCCTCCCGGCCGCCTTCTCTAATATCCCGTGCCGAAGCTCAGAGCTTGCTCTTCACCGTGTCGGCGGCGTTCTTGACGCCGTCCTTGGCATCGCCGACGGTCTTCTGGGCTTCGCCCTTCAGTTCCTGGGCCTTGCCCTCGGCCTTGAGCTTGTCGTTGTCCGTGGCGTTGCCGATGCCCTGCTTCACGTTGCCGACCGCTTCGTTGGCGAGACCCTTGATCTTGTCGGTGGTGCTGCTCATCGTCTGCTCCTGAAAAGATCCTGCGGCCTTGCCGCGTCGGGAAGGAAACGGCTCCATCGCCGCGATGTTCCTGCCGGGCCATCACGGGATCTCGACCCGCCGGGTTTCTCGATGAAGACAGATCTTGGGTTCGACGACAGTGAATGCCCCCCTCTCCCCCAGCACCGGCACCGACCCTCTGAGCCTCGCCTTCGATGCCGCCCGCCGCGCGGCCGACGAAGGAGAGGTGCCGGTGGGGGCCGTGATCGTGCGGGACGGCGCGATCCTCGGCGTCGCCCATAATCGCCCCCGCGCGCTGCGCGATCCCACCGCCCATGCGGAGATCCTGGCGATCCGCGCCGCCTGCGCCGCCATCGACGACGAGCGCCTGATCGGCTGCGATCTCTACGTCACCCTGGAGCCCTGCCCGATGTGCGCGGGTGCCATCTCGTTCGCGCGCATTCGCCGGGTCTATTTCGCGGCCCTCGACCCGAAGGGCGGCGGGGTCGAGCATGGGCCGCGGGTCTTCAACCAGCCCACCTGCCACCATGCGCCGGAGGTCTATGGCGGCTTGCGCGAGGCGGAGGCCGCCACGCTCCTGCGCGATTTTTTTCGCGATCGGCGGGAGGGCTGAAGCCAGGAGCCTTCCCGGGCCCTGGGACGTTCGGCAACAGACCCTCGCCATCCGGAGATGCCCCATGGTCCCGACCTACCAGCGTGCCCTCATCGTCGGCGCCGGCGAAGGCCTGAGCGCCTCGCTGGCGCGCCGCCTGTCCCGCGAAGGCCTTCGCCTCGGCCTCGCATCGCGCTCCATCGGCAAGCTCGAAGAACTGGCGGCCGAGACCGGCGCCGCCCTGCATGCCTGCGATGCCGTCGATCCGTCGGAGGTGGAGGCACTGTTCGCCCGGATGGAACCGGCCCTGGGCGGCCCGCCCGACGTGGTGATCTACAATGCCAGCAGCCGCTTGCGCGGCCCCGTCGCCGATCTCGACCCGGACGCGGTGCGTCACGCCCTGATGGTCTCGGCCTATGGCGGTTTCCTCGTGGCCCAGGCCGCAGCAAGACGCATGCTGCCGGGCCGCCACGGGGCCATCCTGTTCACGGGGGCGTCGGCCAGCGTGAAGGGCTATGCCGAATCCGCCGCCTTCGCCATGGGCAAGTTCGGCTTACGCGGCCTGTCGCAGAGCCTCGCGCGGGAGCTCCAGCCGAAGGGCATCCATGTCGCCCATTTCGTCATCGACGGCGGGATCCGCAGCGCCTCCCGCCCGGAGCCGGCGGATGCCCCCGACAGCCTGCTCGATCCCGACGCCATCGCCTCGGCCTATTGGGACGTCCTGCGGCAGGATCGCAGCGCCTGGACCTCCGAGGTCGCGCTGCGTCCGTGGGTGGAGCGGTTCTGAGGCATTTGGGAGCGCCTCGGAACCGCCCGGCCGTCAGTCAGGCCGCCGCCAGCGGCTTCGAGACATCCTCCAGGGACTTGCCCTCGGCGGCCGTGCCCCAGATGCCGCCGACGATGGCGGCGATCAGCATCAGCGCGGCACCGATGCCGTAGCCGATCAGCACGTTGTCGCGGGACCCCGTCTCCACCAGCGCACCGAACAGCAGCGGGCCGGAGACGCCGCCGATGCCGGTGCCCAGCGCGTAGAACACCGCGATGGCGAGCGCCCGGATCTCCAGCGGGAAGGTCTCGGCCACGGTGAGGTAGGCGGCGCTCGCGGCGGCGGAGGCGAAGAAGAATACCACCATCCAGGCCGCCGTCTGGCCCACGGGACCGAACACCTCGATCTTGAACAGGTAGCCGGTGATGGTGAGCAGCACCGCCGAGATGCCGTAGGTGAAGGCGATCATCTGGCGGCGGCCGATCGTGTCGAACAGCCGGCCGAGCAGCAGCGGGCCGAGGAAGGAGCCCAGCGCGAAGGGCAGCAGATACCAGCCGACATGGTCCCCCGGCACCCCGTAGAAGCGCTGGAGCACGAGGGCGTAGGTGAAGAACAGCGCGTTGTAGAAGAACGCCTGCGCGATCATCAGGGCGAGGCCCACCAGGGTCTGCTTGCGATAGCCGACCAGCATGGTGCCGAAGACTTCCTTCAGCGGCGTGTGGCTGCGGGTCCGCAGCTTCATCCGCTTGGATTCGTCCACCGGCGGCAGGGTGATGCCCTCGTCGGTGAAGCGCTTCTCGATGCCGGTGACGACCCTGTCCGCCTCGGCGACGTAGCCGTGGGTGGCGAGCCAGCGCGGGCTCTCGGGAATCCATGTCCGCAGAGCCAAGATCACGAGGCCGATGCCGCCGCCGACGAAGAAGGCGATGCGCCAGCCCCAGGCCGGGTCGATCATGCCGGGGCGCAGCACGGCGATGGAGAGGAAGGAGCCCAAGGCCGCCCCGATCCAGAACGACCCGTTGATGACGAGGTCGGTCCAGCCGCGCACACGGGCCGGGACGAGTTCCTGGATGGTGGAGTTGATGGCGGTGTATTCGCCGCCGATGCCCGCGCCGGTGAGGAACCGGAAGATGCAGAAGCTGTAGATGTTCCAGGACAGGCCGGTGGCCGCGGTGGCGGCGAGGTACAGGGCCAGGGTGATGAAAAACAGCTTCTTGCGGCCGATCCGGTCGGTGAGCCAGCCGAAGCCGAGCGCCCCCACCACCGCGCCGACGAGGTAGGAACTCGCCGCCAGGCCGATATCGAACTCGGTGAAGCTCATGGGCTCGGCCCGCAGGGCGCCCACGAGGGAGCCCGCCAGGGTGACTTCGAGGCCGTCGAGCACCCAGGTGATGCCCAGCGCCACGATGACGAGGATGTGGAAGCGTCCCCAGGGCAGCCGGTCGAGACGAGCGGAAATATCGGTGTCGATCACCGTGCCCATCGGAACCCGCTCCGGCGGGGCGGAGCCCGGCTTTGCCTCGACCATACTCGTCATCGACGCCTCGTTAACTCTCGGATACGATTGCTGTGGGCAATGAACGGCCAAGCCTCGCGGTTCCGTCGGCGCCTTTACCTGTTCACGCTTCACTCGGAGCACGCGTCTCCGGGTGCCTCGACCGATGAATCCCCGCCTCCTCTCCGCCATCCTCGCCACCACGGTGCTTGCGGGTGCCGCGCTCGCGCCGCCGCCGCTGCGCGCCAATGAGGCGTCACATAGGCCGCCGCGCGGCGCCGAAGGCTGGCGCCTGCGCCCCGCCGACGTGACGACGACGGGAAGTACCGGTGCGGCGATCAAGGACCGCCCGAGCGCCGACATCCCGGCGGAGCGGCGCGCGGTGCGGGTGGTCTATCCCGGCCTCCTGGCCGACCGGTGAGCATCCGGCCCGGCCGCGCAGGCGCGCGCCGACGGCGCGGATACGAGCCTCCACCTTGGGTCGACCATTCGGCGGTCGCTCCGCCCGGCAAAGGGCGACTGGTTCGCGCGACTCAATGGCGGCTCGCCACTACAGCGTAATACGATTGGGACAACGGTAAATAATGAAACGAACTCAATAATCAAAATATTGATGCGGTTGAATGACTCAAATCAACTGTCCTACATTGCCTTGATGCAAGTTATTTACATATGACTGCGAACATATAGATAGAAGCAACCGCATTCTAGATACATCTATGATGAAAACCGCATCATAAATATTTCATATCGCAAATATACCGACAGTCTCATCGTCAATAGACAAAAGTGTGACTGCGGTCGCCCTGCAATGCTCGACCACCGCCGAATGGACCATCCCATCGTCTATGTCCGATTTGCGAAAACTCTCATTTATACGAAAAATTGACTCTAAGGATTGACGTTCTGGCAAGCCTATGAGTTGCAGGGTCGGGTCCGATTGAGGGTCAGGATCGATGCTGGGACGGCTCGCCGACAAGATATCCCTGCGGCACCAGATCAGCTTGTTCGCCGGGGCGGTCGGCCTGTCCATCGTAGCCGCGAGCACATTGGGCTCCGCGCTGCTGGCGCGCGGGCAAGCCACCGATATGGCCCAGAACGCCCTGCTGCAGGTGGCCCGCTCCGTCGCCGATCGCCTGGACCAGGACATGGCGGAGCGCTTGCGCGAGATTCGCAACGTGGCGGCCCTCGATCCGCTCCAGCCCCACTGGATGGAAGAGACCGGAAGTCTGCGCAAGGTGCTGCAGACGATGCAGAAAACCCTTCCGGACTATGCCTGGATCGGCTTTGCCGACGAGACCGGGAAAGTCCGCGCGGCGACCGGCGGCATCCTGGAAGGCGCGAATGTCGGCCAGCGTCCCTGGTTCATCGACGGGATGAAGGGCGCGGTCGCCGAGGACGTTCACGTCGCGGCCTTGCTGCAGAGCCTGCTCAAGCCCAGCGGGGACAAGACCCCGTTCCGCTTCGTCGATTTCGCATCTCCCGTCACCGATGCGTCGGGCCGGATCATCGGCGTCCTGGGAAGCCATCTCAGCTGGAGCTGGGCGGACGTGGTGCGACGGGAAGTCCTGTCCTCGCGCAGGCCGGAGCTGAAGGAGGAGATCGTCGTCCTCGACCGGACCGGCCGCGTGCTCCTCGGGCCGGACCTCGGGACCACACCCTACTCCCCCGCCGATCTCGCGGCGGGACATTTCATCGCGAGCGGCCCGGACGGCAAACGGCTCGCCGCCGTCTCGGCCACCCGCGGCCGGGGCGACTACAGCGGTCTCGGCTGGATCGTGGTCGCCCTCCAGCCGGAGGATACGGCGCTCGCGGGAGCCAATCGCCTGACCCTCCTCATCACCCTGATCGGCCTCGGCGCGGGTGCGGTCGGCGTTCTCGGCATCTTCCTGGTGGTGACGCGCCTGAGCCGCCCGCTCGTGAACCTCACGGATGCGGTGGACCGGATCGGCCGCGAGCCGAATGCGACGATGACGGAGCGGGTCCATGGCTCGCCCGAGGTGCTGCGCCTGTCCGCCGCCGTCAGGTCGTTGCTGAGACGGATCGGCACCGCCGAGTCCGATGCGCGAGACGTCGAGACCGAAGCGTCCCGGGCGGTGCAGGCCGCGCAGGACCGGGTCAGGCGCATCGGCGACGACCTCCACGCCCTGCAGCTCATCGCCAACAAGGACGCTCTCACGGGCCTCCTCAACCGGCGCGCGTTCCTTCCCCTCGCGAAGGAAGCCTTGAACGCCTTCAAGCTCTACCGCCGCCCCATCGCGGTGCTGATGATCGACATCGACCATTTCAAGCGGGTCAACGACCGTTACGGCCACCCGGCGGGCGATGTGGTCATCCGCAAGGTCGGCTCCATCATCAGCGACACCATCAGGACGACGGACAAGGTCGCGCGCTTCGGCGGCGAGGAATTCATCGTCCTGCTCGGCGACAGCAGCGCCGTCGGCGCGGCGCTGATCGCGGAGCGCATTCGCCAGAGCGTGGCCAGCACCGTGTTCGAGCCCGACAACAATCGCCTTCTGGCGACGATCAGCATCGGCATCGCCGAGGCGGACTCGTCCGACAAGGACATCGACCACACCATCGAGCGCGCGGACCGTGCCCTCTACGAGGCGAAATCGCGGGGACGCAACTGCATCCACACCTTCACGGCGGACATCGCCGACCTGAGATCGGTGGCATAGCCAACCCTCGGGATCCGATGCCCGCCCCAAATTCGAGGACGGCGGGATCCATGCCTGTTTCCCTCAGGCCACGGCCTACGGCATTCCCACATCTGGCGGGCACCACGGGTCCCCTCTCCTGGAAGGAGAGGGACAGGGTGAGGGGTGTGACCTTTTCGGAGAGTCCACGCCCCTCACCCCAACCCTCTCCCAAACGGGAGAGGGAGCCCGTCGCGCCTCATGCCGAACCCTCATGGGTAGAGACACGTCCGTCGAGCAGATGTGCGTATCCTGTAGGGCCACGGCCCCGAGGCCGTCACCTGCCGGCGATCCGGGGATCGAGGGCGTCGCCGAGGCCGTCACCGAGGACGTTGAGGGCCACCAGCGTCGAGACGAGGAAGGCGGCGGGGCCGGCGAGCATCCACGGGGCGGATTCGAGGGCGCGCGCGCCCTCCGCGATGAGGGCGCCCCAGCTCGTGGCCGGTTCCTGCACCCCGAGGCCGAGGAACGACAGGAAGCTCTCCAGCAGGATCACCTTGGGCACGAGGAGGGTCGCCGCCACCGTGACGGGGCCGAGGGTGTTCGGGACGATGTGCCGGCGCAGGATCGCCGCCGTGGACAAGCCGAGGGCCTCGGCCGCGCGGACGAAATCGCGATGCCGCAGGGAGAGGGTCTGGGCGCGGACGAGGCGGGCCATGTCGAGCCATTCCACCGCGCCGATGGCCACCAGGATCAGCCCCAGCCCGGAGCGGAAGAACACCAGCAGCATGATCACGAAGAAGACGAAGGGCAGGGCGTAGAGCATGTCGACGACGCGCATCATCACCGCGTCGGCCACGCCGCCGAGATAGCCGGCGAGCGCTCCGTAGGCGACCCCGACGAGGAGCGCCACGACCGTGGCGACGGCCCCGATGAGGAGGGAGACACGCCCGGCGACGAGACTCCGGGTGAGGACGTCCCGCCCCAGCATGTCGGTGCCCATGAGGAAGCGCAGGCGCCGCAGGGGAGCCTCGACCACGAGGCGGCGCCCCCCGTCCTGGCGCTCGACGATGGAGGCGGGACCGAACAAGTCCGAACGGGGCAGGTAGACCAGGACCCGTTCGTCGATGGGCCTGGTATCGACAGATTTGGAGACACCCGAAAACACCATGCGGACCGTGTCGCCGGTGACCGCGATGTCCGAGACCGCGAGCCGCATGCGGAAGGCGAGGCGGGTGAGGGCGGGGGCGATTTCGTCGGGTCCGGGATGGGCGGCGAGGCCCGGCGCGGTGCGCACGAGGTCGGGGTAGATCCGCCCCGGCTCGTGGCCGGTGAGACGCGGCCCGACGAGACAGGCGAGCGTCATCGCGATGAGAACCAGGAAAGCGGCGAGGGCGCCGCGGTTGCGCGCGAACCGGGTCCATGCGCGCCTCATCGGGCCGTTCTCAGGCGCGGATCGAGGACGGCGCAGACGATGTCGGCGACGATGTTGAGGAGGGTGACGAACACGGCCACCAGCACCACGGTCCCCATCACCAGGGTGTAGTCGCGGTTGAGCGCCCCGTCGACGAAGGCGCGGCCTATGCCGGGCAGGCCGAAGATCGTCTCCACGACGACGGAGCCGGTGAGCAGCGCGGCGGCGGTCGGCCCGAGGACGGACACCACCGGCAGCAGCGCCCCGCGCAGGGCATGGCGGGCGATGCGGTGGGGCGGCAGGCCCATGGCGCGCATGGTGCGGACCGGCTGGGCGTTCAGGGTCTCGTTGAGCGAGACCCGCGTCAGGCGGGCGATGGCGCCGATCTGCGGCAGGGCGAGGGTGAGGACGGGAAGCACGAGATGCGAGGGCGCGCCGCCCTCCCAGCTTCCCACGGGGAGCCAGCGCAGGGTCAGCCCGAACACGATCTGGAGCAGCGGCGCCACGACGAAGTTGGGCACCGCCAGGGTCAGCCCGGCGAGAAGGCCGATGGCCCGGTCGATCCACCCGCCGCGACGGAGAGCGGCCCAGCTCCCTAAGCCGATCCCGCAGGCCAGCGCCAGGACGAGGGCGAGGCCGCCCAGGGTCATCGAGACGGGCAGGCCGCGCGCGAACAAATCCGCGACGGTGAGGTCGCGGAACGAGAAGGACGGGCCGAGATCGCCCCGCATCAGCGCGCCGAGATAGCGCCCGTACTGGACGGTCAGCGGCTGATCGAGGCCGTAGATGGCGGCGAGGTTGCGCATCGCCGCCGGCGGCAGCGGACGTTCCAGGTCGAACGGCCCTCCGGGGGCGAGGCGGATCAGGAAGAAGCTGCCGGTGACCACGAGGAACAGGGTCGGGACCGCCTGGGCGAGGCGGCGCAGGATGAGGCCGATCATGCCGCCGCCGGCCTCACGGTGCGAGCCTCAGGAAGCGCGTCGGCGACGCGTTGCGCGGATTTGGGTGATAGCCGGTGAGACGGGGCGAGATCAGCGCCTTCGACCGTGTGTGGAGCACCGGGATCCACGGCAAATCGTCGAGGACGATCGTCTCGGCCCGGAACAGGAGGTCGGCCCGCCTGGCGAGATCCCGCTCCGCGGCCGCCTCGCGCATCAGCCCGTCATAGGCCGGATTGCCGTAACGGCCGGGGTTGAGCCCGTCGTTGCCGGTCTCCAGCAGGAACAGGAAGTTCTGCGGATCGGAGTAATCGGCGACCCAGGACATGCGGGCCACATCGAAATCGCCGCCGTCGCGCAGGTGGGCGAAATGGGTTTTGGCATCGGTATAGACGAGGCGCGTGTCGACGCCGATGCCCCGCCACATGTCGGCGATGGCGACCGCCGTGTTGCGGTTGTTGTCGGTGCTGTTGAAGCGGTACTCGATGCGGAGGGGCTTGCCGCGCGGGCCGAACCCGGCCTCGGCGAGCAATGACCGCGCCTCCTCCTCGCGGTCTATGGGCAAGGCGCTGCGGCCTTCGAGTTCCGGCGGCGTGCGGTAATTGTCGAGGCCCGGCGGGCACAGGGAATAGGCCGGCGCCATGGTCTCGCCCCACAGCCTCTCGGCCAGAAACTCCCGGTCGATCACCAGGGACAGCGCCCGGCGCAGGCGGACGTCGTCGAAGGGGGGCTTTCGGGTGTTGACGGCCAGGGCATAGAGCCCGAGCGACGGGCCGAGGACGACCTGATCGCCGAACCTCGCCTTGAGGGAGGCCATCTGGTCGCCCGGCAGATCGGCCAGGGAATCGATCTCGCCGGCGGCGTAGCGGCGGACCGCGCTGGACAGGTCGGGCGTCGGCAGGAAGGCCACGGTCTCGATGGAGACGCCGGCCGCCGCATGGAAATAGGGGTTGCGCCGCAAGGTGATGCGGTCGTTCGGCACCATGTCCACGAGGGCGTAGGCACCGTTGCTGACGAGGTTGCCCGGCCGGGTGAAGGCATCGCCGAAGCGCGCGATCGAGGGCGGGTGGACCGGCAGCGAGGTCTGGTGGGTGAGAAGTTCGAGGAGGTAGGGCGTCGGCCGGTCGAGGGTGACGACGAGGGTACGGGCATCCGGCGCGGTCACGCCGAGCGTCTCGGGCGCGGCTTCGCCCTGGTTCACGGCGCGGGCGTTCTTGAGCGGATACAGCACCTCGGCGTATTTCGCCGCCGTCTCCGGGGCCATGATCCGGCGCAGACCGAAGACGAAATCCGCCGCCACCACGGGATCGCCGTTCGACCAGCGTCCGTTCTCGCGCAGGTGGAACGTGTAGGTCAGGGCGTCGTCGGAGACGGTCCAGTGCGTCGCGGCGCCCGGAATGATGGCGCCGTGATTGTCGTAGGTCAGCAGCCCCTCGTAGAGGTCGCGCAGGATATGCGCCTCCGCCACGGTGGAGGATTTGTGCGGATCGAGGGTTTCCGGATCGGCATCGTTGCCGCGCCGGTAGACAGAGGACGCAGCCGCTCGCGCCGGACCGGTTCCGGCCACGAGCAGGGCGCCGCCACCGAGAAGGCAGGCGCGCCGGTCCATGCGCATGGCGGCGCTCAGGCGCCGGTCTGCGCGGTGAAGCCGGCCGCCTCGATACCGGCGAGCGCGCAGAGTTCGTCGTTGTCGGAGGTATCGCCCGAGATGCCGACGGCGCCGATGACCGCATCGCCATCGCGGATCAGGACACCGCCCGGCACCGGCACCAGCGCGGCGGGACCGACGAGATGGCTCACGGCCGCGACGAAATAGGCCTGCTCCTCGGCCCGCTTGTGGATCGCGCGCCCGCCGAGGCCCAGCGCCAGGCAGCCATTGGCCTTGCCCATGGCGACCTCCGCCCGGCGCAGGGACGTGCCGTCCTCGGCGGCCAGGGCCTTGAGCGCGCCGCGCGCATCGTAGACCACCACCGCGAGAGGCTTCAGGCTGTACCCGCGCGCCGTCTCGAGGGCGGTGGCGACGATGGTCTGGGCGGCGGCGAGGGTCAGGTCGGGCATCGGCTTACCGGGGGATGAGGTCACGGGTCATACCGGACGTAGCCCGGCCGTCGATGCCGGACCAGCCCCGGCCTCACCCGTCGCGGTCGGCCAGGAACGCATCGTAGTGCCGCGTCACCGCCGCCAGATCCTCGAAATGCGGGAAGGCCCCGGTGGGCAGGACATCGACGGTCCAGTTCGGGCGGCCGGCGACACGGTCGGCATGGCGGTAATCGACGAAATCGCCGCGCACCCCGTGGATCATCCAGACCGGGAGGGTGAGCGCCTCGTAGAACCGCCCCGGCGCGTCCGGGAACAGGGCACCGGACAGGAACGAGAACGGCGCATGCCGCGCGCCCGGACGATGCGCCGAGGCGTGATCGTAGGCGAGCAGGCCCTCGTCGATGTCCTTCGAGCCCCAGGTCTTTTCCAGGAAGAAGCGCATGCTCGGCCGGCTCACGAGGAGATCGAACAGCGGCTCTCCCCAGAGCGGCGCGTTCAGCATGGTGCGGGCGACGGCGCCGCCGTGACGGGTCCGCTCGCGGTGTCGGCCGACGAAGCGGGAATCGAAGCCGGTGGGGCTGATGAGGCCGAGGCTGCGATAATCGCCCGGCGCCTCGAGAGCGGCGGCGGCGAGGTATTCGCAGGACAGGGACAGGGCGACCGCATCGATCTTACCAACGCCGTGTCGAGCACGGATCTCGGCG
The DNA here is from genome assembly GCF_000376345.1 of Methylobacterium sp. 88A. Lineage (NCBI taxonomy): Bacteria > Pseudomonadati > Pseudomonadota > Alphaproteobacteria > Hyphomicrobiales > Methylobacteriaceae > Methylobacterium > Methylobacterium sp. 88A. Next base: position 1,649,464 of record NZ_AQVT01000001.1, read on the forward strand.
GTGACGGCCTGGATCGCATCGGACATCAGGCGGGGCGTGTAGACCCGGTCGCTGCGCTCCGAGAAACCGAAGCCCGGCAGGTCGAGGGCATAGACCGGGCGGCTCCCCGCGTAATGCCGGTAGAGCGGACGGATCTCATAGGCATTCGCCGCCGCGTTGACGGAGTGGATCAGCAGCAGCGGAACGCCCGGCGCGGTGGCGTCGCCATAAAGGCCGATATCCCCGGCCAGGGTTTCCAGGCGCTCGTGCCGTCCCGGCAGGGCGGGATGCAGCGTCTGATCGTGGTCGATCCCCAACCGGCTATAGGCGATCCATGCGCCCGCCGCGCCGAGGGGCAGGAGGGCGAGCTTGGCGGCGAGGCTCACGCGGGATGCAGGCCTGTCGCGGCGGATCGGTGCGGTCATCGTCTCGTCCGGGTAGGGAATCGTCTGCGGGAAACGCGAAGGCTGCCCGGTCGATCCAGGCTTACCCCTCGCTACGCCGTCGCGCCCTCGATCTCGCCGCTGAGCTCCAGCCATTCCTCCTCGGCCGCCTCCAGGGCGGCGGCGGCGTCGGAGCGCATCTTGGCGAGTTCTCCGGCCTTGGCGGCGTTGGTCTGGAAAGCGGTGCCGTCGGCGAGCGCCGCGTCGATCTTGGTCATGGCGTCGGTGAGCTTCTTCATCCGCGCCTCGACGGCCTCCAGCTTCTTGCGCAGAGGGGCCAGAGCCACGCGGCGGTCGGCGTTGGAGCGGCGCTCAAGCGCCTTCACCCCGCCGGTCGCCTCGGACGCGCTCGTCTGAGCCTCGCGTTCGGGGCCAGCGAGGACGAAGCGGCGGTAATCGTCCATGTCCCCGTCGAAGGCCTTCACGCTGCCGTTCGCCACGAGCCAGAGCCGGTCGGCGCAGGCCTCCACCAGGAAGCGGTCGTGGCTCACCAGAATGACCGCGCCCTCGTAGTCGTTGATCGCCTCCACCAGGGCCTGCCGGCTCTCGATGTCGAGATGGTTGGTGGGCTCGTCGAGGATGAGGAGATGCGGCCCCTTGAAGGCCGCCAGCCCCATCAGCAGGCGCGCCTTCTCGCCGCCGGAGAGCTGCGAGACCGGCGTCTCCGACTTGGTCCCCGAAAAGCCGAGCCGGGCGGCGGCGGCGCGCGCCTTCGATTCCGGCACGTCCGGCATCAGGTCGCGGACATGGGCGTAGGCGCTCTCGGCCGGGCGCAATTCGTCGAGCTGGTGCTGGGCGAAATAGGCCACCTCCATCTTGCCCGAACGCCGCATCTCGCCGCTCAAGGGGGGCAGGCGCCCGCCGATGAGCTTGCAGAAGGTCGACTTGCCGTTGCCGTTGGCGCCCAGCAGCGCGACCCGGTCGTCGGGGGCCAGCGACAGGTTGAGCCCCGAGAGCACGATCCGGTCCGGGTAGCCCGCCTGCACCCGCTCCATGGCGACGATGGGCGGTGAGAGCGGACGTTCGGGGCTCGGCAGGCGGAAGGCCGGCACGTCGTCCTCGATCACCGAGGCGATGATCTCCATCTTGGCGAGGCGCTTGACCCGGGACTGGGCCTGGCGCGCCTTCGTGGCCTTGGCCTTGAACCGGTCGACGAAGCTCTGGAGATGCGCCCGCTCCGCATCCTGCTTGGCCTTGGCCTTGGACTGGAGCACGCGCTTCTCGGCCACCTGCCGGGCAAAGGAAGTGTAGCCGCCCCGGTAGATGCTGAGCTTGCCGCGATCGAGATGCAGGATGTGGTCGACGCATTCGTCGAGCAGGTCGCGGTCGTGGGAGATGATGACGGCGGTGCGCGGATAGCGCTCGAGGTAGTCGTAGAGCCAGATCGTCCCCTCGATGTCGAGGTAGTTGGTGGGCTCGTCGAGGAGGAGCAGGTCGGGCTCGGAGAACAGCACCGCGGCCAGCGCCACGCGCATGCGCCATCCGCCCGAGAAGTCGGAACAGGGCCGCCCCTGCGCCTCCGCATCGAAGCCGAGGCCGTGCAGGATCGCGGCCGCGCGGGCCGGGGCCGAATGCGCTTCGATATCGACGAGGCGCGTCTCGATCTCGGCCCGGCGCAGGCCGTCGGCATGCTCCGCCTCGGCCATCAGGCGCGCCCGCTCGGTATCGGCGGCGAGCACGACGGAATGCAGCGTTTCAGGGCCGGCCGGAGCCTCCTGCGCCACGGCGCCGATGCGCATGCCCTTGGGCATCGAGATGGTGCCGCCCTCGGTGGGCAACTCGCCGAGGATCGCCTTGAACAACGTCGTCTTGCCCGCGCCGTTGCGGCCCACGAGCCCGACGCGGGCCCGGTCCGGAATGACGAAAGTGGCGCCGTCGAGGATCAGGCGTTCGCCGATGCGGTAGGTGAGGTCGTTGACGCGGAGCATGGAAGGCTTCTGGCGGCGCGCGGCAAGGGTTGCAAGGGGAGCGTCACGAGGCGAGGGCAGCAGGGTGCCGTATCCGGCGGGGGCGGAGCGCTGTAATCCGGCCGCCATGACCGTGACGCTTCTCGCCGCCCTCGTTCCGATCGCACTCCTCATAGGCCTCGGCGCGGCCCTGCGCCGCCTTGGCTTCCTCGCCGAGGGCTTCTGGCCGCAGGCCGAACGCCTCGCCTATTACGTGCTGCTGCCGAGCCTGCTCCTCGACAGCCTCGCCACCGCGCGCCTCGCCGACATCCCAGTGGGTGCGCTCGCCCTGGTCCTGGTTTCCTCGACCCTGGCGGTGGCGGGCCTGACGCTGGCGGCCCGGCCACGCCTTGGCTTTAACGGACCGGCGTTCACCTCGGTGTTCCAGGGTGGGATCCGGTTCAACAACTATGTGGGGGTCTCGGCGGCGGCGGGTCTCTACGGCGCCCAGGGCATCGCGCTCGCGGCAGTGGCGAACGCCGCGATCGTGCCGACGGTCAACGTCCTCTGCGTTCTGGTCTTCGCCCGCTTCGGCACGGCGGGCCGACCCTCGGCCCTCGGCCTCGCGCGGCAGATCGCCCTCAACCCGCTGGTCCTCGGCAGCCTGGGCGGCATCGCGCTCCAGGCCTCGGGGCTCGGCCTGCCGCCGGGACTCGAGCCGATGCTGCGGGCCCTGGGGCAGGCGTCGCTGCCGCTGGGCCTGCTCTGCGTCGGGGCAGCCCTCGATTTCGGAGCGGTGCGAAGCTGGGTCCGGCCGGTCGCCGTGGCGTCCGTGATCAAGTTCGGGCTGATGCCGACCGCCACCGTGCTGGCCTGCCTCGCCTTGGGGCTCAAGGGTCCGGCCGCGGTGACGGCCCTGCTGTTCCAGACCCTGCCGACTGCGTCGTCGTCCTACATCATGTCGCGCCAGCTCGGCGGGGACGCGCCGCTGATGGCAGGGATCACGGCGACCCAGACCGTGATCGCCGGGGTGGCGCTCCCCCTCGTCCTGGCCATTGTGCTGGCTTTGGCCGGAATCGGCTGAGGCGCCCCGGCGGGACCCGCGTCAGGTCAGCTCCCAGGCGGCGGGATCGTTCAACAGGGCCGCGACCAGGGCGTGGTTCAGTTCGTGCCCCGTATGCGCGGCCTCGATCCGGCCGAGGATCGGGTATCCCGCCAGCGCCAGATCGCCCACGAGGTCAAGCATGCGATGGCGCACCGGCTCGTCGGGCACGGTCATGCCGCCGATGATCCGCCCGCCGACGATGCACGCGGTCGAGGAGAGGTTCGCCCCCCGCAGCAGCGGCTTGCGCAGGAGCGTGCCGTAGATCTTGGCCGGAATCGCCCATTTGGCCCGCCCGAAACTGCGCGAGGGAGCCAGTTGCTCGGTGAACACCTCCGGGGTGATCGTGCCGGACCAGTGCATGGGGTCGAAATGCGAGAGTTCGAGACGACCGGAGAGGTGAAGCACATCCGCCGGGGCGATCCTCAACGTCCGGTGGTCCTGTCGGACCTCGACCGGCCGCAGCACCCGGATGCTGCGCAGCGGCGCGTCGCTCTCGGTCCGGCCGCTCGCGCGCAACCCCTCGCACCAGGGCAGTGCGCCCCCGTCGAAGATCGGCAGTTCCTCCGCGTCGAGGGAGACCAGCGCGTTGTCGACGCGATGGGCGTAGAGCGCGGCCAGAAGATGCTCCACGGTCCGGACCAGGGGGCCGTGGGGCGAGCGAAGGGCGGTGCAGAGCGGTTGCGTCTCGCGAAAAGTCCACAGGGCCGGCACATCCACCGTGCGGCCACGGCCGAGATCGCGTCGGAACACGATGCCGTGGTCGTCGCCGGCGGGCGCGACGGTGACCGTGACGCGGCGCCCGGTATGAAGGCCGTAGCCCGTCAGACGGACGCTCGCGGACAGGGTCGCCTGCCGTTGGCGCGCACTCGCCGGCGCCACGTCGTGCGCGGCCTGGACCGATGGGGCGGGGGAATCGGCCGCGACGTCTCGCGTCCACCACGGCGAGGGGACGTCCGCCTCGATCCTGGGTGGCCCCGGCTGACGGGTCGCGCCCGCGACGTCTCTCGATGACGCTGACCTTACCAGCACGTCTCGGCTCCCGGAGCGATCAACCGGGATTGTCATGAGACAGGGTGTTCATTTCCGGCGCGCGCCTATCGTAACCCCGCTCGATCGCAAAGGCAGGTAAACTACGCGCGAGGAGAGGGCGCTTTCCTCGGCGCGATCGCGAAGCCGCAGCGGACCCCTAAATCCGGCGGACCGACTTTTTGGTAGGGATGGGCCGCCGGAATGGGTTGACCCACGGGACCGGCAGCTTAACGATCACCCGCTTTAGGAGACGATACCCGTGACCGCAGGACGGCTGGCGACAATCCCCTTCTTCAAGGAGCCGGGAATCGAGCTGTCGACCTATGAGACCCGCTGCCATTGGCGCCGGTTCGACGAGAACGAAGTCCTCGTCGATTACGACGACATCTCCACCGACGTCTATTTCCTCGCCTCCGGCGAGGTCCGCATCCTCAACCGCTCGCAATCGGGCAAGGAAGTGATCCTCGGCGAGATGCGGGGCGGCGCGTTCTTCGGCGAGCTCGCGGCTCTGGACGGGATCGGCCGCTCGGCCAACGTCACCGCCCTGACCCGCGGCGAGGTCTGTGTCGTCCCGGCCCCGATCTTCCGGCAGATGATCTTCGCCTCCGAGGCTATCGCCGACCGTCTGTTCCGCCTGCTCGCCAAGCGCGTGCGCGAACTCAACACGCGGCTGATGGAACACGCGCTCCTCGACCTGCGCCACCGCCTCTATGCCGAGTTGCTGCGCCTGTCCGTGCCGCGCGCCGGCGGCGACGGCGAACGGGTGGTGACGCCGCCGCCCTATCACCACGTGCTGGCCGCCCGCATCGGCTGCCGGCGCGAGCAGGTGACCCGCGAGTTCACCGTCATGGCGGCCGATGGCCTGATCGACCGGACCCGTGGCGCCCTCGTCATCCGCCGGCCCGACCTGCTGGAGGCGCGGGTGGCCGAAGCCTTGCGCGAGGACAATTGACGGCGCGGAACGCCGTGCTCCCGTTCCTCACCCTCCAACGGCTGACGAAGACGTTCGGCACCCATGATGCGGTGGCGGATCTCTCACTCGACATGCCGTCGGGCGAAATCCTGTGCCTGCTCGGCCCCTCCGGCTGCGGCAAGAGCACCCTGCTTCGCCTGATCGCCGGGTTCGAGACGCCGACTGAGGGGGCGATCCGCCTCGACGGCACCGATCTCACCGGCCTCGCCCCGCACAGGCGGCCGGTGAACATGATGTTCCAGTCCTATGCGCTGTTTCCCCATCTCAGCGTCGCGCGCAACATCGCCTACGGGCTGAAAGGCCTCGGCCGTTCCGCTGCTTCCGCCCGCGTGGACGCGTTGCTACGCTTGGTGCGGATGGACGATTTCGGGAACCGGGCACCCGAGACCCTCTCCGGAGGCCAGCGCCAGCGCGTCGCCCTCGCACGCGCCCTGGCGCGCGAACCGAAGGTGCTCCTCCTCGACGAGCCCCTCGGCGCCCTCGACCGGGGGCTTCGCGAGGAGACCCAGGGGGAGTTGCGCGCGATCCAGCGCCGCCTCGGCACCGCCTTCGTCATCGTCACCCACGACCCTTCCGAGGCCATGGCGCTCGCGGACCGGATCGGCGTGATGGACAAGGGCCGTCTCGTCCAGATCGGCCGGCCCGAGACGCTCTACGAACGGCCGGTCAATCGCTTCGTCGCCGGGCTGTTGGGCGACGTGAACCTCATTCCGGGGACGGTCGGGGAAACCGACGGGGGGCTGGTGCGGGTCGAGACCGCCCTCGGTCCGGTCCTCGCCCTCGGGGAGGGCGCCCCGGCCGCCGGCGCCTCCGCGCTGGTCGCCCTCCGCCCCGAGCGCATCGGGGCTTCACCCGTCGATCCGATGGCCACCGGGGATCGCCACGCCCTCGACGGGCACGTCGAGGGCTCGACCTATCTCGGCGACCGCATCCGTCTCCAGATCCGCATGGCGGACGGCAGCACGATCCGCGCGAGCCTACCGGCCGGAGCCGGGATCGCCGGCGGCGCCCCGGTCCGCCTGTCCTTCGCCCCCGACGCCGCGACGGTCATGGCGGCGTGATGAAGCGGCTCCTCCCGGTCGCTCCGTATCTGTGGCTCGCCGCCTTCGTGCTGCTGCCCTGCCTCATCACCCTCAAGATCAGCCTGTCCTCGCCGGCGACGGTGCAGCCGCCCTACCTGCCGGTGCTCGACTGGAGCGCCGGGATCGACGGTTGGGGCGCGTTCCTCGAAGCCCTGGACTTCGCCAATTTCGAGACCCTGGCCGGGGACAGCCTGTATCGCGACGCGGCCCTGTCCTCCCTGGTCTATGCGGCCACGGCGACGGCGATCCTGGTGATCCTCGGCACGCCCGTCGCCCATGCGCTCGCCCGCTCGCCGGCCAGGCTCCAGCCGCTCCTCGTCGCCCTGGTGATCGTGCCGTTCTGGACGAGCTTCCTCATCCGCATCTATGCCTGGATCGCGATCCTGAAGCCCGAGGGCCTGCTCAATGCCGGCCTCGTCTGGACCGGTCTCATCGCCCGCCCCCTGGACATCCTGAACACGCCGGCGGCGGTGATGATCGGGCTGACCTATGCCTACCTGCCCTTCATGGTGCTGCCGCTCTACGCGGTGCTCTCCCGCCTCGACCCGACCCTGACGGAGGCCGCCGCCGATCTCGGAGCCTCGCCGGCGCGGGCGTTCTGGACCGTCACGCTGCCGCTGGCCCGGCCCGGCATCGTAGCGGGCGCGCTCCTCTGCTTCATTCCGATGGTGGGCGAGTTCATCATCCCCGATCTCCTCGGCGGCTCGGACACGCTGATGCTCGGCCGTGTCCTGTGGAGCGAGTTCTTCTCCAACCGCGACTGGCCCCTCGCCTCGGCGGTGGCGGTGCTGCTCCTCGTCCTCATCGTGGGACCGATCGTGCTGTTCCGGGATGCCGAACGCGGGCGAGGGGAGGTCGGCCGATGAGCCGGCTCAACCGGATCAGCCTCGGGCTCGGGCTCGCCTTCCTCTACGCGCCGATCGCCGTCCTCGTCGTCTTCTCATTCAACGCCTCGTCCCTCGTGACGGTCTGGGGCGGGTTCTCCACACGCTGGTACGGAGTGCTCGTGAACGACGGCCCGCTCATCGCCGCCGCTCTCGTTTCCCTGAAAGTGGCGTCGCTCGCCGCGCTGGCGGCGACCGTCCTCGGCACCCTGGCGGCGCTGGCTCTCGACCGCAGCGGCCGCTTTAGCGGACGGGGTGCCTTCACCGGCCTCGTCTATGCGCCCATGGTGATGCCGGAGGTGATCACCGGCCTGTCGCTGCTGCTGCTCTTCGTCGGGCTCGGCCTCGACCGTGGCCTCGTGACCCTGGTCGTCGCCCACGCCACCCTCGGCCTCGGTTTCGTCGTCGTGGTGGTGGGCGCCCGGTTGAAGGGGCTCGACCGCTCCCTGGAGGAGGCGGCGGCGGATCTGGGAGCAGGACCCATCCGCGTCTTCGCCACCGTCACCCTGCCGCTGATCGCACCGTCCCTGGCGGCGGCATTCCTCCTCGCCTTCACCCTTTCCCTCGACGACCTCGTCATCGCGAGCTTCGTCTCGGGGCCGGGGGCGACGACATTGCCGATGCGGCTCTACAGCCAGGTCCGCCTCGGCGTGAACCCGGAGATCAACGCCGCCTCGACACTTCTGGTCGGCGGCGTCACCCTCGTCGTGCTGACGGCGTCCTTCCTCACCGGCCGCCCCTCCGCCAGCGCTCAGGGCACATAGGCGCGCACCCGCGTCGGCAGGTCGAGCGCCCCCGTCCGCGGCCCCTGCATCGCATCGGGAGCCAGGATCGAGCCGCCCCGGGAGTCGAGGTCGGAACCGCCCTCCCGCGGGATGACGCGAACGGCGACGGCGTCCCAGGGACCGTCGATGTCGAAGAGCGGCCCCTGCGCCGGGGCCGAAGACAGGTTCTTGGGTGAGACCGACCGCAGGACGGTGTCGGTGGATGCACGCGGTGTCAGTTCCGCCCTGCCGGCGAGGGTCCGCTCCGGCAGCGACAGGGTTCCGCGCAGCGATGCGGACAGCGACGTGGTCTTCAGCATTCCATCCGTGATCTCGCCGATCCCGTCGACGAAGCGCAGCACCACCCCCGCGCGTTCGAAGGGCGTACGGCCGTTCCGGCGGACCAGGGCGCCATCGGCGGCGACGCCGTTGCGGTGGATCACGTCGGCGAGGTCGAGGCCGGCGAGGGTGCCGTTCTCCATGGCCAAGGACGAACGTCCATTGAGGTGAGCGATCAGCCCGGCGGCGGTACGGCCCGATCCCTCAAGGGTGAAGTGCCCCTGGGCATTGCCCAGGATCCAGCCCTCCTGCCCGACATCGACCAGGAAGGCGCCGAGATCGAGCTGGTCGAAAGCCCCCTGCGCACGCAGTTCGGTCTCGCCGCGATCGGTGGCGGAGGTGGTGAGGCCGAACCGTCCCTTGACGAGGCCGCCCCTCACCATCGCGCGGACGAGAGAGCCCTCGACGCTGCCGTCGCGCACCAGCAGGCTGGATGCGAGATCCTCCATCACCACCGGGCCGAGGCGGGCACTGCCCGCCGAGAGACGCAGATCGAGGTCGCCGCCGGTGAAGGGCCGCAGGGCCAGGCTCTGACGGCTCCAGCCGTTGGCGTTCAACGTGTCGTCCGAGCCGAAGACCCGGACCAGGGTGGCCAGAACGGGGGCGAGGTTCAGGTTCTCCGCCGCCAGGGTCGCCTGCAGGGCCGGGCGGCCCTGGCCGAAGCTGATCGAGCCGGCACCTTCCAGGCTGTTGTCACCGAGCCGCAGACGCATGGTCGGCAGAAGCAAGTTGCGGCCCGAACTCTCGAACGTACCGTCTATGGCGAAGGTATCGAGCAAGGGCGACAGGGCGATGTCCGTCCCCGCCCAGGCCAAAGTCTCGCGCAGGGAACGGGTCTGCAGGCTGCCCTGGCCGCGAAGCGACACCCCGTCGGCGAGGCTGCCGCTTCCCTCCGCCGTCATCTGGCCTGCGGGCCAGGTCGCGCTGGCGGAGAACGGGGATTCACGGCCCGAGAACAGCTCGTCCAGACGAACCCCGGAGAGCGAGAACCGGGTGGGAGTCTCATTCCAGACGAAGCTTCCCGCGACGTTGGTCTGCGAACTCCAGAACGGCCAGGCGAGGACCAGATCGACGTCGCTGGCGGTCTGGGCACTGCCGTCGCGCGGATCGCGCCCCACCAGGATCGCATCCGTGAGGCTGATGCGACGGGGACGCGACGCGCCGCCCTCGGTCAGGCGCGCCTTGAGCCGGCGGGACGGCTCGACCCAACGCCGGTCCCCGTCATCGACGGGGAGGGTGATCGTGGTGCGCTCAAGGGAGAGGGTATCGATCTCGATACGGCCGGCGAGGAGGGCGCGGATCCCGAGCTTGAGGGTGAGCGTTCCGCCCTCGGCGAGAAGCGGCCCGTCCACCGTCCCGGCGCTGAGACGGACTCCCTCGAAATCCAGCCGTGGAATGGGAAGCAGGGCGATGCCCGCCCGCCCCCCGGCGGTCAAAGCGATTCCGTAACCGGTCGCCAGCGACTTGCCGACGCCCCGCGTGAGGCGCGCGGAGGCGACGGACCAGGGCAGGCAGGCAGCGATCAGGGCGAGGACGAGGCTGCCGATACAGACGGCCGGCAGGAGGCGACGGAGCGGCATATCTCTCCCTATCGGAGCAAAACCGCGACGCGCGGTCCCGCGCACGGCCTCGCCCAGCCGCTGCGGTCGATCTTCGAAAACCTGCCCCCCGTTTCATTCCATACCGAGCCGGACGGGGTTTGTCTGCCATGCATCATTTCTCCGCAGTGGAGCATTCGGAAACGGGCTCTCGTCCTTGGAGCCGTCCTTCCCCGACGGCTCGACCTGCTACAGGTCTCGTGACCCTTATTCTTTCCACCACGATGTTCTCCCGCAGGATCTTGCCGAAACGCCATGTCCTGGCGCAGAGCATGTCCTGGCGCAGAGACAGGACAGACGGACGCGGCCCTCCCTTGTCGATCCGAGCCCCGCGCGAGCCGGGCCGGGGAGGCGGGATTGGCTCGCGTTTCGCAGGGCAGCCCGAAACGGCGCCAGGAACCGGATTTCGGGAGGAAGGCTTGAGATGAAGAAGGTATATTCCGACGCCACGCAGGCGGTCACCGGCTTGCTCAAGGACGGCATGACGATCATGGCCGGCGGCTTCGGCCTGTGCGGCATTCCCGACGAACTGATCGACGCGATCCAGGCGTCAGGGGTCAAGGATCTCACCGTCATCTCCAACAATGCCGGCATCGACAATGTCGGTCTCGGCAAGCTGCTGCAGACCCGCCAGATCGCCAAGATGATCTCGTCCTATGTCGGCGAGAACAAGGAATTCGCCCGCCAGTATCTCGGCGGCGAACTCGCCATCGAGTTCAACCCCCAGGGCACCCTGGCCGAGCGCATCCGCGCCGGCGGGGCGGGCATCCCGGCCTTCTTCACCAAGACCGGCGTCGGAACCCTCATCGCCGAGGGCAAGGAAGTGCGCGAGTTCGACGGCGAGGATTACGTGATGGAGCGCGGTCTCTTCGCCGATCTCGCCATCGTCCATGCCTGGAAGGGCGATACAGAAGGCAACCTCGTCTACCGGAAGACCGCCCGCAACTTCAATCCGATGATGGCCACCGCCGCCAAGGTGACGGTCGCTCAGGTGGAACACCTGGTCCAGCCGGGCGAGATCGACGGCGACGCGATCCATACGCCAGGCATCTTCGTCAAGCGCATCATCCACGTGGCGATCCGCGAGAAGAGGATCGAGCAGCGCACCACGCGCAAGCGTGGCGAGGCCGCCGCCTCTTCCGCCGCCGTCTGACATCCTAGGGAGACACCACCATGGCCTGGACCCGCGAACAGATGGCGGCGCGCGCCGCCAAGGAGCTGCGCGACGGCTACTACGTGAACCTCGGCATCGGCATTCCGACCCTGGTCTCGAACTACATCCCCGACGGCATGTCGGTTCAGCTGCAATCCGAGAACGGCATGCTCGGCATGGGCCCCTTCCCCTACGAGGGCGAGGAAGACCCCGACCTCATCAATGCCGGCAAGCAGACGATCACCGAATTAGCGACCACGAGCTATTTCTCGTCCTCCGATTCCTTCGGCATGGTCAGGGGCGGGCACATCAACCTGTCGATCCTCGGCGCCATGCAGGTGGCGGAGAACGGCGACCTCGCCAACTGGATGATCCCCGGCAAGATGGTGAAGGGCATGGGCGGCGCCATGGATCTCGTGGCCGGCGTGAAGAAGGTGGTGGTGGTGATGGAGCACACCGCCAAGGGAAAGGACGGGTCGGAAAGCCCGAAGCTCCTCACCGCCTGCGACCTGCCGCTGACCGGCACCGCCGTCGTCGACATGGTGATCACCGATCTCGGCGTCTTCACCATCGACAAGAAGGGCGATGGCGGCATGGTCCTGGTCGAACTCGCAGACGGCGTCACCGAGGAGGAGATCCGCTCCAAGACCCAGGGCGCCTTCACCGTGGCGCTGAACTGAGCGGCTCTTTCAAACTCTCACTGCGCCGACGTACCTAGAACGAGAGCCGTAAGTGGCCAGGTCTTGTCCGAGGCCCCCGAGTCGCCGCGGCCCGATAATGAAAAGGCTCCCGATGCAACCGCATCGGGAGCCTTTTGCCTGACAGGACCGATCTTTCCGCGTGGGTCCCTTGAGTAGGTTCAGCAAAAGTGGTCACGGGATTTGCGTCCCGAAACCCGCGACACTCCAAAGGCCTGAGCGAGGTGAAGCATTGGCTTGCCAATGCGAACCTGCTCAGGTCCTCGCGGCCGGCGGTTCCTGAAATCGGACCGGGAACGGGAAGGCCGCCCGCAGAGGCTTCGTGTCGAGGGGGGAGGGCGGCAGCACGCAGGCGCGGTGGTCGAGCCAGGCAAGGTCGCTGAACGTCCGGGGAAGTTCGAGGGCTTCGTCGGAGAGACCCACCGATTGCTTGTAGTCCCGCATCTTGAAGGAATCCTTCGCCTCCTTCTTGCCCTCCGACAGCCGCGCCGATTGAGCGGGGACACCATAGGCATGCGCCACGATGAGGCCGTGCAGCGAGGTGGTGACGATCTCGTCGCAGGAGAGGATTTCACGGATCACCCGCTCGATGTCCTCGAACGACACGGCGAGGAGCGAGATGACCTTGACGTGGTCGGCGCCCACCGCCTCCACGGCCTCGCGGATCCGCGCTTCCTGCAGGACGTGCGCGATGATGCCGACCTTGTGGGTCTTCTCCACCGCAGGCGCGTAGAGCTCGGGCAGCAGGATGGCGGCATCGCCGTAGATTTCGGGGCATTGTCCACCGGCGGCCAGAACGGCGTCGCGCGAGAGCGGCCCGCGAACCGCCGAATAGATCGCGGTCGGGCAGATGTCGTCGGTGTTGCGGGGCATGCCCGTCCCCCACAGATACATGCCGGGCCGGGCGAACTTGGCGATACTGCCGATGCAGAGCCCGTCTGCTTGCTTCGAATTGTACCAGCGGGGCATAACGCCGAAGGCATGCCAGAGCACGTAGGGTGTCAGGATATCGCCGAAATTCCCCGGGAACGGACTGCGCATCCACCAGATCTTCGGACGAAACCGCTCGTCGAGCCCGGCCTCCGCCGCGATGTCGTCGAGGGTGAGCAGGGAGCGATACGCCGCGACCAGGGCTCCCCATCTCTCGACGGACTGGCCCAGCAATTCGGCTTCCAGTTGGAGGAAGGCGTCCCGCTCCCCATTCCGGAGGAAGGTCAGGAACGTCTTCTCGGCAATAGTCTCTTCATTAATCGCCAATGTTCGCCTCTCCCTACAGAGCCGGCTCGGGATCCGGAGCCGCTTCTCGGAAAAATGCCACGCGGCGACAAAGACTTAAAACGCCTCGTCATCCAGCGATCGCCGGAGGCTTATCTCAGGGCGCAAAGCCCCTGTCGAGGCGTTTCGGTGTGCTCTCCTCGCATGCAGCCTCGTGTCGTGTGACGGATGCGGCATCGTCCGACGCGTAGGCCGCCATCCGGGACGGGCGCTCTACCCGGCAAGCCCCATGAAGGCCCGCATCGGCGCGGCGTCGGCGCGGAGATCGGCGGCCTGCCCCTCGTAGACGACGTGGCCGTTGTTGAAACCGTAGACCCGCTGGGCGAAGCTCAGCACCGCCGCCACGTTCTGCTCCACCACGACGATCGTCCGGCCCTCCTGCGCGAGGCGTCGGGTCAAGGCGATGAGGTCCTGGACGATGAGGGGGGCCAGGCCCTCGAACGGCTCGTCGAGGAGGATGATCCGGGGATCGCGGATGAGCGCCCGAGCGATCGAGAGCATCTGCTGCTCGCCACCCGACAGGGTGCGCCCCCGCGACGTGCGGCGCTCCTTCAATCGCGGAAAAACCTCCCAGATCCGGTCGAGGGACCATGGCTTCTGCGCGGTCAGGCGGGCGACGCGCAGGTTCTCCTCCACCGTGAGAGTGCCGAAGACGGCGCGCTCCTCCGGGACGAGCTGCATCCCGACACGCGCGATCTTCTCGGGCCGCAGGCCGTGGATCGGCTTGCCGTCGAGGCGGATCGTCCCGCTGCGCGGAGAAAGGGCGCCCATCAGCGTCCGGAGCGTCGTCGTCTTGCCCGCGCCGTTGCGGCCGAGCAGCGCCACGACCTCGTTCTCCTCGACCCGGAGCGACACGTCGAACAGGACGTGCGAATCCCCGTAGAGCGTATTGATGCTCTCGACCTCAAGCAGGCTCATTCATGGCTCCCCGGATGCGGGTGGACTCGCCGGTCTCGTCCTCCTCCGGCCCCGTGCCGAGATAGGCTTTCCGCACGGCGGGATCGCGGCGCACGTCCTCGGCCGGTCCATCCGCGAGGAGGTGCCCGTCGCTGAGGACGGTGACTTGCTCGGCGAGGTCGAAGACGGCATCGAGATCGTGTTCGACGATGAGGATCGTGCAGGACCGTCCGATCCGCCGGATCAGTGCGCAGGTCGCGACCCGTTCGGAGGGACTCATCCCGGCGAGCGGTTCGTCGAGGAGGAGGACGTTGGGGCTCGTCGCCAGCGCCATCCCGATTTCGAGGCGGCGCTTCTCGCCGTAGGCCAGGATGCTGGCGCGGGTTTCCGCCCGCGGGCCGAGATCGAGGATGGCCAGCATGGTCTCCACCTGATCCTCCACCTCCGCCCGACCAACCGAGGGGGCGAGGAGATCGAGGCGGAACCTGCCCCGCGCCCGGGCGAGGGCGGCCACCCGCAGGTTTTCCCGCACCGTGAGGTTGAGGAAGAGCTGGTTGAGCTGGTTGCTCTTGGCGACGCCGAGCTGAGTGGCACGGGTCACCCCCGCCCCCGTGAGCCGCTCACCGAACAGCAGGACCGAGCCGGCGCTCGGGCTCACCTCGTCGGAGAGCATCTTGAACAGGGTGCTCTTGCCGGCGCCGTTCGGGCCGATCACCGCATGGATCGATCCTCGCCGGACCCGGAAGCCGACCCCGTCCACGGCCTTCAAGCCTCCGTAATGGCGGGCGAGATCCTGAGCCTCCAGGGCGATCTCCGCGTGCGACGCGCGGCCGTCGATGGTCGGCCGGGGCATGGGGAGCGCGACCTCGGCCGGGATTTCGGGAGTGACCGTGCCGGTCGCCGCCTCCATCGCCGCGGTGCGGGCCTCGGCGGCACGCAGGAGTGCCGCATCGCGACGACGCTCCCAGCGGTGCAGGATCTCGCCGCAGATGCCGCGGCGCAGGCCCATCACGAGACCGATGAAGGCGATCCCGAGAATGAGCTTCCAGAGAGGGCCCAGGCCGGGGACGAGTTGAAGGTTGTCGCGCAGCCACAGCCAGAGCGCCGCCCCCACCAGGGGGCCGACGAGGGTGCCGACCCCACCGACGATCGTCTGCACCACGAGCTGGCCGGACGTCTCGAGCGCGAAGGCGTCCGGCGGCATGTAGCTCTGGAAGGAGCCGAGCATCGCTCCGGCCAGGCCCGCATAGAGCGCCGCGATGGTGAAGGCCGCGAGCTTGTAGGCGGGGACGTCGTGGCCGAGCATGGCCACGCGGGGCGTGTTCTCCTTGATGGCTTTCAGGATCAGGCCCACCGGCGACCGCACGATGCGCCGGGCCAGCACGAAGCCGAAGAAGAAGGTCGCGGCCAGGAGCGCATACATCGGCAGGCCCGCCGTGATCCGGAAGGCGCCATCACCGAAACCGATCACCGGTACGGGCACCCCGGCGATGCCGTTCTCGCCGCCCGTGTAGTCCGACAGCGACGAGTTCTGGATGAAATAGGCCATCTGGCCGAAGGCCAGGGTGATCATGGCGAAGTAGATGCCGATCCGCCGCACGGCGAGCCAGCCGACGGCGATGCCGAACAGGCCGGCGGCCAGCGTGCCGATGAGGAAGGCGAGCCAGACGCTCTGAATCGTCCCCGAGACCAGCAGGTAGGCGGCGACGAAACCGCCGGCCCCGTAGAAGGCCGCTTGCCCGAAGGAGAGCAGGCCGGCGAGCCCGAAGAGGATGTCGAAGCCGAGGCCGAACAGGGCCCAGTTCAGCGCCCGTGACAGCAGGTCGTGGGAGAAGCCGAGCGGAGGCAGGAGGATGGGGGCGGCGAGGAGAACGACGAGGAGGGCGAGCTCGGGCAACAGTGCCCGGAGAGGGCCGGGTGTCATCAGACGCGTCCCTCCGTGCCGAACAGGCCCTGCGGCCGCGCCACGAGGACGAGGGCCATCAGGCCGTAGAGCATGACCTCCGAGTAGGCGGAATCGAAGGCGCTGGTGAGGCTGATGATCTCGCCCGCGATGAGACCGCCGACGATGGCGCCGGGAAAGGACCCGAGGCCGCCGAGCACGATGACCACGAAGGACTGCACCATGAAGCTCGCGCCCATGTCGGGCGTCACCGCCACCACGGGGGCGTAGAGCATGCCGGCGAGGCCGACGGCGACGATGCCCACCGCGAAGACGAGCAGGAAGGTCCGCCGCACGTCGATGCCGAGGATGCCGACCATGCCGGCATTCTCGATGCCGGCCCGCACCACGAGGCCGACCGAGGTCCGGTAGAGCACGAGGTAGAGGCCCACGAGGAGCGCCGCGACGATGCCGATGAGCTGCAGGCGATAGGTCGGGTAGACCATGAACCCGAGTTTCGTCGCGCCGGTGCCCCAGGACGGCACCGGAACCCGCTGGCTGTTGCCGCCGAACCCGGCCCGCAATCCCTCGACCAGGACGATGCCGATCCCGTAGGTGACGAGGATCTGGTCCTCGTCCGGCCGGGCGTAGAAGTGGCGGATCACGAGCCGCTCCATCGTGAAACCGATGATGAGCATGATGGCGCAGCCGCCGAGCATGGCGAGCACGAAGGAGTGCGTGGCCTGCATCATCACGAAGGCCGTGTAGGCACCGACAGCGAACAGCGCGCCATGGGCGAAGTTCAGGACGCCGAGCGTCCCGAGGATGATGGTGAGCCCGCTGGAGACGAGAGCCAGGAGGCTGCCGAGGGCGAGGCCGTTGAAGGCCTGGGAGAGGAGGACGGCGGTGCTCGGCATGACGGCGCGCCTTTAGCTGTAGGGGCCGAGCTTGCACCCGAAGAGATCGGGCGGGTTCATCACGGTCTCGCCGTCCACGAGGTCCACGACCTCGTAGAAATCCTCCGGCCCCTTCATGGCCGAGGGCGCCTTGCCGCGCAGGATCGGGATCGGGCGGACCATCTGGTGGTCCTCGGCGCGGAAATAGACGCGGCCGATCGTGGTCTCGTAGGGCTGCGCCTTCGAGCCTTCCATCACCTTGATGATGTCGACGGGGTTGAAACCGCCCGCCCTCTCCACCGAGAGCGCCCAGAGATAGGTCTGCATGTAGGCGATGTGGGCGCCCCAGCGCGGGCGATAGGCGTTCCGGGCGAGGAAGGCCTCCACGAACGTCTTGGCGAGGGGGAAGCGATCCTGCAGCGTCCACCAGAAGTCGCAGGAGCCGTAGACGCCCTGCATCAGTTCCGGGCCGACTTCCTTGTCCTGGAACGAGGACAGGTTCGGCACCACGAGCTTCATGCTCGACAGGACGCCGAACTGCTCGGCCTGCTTGGTGGAGGCCACGGCATCCGAGCCGAAGCAGATATTGACGAAGACGTCGGCGCCGCTGTTGGCGATGTTGAGGAGCGCCGAGCTGTAATCGGCCGTCCCCAGGGGGACCGTCTCCTTCAGGACCTGCGTCCAGCCCTGCTCCTTCGAGAACTTGGAGAAGGACTCGTAGACCGTCTGGCCGTAGGTGTAGTCGGGGACGAGGAAGGCGGCCTTGAGCTTCTTGCCGAGCGCCTTGGCGACGACGGGAGCGAGGGCCTTGGCGGCCATGTAGGCGTTCTGCTGCGAGCGGAAGCCGTAGCGCTGGCAGTTCTTGCCGGTGACGTCGTTCGAGCCGGCGATGCCCACCATGTAGAGGACCTTGTCGCGGCTCGCGAGCTCCTCGAGGGCGATGGCCTCGGCGCTGCTGACGGAGCCCTGGAACATGATGGCCTTGTCGCGCTGGATGAACTGCGTCGCGGCCTGGACCGCCACGTTGGGCTTGCCCTCCGTATCGGCGATCTTGTGGCGGATCTGGCGGCCGAGGACGCCCTTGCCCTTGAGCCCCCAGGCGGCGGCGATCTCGCCGCCCGCGTTGATCTGCGCGATGGCGAGTTCATAGCCGAGCTTCAGGTCGCTGCCATCGCCGGAAAAGACCCCGGTGAGCGGCATGTTGAGGCCGATGAAGACCGAATCCGCGCCGACGCCGCCCGGGAACGTTCCGATCTGTGCCGGACTCTGGGCGAAGGCTGCGCGAAGATCCGGCAGCATCAGTCCGGCGGCACCTCCGAGGATGAGCTTGCGACGGTCGATGGTCATGGCACATCTCCATTCTGGGTCGTTGACGCGAAGGATCGGGGGCGAGGGATCGCAGGCAAGGAAGAGGAGCGGACTTCCGCGGGGTCGGTCGCTCACGCGCCGTTCGCTGGCGGGGCCGGGGGCTCGGATGCGGCAGCAAGCTCCGGGCCGTCGCGGAACCGTGCGGGAACGAGCCGCTGGCGGTTCACCCCGAGGTCGAACACATCGAAGCGGTTGTAATAGCCGACCACGTCGTGGAACTGCTTGGGCTCGATGCAGGCATCGAGGTCGATCTCCGCATAGAGGATCCCCTCGTCCTGCAGCGCCTCGCCGATCTGCGCCCCCGTGGGATCGACGAAGAACGAGGCGGCGCGCGGCGTTGCGTCGAGCACGTCGGCGGCGCCGGGACCGCGGGCGGCGAGGAAATCGTAGGCCTTGCCGTCCAGCATGCCCGCCGTCACGAGGCCGAAGACCTTGGCCTCGAAGCAATGGGCGCTGGCCCGCAGGCGGTTGGCCGCCAGGTTGTCGTAATTGCCGCCCCCCTTCGGCCGCCGCGTCGGCCAGACCGGGGGCCAGGACGAGATGTGGAACTGCTCGCCCTGCGCCATCAGGGCATAGCGCGCCAGCGGGTTGGTGTTCTCGCCGCAGATGAGCTGGCCGATGCGCCCGATCCCGGTCTCCACCACCTTCAGCCCGGCGCCGTCGCCCGGGGCCCAGATGAGCTTCTCGTAATAGGTCGGCATCAGCTTGCGATGATGGTTCAGGATCGCGCCATCCGCGCCGATGATGAGATTGGCGTTCCAAAGGCAGCCGACGCTCACGGCCGAGCGCTCGCTGAGCCCCAAGGACACGACGATGCCCGCCTTCTGCGCCGCCTGACGGATGCGCCCGATCTCCGGCCCGTCGACCAGGACGGATTGCTCGACCATGAGGGCGAAGAGATCGTGGTTGTCGATGGGAGCCGAGAGCGCCGCCCAGACCGGAAAGGCCGGGATGAAGGTCTCCGGGAAGGCGACGAGACCCGCCCCCGCCCGCGCCGCCTCGTGGATCAACGAGACCGCCTTGTCGGTGGTGGCGGTGGCGTCGAGGAAGACGGGGGCGGCGTGGATCGCGGCGGCCTTGAAGCGTGGAAGCATGGATTCACCCTTTCGTGAACCAGCCTAGCCGGCGCCCGGCGCGCGCGAAGTGGGCAAATCTGCAAGGCGCCTTGCGGAAGGAACCCGGCGCGGGCGGCGGCCGGACGGCCGGGCTTGGCGCGAGTCTTGCCAACCGATCCCCATGGCTGCGCTCGATCTGCTCGACTGGGACGACCTGAAGGTCTTCCTCAACGCCGCCAGGGGCGGCAGCCTCGCCGGGGCGGCCAAGCGCCTGAAGGTCGATCAATCGACGGTGAGCCGCCGCCTCGCCCATCTGGAGAGTGCGCTCGGCATCGCGCTCTTCGAGCGCGTGCCGTCAGGGCTTCGGCTGAGCGAGCCGGGCCAGCGCCTCCTCGGGCATGCCGAGCGGGTCGAGAGCGCGGTCATCGCCATGGGCGAGGAGGTTTCCCCCTCTGCGGCGCAGGCCAGCGGGCGGGTGCGGCTCGCGACGATGGAGGGCATCGCCTCGCTCTACCTCGCGGAACGCTTCGTGCGCCTGCGTGAGACCCACCCGGATCTCGCGATCGAACTCGTCACCTCGTCCCAGACCGTCTACGTCAACCGGCGCGAGGCCGACCTCTTCCTGAGCTTCTTCAAACCGCCGGGCCAGGGGCTGGTCTCCGAACAGGTGGGACGCTTCCGGCTCGGCCTCTACGGCGCCCCCACCTACCTCGCCCGGGCCGGCATGCCGCAGAGCATCGACGATCTGCGCCATCACGCCTTCGTCTCCTACATCAGCGATTTGATCCAGGTGGATTGCGTCCGCTGGCTCGACGACGTCGTGCTCGACCGTCACATCGTGTTCCATTCCAACAGCATGATCGCCCAGAAGAACGCCGCCGCCGGCGGTCTCGGCCTCGTGCTTCTGCCGAGCTTCGCCGTGAAGGGGCGCGACGACCTCGTCCCCGTGCTCCATGAAACCGCCTCGACCAGCCGCGATCTCTGGCTCAACGTGCATACGGACCTGCGCTTCTCCCCCCGCATCCAGGCGGTCACGGGGTTCCTGAAGCGGCTGTTCCGCGCCGACCCCTCACTGCAGGTCGGGATGCCGTCACCGTCACTTCCCTGCCTCCGCACCCTTGCCCCGGAGGGGTTGCACCACGCGGGATGAGCGCGCCCGGTGGACCCGGCGGAGGCGGCCCACCAAAAGGGGGGGCGTCACTGGTCGGTATCTCAAAAATGCAATTTTTAGTTTAATCCGTGGGGAAGCGTCTGACATCGCACGTCCGAGGGAGCGACCCACAAATAAAATCTCGCCGGCCTCCCTCATATGAGGGATGACAAACCGAAATCATCCCTCGAGCAGAGATCGAGCCGCGATCCCCGATCTGTTGACAATCGAGAATTTCCCACGTCGGTCAATCAGTTATCATGGGGATGGAAAAATATCGGCCCGCCCCGTAACATGGACTAGCAACCATCGGAGCGTGCGAGAATTATGGACATGCACGTTTCGTTGTGGAAACAATCGCTATAAGGCATGCGTGAATGAGTTCGCGGCGCTTGCAGCTTTTGGCGAGCCGCCATGATGGCTACTTAAGTAGTTGGACGAGGGAATGCGGACCTTGGAGATTTCCCCTCGCCTTGCAGGCCTGTCCGCTCGCGAGGCAAATCAGGCCGGCCCCGTCCCTGTAGCGTCGAAGACGTAGCGAGCGTCGGACACAATAATACTGAACAAAGCTGCATTGGGGAGCAAATCGTGTCGCTCAACAGCCGTTTCTTCGGCGTTTTGGATCGCATGGGTTGTGGCGCTCTACTTCTGGATTCCGACGGGGATGTGGTGGAATCCAATCAGGCGGCTATCCGAGCCATCCAGGAATTCAACGACGAGGAGACGCCCAAGTCCGTGGACCTGAGGGCCGGCTTCAAGAGCGTGCTCGAAGCGGGGGGAACACGATTCCGGCACAGGTCCGAGTCGTGGATCATGGTGCCGCGCCAGGGAAAGCGCTCCCTGGCCATTCACGCCATGCCCGCTGGCGACGAAACGGACGCTTACGGCTATACGCTCGTGACGATTGTCGATCTGAACGAGAACCCGGACCCCAGCAACGAAGTCATGCAGAAGATGTTCGGCCTTACGCAGACCGAGTCCAGCATCGCCAAGCAGATCTGCTTTGGAAAGACACTCGCGGAAATCGCATCCGACAAGCGCATCACGTTGTGGACCGTGCGGACACATCTGGCGTCGATCTTCTCGAAGACGCAGACGCGGCGCCAATCCGATCTGATGTCGCTTCTGCATCGGATCACCGCGATCGCGTGAAGCGGCCTCAAGCCTGCGGCCACAACCGACCTGAAGTGACGGTGAGCGTCGCGTGGCACTTCGAACGCCCGGTGATCGCATGGCAATCCGCCCCGGCGCTTGAAGGCGGGGGAAACGCCCCGACGGGAACCGATTGAGGCGGCGGCCCACTCCACCTAAAAGCGGGGCTCGTCGCACCGTCGCGCCCATCGCAAGTGGAAAGCTCATGAGCAGTCTGAAATTCGGGACCAGTGGCCTGCGCGGATTGGTGACAGACCTCGTGGGATGGCCGAGCTACGCCTATGCCAGCGCGTTCTTCCGCTCGATTGCCGCGACGACCGGCGGCAGCCGCGACGTCGTGATCGGCCGGGACTTGCGCGACAGCAGCGAGGGAATCGCCGCGACGGTGGCCGCCGCCGCGGCGGGGGCCGGCTTGACCGTGTTCGATTGCGGTGCCCTGCCGACGCCGGCCCTCGCGCTCGAAGGCATCCGGCGCGGGGCCTGCGCCGTCATGGTCACCGGCAGCCACATTCCCTCGGATCGCAACGGCCTGAAATTCTATCGCCCCGATGGCGAGATCACCAAGACCGACGAGGTCGCGATCCTCGCCGCCCTGGGCGACATCTCCCGGGTCGGCGACATGCCGCCGACTGACGCCGCCACGCGGGAGCCGGGGGCGATCGACCGCTACCGTCAGCGCTACTCCGATGCCTTCCCCTCCACCATCCTGGCCGGCCAGAGGATCGCGGTCTATCAGCAGAGTTCCGTGGCGCGCGATCTCCTCGCCGACGTGTTGGCCGCCCTCGGGGCCGACATCGTCGCCATCGGCCGCTCCGACAGTTTCGTGCCCATCGACACGGAGGCCCACCGCCCCGAGGATATCGCGTTCATCCGCGACGCGATGGCATCGGGCGGCTTCGACGCGCTGGTGACGACCGATGGCGACGCGGACCGGCCGCTGCTCGCGGACGCCGCCGGGCGGATCGTCCGGGGCGATGTCCTTGGGCTGATCACCGCCCGCTATCTCGGCGTCGACACGGTCGTCGTCCCCGTCACGGCGGGCTCGGCCATCGAGCATGCGGGCGGCTTCCGACGCGTGCTGCGCACCAAGGTCGGCTCGCCGTTCGTCATCGCCGGGATGGGCCAGGCGCAGAGGGACGGAGCCACGAGCGTCGTCGGCTTCGAAGCCAATGGCGGTTTCCTCCTCGGTTCGGACATTGCCGTCGGCGACGGGATCCTCGCGGCCCTGCCCACGCGCGATGCGATCCTTCCGATCGTGGCGACCCTGGCGGCGGCACGGGACGCCGGAATGACGCTCGCGGAACTCGTCGTCTCCCTGAAGGTCGGCGAGACCGCCAGCGACCGCCTGCCCGAAACCCCGGCGGAGCGGAGCGGCGCCTTGCTGCGCCAGCTCGGCCGGGAGGCGTTCCGCGCGGATTTCTTCCGCCCGCTCGGCACGCCGCAATCCGTGGACGAACAGGACGGTGTTAGGGTCGAACTCGACGGGGGACGCACGATCCACTTCCGGGCGTCCGGCAATGCGCCCGAGCTGCGTTGCTACGCGGAGGCGGGGACGGCCGCCGACGCGGAGGAGATGGTCCGCTGGGGACTGGCAGCGGCGGCGGCGGCCATGAAAGACGCGGCCGGGCAGGTCTAGAGCTGTGCCCGACCACGTTGGGTCGGGACACATCTCTAAGTTTTTGATTTGCCGCGCTCTTTTTCGCCGAACCGGCATCCACTTCGGCGAAGAGCGCTCTAGCACCGGCTCGGTGAGCCAGGACCCTCGATCGACACAGCCCGTTGGACCGCTCGGTTCCAAAGGGAAGTCCGCCCGCGGCCCGGTCTCGTCGGATCGGGCCCCGAACTCTCGCGTGTCGGCACGCCCGGAAGCGGCCGCCGGCGGCAAATTCGGTGCGCGGGCGTTCGAATCCGGCGATGCTCTCAACCACCCCGTGTCGTCGGCGGTTGTCTCAGCCGCCCGGTCCGGGCACGATGGAGGCCTGCCGGACCTGTGCGGGTCCGCATTGGCCCTTGGAGCGTCGCAGGTTTTCGGCCGCAAAACCAGCGACCACTTTTGCGAAACCCGCGTAGCGCCATGAGCGCACGCCGCGCGTCGTAGGAGATGCAACCCTGCCCGTCGTCCCATCCATTTCGGCACGTCCGCTATCCCCCCGCGCGCCCCTCGTCTTCGCCGCCCCGCTTCACTTCACCCATCGACTCGCCGGCATCGCCTGGATGCACCGACCTCGCTCGGCGGCATTCCGGCGGCGTATCCTGACGGTCGGACTACCCGCGCTATGGTTCTTCGCCCTGCTCGGCTTCGTCTCGACCTGGGCGACGGAGGGGGGGCGTAAAGGCAAGACCATATCCGGGTTTCTGCAGGACCTCCCCGACCTGTCGCTCTGGCCGCTGGCCGCGCTCCTCGCGGTCGTGACACTCGCCTGCCTCACCCTTCACGCGGCCTACCCGTGGCTGCTGCAGCAGCGGCTCGTCGCCGCGATCGGCCCCCCCGGCGAAGACACGCCCGTGCCGATGACCTACCGCTTCGACGATGCCGGGATCACGCAGACGAGTGCGGATCTGGAGGCTTTCCTGCCCTGGCATCTCATCAAGGGGCTGGACGAGGACCGTCTCCACCTCTTCGTCCTGACGGATGTCGAGGGCGAACCCATCGTCCTCGCCAAGGCCGATCTCACGACGGCGCAGGCCGACGGCGTTCGGGCCTGGACCGCCGCCGGGCGGCCCTTGTCGCCCCACCCGCCCGACGACACCGATCCCTTCGCCGACGAAGCCGGGGATGCGGTGCGCATCGCCTTCACGCTCACGGCGGAGGATCGGGCGGCGCTCGTGACCAGGACCCTCGACCGGCCGGCGATGCGGCGAGCACGGATGCGCGGGGCAGTGCTGCTCTTCGTCGGTCTGAGCCTGCTCGTTCCCGGCATCGTCGCCTTCGTGTGGGCGGTGGACCCCTACCGCGTCCCATTCTCCATCGCGTTCCCGCTCTTCCTCGAGATGGCGGGAACCGATTTCCTGAAGCCGGCCATAGGGGCCGCGGCGGTGGTCCTGCTCGTCCTCGCGCTCGGTCCCTGGAACCGTCGCTGGGCGGCGCGCGAGCTCGGACGGGATCTCGCGCGGGAGGCACGGCCCGGCACGTCCTATGCCCATGCCGACGCCCGGGGCCTCTCGGTCGCCCAAGGAGGAGCCTGGGCACGCCTCGGCTGGACGAACTTCCGGGGCTGCGAGCGGCTGGGCGAGCTCATCGTCCTGCCGATGCGCTGGGGCAGCGTATTGCCACTCCCGACACGCGCCTTCGATCCGGACGCACTCGCCCGTTTCGAGGCGCTCGCGGCGCGCCATCTGCCTTCGGACGGCGGACCGTTATGAGCCGTGCTCCGAAACGCCGCTCCGGCTGGCTCGCCCTCGCATGCGTGTTCCCGGCACTGACCGTCGCGGGAGCGGCCTGGGGCGGGGAGACCGCGAGGACACGGACGGTCCGTCTGGACCAGGGCTTCGTCATCGATCTCCCGGAGGGATGGACCCTGGAAGATCCCGCCGAGGCGACCGGTGACGCCACGGGCCGGATGACCGTGCGTCTCGTCTGCGGCACGCTCTCCTGCAAGCGCACCCTAGAGGTCTGCACCCTGTTCCTGAGACGCGATCCCGTCGGAGACGACGGCGACGACTCAGCCCGTCTCGACGGGCTCTACGCCTCGCCCACCTCCCGCTACACCCGCATCCGCAGCGCTCTGAAAAGCACGAGCAGGGACGCGACGTTGCGCGGCGAATTCGGCAAGGTGCGGTTCGGGACACGCCTCTGGTACGCCGTGGAGACACAGGCCGCGAACCGCTTCAAGTCTGGGCTGTTCGCCGCGACGGTGATCGACGGTCGCTATCTCGGGGCGATCTGCAAGACCTGCGAGACGGGCGAGATCCGTCACGAAGCCGCCCGCGCGCTGCTCGGGAGTGCGAGACGTTCGGAATAGCTCCGGCCGACGGGAAGCATCGGCTCCCGTCCCGTTCCGGTAAGATACGAGGTCCGCCGCTGGGACGCGAGGACCGGGGCCTGGAACGGGGCGACGATCCCGTCAGACCCGGACGAGATGATCGGTGACGGTCACCGGCTCGGGCAGGACCTTGCGCGTGACCAGCCACTCGGCCGCCTTCTGGAACTCCGACAGGAAGGCCTGATCGTCCGTCGCGTAGAGCTTGTATTGCTTGCGCAGGCCGATGAAGTGGTCGCGCACCCGGTCGCTGTAGCCCGCCTTGGCCTGCGTGAGCCGCTCGGCCTCTTCCGTGTTCGCGGACGCCCAATCGGCGTCGTTCTTCAGCGCCGCATGGAAGGCGCGGACGAGATCGGGGTTCTTCGCGACGAAATCCCGCCGCGTCAGGTAGGAGGTGAAATCGATCTGGAAGGGCAGGTCGCGCTCTTCGAGGAAGATGTCGTGGGCGTTGTAGTCGACGCGGGCGATGTCCACGCCGGGGCTCCACATCGACCACGCATCGACCTTGCCGGAGGCCAGCGCCGGAGCGGCATCGGGCGGGTTGAGATAGACGAACTTGACCTTGGACCGGTCGATGCCGTGCTTTTCCAGCGCC
Organism: Methylobacterium sp. 88A; assembly: GCF_000376345.1. Taxonomy (NCBI): domain Bacteria; kingdom Pseudomonadati; phylum Pseudomonadota; class Alphaproteobacteria; order Hyphomicrobiales; family Methylobacteriaceae; genus Methylobacterium; species Methylobacterium sp. 88A. Next base: position 1,675,647 of record NZ_AQVT01000001.1, read on the forward strand.
GCCACCACCAGGAACTCGCCGAGCCCCGACCGGTTCACCGCCACAGACTTGCCGACGAGATCCTCGACCTTGTCGATGCCGGACCCGTCCTTGGCGATGATGGCCGTGGTGCGCGGGCTGTAGATGAGGAACTGGGTGAAGACCAGCGGCGAGCCGGCGGAGATGGCGGCGAGCGCAGGGGTCGTGCTGCCGCCGAAGCTGAAATCGGCGGTGCCGCCGGTGACCGCCTGGAGGGTCGGCGCGTGGTTGGGGAACGGGCCGACCCATTCCACCTTGATCCCGTCTCTGGCGAGCGTCTTCACCAGTTCGCCGCGCTCCTTGGCGATGAAGGTGAGGCCGGTATAGCCCCAGGTCAGGCGCAGCGTGTCGGTGGTGCGGCCGGTGGCGGCGCCGGCCGAATGGCCCGCGAGACCACCCGCGAGACCACCCGCGAGGGCACCGGCACCGAGCAGGGACGTCTCGAGGAAACGGCGGCGGGAAGGGCCGGAGGACGGAGAGCGGAATGAGGTCGTCATGAGAGTCTCTGGTGGGTCGGCTACGAGGGGAAATTCAGGCGGGCCTGTTTGATTTGTTTTTCCAAGACTTTACCTCATCCTGAGGTGCCGCGTAGCGGCCTCGAAGGAGGCGTCCAGGGATCGCTCTGGTGTCTGGAGGGCTCCTTCGAGGCCCGCTGACGCGGGCGCCTCAGGATGAGGTGGTGGGCTTGGATGATAGAAGTCGGCAGATGATCCACTTGTGATTCACTTGGGCATGGGCATCCGCTGATAGATCCTCCGGGACACACTCAGGCGGGCTCGGATTCGGCGTGAACGCCGAGTTCGGCGAGGAGGCGGAGGCGGAGGGCCACCCGATCGCCGGAGCCGTCGAGCCGGTGCTCGGCGGCGATGATCCCCGCCCGCATCACCAGCACGCGGTCGGCGAGCGAGATGGCTTCGTCGACATCGTGGGTGACGAGGAGAACGCCCGGCCGGTGGCGGGCCACGAGTTCCTTGACCAGCCCGTGCATGCGGATGCGGGTCAGGGCGTCGAGCGCCGCGAAGGGTTCGTCGAGCAGCAGCAGTTCCGGCTCCTGCACGAGCGCGCGGGCGAGAGCCACGCGCTGCGCCTGACCGCCGGAGAGATTGCGCGGCCAATCGTCGAGGCGGTGTCCGAGCCCGACCTCGGAGAGCGCGGCGGCGGCGCGCTCCCGAGCCCCCTGGTCCGGCAGGCCCAGCGCCACGTTCCGCCAGAGGCTGTCCCACGGCAGCAGCCGATGCTCCTGGAACACGACGGCGGCCTCTCCCGGCGCGTCGATGCGGCCGTGATCGACGGGATCGAGCCCCGCCAGGGCCCGCAGCAAGGTCGTCTTGCCGCAACCGCTCTCGCCCAGCAGGGCGACGAACTCACCGCGCTCGATGACGAGGTTCAGGCCGTCGATGACGACGCGCGCGCCGTAGGCGCGGGTGAGGTCGGTGACGACGACGGCGGGACGCGAGGGAGGGGACGCGGCCACAACGCTCCCGGCATGGGCGCGGCTCATCGGCGGTCCCCGAAATTCGGGTGCCAGGCGAGGAGCGAGCGCTCCAGGTGACGGGCGATGGAATCGGCGGCGATGCCGATCAGCGCGTAGAGCACGATGGCGAGCACGATCACGTCGGTGCGCAGGAACTCACGGGCATCCATCGCGAGGAAGCCGAGGCCGGCTTGCGCGCCGATCGTCTCGGCCACCACCAGGGCCAGCCAGGCCGTCGCCAGGGCATAGCGGACGCCCGTGAGGATCGAGGGCAGGGCGCCGGGCAGGATGATGCGGCGGATCAGCTGGATCGGACCGAGGTTCCGGACCCGGCCGAGTTCGACGAGCTTCGGGTCCACCTGCCGGATGCCGAGCACCGTGTTGATGTAGATCGGAAAGGCGACCCCCAGCGCCACGAGGAAGATCTTCTGGCTCTCGCCGACGCCGAACCACACGATGACCAGGGGCAGCAGGGCGAGGAACGGGATGGCGCGGATCATCTGGACGCTCCGGTCGATGGCCGCCTCCGCGAGACGGGAAAACCCGACCAGGGTGCCGAGGGCGAAACCGATTCCGCCGCCGATGGCGAAGCCCACCGCCGCGCGCAGCAGGCTGGTGCCGAGATCGAGGAGCAGCGAACCGTTCAGTGTCAGCTTCCAGGCGGTCGTCAGGACCTTGCTCGGTGCCGGAAGCACCTGCGGCGAGATCCAGCCGGCACGGGCGAGGACTTCCCAGACCGCCACGAGGGCGACGGGGGCGAGCCACGAGATCACGAAGAGACCGTAGGGGCCCAAGCCCGACCGGGCCGTGTGGCGCGAGGGGGAGGGGGAAACGGCCTTGGGCAGCGCCCGCCGGGGCGGGACGCCCGCTCCCGGCAGGGACAGACTCGCGAGGGGGTCGAGGGTGGTCACGATGTGGGGGCTCCGGGCCTTGCGGGTCGACGGAATTTGCGGGTCGACGCGATCAGGTGCGCGGCGGGGTCCAGACGGCGTCACGCACCTGGATCGCGCGGGGGATGAGCCCGAGACGATGGAAGCGGTCGGCCGTGGCCTGTTGCCCGGAGAGGATCGCGTCGGTGAGGGGCCGGACCCCGAACCGGGTACGGTCCGCCGCGACCTTCTGGATCTCGTAGGGGATGCCCGTCACGGCGTTCAGCGCCTTGGCCACCTCGTCGCGGTGCCCGTCGGCCCAGGCGGCCGCCTCGGTGAGACCCGCCAGACTATGGACGATGACGCCCGGATGCGTGTCGGCGAAGGTCCTGTTGGCCAGGAAATAGGCCGACACGTCCAGGGTCTGGCCGGAGGTCGCCAGGACCCTGGTCTTGCTCCGCGCCTGCGCCACGGCGAAGTAGGGATCCCAGATCGACCACGCGTCGACGCTGTCGTTGGCGAAGGCCGAGCCGGCATCGGCCGGCGTCAGGTAGGCGGGCGTGATGTCCGAGAAGGTGAGGCCGGCCTTCTCCAGGGCGGCGATGATGAGGTTGTGCGCGCTCGTGCCGCGACCGAACGCGACCTTCTTGCCCTTCAGATCGGCGACCGACCGGATCGGCGAAGATTCCTTGACCAGGATCGCCTCGCCGTCGCCGGAGGGCGCCGCGGCGCTGACATAGACGAGGTTGCCGCCCGCCGACTGCGAGAAGATCGGCGGCGCGTCGCCGGTATAGCCGAAATCGATACTGCCCGCGCTCAGGGCTTCGAGCAGGGGAGGCCCGGCCTGGAACTCGACCCACTGCACCTTGGTGCCCTGCGCGGCCAGGCGCTTCTCGATCACCCCCTGCTGCCGGGCGACGACGATGAGGCCGATCTTCTGGTAGCCGATCCGGAACTCCTTCCGCGCGGCCTCCCCGGCGACGGCACCGGTGAGGGCGGAAAGGCCGGCTCCGAGCGCAAGGAGCAGGCCCGGCACGCGGCGTCTGGTGATCGTCACGGATTGATCTCCCTTGAATCTACATCCGCCCGGCGAAAAGGTGCGGCATCGGTGAAGCGGTCGCTCACGCCCTCATGGCAGGCGCAAGAGGTCGAGGATGGGCCCGGCGCCATGCCGGAGCCCGATGGCGTCGAGGGCGAGACGGGACAGCGATGCGATCGAAGCGGGGCCATCCGGCCGGCACCCCAGTCCCGCCGGCGGACGAAATACTGAATAAAAGCTTTTGCGAGAGCCGTTATACTAGGGGCAATCAGCAAAAGTCGATAATATGATCTTTTAAAGATAGAGGCGGAACGATCGAAAACTGCTCTGCCGGACGCTCGTGAAAGTAGAACCTTTCGCGCGGGGCAGCTTGGCCTCCGACATCGGTCGGGATTATCGCGCCATGCCCCAGCGCCGCACGGTGAGCCGCTCGAAGGCCGCGAACACCACGTTCTCGATGACGAGACCGATGACGACGACGAGGACGAGACCGGCGAAGACGCGGTCCGTGTAGAGTTCGTTGCGGTTCTGGAAGATGTACCAGCCCAGCCCCCCGCGCCCCGAGGATGCGCCGAAGACGAGTTCCGCCGCGATCAGCGTGCGCCAGGCAAAGGCCCATCCGATCTTGAGGCCGGACAGGATCGCCGGCAGGGCGGCGGGGATGAGGATCTGAATCACGTAGGACGGGCCGCGCAGACCGTAGTTGCGCCCGGCCATGCGCAAGGTTTCGGGCACGCCCTGAAAGCCCGCATAGGTGTTGAGCGCCATCGGCCAGAGCACCGAATGGATGAGGACGAAGATCAGGCTGCCGGAACCGAGGCCGAACCAGAGCAAGGCCAGCGGCAGCAGGGCGATCGCCGGCAGCGGGTTGAACATCGCCGTCAGGGTCGAGAGCAGGTCGCGGCCGAACTGGGTCGAGACGGCCAGGGTGGTCAGCAGGAAGGCCAGGACGATGCCGCAGACATAGCCCTGCAGCAGCACGACGAGGGAGATCCGCACCCGGTCCAGCAGTTCGCCGTTCACGAGGCCGTCCACCAGGGCGGCCATCGTGGCGCCGAAGCCGGGCAGCAGCAGGTCGTTGTCCTGCCAGCGCGCCAGCCCCTCCCATACGAGGACGAGGGCGACGATGATCAGGCCCTTGCGCAGCCAATCCTGCTGCCAGAGCCGAGTCGAGAACGGCAGCACCCGTTCCACCGGGGCTTCCACGAAGGGGGCGAGCACGTGGTCGTATTCGGGGCGGATCGGCGGCACGAGGGTCCGGCCCGCGAGACTGGCATCGCTCATGCGGACGCCTCCGTGGATGCTTCGGGTTCGGGAGCGGTCTCGAACAGGCGGCTGTGCAGACGCTGCACCGCGCCCTGAAAATCGCGGCTCCCGATGCTGGTCAGATCGAACGCATGGCTGTTGATTTCGGCCCGCACACGGCCCGGATGGGGCGAGAGCAGCGCCACCCGGTTGCCGACCACCAGGGCCTCCTCGATGGAATGGGTGACGAAGAGCAGGGTGAAGCGGGCCTCGTCCCACAGGGACAGCAATTCCTCCTGCATCCGGCGCCGGGTCAGGGCGTCGAGGGCCGCGAAGGGCTCGTCCATCATCAAGACCTTCGGCTGCATCGCCAGCGCCCGGGCGATCGCCACGCGCTGCTTCATGCCGCCCGAGAGCTGGTGCGGGTAGCTGTCGGCAAAGCGCGTCAGCCCGACCTTGTCGATGTAGTGCCGCGCCCGCTCGGCGGCCTCGCGCCGGCCCAGCGCACGGGCCGCGCGCAGGGGGAAGGCGACGTTCTGGGCGACCGTCTTCCAGGGCGGCAACTGGTCGAATTCCTGGAACACCACGATGCGGTCGGGGCCGGGCTCGCGCACGGGCACGCCGCCGAGGGTGATCTCCCCCTCCACGGGGCGGAGGAAACCGGCCGCGGCCTTGAGCAGGGTGGACTTGCCGCAGCCGGACGGCCCGAGGAGGACGAACCGATCCCCCTCATGGATATCGAGGTCGATGCGATGGGTGGCGCGCACCACCCGCTCCGGCGTGCGGTATTCGAGGGTCACGCCCTTGATCCGCAGCAGCGGCGATGCCTCGGCCGCGACCGGGGCATGGGCGCGCGCCTCCTCACGCCGCGCGGATCCCCATGCGCGGGGATCGGGGAGCCCTGTGATGGCGAATTCGGAGCGGGGAGCCGTGAAGATCATGGCGCGCCGCTCAGCTGCCGTTGCTGATGCGCGGGTCATCGAAGAAGTAGTCTCCGATCGTCTTCGGCTCCGCCTTGATGGCGCCGACCCGGTGCATGAACGTCCCGAGACCGAGCGTGTTCTCGGGCGTCACCTTGAAGGATACGGCGGGGTTCTTGATGATCGTCGTCAGGAAGGCCGGGTCGATCTTGCTGCCGTTGATCCGAACGTAGATCTCGGCGGCTTTCTCCGGATTCGCGGTGATGAACTTCGCGGCGTCGTCGAGGGCGCCCAGGAAGGCCGTGTAGGTCTTCGGGCTGTCCTTGTAGAACTTCTCGGTGGCGTAGAGCACGGTCGAGGAGGCCGGCCCGCCCTGCACGTCATAGGAATTGAGGACGATCCGGGCCTTCGGATTGTCGGCGAGTTCCTGCTCCTGGAAGGGCGGGTTGCCGAAATGGCCGGAGATCTCGGTGCCGCCCTTGACGATCGCGGCAGTGGCCTCCGGATGCGGAACAGCGACGCTGATCTTGTCGAGCTTGGCGAAGTCCTTGTCGCCCCAGAGCTTAGCCGAGGCCAGCTGCAGGATGCGCGACTGAACCGAGACGCCGACGGCGGGAACCGCGATGCGGTCCTTTTCGGTGAAGTCGGCGATGGTCTTCACGTCGGGATTGTTGGTGACGAGGTAGTAGGGGAAGTTGCCGAGCGACGCGACGCCCTTGACGTTCTGCCGTCCCCGGGTGCGGTCCCAGAGGGTGAAGAGCGGGCCGACACCGGCCCCGGCGATCTCGATATTGCCGGACAGCAGTGCGTCGTTGACCGCCGAACCGCCGGAGAGCTGGACGTACTCCACCTTGATGTCGAGGCCCGCCTGCTTGCCGTGCTTCTCGATGAGCTTCTGGTCCTCGACGACGTTGAGAAGCAGGTAGACGACACCGAATTGCTTGGCGATGCGCAGCTGGCCCTCAGCGGCGGCGGCAGGGCCGAGGCTCGCCAGGGAGAGGGCGAAGCCGCCCAGAAGAGCCGCCGCTTTCCGGCGCGAGAGAGTCGGGCGTCGGGTCGTCATGGGGAAACCTGCTGTCGTAACTCGGACGCGGGACGCGGAGCCGGGGTGAGAAAGTGTCCTCCGAATCTGCTCGGCGGCGCCCTCGCCGTCAATGAAATCGTTCTCTTTATAGAACGGACAAAGGAGATGATCCGTCTCTAGAACAGACGGATCGTAGTCGTTATCGAGCCCGTCGCAGCAATGCGAAGAATATTTCCGGCCGAGCGACGATATGTGGGAGACCGTCGATTTATCTCATCACGCCCGGCGTTCGTTATATGGGACATTCCGGGCGGGTTATCCGGTGCGTGCCCCGATGAAACCTGCCGGAGCGGGATCACGCCCGGCGGATGCGCCGGTTGAGCCGGCCGGCCAGACGCTCGCCGATGGTCTGGACCGCCTGGACCAGGACGATCAGCACGACGACCACGGCCAGCATCATCTCGGGCCGGAAGCGCTGGTAGCCGTAGCGGATGCCGAGATCGCCCAGCCCCCCGCCGCCGACGGCGCCGACCATGGCCGAGTAGCCGAGAAGCGACACCACCGCGAGGGTCAGGCCGAGGAGGATGCCGGGCAGCGCCTCCGGGATCAGCACCTTGCGGATGATGGTGAGCGGGCCGGCCCCGAAGGCGCGCGCCGCCTCCACCAGCCCGGCATCGACCTCGCGGATCGCCGCCTCCACCAGGCGGGCGATGAAGGGCGTCGCCGCCACCGTCAGCGGCACCGTGGCGGCCCACATCCCGATGGAAGTGCCGGCGATGAGCCGGGTGAAGGGGATGATGGCCACGACCAGGATGATGAAGGGCGTCGAGCGGGTGGCGTTGACGACGAGGCCCAGCACGCCGTTGAGCCAGGGCGCGGCGAGCAATTCCCCGCGCCGGCTGGTCGCCAGGAAGACGCCCAGCGGAAGGCCGAACAGCGTGCCGAGAACGGCCGCCACGGCCACCATGGAAAGCGTGTCGCCGGTGGCCTGCAGCAGCAGGCGGATCATTTCAGGCGACACGGCGAGCCTCCACGCTGTGGGCCGGCAGGTAGCCGAGGAGATCGGAGACGAGGCCGTGAGCGTCGAGGAAGGCGCGTGCCCGGCCGACCACGTCCGGCCCAGCGGGCAGCCCCACCGTCAGCGAGCCGAAGGGCTGGCCGGCGATCTCGTCGACGGTGCCGGACAGGATGTTGGCCTCGATGCCGGTCTCGCGCGCGAGCCGCGCGACGATCGGGTCGTTGGCGTGAGGCCCGCGGAAGGCGATCCGCAGAACCGCCGTGCCGCCGGGAATCGGCTGGGTGTCGATCTCGGCGCGAAGTCCGGCCGGCAGCGCCAGCCCCATCTCTCCCGCCAGCAGCGTCCGGGTGATCTCGGCCTGTGGACGGGTGAACACCTCGAACACGTCTCCCTGCTCGACGATGCGGCCCGCCTCCAGCACGGCGACGCGGTCCGCCACGGCGCGGATCACCGACATCTCATGGGTGATGAGCACGATGGTGAGGCCGAGATCGCGGTTGATGCGGCGCAGCAGCGCCAGGATCGACCGCGTGGTCTCCGGGTCGAGGGCGGAGGTGGCCTCGTCGGAGAGAAGCACGCTCGGCCCCGTGGCCAGCGCGCGGGCGATGCCGACACGCTGCTTCTGGCCGCCCGAGAGTTCGGCGGGATAGCGGTCGCGCTGCTCCTCCAACCCGGTCAAGGCCAGCAATTCCTCGACACGGGCGCGGATCGCGGCTTTTCCCCGGCCCTCGATCTCCAGGGGCAGGGCGATGTTGCCGAAGGCGGTGCGGGACGAGAGCAGGTTGAAATGCTGGAAGATCATGCCGATGCCGCGGCGCATCCGGCGCAGCGCGCGCTCGTCGAGGGACGAGACCTCCGCATCCCCGACACGGACACGACCCGCGCTCGGGCGCTCCAGGCCGTTGATGAGCCGGATCAGGCTCGATTTCCCCGCGCCCGAGCGGCCGATCACCCCCAGCACCGAACCGGCCGCCACCGACAGGTCGATCCCGCTCAGCGCCGAGACGCCGGCGCCGTCGCGGGTGGAGTAGGTCTTCGCCACCTGCTCGAAACGGATCAGCGCATCCGGCGGCGGCGGGACGGCATCGCCGCCGCGGTCGATCTGAATTCCAGGCACTCGCCAAACCTCATGCGCCCGGCACGCGCAGGCGCCGGGCGGTGGAACGGAACGATGAACATCTATCCTGCGATTCTATGACCTATACTTGTCGCATTCAATGAAATCGGCTGCCGAATTCTTCGCCCTTCAAGCAAGATCGATCCCCGCAGCCCTACCGCGAGAGAACGATCCTCCAAGTTGCCCAACATTCAAGTCGCCCGGCATTCGGGACGGGCCGCATGCGCGGCGTCGGGCAGGGCAATCCCGGCATCGCCCAAGCGGCCTTACGTAATCCGAAAAATGGTCCCTCGGCGTCCCGGTTCGAGAGAAGATGTATTCGCGTCCCCGCAAGAATTGAAAAATCCATGCCGTTGATTGCGAAGGCCGGATACGGTCCAATGACAATCATCGAAAGAGACGCAGCCACGCTCTTCTTTCGCCATCGCCCCCGACATCTCGCTTCGCGTTCTCCTCCGAACGCCCATTCGGACCCCGTTGTCATGCCGTCTGACACATCGCGCGCACCGCGCCGGTCTTCGAGCCGGCGCGGCTTCCTTCGGCTGGCCGGCGGCGCGGCGGGCGGGATCGCCACCGCCGCCCACGCCCTGGAGACGGGCGATCCCCTCGCCATCCCCGAATGGAGCCGTACGCCCGGAGCGCCGTCCGCATCGCCGCCCTATGGCCGGCCCTCGCCCTACGAGAACCTAGGCCGGAAGTCGCGGACGCCGCCGGCCTTTCCCGGCGCCTCCTCCACCGGCACGCCGCTCCAGCACCTGCACGGCATCATCACGCCCAACGGGCTGCATTTCGAGCGCCACCATGCCGGTGTCCCGGCCATCGACCCGGACCGCCACCGGCTGGCGATCCACGGCCTCGTGGAACGGCCCCTCCTCCTCACCATGGACGATCTCGTGCGGATGCCGTCGGTCTCGCGCATCCATTTCCTCGAATGCTCGGGCAACACGCCGTGGCTCGGGGCCAAGCCGGGCTGGACCCTCCAGGAAAGCCACGGTCTCCTTTCCTGCGCCGAATGGACCGGGGTCGAATTGGCGACCCTCCTCGACGAGGTCGGGGTGAAGCCCGGCGCCGCCTGGATCCTGGCGGAGGGCGCGGACGCGGCCGGGATGACCCGGAGCATCCCCCTCGACCTCGCGCGGAACGGCGCGATCCTGGCCTATGCCCAGAACGGGGAGCGGCTCCGCCCGGAACAGGGCTACCCGCTGCGGCTGTTCGTGCCGGGGGTCGAGGGCAATCTCAGCATCAAGTGGCTGCGCCGGCTCAAGGTCGGGGACCAGCCGTTCCAGACCCGCGAGGAGACCTCGAAATACACAGACCTGATGCCGGACGGGTCGGCGCGCCAGTTCACCTTCGTGATGGAGGCCAAATCGGTCATCACCACGCCGTCCGGCGGCGAGCAACTGCGCGCGCCCGGCTTTCGCGAGATCCGCGGCCTCGCCTGGACGGGGCGCGGCCGCATCGCGGGCGTCGAGGTCTCCACCGACGGCGGCGCGCGCTGGCAGGCGGCCATTCTGGAGGGTCCGATCCTGCCCAGATGCCTCACGCGGTTCCGGCTCCCCTGGCGCTGGGAGGGCGGCCCGGCGCATCTCCTCAGCCGGGCCACCGACGAGACGGGCTACGTCCAGCCGCCGCGCGCGGCGCTGGTCTCGGTCCGGGGCACCCAATCCTTCTACCACAACAACGGAATCGCCGGCTGGCACATCGCCGCCGAGGGAGGCGTGAGCCATGCGGTTTAGCGGCCTCGGCCTTCTCGCCTGCCTGACGGTGACGGGCGCCGCCCTGGCGGACCCGTCCGGGCCGGTCTCCCTGTCCGGGATCGGCCGCCCCGCGACCCCGCAGACCCTGGCCCTCTGGGACATCGACGTGCGGGCCGACGGTCAGGGCCTGCCCGCCGGCCATGGCAGCGTGCGCCAGGGCGAGGCCCTGTTCGGGGCGCGCTGCGCCGCCTGCCACGGGGCGCAGGGGGAGGGTGCATCCGCCGACAGGCTCGCGGGTGGCCAGGGCAGCCTCGCGACAAGCAAGCCGGTGCGGACGGTGGGAAGCTTCTGGCCCCATGCCACCACCCTGTTCGACTATATCCGCCGCGCCATGCCCTACGACGCGCCGCAATCCCTGAGCGCCGACGAGACCTACGCCCTCAGCGCCTATGTGCTGCATCTCAACGGCATCCTGCCGGAGGGGGCGGAACTCGATGCCGCCTCCCTGCCGAAGGTGCGGATGCCGAACCGGGACGGCTTCACCACGGACAGCCGCCCCGACGTGCCGGCGCGCTCCGGTCAGGCGCTTCTCACCGGGATCACCGCACCGCGATAGCGCTCGCGGATGAAGCCGGCGACCTCCGCCGATTGCAGGAGGGAGGAGAGCGTCTGGATGCGCGCATCCTGGGCCAGGCCTTGCGTCGTCACCAGCACGTTGGCGTAGGGGTTGCCCTCCGCCCGCTCCAGGCCGAGGGAATCCTTGGCCGGGTCGAGGCCGGATTCGAGGGCGTAGTTGCCGTTGATGACCGCCAGGGCGACGTCGTCGAGGGAGCGCGGCAAGTGCGGCGGCGCCACCTCGACGAAGCTGAAGGATTTCGGATTCTCGGCGATGTCGCCGGCCGTGGCGAAGGTGCCGTCGCCGCCGGGCCTGAGACGGATGAGGCCGTTCTCCTGCAGCAGCTTCAGCCCCCGGCTGAAATTGGTGACGTTGTTGGACAGGGCGACGGTCGCCCCCTTCGGCAGGTCGGCGAGGCTGCGGACGTGGCGCGAATACAGCCCGAGGGGCTCCACATGCACGCTCGCAGTCACGGCGAAGCGGACGCCGAGTTCGGCCTCCTCGCTGCGCAGATACGGCACGTGCTGGAAGAAGTTGGCGTCGGCATCGCCATCGAGAACGAGGCGGTTCGGGCGGATGTCGCCGCTGATCTCGATGATCCGCAGGGGCAGGTCCGGAGCGAGCGTGTCCTGCACGTAGGTCAGGATCTCGGCATGCGGCACCGAGGAGGCGACCACCTTGAGGGGTGTTGCGGCCCGGGCCGTGGAGGCCGTGATGAGGGCAAAGGTGCCGCCCAGCAGGGGAAGGGTGCCGCCCAGCAGGGCGCGACGGTTCAGGGGCATGGTGATCCTCTCTGTTCGGGCGTGCCGGCGCGTCCGCCATCGAGCGTATCGCAGGGCTCCGGGCGGGCGCGCTTGAGAAAACGGGTCGGGGCGGGGGGTTCGGTCGGAGACCGCGCTACCAGACCGGCTCGAGGAAGCCTTTGTAGGTCCGCTCGATGTAGTCCCGCACCGGCGCCGACCGGAAGCTGCGGATGAAAGCGGCGAGACGCGGATCGTCGCGATTGTCCGGACGGGCGACGAAGCTCAGCGTGTAGCGCCGGTCCCCGGCTCCATCGGTGATGAGGGAGGTCCTGGGGTCGCCGCCGGCGGCGATCAGGTAGGTGAAGCTGACCTGCGCCAGGGTCACGTCGTCCATCGCGCGCGGCAATTGCGCCGCTTCGAGCTCGATGATCCGCAGGCGCTTGGGGTTGGCGACGATGTCGGCGACGGAGGCCTCGTCGCCGACGCCCGGCTTCAGGGTAAGCAGCTTGGCGGTTTCCAGCAGGCGCAAGCCCCGCGCCGCGTTGACGGGATCGTTGGCGATGGCGACCGAAGCGCCGTCGGGAACCGTGTCGAGGCTGGTCACCGTCTTCGAGAACAGGCCCACCGGCAGGACGATCGCGCCCTCCACGGCCACCAGCTTGTAGCCCCGTGAGCGGATCGCGTTCTGAAGGTAGGGCACGTGCTGGAACAGGTTGGCGTCGATATCGCCCGAGGCCACGGCCTCGTTGGGCGTCACCCAATCGGTGAACTCGACGATCTCGACATTCTGCCCCTGCTTGCGGGCGAGATCGGCGGCGAAGGCCAGGGTCTGCCCCACCGGTCCCGGCGTCGCGCCGATCCGCAGGGGTTTTTCCGCGAAGGCGGGGCCGGTCGCCAGAGCGAAGAGGACAGCCGCGACGCCGAGGAGGGTGCGGCGGGTACGGAGCGGGAGCATCGGGGAAGCCTGTGATCGGGGAGGGGAGAGGGGGGGGCCGGTCAGGCGGCGGAGGCGCGGGCCTCGCCGCCGCCCCGGCGGAAGCGGGCGCCGGGATGGGTCGCCTTCAGGTGGGCGCCGCCCTCTGGAAACAGCTTTTCGCGGAGCGTGCCCTCGCGATACCGCGTCTTGAACGCGCCCCGGTCCTGCAGCGCGGGCACGACGAGGTCGACGAAGGCCTCGATCGTCTCGGGCGCGACGGCGCGGGTAAGGTTGAAGCCGTCGATATCGGCCTCGTCGGCCCAGGACAGCAGCGCGTCGGCGACGTCCGAGGGCGATCCGACGATGAAGGGGGCTCGTGCCCCGCGCGGGCCGAACTCGGCGAAATCGGCACGGGTGAAGGGGCGTTCGCCGGGCAGCGTCAGGTTCTCCAGCAGGGACTGCATGGCGTTGGTCTTGACGTAGGCGAGCCCCTCATGGGCATCGAGTTCGGACAGGTCGATCCCGGTCCAGCCGGAGACGAGGGCGAGCTGGCCCTCCACGTCGAGATACCGCGCGTACTCGTCGCGCAGATCGAGCGCCTCGGCGCGGGTGGGGGCGACGATCACGGTGGCGCCGAGGAACATCCGGATGTCGTAGGGATCGCGGCCCGCCTCCTTCGCCGCCTGCCGCGTGGCGCGCACGGCCTTGCCCGCGATGGCCCTGGTCTGGCCGTTGAGGAAGATGCTCTCGGCATGGCGGGCGGCGAAGAGACGTCCGCGCGACGAGGCCCCGGCCTGGTAGAGCACGGGCGTCCGCTGCGGCGACGGCTCGCTGAGATGCTGCCCGTCGACCCGGTAGCTCGGCCCGTCATGGGTGACGCGGTGGACCCGGCCCGGCTGCGTGAACAGGCCGCTTGCCCGGTCGCGCAGGGCCGCGCCGTCCTCCCAGCTTCCCTCCCAGAGCTTGTAGGCGGCCTCCAGGAAATCCTCGCCGGCATCGTAGCGCGCATCGTGTTCGCGGGCCTGGGGCAGGCCCATGCCGCGCGCGCCGCTCTCGAGATAGCCGGTGACCACGTTCCAGCCGATCCGCCCATTGGTGAGGTGGTCGAGGGTCGAGAGCCGGCGGGTGAAGGTATAGGGGTGTTCGTAAGTGAGGTTCGCCGTGACCCCGAAGCCGAGGTGCGTCGTGGCATGGGCCATGGCCGGCACCAGCAGGAACGGGTCGAGGTTCGGCGCCTGCGCCGCCCGGGCGACGGCGGTGGCCGGGCTGGCACCGTAGACGTCGTAGACCCCGACCACGTCGGCGAGGAAGATCCCGTCGAACAGGCCGCGCTCGGCGGTGCGGGCCAGCGACACCCAGTACTCGAGGGTATTGTAGCGCGCCGCCGCGTCGCGTGGGTGCCGCCACAGCCCGGCCCAGGTATGGCCCGGCGCCCCCATCTCGAAGGCGTTCAGCCTCAATTCGCGGCGTGCGCTCATGGCAGATCCAGGCAATCCGGGGCGACGGTATCGTGTGATGGAGAGAGAGGCCTCGTTCACGCGATGCGCGAGGCATTCCTACGCATGAGCCTAGCCGGTGATCCTATCCGGTCAACGAGAATGATCTTTCAACGATCATCCCTTTCAAGCATACATCGTCTATTTTACGATTGATTAGAGCATAACATCGCTAAATCGCATATCCGACCCTAATTTATACTTGTCTGCCCTGCCCGGATTGTCGATCAGGACGACCACGGGGCCGGGGGCCATCGAGCGCGAGCCCCTTCGGCGTGACGGCATCACAGGCACGGGATCGACGGAATGTCTCAGACGGAAGCGGGATGGGGCGCGGGACCGAGCGCGGGCTACGAGGCGCTCGCGGCCGGTTTCCGGCCGGTCTTCGCGCGCATCAGCGCCACCGCCATCGCCCGCGATCTCGCGCACACGCTCCCCCATGACGAGATCGGCTGGCTGAGAGAGGCGGGCTTCACCACCCTGCGCCTCCCACGCGAGGAGGGAGGCCACGGCGCGAGCCTGCCCGAATTGTTCAACCTGCTCATCGAGTTGTCCCAGGCCGACCCCAACGTCACCAACGCCCTGCGCGCGCATTTCGGCTTCACGGAGGACATGCTGTGCTCGTCCTCACCGGAATGGCGGGCGCGCTGGACCGCCCGGATCGGCGATCGCCAGACCGTCGGCAGCGGCGTGTCCGAGACCGGCGAGGCCAAGGTCGGGCAGTTCGACACGGTCCTGCGGCCCCACGGCGGGCAATGGCTGCTCAACGGCCGAAAATTCTACACCACCGGCTCGCTCTTCGCCGACTGGATCCACGTCTCGGCCCAGGACGAGGCGGGCGCGCCCCTGGTGGCAGCCGTACCGGTGCGAGCGCCGGGCGTCGAGATCGTCGACGATTGGGACGGTTTCGGCCAGTCGCTCACCGCGAGCGGCACGGCGATCTTCACGGACGTCCTCATCGGGCCGGAACTGATCAAGCCCGATCCGGAGCGTTTCCCCTACGCGATGGGGTTCTTCCAGCTCGTCCATCTGGCGACTTTGGCCGGCATCGGCCGTTCGGCCGCCATCGACGTGTCGCGGCTCGTGGCCGAGCGCAAGCGGGTCTACAGCCACGGCAACGGCAGCCGGGCCGGCGACGATCCCCAGATCCAACAAGTGGTCGGGCGCGTGCGCGGCGCGGCCTATGCGGCGGGCGCCATCGTCCTCAAGGCGGCGGAGGCCCTGCAGCGGACCTACGACGTTCACCGCAACGGAGAAGCGGCGGACCATGCGGCGGGCATCGCCGACATCGAGGTGAACCAGGCGGTGAGCGTGGTCACCAACCTCGTCCTCGACGCCACCACGACTCTGTTCGATGCGCTCGGCGCCTCGGCGGTGAAGAGCGGGCTCGGCCTCGACCGGCACTGGCGCAACGCCCGCACCATCGCCTCGCACAATCCCCGGATCTACCGCGACCGGGCGGTGGGCGATTTCGCGGTGAACGGCACCGCCCCGCCGCGACAATACCGGGTCGGCTCGGCCTGAACGCCCCCTGCCGAGCAAGCCCATCGGAACGCGAGATCAAGGAAAGACCCATGTCACATCGCCGGGACACGATGCGCCTCGGTGCCTTTCTCTATCCGGGCGGTCATCACGTCGCGGCATGGCGGCATCCCGCGTCGCAGGCGGATGCGGGGATCGACCCCGCCCATTACCGGCGCCTCGCTAAGGTGGCCGAGGCGGCGAAGTTCGACCTGATCTTCCTCGCCGACGGGGTCAGCATCCGCGGCGACGATATCGACGCCCTGAGCCGCACGGCGATCCGCTATGTCGGACAATTCGAGCCGCTGACCCTGCTCTCGCATCTCTCGGCGGTGACGGAGCGCATCGGCCTCGTGGCCACCGCCTCCACCACCTACAACGAGCCGTTCCACGTGGCGCGCAAGTTCGCCTCCCTCGACCATCTCAGCGGAGGCCGGGCGGGCTGGAACCTCGTCACCTCGGCGGACCCGCGCGAGGCCTACAATTTCAGCCGCGACAGCCATCTCGCCCATGCGAGCCGCTACGCCCGCGCCGAGGAATTCGTGGATGTGGTCGCCGGCCTCTGGGACACGTTCGAGGACGACGCCTTCGTCCGCGACCGCGAGGAAGGGCGCTTCTTCGACCCGGCCAAGCTGCACGTGCTCGGCCATGAGGGCGAGCATTTCTCCGTGCGCGGGCCGCTCAACGTGCCCCGTCCGCCCCAGGGCCACCCGGTTGTCGTGCAGGCGGGCTCCTCGGAGGCCGGCAAGGCATTGGCGGCACGAACCGCCGAGGTGATCTTCACCGCCCAGGCGACCCTGGAGGATGCGACCGCGTTCTACGCCGACGTGAAGGGCCGGCTCGGCCGGCACGGCCGCGAGCCCGACGCGCTCAAGATCCTGCCGGGCGCTTTCCCGGTGGTCGGCCGCACGCAGGCCGAGGCCGAGGACAAGTACGGCGCATTGCAGGAGCTGATCCACCCCGTCGTCGGCCGCTCGCTCCTGGAACAGCTCGCGGGACTCGACCTCTCCGGCCATCCCGACGACGCGCCCGTTCCGGAGGCCAGCGGGACGGAGGGCGGCAAGAGCCGGCAGGACCTCCTCGTCACCATCGCCCGGCGCGAAGGCCTGACCATCCGCGAGCTCTACCTGCGCATCGCCGGAGCGCGCGGCCACTGGACCCTGATCGGAACACCCGCCCGGATCGCCGATGCGCTTCAGGAGCGGTTCGAAGCTTATGGCGCCGACGGGTTCAACATCATGCCCCCGACGCTACCGGGCGGGCTCGACGATTTCGCCACGCTGGTGATCCCCGAATTGCAGCGGCGCGGGCTGTTCCGCACGGAATACGAAGGGACCACCCTGCGCGAGAATCTCGGCCTTCAGCGCCCCCGTCACCGCCGCCACGCAGCCTCGCGGGCGCCGTAGCCCCATCTCCGCCGGCGCCGCCCGGTGAAGACCCGAGCGGCGATCTCACCCCGCCGGGCGCCGCGTGCTGGCCTCCCGCAGGCGTTCGAGGAACCGGGCGGCGAGGCGACCGCGCTCGACCGCATCGTCGCAGCCGGCGCGCAGCAGCACGCGGCGGTCGCGGCGCTCGATATGCGCGTTGACCGGCAGCAGAATCGGAGGGGCATTGGCACGGAAATCCGCCGCCAGCCCCTGCGGGCCGCCGCTCAACCGCGCGATCCCGAGTTCGAGGCAGCCGACCCGGAGGCGGGCCAGGGTGACGAGGGCCTCGAACGCCTCCGGCGGCGGACCGAACCGGTCGGCCACCTCGTGGCGGAGGGCCTCGACCTCGTCCGGGGTCGTGAGGCGCAGGAGCCGCGTATAGAGGCTCAGTCGCACCTCCGGCTCCGGTACGTAATCCGCAGGCACGCCGCCGGAGAGACCGATCCGGATCTCGGGGGTCCAATCCTCGGCCGTCTCCCCCTTCGCGGCCCTCAGGGCGAGATGCAGAAGGTGCTGATACAGGCCGAGCCCGATCAGCTTCACATGGCCGGCCTGGTTCTCGCCCACGAGATCGCCGGCCCCGCGCAGGTCGAGGTCGCGGGCGCTGATGGCGAACCCGGCACCGAGCCGGTCGAGGGCCTCCAGGGTGCGCAGGCGCTTCTCCGTGGCCGGGCTCAGCGGCTTCTCCGGCTGGTGGAGCAGGTGGACGACGCCCCGGCGCTGGCCGCGCCCGACCCGGCCCCGCAGCTGGTGCAGCTGCGACAGGCCGAAACGCTCCGCGTCCCAGACCAGCATCGTGTTGGCGCGGGGCACGTCGAGGCCGCTCTCGATGATGCTGGTGGCCAGCAGCACGTCGCCCTCGCCATCGGCGAAGCGCACCATCACGTCGTCCATATCCACCGCCTTGAGCTCGCCATGGGCGATCATCGTGCGCAGGTTGGGGACGAGCTTGGCGAGACGCTCCGCCATGGGGCCGATATCCTCGATCCGCGGGCACACGACGAAGCTCTGTCCGCCCCGGCGATGCTCGCGCAGGAGCGCGTCCCGCAGGCCATCTGCGTCGAACGGCGCGATCACCGTGCGGATGGGCTGGCGCACCGCCGGCGGCGTGGCGATGACGCTCAGGGATTGCAATCCGACGAGGGCGGATTGCAGGGTGCGGGGGATCGGCGTCGCCGTGAGCGTGAGGACGTGGCCGTCTCCCGCCGTCTTGCGCAGGGCCTCCTTCATCTTGGCCCCAAAGCGCTGCTCCTCGTCGATCACCACGAGGCCGAGATCGGAGAAGGCGACGCCCTTGGCGGTGAGGCAATGGGTGCCGATGACGAGGCGGATGCTGCCGTCGGCGAGCCCCGCCTTCACGCGCTTCGCCTCGGCCGGCGAGACGAGGCGGGAGAGATGGGCGACCTCGATGCCGAACCGGGCGAAGCGCCGGGTGAAGGTCTGCACATGCTGCCGGGCCAGAACGGTGGTGGGCGCCACCACGGCCACCTGGCGACCGGCGAAGATCGCCGCAGCGGCGGCGCGCAGGGCCACTTCGGTCTTCCCGAAGCCGACATCGCCGCAGACGAGCCGGTCCATCGGCCGCCCCGAGGCGAGGTCGCCCAGGACCCCGTTCACCGCCCTCGCCTGATCGGCGGTGAGGTTGAACCCGAACCCGGCGGCGAAGCGCTCCATCTCCCGCAGCGGGGGCGACAGGACCGGCGCCTCGACCGCCCGGCGCGCCTCGGCGGCGGCGAGCATCATGCGGGCGGCTTTTGCCATGCAGGCCTCGGCTTCGAGGCGCCGACGGCCCCAGGACCCGCCCTCGAGCTTGTCGAGGGTCACCGCCTCGGCCTCCGAGCCGTAGCGCCAGATCCGGTCGGCCTGGGAGACCGGGACCATCAGGATCGCGTTCCCGGCAAAGCGCAGCCGGAGAGCGTCCTCGCCGCCATCCTCTCCGGTGACGACGCGCTCCAGCCCCTCGAAGACGCAGAGACCGTTGTCGCGATCCACCGCCACGTCGCCGACGCGCAGCTCCACCTCGCCGATGGGAAGGCTCGCGACGGGCTCGCCCTCCGCGACGGCGGCCCGGCTCCCGAACAGGTCGGCGGCAGCGATGACGCAGACACCCTGTCCCGGTACCCTGAACCCCGCCTCGATGGGCGCGGCCAGCGCCAGGATCGCGCCGGACCTGGCGCGGGCCACATCCATCCAGTTCGCGACGCGCCGGGCCTTACGCCCCATCACCCGCTCGGCGACGCGGATCAGGCGACCGAGTGGCTCCTCCGGTCCCGTCAGCAGGATGCGGTCGCCCGCCTCCAGGTGCCGGCGAAGGGTCTCGGCCAGGGCGGCGTTGGGGCGGGCCTTCCGCACGAAGGCGGGAATCGCCAGATCTTCGGATTCCTCCGCTGAGGCCGTAGCGACGCGGCGCGCCTCCTGAAGCGAGGCCCAGCTCCGGGGATCGAGGTAGAGCTCGCCCAAGTCGCCGTTACGACTGCCGCCGTTACGACTGCCGGTGTCCTGCCCCTCGGCGATCTGTTCGAAGAAGGCGGCGGCGCGCTCCTCGGCGCCGGTCTCCACCACGAGGCGGGCATCGGGGACGTAGTCGAGCACCGTCGTCAGGGCGGGGTAGAAGCGGGAAAGCTGGTGCTCCTGGCCGGTAAAGGGCCGCAGCCCGGTCTCGGATCCCTCGGGCAGAAGGATCTCCGTGGCCGGGTCGACGACCAGGCGCTCGGCCTCCGCCAGGGAGCGCTGGGACACCGGATCGTAGGACCGGATGGCGGTGACACGGCCGCCCTCGTGCTCGATCCGGCAGGGGCGCGGTGCGGCGGCGGGGAACACGTCCACCGTTCGGCCCCAGATCGCGACTTCGCCGGGCTCGTCGACCCGGTCGTCGAGGATGTAGCCGAGGCGCTGCAACGTCGCGGTGATCGCGTGAGGATCGAAATCATCGCCGACCCGGATCTCGAGATGGGCGTCCGCCCAGGTCTCGGGCGGCGGAACACGCTGGATCAGGGCAGGGGCGGTCGTCAGGACGATGTCGGGGAGGGCGGCGGCGTCCGTGAGCCAGCGCAACACGCCCGTGCGCTGCCCCATGACGCCGCGCGACGGCGAGGTCCGGTCGAAGGGCAGGCAATCCCATTCCGGGTAGATCGCGACGCTGCGATCCGGGGCCAGGGCGCGCAGGATCGCCGCGATGGCCTCCTGCCGGTGCGTCTCGCGCACCATGTGGATCAGGGGCTTGTTCAGGGCCACGAGGTCGAGGAGCGCCACCGCCAGGGCGCCGGTGGGAACGAGGGGAGCGACGACCTCTTCGGAGGCGCTGTCGGGAGACGTCCTAGTCCGGCGTTTTGCCATCGGGGAGTGCGCTGCCCATCACTGGTGTCGGGAGTCGGCAAACGTAGGCCGACGCGACTCCGCTCCGTCGAATCCCGGCCTGTCCCCAGTTTGTCGCAGACCGTACCGAGCGCGGGACGATGGGGTGGACGAGGGCGTCCTCCATGGCCGCGCGGGGCAATCCTCCCCGTTCTGGACCTATGGCTCACACAACCCTCCGCCCGCGTGAATCCAGGCCGGTTTCGAGCGCGAAAGAGGGAGAATCCGGCGGATCCTCCGCCTTGGAGTAAAGCCCGTCGCATGGCGCATGAAGCCCCCCTCCGATGGCGGTGGTTTGCCCCCTCGGATGGCGGTCACTTCTGCCCGAGGATGCCGAGGATCTCGGTGCGCAGGCTCAGGAGCTTCGGGTCGTCGCGGCGGCGCGGATAGGGGGCATCCACCGCGATCTCGGTCCTGATCCGGGCTGGCCGGTCGCTCAGCACGATCACCCGCTGGGCGAGGATGAGGGCCTCCTCGACATCGTGGGTGACGAGGAGCGCCGTGAAGCGGCTCTCCTGCCAGAGCCTGACGAGTTCGCCCTGCATGGCGAGGCGGGTGAGAGCGTCGAGCTTGCCCAGGGGCTCGTCGAGGAGGAGCAGGCGCGGGTCGTTGACGAGAGCCCGGGCGAGCGCGGTGCGCTGGGCCATGCCGCCGGAGAGCTGGTGGGGATAAGCCTCGGCGAAGTCGGCGAGCCCGACGAGGTCCAGCGCCTCTTCGATGCGGTGCCGATGACGGCGCAGCAACCCGCGCGCCTCCAGGCCCAGCGAGACATTCCCCCGTACCGTGCGCCAGGGATAGAGCGTCGGGTCCTGGAACACGAGGAGCCGTTCCGGATCGGGTCCGGCGATCGCCTCCCCGTCGAGGGCGAGGATACCGGATTCAGGAGGTTCGAGACCGGCGGCGAGGCGCAGCAGCGTCGACTTCCCGCAGCCCGAGGGGCCGAGCAGGGCGACGAACGAGCCCGGCGCGATGGTCAGGTCGATGTCGTCGAGGACGGGCAGGCGCGTGCCGCCGATGTCGAAAGCGTGGGAGACGCTCCTGACGGCGAGGGCTCCCCGCCGGCTGGAAGCGGAGGCGCCGGTCGGCGCTTCGAGGGTGGCCGCTACCATTGGACAAGCCCCTTCTGCCAGGACAGCACGCGGTCGCGCAGGCGGAACAGCAGGGTGATCAGGGTCGAGCACATCAGCGCCATGGCGATGAGGGCAGCGTACATATTAGCATAGGCCGCCCACCCTTGCGCCCATTGCAGGTACCAGCCGAGGCCGGATTTCACGCCAAGCATCTCGGCCACCACGAGGACCGCGAAGGAGGCGCCGAGCCCCATGAACAGGCCGACGAAGACGTGGGGCAGGGCCGCCGGAATCGCGACCTTGCGGATGAGGAAGCTCTGCGAGGCGCCGAGCGTCCGGGCGACGTCGTAATAGGATTTGTTGGCGGCCGCGATCCCGGACCAGGTCAGCACCGTCACCGGGAACCCCGTCGCCAGAGCCACGAGGAAGGTGCTCGCGGACCAGGAGGAGGGGAACACGAAGAAGGCCAGCGGCAGCCAGGCGGTGGCCGGCAGCGGCCCGACGAAGCGCAGGACCGGATGGACCCAGTACCCGGCCGCGCGCGACCAGCCCACCGCCACACCGAGGATGACACCGACGGCGGCCCCGATCAGGTAGCCGCCCGACAGCAGGATCAGCGAATTGACGATGCTGCCGCCCAGCTTCGGCCAATCCTCGGCGAAGACTTCGAGGATCGCCTGGGGCGGTGGGAAGAACGGCATCGGCAGCCATTCGAGCTTGGCCGTCGCCAGTTCCCAGGCAATGAAGCCGAAGGCGAGGGCGACGATCCACGGCCCCCAATGGTGCAGGCGGGTTCCCAGCCGGCCGAGGAACGGGAGAAGAAGGCTCGCCAGGAGGAGGACGGCCCCGATCAGTCCGGCGCCGTGGCCGAACGTGGCGGAATAGGGAAAGTCGCCGTTCTCCGGCAGAACGAGGGTCAGGCCCGCGAGGGCGAGCCAGAGGGAACTGGCGACAAGGCCGACCCACCACAGGGCAGCGAGACGGATCCGCCATGCTGAGCCGTTCGAGGACGTGTCCTCCGCATCGGCCGCCCGGCGGAAGCCGCCGCCGAACGCCCCCGTCAATGAACTCGACATGGATGCCCCTCAGCTCAGAACGTCGGCATAGACCCGGTCGGCAAACTTCGCCGTGTCGGTGGAGCGGCGGATCACGTTCACGCGCTTCAACTCGTCGCCGTAGAGGGCGATTTCCTGCTTGAGGGTGACGCCCACCGGCCGGTGATCGTGGGTATGGCTGCGCAGCATCGCCGCCAGATCCTCCACAGAGCCCTTGCCGCCGTAATTCGAGAAGATACCGGCGGCGTCCTGCGGATCGGTGGCGACGCGGTGACCGCCCTCCAGGATGGCGCGGGTGAGGGCGGTGGCCACCGCCCGGTCGTTGCGGATCAGACTGCCGCGCAGGGCCACGACGCAGCAGGAGCGCGTGGCGAAGATGCCCGTCAGATTGGTGGCCACTTCCGTGAAGCGCGGGTCCTTGAGCCAGATGAAGGTACGCGGGTCGGCATCGGCCAGGGCCTGGGCCTCGCCCTTCTCCACGGCGAGGTTGAGGAGATCGGCCGGGTATTGCCGCCACTCCACCTCCCGGTCGGGATCGATGCCGGCATCGGACAGCAGCAGGGCGAAGAAGTTCTTGGCCGGGCTCGCATGGTCGCTGATGGCGATGGTCTTGCCCTTCAGGGAGGCGATGTCACTGATGCCGGCGGATTTCGCGCCGAGCAGCCTCAGGCAGCCGCCATGCAGGCCAGCGGTGATCTTGACGTCGAAGCCTTGTTCGAGGGGCTTCAGCCAGCGCAGGGCCATGCCGATCCCGGCATCGGCCTTGCCGGTGGCGATGGCCTCCAGCAGGGCCTCCGTGGATCCGCCGAAATTGATGAAGTCCACGTCGAGCCCGTGGGCGGCGAAGATCCCCCGCTCCTTGGCGACCGGGGCGGCGGCCGTGCAGACGGCATTGGCGTTCCAGGCGAGCTTGATGGGCCGGAGCGGGCCGCTCCACGCCTCGGTGGCCGCCGCCGGCGCGCAGAGGGGACCGGGATCGAAGGGCGCGGCGGGGCCGGGAACCCAGGCACGCCCCGCCGTCGCGGTGAGGCCGAGGGGAAGGGCGGCCGCGACGGTCGCGCCCGCTCTCAGCAGGCGGCGACGGGACAGCAGGTCTTCGGTCATGGTCGTCTCCAGGACCGCGAGCGGCCCGCCTTCATGGATCGATGGAATGTCGAGGAGGCTGGCGGCGGGTCAGGCCGGGGCGTAGCTGAGATAGGCGACCATCATCTCGGCCACCGCCCGGTGGGCGTAGTCGTTGACGCTCTCTCCGCCATCGACCGGAAAGGCCTCGACGACGCGGCGGCCGCCCAGCACTTCGGACAGTTCCTCGGGCATCAGCCCGTTCTCGATGGCAGCCGCCACCGCCGCCCTGCCATAGGCGCGGCGAAAGTGCCTGGGCGCGATGGCGCCGCCGAAAGCAAATGCGGGACCGGACCCGACCGCTTCAAATCGTGTGTCGTGATAACCCATGACCATCAACCTCATTCGCCAGAATCGTCCCATGATGAGCGCCGCCGAGATCGGCGAGACACGCATTGCGGCAACGGTTGTGTTTGAGGTTGAGGCTCTTCATTTCGCCCTCGCATCGGCAACGGGCCGATAGACGTGTTGACAAGCCGAACTATAGGCGAGGGCGCGCGAAATGTGCTTCCAAATGTCCCGCGATCGGCAGGCCGGAGATCTCGCCCGACGGATGGTTCGGGAAAGTTCCTGATCCCGGCCTCGCCGCCGCGTCAGCGGGCAGCGCTCGGGGCGGGGTCGGGTACCGCCTCGTCGCGGGCGCCGACGAAGCGGCCGAACAGGCGCCCGATAAGCGCGCCGAGGCTGTCCATCAGCAGGAACACCGCCGGCACAAAGACCAGGGACAGCAGGGTCGAGACGATCAGACCGGAGATCACCGCCACCGCCATCGGCGCGCGGAACTCGCCACCGACACCGAGCGCCAACGCCGAAGGCACCATGCCGGCGGCCATGGCGATGGTGGTCATCACGATGGGGCGCGCCCGCTTGCGCCCTGCATCGACGATGGCGGTGACACGATCGACGCCCCGCGCCATCTCCTCGACGGCGAAGTCCACGAGCATGATCGCGTTCTTCGTCACCAGTCCCATCAGCATCAAGATACCGATGACCACGGGCATCGAGATCGGCATGTTGAGGATGAGGAGGCCGAGGATCGCCCCCCCGATGGAGAGGGGCAAGGAGAACAGAATAATGAGCGGTTGCAGGAAGTTGCCGAACAGCAGCACCAGCACGGCGTAGACCATCATGATCCCGGCTCCCATGGCGAGGAGGAAGCCCGAGAAGACCTCGCCCATGATCTCGGCATCGCCGGTCTGGCGGATGGTGACGCCCGGCGGCAGCGACTTCGCGGTCGGCGTCTCCAGGGCCTGGGCGATGAGGGAGCCCAGGGCGTCCGACCCCTCCATGTTGGCCTCCACCGCCACGCGGATCACGCGGTCGTAGCGCTCGATGGCGCCGGGGCCCTGGTCGAGCTCGATGTCGGCCACGGCGGCGAGGGGCACCGCGGTGCCGTTCTTGGCCGGAACCTTGAGATTCTCCAGGCGCGAGACCGCGCCCCGCGCGCTCTCGGGCAATTGAACCCGAATCGGAATTTGGCGGTCGGCGGCGTTGAACTTGGCGAGATTCAAACCGATGTCGCCGATGGTGCCGACCCGCACCGTCTCGGCGATGGTGTCGGTGGAGACGCCGAGATCGGCGGCCGAGCCCTCCTTGGGGCGGATCCGAACCTCCGTGCGGTTGAGGGGAGCGGTGGACATCACCGAGACGAGGTGAGGAATCGCCGCCATGTCGCGCTGGAGCCGGGCGGCCACCTCGGCCACCACCTCGGCATCGGAGCCGCCGACCACCAAGGCGAGGTCGCGCTGGCCGGAATCGCGCAGGAACCAGGAGCGGATATCGGGCTCCTCGGCGATAAGGGCGGAAATGTCGGTCTCCACGGCCGCCTGCTTCTTCGCGCGGCCGTTCTTCGGGGTGAGGTTGACGATGAGGGTGGCGAGCCGCGTTTCCTTCTTGCCGCCGACCTGGCGTCCGCCATCGACGAAGACCGAGGTGACTTCCGGCAGGGAGCGGATGCGGGCGACGAGGCGGTCGGACACGGCGATCGTGTCGGGCAGCCGGGCGCCGGGGGCGAGTTCCACCATGAAGAGGGTTCGGGCGTTGTCCTGCTTCGGCACGAAGCCCGAGGGCAGCAACCCGGTGGAGGCCAGCGACGCGGCAAAGAGCGCGAGGCCGACGATCAGCGTGATCACCCGGTGGCGCACGGACCAGCCCACCAGCCGGCCATAGGCGCGCATCACCCATCCCTCACGCTCATCGTGGTGGCCGTGGTCGCGCAGGAAGTAGGCTGCGAGCATCGGCGTGATCAGCCGCGCCACCAGCAGCGACATGAACACCGAGACGGCAATGGTAAGCCCGAACTGCATGAAGTAGCGACCAGCGATGCCGCCCATGAACGAGACCGGTGCGAACACCGCGATGAGCGTCGCGGTGATGGCGATGACGGCGAGCCCGATCTCGTCGGCGCCTTCGAGGGCGGCGCGATAGGCGGATTTCCCCATCCGCATGTGCCGAACGATATTCTCGATCTCGACGATGGCGTCGTCCACCAGAATGCCGGTGACGAGGGTAATGGCCAGCAGGCTGATGCCGTTGAGGGTGAAACCCATCGCGTCCATGGCCCAGAAGGTCGGGAAGACCGAGAGCGGCAGAGCGACGGCGGCGATGAGGGTGGCGCGCCAGTCGCGCAGGAACAGGAACACCACGATGACGGCGAGCACGGCGCCCTCGATCAGCGTGTGCATGGCCGAATCGTAGCTGCCGATGGTGGCCGAGACCGAGGAATCGATCGTCTCGAATTCGAGGTCCGGATAGGTCCGGCGGAACTCCGCGATCCGCTTCTCGACGCCCGCCGCCACTTCGGCGTCGCTGGCGCCCGAGCCGCGCGACACAGCGAAGGCCACCACCGGCTCGCCGTTGAAGCGGGCGAAGGTGCGCGGCTCCTCGATGTCGTCCTGCACCAGGGCGAGATCGTCGAGACGCACCTTGCGGCCGCCGGCGAGGACGATGGAGGTCGCCTTGAGATCGCGCACGGTGCGGGAGGCGGCCAGCGTCCGGATCGACTGCTCGCGCCCGCCGACCTCGCCGCGCCCGCCCGCCATGTCAGCAGAGGTGAGGCGCAGTTGGCGGTTGACCTCCGCAGCGGTGATGCTCAGCGCCAGGAGACGGTCGGGCTGGAGCACAACTCGCATTTCGCGGGCGACGCCGCCCACGCGCTCGACGCCGCCGACGCCCTTCACCCCCTGGAGCGTGCGGGCGATCTTGTCCTCCACCAGCCAGGACAGTTCGGCGGGGGTCATGGCCGGCGCCTTCACCCCGTAGATCAGGATCGGCAGGCCCGCGATCTCCACGCGGCTGATTACCGGCTCGTCGATGGTACGGGGCAGGTTGATGCGGATCTTGGAGACCGCGTCCTTCACGTCGTTAACGGCGCGGTCGGTGTTCACCTCAAGGCGGAACTCGACCGTGGTCACGGACGAGCCCTCGGTGATGACCGAGGTGATGTGCTTCACCCCGCGCACGCCGGCTATCGAATCCTCGACCCACTTCGTGACCTGGGTCTGCAACTCGGAGGGCGCCGCCCCCGACTGCGTGATCACCACGGAAACGATGGGAACATCGATATTGGGCATCCGCGTGACCGGCAGCCCCCGGAAGCTGACAAGGCCGAGCACGATCAGGACGAGGAACAGGACCAGCGGGCCGATCGGCTTGCGGATCGCCCAGGCGGAGATGTTGAGGCGCATCGCGGCAACCCGTTCTGATGGTGCGGGAGGGGGGAAGGCAGGCGCAAGCCCTAGGGCTGGCCCGCCTCCGCGGTCTCCTTGCGCGACGGAGCGGCTACCATGGCCGGTGCCGATTGCGCGACGGGCACGGCGCGGACCCGGTCGCCGTCGCGCAGGAAGCTGCCGGCGCGCGCGACCACGGCCTCGCCTTCGGCAAGACCGGCCCGGATCTCTATGTCGTCGTCGTCGGAGAGGCCAGCGCGGACCTCGCGTGCCTCAACGACCCCGTCCGTCACCACAAGGACGCTGCTACGCTTCGGCCCGCCATAGAGGACGGAGGCCTGGGGCACGGTTACGCCGCGGGTCCGGGCGATCTCGATGGCGCCACGGGCGAAGGTGCCGATGCGCAGGCGGGGATCGGGATCGAGCCGGACGCGGACCTTGCCGAGGCGGCTCGCCCTGTCGACTTCCGGATAGACCGCGCGCACGCTGCCCCGCACCCGCTCACCATTGGGGAGCTCCATCGAGGCGGGCGTGCCCTCGCGCAGCACCGGCAGCTTGGTCTCGATGACCTCGCCTTCGAGTTCGATCTCGCCGCGCGCGATCAACCGGAACAGGGGCTCGGTGGAGGACGAGGCGGCCATGCCCACGCGGGCGACGCGGCGGCTGACGATCCCGGCCTCGGGTGCACGGATCTCGGTGCGGGCGAGACGCAGATCGAGTTCGTCGCGCAAGGCCCTCGCCTGGGCGAGCTCTGCCCTGGCGATGACGAGGCCGTTGCGGGCGAAGGCGAGCTTGCCTTCGGCCTGGCGCAGGGTGGAGATGCGTCCCTCCATGATCACTGCCGTGCCGTTGCCGCTCTGCATGAGTTGCTTCGCCCGGTCGTGGGAAAGGCGCGCCTCCATCTCGGCGGCTTGCGCCTGCTCGATGCTGCTCTGAGCCTGCGGCACGACGGCGGCGGCCTTGTCGACGACGGCGTTCTGCTGAGCGATCTGGCGGTCAATGAGGTCGCGCGAGAGCCGGGCGAGGACCTGACCGCTCTCCACGCGCATACCCTCTTCGACGAGGACTTCGGTCACCCGATAGCCCTCGATCTCGGGGGTCACCAGGATCTCGTCGCGGGGGACGAGGGTTCCGGTAACGACGACCTGCTCGACGATCTCGCGACGCCGGGCCTCGACGGTGCTCACTGCCGGCGCCAGTCTGACCGGGGTGGGCGTCACTTCGGCGATGACCGACCCCGAGGGCAGGCCGAGGCCGAGGATGAGGATCGCGGGACGGACGACCTTGAGGACGGCACTCATCGGCTGCTCTCCAAGACGGTTCGTGATGGATGACCGGGAGAGGCGAGCAGGATGCTGGATTCTGATTCGAATGACGCCGTCGGTAGCCGTCCGGCCAGACCCGCTTCGATCAGAGCACACAGATGCGCCACGGCCGGGGCCGGATCGAAGGCTGGCCGGAGGGCCAGGTTGACGAGGATGCCCTTCATCAGCGGATTCAGCGTCTCCTCGTAGAGGGCGGCGGCATCGCAGGCCGGCGAAGTAGCCAGGGACGCGAGGGTCTCGACGAACCAGAGGCGGGCCTCGGTCTCGCCCCGATCGATCATGGCGGCGATGTCGGGATTGCGGGTGGCTTCGGACCAGAGATCGACGCGCAGGACCGCACTCTCGCGGGTCGCCTGGGCGAAGTAGCGTTCGAGGATCCTCATCAGGGCGCCGCGGCGATCGCCGGCCCGCTCCATTTCCTCGACGAGGGTCATGCCATGCCCGCGCTCACGCTCGGCGAGCCCGAGGACCACGGCCTCCTTCGACTTGAAGTAGTGGTAGATGTTGCCGGCCGTCATGCCGGCCTGGCGCGCAAGATCCTGCATCGTCGTCCGATGGAAACCGTTCCGCACGAAACAGGTCTCGGCGGCATCGAGGATGTCCTGGCGCCTGGCCGAGGGGCCGGACCTCACTTCGATGGCAGCACCGGCGCTCACGACGCCGACCTCCCGTCCGCGCCGAGGCCAGCACCTTCCTGTTGGGTCATTCCGCAGGACCGTGCCTGCCAGGACCAGGATTGCTCGGCGTGATCGGCGCAGACGCGCGCCTGCCAGCCGTCGGAGCCCGCACCGGTCCAGCCCAGGAAAGCGAGCCAGCCGACCAGGATCAGCAGCCCCGGCAAGAGGGTTGACGGCCCGCAGGCGGAACGGATCGAAGCCAGGATGCGCCCCGCATCCCACTGGCGCGGCGCATCGACATCGTCATAGCAACTGAACTCGCCCATGCCGCCCTCCCGTTGCCTCAATGTCTATTGAACGTTCATTCAGAAGTCAATGAACAGTCATTCAATAGCCGTCGTGGTGTTTGCAATGGTCCACCTCGACAGGGCGGGCGGCGCGCCTATTTTACCGGCGATGCGCCTCATCATTCTGACCGCCGCCGTGTTCTCGCTCTCAGCCTTGTCGGCACGCGCCGATTCCTGCGGTGATCTCATCGACAGCGTGGTCGCCGAAACGAAAGCCACCCTCGTCAACCGCACCATCGATTTCGCCGAGATGTCGTCGACAGACGGGATGACGCTGACGCTCGCCTGCGGTGACCCGTCAGCGGTCGGCGTGCAGTTCAAGGGCGAGACGCCCGGGGATGCCTATTATGACCTGTTCGGCCGGGCCGGGCGGATCGCCACCGGCATCGGGGCCGACCTGATCGAGGCGGCCGCGCGACGCGCCCGCGAGCAGGCGGTCGTCACCCGACACAGTCACGCAGACGCGGCGACAGCCCTCGTCACGTGCTCGGTGATGAACGGAAGCCGCGGACCGATGACCGGATGCGCCGTGGTAGACAAGCGCGACCGCTAAGATTTCCTCCGGCGGCCGGGTCGTGTCCTTGGACGTGGTGTAGCTTGAGGAGGGCCACCACCATCGGCTTGGGCCGGAAGGATCAGGCTGCAAGTGTCGGCAGGCTGAGGAGAGGATCATTGCTGATCGCGAGATATTCTACCGGGTCGTGGAGCGTTGACTGTGCTCGATGACCCGGTTGTCAATCCACCCCAGCAGGACGCGCCAACTAGCCTGCCGTGAGAAGGCCGGTTTGCGGGGAGAGATCAGGCCGAGGCGCCGGCGGAAGAATCGAACAGGAAATCATCGGCGGCCGGGACCGTGACGGACAGGCCCGAACCGTAGGCGGCCTTCGACAGGCGCCATGGACGATCGACCTGCGCGCGGATGGCCTCAGACGGACGCAGGCGCCGTAATGCGCTATCCTCTCCCAATTCCTCCACGGTGAGAAAGCCATAGACCTGCAGACGGGCAGCGATCAGCTTGGTCTCGCGGTCACCGGCCGCGACCGCGAGCGTCCCGCTAGCATAGACCGCATCCATGAGCGCGCGCTGGTCCACACGCCTCGCGGCGAGGGAGGGCGAGACGACAGGAGCCTGGGGCTGGGGCCTACCAGGACGCCGGAAAGGAACCACGTTGTCGATCGCCGTGTGAACGCTACGCATACACCGTTACCTTTGAAACCACACGTGGGGACCAGCGAACGCCGCTGTGGCCCCAACGATCGCTAGGTTTCGACGAGTCGGATTAATGGGCGGTTTACGGTAAACGCCGGGCTTGTCTCGAAGGAGCACCCACTGCCTGCGGAGCAGGGAGACGGATCGCATGCCGCGCGCCTGTCGCCGCCCTGTGACGATGCCCTACCGCAGGGATTGCCGCCAGCTCAGCGGAATCAAGGGCGCCGCCGAATTGATACTTTCCTTGTAGATCGGCACGATGAGCCGCAGCCAGCCGCGTGTCTCGCGGCCACCATAATTGCGCTCGGCCACGTCTCGGGTGACGTAGGCCTGGACGTTCACCGGCCCGAAATTGTAGCCGACGAGGCCGCCCACCGCGATCTGGCCCTGGCGGCGATAGCCGGGGAAACGCGTGGGCAGATCGGTGGAGGCGAAGGCCACAGGGCCGACCTCCCACTTTCCGAACTTCTTCGTCGCAGTGAGATCGAGGTTGAGATAGTCGGGATAGACTACGCCCTGTGCAGTCACCGGATCGACGAAGACCCCGTAGAGCAGATTGGCAGTGAGGTTGAAACCGTTGCCGCTATACGTCGCGGCAAAACGGTGGCTCAGCGACGCGTTCTGGGTCAGGAAACTCGTCTCAATCGGTAGATATCCGCCGAAGAGATAGCTCACCCCGATATCGTAGCCGAGATTCCAGGCGAGCTGGGCGGCAAGAAGTGGCTGGCCGATGCCGATCTGATAGGGCGTGCCGCGCGGGCTCGATGCCACAACTGGCTGAATCGCCGCGAGGTTGAGACGCCCGCCCAGCAGGCTCCACGGCGTTGCCCAGAGGAAGGTGGGCAGGTTGATGTTCGATTCGGAATCGAGCGGTCGAGTGTCGCGGACGCCGAAGCTCGACGTGTTGACGAAATAGAGGCCGACGGGGAGCTGGGCGCCGACCGGAAGGCCGACGGTCTGCCCGGGTTGTGCCGCCGAACCGGCCTGGGCCGGCCCGGAGGCGAGGGTCGTCAGGCCGAGGCCGACGCACAGGGCGAGACCGAGCGTAGAGGTTGCGTAGCGGAAACCGTGAATCATCCAGTGCCTCTTCCGGGAGCGCGACAGGGAAAGCGCCGCATTCGAGCAAGCTCTCACTCATCGACGCACCAGCACCGGATCCCATTCCCTCCGTCCCTCAATCGTAGCGGCGTTGTCACCCAAAGGTCACATTTGCATAGCCCGCCGTTCGATGGTCAAGACAACGAATGATAAATCAATCGATCCTCATTTTGTCTTACAGTATATATATTCGTGTTATTACATGCGGTGATTTCATCCAATGCGCCTGCAAATCTATTAATGGAAGACTTGCAGTCTCCACCTGCGCCGAAGAAGGCAACGTCGGCCCGTATCGATCACGGCGTCGGCGCGGTACCCGCGGGAGCCGGCAAAGCGACCCGTTTTTCGGGGTTCCTGATCTGGCTGTAGACGATGCTGGAGAAGCTTCCGATCACCGCGTGCCATCCGGGCTTGCCGTAGGCCGGGTCGTTGCGGGCGGCCTGGCAGAACGCTGTGGTCAGTCCGTTGACGATGTCGTCATCTTTGGCGCCGCCGGCCGCGGCCTTCACCTTGGGCAGCAGAGCGTCGACGACCGGGATGAAGTTCTCCTGTGCCAACCCCTTCAGGCTCGTCGCGGCGGGGGTATTGGCGATGGCTTTGGCCACATCCGGTTGGGCGATGACGGCGCAGGGTGCCGTTCCCGCGAGCATGGTCTGCGTGGCGGCGCGGGCGGTGCCGACGATGCCGCGCTCGGCGATGACGGGGGCGCTGTTGCCCCAGGCGTTGCGGATGTAATCGGTCACGTCGGCGACCTCCTGATCGGTCATGCCCGCCCCCACTGCGGGCATCGGCGCGTAGCCGTTCTGGGCGGCGAGCCCGCCGAGCACGACGCGGATCACCGTCTCGGGGCCTTCCGCCTGGACGGACGTGTTGCCGGCGAGCGCCGGGATCGCCCCCTCGACCCCCTTGCCGTCCGGCTTGTGGCAGGAGGAGCAATAACTGAGATAGGTCGCGGCACCCGGCGCATCGGTCTGGTTAAACGCCTGAAGATCCTTGACTTTATAGCTTTCTTTCGCTTTCTGCGTGCGCAGGTAGGCGACCATCGCCTTCAGATCGGCGTCGGTCAGCTTGGAGAGGGATTCCTCGATGGTCTGACGCATCGGCCCTGCCGCGACGCCCGGCTGGTTGCCCGGAGCGGCGCCGGTTTTGAGGTATTCGACCACTTGATCGTCGCTCCAGGAGCCGATGCCGGTGTGGTCGTCGGGGGTGATGTTGGGGGCGTACCAGCCGTCGATGACGCCGCCGCCGAGTTTTCCGGCCAATCCGCTGTTTCCGACGATCTTGTTGGCGTTGTGGCACATGCCGCAATGGCCGAGCCCCTCCACGAGGTAGCCGCCGCGATTGACCTCGGCGCTGGCGTTCGGATCCGGCTTGAACTCGCCCGCGGTGAAGAACGCGGTGCGCCAAGTGATGAGCGCCGTGCGAATATTGAACGGGAACGGGATCTCGGAAGGCTTGCGTGGCTCCTTCACCGGTTCGAGGGAGCGCAGGTAAGCAAAGATCGCGTCGGAATCCTCGCGCGTGACTTTGGTGTACCAGGCGAAGGGGAAGGCCGGATAGAGATAGCTGCCCTCGTTGTCGATGCCTTCGTGCAGGGCGCGGTAGAAGTCGTCGGCGGTCCATTTGCCGAGCCCGGTCTCGTCGTCCGGTGTGAGGTTCGGCGTGCGGATCTTCCCGATCGGCGTGTTGAGGACGTAGTTCCCCGCGAACGGTTTGCCCCCCGGCGCCGAATGGCAGGCGACGCAATCGCCCGCCGTCGCCAAGTATTCACCCCGCTTGATCTGTTCCGCATCTTGGGCCGAGGCACAGGTCGCGGCGGCCATGAGGCCGGCCGAACCGAGCAGGAGGGCAGATATGCGACGCATGAAGCCGGTTCTCCACTCATGAAGCCGAAGGTTGTACAGCTGCAATTCAGGCACGCCTCGTGACCGTTCTGCCCGGTTGGCCAAGGTCGGGCATGGCCGGATCGGATGCGGAACGCGACCCCCCGAACATGCGCAACGCGACCTCCCCTAGATGCGCCATCAGAGAGGCGATGAGGCAGAGCGCCACCACCGTCCAATCCGAGCCAATCAGCGCGGCGCGGATCGCCAGCATCAGCGCCGCGCCCGAGGCGAGGTTGCAGAAAAGGGGCGCAAGGAGCGGGCGATCCCCCCCGTAGAGGCGCCATGCCACGAGGGCGGCGGCCTCCAGGGCCACGAGACCGAGGATCAGGTCGATGATCCGCCCGGAGGCGAACAATGCCGCCAGGGTCGCCGCATCCGGAATCATGCCCGGCTTCCGATACTGCGAGCGGAGCGCGCCTCACCGAACGGCCCGTTCAGCCGCACGATCGCCCGGTTGAGCAGTGTCGCGACGCTGACCCAGGCGAGGTAGGGCGCGAGCAGGAGGGCCGCGATCCCCGAGACCTGGGCCGTCACGGCGATCAGCGCCACGATGGAGAGCCACAGGGCGATCACCTCGAGATAGGCCCAGTCCGGCCGGCGCAGGCGGAAGAAGATGCCGCTCCAGGCGATGTTGAGGACGAGGTTGACGCCGTAGGTGGCGAGCAATGCGCCACGCGCCGAGGTTCCGGCCTCCGCATGCCAGGCGATCACGGCGGAGATCGCCGTGAGGGTGAAGATCGTGGTCCAGACCGGGCCGAAGGCCCAGTCCGGCGGCTTCCACGAGGGCCGCCGCAGGGATTGATACCAGGGGCCGGTGGTCGTCAGGAGCCCGCCGGCGAGGGCGGTGACGAGGGCGGCGGCCGCCGCGGTCACGACCGGGCCGGTCTCGAACCCGCCGATCATGGGGAGACCCAGCGGAACAGGTGCGCCAGGTCCTTGAAGAAGATCCGCACATGGGCGGCGGGCTTTGCCCGCACCAGTTCCTTGTTCATGTAGGAATCCCAGGTGAGCTGCTGGACGTCCTTGTCCTTGCAGATCGAGACGAAGCGCTCGCGCAGGGCATCGTTGCGGTACCAGACCCACTGCATCATGCGCAGGATCAGGAAGACGCGGCCGTGCAGGCGCATGAAGCGACGCCGGGCCAGGGCCAGGGAGGCGGCCTTGCCTGTGGCGAGGAAGGTGTCGGCCGCCTCCGCCGCGAGACGGCCGCCGAGCATGGCGTAGTAGATGCCCTCGCCCGAGGCCGGGGCGACGATGCCGGCGGCGTCCCCGGTGAGCAGCACGTCGCGGCCATTGTCCCAGCGCTTGAGCGGTTTCAGCGGC
Source organism: Methylobacterium sp. 88A (assembly GCF_000376345.1). Classification (NCBI taxonomy): domain Bacteria; kingdom Pseudomonadati; phylum Pseudomonadota; class Alphaproteobacteria; order Hyphomicrobiales; family Methylobacteriaceae; genus Methylobacterium; species Methylobacterium sp. 88A. The sequence continues at coordinate 1,710,861 of NZ_AQVT01000001.1, forward strand.
AGCGGCGCGCCCTCGCGGCGCAGTGTTTCCCCGGCATCGAGGCCGGTGGAGGCGCGCAAGGCCCGGATCGCCCCGCGCAGGGAGAAGCCCTTGCGGGCGCTGCCGGTGCCGATGCTGATCGTGTCGCCATGGGGGAAGACCCAGGCGTAGAAATCCGGCGAGAGCTTGCCCTGGTAATAGACGTCGCAGCGCGTCCCCTCGACGTCGCCGCTCCCATCCGCCGGACGCCGGACGATCTCGTGATAGGCGAAGACCTGTTTCATGGCCGCGTGGCCGGGAATCTCGGCCCGCCCGACCACGGAACTCGCCCCGTCAGCGCCGATGACGAGGCGGGCGCGGACCCGGTGCTCGGCCTCGCCGGAGCGGTAATGAACGGTGGCCCCGCCGTCGTCGTCTCGGACGATGCGGGTGAAGCTGCCGGGGCGGTGGTCGGCCCCGGCCAGGGCCGCGCGGTCGCGCAGCCAGGGGTCGAAATGCTCGCGGTCGACCATGCCGACGAAACCGTCGCCGATGGGCATGTCGACACGCTTGTCCTTGGGCGAGACCATCCGCGCCGAGCGCACGCGTGCGACGAGCAGATGGTCGGGAATCGCGAAGTCGCGGATCAGGCGCGGGGGAATCGCGCCGCCGCAGGGCTTGATCCGGCCCGGCTTGTCGAGGAGCAGGACGCGGCGCCCCATCCGGGCGAGATCGGTGGCGGCGGTGGCCCCGGCCGGGCCGCCCCCCACCACCACGACGTCGAAGGTCTCCGGCTCCGGCATGGGACTCACCTCAGCGATAGCGGGGTTGAAGCACGGGCCGTCGCGGGCGGGCGGCACGGCGCAGCAGCGTCGCGCCCGCGTGCTCGATCCTGAGGGCGAGGAGCGCGCCCACCAGGAACAGGGCGGCCTCGGCCAGGAACACGGCGGCATAGGCATGGACCGGCTCGGGGCTGACGAGACGGGCGAGATCCACCGCCATGGTCCCGAGGAAGCCGCCGGCCCCGAAGGCGACGCCCTGGGCCGCGCCCCAGACCCCCATCCGGGTGCCGCGCTCGGCCTCGCCGCCGGCACCCGCCAGGCCCATCATCGAGCCGATGGCGGCCACGGCGAACATGCCGTTGAACAGGCCGAGGGCGAAGACCGCGACGCGCAGGGGGAAGTCCGGGCCGATCAGGCCGCCTCCGGCGATCCCCGCCAGCGCCAGGGCCGAACCGGCGCAGCCGGTGGCGGTCCACAGTTTCAGCGAGCCGAGATAGGGGCCGCCGATCCCCATGGTGAGGCCGGCCACCGTGAGCATGCCGGCGAGCACGCCGCCATGCTGCAGACCCGAGAGCTTGGTGGTGACGCCGGGCGTCATCGCGAAGACGAGGCCGGCGAAGGGTTCGAGGATGAGCTCCTGCGCGCTGTAGGCCAGCATCGCCACGAAGATGAAAACGGTGAAGCGGCGCGAGGCCGGCTCGGCCCAGACCCGTGCCAGCACCTCGCGGAACGGCCGCTTGGGGGCGCCCTCCGCATGGCTGGACGGCGCCCGCCCCGGCTCGATGCCGCCGACCGCGAGCACGGCCAGGAGGAAAGCGACGAGCGAGACCGTGCCCGACACGGCCACCAGCCGGGCGCCGGAGAACGGATCGAGGAAATGTCCGGCGATCGGCGCGGTGATGGCGAAACCCGCGATCATCATCACCCAGACGATGGTGGCCGCAGCCCCCCGGCGGCGCGCCTCGACGCCGCCGGCCAGGAGCACGAGGAGGGAGGTGCCCGCGGCACCCGCCCCCATGCCCACGGTGAGGAAGGACAGGATCGCCAGAGCGATGCCGGCGGAAAGATGGGTTTCCATGAGGGCGGTCGCCGCCGCCGCGCCGAAGCCGCCGAGGCACAGCGCGGCCATGCCGCCGACGATCCAGGGCGTGCGTCGCCCGCCCATATCCGAGCCGTAGCCCCAGCGCGGGCGCAGGACCTGGACGGCGTAATGGAGGGTCACGAGGGCGCCGGGAATCATCGCCGGCAAGGCGAGCTCCACCACCATGACCCGGTTGAGGGTCGAGGTCATGAGGACGACCACGGCACCCAAAGCGGTCTGGACGAGGCCGAGGCGGACGATGGCGAGCCAGCCCAAGGTCGGCGCCATCACGCGGCTCCCTGCTGCGCGAGGGCCCTGAGGGCGAAGGCCGCCACCAGCATGCCGAGCACGTAGAGGGTGGTGCCGGTGCCGTTGTACCAGGCCGCCTTTTCGCGAGGGTTCTTCAACAGGCGGGACATCAGGACGAGTTGCGCGGCGAGCAGGCCGGCGACGAAGACCGCATGCCCGGACCGGTCCCAGGCGTAGAGGAGGGCGATCACCGCCAGCTGGGGCAGGGCCATGACGAGGCAGGCGAGGCGGGCGGCCCGGTCGGTCCCGAGCTGGACCGGCAGCGAGCGGAGATTCAGGCGCGCATCCCCTTCCACGGACTTGAAATCGTTGAGGGTCATGATGCCGTGGGCGCCCACGGAATAGAGAAAGGCCACGGTGAGGATGCGGTGGTCGGGCAGGGCGCCGGCCATCACGGCGGCACCGGTGAACCAGGGCAGGCCCTCGTAGCAGAGCCCCACCGCGGCGTTGCCCCACCACCCGTTCTGCTTCAGCCTCAAGGGCGGCGCGCTGTAGATCCAGGCGAGGACCAGCCCGAACAGGGCGGCATAGAGGATCCAGACCCCCAGGGCGGCCGCGACGGAGAGGGAGAGGGCGGTCCAGGCCAGCGCCACGTAGAGGCCCCAGCGGCCGGGCATCCGGCCGGACGGGATCGGCCGGTTCGGCTCGTTGATCGCGTCGACATGGCGGTCGTACCAGTCGTTGGCCGCCTGCGAGGTGGCGCAGACCAGGGGGCCGGCGAGCACGATCCCGGCGACGATGACCGGCCAGTGCCCGCTCGCCGGAACCCCGGAAGAGACCACCCCGCAGGCAAAGGCCCACATCGGCGCGAACCAGGTGATCGGCTTCAGCAGCTCCAGCAGGGCGCTGGGAGCGGGCAGTCCGCGGATGGCGGAAGGAGCGGAGGAGACCGACGTTGCCATGACGTCGAAGCTAGGTTCCGACGCCTCGGTGTGTCAAGTTTGATTTACACTTGGGCCGACAAATAAGGGCGACAGTCGGACGCAGGCCGCCCGTCGCCGAGGCTCATTCGTCGTCGGCCAGATCCGGCCCGTCGAGGTCACCGATCCCGTAGCGGCGCAGCTTGGCGTAGAGCCCCTGGCGGCTGAGGCCCAGCATCTCGGCGGCCGAGGCGCGGTTGTCGCGGGTGATGCGCAGGGCGGCCTCGATACAGAGGCGCTCGATCAGGTCCGTCGATTCGCGCACCAGGTTCTTCATGGAGACCCGCCCGACCAGCTCGGTCATCTGCTCGACGGACCGCGGCAATTCCCGCCCGCCGGGCGCGGCGGCGGTGCGGCGGGGGGTCGAGCGGATGGTGAAGCCGAGGCAGGGCTGACCGCCGCCGGGAACCGCCACGGCGGCGACCTCGACCTCCTCCACCGACCCGTACTCGCCGCGCAGGCTCGTGGCGTAGTGGCGCACGGAGCCGTGGTGGCCGAGGGTGGAGAACAGGGCGGCGGCCTCGGTCTCCTCGCGCCCGAGCCAGCGGTCGAGGGGTTCGCCGCGCACCTGCTCCTCGGTGGCGAGTTGCACAAGATCGAGGAAGGCGGAGTTGGCCGCGAGGATGCGCCGCTGCGGATCGGTGACGACGAAGCCCTCCGGCAGGCTCTGGATCACGTCGAGGGCCGAGGCCCCGCTCCGGCTCGGGGAAGCCGCGTCGGTGGGCTCGGCCGACAGCCGCAGGAGGGCGCTGGTGGCGTTTTCCTGCCGGAACAGCGAGGCGGCGACGCGGGTCTCGCCGCGACCGTTGCCGAGACGGGCGACGAGGTCGCCCGCCTGTCCGGTCACGCGCAGGCCGGCGAAGAGCGATTCGAGCTCGCGGGTGCTGCCCGCATCGAACAGGTCCACCACGTCCTGACCGATGATGCGCTTCTCCACGCGGCCGATGAGGCGGGCGGCGGCCGGGTTCACCTCGGTGACCCGGCGCGTGGCGGCATCCACCACCAGGACCGGCTCGCCGGCGAGCTGGAACAGCAGGCGGTAACGGGTCTCGGCGCCGCGCAGGCGCAGGTAGTCGCGCTCCAGCGCCTGCTGGGTCTCGGCGAGCTTGCGCTGCAGCGCCGCCATCGCACGCAGGTTGCGGCCGATGACGATCACCGGGCCGCCGGTCTCCAGGCGCATGGCCGAGTAGCGCACCGGCAGGTCGATGCCCGTGGCGGAGGGATGGTTCACCTGGCGCCAGCGCGTGACCGCGCCGGGGGCCGCGTCACGCAGGAGGGCGGCGATCTTGGGCCGGCTCTCGACGGTGACGGTGTCCACCCAGAGCTGGCCGAGCCAGGTCTCGCAGCCCTCGTCGGTGAAATCGGCATTGCCGAAGGCCGCATCGCGGATGACCCCGTCCGCGTCGACGATCAACGCGAGGTCCGTCGCCGCGGCGACGAGGAGCCCGGCCGCCTCCGCATCGAGGGGACCGAGGGTTTTGCGAAGCGCTGCGAACGTTTCCGCCGCTGCAGGGAGTGCCAGACTGGTCAAGGATCACCACGATGTGACGACGTCGAGCCGGTCTTTCAGCAGGGTCTGGCCCGCGGATCAAGCAAGCTCTCGGCAATGGAAATGGCGAGACGGGCATCGCTCGCCGTCGCGTCAGCGCCGACGAGAACCGAATGGTCGGGGTTTTCGGTGAAGATCGGCCCACCGACCATGACACGAACCGACGGATTGCGCGAGGCGCGCCGAAGCTCCGCCACCATGTTCGCGAGGGCCGGAAGGAGGGTTTCGGAGCCGAGCGACACCCCGATCACGTCGAACCAGCCCGTGCGGGCGGTCCGGATCGGGTCGGGGTGGAGCTCGTGCGCCGCGCTCGTGACGTCCCATCCTGCATCGCGGAAGAAACGCTCGATGAGGGAGAGGCCGAAGCTGTGCGTCTCGCCCGGGCAGGCCATCAGGAAGATGCTGCGCCCGTGCGGGTCCGGCGCCGGCTCCGAGCGGAACCGGGCGGTGAGGTCGTGCATGATGCGCTGGAGGCGCCCCATGGCGATGGTGAGCTCCGCGAAATCGCAGAGATCCTCCTCCCACAGGTGGCCGAGATGGCGTGCCGTGGGGGCGAGGAGGTCGAGGAGCAGGCTGTCGAGGGCGAGGCCGTCGTCGATGAGGACGACGATCCGGCTCTCCACATCGTCGCAATCGGGCGCGAGCACCAGGGCGGCGAACTCGGCGATCTGGTCCGGCGTCGGCAGGATTCCGGGACGCTCGGAGCGGGGGTCGGCCCGGTGGGCCAGCATCAACCGCGGGATGATCTCGGCTTCGACCACGCTGGCGAGGTCACGGTCCCAGGCCGGGCTCCGATCCTGAAACGGCCGATCGGGATATAATGCACTATTACGTTGCGGATGGACTTCGCTGGACGACCTCTCAAACATCGAGGCCGCCCGAAGCGAACTGACGTCATCCATTGGAACCTCCCAATGTTGCTGACGGCTTCTTGATCCAGCTCGATCTTGAGTGTCGAACTTCGCATCATCGACTTGCGAATGCCTTTGACGCTGCGAGCAACATGAAAATGGTTACAAGCGGGCCTTGACGATGACGATACCGGTTACCAACGATTTGGCAATCCCGCCTCTCACATTATTATGCATCAAATCTGTAAAATGAAAACGACGTAAAGCTAGCTTGACACTCTTCCGGCGGGTTCCTAACCTCCTCTCAACGGGCCTCCGACCATGCGGGGCCGGGTTCAAGACGGGGTGGAGCCGATGCCTGCAAGAGGAGGCCAGCCGAGACGACCTCTCTATTCGCCGGCCGAGCGCGCCCGGCGAGACGCCTCCGCCTGGACTCTGGTTCAGGGCATCCTCGCGCCGCTCCAGTTCCTGGTCTTCCTCGTCAGCCTCGGCCTGGTCCTGCGCACGTTGGCGACGGGGGAGGGCGCGTCGGCCGCCAACGCCTCCATCGTGGTCAAGACCCTCGTCCTCTACGCGATCATGGTCACCGGCTCGATCTGGGAGAAGGACGTCTTCGGGCGCTACCTCTTCGCCCCCGCCTTCTATTGGGAGGACATGGTCAGCATGCTCGTGCTGGCCCTCCACACCGCCTATCTCGTGGCGCTGGCCACGGGCGCCCTCGACACGACGGGGCTGATGCTCCTGGCGCTGGCCGCCTACGCCTCCTACGCCGTCAACGCCGCGCAATTCCTGCTGAAGCTGCGGGCCGCCCGCCTGCAGGCGTCGCCCCACGCCGTCCTCTTCACGGAGGGCGCGCGATGAATGCCCACGCTCCCGTCACGGCGTTCGAGAACGAGCACGGCCTGGAGATCCGGCAGGAACGCGGCCAGCGGGCGGTGTTCTGCGGGCTCACCGGCATCGTCTGGCTTCACCGCAAGATCCAGGACGCCTTCTTCCTCGTGGTGGGGTCGCGCACCTGCGCGCATCTCATCCAGTCGGCCGCCGGGGTGATGATCTTCGCCGAGCCGCGTTTCGCCACCGCCATCATGGACGAGCGCGATCTCGCCGGCCTCGCCGACATGAACGACGAACTCGACGCGGTGGTGGGCCGCCTCGTGGCGCGCCGGCCCGAGATCAAGCTCCTGTTCCTGGTGGGGTCGTGCCCCTCGGAAGTGATCAAGCTCGACCTGTCGCGCGCCGCCCAGAGGCTGTCGCGCAGCCTCGCGCCCGACGTGCGGGTGCTGAGCTATTCCGGGAGCGGCATCGAGACCACCTTCACGCAAGGGGAGGATGCCTGCCTCGCCTCCCTCGTGCCCGAGATGCCGGCCGAGGCGGCGCAGGCCGAGACCTCGCTCCTCGTGGTCGGCGCGCTCGCCGACGTGGTCGAGGACCAGTTCGCCCGGATCTTCTCGGAGTTGGGAATCGGCCCCGTGCGGTTCCTGCCCGCGCGCCGGGCCGGCGCAATGCCCCCTGTCGGGGAAAACACCCGCTACCTCCTGGCCCAGCCCTTCCTCGCCGACACGGCGCGGGCGCTGGAAGAGCGGGGCGCCACACGGCTCGCCGCTCCGTTCCCACTGGGAGCCGAAGGCACCACGGGCTGGCTCAAAGCGGCGGCGGAAGCCTTCGGCGTGTCGGCCGGACGGTTCGAGGCCGCCACCGCGCCGGGGCTGCGCCGGGCCGAGCAGGCGCTCGCCCCCTACCGGGCGATGCTGGCGCAGCGCCGGATCTTCTTCTTTCCCGATTCGCAGCTGGAAATCCCCCTGGCGCGCTTCCTCTCGCGGGAGATGGGCGCCGAACTGGTGGAAGTCGGCACCCCCTACCTCCATCGCGGGCATCTCGACCGCGAGATGGCCCTGCTACCGCGCGGCACCCGGATCGTGGAAGGGCAGAGCCTCGACGACCAGATGGACCGCTGCCGGCAGGCCCGGCCCGACCTCACCGTCTGCGGGCTCGGCCTCGCCAATCCGCTGGAGGCGGAAGGGCTCGCGACCAAATGGTCGATCGAGCTGCTGTTCACCCCGATCCAGGGCTACGACCAGGCCGGCGACCTCGCCGAGCTATTCGCGCGCCCCCTCGTCCGCCGTACCCGGCTGGAGGTGTAGCCCGATGCAGCTCACCGTCTGGACCTACGAGGGACCGCCCCATATCGGCGCCATGCGCGTCGCCACCGCGATGCGCGGCCTGCACTACGTGCTGCACGCCCCCCAGGGCGACACCTATGCCGATTTGCTGTTCACCATGATCGAGCGGCGCGATGCCCGCCCGCCGGTGACTTACACCACCTTCCAGGCGCGCGACCTCGGCTCGGACACCGCCGCGATCTTCAAGGACGCGGTCGCGGCCGCCTACGAGCGCTTCCGCCCCGAGGCGATGATCGTCGGCGCCTCCTGCACGGCGGAGCTGATCCAGGACGATCCCGGCGGTCTCGCCAAGGCCCTGGCCCTGCCGATCCCGGTGATCCCGCTGGACCTGCCCGCCTACCAGAAGAAGGAGAACTGGGGCGCCTCGGAGACCTTCTACCGGCTGGTGCGGACCCTGTGCGGACCGAAGGCGGAGACGGTCGGGAAGGCCGGACGGCGCCCGTCCTGCAACATCCTCGGCCCCACGGCCCTGGGCTTCCGCCACCGCGACGACCTCGTGGAGATCCGGACGCTTCTCGACGCCCTCGGCGTCGACGTGAACGTGGTGGCGCCGCTCGGCGCGAGCCCCGCCGATCTCGGCCGCCTCGGCGAGGCCGATTTCAACGTGGTGCTCTATCCCGAGATCGCGCGCGCCGCCGGGCAGCACCTCCAAAAGACCTTCGGCCAGCCGATGGTCGAGACCGTTCCGATCGGTGTCGCCGCCACGATCCGCTTCGTGGAGGAGGTGGCGGCGGTCGCCGGTGTCGATCCGGCCCCGGTCCTGTCCGGCGCGCCCTCGCGGCTGCCCTGGTATTCGCGCTCGGTCGATTCGACCTATCTCACGGGGAAACGCGTCTTCGTTTTCGGCGACGCCACCCATGCCCTCGCCGCCGCCCGGATCGCCGCCACCGAACTCGGCTTCAAGGTGGTGGGTCTCGGCAGCTATGCCCGCGAATTCGCCCGCGAGATCCGGGCCGAGGCGGCGCTCCACGGCATCGAGGCGACGATCACCGACGATTACCTCGAGGTGGAGGCGGCGATCCAGGCCAGCGCCGCCGAACTGGTGCTGGGCACGCAGATGGAGCGCCACATCGCCAAGCGTCTGGGCCTGCCCTGCGCGGTGATCTCGGCCCCGATCCACGTCCAGGATTTCCCCGCCCGGCACTCGCCGCAGATGGGGTTCGAGGGCGCCAACGTCCTGTTCGACACCTGGGTCCATCCCCTGATGATGGGGCTCGAAGAGCATCTGCTCGGCATGTTCCGCGAGGATTCCGAGTTCCACGCCGACGCCGCGCCCTCCCATCTCGGCCCCGGTCACCAGCCGCTACCTCCCCCCTCTGCGGGGGAGGGTGGCCCTCGCGTCAGCGAGGGTCGGGAGAGGGGAGTGCCAGTTCCGGAGAGGTCGCCCCCTCTCCCGCCTGCTCCGCAGGCACCCTCCCCCGCAGAGGGGGGAGGGTGCTCCGGTTCCGCACACAGCACGTGGGCTCCCGATGCCGAGAAAGAACTGAAAAAAATCCCGTTCTTCGTGCGGGGCAAAGCTCGCGCCAACACCGAACGCTTCGCCCGAGAGCGGGCGCTCCCCCTCATCACCGTCGAGACGCTGTACGATGCCAAAGCGCATTTCGGACGCTGAGCGTCCCGCCCTCAGCCTCGTCGTCGTGACGATGGACAACCACATGGCCAGCGCCCTGGAGCGCGCCCGTCACCGGCTGCGCGACGAGATGCCGGGGCTCACGCTCTGCTTCCACGCGGCGGCGGAATGGGACACCGACCCGGCGGCTTTGGCCGCCTGCAAGGCCGACATCGCCCGCGCCGACATCGTGGTCTCCACCATGCTGTTCATGGACGAGCACGTCCGCGCCATCCATCCGGCACTGCTCGCCCGCCGCCCGCATTGCGACGCGATGATCGGCTGCCTCTCGGCCAGCGAGATCGTCAAGACCACCCGCCTCAACCGCTTCGACATGGACGGCACCAAAAGCGGCGCCCTCGAATTCCTGAAGAAGCTGCGCGGCAAGACCGGTGCCCAGGGCAACGGCGCCCGCCAGATGGCGATGATCCGCCGGCTGCCCAAGATCCTGCGCTTCATCCCCGGCTCGGCCCAGGATGTCAGGGCCTATTTCCTCACCCTGCAATACTGGCTCTCGGGCTCGGACGAGAACATCGCCAACCTCGTACGCTTCCTCGTCGGCCGCTACGCCGCCGGGCCGCGCGAGAGCTGGCGCCGGATCGCCGCCGCGCCGGCGCCCCTGAGCTACCCCGAGACCGGTCTCTACCACCCGCGCATGAAGGGCCGGATCGGCGAGGATCCCTCGCGGCTGCCGGTTCCGTCCGCAGGGGTGAAGGGCCGCGTCGGCCTGCTGGTGATGCGCTCCTACGTGCTCGCCGGGAACACCGCCCATTACGACGGCGTCATCGCCGCCATCGAGGCGCGCGGGCTCAGTGTCGTGCCGGCCTTCGCCAGCGGCCTCGACAACCGTCCGGCGGTGGAGGCGTTCTTCCGGAGCAACGGCCGGCCCGCCATCGACGCCCTCGTCTCGCTCACCGGGTTCTCCCTGGTGGGCGGCCCCGCCTACAACGACGCGGCCGCCGCCGAGACCACCCTGCGCGACCTCGACGTCCCCTACCTCGCCGCGCACGCCCTCGAATTCCAGACCGTGGAGCAGTGGGAGGCCTCCGACCGCGGCCTCTCCCCCGTGGAGGCCACCATGATGGTGGCGATCCCCGAACTCGACGGGGCCACCGCGCCGATGGTGTTCGGCGGCCGTTCCAGCCGCTCGCCCGGCGCCAATGCCCGAGACATGAGCGTCCATTCCGAGCGGGCCGACATGCTCGCCGCCCGTGTCGAGCGCCTCGTCTCCCTGCGCCGCAAGGACAGGGCCGCGCGCAAGGTGGCCATCGTCCTGTTCGGCTTCCCGCCCAATGCCGGGAGCATCGGCACCGCCGCCTTCCTCTCGGTCTACCAGTCCCTCCACAACACCCTGAAGGGCCTGAAGGCCGACGGCTACGACGTCGCGGTGCCCGACAGCGTCGACGATTTGCGCAACGCGGTGCTGGCCGGCAACGCCGCCCGCTATGGCACCAGCGCCAACGTCCATCACCGCATCCCGGCCGACGACCATGTCCGGCGCGAGCGGCATCTCTCCGAGATCGAGGCGCAATGGGGTCCGGCGCCGGGGCGCCAGAACAGCAACGGCTCACAGATCTTCGTGCTGGGCGCGCAGTTCGGCAACGTCTTCGTCGGCGTGCAGCCGGGCTTCGGCTACGAGGGCGACCCGATGCGGCTGCTGTTCGAGCGCGGCTTTGCCCCGACCCACGCCTTCTCCGCCTTCTACCGGTACCTGCGCGAGGATTTCCGCGCCGACGCCGTTCTGCATTTCGGCACCCACGGGGCGCTCGAATTCATGCCCGGCAAGCAGACCGGCCTGTCGGATTCCTGCTGGCCCGAGCGCCTGATCGGGCCGCTGCCCAACGTCTACCTCTACGCCGCCAACAACCCCTCCGAGGGCATGATCGCCAAGCGCCGCTCGGCCGCCACCATGGTGAGCTACCTCACCCCGAGTCTCACCCAGGCCGGGCTCTACCGGGGCCTCATCGACCTCAAGGCTTCCATCGAGCGCTGGCGCGGCCTGGAGCCCGAGGCGGAAGCCGAGCGCCGCGACCTCGGCCAGATGATCCAGGCGCAGGGTTCCGCCCTCGACCTGACATCGGCCGAGCCGGCCTGGTTCGGGGACATGTCCGGCAGGGTCCTGGCGCTGGGCCTCGCACTCAGTGAACTCGAACACACCCTGATCCCGCACGGGATGCACGTGGTCGGGGAAGGCACGCCCCCCGAGGAGCGGATCGACCTGCTGCTCGCCCTGGCCGACGCGTCGGGCGGCCTGAAGCCCGACCGCGCCGGCATCGAAGCCCTGGTGGCGGGAGCCCCCCTCGACCGGGCGCTGGCCGAAGCGGGCCTGCCCCTCGACGAGGAGCACCGCGCCGCCTTCGCCGCCCTGCGCGACACCGACGCCCTGCTGGCGCACGACCACGAGCTTCACGCCCTGCTGCGGGCGCTCGACGGCCGCTTCATCGCCCCGGTCGCCGGCGGCGACCTCCTGCGCAACCCGTCCGTACTGCCCACGGGACGCAACATCCACGGCTTCGACCCCTACCGCCTGCCCTCCGCCTTCGCGGTGGCCGACGGCACGCGGCAGGTCGCCCGCATCCTCGCCCGCTACCGCGACGAGGGCGCGCCCCTGCCCGAGAGCATCGCCCTGGTCCTCTGGGGCACCGACAACCTGAAGAGCGAGGGCGGCCCCATCGCCCAGGCCCTGGCCCTGATCGGCGCGAGCCCGCGCTTCGACGGCTACGGCCGCCTCTGCGGCGCGACGCTGATCCCCCTCGAAGAGCTCGGCCGCCCACGCATCGACGTGGTGGTGACCCTGTCGGGCATCTTTCGCGATCTGCTCCCTCTCCAGACCAAGCTGCTGGCGGAAGCCTCCTATCTCGCGGCCACCGCCGACGAGCCGTCAGAGCGGAACTTCGTGCGCAAGCATGCCCTCGCCCACATGGACGAGCACGGCATCGACATGGAGACCGCCGCCCTGCGGGTGTTCTCCAACGCCGAGGGCACCTACGGCGCCAACGTCAACAACCTCGTCGAATCCGGCCGCTGGGAGGACGAGGACGAGATCAGCGAGACCTTTTCGCGGCGTAAATCCTTCGCCTATGGCCGCAACGGCCGGCCCACCGCCCAGCGGGCCCTGATGGGCAGCGTGCTCGCCAAGGTCGATCTCGCTTACCAGAACCTCGATTCGGTGGAGGTCGGGGTGACCTCCGTCGACCATTACTTCGACGGTCTGGGCGGGATGGGCCGGGCGGTGGCCCGCGCCAAGGGCGAGGCCGTGCCGATCTTCATCAGCGACCAGACACGGGGGGAGGGCGTCGTGCGCTCCCTCTCCGAGCAGGTCTCCCTGGAGACCCGGACCCGCATGCTCAACCCGAAATGGACCGAGGGCATGCTCGGCCACGGCTACGAGGGCGTGCGCCAGATCGAGGCGCATCTCACCAACACCATGGGCTGGTCGGCCACCTCCAACGCCGTCGCGCCCTGGATCTACCAGCGCATCACCGAAACCTACCTCCTCGATCCGGCGATGCGCGAGCGCCTCGCCGCCCTCAACCCGACCGCGTCCGCCAAGGTCGCGCATCGGCTGATCGAGGCGCACCAGCGCGGCTTCTGGACTCCCGACGCGGCCACGCGCGACGCGCTCGACCGTGCCGAGGAGGAGCTCGAAGACCGTCTCGAAGGCATCACCGCAGGGGTCGCCGCATGAACATCGCCATCCGTAATCCCGTGGCCTCGCGCCGCGAGGAAGGCAGCCTCCAGGTCGAGCTCGATCCGGCGCTGAAGATCGGCACCGCCAAAGTCTTTGCCGTCTACGGCAAGGGCGGAATCGGGAAGTCCACCACCTCGTCGAATCTGTCGGTGGCGTTCTCGAAGCTCGGGAAACGCGTGCTGCAGATTGGCTGCGACCCGAAACACGATTCGACCTTCACCCTGACGAAGCGCCTCGCACCCACGGTGATCGATGCCCTGGAGGCGGTGCAGTTCCATTCCGAGGAATTGCGGATCGAGGATTTCGTGGCCGAGGGCTATAACGGCGTCATGTGCGTCGAGGCCGGCGGCCCCCCCGCGGGCACCGGCTGCGGCGGCTACGTGGTCGGCCAGACGGTGAAGCTCCTCAAGGAGCATCACCTTCTCGAAGACACCGACGTGGTCATCTTCGACGTGCTGGGAGACGTGGTCTGCGGCGGCTTCGCCTCGCCGCTCCAGCATGCCGACCAGGCACTGATCGTCACCGCCAACGACTTCGATTCGATCTTCGCCATGAACCGGATCGTGGCCGCGATCCATTCGAAGTCGAAGAACTATCCGGTGCGGCTGGGCGGCGTCATCGCCAACCGCTCGGCCAAGACCGACGAGATCGACCGCTTCAACGCGGCCGTCGGCCTGGAGCGCATCGCTCATTTCCCCGATCTCGACGTGGTCCGGCGCTCGCGCCTCAAGAAATCGACCCTGTTCGAGATGGAGCCGACGCCGGAACTCATCGCGGTGACGGACGAGTACATGCGGCTGGCCGCCCATCTCTGGGCCGGCGGCAAGCCGCTCTCGGCGATGCCGATGAAGGACCGCGACCTGTTCGAGTTCCTCGGGTTCGATTGAGGGTTAAGCGCCATGACGAGCACCAGCTACGCGGCGCGCCGGTCGCAACTGACAACCTATTTCGACCGCACGGCGGTGGAGGCCTGGGCGCGCCTCACCACGGACGCCCCGGTCTCGAAGATCCGCGCCACGGTGCGGGCGGGGCGGGACGCCATGCGAGCGAACCTGCTCTCCTGGCTGCCCGACGATCTCACGGGCCGGCGCATCCTCGATGCCGGCTGCGGGACGGGAGCCCTCGGCGTCGAGGCCGCCCGGCGGGGAGCGGAGGTGGTCGCCATCGACGTCTCGCCGACGCTGGTGGATCTGGCCCGCGAGCGCAGCGCCGAGCTTCTCGGCGGTCACCGCATCGACTTCCGCGTCGGCGACATGCTCGACCCCCGGCTCGGGCGCTTCGACCACGTGGTGGCGATGGACTCGCTCATCCATTACAACGCCGGCGACATCGTCCGGGCGCTCGCCGAGTTGGGGCTGCGCACCGACGGGTCCCTGGTCTTCACCGTGGCCCCGCGCACGGCGCTCCTCACGCTGATGCACGCCGCGGGCCGGCTCTTCCCGCGCGGCGACCGGGCGCCCGCCATCGTGCCTATCACCGAAGGCGGCCTGCGCCGCAGGATCGGCGGGGAGGCCGCGCTCGCCGGGTTCGCCGTGGGGCGGACGCAGCGGGTCAACAGCGGGTTCTACCTCTCTAACGCCGTCGAGCTAAAGCGCCTCGACCCTCCCCATCCCTTCCCGCAAGGGGGAGGGCGCCTGTCATGAAACCCGCCGATCTCACCGCCCGCCTGCTCACGCGCCTCGGCCCCGGTCTGATGCCGTTCCTGCCCTTCGCCGACGCGGCGACGCCGGAACTGCCGCTGGGTCGGCTTCTGCGGCTGTCGCTGTTCCAGGTGACGGTGGGCATGGCCGCCGTGCTCCTCATCGGCACCCTCAACCGGGTGATGATCGTCGAGCTCGAAGTCCCGGCCTGGATCGTGGCGGTGATGCTGTCGCTGCCCCTGGTGTTCGCCCCCCTGCGGGCGCTGGTTGGCTTTCGCTCGGACAGGCACCGCTCGGTCCTCGGCTGGCGCCGTGTCCCCTACATCTGGTTCGGCACGCTGCTGCAGTTCGGCGGGCTCGCCATCATGCCGTTCTCCCTGCTGATCCTGTCGGGCGACACCACCGGTCCGGTCTGGCCCGGCCATGTGGCGGCGGCGCTCTCTTTCGTCATGGTGGGGGCCGGCCTCCACACCACCCAGACCGTGGGGCTGGCGCTCGCCACCGATCTCGCCCCCGCCCATGCCCGGCCGAGGGTGGTGGCGCTGCTTTGCGCGATGCTGCTAGCCGGCATGATGATCAGCGCCATCGCCTTTGGCCTGCTGCTGGCGAACTTCTCGGCCCTGCGGTTGATCCAGGTGATCCAGGGCGCGGCCGTCGTGACCATTGTTCTCAACGGCATCGCCCTGTGGAAGCAGGAGGCGCGACGGCCCGGACGCACGGCGACGGACCTGCCGCGCCCGAGCTTCTCGCAATCCTGGGCCGCCTATGCCGGCAGCGGCCTCGCCCGCCGGCGCCTCGTGGCCACGGGGCTGGGCACCGCCGCCTTCTCGATGCAGGACATCCTGCTCGAACCCTATGGCGGCCAGATCCTGCACCTGCCGGTCGCCGCCACCACGGCGCTCACCGCCATGCTCGCGGCCGGGGGTGGGGTCGGCCTGCTTCTGGCCGCGCGCTGGCTCGGCCGGGGCGGCGATCCGTTCCGGGTGGCGGCCGCCGGCAGCGGGGTCGGCATCATGGCCTTCTCGGCGGTGATCTTCGCGGCCCCCCTCGCCTCGGCCCAGCTCTTCGCCACCGGCGTCACCCTCATCGGCCTCGGCGGCGGATTGTTCGCCCACGGCACGCTCACCGCCTCCATGGCGAAGGCCGGGCCGGAGGATACCGGCCTGGCACTCGGCGCCTGGGGCGCGGTCCAGGCCAGTGCGGCCGGCATCGCCATCGCCGCGAGCGGCATCCTGCGGGACGTGGGCTCCAGCCTCTCGGCATCAGGCGCGCTCGGCGAGGCCATGAGCGATCCGTCCGTCGGCTACCTCATCGTCTACCACATCGAGATCGCCCTGCTGTTCGCGACCCTCGTCGCCATCGGACCGCTGGTCCGCGACACCGACAGTCGTGACACCCCCACACGCGGCAGGGAGGCACGCGCCCTCCTGCCGTCCCCTGTTCCCGGTCAAGGAGCCTGATCATGCCAAGAGGTGAAATCACGGGCTATGTCGATGTCGCCCAGGTCGTGCTCTACGCGTTCTGGATCTTCTTCGCCGGCCTCGTCTTCTACCTGCGCCAGGAGGACCGCCGCGAAGGCTATCCCCTGGAGAGCGAAGCGGCCGGCCGCCTCAAGCGCCCCGACCCGATCCTGATCCCGAGCCCGAAGCAATTCCTGCTCTCCAACGGCCTGGTGAAGACCGCCCCCCAGACCGACATGCAGCCGGCCTGGAACTACAAGGGCCACAAGCGCGAGGTCTGGCCCGGCTCGCCGCTCGAGCCGGACGGCGATGGCCTGCACGACCAGATCGGCCCCGGCTCCTACGCCGATCGCGACGATCACCACGACCGCACCTGGGACGACGAGAAGCGGATCGTTCCGCTTCGGGTCGCCGAGCATTTCGTGGTCCACGAGGACGGCCCGAACCCGATCGGCATGACCGTGTTCGGCGCCGACCGGCAGGTGGCCGGCACCGTCACCGATCTCTGGATCGACCGCGGCGAATCCATGGTCCGCTACATCGAGGTCGAGCTCGGCTCGGGCGGGCGCCGGGTGCTGATGCCCAACACCTTCTGCCGGACCGGGCGGTTCTCGCGCACGGTGAAGACCGAGGCCCTGCTGGCCCACCAGTTCGCCGACATCCCCGGCCAGAAGGACCCGGATTCGGTGACCCTCTACGAGGAGGAGCGGATCATGGCCTTCTTCGGCGCCGGCACCCTCTACGCCACGGCCGAACGCCAGGAGCCGTTCCTGTGAGCCGCGCCGCGAAATCCCCCCTCGGCGTGCCCGCCAACGCCTTCGACGCGCCGCCCGGCCTGCCCGCGCCGCTGCCTCCCGGAGAACATATCCTCTGGCAGGGTCGTCCCTGCGCCTTCGGCATCGCCGCGCGGGCGCTGCATGCCCGCCTCGTCGGCCTCTGGTTCGTCGGGCTGGCCCTGTGGGCGGCGATCCCGCCCCTCGGCGAGGGTGCCTTCGGACAGGCGGTGCATCTGGCCGGTCCGACCCTCCTCGTCGGTGCCGGCGCGGTCGCGCTCCTCGGCCTCCTCGGCTGGCTCTCGGCGCGCTCGACCACCTACACCATCACCAACCGCCGGGTGGTGATGCGCCTCGGCATCGCGCTGCCGATGACCCTCAACCTGCCCTTCAGCCTGATCGAGGGCGCGGGGTGCAAGGTCTTTACGGACGGGAGTGGTGACCTGCCTTTACGCCTGCGCAGGGGCAACCGCGTCGCCTACCTTCACCTGTGGCCTCACGCCCGTCCCTGGGCCGTCACCAACCCCGAACCGATGATGCGATCGGTGCCTGATGCGAAGCGCGCCGCCGAAATCCTTGCCCGCGCACTGTCAAGCGCACTTGACACAACAGAGGAAACTGGGACTCCTATGGTTATCGCGCGGCAACGGCCCGTTCGCCCGCCGCGCCTCGCCAACGCGAGTTGAAATCAGGGAGGAGACGCGATGACGGCGAAGGCTGATGCCGCCCGGATTCCGCGACCGCTGGTCATCGGGGCGCTCGGGCTCATGGGGTTCGTGACCGTCGTGGTGGGGGTCGGCCGCAGTGAGGGGATCGGCCTCTCGCACATGCCGCCGGCCCGGATCGTCCGCTCCGTCGATCTGACCCCGGAGGACCGTGCCGACGGCGCCATCGTCATTCGGGATGCCCGGACCCAGGACGTCATCACCACCGTCGAGCCCGGCCAGGACAATTTCGTCCGCGCCACCCTGCGCGGTTTCGGCCAGGCCCGCCTGCGCGCCGGCCTCGGCCGGGAGCAGCCCTTCCGCCTGACGCGCCTGACAGACGGCGGCCTCGAACTCTCCGACCCGTCGACGGGCCGCGCCGTCAATCTCGGCGCCTTCGGCCCGTCGAACTTCGTCGCCTTCACGAGGCTCCTCCCCGAGACGAGGCTCGCCGACAGCGGAGCGGTCCGATGATCGCGTCGTTCGGACGTCGCATTGTCGAGGTGCCCTGCACCGTCGAGATCGAGCAGACCCCCGAGACGCTCCACGCCCATGTGACCCTGGACGCCGCGTTCGAGATCGAGCCGGGCGACGAGGTCCAGGTCCACGACGCGCCGACATCCGTGCCCTACGGCGAGCGCCTCGTGGTCCGCCGCACCGCCACGGTCACCCGTGCCGGCATCCTGGAGCGGCTCTGGACCAAGTTCACCGGCCATTTCGAGCTCACCGAACTCTACGAAGTCAGCTTCTCAGAGAGGAGGCGCCTGTGAACGTCTCGATCCAGCACCAAGGCCCGAAGTGCGTCACGCCCAAGCTGCCCATGAACGAGGGCACCAAGGCCGCCCAGGAGACGACCTTCCTTTCACCCCGCTTCTACACCACCGATTTCGAGGAACTCGACCGCACCGATGTGGAGCCCGTGCGCAAGCAATGGGACATCCTGATCGCGGAACTACGCGCCGACCCGAACAAGCGCCACTTCACCCGCAACGAGGAGTTCGACCTCGACATGTCCGGCCTCGACCCGGACCTGCGCAAGGAATTCATGGATTTCCTCGTCTCCTCGATCACCGCCGAGTTCTCGGGCTGCGTGCTCTATGCGGAGATGAGGAAGCGCGCCAAGAACCCAGACATCCGCGAGCTGTTCGGCTTCATGAGCCGGGACGAGGCGCGCCATGCCGGCTTCATCAACGACGTGCTCAAGGATTTCGGTATCGGCGTCGACTTGGGATTCCTGACGAAGTCGAAGAAGTACACCTTCTTCCGGCCGAAGTTCATCTTCTACGCCACCTATCTCTCCGAGAAGATCGGCTACGCCCGCTACATCACGATCTTCAGGGAGCTGGAGCGCAACCCGGACCGGCGTTTCCACCCGATCTTCAAGTGGTTCGAGAAGTGGTGCAACGACGAGTTCCGCCACGGCGAGGCTTTCGCGCTGCTGATGCGCGCCAACCCCAAGCTGACCACGGGGATCAACCGCTACTGGATCAAGTTCTTCCTGCTCGCCGTCTTCGCGACCATGTATGTGCGCGACCATTGCCGGCCGCATTTCCACAAGGCGCTCGGGGTCGATCCGACCGATTACGACTTCAAGGTGTTCCGGATCACCTCCGACATCTCGAAACAGACCTTCCCGCTCACCCTCGATCTCGACAATCCGAAGTTCAAGGCGGCTCTCGACCGGCTTCTCGTCTGTTCCAACAAGCTCGCCGACGCCAAGGCGCAGGGCGGGATCGTGGGCAGGCTGAAACAGGGCGCGTGGATCGCGGCCTCGGCGGTGAACTTCGTCCGGCTCTATGCCCTGCCCACCATCGACAACCCGATGCCCGCCGAAATCCGCCTCGAGCCGGTCTGGTAGGACGCGGGAGGATGGCCGCCCACGCCGTTCCCGCGCTCTATGCGGTGCTGATCTGGTGGTTCTCCACCGGGCTCATCATCCTGCTCGATCACCGCCCCCGCCATACCCATCCCTGGAGCATGGCGGCCGGCACCCTGGTGCTGGTGGCCGCGCTCTACGCCATCGGCGCCAGCGCCGGGGACACCAGCGAGGCGGGCGCCTACACGGCGTTCACGGCTTCACTCCTCGTCTGGGGCTGGCAGGAGATGAGCTATTACATGGGCTACGTCGCGGGGCCGCGCAAAACCGGCTGCCCTCCCACGACGACCGGGTTCGCCCTGTTCCGGGCGGCGGCGGCCACGAGCCTGTGGCACGAGGCGGCCATCGTCGCCGGGATGGCCGGCATTCTCGCCCTGACCTGGGCTGAGCCCAACAAATTCGCCCTGTGGACCTACCTGATCCTCTGGGGAATGAACCTTTCGGCGCGGCTCAACATGTTCCTCGGCGTGCGCAACCTCAACGCCGAGTTCCTGCCCGAACGCCTCGGCTACCTCGCCTGCTTCCTCAGGAACCGGCGCATGAACGCGCTCTTCCCGTTCTCGGTCGGCATCGCCGCCCTCGTGACGATCCTGCTCGCGTGGGCCGCGATGGGGGAGGGGATCGGCGCCCACGAGGTGGCCGGCTTCACCATCGTCACCACGCTGATGGCGCTGGCGACCCTGGAACACGGCTTCCTGATGCTGCCCCTGCCCTCGGCGGCCCTGTGGGCCTGGAGCCTGCCGAAGGCTGCGGGCACCCCGAACCCTCCCGCCTATGCGGGGGAGGGTGCCTGCGGAACGGGCGTGAGGGGGGTCGGCACAGGCTTTTCCGGAGAGGCGGCTCCCCTCTCCCGACCCTCGCTCACACGAGGGCCACCCTCCCCCGCAGAGGGGGGAGGGAGCGCTCTCTGACGCTCCAGCACGACGAGTCTCAAGCAGCCAACGCGAAACATCGCGATCCATAGGGAAGGGGACGGCCATGAACTACGAAGACTTCTTCGGCGATGCCTTGTCCGGTCTCCACCGCGAGGGCCGCTACCGCGTCTTCACCGATCTCGAGCGCCGGAACGGCCGCTTCCCCCACGCCACCCATCACAGCCCGGGCGGGCAGCGCCCGGTGACCGTCTGGTGCTCCAACGACTATCTCGGCATGGGCCAGAACCCGGTCGTGCTCGATGCCATGCACGAGGCGCTCGACCGCTGCGGCGCCGGGGCGGGCGGCACCCGCAACATCTCCGGCACCAACCATTACCACGTGCTTCTGGAGCAGGAGCTCGCCGACCTCCACCGCAAGGAGGCGGCCCTGCTCTTCACCTCCGGCTACGTCTC
Source organism: Methylobacterium sp. 88A (assembly GCF_000376345.1). Classification (NCBI taxonomy): domain Bacteria; kingdom Pseudomonadati; phylum Pseudomonadota; class Alphaproteobacteria; order Hyphomicrobiales; family Methylobacteriaceae; genus Methylobacterium; species Methylobacterium sp. 88A. The sequence continues at coordinate 1,731,572 of NZ_AQVT01000001.1, forward strand.
GAACTGGGCGGCGCTGGGCACGCTCGCCGGCAAGCTGCCGGGCTGCGTCGTGCTTTCGGATGCCGAGAACCACGCCTCGATGATCGAAGGCATCAAGGCGTCCCGCGCCGAGCGCCACATCTTCCGCCACAACGACCCGGAAGACCTCGACCGCAAGCTGCGGATGATCGACCCGGCGCGGCCCAAGCTCGTGGCCTTCGAGTCGGTCTATTCCATGGACGGCGACATCGCGCCCATCGCGGAGATCTGCGACGTCGCCGAAGCGCATGGCGCGCTCACCTATCTCGACGAGGTCCACGCGGTCGGCCTCTACGGCCCGCGCGGCGGCGGCATTTCCGAGCGGGAGGGCCTCGCCCACCGCCTCGACGTCATCGAGGGCACGCTCGGCAAGGCCTTCGCGGTGCATGGGGGCTACATCACCGGCTCGGCCAAGCTCTGCGATTTCGTCCGCAGCTTCGCCTCCGGCTTCATCTTCACCACCTCGCTGCCGCCCGCCGTGGCGGCGGGGGCCGCTGCGAGCATCAAGCACCTGAAGGCCAGCGGCACCGAGCGCGCCCGGCACCAGGAGCGGGTCGCCCAGGTCCGCGCCCGGCTCGACGCCGCCGGCATCCCCTATCTCCCCAATGACAGCCACATCGTGCCCGTCATGGTCGGCGACCCTGTCCTGTGCAAGGCGATCAGCGACACGCTGCTCGACGAGTTCGGCATCTACGTCCAGCCGATCAACTACCCCACCGTGCCGCGCGGGACCGAGCGCCTGCGCATCACCCCGTCGCCGCTGCATTCGGACGCCGACATCGACCATCTCGTCGGTGCGCTGTCCGCCATCTGGACGCGGATGGGCGTGGAGCAGGCGGCGGCGGAGTGAAGGCAAGAACCCTCCCCCCTCCGCGGGGGAGGGTGCCTGCGGAGCAGGCGGGAGAGGGGTCGCCCCCTCCGGAACCGGCGCTCCCCTCTCCCGACCCGCTTCGCGGGCCACCCTCTCCCGCAGAGGGGAGAGGGAGAGGCGCACACCATGTCGAGACACTGGGAGACGGCCTATGGTCCTGAATGGAACGACCCGAACGGTGTCTCCCGGATCAGCCTCCCATCCTCGCTCTCGTCCCGAGGCGCAGGAGCGCAAGGTGGGCCTCGACGAGGCCCTCCGGAAGCCCCGAGGCGACCCCGAACCGTCCATCACGGCCCCGCCCATCACCTTCCCGTTCTCCGCCATCGTCGGCCAGGACGAGATGCGGCGGGCTCTGATGATCGCGGCGGTGGACCCGTCCGTAGGCGGCGTCCTCGTCTTCGGTGACCGGGGCACCGGCAAGTCCACCGCGATCCGGGGCCTCGCCGCCCTGCTGCCGCCGATGAAGGCGGTGGTCGGCTGTCCTTATTCCTGCGACCCCGGCAAACCCGCCGGCGAGTGCCCGCATTGTTCCGGCCGCGCCGACGCCAGACGAAGCCACCTCGCGCCGGTGCCGGTGGTGGACTTGCCGCTGGGCGCCACCGAGGACCGGGTGGTGGGCGCCCTCGACCTCGAACGGGCGCTCACCCGTGGCGAGAAGGCGTTCGAGCCCGGCCTGCTGGCCCGGGCCAATCGCGGCTTCCTCTACATCGACGAGGTCAACCTCCTCGACGACCACCTCGTCGATCTCCTCCTCGACGTGGCGGCCTCCGGGATCAACACCGTGGAGCGCGAGGGGTTGAGCATCCGGCACCCGGCGAAGTTCGTTCTGGTGGGCAGCGGCAACCCGGAGGAGGGCGAGCTGCGGCCCCAGCTCCTCGACCGGTTCGGCCTCGCCGTGGAGGTGACGACGCCCACCGACCTGCCCACCCGCATCGACGTGGTGCGCCGGCGCGACGCCTACGAGCGCGACCCCGCGGGGTTCTGCGCCGGCTATGCCAAGGCCGACCGGGCGCTGCAGAAGCGCCTCACCGCCGCCAGGGCGCGCCTTGCCGGGCTCGACATGCCCGATGCGACCCTGGAGGCCGCGGCCCGGCTCTGCCTCGCTCTGGGCACCGACGGCCTGCGCGGCGAGCTGACTTTGATGCGCACCGCCCGGGCGCTGGCCGCCTATGAGGGGGCCGACACCGTGGGGATCGACCATCTCCGGCAGGTCGCGCCATCGGCCTTGCGCCACCGCCTGCGCCGCAACCCGCTCGACGAATCCGGCTCCACCGCCCGCGTCGCGCGAGCGGTGGAGGAGGTGCTGGGGGCGTGAGCGAGGGTCTGGCGATCTGGGCCGACGCCCTGCTTGTCGCCCGGCTCGTGGCCGTAGACCCGCATGGCTGCGGCGGCGTGGTGGTGCGTGCCGGGGCTGGCCCGGTGCGCGACCGCTGGCTCGACATCGTTCGCGAAAACCTCAACCCCGGCAAGCCGTTACGGCGGATGCCGGCGGGCATCGCCGAGGATCGGCTCGTCGGCGGGCTCGACCTCGCGGCGACGCTCGCCGCCGGGCGGCCTGTGGCCCAGGCCGGGCTGCTGGCCGAGGCCGATGGGGGGCTTCTCGTCGCCGCGATGGCGGAGCGGATGGGGCAGGGCACCGCCGCGCATCTCGCCGCCGCCCTCGATACCGGGCGTCTGAGGGTGGAGCGGGACGGGCTGGCGGAGACCCGGCCGGCGAGGTTCGGGCTCGTCCTCCTCGACGAGGGGATCGGCGAGGACGAGGCCGCCCCGGCCGCCCTGGCCGACCGGCTGGCCTTCCATCTCGACCTCACGACCGTTCCGCCGAGCGCCATGCGACCGGTGCTTCGACCGCCATGCGACGGCCTTTCGCCGGAATCCGAAACGCCGCCGCATGGCGGTGGGCGGAGCGGCCACGATCCCGTCGCCGAGCTGAGCGAGGTCGCGGCCCGGCTCGGCATCGCCTCGTTGCGCGCGCCGCTCCTTGCCCTCCGGGTCGCCCGCCTCCTCGCCCGCCTCGACGGCCGCGCCGAGATCGCCGAGGCGGATGTGCGGGAGGCCGCGCGCCTCGTCCTCGGCCACCGCGCCACCCGCCTGCCGGAACGCGAGTCGTCCCCCGAGGAGGAGGAGCGGGAGGAGGGCGCGCCGGAGACGCCGCCGCCTCCGGACGGGGCGGCCCCCGGCCCCGACCCGAAGGAGGGCACCGCGTCCCCCCCCGACGACCGCATCGTCGAGGCCGCCCGCGCCGCGATTCCCGCCGGGCTCCTGGCGCTGCTGATGCGGGACGGCCCGCGCCTGCGGATGCCAAGGGCCGGCAAGGCCGGGGCGAAGGCCGTCTCCGCCCGCTCCGGCCGGCCCATGGGCGCGCGGCCGGGCGATCCCCGCCGGGGCCGGCTCGATCTCATCGCGACCTTGCGCGCCGCGGCCCCCTGGCAGGGCCTCCGCCGGCCGGCGGAGGGGGGCGGCACCTGTCTCATGATCCGCCCCGACGACATCCGAATCACCCGGTTCCGGCAGCGGACCGAGACCACGACGATCTTCACCGTGGACGCCTCCGGCTCCTCCGCCCTGGAGCGGCTGGCCGAGGCCAAGGGGGCCGTCGAGCTCCTCCTCGCCGAGGCCTATACGCGGCGGGACAAGGTCGCCCTCGTCGCCTTTCGGCGTGCCGGCGCGGAACTGGTCCTCGCGCCGACGCGCTCCCTGGTGCGGGCGCGGCGCGGGCTCGCGGCCCTGCCCGGAGGCGGTGGGACGCCGCTCGCCGCCGGCATCGACGCCGCCGGAGCGGTCGCCCTCGGGGTCAGGCGCGGCGGCGGGACGCCGGTGGTGGTGATGCTCACCGATGGACGGGCCAACGTCGCCCGCTCAGGCATCGCCGGGCGGGAGCGCGCGGGCGAGGATTCGCTCAAGGCCGCCCGCCTTTTCCGCGAGGCGGATGTCCGCGCCATCCTGATCGACACCGCCCAGAGGCCGCAGGAGTCGGCGCGCCGCCTCGCCGCCGCCATGGGGGCGCGCTATCTGCCCCTGCCCCATGCCGATGCGGGGGCGATGAGCGCCGCGATCCGGTCGGCGAGGGAATAAAGGGTTCCAGCATGCGCGCGCCCGCCGAACGACCCCGCTGGGAGCGCGAGGGCGCCGACTGGCCGCACCGGGAGGCGAGCCGCTTCGTCACGGCCTCCGGCCTCAACTGGCACATCCAGGAGATGGGGGAGGACGGGGCACCGACCGTGCTGCTCCTCCACGGCACGGGGGCCGCCACCCATTCCTGGCGCGGGCTGATGCCCCTCCTGGCGACGCGGTTCCGGGTTCTCGCCCCGGACCTGCCGGGCCACGGCTTCACCGACCCGCTCCCCGCCGCGAAACTCTCCCTGCCGGGGATGGCGAGCGCCGTCGGCGACCTCCTCGACAGCCTCGCCCTCCGCCCGAGCCTGGTCGTCGGCCATTCGGCGGGGGCGGCGCTCCTGGTCCGGCTCTGCCTCGACGGGCGGATCGCGCCCGACCTCCTGGTGGCGCTCAACGGCGCGCTCACCCCGTTTCCCGGCCTCGCCTCGGTGCTGTTCCCGAGCATGGCGCGGCTGCTCTTCCTCAACCCCGTGACCCCAAAACTCTTCGCCTGGACCGCCGACCGCCCGGCGGTGGAGCGCCTGATTCGCGGCACCGGCTCGCGCCTCGACCCGCAGGGGCTCGATCTCTACCGACGCCTGTTCCGCACCCCCGGCCACGTGGCCGGGGCGCTCGGCATGATGGCGAACTGGGACCTCGCCACCCTCGACCGCGCGATCCCCCGCCTCGCCACCCCGACGCTCCTCGTGGTCGGCAGCGAGGACAAGGCCATCGCCCCCGACACCGCCTTCGCCCTGAAGACGCGCCTGCCCCACGCCCGCGTGGAGCTGCTGCGCGGCCTCGGCCACCTCGCGCATGAGGAGGCGCCGGAGAAGGTGGCAGAGGTGATTTTTGGGGCGATGGATTTGGCGGTGGGGGAGGCGGTTGGGGCTGGCGTATCGCCGTGACGATAGGAGATGTCAGTAGGCTGCTGGATCGCTACTATCGATCGGTTTGGCAAACTGCTTTAGCATCGCTTCACTCATCGGCAGTTTCATATTGATGCCGCGCGGCGGAATCGGCTGCATGAACCACCTGTTGTAAAGCGCTTTGCCTTCTGCGCTCATGTAGAGTGTGCGCGTGGCGTCATCGACGACTCGCTTGAAGTCCTGATCATCTTTACGAAGGATGATGCCGTAGGGCTCGGGCTTCGACAGTGTCTCCGAGGAAATCTCGTAGGCCTCGGGCGTCTTCGAGTTGGCGACGAACGAGGCAAGCAGCACGTCGTCCATGACGAAGGCAGCGGCGCGGCCGGTTTCGACCATGAGGAACGCTTCGGCGTGGTCCTTTGCCGGCAGGATCGTCAGGCCGAGATTACGCTGATTGTTGGCGTCGATGATCTGCAGGATATTCGAGCTACCGGAGGTCGAGACGACGGTCTTGCCCTTCAAGTCTTCAACGATGTGCAGGTTTGCCGACTTCTTCGAGACGAAGCGGGTCGCGGTCAGAAAGTGAGAATTGGTGAACGCGACCTGCTTCTGGCGGTCGATATTGTTCGTGGTCGAACCGCATTCCAGATCAAGGGTGCCGTTGGCGATGAGGGGAATACGGGTCGACGGTGTTTCCGGGATCAGGCGCACATCGAGTTTGTCGAGCTTGAGGGCGACCTTCACCGCGTCGACAATCTTGTAGCAGATGTCCATCGTGTACCCGACCGGCTTCTGGTCACCGCCAAGGTAGGAAAACGGCACTGAGGAATCGCGGAAGCCAAGCGCAATCGCGCCAGTCTCATGGATCTTCTTGAGTGTCCCCGTCAGCTCGGCGGCACCGGCTCCATCCGCAACAAGCATCGTGAAGGTAGCAAACACTGCTGAATAGCACCTGCGCATCATGATCATCCAATGTTATACAGGTGTCAGCGTCACCTGACAGGTAATAAGCGCTGGAGCGATCAGGACGATTGAGGCGCAGTCAATGACTTGCCGTCGCGATGATCTAAACCGCGTCACGCTGATATCTAGACACTTAGTCCAACAACAGACATTTCAACAAGTCAAAAAAGCAGGCGTCCCTGCCGCATTTGCAGGCGCAGTGCGCGGCGTTGCCGTAGGGCCATTCGGTCAGGCGTTTCGCCGGATTGTCAGCATGGATGAGCGGCGAAATTATGTGGACATAAAGTCCATTTCTGGACATAATATCCAGACTTCAGCGCCAGTAAGCGAGGACCCGGAATGTCGTCCGCCAGCTATATCGACCCCCGCGACGGGACACTCTATCCGCTCGACGTGCCCCGGTGGTGCTCGAACGATCGCACGCCGCTGCTCGTCACGCCAGGTCGCGGCATATCCCGGGACGACGTGGAAAGCCGGACGCGCTCGCTATGGCGCTATCGGGCATCCCTTCCGATCGCCATCGCCGATCCCATCACGATGGGTGAGGGATGCACACCGCTGATCGAGCGGCCATGGGGCGACCTGCGCCCGTTGTTCAAGCTGGAATGGTTTAATCCAACCGGAAGCTTCAAGGATCGTGGCTCGTCCGTGATGCTGTCCTTCCTCCGGCAGATCGGCATCTCTTCCGTGCTGGAGGACAGTTCGGGCAACGGCGGCTCATCCATTGCCGGCTTCGGCGCTGCCGGGGGCATGGGCGTGAAGATCCTGGCACCCGCCTCCACCTCACCGGCCAAGATCGCCCAGGTGCGTGCCTACGGCGCCGAGGTGCAGCTGGTCGAGGGACCGCGCGAGGAATCGGAAGCGGAAGCCATCCGGCAATCGGATCAGACCTTCTACGCCAGCCACAACTGGCAGGCCTTCTTCCTCGAAGGGACCAAGTCGCTGGCTTATGAGCTGTGGGAAGACCTTGGCTTCAAAGCACCCGACAACGTCATCATCCCCGTCGGCGCGGGCAGCAGCCTTCTCGGCTGCGCCTTCGGCTTCCGCGAGTTGCTGAAGGCCGGGCAGATCGCGAAGCTGCCGCGCCTGTTCGTGGCCCAGCCGCTGAACTGCTCGCCGATCGACGCTCGTTTCCAGGCCGGCGTCGATACATTTGTGCCGCGCGAGGTGCACAAGACCATCGCGGAAGGCACAGCCATCAAAAATCCGCTACGCATGCGTCAGATCATCGAAGCCCTCAGCGAGAGCGGTGGCGGCACCATCGCGCTGACCGAGGACGAGATCGTCGCGGCGCTGCGCGGTCTTGCCCGCCGAGGCCTGTTCGTCGAGCCGACCTGCGCCAGTGCGGCGGCCGCTCTGGACAAACTGTCCAGAGCGGGCACCATCACGTCACATGAAACCACCGTGGTGATCGTCACCGGAACCGGCCTGAAGGCCGCCGCGACCGTCGCCGATCTCGTTCAATAGAGCAGGACGTATTGTGAACAGGAAGCAGGCAGATTTGGCGCGGTCAGCGGCCGCGAACAAAGAGGTTTTGTTCGTGCAGCTCCAGCAGATTGCACAGGGGCTCGGCGAGACCTTTGCTCCGTTCTGTGAGGTCGTGGTGCATGACCTGACCGATCCGAAGAATGCGATCGTCGCCATTCACAACAACCTGTCCGGCCGTGAGGTCGGACAGCCGGCGACGGAACTCGGGCTCGCCCGCATCGCAGACCCGGACTATCCGCAGATCATCGCGAACTACGCCAATGCCTTCGCGGACGGGCGGCAGGCCAAGAGCACATCGGTCGGTATCAAGGACGCGAGTGGTGCCTATGTGGCAGCGCTCTGCCTGAACGTCGACCTGACACTGTTCCAAAGCCTGCAAAGTGCCATCGGCCAATTCACTCATGTCGATGCAGAGAACGGCCCCGGGGAAACTCTCAACCCCGCCAATGCGGACGCCATCCGGGCACGTATCGACCTGTTTGCGGCCCAGCAAGCGACGACGCCACGGGCTCTCAAAACGGAGCAGCGCCGGATGCTGCTGCGAGAACTGAAAGATACCGGCTGCATGCAGGTGCGCCGCTCCTCGGAGGTCATCGCGGCCCATCTAGGTGTGTCCCGCGCCACCGTCTACGCCGACACCAAGCAACTCACGGACGCAGTCAAGTGATGCCCAGCGACGCCGAACTCCTCATCCTGTCCGGCCCCCAAGTCGAGCCACTGCTGCAGCCGGCCGATGTCCTCGCTGCGGTTCGCGAAGCCTTCATCCTGCACAGCGAGCGAAAGGGTCGTGTCTTTCCGCTGGTGCGCGAACGCCTCGACACCGGCGGGGTGTTCGGCATCAAGTCGGGCGATGTGCAGGCGCAAGCCCTGCTCGGCTTCAAGGCGGCCGGATTCTGGCCGGCGAACCGCGGGCTGGGCGGTGAGCCGCATCAGGCGACGGTGATGCTGTTCGATCCGGCCACGGGCCGGCCGACCTGCCTCATCGACGGCAACGCCATTACCACGACCCGCACCGGTGCGGCCGGAGCCCTGGGACTCCGGGAACTCGCTCGCCCCGATAGCGCGAGCCTTTGTATCTTCGGAACCGGCGTTCAGGCACGTATTCAGTTGACGCTTGCCCTGGCCCTGCTGCCGGCGATCCGGCAGGTTCGATATTTGACCTCGCGCGGCACTCCCGACGCAGGTTTTGAAGCGGCGTTTGCCAAGCAAGGCACGGTACAGCATGCAATAGACGCCAATGCTGCTGTTACTGACAGCGATATCGTCATTACCGCGACACCTGGACGGTCTGCGCTGTTCGCTGCCGATGCCGTGCGGCCGGGCACGCATATCAACGCGGTTGGAACGGACACCATCGGCAAACGCGAGTTGCCGGAAGGACTGCTGGATCGTGCACGGGTGTTCACGGACGACCGGGAGCAATGCCGGACCATCGGCGAAGGTCAATGGTATGACGGCTTCGATGTCACGGAGATCGGCGACCTTTTGACCGGTCGGGTCCAGTTTGCCCGGAGGACAGAGGACGTCACCGTGTTCGACATGACCGGTATAGCCCTGCAGGACCTGACGGTGGCCCGCATGCTGCTGCAACGCGCGGGGGAGGGCGGATATGGCACACGCATGCATTGGCCATGGTGAAACGCAAAGTCTCCAACCGCTGAAAGGCTAGCGGACGAGCTCCCCCTGGACACAGCCCTCAAACATCCACACCCCACTCCCCAAATCACCACTTGCCTCCCTAATTTCCCCTGATAGTGTCACCCTATGTTGACACTCAGCGATGTGCCGACCTCCTCGTCCCGGCCGGCCAAGCGCCCCCATGCGGTGGTGATCGGCAGTGGCTTCGGGGGGTTGGCCGCCGCGATCCGGCTCGGGGCGCGGGGCTACCGGGTCACGGTGCTGGAGCGGCTGGAGCAGCCCGGCGGGCGGGCGCGGGTGCATCGGCAGGACGGCTTCACCTTCGATGCCGGGCCGACCATCGTCACCGCGCCGTTCCTGTTCGAGGAACTCTGGACCCTGTGCGGGCGGCGCATGGAGGACGACGTGGTCCTGGCGCCGATGCTGCCGTTCTACCGCATCCGCTTCGAGGACGGCGCGACCTTCGATTACAGCGGCGATCTCGACGCCATGCGCGAGGAGGTGGCGCGGTTCTCGCCCGGGGACGTGGCCGGCTACGAGCGCTTCATGGAGCGCTCGCGGGCGATCTGCGAGGTCGGGTTCGAGCGGCTCGGCCACGTGCCCTTCACGTCGGTCGCCGACATGCTGCGGATCATGCCCGATCTGATGCGGCTGGGCGGGCATCGCAGCGTCTACGACGTGGTGGCGAGCCATATCCGCGACGAGCGCCTGCGGACGATCTTCAGCTTCCACCCGCTCCTCATCGGCGGCAGCCCGTTCCGGGCGAGCGCGATCTACTGCCTCATCGCCCATCTCGAACGGCGCTGGGGCGTGCATTTCGCGCTGGGCGGCACCGGCCGCCTGGTGGACGGGCTCGCCGGGCTGATCCGGGGGCAGGGCGGGGCGCTCCGCTGCGGCGCGGAGGTCTCGCGCATCCTCGTGGAGGACGGGGCCGCCACCGGCGTCGCCCTCGCCTCGGGCGAGCGCATCGCCGCCGACATCGTCGTCTCCAACGCCGATTCCGCCTTCACCCACCGCACCCTCCTGCCCGACGGGGTGCGGCGGCGCTGGACCGACCGCCGGCTCGACCGGTCGCATTCCTCCATGGGCCTGTTCGTCTGGTATTTCGGCACGAACCGGACGTTTCCGGACATCGCCCACCACACCATCCTGATGGGGCCGCGCTATCGCGGGCTCATCGACGACATCTTCCGGCGCAAGGTTCTGTCGAAGGATTTCAGCCTCTACCTGCACCGCCCCACCGCCACCGATCCGCTGCTGGCGCCGCCGGGCTGCGATGCGTTCTACGTGCTCTCCCCGGTGCCCAACCTCGCCGGCGGCCAGGATTGGGCGGTGGAAGCGGAGCCCTATCGCCGCGCCATCGCGCAGCATCTCGAGGCCACCGTGATGCCGGGCCTGTCGGAGAGCATCGTCACCTCCAAGGTGACGCATCCGGGGGATTTCGCGGCCGATTTCCTGAGCTTTCGCGGCTCGGGCTTCGGCCTCGAACCGGTGCTGACCCAATCGGCCTGGTTCCGGCCGCACAACGCCTCCGAGGACGTGGCGCGGCTCTACCTCGTAGGGGCCGGCACCCATCCCGGCGCCGGCCTGCCCGGCGTCCTCTCCTCCGCCCGAATTCTCGATACCGTGGTGCCGGATGCGCGCGTCTTCGCCTAACCTTTCCCGGCTTGACTTACTTCGGCCGCCCCTCTGGGCGATCCCCCATGCGGAGGCGGCCGACCACGCCGCCTGCCGGGCGGCGATCCGCACCGGGTCGCGCAGCTTCTTTGCCGCCTCCGCCCTGCTGCCGCCCTCCATCCGCCGGCCGGCCTACGCGCTCTACGCCTTCTGCCGCCTCTCCGACGATGCGGTGGACGACGTCGCCGAAAGCGGACGCCGCCCCGCCGTGGCGCGGCTGCGGATGCGCCTCGCCCGCGCCTATGACGGACAGCCCTGCGACGCCCCGGCGGACCGGGCGCTGGCCGACATCGTCGCCGATCACGCCATCCCCCAGGCGCTGCCCGCCGCCTTGATCGAGGGCCTCGCCTGGGATGCGGGCGGCCGCCGCTACGAGACGCTTGCCGACCTCACCGCCTATGCGGCGCGGGTGGCCGCCTCGGTGGGCGCGATGATGACCCTGGTCATGGGCGTGCGCGACACCGACGTGCTCGCCCGCGCCTGCGACCTCGGCATCGCCATGCAATTCACCAACATCGCCCGCGATGTCGGCGAGGACGCGCGGGCCGGCCGGCTCTACCTGCCGCGCGCCTGGCTGCGGGAGGCGGGGATCGACCCGGACGCGTTCCTGCGCCAGCCCGCCTTCAGCCCCGCCCTCGGCGGCGTCGTGGCGCGCCTGCTGGCGGCGGCGGAGCTTCTCTACGCGCGCTCGGAATCCGGCATCGCCGGCCTGCCCCCCGCCTGCCGCCCGGCGATCCGCGCGGCGCGGCTGATCTATGCCGAGATCGGCCGCGAGGTGGAGCGGGCGGGCTACGATTCGGTCTCCCGCCGCGCCCGCGTGGACGGGCGCCGGAAGCTCGCGCTCCTCGCCCGCGCCCTGGTCTCGAGCGAGGACAGGGCGGCCCTGCGCGAAACACCCCTGCCGGAAATCCTGTTCCTGATCGAGGCGGTGGCCGCACTTCCGTCGATGGCGCCCCGGATCCCACCCTGGTGGAACGTCCCGGCGCAGGTAGCGCAGGTGCTCGACCTGGTGGAGACCCTGCGCGAACGTGAGGCGCTCGGCCGCGCGCCCGCCCCCTCGTGAGCGACCGGCTCTTCGCCGCCTTCGACATCGGCCTCGTCTTCGCCCTCGCGCTGGGGCTGGCGCTCTGGCAGCTCATCGTCGTCCGGCGCAGCATCGCCAAGGACCGGGACGCCGCCGCCCGCCGCCCCCCGGACGATCCCGCCGGGTGAGGGCGTTCCTCTCCAGTTCCTCCCCACAAGGCGACTTGATTCATTCATCCACTGGACGGCCGGTCTTTATCCGAAATGGTTCGGCACGAAGCGCGACAGGTTCCCTCTCCTGAAAGGAGAGGGGACCCGCGCCCGCCGGAGACCGTAGCGATCCTTCGGAAATGGTCTGGCCCGAGGCCGGCCTCACCCCAGCGCGGCGGCGATGCTGGCCGACAGCGGCGTCGTCGGGCGGCCGATGAGCGTCGAGAGCTGGCGGCCCTCGTCGAACAGGGCGCCGTGCGCGGCGTCCACGTCCCACGCGGCGAGGGAATCGGCCAGGACGTCCGGCAGGCCGAAGCCCTTGAGCAGCGCCGCATAGTCCGCCTGCGGCAGGTCCCGGTAGGGGATGTCGCGGCCCGTCTGCCGGGAGAGGTCGGCGGCGAGATCGGCCAGGGTATAGGCCGCGTCCCCCGCCAGTTCGTAGGTCCGACCCTCATGGCCGTCGCCGGTGAGCACGAGGGCGGCGGCCTCGGCGAAGTCGGCCCGCGCGGCCGAGGCGATCCGGCCGTCACCGGCGCTGCCGAGGAAGGCGCCGCCGGCGAGCGCGCCGGGAATCGAGGCGGTGTAGTTCTCGGTGTACCAGCCGTTCCGCAGGATCGTCGCCGGCAGGCCTGATGCGGCGATGGCGGCCTCCGTGGCGCGATGCTCGCCGGCCAGATTGATCGGCGAGGTGTCGGCATGCAGGAGGCTGGTATAGACGAGCCGGCCGATCCCGGCCGCCTTCGCCGCGGCGATGACGTTCCCGTGCTGGGCGACGCGCCGGCCGACCTCGCTCGAGGAGATCAGCAGCAGGCGCTCGATGCCCCGGAAGGCCTCGGCCAGGGTTTCGGGCCGCGCGTAATCGGCCACCCGCACGACGACGCCCCGGTCTCGCAGGCCTTGAGCAGCCTCGCTCTCCAGGGATCGCACACCGGCGGCGACGGCGCCGGCCGGCACCCTTTCCAGCAAAGCCGCGATGACGAGGCGCCCCAATTGACCGGAGGCGCCGGTGACGAAGAGCGTCGGATGAGGGGTGTCGGACATGGCGGGCTTACCCAGGGTTCACTTTCGGCACAAGGGAACTAGTTGAGACCGCATCGGCTGTGAAGGAGGCAGGATTTTGGGACAAGGTGACGCCGAGGGAACCGCCCCAGCACCGGCTCAGGCCGAATTGGCGCGGACCTTCGCGGGCTGGCGGACGAGGGCGTTCGAGGCCTCCCGCTGTCCCGTCCGCAACGTGCTGGACCGGACCGGCGACAAATGGTCGATCCTGATCCTCACCGCGCTCGCCGGCGGCCCGCACAGGTTCAGCGCGATCCTCCGGCTGATCCCCGACCTCTCGAAACGGATGCTGACCCAGACCCTGCGCGACCTCGAACGCGACGGCTACATCGCCCGCACGGTCTACCCGACCAAGCCGCCCAGCGTGGAGTACCGCCTGACCGCTCTCGGCGGCACGCTCATGGAGCCCCTGGCGGCCCTCGTCCGCTGGGCGGAGCGGAGCCATGCGGAGATCGAGGCGGCACGGGTGCGGTTCGATGGGGGGTAGGAGGCAAGCTCAATTGCACTGACGGCTATCATCGGCCTCGGTTCAGCGCGTGATGCGCGGATGTGCAATAGCATCCGCTGCTCTCGCACCGACACGTTGGCAATTACCGCCCCTAGCTTGATCACCAATCGTATCGCTATGTACGGCCAGACATTAAGAGCGCCTAACAGAACCGTTTGATCTGGTTGAGAGTGATGAGACTGGTCGCGAGGCTCGTGAAGGCCTCGTAGATGTCGCTGCGTCGCTCGTAGCGGACGGGTAGGCGGCGGAAGCGGTTGAACCACGCGTGGGTACGCTCGACGACCCAACGATGCCGACCGAGTTTCTCGCTGCTTTCGATACCCTTCCGCGCGATGCGCGGGACGATCCCCCGCGCCCGGCACTCCTGTCGGCGGGGTCGGGCATCGTAGGCCTTGTCGGCGTGCAGCTTGTCCGGACGGCGTCGCGGTCGCCCTCGTCGGCCACTCCGCAGAGGCGGAATGGCATCGAGGGTGGCCGCCATCATGACGGTGTCGTGTCGGTTGGCCCCGCTCAGGCAGAAGCCGAGCGGCGTGCCGCGCGCGTCGGTGACGAGGTGGCGCTTTGTGCCCGGCTTGCCCCGGTCCGTCGGGTTCGGGCCGGTGGCAGGCCCCCTTTTTTAGCCGGGACAGACGCGCTGTCCAAGCAAGCCCGGTTCCAGTCGATCTCACCCGCTGCGTGCAGGCGCTCCAGCAGCACGTGATGCAGGCGGCTCCATACGCCCGCCGCCTGCCAATCCCGCAGCCGCCGCCAGCAACTCATGCCGGAGCCGCAGCCCATCTCGGCCGGCAGCATCTCCCACGGCAGACCCGAGCGCAGCACGAACAGGATGCCCGTCAGTGCGGCCCGATTCTCGATCGGACGACGCCCGCCCTTCGGACGGGACCGAGGCGGCGGGAGGAGCGGAGCGATCTCATCCCAGAGATCATCGGGGAGAAGCGGTCTGGCCATGCAAAACCAACGCTCGACATCCGACTCGGTGCCGTTCTGTTAGGCGCTCTAAAGCTGTGTGACTGCATGACCAAGAGAATGTCGCATAGATTAGCGCTACGATTTCCAATCGTCAAAGTCCAATCAAGAATAAGCTGAGGTCTCTCCAATATTCTCCCGTTTGAATAGGCTCAGTAAGTCAACAACAAACGGTCGTGAACGACCTCGTGCTCCAATGTTTCGCCGCTAAGTTGAAAGCGACGCAACATCGAGCGGCCGACGTTCACTGCAATCTCTCTCTCAAACAAGCCGTCCGGTATACGAATATCACAAAAAACTGAGCCGGACTTCTTAGTACCGTCGATGCTCAAGATGACATGAACACCCCGTGACTTACAATCTGCAATTGCGGCCATCAATTGCGCCAAGTTAAAACTCTGAGCCCCGTATAGAATTGCCTGTGTATGAGTATAGGGGGGATCACAATATACGATGTCGCCCGCTTTTGCATGCGACATCGCCTCTTGATAATCTAGGCGCTCAAAGCGGGCGCCCTCAACGCGCTCCCGCCAGACACGTACCCGCTTCTCGAACGACACTAGCGGGACAGGTTCGTGCGGACCGCAAGGTGTTGACATGTACCCGTCCCGGCGAAATCGGACGACACCTCCGTAGCAAGCTCGAGAGAGATATACGAAATCGGCCGGGTTGGGGTGCGAGTTGTAGCTCGCCAACACCGTGTCGTACGCCACTTGCTTTCCCATCTGGGCACGCATGGTAAGGCGCTTGCCGTACCAGCCAACCAACGCATCGGGATTGTCCTTCAGCGCCTGCCAGATACCAATTAGCGGGGCGAAGATGTCCGAGCCTATAGCTCTCGGAGGAGCGTACGTTCCCAGAACCGCCGCAGATCCTAGGAACGGTTCAAAGTAGGTGCCGGCCGTCGCTGGGAAGAAGTCCGCGATCTCGTGGGCGAAGCGCTGCTTGTTGCCTACCCACTTTAGAAGCTGTTGCTTGAAAGGCTCGTGACGAAACGTCGTGATCGGAACCACGTCGCGCTCGACTCGCGCATCAAAGAACGCGTACTGCATAGACCTCACCTCAACCGTCGATCAATCTTATTCGATTTAAGGATATGCGTCAACGACCTTTGGCTGACGGCCGACAAAGCGCTGTCCTGGGATGCGTCCTACGTGAGGCGCGAGTTCACGCTGGGTTGAAGCAGGCCGAGCTTGCCGACCGGCTCGGCATTCCACAGAGCTTCGTTAGCAAATGGGAGACCGGGCATCGGCGCTTGGACCTTATTGAACTTAGGATCGTTTGCGGAGCAGTGGGCATTGACATTCAATCCCTCATCGCCGCTTTCGAGCGCGAGATCATTAAAGAGGCATACCCGTGAAGCCCGATGAACGGTTCGTAAAGCAAGATAAATCTTTCTGGGCATGCGTACGCTCTCTAAGCCAGGACCTCGGATACACCGAACGAAAAAAAGATAAAGTTAAGATTCCTTCAATCGAGGACATGCGTAGGGGGTTTGTAAATCTTGAATTGAACCCTGAAATTATTGCAGATCAACGTAATAGGCCGACAGATCTAGCTAAAACACTACGTTCATATTTCGAGTACCGCGCCGATGTGCTAAATAGACATGCACAGACGAAGCTGTTGCGGGTGGACGAAGCACGTGAAATGTATGAGCGAACGCTGGGCCTATTTAAGGAAAAGCCAAAATGCCCGCTTCCTATGAACAAGCAAAAGGAAGAGAAGAAGGACCATGCTTTTTTGACGTGCGTGGTCAATATGCTCATTGAAAAGCACTCGGGCGGAGCCGATTGCGACTACGACCCCCGTAAGCTCACCACCATCACAAAGGACGGCGTGCCACTGCGGACCCTTGCGCGAAGGGTGGACGGAGCATTCCCGCGTTCCGTGAACCCGGTCGCGATCTGGGAGATAAAGGAATATTACTACACGACAACTTTTGGCTCTCGGGTTGCAGATGGCGTTTACGAGAGCCTACTGGATGGGTTGGAGTTAGAAGAACTTCGTGAGAGCCACAACGTAGATGTGAAACACTATCTCATTGTGGACGCGTATGAAACATGGTGGGGCAAGGGTAAAGCTTATCTATGTCGGATGGTCGACATGCTACATATGGGCTACGTCGATGAATTACTGTTTGGGTCCGAAGTCGAGGAGCGCATACCTATTCTTGTGAAGGAATGGATGAAGCTGGCTGGCAGCAACACGGACCGCGGTGATGCAGACCCGGCCGCACCGGCGTAGAGTAAGTTTAAAAGCCTCATTCCAGACAAGTTTTTACAAGTAGCTTTCTCTGCACTGCTAGCGGAAAAGCCGGCAGCCCCCATCACCCCACCCGCCGCGGCATCCGGAACGGCAGCATGAACTGCACCAGCGGGTTGCGGAATCGGTCGAGGGACAGGCTCTCGTGGACCGGGCGCACGGGCTCGCCGTCGAGGGTCGAGGCGAGGAGCGAGCGGGCGTAGAACGGCGTGTCCTCGAAGGTGCGGACGACCGTGGAGGCCCCGTCGTCGCTCCGCGTGGTGCGGGGCATGCGCCAGAACCGCGTCGGCGGCAAAGCAGCGGGGAGCGGCGGGCGGATGTCGCGGCGGGTGCCGTCGGCGGCAAAGCGCAGGGAGAGGTTCTGGAGGCTGCCGTCGCGGCGGTGCACGTCGTAGAGGATCGCCGATCCGTCCTTGAGGTCGGCCCGGCACCAGGTCCAGTCGCTGAAATCCCGGCCCAAAGCGGTGTCGCCGTGGTTGGTGTCGAAATAGGCGGTGCCGCGCCAGGACAGGCTCGGGGCGTCGAGGGTCACTTCCACGGGGGAAGAGGGCGCCATCGGCCACCAGCGGTGCCGGCCCTCCGCGTCGAGGGTGAAGGTGTCCCGCGTGAAGCCGTTGGGGCGCAGGCGGATCGTGCCGCGCACCCGCGAGGGGATCGGCGCCGTCACCTCGTCGAGGGTGATGGTGAGGGTGGTGCCGTCCCAGGCGAGACCGCTCGGGCCGATTCGGATCTGCGACGCGTCCCGGCTCAGGGCATCCCGGCCGCGCTCGGTCATGCAGAAGCGGTTGGCGCGCTCCCCGTAGAGCACGACGTTCATGGTGCAGTGGTCGAACGGGTCGCGGCTGAGGTCCAGGGCGTAATAGGGCGAGAACACGCTGCCGATGAAGGCGATGATGGTGAGCCCCTGGCGGCCGTCCTCGCTCAGGGCGTCGACATACCACCAGACGTAACCGTCCCGGGCCACCGGCGTGTCGAAGCGCGGCCCTTCGCGGCGAGATCGGCCAGCAGGCTGTCCGCCGCGATCCGCCCCGATTGCGCCGCCATCGGCACCCCCGGCCCCGGATGGACGCTGCCCCCCGCCAGATACAGCCCCGGCAGCGCCGTCCTGGCGCCCGGACGCTTGAACGAGGCCATCCAGCCGTGCGAGGCCCGGCCGTAGAGGGCGCCCCCCGTCGCCGGAAACAGCCGCTCGAACCCCGCCGGATCGGTGGTCACCGTCCCGGGCGTCGCCTCGATCGTCAGCCCGCATTCCGTCAGCTTGCGACGCAGATTGGTCTCGCATGTGGCGATCTCCGTGGGGGCGAGGGGGCGTTCGAGGCCGAGAGCCGGGGCGTTGACGAGGCAGAGCAGGCGCTCGGGTCGGTCGAGGGCCGAATCGTCGTCGGCGCGGTCCTGCGCGCAGACATAGATTGTGGGGTCAGAAGGCAGCCGGCCGGCGCGGAGCTCCGCGAATTCGTTCGCGTAATCGCCCGAGAAGAACACGGTGTGCCGCACCAGCGGGAAGCCGGAAGTTTTGGCCTTCGCGCAGAGCGTCACCGCCGAGAGGGAGCGGGCGTTCGACGGCACAGCCTCCACGGCCCGCGCCGCGCGCGATCCGAACAGGCCCGCGCCGAGGGCCGCCGCATCGGCATTGGCCACCACGAGATCGGCCGCGATCCGCTCGCCATCGGCGAGGTCGACACCGACGATGCCGCGCCCGTTCTCCACCGCGATGGCGGCCACTTCGGCGCGATAGCGGATGCGGGCGCCGTTTTCCTGCGCCAGTTCGGCGATGATGGCGGCGAGGCGGCTGAGACCGCCCTCCACATGCCAGACGCCCTGGCTCTCCACATGCGCCACCAGCATCAGCGTCGCCGGGGCCTCGAAGGGCGAGGAGCCGCAATAGGTGGCGTAGCGCCCGAACAATTGGCGCAGGCGGGGATCGCGGAAATATTCGCCGAGCGCCCCCCACAGGGTGGTGAAGGGCTGGATGCGCAGCAGACCGCCGAGGCCCGACAGGCCGACGCGGCGGCCGAGATCGACCGGGCTCGGCCGCTCGCCCCGGATGAACGGCCCTTCCAGCGTGCCGTAGACCTCCGCCGCGCGGGCGCGGAAACGGCGATAGCCGTCCTCCTCGCGGGGGCCGGCGAAGGCGCGGATCGCCGCTGCCGAGGCTTCGGGATCGGCGAACAGGTCGAGGCGCTCCCCCGCCCCCCAGGCATGGCGGGCGAGGATGGAGGCCGGGCGGAGCTCCACGCGGTCCGACAGGTCGGCGCCGCATTCCGAAAAGATCTCCTCGAAGACCCAGCGCATGGTGAAGACGGTGGGGCCGGCCTCCACCCGCGCCCCGTCCGCCGCGACGCTGCGCATCTTGCCGCCGGGCGCGGCCGCGCGTTCGAGCACGGTGACGTCGAGCCCCGCATGGGCGAGGCGCAGGGCCGCCACCAGCCCGCCGATCCCCGCTCCGATCACCGCAACCCGCTGTGCCGCCACTGTGTCACCCGTTTCTGCCTTGACGAGTGTCAATATTATCTGACACTTTGCAATGGCAATACGAAAAGACACCAGGGAGTGGCGCCATGGATGCCAACCGCCGGATCGAGCAGGCTCTCGACGCTGCCGTCGCCCATGCGGAGGCGCCCGGCGCGCCGCCGCTCCTGGCCGAGGCGATCCGCTACGCGGTCTTTCCCGGTGGCCACCGCATCCGGCCCCGGCTCTGCCTCTCGGTGGCGAGGGCCTGCGGCGACGACGATCCGGCGGCCTCCGACGCGGCGGCGGCGGCGATCGAACTCATCCACTGCGCCTCCCTGGTCCATGACGACCTGCCCTGTTTCGACGATGCGCCGACGCGGCGGCAGAAACCCTCGGTCCATGCCGCCTTCGGCGAGCCCCTGGCGGTGCTGACCGGGGATGCGCTCATCGTCTCGGCCTTCGAGACCCTGGCGCGGGGTGCTGCGCGCTCGCCGGCCCGGCTCGCCGCCCTCGTCGGCCTCGTCGCCCGCGCGGCCGGTTCGCCCAACGGCATCGCCGCCGGGCAGGCCTGGGAATCGGAACGGCATGTGGGGCTCACCGAGTACCAGCAGGCCAAGACCGGCGCGCTGTTCGCGGCGGCCACGGTCACCGGCGCGGCGGCGGCGGGCGCGCAGGCGCTGCCGTGGCGGCTGCTGGGGGAATGCCTCGGCGAGGCCTATCAGGTCGCCGACGACCTGCGGGATGTCGCCTGCCGCCAGGAAGAGATCGGCAAGCCGGTGGGCCGCGACGCCACTTTGGGCCGGCCCAACGCCGCCGCCCTGCTCGGCATGGCCGGCGCGCTCGCGCGGCTCAAGCGCCTCGTGCGGGAAGCCGTGGAGGTGATCCCCGCCTGCCCCGGCGCCGATCAACTCCGCGCCGAGATCGAGGCGCAGACGCGCCTGTTCCTGCCGGCGAGCCTGGCGCGGGAATTGGCGTGAGCGGGGCTTGACCCGATGTTGCGGGCCGATTCCGCGCCTGACGCGACGCCGATCATGAACCCTCCCCCCTCTGCGGGGGAGGGTGCCTGCGGAGCAGGCGGGAGAGGGGGCGACCTCTCCGGAGATGGCGCTCCCCTCTCCCGACCCTCGCTGACGCGAGGGCCACCCTCCCCCACACCAAGTCGGGCCTGCCCGACTTGGTCAGTCAGAGACGGATCTCGGGCAAGCCCGAGATCCGTGGGGGGAGGGGGACAGCGCGCGACCTGGCGCGAGCGCTGGCTCGCCTTCCGCAACCGCACCATCGCCAACCCGGCCTTCCAGCGCTGGGCCGCCGCGTTTCCGCTGACGCGGGGAATCGCCCGGCGCAACACCCGCGCGCTGTTCGATCTCTGCGCCGGCTTCGTCTATTCGCAGACCCTGTTCGCCTGCATCAGGCTCGACCTGTTCGCCATCCTCGCCCCCGGCCCGCTCGGGCTCGAGGCCCTGGCCGAGCGGACCCTCCTGAGGCCGGAGCGGGCGTTGCGCCTGCTGGACGCCGCCGCCTCGCTCGACCTGCTGCGGCGCCTGCCCGACGGGCGCTTCGCCCTGGCCGATCTCGGCGCGGCGCTGATCGGCAACCCCTCCATCGCCGCCATGATCGAGCACCATGCGCTCCTCTACGAGGATCTGCGCGACCCGGTGGCGCTCCTGCGCGGGGAGGGGGGCACGAGCCGGCTCGCCGCCTATTGGCCCTATGCCGGAGCGGCCGGCGCCACGGCGATCCCGGCCGAGGCGGTGGCGGAGTACTCGGCCCTCATGGCCGCCTCCCAATCCCTCATCGCCGAGGACATCCTCGACGCCTATCCCATGCACCGGCACCGCCTGCTGATGGATGTGGGGGGCGGCGAGGGGGCTTTCCTGCGCGCGGCCATGCGGGCGACGCCCGGTCTCGCCGTCCGGCTGTTCGACCTGCCGGCGGTGGCCGCCCGCGCCACGGAGCGTTTCGCGGCCGAGGGCCTGTCCCACCGCGCCGAAGCCCATGGCGGCAGTTTCCGCACCGCGCCCCTGCCGACGGGTGCCGACGTCATCTCCCTCGTCCGGGTCGTCCACGACCATGACGACGACACCGTCCGCCTGCTCCTGCGCGCCGCCTACGACGCGCTCGGTGATGGCGGCACGCTCCTGATCGCCGAGCCGATGGCCGGGACGGCGGGGGCCGAGCCGGTCACCGACGCCTATTTCGGCTTCTACCTGCTGGCGATGGGAAGCGGCCGCTGCCGCCGCCCCGCCGAGCTGACCGCGCTCCTCCAGGAGGCCGGTTTCCGCGACTGCCGCGAGATCCCGACGCGGCGCCCGCTCCTGACCCGCCTGCTGGTGTCCAGACGAATTGACACGCTGCAGCGTAAGTAAGGCTTGACGAATAAAAGTGTCAATCTAGGATGACACATCGAACAAGCGCCGCACCCGTCGCCATCGGGTCGAGGCACGAGACAGGGGAGGGTCGAACACGATGCACGCGCTGGCCGTCCTCTTCGAACGCCCCGAACACCTGTCGCTCGCCGAACTCGCCCTCGATGCTCCGGGCCCGGCCGACGCGGTGGTGGAGACCCTGTGGAGCGGCATCAGCACCGGCACCGAGCGCCTGCTCTGGACGGGCCGGATGCCGCCCTTCCCGGGCATGGGCTATCCGCTGGTCCCCGGCTACGAATCGGTGGGAGAGGTGGTGGAAGCCGGCCCCGCCTCCGGCCTCGCGGTCGGGCAGCGGGTCTTCGTCCCCGGCGCCCGCTGCTTCGGCCCGGTGCGCGGCCTGTTCGGCGGCGCGGCCTCCCGCCTGGTGAGCGAAGGCGCGCGCCTCGTTCCCATCGATGCGGATTTGCGCGAACACGGCATCCTGATCGCCCTGGCGGCCACCGCCTACCACGCTCTCCACGCCCGCCCGGAGGGCCGCTCGCTCATCGTCGGCCACGGGGTCCTCGGGCGGCTTCTCGCCCGCCTGACACGGATCGCCGGCGGCGAGCCTGTGGTGTGGGAGACGAACCCGGTCCGGGCCACGGGCGCGCAGGGCTACGAGGTCCTGCATCCGGATGCGGACGAGACCCGCGATTACGGCGCCATCACCGATGTCAGCGGCGACGCCGCGATCCTCGACACGCTGATCGGGCGGCTCAGGCCCGGCGGCGAGATCGTGCTCGCCGGTTTCTACGAGGCGCCGCTCTCCTTCGCCTTCCCGCCCGCCTTCCTGCGCGAGGCCCGCATCCGCGTCGCCGCCCAGTGGCGGCCGGAGGATCTCGCCGCGGTCCTGACCCTGATCGAGGGGGGGCGCCTCTCCCTCGACGGCCTGATCACCCATCGTGAACCGGCGGCGCACGCGCCGTCCGCCTATCGCACGGCGTTCGGCGAGCCCGAATGCCTGAAGATGATCCTCGATTGGAGAGCCGCTTCATGAACATGCAGCTGAACGGAGCCGCACTCCTGCGCGCCGAAGCCGCCATCGAGCCGGATGCGGCCCCCGTCTCCGCCACCAAGGAGACGCAGATCATCGCGATCTACGGCAAGGGCGGCATCGGCAAGTCGTTCACCCTGGCCAATCTCAGCTACATGATGGCCCAGCAGGGCAAGAAGGTCCTGCTCATCGGCTGCGACCCGAAGAGCGACACCACCTCGCTCCTGTTCGGCGGCCGCGCCTGCCCGACCATCATCGAGACCTCCACCAAGAAGAAGCTCGCCGGCGAGCAGGTCGCCATCGGCGATGTCTGCTTCAAGCGCGACGGCGTCTACGCCATGGAGCTCGGCGGCCCGGAAGTCGGGCGCGGCTGTGGCGGGCGCGGCATCATCCACGGCTTCGAACTGCTGGAGAAGCTCGGCTTCCACGAATGGGGCTTCGACTACGTCCTGCTCGACTTCCTCGGTGACGTGGTCTGCGGCGGCTTCGGCCTGCCGATCGCCCGCGACATGTGCCAGAAGGTCATCGTCGTCGGCTCGAACGATCTTCAATCGTTGTATGTGGCCAACAACGTCTGCTCGGCGGTGGAATACTTCCGCAAGCTCGGCGGCAATGTCGGTGTCGGCGGCCTCGTCATCAACAAGGACGACGGAACCGGCGAGGCCCAGGCCTTCGCCGCCGCCGTGGGCATCCCGGTCCTGGCCTCGATCCCGGCCGACGACGACATCCGCAAGAAGAGCGCGAATTACGAGATCATCGGCAGGCCCGAGAGCCAATGGGGCTCGCTCTTCGCGGATCTGGCCCAGAACGTCCACGACGCGGCGGCCAACCATCCGACACCGCTCTCCCAGGACGGCCTCCTCGGCCTGTTCAAGGGCGAGGCCGTCGGCCGCGGCGTCACCCTGGTCCCCGCCACCTTCGAGGATATGTGCGGCACGGCCCTGGTCGTGAAGCCGTCCCTCGAAGTCGTCTACGACGAGGTCTGACGCGCATGGCCGTCTCCCTCGACATCGCCGATCTGCGCGCCCGCAAGGAGCGTCCCGCCTCGACCCTGGCTCCCGCCGCATTGCCCGCGGAGGCGGTCAATCTCGCCGCCACCGAGACCGACGGGCTCGGCTGCCATTCCGGCAAGGACGCGATGCGGGCGGCCGCCGAAGCCGCCGGGATGTCGGAGACGCTGGAGCAGCTCAGACAAGACTACCCCCAAGGGCCGCACGACCAGCCCCAGAGCATGTGCCCGGCCTTCGGCTCCTTGCGCGTCGGCCTGCGCATGCGCCGCACGGCGACGATCCTGTCGGGCTCGGCCTGCTGCGTCTACGGCCTCACCTTCACCTCGCATTTCTACGGGGCCAAGCGCAGCGTCGGCTACGTCCCCTTCAATTCCGAGACCCTCGTCACCGGCAAGCTGTTCGAGGACATCCGCGAGGCGGTGTTCGACGTGGCCAAGCCCGCCGATTACGACGCGGTCGTCGTCATCAACCTCTGCGTGCCCACCGCCTCCGGCGTTCCGCTGCGCCTCCTGCCGAAGGAGATCGACGGGGTCCGCATCATCGGCATCGACGTGCCGGGCTTCGGCGTGCCGACCCATGCGGAAGCCAAGGACGTGCTCGCCGGGGCCATGCTGAAATTCGCCCGCTCCGAGGCCGAGCAGGGTCCGGTCCAGGCCCCGCGTCTCGGCCGCTCCGAGCGCCCCAGCGTGACGCTGCTCGGCGAGATGTTCCCGGCCGACCCGGTGGTGATCGGCGGCCTGCTGGAGCCGCTGGGCCTCAGCGCCGGCCCGGTGGTGCCGACCCGCGAATGGCGCGAACTCTACGCGGCCCTCGACTGCGCGGCGGTGGCGGCGATCCACCCGTTCTACACCGCCTCGATCCGCGAATTCGAACTCGCCGGGCGCCCCATCGTCGGCTCCGCCCCCGTGGGCCATGACGGCACCGCCGACTGGCTCGACCGGATCGGCGAGGCCTGCGCCGTACCGCGCGCCACGGTGGAGGCCGCCAAGAACCGTCTCCTCCCGATGATCCGGGGGGCGCTGGCCGCCACACCGATCAAGGGCCGGATCACGCTCTCGGGCTACGAAGGCTCGGAACTGCTGGTGGGCCGGCTCCTCGTCGAGAGCGGGGCGGATCTCGCCTATGTCGGCACCGCCTGCCCGCGCACGCCCTATTCGGAGGCCGACCGCGACTGGCTGGAATCACGCGGCGTCATGGTGCGCTTTCGCGCCTCGCTGGAGGACGATCTTTCCGCCATGCGCGAGTTCCGCCCGGACCTCGCCATCGGCACCACGCCGGTGGTGCAGGCGGCCAAGGAGCGGGCGATCCCCGCCCTCTACTTCACCAACCTGATCTCGGCCCGCCCGCTCATGGGCGTCGCCGGAGCCGGGTCGCTCGCCAAGGTCATCAACACGGCGCTCGGCAACCGCCACCGGTTCGACGCCATGCGGGACTTCTTCGACGGGGTCGGCGAGGGCCATGCCGCCGGCATCTGGGAAGAGGTGCCGAAGGTCCGCCAGAACGTCGCCTCGGCGACGCGCGGAAAACCCTCCCACAACCCGATCGGGGAGATGGCCTGATGCTCGTCCTCGATCACGACCGGGCCGGCGGCTACTGGGGCGCCGTCTACGTCTTCACCGCCATCAAGGGATTGCAGGTCGTCATCGACGGACCCGTCGGCTGCGAGAACCTGCCGGTCACCTCGGTGCTCCACTACACCGACGCGCTGCCGCCGCACGAACTGCCCATCGTGGTCACCGGGCTCGCCGAGGAAGAGCTCGGCCGCCACGGCACCGAGGCCGCGATGAAGCGGGCGCATGCCACCCTCGATCCGGGGATGCCGAGCGTGGTCGTCACCGGCTCCATCGCCGAGATGATCGGCGGCGGCGTGACGCCGGAGGGCACCAACCTCCAGCGCTTCCTGCCGCGCACCATCGACGAGGACCAGTGGCAGACCGCCGACCGGGCGATGTCCTGGCTCTGGCAGGAATACGGCGCGCGCAAATTCGCCAAGAAGGGCATCCCGGCAAGGCCTCCCCGCAAGGAGGGCGAGCGCCCCCGCGTCAACATCATCGGCCCGGCCTACGGCACCTTCAACATGCCCTCGGATCTGGCCGAGATCCGCCGCCTCGTGGAGGGGATCGGGGCCGAGGTGAACCTCGCCTTTCCGCTCGGCTCGCATCTCGCCGACGTGCCGAAACTCGTGAACGCGGACGCCAATATCTGCCTCTACCGCGAGTTCGGCCGCCTGCTCTGCGAAGCCCTCGAGCGGCCCTACCTGCAGGCGCCGATCGGGCTTCACGCCACCACCAAGTTCCTGCGCAAGCTCGGCGAGATCCTCGGCCTCGATCCGGAGCCCTTCATCGAGCGCGAGCGCCACACCACGATCAAGCCGGTCTGGGACCTGTGGCGCTCGGTGACCCAGGACTTCTTCGGCACGGCGAGCTTCGGCATCGTCGCCTCGGACACCTATGCGCGGGGCGTCCGCCGCTTCCTCGAAGACGAGATGGGCCTGCCCTGCACCTTCGCGATCTCGCGCCGGCCCGGCGCCAAGACCGACAACGCGGCGGTGCGCGAGGCCATCAAGGCCAACCCGCCCCTCGTCCTGTTCGGCTCGTTCAACGAGCGCATGTACGCGGCCGAATGCGGATCGCGGGCGGTGTTCGTGCCGGCCTCCTTCCCCGGCGCCATCATCCGGCGCCATACCGGGACGCCGTTCATGGGCTTCTCGGGCGCGACCTACCTCATCCAGGAGGTCTGCAACGCCCTGTTCGACATGCTCTTCCACATCCTGCCCCTGGCCCGCGACATGGACCGGGTCGAGGCGACGCCGGCGCGGATCCATCGCGAACTGCCCTGGGACGAGGCCGCCCGCACCCTCCTCGACGACCTCGTCGAGGCCCATCCGGTGCTGGTGCGGATCTCGGTGGCCAAGCGCCTGCGCGACGCCGCCGAACGGGCGACCCGGAATGCCGGACAGGAGCGGGTCTCCCCGGCCGAGGTCGAGCGCGCCCATGCGGACCTGACCCTCGGAGCGGCGGCATGAGCGCCCCCGCCCCACACCCTCTTTCCGGCTGGAGCGGCGCGGCGCCGTTTCCGTCGAGAACCGGCCTCTTCGCGAGGCCGACCGCCGCGGATCGCGGACAGGAGATCTCCGCCATGCAGTCGATGACCATGTTCCCCCGGACCATGCCCTCCCGCCAGGCTCTGTCGCGTCCCGCCCCGTCGCGCCTGCAGCGGCACGAGCTGCAGTTCCGCCTCCTCCTGGTGGCGACCTACCCGTTCTTCCTCGCGGCGGCGGCGCTCCAGCGCCTCGTCCCGGCACGGGCTCCGGCGGGCCACGGGCTCATCGCCCGGCGCTCGGTCTTCGGCGAGGCCAAGGCCATGGCCGTGTCGGCGATCCCCTTCGTCTTCATGGGCTGACGCTTTCCGGGGCCGGATCGCCCCGGGCCGATGCCCGCCCGATCCGGAACCCGAACGACCTCCCGTCCGACGAGGGGGGAACGACCGTCGCGAGCGCCGCTGCCGGCCCCCGCGACCTCACCCGCCGCGCGTGGAGCACGCACGGCCAGACGAAAGCGGAGGCTCACATCATGTCCAGTGGAATCGAAAAAGCGAGCAGCCTGTCCGGGCTGACCGAACCCGAAGCCAAGGAGTTCCACGCGATCTTCCTGACGAGCTTCATCATCTTCACGGCCATCGCCGTGGTCGCGCATATCCTCGTCTGGATGTGGCGCCCGTGGCTGCCCGGCCCCAAGGGCTACGCCGCCCTCGACACCGTCACGAGCGCCGCGCACGGCCTCGTCTCGATGATCTCCTGAGGAGGAACGCACCCATGCACAAGGTCTGGCTTCTCTTCGATCCGCGCCGCACGCTGGTGGCGCTCTTCACCTTCCTGTTCATTCTGGCGTTGCTGATCCACTTCATCTTGCTCAGCACCGACCGGTTCAACTGGCTGGAAGGCCCCAAGGCCCCGCGCGCCGCCAATGCGCAGACGCTGGTCCTGCCGACGATGCCCGCCTGACCGGCGGGATGCGGATCACTCTCCTCCCCCTCCGGGTCTCGGGCTCGCCCGAGACCCGCATCTCCGGTGCCCATATCGGGCAAGCCCGAGATGGGTGCGGGGAGGAGTTGGAGGTGGGGGTGGTCGGGCGACCCTCCTGCTGCGGAGGCTGGCGGCGCCACCCCCACCCCTAGCCCCTCCCCACAAGGGGGAGAGGGACGCGCTCTGCCGATAAGGGCGGATGCGCGAATCCATCAAGAATCGTGACCTGTGAAGCCGGGAGGTATTCGCGATGGCGATGCTGAGTTTCGAACGAAAATACCGCGTCCGCGGCGGCACGCTCCTCGGCGGAGACCTGTTCGATTTCTGGGTCGGGCCGTTCTATGTCGGGTTCTTCGGCGTCACGACGCTGTTCTTCTCGGTGCTCGGCACCGCGCTGATCATCTATGGCGCCGCACTCGGGCCGACCTGGAACATCTGGCAGATCAACATCGCGCCGCCCGACCTCAAATACGGGCTGGCGCTCGCCCCCCTCAAGGAGGGCGGCCTCTGGCAGATCATCACCTTCTGCGCCATCGGGTCGTTCGTCTCCTGGGCCCTGCGCGAGGTCGAGATCTGCCGCAAGCTCGGCATCGGCTACCACGTGCCCTTCGCCTTCGCGGTGGCGATCTTCGCCTATGTCTCGCTGGTGGTGATCCGGCCGTTCCTGATGGGCGCCTGGGGCCACGGCTTTCCCTACGGCATCCTCTCCCATCTCGATTGGGTCTCGAACACCGGCTACCAGTACCTGCACTTCCACTACAATCCGGCGCACATGCTGGCGGTGTCGTTCTTCTTCACGACGACCTTCGCCCTGTCCCTGCACGGCGCCCTGATCCTCTCGGCCACCAATCCGGGCAAGGGCCAGGTGGTGAAGACGCCCGAGCACGAGGACACCTTCTTCCGCGACACGATCGGCTACTCGATCGGCACGCTCGGCATCCACCGGCTCGGCCTGTTCCTCGCCCTGTCGGCGGGCTTCTGGAGCGCCGTCTGCATCATCATCAGCGGCCCGTTCTGGACCCGTGGCTGGCCGGAATGGTGGGGCTGGTGGCTCAATCTCCCGGTCTGGCGCTAGAGGGGGGCACGACCATGGCCTACTATCAGAACATCTTCACCGAGGTCCAAGTCCGCTCCACCATTCCGGAACTCGGCGTTCCCGTCGATGTCGACCGGCGCTGGGGCACGCCGTTCCACAGCTACCTGTTCGGCCTGTTCGGCAACGCCCAGGTGGGTCCGATCTACATCGGCTATCTCGGCGCCCTCTCGGGCGTGTGCTTCCTCATCGCCTTCGAGATCGTCGGCCTCAACATGTGGGCGAGCGTGAATTGGGACCCGGTCCAGTTCGTGCGCCAGTTGCCCTGGCTCGCCCTGGAGCCGCCGCGACCGCAATACGGGCTCAAGATCCTGCCGCCGCTGCAGGAGGGCGGGTGGTGGCTGATCGCCGGCTTCTTCCTCACCGCCTCGATCCTGCTGTGGTGGGTCCGGCTCTATCGCCGCGCCCGGGCGCTCGGCCTCGGCACCCATGTGCCCTGGGCCTTCGCCTCCGCCATCTGGCTGTTCCTGGTCCTCGGCTTCATCCGGCCGGTCCTGATGGGGTCGTGGAGCGAGGCGGTGCCCTTCGGCATCTTCCCGCATCTCGACTGGACCGCCGCCTTCTCGCTCCGCTACGGCAATCTCTTCTACAACCCGTTCCACATGCTCTCGATCGTCTTCCTCTACGGGTCGACGCTGCTCTTCGCGATGCATGGCGCGACCATCCTGGCGGTGAGCCGCTTCGGCGGTGAGCGCGAGATCGACCAGATCGTCGATCGCGGCACCGCCACCGAACGCGCCGCCCTGTTCTGGCGCTGGACCATGGGCTTCAACGCCACGATGGAATCGATCCACCGCTGGGCCTGGTGGTTCGCGGTGCTGACCACCCTCACCGGCGGCATCGGCATCCTGCTCACCGGCACGGTGGTCGACAATTGGTACCTCTGGGCGGTCAAGCACGGCGTCGCCCCGTCCTATCCGCAGGTCTACGCGCCGGTCGTCGATCCCTTGAGCATGCCGGGGGCGGTCCCATGAAGACGTTCGTCACAGTTCTCGGCGCCTCGATCGCCTTCTTCCTCACCATCGCGATGTTCGGACTGACCGACTGGGACCGGCCGCCCCTGGCGGTCCAGCAGAGCGGCTTTCGCGGCACGGCGATGGACCAGATCCATACCCGCGCCGGGGCGGCCGAGACGAAGGCGGCCAATGTCGCGCCGGCGCCGGCCGACCCGGCCGAGCCCGGCGAGGAACTCGCCGGCGCCACCTACGAGAACGTCCAGGTCCTCAAGAACGTCAGCGTCAACGAGTTCAACCGCCTGATGGTCTCGATGACCGAATGGGTCAGCCCCGAACAGGGCTGCACCTACTGTCACAACACCGAGAACATGGCCGACGACAGCCTCTACCAGAAGAAGGTCGCCCGCCGGATGCTGCAGATGACCCAGCACATCAATGAAAGCTGGAAGGACAAGCATGTGGGCGGCACGGGCGTCACCTGCTTCACCTGCCATCGCGGCCAGCCGGTGCCGGCCCATGTCTGGTTCACCGATCCCGGCCCGAACCGGCCCGGCGGCTTCACCGCCCGGAACAACGGGCAGAACCTGGCCAAGGCCTCGGTGGGGCTCGCCTCGCTGCCCTACGACACCCTGACCGAATACCTCGCCGACAAGACCATCGACAACAACGCCATCAGGGTGAACGCCACCACGGCGCTTCCCACCACCAAGGGCAAGCCGATCCAGGACGCGGAGAAGACCTACGGCCTGATGATCCACATGTCGGAGGGTCTCGGGGTCAACTGCACCTTCTGCCACAACACCCGGGCGATCTCGAACTGGTCGCAGAGCACGCCCCAGCGCACCACCGCCTGGCACGGCATCCGCATGGTGCGGGACATCAACGGCAATTACCTCGAGCCGCTGACCTCCACCTTCCCCACCGCCCGCCTCGGCGTGCTCGGCGACGTGCCGAAGGTGAATTGCACCACTTGCCACAACGGCCAGAGCAAGCCCCTCAACGGCGCATCGATGATCGAGGCCTATCCGGAACTGGCCAAATCCACCGAGACGGCGAGCGCGGCGGATCCCGTACCCGCGGACCCGGCGCCGCCCCCCGCGCCGCAATAGAAATCGGTGCGCATCCCCTCTCCCCGCACGCGGGGAGAGGGCCGCGACGACCCCGTCGTCGGCGCGGCGAGGCGGCAGCCGGGGGTGAGGGGGCGCGGTCGGAGGAGCCATACCCGGAGAGCCCCCCTCACCCTCGCCCTGTCGGGCTCACGTCGCCTCCCGGCAAGGGGAGGACGACGTCCTCTCCCCGCCCGGCGGGGAGAGGGGGACCAGCCTTTTTCGAATAGGAAAGTGTCCTCCGGCTCTCGGCCCCGAAGGCCTGCGCGCATTCCCCTCTCCCCGCACGCGGGGAGAGGGAAGCGACGACCCCGCCGTCGGCGCGGCGAGGCGGCAGCCGGGGGTGAGGGGGCGCGGCCGGTGGAGCCACACCCGGAGAGCCCCCCCTCACCCTCGCCCTGTCGGGCTCACGTCGCCTCCCGGCAAGGGGAGGACGACGTCCTCTCCCCGCCCGGCGGGGAGAGGGGGACCAGCCTTTTCCGAACAGGGACGGACCCTATGCCTACCTGGCCCGGAGGCCGGTGCGCATTCCCTCTCCCCGCGCGCGGGGAGAGGGCCGCGACGACCCCGTCGTCGGCGCGGCAAGGCGGCAGCCGAGGGTGAGGGGGCGCGGCCGGAGGAGCCATACCCGGAGAGCCCCCCTCACCCTCGCCCTGACGGGCTCACGTCGCCTCCCGGCAAGGGGAGGACGACGTCCTCTCCCCGCCCGGCGGGGAGAGGAGGACCAGCCTTTTTCGAATAGGAAAGTGTCCTCCGGCTCTCGGCCCCGAAGGCCTGCGCGCATTCCCCTCTCCCCGCGCGCGGGGAGAGGGCCGCGACGACCCCGTCGTCGGCGCGGCGAGGCGGCAGCCGAGGGTGAGGGGGCGCGGCCGGTGGAGCCACACCCGGAGATACCCCCTCACCCTCGCCCTGACGGGCTCACGTCGCCTCCCGGCAAGGGGAGGACGACGTCCTCTCCCCGCCCGGCGGGGAGAGGGGGACCAGCCTTTTCCGAACAGGGACGGACCCTATGCCTACCTGGCCCGGAGGCCGGTGCGCATTCCCCTCTCCCCGCGCGCGGGGAGAGGGCCGCGACGACCCCGTCGTCGGCGCGGCGAGGCGGCAGCCGGGGGTGAGGGGGCGCGGCCGGAGGAGCCATACCCGGAGAGCACCCCTCACCCTCGCCCTGACGGGCTCACGTCGCCTCCCGGCAAGGGGAGGACGACGTCCTCTCCCCGCCCGGCGGGGAGAGGCGTAGGCGTGGTCGCCGACCAACCCTTCACGCCACGGCGTGCTTGGTGGCTCCGCGCCGTCCGGACCAGCGGTCCAGCACATCGGGGATGCTCCCGGCGTCGTCGGGGCGGCCGATATAGTAGCCCTGGCCCTCGTCGCAGCCTTCCTGGCGCAGGCGCTCGAACTGGATCTCGTTCTCGATCCCCTCGCCGGTGGTGCGCATGTGCAGGCTGAGGCCGAGGCCGATGACGGCGCGGACGATGAAGGCGGATTCGTCGGCCGCGGTGATGTCGCGGACGAAGGACTGGTCGATCTTGATCTTGTCGAAGGGGAAGCTGCGCAGGTAGCTCAGCGACGAGTAGCCCGTGCCGAAATCGTCCATGGCGATCCGGACGCCGAGGCGGCGCAGGGCGTGCAGGGTGGCGAGGGTGGCGGCGTTGTCCCTGAGCAGGACCGATTCCGTGATCTCGAGCTCCAGGCGGGCGGGGGGGAGGCGGCTCACGCTCAGCGCGTCCTTGACGGACTGGATGACGATGCCGTCCCGGAACTGGGCCACCGAGACGTTGACCGCGACCCGGATGCCGTCGGGCCAGCGCATGGCCTCGCTGCAGGCCGTGCGCAGGGCCCAGTCGCCGAGCGGCACGATCAGGCCGATCTCCTCGGCGACCGTGATGAACTCGGCGGGCGAGACGAGCCCGCGCTCGGGATGGCGCCACCGCATCAGCGCCTCGAACCCGCCGACGCGGCGGCCGCGGAAATCGTAGATCGGCTGGTAGAACATCTCGAACGCGCCCTGGGCCACCGCCTCGCGCAGGTCGAGTTCGAGGGCGCGGCGGGCCTGGAGTCGGATGTCCATCTCCACCTCGAAGAAGCGCCAGGTGCCGCGCCCGTCGGCCTTGGCGCGGTAGAGGGCGACGTCGGCGTTCTTGAGGAGCTTGTCGCAGCTGGTGCCGTCGCCGGGGGCGAGGCAGATGCCGATGCTGACGCCGACCGCGACCTGCTGGCCGTCGAGCTCGTAGGTGTTGCTGACCACGTCCACGATCCGCCGCGCCAGGATGGTGGCCTCTTCCGGATAGGTCACGCCCGCCAAGATGATGGCGAATTCGTCGCCGCCGAGCCGGGCCACGGTGTCGACCTCGCGCAGGCAGGCGGTCAGGCGGTTGCCCACCGCTTTCAGGAGCTCGTCTCCCACCGGGTGGCCGAGGGTGTCGTTGACCTCCTTGAACCGGTCGAGATCGAGGCAGAGCACGGCGAACATGCCGCCGCGCCCGAGATGGGCCAGGGCCTCCTCGATCCGCTCGCCGAACATGGCCCGGTTGGGCAGGCCGGTGAGGACGTCGTGGCGCGCCATGTAGGCGATGCGGGCATCGGCCTGGCGCCGGTCGGTCACGTCCTCGTAGGTGGAGACCATGCCGCCCCCGGCCACGGGCTTGTGCGTGACGGCGAGGACCCGTCCGTTGCCCATCTGGCGGAAGCCCGAACCGGCGGCCGAGATCTGCCGCCCCTCGATCTCGAAGACCGTGCCCTCCTCGGCCGAGGCCAGATAGAGCGAGGCCACGTCCTCGTAGGGCGTGCCCAGGGGGAGGTCGTCCGGCGAGAGGTCGAACAGCTCGCAATAGCGCCGGTTGACCACGGTGAGGTGCCCCTCGGCGTCGAACAGGCACAGGCCCTGGGACATGTTGTCGAGGGCGGTGTCGAGGCGAAGATTGGTCGATTGGAGATGGGCTTCCTGGACCTTGAGCAGGGTGATGTCGCTGCAGACCGCGATGAAGCCGCCGGAGCGCGTGCGGCTGCGGCTGATCCGGAGCCAGCGCCCGTCGAAGAGCTGGGTCTCGCGCGGCGCCGTCCAATCGTCGTCCTCGGAGAGCAGGGTGCGGGCGAGCGCGTTGCCCTCGAACGCGACGCGGGCCATCGACGTGTCCCGCGGCAGCGGCTCGTGACCGAACCCGAGGAAATCCTCCGCCTGCCCGTTGATGAGCGCGATCCGGCCGGATTCGTCGACCACGACGATGCCTTCGAGGGAGGTCGCGAGGGCGTCGGCGAGATGGGCCTCCGCCGAGATGCGCTGGGCGACCTCCTGCTCCATCGCCCGGCGGATGTTGTCGCGCATGACGCCCATGGAGGCGAGGAGGGCGCCGAGTTCGTCCGCGCTGCCGGACGGGATCGTCACGCTGAGGTCCCCGGCCGCGATCCGCGAGGCGACCATGGAGGCGTCCGCCACCGGCCGCATGATGCGCCGGGCCAGCAGGAAGGCGACGGAGGCGGACATCAGCAGCGCCAGCAGGGTGCCGAAGAGGTTGATCTGGGTCTCGCGGGCGACGATGGCCCTGGCCTGCTGCCGGTAGATGAAACCGTCGCCGGCGGTGTGGTTGATGAAGAGGTCGAGATGCTCCTCG
Organism: Methylobacterium sp. 88A; assembly: GCF_000376345.1. NCBI lineage: Bacteria > Pseudomonadati > Pseudomonadota > Alphaproteobacteria > Hyphomicrobiales > Methylobacteriaceae > Methylobacterium > Methylobacterium sp. 88A. The sequence continues at coordinate 1,765,870 of NZ_AQVT01000001.1, forward strand.
ACGGCGCCGGCATGCCGGTCGACCGCGTCCCAATCGGGATCCCGGGTGTCGCGGCCGGCGAGGACGGAGCGGGCGGCGTCCCAATCCTTCACCGCCCGCTCCACGGCTTGGGCCGCCTGGGTCGCACGGCTCGACTGGGCGCGCTCGACCGCCACGGCGAGATCCTCCGCGAAGACATGGCGAAGGCTGTCGAGCCTGCCTTCGAGCTGCGCCTTCGCGCCGGGGTCGGCGCTCATCCGCCGCCGGGCCTCCAGGGAGCGCATGTTGGCGAAATCGGCGGCGGCGGCCCGCGCATAGTTGATGGACATGAGCGACTGATCGAAAGTCCGGCTCACGAGTTCGTCGGCCCGGCGAATCCCTGACGCCGCCGACAATCCGAGGATGCCCGTGATGGCGCTCATGATGAGAAAGGCGACCAGAATCCGGCCGCGGATGGTGCCCGCGAAAGAGGCGACCGCGGTGATGGGCCTCGGCCAGTTCCTCTCGCCAGCCTTGGCAGATTTCCAACCGTAGATAGATTTCATCCAGTTCGTCTCATCCGGCCATCGGAAATTCTTCGCCTGCAATAGTTAAGTCGGGCTTGAAATCTTTGTAAATTTTGGCCAATTAACAGCCTGTTTACTTGCACCGGCAAGGATGCAAAAGGACGAAATCGTATCGGCGGACGGCATGAGACGCATCACTTCACTCGGTCTCGCGTTCGCCCTCGTTGCCACCGGCGTCGCCGCCTTCGCCCTCCATGCCTCGGCGGCCGGACAGGTCTACCGCGTCTCGCAGAAGGGCCGGGCGTTCCAGCCGAGCGCCCTGGTGATCAAGAAGGGGGAGACCGTCCAGATCGTCAACGACGACGGCGATCTCCTGCATCACGCCTATGTCGACTCGCCGACGTTCCATTACGATTCCGGCGATCAGGAGCCGGGCGGCAAGGCCGAGATCGTCTTCCCCGTGAGCGGGACCTTCGCCGTCCTGTGCGGCATCCACCCCAAGATGAAGCTGGCGGTCCGCGTCGACGGCAACTGACCGCGACGCGTCTCGGATGCCGGCCCGGGCTACAGGGCGCCGGCCGCCGACAGCGCGGCATGGGCGCCGTAATAGAGCCCGATGAAGCTCGCGAGGGCGGCCCCGTATCCGAAGGGGAGGGTCGCCAGCTGGCGGACCCGCAGGGGGACCCTGACATCGTCGGCGGCGATGGCCACCATCGCCACGATGATCGGGGAATGGCCGATCGCGTCGACCTTGCCGAACTCGAAGATCGCGGAGACGAAGGCCGCCGCAAGCACGATCGCCGCCAGGCGGCGCACCAGGGGCGTGCAGATCAGCGCGAAGGCGAGGGCGAATTCCACCGCGCCGGCGGCCTTCATGAAGAAGGCGCCGTCGAACCCCATCGTCAGTTCCGGGCGGTCGATGAAGAGCGGGTAGGACCATTGCGGATAGGCCCATTTCTCCACCGAGGCCCACATCAGCGTCACGGCGGCCGAGTAGCGGACGATGTCGAGGGGCCGGATCCCGAACAGTTCCCGCCGGAGGCCCGTCAGGGCGAGATAGGCGGCGACACCGAGGAAGACGGGATAATCGGCCAGGTGGAACACGCCGTAATTCGCCACCGCGATCCCGAACAGGACGACGATGCCGAGCGCCGAGAGCGGCATCGTCTGCCGCCACAGGAATCCGGCGGCGATGGCGAGCTGGAACCAGGGCAGGGCGGTGCTGGTGGTGGTGAGCTCGGGCGTGAGGATCACGCCGCCGAGCGTCCAGAGCGAGACGAAGAAGCCGCCGCAGACCGCGCGGAACATCAGCTCGGTGTTCTCCCGCGCCCAGGCCGTGACCCGGTCGAGGGAGCGCATCATCGCCTCGCCGAGGATCGTCCGCTCGAGCAGCGCGCCGACGAACAGGGCCAGGAGCGAGACGATGACGAGTTGCTCGAAGCTATCGCACAGTACCTCGGCAAGACCGACCGGCGAACCAGCGACGTCGAAAGCACAGAACCATTTGACGTGAGCACTGGCTCCAGTGGAGCCCGTAACGAGCACAAACAGGGCGGCGGACAATGCACTGGGGCCGGGCAACCGACAACGCAGACTCATGTGATGAAGCCTCGGCGAAAGCTGAAACGCCGACGGCCGGCGGCAGCGACATTGTTCTACGTAGTTTCTGGCGATCCTGAAAGGATTTCGTTAATGAATCTTCAGCAGCGTCAGCATGGTCGGCGATGTGTCGCTCCTGCCATGATTCCGGTGCCGGCCGCCGGTGGACTCTCGCGGATGAAGCCCGGTCGGCGTATGCGTTCTGGCTGAAGAGGGACCACAGCGTCACCCCCGAGCAACAGCGTCGCCGTGCGTCGAGATCATCGATGGGATTATCGACGGGATCATTCGGCAAACTCTGATAGTCATGGAGGGGCGGCGCCCAAGCCCTCGCTTCGCATCAAGCAGAAAGGCTCTCGCGTGATTACAACACTCAGCCTGTCCACCCTGATCGCGGGCGGCAGCTTCGCTTATGCGTCGACGCGGGTGGCGGCGCGGGCCGCGGCCTACGAGACCTGGGGCGGATCGCTGATGATCGTGGGCCTGTCGCTCGCCGGTGTCGGCTTGACGCTGTTCCGGTAGAACCGAAGCGGCAACCCGTCGGCGACTTCAGCGGCGCGCTTCGAGACGGCGAAGCCCGCGCCGGAGACTCACTTCGACGCGGCCTTCTGCTTGGGCTCCGCAGCCGTCAACGTGTCCAGGAACGCCAGGAGATCGGCTCTCTCGGTCTCGGAGAGATGGAGCGGCCTGATCTTGGGCGACCGGCTCGGGCGTTCGATGCCGCCGCGATCGTAGAGATCGATCACGTCGCGCAGGGTCGCCACCGAACCGTCATGCATGTAGGGGCCGCGCTGCGCGACATCGCGCAGGGTCGGGGTCTTGAAGGCGTATTGCAGGCTCTTCGACGTGGGGAACAGGCGTCCCCGCCCGATATCGTCGTCCCGGCCGACGCCGATATCGTGGAACGACCCGTCGGTGAACGCCCAGCCGCCATGGCATTCGTGGCATCCGGCCTTGCCGTTGAACAGCGCGAACCCCGCCTTCGCGGAGGCTCCGATCGCCGAGGCATCGCCGTCGCGCCAGCGGTCGAACGGCGCGCTTCCCGAGACGATGGTGCGCTGGAACGCGGCCAGCGCCCGCTCGATCCCGCCCCGCGTGATCTCGCGATCCTCGAAGGTCGCGGCGAAGGCGGCGACGTAATCCGGGTCGGCCCGCAGGCGGGCGATGAGCTCCTCTTCCGAGAGGTTCATGAGGTTGGGGCCGGTGATCGGCGTGAAGGCGACGGATTCGAGGTCCGGGAACTTGCCGTCCCAGCCGAGCGGCGCGATCCAGCCGACGTTGAGCAGGGTGGGCGTGCGCAGCTTCAGCTCGATCCCGGGCTCGCCGATGCCGCGCATGCGCCCGTCACCCCAATGGCGCGACGGCTCGTGGCATGTGGCGCAGGAGATGGAGCGGGATCGCGACAGGACCGGATCGAAGAACAGCGTCCGGCCGAGCTCGACCTGCGCCTCCGTATCGGGAATGCCGTCGGGCACGGCCAATGCGGACGGGCGCGCGAAGGCGCTGCGCCAGGCGGTGGCGTCGTCGGTCATGCCATGGGTGGCGAAGAGGCCCGAGCCGACAGCTGCCGCCACGGAAACCGTCAATGCCGCCTTGCCGAACGCCGAGCCTGCCTTTCGATTCATCCCGCTCTCCGACTGCGCAGCGTAGGATGCTCCGATTAAGATTGTCTTGCCCCGCGGGTTTTTGACCGGGGGCGCGTCCTCACGCCGCGGAGCCAGCCTCCCGCACCGGACGCGGTGCAAGAAATAGAACGATAGCTCCGGCGATCATGCACGTCACGGACCCGAGAAGCACGCCGATCTTGGTCTCCGTCTCCAGGCCGGGATTATCCACGAAGGCGAGGAGGCCGATGAACAGGCTCATGGTGAAGCCGACGCCGCAGAGGAGCGACAGGCCGTAGATCTGCCACCAGCCGGCATGGGCCGGGCGCTGGGCGAGGCCGAGCTTCACGGCGGCGACGACCGCGCCGAACACGCCGATCTGCTTGCCGGCGAACAGGCCAAGGGCCACGCCCAGCGTCACCGGGTCGGACAGCATCGCCGGCGACATGCCGCTGAACGACACGCCCGCATTGGCGAAGCCGAAGACGGGGAGGACGAGATAGGCCGACCAGGGATGGAGCGCATGTTCCAGCTTGTGGAGCGGCGAGGCCGGATCGTCGGGTCTGGCGGGGCTCGGGCGCAGGGGAATGGTCAAAGCGAGGAGCACCCCCGCGATGGTGGCGTGGATGCCGGATTTCAGCACGAGGAACCACAGGACCGCGCCGAGGACGAGATAGGGCGAGAGGCGGCTCACGCCCGCGCGGTTGAGCCCGACCAGGAGCGCGACGGTGACGCCCGCCCCCGCCAGCATCGGCAACGACAGGTCGGCGGTGTAGAAGGCGGCGATGATCAGCACCGCGCCGAGGTCGTCGATGATGGCGAGTGCGGTGAGGAACACCTTCAGCGAGACCGGAACGCGCGATCCGAGCAGGGCGAGGACGCCGAGCGCGAAGGCGATGTCGGTGGCGGTGGGGATCGCCCAACCGCGCAGGGTCTCGGGCGAGGACCGGTTGACGAGGACATAGATCAGCGCCGGGGCGACCATGCCCCCCAACGCCGCCACCCCCGGCAGGACACGGTCCGGCCAGGTGCGCAGGCGCCCATCGAGCACCTCGCGCTTGATCTCCAGGCCGACGAGCAGGAAGAACAGCGCCATCAGTCCGTCATTGACCCAATGCAGCACGCTGAGGCCGCCGACATAGGCGCCGAGCAGGGCGAAATAGCTCGGCGCGAGGGGGGAATTGGCGACGATCAGGGCGAGCACGGCGCTCGCCATCAGGATCAATCCGCCGCTCGCCTCGCTCCGGAGGGCGTTGCGCAGGGCGGAGAGGGGACGGCGGGCGGGCGAGGTTTCCGGCATGGAACACGCCTGCCAGGGGACGAGCCCGACGGCAAGCCGTCAGAGTATCGGAACGGGCATGCGTTCCTGTCCCGACCGGTACTCGCGCGGGCCGCACAGTTGCCGATGAGAGGTCGATCAACATCGACAACAGAGCCGAGACCCTGTGACATTAATGCCATAGGATATATTCCCTCAAGCCGTCTGTCTGCCTTTGTACCTAGCGGATACCACCACCTTCGGTAGAATGCGGGTGAAGGCAGTTAGGGGCGGGAAGTGGAAATCCTTGTAATCGCAGCCCTAATTGGGTTGATCCCAGCTTTCATTGCTCAGAAAAAAGGGCAGTCGTTCGCGCTGTGGTGGATCTACGGTGCGGCCCTCTTTATTGTTGCGTTGCCTCATGCGCTTATTATGAAACCTGCCGAGGGGAGCGAAGAGGCCAACAAGCAGAAAGCACTTCAATTGGCCAGCAAGGGGTTCACCCCTGTGCGTGAGTCAGCAGTGGACTTTGCCGCCGATGGTGTGATTGGCAGCACGCCCTACCGGAATGAGCCAGACGGTGGCGTGGTGGCAATCGTCAATGGCCGAACGATTAAATTCAAAAACCGTGAGGACTTAGAGACCATGCTTCGAGGAGCGGTCTCTTGAAGAAAGCGCTAGCCACCCTCGCTATTATGGCTGTCGCGCTTGTCATCGCTGCACAGTTCGTCACGATCTTCGTCATCCAGCCTATCGGCGCCATACCTGAAGGGCGAACCGTCATCATCTCACGGTTGACGAATCTGAACTTCATCGACAGCCCAGATGCATTCTGTGAGCGGGAAATGGGGAATGTGAACCTCCTTTGCCGAGGCATGGTCGCCGGTAGGGTAGCGAGCCAGGCAACCATCATTGCCCGACTGCCCTACTCTTCAATGCTGTACGGCATCAGCACTCGCGGCAAATCCTACGATCGGTAGAGAAGCTGTGCAGTTCCAGTAATTCGCCCCGCCACATTCAATACATTGGCGCGGAACATTGTGCGGCCCCCTTCCAATAAGGCCGAGCAGCGGAGTCCAAGACCGAGACGTGCCCAACCTGGCAGGGCTTGAGCGTTCGCCGTAGCGACCAGTTGCTGCCCTGTGTGGATGACAGCGCCATTCAGGGCCAAACACGAGACCCAGGGGAGATCCCGCTCCGCTCAATATCGAGTTGCACGTCGGGTTATGCTGATCAGACAATTACTCAAAGCTATCAGGGTTCCGAGCTCGGGCAAACGGGATGCCACCTTACCCGGGAACCGCAGGTCGCCCATCACATGGCCCGTCACGCCGCCGTTTCACCTGTCTCCACCTCCGTCCGCCGCGCCTTCTGGTGCAGCAGGTTGAGGATCAGCGCCGTCCAACCGGTCTGGTGGGAGGCGCCGAGGCCGCGGCCGGTATCGCCGTCGAAGAACTCGTGGAACAGCAGGGCGTCGTCGGCACCGGGGGCCGAGGCGATGGGCGGGCGATCGCCGAAGGCCGGCCGCTTACCGTCCTCGCCCTTGGCGAAGAGGGAGATCAGGCGGTCGGTGAGGGCGTCCGCGATGGCGTTGAGGGTCAGGAACGTGCCCGATCCGGTGGGATATTCCACCAGGAAGTCGTCCCCGTAATAGGAATGGAACCGCCGCAGCGCCTCGACGACGAGGTAGTTGACCGGCATCCAGACCGGGCCGCGCCAGTTCGAATTGCCGCCGAACATGTTCGATGTGGAATCGGCCGGGTCGTAGCGCACCGTGAACGCGTCGCCGAACCCGTTGAGGGAATAGGGCCGCTCCAGATGCGCCTTCGACAGGGAGCGCACGCCGTGGTCCGAGAGGAACTCGGCCTCGTCGAGCATGCGCCGCAGCAGCGCCTTCATCCGGTGCCCGCGCAGGAGCGATAGCAGCTTGCGGTCGCCGACGCCGCCTTCGTCCCAGCGCGAGACGAGGCAGGCGAGGTGGGGGCGGTTCTCGAGGAGCCAGTTCAGGCGCCGGGCGAAATCCGGCAGCCGCTGCAGCACCGAGGGCTCGATCACCTCGACGGCGAAGAGCGGCACCAGCCCCACCACGGAGCGGACGCGCAACGGCAGCATCCCGCCGCCGGGAATGTCGACCTCGTCGTAGTAGAACTCGTCCTCCTCGTCCCACAGGCCGAAGCCCTCGCCGCCCATGTCGGTCATCGCCTCGGCGATGAGCAGGAAATGCTCGAAGAACTTCGAGGCGGTGCTCTCGTAGACGTCGTTGTGGAGCGCGAGTTCGAGGGCGATGCGCATCATGTTGAGCGAATACATCGCCATCCAGGCGGTGCCGTCGGCCTGGTGGATGCGGCCGAAGCCGGGGGGCGGGCGCGACCGGTCGAACACCCCGACATTGTCGAGGCCGAGGAAGCCGCCCTGGAAGACGTTGCGGCCGTCAGCGTCCTTGCGGTTCACCCACCAGGTGAAGTTGATCAGGAGCTTGTGGAAGACGCCTTCCAGGAAGGCGAGGTCGCCGCGCCCGCCGCGCCGGTCGCGGTCGATCTCGAACACCCGGTAGGTGGCCCAGGCATGGACCGGCGGGTTGGCGTCGCCGAACTCCCATTCGTAGGCCGGAAGCTGGCCGTTGGGGTGCATGTACCATTCGCGGGTGAGGAGCAGGAGCTGCTTCTTGGCGAAATCCGGGTCGAGCAGCGCAAGAGGCAGGCAGTGGAAGGCGAGGTCCCAGGCCGCGAACCAGGGATATTCCCACTTGTCCGGCATCGAGAGCACGTCGGACCCGGCGAAATGACGCCAGTGGACGTTGCGCCCGCCGTCGCGCTCGCGCGGCGGGGCCGGCTGGAGCGGGTCACCCTTCAGCCAGAGCCGCACGTCGTAGCAATAGAGCTGCTTCGACCAGATCAGCCCGGCGGCGGCCTGGCGGAAGATGGCGCGCGAATCCGCATCGGCGATGCCGTCCTGAAGGGCGTCGTAGAAGGCGTCCGCCTCGGCGATCCGGCGCAGCAGGATGGCGCCCTCGTGGTCGACCGGACGGGGCCGCGACCCCGCCGACAGCCTGAGGTTCACCCGCCGGGTTTCGCCGGGCTCGAGGCGGAAGGCGTAATGCAGGCCGAGCTTGGTCCCCCGATCCCGCCGCACGGCGGATTCGTCGCCCCCGACGATGGCCGCGTGGAGCCCGTCCTTGAACGGGCCGGGGGCGTCGGGCTGGTAGCCGTGCAGGCGCAGGTTGGTGTCGTTCTCGCAGAACAGCACCTCCGGCTCGCCGTCATAGGAGAGCCGGTAGCGGCCGAGGCGCGGATGCTCGCAGGCGATGCTCCCATCGGGCTGCACCGCCATCCTGGGGCGCGATTCCGGCGGTCCCTCGCGCCACGACCAGATGTTGCGGAACCAGAGCTGCGGCACGAGGCGCAGATCCGCCGCCTCCGGGCCACGGTTGGTCGCCGTGATCACCGCATGGATGTCGTCGATCTCCTCCTTGGCGTATTCCACGGTGACGTCGAAGAAGCGGTCCTCGGCGAAGGCGCCCGTGTCCTCGATCTCGTATTCCGGCTGGTCCCGGCCCCGGCGCAGCCCCTCGCGGACGAGCTCGTCATAGGGATAGGCGGCCTGCGGATAGCGGTAGAGGAACTTCAGGTAGGCATGGCTCGGGGTCGCGTCGAGGTAGTGATAGACCTCCTTGACGTCCTCGCCGTGGTTGCCCTCCTCGTTGGTCAGGCCGAAGAGCCGTTCCTTCAGGATATGGTCGCGGCCATTCCACAGGGCGAGGGACAGGCACATCTGCCCACGCTCGTCGCAGATGCCGGCGAGCCCGTCCTCGCCCCAGCGATAGGCGCGCGAGCGTGCCTCCTCATGCGTCAGCGAGCGCCAGGCATTGCCGTCGCGGCTGTAATCCTCCCGCACCGTCCCCCATTGGCGCTCGGCGAGATACGGCCCCCACAGGGACCATGCGCGCTCGCCGCGCGCCTGCTCGGCGATGCGGCGGCGTTCGGCCCAGCCGTCGAGCTCGCTCACGCCGATTCCCCTCGTGCCGGACCACGCTGGACGCAGGCGCCGAACGGACATGACCGGCGCGCGGCGGGCGACGGCCGGCAAGGACGGGGGATCGTGCGGCGGGGAATTCTGCGGCAAGGAATCGTGCAGCAAGACGTAGAGGGCGACTTTTGGGCGGTCATCGGTCCCGATGGGCTTTGGCTCAGTGGGAGCCGAGATGCACCATTGGCGCCAAGCGCCGATATGTCTTGGAGGAACATGCCGCCAGGGGCGGTCCTCGACCGGCCGCCGGAGAACGGTCACGCGGGCGTCACGGAATGATGCGCGTGATCCGCCGCGAAATCCGGCGGCGGCGGGCCGAGCACTCTGCTAGCCTGCGCCACCGCCACGACAGCCTGATTCCGGTGCCATGACCAGACCACGCACGAACACGGCCCGCACGCTCGGGCTCATCGCATGCCTCGCCCTGGCGCCCGCTCACGCGCTGGCACAATCGGCGACGAATCTGGAAGCTCTGCGCGGGCTGGCGCCGGTGAGCGCCCTGGCGGCGACGCCGGAGGGCAAGGCGGCGCTGGCGGCGAACCTCACGGTCACCGGCGACATCCAGATGGGGCGGCACGACCAGCCGCTGCTGCTGCCCTTCGCCGAGCAGCAGCGGCTCGCCCTGCGCGATTGCTTCATCACCGACGGCAACGCCGCGCAGCTCGCCGACGGCCTCGGCACCGCCCTGGGAGAGGCCTACCAGGCCAAGGCGCGCTACGAGGACTTCAAGACCTTCACCAGCGTCTCTGGCAGCCTCGCCCGCCTGATCGGCTACACCAACAACATCACCAAGTCGGATTCGAATGCGGGGAAGTACTTCTTCGCCAATGCGACGACGAATGGCGAGGCCCCCGTCTCCGAACCCGCCCGCGCCATCCTCACCAAGCTCGGCGGCACGACGGATGTCTTCGGCAGGGCCTATGACCGTCCCGCCGGGACACCGGGTGCCGACGCCTTCGGCAATTCGCGCCCGTTCCAGACCGAGCCGAGCCTTCTCGCCTATCGCGGCGAGGATTATTTCGGCGCCGCCTCGCACAGCATGGACTGGCTGCGGGGGCCGAAACAGAACCTGACGGACAGCCCGTCCTATCCGAGCGGGCACACCACCTACGGCTACACGGAATCCCTGCTCCTCGCCCTGCTGGTGCCCGAGCGCTACCAGCAGATGATCGCGCGCGGCGCCGAGTACGGCAACAACCGCATCGTGGTCGGCGCCCATTACGCCATGGACGTGCTCGGAGGCCGGAGCGTCGCGCTCCACGCCGTCGCCCATCTGCTGGCCAACGACCCCGCCTATGTGGGCCAGACCCGCGCGAACCCGGCCATCGACAACGAGATGAGCCGCGCCACCGACGGCGCGGTGACCATCACGGATTATCCCGAGGCCCTGAAGGCTGCGCGCGCGGAACTCCAGGCCTTCCTTCGCGAGGGCTGCGGCGACACGGTGGCCGCCTGCGCCGCCGCCGACCGGAGCCGGTTCAAGGATGCCGCCGCCAACGGGGCCTTCTACGCCTCCACCCAGACCTACGGCCTGCCGGTGGTGCATCGGGACCGGTCGGGCCAGGCGGTGGATGTCGCGCGGGTCGCGCCGGAGGCCGGACACCTCCTCACCGCCGCCTATCCGGCGGTGACGCTTGCCGAGGCCAACGCCATCCTCACCGACACCCTCGGCCCGGCCGGCGGCTTCCTCGACGACGGCTCGGTCTTCGGCCTGTATTCCCGGCTCGACCTCTACGCGGCCGGGGGCAAGGCGGCGGCCCTCGCCGCCACCCGGCGGGCCGCCGCCCCGTAGCACTCACCGCGCCGGCGCATGCGGTGGCGGACGACGGGCCGCGCATCCTCACTCGGACACGCGCTTGACCATGTGGACGATGCGGGAATGGCCGGACTCGGCGTCGGGATTTCGCAGCTCACGCATTCCCGGCGCCCGGCCGGTGGTCAAGAAGACCAGGACCGTCAACGCGAGGACCCATTTGGCGGACATCGCCCATTTCACTTCTCGGCGAAGAGGGGAGGGTTCTGGGACGCATTGCATCGGCAAGGAATGATGCCAAATCGCCTCTGGTAGGGGTACCAGATGGTTGGGACGCTTCAACCGATTGACGGCCGAACGGATTGAGAACACAACCGCAGGGCTATGAGCGAGTACCGGTTCAGGATCGACGCATTCAGCATCGACACGATCCCTATGGCTCGGCTTGCCGAGTACATGGCCGGACTCGCACGCCTGCTTGGCGAACAGGACCATGTCCACTTCAAGGATCTGGAGCCTGGGAGTGCCATCCTTGTCTCGAGGATCGAAGAGCCCGCGGTTCCCAAGGTGGGGGAGCGTTTGCAACGAGTTCGGGAAGGCCGCGCCCCAAGGGAGGCCCTGGAAGCGTTCAAGACCCTCGACAACCTACTTGCTCGCGATAACGCCATTGGAACATTGATCCCACCTGAGGGCGCGGACATCATCGCCTTCCCCGGCCGGACCCGGCCCAAGCCGATGCAGTACGGCCCCTTCCGTGAGCGCGGTTCGCTTGACGGTATCGTCATACGGCTCGGCGGTCGTGACGAAACAATCCCCGTCCTGCTCCGTGACGGCGAGGCCGAGTACATCTGCCAAGCCTCCATTGCGGTCTCGAAGCGCCTCGCCCAACACTACCTTGGGGCCAAGCTGCGGGTGCATGGGAGCGGAAAATGGGTCCGCGAAGAAGACAAGACGTGGACCTTGCAGCGGTTCGACATTGAGGATTTCGAGGTTCTGGACGAGTCGTCTCTGGCCGAGATGGTAGAGCGTCTTCATGCAGTAGAAGGGGGAGCGTGGGGGGATCAGTCGCTGACCGATCTACTCGGGTTGCGACGCGATCAGGGAGACCAGCACTAGATGCTGGTTGCCTTCGATAGCTCCTTCCTCATCATCCTGTTCGACAGCCGATACGGCGAGAAGGGCGACTTGGATCCACGCCTCACCCACCTCCTGGCGACCCTCGACAAGGAGAAGGCGACCATCATCATTCCAGCACCTGCCCTAAGCGAGGTGCTTGTCGGGGCAGGTGACGCAGCACCGAGATACCTCGCAATCATCAATGCCTCTGCGCGCTTCAAGGTGGCGCCCTTTGCGGAGCGGGCAGCCGTAGAAGCCGCCGCGGCTCACCGGGAGGCTATCAAAGCCGGCGACAAGAAGGAGGGATCGCCTTCATGGGCCAAGGTGAAGTACGACCGTCAAATCGTATCCATTGCCCTCGTCGAGGGAGCGAGCGTCATCTACAGCAACGACCGCGACATCAGGCGGCTCGCTGCTGGTAGCTCGCTTGAGGTGGTCGAGATGGATGAGCTTCCTGAAGCACCCACTGCTCGCTCAGAACAATCGCTCGAAAAATACGTCGGCGATCTTTTCGATCCTCTTTCCTCTGATGATACGGACGGGGCGCCACGTGAGGCTGATTCTGGCTGAACATCAGTCTCTACCAATCGCTGCCATGCCACTGACACACAGTTCCAAGGGTAAGTGTTTAAGTGTCTCCCACAAAACTCGCGCTGCGCCGTCGTGCTCCGAGCGAGAACCGACCGTGACCGGGAATTTTGTGAGGCCCTCTAAACGCCGCTGTATTCCGAGCGTTCAGGCTTTCTTAGCCGTGCCACGGGAGAATGGCCCATCATCAGCCTGCCGCGAGGGCCTCGTCCGTGCTCGACTTCATCCTCTACATCAGCGCTTCGGTCTGTGCCGTGGGATGCCTGGGGCTCTGGGTTCTGCGCGAGCCGCCGGTCTCCTATCCGCGGGTGGAATGGGACGACGACGTCATCGGCTGATCGCGGCCCCGCTCCGGACGTCCTCTGCGTCGTTCCGCGCGATGGCGTCACCGGGACGGCTGAGGCAGCACTTTCGTCGCGAGCGACGCCCGATCGTGAGGGCGGAACGGGGACCCTTCGGATGCGCGACGGCCGCCCGCCCGATGGGTTAGGGAGCCGACCGCAGTCTCGACCGTTGGGCTCCCTCGAGCCCGGATGAACGCGGCGGCCGGAGGGGAACGGGCGGTATGGAGGACGACATCGATCGGCTGCGGCAGCGCGAGGCCGATCTCGAAGCCGAGATCGCGCGGCTGAAGGCGGAGATCGCGTCCGGCATCCATTCCCCGGAGAGCGGCCAGAAGACCTCGGCGGCGGGGCCGGAACTGCTGTTCACGGCGGCGGAGAAGACCCGCATGCCGCAAATCATCACCGACCCGAACCAGCCCGACAATCCCATCGTCTTCGCCAACCGCGCCTTCCAGGACCTGTGCGGCTACTCGGCCGAGGAACTCGTCGGGCACAATTGCCGGTTCCTGCAGGGGCCGGGAACCGACCCGGCCGACGTGGCGCGCGTGCGCGACGCCATCGCGGCGCGGCGCGACGTTGTGGTCGAGATCATCAACTATCACCGCGACGGAACGCCGTTCCGCAACGAACTCTATGTCAGCCCCGTCTTCGACCGGAACGGGCGCCTGCGCTACTTCTTCGGCAGCCAGCTCGACGTCACCCGCTTTCGCACCGAGGAGGGCAAGCTCGCCGAGAGCGAGGCCCGCTACCGGACGCTGTTCGACGCCATCGATGCCGGGTTCTGCATCGTCGAGATGCGGTTCGACGCCACGGGCCGCGCCATCGATTACCGCTTCATCGAGGTCAATCCCGCCTTCGAACGTCAGGCCGGCCTCGGCGACGTCGAGGGCCGCTGGGTGAGCGAGGTCATTCCCGGCATCGAACCCCGCTGGCTCGAAACCTATGGCGAGGTCGCGCTGAGCGGCAATCCCGTGCGGTTCGAGAGCGGGGCGGTGACGCTGGGCCGCTGGTTCGACGTGCACGCCCTGCGCATCGGAGAACCCGTCCAGCGGCGCGTCGCCATCCTGTTCAACGACATCACCGACCGGCGCGAAGCCGAGACCGTGCTCAGGACGACGGCGCGCGAGCGGACCACGGAGCGCGACCTCGTCTGGCGCGCGAGCCGCGACCTCCTCGTGATCTGCGGCTTCGATGGACTCTACCGGTCGGTCAATCCGGCCTGGAACGAGATGCTGGGCTGGCCCGCGGATTCCCTGGTCGGCGCGCGGTTCGACGCCTTCGTGCATCCCGAGGACCGCAAGGCGGCCGAACAGGCCATGGACCAGTTGCGGAGCGGCGCCATCCTGGACAACCTCGACATCCGGCAGATGGCGGCGGATGGCAGCGAGCGCTGGATTTCCTGGAACGCGATTCCCCAGGGCGACCATTTCTACGCCGCCGGCCGCGACGTGACCGAGCGCAAGGCCCTGGAGGAGCAGCTCCGCCAATCGCAGAAGCTCGAAGCCGTGGGCCAGCTCACCGGCGGCGTCGCCCACGACTTCAACAACCTGCTGACCGTGATCCGGTCCTCCACCGACCTCCTGCGCCGTCCCGACCTGCCGGAGGAGCGCCGGCGGCGCTATGTCGACGCCATCTCGGATACGGTGACCCGCGCGGCCAAGCTCACCGGCCAGCTCCTGGCCTTCGCCCGTCGGCAATCCCTGACGCCCGAGGTCTTCGACGTCGCCAAGGGCGTGGCCTCCGTGGCCGACATGGTCGGCACGCTCACGGGCGCGCGCATCCAGGTCGTGACCCAGATCGAGACCGGCCGGGACGATGCGGGACAGCCGCTGGCCTGCCTCATCGACGCCGATCCGAGCCAGTTCGACACGGCCCTCGTCAACATGGTCGTCAACGCCCGCGACGCCATGGACGGCGAGGGCCGGCTCACCATCCGGGTTCGCCGCGCGTCGATCATCCCGGCCGTGCGCGCGCATCCCCGCATCCGGGGGGATTTCGTCGCCGTCTCCGTCGCCGATACCGGCTCGGGCATCGCGCCGGAGGTGCTCGACAGGATCTTCGAGCCGTTCTTCACCACCAAGGGCGTGGGGCAGGGCACCGGCCTCGGCCTGTCCCAGGTCTTCGGTTTCGCCAAGCAATCGGGCGGCGAAGTCGTGGTGGAAAGCCGCCTTGGCCAGGGCACGACCTTCACCCTCTATCTCCCGCGCGCGGCGGGGGAGGCCGTGGCGGCCGAGCCGGTGCGGGAGCCCCCGCCCCTGGCCGAGCGGCACGGCACCCGCGTGCTCGTGGTGGAGGACAACGCGGAGGTCGGCGCCTTCGCGACCCAGGCCCTGCAGGAACTCGGCTACGTCACGCATTGGGTGACGGATGCGCAGCAGGCCCTCGAAGCCCTGGCGCGCGACTCCGCCGGTTTCGAGGTGGTCTTCTCCGACGTGGTCATGCCGGGCATGAACGGCATCGATCTCGGCCACGCGATCCGCCGCACATGGCCGGACCTGCCGATCGTGCTGACCTCGGGCTACAGCCACGTCCTCGCCGAGGAGGGCAGCCATGGGTTCGAGCTCCTGCGCAAACCCTATTCGGTGGCCGACCTGTCGCGCATCCTGCGGCTCGCCGTCTCGCGCTGACGCGGCCCGCCAAGCGGGCGCGACCGGGCGACGCGGCAACCTCTGTTGCAGTGCAACGTTCCCTCCTCATGAAAGCCGGCGCGTGGTCACCGGGGCGATGGGGCACGTCTGTCGTCGCCGCACGGCCCGTCATCGCCGCCTCGCCCGGTTCCCGCGCATTCCAGGCCGGCACCGAACGACGCCCGCCCGATACGGACATCCCCATGAGCATCGCCTCCGCCCTCGGCCTGACCTCTTCGAAAAAGGTCCGCTACGCCTTCGTCGCCCTCGGCGACATCACGCAGGAAGCCATGCTGCCCGGCGTGAAGCACACCGGCAATTCAGAGATCGTCGCCTTCGTCACCGGCGACCCGGAGAAGGCGCGCGGCGTCGGCGCGCAATACGGCGTCACCGATACCTACGGCTACGAGGAGTTCGACGCGCTGCTGGCCTCGGGCACGATCGATGCGATCTATCTCGCCACGCCGAACTGGCGTCATGCGGAGTTCGCGGTTCCCGCCTTGAAGGCCGGAATCCATGTCCTCCTGGAGAAGCCGCTGGAAATCTCGGCGGAGAAGTCGAGAGAGATCATCGCGGCGCAGAAGGCCTCCGGCGCCAAGCTCATGGTGGCCTACCGGCTGCATTTCGAGCCCTGCACCTTGGCGACCATCGACCTGATCCGCTCCGGCCAGCTCGGTGACCTCCTGACCTTCTCCTCGACCTTCACCCAGATGGTCTCGCCCGAGAACCATCGGGCGACGAGCGGCATCGAGGCGGGCCCGATCTTCGACATGGGTCCGTATCCGATCAACGCCGCCCGCTACATCTTCGGCGACGAGCCGACGGAGGTGGTCTCGGCCGTGGGCATCCGCCACCCCGAAGCCGGCCTCGGCGATTTCGACGATACCGTCGCGGTGACGCTCCGATTCCCGCAGAACCGCATCGCCCAGTTCGTGCTGTCCTATTACGGCAATACCCTCGACAGCTATTCGGTCGTCGGCACCAAGGGCAGCGTCGAG
This sequence comes from Methylobacterium sp. 88A, assembly GCF_000376345.1. Lineage (NCBI taxonomy): Bacteria > Pseudomonadati > Pseudomonadota > Alphaproteobacteria > Hyphomicrobiales > Methylobacteriaceae > Methylobacterium > Methylobacterium sp. 88A. The sequence goes on from NZ_AQVT01000001.1 coordinate 1,782,268, forward strand.
GTCAACCCGGCCTACATGTACGGCAAGCCCCTGGAGCACACCGTCACCATCGGCGAGGACAAGAGCCACGCCAGCTTCAAGAACACCGACCATTTCGGCGGCGAGCTGAAATACTTTTCGGATTGCATCCTTCATGACCGCGAGCCCGAGCCCGATGGCGAAGAAGGCTTGGCCGATCTTCGTGTGATCGAAGGCATCGTCCGCGCCCTGCAGACCGGGACGTCCCAGACGCTCGAACCCTTCACCCGCACCAAGCGCATCGACACGAAGGCCCAGGAACAGACGCTCTCGGCACAAAAATCGCCGGAGCTCGTCAACACGTCGAATCCCGGCAAGGGCAAGGACAAGGTTCCGCTGAACTAGCCCTTCCATTTCGAGACCGTTCCCGTCCCTCGCTCCACAAGCTCCCGCGATGAATGACCGAGCCCAGGCGGGCACCGACCTCACCGTCGATGCCCGGCGCATCGACCCGGACGGCACGGAGCACCCGATCCAGGACTATGCCGCCCTGGGCGACGGCCGTTCCGTCGTCCTCGTCGGCCCGGACGGCGCGGTGGCGTGGTGGTGTGTCCCCGAAATGGATTCGCCGCCCCTGTTCGACCGGCTCCTGGAGCCGGACAGCGGCGGCTATTTCCAGGTTCGCCCCGATGGCCCGTTCACGATGGAGCGGCGCTACCGCACCGACAGCAACGTGCTGGAGACGATCGTCACCACCGCGACCGGCACGGCGCGGATCACCGAATCCCTCAACAGCAGCCGTGCCGGCCGCCTGCCCTGGTGCGAACTCGCGCGCCGGCTGGAAGGCGTCTCCGGCACGGTGACGTTCCGGATCCGCGCCGTCTTCGGCACGCGCGGCGACTCGCTTTCGCCCTGGCTCCAGCCGAACCCCAACGGCTGCGTCTTCCATGTGGGACCGGTCCTCGGGGTGATCCGGTTCAGCGACAACATCCGCATCCTCGAGGAAGAGGACCGCACCATCGCCGCGACGGTGACGCTGGGGGAGGGGGAGCGCGCGCTGGTGGCGCTTCTGGCCGGTGAGGACGAGCCGCTCGGCATCCCCACCATCGCGGAGATCGACGAGCGCATCGATGTCAGCGACGACGCCTGGCGGCACTGGGCGGAGGGGCTGCATTACGACGGCCCGCACCGTTCCGAGGTGCGGCGCAGCGGTCTCGCCCTGAAGCTGCTGCTCTACTCGCCGAGCGGCGCCATCGCCGCGGCCGCCACCACCTCCCTGCCCGAACGGATCGGCGGGCCGAAGAACTACGATTACCGCTACGCCTGGATCCGCGATGCCGGCTATACCGTCAACGCCTTCCTGCGCGTCGGCGCGATGCCGGAGGCGAAGGCCGCCTTCTCCTGGCTGATGAAGCATCTCGGCGCGCATGGGGCGCAGGTCTTCTACACCCTGCGCGGGGGGAAGGTGCCGGAGGAGACCTCCCTCGATCTTGCCGGCTATCGCGGGTCGCGCCCGGTCCGGGTGGGCAACGCGGCGGCCCGCCAGCACCAGCACGGGATCTACGGCGACATCTTCGAGACCGCGACCCTGTTCGTCGCCGACGGCAACATCCTCGACCAGAAGAGCGCGACGGTCCTGGCGGACCTCGCCGACGAATGCGCCGACCGCTGGCGCCAGAAGGATGCCGGGATCTGGGAACTGGAAGTCCCGCAGCATTACACGATGTCGAAGATCAGCGCCTGGCAGGCGCTGGCCCGCGCCGTCGAACTGGCGGAGGCCGGCCATATCTCGGCGACCTGCGTGCCGCGCTGGTCGCGGGAGCGGGATCGGATCCAGGCCTGGATCGAGGAGCATTGCTGGTCGCAGACGCGCCAAGCCTATACGTTCTATCCCGGCACCGACCGCCTCGACGCCTCCCTGACCCTGGCGGTCCGGTTCGGCTTCGACGGGCGCGACCGCCTGTCCTCCACCCTCGACGCGATCCGCGAGGAACTCGGGCGCGGCCCGCTTCTCTATCGCTATTCTGGAGCGGAGACGGAGGAGGGCGCCTTCGTCGCCTGCTCGTTCTGGCTGGTGGAGGCCCTGGCCGAGCTCGGAAGGCAGGACGAGGCCGAGGCGGTCTTCACCGGCACGCTGAGCGCCGTCACCCGGGGCGTCGGCGTGATGAGCGAGATGGTCGATCCCGACACCGGCGACCATCTCGGCAACACACCGCAGGGCCTGAGCCATCTCGCCCTGCTTCACGCGGCCTGTTCCCTGCGTGGCGACCGCGAACGAGACTTGAAAGCGGCCCGATGACCGGCACCACCCTCGATACCCGTTCCGGCACTCTCAGCCTGCCGGATGCCGCGCCCAGCCGGCATCCCGGCCTCGTCCTCACCGCCCTGGCCATGGGCGGCTTTGCCATCGGTACCACCGAATTCGCCACGATGAGCCTGCTTCCGGCCTTCGCGCCCGATCTCGGCATCGACGCGCCGACCGCCGGCCACGTCATCAGCGCCTACGCCCTCGGCGTGGTCGTCGGTGCGCCGGTCATCGCGGTGCTGGCGGCCACCATGGCCCGCAGGACGCTGCTCGTCGGGCTGATGGTTCTGTTCGCGCTGGGCAACGTCCTGTCGGCCCTGGCCCCGAACTATCACGGGATGCTGCTGTTCCGATTCCTGGCGGGCCTGCCGCACGGCGCCTATTTCGGCGTGGCCGCTCTCGTCGCCGCCTCCCTCGTCCCACGGGAGCGGCGGACCCAGGCGGTCTCGCGGGTGATCCTCGGTCTCACCCTCGCCACGGTGGCCGGCGTGCCCCTCGCCAACGGGATCGGCCAGCTCGTTGGCTGGCGCTGGAGCTTCGGGCTCGTCGCCGTCCTGGCGCTGCTGACGGCGGTGGCGGTGCGGGTCCTGGCGCCCCTCGGCCGTCCTGCGTCGGGCGCCAGTGCGCTCCGCGAACTCGGGGCGCTGCGGCGCGGGCAGGTCTGGCTCACCCTGGCCATCGGCGCCATCGGCTTCGGCGGCCTGTTCTCGGTCTATACCTATCTCGCCTCGACGCTCATCGAGGTCACCCATGCCGCGCCGGTGGCGATCCCGCTGGTGCTCGCCGTGTTCGGCCTCGGCCTCACGGCAGGCAACCTCGTCTGCGCCTGGGCCGCCGACCGCGCCCTGATGCCGGCGGCCGGGCTGACCCTGGTCTGGGCGGCGGCGGCTCTCGCCCTCTACCCGTTCGCGGTGGAGAGCGTCTGGACCCTGGCGCCGGTGGTGTTCCTCATCGGCTGCGGGGGCGGCCTCGCCACCATCCTGCAGACCCGGCTGATGGACGTGGCTGAGGACGCGCAGACCTTGGCTGCCGCGCTCAACCACTCGGCCTTCAACTTCGCCAATGCCCTGGGCCCCTGGCTCGCCGGCCTCGCCCTCACCGCCGGGTTCGGCCTGCCCTCCACCGGCTGGGTCGGCGTCGCCCTGGCACTCGGTGGCTTGGCGCTCTGGGCGGTCTCCGCCTCGCTGGAACGGCCCCGCGCCGCCTCGGCGACACGTCGTGGAGCGTGAGCGGCGGGCCGCGCCGCCTACGACGTCAGCGGCTGGATATCGAGCTGCATGCCCCGGCCCCTGAGGACGCGGACGAGGCGGCCTTCGAGTTCGTCGTCGAGCCCGTTGACCTGCATGTGCAGGCGGCTTCCCTTCGCCGTGCCCGTGACCCAGAGACGATAGACGAGCCCCTCCTCGCGCAGCTGCGTCAGAAGTCGCTCGGAGCCGATCCGGTTGGCTTCGTCGTTCATCGCAATGAGGCTCGTGTCCATTCAGATCTCCCTTTCCGAAAAGGACAACGTCCCAGGTGTCTGTTTCGTCCTGATGTCTCGGGTGTCATCTGCGAACGAGGATAACGATCGGGACGCGGCGCGCCTTCGGTCATCGACGGGAAGAGCGTTCCACCGACCCGACCCAACGCCGATGGACGGAGCTTAGCAATGCGCGGGCCGGCGCAGCGGCGGCCCCACATCCGCCGGTCGACCGGAGGCGGGCGCGGTCTCACCCGCGCTGTCCCGCCCGATACGCGGACGACCATGCATGCGCGCAGAATTCGAGAAGCGCTCGCCCGCATCGGCGCAAATTACAGTCCTCGCGAGCCTGTTTTAATCGTTCTTCAGCATCAAAATTGACTGGTCTTTATTGGCCGCGGCTCGATAACCTCTGGCGACGGAGCCGACCCGGCGCCTGGAGGCATGAGATGAAGTTCGGATCCGCTATCCTGCTGGGGCTCTTCGCGGCGTCCCCGGCCGCCGAGGCCCTGGCCCAGAGCCCCCGCGACGTGCCGATCACCCAGGATCTGCGCCGCGAGGAACGCATCGAGCGCCGCCTCGACCGGACCATGCCGCCGCCGGTGGACCCCAACGTGTCGCCGGACAATCCGGACGGCGTCGTCGGCTTCGACGGTCCGCCCGGCATGTTCGAGAACGGGGTCGAGAACGGCAGCCCGATCCCCTCCGGATCCCCCGTCGACGACGACGACGATTGAGCGCCGCAGCGGCATCCTCTTTCTCTTTCGCGGGGGCGCGCGCGCGCCGGTCACGGTCCGTGCCCTCCCGTTCGATCGGCGTCCGCGTCCTGTCCCACGGCATCCGTCGTCGCCGCCTGCGAGGTGGATCGACCATGTCGTCGTCGGGCCGGGCCACGGACCACCTGCCCCTCCTCGTCGAACCGGGAATCGGCCCGACCTGAAGCCTCGAACGCCAGGGAGGATGGGGGCGGTCCGACCGCTTGCGGTTTCGCAAGGAGAAACGATCGCCGCGGTTGTATGATGACGATGGCGTGAGGGAGCAAATTACGGCCGTGCGGCTTGTCCCCCCGGCGATGCGATCGGCATCGCCGGTGTTTCAGGGATCGATCAGGAATTGCATGGCCGAGGATGTGACGTCGACTGGCTACGAGTGGACGCTGGCGAGCTTTACCGACACCATCCATCGTGGCGGCGTCGCCCTGTGGGCCTGGTCACCGACGCGTAGGCTGGCCCAGCTCGATGGGCTCTGCCGCGAGTTCTGGGGAACCTCCGAGTCCGTCGTCCCCATCGACGATCTGTTCGAGCGCGTGAACGCGGAAGACCGCAGCGCGATGATGCGAGACTGGGCGGCGAGCGAGGCGGATTCCCATCCCTACAGCTTCGACTTCCGCATCGGCGACGGCCCTCACGCACGCTGGGTCTCCGCCCGCGGCGTGGGTGGGGAGGCCGGCAAGGTCGGCGAATGGGTCCAGGCCATCTTTCTCGACGTCACCCGGCAGAAACGCGCCGAAGAGGCCGAGCACCTCCTGACGGCGGAGCTCGCCCATCGCGTCTCGAACATGTTCTCCGTCGCCCGGGCGCTGACCGCCATCGTCGCCCGGGGCGCCACGTCGACTCCGCACTTCGCCGAGGACCTGTCGCAACGCTTCGGCGTGCTGCACGAAGCCACAACCCTCGCCACGCGGGCACAGGCCGGCGACCACGGCAACGTCAGGCTGCGGACGCTGGCCGAGCGGATCCTGTCCCCCTATCTCGACGGCGGCAACATCGCGATCGACGTCGAAGAGGCCGCCGTGGCGCCTCCCGACAAGGTCAACGACTACGCCATGATCCTGCACGAGCTCGCCACCAACTCGGCCAAGTACGGCGCCCTGTCGGGAGGCGGCACGCTGACGGTGACGGGCCGCGTTGCGGACGGCACGCTGACGCTCGATTGGAAGGAGACCTCGGCATCCTCGGGGGCGGTCGCGTCCGATGGCGGCGGCTTCGGATCCCGCCTGTTGAAGCAGACCATCGAACGCAGCCTCGGCGGAAGCTTCACCCGCCGGATCGACGAGGCCGGTCTCGGCTTCGCGATGCAGGTCCCGGTCGCCTGACCGATCATCCGTCCCTCTTCACCTCACCCACCAGGAAACCGGACATGGCCCACGTCCTCGTCATCGGCGCCAGCCAGGGCATCGGCCTGGAAACCGTGAAGGCGGCCCTGGCGGCCGGCCATCGCGTGCGGGCCTTCGCCCGGTCCGCCGCGAGCATGTCGCTGTCGGGCCAGGGGCTGGAACGCTTCCCCGGCGACGCCTTGAATGCCGCCGATATCGCCTCCGCCCTGGAGGGCATCGACGTCGTGGTGCAGGCCCTGGGCGTGCCGGCGAAGAACCTGCTCGGGCCGGTGACCCTGTTCTCTTCCGCCACCAACGCGCTGGTGCCGGCCATGGAGACAGCCGGCGTGCGGCGCATCCTCTCTGTCACGGGCTTCGGCACCGGCGACAGCCGCGACGCCATCGGCCTGCTGCAGCGCATCCCCTTCCGCCTCGTGTTCGGGCGGGCCTATGACGACAAGGACGCCCAGGAGATGCGGATCCGCCGCTCTGGCCTGGACTGGACCTTCGTCCGCCCCGGCGTGCTGACGCCCGGCTCGGCCACGGGACGCTACAAGGTCCTGACGGAACCCTCTTCCTGGCGGAACGGCCTAATCTCCCGGGCCGACGTGGCGCATTTCATCGCCGGTGAGATCGACGGGCGATCCTACGAGCGCAAGGCCGTCGTCCTCGTCGGCTAGAGTGCAATTCGCCGAAGTGATGCCGGTTTGGGGAGAAAAATCTCGGTGCAACGAGGGGCTGGTGGTCAAAAACCTGACGAATGGAACCCACTGTGAGCGTCCGAAGTGGGTGGAAGGCAGACTCTGACCTTCTGCTCCGAAGTGGACACTGCGCCCCAACCCAATTTGCAAGCATAAATTTTTGTAGATGCCGTCCCAAATCGAGCCTATTAGTACATTTCATGACCAGCAATAGCAGGTTAAGATAATAAATCTGCCTTCAAAAAACTGTTATCCAGCAGATTTATTTATATTAAATAAATTAATTAACATCATTAATATTTGGGCAGCCAATGCTATTGGTCAAATCTATTAAGCGGATTGCCTCAGGAGCGATCGCGGCGAGGCGCCACCATGGGGCTTCGTCTGCAGTGTCAGGTAACCACACGTCATTAATCCAACGCGCCGCCAAAGCTTTTCCTACTGCGACACGGTCGTTCCTAAGGGCTGCATGCTTGACATCGTCCGGGATGGAGGCAAGCGCTTTGCGCATGTCTAAATCAATTTCTCGTTCGTTGAGCTCTTCCCACGACAATCCATCTTCGTTCCACAAGCCGCTCATTAGCATGGCGCGGCCAATCTCTTCAGTCCATATAAAGTTATCGATGAGCCGCTGTGCATAGCCGCAGCTTGCGAGCGCATCCATGGCAAGTTTGATATCCGGATGCGGTGTAAAAGGCAGGCGCTTCGAACATGCATAATCCAATTGGCCGACAAATAAGGACAGCCAAGCCTCAAGCACCTCATCTATAGGAGGATAATTAGATTGATCCGACAGAACTACCTCCGCGACGAAGTTTGCCACTTCGTCACTATCGACGAGCAAGATACCCTCACGAGAGGCTAATCGTAGCCTCGAGAGTTCAGTGTATGCAACTTGAAATGCCGAGACTGATGGGCCACGAAGTCTAGCGCCAGCACGGGCATGCGGCTCACAGAAACCGGTAGTCGCGCGCACCATTGAGGCAGCGAGTTCGCCATAAAGTTTCTGGATGGCCGAGGAGTATGTCACGCCATGATTACACACGACCAAGGATTAACGAGGCCCTTACGGGTTGGTCTGGCCTTGGTCTTGAGTTGCAGAGCGGCCTTCAGCTTCAACGCAGCCATACGCATCTGTTCGATCAAGATACCCAGAAGCGGACCTTCCGAGGGCCTGTGAAGGGTCGAAAGCAGCCCCGGCAGCGTGGACCAAACGTCAGATTTTCACCACCAGAGCTGCGCCCACCCCAACGCGGTCGCGCGCAGTTCTAGGATCGCGGCTTGCCCCGGAGCGTGATGCGCGTCAGCTCGGATGGTGGCCCGAGCCGCAAGGCGAAGCCGGGCCACAGCCCCGTGCCGTTGTTGACGTAGAGTGTCATGGCGCCAACCGCGTAGGGGCCGGAGACGAAGCCGGCATTGGCGCGCGCGACCAGGCGGTCGAGGCCCCAGATCATCCCGCCATGCGTGTGCCCGGAAAGTTGCAGGGCCACCCCCTTCGCGGCCGCCCGCGCCGCATCCTTCGGCTGATGGTCGAGGAGGACGATGGGGGCATCGGACGGCGCACCGGCCAAAGCGGCGTCGAGGTCGTGGACCGGCCGGCCCGAATGCGACGCCGACAGGTCGGTCACGCCCGCGAGGACCAACGCATCGGCACCGCGCCTCAGGACCGTATGCCGGTTCTCCAGCACGCCCATGCCGAGCTCGGCATAGCGGTGCATCCACCCCGCATAGTCGAAGAAATACTCGTGGTTGCCGGGGATCACCCAGACCCCGTCCGGGGCACGGAGATCCCGCAACGGTTCGACATCGGCGCGACGCGATGCGAGGGCGCCGTCGATCAGGTCGCCGGTGACCACCACGAGATCGACGCCGAGCGCGTTGGATCGCGTCACCACCTCCCGCGCCCAGGCCGCCGGGAACAGGCGGCTGAGATGCAGGTCCGTCAGCTGGAGCAGGGTGAAGCCGTCGAAACCGGCCGGAAGGTTCTCGATCTCGACGGTGACGTCCTTGAGCGGCGGCACCCGCACCGCCTGCTGCACCGCCACCGCCGACAGGAGCATGGCCAGCGCCGCCTCGGCGTAGCGCCAGCCGGCCGGGATCGCCCAGCCTCCGCCGGGCATGACCCTGGAGGCCAGCGCCACGACGTCGAGGGCCAGCTGCATCGCCGCCAGGAGGACGATCGCCCCGAAGGCCCAATTGAACAGCACGATCAACAGCCGGGGAAACTCGGGCGCGAAGACCGAGCCGGACGAGAGGCGGCTCCACAGATGGTACTGCGAGGCGATGAGCAGCAGGACAGCGACGCCGGCCTTCACGGCGAGCGGCCATGGCAGGGGCCAGAGCACCCTGGTGATGACGTACAGGCAGGGCAAACCGAAGATCAGGTGGAACATGCTCTCGTATCGGCGACGGTGGACAATCGGCACGGAGCCGATCCTGCTCCCGCGTGGAACGAGGCCATATCATCGACCGCGCGGCGCGGGACGCGTCGATCCACCTCGCACGCGCCATCACGTGCTTCCGAGCACACCCGCCCTCGCCGAAGGGGCGGGGGATTTCACGTCCGACGGCCCGTTCTCGTCCTGCGACCCGCCCGGGTGGAGGACGCGCGGAAAGAGCCCTCCCGTACGCTCCATCCCCCTCCCGCGGGCGCGCGCCCGCCTCTTGCATGTGCGACAACGGCGCCGAGGCGCCCTGGTTCGAGGTGGATCGTTGTCGATCGGGGAGCCGTCGCGGGGAATGGCCCGAAATCGTCTCGCTCTTGCCATGTGTGAATGTCCCGGCGCCGGGGCCATGCCATGGCCCCATCCACATCACACGCGACAGACGCGAAACGAGGCCGGCGGGGAATGCTGAAACAGGGTTCGGATGAGGCAGGATCAGCACGAGGCACGGCACAGATGATGCGGGATGCGACGGCCCGCGCCACCGGGCCGACATTCGATCAGATCCGCCGGCGCGCCTATGAACTCTGGGAGCGCAATCACCAGCCGATGGGGTTCGAGATCGAGTTCTGGCTCATGGCCGAGAAGGAGTTGCGGGCCGAGCGGGACCGTGCGGCGAGGGCCGAGGCGACGGAGGGCGGCGATTCCCTCCCGCCCCAGCAAGCGTGAGCGAACGGCAAGACGATCTTGCCCGCAACCGCATTACCCGCACATAACGCTCATGTCAGAAATGCATGAGCGCATGACTAAATTCGGTCAATTCTTGCACGATGATAGTCAAAATGCACAACTCGCGGTCATGCGCCCTGGGTTTTGGCCACAAATCTCGAAAAAGGCCACCGCTCCGCTTTAAGAATTATTTAGATATTTTGCGCACCTTCCGGTCGGATACCATCCAGAGATGGCTTCCCGTCACCGGAATGCTTTTCATGCTGAGCCGCCTTTCCCTGCGCGCGCGCCTCATCGGCGCCTTCTCGATCACGACGCTGCTCCTCGTGAGCTTGGGGGCCGTGGCGTTGACCGCCACCCGGACGATCAACGGACATCTGGTGAGCGTGCAATCGGACGCTCTGCCGAGCGTCGCCAAGGCCGGTGAGATCTCCGGCTGGATCGGGCGCTACGCGATCAGCATCTATCGCCATCTCGGCGCGATCGATCCGGATTCGAAGGCGCGCTACGATGCCGAGATCGTCGACCGTCAGGGCAAGGTCACCCGCATCCTGGCCGAGTATGCGAGGCTGGCCACCTCGCCCGGCGAGAAGGCCGTCTACGACACGCTCACCACGACCTGGCTCGATTACCAGAAGGAGAACAAGGCGATCCTCGATCTCTCGCGCAGCGGGATGAACGAGGATGGGCTCGAGCGGCTGCAGGGGAAGTCCACCGAACTCCAGCGCCTGTGCACCTCCCTGGCGGACCGGCTCGTGGCCATCAACAACGAGGTGGCGGAGACGTCCCGCCTCGCCAGCCGGCAGGCCTTCGACCGCACCGAAACCCTCGTCCTCGGCGCGGGCCTCGGCGGCCTCGTCCTGTCGGCCCTGCTCGCGTTCTGGATCATCCGCGGCGTCACCGGGGGCATCGCCTCGGTCGTCGAGCCGATGCAGGCGCTGGCCTCGGGCGACCTGTCCGTGGCGATCCCGCGCCAGGGGGAGGGGACCGAGATCGGCACGATCGCGGATGCGGTGCAGGTGTTCAAGACGCGCCTCATCGAGATGCGCACCCTGGAGGAAGAGACCGTGCTCGCGCGCGCCGACGCCGAAGCCCAGCGGCAGTCCGCCATGCACAGGCTGGCGGGGGATTTCGAACGGGCCGTGGGCGGCATCGTCGGCACCGTGGCGGCGGCGGGGAGCCAGCTCCAGGACACCGCGCGCGCGATGACGGCGACGGCCACGCACACCGCCTCGCAATCCCTGACCGTGGCGGCGGCGGCGGAAGAGGCGGCGTCCAACGTCAACACCGTGGCGGCGGCGGCCGAACAGCTCGGTTCCTCGGTCCAGGAAATCGGCCGTCAGGTCGATGGATCGGCCAATCTCGCCACCCTCGCGGTGAACGAGGCGGCACGGACCGCCTCCCTCGTGGAGGAACTCAGCCTGGCGGCGGGCCGGATCGGCGACGTGGTGTCGATCATCTCGGAGATCGCCGGGCAGACCAACCTGCTGGCGCTGAACGCCACCATCGAGGCGGCGCGGGCCGGTGAATCGGGCAGGGGCTTCGCCGTGGTCGCCGCCGAGGTGAAACAGCTCGCCAGCCAGACCAGCCGCGCGACCCAGGAGATCGGCGACCAGATCGGCCGCATCCAGGCCTCGACGGGGCAGGCGGTCTCGGCGATCGGAACCATCACCACGCGGATCGGCGAGATCAGCACCGTCGCCACCTCCATCGCCGCCGCCGTGGAGCAACAGGGCGCCGCCACCCAGGAGATCGTCCGCAACGTGTCCCAGGCGGCCATGGGGACGGGACAGGTCACCGCCAACGTCGCCAGCGTCGCGAACGCGGCCGAGGAGACCGGCGCCGCCGCGAGCCAGGTCCTGGCCTCGGCCTCGGCGCTGTCGCAGCAATCCGACCATCTCGGCACGGAGGTGGCCCGGTTCCTCGCCACCGTGCGTGCCGCCTGACCGGCCACGCGGGACACTCTCCGCGCCGATGCGGCACGTGCGTGATCTGTGGCTTTCGTGCCTTGAGGCGAGGCGAAACCGCGCCTCGCCTGCCTATGGAGGAGGCATCCGGCGCGCTCGCCCGACCTTGCCCGTAATGTGAGATTTGTTGGCATCGATCTTGTTACATCACTCCCGCGCGGCCGGCGGCGATCGTCCGTGCAGACGGCACGAAGCGGAGTGATATCGATGACCAAGGGCACGATGAACCGTCGCCATGCGCTCAAGCTCGGTTTGGCAGGGGCGGGCGGCGCAGTGGCGATGCCGTTCTTCGCGCGCAACGGCCTCGCGGCGGAGCCGATCAAGCTCGGCAGCCTCCTCGACGGGACCGGGGCGCTCGGGCTCGAAGGCAAGCGGATGATCGAGACCACCGAATACACGGTGGAACTGCTCAACAAGGCCGGCGGCCTGCTCGGACGGCCGATCAAGCTGATCGCCTACGACACCCAGTCCAACATGCAACTCTATACGCAATACGCCCAGACCCTCGCCCTGAAGGACAAGGTCGACGTCATCCAGGGCGGCATCACCTCGGCCTCGCGCGAGGCGATCCGGCCGATCTTCGGCCGTTCCAAGACCCTCTACTTCTACAACACCCAGTACGAGGGCGGTGTCTGCGACCGCAACGTCTTCTGCACCGGCTCGACCCCGGCCCAGACCGTCAACCACATCGTCGATTACGCCCTCAAGAACTGGGGCAAGAAGGCCTACATCGTCGCCGCGGACTACAATTACGGCCACATCACCGCGAGCTGGATGACGAAGTTCATGAAGGATGGCGGCGGCTCCGTGGCCGGCACCGACTTCTTCCCCCTCGACGTCACGAACTTCTCCTCCGCCATCAGCCGCATCCAGCAGGCCCAGCCGGAGATCGTCCTCTCCGCCCTCGTCGGCGCCAACCATTCGGGCTTCTACCGGCAATGGGACGCCGCCGGCATGAAGGGCAAGATCCCCATGGGCGCCAGCGTGTTCGGCCTCGGCGACGAGCTGACCACCATGGACACCTCCACCACCAACGGCATCCTCACCTGCTACGGCTGGTACAACGACCTCGACACGCCCGCGAGCAAGGCCTTCGTCACCGGCATGCAGGCGAAGTTCGGCGCCGACGTCACCGATCTGAGCGAGCTCGACACCGCCACCTACGAAGGCATCATGTTCTGGGCGGAGGGGGTGAAGAAGGCCGGTTCGATCGAGCGCGACGCCGTCGTGGCGGCGCTGGAGAGCGGCATCAGCATCGACTCGCCCACGGGCAAGGTGACGATGGATCCGGGCACCCACCACACCATCCGCAACACCTACCTCGCCCGGCCCAAGGACCGGAAATGGGAGCAGCTGGCGACCTTCCCGGATTCGTTCCCGGCCGATACCGGCGGCGCCTGCGACCTCGTCAAGAACCCGCGCATGAACAAGCAGTTCACGCCCGACCTGAAGGGCTGAGGCGCCTCTTCATGGATCTCGCGGGGCTCCTGACCTTCAACGTCGCCACCGGCATCGCCACCCTGGTCCTGATCACCCTCGGTCTCGGGGTGATCTACGGCATGATGCGCATCATCAACCTGGCGCATGGCGAGTTCATGATGCTCGGCGCCTACACCGCCGTGATGGCGAACGGCGCCGGGGTGAACATCTGGATCGCCATGCTGGTCCTGCCGCCCCTGGTGGTGGGGGCGGTGGGGCTGATCCTCGAACGCACCGTCATCCGCTTCCTCTACGGGCGGATGATGGACACGATGCTGGCGACCTGGGGCATCAGCCTCGGGTTGATCGGCCTCATCACCACGCTCTACGGCAACGTCGTGCGGGGCGTCTCGACTCCGGTCGGGAGCTTCGAGATCGGCCGCTACGGCGCCAGCCTCTATAGCCTCGTCATCGTCGCCACGGCGCTCGCCGTGCTGACGGGCATGTTCCTCCTGCTGCGCATGACGAAGTTCGGGCTGATCCTGCGCGCCACCATGCAGAACCCGCGCATGGCCGCCGCCATGGGCGTGTCGCCTGACCGCATCTACATGGCGACGTTCGGCCTCGGCGCGGCCCTCGCGGGGCTGGCCGGCGGCGTGCTCGCGCCGATCTCCGGCGTCTCCCCGTCCATGGGAGCGGCCTACATTTCCCGCGCCTTCATCACCGTGCTGGGCGGCGGCCCCGCCATCGTCACGGGCACGGGCCTCGCCTCCTCGGTGTTCGGCGTCATCAACGAACTGGTCTCGTTCAGGACCACGCCCGTCATCGGCGACGTCGCCCTCCTCGTCGCCGCGATCCTGCTGATCCGCGTCCTGCCGCAGGGCATCACCGGCCGCTACCTGAGGCGCAGCCTATGAATCCCGTCACCCGTCGCTCCACCGTGGGGTTCCTCGTCACCCTCGGCCTGATGCTCGCCATCCTGTTCGGGGCGCCGCACATCCTCGACACGTTCGGCCTCGTCCAGGCCACGGGCTTTGCAGCACTCGCCATGTTCGCCCTGAGCCAGGGCTTCATCTGGGGCTATGGCGGGGTGATGTCCTTCGGGCAGGCCGCCTTCCTCGGGCTCGGGGGCTACGCCTACGCCGTCTCCGTCATCAACATGGGCGACAGCACGCTGCCCATCCTCATCGCCATCCTGGTGCCGACCCTGTTCGCGGGGCTGCTCGGCTACTTCATGTTCTACGGCCGGATCTCGGACGCCTATATCGGCGTCATCACGCTGACCGTCTCGGTGATCCTGTTCCAGCTCGTGAACACCACCTCCGGCAGCCAGTACCGGATCGGCGAGGCGGAACTCGGCGGGTTCAACGGCATCCCGGCGATCCCCGCCCTCAACAAGCTCGGCGACGCGGGCAACCCGCTCGACAACGACGGCATCTGGTACGCCGCCATGGGGGCCCTGATCCTGGTCTACGCGTTGTTGCGCTGGGTGCTGGCCAGCCGCTTCGGCCGGGTCGTTGTGGCGATCCGCGAGAACGAGACCCGGGCGCAGCTCATCGGCTACGACCCGCGCCTGTACAAGCTCCTCGCCTTCATGATCTCGGGCGCCGTCGCCGGGCTCGCGGGCTGCCTCTACGCCAATTGGGGCGGCTTCATCAGCCCCACCGTGTTCGGCCTGTCGATGTCGGCGCAGGTGATCATCTTCGTGCTGGTGGGCGGCCTCGGCACCCTCGTCGGGCCGATGCTCGGCGCGGTGCTGATCCAGTGGCTCATCATCGAGGCCGGCTCGCAGAACGTGGTCGATTCCAATCTCGGCCTCGGCATCGTCCTCGTGGCGTTCGTCCTGCTGATCCCGCAGGGGCTCCTGCCAGTGGTGAGGACCCTGCTGATGCGGATCCCCGAACTCCCCGCCAAGCTCTTGAAGGCCAAAATCGTCGAGGCGAAGGCGGGCAAACCCGCCGATCCCGCCCGCGAGGCGCTGGCAGGGGAGGTCCGGCCATGAGCATCACCACGACAGCGGCGGCGCCGGCTTCCCCGGTCCGCCCGCCGCTTCGCCCGCTCGTCGAGGCCAAGGGCGTCACCATGCGCTTCGGCGGGGTGACCGCGGTGGGCAATGTCGACTTCACCCTCGGCGAGGTGGAGCTGCGCTGCCTCATCGGCCCCAACGGCGCGGGCAAGAGCACCTTCTTCAAGATGCTCACTGGCCAGTTGACGCCCAGCGAGGGCAGCATCCGCTTCCGCGACACGGACATCACCGGGGCCGAGCCACACCGGATCGCGAGGCTCGGGGTCGGCATCAAGACCCAGGTGCCCAACGTCTTCAACGGCCTGTCGGTGCGCGAGAACGTGTTCGTGGCGGCCGGGCGACGCAAGTCGATCGCCCGGACGCGTTCCATCGTCGACGAGACCCTGACGCGGCTCCAGCTCACCGCCATCGCCGAACGCAATGTCGGCCAGCTCGCCCACGGCCAGCGCCAATGGGTCGAGATCGCCACCGTGCTGGCCCAGGAACCGGAGCTGATCCTCCTCGACGAGCCCGCCGCCGGCATGACCCATGACGAGGTCCACCGCACCGCCGAGCTCATCCGCGAGATCAACCGCACCCACGCCCTCATCGTGGTGGAGCACGACATGCCCTTCATCCGGATGATCGCCAGGACCGTCACCGTCTTCAACCAGGGCCGCATCCTGATGGAGGACAGCGTGGAACGGGTGCTGGCCGACCAGCGCGTCCGCGACGTCTATCTCGGCAAGCAGGCCGCATGAGCCGCACGATGAACGCGATCCCGCCGATACCGCTCTCCGCCTGCCCGAACGCCGTCCCGGCGGCGAAGCCCGCGCTCCTGTCCGTCGAGGGCCTGCATTCCGGCTACGGCCGCATCCCGATCCTCGGCGGCGTCTCGCTCACCGTGGGGGAGGGCGAGTTCGTCGGCATCCTCGGCCATAACGGCATGGGCAAGACGACCCTGCTGCGCACCCTGATGGGCTACCTGCCCGTCACCGCCGGTCGCATCCGCCTCGGGGACGAGGACATCGCCCGGCGCTCGCCCACGGCGCGAGCACGGCTCGGCATGGGGTTCGTGCCGCAAGGGCGGGAGATCTTCGCGACCTTGAGCGTGCGCGAGAACCTGCGCATGGGCTGCCTCCTCTCCGACAGGGACGAGGACGAGACCATCGCGGATAGCCTCGCCGTGTTCCCTCGGCTGAAGGCCTATCTCGACCGGCCGGGCGGGGCACTCTCGGGCGGCGAGCAGCAATTGCTGGCGCTGGCCCGCTGCCTCTGCGGCAATCCCCGCATCCTCCTCCTCGACGAGCCGACGGAAGGGATCCAGCCCTCGATCATCGAGGAGATCATCGAGACGCTGCAGGCGATCGGCCGGGCGCGCGGCCTGACGATCCTGCTCGTCGAGCAGAACCTCACCTTCATCGCCGGCCTCTCCGAGCGGGTGCTGATCCTGCAGAAGGGCGTCGTCACCCGCGAGATCCCGCCCGAGATCGCCCGCGACCGGGCGATGATCGAGGAATTCGTCGGCATGGAGTGAGGCCGCCGGCCTCATCCCGTACAGTCCTTCCATCCATTCCAACCAAGGAGACATTGCGCGATGGCCGCCGCCCCGACACCAAGCCCCGACCTCGACATCGTCGAGATGACCCTGGCCGACGTGGCCGACGCTTTCGCCAGCGGGGTCACCTCGGAGGCGCTGACGCTGGCCTTCCTCGACCGGATCGCCGCCTACAACCCGCATTACAACGCCATCATCGTCATGAACCCGCAGGCGCTGGACGACGCCCGCGCCATCGACGCGCGCCGCGCCGCCGGCGAGGCGCTGGGACCGCTGGCCGGCGTGCCGGTGGTGATCAAGGACCCGATGGACATGGCCGGGCTGCCGACGACGGCGGGCTGGCGCTTCCTCAGCGCCAAGGCCGGCGGCGTCGACCTGATCCCCGAGACCGACTCGCCCGTCGTGGCGCGGATGCGGGCGGCCGGCTGCGTCATGCTCGGCAAGACCAACGTCCCCGTCCTCAGCGCCACCGGCAGCCACGCCAACGACAGCTGGGCCGGACCGACCCTGAATTCGGCGGCGCCCGATTGCCTGCCCGGCGGCAGCAGCGCCGGCACGGCCACGGCGGTGGGCGCCAGCCTCGCGGTGCTCGGCCTCGCCGAGGAGACCGGCGGCTCGATCCAGAACCCGGCTTCGGCGCAGGGGCTGGTCGGCATCAAGCCGACCTTCGCCCTCGTCCCCAATGCCGGCGTGGTGCCCCTGGCCGGCAGCACCCGCGACGTGGTCGGCCCCATCGCCCGCTGCGTGCGCGACGCGGCGCTGACCCTCGACGTGCTGGCCGGCTACACCGCCGCCGACCCCAAGACCGTGGCGGGCATCGGCAAGCGGCCCAAGGGCGGCTACACCTCGAAGCTCGACAGGAACGGGCTGCAGGGCAAGCGCCTCGGCCTGTTCGGACCCGGCTGGCGCGACCTGCCGCTCTCGGCGGAGGCGACGGACCTCTACGCGCGGGCGCAAAGCGAGATCACCGCCTGCGGCGCGACCCTGGTCGCCGATCCCTTCGCCGGCACGGGCTTCGCGGCGCTGGCCGAACCCACCGAGGGCCTGAACTATTTCGATGCCCGCGGCATGGAATCCGTGCCCTACGACCTGCATCTCTACCTGCAGCGCCTCGGGGGGAGCGCCGCGCTGCGGAGCGTCGCGTCCTTCGCCGAGGCGACGGCGGAGGAGGATGCGTTCGGCCCCAAGGGCGTGCTGCGCTACCTGCACCAATATCCGG
The DNA here is from genome assembly GCF_000376345.1 of Methylobacterium sp. 88A. Classification (NCBI taxonomy): domain Bacteria; kingdom Pseudomonadati; phylum Pseudomonadota; class Alphaproteobacteria; order Hyphomicrobiales; family Methylobacteriaceae; genus Methylobacterium; species Methylobacterium sp. 88A. Next base: position 1,800,067 of record NZ_AQVT01000001.1, read on the forward strand.
TCTTCGAGGCGATCCTGGCCGATCCGACGCGCCCGCCCGATCTGTCGGACTTCCTCGCCCTCAGAGAGGCTTATCTCGACATCTTCAACCAAGTGATGGACGAGAACGGCCTCGACGGGCTCGTCTTCCCGCAGATGCGCGATGAACTGCCGCCCCTGCATGGCGGCCTCGCCATCAACGAGACCACGGTCTGCGAGATCAACATCGCCGGCCTGCCCGGCGTGACGCTGCCGGCCGGGGCCTATGCCAGCGGCTCGCCGTTCAACCTGATCTTCGTGGGCCGGATGTGGAGCGAGGCCGACCTCCTCGGCTTCGCCTATGCCTACGAGGCGGCCACCGGCTACCGCAAGGCGCCGAGCCTGCTGAGGCCAAGCTGAGGACGGAGAGCGCCTGACCCGAGGCCCTCCTCCCCCTTGCGGGCTACGATAGTCGCACCTCTCGCGGGCAACACGGGTCCCCTCTCCTGGAAGGAGAGGGAGCCCGTGACGCCTCATGACGAACCCTGTTGAACAGAGGCAATGGCTCTCGACCAGATTTCTGAATCGAGAAGCCCACAAGAGAGATTGGACCTCCCTCAGCCGAGGGTGACACCATCCGCCGTGGCGATCGTGCCGCCCTCCACGACCTCGAGATAGATCCCGAGGTCCACATGCCCGAAATGCTTCATGATGGCCTTCGGCAGGTTCGCGTCGCGCTCGGCGGTCTTCGGGTTGACGTTGACGGCGCCGCAGCGCGGCGTGCGGGCGAGGCCGCGCAGGCGCACCGGGCCGATGCTGAGCGCGCGCCCCACCCAATCGAGCTCCTGCCACGGCTCCAGCCCGTCGAGATGGATGTTGGCGCGGAAGCGCAGGGGATCGAGTTCCCGCCCCGTCGCCTCGGACAGCGCCCGCACCGAGGCGAGGTTCACCACCGAAATCGCCCGCATCATCACCGGTGAGAGCACGCTGGCATCGGTGAACTTGTGGTTCTCGGCTCGCACGAGGCGGGGTCGCCCGCGAGTCTCCTCGCCGAGGTAATCGGCGAAGAAATCCTCCGTCCCGGCACGCCCGGCCTCGGTGGACAAGTCGGCGGCGAACACCTCCTCCCCGTCGCGCCGGATCGTCAGGCGATGGCTTTCGGGGTCGAGCCGCGTCGAAAGGGCCGCCAGCGCCGTGTTGTTGCGCAGCATCAGGAAGAAGCCCTTGTCCAGGGGCTCCGGCTTCTCCGGATCGAACGGGGTGGTCCCCAGCGCCAGGGCGTATTCCCGGTCATGGGCGAGCCCGTCCTGCGGGGTGACGCTCAGGCGTGTCAGGGCCTCGGCCGACAGACCCTTGATCGGATAGCGGTAGAGGGCGTCGACGGCGGGCATGGCGGATTCCTCGAAGATGTGCACCCTCGATGCCGGGGGCGGGGCCGATGCGCCATACGCTGTTTTGCGCAGGATCCCCGGTGCGATCCCGGCCGTCTCGGCGACGGCGCGGACCGCGGTCGGGCTCCCCCGGATCAGGCCGGCGACGCGGCGGCGGGCGCCGGCCGCGATGCCGCCATATGGGCATCGATCGCCGCCAGGTCGTCGGGGGATAGGACCCGGCCGGGGATCGGCACGAACACCCGCGTTCCCAGCATGAGAAGCGTCATGTCCGGGGAGGACAGGCGGGAGGTGAACGCGCTCCAGAGATAGCGCGTCTCCCCCTGCGAGGTGGCGATGGTGAAGGCCTCCGGCGCGATGACCGCGCGCCAGGGATGCAGGAACCGCTCGTCCCGCCTCACCGTCATGCCGGCCTGCCAGGGGATCAGTACCCTGGTGATCGCGTGCGGCAGGAGGAGCGCGACGAGGCAGACGATGATGACCCAGCTGACGAAGCCGACGACGTCGTTCTGGGCGAAACCGAAGACCACCATCATGGCCGCACAGCCGATCAGGAACAGGCGCAGGCCCGGTCGTCTCATCTGGGCCCGGAACGTCGTGCGACCCGCCTCGACGAGGTCGGCCTTGAGAACCTCGTAGACCAGTTCCGTCCTGTTTGCGGCGCCGGGCGCGGGCGGTGACGTGTTGGTTTCGAGCATGACGGGACCTGACGTCCGAACGACGCGATGCGCGCAATGCCGACCTTCTGCCGCGACGGGATCGGTGGTTCAACCCGCCCCGGACCCGCCTGCCTTCTTCCGGCGCGCAGCCGCCCCGAAACGAGAACGGATCCGCCGCCGATCTGCGAGACCGGCGGCGGATCCGTAGCCCTGTCGTCGGTCGCGAGACACGGTGCCGCGTCTCGGACGGATGAATCAGCCCGGCGCGAGGCCCAGCAGCGTGCCGAGGGGAACGACGAGGGTGAAGCCGCCGTAGAACCCGTCCTTGGCGCGCCGCGCCGTATAGGGGTTGTAGAAGGAATTCGGGTTGACGACGTACTGCACCACCGGCTCGAGGACGACGCCCGCGCCGAGATCGAAATGGGCGTTGACCTCGAACACGAACTTGTCACGCGAATAGGGCTCGCCGGTGCCGCCCGAGATGAAGTTCGCATCCGACAGGAAGTCGGCATAGTTCTGGTTCAGCCGCTGCCAGTTGGCCTTGATGCCGTAGGTGTCGTTGGGACGGCCCTGGTCGGGCGCCGACAGCAGCAGGCCGGCGAAGGAGTTGAAGCGGATCGGGATCGTCGGGTCGAAGGCGTAGCCGGTGCCGGTATAGGCCGAGATCGCGGTGGGATGCGGGTTGCTCGCGTCAAGTCCGCCATCGGCCCGCCACAGGGTCTGCGTGCCGGTGAGGACGACGCCCGACGTGCCGGATTTCTGCAGCGACGGCGTGCCCGGATTGAGGCCCTTCGACGTGCCGGCGATAGTCTTGAAGTTATCGTCGTGGTCGGCGGTGTTGTAGAAGCCGGTGAGCGAGACGCGGCCGGGATAGGCCTCCATCGTGTAGTCGGTCTTCCGGCCGATCTCGGTCATCACGACGGCGCCGGACAGGCGCTCGTAGCCGAAATCGTAGCCCGACAGGACGTTGGTGTTGGGGTTCACGCTGAAGGCGCCGGCCTGGATGTAAGTCGTCGGCGAGAGCTTGTAGGCGATGTTGGCGCCCCAGACGCCGAAGAGCGGCGAGGTGAAGCCGGCATTGAAGTAGAACATGTCCTGGAAGCAGGAATTGATCGAGTTGCACGGCGGCAGGCCGTAATAGCGGTCGGGATGCGTGCGGCCGACCTCCACCACGAGGCGGTCGTCGAGGAGCTTCTGCTGATAGGTCAGCAGCGAGAGGCGGGTGCTGTTGGGCGTGTAGGGCGGCTGGTAGCCCACCGTGGTGTCGCCGATGTCGCCGGCCATGTTGAGGTTGCGCACGAGGCCGAAGAAGGTCTGGGTGAAGTTGATCGAGCCACCGGCGATGCCGGCGAGCTTCTGCATGTCGGCCGTCATGCTGAGCACGAAATAGGCGGCGTTCGATTGCTCGCCCGTGCGCAGGCCGGCGCTCGGATTGGCCTGGTAGAAATCGTAGATGTTGACGTCGAAGGTCAGTCCCCGCGCCGCCATGTCGGTGGCCCAGGGCGCAAGCGGCCCGGTGCGCACGGGATCGGCGGGTTTCGAGGCGATGTCCCGGTCGGTGCGCGGCTGCGTCTGGGCGTTGAGCTCGCCGACGGGCGAGGCGGTCTGAGCCTCGGCGGACAGCATGCCCGCGGCGAGGAACGCACCGCCCAGGAGAACCGGAAGCCCGGTGCGGCGAGCGGAGCGCGCGACGGCGGCGCTCGCGGGTTTCTCTGTCGCGTCTCTCGGCATCGTCGAACGTCCCCCTGCTGCTGTTCCCCGCGCCTTTCGGGTCTCATGCTCGTCGGAGGAGCCCAGGCGCGGGGAATTGTGAGATTGGGAGGGTTCCGCAAGGCCAGTGCCACAACGGGGAGCGCACTCGAGAAAAGTTCCATTTCTCACCCGAATTCTTTGTACGACACGGACAGATTGTGTTCTCGACGCTAAACGATTGATATTCAACCAGAAGAAGCAGGCTTACGAAGCCTGACGCGGCGGACCTGCGGGAGCCGGATGGACAAGCCGGGCACGGAAACGGGCATGTGTGATCCCACAGATGGCATAAGGCGGAAAATTCAGGCAAATACTCATAAATCCCACATTTCGGTCAGAATCAGATTGACAGGCGACCTGCGCCGGGGACCTTTCCGCTGAGGTCCGGCCGTCACGTGTCGTCATGGAAAGCGGCACCGGCATCCCTCGTCATCTCGGCTCAGGCAGCGTGATTCTGGCGGCATGATCAATCGGACAGGACAGGCCGACGCGTTGGATCTGCCCGATCCCGCTCATCCGGCTCCAGCGCGGCTCCCGATCGCCGGAGGGTTCCGGAAACGGGTAGCGATGGCGGCTTCCCCCGGCACGAGCGACGCGATTGCAATCTCCGTGGGAAACACCCTGTGGGATACGTGTTTTCCTGCGGCCTCGGCTCACCAAAATCGCTACTCTTCGGAGGATTGGGGAGACGCCGACGCCGATGCTGACCGACCACCGCTACCAGGAGATCCTGTCCCGTCTGAACGGGACGGGGCGGGTCGGCGTCTCCGACGTGGCCGCTTATCTGCGGGTCTCCGAGGAGACCATCCGGCGCGACCTCAAGGTGCTGGAGGAGCGCGGCGTCCTGCGGCGGATCCACGGGGGCGCCGTGCCGCCCCGCCTGGACCAGGACCGGCCGCTCCAGGAGCGGGGCAAGACCAACCCGCGCGAGAAGGCGAAGGTGGCGGCCAATGCCGAGGGGCTGATCCGCGACGGGATGTCGGTCTTCATCGATACCGGCACCACGACGCTCGCCTTCGCCCGCCGCCTCAGCGGCCGCAACCTCACGGTGACGACGAATTCCATCGACGTGGCGCTCCATCTCGGCAGCGGCCCCGCGCGGGTGAACCTGACGCCGGGGATGCTGCGGGCGCGGGACAACGCCCTGGTGGGCTACGAGACGGTGGCCTACGCGCAGCGGTTCTATTTCGACATCGCCTTCATGGGTATCGCGGCCTGCGACCTCACCCATGGCTGGATGGATTACGAGGAGCACGAATCCGCCCTGCGGAAGGTGCTGCGGGGCCAGGCGCGCCAGAGCGTGCTTCTGGCCGATTCCCGCAAGTTCGGGCGTCAGGCGAACATCTGCACCTTCGGGCTCTCGGAACGGCTCACCCTCGTCACCGACCGGCCGCCGCCGCAGCCGTTCCTGGATCATTTCACCCAGCATGACATCGATCTCATCAGCTCCTGACGCGGCAGCGACGGCGCGCGCGTTCCACGCGCTCTTCGCGGAGATCTCCGCCTGCGGGGCGACGCCGGGCGGCGGCATCACCCGGCTCTGCGCCTCGGCCGAGGACGGGCAGGCCCGTCGCCTCTTCGCCGAGGCCGCCCGGGAGGCGGGGGCCGACATCCTCGTGGACGGGGTTGGCAACCAGTTCGCCATCTTCCCCCTCGCGGACGGTCCGGGCGCCCCCCTGGTGATGCTGGGCTCCCATCTCGACAGCCAGCCCAAGGCCGGCCGCTTCGACGGGACCTACGGCGTGGTCGCGGCCGCCGCCATCGGCGCCGCCCTGATGCGGGCGCGGCGCGCTGGCGAGACCTTCGGGGGGGATTTCTGCGCGGTGAACTGGACCGGCGAGGAGGGCGCGCGCTTCCGGCCGAGCCTCCTCGGAAGCGGCGCCTATGCGGGCGCGCGCCGGATCGAGGAGGCCTTGTCCAGCCGCGACGATGCCGGGATCACCCTTCGGGAGGCCCTGGACGGGATCGGGTTCCTCGGCACGGACCGGCCGCCGCCGCTCCCGGCCTGCTATCTCGAACTCCACGTGGAGCAGGGCCTCGTCCTGGAGAAGGCCAAGGCGAGCATCGGCATCGTCACCCGCAACTGGGGGGCGGCCAAGATCGACGTGGTCTTCACCGGCGAGCAGGCCCATACCGGCCCGACCCCGATGCCGCGCCGGCGCGACGCGCTGCTCGCCGCCGCCTATCTCATCGCCGAAGTGAGGGAGATCGCAGAGCGCTGGCCCGGCCGCTTCCATTCCTCCGTCGGCCGCATCCTGGTGGAGCCCAATTCCCCCAACGTGGTGCCCGCGCGGGTGGAACTGAGCGTGGAACTGCGCTCGGCCGACAATGCCCTCCTCACCGATGCGGCCCTCATGGCGGAGGCGGCGATCACGGAAGCGGCGGAGCGGGCAGGCGTCGTCGCGGCGATCCCCGGCCGGACCCTGCGGCCGATCCGCAGCCTGCCGGAGGCCGTGTGCGATCTCGTCGCCGCCTGCGCCGAGGAGACCTCCCTGCGGTCGCTGCGCATGGATACCGTGGCCGGCCACGACGCGATCAGCCTGCTCGGCCAATGCCCCACCGGCATCGTCTTCGTCCCCAGCGTCGGGGGCATCGCGCATAACGAGGCCGAGCTGACGCGGCCGGCCGATCTCGAAGCCGGGCTCTCGGTGGGACTGCTCGCCGCATGGCGCCTGTGCCGCGCCGGCGGATCTCCGGAACGGGCCTTGCTCTTCAGGCGGCCGAACGACGCGTTCGGAGGGGAGCGATGATAGCCTACGGCGAGGCCGGCACCACCTTCGACCACCGCGTGGAGGCCGTCATCGCCACGCGGCCGGACTGGATCGCGCGCCAGCCTCGCTATGGGCTGGCCGCGGCGCCGGTGGCGTCCCCGACTCACCGGGCCGTGGCCTCGGATTGCGTCCGGATCGCGTTCCGCGAGGGCGAGCCGGTCTTCCTGAAGCTACGCCACGCCGACATGGCGGACGACGTGACGCCCGTGGCCGGGCTGGCGGCCCGCAAGGCCGCGCGCCTCCTCGTCGCCCCGGAGGTGGTCCACGAGGCGGACGGAGCGCTCGGCCTCGCCTACCTGCCCGAGCCCTGGCGCTATGCCCGCGTCGGCGACCTTCAGGACGGGGCGGTCCTGGCCGAGGTGCTGGACGCCAAGAAGCGGCTCCATGGTGACGGTCGTCTCGGCCATCGATTCTGCCCCTTCGGGCGGATCGAGAGCCTCGCGGCCGAAGCCCGTGCCGCCGACGCGCCGCTTCCCGACGGGACCGACCGGCTGGTGGCGACGATGGCACTCGTCCGCGAGGCCATCCATGCGTCGGGGATCGACCTCGCCTTCTGCCACAATGACGGCATCGCCTCGAACGTCATGATCGGGGAGGGCGAGGTCCGTCTCGTCGATTTCGACCTCGCCGGCGACAACGACCCCTGGTTCGATGTCGGCGCCCTCCTCAACGAGACCTGCGCCTTCGAGCCGGAGCGGCGCGAGGCGGTGGAGCATTATGCAGGCCGGTTCGACGAGCGCCTCTACAACCGCTGCCGCCTCTACGGCGCCGTCGACGACGTGATGGGCGGCCTCTGGGGCGTCACCCGCGCGGTCACCTCGGCGCGCAGCGGAATCGAGTTCTACAAATACGGAACCTGGCGGCTCCTGCATGCGCGCACGACCATGGGCGCACGTGACTTCGAAAGCTGGCTGCGCCGGCTGTGACTCGATCACTCAAGATGGGGGGCACCGAACGGCGATGAGCTGGACAGGCTTGGGCGACGGCATCAGCGAGGGCGAGCGCGCCCTGGAGGGCGTGCTGGCCGGCATCGCCTCCTGGCAGGGCCGGCCGATGCGCTACCGACCGGTGGCGGGTGGCATCAGCAACACCAACTGGCACGTCGCCATCGGGGACGCGCGGGATGTCTTCGTGAAGATGCCCGGTCGCGGCACGGAAATGTTCATCACCCGCGACCACGCCAACGAAGCCAGCCGCCGCGCCCATGCCTGCGGCTACGGCGTCGAGGTGATCGACTACCTGCCCGAGGCCGGCGTCGAGATCTTCGCCTTCGTCGAGGGCTACCGTGCCTCGTCGAACCTCGACTTCCTGCGCCCCGCCGTCCGCCACAACGCCGTGCGCGCCCTCAAGGCCTTCAACGATTCCCCGCCGCTCGGGCTGACGAAGACGATCTTCGCGATGATCGAAGAGCATGTGGAGCAGGTCGCGGAGGTGGGCGGCCGGCTCCCCGCCGACCAGGCCCATCTGATGCGCTGCGTGGCCGAGGCGAAGGCGGCCATGACGGCCTCCGGCCTCGATCTCGTGCCGTGCATGAACGATACGCTGGCCGGCAACTTCATGATCGACGCGTCCGACACGGTCCTGCTGGTCGACTTCGAATACGCCTCCAACAACGAGCGCGCCTACGAGCTCGCCCTCTGGTTCGACGAGATGGCGTTCCCCGACATCATCGAGCGCGAGATGATCGAGGCCTATTTCGGCCGCTGGACGCCTGAGATCGACGCGCGGGTCGCGGTGCTGAAGGCGCTGGGCGATCTCAAATGGGCGACCTGGGCGATGATCCAGGAGGCCGTCTCCACCCTCGATTTCGACTATTACAAATACGGAACCTGGAAGCACATGCGGGCCCGCACCCTGTTCCATCACCCCGACTGGCCGCTCTGGCTGAGGCGCCTGTGATGGGCGTGGACGCATTGGCGATCCCGTCCGGGGACGGGGCGAAGGCGGATGTCATCGCCTTCGCCCATCGCCTCGCCGATTTCGCCGCCCCCCTCGCCCGGCACTATTTCCGCACCGAACTGCCGGTGGAAGCCAAGGCGGATGCGAGCCCGGTCACCGCCGCCGACCGCGCCATCGAATCCCTGCTGCGCGCCGAGATCCGCAGCGTCTATCCCGACCACGGCATCCTCGGAGAGGAGGAGGGCGGCGATTTCGAACGGCCGCTCACCTGGGTGATCGACCCGATCGACGGGACCAAGAGCTTCATCACCGGCATGCCGCTCTTCGGCACGCTCATCGCCCTGGTCTCGGAGGGGCGGCCAATCGTCGGCGTCATCGACATGCCGGCACTCGGGGAACGCTGGTGCGGCACCGGCGACGCGGCGTGGTTCGGCGCTCTGCCCGCCCGGACGAGCGACAGGCACCTTCCCGAGGCCCGCCTGTTCGCCACCTCCCCGGACATCTTCGTGGGCGCGGATGCGGAGGCCTTCGCACGGCTCAGCGGAGCGGTGGGCCTGCGCCGCTTCGGCGGCGATTGCTACGCCTACGGCCTCCTCGCCAGCGGTCATTGCGATCTCGTGGTGGAAGCCGGGCTCCAGGTCTACGACGTCATGGCCCTCGTGCCGGTGGTGGAAGGGGCGGGCGGCGTGATGACAGACTGGGACGGTCGCCCCCTGACCCCGGCTTTCGACGGACGGGTCGTGGCCGCGGCCAATGCCGGCCTCCACGCCGAGGCCCTCCGGCGCCTGCGAGCCTGATCCGCGCTCCTGTCATCCCTCGCTCAAGCTGGTATACCCAATGCCAGATTGACGAGGGGAGATGTCGATGACCGTCCTGTTCCATCATGCGGCCGCGTTCGAGCATCGCACGCCGCACGGACATCCCGAGCGGCCGGAGCGCATGAAGGCGGTCCGGGAGGCCCTCGGGACGGCGGACTTCTCCGGCCTCGACCGTCGCTCGCCGGACGCCGCCACCCTCGAATCGGTGTTCCTCGCCCATCCCGAGGAATGGGTCCGCGCCATCCTCCGCTCGGTCCCGAGCGAGGGGCTTGCCCATCTCGATTCAGACACGGTGCTCTCGCCCGGCACCATGGATTGCGTCCTGCGCGGTGTCGGCGCGGCGGTGCAGGGCGTCGACCTCGTGATGACGGGTGCCGCCCGCAACGCCTTCTCGGCCATGCGGCCGCCGGGGCATCACGCGGAACGCACCAAGGCGATGGGCTTCTGCGTGTTCAACAACGCGGCGATCGCCGCCCTTCACGCCAGGAAAGTCCACGGGGCGGAGCGCGTCGCCATCGTCGATTGGGACGTGCATCACGGCAACGGCACGCAGGACATCGTCTGGTCGGACCCGTCGGTGCTGTTCTGCTCGACCCACCAGATGCCGCTCTATCCCGGCAGCGGAGCGGTGTCCGAGGAGGGCGAGCACGGCAACATCGTCAACGCGCCGCTCAAGCCCTTCGCCGATGGCGACGCCTTCAAGGAGGCGATGCGAAGCCGCATCCTCACCCGTCTCGAGGCGTTCAAACCCGATCTGATCGTCATCTCCGCCGGCTTCGACGCCCATTGGCGCGACCCGCTGGCCAACCTGATGCTGGAGGCCGAGGATTTCGCCTGGGCCACGGCCCAGGTGATGGAGATCGCCGACCGCACCTGCGACGGCAGGATCGTGTCGCTGCTGGAGGGCGGCTACGACTTGAAGGGCCTCGGCGACTCGGTGGCCGCCCACGTATCGGTCCTGATGGGGGCGTGATCGGCATCGATCCGGGACAGTCGCTCCCGTCAGTACAGCCGAGCTTCAATCAACACAATTCCGTTTGTATGAAAGTACACATATAAGACTGGCAAACTATGTGTGGCGTCGATATGGCAAAGCTGCGTAGAGTCACTAAATAAATCCTCGCCCCACCTTCGACGGGCGGCAGATTTCCTCCCGTATCGTGTCTCCACACGGCGGGATGGGGGTCGGCGAATCGGCTCCTACTCGGCCGCCCAAGAAGGATTGTCTTTCGGACACGCGGTTCGGGGGATGCGGGAGGTTGGCCGTTCAGGTTTCCGACGGCCTACAGACGCTACAGAATGGACGTATGACGCAACTGAGTGCCCCCCAGACGGTCGATCCGGCCCTGGATCCTCGCCAGGACGGTGACGTCTCGGATCTCGGCCCAGATCTGACCGTCTGCGACCGAGAGCCGATCCATGTCCCGGGGGCGATCCAGCCGCACGGGCTCCTGCTAATCGCGGGCGCCGAAGACCAGAGGGTGGTCGGCGGCGCCGGCGACATCGAGGGCCTGCTGGCCACGGAATGGACCGGCCGGACGCTGTCGGAACTTCTCGGCGCGACCCATGCCGCTCTCCTTGTCGACGCGCCGCAGGACGAGACCGTCGTGATCGGCCGGGTCGAGGGCCTGCACGCGGCGATGGATGCCACCGCCCGCTTCCAGGACGGCCAATGGCTGGTGCAGCTCGAGCCGCAGGCCGCCCAATGGACCGATGCCGCCAGCCTGCTCGGCTGGCTCGACCGTGCCGGGAGCGCGCTGGAGCGGGCCGCCGACCTCAAGACGCTGTGTGAACGGGCGGCGACGTCGTTCCGTGAGGTCACCGGGTTCGACCGGGTGATGGTCTATCGCTTCCTCGACGACGATGCGGGTGTGGTCATCGCAGAGAGCCGGGTCCCCGAACTCGGCAGTTTCCTGCACCACCACTTCCCGGCCTCCGACATCCCGAAACAGGCGCGGGCGCTCTACATCCGCAACCGCGTCCGGGTGATCCCCGACGTCGCCTATGTGCCGCAACCGATCCGGCCGAAGGAGCTGTCCCGGCTCGACCTCAGCGATGTCGACCTGCGCAGCGTCTCGCCGATCCACCTTCAATATCTGCGCAACATGGACGTGGCGGCCTCGGCCTCGATCTCCATCGTCAAGGACGGCATCCTGTGGGGGCTCGTCGCCTGCCACCACCGCACGCCCCGCATCCTCGCCTTCGGGCAGCGGATGGCCTGCCAGGCTCTGGCGGGGAGCGTCGCGCGCCAGATCAGGTCGCGGGAGGAAGCCGAGGATTACCGCGAGCGGCTCCAGCTGCGCAGCGCCGAGGACGTGGTCTCCGGAAAGGTCCTGGGCGAAGCGCCCCTCTCGGACATCCTCATCGAGACGAGCGAGGATCTGCGCCGCATGCTCGGGGCCGATGGCTTCGCGCTCCTGCAGGGCAGGGATCTCCACCGGACCGGACGCTGCGCCGAGGAGGCCGACCTGCGCGAGATCGCCGCCTGGGTCCGGACGGTGGGCGGCGCGCAGGCCCTCCACACCCACGCCCTCAGCAAGCGGTTCCCGCGTGCCGACGCCTATCGCGCGCTGGCGAGCGGTCTCCTCGCCGTGGTCCTGTCGGGGGATGAGCCGATCATCCTGATGTGGTTCCGGGCCGAGCAGATCGAACTCGTGAACTGGGCGGGCAACCCGCACAAGGCCGCCGTCGCCGTCGGCGATACCCTGAGCCCCCGCGCCTCCTTCGAGGCCTGGACCGAGGAGGTCCACGGCCATGCCAAACCCTGGACCCTTCCCGAGATCGAGGCGGCGCAGCGCATCGTCCGCGAATTGTACGAGGCGCGCCAGACCCGGCGCATCCGCGAGCTCAACCGCGAACTCGGCGCCACCGTGGCGGACAAGGAAAGCCTGCTGGTCCAGAAGGACTACCTGATCAAGGAAGTGAACCACCGCGTCCAGAACAGCCTTCAGCTCGTCTCCGCCTTCCTGTCCCTGCAGGCGAGGGCGGAGGGCAACGCGGATCTCAGCAAGTCCCTGGGCGAGGCGCAGCGCCGTCTGTCCGCCGTGGCCCTGGTCCACCGGCGGCTCTACAGCGACGACAATGTCGAGATGATCGATCTCGCGCGCTACCTCGAGGATCTCGTCACGGAGATGAAGTCGTCGATGGGACCCGACTGGACGGATCAGTTCAGCACCGATTTCGCCCCCGTGACCATTCCCACCGATGCCGCCGTGAGCATCGGGCTGATCCTGACCGAGCTCGTCATCAACGCGAACAAATACGCCTATGCCGGTGCCGTCGGGCCGATCGCCATCAGCCTCGAACAGCATCGCAACCGCTTCCGCCTGATCGTCGCCGATCAGGGCCAGGGCAAGACCGGCACGCGGAGCGGATTCGGGACGCGGATGCTCAACGCCATGGTCGACCGCCTCGGCGGCACCATCGAGAACACCAACAATCACCCGGGGCTGAGGGTGATCATGACCGCCCCGATCGGCGCGCCAGAGCCGGCCGGCCTGCCGTGAGCGGCGCGGCCCATGCGTCCGCGGCCCCGTCATTGAGCGAACGGCTCCGAGAGGAGACGCGTGACCGTCACGAGGATCTGGAACACCGGCTCGACTGGCGGCAGCGGATGGCGACGCGAGAGGGATACCTCGCTCTCCTCACCCGCTGGTGGGGGTTCCACCGGGTCTTCGAGCCCGCAATCGCCGCGAGCTTCGAACCCGCCTTCGCGCAGCCGCGCGGCAAGCTGCACCTGCTGGAACGCGATCTCGTCCATTTCGGACTGACGAAGGACACGATCGAGGCGCTGCCGCGCTTTGCGGCGGGCACCGGCTTCCATTCACGCCCCGCCCTCCTCGGCGCACTCTACGTCACGGAGGGCTCGACCCTGGGCGGGCAGGTCATCGCCCATCACCTTCACCGCAGCCTCGGGGCGGAGATCGCATCGGGCGGGTGCGCCTATTACGAAGGCTACGGCAAGCGGGACACGGGGGCGATGTGGGCCTCGTTTCGAACCTTCCTCGACCGGTCCGGCGAGGAAGGCCCACCGCATCACGTGATCGAGGGCGCCCGTTGGACCTTCGACGCCCTCAAGCTCTGGCTCACCGCCGGCCTCCCGCCGGATTCCGGTCGGGCCGAGCCGTCACAGCGGTGATCGTCGAGCCGGATCAGACGGCGTCGATCGCGCGTCCGCCATAGGTCTCGAACGACGTCATCACCTTCTCGGTCAGCCCGTCGTCGAACGCGACGGTGACGCGGATCTCGCCCTCCAGAGCGGGCTCGCCCTCGGTGCCTTCCTTCAGGCGGCCATCCTCGATATCGGCCCGCGCCGCCTCGGTCCCGGCGGTGTTGTCGTCGCCGGCGGGGGCGATGGTCACGGCGCCCCGGTCGATCCCGTGTTCCTGGACGATGTGCTCGACTGCGGTCTCGGCATCGCGGCGGCTCTTGAAGTCGGCGGACATCGTCTTCGACATGATCACGGTTTCCGGGGTGGGGGTTGCCTCGAGGCTTTGTGAACCCGCGGCCGTGGGAAAGGTTCAGCACGCGACCTTAGCCGTCCTCGCCGGACAGCACGGGGCGGAGGTGAAGTACGCAGGCGCTATTTCATCTTGGCCACACTCCGGTGGAATCTTGTGTTTCAGGGTCATTCCCCACCAACAGGGCGTCAATTTCGGTGCAAACAAATGTTGTCGATCGCGCAACGTGCGGTTAAGTGCGGCTCATGCCTAAGCTCGAATCTCTCCTGGACCGTCTCAAAGCTCGTCAGCGCGCCCTGATCCTGGAAGCGGCGGAGCATGAAACGATGCCGGCCGACAGCACGCTGCGCCGCATCGCGGAGCTGGAAAATGCGATCGCCGCGGTGGAAGCCGTCCTCGACGAGACGCGGGCCCTTGCCCGCTAGCGAGCCTCGGACGACGACGTATCCTCGACCGGGCCGCCGGGCAGCGACTCAGGCCCTGATGGCGGCTGCCTTCGTGGCGGGCCTTGCGGCATCGGCGGGAGCCTTTGCTCAGGAGGCGATGGCTCAGGACGCGCCGGCAGCAGGCGCCGATCTCGATCTCCTGGAGCGGCGCTGGCACAAATGCGTGCGGCAGGCCTTTTCCGGGCAACCCGCCGGCCTGCCGACCCATGCCGCGCAGAAGGCCGCTTTGGCCGAGTGCAAGACCCTGGAGAACAGTTACGTCTCGGCGATGCTGGTAGCCCAGGCGGCCGAGGCCGAGGCCCGTCGACAGGGCAAGCCATCGATCGGCGCGAGGGCGAGGGGCTGGGCCACCTCGCTCCTGTCCTACGTGGTCGACCCGGTAACCTCTTTGATCGACGCCTGGCGCAAGTAACACAGCTCGCGCGTCAGGCCCGCTCCATCTGCAATCCCGGCACGGCCGAGAGCAGATCGCGCGTATAGGGATGGTCCGGCCGGCGGAACAGGTCGGCGGTCGGCCGCTGTTCCACGATCTCCCCGCGATGCATCACCGCGATCCGGTCGCAGATCTTGGCGGCGACGCGCAGGTCGTGGGTGATGAACAGCATGGCGAGGTTCAGGCGCTGCTTCAGATCCTCGAGAAGGTCGAGCACCTGGGCCTGGACCGACACGTCGAGGGCCGAGACGGCCTCGTCGGCGACCAGCACGTCGGGCTCCATGGCGAGCGCCCGGGCGATGCCGATGCGCTGGCGCTGGCCGCCGGAGAAGGCATTTGGATATCGCTCGGCGGCGCTGGGCGACAGGCCGACGAGATCGAGGAGTTCCCGCGCCCGCTCCCTTGCCTCGCGGACGGGCGTGCCATGGGCGATCGGCCCGGCGGTGATGATCTGCTCCACGGTCCGGCGCGGGTTGAGGGAGGCGAAGGGGTCCTGGAAGATCATCTGGATGCGCTTGCGCTCGGCGCGGAGCGCGCGCGGCCCCAAAGCCGTGTAATCCAGCGCGCCGAGGCGGACGGTGCCCCGGTCCGGGTCGATGAGCCGGATGGCGAGGCGCGCCGTGGTGGATTTGCCCGAGCCCGATTCGCCCACGAGCCCCAGGGTCTCGCCGCGCCGGACGTCGAACGCCACCTCCTTGACCGCGTGGACGATGCGCGGCGGCCCGAACAGGCCACGACGCGACGTGTAGGTTTTCGTCAAGCCGATGGCAGACAGGGCGATGGGCGCGCCCTCCCGTGATGCGCGCTCCGGCGGCACGATGCTCGGCACCGCCGCCAGCAGCGCCTTGGTGTAGGGATGCTGCGGGTTCCTCAGGACCTCGTCGGCGGAGCCCGATTCCACCAGCTTGCCGCGCTGGAGCACCGCCACATGGTCGGCGATATCCGCGACGACGCCGAAATCGTGGGTGATGAACAGGACGCTCATGCCCCGCCGCCGCTGCAGGTCACGGACGAGCTTCAGGATCTGCGCCTGGGTGGTGACGTCCAGCGCCGTGGTCGGCTCGTCGGCGACGAGGATCGAGGGCTCCAGCGCCAGGGCCATGGCGATCATCGCGCGCTGGCGCTGTCCGCCCGACAGCTGATGCGGATAGGCGCGCACGATCTGCGCCGGGTCGGGCAGGCCGACCTCGGTGGCGAGCGCGATGGCCTTGGCCCGCCGCTCGGCCTTGGTGAGGAGACCGTGCGCCTCGAACATCTCGGCGATCTGGTCGCCGATCCGCATGACCGGGTTGAGGGCCGTCATGGGCTCCTGGAACACCATGGCGATGCGGCGCCCGCGCAAGGCACGCCAGTCGCGCTCGCCGAGGGTGAGCAGGTCCCGCCCCTCGAACACGATGCTGCCGCCGACGGGCGTGAGGGCACGCGGCAGCAGGCCGGTGAGCGCATAGGCGCTCATGGATTTCCCCGAGCCCGATTCGCCGACGACGCAGAGGATCTTGCCCGGCATCAGGTCGAGGGAGAGATCCTCCACCGCATGCGGCCGGTCCGCTCCCTTGGGCAGGGCCAGGGTGAGGTTGCGGATGCTGACGACAGGCTCGCTCATGGTTCAGGTCTCCCGTTTGGCGTCGCGCTGGCCCAGGATGCCGGGTCCGGTCTCCCCGAGATCCCAGAACAGGCCCGCCATCAGCATCAGTGCCTCGCGGCTCATCGGCCCGAGCAGGTGCTCGTCCGGCCCGTGCTGAAGGCAGGCCGGGTAGGAATGCGGCACCCACAGGGTCGGCAGGCCGAGGATCTCGGAGAAGGCGTCGTTGGGCAGCGAACCGCCGAGATTGGGCAGCAGGGCCGGGCGCTTGCCGGTGCTGGTCTCGATGGAGGCGAGCGCCCAGCCGACCCAAGGGTCCTCCACGGGAAGGCGGGTGGCGCGGAACACCTCGGAACGGGCCGCCCGCACCTCGACCATGGGGAAGCCGTTGGCGTCGAGATGGGCGCGCACGGCCGGGATCAGGCCCTCCCAGTCGGTGCCGACGACGAAGCGCAGCTGCAGCGTCGCCTTGGCGTGGGGCGGCACGGCGTTGAGCGGGCCGTCCGGGTCGCCGGTCTTGAAGGCCAGCACTTCGAGGGTGTTCCAGCCGAAGACGCGCTCGGCCGCATTGAGGCCGGGCTCGCCCCAATCCTCGTCGATCGTGGGCGCGGTGGGATCGGTGCCCACCGCGATGTCGGCGAGCGCCGCCCGCACGCCCTCGGGGATCGCGGGCGGCCGCAGGGCATCGAGGAGGATCTTGCCGCGCCCGTCGACCAGGGTCGCGATGGCGTTGGCCAGCACCGTGCCGGGATTGCGCAGCAGGCCGCCCCAATTGCCCGAATGGTGGCTGCCCTCGCGCAGGTTCACGACGAGCTCGAACGTGTAGCCGCCGCGCGAGCCGAGGAAGAGCGTGGGGCGTTCCGCGCTCACCCGTGGCCCGTCCGAGGCGATGAGCACGTCGGCGGCAAGAGCGCGCGCCTCGGCCCGGCACAGGTCGCGCAGACCCGGCGAACCGGATTCCTCGCCCATTTCGATGAGGAGCTTGGTGTTGAAGCCGAGGCGTCCGCCTCTCGCCGCCATCACCGCCTCGAGCGCGCCGAGATTGATGATGTGCTGGCCCTTGTTGTCGGCGGTGCCGCGACCGTACCAGCGGTCGCCCTCGACGACGATCGCCCACGGGTCGAGGCCGGCGCGCCATTGTTCGGGGTAGCCGCGCACGGTGTCGCCGTGGCCGTAGATCAGCACGGTGGGCAGGGCGTCGCCCTCGTGGCGCTCGGCGATGAGGAAGGGGCCGTGCTCGCCGTCGGGATTGTCGAGGATGCGGCCGGTGAAGCCCAGAGGCGCGATGGCGGGCATGAGGAAGTCGGACAGGTAGGCCTGGAGCGCCGGCAATTGCCCGGTGGTCTGGCTCTCGGTGGGGCGGGCGACGGCATCCTGCAGGACAGCGCGGAAACCGCCTCCGTCGTAGTGGCGCGCGGCGTGCGCGATCGCATCGTGTCGGGACATGGATCCACTCTGTGTCGGGTGAGAATGGGAGCCGAGGGGAGCGCTCAGCGCCGCCCCTCGGGTGCCGTGACGTCGCGCAATCCGTCGCCGAGGAGGTTGATGGCGAGCACGAGGACGAGGAGGGCGACGCCCGGGATGGTGATGACCCAGGGCTGGAAGAACATGTACGGCTTGCCCTCGGCGATCATCAGCCCCCAGGAGGGCAGGGGCGGCTGGACGCCGAGGCCGAGGAACGACAGGGCCGCCTCCAGCAGGATCGCGTGCGCCATCTCCAGGGTCGCCACGACGATGAGCGCGTTGAAGATGTTGGGCAGGATCTCCTGGAACAGGATCCGGGCGTTCGAGAAGCCGGCGGCGCGGGCCGCCGCGACGAAATCCTGGTCGCGGATCTGGCGGGTGGCGGCACGCGTCACCACGGCGAAACGGTCCCACAGCAGCAGGCCCAGCACCAGGACCACCACCTTCAGCGAACCGCCCACCAGGGAGGCCATGGCCAAAGCCACGAGCACCACCGGCATGGCGAGGCGCGTGGTGACGACGTAGCTCACCACCGCGTCGACCTTGCCGCCGAAATAGCCGGCGCAGATGCCGAGCACGGTGCCGATCAGGCCGGAGATGCAGGCCGCCGCGATCCCGATGAGAAGGGAGATCTGGCTGCCGTAGATCAGGCGGCTGAGATAGTCGCGCCCGAGCTTGTCGGTGCCGAGGATGTGGTCCCACGTCCCCTTCGCGTTCCAGATCGGCGGGATCAGGCGGCGCGAGACGTCCTGGGCATAGGGGTCGTGCGGGGCGATCAGGGGCGCGGCCAGAGCCGCGAGGACGATCCCGCCGAGAATGACGGCCCCGATCATGAAGCCGCCGTGATGGAGGCCGCGCCGGAGGGCCAGCGCCGTGGGCGAGCGCGACGCCGGCAGCGGCGCGTTCGCGTCGGGCACAGGACCGGCCTGGACCAGCAGGTCGGCCGAGGGAAGGGCGGGAGCCACTGGAGAGGAAGACGGCTGAAGGGTCATTGGCGCAGCCGGGGATCGAGGAAAGCGTTGAGGAGGTCGGCGGCCAGGGTCAGGGCGATGTAGATCATCGCCAGGACCAGCACGATCGCCTGCACCACGGGGAAGTCGTTGCGGGCGATAGATTCCCAGGCGAGCTGCCCGAGCCCCTGGAGCGAGAACACCGCCTCGATCACGATGGAGCCGCCGAGCATGAAGCCGAACTGCACGGCGGCGAGCGCGATCACCGGGATCACGGCGTTGCGGAGCGCATGCCGGATCAGGATCTTTCGCGGTGGGAGACCTTTGGCGCGGGCGGTGCGGACATAGTCCGAGGCCAGCACCTCCAACATGCCGTTGCGGGTGAGCCGCATCACGGCGGGCATGGCGTAGTAGCCGAGCGCGATGGCCGGCAGCACGAAGTGCTTCCAGGTCGTGTTGCCCGACACCGGCAACCAGCGCAGATTCACCGAGAAGATCATGATGAGCGTGAGGCCGAACCAGAAGCTCGGCATCGCCTGGCCCAGCACCGAGACCGATAGAGCGAGCCGGTCGATCCAAGTGTCGCGCTTCACCGCCGCCAGGACGCCGAGCGGGATCGCCACGAACAGGGCGACGGTGAGCGCCACCACGCCGAGGAACAGGGTGATCGGCATGCGGGAGGCGAGGAGGTCGACCACGCTTTCCCGGAAGTAGAAGGAATTGCCGAAATCGAAATGCAGGGCCTTCCATGCCCAGGCGGTGAATTGCGCCAGCATCGGCTGGTTCAGCCCGTACTGGACGCGGATCGCCTCGACCTGGGCGGAGGTGGCTTCCGGCCCCGCGATGGCGGTGGCGAGGTCGCCGGATAGGTGCAGCAGCATGAAGCTCGCCACCGACACCGTCACGGCGACCGCGATGGCGACGAGAATGCGTTGCAGCATGAACCTGAGCATGGGCCGGTTCCTTTAGTCCGTTACGGGTCGTGACGTTCGTCGTCCGGACGATTGTTCGGCTCTGCCGAGAGCGATCCGCGGGCTTCTCCCTCCCCCCTCTGCGGGGGAGGGTGGCCCTCGCGTCAGCGAGGGTCGGGAGAGGGGAGCGCGCTACCCGGAAGCGTCGCTCCCCTCTCCCGACCCGCTTCGCGGGCCACCCTCTCCCGCAAAGGGGAGAGGGGACGGCGCGGGCTGCATCCGCGATGAGTGAACGGGTACGCCTTCCATGAGCCGCGCTTCGCGCCTCGGATGCGACCCTTACTTCCAGCTCGCCGCGTAGAAGCGCGGCAACTCATCGGGCTGCGCCGTGAAGGTCAGGTCCGAGGTGAAGGCGTAGTTGGTCGAGTAGGAGAACAGCGGCAGGATGTAGGCCTGAGCCGCGATGCGCTTGAGCGCCTCGGCGTATTTCACCTTGCGCGCGGCCGGATCGGTGGCGCCGTCGCCGGCCTGGAGCGCCGCGATGGTCTCGGGATCCTTGGTCAGATCCTCGTCACCGCCCTTGAGGTAGACGCCGGTGAAGGCCGAGACGTCGAGCACAGAGAACGAGCCCCAGGTCTGGAAGGCGATGGAGACCTTACCGCCCCGGATCATGTCGCGCAGCGCCGCGTAGCGCAGGTAGTTGAGCCGGGCGGTGATGCCGACGGCGCGGAGATACCCGATGACGGCCTCGGCGTAGTCGCGCTCGCGATAGGCGCCGAGATCGATCTCGAACCCGTCGGGATAGCCGGCCTCCTTCAGGAGCGCCTTGGCTTTCGCCGGATCGTAACTGTAACGCGGCACGCCCTCGTCGGTGCAGCCGAACTGGTCGATGAAACAGGCGGCGTTCATGACCCGGCTGCCGCCGCGGACGAGGTTGTCGACCATCGCCTTGCGGTCGATGGCGTAGGAGATCGCCTGGCGGACGCGGGGATCCTTCAGGGGTGAGTTCTCCTTGGCGCGGCCGAGCGTGTCGAATTGCAGGAATCCGACCCGCATGGTCTCGGCGCTCAGCACGGTGACGTTGGGAGCGCCCTTCAGCTGGTCGGCCTGATCGCTCGGCACCCGCCAGATCCAGTCGATGCCGCCGGTGACGAGCTCGGCCATGCGGCTGTCGGCATCGGGGATGACGCGGAATTCGAGCTTGCCGATCTTGGGCGTGCCGATCGGGCTGCCGGGCCAGTACTTGGCGTTGCGCTCCATCTTCACCCCGCGTCCGTTCTCGACGCTGGTGATGCGGTAGGGGCCGGTGCCGATGGGGGCCTTGGCGAACCCGTCGAGGCCGACCTTTTTGAAGTAAGCGGCCGGGAAGATCGGGGTCGGTCCGGCGAGGTATTCGAGGGCGGCCGGGAAGGCGGTCTTGAGGTGGATGCGGACGGTCTTGGCGTCCACCACCTCCGTCGACTTCATCCAGTCGACGTTCTGCTTCGTCACCGTGCGGGCTTCCGGCGTCAGCACGTAATTGAAGGTGAAGGCCACGTCCTCGGGGCCGAAGACGTCGCCGTTATGGAAGGTCACGCCCTCGCGCAGGGTCAGTTCGAGGGTCGTCGGGTCGACCCATTTCCAGGCGGTGGCCAGCATCGGCTGATACGTGCCGGTCTTCGGGTCGCGGTAGAGCAGGGTGTCCCAGACGTTGCGGGCGAGCACGACGCCCTCGCGGGCGCTGTTGTGATACGGGCTCACGTTTTCCGGCTCGGTATCCGAGGCATAGACCAGGGTATCGTTGGCCTTGCCGGCCAGCGCCGGAACGCTGAACGTCGTCAGCAGGAGAGCGAGTGTGGCGCCTGCCGCGGGAAGGTATCTCGCCATGATCTGCATCCCTTCAGCTCCGCGACATCGCGACGGACACTTGCGCACCCGTCCTGCCGCTTTTTTCGTCGTGCCATGATGTTGTGCATTTTGCATCGCAACAAGTAGAATTTGTCGAAGCTTGCCGTGCCGTTTCGGCAATGCTCGTTCGGCCGGCGGGGCTCGGGAGATCGACCATGCAGATGTCAGGCCTGCGCTATTTCCTCGCCGTTGCCCGCACGGGCTCCATCGCGGCGGCCTCCGCCCAGCTCAACGTCGCGGCCTCGGCGATCAGCCGGCAGATCGCCAATCTGGAGGCGGAGCTCGATTGCGTCCTGTTCGAGCGCCGTCCCCGCGGCATGGTCCTGAGCCCGGCGGGAGAGCTGCTGGCCCGGCATGCCCGCCAGACCCTGGTGCGGGCCGAGCAGGTCGCGGCCGAGATCCAGGAATTGCAGGGGCTGGCGCGGGGCTTCATCCGCGTCGCCACGGCGGAAGGGTTCGCCCTCGACCTCTTGCCGAACGCCATCGCCGAGTTTCACGCGCGCCATCCCGGTATCCGGTTCGAGATTCAGGTCCTGCCGCCGGCTCAGGTGACGCAGGTGGTGGCGGCGGGCGACGCCGATATCGGCATCACCTTCGTGCTCGCGCCGACGAACCTCGTCACGGTGATCTACGACGCGACGGTGGAGATGGTGGCGCTCGCAGCCCCCGACCATCCGCTGGCCGGCCGGGCGTCGATCCGGATCGACGAACTCCAGGCCTATCCGATCGCGATGCCGCCCCTCGACACCACGGCGCGTCTCGTCTTCGACACGGCCTGCCGGGCGGAGGGCATCGCCATCGAGCCGACGCTGACCTCCAACATCCTCACGGCGCTCCTCCCCTTCGTGCGGCGGACGAAGGGGATCGCGCTGATGTCGGCCCTCTCGGTGCAGACGCCGGTGCGCCTTGGCGAACTGGTCTGCATCCCGATCCAATCACAGGCGAGCCTGCGGCGCGGCATTCAGGTCCAGCTGATGCGCGACCGCAAGCTGCCGCATGCGGCGCAGGCGTTCCTCAGCCAGCTCATCGCCGCCCTGCCGCCGGCGGAGCCCGGCAGGGCGTGAACCGTCCCGATCAGCCGTTCCGGAACGTGTAGCTGTAGCCGTTCAGGGCCGGCGCGCCGCCGAGATGGGCGTAGAGCACCTTCGAGCCCTTGGGGAAGAACCCCTTCCGGGTGAGATCGATCATCCCCTGCATCGACTTCCCCTCGTAGACCGGGTCGGTGATCATGGCCTCGAGCCGCGCCGAGAGGCGGATCGCCTCGACGGTCTCCTTGGAGGGCACGCCGTAGACCGGGTAGGCGTAATCCTCGTTGAGGACCACGTCGTCTTCCGTGATCTCGGGGGCGCCGATGAGGGCGGCCGTCTTCTGCGCGATGTCGAGCACCTGTGCCTTGGTCTGGGCCGGGGTGCAGGAGGCGTCGATGCCGATGACGTTGCGGGCGCGGCCATCGGCGGCGAAGCCCACCACCATGCCGGCATGGGTCGAGCCGGTGACGGTGCACACGACGATGTAGTCGAAGCGCAGGCCCATCTCGGCCTCCTGCGCGCGGACCTCCTCGGCGAAGCCGACATAGCCGAGGCCGCCGAACTTGTGCACGGAGGCGCCGGCGGGAATCGCGTAGGGCTTGCCGCCCTTGGCCTTCACATCCTCCAGGGCCGCCTTCCAGCTCTCGCGGATTCCGATGTCGAACCCGTCATCCACGAGCTGCGTCTCCGCGCCCATGATGCGCGAGAGCAGGATGTTGCCGACCCGGTCGTAGACCGCATCCTCGTGCGGCACCCAGGCTTCCTGGATCAGCCGGCACTTCATCCCGATCTTGGCGGCCACCGCCGCCACCATGCGGGTGTGGTTGGATTGCACGCCGCCGATGGAGACCAGCGTATCGGCTCCGCTCGCGATGGCATCGGGCACGATGTATTCGAGCTTGCGCAGCTTGTTGCCGCCGTAAGCCAGGCCGGAATTGCAATCCTCGCGCTTGGCGTAGATCTCGACATCGCCGCCGAGATGGTCGGTGAGGCGCGACAGCTTCTCGATCGGGCTCGGGCCGAAGGTGAGGGGATAGCGCTCGAATTTCGACAGCATGGCTTGGCAACGTCCTCGCATCAGTGAGAACCGAACGCTAGCAAAACTCGCGCGAAAGGTGCTCTCGAATGACGACAAATTATGCCACAAGATTGCGGGTCATACCCGGTCAAGCTTAGCATAAAACGTCGTTTCTGCTGAAAATACGGAAGGTTCTTCCATGTCGCCATCGCTCGACCGGATCGATCTGAAGATCCTGCGCCTGCTCCAGGCCGATGGGCGCATGAACAATGCCGAGATCGCCAAGCGGGTGAATACCAGCCCCGCCACCTGCCACCGCCGCACGCAGCGCCTGTTCGACGAGGGATACATCCGCGGCGTCCATGCGCGGATCGCGCCGGAGAAGGTCGGGCGGGGGTCCCTCGTCATCGTCGGCGTCGTGCTCGACCGCTCGACGCCGGAGAGCTTCGCCGCGTTCGAGGCCGCCGCCCAGGCGATGCCGACCATGCTCGATTGCCATCTCGTGGCCGGGGATTTCGACTATTTCCTCAAGATCCGCGTCTCCGACATGGCGGATTTCAACCGCCTGCACAGCGACACCCTGATCGCGCTGCCGGGGGTGCGGCAGACGCGGACCTTCTTCGTCATGAAGGAGGTGGTGGACAATGCGCCGATGGATCTCTGAGGTGAGACTTGCGCGAGGCCGTGGCACTGGTCCATCGAGCGCCGCGACGGCGCCCGGGCCATCGGGATCACAGGAGAACGGACCGCATGAGCAGGGATGCCGAGACCCCGCCTAACCCTTCCCTCGACGCCATCCCGGCGAGCGTGCGGGAGGCCCGGCCCACCACCTGGCTCAATCCCCATCTCCGGCCGGCCGCCGAATTCCTGCCGAGCCAGGCTTTCTCCCTGGCCGATGTGGAGGAGGCGGAGGCACGCTGGCGCCGATTCGATCCGCTCTTGCGCCACCTCTTCGAGGATCTCGACACCGGGCGCATCGACTCGCCCCTGATGCCCCTCTCCGATTCTATCGCGCAGGCCATCGCCGGTCCGACGGGCGGCGCGGTCTGGGTGAAGGCCGACCATGATCTGCCGGTCACCGGCTGCATCAAGGCGCGGGGCGGAGTCTACGAGGTCCTGGTCTATGCCGAGCGGCTCGGGCTCGAGAGGGGCCTGCTACGGCCGGGGGATTCCTATGCCCGGCTTGCGGAGCCGCAAGCCCGCGACGCGTTCGGCGCGCATACGGTCGCGGTCGGTAGCACCGGCAATCTCGGCTTCAGCGTCGGCGTCATGGCGCGGGCGCTGGGCTTCGCGGTCGAAGTCCACATGTCCCACGACGCCAAGGCGTGGAAGAAGCAGCGCCTGCGGGATATCGGCGCCCGCGTGGTCGAGCATCGGGGCGATTACGGCAGCGCGGTCGCGGCGGCACGCTCGGCCTTCGAGGGACGGGCCGACGCCCATTTCGTCGATGACGAGAGCTCCGTGGACCTGTTCCTCGGCTATGCGGCGGCGGCCTTCGACTTGCGCCGCCAACTGGATGAGGCCGGGATAAGGGTCGATCCAGCCCACCCGCTCTGCGTCTATCTGCCCTGCGGCGTCGGCGGCGCGCCCGGCGGCGTCACGCTCGGACTGAAGCTGCTGTTCGGCGACGCCATCCGCTGCATCTTCGTGGAACCGGTGGCCTCGCCCTGCATGCTGGTGCAGCTCGCCGCCGGCCTGTCGCGCCCGGTGGACGTCTACGAGATCGGCCTCGACAACCGCACCGCCGCCGATGGGCTCGCGGTGGCGGGTGCCTCGATGCTGGTGGCCGGCACGGTCGGCCCGCTCATCGAGGCGGTGGTCACGGTCGCCGATACCGAGTTGTTCGCCTGGGTAAAACGCCTCTGGGCCGATCCGGGCCTGCGGCTCGAACCCTCGGCGGCGGCGGGGTTCGCCGCAATCCGGCCCTATCTCGACGCCTCCGCACCTGCGCGGGCGACGCATGTGGTCTGGACCACCGGCGGGGCGCTTTTGCCGGAGGCGGAGTTCCGGGACGCCCTGGCGCGGGGATAACGATGAAGCCCCGGGCCTATGACGGGATATGGCCTCGTTCCGGGCCATATCCCCGTCGATGCCGTCAGTTCGGGTGGAAGACCACCTTCACGCAGCCGTCCTTCTTGTCGCGGAACGTCTTGTAGAGGTCGGGGCCGTCCGCGAGGTTGGTGGAGCGGTGGGTGATCATCGAGGTCATGTCGATCTTGCCCTCCTGGATCAGCTTCGTCAGCGTCTCCAAGTAGCGTTTCACATGGGTCTGGCCGCTCTTCAGGGTCAGCCCCTTCTGCACGATCGAGCCCATGTTGATGGGCAGCGGGCCACCGTAGACGCCGGGGATCGAGACGATCCCGCAGGGGCGCACGGCCTTGATCGCCTCCATGAGGACGTAGGGGCGCTCGGTCGAGGTGAATGTCTCCTGCAGGGTGCTGACGATCCCCGCGACGCCGTGGCCGGCGGTGGCCTCCATGCCGACGCAGTCGATCACGCCGTCGGCGCCCTCGCCCTTGCTGATCTCCTTGATCCGCTCGAACACGTCCTCTTTCATGAAGTCGATGATATCGGTGGCACCGTATTTCCGGGCGAGTTCGATCCGCTCCGGCACCGTCTCGATGACGATGATGCGCTCCGCGCCCATGATCTTGGCGGATTGGATCGCGAACAACCCCACCGGGCCCGCGCCCCAGATCGCGATGATCTCGCCGCCCTTGATCTCGCAATGCTCGGCACCCTGCCAGCCGGTGGGCAGGATATCGGTGAGGAACAGCAGCGACTCGTCGTCGACGCCTTCCGGCGCCAGCATCGGTCCCACATCGGCCATCGGCACGCGCACGTATTCCGCCTGGCCGCCGGCATAGCCGCCGGTGAGGTGCGAATAGCCGAACAGGCCGGCGGTGGTGTAGCCGAACTGCGCGGCCGCCATCTCGGCATTGCGGTTCGAGCGCTGGCAGACCGACCAGTTGCCGAGCTTGCACTGCCGGCATTCGCCGCAATTGATGTTGAAGGGCACGACGATGCGGTCGCCCTTCTTGAATTTGGTGAAACCCTGGCCGACCTCGACCACCTCGCCCATGAATTCGTGGCCGAGGACGTCGCCGCTCTCCATGGTCGGCATCTGACCGTCCATCAGGTGGAGGTCCGAGCCGCAGATGGCGCAGGACGTCACCTTGATGATGACGTCGCGCGAATCCTCGATCCGGGGATCGGGCACCGTATCGCAGCGGATGTCACCCTTGCCGTGCCAACACAGTGCTTTCATCGTGCAATCTCTCGAAGCCGGACTGTCAGGACGAGCCCCGGGAACACCCTTGGCGGCCATGACGCCGCAGGGCCGAATTCCGTTGCCGAGGTCTCCGATGGAAAACACCAGCCGAGTCCATGAGTTCCAGAATGTCGATTGCACCGGTTCAAGCAAGTTCGAGCTTGAGCATATCGCAATGCGGTTTGTATGAATTAAGACAGGCTATTTATGCCGAAAAATACCATACCCAAACATAAGTTATTCGCCGTACCGGTAGGAAGGACTGTCGCTCCGTCACGGCACGCCACGAAGTTAGCCTGCGACATGCAGGACGCGTCGCGGGCTAACCTCGTGGCGTACAGGATTATATCGGACGGGTACCGGCCGGATGGGAGACGACCGGGGATCAGCGGCCGAACAGCCTCGCCGTGAACGAGGCCGGCGCGTCCCCCTTATGGCCGGCCACCACCACGAGGCGGCGGATGTCGCCGCGCAGATAGGCCTGCAGGAAGCGGTTGTAGTCCTTGAACACCACGCAGCCGTTGGACGCGCCGCTCGGTCCGAGCATGTAGGTATGGGCGAGGATGCCGTCGCGGCCGTGGATGGCAGCGCTGCCGCCAACGGGGTTGAGGCGGATGGCGCGCACACCGTGGAACAGGGCCTCGCGCTCGGTCAGATCGTAGGTGCCGGGCGGCGTCGCCCCGCGCATGCGGACATGGACGAGACGCGGGTTGTCCATGTGCTGGCCGAGGCCGGAATGGGCCTCCAGCTGCTCGCCGCTCGGCAGGGTCACCGTGCTGGCGCTGATGTCGTAGATCGCGGTCCCGCCGCCCGCCGTGGCGGGCACGCGGTCGAGGACCCGGCGCTGGCTGAGATCGATGGCGCCCGTATCGGCGGAGGCATAGGCGAGGGCGGGAGCGGGGCTGCGTTCGGGATCACGCCGGCCGAACACCGTCTCGAAGAACGAGCGCTCGGCCTCCACGTCCTGCCGGGCCGCCACCACCGTCCGCGACGACGGGCGGCGGGTGGCGAGGCGCGGCTCGCGGGAGAGAGGCTTCAGGTCGAAAGGGCGCGGCACCGGGGCGGGCATCGGCTGGACGAGGCGGGCCGTCTGCTGGAGCGGCCGTGAAGCGGGTGCGAGGTCTGAGGAGGCCGGCGCCACGGCGGCGAGCGCGATACCGGGGGCGATCTCGACGGGCGAGGCTTGCGGGGCCGCGAACCCGGCCACCTGCATGGGCTCCGAGGCGCGCCAGTCCGGTGTCCGCGCACCCAAGGCGGGGGAGGGGTCCAGCATCCAGGCATAGCTGCGGACGGCGGCGGCGGGCGTCGCCTCGGGGGAGACCTGCCGGCCGGCGTAGGGCGCCGTCGCGGCGGGCACGGGCGTGTCCAACCCGGTCAACCGGGGAAAGGTCGCGACGAACAGCGCGACGACGGCCGTCTTCAGAAGAACGCGGCTGCGCGGCCGGGAACGGCGTGGGCGGCGGCGATAGGTGGACGCATCGTCGATCATGCGGGCTGTACTCGGATACGCGTACCCTGCCCGCACGGCCCTCGAACGACCTCGCCAAGCTCCGCCAGGAGCCCCGCGAAGGTCACATCGATCGTCCATGTCGTTTTAGGGAACCATCAACCTTGATGCCTCCCATTCAGCGCGAAGTTGGTTAATCACCGATAAATCGCGAGCATGTTTTTCGAGAGAATGTACTGGCCGCCCGAACACCTTCCGCCCCCCTATGAAGGCGCCCCGCCTGCCTTTCGGCGGACGGGGCGGTTTCTTGATACATCCGGCACTCCGCCTTCGTGGCGGGCGACCCGGAACCTTACTTGCCGCTCGGAGCCGCACCGCTGCCGGTGGCGGCGTTGCCGCCATTCGAACCGGCCGGCGCGCCCGGCGTCGCATTGGAGGGGACGTCGGTCGCCATGCCCGGAGCCATGGTGGAGCCGGTGGTGTTGGCGCCGCCCATGCGCTCCGCCCCCTTCTCACCGTTGCTCTTCACGCTGCCGGGATTGGTCATGTTGCCCTCGGCGCTTCCGCCGCCAGCGGCCGTCTGGGCGAAGGCCGCGCCGCTCAGCGAAACGGCGAAGGCGGCAGCGATGGCGAATGTCTTGATCTGCATAGTCTATTTCCTCACGTCTTACGAACTTGACCTAATAACGTCGCACTGCCCACATGGTTCAATGAAATAACGCCCCGGAAATTTTCATTTTAGAATACGTCGCACATCGGCTGACGACCACGGCTCAGCTTATCCACTGGCCGCTTTGTCTTAAATCATACCATCGGGAACGTTCAGCTTAGAGCCGGCTCCGGCGATGCCCGGTGCGGAGCCGGACTTCTCCCTCGACAGGCCACGGAGAGCTGTCTTAAGGCCACGCCATGCCGATCCTTCGACTCGACGCCGCCCATCGCCTCGCCACGGACACCCTGGTCCGCTGCGGAACCGCGCCTGCTAATGCCGAGAGCGTCGCCCGCGCCCTCGTCGCGGCGGAAGCCGACGGGCTGCGGACCCACGGGCTCATGCGGCTGCTGGCCTATGGCGAGCAGGTGCGGGCGGGCAAGATCGTCGGCGATGCCGTCGTCACGAGCGCGCGGCCGAAACCGGGACTGCTCGCCATCGATGCGGCCCACGGCTTCGCCTATCCGGCCCTCGACACGGCCATCGCCCTCCTGCCGGAGATCGCCCGCGCACAGGGGATCGCCGCGGCCGCCATCCGGCGCTCGCATCATTGCGGGGC
The DNA here is from genome assembly GCF_000376345.1 of Methylobacterium sp. 88A. Taxonomy (NCBI): domain Bacteria; kingdom Pseudomonadati; phylum Pseudomonadota; class Alphaproteobacteria; order Hyphomicrobiales; family Methylobacteriaceae; genus Methylobacterium; species Methylobacterium sp. 88A. The sequence goes on from NZ_AQVT01000001.1 coordinate 1,829,479, forward strand.
GGCCGGGCGGCCGGTGGAGGCCCTGGCCGAACGGGGTCTCGTCGCCATCCTGTTCGCCAACGCCCCCGCCTCCATGGCGCCCTGGGGCGGAACCCGGCCGGTCTTCGGCACCAACCCCATCGCCTTCGCCTGCCCGCTGCCGGGGGCGGAGCCGGTCATCGTCGATCTCTCCCTGTCGAAGGTGGCGCGGGGCAACATCATCACCGCCAAGCAGCGCGGCGAGGCGATCCCCGAGGGCTGGGCCCTCGACGCTGAGGGCAATCCGACCACGGACCCCGTGGCGGCGCTCGCCGGCACCATGGTGCCGTTGGGCGATGCCAAGGGCACGGCCCTCGCCCTCATGGTGGAACTGCTCGCCGCCGGCCTCACCGGAGCGCGTTTCGCCAGCGAAGCCACGTCCTTCCTCGATGCCGAGGGCGGCCCTCCCGCCACCGGCCAGCTCATCCTCGCCATCGACGCCACGGCCTTTGCCGGCAATGCCCTGGAGCGCTTCGCCGTGATGGCCCGCTCGGTGGCGGAACAGGACGGCGCACGGCTGCCCGGAACACGCCGCTTCGCCGCCCGCGCCCGTGCCGCCGAGGAAGGGATCACCCTCTCGGAGACGCTGCTGGCGGAGATCGAGCGGCTGTGACGACGCTCGAACCGAGAGGTCCCTCGCAACCTTCGGCCCCGACGGCGGCTTGACCGCGATCACGATCGTCTTGCTTCGGGCCGGCCCATGACCTCACCTCCTCCGACCCCCGAACGGGCGACGCCGCGCTGGCGCAGGGCGGGCGGGCGCCTGCTGGCGCTGGCCGCCCGACCGGTGCGCCGGGCGCAGGGGACGGGCGGGACGGTGATCGAGGCCTATCGCGGCTACGGCTCGACGAGGGAGATCTTGCTGATCGGCCGGGTCTTCCGGCAGGCACGCCGCGACCCGGACCCCGAGGCCGACGACATCGCCGCCGACCTGCGCGACATCGCCCGGCGCATCCGCAGGCGCAAGGTCGCCGATGCGTCCGTCGTCGCGCGCTTCGGCGGGGCCGAGACGACCGCCGTGACCGACCGCGACGGCTATTTCCGGGTGAGCCTCAAGCCGCCGAACGTGCCCGCCGGCGAGGACCATTGGCACAGCGTCGAACTCGAACTCGTGGCCGATCCGCCGGTGCGGGCGCAGGGGCAGGTGTTCATCCCGCCGGAGAAGTGCCGCTTCGTCGTCATCAGCGATATCGACGACACGATCATGCATACGGGCGTGGCCAACAAGCTCAAGATGCTGTGGCGGCTGTTCGTGGCCGATGCGGAGGACCGCGTCGCCTTCCCGGGAGCGGCGTCCCTGAGCCGGGCGCTGCATGCGGGCGCCACCGGCGACCAGTCGAACCCGATGCTCTACGTCTCCCGCGCCCCCTGGGGCATCTACGACATGCTCAGCGAGTTCTTCCGGCAGCACGGGATTCCGGCGGGGCCGGTGCTGTTCCTGCGGGAATGGGGCCTGTCCTGGCGCCATCCGCTGCCGCGCCGTGCCGAGGACCACAAGCGCGACCTGATCCGCCACATGCTGGCGCTCTACGGCGACCTGCCCTTCGTCCTCATCGGAGACAGCGGCCAGCACGACCCGGAAGTCTATGCCAAGATCGTCTCGGAGAATCCCGGCCGGGTGCTCGCCGTCTACATCCGCAACGTCTCGCGCGACCCGTGCCGGGCCGAGCAGATCGAGCGCCTGTCGCAGGCGATCCTCGAGGCCGGCAGCAGCCTGGTGCTGGCGGGGGACACCACCATCATGGCCGACCATGCCCTCTCGCTCGGCCTCATCGGCAAGGAGGGAGCCGACGCGATCCTGGCGGAATGCCGGTCACAGGACATGCCGGAGACGGTGGAGCCGATCGTCATCGAACCGGGCGACGACAAAGCCACCGCCCAGAAGGCTCCGGCCTGAGAGCGGGGCTGCGTCGCCCCGTCAGTACCCGTATCCGTCATAGCCCCGGCGCGAGGGCCGATAACCGTATTCGCCGGCGCCGCCATAGGGGCGGGGGGCGACGTAGCGCCGGCCATAGGTCTGCAGATAGGGATCGAGGCGGGGATCGCGGTAATTGCCGTTGTTCACGCCGGCCGAGCGGTCGTTGCCGCTCAATGCCGAGTAAGGCGAGAGCCCATCGCCACCACCGCCGGTGCCGCCGCGCGCCAAGGCGGCACCGGTGAGGCCGAGGAGAAATGCCGAGGCGAGGGTCGTGCGGATGAGAGTCCGTGTCATGCCGGTCTCCTTGATCGGGTCGAAGTGATCACTGGAAGCAACGACGCGGTGAATCGCACGGTTCCCGGAGTGACCGGTATCAGCTCTTCTTACGCAGCGGCCGGGTGAACAAGGATCCGGCCCGCTCGAATCCCGTGCTGTCGCAGAAGGCCGGCAAAGTCTCCTCACCGGGCGCGGCGGCGAGTTCGAGGGTGGTGCATCCCGCCATCCGGGCGGCCTGCGACGCGGCCTTCAGCAGGAGACGGCCGATGCCGCGTCGGCGCTCGTCCGGTCCGACCAGGAGGCCGGTGATCTGGGCGACGGGCTGAGCCGCCGTCAGCGAACGGTACCAGTGCAGGACGACGAGACCGCTCGGCGGCCCCCATTCGACGGCGATGAGGGCCGTCCCGCTCCCAAGGCGCAAGGCCTCCAGCCGCTCGGCCAGATCGCTCACCGCTATGGACTGTCCCGATGCCTGGAACAGGGCGGCAAGGCCCGCCGCATCGGCAGCGGTCGCAGCCCGGATCTCAAGCCCATAGCGGCTAGCCAAACGCGTCTCCGGTGGATGTCATTGGGACATCCATAGACCACCGGCGGAGAACTCGGGACGTCTCCTCGTCCTCGCGCGCGACCCGTCCGCGCGGTCATGAAGACGGACGGGGCGGCGCACCCTCGGCACACCGCTCCGTCCATCCGCCACGCCTCGCTTGGGGGCAGTCGGAGCGCAGCAGATCCGTTTCGCGCCGTTCTGTTTCTGGATGATGTCCGCCCCTCGCCCGACCCGCCGATTCAGCGGTCGCAGCCGATGCAGATGTCGCGGACCACACGGTTGCGCATCGGGCCGGTCCTCTGGTTCGGAAGCTCGCCGCTGAAAGCATGGAGCTGCGGTCGCGCAGGAGGCTCGGGATGTCGGACGGGCTCACTCGGGACAGTGCTCGGCCGGGGTGCTGGCGGTGTCAGCGCCATGTTCTGAGCGGCACAGGGGATCGCCGATGCCAGCGCGGCACTCAGGATACCGGCCCCGTAGATCCATCTCGACATGGTCAAGCCTCCGCCCGACTCCTCAACGCGCTGGCGGGGCATACGGTTCACGGCGGAAGCCGGGGCGGTTCAGCCCGCGCCTTCCTGCGCCGCGAGCCAGTCCGTGAGCCCGGACAGGGAGCGGAAGTCGGAGACGGCATGGACGGCCGCTCCCGGCATGGCGTCCCGCGCCATGGTCGCCAAGGCATGTCCGGGGCCGAGTTCGAGGACGGCCCGCGCTCCGGCCTCGCGGATGCCGTCGAGGCAGGCCGCCCAATCGATGGTCCGCGAGATCGCTTCGGCCAGCTTGTCGAGCCCCTTGGCGGCATCGAAGACCGGGGCACCGTCGAGACCGCTGAGGAGGCGAGGCGGCGGGCCGAGACGAGACGGCGGCAGGATCTCGGCCCGCGCCAGCTCCGCGCGAAACCGCGCGCTGGCCGCCGCCAGGAGCGGCGTGTGCGAGGGGGTATGGACCGGAAGCAGCACCGCCCGCGCCGCCCCCGAGGCGAGAGCCCGAGCGCAGAGCGATTCGAGATCGGCCACGGCCCCGCCGGCGACCACGCTGTCGGCGGCGTTGAGGATGGCGAGATGGCAGCCGTGCTCCTCGACCAGGGCCGCGACCCGCGCGCGCGACAGGCCGCGAAGGCCGGCGAGCCCGTAGCCCGGCCCGCTGGCCTCATCCATCGCCTCGGCGCGCGCGGCGGCCAGTTGCAAGATCGCGGCGGGGGAGAACCGTCCCGCGCAGCCCCAGGCGGCGAGATCGCCGATGCTGTAGCCGGCCAGGACCACACGGCCGTGGCTCCCGTCTCGCAGGACGGTCCAGGCGGCGAGGCCGGCGACGCAGCAGAGGATCTGACCGGTGCGGTTGCCGTGCAGGGCCGGGCCGCCCGTCCGGGCGAGGTCGCGCGGGTCGGCGCCGAGGAGAAGCGTCGCCGCCGCGAAGATCTCCTGAGCGGCGGGATGATCGGCCACGAGATCGAACATGGCGGGATGCTGGCCACCCTGGCCCGAGAGCAGGACCGCGAGACTCATGCCGTCTCCAATCCGTCGACGAACAGGGTCATGGCGAGGAGGTCGGCGCTGCCGCCGGGGCTGAGATTGCGCGCGACGAAAGCATGGTGGACGGCCTCCGCTCGTGCCCGCCAATCGTCCCGCGCGACGCCTCCTCCGGCGAGGAAGGCCGTGGCCGAGGCGCGGGCGAAGGCATAGCCCGCCTCGCCGCCGCGATGGAGCAGGTTGGTATCCTCGAGATGGGCGATCAGGGCGAAGCAGGCCTCGACGCGCGCGGCCTCGTCGTCCCCGGGCCGCAGCCCTCGCGCCCGGCGCAGGGCGGGCAGCCCGACCATGTAGAGGGCCGGAAATCCCGCCGCAGCCTCGGCGGGCGCGCCGCCGATTCCGTAGCGCCGCCGTGCCGCCGCGCCCGGCGCATGGAGCAGGACGGGTCCGGCGAGGATCGCCCCGCCGTAACGCTCGCTCACGTGGCGCCCGAGCGCTCCCGGCGGCAAGCGGCAGGCCGTGTGGGCGAGGGCGCCCGCCGCAGCGGCGAGCAGACCGAGGCCGAAGATGGCGCCGCGATGGGTGTTCACCCCGCCCGTCGCCTCCCGCATGGCGGTTTCGGCCTCGATGCCGATCCGGCGAAGGGCAGGCATCCCGGCCCCTGCGGCTCCGGCATCCGCCAACTCGGCGAAGGAGGGCAGGAGGGCCGTGGCACTGGCGCGAAAGGTGCCGGCATCCATGTCGGCATGGCTGCCGCGATCCACATGGCTGACGAGGCCGGGCTTCGGATAGGTCTCGACTTCGCGGCGCAGGGACTCGACCGCGCGTTCCGCGATGTCGCCGGGGCTGAGCGGAATCCGGGCGTCCCTGATCGGAGAGCGGGCGAGGGCGATCATGACGTCACTTCCGCGAGAAACGACGCGGCGGGGCGCAGGGCGAGGCTTTCCCGCCCCTTGCACAGGACGGTTCCGCCGATGGGAGCGTCGAGCAGTTCGCGCCAGTTGATGCCGACCCCGTCGGGCAGGACGATCTCGCCATCGAGGCGCATCGGCGCGCGCGCCTCGATCCGCGCGAGGGCCTGCAGAAACCGGGGATCGACCCGGCCAGAGACAGGCCAGAGGAGGTCGAGATCGGAGCCCGGCCCGAGATAGGGAAGACCGGTCAAAGCCTGCCACTGCAGGCTTCCGAACACATGCGGCACGAGGCGGTGCTCGCGCTCGAGGGCCAGCACCTCATCGACCACCGGCCGCCATGCCGGCGGTGCGGTCTCCCGCGCGCTCTCCAGGGTGACCGGCCCAAACCGACTCGCGGCGGCGGCCGGCAAGGCAAGGCCGATCCGACGCTTGCCGGCGGAAGGCGGCAGCGGCAGGCCGGCGGGGATGTGGTCCGCAGGCTCGCCGGGATCGCGGCGTCGGACGATGACCGGCCAGCCGCGACGGGCCCATTCGGCGAGATGGGGAACGCCGTCGAGATCCCCGCGCCCGGCGAGGAGGCGCTCCCAGGATGCCGGGTCGACACGCAGGAGGTCGTGGCGAGCGAGCCCCGACGCCTCGTCCTCAGTCACGGGGTGCCACGTCGCCCGTCGCCGCCCGCACAACCCGCCTGGCGATGTCCTGCGCCATGAGCCGCCCGCCGCGCTCATGGCCGAGGGCGTCGCGGCCATCCGTTGTGGAACTCCCGGCGATGAGGGCTTCGATCTGGGGGCCGAGCGGTGCCGTGGGGTCGAGCACCGCGTGGACCGCCCCCGCCTTCACCATGTTGTCGAGGCCGGGCGCGAAGACGGAGGTGGATGTCGCCATCTCCTCCAGCCGCTCGAGGGGGAGCTTCGTGACCCGCGCCACCGAGGCCAGGTCCATCACGCTCGGATGGGCGCCGGGCAGGGCGGCGAGCACCCGCGTCGCCAGGGCGGTGGCGATGAAGGCGCCGGCCGCCGTGTGCCCATAGACGAGGCCGATCGTGGGATGGCCGCTGGCATCGGCGAGGAGCAGCGCCTTGGCGAGATGGGCGAGATACTCGTTGAGGCCCAGCAGCTCGTCGCGGCGGCTCATGCGCTGGCTGTCCGAATCCACGGCGACGAGGATCGGCGTCTCGCCGCCCCGGCGCACCACATCGAGAACGCGCCCGGCGAGCAGACAGGCGCCCTCGATCCCGAGCGGGGTGTTGCCGTCGATTCCGACCACCGCGAGACGGCCCGCTCCGAAAGGCCCGTCGCCGCCGATGAGGCCGTCCACGACCTCGACGCCATGCCCCTCGGGGAAGAGCGAATGCAGGATCTCAGCGAGCGTCATGAGGCGCCTCCGGCAGTCGGGCGAGAAGGGCGTCGAAGGCATGACCGTCGAGGCCCGGCACGGCGGCGGGATCGTTCACCCCGAGGCGGCCCCAGATCTCGGTGGCGTCGCGAGCGTCGCCGAACCGGTGGAGGCGAGCCTCGAGGCGCGCCTGCTCTGCCTCCAGGGTGGCGAGATCGAAGGCCGGCGCCTTGCCGATCTGTTCGCGGGCGGCATCGCGAAACGCGCGGATCGTATCGTCCGCGAAAGCGTCCGCCCCGCCGATGAGCCGGCGGTGCTTGCCGCCCATGGTGCGCCAGACCAGCGCCCGGTCGCGGGAATCGAATTCCTCCGCGCCCTTGTTGGTCTCGATCACCTCCGGGCCGGAGACGCTGATGCGCCCGCCCTCCGAGACGACGAGGCGCGAGCAGGTGCCGGCGATGAGGCCGCCGCCGCCGTAGCAGCCGGCGCGCCCGCCGATCAGCCCGACCACGGGCACGCCCGCCCTGCGCAGGTCGACGATGGCGCGCATGATCTCGGCGATGGCGGTCTCGCCGGCATTGGCCTCCTGCAGCCGCACGCCGCCGGTATCGAACAGGATCAGCACCGCCGCCGGCTTCACCGCGAGCGCGGCCCGCAGCAGGCCGACGAGCTTCGCACCGTGGACCTCGCCGAAGGCCCCGCCCATGAAGCGGCCCTCCTGCGCGGCCAGGAGGACGAGCGAACCGCCGAGGCTCCCGCGTCCCACCACGATGCCGTCGTCGAAGGCGCGCGGCAGGTCGAAGGCGGGCAGGTGCGGACTCATCACCCGCTGTTCGGGGCCGAGGAACTCCTCGAACGAACCGGGATCGACGAGGGCGTCGAGGCGGGCGCGGGCGCTGGCCTCGTACCAGCTCTGGTCGAGGGGATCGGCGGAGAGGGAGACGGGGCTCATCGCCATCACACGGCCTCCATCAGCCGGGCACCCTGGAGCAGGCGCAGGGTCACGGTGTCGGGCCGTGCCCCGCCATCGTTGATGGTGATGCGCAGGCCGCCGGGCTGCCGGCGCGCCACGAAATCGGAGACCACCGCCTCCCAGACCGGTCCGTATCCGTTGATCGCGGTATCGATCTCGACGATGCATGCGTCGGGCGCGAGGCTGCGCTCCATCAGCACTTCGAGATTGCCCGAGGCGACCACGCCGGTGATCGCCTGGGCCTTGGTGCCGGGCAGGGGCTTCGCCGTCCGATGCCGGAAGGTCAGCTTTTCCATGGGGTGGCGCTCCCTCACCAGTTCCGGAACTTGGCCGGCGGCTCGTAGAGGCCGCCCGACCAGTGCACGAGATCCTTGATCGACCGCGCCGCCAGGAGCGAACGGTCGGCGTCCAGGGGATCGATGCCGAGATCCTCCGGCCGGCGGATGATTTTTCGCGCGCGCAGCGCCTCGACCATGGCGTGGTCGCGGCCGCGCCCGACATCGGTGTAGCCGGCGACCCCGCGGATCGCCTGCTCGCGCTCGTCGAGCGTCCGGCACAGAAGCAGGTTGGCGATGCCCTCTTCGGTGACGATGTGGGTGACGTCGTCGGCGTAGACCATCACCGGAGCCAGTTCGAGATCGAGCTTGCGCGCCAGTTCGAGGGCGTCGAGCCGCTCCACGAAGGCCGGGACCAGCTTGTCGCCGAAGGTCTCGACCAGCTGCACCACGAGCTTGCGGCCCCGGCGTAGCGCCGGATCGCCGGTGCCGCCGGCCTCCCCGCCGGCCTTCATCCAGGGGTCCGAGGGGTGGCGCCTGCCATGCGGATCGGAGCCCATGTTCGGCGCGCCGCCGAACCCCGCCACCCGGTTGGTGGTGACGGTGGAGGAATTGCCCTGGAGATCGATCTGCAGGGTCGAGCCGATGAAGAGATCGCAGGCATAGAGCCCCGCCGTCTGGCAGAAGGCGCGGTTGGAGCGCAGGCTTCCGTCCGAGCCGGTGAAGAACACGTCCGGCCGCTCGCGGATGTAGCGGTCCATCCCGACTTCCGAGCCGAAACAGTGGATCTGCTCGACCCAGCCCGATTCGATGGCCGGGATCAGGCTCGGATGCGGGTTGAGCGCCCAATGGGTGGCGATCTTGCCCTTGAGGCCAAGCCGCTCGGCGAAGGTCGGCAGCAGCAGCTCGATGGCGGCGGTGCCAAAGCCGATGCCGTGGTTGAGGCGGCGGATGCCGTATTCGGCGTAGATGCCCTTGATCGCCATCATGGCCATCAGGATCTGCGTTTCGGTGACCGCCGCCGGATCGCGGGTGAAGAGCGGCTCCACGTAGAACGGCCTGTCGGCCTCGACCACGAAATCCACCCGGTCGCCGGGGATATCGACACGGGGGACCCGGTCGACGATTGCGTTCACCTGCGCGATCACGACGCCGTTCTTGAAGGCGGTGGCCTCCACCACCGTCGGCGTGTCCTCGGTGTTGGGGCCGGTATAGAGGTTGCCGTCGCGATCCGCCGAGACGCCCGCGATGAGGGCGACATTGGGCGTCAGGTCGATGAAGTAGCGCGCGAAGAGTTCGAGATAGGTGTGCACCGCGCCGAGCGCGATCTGCCCGCCATAGAGCATCCGGGCGATGCGGGCGCCTTGCGGCCCGGAATAGGAATAGTCCAGGCGCCGGGCGATGCCCTGCTCGATAATGTCGAGATGCTCGGGCAGCACGATGCCGGACTGGACCATGTGCAGGTCGTGGACCCGCGCCGGGTCGCAGGCGCTCAAGGCCCTGGCGAGACAATCCGCCTGTTTCTGGTTGTCGCCTTCGAGGCAGACCCGGTCGCCGGGCAGCAGCACCGCCTCCAGCAGGTCGACCACCGCCGACGCGGCCACGACCTTGCCCTCGGCATGGACCCGGCCGCGCTCGATCCGCGCGTCCCTGGCCTTCCGCTGCACCCGCCAATCGGTCATCCGATCCGCCTCTCGTCATCCGGACCCGCATCGGCGGAGACCGTGGGAACGCGCGGCCAGCGACAAGTCGCGGACCGTCCCGTATCGCGCCATGCGTACCCCGTCTGGCGACCAAGTCAATTCTGGGTATACCGTTATGGGTTATCGGCCAGGTAAAAAATACGAGATGGCGACAGGACGAGGCCTCGGCATTCCGGGCGTGCTAGGAGCATCCCAATCCCGCTTGACGATCCGCCCCATCTGCGATGAGGGACATCGTAAGGCGGGCCGGCAACGCAAGCGGGGAGGGGACGACGACCATGGACGGCATCGCCGAGGAGCGGGGGCTTCTCTCCGACCTGATCCGCAACGCCCTGACCGACGAGATCGCGGCCGGCACCCTGAGCGCGGGCACGGCTTTGGACGAGCAGGATCTGGCCGACCGCTTCGGCGCCTCCCGCACGCCGGTGAGGGAAGCCTTGCGTCAGCTCGCCTTCAACGGGCTCGTGGAGCTGCGGCCGCGCCGGGGCGTCGTCGTCACCCGGATGACGCCGGAACGGATCATGGACATGTTCGAGGCCACCGCCGAGTTCGAGGCGATGTGCGTGCGCCTCGCCACCTACCGGATGACGCCGCTCGAGCGCAGCCACCTGATGGACCTGCATGCCCGTTCGGAGGCGATGGTGGAGGCGGGCGACGTCGACGCCTACGACACGCTGAACCGCAGCTTCCATGAGGCGCTCTACGGCGCCACCCATAACGGCTTCCTGCTGGAACAGGCGCTCGCCTTGCGCACGAGGCTCTCGGGGTTTCGCCGCACGCAGCTGCGCCATGGCGAGCGGATCAGGACCTCCCGCGCCGAGCACGGCGAGATCCTGGCGGCCATCGCCGAGGGCGACGGCGACGCCGCCGCGAGGCGGATGCGCGCCCACATGCTCAACGCTGCCAGCGCCATCGGCCATTACATCGCCGAACATGCCGGCGCTTAAGGTCCACGATTTCTCGGACCCGCGCGCCCTTCGAGGTCTTCCCCGTCGGGGACGAGCCTGCGGACTCGGAGGAACCACGTTGACGGCGCGAGAACCCGTGCCGTAAGGCCTCATCATGCGGAAGCTCTCGCCAGGGACGGCCGGCCTGCGCGCGATCATCGCCATGATCGCGCTCTACGGCCTGTGCCTCCAGGCGTTTCTCGTCACGATGACGCCACCGGCCCAGGCGGGATGGGAAAGCGCCCTTTGCGGGCATGACGCAGCGGGCGATCCTGCCGATGCGAGCCCGGCCTGCGCGCATGCGTGCTGCACGGCGGCCCATGCGGGACCGCAGGCGCCGGGACAGGACACGGCCTTCGCAACGGTGGTCTGGCAGGCACGTCCGGCCCCGCTTGCGCCACGTCCGGACGTGGCGGTCCCCGCCGCGCGGGCACCGCCCGACCAATCCATCGGATCGCGAGGTCCGCCTTCCGCCTGAGAGATCAACCGTTTCGATCGCTCAGACCCGGATTGACCCCGATGACCCCATCGTCCCAGGGCGGCGCCCACGCATTTCGCGGGTCCGACGCCATGCACGCGTCGCGCGACGGCATCTATCGCGCCGTCTGGCGCTGGCATTTCTATGCCGGGCTACTGTGCCTGCCCTTCCTCGTCCTGCTCTCGACCACCGGCGCGATCTACCTGTTCAAGGACGAGATCAACGCCGCGCTCTTCGCCCACCGCACCGAGGTGGCGGCGCAGAACCGAGCGTCCGTGAGCGCGAGCCGCCTCGTCTACACCGCCTCCGAAGCGGTTCCGGGCGGTGTGCCGGTCTCCTTCACCGGCCCGGCCTCCGCGACCGCCTCCGCCCTCGTGACCATGAGGGAAGGCGGTAGCCGGATTCAGGTCTACCTCAACCCCTACAACGCCGACGTCCTCGACGTCGTGAACACCGAGAGCGACCCGATGATGGTGGTGAGGCGCCTGCACAGCCTCAGCTATTTTGGCACGATCGCCAACGGGATCGTGGAGGTGGTGGCCGGGTTCGCCATCATCCTCGTCGTCACCGGCACCTATCTGTGGTGGCCGCGCGGGCAAGGGGGCGGGAAGGGGGGTGGTGTCGTGACAGTCCGCGCGAGGCCGTCCAAGCGCGTCTGGTGGCGGGACCTCCACGCGGTGACCGGGCTCGTGGCCGGTGCCGGCCTGTTCGTCCTCGCGATCACCGGCCTGCCCTGGTCGGTCTGGTGGGGCCAGCAGGTCCGCGCCCTGTCGAACGAGGCGGGGCTCGGCCAGCCGCGCGCCCTGTGGGCGGGGAAGGCGGTGTCCGCCGTGCCGATGAAGGACCGGCTGACCCAGGCGGGCTGGACCATGGAGGACGCACCCATGCCGGTCTCGCAACCGGCGGACGCGCCCGCCATCGGCCTCGACCGGGCCCTGGCCATCCTCGACGGCCTCGGCATGCCACGGGGCTACGAGGTCGCGCTGCCCGAGGGACCCACCGGCATCTATGCCGCCGCGATCTACCCGCGCGACGTCGACCGCCAGCGGCTGATCTCCCTCGACCAATATACCGGCGCCCCTCTGGTGGACGTGGCCTTCGCCGATCTCGGCAGCGTCGGGCAGGCGATCCAGTACGGGATCGGCCTGCACAAGGGCGAGTATTGGGGCCGCCTGAACCAGTTGGCGATGCTGGCATTCTGCCTCGCCACGATCCTGCTCAGCGTCACAGCCGGAACCATGTGGTGGAAGCGGCGGCCGGCGGGCGGCCTCGGCGTCCCGCCCTGGCCGCGCGACCGCCGGATCGCCGCCACGGTCACCGCCCTGGTCCTGGGTCTCGGCGCGCTGTTTCCGCTGACCGGCCTCGCCATCCTCGCCATGATCGGGCTCGACCTCGGCATCCAGGCCCTCCGGCGCCAAGGGCGGCGACCGGCGGCGGCCTGATCCGAGCGACGCGGGGACCGCGCCCGTGACCGACCTCATCCGCCAGTTTCGCGCCCTGCGCCTCTGCCTCGGCAGCGGGTTGATCCTGCTCGCCCTGTGGGGACAGGCGATCGCGCCGCTGGCCGGCTTGCGGATCATGGCGGACCACGCCGTACCGGGAGCCTCGGTCGACCCGCTCGCGCTCTCGGCGATCTGCGGTCATGCGGAAGGCTCCCCCGCCATCGGGGATCCGTCTCCCGCCACGCCGGCCTGCAAGGCCTGCCCGCTCTGCGCGGTCGGGCTGTCGAGCCCCCTCGTTCCCCAAGCACCATCGGTGGCGCGGCGCCAGGGATGGCACGCGCTGGCCTGGCCGATCCCGCCGCCATCCGAGCCGGCCCGTCCGCATCGCCCGGCCGGCCAGCCGCGCGCACCGCCGACCGCGTCCTGATCCAGCGCGCGCCGTCTTCCCACGGCGCATCCCCTCTGCCGCGATCCGGAACGAACCCCCTCGATGCCCAGCTCCCGTCCCCCTCATGCCGCCCGCCGCATCGGCGCCCGGCATGCCCTCCTCACCCTCGCCGCCCTGCCGCTCGCGGGCGCCGACGCCCTGGCGCAGGCCGCCGAGGACGGCGTCACCCTGCCGGAACTCTCCGTCGTCGGAGAGCCAGGCCGGAGCGGCTTCGGTGTCGCCTCGCCCCAGGGCTCGGCCCCCAGCGTCATCGAACAGCCCATGGGGCAGGTGGTGACGCAGGTCGGGCGCAGCGGTACGATCGACAACCGCCCCGCCACCGATATCGGCTCTGTCCTCGTCAACAGCCCGGGCGTCACCGTGCGCCAGGGCAACGGCGCGCGCGACGTCGTCATCTCGATCCGGGGCAACAACGCCCGCTCCACCGGCGTCACCAAGAACATGGTGGTCCTGGAGGACGGGTTCATCCTGACGCAGCCGGACGGGGCCTCCCGCTTCGATCTCGTCGATCCGCGCGCCTATTCCCGCATCGACGTGTTCCGCGGGCCGCAATCGGCCCTGTTCGGCAATTACGCCACCGGCGGCGCGCTGGCCTTCCGGACGCGGACCGGCCGCGAGATCGACGGTTACGAGATCGGCACCGAGGCGGGCAGCTTCGGCTATCTCAGCAATTATTTCACCGTCGGCGGCGCCAGCGGTCCGGTGGAGATCAGCCTGTTCGCCAGCGACGCGCGCGGCAACGGCTACCAGGACCATTCCTCCTACGACACCCAGACCATCAACCTGCTAGCGAGCTACACCCCGACCCCGGACAACCGCTTCACCCTGAAGGTGATCAACAACCAGGTGAACGCGGACCTTCCCGCCCGCTCCTCCCTCGACCAGTTCGGCATCAACCCCTACCAGCGCGGCTGCGCGGCGGCGGCCACCGCGGCCCCGGGCTGCACGCTCACGAACCTGCGCATCAACGGGGCCTTCGGCGCCACCGTGCCGGTCACGGCGGACGAGGGCGCCTTCGGGCGCAAGGACCGCCGCACCATCGTGGCGGCCCGCTGGGAACACGACATCGACGCGCAGACCACGTGGCGCACCCAGCTCGGCTTCGACGAGCGCAACTTCAACCAGCCCTTCTATACGACCTCGTCGCGCGGCTCCTATCCATCCTGGAACTTCCTCACCGACCTGACCCGGCGCGGCGAGCTCTTCGGCTTGCCGGCGGTGGGCTACGTGGCGCTGGCCTACAACACCATCGACAACCACATCACGACCTTCAACCGCGCCCCCTATGGCGGGGCGACCCTCGGCGCGCTGATCGGCGACCAGGAGGCCGTGCAATCGAATCTCGGCGGCCGTGCAAGGACGGAGGTCGCGCTCTCGGACCAGTTGACGGGTGTCCTTGGGATCGCGGCGGAGAACACCACCATCACCGGGCGCAACCTCGCCTACGGCTATTCGGCGGACGGACGGACGACCACCGTGGCCACGACCGACCGCAGCTTCCTCAACGTCGCCCCCGAACTCGCCCTGGTCTACCGGCCGAACGCCGCCTGGGCGTTCCGGGGGCGGGTCGCCACCGGATACACCACGCCGGCGGCGAGCAACCTGTTCATTACGCCCGCCGGTGTTCCGGGCAGCAACACCCAACTCCAGACCCAGGAGAATCTCGGCTTCGACCTCGGCGCCGACTGGACGCCGACGGAGAACCTGCGCCTCAGCCTGACCGGGTTCTACGAGTTCTTCCGCAACGAGCTCGTGTCGCAATCCCCCGGCGCCGGGCTCCTGAGCTACACGTTCAACGCCCCGGCCTCGGAGCATCGCGGCATCGAGTTCGCGGCGGACTGGGCCTTCTCACCCGGATGGCGGGCGGTCGCCGCCTACACGTTCGACGACCAGATCTACACGACATACACCGAGCAACTCAGCGCCGGAGCCTTCACCGAAAGGTTCGACCGCGCCGGCAACGCCATTCCGGGCGTGCCCGCCCATCAGCTCCTCGCCCGCATCGGCTACGACCAGCCGACGGGGCCGCTCGCCGGCCTCGGCGCCTATGTGGAGGCGGTCGTCCAGGACGGGTTCTTCATCGACAACGCCAACCAGTTGAAGGCGCCGGGCTACACCGTCGTCAATGCCAACGTGCATTACGCGGCCGACCTCCCCGGCGGCTACGCCAAGCGCATCAGCCTCTACGCGGAAGTCCGCAACGTCTTCGACGAGACCTACGTCTCCTCGGCCCAGAACCTCGCGAACTCCCTCAGTTCCACGACCGGCCTGCAGAACGGCACGGGCGTGCTCGCCACCACCCCGGGCTCGGTCTTCGCCGGGGCACCGCGCAACGTGGTCGCCGGGATGAGGCTGTCCTTCTGATGATGGCGGCGGGCCGGATGCCACATCCGGCCCGCCGCCATCGGGGCCGATCGTGAGATCGGCCTATCGGCGGATTGCCGTCACCACGTCACACGCGCCGTCACCAGGGCCTGGAACGGCTCGCCCACGGCCACCAGCAGGTTGCTGGCCGCCGACGACGAATAATAGGTCTCGTCGAACAGGTTCTTGAGGTTGAGCTGGATCGTCGTCGCCCGACCGTTCACCGCCGTGCGATAGGCCAGGAAGGCATCGCAGACGAGGTAGTGGGGCATGGTGAAGGTGTTGGCGGCATCGCCCGGCCGCTCGCCGATATAGCGGGTGCCGAAGCCGGCCTCGAGGAAACCGGGGCCGAGGCGCAGCGAGCCGAGCTCGCCCTCGCGCGTCACCGCGCCGAACTGGTGGGTGAGGAAGGCGGACGCCGTCACGCGCGGCGTGTTCTGGAGCTCCTTGCCCGCCAGAACCGGGTCCTCGGTCACGAGGGCCTGGGTGAAGCCGTAGCTGCCGATCACCGCCCAATCGGGCAGGATCTGTCCGGCGAAGTCCAGTTCGAACCCGCGCGAACGGGCCTTGCCGGCGGTGGTGGCGATCCGCGCTCCGTCCACCACCTGGGTGACCAGCACGTTCGCCTTCTCGACATCGAACATCGCCCCCGTCACGGTGAGGCCGGGGCCGAGATCGGCCTTCACGCCGACCTCGTAGGCCTCCCCCTCCTCGGGGGCGAGGGAGCCGTTGGTCTCCAGATCGGTGACGTTGGGCCGGAACGAGCGGCTGAAGCTGCCATAGAGCGAGAGATCGGGCGTCAGCTTGTAGACGATCCCGGCACGCGGGACCGGCTGCACGCCGTTGATGTCGGTGGTGACCACGGACGGCCGCCCGGCATAGGCGAGCTGATCGTAGATCTGGGCGCTGACACCGGCCACCAAGATGAGCTGGTCGGTGAGGTGGAACGAATCCTGGAGGTAGAGGCTGGTGTTGTTGAGCCGGTCGCGGACGTCGCTGCCCGTGAGCGAAACCTGGTTCGACGGGCCGAGGCGACCATAGACCGGGTCGAAGACGTCGAAACCGCCCTGGTTCGCTCCGCGAATGGTGGTCTTGCGGAAGTAATCCACCCGCTCGTACATCGCGCCGGCCAGGATGTCGTGCCGCAGGCCGAACGTGTCGACCCGTCCGGTCAGGTCGAGCCGCGCCACATGCGCGTTGAAGTCGCCGCCCTGCGTGGAATCGGCCCGTCGGGTCAGCATGCCCGTCTCGGCATTGTACGAGACCGCGCGGACCTGATTGTCGTCGTAGCCGAGATGGCTGAAGCTGTAGCCGAAATGCAGCCGCCAATCGTCGTTGAAGCGATGCTCGATGTCGAGGCTGGCGAGATGGCTGGTGGCGTCCACGCGGCTGAAGCGTTCGTCGAAGCGGCGGTCGCGCGGGACCCGCAGGGGCTGGCCGTTGCGCGGATCGAAGATGGCGCCGCGGTCGAACGGGATATTATAATGCGCGAACTCGTAGGCCACCGTCACCTTGGTGTCGTCGCCCTTCCAAGTGAGCGACGGGGCCACGACCTGCCGTTCGATCGCGCCGAAATTGCGCCAGTATTGGTAATCCTGGAAATCCCCGACCACCCGGTAGGCGAGGTTGGTGCCTTCCACCGGCCCGGTCACGTCGGCCTGGACGAGGCCGCCGCCGAAGCTCGTCCCGGTGACGCTGAGGGCGCCGTGTGACGTGAATTCGGGACGCTTCGAGACGAGATTGATGAGACCTCCCGGCTCCGAGATGCCGTAAAGCAGGGAGGCGGGCCCTTTCAGCACCTCCACCTGCTCGATGGCGTAGTTGAAGTTCTGCTGCAGGACCGTACGGCGGCCATCCCGCAGGATCGAACTGTCCCGCGTGGTCCCGAATCCACGCCGGATCACGCCTTCCTGCGTGCCCCCGAGGCTGTTGGCCTGGGCGGTGCCGCTGACGTTGCGCAAGGCCTCGTCGAGGGAGAGGACGGCCTGGTCGCGCAGGACCGTGGCGGGCACCACGGCGATGTTGGCGGGCGTGTCGAGGAGCGAAGTGTCCGACCCGGCCCCGAAACTGGTACGCCGGGGCTGGTAGCCGATGGTGCCGCCGCCATCGCCATCGACGGTGATCTGATCGAGGGACACGGCGGTCGTGGAGGGGGTCTGCACCGCCGCCGGGTTGTTCTGAGCCCAGGCCGTGTCCGCGAGGACGAGGGCGGCCCCGCCCGCCAGCAACCATGGCAGGCGATTGGCGGCTCTGTGGTCGAGCCTCGCCGCATGAGGCGGGCATCCTGTTTGGTCTTGCATCGTCGGCTCCCGGAACACTCCGGAAGCACAAGTATTACCAATGATATATGCTGACAATATCCATTATAAACATTGTAATTCTTCTAATTATGCAATTTAATGGTAGATTGTTGGGCAATATTTTTCATCTGAGTGGACAATCCACGAATAATTAAATTTCTGCTACTTTATCTCGCATGCACAATAGCCTGACCATCTAAAGCGTGATGCGACGTGCGCCCGTTCGCGGGGTCCTCGGAGGCGAGCGGGATCGGGCACATCGCGGGTTCGGCAGCGCGTGTAACGCCGCCGGATCGCGTGCCGGCAGCGCACTCGCGAACGGTCAGGGTGGTAACCGTAAGATCACATCTTGCCGGGAACTGGCACGGGCCGCACCGACACCTCGGCAAGGTTGTAGCCTTCCCATGCGGAACGGCTTAGGGCGATCGGCAAAGCTGGCAGTCTCCTGAGAGCTGCCGCGACGAAGGAGTTTCGGATGACCAGACGCGGCTACAAGGGGGCCATCGCCGCCGCCCTCGGTGCCCTGGCCTGCATGGCCGGCACGGCGCAGGCGGCCCAGTGCGGCAACACGGCCAGCGGTTTCGAGGCGTGGAAGACCCAGTTCGCGCAGGAAGCGAAGGGACGCGCCAGCGCCGCGAGCCTCGCCGCCCTCATGGAGACCTCCTATTCCGGCGCCACCATCTCGGCCGACCGGGGCCAGAAGAGCTTCCGTTTGACCCTCGACCAGTTCCTGGCCAAGCGCGGGGGCCCCACCATCGTCGCCCGCGGCCGCAAGCTGAAGCAGACCAACGCGGCCCTGTTCGACTCGATCGAGCAGCGCTACGGCGTGCCGGCCGGCCCGCTCCTGGCGATCTGGGGCATGGAGACGGGCTTCGGCGCGGTTCGCGGCAACATCAACACGCTCTCCGCCGTGGCGACCCTCGCCTATGATTGCCGCCGCTCGGACTTCTTCACCGACCAGCTCTACGCGGCCCTCACCCTCGTCGATCGTGGCATCCTCAACTCCGGGACCCGCGGCGCCGCCCATGGCGAGGTCGGCCATACCCAGTTCCTGCCCAAGAACGTGCTGACCTACGGCACCGGCGGAAGCCTCGACAGCATTCCGAATGCCCTCAACGCTACCGCGAACTTCCTGAAGGGTCACGGCTGGAAGGCCGGAGCCGGATACCAGCCGGGCGAGCCGAACTTCGCGGCGATCCAGGGATGGAACGCGGCCACCGTCTACCAGAAGGCGATCGCCCAGCTCGGACGCCAGATCGACGGCCAGTGACGGATCACGGGGCCCTGCGGGGCCCCGTTTTCGTTCGGGCCGGGCTTTCGCGCCGGAGGCTCGCTCGGCGCTGTTTCCATAGGCCCACCTTGACTTGGCCCCTTCCCGGTCGATCTTCCGGCTTCGACGATGGCGTCGCAGCGGGACATACTCCATGGCCGGGATCGTTCTCGCAGGGTTGATCGGGATGGTGGCGGGTCTGCGGACGTTGACCGCACCGGCGGCAATCGCCTGGGCGGCGCATCTCGGCTGGATCTCCCTCGACGGGAGCTGGCTCGCCTTTCTCGGCTACCGCTCGACGGCCGTCATCCTCACCCTTCTCGCGCTCGCCGAGTTCGTCACGGACACGCTTCCCGCCACGCCGAGCCGCACCGTGCCCGTGCAATTCGCCGCGCGGATCGCGAGCGGCACCCTCTGCGGAGGCGCGATCGGGATCGGCCTGGGACAGCCCGTCGCCGGAGCCCTTGCGGGCGCGGCGGGCGCCGTCATCGGTACGCTGGGCGGCGCACGGGCGAGGGCGCGGATGGCCGCCGCCTTCGGTTCGGACCGGCCCGCCGCCTTCACCGAGGATGCCGTCGCCGTCGTCGCCGCGATCCTCGTCACGAGTGCGCTCTAGCGCCGCCTCCGGGTCTCGCTCCAGGCCCTACCCCTTCGATCCCCCCTGCGTGACGGTCGACAGAATTGTCGTGCTCAAGGACCGGAAGCCCGATTGGTGCGTTGCACTTCGTCACCACGCCTGACACCAGGGCGCTCCGTCGTGAGGAGCGGCCATCCGAGGCCGGGCGGGGAGGGGACGATGCCTCTTTGCACCCATCCGCCGAATGCCCGGACCTATCCGGCGCCGGTCTTCGACGGAGGCGGGCAAAGACGTCGTGACAAGGACGTCGTGACAAGGATGTGGCGACCGGGCCGGCAGGCACGGAACGTGATGACCAGAACACGAGCGATCGGATGTGAGGGCTCCCGGCCTGCCGAACGACCGCTCACGCAAACGCAGCCCCGACGAGTCGGGTCGACATGATGCCGGAGTTCCCTTGATGGCCAAGATCCTACTGGTGGAAGATCACGAAGAGATCTGGGACTTCCTCTCCCGCCGTCTCAAGCGACGCGGCTACGACGTCATCCTGGCTCATGACGGCGAGGCCGGCGTGCAGCAGGCGCGCGCCGGACGGCCGGACGTGATCCTCCTCGATATGAACCTGCCCATCCTCGACGGCTGGTCGGCGGCCCGCGCCCTGAAATCCAGCGGCGACACCCGGGACATCCCGATCATCGCGCTCACGGCCCACGCCATGCTCGGCGACCGCGACAAGGCGATCCAGGCCGGCTGCGACGATTACCATCCCAAGCCCATCGACTTCTCCAAGCTCCTCACCCAGATCGGCGCGGCTTTGGGCGGCGCGGAAACGCCGGCCTGACCGCCGGTCCGATCCAGGACTTCGCGCGTCCCGACGGGACGGGGCTTCCACTGACACGCGTCGAGACGAGAAGACCCATCCTCCATGAGTGACGATCCCATCACCGCGCGCCTGATGCGGCAGGCGATGCCGGTGTTCACGATCCTGGCCTCGTGCCTGCTGGTCGTCACCATCGCGTCGATGCTGTATTTCGGCCGCGACATCATCGTGCCCGTGGTCCTGGCGATCCTCCTCAGCTTCGTCCTGGTGCCCGCCGTGCGCGTGCTGAGGCGGGCGATGGTGCCGCGCGCCGCGGCGGCGCCCCTCGTGGTGGTGGCGGCCTTCGCGGCGATCATCGGGGTCGGGCTGCTCATCACCACCGAGGCGGGGCAGCTCGCCTCCGACCTGCCGCGCTACCAAATCACCATCCGCGAGAAGATCGCCTCTGTGAAGGAGGCGACCTCGGGCAGCGGAACCCTGTCGCGCATCGTCGACATGGTGCAGGACCTCGGCGAGGAGTTGCAACCAGCGCCTTCGAAGGACGAAGACCTTCCGGGCCGGTCGGGCAGTCGCGCCAACCCCCTCCACGTTGTGGTCGCGACCCCGCAGGCCGCCCTCGCCACGACGCTCGGCGCCTTCGTCGGGCCGATCCTGCACCCGCTCGCCACAGCGGGCCTGATCCTGCTCTTCACGATCTTCATCCTGCTGCAGCGGGAGGACCTGCGAAACCGCGCCATCCGGCTCGCCGGGTCGGGCGACCTGCGCCGCACCACGGCGGCCATCGACGACGCCACCAGCCGGCTCAGCCGGTTCTTCCTGGCGCAGCTCGCCCTCAACATCGCCTTCGGCGCGGTCATCGGCACCGGCCTCTGGTTCATCGGCGTGCCGAGCCCGATCCTGTTCGGCGTGCTCGCCGCCATCCTGCGCTTCGTGCCCTATATCGGCGGCGCCATCAGCGCCCTGCTGCCCCTGATCCTGGCGGCGGCGGTGGATCCCGGCTGGTCGATGGTCATCGCCACGGCGCTCCTGTTCCTCATCGTCGAGCCCATCGCCGGCCATGTGGTCGAACCGCTGCTCTACGGCCATTCCACCGGCCTCTCGCCGCTGGCGGTCATCCTGGCGGCCACGGTGTGGACCTTCCTCTGGGGACCGATCGGCCTCGTCCTCGCGACGCCGATCACGGTCTGCCTCGTCGTCCTCGGCCGTCACGTGGACCGGCTCTGGTTCCTCGACGTCATCCTCGGCGACCAGCCGGCCCTGGCGCCGCCCGAAATCTTCTACCAGCGCATGCTCGCCGGAGACCCGGCCGAGGCGATCGAGCAGGGCCGGCAGGTGCTGAAGGCGCGGGCGCTGGTGACCTATTACGACGAGGTCGTGCTGGCGGGCCTTCGCCTCGCCCAGGACGACCTCGCCCGCGGAGCCCTCGACCGGTCGCGTCAGAGCGAAGTCGGCGCGGCGATCCGCACCGTGGTCGACAGGCTCAAGCTCGCGCCGATCAAGCGGTCGGGCTCCGCCGGAAATGCCGAGGCGGCGGCGGCCATCGCCGCGGCGGGGCCGGACAGCAGCAGCGCCGGCATCGTCCTGGCGCGGGACGATCTCGCCGCGAACTGGCGCGGCGCCACCCCGATCCTCTGTGTGTCGAGCCGGGGTCCGTTCGACGAGGCCGCGACCCTGATGCTGAGCCAGATCCTCGGCCGTCATGGTCTGGCCGCCCAGATGACCTCGCTCGCCGACCTGCGCGCCGACAAGCGGCCCGAGCGCGCCGACGAGATCGCGATGATCTGCTTCTCCTATCTCGAACCGGTCAGCCTCTCGCAGATCCGTCTCACCGTCCGCCAGGCCCGCAAGGAACTGCCGGGCGTGAAGGTGCTCGTCGGGTTCTGGCGTGAGCGCGACCCCTCGACCCTCGACCGCCTGCGCCGGACCACCTCCGCCGACGTGCTGGTGACCTCCCTCAACGACGCCCTCGACGCGGCCCTGCGCTATGCCGCGCCGGGGCGGGCGGGACGCGGCTGAGGCCATGGCCGATCGCGATCCCCCCCCCGCCCACGCCGCCACCGAAGGGCTGCTGGCCCGTATCGCGGAAGTGGACGGGCAACCTTTCCGCGCCGATGACGAGCGCCTCGCCTTGTCCGGCCTCCGGGCCGGGCGCGAGGTTCTGCTGGCGCGCATCCCGCCCGACGAGGCGGCTCCCCCGTGGTGGGACGCCAGGCATCGCGGCCTCGGCCTGTGCCGCGCGCATCTCGACGGAGCCGACCTCGTCGAGGCCGACCTCTCCGGCGCCAACCTGTCCGGCGCCTCCCTGGTCGGAGCGCTGGCCCGCTCCGCCCGTTTCGAAGGCGCCATCCTGGAGGAGGCGAATTTCAGCGAGGCCGATTGCAGCGGCGCGAACTTCACCGGCATCGTCGGCGGCGAGGCGCATTTCTCCGACGCGATGCTGGAGGACGCCGACTTCACGGGCGCGACGATGCGCTTTGCCCGGATGCAGCGCGCCCTCCTCGACGGGGCGACCTTCGCCCGCGCCGATCTCTGGGGGGCCGACTTCACCGGGGCGGATGCCGATTACAGCCGGTTCGACGGCGGCCGCCTCGATGAGGCGAACCTCTCCGACATGAACCTGACCTTCGCCAATTTCGACGGCGCGAGCCTCAAGAAGGCGCGTCTCACCGGCTCGCGCCTGCGCGGCGCCAGCCTCTCCGGCGCCGCCCTCGACGGGGCCGACCTCTCCGGCGCCGATCTGTCCGACACCAACCTCGTGCGCCTCAACCTGATGTCGTGCCGTCTGCGCCATGCGCGATTCTCCGGCGCGCTCCTCACCGGTGTCCGCTTCCGGGTGGACCAGCTCGGCGGCGCGGTGGGTGAGGAGATCGCGGGCGAATACGAGGCCGCGCAGGCGAGCTACCTCGCCATCGAGCACAACATGAAGAGCATCGGCAGCCATGACGAGGCGAGCTGGGCCTACAAGCGCGGCCGTCGCATGGGCCGGCTCCATGCCGGCGCCGAGGCGCGGGCGGCCTGGTCCCGGCGGACCAGGGCACCCAAAACCTGGAAGCCCGTCCTGCAATCGGGCTATCGCTGGGTCGCCGACCGGTTCGTGGAATGGCTGTGCGATTACGGGGAGAGCCTGTCGCGCATCGCCCGCGCCTTCGTGATCCTGATCTTCGTTTTCGGCGCCCTGTTCGGCATCGCCGGCGGGCTGATCCCCGAGGGCGGCAATGGAAGCGCGACGTACAACCCCCTCGACCTCCTCAGTTACAGCGCCCTCAACATGATGACGGCCAACCCTCCCGAGATCGGCGTCAAGCCGGTCGGGCGATTCACCAACCTCCTCGTCGGGATCGAGGGCGCCGCCGGCATCATCCTGATGGGCCTGTTCGGCTTCGTCCTGGGCAACCGGCTGCGACGATAGGCACCCGCCGGAAACGCCGTCCCCGCACACCACCGATCCGTCATCGACATCACCGCGAGCCGCACCGATGGACACCCCGACCTCATCCCGCCGCCTCTGGCGCTGGCGCGGCCCCAAGACCGTTCCCACCGCCCTGCAGGGGATTCCGGGCTCCCCCGTGGCCTTCGGCCTGTTCGCGGTCGCCGTGGTCGCCGGCCTCGCCAATTACGTGTTCGCCGAGCGCAGCCGCACGGAAGCCTCCCGCCAGCACGACATCATCACGCTGAACGAGCGCCTGCTCTCGACCATGAAGGACCTCGAGACGGGCATGCGCGGCTACACCCTGACCGGGTTGCCGAACTACCTCACCCCCTACAAGCGCGCGGTCGACACCCTCGACGGACAGATCGGCGAGCTCGACCGGCTGGAATCGGAATCCGCCGATCCGGGAACCGCCCGGCGTCGGGAGCTGCGGACCCTCATCACGGGTGAGCGCGATTTCGCCCGCCGGGTGGTGGAGGCGCGGGATGCCGGCGGCTTCGACGCGGCCGTGACCCTGGTCCAGACCGGGGAGGGCAAACGGATGATGGACGGCATCCGCGAAGCCACGCGGGTCGGCCAGGACCATGCCCGCGACAGCCTCGCCCGCTCCGAGGCGACGGAATTCTGGCGCGGGCTGATCCTGTCCCTCGTCTGCGCGGCCTCGGGGCTCGCCGCGATGGGACTGCTGGGCCGCATCGCCCTGCTGCGCCGGCGCGACAGCCAGCGCATGACGGCGCTCCTCGATGGGGTTCTGGCCAACGCTCCCGTGGGCCTCGGCTTCCTCGACCAGACCCTGTCGATCCGCCACATGAACCGCGCCCTGGAGACCATGAACGCGCGCGGATTCCAGGCGTCCCTCGGCGGCCCGATCTGGGCAGCGATTCCCGAGCTCGAAGACCTGCTCCGTCCGAAATTCGAGGCGGCGCGCGACAATGGCCTGATCACGCCCGATATCGACGTCGCCGTGCCGACCCCGAGTGCGCCGGGCGGCGTCCGCCATCTCCAGATCAGCGTCTATCCGCTGCCGGGCGCGGCGGGCCTTTCCGACGGGACGGTGGACGGCGTCGGTTTCGTCGTCACCGACGAGACCCTCCGCAAGCTCACCGAGGAGCGCACCCGCCAGAGCGAGCAGCGGTTCCGCTCCCTGACCGAGGCCACGTCCTCCATCGTCTGGGCGACCCCGCCGGACGGCGGCTTCGCCGTCGCCCCGTCCGAATGGACCCGCTTCACCGGCCAGAGCCCGACGGAGGCCGCCGGCCACGGCTTCCTCGCCGCCATCCACCCCGACGACCGCGACAAGACGCAACTCGCATGGGACCACGCGGTCTCGAACGTCACGCTCTACGAGATCGAGCACCGCCTGCGCCGGCACGACGGGGTGTGGCGCCACATGGCCGTGCGCGGCGTCCCCATCCTCGACGAGGCGGGGACGGTCCGCGAATGGGTCGGCGCCCATACCGACATCACAGCGCGCAAGGAGGCCGAGCAGGCCCTGGAGGCCGCCAAGGAATCGGCGGAGGAGGCCAACCGCGCGAAAAGTCAGTTCCTGGCCAATATGAGCCATGAGTTGCGCACGCCGCTCTCGGCGGTGATCGGCTATTCCGAGATGCTGCAGGAGGAGATGGAGGATCTCGGCCAGGAGAGCCTGCTCGCCGACATGCGCAAGATCGAGGCGAATGCCCGCCATCTCCTCGGCCTCATCAACGACGTCCTCGACCTCTCGAAGATCGAGGCCGAGCGCATGGAGATCTACGCCGAGGACTTCCCCGTCGCCGAGATGGTGCGCGAGGTCGCCTCCACCGTGGACGCCCTCATCGGGAAGAAGGGCAACGCCCTCGACCTCGACCTCGCCGAGGATCTCGGGCTCGCCCATACCGACCAGACCAAGCTGCGCCAGTGCCTCATCAACCTCCTGAGCAACGCGGCGAAGTTCACCGAGAACGGGCGGATCACCCTCTCGGCCATGCGCGAGGGTGATGGCGAGGACACCTGGCTGGTCTTCCACGTGGCCGATACCGGCATCGGGATGAGCCCGGAGCAGCAGGCCAAGCTGTTCGAGCGCTTCACCCAGGCCGATGCCTCGACCACGCGCCGGTTCGGCGGCACCGGCCTCGGCCTCGCCATCACCCGCGCCTTCTCCACCATGCTCGGCGGGCAGATCGACGTGGCGAGCCGCGAAGGGGAGGGCACCACCTTCACGATCCGGATTCCCGCCCGCTACGTCGAGGTGCAGCCCGCCTCCGCGATCGCCCATGACGGACCCGCGACGGCGCCCTCCGCCACCGCCAAGGGGGATCAGGTCCTCATCATCGACGACGATCCCGCGACCCGCGATCTCCTCACCCGCTACCTCGAGAAGGACGGCTTTCGCGTGGCCAGCGCGGCGGACGGGCGCGAGGGCCTGGAGCGCGCCCGCGCCCTGCGCCCGCGGGTGATCCTCCTCGACGTGACCATGCCGCGCATGGACGGATGGTCGGTTCTACGGGCGCTGCGCGCCGATCCCGAACTCGGGGCGACGCCGGTGATCATGGTCACGGTGCTCGACGAGCAGAGCCTCGCCTTCTCGCTGGGCGCCACCGACTACCTGCACAAGCCCATCGAATGGGGGCACCTGAAGGAAGCGATGGAGCGTTTCCGGGCCACGGGCTCCGACGGCCCGGTCCTCGTGGTGGACGACGATGCCGACGTGCGCGAGCGGATGACGGCGATGCTCACCCGCGAGGGCTGGCGCGTGACCTCCGCCGAGCACGGCCGGGCCGGGCTGGAGGCGGTGGCGGTGAAGAAGCCCTGCCTCATCCTCCTCGACCTGATGATGCCGGAGATGGACGGGTTCGGCTTCCTCCGCGTCCTGCGGGCGAAACCCGAATGGCGCGACATCCCCGTGGTGGTGCTCACCGCCAAGGACGTCACCGCCGACGACCGCCGGCGTTTGGCCGGTCAGGCCGACCGGGTGCTGCAGAAGGGACAGCTCAGCCTGTCCGACCTCGCCGACGCCCTCCGCTCCCTGGTCACGTCGTAGGCGGACGGTGCTGCGCCCTCACACGCCGGGCCTGCCACGGCGCCTGCGCTCGCGCTGGGCACTGGGCAGGCTGTCCGGCACCAGGGTGGCCACGACCGGGTTGGGGAAATGGTCGAACGCCGCGCCCGTGGCGGCATCGACGCCAATGCCGATGATGCCGCCGGCAATGACGTTGCCCGCCATACCGGCGGCCCCGGTTCCCACGACTTTGGTGCGCACGGGAATGGTCTCGGGCCGGAAGCCGGGCTTGGCGAAGGTGACGTCGAACTCGTCGGAACGGTCGACATCGAGCGAGCAGGGCGTGGCCGGGCAGGCATAACCTTTGGTGCTGGTCATCATGGCGCCGGCGGGCTCGGTCTGGAACGCCATCTTCTCGGAGGTTCCGCGCGTGATGCTGCCGCACGCTCCCAATCCGAGCAAACCGACACCCACCGCGGCCATTGCCGCAGCCCTAACAATCCGACCCACCATGACGTCCCCCATGCGCCGCATTCTCAGTCGGCGAAAGGTTGTCGCGCGACGGGTCTCGTCCCGCAAGAGTAGTAGCGCGTCCCTTTATTCCCGATACACAGGCATCCGTCGGTAGTTCGAGGCGTGCCTGCCAACGGTGAGATCCCCGCGTCGGTTCAGATCGTCTCGTAGGCAAAAAGAAGCGTGATCGTGGACAGGCCGAGGAGGCCGATGACGAAGCAGATGTCGGCGACACGCTCCAGCCGAAGGGCGAGGGGACGGTCGTCGTCGAGACGCATGGAGAGATACGAAGCCGCCGCACTGACGAGGAACAGGATCGCCGTGAGGGACACGGCCTCGTCCACGTGGCTCGGGCCGATCTGAGCCTCGGCGATCTTCACCAACCCGACGAGCGTCGTGCAGACCCCGATCATCGTTCCCGCCGCGGGCAGGATGTGCTGGGACAGGGCTCGGGCGCCGCCGCCCTTCGGGCTTCGTCCGTTCATGGATGGCTCCGGCGCTTGGAAAAGTTCAGGCCGGATCGACTATCGCATGACGGACACCAAGTCTTCGAGACCTCTTCCCGCGTGAATCAGGGCACGGCGATGGTAAAGAGGAACCGCCGGCCGGGTGTTCCCGGCCGGACGGCATGCGGTCAGGTCGCCTTTTGCGGATCGACGGTTCCGGTGTCCGTCGCGCTGTCGTCGCCGGCGGCCTCATCGAAAGCCTGTATCCAGGCGGCGTGATCGTCGCTGCCTTCGGAATAGGGACAGCTGTCGCGTGTCTTGCCGTAGAGGCGGGCGTTCCGCCCCTTGATGAAGGGGCTGTCGCTCGCGGTGGCGCCGTCGCTCATGGTTCGTCTCCCATCCCGACCGTTTCTGGAACCGGGGAAACGCGACAGCGGGGAGGAGGATCGATTCCACCCTCGCCCTGCGACGAAAAACCCGCCGCGGCATGAGCCGGGCGGGTGAAGGTGGAGTCTCTAAGCCAGATGAGAACGGGCTCGGGCGCCGCGGGTTCCCTCCTCCGCCGCAAGAGGATGGTTTCCGCCACATGACCTCTGCGGCTTGCGTAGGCCTCATCAGAATGGCAGTCCCGCCGACATATGCCGCAACAGGAAGCCGCCTTGTCCGCGCAACCGCAGACGATCGCCGGGATCGTCATCTATCATCCCGACGAGGCGAACCTCCTTCGCCTCGTCGGCGCGCTGGCGCCCGACGTGCGGGAGATCGTGATCTACGCCAATTCCGCCGTCTCCTCGCAGGAGGAGGACCGCCTGCGCGCGGCGGCGCAGGGCACCGACCTCTCCGTGATACGACCCGGCGGCAATCTCGGCCTCGGGGTCGCCTATAACGCGCTCTTGGACCATACCCACCGTCAGGGCGGTGCCTTCCTGTTTCTCCTCGATCAGGACAGCCTGCCTTCCGCGGGCACAATCCCACGCCTCGCCACGATCCACGGGCGCCTGTGCGCGGCAGGCGAGCGCCCCGCCATCGTCGGCCCGCGACCGACGGATTGGTCCGGCAAGCCCCTGAGGGCGCCCCCGGGGGAGGCGAGCGACAGGGACGAGGCGCATGTCACGCGCGTGCAGTTCGTCATCTCCTCGGGCTCCCTCGTGGATTGCGAAGCGGCGCGGATGATCGGCCCCTTCCGCGCGGATTTCTTCATCGACGCCATCGACATCGAGTGGTGCATGCGCGCCAATTACCGCGGCTACTCGATCTGGATGGCGGACGATGTCCTGATGGCCCATGAACTCGGGCGCGGCCTGATCCGGCTGCTCTTCGGCCTGTTTCCCACCGACCAGCCGCCGCGGCGGCTCTACACCTTCCTGCGCAACCAGCTGGCTATGCTGCGAATGGGCCACGTTCCGCTTGCTCACAAGGCGAAGACCCTGCTCGCGCTTCCCCTGCGCATCGCCGTGTATCTCGCGCACAACCGCTTCTCGCGGGACATCCGGAGCGCGCTCTGGCACGGCGTAATCGACGGCGCCCGCGCCAAGCTCGGACCGCCGGAGACCGCGCTTAAGGGACTGGAGCGCCGACGGCGCCATGAGGCGGAGGCGGTCGAAAGGTCCGAGTGAGGCTGGCCACTCTCGCATGCGCAACTGCAAGCAACGGCTTTCCGGCGCCTCGCCGCGTTCCTCCCCGGATGGGAGCGGAGGCGGGTCAGCGAATGCATCCTTTCCTGCAGGAAGCCTCCTCATCTTCGGCTGCCGTCGGCACAATGCACCACCTACATCTCCAATGGGCGCCCTTCGCGCCAGGATTGACCGGTGCGGGTCGCAGCCGCATACCGTCCACCGCCCTGCCACCGATCCCACGGTTAGATGGCACGGTTGTCACGACCGAGTGGCAAGACGCACCATGGGCCAAGGTTTTGGGCTGCAGTCTCACTGGCAGCGCCCGCATGAAGCGCGCGTTCGAGGTAGCAGTCAAAGATCGGTGTCACGGCCGGTCCTGATGGCCCCGCAGGCTCACAACTTCATATTATGGCAGCAGCGATTCTGGAAGGGTCCAGCTTGACCCATCACTACCCACGGGCTAAGCCTCGGCAACTGAAAATCGTTCCACGACCAAACTAGCAGAATAACCCACCTATCCAATCTTTATAAGAGGTAAATTTTGATTTTATAGGCTTCCAGCTGGACGGCTTTTACGGGCTTAATCGATTGATCTCTGCTGAATATGTAATCTTGTGAGCGCAATGCTAACCAAACAAAAGCTCCGCATTGCTCACTTAAACCCCGCCTATTTTTCTCCAAATTCATATGTTGGCGGCGGGGAGCGTTACGTAGACTACATTATGCAGTCACTGCAGTCTGCGGGCGGATTCGACCAAGTCCTTTTTTCCATGGGCAAGGACGATCAGTTTTTTCTACGAGACGGCATACCGATCCGTGTGCTGCGCAATGAATCGTCGCATCCTGGCATGACCAACGCGTTCTCCGGCGCTTTGTGGCGCGAGCTCGCCGGGTTCGATCTGGTTCATATCCATCAATGCCTCACCTTGTTTGGCGCTTACAGCACGGCCATCGTTCGCTCATTAGGGATCCCCACCATCGGCACGGACCTCGGCGGCGGCGAGGATAGGCAGATGCTCCGCGGACGCTGCATCGAACTGCTCGATGGCGTCGTTTCGATCTCGCAGTACGCCCATAATTTGCTGGGGTCCTACTTCACGGGCCCCCATGAGATTCTGATCGGGCCTGTCGATACCGATCGTTTCCAATCCGGCCCGGCCAAGACGGGCCGCAACACACGCAATCTCATTTGCGTCAGCCGAATCTTGCCGCACAAAGGTATCGATCGGGTCGTCGCCGCGTTGCCCGACGCCCTTTCGCTGACGATCGTAGGCCGCGCCTATCATCAGCCATACTATGAATTACTTTGTAAAATGGCTGAAGGAAAGAATGTTCGCTTCATCCTTGATGCCGATGACGATGCATTGCTGGATCTGTACGATGCCAGCGGCGTGTTTGTGCAAGCCTCGACTGCGCGCGATATCTATGGAAACGAGATCGCGAAGCCGGAGTTGATGGGCCTAACTACCCTGGAAGCGATGTCGTTTGGTCTCCCGGTGCTGGTGTCCGATGCTGGATCGCTTCCAGAACTTGTGCCGGATCCACGATTCGGACGTGTGTTTGCCAACCAGGAGGACCTCGCTTCCATTTTGCAGGCAATTGCAGCGGGATCCTGGCCCGGCCCCAATGCAGGCGAACTCGCACGTGCCCATGTGCTAGAAAACCATGGCTTCGATACAATCGGGCACAGGCTATCTAAGTTCTACAAGCGCATCATCGCTGAGAAGAAAAACTAGAGGAACGGTCTTGCGCATTCTGTTTCTGACTAACCTCTATCCGCCGGTCGTTCTTGGCGGCTACGAGATTTCTTGCGCCCAAGCAGCAGAGGCATTGCAGAAACGCGGCCACGACGTTCGAGTTCTGACAACCTGGTCCCACCTGCCTGAAAAAACGCAGACGGCGGGCTGGGTTCACCGACGCCTAGACTTGCATTGGTACATCCCTCATACATCAAACTCAACTTACGAAGCGCGAGATCTCCATAACGCCGTCTGTTCCTCGTATGCCAATACATTGCAATTATTGGATGCGGTAACAGATTTTCGGCCCGACATCGTCTCGGTCTGGAATATAATAGGAATTGGCGGCCTCGCAATGCTCGATCTTCTAAACTATCTTGATGTCCCATGGGCGATTTGGCTTGGCGACCGGATCCCGGTCGATATCGCTACGAATGTTCCTGAAGACGTCAGGGGTCTGTTCAATGGCCAGGGCAGCAACATTTACGAAAAAGCACTCGTCCAGTCCGTCAGCCAAAATCTCCTCAATGAAATTGAAACATTGTCGGGCATTACTTTTTCGCAGGGCGTAGATATTGTGGCCGGCTGGGCGGATCTATCGAGTTCGGTCCCTCATGGGACTTACCTCCGCGAAGGAAAAGCGCGATTCGTGGCAGCGAGTTCCATTGGGCCGAACAAAGGTACCGACCTGATCCTTGAAGCCAGCGCTCGATTGCACGATGCCGGCGTAGACTTCTCGGTCGATCTCTTCGGCGAAGGTGATATACCGCATTATATTGACAAGGTGAAAAGGCTGCATCTGCAAGACCGTGTTCGCTTCCGCGGTCAGTTGCCGTACGCCGACTTGCTAAGAAGTTACGCGGACTATGACGCGTTTTTATGCCCAACCTGGGAGCGAGATCCCTTTCCCTTCGCGCCTCTATGTGCCTCTGGCTGTGGCGCACCGCCCATCATCACGCGCAATTGCGGAACGAGTGAACGGCTGGTGGACGGCGTCCACTGCATCAAGATCGAGCGTACCGTCGACGATCTGGCCAAAGCCATGTCGGATGTCGCGGCCGGCCACATCGACCTCGCCAAGATGGGACGTGCCGGCCGCCGTCTGGTCATGAGCGACCTGTCGTTTGATCGTCATCTGGACAAGCTGGAAAGCGCCTTTAAGGATCATATGCGCCCATGGAACCTGCAGAATGATCCGAAGCTTCCTCTGCTTCTGTTTCTCAAGCACAATCTATCGGTGAGGTTGCGCTTTGGCTGAGGTTGGCGAGCCGACCGAGCAGCGGCATCATCTGATTTTGGGCGGCGACGGATTCATCGGCCGCCACGTGGCGATTCTTCTGGCCCGGCGCGGGCAGCGGGTGACCATCGCCAACCGTTCGCTTCCGAGCTTCGAGTTTCCACCCGACATCGCCGGTCGCATCGCTAAAGTACGGTTCGAGCTGGCATCCGCGGATTGGGATAGTCTGGTGGAGGACGTGGATGTCGTTCACTACTATGCGTGGAGTTCGATACCGGCCAGTGCCAATGCTAATCCGGTTGGCGACCTTCTAATGAACGTTTCCGCCACGATAGGGCTGCTGGATGCTCTGAGGCGCCGGGGCGGCGGTCGTGTCGTGTTTACCTCGTCTGGAGGGACCGTCTACGGAAAAGTCTTGAACACGCCCATCATGGAGGACACTGTACTCAGACCGATCACCGCCTACGGCGCGGGCAAAGTCTCTGCCGAGATCTATCTGAGCCTGTATCGCGCCATGCATGATCTGGATTGCAGGATCGCCCGGATCGCCAATCCTTATGGCGCTGGGCAGAACGTTGAACGTGGGCTTGGAGCGATCACGACCTTCCTGCATCGTGCGTTGGATGGGGAAGAGATCGTAATCTGGGGCGACGGTCGGGTCGTGCGGGACTTCATCCACATTGCAGATCTGGCATCCTGCTTGGCAGAACTCGCCTGCGTGCCTCGATCCGATGATTTCGTATTCAATATCGGTACGGGGAGTAGCGCGAGCCTCAATGACGCGATTGAGACGATCGAGCGTGTCTTAGGTCATCCCGTCGCAGTGATGCGCACGCCCTCACGTTCGATCGATGTGCCGATTAATGTGCTGTGCATCGAACGCGTCAGGCGTGTTCTCGATTGGTCACCGCGCGTCTCGCTGGCCACGGGCATCGAGAATACCATCGCGGACTTGAAGACCGGCCGTTCGTTTTCGAGCTTGATCTGATTGGCAGGCATGACGCTCTTCAAAAGTCAACTGGGGAATTGAGATGGATCTTGGCAACCTTGCGCAATTTGGTCGATCTAGATCGGCCACAGGGTGGGCGACCAATCCACTGCGCCGTATCGTGTGGTGGCTCATCGCCCCCTATTTCCGCGGTGCCGCGACACGGATCAACGCTGAGATCAACGCCAAATTCGATGCGCTTGTCGCCGCCAATGCTCTCGATGCGTCGGCCGGTGCGGGCAGCAGCGCAGCCGCCGCCGAATTCGGGAAGACCTGGCAGGAGCGGCTAGCCGCAACAGTAGCGTCTCAGATGGGTGGCTTACGAAAGGATTCCTACGCGATCGCCCAGCGCCTCGCAGGCCTTGAGGAGGAACGCGGCACCCTCACCGAACGCATGTCATCCCTGATGAGGGAATTCTATTCAGCGACGGACGGCTTTGATCGGCGTCACGGACAGCTCGAACAGGCAATCCGTGATGTGCAGGCACAGGTGGCATCGCACCCCGATGACAAGGGTTTGATCGTCGCAAAGAGCTCTTCCGGAGATCGTCTTTTAGTGCGCCAGCACGATCATATCGGACGGCGGATTATAGATGGAGAAGAGTGGGAGCCTCATGTCCGTAAGGCTATTGAGGCAGCCGCAAAGCTAGACGGGATCGCTGTGGATGCCGGTGCCTATATTGGAATCCATACAATAACGATGTCGCGTTGCTTCTCAGCGGTGCATGCCTTTGAGCCGCAGAAAGGCATCTTTCAAGTTCTATGCGGCAATCTGGCCCTCAATGAACGGTTGAACGTCACGACCCATAATGTTGCACTCTATGATCGCAGTTCTGCGATGCGGTTGGCGCCACAGGACCACCAGGAGGTCGAGGTTTCGATCCGAGACGGCCATCCCAGATACGATAGAGTTGAGAACGCCGCTGCCTTGTCATTCGAAATCGCGGCCCCTGGCGAGAAGCAGATCGATGCGATCGCGCTGGACGCTCTTGAGCTTGATAATGTCAGGCTGATTAAAGTCGATACACAGGGCTCAGATCTTAATGTATTAAAAGGCGCGAAGCAGACAATAGCACGGTGTCGCCCCATTATTCTATTTGAGTGGGAGCGGGATCTTGCCGCTCTTCATGGATCAAAAATCGAGGATTTACACGCATTATTCGATAATCTTGATTATGAGGTAGAAGTTCTGCACATAACAGCGCCAGACCGGCAGCTTGACTATATCGCGAGGCCTCGGCCCGTTGCGTGAAGTCCCGATGCTTTGTCACAATGACGGCACTACAATCGGGATACGCGCTCCGGCCGACATACCTCAGGAAGCTAGTGCACTGACTCAGACGGATGGTTCAGTGGCACGATTGAGGGCGTTGAAGATTGCTGCTGCGGGTTTGGTCCAGACGAAGGGGCGGGCGCTGCTGTTGTGCTCGGCGATGTAGCGTTTGATGGCAGCCTGAAGATCGACGACACCGGTGAAGGTGCCCCGTTGCAGGCGGCGGCGCGTGAGCGTGGAAAAGAAGCCTTCGACCGCATTGAGCCATGAGGCCGAGGTCGGGGTGAAGTGGAAGGTCCAGCGCGGATGGCGGGCGAGCCAGGCGCGCACCTTCGGGTGCTTGTGGCTTCCGTAGTTGTCGAGCACCACGTGGATCACCTTGCCCGCAGGGACCGCGGCCTCGACGGCGTTGAGGAAACGGATGAACTCACCGTGGCGATGGCGCTGCATGCAGCGGCCGAGCACCGTGCCGTGCAGGACGTCAAGGGCGGCAAACAGCGTCGTGGTGCCGTGGCGGGTATAGTCGTGCGTCTGCGAGGCCGGATGCCCGGGTCCGAGGGGCCGGTCGGGGCGCGTGCGCTCCAGGGCCTGGATCTGGCTCTTCTCGTCGATGGACAGCACGACGGCATGGGCGGGCGGGTCCATGTAGAGACCCACCACATCCTCGACCTTTGCAGCGAAGGCGGGGTCGTGCGAACGCTTGAACGTGCGCACCCGGTGCGGCTGCAGGCGGTGCGCTTCCCAGATCCGTTGCACGGCGCGCAAGGAGATCCCGACGCGCTTGGCCAGGGCGCGCCCGGTCCAGTGGGTGACCTCGTCCGGCGGCTCCGAACAGGTCAGTGCGAGCACCTCCGCCACCGTCCGCGTGGAATGCGGCGGCGTGCCGGGTGGGCGGGTCTTGTCGCGTAGCAGGCCCTCGACGCCCTCCTCGGCAAAGCGCTGCTGCCAGCGCCAGACCGCGGGCCGACTGACGCCGGCTTGCCGAGCCACCTCTTGCACGGTCAGGCGCTTGCCTGAAAGCAGGACGATCCGGGCGCGCAGGATGTGCTTGAGGGGACGGGAGCGGTCACCCGCGATCCCGGCCAACTGGGACATCGTGGCGTCATCGAGGAGTACACAGACAGTCTGAGCCATGGCCCAGACTCGCACGCTTCACGACCCGCGTGAATCATCAGTCCGCGTCACTGCACTAGAGCCGTGCCCTGGCGGTTTGAATCGTTGGGGGTAGGCGATTTGGACCGGTTGTGATTCACTGGACAGGCTTATGAGGGAGGATCACCATGCCTTCAGCTCTATCGGTCGATCTGCGCGAGCGTGTGGTCGCCGCGATTGAAGCGGGCACATCGCGGCGTCAGGCAGCCAAACGCTTCGGTGTCGGAGCGGCCAGCGCGATCCGCTGGCACGACTGCTTTCGGCAAGAAGGGCGGATCGCGCCCAAGCCCATGGGCGGCGACCGCAACTCGCAGCGCCTGGAAGCGCAGGCCGCCCTGATCCTTCGGGCCAACGAAGAACACCCGCAATCCTTCCTGCGCGAGCTCCGTGACGTTCTCTCGGAACGCGGTGTCCAAGCGAGCACGAGCAGCCTGTCACGCTTCTTCGCCCGGCACCGCATCACCCGTAAAAAGGGGCTGTCCACGCGGCCGAGCAGGAGCGGCCGGATGTGAAGGCCGCACACGAGGACTGGTTCGAGCGCCAACCCGACCTCGATCCGGATCGCCTGGTCTTCCTCGACGAGACGGCCGCCACGACGAAGATGGCCCGCCGCTATGGTCGTGCTCCCCGCGGCGAACGCTGTCGGATCGCCGTGCCGCATGGGCATTACAAGACCACCACCATCACCGCCGCCCTGCGGGCCACGGGACTGATCGCCAGGAGCGTCTTCGATGGAGCAACCAATGGCATGCGCTTCCGTGCCTACGTCACCGACACC
The DNA here is from genome assembly GCF_000376345.1 of Methylobacterium sp. 88A. NCBI lineage: Bacteria > Pseudomonadati > Pseudomonadota > Alphaproteobacteria > Hyphomicrobiales > Methylobacteriaceae > Methylobacterium > Methylobacterium sp. 88A. The sequence goes on from NZ_AQVT01000001.1 coordinate 1,865,699, forward strand.
CTGGCTCCTGTGCTCAGGGCCGGCGACACCGTCATCCTCGACAATCTGAACGCCCACANGGTCGCCGGGGTGCGCGAAGCCATCGAGGCGGTCGGTGCACGGGTGCTCTACCTCCCGCCCTACTCACCCGATTTCAATCCCATCGAGCAAGTCTTTGCCAAGGTCAAAGCCCTCCTTCGGACCGCCGCAGCGCGAACCGCCGACGACCTGACCATCGCCATTCGAGAGGCTTTCTCCGCCTTCCGGCCGAACGAGTGCCGCAACTATCTCACCGCCGCTGGATACGATGCCTATGATCCAAGCTGAGCGGGCACGGCTCTAACCGGCGCGGGTAGTCGACGCCTCGCACCCAGATTGCCGCGTCAACCCGCAGGTTCGACCGCATCGTTGAGCGGTGAACAGCGCGTCAGGTCAGAACCCGCCCGTCGAGCCCTCGCACCGTGAAGCCATCAGAGCGAGCCGCGATGGTGAAGGCTCGCTCGAGTGCATGATGGAGCGTCCCGTCAAGCTGCCGCTCCTCCGGCTCGAAATCCTCGGCCGTCAGCCGGAGCTGCCGCAGCCGAGCCAGCGCGGCGGGTCGAAACCAGAACATCGAGCCTTCGAAAAAGCCCAGCCGGACCGCGTCCTCCGGCGCATTCATTCTTGCCGCGATCGCTCGCACACGCGGCTCGTTGCTCATCCAATAGGGTGGCGCTTCGCGATAACACGCCTTCCAGCCGACGATGCCGGTATCGGGCTGCGCGAACGCTGCCAGCGTCCGCCACGTGGCGTTCCGCTCGCCCGCCAACCGCATGAAGAGGAGCTTGCGCCGGATCTCACCGTCCAGCAGGTGGGGACTGCGCTTGGTATGGAGTTTCAGGACGGCATCGTAGCCGTCAAATGCCCCGGTATTGAGCAGAGCGACGAAAGGCGCGATGTCGCGGCCGCGGTTGTCGCAGGGGTGCATGACCACCGCGGACACGTCTTGAACGAGCCGCTGTGCCTCCTCGACCCGATCAGTCGGAACCGTCAAGTGCAACGTAGCGCCATTGGGCAGCATCGCGCGACATGCGAGAAGCTCCGGCAGAAGGTCGAGATAAAACAGGTGCGCGACAAGGGCCGTCCGGACATCCGGCCGAGGTGCCGGCGCGCTGAAACGGGCGACCCGTCTCCGTAGCTTTTGCCCCATCGGTGATACGAAGACGGCCCCGATCGTGAGCGTGGCGATCTTCTGATAGACATGGACAGCATAGGCACGGGAGCGAAACCCAAGACCACTGATGGCGGTCAGGCGCGTCGGCAAAGCCATGGGGAGAAACCTGTACGAACTGGCCGGCGAGGAGGCTCCACCGGCCGCGTCACCGGAACATCCCCCACCCTCCGGAAGCGCAGTCGTCTCAATGGCTGCCCGCGTGGGTGGTGATTGACGGCAAAGTCCGGCTCGCGTCAAGAGGGGCCTTACGGCATCGAATGCCGTGACCGAGTCCACATCGGAACGAAGCTATGCATGCCGTCACCCCTCCAATTCCACGATCCGCTCCGGTGGTCGTTCTCGCTCACGTGCATTATCCGGATATCTGGAACGAGTTCGCCGAACGACTGGCCGAGCGCATGGATGTCCCGTTCCGCCTCGTCGTAACGACATCGACGCAGGCGGCGGAACTACGCCGGCCTGCCACATCTTTCTTGCAGGCCATGGACGTGTTGCCGGTCGAGAATCGTGGCCGGGACATCTTGCCTTTTCTGCGGGCGCTCGCCGACATCGGTGACTTCGATATCGGCTTGAAGCTCCATACGAAAAAGTCGCCCCAGCGGACCGATGGCAGCGCGTGGCGGGCTCAGTTGTACGACACGCTACTGCCGCCCGAAGGCGGCGTATCGAATCTCGTGGCGCGAATGCGCGCCGATCGTCGTATTGGCCTCGTCGCTCCCGATGGCTTCTCGCTGAGCGTTCGCCCGTGGGTCTTCGTCAACGCCGAGCCGATGGCCACAGTAATGAGTATCCTGGGCCATGAACTCGTCGATGCCGATCTGGACGACGCGTTCTTTGCGGCCGGCTCCATGTTCTGGTTTCGGAAACCGGCCCTCGCCGCGCTCGCGGATCCGGCTTTGCCAAGTGTTTTCGAGGCGGAGGAAGGACAGTTGGACGGTACGATCGCTCATGCGATCGAGCGCCTCTTCGCGGTCGAGACGCGTCGCCGGGGCTTGATAACGACGACGATCGGCGCTTTGGCCGCCTCTAGACCGGACCAGAGCAGTGAGGACCTTTTCGCCCTCGCTCGCGCGCATGCCGACGTGCCCAACGTTTACTTTCCCGCCCCTGGCGTCTCCTCGGGCGGGCCTCCAGCCTCGCCGCAATCACGACCGCGCACCCGTCTTCGCCGTCTTCTCTCGATGATCAGGACCGGGATACGCCGTTGAGAATCGGCCCTCCCCGGCGGTCGTATACCTGGGCATGATGCAGGTCCCCGAAGACAACCAATATCACCGGCTTGGCCGGGATGACCTTGCCCCCTGTTTGCCCCCGTTCATAACCAGAGTCCGTTCTGGTTCTGGTCCTGTTTGGACCGGGTTGCAAACGCGTTCGGGGTGAGCCCGCCGAGGCTCGTGTGAGGGCGGCAGGTGTTGTAGTCCACCCGCCACGCCTCGATGAGGGTCCGGGCCGCCGGCAGGCTCCGGAACAGATGCTCGTTCAAACACTCGTCGCGCAAGCGCCCATTCAAGCTCTCGACAAAACCGTTCTGCTGCGGCTTGCCGGGCGCAATGTAATGCCACTCGACCGCACGCTCTTCCTGCCAACGTAGGATGGCGTGCGAGGTCAACTCGGTGCCGTTGTCCGAGACGATCATCAGCGGCTTGCCCCGGCCTGCGATGATCCGGTCGAGTTCGCGCGCGACGCGCTGGCCGGACAGCGACGTGTCGACCACCAGCGCGAGACACTCCCGCGTGCAGTCGTCGACCACGACCAGAATGCGGAAGCGCCGTCCATCGTCGAACGTGTCGGAGATGAAGTCGAGGCTCCAGCGCTGGTTCGGCTCCTGCGGCACGGCGGCGGGAGCCCGCGTGCCAAGGGCTCGTTTGCGCCCACCGCGCCTTCGCACCGACAGACGTTCCTCCCGGTAGAGGCGGAATAGCTTCTTGTGGTTCAGCGTGAGGCCCTCCCGCCGCAACAGGATGAGCAGGCGCCGGTAACCGAAGCGACGGCGCTCGCCGGCCAGGCTGCACAGGCGTACCCGCACAGCCGCATCGTCACCACGGGTCGAGGCGTAGCGGTACGTCTTCGGCTCCAGGCCGATCAGCCCGCAGGCTCGACGCTGGGAATAGCTCTTCTCCTCGATGGCCCAGCTCACGGCTGTTCTCCGTGCGCCGGGCGTCAGCAGTTTTTTCCCAAAGCCTCGCGCAGCGTCGCCACGTCGAGCATCGCCTCGGCCAGGAGCTTCTTGAGCTTGCGGTTCTCCTCGTCGAGCGACTTCAGGCGACGAGCGTCCGAGACCTCCATGCCGCCGTAGCGTGAGCGCCACGTGTAGAACGTCGCGTCGCTGATGCCGTGGCGGCGGCAGATCTCGGCCACCGGCAGCCCGGCTTGCTGCTCCTTCAGGATGCCGATGATCTGCTCTTCGCTGAACCGGCTCTTCTTCATCGTCCGTCTCCTCATCGACGGACCCTAGCTTAAGAACGAGGGCAAACCAGGGGGCAAGGTCAGGGACGATCAGGCTGCCAGAGTCGGTCGGACAGGACCGACGCGACCGTACCGCCGTTGCCGATCTCGCCGTCCTTATGATCGCTTGGCCGGCACAATCATGGGGTTGGCCGGACTGCAAGCTGTGCAAATATTGCGTTGAGCCTGTCTGCAGCGATCCGGCCGACGTTCTCCGGGCCGAACCGACGCTCGATAAAGTCTTGTCCAGCCCGGGCTCGCTCAGCAGCTTCCGCCCTGTCGCCGAAGGCGCGAAGCATCGCCGCCGCGCAGGCGAACTCGTCCGGCTCGGCCCATACCTGCCCTTTCGGATAGACATAACCGTCCGGCGGCACTGTCCGCAGTTTGTAGGGTATCGGATAAGCTGTCTCAGGCGTGACGAACTCAGCGTTACCCGAATAGCCGGTCGCGATCACGGGTTTTCCGAATGCCATGGCCTCTGCCATTCCCAATCCGAAACCTTCCGCCCGGTGCAGAGACACATAGCAGTCCGCGGCCTTCAATAGGGCGAGCATTTCAGTGCGATCGAGCGTCGTATCCATGATCTCGATCCGGCCATCTTGCCGCGTTGCATCCTGAAGCTCTTGCTTGACCTTCGGGAAATGACCAACTGCGCCGGTGGACTTGACGATGAGACCGACGGGGGTCGCAAGGTCCGGGAACGCTTGCCGGAAGGCCCGCACCACGGCGAGGGGGTTCTTACGCTGAGGAAACGAGAAATAATCGAATGAGAACACGAAATAGTAGCGTCCGTTATCCAGCTTGAAGTGCATCCGTCCATCGATGGCGACCTCCGGAACCTTGACGCAGGGTGGAACGATGGTGATGGGCCCTTCAAAAATGTGCCGGAAGCTGTCGGCGACGAAGCTGTTGGGAGCCCAGATCTCGTCGACGCGTCCGAGAAGCCCGCGCCACTCGTCGGGCGCGCGGCTGAGTTCCCAGTAGGTTCTCAAAATATTGTAGCTATTGGCATAATGCGCGTTTGTAACGTTCTCGAAGACAGTCCGCAGCTCATTGGTCGCGACTTCGATGACGTTGACGGCATAGACGTGTTCGCGATCGTAGCGTTCGCGCATGTAAGGCTTGGAGCGACGCCCTTCCACCCCAGCCGTGAATGGATATATGCCGAAGCGGACGTCGGTTCCGGACAGCGCCAACGCAAGTCCCCGTAGGGATTGTCCGAGCCCAAGGTCGGCGTCGATATAGCCGACTAGCAGTGCTGCATTCTCGATCCGCCTGCGCTTTGCCCGGGAGGCTCCTAGCTTGCCCCTGATAGCAAACCTCGCCGATCGGATTATTTTGCTCGCAGAGCGTACGAGCAGGCGGGACCGGTGCTTGGTAAAAAGTTGCAGTTCGGCTGTGATCGTGCGCGTCGCAACCCGGAGCCCACTGTCCTGCCAGGTCCGCCCGAACTGCTGAATCAGCCGCCCAAGGGTAATCGTACGCCGCGCTAACACGGCACCGACTTTCTGTGTGACGCCCGGGGAAGCAGCGGCAACGTCCCTCTGCCAACCGATGGCCTGCACGCTGGTGCGCTGTCGACGCCGTAGGATGTCGAGCTTCTCACGTGGATCGCGCGTCTGCAAAGTGCTTAGGGCATTGTACAGCGCCATAACCGTATGGCGCATCGTATACGTCGAGCAGACAAAACTGAGCCCGCTGCGCCGAAGCTGTTGATAACTGCCGGCGTCAAGCATGAAGCTTTTGTCGAGGCATCTAAGAAGATCATCCAGTCCGGGCGAAAACACAGACGCGGACACGGAGCCCGGCCCAGCGTCGGCAAACGTCAGCGCATGCTCATGCGCGAGCTCGGCAGCCGCTCCATAAGCCCCAAAAAGGCAAGGCGTGCCGCAAGCCAGAGATTCCAGGATTGGGATGGTGGATACCGGGTCCGACGTCACGAACAATGAATAATCAGCCGTTCGGTAGAACGTCGCCAGGACTTGGCTATCGATCATGTTAAGGGTTTCGTAGATCTCAATATTGTCGTCCTTGAAATACGAGATATCGAATTTGCCATCGCGATAGCTCGAGTTCGGCACACCCCCGATGCAGTCGTGAAGACGGGGGCCAAGCATGATGAGCTTGGCATCACGTCCGTTCGCTCGAAAGCGGCGCCAAGCCGTCAGTGCGGCAGCGATGCCGGTAACTTGGCCGCCATCCACGACCATGAGATAAAGCCTGCCCTGGCCGCGAGGTCGGACTTGGCCCCAAGGATGAAAGATGTCGGTTTCGACTCCGACCGGCAGGTGAAACACCCGATCGAACCCGGCCTTCTCCATGAGCGCCTGAGTCCATCGCGACGAGGCCATGATCGCCGTGTATTGGTCTATATATTTGACCCAGTGTCCCGGCAGCGACGCCCCGCTGAAAGTAGTCAGAAGATAGTCCGAGCGATGCGGGCCCGGATTGCCCATAACCAGTTCCGGCGCGGACGGGTCGAGCAAGCCGTAGCTTTCGATGTAGGCACCAAGCGTGGCCGCGAGCTGATCGTCAGTACTATCCAGCGGGGAAGACCGGTCGTAATTTATTCGCAGCCCAAGATGCTTGCAAGCAAAATACAGTCTGTTCTTTGCAATATATTCCGCCTTTCTCTGATTTGGCTCCCGGTTGAACGTCGAGCTGGAGAAATGCTCGATCTGCGCAGTCGGAAGATAAGCGCAGCTGTACCCGGCAGCTTGGAGCCTGAACCCGAAATCCGCATCCTCGTGATAGAACCCATACTCGTCGTCCAGAAACCCGATCTCGTCGATCGCCGACAGTCTGACCAGAGCACAGGTCAATTCACAGAAATCGGCCTCAAGGCGCTGAACCGGATCAACCGATCCGATCGTGTCATGAAAAAACTCTACGGCCTCAAGATTCCAGCAAACCCGATATGAAAGAGCCTGCGCATCGAGGGTCTTGTCCACGATGATCTGCGACGGAGCGACGATTCCCAGGCGCGGATCTTCGTCCATCTCGACGAGCATCTGACGCAGGACATCCGTCTTGAAAGCGATGTCATTATTCGAAATGCAAACGTAATCGACGCCACGCTCCCGCGCGATTCGTGCGCCGATATTTGAGGCTTCGGTATAGGTATGAGGCCGGCCGAGTTGAACCAGCTCGACACCATTCTTCGCACAGATCGAGGCAGTGTCGTCGCTGCTCCCCTGATCGAGCACGATCACGCAGTCGCCCGGCACACGCAATGTGGGGAGCATATGCGCCAAAAGCGGACCGCCGTTTATCGACGGGATCGCCATCAAAAGTCTGCCCGGGGGAAAATCGGCCATTTACGATCCGCTCATCACTTTGGTCTTGCGGCGAGATTGAAGCCTGACGCCGATCTTGGGAGCTAATCTAGATAGCGGTTAAACAGGATCAGCGCATAGACATAATTCGAATTTTGCCGTTCCGCGCAGACAACAGTTGGTGACGCAGCGCGGCCGGGCTGGCTAAATTCAAGTCTTGCAAACGGCGAGAGATAGTGGCCGAACGGGCAGCACCTGCTCATCTGCGCCCTGGACGATCCTCGACGACGTCGACGGGTCATTGTCGAAATTCGGGCGGACGCCTTTGGGTCCCATCGGCAGCCCGATCCGCCTGAAAAACATAACATCAGAGAGCGTCAATCAGCGACAGATCTTAAATCAACGGCAGCCAAAGCTGATGCAACTATCTTTCTCGCGCCTCTTAAGCGTCGTTGTTACTCCAGCACCATTATAGATTTCATAAAAAACATCGACCGCATGTCAGAGGATGCTCATCAGCGGCATCGCATGTCAATTCTTCGAACTCCGCCAAAACTCGAGCACGTCCGCAATCGCGGTCTTGATCGGGATCCGCGGTTCCCAGCCAAGCATGGATTTCGCAAAATTTGGGGAGCCTGAGGCGCGTTTGATATCAGTCGGACGCAGGCGAAGCGGGTCAACCTCAGTGGCGATGGGCAGTTTGGCCAGTGTCAAGAGAGACGAGAGGATCTCGTCAATCCGCAACGGCGATCCCGTCGAAAGGTTCATCACCGCGCCGGCGGGCATCTCGGTCTCGGGAAGCGCTGCTAGCGCGTAGGCAGCAACAACATCGCGCACGTCCAGGAAGTCGCGCTCCGCCTCCAGGTTGCCCACTTGCATGACAGGGGGCTGAAGGCCGCGTTCGATCATCGCGATCTGACGGGCGAATGCGGGGACAACGTAGTCGGAGGTCTGGCCAGGCCCCGTATGGTTGAAGGGGCGAAACCGCACCGCGTTAAGTCCGTCCATCGCCATCTGACCGATCATCAAGTCGGCGGACGCTTTGGTTGAGCCATAAGCAGAGCGCGGCACTAGAGCTGCACGCTCGGGCAAGGGCTCAGCACTGTCCATAAAGCTGCTGCCGTAGGCTTCAGAGCTGCCTACATAGATCAGTCGTGCATGCGGCGCCCCGGACTTCATCGCCTGAGCGATATTGAGCGTACCAATCACGTTGACGTCCCAGGCCGTCCCCGGATCGGCCTTCGCCGAGGCCGGCAGCGCTATCGCCGCCAAGTGCAGCACGACGTCAGGGTGAGATGCGATTATCGCTTCTGCGACCTGTCGCGCATCACGGATGTCAACAGTCCGATCGCCGTCCACGGCCAGCGGCACGACCTTGATCTCCGGCCGGCCAAGCTCAGACATGTGCCGCCGGAAATGCGTGCCGACGAAGCCCGTCAATCCCGTAACGGCGATTCGCCAAGGTCTGAATGCAGGGGACATGGAGCCGCTCTCCGTAGCTGATGAGAGATCGACGCCGATCAGCCCAGACGCTTGAGATCGGCGTCCACCATCTCGACGATCATTTCTTCCAATGTCGTCGTCGCCTTCCATCCAAGCTTGGCCTTCGCCTTGGCGGGATTTCCCAGCAACACATCGACCTCAGCCGGTCGGAATAATTGCGGATCGATCACCAAATGCCTGTCCATCGACACACCGACATGCTCGAACGCGATCTTGCACATGTCCCGCACGGTCGTTGTGCGTCCCGTCGCCACGACATAATCGTCGGCAATATCCTGCTGAAGCATCAGCCACATGGCCTCGACGTAGTCGCGCGAGTGGCCCCAGTCCCGCTTCGCATCGATGTTGCCGAGCCTGAGTTCACTCGCGAGACCGAGCTTGATACGGGCCACGCCGTCGGTGACCTTGCGGGTAACGAACTCAATGCCGCGCAGCGGAGACTCATGGTTGAAGAGAATGCCGCTCGATGCGTGGAGCCCGAAGCTTTCGCGGTAGTTGACCGTAATCCAATGGCCGTAAAGCTTTGCAACAGCGTAGGGCGAGCGAGGATAGAACGGCGTCGTTTCGGATTGCATGTCCTCTTGGATCAGCCCGTACATCTCCGATGACGAAGCTTGGTAGAACCGCGCCTCCGGGCATGTCAGACGTACGGCCTCGAGGATGTTATTGACACCGATCGCCGTCACCTGACCGGTGAGAAGCGGCTGCTGCCAAGACGAACGCACGAAGGACTGCGCAGCCAGGTTGTATACCTCGGCGGGGCCGACATCGCGCAACGTCCGGATGAGGCCCGACAGATCGAGGAGATCGCCGTCAATCAGACGAACATGATTGGCGATCCCCAGCCACTTGAGGCGCACATCGTTGACGTCCGCGGTGCTGGAACGACGCACGAGCCCTGATACCTCATAGCCTTTTTCCAGGAGGAGCCGGGCCAGATATGCACCATCCTGCCCCAACACTCCGGTTATGAATGCGCGTTTCGTCATGAATATCTTCCAAAGAAAAACGGCAAGCTGACCGGCTCCCTCGTCATTCTACGCTCCTAGAACCTCCGCCAGGGCTAGGCAAGAGAGCGAGCGGGGCCGGACTTACGATCAGCGATTGCGTGGAGCGTCCTCGGAGCACGGCGGGTTCGGAGGGCGTCCGGTGCATCCAGGATACATGGCCCGACAGGCATTAAGGGAATGCAAGGCGAGGCCGGATGTCTCGTCTCCCTGTGACATCGCCAGTTCGGGCGCGGTCGTGACCACGCCATTCACCTCGGGATGTTACGGAGGCGGATGCAACCGGAGAGGGGTGTCTCGTCCGTCGCGAGCCAAGTATCCAGCATCAGAAAGGCTATCAATGGAACGGCTCCGCCTATGCCGGGCCTGGACACACGACGACTTCCTTCTGCGGGGCCTCAATCAGCGGGGCAGGGATTCATAGCCGGCGGCGCCATGGAGGATGGGGGCCGGACGGCAACTGCTCGAGTCAGTTCGCTCTCACTTGCCAGTCGGCGGTCCGCCCAGGCCAGCCGAGGGCAATCGCGATCTGTCAGCAAGGGCTTGGTCGCAGACCCGCTCCGCAAGCAGCCAAGCGCCTGACGCCGCTCGTCGCAGAGCGCAATGAAGCATCTTCGGTGCTCTCGCGTCCTCTTCACGCGAGGGCACGGCGCACCCTATGCGTTATCCGCCGCATAAGCCGCCAGCACCTCCTCCGGAGCTCCGTCCATCATCAGCGTGCCACCCTTCATCCAGAGCGTGCGGTTGCAGAAGCGCTTGATCGAGGCGTTGTCGTGGGAGGCGAGGAACATGATGCTGGCCTTCTGGATCATGCCGTGCAGGCGCTGCTCGGCACGCTCGGCAAAGGCAGCGTCACCGACGCCGATCACTTCGTCGAGGATCAGGATGTCGGGGTGAACCGCCGTGCTGACGGCGAAGGCGAGCCTCAGCATCATGCCGCTGGAATAGGTGCGGATCGGAAGGGACAGGAACTCGCCGAGCTGGCTGAACTCCTCCACGTCGGGCACGATCGCCTGGGCCTGCTTGTGGCTGAGCCCCAGCATGATGCTGCGCATCTCGATATTGTCGTAGCCCGTGGCGTCCGTATCCATGCCCATGGACAGGTCGATCAGGGATGAGATGCGCCCCTCGATGGTGGCGGTGCCCGAGGTCGGCGGATAGACTCGGCTGAGCACCCGCAGGAGCGTCGTCTTGCCGGCGCCGTTGCCGCCGACGAGACCGATCCGGTCGCCGTCGCGCGCTTCGAAGCTGACCGCGTTCAGCGCCTTGATCACCTGGATGCTGCTGTCGCGGTCGTTCTGCAGGCCGCCGCCCACCGTGCGCCGCAGGATCTCGCTCTTCAGGGCCCGGCCGCGGGAATTGTAGACGGCGAGCTCGACGCTCGCCTTGTCGAGGACGATATGAGCCATCCTGCCCTCAGAGCCAGTACACGACGCGGTGCGAATATTTCCCCGAGAAGGCCAGGGCGACGAGCCACCCGACGACCAGCAGGCCGAGCAGGATGAGATAGGACGTCGCGCTCGGCAGATGGCCGAGCAGAGGCTCGCGCATCACGTCCAGCATGCTGGCGAAGGGGTTCAGGATGAGAACGGGATGGTCACCCCGCAATTGCGAGGGCTTGAAGACGACCGGCGAGACGAAGAACGCGACCTGGACGATGCTCGCGACGATCTGCGGAATGTCGCGGAACCGCGCCGACAGGATGGCCAGGAGGTAGCCGATCCAGGCCAGGTTGGCGAGCACGAGCAGCAGGCCGGGGACGAACAGCAGGATGTGCCAGTCGATCACCGTGCCGGTGACGAGGAACAGGACCGGCAGAATGATCAGGTTATGGGCGAAGATGAAGAGGTTCCGGGCGATCGTCCGCAGCAGGTAGGTGAAACGCGGCAGCGCGACCTGCCGGATGATGCTGTCGTTATCGGTAAAGCTCGAGCAGCTTTCGTTGATGGTCTGCGACATCAATCCCCAGAGCACGAGGCCCGTGCCGAGATGGGGCAGGTAATCGGCCATGGAGGTGCCGAAGAGCGAGGCGTAGATCCCGCCCATGCCGAAGATCATCACGGCCATGCTGAGGGTCAGCCACAGCTGGCCGACGCGCGAGCGGCGATACCGCCGAATCACGTCGTTCTTGGCCAGCATCCACCACATGCGCCACGCGCCGAAGCCTCCGACGACGTCGGCGACCCCTCCTGCTACCAAACCCATGCGGCCTCTTTCCCGGAGCCCTGCTCCTGCGGAGCAGCCGATGCCGGCCCTCCCAAAGCACGCGCCTGCGCGCATTGGCAAGTTTTGGGTCGCCGGCGGCAGGAGATCCGGACCGGACGTGGTGCCGGGCGGCGAGAATCGAAGCGCCTCAACCGACCTGCGCCGCGTCGTCGGCAAGGGCGAGCAATGTCTGGCGCAGCCAGCGATGGGCCGGGTCGTTGTCGTAGGAGGCGTGCCACAGCATCGAGATCGCCACCTCGTCGAGGGCCACCGGCGCGGGGCTGACGGCGAGGCCGAGGGTTCCGGCAAACAGGGTGGCGAGGCGCTCCTGCATGGTGGTGAGGACGGGCGCGCTGCGCACCAGGAAGGGCACGGCGAGGAAGCGCGGCGTCGTCACCGCGAGGTCGCGGCGCAGGCCGAGGAGGGCGAGGGCGTCGTCCACCACCCCGTGCGCCGTTTCCTTCAGGCTGGTGAGCACATGGGGAAAGCGCAGGTAATCGTCCAGGGAGATCGGAGGCTCGAGCCCGACGAGCTCGGCATTGAACAGGCAGACGTAGCGGTCGCGGTAGAGCAGCCGCTGCTTGTGGTGCGTCTGGCCGTGGCTGAACGTGCCGATGCCGAGATCGACGCGGTCCGCGTCGAGTTCCTGCAGGATGCGGATGCGGTCGATGGATCGCAGGAGCAGGCTGATCCCCGGCGCATGTTCGCGCAGGTAGGCCAGAAGGCGCGGCCCGAGCAGCACCTCGGTGGAATCGGGCAGGCCGATGGTGAAGGTTCGCGTGACGCTGCGCGGATCGAACGCCTCGTCGCGGCGCACCAGGGACTGGATCTGGCGCAGGAGGGTGCGCACGGGCGCGGCGAGCGCGAGCGCGCGGGGAGTAGCGCGCATCCCCTCGGGGGCGCGGGTGAGGAGTTCGTCGCCGAAAGTGGTGCGCAGGCGCGCGAGGCTGCTGCTCATGGCCGACTGGCCGATGCCGATCCGGGCGGCGGCGCGGGTGACGCTGCGCTCGGCGAGGAGGGCATCGAGGGCCACCAGCAGATTGAGGTCGATGCGGGATAGATCGACATGGTCAATAGTCATTATCGATCCAATCTGTTTGATCCATGATGCACCGCACAGCATCTTCGCGTCACCGGCAAGGGCGCACCGCCCCTGCCAAGACAGCGAGACCCGTCATCATGACACTCCGTAGCCTCATCACCGCCGCCGCCCTCGCCAACGTCACCGTGGGCGTCGCCACCCTTCCGGCCTCCGCCGAGACGATCAAGCCCCTCGACGGTGGCAGCGTCTCGCTGGGCGAGCTCTCGGGCGTCGCCTACTACACCGCCGAGCCCAAGGGCTACCGGGTGGTCGTCACCCTGGCCCGCACCGGGACCAGCCGGGCAATGCGATTCGAGACGGTCCTGGCCAACGGCCAGAGCGTGACCCTCTCGACCCCGCAGGAACTCGGCGGCACCGCCGACGCCGTCGAGATCAGCCGCACCGGAGACACCGTCGCCGTCAACCGGCCGCGCCCGGACGTCACCCGCGAAGCGGCGGCGCAGAATTGAGGGCGAGCCCGACGTGACCGGGCTCGCCGAACCGGACCAACCTCCCCGCCGGCGATGACGGGGAGGTTGTTTTCGTGTTCGTCACCACACCGGCACATGGGTTAAGAGCCGTGCGGAGACGCGCATCGCCGGGGATGCGGACCGAGGTAGGCGGGACAGATGGCAGGCCTGAAGGACAAGCGCGGCTTCATCGACAAGGACAGGCTCGATCTGTCCGAGCGGCAGGCCGTCGAGCATTGGATGAAGCGCTGGGGCGTCACCCGCGACCAGTTGACGAGCGCCCACCGCAAGGTCGGACATATGATCAAGGACATCGCAGCCGAACTCGGCAAGAAGCGTTAGAGGAAGGCAGCGTCAGGCTGGACGAGGCGACGGCGGGGGCGGGCAGGTGGCGGACAAGAGACACTTTTCGCTGCCCTGGCGCGGCCCGCTCAACGACCGCCGCTACGCGTCCCAGGATCCCGCCCGATTCCCGGACCTTCATGCCCTCGATGGGCTGGACCGCAGCCACTTCCGCAAGATCGTGAGCTGGAACCTGCTGCGGCGCACCGGAGCCAAGGTCGATGCCATCGTCGCCCTGGTGGAGCGCGAGCGGCCCGACCTGTTGCTGATGCAGGAGGCGACCAAGGACATCGCGGTGATCGAGGAGCGGCTCGGCGGCGTCTATGCCTGGGCACCGCTGCCCGGCCGCATCCATGGGCTCGCCATGTGGAGCCCGCATCCCTGGGCCTCCCCGCCCGTGGTCATCGCCCTGCCGTCGGGCGCCGTCGTCGACCGGGTCTGCCAGATCCTCGATTTCGGCGAGTTCGGTGTCGCCAACGTCCATCTCTCCCATGGGCAGGTGCTCAACCGGCGGCAGCTACGGCGGATCGAGCAAAGCCTGCCGGCGCGCGCCGCGGTGATCGGCGACTACAACCTCGTGGGCCCCGCCCTGCTGCCGGGGTTCCGCGATGCCGGGCCCCGCATCCCGACCCATGCCATGGTCGATCTCGTGCCCCTGCGCATCGACCGCTGCCTCGTGCGCGGGCTCGCCTGCCTCGGCCGCACGGTGCTGCCGCGTGGCGCCTCCGACCACCGGCCCATCGTGGTGCATCTCGGCCCCGCGCCGGCCCAGGCGGGCGAGCGGACCGTCAGAGGTATGGCAGCATTAGTCGTACGGCTGCGTCGCGCAACCGCACGGGCAAGGGCCGCCGCGCGAGCTCCTCGGCCGTCAGGCGGGCGTCCATCTTCGTCCGCATGAACGCGTCGAGGCGGTCGGCGAAGGCGCGGTCGTAGACCTCGACGTTGAGCTCGAAGTTCAGGCGGAAGCTGCGCATGTCCCAGTTCGCGCTGCCGACGAAGCTCCATTCCCCGTCCACGACGAGGAGCTTCGAATGGTCGAAGGGCGGCTCGTCGAGCCAGATCCGCACGCCCGCCTCGAGCAGCGGCGCCACATGCGCCCGCGTCGCCCAGTCCACGTAGCTGTGGTTGCTCGCCCGCGGGATGATGACGTCCACGCGCACGCCCCGCGTCGCGGCGAGCGCCAGGGTCGTGGACAGGATCTCGCTCGGCAGGAAATAGGGGGTGACGAGACGGATGCTGTGCTGCGCGCAGGTGATCGCCGACATCACCGCGAACTCGATCTTCTCGATATCCGCATCCGGCCCCGAGGTGACGACACGGGCCTCGATCTCGCCCGCCGCGCCGAGCGGGGGGAACCAGCGCGGACCGTCGAGCTCCTCGCCCATGACGAAGGCCCAGTCGGCGGAAAACGCCTGCGACAGCTGCTCCACCACCGGCCCCTCGATGCGGAAATGGGTGTCGCGCACCGGGTCCGGAGGGGAGGTGGCGACGAGGTTCTCGTCGGCGATGTTGATGCCGCCGGTGAAGGCGATGCGCCCGTCGACGATGAGGATCTTCTTGTGGGTGCGCAGGTTCAGGAACGGCATGCGCCAGGGCAGGGCGGAATGCATGAACAGCCCCACCGGCACCCCGGCCCGACGCAGGCGCCGCGCCATGGCGGGGAAGAAGTAGCCGCTGCCGATCCCGTCGATGAGCACCCGGACTTCGACGCCGCGCGCGCGCGCGGCCACCAGCGCCTCGAAGAAGCGCGACCCGGCGCCGTCGTTGCGGAAGATGTAGCTCGACAGGGCGACGCTGCGCGTCGCTCCCCCGATCGCCTCCAGCATCGCCGGATAGGCTGCGTCGCCGTTGCGCAGGATGGAAAAGTCGTTGCCGCCCAGGAGGACGAGCCGCGTGATCCGGCGGACGGCGCGGTCGAGGGGCCGCAGGTCTTCGGGCACGCTGGCGTCGGGAATGACGGGGGAGCCCGCCTGTTGCGACGGCCTCACCCGCAACTGGCGCGCCCGGCGCGAGACCCGGTTCACGCCGAAGATCGCGTAGAGGGCCGTCCCGAAGATCGGCGACAGCCAGGCGAGGCCGATCCAGCCGATGGCGGTGCCGATCTCGCGCTTGCGCAGCAAGGCGTGAACCGTGACGAGAAGCGCCAGCACGATGCCGAGGACGGCGAGGACGTCGGCCCGGATCGACCCGGTCGCCTGCAGCCATCGGTGGAGGAGGTCTTCCAAGAATCAGCCCAGCCTGAGAAGGGGATCGCGAGACACGCCCCCCTTTAGCCCCGGGCGGGTGGAAAGACCTAGCGGCGGGCCTTCTCGGGGACGGCCTCGGCGGGGGCGGCCTCCTCGCGCGACCGTTGCGGGCGCAGGGTCTCGGCCAGCAGTTCCACCTGCGTCACGAGGCGCACGAGAGACTCGGCGCGGGGCAGGGCGGGATGGGCGGGCAGGGCGCCGCCATCCTCGGCGAGGCGGGCGAGGGTGGTGGTGATCCACAAGGTCCAGGCGCGGCACGCCTCCGCCTCGTCTCCGGCATCGCCCGCGAGCTCTTCGGCGAGAGCGGGCTTGGGGTCGGCGGCATGACGCAAGGCCGAGAGGCGCGCACCGATCCGGCGCAGGGTCGCATCGGCGACCATCGCGGTCTCGACCTGGGGGTGACGCCCGGCGCGGGGCTGCTGGAGGGCGCGGGAGAGGGCGGCCTCCAGGGTGTTGAGGGCGAGGCCGCTCGCCCGCGCCGCGGCCTCCGCCGCCCCGCTCCGCTCGGCCTCCGCCCGATTCGAGAGCACGGTGCGCGCGAAATCGGCATGGGCCTTGACGGCCTTCCTCAGTTCGAGACGGACCTGATCCGGCTCCCAGACCGGCCAGAGCAGCAGGCTGCTCGCCACCGCGATGAGACCTCCGAGCAGGGTGAAGAGGGCGCGCATGCCCGCGACTTCCCAGGAGGCATGGCCGGGCTCCATCACCTCCACCAGCAGCACCACCAGGGGCGTCAGGCAGGCGATGAAGAAGGCATAGCTCACCTGCCGGGCGGCAAAACCGATGATGCTCAACGGAAAGATCAGCGCCGCGAGCGCCAGGGTCGTCGTGGCGAGGCTGGCGAGCAATGCGCCGAACAGCCCGCCGAGCACCGTGCCGCCGATCCGCTCCAGCGCCCGCTGCCAGGTGGCGGCGTAGAAGGGCTGCATGGTCAGCACCACCGTGATGGTGAGCCAGTGCGTGAACGGCCCCGGCCAGAGCAGGGTGAGACCGAGGACCGGGGCGGTGACGGTGCTGGCGCGGATCGCGTGCCGCAGGTTCGGCGAGGCCAGGGTGAAGTTCGCCTTCAACGGGCCGACGAGCCGCTGGCGCAGGGGCAGGCTGGCGCTCCCCAGCAGCGTGCCGCCGGGGCGATACCCTTCCGGCGTCGAGAGCTTCGCCCCGATGCGGACGCGGTCGAGGATGCGCTCGGCCAGGGCCTTGAGGGCCGGGTCGGACGCGAATCCGCGTCCCGCCCGCGCGATCGAGCGCTCGATGCGCGGCAGGTCGAGGACGGTGTCGTCGCGGATCGCCCGCGCGACCACGAGGAGGAGCGGCCGCAGGCGGCGCAGCAGGCGCCGGGTCCGGACCTGGCGGTTGGGGTTGCGGTCGGCCTCGATCCGGTCGGACAGGGCGATGAGGGCGGCGAAGATCTGCTCGGCGCTCTCCAGCCGGATCAGCGCCTGGGCGGTGCGGTCGGAGACGCGCTCGCGGCTGCGGGCGAGGTCGACGATGAGGCCGCGGGCGAGCTCGATCGCCTCGCGCACGCCGCGGCGATGGGCGCGGGCATGGTCGTCGAATCCCGCCGCGCCGGCCTCGTCCGAGGCCGCGAGGTCTTCGAGATCGCCGCTGAGCAGAGCGAGCCGGCGCCAGACCTCGGCCACGGCCCTCTGGGTCGGGCGATAGGGGTTGAGCCGCCACAGAGCGAGGGCCAGCACCGTCGCCCACAGGCCGCCGGCCAGCACCATCGCTCCGGCGATGACGGCCTCGCCGCCGGTGAGGGGACGGTCGAGGGCGAAGGCCAGGACGAGGACGAGGACGTTGCCGGCGGTCTGCTCCTGCACGCCCCAGACCCGCGCATAGCTGCAGCAGAAGATGACGAGGGTGGCGAGCGGCACCACGAGTGCCGGGCCATGGGGCTGGAGCAGGCCGAACAGGCTCCAGATCAGGCTGCCGAGCACGGAGAACACGGCGAGCACCATGAGGCGGGAGCGCATCGGGCCGCCGATATCGGCAAAGCAGGTGAGGTTGGCCGCCAGCGCCATGATCAGGAGCGGGGGCCACGCCACGAATTCGTGGAGAAGGATGACGGTGCCGAAGGCGCAGGCCGCCCGGATGCCTTCGATGATGCTGAGCCCACGCGGGTCGAGGGCGATCGGCAGGCGCGCGAGGTTCGATCCCGGCGTGGAGAGGGAGCCCCGCCCCATGAGGAAGCCGGCCACGCGCCCGCGCCGGAGGCCGTCGGAGACGGCGCCGCTCGCTTTGGCCCTTGGGTTCGGAGGGAGGGACAACCGGGACGCTCCGCCGGGCGGCATGCCCGGTGTGAGGCGGTTTAGAGCCGATCGCCGCAGCGCAAAACCCACGACGTCGCCCCCGCCGGGCGGGCCGGCCCCCAGCGCATGGCGAACCGCCCGGCCGCGCTGGATTTCGTATACATTTTCACCCGCCGGGGTTGGAAAGAGTCCAGTCTGGCCGGCGCCTTGCATGGGCGTTCGCGACACCGGCAATTTCACCGATCATCGGTCGACCGAGGAAAAGCGTAACACGATGAGAGGCTTGGCAGAACATCTTCGCGTTGGACTCGTGGCCGCGGCGCTGGCCGTCGGCGGCATGGTGCCGTCCGCATGGGCACAGGGAACGCTGCGCATCGGAATGACCGCGTCGGACATCCCGCTCACCACGGGGCAGGCCGACAATGGCGGCGAGGGCATGCGCTTCACCGGCTACACGGTCTACGACGCGCTCATCAACTGGGACCTGTCGAGCGCGACCAAGCCCTCCGACCTCACCCCCGGTCTGGCCACCTCCTGGGCGGTGGATGCCGCCGACAAGACAAAGTGGATCTTCAAGCTGCGCCCCGGCGTCACCTTCCACGACGGGTCGCCCTTCACCGCCGAGTCGGTGGTGTGGAACTTCGACAAGCTCCTCAAGACCGATGCGCCGCAATTCGATCCGCGCCAGTCGGCGCAGGGTAGGTCGCGCATCCCCGGTGTCGCCAGCTACCGCGTCGTCGATCCGATGACGGTGGAGATCACCACCAAGGCACCGGACGCGACGCTGCCCTACCAGATCGCCTGGATCATGATGTCCTCGCCGGCGCAGTGGGAGAAGCTGGGCAAGAGCTGGGACGCGTTCGCCAAGACGCCGTCCGGGACCGGCCCGTGGAAGCTGACCCTCTTCGCCCCGCGCGAGCGCGCCGAGATGGCCCCCTTCGCCGAATACTGGGACAAGGCGCGGGTGCCCAAGCTCGACAAGCTGGTGCTGGTTCCCCTGCCGGAGGCCAATGCCCGCGTGGCGGCCCTTCGCTCGGGCCAGGTCGACTGGATCGAGGCCCCGCCGCCGGACGCCATCGCCTCCCTCAAGGGAGCGGGGTTCAGCATCGTCACCAACGCCTATCCGCATAACTGGACCTGGCACCTGTCGCGGGCCGAGGGCTCGCCGTGGAACGACATCCGCGTGCGCAAGGCCGCCAACCTCGCCGTCGACCGCGAGGGCATGAAGGAGATGCTCAGCGGCCTGATGATCCCGGCGCAGGGCTTCATGCCGCCGGGCTCGGCCTGGTTCGGCTCGCCGACCTTCAAGCCGACCTATGACCCCGAAGCGGCCAAGAAGCTCCTGGCCGAGGCCGGGTACGGCCCCAACAAGCCCATCGTCACGAAGATTCTCATCGCGCCCTCGGGCTCGGGCCAGATGCAGCCCCTGCCGATGAACGAGCTGATCCAGCAGAACCTCGCCGATATCGGAATCAAGGTGAATTTCGAAGTCGTCGAGTGGAACGCGCTCATCAACCTGTGGCGGGCCGGCGCGAAGGCCGACGTGTCGCGCGGCGCCACGGGGATGAACTTCTCCTACTTCATCCAGGACCCCTTCACCGGCTTCATCCGCCATCTGCAATGCAATCTGGCGGCCCCCAACGGCACGAACTGGGGCCATTACTGCGACCCCGAGATGGACAAGCTGTTCGATCAGATCCGCACGACGTTCGATCCGGCCGAGCAGATCAAGGTGCTGCAGAAGGTCCACGAGAAATACGTCGACGAGGCGCTGTTCCTCATGGTCGCCCACGACACCAACCCGCGCGCCATGAGCTCGAAAGTGAAGGGCTTCGTCCAGGCCCAGAATTGGTACCAGGACTTCTCACCCATCACCGTGGGGAAGTGATGACGAAGGCCGCCATGCATACCAACCCTCCCCCCTTTGCGGGGGAGGGTGCCTGCGGAGCAGGCGGGAGAGGGGGCGACCTCTCCGGAACTGGCGCTCCCCTCTCCCGACCCTCGCTGACGCGAGGGCCACCCTCCCCCGCAGAGGGGGGAGGGGGACGAGGGACCGCGCCATGCTGAGCTTCATCCTCCGCCGCCTCCTCACCGTCACCCCGGTGGCGCTCGGCGTGAGCATCGTCTGCTTCTCGCTGGTACATCTGGCGGACGGCGATCCCCTCAGCTCCATCCTGCCGGTGGACGCCACCCAGGAGACGATCGACGCCATGCGGATCGCCTACGGCTACGACAAGCCGCTGCCGGTCCAGTACGCCCTGTGGCTGTGGAAGGTGCTCCACGGCGATCTCGGCACGTCCATCGCCACCGGCAGGCCGGTCCTGAGCGAGGTCGGTCGCGCCGTCGTCAACAGCCTGATCCTCGCCTCCGTGGCGACCTTGATCGGCTTCACCTTCGGTTGCCTGTTCGGTTTCGTCGCCGGCTATTTCCGCGATTCCGTGCTCGACCGGGCGGCCTCCGCCATCTCGGTCTTCGGTGTGAGCGTGCCGCATTACTGGCTCGGCATGGTCCTGGTGATCGTGTTCTCGGCCCAGCTCGGCTGGCTCCCCTCCACCGGCGCCGGCCCCGACGGGTCGGGCAACTGGAAGCCGGATCTCGAGCACCTGCGCTACATCATCCTGCCCGCCATCACGATGTCGGTGATCCCGATGGGCGTCATCGCCCGCACCGTCCGGGCGCTGGTGGGCGACATCCTCTCCCAGGATTTCGTCGGGGCGCTCAGGGCGAAAGGCCTCTCCGAATTCGGCGTGTTCAAGCACGTGGTGAAGAACGCCGCTCCCACCGCTCTGGCGATCATGGGGCTGCAGCTCGGCTACCTGCTCGGCGGCTCGATCCTGATCGAGACGGTGTTCGCCTGGCCCGGCACCGGATTCCTCCTCAACGCCGCGATCTTCCAGCGCGACCTGCCGCTGCTGCAGGGCGCCATCCTCGTCCTGGCGATGTTCTTCGTCGCCCTCAACCTCATCGTCGACGTCGTGCAGACGGCGCTCGACCCGCGCATCGAGAGGGGCTGATGGCACTCGGGACCAGTCCGGCCGTATCGGCCATCGACATCGCCGGGGGCGCCCCTCCGCTCACCTCGACGCCGGAGGCCTTCGTCGCCTCGCGCGGGTTCTGGGGCAACGTGCTGGCCAAGCTCCTGCGCGATCCCGTGGCGATGATCGCCGCCTTCGTCATCCTCGCCATCGTGGTCATCGCGTTGCTGTCGCCGTGGATCACGCCCATGGACCCGTATCGTGGCTCGATGGTGCGGCGGCTCAAGCCCGTGGGCGACGCCACATACATTCTCGGCTCGGACGAGCTCGGGCGCGACATGCTGAGCCGCCTGATGCTGGGCGGGCGCCTCTCTCTGTTCATCGGCGTCACGCCGGTGATCCTCGCCTTCCTCCTCGGTTCCAGCATCGGCATCCTCGCCGGCTATGTCGGCGGCTGGCTCAATACCGTGCTCATGCGCACCATCGACGTGTTTTTCGCCTTCCCCTCGGTGCTTCTGGCCATCGCCCTCTCCGGCGCCCTGGGGGCGGGCGTGTTCAACTCCATCGTCTCGCTGACCTGCGTGTTCACGCCCCAGATCGCCCGCGTGGCCGAGAGCGTGACGACGCAGATCCGCTCACGCGACTATGTCGACGCCGCCCGCCTGTCCGGCGCCTCCACCCTGACGATCCTGCGCGCGCAGGTGCTCGGCAACGTGCTCGGACCGATCTTCGTCTACTCGACCAGCCTCATCAGCGTGTCGATGATCCTGGCCTCGGGCCTCTCCTTCCTCGGTCTCGGCGTGAAGCCGCCGGAGCCCGAATGGGGCCTGATGCTCAACACGCTGCGCACCGCGATCTACGTGAACCCAATGGTCGCGGCGCTGCCCGGCCTCGCGATCTTCATCGTCTCGATCTCGTTCAACCTGTTCTCGGACGGCCTGCGTTCGGCAATGGAAGTGAAGTCATGAGCACGCCCATCGCGTCGAGCCCGCTCTCCTCCCGCGACCGGGGCGGCCCGGGCCAGCCACTCCTCACCGTCGAGGGGTTGGTGAAGCATTTCCCGGTCAAGAAGGGGATCGGCGGAAAGAAGGCCGTCGTGCGCGCCGTGGACGGCGTCGATTTCGATATCAAGAAGGGCGAGACCCTGGGGGTCGTCGGCGAATCCGGCTGCGGCAAGTCCAGCACCGCCCGCCTCATCATGGGCCTGACCCAGCACGACAAGGGCGAGATGCTGTTCGACGGCGAACGCATCGGCAGCCGGGCGCTGCCCCTGCGCGAGTTTCGCGCCCAGGCCCAGATGGTGTTCCAGGACAGCTACTCGTCGCTCAACCCGCGCATGACCATCGAAGGGTCCATCGCCTTCGGGCCACGGGTCCACGGCGTGCCCAAACGCCAGGCCATCGAGCGGGCGCGCAGCCTCCTCGCCCGTGTCGGCCTGGAACCGGCGCGCTTCGCCGCCCGCTATCCGCACGAACTGTCCGGCGGCCAGCGCCAGCGCGTGAACATCGCCCGCGCCCTGGCGCTGGAGCCGCGCCTCGTGGTCCTCGACGAGGCGGTCTCGGCCCTCGACAAGTCGGTGGAGGCGCAGGTTCTGAACCTGCTGATGGACCTCAAGCAGGAATTCGACCTCACCTACCTGTTCATCAGCCACGACCTCAACGTCGTCCGCTTCATCTGCGACCGGGTGGCGGTGATGTATCTCGGGCAGGTGGTGGAGATCGGCCCGGCCGACACCGTGCTGGCCGACCCCGCCCATCCCTATACCAAGGCGCTCCTGTCCTCGATGCCGTCGATGGACCCGGACAACCGCACCACCGTGGCCCCGCTGGCCGGAGACCCGCCCAACCCCATCGACCCGCCGCCGGGATGCCGCTTCAACCCGCGCTGCAGTCTCGTGGAGGATATCTGCCGGAGCCATGCTCCGCCCCTCGCCCCGGTCGACCCCGTCCACCGCGTCGCCTGCCTCGCCCGCCAGCCGGGCTCCGGCCATTCGGCGGCGCCGTCCGCGGAGGCGGTCGCAGCATGAGCGAGCCCAGGACGAAGCCCCCGGCCGGACCCGCCGTCGAAATCCAAGGCCTGAAGGTCACCTTCGGCGGCAAGGTCCGCGCCGTGGATGGGGTCGATCTCACCCTCGGCCGAGGCCAGGCCATCGCCCTCATCGGCGAGTCGGGCTCGGGCAAGAGCGTGACCCTGCGCGCGATCATGCGCCTCAACCCCGAGCGCAAGACGGCGATCGAAGGCCGCATCCTCGTCGCCGGCCGCGACGTGATGGCCATGGGCAAGCGCGACCTGACGGCGTTACGCGGCCGCGAAGTGGCGATGATCTTCCAGGAGCCGCTGCTGGCCCTCGATCCGGTCTATACGGTGGGCCGCCAGATCATGGAGGCGATCCGCCAGCACGAGGGAATCGGCGCGGCCGAAGCACGCGCCCGCGCGCTGCAGCAATTCGAACGGGTGCGCATTCCGAGCCCGGAGCGGCGGCTCGACGCCTATCCGCACGAGATGTCGGGGGGCATGCGCCAGCGCGCGATGATCGCCCTCGCCCTCGCCTGCAACCCCAAGGTCCTCCTCGCCGACGAGCCGACGACGGCCCTCGACGCCACGGTGCAGATCCAGATCCTGCTTCTCTTGCGCGACCTGCAGGCGGAGCTCGGGCTCTCCACCCTCTTCGTCACCCACGATCTCGGTGCCGCCGTCGAGGTCGCCGACCGGATCGCGGTGATGTATGCCGGCCGCATCGTGGAGGAGGGCTCGGCCCGGCAGGTGGTGCTCAACCCGCATCATCCCTACACGATCGGCCTGCTGCGCAGCCGCGCCGACGGGGCGCTCGCCAAGGGCTCGCGGCTCCAGACCATCCCGGGAAGCCCGCCCGACCTCGCCAACCGCCAGCCGGGCTGCCCCTTCGCACCGCGCTGCTTCCTCGCCGAGGAACGCTGCCGCGTGGGCGACCCGCCGGTGGTCGAGGCCGGACCTGGCCATCGCGCCGCCTGCTGGAAGACCGACGAGGCGGCGCGGAGCTTCCAGGCACAGCGGGCGGAGATGGTGGAGGCGTAGCTCTCCTCCCCACGACCTCGCCCTGGGGTGCCAGAGCGAAGCGCAGGCCTCGAAGGAGACCTCCCATTCACCCTCCGATCCCTGGAAGCCTCCTTCGAGGCCGCTTCGCGGCAACTCAGGATGAGGAGGAGGGGTGGAGGACAGATCCAGGTCCCAAAAGACCGAACCGAGACAACGGATACGCATATGAGCACGACCCACAATCTCCGCGTCGACGGCGCGCGCCTGTGGTCCACGATCATGGAGACCGCCCGGTTCGGCGCCACCCCGGCCGGCGGAATCAACCGGCTGACCCTGTCGCAGGAGGATGGCCGGGTCCGGGACTGGTTCCGGGATGCCTGCGAGGCGGCGGGACTGGAGGTGCGTGTCGATGCGCTGGGCACTCAGTTCGCCCTGCGGCGCGGACGCGACATGACGCGCCTGCCGGTCGCCTGCGGCTCGCATCTCGACACGCAGCCCACGGGGGGCAAGTTCGACGGCATCCTCGGCACCCTGGCGGGCCTGGAGGTCATGCGGGCGCTGAACGACGCCGGCATCGAAACCGAGGCGCCCCTGCTCCTCGTCAACTGGACCAACGAGGAGGGCTCGCGTTACGCCCCCGCCATGATGGCCTCCGCCGCCTATGCCGGAGAATTCACGGTGGAGGACATCCATTCCCGGCGGGATGCCGCCGGTATCGCCGTGAAGCAGGCGCTGGAGGCCATCGGCTATCTCGGAGACGAGCCGGTGGGCGAGCGCAGGATCGGCGCCTTCGTGGAACTGCATATCGAGCAGGGGCCGATCCTGGAGGCCGAGGAGACCACCATCGGCGTGGTCGAGGGCGGGCAGGGGATCGCCTGGTTCGACGGCGTGGTGACGGGTTTCGAGAGCCATGCGGGCACGACGCCGATGCCGCGCCGTCGCGACGCCCTCAACGGCTTCGCCGAAATCGCGCTGGCCGTCGAGCGGATCGCCCATGCCCACGGTCCCACGGCGGTGGCGACGATCGGCGAGGCGGTGATCGGCGCGCCGTCGCGCAACGTCATCCCCGGCCGCATCCGCTTCACCCTCGACGTGCGCGACCCGAAAGCCGAGACCCTCGACGCGGTCGAAAGCGAGTTACGAGCGGAACTCGACGCCATCGCCGGCCGGCGCAAGCTCATTATCGAGTTGACCCGGATCTGGCGAAAGGAACCCGTGCCGTTCGATGCCGGGGTTGTGGGCGCCGTCGAGGCGGCGACCAGGGGCTTGGGTTTCAGCCATCGCCGCATGGTCTCGGGCGCTGGCCACGATGCCTGCAACATCGCCGCCCTCGCCCCGACGGCCATGATCTTCGTGCCCTGCCGCGACGGGATCAGCCACAACGAGGCGGAATCGGCGACGCAGGGCGATTGCACCGCCGGCGCCGATGTCCTGCTCCAGACCCTTCTGACCCTGGCCAACGCACCGGTTCGGGCCGGCTGAGCGGGACGCCATGTGCGCCGGGCGAAGCCGACGCCGCACCGCTTCCGGCCATTCACCGCGCGAGACCGCCGAGAATCCCTCTGAGGTTCCCGTCACCGGCACGCGACATGCGAGTTCGCCCGCATCGAAAGGAGCGATCGCACCGGTTCCGTCATGGGCGCGGCTGTGACGGGCGCCCGCAGGAGGGCCGGGATGGCGAGGGCAGATGCATGACCTCGCCCATCCACGGGGTGGCAACGGGGACGGACAATGCACCGAGCGAAATTATGTCCCATTCGCCCTACAGCGGGTTGTGCGGCAGGAGAAAAACACGCAACGACATAGTGTTTCGGAACATCCTGGCATAAAATCGTTCATGTCAGGCGGCACATCGGCCGAGGAGAAAGAAACATGCCGCCACGGTCGTCGATGGATCCATCCGGACGGTCGGATGGCGCATCGCGCCGGTTGCCCTCCCGCCGCCTCCTGAAGTTCATGCAACATGCCACGGATGTCGGCTTCTGGTCGGCGGACCTCGAAGAGCTCGACATCCACGGATCGATCGGCCTCCATCGCGTTCTCGGCCTCTCCCCCTCGGTCGCCCTGAGCTTCGGCGTCGTGGAGGCCATGATGCATCCCGACGACCGTGCCGCGCATACGGATATGCTGACCCTGCTGCGCGAAGGGCAGCCGCTCCGGCGCGAGTTCCGCATCATCCGGCCGGACCAGACTTTGCGCTGGATCGCCAGCCATGCCGAGGTGGTGCTCGGCCCCGGCAACCGCCCGAGCCAGGCGATCGGCGTCGTCGAGGACGTGACCGATCGCTACGATGCGAAGCATTCCACCAAACAGGGACCCGATCGCTTCGAGGCTCTGCTCTCGGCCACGGCTGCGGTGGTCTGGATCGTCAGCCCCGATGGGAAGTCGATCGACATGCCGCTCTGGGAGGAGCTCACCGGGCAGCGACACGATCAGTTCCAGGGCCTCGGCTGGATCGACGTCCTGCATTCCGACGACAGGGAACGCACGAACTTCGCCTGGCGGACGGCCCTCAGCCACGACACGGCCTACAACACCGACTACAGAATCCTCTGCGTCGATGGGGTCTATCGCTGGTTCAATGCCCGTGGCGTACCGATCATGAACCGGGACGGCTCGGTGAAGGAATGGGTCGGCGTGTGCCTGAGCGTCCCCGGACAGAGCCGCTTCCAGGCGGCCTCGTCGAGCACGGACGCTCGCGGGCCCGCGACCGATATCGGCCGCGGCAGCGGGGATCTCACCTCCGCACAGGTCCGGGCCGCGCGCGGGATGGCCGGCCTGTCGAAGGACGAATTGGCGCGGCGGGCGAGCGTATCGGTCTCGACCATCGTGCGGATCGAAGATCCGGAGGCGACCATCCGCCCGCGACGCGACACGGTGCAGGCGGTGCGTCAGGTTCTCGAACAGGCGGGCGTCGTCTTCACCTTCGATCCGGGGCAGAAGCCCGGTGTGCGGGAGGCGTGAGGCCGCCTCCGCTCAGGCGCTCGCGTCGCTGGGCGCGGGCTGCTTGAACCGTTCCTTCATCCGCTTGCCGAGGTTCGCCTTGCGCGCATTAAAGGCGAGACGGATGGCGCGGTCGATATCGGCCGGGGAGACATCGTTGATCTGGCCCGCGAGCGCCAATAGGCGCTCGTCGTCGGAGAAGGTCAGTTCGCAGCGATAGAGCAGCATCAGCACGCGTCCGTTCCGGGGATCGACCTGAAGCGCCCGTGACAAGACCTGGGCTCCCTCGCCGGCGGCGCCATAGCGGAACAGCCGGTCGCCCGCCTCCAGCATCAGGGCGAGATCCGCACCGGCCACATGGGCGACGGCACGCCACGCCGCCAGGATCGATTCCTCGTCGCCCGTCGGCTCGAGCGCCTTGGCGGCCAGCCGACGGATACGCCCCTGACCGTTGGTCATCAGGGCGGAAACGTAATAGCTGAGCCGCTCCTCGCTCTTTTCCTCTTCCGCAAGACGCCCCAGAGTCTTCCACGGCTCTTCCAACTCGGCATCCGCCTGGCACGCGCGCAGGATCAGTTCCCCGCCGCGCTCGCGATCTCCCTTGATGAGTGCGATCTCACCGAGAAGCCAGATGCCGGTGGCGCCGTCCGCCTCCCGCCGGATCTCGGCCTCCGCGATCTCGGCCAGGGCGTCGACATCCTGCTGTTTCAGGGCGCGCCCGATTCTGACCGGAAGGGCTTCCTCGGCAACGGATTCGAGAAGGGTAGACGAGCCGCCATCCTCGATCGCCTTCACCTCCGGACGGCGCGCGCGCTGGGCGAGGCGCACGGCCCGTTCGGCCTCCTCCGGGTAGAACTCCACGATGAGAGCCGCCAATTCGGCCAACCGCTCGTTGTCGGAAAAGAGCAGTTCACTGCGGTAGAGCATCACCAGGAGGCGGCCATTCGTCGGATCGGCCGCATAGGCGGCCTCGAAGATCCGGGCCGCATCCTCCCCCGCCCCCGCGCGGAGCAAGCGGTCGCCGGCCTCGATCAGCACGCCCACATCCGTCCGGGCCGCGGCAGCGACTCTACGCCAAGCATCGACGGCAGCCTCATCGGTGCCGGTCTGCTCGATGATCTTGGCGGCCATCCGCAAGATCCGGCATTGATCGTTGGTCATCAGCACGGAGGCCAGGAGCTTGAGCCTCTCCTCGTCCTGCTCGTCTTCGGCGACGCGCACCAGGGCCTTCCACGGCTCCTCGAAGGAGGGGTTGGCCTGACAGGCGCGTATGATCAGGTCGATGCCGCGTCGACGGTCCCCCCGCGACAGGGCGAGTTCCCCATACAGCCAGATCGCCGTGGGGCTATCCGGATCGTCCTGCATCTCGGACGTAGCGATGGCGGCCACCATCGGCCAATCTTCGAGCTTCAGGGCGCGACGGATCCGCGCCAGCAAGGTCTCGGTGGCATCGACATCGGGCTTGTTGAGGTCAACCAGCCTCATGTATTCGTGGATGGCCCGCTGAGCATTGGAGTAGAGGACGATCTTATCGGCCTGTACCACACCGACGATGTCGCAAAACTCCCGCACCTGGGCGACGTTCGACGAAATGACGATGAAGCCGCTCGTGGCCGAGCGTTGCTTGATCACGCTGGCGAAACGGTCGGTGAACTCGGCCGTCTGCGGAAGAATGTCGCCGTCGATGAAGTAGGTCTCGTAGGGCAGCCCGTAGGACAGGGCATACCGAAACGCTAAGGCGATATCGGCGGGCACGTGCTTGTACGGCACGTCCATGAAGGCATCGATATTGGCCACGAAGGCGACGAACTTGATCAGGCTCCCCGGTTCGATGCGGTGCATCTTGGCGGCGAACACGCAGTTCCGTCTCAGGGAATGGGCCGGCACGATCCCGGCCATGCGCCCGACGGGACTCGAAATGTCCGCCTCGCGCCGCACCTTGCCGACGGCAGGCTGCCGTACCCCCGAGATGAGGTCGCTGAAGGCACGGCGCTCGATCTTCGAGGCGCAGAGGATGCCGACGCGACGGTTCGTCGGGATGACCCCGGAGAGACCGCACAGAACCGCATGCGACCGCGACTGGAGCGACCTGACCCAGACGTTCTCCAAGATCAGCATGAACCATCTCGCCAGGAGACCGGTGGACAGCCCTTCACTGAACGTGTTCCCGGTCGAGCGCCCAATCCCGATCTCCCAACCCGAAATCTAATGCCGCGTCACGCAAGGACGCAACAGCCCACATCGATACACCGCGTCTCGACAAAGACTTAGCCGAACGCTTCGACCCGGCCGACCGAGTCCGGCCCCCATGCCGGTGCCGGGTGTCTCCCATGAACGCAGCCCCTGCTGCAACGACGTGGCCGGAATGAGGGCGCCCATTCGTCGGGGCACCTCCAACAATCGCGTGATCCGCTGCCGGACAGGGGCCTCTTCACCCCATCCGGGACCGGTCGCCGGCATCCTCCACGCGAACGTGAGCGGCCGCATCGCCGGGCCGCTCATCGAGATAATCGAGGAAGGCCGGGGCATCCACGGTCCAACTGTCCCTGGCGCCGTGGTGAGGCTCCAGCCAGCCCCGATAGCGATGTCCCATCACGAGGCTGAGCCGGGCATAGTTCAGACGCAGGAAGTAGGTCCCGTCCTGGACCGGCACGATCTCGGTGATGTGGGTTCCGGGCTCCGAGAAGACGATATGTGCCAACCCGGCCCCATGAGGAGCGACGATCCGCTTCGCCGACGAGACGACGAAGACCTGCTGCCACAGGGGCATGGTCCCGAGGGCGACGCCCGCATAGCCCCTCGTCGTGATCTGGGCCTCGAGTTCGGCTTCGTTTCTCATGACCCGTCGGCTCGAATCGCGGCGCGAGATGTAGATAGCATCGCCGGCGCTCACGTTTTCCTGCGCAGCGATGGCACGGGCGGACCGCTTCACCCGCTCGATGACGGGTGCCACCTGCTCCCAATAGCTGAAACCCTGCATGCCGCTGCGGGCGATCAGCAGCCGCTGGACGAAGACCGCATCACCGACATCCACCACCGTCTGGGGCAGGCCGGCCAGACGCAGGGTCTCTTTCTCGAAGGAGGGGGCCTCGTCGCTCAGGAGGATCACCGCATCCGGCGCCCCGTCCTCCAGCATCCAGGCAAAGAGCGGCAGGCGATCCACCAGCCAGTGATAGATGCCACGCGTGCTCTTGATGGCGAAGAAGCCTGTCGCGATGCCGGGCGCTTCCGCGCGCGACAAGCGGGAAATGGGCGTTCCCTTCGAGACGATGACGCTGCCGTCCTCCTTCCAGATCTGGCCGCTCCGGTCCACGAACACCTCCCGGTGCTCGATGATCTCGGGCGGCTTGGCCCGGGCGACCTTGGTCCGGAAGCTCTCGATATCCGCGGTGACCTTGATGGCATGGCGCGGCGGGGTTCGCTCGCTCGACCGGATCTCGACGGAGCCCTGAACCCGCTGCCCGGAGCCGAAGAACGGAAATCGAATCGTCGTGGCCGCCGCCTTGACGACGCCCGCCGCGGCGGAGGATCCGACGGGGACGGCCTTCGCCATGGCCGCCTTGATCGCCGACCGGAGGGCGGCATCCTTGGTATGGGGGAGGAACGATTTCGCCTGGTGGGCGAATCTCGCCTCGGCCATCACGGCCGCATCGGCGGTGAAGACCGCCCATGCGGCCGCCGCTTCGCCGAGCATCAGGAACCTCTGGCTCACCGCATACCGATCCCGCGTCGACCATCGCGCGCCCAGGCACTGGCTTTCGGCCCAGGCCAATGCTTCGACGTCACGCATCTCGCCGGCGGCGCGGATGAACATGCCCATCATCGACGGGCTTTTCTTGAGTCGCTCGCCGTTACGGGCCCGTGTCAGGATCGTCGGCCAATCGCCTCGCTCGAAGGCCAATTCGAAATCCCGGTACTTGAATCCCGTCCCCCTGAAGACGGCCCAACGCCAGATGCGCCTGAGAAGACGACGGCCGGTTTCCATGACGGGCTGAAACATAATGATGGATCATGTCCTTCGTTGCTTCCCATGGCATCGCTCCTTCATGAAGGAGAAGGGAAAACCAATCCGTCATCAGCGGCATGTGTCGTGTGCCCGTGCCCTTTGGGGCTCCAATCCGCCGGTATCGGAGAGTCCGTCATCCACAGCCGGCCCAAGAACGGGCCGCTGCCCTGCAATAGAGTACCTTCGCATCTGCAAAAGCCTGTGATAGTTCCACAACGCTGACGCAATTAGGAGGTTTACGCATGCTCAACCGGTCAAAGCTCCCCCTTTTCCTTGCCATCGCCGCCCTGGCCGTCCCCTTCGCCGTCGCCACCCCGGCCTCCGCCAAGGGCAACAAGATCATCTCCATGATCGACACCGACAATGACGGCACGATCGACCTGAAGGAAGTCCAGGCCGTCGCCAGCGCCAAGTTCGACGCCCTCGAAGGCGACAAGGACGGCACCCTCGACGCCAAGGAGCTCAAGGGTCGCGGTGGCAAGAAGGTGATCGCGGAAGCCGATCCGGACAAGGATGGCACGATCGACAAGAAAGAGTACCTCGCCCTGGTCGAGTCCCGCTTCAAGGCGGCCGATCCGGACAACGACGGCACCCTCGATGCGGCTGAGCTGAAGACCCCGGCCGGCAAGGCCCTGGTCAAGCTGCTCAAGTAAGCCGGCAGGGGCCGCGCTCGCCGCGAGCGGGCCGGACCACGGTTTCGAACAACGACCAGACCCCATGTGCCGGCCGGCGCATGGGGTTTTTTCGTCGTCTCGGACGTGAGCGAAGGTTTCGCGAGGCGCTCGAAGGCCGACGTACCCGGCGAATCACTGCGCGGCGTCGACCGACGACGGATGATTCGGTGGTCGGCATTCTCAAAAAAGAAAGGGATTTGGCGCTAGAAGAGGCGAACTCGACCTCGAACCACGCCGAAACACGCCAGAATCTGTGCGCTGCAGCACCTTGATGCGTCGAGACTTGTTTAAGGGCGAAAGATCCCTAGATACAGTGACATCATGACAGCGTCGTATCGCGGCTTCCCATGAAGTCACGGGGCGGATCGGAAGCAACCGGGGCATCGTCGTGCCTCGTGGCGGAAGGACCGTTCGTACGGCGGATTTCAATCCACGGTCCCACCGGGCGTGCGCCCGCCAGAGACGCAGATCCTGCGAGTACGTTTTACATGAATCAACTCGTTCGCCTGTCACAGATCGGCGATGCTGACGCCATTGCCGAACCGTCGGCCGAACTGCGCGTCCCCTTCGCACAGTCGGGCGCCTTCGTCTGCAAGTTCATCATCGGCGAGCCGAACGATCGCGCGGTCTGTTGCGGTGCGCCTGCGCCGGACGGCAAGAGCTGGTGTGCGTTTCACCGCCGCATCGTCTTCGAGCCGGCACGTCCCGGCCGCCTTCGCTAAAGCGGTCGTCGCTTCCCCCGCTATCATGGAATGCCTCGCCGGCTCTCGCCAGCGAGGTTTTTTGCATGGACTGAGGCACGCGCAAGTTCAGTCATTGACGTCGACGGTAAGGCCCGACGCGCACGATCAGTCTTCGGGATCGCCCCGATCCTCGGGCCCGCGGAGAGCCTCCAAGGGGCGTCCGTCCATCGTGCGGGGGTCATTCGAGCGGACGACGAGATATCCCGCCTCGCGGGCCTCCCGCAGGCGGGCCGCCTGATAATCTCTGCCCCCGTCATCCCGGCGGCGATAGGCCGGCCCCTCTTCCGGGAGGTAGCCGTAGCGATAGCCGGGAGTGTCATCGTAGTTCGGCTGAAAGGCGCGGACGGTCCAGGTTCCGTCTCTCGCCGCCCGGCTGGCGGGCGCCCTGACGGCGACGGGGCGGATGGTCTCGCGTCCGGCGGGGACCAAGCGTCGGGCGATCCCGTGGCCGGGTGCCTTTCTGCTCGCATGCCGGCTGGCCGTGGCGGACCGGGGTCTGGCAGCCGCGTCACGGCGGTTTCGCGCCGCCTTCCCGGCACGGGCCGTCGCGTCGGCCTTCCGGACATCCTGCTGCTTGCCATCCTCGCGCCCGGCGACGGGTGAGGGTGCGGCCTTCCGGTCGGGCGGATCGGTCCATGCACGGCCGGCGGGAGCGGGCGTCGCGTCTTTGGCGAAGGGCGCGTCCTGAGCGGAAACGGTATCGATCATCGGCATGGCGCAGAGCGCCGACAGGCCGAGCGCCGAAACGATGGTCGAAAACCGATGAAGACGGATTGGCATCGGCTCTCTCCAGGCTGGTGCCGAGAGATCGGACGCATATCGGCGTTCCACCTCCGCACGGCCGCACGGCAATCGCTGTCGGACTGAGATGTCAGCTTAACGAAAGCTTACGATGGCGTCCACGATGCTATGTTAACCGGCATTCCGTTTGGGGTGGATGCCCCGTGGGGATGCCCGGCACCGGACCTGCTTCGGTGTCCGGATGCGGTTGCCGTCCGGGCTCGGCCGACACACATGGCACCCGACCCGACCGCGACGACAGCCTTGCCCGGGCCATCGTCGTCGGACACGGTCGCGGCCGGGATTTTCCTTGCAGAGCTCCACAATCGCCCCGGCGTGGAGAGGAGAAACGCCATGAGACGATTCCTGTCGGTCCTCGCCCTCGTGGGCGGCGTCGCGCCCGCCCTCGCGCAGGCGCCTGCCCCGGCGGCAAATACCGCGCCGCAGACCTACGAGAGCAAGGTCGTCAACACGAAGGGCGAACCGATCGGAACGGTCACCATCCGCGATGGAGCGAGCGCCCTGGTGCTGCGTCTGGCGATCCAGCCCGGTGGCCTGCCTCCTGGCTGGCACGGCATCCATTTCCACGCCGTGGCCGATTGCTCGGACATGGAGAAGTTCGAGAAATCGAAGGCTCACGTCAATCACGACCAGAGCAAGCACGGCCTGCTCAACCCGGAAGGGCCTGACGAGGGCGACCTGCCCAACGTCTATGCCAATGCCGATGGCTCGGTGAATGCGGAGGTGTCGAGCGAGACGCCGCTCACGGGCGAGGGCGGGTTGAAGGATGCCGACGGCTCGGCCTTCATCATCCACGCCAACGAGGACGACCATACCAGCCAGCCGATCGGCGGGGCGGGCGCCCGCCTCGCCTGCTCGGTCATCAAGTAGCCGGCCATCGCATCCTCGGCGCAGGGCCGCCGGAGGATGCGAATGCCGCGAACGGCATCACGGCCGCCGCAGAAGCGGAGCCGTGATGCCGAGCTCTCGTGTTTGTCGTCCGGTCAGCGCTGGCCGTTGCCGATGCTCACGAGCTTGGCACCGCTGCGTGCCTTCTGCTCGGGGAGGGCGGCCTGGACGGTCCTGACGATGCCGTCGGCGTCGAGGCCGGCCTCGACGTACATCGCCTCCGGGCTGTTGTGGTCCTGGTAGGTGTCCGGCAGCGTCAGGGTCCGCACCCGCACCCGGCCCGTGTCCAGCGCCCCCTTCTCCGACAGGAGATGCAGCACCATGGCCCCGAAGCCGCCCACCGACCCCTCTTCCAGGGTGACCAGGACCTCGTGGCTCGCCGCCAGATCGAGGATCATCGCCTCGTCGAGCGGCTTGGCGAAGCGCGCATCCGCCACGCTCACGGCGATCCCGGCGCTCTCCAGCAGGTCGGCCGCCTTCAGCGCCTCAGACAGACGTGTGCCGAGGCTCAGCAGCGCCACCCGCGCCCCCTCGGGGCGCTTGACGATCCGGCCCTTGCCGATGGGAAGCGGCACGCCGCGCTCGGGCAGGTCCACGCCCACCCCCTCGCCGCGCGGGTAGCGCAGGGCGATCGGGCCGCTGTCATGGGCATGCTGGGTCGCCACCATGTGGACCAGCTCGGCCTCATCGGAGGCCGCCATCACCACCATGTTCGGCAGGCAGCAGAGATAAGCCAGATCGAACGCGCCCGCATGGGTCGCCCCGTCCGCACCCACCAGACCCGCCCGGTCGAGGCAGAACCGAACGGCCAAGTTCTGCAGCGCCACGTCGTGCACGACCTGGTCGTAGGCCCGCTGCAGGAAGGTCGAGTAGATCGCCACGAACGGCTTGTAGCCTTCCGTCGCCAGGCCGCCCGCGAACGTCACCGCATGCTGCTCGGCGATGCCCACGTCGAAGGTCCGATCCGGATGCGCCTTGCCGAACAGGTCGATCCCGGTGCCGCCCGGCATCGCGGCGGTGATCGCCACCACCTTGTCGTCGGCATCCGCCGCCTTGATCAGGCTCTCGCCGAAGACGCGGGTATAGGCCGGCGCGTTCGGCTTGGCCTTGGCCTGGACGCCCGACAGGACGTCGAACTTCACCACCCCGTGGTAGCGGTCGGCACTGGCCTCGGCCGGGGCGTAGCCCTTGCCCTTCTGCGTCACGACATGGAGCAGGATCGGGCCCTGGTCCGAATCGCGCACGTTCTTCAGGATCGGCAGGAGATGGTCGAGATTGTGCCCGTCGACCGGGCCGACATAGTGGAAGCCCATCTCCTCGAACATCGTGCCGCCGCCCACCACCAGGGAGCGGGCGTACTCTTCCGCCGCCGCCGCGCGCTGGTAGATCGCCTTCGGCAGGAGCTTGCCGAGCTGCTTGGCGGTCTCGCGCAGGCCGCGATAGGTCCCGCCCGAGGCGAGCCTGGCGAAATAGGCCGACATCGCCCCCACCGGCGGGGCGATCGACATGTCGTTGTCGTTCAGGATCACGATGAGGCGCGAATGCAGCGCCCCGGCATTGTTCATCGCCTCGTAGGCCATGCCCGCCGACATCGAGCCGTCGCCGATCACCGCGATCATGTTGCGGCGCCTGGGCGCGGGCGCGCCCTTGGCCTTGGCCGACGCCTCGTCGAGGTCGCGCGCCACCGCCATGCCGAGCGCCGCCGAGATCGAGGTGGAGGAATGCGCCGCCCCGAACGGGTCGTAGACGCTCTCCGACCGCTTGGTGAAGCCTGACAGCCCGCCCGGCTGGCGCAGCGTCCGGATCCGGTCGCGACGCCCCGTGAGGATCTTGTGCGGATAGGCCTGGTGCCCGACATCCCACACGATCCGGTCGTCGGGCGTCTCGAACACGTGATGCAGGGCCACCGTCAGCTCGACCACGCCCAGACCAGACCCGAGGTGACCGCCCGTCACCGACACCGCGTCGATCATCTCCTGACGCACAGCGTCCGCCACCGCCTGAAGCTGGCTCTCGGGAAGCGCGCGAAGAGCAGACGTCTCGTCAAGCCCGTCGAGGATCGAGGTTTCTATCCGTGACACCGAATCAACCTCACGTCCGGAGGGAAGATAAGCGCGCAACTTGTTGCGGCAGATGAATAATTTTTATGAAACCACGGATCATTGCGACCCCGTGGGTTCAGCCGACATCGAGGGGAGCGACACCCGCCGCGCGCCCGTCGGGCCCGAGCGTGATCGTCTGGATCCGCGCCTCGGCCTTGCGCAACAGACCTTCGCAATGCCGCTTCAAGATCTCGCCGCGCTCGTAGATCGCTACCGATTCGTCGAGGGGCACATCCCCCTTCTCCAGGCGTCGCACGATCTCCTCGAGCTGTTCGAGCGCCTTCTCGAACGGCAGGTCGAGTCCCTCGTCGGACACCTTCGAATCGTTTGTCGCCGCCACGGCGGATCGCGCTGTGGTCATCCCAGGGTACCCCTCATCGTGCCGGTCTAAGCCTGCGCCTGCCTGCCCGACAAGCCCAAGGGGCCGTTGGCTGCTCCATCGGCAAGCACTTCGTCAAGGGTGGCGTCGTTTCGGCCACACTCGATTCATCACAATTACAAGCTGATCGCGGCCTCGGCCCTTACCCCAGCGCGAGCGCGAAGGGATTTCCCTCGAACGCGTCGGCGCCCCGCCCGATCCCCGCGATGGCGGCGGACATCCGTCCTCCGCGCTCAAGCAGACGGTCGGCGATCTCCACGAACAGGGCATTGGGCGTCGCCGAAGGCGATGCGGCGCGCAGGGCGCGGGCGATCTCGGCCTCGTCCCGTTCCGGCGCAAGGGCGCAGGCGGCGATGTAGGCCGCCGCCGTGGAGCGGCTGATCCCGGCATAGCAGTGGATCAGCAGCGGCCGATCCCGGTCCCAAGAAGCGGCGAAATCGAGGATACGACGCACATGAACCTCGCCCGGCAGGACATGCCCGTCGAGGGGGGCGACGATGTCGCTGACTTCGACCACGCAATGGCGCCCGTCGGCGATGCCCTCCGGGCGTGCGATGGCGGTGCCGACCTTCATCAGCGTCATCAGGTGGCTCGCCCCGGTGCGCTCCAGAATCCGGGGCAGTTGCGACAGGGGGCAGACGTGGATATCCGACATCAGGAAGCGCTCGCAAGAAACTGAAAACGCGAGAGGAACCTCGATTGAGCCTCGGCGGTCGGCCAGGGCTCGATCAGCGCCTGCGCCTCCGGGGCCGCCGGGTGCAGATGCCCGAAGACCGCGCTGGCCTCGTCCGCCGAAAAGCCGGCGAGGCGGGTGGCTTCGAGATGGGCCGCCATCGCATCGGCGCGCTTGACCAGGCGAACCTCGTCCTCGTCGGGTTCCAGCAGGCCGAAGCGCTGGCGGATCGCCGCCATCAGGCGCAGTTCCACACCCTTGTAGGACGGTCCGATCGCCGCCTTGAACGGCGAGATGATGTCGCCGATCACGTATTCCGGGGCATCGTGCAGCAGGAGTTCGAGGCGCTGCATCCGGGTCCGGCCGGGGGCCAGATCCGCGCCGATGGCCTCCACCAGCAGCGCGTGCTGGGCCACGGAAAAGACGTGCGGCCCGGCGGTCTGGCCGTTCCAGCGAGCGACGCGGGCGAGACCGTGGGCGATGTCGGCGATCTCGATGTCCTGCGGCGAGGGATCGAGGAGGTCGAGGCGCCGGCCCGACAGCATCCGCTGCCAGGCGCGGGGGGCGGTGGCGCTCATCGGCCCGCCCCCATGGCGGCGCAGGGAGCGTGTCGATGGCACCCGGCGAGATGGTCGTTCACCATGCCCACCGCCTGCATGAAGGCATGGACGATGGTGGGGCCGCAGAAGCTGAACCCTTCGCTCTTGAGGGCGCGCGAGATGGCCCGCGAGATCTCCGTCTCGGTGGCGATGCCGGCCCGGTCCGTCGCCCGGCCCTGGATCGGCTGGCCCTCGACGAAGTCCCACAGGAAGCGCGAGAAGCCGGGGCCGCGCTCCTCGATGGCGAGGAAGGCGCGGGCGCCCGCGATGGTGCCGACGATCTTGGCGCGGTTCCGGATGATCCCGGTATCCTGCATCAGCCGCTCGACATCGGCCTGCGTGAACCGCGCGATCGCCTCCGGGTCGAACCCGGCGAACGCCCGGCGGAACCCCTCGCGCCGCCGCAGGATGGTGATCCAGGACAGGCCGGCCTGGAACCCGTCGAGGATCAGTTTCTCGTACAACGCCCGGCCGTCATGCTCGGGCACGCCCCATTCGGTGTCGTGATAGGCGACGTAGACCGGATCGAGCCCGGCCCACCAGCAGCGCGGGCAGCCGTCGGGATGTTGGATCAGGCCTGTGGAATCGTGCGGCATGGGATCGAGAATAATCGGAACGGATCAAGAACGCTAGCAGCGAACAGGTACGCATTCCCTCTCCCTGAGAGCGGGAAAAGGGGAAGCGCGCCGAGCGTCAGAATCGCCCCCGGTCCACCGATCACCCGGCCGGCGTCACCTCCGGGAAGGCGAAGGTGGCGAAGGAGGGTTTCTCGACACCGAGGATCGTCGCGCCGGCGCGCACCGGCTCGCCGGCGGCGACCGCATCGGCGAGGCGGTCGAGGCGGAGCATGGCGAGGCCGCGCGCGCCCGACACGCTGCCGACCGTGCCGAGCACGCGCGGTCCGGCGGTCACTTCCGCGCCGGAGGTCACGGCCTCCCCGTCGCGGGAGATCACCGGAACGATGCGGGTGCGCGCGGTGCCGCGATGCTGCATGCGCGACACGACCTCCTGGCCGACATAGCAGCCCTTCCTGAAATCGACGCCGGCGAGCTGGTCCATCAGCGCCTCGTGCGGGAAGGCATCGCCATAGGCAAAGTCGCGTCCGCCCTCGGGGATGCCGAGGGCGATGCGGTGGGCGTGATAATCCGCCTCGGTGGCATCGGCCGAGAACGCGCCCTCGGCGGAGACGAGGCGCTCGCCCAACGCCGGGAGGCGCCCGTCGCGGAGGCGCTCGGTGGCGGCGGCGGCCTCCGCCCCGCCCCAGGCGGCGGCGAGCCCCAGGGTCGGGTCGACGGCGATCGTCACCTTGGCGCGCAGGCGGTAGAGCGTGAGGCGCTTGGCGAGCGCCGGGGCCTGATCGGCCGGGCAATCCAGGCGGAAGCCGTCGCCGGAGCGCCAGATCAGGAAATCGAACAGGATCTTGCCCTGCGGGGTCAGCAGCCCGCCGAGCCGCGCCTCACCCGGTTCGAGGGTCTCGATATTGCAGGTCACCACGCCCTGGAGAAAACTCGCGGCCTCCTCGCCCGCGATGACGATGACGGCGCGGTCCGGCAGCAGGGCGATCGGCATGGCAACTCCTCGAAGGTCATCCTGCAAAGGCCCCTCCGGCGCGCATCGTGGCGATGCGCCGGCGGGCCTGTCGGCAGGGCACGGCGTTGCACGCCGCGCGAGGCTGACATAAGCCGCCGCCACCCGCGTCTCAACGCCGTTCAGGAGCGACCCCGATGGACCAGCCCTTCGATCTCCTCCTCACCGGCGGCAGGATCGTCAATCACGACGGCGAGCACACCGCCGATCTCGGCATTCGAAACGGCCGTATCGCCGCCATCGGCGACCTGTCCCGGGCGGAGGGCGAGCGCCAGGATTGCACCGGCCTGCACCTGCTGCCGGGTGTCATCGACACCCAGGTCCATTTCCGCGAACCGGGCCTCGACCACAAGGAAGACCTCGAATCGGGCTCCCGCGCGGCGGTGATGGGGGGCGTGACCGCCGTGTTCGAGATGCCCAACACCAACCCGCTGACCACCAGCGCCGAGACCCTGGCCGACAAGGTGGCGCGCGGGCACCACCGCATGCATTGCGACTTCGCCTTCTGGGTCGGCGGCACCCACGAGAACGCCCATGAGGTCGCCATCCTCGAGCGCCTGCCGGGTGCTGCGGGGATCAAGGTCTTCGTCGGCTCCTCCACCGGCGCGCTCCTGGTCGAGGACGATGCCGGCGTGACGGAGATCCTGAAGCGCACCCGGCGCCGGGCCGCCTTCCATGCCGAGGACGAGCCCATGCTGCGCGAGCGCAAGGGCCTGCGGGTGCCGGGCGATCCGTCCTCGCACCCGGTCTGGCGCTCGCCCGAGGCCGCGCTGAAGGCGACGCAGCGCCTCGTGCGGATCGCGCAGGAGACGGGTGCCCGCATCCACATCCTGCACATTTCCACGGCGGAGGAGATGGTGTTTCTCGCCGACCATAAGGACGTGGCCAGCGTCGAGGTGACGCCGCACCACCTCACCCTCGACGGGACCGAGGCCTATGCCCGCCTCGGCACCCTGGTGCAGATGAACCCGCCGGTGCGCGACGCGGCGCACCGCGACGGGATCTGGCACGGGCTGACACAGGGCGTCGCCGACATCCTCGGCTCGGACCACGCGCCGCACCTGCTGGAGGAGAAGGCCAAGCCCTATCCGGATTCCCCCTCCGGCATGACCGGCGTCCAGACGCTGGTGCCGATCATGCTCGATCACGTCGCCAACGGACGGCTGTCTCTCGCCCGCTTCGTCGACATGACCAGCGCCGGGCCGAAGCGCCTGTTCGGCATCAGCCGCAAGGGCCGACTCTCGGTGGGCTACGACGCCGATGTGACGGTGGTGGACCTCAAGCGCCGCGAGACCATCCGCAACGAATGGATCGCGTCGAAATGCGGCTGGACCCCCTATGACGGCGTCACCGTCACCGGCTGGCCGGTGGGCACCATCGTGCGCGGCAGGCGCGTGATGTGGCAGGGGGACCTCGTCGGCCCGTCCAGCGGCGAGGCGGTGGTGTTCGACGAGGCGCTGTCGCCGGGTTAACGGATTTACCGGCAGAGCTCGATCCCGGCCCCGAAACGCATCGAGCCGCCCGGTCCTGTCCGGGCGGCTCGATCGATCACACGCAAAACGTCAACGGGTCGGGTGCGGCCCGGTCCCGCGCCTCAATGCTGGGGGGCGGTGGTGAAGGCGCCCCCGCGGATGCGGTCGGGAAAACCCTCGGCGTAACGCGCGGTGGCGTCCTCGCCATAGGTCATCACCAGTTCCTGGAAGGCGGCGAACAGGGCGGCCTGCGCCATGCAATCGCCGTCGAGCCCGTCGAGACAGCCTTCAGCGAACGCTTCCGAGACGTAGCCGAGGGCTACGCGCTTGTCGTCGAGATCGGCCTCGAAGGGCGCGGGGGCGGTGTCGATCTGCATGGCGATAACATCGGTTGCGCCGAAGAATGGCTCGGCGGATGACCGAAACATAGGCTGAGCTTCGCGCATCGGGAAGCCAAGAATTGCGAAGCGGTTAACGCCGGGGGTCGAATGCGACGAATTTCCTTCAGCCTTGTGCCCTGTCTCCCAAAAGACACATCGCCGCCTCAGCCCCCGAAACGGCTGGCCAGGGCGTGGGACAGCCGTTCTCCCTCCGCGACATAGCGGGACGCCGCCTCCGTCGCCGATGGCGTGCAGGCCCGGTAGGTGAGGGAATATCCGCGATAGCCGCGGTTATACGCCCCGGCGAGGCGGTCCCGCCGCCCCGGCGTCACCCCTTCGGCCTCCATCAACGCCTTCATCCGGGTCGGCCATTCGGCGGCGTCCGGCGCCGCGCAGAGGCTGCGCAGGAAGGAGAGGGAGCCGATGATCTCGGAGAGCCGCATCAGGTCCCGGTCGTAGGGAGCGGGCGGCGGCTCGGCGGGGGCAGGGGGCTCCTTGTCCTTCTCCGGGGCCTTCTGCGCGGGCCGCGCCGGGTTGGCGCGCTGCTGAGCCGAAGCAAGATCGGGCATGCCCACCGCGAGGGCGGCGAACATCAGCACGGGCGACAGGCATCGCCTCACCCACGTCACAGCCACGCCCCGTCCTCCGCCGCGAACCTCATCGGGCAGGTTTACACCGTTTCCCGGTCGAGACGAGGAGCCCGTCGGTCTCATCGGGATCCCGTATCGCCACCCTGGCCAGCGACCTGCGCGAAGGCCTCGTCCACCGTCTCCCGCAATCCGGGCGTCGTGGCGAGATCGGCGAGCTCGTCGGGAAGAGCCCAGCGCACGTCCAGGGCCTCGGGGCCGGGGGCCGGCTCGCCGGCGGTCCAGAGGGCGGCATGGGGATGGACGACGTAATGATGGCGCACGCGGCCATCCTCGGCCCGCAGGATGATCTCCGTCGGGGTCAGGGAGCGGACGACCACGGCCGAGACGCCGACCTCCTCGCCGAGCTCCCGCAGCGCCGCCTGCGCCAGGGTCTCGCCGGGCTCCACCAGCCCACCGGGAAGCGTCCAGACCCCGCGCAGGGGCTCGTTGGCTCTGGCGGCCAGCAACACCCGCCCGTCGCGGATGACGGCGATGGACGCGCCGAGGAAGGGGCGCGCCGGGAAGAGCCGGACGTCGGAACCGTCCTCGCTCGCTGCTTCGCTCATGGGGCTCGACGTTTCTCGGTTACGGAGAGATGAACGCCACCCGCCCGTCGGCGAGGCCGACGAGGAGGCGTGTGCGAGGGCCGTGGCCGATTGCCGCGACGCCGAAGGCGGCAAGGCCGGGCAAGGGGATGCGCTTCACCTCGCGGATGCCGTCCTTCAGGGACAGGATGGCCAGGGCGCTCCGATCCGCCACCGGCAAGGCGAGTTCGGCCACACCGTCCCCATCGGCATCGAGAACGGCCGACAGGTCGGCCCCGGCCTCGCCCGGAGACAGGGTGGTGTAGCCGGTGGCCTCGCCGACCAGTCGCAGGGCTCCGGTCTCGTAGGCCCAGAGCTGGAGGATGCCCGCCCCGTCGGGCGCCGCCACCGCAGCGATCCGGGGTTGTCCGGCTTTCGAGACATCGCCGATCGCCGCGAGTGTCAGCGACTGCCC
Organism: Methylobacterium sp. 88A; assembly: GCF_000376345.1. Lineage (NCBI taxonomy): Bacteria > Pseudomonadati > Pseudomonadota > Alphaproteobacteria > Hyphomicrobiales > Methylobacteriaceae > Methylobacterium > Methylobacterium sp. 88A. The sequence continues at coordinate 1,908,582 of NZ_AQVT01000001.1, forward strand.
ACCCGGCCCCGCCGCCTGGACCGGGCTCCGGGCGAGAATGGCCCATGCTTTGTCCGGCTCCGCCGGGGATTTGGTGGACTCCGCCGAGGGCTTGCCGGGCTCCGCCGAGGGCTTGCCGGGCTCCGCCGAGGGCTTGCCGGGCTCCGCCGAAGGCTTGCCGGGCTCCGCCGAAGGCTTGCCGGGCTCCGCCGAGGGCTTGCCCAGCTCTGCCGAAGGCTTGCCGACCACGACCAGGGCCGATCCGCCCTCCTGCGCCGTCACCGCCACGATGACCGGCCGGCCGTCGATGAGGATCGCGATGGGGCGCCGCAGGGCGAAAGCGGCGCCGTGACCGGCGGTGACCGCGGTGGTCACGATGGGGACGGGCTTCGGATCGGCGCTCATCCCCACCGGCTGGCGCTCGCGGATGGTGAGCGTCCCGGCGCGCTCGAACTCGCTGGCATTGGGGCGGACGGGGTCGGACAGGTGCACACTGAGCGGACCGAGGGTCGCGCGCCGGGTGCCGGCAACGGCGCCGCGCGGGGTCTCGGAGACCGCGAGCCCGTCGATGGCCTCGGCACCGAGAAGGGTGGTGGCGACCTTGCCGTCTGCGAGGGTCAGGGCGGCACCGCCCTCGTCGCCCCACAGGACGGCCAGGGACACATCCTCCACCACCTCGCCCTTCAACCCTTTGGGACGGGCGAGCGGAAGGAGGCCGGAGGTCGCCACCGCCAGGGACACCTCGCTGCCGGGGCCGCGCATGGCGCGCGCCCTGAACGGCAGGTCGAGGATCGTCACGACCGGATCGGCCCGGACGGGCTGCGCGCTCAGAAGCGAGGCGACGAGAACGGAGACCGCGAGGAGCGCCGAGAGCGCACCTCGTTCAGACATGCTGGCCGCCGTTGATGTGCAACTCGGCGCCGTTCACGTAGGAGGAGGCCTCGGTGCAGAGGAAGTAGATCGCCTTGGCCACCTCGTCGGGCGTGCCGAGGCGCCGCTGCGGGATGCCGGCCACGATCTTGTCGGTGCCGGGCGAGAGGATCGCCGTGTCGATCTCGCCGGGCGAGATCGCGTTCACCCGCACCCCGAGGGGGCCGAAATCGCTGGCCATCTCGCGGGTGAGGCCGGCGAGCGCCGCCTTCGACGTGCCGTAGGCCGCGCCCGCGAAGGGATGCACGCGGGACCCCGCGATCGAGGTGACGTTGACGATGGAGCCCTTGGCGCGGGTCAGTTCCTCGCACAGGCCGCGCGCCAGGAGCAGGGGCGCGAAGACGTTGACCTGGAACACCTTGCGCCAGTCGCCGAATTCCGTGGCGATGGCGCCGAGGCGCTCGCCGTTCGAGCCCTTGGGCGAGATGCCGGCATTGTTGACCAGCGCATGGAGCAGGCCGCCCTCGTCGGCGAGACGGCCGGCGACTTCAGCCACACCGCGCATCGTATCCTCGGGGTCCGAAAGATCGACCTGGAGGTGATCCTCCGGCCCCATCTCCCAGGGGCAATTCTCGGGGAAGGCATGGCGGGAACAGGTGATCACCCGCCACCCGGCCGCAGAGAAGCGCTTGACCGTGGCGTGGCCGATTCCGCGGCTTCCGCCCGTCAGCAGCATGACGCGGCGGCGTTCATTGCTCGATATGGCCAAAGCCGTTCCTCAGGATTCGGACGCGGTGGACAGCCGAGATCATCCCGCCGTGCCATGCCAAGGTCTAAGCCGCGGCGACCGGGAAATCCAGGGTCGATCCCGCGCCGCAGCAAGACTGGAATTGCTCCAGGATACGATCACCGCGAGGGAGCCTGTCTGGCGGCGGAACTCCATCCCTCAAGGATAGAGCCTCGCCCCACTCCAGCCACCGCCGTCCCTGGTGAAGCGGACGCGGTCGTGGAGCCGGAACGGCCCATCCTGCCAGAACTCGATGGAGACCGGGGCGATGCGGAACCCCGTCCAGTTCTCCGGGCGCGGCACCGGCTGGTCCTCGTAGCGGGCCGACAGGGCGGCGACCTCCGCCTCGAGGGTGGCGCGGTCGGCGAGCGGCCGGGACTGGCGGCTGGCATGGGCGCCGAGGCGGCTCTCGCGGCGGCGGCTCGCGAAATAGGCGTCGGCCTCCTCGATCGACACATGGCTCACGGGTCCGCGGGCACGGACCTGCCGGCGCAGGCTCTTCCAATGCAGGACAAGGGCCGCCTGGGGGTTCTGCGCCAGTTCCTCGCCCTTGGCGGAATCGACATTGGTATAGAAGACGAAGCCCCGCTCATCGGCGCCCTTGAGCAGCACCATGCGCACGTCCGGCAGGCCGTCGGAGCCGGCCGTGGCGAGCGCCATGGCGTTGGGATCCTCGGGCTCAGCACGCTCGGCCTCGCCCATCCAGGCGGAAAACAGTCCCCAGGGGTCTGTGGACAGCGTGAAGTCTCCACCGGCCCCGAGCGGGGAGGCGGCGGGTGAGACACTGCCGGGCGTGGCCGGCTCATCGATCCTTAACCGATCCAAGGCGTAATCCTGTGAGTGAGATCCGGGTCGGGGGCACCGACGTGGGACACGATTTGTCGTCGTTCGGGTCACGTCGTGAGAACAGGTGTAATGCGTCGGAGCGAGAGTAAAGCCCAACCCGTCTCCATCCGTGCCGTCGTCGCACCCCATCTGGCCCGCGCCCGGTGCGCGGCGGTGCTGACGTCGGGCAGCGTGGCCCTGGCCTTGTCGCTCGCCGGCTGCGGCATTCCGATCCTCACCTTCCAGAGCGAGAGCAAGTCGGAACCGGACGTGACGGTCCCCGAGCCCCTGGTCACGGGGAGCATCGACAAGCGCCCCAAGAGCTTCGGCAGCGAGATGTCCGACGAGGATTGGCGCCGGGCGCACGCGGCCCTGGCGGTGGCCCTCGATCCGCAGGGCAACGGTCGTCCGGTCAAGTGGGACAACCCGGATTCGTCCCTGCGCGGCTCCGTCAACCCGACGGGCCTTCCCTACGTCGCCAACGACCTGATCTGCCGGGATTTCCTCGCCTCGGTCATCGCGCCATCGCGCAGTCGTTTCGTGCGCGGTACCGGCTGCAAGCCTTCGGGGGGCGAATGGGAATTGACCCGTATCCGCACGGCCAAAGCCAAGGCCTGACGCCGAGAACGGCTCGGCTGTTGGCAAGATCGTGCCGCCTTTGGGATCGTCCGGCGTGGCGGCGGGTTGACGCGTGGATCGAACCGTCGAATCCTGCCGGATGACCGTTGCATAGAAGCAACATCCATTCCACATAGCGGAAGACTTCGACAGGGGCGGGCATGAGCCCGGCCCCGTGCGGCACCGAGACCGATAACAGACGATGCGCAATCCCTACGACGTGCTGGGTGTGGCCAAGGGCGCCAGCGAGGCCGACATCAAGAAGGCCTATCGCAAGCTCGCCAAGGCCTACCACCCAGACACCAACAAGAACGATGCCAAGGCCAAGGACCGTTTCTCGGAGGCCAACAGCGCCTACGAGATCCTCGGCGACGCGACCAAGCGCGCCCAGTTCGACCGTGGCGAGATCGACTCCGACGGCAGGCCTCGTGCGCCATCCGGCTTCGATGGGTTCGGCGGCTTCGGTGGCGGCCCGGGCGGCGCCCGCTCCGCGGGCTTCGACTTCGAGAGCGCCGCGCGCAGCCGGGCCGGTGGCGGCGGGATCGGCGAGGACATCTTCTCGCACCTGTTCGGCGACACGTTCCGGGGCGGTGCCGGTGGCGGTCCGGGCGCCAGGGGACCGATGAAAGGCGAGGATCTCGCGGCCGAACTCTCCGTGACCCTGGAGCAGGTGGCGAGCGAGGAGAAGCTGCGGATCTCGCTGGGCTCACGCGACGTGGACGTGGTGATTCCCAAGGGCGTCGTGGACGGGCAGACCATCCGCCTGCGCGGCCTCGGAAACCCGGGCGGTCCACGCTCCTCGCCGGGCGACGCCCTGCTGACCATCCGCATCCTGCCGCATCCGCGCTTCACCGTGGAGGGGGCGGATCTGCGCACCTCCGTGGATCTGGCCCTCGAAGATGCGATCCTCGGCGGCCCGATCCGCGTGCCCACCCTCACCGGCGCGGTGGAGATGCGCGTTCCGGCCATGACGAGTTCGGGCCGGACCTTCCGCCTCAAGGGCAAGGGTCTGCCGAAGAAGGACGGCACCCGCGGCGACCTGTTCGCCACCACGGCGATCTCGCTGCCGGCGAGCGAGGACGAAACCCTCCTCGCCTATGCCAACGGGCGCCGGGCGGCGCGCACCGCCTCTGGACAGGCATAGGCGCGGACTTCCGTCCCCGGCGCACCTCCGCTAAGGATGCCTCGGCGCGAGCGCTTCCCCCCAGGTCCGGACGGGTGCGCTCCGGCGCGCGACGGCCTCTGGCTCAGGTGACTCATGGCGGACACGAACCCGGTACACGATCACGTCGGCGGCTTGCTCGCCGGGAAATGCGGTCTGGTGCTCGGTGTCGCCAACAACCGGTCCATCGCCTGGGGCATCGCCAAGAGCGCCCATGCCCACGGCGCCAAGCTCGCCTTCAGCTACCAGGGCGATGCCCTGAAGAAGCGGGTCGAGCCCCTGGCGCGCGAGCTCGATGCCCATGTGGTTGGCCATTGCGACGTCACCGACGGCGCCTCCATCGACGCCGTCTTCGCGGAAGCCGGCCGCGTCTTTCCGCAGGGGATCGACTTCGTCGTCCATTGCATCGCCTTCTCCGACAAGGACGAGCTGACGGGACGCTACGTCGAGACCTCGGAGGCGAACTTCACCAAGTCGCTGATGATCTCGTGCTACTCGTTCACGGCGGTGGCCCAGCGCGCCGAGAAGCTGATGCCCAATGGCGGCTCGCTCCTCACCCTGACCTATTACGGCGCCGAGAAATGGATGCCGCATTACAACGTCATGGGCGTCGCCAAGGCGGCGCTGGAAGCCTCGGTGCGCTATCTAGCCGCCGATCTCGGCCCCTCGAAGATCCGCGTCAACGCGATCTCGGCCGGCCCGATCAAGACCCTGGCCGCCTCCGGCATCGGCGACTTCCGCTACATCCTCAAGTGGAACGAGTACAACGCGCCCCTGCGGCGGACGGTGACCATCGAGGAGGTCGGCGAGACCGCCTCCTACCTGATATCGGACATGTCGCGCGGCATGACCGGCGAGATCCTCCATGTGGATGCCGGCTACCACGTGGTCGGCATGAAGAACCCGGACGCGCCGGATCTGAGGCTCGACAGCAAGGAGTGAGGCGGGCCGCGTGCGGGAGCGCGCCGCGCCGGCCGGCTCCGGCGGATAAGGCGAGGGACCGACCCGCTCCGGGGCCGCGTCCCGCCGAGGCTCTCTCGCCATGAAGACCCGTCCCGCTTTCGATGATGCGGCGTCCGCCGGGATCATCACCGCCGAACAGGCACGCGCGCTTTCCGCCTTCTATGCCACACGGCCGGGAGGGGCCGTCTCCTTCGATCTCGCCCACGTGCTCTGGTATGCTGGCGCCCTGGTGGTCATCGGCGCCATGGGCCTGTTCTCGACCCTCGCCTTCGGGATGATGGGCGGACCGGCTCTCACCGCCACCGCCCTGATCTACGCGGCGGCCTTCGTCGCCGCCGGGCGGCACCTTCGCATCGCGCACGACCTGCCGGTCCCCGGCGGTCTCCTCATCGCCTGCGCCGTGGCCATGACGCCGCTCGCCGTCTACGGCCTGCAGGAGAGCTGGGGCTGGGGCGAGCAGGGCCGGCCGGGCGCCTATCGCGACGTCTTCACCTGGATCAAGGGCGGCTGGGTGCCCATGGAAGCGGCGACCCTCGTGGTCTCGGCCATCGCCCTGCGCGCCACACGCTTCGGCTTCATCACCCTGATCGCGGCGGTGGCCCTGTGGTTCCTGTCCATGGATATCGGCCTCTGGGCCACGGGGCCGGATCTCGACTGGGAAACCCGCCGGACGATCTCGCTCTGGTTCGGCCTCGCCCTCATCGCCTTCGCCTCGGCGGTGGACCTGCGCCAGAGGCGGACGGATTACGCGTTCTGGCTCCATCTTTGCGGCATCCTCACCTTCTGGGGCGCCCTGACCTGGCAATCCTCCGACAGCGAGGTGGCGAAGGCGCTCTATGCCCTGTTGAACGTCGCGCTCATCGGTCTCGCCATCTTCCTGTCTCGGCGGATCTACGCGGTGTTCGGCGCCATCGGCGTGGCTCTCTATCTCGGCGACCTGGCGAACCGCGTCTTCAAGGACTCGCTGCTCTTCCCCTTCGCCCTGTCACTCATCGGTCTCGGCCTGATCGGCCTCGGCATCCTCTACCAACGCCATGCCGACAGGATCGGCGGGGCGATGATGCGGTCGCTGCCGGGATCTCTCCGGCGCTTGCGGCCCGACCACGGCGACAGGGCATGACCGGCTGAGCCATGAGAGCCCCCGTCAAGCGTCGTCGGCTTCCGCAAACTCTCCCGACAGCTTGAGCCCGTCGATCCAAGTCGCCCCGTCTCGCTTGAACACCCGGCGGGGCGACACGCCACCCTGCTCCTCGATCGCGTCGGCCAGCCGCTCCGAATGGGTCACCAGCCAGACCTGTGTGCGACGCGACGCGGTCACGATCATCCGTGCCAGGGGATCGAGCAGGTCCGGGTGGAGGCTCGTCTCCGGCTCATTGAGGGCGATGAAGGGCGGGAGCCGGTAGGCGAGGAGGGCCCCGGCGAGGGCGAGATAGCGAAGCGTCCCGTCCGACAGTTCGGCGGCCTCGAACACGCGCTTGGGGTAATCGGGGAAGACCATCCCGAAGCTCGCCTCGCGGCCGGGCGACGGGATGACGAGGCGCGCCCCGGGGAAGGCATCGCCCACGGCCCCATCGAGATCGACGGTGTCCTCGCGGATGTGCCGGAGGGTGGCGAACACGGCGGCGAGGTCGGATCCGTCCGACGACAGGGTCGGCGTGGTGACGGCGAGGCAGGGCCGGCGCAGGGCCGAGGCCGCGTCGGTGCGGAAATCGTGGTGGAAGCGCCAATCCAGCAGCGCATGCCGGACGAGATGCAGTTCAGGAAACGCGACCGCGTCCTGAACTGCCGCGAGCGCGGTTTCCGTGGCGAGGAGACTCGAGCCGAGAGAGCGCTTGCGGCCGTCATCGCCGCGCACGAAGCCGGAAGGCCCGTCACGCTCGAGCATGACCGCCGGCCGCCGGCCCGACAGGACGGTGAGCCGCTCCCGCTTGATCTGCGGTTCGAGCAGGAAGGCGGCCCCCCTGGGGCCGTCCTCCGACTGGGGCACCAGACCGACCTCGATCTCGTATCGGTAGGCGACGGACGCAGCCTCGTCGCCGAGCTCGACGGACCATCCCACCCGCACCGGCCCCTTGCCGCTGCGTGGTCCGGCCCAGACGACCGAGGCCATCCCGCCCTCCGCCGCGAGATCACGCACCAGCGTGCCGGCGGCGGCGGCCTGCAGGCGTTCGAGCGCCCGGTAGAGGTTGGTCTTGCCGACGGCATTGGCCCCGATGAAGACCGAGAGGGCCTCCACCGGAAACCGGATGGACCGCAGGGAGCGGTATCCCGAGGCCGCCACGTCGCGGACGGTCAGCATGCGCGCATTCTCAAGCACCGGCTCCCGACGCACGAACCATCGTCGTGCGGTCGGATCAGGTCAATCCGGCACCGTCAGCTTGGCGATGCCCGGCTGAGCGTCCGGATAGCGCGGGTCCATCGCCTCCAGGGTGTTGGCGATGGTGCGGGCGACGAGAAGGTTGCGGTACCATTTGCGGTTGGCCGGCACCACGTGCCAGGGCGCGTGCGGGGTGGAGCAACGGCTCAGGGCATCGGTGAAGGCGCCCTGATAGGCGTCCCAGGATTGGCGCTCGACGAGGTCGGCCGCATCGAACTTCCAATGCTTCTCGGGATCGGCGATCCGCGCCTCCAGGCGTTCCTTCTGCTCGTCCTTCGAGATGTGCAGGAAGAACTTCAGCACGGTGACGCCCGACAGGGTCAGCATCCGTTCGAAATCGTTGATGAGGTCGTAGCGCGGTCGCCATACCCCCTCCGGCTCCAGGGACTTCACCCGCACCACGAGCACATCCTCGTAATGGCTGCGGTTGAACACGCCGATCATGCCGCGCCCCGGCACCTTGGCGTGGTAGCGCCAGAGGAAATCATGGTCGCGCTCCTCCGCGCTCGGGACCTTGAACGACCACACCCGACACCCTTGCGGGTTCACCCCCTCGAAGACCGACCGGATGGTGCCGTCCTTGCCGCCGGTATCGATGGCCTGGAGCACCACGAGAAGGCTGCGCCGATGCTCGGCATAGAGCCGCTCCTGCAGTGCCTGGATGCGGCCATGCTCCACGAGGAGCGCCTGTTTGGACGCCTCCTTGTCGAGCCCGCCATCGGCATTGGCGTCGATCGCGGCCAGATCCAACGCCTCGCCCGGCTGCACGGTGACGATGCCGGCTGCCGCGCAGGAGCCGAGGGCGGCCGTGTCGACCGGGCTTTCGCGCTTGGCATGGCGCATCGCCGAACGGGCCCAGGCGGCGGAGGAGGGCGGCTTGTCCGATTCCGGACGTGGGCTAAGCGGTTTCGGCTTGCGCGCCCTCGTGGTGTCCGATTGGCCCGAATGCCGCTTGCCGCGCTTCTTCGCCATGATCACATTTCGCCTTATACGATATTCAATCGATGCCGCGGGCACCGCACCAAGGCACCGCCGCTCCGGGAAAGCAGTGTGCCGATGCCTGTAACGCCTGGAGCAACCTTGAGCGCGACAACGATCCGCGGCCGTGCCCGTTCCGGACAAGCGCGGCGCCCCGCCACGAACGGCCGGCGCGCATGACGGTGTATTTCATCCGCCACGGCCAGACCGACTGGAACGCGGAGGGCCGCCTCCAGGGCCAGCGCGACGTGCCTCTCAATGCCACGGGCCTGGGCCAGGCCGAAAGCGTGGCCGAGCGGCTGAAGGCCGTGGCGGGGGCCAGCCTTGCCGAGGCCGCGTTCGTCGCGAGCCCGCTCATGCGCACGCGACAGACGATGGAGGTGCTCCGGGCCAGCCTCGATCTCGCGCCGAAGGCCTATGCCGTCGACACTCGCCTCATGGAGATCAACTTCGGCACCTGGGAGGGTTCGACCTGGGCCGAGATCCGCCGGCGCGACAGCCGGGGCGCCCTGGCACGCGACCGGGACCGCTGGGGCTATCGTCCGCCGGGCGAGCATAGCGAGAGCTATGCCATGCTGGTGGACCGGGTCAGGCCGGCGATCGCGGACTTGCAGCGGCCGGCGGTCATCGTCGCCCATGGCGGGGTCGCCCGCGCCATCCTGGTGATCCTCGGCTATACCAGCATCCGCGAGGCCCCCCGGATGGGCATCCGCCAGGGCAGCGTCCTCGTCCTCGACCAGTCCCGCTGGCGCTGGGCCTGATCCGCTTTCTCCGCGAAGACCGGTTCTAGGCGGCTCGGCAAACGTGCTAAGCGGGCGCGACCACAGTGGGGCGCCGCGATTTCGGCACGATCCGGGCGCCTAACCCGGCCAAAAGGACGGTCTCGCAGCGGCGGGGCCGGCAGCGGAGCATCGGATGAGCAGTCTCGCCGAGACGACCCGGCCTCGGGCGGAGTCGCTTGTGGACAAGGCCGAACGGGGCGAGATCGGGTCGCATAGCGGCGCCGGAGCGCCGGAACGGAAGGCCGTACTGCGCGGAGAGAGCCGCCCGGACCTCATCCGGGACGAGGTTCTGGGAGAGATCTTTTCCGACAGCGCCCGCCTGCGCCCCGACCATCCGGCCATCGTGGACGGCGCGAGCCGGGACGCGGCCGGCCGTCATCCGAAGTTCACCTATGCGGAGGTCGAGGCCCGCGCGCTCGCCATCGCCCGTGGCCTCGTCCATCGCGGCATCGGCCCCGGCGACGTCGTCGGCCTCTGGATGGCACGCGGCCCCGACCTGCTGATCGCCCAGATCGGCATCACGATGTCGGGAGCCGCATGGCTCCCCTTCGATGCGGAGGCTCCCGCCGACCGCGTGGCGGTCTGCCTCGACGACGCGCAAGCCAAGCTGCTCCTGGTCTCGACCGCCCTCGCGCCCCAGGCGCCCACGGGAACCCCGTCCCTCACGACGGAGGCGCTTCTCGCCGAGGTGCCGGCGGATGCGCCGCGCCCCGATCCGCGCGGCGCCGGCCTCACCCCCGCGCATCCGGCCTATCTGATCTACACCTCGGGCTCGACGGGATTGCCCAAGGGCATCGTCATCAGCCACGCCAATATCTGCCACTTCCTGCGCTCGGGGAACGCCCTCTACGGCATGCGGCCCGACGACGTGGTGTTCCAGGGCGCCTCGGTGGCGTTCGATCTCTCCATGGAGGAGATCTGGGTTCCCTACCTCGTCGGAGCGACGCTGTTCGTCGCGAGCCCGGCGATGATGGGCGATGTCGAGGCGCTGCCCGACATCCTGACGCAGAACCGCGTCACCGTCCTCGACACGGTGCCGACGCTGCTCGCCATGCTGTCTCAGACGCTGCCGAGCGTCCGCCTCGTGCTCCTGGGCGGCGAGGCCCTGCCCGAGCCCCTGGTGGCCCGCTGGGCCACGGCCTCCCGGCAATTGTTCAACACCTACGGGCCGACCGAGGCCACGGTGGTGGCCACCGCCGCCGAGATGCGGCCGGGCGAGCCCGTCACCATCGGCGGCCCGATCCCGAACTACTCCGTCTATGTCGCGAGCGAGGGACTGGAACTGCTCGGGCCCGGCCAGCAGGGCGAACTCCTCATCGGCGGCCCGGGCGTCGCCAAGGGCTATCTCCAGCGTCCGGAACTGAGCGCGGAGAAATTCGTCGCCAACCCGTTCGCCTCCGATGGGACCGATCCGGTTCTCTACCGCTCGGGCGACGCGGTCTCCCTCGATGCGCAGGGGCGGATCGTCTTCCACGGCCGCATCGACGACCAGGTCAAGATCCGCGGCTTCCGAGTGGAGCTCGGCGAAATCGAATCCCGCATCCAGGCGCAGACCGGCATCAATCAGGCGGCGGTGGTTTTGCGCCAGGACGACGGCGTCGACCGGCTCGTCGCCTTCCTGATCCCGGAACGGGGAACGGAGTTCGACAAGGCCGCCTTGCGCCACACCCTCGCCGAGCAGATGCCGCCCTACATGGTGCCGGGGCATTTCGAGGTGGTGGAGGTGCTGCCCCGCCTCACCTCAGGCAAGGTCGACCGCAAGGCCCTGCGCATCGCGACCCTCACGGTCGCCGACCTGTCGGGCGAGCAGGAACTGCCCGACAACGAGACCGAGGCGGCGATGCTGGCCGCGGCCAAGCAGGTGTTCGGCAACCAGCCGATCCCGTTCGAGGCCGACTTCTTCACCGATCTCGGCGGGCACTCGCTTCTGGCCGCCCGCTTCGTCGGCGCGGTGCGCGAGGCGCCCGCGCTGGCCGCCATCACCCTGCAGGACGTCTATACGAGGCGCACCCTCCGGGCCATGTCGGAGGCGCTGATCGAGCGCACCGGCGGCGTCGGCACGCAGATGGCGGTGCGCGACCTCGGATTCGTAGCGCCGCCGCTCCTCCGCCGCGTCCTCTGCGGAACCGCGCAGGCCCTCGCCCTGCCTTTCGTCATCGCGCTGGCCACCTCGCAATGGCTCGGCATCTTCGTCACCTACCTGCTCCTCACCGGCGGCTCGCTCGGATTCTTCGGCGAGATGGCGGTGCTGCTCCTCGTCTATATCGGCATCAACGCCGTCACCGCCTCCATCGCGGTGGCCGCCAAATGGCTGATCCTCGGGCGCACCAAGCCCGGCCGTTACCCGCTCTGGGGCGTCTACTATTACCGCTGGTGGCTGACGCAGCGGTTGACCCCGCTCGTCCACGTGAAATGGCTCCAGGGCTCGCCCGCCATCGCCATCTACCTGCGCCTGCTGGGCGCGAAGATCGGCGCGGACGCCCTCATCTCGGACATCGAGGTCGGCGCGCCCGACCTCCTCACCGTCGGGGAAGGAGCCTCGCTCGGCGGCCGCCTCGTCATCGCCAATGCCGAGGTGGTGGGCAACGAACTCGTCATCGGCCCCGTCAGCATCGGCGCCGATGTCGCCATCGGCACTTCCTGCGTCATCGGCCCCGAAACGACGATCGGCGATTTCGCCGAGATCGCCGATCTGACGACGATTCCCACCGGCACGGTGGTGGGACGCGCCGAGCAATGGGACGGCTCGCCCGGCCGCAAGGTCGGCACGGCCGATCCCGCGGACCTACCCGAGGCCGCCCAGGCCTCGCCCCGTAGGCGCGCCGGGTTCCTGGCCGTCTACGCCTTTCTGCTCGCGGCGATCCCGGCCGTCGGCCTGCTGCCGATCTTCCCGGCCTTCTACATCTTCGACCAGCTCAGCGACTCGCTCAGCGACATCACCGACATCGACTACCATTGGTACCTGCCGCTGCTGACCTGGCCCACCGCCATGCTGATGACGGCGGGCACGGTGCTCCTCATCGCGGGCATCCGCTGGCTCGTCCTCCCGCGGGTCTCGTCGGGCACCTACTCGATCCATAGCGGCTTCTACCTGCGCAAATGGGCGGTGGCGCTCGCCGCCGAGGTGACGCTGGAGACGCTCTCCTCGCTCTTCGCCACGGTCTATATGCGGGCCTGGTACCGGCTGATGGGCGCGCGGATGGGGCAGGGGGCGGAGATCTCCACCAACCTCGCCGGGCGCTACGATCTGGCGGATGTCGGCGCGCGCAACTTCATCGCCGACGAGGTGGTGTTCGGGGAGGAGGAAATCCGCCGGGGCTGGATGCACATGCATCCCGTGAGCACCGGCGCACGCGTCTTCGTCGGCAACGACGCCGTAGTGCCACCGGGGGCGGTGATTCCCGACGACATGCTGGTGGGCATCAAGTCGAAGCCGCCCGCCAACGAGTTGATGGCGCCGGGGGATACGTGGTTCGGCTCGCCTCCGATCAAGCTGCCCTCGCGCCAGAAGGTCGATCTCGGCTCCAACGCTCAGACCTACGAGCCGGGTCTGGGACCGAAGCTGCGGCGCGGCATCTTCGAGGCGTTCTCGACCTCGTTCTCGCCGATGCTGTTCATCACGCTGGCGATCTCGGCCATCGATTTCTACTTCTACCCCGCGATCCTCGCCCAGGACTGGACCGGTCTGGCCATCAGCTTCGTCGTCGTCAGTGTCGCCATCGCCTTCATCCAGTCCTTTACCGTGATCGGGGTGAAATGGCTGCTGATGGGAGTCTACCAGCCCGGCATGCGGCCGATGTGGTCGTGGTGGGCCATGCGCACCGAGGCCGTGGCCGTGCTGTACTGGGGCCTGGCCGGAAAGGTGCTGCTGGAGCATCTGGTCGGGACGCCGTTCCTGCCCTGGATGCTGCGCCTGCTCGGGGTCAAGGTCGGCCGGGGCGTCTGCATGCTCACCACCGACATCACCGAGTTCGATTGCGTCACCATCGGCGACTATTCGGTGATCAACCGGACTTCGGCGCTCCAGACCCATCTCTACGAGGACCGGATCATGAAGGTCGGCCGGGTGGTGGTGGGCGAGGGCGTGTCCGTGGGTGCCTTCTCCACCGTCCTCTACGACACCAAGGTCGGCGACTACGCGCGGCTTCGCCCGCTCACCATCGTGATGAAGGGCGAATCGATCCCGAGCCATTCGGAATGGGAGGGGGCGCCGGCGGTGCCGGTGATTCACAAGGCGGCGGGGGCCTGACGCGGAGACCGCTCTTCCGTCTGCCGGGGTAGCGCGCTACCTATGTGACTCATCGGTTGCGCTATGTAGGAGAAGCCATGGCCCGCGCGGATCCCCGGGACGAATCGAGCAAGTTCAAGCGCTACCGCGAGGCGCAAGCCCACCGGGGAATGAAGCTTCTGCGTGTCTGGGTGCCGGATCCCCGCTCCCCGGATTTTCAGGCGGCGGCTGCAAGCCAGGCGGCCTTATTGCGCAAGGCTCCGGAAGAAGCGGAGGCCCTCGGTTTCATCGCCGCCGCGTCCGACTGGCTCGAGGCGTGAAGAGAGGCGACATCGTCACCGTTTCGGCCCCCGGGGCCTACGGCAAGCCGCGCCCCGCGATCGTCGTTCAATCCGACTGGCTGACCGAGACGGAAAGCGTGCTCGTGGCCCTGCTCACCAGCACGTTACGGGAGGCACCGATCTTCCGCCTGACCGTTCAGCCTTCCGTCGGGAACGGCCTCAAGCTTCCGTCTCAGGTCATGGTCGACAAGATCATGGCCCTGCCGCGAGACAAATGCGGAGCCATTGTCGGCCGCTTGGATACCGGTTCGCTGATCACCCTGAACCAGATGCTGTCGGTGGTTCTGGGTCTCGCCGATTGAGAGGTCGCCCGCGAGAGGCCGAGGGCGACGGATCCATTCCCCTCGCTGGTCTCAGCCCACCTGATCTTTCGGGCCGAGACGCTTGTCGAGATAGGTGTCGACCGTCTGGGTCAGCTCGTCGACCTTGCCGTCGAAGAAGTGGTTGGCGCCCTCGACCACCTGATGCTCGATGATGACGCCCTTCTGCACCTTCACCTTCTCGATCACCGGCATCACCTCGCGGGCGGGAGCCACGCGATCCTCGGAGCCGTGCACGAACAGGCCGGAAGACGGGCAGGGGGCGAGGAAGGTGAAGTCGTAGCGGTTGGCCATGGCAGCGATGGAGATGAAACCCTCGATCTCGGGGCGGCGCATGAGCAGCTGCATGCCGATCCACGAACCGAACGAGACGCCGGCGATCCAGCAGGCCCGCGCCTCGGGATTGACCGACTGCACCCAGTCGAGCGCCGAGGCCGCATCGGACAATTCGCCCGTGCCATGGTCGAAATTGCCCTGGCTGCGGCCGACGCCGCGGAAATTGAAGCGAAGCGCTGCGAAGCCGCGATTGGCGAAGGTGTAGAAAAGATTGTACACGATCTGATTGTTCATCGTGCCCCCAAACTGGGGGTGCGGATGCAGCACGATCGCGATCGGCGCGCCCTTCTTCTTGGGCGCCTGGTAGCGCCCCTCGAGACGGCCGGCGGGTCCGGTGAAGATGACTTCGGGCATGGTCTTTCCAAAACTCCTGGCGCCGCAGTGCGAGGGCAACCCATCCTTGTCGGCCAACGCGCCTTGACTCGCTGCGCCGCACTCTTAAAAACGCTCTTAGAATAATTCTAGGTTATTAGAATCATTCTAAACTAGATCGTTTCGAGAGATCTCGGATCGGTCGCCTCCCGAAGCTCGGCGCTTGGCGAAGACGTGTCGTTCCGGCGCCTTAGCATGATGACGGGGGGCAAAAGCAAGGAAATGTCGGTTCGGACCTTGACCAACGCATGAGTGTTTCGCGCGCCTATCTCGACCACAACGCGACATCGCCGGTTCGCCCGGAGGTGGCGGCGGCGGTCGCGCGGGCGCTGGAATTGCCGGGCAACCCCTCGTCGATCCATCGCGAGGGCCGGACGGCGAAGGCCGCGCTGGAAGCGGCACGCGAGCATGTCGCCGCCCTGGTCGGGGCCGGCCGGGGCCGCGTCGTCTTCACCAGCGGCGGCACCGAAGCGGCCAATGCGGTCCTGTCCGGCGCACTGACCAAGGCCGGACGTCCCGCGCCCACACGCCTCCTGGTGGGCGCCACCGAGCATCCTTGCGTTCTGGCGGGACACCGCTTCGCGCCGGAATCGGTGGAGGTCGTGCCGGTGCTGCCGTCCGGGCTGATCGACCTCTCCGCCTTGGAGCGAGGCTTGGAGCGCGCGCGCGAGGAGGCCGTGCTGGTCTCCATCCATGCGGCCAACAACGAGACCGGCGTGATCCAGCCCCTCGCCGAGATCGTCGCCTTGGCCAAAGCGCATGGCCGCGCCCTCGTCCATAGCGACGCGGTGCAGGCGGTGGGGAAAATCCCTCTTGATTGTGCGGGGCTCGGCCTCGATGCCCTTACCCTGTCCGGACACAAGTTCGCCGCGCCAAAGGGCACGGGCGCCATCGTGCTGGCCGAAGGCGTCACCCTGGAGCAGGCTTTCCTGCGCGGCGGCGGCCAGGAATCTCGCCTGCGCTGCGGTACGGAGAACCTGCCCGGCCTCGTTGGGCTGGGCGAGGCGGCACGGATCGCCCAGGCGGGCCTCTCGGCGATCGATGCCGGTCTTCGTGACTCCATGGAAAGCGCTCTTCTTCGGATCGCACCGGATGCCGTCATCTTCGGGAGCGGCGCGCCGCGCCTTCCCAACACCCTGTGCTTTTCCGTGCCGGACCTCGATGCGGCAACCGCGCTGATGGCGCTGGATCTCGCCGGCATCGCGATCTCGTCCGGATCGGCCTGCTCGTCGGGCAAGGTCGCCCGCTCGACCGTTCTGGCCACCATGGGCGTGAGCCCCGCGCTGGCTGCGGGGGCGCTGCGCGTCAGTTTCGGCTGGAACAGCACGGAAAGCGACCGCTCACGCTTCCTCACGGCCTTCGAACGGCACGTGGGGACCCTATATCAACGGCGAGGGCAGGCGGCCTGAAGCGCCGCCCACCCAAGCCATCCTCTCGCGAAAACCCCCGGCCCTTGACGCCGGTGTAGGTCAGGAGACGTGCAATGCCTGCAGTGCAGGAAACCATCGACCGGGTCCGCTCGATCGACCTCGACCAGTACAAGTACGGGTTCGAGACCACGATCGAGATGGAGAAGTCCGCCAAGGGCATCTCCGAGGACGTGATCCGCTTCATCTCGGCCAAGAAGGACGAGCCCGAATGGATGCTGGCCTGGCGCCTCGACGCCTACAAGCGCTGGCAGACCATGAAGGAGCCCGAATGGGCGCGGGTCTCCTATGACAAGGTCGATTACAAGGACATCTACTACTACGCCGCCCCCAAGCGCCCGGCGGCGATGTCCCTCGACGAGATCGACCCCGAGATCCTGAAGACCTACGAGAAGCTCGGCATTCCCCTGCGCGAGGTCGAAGTGCTGGAGGGCATCGCCCCCGAGCGCCGGGTCGCCGTCGACGCGGTGTTCGACTCGGTCTCGGTGGCCACCACGTTCAAGGCCGAGCTGTCGAAGGCCGGCGTGATCTTCATGCCGATCTCCGAGGCCATCCGCGAATACCCGGACCTCGTGCGGAAGTACCTCGGCTCGGTCGTGCCCGTGACCGACAATTTCTTCGCGACCCTGAACTCTGCGGTCTTCTCCGACGGCTCGTTCGTCTATATCCCGCCGGGCGTGCGCTGCCCGATGGAGCTATCGACCTATTTCCGCATCAACGAGCGCGACACGGGGCAGTTCGAGCGCACGCTGATCATCGCCGACAAGGGCTCTTACGTCTCGTATCTCGAGGGCTGCACCGCCCCGAAGCGCGACGACAACCAGCTCCATGCCGCCGTGGTCGAGCTCGTCGCGCTCGACGATGCCGAGATCAAGTACTCGACGGTCCAGAACTGGTACCCCGGAGACAACGAGGGCAAGGGCGGCATCTACAACTTCGTCACCAAGCGCGGCGACTGCCGCGGCGCCAACTCGAAGATCTCGTGGACCCAGGTCGAGACCGGCTCGGCGATCACTTGGAAGTACCCGTCCTGTATCCTGCGCGGCGACAATTCCCGCGGCGAGTTCTACTCGATCGCGGTGTCGAACGGCATGCAGCAGGTCGATTCCGGCACCAAGATGATCCATCTCGGCAAGAACACGACGAGCCGGATCATCTCGAAGGGTATTTCCGCCGGGCGTTCGCAGAACACCTACCGCGGGCTGGTGTCCGCGCACCGCAAGGCCACGGGCGCGCGCAACTTCACGAACTGCGATTCGCTGCTCATCGGCGACCAGTGCGGCGCGCACACGGTGCCTTACATCGAGTCCAAAAATTCGTCGGCGCAGTTCGAGCACGAGGCCACCACCTCGAAGATCTCGGAAGACCAGATGTTCTATTGCCAGCAGCGCGGCCTCTCCAACGAGGAGGCGACCGCGCTCATCGTCAACGGCTTCGTCCGCGACGTGCTGCAGCAGCTGCCGATGGAGTTCGCCGTCGAGGCCCAGAAGCTGATCTCGATCAGCCTCGAAGGCTCGGTGGGGTGACAAGCCTGCATCTTGCACCGACAGGCGTCGGAACAATTCCGGCACCTGTGCACGCGAAGGGCTTGGGTGCGAGCTTGGAGCGACGATCAATGACCCAGGAAGACCCTCCGTCGCACGAGTCGCTCGATGTGGACAGTGCGTGGGGTCAGGAGCCAACGACGTCCGGCTTCGATCAGGCGCTCAGCGAACTCGGAGCGGCGGAGCGGCGGGCGGAAGCGGAGCGGCGGATGCGCTACCGCGCGGCGGGCGAGTTTCTCGCCGCGTTCTACAAGAGTGACGTGGAGAGCGCGAAGGCGCTCAAGCAGCGGGGCGTATCGACGGGATTCAAGCCCAACCAGATTGCTTTCGCCAAGGCCGGCCGCCCGGCGGAAGTCGTCATCGTGGTCACGGGCGGGGGCGATTTCTCGGTGCTGTTCGCGCCAGGCGGCCAGCGGGCCACGATGCAACGCGTAGATCTCGGCGAGTTCGATCCGCTCACCAAGACGGCCATGCGCAAGCGCATGATCCAGGTGGTGATCGGCTATCTCGGGATGGGTGATTGAGGGCAGCGATGCCCGTTGCAACATGACGACCAAGACGAGGCCGGCGATGGCGCTTCGCCTCGGCGTCTCAACGAATAACTGACTAGACGGAACCGACGCATGATCGAAATCAAGAACCTGACCGTCGCCATCGAGGACAAGCAGATCCTCAACGGTCTCAACCTCACCGTGAAGGACGGCGAAGTCGCCGCCATCATGGGTCCGAACGGCTCTGGCAAGTCGACCCTGTCCTACGTCATCGCCGGCAAGGAGGATTATGAGGTCCTCGACGGCGAGATCCTGCTCGACGGTGTGAACATCCTGGAGATGAGCCCCGACGAGCGCGCAGCCTCGGGCGTGTTTCTGGCCTTCCAGTACCCGCTGGAGATCCCGGGCGTGGGCACCATGACCTTCCTCAAGGCGACGCTCAATGCCCAGCGCCGGGCGCGCGGCGAGGGTGAGCTTTCCACACCCGACTTCATCCGTAAGGTGAATGGGGCGGCGGAGAAGCTGGAAATCAACAAGGAGATGCTCAAGCGCGCCCTCAATGTCGGGTTCTCCGGCGGCGAGAAGAAGCGCATGGAGATCCTGCAGATGGCTCTGCTGGAGCCGAAGTTCTGCGTCCTCGACGAGACTGATTCTGGCCTCGACATCGATGCCCTGCGCATCGTCTCCGGCGGCGTGAACGCGCTCCGCGCGCAGGGCCGCTCGTTCCTCGTCATCACCCACTACCAGCGCCTGCTCGACTACATCGTGCCGGACGTGGTCCACGTGATGTCGCAGGGCCAGATCGTGAAGTCGGGCGACAAGGACCTCGCCAAGGCGCTCGAGGCTTCCGGCTACGCCGAGTACCGCACGAATGAGGCCGCCTGATATGGCCGACATCACCCCCTTGCGCACGGCGGCCGAGACCGGCCTGTCGAAGCTCTTCGAAGCCACGAAGATGAAGTACCCCACGGGCGTGTCCATCGCCCGTGAGGAGGCCTTCCGCTATTTCGAGGCGGTGGGCCTGCCGACCCGCCGCGTCGAGGCGTTCAAATACACCGACCTGCGCTCCGCGTTCCGCGATGCCGCCCACCCGGCCGAGATGCCCTCCGCCGACACCGCCAAGGCGGCTGTCGAAGAGGCGAAGGGCTTCGCGGGGATCGACGCCGTGCGCCTCACCTTCGTCAACGGTCACCTGATCGCCGACCAGTCGGATCTCGGCCGCATCCCGGCCGGCATCACCGTGACGCCGCTCAACGAGGCGCTGACCACCGGGAACGCGCTTCTGGAGAAACTGACCCCCGTTCGTCAGGCCTCCGAGAACCCGATCTACCAGCTCAACACCGCCTTCCTGGCGGACGGCGCGCTGATCAGCGTGGAGGCCGGGGCCAAGGTCGAGACGCCCTTGCACTTGCGCTTCATCGGCACCGGGTCGGAGGCCTATTCCACCGCCACCCGCGTGCTCGTCACGCTGGGGGAGGGCGCGGAAGCGCTGATCCTGGAGAGTCACGAAGGGCCGGACGGCATCGCCTACCAGCCCAACGATGCCATGGACGTGGTGGTGGCCGACAACGCCACCTTCCGGCATGCGCGCCTGAACGCGGAGGGCCGCGAGGCGGTGGCCTTGTCGACCCTGTCCGTCAAGCTTGGCGCCGAGGCTGCGGTGGAGACCGTGAACGTGGTGGTGGGCGCGGTGCTCTCCCGGCATCAGGTCTACCTGAACTTCGCCGGGGCCGATGCCCGCGCGGTGGTGAACGGCGCGGCCATGCTCAACGGCAAGCAACTCTCCGACACCACCTTCCTGGCCGACCATGCCGCCACGGGCGGCGTCAGCCGCGAGCTATTCAAGACCGTGGTGGATGGCGAAGCCACAGGCGTGTTCCAGGGCAAGATCATCGTCCAGCAGGCGGCCCAGCAGACTGACGGCAAGATGATGTCGGCCTGTCTCATCCTGTCCGACGAGGGCCAGATGATGAACAAGCCCGAACTGGAGATCTTCGCCGACGACGTCGCCTGTGGCCACGGTGCTACCTGCGGCGCACTCGACGACGACCTGCTGTTCTACCTGATGCAGCGCGGGCTGCCGAAGGCCCAGGCCGAGAGCCTGCTGGTCCAGGCCTTCCTCGGGGCGGCCATCGAGTCGGTCAGCCACGAGGGCGCCCGCGAGGCACTGATCGGCACGATCGAGGCGTGGCTCGCGGCGCGGGCCTGACAAAACCCTCCCCCCTCTGCGGGGGAGGGTGGTCGCGGAGCGACCGGGAGAGGGGACGACGTTTCTAGATTGGGCGCTCCCGTCATCCGACCCGCTTCGCGGGCCACCTTCTCCCGCAGAGGGGAGAAGGACCGCGTAAGACGCTGAAGGGGTACGATCGATGGATCAGGCGCCGAAGCTGAACGAAATCTCGCCTCGCTTCCCGAAAGACCTCGTCCTTAGCAACCTCGGTTTGGTGATGGACACGGTCGAACACGCCATCCAGCGGCAGTGCTGCCCCTCTCCCGCCTCGCTCCGCGAGGCACCCTCCCCCGCAGAGGGGGGAGGGTCGTGGGCCTCCAACGCCCAACAGGTATCGCCATGAACGCACCCGTCCCGAACACCCCCTACGACGTCCAGGCGATCCGGGCCGAGTTCCCGATCCTGGCCCAGAAGGTCTATGGCCGGCCGCTGGTCTATCTCGACAACGCGGCCTCGTCGCAGAAGCCGCGCGCGGTGATCGACGCCATGGTGAACTGCATGGAGACCGGCTACGCCAACGTCCATCGCGGGCTGCATTTCATGGCGAATGCCGCGACCGAGGGGTTCGAGGGCGCGCGCGAGACCACGCGGCAGTTCCTCAACGCCGAGTCCACCGACGAGATCATCTTCACCCGCAACGCCACCGAGGCCTACAACCTCGTGGCCTCGTCCATGGGGTTGCTCGGCCAGATCGGGGAGGGGGACGAGATCATCCTCTCGATCATGGAGCACCATTCCAACATCGTGCCCTGGCACTTTTTGCGTGAGCGCAGAGGAGCCGTCATCAAGTGGGCGCCGGTGGACGACGCGGGCAATTTCCTCGTCGACGAGTACGAAAAACTGTTCACGCCGCGCACCAGGATGGTGGCGATCACCCACATGTCCAACGTGCTCGGCACGGTGACACCGGCGGCCGAGATCGTCCGCATCGCCCACGCTCACGGCGTGCCGGTGCTTCTGGATGGCGCCCAGAGCGCGGTCCACCAGGAGATCGACGTGAAGGCGCTCGATTGCGACTTCTTCGTCTTCACCGGCCACAAGGTCTACGGCCCCACCGGGATCGGCGTGCTCTACGGCAAGAAGGAATGGCTGGAGCGCCTGCCTCCCTATCAGGGCGGCGGCGAAATGATCCGGACCGTCTCGCAGGACACGATCACCTATAACGACCCGCCGCACCGGTTCGAGGCCGGAACGCCGGCGATCATCGAGGCGGTGGGCCTCGGCGCGGCGCTGGAATTCATGATGACCCTCGGGCGCGAGAGAATCGCGGCGCACGAGGCCTCGCTGCTCGCCTACGCGCAGGAGCGCCTCGGAGCCATGAATTCCGTGCGGATGATCGGCACCGCGAAGGGCAAGGGCGGGGTCATCGCCTTCGAGATGAAAGGCGCGCATGCCCACGACATCGCCACCGTGATCGACCGCTACGGCGTCGCGATCCGGGCCGGCACCCATTGCGCCATGCCGCTCCTCACACGATTTGGTGCGACCTCCACCTGTCGCGCCTCGTTCGGCCTGTATAATACCCATGCGGAAGTGGACGCCCTCGCCGAGGCACTGGCCAAGGCCGAGATGATGTTCGCCTGAGGATCCACACCATGAGCGACTCGACCATCACCGGCGGAGCCAACACCCCCGCCATCGCCAGCGATTCGGCGATCCCGCCCGAAGAGCTCGACCGGCTGACCGACGCCATCGTCGCCGCTTTGAAGAGCGTCTACGATCCCGAGATCCCGGCCGACATCTACGAGCTAGGCCTGATCTACAAGGTCGACATCGCCGACGACCGCACGGTCGCCATCGACATGACGCTGACGGCGCCCGGCTGTCCCGTGGCCGGCGAGATGCCGGGCTGGGTCGAGACGGCGGTCGCCGCCGTGCCGGGCATCCAATCCTGCAGCGTCACGATGGTATTCGATCCGCCGTGGGATCAGAGCCGGATGTCGGACGAAGCCCGCGTCGCCCTCGACATGTGGTAGCACGCCTCAGTTGATCGGTGCCTCGCGGTGCGGGGCAAACGTCATGCTGTCGTAGACATCCGTCATCCGCAGCCTTGCCCCGATGATCGGCAGATCGATGGTGTCGTCGATCGCCTCGAAGGCTTGTGTCATCCATGCCTCGCCGTCGCGCCGATACAAGGTCGCGCTGGGCCACCGGGTCTCCACGAGCAGGATGTAAGCGATCGTCGGATGACGCTTGTACTCCTCCAGCTTCCGGAAGCGATCGATGGTGCTCGTCGAGGGTGACAATACCTCGACGACAAGTCTGGGTGTCCGGCTCTCGTAGCTGTCCAAGATGAGATCGCCGCATTCCACGGTCACGTCAGGCCGGCGCAAGGTCGAGATCCCCGTGCGCAGGCCGATATCGTCCGTCGTCGGCCGACCCCCCGTTCCGCGAAGCTGGCCGTGGAGAGCGGCAATGATGTTCACGGTGACGCGGTCGTGCTGCGCAATGGCACCCGTCATCATTTTCACGTGCGGGACCGGCACGCCATCGACGAGTTCGTAGAGAAAATCCTGGCGTTGCTGCCAATCAAAGAATTCTTCTACGCTCATCAGGCGTCGTGCCGTCTGTGCCATGAAATCCGTCCTCGGCCACCCGGGATGATAGCATAATCCGAAGACCGCCGGCTGGTGCCTCATGACGACAGTGGACCGCGGCCTCCGCCATCCTTATCTTAACGACGTACCATCATCCTCAACCGCCCGGGCCTTGAACCCGGCTGCCGGAGAGACCCATGCTCAAGAGTTTCAAGGTCCTGTCCCTCACCGACGCAGCGGCGGACCGGATCAAGGCCATCATCGCCGATGCCGAGAAGCCCATCGCCGGCCTGAGGGTCGGTGTGAAGAACGGCGGCTGCGCCGGCATGTCCTACACGATGGAATATGCCGAAGGGCGCAACCCGGGCGAGGACATGGTGGAGGATCGCGGGGTGACGGTGTTCGTCGACCCGAAGGCGCTCCTGTTCCTTCTCGGCACGGAAATGGACTTCAAGACGACGAAGCTGTCGTCGCAGTTCGTGTTCAACAACCCGAACCAGACCTCGTCCTGCGGCTGTGGCGAGTCCGTCGCGATCACGCCGGCCAATCCCGAAGCGCTCCGCGCATCGGCCTGAAGCGAGAGCGGCCTCAGCTCGCAGAGTCGCTCACGCAACGGCCGTGAGCGTCTCCAACGCGACGCGGGAATCGTCCACGGTCCGGTTGCGGCCGTCGCGCTTGGCCATGAACATGCACTGGTCGGCGCGTTCGAGGAGGGACACGGCAGTGTCGCCTGGGCGCGACGTGGCGACCCCGAGGGAAATCGTCACTTTGCCGAGGGACTCTCCCGTGGTCCGCTTCACCAGTTCACGGCCCATCACGCTGGCACGGACCTTCTCGCCGATGGCGACGGCCGCGGCACGGTTGGTCTCGGGCAGGAGAATCCCGAATTCCTCACCGCCGAAACGGGCGAGGGTGACACGAGCCTTGAGATGCTCGCGCATGACGATGGCCACGAGCCGGAGCACCTGATCGCCCGTGAGGTGGCCGTAGACGTCGTTGAAGCGCTTGAAGAAATCGACGTCGATGACGATCAGGCTGGAGGGGATCGCCTGGCTGGCGGCGCCGTCGACCATCTTGCGCAGGCTTTCCTCGAAGTGCTTGCGGTTGGACAGTCCGGTGAGGGGATCGGTGAGGCTCTCCAGCCGCGTCGCTTCCAGGGTCTCGCGCAGGGTCTCGATCTCGTTGCGGCTTTCCCGCATGCGCGCTTCGAGGGTCCGGTTGCTGGCGGTGATTTCCCGGGTGGTCGAGACCAGGGTCGTGATGATCTCGCGGACGCGGGCGCGGTTCTGGTCGGATACGTCGAGGTCGTGCGACAGGGCCTGAAGCGATTCGCCGTATTGGGCCGTCGAACCCAGAGAGAGGTCCATCACTTCCATGATGCCCTCGATCTCGGCCAGCATGTTCGCGTTCATCCGCTCGGTGGCGGCGACGAGGCGGCGGCTGTCGATATAGGTCTCGTAGAGGGAATCGATATCGGCATCCGAAAGGCTGCCGTTCTCCGTGGTCAGCCCCTTGATCGCGTCGTTCATCAACGGCTGCGTGCCCGACACGTAGGTGTACCAGACGGCATAGGCCTGGGGCGTCGCCGAGGAACCGTAGTCACGCATCAGGACGTTGGCGCGGTCGGCCAGAGCGAAGGTTCTCTCCCTGTCACCGTAGCTTCCGTGACTCATCGACCCCGTTCGCCCCCTGATCCGGCATCGATGGCCGGGGAGCGCATGTTAGCGGATGGATGGTGGAGAGCCCGTTAAAGTATCGGGAACAGTTTGCGGACCCGCGCGTTACTTCGCCTTTTTGATAACGACCGGACGCAGAAGGAAGGCGGGCACATGCTCGCCCAGGCCCAGCGGCGTGTCACCCTCTTCGTCGTCCCGGCGGCGGGGTGAGGGACGGCGTTCGTCGCGGCTACGGTCGGGGGCGGCCCTGCGCGGATCCGGGGTGCGCTGCTCCTGCGGAGGACGCGACGGCTCGCGCCGGCGCGGGGCCTCACGCGGCGTATCGGCGACGTCCTCGTGAGCGGGGGGGGCAACGACGGCGGCCTCGGCCCGTGCGGGCTCGGAACGCCGGGCGGGCGGGCGCTCACGAGACGACGAGCGCCGTCCCTCAGGCTTGGCCGCCTCGGAGCGACCGCCTTCGCCGCCGCGCGAGCGCCGCGCGGCATCGCCACTGCGTCCGCGGTGGCGGGTCCGGGTCTCCCCCTCTTCGACGACATCAACCGACGGCTCGGCCAGGGTGCCGAGATCGCCCTCCGCCCAGGGAATTGGCTGGCCGATCAGGCTCTCGATGGCGGTCACCGAGCGCTCGTCGGAGCGGGTCACCAGGGTGAAGGCATGGCCGGCACGACCCGCGCGGCCGGTGCGGCCGATGCGGTGGACGTAGTCCTCCGGATGATGCGGCACGTCGAAATTGAAGACGTGGCTCACCGCCGGGATGTCGAGGCCGCGGGCCGCGACGTCGCTTGCCACCAGCAGCGGAACCTCGCCGGAGCGGAAGCCGTCGAGGGCGATCGTGCGGGCGCGCTGATCCATGTCCCCGTGCAGGGCCGCGACGTTGAAGCCGTGGCTCGCCAGCGACTTCTGCAGCAGCGCGACGTCGCGCTTGCGGTTGCAGAAGATGATGCCGTTGTTGAGGTCGGCCTCCCCTCGGATGAGCCGGCGCAGGAGGTCGCGCTTCTCGTGGCCCTCCGAGCCGGCAGCCACCAGCTTCTGTACGATCGTGGTTGCGGTGGAGGCGGGACGTGCCACCTCGATCCGCTGCGGGTTGTGCAGGAAAACGTCCGCCAGCCGCTCGATCTCCGGCGGCATCGTGGCGGAGAAGAACAGGGTCTGGCGCGTGAACGGCACCATCTTCACGATGCGCTCGATGTCGGGGATGAAGCCCATGTCGAGCATCCGGTCGGCCTCGTCGATGACGAGGAGCTCGACGCCGGTGAGCAAGAGCTTGCCGCGCTCGAAATGGTCGAGCAGGCGACCGGGCGTCGCGATCAGCACGTCGGCGCCGCGCATCAGCTTGGCATCCTGCTCGGCGAAGGAGACGCCGCCGATGATCAGAGCCACGTTGAGCTTGTGGTTCAGGCCGTAGCGATCGAAATTCTCGACCACCTGGGCCGCGAGTTCGCGGGTCGGCTCCAGGATCAGCGTGCGCGGCATGCGCGCGCGCGCCCGGCCGTTCTCCAGCAGGGTGAGCATCGGAAGGGTGAAGGCGGCGGTCTTGCCGGTCCCGGTCTGGGCGATTCCGAGCACGTCGCGACGCGCCAGAACATGCGGGATGGCTTGAGCCTGGATCGGCGTCGGGTCCGTGTAGCCCGCGGCCGTGACGGCCTGGAGGACCTTGTCGCTCAATCCGAGGTCGGCAAAAGACATATGCTGATGTGAACCGTTGCGCGCAGGAACTCGTACGGGTCCGCGCGGAGAAGATCGTCGTGAACCAGGCTTCGAGGTCCGTTCGAAAAAGATCGTTCGAACACTAGACCAGCCGCGCACACGCGTTGCGGGACACTTAGAGCCTTGAGGTGTCTTGTCAATCGACCACTCGCCGAGCACCCTCGCTTATCCGGTGCATACCGCACCCTACGGGATATCGGCCGAGTGAGCGGGAGTACTGCCAAGCTGGCACACGCCCTGCTTGGGCCGACGCCCATCGGACATGGGCTTCGGCCCTCTCGACGAAGGAGGACCGGGCTCATGTCACACAGCGCATCGATCACCGAACCGGCCGCGTCTGGAGGCGCCGTCCCCACATCCCATGCCGACGTGGTGATCAAGCCCGGCTACGACGACCGCCTCACCAACGAGGACCTGGCCCCCCTCAGGAAGCAGACCTGGGGCACCTACAATTTCTTCGCCTTCTGGATGTCGGACGTCCACAGCGTCGGCGGCTACATCACCGCGGGCAGCCTGTTCTCCCTCGGCCTCGTGAGTTGGCAGGTGCTGGTCTCGCTGCTCGTCGGCATCCTCATCGTGCAATTCTTCTGCAACCTCGTGGCCAAGCCGAGCCAGGTCACGGGCACGCCTTATCCGGTGATCTGCCGGGCCTCCTTCGGCGTGAAGGGCGCCAACATCCCCGCCATCATCCGGGGCCTCATCGCGGTCGCCTGGTACGGCATCCAGACCTACCTCGCCTCCAGCGCCTTCATGATCGTGGCCTTGCGCTTCTATCCGGAGCTGAAACCCTATGCCGACGTAACCCAGTTCGGCTTCGCCGGCCTGTCCAGCCTCGGCTGGGCGGCCTTCATGGCCCTTTGGGTGATCCAGGCCCTCGTGTTCTGGCGCGGCATGGAGGCGATCCGCAAGTTCATCGATTGGGCCGGCCCCGCCGTCTACGTGGTGATGATCGCCCTGGCGGTCTACCTCGTGGCCAAGGCCGGCGTGTCGAATGTCGGCCTCACGCTAGGCGAGGTGAAGTACCAGGGCTGGGACGCCCTGCCGGTGATGATCAACGCGGTCGCCCTGGTCGTCTCGTACTTCTCCGGGCCGATGCTGAATTTCGGCGACTTCTCACGCTACGGAAAGTCGTTCCCGGCGGTGAAGGCCGGCAATTTCTGGGGCCTGCCGGTGAACTTCATCGGCTTCTCGCTGCTCACCGTCATCACCACCTCGTCGACACTCCCGGTCTTCGGCCATCTCATCATCGATCCGGTGGAGACGGTGAGCAAGATCGACAACACCTACGCGGTGGTGCTCGGCGCCTTCACCTTCATGACGGCGACGATCGGCATCAACATCGTGGCCAACTTCGTCTCGCCGGCCTTCGACTTCTCGAACGTGGCGCCGCAGCACATCAGCTGGCGCATGGGCGGCATGATCGCGGCCGTGGCCTCGATCTTCATTACCCCGTGGAACCTCTACAACAACCCGGCCGTGATCCATTACACGCTCGACATCCTCGGCGCGTTCATCGGCCCGCTCTTCGGCATCCTGATCGCCGACTTCTTCGTGGTGCGGAAGCAGCACGTGGTGGTGGACGACCTCTACACGATGAGCCCGACGGGCACGTATTGGTACGATGGCGGCTACAACCGCGCCGCCATCTACAGCGTCATTCCCTCCGCCCTGGTGCCGGTGCTCTGCGCCGTCATCCCGGCCCTGGGGAGTCTGGCGAACTTCAGCTGGTTCATCGGCGTGGCCCTGGGCTTCTCGATCTATCTCGTCCTGATGCGTAAGACGGCGGTCGCGGCCAAGGCCTGACCGGAGACCGATTCCCTTTGCGCATCCTGCTGATCAACCCCAACACGACCGACTCCGTCACCGACCTCGTCACCCGGCATGCACGGCGGGTGGCGGGCGACGCCGCCGAGTTCGTGCCGGTCACCGGGCGCTTCGGCGCCCGCTACATCACCAGCCGGGCCGCGTCGGCGATCGCGGCCCATGCCGCCCTCGACGCGCTGGCCGAGCACGCGGAGGGCTGCGACGCGGTCTATCTCGCCTGTTTCGGTGATCCGGGGCTCGGGGCGCTCCGCGAGATCTCCCCCCTTCCGGTGGTGGGAATGGCGGAAGCCTCGTGCCTTGCCGCCACCGCGCGGGGAGGGCGCTTCGCCATCGTCACCGGGGGCGCCCTGTGGGGGCCGATGCTGGAGGAGTTCGTGGCGGGGATCGGCCTGTCCGACAAACTCGCCGGCATCCGCACCATCGCCCCAACGGGAGACCGCATCGCACGGGACCCCGAGGCGGCCCTGGCGGATCTGGCCGCCGCCTGCACCACCTGCGCCCTCCGCGACGGGGCGGATGTGGTGATCCTCGGCGGAGCGGCGCTCGCCGGCCTCGCCGAGCGCATCCAGCCGCAGGTTCCGGTGCCCGTCCTGTGCTCGGTGGAAGTGGGTACCCGCGCGGTCCTCGCCGCCGCGATCTGCGGATTGCCGCCGGGGCAGCCGGCACCGTCCATCGAGAGCATCGGCCTGTCGCCCACCCTGGCCGAGCGGCTGGCGCAGGATTGAAGGAAACCCGCAGCCGATGACCCCGCGTGCCGGAAGGCACTTGCGGGCGGCCGCCGGATCGGCTTACTTTGCGATACAAAGTTGATCCGGGAGTATCGGATGTCCGATCTCGACAAGGCCCTGGCCGATATCGTAGCAATCCGCGCGCAGCTCGCCCGCGGCGACGCCTTCTGCGGGTTCGGCCCTTCCGCCATCGCCGCCACGGGCGTTCTCGCCCTCGGCACCGCCCTGGCGCAGCATGCCTGGCTCGACGCCCCGACCGGGCAGCCGCTGCTGTTCCTCGGCGGCTGGATCGCCACCGCCCTGGCCTCCGCCGGCCTCATCGGCGCCGAGATGCGAGCCCGTTCGCGGCGCGACCATGCGGGGCTCACCGACACGGCGATCGTGAACGCGGTGGAGCAATTCCTGCCGGCGGGCGCGGCGGGCGCCCTGCTCGCCCTGGTCCTGGTGCGGGTCTCGCCGGAAAGCCTCTGGATGCTGCCCGGCCTGTGGCAGGTGCTCGTCAGCCTCGGGCTCTTCGCCTCGGTGCGGTCCCTGCCGAAGGGCGTCGCGCTGCCCGGCGCCTGGTACATGGTGGCAGGCCTCGCCGTGCTGATGCTGGCCAGTACCGACCATGCCCTCTCGCCCTGGACCATGGGCCTGCCCTTCGCCATCGGCCAGTTCCTCATGGCGGCGATCCTCTACCGCGCCCGGGAGGAGACCGATGCCTGAGGCACCTTTCGCTTATGACGGCCTCGACCGGGTCATCCACGAGAAGGCCCGGCTCGGCCTCCTCACCTCGCTGATGGCGGCCCCGAAGGGCCTCGCCTTCGGCGACCTGAAACAGCTCTGCGGCCTCACCGACGGCAATCTCAGCCGCCACCTCCAGGTGCTGCAGGAGGCCGGCCTCGTGGAGATCCGCAAAGGTCATGGCACGGGCCGGGGCGGTACGCGGCCGCTCACCACCTGCCACCTGACGCAGGCCGGGCGCACGCGTTTCCTCGACTACCTCGCCGTCCTCGAACAGGTCGTCCGGGACGCTGCCAAGGCCGCCGAAACCGCGAACCTCCCCCTCGTCGCCCGACCGGCCTGACGCCCGAAATCCGTCTTTTTTTGCCAAGGAACTTTGTAATGCAAAGTGAACACACACCCGGCCTGCATGTCGGGATCATCATGGACGGCAACGGGCGCTGGGCCTCGGCGCGCGGCCTGCCCCGCGCGCTCGGCCACAAGGAAGGTGTCGAGGCGATCCGCCGGGTCGTCGAGGCGGCGCCGAAGCAGGGAATCGGCACCCTCACCCTCTACGCCTTCTCCTGCGACAACTGGCGTCGGCCGGAAGCGGAGGTCTCCGCCCTTATGGGGCTCCTCCGGCTCTATCTCCGCAACGAGGTCTCCCGATTGGTGGAGAATGGCGTGCGGCTCAGCGTGATCGGCCGGCGCGACCGTCTGCCCGAGGGTCTCGCCGCCGCCATAGGCCGCGCGGAAGCCGCGACC
Source organism: Methylobacterium sp. 88A (assembly GCF_000376345.1). NCBI lineage: Bacteria > Pseudomonadati > Pseudomonadota > Alphaproteobacteria > Hyphomicrobiales > Methylobacteriaceae > Methylobacterium > Methylobacterium sp. 88A. Next base: position 1,939,154 of record NZ_AQVT01000001.1, read on the forward strand.
TTCGCCGGGAAGGCGCTGCACCTCCGGATCGCCGTCGATTATTCCGCCCGCGACGCCATCCTCGCCGCCGCCCTCGCTGGCGCCGGCGATCCCGGCATCACCCGCACCGCCTTCTCGGCCCTGGTGACGGGCGATGCCTGCGTGCCCGAGGTGGATCTCGTGATCCGCACCAGCGGCGAGCAGCGGCTATCCGATTTTCTGCTCTGGGAGAGCGCCTACGCCGAACTCCACTTCACGCACCGCCACTGGCCGGATTTCAGCTCCGCCGACCTCGAAGAGGCGCTTGCCGCCTACCGGTGCCGCGACCGGCGATTCGGCGGATTGGATGCCACGTCCGCCGCCGCCTGAGAGGATCGAGACAGGAGAAAGGGAAACCATGCGCATCGTCCTCGTCAACGTGCCCCACCCGGCCATCGGCAGCCGCATTCCCGACGACCATCTCCCGCCCCTGGGGCTTCTCGCCGTCGGCGGCCCCCTCATCGACGACGGGCACGAGGTGCGCCTGATCGACGGGGAGTTCGGCCCGATGGACCCGGACGCCATCGTCGCGGAGGCCCTGGCCTTCCGTCCCGATGCCGTCCTGTTCGGGCATTCCGGCTCGACCTCGGGCCATCCGGTCATCGCCGACATCGCATCTCGACTGGCGAGCGCCCGGCCGGGTCTCCCCATCGTCTATGGCGGTGTGTTTCCGACCTACCACTGGCGCGAAATCCTGAGGGACGAGCCCTACGTCACCGCCATCGTGCGCGGGGAGGGCGAGGAGACGGCGCGCCGCCTGATGGCTGCGCTCTCAGCGGGATCGCCCCTCGCCTCCGTGCCGGGCATCGCCTTTCGCAGCGGCGACGGTCCCCATGCCACGCAGGCCGCGCCGGTGATCCGCGACCTCGACGCCTACCGCGTCGGCTGGGAACTCATCGACCATGCCCGCTACAGCTATTGGGGCGGCCGGAGAGCCGTCGTCGTGCAGTTCTCGCGCGGCTGTCCGCATCTCTGCAATTACTGCGGCCAGCGTGGCTTCTGGACCCGCTGGCGTCATCGCGACCCGGTCAAGTTCGCCAGGGAACTGGCCCGGCTCCATCGCGACCACGGGGTGCGGGTCATCAACTTCGCCGACGAGAACCCCACCGTCTCGAAGAAGGCGTGGCGGGTCTTCCTCGAAACGCTGATCGCGGAGAATGTGGACCTCATCCTCGTGGGCTCGACCCGCGCCGACGACATCGTGCGCGATGCCGACATCCTGCATCTCTACAAGCGCGCCGGCTGGACGCGCTTCCTCCTCGGGCTGGAAAGCACCGACGAGGCGACCCTCGCGCGCATCAGGAAGGGCGGCGCCACCACCACGGACCGCGAGGCGATCCGCCTTCTTCGCCGCCATGGCATCCTCTCCATGGCGACCTGGGTCGTCGGGTTCGAGGAAGAAACGGACCGGGATTACTGGCGCGGCCTGCGCCAGCTCCTGTCCTACGATCCCGACCAGATCCAGATGCTCTACGTGACGCCCCATCGCTGGACGCCGTATTTCAGCATCGCCGCGAATCGGCGGGTGATCCAGACCGATCGTCGCCGCTGGGACTACAAGCATCAGGTGCTGGCGACCCGGCACATGGCGCCGTGGCGGGTGCTGCTGTGGTTCAAGTTCATCGAGGTGGCGGTCCAGGCTCGCCCGCGTGCACTCGCACGCGTCCTGTTCCATCGCGACGCGGGACTACGCCACGCCATGCGCTGGTACACGCGGATGGGGCGTCGGGTATGGCCCTATGAGATCAGGAACTTCCTGCGCGACCCGTTGGTGAAGAACGGGCCGAGCGTCGCAGAATTCTGGGGGGAGCCACAGGACGGCGAGGAAGAATCCATGGTCGTCGTCAACGCGGAACGGCGTCCCGAAGCCGCGAGGCCCCGCGCCGATGCGGCGTGACGGTCGACCTCAGATGAAGACGAAGAAGATACCGAAGCTGGCGATGAACCCCGCCAGCGATACGGCCGAGAGGGCCAGAAACCTGGACGATGCGACCGCGCCCTCATCCTGCCCATCCTCGATGGGCGAGAAGGCGCGGCCTGCCGCCTGCGATGCGCGAATGAGATCGTCGTGGCGCACCATGCTCAAGGCTGCGGACGGCGCCATGTCGCTCTCCCATAGATACGTTCTATGTGTGCTAACGCACAAACTCAGGGTTGGTTCCGGAACGCCGGCGTCATCCGCCCGCCATGTCGCGCGCCTAACTCGAACTCGATCCATTCCAAGGAACGAGTTCACCATGACCGAGCCGCTGCGCACTCGCTCGCAGGCCGCCGAAGACGGCGAGGATGCCGGTTCGAATCCGAGCCGGAACGCCACCTTCGGCGACGTGGTCGCCGCCCGGTTCGACCGGCGCGACCTACTGCGCGGCCTTCTTGGGGTCGGCGCCATCGCGGCGGTGGTGACGCCCCGCGCGCTCGCCGCCGGCCCGGCCGCGGCGGCGCAGGGACAGGCGACGCCGTTCCCCTTCATGGAGATCGAGGCGGGATCGGACGCACACCATCACGTGGCCGAGGGGCACGATGCCGACATCCTGATCCGCTGGGGCGATCCGGTCCTGCCCGGGGCGCCCGCCTTCGACCCGCTCAACCAGAGCGCCGCGGCCCAGGCCCGGCAATTCGGCTACAACAACGACTTCGTCGGCTATTTCCCGATGCCCGGCGCCGCCGATCCGGCCGCGCATGGCCTTCTCGTGGTCAACCACGAATACACCAACGAGGAACTGATGTTTCCCGGCCTCGGCCGCCAGGACATCAAGACCGTGGCCTTCAAGGGCATGAATCGCGACCTCGTCGACATCGAGATGGCCGCCCATGGCGGCTCGGTGATCGAGGTGAAGCGTAACGACGGCAAATGGGCCGTGGTGCCGGGGTCGCGATACGCCCGCCGCATCACCGTCGAGACGCCGATGGCCCTCTCCGGCCCGGCCGCCGGCTCCGATCGGCTGAAGACCACCGACGACCCGTCCGGCCGCGCGGTGAAGGGCATGATCAACAATTGCGCCGGCGGCACCACACCCTGGGGGACGTGGCTCACCTGCGAGGAGAACATCAACTATTACTTCTCCGGCACCCTCGCAGAGGGGTCGGCCGAGGCGACCAACCACAAGCGTCTCGGCCTGCCCGGCAACGCCTATGCCTGGGGCCGCTTCCACGAGCGGTTCGACCTCTCCAAGGAACCGAACGAGCCCAACCGCTTCGGCTGGGTGGTGGAGATCGACCCGTTCGATCCCGCCTCGGTCCCGGTCAAGCGCACCGCCATGGGCCGGTTCAAGCACGAGGGCGCCGCCGGCATCGTCTCGAAGAGTGGTCGGTACGTCGTCTACCAGGGCGACGACGAGCGTTTCGACTACGTTTACAAGTTCGTGACCGACGCGGCCGTGGACCTCGCCGACCGGGCGGCCAACCGCGACATCCTCGATTCCGGCACGCTGCACGTCGCCCGGTTCGATGCCGACGGACGCGGTACCTGGATGCCCCTGGTGTTCGGACAGGGGCCGCTGACACTCGAGAACGGGTTCACCGCCCAGGCCGACGTGCTCATCGAGGCCCGGCGCGCCGGCGACCTCCTCGGCGCCACCAAGATGGACCGTCCAGAGGATGTCGAGGCCAACCCGAAGACCGGCAAGGTCTACGTGATGCTCACCAACAACGGGAAGCGCAAACCCGGCGATGAGAACGCCGCCAATCCGCGGCCCGACAACCGCTTCGGCCATATCGTCGAACTGACCCCAGACGACGGCGACCACGCGGCCTCGGGCTTCGCCTGGGAAATCCTCGTCAAATGCGGCGATCCCTCCATCGCGGCGGTCGGCGCCACCTTCTCCTCGGCGACGACGAAGGACGGCTGGTTCGGCATGCCGGACAACTGCTCGGTGGACGGGCAGGGACGGCTCTGGGTCGCCACCGACGGGAACTCGCCGTCGAAGACGGGGCGAAACGACGGCATCTGGGCGATGGAGACGGAAGGGCAGGGACGGGGCACGGGCAAGCATTTCTTCAGGGTGCCGAACGGCGCCGAAATGTGCGGCCCCTACTTCACCCCCGACGACACCACGTTCTTCGTCGCCGTGCAGCATCCCGGCGAGGCCGACGAGGAAGATCCGAAGGCCATGCCCGCCACCTTCGAGGCGCCCTCCACCCGCTGGCCGGATTTCATCGACGGAATGCCGCCCCGCCCCGCCATCGTCGCGATCACCAGGCGTGGAGGTGGCCGGGTCGGAAGCTGACGGGGCGACGCGAACGCCCCCTGCGGCCAAGGGGGCAGGCGTGGCCGAGCCCCCGCTTCCGGTACCCCGGCGACACAGCATTAACGGAATCGGCGCAAGCTGCGCAGGAACACCGGGAGAGCGGCCGCCGGCCAGGGCGGCATCGCTTCACGTTTCCGTTTCGTTCCTGTATGGTTGGTCCATGACTCAGCGCGAGACCTCACGTCAGGCCGTTCCGGCCCCCGCCGGCGGCCGGCCGAGCGACCTGTTCGCGGGCGGTCAGGCGCCCGTGCGCGGCGCGAAGGCCGCTTCGGCGGCGCGCGCTCCCCTCGACAGAGCACCGGTCGATGCGGCGGAAGCCGGCTACGACGCCTCGTCGATCGAGGTGCTGGAAGGCCTGGAGCCGGTGCGGCGCCGGCCGGGCATGTATATCGGCGGCACCGACGAGCGCGCCCTGCATCACCTCTTCGCCGAGGTGATCGACAATTCCATGGACGAGGCGGTGGCGGGCCATGCCAGCTACATCGAGGTGGAGCTGGAGGAGACCGGCCACCTCGTCATCACCGACAATGGCCGCGGCATCCCGGTGGACCCGCACCCGAAATTTCCGGGCAAATCCGCCCTCGAAGTGATCATGACCACGCTGCATGCGGGCGGCAAGTTCGACTCGAAGGTCTACGAGACCTCCGGCGGCCTGCACGGTGTCGGCATCTCCGTGGTCAACGCCCTCTCCGACATCCTCGAAGTCGAGGTGGCCCGAAGCCAGGTCCTCTATCGCCAGACCTTTTCGCGGGGCCATGTCCAGGGTCCGCTGGAAACCGTCGGCCGGGTGCAGAACCGGCGCGGCACGCGGGTGCGCTTCCACCCCGATGCGCAGATCTTCGGGGCGCTGAAGTTCGATCCGCGCCGGCTGTTCAAGATGGCGCGCTCCAAGGCCTACCTGTTCGGCGGCGTCGAGATCCGCTGGCGCTGTGCCCCCGCCCTGCTGGAGGGCATCGCCGACGTGCCGGCCGAGACGGTGCACCGCTTCCCCGGCGGCCTGCGCGACTATCTCGCCCGCGACCTCGACGGCAAGGAGCTCGTCACCGACGCGGTCTTCGCCGGCAAGGTGACGAAGCCCGGCGGCCACGGCTCCCTCGAATGGGCCGTCGCCTGGATGGTGGTGGAAGACGGGGTCTCGCACTCCTACTGCAACACGATTCCCACCGCCGAGGGCGGCACCCACGAGAGCGGCCTGCGCGTGGCCCTGCTGCGCGCCCTGCGCGAGCATGCCGAGCGCGTCGGCCAGGCCAAGCGGATGACCTCGGTCACCACCGACGACGTAATGGCGACCTGCGCCTCGATGCTCTCGGTCTTCATCCGCGAGCCGGAATTCCAAGGCCAGACCAAGGACAAGCTCGCCACGGTGGAAGCCTCGCGCATCGTCGAGACGGCGATCCGCGACGCGTTCGACCACTGGCTCGCCGCCTCCCCGGCCCAGGCCAACAAGCTCCTCGACTGGGTGATCGACCGGGCCGAGGAGCGCCTGCGCCGACGCCAGGAGAAAGAGGTCGCGCGCAAATCCGCGACTCGCAAGCTGCGCCTTCCCGGCAAGCTCGCCGATTGCTCCAAGGCGGGTACGGCGGGCTCGGAGATCTTCATCGTCGAGGGCGATTCCGCCGGCGGCTCGGCCAAGCAGGCGCGCGACCGCGCCAGCCAGGCCATCCTGCCCCTGCGCGGCAAGATCCTCAACGTGGCCTCGGCCAGCCGTGACAAGATGGGCGCCAACCAGCTCATCTCCGACCTGACCCAGGCGCTCGGTTGCGGCACGGGTAACGGCTACAAGGGCGAAGACCTCCGCTACGAGAAGGTCATCATCATGACCGACGCGGATGTCGACGGCGCCCACATCGCCTCGCTGCTGATCACCTTCTTCTACCGGCAGATGCCCAAGCTCATCGACAAGGGCCATCTCTACCTGGCGATCCCGCCGCTCTACCGGCTCACCCACGGCGCCAAGACGGTCTATGCCCGTGACGACGCCGACAAGGAGCGGGTGATCAAGACCGTCTTCAAGGGCGGCAAAGTGGAGATCAGCCGCTTCAAGGGCCTTGGCGAGATGATGCCGGCGCAGTTGAAGGAGACCACGATGGACCCGAAAAAGCGCACGCTCCTGCGCGTGGCTGTCCTCGACGAGGCGCGGGATTCCACCGGTGATGCCGTGGAACGGCTGATGGGCAACAAGCCGGAGGCCCGTTTCGCCTTCATCTCTGAGCGCGCCGCCTTCGCCGACGAGGCGACACTCGACATCTGAGGACGGGTGGGTCGCGAGTTCGGCCTATCCGAGCCGCCTCTCTTCCCAGGGGTGGAGCACCAACGGAGTCGGAGGCGAAGTGCCACGTCGCGTCCGCATTCGAGTCACGCCGGGTGAATTGCGAGAAAGCCTCCATCAATGCAAAAAACCCGGCCGTGAGGCCGGGTTTTTCACGTGGACGATCCCGATGCCGCGCGATCCTCGATGAGGACCGCGCGACGATCATGGACGATCCTAGTAGGTGCCGAACTTGTAGTTCAGGCCGGCGCGGACGACGGCGAACTCGTCGTCGCGACGACCGGTGCTGACCGAACGCGCAATGTCGCCAGCGGTGGTGACCACCAAAGGACCAGTGCTACGGTTACCGCGATCGAGATTCACGTACAGGCCTTCGACCTTCAACGTCACAGCGGAAGCGCGGAAGAAGTTGAAGAACGACTCGGTGGGAAGAGCGTATTCGATACCACCGCCGACGGCGTAGCCGGTGCGGAAGTCATCGTTGCCGCGGAAGCCACCGAAGTCACGATCAGCGCTGCCCGCACCGTAGGCGAAACCGCCGGTGCCGTACACGAGGGTGCGGTCGAAGGCGTAGCCGAGACGGCCGCGGACGGTGCCGAAGTAGTCGAGGCTGGAGAGACCGCGCGGGTCGTTGATGGCGAAGCCGTCACGAGCGACCACACCCGAGTCACGACGCTTGGCGCCGAAATCGAGGTACTGGGCGTCAGCTTCGATACCGACGACTACGCCCGAACCCGGGGTGAACTGGTAGTTGTAGCCGATCTGCGCGCCGCCGGTGAAGCCGTCCTGGCTGTCTTTGCGGAACGTGGCGACCTGCGGCACGCGGGATTCAGTGAAGGCACCCGGAACCGTGAAGGCGTTCGGGCCTTCCTTACCGGCGTCGAAAGCGTAACCGGCGTTGATACCGGCGTAGAAGCCCGTCCACGTGAAGACCGGGACCGGGACGAAGACCGGCGGGGCGGCGCGACGGGGAAGGTCGGCGGCCGAAGCGACAGCAGTCAGGCCGGCGAGAACGGTCGTAGCGAGAAGCAGTCTTTTCATTGTGTGTCTGGTCCTGATGGGCATTAAGCCTAGGTGCTTGTAGGCTCGGACGGGCGTGAGGTCTGTCGCATTCCTGCAACAACATCCATCGAATACAGCGGCACCCGTCAACGAAGGGTAAAGGTTAGGCGCAAGTGAGGAAGGAGAGACCAGTGACGTGCTCTGGCGCACTTCCGGTGCCTTTCCGGCTCACCTCGCTGCTGATCCAGATCACACTGCCGTGACGACCGGTTTTCACTTCCCGCAAGCATTTATTAAGCGGAACAATTCTGCATCATGCGAGTTAGGAACAGCTTTTTGTCCCCGCTTGCGATGTGAAGATTACCCGTCTGGTGAGCGATGCGAAGGCGTCGCTCCATCGGCAAGGCTCGGCAAGCAAATGCAGACAACAGAAGGTTAAGCGCGCCCGACGATTCCGTGGTCGCGCGTCCGAAGCCGGCATTCAGCCCGCTGCGGCATTCGCGGCCCCGTCGCGGCAGAATCCATCCTGGTGATCCGGCCGCTGGCTCGAGGCGAGACCGAGACATTCGGGTAGCAAGGCAACACCACAATACGGCCGCTCCACCAAGGTCCGACTTGTCCTGACAGTGATCGGTCTTGGCCTTGGGTGCTTGGCCGTCGCGGGCCTTACCCGGACCGACTGTGCTCGGAGTTTGGCGGGAGCGCCCGGTGAACCGACGGAGACGCCCATCCCTCGCGGGAGGCGGCAGGTCTTCGGGCAATGCCCGGCGGGCAACCTCGATCGAAGCCATGCCCCTGAAGGCTTCGGGGATCGTCTCCCCGACGGGGGCCGTGCCGCCGCCGGGGAGGAATCGAAGGGCCTATCGCCCGGCCGTGACCCAGAGCTCACCCTTGCCGAGGGTGGCGAGATCGCCGGAATAGCGCTTGAGCGCACCGGCGGCGAGGTCGGCATGGGCAGGGCTGAGGGCACGCAGGGACCGGGCGAGCAGCCGCAGGAACACGAGATCGTGCGTTCCCGTCTCGGCGAAACTCGGGCTCAGGGCACCGTGTCCGCCGGCGAGAATCGTCCCGCGCCGCATGCCGTAGCCCGGATGGTCGCCCACCGAGAGGGCCGCGATCGTACCCGCGATCATCCGCGATCCGGCATGAGCGCCCGCGGCACCGACCAGGATCAGACCGCGCCGCATGCGGTCGCCGAGATAGTCGCCGGCCGATCCGCAGATCACCAGCGTGGCGCCGTCGAGCCCCGCCTTGGCGGCATAGACCGCCCCGCCGGCATGATCGCCGGCATCGCCCTCAATGGTGATCGTGCCGCCCTTGGCGCCCGATCCGGCATAAGGCCCGGCCGATCCCGTGACCGTCACCGATCCCGACGCCATACCGGCGCCGAGGCGCTGACCGACATCGCCGACGACGCGGATCGAGCCGCCACTGAGCGAGGCACCGACACTGTCGAAGCGGGACGAACCGCCTTCGATGGTCAGGCTGTCGGATCCGTCGAGGCTGATGGCGAAGACGTCGCCCAGCGTCAGGCCGCGTCGGCTGGTGCCGATGGGGAGCCTGGCCGCCTCGGTCTCGGAGAGGCCGCTCAGCGAGAGCGGAGTCACGTGGAGGAAATCGAGCCGCTCCGGCGGCTCCTGGCGCAGGGTGAGGGTGCTCATGCCGCTCCAGCCTCGCTCGCCGGCTCCTTCGAGAGCAGGTCCTTCAGGTGATAATGGTGGCGGCCGAGATTGCCGCCGTAATTGCCGGCCGTCACCGCGACGAGCCCGTGCGCCGCACCGGCTTCGGTGGAGGCGTGGAGCGCCGCGCGCATGGATTCGGCCACCGAGCGCGAGGTGAGCCCGTCGATGACGATCTCAAGCACCACGCCGACCTCGGCCACGAGTTCCGAGCCGGCACGGCCCTTGAGGGTCGGGCAATAGGCGTCGTTGGTGGAGGCCATCATGCCCTTGGTGCGCGCGCCGACCTTCGAGCCGGAGCGGACGATGCCGCCGGGGAAGGGCAGGATCACGTCGGCCACCGAACGAGCGGCATCCACGGCGATCTCCGCGACCTTGAGGGTCTCGGCATGGTTGCGCCCGAGGAACAGCAGGTTGCCGCCGCCCACCGCGCCATCCACCGCGCGGACGAAATCCTCGCACAGGAACTCGCCGTCCATCACGGGGACGCGCCAATAGCGCCGCGCCTTGCCGGTGACGGGATCGGTCAGGCGCTTGGCCACGGCGAAGCCGTCACCGAAGTAGCGGATCGCGCCACCGAGCTTGATCTTGTGCGGCCCGTCGACGCCCGCATAGCAGGCCGTGCCGGGGCAGGTGAGGATGCACTGGCCGACGCGCTTCAGGAGTTGGTCCTTGAGGCCGTTCGGCTCGAAGCCGAACAGCAGCACCCGCACACCGGGGCGGCCGTCGGGCGTCTCCTCCGGCGAGAGTTCGCAATCGATCCCGGCCTCGGCGCCGCAGCCGATCACCGAGGTCGCGAACCCGGTCATCGTGACGGCGGCGATCATCGCCCATTTGGCGGTGTCGTTGGTGATGATCAGCGCCGTGCCGGCGACGTCGAACGCCTCGGCGAAGGTGTCGATCACCGGGATGCCGTTGAGGGTGAGGTCAGTCATGCTCGGTCACCGTACCCACGCGAGGCGTCGTCATCATTCTCACGCTCGACATGCCACGTCCTCGAACACATCGCTCACGGGGAAGGCCTCGTCCGGCACGGTGAAGCTGTCGAGACCGGCACCGAAACGGGCATCGAGATAAGCGTCGGTGCGCGTCTCCATCGCCTTGTCGGATTCCACCGTCAGTTCCAGGGTATGGCCCGCGCGCCAATCGACGATCTCGCCATCCTCGACGATGACGTGGCCGTCCTTGAGCACCAGTTTGGCGCGGGCGAACATCGCGGTCCGGTTCTGGTCATCGCGGTAGATCGCGACGTCAGCGCGCGCGCCCTCGCGCAGGTGGCCGCGATCGGCGAGGCCGAGGAGCTTGGCCGGGCCGGAGCGCGTCAGCTGGGCGATTTCGGAGAAGGTGTATTCCCGCTCGATGCCGCAGAGGCCAGAGCGCTCGGCGATGACCTTGTGCAGGGAGGATATCTCGCGGTCACGCTCCTCCTTGTCCATCAGCAGATGGATGATCCGCGGATATTCGGTGAAGGGGCCGCCATTGGGGTGGTCGGTGGTGAGGATGGTGCGCTCGGGGTCGCCCGAGAGCAGCATCAGTTCGAGGCCGATCGCCCATTGCAGGGAGCTCACGGGGCCGCGCGGCTTGTATAGGAACGGCACGATGCCGCCGCCTTCCGCGTCGCCCGCCGTGATGATCCACTTCTTCGGGTTCGCACCCTTGCGGCCGGCGAACTGGCGGATGACATCGAGCGAGATCGTCACCGTCTGGCCGAAGGCGACCTGACCCACGTCGAAGGTGGCGTTGGGGTGTTTCTCCATCGCCTCCGTGATGCGCTCGGCCGCCGAACGGAAGCCGCCGGTGCCGGGATTGGCCGGATCGACCGCGCCGTAGGCGTAGAACTGCGCATGGGCGAAGTGGATGCGCCGGCCTTCCGCCGCCTCCATCGTCGCCACGAAGGAATCGTCGGCGCCGGGAATGCCGAGGTTGTTGGCATGGACATGCAGCGGATGCGGCACGCCGATCTCCTCCACCGCATCGAGGAGGGCGTTCATGATCTTGCGGGTGGAGAGGCCGTAGACCGGGATCTCCTCGTCGAGGCTGAGGTTGAGCATCCCGTCCTTGAAGGCCGAGGCGCCGCCCGCGTTGATGCACTTGACGCCGAGACCGCGCGAGGTCGCCACCGACAGGGCGACGAGGTCGCGCACCGCCGCCTTGCCCTCGCGCTGGCGCAGCAAGTCGAGGAGCTGGTCGTCGTTGCCCATCACGGTGAGTGCACCGCGGTCGAGCAGCGGGATGTCGGCGAGTTCGAGCTGGGTCGCCAGCGCGTTCGTCGGCGGCATCGCCGGCTCGACGGCGATGGTGTAGCCCATCCGCGCGTAGTTCGCGCCGATCCAGGCGGCCGAGCCGCCGGCATGGGCGAAGGGATGGCCCTCGGGCGCGGCTTCGCTGACATAGAGGTCGGGCAGGAGCAGGCGGCTCATCACCACGTTGCCGCCGGCGATGTGCGAATGCACCTCGACGCCGCCCGCCATCACGACGCAGCCGGAGGCGTCGATGGTCTTGTCGGGCGCGCGCTCGGACGGGGCCACGACGCGGCCGTCCTCGATCCAGACGTCGCCGACGCCGTCGCGGCCGGCGGTGGGATCGACGACCCGGCCGCCCTGGATCAGGATCAGCATGAGGCGCCCTTCTTCTGCGTGAGGCGATTCTGGATGGCGGCGAGCACGCCGGCCGCAGTCAGGTCGGCCGGCTGGCCAACCGGAGGTGAATAGGTGATCGCCGCACGGCGTTCGTTCCACAGGGCGCCACCTGCGGTCTCGCCGGGTACGCCCACCGAAATGACGATCTCGGCGACGTCGCCCGTGGCATCGGGGCTTCCTTCACCGACGATGGCGATGGAGGGTAGAGCGGTGAGCCAGTCAGGGCGCGGGGCGGGGAGGGAGGCGAGCCAGAGCGCGGCATCGGCCTCGCCGGCGGCCACCTGGCGCGCGCTGTCGAACCGCCAGGGATCATGCTCGGGCAGGTCACGGCCGAAGCCGACCCGCGGCGGCTGGCCGGTGGTCCATGAGGCGAGCTGGGTCACGGCGCGGCCCTGGAACCCATCCGAGACGGAGAGCGCGAAGAAGCGCGTCAGATCGTTGAGATCGCGCACCAGCCCCTGCAGCATCTCGACGCCGAGATCGCCGAGTTCGGCGGCATCGTAGAGGACGACACCGTACTGGGCCGTCGTCAGGCGCCGGGCGAGATCGGCATAGGCCGCCTCGCCGGCGAGGTTGCCCTTCACGTAGGCGCGCAGATGCGCCACCGAGACGGCGAGACCGCCGGCCGCGGCCGGATAGGAGACGTGCCGTGTGGCGCCGTCGCCGGGGCCGCCGAGGGAGAGCAGCGTGCGCTCGGAACCGGCGGCGCGACCGCGCACCGGCGCGGAAGCGGCGATCTCCTGCACGATCGGCCTGTCCCACGGGCGCAGACCGACGATCAGCACCGCATCGGCCCGGCCGATCGCCTCGGCCGGCGTGGTGTTGAGATTGCCGAACTGGCTGAGGGGGCCGAGCTCCGCATAGAGGCCGTCGCCACCGACGGGATCGACGGAGGCACCGATGAGTCCGGCCAGATGATAGGCCGCCCGCACCGCGCTCGTATCCGCACTCAATCCCGTGACGATCGGAGTCTTCGCTGCGGCGAGGAGCGTGGCTGCGGCCTCCACCGCTGCGCTCACGTCCGCCGCACCACCCTTTACCCAGGCAGCCATGCCTACACCTTGGAGAACGAGGGCCCGGCACGCGCTGTGTTCAGCGTCGCACACGGCGGGACTGCGCCAGTCCATTCCTAGTGGGCCGGCACGTTTGCATCGCGGAGGCGCCGCAAGCAACCCCCCACCGACCGCCGTCGACTCCCTTCTGCCGTCCCGCCACGCCGCACCTTCCCGGCCTCCGGTGGAGCCCCGGCCTGCGGAAGCCCGACGATTGATGGTATGGCGATGCTTGCGACCGATCCGTCCTCCGTGGGAGAAGCCCGCGCCGGCAAGCGCCATGCGGTCGCAATTCCGGTCAGGCCCCGCCGGGGCGGATCGGCTCGCGGCCCGCGCGGCGCAGGGATGAAGGCTTATCGCATGAAGGGGGTCGACGTGGACCAGATCCCGGATCAACGGCCGGCCGAGACGGCGGGACGGACCCGTGCGGTGCGGGTGCGCGCACCGGCGCGGCTTCACTTCGGCTTCCTCGATCTGCACGGGGGCCTCGGCCGGCGCTTCGGCAGCATCGGGCTCGCCGTCGACGCCCCCTCCATCGATCTCATCGCGCGTGCGGCCCCCGCCCTCGACGTGATCGGGCCGGAGGCGGCCCGCGCCCGCACCTATGCCGAGGCCGCGGCGCGCCATCTCGGCCCTCGGGGAGCGGCCTCCATCCGGGTGAACGAGGCGATCCCGGCCCATGCCGGCTTCGGCTCGGGCACGCAGCTCGCCCTCAGCGTGGCGGCGGCGCTCGCCGCCCTCGACGGCCGCCCCTTCTCGCCCGACGCCTTCGCCGACGCCCTCGATCGCGGCAACCGCTCGGGCGTGGGTCTGGCCGCCTTCACCCAGGGCGGCCTCATCGTGGATGGCGGCCGTGACGCCAGCAACGGCCCGCCGCCGCTGATCGCGCGCCTCGCCTATCCGGAGGCGTGGCGGATCGTGCTGATCCTCGACGAGAGCATGACCGGCGTGCATGGCACCCGCGAGGTCGAGGCGTTTCGCGATCTCCCGCGCTTTCCCGAGGAGCAGGCCGCCGCGATCTGCCGGATCGTGCTGATGCAGGTCCTGCCGGCGGCAGCCACCGCCGAACCGGATGGCTTCGGCGCCGGCATCACCACGATCCAGCGCCTCATCGGCGATCATTTCGCGCCTCACCAGGGCGGGCGCTACGCCAGTCCTGCCGTGGCCGAGGCGCTCGCCGCCATCGCCGCCCAGGGAATCGCCGGCTACGGCCAGAGCTCGTGGGGGCCGACGGGTTTCGCCCTGGTGCCGTCCGAAGCGGAGGCACGCGTCCTCGTGGCGTCCCTCGACCGGCCAGGGCCTTTGCGTTTCGTGATCGCGCGCGGTCGCAATACCGGCGCCTCGGTCACGCCACTTTAAGACAACAAGCGCATCAGCGACGCTTGACGCAGCCGGCCCGGCCGGTTCCGACAGTACACATGCGAGAGGCGGCACCGCGATGGCGCCGGACACTTGCGGAGGGAGAGACACGATGGCCCGCTCGATTCTGCATATGCTGACGCCCCTCAAGCACATGAGCCCGTTCGACGTGAACATGGCAGTGGATGCCGGCTTCGAGACGATCGCGACCTATACCGACGTGACCCTGCCGGACGTGACCTCCCTGGTGCAGGATTCGATCTTTTCCCGTTCGCCCCAGGATGGCGCCCGCACGACCATCTTCATCGGCGGCAAGAACGCCGAGGACGCCCTCGACATGATGGACCGGGCCAAGAAAGCCCTGGTGCCGCCCTTCGCCAACCACATCGTCGCCGATCCGGCCGGGTCCTTCACCACCGGTGCCGCCATGGTCGCCGAGGTGACCCGCGCCCTCAAGGCGAAGTTCGGCACCGACCTGAAGGGCAAGCGCATCGTCATCTTCGGTGGGGCCGGCGTCGTGGCTTATGTGGCGGCGGTGATCGGTGCGCTCGAAGGCGCCAAGACCGTCCTCGTCGGGCATGACGGCGAGGAGCGAGTCAGCAAGATCGCCTTCACGATGAAATGGCGCTTCGGCATCGAGGTCGGCGCCGTCGACGGCTCCACCGCCGAGGCGCGCCGCGTCGCCATCGCCGAGGCCGACGTGATCCTCTCGGCCGGCCCGGCCGGCGTCCCGATCCTGTCGGCGACGGATCTCGAATCCGCGCCGAAGCTGCTGGTCGCCTCCGACGTGAACGCGGTGCCGCCCGCCGGCATCGCCGGGATCGACGTCAACGCCAAGGACGTGGCCCTGCCCACCGGCAAGGGCATCGGCATCGGCGCGCTGGCGGTCGGCAACGTCAAGTACCAGACCCAGTCACGCCTGTTCCGCCAGATCCTCGCCGCCAGCGAGCCCCTCTGCCTCGACTTCCGCGACGCCTACAAGGTCGCCGTCGAGGTGGCCGGCTGACGGGCACTCACCCGCCCGCTCGATCCCGCCCATGACCTCATCCTGAGGTGTCCGCGAAAGCGGGCCTCGAAGAAGGCCTCCAGCTTTCGCCGAGCTAACTGGAAGCCTCCTTCGAGGCCTTCGCTTCGCTCGTCGCCTCAGGACAAGGCAGGGTGGTGACAGCAGCGTAGGAGTGATCCCGAGCGATCGCCGCGATGGCATTATCATCCGAACGGCCGCCGCCCCGGGGCGACGCGATCCTCATCGCCGCCCAGTCCGGGCGCGCCCTGGCGCAGGCCGCGCGCCGGTCGGGCCTGCGCCCCTATGTCCTCGACCTCTTCGGCGATGCCGACACGCTCGCCCTCGCCGAAGGCTATCGCCCTGCCGTGGGTCGCTTCGGCGACGGGCTGGCGGGGGAGGGCGTGCTCGCCGGGCTCGATGCGCTGGCCGCCATGGCGGACAAGCCACCGATCGGGATCGTGCTCGGCAGCGGCTTCGAGAATGCGCCCGACCTGATGGCGAGGATCGGCCGGTGCCGCAGGCTTCTGGGCGCCAGCCCCGATACGGTCCGGGTGCTGAAGGATCCGCTCGCCTTCGCGGCCCTCTGCGACCGCCTCGCGATTCCTCATCCGGCGGTGACGCGGAAGGCCGTGACGGATCGCTCGGACTGGCTGCTCAAGCGCTCCGGCGGGTCCGGTGGCAGCCATATCCGCCTCGCCGGCGCGGGGAGGGCACCGACGGGCGCCTATTTTCAGCGGCGGGTCGCCGGCACGGCGCACGCCGTCGCCTTCCTCGCCGACGGGCGCGAGGCGGCGATCGTGGCGGTCACCGAGCAATGGAGCGCGCCGTCTCCCTTACGCCCCTTCCGCTATGCCGGGGCGCTGGAACGCGCCGCCCACGAGGCGCCGGCCCTGTCGCCCGCGTCCCTCTCCCAAGTGACGGCGGCCATCGCCGGACTCGTCGCGGAGACCGGGCTCGTCGGGCTCGCCAGCGCCGACCTCCTCGTCTCGGAGACGGGGTGGTGGCTCACCGAGATCAACCCGCGCCCAGGAGCCACCCTCGACGTCCTCGACCGCCGCGACACGCCGCTCCTGGCCGCGCATATCGACGCGAGCCTCGGCGTTTTGCCGCGAATCGAACCCGCACCGGTGGATGCGGCGGCCACGGAAATCTGTTACGCGGCAGCCGGCTACGCGCCGATGCCGCCCCTCGACTGGCCGGATTTCGTTCGCGACCGCCCACAATCCGGCACCTGCGTGCCACGCGATGCTCCCCTCTGCACCGTGTTCGCCGCAGGCCCGGACTCGGCCGCCACCCGAGACCTATTGCGCGTCCGGGCCGCCACTCTGCGGACCCTGCTCGCCCCGACGGAGGAAGCCCGATGACCACCCATCCCCCCGCCACGCTCCGGACCACGCCGAGCCTGAACGCCCTCGCCAATCCCCTCGTGGAGAAGCTGGTGGCCGATGCAGAGGCCCTGCGCCTTGCCGTCACCACGGAGAACGGCGCACGCATGGTCGATGCCGGCGCCACCGTGCGCGGCTCCATTGAGGCCGGCCGGCGCATCGCCGAGATCTGCCTCGGCGGCCTCGGCACCGTGTCGATCGTCCCCACCGGGCCGATCGCGGCCTGGCCCTATTCCGTGGTGGTGCACTCCGCCGACCCGGTGCTCGCCTGCCTCGGCAGCCAGTATGCCGGCTGGTCGCTGGCCGACGAGACCGGCGATTCCGGCTTCTTCGCCCTGGGCTCCGGCCCCGGCCGCGCCGTCTCGGTGGTGGAAGATCTCTACACCGAACTCGGCTACCGCGATTCCGCCAGCCGAACCGCCCTGGTGCTCGAGGCCGCCGGCGGACCGCCCGCCTCCGTCATCGCCAAGGTCGCCGAGGCCTGCGGCCTGTCGGCGGACGCGCTGACCTTCATCTACGCCCCGACACAGTCGCTGGCCGGCGCGACACAGGTCGTCGCCCGCGTCCTCGAAGTCGCCCTGCACAAGGCCCACACCGTGGGCTTCGACCTGCACAAGATCGTGGACGGAATCGGCTCGGCCCCGCTCTCGCCGCAGCATCCCGATTTCATCCAGGCCATGGGCCGCACCAACGACGCCATCATCTATGGCGGCCGGGTGCAGCTCTTCGTCGAGGCCGACGAGGCGGATGCCAAGCAACTCGCCGAGCAGCTGCCCTCCACCACCTCGGCCGACCACGGCGCCCCCTTCGCCGAGATCTTCGGCCGGGTGAACGGCGATTTCTACAAAATCGACGGCGCGCTCTTCAGCCCGGCCGAGGTCATCGTCACCTCCGTCACCACCGGCAAGAGTTTCCGCGGTGGCCGGCTGATGCCGGAACTGGTGGACGCCTCCTTCAGCTGATCTGAACGGAAAAGCCGCAGCGCCAGCCCCTCTCCCCGCCGGGCGGGGAGAGGGGAACGCCTGTCATCCCGGCCGGACCGGGACCGGATCACCGTGTGAGACCACATCCATGCGCATCGGGCTCGCGGCCGACAACGGCAACTGGCACAAGGCCCGATTGAGGGCCGCCCTGGAACATCTCGGCGCCGAGCCGGTGCTGTTTTCGCTCGCAGACGTGGCGGTGGTCACCGGCGCGGGCGAGCCGCTTCGTGTGCCGGGCTTCGCGGACGGCCTGCCCGACGGCGTCCTCCTGCGCACCATCGCGGGCGGCACCTTCGAGGCCACCACCATGCGGCTCGGCGTGCTCCACGCCCTCGTGGCCTCCGGGGTCACGGTGTGGAACTCCCCCGGCGCCATCGAGCGCTCGGTGGACAAGGCCATGACGAGCCTCCTCGTCGCCAGGGCCGGCCTCCCCACCCCCGACACCTTCGTGTTCTCCAGCCGCGAGGCCGCCGCCGCCTGCGTCGCCCGCGAGGCGGGACCGGGCCGGCCGCTGGTGCTCAAGCCGCTCTTCGGCTCGCAGGGCGAGGGTTTGCAGCTCATCGAACGGCCGGAAGACCTGCCCGACGAGGAGGCCGTGTCGCGGGTCTACTATCTCCAGCGCTACATCGCGCGGAACGACGGCCTCTGGCGCGATTACCGGGTCTTCGTCTGCGAGGGCAGGGCCATCGCCGCCATGATCCGCGAGGGCGACGGCTGGATCACCAACGTCCATCGCGGAGGCCGGCCCTTGCCCTGGGCGATGCCGGAGAAGGCCGCCGAACTCGCCGAACGCGCGGCGGCCGCCATCGGTGTCGATTACACCGGCATCGACCTCGTGGAGGACGGGGAGGGCGGCTACCTCGTCCTCGAAGTCAATTCCATGCCGGCCTGGTCGGGCCTGCAACAGGTCACCGCGGTCGACGTCGCGGCCGCCGTGGCCCGGGGCTTCCTCAACGCCGTGCGGGCGGCAAGGCCCCCCCGGCTCCTGGCGGCATCGGGATGAGCGGGCTTTCGCCCGACGTGATCGCCGCGGCCTACAGGGCGTGCTGCTTGGCCGAGCTCGATGCCCTGAAGCCCGGCAACGTCCATGTCTTCGGCGACGGCCATCGCATGGCGGTGGCGGATTTCGTCACGAGCGCGGAGGTCTCCGCGCCCCATCTGGCGGAACCCGGCGCGCGGATCGGCCGGCGCGTGCGCACCGCCATGGAGGCGACCCTCGGCGCGGTGGGCCAGAACACCAATCTCGGCATTCTCCTCCTCTGCGCGCCCCTGGCGCTCGCCGCCGAGCGCGGCGGCCCTCTGCGCGGGGCGCTGAGCCACGTTCTCGATACCCTCGACGCGGCGGATGCGGCCGACGTCTTCGCCGCGATTCGCGCCGCCAATCCCGGCGGCCTCGGCCGGGCCGAACGCCACGACGTGACCGGACCGGAAGCCCCGGCCAGCCTCGTCGCGGCCATGGCGGAGGCGGCCCCGCGCGACCGGATCGCCCGCGCCTACGTCACCGGCTTCGCCGACATCTTCGGCATCGGCCTGCCCGCCTTGGCGGAGGCGCGCGGCAATGGCCTCACGCCCCCCTGGAGCACGACGGCGGTGTTCCTCGGCTACCTCGCGGCCGTTCCCGACAGCCACGTGGCGCGCAAGCACGGCGCGGCCCGCGCCGACGCCCTGTGCGCCGAGGCGGCGGAGCTTCTCTCCCTCGATCTCGCCACCCACCCCGTCACCGAGCTCCTGGTGCGGGACCGTTCGTGGAAAGGCCAGAACCTCAATCCGGGCACCAGCGCGGACATGACGGTGGCCACCCTCTTCGCCGACCGATTGCTGGCGGCTGGAACCTAAACCCAGGGAATTCAGCTGCCCCTACGGCGGCGAGGGGCGCCATAATCGATGCCGTGGCGCGTTCAAGCCCCCGTTCGGCAAAGATTTTGCTCGAATCCGCCCCCCTTGCAGGGTTGTTCCGGCAGAGACCCCAGAGTAGGGTCCGCGCCGCGATCCGGGCAAACCGGTCCGGTCCCATTGGGGCTGGACGCCGTGAACAAGGATGGCTTTCGGCCGCGCCAAACTACGGGGCGGTCATGCTTTTTCAAGACTCCTGGGAGAAACCCCACATGGCGAAGATCAACAAAGTTCTGGTCGGCGAGGCTCTCGTCGGCGATGGCAACGAGGTCGCCCACATCGATCTCATCATCGGACCGCGCGGTTCGCCGGCCGAGACGGCTTTCTGCAACGGCCTCGTGAACAACAAGCACGGCTTCACCAGCCTGCTCGCGGTCATCGCGCCGAACCTGCCCTGCAAGCCGAACACCCTGATGTTCAACAAGGTCACCATCAACGACGCCCGTCAGGCCGTCCAGATGTTCGGCCCCGCCCAGTACGGCGTTGCCAAGGCCGTGCAGGACGCCGTTGCCGAAGGCATCATCCCCGCTGACGAAGCCGACGACCTGTTCATCCTGGTCGGCGTGTTCATTCACTGGGAAGCTGCCGACGACGCCAAGATCCAGAAGTACAACTACGACGCCGTGAAGCTGTCGATCCAGCGCGCCGTCAAGGGCGAGCCCACCGCTGCCTACGCCACCGAGCAGCGCAACTCCGCTTCGCACCCCTTCGCGTCGAACGCTTAGATCGGGGACAGTCCTGGGCAGAGCGCGCCTCCGCCCGTACCGCGGGGCCTGCTCCAGCGACTGGCTTCCATCTTCCTCGGACGATGAAACATGAAACGAGGCGGCTCCGGCCGCCTCGTTTTTTTGTGTCTCCGGCCCGCTACCTCCGTAATGTCCCGTCGTGGATCGCGGTCGCCACCAGGGCACCCGCGACGCCGATCTCCTCCAGCGCGGCGACATCCGCAGGCCCGCGCACCCCGCCCGCCGCGTAGAGTCGCGTCGCGGGGCTCATCTCGCGGATCTCCGACAGGCGGTCGAGGTCCGGCCCGGTCCCGGCACCGACACGGCTCAGGGTCATCACGATGACCTCGGAGGGCCAGTACGCCGGCTCGTCATGGAGCTCCGCCGGCCCCATCCGCTCCGCGCCCCGACTGTCGAGGGAGAAGACTGCGCGGTCTCCGAGCGCCCGCACCAGGGCGGCATCGTGCTGGCTCTCGCTGCCGATCACCGGACGCCCCACCCCCTCCGCCAGGAACGCATCCACGCCGGGGCCGCCGGAGAATCCCGCATCGACCCAGAGCTGGACACCCGGACAGGCGCGAGCGACCTGCGCGAGGCTCCCGAGATCGGGAGGCCTGCCGTCGATGATCGCATCGAGATCCGCGACGTAGAGGATGCGGGCGGCGATCGCGGCGACCAGCCCCTGCGCGACATCCCCGGGCGACGATCCCTTTGCCAAGGGCGTCACGATCGGGGCATAGGAGGCGCGATCCCCGGCCCTGGCCCGCACCACCTCTCCGTGGCGCAGGTCGATCACCGGAACGATCCGAAACCCGTCCTTCATCCCGTTCCTCCCTGTACGGACCTGCCCGTGACGCCTGCCGCATCCACGCACAACCCGGTGATCGGCTGGGATCTCGGGGGGGTCCATGTCAAGGCGGCCCTGGTTCGCGACGGCCGTGTCGAGGCGGTGGTACAGGCACCCTGCCGTCTATGGCGCGGCCTGCCCGCCCTCGACGAGACGTTTTCGCAGTTGCCCGATTGGGCGCGCGGAGAGGCCGACCATGTGGTGACCATGACCGGCGAACTCACCGACTGCTTCTCCGACCGCACCGATGGCGTGGCGCAGCTCTCCGCCTGGGCGAGCGCGAATCTCGCCGGTTCGGTGCGGATTTATGGCGGCCGGGCCGGGCTCCTCCCGCCCGGCGAGGCGACGGGCGCCGCCCTCGACGTGGCCTCGGCCAATTGGCACGCCACGGCGGCCCTGGTCGGCCGCCACGCGACGAACGCGCTCCTCGTCGATATCGGCTCCACCACCGCCGACCTGATCCCCATCGTGGGCGGCCGCCCCGCCGCCACCGGCTACAGCGACGCCGAGCGCCTGGAGACGGGCGAACTGGTCTATTCCGGCGTGGTGCGCACGCCCGTCCTCGCCTTCACCGCATCAGCGCCGTTCAAGGGCCGACGTACGGGCCTGATGGCCGAGACCTTCGCCACCACGGCCGACGTCTACCGCCTCACCGGCGACCTGCCCGAGGGGGCCGACCAGCAGCACAGCGCCGACATGAAGGGCAAATCGATCCCCGAGACCGAGATCCGCCTCGCCCGGATGATCGGCCGCGACCATGCGGAGGGAAACTCGGCCGATTGGCGTGCCCTCGCGGCGCATTTCGCCGAGTGCCAGTTGCGGCCCCTCCACGACGCGGCGGCGATCCTGCTCTCGCGCCCCGACATCGCGGCGGATGCGCCCCTCGTGGTCTGCGGGGCAGGGCGGTTCCTGGCCGGGCGGCTGGCCCGGCGCCTGGGACGCCCCGCCGTGGCGCTCACCGACCTCATCGCGCCGTCGCTCGCGGAGGAGGGCGCCGACTGGGCCTCCACCTGTGGCCCGGCCGTGGCGGTGGCCCTGCTGGCCGCCGAAATCATCCAACACTGAGCCGAACGGGAGACCCGCATGAGCGCCACGCACAAACTCGCCCGCATCCTGGCCACGCGCTCCGGCGCGGGAATCGAACTCGCCCTCGCCACCGAGAGCGGCCAGACCCTCAAGGTGCTGGCGAGCCAGGACCAGATCGACATGCTGGTGGACGAGTTGGAGGACATCCTCAATTCGCCGGTCGAGCCCGGTGACGACGAGCCGCCGGCCGCGGCGTGACGCGCCGCTCCCCTCAATACGCGTCGCGCTCCTCGCGCTCCTCGTCCCCCAGCAGACCCCGGATCTGGTCGAGGCATCCCTGGAGGATGTAGGCCGCCGCCAGCATGTCCACGACCTCGCCGCGCTTGGCCCGCGAAGCGTCCGCCGCGATCAGCGCCCGCGTCACCGCCGCCGTGGACAGGCGCTCGTCGCAGAACAGCACCGGCAGGTCGAGCAGGGGCTTCATGTTGCGTACGAAGGAGCGCGTAGCCTGGACGCGCGGCCCTTCGCTGCCATCCATGTTGAGGGGCAGGCCCATGACGAGGCCGCCGACCTGGTGAGCCTCGCACAGGAGGCGCAGGCGGGCGACGTCGGGCGTGAATTTCACCCGGCGGATGGTCTCGAGGGGCGAGGCGATCTGCCGGCCCACATCCGACAGGGCGAGCCCGATCGTCTTGGTGCCGAGATCGATCCCGATGAGGCGCCGGCCGCCCGCGGACGCCGCGACGAACGCCCGGACCTCGTCTTCCGTCACGAGACCTGACCCAGGAAACTGGAGGGCAGGGGCTCGGCGCCCATGCCGAGAATGCCGCGCACTGCGGGACCTTGAAGCCGGCGCATGAGATCGGGGAGGTCGGCGCCCCCGAACCGCACCGATTCGAGATCGGCGCCCATCACCCAGATCTCGTATTCCCGGCGCTCGGTCTGGTCCGCGCCGACGACCACGTCCCAGAACAGGAACTCGCCTGCTTCGGTCTCACCGAAGAAACAGGCGCGTTCGACCACGCTCGGATCGTCGCCCTCCACCTCGAAGCGATGCCCCTCCCGCGTCTCCAGCACGGAGGCGATGCTGTGCGCCATCAGTTCCGAACGGGTGCCGAGGTCCGCGCTCTCGGTGGGGCTCGGGATCGCGATGCGGAGGGAGCCGCAAGCGAGGCCGATTCCGCAAGCGAGGCAAAAGCTGCGGTAGCTCTCCGGCAGCGGGAACCCCAGCTCCGTCTCCGCGCGGTCGAGATCGGCCGGATCGGCCTTCGGCCCGGCGGTGAAATCGGCGAACACCGTCTGCCACATGATGTCTATCCCCAACGCGACCCGATCCTACGTCCGAAGGGGAATAGCCGCACCGGGAGCGAATGCGCCATAAGCTCGTTAAGGATTTGATAACGATACGGAGACAGCATGAATCGGCGCGGCCGCCTCTCCCAGGTTCTCGGCATGTTACGGTCGCCCGGCAAAGGCGGCAGCGCCTGGAACGTCGACGCCACGCGCGAAATGCCGTTCCGGCACAAGCTCATGCTCGCCCTGGCCCTCGAGATCCTCGTCCTCGGCTTCCGGCAGTCGGAAACGCTCCGCCAGGACAAGGGGATCGTGGTCGAGGCTCCCTCTCATCCCGGCAATGCCATCGTCTGAGACGACGCTTCCGCCCGCCCCGGCGTTGCGGGGCCGCGAAGCCCGGTGCTATAGCCCGGCCTCTGAACGCGCGTTCCGGCGCAGGTCCCGAGGTCCGAAGGCAGCATGTCGGTCGACGCAACCACAGTGAGGCGCATCGCGCATCTGGCGCGTATCGCGGTGAGCGACGAGGAGGTCGCGCCGCTCCAGGGCGAACTCAACGCCATCCTCGCCTTCGTCGAGCAACTCTCCGAAGTCGATGTCGAGGGCGTCGAGCCGATGACCTCGGTCACGCCGATGGCGATGAAGAAGCGCACCGACGTGGTGACCGACGGCGGTCACGCTCGCGACATCGTCTTCAACGCCCCCGAGACCGAGGACCATTACTTCCTCGTCCCGAAGGTGGTCGAGTAGCACGCTCGATTTCGTGATGCGTGCCCGGCCAGGATCGCGCGGCGCCTGAGAATGGCGACGGGGTCCGGCGGGCTTTGAGGACAGCAGGCGGCATGACCCATCTCAACGAACTCACCCTGGCCGAGGCTCGCGACGGGCTGAAGGCCAAGGATTTCTCGGCGACCGACCTCGCCAAGGCCCATCTCTCGGCGATCGAGGCGGCGCGCGGCCTCAACGCCTATCTGCTGGAGACGCCCGAGCGCGCCCTGCAGATGGCGGAGGTCTCCGACGCCAAGATCGCCTCCGGCGAGGCCCGGCCCCTCGAAGGCCTGCCGCTCGGCGTCAAGGACCTGTTCTGCACCCACGGGGTCGCCACCACCGCCGGCTCGAAGATCCTCGAAGGCTTCCAGCCGCATTACGAATCGGCCGTGACCCACAATCTGTGGCGCGACGGCGCCGTGATGCTGGGCAAGCTCAACCTCGACGAGTTCGCCATGGGCTCCTCCAACGAGACCTCCGCCTATGGCGACGTGGTCTCGCCCTGGCGGCGGCAGGAAAACGGAACGCTCTCCGACACGAAGCTGGTGCCGGGCGGCTCCTCCGGCGGGTCGGCCGCTGCCGTGGCCGCGCATCTGTGCCTTGGCGCCACCGCCACCGATACCGGGGGCTCGATCCGCCAGCCCGCCGCCTTCACCGGCACGGTGGGCATCAAGCCGACCTACGGGCGCTGCTCGCGCTGGGGCACGGTGGCCTATGCCTCCTCCCTCGACCAGGCCGGCCCCATCGCCCGCACGGTGCGCGACTGCGCCATCCTGCTCGGCTCCATGTCCGGGGCGGATGCCCGCGACACCACCTGTGCCGACCTGGCCGTGCCCGATTTCGAGGCGGCGGTGGCGCGGGGGGTGAAGGGCCTCACCATCGGCATCCCGAAGGAATACCGGGTCGAGGGCATGTCCGCCGAGATCCAGGCGCTCTGGGACAAGGGCGCCGCGATGCTCAAGGATGCGGGCGCCACGATCCGCGAGATCTCGCTGCCGCACACCCGCTACGCGCTGCCGGCCTATTACATTGTCGCCCCGGCCGAGGCCTCCTCGAATCTGGCCCGCTACGACGGCGTGCGCTACGGCCTGCGCGTGCCCGGCAAGGACATCGCCGGGATGTACGAGAACACCCGCGCGGCGGGCTTCGGCCGCGAGGTGAAGCGCCGCATCATGATCGGCACCTACGTGCTCTCGGCCGGCTATTACGACGCCTATTACGTCCGCGCCCAGAAGATCCGCACCCTGATCAAGCGCGATTTCGAACAGGCCTATGCCTCCGGCGTCGACGCGATCCTGACCCCCGCCACCCCGTCCGCCGCCTTCGGCATCGGCGAGAAGGGCTCGGGCGATCCCGTGGAGATGTACCTCCAGGACGTCTTCACAATCACGGTGAACATGGCGGGGCTGCCCGGCATCTCGGTGCCGGCCGGGCTCGACGCGCAGGGGCTGCCGCTGGGCCTCCAGCTCATCGGGCGCCCGTTCGACGAGGAGACGCTGTTCGCCGCCGCCCAGGTGATCGAAACGGCGGCCGG
Source organism: Methylobacterium sp. 88A (assembly GCF_000376345.1). NCBI lineage: Bacteria > Pseudomonadati > Pseudomonadota > Alphaproteobacteria > Hyphomicrobiales > Methylobacteriaceae > Methylobacterium > Methylobacterium sp. 88A. The sequence continues at coordinate 1,964,876 of NZ_AQVT01000001.1, forward strand.
GCGGACCAAGCTGCCGAAGGCGTGGTGGGCATGAAAGCGCGACCATGACCGTTCCGGTCTATCCCTTCGACGTCTGGATCTGGGCCGCGTTCGATCCCGTCCTGATCGCCATCGCCCTGGTCATGGGCTGGAAGTCGGACCAGTTCGTGAAGGTCATCCTGGTCTCGCTGATGGCTTTCGCCATCTCGGTTTTGGTGTCCTGGGCCGTCACGGCCATCGGCATTCCCTGGCCGGCGCCGATCAGCCATGACGGGCCGACCTTCTTCCCCATTCGCTGGATGGCGGGCTTCCTGTGGGGCACCCTCGGCTTCCTCGCCCATCAGCTCTATCGCCTGCGCGCTTGACCGCGCCGGCCGGTCCTTCCACCTTTCCGGTGCGGTTTCGCGCCGCGCAACACTGAATTCGGGCCATCATGACCGCTGCCGTGAACCCCAAGAAACTCATCAAGGGCGGCCTGCACGACTGGGAGGTCGTGATCGGCATGGAGATCCATGCCCAGGTCACGAGCCGCTCGAAGCTGTTCTCCGGCGCCTCGACGGAATTCGGGGGCGAGCCCAACGACCACGTCTCCCTGGTGGACGCGGCGATGCCCGGCATGCTCCCCGTCATCAACGAGGAATGCGTGGCCCAGGCCGTGCGCACCGGCCTCGGACTGAAGGCGCGGATCAACCACCGCTCGGTGTTCGACCGGAAGAACTATTTCTACCCGGACCTGCCGCAGGGCTACCAGATCAGCCAGTTCAAGGACCCCATCGTCGGCGAGGGCGAGGTGCTGGTCGATCTGCCCGAGGGCGAGACCATCACGGTAGGCATCGAGCGCCTGCATCTCGAGCAGGATGCCGGCAAGTCCCTGCACGACCAGAACCCGACCCAGAGCTTCGTCGACCTCAACCGCTCGGGCGTCGCCCTGATGGAGATCGTCTCGCGGCCGGATCTGCGTTCCTCCGAGGAAGCGCGCGCCTACGTGACCAAGCTGCGCACCATCCTGCGCTATCTCGGCACCTGCGACGGCGACATGGAGAAGGGATCTCTCCGCGCCGACGTGAACGTCTCGGTGCGCAAGCCCGGCGCGCCGCTCGGCACCCGGTGCGAGATCAAGAACGTCAACTCGATCCGCTTCATCGGGCAGGCCATCGAGGTCGAGGCCCGGCGCCAGATCGCGATCATCGAGGATGGCGGCACGATTTCCCAGGAGACCCGCCTGTTCGATCCGGGCAAGGGCGAGACCCGGTCCATGCGCTCGAAGGAAGAGGCGCACGATTACCGCTACTTCCCCGACCCGGACCTGCTGCCGCTGGAATTCGACCAGGCCTATGTGGATGCGCTGGCCGAGGGTTTGCCGGAACTGCCGGACGCCAAGAAGGCCCGATTCATCGAATCCTACGGCCTCTCTCCTTACGATGCCGGCGTGCTCATCGCCGAGCGGTCCTCCGCCGATTATTTCGAGGCGGTGGCCAAGGGCCGCGACGGCAAGGCCGCGGCGAATTGGGTGATCAACGAGCTGTTCGGCCGCCTCAACAAGGAGGGCCACAGCATTGAGACGAGCCCGGTCTCGGCCGATCAGCTCGGCGCCATCGTCGACCTCATCGGCGAGGGCGTGATCTCCGGCAAGATCGCCAAGGACCTGTTCGAAATCGTTTGGTCCGAGGGTGGCGACCCGCGTGCACTGGTCGAATTGCGCGGCATGAAGCAGGTGACCGATACAGGCGCCATCGAGGCGGCGGTGGACGAGATCATCGCCAAGAACCCCGACAAGGTTCAGCAGGCCAAGGAAAAGCCGACCCTGCTCGGCTGGTTCGTCGGCCAGACCATGAAGGCCACGGGCGGCAAGGCCAATCCGGCCGCGGTCAATGCCCTGCTGAAGGCGAAGCTCGGGATCGAGTGACCCGCGCCGCGCCGTTGTCGAGGCTCTCATTTCAACCGGTTGCTCAAACCCGACAAAGACATCCTCGATCGGCCCTGGCGCATCATGGTCAGCGGCATGCGCCGGCGAGCGCGCGGAGGCGGCTGACGAGATGTCTTAGAGGCACACGTGTCGGCCCCCGTGATGGCACCGGTGGCGGGGCGGGCGCCCGTCAGCCACACATCTCCCACTTTTATCGGGGGGCATGGCGCTCGGGCGCGCGAACGTCACAGGAAAATCCCAAATGCCCCTCAGGCTCGACCACTCCTCCGTCGAGGAACTCAACCTGGCCTTGCGCCTGTATCGGCGCCTTCTCGTTCGCCTGCCCCTGATCCTCGTCCTGGGCTTCGCCGGGGTGATCGGCCTGTCCCGTCTCAGCACGGTCCTGTCGCCGCCCTACGGCGTCTATCTCCTCGGGTGGGGCCTGGAGACCTGGGGATTGCTCGGCCTCCTCGCCCTTCTCTTCGCGGAGTTATGGTGGGAGGGCCGCCAGATCGGCAACGCCCTGAACCATCCGGCCCTGCTGGATGCGCCGATCATGGGGCTTATGGGCGGCCTCGGCGTGATCGGTGAGCGCGCCGCCGAGATCGGGATGGAGCCCGGATTCTTCCACGGCCCGCTGCGGCCGATCCGCCAGCGCTGACGAGACCATGGCGCTCGGCAAGCCGGCCCCTCGCGGGCGAAAGGCTTCCGAGATCGATCGCGAGAGCATCCAACACTTTCATGATCCGGAGGTATGAGGACGGCGGTTTCTTGCCCTGGGGCTAAAACCACGCTCTCTCAAAATCAGCGATCAGTCATGTGGGAAGGTCTTGCGGGCCTCGAGGCTCGGACACGTCGGGTGAAGACAATGGACAGGCGGCGGAAGCGGTCGAATTGGGGCATTCTGCGCATTCGAAGTCGTGCCGTATCGGCCGCTTCTGCGCCCCGGAGACCGCTTCCGTCCCGTGATTCGCGTTTGTGCTGCTCAACGTCCAGGCCGAATTAGTCCCGGATGATCGTCGCAGCATCCTGCTGGGGTGGAGTCATTCCCATCTCCTGCCTCTAAGTTGGTCGTGATCGACAACCGATCTACGCCTCCTCGTTGCTTGAGCTGTGCTTTGTTCAAGAGCACATGATCAAGGTGCGACTGGATCGCCCTTACGTCAAGCCCCTATCTCGTCTTTCCGGCAACTGTATTCTTTCCCATTCCGCCACATCTTAAAAAGCGCTGCCCATTCAGGTGGTTGGCCAGGTGGTCGACAAAGTGGTCGGCAAAGGATCGTCCGCGTTCCGGGGCCGGATTCAGGCAACGTTCCGGAGTGCCACGCCGCCGCGCGAAGGTGCGAGATTGGGCATCCGTCCCATCGCCTCCGCGTAATCGGCCGCCAGTTCCGCCGCGCCGCGCAAGCCTCCCGGCTCGTCCCGGTAACCGCCCGTGCCAGCAATGGCACCGCCCTGCCATTGCCGCTCGATCGCGGCACGCTCGGGCGTGCCGGCGAAGGCGGCGATGAAGGCATCCGCCGCCATGAGCAGGCGGCAGGCGCTCGGATGGTCGGCGACGGCGGCGGTGTAGTACCAGGGTGCGGGCGCGATGTTGCCGGGTACGATCTCGATGCGGCCGCGCCACGGGCTGTCGGCGCCGGTGCAGGCCCAGTGCATGATCGGCGCGTCCACGGCGAAGGCATCCGCCACGCCCTCGGCCAGAGCGTCGTGGATGCGGCCCTGGTCGGTGATCGGCACGAGGCTGCCGAGGGTCGCCACCCGCCTTCCCTTCGCCTGCAGGTTCTCGGCCCAGCGCAGTCCGGCGGCCTCCAGCGTGGCGTAGGCGCTCGGATCGTTGATGACGCCGAGCGTCCGGCCGTCGAGGTCGGACAGGCTGCGGATGCGCGTGTCGCCGGTCCGGCGCGCCAGCACGTAGTGGAGATGGGTATAGGCCTGCGAATAGGCGATGGCGCCGAATCCCGGGCTCGGCGGCAGGGCCGACCAGACGATGTCGGCGGGCGCCTCGGCGGCGGTCTGGCCCGCATCGAGCAGTTCCGTGCACTGGTCCCAGGGGCATTCGACGAAGACCGGCGTAACGCCGAGGGATCGCGCGAAGGCCGTGGCATAGGCGATGTCGAGGCCGAGCAGGGCGCCGCCGGCGGCCTTGCGGAAGGACAACCCCTTGAAATCGGGCTCCACGGCGATCCGAAGGGTACCGCGAGCCCGGATGTCGTCGAGGAGATCGAAACCTTTCGGGCGGCGGGCGAGACCGTGCCGGGCCATGTCCGGCGCGGGCAGGCCCGAGGCGGCCGCCTGCAGTGTGGCATCGGCCAGAGCCAGGGCGCGGACGGCCTTGGCCTCCGTCCGGTCGATGCTGCTCTGCATGGCACCGGGAGCCTCACCGATGGAGGCGTTGCTGGCGCTGATCGCGGACAGTTCGACGCCGACACCGCCGAGCAGGGTTTCGATCCGGTCGGCGGTGGCCCGCACGGAACCGGCGAGTCCGTCGAGGGCATGGTCCGTCGAGACGCGCAGGGCAGAGAGATCGGCGCGGACATCGGAGAAATCAATGATGCCGGCCGCGTTACGCGCGCTCTCCCGGGTCTGGTCGGCCAGGGCGCAGACCTCGGCGGCGACCACGGCGAAGCCGCGCCCATGCTCACCGGCTCTCGCCGCCTCGATCGTCGCGTTCAACGACAGCATCCGGATCGTCGCGCCGATCCCGTCGATGGCGGCGACGATCCGGCTCGCCTCGGTGGCCTTGGTGTCGATGCGCGCGCCGATGCGGGCGATCTCGGCGTTGATCTCGCGCATGGCCTGACCGACCGCATCCACGAGCTCGACGCGGAGGCGCTCGGCCGTTCCCGCCGCCGTGTCGCGGCCGACGCTGCCGAGTGTCGCCGCCAAGGAACGGTCGACGCCGGTCGACTGGCGACGGATCTCGCGGGTGAAGCTGGCGGCCTGTCCATTGGCGCGGGCGGCGTGGCGCATGAGTGTCGCCATGCCGGCCACCGCGTCGGTGACGCCCCCGTCTTCGGGCGCCGCGGTCGGGTCGTTCTCAAAGGCGTCGATGGATTTCAGCACGTGACCCGACCCAGCCGAGAAGATGCCGGAAGAATCGCTCATGGTCCTTAAGCGCGGTTGAAACAGCTTCGCGATCCGTGCTCAACTTCGCGCCAATACTGAAGAAGTTTTCACCGCTCCATCGCCTGGGCATGCTGCCCCGAGGCATTCGGCGAAGCGCGACGTCGTCCTGGCCAGGGCTTCAGCGGGCCGCCGCCCCCGAAACACGCTCCTGCCCGAAGGAGGCGGAGGGTCCCGTGAAGCGGTCGCGCAGGGTCTTCCAGAACGTGCCGCCATGGGCACCGGGCTCGCCCACGGAGACGGTGGCGTTCATGCCGGCCACCAGGGTGACGCCGTCGGGAACCCGATCGATGCGAATGCGCACGGGGACGCGCTGGGCGAGGCGCACCCAGGTATAGACCGGGTCGACATTGGGCAGGCCCTGCGTGCTCGGCGAGGCGTTGGCGTTGCTGATGCCGAGGGTGATGCTCTCCACCCGGCCGTCAATGAGCGCCGAGTAGCCGAGAAGCTCGGCCTTCGCCGCGTCGCCCACATGGATATGGGCCAGCTTCGTCTCCTCGAAATAGCCGTCGATCCAGAACGAATCGGTATCGATCACCGCAACGTTGACGGTGCCGGCGGCGGCGTAGTCGCCCGCGCGCAGGAGGAGGTTGGTGACGCGCCCGTTCACCGGCGAGCGCACTTCCGTGCGTCCTCGGTTGACCCGGGCCTGATGCAGCTGCGCCTTCGCGGAGGCGAGCGCCGCCTCCGCGATCTTGGCGGTGCCCGCATATTGCTGTTTCTCCTCCACCGAGGTGGAGAGGGTGGTCAGGGCCTCGCGCCGGGCCGCCTGGGTCCGTTTGACCTGAAGGTCGGCCTCGCGGTTCTCGAGCTCCGCCTGGGCGGTCGCGATGGCAATGTCGAAATCCACCGGATCGATGACGTAGAGCACATCGCCCTTGGCGACGGTCTGGTTGTCGGACACGCGCAGTTCGGTGATCTGGCCGGAGACCTGGGGCGCTACGCTGGCCACCTGCACGCGGACGCGCCCGTCGCGGGTCCAGGGCGCGGTGACGTAGAACTGCCAGACCAGGGCGGCGGCCAGGCAGGCGCAGGCCGGGATCACCACGGTCGCCAGGAGCCGCACCACGCGCCAACGCCGGCGCCTCGCGAGGGACGGCACGCGCTCGCGGGACGGGGGAGCGTCGGAGAGATCGTCGTCGGCCATTGTCAGGCAGGATCCATGTCGGCGAGCCACATTGCTCAGAAGAGAACGATGAGAAGCGCGAGGATGCAGACGAAGATCCCCGCCTCGGCCAGCGGCGGGTTGGCGACGTAGCGGCTGAAGCGGATGCGGCTGAAGCCGAAGCGCAGGAGCACCATGATGGCCAGGGCCGCCAGCACATAGGCGACGAAGGGCGAGATCAGGACGCCGCCGAGATCGATGTCATGCCGCATGGGGCGCCTCCATCAGGCCGGTCGCAGGATGCCGAGGCGGCGCAGGAGGCGCTGCTGGCTCTCCATGATGCCGCCCGCCGTCACCAGGTCGCTGACGAGGCGGGCGATGTCGAGCCGCGTCGGGGCGCTCACGGATCGGCCGTGCCGGAGGAACGCGCGAACGGACCGGGCGAGCGTGGCCGCGTCCGCCGCCTCCAGACCCTCCCGCGCCTGCCTCGCGGCATCGTTCAGGGCGGGATCGTCGGGGAGGCGGCACAGCTGGGCATGGGCGCGGGCGGCGGCCGATTCGAGGCGGGCCAGGTCGAAGGCACGGTCCAGGCTCGCCGCGCGGACGGCGCCGCTGCCCGAGCTCCATTGCGAGAATTGCAGCAGCCGATCGCTGTTGAGGCTGGTGCGGGTGGTGGCGTCGCCGCCATCGCCGGCCAGCGCGTCCAGCACCGAATCCCGGGCCGAATCGAGGGCGAAGGCGCGGCGCTGGGCGCGCGAGATCGGCAGCACGATCCGCACCGCGACGAACAGGATGCAGGCCGCCATGGTCACCAGGAACGCGTTCGCCAGGAAGGTCTGTGCGTCGTAGGTCTGCGGGTTCGACGGCGACAGCAGGACCATGAAGAACACGAGCAGGATGAAGCCGATTCCGAAGGTCGGCGGGTTCAGGCTGAGAAAGCACGCCACGAAGATCACCGGCGCGATGGCGATGGCGAGCAGCGGGAAGCCCTGCTCGCCCCCCAGCACGCCGAAGAGCACGATCCCGGCGCAGAGCGCCGCGAGCGGCATGCCGATGAGGACGCCGCGGGCAAAGGCCTTCGAATCCGGCGCGATGGCCGAGAGCGAACAGGTCGCCGCCACCTGCACCAGGGCGAAGGAGGTGGCGGGCCAGCCGGCGGCGATGAGGAGGAGGGCGGTGGCGCCAAAGGCGATGCCCACCCGCGCCGCCCCACGAAGGGCCACGGGCATGTCGCGATGCGTCGGCAGGGCGACATCGCGCTTCGGTCGGCAGCCGGTGGAGAGGGCGTTCAGACCGTCCGCGGCGAAGGAGGCGGCGCGCGCGAAATCGAGGCCGCGCTGCATCGCCAGGATCTCCAGGGGCTCGCTCGTCCCACCCTGGATCGCCTCATCCACCAGGGCACCGAGGCGATGCGCGGCCGCCTCGGCATCGGGCGTCCCGTCATCGGTGAGACCCAGGCATATCCGGCGGGCCTCGGCGACGGCCGCGCTGTCGCGGCCCAGCATCGCAGCGGCGGCGGTGAAGGCGCGGCTCGCCGCCGCCATGGCGTAGAGCGCGGCGATGGCGCTGCGCGCCCCGGCGGCCCGGCGGGCGCCGTCGTCGAGCTCGCCGCCGATGGCGCTGGCATCGGCGCGCATCACCGCGATCTGCCGGATCAGGGCCGCCGCCCGCTCCGAGCCGGGATCCGCCTGGGACAGGGTCTCGCAGGCGAAGGCCCGGGTGGCCGACAGGGCCTCGGAGAGCGGCTTGCGCAGGGTGCGCCACGTGCTCGGCGAGGCCAGGGCGTCGTTGATGAAGGTGATGGCGACGATGCCGATGGTGATCGCCGCGACGCGGTCGATGGCGGCCTCGAAGACCGCCTGCGGCGTGTCGATATGGGCGACGGCGACGATGGCGACAGTGTAGCCCGCCAGCATGGCGCCATAGGCCCGCGTGTCCTGCAGGAAGTGGGCGACGAAGACGCAGAGGCCGAGCCAGGTCGCCACGGAGACCAGGAGGAGAACCCTGTCCTGTCCGAACGCACCGATCAGCAGGATCGATATCGCGCCCCCCGCCAGGGTGCCGAGAAAGCGGTACAGCGCCTTGGACAGGGCCTGGCCGCGTTTGGGCTGGGCCAGGATCGCCACGCAGACGGCGGCCGACGAGGCACCGGAGAGCTGAAGCCAGAACGCGGCGTAGAGGGCCAGCACCATGGCGAGCCAGATCCGCAGGGCGAAAGCCCAGGCGGAGGGCGCGGGGACGATGCGCTCCATGAGCGAAAGGGCGCGGTCGACCGGGGAGGGGCGTGTTCCGGCGGAAATCACGCTCACGGAGAAGGCCCGGCCGCCGCCGCATCCGCGGCCTTGGCCGCGACCCGCATTTGCCAGAGGCAGAGGAGGGGCGTCACCACCAGTTCCATCGCCAGGGCACCCAGCATCACCGCCGAGGGCAGGCCGGTGAGGTAGAGGCCCAGCAACCGCGCCAGCCCGCCGAGCACGACGACGAGGGTGAGGAAGCGGAACAGGCGCGACTTCGACTCGATGGCCGGCACGCAGCTCCAGAACAGGATGCCGATGCCCGTCAGGAGGCCCGACAGGTAGCGGAAATGGCTGTCGGCGGAGATCTGGGACAGGCTGTCGCCGCCGACTCCTCCGAGCCCGAACAGGATTCCGAAGAGCCCCGACGCCACCGGTATGATCGCGGCCACCGCCACCACGCGCTGCAGCGCCTCGCGTTCCCGCATCCGCCCGTTTCTCCGCTCCGGCCCGGAGCAATCGTAGCTCGAGCCGGTCCCGAGTCGAACTAGATCAGGCCTTGATCTCCTTCAAGCGCTTGACGCACTTACTGAAATATTGCGGCCATTTCGGCCCCTGCGCGGCCTTGTCGGCAACCGAGAGGGCGCGCCACTCGGCACCGCATTTCTTCTGCCGCTCGCGGGCGGCGCTCTGCCCGACCGTCAGTTCCTTCGCGGCGGGCTCCGGAGCGGCGGCAACGGGGTCCTTGGCGGACGCCGTCGTCGCGAAACCCAGCACCATCGACGCCGCGACCACCGCGGCCGGAAGAAAACGAAACCGCATGATCGCAACCCCAGGCTGTTGTCCTGCGCTCACGGTGAGGCGCCGGAACCGCCATCATCACAGCCAGAAGTCGGGGAAAGGGCAAGGTCCTTCGCGGTGCCGCGGCGCACCGTCCACCGTTCGATGGCGGCGCGGATCCTGCAACCATCCGCCCCTCGCCCGGTTTGATCCGGCGACATGATGCGACCCTGACACGAGCGGAACGTTTCCCATGGCCGCCGCCACCCAGAAGCCCATCGACATCCATACCTGGGGCACCCCCAATGGTTGGAAGATCCCCATCATGCTGGAGGAGTGCGGTCTGCCCTACCGGGTGGTGCCGGTGAATATCGGCAAGGGCGACCAGTTGGCGCCGGACTTTCTGGCGATCTCGCCCAACAACAAGATCCCGGCCATCGTCGACCCGGACGGCCCGGGGGCCAAGCCGATCACGGTCTTCGAATCGGGGGCGATCCTGCAATATCTCGGGCGAAAGACCGGCTGCCTATACCCCGCCGACGAACGCGCCCGGGTGGCAGTGGACGAATGGCTGTTCTGGCAGGTCGGCGGCTTCGGGCCGATGCTCGGTCAGATGCACCATTTCCGCATCCATGCGGAGGAGAAGATCCCCTACGCCATCGAACGGTTCTCGGCGGAAGCCCATCGTCTCTACGGCGTGCTCGACCGGCACTTGGCGGATCGCGACTACATCGCCGATACGTATTCCATCGCCGACATCGCGGTCCTGACCTGGGCCAAGCATCACGAGAAGCAGGGAATCGATCTGGCGACCCTGCCGAATGTCCGTCGCTGGATCGACACAGTCCTGGCGAGGCCCGCCGTGAAACGGGGCCTCGCCGCGATCTGAGCCGCTACTTCTTGGCTTCGACCTGAGGCGCGGCTGGCTTGGCCGCGGGCTTCGGCGCCGGCTTGGGAGCGGCTTCGGAAGCCGGAGTCACGGCGGCCTGCTGGTTCACGTCCGGCACGCGGGTCCAGGTTTCCGAGCCGCACAGGACCTTGAGAAGGCATCCGGACACGCTCAGCTCGGAGCCGGATTCACGCTCCAGGCTGACCTGATAGATCTTGCCCTCGTCGATATTGTAGATGTCGCCGGAGAACTTCTCTTCGTCGGGGGCGAGACCTTCGATGAGTTGCAGGCCGATGACCGGGCGCAGGCGCTTCTTCGGGTCGGGGTTCTTGGCGTCGGTGCGCGGCGCACCCGTCTCGGTGGTCGGCGTCTTCAGCCACACGACCTTGCCGCAGATGTTCGCGCTGTTCGGGCTGCAATGATCGATGCGGATCTTGGCGCGGCCGTCCTTCGTGAGCCAGGTGCCGGACGGGTCCTTCGACGGGGCCGCAGCGGCGGCGACGAGTCCGGAAAGCAGGAAGGCGGAGGTCAGGGCAACGCGCATGGCTTTTGGTCTCCTGGTGCCTGTGAAGGGCCGCGGCGCATCGGCGGGAGCGTCGCGAAGGGTCGTGAGCCTGGGGTCGAAAGCTTGGTCGTGGCCGCGCCGGACGCCGAGAGCGGTCCGGGCCGGCGTCTTCTGGTGCGAGAAGACACCAGCAATCGGGCGAATTTCCGGCACTGTTGCGCCGAAGCCATGGCCAAGGGAATTCCGTTGTGGATGCGCCGTCTTCGTCCTTCGGGTTGAGAGGACGGGGCGTGCCCGCTATAAGCCGGCCGCCGAAGCCGTTTTCGGCTGAGCGAACATAACCGGACTGAACATGGCCACCGAGCGCACTTTCTCCATCCTGAAGCCCGACGCGACCAAGCGGAACCTCACCGGCGCCGTGAATGCCGTGATCGAGAAGGCGGGCCTGCGCATCGTCGGCCAGCGTCGCATCCAGATGACCCAGGCCCAGGCCGAAAAGTTCTACGAGATCCACAAGGAGCGCCCGTTCTTCGGTGAACTCGTCTCCTTCATGACCTCGGGCCCCGTGGTCGTGCAGGTGCTCGAGGGCGAGAACGCCGTCGCCGCCTACCGCACCGTGATGGGCGCCACCAACCCGGCCAACGCCGACGAGGGCACCATCCGCAAGACCTTCTCCGAGTCGGTCGGCGAGAACACCGTGCACGGTTCGGACAGCGCCGAGAACGCGAAGATCGAGATCGCGCAGTTCTTCCAGGATTCCGACATCGTCGGCTGAACCCGACCGGCTTTCGCGCCGCCAACGGGTTCGTGATCGCATCGTCGTCCGGTGAACCGGGAGCGTGGCGCGGAACGATGCCGGGTGTGGCGCGAACGCCCTTGCGCGCGAGTCGTGTGAACGTGAAAGGAATTCCCTCACCGAATCCCTTTCACGGACCCCACATTCCATGCGCTCCATCGCTCCGCGCACCGGCCGGATCCTGCTCGCCGCCGGCCTCATCTCCCTGCTCGCCGCGTGTAACGCGAACAAGGGGACGCCCACGGCTTCCCTCGAAGGCTACACGCCCGATCCGGCCCTGAAGACGGCTTCCGCCGGCAACCTCACCGGTCGTGTGCGCCACGCCTGCACGGTGACGCAGTCCCGCCTGCAGAGCGTCCCCGAGGCGTCGCTCGCTCGCCCGTGCGGCTGCTACGCCAAGCAGACCCTGGCGAGCCTCAACCCGGCCGAGCTCGAATCCTACCGCACCACCGGCTATTTCAACGATTCCGCCCGCGCCAAGGCGCTGTCGGCCCTCGACAGCTGCCAGCTGCCGCGCCCGGCATAAGCCGTCATCATCGCCGATCTCGATATCTCGGGATCGGCGGCTCGGGCCTCAGCCTTGCGCGGACAGGCTGAGCAAGGCCCCCTCGGCCGGCCTGATGTCTCCGGCGAACACCACGCGGCCACTCTCCAGCCTTGCCCGTCCGCCGGCGATCAGCGCAAGGGCACGCGGGTAGAGGAGGTGTTCCTCCACGAGAATGCGCGCGGCGAGACTGTCGGCATCGTCGCCCGGCAGGACCGGGACAGCGGCCTGGGCCACGATCGGCCCGGCATCGAGTTCCGGCACCACGTAATGCACCGTGCAGCCGTGCAGGCGCACGCCCGCCGCCAGGGCCTGCTCGTGGGTATGGACGCCGCGAAACAGCGGCAGCAGCGAAGGATGGATGTTGATCATCCGCCCGGCCCATGCCTCGACGAAGCCCGCGGAGAGAATCCGCATGAAGCCGGCGAGCACAACGAGCTCGATCCCGGCCGCTTCGAGTTCCGCGTTCAGGGCGGCATCGAAGCTCGCCCGGTCGGGATAGGCGCGGTGATCGAGCGCCGTCGTGGCGATCCCGGCGCTCGCGGCATGGGCGAGCCCGCCCGCCTCCGGCCGGTTAGAGGCGACGAGGACGATCTCGGCCGGATAATCCGGGGCCTTCGCGGCCTCGATCAGCGAGACCATGTTCGAGCCGCGTCCCGAGATCAGGATCGCGACCCGCATCTTGGGTCGGGGAGCCATCACAGGGCGAGCTTGCCCTGGAAGGTCACCGGATCGGGTCCGCGCTCGGTGATGAGCCCGAGGCGGATCGGCGAGGCGCCTGCGGTGTCGAGCGCCCGGGTCACCGCCGACACGCTCTCCGGCGAGACCACCGCCACCATGCCGATACCGCAATTGAAGGTGCGCAGCATTTCGGATTCCGCGACCCCGCCGACCTTCGAGATCCATCCGAAGACGGGCGGCGGAATGATCGCGTCGAGGTCTATGCTGATGCCGACACCGTCGGGCAGGACGCGGGGCAGGTTGTCGGGAAAGCCGCCGCCGGTGATGTGGGCGAGCGCCTTGATCCCGTCCGTTGCCTTCAGGGCGGCCAGCAGCGGCTTCACATAGATCCGGGTCGGCTCGAGGAGAGCGTCGCCCAGCGAGCGCGACGGCTCGAACGGGGCCGGGTCGTCGTAGGAGAGGCCGCTTGCCTCGACGATCCGGCGGACCAGCGAGAATCCGTTGGAATGCACCCCGGAGGAGGGCAGCCCGAGGACGACGTCTCCGGGCGCGATGCCGGGGCGTGGCAGGAGCTTGCCACGCTCGGCGGCGCCGACGCTGAAGCCGGCCAGATCGTAATCCGCCCCGTCGTAGAGGCCCGGCATTTCGGCGGTCTCGCCACCGATCAGCGCGCAGCCCGCGATCCGGCAGCCCGCCGCGATCCCGCGCACGATGTCGGTGCCGACCCCCGGCACCAGTTTGCCGGTGGCGTAATAATCGAGGAAGAACAGCGGCTCGGCGCCCTGGACGATGATGTCGTTCACGCACATCGCCACGAGATCGACGCCGATCGTATCGTGGCGGCCGGTCTCGATGGCGATCTTGACCTTGGTGCCGACGCCGTCATTGGCTGCCACCAGAATCGGGTCGGAGAAGCCGGCGGCCTTCAGGTCGAACAACCCGCCGAACCCGCCGATCTCGGCATCCGCGCCGGGCCGGCGGGTGGAGCGCACCAGCGGCTTGATCGTCTCGACCATGGCGTTGCCCGCATCGATGTCGACGCCCGCATCCGCGTAGGTCATTCCGTTCCGGCTCTCGCCGTTCTTGCTCTCGGCCGTCATCGGCACCTCGTCTCAACGTCCTGTCCCGGCTGCTCTAACGGGTCGCGGCGGTCTCGGCGAGTCGTCGCTGACGAGTTCGGCACCCGGTGCCGGGCGCGGAAGCAGATTTCGATCGCCTCAACCGTTCGACGAGGGCCGCACCGGGCTCGCCGATCCCCGCGCCCGCTTCGATGAACCGGACAGGCGACGCCTTGCGCGGATCGGAGCATCGTCCTCAGGCGGCGCGAAGCTGCGCCAGAAAACGGGTGACTTCGGCATCGAGATGGTCGGCATCGTGCGAGACCGAGGAGGCGACGGAAAGCACCCTCTCGGCCGCTCCGCCGGCCCTCTGCGCCGCGTCGGCGACGCCGCCGATATGAGACGTGACCTGACCGGTGCCATCGGCGGTCTGGTGGATATTGCGAACGATCTCCCGGGTCGCTGCCCCCTGTTCCTCCACCGCGGCCGCGATCGCGCCCGAGATCCCGCTCAGGTCGTCGATGCGCCCGGCGATGGCGCCGATCGCCGTGACCGCCTCCCGGGTGACCGACTGGATGTCGCCGATCTGGGAGGCGATCTCGTCGGTGGCCCTGGCGGTCTGGGTGGCGAGTTCCTTGACCTCGGCCGCCACCACCGCGAAGCCGCGTCCCGCTTCGCCGGCACGCGCGGCCTCGATGGTGGCGTTGAGGGCGAGCAGGTTGGTCTGGCTGGCGATGCCGTTGATCATCGCCACCACGTCGCCGACACGGGTCGCCGCCCGGCTCAGATCCTGGACAAGCCCGGCGGTGCGCCCGGCCTCCGTCGCGCTCGCCTGCGTCAGCGCCGCCGAACTGTCGACCTGACGGCCGACCTCCGACACCGAGGCACTGAGTTGCTCCGCCGCCGCCGCCACGGCGGCGACGTTGGCCGAGGCCTCCTCCGCGGCACGGATCACCGCGCCGGAACGGTCGGCGGTGTCGCCGGCCATCTGCGACATCGCCTGCGCGGTGTCCTGCAACTCGTCCACGGAGGTCGCCACGGCGCGGACGATGCCGCCGAAAGCCGCCTCGAAGGCCTGCGCCAGCGTCTCGGTCTGAGCCCGGCGCGCGATCTCGCGCTGTCGGGTTTCCCCGGCATGACGCTCCGCCACGTCCCGGGCGAGGTTGGCCTTGAACGCTTCGAGGCCCCGGGCGAGGCTGCCGACCTCGTCCCGGCGGTCCAGGCAGGGCACCGCGGCGGCGTAATCGCCCTCGGCGATCCGGCCCATGGCCAGGCCGACCGCGCCGTAGCCGCGGACCAGCGCCTCGTGGGCGAACCAGCCGAGGGCCAGGAAGGTGGCGACGGTGGCGACCAGCGTGCCGATGACGACGGCGAAGTAGAAGTGTGCCTGGGCTTCGTCTGCAGCGACGGCCGCGTCGGTGCGGGACTGCATCAGCCCGTAGAACGCGTCGAGCGGCTTCATGATCTGCGCCTTGAAACCGTGATAGGCCTCCGAATGGACGAGCCCGATCGCCCGATCGCGGTCTCGGGCGGGGTTCGGTTGTGCCAGGGGCTGGCCATCCTTGTCCTTGCCCTCGACGAGATTCATCGCCTCAACCTCGAGATGAACCAGCCCGTCCGAATTCCGGACGGATTCCGCCAGCATGTCGGTTTCCTGCCGGCTGAAGCCGAGACGCTTCATCAGGTCGTGCACCGACACGGTCTCGCCGTCGGGGCGCGGCTTCGCCACGCCGGCCGCGACGAAATCCCAGTAGATGCGATGATACTCCTCCGGGCGCGGCTTGCGGCCGGAGCGGATGTCGAGGATGTCCAAATATTGCTGCTTGTACGACGCTTGGCCGGTGACGACGTAGGTGCGGCCGAGCCGGGTGAGGTCGTCCGAACTCTGCCGGATCTCGTCGGCGAGGAGGATCGATTGCTGGCGGGTCGCGTAGGCCGCGCTCACCTGGTCGACAGCCCGTCCATAAAGGATGATGGACCCAGCCAGGAGCAAGCTGGATACCAGCATAGCTGCGATTAAAACAGCAAACTTTCGCGATAGACTCATTTTATCCCCCGTCGTAACGGGAATAATGCAGTCTATCTTGTTAAAAATCCGCTCTCGTGCCGATGAAAGTCATCCAAGCCCGCCCCCGGTCGCGGGCCGGGCCTCCGCGGGCGAGCCTTGACCGCGCCGCACCGCCTTCCCACTCTTGTGCGCGGGCGACGGGCGAGACGGAGGAGGGCCGATGCGCGGCAGGGCGGTAATCGGACTGGTGGGCCTCGGCGTCGTCGCGCTTCTGCTCTATCTGCTTTCGGGCGTGATGCTGCCCTTCGTGGCAGGGCTGGCGCTCGCCTATCTCCTCGACCCCATGGCCGACAGGCTCCAGCGCTGGGGTCTCGGGCGGCTCTCCGCCTCGCTCCTCATCCTCGCCATGTTCGTCGTCGGGCTCGTGGTGATCCTGCTGATCGTGGTGCCCCTGGCGGCCAATCAGATCTCGGCGCTTGTGACGACGTTCCCCGGCATGGTGTCACGGCTTCAGGGCATCATCGTCGAGCGGGTCGGGCCGATCCTCACACGGGTCGGCGGAGCGGACGTTCTCAACGACCTGCAATCCTCCGTCGGAGCCCTGGTGGGGCAGGGCGGCACGTGGTTCCTGGCGTTCCTCAAATCGCTGTGGTCGGGCAGCCAGGCGCTGGTTTCCATCGCCTCGCTCCTCGTCGTGACCCCCGTCGTGGCCTTCTACCTCCTCGTCGACTGGGACCGGATGGTCGCCACCGTCGACGGCTGGACCCCTCCGCGCCACCGCACCACCGTGCGGCGTCTGGCCGGCGAGATCGACCGGGCGATCATCGGCTTCGTGCGGGGGCAGACCCTGGTCTGCCTCATCCTGGGGACGTTCTATGCCGTCGGCCTGTTCTTCGTGGGCGTGAATTTCGGCGTGCTGATCGGGATGATCGCGGGTTTCCTCACCTTCATCCCCTATGTCGGCACCCTCGTCGGGTTCCTGCTCTCGGTGGGCGTCGCCCTGGTCCAGTTCTGGCCGACCTCCGACTGGCTCCATATCGGACTGACCGTCGCCGTGTTCGTGGTGGGCCAGTTTTTCGAGGGCAACGTCATCTCGCCCAAGCTCGTCGGTGACTCGGTCGGCCTGCACCCGGTCTGGCTGATGTTCGCGCTCCTGGCCTTCGGCTCGCTGTTCGGGTTCCTCGGCCTGCTGCTGGCCGTCCCCGTCGCGGCCTCCATCGGCGTCATCGTGCGCTTCGCGATCTCGCGTTATCTCCAGAGTCCGCTCTACTATGCCGAGGAACCGATCCTGATTCAGAAGCGCGAGGGATGAGATCGCCGATGCGCGAGGCCGCGCCCCCGAAGCAGCTCGCCTTCGACCTGCCCCTCGACCCGCGCTACGGCCGCGAGGACTTCCTGGTGGGGCCGGCCAACGAGGCGGCCTACGGGCTGATCGAGGCCTGGCCGCGCTGGCCCGATACGGTCTGCCTCATCACCGGGCCATCGGGCAGCGGCAAGAGCCACCTCGCCTCGATCTGGGCAACGCGCTCCCATGCCTGGACCGTCCCGGCCTCCGAGGTCACCGCCGATTCGGTCACGCATCTCGTTTCCAACGGCGCCCTGGTCATCGAAGATATAGACCGCCCCGAGGGCCGCGAGGAAGCGGCCCTGTTCCACCTCCTCAACCTCGCCCGCGAGAACGGCAGCCCCGTCCTCATCACGGCGGCCGCACCGGTGGAGGCGCTCGGCCTCGTCACCGCCGATCTGCGCTCGCGCCTGAGGCTGGCACCGGGCGCCACCATCCTTCCCCCCGACGACGCGCTGATGCGGGCGGTGCTGGTCAAGCTCTTCGTCGACCGCCAGCTCGTGGTCGATCTCAGCGTCGTCGAGGCCATCGCCCTGCGGATCGACCGCTCCCTCGCCAGAGCCAGGGCCGTGGTGGCCGAACTCGACCGCGACGCCCTGAGGCGCGGCCGCCGCATCACGAGGCCGCTGGCCATGTCTGTCCTGGCCGATCTGGGAGTGCCGGACGACGAGACCGACGAGGACGACGCGCCGGCTTGATCGCCCGCCCATCCCGATTGTCATGGAATTGTCAGACGCGACGGCCCGGCCGCATGCTACGAGGCCGTTCGTTCGAGCAGAGTGAGGAGAAGACCCGTTGCCGGAAGTGGATTCGGACGCGATCGCCAAGGAGTCGGACATCAAGGGATCGGATACGGAGGGAACGGCTGTCGAGGAGCGGAAGATCGCTCCAGCGGCCGACGCCTCGCCAGACGAACCCCGCTCCGGCGACGACGGCCGCGGCTCCGCGGCACCCGAATCCCTGGCGCCCAAACGCCCCGCCGCCCGGCGCCGGCCGGCGGAGGCCGGTCCGGTTCGCCCCGCCACCGTCCGGACACGGACGACGAAGCCCGGCCCCGGAGCGCCTCTCCCGGCAGAATCGGCTTCGTTCGACGAGGCCCCCAAGGCACAGACGGAATCGGGCTCGATTCTGGCGGAGACGATCATGGCCGACACGGCGACAGAACGAGCGACAGTCGAACCCGTGGCGCGGGAGACCGTGCTCGCCGCCGGCCGCGCCCTGCGCCATTCGCCCGAGCGCTTCGTGAACCGGGAGCTGTCCTGGCTGCAGTTCAACCGCCGGGTGCTGGAAGAGGCCTCCAACGCCAGCCATCCGCTGCTGGAGCAGCTGCGCTTCCTCTCGATCTCGGCCAACAACCTCGACGAGTTCTTCATGGTCCGCGTGGCGGGCCTGCACGACCAGGTCCGCGCCGGCCTGATCCAGCCGTCGCAGGACGGGCTCAGCCCGTCCGAGCAGCTCACCCGCATCGGTTCCGAAGTCTCCCGCCTCGCCCTCGACCAGCAGCGGCGCTGGCGCGAATTGCGTGACGACCTCCACGGTGTCGGCGTCGACCTCGTGGAGCCCGGCAACCTCACCCCCGATCACAAGGCCTGGCTCGAGGAGTACTTCCTCAGCCACGTCTTCCCGGTGCTGACGCCGCTCGCCATCGACCCGGCCCATCCGTTTCCGTTCCTGTCGAACCTCGGCTCCAGCATCGCCCTGATGATGGTGCGCCCGCGCGACGGGCGGACCCTGCGCGCCCTGATCCGGCTGCCCGCCGTCCTCGACCGCTTCGTGCGCCTGCCGGAGGTCGCGGGGGATTCCACCGCCCGCTTCATCGCCATCGAGCAGGTCATCGTCCTGTTCACCGGCCGCCTGTTCCCGGGCTACTTCGTGAAAGGGCAGGGTGCGTTCCGGGTGATCCGCGATTCCGACCTCGAGATCGAGGAGGAGGCCGAAGACCTCGTCCTGCATTTCGAGAGCGCCCTGAAGCAGCGCCGCCGCGGCGTCGTCATCAGGCTCGAAGTCGAGGCGGGAATGCCGGAGGATCTGCGCGCCTTCGTCGCCGACGAACTCGAGATCGGCTACGACGCGATCTTCGTGGTCGAGGGCATGCTCGCCCTCAACGAATTGTCGCAGATCGTCGGGATCGACCGGCCGGACCTGAAGTTCAAGTCGTACAACCCTCGCTTCCCCGAGCGCATCCGCGAGAGCGGCGGCGACGTCTTCGCCGCCATCCGGCAGAAGGACTTCATCGTCCACCACCCCTACGAATCCTTCGACGCGGTGGTGCAGTTCCTGGCCCAGGCCGCCCGCGACCCCAACGTGGTCGCGATCAAGCAGACGCTCTACCGCACCTCCTCGAACTCGCCGATCGTGGCGGCGCTGGCGGAAGCCGCCGAACTCGGCAAGTCCGTGACGGCGCTGGTGGAGCTGAAGGCGCGCTTCGACGAGGAGGCCAATATCCGCTGGGCCCGCGACCTGGAGAAGGCCGGCGCGCAGGTGGTGTTCGGCTTCATCGAGCTGAAGACCCACGCCAAGCTGTCGATGGTGGTGCGGCGCGAGGGCGACAAGCTCGTGAGCTACTGCCATGTGGGCACCGGCAACTATCACCCGATCACGGCGCGGGTGTACACCGACCTGTCGTTCTTCACCGCCGACCCGGCGGTGGCCCGCGACGTCAGTCGCATGTTCAACTACATCACCGGCTATGCCGAACCGGCCGAACTCGAGCGAATGGCGGTCTCGCCGCTGACCCTCAAGCCCCGGCTCCTGGAAAACATCGCGGCGGAAGTGGCCCATGCCAAAGCCGGGCGGCCGGCGGCGATCTGGATCAAGTGCAACTCTCTGGTGGACGGGCAGATCATCGACGCGCTCTACGACGCGTCCCGGGCCGGGGTGCAGATCGACTGCATCGTGCGCGGCATCTGCTGCCTCAGGCCGGGCATTCCCGGCCTGTCGGATACGATCCGGGTGAAATCCATCGTCGGGCGCTTCCTCGAACACGAGCGGATCTACGCCTTCGGCAACGGGTTCGGCCTGCCGCACCCGAAGGCGACGGTGTCGATCTCGTCGGCCGACCTGATGACCCGCAACCTCGAACGGCGCGTGGAGGCGCTGTTGCCGATCACTAACCAAACCGTGCATCAGCAGGTGCTGGACCAGATCATGCTCGCCAATCTCCTCGACAACCAGCAGAGCTGGCGTGTACTGGCGTCTGGCGCGAGTGAACGTGTCCAGCCCTCCGAGGGCGAGGAGCCGTTCAACGCGCACAAGTACTTCATGACGAACCCGAGCCTGTCCGGCCGGGGCAAGTCCTCGAAGAAGTCGAGTCCGCGCGCGCTGAGCCGTAGAGCCCAGCGTCCTTGAGCGGACGATACCGGCAGGAGCTGGTCGTGGGACTTCCTCGTGACGGCATGACAGGTACGGGCTTCACGACTCAGGGGGATCCCGGCGTGCAAGATCGCGTGGAACCGGTAGCGATCATCGACATCGGCTCGAATTCCGTGCGTCTCGTGGCCTATGACGGCCTGAACCGCGCGCCGACGCCGCTCTACAACGAGAAGGTCCTGTGTGGCCTCGGCCGTAACGTCTTCAGCACGGGCCGGCTCAACGAGGAGGCGGTTCGGCGCGCCCTCAGCGCGCTGGCGCGCTTCCGCATCCTCTGCGAGACCATGCGCGTCGGCCGCGTCTTCGTGCTGGCCACGGCCGCCGCGCGCGACGCGCAGAACGGCCCGGAATTCCTCGCCGCGGCGGAGGCCGCCTGCGGCCACCGGATCGAGCTCCTGTCGGGGCGGCGGGAAGCGGAGCTCTCCGCCCTCGGTGTGATCTCCGGTTTCCATACGCCGGATGGGGTCGTCGGCGATCTCGGCGGCGGCTCCCTCGAACTGGTGGACGTGCGCGGCGCCACGGTGGGGCAGGGGGTGACGATGCCGCTCGGCGGTCTCGCCCTCCAGGATCTCTCCGGCGGGTCGGTGAAGAAGGCCCTCAAGATCGCCCGCGAGAACCTCGCGAAGGCAGCCCCCCAGTTGGAGACCCTGCGCGGGCGCAGCTTCTACGCGGTGGGCGGCACCTGGCGGGCGCTCGCCCGCCTGCATCAGGCCGCGCGGGGCTACCCGCTCCACGTCATGCACGGCTACAGCATCGAGCCTTCCGACGAACTCAGCTTCCTCGAAGTGGTGGAGCGCACCGACGCCGCCCTGCTGCAGGACGTGGAGGCCGTCTCGGAGGCGCGCCGGCCCCTCCTCGCCTACGGCGCCGTGGTGCTGGAGGAGATCATCCGCGTCGGCCGCCCCCGCGAGCTCGCCATCTCGGCCTCCGGCGTGCGCGAGGGGCTGCTCTACGAGCAGCTCGACCGCGACACCCGCCTCACCGACCCGCTCCTCGCGGCGGCGGCGGAACTGAACCGCCTCCGCGCCCGCTCGCCGGGCCATGGCAGCGACCTCATCGCCTGGACCGACCGGTTCGTCGCCACCCTCGACGGGCCGGAGACGGCCGACGAGCGCCGCCTGCGGCACGCCGCCTGTCTCCTCTCGGATATCGGCTGGCGCGCGCATCCCGATTACCGGGGCGAACAGAGCATCAACGTCATCACGCATGCCGCCTTCGTCGGGATCGACCACCCCGGACGGGCCTATCTCGCCCTGGCGGTCTATTTCCGCCACGAGGGCGTTGCGGCGGACAAGGCCAGCCCGATGCTGCGCAGTCTCGCCGGGCCGCGCCTGTTCGAACGGGCCCGCCTCCTCGGCGCCCTCCTGCGTGTCGCCTTCCCGATCTCGGCGGGGATGGAGGGAGCGCTGTGGCGCATGCCCCTCCTCGTCGCGGATCGACGGGTGACCCTGACCCTGCCTGCGTATCTGGCCGCGCTGCCGGGCGATCGCCTCCTCAACCGGGTCCGCGGCCTCGGCCGCGTGCTCGGTCTGGAAGGGCGGATCGATACCGCCTGATAGCGTCGCGGGGTCATAGCCTCGGCCGTTCGGAGGATTGTCGATGCCGACCGTCTACGTCTTCGCCGTCCTGACCTTCGTCATTCTCTCATGCCTGTCGGCCCTTGCGGGCTCTTGGGTGGGCGATCTCGACCGGCTTCCGATGCAATGGGGCCTGAACGGGCAGCCGACATGGTACGCGCCCACATGGATCGCGCTCGGATTCATCCCGGCGATCGGCCTGATCGTCATGGCGACAGTGGCCGTCAGCCATGGCTCCGGCGACGACGGGTCCGCTGTCGCCCGAAACATGGCGACGGTCGGAGCCATCCTGATCGCCGCCGAGATCTTCTATCTCTTCATGCTGCGACGGCACCTCATCGGCTGATCGACGACGCGGCGCGTCACGCCGGCCTGTCCGCGAAGATCGCTTTCTTGACGATGGCGTGGACGCCCCAATTGCCGTCCACCACCTGGGTGATGCCGAAATCGACGGCGATGGACATCAGCGAGATCGCCTCGTCCTCCGTCAGCCCCTTCGCCTGCATCAGGAAGGACCGCATCTTGCGGAAAGCATCGCGCATGGCGAGGTCGATGGAGGATTTGGAGAAGATCTCGTTCTGCGCGTCGGGGCCGAGATCGGCGAGGTAGTTCGGGTAGCTGAAGCCCGAGAGCACCCAATCCTCGGACGTCTCGATCATCGGGAAATCGAGGGTCTCCAGCGCCGTGCCGGCGAGATCCGCCTTCTTGTGCAGGACGAACTGGAAGGTGCCGGTGAGCGAGCACTCGATGGCGGTGCCGCAGAGTTCGGAATCGCCCTGGCTGGCATGCGGATCGCCCACCGAGAACAGGGCGCCCGGCACCGCGACGGGATAGTACATCGTCGCGCCCTTGCCGATGCGCCAGTTGTCGATGTTGCCGCCGGTGTAACTCGGAGGAATCGAGTTCACCATGTCGGCCTCCTTGGGCGCGAGGCCCATGGTGCCGAAATGCGGGCGGATCGGCACGCGCACCCCCTTGAGCACGTCGAAATTGCGCTGCGTCTTGGTGTGGTCGACGGGGATGCCCGGGTAATCGATGGTGGGATGCGCCACGCCGAACGGATCGGTGACCCCCGGCCAGCGGAAATTGTACACCGCCTTCGCCCAGTCGCGGGCGCCGCTCGCATCGACTTCGTAGATGGTGATGACCTCGCGCGCCCGGTCGCCGGTGATCATGTCCTTGTAGTGGTAGCCCCACCAGGCGGCGGCGTTGCTGCCGAAGCTGCGGCCCTTGAAGGCGGGGTTGGCGCAGGGGCGGGGCGCCACATCGAGGATGCGCACCTCCAGCACGTCGCCGGGCTCCGCGCCGCGGATCGCCACCGGGCCGGTACAGATGTGGACGCCGAGCCCCCCGCCCGGTCCGAGGGGGCCGGTCTCCGGCCCGGCGCCGCGGCGGGCGACGCCCTTCTTGTCCTTGGTCCAGAGGAACACGCTCTCGGCGCCGGGATCGCCCGTCACCATGCGCTCGGCATCGTCGTTGGCGTGGTGGGTCAGGGTCTCGATGGTGACGTAGTCGCCGGACGCGATCTCGACCTGGGGCTTCAGCAGTTTCGAGAAATAGCCCCAATGGACGGTCTCGGCTGTGGCCGGCAGATGATAATGCGCCGTCTGCCGGATGCCCTTGGCGCTCGTCTGCGCCAGCGCGGGGCCGACGAGGGACAGGCCGCCGGCCGCCATCGCCGCCGCGCCCCCGGTGGCGACGAAGCCGCTCTTGAGGAAGGCCCGCCGCTCGGGCGCGAGGTCGCCGAGGAAACGGCGGCGATGCTCGGCGAAATGGGTGCAGTTCGGATCGTCACCACGGCACATTGGAATCTCCCGACCGGCCCTTGATCCGAATCCTGTATGCAATCCAGTGGCCAGTTTTCACGCGCCGGAGCTCAAGGGAAATCCCGACACGATCCGCTCGCCGGTAGGCGAGGACCGACGGGATGATGGGCGGATGGATTTCCGTCGGGCGGAGCGAACATTCCCCGACGATGCACGTGGACCGGCGCTGATTTCCAGCCTCCCCGAGCGTGTCGGGGAAGCTGGAACGCGTCCCTGGATATCGAAGACACGAACGACTTCACGCTCCCCGCAAAATTCTGCCGGGGCGACGGTGTCCTTGCGCGTGATCCTCATCCTTCACATCTGTTTTCAGGATCTCCTTCCTTGGCTCAATCCCCCACTCTGAAGCCTGTCGTCGCAACGCCACCGGACCTCGACGCCCGCCCGGCCCTGTACAATCAGGTCTCCTGGGGCGCGATCTTCGCCGGCGCCGTGGCGGCCCTCGTGGCGCAGATGATCCTCAACATGATCGGCCTCGGCATCGGCTTGTCGACCCTGGATCCCGCCGGCAACGACACCCCGACCGCCGCCAGTCTGTCCCCCGGCGCCGGCCTGTGGTGGGTCGTCTCCGGCATCGTCGCCTCGCTCGCCGGCGGGCTCCTCGCCTGGCGCCTCTCGGGCAAGCCGCTGGCCACACCAGCGGTTGTCATGGCCTCGTCTCCTGGGCCGTCACCACCCTGGTCATCGTCTACCTGCTCACCTCGGCGGCCGATTCGGCGCCGTGACTCGGTCCGCCTACGGCGACCGCCTTGTCCGATCCCACCGCTTCCGGGCACACGAACGAAAAAGGCCCCCGAAGAATCGGGGGCCTTTTTCATGGCATCGGCCGCGGAGGACGAGCGACGTCCCGCCTGTTCTTCCTATTCGGAGAGGGGCGTCAGACCCGGCTCGACCGACGCGATCGTCGGCTCGACGGCGCCCGCCTGCGCCTCCACCACCGCCGCGGCGGTGACGTTGACGATGCCGCGCGCCGTCACCGACGGCGACAGGATGTGGGCGGGCCGGGCCGGGCCGATCAGCAGCGGCCCCACGGGCAGGGCGTCGGCCAGGACCTTGGAGAACTGGAAGGCGATGTTGGCCGCGTCGAGATTGGGAAAGATCAGGACGTTGGCAGAGCCCTTGAGGGGCGAGCCCGGCAGCACCCGGTCGCGGATCAGGCCGGACAGGGCGGTATCGGCCTGCATCTCGCCATCCACCTGGAGATCCGGCCGGCGGCCCTGGATCAGCCCCAGCGCCGCGCGCATCTTCTGGGCCGAGCGGGAATCGGACTGGCCGAAATCCGAATGGCTGAGGAGGGCGATCTTCGGAGTGAGGCCGAAGCGCGCTACGTGGCCGGCGCAGGCCACCGCCACGTCGGCGATCTCCTCGGCGCTGGGATCGGGCCGGACATGGGTGTCGGCGAGGAAGTAGGCGCCCTCCTTGGTGACGATGAGGCTCATGGCGGCGAAATCGAGCACGCCCGGCGCGAGGCCGATCACGTCGCGGATCACCCGCAGGCGAGTCTCGAACCGGCCCTCCAGGCCGCAGATCAGTGCGTCCGCCTCGCCCCGGCGCACGGCGATGGCGCCGATCACCGTGTTGTTGGTGCGCACCAGAGTCCGCGCGGCATCCGGCGTGATCCCGCGACGGCCGGCGACTTCGAGATAGGTCGCGACATAGTCGCGGTAGCGCGGATCGTCCTCGGGATCGATCAGGTCGAAATCGGTGCCCTGCCGGATCGACAGGCCGAAGCGCTTGATCCGGGTCTCGATCACCCGCGGGCGCCCCACCAGGATGGGTCGGGCCACATGATCCTCGACGATGGCCTGGGCGGCGCGCAGCACGCGCTCGTCCTCACCCTCCGCGTAGAGGACGCGCTTGGGATTCTCCTTCGCCTTTGTGAAGATCGGCTTCATGATGAAACCGGAGCGATGGACGAAGCGGTCGAGACTGTCGGCGTAGGCCTGGATGTTCTCCAGCGGCCGGCCGGCGACGCCCGAATCCATCGCGGCCTGCGCCACGGCGGGGGCGATCCGCAGGATCAGGCGCGGATCGAAAGGGCTCGGAATCAGCGAATGCGGGCCGAAGGGCCGGGCCTCGCCGCCATAAGCGCGGGCGACCACGTCGGACGGAGTCTCGCGGGCCAGCGCGGCGATCGCCTTCACGGCGGCCTTCTTCATCTCCTCGTTGATCGAGGTGGCGCCGACATCGAGGGCACCGCGGAAGATGTAGGGGAAGCACAGGACGTTGTTGACCTGGTTCGGGAAATCCGAGCGCCCGGTACAGATCATCGCGTCGGGGCGCTTCGCCTGCGCCAGATCCGGCATGATCTCCGGATAGGGGTTGGCGAGCGCCATGATCAGCGGCTTCTCGGCCATCTTCTCCAGGTATTCCGGCTTCAGCACGCCGCCGGCCGAGAGACCGATGAACACGTCGGCGCCCGGAATGACCTCGGCCAATGTCCGGGCCTCGGTCTCCTTGGCGTACACGTCCTTCCAGCGGTCCATCAGTTCGGCGCGGCCCTTGTAGACCACGCCCTTGATGTCGGTGACGGTGATGTTCTCGACCCTGGCGCCGAGCGACACCAGCAGGTTGAGGCAGGCGAGCGCCGCGGCGCCCGCGCCCGAGGTGACGATGCGGACGTCGGAGAGCTGCTTGCCGGCGAATTCCAGGGCGTTGAGGACGGCCGCCGCCACGATGATCGCGGTGCCGTGCTGGTCATCGTGGAAGACCGGGATGTTCATCCGTGCCCGGCACTGCTCCTCGACCTCGAAGCACTCGGGTGCCTTGATGTCCTCGAGATTGATGCCGCCGAAGGTCGGCTCCAGGGAGCAGACCACGTCCACCAGCTTGCCGACGTCGTTCTGGTCCACCTCGATGTCGAACACGTCGATCCCGGCGAACTTCTTGAACAGGACCGCCTTGCCCTCCATCACCGGCTTCGAGGCGAGGGGGCCGATATTGCCGAGACCGAGCACGGCGGTGCCGTTGGTGAGCACCGCCACGAGGTTCTGGCGGATGGTGAGTGTGGCGGCCTCCTGCGGGTCGTCGTAGATCGCCATGCAGGCCGCGGCGACGCCGGGGGAATAGGCCAGCGCCAGATCGCGCTGGTTCCCCAACGGCTTCGTCGCCTGGATCTCGAGCTTTCCGGGCCGGGGTAGGCGGTGGTAGACGAGGGCTCCGGATTTGAGATCGTCGGACATGTTGTCGCCCATGAGCCTCACTCCCTTCATCGCGGGCTCTGACGGCGCCGCGGAGCTTTCCCGCCGGTCTTCGGGATGCATTGATTGAAAACTCTGTTGCACCGCTTGCGGAGTGGGCGCAACCCGCACAACGAAACCCGCCTGCACCTCGCCAAAATGGTGAAAACCCATGGTTTCTCCATCGGCTCGTACTCCTATGGCCGTCCGAAAGTGCGGTTCCCGGAAGCTGGGCGGCACCTTACGATCGGCCGGTATTGTTCCATCGCCGACAGGGTCGAGATCCTCCTCGGCGGCGGCCACCGCCTCGACTGGGTGACCACCTATCCCTTCGCGGCCATGGGGGGACTCTGGCCGGGGGTGGAGGCGCCGGCCGATTATCATGCCTCGCGCGGCGACGTGACCATCGGCAGCGACGTCTGGCTCGGCTCGGGCTGCATGATCCTGTCCGGCGTCACCATCGGGCACGGCGCCGTGGTGGGGGCCCATGCCGTCGTCAGCCGGGACGTGCCGCCCTACGCGATCGTCGCCGGCAACCCCGCGCGGGTGATCCGCCACCGCTTCGATCCGGAGCATGTGGCGGCGCTGCTGGAGACGGCGTGGTGGGACCTGCCCCCCGAGGCGGTGCACGCTCTGGTGCCCCTGCTTCAGAGCGACCGTATCGACGATCTCATCGCGGCGGCGCGGGCGGCCAGGGCCGGCGGCGTTGCGGGCGGGGCGTGAATCGCTTACCCGGACCCTTCGTCCCGACGCGTCAACGATCGCTCGACTCCGATCATCGATTCCCAAGGCAACGCCGATGTCCGACACGCCTCCCGACCGCCTCGCGGTGAACCCGACCAGCCCGTTCTACAACGAGGCCATCCTGGAACGCGGCATCGGCATCCGCTTCAAGGGCGTCGAAAAGACCAATGTCGAGGAATACTGCGTCAGCGAAGGCTGGGTCCGCCTGTCGGCCGGCAAGACCCTCGACCGCGCCGGTAACCCGATGACGGTGAAGCTGAAGGGCCCGGTAGAGCCGTACTTTCGCGATGCGGCCGAGGGCGATTCGGCCTCCGCCTGATCCTCGGCCCGCCCGGTCACGGAACGGCCGGCCCGTCGTTCTCCCCGCCCCGGTCTCCCTCGCGCTTGCGCCGCTCCCCGGCGAAGTTGCGCAGGGCGGTCTCGACCAGGGCGTCGACCTGAGCCGGGCCGGTGGAGGCCCGGATCACCAGGCTGGTGATCGCGTCGGGATGGTTCTTGCGCTGCTTGGGCGTCCGGGCGTGGTTCGAGACCCGAAGCGCGTAGGTGCAGCCCTCCGGCTTCAGGTAGACGCTGTCGCCGCGCGTGTTGCGGGCGACGACCACGAAGCCCTGCGCTGCGACGCCGGCGACGGCGCGGGCCAGGGCGGCCGTCGGATTGAGCAGGCTCATGCGAGCCCTTCCCGAGCGAGGGCGGTGCGCCCACGGATGGCAGCGAGGGCGCCGGCCGCCGAACCGGCATAGCGCTCGATCAGGGGTCGGCGGAAGCCCAGGGATGCCAAGGCCGCCTTCGGAGCGTTGACCGCGAGCATGGACGGGCTCGGGTCCGGCAGGCCGTACTTGCGCGAGACATAGGCCCGCGACCAGGCCTGATGCCAGCGGGTGCGGAAGACCCGGCCGGGCTCCGGCGCCGACGAGCGCCCGCGCCCATGCAGGGCGACCGCGCCGTGGACATGGACCAGGGAGCGGCCGGAATCGGCGACCCGGCGGCACAAATCGTCATCCTCGTAGAACAGGAAGATGTTCGGATCGAACCCGCCGAGGGCGAGGAACAGGTCCCGCCGGATCATCAGGCAGGCGCCGGAGAGGAACGGCGCGCAGGCATCGCCGTCGGGCAGGGCACGGTTGCCGGGTGGGTTGGTGAGGTAGGGCGCGAGCAGCGAGCGGGGCTGGTAGAAGAACCGCCCGTCCGGCTCCATCAGGCGCGGCGCGAGCAGGCCCGCATCCGGATAGGCGGCAGCCGCGCGCAGGAGCGCATCCACCGCGCCGGCCCGCAGCACGATGTCCGGGTTGAGGATGAGCACGCGCTCCGCACGGTCGGCGGCGCGGATACCGATGGTGTTGGCCCGGCCGTAGCCCTCGTTGCGAAGATTGCGGACCACCCTGGCCCCGGCCGCCTCGGCGACGCCCGCCGACCCGTCGCGGCTCGCATTGTCCACGACGATGGCCGGCACGTGCTCGGCTGCGAGCGCCGTGAGACAGGTCGGCAGCGCATGCGCGCTGTCATGGCTGACGACGATGGCGACGAGGGAGGGCATGTCGGCCCTGTCAATGTTGGAGGGATCGGGCGCTGCAAACCCTCCCCCTCTGCGGGGGAGGGTGGCCCTCGCGTCAGCGAGGGTCGGGAGAGGGGAGCGCGCAATCCGGAGAGGTCGCCCCCACTCCCGCCTGCTCCGTAGGTACCCTCCCCCGCAGTGGGGAGGGGGGTGTGTCGCGGCTCAGCCCTGCTTCTCGGGCAGATTCAACCGGATGTGGAGTTCGCGCAGCTGCTTCGGCGTCGCCTCGGCGGGGGCGCCCATCATCAGATCCTCGGCGCGCTGGTTCATGGGGAACAGCACCACCTCGCGCAGGTTCTGCTCGCCGCAGAGGAGCATGACGATGCGGTCGATTCCCGGCGCGATGCCGCCGTGCGGAGGGGCGCCGAGCTTCAGCGCATTGAGCATGCCGCCGAATTTTTCTTCGAGCACCTCCTGGCCGTAGCCGGCGAGACCGAAGGCTTTTTCCATCACCTCGGGGCGGTGGTTACGGATCGCGCCGGAGGACAACTCCGTGCCGTTGCAGACGATGTCGTACTGGAACGCCTTGATGCCGAGGATCTTCTCGGCCTCGCTCGGATCGAGGGCGAGGAATTCCTCGCGGTCGAAATTCGGCATCGAGAACGGGTTGTGGGAGAAGTCGATCCGCTTCTCGTCCTCGTTCCACTCGTACATCGGGAAGTCGGTGATCCAGCAGAACGCGTACTGGTCCTTGTCGGAGAGGTTCAGTTCGTCGCCGATGCGGATGCGGGCCTTGCCGGCCAGAGCCGCGGCCTTGCCCTCGGTGCCGGCGGAGAAGAACACTGCGTCGCCGGCCTTCGTGCCGGTCTTCTCGCGGATGAGGGCCTGGATCTCCGAAGGGATGAACTTGGCGATCGGCCCCTTGCCGGTGACCGTGCCGTTGTCGTCCTCGAAGATTATGTAGCCGAGGCCCGGCGCGCCCTCGGCGCGGGCGAAGTCGTTGAGCTTGTCGAAGAACGAGCGCGGTTGCGTCGCCGCCCCCGTGGCCGGGATGGCGCGGACCACGCCGCCGGACTTGATCACCCCCTTGAACGCCTTGAACTCGACCTCGTCGCGGGCGAACTCGTCCGTCACGTCGGCGATGATCAGCGGGTTGCGCAGATCCGGCTTGTCGACGCCGTATTTCAGCATCGCCTCGGCATAGGGGATGCGCGGGAAGGTCTCGGTGACGCGCTTGCCCTCGGCGAATTCCTTGAAGACGTCGCGCAGGACCGGCTCCACCGACTGGAACACGTCCTCCTGGGTGACGAAGCTCATCTCGATGTCGAGCTGATAGAACTCGCCCGGCGAGCGGTCGGCGCGGGCATCCTCGTCGCGAAAACACGGCGCGATCTGGAAGTAGCGGTCGAAGCCGGCGATCATCGTCAACTGCTTGAACTGCTGCGGCGCCTGCGGCAGCGCGTAGAACTTGCCGGGGTGCACGCGGGACGGCACCAGGTAGTCACGGGCGCCTTCCGGGCTGGAAGCGGTGAGGATCGGCGTCTGGAACTCGAAGAAGCCGCCTTCGCGCATGCGGCGGCGGAGCGAATCGATGATCGCGCCGCGCTTCATGATGTTGGCGTGGAGCTTGTCGCGACGCAGATCGAGGAAGCGGTACTTGAGGCGCGTCTCCTCCGGGTAGTCCTGGTCGCCGAAGACCGGCACCGGCAACTCGCCGGCGGGGCCGAGAACCTCGATGTCGTCGATATAGACCTCCACCGTTCCGGTGGGCAGGTCGGCATTCTCGGTGCCGGCAGGGCGCGTGCGCACGCGTCCGTCGATGCGGATCACCCATTCCGAGCGGGCGAGGTTGGCGGTCTTGAACGCCTTCGAATCGGAATCGACCACGCATTGGGTGCGGCCGTAATGATCGCGCAGATCGATGAAGAGCACGCCGCCATGGTCGCGGATGCGATGGCACCAGCCGGAAAGGCGAACGGTCTCGCCGACGTCGGACGGGCGGAGGGCCCCGCAGGTATGGGTACGATAACGGTGCATGACGGGCTCTTCAGATTGAGCGGCGCACCATTCACGCGAGGGCGGGCAAGTCAAGGCGAAGGCGATCCCAGGAGATCGCGACGGCAGGGCGCGTAAGCGGAAGCCGGGATGAACCCGGAGCGGGCGCCGCCGAGGGGCCCGAGGGGGAGGGACCTTACGAGAACGAGGGTGCATTCCCATATCAAGCCCATGAATGCGAACGCGTTTTTCGACATTTTGCACGAGGCCGCAGTGGCTCCCTCGGCACGCGGGAAGCCCGCGGAATGGGGCGAGCATAAGCCCGGCGCATGGCAGGTCCTGCCGCTCCAAGGCCGGTTCGAGATCGTCTACGAGGATTCCCGTGGTCTCTGGAGCACGCGTGCCCTCGACGCGCGCGAATTGAGGCTCGGCCCCGGCCGGACGCTGCTCGGCGGCATCGACCGCGCACGCGGCGGTTATCGCGGCTTCCGGGTGGACCGGATCCGGCGCCTGACCGAGGAGGGCGGGCCTCGGAGGAATGGCGGCATCTTCGACTGGCTTCTCGCCCGTGCCGAGGCCCAGCGGCGCGAGCGTACCGAACTGGTGCGCAGCCTCGCGCGCCGGAACCGGTCCCGCAAGCGCGCCGCCTGAGGAGGGACGTGCAGCACGGGATGTCGGGGATAGGCGCGCGCGGTGCGAGATACGATCTCGCCTCGCGCGTCAACCTCCGATATAGCCGGCTCTCATGGATCTCATCGCCACCACGCCGGCTCTCGCCGAGGCCTGCAGCCGTTTCGCCGGACAGCCGTTCGTCACCGTCGATACGGAGTTCATGCGGGAGACGACCTACTACCCCAAGCTCTGCCTCATCCAGATGGCGGGGCCGGACGGGTCGGGTGTGCTCGTCGACCCGTTGTCCCCCGACATCGACCTCGCGCCGTTCTTCGCGCTGATGGCCGACGAGGGCGTGGTCAAGGTGTTCCACTCGGCGCGCCAGGATCTCGAGATCATCTGGCTGCTCGGCGGGCTTCTGCCGCAGCCGTTCTTCGACACGCAGGTCGCCGCCATGGTCTGTGGCTACGGCGATTCGGTCTCCTACGAGCAGCTCGTCAACGACGTGGCCAAGGCCAAGATCGACAAATCCTCCCGCTTCACCGACTGGTCGCGCCGTCCGCTCTCCGACGCCCAGTCGAGCTACGCCCTCTCCGACGTGACCCACCTAGTGAAGGTCTACGAGGTGCTGGCTGGGCAGCTCCTCTCCACCGATCGCGGCGAATGGCTCGACGAGGAAATGAGCGTCCTCACCTCGCCGGAGACCTACAAGGCCGACCCGGCCCAGGCCTGGCGCCGGTTGTCCGGCCGCATGCGCAAGCCGCGCGAGATCGCGGTTCTGGCCGAGGTCGCCGCCTGGCGCGAGCGCGAGGCGCAGACCCGCAACGTCCCGCGCGGGCGCATCCTCAAGGACGAGGCGGTGATCGACATCGCCACTTCCGCTCCGCGTAGCGTCGAGTCCCTGGGGCGCCTGCGCTCGATCCCGGCGGGCTTCGAGCGTTCGCGGACCGGAGCCGACATCCTCGCCGCCGTGGAGCGCGGCTTCCAGCGCGACCTGTCCGACATCGTCCTGCCCGAGCGCAGCCGGGGCCGGGGCGGCAACGGCGCCGTGGTGGAATTGCTGAAGGTGCTGCTCAAGGCGGTCTGCGAGGCCGAGGACGTGGC
Organism: Methylobacterium sp. 88A; assembly: GCF_000376345.1. Lineage (NCBI taxonomy): Bacteria > Pseudomonadati > Pseudomonadota > Alphaproteobacteria > Hyphomicrobiales > Methylobacteriaceae > Methylobacterium > Methylobacterium sp. 88A. The sequence goes on from NZ_AQVT01000001.1 coordinate 1,997,730, forward strand.
GCCCAAGATCGTCGCCACGATGGATGACCTCGAAGCCATCGCCGAAGACGACGAGGCCGACATCGCCGTGCTGCACGGCTGGCGCCGGACGCTGTTCGGCGAGAAGGCGCTCGCCCTCAAGGCCGGCCGCCTCGCCCTGTCGGCCGAAAATGGCCGCATCGTTGTGCGCGAACTGAATTGAACCCGGCCCCAAACGCTCTGCCCCCCTCCTGTAGGGAGCGAGCGACGTGGGCGTCGTCCCGGGTCGCTTAATTCGCCTTCGCGCTCACATCCAGCCTGTCGAGGACGGCGCCCGGTGTCGGGGCCGCGCTGAATTCGAGCATGCCGATGCCGCCGGCATTCTTCGCCTTGGCGCTGAGCAAGAACGTGCCCGGCTTTGTCACGAACTGGCCAAGGGCCGCGCCGATGGCCTTGGCGCCGGCCGAATTGCCGAGGATGGCCGGCACGCCGAACGTGGTGGCGGTGACGTATTCCTGGGTCAGTTCCTCCGGCTTGAGGCTCAGGCTCTTCGATTGCGAGGCGATGAAGCGCTCGAACAGGCCGGTATTCTCGATCCGCAGGTCGAGGGCCTTGGCGGTGGCGCCCAGCATGGCGAAGGTCGAGACGCTCGGATCGGGGTCGAACACCGCAGGTCCGATACCACCGAGGGTGCCGTTGATCGTCACGCTGCCCATGTCCTTGCCCGACACCGATACCTCGCTGAAGGAGAGCTCCTTGGCGGCTTCGTTCCAGGCCGTGTCGGCGACGACGTTCAGGTCGAGGTCCCGGTAGCCATACGCGCCGAGGGAGCCGAGCCCCGGGATTCCGGCCACCGCCGAGGCGGGAAGGGTGAGACCCGAGAGATTGGCCCGGCCGGTGGTGGGCACGCCGTCGCGCAGCGGGCCGAAGGCGAGAGCGCCGTCGCGCAGGCCGATATGCGTAGGCGCCGTTACGGCCGAGGGGAGCGCGGGCGAGGCGGCGCCGGGGGGCTTGGGCGAAGCGGGCACCTCGTCCGGCGGCAGGTGGAGGCTCAGGTCCTTGAATGCCAGTGTGCCGAGCGCCGGCGTCATCTGCCGCAAATCCGCTTCGGTGGGCTCCCCGGCCTGGGTCGAAAGCTTGCGCATGGCCACCACGGTCGGGGCGAAGGAGAAGCCCGCCACGCTCAAGCGCGCGAGCTTTCCGGCGGCATCGCCCGCGGTGAAGCCGAGGTCTTCCATGCTGAGGCCACCGGAGGACAGGACCATGCGCCCCATGCCGATCGATACGGGCTCGCCGTCCTTCGTCTGGCTGATGGTGAGCCCGGTGGCCTGGACCGAGCCGACGGAGAAGCCGTCGAGAACGTCCGCCATCACCCCGAAGATTCTCGCCCTGTCGGCGGGATTGCCCTGAGCTTGGTCCGCGCGCGCCATCGCGTCCAGCGCGCCCGTCCAGGTCGCCGGAATCTGGCGCCCGCTGAGGTCGGTGCCCTCGATGCGCGCCACCTTCACCACCGTGCCGTCGGCCTCCATCAGCGTATCGGAGACCGAGAACGCGCCATAGAGGCGCATCATCGGGCTCTTGGCATCGCCGGCCTCACCGTAGAGACGCGCCATCGCCGTGAGATCGACGTCCCGCATCTCCATGCGGCCGTAGCTGGCGCTGCGCTTCTCGCCGCCTCCCGCCTCGGCAGCCGTCGCCCCCGCCGCTGCCGCCTGGGCGATGCGGCCGCCGCGCACATCCCTGGCCGTCACGTCGCGATAGGTCGCGGTCTGGGTCTTGGTGCCGATCCGTATCTCGGAGCGAAGCTCGGGAATCACGATGCTCGCGGCATCGAACTTCGCGAGACGCGCTGGCAGAGGCTCGGGGCCGGATCTGAGCAGGGCGAGAAGGTCGTCCTTCGTCAGGCGCGTGCCGCTGACGATGACCTGCGGCGCGGTGAGGACCGTGCCGCCGAAGGTCATCGTCACGTTCTGGAGCGTGACGTCCTGCACGGCGGAGGCGGCTTCCTGGGCCGAGACCGGCAAGGGGCCGATCGGGCCGCCGCCGCCGAAGACGAGGAGGGCGCAGACCGAAAGGCCAGCCGTCCGCATGAGAAAGGGACGACCTTGTGGGACGATCATGAGCGGATCCGGGGCGCTGCGAAAAAAGGCGCTTCGTGCAACGGTGCCGCGCCGAACCGCATCCGTGCCGCTTTTTCCACGGCGAGGCAATCGCGCTGCCTCACGCCGCGATGTGACGGAATGACGAAGCCTCAGAGCGAGAACGAGGTGCCGCAGCCGCAGGAGGAGGTGACCTGCGGATTCTCGATCTTGAAGGCCTGGCCGATCAGGTCGTTGGCGAAATCGATGGTCGATCCGCTCATGTATTCGAGGGAAACCGGATCGACGAGGACGGTGGCGCCGTCCCGCTCGATCACCACGTCGTCCTCGGCCCGCGCCCGCTCGATGTCGAAGGCGTAGGAGAAGCCCGAGCATCCGCCGCCGTTCACGCTGATCCGCAGGGACGCGCCGGGAGGCTCGGCTCCCATGATCTCGTTGATGCGCTTGGCCGCGCGGGGGGTGAGGGTGATGTCGGCCATCGTGATGCTCTTGGGTTTTCGTCGATTGCCAGAAGCGCTAGCCCACACAAGATATGCGCCGTAGAGACGCGCTGCAACGCGGGATGATCGTTGCGCGCGATGGCGCATTCAGGAGGTGACGTGCGGCACAGGGGCGAACGCTGGCGGGCGCGCTACGCCACCGATCCGGCGGCCACGCGCGGGCGGCTGATCCCGGAGGCGATCTCGCCCACGCGCAGCGACTTCCAGCGCGACCGCGACCGGATCATCCATTCGGCCGCCTTCCGCCGCCTCAAGCACAAGACCCAGGTCTTCGTCCACCACGAGGGCGACCATTACCGAACCCGTCTGACCCACACCCTCGAAGTCAGCCAGATCGCCCGTGCGCTGGCCCGCGCGCTCGGCCTCGACGAGGACCTCGCGGAGGCGCTGGCGCTCTCCCACGACCTCGGCCACACCTGTTTCGGCCATACCGGCGAGGACGCGCTCGATGCCCTCATGGCCGCTCACGGCGGGTTCGACCACAATGCCCAGGCCCTGCGGATCGTGACCCGGCTCGAGCGGCGCTATGCCGGGTTCGACGGGCTCAACCTCGCCTGGGAGACCCTGGAGGGCCTCGTCAAGCACAATGGCCCGCTCCTCACGAAGGAGGGCGACCCGACCCCGCGCTGGGCGGCACGGGGCATTCCCGCCGCCATCCTCGAATACAACGCGCAGAACGACCTCGACCTCGCCCGTTTCGCCGGGCCGGAGGCGCAGGCGGCGGCTCTGGCCGACGACATCGCCTATGACAGCCACGACCTCGACGACGGTCTGCGGGCGGGCCTGTTCGAACTGTCGGATCTCGACGGCGTCCCCTTCCTCCGGGACATCCTCGACGAGATCGACGCGCTGCATCCGAATCTCGAGGAATCTCGAAAGATCCACGAACTGGCGCGGCGCGTAATCACCCGCTTCGTGGAGGACGTGATCGCCGAGAGCACCCGGCGGATCGAGGCCCTGGCACCGGCTTCCGTCGCCGATATCCGCGCGGCCGACGAGGCGGTCGTCTCCTTCTCGCCGGCCCTGGAGGAGGCGGATGCCGCGATCAAGCGCTTCCTCTACGCGCGGATGTACCGCCACCCGAGCGTGCTGGCGGTGCGGGCGCAGGCGGACATCATCGTCGCGGACCTGTTCGATGCCTTCAGCACGAACCCTGCCTGCATGCCCGAGGAATGGCGGGCCGGGCTCGAGGCGGCGGGGGAGGGGCGCATCGCCCGCCGGGTGGCCGACTATATCGCCGGCATGACCGACACCTACGCGGTGCTCGCCCATAAGCGCCTGTTTCCGACGACGCCGGACCTGCACTGGAGCCCCGAGAGCCGGGGCCTGCCGCTGGCGGAGGATTGAAGCATCGTTTTGAAAGGTGGCCTCGGCTTTCGGAAAAAGACGCTGCGCTAGCGGCCAGTCTCCGTTCGCCGGACCGCATCGTCGCCGCGTGACCCAGACCGATCGGCAAGGAGGGCGCGCAGATCCGTGTCCATGGCGGCGATCTGCACAGTCTGCGCGCCAATCATCGCCTCGATACGGTCCGTCCGAAGACGGTCAAGCTTATCGTGCAGCGCCATGATCTCGACCTCCGCCTTAAGATTGATCTCGTAGTCGAGCGCCGCCGCAAGGCGGTCGCGGGAGGCCTGACGGTTTTGGGACATCAGAATCACCGGCGCCTGCAGGGCGGCGACCATGGAGAGGATTAGATTGAGAAAGATGTAGGGGTAGGCGTCGAAGCCGCCGCCGAGCCGGGACAGGATCACGGTGTTGACCACGACCCAGGCCACGAGCATCCCGCTGAAGACGATGATGAATGTCCATGAGCCGCCGAACTGCGCGACGCGGTCGGCGATCCGTTCACCGAAGGTCTCCTTCGCGGCGAATGCGCTGTTCACGTCCACGGTCGCATGCCGGCGTCTGGCGATGAGGCGGATCACGCGGCGCTCGCGGTCGGACAGGCATTCTAGACCCTCATCGAGCAGGTGACGCGCGAGATCGGTAACTGCCTCGTCCATGAGGGTATCCAGTCTGGAACGGCGGACACGCGCGCAACCAGACGGACGACCCCGGCCGGATAGTCCGCCAGCCCCGCACAGGGTATCTGGCCAAGCGCACTCTATCGCCTGTCCGACGGGAACGCGAGCAATCGGGTGTCACGCCGCATGTGCGCCGTGACACCCCTGTCCGCCCTTGCTATGCCCGCCCGGTCAGGACGAGAGCGGCCCAGCCCTGGGCGCGGCCGCGCAACTGGAACGTTTCGGCTTACCCATGAACATCTTCGCCACCTTCGAGACGCGCGTGCGCGAGGCGCTCGAGCGCTTGATCCGGTCCGGGACGCTGCCCGAGGGGCTCGATCTCTCCCGCGTGGTGGTCGAGCCGCCGCGCGATGCCACTCATGGCGACCTCGCCACCAATGCCGCCCTGGTCCTCGCCAAGGAGGCCCGGACCAATCCGAAGGCGCTGGGCGAAGCGCTTGCGGCGGAGCTCCGGCAAGATCCCCGCGTGATCGAGGCGAGCGTGGCCGGACCGGGCTTCATCAACCTGCGCCTGACGCCCCAGACCTATCACGAGGTCGTGCGTGCCGCGCTCGGCGAGGGCACCGAGTACGGCCGAGCCCACCTGCCCGGCGGCAAGGTCAACATCGAATATGTCTCGGCCAACCCCACCGGGCCGATGCATGTGGGCCATGGCCGCGGGGCGGTGTTCGGCGATGCGCTGGCCAACCTGCTCGTGGCGGCCGGCCGCGACGTGACGCGCGAGTACTACATCAACGATGCCGGTGCGCAGGTGGACGTGCTCGCCCGCTCCGCGTTCCTGCGTTACCGCGAGGCGCTGGGCGAAGAGGTCGGCCCCGTGCCCGAAGGCCTCTATCCCGGTGACTACCTCGTGCCGGTGGGCAAGGCGCTCGCCGAGACGCACGGACGCGCGCTCCTCGACACGCCGGAATCCGACTGGCTGCCGCAGGTGCGGGCGGATGCCATCGCCGCGATGATGGACCTGATCCGGGGCGATCTCGCTAGGCTCGGCATCCATCACGATGTGTTCTTCTCGGAAGCCACCCTGAAGGAGGCGGTGCCCGCTCTTCTGGCGGAGCTTCGTGAAAAGGGCCTCGTCTACGAAGGCCGGCTGCCGCCGCCGAAGGGCCAGCTGCCCGAGGATTGGGAGGACCGCGAGCAGACCCTGTTCCGCACCGTGGAGTTCGGCGACGACGTCGACCGGCCGCTGCTGAAATCGGACGGCTCGTTCACCTACTTCGCCTCGGACATCGCCTATCATCGCGACAAGATCAGGCGCGGCGCCACAGACCTGATCGACGTCCTCGGCGCGGATCACGGCGGCTACGTCAAGCGCATGCAGGCGGCGGTTAAGGCGGTGAGCGATGGGAACGCCACCCTCGACGTGAAGCTGTGCCAGTTGGTGCGGCTCCTGCGGGCCGGCGAGCCGGTGAAGATGTCCAAGCGCGCGGGCGAGTTCATCACCCTCGCCGAGGTGGTCGACGAAGTCGGCCGCGACGCGATCCGCTTCATGATGCTCTACCGCAAGAACGACGCGACCCTGGACTTCGACCTCGCCAAGGTGGTGGAGCAATCCAAGGACAACCCGGTCTTCTACGTCCAGTACGCCCATGCCCGCTGCGCCTCGGTGTTCCGGCAGGCGCGCGAAGCGATGCCCGGCGAGGACTTTTCCGTCGCCGGCCTCGCGGATGCGGATCTGACGCTGCTGGCCGATTCCGCGGAAATCGAGATCATGCGGCTCATCGCCCAATACCCGCGGGTGATCGAAGCGGCGGCGGCGGCACACGAGCCACACCGTGTGGCATTCTACCTCTACGAGCTGGCAAGTTCCCTGCATGGTTTCTGGAACAAAGGCAAAGACCTGCCGCAATTACGGTTTATTAATCCAAACGACCGAAACTCGACACGGGCAAGACTGGCCCTCGTGGAGGCTTTGAGGGGCGTCGTCGCCTCCGGCCTCGCGGTCTTGGGTGTCACCGCGCCGGATGAAATGCGGTGAGGTGATCTCGGCGTGAAGAGGAATGCTGCCATGACGACGAACGCTTCGCGAGCGCCTGTCGATTTCGACGCCTTCGCGCGTGACTTGCAGCCCACGACGCCGCCCCAGCCGCAGGCCCAGCCTGCGGCCAAGCCCGATCCGCTGGCGGAACTCGCCCGCATCGTTGGCCAGGACGACCCCTTCCGCGCCCTCCTCGAAGCCCGCGATTCCCGTACCGCGCCCCAGCCGCAGGGCCAGGGCGGGCGGAGGGAGCCGAGCTTCCACGACGAGGCACCGGCAGCCGCCCCGTCGGCCCATTCCGGGGCGCCTGCGGCCTATGCACCTGCGCCTGCGGCCTACGCCCAGCATCCCCAGTACCAGTCCGAATCGGAGGCCTCGCTCTCGGCTCATCCGGCCGATGCCTTCGACCAGTATCTCGCCTCCGTCGATCACGGCGCCTATGCCGACGGGGTCCACGATCCCCGCGGATCGGAGGCCTATGCGCCGGAGCAGGACGACCGCCTCAACCGCGCGGCCGAACGGCCCCGCCAGCGCAGCCGCCTCGTCTCCGTGGGTGCCGGCCTCGGCGTGCTGGTGGTCTGCGTCACCGGCGCGCTCACCTGGCGCGGCCTGCATTCGAGCCAGGGCGACGGCACCGTGCCGACGATCCTGGCCGACAAGGCTCCGCTGAAGATCGCCCCGCAGAAGGCGGACGGCGTCGAGATTCCCGACCAGAACAAGCAGATCTACGATCGCAACGCCAAGGACGGCCAGATCCGCATCGTCAACCGCGAAGAGCAGCCGGTCGACGTCGCGCAGGCCGCCCGTTCCGCCCAGCGCGCCGGGGAGGGCGGAGCCACGCCCTCGACCGGGCAGGGCGGCAATACGGCCCCCCTCACCGAAACCCTCGGCGAGCCACGCCGGGTGCGGACCGTCTCCGTCAAGCCGGATACGCCTCCGCCGCCGCCCCAGCGCGAGGCTTCCGCCGCCCAATCCGTGATCCCCACGATGACGCTTCCGGGCGATAACGGCGGCTCCACCAGCGGGTCGATGCATCCGCGTGTCGGAAAGCTGCCGACGGCGACGCCCGCAGCGGCCGACGAAGCTGCGGCGCCCGAGCAGGCCGCCCCCGCTCCCCGCGTGAAGGCCCCGCAGCGCGTCAGCGCCGTCGCTCCCGATGCGACGTCCGCCCTGCCGACGCCCGCCCCCGTTCCGGCGGCTTCGAACGCGCCGGTCAGCGGGTATTCGGTCCAGCTCGGGGTGCGCACCAGCGAGGCCGAGGCTCAGGCCGCCTTCAAGCAGATGCAGGGCAAGTTCAGCCAGCTCTCCGGCAAGCCCGCCCTGATCCGTCAGGCCGAGGTCAGCGGCAAGACGATCTACCGCGTCCGCGTCGGACCCCTGGCCAAGGCCGAAGCCACCACCCTCTGCACCGAACTGCAGGGTGCAGGCGGCCAGTGCTTCGTGGCCAAGAACTGAGTCAAGGGAATTGAGTTTCGGGATCCGGGCCTGAGGATTCCAGGCCGAGGGAGCCGAAGCGAAGACCTCGAAGGCGATCGTCGACGCCTCGCATCCCGGTGGCGCTTCGTGCGAGCCCCGCCCGGGCGAGGACCGCTGCGACCGGAACGAGCAGGGGCGGACGTCCCTCGGATCGTCTGTCCATTCAAGCCGAGCAGCATCCCCCATGACCACTCGCGCCCTGATCCTCGGCTGTGCCGGCCGGACCCTCTCGGACGAGGAGGCCGCGTTCTTCCGCGATGCGCAGCCCTGGGGCTTCATCATGTTCAAGCGCAACATCGGCTCGCCGGACGAGGTGAGGGCGCTGACCGATGCCCTGCGGGCCACGACGGGCCGGGCCGACACGCCGATCCTGATCGACCAGGAGGGCGGACGGGTGCAGCGGATGGGGCCGCCGCACTGGCCGTCCTACCCGGCGGGCGCCCGTTTCGGCCGGCTGGACGGGTCGGGCATCGCCATGGCGCGCCTCGGCGCGCGGCTGATGGCACACGATCTCGCCTCGGTGGGGATCAACGTCGATTGCGCGCCCGTTCTCGACGTGCCCGTGGCCGGCGCCCACGACATCATCGGCGACCGCGCCTACGGCACCGATCCGCACGCCGTCATCGCCCTGGGGCGCGCGGTGGCCGAGGGGCTGATGGAGGGGGGCGTCCTCCCCGTCATCAAGCACATCCCCGGTCACGGCCGCGCCGCCTGCGACAGCCACATGGACCTGCCCGTGGTGGAGGCAGAGGGCGTGAGCCTGGCCGCCCACGATTTCGTTCCCTTCCGCGCCCTGGCGGACCTGCCGATGGCGATGAGCGCCCACGTGGTCTACGCCGCCCTCGACCCGCACCATCCCGCCACGCAGTCCAGCGTGGTGATCGGACAGGTGATCCGCGGCCTGATCGGTTTCGACGGCCTGCTCATGACCGACGACCTCTCGATGAAGGCACTGGACGGCACCTTTCGCGAGAAGGCCGAGAAGGCGTTCGCCGCCGGAATCGACGTCGCTCTCCATTGCAACGGCGATCGGCAAGAGATGCAGGCCGTTCTCGAAGGCACGCCGATCCTGTCCGGCGAAGCCCTGCGCCGCGCCGAGGCCGCCCTGGCCCGGCTCGCACCGCAGGATGAGTTCGACGTCGCCGAGGCGCGCTCGCGCTTCGAGGCGGGCCTTTCCGCCCAGGCATGAGCGCGATGCTCCCGACGCGTTTATGACGCACTGCACAATTGCCTCAGATGCCGCGAATGCCGTGGCCAGAGACCCCGTGGTTCTTGTGTTCGCTTCCTCCCATCCCTAGGTTCCCGACAATCCGTCGTGAGAGGGCGTCGCTGGGCAGGCGACCGCATGGGCGCAGGAGTTTGCCATGGGCAGCATGAGTATCTGGCACTGGATCATCGTCGCAGGCATCGTGATGCTGCTGTTCGGGCGCGGCAAGATCTCCGACCTGATGGGCGACGTCGCCAAGGGCATCAAGGCCTTCAAGAAGGGCATGGCCGAGGATGAGACGCCTGCCGGGCAGGCGCCGGCCGTGCCGCCGCCGAGCAACGGCGAGCCCGTTCGCACCCTGCCTCACCAGGGCGAGCCGGCCACCGCCAGCCACGTTTCGGCCGACCGCAAGGTCGTCTGAGACCGTCAAGGCGACATCGGCGGTCCTGGACGGGATCGCCCGAAGTTCGTGTGAGCGAAATCGCCCGACGGAGATCGGTCTTGCGTGAACCATGCTAGGCCGTCGGTCGTGACAAGGCATAGGCCATCGGCCGCGGGACGAGCGACACCATGTTCGACATGAGTTGGGGCGAGGTGATGCTGATCGGCGGCGTCGCCCTCATCGTCATCGGGCCCAAGGATCTTCCCAAAGCCCTGCGCACCGTGGGCCAGGTGACGGGCAAGATGCGTCGCATGGCCGGCGAGTTCCACGCCCAGTTCAACGAGGCCATCCGCGAGGCCGAGTTCGACGAGGTCCGCCGCGAGGTCGACGGCATCAAGCGTTCTGCGAGCACGATGGGGCCGACTTTCAATCCGGTCCAGACCATCCGCGACGAGATCCGCGGCGCCGTGGACGGACGCTCGCAATCGAGCACGCAGCCCCTGGCCAACGTGGCCGCCAAGCTCGCCGAGAACGACCCGCCCGCGCCCTCCGAGCCGTCGATCCAGGCTCCCGCATCGGCCGAGCCGGCACATGCCGAGCCACCGCCCCCGCCGGACTACGCGCTGCCCGATCTCCCGCCCCGGACTGCCATGGCCCCGACCGAACCCTCCACCAAGCCTACCGAGCCCGGCGCCACCTCATGATCGATCCGGTCGACGAATCCGAGGTCGAGGCGTCACGCGCGCCGCTCCTCGACCACCTGATCGAATTGCGCTCGCGGCTGATCAAGTCCCTGGCGGCCTTCGTCGTGATGTTCTTCGCGTGCTTCTTCGTCTCGCGGCACATCTACAACATCCTGCTCCACCCCTACGTCTCCATCGTCGGCCCGGAGAAGGCGCAGCTCATCGCGACGCATTTCCTCGAACAGGTGTTCACCAACATCAAGCTCAGCGTGTTCGGCGCGGGTTTCCTCGCCTTCCCGGTCATCGCGACGCAGATCTACGCCTTCGTCGCGCCCGGCCTCTACCGCAACGAGCGTCAGGCCTTCCTGCCCTATCTCGTGGCGACGCCGATCTTCTTCGTTCTCGGCGCACTGGTGGTGTTCTTCCTGGCGATGCCGCTGCTCATCCAGTTCTCGGTGAGCCTGCAGCAAGTCGGCCAGCCGGGCGAAGCGACGATCTCGCTTCTGCCGAAGGTGGACGAGTATCTCTCGCTCATCATGACCCTGATCTTCGCCTTCGGGCTGGCGTTCCAGCTGCCGGTGATCCTCACCCTGCTCGGCCAGATCGGCGTGATCGACACCGTCTTCCTGCGCGAGAAGCGCCGCTACGCCATCGTCCTCGTCTTCGTGGCGGCCGCGATCCTGACGCCGCCCGACGTGATCTCGCAGTTGTCGCTGGCCCTGCCGATGCTCCTCCTCTACGAAGCCTCGATCTTTTCGGTGGCCCGCGTTGAGCGCCGCCGCAAAGCCAAGCGGGTCGCGGAAGGGCTGGAGCCGTAGGCGCCACATAAACGCCATCCACCCCCTCATCCTGAGGTGCCGCGTAAGCGGCCTCGAAGGAGGCCTCCAGTCCGCACCTTGGTGTCTGGAGGCCTCCTTCGAGGGTTGCGCTGCGCTGTGCCGCCTCAGGATGAGGGGGTATCGGGGATGCTCCGTCGACTCATGCCCGACCTTGTCGGGGTCGCCCCGATGCTGCAAAGCGTCGGCGACTCACAGCGAACCGAGCCGCCCATGCACGACATCCGCGCCATCCGCGAGAATCCGCAAGCGTTCGACGAAGCCCTGCGCCGTCGCGGCCTCGACGCGCTCTCGGCCGAGCTGATCGCCCTCGACGACACGCGCAAAGCCGCCACCTCGGCGGCGCAGGCCAACCAGGAGCGGCGCAACGCGCTGGCCAAGGAGATCGGCGGCGCGAAGAAGGCGAAGGACGAGGCGCGTGCCGCCGAGTTGATGGAAGAGGTGGCGCGGCTGAAGGAGGAGGGGCCCGCCCTGGAGGCGGCCCAGACGGAGGCCGGCAAAGTCCTCGACGACCGCCTCGCGGCGATCCCCAACCGCCCGAACCCGGAGGTGCCGGAAGGCGCCGACGAGCACGGCAATGTCGAGCACCGCGCCTTTTCCGGCAGCCGCACCAAGCTCGCCACCGGCCGCCAGCATTTCGAGCTCGGCGAGGCCTTCGGCCTGATGGATTTCGAGGCGGCCTCGCGCATGTCCGGCGCACGGTTCGTGGTGCTCAAGGGCCAGCTCGCGCGGCTGGAGCGGGCGCTGGGCCAGTTCATGCTCGATCTTCACACCGGCGAGCACGGCTACACCGAAGTGGCGCCGCCGATCCTGGTGCGCGACGAGGCGATGTTCGGCACCGCGCAGCTGCCGAAGTTCCGGGACGACCAGTTCCGGGCCGGAGAGGAGCACTGGCTCATCCCCACGGCCGAAGTCCCCCTCACTAACCTCGTGCGTGAGTCGATCCTCTCCGAGGACGAGCTACCCTTACGCTTCACCGCGCTGACCCCGTGCTTCCGCGCCGAGGCCGGGTCGGCCGGGCGCGACACGCGCGGCATGCTGCGCCAGCACCAGTTCAACAAGGTCGAGCTCGTCTCGATCACCACGCCCGATCAATCGGCCAACGAGCACGAGCGGATGCTCGGCTCGGCCGAGGCGATCCTGAAGAAGCTCGACCTGACCTACCGGGTGATGACGCTCTGCACCGGCGACATGGGCTTTGCCAGCCAGAAGACCTACGACATCGAGGTCTGGATGCCGGGGCAGGAGACGTTTCGCGAGATCTCGTCCTGCTCGGTCTGTGGCGACTTCCAGGCGCGGCGGATGAATACGCGCTACCGCCCGAAGGAGGGCAAGGGCGCACAATTCGTGCATACCCTCAACGGATCGGGCGTCGCGGTCGGCCGCGCCCTCATCGCCGTGATGGAAAATTACCAGAACCCGGACGGCAGCGTCACCATCCCGTCGGTTCTCAAGCCCTACATGGGCGGAATCGAGAAGATCGAAGGGCTCAAGAGCTGATGCGCATCCTGGTCACCAACGACGACGGCATCCACGCGCCGGGCCTCGAAACCCTGGAGGGCATCGCCCGGACCCTGTCCGACGACGTCTGGGTCGTGGCGCCCGAGAGCGATCAGTCCGGCGTCTCGCACTCCCTGTCGCTCAACGATCCCCTGCGCCTGCGCCAGGTCTCCGAGAAGCGCTTCGCCGTGAAGGGCACGCCCTCCGATTGCGTGATCATGGGCGTGCGCCACATCCTCAAGGACCACGGGCCGGACCTCGTCCTGTCCGGGGTCAATCGCGGCCAGAACGTCGCCGAGGACGTGACCTATTCCGGCACCATCGCGGCGGCCATGGAGGGCACCATCCTCAACGTGCGCTCCATCGCCCTGAGCCAGGCCTACGGCGCCGGCGGGCGCGGGGCGATCAAATGGGCATGCGCCGCCCATCACGGGCCGGGCGTGGTCAAGAAGATCCTGGAGATCGGGATCGAGCCCGGCATCGTCGTCAACGTCAACTTCCCCGATTGCGAGCCCGAGGAAGTCGCGGGCACCTCCGTGGCCGCGCAGGGGATGCGCAATCAGGCGCTGCTCGCCATCGATGCGCGCCATGACGGACGCGGCAACCCGTATTTCTGGCTCGCCTTCGCCAAGGCGCGGTTCGAGCCCGGCCACGGCACCGACCTGAAGGCCATCGCCGAGAATCGCATCTCGGTGACGCCTCTGCGCCTCGATCTCACCGACGAGCCGACGCTGACGCGCTTCGCGCAAGCCTTCGCCGAGTGAGCCTTCGCCGAGTGAGACGCTCCGGGAATCGGAACGTCCGCGCACAGCCGTGAGACGACGTCCATGACGATGGAAGGCTCGGTCGAGGATGCCGCCTTCGTCATGGCCCTGCGCGGCCTCGGCGTGCGCGACACCGATACCCTGCGGGCGATGGAGCGGGTGCCCCGCGCTCGTTTCGCGCCCCGCGAGCACCGGGATCTCGCCCGGCGGGACGTGGCCCTGCCGCTCGCCTGCGGACAGACCATGTCGGCCCCCACCGTGGTCGCCGCGATGCTCACCGCCCTGAAGGTGAAGCCCGGCGCCCGCATCCTCGAGATCGGCACCGGCTCGGGCTACGTCACCGCCCTGCTCATCCGCCTCGGCGCCGCCTCCATCCTGAGCGTCGAGCGCTACGCCACCCTGGCGGAGGATGCCGTCTCGGCCCTCGACCCGGAGGACCGAGTGATCGCCCGTGTGGAGGTCGGCGACGGCCTCGATCCCGACGTCGCAGGGGAGGGGGCGTTCGACCGCATCCTGGTCAACGGCACCCTGCCGGCCATGCCCGCCCATCTCGACTCCCTCCTGGCGCCCGGCGGCAGGCTGGTGGGCGCTCTCGCGCAGTCGGGCGGGGCGCGCCTCGTCCTCGCCGATCGGGGCGGGGACGGCGCCGTCGTTAAAAATCTCGGCGTCCAATTAAGGCTGGCGCCCCTCACACCCGGCAGAGCCTTCGTTCTCTAGGCAACGGGCACAGGCCCGGATCCAGGGACCCAAATCCTTGATCCATCACGATCTTCTCGCCGGGCACTACCGCGGTCGATTTGGAGCGAGCCGGGACGTGCCTGCCAGGAAAGTTCCTTGCGCGCCGAAAACGTGGTGAACGGGAACGGTTGTTTAACCTGAATCCCGTTTGAATGACGTCATCAAGTTGCGTCAGGCAAACAGGTGCGTCGATGCGGGTTCGCGGGACTGGTCTAGGGTTGAGGACGCTGTCGCGTTTCGCGCTCATCGGTGTGATCGGCGGCAGTGCCGCCGGATGCTCAACCGATGCGTCGCGGTTGGGCGACCCCTTCGGGAACCCCTTCGCCTCGAATGTTTCGAGTGAGCCGAGCGCCACGGGCAGCCTGCCCGATGACGGCGAGATGGCTCCGGCTCCGGCGGTACGGACCCCCAGGATCCAGTCGCAGGCCCTCGGTGCGCCGATGTCGCCGCGTCCGCTGGCCGCGACGCCTCCCATGGCCACGGGCCGCGTCGCCTCCACCGCGCCGTCCTCCGGGATGGTCTCCGGCATGAACCCCTCGGGAATGAATCCGGCGGGCATGAATCCGGATGCCGGCCGCGGCATGGTCGCGACCCCGCGCACCGTTCCTGCGGCGCCCCCGCCGCGCATCCCGTTCAATGCCGGGGCCAAGGCCGCGGAGGCCCGGGCCGCCGAGGCGAAGGCTCGAGCCGAAGCTGCCCGCGCCGAGGCTGCGCGCCAGGACAGCGTCCGCCAGGAAGCCGCCCGCAAGGAATCCGAAGCCCGGACGCTGGCTGCGGCCAAGACTGCCGCCGAGGCCAAAAAGATCGCCGAGGCGAACAAGGCGTCGGAGTCCAAGCGCGCCGTGGAAACCAAGAAGCTGGCGGAGGCCAAGCTCGCGGCCGATGCCAAGCATGCGGCCGAAGCCAGGAAACTCGCGGAGGCCAAGAAGGTCGCTGAGGTGAAGAAGGCCGCCGAGGCGAAGAAGCCCGTCGAGGTCGCCAAGGCCGAGGCTCCGAAGGTCGATCCCGCCAAGGCGAAGGCCGAGGCCGCCCGCAAGGCCGCGGACGCCGAGGCCAAGCTCGCCAAGGCCGAAGCCGCCAAGGATGCGGCCAAGAAGGTCGCCGAGGCCAAGGCCGCCGACTTGGCAGCCGCCAAGGCCAAGACCGCGCCGGTCAAGGTCGCCTCACTGACGCCCGTGCCCGAGAAGGCCGAGCCCGCCAGCACCGGCTCCGTCGCGGCTCCCGCCGCCGAGCCCGACCAGTCGTTCCGTTGGCCCGCCAAGGGCCGGGTGATCTCCGGCTACGGCACCAGCGGCAACGAGGGCATCAACATCTCGGTGCCCGAGGGTACGGCGGTGAAGGCCGCCGAGGACGGCACGGTCGCTTATGCCGGCTCGGACGTGAAGGGCTACGGCAAGCTGGTGCTGGTTCGCCACACCAACGGCTACGTCTCGGCCTACGCCCATAACGGCGAACTTGACGTCCGCCCCGGCGAGAAGGTGAAGCGCGGCCAGACCATCGCCAAGTCCGGCGCCTCGGGCAACGTGACTTCGCCCCAGCTGCACTTCGAGATCCGCAAGGGTGCGACCCCGGTCGATCCGATGCCGCACCTCGCCAGCAACTGAGCGCATTCAAGACCCAACGAAAACGGCGGCTCGCAGGAGCCGCCGTTTTCGTTTGTAGATCCGCCTGATCCCTACCCATCCACCTCAGGACGAGGTCGTGAATGGGAAGAAGGGGCGATCCGCCGTTTCGGCCGGGAGCGCGCGAGGCCTCAATCGAGCCGCTGTCCCAGCCGCCCTGCCAGGTCCTGGATGAACTGAAAGGCGGTGCGGCCGGAGCGCGAACCGCGGGTGGTGGCCCATTCCAGGGCCTCGGCCCGTACCGTATCCGGGTCGGCCTTCAGCCCGTGGCGCTCCACATAGGCGCGGATCATGGCGAGGTACTCGTCCTGGCTGCATTTGTGGAAGCCGAGCCAGAGGCCGAAGCGGTCGGAGAGCGAAACTTTCTCCTCCACAGCCTCGCCGGGATTGATCGCGGTGGAGCGCTCGTTCTCCACCATGTCGCGGGCGAGGAGATGCCGCCGGTTGGAGGTGGCGTAGAACAGCACGTTGTCGGGTCGGCCCTCGATGCCGCCGTCGAGAGCCGTCTTGAGCGACTTGTACGATGTGTCGTCGCCGTCGAAGGACAGGTCGTCGCAGAACACGATCCAGCGGTGCGCATCGCCGCGCAGGGTCGCCATGAGGTCGGGCAGGGCCTCGATGTCCTCGCGGTGGATCTCCACCAGCTTCATCGGTAGCTCGCCCTCCGCCCACTCCGCGTTGATCCGGGCATGGGCCGCCTTCACCAGGGACGACTTGCCCATGCCGCGCGCGCCCCAGAGCAGGGCGTTGTTGGCAGGCAGGCCTTTGGCGAAGCGCGTGGTGTTGTCCACGAGGATGTCGCGGGCCCGGTCGATGCCGGTCAGCAGATCGATCTCCACCCGGTTGACCTTCGGCACCGGGATCAGACGACGGTCCGATCCCCAGAGGAAGGCATCCGCCGCATTCAGGTCCAGGACCGGCTTCGCGGCCGGGGCGGAACGCTCCAGGGCGGCGGCGATCCGCTCGAGGACGGGCAGGATCGCGTCGAGCATCGCCCGGTCGGCAGGTGGGGTCGAGGTCATGGCGTCTCGAAACTCCTTGGATGTGCTGTCGAGCGCGTCCATACGGACAATGCGGCGGAAAATCACGGGTGCGGCATCGGGGGCGGGCCATCCGATCCGCGCATCCTGCGGACGCGCCGTTGCTTTCACCAAGTGCATGGCTATAGTCCGCGCGCTTTTCGACCTGTCCTGACGCGCCCATACCCGCCTGCGCGCAGCTCCCCAGGACCGGCTCAGCCCAAGGAGTCACCCGCTTGATTACCCCCGCCTTCGCGCAAGGGGCCACCGCGGCCGCTGGCGGAGCGGACATCGCCTTGCAGGTGGTGCCGTTCGTCCTCATCTTCGTCATCATGTACTTCCTGATCCTCCGCCCGCAGCAGCGCCGCGTGAAGGAGCATCAGGCCCTCGTGAAGAACGTGCGCCGGGACGACACCATCGTCACCACCGGCGGGCTGGTCGGCCGCGTCACCAAGGTTGCCGACGAGGCCTCCGAGATCGAGGTCGAGATCGCCCCGAACGTCAGGGTGAAGATCGTCCGCACCATGATTTCGGAAGTCCGCGTCAAGGGCGGCACGGTCAAAGCGGCCTGACATCCCGGGGCCGTCACGCGCGGCTGCCTTAGGCACCGCTTGAAGATGCCGGTGCAAACACCGGCATCGTAAGAAGAAACGGAACGGGCGGATGCTGCGCTTTTCGAGAACCAAGATCGTCGCGACGCTGGCCGTCATCCTCATCGGCCTGAGCCTCGCCGTGCCGAGCTTCTTCTCGGCCGAGCAGCGCAAGGGCTTCATGGCCTCCCTGCCGGGCTGGTTCCCGAGCTGGATCGTGCCCCAGCGTGCCATCGTGCTGGGGCTCGATCTCCAGGGCGGCTCGCAGATCCTCCTCGAGATCGACCGGAACGACCTGATCCGCTCGCAAACCACGGGTCTGCGCGACGACGTGCGCCGCACCCTGCGCGAGGCCGGCATCACCCCAGAAGGCGGAATCCAAGTGATCCCGCGTGGCGTCCAGATCCGCATCTCCGATCCGGCCAACCGCGCCAAGGCCCTGCCAAAGCTGCGCGAACTGTCCCAGCCGATCTCCAACGCCATGGTGGCCCAGGCCGGCGGCCAGACCCTCGACGTCACAGACCGGCCCGACGGCACGATCCAGCTCCTGCTCACCGATGCCGGCCTCACCGACCGCACCCGCCGGGCCGTGACCCAGGCCATCGAAGTTATCCGCCGCCGCATCGATTTCGGCGGCACCAAAGAGCCCTCGATCCAGCAGCAGGGCGCCGACCGCGTCCTCGTCCAGGTCCCGGGCTTGCAGGACCCGCAGCAGCTCGAGGATCAGCTCGGCAAGACCGCCAAGCTCGAATTCCGCATGCTCGCCGATTCGCCCTCCGGCGACGTGGACATGCTCACCAACAAGGACGAGGGCGGCGGCAAGGTACCGGTGGAGCGCCGGGTCATGGCCGATGGCGGCGATCTCACCGACGCGCAGCCGGCCTTCGACCAGCAGAGCCACGAGCCCATGGTGAGCTTCAAGTTCAACCTGAAGGGCGCCCAGCGCTTCGGTCAGGCGACCTCGGAGAATGTCGGCCGCCGCATGGCCATCGTGCTCGACAACGAGGTCGTCTCGGCGCCGCGCATCAACACCCCGATCACCGGCGGTTCGGGCCAGATCACCGGCAACTTCACCGTCAAGCAGGCCAACGACCTCTCGATCCTGCTGCGCGCCGGCGCCTTGCCCGCCAAGCTCACCGTGGTCGAGCGCCGCGTGGTCGGCCCCGGCCTCGGCAACGATTCCATCGAGGCGGGCAAGAAGGCGACCATGGTCGCCGGCATCCTCGTCATCGTCTTCATGTTCGCCACCTATGGGGTATTCGGCTTCTTCGCCAACATCGCCCTCCTCGTCCATGTGGGCCTCATCCTCGGCCTGATGTCGGTGCTGGAGGCGACCATGACCCTGCCGGGCATCGCCGGCATCGTGCTCACCATCGGCACGGCGGTGGATTCCAACGTGCTGATCTACGAGCGCGTGCGGGAAGAGGTGCGGGCGGGACGCTCCATCGTCTCGGCCCTGCAGGCCGGCTTCGACAAGGCCTTCGCCACCATCATCGATTCGAACTCGACCATGGCCATCGCCGCCCTGATCCTGTTCTTCCTCGGCTCCGGCCCGGTGAAGGGCTTCGCCGTGGTGTTCATCCTCGGCATCCTCACCACCGTCATCACGGCAGTGACGCTCACCCGCATGATGATCGCCCTGTGGTACAACTACGCCCGACCCAAGGCCTTGCCGTTCTGAAACAAAGCTCTGCCGTTCTGAAATCAGTCCGAGCATTCACAGTTTGCGAGAGGAGCCCGATCCGGTTTTCGAGTGATCCGTCCATCTGCAAAACAATCCCGTCACCCCGGGGCCGCTAAGCGGAGCCCGGGATCCAGACACCCGGGATTGCCAGGAGAACCTCCACCTGTGTGCCTGGATTCCGGGCTCGCGCTGCGGGCGCCCCGGAATGACGGACGTGCGGTGGAACCGGACGCGCTCTTTTCGACGACCCGATCGACCTCATTGCCGAAAGACCGAGACCGAACATGCGTCTGCTCCGCCTCTGGCCCGATGAGTCGCACGTCGACTTCATGCGCTTCCGGCGCTTCACCTTCCCGCTCTCGGCCTTGCTGTCGGTGGGGACGGTGATCCTGTTCCTGACGGTCGGCCTGAATTTCGGCATCGACTTCAAGGGCGGCACCCTGGTGGAGCTGCAGGCGAAATCGAAGACGGCCGACGTGGCCGCCGTGCGCCACACCGCCAACAGCTTCGGCTTCGGCGAGACCGAGGTGCAGGAACTCGGCGGCGACGGGCAGATCCTCGTCCGCTTCCCGCTCCAGCCCGGCGAGCAGGGCCAGACGGCGGTGATGCAGAAGGCGCACGGCGCTTTCGACGCGGAATACGAGTTCCGCCGCACCGAGACAGTGGGACCGCGCGTCTCGGGCGAGCTCGTTCAGTCGGGTACGCTCGGCGTGGTGCTGTCGGTGCTCGCGGTGCTGCTCTACCTCTGGTTCCGCTTCGAGCGGGAACTGGCGCTCGGCGCCATCGTCGGGACCCTGCACGACATCGTGCTCACCATCGGCATCTTCGTCATCAGCCGGATCGAGTTCAACATGACCTCGATCGCGGCGATCCTCACCATCGTCGGCTACTCGCTGAACGAGACAGTGGTGGTGTTCGACCGGACCCGCGAGCTGATGCGGCGTTACAAGACCATTCCCACGGTGGAGTTGCTCAACCTGTCGATCAACTCCACCATGTCGCGCACGGTGATGACGGCGACCTCCGCCTTCCTGTCGCTGCTCGCCCTGGTGCTGTTCGGCGGAGAGGCGATCCAGGGCTTCGCCGTGGTGATGCTCGCAGGCGTGGTGATCTGCACCTATTCGGCGATCTTCGTGTCGACCCCGGTCCTGATCTATCTCGGCCTGATGCTGTCGGGCGTGAAGTCGCAGAGCCGTCCCACCGGCGGCCGCGTGCCCCAGGCGGCGGAGTAGAAATGGCGGAGGGCAGCCTGCATGACGGGTTCGTTCCCGGGCGCCACCTCATCGACGCCTATGGCAATGGCGGCTTTCGCTTCGCCGACATGTCGCATCGCGGCTCGATCCTGGTGACGCCGGGGGGCATCAGGGCCTGGGATGTCGTGGAGGCCAAGGCCATCGACCGCAACGCCCTGCGCCCGGTCGTGGCCGAGGCGGGGGCGGTCGAGCTCCTCCTCATCGGCACCGGCCTCGACATCGCGCCGTTTCCGGACAATCTGCGCCGCTGGCTCAAGGACAACGGAATCGGCCTGGACGTGATGCAGACGGGGGCCGCCGCGCGGACCTACAACATCCTGATGGCGGAGAACCGCAAGGTCGCCGCCGCGATGATCGCGGTCGCGTGACGAAGACCGAGACCAGCCCCGGAACGGCCGAACCCCTCGCCTTCGCCTTCTCGCATTGCGAGGCCCTTGTCCGCGAGGGCGACCCGGACCGCTACTTCGCCACCCTGTTCGCGCCGGCAGCCTTCCGGCCGCATCTCTTCGCGCTTGCCGCCTTCAGCCTCACCATCGCCCGCGTGCGCGACGCCGTCACCAACCCGATGGCGGGCGAGATCCGCCTGCAATGGTGGCGCGACGCGCTGCAGGGGGAGGCGAGGGGGGACGTGAAGGCCAACCCGGTGGCCGCCGCGCTGGACGACGCCATCGTCAAGCGCAAGCTCGGGCGCCAACCCTTCGTCGATCTGATCGATGCCCGCGTCTTCGACCTCTACGACGATCCGATGCCGCGGGTGAACGATCTCGAAGGCTATTGCGGGGAGACCGCCTCCTCGCTCATCCGCCTCGGCGGCCTCGTCCTCTGCGACGGCGCGGAGCCGGGGGGCGCCGCAGCCGCCGGCCATGCCGGTGTCGCCTTCGGTGTCGTCGGATTGCTGCGGGCGCTGCCGTGGCACGCCCGCAACGGGCAGGTCTACCTGCCGGCCGATATCCTCAAGGATCATGGCGTCACCCGCGAAGACATCGTCACGGGACGCGGCGGCCCCGGTCTCCTCGGGGCGACGGCCGATCTGCGGACCCTGGCCCGGCGCCACCTTAAGGCCTTCGAGGACGCGCGAGCCACCATCGCGCCTGCCGCTCTGCCCGCCTTCCTGCCGACGGCCCTGGTGGAACCGAGCCTCGCGATGATGGAGCGGCCGGGCTACGACCCGCTCAACACGATCATCGCCCTGCCGCGCTGGCGGCGGCTGTGGCGCCTCTGGAGGGGGTCAAGAAGGGGATGAGATTTCCCCCAACCTGCCACTTCATCCTGAGACGCCGCGCAGCGGCCTCGAAGGAAACCTCCAGTACCCGCGGCGCGAACTGGAGGCCTCCTTCGAGGCCTGCGCTTCACTCCGGCGCCTCAGGATGAGGTGGTGGGTGGGAGGGCGTGCACCCCGGACTGCATTCCTGCCCGTCGCACGAAACGAAAGAAAAGCCCCCCGACAGTACTCCGTCGGGAGGCCAAGGCTTCAGCGTGCCTTCTTCGTCAGCTTCTCCGCGATCTCGAACATCTCCTGCGGGGCGTAGTCCGGGGTAAAGGCCGAAGGGACGCCGGTGAGCTGGTGGATCTTGCCGCCGTCGGGCATGCCCTCGACCACCGACAATTCGCCCGGCGGATCACCCGGCAGAGCCATCTCGCCATTGCCCCAGATGCCGGCCATCTCCGTGTAGTCACCGGGGCTGAAGGTGTAGAGCCGGCGGTGCGAGCCCTCCTGCAGGTATTTTTGGCATTCGGGAATCTTGTCGAGGTTGATGTTCGGCGTCGGCAGGAACTTCTCGATTTCGACGCCTGTGATCTTCTTCAATGCCAGGGCGTAGGCATGGGCGTGGACCGAGCCGCGCACGAGAAGGTAGCCGCAGACCTCACGGCCCGTGGGGTCTGTCAGGGTCTCGTAGACGCGCAGCTTGTGCAGGCGGGCGCCGCATTCGAGATGGAAATTGTGGAGCAGATCGACGACCACGTTGCCGGTGGTGGTGATGAAATCGTTGTTCCAGGACGCGCCGTTGCTGTTCACCGGGGTGACGCCACCGCCATTCGACAGGAACGCGGCCGCAAGGCGAATGTCCTTCATGTCCTCGAAGGGCGCACCCGAAATGTCGCCGCCATCTTTCTCGTCGCCGTCATTGTCGGGGCCGTTGTTGAGCATGGCGACGCCATTGCTCACCAACTCCACATGGCCCAGCTCCTCGGCGGTGATCGCGGCAACGAGGCTATAGAACGGGCGTAGCTTAGACTTGCTGCGGAAATTGAAGCTCTGGAACATGTAATTCCCAAGAGTCGACATCTCCCCATACTTACCGCCTAGCAATTCCTGCAGGGCCGCAGCGGCGTTCGGATCTTTCCTTTTGGGTGCGGGAAGCTCGGCTTGTAGCTTGTCGACTCGCATAAACATAGGTTTATCTCCGTATCGCCGGTATGCAGGATACCAACGGGAACGGTCTCCCCACTCTCATGTTCCGAGGCTGCGACAGGTCGCACAGCGGCTTCGCTTCCGTTTTGGAACGGCTCCGCTTGCGTTTCGAAGGACATGCCTTGCTGTTTTTGGAGCGTCTCCGGTCTCGGCGGACAGAAAGCGAAGCACGCGCGCAACATGATCTGAATACAAGATTCTTCGCGTTGAGCCTGCTCCACTGCTCTGCTAGCTACGATGTCAAGGGCCCGGCGAGAGATCGGGCTCACCGAGGAGCGCGACGCCCGTGAATACCTGGAATCAAGTCTACGACCCGTTCGGGAGCCCTTGGCTCTCGACACTGGCCGCCTCCCTGCCGGTGATCGCCCTGCTCGGCATGATCGCCAGCGGCAAGGTCAAGGCTCACATCGCCGCTGTCCTCTCCCTTGTCCTGGCGTTCTGCGTCGCCGTCTTCCTGTTCGGCATGCCGGCGGATCTGGCCACCCGCGCCTCCGGCTACGGCATCGCCCTCGGGCTTTTCCCCATCGGCTGGATCATCCTCAACGTCATCTTCCTCTACCGGCTCACGGTGGAGAAGGGCTGGTTCGCCACCCTGCAGCAGTCGGTAGCCGGCATCACCACCGACAGGCGGCTCCAGCTGCTGCTGGTCGCCTTCGCCTTCGGCGCGTTCTTCGAAGGAGCGGGCGGTTTCGGCACCCCCGTGGCGGTCACCGGCGCCATCCTGATCGGCCTCGGCTTCTCGCCGCTGGCCGCCTCGGGCCTGTCGCTCATCGCCAACACCGCCCCGGTGGCCTATGGCGCGCTCGGAGCGCCCATCGCCGGCCTCGCCTCGGTGACCGGCTATGACCCCTACGTTCTCGGCGCCATGATCGGCCGGCAGCTGCCGTTCTTCTCGGTGCTGGTGCCGTTCTGGCTGATCTGCGTGTTCGCGGGTTTCCGCGGGATGCTGCAGATCTGGCCCGCCATCCTCGTCTGCGGCGGCTCGTTCGCGCTCGCCCAGTTCGGCATCTCGAACTACGTCAACCCGTGGATCGTCGACATCGGCGCCGCGCTCGTCTCCATGGGCGCCCTGGTGCTGTTCCTGCGCTTCTGGCGCCCGGCAGTGATCTGGACCTCGCCGGCGCTTCGCGGCAACGATCCGTCCATCGGCTACGTCACCACCGTCGACGGCCCCAAGGCCGCCGCCGCCACCCGCACCGCCACCTCTTCCGAGATCCTGCTGGCCTGGGTGCCGTGGATCATCCTTTCGGTGATCGTGGCGATCTGGGGCACCAAGTTCTTCAAGGACATCGTCGACCCGATCTTCATCTGGAACTATCCGGTGCCGGGCCTGCACAACGTCATCATGAAGGTGCCCCCCGTGGTGGCCACCGCCCATCCGGAGCCTGCCGTCTTCAAGTTCGCCTACATGTCCTACACCGGCACCGGCGTGCTGTTCGCGGCCATCATCTCCGGCCTCCTGATGCGGTTCTCGCCCTGGCGCCTCGTGACCGCCTACATCGAGACCATCTGGGTGCTGCGCTACTCGCTCATCACCATCTCGGCGATGCTGGCGCTCGGCGTGCTCACCCGTTACGCGGGCGTCGATGCCACGTTGGGTCTCGCCTTTGCGGGCACGGGCATCCTCTACCCGTTCTTCGGCACCCTGCTGGGCTGGCTCGGCGTCGCGCTCACGGGCTCCGACACCGCGTCGAACGTCCTGTTCGGCGGGTTGCAGAAAATCACCTCGGAACAGCTCGGCCTGTCGGGCATCCTCATGGCCTCGGCGAACTCGTCGGGCGGCGTCATGGGCAAGATGATCGACGCCCAGTCGATCGTCGTCGCCTCCACCGCCACCGGCTATTTCGGCCAGGAGAGCAAGATCCTGCGCTTCGTGTTCTGGCACTCCATCGTGCTGGCCTGCCTCGTCGGCGTGCTCGTGATGCTGCAGGCCTACGTCTATCCGTTCAACGCGATGGTCATCCATCCGTAAGGGCGAACCGATAGGCCGGATCGATGACCCGTCCCGGCGATGCCGGGGCGGGTTTCATTTTTGTCGCGCCGCGCGAGGAACCAGCCCTTCGGCGAAGAGGGATCTTGCCCTCGTGGCCGCGCGGCTCCACCACGGAAGCCATGTTCTTCCGCACGCTCGCCTCGCGCTACTCCCTGTCGAACCTGCCCGCGCAGGCGACCGCACGCCTGCGTCTCGCGCCGCTGGTCCAGGCGGATGCGGAGGCGGTCCAGGCCCTCACCGACGATCAGGCGATCACGGGAGCGGTGGATTTCCTGCCCGATCCCTTCACCCTCGATCATGCCCGCCGCCTGATCGGCAGGGGGAAGCCGACCAAGGACTGCTTCCTCGGGGCCAAGGCCGACGGCGTTCTCGTGGCGGTGGTCGGTCTCCACCTGCGTGGCGAGCACGCGGTGGAACTCGGCTACTGGGTCGGCGGCGGCGCCCGGGGCCAGGGCTACGGCAGCGAGGCGGTGACGGGGGCCATCGCGATCCTGCGCAAGCGCTTCCCCCACCGCTTCATCGTCGCCGAGTGCCGGCCCGAGAACGAAGCCTCGCGCGGCCTCCTTCTCAAGACCGGGTTTCGCGATACCGGTGACGAGGGCCACCGGCCGGGCCGGCGCATCTTTTCGCTGGATCCGGTGTGATTGGACGATGTCGGAATCGCAGCCGCGGAGGGAGGCGTGACCGAAGGCGGCAATAGAAAATTTCTTGCCAAGCGGTTCAATGAGCACGTCAAGCTTCTCGCGACGCTCTTCAACGCCTTGTCGATTGCAACATTCGGCGCCGCCTTCGTCGTGCCGCTCGCGCAAGGCCAATATGGCGTGCTCAGCGGAGGACATTGGATTTTGATTTTCGCTGCCCTCGCACTACATTTAGCGGGGCACGCTGCTCTTCGATTCATGCGCAGTGAGGATTGAAGCTCGATGACGCTCTCCCTGCAGATCGCCGGCCTCGCCGCCATTCTCATCGTTGGTGGATTGTCCGCGCTCAAGCTCGCGGCGATGGATTTCGACCGGCGCCACCCACGCCGCACCGAGCCCGCATCACGCGATTGATCGTGGACGGACCTGAGGTCGGTTGCGGCTTCTGGTGGCACTGCCCCGAAAGCGTTCGCTGGAAAAACCGAAGTCTTGGTTCGCATGTCCCCCGCCCCCTACGCGGGGAGAGGGCATGCGCACGCGCCGTCTATTCCGCCGCGATCGGTACCGCCTCGCCTCTCATCCACGAAGCCAGATCCGCCCGCGCCCGGTCGGTATAGGCGCGCTTCTTCGCCACCGCCTTTTCCGGCCCCTTCAGGCGCTTGCCGCCTTCGCCCTTCGGGGACTGGGCGAGGGGCGGAAACAGGCCGAAATTCACGTTCATCGGCTGGAACGAGCGGGGGCTCCCGACCTCCTCGGCTGCGATGTGGCCGCCGGTGATGTGGCCGATGAGGGCGCCGAGCGCCGTGGTGGCGGGGAGCGGCGCCAGGGTCTCGCCGCGTGCCTCGGCCACGGCGAAGCGACCGGCCATGAGGCCGATGGCGGCGCTCTCGACATAGCCCTCGCAGCCCGTGATCTGTCCGGCGAAGCGCAGGCTCGGCCGGGCCTTGAGGCGCAGGGTCCCGTCGAGGAGACGGGGTGAATCGAGATAGGTGTTGCGGTGGAGGCCGCCGAGACGCGCGAATTCGGCGTTTTCCAGGCCGGGAATCGTGCGGAACACCCGGACCTGTTCAGAATAGGTCAGCTTCGTCTGGAAGCCGACCATGTTGTAGAGGGTGCCCAGCGCATTGTCCTGGCGCAGCTGGACGATGGCGCAAGCCTTCACCGTGGGATCGTGCGGGTTGGTGAGGCCGACGGGCTTCATCGGGCCGTGACGCAGGGTCTCGGGCCCGCGCTCGGCCATGACCTCGATCGGCAGGCAGCCGTCGAAATAGGGGGTGGTCGCCTCCCATTCCTTGAACCCGATCTTGTCGCCCGCGATCAGCGCCTGGATGAAGGCGTCGTACTGTTCGCGGTTCATCGGGCAGTTGATGTAATCGGCCCCCGTCCCGCCCGGCCCGACCTTGTCGTAGCGCGACTGGAACCAGGCCTTGTCCATGTCGATGGAGTCGCGGTGGACGATGGGCGCGATGGCGTCGAAGAAGGCCAGCGCCTCGGCCCCGGTAAGGCCGCGGATCGCTTCCGCCAGGGCGGGCGAAGTGAGGGGGCCGGTGGCGATGATGGTCCGGCCCCATTCCTCCGGCGGCAGCCCCTCGACCTCTTCGCGGGCGATGGTGACGAGGGGATGCGCCTCCAGAGCGGCGGTGACGGCGGCGGCGAACCCGTTCCGGTCCACGGCGAGCGCGCCGCCGGCCGGCACCTGGTTGGCGTCGGCAGCGCGCAGGATCAGCGAACCGAGCGTCCTCATCTCCTGGTGCAGCAGGCCGACGGCGTTGCCGTTGGCATCGTCCGAGCGGAACGAGTTCGAGCAGACGAGCTCGGCCAGGTCCTGACCGTGATGCGCCTCGGTGGCACGCACCGGGCGCATCTCGTGGAGCACCACAGCATGACCGCTCTCGGCGATCTGCCAGGCGGCCTCGGACCCGGCGAGGCCGCCGCCGACGATATGGATGGGGGAAGTGTCTGCTCGGTCCGTCATGGGCACGGGATAGACCCGCGTCCCGTCCCGATCAATGCAGCTGCGGCGAGACCAGGAAACGCTCGCGGTCGCTCGACGTCACGACGAGCTTGATCGGACGCCCGTCACGCTCGATCGTGAGCGGCACCCGCACCCCCGCCTCGCCCAGTGCCCAGACCTGACGGAAGAACCCGGCGAGATCCTCCACCGGCTCGCCAGCCACCGCCGCGAGCACGTCGCCCACGCGCAGATCCGCGCTCTCGGCGGGGCCGTCATCGGCGAGCCCCATCACCACCACCGCCCCGTCGCTGTCGCTGGCATAGAGACCGAGCCAGGGCCGGGTCGGACGATCCGCGCGCCCGCGAGTGGTCAGATCCTCGAGGATCGGCGGCAGGAGGTCGATGGGAACGACCAGATTGATCGCCTTCGGGCCTTCCGCGCCGCCCTGCTGCAGCTGCAGCGAGCCGATGCCGAGGAGGTCGCCGGCCGGACCGATCAGGGCCGTGCCGCCCCAATGCGGGTGCGAGGGCGCGGTGAACAGGGCCTCGTCGAGGACGTATTCCCAATAGCCCGCGAATTCCTGTCGCGCGATCAGCTCGGCGGCGACGCAGCGGGTGCGTCCGCCGGCTCCGGCCACCACCGCCTTGTCGCCGATCTTCAGGCTGGCCGAGCGTCCGATGGGAAGCGGCGGCAGCGCCAGGTCGCCCAGGGCCTGGACGAGGCCGAACCCGGTGACGGCGTCGAAGCCGACCACATGGCCGGGGACCGAGCGTCCGTCATGCGTCGTCATCCAGACGCTGTCCGCCTCGGTGACGAGGTAACCGATGGTGAGGACGAGGCCGTCTTCGCGGATCACCACGCCGTTGCCGGCCCGCTCCGTGCCCAGGGTCTCGGCGGTGAACGCCTCCGGCGGGATGCGTGTCGAGAGCGACACGATCGCCGACAGGGCCCTGTCGAGGTCGTACGCGTAATCGCCCGCCTTGGGCTGCACGGCGGCGGGAATTTTCCAGTCTCCGTGCGACGTCATGAATCCCGTATCCTTGTCCTGCGCCTGGGAGTTCCGCGGCCCCACATCCTCGAAGGATCGGCGGCCGTCTGCGGGAGATAGGTCGCCGGCTCGCCGTCGAACACCCACGCCCGGCCGCACGCAGATCAGCATTGAGAGAAGGGATGCCGATCCCCATCGATCGCGCGCCATGCAGTAGCCGGCGCGCGTCCGCTCCATTAAGACTCGCTTGCAACGTTCCCGCCAGATCGAACGGTCGTATCATGTCGTGCCGAGAGGATGCCCCGACCCTTGCGTGACGACGCGGCACTGGCGCGACTGATCGCGGCCGTGGCATCCGGCAACGAGCAGGCCCTTCGGGCTCTCTACGATCTCACCGCTCCGAAACTTTTCGGCATCGTGCTCCGTATCCAACGGGATCGCGGTATGGCGGAAGACGTGCTCCAGGACGTCTACCTGCGCATCTGGCAGAATGCCGGTTCGTTCTCTCCGGAAGCGGGCCGCCCGTTGCCGTGGCTCTGCACCATCGCCCGCAACCGGGCGATCGACGGGGTTCGGCGCAAGGGCGAGGTGCAGGGGCCGGTGAGCGAGGACGGAGAGGATTGGGTGGAACGGTTGGCCGATCCGCATGACAGCGAAGGTGCGATTCTCGGGCGGGACGCCCTTCGCACCTGCCTGTCCCGCCTGGAGGCGACGCAGCGCGACTGCATCGTGCTCGCCTATTGCGAGGGCCATTCGCGGGAAGAGCTGGCCGAGCGGTTCGCGCGTCCCGTCAACACCATCAAGACCTGGCTGCATCGCGGGCTCGCGGCCCTGCGCGGCTGCCTGGAGGGGCCGGCATGACCGAGGACCCCGCCGAGCGCGACCTGCGCGCCGCCGAATACGTCATCGGCACGCTCGACGCCACCGAGCGCGCCGCCATGGATCTCGAACTCGCGGTCGATCCCGCCGCACGCGCCGCCGTGCGGGAGTGGGAGCGCCGGCTGGCGCCCCTCGCCGCCGCCATACCGGAGATCGAGCCGGGCGAGGGCGTGTGGCCGGCGATCCTGCGCGCGCTGCCCCACCGCTCCTCCGCGTCTCCGGCGGCGAACGACAACCGCGTGACCGCCCTGTCGCGCAAGCTCGGTCTGTGGCGGGCGGCAGCGGCGGGCGCCGGAGCCCTGGCCGCCGGGCTCGCCCTGTTCATCGCCGTCGGCCCCCGTCCCGGCATGGAGGGCGAGACACGCTACGTCGCCGTGGTCAGCAGCGGCGGCGAGGCGCCGGCCCTCATCGTCAGCATCGATACGGCGGCGGGAACCGCGCGGGTACGCCCGGTGGGCGCCGAGGCGCCGGCGGGACGCAGCCTCGAATTGTGGTATGTGGGAGCCGACAAGACGCCGAAATCCCTCGGGCTGATCGGCAAGGACGCCGCACGCCTGGCTCTGCCCGCCGGATCCGAGGCCGCGCGGCGCGGCGAGGGTGTCTTCGCCGTCTCGGTGGAGCCGCCGAACGGCTCGGCCACCGGCCTGCCCACCGGCCCCGTCGTCTATACGGGCAAGCTGATCCGCGATTGAGGACGGCCCGGATGGGACCCCGCCACCATGGAGCCCTCCCATGCCGCGCTTTGCCGCCAACCTGACGCTGCTCTTCACGGAGCACGCCTTCCTCGATCGGTTCGAGGCCGCGTCCCGTGCCGGGTTCACGTCGGTGGAGTTCCTGTTCCCCTACGAGCATTCGCCGGAGGCGATCGCCGCGCGCCTCGCCGCGCACGGGCTCAACCTCGTCCTGTTCAACATGCCGCCCGGCGATTGGATGGCCGGTGAGCGCGGTCTCGCCGCTCTGCCAGACCGCTTCGATGAGACCACCGCCGGGGTCGAGACGGCGCTCGCCTATGCGCTGGCGACCGGCTGCCCGCGCCTGCACATGATGGCGGGCCTGGCCGACGGGCGCGACAGCCAAGCCGGGCAAGCTTATCGCCGATCCCTGCGCCACGCCGCCGGGCGCCTTGCCGAGCATGGCATCGACCTCCTGATCGAGCCCATCAACCGCCGCTCCATGCCGGGCTATTTCCTCGACGATGTCGATGCCGCCGCCGATCTCGTGGTGGAGCTGCGCGCGGAGGGTCTCGCCAACCTCAAGCTCCAGTTCGACATCTTCCACTGCCAGATCCTGCACGGAGACGTCACCACGCGGCTGACCCGACTCCTGCCGCTGATCGGCCATGTCCAGGTCGCGAGCGTACCGGCGCGCCACGAGCCCGGCACGGGGGAGGTGAACGACGCCTTCGTCTTCGCCGAACTCGACCGGCTCGGATATTCGGGCTCGGTCGGGTGCGAGTACAATCCGCGTGGCCGAACCGAGGATGGGCTCGGCTGGCTGAGCGCCTGTGCGAGCGGACGAGCACGGATTTAGCGCGGTGAGGCCGCTTCCCTCCCGAACCCGATGAAGCATACCGCTTTCACCTGGCACGGTTCGCCGCGGAGGTGTGGGACCGTCAATTGTTTATGACGCGGCATCGTGGTTAGGGACTGCCCCGGCTGGCTCGAACGGCCAAGCTTCCAGAAGCTTTTCCCCAAGGGACAGATCAATCGATGGCTGACCTCTTCAAACCCGTCGGCGTGACGGGGAACGCCGTCGTGGACAGCCTCATCCTCGGCGGCGCCTGGAACGCCGCGACCCTGACCTACGGGTTCAAGGCGCAGGACATCGATGCGAACGGGATCGACGATTTCTCCGAGGGCGACTGGAAGGCGTTCTACAGGGAGATCTACGACACCGTCAGCAGCGTCGCGAATGTCGATTTCGTCGAAGGCAGCGTGGCTCGGGCCCAGTTGATCCAGCGGCTCGATGTCGGCGGAGGCGGCGAATCCGGCACGCCCGCCCCGGGCACCACCTCGCTGGAAACAGCGGTGGGCATCGACCCGACGAGCGTGAAAGGGGCCGCGGACGTGGTCCGCCTCGGCACCTATTCCGAAACCTGGATCCACGAAATCGGCCACAGCCTGGGGCTCGGCCACCCCCATGACGGGGAGAACGGCAAGCTGCCGGGCGTCGTCGAGCCGGGCGATTTCGGCACCGGCAACCTCAATTCCCAGATCTACACGGTGATGGGATACACCTTCCCGTTCTGGGGCGAGGACAACCCGTTCACACCCGAGCACGACGAGAATACGCCGCTCAACGCCCAGCCGGGCTCCTTCGGTGCCATCGACATCGCGGCCCTGCAGCATCTCTACGGAGCCCGCGCCCACAACACCGGCAACGACGTCTACCGCTTCAGCGACGATGTCGATGCCAACCGCGGCTACACCACGATCTGGGACACGGGCGGCTCCGATACGATCGTCTATGAGGGGTCGAGCGCGGCCAAGATCGACCTGCGCGCCGCGACCCTGAAAGCCGAGATCGGCGGGGGCGGCTGGCTCTCCACGTCGGAAACCCTGACCGGCGGCGTGACCATCGCCAACGGTGTCTCCATCGAGAAGGCGAAGGGCGGGGCGGGCGACGACATCCTCATCGGCAACGACGGCGCCAACCGGCTGGACGGCGGACGGGGGGCCGACCGTATGAGCGGTGGGCTCGGGAACGACACCTATGTCACGGACGGCCGCGACACGATCGAGGAGGCGGCCAGGAGCGGTACGGACCACGTGCTGAGTTCGGCCAGCCACCGCCTCGGCACGAATCTCGAAGCTCTGAGGCTCTTCGGCTCGAACGCAGTCGATGGCATCGGCAACGCCGTCGCCAATACGATCACCGGCAACGGCGCCGCCAACATGCTGACGGGCGGGGCCGGAAACGACGTCCTCACCGGCGGGGAGGGGGCGGATACCTTCCTGTTCCGCACGCGGCCCGGAACCGGCAACACGGATCACATCCGCGACTTCTCCGTCGCCGAGGATGTCGTCGCGCTCTCGAGCAAGGTCTTCACGGCCCTTCGCGCCGGCCCCCTCGCGGAGAACGCGTTCAAGGACCTCTCGTCGGGGCCGACCGATGCGGATGACCGGGTTCTCTACGACGCCACGACCGGCACGCTCTCCTACGATGCCGACGGGAGCGGCGCGGGCACCGCCCGCACCGTCGCCGTCATCGATACGAAAGTGCTCCTGACCTTCGCGGATGTCCTCGTCGTCTAGGTTTCCCACCGTCGACGAGGCGACCGGTCCGGCGTTGGGACGACAAGCGGAGGCTCCCCTGAGCGACAGTGTTCAGGGGCGAGGCGGGAGCCTCACTTCTTGGCGGGATCGGTTCGCTTCAGGATCGCCTCCATCTGGGCGATCTCGGCTTCCTGCGCCTTGACGATGGCCTCGGCCAGGGTTCGGACCTCCGGATCCTTCGAATACTGAAGCGCGACCTTGGCCATGGCGAGGGCGCCCTTGTGGTGCGGGATCATGCCGGCGGCGAAGTCGCGGTCGACGTCGCCG
Source organism: Methylobacterium sp. 88A (assembly GCF_000376345.1). Lineage (NCBI taxonomy): Bacteria > Pseudomonadati > Pseudomonadota > Alphaproteobacteria > Hyphomicrobiales > Methylobacteriaceae > Methylobacterium > Methylobacterium sp. 88A. The sequence continues at coordinate 2,030,453 of NZ_AQVT01000001.1, forward strand.
GAATAGCGGATCTCCATGTCGCCATGCATGCGCATCGCCGCCTCCTTGAAGGCGCGCGTCGCCGGGGTGTCGGCGGCCTTGCCCTTTGCGGGCGTCTTCGGGCCGTGATCGTGGCTGTCGGTGTGCACGGTGCCGTCGTCGTGCCGATGCTCGGCGGCGAGAACCGGGGAGGCCAGGGCGAAGGCCAGGATCGCGGTAACGAGGGTCGGCGTCATGCAAGGTTCCTGTCGTCAGAAGGTTGCGGGCTGGGAGGGGGCGGCCCCCGTCACCGGGGAGGGCGTGTCATCGCCGGGCGCTTCGCGCAATCGAGCGAAGGCGGGGCCGCCGAAGCGCAGCATCAGGACGGGCGTCAGAACGGCATCGAGCAGGGTCGCGCTGATGAGCCCCCCGAAGATCGTCACCGCGACCGGGTGCAGGATCTCCTTGCCCGGCGCGGTCCCGTCGAGGAGGAGCGGCACCAGGGCGATGCCGGCGGCGAGCGCCGTCATCAACACCGGCACGAGGCGCTCGTTGCTCGCCCGCAGCACCAGGGCCGGGCCGAAGGGCAGCCCTTCGCTGAGGCCGAGATTCAGCACGTGGCTGATCTTCAGGATGCCGTTGCGGGCGACGATGCCGGTGAGCGTCACGAAGCCGATCATCGAGGCCACGGAGAGGGGCAGCCCGGCGATGGTGAGGGCGACGACGCTGCCGATGAGGGCGAGCGGCACGTTGCCCATGACGATGAGGGCCAGCACGCCGGAGCGGTAGCGGCTCGCCAACAGCGCGAAGACAAGGGCGAAGGAGACGAGTCCGAGGAGGCCGATCCTGCGGGTCGCCTCCCCTTGTGCCTCGAACGCGCCTTCGAGGCGCGCGCTGATCCCCTCCGGCAGCGTCGTCCGGGCCAGCGCCTGCGCGATGTCGGCGGCGACCTTCGAGCCGTCCGAGCCCGGCACGGTGTTGGCCTGGACCACGATGCGGCGGCGGCCGTTCTCGCGCTGGATCTGGTTGGGACCGTCGCGCTCGGCGATATCGGCCAGGGCGTGGGCGGGCACCCAGCCCGAGGGCGTCTCGATGAGGAGTTCGCGCAAGGCCGTCATGGAGCGGCCGCTCTCGGGCAGGCGCAGGATCACGTCGAAGCGGCGAAGGCCGTCCACCAGGGTCGAGACCACGCGGCCGTTGGCGAGGTTCCCCACCGTCTCCACCACCGTCGCGGGGGAGACACCGTAGAGCGCCGCCTTGGCCGGATCGACCCGTATCTCGATCTGGGGAACGCGCACCTGCCGCTCCACCTGGAGGTCGGCGACGCCCGGAATGCCGGACAAGGTCTCGCGCAGGGATTCGGCGGTGCGGCGCAGCGCGTCGAGATCCTCGCCGAACAGCTTCAGGGCGATCTCGGCCCGGACACCGGAGAGCATGTGGTCGAGCCGGTGCGAGATCGGCTGGCCGACATTCACCGTGACCGGAAGGACGGACAGCCGCCCCCTGATGTCGGCGACGATGGCCGGGCGTTCGCGCCCGCCGGGCTTCAGGCGGATCTCCAGATCGGTGGAATGGACGCCCTCGGCATGCTCGTCGAGTTCGGCGCGGCCCGTGCGGCGCCCGACCTTGTCCACCTCGGGGATGTCTAGGAGCAGGCGCTCGGCGATGGCGCCGACGCGGGCGGATTCGGCGAGCGAGATGCCAGGGGTGAAGGTGGTGGTGACCGTGAACGAGCCCTCGTTGAAGGTCGGCAGGAAGGCGCGGGGCAAGCGTCCCGCGCCATAGCCGGCGGCGACCACCGCGGCGATCGCGCAGACGATGGCGAGGCGCTGATGGGCGAAGGCCGTCTCCACGAGGCGCCCGTTGGCGCGCTTGAGGCCGCGGATCAGCCGGCTCTCGGGATGGTCGAGGCTCTTGAGGCCGGGAAGCAGCCAGGAGGAGAGGGCGGGCGTCAGGGTCAGCGAGACCACGAGGCTCGACAGGATGGCGATGATGTAGGCCTGGCCGAGCGGCGCGAAGAGCCGGCCCTCGATGCCCGACAGGGCGAAGAGCGGCACGAAGACGAGGCAGATGATGATCGTGGCATAGACGATGCCGGAGCGCACCTCGTTCGAGGCGTCCACGATCACCGAGAAGGTGCTGCGAGGCGAACCCTCCGCCCGGTTGTCGCGCAGGCGCCGCAGGATGTTCTCCACATCGACGACGGCGTCGTCCACCAGCTCTCCGATGGCGATGGCGAGGCCGCCGAGCGTCATCGTGTTGATGGAGAGTCCGAGCAGCGAAAACACCGTGGCGGTGGCGAGGATCGAGACGGGAATGGCGGCGAGCGAGATCAGCGTGGTCCGTACGTTCATCAGGAAGGCGAACAGCACCACGGCCACCACGGCCACGGCCTCGATCAGCACCGTGATCACGTTGCGAAGCGACGTCTCGATGAAGTCCGCCTGTCGGAACAGGACGTTGCCGGCCTCGATTCCGTGCGGCAGGGAGGGGCCGATCTCCTTGAGCGCCGCCTCGACCTCGCGGGTCAGGCGCACGGTGTCGATGCCGGGCTGCTTCTCGATGGAGACCACCACGGCGGGATTACCCATGAAGCCGCCGTCGCCGCGCTTGGGCCGCGCCCCGAAGGCGATCTCGGCGACCTGCCGCAGGTAGACCGGACCGCCCGGCGTCGTGACGACGAGATTGCGAAGGTCGTCGAGATCGGTGGTGCGGCCGAGCGCGCGGATCAGGACCTCGCGGCCGCCGGCCTCGGAATAGCCGCCGCCGGCATTGCCGCCGTAATTCTGGAGGGCGCGGGCGAGGGCCTCGTCGGTGACGCCGAGCGCCCGCATGGCGGCGGGATTGGGGGCGACCCGGAACTGGCGCACCTCGCCGCCGATGGGGATCACCTGCGCCACGCCCGGGATCGAGAGCAGGCGCGGGCGCAAGGTGAAGTCGGCGGTCTCGCGCACCTGCATCGGGGTCGCGGTCTTCGAGGTGACGGCGACGAGCAGGATGCCGCCCATGATCGAGGAGACCGGCCCCATCTGCGGGACCACGTTGGGCGGCAGTTCCGAGCGCGCGAGCGCCAGCCTCTCGTTGACGAACTGCCGGTCCCGGAACAGGTCGGTGTCCCACTCGAACTCCACCGTGACGATGGACAGGCCGATGCCGGAGACCGAGCGCACCCGGCTGACGCCGGGCAGGCCGTTCATGCGGGTCTCGATCGGGTAGGTCACCCGCTGCTCCACCTCCGTGGGGGCGAAGCCCTCGGCTTCGGTCAGGATCGTGACCGTGGGCCGGTTGAGGTCGGGGAGCACGTCGACGGGCAGGCGCGCGAGGGAGAGCGCGCCGGTCAGGACCAGGGCGAAAGCGAGCGCCACCACGAGGAGGCGGTTGCGCAGGGATTGCGCGACGATGAGGCCGAACATCTTCGCGGTTCCTCAGCGGATCTGGTCGAGGAGTTCGGCGCCCTGCACGACGACGCGCCGTCCCGGCTCGAGACCGTCGGCGATGAGCGTGCGGTCGGCATCGAGGGGATCGGTGCGGACGCTGCGCGCCACGAAGCGCTCGGCGCCGACATGCTCGTAGACCACGCTGCCGCCCTCCGCCCGCAGAATGCCGGAGCGCGGCACGGCGAGGCCGCTCCGCTCCCCCGTCAGGGGGGCGTGGACGGTGACGAACTGGCCGAGCCGAAGGCCGGTGGACTCGCCCGCCACCGCGAATTGCACCGGCACCGCCTGATTGCGGTCGGCGAGGCCGGCCCCGCGATAGGTCAGGGCAAGGCTGCGCCCGTCCCCGAGGCGGGCCGTCGCCGAGCCTTCCGGCGACAGGGCCTCGAAGCTCAGCGCCTCGACCCAGAGTTTGCCCGGATCGACGATGCGGAAGACGACGGTGCCGGGGGCGGCCATGGCGCCCGCCGTGGCGCTCGCCTCGGCGATGACCCCGTCCACCGGTGCGACCAGGGCCTCGGGCGAGCCGCGGACCGTGTCGAGGGCGGCGCGGCGGTCCTTGAGCCCGTCGCGCTCGGAGCGGGCATCGTCGAGCTGGGTCTGCGCCACGGCGCCGGTCCCCGCCAGACGCTCGAACCGGACCACGCGCCGGTCGAGGATCGCGATCTGCTGGTCGAGCTCGCCCTGGCGCTGGCGCATGTCGGAGACGTCCACCGCCTGGACCGGCGGGGTGACGGTGGCGAGGACCTCGCCGCGCGTCACGCGGGTTCCGAGGCGCGGGAAGCCGTTCGCCGGAGGGGCCAGGCGGCCGCCCACGGAGGATTGCACCACGCCGCTGGCATTGGGGTCGGCGATGACCCGGCCGGGCAGGGCCACGGTGCGGGCCACGCTCTGGGTCGCCGTCACGGCGGTGCGCAGGACGAGGAGCCGCTGCAGGGATTTGGGCACGAAGATCGATCCGTCGCCCAGGCGTTTGGCCCGGTCGGCGCCGCCGGAGGGCGGGCTCGCCATCATCCCCCCCTCGGCCGGCGCGGCATCGTGGCCTTCATGGGCGAGGGCGGCGCTGCCCAGCACGATCGTCGCCGTGACCGCCAGGACGACGACGATGGGAATCGTGCGCCGACGGCGGATCAGGACGACGGCGCCGAGGCCGAGGAGGAAGCCTCCGGCGGCGGTGACGGAGGGCGGCTGGTGCGTCAGGCGCTCGACCAGGGAAGCGGTGGCCGCCGAATCGGACGTCGGCGACGCGGCTTTGGCGGCCGGCAGGTCGAGATCGAGGGAAAGGATGTCGGTGCTGCCCTCCGCCGTCACCGCGACGAGGAGGTCGTGGTGCTCGGATTCCTCCAGCCAGGGCGCCGGGAGCCGGTAGGTGCCATCGGTCTGGAGTTCCGCCTTCCTGCGTCCGTCCGGCGTCGAGAGGGCGAGGGTGGCGTCGGTGACCGGCGTGTTGGTCTCGAATGCGTCGAGATAGAAGACGAGATCGTGGCCCTGCACGGTGGCGACGAGTTCGTAGCGCTCCGACTTCGCCTCGGCCCGGGGTGCGGCCGCCGCGACGGGCAGGGCAGGGGCCTCGTCTCCGTGGGAATGGCCCTCATGGGACAGGACCGCGCCGGACAGGGCCGCCCAGGCGATGGCGCACGCCGCGACGAGGCGCAGGGCTGCCGGGAAAACGATGGACATGATGGAAGAACCTCGACGCCGATGAAGCAGGGACGGCTTTCCACGCGGCGCCGTCAGGCGGCCGGGCGCGGAACGCCGTCGTTACGTCAGGCGAAGGGTCTCGGCGGTTCGGACGGAGAATCCGGAGCGACGTCCGTACGGGCGGAGATGGCGCCCACGGGAACGGGACCGGTCAAGCCGGCTGCGGACGTCATATCCCCGTCGGCCGGTGCCAGGCCGATGGCGCAGCAGCAGGCGGCTCCGCAAGGACCGGTGCAGCAGGGTCCGGCACAGCCGAGATGGGGTTCCGCCCGCAGGACGGACACGATCTCATGCATGCCGGGGGTGGCGGCATTCGCCCGGACGGCCAGCGCATCGAGGGAGTCCAGGGCCTGGACCCATGCGACAGGGGCACCGCCATCGTGCCCGTGGCCCGTATGGGCGCTCGCGGGCGACGACATGCCGAAGCCGGCGATCGCGAGGATCACCGTCATCAGCCAGAGCGCGAGGCTCCGGTCCAGATTGCGCCGGATGGGTTTCATGTCGGCGAAGAGCGTAGCATAGGGCATGCGCCCGCGACAGGGCCGATCGCAACTCGGAAGGCTAGACGCGTGAGACAGATCCTCGTGATCGGCATCGGCACCGGCAATCCGGAGCACGTCACGATCCAGGCGATCCGGGCCTTGAATACGGTGGATGTGGTCTTCGTCCTCGACAAGGGAGGAGAGAAGGCCGACCTCGTCGCCCTGCGCCGGGAGATCTGCGAGCGCTACATCGAGGACCGCCCCTACCGCATCGTCGAGGCGCAGGACCCGGAGCGGGACCGGAATCCGGCCGATTACGGCGTCGCCGTGGAGGATTGGCACGGCGCCCGTGCGGCTCTCTACGAGGCGATGATCGCGCGCGAGCTTCCCGAGGACGGCACCGGCGCCTTCCTGGTCTGGGGCGATCCCTCGCTCTACGACAGCACCCTGCGGATCATCGACCGGATCGTGGCGCGGGGGCGCCTCGCCTTCGACCATCGGGTGATTCCCGGCATCACCAGCGTTCAGGCCCTGGCGGCGAGCCACCGCATCGCCCTCAACCGCATCGGTGCGCCGGTGCAGATCACAACCGGGCGCCAGATCGCCGGAGGATTGTCCGCCGAGGCCGACACCACCGTGGTGATGCTCGACGGCGACCCGACCTTCGCCCATCTCGACCCGGACCTGACGATCTATTGGGGCGCCTATCTCGGGAGCGACGACGAGATCACCCTGTCGGGCCGCCTCGGCGACGTCGCCGGCGAGATCCGGCGCCTCCGGACCGAGGCGAGGGCGCGCCACGGCTGGATCATGGACATCTACCTCCTGCGCAGGCCCGCGGATTGAGCCGGATCCTCGCCCTCAATGTTCGCGCGGACGCCGTGCGCCTCCGAGGTGGCCGGCCAGGGTGAAGGCGATCTCCCGCATCAGGCAGTCGAGAACCGCGACCAGTCTCGGCTGGTGGAGGTCGGCCGCGAGGTCGTGCAGGGCGATGGCGTGTTCCGCCATGCGGTTGGCCGCAGCCTCTGCGTGCAGGGCGGGCTGGTGAAGACTTGCCCGGTCCTCGCTGCGATCGATGGCGATGCCGAGGCCTCTCGCCCGCCCGGTGGCCTCGCCCCGGTCGATCCGTCCGCGCAAGCCGAGCCGGCGTTCGCCTCGAACCGTCCGGAACGCGATCTCGAACGGGCCGCCCGCCTCGACGGCGGCATGCAGGGCGTTCTCCACGCGAAGCCGGTCCTCGGCGAGAATCGTCGCCAGGAATGCGTCGAGACTCACGCCCGCCGCTTCCCGAACGAGACCGAGTACGTCCGCGAGGGAGTCCGAGACGACGATCCGGCCGGCCCAGACGTCGTGGGACCAGACGCCCACGACGCCCGACGCGTCGAGTGCCGCCAGGATTCCGTCCGTGTCACCGGAGAGAAGGCTCGTGCGCGCAGGCATGGATCTCCTGGGCCGCCGCGGCGGATCGCTGGGGACGAAACGTGTGACCGCGGATCGACACGAGGCAGGGATCGCCCTCGCATCGAATTTACCTGAAGTTGATAATTCCCGTCGACCCGCGATGTCAGCGGCAACCTAAACGTCGAAGCCTCCTATTGGAAGGGCAAGACACGCCCTGCGGGAATTTTTGGCAACCTGAGATTGATCTGAGGCCCTGGGGTCGAACGCAGGCGGCATCGTTCGTCGCGATCTCGATCCCCGGTTCACGGCACGCGCCGATCCCCGGCCCCGCCCTTAACCACTGGTTAACCATGACGGGCCAAAACCGGGATCAGGGCATCCTGGTGTCACGGGACGGCGGCTGCGAGCCCGACCGGTGACCATCCGAGGCAGGGGATTCGATCGGCTTTTTGGGCCGAGGGATCGTCCCGGCACGGCAGGAGGCGACATCTCAGGACGCGAGAAGGGCTCCCGTATGAAAGCCATCACCTTCGTCACCCAGAAGGGGGGGAGTGGGAAAAGCACGCTGTGCATCTCACTGGCCGTCGCGGCGCAGGAGCGCGGCCTGTCGGTCTGCATCCTCGAAATGGATCGTCAGGCGACGATCAGCGACTGGCTCGACCACCGCACGGTGGATGGGCCGGAAGTCGCGCAGATCGATGCGTCACAGATCGAGGCCGTCATGGCCCAGCTGCGCGACTCCTCCTACGATTACGTCTTCATCGATACGCCGGGCGTCGATTCCACAGGCACGCTCTCGGCGATCCGCGCGGCCGATCTCTGCATCATCCCCTGCCGCCCCACCCCGGCGGACCTGCGCGCGTTCAAGCCAACCCTGGCCGCGGTCTACCGCCTGGAGAAGAAGTTCGCCTTCGTGCTGAACCAGACCCCGCCGCGCTCCTACCGGATCCGCGACGCGGCCGATGGCCTGGCCGTGCTGGGCATCCTGCCGGACGTCAACATCGTCGCGCGCACCGATCACCAGGACGCGATCGGCGTCGGTCAGGGTGTCACCGAATTCAACCCCAAGGGCCAGGCCGCCGACGAAGTACGCAGGCTCTGGACGTGGATCGAGAAACGGATGCAGGTCGCCAAGCATGCCAAAGCCGCCTAGGCCGAGCCTCGCCTCCATCGTCGCGGGAAGCGTTCCCCCGGCCAGGAGCGCCGACATCGTCCAGCTCGATACGGGCCACGTTCCCCTCCGCAAGGCCCCGAGCACCTTGAAGGAGCGTGCCCGACAGATGTCGGTCTATCTGGAGCCACCGGTCTACGACCAGCTCCGCGACCTCGCCCATACCGAGCGCACCAAGATGCACGCGCTCATGCTCGAAGCCCTCGACCTCCTGTTCAAACAGCGGGGGACCATGCCGATCGAGCGGCTGAACGAGACCAACCACCGCTGACGGCCCTCTCCTGTCGATATCGACGATCGACAGGAGAAAATCGTTTTTTGTCAGAGCCTTGCACCTGAACTCTCACGTCCCGCATCAGCCCGCGACATCTCTTCCCAATGGGTCGGGAGGACGGATCCGGAGCATGATATCCACATCCTCGGAACAGCAATTTCATTCGATCCCGCAATCCGATAGGGCCGGGCCCTCGTTCGACGGATGAGCCATGGGTGGCGAATCAGAGCCCCATCCGCAGCGTTCAGGTTTCCTTTACGTCAACCCGACAATTGTCTGTGCAATCGAAGCCCGCTCTTTCCGGGCGGCCTTCGACGGCCGGACCGGATCGCTCTTCCGTTCCTCAGCCCTGTATGGCGTTTCGAGAGCGTAAGAGTGCTGGGCGGTTCGGTATGGCGCGTTCGACGAAGGCCGGATTGGCTCCAACGGCGGGCGTACCGCTGCTGCGCCTCCTCGCCGTGTCCGTGGTGGCACTGACCACCGCGAATTGCGCGCAGAACACCCAGAAACTCGCTGGCCCGGCCGGCTCTTCCGGATCGTCCTACGATCCAAAATATGGCGTGAAGGCCAGCCCGCGCCTCTATAACGAGGGCGACACCATCCCCAAGGGAGGCGGCCGCCGCTTCTCGGGCAAGCCCTACGTGGTGGCCGGCCGCACCTACGTGCCCCGCGACGATGCCAAGGGCTATGTCCGCGAGGGCCTGGCATCCTGGTACGGCAGCGCCTTCCACGGCCGGATGACCGCCAATGGCGAGGTGTTCGACCGCCATTCCATCGCGGCCGCCCACCCGACCCTGCCGCTGCCGAGCTACGTCCGGGTGACCAACCTCGCCAACCGCCACTCGATGATCGTGCGCGTCAACGATCGCGGCCCCTATCATGCCAATCGCCTCATGGACGTGTCGGAGGAGGTGGCCCAGGCCCTGGAATTCCATCGCAGCGGCACCGCCAAGGTGCGGGTGGAGTATGTCGGCAAGGCCTCCACCGCCGGCAGCGACGACCGCAAGCTGATGGCGACCCTGCGCACCGATGGGGCGCCCGCCCGCGTCGGCGGCGGCTCGCCGGTGATGATGGCCGATCTCGGACCCGATGCCGAACCGGAGCGTCTGACGCGCGCGCAGCGTCCCGCCCTGGCCTTCAAGCCTGCGGCCGACGAGGACGACGCCGCTCCCGCGCCGCGTCCCGTCCGGCCCGCGCCGGTCCTGGTGGCGGGCGGCTCCAGCGTCGCCGTGCCGGCGGCCCTGCAGCCCACTGCGTCCCGGTCACACGGGTTCCGGCCGACCATGCCGGATCGCACGGCTCCCGCTCTCCAGGTTCCCGCCATGCAGATGGCCCATGCGGGGCCGAAGGCGAAGGGGGCCGTACCGCCGCCCCCGGCACCGACGCGCCTCGCCTCGATCGCCGGCCCCACCCATGCCCCGGCATCGAAGCACGGCGCCGGGACGCCCAAGGACGCGAAGTCGCTTCAGGCCAAAGTGGAGACCTCCGCTCCGAAGACGAAACTCGCCCTGTCGCCGGTCACGGCGGCACCGCAGCGGATGGCCGCCGCTTCGGCCCCCGCACGCGGCACGGTCGTGAAGACGGCGGGCGCCGCGACCCCGGCACGCTCCGCGACGGGCCATGCCGCGGTGGCGAACCTGCGTCCGGTTTCGCCTCCCTCGGGCCCTCTGGGAACGGCCAAGGCCAGCGTCGCCAAGCTGTCCGTGCCCCCCGCCGGCTCCCAGCCCGCCGGCGCCCAGGCCGGGCGCGGCAAGTCGCCCGCCCCGGCGGTCGCCACCGCCACGGCAAAGCCGGCCCAGGCACGCCGCTCGCGCATCGCCGAGGTGAACTGACCGGAAAACGGTCGGGATTGGTGCGGGCGGCGGCATCGTCTGGTCCACCGTGTCGCGACCTCATCGGCAAAGTTGCGTTCGATTTCGCGGGCGATCCGCTATACCATCTCGCAGGGGCGAGAACGGACCGGGCTTATCAGCCAAGCCTCGGAGCCGACGGGCATGAGGCGAACGATGCGTGCGACGACGAACCGGACGAATCTGGCCGCCGGCTTTCGGGCCGGACTGGCCGGCTTGAGCCTGTCGGCGATCGGCTGGTTCGCCGCCCTTCCCGCCCTGGCCCAGAGCTTCCAGACATCCGCCCCCCACGCCATCCTGATCGACGCGGATTCGGGCTCCGTGCTGTTCGAAAAGGCGGCCGACGAGCCGTTCTCGCCGGCCAGCATGGCCAAGCTGATGACCACGGAGATCGTGTTCAACGAGATCCGGCAGGGCCGGCTCAGCATGGACAGCGAATTCCAGATCACCGAGGACGCTTGGCGCCGGGGCGGTGCCGGGGGAGGCGGCTCCTCGATGTTCGCCCAGCTCAACAGCCGCATCAAGCTGTCCGACCTGCTGCGCGGCCTGATCGTGCAATCGGGCAACGACGCGGCCATCGCCATCGGCGAGGGCATCGCCGGCTCGGAGGAGAATTTCGGTCGGATGATGACCGCGCGGGCTAAGGAAATCGGCCTGACGCGCTCCACCTTCCGCAACGCCACCGGCTATTCCGCGCCGGACCAGAAAGTCACCGCACGCGACCTCGCCAAGCTGGCGATCCACCTGATCGACACCTACCCCGATCTCTACAAGATCTTCGCCGAGCGCGAGTTCACCTGGAACAAGATCAAGCAGCAGAACCGCAACCCGCTCCTGACCCTCGATATCGGCGCCGACGGGCTCAAGACCGGATATCTCGAGGAATCGGGCTACGGCCTCACCGGCTCGGCGGTGCAGAACGGCCAGCGCCTGATCATGGTGGTGAGCGGCCTCAAGACGGCGCGCGACCGCGCCGGCGAATCGCGCAAGCTGGTGGAATGGGGTTTTCGCGCCTTCGAGCCGAGGCAGATCTTCGCCAGCGGCGAGACCGTGGCCGACGCCTCCGTCTTCGGCGGGGCGCAGGGCAGCGTCCCGCTGGTGGCCAAGAAGCCAGTGCGGGTGCTCCTGCCCCGGGGCAATGGCGACCGCATCAGCGCCCGCGTCGTCTATCAGGGGCCGCTGATCGCGCCGGTGGAGCAAGGCAGGGAGGTGGGCCGCCTGCGCATCACCCGTGGCGACACCCAGGCCCTCGACCTACCGGTCTATGCCGGGGAGGACGTGCCGGCCGGCACGATTCCGCAGCGCGCCCTCGACGGGGCCTGGGAGGTCGGGACCGGGCTGTTCCGGCGCGCCTTCGACAAGGTCGGCGCGGGTGACAAGGCCGGCGCGACCGATAAGGCCGGCGCCAAGTCGTGATCGACCGAAGCCGCAAGCGGCTCGGGCAGGGCGGGGCGTTCATCACCTTCGAAGGCGGGGAGGGGGCCGGGAAATCGACCCAGATCGCCCGTCTCGCGGCGCGCCTGCGTGGTGCGTCTTCCGCCCCGGTGGTGACGACACGCGAGCCCGGCGGCTCGGTCAAGGCCGAGGCGATCCGTGAGGCACTGCTGGCCGGAACGGTGAAGCGGCACGGACCCTTCGCCGAGGCGCTGCTGTTCTCCGCCGCCCGCATCGACCATCTCGACACGCTGATCCGCCCGGCCCTCGCCCGCGGCGAGACCGTGCTGTGCGACCGCTTCTCGGATTCGACCCGTGCCTATCAGGGAGCGGCGGGCGGCCTCGACCCCGCCCTGCTCTCGGCCCTGGAGCGGGTCGTCGTCGGGGATATGACGCCCGACCTCACCCTGATCCTCGACCTCGACCCCGCCATCGGTCTCGCCAGGGCGAAGGCCCGTGCCGGGGCAGGGGAGGCGGCCGACCGGTTCGAGGCGGAGGCGCTGGGCTTCCACACCCGCCTGCGGCAGGCCTTCCTCGCCATCGCGGCGGCGGAACCAGAGCGCTGCGTCGTCATCGATGCCGGCCTCCCCCCCGATGCGGTGGAAGAGGCGATCGCGGCCGCCCTCGCCGCCCGCCTGCCCGGCCTTCTCTCCCGCCCGGAGGCTGCCGACGATGCGGCCTGAACGCGCGCCCGAGGACGTCGAGCCCGGCGATCTCGCCGACATCCCCCGCCCGCGCGAGCAGGCCGGTCTCGTCGGCCATGCGGAGGCGGAGGCCGCCTTCATCGAGGGGATCGGTTCCGGCCGCCTGCACCATGCCTGGCTCATCGGCGGCCCGCGCGGCATCGGCAAGGCGACCCTGGCCTATCGGGTGGCGCGCTGGCTGATCGCTAACCCGCGCCCCGGCCACGTCCCGGACACCCTCGCGGTCGATCCCTCGCATCCGGCGGCGCGGCAGGTGGCGGCGTTGTCGCACCCCAACCTCGTGGCCCTGCGCCGGACCCGGCCGCACAATGCCAAGACGCTCGCGACCAAGATCTCGGTCGATGCCGCGCGCCATGCCCTCGACCTGTTCGGCTCGACGGCAGGCAATGACGGCTACCGCATCTGCATCGTCGACAGCGCCGAGGATCTCAACGCCAACAGCGCCAATGCCCTGCTCAAGATGGTGGAGGAGCCGCCGCCCCGCTGCCTGTTCCTTATCGTCAGCCACGCGCCGGGCCGGCTGTTGCCGACGATCCGCTCGCGCTGCCGGGCGCTCAACCTGCGCCCCCTGGGGGAGGGGGAGGTGGCTCGGGTGCTGGAGAGCTTCCCTCCCCCCTTCGTGCGGCCGGAACCGGAAGCCCTGGCCCGCGCCGCCGCCCTGTCCGAGGGCTCGGTGGCGCAGGGCTTCGCCATGCTCGATCCGGCGACATCCAACCTCGTCGGCGAAATGGAGACCCTGCTGTCGCGCCTCGACCATCCCGATTGGCGCCGCATCCTGGCACTGGCCGAGAAACTCTCCGGCCGGGACGCGGACGAGCATTTCGCCGCGAGCCTCGACACGGTGTTCCGCTTTGTCTCGTCGGAACTCGACCGCCGCCGCCACGAGCCCCCCGCTCGCCTTGCGGCCCTGGTGGAGGTGTGTGACAAGATCGCCCGCGCCGCCCGGGAGGCCGCGACCTACAATCTCGACCGCCGGCCGCTGATCCTCTCGCTGTTCGGCGACCTCGCGGGGGCCGTGCGCGCCGGGACATGAGCAGGCTCGTCCTGTGATCCGATGAACCGCGTATCCGAGGGTATTTCGACGCGATGGCCAACGAGTCAGGGCCCAGCCCATCCATTGCCGAGACGTCCGGTTTCGACGCTAAGACCTTCGGCATCAGCACAGCGATCTCCTATCCCAACGGCGCGCCGCATATCGGCCACGCCTACGAGGTGATCGCCACCGACGCGATCGCGCGGTTCAAGCGCCTCGACGGCTACGACGTGCTGTTCGCCACCGGCACCGACGAGCACGGGCTCAAGATCCAGCAGACCGCCTCCAAGGCCGGGATCAGCCCGAAGGCCCTGGTCGACGACATGGCCGCGCGCTTCAAGGCCATGGCCGAGGCGCTGAACTGCAGCCACGACCGCTTCATCCGCACCACGGAGCCGGACCATTATGCCGCCGCCCAGGAACTCTGGCGGCGCATGGAGGCCAATGGCGACATCTACCTGTCGAAATACGCCGGCTGGTACTCGGTGCGCGACGAGGCCTATTACAACGAGGACGAGACCGAGACCGCCCCCGACGGGACGCGCCGCGCGCGGGAGACCGGCACGGCCGTGACCTGGATGGAGGAGGAGAACTTCCTGTTCCGCCTCTCCGCCTACCAGGATCGCCTGCTCGCCCTCTACGAGGCCCAGCCCGATTTCATCGGCCCCGAGACACGGCGCAACGAGGTGGCGAGCTTCGTCCGTTCCGGCCTCAAGGACCTCTCCGTCAGCCGCACGAATTTCGACTGGGGCGTGCCGGTGCCGGGGCACCCGGACCACGTGATGTACGTCTGGGTCGATGCACTCACCAACTATCTCACGGTGACGGGCTTCCCCGACGAGGCCGACTCCCGCAAAAAATTCTGGCCGATGGACCTGCACGTCATCGGCAAGGACATCGTGCGCTTCCACGCGGTCTACTGGCCGGCTTTCCTGATGTCGGCGGGCCTGCCGCTGCCGAAGCGCGTCTTCGGCCACGGCTTCCTGCTCTCCAAGGGCGAGAAGATGTCGAAGTCCCTCGGCAACGTGGTGGATCCGATGGACCTCATCGCGACCTACGGGGTCGATGCGCTGCGCCAGTTCGTGCTGCGCGAGGTGCCGTTCGGCGGCGACGGCAATTACAGCCACGAGGCCATCATCACCCGCTACACGGCGGACCTGTCGAACGGGCTCGGCAACCTCGCCCAGCGCTCTCTCTCCATGATCGCCAAGAATTGCGGTGGCCTCGTCCCCGAGCACGGCGACTTCACGGAGGACGACCGGGCGCTCCTGGCGCTGGCGGACGCCCTGCCGGGCTCCGTGCGTGTGGCGATGGACAAGCTCGCCCTCCACACGGCGCTCGCCGACATCTGGGCCGTGGTGACGGCGTCCGACCGCTATTTCGACGCGCAGAAGCCCTGGGTCCTGCGCAAGACCGACCCGGCCCGCATGGCCGCCTCCCTCTACGTGGTGGCCGAGACCCTGCGCGCCATCGGCATCCTGGTGCAGCCCTTCATGCCGGATTCGGGCGCCAAGCTCCTCGACCTCCTGGCCGTGCCCGCGGGCAGGCGGCAGCTCGCCGATATCGGGGAGGGGGGTCGGCTGGCGCCGGGCACGGCGCTCCCCGCGCCGAGCGGGCTGTTCCCGCGCTTCGTCGAGCCGGAGGCTCCCGCCGTCTGAGGCGGGGTCCGCAGCGTCAACAAGAATCCCGAGTTTTGTCCATGCTGGTCGACAGCCACTGCCATCTCGACTTCCCGAACTTCGCCGAGGATCTTCCCGGCGTGATCGCCCGCGCCGAGGCGGCGGGCGTGACGGGGATGCTCACGATCTCGACGCGAATCGCCAAGGCGCGGGTCTACGAGGCCCTGTCCGAGGCTCATCCGCAGATCTGGCACACCGTAGGCACCCATCCCAACGGGGCAGGGGACGAGCCCGACGTACCCACGGAAGAGATCGTCGCCCTCACCCACCATCCGCGCTGTGTCGGCATCGGCGAGGCGGGGCTCGACTACCATTACGAGGACGCCGCGCCGGAGGCGGTGCAGGAGCGGGTGTTCCGCCGGCATATCGCGGCCTCCCGCGAGACCGGCCTCCCCCTCGTCATCCATGCCCGCGATGCCGACGAGCACATGGAATCGGTGCTCGTCGACGAGATGAAGCGCGGGGCCTTCAAGGCGGTGCTGCACTGCTTCTCCTCGGGTCGACGCCTGGCGGAAGTCGGGGTCGAACTCGGCCTGTTCGTCTCCTTCTCGGGCATCGTCACCTTCCGGCGCTCGCACGAGCTGCGCGACATCGCCCTCGCGGTGCCCCGCGACCGCATCCTGGTGGAGACCGACGCGCCGTTCCTGGCGCCGGAGCCGCATCGCGGGCGCAGCAACGAGCCGGCCTATACCGCCGACACCGCCCGCTCCCTGGCCAAGACCCTAGACATGGAGTTCGAGGCCTTCGCGAGCCTGACGACGGCCAATTTCCACCGTCTGTTCGACAAGGCGACCCCATCCGGCGGCCGGGCGGCATGACAGCGGCCCGCGCGCTCCGATACCAACGGACCGGGAGGTGCGAATGGGTTCTCTGACGCTGACGATCCTCGGCTGCGGCTCGTCCGGCGGCGTTCCCCGCGTGGGCTACGGCTGGGGCGCCTGCGACCCGGCCGATGCCAGGAACCGGCGGCGGCGCTGCTCGATCCTCGTGGAGCGGCGAGGGGAGGCGGGCGCCACCAGCCTCCTCGTGGACACCTCACCCGATCTGCGCGAGCAATTGCTGTCGGCGGGGGTCAGCCGCCTCGACGCGGTGCTGTACACCCATGCCCATGCCGACCACACCCACGGCATCGACGACGTGCGACCGCTGGTGATCCACATGCACCGGCGCATCCCGGTCTATGCCGATGCCGAGACGCGCGCCCTGCTGACGATGCGCTTCGGCTATTGCTTCGAGACGCCGCCCGGCAGCGCCTATCCGCCGATCCTCGACATGAACGATCTCGTGGCGGGCGAGCCGGTCTCGATCGGAGGTGAGGGCGGTACGATCGAGGCGGTGGCCTTCGGCATGGAGCACGGCGCCGAATCCGCCCACGGTTTCCGCTTTGGGCCGGCGGCCTATGCGCCCGACGTGAGCCTGATGCCGGAGGCGGCCAAGGCGCGGCTCCACGGCCTCGATCTCCTCATCATCGATGCCCTGCGCGACACCCCTCACCCGACCCATTACTCGGTCTCGGACGCGCTCGCGCTCATCGAAGAGGTGCGCCCGCGCCGCGCGATCCTCACCAACCTCCACACCGATCTCGACTACGCCACCCTCGCGGCCAAGCTGCCGCCGGGCGTGGTGCCGGCCTATGACGGGTTGTCGGTGAGCGTGGACCTCTAGGCTCGCCAGAGCGGAGCGCCGGGGAGGGCGCGCGTCAGTTGCGCAGGGGGTCGGCCGGGATCAGGCCGGCATTGACCAGGATCTGCGCCGTGGCGGCCTTGGCGAGGCGGTCGTAACCCGCATCGGTCATGTGCAGCCCGTCGGGGCCGATCATTTGCGCCGGGCTCAGGAGGCCGCTGGCAGCCCAGGTCCGCATCAGGGCGTGACGGCGGATCACCGGCACGTCGAGCTCGGCCGCGAGGCTGTGCAACGCCTCGCCGTAGCGCTCGGCACCGTTGGTCGTCGTCAGGCGGCGGCACCATTGCTGGTCCATGAGGATGACGTCGGAGCCGGCCGCGCGCATCGCCGTGATGCCCTGACGGGTCAATTCGGTGAAACGCTCCACCGTGACGCCGGTCATCGGGTCATTGCTGCCGGTCTGCCAGATCACGAGGTCGGGCCGCTCGGCCAGCACGTCCCGGTCGAGGCGTCGCGCCATGGCCTCGGCGTCGTCCCCCCCCTTGCCGCGGTTGAGGACCGTGACGATGGGGTGCTTGGCGCCGGCGATATCGAGGCGGCCCTGCAGGTCTTCCTGCAATTGGGCGGGGTAGGCGGCGGCGGGGGAGGAGGCCCCCGACCCTTCCGTGGACGAGGAGCCGAAGGCGACGATGCGGATGTCGGATCCCGCCTTCACCAGGGCGGCCACGTGGGAGAGCTTGGCCAGCGCCCTGGCGGGGATCGCCGGCTTGGCCGCGACCGGCTCCGCCCATGCCGGGGCACCGAGGCCCAGAGCCGCGAGGGCCAGGACGAGGAACGGGGCGGCGCAGGGTTTGAGCAGGGTCAGCATCGGATCCGCTTCGAGAACGATCGGGGCGGGCGGTCGCGATGACCGGTCCCACTCCGCCACGGGTTAGACACGCGGTTTGAGATAGGATTGTGACGATTGCCCCTGAAACTGGCGGATCGCTTAAGGAAGCTGGTGAGCAAGGGGTAAAGCCGCCATCTCTCGGCAACAGTTCATGGAATGGTGAATCCCAGCTTCGTGTCAAGCTGCCCTGCAAGCCCCCCTCACCCCGTCCTCCGGGGCTTCAAGTTCCATAATATATCTTATGCGAATGACGGGTGCGGGTTCGGAACGGGCTTGGATCGCCATCCCGGGCAGCCCTCCCCGACGACCGGCTCCGAGCCTTCTAGGATGCCCGCGCCGTATCCGGCGCCCTGCCCTCGCCGGTGGTGAAACGGCCGTAGCGCAGGGCCAGGGTCGGCAGGATCATGAGGTTCAGGACCGTCGAGGTCACGAGGCCGCCGAGGATGACGATGGCCATCGGCCCCTCGATCTCGCGGCCGGGCTCGCCGGCGCCCAGCGCCAGGGGCAGCAGGCCGAGGCCGGTGACCAGGGAGGTCATCAGGATCGGCACGAGGCGGTCGGCGGCCCCTTCCACCGCCGTGTCGCGGTCCCACGGCCGGCCGTCGACGGCGACGAGATGCTCGTAATGCGAGATCATCATGATGGTGTTGCGCAGCGAGATGCCGAACAGCGTCACGAAGCCGACGATGGAGCCGAGCGACAGCACGGCCCCGGTGGCGAAGACCGCCAGTACCCCGCCGACGAAGGCGAAGGGCAGGTTGACCAGGACCAGCATGAGGTTGCGCGCGCTGCCCGTGACCATGGCCAGCAGCAGCACGATGCCGAGGCCCGCCAGTCCGGAGAACAGCAGCAGGTCGCGCTTGGCCCGCGCCTGGGCCTCGGCCGATCCGGCAAAGCTCACATAGACGCCCGTCGGCAACGCCACCTCCTTGGCGATCTTGCGCCGGGCGGCTTCGACGAAGGAGGCGACGTCGCGCCCCGTGACGTTGGCGGTGATGGCCTGGACGCGCTGGGCGCCCTGATGCTGGACCTGGTAGCGCCCCGAGGTCTCGTAGATGTCCGCCACCTGGGCGAGGCGGATGAAGCGGCCGTTCGAGGAGCGCAAGGGGAGGTCGCCTACAGCCGTGAGGCGCCCCCTCGCCCCGGAATCGAGGATGACGAGGACGTTGAAGACCGCGTTGCCCTCGTAGGTCTGGCCGACCACGTCGCCCTGATAGGCGGTGCGCACCACCTCCATCACCTCGACGGCCGAGAGCCCCCAATGGCGCAGGTCGTTGGGCCGGAGACCGACGTTGATCTGCGGCAATCCGGCGGGCGACGCCTGCTGGATGTCGGCGGCACCGCGCACCTCGGCGAGTTCACGGGCGATGTCGCGGGCGGCGGCCTCGATCCGGGCGAGGTCGTTGCCGAAGACGTTGATGACGACCGGCGCGGTGTAGCCCGAGACGGTCTCCTCAATGCGCTCGGTGAGGAAGGTCTTGAGCGAGAAGGCGGCACCGGGAAACCCCGCCATCAGGGTGCGGATATCGGCCTCGGCCCTGCCCTGCCCCGCGCCGTCCAGCCCCTGGTCGAGGTCGATATGGATCTCGCTGTAATGGGTGCCGGCGGTGTCCTGGCCGGCCTCGGCGCGGCCGATCTGCGAGGCCACGGCGCGGATGCCGGGGATCTTGCGCAGTTCGGTGGTGATGCGGCCGCCGAGGCGCATGGATTCCCCGAGCGACGTGCCGGGCGCCGCCGCCATGTGCAGGATCAGGTGGCCCTCCTTCAGGTCGGGCAGGAAGGTGCTGCCGAAGAACGGCGTCGCGGCGGCGCCCGCGAGGGTCACGAGGATGCCGGAGGCGATGACGATGCGCGGTGCGCGGTTGATCCGCTGGAGGAGGCGGGTGTAGCCGCCGCGCGACCAACGCATCACCGGTGGGTCGCGCATGTCCGTCTCGCGTCGCCCGGTGAGGAGCATCATCGACAGGGCGGGGGTGACGGTGAGCGCCACGGCGAGCGAGGCCACCACGGCGAGGATGTAGGCGAGGGCGAGGGGGGCGAACAGCTTGCCGGCGATGCCGGACAGGACCAGCACCGGCAGGAACACCAGCAGCACGGCGAAGGTGGCGTAGGCGACCGCGGTACGGACTTCGAGAATGGCGTCGATGACCACCCTCCCCTCCGGGACGGGCGAAGCGAGGCGCCGGTTCTCGCGCAGGCGCCGCACCACGTTCTCGACGCCGATCACCGCATCGTCCACCACCTCGCCGATGGCGATGGCGAGGCCGCCCAGCGTCATGGTGTTGAGGCTCTCGCCCATGGCCTGGAGCGCCACCACGGCGGCGATGAGCGAGAGCGGGATCGCCACCGACGAGATCACGCAGGTGCGCCAATCGTACAGGAAGGCGAACAGCACGACGACGACGAGGATGCCGCCGAGCCCGAGCGCCTGGAGCACGTTGGCATTGGCGATGGTGATGAAGTTCGCCGGCCGGAACAGATCCGGCCGCAAAGCCACGCCTTCCCGGTCGAGGGCCGGGCGCAGGTCTTCGAGAGCGGCCTCCACGCGGGCGGTGACCTCGCGGGTATTGGCGCCGTATTGCGCGCCGACCATGAGGAGCACGCCGCGCCTGCCGTCCACCAGGGCGGCGCTGATCGGCGGCTCGCCGGCGGCGACCACGGTGGCGACGTCGCCGAGGGTCACGCTCGCCCCGCCCTCGTTGATGAGGACCGTGCGGGCCAGTTCCTCCGGGGTGAGCGACTGCCCCTCGGTCTGGAGGGTGACGCGCTGGTTGATCGTGTCGACGAAGCCCGCCCCGCGCACGCCGGTGGCCTTGCGGGCGGCGGCGAGCACGTCGTTCATGCCGATATTGTAGCGGATGAGGTCGGCCGGGCGGATCTGGACCTGGAGCGAGCGCACGGCGCCGCCATAGACCGAGACCTGGGCGACGCCCGGCACCGCCAGGAGCCGGAGGCGCACGGTCCAGTCGGCGACGGTGCGCAGGTCGAGGTCGGAGCGCCGCTCCGAGGTCAGGCCGACGAGGAGCACGGTGCTGGTGGCCGAGGTCAGCGCCGTCATCGCCGGCGGCAGCACGCCCTGGGGCAGGCGGCCGGCGAGCGCCGTCAGGCGCTCGGTGACGAGCTGGCGGACGCGGTAGACGTCGCTGCCGGTGCCGAAGGTGACGGTGATGACCGACAGGCCCTGGATCGAGCTCGAGCGCAGGGATTCGATCCCCGGCAAGCCGTTCACCGCCACCTCGATCGGCTGGGTGACCAGCACCTCCACCTGTTCGGGGTTGAGGCCCGGCGCTTCGGTCTGGACCACCACGGAAGGCGGCGCGAATTCTGGGAACACGTCGTATTTCGCGTCCCCGAGCACGTAGACGCCGTAGCCGGCGAGCGCGAGGCTGAGCGCCAGGACGATGCCGCGAAAGCGCACCGCGAAGGCGACGAGCGCCGCCTGGGGGCCACTCGGGAAAGCGTTCGGAACGTCGCTCACGTCAATCGTCGTCCACGCCGCCGGAGACGGAGAGCAGGCTCTTCATCTCCTCGGACAAGAGCGCCTGCGCGCCCGTCAGCACGATCTCGGTGTCACCGGGCAGGTCCTCCACCACATAGGCATCGGCCGACATGGGCGGGTCGGCCTTGAGGGCGTGGCGCGCGAAGGCGTCGGGCGCCACCGCGCGATAGATCCAGGTTCCGCCCTGCCAATGCACCACCGCGTCCTCGGGCACGCTGAGGCCGGTGACGGTCCGATCCGAGGCGAGGAAGGCGAGCATGCTCATGCCGGGCAGGAAGCCGCTGTCACCCGGCACGGTGTAGAAGTAGCTGAGGCCCTGGATGCGCTGGTCGGTCCGGGTGGCCGGCGAGACGTAGCGCAGCGCGATCCGCGCGCTCTGCGGCGGCACCTCGGCGAAGGCGGCGGCGGGTTGGCCCTTGATGCTCTCGCCCGGCGGCAGGGTCACCTGGACCAGGAAGTCGACGCGCTCGATCAGCCGGGTGATGGCCGGCGAGCGCTCGACGATGGCCCGGCCGATCACCGGCCCCCATTCCTGCTGCGCGGTGGCGGCGAGGGTACGGACCTGCGATTCCGCCGCCGCCAGAGCGGCCTGGTCGGTCTGGAACGTGCCCTCGGTGGTCTCGACCTGAACGGTGGTGGCGTAGGGGCCGAGATTCTTGGCGCGCTGGAAGGCGTTGCGCGAGACCTCGACCCGGGCCTGGGCGGTCTGGAGCTGCGCCCTGGCGCTGGCGTAGGAATTGGTCAGGTCGGTGACCCTGGCGACGTCGAGGACGCTGCCATAGGCCTGGAGTTCCTCGCGGTGGGGGGCGGAAGGCCGCACCTGCGTGGCGATGCCGAGGCGCTCGCGCTCCGCCGGCTTGAGCCGCACCACGGTGCGCCCGTCCTCGATGGCGGTGCGCTGGGCCGGAAGATGGCGCGGGGCAGGGGGACCGGGGGCGACCCGCTCGCGCAGTTCGGCGATGAGGGCCGTGCCGGCTTCGCTCACCGCGAAGGCGGCGATTCCACCCACGATTCCCGCGAAGAGGAGACCACGCACCCACGACACCAGAACCGCCCTCCCCGGCCTCGCGATCGATACGCCGCGTCGTCCCTCGTGAACGGATACAGCGTCGCCCCGCAACCCGATACGGGCGATGCCGGATTTTCCCGTCTTGCCTCCCGTCTTGCCTCTCGCCCTGCCCCGCACCGTTGCGCCGGCCTGCGCGCGGTTTCGCGATTCCCGCGGTCGTGAGATGGTGGAGGCGGCCGGAGAGCGTCGTGACCCACATCATCCCGCTGCCCTACAGGCCGCCCTACGACTGGCCCGCGATCCTGGCCTATCTCGGCGGCCGGGCCATTCCGGGTGTCGAGGTGGTGACGGCGGACGCCTATGCCCGGACCGTCTACCTCGGCGGTCGCCCCGGCACGATCTCCGTCATGCGGGGCGGGGACGATACCCTCGTCGCGACGGTGGATCATCCCGATCCGGCGATTCTGCCGGACGTCCTGGCGCGGCTGAGGCCGATGTTCGATTGCGATGCTGACCCGGCCCTCATCGCGGCTGCGCTCTCGCGCCACCCCGACCTCGCACCCCTCGTGGCCGAACGGCCGGGCCTGCGGGTTCCGGGCGCCTGGGACGGGTTCGAGATCGCGGTACGTGCCATTCTCGGACAGCAGGTCTCGGTCAATGCGGCGACCCGTCTCGCCGGCCGTCTGGTTTCCGCCTTCGGTGACGCGATGGCGCCGGACTACGCCGGGACGGGGCTGACCCACCTGTTCCCGACGCCGGATCGCCTGCTCGATGCGGACGTGGCCGCGACGCTGGGCATGCCCGGCGCACGCGGCAGGGCGATCGGTGCCCTCGCGGCGGAGGCCCATGCGAAGCCCGACCTGTTCGCACGGGGACGCGGGCTCGATCCGGCGGTGGCCGCCCTGAGGGGGTTGAGCGGGATCGGCGAGTGGACGGCGCAGTACATTGCCCTGCGGGCTTTGCGCGAACCGGATGCGCTGCCGGCGAGCGACCTCGCCCTGCTCCGGTCCCTCGATACCGGGGCGGGGCGTCCGACACCGGCGCAATTGCTCGTCCGGGCCGAAGCCTGGCGGCCCTGGCGGGCCTATGCCGCCGTGCATCTCTGGACGAGCGACGCCGCGCGGATCGCCGCCGCACTGCCTGTCCCCGAACCCGCCGCCAAGCGCCGCCCTGCCCGGCCCGTCTCCGGGTAGGATCCGCGATGTCAGCCCTGCTTCCGGCGCGCTTGCTTCGCCCGTCATGGGCGGGACAGAAGGGGACGGCGGTACCGCCAGCGAAGAACCATCTCCGAGCAAAGCCGCCGAAGGGATCATGACCTCTCCGTCCGCCTCCCCCGGCCCGGCCGTCGAGACCCGCGCGGTCGCCGCCGCCTACCCGCTCCTCCTGTTCACGACCCTGCTGTGGGGCGGCAACGTGGTCGCGGGCAAGTGGGCCGTGGGCGAGGTCTCGCCCCAGGTGCTCACCTGCCTGCGCTGGGCCTTCGCCTGCCTCGCGCTGGCCTGGCCGGCCTGGCGCGGGATCGTGTCCGAGCGCCACCTGATCGCGCGCCACTGGCGCTACGTCCTGCTGATGGGGGCCTGCGGCTACACCGCCTATGCGAGCCTGTTCTACGCCGCCGGCATCTACACCACCGGCGTGAACGTCGCCCTGTTCCAGGGGGCGATCCCGGTCCTCGTCATCCTGCTGAACTACGTCGTGCATCGCGTCGCCGTCACCGGGGCGCAGATCCTCGGCGTCGTCATCACCCTCGGCGGCGCGGGCGTGGCGGCGACCCACGGCGACTGGCACATCCTGTCGACGCTGTCCTTCAACATCGGCGACATGCTGATGCTCGGCGCCTGCCTGCTCTATGCCGGCTACACCGTCGCCCTCGCCGACCGGCCCAAGATGTCCGGTCTGACCTTCTTCTCTGCCATGGCGCTGGCCGCCCTCGTGACCTCCCTGCCCGCCCTCGTCCTCGAACAGGCCGCCGGAACCCTGATCTGGCCGAAACCGAAGGGGTGGGCCATCGTCGCTTTCGTGGCCCTCGGCCCGTCCCTCATCGCCCAGCTCTCGTTCATGCGGGGCGTCGAACTGATCGGCCCGAACCGGGCGGGGGTGTTCGTGAACCTCGTGCCGATCTTCGGCTCGGGCCTCGCCATCCTCGTCGTCGGCGAGCCCTTCCAATGGTACCAGGCCGCGGCCTTGGCCCTCGTCCTCGGCGGCATCGTCATCGCCGAGCGCTTCGGCCGCCGCGAACGCCCGGGCGGCAAGTGAGGCGGCGAGCGAGGCGAGACGTCCGGTTCAGCCGGCGGCCGCGCGCTCGAGCGCGGCGATGTCGAGCTTGATCATGCCCTGCATGGCGGAGAAGACGCGGCGCGCCACGGCCGGATCGGGATCGGCCAGCAGCCGGGGGAGGATCGTCGGCACGATCTGCCAGGGCACACCCCACCTGTCCCGAAGCCAGCCGCACATGATCTCGGCCCCGCCATCCGCCGTGAGCGCCGTCCATAACCGGTCGACCTCGTCCTGGTCGGCGCAGGCCACGGAGATCGAAGCCGCCGTGCCGTAATCGGCCGTGGTGCCTCCGTTCAGGGCCTGAAAGCTCTGTCCGCCGAGGGTGAAGGCCACCAGCAGCGCATCGCCCGCCTCCCCGCCCGGCCAGGGTCCGGGCGAGCGCTGGACATGGTCGATCCGCGAATCGGGGACGAGGGAGACGTAGAGGCCGACCGCCGCCTCGATGTCCTTACCGAACCACAGGCAGGTGCTGACCTTGGGCATCGTCGACTCCTCTTGCGAGGTTGAGCTCGCGCGAGACTATCGAATGTCCGGCCTCGAGCCCATCAGATGATGAGCCCCCGCCGCAGGGCGATGGCGACGGCCTGGGTCCGGTTGGCGGTGCCGAGCTTGGCGCGGGCGGAGCGCAGATGGAAATCGACGCCATGGGCGGAGATCCCCATGACCTCGCCGATCTCCCAGTCGGTCTTGCCTTCGGCCGCCCATTGCAGGGCCTCGCGCTCGCGCGGGGCGAGGCGCGCGGAGGCCGCCGGGTTCTGGCCGTTCAACAGCAGCAGGTGGCCGAACGCGTAGGTGGCGGCCAGCTGGAGCATGCCGCGATCCGCCGGATCGATGGCGAGACGCTCGCCCGAAACACTGAATCCGGCGGTCTCGCCGTCGAGGGTCATCAACGGAATGGTCAGGCCGTCGCGCAGGCCGAAATCCGTCGCCTCGTCCATCACCTTGCGCGCCAAGGGATCGTCGGCATGCTCATCGGTGGCGTCGCTCCAGGCGAAGGGCGCGGTGGAGTGGCCGAGGCGCTGCACCGTGGGGTCGTGGAAGGCATAGCCGCGCGTCAGGTAGCGCCGGCCCCATTCCATCGGGAAAGTGTTGAGAAGGACGTGGCCGCGCTGCTGTCGGACGGGCGCGCCACGGGCCGGCACGGTGGCCGCCATGATGTGGGCGACGCCGAGATCCGCCAGTTCCGCCATCAGAAGCCGGGCGACGTCCTCGCCGCTTGCGGTACGATCGAGGGAGCGGAGGAAGCCGAGGGTCTGATCGAGGGATTTGCGCGTCACACGCGTACTGCCAGGAGAGTCCGATCACGTTTACATGATCGAAGGGCATGTGAGCGCGCTAACTCTAGATTGTCAACGCCTTCCCTCGGGTAGGATCGATTTTGCACAAACGAATATCCGAGGGAGCATCAGCCGAACAGGTCGACGGTCCTGAAACCGGTCGCCTCCAGTCGCTCGGCCAGGACGCGGCGGTGGCACCGTTCCGGATCGCGCTCGAAACAGAGGAGACAGGTGGGCGCCCGCGCGGCGAGCTCGCACAGAGCATCGAGGGCGAGGCCGCCATCGGCGGTATCGAGGACCTCCTCGCAGTAGATCCGGCGCATCAGCGCCGCGTCATGAGCCCGGGCGGCTTCCCGCCCGGCCTTGGGCGTGCCGAGTTCGCGCGCATGCGCGTAGGCCAGACCCGCCTCCTCCAGGCTCGTCTTCAGGGCGTTCTTCGAAAAACCTCGCTTGCGCGAATTCGCCACCGCGCGAACGTCGGCCAGGGTCGCGACGCCGGCATCCTTCAGTGTCGCCACGAAACGCTCGGAATCAAGCCCTTCGTAGCCGATGGTGAACAAAACCTTCTGCAGTCTCCCCTCCCCTCGAAACGCCAGACCGACTCGTGACTTAGCCTCGGGCGCCGGCCTGCGGCCTAAGCGCCGGAATGCACCCTATGTGGCTCGTAGGCAACGACTTCCGGAATTCCGCCGCATTGCCGTCAAAGCTCTGTTAACCGCGCAGGGGCCATCCCTTAGCGATGAGTGTAGCGCGTGAGAACGGTGGGCCGGGCATCGATGTCGCTTAAGAACGGGATCGCCCCGACAATCATGGCCGGGATGCCACGCGGCGTTGCCATGCGCTGGGCCAAACGCTCTCTGACCGCCGCCCTGCTCGCGACTCTCGCGGCCTGCGCCGGAAACCACAGCGACTTCTACCCCACCAAGGGCGACGTGAAGCCCCATCCGGGGGTGGCGCGCGCCAAGCAGCACCCGATCCAGGGCATCGACATCTCGAAATGGCAGGGGCCGATCGATTGGGCCTCGGTGCGCGGTGCCGGCACGCAGTTCGCCTTCATCAAGGCGACGGAGGGCGGCGACCACGTGGACGAGCGGTTCCGCGCCAATTGGGACGGCGCCGCCAAGGCGGGCGTGCCCCGTGGGGCCTACCATTTCGTGTTCTGGTGCCGCTCGGCCCAGGACCAGATGGAGTGGTTCAAGAAGAACGTCCCCAACGATCCGACCGCCCTGCCCCCCGTCCTCGACGTGGAGTGGAACGGCCATTCGCAGCTCTGCCCCAAGAAGCTGCCGAAAGCCCAGGCGCTGGCGATGATGCGCTACATGCTCGACGAGATGGAGCGCTACACCGGCAAGCGTCCGATCATCTATACCGACATCACCTTCCATAAGGACGTGCTCGAGGACGAGCTGCCCGACTACCCGCACTGGGTCCGCTCCACGGCGGCCGAGCCCGAGCAGCGCTACGCCAAGCGCAAGTGGATGCTGTGGCAGTTCACCTCCACGGGCCGGGTTCCGGGCGTGCGCGGCGACGTCGACCGCAACGCGTTCTACGGCTCCACCGCGGAATGGGCCTCCTTCCTGGCTACGGATTGCGATCCGCGCGAACACAACCGACTCGCCGGGCAGGGTCTCTGCAACGGGAAGTAGGCGAAGAACCGAAACGTCGGGGGACGTGTCACCGAGCGCCGCTAGAGCTACGCCCGACCACGTTGGGTCGGGGCACACCTCTAGGCCTTTGTTGTGCCGCGCTCTTTTTCGCCGAACCGGCATCCACTTCGGCGGAGAGCGCTCTAGGGAGCGGCGCTCATCACACTGGTGAGGACGGTGCCGTAATGGCAGGCCGTGGCGGCGAGGACGAAGGCGTGCCAGATCGCGTTCTGGTACGGCAGGCTGCGCCAGACATGGAAGATGACCCCGGCCGAGTAGAGCACGCCGCCGATCGCCAGAAGCCAGAGGGCCTCGGGGTTCAGTGCGCCGATCACCGATTCGTAGGTGGCGACGCCGCTCCATCCGAGGAGCAGGTAGAGCCCGATGGCGGCCCGGTCGAAACGGCCGGGCAGGAGCAGCTTCAGGGCGATGCCGATCGCCGCCAGCACCCAGATGAAGGCTAGAAGCATCCAGGCCGTCGAGCCGCGCCCGACCAGGGCGACCAGAGGCGTGTAGGTGCCGGCGATCATGAGGTAGATGAGGGCGTGGTCGGCCCGGCGCAGGATCCACTTGCGGCGCCCCACGGGCCACATGTTGTAGGTGGCCGAGACACCGAGCATCGACACCAGGGCGGCGGCATAGACCGCGACGGCCGCCCGCTCGGTCCAATCCAGCGGGGCCATCGCCGCCAGGATGACGATGGCAATGGAGCCTGCCACACCGAACGCGATGCCAGCGATATGCACGGCGGCATCCGCCATCAGCTCCCGGCGGGTATAGTTCCAGGTCAGTCCGATGGGTCTACCGTCCTCAGCCAGGAACATCGCTGACTCCGAACTTTCCTAACCCAAGCTTAAGCACCGAAGGCCTGGACTCGTTCCCTGATCGAACTGCGTAGGCGGCGAGCATCGTGAACCGCCGCCCACCTGATTGCCGCATATTGTCCCGGCGAGAGGAGTCCTAGAAGGAGAAGGTCGTGAAGCGGCTTGCGAGGACGACGGCCCAGGCGGCGCCGAGAAGTCCCGTGAGACCGACGACGACCTTCCGGGTCCGCGCATGGCGCGTCCCGTCCGTGTCGGCGCCCTCGCGTGCCGTCTGGTCGCGCTCAACGAGTACCTGCTCTTCCGACACGAGGCGTTGGTCGTGCATGCTGGACGGCCTTTCGGTTGTGGCGTGACACTGCCGGACGCCGCTTTCGCGGCGCCATCGACACATCGGCTAACGGTACAAACCCAAGCTTGGTTTCGCTGCGATGCAACAAAATATGGCCGGGGCGACGCTCGCCGATGTGGACCGACACGGTGCAAGCATCCGGCCAATCCGCGCTTATCATCCGGCATAGCGGTGTTGCGGTCTGTGCGATGCAGCAGCCGGCGCGCCGACGAGATCCGGAAAGAGGGCCGGGACAGACCCCCTCGCGTCCGGTCAAGAGGCCGTCTCCCCGAGCCCTCTCGGCCTCCGCTACGATGTGTCCCCGGAGAGGGGCTAAGCGCCTCGGCCCGTCAGGCCCTCGAAACCGAAGGCGGCGGAACCAGCGACGAGAGACGGCAGGGTCCGCGGGGTCGCTCCCCGGCTGAGCCGGGCATGCACCGTCGCCATCATCAGGACCGCCATGGCGAAGACCTGATGGGCGAGGCCCGCCCAGAGCGGCACCGCCAGCAGAAGCGTCACGATGCCCAACCCCGCCTGCGCCAGGGTCAGGCCGGCGATGCCCATTGCGCGGCGGGCCGTCCCGCTGCCGGGAAGCCGCCTGCCCGCGTCGACGGCGTGGAACAGCGCCACGGCCAGAAGGAGATAGGCCATGAGGCGGTGGTTGAACTGCACCAGGGTGACGTTGTCGACGAAGTTCTCGATCCACGGGCTGACCGCGAACAGGTCCGACGCCCCCGGCACGAGGACGCCGTCCATGTCTGGCCAGGTATTGTGCACGAGCCCGGCCTTCGATCCGGCGACGAGGCCGCCGAGACCGATCTGGAGCAGGACGAGGACCGGCAGCAGGGCCGCCATGATCCGCAGGCGACCGGGTGCCGGCTCGGATGGGCCGGACCTCAACCCGGCGGCCAGCCAGACGAGGCCGGCCAGGATCAGGCTCGCCGTGGTCAGGTGGAGGGCGAGCTTGAGGGGCGCCACCGCCGTCATGCCCGGCTGGAGGCCGGAAGCGACCATGATCCAGCCGATGGTGCCCTGAAGACCGCCGAGGACGCCCAGGGCGAGGAGCCCGTATCCCAGGCGCCGGTCGACGAGACCGCGCCACCAGAACACCAGGAGCGGCACGAAGAAAGCGAGCCCGAGGATGCGCCCGAGCAGGCGGTGGCCCCATTCCCAGGCATAGATGACCTTGAAGTCCGACAACCCCATGCCCTGGTTGAGGATGCGGTATTGCGGCGTGTCCTTGTACTTGTCGAACTCGGCGGCCCAGGCCTGCTCGGAGACCGGGGGGACCACGCCCGTCACCGGCCGCCATTCGGTGATCGACAATCCCGATCCCGTCAGGCGGGTGGCACCGCCGACGGCGACCATGGCCACGACGAGGATCGCCAGCGTGTAGAGCCAGATGCGCACCGGGTTCGTGGAACGGACCGGCGCGGTCGGGGTGGTTTCGCGTGAAGGCATCGCGGTGGGGAGCTCGCGTGGTGTCGGGATCGGCGCGGGTTTCCCGTGCCTTGCGCCCTGCGTTACGCATGCGGGGCCACCGGGGCAACGTCGCCCAGGGCCGCAGAGGGTTTGGATGCGGCGCGAGCGGCGATTGCCTTGCCGGGGCGGTCGGCCTAACCCCGGCGGACCTGACGCTGGGGAGAAGGCCCTTGCCAAAGGCCCCTATACAGGAGAGCGCTCATGCGCCGCCGCACCCGCACGCTGCTCGGCACGATCGGCATGCTCGCCTTCGTGGCGCTCTACGCGCCCCTCGCCATGGCCTTGGCCGACAGCCGCATCTCCCAGACGCCCCCGGCCGTTCAGGCGATCCTCTACGCCTTCCTCGGCATCGCCTGGATCTTCCCGTTGATGCCGCTGATCCGCTGGATGGAACGGAAGGACGTCGACGGCGGCAGTTGAGAACCGGGGTTTCCCCCGACGCCGGGATTTCGCCGCACTCGGCCGTCACAGGCTTGGGCACGCTTCGATGTTCCCTCAGACCCAGGCCGAGATCCGCCGCTCCATGATCCGATCCTCATGAACCGATTCCTCGCGTCCTTCCTGCTCGCAGGCTTCGGCTGCGCCGCTCTTCCGGCTCTCGGCACGCCGGCCTCGGCGCAGAATGCGCCCCGCTCGATGGCGGAATGCGAGCGTCTCAAGAACGACCTCGCCTACAACCAGTGCCTCGCGATGTTCGGACCGGCCGCCAAGAATGTCGGCGGCGGGGGCGGGGGCAGCGATGGTGGATCGGCCTCTTCCGTGGCGACGGCGCTCGCCGCCGTGCCGCCGGTCAGCACAGAATCCCTGCCCATGGCCGACGAGCCTGCGCAGGAGGCAAGCAGGGGCCAGCGCGGCAGGCGCGGGCGCTACACCCGCCACGGCCGCCAGAGCGCCAGCTTCACCGTGGGTGGAAGCGAGGGCCGCTCGTCCTACCGCCGCCGCCGGCGACATTGACAGGCCCCGTTCAGGACTGACCCGACCGGGCTCACGCGACATCGAGCCGTCGCCCGCGATTCCAGGCGAGGAACGGAACCCCCGACAGCAGTGCGCAGAGCGCCGCCTTCGATTGATGCAGCCCATTCACCGAGACCCGTGGCAGGGCATGGAGATGGGCGGCATGACCGGGGAAGAGATGGCCGGGTCGGGTCGTCACGGCCGTGTCGAACCCGGCCTCGCGGGCGATGTCGAATTCGCGCCCCCCGGCCGAGGTCGGATCGCCGACCGGATAGGACAGGTGCCTGACCGGCCGTCCGATCTCCCGTTCGATCCGCGCCCTGCCCTCCCCGATCTCATGGCGGACCCGCGCCTCCCCGTGTTTCGCCAGCATGGGATGGCCGATCGTATGGGCTCCGATCGACAAGGCGGGATCGGCCGCCAGGCCGCGCAACTCCCCCCAGGACAGGCAGAGTTCCTCCGCCACCCGCCCGATCCCGATGCCGGCCTCGCCGCAGAGGTCAGAGATGGTGGCGAGCAGGCGCTCCTCCGATCCGGCGCGCAGGTATCGGTAGATCACGGCGAAGGCCGCCCTCTTCTCCCCAGCCGTGGCGGCGGGCAGATCGAGGGGCGGGGCCTCGTCCCGACGCACCCTCACCCGGTCGAGGCGACCGATCGCGCGTTCGAGTTCGATCCACCACAGGCGGCCCCGCCCCTCGGCGAAGTCGCTCGCGACGAACAGCGTCCAGGGAACGCGATGCCGGCTCAGGATGGGAACGGCGTGGCGGGCGTTGTCCCGGTAGCCGTCGTCGAAGGTCAGGACGGCGAAGGGCCTGTCCCCGCCGGGCCGGGCGAGCCGCTCGGGCACGGAATCGAGGCCGATCACGTCGAACCCCTCCGCGGCCAACGTGACCAAGACTTCGTCGAGGAAGTCCGGCGTGATCGAGAGAATGCCGTTGGGGGCGTAGGCCCTCACGGGGGCCGGATCGACATGGTGGAAGGTCAGGATCAGGCCGCGCCCCTGCGCGACCCGCCTCAGCCAGCGGTCGGCTCCCGAGGCGGCGATGGCGCGAAAGCCCGCATCGAACAGGCGGTGACGGAACTCGGGCGAGGGCATGGGCGTCACCGGAGAAGAGCGGAACGGGCGGAGATTCGACCACCAACCCGCAAGGTTTCGTTACCCACATCGCGAGATGATGCCGTGCCGTTTTCCATCGTCACCGGCGCTTAAGGAGCCGGAGGTCTAGGTACTGGACGATGCATGCTCGTGCGCCGCGCTCGCGGAGCCGTGCCAGGGAGCGGTGATGGCGGTTCTTGTTCACGATCTCACCGGAGCGGGTATGATTCAGGAGCGCGTCCGCGGGCAACTGGTTCCGGAGGTGTTTCGCGACCTGGCCAGCGTCGAGGCCTTGTGGCGGAGCGTCGAGAGCGATCCGGCCGCGCTGTCGACCCCCTATCAGCGCTTCGACTGGGTCTCGGCCTTCGTCTCGGCCAAGCTCGGCTGCACTCCTGCGGAGCAGGACGCCTCCCTGCGGGTCATCGTCCTGCGCGATCCCGGCGGACGGCCCCGCGTGATCCTGCCGCTGCAAGTGGCACGCGAGCGCGGCGTCCGCGTGGCGCGGGTGATCGGCTGCAAGCACGCGAACTATCACATGCCGATGTTCGCCTCCCGCGAGGCGGCGGCCATGCGCGCGGAGGATCTCGTCGGCCTGCTGCGCCAGATCGGGCATGAGGCCGGCATCGACGTCTATCTGCTCGGGCATCAGCCGCGCTTCTGGGACGGCGCCGCCAATCCGTTGACCCTCCACGCCGCGCCGGCCGTGAGCGACGCTTACGGCCTGATCCTCGGCCCCGACCCCGAGACCACCGCAAAGCGCGTCTTCAGTGCCGATGCGCGCAAGAAGATGCGCTCGAAGGAAAGGAAGCTGATCGAGGCCTTCGGCCCCGTGGAGTATCGGGTGGCCGCGAATGCCGAGGAGGTGAGAGCCTACCTCGCCGCCTTCTTCACGCAGAAGGCCGCGCGCTTCGCCGCCATGGGCATCGCCAATCCCTATGCCGACGAGGGGATCCGCCGCTTCATTGCCACGGGCGCCTGCCGGCAGGACGATCCGGACGAGGTCCGGGGCGCCGCGATCGAGGTCTCCGCCCTGGTGGCGTGCAACGATGGGCGGGTCTTCGCGACCTTCGCCGGTGCGGTCAGCGATGCGCGCTACAGCGGCATGATGACCTCCTTCGATCAGGATCCCATCGTCGGACGGTCGAGCCCCGGCGACATCCTGCTGCAGCACCTCATCCGCGATCAGACCGAGCGTGGCCGCAGCAGCTTCGATCTCGGGGTCGGGGAGGCCCGCTACAAGGCCAACATCTGCGACGAGACGATTCAGCTGGGCGAGGTCACCATCGCCGTCACCCTGCGCGGCCATCTCTTCGCGGTTCCGGCCATGGCCGCTACCCGCCTCAAGCGCCGGATCAAGCGGAGCGAGCGACTGGCGCGCTGGGCGAAGGCGGTTCAGAAGGCGATCCGACGCTCGGCCCGCCATGGCCGGAGCGCCGGCGAGGCGCAAACCTGACGCGACGACTCGCTCAGGCCGCCGAAAGTCCTCAGGCCGCCGAAAGTCTTGCGCCGGTCCCCGGCTTTCCCCCAGCGGCGTGCTCGTTCGCGGGGTGCTCTCCGGCGACGAGGACGGAGCCGGATCCCTCCCGGTCGGCGAGGCCGTAGAGCGCGACGAGCTCGGGATCCTCGGGCGACGTGTCGGAGGCGATGACGATGGCGTTCATCCGGCCCGCCATGGCCGTCAGCAGGTCGCGAGCCCCCTCGGACTGGGCCTCGCCCAGGCGATAGACGACCCAATCGTAGCTCTGGGCCAGGGCATCCAGGGCGATGGCGAGGGCCTCCGGCTCGTCCGTGAGGATGTCGCAATCGACGAAGCCGCGCGGGATGGCATGGAGCCTGCGCACCGAGGGCACCGACCGGATCACGTCGAGGAAGGCCGCCTCGCCCGCCACGAGGTCGGTGAGGCCGGCATCGTCCGAGGGAGAAGCCGGGCCATTGACGTCCACGAGGAGGACGCGCCCGCTCGCGGCCAGTGCCTCCGCCAGGATCCCGGCGAGTTGCCGGTCGGCGTCCGTATCGGTCTCCGCCACGAGGAGGCTTCCGCCGTTGCGGCCCATGCGCTCGCGCAGGCGACGGGTGAGGGCCTGGAGATCGTAGCTGGGAACGGCCGTCCGGCCCGCTTCCCCGGCGGCCTCTTCCGTATCCTCCCGCACCGGAAGCGGCGTGGCTTCGGGGACGGAGGCCGGAGCGGCGGCGACGAGGGGGACGACGACGCGGGCGATCAACGGCGCCTCGTAGAGGGCGGCGGCGGTGCCGGTGCGCGACAGGGCCGTGGACGCTTCCGGAAAGGCGAAGGGGGCGGGCTCGGGAGCCCGATCGTCCGGCCCGGTCCGGCGGCGGGTCTCGTCGGGATCGCGGAGGAGATGGCGCGCCGCCACCCCGCCGCTGGACAGCAGCATCGCCATCACGAGGGCGAGGGCCACGATGGGCAGCTTCTTCGGGAAGGACGGGATCTGGGGCACCACGGCGCGGGAGACCACGCGGGCATCGGCGGGGGCCGCGCTCTCGGCATCGCGGGCCGAGGCCTCGCGATAGCGCGAGAGGTAGGATTCGAGCTGGTCGCGCTGGGCCTTGGCCTCGCGCTCGAGGGCGCGCAACTGGACCTCGCTGGAATTGCCCTTCGAGACGACCTCGCGCTGCGCGTCGACGGCGGCGTTCAGGCTCTCGACCCGGGCCTCGGCGATACGGGCGTCGTTCTCCATCGTCCGCACCACCCGGTCGGCGGTGGCCTTGATCTGCGCGTCGAGGTCGCCGATCTGCGCGGTCAGTTCCTTGATGCGGGGATGGGCCGGCATCAGCGTCCGCGATTCGAGGGCGAGCTGCCCGCGCAGAGTGATGCGCTGCTCCACCGTGCGGCGGATGACCTCGTTGTTGGCCACATCCGGGATCTCGAAGGCGCGGCCGTCCTTGATCATCTCGCGGATGAGCTTGGCCCGGCTCGTGAGATCGGCCTTGACCGTGCGGGCCTGGGACAGCTGGGTCGACAATTCGCTGAGCTGCTGGGTGCCCAGAGGTTGGCTTGTGGTGCCGCCGCCCCCGCTGATCAGGCCGTTGCGGGCGCGGAAGGCCTCGACCTTCGCCTCGGCCTCGGACACGCGGGTGCGCAGGGTGTCGATGTTGCCGCCGAGCCAGGTCGAGGCGTAGCGGGCGGTGTCCACCTTCGCCGATTCCAGGGAGGCGATGTAGAGTTCCGCGATGGTGTTGGCGGCCTTGGCCGCGAGGTCCGGATCGCGCGAGCGGAACTCGACCGTCAGGATGCGGGACTTGCCGGCCGGGTAGACCAGGAGGCGGTCGAAATAGGTCTCCAGCACCCGGTCCTCGGGCGCCCGCTCCATCGGGTTCCTGCCGAGCCCGAGCATCATCAGGACGCGCTGGACCGGACCGATGCCGTCGACCTCGGGATCGAATTCGGCATTGCCCACGAGCTTCAGGCGGCGGATCGCCTCCCGGGCGATATCCCGGGACATCACCACCTGGACCTGGCTCGCCACCGCCTGTTCGTCGATGGCCAGGGGCTGTTCGCCGCGTTCCTGGGCGGTCCGCGCGAAGCTCGCGTCGCGGCTCTCCAGCAGGATCTTGGCCTCGCCGGTATAGCGGGGCGGAACCACCTGCACGAAGACGATGGCCCCGATGCCCGCCGCCAGGGTGGGAAGGACGATCCAGCGCCAGGACCGCGCCAGCACCCCGAACAGCTGGGACAGGCCGAGCCCCTCGTCCCGCTGTGGGATCGGTTCGATCGAGGAAACGGTCTGCTGCGAGCGGGGCATGAGACGATCTTTACGCAAGGCAGGACGGCGTATCGGACGCCTCACGGAAGAGTAGAACTCGTTAAGATTGATCGTCGGTTAAGATCGACTGCAACGCAGCGCATTCCGGGCGGCGCATCAGCTTTTGTTAACCATATGAACCTACCAATAGAGGCAGAAACTTGCTCTTAGCGGCTTGGATGATGAACCGGCGCTCCCTTCTCCTCGCTCTCTCCTCCACTCTGGCACTGGGCGGATGCCTGCGTCCCGACTTCCGGACCGCGCAGCTCGACGCCACCGCCACCGGATCGATCGGCGGACGCTATACGCTCGCCACCGGCGACCGGCTGCGCGTCATCGTTTTCGGCCAGGACAATCTCTCCAACATCTACGCCATCGACGGGACGGGCGGCATCGCCATGCCGCTCATCGGGCTCGTGAAGGTGGGAGGGCAATCGACGGCCCAGGCCGCCCGGACCATCGAGGCCAAGCTGGCGGCGGGCTTCGTGCGCGAGCCGCATGTGACGGTGGAGGTGGATGCCTATCGGCCGTTCTACATCCTCGGCGAGGTCACCACCTCGGGGCAGTACCCTTACGTGAACGGCATGGCCGTGGAGACGGCGGTGGCGATCGCGGCGGGCTTCGGGCCGCGGGCGGCCCGCGACTATGCCGTCCTCACCCGCGAGGGACCGAACGGCCTCGTCTCGGGCATCGTCCCGATGACCTACCTGGTGAGGCCCGGCGACACGATCGTCATCAAGGAACGCTTCTTCTGAGGACGTCTCGTCGTCGATCGACGAAGGCCCGGTCGGACGATGTCGAGATAACTCATCCTCGCGGCACTGGCGGCATTGCTGATGACGACCACCGTGTCGAACATCCGGCCCCGCCCAGGAGGGCGTCCGTTCCCTTGCCGCTGGCGGGGGCCGGTCATTCGGGGAGCGGCCTGCCACCGGCGGATCTCTCCGCAAGGCGGAAAGCCAGGCTTCACCCTTGCGGGGAAATCCGCACTTTCGAGATTCCGTCAGGGGCCGCCTGACCGAACGAGAGGTTTTCGATCTCACGACCGCCTGAACCGATCCTGCGGCGTACGGTCCTCGACGGTGGTAGCATCTCTGGAAACCAGTCTTCGCTAAGGTCATACCGTCGCCCGGTTCGAATGGTCGTCGCGTGGAGCTTGTCCGTCGTGAGTGCGTCCGCCTCCATCCCGTCCATTCGCCCCTCCACCGGCGAGGGCGGGAGCGTCTACCGCATCCTTCACGTCTTCCGCGCGCCGGTGGGAGGGCTGTTCCGCCACGTCTGCGACCTCGTCAGGATCCAGGCCGCCGCCGGCCACGAGATCGGCCTCGTCTGCGATGCCTCCACGGGCGGGGAGAACGCGGCGCGGGCGCTCGACGAACTCCTGCCCCACCTCGCACTCGGCATCGTCCGGCTCCCCATGCGGCGCAACCCGCACGGATCGGACCTCGCCGCGGTACGCGCGGTCGCCGCGCGGGCGCGGGAGGTCCGCGCCACGATCCTGCACGGCCACGGCGCCAAGGGGGGGGCCTATGCCCGCATCGCCCGCCTGCCCCCGGGTTCGCCCTCGCCGATCCGGGCCTACACGCCGCATGGCGGCAGCTACAATTACAAACCCGGTTCCCTGCGCCACCGGCTCTACATGGGGGTCGAGCGCCTGCTCGCGGCGCGCACCGA
Source organism: Methylobacterium sp. 88A (assembly GCF_000376345.1). Lineage (NCBI taxonomy): Bacteria > Pseudomonadati > Pseudomonadota > Alphaproteobacteria > Hyphomicrobiales > Methylobacteriaceae > Methylobacterium > Methylobacterium sp. 88A. Next base: position 2,067,916 of record NZ_AQVT01000001.1, read on the forward strand.
CGTGTTCCTGTTCGAGAGCGAATACGTGGCCGGGCGGCACCGGCGCTTCGTGGGGGGCACGCCCCGCACCCTACGGATCGTCCATAACGGCATCGACGAGGCGGAGTTCGCGCCGGTGCCGCACCGGGCGGACGCCTACGACCTGGTCTATGTGGGCGAGTTGCGCGAGGCGAAGGGGATCGCGGTCCTGCTCGACGCCCTGGCCGCGCTACGGGCCGAGGGGCGCCCCTGCCGCCTCCTCATGGTGGGATCGGGCCCGGACGCCGACCTCTTGGTGGAGCGGGCACGGCGGCTCGGCCTGTCCGCCTCCGTGGCGTTCGAGACGCCCCAGCCGATCCGTACCGCATTGGCGAAGGGACGGATCATGGTGGTTCCGTCGCTCGCCGAGTCCCTGCCCTACGTGGTGCTGGAAGCCGCAGCGGCATGCCAGCCCCTCGTCTCGACCAATGTGGGCGGCATCCCGGAGATATTCGGGGCGGCGGCGGACGATCTCGTGCCGCCCAAAGACCCCGCCGCCCTCAAGGATGCCATCCTCCGCCTGCTCGACGAAGACCCCGCCCGGGGTCTCGCGCGAGCCCAGGCACTCAGCGAATCCGTGCGGACACGGTTCTCGATGAAACGGATGGGGGCGGATGTGCTATCCGGCTACGCTGCCGCCCTGCGGCTTCGAGGAACGTTTACCCTAGCAACGGCGCTGCCGCCGATGAAGGAACTGCCGAAGTCGCGCTAACTTGCTCTTTGCCATGCTTCCGGCGACCGGGCCTTCGTTAAATGTTCCGTGATGCCGGCTCGGCATCGTCCCCCCATCTCACCGACGAAAAGTTCGAACGAAAGCAGACGATGAGCGCCTTCGACGTTCGCGACCTTCTGAAGGCGGCGGGGAATCCCAGCCAGCCGAATGCGGTCGATACGGCTCATGACGGCTCCGCCGAATCCGCGATTCCTCCCGCCGAAATCGGGGCGCCCCGCGACCATGGCGGGGTCCTGTCTCCCGTCGTGCTGTCGGGCAGCGTGCGGCTGGCGGACATGGCGCTCATCGCCATCCTCGGCTTCACCACCCACTTCGTGCAACTCCGCGGCATCGTCGCACTGGGATGGAGCTATCCCACGGCGATCCTGTCCGTGGCCGGGCTCGCGGTGGCGTTGTTCCAGATCTTCGGCAGTTACCGGATCGCCGCCTTTCGGACCTTCTTCAAACCCGCCCTGCGCCTCACCGCCGCCTGGTCGCTGACGTTCCTCGTCGTTGCCACGGTCATGGTCTTCGCCAAGGTCGCCGACCATTATTCCCGCATCTGGCTCGCGCTGTTCTACGCCCTGGGGCTGGCCCTGCTCCTCGCCGAACGCCTCGTCCTGCTCCGTTTCGTCACCGCCCGCATGCTGCGCGGACAGTTCGACCGCCGCACGGCCATCGTCGGGGGCGGGCCATTGGCGGAAGAGCTCATCCGCGCATTGGAAGCGGAATCCGATGCGGGCATCCGCATCGTCGGCGTGTTCGACGATCGCGGGGACAACCGGTCCTCCTCGGTGATCGCCGGCTACCCGAAGCTCGGCACGGTGAGCGATCTCGTCGATTACGCGCGCTCCACGCGCCTCGACCTCGTGGTCTTCACGCTGCCGATCGCGGCCGAGGATCGCCTGCTCCAAATGTTGGCCAAGCTCTGGGTGCTGCCCATCGACATCCGCCTCTCCGCCAAGGCGACGAAGCTCAAGCTGCGCCCGAGGGCCTATTCCTATCTCGGCTCAGTCCCCGTCCTCGACGTGTTCGACAAGCCGATGGCCGATTGGGACATCGTCACCAAGGCCATCTTCGATCGCGTCGTCGGCATGGCCATGCTGATCGTGCTGGCGCCGGTCATGCTCGGCCTGGCCATCGCGGTTCGCCTCACCTCGCCCGGTCCGATCCTGTTCCGGCAGAAGCGCCTCGGCTTCAACAACGAGACGATCGAGGTCTACAAGTTCCGGTCGATGTATGCCGACCAGTCCGATTTCACGGCCGCGAAGCAGGTCACCCGCGGCGACCCGCGCGTCACGCCCCTCGGCCGGTTCATCCGCAGGACGTCGCTGGACGAGCTTCCGCAGCTGTTCAACGTCCTGAAGGGGGAATTGTCCCTGGTCGGGCCGCGGCCCCACGCGGTCCAGGCCAAGACCAGCACGACCCTCTACGATCAGGTGGTCGACGGGTATTTCGCCCGCCACAAGGTCAAGCCCGGCATCACCGGCTGGGCCCAGATCAATGGCTGGCGCGGCGAGACCGATACCGACGAGAAGATCCAGCGCCGCGTCGAACACGACCTCTACTACATCGAGAACTGGTCGATCCTGTTCGACGTACAGATCATGCTGGCGACTCCGCTCTCCCTCGTCACCACCAAGAACGCCTACTGATCCGATATCCTCCCGGGATGCATGCACCCGGCGACGCAAAAAGGCCGCCCCTCGCATCGCGAAGGGCGGCCTTTGCCGTTCTTGCGCCGGAGGCCGGCGCGACAGGTGTGCTGCGTTACGGCAGGGAACCGGCAGCCTTCTTGGCCTCGGTCATCGTGTTCTCGCAGCCCTTGGCATCTCCGGCCGCTTCCTGCTTGCGCGCCTGCTCGATCAGGTGACGGGCGTGGTCGACACTCTTGGCATTCGGGGTGGTCGAGGGATCGGTGGGCTTGCCGCCGGGAGGGGCGTCGAGGCCCATCGACGGATTGGACGCGACCTTGCCGTCGGCCGAGGCGGTGCCGGTGACCGACACGGCGCCGGAACTGTTGAGGCGTCGCTCGATCGTGGCGATCTGGTCGGAGCAGGCCGAGGCGAAGGCCGGACCGGCAATGGCGGTGAAGACGAGAGCGGGCGCGAGGATCCGGATCAGCGGCGAGGCCGTCGTCGGCGAATGCGCCTTGTCCGAGGAGGTCCTGGTCTCGCGAAGGGCCTTGGTCATGCGATGCTTTCCGATGATGTCGAACATGGCACGCCAACGCTCGACCCACCCGGCATGTTGCTGCGACATCGTCGAACCTGTGGCGGATCATCCCCTGACGGGGCACTCCGCCGCACATGGCGACCGACCATGGCGAGCGACAAAAAAGGCCGCCGCCCCGTCTCCGGAGCGGCGGCCCATCGTAGGGGCTCGAGGGGCGGCTACCAGAAGATGCGCATTCCGCCATAGGCCGCGATCGGCGCGCCGGGGGCCAGGCTCCGGTTGGAGCTGGCATTGGGCAGGGCCAGGATCGGAACCTCGCCGACCGGCGAGAAGGTGCCGAAGGTCGCGTATTTCGCGTTCAGCGCGTTCTCTACGTAACCGTAGAGCTCGATGTTCTCGTTCACCCGGTAGCTCGTGTTGAACCCGATGACCGCGTAGTTGCCGGTGGTCTTGTTGAGGTTCGATTCGTCGCCCACGAGGAACTTGCCGGTGGCGACACGGCCGAGGACGCCGACCCGCCATTCCGGCGTGACGTTGTACTGCACGCCGACCTTGACCTGATGCGGCGCGACGCCGGGGAGCTTGTCGCCGCGCCGCACGAAGATCTGGTTGGCTTCCGAGTTGTCCGGCTGGGCCGGGTTCGGCGTCGCGAAGGGGTTGCCGCCGGAGGCCAGGGTCAGCGGCGACTGGAAGGTCGCGTCGACGAAGGCGTAGTCGATGAAGGCGTTCCAGACCGGGGTGGTGATGGCGAGGCTCGCCTCGACGCCCTGGCGGCGGGTGGAGCCGACATTCTGGAAATAGGCCCGGCCGATGGTGATGTCGGAGGGCACGAAGGTGATGTCATCCTCGTTGCGAGCCCGGAACACGCCGGCCTTCCAGCTGAGCACCCCGAGCTCGATCGGCGATGGCAGCTTGCCGCGGAAACCCGCTTCCACGGTGCGGGAGATGACCTGCTTCAGCGGCGGATCGCCGACGAAGAAGTTGGTGAGCGAGCACGGGGCGAGCGGATCGGCGCAGGAGAGTTCGGCCGGGGTGGGCGCACGGTTCGCCTCGACATAGCCGCCATAGACGGTGAGGAGATCGGGCACGAGCTTGTAGGTCGCGCCGACGCCCGGGTTGAAACGCTGGAAGTAGTGGTTGCCGTTCAAGGCCGTGCCGAGCTGATCCTCCAGCACGATCTTGGCCATGTTGAACCGGCCCTGCAGCGTCAGGGTCAGGCGATCGGTCAGGTCGGTGTTGTTCTGCAGGTAGATGCCGCCGTAATCGTTGCTCGACTTCACGCTCACCGGCGTGATCGAGTTGTCGTCGCTGCGCACGACGATGCCGGGGCCGAAGAAGCCGCGGTCGAAGGTCAGGCCGCCCACCGCGTTGTCGGCGGTGAAGGCCGTGCGGCCGCCGTCGTAGGAGCCGCCGAGGACGAAGCGGTTCGGCAGCCCGAACAGCGTCTCGCGCACGTTGGTCTGGACCGAGACGCCGAAATTCTCGGTGTTGGTCCGGGTCGAGTTGAGGAAGGCGTAGGGGCCGCCCTCGTCGAACCGCTCGGCGAAGGCCGGAAGCCGGGCGAAGTTGGCCGTCCTGACGCTGCTCGCCTGGACGCGACGGTTCAGCCGGTCGCGCAGGAAGAACTGCTCCTCGTTAGCGCCTTCCGAGCAGAGGAACCGCTCGTTCGCCTCGCAGCGCTCCACCTCGGCGGCGTCGCCATTGGCGGTGTTCTGCTCGAATCGGCCGTAATAGGCGTTGCCCTGGATCGTCACGGTGGGGGTGATGTCGTAGGTGCCGGAGAGCCCGATGCGTCCGAACGCGTTCAGCGTCTTGTCGGGATAGGTGAAGACCTCGTTGCGCTTGAAGTCCAGCAGATCGACGGGCAGGGTTCCGTTGCCGGTCAGGCTGTTGATCGCGCCCATGAAGTTGAGGTGGAACTCACCCTTCTCCGCCTGCACGCCGAGATCGCCGTAGAACTGGCGCAGGCGCGAGGGCGAGTGCTGGCGCCATCCGTTCTCGGAGAGGGCCGTGCCGGCGACGTAGAGGCCGACATTGTCCGAGCGCTGCCCGTGCTGGAACGAGCCGCCGAAGCGCCCGAACGAACCGCCCGAGAGGTTCAGCTCGGTGCCCTGATAGGTGAAGCCGTTCTTGAGCTGAACGCTGAGCGCGCCGCCGAGGGCGTTGAGGCCGTAGGCCGGGTTCGAGCCTTCGAGCTCGATGCGGTCGACGGCGATGTCGGGGATGAGATCCCACTGCACCGTGTCGCCGAAGGAGGTGTTGAAGCGGTTGCCGTTGACGTAGACGGCAACACCCTGGGGGCTTCCGCCCAGCGGCGAGGCTTCGAAGCCGCGATAGGTGATGGTCGGCTGGAAGGGGTTGCCCTGCGCGTTGTTGATGCTGATCGAGCCGATCCGCTCGTCGAGGGCGCGCAGCACGCTCGGGGTGCCGACCCGGTTCACGTCCGCCGAGGTCAGGACGCTGGTGTTCTGGGGAAGCTTGTCACGGTCCTGGCCGAGCAGGACGCCCTGGGCGTTGCGCAGGGTGGGCGTCGGCGTGGTGGCGACCACGTCCAGTTCCTGCAGCGTCACGGCCTGCTGGCCGCCGACGACCGTCGTCTGCGCATAGGCGACGCCCGGCAGCAGCGCTACCGAAACGAGGAGGCTGCTCCGCAGCGTCCGCTTCTTCATGTCCCGAGACCCTTCGATTCAAAATGGCGTGGCCGGTTTGTCCCGGCTCGTTACCGAATGTTGCGGGGCGTATCGGGCTTCGACAATGCGGTCGCGGGGGGATTCGACGATTCTAATAAGGACACACAGAGATGGCGTCCGCGCGTGATCTGCGGGCAACACGATTTGCCAGAGAATACAAAGACTTCAGGATCAATAGGAACGACAAGCGGGACGATTAGGCAACAAGCGCTGCCGGAATGTTTTCCGCGTCTTGGGGATGGGATGAGCCTCTTCGTACGTGGCGGACCGTCACGAAGGTCGAGCGAATCGACGGCGTCCAATCCTTCCGCGTCCGAGGCGAGTATCCACGGCGAGCAATACCAGACCTCGATGAGCCCGACTCATCGAGGTCTGCCCGCGCGACTGCGCGGCGGCATTCGTCCGCCGGACCTCAGTGACCCTGACCTATGGGTCAGGGTCACTGATACAGGGTACAAAAGGCCCGCCGGAGGGTCCGGCGGGCCTGAGGACACTTGGCTTGGCGAAATCCCGATGGTGACGTCGGGTCAGAGGCGCGCCTGGATCTTGCGGGCGACCTCGCCGAGACGCTGCTCCAACAGGGTCGGCACTTCGCAGACATAGGTCAGGGACTGGCTGCGTTCCTGGAAGATGCGCCGGTCCCAGGCGAATTTCGTCTCCAGTTCCGAGGCCTCCTTGGGCATCTCGCGGGCGTCGTTGGCGCTGGGGCCGTCCTTCACCGAACTGATCTGGTCGGCCTCCTGGCGGATGCGCTCGGCCATCCGCCGCTGCCCCTGCGCGTAGCGCGTGATCCCCCCGATCACCCGGTTGCGCTCGTTGTTCACCACCTCGAACACGCCGGCGAAGACCCGCGTCAGGCGCTTGGCCTTGTCGTCGCCGGCCTTGGCGACGAACTCATCCAGCAGCGGATCGACCTCGCCGAGTTCGGTGCGGCGCGAGGCGATCTTCTGGGCGAGCGAGGCCGCCTCGTAATCGTCGCCCCACGGGCCGGCGGCCTCCAGATCCGGACCCGTCCAGACGGTGCCGGGGCTCAGGGTCGAGACCTTGCGCTGGACGCAGGGCCAGTCCGGGTCCGCCTTGGGCTGGGCGAGGGCCGGCCCACAGAGGAGAGCGCCGGCCGCCAGGGCCAGTACGAATGTCCGCGAAAGAATCATGAATTGTCTCCGGCCGGTCCGCCGCGCCGGGCCATGATGCCGCGACCGGGATCGTAGGCGATGACGGCGAGTGTGAAGAAGGCGATGGTGGTGCCCACGACGACGGCGCAGGCGATAGGTTCGAACTGCCCGTAGAGGGCGAAGCGCACGAGCTGGACGGCATGGCTGAACGGGTTGGCCATGCAGATCAGGTAGAGCGTCTCGCTCGACTCGCGGATGCGCCAGAGCGGGTAGAGGGCCGATGAAGCAAAGAACATCGGGAAGATCACGAAGTTCATCACGCTGGCGAAATTCTCGAGCTGCTTGACCATCGAGGACAGGAGCAGGCCGATGGCGCCGAGCATCAGCCCCGCGGCGATGAAGGCCGGGAGCGCCGCCACGTAGCCGATGGCCGGGATGTCGAGTTCCCAGAACCAGGCGATGGCGAGGAAGGCATAGGCCTGGACCACCGAGACGGTGACGCCGGCGATCAGCTTGGCCAGCAGCAGCAGCCAGCGCGGATAGGGGCTCGTGAGCAGAACCTTCATCGAGCCGACCTCGCGGTCGTAGACCATCGAGAGCGAGGATTGCATGCCGTTGAAGAGCTGGATCATCACGGCCAGCCCCGGCACCACGTAGACCTCGTAGAGGACATAGGTCTGGTAGGGCGGCTCGATCGAAACCCCGAGCGTGTTGCGGAAGCCCGCCGCGAAGATGAACAGCCAGACCAGTGGCCGCACGAGCGCGGAGAAGAACCGCTCCTTCTGGTTGAAGAACCGCAGCAACTCGCGACGGACGATGCCGCCGAGGCAGATCAGGTAGCCGACCGCGTCGAGGCGGCCGAGATGGGGCACGGGTTTTTCCGTCGGGCCAGCAACCGTCGAGGCGATGGTCTTTGTCATGAGAAGGAACCCATCGATAGCCGGGGTACAGGCCTATCGGCACGTCCCATCCCCACCCTCATCCTGAGGTGCCGGAGCGCAGCGAAGGCCTCGAAGGAGGCTTCCAGTTCGCTCCATGATCCCTGGAACCCTCCTTCGAGGCTGCTGCGCAGCATCTCAGGATGAGGTCGTGAGTGGGATCGGAGGCCTTTGGGCATTGCACTCATGCGGCCTGCCTCGGCGGTTCGGCGACGAGGCGCCGGAAGGCGGCTTCCAGGGTCTCGTCGCCTTGCGCGATGGAGTCCGCAGTTCCACGCGCGACGATGCGGCCCTTGTGAAGGACGACCGCGTCGTCGGCCCCGTCGATCTCCTCGAAGATGTGGGTCGCCCAGAGGACCGACAGCCCCTCCTCCCGCACCAGGGCGCGGACGATGGCGACGATATCGGCACGGGATTCGAGATCGAGCCCCACGGTGGGCTCGTCGAGGAGCAGGAGTTTCGGCTCATGCACCAGGGAGCGGGCGATTTCGATGCGCCGCGACTGGCCGCCGGAGAGGGTGCGCACCTTGTCGTCGCGCCGGTCGCTCAGGCCAACGCGGGCGAGCAGCGCCGCGATGCGGGCCTTCGCGGCCCGGCGCGCGATGCCGTGCAGGCTGGCATGGTAGAGGAGGTTCTGCTCGACGGTGAGGTCGGTGTCGAGGGTGCGGGCCTGGAAGACCACGCCGAGGCGGGCGAGCGCCCGGGACGGCTCGCGGTCGAGGCCGTGACCGAAGATCGAGACCCGCCCGTCCTGGCTGGCGTAGAGCCGGGTGATCACCGAGAACAGGGTGGTCTTGCCGGCGCCGTTGGGGCCGAGCAGGGCCATGAACCGGCCCCGCTCCACCCGGATCGAGACGTCGGACAGGGCCGCGCGCGCGCCGAAGCGATGGCTCACGCCGGCCACGTCGAGGGCCGCACTCTCCCCTGCCCCGTCGCTCACGGCTTCATCGCCCGCTTGGCGTCACCGACCGCGTCGAGGCATTCGTCGAACTCGCCCTCGCCCTGCTCGCGCTCGGCCACGCGCAGGGCCTTCTTGAGCTTCGGCGCGGCGGTCTCGGACGGCCCCTTGGCGAGGGCGTCCTTGATCGTGGCGATGCCCTCGGCACAGGCGGCCTTGTCGTCGGCGAGCGCCGGGCCGGCGACGAGGAGGAAGGCGAATGTGGGGATGAGGAGACGCATGCGGAGGCCCTGCCTTACTTGACGATGAATTTGCCGGTCATGCCCTTGGATTCGAGTCCATGGATCGACCAGGGGTATTCGCCGGGCTTGATCGTGACGAACTCGATGGCGATCTCGCCCGGATCGTCGAATTCGAGGTGGTCCGGCGGGCCGCTGCCGTGGATCTCGAGATGCTGGATCACGATCTGGTTGAACCAGATGTTGCGGAAGAACTCGGTGGCGTAGAACTTGTACTCCTGCCGACCCTTGGCGACGATGCGCAGGCGATAGGCCTTGCCGGATTCGAGCTCGATCTCCCGGTTCTCGACCACGAAATCGTTGCCCTCCTCGTTGCCGAGGACCAGATCCGGCAGGTTCGAGCGCTTCTTGGTGAGATCGAGGGCCGAGGCTGGCCCCGTGGCGAGCAGGGCCGCCAGGGCGAGGGTGATCGTCCGCATTGTCCTCGTCATGTGATCGTCCTCCCGTTGGCCGCCTTGAGGCGGTCCGTCCTTCGGCATATCCGCGCGTCCCTCCTCCCCCTTGTGGGGAGGAGTTGGAGGTGGGGGTGGCTGGGTGACCCTCTACGGAGGCAGGCGGAGCCGACCCCACCCTGACCCTCCCCACAAGGGGGAGGGAAAGTGCACCTCAATTCGGCGACACCGCCACGCCCCAGGGCAGCAATCCCACCGGGATGCTCTTGATGACCTTGTTCGCCTCCACATCCACCACCGAGACGTCGTTGGAGGAGCCGTTCGTAGAGAACAGAAACTTCTGGTCCGGCGTGAAGGCGAGCTGCCACACGCGCTGCCCCACGGGCAGGTACTTCTCGACGTTGTAGGTCTTGGCGTCGATCACCGCGATGCGGTTGGCGGGCCCCAGGGCCACGAAGGCCTTGGTGCCGTCCTTGGTGATGCGGATGCCCACGGGCTGGATCGCTTCTTCGTTCACGCCGGCGATCTTGAAGGCGATCTTGTTGATGACCCGCCGCGCGGCGACGTCGATGATGCTGATCGTGCCGCCGACCTCGGCCGAGACCCAGAGGAACTTCCCGTCCGAGGTGAATTCGGCAAAGCGCGGTCGCGCATCCACCAGCACGTTGTCGATCACTTGGAACGTGGTGGTGTCGATGAAATGCGCCATGTTGGTGGTCTCGGAGGTGTTCACCAGGATCTTGCCGTCCGGCGACAGGCCCATCCCCTCCGGCTCCACCCCCACGGGCACCTCGGCCAGGACCTTGTTCTTCTCGATGTCGATGACGGTGACCTGGCTGTCGTCCTCGTTGGCGACGTAGAGCGGGTTGCCGCCCGGCCCCAAGATGAACTGCTCCGGATCGGGTCCGGAGCGGAGCGAGCGCACCACCTTGCCGGTGGCGGTGTCGAGCACGTCGATGCGGTCGTCGTCGCTGGCGCAGACGAACAGCTCCTTGCCGTCCTTGCTCGTCGTCACCCCGCGGGGGCGCCGACCGACCTTCCAGGTTCCGGTCACGGCCATCGTCGCCGTGTCGATGACGCTGACGGTGTTGGCCTTCTCGTTGGTCACGTAGACCGTGTAGGCCTGCGCGGTGGCGCTCAGAGCCATCGTCGCGCCGACGAGGGCGGCCACACACACGCCTGCCTTGAAGCCGAGGCTCATTCCGTCTTCTCCCTGGGCATCGCTTCTTTGCGCGATTGACAGTGATTATAGTGCAGTTTGTCCTGACGGGGAGCGCATGCCTGCACGCGGAACGCAAGCGCGTTGCCGCAGGACGGGCGCGAAAATTCGCAGATCCCCGAACATTCGCGGACCGTCAGAACCGACACGCCGTCTCGGGAAGGTCGACACCGAGGGTGTCCAGCGGGGTGCGCTGATGGGTGAAGCCCTGTTCGGGCGCCACGGTCACCATGGCCTTGGGCTGCACCACGATGATCGGCTGGCGCAGCTGGTGGTCCCAGGGCCGGTAGGTCAGCGAGACGCCCTTGTAGGCGGGCAGGCTGAAGGCCGGGTCGGCGAAGTAGGGTGCGAGCACGGCCGGGTCGGCGGTCTTCTTCTGCGTCGCCGCCTCGCCCACCGAGCGCAAAGCCGCCCAGACCTGATAATCGAGGGGCCGCATCAGCCGGCCGGCGAGACGCCGGAAGCGGTTCTGCGCCTGCGCCGCCCCCCAGGTTTCCAGGGTCGGGTGCCAGGTGGCCGCGATGAGCCCCTGCGTTCCCGCGACCGGCCGGGGGTCCACCGTGCGGAAGGGGACGTAGTCGCCCCAATCGTTCGCCTCGTCGGCGACGATGGCGAGGTCGTAATCGACGCCGCGGGTGAAGACCATCGCCTCGGAGCGGGTCGGCGTGTCGCCCCGCGCCTTGGCGAGCGGGCCGAAAGTCCAGGGCTTCTCGGCGGTGATCTTCAGGGAGAACTTCTTGGCCGAGGCCCGGAACGCGTCGGCATAGAGCTTGTCGTTGTCGTTGGGGCCGACGATCAGGAACATCTTGCGCCAGCGCATCAGCGTGAAGAACTGCGCCAGCGCGTCGGTCTGCATCGCCCGGCTCGGGATCACGTGGAAGACGTTTTTGCGGCAATCGGCGCCGCGCAGGCGGTCGTCGGGCGCGGCGGTGTTGAACACGGTCACGCCCTCGCCCTTGACCGCGTCGGCCACCGCCAGAACCTCGTCCGCTGGCAGGGCCAGGACGAGATAGCGGATCCCCTTGCCCACGAGGTCGCGGGCGGCGTCGACGGCGCTTTTTCCCTCCGTGAGGGCGACCTCGTCGAGGGCGTAGGTCTGCTTGGTGAAGCGCCCGGTCGTATTGTTGTCCTTCACCGCCATGCGGGCGCCGGCAACGCCCTCATCCTCCGGCGCGGCCTCGGCATCGTAGGAGGACGGCGCGATCTCGGGCCGGTAGATCAGGCCGATATGGGTGTCACCCGGAGCGGCCTCCGCCGCCTGCGCGGAGGCCGCCGGTTCCTGCGCCACCGCGAGGGACGCCGTGCCGCCGAGGCCGAGCGTGAGGACGAGGGCGGCGGATCGGGAGAGGAGCGATGCGTTCATACGGTCGGCACGCTAACAACATTGCGCGGATACGCTCAATCACGGAAGCATAAGGAAACCCTAAGGCGCGGCGGAGCGTCGCTTGCGTGCCGATGGGCGCGAATACACGCGAGATCGCTCCGCGCCGGCGAGCCGATTTGCACGACTTGTCAAATCCGGTCACTGCTCGACTTTGAAGGCTCGGGCGCGGTGTCCGCCGCAGGCCGCATCGATCGTGACACAGGTTCGCCATGTCCCCATTCGTCAGGTCTCGTCGCGCCACGCCCATGATGCCAAAGTGCGTGAAGTCATTGCCGCCAACCGGCCTCGGACGCGCGGTGATGCGGCCCGCCGCCCTCGCCCTGGCCGCGATCCTGGCCGGATCGGTCCTGGCAGGACCGGCCCTCGCCGCTCCCGACAAGGCGGCGATCTTCGGCATCGAGCTCAACGATCCGGGTGTGGTCGGCGGCCGCAAGGCGCGTCCCGACGAGGCTCGACGCCTCGCCCTGGTCACGGAGGAGCTCCGCAAGGCGCTCACCGCCGGCAATGCGGTGGAGGTCGTGGACGTGGCGCCCCAGGCCGCCGAGATCGCCAAGCAGGCTCCCCTCTTCAAATGCGAGGGCTGCGCCGCCACCATCGCCAAGACCCTCGGGGCCGATCTCGCCGTCAACGGTTTCGTGGAGAAGGGCTCCAACCAGATCTTCAATCTCTACGTCCTCATCTCGGACGCCGCTTCCGGCAAGGTGGTGCGGGCTGGACAGGTGGTGATCCGGGCCGATACCGACGACACATGGGCCCATGCCATGCGATGGGTGGTCAAGAACCGTCTCCTGGCCGAACCCTTGCCCAACCGATCCTGAGTCTCCCGTTGCCCCATCATTCCGTGTCGAAGCCGATGTCATCCGATCTGCGCGCGCGTCCCCGCCTCCTCGTCAGCGTCCGCGACGCGGACGAGGCCGTGATGGCAGCGCGGGCGGGCGCCGACCTCGTCGATGCCAAGGACCCCGTCCGGGGCGCGCTCGGGGCGCTCCCCGTCGAGACGGTCCGGGCGATCGTCGCGTCCATCGCGGACGAGGCCGTCAGCAGCGCGGTGGCCGGCGAGCCGCAGGACGCCGCCTCCCTGCCCGGATCGGTGGCGGCGATGGCCGGGACCGGCATCGGCTACGTCAAGGTCGCCGTGCGGGCCGATTTCGACGACGACACCCTCGCCGCCGCGGCGCGGGCCGCCCCCGGCCGCCTGATCGCGGTCCTCTTCGCCGGAGCACCGATGCCGGACGACCTCGTCGGCCGCCTCGCCGGGGCGGGCTTTGCCGGGGTGATGATCGACACCGCCACCAAGGACGGCCGGCGCCTCGGCGACCTCCTGCCCGCCCCTCGCCTCTCGGCCTTCACCGCCGACGCCCGTAGCCATGGCCTGCTCTCCGGCCTCGCGGGATCGCTGACGATCGCCGACATCGCCGTCCTCGCCGCGCACCGGCCGGACTATCTCGGCTTTCGCGGCGGCCTCTGCTTCGGCAGCGACCGGACGCGCGGCCTCGACCCGGAGCGCGTGGCCCTGGCCGCGCAGACGCTTCGCGGGCTCGACCGGCGGAACGCGGCGTGACGGGCGCGTCTCCCACCATCGTGAAGCTCGGCGGCAGCCTCGTCTCGGACGCGGCGCGGCTCGGACGCCTTCTCGGCGCACTGGCGGATGGCGGCGAGGGCCGCTGCGTCGTCGTGCCGGGCGGTGGCCCGTTCGCCGATGCGGTGCGTCAGGCCCAGGGGCGACTGGGCTTCTCGGACGCCCTCGCCCACCGCCTCGCCCTCGATGCCATGGGCCGGATGGCGGAGGTGCTTTCGGAGGGCGAGCCGCGCCTCGCCATCGTGCGCAGCGTGAGGGAAGCCCGCTCGGCCGAGGCGCCTGTCATCTGGGACCCTGTCGCGCTGAAAGACGGGCACCCTTCCATCCCCGAATCCTGGGACGTCACGTCGGACAGCCTCGCCCTCTGGCTCGCCACCGAACTCGGGGCACCCCGCTGCATCCTGGTGAAATCCATCGATCGCCCGGCGGGCGCGAGCCTGTCCGACCTCGTCCGGATGGGCGTGGTCGACGCGGCCTTTCCCGCCTTCGCCGCGTCCTACGCTGGCGAGATCGTGATCCGGGGTCCGGGCGCGGACATCGTAAGGGCCGCCGCGTGAGCACGCCCGAACATCTCGTCTTCATCACCGGCCGGATGGCGAAGGCGCGCCTGGAGAAGGTCGCCGCGGCCCTGCCGGCCGAGCGCTTCACCTGGAGCATCGCCGATGCGGGCGTGAAAGTGGCGGCCCTGATGACCGAGGAGATCATCCGCCGCCGCGTGACGATCCCAGAGGGCGCCACCCGCATCGTCCTGCCGGGCCGCTGCCGCGCCAATCCGGAGGCGTTGTCCGCCCATTTCGGCCTGCCGGTGGAGCGCGGGCCGGACGAGGTGGTGGACCTTCCGGCCTATCTCGGCCTCGCGGGACGCAACGTCGATCTCTCGCGCCACGATCTGCGCATCTTCTCCGAGATCGTCGATGCCTCGAAGATGACGCCTGAGCAGATCCTGGCCAAGGGCCTCGACCTGGCGCGACGCGGCGCGGACGTGATCGATCTCGGCGGCCTGCCCGACACCGAGTTCCCGCATCTCGAAGAGTGCGTGCGCCTGCTGAAAGGGGCGGGGCTGAAGGTCAGCGTCGATTCCTTCTCCCTCGACGAGTTGACCCGCGGGGCGAAGGCCGGGGCCGACTTTCTCCTCAGCCTCAACGAGGAGACCCTGGACCTCGCCTTCGAGACCGATGCGGTGCCGGTCCTGGTGCCGATGCGGCCCGACGACCTGCCCTCCCTCGACCGCGCCATCGAGCGCATGGAGAAGGCCGGCCGGCCCTACATGGCCGATCCGATCCTGGAGCCGATCCATTTCGGCTTCGTCGAATCGATCACGCGCTATCACGAGACGCGCAAGCGCTGGCCCGGCATCGAGATGATGATGGGCACCGGCAACCTCACCGAACTCACCGAGGCCGACAGCCTCGGCGTCACCGCCCTCCTGGTCGGCATGTGCTCGGAACTGTCGATCCGCAACGTCCTGATCGTGCAGGTCTCCAACCACACCCGGCGCACGGTGGAGGAGCACGATGCCGCCCGCCGGGTGATGTTCGCCGCAAAGGCCGATTCCGCCCTGCCCAAGGGCTACGGACGCCAATTGCTGGCCTTGCACGACAAGCGCCCCTTCGTGCAGACCCCGGAGGAGATCGCGGCCCAGGCGGCGGAGGTGCGCGATCCGAACTACCGCATCGCGGTGGCCGAGGACGGCATCCACGCCTTCAACCGCGACGTCCACACGATCGGCACCGATGCCATGGCGTTCTTTCCCGATCTCGATGTCGCCTCTGACGGTGCCCACGCCTTCTATCTCGGCGGCGAATTGACCAAGGCCGAGACGGCCTGGCGTCTCGGCAAGCGCTACGTCCAGGACGAGCCCCTGCGCTGGGGCGTCGCCGCGGACGAGGAGGTCGAGGACACCACCGCCTTCAAGAAGGCCGGGCATACCAAGCATTCCGGCCCCGGCGGCGCGGAGCGCGCCACCCGCGATGCCGTGCCCCCGGAAGCGGGTGCGGTCAGGCCGGAGACGATCGAGCCAGCCCCGAACGAGCCCCGCCGGTCGCGGGCCGGCGATGCGCTCTCGGACGAGGGCGGCCGCATCGTCTGCGGAAAATTCGTCCCGAACGACCGGACTGACCAGAGCGGCGAGTCCTGATCCGATGCCGCTGATCCTCGAGACCATCGTCACCACCACCTCGCCCGCGGGCGACCTGCATCTCGTGCCCTTCGGCCTCATCCGCGAGGGCGAGGAGTGGGTGCTCGCCCCATTCCGGCCCTCGCCCACCATCCTCAACCTCGACGCCAACCCGGTCTTCGCCGCGTCGAGCCCGAGCGACGTGCGGGTGATCGCCGGCGCGGTCACCGGGCGGCGCGACTGGGCGACCCTACCCTGCGACCGCATCCCGGGCCGGCGCCTCGCCAAGAGCTTCGGCCATGCCGAGTTCGAGGTGATCGCTGTGGAGGACGATGCGACGCGCCCGCGCTACCGCGCCCGCATGGTACACAGCGCCAGCCACATGCCGTTCTTCGGCTACAACCGCGCTCAAGCTGCGGTGCTGGAGGCGGCGATCCTGTCGACGCGCCTGCACATGCTGGAGCCGGACAAGATCCTGACGGAGATGCGCTACCACGCCATCGCGATATCCAAGACAGCCGGGCCCGCCGAGCGCGAGGCCTGGGACTGGATCGAGGACAAGGTCGCCGCCGCCCTCGGGCGCGACGAGCCGGTTCTCGCACGAGCCCCCCCAAGCACCCTAGACGGTGCGTTCCCGAGGAGACAGGGTTGATGAGATTCAAGACGCTGGCCGCCGTGGCGGCGCTCGCCACGGTATCCTACGCGGCGCAGGCCCATGGCCCGACCCGCCAGAAGGTCTCGCAGACCATCGAGATCAACGCCCCGGCCGACAAGGTCTGGGCCGTGCTCGGCAACTTCCAGGATGCCAGCTGGATTCCCGTGGTCGAGAAGACCGAGGGCAAGGGCGGCAACGAGGTCAAGGCCACCCGCGTCCTGACCCTCAAGGGCGGCGCCACGGTCGAGGAAGAGCTCGCCAAGTACGACGCCGAAAAGAAGACCTACATGTACCGGATCAACAAGGTGGACGTGAAGACGCTGCCGGTGAACGACTATTCCTCGACCATCGAGGTCGAGGGCGACGGCGCCAAGACCAAGGTCACCTGGCGCGGCGCGTTCTACCGCGGCTACATGAACAACGATCCGCCGCCGGACCTGAACGACGACGCCTCCAAGGCGGCCGTCCTCGGCCTCTACAAGGCCGGCCTGGATAACGTGAAGGCCAAGGCCGAGAAGGGCTCTTGATCGAAGGACGTCCCAAGGCTCGGCGACGGTGCGCATCGCCTCTCCCCGCGCGCGGGGAGAGGATCGCGGGCACCTCGTCGTGTCCGCGATGAGCGCAGGCGAAGCCGAAGCGACGGTGAGGAGCCATTCCGGATGAGACGCTATCGGCCCCGCCCCCTCACCCTCGGCTGCCGCCTCGCCGCGCCGACGACGAGGTCGTCGCGGCCCTCTCCCCGCATGCGGGGAGAGGGGATTGCCGGGATGGCTCGTGCAGGTGCTCTCGCCGTGGCGTTGATCGCGTCCCCCGCCCTCGCCGACGAGGCCCTGGTCACGGCGCAGGGGGCCAACATCCTCGCCCTGGTCGATCTCGACACGCAGGTCGTCACCGCCCAGATCCCGGTGGACGGGGCGCCGGCCGGCATCGCCCTGTCGCCTGATCGCAAGACCGCCTACGTCACCCGCCCCGAGGGCCACGGCCTCGCCATCGTCGATCTCGACGCCCGCGCGGTGACGGGCACGCTCGCCCTGCCCGGCGGCCCGCTCGGCGTCGCCGTCAATCCGAAATCTGGGGCGGTCTACGTGGCCGACTGGTACGGCAGCCGCATCTTCGTGGTCTCGGCCGACGGTTCCAAGATCGAGACCGAGATCCAGGTGGGCGCCTCGCCCTCGGGCATCGCGGTGACGCCGGACGGCGCCACGATCCTGGTGGCCAACCGCGAGGGCAATTCCGTCTCCCTGGTCGATGCGGCCACCGCCACCGAGACGGTGAAGATCCCGGTCGGCGAGCACCCGTTCGGCATCACCCTCGATGAGACCGGCACCCGCGCCTACACCGCCAACGTCATGTCGAACGACGTCTCCGTCATCGATGTCTCCGGACGGCGGGAATTCGGCCGGGTCACCACCGGCGAGCGGCCCTACGTGGTGGCGCTGACCGCCACGCGGGGCTTCGTCACCGACCAGTATTCGAACACCGTGACGGTGTTCAACCTGAAGACCCTCACCAACGTGGCGGCCATCGAGGTGGGCGACCATCCGGAAGGCATCGCCGCCTCCCGCGACGGCAGCCTTCTCTACGTGACCAACTGGGGCTCGAACACGCTGGGCGTCATCGACGCGACGACGCTCAAGGTGATCAAGGACATCCCGGTGCCGGACGGCCCACGCTCGTTCGGGGATTTTTTGCGGTAGGGGGCGCATCCCCGCCGGCGGCGCATTCACACATGTCGCGGGATGCGCCGCCCTACCCTCCTCCCCCTTGTGGGGAGGAGTTGGAGGTGGGGGTGGTCGGGCGACCCTCGACTTACGGAGGCTGGCGGAGCCACCCCCACTCCTGACCTCTCCCCAAAAGGGGGAGAGGGACGCAAGAGGGACGGACACCCGTCCTCCCTACGACACCAGCGACACCGCTCCGCTGCCATGCCGTTCGATCCGGCCGTCGAGTTCGAGTTCCAGCAGCGTCGTCTGGACGATGCGCACGCTGAGACCCGCCGCGCGGGCGAGATCGTCGGTGCCGATGGGGGTCGGGCTGAGATAGGCGATGAGGCGGGCGCGGTCGTCGGCGGGTTCCGCCTCCTCGGGCTCCTCCTCCACCTCGGGGGCCGGGCCGCCGATTCCGTCGAGCTCGTCCCAGAAGATCGGGGCGTCGGCGAGGTCGGGCCGGTCGAGGGCCAATTGTCCGGCCCCCTGTTCGAAATCCCCGCGCCCGAGCAGCGGCGCGATGGCGGAAGTGACGTGCTCCACCTCCGAGACCAGGGTCGCGCCCTGGCGGATGAGGTCGTTGGTGCCCTCGGCGCGCGGATCGAGGGGCGAGCCGGGCACGGCGAAGACCTCCCTGCCCTGTTCGAGGGCGAAGCGCGCGGTGATGAGCGAGCCCGAGCGCCGCGCGGCCTCCACCACCACGGTACCGTAGGCGAGGCCGGAGATGATGCGGTTGCGCCGGGGAAAGTCCCGGCCGCGGGGCTCCCAGCCCATGGGCATCTCGGCCAGTACCGCGCCGCCGGAATCGAGAATGCTTTCCACCAAGGCCTGATGATTGGCCGGATAGATCCGGTCATGGCCGCCGGCGAGCACCGCCACCGTCCCCGAGGCCAACGACGCCTTGTGCGCGCGGGCATCGATGCCGCGCGCCAGCCCCGAGACCACCACGAGGCCGGCCTCGCCGAGGCCCCGCGCCAGACGCTCGGTGAAGCCGAGGCCGGCGGCCGACGCGTTGCGGGAGCCGACGATGGCGATGGCGGGCCGGGAGAGGATCGCCGCCTGCCCCCGGATCGCGATCAGGGGCGGCGCCGAATCGGCGGCCTGGAGCAATTTCGGGTAATCGTCCTCGCCCATGGCCACGAGGCGGGCCCCGATCCTGGCCGCCGCCTCCAATTCGGCTTCCGCCTGCGCCCGCGTCACCGGCACGACGCGCTTGACCCCGCGCTTCGCGAGGTCCGGCAGGGCTTCCAGCGCCGCGCCGGCTCCGCCGAAGCGGTTGATCAGGGTCCGGAAGGTGCGCGGGCCGACGCCCTCGGTGCGGATCAGTCGGAGCCAGTCGAGGCGCTGGGCGGGGTTGAGTTGCATGCCCATGCCCCGGACCTCCCTCGACGGCCGATCGGGTCAGCCCTTCTGCCCGATCCGCCCCTCGGAGCCGTCGAGCAGTCGGCGGATGTTGGGAGCGTGCTTCCACCATAGCAGGATCGCGAGCACGAGGAAGAGCAGCGCAACCGCAGGCTGTCCCGCCGCCCACAGGACGATGGGTGTCGCGGCCGAGGCGGCGAGCGCCGCCAGTGACGAGTATTTCAACGTGAAGGCGAGGCCGAGCCAGATCGCCGCGAAGGCGGCGAGGCCGATGGGGCTGAAGGCGAGGAGCACACCAAGGAAAGTAGCGACTCCTTTGCCCCCCTTGAACCCGAGCCAGATCGGGAAGAGGTGGCCGAGGAAGGCGCCGAGCCCCGCCGCCAGAGCGGCGCCCTCGCCGAAGCGGGCGGCCACCAGTACGGCGAGGGTGCCCTTCAGCGCATCGCCGAGCAGGGTCGCGGCGGCGAGCCCCTTGCGGCCGGTGCGCAGCACGTTGGTGGCGCCGATGTTACCCGAGCCGATGGCGCGGACGTCGCCGAGACCGGCGAAACGCGTGACGATCAGCCCGAACGGGATCGAGCCGGCGAGATAGCCGCCGGCCAGACTCGCGAGCAGGAGCGGCCAGCCGGCATCGAGCAGAGGGGTCACGCCGCCGTCTCCGTACCCTGCACCGCCCGGAAGACGATGCGCCCGCCGACCATGGTCAGGATCGCCGCCCCCTGTAGCCGCGCCTCGTCGAAGGGCGAGTTCTTGGAGCGCGACTTGAGGCGCCGCTTGTCGAGCACGTAGGGCAGGTCGGGGTCGATCAGCACCAGATCGGCCGGCGCGCCGACGGCGAGGCGCCCGGCCTCGCGCCGCAGGATCGCCGCCGGGGTGACGGTGAGGGCCTCCAGCAGGCGCGGCAGAGCCACGTCGCCGGTATGGACGAGGCGCAGCGCCGCGCCCAGCAGGGTCTCGATGCCGAGCGCCCCGTCGGCGGCCTCGGCGAAGGGCAGGCGCTTGGTCTCGACATCCTGAGGATTGTGATCGGAGACGATGACGTCGATCACCCCCTCGTTCAGGGCTTCCACCAAAGCGAGGCGGTCGGTCTCGTGCCGCAACGGCGGCGAGAGCCGGCAGAAGGTGCGGTAATGGCCGATATCGCCCTCGTTGAGGACGAGGTTGTTCACCGAGGCGCCGCAGGTGACGGGCAGGCCGTCGTGCTTGGCCCGCCGCACGATCTCCACCGAATCGGCACAGGAGATCATCGCGGCGTGGTAGCGGCCGCCGGTGAGGCGCACGAGGCGGATGTCGCGCTCCAGCATCACCGTCTCGGCCTCCCGCGGGATGCCGACGAGGCCCAGCCGCGAGGCCATCTCGCCCTCGTTCATCACGCCCTCGCCGACGAGGTCGGGCTCCTCCACGTGCTGCATCAGCAGGGCGTCGAAATCGCGGGCATAGGTGAGGGCGCGGCGCATCACCTGGGCGTTGCGAACGGCCTTGAGGCCGTCGGTGAAGGCGACGGCGCCGGCCTCCTGCAGCAGGCCGAACTCGGTCATCTCCTGGCCGGCCAGCCCCTTGGTGATGGCGGCGGCGGGCAGGACGGTGACGCAGGCCGTGTCGCGGGCGCGGCGCAGGACGAAATCGACGATGGCCGGCCCGTCGATGACCGGGTTGGTGTCGGGCATGCAGACCAGGGTGGTGACCCCGCCGGCCGCCGCCGCCGCGCTGGCGCTGGCCAGGGTCTCGCGGTGCTCGGCGCCCGGCTCGCCGACGAAGGCGCGCAGGTCGATCAGGCCGGGGCTCAGGACATGCCCGCCGCAATCGACGATCTCGGCGCCCTCGGGGGCAGCCGGTGCCGCGCCCCAGGCGATATCGGCGATGCGGCCGTCGCGGACGAGGACATGGCCCGGCCCCTCGCGGCTCGTGGCCGGATCGAGGAGGCTGGCATGGGTGAGGAGGACGTGTCCGGTCATGGCCATCACGCGTTCGGCAGATGCGTCGCGAGGGCTTCGAGGACCGCCATGCGGACGGCGACCCCCATCTCCACCTGCTCGCGGATCAGGGATTGCGCCCCGTCGGCGATCTCGGACGAGATCTCGACGCCGCGGTTCATGGGTCCCGGATGCATCACCAGGGCGTCGGGCGCGGCCAGCGCCAGCTTCTCGGCATCGAGGCCGAAATAGCGGAAATACTCCTTCACCGAGGGCACGAAGGAGCCGTTCATGCGCTCGCGCTGGAGCCGCAGCATCATCACGATGTCGCAGCCCTCGAGCCCCTTGCGCATGTCGGTGAAGACCTCGACGCCGAAGCGCTCGATCCCGGTGGGGAGCAGCGTCGAGGGGCCGATGACCCGTACGCGGGCGCCCATGGCCTGGAGCAGGATGATGTTGGAGCGGGCGACGCGGCTGTGCAGGACGTCGCCGCAGATCGCGATCCGCAGCCCTTCGATCCGCCCCTTGTTGCGGCGGATGGTGAGCGCGTCGAGGAGGGCCTGGGTCGGGTGCTCGTGGGCGCCGTCGCCGGCATTGACCACCGAACAATCGACCTTGCGGGCCAGGAGATGCACGGCCCCGGCGGAGTGGTGGCGCACGACGATGATGTCGGGCCGCATGGCGTTGAGGGTGGCGGCCGTGTCGATGAGGGTCTCGCCCTTCTTCACCGAGGACGAGGCCACCGACATGTTCATGACGTCGGCGCCGAGACGCTTGCCCGCGAGTTCGAACGAACTCTGGGTGCGGGTCGAGGGCTCGAAGAACAGGTTGATCTGAGTGCGGCCGCGCAGGGTGGTGCGCTTCTTCTCCACCTGGCGGGAGAGGGACACGGCATCCTCCGCCCGGTCGAGGAGGGCCTCGATATCGGGGCGCGACAGCCCCTCGATGCCGAGAAGGTGCCGATGGGGGAAGGAGGCGGGTGCGACGGTCATTCTGAGACCATGGCTATAGGGAGGCGAACGGGGAGCGGCAAGGAGCGATGGGCCGGGGACCGGTCGCTTGCTGCCGCGGCGTGACGGGGGCGTGTAACCTTTCCGCCCCGTGGCTCGTAGTCTCCTTTAGAATGCGCCCTCCGGCTGACTCAGATGGGCGCGATTCGTGATCGAGGCCGGAGTCCGCCCCTTGGCAGCCAGCACGACGAGACGGCCCAACGAGCGGATCGAGACGATCCGCCGCCGCTGGGTCTTCCGCCACCCCGCGGTGATCCGGGCCGCCCACTGGATCAACCTCGTCTGCCTCGCCGTGCTGCTGATGAGCGGGCTGCAGATCTTCAACGCCCATCCGGCTTTGTACTGGGGCTCGGCCTCGACCTTCGACGCGCCGCTCCTTGCCGTCACGAACGACGAGACGGCGGAGGGCGCGGCGCGAGGAATCGTCAGGATCGGCGATCGCACGGTCGACACGACCGGCTGGCTCGGCCTCTCCACCGCGCAGGGCCAAACCACGGGCAGGGCCTTCCCCGCCTGGATCACCCTGCCGGCGAACCAGGACCTCGCCACCGGGCGCCACTGGCACTTCCTGTTCGCCTGGGCCTTCTTCATCAATGGGCTGGTCTATCTCATCTACGGCATCGAGAGCGGCCAGCTGCGCCGCCGGATCGTGCCTCAAAGAGACCAGTTGCGGAATCTCGGCGGCTCGATCCGCGAGCACCTCACCCTGACCTTCCCGAAAGGCGACGAGGCCCGGCGCTACAACACGCTGCAGAAACTGAGCTATTTCGCCGTCATCGTCCTCCTCCTGCCGATGATGCTGCTCACGGGCCTCGCCATGTCGCCGGGTTTCAACGCCGTGCTGCCCCTGCCCGCCCTGTTCGGCGGCCGGCAATCGGCCCGGACCGTCCACTTCATCGTCACGAACCTGCTCGTGCTGTTCACCCTCGTCCATGTGGCGCTCGTGCTGGTCTCGGGGGCCTGGAACAACCTGCGCGGCATGGTCACCGGCTGGTTCGTCATCGAGACCACCAAGACCTCCGATCCGGGCAAGACCTCCGATCCGGGCAAGACCTCCGATCCGGGCAAGACCTCCGATCCGGGCAAGACCTCCGATCCGGGCAAGACCTCCGATCCGGGCAAGACCTCCGATCCGGGCAAGACTTCCTACCCTGGCAAGACCTCCTATCCGGGGAAGGGCCGATGACGCGCGCTCCCAACCGTCGCGGCATCCTCACCGGCGCGGCCGGCCTGCTGGGTTCCGCCGTCCTCGGCGGCTGCGACCGCATCGCCGGCAGCGATTGGGGCCGGCGCACGCTGAAGCTCGGGGAGGATGCCAACCTGTTCGTGCAGCGCCTGCTTCTGACGCCGACCTCCCTCGCCCACGAGTTCGACGAGGGCGACATCTCGCCCCGGTTCAAGCCGAACGGGACGATCGACCCTCCGGACGACGGCTACAAGGCCCTGGTGCAGGCCGGCTTCGCGACCTTCAGACTGAGGATCGACGGCCTCGTCGAACAGCCGCAGGACCTGTCCCTCGCGGACCTGCGTGCCCTGCCCTCGCGGACCCAGATCACCCGGCACGATTGCGTCGAGGGGTGGAGCGCCATCGGCAAATGGACCGGCGTCCCGCTCGGCGAAGTCCTGACCCGGGCGAGGCTGAAGCCGAACGCACGCTACGTCATGTTCCATTGCGCCGACACGATGGAGATGGCCGGTGGCGGTCTCGAGGGCGGGGACGTGGCGGAGATAGAGGCTGGCGATGGCGGTCCGAACGGCCGTCCGATCCGGTACTACGAGAGCATCGACCTCACCGACGCCTTCCACCCGCAGACGATCCTGGCTTACGACATGAACGGCAAGGCCCTGCCCGTCTCGAACGGCGCCCCCTTGCGCCTGCGGGTCGAGCGCCAGCTCGGCTACAAACACGCCAAATACGTCATGCGGATCGAGGTGGTGGAGAGCCTGTCCGGGATCGGCGACGGCCAGGGCGGCTATTGGGAGGATCGCGGCTACGAATGGTATGCGGGGATCTGACGGGTACCGCATCTTGCAACGGCACCGCCTCCTCCCGATTTGACAACCCCGCGCCCTTGACCCACTTGTCCCCCGCAAAGCGCCGGGCCGGCCATGGTGCCAGGCCACGTTCGAAGTCTTGCACACAATCTGTGAGTCCCGGTGGGAGAAACCCCGCCGGCTGCGAGTCCCGGCGGCAGCTCGGGCGCTGACGAGAGGCTGATCCGCACATGAAAGTCGTCGTCGTCGAGTCGCCGGCCAAGGCCAAGACGATCAACAAGTATCTCGGCCGCGACTACGAGGTGCTCGCCTCGTTCGGCCATATCCGCGACCTTCCCGCCAAGGACGGTTCCGTCGACCCGGAGGCGGATTTCCGCATGCTGTGGGAGCTCGACGACCGCGGCTCGAAGCGCGTCTCGGAGATCGTCAGGGCACTCAAGGGTGCCGATGGCCTGATCCTCGCCACCGATCCGGATCGCGAGGGCGAGGCCATCTCCTGGCACGTGGTCGAGGCCCTCAACGCCCGCAAGGCGATCAAGGGCATGCCGATCGAGCGCGTGACCTTCAACGCCATCACCAAGGCGGCGGTGGACACCGCCATGCGCAATCCGCGCCAGATCGACCAGGCCCTGGTGGACGCCTATCTGGCGCGTCGCGCCCTGGATTATCTCGTCGGCTTCAACCTCTCGCCGGTGCTCTGGCGCAAGCTGCCGGGAGCCCGTTCGGCCGGCCGCGTCCAGTCCGTGGCGCTTCGCCTCGTCTGCGAGCGCGAGCGCGAAATCGAGACGTTCAAGCCCCGCGAATACTGGTCGCTGGTGGCGACCCTGGTGACCCAGGACGGCGCGGTGTTCGAGGCACGTCTCGTGGGTGCCGACGGCAAGCGCATCCAGCGTCTCGATGTCGGCAACGGCGAGGACGCCGCCGCGTTCAAGCGCGACCTCGAACTCGCCACGTTCCAGGTCGGCAGCGTCGAGGCCAAGCCCGCCAAGCGTCATCCGGCCCCGCCCTTCACCACCTCCACACTCCAGCAGGAGGCCTCGCGCAAGCTCGGGATGGCGCCGGCCCAGACCATGCGGGCGGCGCAGAAGCTCTACGAGGGTGTCGAGATCGGCGGTGAGACCGTGGGTCTGATCACCTACATGCGAACCGACGGCGTCGACATGGCCCCCGAGGCCATCGCCGACGCACGCCGCGTCATCGGCAAGGAATACGGCGAACGCTACCTTCCCGACGTCCCGCGCCGCTACAGCGCCAAGGCCAAGAACGCGCAGGAGGCCCACGAGGCCGTGCGCCCCACGGACATGAGCCGGCTACCCAAATCCGTAGCCCGCTATGTGGATGCGGAGCAGGCCAAGCTCTACGACCTGATCTGGACCCGCACGGTGGCGAGCCAGATGGAATCGGCCGAGCTGGAGCGCACCACCGTCGACATCGTCGCCTCCGTCGGCCCTCGTAGGATCGAGCTGCGTGCCACCGGTCAGGTGGTGAAGTTCGACGGCTTCCTCACCCTCTACCAGGAGGGCAAGGACGACGAGGAGGACGAGGACGGCAAGCGCCTGCCGCCAATGAAGGCGGGCGACGCGCTCAAGCGCGAGCGTATCGTCTCGACCCAGCATTTCACCGAGCCGCCGCCGCGCTTCTCAGAGGCCAGCCTCGTGAAGCGGATGGAGGAACTCGGCATCGGCCGGCCCTCGACCTATGCCGCCGTGCTGCAGACCCTGCGCGACCGTGAATACGTACGGATCGAGAAGAAGCGCCTGGTGGCCGAGGACAAGGGGCGCCTCGTCACCGGCTTCCTGGAAAGCTTCTTCAAGCGCTACGTCGAGTACGACTTCACCGCCGATCTCGAGACCCAGCTCGACCGGGTCTCCAACGCCGAGATCGACTGGCGCGAGGTGTTGCGCGATTTCTGGAAGGACTTCTCGGCCGCGATCTCCGGCACCAAGGAGCTCCGCGTCACCGAGGTACTCGATGCCCTGAACGACCTCCTCGGGGCGCACATCTTTCCCGAGAAGGCGGACGGCTCGAACCCGCGCACCTGCCCGACCTGCGGCTCGGGCCAGCTCTCGCTCAAGCTCGGCAAGTTCGGTGCCTTCGTCGGCTGCTCGAACTACCCCGAGTGCAAGTACACCCGCCAGCTCGCGGCCAACGCCGTTGAGGGCGAGGGCGACGGCACCTCCGGCGGCGGCCAGCCCGGCACGCGGGTGCTCGGCGACGATCCGGTCACCGGCATGTCCGTTACCCTGCGCGACGGGCGCTTCGGTCCCTTCGTCCAGCTCGGCGAAGCCTCCACCGACAAGGAAGCGCCCAAGCCCAAGCGTTCGTCCCTGCCGAAGGGATTGAGCCCCTCCGACGTCGATCTGGAGAAGGCGCTGCGTCTCCTCGCCCTCCCCCGCGAAGTGGCGAGGCACCCCGAGAGCGGCGAGCCGATCCTGGCCAATCTCGGCCGGTTCGGTCCTTACGTGCAGCATGGGAAGATGTACGCCAATCTCGGCCGCGACGACGACGTGCTGGAGATCGGCGCCAACCGCGCCATCGACCTCATCGTCGCCAAGGAGCAGGGCGGCGGACGCCGCGGCCCTGCCTCCGATCCCGGCCGGGCGCTCGGTAACCATCCCGAGACCGGTAAGGCCATCGTGGTGAAGTCGGGCAAGTACGGCCCCTACGTCACCGACGGCACCACCAACGCGACGCTGCCCAAGACCCTGGCGGCCGAGGACATCGCCCTGCCCCAGGCGCTGGAGCTGATCGCCGCCCGCGAGGCGGCGGGCGGCGGCAAGAAGAAGGCCCCGGCCCGCAAGACGGCGACCAAGACCGCCACCAAGGCGGGAACGGCGAAGGCTCCCGCCAAGAAGGCGGCGGGGACCAAGGCGGCAGCCGGGACGGCGGCGAAGAGCACGGCGACCGCTGCCAAGACGAGCACTCCCAAGACCACCACTCCCAAGACCACCACGGCAAAGAAGCCGGCGGCAAAGACGGCCGCACGCAAGAAGGCTTGATCCGTCGACTCGTCGAGGATGGGCGTCGCGGCTCTCTCCCCGCATGCGGGGAGAGAGGATGCGCTTTCACGAGCGACCGGGACAAGGACCGTTGAGCGTTATGGCCCTGGACGCCGGGGCGGATTGCGCTATCGCTCGCGCCCGAGGAAACGGCGAGACACGGGCGGCCCTACGCGATGCGCTCTCTGAAGGTCCGGTTCGCGCTGCTGCTCGGCGGCGCCGCGTTGCTGGTGATCCTGGCGGCGCTCGGGGTGCTGGGCTCCATCGGCGCGGCCGAGCGCACCATCGACCGGACGCTCGCGGCGCAGGCGCGGCTCGAACTCCTGGTGGAACTGTCCGGCCGCATGACCCAGTACGGCCTCGCCGCGCTGGAGACGGTGAGCAACCCGGACGCCCAACCTGAAGGGCTCGCCATCGCCCGCACCAATGTCGACCGGGCGCTCGTCGCCGTCGACGAGGCGCTGGGCAAGAGCATCGCCGTCAGCGACGATCCCCTCGACCGGATGCAGTATGCCGCGCGCACGCGGCCGCTGGCCCAGCTCCGCTCGGCCCGCGCCATCCTCGACCGGCAGGTCTCCCAGGTCCTGCGCCAATCCGAGGAGGATCAGCGGCGCAATTCCATCCGCGGCGCCCTGAACGGGTTCGGCGCCATGACCGGCCAGCCGCTCTCCTTCCTCATCGAGGTGGAGCGCCGCTCGATGATCGCGGGTTCGGACGAGGCGCGCCAGCTCTCAGCGACCCTGCGGATCGCGTCGCTCGCCGCCGTCATCCTGGCACTGGCCCTGGTCTTCGTCCTGTACCGGGCGGTGACTCGGCCGACCTTGGCGCGGATCGAGGCGGTGCGCCAGGCGGCGGGTGCCGTCGGGCGCGGAGAGCTCGACACGCGCCTCTCGGTGGCGACGCGGGACGAGCTCGGTCTGCTGGTGGCGAATTTCAACCGCATGGCCGCACGCCTCGCCCGGCGCGAAGGGCGGCTCGCCGCCGACCGCGCCGCCCTCGAGGACACGGTGGAGGCGAGGACCACCGACCTGCGCGCCGCCAACGAGCGCCTGGAGGCGGTGGACCGCTCGCGCCGGCGCTTCTTCGCCGATGTCAGCCACGAGCTGCGCACGCCGCTCACCGTGATCCTCGGCGAATGCGACATCGCCGCCCGCTCGGCAGGCCGGGCGGGGGTCGATTACGCCCCGGTCTTCGCCACCATCCGCAAGCGGGCCCTGCGCCTGCAGCGCCGGGTCGAGGATCTGCTGCGGGTCGCGCGCTCCGAATCCGGCCAGATCGAGCTCGACCGGCGCGCCGCAAGCGCCCTCGCCATCCTCACCGACGCCGTGGACAGCGCCGCCTCCGAGGCGGCGCGCCGGCGGGTGAGCCTCATCCTCGACCCCGCCCCCCGCGACGCGACGCTTCTCGCCGACCGGGAATGGCTGCGGCAGGTGGTGGAGAGCCTGATCGACAACGCCCTTCGGCACGCCACTGGGCTGACACGGGTGGTGGTCGCACTCGCCGTCGACGAGGCACGTTCGGCCACGATCACGGTGACGGATGACGGGGCTGGCTTTCCGGCGGCCGGGGCGGACCTGTTCGAACGCTTCCGGCGGGAAGGCCATTCGGGGGAATCGGGCTTCGGCATCGGCTTGGCACTGGCGCGCTGGGTGACGGAGCGCCATGATGGAGCAATCAGCCTCGGGGCCGGCGAGGACGGGACGGGCGCGCGCGTGACGCTCGTCCTGCCCGTCCTCGACCTCGATCCCGAGGATGGACAAGAAACGAAGCGGAAGGACGGCGCCGCATGACGCGAGTGCTCATCGTCGAGGACGACAGCGACATCAGGGCCATGCTGGCGCGGGGCCTGGAGGCCGAAGGGTTCTCCGTAGGGGTGGCCGGCTGCGTCGACGACGCCCTCACCTCCGCCCGTGACGAGGCACCCGGTGCGGTCGTCCTCGACATCACCCTGCCCGACGGGTCGGGCCACGACGTCTGCCGCTCCCTGCGTGAGGGCGGCTATCCCGGCCCGATCCTGTTCCTCTCCGCCCGCGACGAGGTCCGCGACCGGGCCGAAGGCCTGGCGCTCGGGGCCGACGACTACATCGTCAAGCCCTTCGTCTTCGACGAGCTGCTGGCCCGCCTGCAGACGCACCTCCTGCGCCGCAAGGAATCGGACCAGCCGCGCACCATCGTCACCGCCGGCAAGCTCGTTCTCGATCTCAACATCCGGCAGGTCTCCCTCGGGGATGCGACCGCGCGCCTCACGCCCCGCGAATCGGAGTTGTTGGCCCTGCTGATGGACAAGGCCAACCAGCCGGTGTCGCGCGGGGACATCTTCGACAAGCTCTGGGCCGGCCAGGGCGGCCTGTCGCTGAATGTCGTCGACGTCTACGTGGGTTACCTGCGCACCAAGCTCTCGGATTTCGTCCGCTTCGGCGGTCCGGTCATCGTCACGGTGCGGGGGCGCGGCTTCATGCTCGACCTGCGGGGCCAAGATTTCCGCCATTGAGCGTGATGCGTTTTCTCGCCGTATCGCGGGACGATCCGGCAATTTATCGCTTGAAGAGTCCGGTGGAATTGTCGATATAGCTCCCGCGACAGAAATGACTGCGCCGTCAGTGTCTTAGGATCTCCTTAATACGAGATCCGGATGCTGCTGACGTCCAAGAAACATACCGAGGAGAAACACCATGACCTGGGCTGCCCCCGTCGTTTCCGAGATCTGTGTCGGCATGGAAGTCACCAGCTACGAGTCGGCTGAGATCGACACCTTCAACTGAGATATCGCGTCGCGCGTGAGGATCGAGGCAGCGCCGGTTCAGCCATGCATGTCGTGATCCTCGGCTCGGCCGCGGGCGGCGGCCTTCCCCAGTGGAATTGCCGCTGCCCCATCTGCTCGCTCGCGCGGGAGGATTCCTCCAGAGTGCGCCCACGAACCCAGTCGAGCATCGCCGTGTCGCCCGATGGCGAGCGGTGGCTCCTGGTGAACGCCTCCCCGGACATCCGGCAGCAACTCTTCGACAATCCGGCGATGCATCCGCAGGAGGGCCTGCGTCACTCGCCGATCCATGCCGTGCTCCTCACCAACGGCGATGTCGACCACGTGGCGGGGTTGCTGACCCTGCGCGAGGGCCAGCCCTACACACTCTACGCCACCTCCGGCATCCTCGATTCCGTCAACGCCAACCGGGTCTTCGACGTGATGGCGGCCGACGTGGTGACGCGCGAGAAGATCGCGCTCGACCACGCGTTCGAACCGGTCCCCGGCCTCACCGTCACGCTGTTCGCGGTGCCGGGCAAGGTGCCGCTCTGGCTCGAGGACGAGACCATGGAGATCGGCGCCGAGACCGAGACGACGGTGGGCGCGATGATCGAGGCGAATGGGCGCCGCCTCGCCTACATTCCCGGCTGCGCGCGCGTCACGGACGGGCTGAAGCAACGCATCTCGGGCGTCGATGCGCTTCTGTTCGACGGGACGGTGCTCCTCGACGACGACATGATCCGCGCCGGGGTCGGCGTGAAGACCGGATGGCGCATGGGCCACGTGCCGATGACGGGACAGGGCGGATCGATCGCGGCGCTGGCCGAGGTGGAGATCGGCCGCCGGGTCTTCGTCCATATCAACAACACCAATCCGGTGCTGGTAGAGGGCTCCGCCGAACGGAGATCTGTGGAGGCCGAGGGCTGGACAGTGGCCCATGACGGGTTGACCCTGTCGCTCTAGCCGAATGCACGGCTGGCATTTTAATGCCGCCGCCTTATATTGTGTCCAATAGGATTGCGCGCTTGTCGTCCGTGGCCTTCACGGGGATCGTCGCTATCTGTAAGAAAAGTTCCGACCGTCGCCCTTCGTCGAAACGCCGAGCCACGCCATGACCGCGCCCTTTCCCACGCCCAAAACCGACGCGTCCCAGCGCCTGCTCAGCCCCGAGGAACTCGAGACGGCGTTGCGCGACATCGGCGCACGGCGCTATCACAACCTGCATCCGTTCCACCGCCTGCTGCACGACGGCAAGCTGAACAAGGATCAGGTCAGGGCCTGGGCGCTCAACCGCTATTATTACCAGGCGATGATCCCGGTGAAGGACGCCGCCGTGCTCGCCCGCATGGAGGATGCGAGCCTGCGACGCGTGTGGCGCCAGCGCATCGTCGACCATGATGGCGACGCGCCCGGAGACGGCGGTATCGAGCGTTGGCTGAAACTCGCCGAGGGCGTCGGTTTCCGTCGCGACTACGTGGAATCGACGCAAGGGATCCTGTCGGCGACCCGCTTCTCGGTGGATGCCTACGTGCATTTCGTGAAGGAGCGCTCGCTGCTGGAGGCCATCGCCTCCTCGCTCACCGAGATGTTCTCGCCGACGATCATCTCCGAGCGCGTGGCCGGGATGCTGAAGAACTACGATTTCATCACCAAGGACACGCTGGCCTATTTCGACAAGCGCCTGACCCAGGCCCCGCGCGATGCGGAATTCGCCATCGACTACGTCAAGCAGCACGCCACGACACCCGAACTGCAGCGTCAGGCCATGGCCGCGCTGACCTTCAAGTGTAACGTGCTCTGGACGCAGCTCGACGCGCTCTACTTCTCCTACGTGGCTCCGGGCATGACCCCGCCGGATGCCTGGACGCCCGGCACCGGCCTCGTCGCCGAAGTGGCGCAGGCGGCCGGCACCGGCACGGTCCGGTCGGGCGACGTGCCACGCCTGCCCCGTGGCGTGCGCCTGCGCCACGACGAGGTCCGCGGTCAGCATGTGCTGCTGGCGCCCGAGCGCACCTTCGACCTCGACGCCAATGCCGTGGCGGTCCTGTCGCTGGTCGATGGCCAGCGCAGCGTGCGAGACATTGCGGTGAAGCTCGCCGAGACCTTCACCGCCGACCCGGACGTGATCGAGGCCGACGTCCTGGCCATGCTCAACGACCTCGCCACGAAACGGGTTCTGGAGCGATGAACGCCATCACGCCGAATACCCCTTCCCTGCCGGCTCCGGTCGGGCTCCTCGCGGAGCTGACCCATCGCTGTCCCCTGCGCTGTCCCTATTGCTCGAACCCGCTCGAACTCGACCGGCGCTCGGGCGAACTCGACACGGCGACGTGGCAGCGGGTGCTGACGGAGGCGGCGGGTCTCGGCGTGCTGCATGTCCACCTCTCCGGCGGCGAGCCCACGGCCCGCAGCGACATCGTCGAGATCACCCAGACCTGCGCCAAGCTGGGTCTGTATTCCAATCTCATCACCTCGGGCGTCGGCGGTGCGTTGGCCAAGCTCGACGCCCTCTACGATGCGGGCCTCGACCATGTGCAGCTGTCGGTGCAAGGCGTCGACGCGGCCAACGCGGAGAAGATCGGCGGCCTGAAGAACGCTCAGCCGCAGAAATTCGCCTTTGCCGAGCGCGTGACGCGGCTCGGCCTGCCGCTGACGCTGAATTCCGTGATCCACCGTGGCAACATCCACGAGGTAGAGGGCTTCATCGATCTGGCCGTCAAGCTCGGCGCCAAGCGCCTGGAGGTCGCCCATACCCAGTATTACGGCTGGGCCTATGTGAACCGCGCCGCCCTGATGCCGGACAAGGCCCAGGTCGATCAGTCGATCCGCATCGTCGAGGCCGCGCGCGAGCGGCTGAAGGGCCAGCTCGTCATCGATCTCGTCGTTCCCGATTACTATGCGAAATACCCGAAGGCCTGCGCCGGCGGCTGGGGCCGCAAGCTGATGAACGTGACGCCGGCCGGCAAGGTGCTGCCCTGCCACGCCGCCGAGACCATCAAGCATCTCGAATTCTGGTACGTCTCCGACCATTCGCTCGCCGATATCTGGGCGAATTCCCCCGCCTTCACCGCCTATCGCGGGACGGACTGGATGAAGGAGCCGTGCCGCTCCTGCGATCGGCGCGAGAAGGATTGGGGCGGCTGCCGCTGCCAGGCGCTGGCTCTGGCCGGCGATGCCGCGGCCACCGACCCGGCCTGCTCGCTTTCTCCGCTCCATGCGAAGGTGCGGGAACTCGCCACGGAAGAGGCGGCCGAGACGCCGCCCGATTATGTCTACCGGACGATCGGCAGCAACGTGGATCGCGCTGCGCCGCCGCCCCTGAAAGAGGATGCTCCCCTGTGAAGCCCGTTCTCGTCGCGTTCGCCCTGTCGTTTGCCGGTCTGCCCGCCCTGGCGCAGGGCACGCCCCCGGCAGATGCCCCCGCCGTGACCAAGGCCAACACCGCCACCCCGCCCAATGCCTCGGACCTGCTGTTCGAAGAGCCGCAGATGAAGAATGTGGCGCCGGGCTCGACCCTCACCTACGCGTATCTCCGGCGCAGCGGCATCTCCAAGGGTCCGTTCGGCCCGACCATGGACGACCAGATCAAGCTCAGCATCGAGCCGGGCGGGGCGCCGGAGAACCGGACGATCCGCGTGCAGATGTTCTCGGGCGCGAACCGATTCCCCGCCGGCCCGTTCAACGACATGCCCGGCAACCCGGTGATGACGCTCTTCCTCGAGCATCACCTCATCGACCTCGCCAAGGTGCTCTCGGCCAACCCGCGCTACATCAAGAACGGCATCCGCAAGGCCCTGCGCGACAACGCGACCGTGACCGCGACGACCGCCACCGTGAAGGGACAGACAGTGGATGCCTGGCGCGTGGAAGTGCAGCCCTTCCTCGACGACAAGATGAAGGACCGCATGCGCGGCCTCGAGAACCTGAAATACACCTTCGTGACGTCGCCCGCCGTGCCCGGCGAACTACTCTCCATCGAGGCGCAGTCGAAGACGGCGGATGGCGGCGAACTTCTCCAGGAGAACCTGACCTATGATCCGAACGCTGGTTAAAGGCGGCTTTCTCGCCCTCATGCTCGGCCTCGCCGGCGCTCCCGTCCAGGCGGCAGACAGCGAGAACGACTACCCCACCGAGGCGCGGGCGGATTACGTGTTCGGCTGCATGGCGGCCAACGGGCAGTCGCGGGAATCGCTCTCGCGCTGCTCCTGCTCCATCGACGCCCTCGCCTCGATCCTCACCTATGACAAATACGTCCAGGCGAGCACGGTCCTGTCCATGCGCCAGGGCATCGGCGCCCGTTCGAACGAGTTCCGCTCGACGAAGGTGTTCGACGACAAGGTCGCGGATCTGCGCCGCGCCCAGGCCGAAGCCGAGATCCGCTGCTATCGCGGCGGGGTGTGACCGGCTCGACCCCTCTCGGATACGGCGATCCCACCTTCTCCCTCATCCCGAGGTGACACGAAGCGGCCTCGAAGGAGCCTTCCCGCGCTCGCGGCGCGATCGGAAGGCCTCCTTCGAGGCCTTCGCTTTGCTTCGGCACCTCAGGATGAGGTGGAAGAATGGCATCGTCCTGGTCTACAGCATAGAGATCGATCCCTCGTCGAAGAGCCCCCGTGACGTCTTCTCCTCCGATCCTGAAAGCCCTCCTGCCCGGTCTCGGAGAGCGCGTGCTCGTCATGGGCATCCTCAACGTCACCCCGGATTCCTTCTCGGACGGGGGGCGTTTCGAGAATGTGGAAGCGGCGCGCTCCCAGGCCGATGCCCTCGTGGCGGAAGGAGCGGCCCTGATCGACATCGGCGGGGAATCGACGCGCCCGGGTCATACGCCCGTGTCGGCGGAGGAGGAGCAAGCGCGCATCCTTCCCGTCATCCGGGATCTCGCCCCGCGCCTTGCGGTCCCCATCTCGGTGGACACCTACAAGGCGTCCACCGCCGATGCGGCGCTGGCTGCCGGCGCGCGCATCGTCAACGATGTCTGGGGCCTGCAGCGCGAGCCCGACATCGCCCGCGTGGCCGCAGCCCATGGTGCGCCGGTCATGGTCATGCACAATCGCGAGACCATCGATCCCGCCATCGACATCGTGGCCGACATGTTGCGCTTCTTCGAGCGCTCCCTCGACATCGCCCGCCGCGCCGGCATCCCGGACGCGGACATCGTGCTCGATCCGGGGATCGGTTTCGGGAAGAGCTGGGCCCAGCATCTCGAAGCCCTGAGGCGCCTGCCCGAACTCAAGGCGCTGGGCCTTCCCGTCCTCGTCGGCGTCTCGCGCAAATCGATGCTCGGGCGCCTGCACGATGCCGAGACGAAGCCGGTGGACCGCCTGATCGGCTCGCTGTCGAGCCATGTCCTCGCCGCCACGCTGGGGGCCGACATCGTCCGCGTCCACGACGTGGCTCCCCATGTCGACGCCCTCCGCGTGGTCGACGCCGTGATGCGGACAGCCTCATGACCGACCGCATCCTCGTCGAACGCATCGCCGTCTTCGCCTATCACGGCCTCCTCGAAGAGGAAGCGCGGATCGGCCAGCGCTTCTACATCTCCCTCGACTGCCGGATCGACCTGCGGCCGGCGGGCCTGTCGGACGACATGGCGAAGACCGTGAGCTATGCCGATCTCACCGAGATCGTCGTGCGCATCGCCACCACCCGGCGCTTCGCCCTCATCGAAGCTCTGGCCGAGGCCATCGCTGCCGAGATCCTCGAGCGGTTCGAGGGCGTGGACAGCATCGTCGTGCGCGTCGACAAGCCGAGCGCGCCGGTCCCGGCGGTGATCGACGGCGTCGCCATCTCGATCTTGCGCAGCCGCGCGGGACTGGCAGGATGAGTACCGCCTATCTCGGTCTCGGTAGCAATATCGGCGACAAGGCCGCGACCATCGCCGAGGCGATCCGACGGCTCGAAGCCAGCCCGGGCATCCGGCTCACGGCACGCTCCAGCGACTACCGCACGCCTCCCTGGGGCGATACGGACCAGGACTGGTTCCTCAACGCGGCCATCGCCGTCGAGACCGATCTGACCCCGCACGACCTGCTGGAGACAGGCCTCGCCATCGAGACCGCCATGGGTCGGGTGCGGGAGCGGCGCTGGGGACCGCGCGTCATCGATATCGATGTGCTCTCGTATGAAGGGGCGGCGATCTCGGACGAGCGTCTCGTCCTGCCGCATCGTTTCGTACGGGAACGCGCCTTCGTCCTGGTTCCGCTCGCCGAGATCGCCCCGAATCTCGTCATCGGGCAGGAGACCGTGAGCCAGGCCCTGTCGAAGCTCGACACCGCCGGCATCGTGCGGGACTGAAATCCGGCCGCTCAGGGCCGCAGTTCGACGGGCGTCCCCACATCCACCCGCGCGTAGATGGCGGCCATCTCGTCATTGGCGACGCCGACGCAGCCGCTGGTCCAGTCTGTGAGCCGGTGCAGCCGGCCGAGCCAGGAGAAGCCGTTCATGATCCCGTGGATCATGATGTCGCCGCCCGGCTCGTAGCCGCCGTCACGGGCAGCCGCGGTGTCGGCCTCGTTCGGATAGGACACTTTCAGGGACAGATGGGCAACGCTGAGGGGGTTGCGATAGGCGATGGAATAGAGCCCCTCCGGCGTGCGCCCGTCACCTTCCCGCTGCTTGTGGCCGATGGGAGAGAAGCCGAGGGAGACGGGATAGGTCGCGAGGACTCGCCCTTCTCGGAACAGGGTCAGGCGCCGGGCCGACTTCTCCACGAGGACGCGGTCGGCGCGCTCGGTCTCGGCAACGAGGTCCGGAGCGACGCGGCCGATCTGCATGCGATCGGCCGCAACGACGCCCACCGCAGCGATGGCGACGAGAGCCCCGACCGCAAGACCGATCCGCACTCGTCCCATAACCGCCCTCCCCGTTGATCCGGGAGGCTCATAGCAAACCCCGCCGATCGTGACGACCGGCAAGGCCCGGTCTCAGGGTGCCGCCGGCTCGAGGAGCTTGTTGCCTTCGTCCTCCAGCAACGGGACATCGTAGTCGCGCAAGACCTTCTCGATATCGGCCCGGCGTTTGCGCAGGATCGTATTGAGGCTGCGCTTCCAGTCGTTCTCCTCCATCCGCACGCCCATGGCGATGCGGAAGGTGAGAGCGGGACGATCCGGCTCTTGAAGGAGTGGTACGACCTTCATGGCGACACCGCTCTGCTTGGCGAGCCAACCCGCGGCCGGCCCCCACAGGATCGCCGCGTCGATCTTCTTCTCGGCGAGATCACCGATGACCTCGGCGGAGACGGTCTGGTACTTGCGCGAGGGATCGAGCTGGTAAGGTGCGTAGGCCTTCATCGACGCGATGAGGCCGACCTCGCCCATCCGGTTCACGGGCGGCGTGCCACCAATGACGCCGATGGCCTTACCCTTGAGCTTCGGGTCGTCGAGCTTCGTCACGCCCTCGAGATCACCGTCGCGGGTGACCAGGGCGTAGCTGGAGCGATAATAAGGGTTGGTGTGCTGGACGAGTTCTCCACCGGCGGCCGAACCGATGATCAGGTCGCATAGGCCGGTGCCCAGCGTATTGCGGACGAATCCAGGCCCCTGCGTCAGCCAGTAATAGCGGAGCTTGACCTTGAGTTCGTCGGCGAGGATTGCCGCGATCTTGTTCTCGAACCCGTCCTCCTTACGCTGGGAGAACGGCATGTTGCCGGGATCTCCGCAGACGCGCAGGACATCGGTGGTGACGAGATCGGGAAGCGACTGCGCAGATGCGGGGCGCACCCCTGCCGAGATCAGCAGGAGCGCGCAAACCGTCGTTGTGAAGGAGCCAAAGCGAGCCATTAGCCGCCCAGGCACTCCTTCTCGGCCTTCTTGGCGGCCTCCGGCTTGTCTTCCTTGTCGGTCGGACGCACGCGCGGCATCGCACCGGAGGCGCGGGCCTTCAGGTAAGTGTAGAGGTCGTCGGCGTAGCACATCACGTTCTTGTTATCGCCGAAGGCGGGCATCACGTTGGTGCCGCTCGAGCTGATGTCCTGCTTGCCACCGGCGATGATGCCGACGAACTCCTCGTAGGATAGGCGCTTGAGCGAATCCTTGAGGGCGGGTGCGTAGGTCGAACCCATGGCGTCGGGACCGTGACACACGTGGCACTCGGCGTGATAGCGGCGGTAGCCGGAATAGGCGTACCAGTCGAACTTCTTGCCGTCGTTGGTGATGTGGTAGGTCGGGGCGCCGTCCTTGTCGAAATACTTGCCGTCTTCGACCTTCACCGCCTGATACTTGTCGATCAGCTTGGCGTCCTTCTCAGGAGCATTGGGATCGAGCTGGTTCGCCACGGCGGGATCGGCGGGCTTGGCGTCCTGGGCCTGAACGGCACCGGCGGAGGCGAATGCGAAAACGAGGGCGGCCACGAGCGGACGGATGGCGGCTTTGCTTTGGTACTGCAACGACGTTTCTCCCAGGAGCAACCGTCGACCCGTTCGGTCGACGTTCGAAGTGTTCTTAATAACGATCTAATCATAAAGGTGCCGGCGCGGAAACCCGCGCCGGCACCCTATCGTCTCAGGCTTCGTGCGACCGATTAGTTCGGGAGCGCGAAGACGGTCAGCTGACCACCGAGGTTGGTGTAGTTCGAGAGAGCGGCATAGCCACCCACCGCGCCGAGACCGGCATTCGGGTCGGTCAGACCGGCCGCGAGGCCGATGCCAGCCCAGCCACCGACACCCGACAGGATGCCGACGAACTGCTTGCCCTTGTGCTGGTAGGTCATCACGTTGCCGATGATGCCCGACGGGGTCTTGAACTTGTAGAGTTCCTTGCCAGTCTTCGAGTCGACGGCCTTCAGGTAACCCTCGAGGGTACCGTAGAACACCACGTCACCGGCGGTGGCGAGGGCGCCCGACCACACCGAGAACTGCTCCTGGTTCGACCACTTGATCTTACCAGCGACGCCGTCCCAGGCGATGAAATTACCCATGCCGCCGTGGCTGTTGGGGGCCGGGTACATGGCCAGGGTCGCACCGACGTAGGGCTGACCGGGGGTGTAGGACACCCGGAACGGCTCGTAGTCCATGCAGACGTGGTTGGTGGGCACGTAGAACAGGTTGGTCTTCGGCGAGAACGCAGCAGGCTGCTGGTCCTTGGTGCCGAGGGCCGCGGGGCAGATACCCTTGGAGTTGGTATCTTCACCGTTCTGCTCGGTCGAGTACTTGGCCTGGACGAGCGGACGACCGTAGGTCTTGGAGCCCTTGTCCATGTCGACCTTGGAGGCCCAGTTCACCACCGGATCGAACTTCTCGGCGACCAGGAGCTCGCCGGTGGCGCGATCGAGGGTGTAGCCGAAGCCGTTACGGTCGAAGTGGGTGAGGAGCGGACGATCCTTGCCGTCGACCTTCTGATCCGTGAGGATCATTTCGTTGATACCGTCGTAGTCCCACTCGTCGTGCGGGGTCATCTGATAGACCCACTTGGTCGCACCCGTGTCGGGGTTACGCGCCCAGATGGTCATCGACCACTTGTTGTCGCCCGGACGCTGCTTGGGGTTCCAGGTCGAGGGGTTGCCCGAGCCGTAATACATCAGGTCGAGCTTGGGGTCGTAGGAGAACCAGCCCCAGGTGCAGCCGCCGCCC
Source organism: Methylobacterium sp. 88A (assembly GCF_000376345.1). Classification (NCBI taxonomy): domain Bacteria; kingdom Pseudomonadati; phylum Pseudomonadota; class Alphaproteobacteria; order Hyphomicrobiales; family Methylobacteriaceae; genus Methylobacterium; species Methylobacterium sp. 88A. The sequence goes on from NZ_AQVT01000001.1 coordinate 2,107,399, forward strand.
GTCTTCCACTGATCGCCTTCCCAGGTCTTCAGCGAGGAATCCTTGCCGACCGGCTTGCCGAGCGACGTGGTCTTCTCGCCGTCCATGATCATCTGCTCGTCGGTGCCGACGGAGTAACCGCGCCACACCTTCTTGCCCGACTTAGCGTCGTAGGCAGTGACGTGGCACTGCACGCCGAACTCGCCGCCGGAGATGCCGACGATGATCTTGTCCTTCACGGGAAGAACGGTGGCGGTGTTGGTCTCACCCTTCTTGGGGTCGCCGTTGACGACGGACCAGTTCACCTTGCCGGACTTCGCGTCGAGCGAGACGACGGTGGTGTCGGCCTGGTGCAGGATGATGGCGCCGTCGGCATAGGCCAGGCCACGGTTGACCGTGTCACAGCACATCACCGGGATGACGCTCGGGTCCTGCTTGGGCTCGTACTTCCAGACGATCACGCCGTCCTTGTCGAGGTCGAGGGCGTAGACGATGTTCGGGAAGGGGGTGTGGACGTACATCATGTTGCCGACGACGAGAGGCGAACCCTCGTGGCCGCGCAGGACGCCCGTCGAGAACGTCCAGGCCACCTGCAGCTGCTTCACGTTGCCGGCGTTGATCTGGTCGAGCTTCGAATAGCGCGTGTTGGCGTAATCGACCGTCTGCAGAACCTGCTGGGCCGGATCGGCCGAGCGCTTCAGGACGTCGTCATTGGCGAAGGCGGGGGCCGAAGCCACCAGACCAGCGCCGAGTGCGAGAAGATGGACCGCTCTCATGCATTCCTCCGACAAGTCTTTGACACGCCTGGAGAGCAGCGAAACCTGCCCCCACTTGTGCGACCTGTTATTTGCGACAGGGATAGTTCACTTCGATAGAGTTTCCTAAGCGGTTGTTTCCGCGAGATTTTCGCCCAAACCACCACTTGCTCTCCCGGTCGCCGCTACCCCTTTGCGGCGCCCCTTCGAACCGAAGCTTGAATGAACTATAAGAAAAATCGCGGCGACGTCAACTCGATTGAGCAAGCTTGACCTCAGGCGGCATCAAGACCTGGTGAACGAACGTCTTCGTTGACCGTGATCTGAGCCAGCGCACCCTAAAATGTTGCGCTGCAAAATCGAGAAACCTTAAGACAAAAGCATTTAAAAGACTCGGGCGCTTCTTATGCGTCACGCGCATGCAGGTCGCTTGGTATGCCAGTCATCCCCTGAACTGACGAAGATTGTTCGATAAAACGGTCGCTTCGTTCGATACGAGGCCAAACTCAAGCTCCATCGACATGAATTATCATGCAATACTCACCGGCAAATCCTGCGCTGGCCGTGCATGTCTCGGGATCGGTTGGGCGCCATTCGATCGAGCGCTGCGTTGTCTCGCCGCATGACTGCGTAGACGCCACCGAGAGCGGCCTAAACGCCGAGCACATGTGCATAATGTCGCGTCGGCGATATCGTGCGCTTCCCCTGCCACCGGGAAAGCGCATTCAGGCGGCGATGACGCCCGGAAAACGATTCGCGAGATCCTCCCGCATCGCTTCCGCCCAAGCCCTATCGCGCTCGCTTCGGGGCCGGTCGAGGGCGACGGCAGCGAGGAGGCTCGCCGGGCGCGCCGAGACGAGCAGGAGCCGGTCCGCGATCTCGATGGCCTCCGCCACGTTGTGCGTGACCATGAGCACGCTCATTCCCTCGCGCGCCACGGTCGCCACCACGATCTCCCGCAGGGACGCCGCGGCCCTGTCGTCGAGGGACACGAAGGGCTCGTCGAGCACCAGGATGCGGGGACGGAGGGCCAGGGCACGGGCGAGCGCCACGCGGCGCGCCATCCCAAGGGAGAGCTTTCCCGGATAGCGGCCGCGCCATGGCGTCAGCCCGAGGGACTCGAACAGGGCGTCGAGATCGCGCCCCCGCTCGGCACGGGGCAGGCCGAGGCGGACATTCTGCTCGACACTACGCCAGGGGAGGAGGCGCGGCTCCTGGAAGACCATGGCGATTCCGGCCTCGCGTGGGTCCGGGGTCACCGCGCCGTCATAGGCGTCGTCGAGTCCGAGCAGGATGCGCAGGGTCGTGGACTTGCCGGAGCCCGAGGGGCCGATGAGGCAGGCGATCTCCGACCGGCGGACGACGAAGGAGAGATCGCGCACCGCCTCCACCGGCTCCGGGCTGCCGGCTCCGTAGACCTTGCTGCGGATGGAGACGGAGAGCGCGTCCGCCCTCTCAGCGCCAGCGTCGGACATGGGCTTCGAGGCGCTGGAGGATGAGGATGTCGATGGCGATCATCACGCTCATGAAGACGACGCTGTAACCGATGATGGCCGCCACGTTCAGGCTCTGGACGAAGTAGAAGTTGATGGCGAAACCCACCCCGTTCGGACGCCCGAGCAACTCGATCACCAGCACGATCTTCCAGGCGAGGGACAGGCCGGAGCGGGCGGCGGCCACCACGAAAGGCTGGAGCTGAGGCACCAGGACGTGGGCGATCCAGGTGCGGCGGTCGAAACGGTAGCTCCGCGCCATCTCCTCGAGCCCCGGATCGAGGCCGCGCGCGCCCTCACGTACGATCACCGCCACGTTGGGCAACTTGTTGAGCACCACCGCCAGCACCGCCGCGCTCTCGTTGAGGCCGACCCAGATGTAGGCCAGCACCGTGATCACCAGGGCTGGCGTGTTGAGGAGGATGAGGAGCGGCGTATCGAGGACGAGGTTGAGCGCCTTCCAGCGGCCGAGCGCGATGCCGAGCAGCACCCCGAGCCCCATGGCGAAGAAGAAGGAGACGCCCACCCGCGTCAACGTGATGCCGACGTTGCGCCAGAGGTCGCCGGTGGCGGATTCCTTCACGATGAAATCGAGGATGGCGAGGGGCGCGGGCAGGAGCCGCGATTCCGCGAGTGACGCCGCCACCTGCCAGGCCGCGAGCAGCACCAGCACGGAGACGAGACGAGTTGCCACTCCCCGAGTCGCCTCTCCCATGGCGTTCGCGCCGGGCCGGGCCACGATTCAGCGTACCGCGGGGGAGGGCGTGACGCGGCTCAACCGTTTCCGGCCCCGTCGAAATACAGGCCGGCGGGCAGGGTCTTGCCCGCCCCCACCAGCCGCTCGCCGCCGAGCCTGGCCAGCACGCCGAACAGGCGCTCGCCATCCGCGCGCTCTGTGGCGAGCGGCCGGCGCGGGATGCCGGCGAGAAAATCACGCTTGAGCGCCGCAAAGGTCGGCTCGTCCTCCGCCGACATCAGCGGCCGCACCACGTCCCAGGTGGTGGGATCGTTGGCCAGCATCTCCTTGGCGGTGCGAGCGGCGCGGGCGAAGCCGGCGATGGCCTCGGCCTTTTCCGATACGGTGGCGCCCTCGAACAGGTAGCCGATGAGCGCGATGGATCCGGTGGCACCGAACGCGCGCATGATGTCGTCCGACCCGATGAGGCGGGTAAAGCCCTTCGGCTCGAGACGGGCGCAATAGGTCCAGTAGAGCAGGGCCGCGTCGAGCTCGCCCTGTTCGAGCTTGAGCGCCAGGAGCGGCGGCGCGCCGTAGGCGACCTGCGCCTGCGATTCGAGATCGATGCCGGCGGCGTCCTTGGCCTGGGCCTTGAGAAGGAGCCAGTTCTTGTCCAGCGGTCCGCCGGCCACCCCGAGCCGCTTGCCGACGAGATCCTTGAGGCCGGCGATGGCGCTGCCCGCCGGCACCATCAGCGAGCCCTCGGTGGTGGAATAAGGGATGAAGCGCATCGCCCTGCCCTCGTTGCCGAGGCGCCCGGCCCAGAGCAGGTCGCCCACGATGGTGTCGACCTGTCCGCCGAGGAAGGCGATGCGGGCGGCATCGTTGCCGGCGAGCTTGACCACGTCGAGGGTGAAACCGTTGGCGGCATCGAGCCCGCGCGCCTTGATCACCGCCGCCTCCCAGGCCACGGTGCCGAAGGGCAGGCTTCCGACACGGATTGCGGGAGCGGCGGCCGCGGCCGTCACCGACCCGGCCAGAGGCCACAGCGCAGCCGTCGCGAGCACTCCGCGCCGTGACAGCATGAACGTCGTCTCCCTGGAACCGGCCCGTATCCGGCCCCGGCATCCGGGACCGACGAACTATTGTTCTTTCTTCATAGGGTCTCGCCCCCCCGGCGTCCACAGATCCGATCGGCTGCCGGAGGGGGCAGGGCCACCACGTCGCAGGCGACCACGGCATTCGCGGTTCCGGAGATCTTTGCCGCCGGCCTTGCCCGGACACGCGGCGCGTCGCAGAGTTCCTCGACCACCACCACTCATTCAAAGGACGTGCAGCCATGGCCGGATCGCGCGAAGACGCCCTCGACGACGCCACCATCTCGGAGCGTCTGGCTGCCGAATTGCCGGCCTGGACCTACGAGGACGGCTGGATCCGGCGGACCTACAAGACGGCGGGCTGGAAGAGCACCCTCATGGTCATCAACACGGTGGGCCACCTGGCGGAAGCCGCCTGGCACCACCCGGACCTCACCGCCTCCTATGCCTGGGTCGAGGTGCGGCTGATGAACCACGCCGCCAAGGGCATCACCGACAAGGACTTCGCCCTGGCCAAGAAGATCGAGGAGGTGGTGGGCTGGCAACCGGGCACGGAGGGCCAGGGCCTCGAGGGCACGCCCACCGACGCGCGCTTCGCCTACATCAAGTACGACAAATAGGGGTCACTGCGCCTCCTTCACCCGGCGGCACTCGGTCTTGAGGTAGGCGGTCTTGCCGATCTCCTCGCCGAGGTCGGTGCGGGAGATGATCTCCTGCCAGCCGTTGGTGCAGCCGAGTTCGTTCGAGACGCGGACCTTGCGCACCTCGCTCGCCCTGTCGTCGGAGCAGGATTCGATCGGAATCGCGTTGGCGCAGACGAGCACGACGGCGATGAAGGTGTTCATGGGCGACTCCGATCCTGGCGCGGGGCGGCGCCCCTGCCCGCCCCTACGTAGGGCGGGGGGAGGAGGTTTCGCGGGACGCGCGCTCTCGAAAGACGATCCGAGAGCCGAGGCCGGCCGCGCCCGCCCCTCACCCCACCTCCACGAACCGCTCGGCCGAATACGTCCCGCCCTCCACCGGGTTTGCGATCCAGCGGGTGCGGCCGATGCGCAGGTCGTGGCCGGCATGGAAATGGCCGGAGACCCAGAGGTCGGGGCGGCTCGCCTCGGGCAGGTCGTCGAGGGCGGTGGTGGCGTAGAAGGCCGGCACCCACCAGGGCACGCCGGGGATGGCCCGGAACGCGTCGGCCGCGAGCGGGCTCGCCGGATGGTGGGTGACGACCACGGTGGGGCCGGCATGCGGCGCGGCGAGGGCGGCGGCGAGGGCGGCCTTCTGCGCCAGATGCGCCGCCATGGCGTCGGCCGGCGACCAGACGCTCCCATCTCCCTTGCGGATCGAGCCACGGAACTCGCGCGAGCCCGTCACCGGGTGGGTCATCCGCGCGGCTGCATAGGCGACGGGATCGGCCGGGCGGTCGGGCACGGTCTCGTCGAGCCAGCGGCCGGCGAGAGCCCAGTCGCTCCACAGGGTGGTGCCGACGAAGCGCACGCCGTCGAGGACGACGCATGCCCCGTGGTTGAGGAGGTGGACCGGAGCGCCCTCCCCCTCGTCGTTGATCCGCGCCACCTCCGCCTCGAGGGCGGCGATCAGCGCGGGCGCGGTGCGTGAATCGCCGGTCGGCGCATAATGCTCGTGGTTGCCCGGCACGAGCACGATGGGTCGTCCCTGCGCGATCCCGCGAAGCGCCGCGAGGCCGGCCTCCGGTCGACCCTCGTAGAGATCGCCCGGGCAGACCAGGACGTCGAACGGCGCGTCCGGCCGGGCGATCGTTTCCGGACGGCGGCGCTCGAGATGCAGGTCGGAGATCGGGAACAGGCGCAAGGGAGACCTCTCAGGCCGCTGGATGGGCCGCGCGCCACTCGGCGCGGGCGGCCTTGAGGATGTCCATCGCCGAATCGGCGTTGAGCACGGCGATGCCGGCCGCCGCCACGAGATCGGGCCAGGGCGAGAGCGTCAACGCCGTGACGAGGCCGGCGCCGATGATGGCGAGATTGGCATAGGCGTCGTTACGGGCGGAGAGATAGGCCGCCCGCGTCAGGCTTCCCCCCCCGTCCCGGTGGCGGGCCAGCATCACGGCGCAGGTGAGGTTGACGGCGAGCGCCCCGAGGCCGGCGAGCGTCAGCGGCAATGGCGCGGGGGGGGCCATGTCCGCCACCTTCTCCCAGGCGGCGTAGGCGGTGGCGAGGGCGGGCAGCAGCAGGATGCCGGCCAGGACCATGCCGAGGCGGGCGCGGTTGCGCAGGCTCCAGCCGATCCCGGCGAAGATCAGCAGGTTGAGGGCCGCGTCCTCCAGGAAGTCGAGGCTGTCGGCGATGAGGGCGAGGGAGCCGATCGCCACGGCCACCGCGATCTCGACGCCGAAATAGGCGAGGTTCAGCCCCGCCACCCGGAGGACGACGGGACGCAGGGAGATGGGAATCGCCGGGGCGGATGCGTCGGTCATCGGTTTTCAGGGTCGGCTCGCGGGCAGGTCTTCGCCTCTTGGACTGGGTACGACACACCTGTCGAGCGCCGATTTTTCGATGTCCCTGCGCTGGATTTGCAGCACCGCTTGTGCGACGCGACACGTCAGACGCGGGATCATGCCCGTGACAACGACGTGAGGCGGGGGAGACCGACCGATGATGCCAGAGCTGCGCGTGCTGTATTTCGAGGATCTCGAAGTCGGCCTGTCCGAAACCTTGAACAAGGAGATCTCCTCTTCCGACGTGGTGGGCTTCGCCGAGATCACCGGCGACCGCAACCCGATCCACCTCTCCGAGCATTTCGCGGCGCGCACGCCCTTCGGCACCCGTATCGCCCACGGCCTCTACACCGCCGGCCTGATCTCGGCAGTGCTCGGCACCCGCCTGCCCGGCCCCGGCGCCATCTACATCAGCCAGACCCTGAACTTTCGCGCTCCGGTCCGCATCGGCGATACGGTTCAGGTCACCGTCGAAGTGGCGGAACTCGTCCCCGAGCGCCGCCGCGCCCGTCTCAAATGCACCTGCTCCGTCGCCGGCGAGGTCGTGCTCGACGGCGAGGCCCTGGTGAAGGTGCCCACGAGGGAAGAGGCGGACCCGCTTGCCATCCGCATGGGCGGACGTCCCGCGAGCGCGTAGCGCGGCATCGTCCGCCAGGGCACAGGATGCGGCCACCGGTGACACCCATCCCCATCGACGACCCCGCCGATCCGCGCATCGCCGCCTATGCCGCCATGCGCGAGCGCGACCTCGTCGGGCGCGAGGGCCGGTTCATCGTCGAGGGGGAGGTGACCCTGCGGGTGCTGCTCTCGGGGGCCGCGCGGTTCGCGCCCGAATCGCTGCTGCTGAGCCATGAGCGGGTGGCGCCCCTCTCCGATGCGCTCGCCGCCCTGCCCGGTTCGGTGCCGGTCTATACGGCCTCGAAGGCGGTGATGAGCGCCATCGCCGGCTTCCCGATCCACCGGGGCGTGATGGCGGTGGGGGTGCGCGGAGCGGAGCCTCCCCTCGCCCTTCCGCCGCCTCCGGCCCCTGCCCTCGTGGCCGGCCTCGTCGGGCTGACCAACCACGACAATGTCGGCGGCCTGTTCCGCAACGCCGCGGCCTTCGGGGCCGACGGCGTGCTCCTCGACCCCGCCACCTGCGACCCGCTCTACCGCAAGGCCATCCGGGTCTCGGCCGGCGCGGCGCTGACCGTCCCCTTCGCCCGCCTCGACGCGGAGGCGATGCTGGGCTTCGCGCACGCCAACGCCCTCGTTCCCCTCGCCTTCAGCCCGCGGGGAGACGACGTGCTCGCCGAGCTGCCGCCGCTGCCCCGCACGCTCCTGCTGCTCGGTACCGAGGGGCCGGGCCTGTCGCACGGCCTAATGGCGCGGATCCGCACCGTGCGGATCCCCATGGCCGCCGGCTTCGATTCGCTGAACGTGGCCACCGCCGGGGCATTGGGGCTCCACCATCTGGCCATGCAGCGTCCTTCATGCGGACACGCGACAATCCGTGGCAATTGTCCCGCCCCTGCCGCCGGTCGAGATTAGGCGGCAAGCTAGACCGGTACGGGGGGCATCCCCGACTCCGGGCTTTGAGCTTGGCACGGATGCCGATACGCCTGGCGCATGGGAGGTTTCCCATCGGAGGTCGTCGACGAGGGAGTTGATTGCGTTGCTTCAGTCACGGGATGGCCTGCGGACCCTATCAGGACGCCGCGTCATCGTCGTCGGCGCCGGTCCTGGGGGATTGGCGACGGCACTTCTTCTCGCCCGCGCCGGCGTTCACGTCACCCTGGTCGAGAAGGACCCGGCCGTGGGAGGCCGGACGAAGACCGTGGAGGCCCCCGGCGGCTACCGGTTCGACATCGGCCCGACCTTCTTCCTTTATCCACAGATTCTCGCTGACATCTTCGAGACCTGCGGCGAGCGACTCGAGGATCACGTCAAGCTCGAACGGCTCGACCCGCAATACCACCTCGTCTTCGAGGCGGGCGGCGAGATCCGCGCCACCAACGACATGGAGCGGCTGGAGGCCGAGGTCGCCCGCATCGCCCCGGACGACGCCAAGAACGTCCGGAAGTTCTTCGCCGACAACCGGGTGAAGCTGAAATTCTTCAAGCCCGTGCTGGAACAGGCCTTCCACACCCTGCGCGCCATGGCCTCACCGGCCATGATCGCCGCCCTGCCCCACCTCCATCCCGGCCGCAGCGTCGACAAGGACCTGCAGCGCTACTTCAAGGACCCGCGGGTCCGCCTCGCCTTCGCGTTCCAGACCAAATATCTCGGCATGTCGCCGTTCCGGTGCCCGAGCCTGTTCACGATCCTGTCGTTCCTCGAATACGAGCACGGGGTCTATCATCCCGTCGGCGGCTGCGGCGCGGTGTCGGAAGCGATGGCCGGGCTCGCCCGCCGCATGGGCGTGGACATCCGCCTCGGCACCTCGGTGGACAGGGTGCTCTTCGAGGGCAAGAAAGCGATCGGCGTGGTCTGCGGGACCGAGACGCTGAAGGCCGACGCCGTGGTCATCAACGGCGATTTCGCCAAGGTGATCAAGGATCTGGTTCCTCAGACGCACCGCCCGCGCTGGCGCGACGCCAAGATCGACAAGGCCCGCCTCTCCTGCTCGACCTTCATGATGTATCTCGGGATCGAGGGGAAAGTGCCGGCGGGGCTCGGCCACCACACCATCTTCCTGTCGGAGGAATACGCCCGCAACATCCGGGAGATCACCGAGGGCACCCTGCCGATGCAGCCCTCGCTCTATGTCCAGCACGCGGGCTACACCGATGGCGGCATGGCGCCGGCCGGCCATACCAGCCTCTACGTCCTCGTGCCGGTGCCGAACCTGAAATCGGGGATCGACTGGCCCGCCACCCGTGAGAGCTACCGCCGCCTCGTCCTCGACCGGCTGAAGCTGCTCGGCCTCGACGATATCGAGGATCGCATCCGCTACGAGCGCATCGTCGACCCGTCGCAATGGCGGGACGATTTCTTCGTGTATCAGGGCGCCACCTTCAACCTCGCCCACGACCTGATGCAGATGTTGTATTTCCGCCCTCACAACCGCTTCGGACCGGGGCTCTACCTCGTGGGCGGCGGCACTCATCCGGGTTCGGGCCTGCCGGTGATCTACGAGGGCGCGCGCATCACCGCCCGCCTCCTCATCGAGGAGCTCTCCGCCGGGCGCGTCGGCGCGGAGGCCGCCGGCATCCCCACCACCCAGCCGCTCGCCACGTCGGGCGACGCTTCGTGAGGGGCGTTTTCGCGATGGCCCTCACCGTCGCCCTGGCCTGCGGCGGCGCGCAAGCGGCCACGGTTGAGGTACTGGTGGAGGGGATCGAGCCCGGCGCCGGCACGGTCTACGTCGCCCTGTGCCAGGGCGGCCTGTCGGAGGCCGAATGCCGCAACGGGCAGGACGTCCCGGCGGACGGCCGCAGCCGGCGGGTGGTCCTCACCGGGATCGAGCCCGGTATCTACGCGGTCGCCGCCTACCAGGATCTCGACGGCAACCGCCGCCTCGACCGCACCGGCCTCGGCCTGCCGCTGGAACCCTATGGCTTCTCCGGCGAGATGGGCCGTGCCCGCCCGGATTTCAGCCGCGCGCGCTTCACCCTGCGCGAGCCCGGGGTCGCGGTGCGGGTACGCCTCGTCCGCGCCCTGCCACCCCACTGACCCCGCCGCTCATGAATCCGGGACAGGAGCCCCTGGTCGTGGTCCGGGGCGCCACCCTCGCCTATCGCGGGCATCGCGTCCTGCGCGGCGTCGATTGCCGGATCGAGGCCGGAGAGACCCTTGCCCTGCTCGGCCCGAACGGTGCCGGCAAGAGCTCGCTCATGCGCATCGTGGCCGGACGATTGCCGCCGGAGAGCGGCACCGTGCGGATCGCCGGTGCCGACCCGTTCCGTGAGCGCGAGGCGCGGCGCGCCATCGGCTGGGTGCCCCAGGAGATCGCCCTTTATCCGCGCCTCACCGTGGCCGAGAACCTCTCCGTCTTCGCACAGCTCTCCGGGATCGGCCGGCGCGAGCGCAAGGCGGCGGTCCAGGCCGCCCTCGATCTGGCCGATCTCGGCGAGGTGGCGCGGCGTCCGGTGGGCCACCTGTCCGGCGGCTACCAGCGCCGGGCCAACATCGCCGCGAGCCTGATGGCGCGGCCGCGCCTCGTCCTCCTCGACGAACCGACCCAGGGAGTGGATCTGCACGCGCGCGCCGCGATCCATGCGGTGCTCGCCCGCCTGCGGGAGCAGGGCGCCGCGATCCTCATCGCCACCCACGATTTCGCCGAGGCCGAACGCCTCGCCGACCGGGTCTCGATCCTGGCGGACGGGCGGCTCATCCATGAAGGCCGGCTCGCCCTCCTCCTCGAACGCATCCGTGCGGAGGTTCCCGAGCACGAGGTGGCGCTCACCAATCCCGCCGGCCCGGACGCCGTGGCGGCCCTGCGCCGGGCGGGATTCACCCCCATCGATACCGGACTGACCTGGCGGGCGAGCCACCGGGCCGGGCTCGACGGAACCGCGCTCCTCGGCAGCCTGCGGGCGCAAGGCGTGCCGGTGGGGGAAATCCGCATCCGCGCGCCGGGTCTGGACGCGATCTACCGCGAGGCTCTCGACCGCGCCGGACCGGACCGGCCCCTGACCCTCCACACGGGAAACGAGGCATGATCACCGCCGCCTTCCGGGTGATGCTGATCAGCCTGCGGCGCGACCGCGCCGCCCTGGTCATGGCCTTCGTCCTGCCGACCGTGATCTTCATGATCTTCGCCGCGATCTTCTCGGGCGCCATCGGCGACCGGATCCGCATCCATCTCGGTCTCGTCGACCTCGCCCGCACGGCAACCACCGAGCGGCTGATGGCGGCCCTGGAGGCCGACACCTCCCTGCGCATCGAGCGTCTGAAGGCCACCGATCTCGCCGGGGCGACGAGCGCGGTCCGGCGCGGGGAGGTGGATGCCGCCCTGGTCCTGCGCGGCGATCTCGACGCACCCGTGGCCGGAGCCCCGCCCGAGGCCGCCCAGCCGGTGATCCTCATCGAGAATCCCGCCCGGGCCCTGGCCACGCCGATCGCGCTCGGCCAGTTGCAGCGCATCCTCAACGAGGCCCTGCCGGACGTGGTCCTCGCCCGGATCGTCGCCGACGTGGAACGGTCGGGCAAGATCGGGCCGGACGAACGCGCCTTCCTCAACTCGGCCTTCGCCGAGCAGCGCGCCCGCAAGGAGCCGTTCTCCTTCGCCTCCCTGGTGGAGCGCCGGAGCACCGCCTCGGGCCGCACCAACGAGCGGGTCAGCTACTATGCCGGCGCCATCACCGCCGTGTTCCTGCTGTTCGCGGCCATGCAGGGGGCGATGTCCCTGGTGGAGGAGCGGCAATCGGGCCTCGCCGACAGGCTCATGGCCGGGCCCGGAGGGCTCGCCGTGGTGGTGGTGGGGAAGTTCCTGTTCCTGGTGATCCAGGGCGTGGTCCAGGCCGGGCTGATCTTCGCCGCCGCCGCACTCGTCTATGGGGTCGAGATCGGCCCGCACTGGCCGGCCTGGATCGTCACCTCGTTCCTCGTCTCGGCCATGGCGGCGGGGTTGGCGCTCGCCGCCTGCGCGGCCGCCAATACCCGCCAGCAGGCGCATCTCGCCTCCACCTTCGGCGTCCTGCTGCTCTCGGCGGTGGGCGGCAGCATGGTGCCGCGCTTCCTGATGCCGCCCTGGCTGCAGCAGGTCGGCTGGCTCACCCCCAACGCCTGGGCGATCGAGGCCTATCAGACGGCGCTCGGCGAAGGCATGGCCGCGGCGATGCCGGCCTGGGGGGTGATGATCACCGTGGCGGCCTTGGGCCTGGTGGCCGCCGTGGGTCTGGTGGCGCGCCGGGTGGTGTGAGCCAGCGAGCGTCACCTCGAACCCGAAACTGGCCGAGCCGGACCTCCTATCCCCGCTCCCGGCCCTGAAATGGGCGATAACTCCGATGGCGCGACCGGTTAGCGCGTTGACCGCGCGGCGATCCGGTCTAGCTTCACCCGTGAGGCATGGCATCGGCCGGGCCCAGGGAGTGACGATGAACATGCGGGTCGGGTCTTCGGTCGCCGTAGTCGGCGCAGGGTTGGGCGGCCTCGCGGCGGCCTGCGTCAGCGCGGCGCGCGGCCACACAGTCACCCTCTACGACAAGAACGATTGGCTCGGCGGCAAGGCGGCGGTGCTGCACGAGGGCGGGTTCCGCTTCGACATGGGCCCGACCATCCTCACGGTGCCGAAGGTGCTGGAGCGGATCTTCCAAGAAGCCGGCCGCAACATCCACGACTACCTCGACCTGCGCCGCCTCGATCCGCAATGGCGCTGCTTCTTCGACGACGACACCCATCTCGACCTCATGGCCGACGTGCCCACCATGGCCGCCGACATGGAGCGTTTCGCGCCCAATACCGGCGCTGGCGAGGGCTACAAGAAGTTCCTCGAGATCTCCGAGCACCTGCACGACGTTTCGAACAAGTTCTTCTTCTGGAAGCCGGTGGAGGATCTGTTCGACACGATCAACATCCGCGCCAACATGAATCCCGGTACCCTGCGGGACGTGCTCTCCCTGCGCATGGGCTCGTCGGTGGCCGGCACCATCCGCTCGAAGGTCAAGGATGCGCGCCTCGCCCAGATGCTCGACCACTTCGTGCAATATGTCGGCTCGTCCCCCTACGGCGCGCCGGCCGTGCTCTGCGCCATCGCCCACATGCAGACCGCCGAGGGCGTCTGGTACCCGATGGGCGGCACCCGCGCGGTGGCCGAGGCGCTGACGAAGCTCGCCTCCGAACTCGGCGCGACCCTGCGGCCGGGCGACGAGGTCACCGGGCTCGCCATCGAGAAGGGCACGGTGAAGGGCGTGAAGACCGCCGCCGGCATCACCCCGTTCGACGCGGTGATCTCCAACATGGACTCGGTGCGGACCTACCGCGAGCTCGTCGGCGGCGATGTCGGCAAGGCCTACGAGAAGAAGAGCTTCGAGCCGGCCTGTTCGGGCGTGGTGCTCTATCTCGGCCTGAACAAGCGCTACGAGCACCTAAACCACCACGATTTCGTCTTCTCCCGCGATCCGGAGGAGGAGTTCGACTACATCTACCGCAAGGGCGAGCCGGCTCCGGACCCGACCGCCTATCTCGCCGCCCCCTCCTCCACGGACCCGAGCGTGGCACCGGAGGGCGGCGAGGCCCTCTACGTCCTCGTCCACACGCCCTACCTGAGGCCGCATCACGACTGGTCCAAGATGTTCCCGGCCTACCGCCAGGTCATCCTCGACAAGCTCAAGCGCACCGGCCACATGCCGGATCTCGAAGAGCGCATCGTTGTCGAGCGCCATCTGACGCCGCAGGACATCCACGAGCGCTACAAGGTGCTCAACGGGGCGATCTACGGCCTCGCCTCGCACGGCAAGTTCATGGGCGCGTTCAAGCCGGGCAACCGCTCGCGGCAGGTGCGCGGCCTGTATCTCGCCGGCGGCGCAGCTCATCCCGGCCCCGGCATGCCCATGGTGATGATGTCGGGTTGGATCGCCGCCGACGCGCTCGATTCCGACGCGCAGGGCAGAGACACCCGCGGTGAGGTGCGGCAGAGCGCGTGAGCCCGCCGGCTCCCCCCACGCCGCGCCATTCGCCGCTGATCTGGCGGTTCATGGTCGGGTATTTCGACCGCTTCCTGCGCCGCCACATGAACGCGCTCCGGCTCGCCCGCTGGGGCGCGCCGGATTGTACCGGCCATCCCGGCCCCGTCGTCGTCGTCCTCAATCATCCGTCCTGGTGGGACGCGGCCGTGGTGATCCTCTTGGCCGGCCGCCTGTTTCCCGAGCGGACGAGCCACGCCCCGTTCGATGCGGCGGCGCTGGAGAAATACGCGGTCTTCGGGCGAATCGGCGCGTTTCCGGTGGATCTCGAGTCGCTGCGCGGGGCGGCGCAGTTCCTTGCCCATTCCCGCGCGATCCTTGGCGCGCCCGGACAGATGCTCTGGATCACGGCGCAGGGACGCTTCGTCGATGTCCGCGCCCGCCCGCTCGACCTGCGCGCGGGAGTGGCGAGACTCCCCGAGATCGCCCCGGACGCGCTGTTCGTGCCCCTCGCCCTGGACTACGCCTTCTGGGAAGAACGAGGCGCCGAAGCCTTCGCGGCCTTCGGCACGCCGGTGCGGGGTGCCGATCTCCTCGCCCTGTCCCGGCCGGAGCGGCTGGCCCGGATGGAGGCCGACCTGACCGCCACCCTCGACCGGCTCTCCGCGGACGTCGTCGCCCGCGAGCCCGAGCGCTTCACGACCCTGACCTCCGGCGGCAAGGGTATCGGCGGAATCTATGACGGCTGGCGCCGGATGCGGGCCGTCCTCACCGGCCGCCGCTTCGACCCGGCCCACAGCTCCGAGAAAGACAGAGCCCCGTGACCTTCGTCCTGGCGCTCGTCGCCCTCGCCTTCGCCCTCCTCCCCGCCATCCTGGCCTGCGCGAACCTCATCGCCCTGCGCACACCGGAGCCGGAATCGGCGCAGGACGGGCTGGTCTCGATCCTGATCCCCGCCCGCGACGAGGAGGGTACCATCGTCGGCACGGTGCGGGCCGCCCTGGCGAGCACCGGCATCGCCGTGGAGGTGCTGGTTGGGGACGACCATTCCACCGATGCCACGGCCGGCCTCGTCCGCGCCCTGGCGGAGACCGATCCCCGGCTCCGGCTCGTCCCGGTTCCCGCCCTGCCCGAGGGCTGGACGGGGAAGAACCACGCCTGCGCCGCCCTCGCGGCCGAGGCGAGGGGCGGGCACCTCCTCTTCATCGACGCCGACGTCACCCTGACGCCCGGCGCCGCGGCGGGGCTCGTCGCCCATGCCCGCGCCACGGGGGCCGCCCTGGTGAGCGCCGTGCCGCGCCAGATCATGCGCAGCCTCGGCGAGCGGCTCACCGTGCCGATGATCAACTTCCTCCTCGTCGGCTACCTCCCCGTGCCGATGATGCGCGCCTCGCTCCGTCCGGCTCTCGGCGCCGCCTGCGGCCAGCTCGTCCTCATCGACCGCTCCGTCTACGGTGAGACCGGCGGCCACGGCGCCATCCGCGGACGCCTGCATGACGGCGTGTTCCTGCCCCGGATCCTGCGCCATGCCGGTCATCGCACCGACCTCGTGGCGGGGCACGCGCTCGCCACCTGCCGGATGTACCGGAACCTCGCCGAATCCTGGGCCGGGTTCTCGAAGAACGCCCATGAGGGCATGGCCACGCCCCGCGCCCTCCCGGTCTGGACGCTGCTCCTGCTCGCGGGCCATGTCCTGCCGCTCGTCCTCGTCCTCGCCGCCGCCTTCGGCCTCGCGACACCCACGGCCGGGCTGGTGGCGCTCGCCGCCCTCGTCGTGTCGCTCGCCACCCGCGCGGCGATCACCCTCGTCACCCACGAGCCGGCCGCGACCGTCCTCCTCCACCCGTTCGGGGTGGCGGTGGCCCTGGCGATCCAGTGGAACGTCCTGCTGGACCCTAAGCGCGCCGGAGCGGCGGTGTGGAAGGGGCGGAGCTATCCGGTGCGGGGGGCGTAACTCGCCCTCTTCCCGGCTGTCGGCGAGGCTGGGTTTCCGAGCGGCGGCGTCTCCCGTCCGCCTCCCCGGGTGACGGCCGCGCGCACGGTTCCCCTCCCCGTGACGCAAGGACAGTCCCGGCGTCACGACGATGAAGCGTCGACCGAACCGAGGTCCGTCGGACCGTGGAACGAAGTATACCAAGTGTTTGTTTTTTTTGACGTAAATGTCAAAAACTCTTAGTTTTATAATTTATGCAGATCGAATACTCGGGTCTACGCGGCGCGACATTGTCTACCCCGATAGGGATCCGATCATAGCCTGCCCGTGCCAGTCAAACAGGTCGGAATGCGATGGCTTCGATGGTCCCGCTTCTCGTCACCCCCGGGACCGCCCCGTCCCGATTAATTTCCCCGACTGTGGTGGATGAAACATCCTGCTCATTCGTGGGGCGCTATAGGGCAAGATTTCGCGAAATCCCAGCAAATCTCCGCCCTTACATGCATTATGGTGCTTGCCAGCACATCTGATATGCCAAATACTGAATACCAGCCGACGACTTCTGATCCCGACGATCACTTGCCGCGGCGGAGGGAGCCGATCCGCTGGGGTGCCTCGATCTCCAAGCCCTCAAGTATCCATGTCCATGATCAGGGAGAAAGCTCATGGCGACGTCCGTGACCGCGCCCATAACGGCGCAACCTTCAAAGCGATGGCTCCAACTCGTCCTCGGCGTGGCCTGTATGGTCGCGGCAGCGAACATTCAGTACGCCTGGACGCTGTTCGTCCCGGAAATTCAGAAGACCTTCGGCTGGGACCGCGCCGCGATCCAGGTCGCCTTCACGATCTTCGTCGTGGTGCAGACATGGCTGACCCCGATTGAAGGCTACTTCATCGACAAGTACGGCCCGAGCCGGGTCGTGATGTTCGGCGGTCTGATGACCGGCCTCGCCTGGGTCATCAACTCCTACGCCACCTCGCTCACGGGCTTCTATCTCGGCTCCGTGGCCGGCGGCATCGGCGTCGGTTGCGTCTACGCCACCTGCATCAACAACGCCCTGAAATGGTTCCCGGACAAGCGCGGCCTCGCGGTCGGCCTGACGGCGGGCGGCTATGGCGCCGGCTCGGCCCTCACGATCCTGCCGATCGCCAGCATGATCTCGCACGGCAGCTACGCCCAGGCCTTCTTCATCTTCGGCCTGATCCAGGGCGCGGTCATCATGCTGGCCGCCATCGGCCTGCGCTCCCCGGCCAAGGACCAGGTCATCTTCTCGACCAAGGTCCTGCAGAGCCGGCGCGACTACACCCTCGGGGAAGCCCTGCGCACGCCGGTCTTCTACGTCATGCTGCTCATGTTCACCTGCACGGTCACCGGCGGCCTGATGGCCGTGGCCCAGCTCGGCGTCATCGCGCAGGATCTCGGCGTGAAGGAGTTCCAGGTCAACCTGTACTTCTTCGCCATGGCGGCCCTGCCCTTCGCGCTGATGCTCGACCGGATCATGAACGGCATCTCGCGGCCGCTCTTCGGCTACATCTCGGACCGGATCGGGCGTGAGAAGACGATGTTCATCGCCTTCACCATGGAGGGCATCGGCATCGTCGCTCTCGGTTACTTCGGCTCGAACCCCTGGGCCTTCGTGATCCTGTCCGGCATCGTGTTCCTGGCCTGGGGCGAGGTCTACTCGCTGTTCAGTGCCACGGCCGCCGATACGTTCGGCTCCAAGCACATCGGCAAGATCTACGGCGTGCTCTACTGCGCAAAGGGTTTCGCCGCCCTGTTCGTCCCGCTCGGCAACATCCTGATGCAGGCCACGGGCACCTGGGCGACGGTGCTGTATACGGTGGCGATCATGGATCTCTTCGCCGCGTTCCTGGCCGTGGCCGTCCTCCGGCCGATGCTCAAGCGCCACCACGTTGCCAACGGCTCGGTCAGTCCGGCCGGCGCCCTGGCCCACGCCTGACCGACCCCTCGCCCCGCCCGACCGGCGGGGCGAGCCCGGCACGACCGAAGGAGCCGATGGCGTCCCGTCCGAGGGGCGCCATCCTGTCCGCACTCCCGTGTCGCCCCATGCGCCGTCATGTCCAACTCTGCTCGGCCGTCGCCGGAGTGCCCGAGATGAACATCGCCGCCATCCTCGCCCTCCAAAGTATTCCGTTCGCCGCCCTGGTGCTCGCCACGGCCGGTGCCAACCGCGATCTCTTCGCGGTTCTGTATGTCGCGGCCCTGGGCCTGACCCTATCCATCATCATCTTCGGCGACGGGCATCACACGCTGCCGCTGATGCCCGGCATGTCCGGCGGCAACCATCGTTGAGACGCCCTCGACCGAGGAGGAAAAGGCGGCGCGGAACAGCGACGCGCTCCCCTCCCGCTCCATCCCTCTCCCCTCGCGCGGCATCGCCTCCGCCGAGACGACGGCGCAGCTCAGCGCCGGAAACATGGGCGTCATACGGAATGTGATATACCAAGGATCATGGTGCGGTGCGATATAAGCTTCATTGCAGTTGCAAGAGAGGCTCCTGTCATGATCGCTCTGTTCATCCTCGGTCTCGCCGCCGTCGCCGTCGGCCCCGCCCTGGCCCTGCTCACGGATCGTCCCGAATCGGCCGCGCCGGTCGCCGGCACCACCTCGGCCGGCATGTTCGTCGCCATCAACGACAACGCCCGGGCGTCCTACCGTCTGGCTGCCTGAGCCGAGACCGGTCGATCGGGCCCCTCCCCCACGGATTCTCTCCGCCGGGCCCCGCCGCGGCGGGGTTTTTCATGGCCCGGCGGGATGGCGATCGGACGCGCCTCAGCCGCCGGTCTCAGCAAGAATCCAGGAGGCGGTGTCGGCATCGGCCCCGCTCGTGGCGAGATGCAGGATGATCGGCGTCTCGTAGGGATGGCGCTGCTTCAGCGCGGCGGCGAGGGAATCGGCGAGCCCCTCCCGCGTCTTGAGGATGGCGACGACCTCCTCACCCCGCTCCACCGCCCCCTTCCAGGCATAGACCGACCGCATTCCCGGCAGGACGTTGACGCAGGCGGCGAGCCGCCCGCGCACCAGTTCCTCGCCGATGGCCAGCGCCGTCTCGGCATCGGGAAAGGTGGTGTAGACGAGAAGCGGACGCTCCATGCTATGGGTCTCCGGGTCAGCGGCCTGTTCCGAGGGGAATGAGGCGCGCGGCGAAGCCCGGCGTCAACACGAGCGGACGATCATCCATGGCGCGGCGCTTCCAGAGGATCGCCTTCATCGCGAGCCCCACCGCCGATGCGAGGAGCGCAGCGGACACGCTGATGCGGCGCTACGACAGCGTCGCGCCCGAAGAGGCCGACGTGATCGTGGCGCTCGGCGGCGACGGGCTGATGCTGCAGGCGCTGCACCGCTTCATGCTGGCCGGCACGCCGATCTACGGAATGAACCGCGGCACCGTCGGCTTCCTGATGAACGAGTGGCGCGAGGACAACCTCCTCGAACGGCTGGAGAGCACCAAGCGCAGCACCATCCATCCGCTCATGATGGAGGCGGTGGACGTGGAAGGGCGCCGGCACACGGCGCGCGCCATCAACGAAGTCTACATGCTGCGCCAGACGCACCAGACCGCCAAGCTCAAGATCTCGGTGGACGGACATGTGCGCCTGCCCGAGCTCATCGCCGACGGTGTGCTCTGCGCGACGCCCGCCGGCTCCACCGCCTACAACCTCTCGGTGGGCGGCCCGATCCTGCCCCTGAATTCGCGGCTCCTGGCGCTGACCCCGATCTCGGCCTTCCGCCCCCGGCGCTGGCACGGCGCCCTGCTGCCGGATCACGCCCGCATCCAAGTGGAGGTGCTCGACGCGGCGCATCGCCCGGTGGCCGCGGTGGCCGACCACACCGAGTTCCGCCGGGTCTGCACCGTGGAGACCTGGCTCGACCTCAAGACCGACCTCACCCTCCTCCACGATCCCGGCCACAGCCTCGACGAGCGGATTCTTCGCGAACAGTTCGGCTGACGTGACGCTGCGCGACGTCTCGCGCCGGCCGCCGGATCGGGTCCCGCTGGCGCTCCAGCCGTCCGGGGAAGGGGCGCGGCTTTTCCCGCTCCCGTCAGTGCCGGCACCTTTCCCGGGCGCCCGGAGCGTCGGGGCAAGACGTGCCGCGTCAACGGCGCAGATCCTCATCGATTGCAAGAACGGACGCCTGCAATAGACTGCAGAGACTATATCTTCCTCGCTCACCCAGCTTGACGCAGATTCTCTCGTTTCGCCCGATACGCACCGACCGTACTGCCCACCGAGGCCGCCATGATGCAGGCGATGGCGGCACCCTGCAGGGGCGTGAGGCGCTCCCCGAGGATAAGGAAGCCGGCGAGCGCGCCGCAGACCGGCTCGAGACTGAGCAGGATGCCGAAGGTCTGGCGCGGCAGGCCCCGCAGGGCCACCATCTCCAGGGAATACGGGATCGCGCTCGACAGGATCGCCACGGCGAGGCCGGCCACGACGAGGGAGGGGGAGAGCAGCGCCATGCCCGCCTGAGCGATCCCGAAGGGCAGGATCACCAGGGCCGCGACACTCATGCCGAGGGCCACCGCCTGCCCGCCGGGCAGGTGCCCCGCCCTCTGGCCGACGAGAATGTAGAGCGCCCAGCACAGGGCCGCGCCCAGCGCGCAGGCGACGCCGACGGGGTCGAGGCCGGAGCTCGCCCGGTCCAGGGGCAGCAGCAGGCACAGCCCCAGCATGGCGAGCGCCACCCAGACGAGATCGACGGCGCGCCGCGACGAGGCTACCGCCACGAGGAGCGGCCCGACGAACTCGATGGCGATGGCGAGCCCCAGGGGGATCGTCCGCAGGGAGAGGTAGAACAGCAGGTTCATGCCGCCGAGCACGAGCCCGTAGAGCACCACCACACCGGCATCCCGCCGGCCGAGGGTCCGGCGCCAGGGCCGCCACACGGCCAGCAGAAGCACCGCCGCCAGGGTGACGCGGTAGGCGGAGGTGCCCTCCGCGCCGATGACCGGGAACAGCTGTTTGGCGAAGGAGGTGCCGATCACGAGGGAGACGATCGAGCCCACCAGGGCGGCCACGGGGGCGAGGCCGGCGAGAACGGCTCGGGTGTCGGTGCCTGTCATGCCGCCCTCATAGCCGGATGAGGGCGAAGGGGCGACGATCATGGCGCCGGATGGCCGCTCCGGGTCAGGCGGCGAGGCGCATCCTGTCGCGGTCGGCGCGGTAGCTGGCGATGAGGGCGTCGGGAATCGCGTCCAGGACCGCATCGACCTCGCGGGTCGGCGACATGCCGACATCGATCCGTACGGGGTCGGGTACGACATCGAATTCCGGCTGGGACACGACGATGGATGGCACGTCGATCGTCACGAGGTCGTGGCCGGTCAGGTCGATGGGCGCGGCGGCGAGCGGGCGAACCTGCGCCCTCGCCTCGCGAACACTCGCCATCAGACCGTCGGACAAAGAATCGAGCACGGCTTCCACCGTCCTCCCCCGCTCGACGACGGTGTCGATGCGGATGGGCTGAAGCGCCAGCGGCGTGGGTTGGGCCGGCCGCTGGGAGACGAGCTGCTGCGCCAGGCGCCATTCCACGTCGAGGATCTGCATCCGCGTCCGGGTCTCCCGGCTCGCCTTCGCCTCCATGGCCTTGGCGGCGACGCGGGACTCCTCGCGGGCGGCCTCGGCCTCGTAGCGGGCCAGAAGCGCCATGACGCTCTGCGCCTCGGCGAGCGGCATGGTCTCGCAGGCGGTGAGCGCGCGCTCGATCATCCGGCGCGACAGGGTGGCACTCCCGGGCCTGGCTTGGCCGGGCTCGGCCTGGAGACCGGCCTCGCGCCAGGCCGAGAGTGCGGCCACGAAGGCGGGCAGCAGAACGGCGGGCAATCCGGCGCGGCGGTGGAGGGCGGCGAAGCCCGAGGCGGAGGGGTCGTGCATCAGCCCGGCCACGCGGTCGGCCTTCAGGCCGGTGAGATCGGACAGCGCCGCCTCCGCGAAGGCCATGCGGCCCGACAGGATCGCCCGCAGGATCAAGCCGGCATTGAGCTGGCCCCGGATGCGCAGATGGCTCACGAGGCGGGCGAGGTCCGCCCCGTCAGCCCCGGCGCTCACCTCCAGGGTGCTGCGCTCCAGGGCTTCGCGGCTCGCCCGCTCCCCGCGCGCCGGGGTGAGCCAGCCCGAGGCGACGGCGAAGGCCGAGAGGGATGCCGCCACGCGGGCGGTGACGGCTTGCCGCACTTCGAGGGGGAGATCGGCCCGTATCGTCAGGGCGTTCCTGAGGCCGGCATCGTCGCCGTGCCGCTCCACCATGCGCAGCAGGCTGCCGGTGGTGATACCGGCGCTCCGGTTGCGCACCAGGGCGGTGAGGGAGGGGACGCCGCCGATCTCGGCCATGGCCCCGGACACCGCGTGGGAGAGACCGAGCCGGCCGGCGATGGCGGTGCGGGTGGTCTCGCAGCCGACCGCGATGCCGTCGACGAGATCCGCATCGGTGAGGACGGACGAGCGCCGCAGGACCAGGGCGGCGATGTCGGGCTGGTCGCCGGCCAAAGCCACGACCAGCGGCCGGGGCGCGGTGGCGCAACCGGCGCAGGCCTGCGCCAGGGCGCGGCGCACGGCGGGGGCCGGGTCGTCGAGGAGCGCCAGGATCGCCGAGCGCGCGTCGCGCGCCGCCCCGGCATCGAGCCCGCCATAGAGATAGGCCCGGGTCAGCGCCGCCGCCGCCTCCGCGCGACGGTCGATGGAGGCGTCACGGGTCCAGGACAGGAATTGGCGGATGATCATTGACCGCTCCGGGTCGCGAAGAGTGAGAGATCGAGAGGTTTGGAGGCGACGGTGCCGGCCTGCCGGGAGGCGGCGGCGGTGAATTCGGCGGGCCGGCGCGGGGGCAGCGGAGCGCCGACGAGAGCGGTGGCCGGGGCGGCGGCAAGCGACGCCGTCGCCGCGACCTTCGCCGGCTCTACGGGGATTGCAGCCGTTGTCGAGGCCGTCTCTCCCGTCCCGTCCGAGCGCGGGAAATAGGTGGGCGCGCTGCGGGTCGGCTGCGGCGAGGAGGCCGGCGGCGACGCGGCCCTGCCCTGCCACAGGCGGGCGACCCCCTCGGACATCGCCCCCTGGCGCTTGTCGGTCTGGAACAGCGCCCGCAATCCGCCGCCGTCAATAGCCGCATAGGCGGAGACGGGATCGGCGGTGGAGGCCGGCTCGATGGCGGCGCCCGCCAGGGCCGTGGGGGCGGGCCGCGAGGCGGATTGGCTGGTGGACAGGAGCGCGTAGAGTTCGGCGGCGCCGCGAGGCCGTCCGGTCTTGTCGTAGAACAGGCTCCGGTTGGCGGCGGCCGCCTCCGGCATGTCGAGGGCGGCGGCGCGCGCCGGGCTCGCCTGGGCGGTGCCGATCAGGGTCGCCGCCCCGCGCGCGCCGAGCACATGGGCGGCGTAGAGATCGCCGCTGGTGGGCTCGCGCCCGAGGGCGGCGGTGAGCGCCTCGCCGTTGCGCTGGGTCAGGGCGCCCGCCATGGTGGCGGCCACGGCCGGGTCACGGCGCAGATCCAGGATGGTCTGGCGGGCCGAGGCGTCCTGCACCGTATAGGTGCCGTCGGGTCTGGCGGTGATGGCGTCGGCATAGGCCGAGAGGCCGAGCTTGGGCCCCGCATTCTTCATCGTCCCGAGCCAGGTCTGCTCGATGAACTGGAACAGCCCGGTGGCCGAGGAGGTGGCGGCCTTGGCCGACGGGTCGAGGGAGGATTCGCGCTTGGCCGTGGCGAGGAGATAGTCGAACTCGGCGCCGGTGCTGCGCGCGCCGCTGCGGATCGCATCGACCACGCCCGCCGAAGCCGATCCGGCGGGCGTCCCCGTGGTCGCCCCGTTCCGCGTGCCCGCGTCCCGGCCGAGGCCGGTCTCGCGAGTGCTGGCGGGGGGCGTGGTGAAGAGGAACATGGCCGTCCGGCTGCAGGCGGACCTGACGATGTCGGCCTGAGTCTCAACCTGTTCCGATCATGGTAAACAAAGATTAAAGGAAGTGCCGTCCGCGCCGTCCCGAACCTGCATAAGTTTCAGGACACGACAGGTTCCGCCACCCCGCGCCGCCCCCGGCGCAGGGCCACCAGCATCGCGAGGCCGCCAGCGGCCATGGCGGCACCGGCGAGGGGGACGGCCGGGTAGCCGAGCCCCGCATCGATCACGCCTCCGCCGAGGGCGGCACCGATGGCATTGCCGAGGTTGAACGCGCCGATATTCATGGCCGAGGCGAGGTTGGGCGCCCCTCGCGCCTGCTCCATCACCCGCATCTGGAGCGGGGGCACCAGGGCGAAACTGGCGACGCCCCAGAGGAAGATCAGGATGGCGGCCGGCACCTCCCAGCGCACGCCCCAGGCGAAGAGGGCCAGCACCATCACGAGTCCGCCCAGCGAGGCGAAGAGTGTGCCGTCCACCGAGCGGTCGGCGAAGCGCCCGCCGGCCCAGTTGCCCACGGTGAGGCCGATTCCGTAGAGCACCAGCATCGCCGTCACGAACGGCGTCGCGGCTCCCGTCTCGATCCGCAGGATCGGCACGATGTAGGTGAACACCGTGAACATCGCGCTCGCCCCGAGCACGGTGAGGGCGAGGGCGGCGAGCACCGGCCCCCGCATCAGGACGCGGAGTTCGGCCCGCATGTCGCCACCGGCTTCGGCCTCGAGGGGCGGCAGGGCCAGGCGCAGCGACAGCATGGCCACGGCCCCCACCGCGGCGATGCCCCAGAAGGCCGCGCGCCAGCCGAGCATCTCCCCGATCCAGGCCGCCAGCGGCACGCCGCCGATGGTGGCGATGGTGAGCCCGGAGAACATCGCGGCCACGGCGGCGGCGCGGCGCTCGGGCGGCACGATGCCGGCCGCCACCACCGCGCCGACCCCGAAGAACGCGCCATGG
The DNA here is from genome assembly GCF_000376345.1 of Methylobacterium sp. 88A. Lineage (NCBI taxonomy): Bacteria > Pseudomonadati > Pseudomonadota > Alphaproteobacteria > Hyphomicrobiales > Methylobacteriaceae > Methylobacterium > Methylobacterium sp. 88A. The sequence continues at coordinate 2,132,207 of NZ_AQVT01000001.1, forward strand.
TTCAGGGAGGTGACGAGGCGGGCGACGACCAGCATCGCGTAGCTGTCGGCCATCGCAGAGAGCAGGTTGCCGAGGGTGAAGATGCCCATCAATCCGACGAGCAGGCGGCGGCGCGGCATCCGGGCGAAGGCCAGCGTCATCAGCGGCGCGCCGAGGAGCACGCCCATCGCGTAGGCGCTGACGACGAGGCCCGCCGCCGGGATCGAGACCTGGAGGTCGTTGGCGATCAGGGGCAGCATGCCCATCGGCGTGAACTCGGTGACGCCGATGCCGAAGGCACCGGCCGAGAGCGCCAGCAGGGGAAGGTTGAGTCTCATGATGAGTGCTTTCCGTCTGTTCCAGACCAGCACATGGCGGATACCGCCTCTCCCAGGTAGTATCGGGCTGGGACCAACATCCGTGCGCCGGAGGCATCAATGCTGCGCGACAGGGTCGACCGGGCGGGTGACATGGCCCTCTTCCTCGCCGTGGCCCAGGAAGGCAGCCTGTCGGCGGCGGCGCGCCGGTTCGGCCTGACGCCCTCGGCCGTGAGCCGGGTGGTGGCACGCATCGAATCCCGGCTCGGCGTCCGGCTCCTCGTGCGTACCACGCGCTCCCTGCACCTCACCGCCGAGGGCGAGACCTATGCCCGGGCGGCGCGGCGGATCCTCACCGATCTCGACGAGACCGAAGCGCAGATCGCCGACCAGGGCTGCCCGCGCGGCCGGGTCCGCGTCAGCGCCTCAATGGCCCATGGCAGGCGTGTGGTGGTTCCCCTCATCGGCGATTTCGTCGCCCGCCATCCGGGGATCGTGGTGGAGATCGACCTCAGCGACGAGGTCGCGGACGTGATCGGCGGGCGGGCCGATCTGGCGATCCGGTTCGGGCCGCTGGCCGACAGCCCGCTCACCGCCCGGCGCCTCGGCGAGACCGGGCGGATGATCGTGGCCTCGCCCGCCTATCTCGCCCGCGCCGGCACGCCACGGGTTCCGGGGGATCTAGCCGGCCACAACTGCCTCGACTTCAACTTTCGCCGGATCGAGCCGGGCTGGCCGTTCCGCGAGGACGGGCGCGACCACCTCCTGGCGGTGCGCGGCAACATCGCGGCGAATAACGGCGAGACCCTGGTGCAACTCGCCCTGCAGGGCATCGGCGTCACCCGCGTCGGCACCTTCCATATTGCGGAGGATCTCGCAGCGGGCCACCTCGTGCCGCTTCTGGAGGCGTACAATCCCCAGGACCGGGAGGCGATCCATGCGGTGTTCGTCGGCGGCCCGGCCATGCCCGCCCGCATCCGGGTGCTGGTGGATTTCCTCGCCGAGCGCATGGGCCGCAGCCAGGGACCGGTTCCATGACGGTGCTCGGCGATCGGGCGTCCCGCACCAACCCCTCGGAGAGGCCGTCATGCGCGCATTCCTGATCGTCCCCGGCGACGCACGAGCCGTCGCGGCGGCGATGGCGAGCGACGCGCATGCGCTGATCGTGGACGTGACGGGCCTCGCGTCGCCGGCTTTCTTCCCCGAGCGCCGACAGGGCGCACCGCCGTTCTACCTGCGCTCGCACGACCTGGAACGCGACCTCCCGGCGATGATGGCCGCGGCACCGCACGGAATCGTCCTGCCCCGTTGCGAGGGCGCCCGCGACGTCATGCGCCTCGGCGCGCGCCTCGCCGTCGAGGAGGCGATGCAGGGGCTGACCGATGGGGCGACGCAGATCCTCGCCTTCATCGAAACGGCAAGGGGCGCGCTGGCCCTGCACACCCTCGCGGATGCGGGGGAACGCCTCGTCGGCATCGCCTGGGACGCCGCGGCCGTGAAGGCCGAAGTCGGAGCGCCCACCGCCCGCGATCACGAGGGCGGGCTGAGCTCGCCCCTCGCTCAGGTCCGCGCCCTGGTTCGCCTCACCGCCGCGGCGGCGAGGGTCACGGCGATCGATACGCCATGCCTGACCGGGGGCGACCTCGCCGGTGAGGTCGAGGCGGCACGGGATGACGGGTTCGAGGCGAAACTCGTCCTCGAACCGGATCAGGCGGGATTCGTCAGGGAATTCAGCGGACGATGCCGGGGATGAAGCGCTTCAGCGTGAATGCGCTTCGGATACGACCTATTCGGCGTCCTCGCCGTCCTCGACCGCCGACACGGCCCGAGTATCCGGCCCGCGCTGGGCCTCGGGCGAGACGGCATCGTGGCTGACGGGGGTCGCCGTCGCGGTGGGGGTGGAACGCGGTGCCGTATCCGCCAGCATCATCGAGGCGGTCACCGAGATCAGGCCGGCGAGCGAGCGGAGATCGTCGGACTGGCGCACGTCGCGTGAGACCAGCGCGGCCTCGCGCTGGAGACGCAGGTTACAGGCCTTGGTCGGCAGCCCGCCATCCGGCGTGCAGGCGTCGTGCCGGGCGCAGGCCGCGTCGAGGGCGTCGATGGGCGGGAGTGGGGCATTGTTGCCGGGCCCGCAGTAATTGCCATGGATCAGCATGGTCGGCGGGCGGTTCGTCGCTTGTGCCAGGGCGGGAGTCGCAAGACCGGCGGCGATGAGGAGCGGTACAGTGAACTTGACGATCATACGATGCAGACCTCTGCGAGCGCCCCCTCAGGCGGTTCGCGGAAATGAGCTGCTCCACGGCGGCTCGGGCCATTAAGCATTCGGCCCCGGCCTTGGTTCCCTTTTTGGCACGAAGCACTCCCCGGCCGCCCTTGTCCATGGCTGAGCTTGCACCTCTCGCAGGATAGAGGCTGAGACGAGGCTACTGACCCGCTCCGGGAGGGCGCTTCAACTCGAAACGTGCCTCGTCGGTGACGCTGAAATAGTCGAAATAGCCACCGCGCAGGAGCGGGTGCATCGCGCCGGTATCGACCCGGCCATCCTTGACGAAGGCATCGTCGACATAGATCGACACGACTTGGCCGATCACCAGGAAGTGACTGGCCTCGCTGCCGTCGAGAGGTGTCAGGGGCACGGTCTGGAGCCACCGGCATTCCAGGGCGGCGGGAGATTCGGCGACCCGTGGCGGACGCACCTTGCGCGAGGGCACCGGCGTCAGACCGGCCGCGACGAACTCGCTGTCGCCCCGGGCGAGGGGGGCCGAAGTGGCGTTCATGGCGTCGCGCAGCCCGTAGGTGGCGAAGTTGCAGACGAACTCCCCGCCCTCCTCCGCGAAGGTCATCGCGTCCTTGCGGCCGAAGGACGAGAACATCACCATGTCGGGGCCGGTGGCGACGGCGTTGAAGTAGGAATAGGGGGAGAGGTTGACGTGGCCCTGCTTGTTCATCGCGCTGATCCAGCCGATGGGCCGGGGCGCCACCAGGGCCTTCAGCGGGTTGTGCGGCAGGGTGCGGTTCTCGGAATCGTAATGCATGGCGCCGCTCAGACTCGTGTGACGATGTCGGACAGGACGGGTCTCGGGCGGTCGCTCGGGACCTCGCGGGCGCGGCCGACATGGATGAAGCCGGCCAGTTTCTCGCGCGGGTCGAGGCCCAGCGCGTCGAGGATGCGACGGTCGTAGGCGAACCACTCGGTCAGCCAGGCGGTGGAAAAGCTCGCGGCATTGGCCGCGACGACGAGGTTCATGCAGACGGCGCCCGCCGACAGCACCTGCTCCCATTCCGGGATCTTGACGTGGGGGGCGGCGCTGGAGACGACGGCGACCACCAGGGGGGCGTGGGCGAGGCGGTGGCGCTCCAGGTCGAGGCGCTTGGCATCGGCCTCGGGATGATCCGCCGCGTAGGCCTCCGCGATGGTGTCGCCCACGCGCAGGCGGGCCTCACCCTCGATCACCAGGAAGCGCCAGGGGCTGAGCTTGCCATGGTCGGGCACGCGCGCGGCGACGGTGAGGATCGCATCGAGCTCTCCGGCGCTCGGACCCGGCCCGTCGAGATTGACCGGCGGAACGGAGCGGCGCACGCGCAGGAGGTCGATTGTGTCGTTCCGCGGCATGTCGGATATGGTGTCCATGGAACCTGTTCGGCGCGAATGAGGGACGTGGGGGGCACCGCCGGGCGGCCGGTGCGAGGTGAGGCGGGCCGCTTCGGCGATCGATAAGAGGCGTCGGCCTTGGAGCCGCCACGGTCTGGATCCAAAGCGGGATGTCGCATTCGGCAAAGGAACGGCCGACAAGCGAAAACATGCCGTGCGGCCCGCAGCTTGGCAATCGCCGCCATGCATGGCGGACCCGTGCGGGGCGGACCCGTAAAGGAGACAGCGGATGGGACCGGTAATGCGCGCGCTCGCGGTGACGGGAGTCATGTCGATGGCGGCGTTGCCGGTGCTGGCGCAGGAACGCGGCCCGTTCGGCGGTCGCAACGGCCCGGCCCTGCCCTCCCCCTCGATCACGGGGCCGCAATTGCCGCTTCCCCCCGTCGAGGGCGAGGCGCCCCTCACCCTCACCGCCCTGTTCGCGGGCAGCAACCAGCCGGTGCGCTCCGGCCTCGCCTGGCGCATCTACGAGGATCGGTCCGATGGGGTGCGGCCGAACATCGTCGCGCGCTCCGAGGCGGCGGATCCGAGCTTCACCCTGGCGCCCGGCGCCTATGTCGCCACCGTCACCTACGGCTTCGCCACAGCCTCGAAGCGCATCACCATGGCGGGCGCGGCACTCAGCGACCGCCTGACGATCACCGCGGGGGCGCTCAAGCTCTCGGGTGCCATCGGCGACATGAAGATCACCCCCGCCGACCTCGCCTTCTCGGTCTTCGTGCCCATCGGCACCAATTCGGAAGGGCGCCTCGTGCGCAGCGGCGTGAAGGCGGGCGAGCTGATCCGCCTGCCGGAGGGGACCTACCACGTGGTCTCGAATTACGGGGAATCGAACGCGATCCAGCGCGCCGACCTCAAGGTGGAGAACGGCAAGGTCACCGACGCCACCCTCAACCATCGGGCCGCCACCGTCACCCTCAAGCTCGTGGCCGCGCCCGGCGCCGAGGCCTTCGCCGGCACCGCCTTCAGCGTGCTGACGCCGGGCGGCGACACGATCCGCGAGGCCATCGGCGCCTTCCCGCAGGTCACCCTGGCGGAGGGCGACTACGTCCTCATCGCGCGCCACGACGGCCAGGTCTTCACACGGGAGTTCAAGGTGGAAAGCGGGATGGACCGGGACATCGAAGTGGTGGCGAAGGCCTCCTGATGCGCGCCGTCGTCCTCGCCGTCGCCCTACTCGCCGCCGTCCCCGCCACGGCACAGACCGTCATCGACGGGTCCGATGCCACGATCGGGGCCGAGATGTCGGCGTCCGTGATGGTGCTGGTCGGCCACGGGCTCAAGAGCCCGGCCGAGGCGCGCTACGGCCGGCTGCGCCGGGGCAAGGCGGGCGCCATCTGCGGCGAGGTCGACGTCACCAACCGGATGGGCGCGCATGTCGGCCCGCGCCCGTTCGTCGCCGATCCGGAGTCGGGCTTTTCCGGCATCATGCCCGACGCCGCCGAGATCCGGCACCCGTCCAGCATGGCGCAGTACCAGGGTTTCCAACGCACACTCGCGCTGCTCTCGGCGAATTGCGACGGGTGATCGCTTCCCGATTCGCTCCGGCGACGTCGAATCGATGATGCTCGAGCGTCAGCCCCCCACCACCGCCAAGCCCGCCCCCGCGACGGCCGTGAGCACGACCACGATCCAGGGCGGGGCCGCCCCGATCGTCAGGAGCAGGAACGCGCCGGCCGCCACGGCGAAGTCACGCGGGCCGAGGACGGCGCCGGTCCAGAGCGGATCGTAGAGCGCGGCGGCGAGAATCCCCACCACCGCCGCGTTGGCGCCGCGCATGGCCGCCTGCGCCAGGGGTCTTTCGCGGACGGCATCCCAGAAGGGCAAAGCTCCGTAGACCAGGAGCAATCCCGGCAGGAACACCGCCACCAGGGCGATGGCGGCCCCGGCCAGACCGTTCGGCTGCGGTCCGAGGGCCGCGCCGAGATAGGCCGCGAAGGTGAAGAGCGGCCCCGGCACCGCCTGTGCCGCGCCGTAGCCGGCGAGAAACGCATCCGGGCCGATCCAGCCGGTCCCCACCAGGGCCGTGCGCAGGAGCGGCAGCATCACGTGGCCACCGCCGAAGACGAGGGCGCCGGAGCGGTAGAACGCATCGAACAGGGCGAGCCCCTGCGAGGACAGGGATCTGGCCAGGAACGGCGGGACCGCGAGGAACAGGCCGAACAGGAGGAGGGCCACCGCGCCGGCCCGGCGCGAGACCGGGATGCCGAGATGCCCGCCCGCCGCTCCGGATGCCCGGCGGCAGACTGCGAGCCCGGCTACGGCTCCGAGACCGATGCCGGCGACCTGACCGGTCGATCCGGCCAGCACCGTGGTCAGGGCGAGGGCGGCAAAGGCGATGGCCGCGCGGGTGGCATCGGGCGCGAGGGTGCGGCCCATGCCCCAGACCGCCTGCGCCACCACCGCCACGGCGACCAGCTTCAGCCCGTGGACGATGCCCGATCCGACCGGGCCGCCGAGGGCGTCCGCCCCATAGGCGAAGGCCACGAGGAGGAGCGCCGAGGGCAGGGTGAAGGCGGCCCAGGCCGCGAGCCCGCCGGCGAGCCCCCTGCCCCGCATCACCCCGAGGGAGAACCCGACCTGGCTCGAGGCCGGGCCGGGCAGGAACTGGCACAGGGCCACGAGGTCGGCATAGGCCGCCTCGTCGAGCCAGCGGCGGCGATGCACGAACTCGGCGCGGAAGTAGCCGAGATGGGCGATCGGGCCACCGAAGGCGGTGAGGCCGAGCTTGAGGAAGGCGAGAAAGACTTCCCGCACGGAACCCTCGCGGGAAGGCAGTGGTGTCATCACGGTGGTTGACCTTGGCGTCATGGCTCGGGTCCTGACCACCCTCCTACCCGAATTCCTCATCCTGAGATGCCGCGAAGCGGCCTCTCAGGAGGGCTCCAGCCTGACTGGCGATCCCTGGACGCCGCCTTCGAGGGCTCCGCTGCGCTGCGCCGCTCCAGGATGAGGTGGTGGGTGGGATGGCCCCCGGAACTATCCCAGCCCGCCGGCCTCGACGATGAAGCGGGCCACCGTGTCGGCGCCGTGTCCCTCGCGCAGGGACGAGAACACGTAGGGCCGCGCGCCCCGCATGCGCCGGGTATCGGCTTCCATCACCCCGAGATCGGCGCCGACCATGGGGGCGAGGTCGGTCTTGTTGACGATGAGGAGATCGGACCGGGTGATGCCAGGGCCGCCTTTACGCGGGATCTTCTCGCCGCCGGCGACGTCGATGACGTAGAGGGTGAGGTCGGCGAGCTCCGGCGAGAAGGTCGCGGCGAGGTTGTCGCCGCCGGATTCGATCAGGATCAGGTCGAGCTTCGGGAAGCGACGGCGCATCTCGGCCACCGCCGCGAGGTTGATCGAGGCGTCCTCGCGGATCGCCGTATGCGGGCAGCCGCCGGTCTCGACACCCATGATCCGCTCCTCGGGCAAGGCGCCCGCCACGGTGAGGATGCGGGCATCCTCCTTGGTGTAGATGTCGTTGGTGATGGCGCAGATCTCGAAGCGATCGCGGAAGCGCTTGCAGAGCTGCTCCATCAGGGCGGTCTTGCCGGAGCCGACGGGGCCGCCGATGCCGACGCGCAGGGGGCCGTTCGGTGAGGGGCCGTTCAGTGAGGTCATGACGGGGTCTTTCACGAGCGGAAAATCCGAGAATACTGAGTCTCGTGCCGGGCCGAGCCGAGATCGAGGCGCAGGGTCGCGGTGCCGATCTCCTCGAGGCTCAGGGGCGGGATGGCCGCGGCCAAAGCCGCCACCCGGGGGGTGAGGGACGCGATCACCCGCGTGCCGGCGCTCTGGCCGATGGGAGCGCAGCGCAGCGCCGCCGAGACGAGGTTCTGCAGGAAGGCGAGGCCGAACCCGGCGAGCACCGGGGCGAGCGCCATACGGTGGGTGCCGGCCGAGAGCCCCACCGCCACCGGGTAGGCCACCTCGCCGGGCAATGCCTCGCTCAACCGGTCGAGATCCGCGCTTCCCCAGGCGACGCGGGTGGCGTCGAGGAAGCTGCGACCCTGCTGGGTCGTCTCGAGATGGAGTTCGCGCGTGGGCGCCAGGGCGACGGCGAGGTCGTTGACCTCCGCCAGCGCCGGAATGTCCCCCGCCTCGGCGGCGGCATGGGCATGGGCCAGAAGAATCAGGTCGGTGCGCACCGCGCCCCGTTCGAGCACGTCGCCGAGCCATGCCAGCAGCGAAGCCTCGCCCCCGACATCGCCGCATTCCACCGCCCATTCGAGCCCATGCGAGTAGGCATAGGCCCCGACGGGATAGCCCGGCGAGAGCCAGGCCATGAGCCGGACGGTGTCGATCATCGGGGATTCGCCCCTCATCGCGCCGGGCGCCCTTCCCTGGAAGCCCGAACCGGCAGAGGATGGGGGCATAGGACGAGGCTCAACCGGACACCGTGCCGTGGCTGTGCGGATGAGGGTGGTCGTGCCCATGATCGTGGGCATGGCCATGGCCGTGGTGGTGCCCGGCGGCCTCGCCGGCATAGGCGCCGCCCTCGGGCCGGAACGGACGCTCCACCGGCTCGGCCGTCCCCCCTAAGCCCCGCACCATCTCGGCCAGCACATGGTCGTAGGCGATATGGACCGCGTCCGTGCCGATCTCGGCCGGGATGTGCCGGTTGCCGATATGCCAGATCAGGCGCTTGAGGGCGAGATCGTCCGCGGCGCGGATCTCGAGCAGGCGCTCGGGCGCGGCCTCGACCCAGACCAGGCGGCCATCCTGCAGCACCAGGGCGTCGCCGTCGTCGAGGACCGTCGGCTCGGGCAGGTCGAGCAGGAATGACAGGCCGCCGACCCCGCGCATGGCCATGCGGCGGCGATGCCGGTCGCCATGGTCGAGGACGATGCGGTCGACGATCTCGCCGGAGAGCGCGTCTCGGCGGATCACTTTCGTGGCGCGGATCAGGGAAGAGCTCAAAACAGGAAATACCGCTGCGCCATCGGCAGCACCTCGGCCGGCTCGCAGACCAGGAGCTCACCATCGGCGCGCACGTCGTAGGTCTCCGCGTCGATCTCGATGGTCGGCGTGGCGTCGTTGAGGATCATGCTCTTCTTCGAGATGCCGCCGCGCACGTTCTCCACGGCGACGAGCCGCTTCTGCACCCCGAGCCTCTCGCCGAGCCCGTCCTCGATGGCGGCCTTCGAGACGAAGGTGAGCGCTGTGGAGAACGGCGACCGCCCGATCGCCCCGAACATCGGGCGGTAATGCACCGGCTGGGGCGTCGGGATCGAGGCATTGGGGTCGCCCATGGGAGCGGTGGCGATCATGCCGCCCTTGATCACGAGGTCCGGCTTCACCCCGAAGAAGGCCGGCGTCCACAGCACGAGATCGGCGAGCTTGCCGGCCTCCACCGAACCGACATGGGCCGAGACGCCATGCGCGATGGCCGGATTGATCGTGTATTTCGCGATGTAGCGGCGGGCGCGCAGGTTGTCGTTGCCGGAGGTGTCGCCCGGCAGGCTCCCGCGCTGGCGCTTCATCTTGTCCGCCGTCTGCCAGGTCCGGATGACGACCTCGCCGACCCGGCCCATGGCCTGGCTGTCCGACGACATCATCGAGAGCGCGCCGATATCGTGCAGGATGTCCTCGGCCGCGATGGTCTCCTTGCGGATGCGGCTTTCGGCGAAAGCGAGATCCTCGGGAATCGCCGGATCGAGGTGGTGGCAGACCATGAGCATGTCGAGATGCTCGTCGATGGTGTTTTTCGTATACGGGCGCGTCGGGTTGGTGGAGGACGGGAGCACGTTCATCAGCCCCGCCACCTTCATGATGTCCGGCGCGTGTCCGCCCCCCGCTCCTTCGGTGTGGAAGGCATGGATGGTCCGCCCCGCGAAGGCGCGGATCGTGTCCTCGACGAAGCCGGATTCGTTGAGCGTGTCGGAATGGATCATCACCTGCACGTCATGCAGGTCGGCCACCGTGAGGCAGGTGTCGATGGCCTGGGGCGTCGTGCCCCAATCCTCGTGGAGCTTCAGGGCGCAGGCCCCGGCGCGGACCATCTCGATGAGGCTCTCGGGCCGCGAGGCGTTGCCCTTGCCGGCGAAGGCGAGGTTCATCGGGAAACTGTCCGCTGCCTCGATCATCCGGGCGAGATGCCAGGGGCCGGGGGTGCAAGTGGTGGCGAAAGTGCCGTGCGCCGGGCCGGTGCCGCCGCCGAGCATGGTGGTGACGCCCGAGCACAGAGCCTCCTCGATCTGCTGCGGGCAGATGTAGTGGATGTGGCTGTCGAACCCGCCGGCCGTGAGGATCTTGCCTTCGCCGGCGATCACTTCGGTGCCGGGGCCGACGATGATGTCGACGCCCGGCTGGATGTCCGGGTTGCCGGCCTTGCCGAGCTTGAAGATGCGGCCCTTCACGATGCCGACATCGCATTTCACCACGCCCCAATGGTCGAGGACCACGGCGTTGGTGATGACGGTGTCCACCGCGCCATCGGCATTCGTCACCTGCGACTGCCCCATCCCGTCGCGGATGACCTTGCCGCCGCCGAACTTCACCTCCTCGCCATAGGTGGTGTGGTCGCGCTCCACCTCGATGACGAGGGAGGTGTCGGCGAGACGGATTTTATCGCCCGTGGTGGGGCCGAACATGTCGGCATAGGCAGAGCGGGGCAGGCTCGCGGGGCGGGGTGTGTTGGACATCAGGCGGCCTCTCGTGCCTCTGCGACGGCGCGGTCGAAAAGAGCGTCCAGAGCCGCGTTGACGCCGCGACAGCCGGCGACGACCTCTTTCGCCCAATCGATGTAGTTCGCCACGCGCTCCGCGCCCCAATCGTCCGGGGGGCTCGCCACGAGCGAATGCAGGTTGCTGATCTTGTCCGCGATCTTGAGGGCGCGGGCGCCGGGCGACTTGTGCGGCGCCTGCTCGACCTGGAGACGCTTGCGCTCGGCCTTGGGGAGCGATTTGTCGTCGGTGACCTCGGCCACGAGTTCGGCGACACGCCGACCGAACAATTGCTCGATCTCCTCGCGGCTCGTCCCGGTATCCTCCACCGTATCGTGGAGCCAGCCCGCCGCCACGAGATGCGCGTCGGGCTCCTCGGCGGTCGCGGCCAGGAGCGAGGCCACCTCGGCGAGGTGGTTCACGTAAGGCTCGCGCGCCGCGCCCTTCCGGGTCTGTCCCACGTGACGCCGTGCGGCGAACTCGGCGGAACGGGTGACGAGGAGGATGCCGTCGCGCAGACGGGACGTCTCGTCGGTCATAGGGACCCCATCACGCCGCCGCGGAACCCGTAGACCGTCCGCGCGCCGAGCAGCGGCACCAGCGAGACCTCCCGCGTGGCGCCCGGCTCGAACCGCACCGCCGTGCCCGGCGCGATGTCGAGGCGCTGGCCCCTCGCCTTCTCGCGCTCGAAGGTCAGGCCCGGATTCACCTCGTAGAAATGGTAATGCGAGCCGACCTGGATCGGCCGGTCGCCGACATTGGACACGGTGAGCAGGGTGCGCGGAGCGCCGTCGTTGAAGACGATCTCGCCGGGAAGCGTCGTCACCGTGCCGGGCACATCCGATGAGGGCGCGCCACGGATCGGATGGTGGACGGTGACGAGCTTGGTGCCGTCCGGGAACGTCGCCTCCACCTGGATGTCGTGGATCATCTCGGCGATGCCCTCCATCACCTGGTCGGCGGTCAGCACATGGGCGCCCGCCTGCATCAGTTCGGAGACCGAGCGGCCGTCCCGCGCGCCCTCCACCACCGCATCGGTGATGAGCGCGATCGCTTCGGGATAGTTCAGCTTGACGCCGCGGGCGAGCCGGTTGCGGGCGACCTGGGCGGCCATGGCGACGAGGAGCTTGTCCTTTTCGCGCGGGGTCAGGAGCACGGGAAACCTCGGGTGTTGGTCGCGGGGTGCGGTGACGCGCAGGCAAGGACCGTGCGCGGGCCGTTCCTAGGGAGCCGGGACCACCGTCGTCGTCAAGCGCAGGTTGAGGGCTTTCAGGACGCGTATGGTCGTATCGAGGCTCGGATTGCCCTCGTCGGACAGGGCTCGGTACAGGCTCTCGCGGGAGAGACCCGTCTCTCTGGCGATCTGGGTCATGCCATGAGCGCGCGCGGCGACGCCGAGCGCATGTCGCAGGAGAGCGGCGTCTCCCTCCTCGAACGCAGCGGCCAGATACTCGGCCACCGCTTCATCGGTGTCGAGATAGTCGGCAGAATCATAGGGCTGGGTCGTGGTCATCGCTCATTCCTTGCGGAGTTCTCGCTTTAGGAGTCTCACCTCACACGGTCCGCGCGATCGCCTTGGCCCGAGCGATGTCGCGATCCTGGCTTCCTTTGTCACCGCCGCACAGGAGAATGACGAGAGCCTCGCCCCGACGAACGAAATAGATCCGGTAGCCGGGCCCATAATCAATTCTCAGTTCGCTCACGCCCTCTCCGACGGGCCTTACATCGCCAGGATTGCCATGGGCGAGACGGTCGAGGCGCAGCGCGATCCGTGCCGTTACGCGGGTGTCGCGAAGGCCCCTCAGCCAGCCGTCGAACACGTCGGTGCGGCGCATGTCCATGATTCAGGAATGTAGCTCATGGACTACGTTTCTACAATCGATGGAGCAGGCGCGATCTGGATCGAGGGGACAGGTCGTGGCAGGACTGTGCGTCGAACGTCCATATGTCCATCCGAACGGCAGGCCCCGTGACCTATCCCCGCGACCTCGTCGGCTACGGCCGCAACCCGCCCCATCCGCGCTGGCCGAACGGCGCGCGGATCGCGGTGCAGATCGTGCTCAACTACGAGGAAGGCGGCGAGAACTGCATCCTGCATGGCGATGCTGCCTCGGAGGCGTTCCTGTCGGAGATCGTCGGCGCCCAGGCGTGGCCGGGCCAGCGGCACATGAACATGGAATCGATGTTCGAATACGGCTCGCGTGCGGGCTTCTGGCGGATCTGGCGGCTGCTCCAGGCGCGGAACATTCCCGTCACCGTGTTCAGCGTCGCCACGGCGCTGGCCCGCCATCCCGACATCGCCGCGGCCATGAAGGAGGCCGATTGGGAGATCGCCTGCCACGGCCTGAAATGGATCGACTACCGCGACTTCACCCGCGAGGAGGAGAAGGCGCATATGGACGAGGCGATCCGCATCCACACGGAGATCACCGGCGAGCGGCCGCTGGGCTGGTACACGGGCCGCTCCTCGGTCCACACCCTCGATCTCGGCGTGGAGGCCGGCTTCACCTGGCTCGCCGATTCCTACGCCGACGACCTGCCCTACTGGATCGAGGAACCGAGCGGGCGGGGCCTCGTGGTGCCCTACACCCTGGACGCCAACGACATGCGCTGCGTCGCGCTGCAGGGGTTCAACACCGGCGACCACTTCTTCACCTACCTGCGCGACACGTTCGATGCGCTCTACGCGGAGGGCGAGAGCGCGCCGAAGATGATGTCGGTGGGGCTGCATTGCCGCCTCGTCGGACGGCCGGGCCGGATCGGGGCGCTGGCCCGCTTCCTCGACCATATCGCCGCCCATGAGGACGTCTGGGTGGCACGACGGATCGACATCGCCCGGCACTGGATCGACCATCACCCGGCGGGGGCATAGAACCCGACCTCGACGGTAGGGTTCGTCGTGGTTCTCGATCTCATCCCGAGCGGCGCCGATCCCGACCGATGATCGTCCTCGGCGCGCTCGGCGGACGCCCGCCGCCGCGCGGTCGTCCGGTTTGTGGCAGCGGGAGGGAAAGATCGACGTGAGAACGAGCCTCGCAGACAAGCCCCCCGCCCGCCGCCGCCGCAAGGACGGCGAGGCGCGGCGCGAGGCCATCCTCGATGCGGGGCTCGAGATCTTTTCGGGGCTCGGCCTGCACGGAGCGAGCCTGGACCGGCTCGCCGAGCGGGCCGGGCTGTCGAAGGCGAACCTGCTCTATTACTTCCCCTCGAAGGAGGACCTGTATCTGGCGGTGCTCCGACGCGTCCTCGACGTCTGGCTCGACCCACTGCAGGAACTCGACGCCGACAGCGATCCGGCCGAGGCGATCCGGGCTTATATCCGCGCCAAGCTCACCCTGTCGCGGGACGCGCCGCAGGCCTCGCGGCTGTTCTGCCTGGAGATCGTCCAGGGCGCGCCGCTCCTGCGGGCCGAACTCGAAGGCCCCCTACGCGGGCTGGTGGAGAGCAAGGCGGCGATCCTGCGCGGATGGATCGACCAGGGCCGCATCGGTGCCCACGACCCCCACCACCTGATCTTCTCGATCTGGGCGATCACCCAGCACTACGCCGATTTCGCGGTCCAGGTGGATGCGGTCACGGGCCGGAGCCTCGACGAATCCGACTTCTTCGAGAGCACCGTGGCGAGTACGCAGGCCCTGATCCTCACCGGGCTCGGCCTGCGATAGGCACTCGGCAGGTTTCGCGTCCCGGGACCCGCTCGGGAAGCGGGCCCCATCGGCGGCGAGATCCCCGAAAAACCTACTTTTTCGAGGCGAGATACGCGATCACGTCGTCGATCTTCTTGTCGTCGGGATAGCCGGCGAACACCATCTTCGTCCCCGGCACCTTGGCCTTCGGGTTCTTCAGCCATTCGTGCAGGTTCGCCTCGTCCCAGGTGAGGCCCGACGCCTTGAGCGGGGCCGAGTAGGAATACCCGTCGAGGGAGGCCGCCTTGCGCCCGACGACCCCGGTCAGATCCGGGCCGACACCGTTCTTGCCGAAGGCATGGCAGGCCTTGCAGGGCGCGAACGCCTTCTCGCCGGCGGCCGCATCGCCTTCGGCATGGGCCGCCATCGGAAGCAGCATCGCGACGAGAGCACCGAGCATCGGGTACCGCATGGGGTTTCCTCTCCGTGGTTGTTTTGAATACCTCCAGAAAACTGACCGCGCCCTCCGCGAAGGCAATGTCCGCGAGTGAGACCTCACGAGAACGTGTCACGGCGGGGGGATGAACCGGGCCGCCGACGCGAACCCGCTCGGGCCCCCCCGCCGTTTCAGCAGAAACCGCCTTCCCGCCGGGCAGATCGAAGAGAGTTTGAGCAAACGGCCGAAAAGGCCGATTTCGAGTTTGACCATATGGTCCAAACAGCTACCGTTCATCATCGAACGGGACGAACAGGACACTCTTCCGTTCGCAACCTTGACCGGGATTGGATCCCATCGTCCAATCTCCGCCAGAATAGCGAGGCGGTCATGAATGTCGGCGTCTTCATTCCCATCGGCAACAATGGCTGGCTCCTGTCGGAGAACGCGCCGCAATACAGACCGAGCTTCGAGCTCAACAAGCAGGTGGTGCTGAAGGCCGAGGGTTACGGGTTCGATTTCGCCCTGTCGATGATCAAGCTGCGGGGCTTCGGCGGCAAGACCGAGTTCTGGGACCACAACCTCGAATCCTTCACGCTGATGGCGGGCCTCGCCGCGGTGACGAGCCGGATCAAGCTCTTCGCCACCGCGGCCACCCTGTGCATGCCCCCCGCCATCACCGCGCGGATGGCCTCCACCATCGATTCCATTTCCGGCGGCCGCTTCGGCCTCAACCTCGTCACCGGATGGCAGCGGCCGGAATACTCGCAGATGGGCCTGTGGCCCGGCGACGAGTACTTTTCGCGGCGCTACGAATACCTCTCCGAATACGCCCAGGTGCTGCGCGATTTGTGGGAGACGGGGTCCTGCGACCTCAAGGGCGAGTTCTTCCAGATGGACGATTGCCGGCTCTCGCCCCGGCCTCAGGCGGAGATGAAGATCATCTGCGCCGGCCAATCGGCCGCCGGCATGGCGTTCACGGCGAAATATGCCGACTACAATTTCTGCTTCGGCAAGGGCGTGAACACGCCCAAAGCCTTCGCCCCCACGGTGGAACGGCTGGAACTCGCCAAGGCCGAGACGGGCCGGGACGTGTCGTCCTACGTGCTGTTCATGATCATCGCCGCCGAGACCGACGAGGAGGCCCGCGCCACCTGGGAGCATTACAAGGCGGGGGCCGATGCCGAGGCCATCGCCTGGCTCGGGGTCCAGGGGGCGGCCGACACCAAATCCGGCTCGGACACCAACGTGCGGCAGATGGCCGACCCGACCTCGGCGGTGAACATCAACATGGGCACCCTCGTCGGCTCCTACGCGGAGGTGGCGCGGATGCTCGACGAGGTCGCCACCGTGCCCGGCACCGAAGGCGTGCTCCTGGTGTTCGACGATTTCCTCGAAGGCCTCGACGCCTACGGCACCCGCATCCAGCCGCTGATGCGCTCGCGGGCGCATGTCACCGCCGATGCGGTGCCGATGGCGAAGGTGGCGTGATGGTCGCCGGCTATCACGACCCGGCCGGGCGCCATGGCGGCATCACCCTTCCCGCGCGGCCGGAACCCATCGCCTTCGATGCCGAGGCCACGGCTCTCATCGTCGTCGACATGCAGAACGCCTACGCGACGAAGGGCGGATACCTCGATCTCGCCGGGTTCGACGTCTCGGCGACCGGGCCGGTGATCGGACGGATCGCGACGGCCGTCGCCGCCGCCCGCAAGGCCGGAATCAGGATCGTCTGGTTCCAGAACGGCTGGGACCCGGACTATGTCGAGGCCGGAGGGCCGGGCTCACCGAACTGGCACAAGTCGAACGCCCTCAAGACCATGCGCAGCCGCCCCGACATGAACGAGCGGCTGCTGGCCAAGGGCACCTGGGACTACGCCCTGGTGGATGCGCTGAAGCCCGAGCCCGGCGACATCGTGCTGCCCAAACCGCGCTACAGCGGCTTCTACAACACCCAGCTCGACAGCCTTCTGCGCTCGGCCGGCATCCGCACCCTGGTCTTCACCGGCATCGCCACCAACGTCTGCGTGGAATCGACCCTGCGCGACGGGTTCTTCCTCGAATATTTCGGCGTCGTCCTCGCCGACGCGACGCATCAGGCGGGGCCGGACAGCCTGCAGGCGGCCGCGCTCGCCAATATCGAGACCTTCTTCGGCTGGGTCTCGGACGTGGCGAGTTTCAAAGCGGCGCTGGCTGAGCGGGACGCCGTGGTGGCGGAGTGACATCCTCCCTCCCGCCCTCGACCTCATCCTGAGGTGCCCGCGTCAGCGGGCCTCGAAGGAGGCCTCCGCTACGCTGCGGCACCTCAGGATGAGGTCACGGGCGGGCAAGACGACACAGGCAACACAGGCAACGAAGACGGCCATTTCGACGATCGAACGGGAGTACTGCGAACCATGCCCAAGACCGTGATCATTCCCCCCGGCACCGGCAAGCCGTTGGCCCCCTACGTGCCGGGCACCCTCGCCGACGGCGTGCTCTACGTCTCCGGCACCCTGCCGCTGGATGCCGACGCCAACGTCGTCCATGTGGGCGATGCCGGCGCCCAGACCCGCCACGTGCTGGAGACGATCAAGGGCGTCGTCACGGCGGCGGGCGGTACCATGGACGACGTCACCTTCAACCACATCTTCCTGAAGGACTGGGCCGATTACGCCGCGATCAACGCGGTCTATGCCAGCTACTTCCCCGGCGAGAAGCCGGCGCGCTACTGCATCCAGTGCGGCTTGGTGAAGCCCGACGCCCTGGTGGAGATCGCCACGATCGCGCATGTGGGCAAGCCGTGAGCGCAGCCATCCACCACGAGATCCACGGGGCCGGAGCGCGCACCATCCTGCTCTCGCCGGGTCTCGGCGGCTCCTGCGGCTATTTCGCGCCGCAGATCCCGGCTCTGGCCGAGCGCTTCCGGGTGGTCGGCTACGACCATCGCGGCACCGGGCGCTCGCCCGATGCCCTGGAGGAGGGCCACGACATCGCGGCGATGGCCCGCGACGCGCTCCGGGTGCTGGACGATCTCGGCATCGCCAGCGCCGACATCGTCGGCCATGCGCTGGGCGGCCTGACCGGCCTCGAACTCGCGCGCACCCATCCCGACCGGGTCGGGCGCCTCGTGGTCGTCAACGGCTGGGACAGGGCCGATCCGGCAACGAAGCGCTGCTTTGCCGCCCGCAAGGCGCTCCTGACCCATGCCGGACCGGACGCCTATGTGGCCGCGCAGGCCATCTTCCTCTACCCGGCGCCCTGGCTGTCCCTCAACGCCGGGCGGGTGGCGGCGGACGAGGCCCATGCCCTGGCGCATTTCCCCGGGCCTGAGAACACGTTTCGGCGGATCGCGGCACTCGAGGCCTTCGATCTCAGCGATCGTCTCGCCGACATCCCGCACGAAACCCTGGTGATGGCGGCGGAAGACGACGTGCTGGTGCCCTATCTGTGCTCGGAGCGGCTCGCGTCGGGCCTGCCCGACGCCAGGCTGGATCTGGCCAAGGGCGGCGGCCACGCCCATAGCGTGACGCAGGCGGAGGCGTTCAACCGCGCCCTCCTCGCCTTTCTCGACCGACCCTGAGCAGGTTCGCATTGGCAAGCCAACGCGTCACCTCGCTCAGGCCTCTGAAGTGTCGCAGGTTTTGAGGCGCAAAACCGGTGACCACTTTTGCTGAACCCGCTGAGAGGAAAGCCCCCGGCCATGAGCGACACGACGATGCCCACGGTCGAACCCGGCGCCTTCCGCGAGGCGATGTCGCATCTGGCCAGCTCGGTCCATCTCGTCACCAGCGATGGCCCCGGAGGACGGGCGGGCTTCACCGCCTCCTCCGTCTGCAGCGTCAGCGACGCGCCGCCGACCCTCCTGGTCTGCATCAACCGCACCTCCTCGGCCTACGCGGCGGTGAACGCCAACGCGGTCCTGTGCGTGAATACCCTGTCGGGCGAGCAGGCCGGTATCGCGGGTGCGTTCGGCGGTCGCACCCCCATGGACGAGCGCTTCGCCGCGGCGGCGTGGGGCGAACTCGCCACCGGGGCGCCGGTGCTGGAGGGGGCGCTCGCCGCCTTCGATTGCCGCATCGTCGCGCGCCACGCCGTCGGCAGCCACGACGTGCTCTTCTGCGAGGTGGTGGATCTCTCGGAGCCCGGCGGCGGACAGGGCCTCGTCTATGCCGGCCGGCGCTACCACACCTTGCCCGTGTCATCGCCGGCGTCACCCGCGCCCGCCCGCAAGACGGACGGCCTGCTGGGGGCGCTCTGACGCCGCGCATCCGAACCATGCGGCCCATCAGGCCGTTGATCGCGCAAGTTCGATGGGCGGGAGGATGTTGATTTATCCACCGGGGCTGCTTACCGCATAGCCATTGAACGACGTCGGACTTGTCATGCGCCACGGCATCGGCCCGGAGAACCGGGTTCGACCGGGCGTGCCAAGCTCTCTATTTGCATCGGGCATTCGAAATACACTTTCCGCCCTACGCTGCGGGGCGAGACCATAGACTCGGTTGTGTCGTTCCAACGATCTTCACCAATGGTGCCGTAGGGTCGAGCGTGCGATTTCGTGGGGGACCTGCTTGGCTCGGCACCATACCTTCCTCGAACGCCTGTTCGATCTAAAACCCTATGCGTCGGCCTTCAGCACTGCCCTGCTGGGCTGGCATCCCGCCCTGCGGCGGAGCACGGGTTACTTCCCGGACTTCGCCTGGCCGGCCGACCGCGCGCGGGTGATCAGCGACGAGACCCGGACACATCGCCTCTGCGCGCCCGGCTACGACGCGGCGCGGGCCATCGTGATGCGCCACAACGCCGATGTGATGAATGGGCTGGAGACGGCCTGCACGGGGGACACCACCCGCACGATGATCGCCGGGATCGGCGGCATCCTGATTCCCGGCCACACCGTGATCCCCGCCGATTACGACACGGGCCGCCAGATCTCCCTCGGCCAGCGGGGCCAGGCGCGCTGGGCCTTCTGCCACCCCGCACCGATCGGCCTGCGCAAGATCGTCCTGACGGAGCGCTGCCTCGCGATCCCACCCGTCTTCCATTTCGGCCATCTCCTCACCGACGTGCTGATGCCGATCTGCGAGGCCGTGCGGGTCGGTGCCATCGACAAGCGGGAGGAGACGGTGTTCGTCACCGCCTCGCACCCGCCCCTGGTGACCGCCTTCCTCGACGGGCTGAAGGCGCTCGGCTACCCGATCCGGCAACTCGTGCTCAAGGCGACGGATCATGTGGTCACGGAGCGCTATGTCTATGCCCGGAGCCATTGCCCCAATATCGAACGGATCTTCGGCGTACCCCAGGCGCTGGATACGGCACGGGCCATCTTCCGCGCGGCCTATCGGGGGCATCCGGTCACGCCGCCGGCCTCGAAGCTCTATCTCCGGCGCCGCAACCAGCGCCTGCGCGTCGTGGAGGGCGAGGACGCGCTGGTCGAGCGGCTGGAACGCGCGGGCTTCCGCATCTTCGAGCCGGGATGGGGCAACCATGCCGAGCAGATGGCGGCGATAGCGGGTGCCGACGTCGTGGCCGCCGTGCATGGCGCCGCCCTGGCCAACACGATCTTCTGCAAGCCCGGCGCCACCGTCGTCGAGCTGATGGCCTCGACCTCCCGCAAGAGCACCGTGCTTCACTGGGCGAGTGAGGGCGGGGCCGGCTACGTGCCGGTCCTGGGCGGCCCGGAGGGCGCCCGGCAATCCTTCGCGATCGATCCCGCGGCCACGGCGGAGGCCATCCTCCGCGTCGTGGAACCCGCACCGAGACTCCATGCCGGGGCCTGACACATGATGACCCCGGACAGCTCGGCACGCGACCTCGCGGTGCGGAACGCCCTCTGCGTGGCCGGCTACCTCCTGCTGCTGGTCTCCGCCTATTTCATCGCCAAGAACCTCTCGGCCAAGCTGATGATCGCGGGGCTCGTCACCATCGCCGTGAGCGATCCGACCCTCCTGCGCGAACGCCTGCCGCGCCCCCTGGAATGGGGGCTCGCCGCGCTCGCGGGCTTCGCCGCCTGGACGGTGCTCGGCCTTCTCGTCAATGGCATTCCCCTGGGGCCGGCGAGCGATGCGGTGGCGAATTTCGCGCTCCTGGCCGTCGCCCTCCTGGCGGGACGGCGCCTGCTCGCCTGTTGCGGCCTCCGCTTCATCCTGGGCGCGCTCTTTGCCGTGGCCAGCCTCAGCGCCCTCCTGACGCTCGTCCTGCATTTCGGCGGGGGGCTCTCCTTGGCGGACAGGCTCGTGCCGCTGGGCCGGCCGTCCAACTCCATCCCGGGAGCCGGCGGCCTCTGCATCGCCCTGATCGGCATCGTCGCCCTCCTCGGCGACCGGTCACGCCCGGCCACGCCCGCGACGATCGCCCTCGTCGCCCTGGCCGCGCTGCCGATCGTCGTGGCCGTGGCCATGACCCAGAGCCGCGGTCCCATCCTCGCGACGGTCGTCGCCCTGGCGGCGGCGCGGCTGCCGTGGCGTCCGGACGGTTGGCGCCTCTTCGCGGTGGCCCTCCTGGCCTGGAGCCTGACCACGGCGCTGATCGTGATCGAGCCCTGGCTGAGAGCGATGCTCTGCGTCGACCAGTCGAATTTCTGCCGACCCTCCAGCCGCCAGCAGATCTGGACCTGGGTGTTCGAGCATATCTCGCAGAGGCCCCTGCTCGGTTTCACGCCCGTCTTCCGCTTTGCCGATTCGCTCTTCAACCACGCCCATAACGGCCTCTTCGGCACGGCGATGTATTTCGGCGTCCCGGCCTTGGTGGCCGCCCTGGCCACGACCTTCGTCTATTGCCGTCACCTCGCGACCGTCGACGGAGGGCTCTCGACGTTCTGCGCCGCCGCGCTGATCTTCAGCTTCGGCTACATGGGATCGGACCTTCCCAACCCGTTCTCGTTCGTGAACATGCATTTCTTCTTCCTCTGGCTGCCCATCGCCTTCGCCTTGGCGGGGCAGTCGGAGGAGGCCGCGACCGGGTTGGATTAGGACATCGTCCCGAAGCGTCGCGCCGCCGCTCCATGGGGTGCGGCTGCCACGCTCCTTGCATCACGCGATCCGCATCACACGCCCACACCGGTCCGGAGACGACGCGATCATGGCAGCCGAATCCTATTTCCCCGTCTGGCGCGCCAGGGATGCGACGTCGGAGGCCACGGACGTCATGCCCGACGAGCGGCTGCCCGCGGGCCAGACCCTGCTCCTCGGCTTCCAGCACGTGGTGGCGATGTTCGGCGCCACCGCGCTGATGCCGATCCTGATGGGGTTCGACCCCAACCTGGCGATCTTCTTCTCCGGCATCGGTACGCTGATCTTCTTCCTCGCCACGGGCGGCCGGGTGCCGAGCTATCTCGGCTCGTCGGCGGCCTTCGTCGGGGTGGTGATCGCAACCACGGGCTATGCCGGGGCGGGGCCGAACCCCAACATCGCCGTGGCGCTCGGCGGCATCGTCGCGGCGGGCCTGCTCTACGGCCTCGTGGGCGCCGTCATCGGCCTCGTCGGCTATGCCTGGGTGGAGCGGGTGATGCCCCCGGTGGTGACCGGCGCGGTGGTGGCCGCCATCGGCCTCAACCTCGCGCCGATCGCGACGCGGATCATCTCGGCCTCCGCCTTCGACACCTGGTTCGGCCTTCTGACGGTGGTCATCGTCAGCGTCATCACCATCTACGCGCCCGGCCTCGCCCGGCGCCTGCCAATCCTGATCGGGGCGGCCCTCGCCTACCTGCTCTATCTCCTCCTCGCCAACGGGTTCGGTCTCGCCAAGCCCATCGACTTCTCCGCCGTCATGGCCGCCCCCTGGATCGGCGTGCCGGGCTTCGTGGCGCCGGTCTTCGACCCCAAGGCGATCGCCCTCATCGCCCCGGTCTTCGTGGTGCTGATCGCCGAGAATCTCGGCCATATCAAAGCCATCGGCGCGATGACGAGCCGCAACCTCGACCCCTACATCGCCCGCGCCTTCCTCGGCGACGGCCTCGCCACCATGCTGTCGGGCGGGCTCGGCGGCACGGGGGTGACGACCTATGCGGAGAATATGGGCGTCATGGCCATGACCCGGATCTACTCGACCCTGGTCTTCGTGGTAGCCGGCTTCACCGCGATCCTGTTCGGCCTCTGCCCGAAATTCGGGGCGCTGATCCTGACCCTGCCGGTGCCGGTGATTGGCGGTCTCTCGGTGGTGGTGTTCGGGCTGATCGCCGCTACCGCCGGGCGGATCTGGGTGGAGAACCGGGTGGACTTCGCCAATGCCCGCAACCTCCTCACGGTCGGCGTCGCCGTGGTGCTGGGCGCGGGCGACCTCACCCTGAAATTCGGGTCCTTCGCCTTCGGCGGCATCGGCACCGCCACATTCGGCGCCATCCTGATCTATCACCTCCTCGGCATGACGAGGATCGGACGCGCGCGGGTGTGACGACGGCGCGGCCTATTCGGCAGCGAACAGCCCCGGCATCTCCGGCACGGCGCTTCCCGGCAGGGATGCCTTGGGGTCGCCCGGCCCGGTCTCGCAGCCGAGGACGGGCAGGGCGATGACGCGCAGCCCGCGAAAATCCGTGCGGCAGACGATGGTGCCCCGCGTCTCCACATAGGCGAGGAGCCGCCGGGCGCGCCCCGGCGAGCGGCTGCCGATGGCCCGCGCCAAGGCCTCGTCGCCGGGGCAGGGCTCTCCGGCCAGGGCCGCGCGGGCGAGGAGCAGGAACAGGCCCTGGACCTCGTCGGGCAGGTTGGCGGCGGCGGCCTGCGCCTCGTCCCAGCGCCCGTCCCCGTCGGCCGGGGAGGCCTCACCGTCGAACCCGGCCCGCGCCACGCCGAGGCGGCGGCGGAAGGCGGCGAGGGTGAGGGATTCGCCGTCGAGCCCGCGCATGCGGCAGCGCACGAGGAAGTCCTGGTAGATCACGGCCACGGGCTGGCGCCCGGCATCGGGGTCGGCGGCGATGCCGCGCAGCACCTCGTCGAGGCCGGCGCGCAGCTCCTCTTCGCTCAAGGGCTCGGGCGCCTCGACGGGCTCGGGCCGGTAGGCGCTGAGTTCGCGCAGGAGGTCGGCGGGGCTCGCACGGGGCGTCGGCGGAGTGCGCGGTGCCGGAGCCCAGGAGGCCGGGCCATCCTCGGCCGAGCGGGTGAGAATGAGGGCGCGCAGATCCGCGTCGGCGGGAGCGGGAAGCGGCACGAGCTTGGGCGAGCCCGAGCGCGCCGAGGTGGAGACCGGACCGATGCGCAGGGCCAACGGCCGGCGGCTCAACGCCGGGCCGAGGGCCACGAACTCGCCGCGAGACAGATCGCGGAACCGCTCGGCGCCGCGGCGGTCAAGGCCCAGCAGGTCGGCGGCGCGCGCCATGTCGATGTCGAGGAAGGTGCGGCCCATCAGGAAGTTGGTGGCCTCGGCCGCCACGTTCTTGGCGAGCTTGGCGAGGCGCTGCGTGGCGATGATGCCGGCGAGCCCGCGCTTGCGGCCACGGCACATCAGGTTGGTCATAGCCCCGAGAGAGGCCTTGCGCGCCTCGTCGGAGACGTCGCCGGCGGCAGCGGGCGCGAAGATCTGCGCCTCGTCGACGACGACGAGGACGGGGTGCCAATGGCTGCGCTCGGCCTCGAACAGGCCACCGAGGAAGGCGGCGGCGGCGCGCATCTGCGCCTCCATGTCGAGGCTCTCCAGGGTGAGGACCACGGAGACCCGATGGGCGCGCACCCGCGCCGCGATGGCCTGGAGATCGCCCTCCCCATGGGCGCCGTCCACGACCACGTGGCCGTAGGCCTCGGCCAGGGTGACGAAATCGCCCTCGGGATCGATGATCACCTGCTGGACCGAGCCCGCGCTCTGCTCGAGCAGGCGGCGCAGGAGATGCGACTTGCCGGAGCCGGAATTGCCCTGGACCAGGAGTCGGGTGGCCAAGAGTTCCTCGAGATCGAGCCGGGCGGGCTCTTCGCCCGGCCCCATGCTCAGACCCATCTCGATCCCCACCGTCATTCCCGCTCCGCTGTCCGTATCGCGCCCGCGACGAGACCGATCCTAGCACGGATAGGCCCAGGGTGCGGAGCACGAGGGCGGCGCATCCACAGGCACGAGCCTCGTCGATTGGACATAAAGACCTAGGCTATTTGCCCTAGGTTTTTAAGCAAAGGACGAACATCCTAGACACTCCACGCTCAAGGCTTTGCGGACGCGCACACGGCCGCTCCATCGACCATGGGCGCTGCATTTTCCTGCAGGCCGCCCTTGCCGCCCTGCCCCGCGCATCTAGATTCCGGTCTCATGAACCCAGTCCTCATCGTTGCCCTGGTCTGCGCCTCGACAATCCAGGCCCCCGACTGCTCCCGCGAGACGGCCCTCGACGTGATCACGGGGCCTGCCCACACGCTTCAGGAATGCATGATGCAGGGGCCGGTCCTGGCGGCCAATGCCGGCCACGGCAACAATCCGGACACCTACGTGAAGACCCGCTGCGAGCCGCGGCGCTGAGCCGGCCGGGCGCGAATCCCCCAGGAACGGAGCCCCATGAGTAACGACGTCAGCCCGGACCGGGCGGTGATGATCCGCCTGCGCGCCCGCCTCGCGGTGGTGGAGCGGGCGGCTTGGTTCGGCTTCGCCGAGGCCATGCGCCGGCAGCCGGAGGAAACGGAAGCCTATATCGCGGCCGAGCGCGCCAAATGCGCCGCCGGGTTCGCAGGCCCGGCCTGGGCCCGCGACCTCAGCGATGCGGAGCGAGCGATGCTCGGCGCCGAGGTGGATGCGGGGCTGGCGCAGCTGGTGGAGGATGCCAAGGGAGAGTGATCTTCTCGGGTCCCTTCCACACGCAGGTCTGGCCGCCGGCGGAACCCGGTGCGGCGGTAGATGCCGCGGCCCCCGCGCCTCTCCGGGCGCTGTCCGTCGCGACCAGGCTAGGTCCTCGATCGATCTGCGACAAAATCGCAACAGACCGTCGATTTTAAGAGTGTTGCGGAAGAGAATCTCGACTTACACCTGAAAACCCATGATTGCTCCCCTGATCGACTGGGGAACATCCATGGCCACCGTTCAGGTTGAAGATAACTACTTCGATATTGAAGCAATCCATGGCGCATGGTCCGCAGGATTTCTTAGAAAGACATCGGCCACCAAATATACGCTCTCGCGCGACGATGGCACCTCCTATGGAATGGAGCTGGTCGGATCCGGCTTCGAATACACGAAAAGCGGAGACATCAAAGCCGGGACGATCAAGTCGATCAGCTTGATCCACGTCGATGGATCGACGCAATGGACGATGTCGGGACTTTCGCTCAACGCGAATGCCTTTCGTATTGCACTGACCGATTCGAGTTTCGATGATAAGGGGCCGCTCCTCAAGCTGTTCGCCCCCATTGCACTGACCGTCTACGGCGCGTCTCTAGACGATAAGTTCTTCGGCGGCCAAAAGGCCGATACCTTTCTCGGTGGGTTCGGCTCGGATACCTTCGTGGGTGGCTCCGGCAAGGATGCGATCGACGGAGGGATCGGGGATTACGACGTCGTGGACTACAGTCGCGAGTCCGGCGGCAGGGCCATCAAGGTCGATCTCGAGAAGGGCACGGCGACCGATACCTACGGATTCGTGGATTCGATCAAGAACGTCGAGTTGATCATCGGTACGGACAAGGCCGATTCCTTCATGGGATCGAAGACGGCGTCCTACGAAGCGTTCAGCGGCGGTGATGGCGCGGACATCATCAACGGCGGCGGCGGAACCCACAACACGGTCCGGTACGACATCACGAATTCGACGGGCGTGATCGTCGAACTGGCGGGCAATCCGGATGGGAGCGGCTTTGGACGCTCCCTCTCCCCGCTTGAGGATGACAGGTTGATCGGCATTCAAGACGTCGTGGGAACGACAAGCGACGATACGATCATCGGCTCCAATGAAAACAACATCCTCTCCGGCCTTGCGGGCGCCGATCATCTCGACGGCGGACGAGGGATCGATACGGTGGATTACTCTCTCGAAACCGGATGGGGCATCGGCATCAGGGTAAACTTGGAACAATCGTCCGGCTACGACTTGATGGGAAAAAAGGATGATCTGATTTCCATCGAAAACGTCACCGGATCGGGGTCGAGAGATTTCATCACGGGCTCCCAGCTCAAGAATACGCTCCTAGGGCTCGACGGCAACGATACGCTTCGAGGTCTTGCGGGAAACGACCGCCTGTCGGGTGGCGATGGAGCCGACATTCTCTTCGGCGGTCTCGGCAAGGACATCCTGACGGGCGGTTCGGGCCACGACACCTTCGTCTTCGATAGCACGCCGAATGCCGTGTCGAACGTGGACAGGATCGTCGACTTTTCCGTGTCCGACGACAGGATCAGGCTCGATCACCCTGTCTTTGCCGCCCTCGCGGAGGGCCATCTCGCCTCCGACGCCTTCGTCATCGGCGCCAAGGCCACTGATGCCGGTGATCGGATTCTCTACAATTTCAAGACCGGCGCCGTGTCGTACGATGCCGACGGCAACGGCGGTGCGAGTGCGGTGCAGTTCGCCACGCTCAACGCGAACCTCAAGCTGACGTCGGACGATTTCTACATCCTGTAGGAGCACCGGGGGGCACTCCGGGGCCTTCACCCGCCCTACAGATCGCGCCAGGCCGGCGGCATCGCCAGACCCGGCAGGCTGGTCGCCGCGTGGATTCCGATGGCGACCGCGCGGGCGAGGGTGTCGGCCGCCGCCGCGCCGATACGGGCGAGATCGGTGATGGGGTCGGAGAGGGGAATCCGTCCGGTGGAGACCGCGAAGACCACATCGCCGTCGAGCGGCGTGTGGACGGGGTGGATCGCCCGCGACAGGCCGTCCTGTGCCATGACCGCGAGGCGGCGGCACTGAGCCTTGGTGAGGATCGCGTCGGTGGCGACGAGGGCCAGGGTGGTGCTGGTGCCGGGCGGGGCCTCGCGGGGCCAGGTGAAGGCGTCCGCCGGCATCGGATCGGGGAAGCCGAGGCCGCCGAACTCCCCCTCCCGCTCGAACGGCGCCGCCCAGAAATGCCGCCCCTCCCCCACCGTGACCCGGCCGAAGGCGTTCACCGCCACCAGCGCGCCGACCCGCGCGGGCGTGCCGTCCACGAGGGAGGAAGCCGAGCCGAGGCCGCCCTTGAGGTTGGCCGTGCGCGCGCCGTAGCCCGCCCCCACGGTGCCGAGGGTGAAATCCCGTGCCGCCGCGTCGGCGGCCGCGTAGCCGAGGTCGCGGTAGGGCGGGAAGCGGCCCCAGTTCTTGTCACCGCCGTTGAGGAGATCGAACAGGATCGCGCCGGGGACGATGGGGACGCGGATGTCGGCGACGGGAACCCCCCTCCCCGCCTCGGCGAGCCAGGCCACGACGCCGGCCCCCGCGTCGAGACCGAAGGTGGAGCCACCGGACAGGGCCAGGGCGTCGATGCGCTCCACCGTGCGCTCGGGGTCGAGGAGGTCGGTCTCCCGGGTACCCGGCCCCCCGCCGCGCACGTCGACACCCGCCACCACGGCCGGGTCGAACAGGATCGCGGTGGTGCCGCTCGCCACGCGCGCATCCTGGGCATGGCCCACGGTAATGCCGGCGATGTCGGTGATCAGGTTGCGCATCCAGAGCCTCCGAACCTCGCTCAGAACGATCGCATGCCCGGGCGGTCGGGGCCAGCGGCGGCGGGCTCGGGCGGTTCCTTGGTCCGCCGCGCCGCACGGAAGGAATCGGCGGCATAGAGCGCCAGCGCCAGCCAGATCAGGACGAACAGGACCAGTCGATGCAGCTCCAGGCGTTCGCCATAAACGAGGACGCTGAGGCCCAGCAGGCAGGAAGGGGCGAGGTATTGCATCAGCCCCAGGGTGGAGAGGGTGAGGCGCTGGGCGGCGGCGGCGAACCAGATCAGCGGCAGGGCTGTGGTGGCGCCGGTGAGGAGCAGGAGGCCGAGGCGGACGGGATCGCCGTTCACCACGGCGGGGGCGGCGAGGACGAGATAGAGGCCGGCGGCGGGCAGGAGCAGGAAGGTCTCGGCGGCAAAGCCCACCATGGCGTCGACGCCCACCACCTTGCGCACCAGCCCGTAGAGCGAGAAACTCGCGGCGAGCGTCAGGGACAGCCAGGGCAGGTGCCCGGCCAGGACCACCGCCAGGATCACGCCGGCGGCGGCGAGCCCCACCGCCACGGCCTGGACCGGCCGCAGCCGCTCGCCGAGAACGAGGGCGCCGAGCGCCACGCTCATCAGCGGATTGATGAAATAGCCCAGACTCGCATCGAGCATGTGCCCGGACTGGACCGCCACGAGGTAGAGCAGCCAGTTGATCGCGATGAGCCCAGCCGAGACGACGAGGAGAAGGTGGCGGCGCCTCAGGGGAAACGGGTTGCGCACCCGCCGGCGCAGGATCGCCAGCAGACCGACCACGAGCACGCTCGACCAGACGATGCGATGGGCGAGGATGCTGCCGGCCGGCACGGAATCGAGCAGCCGGAAATGCACCGGTACGACGATGCCCCAGCTCAGGTAGGCTCCGAGCGCGTAGATCAGCCCCACGACGTTCCTCCCGTCCCGCTTCGGGGATGGGACGGGGTTTACACCAAGATCCGAAGCGGAGCTCGGGCGCGGGATGGGGGGAAGCAATGCGTCGAGGGGCCGCTTCGCCCTCCCCGTCCGCGAAAGGGGGGAGGCCGATCAGCGGCGCGGCGGGGTGATCGGGTCGCCGCGCAGGAGGGCGTTCAGGCGCTCGGTGTCGAACCCGTCCGTGGCCTTCGGCTTGGCCGGCGCGGGCTTGAGCGAGGCCGTCTTCGTCACCGCGGGTTTGGCGGCGGAGGATGGGGAAGGCTTCGATCCGGTGGGCCTGGCTCCCGTCGGGCGGGGTGCGGCGGGGGCGGTGGTGGAGACGCTGGCCGTGCCGCCGAGGGGCAAGGACGGCGACGGGATCGAGCCGGTATCCTGCGGTTCGCTGGGAACGGGGGTCCGCACCATCTGTGGCGGCGACGGGGCGGGGAGATGGGCCAGCCGGTCGGCACTGACGAAGCCGATCGCCAGGACGCTCAGGCCGAAGACGCTGCCGACGACGAGGAAGCGCAAAATACGCACGCGATACGCTTTCTACAAATACTCAACACCTTGAATACCGCTTTTAAACCAAGGCCGTTAACGAACCCGAGCATCGCCGTCCGGCCCGACCGTGCCATTTTCTGACCCTTCCTCCCGTCGCGGGCGGGAGGTGGTCACAGGATCTGGCTGAGGAAGGCCTGGGTGCGGGCATGGCGCGGCCTGTCGAAGAACTCGGCCGGCGGCGCCACCTCGATGACCTGGCCCTCGTCCATGAAGACCACGCGGTCGGCGACCTCGCGGGCGAAGCCCATCTCGTGGGTGACGCAGAGCATGGTCATGCCGCCGCGCGCCAGCTCGGCCATGGTGTCGAGCACCTCCTTGACCATTTCCGGGTCCAGCGCCGAGGTCGGCTCGTCGAACAGCATCACCTTCGGGCTCATGCACAAAGCGCGGGCGATCGCCACCCGCTGCTGCTGCCCGCCCGAGAGCTGGCCGGGAAACATCCCCGCCAGTTGCGGGATGCGGACGCGCTCAAGATACTCCATCGCCAGCGCCTCGGCCGCCGCCCGGCCCATTCGCTTCACGTGGATGGGGGCGAGGGTGCAATTCTCCAGTACGGTGAGATGGGCGAACAGGTTGAAGTGCTGGAACACCATGCCGACCTCGCGGCGCACGGCGTCCACGCTGGCCTGCGCCCCGGTGAGTTCGGTCCCGTCCACCCGGATCGTGCCCTGCTGGTGAGCCTCGAGCCCGTTGACGCAGCGGATCAGGGTCGATTTGCCCGAGCCCGAGGGACCGCAGATCACGATCTTCTCCGCCTTCGCCACCGTGAGGTCGACGTCGCGCAGGACGTGATGGGCGCCGAACCACTTGTTGACGCCGGAGAGCGCGACGGCGGGGGAAGTCTGCGGTGTCGTCAAGGATTCACTCGTCATCGTCTCTCTCCCGCCGCGAGGCGGCGCTCGATGAACCCGGCATAGCGCGCCATGCCGAAGCAGACGGCGAAATAGACGAGGGCGGCGAAGATGTAGGCGGTGGCCGGGATGGTGGCGGCCGACCAGCGCGGATCGGCGCGGGAGGCTTCCAGCACGCGGATGAAATCGCTGATGCCGACGATGGAGACCAGGGTGGTGTCCTTGAACAGGCCGATCATCGTGTTGACGATGCCGGGCAGCGCCACCTTCAGCGCCTGGGGCAGGATGACGAGGCGCAGCGCCTGGCCCCGGCCGAGGCCGAGCGCCGCCGCCGCTTCGGCCTGCCCCTTCGGTACGGTCTGCAGCCCGCCGCGCACCACCTCGGCCATGTAGGCGGAGGCGAAGAGGGCGATGCCGACCAGCGGCCGCAGCAGGCGGTCCACGGTGATGTCGCCCGGCAGGAACAGCGGCAGCATCACGTTGGCCATGAACAGCACCGTGATCAGCGGCACCCCGCGCCAGAACTCGATGAAGGCGGTGGAGAGCACGCGCACCACCGGCAGGGTCGAGCGCCGCCCCAGCGCCAGCAGGATGCCGAGCGGCAGGGAGACGACGATGCCCACCGTGGCCACCACCACGGTGACGAGGAAGCCGCCCCACAGGCCCGTCGCCACCGACGGGAGGCCGAGCGACGGCGCGCCGGCAAGCAGCAGGTAGGCGGAGACCGGGAAGGCGACGAAGGCGAAGAGCGCGCCGAGATCACGCCGGGGCGCCCCGAGCCAGAGCATCCATCCCGCGGCGAGGGCCAGCAGCGCGACGGCGAGGTTCGGGCGCCAGCGCTCCGGCGCGGGGTAGGAGCCGTAGGCGAGGTAGTTGATCTTGTCGGCGATGAAGGCCCAGCAGGCCCCCACCGGCCGCCCCGCCACCTCCGGCCGGCAGGCATCCCCCGACGCCCCGGTCCAGACCGCATCGATGACGAGGAAGCGGATCGCGATGGGGAGCAGCCAGGCGAGCAATCCCAGGATCAGCAGGGTGGTGAGCCCGTCGGCGAAGCTCGAGAACAGGTTCCGGCGCAGCCAGCCGAGCGGTCCGCCGACCGTGGCGGGTGGCGGGCGCGAGGCGACGAGATCGGCACGGACGAATCGCTCCATCCTCTAGCGCTCCACCATGGTCACGCGGCGATTGTAGAGGTTCATCAGGAAGGCCGTGGTGAGGCTGAGCGTGAGGTAGACCGCCATGGTGATCGCCACCACCTCCACCGCCTGGTTGGTCTGGTTGAGCACGGTGCCCATGAAGACGTGGACGAGGTCGGGATAGCCGATCAGCACGGCCAGCGACGAGTTCTTGGTGACGTTGAGATACTGGCTGGTGAGCGGCGGCACGATCGCCCGCATCGCCTGGGGGACCACCACGAGGCGCAAGCTCTGGCCCCGGCTCAACCCCAGGGCGGAGGCCGCCTCCCCCTGCCCCCGCGCCACGCTGGAAAGGCCCGCCCGCACGATCTCGGCGATGAAGGCGGCGGTATAGGTGGAGAGCCCGAGAACCAGGGCGGCGAATTCCGGCAGGATCGGCAACCCGCCCTCGACATCGTAGGGACCGCGCGCCGGCCAATCGACCGCGACCGGATGGCCGGCGAGCGCCAATCCGATCCAGGCGAGACCCGGCAGGAGGATCGTGAGGGCGAGCCCCGGCAGCCAGACCCGGACCGGGGGTCGCCCGGTCTCCGCCGCGCGGCGCGCCCGCCGTCGCAGGAGCGACAGGGCGGCGAGGCCGGCGAGGAAAGCCACCGGCACCAGCCAGGCGAAACCTGAAAAATCCGGGCGCGGCAGGACGAGGCCGCGCTGCGAGACGAAGGCGCCCCCCAGGCTCGCGGGAGCCTCGGCCGAGGGCAGGGCCACTCGCACGGCCACGTACCAGACGAGGAGCTGCAGCAGCAGCGGCACGTTGCGGACCGCCTCCACATAAGCGGAGGCCAGCCCCCGCGCGAGGAGGTTCGGCGACAACCGGGCGATGCCCACCACGAAGCCGATCAGCGTGGCAAGCACGATGCCCAGCGCCGCGGCCAGCAGCGTGTTGCAGAGCCCGACGAAGAACGCATCGAGATAGGTCGAGGTCGCCGCCGCGTAGGGGATCAACCGCTGGCTGATGTCGAACCCGGCATTGCGCGACAGGAAGCCGAACCCGGCGACGATGCCCTGTTTGGCGAGTTTCTGCGCGGCGTTGCCGGCGGCGACGTAGACGAGGCCGGCGACGGCGAGCGCCAGGACGATCTGGAGCGCGAGGGCGCGAAGGGAGGTCTTTCGGGATTCAGCCATGGAGCCGCTTCCCGTTGAACGAGAAATCCGCGCGCCATCCCCTCTCCCCGCTGGGCGGGGAGAGGGCCGCGGGGACCTCGTCGTCCCTGCGGCAAGCGAAGGCGTCAGCCGCAGCGAGGGTGAGGGGGTGCCCCCGGAAGAGGCTCGTCCGAAGCCCCCCCCTCACCCTCGGCTGCCGCCTCGTTTCGGCCCCGGCGAGGGGGCCGAAACCCTCTCCCCGCAAGCGGGGAGAGGGGGAGTGCCACACGCCCCTCACCGGATCGGAGGCCCGTATTGCAGGCCGCCCTGGTTCCAGAGGCCATTCAGGCCGCGCGGGATCTTCAGCGGTGTCTGCGCGCCGACATTGCGTTCGAAGGAATCGCCGTAATTGCCCACATGGCGGACGATCCGGTAGGCCCAGTCGGTGGTGAGGCCGAGGCCCTCGCCGTATTTGCCCTCGAGGCCGAGGATGCGCTTTGCGTCGGGGCTCAGCGCCGATCGGCGCATCTCCTCGACATTGGCCTGCGTGATGCCCGCCTCCTCGGCGTCGATCATGGCGTAATGGGTCCAGGCGACGAGATCGCGCCACTGGTCGTCGCCCTGGCGCACGCCGGGGGCGAACGGCTCCTTCGAGATCGCCTCGTCGAGGATGACGTGCTCGTCCGGATGCGCCGTCTTCAGGCGCTCGCCGTAGAGGGAGGACTTGTCGGTGGAATAGGCATCGCAGCGGCCGGATTCGTAGGCACCCAGCGTCTGCTCGCTATTGGCGAAGGTGACGACCTTGTAGGTCAGCCCCCGCGTGCGGAACCAATCGGCGAGGTTGAGCTCGGTGGTGGTGCCCTGCTGCAGGCAGATCGTCGCCCGGTCGAGCTGTTTCACCGACGCGATGTTCAGGGACTTGCGCACCAGGAACCCCTGCCCGTCATAGAAAGTGATGACCGGGAAGTTCATGGCGGCGGTGTCGCGCGACAGGGTCCAGGTGGTGTTGCGCGACAGGACGTCGATCTCGCCCGATTGCAGGGCGGTGAAGCGCGCGGCCGAGGATTGCGGGATGAACCGCACCTTGGCCGGATCGTCGAAGATCGCCGCGGCCAGCGCCCGGCAGAAATCCACGTCGAGCCCGCGCCACTGGCCCTGGCTGTCCGGAATGCTGAACCCCGCGACTCCGCCGCTGACGCCACAGACGAGATGCCCTCGCGCCTTCACCTGGGCGAGGGTGCCTTGGGCGGAACCGTTCTGGGCGAGGGCGGGAGTGAGGCAGAACAGCATGATCCCTCCCACCCAAACCCTCATCCTGAGGTGCTGCGAAGCGGCCTCGAAGGAGGCCTCCAGCCAGCATCGTGCGATCTGGAGGCCTCCTTCGAGGCCGCCGCTGCGCGGCGTCACCTCAGGATGAGGTGAACGGGTCGGATGAGGCGTCGACGATGCCGGGAGACCGTTGATCATGCCCGCGCATTGCAAAGGATCGGCAGGTCCGGTCAAGGGCTTCCGCTTGACGCCATCGCACAGGCCGGGCTGAGGTTGCGGCGCAACCGCCCTCCCCCCATACCGGTTTCCATGTCGAACACCCCTCCCCGCGATCCCGCCCGTTTCGGCCCGGCCACCCGCCTCGTCCATGCGGGGCGCGACCCCTCCGCGCAGCATGGCTTCGTCAACACGCCGATCTATCGCGGCTCGACGGTGCTGTTCCCCACCTATGACGACCTGCAGCACCGGCGCGGGCGCTACGATTACGGCACCAGCGGCTCGCCGACGATGGATTCGCTCACCCAGGCCTGGAGCGAGCTCGCGGGGGCGGCGGGCACGGTGCTGACGCCCTCGGGCCTGGCCGCCCTCACGGTCGCCCTGATGAGCGTGGTGAGCGCGGGCGACCATCTCCTCGTCACCGACAGCGCCTACCGCCCCACCCGCATCTTCTGCGACGGGGTGCTGAAGCGCTTCGGCGTGGAGGTGACCTATTACGATCCCCTCGTCGGCGCCGGCATCGGCGAGCTGATGCGCGCGAATACGAAAGCGGTGCTGGTGGAGGCGCCGGGCTCGCAG
The DNA here is from genome assembly GCF_000376345.1 of Methylobacterium sp. 88A. NCBI lineage: Bacteria > Pseudomonadati > Pseudomonadota > Alphaproteobacteria > Hyphomicrobiales > Methylobacteriaceae > Methylobacterium > Methylobacterium sp. 88A. The sequence continues at coordinate 2,167,081 of NZ_AQVT01000001.1, forward strand.
AGCTTCGAGATGCAGGACGTGCCGGCCATCGCGGAGGTCGCCCATGCGCACGGCGCCGCCGTCATCATGGACAATACCTGGGCGACGCCGCTGTTCTTCCCGCCGCATGAGCGGGGCGTCGACATCGCCGTGGAGGCGGGGACCAAATATCTCAGCGGCGGCTCGGACCTGCTCCTCGGCCTGACCTCGGCCAACGAGCGATACTGGCCCGCGCTCCACCGCACCTTCGAGCATTTCGCCATGTGCGCCGGGCCGGAGGATGCGTTCCTGGCCCTGCGCGGCCTGCGCACCATGAACCTGCGCCTGCGCGAGCACGAGCGCCAGGGCCTCGCCATGGCGCGCTGGCTGCAGGCGCGGCCGGAAGTGCTGCGGGTGCTCCATCCGGCCCTGCCGGAGGATCCCGGCCACGCCATCTGGAAGCGGGATTTTTCCGGGTCGTCCGGCCTGTTCGGAGTGGTCCTCAAACCGGCTCCGGCGAACGCCGTGGCGGCGATGCTCGACGGGCTCGAATTGTTCGGGATGGGCTTTTCCTGGGGTGGCTTCGAGAGCCTCGTCATCCCGTTCGATTGCCGCACCTACCGCACCGCCACGCGCTGGGAGCCGGGCGGACCGGGCTTGCGCTTCCATATCGGCCTCGAGGAGATTTCGGATTTGCAGGCCGATCTCGATGCGGGGTTCGCACGGCTGCGCGCCGCGATGGGATGAGCCCCTCCCTCCTCCTTGTGGGGAGAAGGGTCTTTCACGGCGCCAGCCAGGTCCCCGCCCAGCCGTCGCCGTCCCGCTTCCAGGCGGCGCGCCGGTGTCCCCGCCGGTCGAGGAACAGGAATTCGAGCCGGGTGGCACTCACCTGAACCGCGCAGAAATTCGGCCGGCCGGCGGCGATGGCCGCGTCGGTCTCCGGCAGGGAATAGCCCTCGCCCGAGGCGAGTTGGGTTCCGGGTCCCGGCGCCACGCCGTAGCAGACCCGGCTCATCGTCATCGATCCGTCCCAGGCGGCATCCGCCAGGGCATCGTCGGTATGGAGCGTGGCCGGGCCCGAGACCCGGATCTGGACCTTGCTCGCCGAATCGTAGCCGTGCAGCGCGGCCCGGCCGGAGGCGGCGATCTCGGCGGCCTTGCGGGACCGGCGGTCGCAATGGAAGCGCAGGATCCCGGTCCGCCGCTCGGCCTCGCGCAGGACGATGGTGCGGACCTGCGGGCAGCCGTCGGCATCCACCGTGGCGAGGGCCGGCATGTGGAACGCGTTGCGGCGCAGCCTCGGCCCGTCCTCCAGAAGCCGCCAGAGATGGGCCAGGCTGGCGTCGAGATCGTCGAAGAAATCCGGCAGCGGAATCGTCGGGAGAGTCATACCGAGGACGTCACGGAACGGCATCCGCCCCGGGCTTCCGACGCTTTTCCTTCAGGATCAGCGCGACGTTGCGGAGATAAATGCCCGTCGAGAGAGCCTGCCCGAAGATGATGACCGGCTCGCGCCGCACCAGCCCGTAGACCAGGGTCATCAGCCCGCCCGCGATGGAGAGGAACCAGAACGAGAGCGGCATGACGCTGCGGCCGGCCTTCTCGCTCGCCAACCATTGCAGGATGAAGCGGGCACCGAACACCACCTGGGCCAGGATGCCGAAGACGAGCCAGCCGTCGAACTTGGTGACGAAGATGTCATAGGCGTAGCCGCTCAGGTCTTCCGAAAGCTGCATCAGCATGGGTTCAGGCCTCCCTGTCCGTGACGAGCGCGACCTCCACCGCCTCGGGCGAGGGCCGCTTGCGGCGGATCAGCCACCACACCCCCGCGAGATCGAGGAGCCCGACCCAGAGCCGGTCGAACAGGCCGTAATTGGAGCGCCCGGTGAAACGCGGCCGGTCGACCACGTCGGCATGGACCACGCGGTAGCCCTCGCGGGCGACGAGGGCCGGCATGAAGCGGTGCAGCGCATCGAAATAGGGCAGCGCCCGGTAGACCTCGCGCCGGAACACCTTCATGCCGCAGCCGGTATCGCGGGTGTCGTCCTTGAGGATGCGGCCGCGCACGCCGTTGGCGATGCGCGATTGCAGGCTCTTCAGGCGCCCGTCCTTGCGGCCGACGCGCTGGCCCTGGGCCAGGCCGGTGCTCCGGCCGCCTTCCTCCAGGGCCGCCACCAAAGCGGGGATGAAGGCCGGATCGTTCTGGCCGTCGCCGTCCAGGGTCGCGATGAGGGCGCCCCGCGCCACGGCGACGCCGCTGCGGATCGCCGCCGACTGCCCGCCGCTGCGGGCATGGCGGACCACGCGCAGCCAGGGCCGGCTGCGGCGCAGATCGCCAAGGATCGCCCCGGTGGCGTCGGTGGAGCCGTCATCCACGTAGATCACCTCGAACGGGGACAGGGCCGAGCAGGCGCGCTCGATCTCGGTGACGAGGCTCTCGACATTGCCGGCCTCGTTCTTCACCGGGACGACGATGGACAGGCGGGTGGAGGGGGCTGTGTCGGTTTGGGTCACGGAGTCACCGCATAGGCCGAGAGGTCGATCCGCCGGCCGCTGTTGATGTTGAAGCCGGAGACCCGGCCGACCGGGGCAGCCTTGACGGGGGTATCCTTAGCGCGTGTCTCCGCCCGCCGGAACTCGTCCAGGAACGGCTCGGTGACGAAGACGAGGCGGCAACCGCCCCCTGCCAGGAACTCCGCCGCCTCGGCCCCGGTGTTCATCATGGCGAGATCGGTCCCGATGAGGAAGACGAGGCTCGGCTCGCGGTAGCCGAGGCTGGCGACCTTCGGGGCGGCGCAGGGCAGCCCGTCGCGGAGGGCGGCGAGGCGCGGCGAGACCTTCAGCGCCGCGAGCACCGGCTGGGTCAGCCCGAACACCGCCGGCGAGAGCAGGGCCGAGGCCAGGATGGCGCAGGCCAGCGCCCGTTCGGGCAGGCGGCGGGCGAACAGGACGACAGCGAGGATCGCGGCAGCGCAGGAGGCCAGCAGCAGCGGCAGCCCGGCGACGGGGATCACGTGGTCGAAGGTCCAGGCCACCCCGACGAGGCCGAGGGTCAGGCCGACCGGGATCAGCACCACCAGGGCGGCCACGGCCCTGGCTCCCCGCCGGCCCGGATCGAGGGCCCCGCGCGCCACGGCCAGGAGGGTGAGGATCGCCACGGCCGGCATCAGCGGCAGGACGTAATGCGGCAGCTTGGTCGGCACGGCCTCGAACAGGATCCAGGCGGGCACGATCCAGGCGAGGAGGAACGCGATCGCATCGTCGCGCCGGTTGGCGAAGGCGAAGGGCGCGCTCAACGCCGCGAAGGCGGCCCCCGGCCAGAAGGTGGCGAAGAACACCGCCAGGTAGGTGCCGGGCGGCGCGCCGTGCTTCTCGGCGGCACCGCCGACCTTGCCCAGCATGTCGTGCCCCACCGCCTCGCCGAAGAACGCGCCGCCGCTCTTCCACGCGATGGCGACGAACCAGGGGGCGACGATGGCCAGGGTCAGCCCTAGGCCGAGGCCGGGACGCAGGTCCATGAGCCAGCGGCCGGACCGCTCCTTCAGCGACAGCGCGAGCGCGGCGAGCCCGACGAAGAGCGGCACCATCGGCCCCTTGATCAGGATGCCGATCGCCATGGCCAGCCAGAACACCAGCACGGTCGTGAGATCGGGCCGGCCCCGCGTCCGTCCGGGCGTGATCCGGCCGAGCCAGACCCGCGCCAGCGCGCCCATCGCGGCGACCGAGCAGGCGGTGAGGAGGGCGTCCGTCTTGGCGAGGCGCGCCTCCGCCGAGATCATGATGCAGGCGGAGAACAGGGCGGCGGCGACGAGCGCGCCCCGGCGCGGCAGGAAAGCGAGAGCCGCCCAATAGGTGAACAGGCTCGCCAGCAGCGCGCCGATCAGCGAGGGCACGCGGTAGAGCGCGATGGTGGTGCGGGCGTGGTCGAGCCCCAGGGACTCGGCCCCCTTCACCACGGAGGCCTGCACCCAGTAGATCCCCACCGGCTTCTTGTGGCGCGCCTCGCCCTGGAATCGGATGTCGACGATGTCGCCGGTCTCGATCATCTGCTTCGAGGCCTGGGCGAAGCGCGGCTCGTCGCGGTCCATCGGCTGGAGCGAGACGAAGCCCGGCAGGAAGCAGACGAGGCAGAGAGCCAGGAGCAGGGCGCAGGCGCGGGCATGGCTCGCCGAGGCCGCCTCGATCAGCCTGTCGAGGAAACCCGCTTCGGCGCCGGGCGGGACGGCATGTCCGGCATCGGCGGTTCTCATGAGACGGGACGCAGTGGGGCGGACATGGGGCGGCTCCGGGCCGACGGGCAGCCCTTGACGATCGGTCGATGCCGCGACGGGCGGCGGTGTCGATGATGCGGCCGGGAAAGTCAAATTCGCCCGCATCGGAGGAGGGCTGCCAGGATCACGCAAAAGCAGCGAAACGACGGCGGTACTCGCCGGGCGTCGTCGCGATCCGGCGCAGGAAGACCCGGCGCAGGGTCTCCTCCGCGCCAAAGCCACAGCGTTCGGCGATGCGCTTCAGCGGCAGGTCGGTCTCCTCCAGCAGCCGGCGGGCGGCCTCGAAACGGATGCCCTCCATCGCCTCGGCCGGGCTGCGGCCCGTCGCGGCGCGGTAATGCCGGGCAAAGCTGCGCGGGCTCATCCCGGCCCGGTCGGCCAAAGCGGGGATCGTCAGATCGGCGGCGAGGTTCTCGCCGATCCAGGCATGGAGGCGGCCGAACCGGTCGTCGCCGCCCTGGAGCGAAAGGGCCGCGCTGAACTGGGCCTGCCCGCCGGGGCGCTTGAGGAACACGACGAGGTGCCGCGCCACGGCCAGGGACGTCTCCCGCCCGAGATCGGCCTCCACCAGGGCGAGCGCGAGATCGATGCCGGCAGTGACCCCGGCCGAGGTCCAGAGCGCGCCGTCGCGGATGAAGATCGGGTCGGCCTCGACCCTCGCCGCCGGATAGAGGGCCCGGAGGGCGTCGCAGCGGGTCCAGTGGGTCACCACCCGGCGGCCGTCGAGGAGGCCCGCCGCCCCAAGGAGGAAGGCGCCGGTGCAGACCGAGGCGACGCGGTGCGACCGGGCGGCCCGCGCGCGCAGCCAGCTCCGAAGGTCGGCATTGTCGAGCTGGGCCTGAACCCCTCGCCCGCCGGCGACGATCAGCGTGTCGATGGAGCCGGTATCCGGGACCAGCCCCTCGGCCGTCAGCGCGAGGCCCGACGAGGTGGCGACGGAGCCGGCGCGCTCGGCGACGACGCTGACGCGATAAGGGGATGGCCGGCCGGCATCGACGAAAAGGTCGTTGGCGGTGGCAAAGACCTGGAGCGGACCGGCCACATCGAGGAGTTGCACCCCGGGATAGGCCAGGATCGCCACGGTGATGATCGCCCCGGCGAGGGGCGGCTCCTGGGGCCGGTGGTTTGGCAGGATAGGAGGGTTTTTGGTCATGTCGGCCGGCAGCCTGCGCCGGTATCGTCGGAGCTGTCCAGTCGCGGACTTTCCGTTGCCGCCCCCCTCCCGGAGACCCTTGCCATGTCCCAGACCGAGATCCGCTTCGAGATCGGCCTCCTGACCTTCGAGGGCGTGCAGCAGCTCGACCTCACCGCGCCCTACGAGGTCTTCGCCTCGCTGCCGGGGGCGCGCGTCCATCTCGTCGGCCTCGACCGCGCCACCATCGTCAGCGCCACCGGATTGCCGCTGACGCCCACGACGGATCTTACCGCCTGCCCGCCCCTCGACCTCCTGTGCATTCCGGGCGGGATCGGCGTGAACGCCCTGATGACGCACGCGCCCGTGCTCGATTTCGTGCGCGCCCAGGCCGAGCGGCCGATCCTCGTCACCTCGGTCTGCACCGGCGCCCTCATCCTCGGGGCGGCGGGCCTGCTGCGGGGGAAGCGCGCGACGACCCATTGGGGCGCCCTCGACCTGCTGGCCGCGTTCGGGGCGATCCCGGTCGACGAGCGGATCGTGCGCGACGGACGGATCATCACCGGGGGCGGCGTCACGGCCGGTCTCGATTTCGCCCTCGCGGCGGTGGCCGAGCTCGCGGGCCGGACGGAAGCCGAGACGATCCAGCTGGCCCTCGAATACGCGCCGGCCCCGCCCTTCTCGGCGGGCCATCCCGGCACGGCCTCGCCGGAGGTGGTCGTGGCCGCCCGCGCGCGATTCGCCGCCTCGCGCGCCGCCCGCGAAGAGATCATCGCGGAGATCACCCGGAATGGGCGGTTCTGAGCCTCATGCGTCGTCGGGCCCGGAGGCGAGGGCATAGACCGCGTCGCCGAGGCGCTGGAACGGACCGTCGGGTCCCGAGCGCTTCCACAGCCGGGTGTTGAGGGCCGCCACCGGGTCGATGCCGGGAACCGACAGGCCGCGCAGGGTCAGGCCCTCCAGGATCTCGGCGGCGTGGAGGGGCCGGCCCGCCTCGTCGAGGATCTCGGAGGCCGCCTCCATGAGGAGACGGCCCTCGCGCCGGGCCTGCGACCGGTCGCCGCCGGCCTCAAGGGTGGGCTCCTCGCTTGCCGTATCCGTCGACGGGGCGACAGGGGCCGGATCGCGCCGCCCGTCCACTGCCCCTCGGGCGGGCACGGATATCCGCCGGCCGATATCGAGGAAGAGCGTGAGGTCGGCGATGGCCCGCTCGATGCGGGACCGTTCACGATAGAGGTCGGAGAGGTGCGCCTCGGCCTCGGCTTCCGTCAGGAACATGGTGATACCTCTGGAATATTCCACTTATGGAATATCTACCAGATGACGCACCGGAAGGGAATATTCCAGACGGAAATTTGGAAGATGCCTCAGCCCGCGAGGGCGCGCCGTGCCGCACCGGCCTTGGATGCGCCCGCCTTCGCCCCGCCGAGCCTGGGCGGCACCAGCAGGGCGCTGGGATGGGCGGGCTGGAGCATCATGCCGGCCTCGTCGAGGGAGACGGGCAGTTTCGGGAAGACCTCCTGCATATGGGCGAGATCGGCCTTGAACGCCTGCCGGAAGCTGCGGATGCTGGCATTGTCGGCGCCGAACTGGCTGTGCAGGTTGGCCCAGGTCAGCCGCAGCGGGCGCTGCAGGACGCGCAGGCGGTAGCCGAGCCAGAACAGGAGATCGAGCTTGCGGGCCGATCCGGCGAAGGCGCGGGCCGCGCGGATATCCACCGGCAGGGCGTGCTGGATCAGGTTGTCGTAGAAATCCTGGTGGAACTGGACGGTCTTCGACCAGACCTGCCCCTCCCCCGATCCGTGCGAGAGCCAGAGGTCGAGCTGGCGGAAGGGCGGCACGTTGAGGGTGCTGGCCTTGTCGCTGCCGTCCCAGAGGCCGATCTGCAGGGTGCAGGCGGCGAGCCGGTTGAGCTGTTCCTTGAACTGCCGGATCGTGCCGCGCTCGCCGCCGGTGACGGAAAATCCCATCTCCTTCATGAAGCCCGACAGGCTGTCGGCCACCGTGATGGTGGGGCTGCGCTGGCGCACCGCCTCGGTGCAGAGATGCAGCAGGACGAGGCGGGCCTTGGGGCCGTAGGGCAGGCCCTGGAACTCCATCTCGCCATTGACCGGGTTCTTGAGGCGACCGGCCAGCAGGCTGAGGGAGTTGCGGCCGTATTCCCGGAAGAACTCGCGGGCATCGCCCGGATCGCGATAGGGCAGGCCGCACAGGGCCAGCACGCTGTGGATGTGCTGCAGGTTCTCCGGCAGGGTCGGTTCGTTCTCGATGACCTCGCGCACCATGTCGCGCCGGCGCCGGTCGCGGGGCATGGCGCCGCGCATGTCGGCGGCCTCGCGCAGGCTCGCCGACTCGGCGTCGCGGGCACGCTGCCGATGGAGGATATGCTCGACGATGCTTCCGAACAGGAAGCTGCCGCGGCCGGCCTCGACCTCCTCCAGGAGGTCGGGATCACGGATCTGGGCGAGCTTCTCCTCGATCCCCATGGCTGTCATCGATACCGGCGGCTCTGGTCACTGAACTCCCGCCATCGCACGATTCCGAGGCCAGGAGTCGCCGGGGCCGGGTCTTATCCCGACAATCCACGGAGTCGTCCCAAGGGCTCGGCGAAGGGCTCGGCCACGAAACCCCGCAGCCGGGGGATGGGCCGCACCCGTGCGGCGATCCCGCCGCCGGAAGAGACCGCCCCCTGGCCGTTCCGGCGCCTACGCAGAGTTCGATACGGGCCGGAATTCCGTTCTATCCCCATACTTCACCGGCAAACCCCGTTCTCCCCGCAGAATTCCATACGGATCGGCGCAGAATCCCATACGGATCGGGGCCGCGACAGCGCAGAATCCGATACGGAGCCACGCAGAGTTCGATACGTCCCCGCGCAGAGTTCGATACGCGAAAGGGGCTCAACCCACGGGACGACCACGCGAATTCGCCGTCCCATATAACTTGCTGAACTGACTCTCTAAAAAGAGGTTACTGATATCTTTCCTAAGGGTCCGGTGGATCGTTCGTTTTGACGGACGGCACGGTTTTTTGATCGATATCTTGGAATTTCCAGAATTCCTCCTCTCCCAGTCCACAGGTTCGGCACAGGCGAGGATGGACCGCTCACCTTGCGACAGCGGGTTGAGGAAACCCCGCCGCGTGGCCTAACCCTGGTCCAACACTCGCTTCCGCTTCTTCCCGATCCTCCGATTTCCCAAGCGTGGTGAACCCGTGACATCCGACTTGCCGATCGAGACCCTGCTGCGATTGATGGCGGTGCTGCGCGATCCCGAACGGGGCTGCGCCTGGGACCAGGTCCAGACCCTCGAAACCCTCGCGCCTTACACGCTGGAGGAAGCCTACGAGGTGGTGGACGCCATTGAGCGCGGTGATCTCGACGAACTGAAAGGCGAACTCGGCGATCTCCTGCTCCAGGTCGTGTTCCAGGCACGGGTCGCCGAGGAGGCCGGGAGCTTCGCTTTCGACGACGTGGTCCGGACGATCTGCGGCAAACTTATCCGGCGGCATCCGCATGTGTTCGAGGCGGATGGGTCGCCGCTGGCGGACGGTCCCGAGCGCCTGAGCCTGGCGCAGCTCGACGCCAATTGGACCGCTTCGAAAGCGGCGGAGCGGTCGGAGAAGACGGGACCGTCCGAACACGCCGGGGGCGACCTCCTCGGCTCCGTCGCCAAGGCCCTGCCCGCCCTTACCCGGGCCGAGAAGATCAGCCGCAACGCGGCGCGGCACGGATTCGATTGGCCGAACGCGGCCTCGGTCATCGCCAAGATCCGCGAGGAGGTGGACGAGGTCGCCGACGCGCTCGGGCGGGACGATCCGGATCACCTCGCCGAGGAGATCGGCGACCTGCTCTTCGCGGTGGTGAATCTCGCCCGGCATTCCGGAATAGACCCGGAATATTCCTTGAAAAAAGGGAATATCAAGTTCGAGCGGCGCTTCCACGCCATGGCGGCTTTGATCGCGGAGGATGGGGCAAGCCTGGACGAGGCCGATCTTCCCGCCATGGAGGCCGCCTGGCAGCGGGTGAAGCGTTCGGAAGCCTGATCGCCGGCTCGCTTCGGTCCGTTCGGCCGCCCGCGCTCTAGCGCCGCCCGAACGGCCAATCGACGATTCGCGTGGCGTGGAGCGCCCACCAGACCAGAACCGGCTGCAGGGCGAGGCGGGGGCCGTGATACCACCAGCTGTCGGGCAGGCCGGGAACGGAGATCCCCTCCACCGCGTGCTTGATGTTGGCCGGGAACACGCAGATCGCGTAGGCGGCCAGGGCGTAGCCTGCGGCGCGGCGGGTGCGCGCGACGAACAGGCCCGCCACGCAGGCGAGTTCGTAGAAGCCCGTCAGGATGACGACCTGCCTCGGCCAGGGCACCCAATCGGGCATGATCGGCAGGAAGCTGTCGGTGGCCGCGAGGTGGAGGAGGCCGATGCCGCCATAGAGCGCGGCGAGGCATAGCCGCGAGAGCAGGCGGCTTTCCGTAGGAGCCTCCGGCGCGATGCCGCCCGGCCTCACGCCACCTCCGGCACGACGCCGCATTCCTCGGCGATGAGACGGCGGAGCCCGTGGCTCAACGCGGCGACGGCTTCGTGCCCGCCGGGAAACGCCGTCGTCCCGATCGTCGTGACGGGGGACAGGCCGCGCAGGGAATTGGTCATGACCACCGCCTCGGCGGCCAGGACCTCCTCGAGGGCGAGGGAGCGTTCCGTGGTCCCGATGCCGAGGGATCGCGCCAAGCCGAGAACCTGCGCCCGGACGATGCCGGGCAGCACGCCGTCCGACAGGGGCGGGGTGACGAGGCGCCCGTCCAGGATTGCGAAGAGGTTGCCGGTCCCGGCGCAGGCGAGGTGGCCTCTGGTGTTGAGGAACAGGGCCTCGTCGAAGCCCCGCGCCCTCGCCTCGCGGGCGGCGAGGATGGCGTCGAGATAGCCCAGCGTCTTGATCCTCGCGGCCGGCGAGGTCTCGTTGCGGCGGATCGTGCTCGGATGGAGGGAGACCGGCGCGAAGCCCGATCCCGCCCGGCGCGGCGTGGCGGCGATCCACCAGACCGGCCAGGCCGGCTCCGGCGGGGCGAGGCCGCGCGCGCCCGTGCCGCGGGTCACCGTGGTGCGGAGCGCGCCGTCGCCGATGGCGGCGGCGACGGCTAACATCGCCTCCCCCACCGCCGCCCGGTCGATGGAGAATCCCAGATCGTCGGCCGAGGCGGCGAGCCGGGCGAGATGCGCCTCCCGGAAGGCGATGCGGCCGCCGAGGCAGAGGGCCGTGTCGAAGAGACCGTCCCCGAGGGTCAGGCCCCGGTCGGCGAGGTCGAAACCGTGGCGGCTGCCCTCGTGGAGGGCGCCGTCAAACCACAGCATCGCGGGTCTCCCGCCACCGGCGCGCCAGGTCGAGGAAGTTGCCGAACACCGCGTGGCCGTTCTCGGTCAGCACCGATTCCGGGTGGAACTGCACGCCCATCGTCGGGTGGCGCCGGTGGGACAGGGCCATCACCTCGCCCTCCCCCGACACGGCGTCGATAACGAGGGATTCGTCCATGCCGGGCTGGGGCGTGACGATGAGGGAATGGTAGCGGCCCACCTGCATCGGGTCGGGCAGGCCCGCGAACAGGCCGGACCCGTCATGCCGGATCGCCGTCGCCTGGCCGTGGAGCGGCCGCGCCGCCCGCTCGACCCTTCCACCGAAGGCCGCGCCGATGGCCTGGTGGCCGAGGCAGACGCCGAGGATCGGGATTTCGCCGGAAAGGGCCTCGATGGCGGGCAGGGTCACGCCGGCCTCGTTGGGGGTGCAGGGGCCGGGAGAGAGGATCAGCGCCTCGGGGGCGAGCGCGCGGATGCCGGCGACGTCGACGGCGTCGTTGCGCAGCACCTTCACCTCCTGGCCGAGCTCCTTCACGTAGCGCACCACGTTGAAGACGAAGGAATCGTAATTGTCGACGACGAGGATCATGACGCCTCGCCCCGGTTGCGATCCGGCTCGAAGGCGGCGAAGACCCGCGCCGCCTTGGTCAGGGTCTCCTCGTATTCGGCGGCCGGGTCGGAGAGGAGCGTCACCCCTCCCCCGGCCTGGAGCACGGCGCGGGCCTCGTCCATGAACACGGTGCGGATGGCGATGGAGGTGTCGAGCGACCCGTCGAAACCGATGGCGCCGATGGCCCCGCAATAGAGCTCGCGGGCATCGCCCTCGATCTCCGTGATGATGTCCATGGCGCGCAGTTTCGGCGCCCCGGTGATCGAGCCGCCGGGGAAGGTGGCGGCGATCAGATCGATGGCGTCGAGGCCCTGGCGCAGGGTCCCGGTCACCACCGAGACGAGGTGATGGACCGAGGCGTAGGATTCGAGCCCGCACAGGACCGGCACCTTGACGCTGTGCGGCTCGCAGATGCGCGAGAGGTCGTTGCGCAGGAGATCGACGATCATGATGTTCTCGGCCCGCTCCTTGACGTTGGCCTGGAGCGCCTCGCCCAGAGCCCGGTCCTCGGCGGGATCCTCCACCCGGCGCACGGTGCCCTTGATCGGCCGGGTCTCCACCGCCCTGCCCTGCAGCTTCATGAAGCGCTCGGGGCTGCTCGACGCGATGGTGAGAGCACCGAAGGACAGATAGGCGCCGAAGGTCGCCGGGTTGGTCTCGCGCAGGCGGTGATAGAGCGAGAAGGGATCGTATCCCGCCGGCAGCGCCGCCTCGAAGCGCTGGGCGATGTTGGCCTGGTAGATGTCCCCGGCCCGGATGTAGTCGCGCACCGTCTCCACCGCCGCCTCGTAGGAGGCCCTGGTGAAGTTGGAGCGCCAGGCGAGCGGCGGCGTCTCCGTCCTCGTTCCGGTGCCGCCGGCCGCGAGCAACTCCGCGAAACGGTCGAGCCGCGCCCGTGCCCGGTCGGCGCGGGCGGATTCCGTGAGCTCCGGAAAGCCGGTGGCGACGAGCCGGCAGGTGCGGCTGTCATGGTCGATGGATAGGACCGTGTCGTAGAGGTTGAAGGCGATGTCGTCGGTGAGGCCGGCCCGGCGGGCCGGCGGCCTCACCCGCTCCAGGCTCGCGCCGAGATCGTAGGCGAAATAGCCGATGGCCCCGCCGGGAAAGCCGGTTCCCTCGTCGCCCGCCAGCCGGTAGGGCGCCAGGCAGGCGCGCAGCGCCTCCAGGCCAGTTTCGCCGGATTGCCGCCCCTCGAGGGGCCGTCCGTCGAGCGTCGCGCGGTCGTTCGCGTAGCGGAACCGCCCGAATGGGTCGGCGGCCACGATCGAGACGCGCCCCAGGGTCTCGTGGCGCATGGCGCTGTCGAGGAAGGCCAGCCCCGGCAGGGACGAGAACGCCTCCGCCGCCGCGACGGGATCGATGAAGGGGATCTCGCGGGTCCACATGATGCTGTCGGACTTAAAAGCTTCGCGCGGGCGGGGACACGGGCCCCTCCTGCGGCATGGTTTCCTGATAACGCGCCACAGGTGACACGGGTCGCGGTTCGACGGAAGCCGCGCGGGCTGCATGGGCCGTGCAGGCTGTCGGCATGGTGCCCGGAACCGCCGCCCTCGCAACCGCGCGAGGATGGGCGTATAGGAAGGCTGCAACCCGGCACCCTCCGCCCCGAGAATCACGGCCGGTCGAGTTTTCCTCGGCCGCGACCGACGAGCGACCATGACCGTACCCGTCACCATTCCGACCCCGGCGAAAGCCGCGCCCAAGATCTCGTTCGTTTCCCTCGGCTGCCCCAAGGCGCTGGTGGATTCCGAGCGCATCCTCACGCATCTGCGGGCGGAAGGCTATGAGCTCGCGCGCCGGCATGACGGGGCGGATGTGGTCATCGTCAACACCTGCGGCTTCCTCGATTCGGCCAAGGCCGAATCGCTCTCGGCCATCGGCGAGGCCATGGCCGAGAACGGACGCGTCATCGTGACCGGCTGCATGGGCGCCCAGCCCGAGGAAATTCGCGAAAAGCATCCGAACCTCCTCGCGGTGACCGGGCCGCAGGCCTACGAATCGGTGGTGGCGGCCGTGCACGAGGCGGTGCCCCCGGCGCACGACCCGTTCCTTGATCTTGTGCCGCCGCAGGGGGTGAAGCTCACCCCACGCCATTACGCCTATCTCAAGATCTCCGAGGGCTGCAACAACCGCTGCACCTTCTGCATCATCCCGTCTTTACGCGGCGATCTCGTCAGCCGGCCCGCCGGCGACGTGCTGCGCGAGGCCGAGAAGCTGGTGAAGGCCGGCGTCAAGGAATTGCTGGTGGTCTCGCAGGACACTAGCGCCTACGGCGTCGATATCCGCTATGCCACGAGCCCCTGGCGCGACCGCGAGGTGCGGGCGAAGTTCTACGACCTCTCCGCCGAACTCGGCGAGCTCGGTGCCTGGGTGCGGATGCATTACGTCTATCCCTACCCGCACGTGGACGACGTCATCCCACTGATGGCCGAGGGCAAGATCCTGCCCTATCTCGACATGCCGCTGCAGCACGCCAGCCCATCCGTGCTCAAGCGCATGCGCCGGCCGGGCAACCAGGAGAAACAGCTCGAGCGGATACGGCGCTGGCGCGAGATCTGCCCGGACCTCGCCATCCGCTCGACCTTCATCGTCGGCTTCCCCGGCGAGACCGAGGCCGAGTTCGAAGAGCTGCTGACCTGGATCCGCGAAGCCAAGCTCGAGCGCGTCGGCTGTTTCGAATACGAGCCCGTGGGCGGCGCGGTGGCCAACGGACTCGGCGATCTCGTCCCGCCGGAACTCAAGGCCGAGCGCAAGCGCCGCTTCATGGAGGCGCAGCAGGGTGTCTCGGTCCGCCTGCAGAAGGCGCGCGTGGGCAAGCGCCTGCCCGTCATCATCGACGAGGCCAATGGCGGCATCGCCAAGGGCCGCTCGAAATACGACGCGCCGGAGATCGACGGCAACGTCCACGTCACCTCGCGCCGGCCGTTGCGGGTCGGTGACATCGTCACCGTGAAGATCGAGCGGGCCGACGCCTACGACCTCTACGGCAGCGCGGTTTAGGACCGCGCACCGGCGTGTTCAGGTTCTATCCGCCCCCGATCGCCCCGCTCGTGATCCGTTCGATCCCGGCCTCACGCATGGTTGCCCAAGCGCGTTCCACCGATCCGTCGATATCGATCCCCCGCACCGCATCTTCGAGGACGGTGACGGCAAAGCCTGCCTTGCGGGCATCGAGCGCGCTCCAGAGCACGCAGTAATCGGTGGCGAGACCGGTGAGATAGAGATGTTCGAACCCGCGCTCGCGCAGGTATCCGTCGAGCCCCGTTCGCGTATTCCGATCGGCCTCCAAGAAGGCCGAGTAGCTGTCGGTATGGGCATGATAGCCCTTGCGCATGACCAGTTCGGCCCAATCGACGTGAAGCTCGGACGAGAAACGGGCACCGGGCGAGCCCTCGACACAATGGTCGGGCCAAAGGACCTGAGGGCCGTAGGCGAGGTCCACGGTCTCGAAGGGGGACTTCCCCGCATGGCTGGAGGCGAAGGAGACATGGCCGGGCGGATGCCAGTCCTGGGTCAGGACCACGTGCGGGAACAGGGCGGCGAGGCGGTTGATCGGGGCGATCACCGCATGACCGTCCGGCACCGCGAGGGCTCCGCCGGGCAGGAAGTCGTTCTGGACGTCGACCACGAGGAGAAGGTCACGCTCGCCTGGGGGCATCATCCGCCTCCTCCTGTCGTCAGGTGATCCCGAGATCACGGGATGCCCGGATCACGGGGTCATGATCGTGGCGCCCGTGGTCTGGCGTCCGGCCAGATCCTTGTGCACCTGCACCGCGTCGGCGAGCTTCGCCCGCGCGTGGACGGGGATCTTCACCGCGCCGCTCGCCACCACGCCGAACAGGTTCTCGGCCATGGAATCGAGGGTGGCCCGCGTCCCCGCATGGGTGAACAGCGTGGGCCTCGTGGCGAAGAGCGAGCCCTTCTGGGCGAGGAGGGCCAGATTGAAGTTCTCGATCGGGCCGGAGGCAGAGCCGAAGCTCACGAACATCCCCAGCGGGGCGATGCAGTCGAGGGAGGCCGGGTAGGTGTCCTTGCCGACGCCGTCATAGACGACGCGCACGCCCTTGCCGCCGGTGATCTCCTTCACCCGCGCGGCGAAATCCTCGTCGCGGTAGAGGATGACGTGGTCGCAGCCATTGGCCCGCGCCAGTTCCGCCTTCTGGGCCGAGCCCACCGTGCCGATGACGGTGGCGCCGATATGCTTGGCCCATTGGCAGGCGATTAGGCCGACGCCGCCGGCGGCGGCGTGGAACAGGATCGTGTCGCCCGGCTTCACCGGGCAGGTGCGGTGCAGGAGATACTCGGCGGTGAGGCCCTTCAGCATCATGGCCGCGGCGGTGGCGTCGTCGACCCCGTCGGCGAGATGCACGGCGGCGCCGGCATTGATCACCACCTCCTCCGCATAGGTGCCCTCGGCCGAACCGTAGGCCACGCGCTCACCCACCCGGAACCCGGTGACGCCCTCGCCGATGGCGGCGACCACGCCCGCACCCTCCTTGCCGGGCGTGAAGGGGAGCTGCGCCGCCTTGTAGGCGCCCGAGCGGAAGTAGATGTCGATGAAGTTGACGCCGATGGCCGTCTGGCGGACGCGGATCTGGCCGGGGCCGGGCTCGCCGACCGCCACCTCCTCGTAGCGCATCACTTCGGGCTCGCCATACTCGTAGACCCGGATCGCCTTGGGCATCGTCGTCACTCCTCGTCTGTTCGATGGACGCGACATAAGCTGCTGGCCTTAAGGAGCAAGCCCGGTGCTGCCGATAGAGGTGCCCGGCCGGAGGCGCGGGCGGCATGGCCGTTGCAAACCATCGCCCGGCTTCGCGTGAGACAGGCCGGTCGGTATCGTTCCCCGGCAGCTGCGCAGGAGGGTGCCGCGTTCCATGGAAGAGATCGTCTGGATCAGGCCCGCCGATTACGATCCCGCCGTCGTCGCGGGGCTCGTGTTCCAGCCGGAGCCAGGCCTTCCCGCCTTCGAGGTCATGGACCGCTGCCGGGTGGTGATGATGTTCAAGGCCGGGATCGCCTGGGAAATCAGGCCGTTCACGCAACTCACCTTGAAGATCGTCGAGGAGCCGGAAGGCTGAAGCTTTTCACGGGATCCGCGACAGTTCCAGGTCGCGGCGGATCGCCAGGAGGTCGAGGACGGCGATAACCAGCCAGGGACCTGCGATCCCGATGAAGAATGCCATGGTGAGCTCTCCTCTCCCGGCGATGATCCGGCACCGCCGCATCGGACGATAGGACAGGTCCCGGCAGTCGGCAAACGGGAGCTCGGGCTGTGGCATCGCCCTGATCCCGCGAGATGCCTCAGGGCCGTCCGGCGGCGTTCAGGATCAGCATCGCAATCGTGTCGGGCTGGGAGATCAGGGACAGGTGGCTCGCCCTCACCTCGATCGTCGTGGCGCCCATCCTCTTCGCCATGAAGCGTTCGAGATCGGGGTCGATCGTCCGATCCTCCGTCGAGACCGCGTAGAAGCTCGGCTTCGATCGCCAGGCCGCCTGGGTGGTCCTGCCCGCCAGCAGCGCCTTCGCGAAGGGCTGCTGCACCGCGTAGAGCACCTTCGCCTTCGCCTCGGGAAGGTCGCCGGCGAAATCACGCAGGAAGGCCGCCTCGCCGAGGCGCCCGTATTCTCCGTCGAAGACGATGCCGGCGCTGGCGGGGGGCGTCGGAAAGGTTCGTGCCAGGGCCGCGTAATCCTCGCCGGCATCCGGCGCGCGGGCCGCCACGTAGACGAGGGCGGATACGTTCGGATCGGTGCCGGCCTCGGAGACGATCATGCCGGCGAAGGAATGGCCGACGAGCACGGTCGGCCCGTCCTGCCGCGCCAGCACCCGCCGCACCGAAGCCACCGCCTCGTCGAGTGTGGTCAGCGGGTTCTGCACGGAGGTGACGGTCAGGCCCGCCATCTGCAATCGCCCGATGACCTCGGACCAGCACGACCCGTCGGCGAAGAGGCCGTGGACGAGGACGACGTTCCGCGCCGGCGGCGGGGCCGCCTTGCCTGGGTCCGCCTTGGCTGATTCCGCCTTGGCCGGGTCCGCGCCAAGCGGGAATGCGGCACCGGCGGCCGCGAGTGTCAGGAAGGTTCGACGATCCATCGGAAGGCTCCCGTCGCATCGGATGTCGCGGCATTGGCCGCCCGCGCCCCGAGAAAGTCCAGGCCATCGGGAACCGCGATGCCTCTGACCGAGCCTCACACCAGCCCGGTCAGGTAATAGATCCCGATGACGAGGAAGACCGCGCTGGTCTTGAGCACGGTGATCGCGAAGATGTCGGCATAGGCCTGACGGTGTGTCAGCCCCGTCACCGAGAGCAGGGTGATGACGGCGCCGTTATGGGGCAGGGTGTCCATGCCGCCGCTCGCCATGGCGGCCACCCGATGCAGCACCTCCATGGGGATATGGGCCGCCTGCGCCGCCGCGATGAAGGTGGAGGACATGGCGGCGAGGGCGATGCTCAGCCCTCCGGAGGCCGAGCCGGTGATGCCGGCCAGCGCCGTCACCGTCACCGCCTCGTTGACCAGCGGGTCGGGGATGGCCGACAGGGCCTCGCGGATGACGATGAATCCCGGCAGGGCCGCGATGACCGCGCCGAACCCGTATTCGGAGGCCGTGTTCATGGCGGCCAGCAGCGAGCCGGCCACCGCCGCGCGGCTGCCCTCGGCGAAGCTCTTCGAGACCGGCTTCCAGGCGAAGACGAAGACCGTGAGGATGCCGGCCAGCAGCGCTAGCTCCACCGCCCAGATCGCGGTGACCGACGAGACCGTGGTGACGATGGGCTTGTCGAGCCCCGCCAGCATGGTCTCGGTCTTCGCCCCGTAGAGGCGCGGGATGAGCGCGGTGAAGGTGAGGTTCGAGAGGCCGACAACGACGAGCGGCAGCAGCGCCACCAGGGGATGCGCCAGGGCTTCGTCGGAGACGGGCGTCGGCTCGTTGGTGTGGCCGCTGCCGTAGCCCTCTCCTCTGGCCTTGGCCGAGGCGATGCGCCAGTCGAGATAGGCCACGCCGGCCACGAGGATGAAGGCGGCGCCGATCAGACCGAGCCAGGGGGCGGCCCAGGTGTTGGTGCCGAAGAAGGTGGTGGGGATGATGTTCTGGATCTGCGGCGTGCCGGGCAGCGCGTCCATCGTGTAGGAGAAAGCGCCGAGCGCGATGGTGCCGGGGATGAGGCGCTTGGGGATCTCGCTCAACCGGAAGGCTTCCGCCGCGAAGGGATAGACCGCGAACACCACGACGAAGAGCGAGACGCCGCCATAGGTGAGCAGGTTGCACACCAGCACGATGGAGAGCACGGCCCGGCGCGCGCCCACGAGATCGATGACGGCGGTGACGATGGAGCGCGAAAAACCCGAGAGCTCGATGACCTTGCCGAACACCGCGCCGAGGAGGAAGACCGGCAGGTACAGCTTCACGAAGCCGACCATCTTCTCCATGAACAGGCCGGAGAAGACCGGCAGCACGGCGGACGGGTCGGTGAGGAGCACGGCGAGGAGCGCCGCCACCGGGGCGAACAGGATGACGCTGAAGCCGCGATAGGCGACGAGCATCAGGAATCCGAGCGCCAGCAGCGCGATGGCGAGGCTCATGACGACGCTCTCATGATGGGGCAACCTCCGGGCACTCTGCCCCTGTCGGGACGCTCAGCTGATGCTAGAAGCCGCAGCGTGGCAATGCCACAGCGAGGTGACCCGAGACGGACGGCACCTATTTGAAACGGCAGCGGTCCGGTCGGTGCCGCTTCGACTGGTCTGGTGAGGGTACCCCTCGCCGAGGAGCGATGCATGGATTCGTCCCCTCCCCGTTTCGACGTGGCCGTCGTCGGCGCGGGTGCCGCCGGGCTCGGTCTCGCCCTGGCCTTGGCCCGAGAGGGCATCGCCACGGCCCTCGTCGGCCGCCACGCCCCCGTCGCCGATGGACGCACGGTCGCCCTCCTCGACGGGTCGGTGCGCTTTCTCGACGCACTGGGGGCCTGGGCGGAGGTGGCGCCGCATGCAGCGCCGCTCGCCGAACTCCATATCGTCGATGACACGGGCAGCCTGTTCCGTCCGCCGCCGGCCCGGTTCGTGTCCACCGAGATCGGCCTTCCCGCCTTCGGCTGGAACGTGGAGAGCGCCCGCCTCGTGGAGACCCTGCGGGCGCAGGCCCGGTCGGCTCCCGGCCTGACCCTGTTCGAGAGCGACGCGGTGGGGCTGGAACGGGATGCCGACGAGGCCCGGATCGGTCTGGAAGAGGGCGGACCCGTCGTCGCTCGCCTCGTCGTCGGCGCGGACGGTGCCCGCTCGCGCATGCGGGAGCAGGCCGGCATCGCCACCAGGGAGTGGTCCTATCCGCAGGCCGCCATCACCACGCTGCTCGCCCACGAGCGCCCGCACCGGGACGTCTCCACCGAGTTCCATACCCGGCAGGGGCCGTTCACCCTGGTCCCCCTCCCCGGTGGGCATCGGTCCAGCCTCGTCTGGGTCACCGGCGCGGGACCGGCGCGGCGCCTCTCCGAACTGGAGGATGCCGACCTCGCGCGCGCCATCGAGAACCAGGCCCAGGCCATGCTCGGAGCCATGCGCATCGACGGGCCGCGCGGGCTCGTTCCCATGCGGGGCCTCTCCGTCGCCTCCCCGGTCGGGCCTCGCATCGCGCTCATCGGCGAGGCGGCCCACGCCTTCCCGCCCATCGGTGCGCAGGGGCTCAATCTCGGCTTGCGCGATGCGGCGGCGATGCGTGACAGCGTCCTGGCCGCGACCTCGGACGGACGCGATCCGGGCTCGCGCCAGGCCCTGTCCGGCTTCGCCCGGTCCCGGTCGCTGGATGCCCGCCTGCGCACGGCGGCGGTGGACACCCTCAACCGCAGCCTGCTCAGTTCCCTGATTCCCGTCGATGCCCTGCGCGGGCTCGGCCTGCTGGCGATGACCACGATCGGGCCGCTGCGCCGCGTCGTCATGCGTGAGGGTGTGCTGCCGCGCCTCGGCGCACCCTCGCTGATGCGGTGACGGTCAGCGCCGGGCGAGACTCGTGGGCGATTCCGCCGACCCGACACGGTCGCCCGTCGATCCGGTGGGGATCGAGGCGGCGGGGGTTCCGCGGCTGAAGGCGGTGCCGTCGCGCCCGAGGCTCTCGCCATGGGCGAACAGGGCCTTCATGTAATCCTGGTCGAAGGGTGCCGAGCTGGTGCGCGTGAACCGGTTGTCGATCTCGGCCACCTCGAGATCGAGGCCGTTGCGTTCGGCGAAACGCTCCGTGAGAGCGAGCGCCGCGCGGGTCTGCGCCTTGATCGCGGCGGACATCGCCCGGCCGAGCACGCTCAGGGTCGTGCGTGTGGCCATCTGGAAGTCCGGTGTCACCGTGTTGTTGACCACGAGGTAGACCGTTCTCGTGGGAAGCCTCACCTTGGCCTTGCCGAGGATCGCGGCTTCCGGCGCCAGGTAGAACGGCGCGGTGGTGCCGCCATCCGCATGCATCTCCTGGAAGCGCTTCCCGCCCGTACCGACCACGTCGAGCATCACCGGCGGGAACACGCCCGGCACCGCCGAGGAGGCGAGGATGATCGAGCGAAACAGGTCGAGCGCCTTCGGGCTGCCCTCGGAGGCGATGGCGCCCATGTCCCACAGGACCGGGCGCTCGCTGTCCACGGCGGTGGTCGCCACCAGCAGGCGCCGTCCCTTGGCGTGCTCGGCGGCGATGTCGGCGAGGAGCTTGCCCGTCACCATCCGGTCGATCCGGCGCTTGAGCGGCCAGGTATCGGTGAGCGCCTCATTGGTGCCGCCGAACTCGAACACGTCGGCGGCTGAGATCTCGGTATAGGCCCGCGCCAGCGTCGCATCGGCGCTGGAGCCGAGGAAGGCGAAGGGCGCGATCATCGCCCCCGTGCTCACCCCGGTGATGATTCCGAAATCGGGCCGGTCGCCGGCCTTCGACCAGCCGTTGAGGAGGCCGGCGGCGAAGGCCCCGTTCTCGCCGCCACCCGACAGGACAAGCCACGGATCGGCCGCCGCGCTCGCCCCGTCGATGAGGCTCTGGAATGCCTTGGTGTCGTCGGCCGCGATCCGTAGCTGGCCCTTCAGGCCGTCGGGCCGGGCCTCGGCGGCGTCACCGGCCGTGAACGGCACGCGCTCGGATGCTCTGGCGGGCGATGCCTTGGAGGAGTCCCTGGGAGAAGCGGTTCTCGCCGGAGCGCCCGCATGGGCCGGAGCGGCTTCGCCCGGCGCGGCGACGCTCAGCATCGCGACGAGGCCGGCAGCGTAGAGGAGACCGTGTCGGGTCGATGATCCGGACATGAGAGAGTGTCCTTGATGAGTCTCGAAACGCCCGCCTCTGTTGCGAGAACCCGGCCTGTACCTGCCGGTTCCTACCCGCTGCACGGGCCCCTGCGTCGAACATGCGCCAGCGCACGTCGTTGGGAAAGTGGTCTTCGCCTCGAACCCGCCTTTACGTGGGGGGTAACCTTGACTAACCGCTTCGAGGCTAGAGCCTCACCCCGAAAAGTCCGACCCGAGTTTTCGGCAAAGATGATGCGCCCTGAACATCCTACGGCATCGTCCTGAATACGATATCCAGAGCGATGACCCAGTCCGACGATCGATCGACACACGGAGCCCGAGACCCCATGAAATTGCCGCGCCGCTTCTTCCAGCCCCTCGCCACTGGCGCCCCGGCCCCGTTCCGTGACCTGCCGGTGAAGCTCGAGCGGATGATCCACTTCGTGCCGCCTCACAACGACAAGGTCCGCGCCCGTGTGCCGGACCTCGCCGCCACCGTGGACGTAGTGCTCGGCAACCTCGAGGACGCCGTGCCGGTCGACCAGAAGGAGGCGGCCCGCAAGGGCTTCGTCGCCATGGCGCAGGCGACCGATTTCGCCGCGTCCGGCACAGGCCTGTGGACCCGCATCAACGCCCTCAACAGCCCCTGGATTCTCGACGACCTGTTCGAGATCGTGTCCCAGGTCGGGGACAAGCTCGACGTGGTGATGGTGCCCAAGGTCGAGGGTCCGTGGGACATCCACTACATCGACCAGCTGCTGGCCCAGCTCGAAGCGAAGCACGGCGTCGGCAAGCCGATCCTCGTCCACGCCATCCTGGAGACGGCCGAGGGCGTCGCCAACGTGGACGCCATCGCCTCCGCCTCCCCGCGCATGCACGGTATGAGCCTCGGCCCCGCCGATCTCGCTGCCTCCCGCGGCATGAAGACCACCCGCGTCGGCGGCGGCCACCCGGATTACCGTGTCATCGCCGACCCGACGAGCGACGGCGCCGCTCGGGCCAGCGCCCAGCAGGACCTTTGGCACTACACCATCGCCAAGATGGTCGATGCCTGCATGGCCAACGGCCTCAAGGCCTTCTACGGCCCGTTCGGCGACTTCTCGGACGGGGATGCCTGCGAGGCCCAGTTCCGCAACGCCTTCCTCATGGGCTGCGCCGGCGCCTGGACCCTGCACCCGAACCAAGTCGCCATCGCCAAGCGCGTCTTCGCCCCCGATCCGGCGGAGGTCGCCTTCGCGGTGCGGATCGTCGAGGCGATGCCGGACGGCACCGGTGCGGTGATGCTCGACGGCAAGATGCAGGACGACGCCACCTGGAAGCAGGCCAAGGTCATCGTCGACCTCGCCCGGCTGGTGGCCGAGAAGGACCCGGAGCTCGCCAAGACCTACGGCCTGAAGTGACCTCTGGCCCGAACTGAGATGGCCTCCCCTGGCTCCCCTTCTCCCCGCACGCGGGGAGAAGGGCTTCATGCCCCCTCGTCGGGGCATGAAGCGAGGCGGCAGCCGACGGTGAGGGGGCGGCTCAGGCACAGCCTCGTTCGTTCGCCCCCCCTCACCGCCGCTTCCCGCAGCCACGGATCCCGAAGCGATCGGCCGGATGCCGTCCGGGATCTGCAGACCGGGACGGCACCTTGCGATGCGGCGTGGCAACGCCGCCGATGACAACCTGTCCGACGCATCCTATTTTGGCGTCATGACCGATCTCTCTCCCACCGGAACCCAGACGCGCACCGCCAAGTTCGGCCTCGGCGCCGTGGTGCGCCACCGGATCTACCCGTTTCGCGGCGTCGTCTTCGACGTGGACCCGATCTTCGACAACACCGAGGAATGGTGGCTGGCGATCCCCGAGGAGGTCCGGCCGCGCAAGGACCAGCCGTTCTACCACCTCCTCGCCGAGAACGCGGAGAGCGAGTACGTGGCCTACGTCTCCGAACAGAACCTCGTTCCCGATACATCCGGCGAGGCCCTGCGCCATGCCGGGATTCCGGAGGTGTTCGAGCGGGATTCGGACGGCGCCTACCGTCTCCGGAGCGCGCACGCGAACTGAGTGCGGGACGGGTCCCCCACGGCATGGGGCGCCGTCGTCGAATGTGCGCATGAAAAAGGCCGGGCGACGAGCCCGGCCTTTTTTCATGTTCGGATCGAGGCCAGGAGACGGTCTCAGGGCTTCGGAGCGGCACTTCCGGCAGCGGTACCGGCGGCGTTCTGCTTTTCCAGGTTCTTGCGCATGTCTTCGCTGCGCTTCTCGAGCTCGGCCTGGAGCTTCTTCTGCTGCTCTTCCAGCACCTTCGGGTCCACGGCCGGGCCGTCGAAGGCCTTGCCGAAGCCGGCCAGCGGCACGGCGAAGGTCACCTCGCGCTGGGCCTGGTTCTGGACGCTGATGTTGAGGGTGGTACCCTTCTTCAGCGCGTTCACGAGGTCGTTACCGACATTGCCGGCTTCGGCGAAGCAGCCGTTGGGGAAGCACACGGCGAACTTGCCCGGGGTCGCCTGCTGGCCATCGACGGTGAAGCGGATGCCGGGGCCGAGGAGCAGGCCGAGCGGCAGCAGGTAGCGCACCACGCGCACGCTCTGCTGGGCGTTCTTCATGTCGTAGACCGCCACGGCGAGGACGGGCTGGCCCTGGTCGGAGACGAAGTCGCGGGTTGTGTAGCAGACGTCGGTGCTGGTGTTCTGGTCCTTGCCGCACACCTTGGTCCAGTCGGCCTGGGACGGCTCGGACTTCACGTTGACGATCTGCGGGCCGGCCGGCTGCTGGGCGGCCGGGGTCTGGGTGGCCGGAGCCGCCGGTGCCGGGGCGGCCGGAGCGGGCGCCTTGCCCTTCGGCGCCTGGGCGAAGGCCGGTGCCGCCAAGCCCGTATTGCCCATCATGCCGGCCAGGGCGAGAATCGCGGCGGCGCGCATCGGGCGCGCGGGACGGTTGGCAAAGAACATCAGCTCTGACCCCTTGGATATCGCGAATGACGAAGGAATGCTGCGGCTCTCGAGCCCAGCAAGGCGTTTCCTGAACTCGATGGTGCGGATCGAAACCCGCGGACGGTGTTCGGTCGAGCCCTCGCCGCCCTGGTCCGCGCGGTCAAGCCCTCGGCGCGCGCAAATTGCCCGTTCCCGGAGCTTGGATGGCCAACCTGGCCCGCCAAGGCGCCGGACGGGGCGCTCAACGCCTCGAACCCGCTCGAACGACCGGGCGGCCTGCTTCCCTGCGGAATGCGGCGAAGACATGACACCTGTCTCGTCCGGAGGAGCGCGATCGTCCCCGTTCGGCCTCCTCGACACGGATCGGTTTAAGCAAGGTTTAACCCTAATCGTCCATGACCGGAGGGCACGAGGAGTCGATGCGCGCGGGGAGTTGAGCGGAGGTGTCGGCGCAGCCAGCGATCATGTCCTTTCGTGACGCCCTCCCCGTCCCCGTACCGGCGGACAGCCCCGTCGCGCCGAGCCAGCGCTCGGAAACGGCCAGGCCCGGCCTGTGCACCTTGCTGGCGGCGACCGCCCATGCCGATCCCGGCCGGGTCGCCTTCGTGGATCCGAAGGACAAGGCAGGCTGGTCCGGGCGCGGCCCCATCACCTGGACCTATGGGGCCGCCGCCGAGATCGTCGCGCGCCTCGCCAACGGAATGCGACAATGGCGCCTGGCTCCGGCGAGCCGGGTCGGCCTCATCGCCGCCGCCGGGTCCGAGACCCTGCTGTCCTACCTCGCCATCGAGGCCGCGGGCCACATTCCCTGCCTCCTGCCCCAGGCATGGGACGAGGATGCCCTGGTCTCCGGCATCCAGGCCGCCGGCATCCAGGCCGTGCTCACCCAGTCCCGGGTCGCGGGAAAGCTTCCGGCCGAGTGCCTGCGCCAGGTGGCGGTACGCTATTTCGGCCTGCGCTACCTCGCGGCTTTCGGGCCGGACGTGCCCGACGGCGTCATCAGCCTCGACGGCATGGTCCTCGACGGACGCGGCGGCCCCTTCGCACCGGAGAGCGCCGGGCTCGTCACCTTCGCCGCCGCCGATCCCGCGCAGCCGGTCTATCGTCCCGCCGACGCGCTGATCGCCACCATCGCCGTCCATCTCGCCACGGCCCGGGTCGCCCCCCGCGAGCGCATCCTGACCCTCCTCGCTCCCGTCGACCTGAGGGGGCTCGTCACCGGTCTCGGTGCCGCCCTCGTGGCGGGGGCCGGCCTGGAAATGGTCGGGCCGTTCGATGCCGGCCGCTTCGCCGAAGCGCTGGGCCGGCCAGGCCCGACCCATCTCGTCGCGCCGGCCGCCCTCGAACGCAATTTGGCCGCGAGCCGCAGCCCGGACGGACTCGAATCCATCGTCCTGGCCCATCGGTTACCGACCCGCCTTCACGCCCGGCTGCTGGCGCCGGCCTCCGTCCATGCTCCGCGACGGGTGGTCGATGTCCTCGCCTTCGACGAGACGGCGCTCCTCACCGCCTCGCGAGCCGACGGGGATCTCGCCCACTTCCTTGCGGATGCTCACCCGCTGGCGCCGTTTCCGGCCCTGCTCGATATCGCGCGGGACGAGGACGGGCGATTCGCGTTCCGGGGTCGCGCCTCCGGGGCCAGCCCATTGCAGCGCGGAATTCCGCCGGGAAAAACCGCCGATCTCTGGAATGCCGTGCCTTTCGCGGCAAAAATATTTGCCGGCCGAGCAACCGAGATCGTCCGCTGCTGATCGTCCCGGCTTCGGGTTTTGCCCGAAATCCACCGCTTTCGAGGAATGGTGAGCGGCCATCGCAAAAGGCCAAGATTCAGTGTGCTTGGAAAATAAAATCTGCGTGTGAAAGCAGTTTCTTATAGTGATCGGCTGACGTCATGTGTGAAGGCTGGCAAGCGCGCGACGTCGCCGTCCGACCCCGGGACATCGGCCGGGTAGCCGCAGTAATTTCGCCCCACAGCCGGCGAACCATCCGGGTTGACGTGTGTTATCGCACAGGTCCCTTCCCAAGGGGCGATTGATGGGCTAACCCTGACAGTCATGAGTGCGCTGCAACAAGTGTTGGTCGTCGATGATGGTCACCGCGCCATCGATCACTCCCTCGCCGCCGAGCTTGCCGAGCTGGGTTATGCGAGCGTTACCGCATCCCTCGAGGCCGCCGACGACGTTCTCGCCGTCATCGCCCGCCCCGCGGCCATCCTCCTTCAGACCTCGTCCCGCCTCGACCCGGCCTATGCCATGCTCTCGGAGCGCCTGCGCGAGCAGATGCAGCAGGCGGGCATCCCCGTGATCGTCATCGACGGTGTGACGGGGCGTGGCGGCGGTTCCGCGATCGACTTGCAGAGCCGCATCGGGCCTTACGTCCTGAACCAGCCGGATCTCTGACACCGACGATGAACAGGTCGTCGTAGGCGACTGAGCGAGATCGAGAATTTACATGCGAGGCGGGCCGTTGGGCCCGCCTTTTTTCGTGGTCCGGTGCGATGCCGTTCAGGCCGCCTTCTTCTTCGTGGCGCGGGCGATCTTCGACAATTCGCGAAGGATCGAGGTCGTGATCTTGAGGCGCTCGGGGATGGAATCGAGCTCGCGGATGAACACGATGCTCATGTCCGGGCGGACCTTGGCGAAGGAGGCCTGACCGCCGACGAAGGCCACCAGTCCCTGCGGATTGGCGAACGACTTGTCGCGGAAATGCACGACGACGCCCTTCGGCCCGGCCTCGACCTTCTCCACGTTGGTGTCGCGGCACAGGATCTTGATCGTGACGATCTTGAGGAGCTGCTCCACCTCCGGCGGCAGCGGTCCGAACCGGTCGATGAGCTCGGCGCCGAAGCTCTCCATCTCGGCATCGTTCTCCAGGGTGGAGAGCCGGCGATAGAGGCCGAGGCGGACGGTAAGGTCCTCGACGTAATCCTCCGGGATCGTGACCGGGGCGCCGAGCGCGATGGTGGGCGACCACGCCTCCTCCACCGGCTCCTCGATGCCGGCCTTGAGGGCCGTGACGGCATCCTCCAGCATCTGCTGGTAGAGCTCGTAGCCGACCTCCTTGATATGGCCGGACTGGGCATCGCCGAGGAGGTTGCCGGCGCCGCGAATGTCGAGATCGTGGGAGGCGAGCTGGAAGCCCGCCCCCAGGGTGTCGAGGGTCTGAAGCACCTGGAGGCGCTTCTCGGCCTGTACGGTGAGCTGCTTGTTGGCCGGGGTCGTAAACAGGGCGTAGGCGCGGGCCTTGGCGCGCCCGACGCGGCCGCGGAGCTGGTAGAGCTGGGCGAGGCCGAACATGTCGGCCCGGTGCACGATGAGCGTGTTGGCGGTGGGGATGTCGAGGCCGGATTCGACGATGGTGGTGGAGAGCAGGACGTCGAACTTGCCCTCGTAGAACGCGGTCATCACGTCCTCGAGCTGGCCCGCCGCCATCTGGCCATGGGCCACCGCAACCTTGGTCTCGGGCATCTCGGTGTCGAGGAAGCGCTTCACCTCCGCCAGGTCCTCGATGCGCGGCACCACGTAGAAGGACTGGCCGCCGCGATAGCGCTCGCGCAGCAGGGCCTCGCGGATCATCAGCGCGTCGAACGGGATCACGAAGGTGCGCACGGCGAGGCGGTCCACCGGCGGCGTCGCGATGATCGAGAGCTCGCGCACCCCGGTCATGGCGAGCTGGAGCGTGCGCGGGATCGGGGTCGCCGACAGGGTCAGCACGTGGACATCGGCCTGGAGCGCCTTGAGGCGCTCCTTGTGGGCCACGCCGAAATGCTGCTCCTCGTCGACGATGATCAGGCCGAGATCCTTGAACGCCACGTTCTTGGCGAGGAGCGCATGGGTCCCGACCACGATGTCGACGGTCCCGGCGGCCAGCCCCGCGCGGTTCTGCTTCATCTCGGCGGCGGAGACGAAGCGCGACAGGTGCGCCACCTGCACCGGCAGCCCTTTGAAGCGCTCGGCGAAGGTCCGGTAATGCTGGCGCGCCAGCAGGGTGGTGGGCACCACCACCGCCACCTGTTTGCCGCCCATGGCGCCCGCGAAGGCAGCGCGCAGGGCCACCTCGGTCTTGCCGAAGCCGACATCGCCGCAAACGAGGCGGTCCATCGGGCGGCCGGCATTGAGGTCGGAGAGGACGGCATCGATGGCCGTGGCCTGGTCCTCGGTCTCCTCGAAGACGAAGCGGGCGGCGAACTCGCCGTAGAGCCCATCCGGGGCCTGGAGGCGGGGTGCCTGGCGCACGAAGCGCTCGGCCGCGATCTTGATGAGCTGGCCGGCCATCTCCAGGATGCGCTTCTTCATCTTGGCCTTGCGGGCCTGCCAGGCACCGCCGCCGAGACGATCGAGGGCGACCTCCGCATCCTCCGAGCCGTAGCGGGTCAGAAGCTCGATGTTCTCCACCGGCAGCAGCAGCAGGCCGCCGGCATACTGGATCTCCAGGCAATCGTGCGGCGCGCCCGCCGCCGTCACCGTCTTGAGGCCGACGAACCGGCCGATGCCGTGATCGGCATGGACCACGAGATCGCCGGGCTGTAGCGCCTGAACCTCCAGGATGATGTCCTGTGGCCGTTTCGACTTGCGCTTCTGGCGCACCAGCCGGTCGCCGAGGATGTCGCCTTCCGAGATGACCGCGAGCTTGTCGACGATGAACCCGGAATCGAGCCCCCACACCGCCACCGCCATGTCGGTGCCGCGCTTCAGGGCGTTCACCGCCGTGAGGGTGTTGATGGAGACCGGCTTCTTCAGGCCGTGATCGGTGAGCACGCCACAGAGCCGGTCGCGCGAGCCGTCGGACCAGGATGCGAGGATCACATGATGACCGGATCCCTGGAGTTCCTTCACATGCGCGACGGCGGCGTCGAACACGCTGGCCGTCTCGTCCGCCCGCTCGGCGGCGAAGCTGCGGCCCGCCTTGCCCTCGCAATCGATGGTGAGGCGGTCCGGGCTTTCCGGCACCGCGAAGGGCGAGAGCCGGGCGACGGAGGCGGCGGCGACCCGCTCCTTCCAGTCGTTCTGCGTCAGGTAGAGGGAGGACGGCCTGAGCGGCTTGTAGGGCGCGACGCCGGTGGAGGGCGTCTTCATCGCCTCGGCGCGGGCGTCGTAATAATCGCGGATCAGGGTGAGGCGCTCGGCGACCGCCTCTTCCGCCTGCGCGTCGAAGACCAGCGGCACGCCCGGCACGTAGTCGAACAGGGTGTCGAGATGGTCGTAGAACAGCGGCATCCAGTGCTCGAGTCCGGCATAGCGCCGTCCCTCGCTGATCGTTTCGTAGAGCCGGTCGTCGCGGGTCGCCGCGCCGAATGTGGAGATGTAGCCCTGGCGGAAGCGCCGGATCGTCTCCGTGGTCAGTTGCACCTCGCTCATCGGAACGAGGTCGAGGGAGCGGAGCGAGCCCACCGTGCGCTGGGTCTCCGGGTCGAAGGCGCGGATCGATTCCAGGGTATCGCCGAAGAAGTCGAGGCGGATCGGGTTCGGCAGGCCCGGCGGCGACAGGTCGAGAATGCCGCCGCGCACGGCGTATTCGCCCGTCTCGCGCACCGTCCCCGTGCGCAGGAAGCCGTTGGCCTCGACCCAGGCGGTGACGGTGTCCATCGGCACCACGTTGCCGATCGCCGCTGAGAAGGTCTCCACCGCGATCTTCTCTCTGGGAGGCACCCTCTGGATCAGGGCGTTGACGGTAGTGCAGAGGATGCGCGGCTGTTCCTCGGAGGAGCGCGAGCGCGAGAGCCGCGACAGCGCGGTCATCCGCTGGGCGGCGATGGCGGCGTTCGGAGAGACCCGGTCGTAGGGCTGGCAGTCCCAGGCCGGGATGCTCATCACCTCGATCTCGGGGGCGACGAATTTCAGCCCGGTCTGGAACGCGTTCGAGCGCCCGGAATCACGGGCCACATGCACCAGCACCGCCGGCCCCTCGAAACTCCGCGACAGGGCGCGGGCGAGATCGGCCACCACCACCGCGTCGAACCCTTCGGGCACGTTGGCGAGCGTCGGACTGTCGCCGCGCTTCAGCGCCTCCAGCGCACGGGCGAGGGCACCGGATTTCGGCAGGGCGAACCGCGCCGTCTGCGGCTTTGGAGCGGGAGCGGGCGCTTTGGGCTGGGGCTTGGCCATCGGGTCGGGGTTTCGAACTCATGGGAAAGTGTGACGCGACGCGCCTCCCTCCCCCCTGTGGGGAGGGACCGAGGGTGGGGGTGGTTGGGTGACAATCCAACTGCGGAGGCGAGCGGCGCTACCCCCACCTCCAACTCCTCCCCACAAGGGGGAGGAGAGCCCCGCATCGCCTGGACCGCTAGTGAATCGGCGCGTCGTGCTTATGGAACGCCTGGAGGCGGCGGTATACCGGCGTGTCGTAATTCTGCGGCGTCTCGTCCTCGCCGGTGAGCCAGCGGAACAGGTCGCGGTCGGGCACTTCGATCAGGGCCTCGAAGGTGGTCAGCTCCTCATCGCTCAGCGTGCCGATCTCCGCATCGGCGAAACGGCCCATGATCAGGTCCATCTCGCGCATGCCGCGATGCCAGGCGCGGAAGAGGGTGCGGCGGCGGCGCGGATCGAGATCCGCGCTGGTGCGGGTGGTTCCGGACATGGGGTCAGCCTGTGATGCTGCGATCCTGGGATCCCCGGATCGGTGGAGTGGTCGGATCGCACGAGGTTCAGCGCAGGCCTTTTCAGCGCAGCCCTCGCGCAAGCGTGACGATTGCGCCCACGATGACGATGGTCTGGAATCCGATAGCCGACAGGACCCATTTGAGAATGTCGTATTTCGACTCCGCGATCTCGGTCTTGAGGTCGGATTTCGTCACCAACGTCGACAGATCGGTTTCCCGCGTCTCGCGAAGGACGCCAGTCACGGCCTCCGCCTGGTCGTCCGAGAACCCGGCGGCTTTCAGCTTCCGGGCGATGGCGAGAGTATCGAGGGCGATCGTGGCCATGGTGCGTGCGCCGGAATTCCATGCCGCAATGTCCACAACGGGACCGGCTTCCCAAATATGGCCGATCCCGACAGAGTTGCAACGCCGCCGGACCATATCGTCACGCGCGGCGGCAGCGGCAAAGAGATCGTTGCCCGGCTCGGTCCCCGCATTCTATGCCGGTCTCATGCTCTCTCCTCCGGACATGACGGATACGCGAGGTCCGGCACTGTCATCCCGCCTTCGGGTGTCTTCCGTCCCGCATCCAGACGAGGGATGGTCGCTTCGCCCATGACAGACGAACCCCGCTCGACGAACCTGCGCCCCAGCATCCTCGATCCGCTCTTCGCCCAGGCCCGGACCCTCCCCGGCGTCGGGCCGAAGATGGCGCCGCTGATCGAGCGGCTCCTCGGCACGCCCGAGCAGCCCGCGCGGATCGTCGATCTCCTGTTCCACCTGCCCCAGGGCGGGGTGGCGCGCACGATGATGGGCTCCATCGCCGAGGCGCCGCCGGGCGAGCCCGTGACGCTGGGCGTCACGGTCACCGGCTATCGCCCGCCCCAGGCCGGGACGGGGCGGCGCCCGTTCCGGGTCCTGGTGGAGGACGGCACCGGCGACATCACCCTCGTCTTCTTCGGCATGCCGCAGGCCCGCGTGGAGAAGATGCTGCCGCTCGGCGCCCATCGCTACATTTCCGGCCGGATCGACCTGTGGGACGGGCACCGGCAGATGGTGCATCCGTCGCGGATCGTGGACGAGGCGGGGCTCGCCGCCCTGCCCGCCGTCGAGCTCGTCTACGGCGCCACCGAGGGCCTGACCTCGCGGGCGATCTCGAAACTGGCGCATTCCGCCCTCGACCGGCTGCCGACCCTCCCTGAATGGCAGGATCCGGCCTGGCTCGCGCGGGAGGGGCTGCCGGGCTTCGCCGACGCGCTCAGGGCCGAGCATCGGCCCGAGGCCGCGCCGCCGGCACCGGCGAGCGACGGCATCACGCCCCGCCCCCCGGCGCGGCGGCGGCTCGCCTATGACGAACTCCTCGCCTCGCAGCTGGCGCTGGCCCTGATGCGCGCCCGCAACCGCCGCGCGCCCGGCCGGG
Organism: Methylobacterium sp. 88A; assembly: GCF_000376345.1. Classification (NCBI taxonomy): domain Bacteria; kingdom Pseudomonadati; phylum Pseudomonadota; class Alphaproteobacteria; order Hyphomicrobiales; family Methylobacteriaceae; genus Methylobacterium; species Methylobacterium sp. 88A. Next base: position 2,199,560 of record NZ_AQVT01000001.1, read on the forward strand.
CCAATGCCGGGGACGGGCACCTCAAGGACCGGATCGAAGCCGCCCTGCCCTTCGCGCTCACCGGCGCCCAGGCCCGGGCCGTCGAGGAGATCCGCGCCGACCTCGCCTCCGACCGGCGCATGCTGCGCCTGCTCCAGGGCGATGTCGGCTCGGGGAAGACGGCAGTGGCGCTGCTGGCCATGGCCTCGGCTGTGGAGGTCGGCCGGCAGGCGGCGCTGATGGCGCCCACCGAGATCCTGGCGCGCCAGCATTTCGAGCGCCTGACGGGGCTGGTCGGTTCGCTGCGTCTACGCCTCCTCACCGGGCGCGACAAGGTTTCGGAGCGCCGAGCGACGCTCGCCGACCTCGCCGATGGCCATATCGATATCGTGGTCGGCACCCATGCCCTGTTCCAGGACAGCGTGATCTTCAAGGATCTCGGCGTCGCCGTGGTGGACGAGCAGCATCGGTTCGGCGTCCATCAGCGCCTCGCGCTCGGCGCCAAGGGGGCGGCGGTGGACATCCTGGTGATGACCGCGACGCCGATCCCCCGCACCCTGGCGCTGACCTGCTTCGGCGACATGGACGTCTCGGTCCTGGACGAGAAGCCGGCCGGCCGCCAAGCCATCGCCACGCGCCTCGTCTCCATCGACCGGCTCGACGAGGTGGTGATGGGGCTCGGCCGGGCGCTTGCCGCCGGGGACAGGGTCTACTGGATCTGCCCGCTGGTGGCGGAATCCGAATATGTCGACCTCGCCGCCGCCGAGGACCGCTTCGCCGACCTGCGGCAGGAATTCGGTGACGCCGTCGGGCTGATCCACGGCAAGATGCCGGGGCCGGACAAGGATGCCGCCATGGAGCGGTTCGCCGCCGGCGAGACGAAGATCCTGGTCTCCACCACGGTGGTGGAGGTGGGCGTCGACGTGCCGGAGGCGACGATCATGGTGATCGAGCATGCCGAGCGCTTCGGTCTCGCGCAATTGCACCAGCTGCGCGGTCGGGTCGGGCGCGGGGCCAAGGCTTCGACCTGCCTGCTGCTCTATCGCGGGCCGCTGGGACAGGTCTCCCGTGCCCGCCTCGAAATGATGCGCGAGACCGATGACGGCTTCCGCATCGCCGAGGAGGATCTGCGCCTGCGCGGCGAGGGGGAGGTGCTGGGCACCCGGCAATCGGGCGCGGCTGCCTTCCGCCTCGCGAATCTAGAGAGCGATGCCAGCCTGCTCGAAGTGGCCCGTGATGATGCCAGGCTCATCGTCGAGCGCGATCCCGGCCTCAGATCCGAGCGTGGCAGGGCACTCCGGGTGCTGCTCTACCTGTTCGAACGGGACGCGGCGATTCGGTTGCTCGGAGCCGGCTGAACGAGCCCCGCGCCAAACCTGAACGCATCGCCACAAAAGCGACGAATCGACCCCCGATGACGTCTGCGCAGTTCAGCTTCACGAACCATGGCACCGCAGCCGCAGAACGCCGGAAATCCCTTATCTTTTAAAGGGTAGGCTGACTTCCGGACCTCTTTCCCCGAGCCGTTGTGCGGTGCCGCACGGACTTCCTGAACTTGAAATGAACGTATTCTCCCCTTAACTGAACATGAACGAACAGCCCGCCAGACTGGGCTGCCACACAGAATTCAGGAGGATGGATATGTCTGCCGGACTGTTCCAAAACCTACCGGGTGCCCATGAAATGGGGAGCGTCCACGCCCTTCCGAGCGAGCCTTGGCTGCTTCCGATCTCGGATGGCAAGGAGCCCGCGCTGAAGACGACGGACGATGTCCTCCTCGCGGTCCGTCAATCCGCCCGCCCCTTCCAGATCGCGGCGAATGCCCTGATGGTCCTGCTCTTGGTGGCCGTCACTGCCCAGATCGCCATGGGCTGGGGTGGTTCCACCATTGCCCCGCACGCCAACAGCCATGTCGCCGATGCCTCGCCGCCGACGCTGCCCATCGAGAAGGCCTCGATGACGGTCCACAACTAGGCGCGTTCGAGCAGGGCTCCCGAAAGGCGAATTCGCTGTTCGGGAGATGTGCGTCGGGTCGACGTCCCTGCCCAAAGACTTGCACCGGCAGCCCTGCATGGGCGAGCGTTTCACTCCGTGCTGACGAGCTTCTCCTGGCGACGTGACGAGGCTTCGAGCGCCGCCTCCGGCCCGGTGGCCTGCCCGTTCTGAGCCGCACGGATCGATGCCGCCATGGCCTGCAGCCTGACCTGCGGGTCCTCCGGCTGGATGACCCCCGCCGACATGACCAGCTTGGCCGCGTCATCGATGCTCATGGGCACTTCGATGATGTCCGCCCGCGGCAGGTAGAAGAAGAACCCCGTCGTGGGGTTGGGCGCACAGGGCAGGAACACGCCCACATGGTCGTTCTCCTCGCCGAGCGCCGTCTGCACGTCGGGGCCGGCCGGCGCCGAGACGAACACCACCGACCACGTTCCCTTCACCGGGAATTCGACCAGGCCGACGGTGCGGAACGACGTGCCGTTGGCCGAGAACAGCGTCTCGAAGATCTGCCGCAGACCCTTGTAGAGGCCCGAGATCACCGGGGTGCGCGCGAGCAGCACCTCTCCGAACTCCACCACGCTGCGGCCGACGAGATTGGCGGTGAGGAAGCCGAGCAGCGTCACGGCGATGAAAGCGATGACGAGGCCGATGCCCGGAATCGAGAAGGGCAGGTAATGGTCCGGCAGGTAGCTCGCCGGCACCAGGGGCTTCACCCAGCCGTCGATGAGGCTGATGAACCACCACGTGATGTAGATCGTGATCGCCAGCGGCCCGGCGACGATGATGCCGGTGAGGAAGTAGGTCCGCAGGCGGCTCTTCTTGCTCACCCGAGGCGGCGGCCGTGCTCCGGCGGGGTCTGGTTCCGGCGACGGGGTGAGCGTTTCGCGCACGGGCGGCCTGTCTCGTGGGAGGCCGATCGTCAGCCTGCATGACAAGGGTTAGCGGGTCGGGCGTGTCACCTCAAGCGCGAGGAAGCGCCCCCTGCCCCGGATGATCCGAGGCCGAGGATCACGGCTTGGTCTCGCCGAGCGCCGCCTCTGCCGCCAGCGCCCTCTCCTTCCACGCATCCCGCTCCGCCAGGGCCTCCTTGAGGGCGAGTTCGGCGCGCTGAGCCCGCACGGCGCTGGCCGAGGCCAGGGCTTGGGCCCGTTCGCGGGCGCGGGTCTCGCCGGCCATCTGGACCTTGAGGTCGCGCGGCGTTGCCATGGTCGTGTCCGTTCTCGTCGGGGAGGGAAGTGGCAGGATGCCCCGCCGACGCTGCTTGTGCCAGATCCATGACGTGACGCGAAGGCGCGGAAGGCCTGTGCCGGCACCCCGTCGTCCCGGGGCCGCGTAGCGGAGCCCGGGATCCAGAAATGCAGGAGGTTCAGACCCTTACCCCGCCGGCAGCGGCATGTCATAGGCGGTCGCCCTGCCCCGTCTGGGGGCTGGGTGTCCTCAGGGCGACGGATGCGGGTCGTTGGCCAGCCGGATCGGTTCGCCGTGCGGGGTCGCGGCGGCGGCGCGCAGGAAGGCGTCACTGCGGGCCTGGACGCTCGCAGAATCGGTGACACCGCGTTCGGCGAGCAGAGCTTCCAGGGTCGCGAGCCAGCGTCCGTAATCGGCCGCCGCTTCCGGCTTCCCCTCCGGCTGGATGGTGCGCCCGAGGGCGCGCGCCCATTCCTCCTGCGTGAACAGGCCTCGCTCCTGCAGGGCGACCACCAGGGCGAAGACCTGCGCCTCCCAGGGTTCCGCGAACGGTCCCGGATCGTCTGGCCGGCACATGGCGGTCATTGTGGCGGTCATTACGGCGTCCCCGGCAGGAGGTACCCCTCGAAGGCGGCCACGGTGACGCGCCCGCCCGGGTCGGCGCTCGCCCCCCACAACTCAGCGGCCTCGAACCCCACCGTGTAGAGCCATTGCGGCGGGGCATCCCGGCCCTCCGCGCTGGCATCGGGCAGGACGAAGGCGCCGTGGATCCGCTCGATGACGCCACGCCGGCCCCGGACGTAACGGGGTAGGCGGGTGTGGCCAATGGGGTGGTCGTTGCGGGTCAAGACGGGGTCGCGTACCGCATATAGAGCCGGCGCATCCGGCGGCCGGTCGCTGGGGAATCCCGCGGAGAAGCGGGGTGCGATCTCCTCGGCACGCAGCACCCGTTTCACCGGGCTCGCCGGCCCGGCGCTGGCGCCCGCGGCGATTTCTTCTTGCGTGGCAAGGCCATGCGCGACGACCTGCGCTTCGAGGGCAGCGAGCCAGATCTCGTAATAGCTCGACGCGAGGTACTCCGCCGGGGGCAGCGATTCCCGTGCGGCGCGGCTGCCGTCCAGGGTCCATGTACCGGTATAGCCCACCGCCAGAGCCAAGGCGAAGACGCGCCGTTCCCATTCCGAATGAAAAACCGGCTCGTTCGCCTCCGGCATGACGGTGCCGAATCCGTGGCCGCCGCCGAGATCCTGCGCGCCGTTCATTGGGCCGTCTCCGGGGTGAGCGGCAGCCCGGTGCCGATCATGGAATCGCGCGTGACCAGGGCGGCGAGCTCGGCCTCGCTGAGGGATTCGGTGCCGGCGGGGCGGAGGGGCAGGACCATGAACCGGGTCTCGGCGGTGGAATCCCACACGGTGATGCGGGTCGCCTCGGGAAGGGTGAGGCCGAACTCGGCGAGGACCCCGCGCGGGTCGAGGACGGCGCGGGCGCGGTAGGGCGGCGCCTTGTACCAGACCGGCGGAAGCCCGAGCACCGGCCAGGGATAGCAGGAGCACAGGGTGCAGACGACGAGGTTGTGGCTGTCGGCCGTGTTCTCGACCACCACCATGTGCTCGCCGCCGCGCCCCCCGATGCCGAGTTCCGCGATGGCCGGCGTCCCGTCGGCGAGGAGCCGTTCGCGATAGGCCGGATCGGTCCAGGCGCGGGCGACGACACGGGCGCCGTTATGGGGGCCGATGCGGGTCTCGTACATCTCGACCAGCGCGTCGAGGGCGTCGGCCTGGACGTAGCCCTTCTCCAGAAGCAGCGATTCCAGCGCCCTCACCCGCGCCTCGATGGGGCTGAGGGCGCTGCCATGCGCGTGGTCCGGATGGTCGTGGTGATGGTCGTGATCGTGCGCCATGGCGTCTCGTCCTGTGCCCGGAACGGCTTTCACGTCGGTTGTCCGGCCCGGAGGCCGGCAAGCACGAAGCACGGGGCGCGCCGGGCGATGTGCGAGCGCCAGTCTGATACCGGAGAGGCACCGTGTCGACACCACCTCGCAGAGCCTCAGCGCACGGCCTCGATGGCCTCCTGGGCATCGCGGTGATCCTCGGCGGTGGCCTCGGGCTTCTCCTGCCGGACGGGGGCCTGCGGCGCGGCGCAGAGGCTGACCGTGATCGGGAAATGGTCCGATCCGACGCCGGGCAGCCGTTCCATGTGGCCGAGCAGGAAGTGCTCGCTGAAGAAGACATGGTCGAGGGGCCAGCGCATCACCGGCCATTGCGCGTGGAAGGTCGCGAACAGGCCGCGGCCCCGGCGCGGATCGAGCAAGCCGCTGATGCTCTGGAACAATTGGGTCGTGCGGGACCAGGCCACGTCGTTGAGGTCGCCGGCGACGATGGTGGGACCTGGCGCTTCTGCGACTTCGCGGGCGACGATCACCAGTTCGGCGTCGCGCGGCGCGCTGCTATGGCCGGGATGCGGGGGGCGCGGATGCAGGCCATGGAGCCTCACCGTCTCGCCGTCCGGCAGCACCACCTGCGTGCGCAGCGACGGCACGTCGTCTTGGAGCAGGAAGCGGATTTCGGGGCCGCGCAGGGGAAGGCGCGAGTAGAACAGCAGGCCGTAGGTGTTGTCCTGCGGCTGCTCGACCCGGTTCGGGTAGAGCGCACGCAATGGGGACATGGCCTCCTGCCAAGCGGAATCGGTCTCCAGCAGCAGGACGAGATCGGGCGAGCGACGCGTGACGAGATCGAGGGCCGCGCCGTAATTCCTGTTCGTCTGCAGGACGTTGAGCACCACGAGGCTGAGCCGGGCTCCCGGCTCGCAGGCTTTGGCCGCCTTCGCCTGGGTGGCGGCGAGCGGCGTGAAGGGCAGGATGTAGCGGACCTGCATGACCAAAGCCGCCGCCATGGCGAGGGCGAGGACGAGGGAGGTCGTGTCCCTGGAGACCAGAAGGAGGCCGGCGAGGCAGGCCGCCAGCGCCACCGCGATCTGGAGCCGGGGGAAGTCCAGGCTGCGGATGAAGCCGAGATTGGTCTCGATCAGGGGCAGCACCGTCGCTGCCACGAGCAGACCGGCGATGCCCTGCAGGGCGAGCGTGAGATACGTCAAACCTGGTCTCCGCCGCCGTGCGCCCGTCAGGGAGCCGCCCAACCGGGCCATTCAATGGGCCATGCCGCGTCGTCTCGCGCGACCGCCACGCGGCCCCGTATGACCGCCATGCGACCCCCGCTTCGACCGCCACGCGACCCCGTTTCGAGGCGCGCCTGACAATCGACGGATTCCGGTGGCGGTTCCGGCCTATTCGACCGTCACGGATTTGGCGAGGTTGCGCGGCTGATCGACGTCTTTGCCCATGAACACGGCCGTGTGGTAGGCGATGAGCTGGATCGGCACGGCGTAGACGATGGGAGACACGACCGGGTCGAGGTCGGGCATGGTCACCGTCGCCATGGTGTCGAGGCCGGCGGCCGCCGCGCCCTTGGCGTCGCCGATGAGGATGATGCGGCCGCCGCGCGCGGCCACCTCCTGCATGTTCGACACCGTCTTCTCGAAGATCGCGTCGTGCGGCGCGATGACGATGACCGGCACGCTCTCGTCGATGAGGGCGATGGGGCCGTGCTTGAGCTCGCCGGCGGCGTAGCCCTCGGCGTGGATGTAGCTGATCTCCTTGAGCTTCAGCGCGCCTTCCAGGGCCATCGGGTAGCTCGTGCCGCGGCCGAGATAGAGCACGTCGCGGGCCTTCGAGACCTCGCGGGCGAGAAGCTCGATCTCGCCTTCCAGCTTGGTCGCGTCCGCCATCAGGCCCGGCACGGTGATGAGCGCGTCGACGAGTTCGCGCTCGCGCTCGGCGCTCAGGGTGCCCCGCGCCCGGCCCGCCGCGATGGCGAGGCACAGCAGCACCGTGAGCTGGCAGGAGAAGGCCTTGGTGGAGGCCACGCCGATTTCGGGGCCGGCGAGCGTCGGCACCACGGCCGAGGCTTCGCGGGCGATGGTGGAGGTCGGCACGTTGACCACCGCCAGGGTGTGCTGGCCCTGGCTCTTGGCGTAGCGCAGGGAGGCCAGGGTGTCGGCGGTCTCGCCCGATTGCGAGATGACGAGGGTCAGGCCGGCCGTGTCGAGGGGCGGCTCGCGGTAGCGCGCCTCGGAGGCGACGTCGATCTCCACGGGCAGGCGCGCCAGGGATTCGAACCAGTATTTCGCCACCAGCCCGGCATAATAGGCGGTGCCGCAGGCGGTGATCGAGAGCCGCGAGAGGTCCTTGAAATCGAACGGCAGCGCCTCGGGCAGGGCGACCCGGCCGTTGGCGAGGTCGACGTAATGGGCCAGCGTGCGGCCCACCACCTCGGGCTGCTCGTGGATTTCCTTGGCCATGAAGTGGCGGTGGTTGCCCTTCTCGACCCGGTAGGCCTGGGCGACGATGCGCTGGCGCTGGCGCGAGACCGGATTGCCGTCGATGTCGCGGATCGCGGCGCCCTCGCGGGTCAGCACCGCCCAGTCGCCCTCCTCCAGATAGGTGATTTCCTCGGTGAAGGGGGCGAGAGCGAGGGCGTCCGAGCCCAGATAGGTCTCGCCTTCGCCGAAGCCGATGGCCAGGGGCGCACCGTGGCGGGCGCCTATGAGGAGATCGTCGTAGCCGGTGAAGATGAAGGCCAGGGCGAAGGCACCGCGCAGGCGCGGCAGGGCGGCGGCCACGGCCTCCACCGGGCCCAGCCCCTTGTCCATCTCGGCGCTGACGAGCTGGGCCACGACCTCCGTGTCGGTCTCGCTCTCGAAGCGCACGCCGCTGGCCTGCAGCTCGGCCTTCAGCTCGCGAAAGTTCTCGATGATGCCGTTATGGACGACGGCCAGCCGCGCCGTGGCATGCGGGTGGGCATTGGTCTCGTTGGGGCGGCCATGGGTGGCCCAGCGGGTATGGCCGATGCCGATGGCGCCAGGCAGCGGCTCGTCGCGCAGCCTGAGTTCGAGGTTGGAGAGCTTGCCCTCGGCCCGGCGACGGTCCAGCCGGCCATGAGCCAGGGTGGCGACCCCGGCCGAATCGTAGCCCCGATATTCGAGGCGGCGCAGGGCTTCGACCACCTGTCCCGCCACCGCCTCATGCCCGACGATGCCAACGATTCCGCACATGGTCGCTTCTCTCACACGAGGGGCCGGGCCGGAATGGCGGAAGCGGGACAGGCCTCCGACGTCTCCGACCGGGATATTGGCGGTGGCCCACGCAAGGAGCGGCCCAAGCCTTCTGGAAGGGCCTTGTACCGGATCGGAACACGATCCGGCCAGGGCTCCTGCCGTCATGCCATATCCGAGGCCGAATTTGGCTCAATGCCTACATTCATACTTGTTAGCAAAATACTGAAGAGACTAGTTTTTCTTGGATCGAGACGCCTTCATCGCCTGCAGCGCCGCCCGCATCCCGCTGGCCATGCCCTCGATGATGCGCTGGCGGCTGCGGGCGATGGCGAGGGCATCGGCCGGCACAGAGGAGGTGATGACCGAGCCCGCGCCGACGATGGCCCCTGCACCCACGCTCACGGGCGCCACAAGGGCGGTGTTCGAGCCGATGAAGGCGCCGGCCCCGATCTCGGTCCGGTGCTTGTTCACCCCGTCGTAATTGCAGGTGATGGTGCCGGCTCCGACATTCGCGCCCGGCCCGATCTCGGCATCGCCGAGATAGGTCAGGTGGTTGGCCTTGGCGCCCTCGCCGAGGCGGGCGTTCTTCATCTCGACGAAATTGCCGATGCGCGAGCCGGTCTCCAGCACCGCGCCGGGACGAAGCCTCGCATAGGGGCCGATATGGACGCCCCGCGCCAGGGTCGCGCCCTCGAGATGCGAGAAGGCATGGATCACGCACCGGTCGCCGACCGTCACGTGGGGGCCGAACACCACATGAGGTTCCACGAGAACGTCCCGGCCCAACACCGTGTCGACACTGAAGAAAACCGTTTCCGGCGCCACCAGGGTGGCCCCGCCGATCTGGGCCGCGCGGCGCAGGCGGGCCTGGATCGTCGCCTCGGCGACGCTGAGCTGGACCCGGTCGTTGACGCCCTGCGCCTCGGCCTCGTCCACGGGCACCACCGCCACGGCGAGCCCGTCCTCCACGGCGAGGGCGACCGCATCGGGCAGGTAGTACTCGCCCGCCGCGTTGGCGTTGCCGATCCGCGTCAGCAGGCCGAGGGCATGGGGGCCGGAGAGTGCCATGAGGCCGGCATTGCACAGGGTGACGGCGCGCTCCTCCGCGCTCGCATCCTTCTCCTCGCGGATGGCGAGCACGCGCCCGCCCTCCGTCAGCACCCGTCCGTAGCCGGTGGGAGTCTCCGCCGTGAAGGCCAGCACCGCCACTGCAGCCCCATCGGCCAGGGGCGCGCGCAGGCGGGCGAGGGTGGCCCCGGTGACGAGGGGGGTGTCGCCGAACGCGATGACCACGTCGTCGGAGCCCGCCTCCAGGGCTTCGCGGGCGGCGAGCACCGCATGGGCGGTGCCGAGGCGCTCCACCTGCGGATGGACCGACGCTCCGGGTGCGGCCCGCGCGATCTCGGCGGCGACCGCCTCCTGCCCCGGCTCCACCACCACGGCGATGCGGGTCGCCCCGGCCTCGCTCGCGGCGGCGAGCACGTGGCCGAGCATGGTCCGCCCAGCCACCGCATGCAGCACCTTGGGCAGGTCGGAGCGCATCCGTGTGCCCTTGCCGGCGGCGAGCACGATGGCCGTGAGGCTGCGTCCGCCCGTCCTGGCGGGCTCGGTCGAATGGGGGGTCTGCGCCGTCATCGTCGCTCCGCCGCTGTCGGGCCGGGGGCCGGCTCGCGTCCTGTCCGGCTGCGCTACTGCGTGGCTTGTCGGGTAGCAAGCCTGCGCGGCCGGCAAGCCGGGCGCGCTGACGGAGATCCGGTCCGCCCCGTCGCGGTCACTGGCTCTTGAGGATCAGGGTGATCAGCACGGCGGCCACGCAGACGAACATGACGACCCCGAGGACCAGGCTCGCCAGGGTGGTGGTGGAGATGTAGGTGCCGGCGACGGTTCCCAGCATGCGCGTGACGCCGCCTCCCGCCGGGGAGGCGGCGTCACCGGGGTGGCCGCAGCCCGGACAGGCGAGGGCCTGCGCGGAGACCTGTCGCGCGCAGGCAGGGCATGGGATGAGCGCCATGAGGTGCCTCGTGTGAGGTGAACGACCCACGGAATCTGTCACAAGCGCGGCCATTCGGCCAGTCCGAGCCCCCTCGCCTGCCGTGCCCGGCGCTGGCCGGCCGCTCGCCCGTCGGAAAATCCGCGTTCCGTTGAACGGTTTCGGTTCCTTCCGGCTTAAGGTTGGGTTCAGGCCGTGCCGTGGTAAAGCCGGGACATACCGCATCGCACCCCGCGCCTTCCCGCGCCGACATTACAGGTCCAATGACGCCGACGATTCCGGGACTTCGCCGCGCCGTGACAGAACCCTCCTCCGCTGATCCCGTGGTGACGGGACCGCAGGACCGGAGCCGCCGGGAGCTTTTCCTGCAGGCGAGCGCCGCCGCGCTGGCTCTCTCCCTCCCCGGCACCGCCTCGACCGCCTGGGCGGACGATGCCCCCGCCCTCCCCGCCGAGGGCGCGCCGTTCCTCGGCCATACTTTGCCCGACCTGGCCCGCGCGCTGGCCAAGCGCCCCTACGCCGCCCCCCGCACCGACGACCTACCCGGTGCCCTGACCGGCCTCAACCGCGAGCAATACAACGCCATCCGGACCGTGCCGGGCAGCGCGGTCTGGGCGAACGAGGCCTTCGGCTTCACCCTCGAGCCCCTGCATCGCGGCTCGGTCTTCACCGGCCGCGTGGCCCTGGCCCTGGTGGAGGACGGCACGGTGCGGCCGCTGGCCTACGATCGCTCCCGCTTCGAGGCGGAGGGCATCGCCCTGCCCGAGTTCAAGGACGATCCCGGCTATTCGGGCCTGCGCATCCGCGCCCGGTTCGATGGCGGCGAACTCACCGATTTCGCTACGTTCCAGGGGGCCTCGTTCTTCCGCCTCGTGGCCACTGGCCAGGGCTTCGGCGTCACCGCCCGCGCCCTCACCCTGCGCCCGGCCGATTCACGCGGCGAGGAGTTTCCCGAACTACGCGCCATCTGGGTCGAGCGTCCCGGTCCCGGCGGCCCGCTGGTGCTGCATTGCCTCGTCGATTCCCCCTCGGCCACCGCCGCCCTGCGGATGAGCCTGCGGCCCGGCGGCGCCTCGCTCTGCGATGTCGAGGGCGCGGTGTTCGCCCGCGCGGCCATCGATCATCTCGGTCTCGGCGGCATGACCACGAGCTACCTCTTCGGCCCCTACGACCGGCGCGGCGCCGACGATGCCCGCGCCGGCGCCTATGCCTCCACCGGCCTGCAGATCCGCACCGGTGCCAACGAGGCGATCTGGCGCCCGGCGCGCAACCCGGAGACGCTGCAGGTCTCGTCCTTCGTCGACGAGAACCCCAAAGGGTTCGGCCTGATGCAGCGGGCGCGCAGCTACGCCGATTTCGAGGACGACGTGCAGCATTGGGAGTGGCGCCCGTCGCTCTGGCTCGAACCCTTCGGCAATTGGGGGCCGGGCGCGGTGACGCTCCTCGAAATCCCGAGCGATTCCGAGTTCAACGAGAACATCCTGGCCTATTGGCGCCCGAAGGCGACGCTGGCGGCGGGCACCGAGCATGCGTTCAGCTATCGCCAGCATTGGTGCTGGCAGCCACCGGAGGCGCCGCCCGTGGCGCTCGTCTCCGGCACCCGCAGCGGCAAGGCGACGGGGAGCAACCGCCGCCTGTTCCTGGTGGATTTCACCGGCGACATCCTGTTCGCCGATCCGGACCTGCAGCCGACGCTGCTGACCTCGCCCGGCACGGTGGCGGCTCCGACCCTGTACCGCTATCCCGACCGTAAGACGGTGCGGGTCTCCTTCGAGCTCGACACGGGCGGCGAGAAGACCTGCGAACTGCGCCTCGTGCTCAAGCGTGGGGAGGCCCCCGTCACCGAAACCTGGCTCTACCGGTGGACACCCTGAACACGCACGCGCTTCCCCCCACCGCCCCGGCTTCCTTCCGGCCCGCGATGCCGCCCGAAGCCCCGCTGCCCATGCCGGTGCAGGCGCTCGACCGCTGGGACACCGCATCGGGGCACCGTCCGGCCAAGCCCGCGCGGCGGCCCTGGGCCGCCCGCGCCTTCGTCTTCGGCGGGGCGGCGCTGCTCACCGCCTACGGCGCCCTGGAGATGTACGAGGTCGTGGCCGTCTCGGGCGGGACGACGGCGCTGCAATACGTGCTGCTCGTGCTCTTCACCCTGAACTTCTCCTGGATCGCCCTCTCCTTCATGAGCGCGATCCTGGGCTTTGCCACGCTCCTGCGCCGGCCGAAGGCTCCGCTTCCGCCGACCCGGCTCGCCACGAAGACCGCCATCGTCATGCCGGTCTACAACGAGGCCACCGCCCGCACCTTCGCGGCCGTGGAAGCCATGCGGGCGGAGATCGACGCCACCGGCCACGGCGCGGCCTTCGACTATTTCGTCCTGTCGGACTCGACGCAAGGAGACGCCTGGATCGCCGAGGAGCGCGCCTTCCTCGATCTGCGCGCGCGCTGGGGCGAGGATGCGCGGCTCTATTACCGGCACCGGGCGAAGAACCACCACCGCAAGGCCGGCAATATCGGCGACTTCGTCTCGCGCTGGGGCGGGGCCTACGACCACATGCTGGTGCTCGACGCCGACAGCCTGATGACGGGCGCTTGCGTGGTGCATCTCGCCGCCGCCATGGAGGCGGACCCGGATTCCGGCATCGTCCAGTCGCTGCCGCTCATCATCAACCGCAACACCCTGTTCGCCCGCGTCCAGCAATTCGCCGCCCGCATCTACGGCCCGGTCATCGCCACGGGCCTCTCCGTCTGGTCGGGCCGCGACGGCAATTACTGGGGCCACAACGCCATCATCCGCACCCGCGCCTTCGCGGAGGCCTGCGGCCTGCCCGACCTCAAGGGCAAGCCGCCCTTCGGCGGCCACATCCTCAGCCACGATTTCGTCGAGGCGGCGCTGATCCGGCGGGCCGGCTGGAGCGTGACCATGCTGCCCGCCCTCCCCGGCTCCTACGAGGAGAGCCCGCCCTCCCTCATCGACGTGGCGGTGCGCGACCGGCGCTGGGCGCAAGGGAACCTGCAGCACAGCCGCGTCATCGGTGCGGCGGGCCTGACGCTGGCCTCGCGCCAGCATTTCGCCACCGGCATCGCCGGCTACGTCGCCTCTCCGCTCTGGCTCGGCCAGCTCGTGGTCGGTATCGCCCTGGTGCTCCAGACCGCCTATGTGCGGCCGGAATATTTCACCTCCGAATTCGGGCTCTACCCGGTCTGGCCGCGCTTCGACCCCGTGCGCGCGCTCCAGCTGTTCGGGCTCACCATGGGCATCCTGCTGGCCCCGAAGCTCCTGGGGCTGATCCTGGCGCTGATCGACGGGCCGGTGCGCCGGGCCTCGGGCGGCGCCATCCGCCTCGTCCTGTCGAGCCTGATCGAGACGATCCTCTCCGCGCTCATCGCGCCCATCGCCATGCTGATCCAGTCGGGCTCGGTCTTCGAGATCCTGGTGGGGCGCGACACCGGCTGGAACCCGCAGCGGCGCGACGACGGCTCGATCCCCTTGCGCGACATCGTCCGCCGCCACCGCTGGCACATGGTGCTGGGGCTGGTGACGGGCATCGCCGCCTTCGCCATCGCCACCTCGCTGTTCCTCTGGATGTCGCCCACCATCCTCGGCCTCGTCCTGGCGATCCCGATCTCCTGGGCGAGCGGCCAGCTCTCCTGGGGCCTCGCCCTGAAGCGCCTCGGCCTGCTGATGACCCCGGAGGAGCGCGACCCGCCCGCCATCGCGTCGAGCGCCGGGGCGATCGCCGCCCGCAACGCCGAGGCCGGCCTCGACGAATCGGATGCGATCCGCGCCCTCCACGCCGATGCGGGTTTCGCCGAGGCCCATGCCCTGATGCTGCCGGAGATGCCCCAACGCCCCCGCGGCGTGATCGACACCGACCGCGCCCTCGCCCAGGCCAAGGTGGTGGAGGCCGAGACCATCGCCGAGGCCGCCGAGTGGCTCAGCCCCAAGGAGCGCATGGCCCTCCTCCACGACCGCGCCCTCCTCGACCGCCTCACCCGCCTCGCGCCTGCGTGAGCTACAACAGTCACGCATGTCGCGGGATGCGCTGACGAGCCCTCCTGCCCACAAGGGGGAGAGGGACGCGGTCTGCCTACGAGAGCAGATGTGTGAACCCGGTAGCCTGCCTGAGACCGGGGGGCGTCCGGACCCGGAGCCGGGCTCCACGAGAGCCTGCCGCATCGGGATTGCCGATGCCAACCCCCTGCCCGCTCGGCGGCCGATTAGAAGAATCAGTCGGCGCTTCCCGAATCGGGCGCCTGGGCGAGGCGGTCGGCCAGGGAGGCCTCGTACTGGATGAGATCCTTGCCCCGCTTCATCGCCCGGTAGAAGTCCCGCGCCGCCACATGGGCGTTGATGTCCCGGACATAGGGGGCCGTGCTCGGCACCGCCTCGAGCAATTCGCTCGCCTGGGCCACGAACAGGTTCTCGATCTCCGACACGTCGTCGGAGAGATAGAGCACCGTGAGGGTCAGGTAGAGGCGCTTGCAGGCCGTATCGGCCTCGCTCTCCGTGATGATGTCGGATTCGCGCAGGAACTTCGTCATCGTCTCGATGACGAAACTCGACCGCCGCGACCCGTTGCGGATCGCGGCTCCGCCGATCAGCAACCGCTCGAACGGCTTGAGTTCGATCTTCAGGGGCATGACCGGTCCTTCGGGTTCGGGTGGGATCATCGATCCGGGCGGTTAACAATACGTCACCGCTTTGGCCGGGGTTGCTTGGTCGAATCCGGCATCGCCCCGGAGGTCGCGAAGATGAGGAGAATGCAGCGGATTTCTCACATGTTTCGTTGACTGTCCGCCTTAAGACCTTCGCAACGTCCTCGTGGTTTGGTGACGTCGCACCCAAAAAAGGGTGCTTCCAGATCAGAATGGATCGGACCACATGTCTTCAGGCATCACGCTCACCGCGGCAACGCGTCAGAACCTGCTCTCGCTGCAGGGCACCGCCGACCTCCTGACCCAGACCCAGAACCGTCTGTCGACGGGCAAGAAGGTCAACTCGGCCCTCGACGATCCGACGAGCTTCTTCACCTCGCAGGCCCTCTCGGGCCGCTCGGGCGATCTCGGTTCGCTCCTCAACGGCATCTCGAACGGCGTCCAGACGATCCAGGCCGCCAACCAGGGCATCACCTCGATCCAGAAGCTGGTCGACTCCGCCAAGTCCACCGCCAATCAGGCGCTGGCAGACAAGAGCGCGACGACCAGCGGACTCGCAGCGACTGCCGCGTCCGTGAACGGCAGCAAGAGCTTCCAGGGCCTTGCCGGTACCGCCGACGGCACCCAGGATTTTTCGACGCTGGGCAAGGACGGCTCGCTCGACATCACCATCGGAACTGGTGCGGCTGCGAAGACAGCAACGATTCGGCTCGATTCCTCCACTTTGACGAGCGCTGGTACCGACCTCACCAAAGTCACCGCCGGTCAGGTCGTTTCAGCGATCAACAGCCAGATCGCCAACAACGCTGATCTGAAGGGCAAAGTCTCGGCGTCGCTCGGCTCCGATGGACGCATTGGTTTCTCGACGACCAGTGCGGGATCGACCCAGCAGTTGACCGTGGCCGGCTCAAAGGGATCGACTCTCGATATCGGCTTCGGCAAAGCGTCGAGCGCCAAGGTCGCGACCCTCACCGCTACCGGCGCGAACGTTGCTGCCGCGACCGATTTCTCGGGCGGCGGTTCGGCGGCTTTCACCGTGAATGACGGTCTGAAAGCGGTGTCGGTCAAGATCGATCAGAACAGCGCGACCGATGCCAACGGCGGAACGGTCGGGACATCGGGCGACCAGACGGAAGTCCTGGCAGCCATCAACAAGCAGCTCAAGGACGGTGGATCGACGGTCACGGCGAGCATCAACTCGGGCAACAAGCTCGTGTTCTCCTCGACGGATTCCGGCCCCGATGCGCAGTTGACCGTGACGCCCAGCGCCGGTGGTGTCGATCTGGGCTTTGGTGGCGCATTCACGCCTGTGGCCGGCACGGCCTCGGGCAGCGGCGCCACGGCTGCTTCCACGGGTTCCGTCACCCTTGGTGCGAACACCGATCTGTCGAGTGGTAAATCCGCGACGTTCACCGTCGGGAACGGCACGAATTCGACGACCTTTAAGATCGACAGCACCAGCCTCGACGCGAGTGGCACGGCGCTGGGTGACAACCCTGCCAAGGCTAAGCTGCTCGAGGCGATCAACGCCAAGATCACGGCAGGCGGCGTAACGGGCATCACCGCTAGCGCAGCGACTGGGCTCGCCTTCACCGGTACCGGCGTGACGGTCGCCGCCAGCTCCGACACGATCGGTCTCGGTTTCGGCACCAATGCGGCGACGAGCGCGGGTACGCCTTCAGCCGGAACCGGCACTGCAGCCATCGGCCTGTCGTCGACGGGTTCCGATGCCACTGACGGTTCCGCCAAGGCCGTGGTCAACGGCACTGCAGCCCTGACGGCTGGTCTCGACCTCAGCACCAAGAACGCCAACTTCACCATTCAGCTCGGGACTGGTCCGGCCAAGACCATCAAGATCGACAACACGACCGGGACCACGCCGGCGACGACGACCAAGCAGCAGATCGTCGACTCCATCAACAAGCAGATTGGTGCTGATACGGGTCTTGCCGGAAACGTCGTGGCCAGTCTCGATGTGAATGATAAGCTCGTGCTGAGTTCCACGACTGCTGGCGCCAGCCAGAAACTCACGATCCAGGCAGCGCAGGGTGCGACAGCTTCCCTGAACGCCGATATTGGTTTTGGCCTTCAGTCCTCCAGCGTCGCGGGCCAAGGTCCGGCCACGGCTATGTCCGGCTTTGGCAAAGACAGCACCGGCTCGACCAACACGGTCCGTCAGACTCTCGCAAAGCAGTTCAACGAAATCCTGAACCAGATCACCCAGCAGGCCAAGGATTCGAGCTATAACGGCATCAACCTGCTCTACCGGAGCGGCGACGATGCCAGCGAAAACTCACTGAAGGTGACCTTCAACGAATCGGGCTCCTCCAGCTTGACCATCGCCGGCTCCAAGCTGGATGCCGACGGCCTCGGCCTCACCGCCTCCACCGGCGGCTTCCAGACCGATACGGAGATCAGCCAGACGCTGACGGCCATCACGGCGGCCACCAGCCAGCTTCGTACACAATCCTCGACCTTCGGCTCCAATCTTTCGGTGGTGCAGAACCGTCAGGACTTCTCGAAGAACCTGATCAACATCCTCGACACCGGCTCGGCCAACCTGACGAACGCGGACCTCAACGAGGAAGCCGCCAACTCCCAGGCCCTGTCGACCCGCCAGTCGATCGGCATCTCGGCCCTCTCGCTCGCCAACACGGCGCAGCAGGGCATCCTGCAGCTCCTCCGCTAAGCGGATCAGCCGTCACGACGATGAGCGGCCGGGGGAAACCCCGGCCGTTTCTTTATGCGTAGACCGTCCCTCCCCCGCGCGCACCTTTCTCCGGCGACGAACCGCGCCGCCACCGCCTTCGGCAGGCTGCGGAGCGTCTCCAGCTCGGCATGCGCCTGTCGGACGACGCCGTCCTCATGCTGGGGCGACGAGCCGGCCAAATGGCAAACGGCCCGACGCCCGCGTTCACGCGGTTCCCCGCCCCCATCGGTCACCCTGCCCCGCACCCGCGTCCACGGCTTGCGCCACAGGCGCCCGGCGTTCCTCCCGGGATCCTTGCAGACCGGGATCGCGCAAAGCGGCCGGCACATTCCGGCATCCGTCCTCTCCCGCGATGCCGCGACGCTGCCCCGCGCGCGGACACAGGCGCTCGAACACCTCGCGGGATATGGTGGTGGCCTGGATTCGGGCGTGGATGGAGGGGTCGTGCCTCGCTGGGGGTCGGCATCCGAGAGCGTGCCGAGACAGCGCAAGGATCGACCGACACGATTTCACGCTTCGAAGCGGGGGAAGAGCTGAAGGGCCGGGGGTGAGGCCGAGGAAGCGGGCGCCAGACGCTCGACGTGGCTGCTCCGGTCTTTCGAGGGGACGAAGGACCCGAGCGGAACCAGCCCGAGAGCCGCCACCTTTGCTCTTGTGGAGGACGCCTCGCGTGAGGCGACCGCAGGAGGCATGTCCATGCAGAGCAAGCTCACGAAGACGATCATCGGCGCCGTCATCGCCGTCGCCCTCGCCGCTGCCGTGTCCTATGGGCTCATCAACCAGCAGACGGCGGATCAGCTGCAGACCAAGGCGAACCAGACGCTGTCAGACGGTCAGACCGCCCCCGGCCCGGCTCCGCAACAGCCGTCGCCGGCGCCGCAGAGCCCCACCCAGCAAGCGCCGACGCAGCAGAGCCCCGCTCCCGCACCGCGGCCGTGACAGTCGCGGATCGGGCGCCGGCGGCACGCCCGCTTTCCGCCGGCTGAAACCGCCCGGTAACCCTCCGGCTTTAGGCCTCGTTAGGCTTGAAACCGCCGAACCGAGACGGATACCGATGACCAGGGACCAGCTTGCCGCCGAACTGTCGCGCATGGCGAAGATGCAGATCAGCGATATCACCCGGGCCGTGAAGAGCGGCGACAAGGCCATCGCCTTGAACGAGGTGAGCGACCTCGCGCTACGCTTGAACCAACTCGCCGATGCCATCGCGGGCGTACCGGCCCCGGCACCGGCGCCTGCGGTCTCCCGCGCTCGCGTCCTCGACCCGGCGTGACCGCTGCATCGGAGTGGCGTGCGGAGCGGAACGAGCGCTCCCGCGCCCGGCTGGAACGGGCGCTCCCGGCCGTCTTTCCCGCGCCCGTCCTGCAGCACGCGCTGTCCCGCCCGCTGCTGCCGCCCACACCACGGCTCGCCGTCGAGAGCTACTGGCGCAACCACGTCCACCGTGCCGATCGCCTGGCGCGGGCGCTGGCCACGCGCTCGGGCCAGCCGGAGGGATGGACGTGGCGCTTGGGAACAGAGAAAGGCTCGGGCCTCGCCGCCACCTTCCGGATGCCGCCCTCTCCCTATCGCGAGCCCGCGCATGCCCGCGGCCCCGGCCATTGCTGCATCTGCGGACAGCCGGTCTTCCGCTTCGGCTGGCACAGGGATCTGTGGGGCACCGGCACGCCGAACAAGAACGCCCGCTGGCATTCGGCCTGCGTCACGGCCTGGAAGTTCTGGGCCGCGCCCAGCGACCAGGTGAAGGTTTTGAAGGCGCATCAGCGCCATCGCTGCGCCGCCTCCGGGAAGCGCCTGCTGAAGACGGCCGAAATCGACCATCGCACGCCGCTCTATCGCGTCTGGCGCGAGCACCGCGATGCCCCTTGGCCCAAACTCCTGGCCTACTGGGGAGCGCCGAACCTTCAGGTCGTCAACCGCGTTGTTCACGTGGAGAAATGCAGCACGGAGGCAGGCGAGAGGGCGCATCAACGGCGTGCCCTCGTGTCCGGGGTGTGCCTCGATGTGGAGCCGGACGGCCTGATGCTTCTCCCGACGCAGGCTTGAGCCACCTGTCGGAGAACATGTCGATCGCGCCCGCCCATCGGGTGCCGTGGTGTCGAGGATAGCAGCGCGGTGCGTCGCCGTGCCAATCGGAGGAATCCAAGTGACGGACGACAAGGCCGGCCATCAGGATCGCAAGGACACCAAGGCGGCCAAGGCCGCGGAGCGCGCGGACATCGCCGGTCAGGTCTGGGAAGAGGTCAGAGGCCGGGAGACGGCGCGTGACGATCAGATCGTTCGCCTGAAGGCTCAGCGTCTCGAGCGCGATGCCGCGGATGCCGCCGCCGCAAAGCCCCCGGCCAAGCGGTCGAAGTGAGCGAACCTGCTTAGCTTTTTGATGTGTCGCAGGTTTTCATCGCAGAACCGGGGCCCACGTCTGCGAAACCGTCCTGGACTCTGCCCGAACCTTTTGGCCGCGGGATCATCGGACGAGGGGGCGGGTTGATCGATGACAGCCACACCCCGGAGCCAGTCTCATGGCCGACATCCGTCACGCGTATTCCGATCCCATCGAGCAGGGCGCCCAGGCGCGGATCCACGGTCACCCCAAGGATGCCTGCCCCTATCCCCGCGACAGCGAAGATCGGACCTCTTGGATGGAGGGCTACGACGGTACGCCGCGTGAGGATGGGCCCGATATGCCATCCGGCGAGAGCCGCCGCTGAGCCTTCCTCAGACCAGATGGCTGTCCGGCCCCAGGGAGCGGGAGGTAAGAGGAAAGCCGAGACGGGGACTGCTCGAATGGTCCTGTGAACGCAGAAAAAGTCCGGCGCGTCATCACGGCGGCCGGGCTTTCGGTTTGGCAGATATCTCGGAGGAGCGGGTTCGCGGGGCTAGCTCAGGCCACGGATGCGCTGCCAATCGGTCAGCTCACGGCTTCGGGCATCGTAGAGAGCCCGAAGTTTGGTTCCCTCTTCCCCACGGCCCGCCGGTTGGTTCGAGACTGCATTGACCATCTCGTCGCCGAACCATGCCGCAAGCTCTGCAGCCCAGGCCGCGTCGGCAGCATGGAGACGGCTGGCTGTAACCGATAAGAAGGGGGCGGGCCTCGGGCGGGCTTTCGCTTTCGTCATGTGCGCCGAAACGGACGAATCGTTGCTCCGGTTTCAGACGAAAATACAAAATTTTCGGTGTCGCTCAGGCATTGCCGACCCGGAGGCGGCCCGGCGAGGGTATCAGTGGCGATCCGCCAACGGGGCGGGCGCTCGACGAACGCTTTCAGCCTCACGCCCCGCGCCGACGTCACCCTGGCATCGATCCGGCCCTCGAGGCGGCCGATCACGTCGGTTCGGGGGACATCGACCTTGAACGCGTTCCGCCGCTCCAGCCGACCCAGGTTTCCACCCAAGTCATGGACGTGAAAACGAGCGAACACTCATGGTCGTCAGCGAAGGCGCCCCGGCGTGATTTCTTTCTTTCCGTGATTGAGCGGGCAAACACGGATGCCGGCGAAGGACTCACTGGCGGGCCGCCTTCACACCGTGCGTGATCCGTCAGCGGAGCGCCCCATACACAGCGATGATCCAGCGGCGACCACAAGCAGGGGGATACCTGTCCACGGCAGCCCATCCGCCCCCACACTGTCGAGGATGGCGCCGCCCAAGACGGCTCCGCCGAAAATGGCGATGTTCCATGCCGTGACGATCATGGCCTGGGCCACGTCGGCCGCAGGACCGGCAGCACGCGACGATGCGGTCTGAAAGAGCGTCGCCGACCCGCCGAAAGCCAGTCCCCAGATCAGTGCAGCCCCGTAGATCGCCAACGGTGCTTCGGTCGTCACCGCAAGTATCGAGACGGCCACGAGAAACAGGCCTATGCCGGTGAAGGTCAATGGTCGCAGCCATGTGTCGATCGGCATGCCCGTCAGACCGATACTGACAAGTGCGGAAACCCCGAAGACCAGAAGGACCCTGTCGATCTGTCCAGCCATGAGATGGCCGGCCAGAAGCGGCGCGATGTAGGTGTAGAGGAGGTTGTGGGCCAGGACGAAGCAGAGCGTCACCGCCAGCACCGGCCGCACCCCCGGTGTGTTTCGGCGTGCAACTTTGACCCCGTGAGGTGGGGGATCGGCGTCCAATTCCGACCCCCTAACCTCGTTCTGGCAGACTGCCCTCCGGTACGGCCGGAAGGGTGGTGTAGGGGGATGAAGGGCGTGGACACGATTGCGCGCATCCGGCGCGAGTTCTTCACCCGCGGCCGCGCGATCAAGGACATCGTCCGCGATCTGCACGTCTCCCGCAACACGGTCCGGAAGGTCATCCGATCGGGGGCCACCGCCTTCGCCTATGAGCGTGAAGTGCAGCCGCTGCCCAAGCTCGGGCCGTGGCGCGACGATCTCGATCGGATGCTGACCACCAACGCCGGCAAGTCCGCCCGCGAGCGGCTGACGCTGATCCGGATCTACGAGGCGCTGCGCGGGCTCGGCTACGAGGGCGGCTACGATGCCGTTCGCCGCTATGCCAAAACCTGGAAGCGCGAGCGCGCCTCGGTCACGGCCCAGGCCTTCGTGCCGCTCATCTTCGCCCCGGGCGAGGCCTACCAGTTCGACTGGAGCCACGAGATCGTGCTGATCGGCGGCACGACCGTCACGGTCAAGGTCGCCCACGTCCGACTCTGCCACTCGCGCATGCTGTTCGTGCGGGCCTATCCGCGCGAGAGCCAGGAGATGGTGTTCGACGCCCACGACCGGGCGTTCGCGTTCTTCCAAGGCACCTGCCAGCGCGGCATCTACGACAACATGAAGACCGCGGTGGAGACTGATCCTCTCCCGATTTTGCGGACACGGTGGTTAGCTCGCGTTCCGCTCGGCTTGCTCGGGGGTGATGTAGCCGAGAGCCGAATGGATGCGCTGCCGATTATAGTAGCCCTCGATGTAGGCGAATAGGTCGCGGCGAGCCTCGTCCCGGGTCGTCCATCGTCGCTGGTGGGCGAGTTCGACCTTGAGGGTATGGAAGAAGCTCTCCATGGGAGCGTTGTCGTAACAGCAGCCCGTCCGGCTCATGGAGGGCGTCGCCTTGATGTCGGCGAGCTGTTTGCGATAGGCCTCGGCGGCGTATTGGCTGCCGCGATCCGAGTGGCAGATGAGGCCAGCCCCCGGTCGTTGCCGTTGGGTGGCCATCATCAGAGCCGCCGACGTCAATTCGGTCCGCATGTTCTCGCGCATGGACCAGGCGACGATCTTGCGGGTTGCGAGATCGAGGACGGCGGCCAGGTAGAGCCAGCCCTCTCCGGTCGGCAGATAGGTGATATCTGCCAGCCAGACCGTATTGGGCAGCGCGGCCGAGAAGAGCTGCTTCAGGAGGTTCGGTGGGATCGGCAGGTCATGACGGCTGTCGGTCGTGCAGGGCCGGAACTGACGTCCTGCCAAAGCCCTGATGCCGTGACGGCGCATCAGGCGTTCCACCCGCCCGCGACTGGCCGTTCGGCCCTCTGCCCGCAGCGCGGCATGCACGCGAGGCGCGCCGTAGCGCCTGAGATGCCCGGCATGGATACGCTGGACGTCGGCCAGGAGCTGACGGTTCGACGCCGACCGGGCACTCTCGGGGCGTGATCGCCAGCCGTAATAGCCGCTCGGGGAGACTTCGAGCACCCGGCACATGAGACGCACCGGCTTGGGTCGCCCGCATGCTGCGCGATGAAAGCGAACGTCACTTGGGCATCTCCGCGAAGATGCCGATCGCTTTTTTTAGGACGTCGCGCTCCATGCGCGTCCGGTCGAGTTCACGCCGCAGGCGGGCAATCTCGGCCGCCTGATCGGACCGCGATGACACCGGGCTCATCGGCGCGGTTCCTGGCAATCCCGCTGGCCGCGGTGGCGGGCAGCCTCCCATCAGTGCCGAGCGCCACTGCCTCAGCATCGAGGGTTGGATCCCGAGTTCGGCCGCGATCTGCATCTGCGGCCGGCCGCTGCTTTCCAGCAGGGCCACCGCCTCGCGTTTGAACTCTGGCGTGACACCAAAGGTGCAGCGAAGCAAACTCGCGTCTCGTCTTGGCCATCAAACACCTTCCCCGCCCGCAAGGAGCGTATCAGAGGTGTTCGCTAAACCGGGGGAGGATCATTATCCCCGGCCTAAGCGACATCCTTGCGCAGCAGTCCGAAGAGATGAGTCCGAACCGGTTTGGGAACTCCCATAACGATCCATGGCCATCTTGCCTTGCTCTACGCCACGCGGATCGCCGCGAGGAATTCGTCAACCTCACGTTTCACATTGACCGATTGGGCGGACAATTCGCCGGCTGCCGACATCACTTGCTGGGCCGCGCTGCCGGTCTCTCCGGCCGAAGTGAGGACGTGCGCGGTGTTGATCGACACGTCCTGAGTACCTTTAGCCGCCTCAACCGCGTTGCGCGAGATCTCGCCCGTGGCGATCGTCTGCTCCACGACGGTGGCGGCGATCGTTTCCGTAATCGCGTTGACCGATCCGATGGTCTGTCCGATCTGCCGGATCACCCCTGCGGCCTGGGCGGTCGCCTGCTGGATGGCCGCGATGTGACTGCTGATCTCGCCCGTCGCCCGTGCCGTCTGACCGGCCAGTTCCTTCACCTCGCTGGCCACGACCGCAAATCCGCGCCCGGCCTCGCCGGCACGGGCCGCTTCGATAGTGGCGTTGAGGGCGAGCAGGTTGGTCTGACTGGCGATGCTGGAAATCATGTGTACGGCCTCGCCAATGCGCTCGGCGGCTTCGGACAGGCTGGTCATTGCCGCCTCGGTCGCTTGCGCTTCATGGGCTGCCGCGCTCGCGACCGAGTTCGACTGCTGCACTTGCCGCTCGATCTCTTGGAGCGAGGCCACCATCTCCTCGGCCGCTGCGGCCACCGTCTGCACGTTGGCCGACGTCTGCTCGGCCGCCGCGCTCGACGCCGTCGCTTGCCGACTGGTAGCATCGGCCACGCTCGTCATCGAGCGCGCAGTCGCATCGAGTTCCGTGGCGGCCGAGGTGACGATACCGATGGCGCCGCCGATCCTCGCCTCGAACCCGCGCACCAGCAGGTCGACCCGGTCGGCCCGTTGCTGGCGGGCTAATTGCTCGGACGTCTGACGAGCCTCCAGTTCGACGCGGGCGAGGGAGTTCTGGCGGAAGACGTCGACCGCCCGCGCCATCTCGCCCATTTCGTCGTGACGCGTGAGGCCCGGGATGCCCGTTGCGAGATCCCCACGGGCGAGAGCACTCATCGCCTTCGTCAGATCGCGGACGGGGCGCGAGACTTGCCGACCGATGACAAGTGCGGCCGCCGCGACCACGAGCGTGATGCAGGCCAGCGCCATTGCCAAGCCGATCACAAGGTTCTTCAGATGCTCGAACGTATCGTCGGCATAGACACCCGAGCCAATGATCCAGCCCCAGGGCTTGAAGCTGATGACGCCTGCAATCTTCTCCACAGGCCGCTCAACGCCCGGCTTGGGCCAATAATACGAGACGAAGCCACCGCCGCTGGCCTTAGCCGTTTGCAGCATCTCGGCGAAAATAGCCCTGCCCGTCGAATCCTTGAAGCCGGACATGTCCTTGCCGGTGAGTTCCGGCTTGATCGGGGTCATCAAAAACCGGCCGTGCTCATCAAGGACGTAGAAATATTCCCCGTCACCATATCGCAAGGTCTTTAGGGCACCGAGCGCTGACTCGCGCGCTACCGCGTCAGTCAGGCGGCCGGCCCGGGCCTCCACTTCGAAGTATGTGACGACTCCGAGCGCTACTTCTACGAGCTGCTTGGTCCTGAGAACTCGGCTATCTGTGACCTCGTTGCGAAGGCCATTCACTGCAACCGCGATTAGACTTATCAAACCCAGGATGCTAATGAAGGTTATTGCCTGAATTTTTGCAGCTATGCCAATTTTCATCGATTTATTCCATCAGCGTAGAACTATTGCTCCACACATAGATAAATATAAACCGTTAAATTTGCCTGACTGGAGCGGTCTGACGGTGCGGTTGTGCCGCCTTTTTTATGGAGGAACGCGCGTTGGCGGTCAGCGGAGGAATTCCTAGCGCCGTTATGGTCCTGAAATCACCGATATTAAAACTCTCGGCTGAAACTAGGTGCCGCAGGCTAGCTAGGGTCCGGAGGTATATACCAGCATTGCATAATCAATATCTTGATACAATGCAATATTTTGCGGTACTTGTGCCATTGAATACTGACTATGTTTTCATATCTACAAGATAAGTATGCGGTGTTCAATCTCATAAAATCAGCATTTATCTAAATTATAAGTTATAACTTATCTTGCAAGGAGATTATTCTAGTGCTTTCGAAAAACAAATCGCCCGCATTCGTACTGATGAACCTGCAGTTTCTTGAGGCGGCTTCCGCGTTCACGCGTGCCACTCGGCCGAGGCCTATGACAAGGCAATGGATCACGGCGGAGCGCAGCCGGGATGGGACGATCTCGATCGGATGCTTTTCATCAACGCCGGCAGGTCCTGCCGCGGGCGGTTGACGCTGATCCGGATCTAAGAGACGCTGCGCGGGCTCTGCTACGAGGGCGACTGCGATGCCGTTCGGCGCTGTGCCAAGACCTGGAAGCGCGAGCGCGCCTTCGTCACTACGCAAACCTTCGTGCCGCTATCGTTCGCCCTCGTCTGGATCTGCCTCCGATCCTAAGCAGGCAACGACCTCGTGTCGGATGTACTCTCGACGCGAGGTCAGGCACCGGGGTGGTCGGCATGTTATACCCAGTCTCGATGAAACCTGCCCATAGGCCGGTCTCACCGAGGTCCGACGGACGACCGCCGCCGCGCCGTTGCGTGGGCAGACTTCGATGAGTCCGGCTCTTCGAGGACTGGTATTACTGAGTCGGGTTTTGGTCCGGAAGTCGCGGGGAGCCACAACATGAGTTAGAATCGGTAGGATAACGACGTGAGTACGTAATCCCTGTCGGACAGAAGGTCCGCACGGCTGGACCTGGTGATATTGCTGACATAGGTAAGGCTTGCGGTTAAGCGCTCATTGATCGCGGCGTCAACATTGAGCCGGATGCGCATCGTCCGTTCGAGAAAGAGCGGCAACGGCACTGGCGAAAAGCCGGCCACGTCGTGTTGGAACGCCAGAGCAGGTGCGATGCTTCGGAGGCCGAGGAGGTCCTTGAACACAAGTCGGGTCAATAGACGATAACCGCCGGAGAAGGGGTCGGCTGTTCCATTCGCCGTGCCAGCCCTCGGGGAGCTCGGAGAGTCGAGAAGAAGTATCTGCGGGTTATAATCATGAACGTACATTCCGCCGAACTCGGCCCCCGCAAACCACTCGGATGCCCCTAAGATGGGAGGCAGCGTCTGGACGACGCCGATGCCGAATTGCGATACATCATGATAGTCGGCGCCACTCACGAACTGACCAAGGAAACCTGCGGCATTTGCGGCAGTGATTCCGCCGGCGCGACTGATCACCTGATTTGAGTTGGCTCTTGCCAGCACCTGTTGGCAGGGAGTGGACGCCGAGGCATTGGAGCAGGCGCCGATGACGGCTGCGGGCAGTTGGAAGGCTCCGATGAGTTGTGCGTCGTCGACTTGCACGGGCTGGCCGAGGCGAATGCTATACTCGGCTTTGATCTGCGTCGTCGACGTCAGGCTAGCCCTGAAGGCTGCGCCGAGCATCCCGACACCAGATCGATAATCGCGGATATACTGACCACCGGCATCGTAGTTCGCGGCCGTCATACGCAGAAGATCCGACTGTGTACCTCTAAGCGCGCTGGTCACGCCGCCCATATCCGTGAACCGCGCAGCCAGTAGCGATATGCTCGCTTTGAGGGGGCCGCCGAAATCGGGTGACCGGATATTGATGCCGAATTGGCCGGCCGTACTCTCGACCCGGTCCCGGCCTCTAACCAGGCCGGAGCCAAGAGGAGTTGCCGGCGTAATGATGGAATTTGGCCCGTCGGGCGCGAGCGCCGACAGACTGAGAAAGCGGCTACCAGGACAGGTATAGTCGTTTGTCTCGAGGAAGAAACCGCAGGGTATAGACTCGTCGGGCGCGAAGTCGAGCTTGTAGAAAGCTTCAAAGCCCCCCGTTCCAGGGCCCCCCATCGCTGCGGTAATCATCGGCACCGCCTTGAGCGAATCGGCCAGACCGGCGCCCGGAAGGAAGATTCGGCTGAAGACCTGTGGATTCGTAACCTGTGCTCCGAACGAGAAGGACGTTTCGTTCCAGCGCAAGATCTGGTTGCCGGCTCGCAGGCGTACTGCTCCGATATCTGTGGCGACCTTCGCGCCGACCCACGCATCGTTGAGGTAACCACCTAAGCTCAACTGCCGATCGACCGTCCCCGCGACATAGGATCGGTCTCGGCTGTTAAGCCCATTCGCGAAGTACACGCCGTCGACCAAAGCTTCGAAAGGACCGTGCGACCACGCGATGCTGCCCCTTCCCCGCAAACCTCCGAGCACCAGACCTTGATCGAAATTAAGGTTGCCGTTGTCCCAGTTCGAACTGGTTCCCGTGCCGCCGTTGGCAATCCCAAGAAGGCTGAAGTCGCGAGGTTGTGTCCGCCACAAACTGCCTAGCGACATCGTGTTGTTGAACACGAAGCCCTCGGCCGCGAATGTTGGAGGAGCAGCAGTGCCCGAGTTGGGTGTGCCTGGAAGGACTTTCGCGTCGGACGGTGCCGGATTCACCTGTAGTCGGGACTGGGCCTGCGCCGTGCCTATAGCGCCGAGACCGGCAGCGACAGCTGCCCAAAGATAGTGACGATGTTTCACGGCTGATCCGCCTCCGAGATTCGAATCGGTGCTGAATTAATGGAGTCGATGTTTGTCATAATTCCAGTCTATAATTAATATTATTTTGATTAATTAAATGTAAATAAATGTAATTCCTAATTTTTTAATACAAATTTAATAATTTAATGAGCATATATAGCTATTAATACAAATCCTCAAAGTGTTAATGCACTATATATTGCATAGTAAGGCACATATATCAGATTAATATCAAATATCAATGGGCTTTGATGTGATCGATTGACGGAAATGTCGACCTCCCATGGGTCGACACGCGAACAGGCCATGCGCTGCCCAGCGGCTGTTCCGGTCTGCCAAGTCGGCTCAGGACGAAGGCTGGCCGGGTTCAGATGACGCCAGTCTCGATCCTGAGCTTGCGTACAAGCTCCGCCGCCGATCCGGCCTTTACGTCGGCAGAGCGTTCTGGAGGCACCGCTGTCTTGAGCACCTTTGGCCTGCCCCCTGAAAAGTGGTCCTCCCTGAGGTATGGCTTTGAGCGATGTGGAGGATGTCATCATGGGACGGAAGAAGCATACGGCTGAAGAGATTGTTGCCAAGCTGCGCCAAGTGGATGTTCTGGTCTCGCAGGGTCGCAAGGTTGCCGAAGCAATCCGGTCCATCGAGGTAACCGAGGTCACGTATTACCGTTGGCGCTCTGAGTACGGCGGCCTGAAGGGTGACCAGGTCAAGCGGCTGAAGTCCCTGGAGACAGAGAACCAACGGCTTCGTCGGGCGATCTCTGACCTGACCTTGGAGAAGCTCATCCTCAAGGAGGCCGCATCGGGAAACTTCTGAGCCCGGCTCGCCGCCGGGCTTGTGTCGACTACGTCGTTGCTAAGCATGGCGTGTCGCAACGCTTTGCCTGCCGTGTCCTGGGACAGCATCGTTCGACCCAGCGCAAGTGTGCTGTGATGGTCGAGGACGAGGCCACTCTGACAGCCGCCATCATCGCCCTGGCTCTGCAGTATGGGCGCTACGGCTACCGTCGGATCACGGCTTTGCTCCGGCGTGACGGCTGGACGGTAAATGTGAAGCGGGTCGAACGGATCTGGCGACGAGAGGGGCTCAAGGTCCCGGCTCGGCAACCGAAGCGAGCGCGTCTCTGGCTCAACGACGGTTCCTGTCTGCGACTACGGCCGAAGCATCCCGACCACGTCTGGTCCTACGACTTCGTCGAGCACCGCACGCACAACGGGCGCAAGTACCGAATGCTAAATGTGATCGACGAGTTCACCCGCGAGTGCTTGGCAATCCGGGTCGCTCGTAAGCTCAAGGCGCTGGACGTGATCGACGTGCTCTCGGACCTGTTCAGTCTTCGCGGGGTGCCCGGTCACATCCGCTCGGACAACGGGCCGGAGTTCATCGCCAAGGCTGTTCAGGACTGGATCGCGGCGGTTGGATCAGTGACCGCCTACATCGAGCCGGGCAGTCCATGGGAGAACGGGTACTGCGAGAGCTTCAACGCGAAGCTCCGCGACGAACTCCTCAACGGCGAGGTGTTCTACACCCTCAAGGAAGCCAGTGTCGTCATCGAGCAGTGGCGGAAAGACTACAATACTATCCGACCGCACTCGTCGCTGGGCTACCAGCCACCTGCACCGGAGGTCGTTATCTGGCCAACGGAACCGAGTAGCTCAGCGCCGCTCGCTCACCCCGCCATCGTCACGCGACCGACGATGCACTAACTTCGAACTTGGGCCACCGCATGGGGGCAGGCCAGCTTGGCAACAATCTCTTCAGCCGTATGCTTCTTCCGTCCCATGATGACATCCTCCACATGGCTCAAAGCCATACCTCAGGGAGGACCACTTTTCAGGGGGCAGGCCAAGTGAGCTTTCCAGCCATACAATCCGACCCACGTTTCTACCCACACCATAAACGCGAAATCAGGCAAACGCCAGCGGTCACCCACGAAAGCAAGGCGACGCAAAGTGGTTCGTTTTCAATGGTTTAGCGGTTGGGTGCGAATGCCAGCGAAAGGATCATTGGCGGAAGGGGTGGGATTCGAACCCACGGTGGGGTTGCCCCCACGGCGGTTTTCAAGACCGCTGCCTTAAACCACTCGGCCACCCTTCCAAGCTGGTGCAAAGGCTGAATAATTTGCCTTTGCGGATGCTTGGGTTTCTCGCCCTTGCTACCGGATCGCGACCCGATCGTCCGGCCGCCTTGTCTATGGCGGCACGCAGGGCAGCGTCAACCTTCGCGGCCCCACACACAAGGCAGCGAGTCCGGGGTTAACGGAAAGCGATCATGAGCGCCTCACACCACTCCCGGTCACCGTCGGTTCTCGCTCACGGCAGACGGGGAAGCGGGAGTTGTGTGAGAGACACTCGGCGAACGGCGGAGGTGGGCGTCGCGCCCTCTATCGGCAGCCAAGCAGGCTCTTCGATGTAGCGCGGGCGTCTATAGCAGAACCGGGACCATGTCGGCGATACCTGCTCGGGACGACGCCCTGGCCGGGCCGATCAACGGCCCGTGTCCTGCGCCGCCTCCATCACGAGGCGGGTCGCGAGGTAGAGCCGCGGCGTGATGCTGGCGAGGACCGCGAACTCATCGGTGCTGTGATAGTGGCCGCCGACGATGCCGAGCGACTCGAGGATGGCGGGTTTTGCCGGGCTGTCGGGCTGGAAGGCGTAGCCCGCATCGGTGCCGCCGCCGATCTCGGCCAGCGCGAGGCCCGCCCCCAGTTCGGCGTAGATCGCCTTCGCGCGGTCGCCGAGCGACGTCGATGCCGGATTGCGCGGCAGCGGCGGACGGCCCCTGGCGAGATCGAAGGTCACCTGCGTGTCGGGAACGCGATGCGCACCGACGATCCTGCGGGCCTCCATCAGGATGCGGTCGTACTCGCTCGGCACGAAGTAGCGCATGTCGCCCTCCGCCTTGGCGGTCTCGGGGATGATGTTCGGCTTGGTGCCCCCCTGGATCATGGTCCAATGCAGGCTGGTCCCCTTGCTCGGGTCACCGAGGTCCTGCAGTTGAAGGATCTGGTGGGCGAGTTCGACCACCGCGTTGCGCCCGGCTTCCGGCGCGCCCCCGGCATGGGACGCGCGTCCCTTCACCGTCAGGCTCGCGTAGTTGATGCCCTTGGTCGCCACCGTGACGGCGTCGACGCCGGCCTCGGCGAAGGAAGGCTCGAAGGACAGGACCACATCCTGTTCGCGGGCGATCCTGGCGATCTCGTCGCGTGACCCGCGCGAGCCGCGCTCCTCGTCCGGATTGAACACCACCGTGAGGGTGCCGTAGCCGTCGAACCGCAATGTCTCCAACGCGCTGAGGACATGCAGGATCATCGCCACGCCGCCCTTGGCATCGGCAACGCCCGGCCCGTAGGCGCGGCCGTCGCGCTCGGTATAGGGGCGCTTGGCCGCGTCGCCCGTGCCGAACACGGTGTCGTAATGCACCAGGAGCAGGATCTTGCGCGTGCCCGTGCCGGATCGCGTGCCGATGAGGGTGTTGCCGCCGAAGGCGGGGGCAGTCCGGGTGCTCACGGTCAGCCCCGACGCTTCGAGGCGCTTCGTCAGGACCGCTTCGACCTTGGAAAGGCCGGGCACATCGCCGGTTCCGGTGTCGACGTCGACGAGCCCCTTCAGGGTCTCGCGATACGGGCCATTCTGGGCCTCGGCCGCTTCCAGAACGCCCTTGTCCGGCGCGGACAGGGCCGGAAGCGGCGCCAGGGCCGCGAGCAGCGTGAGGGCGAGCGAGGAGGCGATCGTGCGCATGGAGATCCTGTTCGTCGGCGGCCGACGCGGCACGTCATGCCGCACGCGCCGGGTCCGCGTTCCTCGGGGATGGCGTATCATTGCTCGCAAAACGCCGACGCATCAATTCGATGGGCAGGATCGATCCGCTCGCCCTCGATGGGGAACCGGGCATCGGGCGCTCTACGTCTCGGTCCCGCCCGCGGACAGCGTCACTACAAAAACCGCGCCCCCATCCGTCGCGGGCTCGCACCGCACCGCGGCACCCATGCGGTCGGCGAGGGTCGCGACGATGAACAGGCCCATGCCCGTGCTCGGCGCCCCTTCGGAGCGTGCCCCGGCGGCCTGATGGAATTTCTTGAACAGGAGAGCGTACCCGGCCGGATCGATGCCCGGTCCGCGATCCCGGACCTCGATCGCCACGGACCCGCCATCCCGCGCGGCGCCGATCGTCAGGATGCCGCCCGTCGGGCTGAACCGAACGCCGTTGCTGAGGAGGTTGTCGAGGATTTGCGAGAGGGCGCCCGAATCGAGGGTGGCGATCAACGGCCGTTCCGGCAGATCCACCTCGATCCGGACGTCGGCCGATTGGGCGAGGGGCTGGATCCGGTCGACGGCGGCGAGCACATGCCTGCGCACATCCTCGTTCGCGAGGCGCGCGAGCGGCCGATGCTCGGCGGCGTGCGCCTCGAGCAGACGCGTGGCGAGACCCAGCATCGCGTCGATGCTCGCTTTCGCCTCTCGCAGCACCACGAGCGGCAGTTCCGGCTCCCGCGGCGCGCGCCGGACGGCGAGGTCGAACAGGTTGCGCAGGCCGTAGAGGGGACTGCGCAGGTCGTGCGCGGTGATCGCCATCAGGGTGTCGAGTTCGCTGTTCCTTTCCGTCAGCCGATCGTTCTGGAGACGGATCGTCCGCTTCTGCTCGTAATCGCTGCGCCGTCCGGAATGGATCAGCGCCGCGGCCACGACGGCGATCACCGAGACGATGGCGGCATTGACGATGGCGACGACCTGCTCGGCGGGAAAGGTCGCCGTGGCGAGCACGATCCAGCAATAGCTCACCAGCAGCGGGATCAGGGCCAGCGCGAAAGCCAGGGGCGGCAGCACGAACAGCAGGGTCAGGGACAGGAGCATCATCGGATATCCGCTGGTCAATCGTCCCTTGGCGCCCATCGCGGCGATCGCCCCTTGGGTGTCGAGCAGGGTCAGGACCAGAAAGACCGCGACGAAGCCGCGCCGGAGCCACGGTCCGCCGCCGCGCCGCAACGCCAGCGAGGCGAGGAGGAAGGCGAACGCCAGCACGATTTCCACGACGATCTGAACGGTCCTGAGTCCGGTGGCGAACTCGATCGCCTTGGTGAACAGCCCCAGCATGCAGGCGATCTCGACCCGTCGGATATTGACGAGGGTCAGCACCTCTCCGAACGTCATGCCGGCCTGTTCGGCAGGGGTCACATCCCAGCGGGCCAGCCAGCTTTTCATGACGGACTGTCCTTCATGACGGATCGAGACGCCCCGCGACGTGATCCGCCGCATGGCGTTCGAGCATCCTGACGCTGTCCAGCCCGAGCTTGATCTTCAGGCGCTCCCTATAGGTGCCGACCGTCTTCACGCTCAATCCCAATTCCTTGGCCAGCGATTGCAGCGTCGCACCGCTGCCGATCAGCCGGAGCACCTGCAGTTCGCGGCCGGACAGGTCGCCGATCTCCGTCCGACGGTCGCGTCGTCGCGCGAGATCGCGCATCAACAGCTGCTGCACCGGCTCGCTGACATGGATGGCGCCCGCCATCACCCGGTCGAGGGCCACGGCGACGGTTTCGAGCGGCTCGGATTTGGCGACATAGCCATGCGCGCCGGCATAGATCACATGCGGACCCCAGACCGTCTCGTCGCGGCTGGAATAGACGACGATCCTGGCGGCCGGCAGCATGGCGCGCAGATCCTCGATCAGCGCGAGGCCGTCGCCGTCTCCCATGATCAGGTCGGTGATGATGACGTCGGGCTGCAGCCGCTCGGCCTCGAGGCAGGCCGCCTGCGCCGATCGGGCTTCTCCGCACACGTGGAAACGGCCGTCGCCACGCAGCAGCAGCTTCAGGCCCGCCAGCACGATCGGGTGGTCGTCGACGATCAGCAGCCGAAAGAAGGACATGTCTACCCCGAGCGAGCCGGCCAACCAGGGTAGTGTTCCATAAAATCCGTGCCGCTGCTGTCGGTCATCGACCTACAGCAGCCTCCGGCAAATGCCCATCGCTCGCGATCATGAACAGCGAGCCTTCGAACAGGGATCGAAACGCTGAGGACAGCCGGACAAGGCGGCATGGATTGCAGACCAGCCGTTTACCATCACGGCGATCATGCTCGTCTCGCCAATAAATCAGAACCGACGCGGCGTAGTCCGTTTACAGTTCTGGGCGTAGCTGACGATGTGCCTTCGAAAGAGGCGTGAGGATCGAAGTCTTGTAGGTCATCGACCTACAGGGCGGCCTCATGGGTGGCGTATTCTGGAAGCTGCCAATGGAAGGGCTTCGTCGACGATGTTCGAAACGGGTGCGATCGATGTCTCGAATGCAGGCGAAGCTCCGGGCTCCCGCCGGGATTCGTCGCGTTCGATAAAAGTCGGGGCGACGAAAGCCGTCGCGACGAAGCTCACCGTGCCGCCCGGCATGGAGGCGCGCTTCGCCGCGTGGCAGGCCGAGTTCACCCGGGTCGTCTCGGCCTCTCACGACTTCGTCAGCCTGGAGATCATCCCCGCCTTCTCCGGCTCGTCCGAATGGCAGATCATCCAACGGTTCCGCTCGCCCGAAGCGTTGACCCGATGGATCGAGGACGAGGCGCGCACCGCCCTCCTCGCCGACCTCGCGGCCCTGGAGGGCGACGGCAAGACGTCCCGTGCCGACGAGGCGGCACCGGATTACCATTCGACGACCACCGTCACGGAGGTCATCACGACCATCGTGAAGGCGGGGCAGGAGGAGGCGTTCCGGCGTTGGGCCGAGCGCATCCAGCAGGTCCAGGCCCGCTTTCCCGGATACATGGGCACCCTCGTCCAGGCGCCCCTGTCGTCGGACGTCCCCTACTGGACCACGCTGGTGCGCTTCGAAGGCCCGGCCTTCCTCGATGCCTGGCTGCAATCGGCGGAGAGGAAGGCCATCCTGGCCGAAGCGACGCCTCAGGTCTCGACCTGGCACAGCCACCGGATGAGCAACCCGTTCGCCGGGTGGTTCGCCAACGAGCAGCGTCTCGCTCCGCCTCCGGCCTGGAAGCAGACCTGCCTCGTCCTGCTCGTCCTGTTTCCCGTCGTCATGCTGGAAATCCGCTTCCTCAGCCCTCTGCTGAACGGGTTGCCCCTGGCCGCCTCCACCTTCATCGGCAATGCCATCAGCGTCTCGCTGGTGTCGTGGCCCCTGATGGCGGTCGCGATCTTCGGCCTGGGCTGGTGGCTGAAACCGGATCCGCAGACGCGCTGGCGTACGGAATCACTGGGCGTGACGATTCTGGCCGTCCTCTACGGGCTCGAAATGTTCTTGTTCTCCCACCTGTTTTAACAATTCATCGACACCCGTGACAGCATCAGCTGACCACACCTAACGAGAAAGACTGGAAATGGCTCACGACCACACTGATTTCATGGCTCGGGCAATCGCCTTGTCGGAGAAAACCTCACTGGTCGAGAGCGCCGGCGGCGTCTTCGGCTGCGTCATCGTTCAGGACGGCGAAATCATCGCCGAGGGCGCCAACCGCGTCGTCGCGGAAAACGATCCGACTTGGCACGGCGAGATCGAGGCCATCCGCAAGGCCTGCAAGTCGCAAGGGACGTTCAAGCTCCGCGACGCGACGCTCTACACCAGCGCCGAGCCCTGCCCGATGTGTATGGCGGCCGCCTACTGGGCCGGCATCAAGCGCGTGTACTACGCCGCCCAGGTCGAAGACGCATTGGAATACGGCGGCTTCGACGACAGCATGATCTATGCCGAGCTCAAGAAGGATGTCTCCGAGCGTTCCATTCCGACAACGCAGATCATGCGCACGGAAGCCGTCGAGGTCTGGAAGAAGTATGCCCAGAAGGCGGACCGGGTTCCTTACTGAACCGACGGCTCGGATTCCGCCTGAAGCAAGATCTCCCGCCCGGATCGTTGTCGTCCGGGCGGTCCCTCAGTCCTACTGCGTGACGCCATGAACATCGACGGTCTGAGGGATGCCTGCAAAGGCGAGGTCTTCACTGCGGGTGATCCGCAATTCCTCGAGGCGATTCACGGGAATCTCTGGAACAGGCTGATCCCGGATCGCGCCCCCGAGGCGATCGTGAAGGCCTTGGACGAGGACGACGTCGTCGCGGCCGTGCGGTTCGCCCGCGCGAGCGGGCTGAAGGTCGTCGTGCGCGGAGGCGGCCACAACTGGTGCCAGCCGAGCCTGCGTCACGGCGGCATCCTGATCGATCTCTCGCAACTCACGCAGATCGTCTCCGTCGATGCCGATAACCTGAAGGCGGTGATTCAGCCGATCGTCAGCAACCGTGACATCCAGAAGGCGCTGAATCCCCTCGGGCTGGCCTTCCCGACCGGCCATTGCCCTCAGGTGAAAGCCAGCGGCTATCTGCTCGGCGGCGGCATGGCCTGGAACCCGACCGTCTGGGGCTCCGGAGCGGAGAGCGTCGAGGCCATCGAACTCGTCACCGCCCAGGGCGACCTGATCACGGCGAGCGCGACGCAGAACACGGACTTCTTCTGGGCCGCCCGAGGGGCGGGGTCCGGATTCTTCGGTGTCGTGACGAAGTACCATCTCAAGCTTCATCCGCTGCCGAAAGCCATGCATGGCAGCACCTCTTACTAT
The DNA here is from genome assembly GCF_000376345.1 of Methylobacterium sp. 88A. NCBI lineage: Bacteria > Pseudomonadati > Pseudomonadota > Alphaproteobacteria > Hyphomicrobiales > Methylobacteriaceae > Methylobacterium > Methylobacterium sp. 88A. The sequence continues at coordinate 2,236,478 of NZ_AQVT01000001.1, forward strand.
CGCCTCGCGGACGCTCCGGCGATCGGGACCTGGCTCGGCAAGCTGGCCCCCGGCATTTCCCCCTCGGTCGAGTTGAGCCTGTTCGTCGTGCAGGCTCCGCCGGAGTTGAGAGAAGAGGCCGCCGCCGAGAACGGCTGGCTCTGCATGGTGACGGCCACGGCGTTCGAAGACACGCCGGACGCCGCGAGGACTGCATTGCAGGTGCTGGAGCGCTCTCCGATCACACCCCTTTCATCGTCCTTCGCGACACCGCTCACCTTCGAGCAGCTCTTCGACGCGTCGGGATCCTTCTGGCCGGAAGGCGCCCGCTCGCGCGTGGAAGCGACCTATTCCGATCACAGTCCGGGAGAGCTGGTCCAGGCCATCCTGCCCCTGCTGCCCGATGCGCCGTCCGCGATCTCCGTCTTCCTGCTGACCATCTTCTGCGGCCCGGATGTCCCGGCCGCGCAGAAGGACATGGCCTATTCCGTCTCCGCCAAGGTCTATGGCGGCCCATGGACCATGTGGTGGAAGGCCGAGGACGACGCCGCCAACACCGAGTGGCATCGCCGGATCACGACGACGCTGCGCCCCTACAATACGGGTTACTATATCGGCGAGACGAATACGGTCGAGCAGCCCGCGAACGTCCCACAGGCCTTCACGCCCGAGAAATGGGAACGATTGTGTGCGCTGAGACGCAAGCACGATCCGGAAGGCGTGTTTTTCGATTATTTCGACGCACTCGGCGACGAATGAAGCACGTCGCTCGAGACGTCCGAACCGTCCTCGATGCCCTCCCCCGCGGCCCGACCTTCACAAGGGCCGACCGCCGAAGTCACCGACACTCTCGTTCCGTCAGCGCGGCTATGAGCTCGCCAGCATGCTCGTCGATTGAAGGACGACGATGGCGAGCGTGACGACGGCCGCGGCGGCCAGGACATAGGTGACGGTCTTGGTGAACGTGGTCATGGGTGCTTTCTCCTCAGCCGCGCTTCTCGTCCCGCACGGCATCGTCGATGTCTTCGCTCGGCAGCACGGAAACCTGGCCGGGACAGATCAGGTCCGAATCGCGGATCTGGTCCTGGTTGGCGTCGCCGATCGCGGTGTACCGGCCGCCGGCCAAGCGCATCCACCTGCCTTCCTCATCCGGTGAGTCAGTCGTCGGCCTCGCCGGAGGATCCGCCGCGGGAGCGTTCGTAGGCGGCGATGGCCCGTGAACATCCCTCCGACAGATTCGGGCGATTGCGCTTGAAGCAGGCCTTCACCTCGGGGCCACCCGGTTTCATGCCGGCGCACAGGCGAAGGTAATCGCCACCGCAATTCGCCCGGAGGGTCTCCATCTCGGGCCCCTCCTGCGCCACGGATGGCCGGGAGACATGCGGGGCTCCCACGAGAGCGAGTGCCGTGAGGGTGAGGATACGGAGCTTCATCGCGAGATCTTTGCGTGCGGTGGGGCCGGATGGGCGACCCACGCGAGCGAGCGGCCGCCCGCGTGGGTCGAAATCGCCTCAGCGAGCCGGCTGGCTCGGCGCGGGGGCAGGCGGGGCGGCGAGTTGCTGGCGGATTTCCGCGAGCTTCGCCTGGGCGGTGCTCAGGTCCTGCCGGGCGGAAGCCAGACGCTCGTCGAGGGAAGCGGCCTCCTTGTTGCGGGTGGCCAGGGTCTCGGTGAGCGTGGCCAATTCTCCCTGCGCCTCGGTCTGGCGCTTGCGGAGGGCATCGAGGGCGCTGGCGCCGGCATCGCGGTCGGCGGAGAGCGTCTGCAAGGCCTGCTCGGCCTGACCACGCTCGGAGACGACGCGGTCACGCTGCGCCTGGGCCTCGGCGAGCTCCTTGCGGACGTTCTCCAGGGCGTCGCGGGCCTGCTGGGCGTCGCGGTTGGCGAGGTCGATCTCGGACGTGAGCTTGTCCTTGCCGACGGTCAACGCGGCGACGGCCTGATCGGTGTCCGTGCGCTGCCGGGTGGCCTGCTCGGTCGCGGCCCGCGCGTCGGCCAACTCCTTCTGGGCGGCGGCGGCGGCCTCGCGGGCGTTCTGCTGACGTTCCTCGGCCTTGGCGAGGTCGGCGGTCTTGGCCGTCGCCTCCTGGGTCATGGTCGCGAGATCGGCACGAAGCTTGGCCTCCTGCACCCGGGCGTCCTCGAGGCGGCGTCCCACCTCGGCGAGATCCCGGGCACGGTCGACGGCGGATGTCTCCGCGCCGGTGATGGCCTCCTGCAGGGGCGCCAGCTTCCCCTCGGCCTGCGCGACCTGGCTCTGCAGTTCGGTGAGCTTCCGGGTCTCGGCCTCGGCCGCCTTCCTCGCCTCGGCCGTCTTGGTCTCGGCCGCCTGCTGCTCCTGGGTCAGGGTCGCGGCACGGGACTTCGCCTGCTCGGCAGCCTGGCTCGCCTGTTGGTCCTGCTGCTGGGCGGTGGCGATCCTGGCCTGGAGGGCGGTCAGGGTACCGGCGGTCGAGACCTGCCGCTCGAGGTCGGCGCGGAGCGCCGTCTGCTGGGTCTGCAGGTCCTCGATGCGGTGGTCCCGGGCGCTGCGCTGGCGCGCGTCCGCGATGGAGGCGACGATGAGCCAGACCAGCAGGATTGCGGCCACGACCGCGAGGCTGAAGGGCAAGGGGCGGCGCAGTTCCGAGCGGTAGTCGATGGCCATGGGGGTCTCGCGAGCGTCGGGGGAAGGCTGTGGATCGAACCCCGGCGCGGGCTCGCCCGGAATCGTGTGGGGCCGGCGCCCGGTGGCACCGGCCTCGTGTCGTGTCGTCAGGCCGGCCTGCGGCTGTCGGCAGCGTAGCGGTCGATGGCCGAGGGCAGCTCGCGGGAGAGGCGGGACAGGAGCGCGGCGCGGCTCAGGCCGGTCTGCTGGGTGAGATGGTCGAGGGTGTCCGGGCCGATGGCGCGTTCGAGGTCCGCCTCTGGAATGTCGCGGTTGGCGCCCTGGTTGACCCAGGAATTCGCCGTCTCGCCATGGCCGCCCTTGGTGAAGTGGTCGACGAGCTCGCTCAGGCCGCTGGCGATCAGCCCACCCACGCCGGCGGTGCCGAGGCCGCCCAGAAGGCCGCCGAGGTTGCCGAAGCCACCCGTGGCTCCGGTGTTCGATCCGGTGCTCGGGATCGGTGGGACGGTGCCATGGTTCGGGCTCAGGGAGGGGGTCGACGGGGCGTCGTGGCCCTTCAGAAGCTCGGCGAGCTTGTCGCGGTTCTGGTAGCCGGCCACGGCCAGCAGGCCCAGCAGCGCGGTCATCGAGGGGTAACCCTTGCTCATCGGTCGTCCTTGTGGGTGGGAAGGTGGAGGAGTTGACCGCCGCGTGGGCAACGGCGAGGTCTGACCCGGCATGGGAGCCGGGCCAGGGCGACGGCCATCATGCGATGACCGGATGGCGGTCCTGGACGGCGGGTCGGCGTGGGACGGTCAGCGGTGGTGGATCACCGCTTGCCGGTGACCTTGTCGACGACCGAGGCCACACCGTCCTTGGCCTCGCCGACGGTGCGCTGGGCCTCGCCCTTGAGTTCCTGGGCCTTGCCCTCGGCGACGAGCTTGTCGTTGCCGGTGACCTTGCCGACACCTTCCTTGAGGTTGCCGACGGCTTCGTTGGCGAGACCCTTCAGCTTGTCCGTGGTGCTGCTCATGGGATGGCTCCTTGGGTTCGGGGTGATCGTCGAAAGGGAAGGTCCGGCCGGTCGCGGTGACCGGCCGGCGATCCGGCTCAGATGCGGCGGGCGTCGTAGCGATCGGTGAGGGTGGCGAGGGTCGGAGCGCCGAGACGGCCGCCGAAGAAGCCGGCGAGGGCGCCGAGGATCAGGGCGAGCGCGCCGTAGAANGCGCCCTGNGTGGCNGCGGACTTGGCGGCCACNGCCGCGGCCTCGGCCTTCTGCTTGGCGCTGGCGACGGTCTCTTCGTACTGCTTCCTGTAGTCCTGGATCTGGGTCTTGGCCTGATCGACCGGGATGCCCTGGGCCTTGGCCAGCGCNTCGGCGGCGCGGTTCTCGGCCTGGGCCTTCTGGGCGGGATCNCCCGTGAACAGGGCGCGGATGGCGGCGACGGCGGCNTCCTTGGCGGCCTGCGGGTCCTGGCCGGCCGCCTGCTGGCGGACGCTCTGCTCGATGCCGTCCAGCGGGTTGGTGATCTTGGACAGCGACGGGGCTGCGGCCTGCGCGGCGGTCTGCACGGTACCGCCGACGAGNGANCCGGCGCCGCCNAGCGTGCTGGTCACGCCCGAGAAGGCGCCGCCGATGAGGCCGCCGGCCGCGGAGGTGAGAAGATACAGGACGACGAGGGTGGTCACCGCCCAGGAGACCAGGCCGTGCAGGCCGGCCGCGCCCGTCACGGGCTTGCCCGACAGGCGNCCGGCGATGAAGCCGCCCGCGAGAGCGGCNACGATGCCCGAGACNATGAACCAGACACCGGCGCCGAGCGACAGGGTCGAGGCGGCCGGGTTGTCGGCGGCGTTCGCTCCGACGCTGGACAGGCCGATGCCGACGCCGACCATGTTGAGGACGACCTGGGTCACCAGGGCGGTGACCGCGCCGGCGAAGATCGCGCCCCACGAAACCTGGTTCAGCAGGACGGTGCGGGTATCGGCCGAGGCCGTTGTGGATGAAGTCGCGAGAAGGGGGGAAGTGGACACGATACTGATACTCCGGGTCGTCGGTCGTCCGAGAAGGTCGGTCGTTCGAGGGGGGCTGGTGGAACTCAGGGGGCCGACCGCGCAGTTCCGGCGCGGTAGGCCCGATCGATCGCGGCTTTGCGGATCAGTCGCGCCGGTGGATGAGCAGGCCGACGCCGTAGCCGAGGAGGCCAGCCACGAGCAGGGCGGCCACCGGATGCTCGGCGATCCGGTCGGTGGCTTCGCGTCCGCCCTGGCGCAGGTACCGGCCACCGTTCTCGTAGGCGTCCTCGGCCCGGTCGTAGGCCTCGCGGCCGGCACCGCGGACGGAGCGCTCGGCGCGGTCGTAGGTATCGGCGGCGGCTCCCTGGGCGCGGCGCGCGCGGTCCTCGACGTCGTCCGACCCGATCAGGCTGCCGACCGTGTCGCGAACCCTGCCGCCGATGTCGCGGGCGGTGTCGGCGACGTGCTCGGCCGCGTCGCGCACGGTGTCCTTGGCCTGTCCGTAAAGGTTCTCGGCGGCCCCCTGCGCTTCGCGCGCACGGCCCTCGGCCGAATCCCGCTTCGAACCGGTGAGGTCGCCCACCGTGCCCTGCACCTTGCCGCCGAGCTCCTTGGCGGCGCCTGTGATGCGATCCGCATCGACCATGATGTCTCTCCTGATGTTGTCGCGCAGGTGTTCTTGTCGCGAACGGTGTTCGTGACGCCCGAGCTACGACGTGACGCTCGAGCTACGACTTGGGGGTGGTCTTTGGTTTTACGTCGGGCGTCGGTGATTTCTGCTGAGACCTACCCTCGGCTTCGACTTTCGGGTCGCCGACCAACTTTCCGATGGCCTCCTTCACCGAGCCCTTGAGCTTGTCGGAAGTGTCGGTCGTCTTTTGCGCGCTCACGGGGTGCTCCAATGCCTCAGCGATTGACACCGTCCCTCAAGTGGCCCGCCGGTTCCGGGCGGCAATGATGCAGATATACTGGTTATGAGGTTTTTATTTGCTGGTTTCGGATATCGGGAACCCGTTGTCGCGGCCCCAGACGATGGCCTCGGAGCGCTTGTGCACGTCGAGTTTCCGGTAAAGCGACGCCGAGTGGTTGCGCACCGTGTTCCTGGACAGGTTGAGACGCCTGGCGATGGCATCGTCCCCGAGCCCCCGGCAGACGAGGTCGAGGATCTGCCGCTCGCGGACCGTGAGGTTCGGGACGATGCCGTCCTCGTGCTCGCTCGCCGGCCGGCGCAGGTTGGCGAGCTTCTCGATCAGCCCGCGGCTGAACCACGAGGTGTCGGCCATCACCGCCTCGATGGCCTCGAACAGTTCGCGCTCCGTGCGCTTGCACTCGGTGATGTCCTGAAGGACTACGAGGGCGAACGTCCGGTCGCCGATCTCGACGCGCTCGGCCGATACCAGGCAGTCGACATCGGTGCCGTCCTCGTGGCGCAGGCATACTTCCAGGCCGAGCACGCGACCGGTGCGCGCCATCGCCGTCTCGAACCTGATCCGTGCGACATCGTGGACCCAGAGCCGGAGATCGGCCGGCGAGCGCCCGGACACCGTGTCGGCGCCATAGCCGAAGACCCGGGTGAAGGCCTCGTTCGCACCGGTGATGGAGAAGTCTTCGACGCGCGCCAGCAGGGTCGGGACCGGGGCCATGTGGAACGCCTTGGCGAAGCGCTCCTCGCTCCGGCGCAGGGCCGTCTCCGCCTCCCTTCGCAGGTCCAGGTCGGCGAAGGTGAACAGCATGCAGGGCTCGTCGCCCCATTCGATGGGCTGGCCGGCGACGATGACGTAGCGCGATCCGCCATCCGGCAAATCGAGGCAGGCTTCCATCTGCGGGATGGTGCCCCCGCCGTTCAGGCGTGAGATCGCCAGGTCCCGGCTACGGGCTCCGGCCAGCACGTCGACCTCGTAGACGCTGTGGCCGATCACGGCGTCGCGGGTGTAGCCGGTCATCTCAAGGAAGCCGTCGTTCACCTTGACGTGGCGCAGGTCCGAGAGCCGGCAGATCACGGCCGGCGCGGGGTTGGCGTCGAAGGCGGCCTCGAACCGTTCCTCGGCCTCGAACTGCCCCGATACGTCCTTCAGGATGAGGGCGAGGCAGCTCGGGTTGCCGTCGCGGTCCGTGGCCACGAGGCTGCGCAGGGAATGGACGAAGTCGACATCGGGCTGGTCGGTCCGCGTCACCTCGACGATGACGTCGTGGAAGCGCTCGCCCGAGACGACCCGTTCCATCGGATACTGGTTCGGGGTGTGGTCGTTGCGGTAGCGCAGGGCGAAACGTTCGCGGTAGGCGTCCACCGTCCCGCCGAGCTCCCCGACGGTCTCGGCCCCGTGCATCGCGAGCGCGGCCTCGTTGGCGTAGGCGATGGTCTGGTCGGGCTCGACCAGGATCACGCCCTCGCTGAGGCCGGCGACGATCTGCCGAAGCTCATGCCTGTCGACGCCGAGTGTCACCTGCGACCGCCTTCCTGACTGCTGGGATGGAACCGAGCCGTAACAGGGGACGACCAGCGACGGTTCCGGATCGCGCAAGATATTATCTGGTATATCTGTATCATTGACGTGAACGCGAGCGATCAGCCACAACCAGACACGCATATTCCACCGTAGAGGGGCGGACACACCCGGTCGTTGTCCGGAAAAAGGACGAATCCTCCCTATGCATGTCAGTATAATCTCCGAAGAACATTCGCCGAGCGAGGGATTGCCTCGTCATGTCCAGGACCAGATCGGACGGCGACTGGACGAACTCATTCCCAGCGCCAGCGCGGTCGACACCGATACGCGCCTCGGCCGGGTCCTGCTTCGACTGAGGGCCGCCCTGCTCGACGCGGAGGCGGAACGCCAGATCACCAAGGCGTTCGGCGACGACCTCATCGCCCTCGTGCCGCGCCTGCGCCGCTTCGCCCTGCTTCGTACCGGCAACACCGCGGAGGCCGACGACATGGTGCAGGCGACCTTGATGCGGGCCTGGGAACACCGGTCCCGCTTCAAGGACGGCACCAACCTCGTCGCGTGGTTGTTCACGATCCTGCGCAACGCCCACCTGAACCAGCGCAAGCGCCTGCGCCGCGAGATCGAGGACGTCGACGGGGCCATCGCGGGGGCCTTGTCCTCGCCCCCCGACCAGGAGCACCGGGTCGCGCTCGTCGCGTTGCAGGGCGCCCTGGACGCCCTCCCCGCGGAGCAGCGCGAGACCTTGCTGCTGGTGACGGTGGACGGGCTCCGGCACGAGGAAGCGGCCGCCATCCTCGGCTGTCCGGTCGGTACCGTGAAGAGCCGGGTGAGCCGGGCGCGCGAGCACCTCGCGACGGCTCTAGGCCTGTCGTGACGGCGCAGGTGCCCGCTGCTGCCGGGGAGAGGAACGCCGCGCCTGACCGGCGCGAGGCGTCTTGCCATGGCCCGCCCGGCGGGTTTCGCCGAACCCGGAGCGCGCCTGCGAAACCCGTCTAGACTTGGCCGTCCGGCGGGTGGAGGAGCGGCGAGGCGTGGCCGGTCCCGGCATGCAAGGTCCGGCTGGTGAGGGGCAGCGCCAGGCGGAAATGCAGGCCGTCGGGCGCGAAGGTGAGGCTCGTCGCGGCCTTCAGGTTGTAGGCCAGCATCTCTTCCAGCACGACCGTGCCGAACCCCCTGCGACGAGGCTCGTCTTCGTTCAGGGGCACGCCACGCTCCAGCCAGTCGAAGACGAGGTGGGGGGCGCCGTCCCGTTCCTCGATCCGCCAGATCACCGTGAGGCGGCCCGTCGGCGTGGCCAGGGCTCCGAACTTGAGGGCGTTCGTCGAGAGTTCGTGCAGGGCGAGGGCGAGGGGCTCGGCCGCGCGCAGATGCAGCCTCAGATCCGGTCCGTCCACACGCGTGCGCCCATCCTGGTAGGCGAGCGCGCTCGTGAGCTCGTCGGTGACGAGGCGGTCGAGATCGACCCCGGCCGTGGGGTTCTGGATGATGACGTTCTGCACCCGTGCCAAGGCGGCCAGCCGCCCGTCGAGATGCGCGGTGTAGTCCTCCAGGCTCTCGCTGAACTCCGCCGAACGCCGCGCAATCAGCCGCATCGTCGCCAGCGTGTTGCGCACCCGGTGCTGCAGCTCGGCCAGCAGCACCACCCGTTCCTCGGCGCCCGTCGGGTCGGATCCCATCGTCATCGCAGTTCCACGGAGTGCTTGAGGGGAGACCGGCTCGGCATCACACCGATCCGTTGGCATCGAACTGACGACCTTCGCGGTCGAGGTGCAGGTAGTTCGGGTTGAACAGCGATGCCCTCCGCAGGGCATCGAAGTTGGGAATGGTCAGGCGCCCGCCCTTGAGCACGACAAGGCCGGCACGCCGCAAGTCCTGGAGCGTGCGGTTGATGTGCACGTTCGAGAGACCCAGGGCATCCGCCAGTTCCACCTGGGTCAGGGGGAGCTCGCAGCTGGGGCCATCCGTCAGACCGACCCCGCGCAGGCGCAGGAACAGTTCGCAGAAAAGGTGGCCGAGACGCTCCAGGGCGGTGCGCTGGCCGAGGTTGACCGTCCATTCGCGCTGAACCGCCACCGTCACCAGGGTGTCCCACCACAACGCCTTCGTCACCCGCACATTGTCGTTGGCCACCTGCTCCAGCCCGGCGCGCGAGATCTCGGCCAGCCTGACGGGGGTGAGGGCCACGATGGAATGGTCCATCTCGCGCAGGAGGTAGACGTGGCTGTCGCAGAGGTCGCCGGGCACGAAGAGGGAGATGATCTGGCGCCGGCCATCGTCGAGATGCTTGTAGCGGCACGCCCATCCGTCCAGGATCAGGTTGACGTGATGAGGATCGTCACCCTCGCTGATGATGTCGGAGTGCTTCGCAATGGTCCGCCGCTTGCAGGCCGCGTTCTCCAAGGCCTGCCGGTCGTCGGAGGATAGCTTCGTGAACTGCTCAAGCTTGCGGATGAAATAGTGCGGCATTCTTTCTTCCTCGCACACAGGACACGAATAGGGAATTGTCATTGCAGGGTCATTCACCTGCATTAAAGGCTCGATCCTCGCCGGTTAAGCTCACTGGATGGAGGGGTAATAGCTTGCGGAGGGCGGTGCCGGCCGTCGCGTGGTGTTGCGATCGCCGCCGCCCCGTCCGAGACTCCACTGTTGGGGCTTCTCCTGGCGGCGCATGCGAGCGGGCCGGCCTCCTCATCCTCCGGGATCGGCCGGCTCCGGACTCCGCCGCGGGGCGGCTTTGGTTCTCTCCCGGATCGTGTGTCCCGACACGGGCAGTGCGATGGTGCAGTGGACGCCGTCCGGTTCCATCACGAAGGTCGTTCTGGCGCCGAGCTGGTAGGGCAGCGCCCGCTCGATCAGTTCGCGCCCCGAGCCCCTCCCCTGCGGCAGGCCATCCCGCGGCGCCATCCGCACGCCGCGCTCACGCCAATCCACATGCAGCCAGGGAGCCCGCTCCGGTTCAGCAATCTCCACGTGCCAGCGGATCTCGAGATGCGCCTGCGGCTGTGCGAGGGCGCCGTATTTCAGCGCGTTCGTCGCCAGTTCGTGCAGGGCCAGCGCGAAGATCTGCACCGTCGACGAGCGCAGCGCCACCGCCTTCGGTCCGCTCAGGCTGACCCGCGACGCCTCGCCGTCGAGCGCCGCCACTTCGCTTCGGATCAGCTCGTCGAAGCTGACCCGCTCGCCCTCCCCGAGGCGGGACAGCAATCCCTGCACGCGGGCGAGGGCCGCCAGACGCGTGCCGTAGCGCTCCCGGAAGTCGTCGAGGTCGCTGCTGTTGCGCAGGGTCTTGTCCGCGGTGGCGCGCACCACGCCCATGAGGTTGCGGGTGCGGTGCTGCAACTCCGCCACGAGCACGCTCATATGCTCGGCGGTCTCCTTCTCCTCGGTGATGTCCCGGCCGACGCCGCCGATCCAGCACACCGCGCCGGCGGCGTCGCGCATGGGGAAGCCGGTGTCCCGTATCCAGCGGATGCCGCCGTCGCCGGGCCGCCCGACGCGATACTCGAAGGTGACACGCTCGCCCGCCCGGACGCGATGCAGGCTCTCCACCGCCCGTTCGCGATCGTCCGGCACGATCATCTCGGCCCAGCTCACCAGGTGGTCGCCGGCGAGGGCCGAGGTGCGGTCGAGGCCGTAGATCGTCTCGAAGGCCGGGGTGAGATAGATCCACTGGAAGGTCGCGGCATCGCGCATCCAGAGGACGTCGGACGAGGCCTCGCCGAACTGGCTGAGGCGCTCCTCGCTCTCGCGCAACGCCGTCTCGGCGCTCCTGCGCGCCGTCACGTCGCTGGCCGCCCCCAGCCACTCCCTGATCTCGCCGGTGTCGGTGAGGGTCGGGACCGCCCGTGACACGCACCAGCCCAGCGAACCGTCGCTGCGGATCACCGCATGTTCCAGCTCGAAGATCGATCTCGTCGCCATCGCCCGGTCGATGGCGGCACGGACCTCCGCCTGATCGTCGGGACGGATGTAGCGGTCGAGCCAGGTCCTGCTCGGCTGGTCCGGGACGTTTTTGAAGGCGCGCCCCTCCAGCCGCTGCAACTCGGACCAGTCCGGGGTCATCCGGTAGACCACGTCCGAGCTGGCCGTCACGAAGGCACGGAACCGCTCCTCGCTCTCGCGCAGCGCCGCCTCGGCGCGCTTGCGAGGCTGGATGTCCTTGAACAGGAGGGCAACCTGCCGCTGTTCGGCGGTGCCGACGCGGAAGGCATAGACCTCGTACCAGCGCCCGAGGGCGATGGACCGGCGTTCGAACCGTTCCGCCACGCCGTTCAGCGCGATCCGGCCGAACGTCTCGAACCAGTTCGCCTCCAGCTCGGGGAGCAGGTCTCGCATCGTCCGCCCGGTGGCGTCGCCGAGCCCGGTCTGCTGATCGAAGGCAGGGTTGACGGAAAGGAACCGGTAGTCGACCGGCCGCTGCCGGTCGTCGAACATCATCTCGACGATGCAGACGCCCTCGTCGATGGAGTTGAACAGGTGGCGGTACTTCGCCTCGCTCTCCTCCAGCTTCGCGTGCGCCTCCTTCCAGGCGATCATCTCCCTGGTGGTGGTGGCCACGCCGTCGCCGAGCTTCACCACCGATTGATGGAACCAGCCGTCGCATCGCCCGTGCGCATGGCGACGCTCGGCGACCGAGGGCAGGCCCGTCTCCACGACCTGCCGGAAGACGTCGAAGATACCGTCCCGAACCACGCCCGGACTGCGTTCGACCAGGCTTTGCCCCCTCACCTCGCCAAGGGTCCGTTCCGCGGTGTGGTTGTTCAGCCGCCAGCGGAAATCGACGATCTCGCCCGAAGCGTCCCGGACGGCCTCGAAGACCTGGATCATGTCCATGGAGCTGTCCAGCGTGGTCTGCAGCAGGTCGCGGCTCCGCTGCAGCCCGGCCGTGCGCTCCCTCACCTCCCGCTCCAGGTCGGCACGATGCCACGCTTCCGTTCCGCGCAGCTCCTGGGGCCGCGCCTCATCGAGGGCACGGGTCATGACGCAGGCGGCGGAGGCAAAGTGCGTCAGCCGCGTGAGCAGCCTGAGATCCTCGCCGTCGAAGGTGTAATCGAGGTCATGCGTGCCGACCCAGAGCGTACCGACCGGCTCGTCGCCGGCATGGAACGGCACCAGCAGGAGCTCCTGGATGGGCGGCTCGACAGAGGCGGCCGCGAGGCGCGCATGCGGGCGCGAGAACAGCAGGGGGGTGTTGCGGGTCACCGCCAGGCCGCAGGGGCTTTCGGCGAAGGGGATGGTGCCGCCGCGATGCGCGGCCCATGATCCAGCGATCGCGGCCCGGCGGAAGCGTTTCGGGCCCTCTCCCGGTTCGAGGATGCTGATCCCGGCCGACCCGGCTCTGCCCATCCCGACGAGGAGGTCCGCGATGCGCTGCAGGACGGTGTCCGGGCTGACGGCCAGCTCCTGGGCCAGTTCGGCCAGCGCATGGGCTTGCGCCTCGTAGTCGGGAGGGCGTACGGGACGCGCCACCAACGCGTCGGTGATCGAGACCTCATCCAGGCCCGCGAACCCAACCGGCACCACCGTCGGTGTCATGTCTTTCGACGCTCGCCGTTCTCTCGCCGTCGCACCGGTCGAGCGTGCCGAACACAGGGTGAGTTCTACTCTCGCGCAAGGATTCGATCAAATTCCCGCGCGAATGACCGTCGATGTCTTATCCGGAGCCGAGCGAATTCTATCCGGCCGCGTCCGTCCGTGAGGCCCTGTCGTCGAGGATGATGTCGAGCGCGTGCAACACCGCCGCGGTATCCATCGGCTTTTCCAGCAGCCGGACCGACGCGAAGCGGCCGAGGATCGTCGCCTGATCGTAGCCGGTGGTGAACAGGAACGGGACGCCGAGGGCGAGGAGCGCATCGGCCACCGGATACACGTCCTCGCCTCCAAGGTTCACATCCAGGATGGCCGCATTGGGCGGGGACGGCCCATTGAGGAGGTCGAGGGCGCCCTCCACGGTGGCGATGGGACCGAGCACCTCCGCTTCGGCCTCGGCCAAGCCCCGCGCCAGTTCATCGGCCAGGAAGTACTCGTCTTCCACCACCAGGACGCGTCGTCCCCGGAGCGCCTGCCTGGAGTGCTTCACGAAACTCCCCATCACGATCGGTTCCCGCTCGAAGGACGAGGGCGCAGCGGGAGTTCCGGACGAGACGCTTCGTGAGATACTCGGCATCGTCGCTCTCCCGTCTCCGGTCCGAGAGGGGCAGCGCCAGGGTGCAGGGGAATGCCGTCCTCCTTCATCATAGTGGTCGTTCCGGCGCCGAGCCGGTCGGAGCGTGCTCGACATGCAGCCGGGGACGACGGCCCGGCTCCGGCCGTTCCCCGCGAGGCACGGGAGAACCGGGAGGCATCCTGCGCCCCATCACGGGAAAGTCCAGACCACGGCGCCAGCCCCGGCCGGGTTGACCCGGCCCCCTGAAACCGCGAGGAACAAAGATCGAACACAGCGCCTTCCCCACGATGACTGCTCAACGACGCCCGCTCATTGCCCGCGCACCGATGTGACAGCCCGATCCGATGTCGAGCCCCGGCGACGATACCCCCGTCCGCAAGATCATCCATATCGACATGGACGCGTTCTACGCGTCCGTGGAGCAGCGGGACGATCCGGCCCTGCGGGGCCGGCCCCTGGCGGTCGGCGGGTCGCGCGAGCGGGGCGTGGTGGCCGCCGCCAGCTACGAGGCGCGGGTCTTCGGGGTCCGCTCGGCCATGCCCTCGGTCACCGCCCGGCGCCTGTGCCCCGATCTCCTCTTCGTCAAGCCGCGCTTCGAGGTCTACCGGGCGATCTCGGAGGAGATCCGTGCGGTGTTCGCCGAGCATACCGCGATCATCGAGCCGGTGGCCCTCGACGAGGCCTATCTCGACGTCACCGAGAACCTGCAGGGGCTGGCCACCGCCACCGAGGTGGCGCGGGTGATCCGGGCCGAGATCCTCGCGCGAACCGGCCTCGTCGCCTCGGCCGGCGTCTCCTACAACAAGTTCCTCGCCAAGGTCGCCTCGGATTTCCGCAAGCCCGACGCGCTGTTCGTGATCACGCCCGCGATGGGGCCGGGCTTCGTCGAGGATCTGGCCATCGGCCGGTTTCACGGCGTCGGCCCCGTCACGGAGGCGAAGATGAAGCGCCTCGGCATCCTCACCGGCCGCGACCTGAAGGCCCGTTCCCTGGAAGAGCTGCAGGCGGCCTTCGGCAGTTCGGCGGCCTATTATCATTCGGTGGCGCGCGGCATCGACGAGCGGCAGGTGCGCGCCCACCGCATCCGCAAATCGGTGGGGGCGGAGACCACCTTCTCGGAGGACCTCACCGAGTTCGACGCCATGGCGGAGCGATTGACGCCGCTGATCGACAAGGTCTGGACCTCCTGCACCGCCAAGGGCGTCTCGGGGCGCACCGTCACGCTGAAGGTGAAGTTCTCGGATTTCGTCCAGATCACCCGGGCGCAGTCCTTCGAGGCCCCGGTCGCCGGCCGCGATGCGATGATGCACATGGCGCTGGGATTGCTGCGCACGGTGTTCCCGCTCCGCCGCAGCGTTCGCCTGCTTGGTGTCTCCCTGTCGGGCCTTCAGCAGGGCGAGACGGAGGGACCGCGCCAGCTCGGGCTCGCGATCTGATGGCAGGTACCGGGCAGGCAGGTACCGGGCGGGAATGTGCGGCGATTGCCGCGCAACCCCGGCGGCCCTATCTGGCTTGTCTGCGCACGGACCCGCCGGGCCTGATCGGACCACGTCGATGAGAGGGGATGCATGAGCCGCCGGGATGACAAGAGCCTCCTGCTCCTCGTCGGCGATGCGATCGGGCAAACCCAGATCCTCCTCTCCAAGCACCTCGCCCTGTTTCAGGCCGAGGTCGGATCGGCGGTCGGGCAGGTGGCGCGTCCGCTCATCCTGTTCCTGATGGCGGCCCTCTTCGTCCTGATCGGATTGTTCGTGCTCCTTGTGGCGATCGTCAAAGGGCTGGCGCTCCTCATCGGGTCGGAGGCGATCGCGTCGCTGATCGTCGGCGGTGCCTTCGCCGCCGTGGCGCTCGCCCTCTTCGCCTTCGGGTATCGGCTGATGTCCCTTTCGAACCTGGAGCCGATGCGGACGCGGCGCCAGCTCGCGCGCGATCGGGACGCCCTGAAAGCCCGCTGACGCCGTTTCAGAGGCGCGCCCCTCCCGCCTGCCGGTCCACTCGTGATTCAGGCGGAGATCGCGCGTTTCTCCACCACCCTGCCCCGCTCGGCGAGGCGATAGGCCAGGGTCTGGGCCGTGGCGAGATGCACGTCGGCGACCGCGTCGGCACTGATCCCGTCGAGATGCATGATGAGCGCCCGCAGCGAATTGCCGTGCGCCACCAGCAGAACCCGCTGGCCCGCGCGGACCCGGGATTCGATCTCGTCCCGATAGTAGGGAAGCAGCCGGTCGGCGGTCATCGCCAGGCTCTCGCCGCCCGGCGGCACCGCATCGAAGGATTTTCGCCAGGCGCGGACCTGCGCGACCCCCCAGCGCTCCTGCGATTCCCGTTTGTTCAGCCCGGCGAGCTCGCCGTAATCGCGCTCGTTCAGCGCCGCGCTCCGGTGGACGGCAAGGTCGGGCTGCCCGAGTTCCGACAGGATGAGGCTCAGGGTGCGCCGGGCCCGCGTCAGCTCGCTGGTGAAGGCGATGTCGAAGGAGAGCCCGACCTCCTTCATGCGGCGCCCGCAGCTCCGCGCCTCGCCGACGCCCCGTTCCGTCAGGTCGGGATCGCGGATGCCGGAGAAGAGGTCGCGCTCGTTGTCGAGGCTCTGCCCGTGGCGGACGATGACGAGGGTTCGGTCGGGAAAGGGCATTCGGGGAGCGATGTCCGCAGGAGGTCGGGTGAAGGCGGGATGAGGGTCAGCGCCGACGGCTGCCGCGCGGCCCGGTGACCACCGGGGTGTTGGCCCGGTTCTCGTCGAGGAGCTTGCGCCACCGGGTCAGGCGTTCGGGATCGAGCGTCCCCTCCGCCACGGCGGCCTGAACCGCGCAGCCCGGCTCGTGCGCATGGGTGCAGTCGCGGAACCGGCAGGAGGGCGCCAGCTCGACGATCTCGGCGAACAGCGTGTCGATGCCCTCCGCCGCGTCGCTCACATGCAGCGTGCGCATCCCCGGCGTATCGATGACCCAGCCGCCGCCAGCGATGGCGTGGAGCGAGCGCGACGTGGTGGTGTGGCGCCCCTTGGCGTCGTGTTCGCGGATCCCGCCGGTCTCCTGGGGGAGGTCCTGATCCGGGCCGGCGAGCGTGTTGACCAGGGTCGATTTGCCCACCCCCGATGAGCCGACGACCGCCACGGTCAGACCCTCGCCGCACCAGGGGGCAAGCTGCGTCACGGCGTCCGGAAGGCGCGGATTGACCGTGACGACGGCGAGGTCGCGCTGCAGGCCCGCGGCCTGCCGCCGGTAGGCCTCGGCATCGGACGCCATGTCGGCCTTGGTGAGGACGATGACGGGATTCGTGCCCCCCTGGTTGGCGAGCGCCAGGTAGCGCTCCAGCCGGGCGATGTTGAAATCGGCGTTGCACGACGTGACGATGAAGAGGGTATCGACATTGGCCGCCGCCAGCTGCAGCGGGCCTCCGCCTTCGTTGCGTCGCTGCAGCACGCTCCTGCGCGACAGACGGCGGCGCATCGTCCCGGTCTCGGGCTCGACCAGCACCCAATCCCCCACGGCGAAATCGCCGGTCTGGGTATGGACCGGAAGCACGAGCCCCACCGGCCCCGTGAGGGACAGGGCGGTCAGGCGGGAGCGGTGGACCGTCGCGATCCGCATGGGCACGAGACCGGCCTCGGCCGGTTCACGTTGCTCCTCGAAGAAGTCGGACCATCCGAGACGGGTGGGCCGCAGGGGATGGGAATGGCTGGGATCATCGGTCACCGGCCAGCCATGACAGGGCCTTGGCGGATTGACCAGCGCCCCACCCGTCTTCCGGTACCCCTCCCCTTGCTCCCCGGCGGCAAGGTACCCGATCATCGGGGCATCGGATTCGAAGGAATGGGGGTGGCGATGTCGAAGCTCGATGAGAAGCGCGAGGAGATCGCGGCTTTGATCGCGTCGGAACTCGGTCTCGGCGATCCGGCCGGACTGAGCGAGGCCGACCGCGCGGCCGTCGATCGCCAGACCTCGGAGACGATCGAGGGTTGCGCCCTCGAGACCGATGAGCCGGCCGATTGCGAGGAGGCGGGCACGCCGCTTCGGCGGCGACTGCGGGAGTACCGCGCCCTGCTGGAGTTGCGGACCGACGAGGCGGATGCCCGGCTCGCCGAAGAGGGCGAGGTGTTCGGCCGCGAGGACGATGCCTGAATCTTTTCGCGCCCGACCCGGCGGAATCGGGGCGCTGCCCTTCGCCTATGTCCGAGAGGGAAGTCCGTTCGCGACGGCCCCGCCCGACGTGTCGAGCTTGGCCCGGCACCCGACCGCGTAGACATTGGGCGGCCGGCTGCCGACCTCGCGCTGCCAGCGGCAGGTTTGCGTCAGCCTCAGATAGACGTCCAAGATCGAGGCGTGATCGCCGAATCGCTCGCGCAGGCGGGCGACACGGTAGACGCCCCGGCGCTCGCAGGGGCCGCAGGCGATGACGAGGTGCGAGGCCCTCACGTCGCAGAGGCGCTCCATGTCAGGCCACCGAACCGGGAAATAAGCCCCCCGCGCGCCTCGATGACGGGGGGCCATGGCCCTCGCCAGCCTTTCCTCTCCTGCTACGGCATTCACAGATCTCGCGGGATGCGCGGGTCCCCTCTCCTTCCAGGAGAGGGGGCCTGGCGCGCCTCGAGGCGAACCTTCTTGGATAGAGCGAACAGCCGTCGAGCAGAGGTGTGAATCCAGTAGCCTTGCCTGTCGGGCAGGCTTCGACGGCACGGGCGAGAGGGCCACAGGCGATCCGCGGCATAGGGGTCGACAGCATGGTGGACACTCCGCGAGTAAGAACATATAGTGAACATAGAGTTCAAGCGCGGAGGTCAAGATGCAGACGGCCGACCTGTGGATATCGGGGAATCTCGCTCCCGCCGGCCTGCCCTCGGGCATGGCGAGGCGGGCGAGTGCCGGTTCGGCGGCAAGCGCGCCGTCACCCCGCACGAGCGGAGACCGGACTATGCATTTCGACGTGCTGGAGGAGCGGGTCGGGCGCTGGGGCTGGTCCCTGCGCGACGCCTATGGCCAGGAGGTCGCCCATTCTCCGATGCCGTATCCGAGCCGGGTCCAGGCCTCGGCGGCGGCCCTGGCCTTCTCCCAGCTCGTGGCCTACGCCGGCAAGCAGATGCGCCGGCCCTGAGGCCGGACTGCGAAGGTCTGTCGGGACTGGCTTCCCGCGCGGTCCATTCGGGCGAACGAGGAATCGGCTCCCTCCCCACAGCGGATGTCGCTGCATGGGAAGAAGCCGATCTGGATCGTGATCCGGAGCGATGAGCTACGAGCTCATCAGGATATTGGCGGAGCCAACGATGGTCGCGGCCAACATCACCGATGCGACGCCGACCATGAAGTAAGAGAAGACTTTCAACATCGATGCCAAGGCGCTGTCCCGACTGGTTCAGCAGCGGCTGCCGCCCGACGTCTGGCCATATTGCATGACCTCGCGGGTCTGCTGGTTGGCGTTGCCCTCGGCGGCCGAACTCATCGGACAACCGAACGACGAGGGTGCCCGACGATCGGCCCGGATCGAATGGGTGGTGTCGACGTCATAGGGGTTGAACGTGGTGTAACGCGAAGGGCGCTCCATCGCCGTCGTGGGCGCGATCGAGGCCAGGCCCATGACGAGGGCGGTCGAGAGAGCGGCAATGGAAGTCTTCATGTGAGCAATGGCTTTCTTGTCTTGTGAAGCCGCCGCGTCTTGGCTGCTTCTTCTGCTTGAAGCCAATATGAAGTAATAATCTCCTCTCCGGCGTGCTGACACGCACGCGACGCCGTGGATTAAAGGCGCCTGATAGGTCAGATGGGTGAATTATAACAAATACCAGCGCCATGTGCTTTGGGGCGACAAGCACATGACGGGGTGTTGTTCTTATAATCCCGGCCTGTCTCGGGAATGAGTGTCGCAGGGCCATTCGTGACGGACGTGCCTGTGCCGACAGCCCGATATCGAGACAGGCCGCCCCGGTCGCGTCGATGCGGGACGCTCCATCACCCAAGCGCCTCCCCTTCCCCGCCGCGTCAGCCTTCCACGGGGCGGGGGGCGATGCGGTCGAGCGCCGCCATCGTGTCGTCGGACAGGTCGAGGTCCGTCGCGGCCAGGTTTTCGCGCAGGTGCTCCACCGACGACGTGCCGGGGATCAGCAGGATGTTGGGAGAACGGCGCAGGAGCCAGGCCAGCGCCACCTGCATGGGCGTCGCGCCGAGCCCTTCGGCGATCTGGTTCAGGGCCGCCGACTGGATCGGGCTGAAGCCGCCGAGCGGGAAGAACGGGACATAGGCGGTGCCGGATGCGGCCAGGTCGTCGATCAGTGCGTCATCGCCCCGATGCACCAGGTTGTACTGGTTCTGGACACAGACGATCGTCGCGATGGACCGGCTCTCCGCCACCTGCCGCGCCGTCACGTTGCTCAGCCCGATCCGGCGGACGAGCCCCTGGCGCTGGAGATCGGCGAGGATGGCGAGCGGCGCTTCGATGGAGCCTTCGGCCGGCCCATGCACGTCGAGCATGATCCGCAGGTTGACCACGTCGAGAGCCTCGACGCCGAGGTTGCGCAGGTTGTCGTGGACGGCGCCCGTGAGGTCCCCGGCGGAGAAAGCCGGGTTCCAGGAGGCGTCGGCTCCGCGCCTGGCTCCGATCTTGGTGACGATCACGAGGTCGTCGGGATAGGGGTGGAGCGCTTCGCGGATGATCTCGTTGGTGACGTGCGGTCCGTAGAAGTCGCTGGTGTCGATATGGTCGACGCCGCGCGCGACCGCCTCGCGCAGCACCGCGATGGCCCCGGCCCGATCCTTCGGCGGCCCGAAGACACCGGGACCCGCCAATTGCATCGCGCCGTAGCCCAGGCGCTTCACCGTGCGGTCTCCGAGGGCGTAGGTCCCGGCTCGTGCGATATCGGTCAGGCATCTCGCTCCTGTGTGACGAGCGGGATCGTAGAGCCTCGTGATCGGCGTGGTAATACGCCCTCATCCGCACGGGGGGCGCGACAGGGCGAACGGGTCGCGGGACGGCATCGCCGCCTCGCGAGATCCCCATCGGCCAAAGGCTCTCGGCCGCCAAGATCGGGGAGGCGGTTCGTCTTCGGGCTAGAGCTGCGCCCGACCACGTTGGGTCGGGACACATCTCTAGGCCTTTGTCTTGCCGCGCTCTTTTTCGCCGAACCGGCATCCACTTCGACGGAGAGCGCTCTATAGCCCGAAATGCCGGCTCAGGACGATCATCAGTTCGGTCTGACTGCCCGTGTCGGTCTTGACGAAGATCTTCTTCAGATGCGTCCGTGTCGTATGGATCGACATGCCGAGCCTGTCCGCGCATTCCCCGGTGCTGTGGCCGGCGAGCAGGGTATGGCACAACTCGGCTTCCCGAGACGTGAGCCCGTACGATGTCTTGAGGACATCGGCGTCGAGGTCCCCGCTTTCGTTGAGATCCGTGATCGTGAGGATCGCCCGGCAGCCATCGAAATATTCCAGTCCGGCCTTGCGGAGCGACTGGGCCCGCAGTGTGAGGGGCCGCTTGGCCACCCTGCGGACGACGACCGGCGCCCGGGACAGGGAAACGCCCTGCGGATCGGACCAGAGGGCGGCGGCGATGTGCGCACGAAGCCGGGCGGTGGCCTGCGCATCGGAGGGAACCACGAGTTCCCCCAGCCGCACGTTCAGGTCGGGTCCGAACAGACGTTCCGCGCTGCTGCTCACCCGCAGCACACGTCCCGTTCTGTCGAGGAGCAGGCTCGGGCTGCGGACCGTTTCCAGGGCCTCGGCGATGCCCGTGAGGCGCGCCTCGCCGAGGCTATGGGCCAGTTGCGCGGCCCGGTTGAGGGGGGCGATGAGGCGCCGCAAGGCGATCTGGTCGTCCAACGTGTAGGGCCCCTGCTGGATGGTCCGCTGCATCATCATCGCCCAGGCATCGTCGCCCGCCTGGACCATCAGTCCGGCGGACCATTGAAAGCCGTGGCTGTGCAAGTAATCGGCATAGAACGGTTCGGACCGCATCGCGTCAGGCGTGGCATAGTCCTGGTCGACGAACAGGCCGGTCCTGAGGAGCTTGGGCACGCCTCTCGAGCGGTAGTCGTTCTTCGACCAGCCGCCGCGAAAGTATCCGTCGGCCAAGGCATCGAGACTGGCGCTCATCGGCAGTCCGGGCACGCGGCCCTTCAACGGGATCGCGACGACCCCCCTCGCGTCCGTCGCGGTCGCGATCCTGGCGACCGCCTTGTCCCAGTCATGCGACTGAAGCGCGGAGGTGACGAGCGAGTCTTCGATGTCCTGCAAAGTCTCGTCGTCGAGGTCCATCTCAGTCCTTCAGCGACACGATACGCTCCCGCGCAACGCCGCACACTATCGGCGATAATCAGGACTAACCTGCCCGGATCGGATTTGAAAGACCGACCAGTTTTTTCGCATGGAAAGAATAATATCATCCGTCGAGACAGTATAGGTCGGTCGGATATAACGGTCGTCCAGCGCTCATTATTGAGCCGGGACCCTATCCGGGTCGACTGCCGGATCGTCGCTCGCTGAGGTTTCTCATCGTGCGATCGACGAACGATGCGCGCGAAGGCATGGGCGCGAAGGCATGGGCGCGAAGGCATGGGCGCGAAGGCATGGGCGCGAAGGCATGGGCGCGAAGGCATGGGCGCGAAGGCATGGGCGCGAAGGCATGGGCGAACGCGTCGAACGGAATCCATCCGGCCCTATCCGTGCCGCCCGCACCGCCGTCGTCGAGGGGATCGGGCCAAGGGCGGCGCCTCGGTTTGTCGCCGCGATCAGGCCGGCTCGTAGGCCGTCGCCGACAGTCCGGTGCTCTCCGACGCCGTGTCCTGCGAGGGGGCGCCCAAGGGGCCGGCATGAAGCCGGGCGATCAGCCGTGCCATGTCCTCGGGCAGGTCGGCGGCGCAGTCGAGGCCGAAAGCGCGGTCGAGGGCTGGCATCGTGCTGCGCAGGAAGGCGTGGGACGCCTCCGCGCCGGGGCGGGGCGGGGCCGACGTCGTGGACGGAATATGCAGGACGGGCGTGCCGAGGGTGGTTGTGGGTAGAGCGAGCATGGCTTCCACGGGGGTGCGCGACGCGCCTTGCGCGATCCCTCCGCCGGGCATTCGCGGCGGCCTGTCCCGTAAGGCCGCTCAAGCTAGACCGTACTGGTTGAACCGTACCTGAAGGGCGCCCGCCGCCTTTGCCGCGATCCTGTCGCCGGGGCCGACAATGGAATCAGATGTAGTGCCGGAAGACGACCTGGCTCTGGGGTTCCTTCGTCTTGCCGCGCTCGGATCCGTCGACCGTGGGGCGGCTCTGGATCAGGGATGCCGGCATCACCAGGGTGACGAGGGCGAGCAGCCAGCGGAAGGGACGTGCAACGGTCATGTCGGGTTCCTGGGCTGAGTCGCGGTCGGATCGTCACCTTGAGATCATGCGCCTATGGCGGCTGAATGGTTCATGGCTGGTCGCGATCCGTTTCGCTGTGCCGGCGCGCACATCGGCTCCGCCTCCCCGGGACGGCCCCGTCTTCAGCGGCGGTGCCGCCACGGACGAGGGGGCGAGCGCGATGGACCGCCGCCGGACCTCGTCTCCATCGCGCCGCAACCCGAGCAATTGGGTCTGACACGGATGCAGGCCCTGGTGGCGATGGCCATCGGCCGGGGAAGCTGGCCCTGGGAGGCGCGGAATCCCTCGCGATCCGCGAGGGCATCGTGCCGGTTCACCTGGAGGCGATCTTCGGCAGGCTCGGCCTCAGGCGTCAGAGCGAACTCGCCATCATCGTGGCTCGCCCGGATGCCATCCTGAGCCGGCGGCGGGAGCGCGAGGGCGGCACCGAGCGCTGAGCGGCTCAGGTCTTATCGGGTCCTGAAAACGCAAAAAGCCGCCCGGAGGCGGCTCGTCGCGGAGAGGTGAGTCTCATGTCATGCGCTGGAAGCTCGAACGCTTCCGGCGACTTCAGTTGAAGGTGTCGATCTCAGCCGACTCGTAGCTGGTGACTTCCATGCCGACACACACTTCCTGAACGACGGGGGCAGTCCAAGCCATGATGTTTCTCCTGCGTTGCAAGTCTTCTTTAGAAGACATCTCGATTGCGCGGGCTCACCGCGCTTGAGAGATACCTATTGCCCGCCCCCCGCCAAAGCAAGCCGAAAGACGGAAATATCCTGCAGGAGTCCCTTAGTTTTCTCTCATGGAACGGCGCATGAGCTCTCATGGGCAGAGAGCGCGTCAGGTTCGGGCGAAGGCCGCAGCGTCGGCGACCTGATCCTCGCCCGGAATCTGCCCGGTATACAGGACGAACTGCTCCAGGGCCTGCAGCACCACGACCTCGTGGCCGGTGATGAGGCGCTTCCCCACGTCTTCGGCCGCGCGCAGGAAGGGCGTCGTCGAGGGCAGCGCCACCACGTCGAAGGCGATGGTGCTGGCGGCGATCTGAGGGGTGGGGAAGGCGAGGGCATCGGCCTCCGGGCCTTCCATGCCGAGGGGCGTGACGTTGATGAGGAGTGGGGCCTGCGCCTCGCCGATCTCGGCGCGCCAGGCATAGCCATGGCTGTCCGCCAGGGCCCGTCCGGCCGGCTCGTTGCGGGCCACGACCGTGCCGTTCGGGAAGCCCGCATCGCGCAGGGCCGCGACGACGGCCTTGGCCATGCCGCCGGAGCCGCGCAGGAGGAACGGCGTGAGCGGATCGACCTCGTGCTTTTCGAGGAGCAGGCGGATGGCGATGTAATCGGTGTTGTAGCCGGTGAGGCACCCGGCCTCGTTCACCACCGTGTTGACGCTGTCGATGGCCGCCGCCGAGGCTTCGAGGCGATCGAGAAGCGGGATCACGGCCTCCTTGAACGGCATCGAGACGGCGCAGCCTCGGATGCCCAGAGCCCGTATGCCGCCGATCGCGGCGGGCAGGTCGGTGGTGGTGAAGGCCTTGTAGACGTAGTCGAGCCCCATGAGCTCGTAGAGCCGGTTGTGGAAGCGCGACCCGAATTGGCCCGGTCGTCCCGACAGGGACATGCACAACGTGGTCTCGCGTCCGATCGGCGGCTTCATCGCGGTCTCCGGCTGGCCGGAGGCGCGGTGCGTCCCGCGTTCCGGCACCGGAGCGATACCATGTCCCGTGATGCGTGGCGCCCGTCAGAGCTTCCGGCTGCGGCCATCCTCCAGGATCGCCTCGGCATGGTACCAGCTGTCGCCGAAATCCATCCTTGGCAACGCCGTCGGCTGCGACATGCGCCCTGCGAGCTCCACCACGGCGTTGACGCCCTTCCGCATGCCCGTCGAATAGGCACGTGCGGGTGATGCGCTCTTTCTGGGCACGAAAGTGAAGATTTCGGCCGAATTCCGAGGTGCGCTCAAAGTCATGGTTCGACGTCTCCGATGGCTGCTGGGCGTTCATGCCCCCGACGTCTCGTGATGATATGAGCTGTGTCTGATATTTGCACCGGCTAAACGTACGAAAAACAGTACATGCCGGTAATTCGAGCATGCCTTAATTTGGTTCACGCGTCGAATGATGTTGCACTGCCGCGGCTCGACGCCTCAGGCACTCCCCTGCCCCGGGCCGATCCGGTTCTCCGGCGCGGCGCCCGCACATCCGTGAGAGGGGCGCGGTCCATCGCCGCGGCGAGGCGAATCCCGACCGCTGCCGCCTCATGTCGTCCGGAACCATCGCGGCGTGAATCTCTTGATCCGTCCTAGCAAGCGCGCGCCGAAATCATGACGTCACCTGGATCGATCTTTGCCGTGTACAAATAGTCGCTGGGTCATGATCCAGGCCATCGTCGATGAAAGCGTGCCGCGCCTGTCCGATGCGTCACGAATTCACTCACGGAGGAACGAGCCATGGGCATTTTCACCAAGGACATCCAGACCCTCGACGACCTGTTCGTGCACACCCTGCAGGACATCTATTACGCCGAGAATCAGATCACCAAGGCGCTGCCGAAGATGATCGCCAAGGCGACCGCTCCCGAACTCAAAAGTGGGTTCGAGAAGCACCTCAAGGAAACCGAAGGCCAGATCGAGCGCCTGGAGAGGGTCTTCAAGATGCATGGCCATACGCCGAAGGCGGTGACCTGCCCGGCCATCGACGGCATCATCAAGGAGACCAACGAGGTTTCCGGAGAGATCGGCGACAAGCAGGTTCTCGATGCCGCCCTCATCGCCTCCGCCCAGGCGGTGGAGCATTACGAGATCACGCGCTACGGCACCCTCGTGGCCTGGGCCAAGCAGCTCGGCCGGGACGATTGCGCCGGCGTGCTGCAGCAGACCCTGGACGAGGAGCGCGCCACCGACGAGCGCCTGACACGTTTGGCCGAGAGCCAGGTCAACCGCCGCGCCGCCTGACCCGAGAACGCCGCCCTCCCCGGTCGGAGGGCGGCCCGTCCGTCAGGCCGGGAAGAACTGGTTGGCCGGGCGCGGCAGGCCGAGATGGTCGCGCAAGGTCGTGCCTTCGTATTCGGTGCGGAACAGGCCCCGCCGCTGGAGTTCCGGCACCAGGGTATCGACCACGTCGTCGAGGCCTTCCGGCACGAACGGGAACATGACGTTGAAGCCGTCGCAGGCCCGCGTCACGAGCCATTCCTCCATCTGGTCGGCCACCTCGGCCGGCGTCCCCACCATGGTGAGCCCGCCATAGCCGCCGACCCGCTGGGCGAGTTCGCGCACCGTGGCCCCGGTCTTCCGGGCATAGCCGACGATCTGGGCCTGGGCGCTCTTGCTGGCATTGGTCTCCGGGAGATCGGGCAGGGGCGCGTCGAGGTCGAAGCCCGAGGCATCGACGCCGAGGCGCACCGAGAGGTTGGCGATGCCGCTGTCCGTGGGCACGAGCGCATCGAGCCGGGCCTTCTTGGCCTCGGCTTCGTCGCGTGTCTCGCCGAGGACGATGAAGGCGCCGGGCAGGATCTTGAGATGGTCGGGATCACGGCCGGCGGCGGGCATCCTGCCTTTCACGTCGGCGTAGAACTCCTGGGCGGCGGCGAGTTTCGAGCCGGCGCCGAACACCATCTCGGCGGTCTCGGCGGCGATCTGGCGTCCGGCCTCCGATGCCCCCGCCTGCACGATCACCGGCCAGCCCTGGACGGGGCGGGCGATGTTGAGCGGCCCCTTCACCTTCAGGAACTCGCCGGCATGGTCGAGGACATGGAGTTTGTCGGGGTCGAAATAGACCCCCTCCTCCACGTCGCGGATGAAGGCGTCGTCGGCCCAGGAATCCCACAGGCCGGTGACAACGTCGAAGAACTCGCGGGCGCGGGCATACCGGACCGCGTGGTCGAGATGGGCATCGCGGCCGAAATTCAGGGCCTCGTCCGGGTTGCCGGAGGTGACGAGGTTCCAGCCGGCGCGACCGTTGGAGATATGGTCGAGGGAGGCGAACTTCCGGGCCACGTGATAGGGCTCGTTATAGGTCGTGGAGGCCGTGGCGATGAGCCCGATCCGTTCGGTGACGGCGGCGAGGGCCGGCAGCAGGGTCATCGGGTCGAAGGAGGTCACAGTGGCGCTGCGCTTCAGCGCGGCCATGGGCATGTTCATCACCGCCAGATGGTCGGCCATGAAGAACGCATCGAACTTGGCCGCCTCCAGGCGCTGGGCGAAGCGCTTGAGATGGGGAAAGCTGAAATTCGCGTCCGGATATCCGCCGGGATAGCGCCACCACGCGGTGTGGATGCCGATCGGCCGCATGAAGGCGCCGAGATGCAGGCGACGAGGTTGGCTCATGCGGGGCTGTCTCCGTCCGGCCGATGAAAGCACGGTGTTGGAATACAGCAGCGGCGGGAGAAAAGGGTTCTGGTTTTTGCCGAGCTAGGCAACGACCATGCTGGGAAGCCGCCGCCCTCACGAGCGGCGCTTGCGCCAGAGCAGGATGCCCCGGCAGGCGATGTCCCGCACCCGCCTGTCGAGGGCGGGATAGCGGCGCAGGGTCGCGACCAGCCTCGCCCGCGCCGCGCCCGTCAGGCCGCGCCAGCCGAGCGGCGCGACGAGGTCCACCAGCGGCAGCGGCTCGACCCCGAAACGACGTTTGTAATCGTAGTCGCCGATGCTGAAATCGAACGAGCGGCAGCCCTCTCGGTGGAGGGCCTCCATGGTCTTGTCGATCACGAGGCGGCCCGGCGAGCAGTTCGACCACCCCTCCCCGGCATTGCTGATGCGGATCATGACGTAGGTGTCGGCATCGCGGATGCCGAGCAGCGCGGCAACGACCTCGTCTCCCGCCATCAGGGCGCTGACGACGGCATAGCCGCGGCCGAGCCCTCGTCCGACGAGGCGACGGTAGAAGGCGTCGAACTCGGCCTCGTCGAGGCGGTAATCGGCGCCGATGCTGCGCATGCGCGCCTCCTGCTGGCGCGCCATCACCTCCAGGACCCGCTGCGCCTCGTCCTGGTCGGTGACGATGCCGAAACCCGTCTCGGGCTCGCGGGAGAACACCCGCCAGCTTCGCTCCAGCTCCTTGCGCACGGTCTTGGCGAGGCTGCGATGATAGGCCTCCCAATCCTCGCCCGTCCTGACCTCGTTGCCGTTTAGCGGGCACGGGCACACGCCCCTGAGGAGGGACAGCGGATTGGGCCCGTCGGCCAAGGCCGCCGGCATCTTGCGCAGGGAGAGAAGGTCGGCGCGGGGCAGCGCGGAGCGGATCGCCCGCCATAGCTCCAGGGCGCCGGCATGGTCCCTCGGAGCCGCTGGGCCGAGAAGCGGCGCGTTGTAATCGGTGAGGCCGAGATCGGCGAAGGCGATGATGCGGCGGGTCCCCGTCTCGTCGATCACGAGGGGAAGATGCAGCGCGAGCGCGCCCGTCGCCCTGTCCCGCGCCGTCACCAGGAGGGGCGTCAGCCCCGCGCGGGCGTGGAGCGATTCGTACCAGGTCTCGATCCAGGCCGGATCCTGGAACGGCGTCGGCGCACCGGTCCATCCGGGCACGCACTCCGTCCAGTCGGATGCGATCGCCACATCGTAGCTCCGCGCTCCGGACGCGCCGGTTCCCGATGGCGCGATGCCCCGGCGATGGGCCGGGAGCGCCGTCCCGCTCACGCCGGAGCGGAGAGTTCGAGGATCTGGCCCGGACGGGCCGCATCAAGGCGGAAATCGACGGCGCGGCGGGCCGCGCGCTCCTTCTTCACCCAGGCGCCGTCACGCAGAAGCTTCTGCATCACCGCCTTCGACCAGTAGCCCGGCCCGGTGATGGCGTGGCTCGCCGGTTCGCGGCCGAAGCGATGGCGCAGCATGCCGTTGGCGAGGTTGACGATCTGCTTGCGGCGGATCGGCTCGTCCACGAAGGAGACCGTCATCGACACGTTGAGGCAGTCGAGGTTTTCGACCCGGTGAGGCGCGTTGAGGGGCCAGCTCAGCATCTGGCCGGGCGACAGCTCCATCACCTGGGCATGGGCGTCGTACCAGGGGGCGTAGGGCATATCGACCTCCACATCGAACAAGGCGATGTCCTCGAGATGCCTCGGCGTCACGAAGGGCGGGGTCGAGGGATAGACGTAGACCCGCTTGGCGCCGATGATCTGCCACAGGTGCTGCCCCGGCAGGTCGGCATGATAATAGACCTGGGCGTTGGGCGACGAGATCAGGATGCCGCAGGTGGATTTCGCCGGCGAGAAGCGGGGAACGCGCCGGGCCAGCTCCTCGAACATGGTGTCGAGCGTGTCGCGGTAGCGCCGGTCGACGGTCTCGACATTGCGCAGGTTGAGCCACATCCGCCCCTGCGCGATGGACTCGATCACCTGCGCACCGGGAAGTCCCCCGGTTTCGCCCTCGCGCCAGAACTTGCGCTGACCGGGCGCACCCATATGGACGAGGCTGTACCGGTCGCGCGGATAGGTGTCGATCAGGTCGGCCAGGGCCTCCCGCGAGAACAGGGGGGATTGGTGCAGCCGATGCTGGAGCCGCAGGGGCTGGTGGCCCCAGAGGGCGCTGTGAGTTTCGTCCCAGGAGGTGAAGATCGGGTCGTTCATGGCTACGGTCAATCCGTATCGTGTCCCGCTGCTCTTCAGACGAGGTGGGTCGGTCCCCCTGCGGGACAGGGGCGATCCATTTCCGGACATCATATCCGACTGAGATGGAATCTTTGCATTCGCGGTGCCGCCGGGACAGGATTTCTGCGCGGGCCGCGTGAATACGTCGTCATGGCACTGCGGATCCTGCCGGGGGCGATGCCGGCCCCTCCCCGCCGACGAGCATGGCCGCGATCCTGCGGACGGCGGAGGACAACCCGGCTCCATGCCGGGGGGCCAGCCGGTCGGGCAGCCTGTCCCCCATCGCGCGCCAGAGATGGTGGCGTTGGTCGTAGGGCGTCGTGTCGAGGAGCCACCGGTGGGTGGACGGTCCGTTGGTGGGGCGCTGGCGCGTGACTGCCGCCTCGGCCGCCATCACCCAATCGGCGAGGGACACGAGGTCCGCATCCGACGCATCGGTCCCGAGCGCGCACCACAACAGGCCGAGCCCATAGAACGGCAGTTCCGTCCCCTCGTCGGCGACGAGGCGGGGTGTCAGCCAGGCGAGGAACGCCGTCGCCGTGTCGTCCAGCTTCTCCACGACGGCGTTCTCCGCACGGGATCGCGGAAGCCGGCCCAGAGCGTGAAGGCTGTCGAGCAGGCTGGCCAGCGTCTGGCTCTGCCCGTCCAGATCCCGGTTGTCCGGCTCGCCCATCGCCCGGAGGAGCGCCGCGCAGGCGAAGGCGCGCCGCCAGTGCCGTTTTACCTCAGAGGCCTCATGGGCCGGCTCATCCCAGCGCGTGAGTTCCAGCACCTCCCGCGGCCACCACGAAAGGCGCGCGAGCGTGCCGTCCCGGATGAAGGTCCGGAGGGCGGCGAGGTGCGCGTCGGCATCCTGCCCGTAATCGGCCCGCGCGATGACGATCCGGTCATCCTCCGAGAGTATGCCGGCGAGGAGCCGGAACAGTGCATCGGCATCGGGCGCAACGGTTGCCGGCGGGGGCGAAAGCGCGATCATGACCGTGTCAGCTTAGCAGGTCGGGCGACATCGGTCTCACGGGCATGGCATGATGCGGGCCGGGGCGGCCGAGCGCGTCGTCTCCTTCCTCCGCGATCTGCCTGACGCGGACCAAACAGGCACGGGACCCCGTGGGGAGGGCAGACGGTCGAAGGCTCGCCGGTTCGAGGTCGTTCGGGCGAAAGCCTTTCGCAAGCGACGGTCTGCTAAGCAGGTTCGCATCGGCAAGCCAACGCTTCACCTCGCTTAGACCTTTGAAGTGTCGCAGGTTTTGGAACGCAAAACCGGTGACCGCTTTTGCCGAACCTGCTTAGGCCCCCCGGCCGCATACTCTTCCGGAATCTCGCCGCATGACGCAACGCCCTGGACCGGGAGAGACGAAGGCACCCTCCCCTTGCCTCCATCTCATGGGAACGGGGCATCCGCCCTGCGGCGTCGGCGATTTCGCGGGCCAGCTGGTGGAGGCGCTCGGGCTTCAGGGCCGGCCTCAGGAGACCCTCGTGCTCGCGCCGGGCCGCGTGCCGCTCGGCCAGATCTGGCGCGCCGTGGGGAAGAGCCGCGCGGTCGTCGCCAACCTGCCCGTGGTCGCCTGGAAGCGGGCGTTCTCCGGGCCGCCTTCGGCTTTCGCCATCGCGCTCCTGCGAGGCCGGCGACGGGTCGCGATCCTGCACGAATGGGGCAGCCTGCACCGCCTGCGCCGGCTCGTGCTGAGGCCGCTTCTCCTCCTCGCGGACACGATCGTCCTCCTGTCGCCCCAGGTCCGGGACGAGCTCGCCGCCGATCCGGTGATCGGCCGTCTCGCCCGGCGGGCAGTGATGATGCCCCTGCCCCCGAACATCACGCGGCCCGAAATCAGCGTGCCGAGCGCCCTGTCCGAGCGGATGCGCGCCGCCCGCGGGCAGGGCCGTCTCGTGGTCGGTCATTTCGGCTCGATCTATCCGGGCAAGCAGCCGGAGGCGATCCTCGACATAGCCGCCAGCCTGAAGGCCCGCGGCGCCGACCCGCTCGTCGTCTTCATCGGTTCGTTCATCCGCGCCTCGGACGGAATCGAGGAGATTTTCCGGAACAAGGTCGCGGCACTCGGCCTCGCCGGGACCGTCGTGGTCTCCGGCTACGTCGCCTCGCCGGAGGAGCTGTTCGGCCTGTTCGACGAGGTCGATGCCTTCGTCTACGTCCTCCCCGAGGGGCTCACCGCGCGCCGCGCCAGCATCCTGGCCTGCGTCCAGGCCGGACGCCCGGTCATCGTCACCGAGCCGGCCCGCGCGGACGAGTTCGATCACCATCCGCGCTTCCGCGCGCTCCTGTCCGGCGGGGCCATCGTCCTCGCCCCGGGCGGCGCCGGACCGGAGGCCTATGCCGATCTCGCCCTGGCCGCGTCGGCACGGCCGACTCTGCCCCCCGCCCTCGATCGCCGGGTCTGGTTCGCCGACGCGGCCAGCAGCCTGAGGGATGCCCTCGGCTGACGGTCCGGGGTGCGAACCTTGCCCTTTCGCAGCGATCGAAGGGCAAGGAGACGCGTCATGACCCAATCTGACCCAAGCGGCGTTCCGGAAACGAGCAGGTCCGGCTGGTCCGGACACTGGGCGGTCGGCGGGCTGGTCGTCGGCTGCGTGGCGACCGTGCTCTGGTGCGGCCTGCTGATGACCCTCGGCGGCTGGGCCGTCGGAATCATCGAGTTCTGAGGGCGCCATCCCGAACGTGGGGCGTCTCACGCGCTGCGGAAACGGGCGAGGTAGCGCAGGCCGAAGACGGAGATCAGGAAGGTGACCCAGACCGGGTCTCCTCCATCAAAGAAGAAGCTCTCCATGCAGGAGAGCAGCAGGCCGAACAGCCAGACCTGCACGAACATCGTCACCAGCGGGCCGGCCCGGCCGTTCGCCTCGATCCTCATCACGTCCCGCAGGGGGGCGGCGACGAAGATCGCGAGAACGAGAACGAGGCCGGGCAGGCCCAGGGTGATGGCGGTGTCGAGATAGCTGTTGTGGCTGTGCGAGGCGTATCCGGCCCAGCTCGACCCGTCATCGGACGCCGCGCGCACGGTGACGTTGTTCCAGAATGCCGAGAAGCCGTAGCCGGTGAGCGGACGCGCTGTGAGGGCCTCGATGGCGAACTCCCACACATCGGTCCGACCGGTGAAGGTGGAATCCACGGGCAGAGCCCGCACGACGGCGGCGAGGGGCTCGCTCACCACCGTACCGACGCTGAACAGGTTGATCGTGAAGAGCGGAACCAGAGTGAGGAGGATTCGGCCCGCGAACGAACGGATGACGCCGAACAGCCCCGTGATCGCCAGCACCGCCACCAGGAGCGCCGTCGCGCTCTTGCCTTCCGAGCCGAGGAGGAACAGCGCCGACAGGGCGACGATGACGAGGCCCACCGTCGCGAGCCCCGAACGCGCCACGGCGATGCCGATGAAGACCAGCATGGCCATGACCGCCGCCGCACTGTTCTTATGGCCGAACACGCCGCGCCAATTGCCCGCGAGCATGGGCTCCCCCACGTCCTTCGCCTGATGGATGGCGAGGTCCGGTACGAGCAGCATACCGAGATAGCAGGCGCTCAGCAGCAGCAAGGAGGCGATGGCCAGGAGGTTGCGCAGATCGGTCCTCGACCGCGCCAGCAGGGGCAGGCAGGCGGCTGCCAGCATCACGGAGCCCGCGAGGGTCAGGCGCTTGGCCGACGTCACGGGATCCTGCGACAGCACGACGTTCACGGCGAGCCAGGCTCCGAGCGCCAGGAACCAGGGCGAGGCGAAGCCGCGCAAGGCTTTGGCGTGAGCCGGGAGCGTCAGGGCGAGGCACAGCAGCGCGAACAGGCCGAAGCCCGCATAGGTGAGCCCCTCCCGCCCCGTGGCGAGTTCCAGGACGTCCGGATTGCTGAGATCCTGGAACGGTTTGAGCGAGATCCAGCTGAGCAGCAGGACAGCGAGGAAGACGACCTTGCGCGCGATGAGGATGGCGGGCGTGTCCGCGAGTACCGCCTGCAGGCGGCGCCATCCGCCGGGCGCGGCCTCCGATGCCGGCACTCCGATCGCCCCCGTCTTCATCGACCCGCCTCCTTCATCTCCCGCGCGTCCGCAGACGCGGGGTGCTGGCGCGGTAGGGCTGCGGCTCGATGCCCAGGGCCGCGAAGCAGCGTCCGAGGGCCACGAGGATCGGATGCAGGGCGATGGTGGGTTCCCGTGTCCGCACCAGATTGAGGATGGCACGTCCGAACGAGACCCCGAAGATGGCGAAGGATTTGCCGGCCAGGGTCACGAGGCCCAGACTGCCCTGCGCATGCTTGCGCTCGATCCGGTAATTGATGGCGCCGATCCGCAGGCCGCGTGCGGCGAGCCATCCCGTCCGCGTGCGGGCGAGAGGCACCGTCTCGGTGATGACCGCATCCGCCTCCCAGTAGAAGGTCACGCCGGAGCGGCGGGCACGGGTGAAGAAGTCGGTGTCGCCGCCGCCGAGGAAATTATAGCTCGTGTCGAAGGGCGGAGCTCCCATCAGCGCGAAGGTGCGCCGCGTGATCAGGCAATTGCCGCTGCCGTAGATCATCGGAACCGGCCCGCTCTTGTCATAGGCGGGGGCGAAGGCGGGGTGGGTGTCGAGGCCGGGCCGTGTTCCCGGTTGGAAGCGCGGGATCACCGGGCCGCCGACGATGCCGGCTCCTGTGCGCTGCGCCGTGGCCACCATGCGCTCCAGCCAGTCGGGCTGTGCCAGCTCGTCGTCGTCGATCATCAGGAAATAACGGGTGTCGGGATAGGCCGCGAGGGCAGTGGTGAAGGCGCGGTTGATCGCCGAGCAATTGCCCTGGCGCTGCTCGACCACGCATTGGCCCTGGAGCGGTCCCTTCGCGAACACCGCTTCGGCGGCCGCCGAGCCGGCCTGCGACGCGCCGTCGTTGTCCACCACCACGACGGCGAAGCGGAGGCCGGTCCGCTGGCGCGCCAGGGAGGCGAGGGTCTGGACGAGGTGCTCCGGCCGTTTGAAGGTCGGGACGCAGACCACCGCGTCGAAAGGATTGGCGCGCGCCATCACGACGCGCTTCCGGTGAAGCGCTCAATCACATTCATCAGCGGCTTGGGCCTCAGGTCGGAATCCAGGGGGAGCGGCCGGTTCGCCGTGCCGTCGGGACGGGTGAAGTATATCGGCACCCAGGTATAACGATCCGTAATACCCCAGGTAAGGACCTCGCTCGGTGGTATCACCTCATCCACGATCCGCAGGAAGTCGGCCGCTTTCCGCGCGATGATCTCGTCGCGGATGGCGACGTCCCTGGGCAGGCCGACATCGATCACGTCGAGCTCGGTGATCAGGACGTCGAGCTTCATCGCCGCGATCTCCCGCAGGAAGCCCTGAAGGCCGTCCCGGTCGATCTCCCGGTCGGCGAACAGGTGCGCCTGCAGGCCGATGGCGTGGATCGGGATGCCCCGGTCGAGAAGGGAGCGCGCGATGGCGAGGATGCCGGCGCGCCGCATGGCGAAGCGCGGGCCGACATACTCGATGTCGTATTCGTTGAGGACGAGCCGGGCCGCGGGATCGGCCGCGTGGGCGGCCTTGAAGGCGATCGGGATGTATTCGGCCCCGAGAGTCTTCGTCCAGACGAAGGGGCGCAGGTCCTGCGGCGAGGCCGGATCGTCGGGCATCGGCTCGTTCACCACGTCCCACGAACCGATGAAGCCGCGATAGCGGGACACCACCGTCTCGATATGGCCGGTCAGCACCCATTCCGCCTCGACCCGGCTGGTGATCGCCTCCGCCCAGGCCGGCATTCCGCCATACCAGGCCAGGGTGTGGCCGCGCAGGCCGAGCCCGTTCCGGCGGGCGAAGGCGGCGATCCGGTCGGCGTCGCCGAAATCGAACGTCTCCCGGTTCGGCCGCAGGACCGGCCATTTCAGGGCGCCCTCCGGCACCAGCAGGCGGCACCTCTCCGCGAGGGCGGCACCGTAGCCGGTATCCGCCATGAGCGCGTCCCCCCGGACGGCGGCGCCGAACGGGGTCGTCTTTCGCGGAGCGGCGAGGACCGGACGGTCGTGCAGGATGCCTCCCGCGCCGAGCACGCCGCCCAGGGCTCCCTTGAGGATGGACCGGCGATGGGGAAAGCCCTGTCTCATGCCGAAACCTCGCGACGGGTGGGAAACGTCCAAAACGGCACACTCCGCCGGGGCATGGCGAAGGATTTTGCAAGTTCGGGTCCGCACATGAGATGATAGACGTCCCGATACGTTCGATCGGTGCGGCATGCCGTCCGCCGCCCGGCGATCGAACCATGCACCTTAGCGCCAGAACTCGACGGCGCCTCGTTCCGACCCGCCCGCCTCGGGCGAGGCCGGCCCTCCTCCTGCCCCGTTTCGTGGCACGGGCTCTGCGGATGCATCGGCCATGACCGCCCAATCGTCCCGAAATCCGACACCCGGCGCGGGACGCCGCCTCGGGAGCCTGCGCCTCGCGCCCTTGCGCCTCGTGGCCGGCGCATGGTCGACCCACCGCACCGTGCTGATCGGCTACGGCCAGCTCCTGGCCGGCGCCGGCGGGCGCCTCGCGCTCCAGATGATCTACTTCCTGGTTCTCGCCAACACGCTGAGCCTCGCGGAGATGGGCGTCTTCGCCTCTGTCTCGGCGGCGGGCGTGATGATCGGTTGTCTGGCGGGCTTCGGCTTCCAATCCTTCGTGATGCGCTCTGCCGCCGGCCGGCGCTCGTCGATGGGAGGATATCTCGCCGTCTACTATGCCTGTTTCGGGCTCGCCTTGCCGATCATGCTCGGCCTCTCGCTGGCCCTCTACGTCCTGCTGTTCCGCAACGTGATCGCCCTGCCCGGCTATCTCGCGATCATCGTGGTCGAGGTGGCGCTGTGGCGCCAGATCGAGCTCCTCGTCCAGGTGAACAACGGACTCGGCCGCTACGCCGCCGCGGCCACCGTGGTGTCGCTTCCGGTGGGATTTCGCGCCGCCGCCGCCGTGGCGTTCTGGGCCGCGGGCGGTGGCGATGCCGAGACCTGGGCGCTCTACTATCTCGTCGGCAACGCGGTCTCGGTGACCGTCCTCGCCTTTCTCTTCCATCCGCGCACGCGGATGCGGTTCCGCGCGGTGCTGCTCAAGGGCCGGCTGCGCGACGGGCTCCTCTACGCCGCCTCCTACTTCATGTTCCTGGCCCAGGGCGAGATCGACAAGCTCATCGTCCTGACGCTGGCCGGCGAGCGCATGGCGGGCATCTACGCCATCTCGATGCGACTCATCGATCTCACCGGCGTGCCGCTGCGGCCGATGTTCATGATGTATTCGCGCAAGCTCATCCAGGCCGGCCGCGCCACCCGCGCGTCCTTGCGCGAATGCCTGAAGGTGGAGGCGATGGTGGCGGCCGTCTCGACGGGTGCCCTCGTCTTCATGGTCGCCGTCCTCTACATCCGGCCCGACCTTCTCGGCCCGAACGTCTCGGCGGCCTACGGCATGCTCACCGTCATCGTCGCCGTGCCGGCGGTGCGCAATCTCCTCGAATTTCAGGGCGAACTGTTCTTCGCCTTCGGCCGACTGGGGGTGCGCGCGGGCGTCACCACCGCCCTCATCGCCTTCAAGGCGCTGGCCTTCGTCCTGCTCCTCAAGGCGCTGCCCGATCCGGCGCAGTGGAGTCTGTGGCTGAACGCGATCTATGTCGCGATCTACGCGTTCTCCTTCCTGACCCTCTACGGACTTTTATGGCGGAACACGGCACCGTGATCGCGACACCCCGAGACAGGCGCCCTCCGATGACGGAATCCTTCACCCTTCCCGGCGCAGGGTCCCCCCGATGAGGGGCTGCGGATCGAAGGAGATGGGCATGAAGGCCGAGACCGGAGACCGTGCCTCCGCATCCGCGGGGCAGGACCGGGCCGAGCAGGTTCGGGCCGAGACGGTGGGCCTGATCACACTCAGCCACCGGGGCGATCTGGAACGATGCGCCCTGCTGTTCGAGAGCATCGATCGGCACGCGGCGTCGCGCGGCTGCCATTACGTCCTCGTCGACGAGAGGGACGTGGCGTTGTTCGCGCGCTTTGCACGTCCCGACCGGCGGATCCTGCCGCAGTCGCAGTTCCTGCCCTGGTGGATCAAGCCGATCCCGTTCCTGCGTCGGCGCCGGCTCCGCTACTGGCTCACGCCGTTCGGTAAGCCGGTCAGCGGCTGGCATATCCAGCAGATCGTCAAGATCGAGGCCACGCGCAGGCTGCCGGAGGCGCGCTACTGCCTGATCGATTCCGACGTCTGCTTCTTCCGGGACTTCGACCTCGCCGCGCTGGCCGAGCCCAATCCGACGCCGTTCCACGTCCATCCCGGCGGCGTCGTGGCCAACCGGCCGCGCCACATCCAATGGCTCGGCACCGCGAGCCGGCTCCTCGGCACCAAGCCCCAGAGTGTGCCCGCCGACGATTACATCGACCAGATCATCATCTGGGACCAGGCGACGGCGCGCGCGATGACCGACCGGATCGAGGCGGTGACCGGCCATGGCTGGGTCGCCGCCCTGTGCCGGGACCGTCATTTCTCCGAATACATGATCTACGGCACCTTCGTCGCCAACACGCCCTCGGCCATGGAGCGGCACGCGGTGACGGCGCAGAGCTTCTGCCGGACCCATTGGGACGACGATGCCCTGAGCGGGGCCGACATCCTCGCGATGCTGGACGCCGCCACCCCGACGGAGCGGGCCTTCTGCATCCAGTCCTTCGGATCGACGCCGCTCGCCACCATCCGTGCGAGTCTCGACGCGTTCCGTGCCGGGGATGGAGCGGAGCGCCACGATCGGCGGACGGAAGCGGCATGAGGCGGCCCCCCCGCGCCTAGACTTGCCGAGGCCGGGCGCTCGCGGGGGAATCAAGGACGGAGACGATCGGCACGCGTGCGAATACGTTTCCGTGCGCCCGGTACTTGGAAAAGTAAGATTTGCCGTGTCATGTGCGAGAGCACGGTCGACGCACTTTACCGGAAGGCGGATCCCCTCCCATGCTCCCGCAGAAGTCCTCGCTCCCGTCTCGCCCCATCAAGACGGAATAGAGACGGCGCATGCAGGCCATGGCACGGGACGACACAGCCACGATGGCGCGACAGGTCGTGTTGGGCGATCTCCACCACGATACGGAGATGCCGGCCGGCGAGGCCGGGTTCGGCGCGGAGACGCGGGTCCGCCGTCCTCGGCCGGCCAACCTCGCGGCGGGACGGCGGATCAACCCGCGGCACGGAGACGATCATCTCGTGCTGCGAAAGCGGTCCGCGCATCCGACGCCGCAATGACCCCCGACGCCATCCTCGATCGCGACGCGACCGACCTCAGGGCCCGGCTCTCGCTGCGGGCCCGGCTCTCGCATCGTCTGTCGCGGCATGTCCCGACCGCGCCCGCGCTCCCCCGCCTGTCCGGCCCGATGGTGAGCGTCACCTTCGACGACGTGCCGGACACGGCCTGCAGCACCGGTGCGGCCGTCCTCGACGCCCATGGCGCCAAGGGCACGTTCTACGTCTCCCGCACCCTCCTCGGCACCGCCACCGAGCATTGGCGGGTCGCCGGGGTCGAGGCCTTGGCGGAGATCCATCGCCGCGGGCACGAGATCGGCTGCCACACCCATGACCACAGCCTCGTTCCCACCCTCGACGCGCGGGACTTCGCCGCGGATATGGGGCGCAACCGGGACGCATTCGCCGCCCTCCTGCCCGGACTGACGCTGGAGAACTTCGCCTTTCCCTACGGGTATGCGTCACTGGCCGCAAAGCGCGTGCTGAGCCGGACCTACGGGTCGGGCCGCAGCATCATGCCGGGCGTGAATACCGGCCGCATCGACCGCTACTTCCTGCGCGCGAACCCGCTCTTCGACCGCTACCTCGACACGGGTCTCCTCGCCCGCCTGATGGACGAGGCGGTGGCCCGCAACGGCTGGGTCATCTTCTTCGGTCACGACGTCGCCGAGGGAGCGAGCCCCTATGGCTGCTCCCCCGGCCTGCTGGAGGCCACCCTCGCGGCCGCCGGCCGGCGCGGCATTCCGGTGGTCTCGATCGCGCAAGGGATGGCGCGGGCGCGTGGTGTCGCCGCGGAGCTGTGCCCCATGGAGGAGGCATCCCGTTCGTCGAGCGAGGTCTCGGTGCGGCTCGCGGAGGGCGGCTCGCGCGACCCGTGATCCCGACCGCATCCGGGGGGCTTTCCGTCCCGTCCGGCGTGGTGACGACACCATGTCGTCAAGACGTCGCATCCGTTTCCGTCGGGCCGCGTAAAGACGTGATTCATCATCGTTTCGCGTCGTGACGCATTCATTGATGGTCGACTGAGAATTTAATCTAATCTGGACTCGCGGTTGCTATTCCCTCGTGCATTCCGCCGCGCACTCCGCGAAGTGTGCCGGCTCGGGACAGGAGCGGATGGAAACGGGATCGTCCAGTCGGCAATCCCGGTGCGCGCCGGGCCCCGTTTTCCGTCGAAATTCCGCGATGTTGGGAGGCGATTGATGTTGGTCTACGACGATCCCCCGGCATCCGGCAGGCCCGGTACGGCCGAGCCGGAGCGGAGCGCGTATCGCCTGTCCGTCGGAGGCGTGTTCTCGGCCCTGCGCCGTCGCATCGTCTTGATCCTCGCCTGCGCCCTCGTTCTGGCGGGTCTCGGCCTCGCCGTGGGAAAGATGCTGACCCCGCGCTACACCGCCGAGGCGCAGATCTACATCGACCCGCGCGACCTGAACCTGGTCTCCCGCGAGCTGACCACCGGCGGCCAGGATTCCAACGCCTATCAGAGCGTGGTGGAGAGCCAGACCCGCCTCATCACCTCCAGCAGCGTGTTGCGCCGGGCCGTCGATGCCACCGGCCTCACCACGGACGACGAGTTCGCGGGCGCGTCCGGCGGGATGGTGTCGAAGATCGCCGCCGCCCTGGGCCTCGGGAGCCCGGACGCGCCGCCGGATGCCGAGGGCGACGCGAATGCGGCGATCGCCCTGCTGCAGCAGCGCCTCTCCGTGCGACGGACGGGCCGGACCTACGTGATCGACGTCTCGGTCTGGTCTCGGGACGCGGCGAAGGCCGCCCGCCTCGCCAATGCCGTCGTGGCGGCCTACCTCGCCGAGGATGCCGCCAGCCGGACGGAGGCGGCCAACCGCGCCAATTCCGGCCTCACCGCGCGCCTCGGCGAGTTGCGCAACGCCCTCAACGCCGCCGAGAACCGGGTTCAGGCCTACCGGGCCGAGACCGGGCTCGTGGGCACCCGCGACGCCCTCGTCAGCGATCAGCAACTGACGCAGATCAACGCGCAGCTCGCCGCCGCCCGCGCGCGTGTCGTGGAGGCGCAGGCCCGCGTCGAGCAGAGCCAGCGCATCGCCCGCGCCGGCCTGGATGCCGGTGCGACGGACGATGTCCTCGCTTCGCAGACCGTGGCCGGCCTGCGCGGCCAATACGCGGAACTCACCCGTCGACAGGCCGAACTCACCAACGAACTCGGGCCACGCCATCCCGCCGTCACCTCCATGGTCAAGCAGGTCGCCCAGGCGCGGCGCTCCATCGACCAGGAGGTCGCCCGCTTCGCCCAGGCGGCCCAGACCGACCTCGCCAAGGCGCGGGCCACCGCATCGGCCCTGGAGAAGAACTTCGACCAGGCCAAGGGCCGCACGGTCGGTCTCGCCCAGGCCTCCATCCGCCTGCGCGAGCTCGAGCGGGAGGCCGAGGCCAGCCGCTCGGTCTACGAGGCTTTCCTCACCCGCTCGCGCGAGACCGGCCAGCAGGCCTATCTCGACATGGGCAATGCCCGTGTCGTCTCCGCGGCGACGAAGCCGATCATGCGCAGCTTCCCGCCGCCGGCGCGCACGCTGATGGTGATGGGCCTCCTGGCGGGCCTCGGCCTCGGCGCGTTCCTCGCCCTGCTCGACGACTGGGCGCGTTTCGGCCGGCCGGAGCGCGTGTCGAGGCCGGCCCGGGCCTTCGCGGCAGCGCGGGCTCCCGAGCAGACGCAAGCCAAGGAGGCCCCGCCGGCCAGGGAAGTGCCGCGGGCCAGGCACGCTCCCGAGCCGACCCGCATGCCCGAGCCGGCCCCGCGGACCCGTTCGGTCGAGGCGCCGGTCCCGCCGCGTGCCCCCAGGGACAGCCGAAACCCCGCGACCCCCCGCGCCTTCCGCGCGGCCGATCTCCCCACACCCCGGCGATCGCCCATGGCCTTCTTTCGCGGCGGAGCGAAGGAGGCGGATAGCAAGCCGGCCGTCGAACCCGTAGCGCGAGCGGAGCCGGCACGTCCGGTCAGATCCCATATCCGTCCCGAGCCCGAATCCCGCGCCGAACTCAAGCCGCCCCACGAACCGGAACAGGCCGTGACACCGTCGTTCGATAATCCCGCCTCGGCCAAGCGTCCCGCGGGGAAGCGCGCCTCGACCACATCGTTCAGCGTCTCGGGCGCCGCTGCGCTGGTGGGAGGGGGACGATGACGACGCCGTCCCGGGCGGTCCTCGGGCAGGTTCCCGTGACCTTTCTCGGCGGGATGTCGATCGCGGCTCTGGGAATGCAGGAGACCGTGGATAGGATGGCCGAGGCCGTGCGCCTCCATCCGAGACCCGGAACGCCCCTCTATTTCACCTCGGCCAACGGTGAGGTGATGTCGCGGCACGCACGGGATGCCGAGTTCGCGCGGCTGGTGGACATGGCCGATCTCATCAGTGCCGACGGACAGCCGATGGTGACGCTGTCACGCTTCGTCGGCGACCGGGCCCTGCCCGTGCGGGTCGCCACCACCGACCTCTATCACGAGGTCGCCCGCAAGGCCGCAGCGGAGGGCCTGACCTTCTATCTCTACGGCGCCACGGAGGACGAGAACCGCGCGGCGGTGGCGACGACGCAGCGCCTGTATCCGGCGCTGCGCATCGTCGGTCATCACCACGGCTACCTCGCGGGCGACGCGCTGACGGACAAGATCGCGGAGA
The DNA here is from genome assembly GCF_000376345.1 of Methylobacterium sp. 88A. Classification (NCBI taxonomy): domain Bacteria; kingdom Pseudomonadati; phylum Pseudomonadota; class Alphaproteobacteria; order Hyphomicrobiales; family Methylobacteriaceae; genus Methylobacterium; species Methylobacterium sp. 88A. The sequence goes on from NZ_AQVT01000001.1 coordinate 2,278,429, forward strand.
TCGACGCCCTGGCGCCGGACATTCTCTGGATCGCCCTAGGGGTGCCGCGCGAGCAGGCCTTCGTGCGGGATCACGGTCCGCTCCTGCGCAACGTCGCCCTGATCAAGACCTCGGGCGGCCTGTTCAACTTCCTCTCCGGAAGCCGCAGCCGGGCACCGTCCTGGGTCCAGCGGGTCGGGTTCGAATGGCTCTGGCGGCTGGTGCAGGAACCCCGGCGCCTGTTCTGGCGATACTGTCTCACCAATCCCCACTCCCTCTATCTCATGCTCACGCGCAGCGGCGACCGTCGGCGCGCGCGGCAAGGCGAGGGCAAGACCGGCGAGGCGATGGTGCTGGCGGAGCCCGAGAAGGACGATCTCGTCGGGAGACGGGCGAAGGGAGCCTGACCCCTCCTCCGCGCTCAATGCTGCGCGAAGCCTGCGGCCATGTTCACCGCCAGGGCCAGGACGCTGGTGTTGAAGAGGTAGGCGTAGACGGTCTGTGCCGTCACGATCCGGCGGAAGGTCTTGCTGGTGATGTCGGTATCCGAGGTCTGTGACGTCGCCCCGATGGTGACGGAGAAGTAGAGGAAGTCCCAGAAATCCGGATCCTCGTTCCCCGGAAAATCCAAGCCGCCGCGGTGCCGGCCCGTCTCGACCTCGCCGTAGTAGAGGTGGGTGTAATGCACGGTGAAGATCACCTGCACGAAGACCCAGGCGCAGAGCATCGTCATGACCGCCAGGGTGAAGTGGGCGAGGCGCGGTGCATCCGGCTCGCGACCTCCGATCACCAGCATCGCCACGGCGCCGCAACTCGCGAGCCCTGCCAGGATGGCGAAGAGCGAGATCACCGGAGCGCTGTCGTCGAGTCGCGAGGCCTCCCGGCGCAGGGCGTCCTGCGACAGGGACGAGGTCCGCCAGATCACCAGGGCGGTGTAGACGACGACGCCGACGCACCAGCCGACGAGGAGGCGCGTCCAGATCGAGGCGAAGGGCAGGGCCACCGACAGCACCACCGCGAACACGATCGCCCCGAGAAGCCGCGGGCGCAGCAGGAAGGCCTGGAAGGGGTTCTGCATCGATGGGCCTCGCGCTCCGGCCCCCGGCTATAACGCCGGATCGCGCCGAACGGTCATCGCATCCCAGTGAGGAGAGGTGCGCTCACTGGGACCCGGCGGACGGCCCGGTATCACGCCTTGGGTGGGCGGCAGGCGGTGTCGCAGGAGGTCCCCGAGAACCGGGAGAACAGCCTGGCGAGATGAGGGCGCAGGGGCAGGAACCCGCGATAGGCGGCCTCGGCCAGGATCGGCATGCCGGGCAGACTCGCGAGGGTTGCGAGCCAGCCCCAGCCGGGCAACTCGCGCCAGAGCCGGATGAAGCCCGACGCCCCGGAGGCGAGGCGGCCCTGATCGTCCCGGACGTGGAAACGCGCCCGCGCGGCTTCGCGGCTGAGATCGGGGCCGAGCGTGGCGGGGGCGTCGTCGCCGCTGACGTCGACGAAGGCGAGGCGTTCGGCCCCGCGGCTACGCCGGTAGGTCCGGATCTCGGCGGAACAGAGCGGACAGGCCCCGTCGTAATAGACGGTCAATGCGGCGGGTGGGGTCATGGTGGGCGGTACCGTCCCTCTTCATCGGCTCCAGAGAGGGAGACCGTGTCCGGGGACAACGCCGCTACACGCGAAACGGCCACAGCCTCGATGGAAGCGGAGGTGTGGCCGTCTTTCGATGTGACGACGGAGGGGCACCCGTGTTTCGGGATGCCCCCCGCGGGTCAGCGGGCGGCGAAGGCCTTGAGCGCGGCCTTGCCGGCGTAGCGACCCTGCGCGCCGAGGCCTTCCTCGATTCGGATGAGCTGGTTGTACTTGGCCAATCTGTCCGAGCGGGCGAGCGAGCCGGTCTTGATCTGTCCGCAATTGGTGGCGACGGCGAGATCCGCGATGGTGGAATCCTCGGTCTCGCCCGAACGATGCGACATCACGGCGGTGTAGCCGGCGCGCTGCGCCATATCGACGGCGGCCAGCGTCTCGGTGAGGGTGCCGATCTGGTTGACCTTCACCAGGATCGAGTTGGCGGTGTTCTCCGCGATGCCGCGCGACAGGCGGGTGACGTTGGTGACGAACAGGTCGTCGCCCACGAGCTGGCAGCGGTTGCCGACCTTCTCGGTCAGGAGCTTCCAGCCGGCCCAGTCGTCCTCGGACATGCCGTCCTCGATGGACAGGATCGGGTAGGAATCCACGAGCTTGGCGAGGTAATCGACCTGGGCCTCGATCGAGCGGGTCTGGCCCTCGCCCTCGTAATGGTAGGCGCCGTCCTTGAAGAACTCCGTGGCGGCGCAATCCAGCGCCAGCACGATGTCGGTGCCGGGCTTGAAGCCGGCCGCCTGGATCGATTCCATCACGAAGTCGAGCCCGGCCTCGGCCGAGGGGAGGTTGGGGGCGAAACCGCCCTCGTCGCCGACATTGGTGTTGTGGCCGGCCTTCTTGAGCGCGCCCTTGAGGGTGTGGAACACCTCGGCGCCCATGCGCACCGCCTCGGCGAGCGAGGAGGCGCCCACCGGCATGATCATGAATTCCTGGAAGTCGATCGGATTGTCGGCATGCGCGCCGCCGTTGATGATGTTCATCATCGGCACCGGCAGCACCCGCCCCTGGGTTCCGCCGACGTAGCGGTAGAGCGGCAGGCCGGCGGTCTCGGCGGCGGCCTTGGCCACGGCGAGCGAGACGCCCAGGATGGCGTTGGCGCCCAGCCGCGCCTTGTTGGGGGTGCCGTCGAGCTCGATCATCGCCTCGTCGACGGCGATCTGGTCCTCGGCATCCATGCCGCCGATGGCGTCGAGGATGTCGCCGCGGACCGCGGCCACCGCCTTGCGAACGCCCTTGCCGCCGTAGCGTCCCTTGTCGCCGTCGCGCAGCTCCATCGCCTCGTGGGCGCCGGTGGAGGCGCCGGACGGCACGGCGGCGCGGCCAAAGGAGCCGTCCTCCAGCAGGACGTCCACCTCGATGGTCGGGTTGCCCCGGCTGTCGAGAATCTCGCGGGCGGCGATGTTGGTGATCGCGGTCATGCGTGCCCCTAGCTCTCAAGATGTGGTGCGGCGGGCGCTCGCCCGAGCCGTCATGATCCCGCGGGAACCCCTCAACCGAGGGATGAGCCAGCGGAACCGGTCTGATCCAGGGCAGGCTTATCCGTCAACACGCCGCCTCCGGCAAGCGTCCCCCTGTGCGCGGAGGGCTTCGGACCGTGACAAATCTTTGCGGAGCGCGCGAGAATTTCTGAAGCGGTCCGTTCGGGCCATCCCGCGAGGCCATGCGGCGGGCGAAGGGCCGGACTTCGCCGGCCGCGTCTACGCCCTTGATTTCATACGGGGAATCGAGGCGACACGTTCCCTTGCCGCGACCGGTGCGCTATAGCGGCGGACATGACCAGCCCGCCCCCCTCCTCCGACGGCCTGCAACTCGGCCAGGCCACCCCCCTGCCCGCCTCTCCGGAGGCGGCGCGCCTGGACCGGGTGCCGAATCCGCATCCCAAGACCGATTACCTCGCGCGTTTCACCGCGCCGGAATTCACCTCGATCTGCCCGGTCACCGGCCAGCCCGATTTCGGCATCCTGATGATCGACTACGTGCCCGACCTCTGGCTCGTGGAATCGAAATCGCTGAAACTCTATCTCGGCGCGTTCCGCAATCACGGCGCCTTCCACGAGGATTGCACCGTGGGCATCGGCCTCACCCTCGTCGACCTGCTCAAGCCCCGGTACTTCCGCATCGGCGGCTACTGGAACGCGCGCGGCGGCATCCCCATCGACGTGTTCTGGCAGACCGGCGAGCCGCCGAAAGCCATCTGGCTGCCGGACCAGGGGATCGCGCCCTATCGCGGCCGCGGCTGAGCATCGGCGAAGCCGCATCCTGCCTCACCGATCTTCGGCGACGGCGCGGACGATCTCGTCGATCAGGCGTTCCTGTGCCTCGGTGGGACCTCGATGGACCTCCGCGACCGTCCGGAGCATGTCGGCGAAATGGTCTCGCTCCGCGAAACTCAGGGCATCATGCAGGATTGGCGCCAGGACCTTGATGGCCAGCGTCGTATCGGGAGCCTGCGCGGCGGCGTGGCGGACGAACACCATCCGGGCATCGAGGTCGTCCCCGGCCTCCACGATGCCGCGCATCTGCGCCGTGATGACGGCCTCCTGCTCGGGCGTCGGTACGCCACGGAGACGGGCGACCATTTCCATCAGGACGCCGGCCGCATCGGCGGGATGGCGGAGGGAGCGCAGGGGTGCGGAGCGGATCTGCCGTTCGCTCGCCATCCGGCGGCGGGTGCCGCGCCAGTCTCGCACCGCGTTGTCGATATGCTCCATCCCGTTGCCGTACTTGATCCAATAGACCAGTCCGGCGACGAGGGCGCCGAAGACGGCTGCGATGATCGGCATGGCGCGGGTCCCCACCTGTTCGAAACAGGGCCTCCATGCAACCGTGCGGCCCATCCCGCAACCACCCGGCCATGCGGCCGGGATCGGAACACAAAAAAAGACGGCCGGTAAAAACCGGCCGCCCTTCTCACACGAGGTTTCGAGTGTGTCGGCTCAGTAGCCGTAGCCGTAGGCGGGCCGACCATAGGCCGGGCGGCCATAACCGTTGTTGTAATAGGAATCCCGCGCGGCTCCGGCCGCGATGGCGCCGGCTGCCAGGCCCGCGATGCCCAGGCCGACGGCGGCACCGGTTCCGATGCCACGACGATGGCCACCACCGTAGGCGTAACCGCGGTTGCCATACCCACGATGTCCATAACCGCGATGGCCGTAGCCACCGTGGGCGTAACCACCATGGCCGCCGCGACCATAGCCATGACCGTGTCCGGGGCGGGCTTCCGCCGCCGTTCCGGCAGCCATGGCGCCGAGGGAAAGGGTGACGGCCGTGATCAGTGCGAACTTGCGCATGGGGCTCCTCAAATCGTTGTCACATTCAAGTGATGACAACGGGACGAAGACGGGTTGGTTCCATTGTCATGACCGTACGAACGAGTCCGGGTGACGAGTCTCGGTCAGCGGCTGGACTTCGCCAGGCGATCGAAAGCCTGCAAGGTCTCCAGTAACGCCGGCATCGCCCGGAGAGGAACCATGTTGGGGCCGTCCGACGGAGCATGATCCGGATCGGGATGGGTCTCGATGAACAGGCCGGCGACCCCCACCGCCACGGCGGCGCGGGCCAGCACCGCCACGAACTCGCGCTGCCCGCCGGAGGTGGCACCCTGCCCGCCCGGCTGCTGCACCGAATGGGTCGCGTCGAACACGACGGGGGCACCGTGCGTGACCTGTGCCATGATCGGCAGGCTGCGCATGTCGGAGACCAGCGTATTGTAGCCGAAGGAGGCGCCGCGCTCGGTGACGATGACGTTCGGGTTGCCGGCATTCGTCACCTTGGCGGCCACGTGGGCCATGTCCCAGGGGGCGAGGAACTGGCCCTTCTTCACGTTCACCACGCGGCCCGTGGCGGCGGCCGCCAGGAGCAGATCGGTCTGCCGGCACAGGAAGGCCGGGATCTGGAGGACGTCGATGACCTCCGCCGCCGGCGCACATTGCGATGCTTCGTGGACGTCGGTGAGGACCGGGAGACCGAACCGCTCCTTGATCTCGGCGAAGATCGGCAATGCCCCGGCGAGGCCGAGGCCGCGCGCGGTGGAGCCCGAGGTCCGGTTGGCCTTGTCGAACGAGCCCTTGAACACGAGGCCGATCCCGAGATGGTCGGTCATGCCCTTGAGCGCGTCGGCGATCTCGATGGCGTGGTCGCGGCTCTCGAGCTGGCACGGGCCGGCGATGAGCGCGAAGGGCAGGTGGTTGGCGAAGGCGGTGGACCCCGCCATCACGACGGGACCGGCGGGTGAGCGAGCGGGTTCGGACATGGCGCCCGGTCTAGCCCGCCTGAGCCCCGTCGAAAAGGCCGGCGCGACGGCGAAGGACCGCCCGACGATGCCGGGTGAGCATGCAGCGCGTGAGGTCGGGCGCCGGGCCGCCCAGGCCGAGCGCGTCGGCGAGCCCCTGCCCGCTCGTCTCGCATCGCAGGGCCGCATTCCCTGCCCGTCCCGCCTGCGGCATTCCCGTGAGGCGGGAATCCCGATGAAGCGTGCGGGCCAGGATCTCGACCATGCCGGCCTTCGCGCCGGTCAGCCCTTCCGCCGCCAGCCCGATCAGGACGAAATAGGCGCCGGCCGGCTCATGGTCGCGTGACCCGAACGCCATCCGCGCCGGCGCCCGGCAATCGAGGCTCATGCGATCGGCATCCTCGGCGCGGAACACGGCGAGAGACGCCTCGCGCCCGGCCAGCGACGCCCCGGTGGCCCGGATCATCCGCGCGGTGAGTTGGTCGCAGGATTCCGTCGCCCTCGCCGCATCCGGTGCCGAGGACAGGAGGATGGCAATCAGGAGGCAGGCGATGGATGGGAGGGATCGGGCTTTCATGGGCCCGATCCTAAAGCAGGCCACTGCCTGAGCCCAACGATCTCAGCGTCGCGTTCCGATCGATCCCGTCACATCCGGGGGACAGGCCTCGTGGGCGTGCGAGCGGAGGACCCGGCGCAGTCGTAACGGATAGGCGCCCGTCTCGTCTTCCACCGTGCCCACCAGCGAATCCGTCGCCAGGGTGCCACGGAAGGCGACGTTGCCCCGTTCGCCGCCGACCAGGAACGATAAGGCCTTGGTGTCGTCGTCGAGGGTGAGGCTCTCGGCCTGCGCCGACTGGGATGCGGTCTCGTAGACCAGGACGTCGCCGGTGGGAGAGCGCCTGAGCGTGATCCGCCGCCCTGCCCGCTCGCCGCTCTCGCTCGCCGTGCAGAGATCCGCGAAGACGAAGGTGCCCGTGGCCCAGACCGGTTTCGCCGCCACGGACTTGGCGCGGGCAGGCCCTGTCGCCGCCATCGTCGAGGCGAGGGCCGCAAGCGGCAGGCCGGCCATCAACACCCGCTTCAGAACCTGCATCGGATTCTCCCCCTCCGTGCTCGCATCAGGAGACCCGCAGCCTCGCTCCGTCATGTCTCTGGATTGCGACAGGATCCGGCCTCGGCGTGCGCGAAGGCACCTCGGCGCTCGAAGCAAGATTCGGTCCCGTCGGTCTTGGATGCCGTCACGCGAAGCGCCGGCCCGAACGAACGGGCCGGCGCTGATGGAAAGGTCGTCTGCGAGGCGGCTGGACTTGTCACCGTCGGGCCGCCGAGCGGGTGTTCAGCCGGCCTTGTTGAGGGCCACGGCGACGAAGCGGGTCACGCCCTTGGTGCTCTTGACCCGCATCAGCACCGCCTTGCGGCCGCTGGCCTCGGCCGCCTTGATGCGCTCGGCGATCTCCGAAGGCTTCGAGACGCTGGAGCCGGCCACATCGAGGATGATGTCGCCCTGCTCGATGCCCTTCGCCGCGGCGGGGCCGTCGGGGTCGACATCCATCACCGCGACGCCCTCGTCGCCGGCACCGACCTGCGCGGCCGGGGCGAGGCTGAGGCCCAGGCGCGGCTGGCCGTCGCTCGTCGAGCTGCTGCGGTTGTCGTTGCCCGCCTTCGGGTCGTTCGGCAGGGCGCCGAGCTCAACCGTGGCGGTGTCGGACTTGCCAGCCCGCAGATAGGCGAGCTCCACCTTGGCGCCGGGCTTCAGGCCGGCGATGCGGCGGGACAATTCGCGGGCATCGTTCACCGACGCGCCGTTGACCGATTCGATCACGTCGCCGGATTTGAGGCCGGCCTTGGCCGCCGGGGTGCCGGGTTCGGCGTGGTCGACGAGGGCGCCCTTGGCCTTGTCGAGGCCGAGGCCGTCGGCGATGTCCTTCGTCACCGGCTGGACCTGGACGCCGAGATAGCCGCGGGCCACCTTGCCGTCGGCCCGGAGCTGATCGACCACCGCCTGCACGGTCTCGGCGGGAATCGCGAAAGCGAGACCCACGCTGCCGCCCGAGGGGGAGGCGATGGCGGTGTTCACGCCCACCACTTCGCCGCCGACATTGAAGGTCGGGCCGCCGGAATTGCCCTTGTTGATGGGCGCGTCGATCTGGAGGAAGTCGTCATAGGGGCCGGCGCCGATGTCGCGGCCACGGGCCGAGACGATGCCGGCCGTCACCGTGCCGCCGAGGCCGAACGGGTTGCCGATCGCCACCACCCAATCGCCGACACGGGGCGCGGTCTTGCCCAGCGAGACGTAGGGGAAGGTGCCGCCTTCGGTGATCTTGAGCAGCGCGAGGTCGGTCTTCGGATCCTTGCCGATGACCTTGGCGTCGAGGGTGCGGTTGTCGTCCAGGGTCACCTGCACCGTCTTGGCCTTGTCGACCACGTGGTTGTTGGTGACGACGTAGCCGTCGGCCGAGATGATGAAGCCCGAGCCCATGGCGCCGCGCTGGCCCTGGCGCTTGGGCGAGGGACCGCCGAAGCCCTGGCCCTGGCCCTGCCCTGGGCCGCCCTGGCCGAAGCGCTTGAAGAACTCGCGCAGCTGCGGCGGAACCTGCTGGCCCTGGCCCTGCCCGGGGCCGTCATCGTCGTCCATGCCGGCGCTGTCGTCGAGCTTCACCTTCACGGCGACCACGCCGGGCTTCACCTTGTCGACCACGCTGGCGAAGGAGCCGGGCGGATGGTCCGGCACGTCGATGGGGTTCTTGGACAGGGCCTGGGCATAGGCCGGGGTGGAGGGCTGGGTCAGGCCGACGCCGGCCGCGCCGGTCGCCACCAGGGCGATGGCGGCGACGGAGGCGAGGGCGTTGCGGCGCAGGCGAGAGGTGGACGACGTCATGGACAGGTCTCTCCGGAAAGGTCGTGTCCCCGCTGAGCGGGGCCATGACCCTCCATGTAGAGACCCTAGCCTGACCCGCCCGTGTCGCCGAGATTACGGTTTGGACAGGTTGGGAGGAGGGAGCGCCCTCGCCCCCGCGCGCCATCTCAGATCCAGCAACAATCCCGCCGGGTGCGTGTCGAGGACCGGCGTGATCGGCAGGCCGGCGGCGTTGAGGAGGCGGGCGGCCCAGTGGTTGCAGACGTTGGCGGCGCTGAAGCGGCCCTGCCCTTCGTAGAACAGGCTCGGCCCGTAGAGGCCGGGGCCACCCTCGATGGGGAGGTCGTCGGCGAGGCGGAAGCTCGCGTCGAGGCGGGCGAGCAGACGGGCGAGGCCGGCCTTCGAGACCCGGATGGGGACGATGTCCGAATGCGGGAAGCTCGTGCGGGTATCGTCTTCGAGGCCCACCACCTGGACGACGCCCTCGCGGCCGCCGGGGGTGAACAGGGCTTCGAGGGCGAGGCCCAGGTCGAACTGCGCCAGGGTCGGCGTCGCCCGGTAGAAGCGGGCCTCGCCCCAGCCGAACTCGATCCCCGGATAGGCCCGGAAGCGGGTGGCGATGCTTCGCAAAGCCATGCCGGCGCCCTCCCCGGTGAGGGCCTCGCGCGGGATCACGAGACCCGAATGCCAGCCGTGGCTGACGAGTTCGATTTTTTCTGAGTCGTCGTCGGGGGCGGGATAGAGAGCGGGGTCGCCGGGCCTCGCCGTAATGATCGCGGCGAGGACGAGGAGGGCCAACAGGCCGGCGAGGCCCTGACCCAGCCGGCGCAGGATCACGCGTCGGACAACCGCGCCAGGGCTTCCCGGATCTTCTCCAGACGTGCCGCTTCCGCGTCGCGGCGCTCGCGCTGCTCGTCCACCACCTCGTCGGGCGCGCGGGCGAGGAAATCGGCATTGCCGAGCTTGGCCTCGATCTTTCCGATCTCGGAGGCCGCCTTCACCGCCTCCTTGTTCAGGCGGGCGACCTCGGCCTTGAGGTCGACGATGCCCTCCAGGGGCAGCGCCGCTACCGAACCGCGCACCAGCAGCTGGACCGCGTTCTTCGGCGCGGTCTCGGCGAAGGAGATGTCCGACAGGCGGGCGAGGCGCAGGAGCGTGTCCTGCCACTGCGTTGCCCGCGCCCGCAGGGCTTCGTCGGCGCCGACGATGACCAGGGGAATCTGGGCGCCGGCCGGCACGTTGGTCTCCGAGCGGGCGGAGCGGATCTCGGAGACGAGGTCCACCACCCAGCCGATCTCGGCTTCGGCCCGAGCATCCGCCAGCCCCGACAGGTCGGGCCACGGCGCCAGCGCCAGGAGCCCACGCTCGGCGATACCCTCGCCCTTGATCGCCCAGAGCTCCTCGGTGAGGAACGGCATGAACGGGTGCAGCAGCTTGGCGATCTGGTCGATCAGGAACGCTACCGTGGCCTGCGTCTCGGCCTTGAGGCTCGCTTCCACGCTTTCGCCCTGAAGCACCGGCTTGGCCAGTTCGAGATACCAGTCACAAAAGATGTTCCAGACGAAGCGGTAGGCGGCCGCCGCCGCATCGTTAAAGCGATAGGCATCGAGTGCCGCCGACACCTCGGCCACGGCGCGCGCGGCCTCGCCCAGTGCCCAGCGGTTCAGGGTCTCGGTGGCGTCTTCCGGGCGGTAATCGGCGCGGAGCACGCAGCCGTTCATCTCGGCGAAGCGCGAGGCGTTCCAGAGCTTCGTCGCGAAGTTGCGGTAGCCCTCGACGCGGTTCACCGCGAGCTTGATGTCCCTGCCCTGCGCGGCCATGGCGGCCAGGGTGAAGCGGAGGGCATCGGCGCCGTACTGGTCGATGAGGCCGAGCGGATCGACGACATTGCCTTTCGATTTCGACATCTTGGCGCCCGACGCGTCGCGCACCAGGGTGTGGAGATAGACCGTGGCGAACGGCACCCGGTCGGTGACGTGGAGGCCGAGCATCATCATCCGGGCGACCCAGAAGAAGATGATGTCCTTGCCGGTGACCAGGGTGTCGGTCGGATAGTAGCGGTCGAGTTCCGGCGTCGCGTCGGGCCAGCCCAGCGTCGAGAACGGCCACAGGGCGGAGGAGAACCACGTGTCGAGGACATCCTCGTCACGGCGCAGAGCAACGGCGCGTCCGTGCTTCGCATCGGCCTGTGCCTGCGCCTCGACCTCGCTGGAGGCCACGAAGATGCCGCCCTCGTCGTCGTACCAGACCGGGATCTGGTGGCCCCACCAGAGCTGGCGCGAGATGCACCAGGGCTCGATGTTCTCCAGCCACTGGAAGAAGGTCCGCTCGTAATTCTCCGGAACGAACCTGGTCTGCCCGTCGCGCACCGCCTGGAGGGCGCGCTCGGCCAGGGGCTTCACGTTCACGTACCATTGGTCCGTGAGGTAGGGCTCGATGACGACGTTCGAACGGTCGCCATGCGGCACCGCATGGGTGTTGGGCTCGGTGAGCCGCAGCCGCTCGCGCGCCTCCATCAGGGCGACGACGCGCTTCCGCGCCTCGAACCGGTCGAGGCCGTGCAGGGCCAGGGCCTCCGGCTCCGGGTTCGAGTCCTTCAGGAAAGCCGCATTCCCGTCGAGGGTTATGCGTGCTTCCGGATCCAGGATGTTAATCGGCGTGCAGCCGGCCCGCTTGCCCACCTCGAAATCGTTGAAGTCGTGCGCGGGCGTGATCTTGACGGCACCCGTGCCCTTCTCCGGGTCCGAATAGGTGTCGGCGACGATGGGGATGAGGCGGCCGACCAGCGGCAGGCGCACGTGCTTGCCCACGAGATGGGTGTAGCGCTCGTCGTCCGGATGGACCGCCACCGCCGTGTCGCCCAGCATGGTCTCGGGGCGGGTGGTGGCCACCGTGATGACCGCGCCGGTCTCGGTGCCCGCCTCGTCGACGACCGGATAGTCGAAGTGCCAGAGATGGCCCTTCACCTCGACCTGCAGCACTTCGAGATCCGAGATCGCGGTCTGGAACTTCGGATCCCAGTTCACGAGCCGCTTGTCGCGGTAGATCAGCCCCTGCGCGTGGAGATCGACGAACGTTTTCGTCACGGCCCGGACCATCTGGTCGTCGGGCTGGCCGGACAGGCCCATGGTGAAGCGCTCGCGCGTCCAGTCGCAGGAGGCGCCCAGGCGCTTCAACTGGTTGACGATGGCCCCGCCGGATTCGGCCTTCCAGGCCCAGACCTTCTCGACGAAGGCCTCGCGGCCGAGCTCGCGCCGGCCCGGCTCCTTCGCCTCGGCGAGGCGGCGCTCCACCACCATCTGGGTCGCGATGCCCGCATGGTCCGTGCCCGGCTGCCACAGCACGTCGCGCCCGCGCATGCGCTCGAACCGGCAGAGGATGTCCTGCAGGGTGTTGTTGAGGGCGTGGCCCATATGCAGGCTGCCGGTGACGTTCGGCGGCGGGATCACCATGGTGAAGGGCCGGGCGTCCGCGCGCTCGGGCCGGCCGGCCTTGAAAGCGTCACCCGCCTCCCAGGCGGACGCGATGCGCGCCTCGACGGCGGCGGGATCGAAGGTCTTGTCCATCATGGGCTTGCGTCGGGCCAGTTCGTGCGGGGCGGGTGTCAGCCCGCGTGTTGGCCCGCTTTCACCCCGTCACGCCCCCCGCGTCAACATCGCAGGGCGGTCAGCGGCCCCGCGCCACGCGCTCGATCTCGGCGCGGACGAGGCGTTCGACCATGCCCGGCAGGTTGTCGTCGAGCCAGGATTGCAGCATCGGCCGGAGCATGTCCTGCACCATGTCCTCGATGGTCCGGGCGTTCTGGCTCACCCTCGTACCGGCGAGAAGCTGGAACGCATGGCCGACGCTGGCATCGGTGATGTCGGACACGAGGCGCTGCTTCAGGCTCTCGCGCGGAGCCTCCACCGGCTCCGGGCGGGGGGCGGCGCGGGGCGGCTCGGGCTGACGCACCACCGGTGGCGGCGGCAGGGGCTCCGGTTCGGGCTCGTCGTCGTCGAAGGAGATCGAATCGAAATCGATCTGGCCGCTCTCGGCGAAGTCGATCTCCGGTTCCTCGATGGGAGCGGGCTGGGGCTTGCGCGGCTGTGCGACCTCGGCGAGGTCGAGGACGTCGTCGTTCTCCGGGAGCGGCGGGGGAGAGCGTACCGGCGCGACCACCTCCGCCTTGGCGTTCTGGTCGTCGGCGATGATCCGGCGGATGGACGCCAGGATCTCCTCCATGGAGGGTTCCGGGGCCTTGTCCGGCGCCTTAGGGCTCGCTGCACTCATCCGGACGACGCTCGGTCACATGGTTAAAGAAGTATTTCGGTCACTCTGAGTATTTCACCACGGGTGCCGGAAACAAGCACCGGCAGGGCGCAAGGCACAGGATAACACCGGTGCCTCGCGGGTTCCTCGCGACCGTCAGCGCCCGTCGGGCGTGCGCAAGCCGTACCAGAGGTCCTTGACCTGGTCGAAATGCTCCTTTGGGCTGTAGGCCACGACCGGGATCGCGGTGAAGCGCACGGTGAGGCGGCCCACGGTCTGGACCACTCCATAGGAGTTCACCACACGGTCGCGCTGGGCGAGAATGAGGTTCACGCGCGAGTTCAGGAGTTCCTGCTGGGCGTTCAGGACGTCGAGGGTGGTACGCTGGCCGACGCGGGCTTCCTCGCGCACGCCGTTGAGCGCCACTTCGTTGGCCTGAACCTGGGCCTGCGATGCGATGACCTGCGCCTTGGCCGCTTCAAGCCGGCCCCAGGCGGTGACAATGGCCGAACGAACCTGGTCGCGGATGTCCTCGACGTTGATGCGGGCCTGGCCGACCAACTCCTTGGCCTGGCGGATCTGCGAATAGGTCTGGCCGCCCTCGTAGAGCGGAACCGAGATGCGGCCGACGATGGAGGCGGTCACGCCGTTATCGCCCGGGAACTGCGTGTCGTAGCGCTGCTGGACGCTCCCCTGCAGGGCGGCGCTCGGAGCGAGCTGGCCCTCGAAGATCTTCACCTGCGCCTCGGCCACGTCCACCGCGTGCATGGAGGACAGGATCTGCGGGTGTTCCTTCAGGCCGATGGAGATGGCGCTGTCGAGGTTCGGCGGCACGAACCGGTCGAGGGGCCGTCCCGGCGCGAGCTGGCGCGGCTCGACGCCGATGATGCGCCGATAGGTGCCGATGCTGGCGCGCAGATTGGCCTCCGCGCCGCTGACGTCGGAGCGCGCGCCGGCGAGGCGGGCCTCGGCCTGGGCCACGTCGGTCCGGGTGACCTCGCCGACATTGAAGCGGTCGCGGGTCTGGCGCAGCTGCTCTTCGAGCACCTCGACGTTGTTGCGGCGAAGCTCCAGGGTCGCCGTGTCGCTCAGGACCGACATGTAGATCTGGGCGGCGTTGAACAGGGTCGTCATCTCGGTGGAGCGCAGCGATTCGCGCGTTCCGAGCACGTCCGATTCGGCGCGGCGGGTCTGGTTGTCGGTCTGAAAGCCGTTGAACAGGGTCTGGTTGATCGTCAGCCCGGCGCCGCCGGGCTTCGTCACCTGGTTGAGGGAGATGCCGCTCACGCGGCCCTGGCTCTGGGTCAGGCCGATGTCGGCGTCGAGGCTCACGGTGGGACGGTAGCCGGACTTGGCCTGTGCGACGTTCTCGTCGGTGGCGCGCAGTCCCGCCCGCGACGCGTTCAGCGCGGGGTTGGCGCCATAGGCACGGGCCAGCGCGCTATCCAGCGTCTCGGCCACGGCCGGAGAGGCGGCGGCGAGCGTCAGCGCGGCGAAGCCACCCAGCCGTAGCCGGAAGCTTTTCGCAAGTTTGCGTTGTCTCACGTCCATCTGCCCTTGCGGTTTCTCGATGAACCGGTCGGCTGTTCATCACAGCCATAGCGCCTAGGGTGCCATCCGGATTGCCCGCCTCACAGGTCAGCTTAGCGGAGGTTGTGCTTCAGGGCATCGGCGGAGAGGGATTAGGCACGAGATTGATGGCGCAGTGCCGCATAAAAGCGACACCTGCCCTCCCCGCCACGCTGGTTTGCATGGGCAGGCCAACGCTTTCCCTCGCTCGGGCCTTTGAACAGTCGCGGGTTTCGGGATGCGAAACCGGCGACCGCTTTTGCCGAGCCCGCTCAGAAGGAAAAGCTGGATTCCGGACTGAAGGCCGACAGGGCGGGCAGCGACGCATCGAAGAGCGGACGCGCGCCGAACGCGCCCCCGGTCCGGATGAACAGGGTGGCCTTCGCGGCCTTGTCGCGGCCCAGCACGCAGGCGAGGCGTCCGCCATCCTTCAGCTGGTCGAGGAGGGATTGGGGCCGCGTCTCGACGCGGCCATTGACGAGGATGGCGTCGAACGGTCCCGCCTTCG
Organism: Methylobacterium sp. 88A; assembly: GCF_000376345.1. Classification (NCBI taxonomy): domain Bacteria; kingdom Pseudomonadati; phylum Pseudomonadota; class Alphaproteobacteria; order Hyphomicrobiales; family Methylobacteriaceae; genus Methylobacterium; species Methylobacterium sp. 88A. Next base: position 2,293,462 of record NZ_AQVT01000001.1, read on the forward strand.
CCGCGCCCGCCGGCAGGGGGCCGCGAACGATCTCGATTCCGTCCGTTGCCGACAGGCGGCTCTCCGCCTCGGCGGCGAGGGCGTCGTCGGATTCGAGGGCGACCACCCGCACCCCGAGCTGCCGCATGATGGCGGCGGCGTAGCCGTAGCCGGTGGCGACGTCGAGGGCGACCTTCCCCGGTGCGAGCTGCAGCGCCTGAATCATGCGGGCGAGAAGCATCGGCGCCGGAATGACGCGATCCGTCGCCGGGTCCTGCCCGGTGATGCGCAGGGATTGGTCGATATAGGCGAAGTCCTCGCGGCCCTGCGGCACGAAGCGCTCGCGCGGCACGGCTTCGAAAGCGTCGAGGACCGGGATGTCGTTGACGTCGAAGGTCCGCAACTGACAATCCACCATGAGGCGTCGCGCCTGCGCGTAATCGAGCATGGGTCTCGTCTTCCCTCGCCGCATCGACCGTAGGCGCCCCTCCGCCTCATCCGGACATTCGGAAAGGGCCGGACACCAGCGCCGAAGCTTGCCGGGTTGTCGGGGATCGGCCCTGAAAACGCAAGGTTCGAGGCGCGGTTCGTGTCGCGCGACATGCGCCGCGCTTCCGGTCCGATGGGACGCACTGAGGTTTCAGCAGCCGGTGGCGTCGAGCAGCGCCTCGACCATGGAGCGGTAGCCCGATCCGAACAGGCGCAGATGCACCAGCGCCGGCCACAGCCGGTAGATCGCCCTACGCTCCGCCATGCCCGGTTCGGCCTCGCCATACGCCTCGCGGAAGGCGGGGCCGGGCGCGCCGAACAGGGACAGCATCGCGAGGTCCACCTCGGCATGGCCGTGGTAGCAGGCGGGGTCGATGAGCCCGGAAACGCGGCCGCCATCGGTGAGGATGTTGCCGCTCCACAGGTCGCCATGCAGCAGCGCCGGGCGGGGACGGGCCGGAAGACGCTCGGGGAGTGTGGCCGCCAGGGCCTCGATCCTCCGCCGGAGTGCGGTGTCGAGATACGGAGCGTGGCAGAGGAGGCGCCGCTCGGCCCAGAAGCCGGGCCAATCCTCGCTTGCGTGATTGTCGATTCGCACCGTCGCGAAAGCGTAGTCACGGTTCCAGCCGTAATCGTCGCCGGTCACGGCATGGAGGCGCGCCAACACGTGGCCGAGATCCGCATCCGCATTGCCGCCGCCGGCTGGCAGGGGCTCGATCACGAGAGTGCGCAGATCGGCCGCGAACACCTCCGGCGCGGGGATTCCGGCGGCGCGGATCGCGCGGAGCATCCCGGCTTCCGCCGGCGGATCGGGTCCGTCCTTGACGATCGCCGCGCTGCCGTCGTCGAGCACGATCCGCACGAGGCTGGAGAGATCGCCGCCGCTCATGGGCTCGGCCCGCACGAGCCGGCGCCCGAGCAGCGCCGCTCCACGCGCTGCCAATGGCATCATGCCGTGAGCGCGCGCACGAGGTGGCGGGCGCCTAGGGTCACGTCGGCCCAGGTGGTCTCGAAGCCCGCATCCGCGCCGTAATAGGGGTCGGCGACCGCCCCGCCCCTGCGCCCCGGCACATGGTCGAGGAGAAGCGACAACGCGGCGCCCTCTTTCGGACGAAGCCGACGCAGCACGGCGAGATTGTCGCCATCGAGGGCGACGATGTGGCTGAAACGGGCAAAATCCGCCGGCTCGACCTGACGCGCACGGTAGCCGGAGATGTCGACGCCGTTGCGCCGGGCGACGGCCTGGGCGCGCCGGTCGGGCGGTTCGCCCGCATGCCAGCCGCCGGTGCCGGCCGAATCGACCTCCACATCGAGACCCGCCTGCTCGGCCTCCAGGCGGAACGCGGCCTCCGCCAGGGGCGAACGGCAGATGTTGCCCAGGCACACGAACAGGATGGCTGGCTTGCCTGCGGACATAACGGCTCCTCGAATGTCGATGTCAGTTGCCGCGCGACGGCCCGGTCGCCCGATCCTTGCCGGAGCCTTCCGCTTCTTCCATCGCGACCCGCCTCGCTTCCTGCCGACGGCCGAGCCAGAGGCTGTTCAGGAGCCAGGCGACCGAGAGCGGAACCGCTGCGATGGCCACGGCCGTCGAACCGAGGCCCAGCGCTCCAATTCCCTGGAAGGACCAAGCGCCGATCTGGTCGCCGGTCCGGTAGACCGCGGTGTCGAGGAAGTTCTTTGCCTTGTAGCGGTCCTCACGCGGCACGACCGTGAACAGCACCTCGCGGATCGGCCGGGCGATGGCGAAGTTGCCGGCTCGCCGGAAGACCTGGAACGCCACGATGGCCGTGATCGTGGGTGAGACGGCGAGCGCCGCGAATCCGAGGATGCTGGCCGCCGGCAGGAGCGCGAGGGCGGGGCCGACCCCGATGCGCCGCACGATCCGGCCGGTGAGGAAGAACTGCACGCCGAGGGTGAGCAGATTCACCAGCAGATCGACGCTGGCGAAGAAGGCCGTCTGCGAGCCGCGATCGGGGAAGCTGCGCTTGGCGATGCCCGCCTGCTCGAAATACAGGAAGGTCGAGGTCACCGAGAACAGCAGTAGGAACAGCCCGATATTGAGCAGGTAGGGCGATTGGAACGTGCGGGTGATGCCCGCGAAGGCGCTGCCGCCGATGGCCTCCGACGGGGCGGCGTCGCCCGTGACGGGAGCTCGGTTCAGGCGGTCGGACAGGCGCGCGAGACCGCGCATGCTGAACACCGCCACCTCCAGGAGCAGGGCCGCGCCGATGAGGAGCGCCCAGGTCGGCACGTCTCGGGCGAGGATCGCCGTCGTTGCCGATCCGGCGATCGCCCCGAGGGTCGCGCCAGCGGCGATGAAGCCGAACAGGCGCTTGCCCTGCTCGGTGGAGAAGACATCCACGATGGTGGCCCAGAACACCGAGACCACGAACAGGTTGAAGATCGAGAGCCAGATGAAGAAGGCCCGGCCGATCCAGACGTCGCCCTCCGGCCCGGCGAGGTAGAGCGCCCCGGCGAACAGCACGATGTTGGCGGCGAAGAACCGATAGGTCAGCGGCACGAACCGGGCGCGCGGCAAGGTCTTCACGAGCCAAGCGAAGGGGACGTTCAGGGCCAGCATGCCCACGAGTGTGCCGGTGAACAGCCAGGGCAGGTTCTCGATCCCGCCGGCGACACCCATCTGGTCGCGGATCGGCCGGAGGACGTAGTAGGCCGCCAGGATCGAGAAGATGTAGGCCCAGGACCAAGCAAGGGCCGGAACCTCCTCCGCCCGTACGTCGATGAGCCGCCGCAGCCAGGGCGGGACGTAGCCGCCGCGTCCGGCGGTCAGCGGCTTCGCCGGCCCTGGCCCGTCGCTCAACGGGTGACCCCGAGTCGTACCCGCGATTCCTCCGCATTCAGGTCGAGGCCGAAGCCGGGGGAACCCATGGCGAAGCTGTCCGCCTTGGCGAGCTGCCCGACCTCCACCGGATCGAAGCCCGCATCCTTGACGAGTTGGGAAGCGATCGCGAGCGCCGCGGGATCGTCGCCGGCGATGGGGATCGCCATGCGTCCGCCTTGGCGATGGGCGTTCTTGGCGAAGACCTTGTAATTGGCCGCGTTGAAGGCCCGGACGACCTTCGCCCCGTTCAGATATTTGGCCGAAACCGCCGCGATGCCGTTGGCCTGGACCTCACCATAGACCTCTCCGTCACGGGCCTGGGTCGCGTTGCCGGCATCGATCACCACCTTGCCCTTGAGCGAGGCTCCATGGTCCTGCGCCAGCTGCGGATAAGCCTTGTAGGGCACCGCGATGAGCACGACGTCGCCGAAGGCGATGGCCTCGGCCGGGCTGCCCGCCCTCGCCTTCGGCCCGAGCGCCTCGACGAGGTCCTTCAGCTCCTCGGGGTGACGGGACGACAGCATCACCTCGTGCCCGGCCTTCGCCCAGAGGCCGCCGATGGTGCCGCCGATATTGCCGGCCCCGACGATACCGATGCGGACCGGCTGCGGTGCGGCCTGGGCCGAGGCGGGACAGGGTGATGCCAGCAGGCCCGAAGCGGCGATGAGCCCACCGGCCAGCATGATGACGGCACGGCGGTTGAAGAAATCAGAGCGCGTCGACATAGGCCTCCATTCGGGTTCGCTGGGCGGCATCGGGCAAACGGCCGCGTGCCGCGCCGAGATTGTCCTCGACATAGGCCGCCTTGGCCATGCCGGGGATCGGGCAGGTGACGGCCTCGTGGGAGAGGACGTATTTCAGGAAGAATTGCGGCCAGCTCGCGCAGTCGAACTCGGCCGTCCAGGGCGGCAGGTCGCGTCCCTGAACGGCCTTGAACAGGCGGTCGCGCCCGAAGGGCACGTTCACCATCACGGCCATGCCGCGCTCTTTCGCGAGCGGCAGGATGCGCTCGGCGGCGCGGCGGTCGTCGAGGGCGTAATTGACCTGGATGAAATCCATCGTCTCGCGCCGCATCACCGCCTCGAGATCGGCGAACTGGCTGTCGCGCCAGACCGTGACACCGGTGTAGCGGATCTTCTTTTCGGCCTTCAGATCCCGCAACGTGGCGAGGTTCGTTGCCGTGTCGCTGAGGTTGTGGACCGCGACGAGATCGATCCTGTCGGTGGCCATGCGGCGGAAGGAGCGCGCGATCTCGGCCGCGCCGGCCTCGCGGCCCGGTGTCCCGACCTTGCTGCAGAGGAACACCTTCTCGCGCAGACCGTCCTGGGACAGGATCTGGCCGAGGACGTCCTCGGCCGTGCCGTAGCTCGGCGCCGTGTCGATGACCGACCCGCCGAGCGCCACGAACCGCTGCACCGCCTCGCGCAAGGGCGCGATTTTTTCGGGGACCGGTTCGACCTCGTAGCGGCGCGAGGTGCCGATCCCCATGGCGGGGAGCATCTCGCCGGAGGACGGGATGGCCCGGCGGATCAGACCGCCCTCCTCCGCATGGGCCGGGGACGCGGCGCGCTGCAGCAGCGGCACCATCAGGGGAGCGAGGCCAGCGCCGGCCAGGAACGCACGTCGGGACGGATGCATGCGGGCTCGGTCCTCATCGGGGATCGGGCAGGATCAACGCCGCTGCGCCGCCGAGGTGCCAACGGATCAGGAAACGGCCGTCAGCTTGTCGGCCATGGACTGCTCCTTGTCCCGCCGTGACGAGAAGGCCATGGTGAAGAAGACCCGCTGAACGCCGAGCTGGCTCAGCTTCTCCTCGCAGAGTTCGATGAGCCGGCAGATGTCGGCAAGCTCGCCCTCGATATTCGTGCCGTTGGCATGCATCTCGGCGTTGAGGTGGCTGGCCTCGAGGATGGTCTTGATCTCCTTCACGTAGGAGGAGACCGAGGGGCCGACGCCCATGGGCACGATGCACAGATCCGCGACGACTTTCATGGACGTTCTCCTCGGGAATGCAGATGAAACGGAACAGCCGATCCCCGTGATCTCGTAAGCCGCTCATAGGCCTGCGTCGCCAGCACCCAGGGGACGATGGGAACGGCCCGGCGCCCGGTCCGTTGATGAACATATCTCACAACAGGACATTTCGAATGCGCAAGCTCGCACTTCTATCGGCCGCGGCCGTCAGCCTCGGTGCCCTCCTGGCGGCAGCCCCTGCGGAAGCCCGTGGCTGGGGTCATGGCGGCGGATACGGTCATGGTGGCTTCGGCGGCCACGGTGGATACGGTCATCGCGGCGGCTATGGCCGTTACAGCGGTGGTTACGGCCGGGGTTACGGATATGGCCGTCGCGGCATCGGTCCGGGCGCCGTCATCGGTCTCGGCGTCGCCGGTCTGGCTGCCGGAGCCATCGCGGCCGGCGCCTACAATGGTGGCTATGACGGTTACGGTTATGGCCGCCCCGTCGGCTATTACGGCGGTTACGCCCCCGCGCCGGCCTATGGTTACGGCTACGGTGGTTATTACGGCTACTGAGCCGGGACTGGATTTGGCCGAGACTGGATCCGGCAAGGAAGGGGTCGCCGCGAGGCGGCCCTTTTTTGCGTCGACTCGGCGCTGACGCCCCTGCCCGATCATCCAGGCCGGACGGAACGGCGCCAAGTCGGCAGCCCCGGACGTCCCATGCGATCACGGCCGATCAGGGCGGCGCGAAGATCGTGATGTTGCCGTTGATCTGATAGGCGGCCGTCGGCGGCGTATTGACGAAGCGCAGGCGGATGGGGCTCTCGCCCAGGATGGCGCCGAAGGACGGGGTCACCGGGATGGGAAAGCATCGGGACACGGCGTCCCTTGCGGACTCCTCATAGTGTTTCCGGGCTTCCTGATCACCTTCGAGGCGGCGTGCCGTGACGAGAGGCGCACCGCGCAACTCACCGTTCTTGCTGATGCCGAACAGAAACGCGATCTGTGATCCACTGGTATTCGGAGGGACAGACCAGCAGGAGGCGAGCGTCGCGCGAAGGTCTGCCCAGTTGTTCACGGCGGCTGGCGACGACGGGGATTGAGCGAAAACAGGAGCCGTCATCGGAGACAATCCGCCGAGCATCGCCACGCCGAAGCGGCACGCGATGACAAACCGGCGGATCGGTTCATGGCTCATGGATGGCAGTCTAAGCGTCGTCGCGGGCCGGAGCAAAACGGCAAGCGGCCGCTACCCCGTGGTTGCAGGACTATCCCTCTCGCTCGCTGGCCGGCTTCACCGCTTCTTCGAAACATGGAAGATGGCAAAGCCTGCCAGGGCCGCGAGGCCCAGCGCGAGGGGCCGATTGTCGTGGAAGGCGCCAAGTGCGCGCGAGCCGGCATCACGAAGGTCATCGACGACGGGGTTGCCCAGAAGGATGTTCTGAGCGCGATCCAGATTCTCCGCCTTCGTGCTGATGGAGACTTCGAACGCGTCATCGTGGCGTTCGATATCGATGCTGTTGCGGGCGAATCCGGCGCGAGCCAGCCGTTCCCTGGCCGAGCGGGCGGCCCGGAGAGAAGGGACGACGACCGAAGCTAAGGCACTGTCAGACATTCATGTCCTCCGATTTGGATGGACGAACATCTTTGAAGACGCAACGGTTCCTTGCCGGAGACAGGCATTCGGCCCGCCATCTCGCCCGACATCGTCCGGCCATCCCCGTCCAGGGGATGCTCAGCCCGTTGCCGTCAGCCGCAGAGGATTGCGATGCCGTCCGTCAACGCCGCACGGGCGGCCGGACCGGGCCTCGGGCCGCTCGGCAGGCTGCGTCAGGCCATCGTCCAGGTGAGGAGCATGATCCCGCTCAGGAAGATTCCATAAGTGATCGCGATGGCCGCGATTTCACGGTGTTCGTTGACGATGTTGCGGGAAGCGAGGATCATGGCGATGACCGGCAGGGGTTGAATGCCGGCTCTATAGTCGAAGGATCTCTAACGTGGGGTCGTCATGAATGGTTAATATGATTTTAACCATTTGGTGTCGCCCCGGAAGCACACTCGACCGACGCGAGAGCGATGGGGAGCCGTCGCATCGCGCCGGAGCGACCGACGGACGCGGCGCATCGGCCGGGTCACGACGGATTGGACGGCCTCACGGGAGCCAGCCGGAGTAGTGTCTCCTTGTCGACGGACAGCGCTTCGGCGATCTCCTCGAGGGCTTGATGCTCGACGTCGCTGATTCCCTCATGGTCGGCGGCATCGGCGGCGATCAGAAACACCCCGTTCCGCTGTTCGAGGGATCGGTCCGCGATGGCGGCCACGCGGCTCAGATTGTCCGCCCGTCCGACGCGGGTTCGAGCCCGCGCGATGCCGTCGAACAGCTCCGCCTCCAGCATCAGCGTGTCGTAGCCCTTCTCGATGATCGGATTGGCGCGCATGGCCGCGAGGGCGACCTCGACCTCCCCCTCGTCCACTTCGCTGTCGGCCACGATCACGTTCGAGGCCGCCGACACGGCCGCCTGCATGAGCGTCTTGTCACCGACATAGGCGGTGACGTGTTCGAGAAGGTTCTGAAAGATGCCCATCACGGACTCCATGGAGCGGTCCGGCCGAGGGGCCGTGAAGTAGCAACGCGCGAGCCTGCCCATCGGCGTCGTATGCAAACTTCCTTCGTCGAACGCACGCGCTTTCTTCGGCCCGGCCGGTAAGCGGCGTACTCACGGCATGGCGGGATCGCCCCGCCGCGCGGTCCCGTCGACAGGGCGATGACGGCTGGAACTGTCCGGGGCGCCCCCTCGTTTGGATCAAGACGTCCGTGGCGAAGATCAGAAGCAGGGGCGTTATGTGTCGATGCCGCCTTGTTCTTCGAAAACCGGATTACGTATTCGAATCATAGATCTAAGTTATCGATCAAATCGGCGACAGCAAAAATTTGACGGAATGCCTTCACCCGATGGCGATGTATGCCGGAGCACATGAGGGATGACCTGGGACCGGCACACGAATAGGGCGTACGCTGCGGCCGTTGCCGTAGGCGGCCTCGTCGTGCTGATGATCCAGGAAGCTCCAAACTGGAATGCGACCCTGATCGGTATCGCGTCCCTCGTCGCCTTCGGCATCCTGTGGATTCTTCCCGAGCACAGGGCGACCGATCGGCACCCGTCGACGGACAGGGGCGACGACGCATTGTGGAAGGTCGCGATACCCCGCGAAGCAGGACCGGCGCCGCACGAGCTGCTTCTGGGGCCGCCGGGTCCCCTCGGTCTCATCGAGCCGAGACGCCGGCCCACGATCCTTGCCCATCGACGCCTTCCAAAGCCGCGCTCGTGAGAGAACGAGCGCCCTGGTCGATCACGCGGCCTCGGCGAAGCTTCGCTCGGCGGTCACGAGGGCGCGGCCCAGCTTGATCGCCCCATGGTAGCGGCGGTCCGCGATCGCATCGTGGATCGCGAGAAGGTGGGGGGCGAGCGCCGGGCTCGCCCTCATGATCTCTGTGGCCTGGCGGGTGAAGAGGTCCTCGGCCTCGGCCGGGTCGTCGGCGAGGTAGAGCATCTGCAGGGTGACGCAGAGCATCTTCGCGGGCGTGTCGGCCTCGCTCTCCTTGATGACCTCGGATTCGCGCAGGAATTTGCAGTGGGTCTCGATGAGGAAGTCGGAGCGCCGCGATCCGTTGCGGATGAGCGCGCCGTTGATGAGGAAGCCCTCGTAGGGCTTGAGGTCGAGGCGCAGGGCCATGGTGGTGAATCCCTTCTGGAAACGGGCCTGAATCGATCGTCGGATAGCGCGGGGGCCGGCCCCGACGGCCGGTCCCCGCGTGTTGGCGCGCCCTTAGCGGAGGAGCTGGAGGATGCCCTGCTGCGCCTGGTTGGCGAGCGAGAGCGCCGAGGTGGCGATCGAGTTGCGGGTCGACAGGGCCTGCGAGTTGGCGGCTTCCTCGTTGAGGTCCGCGTTCACGAGGTTGGCGGCGCCGGTGTCGAGGATGTTGATCAGGTTCTTCGAGAAGTCCTGACGGTTCTGCACGATCGACAGGTTGGCGCCGAAGGTCGAGGACTGGGTCCGCAGCTGGGTGGTGGCGTTGGACAGCTGCTCGATGGCGGCGTTGATGTCGGTGTCCGACTGGAACCCGCCCTCGACGGCGTCGAGGCCGAGGCCGGCGGCATCGAACTTCACGCCCTTGATGTCGAGCGCCGAGGTGTTCTTCTCGTTGAAGGCGATGTGCAGGGTGTTGTCGGCGGCGCTGTTGCTGTTGCGGAACAGCAGGTTGACGCCGTTATAACCGGAATCCTGGGCCTGCTGGGTGATCTTCTCGAGGATCAGGTTGAACTGCTGCGCCAGGGCCGAGCGCACCGAACTGGTGCCCTTGCTGCCGCCCACATCGGTGCCCGACGCCGTCTGGGAGGTGGCACCCGATCCGGAGACGCCGAAGCCGATATCGACACCGGCCGAACCACCGGTCGTGACCTGGGCCGCCTGGATGGTCAGCTTCTGGTCGGAGCCGGAGGACTTCGTCGAGATGACGAGCTTGCTGTTGACGTAGCTCGCCTCGACCTTACCGGCGAGACCGGTATCGGCGTTGATCTGGTCGTTGATGGCCTTGGCGATGGCGGTCTGGCTGGTGGCGGCCGACGTGCCGAGGTTGGTGTTGTTGAGCGTGATCAGCTTGAGCGGGCCGGTGCCGAGCTTCAGGGTGAAGGACGCGTCCTTCGTGCCGCTGAAATCCTTGGTCACGGTCTGCTCGGTGCCGACGATGGAGGCCTTGGACGAGCCGTCCGTCGCCTCGGTGCCGGAGGCGGTGACGCCGGCGGCGGCGGTGCCTCCGCCCGCGGCGGGGGTGCTGCTGGCCGTGGTGGTGGTGCCGAGGCCGAGGCCGGCGGTGTCGCGGGTCGCGGTCAGGGTCGGGGCGGCGGCGCCGGTGCCGACGGCGTTCGACTTCACCTGGAGCTTGTCGCCCACGAAGGAGACGGTGGCCTTGATGCCGCCCTGGTCGAGCTGGACCTGGATGGCTTCGGCGACCTTGGCCTGAGTGGCCGATTCGCCGATGGCGTTGCCATCCTTGTCGAGGCTGGTCGACGAGACCGTGACGGCTTTGGGGGAGGTGCTGGTGCCGTCACCGATGGTGAAGGCGCTCGACTTGCCGCCGGAGAGATCGATCGCGCCCGCGGTCTGTCCGGTGGTGGGCGTCTGCGTCGGCGCCGCAGTGGTGCCGAAGCCCAGGTTTGCCCCATCCGTCGTCGCGGTCACGGTGACGGCCGAACCGGCACCCACCGCATTGGACGCGATTTCGAGCTTGCCGGCCGTGTTGAACGATGCGGTGGCGAGCACGCCAGCGGCGTCGAGCTGGGCCTGGATCGCCTCGGCGATCTTGGCGTTCGTCGGTGTGGTGCCGATATCGTTCCCCGCCCGGTCGTTGGTCGTGCTCTGGATCTCGATGTTGGCCGAAGGCGTGCCGGGTCCGGTGTTGACCGTGAAGGTGCTGACGTTGCCGGCGGTCATCGAGATCGCGCCGGTGCCCGCCGCCGTCACCCGGGCGGCCGTGCTCGCGGCCGGCGTGGTCGCGGCATTGGTGGCCGTCAGCGTGTTGGCGGTGCCGAGGCCGAGGCCGATCGTGTCGGAGGCAGCGGTGACGACCGGCGCGGCGGTCGCACTGTTGGGACCGACGATGGTCAGCTTGTCGTCGGTGCCGATGTAGGCCGAGTAGCCGCCGGTCAGCTGCTTGTTGATCGCCTCGACGGCAGCTTTCTGGTTCGGGTTATTGCCGATGGCTTGACCGGAATTGTCGGTCTTCGTGGAGTCGAGCGTCACGGTCGTGCCGCCGACCGTGAAGCTTGCGCTCTTGCCTTCGAGGTTGATGTTGTCGCCGAGGGTAGTGGCGAGCTTAGTCGTGGCCGGCTTGCCGAACAGGCCGAGTTGATCGGTCAGGCCGGCACCCGATGTCACAACAACCGGAGCCGCCGTTGTCGCTGTTTTATCGTTCGTCTCGAAGGTGAGAACGCCGCTGTTTATCGAGGCCGTGACACCGGCAGCAAAACCATTCAGTTGTACATTGAGAGCGTCGGCATAATTTGTGGCTGTCTGCGTCGAGTCACCGAATTTGGTACCATTGGCGAGGAGGCTGTCAGCGTTCAGCGTGATTTTGTGACCGGCGACCGTGAAGCTTGTGGTCTGCGTGTTGCTGACGTCCGCCTTAGCCGGGGGCGAGACGGTGAAGTTCGTCCGTCCGCCGACCGTACCGGTACCTGTACTTGCCGCTGCCGCGGCACCGTTCGGGACTCCGACTACCGTCGTCGTGGAATCCGCCGCCGCGGGATTGCCCGCGGCCGGCGTGCTCGCGGTGAAGGTGCTGAAGCCGATGCCGGCCGCGCCGTTGCCGCCCGTGGTGTCGATGCCGCCGATCACCGAGATCTGCGCGTCGGGGCCGACATCGGCCGACTTGAACACGAGGCTGTTGGTGCTGGACAGTTCGACCGTGGCGGTGGAGCCGCTATCCTTGAGCTGCTTGTTGATGGCCTTCGCCACATCGGTCCGCGAGGCCGAGGCGCCGAGGGTGCCGCCGAGCTCGTCGGTGGCCGAGTTCTTGTCGAGCTTGACCTGGACCGAGGTGTTGCCGTCGCTCACCACCAGGGAGGCGCTGCCGGTGGAGAAATCCGTGGCGACGGCCAGGGCGGCATTGGCGGTGACGGTGGCGGAGGTCGGCGTGGTGGTGGACTTGCCGTAGCCGATATCGATGGTGGAATTGGCCGAGCCCGCCACGGTCAGGCTGGCCGACGCGCCCGTCGTCGTGGTCGAGAAGGTGATGCGGCCGTCGGGGCTGGTGCCGGCCGAGACCTTGCCGGCCAGCGCGCTGTTGTTGGCGATCTGGCCGTTGATGGCGGTGAGGAGCTGGTCCGACGTGACCTTGGAGAGGTCGGTGCCGGACGAGGCCAGGGTCGCCGAGTCGATGCGGATGGTCGACTTGTTGCCGCCCAAGGTGATCTCGAGGGAGGCGTCCTTGGTCGGGCCGGAGAAGTCGAACGTGGTCTCGCCGGTGGCGCCGGTGGTGCCGAGGGAGGCCAGGGTCGAGGTGGCCGTCACCTTGGCGGCCTGCTCTTTCGCGCCGCCGCTGATGCCGCTGCTGCCGCCGGTCTTGTCGGCGAGCGCCTGACTGGCCGTGGACTTGGCGGTCTCGAGGAGTTTGGTGATCGAGGTGATGCCCTGGCTCGCCGCCTGGATCGCCTGGACGCCGTTGGAGATGCCGTCGAGCAGCGAGCTGATGTCGCTGGAGCGCGCCGACAGGCTCTGCGCCGTGAAGAAGTTCGTGGGGTTGTCCAGCGCCGAGTTCACCTTCTTGCCGGTGGAGAGCCGGTTCTGGGTGGTCGAGAGCAGGTTTGCCGTGTCCTGGAGCGAAAGCAGGTTCTGGCGCGTTGCGGATGTGAGGGTGATGCTGCCGGACATCGAGTGGATCCTGTTGATCGAGACATCGCCCTGTTGGCGACGCCCCAGACAGGGGTCGATCCACTTATCGAGACCTTAATCCGGATCTCGACTGTGCTTGTGTTGAGGGGCGTTTCGTCTCATCTAAGTGATGTTTTGTCTCAAAATGCTTTTAAGTTACTTGATGTCTCAAACATAGTCGTTTTCGTCTCATAGTCGAGCCCTCCGGCGGGGCGTGCCGCTTGCCTTGGCCGCCGGTCCAATTCAGATGAGCGTGGCGGGAGACCGCAACTCCATCGGCCGATGATGATTAATCGTCGCAGAAATAACTCGGTTTGATTCAAAAAATCGTTGATTAATCAATTATTAAATCGATAGTGTGCGCTAATTAATCTGCGCATCAACGCTTAAGTAGTCAAAGCTTTGAGCGTCTTAACAGGGCTGGTCGTCATGATCGATGACATGTCGCATGTTGATCGATGATGATCTCGATCATTTGTTCGCATTGGGATGGGTATTCTCGATTATCTCTGAATCGGTACTTCTTGGTGCCGTCCATGGGTCTGCGTTGCATTGAAGGCCACTGATCCGTGACGGACATTCTCTGCGACCGTTTCATCGCTCCCACCGATCCGGCTCTGCTGGCTCAGTCCTGGTGCAATCATCTCGCGCCGGTCTTCGAGGCCGAGCTCGCGCCGGATGCCGACCTGGCCTCCCCGATCTCCCTGACCACGTATCATTTCGGGGAAGCCCTGGTCGGTTCAGTGACCGCGCCGGCCCAGCGCCTGAAGCGCTCGGCCCGGACCATCGCCCGGCAGGGCGTCGACCACATCCTGATCCAGTTCTATACCGCCGGCCAAAGCCGGGTGGGCGCCGCCCGACGCTCTGTGGAGATCAACGCCTCCCAGCTCGTGGTCTTCGACCTCACGCAGCCGATCGTCAGCGAAGCCGGGCCGGTCTCCGCCACCACCGTGATGCTGCCGCGCAAGCTCCTCGGCGACCAGATCGCCACCATCGAGAGCCTGCACGGGAAACCCCTCGATTACCGCTCGGCTCCCGTGCGGAACCTGTCCTACACCTACCTGTCCGGCCTCGTGGCCAGTGCCGCCTCCACCGAGGCGCACCAGCTGCGCTACCTGTCGAGCGCGGCGGCCGATCTCTGCGCCGCCTGCTTCCAGCCCGACGCGAACCAGGCGCCGGCCCTCGACCGGCTCAACAAGGTCGCCATCTGCCAGTACATCGAGCAGGAACTGGCCTCGGAATCCCTCGGGATCGACGCGTTGATCCTTCGGTTCGGGCTCTCGCGGGCCACCCTCTACCGGCTCTTCGAGGAGGAGGATGGGGTCGCCAGCCACATCCGCGAGCGACGCCTGCTACGGGCCATGAAACTCCTCGGCGCGGCGGGCGGGCGCCCGCGCATCTCGTCGGTCGCCTACGCCACGGGCTTCTCCGACGAGAAGACCTTCAGCCGCGCCTTTCGCAGGCGGTTCGGATTCCTTCCGAGTGAGGCCCTGGCGGAGCGGTCGCTCGCGCATCGCGGCCACGACAGCGCCCCGGTGCTGCTCGGCTGGATGCGAAGCCTGAGCGCCTGAGCGCCGGGCGGGGTCGGCCGAGACGTCACCCGTCCGTTCGGCCGGAGCCCGGATCGGCGGCCTGGACCGGCATTGGCGCAATGCCCGCACGGTCTCGTCGCACAATCCCCGGCTCTTCGAGGGTAGCCGGATTTGACACGGTCCGATTTGAGTCGGCTCAGCCGAACAGTACCCCATAGCCCTCCTCGAACACCCGTCCGAGTTGGCGGCGGTAATCGGCATAGGCCGGCATGCCGGACGTCACGCGTCCGTAGCTGAGTTCCGGGCCGGCCGAATCTTCGGGGATGAGAGCGAGCGGAGCCGCGGCCGGGGTGAGTTGCGTGCCGCGTCCCGCATGCAGCGTCGTGAGCAGCCCGAACATCTCGCCATGGATGGTCGGCCGGCAGAGCACGGCAAGGCGACACTGTCCCTGCCAATTGGTGACGAGATAGATCATGCCCGATTGGTTCGGCACCGCGACGCTGCCGGTCTGGGCGAAAGGCGCATCGCTTCGCTCGGCCTCGCGGAAGGCAAGGCGTGCGCTCGCCGCGTCCCATGCGATCTCGGTGCGATAGGCGAAAACCGCATCCGCCATGCCGAAGGAGGGTCGCAGCGTCAGATAGCGCCCTTCTAGCCAGGCGGCGGATTCCCGGGAATAGGAGCCGAGTTCGGAGGGAGCATGCCGCGTCTCCGGTGCTGCGCTGACGGGCTCGGTGCCGTTGCGCAGGCGCTGGCCGAGCGCTTCCTCCAGGCGGATGGTGGTAGCGAGCGTGAAGGGGCGGCGGCCGGCCAGGGCCTTCTCCAGGGTGGAAATGCTGATCCGCGCCAGATCGGCGAGCGTTTGACGGGACATCCGGCGACGGGCGAGCGCCTCGCGCACGGCCTGGGCGATGGCGCGGCTCTGGCCCTCGGGCAGCTCGGTCTCGGGTTCTTGCACGGTCTCTCGGCTCGTCGCTCGTCTCCGCAGAGATCCGCACGAAACCGCACAGGCTGGCAAGACATGGCCCAGTAAGAGGAGTGGTTCATTCCGTGTCGTCCACCGCCTCTGCCTCCACGACCAGGCGCAGCGGTCCCTGCACCAGTCCATCCAGAGGCCAGCAGGTCACGAGGGCGATGTTCCGTCCCGGGGCGGCCGGATCGATCCCCGATGCGTCCCAGGACACGACCCGGCTGCCGCTGATCCGGAAACGGACGGTGCGTCCGTCCCGCCGGGTCACCGAGACGACATCGCCCGGCTTCACCGCTGCGAGCACCGCGAATTGCGTATCGCGATGAGCCGCGAAGATGGCGGTGCCCGGCTCGCCCGCCTCCGGCGTCCCGTCGAGATGGCCGGGGCCGAAGGCCAGGGCCTGTCCGCTGCCGCCGCGCAGGGCGACGAAGCTCTGTCCCCCCACCGTGAGTCGTGCCACCGGCTCGGTATCGGCCGATGGCCAGGGCCGCACCGGGCGGCCCTCGGCGAGGCTTCGGGCGAAGGCACGCTCGAGGAGCACCTGCGCGAGCGCGGCCTTGGCGGGAATCCGGGCGGCTCCGACCAGGACGCCGAGGCCCGCGAGGATGAGGAGGGTGGCGAGCACCCTCCCCCCGGTCACGCGGCGCATCGGACGCTCCGCACCCGGCGAAGGGTGAGCAATCCGCCGAGCAGCAGGACGAGACCCAAGAGGATCTGCGCCCGGGTGCCCGCCCCGGTCTGGGGCAGCGGGACCGCCTGGGCCGGGGCCGGAACCGTGGCCTGGGCCGGGATGAGAGCGGCGCGGCGCTCCCGCGGCGGCTGCGCGGCGCGCTCACCGAAGACTTTCGCGAAGTCCCAGCCCGCCGGCAGGTTCAGGGGCAGTTCGGTCGCCACGAGGGGAGCACCGGTCGGCCGGCGCGGGGTCGCGTCGACCGCGACGAGGCTCGTCAGACGGGTCATCAGCTTGTGCGCCAGGGCGAGCTGCAGGATCGTGGCATCGGCCTGGTTCGGCATCACGCGCCCGGTGACGCGGGCGGTTTCGGCCTCGGCGATCTTGGAGCGTGCCCAGACCTTCGAGATGCCCGTCCCCTCGGCCGCGTCGGCCAGGGACACGCTGGTCCGCCACGGCGCTTCGCCGATGCGGCCCGTCAGAGTCAGCGTGCCCGTCGGGTCGGCGATCTCGGCGGCGAGCACCACCGGCTCGCCACGGTAGAGGTCGGGCAGCGGATTCGGGGTGATGTCACCGCCATTCGACAGCGTGGCGGCAAGGTCGGTGACGGCGGGGTTCTCCAGCTTGGCATAGAGGCTGCGGGTGCGCTCGGCGACCTGATCGACGGTGTGGATCGCGGTGTAGCTGCCCCGGCCGATCTCGGCGGCGTGACGCATCAGGTGCCCGTTCGGAGCCGAGCCGATACCGACCATGAACAGCCGACTCCGGCCGAGGCCGTCATGGATCGCGGCGAAGATCCGGTTCTCGTCGCCGATGGCGCCATCCGTGAGGAAGACGATCTGGCGGACGCGGCTCCGATCCTCCGGATGGTTGTCGGCGAGGGCCGCACGGAGCGGGGCGAGCATCTCGGTGCCGCCGCTCGCTTCCAGTCCAGCGACGAAGCTCTCGGCCGCCCGCAGATTCTCGGGATTCGCCGGGACCGGCTCCGGAAACAGCTGGCTCATGCTGTCGTCGAAGCGGATGACGGTGAACCGATCGCTCGGCGTGAGCCGGGCGAGGCCGGCGAGCAGCCCGGCCTTCGCCTGCCGCATCGATGCGCCGGACATCGAGCCCGAATTGTCGATGACGAACACCACGTCACGGGGCTGGCGCGGCGCCCCGTTCGCGTCCGGCGGGGTGACGGTGGCCAGGAGGTAGGTGCGGCCGGCCACCGTCTCGCGGAACAATCCGAGGCGCGGCTCCATGCTGGGCACGGGTTCCCAGGTGAGTTCGAAGTCGCGGTCGGCGGGGACGACGCCGTCGGCCAGGGTCACGCGCCGGGAATCCGGGCCGGTCTCGTCGACATGGAGCGGATGGGTGGCGCTTCTCAGCGTGCCGAGCGGAAAGCCGGCCTGGAGCCGCACCGTGATACCGACGGGATTGACCGGGGCGGCCAGGGAGGGGTCGAGAACGGGCGCGGTGATCCGATCGCGATCGGGCACCGGGTCGGAACCGGTCTCATCGCGCGCCGAGACGAGATCCACTGCGGGCGGGGCCGGGTTGTAGCGAGGAGCCACCACCAGGGGCAGGCGCAGGGAGCGGGTGCCCCCGGACATGGCCACCGTCTGCTGGTACTCGATCTGCACCAGCACGGTCTCGCCCGGTCCGATATTGGCGACGGAGTTGGTGAAGACGTTCGGCCGCTCCTGCTCGGTCAGGGCCGCGCTCTGTCCGGCCGCCTTGGCCGCCTCATAGATGCGCTTGGCCGCCGCGCGTTCGCGGATCTCGGCGACGATCACCTTGTCGCCGATCACGAGCTTCATCGTATCGACCGCCGAATCTTCCGGCAGCGGGTAGAGGTAGGTGCCTTCCACCCAGGACCCGGTCGTGTTGCGGAAGGCCTGCGTCACCATCGTGCGGGCGGTCGGGCCGCTGACGGTGACGCTGAAATCGGTGCTGAGACGCGGCGCCTCGACCGGCGAGGCGGCATCCGGCCCACGCAGAACCAGGCTGCCGCTCGACGGTGCCGGCAGGGCACTGGCCGAGCAGATCGAGATGAGCAGCGCGAGAAGCGCCAGAAAGAGCGGCGAGACGGGCCGGGCTATTCCGGCGCCTTCCGGCAGGCGGAACCGCGTGGTGACG
The DNA here is from genome assembly GCF_000376345.1 of Methylobacterium sp. 88A. Lineage (NCBI taxonomy): Bacteria > Pseudomonadati > Pseudomonadota > Alphaproteobacteria > Hyphomicrobiales > Methylobacteriaceae > Methylobacterium > Methylobacterium sp. 88A. The sequence continues at coordinate 2,311,454 of NZ_AQVT01000001.1, forward strand.
AGTGAGGGCAGCATGGGTCTGATCTCCGGGCTCCCGGCTCGATGGCCGGCTCGTTTCGAAGAATCACCCGCGCATCGAAGCTTCGCCATGGGACGCTTCGGCCAGTCTCGGGCCGCACCCGGACGATTGAGCCCGGCGCAGGCGGATCTGTCCGGTTTGTGTCCGGTCCCGTGCGGACAACGCGGTTCCGCTCCGCCTTTGAGGCCGTCGGGTAAGCATACCGCTCGGCCACACTCCCCTCCCCCCTCTGCATCGACCGGAGCCGCCAGCCGCAGATGCGGATCGCAGCCGAGCTTTGGATCCAACCCTCGATGCTGAGGCAGTGGCGCTCGGCGCTGATGGGTGGCTCCCCACCACCGCGGGCAGCGGGGTCACCGAAAGCCACGCCTGCGAGCCCGGCGGCGTCCCCCTCCGACCAGGCTACGGCTGGCGGTCACGTCCCGAGAGCGCTCGGTCGGCGTCCAACCGTCAGTTCCTGGCCGACGTCCAGCGTATCCATGCCGGGCATCACAGGCGCTACGGCTCACCTCGGGTGCATGCGGCCTTGCGCGCGGAGGGCCGAACGACCAGCCGCGGGCGGGTAGAGCGCCTGATGCGTCAGCATGGCATTCGATCCCTGGCAGGGCGTTGGTTCCGGCCCTGCACCACCGACAGCCGTCACGACCTGCCGATCGCGCCGAACCTCCTCAAACAGCAGTTCTCGGCCGCGCTGCCCAATACCGTTTGGCTGGCCGAACCGAAGGACCGCGTAGCGATATCACCTATCTGCCGACCTAAGAGGGCTGGCTCTACCTGGCCGCCGTCCTCGATCTCGCCACTTGCAAGTTCGTCGGCTGGTCCATGCGCAACCCCAGCGATCCTAATGCGATCCTTATAAGATCGTCCTCGCTTCCGTCTCGAACCCTAATGCGGTTCGCGTCCACATTGGAGCGGGGCGAGACCGGTCATGCGTCGGCCCCCGAACCGAAACGGACCGACCATGCTCGACATCGTCTTCATCGCAACCGGGCTCGCCTTCTTTGGCCTGGCCGCCGGCTACGCCGTCCTCTGCGAACGCCTCTGAGGCCCGCCATGACCATCGACCTGACGCTTGGCGCCCTCGTGACCCTGGGGCTGCTCGGATACCTCACCTACGCCCTCGTCCGCCCCGAGCGGTTCTGAAGGAAGATCTCCGATGACCATCAACGGCTGGATCCAGATCGCGCTGTTCTGCGCGGTCGTCGTCGCGCTCGCCCGCCCTCTCGGCGGGTACATGACCCGCGTCTTCACGGGTGAGCGAACCGTCCTCTCGCCCGTCCTCGCTCCCGTCGAGCGCGGGCTCTACCGCGTCGCCGGCATCGATACCGCCCAGGAGCAGCACTGGCTGGCCTACGCCCTGTCCATGCTCGCCTTCCACGTGCTCGGCTTCCTCACCCTGTACGCGCTGCTGCGCTTCCAGGCGGTGCTGCCGTTCAATCCGGACGGGCAGGCGGCAGTCGTGCCGGACCTCGCGTTCAACACGTCGACGAGCTTCGTCACCAACACGAACTGGCAGTCCTACGGCGGCGAGACGACGATGTCGTATCTCACGCAGATGTTGGGGCTGACCCATCAGAACTTCCTGTCGGCGGCCACCGGCATCGCGCTGGCCGTCGCCCTGGTGCGGGGCTTCTCGCGGGCCTCGGCCGGCACGGTGGGCTCGTTCTGGGTCGATCTGACCCGCACCACCCTCTACGTGCTGCTACCGCTCTGCATGGCGCTGACGCTCTTCTACGTCTGGCAGGGCATTCCGCAGACGCTCGGCGGTGCCGTCGAGGCGACGACCCTGGAAGGCGCCAAGCAGACCATCGCGGTCGGCCCGGTGGCGAGCCAGGTTGCGATCAAGATGCTCGGCACCAATGGCGGCGGCTTCTTCAACGTCAATGCCGCGCATCCGTTCGAGAACCCGACCGCCCTCTCGAACTTCGTCCAGACCCTCTCGATCTTCGCCATCGGCGCGGCGATGACCAACGTCTTCGGCCGCATGGTCGGCGACGAGCGGCAGGGCTGGGCGATCCTGTCCGCCATGGGCGTGCTGTTCCTCGCGGGTGTCAGTGTCGTCTACTGGGCCGAGAGCGCGGGCAGCCCCGTCCTGAACGGGCTCGGCCTCACCGGCGGCAACATGGAGGGCAAGGAGGTCCGGTTCGGCATCGTCGCGTCCGCCCTGTTCGCGGCGGTGACAACGGCGGCGTCCTGCGGCGCCGTCAACGCCATGCACGACAGCTTCACGGCGCTCGGCGGCATGATCCCGATGATCAACATGCAGCTCGGCGAGATCATCGTCGGCGGCGTCGGGGCCGGGCTCTACGGCATCCTGGTCTTCGTCATCGTGACGATCTTCGTGGCCGGGCTGATGGTCGGGCGCACCCCGGAATACCTCGGCAAGAAGATCGAGGGGCGAGAGGTCAAGATGGCGGTGCTCGCCATCCTGTGCCTGCCCCTGATGATGCTCGGCTTCACGGCGCTCGCCACCGTGATCGCCGCCGGCCTCGCGGGTCCGGCCAATGCCGGCCCGCACGGCTTCTCGGAGATCCTCTACGCCTTCACCTCGGCGGCGGCGAACAACGGCTCGGCCTTCGGCGGCCTGACGGCCAACACCGCCTTCTACAATACCACGCTCGGCCTCGGCATGCTGTTCGGGCGGTTCTTCGTCATCGTCCCGGCGCTCGCCATCGCCGGCTCGCTCGCCGCGAAGAAGACCGTACCGGCTTCGGCCGGGACCTTCCCGACCCATGGCGGCCTGTTCGTCGGGCTGCTGGTCGGCGTGATCCTGATCGTCGGCGGCCTGACCTTCTTCCCGGCCCTGGCGCTGGGGCCCATCGTCGAGCACCTCGCCGGCGGCCTCGGTCAGACCTTCGCGGTGGGGGGCTGAGATGCAGCAGGCCCTGGTGCCCTCCCGAAACCGCGCCGCCATGCGGCGCGCCCTGCCCCGCCATCGACCGCGATCCCAACCCTGGAGCCAAGTCGAGCGCGACCGAAAGGACGTCCGGCTCTCGGACGTCATCCTCGCCATGCTCGGTCTGACCCTGCTCGGTGCCCTCGGCTTGTTGGCCGGGGCCGCCCTCCTCGGCGATGCGCTCGCGCCCTGAACCCCGCTCGACGGCGCAGGATCGCGCCGCCTCCCGAGATGTCTTCCATCGGACAACCGCAATGGCCCGCCCAAACTCCACCAGCCTGTTCAGTGCCGCTCTCGTCGGGCCGGCGCTCATCGGCGCCCTGACCAAGCTCGACCCACGCAAGATGATCAAGAACCCGGTCATGTTCGTGGTCGAGGTCGTGGCCGCCCTCACCACCGTCCTGTTCATCCGCGACGTCCTGACGGGCGGCGCCAACCTCGCCTTCTCCGGCCAGATCATCCTCTGGCTGTGGTTCACCGTGCTGTTCGCCAACTTCGCCGAGGCCATCGCGGAAGGGCGCGGCAAGGCCCAGGCCGACAGCCTGCGGCGCACCCGCACCGAGACCATGGCCAAGCGCCTGAAGGGTACGGGCCGGAACTACGACACCGTGCCCGGCAACGACCTCAAGGTCGGCGACGTGGTCCTCGTGGAGGCCGGCGACATCATCCCGTCCGACGGAGAGGTGATCCTCGGCGTCGCCTCGGTCAACGAGGCGGCCATCACGGGTGAGTCCGCCCCCGTGATCCGTGAATCCGGCGGCGACCGGTCGGCGGTCACCGGCGGCACCCAGGTGCTGTCCGACGAGATCCGGGTGCGGATCACGGCCGCCGCCGGATCGACCTTCGTCGACCGGATGATCGCCCTGGTCGAGGGCGCCTCGCGCCAGAAGACCCCGAACGAGATCGCTCTCAACATCCTGCTCGCGGGCCTCACCATCATCTTCGTCTTCGCGGTCGCCTCGATCCCGAGCTTCGCCTCCTATGCCGGCGGATCGATCCCGCTGATCGTGCTGGTCGCCCTGTTCGTCACCCTGATCCCGACCACCATCGGCGCATTGCTCTCGGCCATCGGCATCGCCGGCATGGACCGGCTGGTGCGCTTCAACGTGCTCGCCATGTCGGGACGCGCGGTGGAGGCGGCCGGCGACGTCGATACGCTGCTGCTGGACAAGACCGGTACCATCACGCTGGGCAACCGGCAGGCCACCGAGTTCCGCCCGGTTCGTGGCGTCTCCGAGCAGGAGCTCGCCGACGCCGCCCAGTTGGCGTCGCTCGCCGACGAGACCCCGGAGGGTCGCTCCATCGTGGTGCTGGCCAAGGACAAGTACGGCATCCGCGCCCGCGACATGGGAAGCCTCAACGCCACCTTCGTGCCGTTCACCGCCCAGACCCGGATGAGCGGCGTCGACATCGACGGGTCCTCCATCCGCAAGGGTGCCGTCGATTCCATCATCGCCTCGGTGAGCTCACAGCCGATGGCGACCCGTGGCTCCGGCGCGGCGCTGGCCTACAGCCCGGGCGTCGCCGACGAGACGGTGCGCGAGATCCAATCCATCGCCGAGGACGTGGCCAAGGCCGGTGGCACGCCCCTCGCCGTGACCCGCGATGGTCGCCTGCTCGGCGTGGTCTACCTCAAGGACATCGTGAAGGGCGGCATCCGCGAGCGCTTCGCCGAACTGCGCCAGATGGGCATCCGCACGGTGATGATCACCGGCGACAACCCGATGACCGCGGCCGCCATCGCCGCCGAGGCCGGCGTCGACGACTTCCTCGCCCAGGCGACCCCCGAGGACAAGCTGGCGCTGATCCGCAAGGAGCAGGCGCAGGGCAAGCTCGTCGCCATGTGCGGCGACGGCACCAACGACGCCCCGGCGCTCGCCCAGGCCGATGTCGGTGTCGCCATGAACACCGGCACGGTGGCGGCCCGCGAGGCCGGCAACATGGTCGACCTCGACAGCGACCCGACCAAGCTCATCGAGATCGTCGGCATCGGCAAGCAACTGCTGATGACCCGTGGGGCACTGACCACCTTCTCCATCGCCAACGACGTGGCCAAGTATTTCGCCATCATCCCGGCCATGTTCCTGGTGCTCTACCCGCAACTCCAGGCGCTGAACGTCATGGGCCTCGCATCACCGGAGAGTGCGATCCTCTCGGCCATCATCTTCAACGCGCTCATCATCGTCGTCCTGATCCCGCTGGCGCTTCGGGGCGTGTCCTACCGGGCGGTCGGGGCCGGCGCTCTCCTGCGCCGGAACCTCCTGATCTATGGGCTCGGCGGCATCCTGGTGCCCTTCGTCGGCATCAAGGCCATCGACTTGGCCATCACCGCCCTGCACCTCGTCTGAGCCGCCTCGAACCGCCACATAGGAGCACGCCATGTTGAACCAGCTTCGCCCTGCCCTCGTCCTGCTGATCGCCCTGACGGCGATAACCGGGCTCGCCTATCCCCTCGCCATGACCGGCATCGCGGGGGTCGTCTTCCCGGCCAAGGCCGCCGGCAGCCTGATCGAGCGCGACGGCAAGGTCGTCGGTTCCAGCCTCATCGGGCAGTCCTTCGCCAGCGAGCGCTACTTCCAGGGCCGCCCCTCGGCGACCAGCGCCGCCGACCCGGCCGATGCGACCAAGACCGTCCCGTCGCCCTACAATGCGGCGAACTCCTCGGGCTCGAACCTCGGCCCGACCAGCGCCGCCCTTGCCGAGCGGGTGAAGGCGGATGTCGCGACGCGCCAGACCGAGAACCCCGGCCAGCCTGTCCCGGTCGATTTCGTCACCGCCAGCGGCTCGGGCCTCGACCCGGACGTCTCTCCCGATGCCGCTTTGTTCCAGGTGCCCCGCGTGGCCAAGGCGCGTAACCTCTCCGTGGATCGGGTTCGTTCCCTCGTGGACTCCCAGGTCCAGGGTCGCCTGCTGGGCATCCTCGGCGAACCTCGGGTGAACGTGCTCGCCCTCAACCTCGCCCTGGACGGCCTGGGTTCGAAGTAACCTCGCCGGATGACAAGGCCACCCGATGTCGACGCCCCACCGCGACCCGGACCGTCCCTCGCCCGACGCGCTGCTGGAGACCGCCCGTAGGGAAGAGCGCCATCGCGGCCGCCTCAAGATCTTCCTCGGTGCGGCCCCGGGGGTCGGCAAGACCTACGAGATGCTCACCGTCGGCCGCGCCCGACTCAAGGCCGGCACGGACGTCATCGTCGGCGTGGTCGAGACCCATGGGCGAGCCGAGACCGAGGCCCTGGTGGAGGGCTTCGAAGTCGTGGCCCGCCGTCCGGTTGCGTATCACGGCGCGGCGCTCGACGAGATGGACCTCGATGCGATCCTGGCGCGCCATCCGGCGCTCGCCCTCGTGGACGAGCTCGCCCACACCAACGCGCCGGGCTCGCGCCACCCGAAGCGCTACCAGGACGTCGAGGAACTGCTCGACGCCGGCATCGACGTCTACACCACCCTCAACATTCAGCACGTCGAGAGTCTGAACGACGTCGTCGCGCAGATCACCCGCATCCGGGTGCGCGAGACCGTGCCCGACGGTATCCTCGACCGGGCGGACGACATCGAGGTGGTCGATCTCAACCCCGACGACCTGATCCAGCGCCTCCGGGACGGCAAGGTCTACGTGAAGGGCAACGCCGAGCGCGCCCTCAAGCACTACTTTTCGCGCGGCAACCTCACGGCGCTCCGGGAACTCGCCTTGCGAAGGACCGCCGACCGGGTCGACGACGAACTCCTCAACCACATGCGGGCCAACGCCATCGCGGGCCCATGGAGTGCGGGCGAGCGGGTCCTCGTCTGCATCAGCGAGGATCCGCGCTCCGCCGGCCTCGTGCGCCATGCCAAGCGCCTCGCCGACCGGCTGCACGCGCCCTGGACCGCCATCACGGTCGAAGGCCCCCGCAGCCTTTCCCTCGACGAAGCCGCGCGCGACCGCATCGCCGACACCCTGCGCCTCGCCGACCGCCTCGGCGGCGATGCCGTGACCCTGCCGGGCGGCCGACGCGTGGCCGACGACATCCTCGCCTATGCCCGCTCCACCAACGTCAACCACATCATCCTCGGCAAGGCCGACCGGTCCCCGGTGTTCGAGCTCCTCAACGGCTCTGTGGTGCACGACATCGTCCGCCGCTCGGGCAACATCAGCATCCACGTCATCACCGGCGAGGCCACGAAGGATGAACCCGTCCCGCCGAAGACGGTCGCCACGGCACCGGCCAAGCCGCCGTTCGAGATCCTGGCTTACATCGTCGGCGTCCTAGCCACGGGAACGGCTCTCGGGCTCGCCCTCCTCGTCGAGCCTTACCTCGGCGTGGAGAACGCCGACCTCATCCTCCTGACCGCCATCGTGGCCGTCGCGGTGCGATCCGGCCTCGGGCCGTCCCTCGTCGCAGTCCTGGCGGCGTCGCTCTCCTACAATTTCTTCTTCCTGCCCCCGGTCTACACCCTCACCATCGCGGATCCGACCAACATCGCGGCCTTCCTCCTGTTCACGGTGGTGGCGGTGGTGGTCTCCAACCTCGCTTCGCGCTCGCGCCGGGAGGCCATGGTCTCGCATGGCCGCGCCAGGGCCACGGAGCGGCTCTACGGCTTCAGTCGCAAGCTCGCCGGTTGCGGCACCCTCGACGACGTCCTCTGGGCGACCTCGGCCCAGGTCGCCGCTATGCTGAAGGTCCGGGTGGTCGTCCTGCTGCCGGAGCAGGGGACGGTCTCGGTCCGCGCCGGCTTCCCCCCAGAGGACACGCTCGACGCGGCCGATCTCGGGGCCGCGACTTGGGCCTTCGACAACGAGCGCCCGGCCGGGCGGGGGGCCGACACCCTGCCGGGGGCCAAGCGCCTGTTCCTGCCGATGCGCACGGGCCGTGGCATCGTCGGGGTGATCGGCCTCGACACCGACGGTACCGGGCCGATCCTCTCGCCCGAAAGCCGGCGCCTGTTCGACGCCCTGGCCGACATGGCGGCACTCGCCATCGAGCGCGTGCGTCTTGTGGAGGATCTCGACCGGGCCGAGCGCGCCGCCGAGACCGACCGCTTGCGCCAGGCCCTGCTCACGTCGATCTCGCACGACCTTCGCACGCCGTTGTCCTCGGTTCTCGGGGCGGCCACGACGCTGCGCGACCTCGACGAGGCGCTGCCGCACGACGCAAAGGTCGACCTCCTCGCCACCATCATCGAGGAGTCCGAGAGGCTGAACCGCTTCATCGTCAACCTTCTCGACATGACCCGCCTGGAGGCCGGGGCGGTGGCTGCGAGCCTCACCCCGCAGGACGTCGGCGAGAGCGTCGATACCGCCCTTCGCCGCTTGGGCTCCATCCTCGCCGGCCACCAGGTACGCCTCGACCTACCGACCACGCTGCCGGCCCTGCGCCTCGACCCGGTCCTGTTCGAGCAGGTGCTGGTCAACCTCCTCGACAACGCCGCCAAATACGCCCCCGAAGGCTCCATCGTCACCGTCAGGGGCATCTCGGACCGGGATCAGGTCCGTCTGCAGATTCTCGATGAGGGCGATGGGCTGCCCGAGGCCGATGTGGAGCGGGTGTTCGACAAGTTCTACCGGGTCCGCAAGTCCGACAGCGTCCGGGCCGGGACGGGGCTCGGCCTCGCCATCGCCCGCGGGTTCGTCGAGGCCATGGGTGGTACGCTGACGGCGGCCAACCGCCGCGACCGCCTGGGCGCGGTCTTCACCATCCTCCTGCCCGTCCCCCCGGCGGGACACGTTCACTCGGATCTGGCGGCATGAGCATGAACATCCTCGTCATCGACGACGAGCCGCCGATCCGCAAGCTCCTGCGCATGGGCCTGGCCACCCAGGGCTACCAGACCTTCGAGGCACCCAACGGACGGACAGCCCTCGATGTCCTGTCCCGCGAGACGGTCAATTTGATCATCCTCGACCTCGGCCTGCCGGACATGCGCGGGCACGATCTGCTCCGTGTCATCCGCAAGGATTTTCGCGATCTCCCGGTCGTCGTCCTGTCGAGCCGCGACGACGAGGCCGGCAAGGTCGAGGCCCTCGACCTCGGTGCCGACGACTACGTCACCAAGCCCTTCGGCATGGGCGAGCTTCTGGCGCGCATCCGCGCGGCCTTGCGCCACCAGCTCGCGGTCCAGGGCGAGCGCGCCCTGTTCGAGGTCGACGGCCTCAGCGTCGACCTGGTGCGCCGCCTCGTTCGGGTGCGCGGCGCGGACGTCAAGCTGACCCCGCGCGAGTACGACTTCCTGCGCGTCCTGATCCAGCATGCCGGCAAGGCCCTGACCCACGCCCAGCTCATGAGCGCGGTCTCGACCTCGTCGGACCCGCAATACCTGAGGGTCTACATGCGCCAGCTTCGCCTCAAGCTGGAGGCGGACCCCGAGCGTCCGAGCATCCTGCTCACCGAGACCGGCGTGGGCTACCGGTTACGGGCTCCGGACGACGACGAACCCATGAACGCCCTGCCGGATTCCGACCGTCCGTGACCGAGCCTCACCGAATGACGATCGACGAATTCCTATCGCCCGACCATGTCGCCGTCGGTGTTCGCGTCAGTGGCAAGGCCGCGCTCCTGGACGATCTCGTACGTCGAGCGGCCCAGGCTCTCGACCTGGATGCAGCCAGCAAGGCCTTCACCTGTTTCCGTCGGTCTGCGTGAGCGTGTCGTTTCAACCGTGGCGGGGGCCTTCCTCCATCGAGCGGCCAGCGCGGCTTCCCGATCGCCGCCACGCATGTCGCCGACGAGGGGGATGGGTTAAAACGTAGGGAAACATTCAAGTTGGGCGCGATAGGCTCGGGCAAATGTGAGGCGGTTTCTCCCTAGGCGCGTCGAGGGACTTTTAAGTCCGCGTGAGTGGTGCGGAACCTTGATTTTCGAGGCCCGCGGCTGATGTCGCTCGCGATGCAGGATCGTTGAAGCGCGTCCGTCTCGCGTCGGGCGCCACACTTGGCGCTGCCGTTAACCGCATGCCGGCGGCCCGAACAGTCCGGTAACGTCGATCCTGCGCCAAAGGGGATGTAGATGAACGAGATGACGATCGACAAGACGAATACCGACTCGTACCCGATGGCGGGCCAATGCCCGTTCGGAGGCGACCGCATCGGCGGAGCCCTCGGCAGCCGCCCGGCCCTCGAGAACTGGTACCCGCACCGCTTGAGGGTCGAGCTGCTGCACCAGAACGGCCTCGCGGCCGATCCGCTCGGGCCGGATTTCGACTACGCCAAAGCGTTCGAGACCATCGACCTCGACGCGCTCAAGAGCGACATCAAGCAGTTCCTCACCTCGTCGGTGGCGTGGTGGCCATCCGATTACGGCAATTACGGCCCGCAGATGATCCGCATGGCCTGGCACTCGGCCGGCACCTACCGCATCGCGGACGGGCGGGGCGGCGCCGGCACCGGGATGCAGCGTTTCGCGCCGATCTCGAGCTGGTGGGACAACGGCAACACCGACAAGTCGCGCCGCCTCCTGCAGCCGATCAAGCACAAATACGGCAACGCCCTCTCCTGGGCCGACCTGATGGTGCTCACCGGCAATTGCGCCCTGGAGATCATGGGCCTGCCGACCTACGGTTTCGCCGGCGGGCGCCTCGACGCCTGGGAGGCGGACAACGCCACCTACTGGGGTCCGGAGGTTGTCGAGATGGGCTCGGTGTCGAGCTTCGACGACATGGTCAACCGGGACAAGCGCTGGCGCGGCAAGAATGGCGACGCCGATTACGACCTGGAGAACCCCCTCGCCGCCTCCCACCAGGCGCTGATCTACGTGAACCCCGAGGGGCCTTACGCGAACGGCGACCCGCAGGGCTCGGCCAACGACATCCGCGTGACGTTCACCCGCATGGCCATGAACGACGAGGAGACCGTGGCGCTCATCGCCGGCGGCCACGCCTTCGGCAAGAGCCACGGCATGACCCCCGCCAAGGAGATCGGACCGCCGCCGGAGATGGCGCCGATGGAGGCGATGGGGCTCGGCTGGCACAACCCGAACGGCACCGGCGCCGGCAAGGACACGATGACCAACGGCATCGAGGGCAGTTGGACCCCCGACCCGACCCAATGGGACAACGCCTACCTGGAGAACCTCTTCAAGTTCGACTGGGAGCAGACCAAGAGTCCGGCCGGCGCCCTGCAATGGACGCCGAAAGACCCGAGCGCGCCGCGGACGCCCGACGCACATGTCGCGGGGCAGTCGCATCCCCTCATGATGATGACCTCCGACATCGCCCTGAAGGTCGACCCGGAGTACCGCAAGGTCTGCGAGAAGTTCCTCAACGACTTCGACGCCTTCACGCAGGCCTTCTCCAAGGCGTGGTACAAACTAACCCACCGCGACATGGGTCCCAAGCACCGCTACCTCGGCCCGGAGGTGACGATCGAGGACGGTCTGCTCTGGCAGGATCCGATCCCCGATGCCGCCTATGCCCCGGTGGGTGAGGCCGAGGTCGCCACCCTCAAACAGGCGATCCTGGCCACTGGCCTGTCGGTCTCGGATCTGGCCTTCACCGCCTTCTCGGCGGCCTCGACCTACCGCGACAGCGACAAGCGCGGCGGCGCCAACGGTGGCCGGCTCGCCCTTGCCCCGCAGAAGGACTGGGCCGTCAACCGCCGGGCCGCGCCCGTGGTCGACGCGCTCCGTCGGGTCATGGCGGAGTTCAACCATGGCCGGACCGACGGCAAGCAGGTCTCGCTGGCCGACCTCATCGTGCTCGCCGGCTGTACCGCCGTGGAGAAGGCCGCCAGGGATGCCGGGGTCGAGACGCAGGTGCCGTTCACGCCCGGCCGGGTCGACACCACACAGGAGCTGACCGACATCGAGATGTTCCAGTGGCTGAAACCCGTCGTCGACGGCTTCCGCAACTACGTCGATGACGGGTTCGGGGCAATGACGCGGAGCCTGTCGCCGGAGGAACTGTTCCTCGACAAGGCCAACCTGCTGACGCTGACCGCACCGGAATGGGTGGTGCTGACCGGCGGCCTGCGGGCGCTCGCCGCCAATCACGACGGCTCGAACCGGGGCATCTTCACCGACCGGGTGGGCGTGCTGACGACGGACTTCTTCCGCACCCTGACAGACACGAATCTGGTCTGGGAGAAGATCGATGCGGACGGAACGTCCTTCGCCCTCAAGGACCGTGAAACCGGACAGGCGAAGTTCGAGGCCACGCGCAACGACCTCATCTTCGGGTCGAACGCGCAGCTGCGTAACATCGCCGATGCCTATGCGGGCAGCGATGGCCAGAGCCGGTTCGTGGCGGATTTCGTGCGCGTCTGGGACAAGGTGATGATGCTCGACCGCTACGACGTGAAGGGCCACCGGCGTCACGGGCCCATGGCGGCTTAACCAACAACGGGCGCAGCAGCTCGCGCCCCCGTCTTGTTATCCGGTGAGACGGGGGCGACTTCAGATCCACGGCCTGTGCCATGGCGTCAGCCCGACGCAGGTCCGGAGGCGGCGCAACCGGAACGGGTTCGGCGACTTGATAGCCCGGGCGCGATGACGCTCATCAGGAGCGACGTCAGCTATGCCCGGAACCGAGATCCGCGTTGCCCTCGAGGCGATCCCAATGGGGGGAATGAAGGAGGGGTCGGCCGGGGACGAGACGGTGCTGTTCGTGCGCGACACCGCCGGCGTGCGAGCGTTCCAGGCCAAGTGCCCGCATCTCGGGGCGCCGCTCGCCGAGGGTGAGATCTGCGGCGCACGCCTCTACTGCCCCTGGCACAAGGCCGCCTTCTCGCTGGCCGACGGGAGCCTGGAGGAGCCGCCGGCCCTCGACGCCCTAACGCGCTATCCCGTCCGCATCGAGGGGTCGGACGCCGTCGCGACCCTCACGCCGGAGCCGGCGCCGACGAAGACGGCGGGCGCGACCGTGGGGAGCGTGCTCGTCGTCGGTTCGGGGGCGGCAGCCGTCGCCTGCATCAAGACCCTGCGCCGCGAAGGTTATGGCGGCCCCATCACCATGGTCGGCCGCGATTCGCACCCGCCCTACGACCGAACCAAGCTGTCCAAGCAGTTCCTGGCCAAGCCGACCCCGCCGGAGAAAGTGCTGATCGAGCCCGACTTTGCACAGGTCAACATGGTCGAGCGGATCAACGGGGAGGTCGTCAGGGTCGAACCCGTCCGGCGCGAGATCACACTGAAGGACGGACGGACCTTGACAGCCGACGCCATCATCGTCGCCACCGGAAGCCGGGCGGTGGTGCCGGAGTTCCCTGGCCAGGATGTCCCCGTCACGGACCTCGGCGGGGTCTTCACCCTGCGCAGCCTCGACGACGCGGTTCGCTTGAGCGAGGCGGCGGGCGAAGGTAAGTCGGTCGTCGTGGTGGGCGCCGGCTTCATTGGCCTGGAGGCCGCCGCGTTCCTCACCAAGCGCGGGCTGTCCGTCACAGTGCTGGCGCGCGAAGACGTTCCCTTCGCCAAGCGCTTCGGCGAGGCGGTGGGCGCGGCGCTGAAGCAGTACCATGCCGGCAACGGTGTCACCTTCGAGACCGGCTCCGTCGCCCGGATCGCCGGCACCGGCCGCGTCGAGGCCGTCGAGACGGAGGACGGGCGGCGCCTTCCGACCGACATCGTCCTCGTCGGCGCAGGCGCCAAGCCGGAGACCGGCCTGATCGCGGGCGTCGCGCCCGACGAGAGCGGTGGCCTCGAGGTCGGCGGCGACCTCAAGCTTGCGGAGGGCGTCTGGATCGCGGGCGACATCGCCGCCTTCCCGGAGACGGCGAGCGGAGAGACAGCGCGGATCGAGCATTGGCGGCTCGCGCAGCAGCACGGCACGCACGTGGCCCACGCCATCCTCGGCCGGGGTGGCGCGTTCGCGGGCGCGCCGTTCTTCTGGAGCAATCAAGGAGGCAAGCGGCTCGATTACGGCGGCTACGCCAAGGGTTTCGACCGGATCGTCCTGCAGGGCGACCCCGCCGCCCTCGATTTCATCGCCTACTACGTCACGGGCGACAGGGTGACCGCCGCTTGCAGTATCGGCCGCAACAGGGCCTTCACCGCCTTCCTGCATCTGCTCGGCCTAGGGCGTCTGCCTTCGGCGGCCGATATCGAGGCCGGTGCGGACCTGCCTGCCCTCGCGCGAGAGGCCGAGTAGGGCTTGTCCGGCGACCGGTCGGGACCTCCGGCAAGGATGAGCCGCCAAGTTCGGCGTGGCTTGTCTCGTCAGGGCACATTCCGACTGCGCTTCACGCTTTCGCGCCACTCAGTCGAGTTCTCGCTCCTTCTGCGTCGGCGGTGGGACTCCGCCGCGTTCCTGGCCGACCAGAATGGGCGGGACGCTGGAAGGCGTCGCGGTCCGAGCGAACCTCCGGTCTCTTGCGTCTGTGTCACAGAAGCCGGCCGGCCGCGAACCACATAACGACGCCATTCAGCGGAGCCGCTTTGTGCCATAAGCGAAAATTAGCGGCCTGCACGGAAAAAGACATTTACTTGCAGGTAGGCGATTTTCCAGTGTCGACCCAACATTGCCGAACAGGCGGATTTGCGACATTCCCGGAAGCGGACGTTCGCTGGTTGAACGTTCCGGAGTTTCCCTCGCGGCGGCGAGACGACAGGGACGGCGCGACGACCGGCTATGGGGGCGTTCCAGGGCGATGACGATCGTCAGGACTTGAGGTGTCGGAACATGTTGGCGCGGGCCTCGTCGTCCATTTCTGGCTTGAAGGCGAAGCGGTCCTTGAGACCGACCGCACGCACCGCAGCCGGGCGAGCGGCGATCTCATCGTGGTGGCGCTTGAGGTGGGGCAACTCCGCCCAGGCCGTTTCGCCGAGGACGAAGGGGATCATGCGGGCCCATCCCCAGGCACTCATATCTGCGATGGTATACTCGTCGCCCACGAGATAGCGGCGCTGCGCGAGGTGTGCGTTTAGCACGTCGTAGTGACGGCGTGCCTCGAAGCTGTAACGCGCCTGGGCATAGGGCACCTGCTCCGGGGCGAAGTGCTGGAAATGGACCGCTTGGCCGGAGAACGGCCCGACGCCCGTCGCGACGAACATCAGCCAGGACAGGAGTTGAGCCCGGTCGCCACCCGAGGGCGGCAGGAATCGTCCGGTCTTCTCGGCGAGGTAGAGCAGGATGGCATTGCTGTCGAAGATCACGTCCGCGTCGTCGACCAGGACCGGCACCTTGCCGTTCGGGTTGAGGGCCAGGAAATCCGGCGCGAACTGGTCACCCTTGCGGGTGTCGATCGGGATGGGCTCGTAGGGCAGTCCGAGTTCCTCCAGCAGCAGCGCGACCTTCGTCGGGTTCGGAGAGCCGTTGAAGAAGAACTTCAGCATTGAAAAAACCTTTGATGGATATTTCTTGGATTTGCCGACATCCGACGATCCAAGTGCGGCCTCACTACAGCCCGGAAAACCAGTTGTAGCCCTGATCTTCCCAGTAACCGCCCGGATAATCGTTCGTCACCGTAATCGCCATGATGTGCTTCGGGTTCTTGAACCCGAGCTTCGTCGGGATGCGCAGCTTCACTGGGAAGCCGTATTTCGGTGGCAGGGGCGCGCCGGCGTAGTCGAGCGCCAGGATCGTCTGGGGGTGAAGCGCGCTCGGCATGTCGATGCTCGTCCAGTAGTCGTCGCCGCAGGCGAAGCGGACGTAACGTGCGGTCGTGTCGGCCCCGATCCGTTCGAGGAAGGTGCGGAACGGGACCCCAGACCATTGCCCGATGGCGCTCCAGCCCTCCACGCAGACGTGGCGGGTGATCTGCGCTTCCTGCGGCAGGGTCCTTAGCCTGTCGAGCGTCCACGGCGCCTTGTCGGAGACGAGACCGGCGAGTTCGAGCTTCCAGGTCGAACCGTCGATCACCCGGATCTTGCTCGCCGGATAATAGGCGTTGAAGGGGAAGTCCGGGGTGATGTCCGCGACATCGAAGGTCGGGGCAAGACGCGTGCTTCCGAATAGGGCGCCCTGAACGCGATCGTTCAGCCGCGAGATCCCACCGAGGATGCTCTCCACCTGCGGGTTGTCCGAGATGTCGCACCCACCGAGTGCGAGGCTTCCCGCCGCGACGAGGCCGCCGCGGAGGAACAGGCGTCGGTCGGCCCGAATAAGGTGAGTCTTGGGAATCGTGATATCCGGACGTGGACGCCGGAAAAGGCGATCGAGGGGCTTCATGACTTCACCACGTGGTTGCGGCCGAGATGGATCTCCCTGCCGATGATCATCGTCGGAAGGGTCTTCGGAACCAGAAGCACCAGGGCGAGGTGCACTGCCACGAAGCCAGCGATGCCGGCCATGGCGAGGAAATGGACGATCCGGGCCGTGTCGTAGCCGCCCAGCAGCGCTGTCAGTGGCGCGAACTGGACCGGCTTCCAGATCGCGAGACCGGAGAGCACGATGACGATGCCAATGAGCAGGACCGCAACGTAGAGGAGGCGCTGAACGGCGTTGTAAACGCCCGGGTCGTGGGGGAGCCGGAACTTCAGGGCCGCGACGAAGTCATGCGCGATCTCGCGCGGCCGCAGGGGCATGAGGCGCCGGCGCAGGTGGCCCGAGGCGAGACCATAGGTCAGGTAGACGAGGCCGTTGGCGACGAGGAGCCACATTCCGGCGAAGTGCCATTGCAGGGCCCCGCCGAGCCAACCGCCGAGGGTGATGCCTTTCGGAAAAGCCCAGTCGCCGAAGATCGGCGAGGCGTTGTAGATGCGCCATCCGCTGGTGATCATGATCAGCATGGCCAGTGCGTTCACCCAATGGGTGATCCGGACGACGAGGGGCTGGATCGGGCGCTCGGCCCGCGGCGAAGGGGGATGCATCGGGACCGTCCTGAAAGGTTGCTGGCTTGCGGAGCGTTGGGCCCGAAAAGCGGGATCGTTTCAGGCGGGCTCGAAGCGCAGCGCGATGCCGTTCATGCAGTAGCGCTGCCCCGTGGGCTTCGGTCCGTCGTCGAAGACGTGACCGAGATGCCCGCCGCAGCGGCGGCAATGCACCTCCGTCCGGCTCATCCCCAGGCTGGAATCCGTCGTCGTGCCCACGGCCTCCACGAGGGGGGCGGTGAAGCTCGGCCAGCCGGTTCCGCTCTCGAACTTCGCGCTGGAGGCGAAGAGCGGCTGGTCGCAACCGGCGCAAACGAAACGACCGGCGCGCTTCTCGGCATTGAGCGGGCTCGAGCCGGCGCGTTCGGTACCGTGCTGGCGCAGAACCACGTAGCCGGCGGACCCGAGCTGGGCCCGCCAGGCGGCCTCGCTCTTCACGACGGCGAAGGTTCCGGCCAGGGCCCCTCCGGCGGCGCGAAGGAATGTCAGGATGCCGAGCGCCGAGACGCCGGCCGTGAGGATCTGTCTGCGGTCCATGATGCCGAGTTCCATGATGGCGAGTTCCTTGCCGAGGCCCTGGACTGTCATTCGCCTTTTGGATCGAGCAGGTTACAGGTCGACCTTGCGGTGCCGGCCTCGCGACCCTGCGGTTCTGTCGAGAAGGCGCCCGCCGAAGAGACCGTTCAGGCCGACGACGACGAGGACGGCGACGAGGTGAACCAACAGGTCCGTCGCGGTGGCGTCGTGCGGATGAAGCGGAACCAGCAAGGCCGCGGCCGCTGCGGCTGCGGCGAGTCCCCCGAGGGCCGCCGTGAGATTGGGGCGTAACGGACAGGCCCGCCGCAGCATCACCACCAGCAGGACGGATAGCGGCAGCGAGACCCCCATCAGGAACACGAAGCAGCCTCGCATCTCCTCCGGCTCGGCGAGGTTGGCGGCCGGCGCGAGCCAACCGCGAAGGCAGCCGAGCCCACTGGCGCCGAGCCAGAGGACGAGCGGGGGAAGCGGGAGCCATGACCAGGCCGCGCTTCGGCCGGGCACGCTGCTCTGGAAGGCGGCAAGGGCGGCCGCGATAGCCGTGAGGATCGCGCCGACGGCCGCCCAGTGCAGGTCCGGCACGGCGAGGCGCGCCCGCAATCCCGAAAGGTCGGACATCGGCACGAGGAGGAGCCCCACCGTGAGCACCGCACCGGACCAGATGAGGGTCCGGCGCCCCGGGCTCGGGAGCCGGCGGACCGGCGTGAGCGATTGAGCCAGATCCTCGACGAGGTCGTGGGTGGACGGGACTTGAGTGGATCGGTCATGGGTGGCCGGATCAGGCATCCGTGCCCTCCTTACGGGATGAGAGAGAGACGCGGAGGGCCTTCAGACCGCGATGGAAGTTGACCTTGAGCGCACCCTTGGTCCGCCCTGTGAGCGTTGATGTCTCGTCGAGGGACAATTCGCGTAGGGCGATGTGCTCGATCGCCTCCCGCTGTCCTTCGGGGAGATGCGCGACGGCCGTAGCGAGGATCGCTGCGCGCTCGCGACGCTCCAGGTCGTCACCCGGCATGGGACCGGCGTCGGCACGCGCCTCATAGGCGAGCGGCTCATGCACTTCCTTCGGACGACGCCCCTTGCGGCGCAACGCGTCGACCGCCCGCCGCTGTGTAATGGCGCGCAACCACGGCAGGAACGGGCGGGCCGGATCGTAGGTCGCCCGTGCCTGATGGATGGTAAGCAGGGTGTCCTGCACAACGTCGTCGAGAGCTGCGCCCTGAACCCCCTTGGCCCGTGCCATCGCGGAGATCACCGGCACGCAATCGCGCAGGAGCGCCCGGTAAGCGGCGGCATCGCCGACCTGCGCCGCCTGCATCGCGGCGGACAGGGACGCCTCGCCGGATGACCTTGCCCCCTGTTTGCCCTCGTTCATAACCAGAGTCCGTTCTGGTTCTGGTCCTGTTTGGACCGGGTTGCAAACGCGTTCGGGGTGAGCCCGCCGAGGCTCGTGTGAGGGCGGCAGGTGTTGTAGTCCACCCGCCACGCCTCGATGAGGGTCCGGGCCGCCGGCAGGCTCCGGAACAGATGCTCGTTCAAACACTCGTCGCGCAAGCGCCCATTCAAGCTCTCGACAAAACCGTTCTGCTGCGGCTTGCCGGGCGCAATGTAATGCCACTCGACCGCACGCTCTTCCTGCCAACGTAGGATGGCGTGCGAGGTCAACTCGGTGCCGTTGTCCGAGACGATCATCAGCGGCTTGCCCCGGCCTGCGATGATCCGGTCGAGTTCGCGCGCGACGCGCTGGCCGGACAGCGACGTGTCGACCACCAGCGCGAGACACTCCCGCGTGCAGTCGTCGACCACGACCAGAATGCGGAAGCGCCGTCCATCGTCGAACGTGTCGGAGATGAAGTCGAGGCTCCAGCGCTGGTTCGGCTCCTGCGGCACGGCGGCGGGAGCCCGCGTGCCAAGGGCTCGTTTGCGCCCACCGCGCCTTCGCACCGACAGACGTTCCTCCCGGTAGAGGCGGAATAGCTTCTTGTGGTTCAGCGTGAGGCTCTCCCGCCGCAACAGGATGAGCAGGCGCCGGTAACCGAAGCGACGGCGCTCGCCGGCCAGGCTGCACAGGCGTACCCGCACAGCCGCATCGTCACCACGGGTCGAGGCGTAGCGGTACGTCTTCGGCTCCAGGCCGATCAGCCCGCAGGCTCGACGCTGGGAATAGCTCTTCTCCTCGATGGCCCAGCTCACGGCTGTTCTCCGTGCGCCGGGCGTCAGCAGTTTTTTCCCAAAGCCTCGCGCAGCGTCGCCACGTCGAGCATCGCCTCGGCCAGGAGCTTCTTGAGCTTGCGGTTCTCCTCGTCGAGCGACTTCAGGCGACGAGCGTCCGAGACCTCCATGCCGCCGTAGCGTGAGCGCCACGTGTAGAACGTCGCGTCGCTGATGCCGTGGCGGCGGCAGATCTCGGCCACCGGCAGCCCGGCTTGCTGCTCCTTCAGGATGCCGATGATCTGCTCTTCGCTGAACCGGCTCTTCTTCATCGTCCGTCTCCTCATCGACGGACCCTAGCTTAAGAACGAGGGCAAACCAGGGGGCAAGGTCAAATCCTGTACGAGGCGGGCGAGTTGGGCGTCGGTCAGCATCGGCGTCGCGTTCAGGGTCGAGAAGATAGCCTCTGAAGCGACGTATAGCTGACAGGCCCGCAGCTTGGCAGTACGCGCGTCCGATGTCCCGAGGCTGCGCACCATCTCGTTGAGGCGCAAGGTCGAGCACAGGCCGGTCGGTACGCGTCGGCGGAAATGAAAGGTGCGTCCACGCAGGACAACATTCGCGATCGGTGCCACTCCGCTCCTTCGGCACCTGGCTGGGTGCCTTGTGTAGCAGCGGTGTGTAGCAACAGGCTCACACCGCAGGGCGACTGCGCGAGGAGCTCAATGATCTGAATGACTTAGGTGTGACAGTGGCTGGGGGACGAGGATTCGAACCTCGACTAGAGGAGTCAGAGTCCACTGTTCTACCGTTAAACTATCCCCCAACGAACCCGTGAAAGAAACAGCGCTTTTGCCGCCGTTCTCCGAGCTTGGCCGGAAGCTTCGTGAGCGCTTCCGAACGAGGTTGTTCGCATAAGGCACTGTTCCTGTCCGGTCAACCACCCGAATGAAGCCAAACAGGGCGATCGCTCGAAGGGAAGGAATCCCGGTGTTGCGTTTGGCCGGAGTCACGGGGCGCCTGTCACGTCGGAGCGGCAAGCGGTCCGCACTTCCGGGCCAGCGTCGCCCGTACCCCGTGGAAATGCGGCCCGTGGAGGCGTGCGAGATCGAGGCCTGATGGACGTGCGGGGCAGTCGACCCGCGCATGCTCCGTGCCTCAAGCGGGTTCCCTAACGTCCGGACGCATGGCGGCCGGTCGAATGGGGAGGATCGTGCCGGAAGGCCGGCTTGTCGAACCGGATATGCCGTTTTAGCCCTTATACCGAGCGGCGCCGATCCCGACCGATGGTCGTCCTCATCGTCGGCCGGTATTAGTGAAAACATCTTGAGGTCCGATGACTTCTCGTGTCGTCTCCATCCGGGCCGGTCGCCGATATCCCCGATCCCGCGATCTCCGGCGCGGGCATCCCTGACGGGGGCGGCCGTGCCGGCTCGACCTGTCCCCCTCAATTATCGGGAGGGCTTCGAGGATGGGGAGAGAGAGGTCACGGCTTGGACGCGAGCGATTACGATCTCCTCGTCATCGGCGGCGGCATCAACGGCGCGGGCATCGCGCGCGATGCGGCGGGGCGCGGCCTTCGGGTGATGCTCTGCGAGCGCGGGGATCTGGCCGAATTCACCTCGTCCTCCTCCACCAAGCTCATCCATGGCGGCCTGCGCTACCTCGAACATTACGAGTTCCGGCTGGTGCGGGAGGCTCTGGCCGAGCGCGGACGCCTGCTGCGGCTGGCGCCCCACATCATCTGGCCGTTGCGCTTTGTCCTGCCGCATGACGAGGGCCTGCGCCCCGCCTGGATGCTGCGGCTCGGACTGTTCCTCTACGACCATCTCGCCCGCCTGCGCGCCCTTCCCGGCTCCGCCTCGGTGACTCTCCCAGGCTCGGATTTCGGCCTGCCGCTGCAGCCGCGTCTGACGCGGGGCTTCGCCTATTCGGATTGCTGGGTCGAGGACAGCCGCCTCGTGGTGCTCAACGCCATGGATGCGCGCGAGCGAGGGGCCCAGATCCGGACGCGCACCACCGTCGAAGCGGCCCGTCGCGACGGGACATCCTGGGTCGCCACGATCCGCCACATGGGGACTGGCCGCAGCGAGGCCGTGCATGCGGGGATGATCGTCAACGCGGCCGGTCCCTGGGTGAGCGAGACCCTCGGGCACACGCTCGGCCTTGCCAGCCGGGCGGCGGTCAGGCTGGTGAAGGGCAGCCACATCGTCGTCCGCAAGCTCTACGAGGGCGATCACGCCTATATCCTGCAGCAGCCGGACGGGCGCATCGTCTTCGCGATCCCCTACGAGGGCGCTTTCACCCTCATCGGCACCACCGACGTGCCCCATTCCGGCGAACCGGGGCCGGTCCGCATCTCCGAGGACGAGACCCTCTATCTCTGCGACTGCATCAACCGGTCGCTCCGGGCTCGGATCCATCCCGGCGACGTGGTCTGGAGCTTCTCGGGCGTGCGCCCGCTCTTCGACGATGCCGCCGCGAAGGCCTCCGCGGTCACCCGCGACTACGTCCTCGACGTCTCCGACCGGGATGGCCGCCTGCCCGTGCTCTCGGTCTTCGGCGGCAAGATCACCACCTACCGGCGCCTCGCCGAACACGCGTTGGCCAAGCTCGCCCCCTATCGCCCCGGGATGAAGCCCGCCTGGACCGGCGATGCGGTTCTGCCGGGCGGCGACATGCCGGGTGCCGATTTCGAGGGGTTCCTCGCCGACCTCATGGCGCGCAGGCCCTTCCTGCCACCCGCGATGGCACGGCGTCTCGCCCGGGCCTACGGCACGCGCACGGACGGCCTGCTCGGCACGGCTCGGACCCTCGCCGATCTCGGGGCGGATTTCGGGGAAGGGCTCACCGAGGCCGAGGTGGCGTATCTGATCGACCGGGAATGGGCGCGCAGCGCTCAGGACATCCTCTGGCGCCGCTCGAAGCTCGGGCTGCACCTGCCGCCCGAGGGACGGGCGCGGCTCGAAGCCTATATGGAGGCCAAGGCCAAAGCCGAAGCGGCCTGACCGGGGACGCGCGCCCGGCTTCGCTCTTTGCTGTGTCGCGGGTTTTTATCGCAGAACCGGGGGGCCACTTCTGCGAAACCTGCTTAAGGGGAGACGGCCATGTCGCGCTATGTCGGGGCGATCGATCAGGGCACGACCAGCACGCGCTTCATCGTCTTCGATCGCGGCGGCGCGATCATCACGGTGGCCCAGCGCGAGCACGAGCAGATCTACCCCCGACCCGGCCATGTGGAGCACGACGCCAACGAGATCTGGCGCAACACCCGGACCGTGATGCGCGAGGCCCTGGAGACGGCGGGGCTGCAGCCGTCCGATCTCGTTTCCATCGGCATCACCAACCAGCGCGAGACCACGCTGATCTGGGATCGCGCCAGCGGGCGCCCGCTCCACAACGCCCTGGTCTGGCAGGACACGCGGGTGGACGGGCTCGTGGCCGAGTTCGCCCGCGACGGCGGCAAGGACCGTTTCCGTGCGCTCACCGGCCTACCCTTGGCGAGCTATTTCTCCGGCCTCAAGCTCGCCTGGCTCCTCGACCGGGTGCCCGGTGCCCGCGCGGCGGCCGAGGCCGGGGATGTCCTGTTCGGGACCATCGACACCTGGCTCGTCTGGAACCTCACCGGCGGCCCGCAGGGCGGTCTCCACATCACCGACGCGACCAATGCCAGCCGCACCCAGCTCATGGCCCTCGACACCCTCGACTGGGATGCCGGCATGATTTCGGCCTTCGGCATCCCGCGGGCGATGCTGCCGAGGATCGTCTCCTCGAGCATGGTCTATGGCGAGACGCGGGGCGCCCTCCCCGGGGTGCCCATCGCCGGCATCCTCGGTGACCAGCAGGCGGCCCTGTTCGGCCAGGCCTGCTTCTCGCCCGGCAAGGCCAAGAACACCTACGGCACCGGCTGCTTCGTGCTGATGAACACCGGGACGGCTCCGGTGCCCTCCACCTGCGGCCTCGTCACCACCCTCGCCTACCGGCTCGGCGACGAGGCGCCGGTCTATGCGCTGGAAGGCTCCATCGCCATCACGGGCGCCCTGGTCCAGTGGCTGCGCGACAATCTCGGCCTCATCCGGGACAGCGCCGAGATCGAGCCCCTCGCCCGCACCGTGGAGGACAATGGCGACGTGTACTTCGTGCCGGCCTTCTCGGGTCTCTACGCGCCGCATTGGCGGGAGAGCGCGCGCGGCATCATCGCCGGCCTCACCCGCTACGCCAACAAGGGGCATATCGCCCGTGCCGCCCTGGAGGCCACCGCCTACCAGACCCGCGAGGTCATCGAGGCGATGGAGACGGATTCGGGAATTGCGATCACGGAACTGCGGGCCGATGGCGGCATGGTCTGCAACGACCTCCTGATGCAGTTCCAGGCGGACCTCCTCGCCGTGCCGGTGCTGCGACCGAAGGTGACGGAGACCACGGCGCTGGGCGCCGCCTACGCGGCGGGGCTCGCCACGGGATACTGGGCCGGCACCGGCGATCTCGTGGCCAATTGGGGCGTCGACCATCGCTGGCACCCGCGTATGGACGAGGGCCGGCGCAACCGGCTCTACGCCGCCTGGGGCAAGGCGGTGACGCGCTCGTTCGGGTGGACCGAGCCGACGGGATGAAGCGCCCCGGCCATGACCGGGAGCTCTTCCTTGCAAAATAGGGGATCGAGAAAGATTTGGAGGCCTCGCCCGGAATCGAACCGGGGTGCAAGGATTTGCAGTCCTCTGCGTAACCACTCCGCCACGAGGCCTCGGCCACATCCCATCGAGGAAGGAATGGCGCCTCCGGATCGGGCGGGCGATCCGGGGTGACGGGTCTCTTACAGAGCCCGGGCCGGGTCCGCAACGGGGATTCCGCGACAGGAGGCCAAACGGAGGCGAGGCCGTAAACAAAGCCGACAAATATGCGAAGAGGCCTTGCGTCCCGCCAAAGCCGTGTGTAGAGACCCCGCCGTGGTCCCCGATAGCTCAGTTGGTAGAGCAAGCGACTGTTAATCGCTTTGTCGTAGGTTCGAGTCCTACTCGGGGAGCCAAATACCTTCTCCGTTCCCCGGCTGTGCCGGACGAGACGCCGGATGAGGGTGGTGAACCTCTTCTCCCAAGCACTTCCCTTGCCGCCGTGATGCCTGCCATCGAGATCGATGGGGCCGCCTTCGGCCTGACCGGCTATGCGCGGTTGGTGCGATGAAGTAGCCTCGTCCGGCAGTGGGATGAGGTCATAGTTTCGACGCGTCGTGCACGCACTTGGCCACTGCGTTTTTAAAGAGGCGGGGCGTTCCAAACGATGGCGAGAATCGCTGACTCCGGGGGCGGTCAGAGAAGGATGCATGTCATGCGGCGATGCCTGTCCATCGTCGGAACCAAAATGCAGGTTCCATGACGGCTCCGAACATCTTGATGGATTACACGGATCTGGTGTCCTTCTTCAAAAGAGGGCTTCCGATCACGGGGATCCAGCGGGTCGTCTACGAAATCACCAGCGCGATCCAGGCGGACGATCTCGACTGCGTCATCACACCGATCGGCATCACGCCGTTCAAGCGGCGGCTCGCTCCCATCAGCGCTCCGATGCTGGAACTGATCGAGGCGTATGGCCGAACCAACACCGTCCAGGGCCGCTCCCTCGTCGCCAAGGCGGTGGAGGAACTGAGCTATGTCCGCATCTTCAAGAACCAGCCGGCGGCGGCGGCCGACAGTTCCATGCCCCGGTCGGCTCCGTGGCTGGTGATGCTCGGGGCGAGCTGGTCGCGCTCGAACTACGCCGGCATCGTCAGCGCGCTGAAATCCGCCGACATCTCCTGTCGCAAGGCGGTCCTCGTCCACGACATGCTGCCGATCGAGCGGCCCAAGCTCACGTTCCGGTCGGCCCATGCCACGTTCAAGCGCTGGATCGACCTCGTGCTCGAGACGGCGGATGTGATCTTCACGCCGTCCCGCGCCACCGCGGACGCGCTCATTGCCTATCAGGGGTTCGATTGCGGGCGGATCGTGACGCTCAATTTCGGTGTGTCCCAGATCGGCGACAACACCCCGCCGAAGCCGCTGAAGGTCAAGGAGCCCTACATCCTCTACGTTTCGTCGGTGCACCCGCGCAAGAATCACCGCGTCGCCATCAAGGCCTGGTCGCTGGCGTTCAAGGGCAACGAGGAGGCGGCCCCGAGCCTCGTCTGCGTCGGGCACAGCAAGCGCAAGAAGCGGATGATGCTGCGCGCCATCGTCAGGCGGACTCCGCTGGCGCGGAAGCTCCACTTTCTCGCCAAGGTCGACGACCTGGCCCTGCGGACGCTCTACAAGAACTGTCAGATGTTCGTGTTTCCCTCCCGCTACGAGGGGTGGGGCCTGCCGGTGGCCGAGGCCCTGAGCTTCGGCAAGTTCGGCATCGTCTCGAAGACCACCTCCCTGCCCGAGGTCGGTCAGCATTTCGTCGATTATGCCTCTCCCCATCTGACGAGCGAATGGGTCGCCAAGATCAAGGCCTACGCCACCGACCCCGAGTTGCTCCGAGAGAAGGAGCGCGAGATCGACAGGAATTATAGGCCCGCTACCTGGACGGAGACCGGCCGGCAGATCCTGGCGACCCTGCAGCGCGTGGACGACGAGGCCAAGGCCGCCTCTGTCGCCAAGCTCCCCGCTCCGCCGCGCCGCGTCGCGCCGCAGTCGGACGCGGCGCAGCAGCGCGTCCCTCAGACCACGTCGTGATGGCACTCGTCCCCTCCCCGCCTTTCGCCGGCAGGAGCGAGACCGATGGCATCCTGCGGTTTTGCCGATGCCGCGACCTCTCGGCCTGGACACCCCGCGGAATCAGCCTTAATCAGGCGCACCAATGACTTGGGAGGATTGGCGGGCTTGGCATTCAGGCACTCAAATGCAGGATGACCTCGGCGTCCGCCGACAGGACAGGGTCGGCGAACGCGCCGAACTGCCGGGAATATAGTCACTCGAGCGGCGATGGCATTTTTTCGCAGCCCGTATTCTTGGTTGCGGTGGGACGAATACGAGAGCGTCCTGACGATTCTGGCGGATTTGAATCACACCATCACGATACGATCATTGTTTTCGTTTTAGAGAATCCAAGAACCAAGGACGTGATCTATGGCGACATCCATCACCCGGTACGTGCGTGAGAAAGGCGAGATTCCGCTGGCCTGGGCCGGTTCGACCCTGGACATGAACTATCTCAACTTCGGCGACGCTCTGAGCCCGGTGATGATCGCGCTGCTCTCGGGCAAGCCGATCCGCAGGGCGCCGATGAAGTCGTTCGCGCCTCGCCTGTCCTGCGTCGGCACGATCGGCCACGGTTTTGCCAACGGCGAGGTCTGGTTCTGGGGCACGGGCTGCTCCAACTGGGCCAACCCTTCCGCTCCGGCAGCCGAGAAGAAGCCCTTCGTCCCGTCCCCGGAATCGCATTTCACCGTGACCGCCACCCGCGGCCCGGTCTCGGAATCGCTCCTCTCGGCCAAGACCCTCTCGCATGCCGTTCCGTACGGCGACCCGGTCTGGCTGCTGCCTCGATTCTACAAGCCGACGGTCAAGAAGCGCTACAAGCTCGGCGTCATCCTCCACCTGTCGGAACTCGCCAACCGAGAGATGGAGGCGGTGCCGCGCAAGGAGATCGCGCGGTTCCGGATTCCGGCCGAACTCGCCGACGACATCCATCTCATCACGACCGTCACCGAACTGCATGTCGGTGCGCTTCAGTCGAAGATCGACGAGATCCTGTCCTGCGAGCGCATCGTCTCCACCAGCCTGCACGGCATGGTGATCGCAGAATCCTACGGCATTCCCTGCCTGTATTTCGCGCCGAGCCTGAGCAAGGACGGGCTGCAATCGGTGGAGCTCACCCCCGGTGGCGACGTCGACCTGCGCATCGTCGATCTCTATACCGGCCTCGGCCTGCCGAAGATCGACGTCTACAATCAGCCCCGGCCCAAGCCGAGCGACTGGCCCGCGATCATGAAGGCCATCGACAAGAGCTGGTCGCCCAAGACCTTCGATGGCGATGCCCTGATCAACGCCTTCCCGGTCGATCTGAGCCCCATCTCCGCCGCGCCCGGCGAGACGATCTGGGAGCACAAGGCGCTCACCGACCTAAAACTCCGCCACGATGTCGGCGAGTTGAACCGGCTCGACCGCAAGGAATTTCCGGGAGGAGCCAAGGTGGCCGCCGCCCGATTTCCTGACGAATCTCCCAAAGGCGCTCCCAAGGCCGCTGCGAGAGCTGTGGCCGAAAAGACTGTCTCCAAGCCGGCTGGCGAAGATGCTGCGGCGAAGCTAGAAAAAAAAAAGAGCTCCGTCGCTCTCCTGAAGCGCATTAAATCGACCCTGCCGCCCGGTTCGGTGCCCCTGGCCTGGGCGGCCAGTTCGCAGAAATTTCCCTATGCCAATTTTGGTGACGCGCTGAGCGCCGTCATGGTTGCCGCCATCTCCGGGCGCGTCGTGCGGCATGCGGCCTTCGACAGCAATTCCGAGCGCCTCGTTGCGGTCGGAACCATCGGTCACGCCATCAGCAAGGGCACGGTGCATATGTGGGGCACCGGACTCGATGCCCAGCGCTGCCCGGGCAATCCGAACCCGGCGCCCTATCAGCGTCCGGCGGGAACCGAGTTCCACGTCCATGCCGTGCGCGGGCCCAAGACCGGTGCGGTGCTGAGGGCGCAGGGCATCGCGGTGCCGGAGATCTACGGCGACCCGGTCTACCTGCTGCCCAAGTTCTGGCCCATGGACCATGTGGCGAAGACCCATGAGATCGGCGTCATCGTCCACCTGACCGAGCTCGCCTCCCAGGATCCCGCCGCCACCGTTATCGACGTGATGACGCGCTACGGCATCCCCCCCGAGCGCAAGGGCGATATCCGGATCATCAACACGATCACCGAACGCGACGCATCGTCCCTGCGCGCCAAGGTCGAGGAGATCGTGTCCTGCCGGCACATCCTCTCCACCTCGCTCCACGGTCTCGTGATCGCGGAATGCTACGGTATTCCCAGCGCTTGGTTCGCCACCTATGGCCAGGGCGAGGGCCGTGAACTCAAGCTCGACGACGATGAGGAGAGGGTCGATCACCGGGTGCGGGATTTCTATCTCGGCGCCGGTGTGACCCGCCTCAACGCCTTCTGCCTGGAGCGGCGCGCCAAGCCCGAATGGGACAAGGCCGTCGACTGGATCAAGGCCACATGGCGGCCCCTGACCTACTCGCCCCAGGCATTGTTCGAAGCCTTCCCGCTGCCGAAGGCGGTCGAGTTCGAGGCGACCCCCTGGCCGGTGGAGCCGAAGGTGCTCAAGGCGCTGAAGTTCTAGGCGTCCGGCCCCACGGGACGCGTCGCATCGTCGAGGCCACGCGGCGCTCGAGAAGAGGCGAACTCCGTCCTCCTGGAGGCGTCAGCGCCCGAGGAGGAGGAACGGAGTTCGGACGGCACGAGGGGCCGAGCTACCGGCGCGTGAAATCGCATGTGGTCCGAGTCTTTCATTCCTATCGCCAACGACCCCATCGCAGAACCATCCGAGGAAGTCCGGAATGCCTAAAAGTGTGATGTTGGATGGGTACAATCTCGGCCTGGAGAAGGGGACCGGCGTCGCCACCTACGCCCGCAACCTGAGCTACGAGCTGCACGAGCTCGGCTACCGGACCGATGTCCTCTACGGGACCCGCGCATCTCCGGGCCTCGACCCGCTGCTTCGCGAGATTTCGTTCTTCGATCCGGCGGTGGGTATCCCGCCGCAATGGCTGGTGATCCTGCGCTACCTGCGCGACCAGATGACCTCGCCGCTCGGGCGGCGGGCGGTGAAGGTGCCGATCACCGGCACCGTCATCAGCAAGACGTTCGAATCGCGGATGCCGTATTTCGACCAGATCTGGAACAGCGTGAACCTGTTCGACGTCGCGCTCTCCTATTTCAAGACCTACAATCGCACCCTGCGCGTCAGCGGTCTGCGCACGCCCGACATCATGCACTGGACCTATCCTCTGCCGATCCGGATTCCGGGCGCCAAGAACATCTACACCCTGCACGATCTCGTGCCCCTGCGCCTGCCCTTCACCACCGGTGACATCAAGCGGCGCTACCTGCGCCTGATGCGGCGCATCGTGAAGGATGCCGATCACATCGTCACCGTGTCCGAGACCTCGCGCCGCGACATCATCAACCTGCTCGGCTGCCCCGAGCACCGGATCACCAACACCTACCAGTCGGTGGAAATCCCCAAGAAGTTCTCCGAGAAGCCCGAGGACGTGGTCCGCCGCGAGATCGAGGGCGCCTTCGGCCTGCCGTACAAGGGCTACTTCCTGTTCTTCGGCGCCATCGAGCCCAAGAAGAACGTCGGCCGCCTCGTCGAGGCCTATCTCGCGAGCCAGGTCTCGGCGCCACTCGTCATCGTCGGCGGCGCGGCCTGGAAATCGGATATCGAGTTCAAGTTCATCAATCCGGCGACGAACTCGTATCTCGAGCAGATCGACAACATGACCTACCAGCGCGACCGCATCCGGCGGTTCGACTACGCGCCGTTCTCGCTCCTCGTCAGCCTCATCCGCGGTGCCAAGGGCGTGGTGTTCCCCTCCCTCTACGAAGGCTTCGGCCTTCCCGTGCTGGAGGCCATGCTGCTCGGCACCCCGGTCATCACCTCCAAGGAGGGCTCGACGCCGGAAGTCGCCGGCGACGCGGCCCTGCTGATCAACCCCTACGACACCCGCGACATCGCCGACGCGATCCGCGCGGTGGATTCGGATGCGGACCTGCGCGGGCGCCTCTCCGAAATGGGCAAGGTTCAGGCGGCGAAATACAGCCCCGAGATCTATCGCGGGCGCCTCAAGGAACTCTACGAGCGACTCTGAACGGACCTTTCCGGATCGCCGCCGGCCTCGTCGGCAGGCGGTCCGGGCGACGGTGAGGCCTCGACCCGACAATGGCGATTCTCGTGACCGGAGCCGCGGGCTTCATCGGCTACCATGTGGCCGATCGCCTGCTCGCGCGTGGCGAGACGGTCATCGGCATCGACAATCTCAACGATTACTATTCCGTCGCGCTCAAGCGGGACCGGATCGAAGATCTCGCGACGCGCCGGGGCGACGCATTCCGCTTTCTGCCCATCGACTTCTCCGATCACGAGGCCCTGGACAGGGGGCTGGACGAGCATGGGATCGACAGGATCGTCCATCTCGGCGCGCAGGCCGGGGTGCGCTACTCCATCGAGAACCCGCGCGCCTACGTTCAGGCCAACGTGGTCGGTCACCTCAACATCCTGGAATTCGCGCGCCACCGGGGCGTGGCGCACCTCGCCTATGCCTCGTCCTCCTCGGTCTATGGCGGGAATACCTCCCTGCCCTTCCGGGTCGAGGACCGCGTCGACCATCCGGTCTCGCTCTATGCCGCCACCAAGAAGGCGGACGAGTTGATGAGCGAAACCTACGCCCATCTCTATCGCCTGCCCCAGACCGGACTGCGCTTCTTCACCGTCTACGGGCCATGGGGACGGCCCGACATGGCTCTGTGGCTGTTCACCAAAGCCATCTTCGCGGGCGAGCCGATCCGCGTGTTCAACGACGGCGCGATGCGACGGGATTTCACTTACATCGACGATATCGTCAGCGGGATCCTCGCCTGCCTCGACAATCCGCCCCCCGATAACGGCGCGGAGAAGGCCGGCGGCAGCCATGCGCCGCACCGGCTCTACAACATCGGCAACAACACGTCCGTGCCGCTCCTGCGCATGATCGACGTGCTGGAGGAGGCCTGCGGGCGCCCTGCGATCCGCCGGTCCGAGCCGATGCAGCCCGGCGACGTGAGGGAGACCTACGCCGATCTCGGCGCCATCGCCCGCGACCTCGGCTATGTCCCGACGACGCCGATCGAAGTCGGCATCCCGGCCTTCGTGCGCTGGTTCAAGGCCTATCACCGCCTCGGCTGACGCGGCCCGCTTCTGCCCGAGGCGTCGATCCGCCGGCGGGACAGTCGTCATACCCCATATGGGGGATGGCAGGATTGAACGGGATGGTAGGGGTTGCGTGATCCAGGGCCGCGATCTTGACCACCACCATGTGGACCACCGATGTTCATCGATTGCCGCATCACCTACGACCTTCATTCCGATGACCGGAGCCTCGACAGGTGGACGGTCTTCGACACCAAAACCGGTCGACCGGCATGGGTGAAAGGACTGCGGCAGGTCGGGCTTGCCTTCGCCGTGGCCGACCAACTCGTCGACGCATTGAACGCCATGGAGCGCGCCGCACCGGGATCGTCGGTGACCTGGTCGGACCGCTTGAGCGGGCCGCTGCTCGCCCCCGTGTGATCGGCCGGCGGCTCTCGACACGGGACGGCAACGTAACTTGATCAGGGCGAATCCATCTCGTCCCGAGCCCTCCAATGATTTAGGTTGCTGCGTTCGAAAAATCGCGATCTGCGTGCATGGAAAAAGCGCTTGCTCAAGCCATCAAGGGGCTCGGGA
This sequence comes from Methylobacterium sp. 88A, assembly GCF_000376345.1. Taxonomy (NCBI): domain Bacteria; kingdom Pseudomonadati; phylum Pseudomonadota; class Alphaproteobacteria; order Hyphomicrobiales; family Methylobacteriaceae; genus Methylobacterium; species Methylobacterium sp. 88A. The sequence continues at coordinate 2,343,208 of NZ_AQVT01000001.1, forward strand.
AATTCGGACCGGATGGGCTCGTTTTTTCCGTGATCATCCTGGCGACATTTGGAGCCTTGATCGCCCATGTCGATCCAGCCTGGGCCATCGGCGCGGGATGCCTCTTCTGCATCCTGTGGCTCATCCGCAATTTCGCCACGGCGCGTATCGACCTTCAGGCCAGGAAATCCAGCCTCGAACTGACGGCGAAATCACGCGGCGCGCCCATCGCGGCACAGAAGCCGCGCACGAAGCGGATTCCTCCATCGTCGGCCGGTTCGCCGGACCAGCCCCCTCCGCCGCCCTAGCGCCTCCTCCTGTTTGTCAACGCAGAGATTGTGTCATACATCCTGAATATGGTGACCGGCATGCAGGGAACGCCCTTCGTTATCGTCGCGATCTTGGCGCTCACCCTTCTCGTTGCGCGTGAGTTGATCCGCGCGACTCACGACACGCATCGAAAGGCACGTGCCCTGGAGCGAGCAAACGCCGATTTGAATCGGTGTTTCGATGTGACCGAGCGTGCGCTGAAGGATGATCGCGTACCGGATCGCCTCCGAAACCTGTTGCTCGGGCAGGCACATGCATTGTCCGATTTTCAGGCGGGCGAACGAGTGCTGAAGGCGTTCATCGAGATGCTCCATAGCCGCCGTGACGTTCCGTCCCCAGCCGATCATCCCATCGCACTTGCGGTGGAGGAACTGGCCGCTTCGGATCCCCGCTTGGCCGCCGAGTGCCGGTCGGCATTGGTGGACGGGATGTTGGCGCTGATCCTGATCCATGCCGACGCCTTCAGCATTGATGAAGCCGTCGACGAAGCCGTGCATGAGGCAGCGCGAAACCCATTCAGCGTGCCCGCCGATGTATCCGGCATGTTGGGCGGTTCCGGCTTAGCCGCAGCCTGATCCTACGCTGCCGTTCCAGTGAGGTCCGGCCAGGGCGAAGGCCGGCCGCCACCATCGCGGGGGGGACGGAAATCGCCTAGCGACGGCCTCTCCGCGTGGCTTCCACCCACTCGACGATGCGGTCTTAAGACAACGCTAACCCTGTTCTTTTACCACGATGGGGTCGGCGAGGAGCCGTCCCGCATTGGTCTGGCCGCGTCCCGAGGGGGCGCGATCCCCCGGGACGATCTTCGGCCGCCGCGTCCGTCGCGCCGGTCCGGGATGCGCGAAGGGACGTCCGTGAAACATCCCGGGCAGCGGTCCTGTCGCGCGCACCGCTCGAGGCGGGGACCCGCGGAGAGACACTCGTCCGTGATGCGTGCAGGGCCGATCGCAGGATGGCGCAGGAGGGGGCTTCACGGCCTGATCCTGACGGCTGCCGTCGCCCTGCCCGGAAGCCAGGCGGAGGCCCAGTCGAGCCCGACGCCGCGACCCGCCACACCGACCTTCGGCAGCACGAATCCATCCTCGGCCACGGGTGCGGGTAGTACGGGCGGCCCGACCCTGCGCGGCAGCGGTGCCTCCGGCGATGCGTCCACCGGCGCCGCCTCCCCGAGCGAGGGCGCTGTCTCACAGACCGATGACGGTTCGGCCGGCACCCCCGCCCGACGGCGCTCCCTCGCGCCTGTCGCGCGTCCGGCCACGAGCGCCGGCAACAACCGCAATCCCACCGATCTCCTGCGCCTGCGCGCGATCCCGCCGCGCCGCTTCGGCGTGGCGACGACGCGGCCGGTCCGCTCCATCGTGCAGACGCCGCCGCCGGACCTGCGCCTCACACCCGTGATCCGCAATGCCGTCGTCGGTGCGCCGCTGCCGACCCCCTCGCCCGCTCCGCCCCCGGCGCCGTCCCTGACCCTGTTGCCATTGGCCGGAATCGGCACGCCGGGCGCCTTCCTCGGCGCCGCCCTGCGCAGGCCGCTGGGGGTGGACGAGGCCTATGCCCCCCTCGGCATCAAGCTCGGGACCTTCACCTTCCTGCCGGTGTTCCAGCAGAGCGTCGGCTACGACACCAATCCGGACCAGATCACCGCCGACCGCGCCAAGGGGTCGCTCGCCCTGCGCACCGAGGGCGAGCTCGCCTTCCGCAGCGACTGGTCCTCGCATGAACTCGCGGGCGAACTCCGCGGCGGCTATCTCGACTTTCCCGACAACCAGGCCGCCAGCCGGCCCAATGGCGCCGGCACGGTTCGCCTGCGCCTCGACGCCAACCGCAGCACCACCGTCGACGTAGAGACCCGCTTCCTCGTCGAGACGCAGCGGCCGGGCTCGCCGGACATCAACGCCACGCTGTCGAACCGCCCGATCGTGGCGAGCTACGGCACGACGATCGGCGTCACCGAGACGTTCAACCGGCTGCAGGTCTCCCTGCGCGGCCTCATCGACCGGTCGGAGTTCGAGAGCGCGACGCTGTCGAACGGGGCGATCCTGAACCAGAGCGACCGCAACCTGAACCAGTACGGGTTGAGGCTGCGCGCCTCCTACGAGATCTCGCCCGTCATCTCGCCCTTCGTCGATGTCCTGGCCGATACCCGCGTCTACGACCTCCGCACCGATTCCAACGGGATCCGCCGGAATTCCGACGGCATCACGGTCACGGGCGGCGCCCGCGTGGCGCTCACCCGCTTCGTCAGCGGCGAGGTCTCGGCGGGCCTCCAGCACCGGACCTATGTCGATCCAGGCCTGAAGGACCTCACCGCCCCGATCGTCAACGCGGCCCTGATCTGGACGGCGAGCCCGCTCACCACCGTGCGGCTCAACGCGGCCACCGGCATCATCGAGACCGCCGTTCCGGGATCGAGCGGCGTGCTGACCAAGGCGGTGACGCTGGAGGTGCAGCACGACCTCCTGCGCAACCTGTCGATCACCCTGGGCGGCGGCTACCTCGCCAGCGACTACGACCGGGTCAACATCACCGAGCGCGGCTTCTCCGCCACCGCCCGGCTCGACTACCGCTTCAACCGCTGGCTCTCCATGCGCGGCAGTTACATCTACCAGCAGATCGACAGCAGCTCCGCCGGGTCGAGCTTCAGCGCCAATACCTGGCTGCTGGGGCTTCGGGTTACGCCCTGAAACTCAGCTCTGGCAAGACTTTATGCGGGTTTTCTCATGCAATGACATAAGCCCTTACCGCGCCAGGGCGAGCGAGGCGCCGGACTTGGAGAGCGCTCCGTCCAACGCACCCCCACCCTGGCGCAGGCGGGCCGTCACGGTGCCGCCGGGCTGGTAGAGATAGACCTCGCCGTCGCGGTAATCCCAGGCGGTGACCTTCGCCAGATCCTTGTTGGCACAGCCGGAGGCGTTCGCCTTGTAGAGGTCGAGGGCGGGGGCGCTCGACAGGGAGACCTTGCAGGTCGCGCCCGTGGCGTCCTTGGCATTCCAGCTTCCCACCACCGAGGATCGTCCGCTCGACACGATCGGCGGGGCCGGCGGCGGCACGTAGACCGGTTCGGCGACGACCGGGGCCGGCGCCAGAGCCACGTCCGCACCCACCGGAGGCGGAGCGTCGACAGGGGCGGCGCTGGCGCCGGGCGGGGGCGCGAGGGGGGCGGACGTCACCGGGCCGGCGGGCATGGCCGGGGCGACCGGCTCGAGGGCGGCCTGGGCACCGAGGCCGGCGCGGCTGCCGCGGCTCGGCCCGTCGAGGCGCGACGAGCTGCAGGCCCCGAGGCCTGCGGCGAGGGCGACGAGGGCAACGGTCGACAGGAACTGACGCGGCATCGATCTCTCTTCCCGGCGGGGACTTCGGCAATGAACCGTTGCGTCACCGCCAATTGCGCTGACGGCAAGGCAATGCCGCGGGCCTGACAAGGGAAAGGCGCGTCGCCCCGGCTTTTCGGACACGGTGTGGCGGCAAGGCCGCAATCGTGTCCGAGCGAGGTCAGCGGCGGGGTGCCACTCCGTCGANGGNGAGCCGAAGATGCATGGGGCCGCGCAGGGCCGCGCCCGAGCGATAGGGCGGCGGATCATCGATGAGGCGCGGATGGACGAGGCGCTGTGCCAGCGCCACAAGGGCCGCTTCGGCCTCGAACCGGGCGAGCGGCGCGCCCGCGCAGTAATGGAGCCCGCCGCCGAAACCGAAATGGCGGATATCGGGCCGATCCGGGTCGAACCGGTCCGGATCGCGGAACACCGCCGGGTCGCGATTGCCGGAGGCGAGGAGGAGCACGATGTCGGCGCCTTCCGGGATGGTGGTGCCGGTGATGTCGATGGCGCTCAATGCCCGCCGCGTCCGGAAATGCACCGGCGGGTCGTAGCGCAGCATCTCCTCGATGAGGCGCGGTGCGAGGTCCGGCTCGCCGGCGAGCCGCGTGAGGATGTGGGGGTGTCGCACCAGAGCCAGCATGCTGTTGGCGATGAGGTTCACGGTGGTCTCATGGCCGGCCACCAGCAGCAGGATGGCGGTGGCGATGAGGTCGACCTCGCCCATCCCCGCTCCACCGTCCTTGCCCGATTCGCCGCTCATGCCGGACAGCATGTCGTCCTGCGGGTGCCGGCGCTTCTCCTTGATGAGGCCGCGCATGTAGGTGGAGATTTCGTCGAAGGTGGTGATGTTCTTCGCCCGTGCCTCCTCATTGCCGAGGTTGTCCGGTTCGAGGGCCGAGGCGAGCTGCGTCGCCCAGCCGTGGAATTGCGGCTCGTCCTCCGGCGGCACGCCCAGCATCTCGCAGATCACCGTGACGGGAAGCGGATAGGCGACGTCGCAGACGAGATCGAAGCTCGTCGCATCGCTCTGCTTGTCCAGGAGATCGGCCACGAGGTCATGCGAGCGTCCGCGCATGGCATGGACCCGCTGATGCGTGAACTGCCCCATCACGGCCATCCGCAGCCGGTCATGGTCCGGCGGATCGCGGAAGATGAACGGGCGATGGGTGTTTGTGACGTGATCCTTGACCGGGTTGACGATCCAGTCCGAGAGGGGGTTGCCGGTCCGCGGGCGTTGGCTCGGCGGCAGGGTCTCCGAACTGATCCGCGGATCGTGCAGGAGGCTCGTGATCGCCGCATGGGTCGAGACCACATAGGTGCCGTCGTCCTGGCGCGAGACGGGCGTCTCGCGCAGGCGGGCGTAGAGCGGATAGGGATCGGCCCGGTTGGCCTCGTCCTTGACCGCCTCGAACAGGAATCCGGCCTTCATGACGATGTCCGTTCCTCGGGAAAGCCCGGCTGCAGCACCGCGAGACCGTGCAGGTCGACCCCGACGCGGATCGGTGGGAACGGGGCGCGCGCTGCGATCTGCTCGGCATAGGCGGGGAGCCAGCGCCCTGAATCGAAGGACAATGCGGCGATGCAGCGTCCCTTGGCGCCATAGACGACGACGAAGCGGCCCTCCTTCGGGCTTCCCTGCGCGAAGACCATGGCATCCGCCCCCTCAGTCAGGCCCACCGACTTGATGGTGACGCCGCCCTGGGACGACCAGAAGGCGGGCATCTCGGCATAGGCCGCGCCCGTGGCCGCTCCTGCCAGGAGGCGCCCGGCATGCTCGCCCTGGGCCACCGCGTGGCCCCAATGTTCGAGGGCGACGGGACGTCCGTCGTAGAGCGGATGGGGAAACCGTGCCACGTCGCCGGCCGCGGCGATGACCCTGTCGGGGCGTCCCTCCATGTCGAGGACGTAACCGGCCTCGTCGCAGAGGACGCCGCCTGGGCCGGCATCGAGCCCGGAACCGCTCAGCCATTCGGTGTTGCGCACCGCGCCCAACGCCACCACCACGAGGTCGGTTTCCACCTCACTGCCGTCATCGAGAATGGCCCGGACCACCCGGCCCGACGCATCGCCTTCGAGCCGCGCGACCTTGGTCCGGCTGCGCAGGTCGACGCCGAGAGCTCGGTGCAGGGCGGCGACGATCTCGCCCACCGGCTGCCCGAGGATTCTAGCGAGGGGTGCCGGTCCCGGATCGATCAGGGTGACGGCATGATCGAGGGCCCGGCAGGAGGCCGCGACCTCGCAGCCGATGAAACCCGCGCCGATGATGAGGACGCGCTTCGGGCCGGCGGCGAGCGCCCGCCGGAGGGCGGCGGCATCGTCGCGCCCGCGCAGGGTATGGACCCCGGCAAGGCCCGCCTCAGTCGGATTCGACCAGGGTCGGGCGCGCGATCCGGTGGCGATGAGGAGCCGGTCGTAGGACAGGGTCGCGCCATCGGCGAGGCGGACCTCGCGGCCCTCCCGGTCGAGGCCTATGGCGGCGACGCCGAGCCGCCATTCGGCATCCAGGGCATGGAGGTTCGGCAGCGCGGTCGCCTCGGGCGCGATCTCGCCGGTGAGGGCGGCCTTCGAGAGCGGCGGCCGGTCGTAGGGTCGGTGCGCCTCGTCGCCGACGAGGGTGAGGCGGCCGGCAAAGCCCGCCCGGCGTAGGGCCTCGGCGCCGCGCAGGCCCGCGAGGGAGGCGCCGACCACCACCGCATGTCCTTCGGCATTCATATTTTTCATCGGCCTTGCCGCTCCGGGTCCTCGACGCGGATCGCCTGGACCGGACAGGACACCCGCGCCCGCTCGATGGCGAGACGGTCGGATGCGGAGGGCGCGGGGTCGTAGAACAAAGCCTCGCGCCCATGCAGCACGAAATGCTCCGGCGCCGCGTAGCAGCACTGGGCGTAGGCCTGGCATCGGTTGAGATCGACGGTGACGCGCAGGGGCGAGCCGTTCGGCGGCGGGGAGGGATCGGGCATGGGGCTCGCTGAGGGAAGCACCCGACAAGGTTTCCCGCGTGCCGAGGTTCCGTCGCGAGCGCAAAGGTCGCGCGTGCGCTTTACGACGCGTCGTCGGCCCCGAGCTTCCTGTGCATCACCAGGGCATCGACCAGCCCGAGGCCCGGATGCCGGAACGCCTCGGGCAAGCGGGCGATCCGCGAGAAGCCGAGGCTCTCCCACAGGGCCACCGCGCGGGTGTTGCTGGCGACGACGAAATTGAACTGCATGGCGAGGAAGCCCTGGCGGGTGGCACCCTCGATCGCGTGCCGTCCCATGGCGCGGGCGATGCCGCGACCTACCGCATCGGGATGGGTCATGAACCCGGCATTGGCCACATGGGCTCCGCCGCCCTGCTGGTTCGCCTTCAGCATGTAGGTGCCGAGCACCCTGCCCCCGTCCAGGGCGACGAAGACTTGGTTTGCCGGGGCGAACCAGTAGGCCAGCATGGCCTCGCGCGAGCCGTCGCGGGGCAGCGCATAGGTCTCGCCGGCCCGGATCACCGGCTCGAGGATGGACCAGATCGCATCGGTGTCGCCGGGCTCCGCCGGGCGGATGAGGAGGGGTGTCGTCATGCCGTTCCGATCCTGCCCCAGCCGGGAAGTTTGATCGCGGGGCGGCGCAGGTCGAGCCCCGCGACGAGGCCGAGGAGGTTCAACTCGATGCCCTCGACCCAGCCGACGGTGAGCCCGGCATAGCCGCTGAAGGTCAGCCGGATGCCGGTGCCGCTCGGCGTCCGCTCGACGATGCGGCCCGGCGGCGCCCAGTCCTTGCCCAAAGCCGTCGGCGGCAGGATCGCCTGCGCCTCCGGAAGGCGGGCCAGCACATGGGCGGTGAAGCTATTGGAGTTCGGCCCGGGCCAGGCCTGATAGGTGCCGAGCGCCCGGTAGGGATAATCGGCCACCGCCGCGCGGATCGACGGGATGGCGCGGGCCGCATCGTCCCCGTCGAGGGCGAGGACGGTCTGCGGATCGTTGCCGAACCAGCGTCCGTCCGCGGCCCAGCCGTCCGTGCGGACCGGCATCCCCCAGCCGACCACGTCGTAGCGGGTGTAGCGGGCGGCGCCGTCCGGCTTCACCACGATCCAGCTGTGATGGGCGAAGATCCCCCGCCAGCGCCCGACCCGCGCCGCATAGACCCGGACGAGTGCCGGGTCCGACGCTTTGGGCGGGCGCAACAGCCCGGCGCTCGACCAGTCGGCCACCGCCCAGTCCGCCGCGCCACCGCCCCGCGCCATCCACCACAGGGCATGGCTGCCGAGCGGCAGAAGAAACAGACCGAGCAGGAGGAGGCAGAACACGCGAAAGATCGCGCCGAGGAGGGACAGGGAGATCACGACGGGGATCTTTGCCCGCGCGAGGCCGCGCGCAAGCGCTGCCTTCGTCGCATCCACACTCATCGCTCGCCGCCGACCGTTTCGGCGATGATGCGCATCGGCCACAGTCGGGTTTCAACCGCGACGCGGACCATATCTCCCCTTGCCGCATGAAACGCACTCAGCAATGAAACATTATAACATAGTGATTTCGGGGCGTGATGCAGATGAGACGATCGAGGATCTGGCTGGCCGGGACGATGCTGTCCGGTGCGGGTCTCACATCCGGCGCGATGATCGCCCCCGCCGCGGCCCAGCAGGCCGAGGCGACGCTCTCGGAACTGAGCGTGACGTCCGCGAGCCCGATCCTCCCCGCCCCCGGCCCTTCCGCCGCAGGGGGCTTTCCCACCGGTGTGCTGCCGGTCGTCGGCGACAGCCTCTCGCCCGTCACGGTGGTCACCCGCTCCGAGATTCAGCGCAACCAGCCCCGCACCCTCGGTGACGCCCTCTCCGACCGCCCCGGCATCTCGTCCTCGACCTATGCGCCCGGAGCGGCTTCGCGGCCGATCATTCGCGGCCTCGACAACGCGCGGGTGCGGATCCAGGAGAACGGCATCGTCAATGGCGGCGTGTCCGATCTCGGCGAGGACCATGCGGTGCCGGTCAACCCGCTCACCGCCGACCGGATCGAGGTGATCCGCGGCCCCGCGACCCTGCGCTACGGCTCGGGCGCCATCGGCGGCGTGGTCTCGTCCGAGAACAACCAGGTGCCCACCTTCATCCCGGCCCGGGGCGTCTCCGGCCAGGTCACCACCGGCTATTCCAGCGTCGATAACGGAAGGCTCGGCGCGGCGAGCGTCGATGCCGGGGCCAACGGTATCGCGGTCCATGCCGACGGCTTCAAGACGGCTACCGATTCCTACGCCATTCCCGGCGGCATCCAGCGCAACTCGGCCACCGAGACGCAGGGCGGCTCCATCGGGATCTCGGCCATCGGCGATCGCGGCTTCGTCGGCGTGTCGTTCAGCCACTACGAGGCGATGTACCAGATTCCCGGAGGCGACGCGGAGGAGGCCCGCACACGGCTGACCCCGAACCAGGATCGCGTGCTCGCCCGTGGCGAGTATCGGCCGCTTCAGGGGCCGTTCGAGGTTCTCCGGTTCTGGGCCGGCGGGTCGGTCTACCGCCATGAGGAGATCGGTATCGCGCATGAGGGTTCCGGGGGGGCGAACGGCCTAGAGGGCGTGCAGGCGATCTTCAAGAACCGCGAGGTCGAGGCCCGGTTCGAGGCGCAACACGTGCCGGTCGTCACCGCGCTCGGCACCCTCACCGGCGCTGTCGGCCTGCAGACGGGCCGGCGCGTCCTCAATTCGCAGCTCGAAAGCTTCCTGCCGGCCACGGAATCGCGTTCCCTCGCCACCTACCTGTTCGAGGAACTGGCGGTCGGGGGCGGCCTGCGCTTCCAGGCGGCGGGCCGCATCGGGAACGACCGGCTCAACAGCACCGCCACGCTGTTCCCCGCCGACTTCCTGCCCAATGGCACGGATCCGTCGAGCTCCGCGCTGACGCGCCGCTTCGCCCCCAAGAGCCTCAGCTTCGGCGCGCTGCAGGACCTGCCCTACGGGTTCGTGGCGAGCGTCAATGGCTCTTATGTCGAGCGCGCGCCCACCAGCTACGAGCTGTTCTCGCAGGGGCCGCACGATGCCACCGCGACCTTCGAGATCGGTGACCCGACCCTGAAGCTGGAGCGTGCCCGCACGGTGGAGCTCAGCCTGCGCCGGGCCGAAGGTCCCCTGCGCCTCGACGCCACCGGATACGTCACGCGCTATACCGGCTTCATCTACCGCCGGGATACCGGCAACCGCTGCGACGACGATTTCGCCTCCTGCGGCAGCGGCGACGAGTTGCGCCAGATTGTCTACTCACAGGCCAACTCGACCTTCTACGGCGCCGAGATCGGCGCGCAGCTCGACATCCTTCCCGTCGGCGACGGCTGGGCCGGGATCGAGGCGCAGTACGATTTCGTGCGGGCGCAGTTCGACGACGGTTCCTACGTTCCGCGGATCCCCCCCCATCGCCTGGGTGGCGGTGCTTTTCTGCGGGCGAATGGCTGGTTCGGCCGCGTGAACCTGCTCCACGCCTTCGACCATACCGAGATCGCGCCGTTCGAGACACTGACGCGGGGTTGGAACGATCTGCGCGCCGAGCTGGCGTATACGCAGTCCCTCGATCCGGTGATCTACGGTGCCAGCGAGGTGACGGTGGGGCTCCAGGGGCGCAACCTCCTGGATGACGACATCCGCAACTCGGCCTCGTTCAAGAAGGATGAAATCCTGCTGCCCGGCCGCAACGTCCGGCTGTTCCTGACGGCCCGGTTCTGAAGCCGGTCCCGGTCCCGTCAGGGGACCGGAACGGTCCGGCGCCGGACCGTCGCTCGCCGTGTCGGACAGTTAACTGCCCGCTCGGCGGCAAACCGTGCTAGAACACGGCCAACCCCGCACGAACCCGTGCCCTGGGCAACTCCATGAGGCCCAAGTGGCGAATGCGTTCAAGAGTGGTGCGTCTCAGTCGCGTACCACCAACGATTTCAACGAGCGGGCCAAGCAGCTCTCCGAGCGTCTCGGCGCCATCGAGAAGCCCGCGCAGATGAAGCGCGGCAACGCTCCGCGTCGTTCGTTCAAGGCCGGCCCCCGCCCCGAGGCGGATACGGAGCCCAAGGGCGAAGTCGAGACGACGTCCGAGAAGGACGAGGGCGAAGCCGAGAACGAGGCCTGACACAGGCGCTCTCGCCCGACTTCGGCGTGAGCCTCGGCGACGACGCGAAAGGGCCCGGATAGAAGCACCGGATACGAGATCCGGTACAACCATCCGAGCCCTTGGCGGTCATCGAGATGACGAGGCCTCCCTTGCGAGGGATGGCCCATCCAGGCCTTCAGCGACGGGCCTTGGCCTTGCGAGCGGCATAGCGCGCATCGCGCTGGGCCTTCTTCTCGGCCAGGTCGATCGCCTTGCGCTCGGCGGCGAGACGAGTCTCTTCCTCTTCGCGGGCGATCTGGGCGGCGAGTTCCGCCTCTTCGCGAGCGCGCTTCTCCTCGGCAGCCTTCTTTTCGGCGGCGATGCGGGCGGCTTCGCGTTCGCGAGCCCTCTCGTCCCGGGCACGGGCGATTGCGGCGCGGGCCTGGGCCTTGGCAATCATTTCCGGGTCATCCGCCGGGGGACGGGCCTTGAATTTTTCCAGCAGCATCTGCTTGGCGCTGGCGGAGTTCTTACGGCGGTCGTCGAAATTCCTGTAGTCGAAGGCGCTCATCTGACCTTTCTCGGGTGGTGCGTCTCGGCCCGTTCCGCGAGCGGAAGCGCGCGGCGCTGAGCCTTGCTGTGAATCATCGAAGGACGGAATCGAATCGGATAGCCCAATGACTCACGATTCGGCCGGAATCAACTGAAGCCGCCCATGGCAGGGCGGCTTCTTATGCATGTGTTGAACAAAGGCCTCACCGGGAGGGCCCTCGTTCGTCCAGGCCTCAGGCCGCCTGGAGGTTGCCGGCGGATTGCTTGCCGGTGCGGCGGTCGTTCTCGATCTCGTAGGACAGCTTCTGCCCCTCGATGAGGTTGCGCATGCCGGCGCGTTCCACGGCCGAGATATGGACGAACACGTCCTTGCCGCCGTCATCCGGTTGAATGAAGCCGTAGCCCTTGGTCTCGTTGAACCATTTCACGGTGCCCGTGCTCATGGATATGTCCTTCTCGCCGTCGGGAGGAACGCGATTGCAGGGGTCGCGCCCTCGTCTCGAATAAAGTGTGGAGGAGCCTCTCGGGCCGCGGTTACGCTACGCGCAGCCGACAGGGCGCAGGGTCTCGGAGATGCGATGGGATCGAAGCGACGGCCCGCGGCAGTTCTGCAGCGACTGCTGGGCGTGCGACCCGGAATGAACCGGCGGGGGATCGTTGAAGACAAGGTCCGATAGGTGAAAGTTAGGGTGCCTGCGATTCTCAGACAAGGCTCCCGGCCGTTCCGGGTTCCCGACATGGCCTGCGATTTCCATCGCGAAAGCGAGCCGACTGAATGACGGACGGGTTCTGCGGCGCGGACATGACGGGGCCGGGCTGCGGCACTGCCTGTGGTTGCCCTCGCCGGGGGCGACGGCTAGGCTTGCCACTCTGCGACATGGGGCGAGGAACGACCTTAACGACCCGGTGAGGGGTCGTCACGGAAGGTTGACCGGCATCGAAGCGGGGGCGGGATGACGGAATCGAAGGTGGGCGGACGAACCGTCGGGGTTGCGCCGTGGCGGATCATGAGGGCGGGTCGCGCTTCGTGATGTCGGGCATGCAGAATTCCAAAGGCAGGGGTTTGAGACACGGTTGCGCGGGCGTGGCCCTGGCCGTCCTCGGCGGCGTGTCGATGGCCGCCCTCGCCTCCTCCCCGGCCGTCGCCTTCGACCTGTTCGGCCTGTTCGGCTCCGAGGAGGAGCCGCCGGCGCCCAGCCGCGAGACGCTGCCCTATTCGGTGAAATTCCAGGGGCTCGAGGACGACGACGTTCTACAGGCCCTGCAGGACACCTCCACGCTCTATCGCCTGCGCCAGGACGCGCCGCCCGATGGCGAGGGCATCGTGCGGCGGGCGGAGGCGGACCTTCGCCGCCTGTCCGACGTGCTCTCCGGCTACGGTTACTACCAGGGCAAGGTCGCCATCCGCATCGACGAGGTCGAATTGTCGGGCGAGGCCTCGGTGGCGGCTGCGGCGCGGGCCGCCGAGGGCGGCCGGAACCGGGCCTTGGTGCCCGTGAAGATCGTCGTCGATGCCGGTCCGCTCTACAAGCTCCGCACGGTGGCGGCTTCCGATCCGCGCGGCAACGATTTCCCGTCCGAGGTGCTGCCCGAGCGTTTCGTCCGGGTGGGCGACGACGTCCCCGCCCGCTCGGCCACCGTGCTCGCCCGCGAGGCGAAGATCGTCGATCGCTTCCGCGCCCTGGGCCATCCCTTCGCCAAGGCGGTCTCGCGCGATCCGGTGGTGGATGACGCCGCCCATGTCATGGACGTCCGCTTCACCATCGATCCCGGCCCCATAGCGGGGCTGGGCGAGGTCGCCGTGCGCGGCACCACCGGGCTCGATCCGGCGGTAGTGCGCTCCTTCATCTACAGCGAGCCGGGCGACCCCTATTCGCCCAAGGCCGTGGCCGACATTCGCCGGTCCGTCGCCAAGGTCGAGGCGCTGGGCTCGGTCCGGGTGCGCGAGGGCGAGGGCGAGGCGCTCGACGCGCAGGGCAACCTGCCGATCTTCGTCGACGTGACCGAGCGCGACCGCAACCTGATCGGGGTCGCGGCCCGCTACTCCACGGTCGATGGCCCGGGCATCCGTGCCTATTACGCCAACCGCAACCTGTTCGGCGGCGGCGAGACCCTGCGGCTCGACGCCGACATCTACTATCTCGGCAACGACCTCTACGCTGCGCAGCGCAAGGCCGCCGGGATCGATTCGAACGGCTTGGGCGGCCGGGTCTCGGCGACCTTCGTCAAGCCGGCCCTGTGGGGCACGCGCAACGATCTCGTGGCCAATGTCTTCGCGGGCCGCGAGGCCCAGCAATCCTACGTCTCGGACGCGGCCGGCGGCACGATCGGCATCCGGCACCGGTTCTCCGACACGTTCTACGCGCAGATCGGCATCGACGGTCAGGCCGGTCGCTCGCAGGACGCGCTCGGCAAGGTCGATTACCGCCTCGTCGGCGTACCGCTGTCGGTGGCCTACGACTCCACCGACAACCTGCTCGATCCGACGCAGGGGTTCCGGGCCACCGCCTCGGTGACCCCCTATGCCGGGTTCCTCGGCTCGGATCCGTCGATCTTCGTCGCCAAGGCGCAGGGCTCGACCTACTACGCCATCGACGACGAGGCCCGCTACATCCTCGCTGGCCGCATCGGCTTCGGTTCGATCTCGGGCGCGAGCCTCGAGGACATCCCGGCCAATATCCGCTTCTTCGCCGGCGGCGGCGGCTCGGTGCGCGGCTTCCCCTACCGGACGCTGGGCCCGCGCGGGCCGTTCAACCTGCCGGTGGGCGGGCGCAGCCTCCTCGAAGCGTCGGTGGAGGCGCGGGTCAAGATCACCGACACGATCGGGGTCGTGCCGTTCTTCGACGCCGGCACCGCCTTCGAGGGCAGCCTGCCGGATTTCGAGGAGCGCATCCGCTACGCGGCGGGCCTCGGCCTCCGCTACTATACCGGCATCGGCCCGATCCGCGTCGACGTGGCGTTCCCCCTCGACCGCATCAAGGGGAACCGCGAGCGTCCCGTGGCCCTGTACATCAGCCTGGGGCAGTCGTTCTGATGGAATTTTTCGGACGGGTTTCCGGTCGGTGCGCATCGACCCTCCCCCCTCTGCGGGGGAGGGTGCCTGCGGAGCACGCGGGAGAGGGGACGACCTCTCCGAATGCGGCGCTCCCCTCTCCCGACCCGCTTCGCGGGCCACCCTCCCCCGCAAAGGGGGGAGGGAGAACGCGCGTCATCGTGGCCGTCTTCGGCCTGACCGTCTGCATCGCCGTTCCCGCCACCCACACCCGTGCCGACGACGGCGAGAAGACCGTGCTCGGCGGGCTCCTGTCGAAGGCTTTGTCCACGCCGGGCTCCCAGGTATCCATCGGTGCCGTGGACGGGGCGCTGTCCTCCAACGCCACGATCCGCGACGTGGTGATCAGCGATCGCAACGGGGCTTGGCTGAAGCTCGACAAGGCGCGCCTGGTCTGGAGCCGCCTCGCCCTCCTCTCGGGTCGCCTGCAGGTGGACAGCCTGGAGATCGGCCGCCTCGAAGTGCTGCGCCGTCCCCTCCCCGCCCCGGTCTCGGCGACGCCGGAACCCGATGGCTCGCTGCTGCCCGAATTGCCCGTGAAGGTGGAGATCACCGCCTTCAAGCTCGCCGAACTCGTCCTCGGCGAGACCGTCGCCGGTCAGCCGGCGCGCCTGTCCGCCGAGGGGAAGGCCAAGCTCGGCGCCCCGTCCGAAGGGCTCGACCTCGACCTGTCCGTGCGCCGCCTCGACGCCACCGGGCAGTTCGTCGCCCGCCTGCTCTTCGTGCCCAAGGGCGAGAAGCTCGAGGTGAAGACCACCCTGGTGGAGGCCGCCGGTGGCCTCCTCTCCAAATTCGCCAACCTCCCCGGCGAGCCGCCGATCAACCTCGATCTCGACGGACGCGGCACCCTCGATGCCTGGAACGCTCGGCTGGATTTCGACGCGGGCCCCGATCTCGGCGCCAAGGGCACGGCCCGCATCGCCCGCGCCGGCGCCGACCGCTCCCTCACCCTCGACCTCTCCTCGCGGATCGAGGGCCTCCTGCCCGGCCCGGCGGCGGCGATCTTCTCCGGCACCACCAAGCTCGACGGAGCCCTGCGCTTTGCCGATAACGGCGCCTTCGGCATCGACCGCCTCGCCCTCGCCTCCCGCACCGCCCGCCTCGATGCCTCGGGCAACCTCACGCCCGAGCGGGTCGCCGATTTCACGATCTCCGCCCGCGCCGTCCCCACCGATGGCAGCGTCACCAAGGCGGCCAATGCCGAGCTCGACACCCTCGTCTTCGACGGGACCGTGAAGGGTCCTATCGCCCGGCCACGGGTGAACGGCGACCTCAAGGCGGCGGGCCTGCGCGCGGACGGCAACGTCCTCGAGCGGATCGCCGCCAGCCTCGCCATGGAACCCACGGGCGGCGATCCCAGCGCCACCCGCTTCGCGCTCCGTGCGGATGCCAATGTGGAGGGGTTGAAGCTCGCCGACCCGGCCCTGCGCCGGGCGGTGGGATCGCGGGGTGCCTTCACCTTCCGGGGCACCCTCCAGCCCGACGGCGTGGTCGATGTGGCAGCGTTCGATCTCGACGCGCCCACAGCCACGCTCTCCTATGCCGGCCGCGTCGGCCAGAACACGCTCACCGGCACGCTGAAGGCGGGCCTCGCCGATCTCTCGGCCTTCTCCGATGTCGCCGACCGGACCCTGGCCGGCAGCGTCGCCGTGAAGGCGAATTTGAGCGGGGACCCCGCCCGCAAGGCAGTGACCGCCGATGTAGACGCGACGACAAAGGGACTCGTCCTCGGCCTGCCGGCCCTCGACCGGCTCCTGGGCCGCGAGCCACATTTCTCGGGCAGACTATCTCAGGTCTTCGACGGGTACAGCTTCGATGGCGTGAAGCTCGACGGCGCCGAGATGGTGGCCCGGTTGGAGGGCAAGGCCACGGCACGCCTCGCCGACGCCAAGCTCCTGGTGGACGTGAAGACCCTCTCGGCCATCGATCCGCGCCTTGCCGGCCGCGCCCTCCTCGACGGGCGGCTCTCCGGAACCCTGGAGAAGCCGGACCTCACCGCCACCCTCACCGCCGCCGACGGACGCGCACTCGGCCGCCCGATCCGGGACCTCCGCGTGGCCGCGACGCTCAAGGACCTCACCGGGGCGCTCGACGGGACTCTGGCGCTGGGCGGCGAGATTGGCGGCAAGACCCTGCGCGGGGACGTGCATCTCGCCCGCACGAGCGCGGATTGGTCCCTCGACCGGCTCGCTGTGAATCTCGGCTCGGCCACCCTCGCCGGTAAGGCGGCCGTCGATGCGGCGACCCTCCTGACTCAGGGCAGCGTCACGCTCTCGGCCGCCAATCTCGACGACCTGTCGCCGCTCGCCCTCACGCCGCTCGCCGGCAGCCTCGACGCGACCGTCGCCCTCTCGCGCGAGGGGGGACGCCAGGACGCGTCGGTGAAGGCCAAGGGCGCCTCCCTGCGTTCGGGCGAAATCGGCCTCGCGCAACTCGACGCCGATCTCACCGGCCGCGATCTCCTCGCCCATCCCGTCGTGGACGGGCGTGTCAATGCCGACCGGGTCATCGCCGCCGGCGAGTCCATCGACACCGTGCGCCTCCTGGCCGTGGGGTCGCCCAATGCCAGCGACATCACCCTCACCGCCAAAGCGCGCGGCTTCGATCTCGACGGTGCCGCCCGGCTGGTTCCGGCCGAGGCCACGCGGATCGAGCTGTCGCGCTTCTCCGCGTCACGCGGCAAGGATCGTCTGGCACTGGCCGGCCCGGCGACCGTCACCCTCGACCGGGGGTCGGCCGTCATCGACGGCCTCGTCATCGCAGCCGGTACCGGTCGGGTCAGCCTCGCCGGAAGGGCCGGATCGAATCTCGACCTGAAGCTCGGCATCCGGGCGCTGCCCCTGGCGCTCGCCCGTATCGCCTCGCCGAGCCTCGCCCTCACCGGCACCCTCGACGGGGACGCCGATATCCGCGGCACCAGTGCGCGGCCGGAGGGGCACTATGCCCTGTCGGTGGCGAAGGTCGTGACGCCGGAGACGCGCAAGGCCGGCCTGCCGCCCATCGACGCCAAGGCGAGCGGCACCCTGAGCGACGGCCGCGCCGGGATCGAGGGCCGTGTCTCGGCCGGTCGCGGGGCCGAGCTGACTCTTGCCGGCTTCCTGCCCGTCTCGGCGGGCGGACCCATCGCGCTGAAACTGCGCGGCACCTTCGACGCGGCCATGGCCAACAGCCTGCTCAGCGTCGGCGGCCAGCGGGTCGCCGGCCGGATCGCCCTCGACGGGGGCGTGTCGGGCACCCTCGACGCGCCCCGTGCCGAGGGTGCCGCCACCCTCTCCGGCGGCAGCTTCACCGATCCGCTCCAGGGCATCGCCCTCAAGCAGATCGAGGGCCGCGTCACCGGGCGCGGCGATACCCTCGTGGTGGAGCGCCTCACCGCGCAGACCCGGAACGGCGGCGGCCTCCAGGCCAGCGGCCGCGTGGCCCTGGACCCGAATGGCGGGTTCCCCGGCACGTTCAAGATCACCGCCGAGCGGGCCGAGCTCGTCTCCAGCCCCATCGTCACCGCCACCGCGAGTCTCAACCTCGCCTTGAGCGGTCCTCTGGCGCGGACGCCGAAAGTGTCGGGGCGGGTCGACCTCGTCTCCGTCGACGTGACCGTCCCCGATCGTCTGCCGGCCACGGTGCAGCCCCTGCCCGGCGTGCGCCGGGTCAATACGCCCGCGGACGTGCGGGCGCGCGTCGATGCGAAGGCCGACCGCAAGGCGAAGGTCGCGGCTCTGGGCAAGCGCAGGAAGGCGCCTCCACCCTTCGACGCGACGCTGGACGTGGCCGTCCATGCGCCGAACCGCATCTTCGTGCGCGGGCGCGGCATCGACGCGGAACTCGGCGGCGACCTGCGCCTCACCGGCACCTCTCGTGACCCGGTGGCGGTGGGGGATTTCGCCATGCGCCGCGGCCGTCTCAGCATCATCGGCCAGCGCCTCGACTTCACCCGCGGCCGCCTCGCCTTCAACGGCGAACTCGCGATCCCCGATCTCGACTTCCAGGCCGAGACCAAGGCCGCCGAGGTCACCGCCCGCGTCGCCGTGACCGGCCCGGCCAACCAGCCCGACTTCGTCCTCACCTCCGACCCGTCCCTGCCGCAGGACGAGGTGCTGTCGCGGCTGCTGTTCAAGAAGGCGGCCGGGGGGCTGTCGCCGTTCCAGGCGTTGCAGCTCGCCCAGGCGGTGTCGCAGCTCTCCGGCGGTGCCGGCGGCCCCGACGTGTTCGAACAGGCCCGCAAGGGCCTCGGGCTCGACAGCCTCGACGTCTCCACCGGCGCCAGCGGTGGCCCGGCGCTGGGGGCCTCGCGCTACCTCAGCGACCGTCTCAGCGTCGGTGTGAAGGCCGGCGCCAAGCCCCAGGATACCGCCGCCACGGTAGATTACGACGTGACCCGCCGCATCAAGATCCAGGGCGAGGCCGGCAGCGACGGCCGCACCGCCGTGGGGGTGGGCGCCGAATGGGAATATTGACGGGGTCGGAGCGAATGACCGGCACCGGAGCGGCCTCGAAGACGTTACCGACCGGCAGGACTCTCACGGCCACGGTGGCACGACGGCTGACATAGCCTGCGACGCCGAACGGAGAGTGCCCGCCACATCGGGAAGGGGCACGCCGAATGATGGGCTGGTTTCGGGCCTTGATGCCGCGGGAGGATCGCTTCTTCGACCTGTTCGAGCGCCATTCCCAGACCCTCGTCGCGGGTGCGGAGGCGCTCCAGGGCGTCCTGAAGGGCGGCGACGGCGTGCCCGGCTACTGCCAAGTGATTGTCGACCGCGAGCATGAGGCCGACGCGATCACCGCGGAGGTCCTGCTCGCGGTCCGGCGCAGCTTCATAACCCCGTTCGACCGCGGCGACATCAAGGACCTGATCCAATCGATGGACGATGCCATCGACCAGATGAACAAGACCGTGAAGACCATCGCCCTCTACGAGATCCGCTCCTTCGAGCCTCTCATGCGCGAGATGGGCGACACCGTGATCGAGGCGGCGCGGCTCACGGCCGAGACGATCCCCCTTCTCAACGCGGTCGGCACCCATGCGGCGCGGATCAACTCTCTCACCGAGCGGATTACTCGCGTCGAGGGGCGGTCGGACGAGTTGCAGGAGCGCGGCCTCAAGGCCCTCTACCGGGCCCATCGCAAGGATGGCGGCGACGGCGACACCATGGCCTACATCATCGGCGCCGAGATCTACGGGCATCTGGAGGATGTGGTCGACCGGTTCGAGGACGTCGCGAACGAGATCAGTGGCATCGTGATCGAGAACGTGTGACGGGCATGGACGCCGCCTCCCTCGCGCTGCCGGCGCTGGCCGGCCTCATCGCCGTCGCCCTCTTCTTCGACTTCCTCAACGGCTTGCACGACGCGGCCAATTCCATCGCCACCATCGTCTCGACCCGGGTGCTGCGCCCGCAATACGCGGTGCTCTGGGCGGCGTTCTTCAACTTCATCGCGTTTCTGTTCTTCGGCCTTCACGTGGCGCAGACCCTGGGGACCGGGATCGTCGATGCCGGGATCATCGATCCGCGCGTCATCCTGAGCGCGCTGGTCGGCGCCATCGCCTGGAACATCGCCACCTGGGTGCTCGGCATCCCGTCGAGTTCTTCGCACGCCCTGGTCGGTGGCCTCGTCGGGGCGGGCATCACCAAGGCGGGGTTCGACGTCGTGGTCTGGTCCGGCCTGTCGAAGACGATCGCGGCCATCGTGCTCTCGCCGCTCATCGGATTCCTGCTCGCTCTCCTCCTCGTGCTGATCGTGTCCTGGACCTGCCGGCGCGCCACGCCGTTCGGGGTCGACCGGAGCTTCCGCCTCCTGCAATTCGTCTCGGCCTCGCTCTATTCCCTCGGCCATGGCGGCAACGACGCCCAGAAGACCATGGGGATCATCGCGGTGCTGCTCTACTCGCAGGGGCATCTGGGGAGCAGCTTCCACATTCCGCTCTGGGTGGTCCTGGCCTGCCAATCGGCCATGGCGCTCGGGACCCTCTTCGGCGGTTGGCGCATCGTCCACACGATGGGCTCGAAGATCACCCGGCTGAACCCGATGCAGGGCTTCTGCGCCGAGACGGGTGGCGCCATTACCCTGTTCCTGGCGACATGGCTCGGTGTCCCGGTCTCGACCACCCATACCATTACCGGCGCCATCGTCGGCGTCGGCGCGGCCCGCCGGACCTCGGCGGTGCGTTGGGGTATTGCCGGGAACATCGTCGTCGCCTGGGTCCTGACCCTGCCCGCCGCCGCGCTCATCGCCGCATGCTGCTACGTCCTGACGGGCTGGCTCGGCTGAGCGGTCTTGCTTGGCTCGCCTGGAACCATGACGCCGCAAACCTCCGCGCGAGACCCTTATGCTCTTGGTCAGTGGGAGATCAGGCACGCCTCACCGTGCCGTTGCTGTGCCGTTATTGGCAGCAAGTTGTGATGCTCGTGAATACTGAGAGAGGTTTCGCGGTAACGTTTTCGTGAGGTGAGCGTGTTAGTCTATGATTTGTCATTATTAAGTAATGGCGGAGAGATCGAAAGTTTATTTAAATAAGTTTGAATAATCAATCGTTTAGTCAAGATTAATATAAATCACTTTAAGATGAATTATATTGCATACAAGTAGTTATGGAATATTAAGCAAGATCCTCTATCAGGTTGTTATCATCGTATCGTTGGGGGGGTATAAGTCATGCGTTTGTCGGTCAAGGCCGTACTGATAGGTCTATTCAGCATCGTCGTTTCGATTTCGGCCGCGCAGGGCTTGGTGGCTCTATACAAGCTTCAGGACATCGGCACCAAGATCGACGTGCTGGTCGACAATGCCGTGCCGTCGGTGACACAGGCCGACAAGATCAATCGTCTGGTGCTCCGGGTCCGTACGTCCCAGCTGCGCTACCTGACCGCTCCCAACAGCACCATCGAGCAGGCCGATCTCAAGCTTGCGAACGAGATGATGCTGGAGCGCAATAAGTCCGTCGAAGACTACAAGCCCCTGATCACCGGAGCGGATGAGAAGGCGGCCTACGACGACCTCATCGCCAAGATGGAGATTCTCAAGGCCGATTGGGGAAAGCTCCGCTCCATGCGCGAGACCGACAGGGAGCAGGCGCTGAGCTTCTTCCGCGAAGGCAACCACGCGAATTATCGGGCGGTCGCCGACGCGGCCACCCGTCTGGTGGAGATCAATGTGGCGGCCGCCAATGCCGCCGGAGAGGCGGCGCGCAGCCAGCAGGCCGAAGCGATCCGGATCTCGACCATCATGCTCACAGTCTGCATCGTGATGGCGGTCTCCGCCATGATCTTCTCGTTCCTCGGCGTGGCCCGCCCGATCGAGCGCATGACCCAGGCCATGCGTCACATCGCCGGCGGTGACGAGACGACCGCCGTGCCGTCCATGGGCCGCCGCGACGAAATCGGCGAGATGGCCCAGGCGGTGGAAGTGTTCCGGACCAACCTGATCCGCACGCGTCAGCTCGAAGAGGACACGGTCCTCGCTCGGGCTTCCGCCGAGGAGCAGCGCCGGGCGGGCACGCGCAAGATGGCCGAGGATTTCGAGACGGCCGTCGGCGGCATCATCGGCATGGTTTCCTCCTCGGCCACCGAGCTTCAGGCCACGGCGCAGGCCATGACGGTGACGGCGACGCAGACCGCGTCGCAATCCACCACCGTGGCCGCCGCCGCCGAGGAAGCCGCCGTCAACGTGAACACCGTCGCTGCCGCCGCCGAGGAACTCGGCACGTCCGTGCAGGAGATCGGCCGACAGGTTTCGAGCTCCGCCACTCTCGCGCAATCCGCCGTCACGGAGGCCGACACCACGGCCGGCCTGGTGCAGGAACTCAGCGGTGCCGTGAGCCGGATCGGGGATGTGGTGAGCCTGATCTCGACCATCGCCAGCCAGACCAACCTGCTCGCCCTCAACGCCACCATCGAGGCCGCACGCGCGGGCGAAGCGGGCCGGGGTTTTGCGGTGGTCGCCGCCGAGGTGAAGGAACTGGCCAACCAGACGGCTCGCGCCACAGAGGAGATCTCCCAGCAGATCGGCCACATCCAGGGCGCCACCGGCCAGGCGGTCTCGGCCATCGGTTCGATCACGATGCGAATCCGGGACATCAATGCCGTAGCCACTGCCATCGCGGCGGCGGTCGAGCAGCAGAGCGCGGCGACGCAGGAGATCGTGCGCAACGTCTCGCAGGCCTCGGCCGGTACCAACGAGGTGACGAGCAATATCGCCGGCGTGGCCAGTGCTGCCGAAGAGACCGGAGCCGCCGCGAGCCAGGTGCTCGGCGCCGCTGGCGAACTGTCCCAGCAATCCGAACATCTCACCGGAGAAGTGCACCGCTTCCTCGCCACGGTGCGGGCCGCCTGACCCGACTCCACCGCGCGGACCTGCAAACGGGTCGGGCTCGCGGGAGCCCGGCCCGTTCTCATGTCGAGGGTCCGGGTTCACCCCCGGAGGACGAAACCCTTACCGTCCGTCGCTCACCCTCTGTCCCGTCTCGCCGTAGCCGAGGCGGGCTCCCTGGCGGTTGACGCTTCCGAAGCGCAGGACGGCCTGTTCGAGGTAGTCGATCGCATCGATGAGGGCATCCCGCGCGGCCCCGACCGTCTCGTCGCCGTCCTCGGGCGGCGTCTCGGCGAGATTGACCGCGGCGATGAGGACCCGGTCACGCTCCTCCTCGATGCGGCGGTCGCGTTCCACATGTCCGCGTACGTCGGCATCGAAGGCCTCGACCACCGCCCAGGGCAGTGCGTCCTTCGACGACGATGCGTCGAAGGCGCGGGCCTTGCGCCGGGCCTGCGTGGCCGCCGCCCTGACGATGTCGGCAAGCTTGGCATCCATGGTCGGTCTCCTGGGGTGATCGGGTTCGAGGCGCTTTCATTGCCGTGCATCCCCTCGCCCCGCCCGCGGGGAGAGGGGGAAATCAGCCGCTCAGCTCCTCAGCCCCGGTGCCTCCTGGCCGGTGCGCGCGACGTATTCGGTGTACCCGCCGCCATATTGATGGATGCCGTCGGCGGTGAGTTCGAGGACGCGGTTCGACAGGGCGGCGAGGAAGTGCCGGTCGTGGCTCACGAACAGCATCGTGCCCTCGTAGTTCGCGAGCGCGGTGATGAGCATCTCCTTGGTGCCCATGTCGAGGTGGTTGGTCGGCTCGTCGAGGACGAGGAAGTTCGGTGGGTCGAACAGCATCTTGGCCATGACCAGCCGGGCCTTCTCGCCGCCCGAGAGCACGCGGCAGCGTTTCTCCACGTCGTCGCCCGAGAAGCCGAAGCAGCCGGCCAGCGCCCGCAAGCTCCCCTGCCCCGCCTGCGGGAACGAGCGCTCCAGGTCCTGGAATACGGTGAGCTCGCCGTCGAGGAGGTCCATGGCGTGCTGGGCGAAGTAGCCGAGCTTGACGCTTCCCCCCACCGCGATGCTGCCGTCGTCGGGCGGGGTCGAGCCGGTCACGAGCTTGAGCAGGGTCGACTTGCCGGCGCCGTTGATGCCCATCACGCACCAGCGCTCCCGGCGACGGATGGAGAAGTCTAGCCCCTCGTAGATGGTGCGGCTGCCGTAGCGCTTGTGCACGTTCTTGATGATGACGACGTCGTCGCCGGAGCGCGGCGCCGGCTGGAACTCGAACGCCACCGATTGCCGGCGCTTGGGAGGCTCCACCCGCTCGATCTTGTCGAGCTTCTTCACCCGGCTCTGTACCTGCGCGGCGTGGGAGGCCCGCGCCTTGAACCGCTCGATGAACTTGATCTCTTTGGCGAGCATCGCCTGCTGGCGCTCGAACTGCGCCTGCTGGTGCGTCTCGTTGAGCGCCCGCTGCTGCTCGTAGAAGACGTAATCCCCCGAATAGGTGGTGAGGGTGCCGCCGTCGATCTCGATGACCTTGGAGACGATGCGGTTCATGAACTCGCGGTCGTGCGAGGTCATCAGCAGGGCGCCCTCGTAGTTCTTGAGGAAGGCTTCCAGCCAGATCAGGCTTTCCAGGTCGAGATGGTTGGAGGGCTCGTCGAGGAGCATCACGTCCGGGTTCATCAGGAGGATGCGGGCCAAAGCCACACGCATCTTCCAGCCGCCCGAGAGCTTGCCGACGTCGCCGTCCATCATCTCCTGGGAAAAGCTCAGGCCCGCCAGAACCTCGTAGGCCCGGCCCTCGAGGGCGTAGCCGTCGAGCTCCTCGAACCGGGCCTGGACCTCGCCGTAGCGCTCGACGAGGGCATCCATCTCGTCCATCCGGTCCGGATCGGCGAGGCCGGCCTCGATCTGCTTCAGTTCTGTGGCGACCACGCTCACCGGGCCGGCCCCGTCCATCACGGCGGAGACGACGGAGCAGCCGGCCATCTCGCCGACATCCTGGCTGAAATAGCCGATGGTGATGCCCCGGTCGGTGGCGACCTGGCCCTCGTCGGGCTCCTCCTCGCCGGTGATCATCCGGAACAGGGTGGTCTTGCCGGCGCCGTTCGGCCCCACGAGGCCGACCTTCTCGCCCTTCTGGAGCGCGGCCGACGCCTCGATGAAGACGATCTGCCGTCCGTTCTGCTTGCCGATTTTCTCGAGGCGGATCATGCGCGCATCGGTGTCCTGAGATGTGTCCCGCGGCCTTACGGCATGGAGCGCGGAAGCGGAAGGCGGGCGCTCCCGCCACCATGCGTCGCGTTTGGACACCGCCCGGTCGATCGCGTATCCACGCCCCAGCCCATTCCGTGAGGTGCCCTGCCCCGTGCCGGTCCAGTCGCTGATTCTCTATCCCGATCCAAGGCTGCGCTTGGCCGCCGAGCCGGTCACCGTGTTCGACGACGCCCTGCGGCGGGATGCTGCGGAGCTGGTGGAGGCCCTCTCCCGCGTCTCCGCCATCGGTCTCGCCGGGCCGCATGTGGGCTGGCTCGCCCGGGTGGTGGTCCTGCGCCTGGAGCCGGGCACGCCGGCTTCGATCTACGTCAATCCGCAGATCACCTTCGCGTCGGACGAGACCGGTCCCCAGACCGAGGGCAGCGTCTCCATGCCCGGCGTCACGGACGTCGTGGAGCGGGCGGTGACGGTGCGGCTGCGCTACGACGACCTCGACGGGACCGGGCACGAGATCGAGGCGGAGGGGTTCGAGGCGGCCTGCCTCCAGCACGAGATCGACCAGCTCGACGGCATCTTCTGGATCGAGCGCCTGTCGCGGCTTCGGCGGGAGCGGGCCGTGAAGCGCTATGCCAAAGCGAAGCGGGCGGCATGAGAAGCGGGTATCGTCGCCACCTGCCGGCAGCCGTGATCCTCGCCGTCGCGGCAGGATGCCCGTGCGCCGAAGCGCAGCCGGCCAAGCCCCCCGCCCCCCCGGTTTCCGCATCGGCCTCGGCGCCCGCGATCGGCTGTCCGTCGCTCGCCAACCTGCGTCTGCTCCTGCGGCAATCGGGGGGCGACGCGAAGATCGCGGCGGCGACCCTGGCCGATCCCAAGGCCGATCACCTGAGCTGCAACCTCCTCGGCCGCGATACGGTGAATGCCATCACCGACCACGCGGCACTCAACGGCAACGAGTACGATTGCGTCGGCGTCACCGGGACCAGCATCTGTTCCTGGACCATCGCGGGAACGGTCGTACCGGTCGATCCCGCGCGCGCGGCCAAGAAGGCGCCTCCCGCCAAAGCCAAGCGCTGACGGCCGATCCTGAATTGCCACAGGTGGCGGACGGCTCATCGGTCGCGGACGCCGATGCCCCGGGCGCCCTATATTCCCGTCGCGAAAGCAACGCCGGAGGAGGTCACGCCATGATGCCGCAGAAGCGCTGGGGATTCGTCATCCTGCTCGTCATCGCTGCGTCGAAGGCGGCCTCGGCCGGCGATGCCTCGCCGCGCGACGTCGTCGCCTGCGATACGTTGGTTCAACTGCGTGTCCTGATGGGACGGACGCCATCCGATCCTGCCGCGGCATCGGCCGATCTCTCCGGTCATCCCGGATGCCGCCGAATCGCCCGTGATCGCGTCGGCGCTCCCGAGCACCGCGCCATGATCGGCGGAGCCCCGTTCGAATGCCTCGCGGTGACCGGGGAGGCCTCCTGCTTCTGGATCATGCCGTAGGCGTCGATTCCTGCCGAAGTCGATTCCTGCCGAAACCGGATCTTCGGTGGATAATACCGATGCGCTTTCCGCCGATCCGCCCTAACTTGGCCGTAACGACGGGGGGCGGAAATGATGGGCGGAACGGCCGGATCGTGCGGTAGGAATGCGGTGGCGCGCCGGCGAGGCTGGATCGTCGGAATCGCCGCTGTGGGATTATTGGGAATCGTGTCCCCGACCCATGCCGAGGCTCCGATCAAGAGCCCTCAGGACGCCGCCTGTCGCAACGAGGCACGCGCGAAGGTGTTCGTCACGCCCGACCCGGGTGGGATCGGGCTCTACGCCATCGGCCGTCAGATCTACTCGGCCTGCATGGCGCGCTCGCAGCCCCGCACCGCTCGTCGGCGGCGCTAAAAGTGCCTCACGAAACTACCGATCACGGTCGGTTCTCGCTCCGGCCATGAAGGCGGAGCGGGAGTTTGTGAGAGGCCCCGAGCTGGGGATCAGACGCTGCGCGGAGCGCCGATGCGTGCCCGCAGACGCAGGCGCAGGTTTTCGTTGGCCGTGGCGTCCGCATCCACCGCGAACATCAGCCGGAGCAGCCGGCTGATCGGGGTCGTGCCGTCCTCGACTGCGGCCTCGACCTGGTCCTGGAGCGCCATCCGCTCGTAAGGACGCTGAGAATCGAAGCTCGACTGGGCCTGCTGCGCCATGGTCTGCGTTCCGTCGCTCGGGGCCATTTTCCCCGGGCGGTTGGCTACGCGAAGACGTCCGCCTCCGCCAGTCCCTTTCGTCGACTATTCATAGCCGACGACCGGTTCTGACGCATTTGTGTCATGTGTGGCTTGCAGAGCGGTACCAGCCACGACCCTCAGCGTGGGACGATATGGAGCCCGTCATCGGGGAGCAGGTTGCGCGCCGGCCCACCGGTCTGCTGCCCGCGCCCCTGCTGGTAATAGGGAAGTTCCGGCCGGCGGTCGTTGTCGCTGCCCGAATCGTATTCCCAGGCCTGGTTCCAGGGCGCGCGACCGCCCACGCCGATGCCGCCGGTGGAATCGACCTCCCGCACCACCGGCCGCTCCCGATAGGGGCCTGCCCCAGCCTCGGCAGCCGAGGAGGCGCCGACCAGGGGCGCGGCCATCATCGACACGGCGAACAAGGCGGAGAGGGCGGTCTTCATGGCGGGCCTCGAAAGGGTGGGCCGGGAATCGGCTCGCGTCGATGCGATGACCGTATAACGGCAAAGGTTGTCGCGCCGTTCCCCTCGGGCCGCCTCTCCCTCCCCTCTCGGCATCTCCCCGGCCCGGATTGCGCGCTCCAGGTGATCGGTCATGATCGCCACCACCGCCTCGCCTGGCGCCCTCGATGGCGGGTGCTCTCGGGGACCGGTTCGGCCGCGATGCCTGAAACCCCGTGGCGCAACAAGAAGCCCGACGCCCTGCGAGGGGCGACGGGCTTGAACGGTGCCGCCCGGCGTCAGTGGACGGTCGCGGCGGATTCCATCGGGGCGGCAGCGCGCGGCTTGGCGACCCTGCTGATCGGCTTGGCGGCCGTGGTGGTGCTCGACGCTGCCTTGGTCGTCTTGGAAGCGGCAGGCACCTTGGTGGAGGCAGGCTTCGCGGAGGCAGGCTTGGCCGATGCGGATTTGGCGCTGGCCGTCCTGGTCCGGCGCGGTGCGGTCTCGGACGGCTGGGCCACGGCCTTCTCGGCAACGGCCTTGGCGGCGGTGCCTGCACTGCGCGAGGCGCGGGGCTTCAGGGTCTTGGCCGGGCTCGGTGCCAGGCTGAGATCGGCGGTCACGGGCCGAACGTAGACCGGTGCGGCGAGGCTCACCGCACGTAGCTCGGCCTCGGCCATCAGCCAATGCTCATCGGCGCGGCCGAACACCCGGCCCTCGCCTTCCCAGATGGAATAGGCGCGCTCGCGCACCTGCTGTTCGAAAGGGATCATCCGCGCTCTCCTCGTGGGTGGTCGCCCCGATGGAAGCGGAGGTTGGTTAATCTCCGGTTAATGCTGCGCCGCAACGAGGCCGTGTCAGTCCTGCGAGAGCCGCCTCGCATTGGCGCGGACCTTCCGGCGGTATCCGGTGACCATGCTCTGGGTCGAGCCTCCGGTCGCCATGAGCAAGGCCGCTTCGCCGGCTGCCATGATCTTCTCGCTCACCATGCGTTGCGCCTCGATCTGCGCGGCCGGTCCGCCGAGGGACAGCTTGGCGAGGCGCAGGCCGATCACCTGCTGCGATTCCATCGCGAGCAGGGTCGCATCCATGCCGAGCTTCCACCACGCACCGAACATGTCAGTCCTTCCTGCGCCGCCGGGCGCACCGGCCGCGCTTATGCCACGCGGCCCGTCCTCGCGGTAAGGGCGACCTCGGACGAAAGGCCGCTGCCGCCTCACGATCTCGCGAACGGGCGCTCGGTCGCGGGCGCTCAGTCGAAGGAGCGCGACTTCGCCGACGATCCGCCGAGGCTGATCTTCTTCGGGGCCGAACCGCCGCCGAGGCTGATCTTGCGCGGCGGCGGGGGGGCGGCGGGATTCGGGGCGGCGGGCCGCGCGGATTTCATCTGCGCCTGGCCGTGGACCACCGAGCCGATCTCGCCGGCGACCCGGACGAGATCGTCCCGCTCGCAGGCACGGGCCACCGAGAGGCCGAGCTGATGCATGTGGCTCTTGCCGTAGAGGTAGACCGCGAGCTTGGCGCGGGTGGTGGGAGGGATCTCGGCGAGGATCTCGGGCAGGTCCTCGGGCTCGGCGCGATAGACCGCCCCGAGGAGATCGAGGGAGACCGGGCAGGCCGGATCCGGCTCGGCGCCGCTGGTGGGGTGCGACTGGGTCATGGAATACCTGTCTGGCTGGTTGAGCTCTGGGCGAGGATATCGGCCGGGGCCGTGTCGCCGGCGGCGGGCGGCTCGGGCGGTGTCGTCTGCGCCCGGACGATGGCATCCTCCGGGCGCGGTTGAGAAGTGAGCCGCGCCGCCGGACGCTCCGGCTGCAGACAGCCGCTGCAGACGGAGGCGATCGCGATGCGGGCGCGGCGATCCGCCCGTTCCCACACCGCTTCGCGCGCGGCCCGGGCCCGTGCCACCTCCTCCGCCGACGGCATTCCGCCGCCCGCGCCGATCTCGGCCGGAGCGGCGTCCGGAGGCCTGATTCTCAGCAGGAGCGGTTCCTGGGCCAGAACCGGCGATCCCGCAAGAGCCCAGGCGAAAGAGGATGCGGCGAGCCGGCAAGCGAGGATCGTGCGGCCCATCGGCTCCTCAATCGGGTCGACAGACCCCTTGTCCAACGCCGGAACGATCGTCGGCACAGGGTTAACATGAGCTTAACGCGAAGACGACCTTGCCCTTTGGGCTCCCCCGGTCTGACCCGGCACCGCTGTGCCTCTTCATCGAGTGGGAGCGTCTTGCGAGGGGGAGCGTCTTGCCCGTCCTACGCCGGGCGGCCCGGAACGGGTTCCGGACGCCTCGCCTGCACAAGACCGGATCGGGGAAATCGGCGACAATGCGTAAGGTTCGAACGCGCAGCCGCTGGACGAAGGCCCCTCTTTCCTTCTACGGGAAGAGGGGCAGGGCCTGTAGCTCAATGGTTAGAGCCGACCGCTCATAACGGTCTGGTTGCAGGTTCGAGTCCTGCCGGGCCCACCACTCACTCCCCGCGAACCACGGCAATTCGCGTTTCGCGGGAGACATGCGCAGTCTCAAGGACTTAACGAAAAGCTGGCGTTTGGCAGGCCCTCCTCCGGGGTGGTGCTGCGGACCTAATTCCGGGCAATTTTGGCCAGTTTCTCGCCTGCCGCCGGTGCAGCTTCCGCACCATTTCGGCTCGTCGTGCTGGAGACTGGTTCGCGTGCCGACGGAGCCTCGGTTCGCTGGCAGCCGTGCACTGGTGTGTGAGCGATCCCCGTCACTTCGGACTGGACTTGCGCTGCGAACGGAGCGGAACTGTCGGTGTTCGCAAGGCCTCCGACGCGGTGCGCCCTCGATCCCCCTGCCGATCCCTCGCGATCCGCGGGGTTGCGCTGGTGGCAGCAGACCCGCTGCCCAACCATCGCAAGGCCCACCTTCATGATCGACGAGATCCACCACGCGCTGCTGAAAGCAGCCGCCAAGTCACACGACCAGCTGATCACCCGTCCCGCAGGGCTGAACACCAGAGCCGCCAAGGCGCTGTTCGCCAACCTCCGCAAGACCAAGCTGGCGGTCGAGGTCGTCGTCACCGAGGACGAACTACACTGGCATCAAGACCAGCGTGGTCCGATCGGGCTGCGTCTCACGACCGCTGGTCGGGAAAGCATCGGCCTCGACGCCGGACCGGACAGCGCCGGGACAAAGCCGCGAACCGGGACGAAGCAGGCGCTAATCATCGCGATGCTGCGGCGTGACGACGGCGCCACGGTCGCCGACCTGATGGCTGCCACCGGCTGGCTCGCCCATTCGACGCGCGCCGCCCTGACCGGCCTGCGCAAGCGAGGGATGATCCTCACGAAGGGATGCGATGCGGAGGGTCGGACTGTCTACCGCCTGACCGACGATGCCACGACGGAGGCCCGGTGATGGCCGCCGTGATCAGCCCCGAGCTGAAGCGCGAGATCGAGGGGCTCGCCTCCCTCGATCTGGGCGACCTGCGCATCCGCTGGCGCCAGCATCTGCGAACGGCCCCGCCCCCGCATCTGTCACGCACCCTGATGGTGCGGCTTCTGGCCTATCGCATCCAGGCCAGGGTGCTGGGCGACCTCGATCGCGACAGTGCCCGACTTCTCGATCGGATCGCGAAGGAACGCCTGCGCCGGCGTGCCGCCGCCGAGCGGGCCGCCAAGCCGAAGGCGCCTCCCATCGTCCCACCGATCCCGGGCCCGGGGCTTCGGCCCGGCACGCTGCTGGTGCGGGAGTTCGGCGGTGAGGTCCACATCGTCACCGTGGTGACGGGCGGCTTTGCCTGGAAGGAGACGACCTATGCCAGCCTGTCGGAGGTGGCCCGTGCGATCACCGGTACCCGCTGGAACGGACCTCGCTTCTTCGGGCTGCGGGACAAGGTGCCCACCGGAGCGTCAAGCGGGGCCGAAGCGGCATCGATAGTTGTGGCCGTGGGAGGGGTGGCGTGATGGCATCCCCCTCCAAGCTGCCGCATCCCAAAGTCCTGCCTTCCAAGACCCACGCCCCCAAGATCCTGCGCTGTGCGATCTACACCCGCAAATCCACCGAGCACGGGCTCGATCAGGCTTTCAACTCCCTCGACAACCAGCGCGAGGCCGCCGAGGCCTACATCAAGAGCCAGGCGCATGAGGGCTGGCGCCTGCTACCCGAGGCCTACGACGATGGCGGCGTGTCAGGCGGCAGCCTCGAGCGTCCGGCCCTGCAGCGGCTGCTCGCCGAGGTCGAGGCGGGACGCGTCGATGTGGTGGTAGTCTACAAGGTCGATCGGCTCACCCGTGCCCTGTCGGACTTTGCCAAGCTCGTCGAGTTGTTCGACGCGCACGGCGTCTCCTTCGTCTCGGTGACCCAGGCCTTCAACACCACCAACAGCATGGGCAGGCTGACCCTCAACGTCCTGCTGTCGTTCGCTCAGTTCGAGCGCGAGGTCACGGCCGAACGCATCCGCGACAAGATCGCGGCCTCGAAGCGCAAGGGCATGCGCATGGGCGGACCCGTGCCGCTGGGCTACCGCGTCCACGACAAAAAGCTGGTCCCCTACCCCGATGAGGCGGCTCAGGTCAGGACAATCTTCGAACGCTACCTCGTGCTCGGCTGCTTGAACGGGCTCGCGGTTGATCTGCAGGGACGGGGCATCCTGACCAAACGATCCCCCCGCCGAGACGGCACGATCCGCGGCGGCATTGCCTTCACCAAGGGACCGCTGGCCTATCTTCTGCGCAACCGGGTCTATATCGGCGAGGTGATCCACAAGGACCGGCACTATCCCGGAGAGCACGAGGGCATCGTCCCACGCGAGCTGTTCGATGCGGTCCAGGCGGCGCTGAGCGAGAAGGCGCAGGCGCAAGGTTCCGTCCGGGGCAACACCGGCTCTTGGCTGACGGGGCTGCTCTACGACGACCGCGGCAACCGGATGACACCGAGCTCGGCCAGGAAGGGCGCTCTCCACTATCGCTACTACGTCTCACGCGCGCTCGAGACGGGACAGCGCTGCGATGCCGGGTCGGTCCCGCGGGTGTCGGCACCCGAGATCGAACAGGTGGTGCGGGAAGCGCTTCAGATGCCCTCCCCTGATCTAGCCTCTCTGTCCGACGAGATGCAACTGAGCGATCACGTCAGCCGCATTGTCATTCATCCGAGCTACCTTGCGATCAGCTTTGTCACGCTGGACGGGGCAGAGCACGACCATAGGGTGGGCGAAGCAGGAGCCATTGAACCTGCTCCCCTTCGTGTGCCCTGGTCCGTCCGGCCGAGCCGTCGTCGGCGCGAGGTCATCCGATCTGCAGCTGATGAGGGGGCAGCACCGCCGCGACCGATGCGGGCCGAGACCCGGGCACGCCTCGTCGACGGGATCGCCAAGGCGCGCTTCTGGCTCGACGATCTTATCGCCGGCCGCGTGGCGGACACCCATGCCATCGCCTTGGCGGAAGGCTGCAGTGAGCGCTCGGTGCGCATGACCCTCAACCTCGCCTTCCTCGCCCCGTCCGTCGTCCAGGCCGCGATCGAAGGGACGCTGCCGGAAGGGTCCGGCATCTCCGCGCTCATGAACGCGCCAACGGTATGGAGCGGACGCTCTGACGCTTGCGGCGGCAATGCAGCATGAAGGAGCGCTTACTGCATGTGATCGACAGCCGACTGCGTACTGGCAGGCGGACGCTCACGGCAGCAATGCGCCAGAAGCGGACCTTCGCAACCGAATCTGGCTACCACCCGCTGTTGACTCATTTCGGGCTTTGATGGTCACGGCGGCTGCAAATGTCGCTGGGACTCGAGGCCGCCCGCCGGGTCCAGGCCACCCAAGCTGCGCGTGGTCGCCTAGACCACCTTGAAGTCGCGGGCGTTCTCAAGGCGCCATGGCCGGCGCTCCAGCTCACCAAACACTGACACGGACCGCCCGGCTCTGTGGGCCTCCATGGCGAGGAGGTACTCCTCTGGTCCAAGGGACACGCGCACCTGGCGCTTCCCGAACTCCTCACTCTCCCATTCGATCATGATGTCCTGGAGGCCGGAGATCGAGAACAACTCGGCCGGGGTGTCCTCCATCGAGTGCAGCGTCCGCACCTTCCCGACGATGGTTCGCTGCTTTTTGTAGTTGATCACCCGCAAGCCCTTAGCCGCCTCCTGGATGACCTCCAAGCCACGAGCCTGGCCGATGGTCGCCGTCGGCCGAGCGCCGATGTCCTCCGGCACACCCCACTCGGGGGAGAACGCGATGTCGAACTTGATCTCGCCGACCTGCGGGGTCTCGACCATCGCCGCGAGGTCCTCGCACGCGTTCGCGTTCAAGCCGTGGTCGTAGGCCTTCACGATCTCGGACGGGTCCTCGGGTTGATGGCGCTCTCGACGATCCGCAGTCCGCGCGCGAGTCGCAGGATGGCGCGCCGCTCCAGCGGAGGGGCTGGCGAGATCTCGCCTACCGTCAATGTGTTCGGTCCCACCGGCGACTCAACGGTGAAGCCGAAGCTGCCCCGGAACGTGTGCCCGAACCGGCACTCGTTGGCGTAGGTGGTAGCCGTACTGCTCAGGCGCTGAGCGTAAGGGCCGACGTGGAGCTCGCCGTGCGCCGCGGCGGCCAGGATCTTAGTCATGCGGCGGATGAATTCCTCCGCCGCCCCGAGCCGGATGGTGTCGTGCCTAATGGCCGTGTCTGGGAGCCGCGACCGCACCAAGTCGAAGCTGATCGCCCGAACCGCGGCGACGATATTCGCGACGTTTCGCCGCTCTAGGGCGGACAACGTGAGGACTGCCCCTTCCAGCATGTCGCGCAGGTCCCGGACTTGCGAGGTCTCGGGCAGCAGGATCTCGACCTCTTCGCCCTCAGGCTCGATCGAGAACAGGACGTTGCCGCTCGACAGGTCCCGACGGTGCCAGCCGGTTGCCACGAGATACCGCTTCAGCGAGTGAAGCGGGATACCGTCGATGGGATCGGCCGGCTCGGTCATCGCGAGCCCTCGGCGCGAGCGAGAGCCATGATGCCCCTCAGCGCGTCCGGCGTCAGCACGTTGGCGCGCGGGATGCGGATGCGGACGGAGGAGACATTGATAGTCGGCGGCCCAGCCGGACGGAACCAGTAGCAGCAGTTTCGAAGGCGGAGGTGCTCCTCGCATCCGTTCAGCCAGTGCGCCTCGACAGGCGGCAGGCACAGCAGGATGAGGATGGCCATCGCCTGTCGCGGTTCCCGGTTGGTCAGGAACCGATGCGCCCGGGCATCAAGGTCGTAGACGACGAACTCGCCATAGTGCCGCCAGTCGGTGGTGGCTTTCATCTGGTACTCGACCGGGAACGCCGACGGCACCCTGGCCCCGCCCACGATGCGGACCGGGTGAAAGGCACCGTCAATTCCATAGTCGTAGTTGGTGCGAACCGCGAGATTGAGGCCGGCGACGCCGGCGAGAGCGTGCACGTAGGCCTGGGACAGTGATTCCTGAGTGTGCTCGCGGGTGATCAACGCGGATGCCCCGGCACGCTGGTCCTCAGGAACTGTATCTAACGGTTGCTTTGCCTAGCATGTAGCTTTCAGATGTGAGAATCCTTTCGCGGGAAGCCGCCCGCCGCGGGAACTTGAGGGAGAATGGGTTGCCGAAGGTCGCTGCCGACGGCTTGGAAGCGCTGCGGGCCGAGATCGACCTGAAGGCCATCGCGACCCTGATCGAGCGCACCGCCCGCTGGGTAGCGCCTGAGACCTTCCGACTGCTGCCGACATGGTACCCGGAACACGGCCGGGGGCACCACTTCTACAAGGGGAAGTGGTCCGAGCCGCAGATGAACACGAAGCGGGCGACGGGCGAGTCTGCCCACAAGACCGAGGGGAACCTGAAAGCCAACAAGGCGCTCACGATGGCGCTTGGCCTCCGGACGAAGGACCGCCCGCACTGGTCGTGTTGTCACATCTGGGGAGTGGACGACCCGCTGTTTCAGAAGGGCAACGACGTCGTGAAGGACCGTCGGTTCTTCTCTTGCGTGGCCAACATGGTCCTGCTGCCGACGCCCCTGAAGGCGTTCACAGACACGATGCCTGAGGTCAAGGCCATGCTCCGGATCTGCTCCCGCAACCTCTACGAATGGACCTGCGACCATGAGAGCTTGGGCGAGACGGTGAAGGCTCTCGATGCCTGGGAAGCGTGGGACGACTATCCGGACAGTTGGCCTCGCAAGCCTAGCCAGAAGAGGCCGCTGGGTGTCATCGACCTGACGCCCGAGATCAAGAAGCAAGTCAGGAAGCGACGGGCGGCAATCAAGGGCGACCTTGCGCATGCCGGCCCGCACTACCCCCGGGCGGAGGTCCAGGAAGTGCTCGACTACTGGAAGATTGAGCTCTAAGCCGTGCCCCTCCGCTTCAACTCCCTCCTCGCCCAGGCTGGCATCGCTTCACGTGAGGTCCGGCTCCTCCGACACCAGGACAGCCACTCCCTGAAGGGGCGCACCCCGTACGAGTTGTGGCGTGACAACCGGCCGGCCTTCGAGTTCTATCAGGACGGCCAGAGCATCGGGAACCGAATGAAGCTGACCGCGCCCTTCTGGGCGAGCTTCGTCGTCACTCCCGCCGGCGAGACTATGCTGGCCGGCTTCTACGCCTGCCGGTACGTCGGCACGAACGAAATGGTGCGACAGTGGCCGCACGCCGTCGGATTCGACGAGGTCGGGGCGGCCGACGTCTACGAGCTCACGCTGGACGCCAGGCTGAGCGATCTCGCCGGCCGCCTAATTATCGAATGGGGCAAAGGCGGCCGCGCGTGGATTCAACGCGCCGATAACCAAGACAAAGAGGTCCTGGAAATCCGGCAGGCCTTCCGGGAACCGGAGTTCCCCGGGTTCGCCAAGTTCATCTCCTCGCTGTTACAGATCGAGGGGCTCCCCTCCACCTGGGCGGCCACGCTGGGCGCGTCCCGTGGGATCTACCTGCTGACCTGTCCGAAGACCCGGGAGCAGTACATCGGCTCCGCGACGGGCGCCGATGGCTTCCACGGCAGGTGGATGTCGTACCGGGACGGTCATGGCGGAAACGAGGGGCTCAAGAGCCGGGACCCCAGCGACTACCAAGTCTCCATCCTGGAGGTCGCCGGTTCAGCCGCGACTACCCAGGACGTCCTCGACATGGAGGCTCTGTGGAAGCGGAAGCTGCAGAGCCGCGAGATGGGGTTGAATAAGAACTGATGCCCGGCCTGACGAAAGAGAACCTTATACTGATTGGTTTTGCCGACGTCGGGGCTTGGCTGCCCTCCGGGGAGACCATCGCGTTCAAACTCGACGGCAAGAAGGTGACCGTGAACGACGTTCTCGTGGACACCTCGAACGCGCTCTACGCGTTCGTCCAGAGCGACGCGGTGCAGTACATCGGGAAGACCACTCAGAGCGTCCGGAAGCGCTTCTCCGGGTACCGCAACCCGGGCGCTGGCCAGCGCACCAACCTCCGTTGCAACGCCAAGATCAAAGAGGTGCTCTCGGCGGGAGGCGAGGTTCGCATCCTCGTGTTCACACCGATTCCCGACCTGCGGTATGGCGACTACAACATCAACCTCGCGGCCGGATTGGAGGACTCGCTCATCAAGGTGTTCGATCCGCCATGGAACGGGCGCGACAAGGGCAAGCCCGTCACTGAGGAGGCCGAGCGGGAGAGGGCCGAAGAAGAAGTGGACGTCGGGCCTGCCGAGATCGATCGACCACAGAAGCTGGCCGCCGCAGGTGCTGCCTTCCCTTTCGAGATCACGCTCGGACAGGCCTACTATCACCAAGGTCTCATCAATCCGGGCATCAAAGCTAGCCAGCACCTGGGCGAGGACGGCGAGCCCATTCAGATCTCATTCGACGACGGCACCGAGCCGGTGACGTCGAGCATTAACCGAAAGGCCAACGCGAACGGAGCCGTGCGCGTGGTCGGGCGGAATCGCCTGATCTCTGAGTGGCTCCAGCAGCACTACAAGGTTGGCGACGTCGTGCTGGCCAGCGTGCTCGACCCGAACCGGATCCGACTGAGCGCGCCTTCCTAGTGGTCTGAGTTAGAAGTTCTCTGACAGAAGCGTCCGACGCTTGCGAGGATCGCATCAGCGGGTTTAGTCCAGACGAAGGGCTTCGGATCGGCGTTGGTCTGAGCGATGTAGGCGTGGATCGCATCTTCGAGATCGGTGGTCTGTTGGAAGGCACCGCGCTGCAGGCGTCGACGGGTCAGCAGGGCAAACCAGCCCTCGACGAGATTGAGCCACGACGCGGATGTCGGCGTGAAGTGAAGATGCCAGCGCGGACGCTTCACGAGCCAGTCGTGGATCAACTTGGTTTTGTGGGTGGCCGCGTTGTCAAGCACGAGGTGTACGTCGAGGTCATCTGGTACGGCCGCCTCGATCTGATCGAGGAAGGTGCGGAACTCGACCGAACGGTGCCGGCGTGTACAGCGGCCGATCACCGTCCCAGCCTGGATGTCGAGGGCGGCGAACAGGTCGGTCGTACCCTGGCGACGATAATCGTGAGTCCGGCGCTCCGGCTGGCCGGGCCGCATCGGCAGCACGGGGGCCGTGCCCGTCAGCGCTTGGATCTGCGGCTTCTCGTCGACGCACAGCACCACGGCACGATGCGGCGGAGCCATGTAGAGGCCGACCACGTCCCGGACCTTGTCGACGAAGGCGGGATCGGTCGAAAGCTTGAAGGTGTCGGTCTTGTGCGGCTGCAGCCCGAAGGCGCGCCAGACCCGCGAGACCATGCTCTGGCTCATGCCCACCCGCCGGGCCATGGCGCGGGTCGACCAGTGGGTGGCGTTCTCCGGCTGGCTCTCCAGCGTGAGGGTGACCATCCCTTCGATGGCCGTGTCCGCGACGGCACGTGGCGCACCGGAGCGGGGCAGGTCGACGAGGCCGTCGAGGCGATGGGCGAGGAAACGGCCACGCCACGTCGTGACGCTCATCCGGCTGACGCCGAGATCACGGGCAACGCCACTGTTGGTCGATCCCGGCTCAGCGCAGGCCAGCACGATCCGCGCGCGCTGAGCCAAGGCTTGGCCGACATTGCAACGGCGGACGAGCCCCGCCAGGCGCGTGCGCTCGTCCTCAGTCAGATGGAGAGGAGCAGGTTTTGGACCACGAGCCATCGGTCACCTCCGTGCGGACATCCCCCACACGTAGGTGCAAACTCACAATCTGAAACCGAACTTCTAACTCAGACCACTAGCACTACCTGGGCATTTTGGGGTCAGAGGGCAGCGTGAAGCGCCTTCGGCAGTGGGGGCACAGGACGGGCGGAACCAGCTTGGCGAACAGCCGTCCGAGGATGGCCTGCCGCACGGCGGGCAGGCTGGGCGACGGCGGCGGGCTCGGCAGGCGGGTCGTCATTTTTTCCCCGCCCCGTCCGATGATGTTCGGCGAGGCGGAGGTGCTGCAGGTAAGCGCAGGCGATGCACGTCATCAGCGCGTGGCGATGCAGCCCGGTCCAGGACCGTCCCTCGAAGTGATCCAGGCCGAGTTCTTCCTTGAGCTGCTGGTGAGCCTGCTCGCAGACCCAGCGCGCCTTGATCGTGCCGGCCAGCGCGCGTCGTGACGTGCCGGGCGGCAGGTTGGACAGGTAGTATTTGCGCTCGCCCGAGGAGCGCCACTCGCCCACGAGCCAGGCCTCTTCGCCCGGCAGGTGCCGGTTGTTGCCCCAGACCGGACCGTCGCCGACCCGCACCCGGAGGGCGGCGAACCGGGCCGAGAGCTTGCCCTTCGTGCCCTGGCGCCACGTCACGCGCCGCCATGTCAGATCGGCCAGCACCGCCTCGGCGTCCCGCGGCCCCCGGTCCGGCGCGGGCTTGCGCGCGCGACCGGTCGGCGGCATGAGCTGCACGTCGGCCGCGTAGACCTTCTGGATCCTGACGATGCCGACGGCCCAGCGCAGGCCCCGCGCATCCAGGCCGTGACGGAAGGCGGCGCTGACGCCGTAGCCCGCATCCGCCAGCACCGTGCCGAAGCGTAGCCCCTCCGCCCTCAGGCGATCGAGTTCGCAGAGCGCGATCTCACTCTTGCTCCGCGGCACGGTCGCGGGCTCGGGCACGCCGGCCTGCCCGCACCGCTGCGGATCGCGCGTCCACGCCTCGGGCAGGAACAGGCGCAGGCCCACCGGCACGGGCACCTCGCCCTGCGCCAGGGTGAGGGAGACCAGAGACTGGCAGTTGGCCTGCTTGCCCAGCGCACCGCAGTACTGGCGCGCCACCCCGACCGAGCGCGTGCCCTTCTTCGGCAGGGCCGTGTCGTCGATCACCAGGCAGGCATCGGGTCCGCCGACCAATCGATCCGCCTGGCGGGCCAGCTCCGTCCAGAGCGGGCGATCGTCCCAGGCCGGGCTGGCGATGAAGTGCTGCAACTGGTCGTGGCCCGACAGCCCGAGCCGTGCCGCCATCGGCTGAAGGCTCTTGCGATCCCCCGGACCGAGCAGGCCCCGGAGATAGAGCGGTGCCCAGGTCCGCCGGGTCTTGCGCCCCATCACCGCCAGGAACGGCGCCAGCCAGGTGTCGAGCTCGTCCGTCCCCACGCGATCCCGATCCATCGCCGCCCCACAAGCCATCCCAAGCGAGACAACGCAGCAGACGCCCTCAAAGTGCCCAGGTAGTGCTAGTGCAGTGACGCGGACTGATTGTGAATAAGCATCGAAGATTCACCCCCTCCAAAACACAGCTCAATACGTTAAAATTAATGCTGAATTTTGGTTGGAGGTGGGGTCATCGTCGGCGCCGATCCTGACCCCACCTGTGTGTCGATTTTGTAGAAATATGAATGAGTTAGCTTCGATCTTGCCGGGGGCATGCTTCGAAGCCGATCCACTGTAAACCGGAGCGCAGCACGAGCAGGATGCCGGTCAGGGCGGCCCGGTTCTCGATGGGTCGTAGTCCACCCTTCGGACGCGGCCGGGGAGGCGGCAGCACCAGGGCGATCTCATAACAGAGATCGTCAGAACGAAGAGCGCGGGCAATGCCATACAAAGGCACGTCCACTGCCATCGTGCCGTTCTGTTAGCAGCTCTAAATGTGGTCACGATCGGCGCCGATCGTGACCACATCTTAACTACTTATCCTATCGACATACTGGCCTTCGACGCATTGCTATCGGGGTTAATCTTTAGTGCTTATTGACATGTCAGAGAACGAAATCTGTTCCCTGAAGGGCGATGACCCCCTTTAATACGATCTGGAAGTCGGCCACCTTGTCGCCGTTTACGTCGCCCTCGACGATAGTGCTCGAACTCGAGGTCACCCGGTGCAACTGGCCCGCCTGTCCCGTGAAGGCGCCAGCGTCGAGGTAGTCGAACGCTTGGTTACCTGTCAGGCTCGTATTCGCATCGATCCTAGAGAAGTCGATCTTGTCGGCCTGAGCCCGATTGAAGTCCAGGATATAGTCGCGGTTGCCAATCCCCGCCCCGGTATCGGACAGCGCCTTGAACGCAAAGGTGTCCGCTCCGTCCGCGCCGGTCATCTGATCCCGTCCGGCGCCACCTGTCAGCACATTCCCGCTACTGTTGCCGGTGAGCGTATTGTCCAGCGAGTTGCCAGTAGCATTGATGCTGCCGGTTCCGCTCAACGTAAGGTTCTCGATGTACTGTCCCGCCAAGCTGAAGCTGACGGAGGAACGGACATGGTCGGTGCCCTGGCCCGTTGCTTCGACCACGAGGTCGCCAATGTTGTCGACGACATAGGTGTCGTCGCCCGCCCCGCCAAGGAGCCTGTCGGCGCCGGTGCCGCCATCAAGGATGTTGGCTGCGCCGTTTCCGGTGACGGTATTGGCGAGTGAGTTGCCGGTCCCGTTGATGACGGCGGAGCCGGTCAGTGTCAGGTTCTCGACGTAACGCCCGGCCAGCGCGTAGGAGACCGAGGCCAAGATGCTATCGGTACCTTGTCCGTTGGCCTCGGTGACAAGGTCGCCAGCGTTGTCGACGACGTAGGTGTCGTCGCCAAGCCCACCGACGAGGCGGTCGGCCCCAAGGCCGCCGTCGAGGATGTTGGCTGCGCCGTTTCCGGTGATGATATTGGCAAGCGAATTGCCGGTCCCGTTGATGACGGCGGAGCCGGTCAGCGTCAGGTTCTCGACGTACCGCCCGGCCAGCGAGTAGGAGACCGAGGCGAAG
The DNA here is from genome assembly GCF_000376345.1 of Methylobacterium sp. 88A. Taxonomy (NCBI): domain Bacteria; kingdom Pseudomonadati; phylum Pseudomonadota; class Alphaproteobacteria; order Hyphomicrobiales; family Methylobacteriaceae; genus Methylobacterium; species Methylobacterium sp. 88A. The sequence continues at coordinate 2,384,687 of NZ_AQVT01000001.1, forward strand.
ATGCTGTCGGTACCTTGCCCGTCAGCCTCGGTGACAAGGTCACGAGCATTGTCGACGACGTAGGTGTCGTCGCCAAGCCCGCCGACGAGGCGGTCGGCGCCGGTGCCGCCATCGAGCGTATCATTGCCGGTGCCGCTGCTGAGTCGGTCGTTGCCGGCGCCACCGAAGAGCGTGACGGCGTCCTGGCTACCGGCAGCAGAAATCGTGTCGGCACCGTCATTGCCCAGGACACTGTAACTGCCGCCTGTGATAGTCAGGCGATCGTCGCCTGCCATCAAATCGATGTCGAATGGACCGTTTGCTCCAGCAATCAGATTATCCGCTCCAGATGTCGCGCGATCATCGTTGACGATAGTCGCCGACGCAGTATCGGTATTCAGCGTTGCGCCGATTGGGTTCGCAAGCCCAACGGAAAAGGCTTCATCCGACTCGATGTCGATATCGCCAGCGACAAGAACCGTAATTATTTTTGTCGTCTCACCGGCCGCAAAAGAAACGAATCCAGTGGCGTACTGGCCGTCGACGAAGTCATTCGCTGACGCGCTTGCGCCCGTGCTCGTTGGGCCAACGGTGTAGTCAGCGCTGGAAACCCCGCTTGAGTCGCCAGACCGGGTCACGGTGAACGTGAAGGTGGTGGAACCTGAATTTCCTTCCGAGCCGACCGTAGTGCTGCTTACGATGCTTAAGGTCGATGGCTGTAGTGGCTGCTGAACGTGAACATATGAAGGACCGGAATAAGGGGCGGTGATAACATCCAAGAGTTGATCCGAATTAAAATCGTCCACTGAAAGCGCCGTGAAAAACCCAGCGCCATTGGTTGCGTTTTCGTTCAGGACGGCAAATTGGAACGTTCCGTCGCCCTTGCTGAAGCCGACATAACTGCCTCCATAGATGTCGGCGGCAATCACGTCGGCGCGACCATCGCCGTTTATATCTTTTGCAACAACGTTGTTGAAAGTCTTGCCTCGTCCTGGGAGTGCTTCTTGGAACGAGGTGATCGGGCTACTAAAAGTGCCATCGTTTTTCCCAAGAAAAACTTCCGCGCCTCCCTGGGTGCCAGCAGCAATGTCCATCAGGCCATCGCCATTAACGTCGGCAACATCAATCGGACCTGCTAGCGTTTCTTTTGCGACAAATCCTTGTGAGTATGCAAAAGTGCCATCCCCTAAGCCTTTATAAATAAATATGTTTTTGCCAAAAAATGCATATTGACTAACTAGATCTACAATGCCGTCATTAGTAACATCTTTCAATGCAAAAAATTGATCGCCGCCATAATTTTGCTGAACACCCCCGCCGGGGTTTTTGTTCGGAGCTTCGAAAGTACCATTCCCATTCCCAATGAGCGTTAGAAATCCACTGTTTTGGCTATTAGTATTCCATTGAACGCCCAGATCAAAATTACCATCGCCGTTCAAATCGGCAATCTCGAGCCCAAAAGCCCTGCCCGAGATATTGATCAGAGTTGGCGCCTGGAATGTTCCGTTGCCATTCCCCAATAAAATAGCAACACCGCCGCTGTTTTCGGTCTGCGGAGAATTGAACGACGAAAACGCGACCGCCAGATCAAGTTTGCCGTCTTTGTTGAAATCCGCCGTAACCCCACCTAAGGCGCTCCCAGGTAACGAAAAGGTGCGCGGATCGCCTCGAAGATCACCAAGGCCTTCTTGACTGAAAGTTCCGTCCCCGTTGCCTTGTAAATAACCGAAGCCTGAACCAGAGTCTGAATAACCGATTTGGATGGCATCGATCTCGCCGTCCCCATCGAAATCTCCCGACACAACCGATCCGGCTTGGTAGGGAAAAAAATATTCATCAGTCTTAGTAAGCGGATTCACGGATGGACCAGTGGACATTTTCATCCTCGCATATAGCGTATTATCACCAATGGCACGATATTGGCGCCAAGCTTAGAATCACGATGTCAATTTTATAAATTGCACGAATCATACATTAAGCACCAAGTCAATGGTGGGCAATAAGCGAAAATAAAACTTGCTCATTTAGCTTCCTCCTGAAAAGCGATTATTCCTTTGACGTGGCTTAAAGCCATATTGGATTTGACCCCGCTTGTGGTCCACGACCCAGGTGACAGGAGTGATAAACGTCCGTAACCGGTAACAAATCAATCACAGCACGAAGTCCGTTGCCTGCAGAGCATCTACGACGCTTTTGAGCGCGATCTGGAAGTCGGCTCGGCCGTCTCCGTTGACGTCGCCTTCGATGATGGTCGAGCCGCCGGACTGGACCGTGTGCAAATCGCCCGCCGTCTTTGTGAAGGCGGCGGTGCCGAGGTAGCTGAACGCCTGATCGGAGGCCGCGCCCGTTACCGCCTGGATCGCCGACAGATCGATGCGGTCGGTCCCGGCCAAGAAGTCGGTGATCTGATCCCGCGTCGCGGTCCCGGTCGCGCTGTCACTCGCGGTCTTGAACACGAACGTGTCGGCCCCAGTGCCGCCCGTGAGGACGTCCCGGCCAAGGCCGCCGACGAGGATGTCGGCTCTTTTGCCGCCAAGGATCGCGTTGGCGCCCTCGTTGCCGGTCAGCGTCAGGCCGGTGGCGCTCGCATTGGCCTTCAGGGTCTCGATCTCCTGACCGGCCTTCAGCGTGTAGCTGACGCTGGCCAGCACCGTGTCGGTACCGGCCCTCGCGGCCTCGGTGACCTGATCGCCGGCCGCATCGACGTAGTAGGTGTCGTTGCCCAGGCCGCCGAACAGGGTGTCGATACCCGTCTTGCCGTTGAGCGTGTCGTTGCTGGCGCCCCCGACGATCTTGTTGTCGAGCGCGTTGCCGGTCAGCGTCAGGCCGGTGCTGCCCGCATTGGCCCGCAGCACCTCGATCTCCTGGCCGGAGCGCAGGGCATAGCTGACGCTGGCATAAAGGGTGTCGCTGCCCTCGCCCGCAGCCTCCGTGACCACGTCCGATGCCGCATCGACGAAGAAGGTGTCGTTGCCCAGGCCGCCAAAGAGGCGGTCGGCCCCAGCCCCGCCATTGAGGACGTCGTTGCCGGCCCCGCCATACAGGCTGTCGGCCGCCGCACCGGTGGTGAAGCGATCATTGCCATCGCCGCCGCCGAGCTCGAAGAACTCGATGTTGCTGACAACGGTGCCGTCGCCGACGAGGGTGGTCCGGCCGGTCGTGCTCTTCAGGGTGAAGGTCAGGTTGGCGGTGGCATAGCTACGGTCGATGAGGGCAAAGTCGAGCAGGCCCGCACCGCCGTCAATGATGTCAGCGCCGCCAAGGCTGTAGATCGTGTCGTCGCCATCGCCAGCCAGTAGCTGGTCGCTGTCGATCTGGTTGTACCCTCCGGCATAGCTGTCGTGGAGGATGTCGTTGCCGGCGCCGCTGTTCAGGACATCGCTGCCTTCGGCACCAAGGAGAATGTCATTGCCGCCCAGCGTGGTGAAGCGGTCGTTGCCGTTGCCGCCGTACAGCTCAATGTTCTCGGTGTTGAGGATTGCGGTTCCATCACCGATCAGGGTGGTGCGGCTACCGACGCTCTTCATCACAAAGGTAAGGTCGGCCTCTGCCGAGAGGCGAGAGACGATGGCCGTGTCATTGCCGGCCCCGCCATCGAGGACGTCCGCGCCCCACAGGCTCTGCAACTCGTCGTCGCCGTCACCGCCCTTTAACGTATCGCTGCTGCTGTCGGGCGAATAAGCATCGACGAAGTCGTCGAATAGGCGGTCATTACCCGTCCCGCCCGTGAGTGAATCTTTGCCGCCGCCGCCAATGAGCGTGTCATTACCAGCCCCGCCAACGATCTGGCTGTCGCTGTAATTGCCGGTCAGCGTCAGGCCTATCGATCCGGCGTTGGCCCGCAAGGTCTCAATCTCCTGGCCGGACCGCAGCGCGTAGCTCACGCTGGCGTAGACCGTGTCGGTACCACCGCCAGGGGCCTCGATGACTTGATCCTTAGCCGCATCGACGTAGTAGGTGTCGTTGCCGGCCCCACCAGATAGCGTGTCGATCCCGGCACCACCGTCGAGGACGTCTTTGCCAGCGCCGCCGAAAATCTTGTTGGCGAGTTCGTTGCCGGTCAGCGTGAGGCCAGCGGTCCCTGCATTGGCCCGCAGGGTCTCGATGCTGAGGCCGCCCAGCGCGTAGCTGATGCTGGTGTACAGCGTGTCAGTCCCCGAACCAGCATATTCAGTGATCCGGTCGCCCAGGCTGTCGATGTAATAGGTGTCGTTGCCGCCGGAGCCCGAAAGTGAGTCGTTGCCGTCTCCGCCATCGAGAGTATCGTCGCCATCGCCTGCGGTCATCTGGTCGTCGCCGGCACCACCCGTCAGGACGTTGCTACCGGAGTAGTCTTCAAGACGGTCGTTGCCGCTTCCACCGCGCAGGGTGTCGTTGCCTTCAGAGCCGGTCAGATAATCGTCGCCCGATCCACCGATTAGCGTGTCGGCGCTGGTCCCGTTGCCGTCCTTGATGTTCCAGCCGGCAGTGTTGGTAGATAGATCAATCGTATCCGATCCCGACGATCCTTGGATTGTGCCACCGCTCCTGGTCGATAGGAAGTTTGCACCAACAGTGCCGGCGGTCCCTAGGGTGATGACGTTTCCAAAGATGTTGCCGAACCCGACAGTCGTGAAGGCATTGAGCTGCGCGACTGTGAGTGTAGCCGTGTCCGTCAGAAAGTTCTCAAAACTCGTAATGGTCGAGCCAGTGAGATCGCCGCTGACGTACAGCGTGTCCGTACCGGCCCCGCCATCGGCTGATATGAATGACGAACTACCGACGGAATCGTCGCCCGCGCCGGCTCGGATAATATTGAGCCCGCCTCCGGCGCGGATGTAATCGTTGCCGTCTCCGCCATCGAGAGTATCGTCGCCATCGCCTGCGGTCATCTGGTCGTCGCCGGTACCACCCGTCAGGACGTTGTTACCGGAGTAGTCTTCAAGACGGTCGTTGCCGCTTCCACCGCGCAGGGTGTCGTTGCCTTCCCCGCCAATTAGAAAGCCCCCACTGTATGCATAGAAAGTCCCGTAAAACATAAGGCCGGTTGATCCAGCCACAGTATGAGTTGGGGATATTGCAGTTAACGTGTCATCACCACCCGCGCCATCAACCCAAGTTATCAGCTCGTAGTAAGCCGTTCCATTGGAGCTATACGCATAATGAAACCCGGTAGAATATGTATCTGAACCGGTCGTTAGGGTCTTATTGCTGTTATAGGTGATTCCCACCGACATAATATAATCCGAATCTCAAATCAATGATCGCAATTGGTTTTACAGATTCTCGTGCGCAAGTCATCAGTTTTCTATTGGTCAGAATTATTTTCCTAAGGACTGAGGGCTTTTCGTATCGTCAATAAGTAGCTACTACGCAGGACGCATAATACCAATCGGCATTGATCATAACCGATAGGCCCACTCGCGCAGTCCGAGGGACATGATCTTCCAGGGCTGTTCGATGAGGCGGTTCCAGGCCTCGCAGCAGCGCTCGACGATGTCGTCGTAGGAGCCGAAGATCCGGTCACCGAGCCAGTTGTCACGCAGGAACTGCCAGACGTTTTCAACCGGGTTGAGCTCGGGCGCGCACGGCGGCAGCGTCAGCAGGGTGATGTTGCGGGGTACGATGACGTCGTGGGCGCTGTGCCAGCCCGCGCCGTCCAGGATCAGCACGGCATGGGAGCCAAGATCGACGCATTGGCTGATCTCGGCGAGATGCAGGCTCATCGCTTCACTGTCGCAGCGGGGTAGGACGAGGCCGGCGCCTTTGCCTTTCTCCGGGCAGATTGCCCCGAAGATGTAAGCGTAGGCCGTGCGCTGATCCTTGGGGGCCGACGGGCGGCTGCCACGACGTGCCCATCGGCGCGGCAGGGTGTTCTTCTGGCGGACCCGGGCCTCATCCTGCCACCACAGCTCGATGGCTGTTCCAGGCGGTAGACCCGCGCGGATCGCGTTCACGGCAGCGGGCAGGCTTTTTTGAAGGCCGCCAAGGCGGCCGGATCCTGCTCGTGATGGCGCGGGCGCACCGACAGCTTGGCAAAGCCGAGCGCCCTGACCGTGCGCCCCACCGTGCTCTCATCGAGGCTGACACCGAAGCTGGCGTAGATCCAGGCGGCGAGATCCTTCAGCCGCCAACGCACCACGCCGTGCCGGCCTGGGTCCGGCCCCTCCTCGATCACCTGCGCCAGCGCCTGTCGCTGGGCCGCATCCAGCTTCGGCCTTTGACCGGGGGCCTTGCCGTCGACCAGCCCGGCCGGGCCAATGGCGTTGAACGCCAGCACCCAATCCCGAACCGTCTGCAGGCTCACGGCCCCGGTCCGCGCCGCGTCCATGCGGCTGGCGCCGTCATAGATCGTTGCCAGCGCCAACAGCCGCCGGCTCTGACCGGCATCCCGGCTCCTCCGAGCCAGCCGGCGCAAATCATCGGCGCTGAAGTCCTTACGCAACGGTACGCAAGCCGACATGACGAACCCTCCCGATCCGCCTTATCGAATCACAACGGCCCCGCCGAATAAACCCCGTGAGTCCCCCTCATCGCCGATTGGTATAAGAGAAAATTTGGGCGCGAACCTTAGAGCGCGTATGACCTGCCCCCATTCGGTGGCCCAGGTTTGAAGTTAGTGCATCGTCGGGTGGAGTTGACCCCGTTTGTGGTCCACGGCCTATGCAAGTTCTCGGGCTGTGACAGCTTGGTTGGCGAAGGCTCGGGGCGTCAAGCCGCCCAGGGCCGTGTGGGGTCGATCTTCGTTGTAGTGGCACCTCCATTCCTCGATGCGCTCGCGGGCATCGGCCCGCGACAGGAACCACGAGGCGTTCAGGCACTCCGCCCGTAGACGGCCGTTGAACGACTCGATGTAGGCGTTGTCGGTCGGCTTGCCCGGTCGAGAGAAGTCGATCTCGTCTCCGTTCAGGTAGGCCCACTGGTCAAGCATGCGACCGGCGAACTCCGGTCCATTATCCACCCGCAGGCTCTTGGGCCGCCCCCTCAGCCTGACCAAGGCGTCGAGCGCCTCGGTCACCTGGAAGGCGCGGAAGTTGGCTCTTCGGCGTCAGTCAGAGCACCTCTCGCGTGTGGCAATCGACGACGGTCAAGATCCGGAACGGACGCCCGTCGAAGACGCGGTCGGATACGAAGTCCATCGCCCAGACCTCGTTGGGCCCACCGATCGCCGATCGCCCCTGGCGATACCGCCAAGCCCTCTTGCGCTTGAGCAACTTGGACCGGATCGACAGCCCCTCGTCGCGGTAGATCCGGTAGGTGCGCTTGTGGTTCACGGCCCAGCCCTCCCGTCGCAACAGGATGTGCAGCCGCCGGTAGCCGTAGCACACCCGTGCGGCAGCCAACTCCTTTAATCGCATCCGCAGCGCCACCTGCGGATCTGAGCGCTTCCTGTAGCGCTGGGACGAACGGCCGAAGCCGGTAGCCAGACAGGCCCGACGCTCGCTGATCCCGTAGGCCACCTGCAGGTGACCAGCGACCTCACGGCGAGCTGCGGGCCTCGCCACTTTCGCTTGAGCACATCCTGCAGCATGGAGCAGTCCAGCGTCAGGTCGGCGACCAGCCGCTTGAGCTTGCTGTTCTCGTCCTCCAGCTGCTTGAGCCGTCGGATCTCAGGCACGCCCATGCCGACGAACTGCTTCTTCCAGCGGTAGAACGTCGGCTCGGACACACCCACCCTCCTTCAGGTTTCAGGATGCCCGAAAAACTTGCGCTCAGCGCGGACCAGTTTGATGGGTCAGGGTCACAATCTCGACCTCCTACGACGACGGTTCCTCCTCGCAGCCTAATCCACCAAACTTGGCGAAGAGCCACTTCTCAGGGGGCAGGCCATCTGCGAGTTAAATCACAACAGAAAGTCATTCTGTTGGATTGTGACGTTGCCTTGGAGGACGAAGGAGAAGTCGGCGGTGCCGTTTCCGTCCACGTCGCCGCTCACCACCGTGCTGGTGCCCGAGAACACCAAGCGCACCTCGCCCGCGTGCTTGGTGAACGCGCCCTCGCCGATGAAGCTAAAGGCTTGGTCCCCCGTCACACCCGTGTTCGCGTCAATCACACTCAGGTCGATGTGGTCGCCCTGAGTGTGATTGAAGTCCATGACGATGTCGCGGCCGGTGCTGGCCACCGTGCTGTCGGTAAGCGCCTTGAACACGAACGTGTCCGCGCCCAGACCGCCCGTGAGCTTGTCCAGACCGCCAAGACCGGTGAGTACGTTGTTGGCGTCGTTGCCGACCAACGTGTTGGCCAATTCGTTGCCGGTGCCGCTGGTTGCGGCCCTGCCGGTCAGCGTGAGGTTCTCCAAGTTGGCGCCGAGCGTCAATGTGGCCGAGCTCTGCACGAGGTCAGTGCCGCCGCTGGCCGAGGTCTCGCTGAGGGTGTCGCGACCGTCCGTGACGTAGATATCGTTGCCCAAGCCTCCGATCAGTGTGTCGCTGCCGGCGCCTCCGGTCAGCGTATCGTTGCCGTCTCCGCCATCCAAGGTGTTTGCGGCGCTGTTTCCGATGATGGTGTTGGCCAGGGTGTTGCCGGTGCCGTCGATCGCGCCCGTGCCGGTGAGCGTCAGGTTCTCCAGGTTAGTTCCAAGCGTCAGGGTGGCGGAGCTTTGCACGAGGTCGGTGCCAGCGCTGGCTAATTCGGTGATCGTGTCGGCGCCGTCGGTGACGTAGGTGTCGTTGCCCAAGCCGCCGATCAGTGTGTCGCTGCCGGTGCCGCCGTTGAGCACGTTGGCGGCGCCGTTTCCGGTGATGGTGTTGGCCAGGGTGTTGCCGGTGCCGCCGATCGCGCCCGTGCCGGACAGCGTGAGGTTTTCTAGGTTAGTGCCGAGCGTGAGTGTCGCCGAGCTTTGCACGAGGTCGGTACCGCCGGTGGCCGACGTCTCCGAGATCACGTCGCCGCCGTCGGTGACGTAGGTGTCATTGCCCAAGCCCCCGATCAGCGTGTCGGCGCCGGTGCCGCCGTTGAGGATGTTGGCGGCGCCGTTGCCCCTCAGCGTGTTTGCGGCACTGTTGCCGGTGCCATTGACGGCAACCGTGCCGGTCAGCGTGAGGTTTTCTAGGTTCGTGCCGAGCGTGAGCGTGACCGAACTCTTCACGAGGTCGGTGCCGGCATCGGTACCTTCGGTGATCGTGTCGGCGCCGTCGGTGACGTAGGTGTCGTTGCCCAAGCCGCCGACCAGACGATCCCTACCGCCGCCGCCGTTGAGCACGTTCGTGCCATCGTTGCCGCGCACGGTGTTGTTGAGGTCGTTGCCGGTCAGATTAATGGAACCCGTGCCGGCATCGCTCGTGGTCGACAGCGTCTCCACGGATTGTCCAGTAGTGAGCACGTAGCTGACGTTGGCCTTCACGACATCGGTGCCGGCACCGATGGTCTCGGCGATATGGTCGCCGGTATTGTCAACAATGTAGGTGTCGTTGCCGGCATCTCCTTCCATCAAGTCGGCGCCTACGCCGCCGTCCAAGCTGTCGTTACCCGCGCCGCCGGCCAGAACGTTCGCGCCGGCGTTGCCGGTGAGCGCGTCGTCGTAGTTCGAGCCTTCGAGCCCCTCGATGCCGCTGTAGGTGTCGCCTGCTGCCTGCCCGGTGTTCAGACCCGCATCGGTCAGGTTGGCCGAGACCTTCACGCTCGCGTGTTCGTAGCTCGCGGTGTCGATGCCGGCACCGCCCACCAAGCGATCCGCGCCCGTGCCCCCTTCGAGAATGTTGTCGCCGCCGCTCCCGGTGATAATGTCGTTGCCGCCACCGCCGATGACGTTCTCGACCTGATCGAGCGTGTCCCGGCCTATCTCATTGCCCGCCGCCGTTCCGGTAGTGAGGTTGACCGTGATGCCTGTCACGGCACCGGAATACGCGACGGTATCAACGCCGATGCCACCGGAATAGGTGTCATTGCCTGCATCGTCGCCGTTGCCGACAATGAGATCATTGCCGTCGCCCGCATCGACCATGTCGTTGCCGGCGCCGGCAACCAGCGTGTCGTTGCCGATGCCGCCGTCGAGCGTATCGTTGCCGGCCCCTCCGATCAGATTGTCGCTGCCCTCGCCGCCGTCAAGCGTGTCGGCGGCATCAAGGCCCATCAGCACGTCGTCGCCGCCGCCGCCATCCAGAGTGTCGTTGCCTTCGCTGCCGCTGAGGGAATCGCCGGTGTCGGTGCCGATGAGGGTAATACCTGGAATAACGACGGAGATGGTTCGGTCGGCGAATTGTAGTTTGTTAACGCTTTTGAGAGTGTCAGTTCCGTCAGCGCCATGATTGTCGGTTACAACGAGAACGCCATGAATGTTGTCTTCTGTTATAGTATAATCAGCATAGTTTCCTGAAAACCCAGCTGTATCGATGCCGCTTCCCGCGTCAATGACGTCGTCGCCGGCGCCACCTTTAATGAAATCATCGCCAACAAAAGTTTCGATTAGATCATCGCCGGCCCCTCCAATAATATTGTCTACTGAGCCCGAGCCATAGAATTCTTCTTTCAAGGTCGAAATGTGCAGCGAACCAGCCGTCACTTGACTGCCGTCGATCGTTGCACCCGATGAATAGTAAGATATCGTGCCAGGCGCGATAGCAAGCGTATTGCCTGAGGAAATATTAAAATCACTTATGCTAAAATTGATAGATGAGTAGTTGTATTTGATTGTCTCTACATTCTGAATTTTAGATAAATCCATGAACCCATGAGCGCTCGCTATAGCCGTATTAAAATTTACTGTTAGGGTATCAAACCCTTCGCCGCCGTTGACAGCCAATGCACTGGTTGTCCCGGAAACGAGGATCGAGTCATCGCCGGCTCCTCCATCGATACGCCCCCCTGCATCGACAAGGTCAAACAACGAGTTTTCCTCGATGCTGTCGTTTCCTGCTCCACCTTCAATGACATCAAAACCAAGCCCGCCCACTAAGTGGTCATTGTCGTCGCCACCACGAAGTGTGTCGTTACCGTTGCCACCATCGAGAAAGTCGTTGCCCGAGCCTCCGTCAAGAAAGTCATCGCCATCCAAGCCAGACAGCACATCGTCCCCGCCTAAACCATTCAGCGTGTCATCGCCTTCCGTGCCAGTCAGCGTATCTGCACTATTTGTACCAATGAGGGTAATACCTGGAATAACGACGGAGATGGTTCGGTCGGCGAATTGTAGTTTGTTAACGCTTTTGAGAGTGTCAGTTCCGTCAGCGCCATGATTGTCGGTTACAACGAGAACGCCATGAATGTTGTCTTCTGTTATAGTATAATCAGCATAGTTTCCTGAAAACCCAGCTGTATCGATGCCGCTTCCCGCGTCAATGACGTCGTCGCCGGCGCCACCTTTAATGAAATCATCGCCAACAAAAGTTTCGATTAGATCATCGCCGGCCCCTCCAATAATATTGTCTACTGAGCCCGAGCCATAGAATTCTTCTTTCAAGGTCGAAATGTGCAGCGAACCAGCCGTCACTTGACTGCCGTCGATCGTTGCACCCGATGAATAGTAAGATATCGTGCCAGGCGCGATAGCAAGCGTATTGCCTGAGGAAATATTAAAATCACTTATGCTAAAATTGATAGATGAGTAGTTGTATTTGATTGTCTCTACATTCTGAATTTTAGATAAATCCATGAACCCATGAGCGCTCGCTATAGCCGTATTAAAATTTACTGTTAGGGTATCAAACCCTTCGCCGCCGTTGACAGCCAATGCACTGGTTGTCCCGGAAACGAGGATCGAGTCATCGCCGGCTCCTCCATCGATACGCCCCCCTGCATCGACAAGGTCAAACAACGAGTTTTCCTCGATGCTGTCGTTTCCTGCTCCACCTTCAATGACATCAAAACCAAGCCCGCCCACTAAGTGGTCATTGTCGTCGCCACCACGAAGTGTGTCGTTACCGTTACCACCATCGAGAAAGTCGTTGCCCGAGCCTCCGTCAAGAAAGTCATCGCCATCCCAGCCAGACAGCACATCGTCCCCGCCTAAACCATTCAGCGTGTCATCGCCTTCCGTGCCAGTCAGCGTATCGTCGTCAGCTTTGACCTGAAATTGACGCTCTTGACCATGCAGCATAATTCGAGATACTTCATTTTGTATGTTATGTGCACAAGCGTACACACAGCATACAGCCTAAACACTGAATCCTAAAAGCTCTATACGGTTTATTTTTCAGCCTTTCAATGTATAAAAACACACAATTTTGGCCCCTATTTTTGATACCGACTTTCCTTAAATTTCATTTAGTGATATAGCAGTTTATAATCTAGGGGCATAGCTATACTATTAAAAAATTCATTTTTTTATTTTGTTTATACTTAATAATATTTACAGTAAAAAGATAAAAACTAAATATGATGATTTGATAAAAACTTCATCGCAAATTTCGCCGACAGGATACGCTATTTAAGCGATGTCTAGTTAGATAAAAATATTGTGCTTATTTATGTCGCTGGCCCATCACGCTGATCTTAAGCCAGCGCAAGATTTTCCGGCAATGCGATCCCTAAACAAGCGCGGATTCCATGCCGCGATCACCGCTTGAGATGCCCATGCGAAACCGTCTTGCACACCCGACGGGTCAAACGTGCATTTTCGCTAAATCATAATTTCGTGTGCTCAGCGGACCGGCTTGGACCCACCCGCAGTCGTGATCCTTTTCCGAACAGCGCGTCTGAACAGCCCGCTGCGCGATTGCACGTCCCCTCGAAGTGAGACAGGCCTCCAAAGCCGATGCGCCTTCGAGCGCGCAGGTATGATCTGCCACTCACCTCGCGGACTCCATCGAGGCCAGCGGTCTCTGACCGCGCCCAAAGGCCGGACATATGACTGCACCGTTCTCGGTGGGGGATCTGTTGCTGAGCGCTCTTGTCCGCAGGGCCGTTCTACATATGGCTTTGAGCCATGTGCAGGATGTCATCATGGGACGGAAGAAGCATACGGCTGAAGAGATTGTTGCTAAGCTGCGTCAAGTGGATGTTCTGGTCTCGCAAGGTCGCAAGGTTGCCGAAGCAATCCGGTCCATCGAGGTAACCGAGGTTACGTATTACCGCTGGCGGTCCGAGTACGGTGGCCTGAAGGGCGATCAGGTAAAGCGGCTGAAGTCCCTGGAGACCGAGAATCAGCGCCTTCGCCGGGCTATCTCTGACCTGACATTGGAGAAGCTCATCCTGAAGGAGGCGGCTGCGGGAAACTTCTGAGCCCGGCTCGCCGCCGGGCTTGTGTCGACTACGTCGTTGCCGAGCATGGCGTGTCCGAACGCTTCGCTTGCCGTGTCCTGGGTCAGCATCGTTCGACCCAGCGCAAATCCGCCGTAGTGATCGAGGACGAGGCCGCTCTGATGTCCGCCATCGTCGCTTTGGCTCTGCAGTACGGGCGCTACGGCTATCGCCGGATCACGGCCCTGCTCCGGCGCGACGGCTGGACGGTGAACGTAAAGCGCGTTGAACACATCTGGCGGCTCGAAGGGCTCAAGGTTCCCGCTCGCCAGCCGAAACGGGCACGCCTTTGGCTTAACGACGGCTCCTGCCTTCGCTTACGGCCGGAGCGTCCCGACCATGTCTGGTCCTACGACTTCGTTGAGCACCGCATGTGAAAAAGCGTCCATTGATGAACCCTCTATCATCTCGCGCTAAGTCTTTATCATTGTAGCGTAATATTCGCCGAAGATGGGGTCACAATCGGTACCGATCGTGACCCCATCTTCGATGCAGATTTCCTATCTTACATAAGGGATTACGTCCTGTTTCGCCCAGGGTCATCGTTCGACGCCGATCCACAATGCGGTCGGATACGAAGTCCATCGCCCAGACCTCGTTGGGCCCACCAATCGCTGGTCGCCCTTGGCGATATCGCCAGGCCCGCTTGCGCTTGGGCAGCTTGGACCGGATCGACAGTCCCTCGTCGCGGTAGATCCGGTAAGTGCGTTTGTGGTTCACCTTCCAGCCCTCCCGTCGCAATAGGATGTGAAGCCGCCGGTAGCCGTAGCGGACCCGTGCGGCAGCCAGCTCCTTCAGTCGCATCCGCAGCGCGACCTGCGGATCAGAGCGCTTGGTATAGCGCTGGGACGAACAGCCGAAGCCGGTGGCCAGACAGGCCCGACGCTCGCTGATGTCGTAGGCCACCTGCAGGTGACCGGCGACCTCACGGCGAACGGCGGGCCTCACCACTTTTGCTGACGCTGCCCTTCGGGTCGCTTGAGCACGTCCTGCAGCATCGAGCGGTCCAGCGTCAGGTCTGCGACCAACCGCTTGAGCTTGCCGTTCTCGTCCTCCAACTGCTTCAACCGCCGGATCTCAGGCACGCCCATGCCGACGAACTGCTTCTTCCAACGGTAAAACGTTGGCTCGGATACACCCATCTTCCGGCAGACCTCGTCCACCGTCGCACCATTCTCCGCCTGCCGCAGGGCAAAGGCGATCTGTTCGTTCGTGAAGCGTTTGCGAGGCATGGCATCCACCCTCCTTAAGGGTTCAGGATGCCCGAAAAACTTGCGCTCAGCGCGGACCACTTTGCTGGGTCAGGGTCAATACTGGATCGCTCGACGATCGTCTCCGTCGCTGTGACGCCGCCGTGAAGAACCTGGTCCATAGCGCGTCCCTCTGTTTCACTGTGAAGAGTGCACTATCAAACCCCGGGGTCAAACATCCAACTTCGAATCGGGGTCGGCAATGAGGTCATTCAAGAAGTCAATTCGTCAATAGGACCTATCATGAAATGAACGAAAATAAGATGCGCTCCGTTGCAATTCAGCAACATGAAAATTTCGCAACAGTTGCCGCCTTTCCGAACGGTAGCCAAAAGGTTCATTGAATTCTAGTGTGGCTCATGATGTGTATCGAGGAAACGATGATCATCACAAGGTTGCTTTTTGGCCGATTTTTGCGTTCAGATCGAGACTAAATTTGCCTTTTCCGTAGCAGTGTAGGGTTTGGCAAGCTTAGTTGATTTGTCGAGAATAATTTCGGACGAGCAGGTTATTGCGAGGCTATTAATATGACCATTATTTCCGGTAACCGTGGTGTTGGTATGTGGGGGCCGGATTATCCCGGCAATCTGCACTACGATTTTTCGGACGACTGGTATTATAGATCTTCAGGTAGTAATTCTGCTGGATTTAGCATTGACGGTGGATTCGACCTAAGCCCATTAGCTGAAGGCGGTGCCTCCCTGAGTGCTAATATAGGTCTCGATTATACTGCTGGATTTGGTTTGGTGGGCGAACTGGATCTAATGGCGGGCGATATCCAAATAAATTACGGTATCGATCTAAGAGAAAGGGTTTCGAGCTCTGCTGATACGATAAACGCAAGTTCATATATCGATACCTCATATTGGCAGCAGGGTCGCTCCAGCTTGTCGTCAACGGGCATTGATCTTGAAAACTCTGGAATTAATCTGAATTTAGGCGCTGAGTTGTATGCGCGTCTCTATGGGTCTGTTTCTGCAGAAGGCCATATTAGTTCAGACTTTTTTGGCGGGGGGGGTATAAATGCAAGCGTTAGCGGTTCATTCGATACTGTTCTTGTAGATTTTGAAGAATTATACAATATTATTGATATTCAAGGCGAGGATTATGAGCCAAAAAGATTTGACTATGATTATGGTAGTATTACCGTTGGTCTTCCAGATCCTTTAGATCTCAGCACGCGACACATCGTAAATGACGGAAGTGCGTTTGGGGCGCTTGTTGTGTCGGGGCGAACCGACCCGTTTGTTTCGGCTAGCTTCAATGTAGTAGGCGCCTTGCTTGGGTTGGTAGGAGTTCCGCCACAAGTATTTCAGGGTCATAAAGACGTCGATCTTGGACTTGTAGGGTTCGGTTATGATTATACTACACTTGCTGCTAACCTGGTTGGGCATGTCTCGTTGCAGCAGGAGTTTCGTTTCGAGCCGACCTCGGTCGAAGTTAGCATGACATCGAGTTTTGGCCAGCACATTGACGGCGTTCTTGGAGATAAATTTGAGTTTGATACTCCTCAAGGCGAGGGAAAATTCACTGTATCTGCTACATATAATATAAAAGGCAATCTAACAAACGAAACAAGTCTGTTGCTAAGCAGCGAGGCTGAGCTTCTAATTGGGCAGGCTTCGGCTTATGCTTATGCAGATCTTGGTCCTATAGGCAGGCCGACCGTGGATCTTTCCCTGGGGCCGATTTATCAGGGGACGACGCCAATAGGCGGCGGGGCAGAAATACCTTTGTTCTCTGAAACCCATAACTATACGGTAAGCACCACTGGAAAAACATATACTATAAGCTATGAGAATTTTTACATCGGAACCGAGATGGGTGATCGATTCCGACTGACGACTCATCAAGTGGTATTGGAGGGTTTGGGCGGAAATGACATAATAACTGGTAATGGTCTTGATAATATACTAACAGGTGGAATTGGCAATGATAAATTAATTGGATCATTGGGCGATGATACATTAGTCGGCGGAGATGGAGCTGATACTCTTTCTGGCGGAGATAACAACGACGATTTAATGGGCGATGAGGGTGCTGATGCGCTCGATGGCGGGGGTGGGCGAGACACTCTGTATGGCGGGGCGGGTAACGACACGCTTCTGGGCGGTCTGGACGTCGACACGCTCAACGGCGAGGACGGAGACGACCGGCTCGATGGCGGTGCAGGCTACGATACGCTGAACGGCGGCGCGGGAGCGGATACGCTACTGATCGGTGCCGAGGGCGACAGAGCCACCGGCGGCACGGGCTCGGACGTGTTCGTCCTGGCCAGCCCGGTGTCTCAGCGCGATAGCGTCAGCGTCAGCCTGAGCGACTTCAAAGCCGAGGACCGCCTCGACGTCTCGGCGCTGGGCATCGCCGACCTGGCGACCCTGAAGCTGCTGGACGCAGGCTTCAGCTATACCTACCTGGTTACCTACTACAACGGCAACTATGCGAGCTACAGCCTCGATGCGATCAAGCTGTCTCAGTTCACCGACAAGCAGGCGGTGTTCAATACGAGCACGGCGGCGCGGTCCCTGACCGGTACAGCGAATGCCGACGATCTGATTGGTGGGCTCGGCAACGACACGCTTGCCGGCGGCCTTGGGTCCGATCGGCTGTTTGGCTCCAGCGGTGCCGATCAGCTCGATGGCGGATATGGGAGCGATTTCCTGTACGGCGGATTGGGTGATGACAATATTCTAGGTGGCCAAGGAAACGATATAGTTCAAGGAGGCGGTGGAAATGACAAGATTTTTGCTGGCGCTGGAGATGATGAAATATCGGGAGGTGTCGGCAACGACATGATTGACGGTGGACAAGGCATTGATGTTGTAAGATATTACGCCGACAGCAGCAATTATGTCATTTCGACTGCCGGCAATTTTGTTGTCGTAAAAGATAAAAGAAATCTGAATTTTGATGGTGTCGACAAGCTAAGCAATGTGGAAAGTTTGGTTTTTTTAGATAAAACAATCGAATCACCAACGCTATTCAGCAAAATACAAGTAATTAATACTGAAAAAAGCTTGTTTTTTACAGGCGGTGCCGAAAAAAATCTTGAAGTAACGCTGAGTTACGCAGGTCTTGTTGCAAAGGCGGATGGTAGGGACGTCGCTATTGAGGCTTCCTTTGGGCCAATATCGAACGTTAATGCAGAGAATGTAGTAAATGTTGGTATATTTCTTACTGGCGACGACAAGCAGAATCAATTTACGGGGACGGCGCGTTCGGATGTTATCTCTGGCGCCGGAGGTGATGATATTATTTTTGGCGGTGACGGTTTTGACAGACTCAACGGCGGTGCAGGTAATGACATTATCGAGGGTGGGTCGGGAGCCGACATCATCGATGGAAACTCAAATATTAACACCGTTTCTTATAGTGGTTCGGAGCGAGGCGTAAGCGTCAATTTAGACAATCAGCAAAATGTTGGTGGGGACGCCGAAGGCGACATTATAAAAAATATTCAAAATCTAATTGGTTCGGCGAAAATAGATACACTTATTGGCAGCAAATCAAATAATGAAATCCGTGGTGCTGAAGGTGGGGATGACCTGTTTGGTTTAGGTGGCAGGGATTTGCTAATTGGTGGAGAGGGGAACGATCGTCTTCTTGGAGGGGCCGGAGACGATACTTATCTCATCGAAGTTGGTGACGGCCTTGATGAAATTATTGAGTCAGCAGGTGAGGGGTACGATACTGTCAAAACGGGCCTTCTAAGATTTAGTCTCGCTGAAAATGTAGAAGCACTTTATTTTACTGGCATTGGAGATTTTAATGGAGATGGCAATGCTGGCGACAACCTCATTGTTGGAGGTAAAGGATCTGACACGTTAGACGGCGGCAATGGAGGGATCGACATTTTAAGAGGGAGAGGCGGCGATGACACGTATATAGTAGAATATCTAGGTGTTGCTATCGAAGAGATTGACGGGGAAGGGATCGATAATATTAAGACGCATCTAAATGAATTTACATTATCCGATAACTCCATTGAAAATCTTTCTTACTTGGGTAATGGAAGTTTCATTGGAACAGGTAATGTCCTGAGCAATACTATACAAGGTTCGGCCTTTGACGATACGCTTTCGGGCGGACGCGACGGTCGGGATCAGCTTATAGGGTCTGACGGAAACGATACATATGTTGTCGATCACGAATTGGTGGAAATTATAGAGGCTTCTGCGTCGGGGACGGACACTGTCAGCACAACCCTAAGAAAATATACTATTGGATTGAACGTCGAAAATCTGTCCTATGCTGGTGCAGATTCGTTCGAGGGCATTGGTAACGGGTCTAACAACATAATCGGTGGTAATGCAGCATCTGATGTGCTTTTCGGGCTTGATGGCCAAGATGTGCTGCAAGGTTTAGAGGGCAACGATCGACTGGATGGTGGCGCAAGCAACGACACACTGTATGGCGGGGCGGGCAACGATACGCTTCTTGGCGGTCTGGACGTCGACACGCTCAACGGCGAGGACGGAGACGACCGGCTCGATGGCGGTGCAGGCTACGATACGCTGAACGGCGGCGCGGGAGCGGATACGCTGCTGATCGGTGCCGAGGGTGACAGAGCCACCGGCGGCACGGGCTCGGACGTGTTCGTCCTGGCCAGCCCGGTGTCTCAGCGCGATAGCGTCAGCGTCAGCCTGAGCGACTTCAAAGCGGAGGACCGCCTCGACGTCTCGGCGCTGGGCATCGCCGACCTGGCGACCCTGAAGCTGCTGGACGCAGGCTTCAACTACACTTACCTTCGGGTCAACTACAACGGCAACTATGCGAGCTACAGCCTCGATGCGATGAAGCAGTCTCTGTTCACCGACAAGCAGGCGGTGTTCAGTACGAGCACGGCGGCGCGCAACCTCGTCGGGCCCGACGATGACAGTGATCTTTTTGGTGGCCTAGGAAACGACGAGCTAACTGGCGGCCTAGGTAATGATCGGCTGTTTGGTTCACTAGGTAACGACGACCTCAACGGTGGAGCCGGAAACGACCGTCTTTATGGTGGAATTGGCAACGATATCCTGGACGGTGGTACTGGAGTAGACACGGCGGTTTATCTCGGCAAGAGCACCGACTATGCTATTTCCATGTCCGACGAGAGAATTTTGATAGCTGATCTTCGTAGTAAATTTGGCGAAGGAATTGATGAGATTTATAATATATCGCAGATCGTATTTTCAGACAAAATGATCAATCTTAAGACTTTTAGTACAATACGCGCAGATGGCGCAGCGGGGAAGCTTACGATTAATGGTAGTGCAGGCGGTTCGACACTCTCGGTGACGCTGTCTAATGATCCTGTTAATTATGCACCCACGGTATTTGTCGATGGTGCGCGCATAGCCGTCGGCGGTGAAATGCTTTCTATCAAAGATATCGACGCGTCACGAATAGATGCCGGAGTAAATTTAAAGGGCAATAATCTGGCAAATAATATTCGCGGCTCACAAGACGATGATTTAATCCAGAGTCATGGTGGTGATGATATAATAATTGGCGGCAGTGGGAATGATATACTCGAAGGTGGTGGGGGGAACGACACAGCGGTGTATGGCGGTGAATTTGTAAATTACCAGATCACCAATGATGGCTCGAGAATTATCGTTAAGGATATTAGAGAATCTGCGGCCGACGGAACGGATACCCTTTCGGGTATTGAATATTTGACGTTCGCAAATGGTACTATCAAGGTGCCTTCTGGTGCTGCAATTCAAGTTGCGGAATTAGAGGGGGTATTAAGTCTGATTGGAGCCACTGAAAGCGACATTACGGTCAAATTGAAGAACGGTTCTAATCTGCTATCCATAACCCAATCTGGATTTCCGATTACCTTTCCTGCAAGCTTAAATAGTCTTAACAGCATCGATGCTCGAAATTTAGTTGCTAGTGAGCTCAAAGTGTTCGGCAATGAAGCAGTAAATGCGATCTATGGTTCGGGTTTGGTGGACTGGATCTATGGCCTTGGTGGCGACGACCTTCTTGTTGGCGGCGGCGGGGATGATGTTATCGACGGAGGTAGTGGCAACAATACCGCGGCGTTCTCGGGTAACTACGCAGATTATATTATAATCAATCGAAATGGAGTGGTTAGCATCGAGGATGCGAGGGATATTAGTGTTGACGGATTTGATTTGCTTACAAACGTACAAACGCTTAAATTTGCCGATAAAGCCGTTGCTGCTCCAGGACCAGCCGATATTTCTGCTCGTGCAGTAAACGGCATCCTAGAGTTGAGTGGAGCGCCAAGCACTGACGTCTATGTTTCGTTGGTGGATGGTACTCCCCATGTCGAAGTTAATGGAGGTCCCGTTGTAATTAACGGAGGCAATGGCCTTATTAACACGATATCTGGCACGGGTATTGAGGGATTTGGAGTGCACGTATCGGCCGACGATCATGAAAACTTTCTCGTCGGGACACGTTTGGCTGATACATTAGAAGGTAAAGGTGGTTCTGACACCATATTTGGCGGCGACGGGAATGATATCATCCGCGGCGGCTCGGGCGATGACGTTATTGTTGGTGGGCAAGGTTCAGATGAATTAGATGGTGGCGAGGGGGTCGATACGGCTAACTACCAATCTTCGGATCATGGGGTAGTCGTAGATATGCTTGCGTCTAGTGCGAGCTCTGTCGATCAAGATGCCGCCGGTGATGTATTAATTAACTTAGAAAATCTGACAGGTAGCAAGTTCGCTGACCAGCTTTGGGGCGACAACGGTGGTAATCGACTTGATGGCTACGAGGGGGGCGATAATCTAATCGGTCGAGGAGGTAACGACACGTACATATTCGACAGTGCTGCCGATCGCGCAGTAGAAGTTAGTGGTGAAGGGGTGGATCTAATCCAAAGTTCTGTCTCAGTTGTGCTTGCTGATTTTGTTGAAAATCTATCGCTTGCTGGCGCTGTCAATATTGATGCCTCAGGCAACGGTTTAAACAATCTGATTTCGGGAAATTCAGCGGACAACATCATCAATGGCCGCGGCGGAATTGATGTCCTGACCGGGGGGGCGGGGAACGATACGTTTGTCTTTGATGTTGAAATGAACCAATCAAAAAATTTGGCAAAAATCACTGATTTCGATGGTTCTTATGACAAGCTTAAGCTGGATCATAGTATCTTTGAGGCGTTAGCTGTCGTTAATGTCGGAGGTGAACAATTCCTAGCGGCTTCGGCGTTCAAGCTGATGGGCTCGAGTCCAATTGATGCCAATGATCGCATTATTTACGACTCGTCGGTGGGGGGGCTATTTTACGACAAGGACGGTTCGGGATCCAACTATTCAGCTGTAAAGTTCGCTAGCTTGGGGAATATGACTGGAGTAAATAATTTAGATTTTGAAATATTCTAAATTTTGGTGAATATGACAGCGAGCTTAAGAGCTATTGTGTCCCGTCAATCGCTTCTCGGGAGGGCATGGTGGTGACCTGCATATAATACCGGTCACCACCATGGGAACTGGCTCGTAGACGTAGCATTTCACGAAAGTTAGTCCAGCCGCGCGATCGCTGCGGAGAGGCATTATGCGATGCCGTCTTGACACCCGACGGGTAAACTGCGCAATTTCGCTAATTCCTAGTTCCTGTGTCCGCGGCGGACCGGCCTGGACCCACCCGCAATCGTGATCCTTCCCGAACGGCGCGCCTGAATAGGCCGCTGCACGATTGCACGTCCCCTCGCCCCGCGGCACCCGTCCCGGGGCGTTTCTGTCTCTAGGCCCGAGCGGCCCTCCTCTCCGCCCCCTCCCGCGTCGACCTTAACCCTGCTGCCCTCCGGCACGCGGGCCCGTCGTCGTGCGCGCTTTCGAAGGACATCCCCACCATGACGACAAAAACGCCTGCCTTCCCCACGGCTGGGTTGACCATCCTCGACCAGGCTCCGGCTGCCCTTAGGGCCAATCCGCGCAACGCCCGCACTCATTCCAAGAAGCAGATAGCCAAGGTCGCCGACAGCATCAGGGCATTCGGATTCACCGTGCCGCTCGTCGTCGACGAGACTGGCCTCGTGCTCGCCGGGCACGGACGCTTGATGGCGGCAAAACAGCTCGGCCTGTCCACGGTCCCGACCGTCCGGCTCGATCACCTGAGCGACACGCAGAAGCGCGCCTATGCGATTGCCGACAACAAGATCGCGACTCTCGCCGGTTGGGATCGGGCAACCCTCGCCCTCGAGCTCGGTGAACTCGCCATCCACCTGCCTGAGATCGGCCTGGATCTGTCGATCACCGGTTTCGAGATCGCCGAACTCGATCTGCTGACGGGGGATCTCGAAGAGGAGCGCCTTGCCTCGCGCGAGGACGAGCAGTATGAGCCGGAAGCACCGGTCTCGCAGCTCGGTGACCTCTGGCAGCTTGGTCCGCACCGGATCCTATGCGGCAGTGCGTGCAGTAGCGATGACGTCGAGCGTCTGATGGGCGGACGTAAGGCCGACATGGTCTTCACCGATCCGCCCTACAACGTACCCGTCAACGGCCACGTCATGGGCCGTGGCCGGGTCCAGCACCGTGAGTTCGTCATGGGCTCGGGCGAGATGACGGAGGAGGCCTTCACCGCCTTCCTGACCGAGAGCCTCGGCAATGCCGTCTCGGTCTCGCGTAATGGCGCCCTGCACTACGTCTGCATGGATTGGCGTCACCTGCCGGAGCTGCATGCCGCCACCCGCCCTCTATTCGGCGAGCAGAAGAACCTGATCGTGTGGAGCAAGACCAATCCGGGGCAGGGTTCGCTCTACCGCTCGCAGCACGAGTTGATCGCGCTCTACAAAGTTGGCACGGCGGGCCACACCAACAACGTCGAGCTCGGCCGGCACGGGCGCAACCGTTCGAACGTGTGGACCTATTCCGGGGTCAACACCTTCAAGGGAGCAGGAGATCTGGCGCTGCATCCCACCGTCAAGCCGGTGGCCCTGGTCCTCGATGCGATCAAGGATGTGACGCGCCGCGGTGCGATCGTCCTCGATCCGTTCTCGGGCAGCGGTACGACCCTGCTGGCTGCGGAGAAGACCGGGCGTGAGGCGCGGGTGCTCGAACTCGACCCGGTCTATGTCGATGTCGCTGTTCGGCGCTGGCAGGCGTTCACAGGCCGTGACGCCATTCTCGACGGTACGGATGAAACCTGGGACGAGGTCCGATCGGCCCGTACGGCCCCTGCCATGCTCGAGGAGGCTGCGTGATGGCTGACGCTGCTAACACCACGACGATCAAACCAAAGCGGCCCACCGCGTACGAGGTCGGATACGGCAAGCCGCCGGCCGACCATCGCTTCCGGAAGGGCCAGTCCGGCAATCCCCGCGGGCGGCCCCGGGGGCACTCAGCACCGCTCGGCCGACGCGATCTTCTGGACGCGCTCACCCAGGCCGCGCGTGAGCCGATCACTATCACCAAGGATGGCCGCACGATCCGGACAACCCAGATCGAGGCACTCGCCCAGCAGCTCACCCGGAAGGCCATGCAGGGCGATATGAAAGCCGCCAAACTCCTCTTCGATAACATCAAGGCCTTGGCGCCGAAGACAGAGCCCGATGGCATGTCCCACGAGGAATGGTTGGACGTCCTGGACGATCAACCAAAGTATCCGCCCAGCATCGAGGTTCGGTTCGTCAGCCCAAGCGACGTCGCCTTGGAGCCGGTGGGGACCTGAGCCCCCTCCCCCAATCCCTCAAAACCATATTCAGCCGGAGAGCCTAACGGCTTTCCGGCCTTTTTGCATTTGAGCCGAGACGATCCCTGCTCACACCGATCGGCTTGCCTGTTTCGACCAAACGCCTCCCTGTTCGGCTGAGACCAATTCCCTGTTCCGCCGCACAGGGAATTGCCCCCTAAGGCATTGCTTCAGCTGCAGTATTGCCGACCAAAAACCGAGCCCTAGAGCTGCACCGCTCCGTTTTCCCTGTTGTTTTCCCTGTTAGCAGGGAAATGACAGCAGAGACCGGTTTTGGCCGGATGCGTGCCCCACCACTCGCTCCCCGCGAACGACGGAAATTCGCGTGTTGCGGGAGACGTGCGCAGTCTCAAGGATTTAGCGAACGGTTGCCGTTGGGGACGCTTCTCCGAGGCGGTGCACTTTTGACCTCCTGACAATTCCCTCGGGAACCGCGGGATTGCGCCGGCGGCAGCAGACCCGCTGCCCGACCATGGCAGTGCCCATCCTCATGATCGACGTGAGGCTCCATGCGCTGCTCGAGGCTGCAGCCGACATGCACGAGCGGCTGATTGGCCCTCCTGCCGGGCTGAACACCGGAGGCGCGAAGGCACTGTTCGCCGAACTGTGCAAACCTGCCCAGCTTCCGCAAAAGGACGATGGCTCCCAGCCGATCGGCCTTCTCAAAATTCTGACGCGCCCGAGGCGCACCATGCGAGTGGCACCGTGCCCCCGCTTCCATGCCCGGCCGGCGCATGGCAGCCGCGGGATCATGCGAAGGCGATCGATCGCCTGGCTATCGTCACGACCTGATCGGGGGTCGGCGGGTTGGCCGGATGGTGGCTCAGGCACAATGGTGTGCGCAGCTTTGCCGGCTTCCCCGATCCCTCGGTGGCGAAGTAGAATTCGCCCGCGCCGAGTTTGCCGATGTCGCTGGCCGCGCCGCCGCTCGCCGCCATGATCTCCTGGGCTGCGGCGATGGTCGCGGGTGCGCTCTGGCGGCCGAAGAACTGCGTCGTGCAGTTCGAGACGATTTGGTTGTGCAGGCCCTTGGGCACCTGGGTCGCAACGACCATGCCCAGCCCGTACTTGCGTCCTTGCGCCACGAGCTTGATGCCGCTGCCGAGACTCGGACAGGCTCTTTGCGACGGCAGGAAGGTCTGCGCCTCGTCCACGACGTAGAGCATGCCGCGCGGGCTCGGATGCGTCTTGATCCAGCCGAACAACGTCATCTGCAGGCGATTTACGAAGTCCTCCCGCGCCGCCTCCGAGGCGAGACCGGCGAGGTTGATCACCGAGATGCGGGTGCGCGCCGGGTCGGAGCCGAAGAACAGGACCTGCGGGTCGAGCACGCTGCCCCTGGCTTTCAGGAGCGGGTTCGTGGCCACGGCCGCGTGCAACTCGTCGGCCATCCCGGCGGCGATCCTGGTCGCGCCGCCGATCTCGCTCACGCCGTCCGGCAGGTCGGCGAGCAAGGCGGTGAAGTCCGCGAGGCCGCCGCCGCCACGCTCGGCGAAGAGGCGCAACGCGTCGGCCAGCACGCCGCGCTGGATCGTCTTCCTCGCACCGGCGAGGGGCCCCACGGTCTCGCCCGCCATCTCGACGGCTTGTCCCCGCTCGTCAGCGTCCTCGCCGAGTCCCGAGAAGTCCGGCAGGACGGACAGAAACAGCGGATTGCCGGCGGAGACCCCGGGCGTCCAGACCACCACCTCGACGCGCTCGGCGTAGCGGGCGGCCTTGTCGGCGTCCTCCGGGGTGAAGGCCGTCGGCCGCTCGGGCCAGGAATCGCCGAGCCGCGACAGGTCGTTGTTCGGATCGACCACGATGGCGGGGATGCCGGCGAGCGCCGCCTCCTCGACCAGCCGGCGCAACAACACCGTCTTGCCCGAGCCGGAGCCGGCGATGATGGACGTGTGCCGCGGCAGGAGCCGCAGCGGAAGCGTCACCGTCGGCGCGTCCGGCGTGAGGCGATGACCGACCGGGATGGCGTCGGGCAATACGGTCGGAGCGGGCTTGGAAGGGGCCGTCGGCGGCTTTGCCGCGTCCGGGTTCTCCCTCGGCATCCGCACCACGGAAGTCGCAGTCGTGTCGACGGTCCCGGTGGAGTCCGTCCCGTCCGCGAGGACGGGGATGTCGGCTCCTCCCGACTCCGCCAGGCCGGCCTGGCGAAAGAAGGCGGTGGCGCGCACGAACCTGTGCGCCCGCAGCCAAGCCTCGAACCGGTCCTGCCGCCCCTCCTCGGCGGAGCTCGCGTGCAGGTCGCGCAACGCGACGAAGGTGCGCAGGTCGTCTTCCACCGGGTCGATCAGCACGCCCTTTGCCGCGAGGAAGGCGTCGAACAACTGCTTCGTCTTGGCGCCGCCGGGCACCGGGGCACGGCGCACGATCACCAGGCTTCGGTCGGGCATGCGTGCCGAGATGCCGGAGGCGGTCAGCGCGGCACGCAGGCGCGCCTGGAAGGCGATGGCGTTCGGCTGTAGCAAGGCACGGTAGCACACATGCCGTTCGTGGTCGTTCCGGTCTCGGTCGATCAGGATCAGCCGGCCGTGCAGAGGCGGGATCTTCTGGTCGGGTTCGCCCTTGCTCGCCACGTCGAGCGCATCGTCCGGATCGTCTTCGAGCGCGTAGAGGTCGAAGGCCGTGCGCAGGATCTCCCCGAGGGCCGCCTCCTCGTCGAGCAAACCGGCGATGTCGGCGTTGCGCTTGGCCCGGTCGAGGTCGAACACGGCGTCGGCGGTCGCGTCACGCGTATGCCCGTCAGGGGCCTGGACGAGGTTGTCACACACGGTGACGGCCCCTTGCGCGAGGCAATCGCGCCGGAAGGCGTCGCAGCGCATCAGGAGCGTGCGCGGCATCATGCCGGAGCGGGCCGCGTCTGCGATCGCGGCGTCGCTGTACGGCCAGGTCGGGTAAGGGGGCTCGAAGCCAGCCTCCGCGTAGGCCGGGGCAAGCCGGGCGCGGATCAACGCCGCCGCTGCGGCCCGGTCGTTCATGCCCTGCAGCAGGACGGGCGTCCCGTATCGTTGCAGCAGCGGCGTCAGGGCCCGCTCCTCCAGCCGCTCCCAGGAGTTCTGGAGGCAGGTGATGACCGTCATGCCGCGGTGACGGACATCGTGGAGTTCGAGCAGGCCGGAGGCGAGCACCTCCGCCAGCCCCTGCCGGCCCTCGAACTCGTCCTGTCCGACGAAATGGCCGGCGTCGATCACACCGTCGATCTGGTCGACGGCGACCAGGATCGGACCGCTCAGGCTCATGATCCACGACATGCCCTCGACGAGTTCCTTCGGCGTGGGCGGCGGGCGGAGAAACCCGAGTTCGGCGCGGGCGACCGGGTCGGCGTCGTAGCCCTGCAGCCATGCATGGGCGAGGCCCACGGCGCCGAAATCGTTCGAGCGCAGCAGACACAGGGCGCGGAACACGTCCTGGTGCTTGAGCGCGCTCCCCATGTCGACGCTCATCAACGCCTTGACGAGGAGGACGACGATCTTGCGCGTGTCGACGTCGGGGGTGTTGAATGCCTCCTCCACATGCCTTTCGACCTTGAACTGGCGCGCCACCCCGGCCAGCACGGCGTCGGATTGGCGCCGGCCGTCCGGCATCTGATGCAGCATGGCGGTGAGGAAGCTCAGCGCGGCGCTGCGCCAGAACTCCGACAGGCCGAGGACGTCGAGCATCACGAACCAGCTGCCCGAGCGCCAGGCCTCCCGTCTGAGTTGCCCGACGAGATGCGTCTTGCCGACGCCCGACGGGCCGATGAGCACGCGCCCCATCGCGCGGGAGGCAGGACCGGGCGCCTCCCTGTGCAGATCCGCGATGATCCCGGGCGGGAGCGCATCGTTCGGGCCGCCGGTCGGCTCCACGTCGAGCCACACGCTGTCGAGGGTGCGCACCCAATCGAAATCGACCCGGCGCAGGGCGTCGAGGGCGTCGCTCATGACTGGATCCAGATGAAGTGGAACGGTTCGCCCGCCGGGCTGAACGCCGCTTCGCGCTCATCGGCGGAGAGCGACTTCGGATCGCTGAGCTGGCTCAGCCGCGCCGTCGGATCACCGGCCAGGATGGCCGCGAGCCCGGCATCGACGGTGGCGCGGTCGAGTTCGCTCAGATGCGCGCGCAGCGCGCTGAGGCGCACGGCCTGTGCCTTCTGCCCCTCCGTGAGCGCGAGATAGGCGGCCTCGATGCGGGCGCGCACCTGCTTCTTCGTGAGCTTCCTTGGCTTTGCCGAACCCGGTGGTGCCGCCTTTGCGGTGCGGCTGCGTGTGGGCTTTGCAGGGAGGGACTCGGCAGAGGGGGACTCGGCAGGACGTGGCCCGGGCGTCGCCGGCGTGCCGATGAGGCCGGCCAGCGTCTCGCCGGTCGTGGCGAGATGCCGGTCGATCCGCTCCAGCCAGTCCTGCAGGACGCGGAAATTCGCAGGGAGCGGGTCGCGCAGGTGCTGGCCTGCCCAGTTCCAGCCCCCGTCCGTGACGGTCAGCCGGATGGAGCGACCCTGCTTCTCCTCGGAGAGGTACCGCCCGGAGACCAATGCCCTGCGATCGGCGGCGTCGACCTTGGGCACGACCTCACTCTGCAGGGCACTGCCGTGCTTGCCCAGCAGGCACCAAAGGATCAGCGCCTGCTTCGGCGTCGGCGTCGGCGTCTGGCTCATCGGATCGAACCCCTCATGTCGCGTCTATCGGTAGGCTGCGGAGCCGGACGACGGAGCGGATCTTCTCGATGGCCCGTCGAAGATCGGCCTCGACCTGCTCGTTGGTGATCCGCAGCACGAGGTAGCCCGCCGTCAGCAGGGTATAGTCCCGGTGGCGGTCGTCGGCGTATCTCGCAGCGCTGCGGTGCTCGGGTCCGTCGAGTTCCACCACGATGCGGTGCGCGCGGCAGAGCAGGTCGACCCGCGGCGGCTGCCCCCAGCCGCCGACGGGCACGGGTTCGTTGCAGCAGAACAGACCGCGCAGTTCGGCGTCCTGCTGCAGGGCCGTCTCCACCCGCTGCTCGATCGCGCTGGCGGGATGGGCCTTCGAACGCGGCGGGAGGAAGCGCTCGGCGACCGGAGGACGCTCGCGCACGATCTCGCAGGCGCCGTAGAGGATGCGATCGTAGGGGGTGGAATCGGGCGGCCACGCCGGCAGCGCCATGACGATGGCCGCACCATGGCCCATGCACCATTCCAGGGCCTCGATCACCGGCGCGGCGCGGGCCGGCGATGCGGGATTGATCTCGCCGATCAGGACGACGCCGGACGGGTCGATCGCGTGCAGCAGCTGAACGAACTGGAGTTCCCGCGCGGCTTCGCGGAACCGGGGTGGGTGGCCGGCGCCGGCTCGCCGCCGTGCTGCCCTGAGCCAGGGACCGGATACGATCGGATCGAAAGAGTGATCCGTGTCCGCGAGGCCGCCGTCATCCACCCCATGCCAATGCGGCCAGCGGCTGAGCGCGAGATCGGCGAGATCGTCGAGGAGGCGGTCGAGGACCGCCGCACCGGTTCGCAGACCGTCGGTGACGAGCAGGAACGCGCCGCGGGCGTGATCGTCATCGGCGGTGATGGCCTGGGCGATGCCGTCGCAACCAATGTCGACGACGACGAGCCGACGGCCCGGCGCCAGCCGGAAGACCCGTTCGGCGAGTGCGGTCCGCTCCAGGCGCGGCCTCGCCCTGTCGCTAAAGGCGGCTGCCGTTTTCACGATGAGAGACTTACGCTGAGACTGTGCATCGCGCGTCGGGTCGTCCTCGATCTCCTGTCGTCGGTCAAGGTTGCAGACCAGCACAGGTTGTCCTTCTTGGCTACCCGACCGCCCATGTGACGAAGTATCAGGCCTGGCAGGCCACGGCGGACCTCTCTTCTTCGGCATCCGGCCTGTCATATCACCGTCCGGGCGACGACCTATGAGGTCTTCGGCCCGTCGCGCGCAGCCGAGGAAAAGCTCCTTTGGACGACCTTGCCCGATACGCCCTGTATTTCACCCCTGCTCCGAGTTCGGCGCTCGCCGCCTTCGGCGACGCGATCCTGGGAGCCGGCCCGGCGCCCGGTCCTGACGCGCTCCGGGCCATCCTCGCGGCCAACACGGCCGAGCCGCGCGTCTACGGGTTCCACGCCACCCTGAAGGCGCCGATGCGCCTCGCCCCGGACGCGACCGAGGCCGATCTCCTCCATGCGGCCGCGGCCCTGGCGGCGCACCGGAGCCCCCTGCCCGTCGGCCCCCTGCGGGTCGCCGCCCTCGGGGATTTCATCGCCCTGGTGCCGGAGGCGCCCCCGCCCTCTCTCGGCCTCTTCGCGGCCGAGTGCGTTTGCGCCCTCGATCCGTTGCGCGCGCCCCTCACCCCCCCTGAGCGCGCCCGCCGCCGCCCCGAGCGCCTCGATCCCCGGGGCCGGGCGCTGCTGGAGCGCTGGGGCTACCCGCACGTGTTCGAGACGTTCCGCTTCCACATGACCCTGACCGGCCGCCTTGCCCCGGAGGAGCGCGCGACCGCTCTGCCCCTGCTGGCCGAGGCCGCTGCGGACCTGCCCGACCTGGTGATCGATGCGGTGAGCGTCGTCGTCCAGGACGGCACGGCGCCGTTCCGCCTCCTGCGCCGCCTGCCCTTCTCGCCCTGAAGGAAACCCCGATGGTCTCCGATCGCCTCGGCCTCGAACCGGCCGTCCACCCGACCGCCGAACTCTCCCGGTGCCGCCTCGGCCGCTACACCGAGGTCGGCGCCCGCACGCGCCTCAGCGAGACGAGCCTCGACGACTATTCCTACATCGTCGAGGACGGGCAGGTGAATTACACGACCATCGGCAAGTTCTGCTCCATCGCCTCGCATGTGCGGATCAACCCCGGCAACCACCCGATGGAGCGGGCCTCCCAATCCCATTTCACCTACCGGGCCAGCGCCTACTGGCCGGGCGAGGAGGACGAGCCGGCCTTCTTCGCCCGGCGCCGCGCCCTACCCGTCACCATCGGCCACGATGTCTGGATCGGTCATGGCGCCGTCATCCTGCCCGGTCGCAGTATCGGCACCGGGGCGGTGGTCGGGGCGGGCACGATCCTGACGCGGGATGTCGCGCGCTACACCATCGTGGTCGGTAACCCCGGCCGCGTCGTGCGGCGCCGGTTCCCCGAGGCGGTCGCCGAGCGCCTGCAGGCGCTGGCCTGGTGGGACTGGGACCATGCGCGCCTCCGCCGGGCACTGCCGGACTTCCGCGCTCTGTCGATCGAAGCATTTCTGGAGCGTCACGAGAGCGAGGCACAATAATCCCGGCAATTGTTTAGCCAGAGAATAGTCATTCTCCTGTCGTGCAGAGCGGGTCTACCAGCGTTCGACATGAAACACTGGACCCCCGCATGCTGATCCTCGAAGGTCTCGCCCGCCATTACGGCGACCGCCGCGCGGTGGACGGCGTTTCTCTCGCCATTCCCCGCGGCCAGTTCGTCGGCGTCATCGGGCGCTCGGGCGCCGGCAAGTCGAGCCTGCTGCGGATGATCAACCGCCTCGCCGAGCCGACGGGCGGCCGCATCCTGTTCGACGGCCTCGACGTCACTGCCCTGCGTGGCCGCGACCTGCGGCGCTGGCGGGCGCGCTGTGCGATGATCTTCCAGCAGTTCCACCTCGTCGGTCGCCTCGACGTGCTGAGCAACGTG
Source organism: Methylobacterium sp. 88A (assembly GCF_000376345.1). Lineage (NCBI taxonomy): Bacteria > Pseudomonadati > Pseudomonadota > Alphaproteobacteria > Hyphomicrobiales > Methylobacteriaceae > Methylobacterium > Methylobacterium sp. 88A. The sequence continues at coordinate 2,416,326 of NZ_AQVT01000001.1, forward strand.
CTGATGGGCCGGCTCTCGGAGGTTCCCCGGCATCGCTCCCTGTTCAAGCTCTGGTCCGAGCGCGAGCGCGCCCTCGCGCTGGCCGCCCTCGACGAGTTCGGGATGGGCGACTTCGCCTGCCACCGGGCCGACCAGCTTTCGGGCGGACAACAGCAGCGCGTCGCCATAGCGCGGGCGATGATGCAGGCCCCGGATCTGATCCTGGCCGACGAGCCCGTGGCTTCCCTCGACCCGCGCAACACACGCATCGTCATGGACGCGCTCGCCGAGGCCAACCGGCGCCACGGCATCACCGTGCTGTGCAACCTGCATTCCCTCGACCTCGCCCGCGGCTATTGCGACCGCCTCGTCGGTCTCGCCGACGGACGCCTCGTGTTCGACGGCGCGCCCGCCGACCTCACCGAGGATGTCGCCCGCCAGCTCTACGGGCTGGAGGCCGGCGAGGTCCTCGACGCCCCCGCCGCGTCGGCGCCGCCCCGGGTCTATCCCACCGCCCTCGTCGCCTGATTCCTCACCACCCCATCCGGAAGATCCCCATGCTGACCCGTCGATCCCTCGCCGGAGCCCTCGCGCTCGCCCTCCTCGCCGTCCCGGCCGCTGCGCAGGATTGGAAGGCGGCCTATCCCGAGCTGACCCTGGCGGTGATTCCGGCCGAGAACGCGTCGGGCACCACCGATCGCTACGCGCCGATGACCGCCTACCTGTCGAAGACCCTCGGCGTCCCGGTGAAGCTGCGCATCGCCAACGACTACGCCGCCGTGATCGAGAGCCAGCGCGCCGGCAATGCCCAGCTCGCCTTCTACGGTCCCGCTTCCTTCGCCCGCGCGGTGATGACCGGCGTCAAGATCGAGCCCATCGTCAACCAGAAGCACGACACCGGCGCCTCGGGCTACTACTCGGTGATCTACGTGCGCGCCGACAGCCCTTACAAGACGATCGAAGACTTGAAGGGCAAGAACCTCGCCCTGGTCGACCCCAACTCCACCTCCGGCAACCAGGCGCCGCGCTTCTTCCTGCACAAGGCCGGCCACCCGGTCGACGCGCATTTCGGCAAGACCGTCTATGCCGGCAGCCACGAGAACGCCGTCCTCGCCCTCGTCCAGGGCACGGTGGAGGCGGCCGCCAACCTCTACAACACCGACACCGACACCATGGTCACCCGCATGGCCGCCAAGGGCATGCTCAAGAAGCCCGACGGCACGCCCCTGACGCAGGCCGATTTCCGTGTCGTGTTCAAGTCCGACTTCCTGCCCGAGGGGCCCTTCGCCATGCTGGCGAGCCTGCCCGACGACCTCAAGGCGAAGATCCGCGACGCCCTCGTGGCGATGCCGACGGCCGACAAGGCGGCGTTCGACCGGCTCTCGGACGGCAAGGACCAGGGCTTCACCGCCGTGACCCTGAAGGATTACCAGCCGATCATCGAGATGCTGAAGTTCAACGACGACCAGCGCCGCAAATCTTGACCGGACCTGTCCCGATCCACGCGGCACCGCCGGTCACGACCGATGCCTGAGCGGATCGCGCCCCTGCCCCCGCACCGGGCCTCCGCCCTGGCGGGGGCCTACGACGCGGCCGTCTCCGCGACCCGGCGCCGGACCTGGGCCGGCCTCGCCGTGATCGTCGTCCTCGCCGGGCTCGCCGCCCACGCCGCCGAGGTGCGTCCCCTGGTGCTCGCGGCCAATATCGGCCGGTTCACCGACTACATCGCCCAGATCCTGCCCCACCTGACCCTGGCGAACCTGCCGGGGGACCTCGCCGAATGGTACTGGGGCTGGCCGAAATGGCTGGCTCTCCTGGGCGAGACCCTATTGATGGCCTATCTCGGCACCCTGCTGGGGGCCATCGGCGGCGTCCTCCTGTGCTTTTCCGCCGCCGCCAACGTGACCGGCAGCCGGACGGCCTGTTTCCTGGTGCGGCGCGGGCTCGAATTCTGCCGCACGGTGCCCGAGATCGTGTTCGCGCTGCTCTTCGTCATCGCCTTCGGCCTCGGGCCGATGGTGGGCGTGCTGGCGCTGGCGATCCACACCACGGGGGCGCTGGGAAAACTGTTCTCCGAGGTCGTCGAGAACATCGACATGAAGCCGGTGGAGAGCCTCACCGCCGCCGGGGCGGGCCGGATCGAGACCCTGCGCTTCGCCGTGCTGCCGCAGGTGCTGTCGAACTTCGTCTCCTACGGGCTGCTGCGCTTCGAGATCAACGTGCGGGGCGCGGGCGTCATGGGCTTCGTCGGCGCCGGCGGCATCGGGCAGGAGCTCCTCGTGGCGATCCGCAACTTCTACTACGCCGATGTCAGCGCGATCCTGGTCCTGATCATCCTCACCGTGATGGCGATCGACCTCGGCACCGAGCGCTTGCGCCACCACCTTCTCGGGAGCCTGCGATGACCGGTCCCGACCTCGATCCGGCTGAGATCGCCGCCCTGCGCCGGCGCTTTCCCGACAGCTTCCGCCCGGCCTGGCGCGCCCGCCTTCTCGCGGGTCTCGCCCTCGCCGCCCTCGTCGCTGTGGCCGGCTACGCGCTGGTGCGCCTCGATTTCTCCGCCGCCCGCCTTCTCAATGGCCTCGGCCGCCTCGGCGAGTTCAGCCTCATGATGCTGCCGCCGGAGACCGGCGGGCGAGCCTGGGCCTTCCTTCAGGCGCTCGCCGAGACCCTCGGCATCGCCTTCATCGGGACGCTGACGGCGGCGATCCTGGCGTTTCCCGTGGCGTTCCTGGCCGCCCGCAACGTCGTGCCCAATCCCTTCGTGCATTTCACCGTCCGGCGCGGCCTCGACGTGGTGCGCTCCGTCGACGTGCTGATCTGGGCGCTGATCTGGATCAACGTGGTCGGGCTCGGCCCCTTCGCCGGTGCGCTCGCCATCGCCTGCGCGGATGTCGGGGCGCTCGGCAAACTGTTCTCGGAGGCGGTCGAGACCGTCGACGGCAAGGCCGGCGAGGGCATCTCCGCCTCCGGCGGCGCCGAATTGCATCGCATCCGCTTCGGCCTCATTCCGGCGGTGCTGCCGGTGCTCGGCAGTCAGGTGCTGTACTTCTTCGAGTCGAACACCCGCTCGGCCACCATCATCGGCATCGTCGGCGCGGGCGGCATCGGCCAGTACCTGACCGAGCTGATCCGCGTCCTCGAACTGCGCCAAGTGGCCTTCCTGATCCTGATGATCCTCATCACCGTGGCGATCATCGACGCCGTCTCCGGCCGCCTGCGCCGGGCCCTGATCGGCGGCGCGACGACCTGAGCGGGAAGGTCTGCCCGGCCCTCCCCGTCAGCCCGTCTGTCCGTCCCGCGAGACGGGGCCGATCCGCTCCGCCGCGAAGCGCGCGCGCAGCCAGGTCGCGGCGGGGCCGCAGGGCCGCTGCTTGTGCCAGACCAGTTCCAGGGCGATCGGCCAGTCGCCCGCGTCGAACTGCAGGTCCGGCGTGACGAGGTACGGCGCCGTGAGCGACGAGGCGATGACGTGGTCGGTGACGAAGGCCCAGCCGATCCCGTGCTTCACCAGCTCCAGGATCACCCAGTGGCTCTCCACCCACCACACCTCGGCGGCCACCCGCAGGCGGCGCTTCTCCGGCCCGTCGCTGCGCGCGGCGACCAGGATCTGGCGGTGCCGCTTCAGTTCCTCCCACTCCACCCGCGCTTTGGCGAGCGGGTGGTCGCGCCCGCAGACGAGCTTGAGCGGCACCCAGCCGATGGTCTGGAAGCCGAGTTCCGTGGGCAGCACCTCCTGGCGCCACATCACGCCGAGATCGGCGGCGCCGGACTGCACCATGCGGCTGACATCCTCCATCAGCGGGAAGAGCAGCTCCAGCTCGACGAAGGGAAAGTGCCGGGCGAAGTCGGCGAACAGGGCACCCAGCGCATGCTCGGGATAGAGCTCGTCGATGGCGACCACCAGCCGGTTCTCCACCCGCCGCTCCAGGCTGCTCGCCAGGCCGATCAGGTGCTCGCGCCGGTCGAGCACCACGCGCGCCTCCAGCAGCAGCCGTTCCCCCGCCGGGGTGAGCACCGGGTTCCGGCCCGCCCGGCTGAACAAGGCCACCCCGAGATCCGTCTCCAGGTTCGCGACCTGCGTGCTGACGGCCGACTGCGCCTTGCGCAGCACGCGGGCGGCACCCGAGAAGGACCCAGCCTCGGCCGCTGCCACGAAGGCCTGGAGCTGGTCCAGCGAGACCGCCATCTATCTGATCCTCAGATGCGTTCTAACTTGCCGGACGGGGTATGGCAGATAGAAAGCCACGAACCAACGAGGCTTTTCGAGACGAGACCATGCGCAGCACCCGTGACCGTATCCGCCACGCCCTCCTGTTCGAGCTGTTCGGGCTGGCCCTCATCGTCCCGTTCGGCACCGTGCTGTTCGGGCTGCACGCCTCCGACATGGGGGTGATCGGCATCGGCAGCGCCCTGATCGCGACGGCCTGGAACTACGTCTACAACCTCGGCTTCGACCGGGCGATGCAGCGTCTCGTTGGGCACACGCGCAAGAGCCTCCTCCTGCGGGTGGGGCACGCCGTGCTGTTCGAGGCGGGCCTGCTCATGATCCTGCTGCCGCCGATCGCCTGGTATCTCGGCATCGGCCTCGCGCAGGCCTTCTTCATGGATCTGGCGATCGCGGTCTTCTACGTGGCCTACGCCTTCGTCTTCAATTTGACCTACGACCGCGCCTTTCCCCTGCCGAACTGGGGCAAGGCCACAGCCGAGCCGTCCGCCTGAACCGCAGGCGAGCCGTTCCGCCGGCGGCTGGATTGCGGGTCCACGCGCCCGGTCGCCTGTGTCGACGATATCGTGGTCGCGCAGACGCCGATCACTCCACCACCAGCTCCACCCGGTCGGCCGCAAAGAGGCTGCGGGTGGCCTGGATGCGCTGGCCGTCGCCGTCCACGTTCACACTCGACAGGACGATCAGGCTGCGGCCGGGGGCGATGTCGAGGCGGGCCGCCTCCTCGGCGTCTGCGGGGCGGGCGCCGATCCGGGTCGAGAGTCGGGTGTAGTCGGCGACCCCGTAGCCCGCATAGGCGCGGGTGATCGACCCGCTGGCGGCGTAGGCCGCGTCGAAGCCGGAGAAGCGCGGCAGGGGCAGGCAGGTCCGGGCCGTCGAGATCGGGGCGCCGTCGGCCCGGTGCACGGTATGGAGTGCGAGGATCGGTGCGCCGGGGGCGATCCCCAGGGCCTCGGCCCAGCCCGCATCGGCGGGCACCGTCGCGGCCGCGATCAGGTCGCCCCAGGCCTCGCGGCCCGTGCGTGTGACGATCTCGGAGAATCGGGTCCGGGGCCCGATCGGATAGGGGATCGGGCCCTGCTCCACGAAGCTGCCCTTGCCCTGCGTGGTGCGCACCAGCCCGTCCTCGGCGAGCACGCCGAGCGCCCGGCGCACCGTGTGCCGGTTCACGCCGAAACGGGTGGCGAGCGCCGATTCGGCCGGCAGTCGCGCCCCGGCGGCGAGTGAACCGCTGCGGATCTCGCCCGCCAGCGCGTCCGCGATCTGCCGCCAGGCGGCGAGACCGCCCCCGCGCCGGAGCGCTGTCACGGGGCTGTCGCCCGCCTCATTCATGGATCGCTCGCATAGCCCGCCCGAAACTCCTTGCGCCTGATCATCCTCTTGTCTATACATCTAGACATGTCTGGAGACCGATCGATGCCGAGTGCCAGCCAAACACCACCTGAGCCGGGGATGCCAGACCCCGCAGCCCGCCGGCATGCGATGGAGCGGGCCGGCCAGGCCAGCCCGGCCGAGTTGCTGGCCGCCCTGGCACAGGCCGGAATCACGCCCGAGGCGGAGGATCTGCGCCCGGCGGAGACCGGCCTCGTGATGGTCCGGGGGCGGATCGGCGGCGACGGCCGGCCCTTCAACGCCGGCGAGGCCACGGTGACGAGAGCGGCGGTGCGGCTGCCCGGCGGCGAGACCGGCTTCGCCTATCATCTCGGGCGCGACCGGGATCGCGCCCGCCTCGCGGCCATCCTCGACGCGCACTGGCAACGCCCGGAGACGCGCCCGGTCCTCGATGCGGCCTTGGCCGTTATCGCCGCGCGCCGGGCGGAGGCGGCGCGGCAGGCCGCCCGCAAGGTGGCGGCGACCCGGGTGAACTTCTTCACCCTGGCGCGGGGAGAGGATTGATGGTGCATACCCTCGCTCCACAGCTCGCCCATGGCTTCGCCGATCCCGTCCATGACGGGCAGGCGGTGTTCCGCGCCGCGATGGAGGCCCTGAGCCGGCCCGGCCGCATCCGCCCCCTGGATACCGCCCTTACGCCACCTGCCCCGCTCACGACGGAACTCGCGGCCGTGGCGCTGGCGCTCATCGACGCCGACACGCCGGTCTGGCTCGACGCTCCGCTCCGGGCCGAACCGGCGGTGGCCGGCTTCCTGCGCTTCCACACCGGGGCGCCGATCGTCGCCTCCCCTGGGCAGGCCGCCTTCGCGCTGATCGCCGATCCCGCCCGTTGCCCGGCCTTTACGGATTTCGCGCAGGGGACCCCCGCCTACCCCGATGCCTCCGCCACCCTGATCCTCGCCGTCGAGACCCTGTCCGACGCGACGGGTCTCGCGTTTGCGGGGCCGGGCATCCGCGGCACCGTGCGCCTCGATGCCGGCCCCCTGCCAGCTGACTGGGCGTCGCGCTGGGCCGCGAACCATGCCGGCTTCCCGCTGGGCATCGACTGTCTCCTCGTCGCCCCCGGGCGCCTCGCCGGGCTCCCGCGCTCGGCCCGCCCCCTCACCCCGGAGGCATCCCCATGTACGTAGCGGTGAAGGGTGGCGAGGCCGCCATCGACAATGCCCACCGGCTGCTGGCCGAGGTCCGGCGCGGCGACCCGGCGGTGCCCGACCTCACCGTGGCGCAGATCCGCGAGCAGATGCGCCTCCTCGTCGACCGGGTGATGACCGAGGGGTCGCTCTACGATCCCGATCTCGCCGCGCTCGCCCTGAAACAGGCCCGCGGCGACGTGGTGGAAGCGGTGTTCCTGGTGCGGGCCTACCGCACCACGCTGCCGCGCTTCGGCGCCACGGAGGCCCTCGACACCGGCGCGATGACCCTGGCACGGCGCATCTCCGCCACCTTCAAGGACTTGCCCGGCGGCCAGGTGCTCGGCCCGACCTTCGACTACACCCACCGCCTCGTCGATTTCGCCCTGGCCGACGGCGCCGTCCCCGGACCCGCCGCCGAGGCCGAGCCGGAGGCGGATGCCGCCGCCTGCCCGCGGGTGACCGATCTTTTGGGGCAGGCGGGCCTGCTCGAACCCTCGCCGCCGGACGACGGCGCGCCCGTGGGCGATCTCACCCGCGAGCCGGTGGATTACCCCGCCGACCGCGCGGTGCGGCTCCAGGGGCTGGCGCGGGGCGACGAGGGTTTCATCCTGGCGCTGGGCTACTCGACCCAGCGCGGCTACGGCCGCACCCACCCCTTCGTCGGCGAGATCCGGGTCGGGTCCGTGGAGCTCGACTTCACGCCGGAGGAACTCGGCTTCCCCGTCAGCCTCGGCACGGTGGACATGACCGAGTGCCAGATGATCAACCAGTTCCACGGCCACGGGGCGGTGCCGCCGCAATTCACCCGCGGCTACGGCCTCGTCTTCGGCCAGGGCGAGCGCAAGGCCATGGCCATGGCGCTGGTGGACCGCTCCCTGCGGGCGGCCGAACTCGGCGAGGCCGTGGTGGTGCCGGCCCAGGACCAGGAATTCGTGCTGGCCCATTGCGACAGCCTGCAGGCGACGGGCTTCGTCGAGCACATGAAGCTGCCGCACTACGTCGACTTCCAGGCCGAACTGGAACTCGTCCGGCGCCTGCGCGCCGAGCACGCCGCCCGGACGGCCGAGCCGGACGAACCCACGCTGCGGGAGGCCGCCGAATGAATTCGCAGGTCCAAATCCAGGTCACGCCGTCGCTGGGCACCGGCTACAACTTCGCCTATCTCGACGAGGGCACGAAGCGGATGATCCGCCGGGCCATCCTCAAGGCCATCGCGATCCCCGGCTACCAGGTGCCCTTCGCCGCGCGCGAGATGCCGATGCCCTATGGCTGGGGCACGGGCGGGGTGCAGGTGACGGCCGCGATCCTGGGCGCGTCCGACGTGCTCAAGGTGATCGACCAGGGCGCCGACGACACCACCAACGCGGTTTCGATCCGCCGCTTCTTCACCGCCACCGCCGGGGTCGCCACCACGACGCGCACGGCCGAGGCCACGGTGATCCAGACCCGCCACCGCATCCCGGAAGCGCCGCTGGCCGAGGGGCAGGTTCTCGTCTACCAGGTGCCGATCCCCGAACCGCTGCGCTTCCTAGAACCGCGCGAGACCGAGACGCGCCAGCTCCACGCGCTGGCCGAATACGGCCTCATGCATGTGAAACTCTACGAGGACATCGCCCGCCACGGCCACATCGCCACCACCTACGCCTACCCGGTGGAGGTGGCCGGCCGCTACGTGATGGACCCCTCCCCGACCCCGAAATTCGACAACCCCAAGATGGACGATTGCCCCGCGCTCCAGCTCTTCGGCGCGGGCCGCGAGAAGCGCATCTACGCGATTCCCCCCTACACGCGGGTGCGCAGCCTCGATTTCGAGGACCATCCGTTCCGGGTCCAGAGCTTCGACCGCCCGTGCGCGCTCTGCGGGGCGGGAGACGTCTATCTCGACGAGGTCGTCCTCGACGATGCCGGCGGGCGGATGTTCGTCTGCTCGGACACCGACCATTGCGAGACCCGCCGCGCCGACGGCCATACGGGAGAGGCCGCGTGATCGAACCCCCGCTCCCCGAACCTTTGCTTAACGTCGACGGCCTGACCAAGCGCTACGGCCGGCGCCTCGCCTGCGACGGCATCGGCTTCACCCTCGATCCCGGCGAAGTGCTGGCGGTGGTCGGTGAATCGGGCTCCGGCAAGTCGACGCTGCTGTCACTCATCGCCGGCGAGGTCGCGGCCGATGCCGGAACGGTCTCCTACCGGATGCGGGACGGCGTGACGCGCGACCTCGCCGCGCTGAGCGTCGTCGACCGCCGCGCCCTGATGCGCACCGACTGGGGATTCGTGCGCCAGGACGCAACGCAGGGGCTGCGCATGGCGGTCTCGGCCGGCGGCAATGTCGGCGAGCGCCTGATGGGCGTCGGGGACCGCCATTACGGACGCATCCGCGCCACCGCCCTCGATTGGCTCTCCCGCGTGGAGATCGCCGCCGACCGGGTCGACGACCCGCCGACGCGCTTCTCCGGCGGCATGCGCCAGCGCCTGCAGATCGCCCGCAATCTCGTCACCGCGCCCCGCCTCGTGCTCATGGACGAGCCGACCTCGGGCCTCGACGTCTCGGTCCAGGCCCGCCTCCTCGACATGATCCGGGGGCTGGTGGCCGAGCTCGACCTCGCGGTGATCATCGTCACCCACGACCTCGCCGTGGCACGCCTGCTCTCGCACCGCGTCCTCGTCATGCGGGCTGGCCGGGTGATCGAGACCGGGCTGACCGACCAGGTCCTCGACGACCCCCAGGCCGCCTACACCCAGCTCCTCGTCTCCTCGGTGCTCGCCGCATGACGTCCCCCTTCATGACGTCCCTTCCGCCCCTCCTCGCCTTCGACGACGTGGCCAAGAGCTTCACCCTGCACCTGCGCGGGGGCGCCGTGCTGCCGGTGATCGCCGGCGCGACCCTCGCGGTTCATCCCGGCGAATGCGTCGTGCTCGGCGGCGCCTCGGGCGCAGGCAAGTCCTCCCTCCTCAAGATGGCCTATGGCAATTACCGCTGCGACGCGGGCGCGATCCGGGTCCGCGACGGAACCCGCGTCATCGACCTCGCCACGGCCGCGCCGCGCGAGATCCTGGGCCTGCGCCGCACGACGCTGGCCTACGTCTCGCAGTTCCTGCGGGTGATTCCCCGCGTCGGCGCCCGCGCCGTGGTGGAGGCCGCGGGAATCGAAGGGGGATTGGCGCCCGAGGCGGCCCGGTCCCGCGCGGCCGACCTGCTCGCCCGCCTCAACCTGCCCGAGCGCCTATGGGGGTTGCCGCCCGCGACCTTTTCGGGAGGTGAGCAGCAGCGGGTCAACATCGCGCGCGGTCTCATCGCCGACCGGCCCATCCTGCTCCTCGACGAGCCCACCGCCTCCCTCGATGCCGAGAACCGGGCCGTGGTGGTGGAGCTCATCGCCGAGAAGCGGGCGGCGGGCGCCGGCATCCTCGGCATCTTCCACGACGCGGATGTCCGCGAGGCGGTGGCGACGCGCATCGTCGACGTCGCCGCCTTCCGCGGGGCGATGGCCGCATGAACCGGATACAGGATCGGGAGCAGACAGGCATGACGGACCGGGTCGAGATCCTTGAGAACGCGCGCCTCGTTCTGCCCGACCGGGTCGAGACGGGCTGGCTCGCGGTTGTCGACGGGCGCATCGCCGAGGTCGGCACGGGACGTGCCCCCGAGCGCGGCCTCGACTGCGCCGGCGACACGATCATCCCGGGCCTGATCGAGCTCCACACCGACCATTTGGAGAGCCACTACGCCCCGCGCCCCGGCGTGCGCTGGCACCCCCTCGGGGCGGTGCTCGCCTACGACGCGCAGATCGCTGCATCCGGCATCACCACGGTGTTCGATTCGCTGCGCGCCGGCACCGACCCGGATGGCAGCGGCCTCGGCACCGAGCTCGAGCTCCTGGCCGCCGCCCTGGCGGAGGCGCGAGGGGCGGACCTGTTCCGGGCCGAGCACCGCACGCACCTGCGCTGCGAGATCCCCTCGACCGACGTGGTCGAGACCGTGCGCGCCTTCGCCGGGCGCTATGCCATCGGCCTCCTGTCGCTGATGGACCATACGCCGGGCCAGCGCCAGTTCCGGGATGTGGCCAAGTACTACGTCTATGCCGGGCGCGGTGGCCGCTCCCTGGAGGAGATCAAGCTCAGCACCGAGCGCAAGATGCGCGATGGCCACGCCCTCAATGCCGTCAACCGCCCGGCCCTCGTCGCCCTGGCGCGGGAGCTCGGCATTCCGCTCGCCAGCCACGACGACACCACTCTGGCCGACGTCGCCCTCTCCCGCGATGAATCGGTGGCGATCGCCGAGTTTCCCACCACCCTCGAGGCGGCGGAAGCCTCGCATGCGGCCGGCATCACCGTGATGATGGGGGCGCCCAACCTGATCCGGGGCGGCTCGCATTCGGGCAACGTCGCGGCCCAGACCCTGGCGGAGGCCGGCTATCTCAGCATTCTGTCCTCGGACTACGTGCCGGCGAGCCTGCTGATGGCGGCGTTCGGATTGCCCGAGCGCGTGCCCGGCATTGCCCTGCCGGACGCCATCGCCACGGTGACGGCCAACCCCGCGCGCGCCACCGGGCTGACCGATCGCGGCCGTCTGGAGCCGGCTCTCCGCGCGGACCTCGTCCGCGTCCGTCTCGCCCGGGGCGTGCCGGTGGTGCGTCAGGTCTGGCGCGCCGGCACGCGGGTGGTGTGATGCCCGGCGGCTTCGTTCTCGTCGTCGGCCCGAGCGGGGCCGGCAAGGACACCCTGCTGCGCCTGGCACGCGAGGCCCTCGCCCACGAGTCCCGCTTCGTGTTCCCGCGTCGCCTCGTGACCCGCGCGCCCTCGGCGCACGAGGACAATGTCGCGATCTCGGAGGAGGCGTTCACGGACGGAGCGGCCTCCGGCGCCTTCGCCCTGCATTGGCGTGCGCACGGCCTCGGCTACGCCATCCCGGGCGAGACTTTGGATCACGCGCGAGCCGGACGCGTGGTGGTCTGCAACGTCTCACGCCGTATCGTCCAGGCGGCCCGCCTCGCCCAGCCGAGCGTCAGCGTCGTGTCCGTCACGGCCTCGCCCGACATTCTCGCCCGCCGTCTCGCCGCGCGGGGCCGGCCGGAGGATGGGGATTTGCGCGCCCGCCTCGACCGCGTCGTTCCGATCGAGGCCGAATGCACGATCCGGAACGATACCGACCCGGACAGCGCGGCGGCCGAGCTCATCGCGCATCTGCGTGAGCGGGCGGCCTGAAGGTTCGACTCCGGCTCCCGGCTCGCACTCCATCGAGGCCCAGGTCCCGGGGCCGAGCCGGCGACGGAATGCCGTCGCTCTGCTTCGGCCGCCCCGCTTCATGCGAGAGGGGTTAGAGCCCATCCATTGGCCAAGAGGTGTACGAGCGATGGCAGTGATCGAAACGGTGGAGGGACTCGAGCGCATCTATGGGGAGTGGGGCGCCGTCGCTGACGCGTCCACCGCCAAGGTCGCGGACCACATCACCCCGCATTACCGGCGCTTCATCGAGGTCGCGCCCTTCGCGACCCTCGCCACCGCTGGTCCCGAAGGCCTGGACTGCTCTCCCCGTGGTGATCGTCCAGGGTTCGTCCGCGTCGCCGATCCCCGCACGCTTCTCTTACCCGATCGCCGGGGGAACAACCGGATCGACAGCCTCCGCAACGTCGTGCGCGATCCGAGGGTGGGGCTGATGTTTCTGATCCCCGGCATCGGCAACGCCCTGCGGGTGAATGGCCGAGCGGTCATCGACGACGATCGAACCCTGTGCGCGTCCTTCGCCGTCGATGGCAAAGCGCCCCGCACCGTGATGGTCATCACCGTTGGGGAGGTCTACTTCCAGTGTGCTCGCGCCCTCATCCGATCCGGCCTGTGGCAGCAGGCCAACCACGTAGACCCAAAGACACTGCCGTCGCCCGGGCAGATTCTGGCCGAACTGAGCCATGGTCGAGTCGGGGGCGAGGTCTACGATTCGACGTGGGCTGAAAAGGCCAAGCACACCATGTGGTGATCGAGGACAGGCGGGCGCAGGTCGTCAGCCACCGCCGCCGACCACCGACTCCACCGGGCCACGATCGCGCGACGCGTGCCGCGAGTCCGGTTCCACCCGGCGACGCCAGCGTCCCGGGGTCGTGCCCTGATCCTTGGCGAAGGCGCGGGTGAAGTGGCTTTGATCGGCGAAGCCGCAGGCGAGCGCGATGTCGGCGAGCGTCCGATCTCCCTTCCGCATCATGGTCTTGGCCTGGGCGATGCGCTCCCGCGTCAGCCAAGAATGGGGGGCGATGCCGGTGGATTGGCGAAAGGCGCGCGCGAAGTGGCTGACGGAGAGCCCGCAGGATTCCGAGACCGTCTGGAGGTGGATCGGCCGGGCGAGATCGGAGCGGATATGGTCCTGGGCGCGACGGAGCTGCCAGGGAGCCAGGCCGCCACGAACCGTCTCGGGCGCGGGCTGGAGCGACGTATAGGTCCCGAGCAGATGAGCCGCGACGGCGCGGGTCAACTGGCGGCGGATGACGTCGGCCCAGCGATCCTGCCGCGCCAGCGTTTCCCCGACACTGACGGCGAGGTTGTGCAGGGCGGGGTCCGCCAGGACCGCGCCGTAGGCCGGCACGAGTTCATCGAGGGGATCGGCGTCGAGGATGCCCAGATCCTCGGCCACCCGCTTCAGACGTCGACTGTCGAGCCCGATCAGGAGGGTTCGCTTCGGTGTTCGCACGATGCAGGTCTGGCGCAGATCATGGAGGATCGCCTCCCCCGCGCGCGGGACCATCGGGGGCTGGCCCCCCTCGACGACCTCCCGGTGCGGGGATCGCCCTTCCGTCTCGCCGAGCCGGACCTGGAGGATGAGTGCATCGTGCCGGTCGACCCGGAGGCCGCCGGCCATGCCGTCCCGCCAGCCGAGGACGATGGCGCCGTCCGACCAATCGTCGGGCCGGATTCTCGCCTGGCGGACGGAGTCATGGGACATGCCGCCGAACCGGACGTCGTGCGTCGGGGTGGGGCGGAGAGAGGCCGGCGCCGGCGGCACGGCACTCGGCGCATTCCCTTCGTGGACAAGCGTTCGAAGCATGTCTGTCTCCCATCGTACGATGGCGAGATGCTAAACGGCCAAGCTAGGACCCGTCTTTCGCGAGGCTGCGGTGGCGTGTCCAAATCCTGCTGTTCGCGGGACCGGCATTCATGAGGCATGCTGCCTGTACTCGCCCGGCGTCTTGCCGATGACGCGCTTGAAGGCCGTGTTGAACGAGCCCTGGCTCGAAAAACCGGACGACAAGGCGATGTCGACCAGCGGGATCTTGGTGTCGTTCAGCAACCGCCGTGCGCGAGCGAGTCTTTCCTCGCTGACGAAAGCATAGGGCGTCCGACCCGTGACGCGTTTGAACATGCGGCTGAAGTGGAAGGGGCTGAGGCACGCCACGGCGGCGATCTCGGCCACGGAGAGGTCCCGTTCGAGATTGTCGCGGATGAACGCCACGGCGCGGTCGATCCGATCCGGGCCAGCGGTCTCCGTGGCGGGGCGCACGCGCGTGTCCGGCCGGTCGTGACCGTAGGCCTGCGCGACCCGCGCCGTCAGGGCGAGGGCGGCGGCCTCGACCATCATGCGGCCGGCCGAGCTTTCCCGGATCAGCTCCTGGTGGATCGAGAGCCCGATCTGGGCGAGCAACGGATCCTCGACGCCGGCGAGATAGCGTACCGTATCGGCACGGATGCGCGCATCGCCGTACAGCCCCGCGAGAGTCTCGAAGCGCTCCGCCGGCAGATAGATGTGGAGGATCTCGTCGAGGGGCGCGGAGATGTGGATGTCGTCCTCGCCGACCCCCACGGGACAGAGCCAGATCGTCCCCGCCTCCACCGGCGTCCGCTGCCGGATCCCGGCCCCCTTGCGGCTGACATGCGCATCCGGGCTGCGCCGGATCGCCAGGGTGATCTCCATCTGGGCCGGGACGATGGCGGGCAGGTCGCCCGCCGGGTGGGACCGGACTTCCGCGGCGACGCCCTCCCAACGCCGCCCCGCCGATGAGGCGAAGAGACCGGCTTTCGGGAATTTGTGTGCGCCGTGCCGGTGAAGATCCATGCCGGCACCGTGCAAGCCGTGCGCGAAGACGGCTATTATACAGATGTATCGGATACCAGACGAGCTCTGTCCGCCATCGCGGCCGAGCCGGGCGGGCCAGAGGAAGCCGTCGGTCCTCTCGCGGTGGCCGGGCCGAGTCCCCACCCGATGCGGATCGCCGGGTATGGGCCATCGGAAGACGCCGAAGCTCATGTCGAGGCGAAGGCAATCGTCAAGCTTGCAATCGCCATGCGACCCAAATCGTGTATCAGGTGAACGTATTCGCATCGGCGAGGTGCGCATCGAGAACCATGCCCGAAGCGACCGTTCATATCGTCGACGATGATCCGGTGCTCCGCGAAGCGCTGGTGAGCCTCTGCCTGTCCGACGGATTGGCGGCGGTCGGGCACGGAGATCCCGGCGGGCTGGCGCAGTCCCTCCGGCGCCGATCCCCCGAATGCGTCCTTCTCGACGTGCGCCTCGCCGAACAGAGCGGGCTGGCCGTCCAGGACTCGTTGCGCGCGGACGGCAATACGGTCCCGATCATCTTCCTGACCGGCTACGGCACGATTCCCATGTCCGTCCGCGCCATGCGGGGCGGGGCCGTCGAGTTCCTGACCAAGCCTTTCATCGCCGAGGTTCTGCTCGCCGCCATCCGCAAGGCGCTGGCGGCCGATGCCGTCGCGCTCGCCGACCGTCGCGCCCGGGACGACCTCTCGGCCAGGCTCTCCACCCTGACGCCCCGCGAGCGCGATGTGATGCGCTGCGCCATCGGCGGGTTGATGAACAAGCAGATCGCCGCCGAACTCGGCATCACGGAGATCACCGCCAAGGTCCATAAGCGGCGCGTCATGGAGAAGATGCAGGCGCGATCCCTCGCCGACCTCGTCCGCATGGCGGATCAACTCGGCGTCGCCGCCACCCGCCAGCGCTGAGAAAGAGGGGCAGCCGAAACCTTCGTATGAGGAGGCATAACCTAAGCATCGATCCGGTGATCCGCCGTATAATATTCAGGATCCTCCGACGGGCTAAGATCCGGACATGAACTCAGGGCTGCAGCAGAGATTTCGAGCGGCTCCGTTCTGTCCTTGAAACCAGTCCGACATCAGGAGACGCACCATGATCAAGCATCTCGCTTCCATCACCCTTCTTCAGCTTGGCCTGATGGCCCCTGCCCTGGCGATGCCGGAGCATCGTCCGTCCCATACCATCGTCGAGCGGGTCGACCTGGAGAGCGCCCCGCGATCCTTCGGAGAGCCGCAGGCGTCCCGGACCATCGACAGTTCGGCCAAGGGCGGCAATGCCGACGAGACCAACCACGCGGTTCCGAACTTCGGCACCACCTCGGGCGGTCCCGCCGACTGATCCTCCGACCCATCGCGCCAGCGCGGTCCTCGAACCCGGGAGAGCGGCCATGAACCTCCTCATCAGACCGTCTCTCGCGGCCATTCTGGCGCTGGTGTCGACGATGCCCTTCGCGCGATCCTCCACGCCTCCGGCGGGGCCGATCGTGTCCTCCTGGATGGCGTCGGCGCCCATCGTCGCCAAGTTCGATCGCCGCCACGCCCATCGACGCATGGATCGGCGTCCTCAGTAAGCGTCTCGCGTTCCGGCCGGCGGCGCGGGGCTCACGGTTCCGGATGCAGGAAGCCGTGGACGGCCTGGACCACCACCGACCCCTCCCCCACCCCGGAGGCGACCCGCTTCACCGAGCCCGCGCGCACGTCACCCACGGCGTAGAGACCGGGGACCACCGTGGCGTAGGGCGATAGGGCGGGCGTGCCGTCTCTCAGCAGGCCGGTCGGGACGAACCCCTTCGGATCGAGGGTGAGGCAGTCCGCGAGCCATCCGGTATTCGGCACGGCGCCGATCATGACGAAGACGTTGCCGATGACCGTCGTCTCGCTGACCCCGCTCGCCCGATCGGTCCAGGTCACCGATGTCAGGGTGTCGTCGCCCACGAGCGCGGTAATCTCGGTCTGCGTATGCAGGGTGACGCGCGGCGACGACGCGATCCGCTGCACGAGGTAGTCGGACATCGTCGCGGCGAGGCCGTCGGCCCGCACGAGGAGGTGCACGTGCGCCACCGTGCGGGACAGGAACATCGCGGCCTGGCCGGCCGAGTTGCCGCCGCCGACCACGATCACCGCCTCGCCGGCACAGAGCTGCGCTTCCATGGCGGTGGCGGCGTAATGGATGCCCTGCCCCTCGAAATGCGCGTAGCGCGGCAGATCCAGGCGGCGATAGCGGGCGCCGGTGGCGGCGATGACGGCGCGTGCCGGGACGGCGGTGCCGTCCTCGAGGATCACCCGGAAGGGCGACCCGCCGCAATCGAGCCCCGTCGCCATGCGGGAGATCGCGAGCCGCGCCCCGAACTTCTGGGCCTGGACCTGCGCGCGGCCGGCGAGGGCCTGACCGGAGATCCCTGTCGGAAAGCCGAGATAGTTCTCGATCTTCGAGGAGGTGCCGGCCTGGCCGCCGGGCGCGAGCCCTTCGATGACGATGGTGTCGAGCCCCTCGGAGGCGGCATAGACGGCGGCCGCCAGGCCCGCCGGTCCGGCGCCGATCACCGCCACGTCGTAGACGCGGCCGGGATCGATCGCCTCCGTCAGCCCGAGGGCGTCCGCCAGCGCGGCGTTGGTGGGATTGCGCATCACCGCCGCGCCCGGCGCGATCACCACCGGCAGGTCGGCCTCGGCCAGGCCGAACCCGTCGAGGGCGTTGCGGGACGCCGGGTCGCTCGCGGTGTCGAGGATGCGGTGCGGGTAGGCGTTCCGGACGAGGAAGCGCTCCAGGCGGAGGGTCTCCCGCTGATGGCCGGGGCCGATCAGGACGACGCCGCCCCGCCCGTGGCGGATCAGGCCGACCCGGCGCAGGATGAAGGCCCGCATGATGATCTCGCCGATATCCGGTTCGGCGGTGACCAGGCGGCGAAAGGCGGCGCGGTCGATCCGCACCACCCGCGTCTCCACCACGGTGCGGCCGGAGACCAGGATCTCCCGGTCGTTGAAGAGGTCGAGCTCGCCCGTGAACTGACCTTCGGTGTGGACGACGAAGACCCTGGCGGCCCCCTCGTGGTCGGTCTCGAACATCTCGATCCGGCCGGCGAGGACGAGGAAGAAATCCACCCGCCGCTGGCCCCTGGCGAAGATGAGCGTACCCGCCGGCAGGGTCTCCTCCATGCCGTAGCCGGCGACCCGGCTCTCCATCTCCGCGCCGAGGCGGGGGAAGGTCTGCGCCGTCCGGTCGTCGCCGTCGGGTTCCACCGGGAGGAGGGTGTCGGTCATCTCGGATCACTCCGTCTCGTCGAAGGCGAACCTGCCACCCCTGCCCCGGATGGCGTCCCGTCCCGCCGGCACCACCGTAGCTGCAGGGACGGCACGCTCCCTGGCTTGTCCGATCACGCGATGTTTTGCACGGTCCGGCGCCAATTCCCGGCTGCCGCTCGATCGGCCGGGGTGACGCGCTCGAGAAGAGGGATGGTCCTCCGGCGAAGCAGGTTTCGCAGAAGTGGCCCCCGGTTCTGCGACAAGAACCTGCGACACACCAGAGAGCGAAGCGTTGGCTCGCTAACGCGTCGCTCTGCTTGACGCGGATCGTTCAAATCATGGAACGTCCGTGCAAGACGAGTGGCCCGGCCCATGATGACTCGATGCCGGCCGGATCGGCGGTGCAGCCCGGTCCCTTCGTCGTCCACGCGAACGCCGCGCCCCCTCGCCAATAAACGACAGTATAGTTCACAAGGCATGCGGTCACGCTTCATGGTCCGCTCGAACGGCCGAGGCATTCATCCGCCGTCCAGGCCGCCGGAAATGGGGAGATGGCGATGCGTCAGGCCGTTCATGCACAGGGTCCGGCGATCGTGCGCCAGACCGCGCGGACCCTGGATCACAGGATCACGGTCCGGTCGCTGGAGGGCGTCGGCTCCCGGTTCTCCGTCACGCTGCCGTGTGCCGACCGGCCGGACGACGGGGCGCCTCGGTGCCGTGTCGAGGCCAGGGAGGGGCGATGGACGCGCCTGTCGTAGCGGCCCCCTCGCCTCCCCGTTCCGGGATCGGCCCGGACACCCGCCGGACGGGCCGGCTCCTGGGAGTCCTCGCCCTCGGCCTCGCCCTGGCGATCTTCCTCGTCGATGCGTTCACGCCCCTCGAAGGCGCGGTGGCCGTGCTCTACGTGGTCGTCGTGCTCGTCTCGGCGCGGGCGTTCCGGCGGAACGGGGTGATCCTGACGGCGTCCGGCTGCCTGCTTCTGACGGCGGTGGCCTATTTCCTGTCGCACCGATTCTTCGACAGCGATTCGGCGCTGCTGCGCGCCCTGGTCAGCCTGGCGGCCATCGCGATCAGCGCGCTCCTGGTGCTGCGCAATCAGGCGGCGGCCCGCATCCTCGCGGAGCAGGCCGAACTGCTCGAACTCACCCACGATCCCATCTTCGTGCGCACGCCCACCGATACGGTGACGTTCTGGAACCGTGCTGCGGAAGACCTCTACGGCTGGCGCCGGGACGAGGTCCGGGGGCGCAACGTGCACGTCCTCCTGCGCACGGCCTTCCCCGGTGGCGAGGCGGCGATCCGAGACGCGCTGATGCGGAACGGGCGGTGGGAGGGCGAACTCGTCCAGACGGTGCGGTCCGGCGCCAGGGTGGTCGTCGAGAGCCGCTGGTCGCTCCAGCGCGACGCCGTCGGCCAGCCGCTCGCGGTCCTCGAGACGAACACCGACATCACCGAGCGCAAGCGCGCCCATGCGGCCCTGGCCGAGAGCGAGCGGCGCTACCGCACCATCTTCGACACGGCTCGCGTCGCGATCCTGCAGCAGGATTGGCGCGAGGTGAAGGCTGTCCTCGACGCGGTCCCGCCCGATGCGGCCACGCCTCTTCGTGCCCATCTCCACGCCCATCCGGAGGTCGTCCGCGATCTCCGCCGCAGCGTCACCATCGTCGACACCAATGCCGAATTGCGGCGGCTGATCGGCGCCGATGCGGGCGCTGCGGCGCCGCGATCCCTCGACGCGCTCCTGTTCGAGGACGAGCCGACCTTCATCGAGGCGCTGCTGGCGCTGGCGCGGGGCGAGACCTTCTTCGAGGGCGAGACCACGATCCGCGCCCTGTCCGGCGATCCGGTGCCGATCCTCTTCGGCATCACGTTCCCGTCCCATGCGGACGGGTTCGAGGGCGTGCTGGTCTTCGCCGTGGACATCACCGAGCGCAAGCAGGCGCAGGAGGCGCTGCTGGCGGTCCAGGCCGAGCTGGCCCACACCGCGCGGGTGACGACGCTCGGTGAACTCACCGCCTCCATCGCCCATGAGGTGAACCAGCCCCTGGCGGCCATCGTCACCAATGGCGAGGCGGCCCTGCGCTGGCTGAGGCGGAGCCCGCCGGACCTCGGCGAGGTCTCGGCCGCGGTGACCCGGGTGGTGGCGAGCGGCACCCGGGCCGGCGAGATCGTGTCCCGCATCCGGACCTTCCTCGCCAAGACGCCGCCCCCGCGCGACTGGCTCGACCTGCGTGAGATGATCGGGGAATCGGTCCTTCTCGTGGAGCGCGAGATGGTCCGCGGCGGCGTGCGCCTGATCCGCGACGTCGCCTCCGACGTGACCCTGGTGCACGGGGACCGGGTGCAGTTGCAGCAGGTGCTCATCAACCTGATGGTGAATGCGATCCAGGCCATGGCGACGGTCACCGAGCGGCCCCGCCTTCTCACGATCCGCGTCGCGCCGGACGGGGCGGAGCATGTCCGCGTCACCGTCGCCGATAGCGGCGGGGGGATCGCGGCGGAGGCCGTCGAGCGGGTCTTCCAGCCGTTCTTCACCACCAAGGCGGACGGGATGGGCATGGGGCTGGCGATCTGCCGCTCGATCGTCGAGGCGCATGGCGGGCGCCTCTGGATCACCGGTCACGACGATCCGGGCGCCGCCTTCCACTTCACCATACCGACCACGGCCGAGAGGGAACCATGATCCGAGGCAACGCGGCGGGGCCGGCACGTGCGTCGGCCGCGAGGCAGACCGTCTTCGTCGTGGATGACGACCCCGATATCCGGGAGGCCCTGTCCGGCCTGCTCCGCTCCATCGATCTCGCCTGCGCCGCCTTCGCGTCGGTGGCGGAGTTCCTGGCCGCGGCGCGCCCCCTGGGCGCCGGTTGCCTCGTGGTCGATGTCCGCCTGCCGGGCGTGAGCGGCCTCGAGTTCCAGGGGCAGCTCAGCGCGCTGGGGATCGACCTGCCGATGATCCTGATGACGGGGCACGGCGATATTCCGATGACCGTGAAGGCGATGAAGGCCGGGGCGGTGGACTTCCTCGCCAAGCCGTTCCGCGAGCAGGACCTCCTCGACGCGATCGGCACGGCCCTGGCGCGCGACGCGGTCCAGCGCAGCGCGCATGCGGCCCTCGACGATCTCAGGGCCGATTACGAGACCCTCACGGCGCGGGAGCGCGAGGTGATGGCGCAGGTCACCGCCGGACTGATGAATAAGCAGGTCGCCGGCAATCTCGGGCTCAGCGAGATCACGGTGAAGATCCACCGGGGCCACGTCATGCGCAAGATGAAGGCGCGCTCCCTGGCCGATCTGGTTCGCAGCGCCGAAGCCCTCGGCGTCTCGCATGCCGGCGGCGCGCCGACGCGGTGACCGATCCGCCGGCCTTTAGCGAAAGGTGGAGGCCGGCAAACCTCCGTATGATTCCAACCCACGGTGCGAGGGACCATATCTCGGCTCGGGCCAACGTTTACCGGTCCAAGACTTCCCAGTCCAAGACTCGCCGGTCACAGGGACCGGAAGGCGAACCCGTAGGTCAATGGAATGCCAGCTCTGCCTGTGATCGCGATCGTCGACGACGACGAGGACGTGCGCGTGGCGACCGGAAGCCTCGTGCGCTCCCTCGGCTACACCGCCCGCATCTACGCCTCGGCGCGCGACTTCCTCGAGAGCTGTCCGGTGGACGCGCCCGACTGCGTCATCACCGACGTGCAGATGCCCGGCATGACCGGCGTCGAGATGCACCGGGGCCTGCTCGCCCTGGGGGCGCGGGTGCCGGTGATCTTCGTGACGGCGTTCCCCACCGAGGCCCTGCGCAACACCGTCCTGGCGGCGGGCGCCAGCGACTTCCTGGGCAAGCCCTGCGACGGCGCGACGATCATCCGCTCCCTGGAGCACGCCCTGACGGGCGGGTCGACGAGGGACGCGACGGCGTGACCGCCGTCGAGCAGTGAGAGGGCGGCGACCGGCGCGCGGGCGCGGCGGCCGTCGCGAAAGACCCGGCTCAGCCCTTCACGAAGGCGAGGAGGTCGGGGTTGATGACGTCGTGGTGGGTGGTGAGCATCCCGTGCGGAAAGCCCGGATAGGTCTTGAGCGTGCCATTGGCCAAAAGCTTGACCGATTTCAGCGCGGCATCCGCGATCGGGACGATCTGATCGTCCTCGCCGTGCAGAACCAGGGTCGGCACGGTGATGGCTTTGAGGTCGTCGGTCTGGTCGGTCTCGGAGAACGCTTTGATACCGTCGTAATGGGCCTTCGCGCTGCCCATCATGCCCTGGCGCCACCAATTCCGGATCACGCCCTGCTGCACGGTCGCGCCGTCGCGGTTGAAGCCGTAGAAGGGGCCGCTCGCCACGTCGAGGAAGAACTGCGCGCGGTTGGCGGCGGTGGCCGCGCGGAACCCGTCGAACACCGCGATCGGCAGACCCTCGGGATTGGCCTCCGTCTTGAGCATCAGCGGCGGCACCGCCGAGACCAGCACGGCCTTGGCCACGCGGCCGGCCGGCTCTCCGTGCTTGGCCACGTAGCGGGCGACCTCGCCGCCGCCGGTGGAATGGCCGATATGCACGGCGTCGCGCAGATCCAGCGCCTCGCTCACCGCGAAGGCGTCGGCGGCGTAGTGATCCATGTCGTGGCCGGTATCGACCTGGGCCGAGCGGCCATGGCCGCGCCGGTCATGCGCCACGACCCGGTAGCCGTGATGCAGGAAGAACAGCATCTGCGCGTCCCAATCGTCCGACGAGAGCGGCCAGCCGTGGTGGAACACGATGGGCTGGGCGCTCTTGGGACCCCAATCCTTGAAGAAGATCTCGACGCCGTCCTGGGTGGTGACGAAGGGCATGGGAGGATGTCCGGTTCGGGAGGGGGCTGGTCCGAGCTATGGAAGCATGGCGCCGAGTCGGCTTGACGATTCGCGTCACCGCTTGGACGAATGCGCCATTGCCGATGCCCTCGGCCGGACGGCCCTACTCGGCGAGCAGGCTTTCCAAGAAGAACACCCGCCGCGCCGTCTCATCGAGATTGCAGCTCGATGCGGCGATCAGGTCCATGGTCCCTCCTCCCCCGAAGATCATCGTCAGCTTGCAGGAGGCGGTCCTGTAGGCCAGCCAGCCCCGCTGGGAATCGCGCAGCGCCGTCTTCTCCTCGTCCGTCGATTTGCGCATGAGCGCCTGATAGGCGGCGTTCAGCTTCTTGTCCTGCAGCGACAGTTCAGCGGAGGCACAATCCAGCATTTCGGCCGTGACGCCACCGGACTTGTCCATGCATTTATCGTAGTCCGGTGAATAGGTCTGCGTATTCATGCCGGCGGCGTAGGACGGCTCGACGACGATGCTGCCGAGCAGGCTGACCATCACGGCGACGGGAAAGGCTAGTGTGCGAGTCATTGTGATCTTCGGTTCTCCAGACAAGAACAGCCATGATCTGACCGGTATGAAGCCGGCTCTCAGGTGGCCGTGGAAGCCGGACGTCATGGCGCCCGGTTCTGCAATGATCCCGCCCCGCTCCGCAAGGCGCTGCCGGTCGTCCCCTTGTCAGCGCATCAGCCACGACACCAGCCAGATGCCGCCTGCAAGGACGGCCCCGAAGATCAGTGTCCGAACGAGGATGTAGACCAGCAGGATTCGTCGCGGAAAATGCGCGCGCGTGGCGGCATTCAGCATCTGCCGCACGCGTGCGACAGAGAGGATCGCGCCGAGGGCGACGATCGCCCCGATGAGAAGCTGCGTCATCGCCTCACAGCACCGCTCGGCAGGTCATCGACGGCGGTGTTGCGGCAGCGCTCGCTCGGACCAGCGGATTCCGAGGCGGGACAGATCACAGCTGTGGCATGGGAGCGGGACGGGGCCAAGGCGCGGGCGCCATTTCTCGCGGGGCGGGCGGAGACGCCGGGGCTTCGATCCGCGCGGGCGGCGGGGCTTCGACGCGGGGGGGAGGTGCTGCCACGCCGGCGGCGGCGGTGGCGCCGGGCGCATTCACCGCCGGCGGTGGCGGGGAAGCCGGCACCTGCCGGGGCGCGGGTGTCGCCCCGCGGACCGTGTCGCGCAGGAAGTCGCCGGTGCTGGCGGCCCGCGCCGCCGGTGCCGTCGCGGTGGTCCCGGCGGCCTGGCCCGCGCCGTTGCCGCGCGGTGCGGGCGCCTGGGAGACGGCGGGAGCCTGGCGGCGTTCGCCCTCCGGCACCGTGATCCGGAAGGTGTAGGGCACCGTCGTTCCGTCGGGGAAGGTCACGGCGACGGACAGGGTATCGAGACCGGAGAAATCGGGCCGTGCGGTATAGAAGATCGACATCGAATCCTTCTTCACGTCCTCGCAGCCATCCACCTGCCGGATCGTGGCGCCCCGCTCGTCGATCTTGTTGCTGAGGATCCTGAACTCGCGGCGTATTTCGACGCGTCCGCCGCGCGGTGGCGAGACCATATCGACCAGGGCCGCCTTGGAGCGGCATCCTTGCGTCGGAAAGTAATGGGTGAAGCCCTGGAGGAAGATCCGCTGGCCCGGGCGGGCGGTCTTGTTCTCGGTCTCCGCCTGCGCCGGCAGCACGAGGCCATGCCCGAGGAGGCCGGCGAGGCCGGCGAGGCCGGCGAGCGCCAAGGATCGGAGGGCCAAGGATCGCAGGGCCAAGGATCGCAGGGCCAAGGATCGCAGGGCCAAGGATCGCAGGGCCAAGGATCGCAAGGCCAAGTTCGGGAGACGGTGTTTCATGGGGCTTCTCCTCGGCTTCGGGACGGGCGTGTCGTGGCGGGCGCTCAACCGGGGCTGGACCGCTCCAGGACCGGCTTGCCGCCATCCGTGCGGAAGCGGACGGTGTAGGTGCTGTTGGACGTCTGGGCGCTGCACGTGATCACCACGGGACCGCCCATGGGGTTGGGCATCTCGCAGACGCCCTTGGCCTTCACGAGGAGGCTCTGGCCGCGCTCTTCGTACATGACTTCGTCGATGGGCTGACGCAGGGTGCCGCTCTCGACCCATCCCTTCGCCGATGCGAGGAAGCTGACCTCCCGGTCGTCGGTGGTTCCGAACACGAACTCGGCCCGTGCCGACCCGGTGGTGGAGGAATTCCTGGCGGTGGGGGCGCAGGACGCGGTGATGTCCTCGCCATCGACCACCAGCGATTCGCAGCGGCCCTTGAAGGTCAGCTTCAGGACCATCCCCGGCGGTGTCACTCCCGTCTCCGTCCCCGCATTGTCCCGGGGCACGGGCGGCGAGGCCGGGCGCGCGGTCTCGGCCGGCGGCGTTTCTGCGGGCGGGGCGCGGCCCGGATCGGTACCGGGCCGGTCCGACGCGTCGCGAGGCTGTCCGGCCTGCCAGACACAGAGACGCGCCTCCGCACCCTCCCAGCACGGCCCCTTGGGCGCCAGGGTGCCGAGGGGAGCCGTCGCCTGCGGTGCGCCGGGGCGCTCGTTCCACGAGGCGGTGGCCGTCTGCGGGTCCCGTGGATCGCGGGTGAGCCGCGCGATGAAGTCCAGCCCTCCCCTTGCATAGGAGCGGACCTCGAATCCGCCCGCCCCGTCCTGTCCGGCATCCACCCGGAACTGGCAGGGGCCGTCGATCCGGGCCGCGCCCCTGACCTCGATGAGACAATCGGCGGTGCGGGGCGCGCCGATCCCGGGTGCCGGCGCGACGCCGCCCCCGGCGAAACCGGGACGGCCCTCGCCGATCTTCCAGGCGCAGGTCCGGGTGCGGGGCCCCGTCCAGCAGGCCCCGCCGGAGGTGACGGCTTCGGAGGGGCCCTCGTCCGGCTTGCCGCCGGGCGTCTCGTTCCATGTCGCCGTGCCGCTTCCGGGGCTCGTCACCGCCACCACCACCCCGTAGCGGAGGTAGCCGTTCTCGTAAGTGGCGAGACGGAACCCGCCCGTCCCGTAGCTGCGCGCGTCGGTCAGGAACTCGCAGACGCCGTTGATGGCGATCCTGCCATCGGCCTCGACGTAGCAATCGGCCTTGCGGACCTTGATCTGCGCTTCGGCGCGGCCGGGTTGGATGAGGGCCAGCATGAGAATGCCCGCCAAGAGGGCGAGGCAACGGCCGACCCGCCGGCAAGGCGAGTCGGGAATGTTCGGTTCGCGATCAGCCGCCACGCGCATCTCCTAAGGGTTGCCGAGGAGGCGGCGCGCCGCCTGGATGGTCCGGTCGTTGCGCTGGTCGACGATGCGGCCCTGATAGAGATTCCGGTCGGCCAGGCGCTGCTGCAGGGCGGCCCAGAAGCCGGCGCCCCACTTGTCCTCGCTGAGGTTCTGAATGATGTCGGTGGACTTCAATTCCAGGGCGCGGATCGTCATGTCCGCCGCCTTCCCGGGGGCGCGGGGGAAATTGGCGCCGCCGACATCGTAGAGGAAGGCCGCCGCCGCGGCCGCTGGCGCGAAGGACCGCTCCGCCACGAGGCGTTCGAGATACCGGCTCGCCAGGGCGGCGTCGGGTGCGGTGATCCGCTGCTTGTTGGTGTTGGCCGGGGACAGGAGGAGTGCATAGAGATACTGCGCCACCGATACGCCGCTCTCCGCCAGGGCGCGAAGCTTCCCCTCGGCGGCGGCGTCGGTGGTCGCGCTCTTGAAGAGCGCCATCATCTCGTCGGTGCTCGGCGCCGGCGCCGGCGCCGGCGCCGGCGCCGGCGCCGGTGCCGGGGGGCGCGCCTGGGGCGGCGGCTGGCCCGGATCGGCGGGCCGAGCCTGCGGAGCGGCGGCGGTGCCGGACAGGGCACGGATGGCCGCCTGGGTCTGGGGCGTCGCCGCCCCGTCGGCCGGTCCGGAATAGAAGCCGCGCCGGGTGAGATTGCGCTGGATCGCGGCCACGAGATCGGGGGGCTGGCGGCCGAGATCGTCGGTAAAGGTGCCGATGGCCAGCGGCAGCCTGGCCGCCACCGTGTCCATGTAGATGTCGGCGGCCTTCTGCGGGTCTTTCGGCACGCCGCTCTCCACGTCGGCGTAGCAGCCGGCGATCCAGAAGAGTGTCGACCACGAGTTCAGATAGTTGTTCCGGATCGCGACCGGGTTCGCCTGAAAGGCGAGCCCGTAGCGACAGCCGCGCTTGAGGTCGTACTGGCCGCGCCCGCGGTTGAGCAGGAGGTCGGTCATGCCCCGCTGGGCGCCCGGATAACCGAGATCGGCGGGCTTCTGATAATAGCTCAGGGCGGTGGCGGCATCGGCCTTGACGGGGTTCTTGACGTAGATGCCGGCCCATTCGGGATTGTAGAGGGCGCCCATGAACGAGCGGGCGGAGATGTCGCCGGCATCCGCCGCGGCCTTCAGCTTGTCGAAGGCGGCCTTGTCGCCATCCTTGCCGGCCTTGTCGAGGAGGTCGAGATAGGTCTTCTCGCTCTCCTTGCTGTCGGCCGGCTTGCCCCATTCCCCCGCGGGTTTCAGCACCGCGAGAGCCAGGCCGGCCGCGAGGGCGACCGCCGCCTGGGGCAGGACGAACCAGGCGAGACGGTAGCGCGTCTCCGCGTACCAGAGCGCCGCGTGTGCGCCGAGCCGGTCGGTCCCGCTCACGACTTCGCCTTCATGTAGGCGCGCAGGGCCGTGATGACGGCGGGGTTGCGCTTGTTCTCGACGGGGAGCGTGTAGAAGCCGCGCGCCGTCAGCTCGGCCTGGAGGGCGCCCCAGAACGGGCCGCTCCAGCTGCCCGCCTCCTCGAACAACAGCCAGAAGGTGACCTGGTCGTCCTTGAGGTCGACGCCGCGCAGGGCGAGGGCGGCCGCCTTCTTCGGATCCTTGGCGACGTTGCCCCAGCCTTGATCGTAGATCGAGGCGGCCTCACCCGCCGCCATGACGTTGCCGGCGGCCGCGGCGCGCTCGTAATAGGCGACGGCGACCTGCGCATCCGGCGCGAAGACCTGTCCCTTGTTCCGCACCGGATTGTACAGGCGCGCATAGGCGATCTGCGCGTCCGCGTCGCCGGAATCGGCCCGGGCCTTGAGCTGCGCCATCTTCCCCCGGTCTCCGGCCATGGCGGCCCCCGCCAGGGCCGTGACTTCCGGGTCCGGCCCGCTCGGTGCCACCTTGCGCGGCTCGGGCCTCGGGGCCGCGACGGTGTTCTTGATCCCGGCCTCCACCTGGAGGGCCGTGACGATGGCGGGATTGGCGCGCCCGTCCACGAGGCCGATATAGCGCCCGGACTTGGCGAGATGGCGCTGGATCCCCGCCACCAGGGCCGGGCTCTGCATGCCGAGATTGTTGACGAAGGCGTCGATGGTCGGCTGGTGCTTGCGCCACAGCACCGCGGTCACCAGCTCGCCCGCCCGGACGGGATCCTGCGGCAGGCCGCTCTCGGGCTCGACGTAGCATTTGGCGAGCTTGACGGTGACGCGCTCCTCGCCGGTAATCGTCCGGTTGAGCGTCTCCGGGTCGTCCATCCAGGTCTGGGCGAGGCGGCAGCCGCGCTTGAGGTCGCCATTGGGGTTGGCGGGGTCGAGGAGCACGTCGGCCAGGCGCGTGATCGCCAGGAGGTCGCCCGCCGCGGCGCCGGGAGCATAGAGGGCGGCGGCCCGGGAGAAGTCGTTGGGCGACGGCTTCTTCGGGAAATAGGCGGCGGTCAGCGGGTCGTAGAGCGTGCCGAGTTTGGTCGCGGCGTCGATCTGGTTGCGCGTGGCCGCGGCGGTGAGTTCCTGGAACGCCTTGAGGTCGCCCTCCTTGCCGGCCCGGTCGCGCAAGGTCGTCAGCTCGGCCACCCGCGCCTTCGAGACCGTGGCCGGCTGTCCCCATTCCCCCTGCGCGGCCAGGGACAGGCACAGCCCCGCCAGCCCCAGCGTCACCACCTGCGGCAGGCCGAACCAGGCCAGGCGGTAGCGGGCATCGCCGTACCATAGGGCCGCGTGCGCGCGCAGCCACTCGTCTCGCGCGTTGCTCATGGTCTCGATGGGCTCCGGGCCGTTTCGTTCGCCTGGGCGAAGCGTCGGATCGCGGCGATGACCGCGTCGTTGCGGCGGTTCTCGACCGGGTTGGTGTAGATGCCGCGCGCGGCGAGCGCCCGCTGGAGCGCTCCCCAGAAAGGGGGGCTCCAGGTCGCGCCGAAGACCGGGTCCGTCAGAAAGAGTTGGTAGCCCGGATCGAGCTCGAGCTGGCGAAGGATGAGGGAGGCCGCCCGGTCCGGGTTCTTCTCCAGGGCGCCCGCGCCCTTGTCGTAGAGACCCGCCGCCTGGGCGGCGGCGTCGCGGGCGCCGGCCGCTGCCGCCCGCTCGAAATTGGCGGCGGACCGCCGGGCGTCCGGCGCGAAGACCTCGCCCTTGTTGAGGAACGGGCTGTAGAGGTAGCCGAGGGTCGCCAGCGCGGTGGCATCCCCCCGGTCGGCGATGGCCTGAACCCGCGCCAGGGCGGCGAGATCCCGGGTCGCCGCCTGGGCGAGGCTGCGGAACTCCTCAGCCGTCAGGCCGGTGCCGGTCTCGGCACGGCGCTCCGGGGCGGGATCCGGCAGGAACGGGCGCAGGCCCGCCTCCCGTTCCAGCGCCGCGATCGTCTCGGGGTGGACGAGCCCGTCCACCGGACCGGTGTAGCGGCCGATGGTCCGCGCCGCCATCGCCTCCTGCAGCGCGCGGATCAGCGCGGGCTTGTGCAGGCCGAGGCCGCGCACATAGGTGCGGATCGACGGTTCGTATTTCAGCCGGAGGGTGTCGACGATGAGGTCGCCGGCCCGCCGCGGATCCTGGGGAATGCCGCTCTCGGCATCGACGAGGCAGCGGGCGAGCTTCTCGGCCAGGCGCTCCTCCCCGCGAAGCATGTCCCGCGTCGTCGCCGGATGGTCGAGCCAGGCCTTGGCCAGGCGGCATCCCCGTCTCCGGTCGTCCTCGGAACCGGCTTCCTCGAGCAGCAGGTCGGCGAGGCGTGCGATGGCCACGAGGTCTCCGGCCTCGCTGCCGGCGCGGTAGAGCTCGGTTGCGCGCGCACGATCGCTCGGCACGGCCTTGCGCAGGAATTTTCCGGCGACGAGGGGATCGTAGAGGGTCGCCAGCCGGGTCTGAGCGTCGATCTCCCCCGCCTTGGCTCCGGCCGCGAGCTGGCTCAGCGCGGCGGCGTCGCCCTCCCCGCCCGCGCGGTCGCGCAGGATTTCGAGTTCGGCGGCGCGCTGCCGGGACCCGGTGGCGGGGCGACCCCATTCGCCCTGCGCCACGAGGGCGAAGAGCAGGTTGGCGAGCAGAACGGTGCCGGCCTGCGGCAGGGCGAGCCAGGCCAGCCGGTACCAGGGATCCTCGTACCACAGGCTGCCATGGACGGCGGCGCGCGGGGTCATCGTGCCGGATCTCATGCGCTCACGACGCCGTGGCGGAGGGCGCCGCGCCCCCGATGGCGCGCTCGACGTCGACGAATTCGAACTGGCCGTGATCGCCCAGGGGATCGGCCGAGAGCCGCAGGGCCTGGGCCTCGCGCAGGCGCTCGAGGAGCGTGCGCATCTCGCGCGCGTTCGCCCAGTCGCGGCTTTGCGCGCGCCGCTCGATCCACGGGAGCAGCAGGGTCTCGAAACGCGGCGGCAGCCGGAACGATTGCCGGGTCGCCATCAGGCGCAGGATCTCGAGGAGATCGTAGGGCTCGTAGGCCGGGAACTCGATGGTCTTGGTGAAGCGCCCGGCGAGACCGGGATTGGTGTCGATGAACCGGCTCATGTCGTTGGTGTAGCCGGCCACGATGACGATGATCCGGTCGCGGTTGTCCTCCATGAACTTCAGCAGGGTGTCGATCGCCTCCTTGCCGAAATCGCCGCCGCCACCGCCGCCGCCAGCGGCCAGGGTGTAGGCCTCGTCGATGAACAGGATGCCGTCGAGGGCCTCCTTGCAGCGCTCCAGGGTCCGCGCCGCGGTCTGCCCGACATAGCCCGCCACCAGCCCGGCGCGGTCGACCTCCACCACGTGGCCCTTCCGCAGGACGCCCAAAGCCTTGAAGATGTCGCCCATGATGCG
Source organism: Methylobacterium sp. 88A (assembly GCF_000376345.1). NCBI lineage: Bacteria > Pseudomonadati > Pseudomonadota > Alphaproteobacteria > Hyphomicrobiales > Methylobacteriaceae > Methylobacterium > Methylobacterium sp. 88A. Next base: position 2,447,200 of record NZ_AQVT01000001.1, read on the forward strand.
CGCCACCTCGGTCTTGCCGACGCCGGGAGGACCGGTGAACACCATGTGCTGGCTCACCGCGCCGACCTCGATGCCCTCCGCGCGCCGCTTGGCATCCACCAGGACCCGCGCCACCACGGTCTTCACCTGCTGCTTGACCGGGGCGAGCCCGATCATCGCCTCAAGGCGGCCGATGACCCTGCGCGCCTCCTCCATGTCGATCGCGCCGGCGCCCTGGCTGCCGAGGGCGGCGGCGATGTCCGAGGGCTCGAACCGGTTGATGTCGCCGCCGGGATGGGCGGAGAGCCGCATCGCCTGGGCCTGGCGGGCCTTCTCCAGCACCGTGCGCATCTCGCGGGCATTGGCCCAATCCTCGGCGCGGGAGCGGGCGCTCACATAGGGGATCAGCTCCTTCTGGAAGCCCTCCGGCAGGACGAAGCCCTGGTTGGCCGCCATGCGCTGCAGGATCTCGGCGAGTTCCGGCGGGCTGTAGGGCGGGAACTCGATGGTCTTGGTGAAGCGGCTGGCGAGACCCGGATTGGTGTCGATGAACCGGCGCATGTCGTTGGTGTAGCCGGCCACGATGACGATGATCCGGTCGCGGTTGTCCTCCATGAACTTCAGCAGGGTGTCGATCGCCTCCTTGCCGAAATCGCCGCCGCCGGCCCCGCCGGGTGCCAGCGCGTAGGCCTCGTCGATGAACAGGATGCCGTCGAGGGCCTCCTTGCAGCGCTCCAGGGTCTTGATCGCGGTCTGGCCGGCATAGCCCGCCACCAGCCCGGCCCGGTCGACCTCGACGAGGTGTCCCTTGCGCAGCACCTTCAGCGCCTTGAAGACGCTGCCGAGCACCCGCGCCACCTCGGTCTTGCCGACGCCGGGGGGGCCGGTGAAGACCATGTGCTGGCTCATGGCCGCCACGGGCAGGTTCTGGGCGCGGCGCTGCTGCTCCACCTGCATCCGGGCGATGACGCCCTTCACCTCCGCCTTCACCGGCGCGAGGCCGACCATGCCGTCCAGGGTCGCGAGCGCCGTGGCGAGGAGGTCCTTCTTCTCCACCGCCGCGCCGTCATCCTCGAACTGGATCGGACGGATCTTCCGGTTCGCCCTCTCCTGATCCATCGCGCGCCGCATGCCGGCGATCCGCGCCGGAATGTAGGTGGCGGCGAGCAGGCCGCCGACGATTCCCCCCAGGATCAGAACGTTGCGCAGCAGGGCCGAGGGTGTCGCCGCCAGGGGGGCGAGTACGTCCGGCCGCAGGGCGACCACCAGGGCGGTCGCGCCCAGCACGATGGCCAGGAAGAGGGCGGCGGGATGCTTGTCGAGGCGTTCCATGGATGTGACGTGCCTTGATGCGGGTCGGGCGCGGTGCGTGTCGCGGTCCGGAATGGGCGCTGGCCCTCAGGCGTCCTCGCCGATCGCGAAGAGCAGGTCGACGATCTCCAGGCGGCGCATGTCGCCGCCCTCCAGGGCGACGCGGGCGGCCTGCGCCTCGCGGGCCTTTTCCAGGAGGGTGCGCATCTCGCGGGCGTTCGACCAGTCGTCGGAGCGGGAACGCTGGGCGAGCCATGGGGTCAGCGCCGCCTCGAATCCCTCTGGCAGCGCGAATTGCTGGCGGGCGGCCATGCGCCGGAGGATCTCGCAGAGCTCCTTCGGCTTGTAGGGCGGGAACTCGATGGTCTTGGTGAAGCGCCCGGCGAGACCCGGATTGGTGTCGATGAACCGGCGCATGTCGTTGGTGTAGCCGGCCACGATGACGATGATCCGGTCGCGGTTGTCCTCCATGAACTTCAGCAGGGTGTCGATCGCTTCCTTGCCGAAATCGCCGCCGGCCCCGCCCGCGAGGGTGTAGGCCTCGTCGATGAAGAGCACCCCGTCGAGGGCCTCCTGGCACTTCTCCAGGGTCTTGGCGGCGGTCTGCCCGACATAGCCCGCCACCAGCCCGGCGCGGTCGACCTCCACGAGATGGCCCCGGCGCAGGACGTTCAGGGCGCGGAAGATCTCGCCGATCGCCCGCGCCACCTCGGTCTTGCCGACGCCGGGAGGGCCGGTGAAGATCATGTGCTGGCTGATCGCCGAGACCGGGAGGCCTTCCGCGCGGCGGCGCTGCTCCAGTTCGAGCCGGGCGATGAGGGCGTTGACCTCGCGCTTGACCGGCGCGAGGCCGACCATGCCCTCAAGCGTGGCGATGACCTCTTCCGGCGACCGCGCCTCGACGATGCGGCGCGGGGCGAAGAGCAGGCGCGGCAGGCTCAAGCCCCCGGCCGGTTGCCCCAGGCCCGCCTCGGCCCGCCGCGCGGCCGTGGCCGTCACCACGAGGCCGAGGGCGGCGAAGAGGGCGGCGGCCGACCCGATGGCGGCCTGCCAGCGCAATTCGCTTCCGGCGGCGTTCCACCATGCCACCGGCCCGTACTCCGTGCTCATCAGCAAAGGCGTCAGGATCGCGACGAGAAGTCCCGAGATGACGAACGGGATGATGGCGGATTTCGACATCGGTCAGCCTCCGCAGGGCTTGCTGGTGTTCCAGATGACGGGGATCCGCTGGACGCCGCCCGTCGTGTCGATCTTCAGGCCCGGCGTCAGCTCGAAGAAGACGTCCTTGGCCGCGCCCTCGACGACGATCTCTCCCTTGCCGACCTCGTAGGGGGCGGGGAACGGGACCGCGATGTTGATCGGCCCCTCGGCGACGTTGAAGGCCGGCGAGAGGTAGTTGCCCGCCCGGATACGCACCACGCCGCCTGCATTCGCCGTCATCTTCGACAGGCGCATGTTGCCGAGGGGCGCGGTGCAGGCCTTGGCCTGACTGACGAGCTTCTCCTTCTCCTCCGGCACCAGGGTCTCGGCGGCCTTGTCGATCTCGCTCGTCTTGACGAGGTTCAGGGCCGGCCGCTCCACGGTCCCGGCCGTCTCCCCGCCGCCGCTCAGGAGCAGGAAACCCGCGATGGCGCCCGCCGCCACGACGCCGCCCGCGAGGGCGATGACGCTCGGAGAGAGGGCTGGCTTCGACGGGCCCGGTCCGGACGGGGCGGCCTTGCTCTCGGCGCCCTTAACCTGAGCCTGCGTCTGGTGCTCAGTATTCGACATTGATCCGGCCCTTTATCTTTACTGACTTAACCTATTCGCTGCTTTTTGTTGGATTTCGTCTTTCGCACGAACATCGCTCATCGCATGAATTAAAATTATTCTAAAAATTCTCGGCGAAGATGCGTTCGTTATTCGTTCGAGCTTCTATGCACCCGCCAAAAACCGGTCTACTAGTACACATGACCTATGGCCTTGGCCTTGACCCCTCCTGCCCCTTGCCTGGCACTACAGCGCTCTCCGCCGAAGTGGATGCCGGTTCGGCGAAAAAGAGCGCGGCACAACAAAGGTCTAGAGATGTGCCCCGACCCAACGTGGTCGGGCGCAGCTCTAGGCAGCCAATCCGGTCGCATGGGGGCTCAAGTCCGATCTTGTGATCGGGAGTGGAGTGAGTGGAACGGTGAAAGAGACGATCATCGTCGCCGATGGCCATCCGCTGTTCCGCGCGGGGATGGTGCACATCGCCGAACGGCTCTACCCGGAAGCGCTCGTGCAGGAGGCCGCCACGCTGGAACAGGTTCTGGCGCTGTCGCGTGAGGGGCCGCCGCCGGAAATCGTCTTCCTCGACCCCGTGTTTTCCGGCCTCGATCCCCATCGCGCCATCGGTGCGCTGCGCGAGGAGGTTCCGAGGGCCTCGATCGTCGTCGTCTCGATGATCGAGGACGACGCCGTGATCCGCGCGGTCATGGCCGAGGGCGCCGACGGATTCATCCGCAAATCCCTGCCCGCGAAGGAGATCGCGCGGGCGATTGCGGCGATCCGCAATGGCGAATTCGTGATCCGGCGCGACCTCGCCTCGGGCCTCTCCGCGCCGCGCTCTCCCCTGCCGGCCCTGACGCAGCGCCAGCGCGACGTTCTGCGCCTCGTCGCCATGGGGCACACCAACAAGGAGATCGCCCGCGAACTGGACATCTCCCCGTTCACGGTCCGGGTCCACGTCTCTGCGCTCCTGCGGGCCCTCGACGTCACCTCCCGTTCCGCGGCCGCGGCGAAGGCGGCCGATGCCGGGGTGTGCGGGTGACCGGCCCCGGTCCCGGCCATCGTACATCTGTCCCGGTGTCGGACCGGCGGCGCCCGTGGCATTGCTCGGCCCCATGAGGCGATCGAAGGGCATGAAGCGATCGAAGGGACCGGGCTGGCGTTCGGCCCGCGTGAGCGCGTCGGCGCTGCTGGCTCTGGCGGCCTCGGCCATCGGTGGTGTCTCCCCCGCCGCGGCCGATCCGGACCTCGTCGGGCCGCCCGAGGAGACGGTGCTGGCGGCGATCTGCGGGAATCCGGCGCGCACGGAGACCGGGACCTGCCGGATGAAGGACGGCCGCCCGGCGGCGTTCTGGCACGGGGCGATGATCCCCGCCGCCACCGGGACCTGGTTCACGGGCTTCGCGACGATGCCGGCGCCGGGTGAGGACACGGACACGCCCAACCGGCGGACCGTCGCGGCGGCGACCTTCGCGTTCGAGGATTCACGCTGGCGCCTCAAGGGTGTGCAGACCGAGATCGGGCGCATCGGCACCGGCAACCGCAACGGGGACGCTCCGCAGGTGGACGAGGGGCTCGGGGCGGTGACCAGGGCCGTGAACCGGGTGCGCCTGGTGATGGGCCTGCGCCTCACCTCGTATGGAGCGGCGGGCGCGCGCAGCTTCTCGTTTCTCCTGCTGCAATTCAGCAAGGTGCCGCTGCGCTGGAGCGTGGCGGGGGAGGTCCCCGCCGGGTCCGACGAGACCGCCGCCTGCGATACCGATGACGGCGAGCCCTGCCGGATGGGCAAGAGCGAGGGCCGGCTCGAGATCCTGCCGGAGGAGTCGTTCAAGCCCCTCGCATGGCCTCCCGTCCGGGTCACCCTCACGGGCACGGTCCGTGGCGAGGACGGAAAGGTCCGTCCCGCGACGGACCGGGATGCCAGGACCTTCGCGTTCGACGAGGCGAAGGGCGCCTATCGCTGAGGCCGGGCGCCATCCTCATCCCGGAGGGCGCCCGTCGTCGCGCGGCGCGGCGCGATCAGCTGATCGAAGATCACGCGCTTGCCCGTTGTCCTGTAGCGCACGCCCATCGCCCGGCGACCGATGTTCAGGGCCTTGCCGGCCTCCACGAGCGCCATCAGCGTCTGGGGCACGGCTGCGGCCGCCGTCATCACCCAGGCCACATCGGCGCCGTCGGGCCGGTCGAGGGGGGGCGGCTTGCCCGTCCGGGCGAAGTCGCGGGCCTCCGCGTGGCTGTAGAGATGCCATCCGAGATAGCCGACGACCCGCCTGTCGTCGAAGGCGAAGAGCGCGTGGCCGCGGCGGATCTGGTCGTCCACGGTCTGGGTCAGGTCGCCGAAGCGGAAGCCGGAGAAGGGCGCGCGGCGGGCGAGGAAGTGAAGGGCGATCCCCAGCGTCGCATAGGAAGGGTCCAGGGCACGGATCGTCACAGCCATGAATGTGCTCCTCGTCTTGCGCGCGCGAACGCGGTGCGGGTCGGGGTCTTGCGCGGGTCGGGGTCTTGCGCGGGTCAGGGTCTTGCGCAGGTCAGGGTCTTGCGCAGGTCAGGGTCTTGCGCGGGTCATGGTCTTCGGCTCGTGGGGCCGCCGTCCCGGGCACGTGGGCGCGGAGGAAGGCCGTCACCTCCCCCGGATCGGGCAAGCCGTCGAGGATTCCGGCGCGGGTCACCATGAGGGCGCCGCAGGCCGCCGCCATCCGGCAACTCGCATCCCAGGGCCTGCCCGCCACGAGCCCGGCCGCGAGGCCGGCGGTGAAGGCGTCGCCGGCACCCATCGTGTCGATGGCGGCCACCGGATAGGCCGGCTGATCGAGGATCGTCGTACCGCCGAGGACGATCCTCGCCCCGGCCGCGCCGAAGGTGATCGCCAGCGCCTCGACGCCGCGCGCGTGCAGCGCCCGCCCGAGCTCCTCCGCCGCCGCGCGCAGAGTCCCGGTGCCGGCCTGACCGGGGCACAGGGATTCGAAAAGGGCCTCCGCCTCGGTCTCGTTCACCACGAGGATCGTGGTGGAGGCCAGAATTTCCGCCAAGGTCTCCGGCCTCGTCATCCGGAACGGCGACGGGTTGAGCAGGGTCGGGACGCCGGCGGCGCGGGCGATCGCGAAGGCTTCGGCGATGGGGCCGTCGCCGATCTCGAACTGCGCGAGCACCATCGCGGCGGAGGCGATGCGCGCCGCCGCCGCCCGCACGGTCTCCCGCGACAGGAGCAGGTTGGCACCGGGATGGACCGCGAGGCAGTTCTCGCCATCGGCTCCGACGAAGCCGACGCCGATGCCGGTAGGGCCGGGATGGACCCGTATCATCAAGGCCGGCAGGCCCATCCGCACGAGTGCCGGCTCGGCCAGTGCCGCGAGATGGTCGGTGCCGACCGGGATCAGGCCGTCCACCTCCACGCCGAGGCGGCTGAGGCCGGCGGCGACGTTGAACCCCTTGCCGCCCGCCTCCCAGGCGACAGCGGAGGCCAGTAGCGATTCGCCGGGACGGGGAAGCCGGTCGACCCGGAACGTGCCCGCCGCGACGAAACTGCCGAGCACGAAGGCGCTTCCCATGTGGCCAGTCCCTCGCAAGGTCATATAAGGGAGGGAGTGTGACGCGCGCCCTGCCCGCCCTTCTTACGATGCCGCCGCATTGACCAGAACACAAAGCGTTTTCGCGAGCCTCCGCATCCAGAACGACACGGCTCTCCCGATGTATCGGCAACTGGAGCACCAGTTCCGGGCCATGATCACGGATGGTCTTCTTGCCGCCGGAGCCACCCTGCCCGCCGAGCGAAAGCTGGCGCTCGACCTCGGCATCAGCCGGAAGACCGTCCAGCAATGCTACGATGCCCTGCGCCAGCAGCGGCTGGTGAGCGCGCATGGCCGCAACGGCTACATCGTCGAGGACGGCTTCCGCCGCATCAAGCCCGGCATGGAGCGCCTCAAGGGCTTCACCGAGGAGATGCAGGAACTGGGGCGCGTCCCCTCCACCCGCATCCTCGAACGGGCGGTGGGCGAGGACCGCTCCATCGCCTCGATCTTCGGCCTCTCCTCCACGGCCCGGTTCCTCCGGCTCGTGCGCGTCCGTCTCGGCGACGGCATCCCCCTGTCGGTGGAGAAGGCCTGGTACGATGTCGGCATCGCGCCCGGCCTCGCCGAGGCGGACCTGTCGGGCTCCATCTATGCCCGCCTCCTGGAATGCGGCGCGCCTCTCGTCGATTGCGAGCAGACCATCGAGGCGGCCTCTCCCGAGCCGCAGGAATGCGCGGTCTTCGGCTTTTCCGAACCGCTTCCCTGCCTGCTCATCAAGCGCCGTTCCTACGGCGCCGATGGCCGCATGATCGAGTATGTCGAAGGGCTCTTTCGCGGCGACTCCTACGCCTACCGCCTGCGCCTGCGGGCATAGGGCCTGATCCCGCGCGATCGGTACCCGCTCCCGGACAAGACGATCCGACGCCGACATCTCGACGCGCCGCCACGGTTGCGCTGTCCGTGAGGATGTCGCGGCGGCGGCGTTTCGACGACGGTCCGCCATTGCGGGAGCTGTGCCGGCATTTTCTGATTTTGGTACCATCGAAGGATACCATTTTCTGAAGCTTGCCATCGAATACTATCGCGATCACTATTTTGGTTCTGTTTTGGTAGCATCCATTACTTCTGCATGGTAGCGCTTGAGTCGGTCGGACGGACCGATTCGAGGGCGATGCTTCCAGGGCATCCACGCAAAGTTCTTCCTCTCGCGAGCCGTTGCATCGGCGCGCGGGCTCGGGGACTCACGGGAGAAATCGGGCGATGTGCATCCTGTGCAGCGATGAGCCGGGCTACGTGTCCCGGCATTGGATGACCGGACAGTCGGCGGGGAACGCTTCGCTCGCGGCGGTGGCGGTCTCCGCCCCTCCCCCCGGCGATCTCGCCCGGGTCATCGACCAGCTCACCACCTCGTGGACCGTCCGCCCCGGCCAACCGCCTGAGGATGACGCCCGGACCTGGGCGGGGACGCAGCTGACCTACGCGATCCCCGCGACCTCGCCGCCGAGCAGCGTCACCACGGAATCCACCGGATTCAGGACGATGACCACGCTGATGGTCGACCGGGCCCGCGAAGCCTTCGAGCTCTGGGACGACCTGATCGCCATCGACCTCGTCGAGACCACCTCCGCGACCAACAACAACATCAGCTTCGCCTATAGCTCGGTCACCGACGGAGGCGGCAGCTATGCCGCCCCCACCCTGACTCAGGGGAATAACGGCGTCGACACGATCACCCAGCAGCGGATCTGGTTGAATTCGAGCTGGACGACCCACGATACCGATGCCGATATGTTCTATGGCGGCTACGGGGTCCAGACCTACGTCCACGAGATCGGCCACACCCTCGGCCTCTCGCATCCCGGCAAGTACAATGCCGGGTCCGGTGGATCGATCACGTATGACGGCAACGCCGAATACGCGCAGGACACGCGGAAATACACCGTCATGTCCTATTTCGACGCAAGTGAGGACGGGACCGGCGTCGATCATGTCGGCCGCAGTTTCAACGTGACCTACGGCGCGACGCCGCTCCTCGACGACATCGCGGCGATCCAGGACAAGTACGGGGCCGATCCCAACACCCGGGTGGGCAACACGACCTACGGGTTCAACGCCAATGCGGGCCGCGGGGCCTTCGATTTCACCCTGAACACCGACCCCGTCATCGCGATCTACGATGCGGGGGGATACGACACCCTGGACGTGTCGGGATTTACCACGAACCAGTTGATCGATCTCGGCGCGGGCACCTTCTCCGACATCGGCAGCATGACCGACAACGTCGCCATCGCCCGGAACACGGTGATCGAGGCGGCGGTCGGCGGGTCGGGCAACGACACGATCTACGGCAATGCCAGCGGAAACACCCTGACGGGGAACGGGGGGAACGACCGGATCTACGGCTTCGGCGGTAGCGATACCCTCTCCGGGGGCGCCGGCAACGATGTCCTCGATGGCGGGGCGGGGTTCGACTATGCCAGCTATGCCGGTTCGACGGCGGCCGTCACGGTGGACCTGTCAGTCGGCAAGGTGCTCGGCGGCTACGCCAACGGCGATACGATCACGGGGATCGAGGGCGTCTACGGGTCGGCCTACGCCGATACGCTCAGCGGCGCATCCACGACATCGAGCCTGTACGGCGGCGGCGGCGACGACAGGCTGCGGGGCCTGGGGGCGAACGACATCCTCTATGGCGAGGCCGGCAACGATACCCTGGTGGGGGGCGCCGGGGCGGATATCGTGTTCGGCGGCGACGGGTTCGACATCGCGGGGTTCGACGGCAGCGCCGGCGTCACGGTGAACCTGACCACCGGAAACCATGCCGGCGACGCCGCCGGTGACCTGTTCTCCTCGATCGAACGCTATACCGGCAGTAACTTCGACGACACCTTCGTCGGCGCGGCCTCGGCCGACGATTTCCTGGGACGCGGCGGCAACGACAGCCTCTCCGGCAACGGCGGCGCGGACAAGCTGGAGGGCGGCGCGGGCGCCGACAGGATCGACGGTGGCGACGGGATCGATACGGCGAGCTATGCGGGGTCGAGCGCCGGCGTCTATATCGACCTGTCCCTCGGCAAGGTGCTCTACGGCGATGCCAACGACGACACCCTCGTCAGCATCGAGAACCTGGAAGGCTCGGGCTACGACGACAACCTCGTCGGTAACGCCGCCGCCAACACGCTGAGCGGCCTCGCCGGAGACGACACCCTCGCCGGCGGCGAAGGGGCCGATTTCCTCGGGGGCGGCGACGGCAACGATATCCTGACGGGCGGTGCCGGGGCCGATTACATGACGGCCGGCGACGGCGTCGACTGGGCCTATTACAGCGACTCGAGTGCGGGCGTGACCGTGGACATCAGCGCCGGCAAGGTCGCCGGCATCGGCGGCAGCGCCGAGGGCGACGCCCTGGTGGATTTCGAGAACATCCTCGGCTCGGCCTTCGACGACAAGCTCTCCGGCAACGGCTTGGCCAACATCCTCAGCGGTGCCGCCGGGAACGACGCGCTCTACGGCTATGACGGCGACGATACTCTGCTCGGCGGCGCGGGCGCGGACAGGCTCGATGGCGGTGCGGGCTTCGACACCCTGGATTACGGCGCCTCCGCCGCCGGTGTGTCGGTCAACCTCTCCACCGGGGCCGTGAGCGGCGGCGACGCGGCGGGGGATGTCCTCGTCGGGATCGAGCGGGTGGCGGGATCGCGCTTCGCCGATACCCTGGTCGGGACGCTCGGGGTCGATCTCCTCGACGGGCGGGCCGGGGCCGACAGCCTGCAGGGGCTCGGCGGCGACGATGTGTATGTCGTCGACGACAGCGGCGATCTCGTCTTCGAGGTCGCGGGGGGCGGGGCCGATACGGTGCTCGCCGCCGTGAGCTATGGGCTCGCCGCCAGCCAATCCATCGAGACCCTGCGGACCATCCTCGATACCGGCACCATCGCCATCGACCTCACCGGCAACGCGCTCGTCAACAAGCTAGTGGGCAATGACGGGGCCAATGTCCTCGATGGCGGGGCGGGCGCCGACAGCCTGTACGGGCGGGCCGGCAACGACGTCTTCATCGTCTCGGCGGCGACCGACAAGGTGTTCGAATCCGCCGGCGACGGCATCGATACGGTGAGGGCCGCCGTGAGCTACGCGCTGGCCGCCGGCCAGTCCATCGAGACCCTGCGGACGATCCTCGACACCGGCACCGTCGCCATCGACCTCACCGGCAACGACTTCGTCAACAAGCTGGTGGGCAATGACGGGGCCAACCTCCTCGACGGCGGCGCCGGGGCCGACAGCCTGTACGGGCGGGCCGGCAACGACACGTTCATCGTCTCGGCGGCGACCGATAAGGTCTTCGAGGCGCTCGGCGACGGGATCGACACGGTGAGGGCGGCGGTCGATTACGTGCTCGCCGCCGGTCAATCCATCGAGACCCTGCGGACGATCCTCGACACCGCCACAACCGCCATCGACCTCACCGGCAACGACCTCGTCAACAAGCTCGTGGGCAATGACGGGGCCAACGTTCTCGACGGCGGCGCCGGGGCCGACAGCCTGTACGGGCGGGACGGGGACGACACGTTCATCGTCTCGGCGGCGACCGATAAAGTGTTCGAAGCGCTCAACGACGGTGCCGACACGGTGAGGGCGGCGGTCGATTATGGGCTGGCCGCCGGTCAATCCATCGAGACCTTGCGGACGGTGCGGGATGCCGGCACCGCCGCCATCGACCTGACGGGCAACGAATTCGCCAACAAGATCCTCGGCAACGACGGGCTCAACATCCTGTCCGGCGGCGATGGGGCCGATCTGCTCTATGGCAGAGGAGGCGCCGATACCTTCGTCTTCGACCGGCTCGGCGACAGCACCGTGTCCGGCGCCGGTCGGGACACGCTCAAGGATTTCAGCACGTCCCAGGGGGACCGGATCGACCTTCACCTCATCGATGCGGTCGCCGGCGGCGTGGTGAACCAGGCCTTCCGCTTCATCGAGGACGACGCGTTCACGATGAGGGCGGGCGAGCTTCGCTCCATCGTCTCAGGGAGCAATACCCTGGTGAGCGGCGATGTGAATGGCGATGCGAAGGCCGATTTCGCCATTCTCCTGAGCGGCACCTTTGCCCTCCAGACGGCGGATTTCATCCTGTAGTGTCGGCCTGACGAGCCGTCGAAGATGCGTCATGCATCGAGAAAACGGTCCATGATTCGTGTGACCGGAAGGATGTCGATGAGAGGTTTTCCCTCGTCGTGATGTTTCGGAGGGCTGGCATGGCGAACCATTACTGCCTGGACCCTTTGGATCCCCATGAGGGATCGGAAGTGTTCGTGGTTTTCGAAGGCCGATACCCCAATATTCGCCTTCTGTCGGTCATCAACCGGAATCGCGATGACATTCTCTCCGATCTGGTGGAGGAGCAGAGGCGCGACCTGATCCGAGAGATCGGAGCCTTCTATCGCCCGCCGCTGATCGCCAGGACGGCGACGGCGTAGCGCCCCGAGTGCTGTCCCGACCCGATGCGTCGGTCGACGACGGGCTCCCGTTCGCGCCGGAAGGGCCGAGCGTGGGGAAGCATTGGCGTGCCGATGCGAACCCGGTTAGTTTCCTCTCCTGGATCTCGCCGGGAGAGTGGATATCGAATGCGCGTCATCGACCGTATCGTGGGCAGCCGGCTCGATCCCGAGATCGCACACCGCCTGCATCATCTCGATCACCACCATGCCGTCGACATCCTGGCCATCGACAGCGCCGACACGGCCCGGCGGCGGCTCAGGGCGACCACCGAGGGCGGCGAGGACATCGCCATCGCCCTGCCCCGCGAGGAAACCCTGTTCGACGGTGCCGTCCTGATCCTCGACACGGACCGCGCCCTGGTGGTGCGGGTCGGGGCGGAGCGCTGGCTTCGGCTGGCGCCCGCGGACAAGGCCGCCGCGATCGAACTCGGCTACCACGCGGGCAACCTGCATTGGCGCGTGCGCTTCGACGGCGAAGACCTGCTCGTGGCCCTCGAAGGCCCGCCGGAGGATTATCTTGCGCGCCTCGGCGATCTGACCGCGTCCGGCCGCGTGGCCCATGGCGTCGACGGGCGGAACGAGGCCGCCTGATGCTGCAGCGGCTCATCGCCCTCCAGCAGGCGGATTCGGCCTTTCCCAGCGGCAGCTTCGCCTTCTCGAACGGGATCGAGGGGCTCGCGGCGCTCCCGGACGGTCTCGGCGGGGCGGAACTCGGCCATGCGGTCGAGGTCATCCTGCGCCATCGCTGGGCCGGCAGCGACCGGGTCGCCCTGGTCCTGGCCCATCGCGCGCAAGGGGATCTCGCCCGCCTCGCTTGCATCGACGCCGCCGTGGAGGCGGCCTGCCTGGCGGAGCCGATGCGCACCGGCAGCCGACGCAACGGCGGGGCGCTGCTCGCCGCCCATACCCGCATCGGAACGCCGGGAGCCGAAGGCTTGCGCATGGCGGTGCGCGACGGCCGGCTTCTCGGGCACCTCGCGGTGATGCAGGGGGCGCTGTGGCGCTCCCTCGGCCTCGACGAGACCACGGTCACCGAGATCGCGGGCTACCAAGCTGCCGCCGCCCTCGTCACCGCCGCCGTGAGGCTCGGGCGGGTCGGCGCCATCGAGGCGCAGCGCATCCTCTCCGCCCTGATGCCGGTGCTGGCGGAGATCGCGGCCCGGCCTGTGCAAGGGGGCGAAGAGGACGACACCGACCACGCCGACATCATGCTCGTCGCCTTCACGCCGCTCATCGAGATCGCCACCATGCGTCACGCCCGCGCCGATCTGCGCCTGTTCGCGAATTGAAACCGCCGCCGGACGGTGAAACCCGGTTCCGGGAACGAACGAGGCCGTAGGGACCACCAATGCTGCTGACACCGACCGAACTCGAACGGCTGACCATCTTCACGGCGGCGGAACTGGCGCGAAAGCGCCGCGCGCGCGGCCTCAAGCTCAACTACCCGGAGGCCGTCGCCATCATCTCCGACGAGATCCTGGAGGGCGCGCGCGACGGGCGCAGCGTCGCCGACCTGATCGGGTGGGGCTCGACCATCCTGACCACCGGGGACGTCATGCCCGGCATCGCCGCCATGCTGCCGATCCTGCAGGTCGAGGGCGTGTTCCCCGACGGGACCAAGCTCGTCACCGTGCACGAGCCGATCCGGCCCGCCGAGGGGGCGCCGGCCGATACCTTGGAGCCCGGCGCGATCCTGCCCGCCGAGGGGGAGATCGAGCTCGCGGCGGGGCGTCCGCGCACCACCATCGAGGTGGTCAATACCGGCGACCGGCCGGTGCAGATCGGGTCGCATTACCACTTCTTCGAGGTCAACCGCGCCCTCGATTTCGACCGCGAGGCGGCTTTGGGCCTGCGCCTCGACATCCCGGCCGGCACGGCGGTGCGGTTCGAGCCGGGCCAGCGCAAGACCGTGACCCTCGTGGGATTCGGCGGCGAGCGCCGGCTCACCGGCCTGAACGACCTGACCCGGGGGACGATCGACACGCCGGCTGACCGCGCCGCCGCCCTGGCACGGGCCAGAGCCGGCGGCTTCAAAGGCGCATGAGGATATCATCATGGTGACGATCCCCCGCCGCGACTACGCCGCCCTCTACGGCCCCACCACGGGGGACGGCGTGCGCCTCGCCGACACCTCTCTCGTCGCCGTCGTGGAGAAGGATTACGCCGTCTACGGCGACGAATGCCTGCATGGCGGCGGCAAGACCCTGCGCGACGGGATCGGCATGGCGCCCGGCATCACCTCGGCCGAGGGCGCCCTCGATTTCCTGCTCTGCAACGTCCTCGTCATCGATCCCGTGCTCGGCATCGTGAAGGGCGATCTCGGCATCCGCCACGGCAAGATCGTCGGCATCGGCAAGGCGGGCAACCCGGCGATCATGGACGGGGTCGATCCCCGACTCATCGTGTCGGCCGGCACCACGGTGCGCGATTGCGAGGGGCTGATCGCGACGCCGGGCGCCATCGACGTCCATGTGCATTTCGATTCCGCCGCCCTGCCCGATCACGCCATCGCGTCGGGCATCACCACCCTGCTCGGCGGGTCGCTCGGGCCGATCACCGTGGGCATCGATTCCGGGGGGCCGTTCAACACGGGCAAGATGCTCCAGGCGGCCGAGCAGTGGCCGGTAAATTTCGGGTTCCTCGGCCGTGGCAACACCCACAAGCCGGCGGCCCTGAAGGAGCAGTTGGAGACCGGTGTGCTCGGCCTGAAGATCCACGAGGATTGGGGGGCGATGCCCTCGGCCATCGATGCCTGCCTGGGATTCGCCGACGAGCACGACTTCCAGGTCCAGCTCCACACCGACACGCTCAACGAATCCGGCTTCGTCGAGGACACGCTCGCCGCCATCGGCGGCCGTGTGATCCACATGTATCACACGGAAGGGGCCGGCGGCGGGCACGCGCCGGACATCATCCGCGTCGCCGGCCTGCCCCATTGCCTGCCTTCGTCGACGAACCCCACCAATCCCTACACGGTGAACACGTTCGACGAGCACCTCGACATGACGATGGTGTGCCACCACCTCAACCCGGCCCTGCCGGAGGACGTGGCCTTCGCCGAGAGCCGCATCCGCGCCCAGACCATCGCCGCCGAGGACGTGCTGCACGATATCGGCGCGATCTCGATGCTCGGTTCCGACAGCCAGGGCATGGGCCGCATCCACGAGGTGATCTGCCGGACCTGGCAGCTCGCCTCCAAGATGAAGGACCAGCGCGGGAGCCTGCCCGAGGACCGGGCCGGCTTCGGCGACAATGCCCGGATCAAGCGCTACATCGCCAAATACACCATCAACGCGGCGCGCACCTTCGGCATCGCCGAGCACATCGGCTCCCTCGAAGAGGGTAAGATGGCCGACATCGTGCTCTGGCGCCCCGCCTTCTTCGGAATCAAGCCGGAACTCGTCATCAAGGGCGGCTTCATCGCCTGGGGTGCCATGGGCGATTCCGCCGCCTCGCTGATGACCTGCGAACCGATGCTGCTGCGCCCGCAATGGGGCGCGTTCGGCCTCGCCAAGCAGGGGCTCTCGGCCTGTTTCGTCCATCCGCTGGCGATCGAGCGGGGCCTGCGCGACGAACTCGGCCTGCGTAAGGCGCTGCTGCCGGCCCACGGCACCCGGACGCTCAGCAAGGCCGACATGCTCTGGAACGACGCCTGCCCCGATATCCGCGTCGACCCCCAGACCTTCGACGTCTTCGTCGACGGGACCATCGCCACCTGCGAACCGGCTAAAATCCTCCCCCTCGCCCAACGCTACATGCTGCGATGATGCCCGACACCGCGATGATCCTCACTCCCTCCCCGTCCCGCGCCGGCGCCGCGCGGATCGGCATCGGCGGACCGGTCGGCTCGGGGAAGACGGCGCTGATCGAGCGTCTGATTCCGGTCCTGGCGGGGCGCGGCGTCGATCTCGCCATCGTCACCAACGACCTCGTCACCAAGGAGGACGCGGAGCGCCTGCGCCGGTCCGGGCTGATCGACCCGGCCCGGGTCTCGGCGGTGGAGGCCGGCGCCTGTCCGCACACGGTGATCCGCGAGGACCCGACCCTCAACATCGCGGCGGGCGATGCCCTGGAGGCGGCCTTTCCCGGCCTCGACCTCCTCATCTTCGAATCCGGCGGCGACAACCTCGCCTCCACCTTCTCCCTCGATCTGGTGGATTGGTGGATCTTCGTCATCGACGTGGCGGGGGGCGACGACATCCCGAGGAAGCGCGGCCCCGGCGTGCTGCGCTGCGACCTTCTCGTGGTGAACAAGACCGACCTCGCCCCCCATGTGGGGATCGACCTCCCCGCCATGCTCGCCGAGGCCACAGCCGTGCGCGGCGGCAAGGCGATGATCGCCACCAATGCCCGCGCGGGCGACGGGATCGACGCCGTGGCGGATGCGATCTGCCGCGCCGTGCTCTTCGCGCCTTGAGTGACGTGGGAGAGGAGGTCCGGGGCGTCTCGCCGGAGGGAGCGGGCCGCTCGCGCCATTCTCAGGCGCGCCTGGTCTTCGTGCGCGGCGGCGGCACCACGGTGCTGTCGCGGCAGGTCGTGCCCTATCCGTTCCACATCACCCGGCCGTTCCGGATGTATCCGGACCATCCCGACATCGCGACGCTGTATCTCCAATCGGCCTCCGGCGGGCTCTACCGGGCCGACCGCCTGGGCCTCGACATCACGGCGAGGCCCGGAAGCCGGGCCCATGTCACCACGCAATCGGCCACCGTCGTGCATGACACCGGCGCCTTCACGGCACGCCAGGACACGCGTCTGGCCATCGCCGGCGACGCGGGCCTGGCGCTGCATCCCGATCCGATGATCCTGTTTCCCGGCGCGGCGCTCGATCTCGACACCCGCATCGTCGTCGGCCGTGAGGCGCGCGCCATCGTCAGCGAAGGCTTCGCCAGCCACGATCCCACCGGCATGGGCCGGCCGTTCTCCCGGATCGCCCTGTCCCTTCGGATCGAGACCGAGGATGGACGCATCCTCGTCAACGAGCGCTCGACGCTCGACGGCGCGAGTCTCGCCGGCCCCGCCTCCCCCCTCGGCACGTATGCGGCCTATGGCTCGATGGCGATCCTCGGGGGCGTCGAGGGCCATCCCGACATCGCCGCGCTGCAGGGCGCCGCCGATGCGATGGGGTGCCTGTGCGGAGCGAGCCCGTTGCCGAACGCCGCCGGGCTGGCCGTGCGGGTCCTCGCGCCCAACGGGGGCGCCCTGTCGACGGGGATGGATGCGGTCTTCGCGGTCGCCTTCGAAGCGCTGTTCGGTTTCGCCCCCGCGCGCCGCCGCAAGTGAGGACGGCACCGGATCCGCGCCTGCCCAGCAATGATGCAGCGTGCGGCCAATTTGCTCTTTAAGAAACGAATTTTCTTCCCGAAACTGTGTCTCGGTCGAGTTGGAGTGATCCGGCTCCGGGGAACAACCGTGGATGGACAGGAGCGTGTCCTCCACAATGACGAGTAGGGAACGAACCGATGGCGTCAAAAGACGAAGGCACTGCTCATCTTCGGCTTCGGCGCCGGTTGCTGCTCGGCCTGGCCGCCGCACCTTTCGTCGCCGCCACGGGAAGTTCGTCCGTCCTTGCCGCCGATACCGCCACCGCCGCCGTGAACACCACGGGCCTCGCCGTCACCGACAGCGAGGTGACCGTCGGCATTCTCCACTCCGTCACCGGCACCATGGCGATCTCCGAGACCGGCGCCACGCAGGCCGAGAAGCTCGCCTTCGAAGAGATCAACGCCGCCGGCGGCATCCTCGGCCGCAAGATCAAGGTGATCCAGGAGGACGGCGCCTCCGACTGGCCGACCTTCGCCGAGAAGGCCAAGAAGCTCCTCGTCAACGACCATTGCGCGGCGATCTTCGGCTGCTTCACCTCGGCCTCGCGCAAGGCGGCGCTGCCGGTGATCGAGCAGTATAACGGCCTCCTGTACTACCCGACCTTCTACGAGGGGTTGGAGCAGTCCAAGAACGTCATCTATACCGGGCAGGAGGCGACGCAGCAGATCCTCGCCAGTCTCGATTGGGTCAACAAGGAGAAGGGCGGCGACACGTTCTTCTTCATCGGCTCCGATTACATCTGGCCGCGCACCTCGAACAAGATCGCCCGCAAGCATATCGAGAGCGTGCTCAAGGGCAAGGTCGTCGGCGAGGAGTATTTCCCCTTCGGCCACACCCAGTTCAACTCGGTCATCAACAAGATCAAGCTCACCAAGCCGAAAGTGATCTTCGTCACCGTGGTCGGCGGCTCGAACGTGGCGTTCTACAAGCAGCTCAAGGCCTCCGGCATCGACCTGTCGAAACAGACCCTGCTCACCCTCTCCGTCACGGAGGACGAGGTCGAGGGCATCGGCGGCGACAACATCGCGGGCGCCTATTCCTGCATGAAGTACTTCCAGTCCATCGAGAACGAGAACAACAAGGCCTTCGTCGCCGCCTTCCACAAGATGTGGGGTGAGAAGACCGTCATCGGCGACGTGACCCAGGCCGCCTATCTCGGCCCGTTCCTATGGAAGATGGCCTGCGAGAAGGCCGGTTCCTTCGATGTGGACAAGGTCGTCGCGGCCTCTCCGGGCCTGGAATTCAAGGCCGCGCCGGAAGGTTACGTGCGCGTCGATCCCAATCACCACCTCTGGTCCAAGACCCGCGTCGGCAAGGCCAAGGCCGATGGCCAGTTCGAGATCGTCTATACGAGCCCGGAGCTGATCAAGCCGGACCCCTTCCCCAAAGGGTATCAATAGGCCCGAGCGAGGGCGGTCCGGGCGTCATGCGCCGAACGTGAACAGGTCGCTCGGACCCGCCTGGAGTTCGGCCTGAATCTCGGCCACCGTCACGTCGTGCAGGATGAGCTTGTTGGTGCCCTCGATGCCCGTGAACGTCACGAGGGTGTCCCGGCCGCCGCTATGGAAGGGCGTGAGCGTGATGTCGAGGGCGTCGATGCCCTCGACGGCGATATGGATGTGATCGGTCGCGGCGTCGAAGCCGTAGACGTTGTCGCGACCGAAGCCCGCCTGGAAATGGAAAGTGTCGGCGCCCGAGCCGGCGAACAGCTTGTCGCCGCCTGCCCCACCCTCGATCGCGTCGCCGCCCTTGCCGGCCTTGATGCGGTCGGATCCCGTACTGCCGATGATCGCGACGGCGTGGCCGACCGTGGACTGCGACACGATCGTGGAACCGGTGCTGACGGCGGACATGTCCAGATGCGTGTCGTTACGGACGTAGACGGCTTCGATGGCGGCGAAGGCGCCGTCGCTCAGCGCGACGGTCCCACCGCCCTCGACGAACAGGAAGTCCTTGTCCGCTCCGCCATCGATATCGGCCGGCGTCTCCGTGATCGCCAGCCGATCATTGCCGAGGCCACCCTCGAGGGTGTCGATTCCGCCTCCGCCGCGCAAGGTATTGGCGCCGTCGTTGCCGATGAGGGTATCGTCGTGGGAGCTGCCCCGAACGTTCTGGACACCGTAAAGAGTGTCGCCGGCTGCATCGCCGCCGCCATTGATGCCCGTCAGAAGGTTGATGGACACGGCGTCGTCTGAATGCTCGTAGATCACGACGTCGCTGGGATCGGCGGTGATCAAGTCCGCACCGCCGCCGCCTTCGATCACGTTGCGGCCGGGATCGGTGTTTCCGGAAATCCTATCGTCCCCAAAGCCGCCCCTGGCGTTCTCGATGCCGATCCAAGTATCGCCATTCGCATCGCCGTCCACGCCGTACCCATCGGTCTGACCGAAAAGCCCGATCTGCACCCTCACAGTCGAGTGCTCGTAGCTGACCGTATCAATTCCGGCGCCGCCATCGAAGGTGTCGCTGCCGGCGCCGCCCTCGAGCACATCGTTGCCGTCGCCGCCATTCAGGATGTCATTGCCCGATCCACCGCGCAGGATGTCGCCTTGTATTCCCCCGTCCAGGCTCACGGCGGATATATTATCAGAAAAATCAATGGAGAAGCTCGATGCAACTGAAGTTTTAAATATTACGCCCGTAAATAAATTATTCCTATACAAATCAAGGTTGCCTGTACCGATTTCATATACTGATTTATAAGAAAAATTGGCTCCATCGTATTCGAAATGCGTCAGGCCAAGATCGATGCTGCTAATTTCATCGTATGAGCTTCCAAGCGAAATTTTAAAGCTGGCCATTGGAGTACACTATCGTATGCATTGGTCGACAAAAGATGATACCAAAACCAGCGCAGCTTAGTTCGGGCGGATACAATATACTATAAATCGGAGCGAGGTGTCAACGATCGGTGGGCGTGGAAGTATCTTGCTTATTCTGCAAAATCGGCATTGCCATCCAGATCGATGCGTCTTGACGGCCGATAGTCGCGCGATTTTTATTAAAAAACATCGATGACAAGGTGGGCCGACCGATGATGTCTCGGTTGCGAAGAGAAAGCCGGTGCGACGCCGAAGTAACGCTCATCGATGCAATCTGGTGAAATCCCAGGTGCGGGCGGGAATGGTCATGTTCGCGCGATATGGGGACATGGAAGACCCGTTTCGGCGGCCTGAAATGCCGACTTCCGTCGTGACCGGTTCTCCGCGCAGGTCGTCGAATCGATCGGCGCGACCCGGTGCCAGGAGCCGGCCTGCCGGCGGGGTCCTACAATCGCAGGGCGCTCTTCAAATGACCGAGTTCGGTTCCGACGGCCTTCGTCACATGCTCACCGAGCGCGGCGAGTTGGCCCATCTCCTTGGCGACGACGCCGAATCCGGCCCCGGCCTCGGCGGAGCGCGCCGCTTCGATCCGGGCGTTCAGCGAGAGCATCTTCAGGGATCGCAGCATCTCGATCATCCGATCCGAGGCCTGGCCGATCGCGTCCAGCGCAGTCTGACCGGACTGGATTCGATCCGCCAGGTCGTTGGCGCGTCCGAAGTCGATGACGATGCCGTCGAGATAGGCGATCTCGCCCGAGGCATCGGCGCGGCCACCGCCGGTTTCGAGCACGTGTTTCCACGTGCCGCCGGCCGTCTTGACCCGGTAGCTGACCTGCCAGCGCGAACTCGCGCTCAGGGCGGCCCCAACGGCCGCATCGACCGCAGGCAGGTCGTCCGCATGGATCAGGCTCGAGAAGCTGGTACCGTTCCTCAAAAACGAGGCGACGTCGTATCCCAGCAATCTCTCGAAGCCATCCGATAGATAGGTCATATTGTAATCGGCATTGTTGAGGCCGCTATACATAAAGCCATCTATCCTGCTCGATAAATTCTGCAGGAAGGCATCGGCATCGAGCATGTCTTCAACCGATCCCTGACGTGTTTCGCGTTCCCGTTGTTCTCGTGCAAGCATGGTTCAGGCCATTCCGAGGTCTGGAATCTTGCGCATCGTCCCCATGGGCGCGACCGCATCACGGTTTCAGGCGCCCTCGCGGCGTCGTTCGATCGTCGAGGGTCGCCCGGAATCCTAAAGACGTGCAATCGCATCGCTCACGGGGCGCAAGCGGCCTTCGACCCGACGCCCGTCCGATATCGGGTCATCGGTTCTCGCGAGGCTCGCCCGAGGCATCGTCGAGCGATGCCTCGGGNGAGCCATTGCTCATTCTGCCCTAAGCGGGGATTCCGGCCGTTGCCACGCTCTCCGGCGAGGGCTCGGCGGGGCTGGCCTGTCCCTGATCGCCGCGTGTGGGCGATTCCGCCCGGACGCGGGTCTTCTTGGGATCGTAGTGGGGAAAGGCGACGATGGTCGCGGGAAGCCGCTTCTGATGGCCGTCGAGCTTGCCGATCTCCACCGACCCACCGATGGCCGCCGCCGAGACGTCGAGGCGCGCCAGGGCGATGGTCTTGCCGAGGATCGGTGATTTCGTGGCGCTGGTGACGATCCCGACCTGGGTCCGGCCGTCATAGACGGGGTCGCCGTGCCCGACGGGCTCGTTGCCCGTGACGTCGAGGCCGACCATCCGCTTGTGCGGGTTGTCCCGCCGCCGCGCCACGGCCTCCGACCCGATGGAGACGTCAGGCTTGTCCTTGGGAACCGTGAAGCCGATGCCCGCCTCGAACGGGTCGGTCTGGTCGCAGAAATCGTATCCGGCGAAGACGAGGCCGGCCTCGATCCGCAGCATGTCGAGGGCGGCGAGCCCCATCGGCGTGAGACCCTCCGGCTCGCCGGCCGTCATGATCGAGTCCCAGATCGCGGTCGCCTGGCTCGGGTGGCACCAGACCTCGTAGCCGAGCTCGCCGGTATAGCCCGTCCGCGACACCAGGACCGGCACGCCGTCGATGCGCCCGACGGTGAACCGGAACCATTTCAACTCGTCGATCGTGGGTTCCTGGGGCGGGCTGACCACGAGGCCGGACAGGATCGCCCGCGATCTCGGCCCCTGGACGGAAACGTTGTGGAGCTGGTCGGTGGAGCTCTTCACCCAGACCTTCAGCTTGTGGTCTTCGGCGAGCTTGCGCAGCCAGATGCCGGAATACTCGTCCCCGCAGATCCAGCGGAAGTTGTTCTGGCCGAGACGGAACAGCGTGCCGTCGTCGATCATCCCCCCATGCGGGTTGCACATGGCGGTATAGACGATCTGGTTGACGGCGAGCTTGCGCACGTTGCGCGTCACCGCCAGCTGCATCAGGTCCTCGGCATCGGGTCCGATCACCTCGAACTTGCGCAGCACCGAGAGGTCCATGATCGTGGCCCGCTCGCGGCAGGCCCAGTATTCCTCCAGCGGGCCGGCCGCGTTGAAGCAGGTCGGCACCCAGAACCCGCGATAATCCTCCATCTTCCGGGTCAGGGCGGCGGTGCGCGGGTGAAACCCGGATTCGCGGGTGAGGCGCGGTTCGGCATCGGGGGTCATGCGGTGGCTCATACCCTTGGAGAAGGCGCTCTGGGAATCATAGACCCGGACGTGGATGTCGGTGGGGCACCAGCCATTGGCGGGATCGATGTCGTCGGCGCAGGACGAGGTGGCGCAGACGAGGTCGGTCAGCGCCCGCAGGAGGACGTAATCGCCCGGGCGTGACCAGGGCTCGTCCATGGTGATCCTGTCGTCCGGCCCCGCGACGGTGTTGTAGAAGAAATTGATCGCCGGCCAGCCTTTCTTGGGCTGGACCCCATGCGGGCGCAGCACCGCGTTGAAGTTGTCGGTGCAGTTCGAATGGCCGGGATATCCCATATCCTCGTAATACTTGGCCGAGCAGGCGAGCATGAACGTGTCGTGGCGCCCGACCGTATCCTGGACGATCTCCACCAGGGGGACCATGCGCGCGTCGAAATACTTCGACAGCAGGCCGGGTTTCGGAGCCGTCGATCCCATCAGGGTATGCGTGGTTGTGGCGTCGAGGCCGTATTCGTCACCCGCTTGAAGGGCGACGGCATCGAAGGCGAGGAAATCCGCGCATTGGCGCCCATCCACGTCGATGATCTGGATGTACTGACCGGCCTTGACGGAGAAAGCCTCGGCGGTGGCGGCTTTCACCCGCAGGTCGAGGAGGGGCGGAGCCAGCGGCGGCGGCGCCCTCCCTTCGAGGGATGTGGCGGGCTCGATCTCCACCCGCAGATCGGTCGGCGGATCCTGCGCGTCCGGCGCCATCGGGCCGCCGGGAATGATGAGAACGCAGACGGAGCTCGCCGCCGCCGTAGCGTGGAAGCTCGATCCCGGCGGGGATTCCGCATGGAACAGCGCATGGGCTTCGAGATCGGACGGCGCGATGCCGCGCGCCGCGAGGGCGGCCTCCACCGATCCGCCGCCGGCCCCGTCTCCTCGTGTCCGCAGGGTATCCAAGAGGGGCGGGGCGCCCGGTGTCGCCTCCCCGAACGCGCCGGGGCCGGCATAGAGCCGGGCGGGCTGGCGCCCCTCCGGGTCGACGATGCGCAGGCGATCCCCGGCCTCGACCTCAAAGACGGCACAGGCCCCTCCCCTCGCCGAGAACGAGAGCGTGCGCGGCGACCTTGCCCCCCACGCGCCCTCGGGCTGCATCCAGATCTGGTTCATTCGTCTATCCAGGGTGAACGGGTCGCAACGGATGCGGGCCGACGCGCCCCGCTCGGGGCCGTCATCGCCATCGGAGGCCGCTGCCCGGAGAAGCCGGGGAACGGCGTGATTCCAACACGGTTACGCGCGAAGAGCCTGCTTGATCAGATTTCACAGCGGATGCTCATGCCAAAGTAAATCGGCTGCCAAAGTCGATCATCCAGGCCGACCTCCTCATCCTGAGGTGCCCGCGTCAGCGGGCCTCGAAGGAGGCCTCCAGTTGTCGCGCGATCCCCGGAACCCTCCTTCGAGGCCGCTACGCGGCACCTCAGGATGAGGTCAAGTCTTGGATAAACACCTCAAACAGGCTCCAATACAGCTCCGCGCTCATTCCGCGGCTTGGGGCAGACCCATGAAGGCCTGGAGCGAATCGTCCATCGCCTTCATCCATGTGGTGTGATGGGCCGGCGACAGAGTTCCGGTGATGGTCGAGCGGTAGGACCGGTCGCGATAGGTGAGGATGCCCTCCATCTTGTGGTGCTCCCACTCCTTGAACAGCTCGGCGACCTTGTCGACGTCGAGACGCGGATAGTCGGTCGCCGCCAGGAGTTCGCGGACGTATTCCGTCTGGAAGTCGATCGCCTCGAACGGGTTGGTGAGCGTGTCCTGATAGGCCAGCCATTTGGCGATGTCGGCTTCCTGCTCCTCCGGACCCGGCAGCGCGAGCTTGCCCATCATGTAGTCGCGGGCATACCAGGCCTGGGCGTCGAACATGTTGAAGGTATAATACTGGTCCTGCATCCCGAGATAGATCAGGTTCGGGTTGGACTGCCAGAAGATGCCCTTGTAGATCCCCGCCGGGTAGAGGCAGTTGTGGGATTTCAGCCGTAGGTCGTCCGGCAGGAACGGATAGGTGTGCTTGTAGCCCGTACAGAAGATGATCGCGTCGACCTCGGTATCGCTGCCATCCTTGAAATAGGCCGTGTTGCCGACGAGCTTCTCCAGCAGCGGCCTCTCCTCGAACCCCGCCGGCCAGTCGAAGCCCATGGGCTTGGTGCGGTAGCTGAAGGTGATCGACGTGGCGCCGTACTTGATGCACTGCGTGCCGATATCCTCCGCCGAGTAGCTCGCACCGATCATCAGCAGGCGCTTGCCGGCGAACTCGTCGGCGACGCGGAAATCGTGCGCGTGCATCACGCGGCCGGGGAAGAATTCGAGCCCCTCGAAGCTCGGAACGTTGGGCACCGAGAAGTGGCCGTTGGCCACAACGACGTAGTCGAAGTCCTCGACCTGATGCTCGTCCTTGATCAGATCCTTCGCCGTCACGGTGAACCGGCCGGTCTCCTCCGAATAGCTCACCCAGCGGACGGGGGTGCAGAACCGGATGTACTTGCGCACGTCGCTGCGCGCGACGCGGCCGGCGATGTAATCATGCAGTACGGCGCGCGGCGGATAGGACGGGATCGGTCGGCCGAAATGCTCCTCGAAGGAGTAATCGGCGAATTCGAGGCACTCCTTCGGGCCGTTCGACCAGAGGTAGCGATACATGCTGCTGTGGACCGGCTCGCCGTTCTCGTCGAGGCCGGTGCGCCAGGAGTAGTTCCACTGGCCGCCCCAATCGGATTGCTTCTCGAAACAGACGAGCTCGGGGATCTCCTCGCCCGCGCGCCGCGCCGCCTCGAAGGCGCGCAGCTGGGCGAGGCCGCTCGGACCCGCGCCGATGATCGCAACCCGCTTCTTCATGATCAGATCCCCGTTCTATGTCTCGTGAGCCGGGCGGTCCGGGTCTCCCGATGGCGGGTTCCCGATCGGTGCCGGACGCCCGCCAAAGACCATTCTCCCCCGAGGATAGATCCGGCGAGGGCGAAACCTCGGCGGAACATTCCTGCTGAGAAAATTTATACGCCTCGGAGAAATGGCCGTGCAATAGTGACTGTTGGCACTACTGTCGTCGCTCAGTTGTGCATTGCAAACGAAAAGGGGGGTTACTGTTAAGCGAGAACCATGCCAGGCATCCCGATCGAACCGGGCGGCACGTCCCGGACGTCCGGCGCGGGCCTATCCCTTTCCCGGCGGGGCTACGGTATTCACACATCTCGCGGGCCGCTCGGGTCCGAGGCCGGGCGCCGCGACGACGCGCCTGCTTCATGGGGAATGGCACCGTTTCAGGATGAAGGACGAACCGATCCGGAGCGGACCCGATCCGCTGGCCACCGCCGAATGGTACAGTCGGTTGGGCGACGTCGCCGCATCCATCGGGACCGAGCACTTTCACCGGAACCTGCTGTCCCTGTTCGCCCTCTGCGTGAAAAGCGATTCGGGATGGATCATCCGGTATTCGCGGGTGGCCCCGCCCGACGTGCTCTACACGACCGGGGTTCCGAGCGAGATCGTGGAGTTCTACAACAGGAAGTGCCTTCGCATCGATCCGTTCTCCCTCTACTGGAAGAACGGCGGCAAGCCGGGCATCCTGACCCTGTCGGAGATCGGGAACAGCAGCCCGGAATCGATCCTCTACGGCAAGATATTCAGGCCGGCCGCGAACATTTCCGACGAGCTCGGCATGTTCTTCTCGACGGTGGGGCATTGCTGCTTCGGGTTGTTCCTCGAACGCGAGCGCGGCGTCTTCTCGGAAGGCGACATCCGGCGGGCCAAGCTGGTCTTTCCCGCCCTTGAGGGATGCCACCGGAGCCATCTCGGCCATCTGTTCAGCAACCTGCGCTACACCGACGGGACGCAGGCGGAGGGGCTCCTCAACCGGCCGACCCTAATCCGCGACCGGCACGACGTGGAGGTGTTCGCCAACGAATCCTGGAAGCGGGCCGTCCAGTCGGATGCCTCGATCCTGCCGATGCTCGAGACCCTGGCGCCGTCGGACTCCATCCGCACGGTCCATGCGCGCGATCACGTGATCACATCGGAGGTCTTCGACCGCGACTTCGCCCTGGCGCCGGGCGGCCGGATCTTCATGCTCGGGCCGAAGCCCGCGCCGCAGGACGAATCGGTGGGCTACCGGGCGGCGGCGGAGGTGCTGGTGGCGTTGACCCCGCGGGAGCGGGACATCCTGACCCTGACGATGAAAGGCCAGGCCACGGGCCAGATCGCGCAGAGTCTGGGAATCGGCAAGGGCACCGTCAAGAACTGCAAGATCCGCATCTACCGGAAGGCGGAGGTCACCTCCGAGCGCGATCTCATCAAGAAGTTCAGTCCGTTCTTCCCCTCGGCCTGAGGGAGGACGACGTTCACATGGTTCGCCGGCTGCGCCGCCCTGCCCTCCTTCCCCTCGTGGCTGCGGCCTTCACGGAAACGATTCGGGTGATTTGAGTTTTGCAGCCTTTGGCGGTGTGCCGGCGGCGGGGTCGACGGTGAGGACGTCGCCGCCATCGGCATCGGCGTCCTCCTCGTCGCCGTTGCGTGATGCGCGATGAAGGATGTCGTCCCTCGGCATCCGGCTGGCGAGCGCGTCGATGGCGAGGCGCGACCGCAGCGGCAGATACCGTGCCGCGGGCCAGACGGCGTAGCAATCCATGGTCGCGTAGGGGCGGTTCGCCCAGAGCTGGACGAGTTCGCCCGCCTGCAGGCTGTCGCGGATCAGCCAATGCTGGAGCCAGCAGAGGCCGAGCCCGGCCTTGGCGGCGGCCAGGATGACTTCGACGTCGTCGAACCGAAGCCTGGCATGAGGGGAAACGGGGACGAGGACCCCGCCGGCATCCGGCAGGCGCCAGACATAGCCGCGGTCGCCGCGCGCATAGACCAGCGTGTCGTGCCCGGCCAGATCGGCAATGTCGTCCGGCCGTCCGCGCGCGGCGAGGTAGGACGGGGCAGCGCACAGCACCATGCGTTCCGTCACCAGCCGCCGGGCACGCAGGGAGCTGTTGTTGCCGAGCGCGCCGAAGCGCAATCCGAGATCGAAGCCGCCGGCGATCAGGTCGACGACCCGGTCGCTGAAGTTCAGCTCGAGTTCCAGCTTCGGATGCGCCTTGGCGTAGTCGAGCAGGATCGGCGCAGCGCAGCGCCGACCGAGGAGAACGGGCATCGAAATCCTCAAGCACCCCGCGACTTCCCGGCGGCCCGATTCGAGGAGCGCCTCGCCGGTGCGCATTTCTTCGACGGCCCGCAGGCAATGTTCGTAGAATTGCTGCCCGGCTTCCGTCAGGCTCTGCGTTCGCGTGGTCCGCTGGAACAGCCGCACGCCGAGCCGCTCTTCGAGGCGCGCCACGGCCTTGCCGACGGCGGAGCGTGACAGGGCTAGCCGGTCGGCCGCCCGCGCGAAGCCTCCGGCCTCCACCGCCTCCACGAAGATCTGCACGCCATCGAACTTGTCTCGCATCGGTCGCCCGGTCCCGCACGGCCTGCCACGTAGATTGTAGCGCTACAGGCAACAAAGAAGCGAATAACTGGGTCTAAAGCCGAATGGCAATCTACGCTAGAGGAGTGGCGGGCGCACAGCGCGGCCCGGACAGGAACGGCTCCGCCCCATGGGCAGCCGACGCGGTTCCTGACCGAAGGCACGGCTGGGACGACAATCGGAAGGGTTGAGGGATGAGCGGTAAAGTCGTTGTCGTGACCGGCGCGAGCAGTGGTTTCGGGAAGCTCACGGTCCTAGAGCTCGCAAGGCGGGGTCATACCGTCATCGCGACCATGCGTGACGTCGAGGGCCGGAATAGCGCGGTCCGAAGCGAATTGATCGACGCCGCGAAGGCGGACGGGAATCCGCTGCAGGTTCTCGAAATGGATGTGGCCAGCGACGAGTCGGTCGAGGCCGCCATCGGTCACGTCATTGCCCAGCACGGCAGGATCGACGTTCTGGTCAACAACGCCGGCCTGATGCCGATCGGTGTGACGGAAGCCTATACGATCGCCGATGTCGAACGGCTGTTCGCGGTCAATGTCTTCGGGGCCATTCGCACCAATCGGGCCGTCCTGCCGCATATGCGCGCCGCCGGCAGCGGACTTCTCGTGCAGATCACGTCGTTGATGGGGCGATTCGTCATTCCCTTCTTCGGTGTCTATGCGGCGAGCAAGTTCGCGCTCGAGGCACTGGCGGAGACCTATCGCTACGAGCTCGGCGGATTCGGGATCGATTCGGTCATCGTCGAGCCGGGCCAGTTCCCGAGCAACCTCATCTCGTCGAGCCCCGAACCGTCCGATGCGGGGGTCCTGGCCTCTTATGGCGAGGTCGCGGCGATCCCGGGTCAGATCAAGGCCCATGCCGAGCAGCCCTACGATCCCGCCCATCCGCCGCGCCCGCAACGGGTCGCCGATGCGATCGCAGGGCTGGTCGAGGCAACGGAGCGGCGTCCCCTGCGCACGGTCGTGATGCCCGAGGGCATGGATTTCGGCGTCGCGCGCATCAACGAGGCGGTCGCTCCCATTCAGAACGACGTGCTCAGGGCCATGGGCATGGCGCACATGATCTAAAAGCCCGTTTAAGTCGTCTTTCCAAGGATTTACCTCATCCTGAGGTGCCGCGTAGCGGCCTCGAAGGAGCCCCTTAGAGCGCTCTCCGCCGAAGTGGATGCCGGTTCGGCGAAAAAGAGCGCGGCAGTCAAAGGCCTAGAGCTGTGTCCCGACCCAACGTGGTCGGGCACAGCTTTGGGGATCGCGCGATCACTGGAGGGCTCCATCGAGACCCTTTGCTCGAGCAAAGGGTACCTCAGGATGAGGGGGGTCTCATTTGAGGCGGGCCTGGTCCGGCTGGATGCCGAGGGACAGGGGCGCCCCGTCGTCCAGGGCGGCCAGGCGCGACACCGCCATGCCGTGGAACCGGGTCAGGCCCTTGTACTCGACGAGTTCGGGCGGGAGGCTCGCCAGGACGCGGTGAAGGCGCTTGCGCCACTTCTCCACCCGCTCGATGTCCTGCAGACTGATCAGGTAGCAGCGGATGCCGAACAGGATCGCGTTGGAGCGCGGCAGGCGGAACAGGGTCTGCAGTTCCACGCGCAGGTGGAGCTTGCCCGCGATGTTCTCCGGGGTCACGGTGGTGCGGTCCGGCCCCCAATCGGGATAGTTCTCGGGCGACGTGTCGAGGCGCGGGTTGATCGTCATCGTCCAGTTCAGCCGGCGGACGGGATGCCCGTACTGTAGGCGCAGGAGATATTGCAGCGCCCGGTCGAACACCCCGATCTCGTGCGCCAGCGGCACCGGCCCGTGCCACTCGTGGAAGCTCATGCCGATATCGAATTCCAGCGACCAATCCGCCTGCGTGGTGACCATGCCGCCATCGACGTAGAGGTTGTCGTCCCGCTGATCCTGCAGGGTGAAGTCCCCTTGAGCCTGCCGGGTGATGTACTCGAACGGCTCGCAGGGCAGAGTGGACGCGTCGCCGAAGACGAAGCGTTGGTCGAGGCCCAGGGGGCGGTTGATCCAGTGCCAGGCGGTGCCGTCCCGCGTCAGGCTGAAATGCTCGGGGTAATCCGCCGACAGGCTCTCCATCAGGAGTTCGAGCGTGTCCCATTGCGCCGGCATCATGTGCGCCAGCACCTGGCATCGCTTCGGGTCGTGATCGAGGACGATCGCGCGCTCGCGGCATTCGGCGACGTAATGTTCGTCCACGTCGAATGCGTGTTCGAAGGCCGGCGACGTGCCCGCCTTCACATGCGGCTCGATGTTGACCGAGTACATATATTTGTCTTCGCCGAACGGAAACGGGAAGCGGAGCACCGCCGCGTCGCTGTTCCGGTAGGAGAAGTCGTCCCGGAACGTCTCGTCGGTCTTGAACTGAATACCCATCTCAGCTTCCCTTTACCAAGCGGCGCCGATCCCGGCCGACGGCCGGCATCGATGCGTTCGGCGGATGCCCGCCGCCGCGCGGTCGTCCGGTCTTAAAAATCGAGCACCAGGGTCTCGGATCTGGCCCGCGAGACGCAGGTCGCGATGAGGCGGCCCTCCGCCTTCTCGGCATCGGACAGGACGTGATCCCGGTGATCGGGGATGCCCTCCACGAGGGGCAGGAGGCAGACGCCGCAGGCGCCCCCCCGGCAGAGGCACGGAGCCTCGATGCCTTCGCCCTCCAGCGCTTCGAGCAGGGTCTGCGAGGCCCCGACCGCGATCGACCGGCCGGACCGCGCCAGGGTGACGGTGAACGGCTCGCCGCCCTTGTCCCCGCCGAAACTCTCGCGGTGGATCGCGTGCGGCGTCCAGCCGAGGCCGCGCGCCGTCTCCTCGACCGCGTCCATCAGGCCCTGAGGCCCGCAGGTATAGACATGGGTTCCCAGCGGCTGATCGGCCAGGATGGCGGCGAGATCCGGCCGCTCTCCCCGTCCGACGCCATGGACGTGGATGCCGGCCGCGTCCGAGCCGAGCAGGCCCCGGAAGGTCTCGACCTCGTCGGGGGCGCAGAACTGATGCAGTTCGTAGGCGGCGCCGCGCGACGCCAGGACCGGCCGGTAGGACAGGAACGGCGTCAGCCCAATGCCGCCGGCGATCAGGATGTGCTTGCGGGCGAGCGACGCGATCGGGAACAGGCTGGCCGGCGCGCTCAGCTCGACGGCGTCACCGATCTCGAGCCTGTCGTGCAGGAAGTGGGAGCCGCCGCGCGAGTCCGGAACCCGGCGGACGACGATCGCGTAGTGATCGCGCTGATCGGGCGGCGTCACCAGCGAATAGGCGTTCTGCCAGACCCGGTCCGGCCCCCGCAGGGTGACGAGGACATGCGCCCCCGGCGGCGATGTGGGAAACGCCCCGCCCTTCTCGGGAACGAAGCGGAACCGCTTCAGCGTCGGGTTCAGGCGTTCGATCTCGGCGACGCGCGCCGACAGCTTGCCGTCGAGGATCATGAATAGGCCTGCTCTGCCGGAGGGACTTCGCCGGCGACCTCGGCATCGATCTTGACCCCCATGAAGGCCGATAGGCGCCGCGAGAAATGATCCCGCACGAACAGGTTGGCGCCGCAGCCGTCGCATCGGACGATGGTGGTCGTCACGCCGTGATTGAAGGTCCGGCAATGGACGCAGGCCACGCGCCGCGCCCGTGTGCCGGAATGGCACTGGAAGATCTCCTGCTTGGTCATCCCCGCGCGCTGCGCCGTGTTGAAGACGTCCCACAGGAAATCCTCGGTCCCGCTCACGTAGAGCCGCAGACCCATGCGCTCCCGCGCGAGGCGATGGTCGAGGCGATCGATGAGGTGCCTCGGCGAACGGAACCCTCGTTCGTGAACGGTCTCGGAGGGTGGGATCCGGCCCTCCTGGTCGGGGCCTGCGACGGACCAGACCTCCACCTCCCTGTCGGGCGGGGCCCCGAAGCGGTAGGCGGGCGAATCCGACACCAACAGGTGGCGCAACCCGGACGGATCCATCGCCAGCGATTGATAGACCGGTCGGCTCTTGATGGACTGATCTGACATCGACCTCGACTCGACAATGGGCGGGGCGGCGGCCGGAGCGGAGGGCGCCGAACCAGAGGACCAATTCAGTCCCGTCGACAAAGCCGGCTCCGTCTTGCTTGCGCGGCGATCTGGTTCTTTAAGAGAATTTCATTTTCTCCAAGAGAACAACAATGTCAATCGCCGTTTTCGACCGGAATCCCGGCCAAGGAGTTTCGGCCAATGGGGCGGATGCCGGTTCGATGGGCGGCGGACACGTGTTTCGGCACCTGCTGCCGTCATGGTCCGCACTCCCGTGCGGGACGCGCAGGGTCGCAGGGCGTGCGCGCGAAAGCGAGAGGCCATGTCGACGATCCACTCGAATCGAGAAGCCCATCGCGGTCGGATCTCTCGTCATGCCCGCGATCGGCAGACATCCATGCCCATTTACTGGTCACATCTGCCCGAAAATCAAATCTCATGGAAAATTTCGATGCAATTCCACTGTTCGCTCGAGGGGGAGCCGCAATAGCGCTTGACAGCGGCTCAACCGAAGAGAAATGATTATTCCTGTAGAGAATTTCAGGAGTTCGACCGGCAGTCTTCCACTGACCTGATGTGTCGGGCTCGCATGAAACGTGCGCACCGGCGGTCGCGGCGCCCCGGCTATTCGGAAAGACTTCGTGTGACCCTCTCCGCAAGGACGGGAAATATCCATGTCGCCGACGATACATCGACACGCACATCCCTAGTTTGGAGTCCCTCACGAAACGTCCGGTCGGCGCCGGTCCTCGCTCCGGGCACGCCGGTGCGGCGGGAGTCTCGTGAGGAATACTCGAAAGTCTTTCGGAACACCCTTCTGCGGCGCCGATCCATTTGGCGGAGCGGCGCCCCGAGCCAGACGACACTCCGGATGCGCCACGACCCCGCCGAGACCGTGCGGACACGCATCGCCCCGGGATCACACCTTCGGCGAGGGCACGGGTCGATCCGGACCGAACCCTCGATACGACCAATGGAGAGCTGAATCATGAGCACCGGACTGGCATCCTCGGCAAAGCCCGTGGCGGGCTTCACGTCCCCCGCCACCGGGACGGCCGAAGACGGGAAGCTGCATCGCAGCATCAACTGGACGGGCGCGTTCTGGGTCGCGAGCGGTGTGCCCGCCCTCGTCCTGTTCTCGGTGGGCGGCATTGCCGGCAATACGGGTAAGCTCGCCTTCCTGATCTGGACGCTCTCCATGATCATGGGCTTCATCCAGTCCTTCACCTATGCGGAGATCGCCGGCCTGTTCCCGAACAAGTCGGGGGGCGCGTCGGTCTACGGGGCCGCGGCCTGGGTCCGCTACACCAAGCTGGTGGCGCCCCTCTCGGTCTGGTGCAACTGGTTCGCCTGGTCGCCGGTCCTGTCGCTGGGCTGTTCCATCGCGGCCTCCTACATCATCAACGCGGTGGCGCCGCAGCCCACGGCCACGTCGCCGGCCGTGGTGCAATGGCTCGCCACCAACGGTGCCGCCCTGCAGATGGCCGATGCCGACAAGGTGACGGCGGCCATCGCGGCCGTGGCGCCCGGCATCCGCACCTGGACCCTGTTCACCACCACCCTCGGCCCGGTCTCGCTCTCGCTGAACCTGGCCTTCTTCATCGGCGCCGCCCTCATGCTCGCGGTCTTCGCCGTGCAGCACCGCGGTATCCTCGGAACGGCGAACGTCCAGAAGTATATCGGTCTCCTCGTCATCATCCCGATGTTCATCGTCGGCGTGGTTCCGCTGCTGATCCACGGCGTGAACTGGGAGAACTTCTCTCCCCTCGTCCCCCTCGCCGCACCGGCCGCTCCCGCGCCGGGTGCCTGGAACATCACGGGCTGGACGCTGGTCCTCGGCAGCATGTTCATCGCGGCCTGGTCGACCTACGGGTTCGAGACGGCGATCTGCTACACCAGCGAGTTCCGTGATCCCGCCAAGGATACGTTCAAGGCGATCTTCTATTCGGGCCTGCTCTGCCTCCTGCTGTTCACCCTCGTGCCCTTCACCTTCCAGAGCATGCTCGGCGTCGAGGGGATGCTGGAGGCTTCCATCGTCGACGGGTCGGGTGTGGCGGCCGCACTGGCGCACATGGTCGGCGGCGGTCCCATCGTCGAGAACTTCCTCGTCATGCTGATGATCCTGGCCCTCGTGCTCTGCATCATGACGGCGATGGCGGGGTCCTCGCGCACCCTCTACCAGGGCTCGGCCGACGGCTGGCTGCCGCGCTACCTCAGCCATGTGAACGAGCATGGCGCGCCGACGCGGGCGATGTGGACCGATCTCGTCTTCAATCTCGCGATCCTGGCGATCGCCTGTGCCGATGCGACGAGTTTCTTCTTCATCCTGGCCGTGTCGAATTGCGGCTACATCATCTTCAACTTCCTCAACCTCAACTCGGCCTGGATCCACCGCATCGACTCGGCGCATATCCCGCGCCCCTACCGCGCACCGACCTTCGTCCTGGTGCTCGGCGGCGTCTTCGCCTTCGTGAACGTGATCTTCATGGGCGCGGGCGCGAAGGTCTGGAACCCGATCGCCCTCTGGGCCGGCCTGATCACCGCCGCCCTGATCATCCCGGTCTTCTGCTACCGCCACTATGTCCAGGACGGCGGCAAGTTCCCGGCCGAGATGTACGAGGACCTGCATGTCGGCCCCGAGGGGATGGTGAGCCGCCGCCGGGCGGGAATCCTGCCCTACCTGACGCTGGCCGCCGGCGTCGTGGTGCTCCTCCTCTCGAACTGGTTCTTCCAGCTCTGATCGAACCGGGCTGCCGGGGCCGTCGGCTCTGGCAGCCCGAACGCGAGACGAGACAGAGTCCGCCCAATCAAAAAACGGAACACTAAGGGACAGCCGCCATGAGCTACAAAGACCTTCCCCGCCAGTCGGCCCTCAACGAACGCCATCTGGCCCTGGGCTCGACACTCGACGCCGAGTGGAACGGGATGCCCATCCCCCAATCCTACCGCACCGACCGCTACGAGGAGACCACCATCGTCCGCTCGCGGGCGGGCTTGTTCGACGTCTCCGGCCTTCGCATCGTCAACGTCTCCGGTCCGGACGCGGAAGCGATGCTGAACGCGATGCTCACCAGCGACGTCGGCAAGATCGCGCAGGGCCGATCGGCCATCAGCAACATCGTCGACGAGAACGGCTCCCTGATCGACGACGTGCTGGTCTACCGCGACGGGCCGCAGGCCTTCCGCGTCTCGCATGGCGGCGGCAGCCTCGAAGACGTTCTTCCCGAATTCACCGAAGGCCGCGCCGTGGAGGCGGCCCGCGACGACGACGTCCACATCCTGTCGCTGCAGGGACCGCTGGCGCTCGCTATCCTCGCGCCGCACACGCCCTTCGACCTGCCGACGCTGAAGTATTTCGAGCATGTGCGCACGACGCTGTTCGGCCGCGACGTGTCCCTGGCGCGGGGCGGCTACTCGGCCGAGCGCGGCTACGAGGTGTTCTGCGCCGCCAAGGACGCCGTCGCCATCTGGGATGCGATCATGCAGGCCGGCGAGCCCTTCGGCATCGTGGCGGCCTCCTGGGACTGCCTCGACATCGTGCGCGTGGAGGGCGGCCTGCTGTTCTTCCCCTTCGACATGCCCAAACCCGACACCACGCCGTGGGAAATGGGCCTGGCCTGGACCGTCGACCTCGACAAGCCGGATTTCCGCGGCAAGGCCGCCCTGCTGGCGCGGAGGGGCACCGAGCGTTTCAGCCAGGTCGGCCTCGAGATCCTGCACCATGAGGCGGTGACGCCCGGCGCCAAGATCGTCAAGGACGGACTCGAGGTCGGCACCGTCAACAGCACCACCTACAGCCGCCACCTGATGAAGTCGCTGGGCCTCGCCCACCTGCCGCCGGAGCTCGCCGCCCTCGGCACGGAGGTCGAGGTCCGGACCGAGACCGGCCCGCTGGTCGCCAACGTGGTGCGGACGCCGTTCTACGACCCGATGCGCCTGCGCACCCATCCGGCCGACGAACGGACCGCCTGATACCGGGCGGCGTCCCCCTCCCCCCTGTGGCTACGGCCTGGACGGAGGGGGAACCCGCGGTACCGGCGAAATCGGCGGTCCTGCTTCCAGAGGCTCGCGCTCACGCAGGCCCCTTCCGCGAACGGAGACCGGCGACGGTCACGCACGGGCTTCGGTGAGGTCGTCCCAGAGCCGGTCGGCCGCATCGTTGCGGCAGTCGAGGGAGCGGAACAGCCTGATGTCGATGGGGATGTCGAACCGGTCCGGACCGGCGCGCACGAGCCTGCCGCGCGCCTGATCTTCGGCCGCCAGCGTCTGCGGCAGCCAGGCGATGCCGTGTCCGTTCCGCGCCATCGTCATGAGCGCCGCCGCCAGATGAGAGGTGAGCGCCGTCGCCGAATGGGCCGGCTCGCGATCCGGAAAGGCCGCGATGATGCGCCCGAGCCCCGAGGCCTGGCTGTATCTCAGATAGGGCAGAGGCGCCTCCGGCGTTCCCGGCAGCGACCATGTCGGGCCGCCGTCCGAGGTGGGCGCGCAGAGGGGAACCAGCAGGTCGTCGCCCAGGGACAGGCTCGGAAACCGCTCCGCTTCGAAGCGCGTCCGTGCATCCGGGTGATGGTGGCACAGGAGGAAGTGGACCTCGCCGGCGAGCATGATGGCTTCGCAGGCCTCCATGCTGTCAGAGATCAGGTTGAGGGTGCCCAGCGTCTGATGGTGCATCAGGCCGCGGATCCAGTTCGGAAAGAACGTGAACGACAGGGCGTGGGTCGCCGCGATGGAGAGCGTCGCCGTGTCCCGGGCGCCCACCTCCCGCGCGTCGCGTCGTGCCCGCTCCAGGCTGCGCATCATGTCCTGGGCCGCCGGCTGGAAGGCGAGCCCGGCCGGCGTGAGCACCGCCCCCTGCGGACCACGGGCGAACAGGGGCGTGCCGACCCAATCCTCAAGGGCGCGGATGCGCCGGCTGAAGGCCGGCTGCGTCACGCTCCGCGCCTCGGCCGCGCGCGAGAACGTCTTCTGCTCCGCCAGGGCGAGGAAGTCCTTCAGCCAGTCCAGATCCATCGATCAGCCAGTGTCCGTCAGCCCGTCCAGCCCGATGCCGACCGCGCATAGCGCGCACCGAACATGGCATTGGCCGAGCGACGGTGTCCAGGCGTAAGGACGGCATCAAGCCCCGCAAGAGGGATCACTAATCAAGCTGCCCGCTAAGTGGCAGATCAGGAGGAAACAGATCATGAAGTCATGGCTAAGCCGACTCTATGTTCAAGTCTTCATAGCAATCGTCATCGGCGGGCTCGTCGGGTATTTCCTGCCCGACGTCGCCGTCACGCTGCAGCCCCTGGCGGACGGCTTCATCAAGCTGATCAAGATGCTGCTCGCGCCGGTCATCTTCGGCACCATCGTCGTCGGCATCGCCAAGATGGGCAACCTGAAGGAGGTCGGCCGCATCGGTGTGCGCGCGCTCATCTACTTCGAGGTCGTCTCCACGCTGGCCCTCGTCATCGGCCTCGTGGTGGTCAACGTGATGCAGCCGGGCGTCGGCATGAACATCGACGCCACGCAGATCGACAGCAGCGCCATCGCCTCCTACGCCAAGCGGGCGGAAGCCCAGCCCGGCATCGTCGGCTTCTTCATGGACATCATCCCCTCGACGATGGTGGATGCCTTCGCCAAGGGCGCGATGCTGCAGATCATCCTGATCTCGCTGCTCTTCGGCGTCGCGCTGGTTCAGGCGGGCGAACGCGGCAAGCCGGTGGTCGTCGTCATCGACAGCCTGCTGGACGCGCTGTTCCGCATCGTCGCCATGGTGATGCGCCTGGCTCCCATCGGTGCGGGTGCCGGTGTCGCCTTCACCATCGGCAAGTACGGCTTCGGCACCGTCTGGTCCCTCGCCTACCTCATGCTCGGTGTCTACGTCACGTCGATCCTGTTCGTCGTGCTGGTTCTCGGCTCCGTCTGCGCCTGGACCGGGTTCTCCCTGGTCAAGGTTCTCGGCTTCTTCAAGGACGAGATCCTCATCACCTTCGGCACCTGCTCCACCGAGGCGGTGATGCCCCGGATGATGGCCAAGCTGGAGCGGGTGGGCTGCGAGAAGTCGGTGGTCGGCCTCGTGCTGCCCACCGGCTACACCTTCAACGCCGACGGCACCTGCATCTACCTGACCATGGCGGCGATCTTCGTCGCCCAGGCCACCAACACGCCGCTGGGCATCGGCGACCAGCTCGTCGTCCT
The DNA here is from genome assembly GCF_000376345.1 of Methylobacterium sp. 88A. Lineage (NCBI taxonomy): Bacteria > Pseudomonadati > Pseudomonadota > Alphaproteobacteria > Hyphomicrobiales > Methylobacteriaceae > Methylobacterium > Methylobacterium sp. 88A. Next base: position 2,485,660 of record NZ_AQVT01000001.1, read on the forward strand.
GGGCGTGCTGCTCCTGACCTCGAAAGGGTCGGCGGGTGTCGCCGGGGCCGGGTTCGTCACCCTCGCCGCCACCCTGTCGAGCATCCACACCGTCCCGGTCGCCGGCCTCGTCCTTCTGCTGGGCGTCGATCGCTTCATGAACGAGGCGCGGGCGGTCACGAACCTGATCGGCAACGCGGTCGCCACCATCGCGGTCGCCAAGTGGGAAGGCGCCTTCGACCTGAACAAAGCGGAAGAAGCCTACCGCGACCGGGCCGCCGTCGCCTCCGAGAACGTCGTTCCCGACAGGGAAGCCGGGCATGCCCTGCCCCGCCCCGTGGCGGCCGCCCACTAGACCTTCCGACCGACCCCCGTTCCATCCCGTTCCCCTCACGCGAAATTCTTCGCATCTCAAGGAGAGCCACCATGCGTATCGTCGACGTCTGCGAGGTCACCAAGCCGATCTCCTCGCCCATCCGCAACGCCTATATCGACTTCTCGAAGATGACCGCCAGCCTCGTGGCCGTGGTCACGGACGTGGAGCGCGACGGCCGCCGGGTGGTGGGCTACGGCTTCAATTCCAACGGCCGCTATGGCCAGGGCGGCCTGATCCGCGAGCGCTTCAAGAACCGCATCCTCGAGGCCGACCCCAAGAGCGTGCTGAACGAGGCCGGCGACAACCTCGACCCGCACAAGCTCTGGGCGGCGATGATGACCAACGAGAAGCCCGGCGGCCACGGCGAGCGCTCGGTGGCGGTGGGCACCCTCGACATGGCGATCTGGGACGCCACCGCCAAGATCGCCGGCAAGCCGCTGTTCCGGATGCTCGCCGAGCAGAAGGGCGTCGAGGCCAATCCGCGCGTCTTCGTCTACGCGGCCGGCGGCTATTACTATCCCGGCAAGGACGACACCCAGCTGCGCGCCGAGATGCGCGGCTACCTCGACCGGGGCTACAACGTCGTGAAGATGAAGATCGGTGGCGTGCCGATCGAGGAGGACCAGCGCCGCATCGAGGCCGTGCTGAAGGAGATCGGCTCCCAGGCGCAGCTCGCCGTGGACGTGAACGGCCGCTTCAACCTCGAACAGGGCATCGCCTATGCCAAGATGCTGCGCCAGTACCCGCTGTTCTGGTACGAGGAGATCGGCGATCCCCTCGACTACGCCCTGCAGGCCGCGATCTCCGAGTTCTATCCCGGCCCGATGGCGACCGGCGAGAACCTGTTCTCGCACCAGGATGCCCGCAACCTCCTGCGCTACGGCGGCATGCGGCCCGACCGCGACTACCTGCAGTTCGACTGCGCCCTATCCTACGGACTCGTCGAGTATCTCCGCACCCTCGACGTGCTGGAGCAGTTCGGCTGGTCGCCCAAGCGCTGCATCCCGCATGGCGGTCACCAGATGTCGCTCAACATCGCGGCCGGCCTGGGGCTCGGCGGCAACGAGAGCTACCCGGACCTGTTCCAGCCCTATGGCGGTTTCCCGGACGGGGTGAAGGTCGAGGACGGCCACATCGTCATGCCCGAGCTTCCGGGCATCGGCTTCGAGGGCAAGTCGGACCTCATCAAGGTCATGCGCGAGCTCGCGGAGTAAGCGCCGATCGATCGCCGTGCGGGGTTCATCGAGCCCGGCACGGCCCCTCCCCCTGTCGCCTGGCCTCGGGCGACAGCCGTTCCTGCGAGCCGGTCAGCCGAGACGGGCCGGCCCCGGGGACGGCAAACCGGAATCGACGTGACGAGGAAATCCATACGATGCGTCCGCTCAGCGATGACGAGCGAGCCGTTCTGTCCGCTCTGACCGAAGACTTCGTCAGCGCCACCGTTATCAAGGTCAGGTCTGGTCTCCCGCGCGGAGAGCGGAACGAGAAAGTGCTCGAAGCCTGCCTGGGATTGGCGCAACGCGGTCTGGCCGAGCGGGCCGGCTCCGGGTTGCGGTCCACCCTCCGTTGGCGGAAAGCACGAGGTGGCTTCGCCCCGGAGCGGGAGCGCCACCTCCACGGAACACGCAACTGCGACGAGGCCCCATGACAGCGCATGTGAAGGCGGAGATCCTGCTGCTGAAGGCGATCCTTCCCGATACGATCCGAGCCCTCGACGAGCGCTTCGTCCTCCACCGCCTGGATCGGGCCACGGACCGGGACGCGTTCCTGGCGGAGGTCAGCCCAGCCATCCGCGGCGTGGTGGTGGGAGGACAGGCGCCGGCGGGAGCCGATCTCTTCGCGCGCCTCCCCGCCCTGGAGATCGTCGCGAATTTCGGTGTCGGCTACGACACGATCGACGTCGCGGCCGCCAAGGGGCGGGGCGCCGTCGTCACCAACACCCCGGACGTGCTCACCGAGGAGGTCGCCGACCTCGCCCTCGGCCTGCTCCTGGCCACCGTTCGCCGCATTCCCCAGGCCGACCGCTATCTCCGCGCGGGCGCCTGGCCGAAAGCCCCGTTTCCGCTCTCGCCCTCCCTGCGCGGGCGCCGCATCGGCATCCTCGGCCTCGGGCGGATCGGGCACGCCATCGCCACGCGCCTCGGCGGGTTCGGCTGCGCCATCGCCTATCACGGACGCCGCCGGCAACCCGAAGTGGCCTACGACTACCACCCGAGCGCGGTCGATCTGGCGCGCGCCTGCGACGTCCTGATGGTCGTCGCGCCCGGCGGTGGCGCCGGCCCCCTCGTCACCGCGGAGGTGCTGGGCGCCCTCGGACCCGACGGTATCCTGATCAACGTTGCGCGCGGCAGCCTCATCGACGAGCCTGCCTTGATCGCGGCCCTTGAGCAGGGCGTGATCCATTCCGCCGGTCTCGATGTGTTCGCGAACGAACCACGGGTTCCCGATGCCCTCGTGGCCTTGGACAACGTCGTTCTTCTGCCCCATGTGGGCTCGGCCACCCATCACACCCGCCGCGCCATGGGCAACCTCCTCGTGGACAACCTCGTTTCCTGGTTCGAGGGTCGGGGGCCAGTGACCCCCGTCGCCGAGACGCCCTGGCCGCCGAGCGCCGCCTGATCCCCAAACCCATCCGCGGAGCGCCATTCCCATGACATCACGCAGCTATCGCATCGCCGTCATTCCGGGCGACGGGATCGGCAAGGAGGTCGTGCCGGAGGGCGTGCGCGTCCTCGAAAAGGCCGCCAAGCGCCACGGCTTCAGCCTCGAGTTCGACTGGTTCGACTTCGCCAGCTGCGATTATTACGAGCGGCACGACCGGATGATGCCGGAAGACTGGAAGGCGCAGATCGGGGGCCACGACGCGATCTTCTTCGGCGCGGTCGGCATGCCGGACCGGGTGCCCGATCACGTCTCGCTCTGGGGCTCGCTGATCCTGTTCCGGCGGGAATTCGATCAATACGCCAACCTGCGCCCGGTGCGCCTGATGCCGGGGGTGAAGAGCCCGCTCGCCGATCGCAAGCCCGGCGACATCGATTTCTGGGTGGTCCGCGAGAACACGGAGGGCGAATACTCGAATGCGGGTGGGCGCATGTTCGCCGGCACCGACCGCGAATTCGCCCTGCAGGAGACGATCATGACGCGCCACGGCGTCGACCGCATCCTGAAATTTGCCTTCGAACTGGCCCAGAGCCGGCCGAAGAAGCACCTGACCTCGGCCACCAAGTCCAACGGCATCTCGATCACGATGCCCTATTGGGACGAGCGGGTGAAGGAGATGGCCAAGGCCTACCCGGACGTGGCCTGGGACCAGTACCATATCGACATCCTGACCGCCCATTTCGTGCTGAACCCGGACCGGTTCGACGTGGTCGTCGCCTCGAACCTGTTCGGCGACATCCTCTCCGATCTCGGCCCCGCCTGCACGGGCACGATCGGCATCGCACCCTCCGGCAACATCAACCCGGAGCGGCTCTTCCCCTCGGTGTTCGAGCCGGTGCACGGCTCGGCCCCCGACATCGCCGGCCAGGGCATCGCCAATCCCATCGGCCAGATCTGGTCCGGCTCGATGATGCTGGAGCATCTCGGTGAGCACGAGGCGGCCCGCGAGATCGTCACCGGGATCGAGCGCGTCCTCTCCGAGCGGACCCTGCGCACGCGCGATCTCGGCGGCAACGCCGATACCGAAGCCTGCGGCAGGGCGGTGGAAGAGGCCCTCGGATAAGGGCGTCCCCTCTGACGGCGTCTCGGTGACCCGGACCCATGGGTCGGGGTCACCGGGGCCCGGTATCAGACCTCAGGGACGGCCTGTAGCTCCGCCGAACTCGCCAGGATCGTCTCCTGCAACGCCGTCGCGACGGCATGCTGGCGGCCCGGGCCGAGGACCACGAACTCGACGTCGCCGATCGGTGGCAAACCGGCCAGTGTCGGGATCGGGGCAAGTCCCGGCGGCATGACCCTGGCCGAGTGCGGCGCGATGCCCAGACCCGCTTCGACGGCGGCGCGCACTCCCATCAGGCTGCCGCTGGTGCAGGCGATCCGCCAGGGACGGCCCGCCGCGTCGAGGGCATTGAGCGCCAGGGTGCGTGTCATCGAAGGCGGCGGATAGAGGACCAGGGGCAACGGCAGCGCAGGATTGGGAACGAAGCCCGGTCTGCCCGCCCAGATCAGTTCCTCTGCCCAGGCCAGTTCGCCGCGCGGGTCACCGCGTCGGCGCTTGCAGAAGATCACGTCCAGTTCGCCCGCATCGTAGCCCTGATAGAGGGTCCGGCTCAGCCCGACCGTCAGCTGTAGATCGACGGAGGGGTGGCGCTCGGCGAAGCGTGCCAGAACATGGGCCAGGGCCGACAGGGTGTAGTCTTCGGAGACGCCGAGGCGGATACGGCCGCGCAGGCCGCCTGGTGAGAAGAAGGCGCGAAGCCGGTCGTGCGCCTCCAGCACCTCCCGCGCGAAGCCGATCAGGGCCTGGCCGTCCGGCGTCGGGGCGACCCGATGCGTGTCCCGCATGAGGAGAGAGCGGTCCAGCGCCAGTTCCAGCCGCGCGATATGACCGCTGACCGTGGATTGCCGCACGCCGAGTGCCTGCGCCGCGGCCGTGAAGCTGCCGTTTTCGAGCACGGCCAGGAAGGAGCGGATGTGGTCGACGTTGAGGGTGCTCATCACGTTTCATGATAGCCGATATTCTGACCGCCCTGGAGGTCGGCGGGCTAAGAGCGCCTCACACACCTCCCGGTCACGGTCGGTTCTCGCCTCGGCGATCCGTGCACCGCAGCGCCATCATCGTCTGCCAACCAGGGACAGTCTCGTGAAGCCGCAGATCACCGGTGGCGGCACGTCCGCCGGAACCGCCCTCGCCTTCGTCGCCGGCTTCGTCGATGCTGCGGCCTTCATCGCATTGACCGGCCTGTTCACGGCTCACGTCACCGGAAACTTCGTCCTGATCGGCGCTGAACTGGTCGCAAGCTCGACCGGCGTCCTGGCGAAACTGCTGGCGCTGCCCGTCTTCATGGGGGCGGTGGCGGGGGCCCGCATCCTCGGGCTGCTTCTGGAGCGACGGGCGACCGATCCGCTGCCCTGGCTGCTTGCCGTCGAGGCGGCCCTCCTCGCGGGCTTCGGCCTGTACGGGACCGTGGTGTCGCCCCTCGATGCGCCGGACGGCGCCCCGGCTCTGGCCGTCGGCATGCTCGCCGTCGCGGCCATGGGCGTGCAGAACGCCATCGGCCGTCTCTCGCTGGGTCATCTCGCCCCGACCACGGTGATGACCGTGAGCGTGAGCCAGGCCGTCATCGACGCGACGGATCTCGCTCTCGGAACGGCGGGGAACCCCGCGCAGACGCGCGCGCGGTTTCTGCGCGTGCTGCCGGCCATCGTGGCCTTCGCCGCGGGCGCGTTGTGCGGAGCCTTCGGGATCGCCCATCTCGCGTTCGGCTGCATCGCGCTGCCGTTCATCGTGCTCGTCGTCCTGACTGTCTTGGCGATAGCGCCCGCCGACGCCAACACCGCGCCGTGAGACGGTTGGGCTGGTCCAAACGTTCCCACTCCGCCCGTACGCTCGCGCTGTCCCAAATCGATGGACGGTCCGGATACGTGCAAAAGCGAATGTCGGCCTCCGGGCGATGAAACGACCTCCGCCGCCGACCCTCGAAAGGTCCGCTTTCCGGCCGCTGAGGGGAGGATGATCGTGGCCGGTGCGTAACTGTCTCTCATAAAGCTCCCGCTGCGCTGTCGTGCTTGGAGCGAGAACCGACCGTGATCGGGAGTTTTGTGAGGAACTCTGAGCCCGACATTGCATGGCCGTGAGGAATAGTCGGTACGGTGATCGAGGATCGGCTGACCGGCAGACAGTGGGGTGGAACAAAATGAAAAATTGAATCGACATCGGCCGGTCCATGCGTCGACTCAATCAAACCGATATGCCCCTGCGACGGCTGGAGAAAATGCACTTAAACACATGCCGGGGTCTCGATGAAATATATTTGGTGTAATCTCACGAAGTCATCACAAATAAAAATGCAATTTAATACAGATCGCTTCCTCTTCGATATGCCAAGGCAAGCATCAGCGATGCTCAATGTCGGAAGTCGCAGTCGTTCGCTTCACTGTTTGTATTTTAGTGTTATTGCTTGACTGGTATTTGTTGCTGATATTAAAAAATTCGTAGCGCGCATAAAAGTTGTTTCAGTTTTGTTTAACGAAAGGCTGCCAACTAGAAGGGAATGCGAACGAGGCATCGTGGGGACAGCGACGTGCCGTTTTTTGATACTGATCTGCGTGCGCTCATGGCCGCGGTCGACACGTCAACAGCTCGGATCGAGTTTGCTCCTGACGGCACCGTGCTCACTGCCAACACTCTCTTTCTCGAGCTGATGGGCTATACCCTTTCCGACCTGAAGGGGCAGAACCACGCTCGATTCGTCTCTGCCGCGGAGCAAGGCAGTGAGGCTTATCGAGCGTTCTGGGAAGCGCTGCGTCATGGCGAGCCGCAGACGCGCGAGTTCAAGCGTTTCGCGAGGGATGGTCGCGAGGTCTGGATCCAGGCCACATACAATCCCGTCCTCGACCGTGCCGGACGGGTGATTCGAGTGGTCAAGTTCGCGACAGATGTGACGAAGCAGGTCTTGCGCAACATCGACAATGACGGACAGCTCGGAGCTCTGCAGCGCTCACAAGCCGTCATCGCCTTCGCACTCGATGGCACGATCCTGGATGCCAACGCCAACTTCCTTTCAGCCGTGGGCTACGCGCTCGACGAGGTCCAAGGTCGTCATCACAGCATGTTCGTGGAACCGGCCGAGCGCGAGGGTGAGGCCTATCGTAAGTTCTGGTCCGCTCTGGGCAAAGGCGAGTTCAGCTCAGGGGAGTTCAAGCGGATTGCCAAGGGCGGTCGCGAAGTCTGGATTCAGGCAACCTACAATCCGATCCGTGATCGGGATGGTGTTCCGATCAAGGTCGTGAAGTTCGCCACCGACATTACCGGGCAGAAACTGCAGGTCGCGGATGCCATGGCTCAGTTGGCGGCGGTCAATCGCTCACAGGCCGTCATCGAGTTCGCTCCCGACACGACGGTCCTCGATGCCAATGCGAATTTCCTGAAGTCGCTCGGCTACGGGATCGAGGAGATCAGGGGGCGACCGCACGCCATCTTCGTGGAGCCAGGCTACGCACAGACGGCGGACTACGCCGCGTTCTGGGACCGCCTGAGAGGCGGCAGTTTCTCATCGGGCATGTTCCAGCGCTTCGGCAAGGGCGGCCGTGCCGTCTGGATCCAGGCCAGCTACAACCCGATCTTCGACCCGAGTGGCCGATTGATGAAGATCGTCAAGTACGCTTCCGACGTCACCGCCAACATGGAGGCGCGGTCGGTCGCGGTGGAGGCCGCCGAGCGCACTCTCGATAACGTTCAGGCGGTCACGGATGCGGCGGACGCCATGAATGCGTCGGCGCTCTCGATCTCTCGCAGCATGATTCAGTCCAAGACCGTCGTGGACGACATCCATGGTCGAGCCGGCGAGGCGGATGCCGCAACCGAGCGGCTGCGTTCGGCCGCGCATTCGATGAGCGGCGTTGCCACCCTGATCACGGACATTGCGCAACAGATCAATCTGCTGGCGTTGAACGCGACGATCGAGGCGGCACGGGCCGGCGAGGCAGGGCGCGGCTTTGCTGTGGTCGCGACCGAAGTGAAGAACCTGGCTGGTCAGGCCGCAGCGGCCACGAACCGGATCAGCAGCGAAATCACGGGCATGCAGGCTGTCTCGAGCGAGGTCGCGGCCACCCTGGCCTCGATCACTGCGGCGATCGGTACGATCAGCCAGCATGTCGATGGCGTTGCTGCTTCGATGGATCAGCAGGCGCACGCCACGGGTGAGATCCTGGCCAGCATGCAGCAGGCTGCCGACGGTGTGTCGAGCATCAGCACGGGCTTGGACAATTGGACCGTTGGGATGGAGGAACGGCGCGCCGATCGCCGAACGCGTATCCTGCTGCCTGCTCACATTCATGTCTCGGACGGCGGCCGCATCGCCTGCTCGATCCGCGACCTGTCGGACGGCGGCGCACGGTTGCATGTGCGCCTGCATACCACGGTGCCGGAACGGTTCGTCCTCATCGTCGATGCGGACGGACGCCGGTTCGACTGCCTCGTACGGCATCGCTCCGGCGCGAGCATGAACGTGCAGTTCCTTCAATCTTCAGATGCGAAGCCAATGCGTTCCGTCGCCGTTTAGAGCTTGCGTCCCTGGCGACCGAAAGTGCCTCACGAAACTCCCGCTGCGCCGTCATGCTCGGAGCGGGAACCGACCGTGATCGGAAGGTCGTGAGGCACTCCTACGGCAACGCGTGCTGCACCCATTCACCCGGTGTCGCGTCCCGGCCGCGCGTTCGGGAAGGCAGTTCGGCGCGATCGCCGATCCCTCCCGCCCGGTGGAGCCGCGGGCTCGCACCGGGCGGAGAGGCCGACGGGCCCGTGGCCAAGGCCCGCTTTGGGGAAGATTCCTCGAACCCCGCGCCCGCTGCCCGTGTCAGACCACCAGCACGTCCGAGGCGGTGAGCGCCGGCTTGTCGAGGAGGGTCGCCAGCAGGATGGCATCGTGGGCGCCGCCGGAGCCGTCCGCGTCGTAGTAGAGATGGCCCTTGGCCGCGTCGTAGACGATGCGGTGGTCTTCCGTGGTCGCGGCGCCGAGGGCGAAGGCCTCGTCCGTCAACTGGCCGGCGGTCAGGGCCGTGAAGACGCCCGCATTGAGGACGAGCCTGTCCTCGCCGTGGCTGAAATCGACGATCCGGTCCTTTTCGCCGGCCGGCGGCACGACATCGAACACGAAGGCGTCGGCCCCGGCATCGCCGCGCAAAACATCCGTCCCCGCGCCGCCGGTCAGGATGTCGTCACCGTCGCCGCCGAACAGGCGGTCGTCGCCCGCGCCGCCGAGGAACTGGTTGGCCCCGGCATCGCCCCTCATGGAATCGGCGAAGGCCGAGCCTTTCACGATCTCGAAGCCGGAGACGCCGCCGGTGCCCGTGGCCCGGCCGCTCTCGAACAGCGCGCGCGCCGACGCGCCGAACTCCGAATAGTCGAGGGTGTCGGTGCCGTCGCCGCCCAGGCTCAGGCCGCGGATGGCCGAGCCCGTCTCGATGGCCAGGGTGTTGTCGCCGGAGCCGAACTGGATCGCGGTGCCGCCCCCGCTGAGGATGCGGCCCGCATTGACGACCACGTCGTCGAGCGCGCTGACGATTCTGATCGCGATGCCCGAGCCGCCCTGGATGAGCCCCGCATTGTCGATGCTCGTCACGAAGGGCGCGTCCCCCTGCGACGAGTCGTCGATCAGGATGCCGAGGCCGGCGCCGTAGATCCGCGCGCCGGCGAGGTTGACGATGTCGCCGCCGCCCGCCGCGATGCCCTCCGCCGTGTTGGGCAGGCCGTCGGAGCCCGTGCCGCCGGCGCCGAGGCCGCGGATGGTGCCGTGGTTCTCGATCGTCGCACGGAAATCGATGTCGATCCCGTCGCCGTCGCCATCGTTGATGCCGTCCGGGCCGCCGCCGTCCTCGGCACCGGGCGTCGCGCCGTTGACGTCGGAGCCGGTCGCATCGGCGAAGGAACCCGTGATGATCCCGTGATTGATCACGGTCGCCGTGCCGTCGGAGCCGATCCCGGAGCCGTTGCCGCCGAGGATGCGGGCTCCGGCCTCGTTCGTCACCGTGACGAGGCTGTCCTCGCCCATATTGATGCCGTGGCGGTCGCCGAGGATGGCGCCGCCGGCCGCGTTGCGGATCGTCCCGCTCGCCCCGTCCTCGAACTGGATGCCGTCGGCGCCCTGAACGTAGCCGTCGGCCGAGCCGCCCAGGATGGTGCCGCTGTTGACGAGATCGAGGGTCGCGCCGATCTTCACGCCGTCGGCTGTCAGCGCCAGCAGCGATCCCGCATTGTCGATCTCGGCGAGGAATTCGCCCGTGGTCGCGGCGAGGTCGAGGGCCTGGCCCGTGCTGGAGACGATGATGGAGTCGGCTTCCGTGACGATCGTGAGCGTGCCGGCGGCGACGGTGCCGGACTGGATCTGCACGGCGTCGTCGTCGGAGCGGATGGTGCCGCCATTGTCGATCGTCGCGGTCAGGGTCGCGCCGATTCCGCTCTCGAAGCGGATCGCCCGGCCGCCGTCGGTGGTGTTCTCGATCAGGCCGTCATTGTGGATCTCGGCGCCGTCGGGGGCGGAGGTGAAGCGCACGGACTGAGCGTTTGCGGAGACAGAAAGGGTTCCGTCCACCTGCAGGGTGTCCGCGCCGGCCAGGGTGATACGGCCCGTCTGCGTGGTGCCGTTCGCGACGGAATGGGCGGTCATGCGGTCTCATCCTCGGCCGGACGCGTCCGCGGACGGGCGGACGTCAAATCACCGGGCGTGGCGGACATTAGGGGGGTCGGATGACGCTCGAACGACGGTGCGCGTGGCGGTGGATTCCTGCCGGATTCCGGGGGGCTCGCCCCCTACACCACCGGCACGCCGCGTCCCTTGGCATGCTCGGCCGGCTCCACGTGGATGACCACGACGGCCCCCTCGATGGCGCTCTCGATGGCACTTTCCAGGCGGTCGCAGATGTCGTGCGAGTCCTTCACGGTCATCTCGCCGGGCACCACGAGGTGGAAGTCGATGAAGGTCGCCTGGCCTGCATGGCGCGTGCGCACGTCGTGCGCCTCCAGGGCGCCCTCCCCATGATCCGAGATCAACGTGCGGATCTGGGTCACCATCTCGGCGGGCGCCGCCTTGTCGAGGAGGCCGCTCACGGAATCGCGCACCATGGTCCAGCCCGACCACAGGATGTTCAAGGCGACGAGGCCGGCGATGAGCGGGTCGAGGATCAGGGTTCCGGTGACGGCCACCAGGGCGACGCCGATAAGGACCCCGCCCGAAGTGACCACGTCCGACATCACATGACGCGCATCGGCGACCAGGGCCGGCGACCGCCACGCCCTGCCGCGACTCAGAAGCGCGACGGCCCAGGCGGCGTTGATGGCCGTCCCCACCGCGCTGACGGCAAGGCCCAGCATCGGCGCATCGAGGGGCTTCGGGTTGAGAAGGCCGTAATAGGATTCACGTAGGATGAGGATAGCAGCTACGATGATGAGAGCCCCCTCGATCACCGCCGAGAAATACTCGGCCTTGTGATGCCCGAACTGGTGGTCCTCATCGGCGGGCGCAGCGGCCACACGCAAGGCAATGAAGGCGAAGGCCGCCGCCGCCACGTTGATGATGCTCTCCAGCGCGTCGGAATACAGCGCGAGACTGCCGGTGAGCCAGTAGGCGGTGAATTTGATCGCCATCACGAGAAGGCCGATTCCGGCGCTCGCGAGGGCGGCTTTTTGGGTGCGGTCCATTTCCGGTGCCGATCCGTGACGGGCCCGCCGGATAAAGGAGCGGGGCGTGGCGCTAGGCGGCCCCGCCCATACGATCATCCCCGCCGGGAAGGCCACGGCAAAGGTTGAACCCACCGGTGAAGGGTTTAGTCGCGGCTATGTCTGGGGCTCACCCTCCTGCGGACCGGGCGCCGCACCCGCCCGACGCTCCGCTTCGCGCGCGGCGCTGCGTGCGCCCTGGGCTCGTGCCCGCTCGGCCTTGCGCGCATAAGTCCGGGCCATCCACCCCCAGCGGGCATTGGCCGCCATCACGTCGAGACGCCGGGCTTCGCGCTCCCAATAGGACATCAACTGCGAGTCCAGCGTGACCCGACGGCGCGGAACCTTGATGTTGGTCGCGCCATTCTTGAGGTTTTCAATCATCAAACGAACCGCATTGGAGCAAGATTGCTTGGAGACCACGCCGATTTGCTTCCGGGCGGTCAAGGTTGTTTTCAACGTAGATCTGTAACAATGCGGCGCGTGTGAAGGTTGTTGGCACGCAAAGAAGCACGAGCCATGCAGGCCACGCATTGTTGGCCCCTCTCCGTCGTGCGGCTTCCGCCTGGGCCACAACATTCCTTCGCACCGTCATCGGGCTGGAAGGCTGTCATCGGCCATTGATCCCGGGCCAGGAACCGTGCTGTTGGCGCGCGATGCGCGTCGACCTCTTCGATTTCGATCTGCCCGAAGCGAGCATCGCCCTCAGGCCGCCGCAGCCTCGCGATGCCGGGCGACTGCTCGTGGTCCGTCCCGGCGAGGCGCTGGAGGACCGCGCCGTGCGCGACCTCGCCGATCTGCTGAGACCGGGCGATGCCCTCGTCTTCAACGACACCCGCGTGATCCCGGCCCGGCTTCGCGGCATCCGCCATCGCCCCGGTTCGCCGGGCCTGCGCATGGAGGCGATGCTCCACCTGCGCGAAGCACCCGAACGCTGGCGCGCCTTCGCCCGGCCGGGCAAGCGCCTCGCCGTCGGCGACAGGGTCCGCTTCGGACGGGATGGCGAAGGCGACGCCTGCGCCCTCGGGCTTCTCGACGCCACCATCGTGGAGAAGGGGGCGGGGGGCGAGATCGTGCTGCGCTTCGACCTCTCCGGTCCCGCCCTCGACGAGGCGATCGCGCTCGCCGGCGAGCTGCCGCTGCCACCATACATCGCGGGCAAGCGTAGCACCGACGCGCGGGACACGGTGGATTACCAGACGGTGTACGCCCGCGAGGCCGGAGCCGTGGCCGCCCCCACCGCGGGCCTGCACTTTACCGACGACCTCCTCGCCCGCATCGACGCCGCCGGGATCGCGCGTCACAGCGTGACCCTGCATGTGGGCGCGGGCACCTTCCTCCCCGTCAAGGCCGATGACACCGACGACCACCGCATGCATGCCGAGATCGGCCTCCTCGATCAGGCGACGGCCGAGGCGCTCAATGCCATGCGCGCCGCGGGCGGTCGCATCGTCGCGGTCGGGACCACGGCCCTGCGCCTTCTCGAAAGCGCGGCGGACGGAGACGGCCGGCTTCGCGCCTTTGCCGGCCCCACCGACATCTTCATCACGCCGGGCACCCGAATCCGTGCCGTGGACGCGCTGATGACCAACTTCCACCTGCCGCGCTCGACCCTGTTCATGCTGGTCTCTGCCTTCTCGGGCTTGGAGACGATGCGGGCGGCCTATGCGTATGCCGTCGAGGGCGGCTATCGGTTCTACTCGTATGGGGATTCGAGCCTGCTGTTTCCCGCACCATCCAAGTGAACGTCCCTGGCGGCGCCCCGCCTCCCCCATCGATCGGAGAATCATTCCATATGGGTCGTCATCATGCTCTTGGCGCGCTCGAAGGCCGCGGGACCGAGGGCGAAAGGGCCGTCGAAGGGGCGCTCGTGGAGCGCGATGACCGACAGCGTCCCGACCATCGCCGTGGAGAAGATGACGAGCGTGATGACCTGAGCGCGCGGCTTGTCGACGTGGACGATGCCGATTGAGATCAGCGTCAGAGTGCAGAGAAACAGCAACGTCATCCACTTCGAATCGTCGCTCTCGCTCGCGCTCAGGGCCAGCCGCTCGCCGCGCGCCTCCCGCAGGTTCATGATCGTGGTCATCAGGGCGGTATGAGCGACGACACCGGATGCGCTGGTCTGAACCGGGTCGGCCACCATCTTCATGAGCCTGCTGAGCGCCGCTCCCGCCTCGCTGGAATAGGGCGTCTTCGTTCCCATCTTGGGGAACTCGTCGGCGATGACCGCATCCGCATAGGCGAGCAGCGCCTTCTGAATGTCGGACATGTCCGAGACCGTGGCCTCGCTGAGATCGTAGGCGGCGATCAGGTTGGCCCGCTCCGTCTGAACGATGCGCGACGCCTTGCCCTGCCGCTCCCAGGCATCGTTCGCCACGAAACCGGTCAGCAGGGCGAGGAGAATTCCGATCGAGCTGAAGAACGACGCGACGATCCCACCGACATTGTTGAGCAGATGGGTCCGGGTGTAGGGGACGTTCGTCAGGACGACCAGGACGATCGAGACTGTCGCAAACAGAGAGGCGAGAATGACGATCATCAGCCAGATCGGCTGATCGAGCCAGAGTCCTAGGAGCATCTATAGACCTCGCGATCATATGGTGAGCCGGCCGCGCGGAAGAGCCCTCGTCTGGAGGAGTCCTCGTTTTGGGGACTCCTAGTCTGAATGCCCGGGTGGTTGGCGGATCTCCGATACTCCTTGAATGCGCTGTGGACCAGTAGCCTGGATCGACGGCCACCGCCCCGGCACGGGCCGACTCGTCTGGCGCTGTCATTTCCGTTTACGGCGCACGTCCTCCCGCATCGGCTTTTGCCGAGAACCGGCATCCACTTTTCCGGCCGATGCTCTAAACACCATGCCCATGTCCGAGACTCCCTCCCTTCGCAGCAACGCTTCCGAGCATTTCACATTCCGCGTCGACGCCACCGACGGGCAGGCCCGCACCGGGGCGATCTCGATGCCGCGCGGCACGATCCGCACACCGGCCTTCATGCCGGTGGGGACGGCCGCCACCGTCAAGGCGATGTATCCGGGCCAGGTTCGCGACCTCGGCGCCGACGTGGTGCTCGGCAACACCTATCACCTGATGCTGCGTCCCGGCCCCGAGCGCATGGAGCGACTCGGCGGCCTCCACCATTTCATGAACTGGCCGCACCCGATCCTCACCGATTCCGGCGGTTTCCAGGTGATGTCTCTCTCCGCCTTGAGGAAACTCGACGAGCAGGGCGTCACTTTCCGCTCGCATGTGGACGGCTCGGCCCACCACATGAGCCCGGAGCGCAGCATCGAGATCCAGGGGCTCCTCGGCTCCGACATCCAGATGCAGCTCGATGAATGCGTGCGGCTCCCCGCCGAGCGGCCGGCCATCGAGAGCGCGATGCGGTTGTCCCTGCGCTGGGCCGAGCGCTGCCGGCTTCAGTTCGGCGAGCAGCCGGGCAAGGCGATGTTCGGCATCGTCCAGGGCGGCGACTTGGCGGACCTGCGCGTCGAGAGCGCCAGGGGCCTCGTCGATCTCGACCTCAAGGGCTACGCCATCGGTGGCCTCGCCGTGGGCGAGCCACAGGCGGTGATGCTGGCGATGATCGAGACGGTGGAGCCGCATCTGCCCAGGGACAAGCCGCGCTACCTCATGGGCGTCGGCACGCCCGACGATCTCATGCGATCGGTGGCACGCGGCATCGACATGTTCGACTGCGTGATGCCGACCCGCGCCGGCCGCCACGGCCTCGCCTATACCCGCTTTGGACGGATCAACCTGCGCAATGCCCGGTTCGCCGAGGATACCCGCCCCCTCGACGAGACCTCCGCCTGCCCGGCGGCGCGCGACTATTCCCGCGCCTACCTCCACCATCTCGTGCGCACCGACGAGATCCTGGGCATGATGCTGCTCACTTGGAACAATCTGTCCTATTACCAGGATCTGATGTCCGGAATGCGGGGGGCGATCGCGGCGGGCCGCCTTGCGGATTTCGCCGGCGAGACTCGCGAGGCCTGGGCTCGCGCAGAGGCCGAGCGCGCCAGCGCGAATCTGGCCGGTTGACCCCTTCGACCCAACCCCCTATTGCGAGCCACGCTTCTCACGACAGCCGGCCCGATCGTCATCGAGCCAGGCCCTTCTGAGCAAGCGAGCGCGTAGCTCAGCTGGTAGAGCAACGGACTTTTAATCTGTAGGTCCTGGGTTCGAGTCCCAGCGCGCTCACCAGTATTTTCAATGACTTAGCCTGTTGATATTTGTGGTTCTAGGATTTCTAGCGACCATATAGCTACCATCGCGTTGCACCCTCCCGCTCGAGCTGTTTGGGCCTGCTGCCTTCAAATCTCTTAATTGCCCAGAGACACTGTGCGGTCTCGCTTGACGACCATCTTTCTGTAATAATTATGCGACACTGCGGTGCTTTGGGGCGTGCGTCGGAACGGGGGGACAGCCGCGACGCGATCGGCTTCATGCAGCGGCTGCCGTTTCGCCTGATGCTCGGACGCGCCTACGACGACAAGGATGCCCAAGAAATGCGCAACGGCCGGATCGCAGAACCGTCCCACGCGGGCAAGGCCGTCGTCTTCGTCCAGTGACGGGGGACGCCCCGCGTCACGACGGCCTTCGCCCCCGCACCGCACCAAGATCGCCACAGATGCCGAACCTCGTCGAATCCAGCCTGCGTGTCGCCGCCGAGGGCCTCGTCGCGCTGGTGGCGGCCTGCAACCGGCTACGCCTGCCGCAGACGCCGCACCCGTTCGTGGTCGGCGTGCACGCGCCGATGCGTGAGGAACTGACGCTGTGGGACCTGCCCGTGACCGGGGCGATCCCGGCTGGGCTCGACGGACGCTACTTCAAGATGGGCGCCAACCCTGCCAGTCCGACGACGCGCGGCCACGACTGGTTTCTGGGCGACGGCATGGTGCACGGCTTGCGTATCGAGGGCAGCAAAGCCCTGTGGTACCGCAACCGCTGGATCGGCTCGCGGACGGCATCCGCGGCACTCCGCCGGCCCGCTGCGCCTGGACCACGCCGGGGCGATGATACCGTCAACACCAACGTCGTCGAGATCGGCGGCCGCGCCTTCGCCGTGGTCGAGGCCGGCAGCTTTCCCGTCGCTCTGTCCGACGATTTGGAAGTGCAACGCTACGATCGGTTCGACGGCACGCTCGCCGGCTCCTTCAGCGGCCACCCCCACCGCGACCCGGCGAGCGGCGAGACACATGCCATCGCCTATGACGGCCGCGTTTGGGACAGCGTGCGCCACGTCGTCCTCTCGGCCGCGGGCCTAGTGGTGCGCGACGTGTCGATCCCGGTCGAGCACGGCCCGTGCATCCACGATTGCGCGATCACGGCGCGTTTCGTCGTCGTGCTGGACCTGCCGGTCACCTTCTCGATGCGGGCGGTGCTGGCCGGCCACCGCTTCCCTTTCCGTTGGAACCCTGCCCACCGCGCCCGCGTCGGCCTGCTCCCCCGGCACGGCACGGCCGCCGACATCACGTGGTGCGCGGTCGAGCCGTGCTTCGTCTTCCACGTGGCCAATGCCTACGACGACGCGGACGGGCGGGTGGTCCTCGACGTCGTCGCTTACGATAGGGTGTTCGTCTCGGCCGGTGGCGGCCTCGACACGCCGGGCCGGCTGGAGCGCTGGACCGCCGACCCCGCAACGGGGCGGGTCGAGCGGCGGGTGATCGACCCCGCGGCACAGGAGTTTCCCCGGATCGACGAGCGCCGCTTCGGGCGGCCCCACCGCTACGTCTACACGGGCTCAGTCCCCGCTGACGGCAACACGCAGCTCGTCGGGGCGACACAGGTCTACAAGCACGACCTGGCGACGGGGGAGCGGCGCGTGCACGAGTTCGGTGCCGACCGTGTCCCGGGGGAATTCGTGTTCGTGCCGGCGGGGCCGGAGAGCGGCGAAGACGAGGGGTGGCTTGTCGGGCTCGTTATCGACACGGTGAGCGACACGACGGACTTCACCGTCCTCGACGCTCGCGCGTTCGAGGCGCCGCCCGTCGCCACGGTCCGTCTCGGGCACCGTATCCCGCCGGGATTCCACGGAAACTGGTTTCCGAATCATGGGGCCGAATGACGATCTCCAGTGACGCGGACGCCGACGCGCGCGTTCACGTGCCGCAGAACGTGCGGTAGTCCGCCCCGCCGCCCTCGGGCGCCTCGGCATAGCGGGCGTGGGCAGGCTGGTCGTCGTAGGGCTTCGACAGCACCGCCAACAGCTCTTCGAACGGGCCGAAGTCGCCTTGCTCGACCGCCGCTGCGATCATCGCCTCGACGTGGTGGTTGCGCGGGATGAAGGCCGGGTTGACGGCGCGCATCGCTGACGCCGTCGCGGCGGGATTCCGTCCCTCTTCTTCCAACAGCTTCCGCCAGCGTACGGCCCAGGCGTCGTACTCGGTCGGGTCGACGAACAGGTCGCGCGCCCCGACATCCGCCTCCGGCCGCTCGGCCGCGTCGCACAGGCGGCGGAAGGTCAGGGTGAAGTCCGCCCGGTTCTCCGCCATCCGCGCCAGCAAGTCGTCAGCGAGCGCGACGGCTCCGTCCCGGTTCGCGGACAGCCCGAGCTTGTGCGCAAGGCCATCGTGATACGCTTTCTCGAAGCGCGGGCCGAACCCGGCGAGCGCCGCCTCGGCCGCGGCGACCGCCGCCCCCTCGTCTTCGGCCAGAAGCGGCAGCAAGGTCTCGGCGAGACGGGTCAGGTTCCAAAGGGCGATCCCGGGCTGCTGGCCGTAGGCGTAGCGCCCGTGCGCATCGATCGAGCTGAAGCTTGTGCGCGGATCGTAGGCGTCGAGGAAGGCGCAGGGACCGTAGTCGATCGTCTCGCCGGCCACCGACATGTTGTCGGTGTTCATCACCCCGTGGACGAAGCCGACCAGCAGCCAGGCCGCCACGAGGTCGGCTTGGCGGGCCACGACGCCGTCGAGCAGCGCCCGGTAGGGATGCTGTGCAGACAATGCTTCTGGATAGTGCCGGGCGAGGGCGTGGTCGGCGAGCGCCCGCACCGCCTCTGCGTCGCCCCGGGCGGCGAAATATTGGAAGGTGCCGACCCGGATATGGCTGGCTGCCACGCGGGCGAGCACCGCGCCGGGCAGCCGGGTCTCACGCACGACGAACTCGCCGGTAGTGACCGCCGCCAGCGCCCGTGTGGTCGGGATGCCGAGCGCGGCCATGGCCTCGCTCACGAGGTACTCGCGCAGGACCGGCCCGAGCGCCGCCCGGCCGTCGCCACGGCGGGAGAATGGGGTCGGACCCGCGCCTTTTAGCTGGATGTCGCGGCGCTGCCCGTCACGGTCGACGACCTCGCCGAGCAGAACGGCGCGCCCGTCACCAAGCTGCGGCACGAAATTGCCGAACTGGTGCCCGGCGTAAGCCGTCGCGATCGGATCGGCACCTTCTGGGACGCTATTCCCCACGAGCATCCCCACCCCGTCGGGGACGGCGAGCCAATCCGGGCCTATGCCGAGGTTCGCCGCCAGCGCGTGGTTCAAACGGATCAGGCGCGGGGCTGCGACAGGTGTCGGGGCGCGGCGGACGAAGAAGCGGTCCGGCAAGCGGACGTAGCTGTTGTCGAACGGGATCGTAGTCATGGTCAGGAGTTAGGGGCGACCACGCCGGCGGACAAGCGCCTTCCCGGGACCGGTCGGCCATCCGGGTGATGTAGGTTGGTTGGGGCATATGGAGCCGCGTTACTCGGTTGCGCGCTACCCCGCCCGCCCTACCGGGCGCCCCCCTTTCCCTCGCCACCGGAGGCGGCTGCAGGCGTCGAGAGCCCCCCCCACAACGTATCGCCGTCGCCCGTGAGACCGACCAGCGGTGCGGGCTCTCGATGCCCCATTGGACGAGTCGGGCACACGTTGCCTTGTTGGGCATGTCCCCGGCGTTCAGGTAGAAAGTCGTCGGACCCCACTTGGCGATCAGGAATGCTTGGTGAGCGGACAGTTTGCACGAAGCTTGCTGTCTGTCGGGGCCTTGAATGCGAAAATGAGGCTCACTGAGTGAGCGATGGACGTGTGAGCAAGATTGCATCCAGTGCGCATTGGCGTACCCAGGAAATGTTCCTGCTTCAAGAAGTCATGAACCTGATCGGCAAAGGTATCCGCCTCGATCAGGTCGCACGAGAAATGTTGCATCTGCTGTCCGAGATCGTCGGGCTCAACCGCGGACGCATCGTCCTGCAAGACCCGGACGGGGAAGGCTATCGGATCGCCCACTCCTATGGCCTGACCCGCGAGGAGGTCGACCGGGGCAGATACGCACCGGGCGAAGGCATCACCGGGCGCGTCATCCAGGACGGCCATCTCATCATCGTCCAGGACATCGACAAGGACCCGACCTTCCTCGGGCGGGCCGTGGAACGGACCACGCTACCGCAAGATGCCGTCTCGTTCCTGGCGCTTCCGATCCGGGTCGACCAGAGAACGGTGGGTGCCATCGCGTGTCACCGGATCCGCCACCGTGAGAGGGCGCTCTCCGACGATCTCACCATCCTGCGCATCATCGCCACGTTGATCGGTCAGTTGCTGACCTTGAACGAGCGCGTCGAGCAGAAGACGCGTGCGCTCGAGGAACACAACGACATGCTGGCGCGTGAGCTTCGCATCAAGCGGGCTCGCTACGGCATCATCGGCACGTCGCCAGCGCTCCTGCGCGCCCTCGCTCAGGTCGAGAAGGTCGCGAACGCGACGGCGAGCGTCCTGCTGCTCGGCGATTCGGGAACCGGCAAGGAACTGTTCGCGCGAGCGCTCCATCTCGCCAGCCCGCGGCGGGGCAAGCCCTTCATCAAGGTCAATTGCGCGGCCATTCCCGAAACCCTCTTCGAATCCGAGCTGTTCGGCCACGAGCGCGGTGCGTTCACCGGCGCGGTCGAGGCCCGCGCGGGTTGGTTCGAGCAGGCGAGCGATGGCACCATCTTTCTCGACGAGATCGGCGAGATGCCCGCCCTCCTCCAGACCAAGCTGTTGCGGACCCTTCAGGAGGGCACCGTCGTGCGCCTCGGGGGCAAGCGCGAGATCCGGGTCGACATGCGCCTCGTGGCCGCGACGAACCGGGATCTCGCGGGAGACGTCGCGCAGGGCCGCTTCCGCGAAGACCTGTTCTACCGCCTCAACGTCATCCCGATCACGCTGCCGCCGCTCGCGGGGCGACGGGGCGATATTCCCGATCTCGTGCTGCATTTCCTGACGCGGGCGAACCAGGAGAACCAGCGGAACGTCAACCTGACACAGGCCGCGATCGCGCATCTCGCTCGCCAGCAATGGCCGGGCAATATCCGGCAGCTCGCGAATTTCATCGAGCGAACGGTGCTGCTGTCGAGTGAGGGCGTGCTCGATGTGGACGACCTGCGGCCGATGCTCGGAGACGCCGCCCGGACGTCGATTGCCCTCCCCGGCTCCATGGAAAGGGATTTCCTGGCCGCCCCGATGGCGACGATCCGCCCCTATCTGTCGGCCGACTCGCACGGACACGAGCAATTGCGCCTCGCGCTCGCCCAGGCCGGGGGGAACAAGACCCGCGCCGCACAGAGACTCGGCCTCACCGAGCGGCAGTTCTCCTACCGATGGAGGAAGCTGCAGAGCACGCCCTGAGGTCGACCGACAAAGTTCGACAATGTCGACATAGTGTCGACATTCGATGGTTAGCGGATCCGGACGATGGATCCGAGATCTATGCTAAGATACTGTCGTACAAGGATTTTCAAAAATATTGAGCGCGCGGTCGCCCTGGCACCGGCCTTGCGCATCTCTCCTCGAGCCGGCCCCAGAACGCGTGGGGCACGTGCAGCAAGAGGAGCTAACCATGAGCGCCAGCGCCGCCCCGACGACCCTCACGACCTACCTGCGTCCGATCGATCGCGACGGCCTCGCCAAGTTCGCCGAGAAGGGCCGCGCCAATCCCGGTTCACGCGGGACCAACAAGGTCCACACCGTCGTCGACGGCCAGTATCGAACCCTCAGCTATGTCGGCAATCACCAGCCGGTCGTGGTCGACGAGCCGTTGCACCTGTTCGGTGAGGATACCGCCCCGGCACCCGGCGAGATCGTGCTGTCGGCGCTGGGCGGCTGCCTTGCCGTCGGCATCACCGCCGTCGCGACGTGGAAGCAGGTGCGCCTGTCGCGCCTCGAACTCCACATCGAGGGCGACATCGGAAACCCGGCCGCCTGGGGCGCGGGCGGTGCCGAGAAGAAGCCGGAGGAAATGGGCTTCCAGGCGATCCGCGTCGCCGTGACCATCGAAGGCGACGCGACACGAGAGGAGCTCGACGAGATCGTGCGCCACGCGAATGTCTATTCGCCGGTCGCCAACTCCATGCGCAACCCGATCGCCTTCGACATCGGCCTGGCCGACTGAAGCCGGAGGCGGGACCGGTCGGTCCCGCCCCGTCCGATCCCTCCTGAGGAGATTGCACGATGTCGAGCGCCCCCGCTCTTCGGCTGGCCGATGCCCCCATCGCGGTGGCGCCACACTCCGCGCCCGCCGCTTCCGAATGGACGGATGAGACCGTTCTCGCCGGAACGACGGTCATTGCCGACGGTCCCCTGAGCGCGGCAGCGGCCCAGATCGACCATGGCGCCTACCCGCTCGACATCATGGCCGGGCTCGGTGGCGCGGGCGCTCTCGGCGTCCATCTCGACCGGCACGGCACCCGCGTCGGCCTCTCCATCGCCGCCATGCAGGCGGCGAGCCGTGCCTGCGGTGCCACCGGCTTCCTGATGTGGTGCCAGAACGTCTGCGGCCTCTACCTGGAACAGTCTGGCAATCCCGCCCTGACGGGGGCCATTTTCGACGACCATGCCGCGGGTCGCACCTTCGGCGGCACGGCCCTCTCCAACCCGATGAAGGCCTTTGCTGGAATCGAACCGATCCTGCTGCGCGCACGGCGCGTGCCGGGCGGTTACCGGGTCAACGGCATGCTGCCATGGGTCAGCCACATCGGACCGGGGCAGTATTGCGGCGCCATCGCGGGTGTCGTCGGCGCCGGCGACACGATCAGCCACGAGATCATGTTCCTGCTGCGCTGCGACCGGGCCGAGCTGCGGCCCTGTCCGCAATTCTCCGGCATGGAGGGCACCAGCACCTGGGGCTTGCGCCTGGACGAGTACTTCGTCTGCCAGGACGAGCTGATCGCCGATCCTGCCCGTCCCTTCATCGGCCGCATCCGAGCCGCCTTCATCCTGCTTCAATGCGGCATGGGCCTCGGCGTCGCGCAGGGAAGCCTCGATTCCATGAACGCGGTCGAGGAGACCCTCGGGCACGTCAACCAGTTCCTCGACGACCGCCCCGGACAGATTGCGGCCGAACTCGCCGAACTCCGCGCCCGAATCCTCACGCTCGCCGAATCCCCCTATGACGGCTCGAACGACTACCTGATCGACGTGCTCGACGCCCGCGCGCAGACCTCCGAGCTCGCGCTTCGCGCCTCGCAATCCGCCCTGCTCCACCAGGGCGCGCGCGGCTACCTGATGTCGGCCGCGCCCCAACGGCGTATCCGCGAAGCGCATTTCGTCGCCATCGTCACGCCCGCCATCAAGCATCTGCGCTGGGAGATGGCCCGCCTGTCGCGGGAGATCCTTCCGGCCGATACCCGCGAGGGAGGCCGGGCATGACCGCGCTCGCGCCGACCGACGGGCTCGGGCCCTGGAGACAGTTCCTCTGCCGGGCCTGCGGCCTGATCTACGACGAGGGCGACGGCGATCCCGATAGCGGGCTGGCTCCCGGCACCCGCTTCGAGGACATCGCGCAGGATTGGGCCTGCCCGATCTGCGGCGTCACGAAATCGGATTTCGAGCCCTATCGACGGCGGGCATCCGTCGCGCCCGCGCCCCTTCCCCTCGTCCGGCAGCGCCGGCCGGGCGTGGTGATCGTCGGGGCCGGTGTGGCGGGCTGGAGCGTCGCCGAGGCGATCCGTGCCGAGGATGCAGAGGTTCCGATCACCCTGGTGACGGCCTGCAGCGGCGACGTCTACCACAAGCCGGAACTCTCGGTCGCGCTCGGACGCGGTATGTCACCGGACACTCTGCTCCGGGAGAGCGGCGCGACCGCGGCGGCCCGCCTCGGCCTGCATCTCATGCCCGACACGGTGGCGGTGGGCCTCTCGCCGGATCGGCATCGGCTGCGGACGACCCGTGGCACCCTGGCCTACACGCAGCTCGTTCTCGCCCACGGCGCCAGGGCGGCATTGCCGGCCTGCCTCGACCCCACGCTGTGCTGGCGCGTCAACGATCTCGCGGCATGGTCCGCCCTGCATGCCGAACTCGGGCGCGGTCCCCGCACCGTGGCGGTGATCGGCGCCGGCATGGTCGGCTGCGAGCTCGCCGAGGATCTCACGCGGGCCGGTCATGGCGTCACGCTCATCGGCGCCGGGACGCTTCCGCTGCCCGAACTCCTGCCCGCCATGGCCGGTCTTCGCCTCCTGGCGGGCCTGGAGCGCCTGGGCGTACGCTACCGTGCCGACACCCTGGTGACCGGCCTGAGCCGCAGGCCGGACGGCCATGTCGCGCTCGCCCTCTCGGACGGCGGGGTCCTGGACGCCGCCACCGTGGTCGCGGCGACGGGCCTCGCCACGCCCTCGCGGCTCGTCCGTGGAGCCGGCCTCGCCTTCGAGCGTGGCATCGTCGTCGATCGGTCGACGCTGCGGACGAGCCGACCCGACGTCTTCGCCCTCGGCGACTGCATCAGCATCGACGGCCAGCCCTGCCGCTACATCGAGCCGGTCGCACGGCAGGCCGAGGCGATCGCGCATGCCATCGTCGGCCGGGCGCATCCGGGCTACGCGCACGCCGCGCCCGTCATCCGCCTGAAGACGCGCTCCGCGCCGGTCGAACTCCACGGCATTCCGGTTCCGGGCGCCCCCTGGCACGTCGTCGAGGACACCGAACGCCGTCTCGCGATGGAGCAGCGGCACGACGGCGGCATCACCGCCTGGCTCGCAGCCTGAGGAATCGACGATGACGAGCGCCGTTCCCGCAACCGATCCCGTTCTTTCGCAGGCGCACGAACAGGTGGCGGCGACCCTCTCGGGCACCGTTCCCCGACCTGTCGTGCAAGGCTTCTTCGACGAGCCGACGAACACCGCGACCTTCGTCGTCCACGATCCCCAAAGTCGTTCCGCGGCGGTGATCGACAGCGTCCTCGACTTCGACCCGGCATCCGGGACCTTGTCCTACGAGGCGGCGAACCGGGTCGTCGCCTATGTGCGCGCGCAGGGCCTGACGGTGGAGTGGATCCTCGAGACCCACGTCCATGCCGACCACCTCTCGGCCGCCCCGTACCTTCAGGAGCAGCTCGGCGGACGGCTCGCGATCGGCCGTGGCATCGTCCAGGTCCAGGACGAGTTCGGGACGCTCTTCAACGCCGGAACCGAGTTCGCCCGCGCCTGCTCGGAGTTCGACCGCCTGTTCGATGACGGCGACCGTTTCGCGGTCGGCGGGATCGAGGCCCTCGTGCTCCACGTACCGGGTCATACATCCGCCGACCTCGCCTACGTGATCGGGGATGCGGCCTTCGTCGGCGACACCCTGTTCATGCCGGATTACGGCACGGCCCGTGCGGATTTCCCCGGCGGCGACGCCCGGCAGCTGTTCCGCTCGACCCGAAGGCTGCTGGCGCTTCCGGACATTACGCGCCTGTTCCTGTGCCACGACTACAAGGCCCCCGGCCGGGACGAGTTCATCTACGAGACGACGGTGGCCGTGCAGCGGGCCGAGAACGTCCACGTCCGCGACGGAATGGCGGAGGACGACTTCGTCGCGATGCGCACCGCGCGTGACCGCACCCTGAAGGCGCCACGGCTGATCATGCCGTCGATCCAGGTGAACATGCGCGGGGGACGCCTGCCGCAACCGGAGGCCAACGGCACGCGCTACCTCAAGATTCCGCTGACGACGGTCCGGTCATGAGCATGGCCGAAGCGCTTGGACCGTCCCCGGCGCGGGTCTTCCCGCAGCGCCCGATCCGGCCGATCGAGGGGAGCGGGTGTTGACGCTCGAACCCGTGCAATACGCTCTCGGCGCGAGTTCCGGTTCGCTGGTCGGGCTCCTCCTCGGGCTGGTCGGCGGCGGCGGCTCAATCCTCGCCCTCCCGATGCTCATCCACGTGGTGGGGTTGCGCAACACCCATGTGGCGGTGGGAACGGGCGCTTTCGCCGTCGCCGCCTGTTCTCTCGTCAACCTCGTCGGCCATCTTCGGGTCGCGCGGGTCCCGTGGAGAGCGGCGGGATTGTTCGGGGCGGCCGGCATCCTCGCCGCATTGCTGGGCGCGGATCTGAGCAAGCAGTTCGACGGGCACCGCCTGCAGTTCTTGTTCGCGCTGGTAATGCTCGCGGCGGCGGGCCTGATGTTGAAGCGGCGGTTCGCACCGGCCGCCGCGCCGTTGGAGGTCACTCGGGAGAGCGTGCCCAAACTCGTCGGCTACGGAAGCGCCACGGGCCTGCTGTCGGGCTTCTTCGGCATAGGCGGCGGCTTCCTCATCGTCCCCGGACTCGTCGCCGCCACCGGGATGCCGCTGGTGAGTGCCGTCGGCTGTTCCCTCGTGGTCATCACGGCCTTCGGGGTGACGACCGGGCTGAGCTACGCGCTGTCCCACCTCGTGGATTGGGCCCTCGTCCTGGCTTTCGTGGCCGGGGGAGCGGGAGGCGGCCTCATCGGCCTTCGTCTTCGTTCCGTCTGTATCGCCCGCAAGGGCGCGCTGGACACGGTGCTGGCCGCCATCATCGGAGGCGCGGGGCTGGTGATGCTGATGCGGTAGATCCGAGCGCAACGTGGGTGTTCGCCACCGGCCGACACCGCGAATGAAGACGATCCGGCCTGAGATCCGAACGAGTACTGGCCTTCGGCCGCTCTCCCAAAACAGACCTGCCGGCTCAGTTCTTGCTGCCATTTTTCTAAACGATCATCACCGGAGTCCGCGATGGCCCTGTTCGATAAGTCTTCCGGTTCACGACCCCGCCTGAGCCGCCGTGGCTGCAACTGCGGGGTGCATGTGAGCCAGGCCGAGCACGAGGCGGCGCTCCCGACGGGCGACGCCGCTGTCCAGCGGGTCGTCGAGGCGTCGATGATGCGTGCCGTGTTCCCCCGGGAAGCCGAGCGCCGCGCCTTCCTCCGAAGCGTCGGCGCCGCCACCGCCGCGGCGGCGATCAGCCAGCTCCTGCCGACGCGGTTCGTGGCCGAAGCCTTCGCGAATGCCGGCAAGCCGGAGAAGACCGACCTCAAGGTGGGTTTCATCCCGATCACCTGCGCCACGCCGATCATCATGGCGAAACCCATGGGCTTCTATGAGAAGCAGGGCTTGAACGTCGATGTGGTCAAGACCGCAGGCTGGGCGGTGATCCGCGACAAGACCCTGAACAAGGAATACGACGCCGCCCACATGCTGGCGCCGATGCCCATCGCGATCAGCCTGGGGCTTGGCTCGGCCGCGGTGCCCTTCGCGGTGCCGGCCATCGAGAACGTCAACGGCCAGGCGATCTGCCTGGCGATGAAGCACAGGGACAACCGCGACCCGAAGAACTGGAAAGGCATGAAGTTCGCCATTCCGTTCGACTACTCGAACCACAATTACCTGCTGCGCTACTATCTGGCCGAGCACGGCATCGATCCCGACGCGGATGTGCAGCTGCGTTCGGTTCCGCCGCCCGACATGGTCGCCAACCTGCGGGCCGACAATATCGACGGGTTCCTGGCCCCCGACAACGTGGTCCAGCGCGCGGTCTACGATGGCGTCGGCTTCATCCATATCCTGTCGAAGGAGATCTGGGACGGGCATCCCTGCTGCGCCTTTTCGATCGCGCAGGACACGATCCAGCAGATGCCGAACACGACGGCGGCGTTGCTGCGGGCCATCATGGAAGCGACGGCGCACGCCTCCAAGCCCGAGAACCGCAAGGACATCGCTGCCGCCATCGCTCCGGCGAATTACCTGAACCAGCCTCAGACCGTCATCGAGCAGGTCCTCACCGGTACCTATGCGGATGGGCTCGGCGGCGTGAAGAAGGATCCGAAGCGCGTCGCCTTCGATCCTTTCCCATACGAGAGCTTCGCGGTCTGGACGCTGACCCAGATGCAGCGCTGGGGTCAGATCAAGGGCGACGTCAACTACGCGGCCATCGCGAAGCAGGTCTACCTAGCCACCGACGCCATGCGCCTGATGCGGGAGGCGGGCCTCACGCCTCCGGAGGGCACTACGAAGACCTTCGTGGTCATGGGTAAGACCTTCGATCCGGCCAAGCCGAAGGAGTACATCGACTCCTTTAAGATCAAGCGGGCGGGCTGAGCCATTCTCGCCTACAACTTAGCGCAAGTCATGAGTCAGCCCAAGTTTGAAACTAAGACTATAATCTTATGAGGTGAGGGTCGCTGCGGCCTGTTTGCAGCTGAACGGATGCCCTCGATGAGCCTGCCGTTGCGATCACTACCGCCGCCCGAGCCCAATCGGCTGCATCCTCCCCCTCACACTCAACGCAAGGCGGCCCCCGGGCCGCCTTTATCGACGCTGGAGCCCATTCATGACGATGGCCACCGTAATCAGCATAGCCACCGCCCTACCGCCAGGCTTGATCCCATTCGGCCGCGACGAACGCCACCGCCCCCACGCTTCGCGGTTTGCCGCTAGGGACAAGGCCGAGGCCGAGCGCGTCGCCGGGCTGATGGGCATGCATGTGCTCTAGATCAGCGATGATACCCACCACAGCCTTGCCGCCGGCCCGCCGCAGGAGCGGTTGTTCAGGAGTGGGAAGGGCTTTGTCGGTAATTCTTCGCCGAGAGGGCCGCCACGGCTCAGGGCGTGTTCGTGCCGCTCGCCTTCGCCCCGGCGAGGCCTCTCGATCACCCGACCACCCAAGTGACCATATCTCAGCCTTCCTGCGAAATCTCCCGCAACTCTCAGTAGGGCACGGACAGGAGGCAGATGCCGAGCTTCCATTGGGAGATGCTTGCCTTGCGAACCTAGGCAAGCAAGAGCCTTAAATAAAAGCCTTGAATCCAATGATCGTCTCAGAATCTCTTACGCCCGGCAGTCTGCCGAGGAAGTCGTTGACGAACAACCCAATGTCGACTTCATTATCAACATGAAATTTTGCCATGATATCGAATTTTCCGGCGGTCGAGTAAATTTCCGATGCTATGTTGAGAGACAATAGATTTTCAGAAATCTCGTATGTCTTTCCGATCTCGCATTTTATTTGAACAAAAAAAGTTTTCATATTTCCCTCAATCGAATCGGTTGCAGGCGAGCGAATCAAGCCTTTCTCGCGAAAGCTCCTCTACGCTGGCCTAAGCGGAGCAGGAATGGGCAATTTGCGTCAATTGGTCGAGCGCGTCTGAGACGTTCGGCAAAAGCGTTGACGTTCCCATGAAGATCCCCCCGCCTTAGCGTTGAGCTTCGTCGTCTAGGCACCGAGGTCGTGGGCCATGCCGACCCCGCGCGAGGACGCCGCCTTCGACGTACCGGCGACGGCCCCACGTTTGCTAAGAGCGCCGATCTCCTGACATGACGAGACACGGCTAATTGAAGTGTCCGACCCAGCGCATGACATAACGCTGGCCTTCCGGGCGATTCTGCGCGCCGAACTCTTGATACGCATTGAAAAACAGGAAATTTTCCTTGTTCAACGCCCACAATGCTCCCGGACCGAGGGCGAAGACGCGTTCGCGTCGGCCGGGAACGGCGACGCCGTTCGCGAGCGTGTCAGTGATCTGCTGCAGCCAATAACCGTTGACGCCGAGCTTCAACTCCTTCGTCACGCTGACTTCGCTGGCGAAGTTCGCATGCAGTGCCTGTCCAGCCTGGGTCGAGAGGACGGCCGGGCCGAACCCGACATTCGGGCGGTCGTTGCTGGCGTTCCAAAGGTAGTGGAGACGAACCGAGACGGTCCAGTCCGGCGTCAGGAACAGGGTGCCGGCAACGTTGGGATTGAACGAGAAGAAGTTCGATCCGGGATTGACCGCCGCAGCCGCGTCGTAACGGCCGGTGGGCAGGATCATCTGCGCCTCAATGCGACCGAAGAACAACGGCCCTTTTTCCCCCATGATCGGATCGAACTGGATGAACGGTCCGATCAGAAGGTCGCCGATACCCTGCTGAGCCTTCAGGGCCGCGCCGCCCAGGCCGTCATCCGCACTCGAGGAGATGATCGCCGGGATGATGATGTCGAAGCCGAGGGCGCCGGAGCCGATCTTGACGGGCGAGATGTAGAGGAGCTGCGTCAGGCTCGCGAACACGCTGATGTCCTGACGCGGAAGGCCAAGGCTGCGGCCGCGATTGTCGGTCAGGCGCCCGGCCGAATAGACTTGCAGGTACTGGGTCGGGTACCAGCCGGGCCCCGCTGGCGGCGCGCCGTCGAGGAAGCTCGAGAAGCCGAGGTTCAGGCTCGGCAGGTCGTAGGCCGTCGCTGGTCCCGAGAGGCCGGCGAGCGTCGCCAGGGCGAGTGCCGCGTGCCGCACGAGGCGTGCCCGGCCGGCGGCGCTTTTCTTCGTGCGTGTCCGAATCCGTTTCGGCCGCTCGACCATTTGGTTCGTCATGATTGTCCCGTCAGTTCCGGATGCGTCGCGAGTCATTCGGCGGTCGGGCTCGGCGCCCAAACGCGGTGTCGTTGATGTGTGGGATCCGATTGTTCGGTCATGCTGCACCGATTCGGGTTCAGGCGCCCGGAACGGAGCCCGGCGGCAAAAAATCCACCTCGCAGATGGCGGAGCGGCGCACGACCTCCTCCGGATCGGTCAGGTCGTGCAGGAGGCCGAACAACTCCTTCAGCTTCCGGCCAGGGCTGACCCAGAAAATCGCGCGGTTGGGGGTGTCGGTTCGGTTGTAATACGCATGCGGCTTACCCTTGGGCATGCAGACGAGGTCGCCGGACTTGGCCTGCAGCCATTGTCCATCCAAGTAGAGATCGAACGTTCCCTCCAGGACGTAAAGGAACTCGTCCTGCGTCGGGTGGATATGCGGAGGAACGAACGTTCCCGGCGGATCGTAGGTCTCGAATGAGAACGCGCTGTCGCAATTAGCCTTGAACCAATAGGTGTGCCCCAGGATATTCCACACCGTTCCATCGACGCCCTCGCCGGATCTCGTGATGCCCGCCGGTAGCGGTCCGATATCGCTCATGATCTACTCACTATGATGAATAATTCAGCAGACTTATTGTAAAACCCGAACGTTCGAATCAATTAATACTGATATTTGGATCCAGACTGGGCTATCCAATTAGCGTCCACCTTATCCAGATCGCGCAGGAAAGCGTGAATTTCGGTTTGGCGCACCTTGTGCTGGTTTTGCTGCAACAGGCACCGTCCGCAGACAGGCCTGAGCGAAAGACGAGGCCATGGACGAAGACCCATCACACGCGCCACCGAAGCGGCCGTACGACGCCCGTCCCCTGGCGCAATACGCCCGCGTCGAAACCCGGGATGCCGACGAAGCGCGCGAGCGGATCGGGCGCCTCTTCTGTCCGCACAGTCTCGTTCCGGTAGGCGCCGCAGCCCTGTTCGACGCGCGGCACCACACCGTGGCGTTCGGTGGGCTGACCATCAATTACGTCGCCTACGGCGCCGGGGTGGAGATCGATCCCGGTTGTCTGGACCGGTTCTTCCTGGTGCAGATCCCCCTCGCCGGATCGGCGGTGGTTCGGAACGGACGCTACACCACCATCGCCAACACCGAGCGGGCGACCCTGCTCTCGCCGGTGATGCCGACCCAGATGGTATGGGAGGCCGGGTGCGAGAAACTGATCATCCTCGTCCCGCGCGAGCTTCTGGAGGAGCACGTGGTCCGGGTTCTCGACCGGATTCCGAAGCTCTTCGGCTTCGATCCGGGCATTGACCTTGGGCTCCCGCGCGGTTCGGCGATCCTGTCGCAAGCCAAGCTGCTGCTGCATCTCGCCGAGAGCCGGGTGCAGGGGGGCGTTGCCGGCACCGACGTGTTCGAGCGCGAACTGGCCTCAGGCTTCGTCACGCTGCTCGTCGGGCACATGCTCGAACATGCCGAACAGGGAGGCGTCCTCCTGCGACCGCACCGTGCATCCGTGGCGCCCGTCCATGTTCGCAGGGCCGAAGACTATATTCGCGCCCATCTCGACGCCGCACTGACCCTGCCGCAGATCTCCGATAAGGCCGGCAGCAGTATTCGCTCACTGCAGGAGGGGTTCCGGCAATTCCGGGACAGTACGATCTCGGATTTCATCATGGCGCAGCGCCTGGACCGCTGGCGGACCCTGATCCTCACCTCCGGCCCGGAGGTCAAGGTCGGCGATCTTGCGCTCTCCGTCGGCCTCAATCATCTCGGACGCGCCGCCGCCGCCTACCGGGCCCGCTTCGGCGAAGTCCCGTCCCGGACCCTGCGCAAACGGCATCGCTGATCCCGGCCGATCCGCGGGCGGAGCGCCCTGGGGCTTGTGTCGAAACACGAACCGGTGGGCGTTCTTCGACACCGGCGCGCTCCCCACCGACGCGGAGAGCGGTCGGCGGGGAGCGCTGGACTTCGCTCTTGCGAGTCCGGTTCAGGCGGCGTGCGACGCCTCGACGACCGTGAGGTTGGCCGGTTCGGCGGCGGGCGTCGCCTGATAGGCCGGAGCCTGCGCGAGCAGCTTCGCGTAGACGGGGGGCCGCAAGGGCGCGAACGCGGCGGTGATCGGGTTCGCCTCCCGAGTGCGGACGCCGATATCGGCGAGCAGCCCGGAGAAGTGGTGATTGTGGTAGGGGGCGATGCACAGGCCACCATAGGTCCTGGCGGAGAGACGTTCGGTGCGGCGCCACGCAAGCGACCGCGCGATCCCCGTCTCCATCTGCGCGCGACTTGGCTGCCGCGCGAGTCGTCCATCCATGAATCGCACGAGCCAGTTGGCTCCGAGTTCGGCCGAGAGGTTCGTCGCGAAGCTGGAGTTGAAGCCGACGAAACCGAGATCCGCCAGATCCGGGTTCACGATCATCCGGTAGAGCTTGTACTGTCCGTCCTCGGCCACGAGCTTGGCACGGTCGGAGTCGTTCAGGATCGGAATCTCCTGGCGCCAGCCGGTGGCCATGACCACGAGGTCGGCCGGCAGGCGCTGCCCCCCGGTGAGCACGGCGTTCGCCCCGTCATAGGCGGTGATGGTGCCCTGGATCGCCGTGATCTTGCCGTCCGTGACGAGCTTATAAAAGCCCGGCGTCTCGACCGCGAGGTTGCAATGGATGTCGTCCTCGATCCGCGTCCCGGGCAGGAGGCCGTTCTTGCCGAGCTTGAACTGAACCTTCAGGAGCGCCTCCAGGGCGCGCCAGTTCGCCCAGATCAGCGGGGTGGCGAGCTTCTGGACGAAGCGTCGTACGGGGCCGGCATTGAAGGGCAGGAACATCGACTCCGCGGCGCGGCAATAGAGGATGTTCTTGAAATTCACCAGGCCGCCGAAGAAATACGGGATCTTCCAGGCCGGCTCCAAGAAGACGAGCGTCACCGCCTCGGCGCCGTGCTTCACCGCGCTCACGGCCACGTCGGTCGCCGATTTCGAGAACCCGAGTACGATGACTCGCTTGCCCCGCACCGATTCGGCGTCCGTGTGCTCGCTCGAATGCAAGATCGTCCCTCCCGCTGCCCGGAACGCGTCGGCGCCGGGATGGACCGGCGTGTTCTTCTGGCTGAACTGCCCGGTGCAGAGGGCGACGAAGTCGTAACGCTCTGTCCGCACCACGCCGTCGGCGCCCGTCGTCGCCACGTCCCATCCGCGATCCGTCCGCTTCGTCAGGGCGGTCACCGATTGGCCGAAGCGGATCAGGGAGAGGAGGCCGAAGCGTTCGGCATAGGCGCGCAGGTAGGCGAAGACCTGGCCGCCGGACGGCCATTCGGGATAATCGGCCGGCATCGACATCTGGCTGAAGGCGTAGATCCCCTTGGGGGTCTGGGTCTTTACGTCCGGATAGGAGTGTGACGGCTCCCACACGCCCCCCAGTTCGGGGCCGCGTTCCAGCACCGTCACGCGGTGGCCGCGCTCTTGGAACGCCTTGGCGGCGGCGAGCCCGCTGATGCCCGAGCCGATGACGCAGACGGTGCGTTGCGTGACCATGGTTTGAACCTTCCTCCACGGACGTCCCAGACGGGGCGTGCTTTCATGGAGAAAATCTCACGTCAGACTGTGCGCCGAGCTATCCTGAACACGTCCCACCTATCCAGATCGCGCAGCAATATCTTACAAGCGCCAATATTTGTCCGTTCGAGGAAGCAATCTGTCCGGGGCGAGGTATTCCCAAAGAATAAACCGCTGGGCCTGCACAATGAACGGGCGGTTTTCCGACGTCCTGAGCATTGGCCGCCTCAGGTTCGACTGACCCATCAGCCTACCCGAATACGAAAAACCCTGCCTTCGTCGGGCGGGGTTTCTGGTTTCATGGATTTCGAACGATGTTGGGTGCGCTGCGCCGCAAAGAGCATCCGAACGTGCAGCGCCGACGCGGCGATCGGCCGGCGGTCGTGTCAGCACTGTGCCGACACGGCCCGGGCGAGCGGACCGGCCGGCTCGCGCAGGCTCAAGGCGATGTCGAAGTGATGGTAGCCGGGCATCTCGATCTGGTGTCCGGCATGGCCGGCCTCGGTCCAGGCGTGAGCGAAATCCAAGGTCTGTGCCTTGAAGGCGTCGCTTTCCAAGCCGCCGACCGAGGCCAGCAGGTGCGCCTGTGACCGCTGGGGGATCCGGTGCAAAGGGCTGTTGCGACGGGCGGACACCGTGTCGAGCTTCATCCACGCGTTGATGTGGGTGTCGATGAGGGGCTCGAGGTCCATCAGGCCCGAGAGAAGCAGGGCGGACGCGATCGTATTCTCCGGAACGCCGAAGGCGTGGTGCCAGCCATCCGCCAGCAGCATGCCGCCGAGATGACCGCCGGCCGAGGAGCCTCCCACATGGATGCGGCGGCCCGTGATGTCGTAGGTGGCGGCGTTGGCGTGGAGCCAGGCCAGCGCCGCGCGGGTCTGGCGCACGATCTCGTCGAGGTCGACAGCGGGGGCGAGCGAATAATTCATCACCGCCACCGAGACACCGTTCGGCACGAGGCCAAGGGCCGGAAAAGCGTTGTCGTCCTTCGACAAAGCGCGCCAATAGCCGCCGTGAATCCAGAGGAAGAGCGGGCTTCCCGGACCCGCCGGGTAGAGATCGAGGGTCTCGCCCGAGGCCGGATCGTAGACGAGGCCCGCCACTCGCTCCAACCGATCGACGACCTCGGCGCTCGCCGCAACGTAGCGCGCGTACTCTACCTCGAAGCTCGGAACGCTCAGTCGTGCATTGTATTCGCGATCCAGCCTGTCGCGTTCGGCCGGCGTCATCGGCTTACTCCGGAATCACGGCGGTGGCCTCGATCTCGACCAGGGCCGGCGGCTCGACGAGGCGTACGACCTGTACCAGGGCCATGGCGGGGAAATGCTGGCCGAACACGTCACGGTAGATGCCGCCAAGGTCGCGCCGGGCTTCGAGATAGGCGTCCATGTCCGTGACGTACCACGTCAGCCGCACGAGGTGGTGCGGCTCGGCGCCCGCTTCCGCCAGGATCGCCCGGATGTTTCGGAGGGCCTGATCGACCTGGGCGACGAGCCCATCGGGGAAGCGCTCGGTCTCGTCCCAGCCCACGATGCCGCCGGTGACGACGAGCCGGCCGGAGGCGGCCATGCCGTTGGCGTATCCGCGCGGCGCGGGCCAACTGGTGGGCTGCAGGAAGGCGGCGCTCCGGCGCGGGGGCTCGATCATGGTGCTCACGGGCTGTCTCCGGATGCGTGGTTCTGTGGCTGGGCGTCGCGGTAGCGCTCGGCCGCCACGCGCAGATCGGTGGGAAGGGGGATCGCGCGGCGCTCCGCGAGAGCGGTGGTGACGATGACGAGGCGGGCGGCGAGCACGGGCTCTACGTCGCGAAACGCCGTCAGGGCGAGCTCCAGCGAGGCGCCGCCGATCCGTGCGACGCGGAGAAAAACATCCAGGCGGTCGTTCCAGAAACCAGGCCTAAGAAAATCCGCCGCGGCGTGTCCGTAGCCGAGGCCGATGCCCCGCTCCTCGTGGAAGCCCCGGTAATCCAGGCCGAGCCCGTCCGTGAACCAGTCTTCCACCACACCGTTCAGCAGGTCGAACCAGCGCGGGAAGTACACGATGCCGGCCGGGTCGCAATGCGAGAAGCGCACGCGCACGGGCAAGCTGAAGAGACCCTCCTGATGCGCCAGAACCGGCGCCGGCGCGCGGCCCGCCGCGCTCATGCCGGCACCGCGACCGACGCCCCCGCGGCGGCCTGCTCGGCGGCGAGCCGACGCAGCTCGAAACGTTGGATCTTGCCGGAGGCCGTCTTGGGCAGGCTGGCGACGTAGTCGATGGCGCGTGGATACTTGTAGGGCGCGATCTCGGCCTTGACGAAATCTTGGAGCGTCTTTGCGTGCAC
Source organism: Methylobacterium sp. 88A (assembly GCF_000376345.1). NCBI lineage: Bacteria > Pseudomonadati > Pseudomonadota > Alphaproteobacteria > Hyphomicrobiales > Methylobacteriaceae > Methylobacterium > Methylobacterium sp. 88A. The sequence goes on from NZ_AQVT01000001.1 coordinate 2,521,750, forward strand.
CGTCGCGCCGGGGGCGAGGACCACGTAGGCCTTGACGATGGTCCCGCGCTCGGGATCGGGCGCACCGACGACGCCGCATTCGAGCACATCCGGATGGCGCAGGAGGGCGGCCTCCACTTCCGGCCCGGAAATGTTGTAGCCGGAGGCGACGATCATGTCGTCGCAGCGGGCCTGATACCAGAAGTAACCGTCCTCATCCATGAGGTAGCTGTCGCCCGGATAGTTCCAGCCGTCGACGACATAGGTGGTCTGGCGCGGATCGGCGAGGTAGCGGCAGCCGGTCGGACCGCGCACGGCGAGACGCCCGATCGTCCCCGGTGCCACCTCGTGACCCTGCTCGTCGACCACACGGGCCTCGTAGCCCGGCACCGGCCGTCCTGTGGCGCCGGGGCGCACCTCTTCCTCCGGAGAAGCGAGATAGATGTGCAGCATTTCGGTGCCGCCGATGCCGTCGAGGAGCGTCAGGCCGGTCGCGGACTTCCAGGCGTCGAAGGTCGCCCGGTTGAGGGATTCCCCCGCCGAAATGCAGCGGCGCAGGGATGAGAGATCGTAGGCCGTGCGCTTGGCCAGCATGGCCCGATACGCGGTCGGCGCGGTGAAGCAGATCGTGGCCCGTTCACGTCCGATCGCCAGGGCCAGATCCTCGGGACCGGCCTTCTCCAGAACGACGGCGGAAGCGCCGACCCGCATCGGGAACAGGATGATGGCGAGGCCGAAGGTGAAGGCGAAGGGCGCGGAACCGATGAAGCGATCGTCCGGCCCGGCCCGGACCACGTGCCGGGCGTAGGTGTCACAGATCGCGAGCATGTCGCGGTGGAAGTGCATCGCTCCCTTCGGTTCCCCCGTGGTCCCGGACGTGAAGGCGATGAGGCAGACCTCGTCCGCCGCGGTGTCGACGGCGGTGAAGGACGGACTCTCGGCGCTCATCAGTGCCTCGAGGGAGTTGGACCCGCCGCCCCAGTAGACCACCCGTTCCAGGCCCGGCGCGTGGGCGCGCGCACCCTCCATGTCATCCGCGAGGCGACGATCGCACAGAGCGATGGCGATCCGCGCCTTGTTCAGCGGATAGGCGATCTCCCGCGCCCGCAGCAGCGGCATGGTGGCGACGACGATGCCCCCCGCCTTCAGCACGGCGAGGTAGGTCGCCACCATCATCGGCGTGTTGCCCGAGCGCAGGAGTACGCGGTTGCCGGGCTGGAGGCCGAGCCGGTTCACCAGCACGTTGGCGATGCGGTTCACGCGCTCGAAGAGCTGGCGATAGGTGAGCGATTCATGCTCGCCGATCAGGCAGAGGGCATGGCCACGCCCCTCGACGATCCAACGGTCCAGGAACTGCGTCACGCAGTTCAGGCGGCGCGGGTAACGCAGGTCCGGCAGCGCGACGAGCAGGTCGGGCCAGGTGTCGCGCGGCGGAAGATGGTCGCGGGGGAAGGTGTCGAGGATAGGGGCGGCAATTCCCCTTGCGAGTTCGGACGGCGCATCCACGGTGAGGCCCTCGCGTTCGGGATCGGGCCGGACCGCGTTGTCCGCCGGAATGCTTGAGGCTTAAAGCATATTGCGCCTCGGTGCAAGGTGCTTTAAGCCTCAAGCATGTCGCGGGCCAACGGCGATTGGGCCGGGCGATCCGGGAGGATGCGATGGGTGTGGTCACCAAGGTCAATGCCGTCGGTCCGGAAGCCCGGCCGGGCGAATTGCCCGCGAACGGGAGCCCGAGCCGGGCCACGGCCCTGCGCATCGCCGTCGTCGGCGCGGGTCCGGCAGGCCTCTACCTGTCCATCCTGGTCCGGAAGCGGTTCCCGGCCGCGCGGATCACCGTCTACGAGCGCAATCGGCCCGACGACACCTTCGGATTCGGGGTGGTGTTCTCGGACGCCACCCTCGACATTTTCGAGCGCTACGACCCCGAAAGCTACGCCCGGATTACGCAGGAATTCGCCTACTGGGACGACATCGCCATCCACGTGAAGGGCGAGGTCCACCGGATTGGCGGCAACGGCTTCTGCGGCTGCGCGCGATCGACCCTGCTGAGTATCCTGCAGGAGCGCGCCCTCGCCCTCGGCGTCGAGATGGTCTTTCAGGCGGAGGCCGACGCGGAGGCGTTCGACGATCACGACCTCGTCGTCGTAGCCGACGGCATCAACAGCGCCTACCGGCAGCGCCACGCCGAGCATTTCGGCACCACGGTGGACCTGCGGCCGAACCGCTTTGTCTGGATGGGTTCGACCAAGCCGCTGGACGCCTTCACGTTCCTGTTCCGCGAGACGGAGTGGGGACCGTTCATCGCCCATGCCTATCAGTATGAGCGCGGGCGCTCGACCTGGGTGTTCGAGACCGACCCCGAGACTTTCGCTCGCGCCGGGCTCGGCGGACTCGACGAGGCCGGCTCGGCCGCCTTCATGAAGCGCGTCTTCGCCGATTTCCTGGGTGAGCATCCGCTGCTCACCAACCGCTCGATCTGGCGGCAATTCCCGATGATCCGCAACGCACGCTGGGTGCGCGGCAACCGGGTCCTGCTCGGCGATGCCAAGGCCACGGCGCATTTCTCCATAGGCTCCGGCACCAAGCTCGCCATGGAGGACGCCATCGCGCTCTACGAGGCCCTGGTGGCCGAGCCGGAGGTTTCCGCGGCCCTCGGCCGCTTCGAGAGCGGGCGGCGCGAGGCGGTCGAGAAGATCCAGCACGCGGCCGACGTCTCCCTCGTCTGGTTCGAGCACGTGGCGCGCTACCTGAATTTCGAGCCGGTGCAGTTCGCCTTCGGGGCGATGACGCGGGCGAAGGCGATCACCTACGACAACCTGCGCCTGCGCGCGCCCGACTTCGTCGCCAAGATGGATCGCACCTTCGCCGAAGGCGTGCGGCGGGCGGGCTTCGACGTCTCCCTCGACAGGCCCGCCGCGCCGATGTTCCAGCCCCTCCGCCTGCGCGAGATGGTGATCCCCAACCGGGTCGCGATGTCGCCCATGTGCCTGTACTCGGCGAAGGACGGCGTTCCGAACGACTTCCACCTCGTCCATTACGGCGCGCGGGCCATCGGTGGCCCGGGCCTGATGTTCACCGAGATGACCTGCGTCTCGCGCGAGGCTCGCATCACGCCGGGCTGCGCCGGGCTCTACACGGACGAACAGGAAGCGGCCTGGACCCGCATCGTCGGATTCGTCCACGCGAACGCGGCGACGAAATTCTGTCTCCAGCTCGGCCATGCCGGGCGAAAAGGTGCGACCAGGCTCATGTGGGAGGGCATCGACCGCCCCCTCGACACGGGCGGCTGGGAGGTGATGTCGGCCTCGAGCCTTCCCTATCTCCCGGACGGCACCGTGCCACGGGAGATGGACCGCGCCGACATGGAGGCGGTGACCGCCGATTTCGTCGCCGCCACGCACCGCGCCGAGCGGGCGGGCTTCGATATGCTGGAACTGCACTGCGCCCACGGCTACCTGCTGGCGAGCTTCCTCTCGCCGCTCACGAACCACCGTACGGACGCCTATGGCGGCAGCCTCGAGAACCGGCTGCGCTTTCCCCTTGCGGTGTTCGCGGCGATGCGGGCGGCGTGGCCCCTCCACAAGCCCATGTCTGTCCGCCTCTCGGCGACCGACTGGGCCGAGGGCGGCCTGACACCCGAGGACTCGGTGGCGATCGCGAACGCCTTCCGCGATGCCGGCGTCGACCTTGTCGACGTCTCCACCGGCCAAACCGTCACCGCCTCGCGCCCCCTCTACGGGCGGATGTTCCAGACACCCTTCGCGGAGCGGATACGCAACGAGGCCGGCACGGCGACCATGTGCGTGGGCAACATCACGACGCCGGACCAGATCAACACCATCCTGGCGGCCGGCCGGGCGGACATCGTCGCCCTCGGGCGTCCGCATCTCGCCGATCCGGGCTTCACCCTGCGGGCGGCGGCCTGGTACGGCGCGGAGGAGATCCACTGCCCACCCCAATATGCCCCCGGCAAGGATCAGGTGTTCCGCAATTCCGTGCGTGACCGCGCGGACCTGGAGGATCTCAAGCTGCGTGGGCGTCCCAGGACCCGAGCCGAGTTGCGGGCACGGCCCTCGGCCGAGACATCGTGAGCGGGGGCGCGTCCGCTCGTATTTGCGTTGCGCGACGAAATCGGGCTGATGCCCTCGGGGGCGGTGATCGCGCCGGGGTTCTGGTTTTGGGTGAGACAGCAGACGGCGGCGTTTCGGCGGGAGCGGAGGGGCGGGACGCCCGTACGAGCGTGCGCGCGTGGCTGCGCCTTCTCACCTGCACCACTTTGATCGAGAACGAGATTCGCTCGCGCCTGCGCGAGCAGTTCGACTTCACTCTGCCGCGCTTCGATCTCCTGGCCCAGCTCGACAAGGCCGAGGACGGGCTTGTGCTCGGCGAAGCCTCGAAGCTCCTGATGGTCTCGGCCGGTAACGTCACGGCTGTGGTCGAGAAGTTGCTGGCCAATGGCTACATCACCCGCCAACCCTCGCCGACCGACCGTCGTGTCCAGATCATCCGCCTGACCCATGCGGGCCGTGCTGCCTTCCGTACCATGGCGGAGGCGCATAGCGGCTGGGTCGACGAGCTATTCGCCGGCCTCTCGGAGGCCGAACTCACGACGCTGACGGAAAGCCTGGCCCGCCTCAAACGCTCCGCGCATGACGGGATCGCGCCCCGCGAGCCATCACGCCGCCGGGGCACCTGAGGCACGACCCGGACGCATCACGCCAGCGGCCGCGAGCGTCCCGCATCGTCGAGCGCGACGGCCACGAAAAGTGCCTCGACCACGCGGCGTGGCTCCCCCCCGGACGGATCGGCGGCAAAGCCGTCGAGCCTGAGCCGCATCGAGCTGCGGCCGACGGATTCGACCTGTCCGTATATCGAGAATTCCTCGCCGACCTTGAGAGCCGCGACGAAGCGCAGATTCTCCACCGCGACCGTCGTGCACGGCCCCCGCGCCCGCCGCATCCCGAGAAGCCCGGCCGCCTTGTCGAGTTCCGCCATGATCCAGCCGCCGAACACCCCGCCGTTGAGGTTCGCTTCCGACGGGAGGGTCAAAGTGCGCAGAAGCGGCAGGGCTCCTTGAGGGGACTGGGACTCCTTTGTTGCCTGCTCCGTCATCTGGCCCATCGATCCTGTCCCCCGACGCGGGCTCGCCCGCCGCTTTTCGGGAGCCTAGGCGACGGATGCATGGCGATCAAGCTTTAAGCTTGAAACATGTCTTGACAGGCGTCCAAGCTTCGAGCCAATCTGCATAAAATTCAAGCTTGAAGAAATTATACGATCAGGAACTTCGGGGGAACGATGTCCGAGGTCCGCCTTCATCTCTTTCAGACCGGCACACTCCGCTGCCGGTATCAGGACATCTACCTGAACCAGGGCCTGGGCGAACCGTTCGAGATTCCGGTGCCCTGGTATCTCATCACGCATCCGCGCGGGCATGTGGTGATCGACGGCGGCTTTCCGGCTGTCTGTGCCACCGACCCGTTCGGGCATTGGGGCTCCGTCGCCGAGGTGTTCGTGCCGCGCGTCGCACCCAGGCAGGATTGCGCCGCGCAGATGCGGGCGGCGGGCTTCGATCCGTCGGACGTGCGCACCGTACTTCTTTCTCATCTCCATCTCGACCACACGGGCGCTATCGGCGTCTTCCCGAACGCCCGGCATGTGGTTCAGCGCGCGGCCCTCGAGTACGCCCTCGCCCCCGACTGGTTCTGCGCCGGCGCCTTCGTGCGGGCCGATTTCGACCGCCCGAACCTCGATTGGCGCCTGCTGGAGGATTCCTGGAGCGACTTCCACGACCTTTACGGCGACGGGGCGATCACCTGCATCCGCTCCCCCGGCCACACTGTGGGGCACCAATCCTTCCTGGTGCGGACGCCGCGCGGCGCCACCCTGCTCGCCATCGATGCTGCCGACACCATGGACCATTGGGAGGACCGCGCGCTGCCCGGTGCCGTCACTTCGGTCACGGAGGCGGTGCGTTCCGTCGGCAAGCTGCGCGCCGTCGCCGAGGGGGCGCAGGCCCGCGTGGTGCCGGGGCACGACCCCGTCCTGTGGCCGACGCTGGCCCAGTTCCCGGTCTTCTACTGAATCACCTTCCGGAGATACGGCATGAAACTGCTGCGATACGGAGAGCCCGGCGTCGAGCGTCCCGGCCTTCTCGATGATCGAGGCCGCATCCGCGACCTCGGAGATCACCTGTCCGACATCGCCGGGTCGTGCCTGTCGGATGAGAGCCTGAGCCGACTGCGCGCCCTCGATCTCGAAAGTCTGCCCCTCGCGGGCGGGACACCCCGCATCGGCGCCTGCGTCGGCGCCATCGGCAACTTCGTCTGTGTCGGCCTGAACTACGCCGACCATGCCGCCGAGACCGGCAAGACGCCACCCACGGAACCTGTGCTGTTCATGAAGGCGACGAGCGCCGTCTGCGGCCCGAACGACGCCGTCGAGATCCCGCGCGGCTCCGAGAAGACCGATTGGGAGGTCGAACTCGGCGTGGTGATCGGGACACGCGCCAAGCACGTCACCCGCGCCGAGGCCCTCGATTTCGTCGCCGGCTACTGCGTCGTCAACGACGTTTCCGAGCGCGCCTTCCAGTCCGAGCGCGGCGGCCAATGGACCAAGGGCAAGAGTGCCGACACCTTCGGTCCGCTCGGCCCCTGGCTGGTGACGCGGGACGAAGTGCCGGATCCGCAATCCCTCGGGCTCTGGCTCGATGTCGACGGGGTGCGGCGGCAGACCGGCAGCACCGCGCGGATGATCTTCGGCGTCGCCGAACTCGTCAGCTACATCAGCAGGTTCATGACGCTCCATCCGGGCGACATCATCGCCACGGGAACCCCGCCCGGAGTCGGCCTCGGCCAGAAGCCTCCGGTGTTCCTGCGCGCCGGGCAAACCATGCATCTGGGCATAGACGGGCTCGGCGAGCAGCGCCAAGCCGTGGTCCAGGGGGCCTGACGATGGATGCCTTCTGCGATCTCGGCGGCAAGGCCGCCCTCGTCACCGGCGGCAGTCGCGGCCAGGGCGCGGCACAGGCACGCCTCCTGGCACAGTCCGGCGTTGCCGTCACGATCTGCGATGTGCTCGCCGACGCGGGCGAGGCCTATGCCGCGGACCTGCGGGCCGAGGGTCTCGATGCGCGCTTCCAGGCCGCAGACATCACCCGACCGGAGGATTGGGAACACCTCGTCGTGCAGGCCCTGGCCTGGCGGGGTCGCCTCGACATCCTCGTCAACAATGCCGGCATCATCAACCGCACCGGCGTAGCGGCGACCGATTTCGACGCCTGGAATCGGGTGCTCGCGGTCAATCTCACCGGCGCCTTCCTGGGCATCCGCGCGGTCGCGCCCGCCATGCGGGCGTCCACGGGCGGGAGCATCGTCAACATCGCCTCGAACTCGGCCTTCTCCGGCCATGCCGACCCTGCCTATACCGCAAGCAAATGGGGCCTGCGCGGGCTGACCAAGTCCGCCGCCATGGAACTCGTCGGCGACCGGATCCGTGTCAATGCCGTCTGCCCGGGCCTCGTGGTGACGGGACTGAACGCCGGCTCGCCGCATCTCGCCCCGATGATCGGCCTGACGCCGATGGGTCGTCCGGGCGTGCCCGACGAGGTCGCGCGTCTCGTCCGGTTCCTCGCCAGCGACGAGGCGAGCTTCATCACCGGCGAGGATTTCGTGATCGACGGCGGCTTCACCGCCGGAGCCGCCTATCGCCGCGTCGCCATCGAGACCGGCCTTCTGTGAGCATTGCGAGGGAAACACACATGTCCGAGCCCCTGAAGCCCGTCGTCACCCGTGCCGGCGAGGAGGATACCCGCACCAGCCAGTCCGGCGGCGCGGTGCGCATCTCGGGTGTCAGCCCGCAGCACACACCCGCCACGCGGATCTGGTACGGCAAGGTCAGCAACGCGCCGGGCTACCGCTCGCTGCCACACCATCATGGTGAGGCCGAGACCGGCGGCTACGTGCTGCGGGGCAGGGCGCGGATTTATTTCGGCCCGGATTATGCCGAGTACATCGACATGCGCGAGGGCGATTTCGTGTTCGTGCCGCCGTTCATGCCCCATGTCGAGGCGAACATGAGCTCCACCGACGATCTCGTCTGGCTCACGGCCCGCACACCGGAGAACATCGTGGTCAATCTCGACGACGTGCCGGATGCGAGCCTGCCCGGCTACGTCCGGCCCGGAGCCTGACCGTGGGCGAATCCGGTCCTCTCCGCCACGCCGTCGTCACCGGCGGCGCCCGCGGCATCGGCCGCGCGATCGCGGCGCGGCTGGTCCGGGATGGGGCCACGGTGACGATCCTCGGGCGCAATGCCGAAGCGCTGGAGCAGGCTGTTAACGAGGGCGTCGCGCATCACGCCGTCCCCGTCGACGTGACGGACGGGCCGGCGATCGTCCGCGTCTTCGCGGAGATCGCGGCGCGCGCCCCCGTGGACCTTCTGGTGGCCAATGCGGGGGCGGCCGAATCCAGCCCCTTCGAACGCAGCGACGCCGCACTCTTCCAGCGAATGCTGGATGTAAACCTTTTCGGCGTGGTCCACGCCGCGCAGGCGGTGCTGCCGGACATGACGCGCAGGGGGTTCGGCCGGATCGTCGCCATCGCGTCGACCGCCGGACAGAAGGGCTACCCCTATGTCTCCGCCTATTGCGCGGCCAAGCACGCAGTGGTCGGCCTCGTCCGGGCGCTCGCCCAGGAGACCGCCCGCAGCGGGGTCACCGTCAACGCGGTCTGCCCCGGCTTCACCGACACCGACCTCGTCGGCGACAGCCTGGAGCGGATCATGGCCGTGACCGGTCGGGACCGGGACGCGGCGCTCGCCTCCCTCGTGCGCCACAACCCCCAGGGTCGCCTCATCCACCCCGACGAGATCGCCGACGCCGTTGCCTGGCTCTGCGGAGCCGCCGCGGGTGCCATGACCGGTCAGGTTGTCACGGTCGCGGGTGGGGAGCTCTGACCCGCCTCCTTCGAAGCGGAGGGGCGTTCGTCGAGACGAGAACGGCGCTTATGATTTCTACGGTGCTGCCGGTGGTTTCGTATGCCGGGAATTTGGAGATCGAAGTAAGCTACTGCCGGATGGCATACGCGAACAACGGTAATATCCGTCTCAAGGTGAATATTGATTCGAAGCCGAGAAGCGTGGAACTACGTCCCATTCATTCGTTTAAGAGCTGCGCCCACTGAGATTTCTGCATTGAAGGCATGCTCGGGTGAATAGTCAATCAACGGCATGGTCGTGCCGAGCATCGTTCGAGCGGGAATCGATTGTCTTGCTGCATTACATGGACGCGAGCTTTTTTCCGCTGAAAGGAAAGAGCCACGTGCCCCATGAGCCCCGAGCCTCCACCGCTGACCAGGGCGTCTCTGCAAAGGGTTCACAGGTAGAGTGATCAACCCCCATGCTGGCGGGATGCGACGCGACGAACAGACCGACGCGCAGTGGAAACAGATCGCCCCGCTGCTGCCTGCGCAGAAGCCGCGCACGGGCCGGCCTGCCGAGGATCAGCGTCAGGTCTTGAAGGGCATGCTGTGGATCCTACGCACGGGTGCGCCCTGGGCGGATCTGCCGGTGCCCTATGGTCCTGTCGGGTCCATGTCGAGCCAGTTCTACCGCTGGCGGCAGGCCGGAATGTTCGACCAAGTTCTGCAACGCTTACTGGCGCAGTCAGGGCGGGTACTCGACCAAACTGGATCTGCGCGCCGAGGGTGGCGGCAAGCCGGTCGCGGCGGTGCTGACGGCCGGCGAGCGCCACGAGCAGTTCGCGCTGGACGCTTTGATGGACAAGGGCGCAGTGCCACGGTCCGTCGAACTCCGCCTGGGCGAAATACGCCGATGCTTTTCTCAGGATCTCGCTGCGCGGTCCTTCGGTTCGTTCGCCTGCCGGAGTTCGCGATTTTCCGCTCCAGCGCCTTGATCCGCTCGCGCTCGTCCGTCGTCGGGCCCGCTCGTTGACCCCGCTCCCGCTCGGCCTGGCCTACACAATTCCGCAGAGTCTGGCCCGAGCAGCCGATCTTCGCGGCGATCGAGCGGATCGCACCGAACTGAGAGTCGTACTCGCCCTGGTGCTCCAACACCATCCGCACAGCGCGTTCACGGACCTCAGGGGAAGACGGTGGGGTTCGCTTCGTCATGGCTCCAACCTCGCAAGAGTCGGGGCCTCCGGGAAACCCGGTGCGGTTCAGTTCATGCGCCGTGTTTCCTGATCGGGCGAACCGCCTCGATCTTGAATTCACGCCCAGATCGTTTTCCCTGCACAGGCCATCTCCGGCCTCCTGAAGCACCCGATCTCGATGTCCATGAAACTGGCGGCAGGCCACCGCGCCGGGACCAGCCATCAGATCAGGCGCGACTCGTCGTTGCGCCGACAGGTGCCGCGGCCATCGATCTGCGGCGCCGGGCGCCGCGGCGCAGGACGTAGAGGACGAGGCCGGTGACCGCGAAGAGCGGCATGGCCAGGGCCGCTGTGAAGAACAGGAAGGCGACGATGCCGCCGAAGAAACGCCCGCGATGCACCTCCAGCATGTTCTCGGCCATCTGCTGGCCCAAAGGCTTGTCGGAGAATCGGGTCTGAGAGAGGCGGGCGCCGGTGACGGGATCGAACGTCGCTTCGTCGCGCGCCTTCGGCAGATCAGAGGGAGCGGCGAGGAAGCGGATGCGGATCGTCGCCAGTTCCGGCCCAGGGAGTGCGATGAGAGCCATGTGAGCGCCCGCCCCCTCGCTGGCGCTGAAGGTCGCCCAGGCCATATCCAGGGCCGACGCGTGGACCCGCGGGGGTGCGCCCGGACTGCGCGGCGCCCGCGCGGCTCGGGTTTCGCCGGTGAGCAGCCAGGTCGCGGCGTTTCGATAGGCGTCGTAGGACCACCATAGCCCGGTCAGGGCGATGGCGGCGTAGAACGGAATGAGCCAGGTCCCGGCGATGCTGTGTAGCGACCACCAGCGCGGCCGACCGGGCCGCTTGAGGAAGGGCTTCAGCCAGATTTTCCAGGAATGGATCCTGGGCCAGCGCAGGTAGAGCCCCGTTCCCAGGAATAGGAGCAGGGCGATGGTGCAGATGCCGGTGATGCTGCGGCCCCAGCCCTTGCCGTCCCCCGGCAGGAGCAGCCAGCGATGCAGCTTGCGGATCGTGGCGAAAGCGCCCTCCAGCCGCATCTCGCCGAGTTCGCGGCCGTCGACGGGGTCGAGATAGAGTGTCGGCGGTCGCGCGCTCAGCTTGGCATCGCCAGCGAAGCGGATGCGCGGGCTTCGCTCCGGATCGGCCCAAAGAATCAGGGAACTCACCGTGAGGCCTGGCCGCTGCTCCTCGATCCTCGCCTTGAGGGCGGCGGGCGAGAGGCGGGGCGCATCGCTCGCGACGACGAAGGCGCGGTCGCCGTTCGCCCATTCCGTCAGGGCTTCTTCATAGCTCAGCATCGCGCCGGTCACGCCAACGAGGGCGAGGACCAGTCCGGCCGTAAGACCGAGCAGCCAATGCAGGCGGAACAGAACGGTGCGGATCGTCATGAGCGGGCGCCTACCAGAACAGCCGTGCGGTCACGATCGCGTGGAACGGATGGCCCAACGCTCGATACCGGAGCCGGGCGGCGCTACGCGAGACGGATCGCCGCTCTGCCTGACCACGCTCAGTCAAGGGCTACAAACGCGACCACGGGCCTGTCAATTGTCCGTCGTCAAGTCACAGCGAATCGATGCTTGATTGAGAATGGTTTTATCGTGTTGGCCCGGGCGCCGACGGTCATTATCTGAAGGCTTTGTCGGCGACGATCCGATAAAACAAATTATAATTCAATATTTTGGCGGGATCGCCGGGGCATTGAATCTGCAAAAAGCAGTATTGCGCAACCGTCGTCGATCCCATGTCGGACCCTGTGTCCGTGTTGCACACGTCCTCATCCGTCTTGCGTCTCTCCGAATATCGCTTCGAACGAGGCACGCAGTGCCATGTCCACTTCGGGCAGGGTGACGATCTGGCCGAGATCGACGAGGCTGGTCACGCCGTGGCCGCTGATGCCGCAGGGGACGATGCCGGTGAAATGCGACAGGTCGGGCTCCACATTGAGGCTGATGCCGTGGAAGCTCACCCAGCGCCGCACGCGGATACCGATCGCTGCGATCTTGTCCTCCACCCCCTCCCCTTTCTCGGGCCGGCGCACCCAGACGCCGACGCGGTCCTCGCGCCGTTCGCCGCGCACGTTGAAGGCGCCGAGGGTGGCGATGATCCAGGCTTCCAAGGCGGAAACGTAGGCGCGCAGGTCCGGTCTGCGCCGGTTGAGGTCGAGCATTACATAGGCCACCCGCTGCCCCGGCCCGTGATAGGTGTACTGGCCGCCCCGCCCCGTGGCGTGGACCGGGAACCGGTCGGGCTCGACGAGATCTGCGGTCTTTGCCGAGGTGCCGGCGGTGTAGAGCGGCGGGTGTTCGAGCAGCCAGACCATCTCGGCCGCCTCCCCGCTCGCGATCCGCCCGGCATGGGCTTCCATTGCCGCCACCGCCTCGTCGTAGGGGACTAGGGTGTCGCTGATCCGCCACAGGACCGGCCGCATGCCGGATCGCGGTCGAAAATCGGCCGTCGAGGCGGAAAGCCGGGCACTGCGGGGGGCATCGTTTACCAAGGCTTCACCATATCTCAGGAACACTCTGTCGAGTGAGGCCCGATATGGGCCGATGGAGTTCGTGGCGCGTGGCAGTTTTCGAAGACCTCAAGGTCGATCTCTCGGTCGTGCTCGGGCGCAGCCACATGCCGCTCCACATGCTGCTGCGCATGGGACGCGGCGCCGTGATCGAACTCGAATCCACGGAAACCGATATGGTCGAGATTCTCGCCAACGACCACCCGATCGCCCGCGGCCAGATCGTCGTGACGGGAAACCGGATTTCGGTGGAGATCACCGAACTGATCCGCAAGGCGGAAGTGGTGCGCACGCCCGGCGTGACCATCGGCGACGGGGCGGTCCAGATCCTCGATGGACCGGTGGATCTCATCTGAGACGCATGACGGCGCTTGTCGTGGCAGATTCGATCTGTTATCCGCTGCGCCGCGCCACACGAAACGCCCCGCACCGCCCTCCGGCGGAGAGCGCGGCGGAACGGGTGGTACCGATGCGGCCATGGCGGAATTGGTAGACGCGCTAGCTTGAGGTGCTAGTCCTGCAAGGGGTGGAGGTTCGAGTCCTCTTGGCCGCACCAACTCTTTCGAGTTGATGTACCCCAAAGCGTCTGATGCCCGATGAAGGCTCGAGTGCCTCCGGGCTCGTTACATCGAAATCGGTCTGAATATCGCTGCGCTGCCTCGATCCCGGCTAGGGGCCGACGATGTCGGGCACGCTTCGCGAGATTCTACTGGCGGTCTGATCCGCATGGCGCCCGGTCGTGACTGACCGGAGGCTTCCCGTTGCGCCTCAAACGGGTGTCTCAACCAGCGGACCGCATCGTCGCGGCCATTCCCGAACCACGCATCACGGCGCCGTCTGTGTCGGATAGGTGAATGCCGGTGCTGCCTCCAGCTCCGCCTTCGTGCGGCGGATCTCTGCTTCGACCGGCTCTCCGATCTGGACCGTCGCCCGGTCCTTCGTGGCATCGGTCGTGACGGCGGCGCCGGCTGGGCCGGTGGCCTGGTTGGTGTCGCCGGTGGTCTCCGCGTTGAGGACGGCGTTGCCGGACTTTGCGCCGGGCATGGTCTCCGGCCTCACCTCGGCCGCCCGGGCCTCGGATGGGGCGTCCTTCGGCTTGACGATGGAGGGGTCCGGTGCCTGCCCCGCCTTCGCGTGGCTGTTCCACACCAATTGGTCGAAGGGCACCGCGACCTTCTTGCCACCGACCCCCAGGAAGCCGCCGACATCGATCACCACGGCCTGAGCGCGGCCGCTGCCGTCCACCATCACGTCCTCGATCGTACCGACCTTGACGTGATCCTGGCCGACCACGCGCAGGCCGATGATCCTGGACACCTTGACACTACCCAGCGGCGCCTGCGTGAGGAAGGCAGGCTTGGCCGCCTGCCGCCCCTCGGCCGCCTGTCCCTCCTGCGCGAGTGCCGGCCCTGCGGAGACTGCGAGGATGAGCGCAAGGATGCGGGCTAGTATCGGCATGTGGGTTCTTCCGTGCGATCCGGAGCGATCTACCGGGGCTCAACACGCGCGGACGGATACTGGTTCATCCCTGCCCTGCCCCCGACGATGGCGTCCTTGCCCTCGCCGGCATGGATGCGGTCGGTATTGCTCCGCCAGGAGAGCGGTGGGCCCGTGCGCATGTCCCCCATGTCGATGGCGAGGCCGCGCCCGTCGGCAGAGTCCTCGCCTCGTTCGAGGGAGCGGGTTCGAGATGCCGGGACCAAGACGGCACGAATCCGAGCGGGATCGTACCCTCCACCGCGTCAGTTGCTGCGTGCCGGCTGCTGTTCGGTCTCCGTCGCCTTCGCCATGGCCACGCCGATCTCGAAGAGCAGGAGGTCGATCAATTGGCGCATCACCGATGTGCCCGAAGCCTCAATGATGGTCCGTGCCGCGATGCAATGTCCTGCCAACGAGTCGAGACTTTCGTCTCTCTCGATCACCGATGCGTACATGATGTCAGCCCTTGTTCTTCATCTTGTCGAAGAGCCCCCTCTTCGAAATGGTCTGGATGGGTCGTCGAGCGGCCTTCGCTCAGGCGGCGAGGTAGGCGTAGGAGGCCGGCGCGAGCACCGAATCCGGATTGCCGCTGACGTTGCGCAGGCGCGCCAGGGTGCGCTCGTCGAATTCGGCGGTCGCCGCGATGATGTCCTCGCCGCTGATCGCGTGGGGCAGGCCGAGCGGGCGGGCGCGGAAATGCAGCTGCACCACATGCAGCAGGTAAAGCGTCGGCATCTGCAGCACGAGCCGGTTCACGCCGTGATGCATTCCCCATTCGACGATGCCGGTGAGGAGAGCGAGGGAGACCGGGTTGACCGCCTTGCCCCGCGCCCGGTGCGAGCGCGCCACCGCCTGCCGCGTCCATTCCCAGCAATCGCTGCCGCGCGGGAGTTCGCCTTCGCACAGTTGGGGCATGATGTCCGACAGCAGGTGCGGGCGTGTCGTCGGGAGAAGCCGACTATAGCCGATGACTCTGCTCTCCTCGATCGCCAGAAAATGGATGGCATGCGGCGTATCGAATTGATCGATCTCGCGACGATCCGGCTTGGCGAGGTCCGTCCATCCCTTCTCGGTCACGAAGATGTCGTGGCGCAGGCGCCAAGCCTGTTCCATCTCGTCGCGATACATGGTCTCGTTGGCGGGTGTAACGATGTGGATCATGCCAGCCTCTCCGTCTTCGGAGCATGTCTGGCAGTGCCGGGAGACGCTGCGTACTACGGGAAACCGTAGGGTCGATGGCGAGTTGCCCCACGCCAGGGTGCTGGCGGAGCGTATTCGTCTCTTCGTGCCGTCGTTTTCCGGGGACGGCACCGTGACGAGGGCTGACAATCCCTTCGGACCGTGGCGATTTCCGCATTGACCCCGAAGCGTTCTTGCAGACACTCGCCCGCGCCGAACACGCTCGATCCTGGCGGTGGGCCGCCGCGGGAAAGCCCCGGGCGGCCATCTGGCATGCCATTCGCGAAAGCCCATCGATGGAATTCTTCGCCCAGCAATTCATCAACGGCCTGACCCTCGGGTCGATCTACGGCCTGATCGCCATCGGCTACACGATGGTCTTCGGCATCATCGGCATGGTGAATTTCGCCCACGGCGACGTCTTCATGGTCTCGGCCTTCATCGCGCTCATCGCGTTCCTCATCCTCACCACCTGGCTCGGCCTCTCCTCCGTCGCCCTGGTCTTCCTGATCGTGCTCGTCATCGCCATGGCGCTGACCGCCCTGTGGGGATGGGCGATCGAACGGGTGGCCTACCGGCCCCTTCGCGGCTCGTTCCGCCTCGCACCGCTGATCTCGGCGATCGGCGTGTCGATCTTCCTGTCGAACTTCGTCCAGGTGGTGCAGGGCGCCCGCAACAAGCCGGTGCCGCCCCTCGTGCGCGACGTGGTCGTGCTCTACCAGAACGAGCAATACACCGTGACCCTGTCCTACAAGCAGGCGATCATCATGATCACCACGGCCGTGCTGCTCGCGGGGTTCTGGTACCTCGTGCAGAAGACGCCGTTCGGCCGGGCGCAGCGCGCCGTGGAGCAGGACCGGCGCATGGCGGCGCTGCTCGGCATCAACGTCGACCGCACGATCTCCCTGACCTTCGTCCTCGGCGCGGCCCTGGCCGCCGTCGCGGGCACGCTCTACCTGCTCTATTACGGCGTGGTCTCGTTCTCGGACGGGTTCGTGCCCGGGGTGAAAGCCTTCACCGCCGCCGTGCTCGGCGGCATCGGCTCGCTTCCCGGAGCCGTCATCGGCGGGATCATCATCGGCCTGATCGAGACCTTCTGGTCGGCGTATTTCACCATCGAGTACAAGGATGTGGCCGCGTTCCTCATCCTCATCGTCGTGCTCATCTTCAAGCCTTCGGGCATCCTCGGCCGGCCCGAAGTGGAGAAGGTCTGACGTGGCATCCGGTTCGACCACCCCCATCGCCGCGACCGCCCGCGCCGAGGCCTCTCCCCTGCCCGGCCTGATCAAGGATGCCGGGCTGTTCGCCCTGGTGACGCTGGGCCTCTGCGTGCCCATCGTCAGCTACCGCACCGATCTCGGCCAGGGCATCGGCCTCGTCATCACCAGCCGCTGGGGCACCGTCTTCGCCCTCTGCGCCGCCATCTTCGGCTTGCGCCTCCTGCAGCAGCTCTACCTCACCGGGCGGGCGCGGCGGCGGGCCGCCCGTGCGCCGGTGGTGGAAGGGGCGAGCCGCCTCGCCGCGATCCTCGCGCCCATCACCCTCGTGGTCGCCCTCACCCTGCCGCTAATCGCCAGCCTCCTCACCGGGTCCCTCGGCGAGGGCCGCTACTGGATCGATCTCGGCATCCTGATCCTGACCTACGTCATGCTCGGATGGGGGCTCAACATCGTGGTCGGCCTCGCGGGCCTCCTCGATCTGGGCTACGTCGCCTTCTACGCGGTGGGGGCCTATTCCTACGCCCTGCTCTCCACCGTGTTCGGCCTGTCCTTCTGGATCTGCCTGCCCCTGGCCGGCCTGTTCGCCGCCGCCTTCGGCGTGCTGCTGGGCTTCCCCGTCCTCAGGCTCCGGGGCGATTACCTCGCCATCGTGACCCTGGCCTTCGGCGAGATCATCCGCCTCGTCCTCATCAACTGGACCGACTTCTCGGGGGGCGCCGCCGGCATTTCCTCGATCCCGCGCGTCAGCTTCTTCGGCCTGCCCTTCACCGCGGGGGAGAACGGGTTCGCCGCCACGTTCGGGCTCAGCTTCAACGCCATGCACCGGCTGGTCTTCCTGTATTACCTGATCCTGGTCCTGGCGCTCGTCACCAACCTCGTGACCCTGCGCATGCGGCGCCTGCCCCTCGGGCGGGCCTGGGAAGCGCTGCGCGAGGACGAGATCGCCTGCCGCTCGCTCGGCATCGACACAACCATCACCAAGCTCACCGCCTTCGCCCTGGGGGCGATGTTCGCGGGCTTCGCCGGATCGTTCTTCGCCGTGCGGCAGGCCTTCGTCTCACCGGAGAGCTTCAACTTCCTGGAGAGCGCCATCATCCTGGCCATCGTCGTGCTCGGCGGCATGGGCAGCCAGATCGGCGTCGCCATCGCCGCCATCGTCATGATCGGCGGCCCCGAACTCCTGCGCAATCTCGGCTTCCTCAAGGCCGTGTTCGGCGAAGGGTTCGACCCCAACGAGTACCGCCTTCTCCTGTTCGGCCTCGCCATGGTGGCGATGATGGTGTTCCGCCCACGCGGTCTCATCTCCGAGCGAACGCCCTCCGTCACCATCGCGGAGCGCGGCCGATGACCCTCGCCACAGGCATCAACCGGCTCGCCACCTTGCAGGACGAGCCCCCCGCCGCGATTCCCGGTGGCCCCGCCGATCCGGTGCTGATCGTCGACCACCTGACCATGCGGTTCGGCGGCCTCACCGCCGTCAACGACCTCTCGTTCAAGGTCGGGCGCGGCGACATCACGGCCCTGATCGGCCCCAACGGCGCGGGCAAGACCACGGTCTTCAACTGCATCACGGGCTTCTACAAGCCGAGCGAGGGCATGATCCGCCTGGTGCAGAAGGGCGGGGAGACCTACCTCCTCGAGCGCCTGCCCGGCCATGACGTGAACCGGCTCGCCCGCGTCGCCCGCACCTTCCAGAACATCCGCCTGTTCCCGCGCATGACCGTGCTGGAGAACCTGCTGGTGGCCATGCACAAGCCGCTGATGCGCGCCTCGGGTTTCTCGATCCTCGGCATTCTCGGCCTGCCGGCCTATCGCAGCGCGGAGAAGGCGGGAATCGAGAAGGCCGCCGCCTGGCTCGACCGGATCGGTCTCACGGCGCGGGCCGACGATGCCGCCGGCGACCTGCCCTACGGCGATCAGCGGCGGCTCGAAATCGCCAGGGCCATGTGCACCGATCCGGTGCTGCTCTGCCTCGACGAGCCCGCCGCCGGCCTCAACCCGCGCGAATCCTCGGAGCTGAACACCCTGCTGCGGCTGATCCGGGACGAGTACGACACCTCCGTCCTCCTCATCGAACACGACATGTCGGTGGTGATGCAGATCTCCGACCGGATCGTCGTGCTCGATTACGGCACCAAGATCGCCGACGGCACGCCCGACGACATCCGCACCGATACCCGCGTCATCGCCGCCTATCTCGGCGTCGACGACGAAGAGGTGGCGGCGGTGGAGGCCGAGGTCGGCCTGACGGGAACGCAAGCATGAGTGTCGCCGGCATCAACGTCCTCGTGGAGGAGACCCGCGCGCTTCAGGCGCCGCTCCTCGATGTGCGCGGCGTCTCTGCCTATTACGGCAGCATCCAGGCCCTGAAAGGCGTCGATCTGCACGTGAACGAGGGCGAGATCGTCGCCCTGATCGGCGCCAACGGGGCCGGCAAGTCGACCCTGATGATGACGATCTTCGGCCAGCCGCAGGCACGGACCGGCAGCATCACCTATGCGGGCCGCGACATCACCCGCATGGCGACCCACGAGATCGCGCGCCTCAACATCGCCCAGTCGCCGGAAGGGCGGCGCATCTTCTCCCGCATGAGCGTGCGCGAGAACCTGCAGATGGGCGCGGCCCTGCATGGCGGGCGCTACTTCGCCGAGGATTTGGAGCGCATGTGCGTCCTGTTCCCGCGCCTGAAGGAGCGGCTCGACCAGCGCGGCGGCACCATGTCCGGCGGCGAACAGCAGATGCTCGCCATCGCCCGCGCCCTGATGAGCCGCCCGCGCCTGCTCATGCTCGACGAGCCGTCGCTCGGCCTCGCCCCCCTCATCGTGAAGCAGATCTTCTCGGCCGTGCGCGAGCTCAACGAGCGCGAGGGGCTCACCGTCTTCATCGTCGAGCAGAACGCCTATCACGCCCTCAAGCTGGCCCATCGCGGCTACGTCATGGTGACGGGCGCGGTGACGATGAGCGGCACGGGCCGCGAACTCCTCGACAACCCGCAGGTGAAGGCAGCCTATCTCGAAGGGGGCCAGCATTGAGCGGGTTGGCAATGACGCCCCCACCCTCTCCCCCCTGCGGGAGAGGGTGCCTGCGGAGCAGGCGGGAGAGGGGGCGCCCTCTCCGGAGCCGTCGCTCCCCTCTCCCGACCCGCTTCGCGGGCCACCCTCCCCCGCTGAGGGGGGAGGGAAAGCGCGTCCCGCTTCGGATGGCATCGGTAGGCAAGGCATCATGACCGAGACCCTGTCCCTCGACACGCCCAATCTCGGCATCTTCCTCCTCGTCACGCTGGCGATGGGCGGGGGGGCGGCCTGGATGGCGGGCAGCAGCTTCGCCAGGGGATGGCGTCCGTTCTGGCAGTGCGTGCTGGCGGGGCTCGCCATCGCGGCGGTCTCGCGCTTCCTGCATTACGCCCTGTTCTCGGGCACGCTGCTCTCGCCGGCCGGCTACGCCCTCGACGCGGTGGTGATCCTCGCCATAGGCGCGCTCGGCTACCGGGTCACCCGCACCCGGCAGATGACCACCCAGTATCGCTGGCTCTACGAGCGCACCGGCCCGCTATCCTGGCGGGACCGGCAAGGGACGTGAGCCCGACACATCTTCGTGCAACCATGCGCCAAGCGGGACACGTTCAATCCGCCGCGCTGATCGAGGGGAAATGACCATGAAGACACTGATGGCGATGAGCGTGGCGCTGGGTGCGCTGATGCTGGCGGGTGCCGCGCAGGCCGAGATCAAGATCGGCGTCATCGCGCCGATCACGGGGCCGAGCGCCGCGTTCGGCGCGCAGATCCGGAACGGCGCAGTTCAGGCGGTCGAGGACATCAACAAGGCCGGCGGCGTCAACGGCGAGAAACTCGTCGTCTCGGTCGGTGACGACGCCTCCGACCCGAAGCAGGGCGTGTCGGTCGCCAACAAGTTCGCCGGCGAGGGCGTGAAGATGGTGGTCGGCGACTTCAATTCCAGCGTCTCGATTCCTGTCTCCGAAGCGCTGATCGAGGCCGGCATCATCCAGATCACCCCCGCCTCCACGGCGATCAAGTTCACCGAACGCGGCAACTGGAACACGTTTCGCACCTGTGGCCGTGACGACCAGCAGGGCGCGGTCGCGGCGGCGTATCTCGCCGACAAGTTCAAGGGCAAGAAGGTCGCCTTCATCCACGACAAGAGCACCTACGGTAAAGGGCTGGCCGAAGAGACGTTGAAGGCGCTGAAGGCCAAGGGAGGGTCCGCTGCGATCTCCGAGAGCCTCACGCCCGGCGAGAAGGATTTTTCTGCCCTCGTCTCGAAGCTCAAACAGGCCAATGTCGATGTGATCTACTTCGGCGGCTACTACACCGAGGCCGGGCTGCTGATCCGCCAGATGCGCGACCAGGGTCTCCAGGCTCCCCTCATGGGTGGGGATGCTCTCGCCGACCGTGAATTCGCGCAGGTCGGCGGCCCCGGCTCCGAAGGCACCTTCATGACCTTCTCGCCCGACGCCCGCAAGAACCCCAAGGCCAAGGCCACGATCGATTCCTTCAAGGCGATCAAGTTCGAGCCGGAAGGCTACACGCTCTATTCCTACGCCGCCGTTCAGATCCTGAAACAGGCGATGGAGGCGACAAAATCGACGGATGGGCAGAAGCTCGCCGCACATCTGCACCAGGGCAAGCCGTTCGACACCGTGATCGGCGACATCTCCTACGACAAGAAGGGCGACATCACCCGGCCCGACTACGTCATGTACATGTGGAAGAAGGGCGCCGACGGCTCCATCAACTACGCCGGCAACGAGGTCCCGTAGGGCGGGGCCGACCCCTCTCCCCGCCGGGCGGGGAGAGGACGTCGTCCTCCCCTCGCTGGGAGGCGACGTGAGCCCGTCAGGGCGAGGGTGAGGGGGTCTCTCCGGGTATGGCTCCTCCGGAAGCGCCCCCTCACCGTCGGCTGCCGCCTCGCCGCGTCGACGACGGGGTCGTCGCGGCCCTCTCCCCGCGTGCGGGGAGAGGGGAATGCGCACCGGTCTTTCGGAACACAACCCATAGGGCACGCTCCGATTTCGGAAGAGTCGGGGGCCCCCTCTCCCCGCCGGGCGGGGAGAGGACGTCGTCCTCCCCTTGTCGGGAGGCGGCGTGAGCCCGGCAGGGCGAGGGTGAGGGGGTGACTCCGGGTATGGCTCCTCCAGCCAAGCCCCCTCACCGTCGGCTGCCGCCTCGCCGCGCTGACGACAGGGGCGTCGCTTCCCTCTCCCCGCGTGCGGGGAGAGGGAGTGCGCGCTGGCCTTTCGGAACAGAACCCGTAGGGCATAGTCTTCCGCCCCTCCCCGCGTGCGGGGAAAGGCAGTGCTCACCGAGACTGCCTCAAGGCGTCGGGCTTTCCCCGTGCTGGCCGTCGAGCGCCACATCGGCGCTGGGCACGCTCTCGTTCACGGCCTGCGCCCGGCGGATGTCCGGTGAGGTCGCTTCCGCGAGGAGGTCGGCGAGAGCCGTGTCGAGGGCGGCCGTGCGGGTCTGCTGGCTGCCGAGCCGCCGGATCGAGACGGTGCGCTCCTCGCCTTCCTTGCGGCCGACCACGAGCATGACCGGCACCTTGGCCAGGGAATGCTCGCGGACCTTGTAGTTGATCTTCTCGTTGCGCAGGTCCGACTCGACCCGGAGCCCGGCGCGGTTGAGCGCGGCCACCACCTCGCGGGCGTAGCCGTCGGCATCTTGCGTGATCGTCGCCACCACCACCTGAACCGGCGCGAGCCAGAGCGGGAAATGGCCGGCGAAATGCTCGATCAGGATGCCGGTGAAACGCTCCAGCGAACCGCAGATCGCCCGGTGCACCATGACCGGCGCCTTCTTCTGGCTGTCGGCATCGACGTAGAACGCCCCGAAGCGCTCCGGCAGGTTGAAATCCACCTGGGTCGTGCCGCACTGCCAGTCGCGGCCGATGGCGTCGCGGAGCACGTATTCGAATTTCGGCCCGTAGAAGGCGCCCTCGCCCGGGCTGATCTCGGTCTTGATCCGGCCGCCCGACTGCTCCTCGATCTGCACCAGGACGCGGGTCATCACCTCCTCGGCATGGTCCCACAGGGCATCCGAGCCGACCCGCTTCTCGGGCCGTGTCGAGAGCTTCACCACGATGTCGCCGAAGCCGAAATCGCTATAGGTCGAGAGGATCAGGTCGTTGATCTTGAGGCATTCGTCGGCGAGCTGGTCCTCGGTGCAGAAGACGTGGGCGTCGTCCTGGGTGAAGCCGCGCACGCGCATCAGGCCGTGCATGGCGCCCGAGGCCTCGTAGCGGTGAACGATGCCGAACTCGGCCATGCGCAGGGGCAGGTCGCGGTAGGATTTCAGGCCGTGCTTGAAGATCATCACATGGCCGGGGCAGTTCATGGGTTTGAGCGCGAACCAGCGCTTGTCCTCGGCCTCGTCGCCCGCACTTTGCGCGGCGAACATGTTCTCCCGGTACCAGTCCCAGTGGCCGGAGGTCTCCCAGAGCGACTTGTCGAGGATCTGCGGCGCGTTCACCTCGGCGTAGTCGCCCTTCAGGCGCCGGCGCATATAAGCGATGAGCTCCTGGAAGATAGTCCAGCCCTTGGCGTGCCAGAACACGACGCCCGGCCCCTCCTCCTGAAAGTGGAACAAGTCCATCTCGCGGCCGAGGCGGCGATGGTCGCGGCGCTCAGCCTCTTCCAGCCGGTGGAGATAGGCGTCGAGGTCTTCCTTCGTGGCCCAGGCGGTGCCGTAGATGCGGGTCAGCATCGGGTTGTTGGAATCGCCGCGCCAATAGGCGCCCGCCACCTTCATCAGCTTGAAGGCGGTGCCGACCTTGCCCGTGGAGGTCATGTGCGGGCCGCGGCACAGATCGAACCACTCGCCCTGGCGGTAGATGTTCAGGTCCTCGCCGGGCGGGATCGCGTCGACGAGTTCGACCTTGTATTGTTCGGCTTTCGACTCGAACAGCGCCCGCACGTCGTCGCGCTTCCACACCTCCTTGGTGAAGGGGGCGTCGCGGGCGATGAGCTCGCGCATCTTCGCCTCGATCTTGGGGAAGTCCTCGGGGGTGAACGGCTGGTCGCGGGCGAAGTCGTAGTAGAACCCGTTCTCGATCACCGGGCCGATGGTGACCTGGGTCTCCGGCCACAGGGATTGCACGGCCTCCGCCAGGACGTGGGCGCAATCGTGCCGGATCAGTTCCAGGCTGCGCGGGTCGGCACGGTCGAGGAATTCGATGCGCACATCCGCATCGATCAGGTCGTCGAGGTCGCGGACCCGCCCGTCGAGCGCCATGGCGACGGTGCGCTTGGCGAGGCTCTTGGCGATGCCCTCCACGACGGTACGGCCGGTCACCGCGGCGTCGTAGCTGCGGGTATTGCCGTCGGGGAATGTCAGAATGGGCATCGCGAACGAGTCTCCGGGGGCTCACTCCTGCGAACGAGGCAGGTAAGCGGATCTGGGATTGAGGTGGCGCGCGGCGTCCGCGCGTGCGGCGCGGTTTAGACCGTTTCGCAGGAGGAAGAAATCCGCGCGGGGCCTCGGCCGGCCTTTTACGGGCTCTCGCGGACGTGAACGAACTTCCGAGACGATCCGGACCGGTTGATACAAGCTGCGATTGACAAGCTTCCGGCCCCATCCGCCCATTCACGCATCACGGAACCGGGATGGCCGGCAGCGGGCGGATGCTCGTGCCGGTTCGCCGAGAAGGTCCGATCAAGCAGGCCGGCCCGAAAGGCGACCGGCCGAAGGGAGAGTATCGATGGCGAATCCAGCTTCCGCCGCTGCCGCCGAGCCCGTCCCGGCGGCGGAGACGCCCGCGCGCCGGTTCTGGCCGCAGGGCTGGTGGCGGCTCGTCGATATCAAGATCGGCATCATTCCCCTGCCGGTCTATCTCATCCTCGTCGCCCTCCTCGCCGTCCTGACCTCGGAGGGTGAGATCAAGGCCGATGCGCCGACGATGATCGCGGTGCTGGCGCTCGGCGGCTTCACCTGCGCCGAGATCGGCAAGCGGCTGCCGGTCCTGAAGAATATCGGGGCAGGCGCGATCTTCGCGACCTTCATCCCCTCGGCTCTGGTCTATTACATGCTGATCCCGACGCCGCTGGTGAAGGCGATCACGGATTTCACCAAGTTCACCAACTTCCTCTACCTGTACATTGCCACGATCATCGTCGGCAGCATCCTGGGCATGGACCGGGAGGTGCTGATCAAGGGCTTCCTGAAGATCTTCGTACCCCTGGCGGCCGGCTCCGTGGCGGCGGCCTGCGTGGGCACGCTGGTCGGCACCCTGCTCGGCCTCGGCGCCTATCACACCTTCTTCTTCATCGTCGTGCCGATCATGGCCGGCGGCGTCGGCGAGGGGGCGATCCCGCTTTCCATCGGCTACGCCGCCATCCTCGGCCAGGGCCAGGGCGACGTGTTCGCTCAGGTTCTGCCTCCCGTCATGCTCGGCAGCCTGACGGCGATCGTGCTGGCCGGCACCCTCAATGCCGTGGGCAAGCGGATGCCGCATCTCACCGGCGAGGGCCGCCTGCAACCGGACCGGGACAACGACGTCACCGCCGCCAAGGTCGAGGACGCGCCCGTGGATGCGGCGACGGTGGGAGCGGCCGCGCTCACCGCCGTGACGCTCTACCTCCTCGGCGTGATGATGCACCACCTCACCGGGCTCCCCGCTCCCGTGGCGATGCTGTTCCTCGCCGTGCTCGCCAAGCTCGCCAGCGCCGTCTCGCCCCGCCTCCAGGCCGGCGGCTTCGTCGCCTACAAGTTCGTGCAGATCAGCATGACCTATCCGCTGCTCTTCGCCATCGGCGTGTCGATGACCCCCTGGGACAAGCTGGTGGCGGCGTTCACGCTGGCGAACCTGATCACCATCGTCTCGACGGTGGTGACGCTGATGGCCACCGGCTTCCTGGTGGGACGCCGCCTCGGCATGTACCCGATCGAGACCGCCATCGTGAATGCCTGCCATAGCGGCCAGGGCGGCACCGGGGACGTGGCGATCCTCACCGCCGCCAACCGCATGGCGTTGATGCCCTTCGCCCAGATCGCCACCCGCATCGGCGGCGCGCTGACGGTGACGGGGACGCTGGTGGTGATGCGCTGGGTCAGCGGGGGCTGAGGGGAGCGGCCACGACGACCTCCGTCCTCACCGAATTCGCGATGAAGCACTCCTCATGCGCGGCCTCGTGGAGCGCCGCGAGCCGTTCCGGATCCGGCGCGGCGCCGGCCCAGTCGATGTCCGGGCGGAGCGTGACCCGCGTCACCGCACGACGTCCGGGCCTCGTCTCCTCCAGCACGCCCTCGGCATGGTCCCGATAGGCGGTGACGCCGAATCCGGCGAGGCGCGCGAGATGGAGGAAGGTCAGCATGTGGCAGCTCGACAGCGCCGCGACCAGCATCTCCTCCGGGTCGACGGCCTCGCGAGCGGCCCATTTCCCGACCACGTGCGCCGATGCGGTGCCGGCGAGCGTCACGCCGCCATCGAACGTCACTGTGTGCCCCCGGCCGTAACGCCCGGCGGCGAAATCCTCCCCGGGCTTCAGGGCCCAGGCGACATCCGCGATATGGGTCGACATGCAGTGTTTCTTCCGTCGCATCGCCGGTGATGGGGCAACGCTACCCTCCCCTGCGCTCGTCCTCCACCGCCTCGCACGCAAACGGCGATGGCGGCGCGTTCACCCCGCGCCAGCGCCCATAGGTCCAGGGGGCGTACCAGGCCGAGCGCGGCGGCAGGGTCTCGGGCACGATGTCGATGCCATGCGTGCCGAACGGGCCGCAGCGGCAGATGCGCGAGAACCCGATCCAGCCGCCCGGCCACAATCCGTGCCGGCGGATGGCCTCGTCGGTGTAGTCCGAACAGGACGGCCAGTGCCGGCATTGCCGGCCGATCAGGCCCGACAGGGTGAGCTGGTAGCCCCGGATCGCCCAATGGGCCGCGCGGCGGACCATGGCTCTATTCGGCGGCCTGGGCCTTGGCGGCGACCTGATCGAGGGCATTCACCACGGCATCGAAGGTGAGGAGGGTCGAGGCGTGGCGCGCCTTGAAATCCCGCACCGGCTCGAGAACGGCGAGGTCGGCCCACTCGCCCTGCGGCGCCGGCCCGTTCTCCTTGAGCATGCGCCGCACCGTATCGCGCACCTCCCGCAACTCGTCCGCCTTTGCGCCGACCACGTGGCGGGCCATGAGCGAGGATGACGCCTGGCCCAGGGCGCAGGCCTTCACCTCATGGGCGAAGTCCGTCACTGTGCCGTCCTTGACCGAGAGATCGACGGTGACGGTGGAGCCGCAGAGCTTGGAATGGGCGCTGGCGCTGGCATCCGGTGCGTCGAGCCGGCCGAGACGCGGGATGTCGGCGGCGAGTTCGAGAATGCGGCGGTTGTAGATATCGTCGAGCATATGCGAGGTCCCGTCGGGGCGCCGACAGGCAGCCGGCTTCCGATCACGATGGTCTGATCCGCATTCCCCGCATTGCGCGGCGGCGCGATAACGACGATATAGGCGCCAGCGTACCGTTTCGCGAGGAGGCGGTTCGTCGACCAGGGTCGCGCCCACGGCCAAGGAAATTCTCATCGTTCGGGCGCCGGCCTGCGGCAACGCGGCTGAAAACGCGACCGAGATGGTTCGACGATGTACGCAAAACCAGATAGTTCGACGATGAACGCACGGGTCGCCCGTGCGGGAGATGCCATGGATGCCGCGCTCAAATCCCTTTCCTACCGGCTGACCGAGACGGATCATCAGGGAATGGACCCGACTGCCAAGGCTGTGCCCGCGCCCCTGAACGGGATGCGCAACGACAACTCCCGCCCCGTGGAGGCCCCCGCCGAGGTCGCCCCCCTGCCCGCTTCGGCCAAGCGCGTGCCCGATGCCGTGGCCACCGGCCGCCCGAGCCGGGAGGAGGCCGAGGCCGCCGTGCGCACCCTGCTGCGCTGGGCCGGTGACGACCCGAGTCGCGAAGGCCTCAAGGACACGCCCGCCCGTGTTGCGAAGGCCTACGGTCAGCTCTTCGGCGGCTACGAGCAGGATGCCGATGCCCTGCTCGAGCGCGTGTTCGAAGAGGTCGAGGGCTATTCCGACATCGTCCTCGTGCGCGACATCCCGTTCTATTCCCATTGCGAGCACCACATGGTGCCGTTCATGGGCCTCGCCCATATCGCCTATTACCCCACCAAGGGCGTGGTCGGCCTGTCGAAGCTCGCCCGTGTGGTGGACACCTTCGCCCGCCGCCTGCAGACGCAGGAGACCATGACGGCCCAGATCGCCGACGTGATCGAGAGCATCCTGAAGCCGCGCGGCATCGCCGTGATGGTGGAGGCCGAGCATCTCTGCATGGCCATGCGCGGCGTGCAGAAGGCCGGCGTCTCCACCCTGACCACGCAGTTCCGCGGCGTGTTCAAGGACGATGCCAACGAGCAGGTCCGGTTCCTGACCCTCGTCCGCAACAACAAGAACTGACGCGGACATTCCACGCGATGACGGTGAGCCAAGCTTCCGCCGCGCCCGGTGGGTTCTCCCTGCCCGGTTCGCGCAAGGATGTGGAGGAAGGCGGAACGCTGACCCCGCGCTTCGACGCGAACGGTCTCGTCGCCTGCATCGCCGTCGATGCCCATGACGGCCGGGTCCTGATGCTCGCCCACATGAACGCCGAATCCCTGCGGCTCACCCTGGAGACCGGCGAGGCCTGGTACTGGTCGCGCTCGCGGAGCGAGCTCTGGCACAAGGGCGCCACGAGCGGACAGGTCCAGCGTGTCGTCGAGATGCGGGTCGATTGCGACCAGGACGCGCTCCTGATCTCGGTGGAGGTCGGGGGCGATGGCGGATGTTGCCATACCGGGCGACGCTCCTGCTTCTACCGCGCCGTCTCCCTCGATCCGGTTTCCGGCGAGGCCCTCCTCGGACCCGCCGGGCCGTGACCTGGGATGGGCTGTCCTTTCGCGGGGTCGCCCTCTACCGCCAGGGCATGCTGTCCACCCTGTCGCAGAAGCCGGTCTTTCCACGGGGCAGTGTCGAGCCCGTGGCCGAACAGCCGCCGCCGCGACCGCGAATCGGTCTGGCACTGGGCGGCGGTTCCGCGCGCGGATGGGCGCATATTGGCGTCATCGAGGTGCTGGAAGAAGCCGGCATCCACCCCGACATGGTGGCCGGCTGCTCCATCGGTGCCGTCGTGGGGGGCTGCTACGCCGCCGGCAAACTCGATCTGCTCAAGGATTTCGCCCTGTCGCTGACGCGGCGGCGGGTCATGGGGCTCCTGGACCTGCGCCTGGGGTCTGGCCTCATCGCCGGCGAGCGGTTGAAGCGCCGCCTCGAAGGCGACCTCGGCACGCGGCGGGTGGAGAACCTGCCGATCCGCTTCGCCAGCGTCGCGACGGATCTCGGCTCGGGCGACGAGGTCTGGCTGACCCGTGGCTCCCTGGTGGAGGCGATCCGGGCGTCCTACGCCCTCCCCGGCCTGTTTCCCCCGGTGCGCCTCGACGGGCGCCTGATGATGGACGGAACGCTGGTCAATCCGGTGCCGGTCAAGCTCGCGCGCGGGCTCGGGGCCGAACTGGTGATCTGCGTGAACCTCAACGGCGATCCGCGGGCCGAGCCCGGCCTGGTGATCGGGCCTGACGGCGACGGGGCCGCCTCGCCGGCCCTGCCCCTCACCACGTCGCGCCGGGGATGGAACCTGCTGAACCGCATGCGCGGCACCGGTCGGCGCGGGCCGGCGCAACGCCCTGCCCCGCCCCGCGAGCCCGGCCCTCCCGGCATGGGGCGGGTGATGTTCGACGCGTTCAACATCACCCAGGACCGGATTTCGAGGGCAAGGCTGGAGCGGGACCCGCCGGATCTCATGCTGTCTCCGCGCCTCGCGGAGATGGGCTTGTTCGAGTTCCACCGCGCCGAAGAGGCGATCCTCCTCGGGCGGGAAGCGGCCAAGGCCGCCCTGCCGCGCATCAGGGAACTCGTGGCCCTGGCGGCCGAACGGGTCTGAGACCCCAGCTGGCGCGATCGACGCCGCTTCAGGCCATGGTGATGTAGTCGCGCATGGCCTGATGCTCCGCCTCCACGGCGGCGATCCGGCGCTTGACCACGTCACCGATGGAGACGAGGCCGGCGAGCCGTCCATCCTCGACCACCGGCACGTGGCGGAAGCGCCCGTCGGTCATCAGCTGCATGACCTCCTCGACGGTGCTCGACCGGGTGCAGGTGGTCACCGACGCCGTCATGTGCTGCGAGATCGGCGCATCGAACGCCCCAGCCCCCTGCCGCGACAGGGCCCGGATGATGTCCCGCTCGGACAGGATGCCGAGGACCGCACCCTCGTCATTGCTCACGACTATGGCGCCGATCCGCTTCTCGGCGAGAAGATGGATGGCGTCGTCCAGGGTCCGGTTCGGCTCCACAGTGACGACTGAGCCGCCCTTCTCGGAAAGGATGCGTGCGACGGTCATGACCATGATCTCCCATAGGCTGTTACGCGGGCCGGGTTGATCCCGACGCATCACGGAATTGTGTGACGTCATCTCTGACGTGACAACCCACGGGACCGCCCTTCCGATGCCGAAACATGCGGAAAAATTACGCTTTTGCGCCTCTTGATCGGTCAAACATCGGAAAGAGGAAAAATCCTGCCAGGAACCCGCCCAGATGGGCGTCCCACGCCACGGTCGAGGATTCCGCGCCCAGCGGCAGCGAGATGATCCCGAACACGAAGTTGGTGACGAGCCAGATGCCGAGGAACATCACCGCCGTGCGGTTGCGCAGGAGTTCGGGGATGGTCTGAAGCGGCGGATGCGCCACGCGCTGCCACGGCTGGCCGGCAAGGAAGGATGGCGGCGGCTGGAACACGAAGCGCGCGGCGGCGGCCATCAGCGCCGAGACAGCGGCCGAGGCACCGATCAGCGGGGCGGTGCTCAACGGGTCGATCGCCACGTGGAGGACGCCTCCCGCAACCGCGCCGACGAGCCCGAGGAGGCCATAGCGCCAGGGGCCGCATCGCCGCGCCACGGGGGAGCCGAAGGCGGCGAGCCAGACCACGTTGAAGATCACATGCGTCCACGAGCCGTGCAGCAACGCATAGGTGGCGAAGGTCCAGAGGCTCGCCGAAGGGTTGGCCACCACGTACTGGGCGAAAGCCGCACGGGCCTGGTTCACGTCCGTGTCGCCCAAGGCCGAGGGGGCGGCCGACAGAATCTCCGCGACCCGATCCGGGTCCACCGAGGCGAGCCAGCGACCCGGGATCAGGGCCAGGTCCAGGAGAAGCCTGATGTCCCATTCGTCCGGCAGGACGAAGTCCCGTAGGGCATGGAGGCCGAGCAGGAGGGCGATCGATGCCGTCACCGCGCCGGGCATGTTGAAGACGGGGACGCGGTTTTGGCGCGGCAGATCGGGCATGGCATCCATGGCGTCACCATGTCGGCGCGGATGCCGCCGCCGCAAGCCCTCGGTCCATGCAAATTCAGGCGAGCGGCGCGCGATTTGGGCGAAGCGCCGACCCTACCCGAACGCTCCGACCCTGCTGGACATCGCCGCGATGGCTGCCCGGCGGCAGCGTGAGCCTGACGCGTTAACCCTAATCAAAGCTTAAGCGAGCGTGCCGCCTTGGACGGGCATAAGGTGTGCGCAGGCTTGTTAACCGAACCGTCCGCTGTGTCCAGCGCTGCGCGGATCGGGCCGATTTCGAACAGGTCCCCCCGGGGGCCGTGCCACGACGGGACACCATGAAGCATCCGACCAGCCGTATGCTCTACCATTACTGGGACCGGCTTCGTGGTACGCGGGCCGCGCCCGAGAGGAGCGAGATCGAGCCCGGCGAGATCCGCAACCTCCTGTCCGAGAGCCTCATTCTGGAGCTCGACATGGCGCGTTCCGCCGCGACGGTCAGGCTTGCGGGAACCCGCGTCTGCGCGTTGTTCGGGCGTGAATTGCGCGGCAGCGCCTTCGCCGCCATCTGGGGCGAGGGGCAGGCCGATCCCTGGCGTCTCGTGGAGACGGTGGCGGTCGATACGGTGGGGATCGTCGCGGGTCTGCGCGGGATGACGCAGCGGGACGAGCAGATCGACCTCGAACTCCTGCTCCTTCCCCTGCGCCACCGTGGGCAGACCCAGGTCCGCCTGCTCGGAGCGCTCAGCCCCAAGGTGGTTCCGCAATGGCTGGGGCTGCGCCCCGTGGAACGGCTCGAATCCGTGTCCCTGCGCGTCCTCGATCCGACTTACGACGTCATCGACCTCGCCAGGAGCGACGCCGCGGCAAATCTCAGGAACCTACCGCAACCCGCCAATGACAGCCTGCCGGTGCGTCGCGGCCACCTGATGGTGCATCCCGGCGGGCGGGCCTGATCGGCTTTTGACGGACGATGCGTGGGACGCGTCTATCCCGGCAAAGATTTTCGTAACCAAGAGACCTGTACGATTGTGCTGACGACGATCCAACCCGAGTGCGGATTCCGCGATGATCGAGGCTCTCGCGCAGACTGAAGCGAAGCCGGTTCGCTTGCTGCGGCCGTCGGATCTGCGTCGCCATCAGCGGGTCAAGGTCGCCCTCCTCGGCCGTTACATGCTGGCCGACCGCCGCGAATTTCCCTGCCAGACCGTCGACATGTCACCGGGCGGCGTCCGCCTGACCTGCGCGGTACTGGGAGAACTCGACGAGCGCGTCGTGCTGTATCTCGAGAGTATCGGCCGCATCGAGGGGACCATCGCCCGGTTCCCCAGCGGCGGCATCGCGGTTCGCCTGAACGCGACTCAACGCAAGCGCGACAAGATCGCATCCCAGCTCACCTGGATCTCCAACCGCGAGGCCCTCGGCCTGCCCGAAGGGCGCAACCACGAGCGTCTCACGCCCCAGGAAACCGGGGTGACGGTGAAGCTCGAAGGCGGGCGCGAGGTCGCCGCCCGTATCATCGACGTCTCCTTGTCCGGCGTCGCCCTCTCGACCCAGGCGCAGCCACCGATTGGAACAAGCGTCATGGTGGGGCGGACGCCGGGTCGCGTGGTGCGCTACTTCGAGGGCGGCATCGGCGTGGGTTTCATGCTCCCGATCTCGCCCGACCTGTTCCATGAGGGCCTGACGCTCTGAGAGCGTCCCCCCGCCTCGCCTCGGCTTGAGAGCGCCGCCTCTTCGGGTTCTCCCGACAGTTCGGTCGTCCTGGCGTCGGCGAGATACGGTCCAACAGGTCGGAGCCTCCCGGCTCGGGATGGCCGTGCCGGCTTTCCTCGTCGTTCGTTCCGACATCCACGGCGCCCGGGCAAGGTGGGGATGAGATCCTCGCCGATCGCATCCGCCTCGTCATGGTTACGGTTTACCTGCCGCGATCGCGCCAATGCGAGTCCTTGGTTCAGCCGCCGGTTGGCTTTGTCTGCCAGCGGCCCGGCTTCGAGGTCGGATCGATAAAATTGCGCCGATCCGTTTCAGCGCAGCACAGGAAGCGTGGCGGCATCGTGGTCCTCGTTGGACGAGGTGGTCGCGATGGCACGGACGAAAACATTCTTGCTGGGGATGCTCGCGGCGCTGGCGATGTTCGGCGCCGGGGCGTCACAGGCCCAGACCATGGCCGCCCTGCCCTCGCCCTCGCAATCCGCCGATGTTCTCGGTGCCGCCCGCCCCATCGTCGGCTGGGTGTCGTTTTGCCAGCGTTACCCGGCCGAATGCGCCATCGACGCGAATGAGCCGCCCCGTATCGCCCTCACCCCCGCCACCTGGAGCCTGATCGTCTCGGTCAACCGTCGGGTGAATACCGGTCTGCGCGCCGTCACCGATGCGGAGCATTGGGGCGAAGCCGACCGCTGGGACCTCGCCGAGGACGGAATGGGAGATTGCGAGGATTTCCAGCTCGTCAAGCGCAAGCGCCTCGCCGATGCCGGCCTGTCCCGCCGCGCCATGCGGATGACCGTGGTCATCGACGAGAAGGGCGAGGGCCATGCGGTGTTGACGCTCCTGACCGACCGTGGCGAATTCATCCTCGACAACAAGACCAGCGAGATCCTGCCCTGGTATCGGACCGGTTACGTCTTCATCAAACGCGAGAGCCAGGATTCCGTGGCCTGGGTGTCCCTGGGCGGCGTCACGTCTCCGGTGACCACCGCGAACCGCTGAACCGGATTCTCCGGGGTTGCCGGAAAACATCACATTTCTGCCCTGGAACTCCCGAGCCAGTGGGAAGTTAATTCCGGTTTAACTTTTGGATTGAGCCCCGGCTCCGGGCGTGCCAGTTTCTTGCCTTCGGCAACGAATGGCAGGGCGACCGGAATGCGGCACGCGATTCTGCGAGGCGTCGACGGCGGAAGCTTCTCGGGAAGCGGGCTGTTGAGACGGGTCGGCCGTGCGGCCAGGGTGTCCCTGGTGGGCTCCATCCTGCTCCTCGGCGGGGCCGCCACGCAAGCGCGCCCGGTCGCCGCCCTACCCGATGCGCCGGCCGTGAACGAGAATGGCGGCGCCCGGCCGGTGGCGGCCTGGAACGGGTTCTGCGCCAAATACCCCGCCGAATGCATCGTCGACACATCGCAGCCAGCGATCATCGCCCTCAACCCGGCGATCTGGCGCACGCTCACCAGCGTCAACCGCCGTGTCAACGCACGTATCCATCCGATCACCGACATGGCCCATTGGGGCGTCGTCGACCGGTGGGACTTTCCCGATGACGGTTTCGGCGATTGCGAGGATTTCCAGCTTCTCAAGCGCAGGATGCTGGTGGAGCGCGGCCTCCCCCGTCGTGCCCTACGGATGACCGTCGTCATCGACGATATCGGCGAAGGCCATGCGGTCCTGATGGTCCGCACCGACAAGGGCGATCTCATCCTCGACAACAAAACCACCGCGATCCTGTCCGCGCCCCGCACCGGCTACACCTACGTCAAGCGTGAGGGCCAGGACAGCATGGCCTGGGTCTCGCTCAACGGCGTCGCCTCGCCGGTGGCCACCGCCAACCGCTGATCGATCGTGGCCTCGATCCGCCCTTCGCTGGTCCTGACCCGGACGGACGAAACGCGAGGCTCGGCGACGTCTCGCATCGAGCCGCTGGCGCGGCTCGTTCCGCTCAACCGGTGATCATGTGGGCGAGATCGAGGGCGATCCTGCCCGAGAGCAGGCTCCAGCCGCAGGCGATGATCGTCGCGATCATGACGAAGGGGATCGGACGGCCCTCGATCCGGCGACCGCGGACGGTGTTGCGCAGGATGATGAAGGGAGCACCGAAGGCCAGGATCGGCAGAGCCGCCACCGCCCCGACACCGCCGCGTTCCAGCAGGCTGAAGCTCGCGCGGCGGTCGGAGACGAGCTCGAAGGCGCTGGCGAGGAGGCCCGACAAGGCGAGACCGACACACAGGGTCCGAATCGATTCGATGGCGGAGGGGCTGATGTCCATGGCGCGCTCGACCGTTGACGACGGATTGAGCACGCACTCTGCCAGAGCGTTTACGAGTTGTTAAGGATTTCCCGGCGTCAGGATTGGCCGACGCACAAGGAGAACTACGCGGATTCCAGCGTCATGCGGATCGCGGCTCCAGGGAGCCCGCGATCGAGGTGCGAGGCCTCTCGGCCCGGCAGCTTCAGTCTTCGAGATCGATGTCGAGGATCGCCATGGCGAAGTTGAACGAGCGATCGCCGTCCTCGTCGTCGACGGAGACCACACCGAGGAACTCTTCGCCGATATAGACTTCGGCCGAATCGTCCTTCTTGGGGCGGGCCACGAGGCGGATATTCGTGTTGGCGAACGTCCGGCGCATAAAATCCTGGACCTTCGCGATGTCGGTCTTGTTCACGCTTTCGCCTCTTGCTTCGTCGGTGGTCGGTGGAGGCGGGACCGGTTCGAGCGGTCCAGCGCCTCGGGATGGGCACCGCTTGCCATGCCGCTTCGCGCCGGGCAAGCGCGGGCGGACGGGTTCAGATGCCTTCGGCCATGTGGATGAACTGGTCGATATTGACGAACTGGTCCATGGCGCGGGCCGGTTCGGCGCAGCCGGCGGTGCCGACCACGCGGGCGGGCACGCCCACCACCGTGGTATGGGCCGGAACCGGGCGCAGGACCACGGAGCCTGCGGCAACGCGGGCATACTCGCCCACTTCGATGTTGCCCAGGATCTTGGCACCGGCACCGATCATGACGCCGCGACGGATCTTGGGGTGGCGGTCGCTGCCCTGCTTACCGGTGCCGCCGAGGGTGACGGCATGCAGGATCGAGACGTCGTCCTCGATGACGGCGGTGGAGCCGACGACGACGCCGGTGGCGTGATCGAGGAAGATGCCACGCCCGATGCGGGCGGCCGGATGAATGTCGGTCTGAAAGACCTCGGACGAGCGACTCTGCAGGTAGAGCGCGAGGTCGCGGCGGCCGCTGGTCCAGTACCAGTGCGCGAGACGATGGGCCTGGATGGCGTGGAAGCCCTTGAAGTACAGGACGGGTTCGATGGCCCGCGCCGCCGCGGGGTCGCGATCCAGCACGGCCCCGATATCGGCGCGGAAGCTGTCACCGATGCGTGGGTCGGCGGCGATGGCCTCGTGGAAGCCATGCGCCACGAGTTCCGCCGGCAGCGAGGGATGGCCGAGACGCGCGGCGACGCGGTGGGACACGGCGGCTTCGAGCGTCGCCTGGTTGAGGATGGTCGCCACGATGAACGAGGCGAGTTGAGGCTCCTCGCGAACCACGGCTTCGGCCTCGCCGCGCAGGCGCGACCAGACCGGATCGACGGTCCCGGCGATGGATTCGTGTCCGATCGCGGGATTCGAGAGTGGGCTGGCGGACATGGACTCCTCCGCAATGCGGAATCTGAGGCGAACGGCGCGGCCCGGACGGCTGGATCGCCTCGTCCAGGCCCGGACGGCCTTGTCGGGAACCGATACGGGAGAACGCTCTCCCCCGAGGTCAAGGGCGGACGGAGCACTCCGTTCCCTCGGGCTCTCCCCATAGCGTGGGGAAAGGCATCCCCGGTATCAAGGGGTTCCCGCCCGTACCGAAGGCCGGTCAGGCACTGCGCCGGTAATCCGCCGATCCGAAACGCGCGTCGATCACGGCGGCGAGCCGGTCGATCATCTCTTCCAAGGCGACGTCGGATGTGTCCACCACCGCCGGGGCACGGGCATAGAGTGGCTCGCGGCTGAGCAGCACGGCGCGCAGCTCCTGCATGGCCGAGGCATGATCCCCCGTGGTGGCGAGTTTTCCCTGGTCGCGCACGCGCTGCATGTGCTCCTCGGGCTTGGCCCGAAGCCAGACCGTGAAGAAGGCCTGGAGGAGGAGGTCGTATGTCAGGGGCTCGGCGACGATGCCTCCGCTCGTGGCGAGGATCATCGGGCCGGGATGTTCGGTCAGCCGCCGCAGGGCGGCCTGTTCGAGGCGGCGATACCCCTCCTGGCCATAGATCGCGAATATTTCCTTCACGGACAGCGCGTTCTCGCGCTCGATCTCGGCGTTGAGCTCAATGAAGGTCCAGCCCAGGCGTTCGGCCACCCGGCGGCCGAGGGTCGATTTCCCCGCTCCGCGCAGGCCGACCAGGGCCACCCGCGGCATCGGGGTCTCGCCGTTGGCCGTGGCGTGGCCGGACAGGATGCCCTTCGCCAGCGTGATCTGTTCCGCCGATGCGGTCGCGAGGAGATCGCGGATCACGTGCCAGTCCGGCGGGGTGTCCTGCACGGTGATCATGTCGTCGAGCCGCACGCCCATCGCATCCGCCACACGGCGCAGCAGGATGATCGAGACGTTGCCCTGCCCGCTCTCGAGCTGGGCGATGTAGCGCTCCGACAGCCCCGAGGTTTGGGAGAGGAGTTTTCGTGAAAGGCCACGCACCGTCCGCGCGTGCCTGACACGCCGACCGAGTTCGGCCAGGAAAATCGATTCTTGTTCAGCCGCGCCGGCCATGCCGTCGTCCGTCTTCCGTGTTCGCGTCCCGGACCTGACCGTCCCGGAGGCTGATGACCTCACCATATCCCGCCACGCGATCCTCACTCGGCACGAAGATCGTGCTGGCGAGATCGATTGCAGCGGGCTCCCGAGCGCCGGTCGCGGTCCTTTGTTCCGTGGTCGTTCGACCAAGATCAGGCTCGCGACTACGCTTCACTATCGTCGGCGTTGGGCTTGATGTCCAAGACTTGCACTTCGCGCTTCACGTTGGAAGCCCGATCTTGCAAGGCCGTGGTCTCTGAATGCCGCACTGCACCATGTGATGTGGGCTTGCGTCATACGCAAGCGAAACATGTGTTGGCTTTGCCGCAATCAGCGTGGCCGAGGGAGCTTTTGCGTGGCGTGGTTTCGAAAAACGATATTCGCTTGTCTGGGTCTGAGACACACAGCCGGTTCGGGTGGGGAGGATCGACCGGCCCGGTGAGGCGATGCGTCGGGGGCAGAGAACCCTTGGGAACCTACTGGCTCGGCGGAAGAGCCGAGGCTTCCATGATCGTACCGGGGGTCGGCGCCTTCTTGGCCACGATCGGCCGTCCGACTGAGGCGAGGACGATGGCCGATGGCCGACGCGGCGGCAGCGGCACTTCCACTTTCTCCGTCACGGAGAATTCGGCGGCGGCCGTAACGGCGGCGGGCTGCGGCATTGCCGGATTGACCGACAGGGCGGCCAAAGCCGTGGCCTGGGGGGTAATGGCCGGCGCATGGGCGGGGCCGATCTCCGCCACGGCGGGCGCGAGGCCGGACAAGGCGGCCGGGCGGCGCGGCGGCAGCGGGACTTCCACCAGCTCGGTCGGCACGGGCGGTGTGGTCAGGCTCGGAGCATAGGCCAGGGCCGTTCCGGCAGCGGTGACGTTCGCATCGGGCTGCGCCTTGCGCTGCGTGCCGAAGCCACGGGTGAACACGTCGCTGAAGGCCGCGCTCGATTGCGGCGAGGCGGCCGTGGTGTCCTCGAGACCGGCGACCAGGGTGCCCTGGCGCTTTCCGGCGTAGTAATAGCCCCGGTTGTAATACGTATAGGCTTGGTGGGTGTTGCCCTTGGCGGTGCGATAGGCGCCGGCGAGATAGGCAATGCCATAGCGGAGATTGATCTTCGGATCGTAGAGACCGGCCGCATCCCCACGATATCCCATGCCGCGTGCGGTCGCATGCTTGATCTGCATCAGGCCGAGGGCGCTGCCGCCCTTCGCGTTGGGATTGTAGTTGCTTTCCCGCTTGACGACCTGGTGGACGAAGCTCGCCGGGACGCCGTTTGCCTTTGCCTGCTCCTCGATCAGCGCATCGATGTTGTCGCGGGCCGGGGTTCCCTGGCCGAGAACGGGACCCGGCAGGACGGCCGCAACCACGGCGAGGAGCAGAAGGCGCTGATTCATTCGGAAACCCGGTGGCGTCGTTCTTGATCTGGCGCTCAGGGTCGAGGCCAATTGAGGCCGGAAGGCGGCTCCACTGCCATGATTGCGGGGAAGCGGAGCCGTTTCTCCGCGTGCTGTGGCGCACATGGCACAGGCGCGGAACGCGAGCCCCCGCATCGGTCCGAAAGATTCGCGAACGATGCCAAGGAGCTGGGCTGTACGGGACGAGGATCGGCGGAGTTTGCCCGTCAACGCGTCAAGAGAAATTCATCCACCGCATTTGCGAACCCGTCGTCGTCATTTCCCGACGTGACCGCCGACGCGGCCCGTTTCACGGCCTCCGTCGCATTGCCCATGGCCACCGAGAACCCGCTGCGCGCGAACATCGCCACGTCGTTGGCGGCGTCGCCCAGGGTCGCGATCCGCGCGCGGGGAATCCCGAGGCGACGGGCGATCTCGTCGACGAACGTCCCCTTGCCCCGCCCGTACGGCGTCACGTCGAGATAATAGGCCTGCGAGCGATGGATGTCGGCGCCGTGTCCCAGCGCCTCGGAGACCCGGCTCTCACATGCGGCCAGATGATCGGTATCGGCGCTGACGCCGACGATCTTCGATGCGCCCACGAGGAGGGGCCCGAGATCCTCGACACGGGTGGGCTCGGCCTGGAGGGTCCGGCGTTCGAGATCGGTGTAGGACCCATGGGGGTCGCGCAGGTTCCACTGCCCCCGCGCGAACACCCAGATATCGAGACCGAACCCGTCGAGGAGCCGCACGGCCTGCCGGGCCGTCTCTTCCGGGATGAGATGTTCGGCGAGGATGTGCCCATCCGGGGCGAGCAGGGTGCTGCCGTTGAAGGCGCCGATCGGATGACGCAGGCCGAGGTCGGCGATCAGAGACGTGAGCCCCATCGGCGGCCGGGCGGACGCGATGGTGAAGCCGATACCGGCCGCGTCGAGCCGCCGGACCGCATCCCGGCTGCGCTGTGTCAGGCTCTTGTCGGAGGTGACGAGGGTTCCGTCCACGTCGGAGATCACGAAGGCGATCGTCCGGTCGCCGGAGGGAGGGTCCGCCATCATGCCGTGTCCTGTCTGACGGGATCGTCGGGCCGCAAACCCGATCGGTCCAGGATCGTTGCCACGATGGCCTCCGCGCTGCCGACGATCGGCACCGCCAGCGCCCCCTCCTCCGGACGCGGCGGTTCGAGCGTGGCGAATTGGCTGTCGAGGAGGGCGGCCGGCATGAAGTGGCCGGTCCGGCGGGCGATGCGGGCCGCGATCAGGTCGCGGTCGCCGTCGAGATAGACGATGCGAATGCCCGCCCGGCCCTGGATGAGCGCATCGCGATAGGCCCGCTTGAGGGCCGAGCACGCGAGAACGCCCGGTTTGCCGGTCTCGAGGCGGGTGCCGATCCAGGCCGCCATCGCTGCCAGCCAGGGGGCGCGGTCGGCATCGTCGAGGGCGTGGCCGTCCCGCATCCTGGCCACGTGTTCCGGGCTGTGGAACGCGTCGCCATCGACGAAATCCCACCCGAGGCGCTCGGCCAGCAAGCCGGCGACCGTGCTCTTGCCCGAGCCCGAGACGCCCATCACGATGATGATTCGGGGCAGCCCCGTCTCCGGTTCCGCGCTCAAGGCCTGGTCGCCGTGGCGGCGTCGATCCGGGGTCCGGTCACCCGCTCCCCCAGGCGCTGTGGACCGAGCGCCATGGCGAAGAAATCGTACTCGCCGCGACGATCGTTGGCGAAGAGAAACTGGAAATGCATCCGGAACGGCCGCCATCGCACCTTGAGGTAGGTCTCCGGGTCGATGATCTCACGGAACTTGGCCGAGCGCACCAGCGGGTTGCGCGGGGGGCGGCCGCCGAGGTCGAGGGGCAGGCGCTCCACCGGATCGAAATCGGGGAAGTTCATCCAGTCCTGGGGGGCATAATAATCGACCCAGACGATCCGCTCCGAGACGACGAGGCTCGCGATGTCCGATTGCACCCGGCGCGCCTCCTTCTGCAATGCTACGATGGGCAGGCCCGAGCCGAGGGTCAGCAAGGAGAAGGCCGTCGTTTCCGTGCCGATCACCGGATCGGCGGCGAGCACGCGGGCGGCGACTTCCACCGCCGTGAGCGCGC
Source organism: Methylobacterium sp. 88A (assembly GCF_000376345.1). NCBI lineage: Bacteria > Pseudomonadati > Pseudomonadota > Alphaproteobacteria > Hyphomicrobiales > Methylobacteriaceae > Methylobacterium > Methylobacterium sp. 88A. The sequence goes on from NZ_AQVT01000001.1 coordinate 2,562,529, forward strand.
CGGTCGAATGGCCGAGGATGAGCACTTCGTCGAGCTCGGTGCCCTCCGCCCGGAATGCCGCGAGGCGGTCCACCACCAGGGCGGCGAAGGCGTCGACGCGGGTTTCGTAGTCGCGCCGCCAGCCCTGGCCGTGCTGCCAGTTGAAGACCCAGTCGTTGAGCAATTGCCAGAAGAACGCGCGTTCAAGCAGGACATCGAGGGACTTGATCCAGACGAGGCCGGCCGCGAGGCCCAGCGGCACCGTCACCCAGGCCGGCCATTGCAGGCTGTGCCCGAATCCGTCGCCCAGATGAGCATGGATCTGATGCGCGATCAGGCCGCTCACGAGGGTGAGGAGGAGGATCAGGCCGAGCGGATAGAGGATGACGTTGCCGTATTTCCAGTTCAGCCGGTAGAACTTGACCGCCATGCCCGAGACGATGGCCTGGAGGCTGCCGGCGAACAGCAAGAGGACGCTGACGATGCGCCAGCGGGCGAAGTCCTTGAGCACGATGTCGTCCCAGAGCAGGACGTCGTAGCTCGTCTCCGCTCCGCCGACCTCCGGTTCGGCGGCCACGGTCCAGCGCTGGGAAAGCCCGTCCGCTCCCATGACCGCGCGTCCGGGGCGGCGCTTGGGCTCACCGAACCTCTTGGCATGGAGCGTCAGCTCCCGCACGAACAGCATGCGGTAGCGGGTGCGCCCTTCCGGATCGTAGCCCGGCACATAGAAGACGTGCCGGCGCCGCACCGGGCCTCGTGCGCCGTCATCGTGGGTCCGTGCGGCGCGCGCTCCGGGAGGGCGGTCGGGGATCGTGTCAGACAAAGGCATCCTGCTCGGCTGTCCTCGCAGGTGCCCCCTGCTCGTAAGTCGGGAAATTCGCATGCCGATCCGCCCAGCGTCGAGCGATTTCGGCAGCAAGACGAGGCGGATGCGGCCAATTAGCCCCGTACGTCGTCCGTTGCGGAGCCACGACGGCAAGTCCAGAAGGCCTGCATGTGGGTATCGGGGACGATCCGTTGCACGCGTCCCGACGGGACGGCACTGTGTCCAACCCGCCACGGACAGTGACAAGGCTTTGGTTTAGGCAGCGGATGAGAGAAACCGACAGGCGAAACTGCATGCGCACTCTGCCTATCGTCCTTATCACCACGCTTTCGGTGTCGGGATGCGGCGCCTTCCTGCCCGCCGCCGGTCCGTCGACCTCGGCCGTCGTCGACGGCGCGGATCAGGCGACGAGCGAAGGAACCTTCGCCCGCTACGAATTCATCGACATGAACTCCGCCGTGGTCGAGGCCCTGCGCGGGCGCTCCCTCGATAGCCTGTTCGCGTCCTTCGGCGATCGTCGCGCTCCGGCCGAATCCGTGATCGGCGTCGGCGATGCCGTCTCCGTTTCGGTGTTCGAAGCCGGTTCGGGCGGCCTGTTCTCCGGCCCACTCACGGTCAATTCGTTCTCCGCCGGCTCGAAGGCGGCACAGCTGCCCGAGCAGATCGTCTCGCGCGACGGCGCGATCTCGGTGCCCTATGCCGGCCGCATCCAGGTGGCCGGACGGCGGACGCAGGACGTCCAGTCGCTGATCGAGACCGAGCTCGCCGGCAAGGCGATCCAGCCTCAGGTGATCGTCACCGTGACCCGGCCTGTTTCGCAATCGGTGACGGTCGGTGGTGAATCCATCGGCGGCGCCCGCGTCCCGCTCGGCACTCAGGGCGATCGCATTCTCGACGTCATCGCCACCGCGGGCGGGGTCAAGACGCCCGTCAACGAGACCTTCGTGCGCCTTTCGCGGGGCGGCACGACGGCGACGGTTCCGCTGACCACCGTGGTGTCGAACCCCAAGGAAAACATTTACCTGCGCCCCAACGACAACCTCACCCTGGTGCGCGATCCCCAGACCTTCCTGGCGGTGGGCGCGCTGGGGCAGGCGACCGAAATCCCGTTCCAGGCCGAGGGCATCACCCTGGCGCAGGCACTGGCCAAGGCGCGCGGTCAGCGCGATGCCGATGCCGACCCGACCGGGACCTTCATCTTCCGCTTCGAGCCGGCGGCGGTGGTCCGTCGCCTGAAGCCGGGAAGCCCCCTTCTCGGAACGCCGCTGGTCCCCGTGGTCTACCGGGTCGACATGCGCGATCCGAACAGCCTGTTCCTCACCCAGGCCTTCCGCATGCGCAACCGCGACATGATCTACGTCTCGAATGCGCCGTTCACTGAGATCAAAAAGGTCCTGTCCGTCTTCGCCGCCGCGTCTCAGCCGATCACGACCGGCGTCCGCGTGGGCAGCGCGTTTGACTGAAGCCGTCCCGATCCTCACGGATCGGGATAGGCCCTTCGATGGAGCCGCCGGGTCGGGCCGAAGGGCCGGGGTACTTGCGTTCTCGCTGGCCTTGCCGCACGGCATCCGCGATGCCACGAGGGCCTGGGGGCACTCGCGGGGCTCGCTTGTCTTTCAGTGGGCCGGACGGGCGTTGGGGCGGGGCGACATGAGGATGAGACGGGTGGCCCGCTTCTTCGGGCCGGCGAGCGGGGGCGTTCGGAGGTCCCTGCCGGGGCGGACGGGCGGCGCGCCGAGCATGCTCGCTTCCGGGTTCCTGATCGTCCTCTCCGTCGTTTCCTCCGCCCGAGCCGATGTCACGGTCGGCGTGGCGGTGCCGCAATCGGGCGCGTATGTCGCCGTCGGCGAGCAGGTCCTTCGCGGGGTCCGCGCCGCCGTGCGGGACGCCAACGCCAAGGGCGGCCTCGCCGGCCAGACCATCCAGCTCGATGTCCAGGACGATGCCTGCGATTCCAACAAGGCCGTGGCGGTGGCCAAGCACTACGCCCTGAGCGACGTGCGCCTCGTCGTCGGCCATGTCTGTTCCAACGCCTCGCTCGCCGCCTCGGAAGTCTATGCCGCCAACGGCATGACCATGGTCACCGCGGCGTCCGTCGCCGCCAAGCTCACCGATCGCGGCCTGGCGAACGTGTTCCGGGTCTGCGGGCGCGACGACGATCAGGCCAAGCTCTCGGCCACGGTGCTGGCCGAGCGCTTCCGAGACAAGAAGATCGCCATCCTCAACGACCAGAGCCCCGGCTCCCGGGCGCTCGCCGCCGCCACCAAGGACAATCTCAACCGGATCGGCATCAACGAAGCCCTGGCGACCGCCTTCGTCGCCAGCGACGCGGACGATGCGGCCCTCGCCGACCGGCTGAAGGAGGCGGGGATCGCGGTGGCCTATTATGGCGGGGACGCCCAGGAGATGGGCCGCCTCGTGCGGATATCGGCCGAGCGGGGCTTCCGGCCGCAATGGTTCGGCACCTCCGCCATCGCCACGCAGGATTTCGCCACCGCGGCGGGACCGGCCAGCAACGGCGTGCTGATGACCTTCTATCTCGATCCGCGCCGCAAGCCGGAGGCGGCCGCCGTGGTCCAGGCGCTCAAGGCGCAGGGCGGCGACGTGGAGGGCTCGACGATCTATGGCTACGCCGCTCTCCAGGCCCTGGTGGAGGCGGGGAACTTCGCCCGCAGCACGGATGCGCGCCGCATCGCCTCCGCCCTGCACACGGAGCGGTTCGATCTCGTCCTCGGTTCGGTCGGCTTCGACGGCAAGGGCGACGTCACCGCACAGGGCTACGTGCTCTATGTCTGGAAGGACGGGACCTTCACCTACGCGCCTCCTCCCTGACGGAAACCGGCCAGCGAAGCGGAAACGACGGCGCGCGAAGGAATATCGGATCGATTTGCCTCCTGCCCCGTTCGTGAACGGACCGAGAGACGGGGGAAGCGAGTTTTTGAAGCGAGTTGTCATGGCCTCACACCCAGCGCGCCGCAGCCTGCTCGCCGCCGGATTGGGCGGTGCCGCCGCCCTGTCGATGGGGGCGGCCAGAGCCGAGACGATGCCCGAGACTCGCTGGCGGCTGGCCTCCCACTACCCGAAATCCCTCGATGTCCTGTTCGGTGCGCCGGAGACGCTCGCGCGTCTCGTGGCCGAGGCGACGGATGGTCGTTTCCAGATCCAGGTGCTTCCGCCGGGCGAGCCGGTGCCGGCCGAGGGCGTGATCGACGCGGTGTCGGCCGCGACGGTGGAGATGGGGCATGCGCCGGCCACCCTCGGCAGCGGCAAGGACCCGACCTTCGCTCTCGCCTCCGCCCTTCCCTTCGGCCTCAATGCCCGCGGCCAGAATGCATGGTGGCTCCAGGGCGGCGCGGCCGACCTGTTCGCGGAGGTCTTCGCCAAGCACGGTCTCGTGAGCCTTCCCGGCGGCAATACCGGTGCCCAGATGGGCGGCTGGTTCCGCCGCGAGGTGAAGAGCGCCGCCGACCTCCAGGGCATGAAGATCCGCATCGCGGGTCTCGGTGGTCAGGTTCTGGCGAAGTTCGGCGCGGTGCCCCAGACGACGCCCGGGCCGGAGATCTATGCCGGCCTCGAATCGAAGGCCCTCGATGCGGCCGAATGGATCGGCCCCTACGACGACGAAAAGCTCGGATTGCAGAAGGTGGCGCCGACCTACCATTACCCCGGATTCTGGGAGGGCAGCGCGATGCTGCATTTCTGGATCGGCGCCGAGGCGTGGAAGGCCCTGCCGAAGGTCTATCGCGCGATCCTGCAGGCCGCAGCCACGCAGGCCCATGCCGAGGTCCTGGCGAAATACGATGCGCGCAACCCCCGCGCCCTGCGCCGTCTGGTGGCCGCCGGTGCACAGCTGCGGCCCTTCCCCCAGGACGTCATGGAGACGGCCCTGAAGCATTCCAACGATGTCCATGCCGAGATCTCGGCCAAGAACGCCGATTTCAAGCGCATCTACGAGGCGATGAAGACGTTCCGGAACGAGGAATACCTCTGGTTCCAGGTGGCGGAGTACACCTACGACAATTTCATGATCCGAGCGCGCGCTCGGGGATGAGCACTGCGTGGCCGACGGGTGATGAAGGGCTGCGGACAGAAAAAAGGCCGCTCCGAAGAGCGGCCCGAAGTCTAGGGAGGAAACGCCCAAGAAGGGCAGCAGGACCGCGACGCCATCGCGTTCCCGCAATGCACAATCTGATCGTCCCGCACGGAATTGCAAGGTCGTTCGTGCAACGGCGCCATGCGTTTTCGTGTGAGGCCGCACTTCCTAATTCTTATGTGTCGAAAATGTCGCGGGGCAAGGTCAGATCAGTCTTTCCTCACCCCTCCGCCTCCGGAGGCAATGACCGCGATGGGAGACGCCCCATCTGCATTGCCCGCGCGATCGCGAATTCTAGTGCAGCCGTCTCCCTGACGGCCAGCTTGCGAGATTGATAATTCCTGATTCCCGCCTGGCGGGGGCATAAACTTCGACGGTGGCGGGGCGGTCTCACACGATGGCGATACAGGCGAAGCGGGTTCGGGAACTGAACGACTTCGAACCGGATGCGGACGGATCCTACGTCCTCTATCTGCTGCAGCAGGCGAACAGGGCCCATTTCAACCCGGCGCTCGAACTGGCCATCGAGGAGGCCAACCGGCTCGGCCTTCCCGTCGTCGTCTGCTTCGGACTTCTCGACGGGGCCAACGGGTTTCCCGAAGCCAATGCGCGCCACTACGCCTTCCTGCTGCAGGGACTCGCCGACGCGAAGGCAGGGCTGGAGGCGCGCGGCATCCATTTCGTGATGCGCAAGGTCTCGCCGGCCGAGATCGCCATCGACCTCTCGGCAAAGGCGGCCCTCCTCGTCCTCGACCGGGGCTACCTCGCGATCCAGAAGCGCTGGTACGGGGAGATCGTGGAGGCGGTGAAGACCCGCGTCGTCCAGGTGGAGGGAGACGTGGTGGTTCCGGTGGAGGCCGCCTCCCCGAAGCACGAATACGCGGCCCGTACCCTTCGTCCCAAGATCCTGAAGCTCCTCGACGAGTATGTGGAGGAGCTCAAACCCCGTGCCGTGAAGCACAAGGCCGGGCGCGGCCTGCCGAAGAGCGAGATCGACGTCTCGGACCCCGAGGACGTGCTGGCGGGGATGAGCCTCGACCGCGAGGTCGCCCCGGTGACGCGCTTCACCGGTGGCGAGACGGAAGCGCGCCGGCGCCTCAAGGCCTATCTCGCCGGGCCGTTCCGCTCTTATGGCAGCGACCGCAACCGGCCCGAAGCGGGGGCCGCCTCGCATATGAGCCCCTACCTGCATTTCGGGCAGATCTCGCCGGTGGAGATCGCCCTGGCGGTACGGGCCTCGAAGGCGGGGGCGTCGGAGGACAAGGCCTCCTATCTCGAGGAACTGGTGGTGCGGCGGGAGCTCGCCATGAACCATGTGAACTACACGGAGCGCTACGACAGTTTCGAGCACGCGGTGCCGGATTGGGCGCGCAAGGCCCTGGCCGAACACGCCGATGACGAGCGGCCCACGCTCTACACCGAGGCCGAGCTCGCCGAGGGCAAGACCCACGACGAATACTGGAACGCCGCCCAGGCCGAGATGCGGATGACCGGCTACATGCACAATCACCTGCGCATGTACTGGGGCAAGAAGATCCTCGAATGGTCCCCGAGTGCGGAGGAAGGGTTCCAGCGCACCCTGCGCCTCAACAACCGCTACTTTCTCGACGGGCGCGACGCCAATTCCTTCACCAACGTCGCCTGGGTCTACGGCCTGCACGACCGTCCCTGGGCGCGCCGTCCGATCTTCGGGACGGTGCGCTACCAGAGCGAGAACTCGCTCCGGAAGTTTGACGCCAAAGCCTATCTCAAGACCGTCCGCGAACTCTGCCAAGCCGAGGAGAAGGCGGGACGGACAACGGGCAAGAAGAGCTGAGGGCGGTATGCGCCTTGCGTCGCGGGCCTTGCTTGGCGAGTGTCCTCAAGTTTTGAGTTCGTACCGGCACAAGCGCCCTACACGCTCATAGTCCTTCCAGCCCTTCCGGAACGCCGTCGATGAGCCCGGAATCCAGAACCGCCGGTGGAGCAGAATGACGATCGACCTCTGGTTCTGGAATCCGGGCTCTGCCGCGCAGCCCCGGAAAGACGGGGTCGGTTCACGGACGTGTCGCCCATCCGACGATCGATCGCCCGCTGAGGCCGGCGATCATGCTTGACCCCGCTCCCGCCTCCCCTCCGCCGCGCAGGCGACTGGACCGCTTGCGCGGCGCGGCCTCCGATGCGGCGCCCCTGTGGCGGCAGCGCCTGCTGTTCCTGTTCGGGGGCCTCTGCGTCGGGCTCGCCGCGGTGGCGATGGCAAAGCTCGCGGATTGGGCGCACGAGGCGTTCCGCTGGATCGTTTCGCCCTCCCCCCTCGTCGCCCTGGTTCTGACGCCGCTCGGCTTCGCCATCGCGATCCTGCTCGCCATCCGGGTATTTCCGAATTCGCAAGGCTCGGGGATCCCCCAGGTGATCGCCGCGCGCCATACGGAGGACCCGGCGATCCGCAACGCCCTGGTCTCCCTGAAGACCGCGTTCGGCAAGATCCTGGTCATGACCCTCGGCCTCGTCTGCGGCGCCTCGACGGGGCGCGAGGGGCCGACGGTCCAGGTGGGGGCCGCGATCATGGCGGCCGTTGGCCGGCTCGACGCGGAGCGCCTGCCGGGTGTCATCCTCGCCGGTGGCGCGGCGGGAGTCGCCGCTGCCTTCAACACGCCCATCGCCGGCATCGTCTTCGGCATCGAGGAACTGAGCCGGACCTACGAGGCGCGCACCAGCGGCCTCATCGTCGCCACCGTCATCGCGGCCGGGCTGACCGCACTCGCGATCCAGGGCGACTACACGTATTTCGGCACCACCAAGGCCGCCCTGCCCTTCGGGCCGGGATGGCTCGCCGTGGCGATCCTCGGCGTGGTCGGGGGCATCGCGGGCGGCCTGTTCGGCCGCGTCACCCTCCTCTTCGCCAGGGGAATGCCCGGCCGGATCGGCGCCGCCATCCGCCGCCACCCCATCGTCTTCGGTGCCCTCTGCGGGCTCGGCGTCGCCCTCTGCGGTCTCGCCTCCGGCGGCACGGTCTACGGCACCGGCTACGAGGAGGCCCGCGCCATGCTCCACGGCACCGATACCGGGCATCCGGCCTATGCCCCGCTGAAATTCCTCGCGACGGTGTTCTCCTCCATCAGCGGCATTCCCGGTGGCCTGTTCGCCCCCTCCCTCAGCGTCGGGGCGGGGATGGGCGTCTGGCTTCACGGCCTGTTCGCGGACGTGCCCATCGGCGCGCTCGTGCTCATCGGCATGACCGCCTACCTCACCGGTACCCTGCAGGCGCCGATCACCGCCTTCGTCATCGTCACCGAGATGACCCAGGACCATGCGATGATGATCCCACTCATGGTCACCGCCCTCATCGCCGATGCGGTCTCCAAGCTGATCTGCCGCGAAGGGCTCTATCACGCGCTGGCCGCCACCATCCTGGAGAAGGCCGAATCCAGTGCCGCGCCCGTCATCGCGACGCCGCACAAGCTTGAGCGGAACGCTTGACCCGACAGGAGGGTTATCGGTCGTTCCGCACGCTGGAGTTTTGCGCGTATGACCCTTCTCAAATGGGCCCTCATCTGTTTCGTCATCTCGCTCCTGGCGGGCGGCCTCGGCTTCACCGGCATCGCCTCGGGCGCGCGCTCCCTGTCGCGCATCCTGTTCGGTGTGTTCCTAGTGATCGCCATCGTGATCGTGGTGCTCGCCCTGGCTGTCGGCCAGGCGGTCTTCTAAGCGGTCATCCGATCGGGAACCGGGCCTGCGGGAGTTCGTGACGTCCATGGCGAACGCCGCACCCATCCCCGGCAAGATCTGTCTCGTGACCGGCGCCACCTCGGGCATCGGCTACGAGACGGCCCTGGGCCTGGCACGGGCGGGGGCCCGTGTCGGGATCGTCGGCCGGGATGCCGGCCGAACCGACGCGACGGCGTCCCGCATCGGCGACGCGGTGCCGGGGGCCGTCATCGACGTGTTTCTCGCCGACCTGTCCTCACAGGCGGAGATCCGGCGTCTCTCCGCCGAGGTGCGGGCGCTCTACCCGCGCCTCGACGTGCTGGTGAACAATGCCGGGGCCGTCTTCGATGCCCGGCGCCTCACGGTGGATGGCCTGGAGCGGACCTGGGCGCTCGACCATCTCGCCTACATGCAACTGACCCTGGACCTCCTCGACCTGATGAAGGCGAGCGCGCCCGCCCGCATCGTCAACGTCGCGTCGATGGCGCATAAGCGCGGCCGGATCGATCTCGAGGACATCGACGGGGCGCGCCGCTACGGCACGTGGAAAGCCTATTCCCAGGCCAAGCTCGGGAACGTGCTGTTCACCGCCGCCCTCGCCCGTCGCCTCGCCGGCACGGGTGTCACCGCGAACTCCCTCCATCCCGGCGTGATCGCCAGCGGGTTCGCCGGCGGCACCGGAGGATGGTTCGGCGTCAGTTGGTCGTTGATCCGGCCCTTCCTCGGCAACCCGGCCGATGGGGCGGCGACCTCGCTGCATCTGGCGACCTCGCCTGAGGTGGACGGCGTCACCGGCCTGTATTTTTCGAAGCGCCGCCCCGTGCCGACCTCACGCCACGGTCGCGATCAGGCGCTTCAGGAACGGGTTTGGGCGCTGAGCCTGCGGCAGCTCGGACGGGCAGAATAGGGCGACGGCCGCCCGCCGGTGGGATCGCCTGATGTCGGCCCCTTCTCAATCCGTTTCCATATCAAAAAATGCACTGTCTATGTTATTCGTCGCGTCGATTGAGAGGCGAGGATGGCATGAACGTATCTGTTGGCGACCGGTGGGAAGGGTTCATCTCCCGCATCGTGCAGGATGGCCGCTATGGCTCGGCGAGCGAGGTGGTTCGCGAAGGCCTTCGCCTCGTCGAAGAGCGCGAGGTGAAACTCCAGGCCCTGCGTCGGACCTTGAGCGAGGCCGTTGAGGCAGGCGGCGACGCGAGCGAGGATGAGATCGATGCCGCGCTCGCGGCAAAGAGCGCGGAACTCAAGGCTCTGGGCTATGGGGAGTGAGCAAGGTTCGGTTCCTCGCCTTCGCGCGAACAAACCTCGTCGATATCCTCGTCCACGTCACGGAAATGAGTGGCAGCCTCGCCACCGCGCAGGGATTCGTTGCGCGACTTCGCCGGCAATGCCATCGATTGGCGACGCTCCCGGGGCGGCTCGGTCGGGCACGTCCGGAATTGCACAGCAACCTCCGCAGCTTTCCTTGCGAAAATTACGTGATCTTCTTCCGCTATGATGCCGGAACGGTGGAAATCGTCGCGATCCTGCATTCCAGCCGGGATCCCGGTCCTCACCTCACCGATCATCCTACCAGCGAATGATCGGTGAGGTCGAGGTTCATGCGAGAGAGGCTGTCTCGGACGAGGCCGGCACGAACGCGCCGGACAGGGCCTTCTCGATCAGTGCCTGCGTCTCCGCCACGCCGTAGAGCGCGATGAACGAGCCGAAGCGCGGTCCGCGTGCCTCGCCGAACAGCACGTTGTAGATGGTGGTGAACCAGGCCTGCGACACGCCGGGCCGTCCGTCCGGGCTCTTCGCCTTGCCGGACAGGTCGGGGAAGTGCCGCCGCCCGACCTCGTAGACCACGGCCTGCAGCCCCTCCGGATCGGTGGAGCCCTTGTGGGCGTCCAGCGTCAGCGACAGGTCGGCCAGCGCCGCCCTCTCCTCCTCCGTCGCCGTCCGGTAGGTCTTGGCCGGACGCACGAGGTCGCGGAAATAGGCGAGCGCATGGCCCACGAGCTTGTCGAGGACCGGATGGGTCTGTGGCCCGATCTCCGGGTCGTAGCGGCGAATGAAGCCCCACAGCACCGCCGGGTCCTCGGTATTGGCCACCGCCGCGAGGTTGAGGAGCATGGCGAAGTTCAGCGAGCCGCCCTTGCCCACGGCTTCGGCCGCCGGCGGATGGCCCGCATGCAGGTGCCAGACCGGGTTGCCGAGTTGCTGCGCCGGCTCCTGACCGGGGAACTTCTCGAGGAAGTTCAGGTAATCGTCGACCTGACGCGGGATCATCTCCACGAACAGGCGCTTGGCCTCGCGCGGCTTGTTGTACATGAACAGGGCGAGACTGTCGGCAGTGCCGTAGACGAGCCAGTCGTCGATGGACAGGCCGTTGCCCTTCGACTTCGAGATCTTCTTGCCCTCCTTGTCGAGGAAGAGCTCGTAGTTGAATCCCTCCGGCGGTTCGCCACCCAGCGCGCGGGCGATCTCGCCCGACAGCTTCACCGAATCGATCAGGTCCTTGCCGGCCATCTCGTAATCGACGCCGAGCGCCACCCAGCGCATGGCCCAATCGGGCTTCCATTGCAGCTTGGCGTGGCCGCCGGTGACCGGGGTCTCGTAGGCGGTGCCGGTCTTCGGATCGCGCCAGACCAGGGTGCCGGCGGAGACCCGCACCTCGTCGATGGAAACCTGCATCACCTCCCCGGTCTCCGGGTGCAGCGGCAGGAACGGCGAGTAGCTCGCCGAACGCTCGGCCCGGAGCGACGGCAGCATGATCGCCATCACGGCCTCGTAGCGGTCGAGCACCGTGAGCAGGGCCGTGTCGAACAGGCCGGCCTTGTAGCATTCGGTGGCCGAGCGGAACTCGTAATCGAACCCGAACGCGTCGAGGAAGCGGCGCAGCTCGGCATTGTTGTGGGCGCCGAAGCTGTCATGCGTGCCGAACGGATCGGGCACGCGGGTGAGCGGCTGGTTCAGCGCCGGGATCAGGATCTCCTTGTTCGGCACGTTGTCCGGCACCTTGCGCAGGCCGTCCATGTCGTCCGAGAAGGCGATGAGGCGGGTCGGCACGCTGTCGTTGGTGAGCACGCGGAAGGCGTGGCGCACCATGGAGGTGCGGGCCACCTCGCCGAACGTCCCGATATGCGGCAGGCCCGACGGCCCGTATCCGGTCTCGAACAGCACTTCCGATTTCGGCTTGCGCTCCAGCCGCGCCACGAGCTTGCGCGCCTCCTCGAACGGCCATGCTGCCGCGCTGGCGGCGGCTTCCACGAGGGCGGGGTCGAGGGTGAGGGGAGACGAAGCAGGCGGGGGGGACATGGGAACAGCGTCAGTTCTGTGAGGAGAAACAGGAAGGCCGCAGCCGGCCGGATGCGGCCCGGCACCCTAGGGAGCGGGCCGGGGAGGGTCAACGCGGAGGGGCGAGGCAAGGCGAGGCGGGAGCGGACTTCGCGTGAAACCCGGCTTTAATCCTCGGCGCCTTATGCAAGCGGGCATCCCTGACCCTGGCGACGATCGAGACGGGCGGGAACCGTGCCGCGGCCCGATCCCGGCATATGCAGCGGAAAGGCGACCCCGATGGCATCCGTTTCCTTCACCCTCGACGACGACTACGATTCCGCCAAGACCATCCGCCTGGATCGCAACCCCCTCGCCTCCTATGCCGGGCCGGCCAGCAGCCACGCCTTCGGCCCCGACGGTCAGGGCCGCTTCATCCTGAACGACACCGGCGCCCTCGACGATGGCGGCGCGACCTTCACCGATGCCGCGCGGCCCGTCCCGGGGGGCTACGCCGCCCTGACGAGCGACCGTTACGCGGTCTTCCTCGACCTGTCCGACAACACGGCATCGCTGAGCCTGACCGGTGGCACGTTCGGGGATGTGCTCCGGGGCGGAAGCGGCGACGACACCCTCCGCGGCGGCGGCGGCAACGACGTGTTCGAGGGCGGCGAGGGCGACAACGTCATCAAGGGTGGCACCGGCTCCGATACGGTGAGCTACGAGCACGCCCAATACAGCATCGAGGTGTATCTGGAGGATTCCCGGGCCTACACAGTTCCCACCGGCGACGAGGATACTCTGTCGAGCATTGCGAACGTGCGCGGCACCCGCTTCGGCGATGTGCTCACGGGAGACGGCCGCGCCAATCGTATCGAGGGCGGCGCTGGGAAGGACGTCATCGGCGGTGGCGGCGGCGACGATGCCGTCGACGGTGGCGCCGGGGATGACAGCATCGATGGCGGCGGCGGCGACGATCTCATCGAAGGCGGCGCAGGCGCGGATGCCATCCGCGGCGGCGGCGGGATCGACACCGCGAGCTACGAGCATTCCTCGTCCGGGGTCACGATCGATCTCTTCCGCAACTATCAGGTCAGCGGCGGCGATGCGAACGAGGACACGCTCTACGACATCGCCAACGTGACGGGCAGCCTCTACGGCGACCGGCTCGCGGGCGACGGCAAGGACAACACCCTCGACGGCAATGGCGGCGCCGACAGGCTCTATGGCAACAACGGCAACGACCGCCTGATCGTCTCGTCCACGCCCGTCGAGGTCGACGGTGGCGCGGGACGGGACGTCCTGATCGTGGAGGTGAACCCGTATCTCGAGACGATCCATCTCAGCGACGAGACCTTCTCGGGCATCGAGAAGGTGGCCGTCCGCAGCGACGGGTCCATCGACATGAGGGATGTCACTCTCGGAACGTCGATCATCTCGCAGAGCGTCGCGGGCGATCACGGCAAGATCGTCGGCACCGCCGGGGACGATCGCATCAGGGCGGGAAGCGGCGGCGACCGGATCGACGCCTGGAGCGGCGACAACACCGTCCTCGGTGGTGTGGGCAAGGACCAGTTCATCTTCCGGTCGGACAAGGGCCGCACCGAAATCCACGAGTTCGAGCTCGGCAGGGACAAGCTGAACGTGGTGCCGCTGACGACGAATTTCGACGATGTCGTCATCACGTCGGTCCACGGCGGAGACGACACCCTCGTCACCTTCGCGAACTATACCGGCATCGACCACCGCATCATCCTGCACGACGTCGCCGCTTCGGCGCTCGGCGAAGCGGATTTCATCATCTGAGCGGGTTCGCGAGTCGGTGGGTTCCGTGTCCGGAGCCCCGATGCGCTCTCAGTCGCCCGTCCCGGCGATCAGGATGTCCAGGCGCATCCGCGTGATCGCGCCGATCTCGTCGAGGGCGGTGGCCTCCTCCTCGGCCCGCTCCCGTCGAAGCCGAGCCTCGAACACCGCGAGGATCTCGGCCCGGCTGCGGCCTCGCACGGCGATGATGAAGGGGAAACCGAACCTCTCCCGGTAGGCGGCGTTCAGGCGGTCGAAGGCCGCCGCATCCTCGGGCGGGAGGTGGTCGAGGCCGGCGCTGCCCTGCTCGCTCGCGGAGTCGGCCGTCATCGCCCGCGCCCGTGCCTCGGGGCCGGCGAGTTCCGGGTGGCCGTTGAGGAAGGCGAGGCGCCGCGCCTCGGGCGCATGGCGCACCGCGTCCATCATCGCGGCGTGCAACTCGGCCACGCTGGCGAAGGGGCGGGCCGGCGCCACCGCCTCGGCGACCCAGGCCGCGTGTTCGAACACCCCGCCGAGCAGGGCGACGAAGGCGTCCCGGTCGAGACGGTGGATGGCGGCCAGATCCGACAAAGGCTTCAGCTCCCGCGATACGTGGTGCAATTGCCGGGCGTGCACAGCATCGGCACGTGGTAATGCTGCTTGGCGTCGAAGACGGCGAACCGCACCACCGGATTGTCTACGAAGATGTCCGCCTCGCTTAACCCGGGCCGGCTCTTCAGATAGCTGTCGATGAAGAATTCAAGCTGATACTGCCCGATCTTCGCCTCGTCCGCCGGCAGGATCGGCTTGTCGGTACGCCCGTCGGCATTGGTGACGACGCTCTTCACGAGGCGCCAGCGCCCCTCCTCCATCACCGAAAAGTCGATGCGCACGCCGGGCGCGGGGCGCCCGCGCTCCGAGTCGAGGATATGTGTCGTGATGCCGGCCATCGGGTCTCTCGGATCGTGTCGTGAGGAAGCGGTTGCGGACGGTCGGGGCTCTCAGCTGCCGCGATAGTACGAGTAGCCCCAGGGCGTGAACAGGATCGGCAGGTGGTAGCGCTGGCTCGCGTCGCGGATGTGGAAGCGGATCGGGACGAGGCCGAGGAAGTTCGGGCTCGGCAGCGCCACGCCGATCCGGGCGAAGTATTCCTCCACATGCATCAGCAACTCGTAGCGCCCGGTCTTCAGGGTGTCGTCGATGAGGAGCGGCTCGGGCGAGCGGCCGTTGGCTCCCGTCGTGATCGTCTTGATCGGCCGGTAGGTGTCGCCATCGCGCACGGAGAGGTCGCAGACCATGCCCGCGCCCGGTGTGCCGTGGAAATTGTCGATGGCGTGCATGGTGAGGCGCGGGCCGAGGCCCGATTGCATCGTCGGGCCGGTGGTCAGGGCACCCGGCTGTGCCGGAGCCGGGGCGGGCGCGCCCTGGGCCAGCACGGTGCCGGTGGCGGCGACCGTGCCGGCGAGACCGATTCCGGCGAGGCCGGCGCCGACCAGGCTGCGGCGCGTGAGGTCGGGTCGCTCAGGGGGGTGGTTCAACTGTGTCTCCTGCAGAGGGCCGGTTCCGGCGTGACCGGGGGCGGGGTCAGGCCGGCTCATGGGCGGCACGGGCGGCGGCCCGGCGCTCCAGCGCCGGGGTGGCGGGTGGGACGAAGGCGAGGATCAGCACGATCGTCGCGAGCTCGAAGGCCGCGACCAGCCACAGGCCGGCGGAGGCCGAGCCGGTATGTTCGCGCAGGTAACCCATGAGGGCGGGAGCGCCGAAGCCTGCGAGGTTGGCCACCGAATTGATCAGGGCGATGCCGGCCGCGGCGGCGGAGCCCGCCAGGAACCGCCCCGGGATCTGCCAGAAGACGGGGATCGCGCTCATCGTGCCGACGATCGCCACGGCGAGCGCCAGCATCGCCAGAGCCGGGCTGGCCGGGACGAGGAACCCGACGAGGGCGATGGCGAGCGCCCCGATCGTCGCTGGGATCCCGCAATGCAGGCGCGCCTCGCCGGTGCGATCGGAATGGCGCCCGTTGAGGATCATCCCGATGCCGCCGCACAGATAGGCCGCCGACATGATCCAGCCGACGGTGAGCGGATCGGTGAAGCCGGCATCGCGCACCACGCTCGGCCCGAAGAAGGTCAGGGCCGAGTTCGCCATGATGATGCAGAAGAAGATCGCGATGCACTGCCAGACCCGGACATCCTTCAGGGAGGCGAGAATGCGGTGCTCGCGCGGACCCAAGGCCTCGGCGTCGCGGGCGAGATCGGCTTCGATCATTGCCCGCTGTTCCGGTGTCAGCCAATTGGCCTTGGCGGGACGGTCGGTCAGGTAGAGGAGCGTCACGAACCCCGCGAGGATCGACGGGATGCCCTCCAGCAGGAACACCCATTGCCAGCCGGCCCAGCCGTTCACGCCGTCCATGCCGGTGAGGATCGCCCCGGCCAGCGGCCCGCCGATCACTCCGGCGATCGCCGAGGCCGACATGAACAGCCCGAACACCTTCGCCCCGCCGCTCGCTCGGGTACCAGTAGGTGAGATACAGGATCACGCCCGGATAGAAGCCGGCCTCGAACACTCCGAGCAGGAAGCGCAGGACGTAGAAGAAGGCCGGTGTGGTGACGAACATCATCGCCACGCAGCAGGCGCCCCAGAGGAACGTGATCCGCGCGATGGTCTTGCGGGCGCCGATATATTCCAGCAGCAGGTTGCTCGGCACCTCGCACAGGAAGTAGCCGATGAAGAAGATGCCCGCGCCGATGCCGTAGACCGTCTCGCTGAATTTGAGATCGGACAGCATCTGCAGCTTGGCGAAACCGATATTGACGCGGTCGATCCAGGACAGGATCCAGAGCGCCATCAGGAACGGCAGCAGGCGCCAGGTAATCCGGCGGTAGGCCGCGTCGAGCGACGGGCGAGGCCGGGTCGATGACGCATCGGGAACGGGATATGACCGGATCGCCATGGATCGCCTCGAGGTCCGTCACACCATCGGCGCCGATGCAAACCTCGCCGAAACACCAGCAATAGTTGGACCATGTTCCCGCGCGATCCGACATCCGGACGGGCCGCGAAACTCGCCTGCGAGCGGGGTTATCCACCCCGAGCGAGACTTTCCATCGCGTTCCTCACGGGCTGCGGAGCCAACCGGAAACCATCGCGCTTCGATGGTGTAGACAGACGGTGATCGACGCCTTGCCAAGGAGACCATGCCATGTGGCCCGACAGACGCTTTCTCGATCTCGCCGGTCTGGATCATCCCATCGTCCAGGCCCCGATGGTCGGGCCTCGGGGCCGGCTCACGGCCGCCGTCTCCACCACCGGCGCCCTCGGGTCGCTGGCCTGCGCCGCCCTGAACGCCGAGCAGTTACGCAGCGAGGTCGCGGCGATCCGCCGGAGCACGGATCGTCCGTTCAATCTGAATTTCTTCTGCCACACGCCGGCCGCCGCCGATCCGGCCCGCGAGGCCGCATGGCTCCAGCGCGTGACGCCCTATTACCGCGAACTCGGCCTCGACCCGTCAGTACCCGTCGCCATGGCCAACCGTGCGCCCTTCGACGAGGCGATGTGCGCCGTCATGGAGGATCTGCGCCCGGTGGTGGTCAGCTTCCATTTCGGGCTCCCCGAGGCCGCCCTCCTCCGCCGCGTCAGGGAGGCGGGCTGTCTCGTCGTCTCCTCCGCCACCACGGTGCGCGAGGCCCGCTGGCTCGAAGAGCGCGGCGTGGACGCGATCATCGCCCAAGGGGCCGATGCCGGGGGCCATCGCGGCATGTTCCTCACCGATGCGGTGGAGTCCCAGGTCGGCACCTTCTCCCTGGTGCCGCAGGTGGTGGACGCGGTGCGCGTGCCCGTCATCGCGGCGGGCGGCATCGCCGATGCGCGCGGGGTCGCCGCGGCGCTCACCCTCGGCGCGTCCGCCGTCCAGATCGGCACGGCCTATCTCCTCTGCCCGGAGGCCGGCATCTCCGCCGTCCATCTCGCGGCGCTACGGGCCGCCCGCGACGAGGATACCGCGCTCACCAACGTGTTCACGGGGCGCCCCGCCCGAGGTCTCGTCAACCGTGCTTTGGCGGAGCTCGGCCCGGTGAGCGCCGACGCGCCGGCCTTTCCCTCCGCTGCCGTGGCGCTCCAGCCCCTGCGCCAGCGCGCGGAGGCTGCAGGCTCGGGCGACTTCTCGCCGCTCTGGTCGGGACAGGCGGCGGCTCTGGCACGGGAAACGGGGGCTGCGGATTTGACCCTGCGGTTGGCGGACGAGGCGTGCGGGATGCTGAGGATGTAAGGCCGGCCCGGCGCCCCGAGGGGGATGGGCCGGCGAGTCAGAACGGACTGACGGGGAAGAACCGCAGATACAGCTCGGCGTATTTCCCTTCGTCCCAGAGCCGTTGGAGGGCTTCGTCGAGGGCGCGCGACAGGGCCGTGTCCTCGCGCCGGGTGACGAGGCCGATGCCCTCGCCGAAATAGCGGTTCTCCAGGTAGTCGCCGCCCACGAGTGCGCAGCAATTCGAGGAATCGATGCCGCCGATCCACAAAGCGAGGTTGAGCCCGTCGGCGAAGACGTAATCCACGTCGCCGCGCCGGAGCGCCCCTTCGGCGGTGGCGAGGTCGGTGAACTCGCGCGCCTCCGCCTGGGGGAAGAACGCCTTCAGATAGGCCGCATGGGCGCTTGCCCCGACGATGCCGACGGACTTGCCGGCCAGCGCCTTGGCCGAGGGGGCGGGCAGGCCTTTGTCCGTGCGGGCCGCGAAGCGCGCCGGCCAGCGGAAATACGGACGGGTGGCGAGGAAGCGGCTGCGCAGGGTCGGGGTGAGCGGGATCGCGGCCGCGACCACGTCGCCCTGCCGGTCGGCCAGGGCGTCGAGCAGCGTATCGAACCGCCGCGCCTGGATCGTGCAGTTGAGCGACAGGCGTTCGCAGACCGCCCGGACGAGTTCCACCACGAAGCCGGTGGGTGCGCCGTCCGGGCCGGCGAAATGCAGGGGCGGGAACTCGTCGTCGGTGAGGAAGCGGACGGCGCGCGCCGTCTGCGGCGCCTCGATCCGTTCGAGCCGGCTGCGCGGATTCCAGAAATTCGGGATCGTCACGCTCGGCGAGGCCGTGTCCCGCGAGGCCGTATCGTGCGCTGTCGAGTCTTGCGCTGCCGCCGGCCAAGCCGAGAACAGCGCCATCACCAGCAAAGCGGCGGCACACCAGGCGAGGCGGCTTGACGGTGTGGTTGTATCTGTGGCGCACTGGTTGTGCGCGGGAATCGTCTGGCTCACGGCTCTCCCCTATCACGTTCCCGGGCCTCGGGGAGCCGGTTCCGGTGTCGATCCTCGGTTTCAGGAGCCTGCGCGGCGAAACGGTGGCATTGCCGCCGGAGATCGCGTTTCTCCTGAGCCACGCCGCCTCCCCGATGCTGCTGGCGAAGGCCGCCGCCCTGGCGCGGGCGAGCGGCACCGATGCCGCCACCGCCCTGATCCAGTCCGGGCTGATGGACGAGGAACGCTTCTACCGCGCCCTCGCCCTCACCCTCGGCGCGCGCTATCTCGGCGCGCGCCTGCCCCTCGGCGCCGGGGCGCGGTTTCCCGACAGTTTGGTCGCAGGTGTCGCGCCCCTCGATCCGGGGACGGGAGCGGCCTTCGTCTACGCGCCGCGGGGACGCGCCGTCGTCGAATTGCTGCAGGGACGCAGCCCCACCGGTCTGATGCCGGCGATCACCACCCCGACGGCCCTGCGCCACGCGATCTTCGCCCAGCGCTCGGTGGGAGTCGCGGCCCATGCCTCGGACGACCTTCTCAGGCGGAGGCCGGACTGGGCCTACAACGCCGTCCCCGTGGCGCCGCTCCTTGCGCTGGCGGGCCTCGTCTTCGGCGCGTTCCTGTTCGCCCTGGCCTGCCTGCCGGCGTTCCTCGTCACGGCGGCCTGGGTCCTGGTGCAGGTCGGATTTCTCGTCCTGCTCACCTTTCGCGTGGCCGCCATCGGCCCGACCGGCAGGATCGCGCCGGAGGACACGCCCGGGCAAAGGATGTCGGACGTCGACCTGCCGGTCTACACGGTGTTCGTCGCCCTCTACCGGGAGGCGGCGGTGGTGCCGCGCTTGCTGGAGGCGCTGACGCGGTTCGATTACCCGGTGGCGAAGCTCGACATCAAGCTCCTCACCGAGGCCGACGACGCCGCTACGGCGGAGGCGCTCGCCCGCCTCACCCTGCCGGCGCATGTGGAGGTCGTCGTCGTGCCGCCGGGGCTGCCCAGGACCAAGCCGCGCGCCCTCAACGCCGCCCTGCCCCTGGCAAGGGGAAGCTGCCTCGTCGTCTACGACGCGGAGGACGTGCCCGATCCCGGCCAGTTGCGGGCAGCCGCCGAGGCCTTCGCCCGCGCCTCCCCGCGCACAGCCTGCCTGCAGGGCCGCCTCGTCATCGACAATGCCCGCGATTCCTGGCTGACCCGGTGCTTTGCCCTCGAATACACGGCCCTGTTCGACGTGCTCGGCCCGGCGCTGGCCGCATGGCGGCTGCCGACGCCGCTGGGTGGGACCTCCACCCATTTCCGCGGCCTTATGGAGCAAATGCACCAAAAAGCACGCTAGGTAAAGGCCTATGTCATCGCCTATGATGGCAAAATGCAGGACCAGACCCTTATCAACGGATTGCTCGCCAAGCGCGAGGAACTGAGCCGAGAAAACGCCGAACTGCGCGAGCGCATGGCGATCCTCTCCAACGACATAGAGGCCCTAGATAGGGTGCTGGACGCCTGCGGGTATCGGGGCGAACTGGTAGGCTCCACGCCCCGCGCAGCCCGCATCGTCCTGTTCTATCGCAACGAACTGCGGGACTACCTCTTGGCCGAGATACGCAAGGCTGACGGGCCTCTGACGGCTCACCAGCTAGCGGTCCTCGTGTGCCAGACAGAGGGCAAGGACGGGCGGGATCGTAGGCTACTGACGGACGTGACCCGCCGCGTCGGCTGCGCGCTCAGACGGATGCGGGCGAGCCGCATGGTTGAGGGTGAGCGGACTAAAGACGGGCAGGTTTGGAGGGCGATAGCGCGGTAGCGTTCTTGGCCGTTCAAGCGGCGAAGATTGCCTCGCTTGGGACAACTATGGCATTTGCGATTGGAGGTTCGTACGCTGACGAGCTTCGAAAATAAAAATTTGTGTGAATGCCGCGACCTAACTATCTTGTTGACGCGGTACTCGAAACGGCGATCATGCGAGTTAGGAAGCTTGATGCCTTGTCGCGTAGCGGGGAACCTCTCTCGCATAAGAGACGTTCCGGCAGACAGCGTGATCGTTAAGTCCGTAGTCACGTTACACGATTTAGAACAGAGGCATTCCTATGGCACTTGCCCGCAGGGCCAGTGATCGCAATGAGGTCGGCGCCATGAATCGGCCGGTCGATGCAAAAGCAAGAGAGCGGATTCGTTCTGCGCGGCTGCGTGAGCTTGAGTTCCAGCTTCGGTCCGCCCTTTCAAACGGCGGGTACAGCGAAAAAGAAGTCGACGGCATTCTCAGCGCTTTGATGCTGTACGTCAGTAACGGACAACCTGTATCCGCTGAGGGGCTGCGCTCAAGCCTTTTGAAGCAGGGCTTTCCAAAAAGCAGTGCCGAACAGCTCTCTCGTGAGTTAGCGACAGCTTAAGTGCATGGTGCGCATACTGTGCGCTTGTGGTGCATTGAACTTACGCTATATGAACGGGATGTAGCCCTCTTTTCCTAGCCGCGCGCGACAAATGAACGATGAGGCTAGGCAGCTTCGCATTGATGCTGCTCGTAAATCACGAGGCATTTTGGACTCGTTTGAGCGAGTAGAAAATGCAGATCATCGCACAGGCGTTGTCCATGACCGCGTCGTTGAAGCGATTGAAGCTATTTGCATCAAACATAAGACTGCAGGGAAAAACTGCTTCTCAAAAGAGCAAATAGAATGCCTGCAAGAACTATCGTTCCATATTGCCTATATACTCGACCCTAATAATAAGATCTCATCTAGTTTTTTTGGTCGAGTAAAAGACGAACTCAAGGCCGCGACAGTTCTTGGTAGACTTGGATTTGTTGCACTGTGTGTTAGCGTTCTAGCTGGTGTTCTTACTATTATAAACGTTGGTGGCAATGGTGCAGTGTGGGCGTATAACACAGCGACGTCAAAACACGTCGACAATAAAGATGTAACAAACTCACCTGCCGCTCCCAAAGTGATGCCTCCTTCGCTCATGGGCACCGCGCCGCCGAAGTAGGCACGAAGGTCCATTTTAACCTTCGTGCCGCTGCCAGTAGCCCTTCCAAGCGCGGCTGACGGGGGATGCCATCGTCAGACGGATGGTCTGAGCGAAGGCCATGCCGTTCGGGAGGCGACGGTTGTCCTCCTTCCAAGCGGCCTCAGCGGCGTACTGGTGAAGGTAGCGGGCGGTGACGAAGTGATGCTGGCCCGACACCATGCGGCGCAGGCGGGCGAAGAAGCTCTCGGCTTGGTTCGTGTTGGCGCCGTCCGCCGAGTAGGCTTCGGAGTGATTGATGCGGCCAGCGTCGGGGAACTTGGCCTCTAGCTCGTCCCAGTGGGTCGCCTCGTCCGCATAGACCTTGGACCCGTGGGCGACGTGCTGTTCGGCCAGGGCGACGCCCTCGGCTTCGCGCTTGGCGACGAACGTCAGGGTCCGGCCCTTGCGCTGGCGCATGACGATGACGACGCGGCGCTCGCCGCTCTGGTTCTCCCTGAGACGGCGATCCTTGCGATCCTCCTTGCGGTTCTCTGGGCGGACGTGACCGCCGAAGTACGCGCCGTCGATCTCAACCTCTCCGTCGAGGCCAAGGCCGCGCGTCTCAGCCGAAAGGGCCTCGCGCAGCTTGTGAGCGAGGACGAAAGCCGTCTTGTAGGACACCGACAGGTCACGACCGAGTTGCAGAGCCGAGAGGCCCTTCACCGCGTTCACGAAGATGGCGACGGCAGCGCACAGGTCGGTGAAGGCCAGCTTGCGCGAGGCGAAGATGGTCCCGCTGGTGACGCTGAACTGCTTGCCGCAGCCCGCGCACTTGAAGCGACGACGGGTCGAGATGTCGTAGTGGTCGAGACAACCGCAGGCCGGGCACACGGGCTCACCGTCCGTCTCAGGCCAGCGAAGGCGCTTGAAGGTCTGGTAGGCCTTGTCCTCGCCGCCCTTGTAAATCGCCTTGAGCGAAAGGGTGCGGGCGGCTGCGGAAAGGAGGAAGTGGGAGGCCATTGCCATCGTCTCGAATGCTTATGCATCGCATATGATGGCATAATCGCATCGTAGTCAAGGGCAAAAGCATCGCGTATGATGGCATCTGCAATCAGATAGGATGCAGACGCATGACCGAAGGCCTAGAGGAACACTGGGATGCGCGGGTGAAGGCGATCCTGAAAGCCGAACTGAAGCGTAAGGGCGTCACCTACGCGCAGCTTGTCGATAAGCTGGCCTCTATCGGTGTGAAGGAGACCGAGCCGAATATTCGCAACAAGTTGGCGCGGGGGAAGTTCACGGCCGTCTTTATGGTGCAGGTAATGACAGCGATCGGTGCAAAAGAGATAAAACTTGACTAATCGAGCGGTATAGGGCTTGCGCTAAATCGAATTTCTATTGTTCGCCCTCTCATATCTCCGTTCGCCTTAATAACAGCCCCGCTGCTGCTGTCAGAAAGCAATTCACATCTTATGCCCCCACCAACAACCCGAATTCTATTGTAATTTGTACTCATCGGGTACGAAAGAGACAGAAAAACCATTGTGTATCCTGCGATCTCTCTATGTCTTCTGCCCTCAAAATCAATTTCTACCCCTGGTATATTTGTCCAATAATAATACTCGACGCCATCTTGGTTGTTAGGTGACGCAGTTTGATGATCTCCATCAAACGTAAGAGATAGAAAGGCGCTCTTTTTCCATTTCGTCTTGTGTCTCCGCCACGCAAAAAATAGCTCGAAAACGAGCATGACTAGCAAGGTTGAGCCAACTCCGCTCCAGAAAAGGCCAAGCCACTCAATCATTGCGCTGACCGATGAGGCAAGATGCGGAGACAACGAAGGGCGTGCGGTCTCCTTCCAATAATCCTGGATCTCGACGTCGAGGATGGGTTTCGCCAGCCTGTCGTACAGAAACAGGAGTAGGAAGAACCCTGCGGTACCGAGAAATCCAAAGCGACGTGTGTTCATGTTGCGAACATGCCCGCTCCTGATTTGCAGGGGTAGGCTTAGATTGATCCCAAAGTCGTCTCGCGCGCATAATTCCATCTCCGAAAATGAGCCCCATGGGAACGCACCGTATACAATGGCCTACGCCATCATATTTGGTGCATTTGCTCCATAAGGCCGCATTTCCGAACCCACATCCTGCGCGCCGTCCATGGCTGGGATTCTTGGAACGTCACCGAGGATGCCGATCTCGGCCTGCGGCTGGCGCGGGCCGGCTACGATGTGGGTGATCTGCCGAGCAACACGATCGAGGAGGCGCCGGCCCGCTACAAGGCCTGGCTCAACCAGCGCACCCGCTGGATGAAGGGCTTCCTCCAGACCAGCCTCACCCATGGCCGCACCCCCCTGGTCACGTTCCGCGAACTCGGCCCCCTGGCGAGCCTATGCGCCATCGCCCTCATCCCCGGCACGGTGGCCTCGGCTCTGGCCTATCCGTTTCTGATGCTGCCGGCTCTGGTCTCCCTCTGGCCCAGCCGGATCGAGCCGGGGAGCGATTTCTGGTCGAACCTGCCGACGGGCGCCGCGATCACGGTGTTCGTCTCGGGCTTCGTGGCGATGCTGCTGCCGGCCTATATCGGCTGCCGGCGCCGGGGCTGGCACGATCTCGTCCCCTTCGTGCCCCTGCTGCCGGCCTATTTCCTGCTCGTCAGCCTCGCCGCCTGGCGCGGGGTGATCGAACTGATCCTCGCACCCGACCGCTGGAACAAGACCGAGCACGGCCTGTCCCGCACCTCGCGCAGCGGGGCGCTGACACCGCACCCGCCGCGATGACGCGTCACAGCGCCTTGGCGAGTTCCGCCGCCGCCTGGTCGGCGGGTTTCATCAGGTTGAGGGCGTTCACGAAGCGGTTCCGGCCATCCATGATGTAGACGAGCGCCGTGTGCTCCATCGTGTAGTCGTCTCCCTTGGTCGGCACCTTGCGGACATAGGCGCGGTAGGCCTTCACGGTCGCGGCGACCTCCTCCGGCGAGCCGGTGAGTCCGACGATGCGGGGATCGAAACTGGCGAGGTAGGTCTTCAGGGCCTCGGGCGTGTCGCGCTCGGGATCGACCGCGATGAACAGCGCCTTCGTGTCCTTGCCCTTGGGGCCGAGCGCCTGGAGCACATCACCGATCTGCTGCAGCGTGGTCGGGCAGACGTCGGGGCAATGGGTGAAGCCGAAGAAGACGAGATGGGTCGCCCCGGCGAAATCGCGCTCGGTGACGCGCCGTCCGTCCTGGTCGGTGAGGGTGAAGGGGCCGCCGACGCTGCTGGTCGCCACCTGCCCGGCCTTCGGCACGAGCATCACGGTGGCGGCGACCCCGAGCGCCACGAGGCCGAGGGCGAAGAGGATGAGGGGAAGGGCGCGACGCATGGGGAGCCTTCAAGCCGGTTCCGGAGGGACGCTGCGGCAAGAGCATGGGCCGGGGATGCGGGCAACCGTCAATGTGTCGCCGGGGGCTGCGTGAGACCGGCTTCACCACTTGGGTTCAGCGGGTCGCGAGGGCGGCGATCAGCTTGTGGGTCGTGCTGGTCAAGGCGGAGAACGCCGCGAAATCGATGCGGTTGATGACGACGAAGACTCCGACATCACGCCCCGGCGCGAAGGCGACGTAGCTCATGAAGCCGGCGCCTCCCCCGCTCTTGGCCAGCATCGCCGGTTCGTTTCCCTTGGCCGCCAGGGCCACCCAGCCGAGGGCGAGGCCCGCCATGGGCGAGGCTTCGTCGAAGCCGATCGCTGCCGGCATCGATTGGCGCTGGCGGTAGACCGCGTGGCTCAGGGCGAGCGCGCCGCTCGTGGCGGTGACGTTGTGCCGGAGCCAGCGCGCCATGTCGTTGCCGGTGCTGTAGAGGCCGCCGCTTCCGCCCGTCGCCTGGGTGTCGACGCAGGTGGCCGGGCCGCCGAGGCCCGAGCCGATCATCAGCCGCGCGCATTGCTCTGGCGTCGGTGACAGTCCGGTATCGGCCATTCCCAGCGGCCTGGTGACGTGGCTGCGCAGCAACTGGGGATAGGCCGCGCCCCCCGCCGCGCCGACGGCATCGGCCAGGAGGTCGAACCCCACATTCGAGTAGGACGTGACGGTGCCGGGAGCCCAGGGCAGCGTGTATGTGCCGAGCCAGGACCAGCGGTCGTCGCGGGTCGGCCAGGCGCGTGGGTTCGTGCCTTCGGGGGCGTGTCCCATCTCGCGTGGCAGGGCGCCCGAATAGGTCGCCAGATCGAGCAGGGTCATGGGCCGCCCTTCGAAAGCGGGAACCTTCGCCTCCGGCGCGAAGCTCTGCAGCGGATCGGCGAGGGAGAGCTTCCTCTCCGTGGCGAGCGAGGCCAGCACCTCCGTGGTGAAGACCTTGGTGATGGAGTTGAGCCGCACTAGGCTCGTTCCATCGGGCGTGATGCCGTTGCCCTTCTTGGTCTCGCCGTAGCCGCGGATGAAGGTCCCGTCCCCGCGCACGACCACCAGGATCATGCCGGGCGCGCCGGATTCGAGGAACAGGACGTCACCGGTCAAGTCCGTCGCCGCCGCGATCACCGGATCGGCGGCGCCAAATGCTCGTGTCGTCGTCGCGAGCGACAGGGCAAGGGCGAGGACAGCGAATCGCTTGTTCACGGCGTGGCTCCGATTCTGGTCGGAACTCTACACGCATCGCACGTGGTGCAAGCCCATCGGGCGGGTGGCGCCGCCGGGTCGATTCACAGGTGTTTGATCGTTCACGCCGTCCGGAGGCAAGTCGCCGCGACGGGACGTCCGATCTCAGCCCTCCCCGCCCTTCCCACGGTCGCCGGCCAGGGTGGCGCTCTCGCGCCGGAGCGGGCGGCCGACGGGGCAGACCTCCTGCACGAAGCCGGCGAGTGTGTTGGCGAGATTGTCCTCCACCTGCCGGTAGAACACGAACTGCCCGCGCTTCTCGCTCGCCACCAGGCCGGCATTTTCCAGGATCGACAAGTGCTGCGAGATCGACGGTTTCGACATCTCGAAGCGCGAGGCGATGTCGCCCGCGCTCAGCTCGGCATGCGCCAGATAGGCGAGGATTTTCCGTCGCACTGGGGATGCCAGGGCCTCGAAGACGCGCTGCATGGGATCGGTGCCTCACTTCACCGAACATTTAGGCGATGAGCTAACGATTGACAAATTGGTCGCTGATATAATTAGGTAAGTGCCTAATCATTGGAGGCCCGCATGACGCTTCTCTCGACACCCCGCCTCATTGCGGGACCGGATACCTCCGCCACGGAAGGGCGGGTCCGCTGGGCGCCGTCCCGGTCGCTCTGGACCGGTGGCATGACATTGGCGGCTGTCTCCCTGGCGCCGATCTTCGTCACGCCCGGTGCGGTGCTGCTCTTCCTCGCCAGCAGCGCAGTCACCCTCTGTCTCGGGCACTCCATCGGCCTGCACCGGCTCCTGATCCATCGCAGCCTGTCGGCGCCACTCTGGGTGGAGCGGGTGCTGGTCTATCTCGGCACGCTGGTCGGCATGGCGGGACCACTCGGCATGGTACGGCTCCACGACACCCGGGACTGGGCGCAGCGCCAGGCCTCGTGCCACGATCTCCATGCCCACCGCGCACCGTTTCTACGTGACGCGTGGTGGCAGATGCATTGCCGCCTCGATCTCACCCACCCGCCCCGCTTCGTGCCGGAGGACAGGATCGCCCGCGATGGCTTCCTGCGTTGGCTGGAGGCGACCTGGATGGCGCAGCAGATCCCGTGGGCGATCCTGTTCTACGCGCTCGGCGGCATGCCGTGGCTGGTCTGGGGCATTCCCGTGCGGATCGCCGTGAGCCTCACCGGGCACTGGCTCGTCGGCCACCTGACCCACCGGTGTGGGCCGCAGGGCTGGGCGGTGGACGGGGTCGCGGTGCAGGGACACGACCTGCCGGCGGCCTCCCTCGTCACCTTCGGCGAGGCCTGGCACGGCAACCACCATGCCTGGCCGGACTCCGCTCGCCTCGGCATCGAGCCGGGTCAGCACGATCCGGGTTGGTGGGTGCTGCTCGCGATGCGCCGGCTCGGTCTGGTGTGGGGGCTCAAGCAGCCGGGCGACCTGACGCCGAGGGAGGGATTGCGCCGCGTCACGGTTTGAACCCATCCCCCGGAGCCCGCCCGCTCAGGGGCGACCGCGATCTCCTCGCTGCCTCGGCCGACGAAAGGAACACGATCATGTCATCCGCCTCCTGGCCGATCACCCTGCGCGTTGCCTTGGCGGGCATCATCGGCCTCGTCGGATCGGTTCTGGTCATTCAGATGCTGCTCTGGCCGGCTTTGCCGGATGGGGCCGCGACGGAGACGATGGCCCGAGCCCTGTCGAGGGGCCTCGGCAGAACGATGGCCCTGATGGTGGCCGGACTTCTCTTTGCCGGGCCGTTGATCCTCATCGCGATTTTCGCGGGGGCGATCTTCCGGCCGTCAATCGAGCGGCATCTCCTGCCATGGAGCCTCGGCTCGCCGGTCGCGGTATGGCTGTTCGCCTGTCTCGTCCTCGTCCTGATGACGGAATCCGCCTCCAGGCCGCAGGGATTTCTCCACCGGCTCGCCGCCGCCATGGGGTCGGCGGAAAACCTGCTCTTCCTGTTGGGGCCCCTCGTGTCGGGCCTCGCATTCTATGGCTTGTCGGTGCCGCGAAAGCAGACGCCTCCGGTGTGACGAACCCTGTCACACGGCGATCTGATCTCGTTCCCCGGTCTCGTCCGCCAGGGCGGCCCCCTGTCGCCGCAAAGCCTCGCCCACCATCAGCAAGGCCGGCCCATCGTAGCCCGATGCCTCCACCCGGTCCGCCAGATCGGCGGCTGTGCCGGACACGACGGCTTGGTTGGGGCGCGTGGCGTTGAAGACGAGGAGCGCGGGGGTGGCCGGTGCCAGACCCTCGGCGACGGCGCGGTCGAGCAGCTCGCGCAGGGTCTTCTTCGGCATGTAGACCACGGTGGTGACGCTCGGATCGGCGAGCGCGCCCCAGTTCAGGTCCGACGGCAGGGTGCCGCGGCGGTCGTGGCCGGTGACGAATTGCAGGCGTCGCGCCGAGTCGCGGTTGGTCAAGGAGACGCCCAGCGACGCGGCCGCCCCCTGCGCCGCCGAGATGCCCGGCACCACGCTCACGGGGATACCAGCCTGATGGCAGGCGTCGATCTCCTCGCCGGCCCGGCCGAAGACCAGGGGGTCGCCGGATTTGAGGCGCACCACCTGCTTGCCGGATTTGGCGAGCTGCACCATCAGCGCGTTGATGTCGTCCTGGCGGCAGGAGGGGCCGTGCCCGGTCTTGCCCACCAGCATGGTGCGCGCCTCGCGGCGGGCATAATCGAGGATCTCGGGCGCCACGAGGTCGTCGTAGAGGATCACGTCGGCGTTGCGGAGCGCCCGCAGGGCCTTCAGCGTCAGGAGTTCGGCATCGCCCGGCCCCGAGCCGACGAGCGTCACCGCCCCGCCCTTGGGGGCCACCTCCGTCTGGCCGAGGAGTTCGGCCAGATCCGCCTCGGTGGGTGTCCGGTCCGGCTCGGCGAAGGCGCGATCCGTGAAGCGCTCCCAGAAGGCGCGGCGGTCGGAGAAGGCGTGGAAGCGGCTCGTGACCTCCTCGCGCCAGTCGCGGGCGGCGCCGATCCAGGCCTTGAACCCGCGCGGCAGCATGCCCTCGATCCGGGCGCGCACGGTCTGCCCGAAGACCGGAGCCGCGCCCTCCGTGGAAATGCCCACCACCATGGGCGAGCGGTTGACGATGGCGCCGAACTTCACGTCGCAGAGATGCGGCCGGTCGACGGCGTTGACGATGGCGCCGGTCGCCCGCGCGGCGGCCACGAAGGCGATGCAATCGGCCTCGTCCTCCATGGCGCCGATGCAGAAGGCCGCGCCCTGCAGGTCGGAGGGCTGCCACTGGCGCTCATGCAGGGTGACGCTGCCGGCGACGATCTCGCCCGGCACCGCGCGCAACTCGTCGCTGGGTTCGGGCGCGTAGACGTCAACATCGGCCCCGGCGGCGGCGAGCAGCTTCACCTTCCACGGCGCGCCGCCATTGGACCCGGCCAGCACCGCGCGCTTGCCCTGCAGCGGCACGAAGACCGGCAGGACCGCCAGTGGTTCGAGGCCGGCATGTCCGGCGCCCTCACGGGCGGCGATTCCGGCGGGTCGGGTTTCCCGGGGCTGGCGGGGCGTGCTCATCCTATGAAAATGAGCTTATGCGGCGTCGCGCGCAAGCGCCTGCGGCAGCAGCTTGCGGATCTCTGGGATGCACGAGCCGCAATTCGTGCCGGCTTTGCAGGCGGCACCCACTGCCTCGACGCTCTGCGCCCCGGCCGCGATGGTGCCGGTGATGACGTCGAGGCCGACACCGTGGCAGGCGCAGACGGTCGGCCCGGCCGACGCCGTCTCGGCCCGGCCTGAGAGCAGGGCGCGCCGGGCGGAGGGTTCGAGATCGTCGGCGGCGAAATAGGCCTTCTCCGATTCCCAGCCCGGTTTCGCGTCGCCGGGCGTCAGGGCCAGACAGGCGACGAGACGCTCCCCGTCATAGGCGGCGAAGCGGTAGCGGCCACGGGCGTGGTCGGCATATTCGGCGATCTCGAGGCCCTGGAACATCCCCCGCAGCATCAACGCGACCTCGCGCGAACTCTCCTGGGTGGCGAAGTGCAGCCCGGACCCGCCCTGGATCGTGGCGCGCGCCCACCACCATCCGGTGGGAAGCGACCGCTGCTCGCGGGTCAACAGGAAGCCTCGGCTGCGATAGACCGCCGGCGCGATGGCGGCCGGCGTCGCCTTCAACTCGGGCTGTCCGGAGACCGGATCGGGGATGCCGCGCGCGAGGGCGCCGACCCGGCCCTCCGACGCGGTGGCCCCGCTCCAGTGGAAGGCGGCGAACAGGTCGCCCCGGCGCATACCCTCCCCCACCATCACCTCCAGCACCGCCGCACCATGCGCGGTGGAGACCGTGGCGAGGCCGCCATGGACCACGCCCATCATGGCCGCGTCGTCGGGGTGGATCTCCACGAAGGGCACGTCGCGATGGGCCGAGAGGCGCTGGCTTTTCCCCGTGCGCGTCATCGTGTGCCAATGGTCGCGGACCCGGCCGGTATTGAGCACGAAGGGGAAGTCCGCGCTCGCCGCCTGGGCCAGGGCCGGGGGCTGTACGGCGACGAAGCGGGCGCGCTTGTCGAAGGTGAAGAACTGTCCGTCGGCGAAGAGGCGCGGCTTGCCGTCCTTGGCCCCGCGCTTCGTCAGCGGCCATTGCAGCGGCTTCGCGCCGGCATAGGTCGCGTCCGAGATATCGCTCACCGCGCCGATGTCGAAGTCGCGGGTGCCGTTGTTCTCGAAGGCCGAGAGCGACGCGTGCTCGCGGAAGATCGCGGCGGCGTTCGGATACGCGAAGGCCTCGCCGTGGCCGAGGCGCTTGGCGATGTCGCTGATGATCGCCCAATCCGCCCGTGCCTCGCCGGGAGCCTTCAGGAAGCTGCGCTGGCGCGAGATGCGCCGCTCGGAATTGGTGACGGTGCCGTCCTTCTCGCCCCAGGCCTGGGCCGGCAGCAGCACGGTCTTCCGGCCCGTCGCCATGGCGGTGTCGCTGTCGGCCACGGCCTCGGACACGACGTAGAGGTCGAGCCCCTTGATCGCCTCGCGGATCGCGTCGGCGCGTGGCATCGACACGACGGGGTTGGTACCCATCACCCACAGGGCCTTGATCTTGCCGCGCTCCACCGCCTCGAACAGGGCGACGGCCTTCATGCCCTCGCCGGTGATGATGTTGGGCGCCGACCAGAACCGGCGGACCCGGTCCACTTCCTCGGGGGCGAAATGCATGTGGGCGGCCAGCATGTTGGCGAGGCCGCCGACCTCGCGCCCGCCCATGGCGTTGGGCTGGCCGGTGAGTGAGAACGGCCCCGCGCCGGCCTTGCCGATGCGGCCGGTGGCCAGATGGCAGTTGATGATCGCGTTGCCCTTGTCGGTCCCCTGCGCCGACTGGTTCACCCCCTGTGAGAAGGCGGTGACGACGCGCTTCGTGCGGGTGAACAGCGCGAAGAAGGCGCCCACATCCGCGTCCGAAAGGCCGGTGGCGGCGGCCGTCGCGGCGATGTCCGGCGCGATCGAGCGCGCGCGTTCGAGCGCCCCCTCGAAGCCCGTCGTGTGGTCGAGGACGAAGCGGTAATCGAGGGCGCCCGCGCTCGCGAGATGCACGAGGAGGCCTGAGAACAGGGCGGTGTCGGTGCCCGGCTTCAGGCCGAGGAAGAGGTCCGCCTCCTCCCCCGTCTGGGTCCGGCGCGGGTCGATCACCACGAGTTTGGTGCCGCGCTTGGCGCGTGCATCGACCATGCGGCGGAACAGGATCGGGTGGCACCAGGCGGTGTTGGACCCGACCAGCACGATCACGTCGGCCTCGTCGAGATCCTCGTAGCAGCCCGGCACGGTATCCGAACCGAAGGCGCGCCGGTGGGCGGCCACCGCGCTCGACATGCAAAGGCGCGAGTTGGTGTCCACATGCGGCGTGCCGAGGAAGCCCTTCGCGAGCTTGTTGGCGACGTAGTAATCCTCGGTGAGAAGCTGGCCTGACAGGTAGAAGGCGATCGAATCCGGGCCGTGCTGCTCGGCGACCTTGCGCAGGCCGCCGGCCACGGTGCCGAGGGCCGATTCCCAGCTCGCTCGCACCCCGTCGACGGAGGGATGCAGCAGGCGGCTGTCGAGGGACAGGGTCTCGCCGAGGGCCGAGCCCTTGGAGCAGAGGCGGCCGAAATTCGCCGGATGCTCGGTATCGCCGGCAATGCCCGCGCCGCCCTGCCCGTCCGGCGTGGCGATCACACCGCAGCCGACGCCGCAATACGGGCAGGTGGTCTTCACGGCGGCGGCGGGTGCCTGGACGTGCGCGTTCATGGCGAAATCCTCGGCGAATTCCAGGGTTCGAAGGGCAGCAAGAGTCGGGCCGGATGTGCGCATCTCCCTCCCCCCTCTGCGGGGGAGGGTGGCCCGCGAATGCGGGTCGGGAGAGGGGAGCGCTGCCCCATTCGGAAAGGTCGCGCTGCCCCTCTCCCGCCTGCTCCGCAGGCACCCTCCCCCGCGGCGGGGGAGGGTTCGGCGTGTGCTAATACACGTCGGCCTGATACCGCCCGGTCTTCTTCAGATGGGCGAGGTAGGCCACGGCCTCGTCGGGATTCTTGCCGCCATGGGTCCCGGCGACGTCGATGATCGCCCGCTCCACATCCTTGGCCATGCGCTTGGCATCGCCGCAGACGTAGAAATGGGCGCCGCCTTCGAGCCATTTCCACAGGTCCGCGCCGTTCTCGCGCATGCGGTCCTGCACATAGGTCTTCTCGGTCCCGTCCCGCGACCAGGCGAGGGACAGGCGGGTGAGCACCTTGCCGTCCTTCAGCGCGTTCAGCTCGTCCTTGTAGAAGAAGTCGCTGGCCTGGCGCTGGTGGCCGTAGAACAGCCAGTTGCGTCCCGGCGCCTGGGTCGCGGCGCGCTCGCGCAGGAAGGCGCGGAACGGCGCGATGCCGGTGCCCGGCCCGCACATGATCACGTCCTTCGACAGGTCCTCCGGCAGGGCGAAGCCGTGCGCCTTCTGCAGGTAGACCTTGACCGTGGTCTTCTCGGCGATGCGTTCGCCGAGATGGGTCGAGGCGACACCCAGACGCAGCCGCGAGCGGTGGTTGTAGCGCACCGCGTCGACCGTGAGCGAGACTCGGCCCGGATCGGCCTTGGGCGAGGAGGAGATCGAGTAGAGTCGCGGCTGCAGCTCGTCGAGGGCTTCCAGGAAGACCTCCGCGTCGGGCCGGGCGCCGGGAAACTTGTGGAGCGCGCCGAGCACGTCGAGATAGGCGGCATCGCCGTCCGGATCCTCGCCCGCCGAGAGCGCCCGCGCCTTCTTGCGCGCCTCCCCCGAGGTGAGGAGGGAGAGGAGCTGGTAGAGCCCGTCCGGCGCGGCGCCCAGGGAGTAATCCTTGATCAGCCGGTTCCGCAGGGTCTGGCCGCCGATCATGCGCTCGGGCCGGGTGCCGAGTTCAGCGATGATCGCATCCACCAGGGCCGGCGGGTTCGAGGGGAAGAGCCCGAGGGAATCGCCGACCACGTACTCGATGGGCGTGCCCGTGAGATCGATCTCGACATGCCAGGTCTCCTTCTCGCCGCCCGGCTCGTTGAGGCGGGTGCGGGACAGGAACACGGCTTCCACCGGGTTTTCTCGGCAATAGCCGAGCGGTCCGAGGGGCGCTTCCGCCTTGGCCTCGCCCTCCCCCGCTTCGGCCGCCTTCGCGCCGCCGCCCGCGCCGAATTCCTCATCCAGCTTCTTGAGCATGCGGAGGGTGTCCTTCCCCCCCGGCTGGCACAGGTTGAGGCGCTCTTCCTTCTTCAGGAACAGGGCGTTGGCGTAATCCGCGCAATTATAACCGCACTGACCGCAATCCTGCTGCGCCATGGCGGCCATGAGCTTCTGTGCCTCCGGCCGCTCCTTGGCGAGCTCCATCCGGTCGGGCAGCGGCATCGACGGATCGTGCCAGGGCGCGTCGTCGTTGTCGGCGAGCTTCGGCCCGCCACCCGCATCGCCGGGGGCGAGGGCCGTCGCGCCCTCCACGGCGGGGCCGAGCAGGGCGGCGAAATAGCCGGACAGCCAGGAGCGCTGGTCCGGGTTGAACGGGGCGTTCTCGGGGATGAGAACGAGGGGGGGGCTAACGTGTTGAGTCATGGCGATTACCGGAAGGATTGGCGGAGCGCTCGACGGCATTCGGTCCCCTCTCCCCGCGTGCGGGGAGAGGGCCGCGACGACCCCGTCGTCGTCGCGGCGAGGCGGCAGCCGACGGTGAGGGGGCGTAGTCGGAGGAGCTTCGGGTGGAGACGCCCCCTCACCCCCGCCCTTCGGGCTTGTCTCGCCCCCGACGAGGGGGGCTCGACCCTCTCCCCGCGTGCGGGGAGAGGGGATGGTCCCATCCGCGTCATGCTGCGGCCTTCAGGACGGGTTGATCTTCGGCGAGGCTGCGGAGGCTCTCCGGGCCGGTGCGTGCGGTGAAGGCCTGGAAGCTCTCGGCCGGGCTCTCGCGGCGGGCGAGGTAGCTCCGCAGCAGCGCCTCGATGCGGGAGGGGCACTCTTCCGCCTTCACCGCCTTCCAGATCTCGGTGCCGATCTTCGGGCTGTCGCCGAAGCCGCCGCCGACGACGATGTCGTAGCCCTCGACGGTGTCGCCCTCCTCCGAGACGACGACCTTCGCGCCGATGAGGCCGATATCGCCGATGTAATGCTGGGCGCAGCTATGGTGGCAGCCGGTGACGTGGACGTTCACGGGCACGTCGAGTTCCGGCAGATGGGCCTCCATGTAATCGGCGATGACGAGCGCGTGGCCCTTCGTGTCCGAGGCGGCGAACTTGCAGCCCTTGTTGCCGGTGCAGGCCACGAGGCCGGCGCGGATGCTGGACGCCTCGGTGGTGAGGCCGAGCGCTGCCACGCGGGCCTGGACCTCGGCCACCTTGGCATCGGGCACGCCGGAGAACAGGAAGTTCTGCCACACCGTCATGCGGATGGCGCCGTCGCCGCATTCCGACGAGATCTTTGCCAATTCCCGCATCTGGTCGGAGGTCAACTTGCCCACGGGCAGGATCACGCCGATCCAGTTCAGGCCCGGCTGGACCTGTTTGTGGACGCCCACATGGGAGAAGCGGTCCATGGGCCCACGCGGGGCGATGTGGGCCGGGTCGACCCGGTCGAGCTTGTATCCGAGCTCGTCTTCCACGGCGGCGAGGTACTTGTCGAAGCCCCAGGCATCGAGGACGTACTTCATCCGGCTCTTGTTGCGGTTCGTCCGATCGCCGTTCTTGATGAAGACCCGCAGGATCGCGTCGGCGACCGTGTTGCAGGCCTCGGGCTTCAGCACCACGCCGGTGTCGCGGGCGAGATCGCGGTGGCCGGAAATGCCGCCGAGCACGAGGCGCATCCAGATGCCGGGCTCCACGGCCGCGCCGTCGAGGACCTTCACCGCCTGGAAGCCGATATCGTTGGTCTCCTCCAGCACCGGCATCACGCCGCCGCCATCGAAGGCGACGTTGAACTTGCGCGGCAGGCCGTAGAGCGAACGGTCGTTGATGATCCAGTTGTGCCAGGACTTGGCCAGGGGCCGCGTGTCGAGGAGTTCCTGGGCGTCGATGCCGGCCACGGGTGAGCCGGTCACGTTGCGGATGTTGTCGGCGCCCGAGCCGCGCGCCGTGAGGCCGAGATCGATCAGCCCGTCGAGGAAGGGCTGGCCGTGCTCCGCCGTGATCTCGCGGACCTGGAGGTTGGCGCGGGTGGTGACGTGGCTGTAGCCGCCGCCATGGGCATCGGCGAGATCCGCGATACCGGCGAACTGCCAGTGCTGCAGGATGCCGTTGGGGATGCGCAGGCGGCACATGAAGTCGCCGCTGGCCGGGGCGAGCCAGAACAGGCCGTGATAGCGCCAGCGGAAATTGTCCTCCGGCTTCGGGGCCTTACCGGTGGCGGCCTCGGCGATGAGGCGGTTATGCCCGTCGAACGGGTTCTCGGCCCGCTTCCACTTCTCCTGGTCGCAGAGCTTGCCGCCGGCCTTCACCGTGGCGTCCTGGGCCTTGATGTGGATCGCGTCCGGCCCGGTCGGCTCCGAAGGAGCGGCGGCACCCTGCCCCAGGGCGAGGCCGCCGGTGAGGCGGGCGGCGGCGATGCCCGAGGCGAAGCCTTCGAGGTAGCGCTTCTGCTCGGCGTTGAAGTCGTCGGCCATGGAAGCCTCCATCATGCTGCCAGGGATTGGGAATCGGGGGCGTGGACGCGCCCGAACATCAGGTCGTCGCGGTGGTCGGCGATGGGTTCGCCGGTGCGGATCAGCGTCTTGCACCAGCCCTGTTCGGCGATGTCGCCGACGAAGACGGCGCCGAGGAGCTTGCCGTCGCCGATGATCAGCTTGCGGTAGAGGCCGAGGCCGGGATCCGACATCACCACCGTCTCGGCGCCTTCGGGCGCATCGATCAGCCCGGCGGAGAAGACCGGCAGGCCGGACACTTTCAGGCTGGTGGCCAGCGAGGTGCCGGGATAGGCGGCCTCCTCGCCGACGAGGTGGCGGCTCAGCACTTCGGCCTGGTCGTAGGCGGGCTCGACGAGGCCGTAGACCATGCCGCGATGCTCGGCGCATTCGCCCAGCGCGAAGATGCGCGGATCGGAGCTCGTCATCCGGTCGTCGACCTTGATGCCGCGCCCCACTTCGAGCCCGGCGCCCTGGGCGAGGACGGCATTGGGGCGTACCCCCACCGACATCACCACGAGATCGGCCGGCAGCACCGTGCCGTCCGACAGGACGAGGCGCTCGACCCGGCCGTCGCCCTCCACATGGGCGGTATCGGCCTTGAGCAGCACGCGGACACCGCGCGATTCCATGGCGCGCTTCACCAGGCCGGCGGCGTGGTGGTCGAGCTGGCGCTCCATCAGCCGGTCCATGACGTGGAGCAGGGTCGTGTCGACGCCGAGCCGGGCGAGGCCGACGGCGGCTTCCAGCCCGAGCAGGCCGCCGCCGATGACGATGGCCCTCGCCCCCGTCACCGCGGCCTTCCGGATCGCCGCCACGTCCGCGAGATCGCGAAACGTGATGATGCCGGGCAGGTCCATGCCGGGCTTCGGCAGCCGGATCGGCAGCGAACCCACCGCGAGGACGAGCTTGTCGAAGGGCAGGACATGGGTCTCGCCGACGATGACGAGGGCGTTCTCCCGGTCGACCTGCGTCACCGGCGCGCCGGTGATGAGGCGGATGCCGTGCGCCTCGTACCAGTCGAGGCCACGAAAGGCGCAGGCGGCCTCGTCGACTTCACCGCCCAGCAGCGACGAGAGCAGGACGCGGTTATAGGCCGCCTGCGGCTCGGCACCCACGACGGTGACGTCGTAGCGACCGGGCGCGCGCTCGGTCAGCCGCTCCAGAAAGCGCAACGACGCCATGCCGTTGCCGATCACCACCAGACGCTCCTTCATGACCTGCGTCCGATCCTCACGCCGCCATGGCGGGTTTGGCGTGGCGGGCATAGAGGAACTCGAGCACGGCGGCGCGGGCATGGGTGTAAGTGGCGTCCTCCACCAGATCGAGGCGGCGGCGGGGACGCTCGAGATCGACCTTCAGGATCTCGCCGACCGTTGCCGAGGGGCCGTTGGTCATCATCACGATCCGGTCCGAGAGCAGCACCGCCTCGTCGACATCGTGGGTGATCATGATCACGGCGTTCTTCAGCCGCGCATGGATGTCCATCAGCGAGTCCTGCAGATGGGCGCGGGTCAGCGCGTCCAGCGCCCCGAACGGCTCGTCGAGGAGGAGCACCTTCGGCTCCATGGCGAGCGCCCGGGCGATGCCGACGCGCTGCTTCATGCCGCCCGAGATCTCGTTGGGGCGACGGTCCGCGGCATGGGTCATGTTTACGAGGGCGAGGTTGTGGTCGATCCATTCGGACCGCTCGGCCTTGGTCTTCTTGCCCTTGAGCACTTTCTCCACGGCCAGCGCCACGTTCTCGCGCACGGTCAGCCAGGGCAGCAGGGAATGGTTCTGGAACACCACGGCGCGGTCCGGACCGGGGCTGTTCACCTCCTTCTCTTCCAGGAGGACGCCGCCGGTGGAGGCCTTGAGCAGCCCGGCGACGATGTTGAGCACCGTCGACTTGCCGCAGCCGGAATGGCCGATCAGCGAGACGAACTCGCCCTTGTCGATCTTCACGCTCACGTCGCGCAGCACCTCGTTAGTGCGCCCTGCGCGGGTGAAGCTGATGCCGACATTCTCGATGCTGAGATAGCTCATGGGTCTCGTGTCCCTCTGCGAGAGGCGGTCGGGGCACGGCACGACGGGGAAGCCCCGGCGCGCCGTGCGGAGGCGTTCAGGCGGTCGCGCCGCGGGTGACGAGGGTGCCGATGAAGGCCACGAACCGGTCGAGGAAGAACCCGATCACCCCGACATAGACGAGGGCGACGATGATCTCGGAGATGTGCGACGAGTTCCAGGCGTCCCAGATGAAGAAGCCGATGCCGACGCCGCCGATGAGCATCTCCGCCGCCACGATGGCGAGCCAGGACAGGCCGACGCCGATGCGAAGCCCCGTGAAGATGTAGGGGGCCGCCGAGGGCAGCATGATCTTCACGAAGAATTCGAGCGGGTTGAGGCGCAGCACCGCCGCCACGTTGCGGTAATCCTGCGGGATGTTGCGGATGCCCACCGCCGTGTTGATGATGATCGGCCAGATCGAGGTGATGAAGATCACGAAGATGGCCGAGGGCTGGCCGTCGCGGAACGCCGCGAGGGAGAGCGGCAGCCAGGCGAGCGGCGGGATCGTGCGCAGCACCTGGAAGATCGGGTCGAGGCCGCGCATGGCCCAGTCCGACTGGCCGATCAGGGTGCCGACCATGATGCCCACGACGGTGGCCAGGGCGAAGCCGAAGGCGACGCGCTGGATGCTGGCATAGATGTGCCAGAACAGGCCCTTGTCGGTGCCGCCATTGTCGTAGAACGGGTGGGCGATGATGTCCCACGCCTCGGTGACGACGCGCGACGGCGGCGGCAGGCCGGCGGTGGGCCGCGAGCACAGCAGCTCCCAGATCACCAGGAAGGCGATCAGCACCACGACCGGCGGGATCAGGTTGACGGCGATCTGGCGGAACGTCGCCAGGGTCACGAGGGGCTTGCGCGGGGCCTTGGCCGCCGGCTTCGCGGCGGCTCCCGTCACGGCGATGGTGGAGGTGTTGGCCATCACGCGATCCTCTTGATGCCGAGGCTGGACAGGTAGGCGGCGGGATCGGCGGGATCGAAGACCTTCCCGTCGAAGAAGGTCTCCTTGCCGCGCGACGTGGAGGTCGGAATCGCGGTGACGCCCAGCGCCTTGGCGGCGTCGCGCCAGATATCCTCGCGGTTCACCTTGGCGATGAGCGCCTTGGTGTCCGTCTGCGCGTCGAACTTGCCCCAGCGGATGTCCTCGGTGAGGAACCAGAGGTCGTGGCTCTGGTAGGGGTAGGAGGCGTTGTCGGCGAAGAACTTCATGACGTAGGGGCTGTTCTCGACCACGCGGCCGTCGCCGTAATCGATGGTGCCCTTCATGCGGCCGGCGACGTCGCCGACGGGGATGTTGATCCACTGGCGCTTGGCGACGATGGCAGCGAACTCGTCCCGGTTCTCGGGCTTGTCGCACCACATCTGCGCTTCCAGCACCGCCATGGTCAGGGCCTTGGCGGCAATGGGGTTCTTCTCGACCCAGGAGGCGCGCATGGCGAACGCCTTCTCCGGGTGGTCCTTCCACAATTCGCCGGTGGTCAGCGCGGTGTAGCCGAGGCCCTGCTGCACGAGCTGCGCGTTCCACGGCTCGCCGACGCAGAAGCAATCCATCGTGCCGACCTTCATGTTCGCCACCATCTGGGGCGGCGGCACGACGATGGTCTCGATGTCCTTGTCGGGGTCGATCCCGCCGGCGGCGAGCCAGTAGCGGATCCAGAGGTCGTGAGTGCCGCCGGGGAAGGTCATGGCCGCCTTCACCGACTTGCCGGCGGCCTTCTTCTTGTCGATCGCCGCCTTGAACACTTTGGAATCGAGGGCGACCTTGGCGTCCAGATACTCCTTGGCCACCGAGACGCACTGGCCGTTGGTGTTGAGCCGGGCCAGGATCTGCATCGGCACGGGGACGTTGTTCTGCGTCACCCGGCCGGCTGAGATCAGGTAGGGCATCGGCGTCAGGATGTGGGCGCCGTCGATGCCGTTGCCCTCGGAGCCGAGCACGAGGTTGTCGCGGGTGGTGCCCCAGCTCGCCTGTTTCAGCACCTCCACGTCGGGCATGCCGTGCTTGGCGAAGAAGCCCTTTTCCTTGGCGACGAAGAGCGGACCGGCATCGGTGAGGGCGATGAAACCGAGCTTGGCGCCCTTCACTTCCGGGCCGGCTCCCTGCGCGAAGGCACCGCCGGGCAGCGCAGTGCGCGCCAGGGCTGCCAGCGACAAGGTCGCGGCGGCGCCCTTCAAGAGGCTGCGGCGGCTGTTCTGAAACCCGTCAGTCATGGAAAACTCGATCCCTCGAAGCTTAAGCATTCGACCTGAAAACGAAAAAAACCGCTGCCCAAACGCAACCGAAGGCAGCCGCGAAAGCGCGCCAGCGGGTTACTTGGGTCAGCGGCTCTGCCGACATTCGCGCCCGTCGCCGTTGACGAGCGGGATAGGCACAGCAGGTTCCGTGCCAGATGCCGGCCAGCCTGTAATCGCTCTAAGGCCGAAGGCGGTTCGGACGGCGCGGGAGAGCACGCGGCCCGGCTGCGGCGGCGGGGCGTGCGTTGCACAATCGGGAGGCTTTTCGTGCCGCCAAAAGCGGCGTCCGGCCCCGATCAGCCGCTCAGAGCGGCATCGAACAGGTCGGGGCGGTAGATCGCGCGGGCGGCGGAACGAAGCTCGTCGGAGGCGACAAGCTGTCCGGCGCGCTCCGCCTCGCCGACGAACCAATCCGCATGGCCGGGGGCGGGCCGGTGCGCCCGCTCGCCGAACAGGCTGAAATGCGGGTCCCGCCGCCGACGCCCGCCGGAATCGACGATCACGTCCCCCGTGAGCGCCCGTTCGAGAATCGGCGCCGGTACGTTCAGGTAGCCGTCGCGCGAAAGGAGGGAGGCGAGTTCGGCGCTGTTGCCGGGATCGGCGCACCAGCGCCCGGCCCGGTCGAGGGCCCGCACCAGGGGAGCGCAGCGCGGCGCC
This sequence comes from Methylobacterium sp. 88A, assembly GCF_000376345.1. Taxonomy (NCBI): domain Bacteria; kingdom Pseudomonadati; phylum Pseudomonadota; class Alphaproteobacteria; order Hyphomicrobiales; family Methylobacteriaceae; genus Methylobacterium; species Methylobacterium sp. 88A. Next base: position 2,603,944 of record NZ_AQVT01000001.1, read on the forward strand.
TCGGATTCCGGCAGGGCCAGAACCTTCTCCGGGCAATCGGGCAGGAGTTCACTGCCGAGGACCGCGATGCGGCCATACCCCTCCGCCACGGCGACGCTGTTCCAGGGGCTGCCGACGCAGAACCCGTCGATCAGTTCGCGCCGCAGCGCCTCGGCGATCTGTGGCGGCGGGATCACCACGAGGCGCGTCTGCGTGTCGAGGTCGAGGCCGCCGCGCTCGGCGAAGATCCTGAGCTGGTAGGTGTGGCTGGAGAACGGATGCACCGTGCCCAGCGTCAGGGGCCGTCCCTCCCGCTCCCGCCGCATGGCGATGTGCGCGAAAGCGGCGGCCACGGTGTCGACCTCGTCGTCCGCGGCCTCCATCGCCTCCCATAGGGGGCGGGACACCGTGATGGCGTTGCCGTTGAGGTTGAGCGCCATCGGCACGCAAAGCCGGGTCAGCGGCCCGCTCAGCCCGAGCGCGCTGGCGATGGCGAGGGGCGCCAGCATATGCGCGCCGTCGAGATGGCCCACCGCCAGCTTGTCGCGCAGGGTCGCCCAGGAGGGCTCGCGCACGAGGTCGAGGGTGAGCCCCTCGGCCTTGGCGAAGCCGAGCTCCGCCGCCGCGATCAGGCTCGCGGCATCCACGAGGGGGACGTATCCGAGCGCGAGCCTCATCCGAACAGGTCCGCCGTGGTGACGATGGCGCGGGCGATGTCGGCGATCTTGCTCTTCTCGTTCATGGCCTTGCGCCGCATCAGTTTGTAGGCCTCCTCCTCGCTCAGAGAGCGGGCGGCCATGAGGATGCCCTTGGCGCGCTCCACGATCTTCCGGTCGGCGAGTTCGCCCCGCGCCTCCACCAGTTCCCGCTGCAGCCGGGCGAAGGCCTGGAACCGCAGGATGGCGATGTCGAGGATCGACCGGATGCGCTGGGGGTGCAGCCCGTCCACCACATAGGCCGAGATCCCGGCATCCACCGCCGCCTGCATCATCGGCGCGTCCGAGCGGTCGACGAACATCGCCACCGGCCGCTCCACATGGCGGGACAGGCCCGACATCTGTTCGAGGATGTCCCGGCTGGGGCTCTCCAGATGGATCACCACCACGTCGGGATTGAGGGCGGCCACCTGTGCCGGCAGGTCGGCGGTGTCGGGGATGATGACCACATCCGCGATTCCAGCGGCGCGCAGGCCCTCTTCGAGGATCGCTGCGCGGGCCCGGCTCGGATCGATCACGGCGACGGTGAAGGAAGGTTCTGTCATCGGGGCCCAATGGGGGGCGGGACGGGCGGTCGTGCCGGCGGGAACGGGCAAGAGGCGTACCTAACACAGGGCTCGACCGCACGGATCTCCCCGACACACCGGCATCGCCGAAAAAGACCGTGGCCAAATCGTCGGCCCAGGTATCTTTCGATACGATCGAGAAAGGAAATGGCCCAGCTTCCGCCGCAAACGCGGGCGCTAATGGCGGTGTCGAAGCGGGGTGAGGTGTTCGGATGGTGGAGTGCCGCATATCGCAGCCTGTCGAGAACGCCCTCGCCTCCGAGGCGGGGACCGGCATGGCGCTCCCCCTGCTGCCGACGATCGTCGTCGCGGTGATCGTGTCCGCCGCCTCCTTCCTCTGCCAGACGCCCTCCGCGCCCATATCCGAGACGCCCGCCAGCACGCGGATCGTCGAGATGGAGAGCCGGACGACGCAGGCGAGCCCGATCGAGACCGCCGATCTGGGCACGGCCTTCGTCCCGGCCGCCTTCGCCTTCCGCGATCAGTTTCCGCTGCGCGACCTCGTGACCACAACGGCCAGCGTCGCGCCGCGCCGCGCGACGTCCCGCACCGCCGCCGTTAAGCCGTCTCAACGCCGGCCCGATTCCGCGCGGTCCGAAATGGCGAAGACCGAGGCGACGAGACCCGACGCCAACCGGGTTCCGTCGGTCGTCGCCGCGAAGGCCGCCGTCTCGCCCGAGCCGTTCCGGGTCGAGGCCGAGGCGGACGAGGACCTCATTCCGCATCTCGCCCTGCCCTTCGCGCCGGCGATCTCCGCGATCAGCCGGGCCGGCAGCTTCGTCGGCACCCAGAGCGCGGCGGTGGGCGCCGAGGCCATGGCCCTCGGCAATGTCGTGACCGGGCTCGTCGACCGCCTGCCGTTGCGGCCCTGATCGCACTGCACCGCGCATCACGCGCGGTTTCGGGCCGGTCCGACCTTTCTTTCAGAGCTTTGCCGCTGGATTCTCCCCCTGTCGGGGACTAGGTGAGCCTTCGTCGACGAGACGGGCGCGACGACCGCATTGCCGCGGGGGCCCGGCGGCAAGGATGGGCATGGCGGGACGGATCGAGGATTACGCGCTGGTCGGCGATGGCCGCACCGCTGCGCTGATCGGGCGCGACGGCAGCATCGACTGGCTCTGCTGGCCCCGTTTCGATTCCGCCGCCTGTTTCGCCTCCCTCCTCGGCACCGAGGAACACGGGTTCTGGAAACTGTCCCCGGCGGATGGCGAGGCCACGGTCACGCGCCGCTACCGGGAGGGCAGTCTCGTCCTCGAGACGCGCTATGTGACCTCCGCAGGCGAGGCCAGGGTGATCGACTACATGCCGGCCAATGACGGGTCGCACATGGTGCGCATCGTCGAAGGCCTGTCCGGCTCGGTCGACATGCGCATGGTCCTCGCCGTGCGCTTCGATTACGGGCTCGCGGTGCCGTGGGTGTCTCACAACGAACTCGGTGACCTGCGGGCGATTTCCGGTCCCCATAAGGTGGTTCTCCGCACTCGCGCGCCCCTCGATGGGGTCGGTCAGACCACGGTTTCGGACTTCACCGTGGCGGAGGGCGAGAGCCTGTCGTTCTGCCTCAGCTACGGCCCCTCGCACGAGGACGACCCGCCCCCGATCGAGCCGCGCAAGGTTCTGTTCCAGACCGACCGCTACTGGCGCGACTGGTCGAGCCGCTGCGCGTCCGGCACGCCCTGGGACGCGATCCTCAAGCGCTCGCTGCTGACGCTCAAGGCCCTGATCTACACGCCCACGGGCGGGATCGTGGCCGCGCCCACCACCTCCCTGCCCGAGGAACTCGGCGGCGTACGCAACTGGGATTACCGATTCTGCTGGCTGCGGGATTCGACCTTCACCCTCATCGCACTGATGGATGGCGGCTTTCTCGACGAGGCGCGGGCCTGGCGCGACTGGCTGATCCGCGCCGTGGCCGGCAATCCGGAGCAAGCGCACATTCTCTACGGCATCGCAGGCGAGCGGCTCCTGCCCGAGATCGAGCTCGACTGGCTTCCCGGCTACGAGGGGTCGAAGCCGGTGCGGATCGGCAACGCGGCGGTCGACCAGTTCCAGCTCGATGTCTACGGCGAGATCTTCGACGCGCTCTATCAGGCCCGTCAGCGCGGCCTTCTCGGCGATGCCGACGGCTGGCGCGTGGGCCTCGCCCTGCTGGAGCATCTGGAGAAGGTCTGGAGCGAGCCCGACGAGGGCATCTGGGAGGTGCGCGGCGGCCGCCGCCACTTCGTCCATTCCAAGGTCATGGCCTGGGTCGCCTTCGACCGGGCCATCCGCTCCTTCGAGATGGGCGACGGGCCGCCCGCCCCCGTGGATCGCTGGCGTGCGATCCGCGACCATATCCACGAGGAGGTCTGCGAGAAGGGGTTCGACAAGGAGCTGAACAGCTTCGTCCAGTATTACGGGGCCAAGACCCTCGATGCGAGCCTGCTCCTCATCGCCCATATGGGCTTCCTGCCCCAGGACGACCCGCGTGTCGTCGGCACGGTGGAGGCCATCGGCAAACACCTGATGCGTGACGGATTCGTGCTGCGCTACGATACCGAGGATGACAATACCGATGGTCTGCCCGGCGGCGAGGGGGCTTTCCTGCCCTGTAGCTTCTGGTACGCCGACAATCTCATCGGCCTCGACCGCTGCCACGAGGCGCGGGAGCTGATCGAACGCCTCATCGGCGTCTGCAACGATGTCGGGCTCGTGGCGGAGGAATACGACGTGGGAGCCAAGCGCCTTGTGGGCAATTTCCCCCAGGCGTTCAGTCACGTCACGTTGGTGAACACGATTTTGAACTATAGCCGTGCCAGCGGGCCGGCGCGGGAGCGCAGCGAGAAATCCGCCCTCGCCCGGGCCACATCGCCGAACCGGGCGAGTTCTCCCGGCCAGGGTGTCGCAAATTGAGAAGGCGCCGCGGCCCAGCACAGCTGATCGCCGCAGCCCCGCAAAGAATAGGAAGACGAGACCATGAGCGGAGCCGAGACCAAGCCGAAGGGTGAACTGAGCGAGATCGACAAGCTCTCCATCGACACCCTGCGTACCCTGGCGATCGACGCGGTGCAGAAGGCGAATTCCGGCCATGCCGGCGCGCCGATGGCCCTGGCGCCCGTGGCCTACACCCTGTGGAACCGCTACCTGCGCTACGACCCGGCGCATCCGCACTGGCCCAACCGCGACCGGTTCGTGCTCTCGGCGGGCCATGCCTCGATGCTGCTCTACGGGCTGCTGCACCTCGCCGGTGTCGCCCAGACCGATGGCGGCAACGAGCCTGCGATCACCATCGAGGACATCAAGAACTTCCGCCAGCTCGACAGCAAGACGCCGGGCCATCCGGAATACCATTTCACCACCGGCGTCGAGACCACGACCGGGCCCCTCGGCCAGGGCGTCGCCAATTCCGTCGGCATGGCGATGGGCGGCCGCTTCCTCGGTGAGACCCTGAACCGTCCCGACCTGCCGCTGTTCGACTTCAACGTCTACGCGATCTGTTCGGATGGCGACCTGATGGAGGGCGTGGCCGCCGAGGCCGCCTCCATCGCCGGGCATCTGCGCCTGTCGAACCTGTGCTGGATCTACGACAACAACACGATCACCATCGAGGGGCACACCGAGCTCGCCTTCTCGGAAGAGGTGGCGACGCGCTTCCTCTCCTATGGCTGGCAGGTCCTGCGGGTGGCCGACGCCAACGACGTCCACGCCATTTCCGCCGCCCTGGAGACCTTCCTCCAATCCAGCGATCGGCCGACGCTCATCGTCGTCAACTCGATCATCGGCTTCGGCGCCCCGAAGAAGCAGAACACCTCGAAGGCCCATTCCGACGCCCTGGGCGAGGAGGAGGTGAAGGGTGCCAAGCGGGCCTATGGCTGGCCCGAGGATTCCCAGTTCCTGGTGCCGGACGGCGTGGTGGAGAACTTCCGCAGCGGCATCGGCCAGCGCGGCGCCGAGCTGTTCGCCACCTGGGAAGGCTTCATGGCCGAGGCCAAGGCCTCCGATCCGGCCCTGGCCGAAGAGATCGACGCCCTCCTCACGGGCCGCCTGCCCGAGGGCTGGGACAAGGACATCCCGGTCTTCCCGGCCGACGCCAAGGGCATGGCCACGCGCGAATCCTCCGGCAAGGTGCTCAACGCCATCGCCAAGAACGTGCCCCACCTGCTCGGCGGCTCGGCGGATCTGGCGCCCTCCAACAAGACCAAGCTCGAATTCGAGGGGGCCGGTACCCTCTCGCCCTTCGAGCCGGGCGGCCGCAACATCCATTTCGGCGTCCGCGAACACGCCATGGGGTCGATCGTCAACGGGCTCGGTCTCGTCGGCCTGCGCGCCTACGGAGCGACCTTCCTGGTCTTCGCCGATTACATGCGGCCTCCGATCCGCCTCGCCTCGCTGATGGAACTGCCGGTCTTCCACGTCTTCACGCACGATTCGATCGGCGTCGGCGAGGACGGCCCCACCCACCAGCCGGTGGAGCAGCTCCTGACGCTCCGTGCCATCCCCGGCCTCGTCACCCTGCGCCCGGCGGATGCCAACGAGGTGGCGGAAGCCTACCGGGTCATCATGGGGTTGAAGGATCAGCCGGCGGTGCTGGCCCTGAGCCGCCAGCCGCTGCCGACCTTCGACCGGACCAAGTACGGCAGCGCCGCCGGCGTCGCGAAGGGCGGCTACGTGCTGGCCGATTGCGAGGGGACACCGGAGGTCATCCTCATCGGCACGGGCAGCGAGGTGCAGCTCTGCGTCTCGGCCTACGAGGCGCTGACGGCGGAGGGCATCAAGGCCCGCGTGGTCTCGATGCCGTCCTGGGACCTGTTCGAGCGTCAGGACGAGGCCTACCGCAACGCGGTGCTGACGCCGGAGGTGCTCGCCCGCGTTGCCGTCGAGCAGGGCTCGGTGATCGGCTGGGACCGCTATGCGGGCTCTGCCGGCGCGATCATCGGCATGCACACGTTCGGGTCCTCGGCCCCGATCAAGGATCTGCAGACCAAGTTCGGCTTCACGCCCGAGAAGGTGCTGCAGGCCGCCCGCGACCAGATCGCGCGGCACAAGAAGTAGGTCTCGCGGGTTCCCTGAACGACGGAACGCACGTCCCCCTCCCCCTTGTGGGGAGGGGTCAGGGGTGGGGGTGGTTGGGTGACCCGCGGGCTGCGGAGGCCAGCGGAGCCACCCCCACCTCCGGCTTCTCCCCACAAGGGGGAGGAGAGGCGCGCGTCCTGACAACGAGTGTTGAACGACGCCGCCTTTCGCGCGCTACTCACGACGACCGACGACGAGGAGTTTTTGCATGAACCCGCTCAAGGCTCTCTTCCCTGAACAGGGCCAGGCCGTGTGGCTGGATTTCGTGGCCCGCGGTTTCATCGCCGATGGACGCCTCAAGAAGCTGGTGGACGAGGACGGCCTGCGGGGCGTGACCTCGAACCCCTCGATCTTCGAGAAGGCGATCGGCGATTCCACGGAATATGACGGCGCGCTGAAGGAGGTCATGGATGCGGGCGACGCCCGCGTCATCGATCTCTACGAGGGCTGTGCCATCGCCGACATCCAGGCGGCGGCCGACGTGCTGCGCCCCGTCTACGAGGAGAGCGACGGCGCCGACGGCTATGTCAGCCTCGAAGTCTCGCCCTACCTTGCCCTCGACACCGGGGAGACCCTCGACGAGGCCCGCCGCCTGCACAAGACCGTGGCCCGCGACAACCTGATGGTGAAGGTGCCCGCCACCCCGGCCGGCATCCCGGCGATCCGCGCCCTCACCGCCGACGGGATCAGCATCAACGTCACCCTGCTCTTCGGCCAGGATTCCTACGAGGAGGTGGCGCGCGCCTTCATCGACGGCCTGGAGGAGTTCGGCGCCAAGGGCGGCGACGTCTCGAAGGTCGCCAGCGTCGCGAGCTTCTTCATCAGCCGTATCGACGTCACCGTGGACAAGGCCCTCGACGCCAAGATCGCGGAAGCCAACGATCCCGACGAGAAGGCGGAGCTGGAAGCCCTCAAGGGCAAGGTGGCCATCGCCAACGCCAAGCTCGCCTACCAGCGCTACAAGCGCATCTTCGCCGAGCCGAAATGGCAGGCGCTCGCGCAGAAGGGCGCCAAGGCGCAGCGCCTGCTCTGGGCCTCCACGGGGACCAAGAACAAGGCCTATTCCGACGTGCTCTACGTCGAAGAGTTGATCGGCCGCGATACCGTCAACACCATGCCGCCAGCCACGATGGACGCGTTCCGCGACCACGGCACGGTCAAGCCCGCCATCGAGGAGAACCTCGGCGACGCCGAAGCGGTGATGGCCCGTCTGGCCAGGGCCGGCATCGAAATCGGCGCGGTGGCCAAGCAACTCGTGGAGGAGGGCGTCCAGCTCTTCATCGACGCCGCCGACAAGCTGCTCGGTGCGGTGGCGGGCAAGCGCGCCGATTTCCTCGGCGCCAAGCTCGATGGCCAGACCCTGATCCTCGGCGATGCCATCGGCGCGGAGGCGAAGAAGGCGGTCGAATCCTGGCGCGCCTCGGGCTCGATCCGCCGGCTCTGGGCGCATGACAAGACGGTCTGGTCGAATGCCGACGAGGACCAGTGGCTCGGCTGGCTCCGCATCGTCGAGGACGAACTCGCCCGTGTCTCCGAATACCAGGCCTTCGCCGAGGATGTCCGGCAGACCGGCTTCACCGACGTCGTCGTCCTCGGCATGGGCGGGTCGAGCCTCGGCCCGGAAGTGCTGGCCGAGACCTACGGCACCCGCGACGGTTTCCCGACGCTGCGCATCCTCGATTCCACCGATCCCGACCAGGTCCGCGCCGTGGAAAGCGCGGTGAACCTCGAGACGACCCTGTTCATCGTCGCCTCGAAATCCGGCTCCACCCTCGAGCCCAACGTGTTCCGCGATTACTTCCTCGGCCGGATGAAGGCGTTGGTCGGCGAGCGGGCCGGCGCGCATTTCGTGGCCGTCACCGATCCCGGCTCGGCCATGGAGGCGGCGGCCAAGGCCGACAATTTCCGCCGGATCTTCTACGGGGTGAAGCAGATCGGCGGGCGCTATTCGGTGCTCTCGGCCTTCGGCCTGGTCCCGGCGGCGGCGTCCGGCATCGACGTGAAGCAGTTCCTCGACACGGCGCGGACCATGGTCCGCTCCTGCGGCCCGGCCGTGCCGCCGGCCCAGAATCCCGGCGTTCTGCTGGGCACCGCCATGGCGGCGGCCGCGCTCCATGACGGTCGCGACAAGGTCACGTTCATCGCCTCGCCGGGCATCGACACGTTCGGTGCCTGGGCCGAACAGCTCATCGCCGAATCCACCGGCAAGGACGGCAAGGGTCTCATCCCCGTCGACGGCGAGCCGGTGGGCGTGCCGGCGGTCTATGGCCGCGACCGCTTCTTCGTCTATCTGCGCCTCGACAACCGGGCGGATGCGCAGCAGGACGAGGCCGTGCGCAGCCTGGAGCGCGAGGGCCACCCCGTCGCCCACGTCACCATGGCGAACGAGGAGCAGCTGCCGCAGGAATTCTTCCGCTTCGAGATCGCCACGGCGGTGGCCGGCGCGCTGCTCGGCATCAACCCGTTCGACCAGCCGGACGTGGAAGCGAGCAAGATCGAGACGAAGAAGCTGTTCGACGCCGCCGAGAAGAGCGGTTCGCTGCCCTCCGAGACGCCGCTCTTCGACGACGAGACCATCGCCCTCTACGCCGACCCGACCAATGCCGGGGCTCTGCCGCAGACGGCGGACGGGTTCGAGGCGGCCCTGAAAGCTCATCTCGCGCGGATCAAGGACGGCGACTACGCCGCGCTGCTGGCCTACGTCGCCCGCAACGAGGCGCACCACGCCATCCTGCAGGAGGCCCGCATCGCTCTGCGCGACAAGCGCAAGGTCGCGACCTGCCTCGAATTCGGGCCGCGCTTCCTCCACTCCACCGGCCAGGCCTACAAGGGCGGGCCGGATACCGGAGTGTTCCTACAGATCACCGCCGACCCGTCGGAGGATCTCGCGATCCCCGGCCGGGCGCTGGGCTTCGGCACCGTGGTGGCGGCCCAGGCGCGGGGCGATTTCGCGGTCCTGGCCGAGCGCGGCCGCCGGGCGCTACGCGTCCACATCAAGGGCGGCGACGTGGAAGCCGGACTGAAGCGCATCGCTGCGGCGATCAAGGCGGCTGTGGCCTAGCTTTCCGCAACGAAGCATCGGCGCCCCGTCATTCCGGGGCGCCGCAGGCGAGCCCGGAATCCAGACGCTCCGGTCTCACCGGAATGGGTACGGCCGGCGGTTCTGGATTCCGGGCTCTGCTTCGCAGCCCCGGAATGACGCGGCGGCGGTGACGAGACGATCTGATCAGGGGGACACCGCTCGATGCGTCCTCCGCCGCGCTTCATCTAAAGGGAGATCCCCAATGCAACTCGGCATGATCGGCCTCGGCCGAATGGGCGGCAACATCGTCCGCCGCCTCCTGCGGGACGGACACACGGCGGTGGTGTTCGACCAGAACCCGGAGGCCGTGGCGGCCCTGGTCGCCGAGGGCGCCACCGGGGCGGCGAGCCTGGAGGAGTTCGTCTCCAAACTCGACGTGCCGCGCGCGGCCTGGGTGATGCTGCCGGCGGGCGCGATCACCGAGGCCACCGTGGCGCAGCTCGGCGACCTGATGCAGGCGGACGACGTCATCATCGACGGCGGTAACTCGTTCTATAAGGACGACATCCGGCGGGCGGCCACCTTGAAGCCGAAGGGCATCCATTATGTCGATGTCGGCACGTCGGGCGGCGTCTGGGGCCTGGAACGCGGCTATTGCATGATGATCGGGGGGAGCGACGACGCCCTCGACAGGCTCGACCCGATCTTCAAGACCCTGGCGCCGGGCGTCGGCACCATCCCGAAGACGCCGGGCCGTGAGGGCCGCGATACCCGCGCCGAGGAGGGCTACATCCATGCCGGTCCGAGCGGGGCCGGGCATTTCGTCAAGATGGTCCATAACGGCATCGAGTACGGGCTGATGCAGGCCTATGCCGAGGGATTCGACATCCTGAAACACGCCAATTCGAAGGATCTGGCCGAGGACCAGCGCTTCGACCTCAATATCGGCGACATCGCCGAAGTGTGGCGGCGCGGCAGCGTGGTCTCGTCCTGGCTCCTCGACCTGACGGCCGGGGCGCTAGCGGGCAACGAGGCCCTGGACGGTTTCTCCGGCTTCGTCGCCGATTCCGGCGAGGGGCGCTGGACGCTGAACGCGGCCATCGAGGAATCGGTACCGGCCAATGTGCTCTCGGCCGCCCTCTACGCCCGCTTCCGCTCGCGCGAGGACGCCTCCTACGCGGACAAGCTGCTCTCGGCCATGCGCAAGGGCTTCGGCGGCCACGTCGAACCGAAATAGCCTGTCGTGCAGGCGATCGAGGACCAGACCAGGAGGAGGCATCTCCGCATGATCCCGCTACCGAACAACGCGGAAATCTTTCCCGATGGCGAGAGCGTCGCCCGCGCGGCGGCCGACCGCCTCGTAACCCTCTGCGCCGAGAGCAAGCAGGAGCGCATCGCCATCTGCCTCTCGGGCGGGTCCACGCCGAAGCGGCTCTACACCCTGCTGGGCGGACCCGACTATGTCGGTGCCCTCCCCTGGGAGCGGCTGCATTGGTTCTTCGGCGACGACCGGTTCGTGCCCTGGACCCATGAGGCCAGCAACATGCACATGGCCCGCGCGGCGTTCGGGGACGCCCCGATCCCCGAGGGCCATCTCCATGGCATTCCCACCGACGGGACGCTGGACTCGGCGGTCTCCGCCTATGCGGCGACCCTGAGCGACTTCTACGGCGCCGATAGCCTCGACCCGGCGCGCCCGCTCTTCGATCTCGTGCTTCTCGGCCTCGGCGAGGACGGGCACACCGCCTCCCTGTTTCCGGGCAAGCCCGCCGTGAACGAACGCGAATCCTGGGTCGCCGCCGTGCCCGAGGCCGGGCTGACGCCGTTCGTACCGCGCGTCACCCTCACCTTTCCGGCGCTCGCCTCCTCGCGTCAGCTTCTCGTGCTCGTGACGGGGGCGGGAAAGCGCGAGCCCCTCACCCGCATCGCCGGGGGCGAGGATCTGCCCGCGCGCCACATCTCGAGCGTCGGCTCTCTGACTTGGTTGCTCGACCGCGCAGCGGCGGATCTCGGCTGAGACCGAGGACCGGCGGTCCGTCACCGTCCTGGCGCCTTGGCATCGTCGCATGCGGAGCCTCGTTACATGTAACGGCTTGGGAAAGGTCTCGTCATGTCGGCAACTGTCGGTCAGCGCGTCAGCAAGAGTCGTGATGCGCTCCGGGCGGCTGGCCTGCGGCCCATCCAGATCTGGGTGCCCGACACCCGGAGGGCGGGCTTTGCCGAAGAATGCGCGCGGCAGGCTCGGGTCGTCGCGGCGATAGATGCGGCCGATCGGGAACTTGATGCCTTCATGGAGGCGGCGCTCCTCGATATGCTCCCTGAGCGTGAGGCATGAAGCGGGGCGATCTCGTCACCATCGCCATGCCCGGCGATTTCGGCAAACTTCGTCCAGCTCTCATCATCCAATCTGACGCGTTCGTCGAGACCGGCACGGTCACGGTGCTGCTGATATCCGGCACGCTGGTCGAGGCTCCCCTGATCCGCACGACCGTCGAGCCGAGAGAGGCCAATGGCTTGAAGAAACGCTCACAGGTCATGTGGACAAGGCCATGTCGGTGAAGCGGGAGAAGATCGGCGCGCGGATCGGGCATCTCGATTCCGAGACGATGCTGGCGGTGACGCGGGCGCTGGCCGTGTTTTTCGCCATTGCCTGAACGCGGATCGCGGCCGAGGCGATCGCACGAGGCCGATCAGAGACCGTCCGGGATCGACGGCTACGATTTCAGCACCGGCTCCGAAATATCGCCGCTGCCGCGCCGGGCCAGGTATTCCGGCTGGAACAGGCACATCCGTACCGCGTCGCGGTACTTGCCGTTGACGAAGAACTCGTCCTTCAGGATGCCCTCCGGCACGAAGCCGCAACGCTCGTAGATGCGGACGGCGCGGGCATTGTCCTTGTCCACGTGCAGGTAGAGCTTGTGGATGTTGAGGACGCTGAAGGCGTAATCCATGGCGATGCGGGTGGCGCGCGGGGCGTAGCCCTGGCCCTGGAAAGCCGGGTGGATCGCGATCTGGAATTCGCAGCGCCGATGCAGGTGGTTGATCTCCACGAGCTCAACGAGGCCGGCCGGCGCGCCCTCCGAATTGGCGATGATGAAGCGCCGCTCGGTCTGGTTGTGGATGTTGCGCTCGTAGAGCTGCGCCAGTTCGGCGAAGGACTCGTAGGCCTCCTCGAACCAGTAGCGCATGATGCTGTCGTTGTTGTTGAGCTGATGCACGAACATCAGGTCTTCGCGCTCCAGCGGGCGGAGCTTCACCGGGCCGTCGGCCGCGATGGTGCGGGGAGCGAACTTGCTCATGGAGTCACGACGCATTCCGTGATGAGACGGCGCATGAACGCCTCGCCGGCCTCGAGGGCGGCGAGGGTGATGTACTCGTCCGGCTGGTGGGCCTGGTCGATGGAGCCGGGTCCGCAGACGACGGTGGGGATGCCCGCCCCTTGGAACCGCCCGGCCTCGGTGGCGTAGGGCACGGAGATGGTGTGGTTGCGCCCCGCCACCCGCAGGGTCAGGCGCTCGGCCTCGGAACCCGGCTCGGGGGCGAGGCCCGGCACCGCCACCTCCTCGACGGTCTCGATCCGCCCGTAATCGCCATAGCGGTTGAGCCGGTCCTTCAGCACCGTTTCGACCTTGGCGGCGAACAGGGCCGGGATCTCGGCCATGTCGAGATCGGGCAGGCCGCGGAACTCCCAGTGGAAGGTGCAGATCTTGGGCAGGATGTTGCGCGCCGTCCCGCCGGAGATCGTGCCCACATGCACGGTGGTGGAGGGCGGGTCGAAGCGGCCCGATGCGTCGCCCCGCTCGATCATCGCATCGGCGATGCGGTTCAATTCGGAGACGAGCTCGGCCGCCGCCATGACCGCGTTGGCGCCGAGCATGGGTTTGGCCGAATGCGCCTCGTGGCCGTGGACGGTGGTGAAATAGGTGACGATGCTCTTATGGGCGTCCGCCACTTCGAGATCGGTGGGCTCGCCCACGATCACCGCGCCTGGGCGGGGCAGGTCCTCGCCGAAGCGGGCGATGGTGTCGGCGACGCCGAGGCACGTGGTCTCCTCGTCGTAGGAGAGCAGGATATGGATCGGCCGCTTCAGGTCGGCGGCGAGCATGTCCGGCACGGCGGAGAGCGCCAGGGCGCAGAAGCCCTTCATGTCCACGGAGCCGCGCCCATAGGCGCGCCCATCCGCGATCCGCAGGGTGAAGGGGTCGCTGCTCCAGGTCTGTCCCGTCACCGGCACCACGTCGGTATGGCCGGAGAGGACGATACCGCCATCCACCATCGGGCCGATCGTCGCGAAGATCGCCGCCTTGTCGCCCGCTTCATTGGGGATGCGCACATGGCTCACGCCCCAGCCGTCGAGATAGGCGCAGACGCTGTCGATCAGCGCGAGGTTGGAGCGCGAACTCTCCGTGTCGAAGGCGACGAGGCGCGCCAGCAGGTCGAGCGTGCTCAACCGTTCTCCGCCGCCCGACATCGGCCTCAGCAGGTTTCGCAAAAGTGGCCCCCGGTTTTGCGGCAAAAACCTGCGTCAGAGCAAAAACCCAAGCAGGGTGAAGCGTTGGCCTGCCAACGTGAACCCGCTTAGTGGACGCTGCGGCGGACGTGCGGCGAATCGAGGGAGAAGGCGGGGATCTCGGCCTCGAAGCTCTCACCGGCGGTGGTCGACATGGTGTAGCTGCCGGCCATCAGCCCGTCGGGCGTGGTGAGCGGGCAGCCGCTCGTGTAGCTGAACGACTCGCCGGGGCCGAGCACCGGCTGCTTGCCGACCACGCCGGCGCCGCGCACCTCCTGGGTCTCGCCGCGGCCATCGACGATGCGCCAGTGGCGCGAGCGCAGCTGCACCTGCTCGGAGCCGTTATTCACGATCTCGACCGTGTAGGCGAAGAAGTAGCGGCTCTCGTCGGGCGAGGATTCCTCCTCGACGAAGCGGGGCTGGACGGTCACGCTGATGCCGCGCGTCTGGGCCTTGTACATCGCCTTCAAAGCCTCCCGTGCCGTCGCCCACCCATAAGCGACATAGCCTTTTCGCCGTGGTACGTCCCGAGCGAAATCGCGTCAATCGTGCTGAATGCGGGGCTGCCCGCTCCAATGGGAAGGTCGTGCACCGTGGTCGAGGAGACCGTCTCGCCCCTGCCCGCTCCGTTTCCAGGTCGGGCCGTGCTCGCCAGCCTCGCCATCGCTGTCCTGGCCGGTGCCTTCGCCTGGAACGCGCCCGAGCGGAACGCCTGGGCCGCGCTCGCCCTGGGGGGAGCGCTGGTGCTCGACGGTCTCGCCCTGCTGGCAGGCGCATTGCTGGCCCGACGCGGCCCGGCGCCCCGGATCGCCGGGCTGCCCTCGCTGGTCCTGGCCTTCGGCCCGGCGGTGGGACTCGGCGCCGTGCTCTTCGCCGTGGCGCTCCTGCTCTGGCCCGCCGGGTTTCCCCCCGTGGCGAGCGCGCTGGCGGGCCTGATCGCCATGGGCGCCATCGCTCGCCTCGTGGTCGCCTGGATCGTGCTGCGGACCCGGCGGGAGGATGAGGCTTAACGGCGCCTTCAGCGATCCGTAGGATGGTGCATGGAACCATGCGGCATTCCTGAACCCCAGCCGGGGAAGGCGGCCCAGTGCGGAGCGGGCGACGCGAGACCATGCCGGATACCAACCAGGAAACGGCGCCGACGAGCCCGCCCCCTTCCCTCGGCGAGAAGTCCGGGGGCATTCTGGCGGCGCAAGGGATCCAGGCCCTGCATGCGGCCGGTGCCATCCTCCCCGAAACCCCCTTCGCGGCCGATCAGGTTCAGCCGGCGAGCCTCGACCTGCGCCTGGGGTCCCGCGCCTTCCGGGTCCGCACGAGCTTCCTGCCTGGTGCCCGCCCGGTCTCCGCCTGTATCGCGGCCTTCGCCCTTCATGAGATCGACCTGACCGCCGGCGCGGTGCTGGAGACCGGCTGCGTCTACATCGCCGAAGTGCAGGAGACCCTGGCCCTTCCGGCGGATGTGGCGGCCAGCGCCAACCCCAAAAGCTCCACAGGCCGCATCGACGTGTTCACCCGCGTCATCACCGACCGGGGGCAGGCCTTCGATCAGGTGGAGGCGGGCTACCGGGGCCGGCTCTATGCCGAGATCTCGCCGCGCACCTTCCCGGTCCGCGTCCGTACCGGGTCGCGCCTGTCGCAGATCCGGTTCCGCCGGGGCGAGCCGCGCCTCACCGACACCGAACTCGCCTCGCTTCATGCGGCCACGCCGCTCGTGGCCTCGGCCACCCCGTCCTTCCAGGGCGGCATCGCCGTGTCGGTGGATCTCGCCGGCTTCGAGGGGCTCATCGGTTACCGCGCCAAGCGCCATACCGGCCTCGTCGACGTGGATGCGCCGGGCCGGCACCGCACCGCGGATTTCTGGGAGCCGCTGGCCGCCGACGGCTCGGGGGCGCTGATCCTCGATCCCGGCCAGTTCTACATCCTCGCCTCCAAGGAAGCGGTGCAGGTGCCGCCGGATTTCGCCGCCGAGATGGTTCCGTTCGATCCGCTGGTGGGCGAGTTCCGGGTCCATTACGCCGGCTTCTTCGATCCCGGCTTCGGCTTTGCCGGGGCGGGGGGAGCCGGTGCGCGGGCGGTGCTCGAAGTGCGCTCGCGCGACGTTCCGTTCCTGCTGGAGGACGGCCAGATCGTCGGCCGCCTCGTCTACGAGCGCATGGCCGAGCGGCCCGCCGCCCTCTACGGCGCCGATGCCGGGTCGAACTACCAGGCGCAGGGTCTGAAGCTGTCGAAACACTTCGCCTGAGGTCGAAGGCGCCCTACCCCGCCGGATCGATCTCCGCCTCGGCCGGGTCGATGTCGTAGCGGCGCGAGCAGAACTCGCAGGTGATGCCGATGCGCCCGTCCTCGGCGATCATGTCCCGGCGTTCCTCGGGCGAGAACGAGCGGATCATCCCCATCACGCGCTCGGGCGAACAGCGGCAGCGCTCGTGGATGGCCTGCGGCTCGAACACCCGCACGCCGCGCTCGTGGAAGAGCCGGTAGAGCAGGCGCTCGGAGGAGACCTCCGGATCGACCAGTTCGTGGTCCTCCACCGTGTTGACGAGGCTGCGCGCCTCGACCCAGGCATCGTCCTCCGGCGCCGCGCCCGCATCGAAATGGGCGTGGCCCTCGGGGATGTCGCCTGGGGGGAGGTCGGCCAAGCGCGCGCGGTCGATGGATTGCGGCAGGAACTGGATCAGCAGTCCGCCGGCACGATAGCTGTTGGTGCCGTTGGCGAATTGCTCGGCCACGGCGAGGCGGACCTGGGTCGGGATCTGCTCGGATTGCCGGAAATACTGGTGGGCCGCCTCTTCCAGGCTCTGGCCTTCCAAAGCCACCACGCCCTGGTAGCGGCTGAAATCGTTGCCCTGGTCGATGGTCATGGCGAGGTGGCCCTGCCCGATCAGATCGGCATCCTTGAGAGGGGCGCTTCCCAGAGCTTCGATCCGCGCGGCGTCGAATCGTGCCGTGGCGCGCAGGCGGTCGGGCGCCTCGAAATCCACCACGATCATCTCCACCGGACCATCGGTCTTGGTCTGGAGCTGGAACCGGCCCTCGAACTTCAGGGACGAGCCCAGCAGCACGGTGAGCGCCGCCGCCTCACCCAGCAGACGCGCCACCGGGTCGGGATAGCCGTGGCGGCGCAGGATGGTGTCGACGCTGGGGCCGAGCCGGACCACGCGGCCGCGCACGTCCAGCGCCTCCACCGAAAACGGCAGGGCGACGTCGTCGGCGCCGTCGATGATCGTGGGGGAAATCTCGTGTCCGGAGGTCATGGCCTCTCCATGTCTTTTGTCCATCCGGTCCGCGGACCGAATGCATTGGCCCGATTCTCGATCTCGACCTCATCCTGTGGCGCCGTAGCAAAGCGAAGGCCTCGAAGGAGGCCTCCAGTTCGCGCGACGAACACTGGAAACCCCCTTCGAGGCCGCTTCGCGGCACCTCAGGGTGACGTCGCGCGGGGGATGAGCAAAGCTGCGAGGATCGCGACTTTCTGCATCGTCGAGTATGGCACTCGACCGCCTACCGTGCATCCAGG
Organism: Methylobacterium sp. 88A; assembly: GCF_000376345.1. Lineage (NCBI taxonomy): Bacteria > Pseudomonadati > Pseudomonadota > Alphaproteobacteria > Hyphomicrobiales > Methylobacteriaceae > Methylobacterium > Methylobacterium sp. 88A. The sequence goes on from NZ_AQVT01000001.1 coordinate 2,621,306, forward strand.
ACCGGATATAGGGATGAACCCGCGGTTTTCACACGGCTCCCACCCCCCGGGCGAACGCCACATCCGCCACCGGCGCCGTCGGGAATTTTCGACCGGGATCGCCGTCGGCCGATAGGGCGAGCCGCCCGCTTAGGGCCTCACGCCCCCAGGCACCACGCCAGAATGCCCTTCTGCGCGTGGAGCCGGTTCTCGGCCTCGTCGAACACCACCGAGCGCGGGCCGTCCATGATCTCGGCCGTCACTTCCTCGCCGCGATGGGCGGGGAGGCAGTGCATGAAGATCGCGTCGTCCTTGGCCGCCGCCATCAGCTTGGCGTTGACCTGATAGGGCGAGAGCAGGTTGTGGCGGTAATGCTCGTCGTCGTCGCCCATGGAGACCCAGCAATCGGTGACGACGGCATCCGCCCCGTCCACCGCCTCGAAGGCGTCGGTGGTGACGTTGATGCGCGCGCCCTCGGCCCTGGCCCAGGCGAGGAGGGCCGGCGGGGCCGACAGTTCCAGGGGGGCGGCGATGTTGAGGGTGAAGTCGAACCGTGCCGCCGCGTGCACCCAGGAGGCCAGCACGTTGTTGGCGTCCCCCGACCAGGCGATGGTGCGCCCCTGGATCGGCCCGCGATGCTCCTCGAAGGTCAGCACGTCGGCCATGATCTGGCAGGGATGCGAGACCTTGGTCAGGGCGTTGATCACCGGCACTTCCGCAAAGTCGGCCAGTTCCAGCATCGTGTCGTGGTCGAGGATGCGGATCATGATCGCGTCGACGTAGCGCGACAGCACGCGGGCGGTGTCGCCCACGGTCTCGCCCCGGCCGAGCTGCATCTCGCTGCCCGTCAGCATCAGCGTCTCGCCGCCGAGTTCGCGCATGGCGACGTCGAAGGAGACGCGGGTGCGGGTGGAGGGCCGGTCGAACACCATCGCCAGCATCTTGCCCGTCAGCGGGCGCTCGGCGGCGATCTCGCCCTTGCGGCGACGGCCCTTCATCGCGGCCGCGGAGGTCAGGACGGCACGCAGATCCTCGCCGGAGAAGTCCTTCAGGTCGAGGAAGTGGCGGGGCCTGGTGGCGGTCCCGTTGGTCTGGGGAATCATCGGCTCGTTCTTCGTGTTGGGCATATCGACGTTGCGGGCGTCGCGGTCCGGCGACGAGTCCGGACCCGGACGGCCATGCGTTACTCCGCGGCTCCGCGCATCTGCGCGCCGAGTCGTCCGGCCGTGGCGTCGAGGCGCTCGACCGCCTCGGCCACCTCCGCCTCGGAGACGATCAACGGCGGCAAGAGTCGGACCACGTTGTCGCCCGCGGGAATCACCAGCAGGCGCTCGTCGCGCGCCGCCGCGGTGAAGGCGGTGTTGGGCACGCCGAGCTTGAGCCCGAGGATGAGGCCGGTGCCGCGAATCTCCGAGATCACCCCCGGATGCCGGTCGATGACGGCGCCGAGACGCTGCTTGAGGAGCAGGCCCATCCGCAGGACGTGGTCGAGGAAGCCGTCGGCGAGCACCACGTCGAGGACGGCGTTGCCCACCGCCATGGCCAGCGGGTTGCCGCCGAAGGTGGTGCCGTGGCTCCCCGCCGTCATGCCCCGCGCGGCCTCCGCCGTAGCGAGGCAGACGCCGAGGGGGAACCCGCCGCCGATGCCCTTGGCCGCGCTCATGATGTCGGGTGTGACGCCCGCCCATTCATGGGCGAACAGGCGGCCGGTGCGGCCGACGCCGGTCTGGACCTCGTCCATGATCAGGAGCAGGCCGTGCTCGTCGCAGAGCGCCCGCAGGCCGCGCAGCATCTCGGTGGGCACCGTGCGGATGCCGCCCTCCCCCTGGATCGGCTCGATCATCAGGGCGGCCGTCTCCGGGCCGATCGCCGCCACCAGCGCGTCGTGATCGCCGAAGGGCACCTGGTCGAACCCGTCCACCTTCGGGCCGAAGCCGTCGATGTACTTCTGCTGTCCGCCCGCCGCGATGGTGGCCAGCGTCCGCCCGTGGAACGCACCCTCGAAGGTGACGATGCGGAAGCGCTCCGGGTGGCCGCCCGCCGCATGGTACTTGCGCGCCATCTTGATGGCGGCCTCGTTGGCCTCGGCCCCGGAATTGGCGAAGAACGCCACGTCCGCGAAGGTCGCGTCCACGAGCCGGCGGCCGAGGCGCTCGCCCTCGGGGATCTCGAACAGGTTCGAGGTGTGCCACAGCTTCTGCGCCTGGGTGGTCAGGGCCTCCACGAGGTGCGGATGGGCGTGGCCGAGGGCGTTGACGGCGATGCCGGCGCCGAAATCGAGATATCGCTCGCCGTCGCGCGTCACGAGCCAGGCGCCCTCTCCGCGCTCGAAGGCGATCGGAGCCCGGGCGTAGGTCGGCAGAAGGGCGGATGTCACGATCCCGACTTCCCATCGTCAAAGCGGGCACGCGGATTGGCCGCGGCACCAAATGAAAGTGCCGCCTCGAAACCGGGCGGCACCGCTGTGATTACTAGAGAATTGGCCGGTTCTGTCAATGATCGGCCGGGTTCATATGCCTGACATGCCTGAGGGTTAGGCTGTGCGCGAGGACACGATACGGCGGTCCTCCCGATGGTCCTGCGACGCCCGCGCGGCGAGTGCGGCTCGGATGGCCGGGAACTCGGCTCCGAGCTTGCGCGGCTCGGAGCAAGTGTGCTCTGTCCCGCCCCGTCGGGCGCGACCCCGAGAATGGCATGCCTTCAGGGAAGGACGGACGGATGAGCACGGTCAAGGAACGCCTGGATGCCCTCGGCCTGGTGCTGCCGAAAGCCGCGGCCCCGGTGGCGAATTACGTACCCTTCATCCGCACCGGCAATCTGGTGATCATCTCCGGCCAGATCTGCTTTGGCGCCGACGGCAAGCTCGCCGATGCCCACAAGGGCAAGCTCGGCGCCGAGATCTCCCCGGAGGCCGGCATCGCCGCCGCCCGGCTCTGCGCCCTCAACGTGCTGGCCCAGGTGCAGGCGGCCGTGGGCGATCTCGACCATGGCGTCGTGCAATGCCTGCGCCTCGGCGGCTTCATCAATGCGGTGCCGACCTTCGCCGGCCTCGCCGGGATCATGAACGGGGCCTCCGACCTGATGGTCGAGATCCTGGGCGATCGCGGCCGGCATGCCCGCTCCACCGTGGGCGTCGCCGAACTGCCCCTCGACGCCGCCGTCGAGGTCGAGGCGATGTTCGAGGTGAAGTGAGGATGGGGTCGAACGCCCCCGCCTGGCTCACCGCGACGCCCATCGCCCATCGCGGGCTGCACGACCGGGCCGCCGGCATCCCCGAGAACACCCTGGCGGCGGTGAAAGCCGCCATCGCCGGCGGCTACGCGATCGAGTGCGACGTGCAGCTCAGCGCCGACGGCGAGGCGATGGTGTTCCACGACGAGGCGCTCGGGCGCCTCACCGGCGCCGTCGCCCTCGTGGCCGAGACGCGGACGGACGCCCTCCGGTCCCTGGCGGTGGCCGGCTCGCCCGAGACGATCCCCACCCTGCCCGACACCCTCGCCACCATCGCCGGCCGGGTGCCCCTCGTGGTCGAGGTCAAGTCGCGCTTCACCGGCGACCTGCGCCTCGTCGAGCGCGTGGCCGCCATCGTCTCGGGGTATGACGGCCCGGTGGCGGTGAAGTCCTTCGACCCGGCCCTGATCGAGGCCTTCGCCGGTCTCGCGCCGGACGTCCCGCGCGGAATCGTCGGCGAGACCACCCAGGACGATCCGGCCTATGCGCTGATGCCGGAGAGCCTGCGGCGCTCGCTCTCCGACCTGTTGCATCTCGAAGCGAGTCGCCCCGACTTCCTGTCCTGGCGCGTGGACGACCTGCCCTGCGCCGCCACCTATCTCTGCCGCCATCTCGGCCGGATGCCGCTGATGACTTGGACGGTGCGCAATCCCGACCAGCGTCAACGCGCGCACGAGCATGCCGACCAGATGGTGTTCGAGGGGTTCCGGCCCTGAGGGTTTGACGCATCGCGCCATCGGGATCACATTCGCTGCATGGCGCAGCTTCCCATCCACCGCATCGAGGAAATCGGGCTGGCGGCCGCCCGAGCCATTGCCGGTGGGCAGGTCCGGGCGATCAGGGTTCGTCCCGCTCTCGATTCTGGCGACGAACCCGCGTACTTCCTGTCCTTCCTCTCCGAGACCAGCCAGACTGGGCGGCCGGAAGTTCTCTTGGACATCGCCCACAGGGTCAGGGATGAACTGATCGAGAACGGCGACGAATCCTATCCCTACATCCGCCTCGTGACGCAGGATGAGTGGGGCGTCCGGTGAGATGCTCGATCCTCGTGAGCTTCTCGATCTCGCAACGGAGCTCGCGACGTCGTCGGGGAGTGCGGTCCAGAACCCTGCGCGGCGATGCAGGGCCGTCTCCACGGCCTATTACGCCTTGTTTCACGCGCTTCTGCGCCGCCCGGCCGACGAGTTCGTGGGCAGGCGCCATCACGGTGAGGCGAGCTATACGCTCCTGTACCGCGGCTTCGCCCACGCCCGGATGAAGCAGGTATGCGAGGAGCTCGATAAGCCGAGCCTGCGCCCTGTCTACCGTGACAAGCTGAAACGAGCCGCCGTCAGTCCTGCCGTGCGCTACCTCGCGACGACCTTCGTCGAGTTGCAGGAAGCGCGGCACCGCGCCGATTATGATCCGGAAGCTGCCACCAGCGACGCGGACGCCGCGCGTGCCTGTCTGCTGGCGGATTTCGGGATGAAGAGCCTCGCGCAGGCCGATCCGGCCGAGATCCGCGATATCCTGGCATTGATGCTCATGGATCAGCGCCGATAGATCCGTCTCCCCGCGCGCTTCGCGCGCGCTTGTCCCCTCGCCCGACAGGGTTAGATTGCGGTCATGGAAAAGACCGGACCGGTAGCCGAGCCAGAGCTGGATCCCGCACCGACCCTGCAGGTGCGCGCGGTCACCGGCCTCGCCGAGATCCCGGCGGCGGAGTGGGATGCCTGCGCCACGTCGCCCGAGACGCTGGCGGCGGGGGACGAGACCCACAATCCGTTCGTCTCCCACGCCTTCCTCTCTGCCTTGGAGGATTCGGGCTGCGTCTCGCGCAGGACCGGGTGGCTGCCTCTGCATGTGGCGGTGGAGTGCGAGGGGCGGCTCGTCGGTGTCGCGCCCTGCTATCTGAAATCTCACAGCCAGGGCGAATACGTGTTCGATCATGGCTGGGCCGATGCCTACGAGCGCGCGGGCGGGGCGTATTACCCCAAGCTCCAGGTCAGCGTGCCGTTCACGCCCGTCACCGGCCCGCGCTTCCTCATCGCGCCGGGCCAGGACGTGGCCGAGGCCGCCTCCGCGCTGATCGCCGGGTTGCGCGCGCTCCGGGCGGAGACCAAGGCCTCCTCGATCCACGTCACCTTCATGCAGGAGCGGGAATGGGAACAGGCCGGCGCGCTGGGGCTTCTCCAGCGGCTCGACCAGCAGTTCCATTGGGACAATGCCGGCTATGCCGGGTTCGAGGATTTCCTCGGGGCGCTCTCCTCGCGAAAGCGCAAGGCGATCCGGCGCGAGCGCCGCGACGCCCTGAGCCAGGGCATCACCATCGAGCACGTCACCGGCGCCGACCTGACGCCGGCCCATTGGGATGCGTTCTACGAGTTCTACGCCGATACCGGCGCGCGCAAATGGGGCCGGCCCTACCTCAACCGCGAGTTCTTCGGCCTCATCGGCGAGCGCATGCCGGAGCGCATCCTGCTCATCATGGCCAAGCGCGAGGGCCGCTACGTGGCCGGCGCCATCAATTTCCTCGGCGATGTCGCGCTCTACGGCCGCAACTGGGGCTGCGTCGAGGACCACCCCTTCCTACATTTCGAGGTCTGCTACTATCAAGCCATCGATTTCGCGATCCGGCGCGGGCTGAAGCGGGTCGAGGCCGGGGCGCAGGGGGAGCACAAGCTCACCCGCGGCTACCGGCCGGTGCTGATGCATTCGGCCCACGACATCGCCGATCCCGCCCTGCGCCGCGCCGTCGCCGATTATCTCCGCCGCGAGCGCGACCACGTGCTCGAGGCGGCCTCGGTGCTCGGTGAGATGACGCCGTTTCGCCGGGACTGCACGATGGCCGATCCCGAGACCGAAAAGGACGAAGAGCGCCCATGAGCCCGATCGACCGTATCAAGGCCTTCGCCGACGACCTCACGGCGATCCGCCGGGACATCCATGCCCATCCCGAGATCGGTTTCGAGGAGGTGCGGACCTCGAGCCTCGTGGCCGAGCACCTCGCAAGCTACGGCATCGAGGTCCATCGCGGGCTCGGCGGAACGGGGCTCGTCGGCGTGCTGCAGGGGCGCTCGGCCAACGGCCGCCGCATCGGGTTGCGGGCGGAGATGGACGCGCTGCCGATCGAGGAGGAGACCAACCTCCCCCATCGCTCCACGATTCCGGGCAAGATGCACGCCTGCGGCCATGACGGCCACACCACCATGCTGCTCGGCGCGGCCCGCTACCTCGCCGAGACGCGGGATTTCGACGGCACCGCCCTCTTCGTGTTCCAGCCGGCGGAGGAAGGGCTCGGCGGCGCTCGCGCCATGCTCGCCGACGGGCTGTTCGAGCGCTTCCCCTGCGACGAGATCTACGGGCTTCACAACACCCCCAGCGGCCCGCACGGCAAGCTCAAGATCCGGCCCGGCCCGATGATGGCGGCAGCGGACTTCTTCGACATCCGCATCACCGGGCGCGGCGCCCACGCGGCCGAACCGCATCGCGGCCTCGATTCCATCGTGGCGGCCGCGGCCCTCGTCCAGGCGCTGCAATCCATCGTCTCGCGCAATGCCGACCCTTTGAAGAGCGCCGTGCTTTCGGTGACCCAGATCCATGCGGGCGCGGCCTATAACGTCATTCCCGAGGGCGCCCATCTCGCCGGCACGGTCCGGACCTTCGATCGGGCCGTGCGCACCCTCGTCTCGCGCCGCATCCGCGAGGTCGCCCAGGGCATCGCCCTCGCCCACGGAGTCGAGATCGGGGTGGAAATCCGCGACACGTTCTCGGTGCTGGAGAACAGCGCCGCCCATGCCGCTGCGGCGGCCGAGATCGCCCGCGAGATCTTCGGGGCCGAAGGCGTCGACGACGACACGGTGCCGCGCATGGGCAGCGAGGATTTCGCCGACATGCTGATGGTGGTGCCGGGGGCCTATGCCTGGATCGGCGGGACGCCGGGACCGGGCCTGCACAACGCGGCTTTCGATTTCGACGACAGCATCATCCCCCTGGGCAGCTCCTACCTCGCCCGCCTCGTCGAGAAGCGCACCGCCGCATGACCAGCCTGTTCGATTTCACGCCCAAGGCCGCCGACGGCACGCCCTATCCCCTCGACCGGCACCGGGGGCAGGTCGTGCTCGTGGTCAACACCGCCTCGAAATGCGGCTTCACCCCGCAATACGAGGGGCTGGAGGCGCTCTGGCGCAAGCACCGCGAGGCGGGGCTCGTGGTGCTCGGCTTCCCCTGCAACCAGTTCGGCGCCCAGGAGCCCGGCGATGCGGGAGAGATCGCGCAATTCTGCAGCCTGACCTACGATGTCAGCTTCCCCGTGCTCGCCAAAGTGGAGGTGAACGGGGCCGGCACCGATCCGGTCTTCGCCCATCTGAAGCAGGAGAAGCCCGGCCTCCTCGGCACCAAGGGCATCAAGTGGAACTTCACCAAGTTCCTCGTGGGGCGCGACGGCAAGGTCATCGGCCGCTACCCGCCCACCGCGAAGCCCGCGGATCTCGAAGGCGATATCCTGCGGGCTCTCAGTTGAAGGCTATGGTGTCTCGTCATATAATGCCGTTATCTTCGAAAACATTGACAATAAACGTGAGAAAACAAGTATTATGAATACGCTGCTATAAAATCCTTGTATAGCAACCACCCCACGCAGCCACCCTATTGGCGAAACGTCGCCAAACCCAATCGTGAATTGAGTCATAGCGCTGAGGTACAGGCCGTCGATTGGTTGGTTTGTGTCGGATTTCAAAAGATTACTGTTTGCGGCATATATTATACCAAACAAAATCAAAGCTTCGATGTAGTTGATTGCTGCAAGTACTATCATTCGTTCTTTGCTTGCAACCGCCTCTGATTTTCTTTGGATATTGTCAAATATCATAGTATTTATATTGACTTGAAAGATTTCTACAAGTCTTATGGTCGACAAAGCTACCAAGATATATACAAATATATTCGACATTGTGCATGCATTTGATATAAGTATTATGAAAAAAATTTCTAATAATACCCAAAATAAAATATAGATATCAATGCGCAGAATTCTATTTGCTGCATATTCTTTGTTTGCGATATCTTCTAGGTTTAATTCACCGCGAGATCTATATTTATCGTTCACACGAGAGAGTACATACATAAAGGTGGGGTATTTTAGCGCCTTAAATAGTATTCGAACAGAGTTAGTTATTAGTCCTAGTTCATTTTTATCAATGACTTTCATCGTGTTTAAGCCCGATTGGGATGTTGGAGACAACCAAGCATTGCATTTTTTAAGATCGGACGCGAGGTGAATTTTCCTTCGCCTGGATCTCGATGAAGACCCGCTTCACCGCCGGGTTACGCGCCTTCAACCGGGCATCCAGACGGCCGACCATCGCCTCGACCTCGCCGGCCTTAAGGTCGTCCTCCATGTCGAGGCTGACATTCACCAGGATGTCGGAGGGGCCGAGATGCTGGGTCAGCACCGCGTTGACGTGGCGGACGCCGGGCTCCGTCCGCACCGTCTCCTCGATCGCCGCCACGGTCTCGGGGGCGGCCGCCTCGCCGACGAGGAGGCCGTGCGTCTCGATCATCAGGAACAGCGCCATCCCGATCAGGATCGCGCCGATGCCGATGGAGGACCAGCCGTCGAGGCTGGGCATCTGCAGCCATTCGGCAAGGATGACTCCCGCCAGCGCGACCATCAGCCCGAGCAGGGCGGCGACGTCCTCGATCAGCACGGTGAACAGGGCCGGGTCCTTGCTCCGGCGGATCGCGGTGATCGCCTCCCGGTCGCCCTTCTCGGCCCAGAACGCCTTGAGGGCGACGGCGCAGGAATAGCCCTCGGCCAGCACCGCGAAGCCGAGGATCGAGAGGTTGACCCAGAAGCCCGGAATGGTGCGGCCGAAGATCACCGCGTCGGCGGAAGCCTCCGGGTAGTGGATCTTGTGGATGCCCTCGTAGACCGCGAAGGCGCCGCCTCCGAGGAAGATGAACAGCGCGACGATGAACGCGTAGAAATAGACCTCGCGCCCATAGCCGAAGGGAAAGCGCGCATCGGCCGGTTTCTTGGCCCGCGACAGGCCGACGAGGAGGAGGATCTGGTTGGCGGTGTCCACCAGCGAATGCACGCCCTCCGCCAGCATGGCCGAGGAACCGGTGAAGAAGGCGCCCACGAACTTCGCCGCCGCGATGGCGAGGTTGGCTCCTGCGGCGGTGTAGATCGCGCCGTTGCTCTCATGCGCCATGCCGGCGAAACTCTCATCGAAGGGACGGCCCCGCGCCGTGGACGCCGGGGGCCAGTCTGTGCAAGGTCCGGCCGGAAAACCGCAGACGCACATCCGCGATGGAGACCGGCCCCGATGTCCTCAAACGCCGAAGCTGCGCAGTACGATCCGCAGAACGTCTTCGCCAAGATCCTGCGGGGCGAGATTCCCGCCCACAAGGTCTACGAGGACGAGCACAGCCTCGCCTTCATGGACGTGATGCCCCAGGGGCCGGGTCATACCCTGGTGATCCCCAAGGCCCCGGCGCGCGGCCTGCTCGATGCCGACCCGGATTCCCTCGCCGCCACCGTCAGGACCGTGCAGCGCGTCGCCCGCGCGGTGAAGACGGCCTTCGCGGCCGATGGCCTGACTGTCTTCCAGTACAACGAGCCGGCCGGCGGGCAGACGGTGTTCCACCTCCACATCCACATCGTGCCGCGCTTCGACGGCGTGGCGCTGGGCCGGCATACGGGGGGAATGGCCGACAGCGATCTCCTCGGCATCCACGCGGCGCAGATCCGGGCGGCCCTCGACGCGGCGTGAACGATCAGGCGACGCTGGCAGGTGCCGGTGTCGCGGCGATCAGCCGGCGCAAGGCGGCGTTCTCGGCTTCGAGTTCAGCAATGCGACGGATCAGGGTCAGCATCGCGGCCGGATCGGCCTGGGGCGACGGAACCGGAGTGGCGGCTGTGGTCTCGTCCACGAAGGCGACGCCGATGCCGTCGGCACGGCGCCAGCGCAGATTCGCCTTATAGGTCCGCTCCTTCTGGGGGATGAAGAGGTCGAACATCTCCGGAAGGGTCGCGGTCTCCGTCAGGGCGAGGCGCGCGCCGATCGACGACAGGTCGCGCACGAGGCAATCCATGCTCGACGCGCCGTTGTTGAAGATGATGCGGCCCTTGAGGAATGTCCTCTGCCGCGCTTCCTTGCGATTGTCCGACATGACGGCCGGTCTCCGGCTCCGCTTGGTGCGACCGGCCGGACCCTCGCATGAGGCTCCTTAAGGAATGATCGCCGCGAGGGCGCGTCCTCTCAGTTGAAGCGCCGGTCCATGGTCTCGAAGAGATAGAAGCCGTTGAAGCGCACCGCCGTGGTCGCGGCCCGCTCGTCGAAATCGGCCGGGGCCTCGGCTTCGTCGCTCAGCCGTCCGCTGAACGCCCAGTTCCGTCCGCTGAGGAAGCTCGGAACGGCACGGCACTCCGGTACCGCGCAGCACAGGCCGCTGACGGACTTCAGGCAGAACACGTTGTAGCTTTGCATCGGTCGGTCTCCGACTGGCCACCCCGACTCAGCCGATAGTGCCATAATCGGACCGGAGTGTGTCGATCAGTTTTCGGGGACGTTGCGGGCGAGCTCGTCGAGCCAGATCCGGGCATTGCCGTCGGAGGGGGCGCGCCAGTCGCCGCGCGGCGAGAGCGAGCCCCCGGCCGCCACTTTGGGGCCGTTGGGCATGGCCGAGCGCTTGAACTGGCTGAAGCCGAAGAAGCGCTGCAGGAACACGCCGAGCCAGGCGCGGATCTCCGGCAGCGCATAGGCCTGACGCTTGGCCTCGGGAAAGTCCGGCGGCCATGCGCCGCGTTCCGCATCCTCCCAGGCATGAAGGGAGAGGAAGGCGATCTTCGACGGTTTGAAGCCGTAGCGCAGGGTGTAGAACAGGTTGAAATCCTGCAGCGCATAGGGGCCGATCTTGGCCTCCGTGCTCTGGGGCGAGCCGCCCTCCTCCGTGGGTACGAGTTCGGGCGAGATCTCGGTGGCGAGGATCGCCTGCAGGGTGGCGTTGGCGCCCTCGCCGATCTGGCCGCTGGCGATGACCCAGCGGATCAGGTGCTGGATCAGGGTCTTGGGCACCCCGGAATTGACGCCGTAATGGCTCATCTGGTCGCCGACGCCGTAGGTGCACCAGCCGAGCGCCAGTTCCGACAGGTCGCCCGTGCCGATGACGATGGCGCCGTTCTGGTTGGCCAGCCGGAACAGGTAATCGGTCCGCAGCCCCGCCTGCACGTTCTCGAAGGTGACGTCGTAGACCGGCTCTCCCCGCCCGAACGGGTGGCCCATATCGGCGAGCATCTGCCGCGCCGCCGGCCTGATGTCGATCTCCCCCGCCGTGGTGCCGAGGGAAGCCATCAGCGCGTGGGCATTCGCCTTGGTGGCGTCCGACGTGGCGAAGCCCGGCAGTGTGTAGGCGAGGATGTCCGAGCGCGGGAGGCCGAGCCTGTCGAAGGCCTTGGCCACCACGATGAGGGCATGGGTCGAATCGAGGCCGCCCGAAATACCGATCACGGCCTTCTTAGTGCCGGTGGCGGCGAGCCGCTGCGCGAGGCCCGCCACCTGGATGTTGTAGGCCTCGTAGCAATCCTGGGCGAGGCGGGCGATGTCGGAGGGCACGAAGGGGAAGCGCTCCACCCGGCGCATCAGGCCGAGATCGCCCGAGGGCGGATCGAGCCGGAGGCGGATCGTGCGGTAGGACAGCCCGCGCCCGCGCGCATTGTCGTCGAAGCTGCCCGCCTGGAGCCGTTCCTGGGCCAGGAGGTCGAGGTCGATATCGGCCAGCGTCGCCACCGGGCCGGCGGCGAAGCGCTCGCCCTCGGCAAGGCGGATGCCGACCTCGTCGATGCTGGTCTGGCCGTCCCAGGACAGGTCGGTGGTGGATTCGCCGAGCCCCGCCGCCGCGTAGACATAGGCGCAGGCGCAGCGCATCGAGGCCGACCGCGTGAGCAGCGCCCGGGAGTCCGCGCGCCCCACGGTGATGGGGCTGCCCGACAGGTTGGCGAGCACGGTGGCGCCGGCCAAGGCCGCATCCGTGCCGGGGGGGGCGGGCACCCAGAGGTCCTCGCAGACCTCGATGCCGAGGGTGAAGCCGGGGAGATCCTCGGCCGTGAAGAGCAGGTCCGGGCCGAAGGGGACGACAGTGCCGCCGAGGGTGATCGATTCGCCGAGGAGGCCGGCGCCGGAGGCGAAATGGCGCTTCTCGTAGAACTCCCGGTAATTCGGCAGGTAGCTCTTGGGCACCACGCCGAGCACCCGGCCGCGATGGATGGCCAGCGCGCAATTGTAGATCCGGTGGCGCCAGCGCAGGGGCGCGCCGACCAGCAGGATGGGTGTCAGCTCGGCCGAGGCCGCGACGATGCGGGTGATCGCCGTCTCTACCGCGTCGAGGAGGGTCGCCTGCAGCAGCAGGTCCTCGATGGCATAAGACGAGACGCAGAGTTCCGGAAACACGGCGAGGACCGCGCCCTTCCCATGACACTCATCGGCGAGCGCCAGGATCTCGTCGGCATTGCGCTCAGGATCAGCCGGATGGCTTCGTCCGGCGCAGGCCGCCACACGGGCGAAACCGTGACGGTAGAGGGACTTGAAGGCGGAGCTTCGTGTGGTTTCGGCCAAGGGGCGGGGTGCCTCTCGCAAGGGTGACGCAGCGTCCGCGGCGCGCGGGGCTGAGCGGGCAGGGTCCGCCGAGGGAAACCCGTGTGATCCGAGACGCTTCATCGGGTTCCCTCATCTAACCCGTTACGCGCCGGAGCTCCAGGGGGAGGCGGGCGCTCCCGGACTTCGGAGATCCGACACTTCGCGGCATGCGGGCAAGCGTCTGTTAACGACGTTGGCTCTAGCTTGGGGAAGAACCGCTCCTGTCGAGGACGCGGACCCGTACCCTTCGAGTCAATCCAGAGCATCATGCGCGCATCGGGACGGCCTCCCTATTCTCATCGTGATCCCTCCCGGCCCGGACGCGGCGGCGACCGCCCCGGCCTGACCTTGGGCGCCCTCGCGCACAGGCTGATCAGCCTGCGCGCAAGCCTGACCCGGCGCCTCGCCGGACCGCCCCAGCGCCCGAGCCTGGTCTCGCCGCGCCCGGCGCAATCCTGGCTCACGGCCCCCCGAGACATGGTGCACGACGCCCCCGCTCCCCAGGCCCAGCCTTGGGCAGAGCAGGGCAAGTGGGCCGAGGCGCAGGCCTGGCCGGACCACGTCTTCGACGACCGCGCCACCCCCGATCTCGCCCGCTCCTCGGGCATCGCGGCCATGGACTCGACCGGCGAGAGCCGGATCGACCACAGCGCATCGAGCCCGCGCGTGCTGATCCGCTCGCCGCGTCGTCCCGCCTCCATCACGCCGGAGGGCTACGACGCGCCGGCCCATTCCGCGCCCGAGCCGGATGCCCCGGCGGTCCGCTATACCCGCACGCCCGACCCGGTGCTGCAGGAGCGTCGCCAGCGGGCGCTCGATGCCGAGCGCCTGGCGCAGGAGGAGCAGGTCCGCGCCGCGCGGCAGGCCGAGGACGAGGCGCGGCAGGCCGCCGAACGCGCCGCCCTCGCCGCCGCGGAAGCGGAACGTGCCGCCCTGGAGGCGGCCGAGGCCGCGCTTCTGGCCGCGATTCCCCCCGAGCCGCCGCAGCCCCTGTGGCGCCAGCCCTATACCCCGCCGCCGGGCGTCCGCTTCTTCCGCTCGCCCGACCGCCGTCCGCAGGCCGTCCTCGCCGCCATCGTCGAGGAGCCGCTGCCCATCTCCGCATCGGTGAGCGAGCCGATCGTCGCCGCCGAGCCGGCCCCCCTGCCCGTCGACCGCGATTGGACCGAGGTTCCCGACTGGGCCGCCATGCGCGCCTGGTTCGACGGCGAGGATTCGACCGCCGTCGAGACGTGGTCGGCGATCCAGGCCGATTCCGCCGAGGCCGTGGCTCCGTCCCTGCTGGAGGCTTCTCCCGTGCCGGAGGTTTCTCCGGTGCCGGATCTCGCCCCGGTCGGCGCAAAGGAGGACGAGACCTCAGCGTTCACGGCCTCGCCGCCCGTGGACATCTCGCTTCTGCGCCCGCTGCCGCCCAGCCCCGTCTACGTCCTCGACCGGCTGATGCGGTTCGACCGTGGCGGCGCGCCCCTGCCCGCCAACGGCCAGGATAACGGCCAAGATAACGGCCAGTCCGCGCCTGTCAGGGACGAGCCGAGCCACGAGGACCGCGTCGCCGAAGTCGCCGAGGCGGCCACCCTGGCTCTCGTCATCGAGCAGACCGGGCCGGCCCCCCAGCGTTCGGTTGCCGTCTCGGCCATGGCCGCCCGCGCGGCTATCCGTCCGGCCCGCATGCCCGCCGCCCCGGTGGCGCAGGCTCCCGTGATGCAGGCTCAGGTGATGCAACCCCGCGTCGCGGAAGCTCCCGTGATGGAGGCCTCCGTCGCGCAGACCGTCCCGATGCAGGCCCCCTCCCCTGTCGCGGTGGCGCCGGTCGCTCCGGTCTTCACGCCGGTGCCGCCGCGCCCGGTCCTTCTGCGCAACCCGAAGGCCGTCGCCACGGCTCCAGAGCCCGAGCCTCGGGTGGCGGAAGCGCCGGCCCTCCCCGAAGCCGCCACACCCGTCGAGATGGAGGAAGCCCCGGCTCCCGTCCTCGCGCTGCCGGCCCCGCCGCCTGCCCCGTCTCCGTCCCGCGCGATCTTCCCCGAGCCCCGCGCCACGCTGATCCCGGCCGGCCGGCACACGCCGATGTCGCTCGTGGAGAACGAGGATTACGAGCACCCCTCGCTGGAACTGCTGGCCGAGCCGCCGGTGACCGGCACCGAGGAGGTCGATGCCGACGTGCTGGAGCAGAACGCGCTCAACCTCCAGCAGACGGTGCAGGATTTCGGCGTGCGCGGCGACATTCTCGCCGTGCGCCCCGGCCCGGTGGTCACGCTCTACGAACTGGAGCCGGCCCCCGGCACCAAGTCGAGCCGCGTCATCGGTCTCTCGGACGACATCGCCCGTTCTATGTCGGCGGTCTCGGCCCGCGTCGCGGTCGTTCCCGGCCGCAACGTCATCGGCATCGAACTGCCCAACGAGACCCGCGAGACCGTCTACCTGCGCGAATTGCTGTCCTCGGCCGATTTCTGCATCAGCAAGCACAAGCTCGCCCTCTGCCTCGGCAAGAATATCGGCGGCGAGCCGATCATCGCCGATCTCGCCAAGATGCCCCACCTGCTCGTCGCCGGCACCACCGGCTCGGGCAAGTCGGTGGCGATCAACACGATGATCCTGTCGCTGCTCTACCGGATGAAGCCGGAAGAGTGCCGCCTGATCATGGTCGATCCCAAGATGCTGGAACTCTCCGTCTATGACGGCATCCCGCACCTGCTCTCCCCCGTCGTCACCGACCCGAAGAAGGCGGTCATCGCCCTCAAATGGGCCGTGCGCGAGATGGAGGAGCGCTACAAGAAGATGTCGAAGATCGCGGTCCGCAACATCGACGGCTACAATGCCCGGATGGCGGAAGCGCGGGCCAAGGGCGAGATCATCACCCGCGAGATCCATACCGGCTTCAACCGCGAGACCGGCCAGGCCGTGTTCGAGACGGAGGAGATGGACCTCTCGGCCCTGCCCTACATCGTCATCGTGGTCGACGAGATGGCCGACCTGATGATGGTGGCCGGCAAGGACATCGAAGGTGCGATCCAGCGTCTGGCGCAGATGGCGCGCGCGGCCGGCATCCACCTCATCATGGCGACGCAGCGCCCCTCGGTGGACGTCATCACCGGCACGATCAAGGCGAACTTTCCGACCCGGATCTCCTTCCAGGTCACCTCCAAGATCGACAGCCGCACGATCCTCGGCGAGATGGGTGCCGAGCAGCTGCTCGGCCAGGGCGACATGCTGTTCATGGCCGGCGGTGGCCGCACCACCCGCGTCCACGGCCCGTTCTGCTCGGATTCGGAAGTCGAGAGCGTGGTCGCCCACCTGAAGCGCCAGGGCCGGCCGTCCTATCTCGAAGCCGTCACCGTGGACGAGAACCCGCCCGAGGAGAAGCCGGCAAAGGCCTCCAAGGCCGACAAGGCGGCGGCCGCCGAGGCCGAAGAGATCGATGCGCCGATCTTCGATGCCGGGGCCTATGCGGGCGGTGGGATCGATGCGGGTGCCGACCTCTACGACCAGGCGGTGCAGGTGGTGATGCGGGACCGCAAGGCCTCCACCAGCTACATCCAGCGCCGCCTGCAGATCGGCTACAACCGCGCCGCCTCGATCATGGAGCGGATGGAGGTTGAGGGCATCGTCGGCCAGGCCAACCACGCCGGCAAGCGCGAGATCCTGATGGAGACCGCGCCGTCCAGCATGGGGGCGATCTCGATGTCCTCGCCGATGATGGACGACGACGACGAGTGAGCTCCCCCTCCCTCCCCCTTGTGGGGAGGGACCGAGGGTGGGGGTGGCTCGGGACCAAGCGAGCCGTTTCCGGCCCCTCACCTCCACCGCTTCCCCGTCCCATATTCGCCACAGGCTCGGGTTCTAAGCCGGAACCCCACCCGACTTCGGAGAACGCCCCAGGATGACCGGCCGACGCCACCTTCTCGCCGCCGGCTCGCTCCTCGTGCTGGCGGCCGGCCTCCAGCCCGCGCCGGCCTCGGCGCAGGTCTCGTCCTTCCTCGACGGCCTGTTCGGCCGCAAGGAGCAGCCCGCGCCGGCCCCCGCTCCCGAGCCGGAAGCGCCCCCGGCCGCTCCCACCGCGCCGAAGAAGCCTGCGGCCCAGGCGCCCAAACCCGCCAAGGACGCCAAGGCGGGGTCGGACAAGGCGGCTCCCGGCGCGAAGCCCGCCGCGAAGGCCGCGCCCTCGGACGCGCCCGCCAAGGTGGCCGCCGTCGGTGCCCCCACCGCGGCGGCGTCCATGTTGGATGCCGAGCCCGCCGCCGTGCTCGCCCAGGCCAACGCCTATTTCAACGGGATGACCACGCTCAGCGGCAACTTCGTCCAGATCGCCGGCGACGGGCGCCGCATCGGCGGCAAGCTGACCCTGGCCAAGCCCGGCCGCCTGCGCTTCGACTACGACCAGCCCTCCCCCATGGAGGTGGTGGCGGACGGCACGTCGGTGGCGGTGAAGGACCGCAAGCTGAAGACCCAGGACCTCTATTTCATCTCGCAGACGCCACTGAAATTCCTGCTGCGCGACAAGATCGACCTCGCCCGCGACCTCACCGTGTCGGACATCGCCAACGATCCGGGCGGCATCCGCATCTCGCTCGAGGACCGGGCGACGCTGGGCGGCACCTCGAAGATCCAGCTGTTCTTCGACGCCGAGATGAAGACCCTCAGCCAGTGGCGGATCACCGATCCGCAGGGCTACCAGACCACGGTCCAGCTCTCGAACCTGCAGAAGGGCAAGGCCATCGACGGCAGCCAGTTCTTCATCAATTACGGGCGCAGCGAAGACAAGGCGATGGAGAAGCAGATCAAGGCGCAGTGATCGCGAGTGCCTCCCTTCTCCCCTTTGCGGGAGAAGGTGGCCCGCGTCAGCGGGTCGGATGAGGGGAGCGCCATTTCCGGAAAGGGGCGGCCCCTCTCCCCCCTGCTCCGCAGGCACCCTCCCCCGCACAGGGGGGAGGGTTTTTCGCTCATCAAGCCCTGCCGATCTGTCACCGGCCTCGTTCCCCTGATCGGCTTCCCCTGACGCGGCGGGTATATGGAACGGGTGGTGTGCGGCCGGCGGCTGCTGGAGAGATCGATGACGGAAGAGCCGGACCAGACCAGTGCCGTCATCGAGGCGACACCGGGCGGCGCCGCGTTGCTGGCGTGGATGGGCGGGTCCCCGAATTTCGGCGATGCCGAACTCGTTGCCTTGACCCTCGACTGCTCCGGTCGAAATCTCCTTAAGCTCGACGTCGAGACGCGCGCAAGAGGACGGCGCGAATACGCCCGCGTCACCTTGGTCCTGACGGACATGATCGATGTCAGCCTGGCGGGATTCGGCCGTCAGAATGTGATTGGCGGTCTAAGGTTGCGATGGGCCACGGATCGCCCGGTTCACCCGACGCATAGCTGCACGGGGCTCGGCCTCGGCGATATCGAGATCGATCTCAAACCCTGCTTTGGTGCGTTCGGGGCGATTCGTGCGAGTCTCGACGCCATTGAGGTCGCTCCGAAGACTTACGACACCTGAAGCGCGACGGCCGGGGCTCCGCTCCGCCAGCGATTCAGTTCCGCGTCGATCGCGTCCTGCGTGCCCCGCATGAACTCGCCGCCGGAGAGGCCCGGCTTCAGGGTCGCGAGGTAGCTCACCACCACCGTTCCGGGAATGTGTCGCGAGCCGCCATGGGGCCAGTACAGGCCCGAATTCACCGCCACCGGCAGGACGGGCAGACCGAGCTTGGCATAGAGCAGCTCGACCCCACGCTTGAACTGCACCGGCGCGTCGATGGTGCTGCGGGTGCCCTCCGGGAACATCAGGATCGAGCGCCCCTCCGCGATGGCCATCCGGCTCTCGTCGATCATGGTGCGCAGGGCCTGGGTGCCGTTGGCCCGGTCGATGATGATCATCGGCGAGCGGCGCAGGAACCAGCCGACGATGGGGATCGCCACGAGTTCGCGCTTGGCCACGATGGCGACGTTCGGGATCAGGATGAGGAAGGCCAGGGTCTCCCAGGCCGATTGGTGGTTGGCCACGATGAGGCACGGCTCTGCGGGGATGTGGGCGCGCCCCTCCTCCACATAGGACAGGCCGACGATGTGGCGCAGGCCGAACAGGATGCCGCGCGACCACAGCCGCGTCGCCGCCCGGATCGGCTTCGTCGGGCAGCCGAGGGCCGCGAGCACCACGAGGGGAAGCGCGAAACAGGCGGTCCAGGCGGCCCAGTAGACGTTGAAGAGCGCAGAGCGGGTGCGCGACACGACGGGCGATCCTTCCTGAAACGGCGACGGCGCGTCCTTCTCGCTGATGGAACGCGGCATTTGTGCGGCGACGGGCGGGCCGATCCGGTCTATCGAAGCGGCCGATCCCGTCCCTTATCACATCTGTGAGCTAGACCCGTTGCGCCTCTCCGTCACCACCTGGAACATCAATTCGGTGCGGTTGCGCATCGATCTCGTGCTGCGGTTCCTCGCGCAAGCGAAGCCCGACGTGCTCTGCCTGCAGGAGACCAAGTGCCCGGACGACGCGTTTCCGCTCAAGGCCCTGCGGGGTTCCGGCTACGAGCACGTCGTCTTCGCGGGCCAGAAGGGCTACAACGGTGTCGCCATCCTGTCGCGCTTTCCCCTGCTCACCCGCGACGTCATGGCCTTCTGCGGGAAGCCGGATGCCCGCCACATCTCGGCGGTGCTCGGGCCGGAGGCGGGCGCGGCGGCAGGCCTCGTGATCCACAATTTCTACGTCCCGGCCGGCGGCGACGTTCCGGATGTCGGGCTCAATCCGAAATTCGCGCACAAGCTCGATTTCCTGCGCGACCTGCGCGCCTGGGGCGCACGGCGCATGGCCGGCCCGGCGATCCTGGTGGGCGACCTCAACGTGGCGCCCCTCGAACACGACGTCTGGTCGCACAAGCAGTTGCTCTCCGTGGTCAGCCATACGCCGGTGGAGACGCAGGCCCTGGAAGAACTGCGCGGGGAAGCCGGCTGGATCGACGCCGCCCGCGTGCTCACCCCGGAGCCCGAGAAGATCTACACGTGGTGGAGCTACCGCTCGCCGGACTGGTCGGCCGCCAACAAGGGGCGGCGCCTCGACCATGCCTGGATCTCGCCCGACCTCATCGGCACCGCGCGCTCCGTGGACGTGTTCCGCGAGGCGCGGGGCTGGGAGCGACCCTCCGACCACGTACCGGTGACGCTGACCCTCGACCTGTGACGGGCGGGCGCATCCTCTCCGTATGGCCGGCCGAGGAACGCAAGGCCCTGCCGATCATTGCACTTCGGACTGGCGGCCCCGGATGGGCGCCGCATCTTATTCACCGCTCCGGAGTGTGCTCCAAATGCGCAAGCTGATCCTCGCCTTCCTTCTCCCCAAGGTCGTCTCCTACCTCCGCCGCCGCTATTCCGGCCGCTCGGGTCGCCCGACTGCCTGAAGTTCGCTCCTCGCCCGTCCTCCCAGTGTGGGAGGACGGGCGGCACGCATATTCTCTTCGCGTTGCGGCCGGCCCCGCGCGCTGCTAAGTCTCCTCCTGCATCAAGAGTCGCGGCGACGCCCGACGCCAACCTGCTGATCCGAGCAAGGTGGAGCCCTCATCGACTGGAGGGGATGTGGCCGAACCGGCAACGAAACGGGTTTCGCCACGCGTCGCTTCGGCTCCCCTTTGGGACCGACGGAAGGCGCAGCGACGATGAAGTCCGAACCCCAGCAATTCGCCAGCGACAACTACGCCGGCATCTGTCCCGAGGCCTGGGCCGCCACCGAAGCGGCCAATGGCGGCTCGGTGCCCGCCTATGGCGAGGATGTCTGGACGAAGCGGGCGTCGGACGCGTTCCGCGATCTGTTCGACAAGCCGGATGCGGAGGTGTTCTTCGCCTTCAACGGTACCGCCGCGAACTCCCTGGCGCTGGCCTCCCTGTGCCAGTCCTATCACAGCGTCATCTGCTCGGCCTCGGCGCACGTGGAGACCGACGAGTGCGGCGCCCCGGAATTCTTCTCCAACGGCTCGAAACTGCTGGTGGCGGCGAGCCCGGACGGAAAGCTCACGCCCGCCCTCATCAGGGGGCTCGCGACGGGGCGCTCCGACATTCATTTCCCCAAACCCCGCGTCGTGACGATCACCCAGCCGACGGAGACCGGGCAGCTCTATACCCTCGACGAGATCCGGGCGGTTTCGGCCGCCTGCCGGGACCTCGGCCTGCGCCTCCACATGGACGGCGCGCGCTTCGCCAATGCCTGCGCCAGCCTCGGCTGTGAGCCGGCGGAGATGACCTGGAAGGCGGGAGTCGACCTGCTCTGCTTCGGCGGCACCAAGAACGGCATGGCGGCGGGCGAGGCGATCCTGTTCTTCGATCCCGCCCTCGCCGAGGATTTCGGCTATCGCTGCAAGCAGGCGGGGCAGCTCGCCTCGAAGATGCGTTTTCTCACCGCGCCCTGGGTCGGAATGCTGGAGGGCGGTGCCTGGCTCCGCAACGCGGCCCATGCCAATGCCTGCGCGCGACGCCTCGCCGGGGCGGTGGCGGAGTGCCCGGGCTTTACCGCCATGTTTCCGGTGGAGGCCAACGCCGTGTTCCTGAAGGCATCGCCCGAGCGACTGGACGCCTTGCGGGACAGGGGCTGGCGTTTCTACACCTTCATCGGCGGTGGCGCCCGGTTCATGTTCGCCTGGGATTCCGAGCTCGAGCGGATCGACGCGCTCGTGCGGGACATCCGCGCGGTGAGCTCCGCTGTGCCGGATCGACTGTCCGCCTCCGGCTGATTCCGTCCGCCCATCGGGCTGCGCTCAAGCTTCTGAGTGTCGGGGCGGTCCGGCCGCAGAACCGGCGAACGCCGTTTTCGATACCGGCTCAGTCCGTTTTCTTCGTGTCGGGCATCCCGGCCACGAACTCCTTCACGGCGGCATCGTAGTGTTGCTTGACGAACTCCTTCGTCCCGGCGGGAACGACGGCCCAGATCACGGCGGCGACGAAGATCAGCGCCGCGACTGTGTAGGAAAAGCTCTCGAAGACACCAAGCCCCCCGAGCAGCAGGGGGATCAGGCTAAGTGCCAACGCGATAAAGGCCGAGCCAAACAAGTAATAACTTGAAACGAAAGCAATAACAGCAAATGCTATCGGTCTTCCGATCTTGATGATGATCCGGTTCATTCCACCCCCAGTCGTTTCGGAAAACCTGATTGCGCTTCTTAGTTGAGGCCGAGCCTTTATCACATTTAAGTTTGAATGCAAAAGACAGAAGATCGAATTTGTTGCAGTGTGACCTTTGCAGCGAAATGGAGCCCGGCTCGTCGACAGACAATACGATAAATCAAGACGTTAGACTTGGAATGGCCCGAGGCGGCCTTGCGTCGTTCCGGATGCTCCGCCGTGGCGGAGCGAAGGCCCGGCATCCGTCCGGGCAGGCGCCGGGACGGGGGTGGCACGAAGCCCGGATTCGTGTATGTGTCCCCTGGCCTCGACCCGGAAACGGGCACGGGGCTAAAACTGCTTGTGAACGCGACCGTGCTGGACGACATCCCGGCACAGGCCCCGTCGCAGGCTGAGGCGGTCTTTCTCGAAGAAAACCGTCTCGATCCGAAAACCCGTATCGAAAGGGAATGCGATGTCGATTTCGGCCGAGCGCAAGACTGCGCTCATCAAGGAATACGCGACCGGCGGCAAGGACACCGGTTCTCCGGAGGTCCAGGTGGCGATCCTCACCGAGCGGATCACCAACCTCACCGGCCACTTCAAGACCCACGGCAAGGACAACCATTCCCGCCGCGGCCTCCTGAAGATGGTCTCGCAGCGCCGCTCGCTGCTCGACTACGTCAAGCGCAAGGACGAGGCCCGCTACCGCAGCCTCATCGAGCGTCTCGGCATCCGCCGCTAAGGCGATTTTCGCGGTCCCGAGCCTGGCTCAGGGCCGCGTTTCATTGACGTCCCGCGCTGCCGGAATGGGTCTGGCCGCGCGACCATCGGGCCGCTTCGAGGCGCACTCGTCGGGGACAGGATCGCCAGGAGTTCTTCGCCGGTCCGGCGCGGAACTCCTCGCCGTCTTGCCCCTGGCGGCGCCGGGCACGCCCGACCGCAGGAAGGCATGACATATGTTCGACGTACAACGTGAAGAGCTGATCTGGGGCGACCGCAAGCTCGTCCTCGAGACGGGCAAGGTCGCCCGCCAGGCCGACGGCGCCGTGATGGCGACGTATGGCGAGACCTCGGTGCTGGCCACCGTCGTGTCCGGCAAGGAGCCTAAGGCCGGAATCGACTTCCTGCCGCTCACCGTGAACTACCAGGAGCGCGCCTACGCCGCCGGCCGCATCCCCGGCGGATACTTCAAGCGCGAAGGCCGTCCCTCCGAGAAGGAGACGCTGGTCTCCCGCCTCATCGACCGCCCGATCCGCCCCCTCTTCGTCGAAGGCTGGCGCAACGACACCCAGGTCGTCGTCACCGTCCTGACCCACGACCTCGAGAACGATCCCGACATCCTCGCCATGGTGGCGGCCTCCGCCGCCCTCACCCTGTCGGGCGTGCCCTTCACCGGCCCGATCGGCGCGGCCCGCGTCGGCTACGTCAACGGCCAGTACATCCTGAACCCGCCGGTTCCCGAGCTCGAGAACTCGACCCTGGATCTCGTCGTCGCCGGCACGCAGGACGCCGTGCTGATGGTGGAATCCGAGGCCAAGGAACTCGACGAAGAGACCATGCTCGGCGCCGTGATGTTCGGCCACAAGCATTTCCAGCCGGTCATCGACGCCATCATCCGCCTCGCCGAGAAGGCCGCCAAGGAGCCCCGCAACTTCTCCGCGCCCGAGAACGGCGACGTGGAGAAGGCCGTGCTCGACGTCTGCGAAGCGGAACTCCGCGACGCCTACAAGAACACCGTCAAGCAGGAGCGCTACGCCGCCGTCGACGCCGTGAAGGCGAAGGTGATGGCCGCGCTCTGCCCAGCCGAGGGCGAGGCCAAGTTCCCGGCCGAGAAGGTCAAGGCCGCGTTCAAGGAAGCGCAGTCGAAGGTCGTGCGCTGGAACATCCTCGACACGGGCTCCCGCATCGACGGACGCGACGTCCGCACCGTGCGCCCGATCGTGTCCCAGGTCGGCGTGCTGCCGCGCGCCCACGGTTCGTCGCTCTTCACCCGCGGCGAGACCCAAGCCCTCGTGGTCGCCACCCTCGGCACCGGCGAGGACGAGCAGTTCATCGACGCGCTCGAAGGCACCTACAAGGAGACCTTCCTGCTGCACTACAACTTCCCTCCCTACTCGGTGGGCGAGACCGGCCGCATGGGCTCCCCGGGCCGTCGCGAGATCGGCCACGGCAAGCTCGCCTGGCGCGCCGTCCACCCCGTCCTGCCGCCGGCCCACGAGTTCCCGTACACGATCCGCGTCGTGTCCGAGATCACCGAGTCCAACGGCTCCTCCTCGATGGCCTCCGTCTGCGGCGCCTCGCTGTCGCTGATGGATGCCGGCGTGCCCCTGCGCCGTCCGGTGGCGGGCATCGCCATGGGCCTCATCCTCGAGGGTGAGCGCTACGCCGTGCTGTCCGACATCCTCGGCGACGAGGATCACCTCGGCGACATGGACTTCAAGGTGGCGGGCACGGAAGCCGGCATCACCTCGCTGCAGATGGACATCAAGATCGCCGGCATCACCGAGGAGATCATGAAGGTCGCCCTGCATCAGG
The DNA here is from genome assembly GCF_000376345.1 of Methylobacterium sp. 88A. Lineage (NCBI taxonomy): Bacteria > Pseudomonadati > Pseudomonadota > Alphaproteobacteria > Hyphomicrobiales > Methylobacteriaceae > Methylobacterium > Methylobacterium sp. 88A. Next base: position 2,645,737 of record NZ_AQVT01000001.1, read on the forward strand.
CGCAGGAAGGCCGCGTCCACATCCTCGGCGAGATGGCCAAGGCCCTCACCGATGCCCGTCCCGAGCTCGGCGAATACGCGCCCCGCATCGAGACCATGCAGATCCCCACCGACAAGATCCGGGAAGTGATCGGCACCGGCGGCAAGGTGATCCGCGAGATCGTCGAGAAGACCGGCGCCAAGATCAACATCGACGACACCGGCACGGTGAAGATCGCCTCCAGCGACGGCAAGGCCATCAAGGCCGCCTATAACTGGATCCGGTCGATCGTGGCGGAAGCCGAAGTCGGCATGATCTACGACGGCACCGTCGTGAAGTGCATGGAGTTCGGCGCCTTCGTGAACTTCTTCGGCGCCAAGGACGGTCTCGTCCACATCTCGGAACTCGCCGCCCAGCGCGTCGCCAAGGTGACGGACGTCGTCAAGGACGGCCAGAAGGTCAAGGTGAAGTTCCTCGGCGCGGACGATCGCGGCAAGATCCGCCTCTCCATGAAGGTCGTCGACCAGGAGACCGGCGAAGACCTCACCGAGAAGCTCAAGGCCGAGCGCAACGCCGAGCAGGACCGCGCCCGCGGACCCCGCCAGGACGCGTGAGACGTCTCAGCCTTCGGGGTGATCGAGAATGAAGAGCGCGGTCCCGAGAGGGGCCGCGCTTTTTCGTTTGGGGCACGGATGCCTCGGGAAGCGCGCCCATGATCGAGATGGTCGTGCCCGGTGCTCGGTCCATCATCCGGTATCGTCAGAGGCGGATGGCCATGATCGTTCCGCTGCGCCCTGGGTGTGTATCGATGACATCGACCTCGACCGATGCATGAAAGTTCGGAGAGGAACGGGGCGGAGCGGAGACCTCGAAGGAGGGCTCCAGAACCCACCGCGATCTTCTGGAGCCCTCCTTCGAGGCCGCTACGCGGCGCCTCAGGATGAGGGGATTGGGTGGGACGTCAGGTGATGGCGATAGGGCCTGCCGCACATGGCCCATCCCACCAAACCACCTCATCCTGAGGTGACGGAGCGGAGCGCAGGCCTCGAAGGAGGCCTCCAGACATCATTGTGATCCCCGGAACCCTCCGTCGAGGCCGCGGCGCCGCACCTGAGGCGGAGGTGGTTTGGTGGCAGCCACGGGCCCTTGCCGGCTCCGGCAGGCTCCGTACCCTCCCCGGCCTCGGCGAATCGCCGACGACCACCGTCCCCAGGGAGGCCCCATGAGCGACGACCTCATCCTCTACACCCACCCGATGTCGCGCGGGCGGATCGTGCGCTGGATGCTGGAGGAGGTCGGGCGGCCCTACCGGGCAGAGATCCTCGATTTCACAGCGCTGAAGCAGCCGGCCTATCTCGGCATCAATCCCATGGGGAAGGTGCCGGCCCTGCGCCATGGCGAGAGCGTGGTCACCGAATGCGCCGCCATCCTCGCTTATCTCGCCGATGCGTTCCCCGACGCCGGTCTCGCACCGCCACCCGGCAGCGCGGAGCGCGGAGCGTATTACCGCTGGCTGTTCTTCGCCGCCGGGCCGGTGGAGGCGGCCGTCCTGAACACGGCGCTCGGTATCGATGTGCCGCCCGAGCGCAAGGGCATGGCCGGCTACGGCAGCATGGCCGAGGTGCTCGATACCCTGGAAGGCGCGGTCTCGGGCACGGAGTATCTCGCGGGCGGCCGGTTCAGCGCCGCCGACCTCTATCTCGGCTCGCATCTCGGCTGGGGCATGCAGTTCGGCACGATTCCGCGCCGCCCCGCCTTCGAGGCCTATGTCGGCCGGCTCTATGGCCGGCCGGCGGCGTTGCGGGCGAGCGAGATCGACGACGGCCTTGTCGCCGCATCGAACCCCGCCGGCCATGTACGGGCGTGAGGCTCACGCGTCGTAGCGCAGGGCCGCCAGCAGGGGGCGGAGCTTGTGCTTGCGGCGATGTGTGGCGATGAGGTCCTCGATGCGGGCGGTCCAGTCGTCGATCCGTCCCGCCGCGTCGTAGGCTTGGGCGGCGCGCGCGAGGAAGGCCGCGGCGACATCGTAGCGGCCCGCTTGACCCTGAGCGATGATCGCGACGGCCTTGCGCTCGGCGGTGCGGATCACCCAATCGGAATGGCGCCCATGCGCCGCCTCCAGCAGGCGCAAAGTCACCGGCTCGGGCGTGTCGTAGCCCGTCGCCTCGCCGATGGCGGCGACCGCCTCGTCGATCATCCCCTCGTCGAGGAGGATCTCGATCCGGTCGGGCGCGCGGTCGGCGGCGATCAGCCCGGTGAGGAGATCGGGCTTCAGCCGGTCCCAGCCCTCCCCCACGACGGCGCGCGCGGCCTCGTAATCCTCGCGCGACAGCGAGCGCCGGAAGGCCGCGCGGGCGGCCCGGACGGCCAGCTCCGTGTGCCCTGCCTCGGCGGCGGCCTCGCGCAGCCAATGGCCCAGGGGAAGGACCGAGGCGCCGGGACGCCACGGTTCGTCGTCCCTGTCGCCGGCATCGCCCCCCGCGAGGCCGAGCCCGGCCTCGGCGACGTGGAACGCCTCATCGGACCGGCCCGCCTCCACGAGGGCCCGTGCGAGGTCGAGGGCCTCGTCCGGCAGGGTGAAGCGGGCGCTGCCATGCGCCACCGCCTCCGCGATCCGGCCGAGCCGCACGAGCATGGTGGCGACGCGCGCCTCGGCGCCGACGGCCCGGGCGAGGTTGAGATAGGCGTCGCCGTGGCCCCGCGCGTCGAGCACCCGCAGGCGGATCGCGGTGAGTTCGAGCTCGGTGAGGTCCTCGTCGTCCGCCGGCCACGGCCCGGTCCCGCCCTCCAGGATGGCGTTGAGCGCGGGACCGTCCCAGCCCTGCTCCAGGGCGCGGGCCGCGATGCCGAAGCCGTCCTCGACGCCGTAGTCGTAGAGCTCCGCGTCCCAGCCCTCCAGGGTGTCCACCAGCGCCTCCCGCTCGCCCCCGTCGAGGTCGGAGAGCAGCGCCGCCTCGGCCATCATCCGCCCGAGATCGTGGAACAGGAGGTAGAATTCCTCGTCCGTCTCGTAGCCGCCGCCGAGCCAGTCCTCGATCACGGGTTCGGCCACGGCCTCGAGGATGCGCAGGGCGCTGCGACCGTCGCCGGCCTCCATGTGCGGCACGGCCTTGTCCGCCAGGTGGCGCAGGGCGTCGGCATTGCCGCTGGGGCGATAGCCGTACCAGAAGTCGCGGTGTCGGGAGGGGCCGGAGAGCACGGCGCGGGCGCGTGCGGAGACGGCGGTTGTGTCCACCGGCGCGCTGCCGGGGCGCAGAGCGGTGGCGAGGTCCGCCTCGATCCAGCCGGTGAGGTCGGGATCCTCCTCGGCCCGCCGCAGGATCAGGTCGCGCAGGGCCTCGGCGCTCAAGGGGGCGAGAAGGGCCTCCAGGGTCGGACGGGCGGCGGCGGAGCCGGGGTCGTCGGCGAGGGTGAGCAGCGCCGCCACCACATGCTTGCAGGCGCCGCCCCATTCGTAGGGGCAGCTACAGGAAAAGGCCGTCGCCTTGCCCCGCGCGATGCGGATGCTCACCCGGTAGGGGTCGATCTCGCTCCCCGCCACCGCGGCGGTGAGGGTGTCGCCGCGCATCACGAGGTCGGAGACCGCGCCCCGGCGCCGGTACTCCTCGCCGCGCGTGAACACTTCCGGGCCGGCGAGGCGGCGGATCTCGGCCACGGGGATCGGTTTGCGTGTGCTCGTACCCATCCGGCCTCCGTTCTCTCGGAACACCCATCCTCCCGCCGCGTTCGCCCCGCGACGCAACACGAGGAGTAGACTCCACCATGGCAGATCCGATGATTCCGAGCATCTTCGAGGGCGAAGCGAACCTGTCCACCACCGAGCGGGCGGTGTCCGTGGTGCTCGGCCTCGGCATCGCGGCCGCCGCCGCCCAGCCCCGGCCGAACAAGTGGCTGAGCCTGGCCGCCCTCGTGGTCGGTGCCGGCCTCGCCATTCGCGGCGCCACCGGCCATTGCCCGGTCAAGTCGGCAGGCTACATCTCCTGAACCCAAATCTCCTGAAGCCAAGACACAAAAAAGGGGCGCTCCGATGGGGCGCCCCTTTTGTCTTGCCGATCTCCGGCGCGGGTCACACGACCCGCACCCCATGAGCCTCAGAGGGTGGTGGTGCGGCGGCTGGCGATGAAGCCGTAGATGGCGAGCACCACGATGGCGCCGACCACCGCGCCGATGAAGCCCGCGCCCTGGTTGGGGCCGTACCAGCCGAGGGCCTGGCCGAGGAAGGTGGCGACGAAGGCGCCGACGATGCCGAGGATGGTGGTGAGGATGAAGCCCGCGGGCTCCTTGTCGCCCGGCATGATGAACTTGGCGACGACACCGGCGAGGAAGCCGATGATGATGGTCCAGATGATACCCATGAGATGATCCCCGATACGCGGCGGCCGGGATTGTCCCCGCCGGACTTGGCCGTATTGGTCAAGCAACGCCGCACCGCGGGATGGGTTGCGCCCGGCGTGGCGAGAATGTCTCATTCCCCGAGGGGGCGCGTCCCCCTGCCCCTTTACGGGCGGCCCTCCCGCACGGCACAACGCGGGGGCACCCTCCCCCATTCTCGAGTATCCCCGCATGACCACGATCACCCGTTTCGAATCCGGCGCCCGCATGAGCCAGGCGGTCACCTATGGCGACATGGTCTACCTCGCGGGCCAGGTGGCCGGCACGGTGGTGGGGGTCGGCGTCACCGCGCAGACGCGGGAGATCCTTGCCGAGATCGACCGGCTGCTCGCCCAGGCCGGCAGCGACAAGAGCCGGATCCTCTCCACCACGATCTATCTCGCCGACATCGCCACCTTCGCCGAGATGAACGCCGCCTGGGACGCCTGGGTCTCGAAGGAGAACCCGCCCGCCCGCGCCACGGTGGAGGCCAAGCTCGCCGCACCCGAATACCTCGTGGAGATCGTCGTCGTCGCGGCCAAACGCACCGCCTGACGCACCGACACGCGAGGAGCCAGCCGATGCGCCGGATCGTTTTCGTCATCCTTCTGATTGCGCTGGCGCTCAGCCTCGCCGGGTCGCTGTTCCTGGCCTTCGCCTTCCTCAATTCGGCGCAGGCTGAGGAGCCCAAGGGCCCCGAACGCGTGGTCAACATCTACAATTGGTCGGACTATATCGACCCCAAGATGCTGGACGCCTTCACCAAGGAGACCGGCATCAAGGTCGTGTACGACACCTACGACAACAACGAGATCCTGGAGACGAAGCTGCTGGCCGGCCAGTCCGGCTACGATCTCGTGGTGCCCACCGGCCCGTTCCTGCAGCGGCTGATCAAGGCCGGCGTGTTCCGGCCCCTCGACAAGGCCAAGATCCCCAACCTCAAACACGCCTGGCCCGAGATCGCCCAGCGTCTGGCGGTCTACGACCCCGGCAACGCCTATGCGGTCGATTACATGTGGGGCACCACCGGCATCGGCGTGAATCTCGGCCCGGTGCGCGAGCGCCTCGGCCCCAACCAGCCCCTCAACACCTGGACCCTGGTGCTCAATCCCTCGCTGATGGCCAAGCTCAAGGAGTGCGGGGTGATGATGCTCGACAGCCCCGAGGACCTGATCCCGAGCATGCTGCCGGCCTACGGCCTCAAGCCCGACACCAAGCGCTGGGACGACCTCTCCCAGGTCACCGACGCCCTGTTTAAGGTGCGCGGCTCGGTGCGAAAATTCCACTCCTCGGAATACATCAACGGGCTCGCCAACGGCGACCTCTGCCTCGCGGTCGGCTATTCCGGCGATGTGATGCAGGCCAAGAAACGCGCCGAGGAATCGAAGAACGGCGTCGAGATCGCCTATTTCATCCCGAAGGAAGGCGCGCTGATGTGGTTCGACGCCCTCGCCATCCCGAAGGACGCCCCTCACCCGGAGGAGGCGCACCGCTTCATCGACTACCTGATGCGCCCCGAGGTCGCCGCCGCCAACACCAACTTCGTTTCCTACGCCAACGGCAACCTCGCCGCCAAACCCCTGGTGAAGCCGGAGATTCTTTCGAATGCCGGCATCTACCCGGACGAGGCGACGATGCAGCGGCTGTTCACCAACCAGGCCTGGGATGACCGGACGCAGCGGTTCGTGACGCGGAATTGGACGCGGGTGCGGACGGGGCGGTGATCGATGAATTGTTTTTTGCCTGTATAATAATATTATCCAAATTCTATATTGAATGATTTGATATGAATGTTTGTTTATTTCTAGCCGAGCTTTAATTGTGTTGCTGATTTAATTCAATCTAATCTATGGAAAACGGCGTATTAGAAAGATCTGGTGCAAGGGTGATTACGATGTGATCGTCGTCGGAGTCGAGGCCTTTTGATTCGAATTTTATATCATTAATCGTATATCCACGATCGCGCAGCGCTGGAATCTGTTCCGGAATAGCATCTCTTAAAATTTCATCCATTGGCATGCCTGATAACAGATCAAATAATGCCTTCGATGATATGCTAAACTTCATACTTTTCATGTCAGACACAATTCTATATCCACGATATAAACGAGTTCGAATTTTAGATGTATGATACTGTTGACCGATTGATCTAGCCTGATATCCCTCGCGCTTAGGATTTGGAAGGGCTCGCCGTATATTCTCAAGTCCTGACAAGTCTGCGCTAAACTCACTGCTAGTAAAAATCTTAGTAAGCCATTGAACTTTTGACTGATTTAAAATTGCGGGAATTCCAAATGGTGACTCTGTTGATCTGTGAGGCGTAAAGACAACGACTGCGTCGATATCTAGCTTTCTCTTTAAAAGAAAATTTTCGATAATTTGGGAGCCAGTTTTAGGATTGCTCCAGTCTCGCATGCTGCTGCTATCGATTTTCCGTAGTAGATCCGATCCAGCGTCAGCGATGAAAATAATTCGAGCAATCCCATCTGGAGTGCCAGAAAGTTGCTTACGTTTTCGGTCCAACGCTTCGAAAAGAGGATTGTCGACGAGGTCGTATGTTTCGGGTGGTGCAGTTGTCCAGACTCGTTGTCTCATAGGAATTCGCGCTGGAATTGTGTATCGTATTTGGCATTCAACTTCGCCATCCTCGAACTGAAGATACTCAAGCCGATCTTCGCCGACTTCAATCCAGCGTCGAATTTGATTTTTTCCGTGCTGCGAAATTTTGTAGTTCTGTCGAGCTTTTGGTAGTCTTTCGAATGTGTTATTTCTATATATTCGTAAACAAGAGAAGCAAAAACGCAATTTCTCACTAAATTTTCGTTCAACGGTGTCCGCAAATTCCGAAATTCTCGTGGCGGATTTGACCATGGGATCCTCAAATGCCATTCGTCCATTGCTGTGGGCAGTGATCTCCACAACTGCTGGATAGCCAGGGATTAGTGTTTCAGTGTATGCATCAGGCCGTTTAATCTCTGTGAGCCATTCTGGTTCGACGTCGATATCTCCCGTCTGTGCAAGCGCCCAAATTAAAGCGAGTTCGATTTCTGCGGGAAGCGACTGGTCAACTGATGGGCTATTGAGGCGCCCAACAAAATCCTTGCGTTTACTGCTATTTAAGTGAGGCTTTATATCGCAAAACATCTGATGTAGGCGCCGGTTCGTAAAGTACAAAGCCATTTCAATCCCAAATCTATTGTTTTATATTGTGGGCATAACAATTTACATAAACAATGCTGTCAACCGGTAGCGACCCGCTTCCGATGAGCCACATGTAAACCACCCGCTCTCGAACTCAAGTTTATTATTGACAAAATTCCTAGTCCATGCCTATATCCCCACACCTGCCGCCCAGCGAAGGGGGCCTGTCCGGTGACCGACCGGGTGGGCCGAAAGGGGCGGCGGGGCGGTGCCTGCGTCGGTGGTGTCGGTCACCATCGCCCCGGGCGGCGGCTCGCCAAGGCTGGAGGCTCGGATCGGGGCGAGGAACTGGGAGTTAAATGCCCCGGCATCGACCTCGGTCTGGGCTCCCATGACAAGGATTGCGACCCCTCCAATACGAGAGGGCGTGCGGGGCAAAGTCCGTTCGAACAGCCGGGATGGGATCGAACGACCACCACCAGAGCGCGACGCAACGCGAGGACCGCTGGAGACACCGCGACGCAAAAACAGGCCCCGGCGGGAACGCCGGAGCCTGACGGGACGCCGGGGGACCGGCAAACAATTCTAGCGCTCAATAGGTTTCGCGGCGTCCCGCGTCCCCCTTTTGGGGCTTCTCTTGGGCCATGCCCCCGGCGCTGTCGCGCGCGGGGGTGAAGGTGTGTGGAGAGCCGGTGGTGCACGTGTCCTTCTCCCCTCTGCGGGAGAAGGTGGCCCGCGAAGCGGGTCGGATGAGGGGAGCGCCCTATCCGGAAGCGTCGCCCCCTCTCCCGCCTGCTCCGCAGGCACCCTCCCCCGCAGAGGGGGGAGGGTTTGGAGTGGATCAATCCTTCAGGTCGGCCGGCACCTTGCCGCCATTCTCTTCGAGCTTCTTGATGACCTGCTTGTGCAGCCAGACGTTCATCGTGGCCGAGTCTTCCTTGTCGCCGGTGTAGTGCAGCTCGTCGGCGAGCGACTTGCGGGCGCTGAGGCTCGAATCGATGTCGAGGAGCTTCATCAGGTCGACGATGGAGGTCCGCCAGTTGAGGGTCTGGGAGTTCTTCGCGGCCATGCCGTTCAGCACGGCTTCCACGTCCACCGGCTCGCCGGGCTTGGCCGCTGCGGCGCCGCTCGTGTCGGTCGTGGCCGTGCCGGCCGGTGCGTCGGCGGGGGCGGCCTCCGCGCTGGTGCTTCCGCCACCGAACGGGTGCAGGATCTTGCTGACGATGCTGCCGAGAAAGCTCATGGCGTTGTGTCCTTGTCGTTGGCCGGCCGCGACGAAATGTGGCCGGTCTCCTGCTCTCAACGGAATCGGGCCGCGCCCGTTCCGGTCCGGCGAAGGGGAATAAAGACCGCGCGGCGAAGCGTGAGCGTGGAACGCCCTCCCCGATTGCGGAGCCGGGGCCGTTCTTTCGCTCACGGGTGTTTGAAGAATGCGCGGCCTGTGGCATGGCCGGGCTCGAGGCTCCTTGCCGGGCCACCCTTCGCTCCGGAATCCGGATCTCCCGATGCGCTCTCCCCTCCCCGTCCTCGCGACGCTCCTGACGGCCTTCGTCGGGCTCGTCCTCGCCGCCCCCGCCCAGGCGCAGACCGCGCCGATTCCCATGCGGATCGGCGTCATCCCGGTCATCGGCGCCTCGCCGATCTTCGTGGCCAACGGCGAAGGCTGGCTCAAGGAGGCGGGCCTCAGCCCCACCTTCACCACCTTCGAATCCGGCCCGAACATGATCCAGGCGCTGGCATCCGGCACCATCGACGTCTACGTCGCCGGGGTCGCGCCGCTCGCCGTGGCGCGGACCAAGAACATCGACGTCCGCGTGGTCGCCTCCACGGCGGTGGAGGAGATGGTGTTCGTGGCCGGGCCGAAGCTCGCGCCCTTCTTCGCCAGCGGCGCCAGCAAGGCCGAGGCCTTCGCCCAGTTCAAGGCCAAGGAAGGCCGCCCCGCGCGGCTCGCCACCCAGCCCCTCGGCTCGGTGCCCAACACCACCCTGCAGCATTGGCTGTGGCAGGTGGCCAAGGCCGACAAGGCCAATGCCGAGGTGGTCTCCATGGGCATCGACGCCACGCAGCAGGCGATCCTCGCCGGCGCCGTGGACGGCGCCTCGATCCGCGAGCCGGCCCTCACCATCGTCCAGGGCCGCAACCCCGCGATCGCGCTGATCGCCAACGGGGCCGAGATGTTCCCCGACCAGCCGGGCACGGTGGTGGGCGTCTACGGCGCCTATGCCGACCGGAACCCCGGCGCCGTGGAATCCCTGGTGCGCTCCCTCATCCGCGCCGACACGCTGCTGAAATCCGACTCCGCCAAGGCCGCGCCCCACGTGCTCGCCGCCCTCGGCAAGGGCATCGTCGACCTCGCCACGATCCAGAAGGCCCTGACCTCGCCGGCGGCGAAGTTCACCGTCGATCCGCGCGCCATCATCGTCGCCACCAAGGCGATGCAGGCCTATCAGGTCTCCATCGGCGCCCTCGAGAAGGACGTGCCCCTCGATGGGCTGTTCGACTCGCGCTACTACGAGAAGGCCATCGCGCGCTGATCGGATGAAGGCCCTTCGCGCCCCCGCCCTCGCGGCTCTCGGACTCGTCGCCTTCCTCCTGTTCTGGGAGGCGATGCCTCGGCTCGGGCTGATCAACCCGGCCTTCCTGCCGCCGCCGAGCACGATCCCGGCCGCCTTCCTCAACGAGATCCGCCTCGGGGTCTGGGGCGAGGCGGTGTGGTCGAGCCTCAGCCACTACCTCGTCGGCCTCGCCGTCGGCGCCGGTGCCGGCATCGCGCTGGGCATCGTCGTGGGGATGTTCCGCGGCTTCGAGGCGCTCACCGCCTGGATCGTGCGCCTGCTGCGGCCCATTCCCGGCCTCGCCTGGGTGCCCTTCGCCATCATCTGGTTCGGGGTCCAGCCCTCGGCCGCCGTGTTCATCATCGCCATCGGCGTGTTCTGGATCGTGTTCTTCGCGACGCAAGGGGCGGTGCGCGGGGTCGACCGGGACCTCGTGGAGGTCGCCCAGGCCTTCGGCTTCCGCTCGCCCCTGGCGCGTCTCACCAAGATCCTGCTGCCGGCCGCCACGCCGGGCATCCTCGTCGGCCTGCGCACGGCGCTGGGCCAGGCCTGGATGGCGGTGGTCGCCGCCGAGATCTTCGGCGTGCCCGGCGTCGGCGCCCGCATGATGCAGGCCTCCAGCCTCCTCTCCACCGACATCGTGGTCGTCTACATGCTCACCATGGCCGGGCTCTACGGCCTGTTCGACACCGGCTTCGTCGCCCTCCAGGGCTGGCTCCTGCGGTGGCGCGCCTGATGGACCCGATCATCGACATCCGCGGCCTCAGCCTCGCCTACGAGCGCGACGGGGTCCGCAACGTCATCCTGTCGGAGCTCGACCTCTCCATCGCGCGCGGGGAGTTCGTGGTCATCGTCGGCGAATCCGGCGTCGGCAAATCCACGGTCCTGCGGGTGCTGATCGGCCTTGCCGAGCCCAGCGGCGGAACCGTGCGCCTCGCCACGCGCGAGGGCTGCCGCACGCCGATGGCGCTGGTGTTCCAGGACGCCCGCCTGCTGCCCTGGCGCCGGGTGATCGCCAACGTCGCCTTCGGTCTCGAGGGCAGCGGCCTGTCGAAGGCTCAGCGCCTGGCCAAGGCGCAGGAGATGCTCGCCCTCGTGGGTCTCGGCGACCTCGGCCAGCGCTGGCCGCACCAGCTCTCGGGCGGCCAGCGCCAGCGCGTCGCCATCGCGCGCGCGCTGGCCGTCGATCCGGACGTGCTCCTCATGGACGAACCCTTCTCGGCGCTGGACAGCTTCACCCGCGAGGGCCTGCAGGACGAGTTGCAGCGCATCCAGGCGACGACGGGCAAGACCATCCTGTTCGTCACCCACGATATCGACGAGGCCGTGACCCTCGCCGACCGCGTGGTGGTGCTCGCGGGCAGTCCCGGACGGGTCGCCGCCGACATGACGATCGACGTTCCCCGCCCGCGCCTGCGCCGGGATACGGCCCTCACCGACGCGGCCCGGCAGCTCCGGGCGGAGCTGTCGGGGCGGTCGGCGGAATTGTGACCCTCTACGCAGGCGACGCTTTCTCCGCGGGGGGACGCGCCATTGCATCCCGCCGATAAAGACTGCATCGCTCCCCACCCGAGACCGCCTGGGCGGTCGATCGGCAGAGAGACCCCACCATGACGCCCGACGAGATTGCAGACCTCAACCGCGCCCGCGCCAGCCTCTCGCGGCAGCGCAGCGCGCTCGCCAAGCGGATCGGCTCGAGCGAGCTCGCCGCCGCCTCCGCGGCGGAGGATTTCATGCGCATCCTGCTGGCGATCGAGGCGGTCGACCGGGCGCTGACCAATGCCGGTCAGCCGTACATGCCGCCGATCTCCGACGCGGACGCCTGAGCCATGGCAGACACCAAGGACGCCAATGGCACGAAGCTGGCGGACGGCGATTCCGTCACCCTGGTCAAAGACCTCAAGGTGAAAGGAACCTCGACCACCTTGAAGCGGGGAACGCTCGTCAAGAACATTCGACTCACGGACGATCCCGAGGAGATCGAGTGCAACGCCGAGAAGGTGAAAGGGCTCGTCCTGAAGACCCAGTTCCTCAAGAAGGCCTGAGATCAGTCGCCGGAGACGGCACTCGGTGCGCGGATCGGCGAGCGGCTCAGGCTGCGGATGGCACGGGAGGGGCGGCCGGACTTCTCGGCGATGGCGCGATCCTGCTCCTCGATGAGGTGCCTGGCGGGTTCGTCGCCGTCGAGGCCTCCGAGGATCTCCATGGGAACCCGCCGGTTCGAAGCGCGGGACTCGTCCTCGTAGAGGACATCGAACAGGACGGAGCCACGCTCCTGCGGTTTCGACTTGGTACGCTTGGCCATGACGGATGCTCGGACGATGAAAACCGGGAGGGTGCCCGGTCGACGGCTCTCAAGGCAGATGTCTGGCGATCGACCCCGTGGTCCCGCCGACATCCTGCCTTCTTCGCCGTCGCCGATCGATCGGAAGGGTCGCGACCGGGCTCAGGCGCTACATGGTCCCGTCCCGACGTTAAGGCAACCCGTATCCCCTCCGGCATGGTGCGGCGCAAGGCAGCCTCCCGCATGGGCCGACCTAATGGACCGACCTGTGGCATGATGCGTGCGGATCGCCCGCTGTGACCCGCCCCGTCGGGCAGGGGGGCCGGGCAAGGCGAGGAGCCAATTGCACGATGACCGATCCGACACCGCTGACACGCTTCTCCGTCGCTCCCTTAAGCCGGATGACCCGCCAGCTCGCCAGTGTCGCAGGCGGACGGGCCGAGCCGGATCTCGTCATCACCGGCGCGCGCATCTTGTCCACCTATTCCGAGCGGATGCGGCCCGACAGCGAGGTCTGGATCACGGGCGGGCGCATCGCCGCCGTGAAGACGGCGGGAGCCTACAGGGGCGGAGCGCCACGCTATGAGGCCGGCGGCGGCATTCTGGCTCCCGGCCTGGTCGATCCCCATCTGCACATCGAGAGCAGCATGGTGACGGCCTGTGCCTATGCCGAGGCTGCGCTCCTCAATGGCACAACGACGATCGTCTGCGACAGCCACGAGATCGGCAACGTCCTCGACACGGACGGGATCGCCTGGATGCTGGAGGATGCCCGCGCGGCGCCGCTCAATATCTACCTGACGGTTCCGAGCACGGTTCCGGCCACCTCGCCGGAACTCGAGACCGCCGGCGGCGACCTCACGGCGGAGAAGATTGGCGCCCTGTTCGATGCGTGGCCGGAGGCGATCGGCCTCGGCGAGAAGATGGATTTCGTCGCCGTGGCCGAGGGCGACGAGCGGGCTCATGCCATCATCGCGGCTGCACTGCAGCGTGGGCGACCGGTCTCCGGTCGCATCTACGGACGCGGCTTTGTCGGCGCCTATGCCGCCAGCGGCGTCACCGACACCCACGAGGCCATCGACCGGGACATTGCCGACGACTTGCTGGAAGCGGGATTGTGGATCTACCTGCGCGGAGGCCCGCCGACCACGCCCTGGCACAGCCTGCCCAAGGCCATCGGCACGATCATCGAACTGGGGGCCTCGGCCAAGCGGGTCTGCGTCTGTACCGACGACCGGGACGCCCAGGATCTCCTCGCCTACGGTCTCGATTGGGTGGTGCGAGAGGCCATCCGCATGGGTATTCCCCGCGAACAGGCGTGGTCGATGGGCTCGCTGCATCCGGCGACCCGGTATGGGCTCGATAGCGAGATCGGTGGCTTCGGTGGCGGTCGCCGGGCCGATCTCGTACTCCTCGACGACGATTTCATTCCGCAGACCACTTGGTACGGTGGCCGTTGCGTGGTCGAGAATCGCACGATCACGCCTCTCCTCGATGCGGCGCTCTCGCGTCCCTACCAATACCCTGCACCGGCCTATGCGACGATGCATCTGCCACTGCCCCTACCAGCCCTGGTCCCGGTGCTCCCCAAAGGCCGCTGTGTCGTCAACGCCATCCGCACCACGCTTCCCGGAATCGAACTGACCCATGAGCGGTACGACCTGACGCCTGCTTCGGATTGGCCGACGACCCTGCGGGACAACGATCTGTGCTTCGTCACCGTCATTGAGCGCCATGGCGGAGCCGGCAACGTCGCACACGGATTGCTGCGTGCCTTCGGGCTGAAGCATGGCGCGGTCGCGAGCAGTGTCGGCCACGACTCGCACAACGTGATCGTCGCGGGGCTGAACGCGGAGGATATGCGCGTCGCCATTGATGCGTTGTCGGCGATCCAAGGGGGCGTCTGCGTCGTCGAGGATGGCCAGGTGACCGCCATGGTTCCGCTGCCAGTGGCGGGACTTCTCTCGGACAAGCGCGTCGGTATCGTCGCCGAGGAAGTCCGACTGCTGAAGAAGGCCTGGGAGCGGGCCGGGTGCACGATTCCCTATATGGGGTTCAACCTGATCCCCCTCTCGGTCATTCCGGAAATTCGGATCACCGACAAGGGCATCGTATTGGTCCCAGCCATGGAGATTGTGCCGCTATTCGAACCCGTAGAGGCCTAAAACTCCTATTGGGAACCGATGCACTCCAACGATCGTTGATGGATCAGGTCTCAACAGCCTTTCCCATGTCGGCTTTTGCAAGCCGTAGTGTTATCGAACCGGTCAGCCGAATTGTCCGTTGAGGCGATTGGCTGGCCGTTTTGCGTTATCTTCTAGGGGCTATTGCTCCAATAGCGGGAGAGAACGCCTTTTTATGGAGTGAGTTGATGCGGAATCTTCTGACGATCGTCGTCCTCGGCTTCGTCGGCTTCGTCCTCGTGGCGATGTTCGTCGCACCAACCCAGCCAGATTTGAAAACTTGGTACCTTAAGAATGCCTGCGAGCATCTCGATAAGGTTTCGGCGAAAATCTGCGATCCCATGCGTCAGACCGGCGGGCAAGCGCTTTAACGAGAGCTCTGACTGGAGGCTTTCAAGCAGCCATGATGAGCCCGCTTGGCGTCCGGTATCAAGGGTGAATCCCATGAGTTGGGGGCATCTCATCGCGAGATAGACCCGCCAGGTATCAATATGATCCAACAAGGCCGGGGCGGAAACGCCGGTTCTGAGATCACCCGGATACGGGTCTGTATTCCCGCTCGATCCCGTACGAATGCTGAGCAGCAGAGACCCGCGTAGCGAAACAGCTCGGCGCCAAATGATGGCGCCAAGCTGTTTCGTTAAATTCATTCAAATCATGACGATGGCGTAACGCTCAATAACCGTAGCGCCAAGCACGGCGGCGGGCGTCCCAACGACGCTCGCGACGGATTTCCTGCCGGATGGCTTTGCGACGCAAATAGCGGGCGCTGTGACCATAGCCATAGCCGTAGCCATACTGCACATGTTCCACGGCGCCCGACGGAGCGATATCCACCTTGCCGAGCGATATGGGTGCAGCCTGGGATGCGGAGGCGAAGCCGGCGCAGGCTACGAATGCCGTGAGGGCGGCAATCCGGAATGATTTCATTGCGTCGTATTCCTTCGGTCTGGAGTCACTGGTTCAGGGCTGGGACGGGCATAGAAGGTAAAAATCGTTAACGAAACCCAAACATGCCCGTATGACCCTCAAACCAGATAGAGAGTGGTCGACGCGCGAAACACTTTGGGGCAATGGGCCTCGTTCACGATTCGGAGAGCCTCATCCACCGTAATCCGGCGGTTCAAGGCGAGTTCTTCGAGGGTCATCCACGTTGATGTCATACGTTTTTTCCCTTGCTGTCGTTCACTCAACATGCAGAGGGCCGCATTGGTTCATCGACAGGTCTGGAAGGTCGCCACCGGATGAAGCGATGTGCGGGAAGCCGATGCATCATAACCGTCTGCCAGGAGATGCGTTACAAGGCGAAAACGACGAAGGCCGCCCGAAGGCGGCCTGTCGCAGTACTATAAGTCGGTTGGATGAATTGGAGCGGGCGAAGGGATTCGAACCCTCGACCCCAACCTTGGCAAGGTTGTGCTCTACCCCTGAGCTACACCCGCTCACTATGCCGTGCCGCTGAAGGAGAAGACCCGCCGGCGGCCCCGGACGGCGTCTCTAAACAACATTACGGCGGGCGTGGCAAGGGCTGTTTTGCGGTTCTTTTGCCGGCGGGCGACTTTCTCGCTTCCTCACCACGCGGCCGCCGGGGATCGCCCATGGGCGATCTCGCCGAGGCGCTCGCGCGTGGCCCGCGTGGTCCCTTCGGGCAGGGCGTCGAGCGCGAAGAAGTCGCATTGCGCGATCTCCCGGTCGGGAAACTTTGGTCCGAGGAGCGTGAAGGCTGGGGCGACGTAGACGACGATGTGGTCGCGGCCCGTGGCAGCAGTGCTGCGGAAAAATCCGTGCAGGCGCATCGTGTCCGCTTCCTCCACCACGATCTCGGCCTCCTCCCGTAACTCCCGGACCATGGCGTCGACGGCGTTCTCGCCGATCTCGACGCCACCGCCGGGCAAGTGCCATCCCGCCACATAGGTATGGCGCACGAGGCAGACGCGGCCCCGCGCGTCGAGGGCGACGCCACGCACGCCGAGGGTCATCCCCCGGGACGCGAGGGCGCCGAACTGGAACAGCCACTGGAAGAGCGGTCGGTCGAGGAGGGGTCTGATCATACGACGATGAGGCGGATGGCGCCGAAGCCTTCGATGGCCGCCTCCATTGCCTGTCCGCGCTCGACCGCGCCGACGCCCGAAGGCGTGCCCGTGAAGATCAGGTCGCCGGGATGGAGCTCGAAATAGGTGGACAAGAGCGCGATCTGGTCGGCAATGGACCAGATCATCTCCGACAGGTCGCCGGCTTGACGGGGAATGTCGTCCACTGAGAGCACGATGGCGCCGCGCATCGGATGCCCGTCACCTTCTACCCGGTGGAGCGGTCCGATGGGGGCCGAGGCATCGGCTGACTTGGCGACGTCCCACGGGCGGGCAAGGCGCTTTGCTTCGTCCTGAACATCGCGGCGGGTCATGTCGAGGCCGACGGCGTAGCCGTAGACGTGATCCAGCGCCTCAGTCGCGGGAATATCCCGCCCGCCGCGTCCGAGAGCGGCCACGAGTTCCACCTCGAAATGGTAATTAGCGGTACGCGGCGGATAGGGATGATCCACCGCCTCCGAGCCCGGGACGATCTGAAGCGCGTCCGCCGGCTTCATGAAAAAGAACGGCGGCTCGCGCTCAGGATCCTTTCCCATTTCGCGGGCATGAGCGGCGTAGTTGCGCCCCACACAATAGACGCGGCGCACGGGGAAGAAGTCTTCGCTGCCGACGATAGGCAGGGCAATGCGGGGTGGGTTCGGGATCACGGACAGCATCGGTCTGGCGCCTCCTGATGGGTTTGCTCGGATCGGTTGCGGGGCAGCCCTGCGCCCTGCAAAGAGGGGTCACTATCATTATTATAGGAGGAGAGCCGCCCGCCGCCATCGTGCCGGTCCTGCCCTGACCCCTCGTGTTGCCCCTTCATCTCCTGCCCCGAGCTTTCCGTGAGCGCTTCCGCCGAATTCCTTTCTCGTCTCGCCGGTCGGTTGGGGGAGAAGCATGTCCTCACGGCGCCCGCTGACATCGCACCTCATCTCGTGGAATGGCGCGGCCTCTTCCGGGGGAGCGCAATCGCCGTCGTCCGTCCGGCCGATACCGGCGAGGTCGCCTTCGTCGTCGCGGCCTGCGCCGAAGCTGGAATCGCAATCGTTGCCCAGGGCGGCAATACCGGGCTGGTGGGGGGCGGCGTGCCACAGGGCGGGATCGTCCTGTCCCTGTGTCGTCTCTCCCGCATTCGCGCCATCGACCGCCTGAGCGCCAGCATTACCGTCGAAGCCGGCGCCCTGCTCGCCGAGGTTCAGGCGGCGGCCGACGTGGAGGAAATGCTGTTCCCCCTTTCACTGCCTTCGGAAGGGTCGTGCACGATCGGCGGGAACCTCGCCACCAATGCCGGCGGGACCGGAGTCCTCGCCTACGGCAACACGCGCGATCTCGTGCTCGGCCTCGAAGTGGTGCTGGCTGATGGCCGAGTCTGGAACGGTCTGAGCGCACTGCGTAAGGACAATGCGGGCTACGACCTGAAACACCTGTTCGTCGGATCGGAAGGGACGCTGGGAATCATCACCGCGGCGGTGCTGAAACTCTATCCCAAGCCCTCGTCGCGGGCGGTGGGTTTCGCTGGCTTGTCGTCCCCACACGCGGCTCTGACCCTGTTCGACCAGTTGAAGCGGACGGCCGGTCAGGATCTCACGGCATTCGAGTACATTCCGCGCTTCGGCCTCGACATCGTGCTGAAACATAGGCCTGAGTTTCTGCGCCCCCTCCCCGGCGACCATGCTGCCTACGCGCTCGTCGAGATGTCCACGACGCGCGCCGGGCCGGAGGCTTTGGGCGGCCTCGAGACGGCCCTCGCCGCTTCGATTGAGGATGGTCTTGTTGAAGATGCCGTCATCGGATTGAGCGAGACGCAGAACGCGAACTTATGGGCGCTTCGCGAAAACCTGTCCGACGTTCAGTCACTCGAAGGCGGTTCGATCAAGCACGACGTCTCGGTACCGCTCTCGCGTCTGGCCGACTTCCTGGATACGGCGATTGCAGCCTGCGAAGCCGAAATGCCGGGCCTGCGCGTCTGCGCGTTCGGGCATTTCGGCGACGGTAACATCCACTTCAACCTCAGCCAGCCTCTCGGCATGGAGAAGGCCGCTTTCCTCAAGCACTGGGCTCGCTTCAATAGGATCGTTCACGACATTGTGCATCATATGGGCGGGTCCATCGCCGCCGAGCATGGCATCGGCCTGATCAAGCGCGACGAACTGGGCCTTTACGGCGATCCAGTGGGCCTGGACCTGATGCGTCGGTTCAAGCTCGCCCTCGATCCGCACGATCTCCTAAACCCTGGGAAGATCGTAGCAATGTCGGCAAATCCACCTCCGGCGCTTCCTCCCGAATAGGATTCGGGGCCATGACCTTGCCTTTCAGGAGCGAACCGAACGCTCATCCGCCTTTTACACAACCCCATTGTGCGACGCACAAGAAAGGATCACAATCCGTCTCGCGATGCGCCATAAATCGGGTTTGAATTCCGATTTAAAGCGTTGTCGCGGTGAGAGTGCTGCTTGAGTGCGCTGCAGCGTCTTATGGGGGCGTTAACGATCTAGGCCCCTTCATGAGAGGCGGATCGTACCCTCAATGACGGCCTGCCCAGCCTGGCGACAACCATTTTCCGGCTGTGCTCTTGAATTACAGGGACCGAAGGAGACCAGACGATGCCGACCTCGCAGGCGAGAGTTCCTACTGCCGAGGCAAGCCGCTACCTGAAGCAGCTTTGCCGCCATTGGAGTCATAAGTTCCCCGTGGAGGCCACGGATGCGGCCGGTACGGTGCCGTTCGGCGAGGATCGCATTTGCACGTTCCAGGCAGAAGCCGACGCCCTGCTGATGCGTGTGGCGACCCCCGACCCGGCCGGTCTGACCCGTCTCGAAAACGTGGTGGCCGACCACCTCATGCGTTTTGCCTTCCGCGAGAATCTCGGCGAAATCACCTGGTCGCGCGCGGCCTGACCGCCTCGCGCTTGAAACGCCGCCACGAATTCCGATCTTGCTGAGCGTCGTCCCCGCAGCCTATGCGGGGTGGGGCTGAGGAGACAGGGTGATGACGACGAGCACTGGGGCTGACACGATCGCCCTCCCCTTCGACGAGCGGATCGGCCGCCTCGCCGAGGTGGCGGTCCGAATTGGGCTCGGGCTGAAGCATGGCCAGGAATTGGTGATGACCGCGCCGCTCGAAGCCGCGCCCCTCGCCCGCGCGATTACCACCGAAGCCTACAAGGCCGGCGCGTCCCTGGTGACAACCTTTTATTCCGACGATACCGCAACCCTGGCTCGTTTCGCTCACGCGCCTGACGACGCGTTCGATACTGCGGCGGGCTGGCTCTACGGCGGTATGGCCGAAGCCTTCCGCAACGGGGCCGCGAGGCTGGCGATCGCCGGAGATGATCCATCCTTGCTGGCCGGCCAGGATTCGCAGAAGGTCGCCCGCGCCAATCGCTCGCGCTCGAAGGCCTATGTGCCGGCCCTTGAGCTTATCGCCAACTTCGCCACCAACTGGACGATCGTCTCGGCGGCGACCCGCCCGTGGGCGCGGACCGTCTTCCCGGATTGCCCGGAGGACGAGGCGCTGGCACGCCTGTGGGACGCGATTTTCGCCGCGTCCCGGGTCGACGGAGACGATCCGGTGGGCCAGTGGAAGGCGCATAACGATGCTCTCCACGCCCGCACTAAAATCCTCAATCAGCATCGCTTCGCGGCTGTGCGGTTTCAAGGGCCGGATACCGACCTCACCGTCGGCCTCGCTGACGATCACGAATGGTGCGGCGGTGCATCCGTCTCGCGCAGCGGCATCCTGTGCAATGCCAATATTCCCACCGAGGAGGTGTTCACCACGCCGCACAAGTTGCGGGTTGACGGCTATGTGGCAAGCACCAAGCCGCTGTCTTACCAGGGCACGTTGATCGACGGTATCCGGGTTCGGTTTGAAGAGGGGCGTATCGTCGAAGCGACGGCTCGCACGGGAAGCGACGTCCTCGCGCGGGTGCTCGACACGGACGAGGGTTCCCGCCGTCTCGGCGAGGTCGCCCTGGTGCCGGCCTCGTCCGCCATTTCGGCGTCCGGACTGCTGTTCTACAACACCCTGTACGACGAGAACGCCGCAAGCCACATTGCTCTGGGGCAGGCGTACAGCAAATGTTTCCTCAATGGTGGAGAAGGCTTCAGTGAGGACGACCTCGCGGCACGTGGCGCAAACCGTAGCCTAATCCATATCGACTGGATGATCGGCTCTGCCGACATTGATGTCGACGGACTTACTGCCGAAGGGCGCGCGGTACCGGTGATGCGCGCGGGGGAATGGATCGGCTGAGGCACCGAAGGCGGGAAGTGGCCGTGGCTCAGAAGCCGGGACCCTTCGTGGCACCGAGAATCCGAGCGGGATGGGCCAGCGTCCCGCTCTGGAGTACGACCACGTAACCATCGGCATTGCCCGAGCGAACGAGGGTGCGCGGGAGTTCGAAATGCGTGGCTTGGCCCGTCCAGGCTCCGACCCTGTGCATCCCGCGCACCACGTTGACGTAATCCACCACCTGCCCCTTGTTCTCGCCGTGCGCGACGGCGGTCCGGTGCCTGCGCAGGATTGGCAGCAGCCAGACCTCGCCGGTGCCGCGTCCGGCGCCGATATCGATGGCGATACGGTCCCCCTGGTCCGTTGCCTTCACCGATACGATGAGGCCGCTCGATTGTCGTGCCGCACGAAGGCTGCGGTCCAGGAATGCCCGGTCCGACCGGACCGGGGACGGCTCGCCGTTGATGATGGCCTGGGGCGTAAAGAGCTGGCGCTCACCGTGGCTGAGAGCATAGGCGCGCTGGCGCTCGGTGAACGCCGGAATCGCAAACTCGTCCTTCCAGCCGAGATAGTCCCAGTAGGTGACCGGCATTGTCAGGGCGATGACGTCGGGCTGCTGAGCGTACTCTCCCATCATCCGGGAGGCCTGCTGGCAGGCGCCGCAACCTTGGCTGGTGAAGAGTTCGATCACCGCGCGGGGCGGCTCGGCGCGAGCCGGACCCACCATGTGCGTCAGGACAATGGTCAGCGCGAGGAGGCTTGGCGCGGAGCGGCGCATGCGTGAAGCGGATCGGCCCATATACCTATGTGACAGCGCCTTAGCCTGGAACGGAAGACACGTTGTCTCGATGGGCCGTGGATGAGTCCGACTGTGTCGGCGGGGCAACCTTGGGTTTTGGCAGCATGTTCGGGCGCCAGCGCCTGTGCATCCAGAGCCACTGGCCGGGATTGTCCCGGATCCATTGCTCCACCACGCGGGTCATCGCCTGCATCGCGCCCTGGACGTCGATCTCGCCTTTGGCATCACGGGGCAGATCGAGGGGTGGGGTGAGTTCGAGATGAAAGCGGGCATTGTCCTTGCGCACCACGCGGACCCCGTGAACGGGGCATTCGTAATGCTTGGCGAGCTTGGCGAGCAAAGGGTTTACCAGAACGGGTCGGCCGAAGAACTCCACCACCACACCGCGGGTGAAATGCTGATCGATGAGTTGGCCGAGATGGCCGCCGCGTTCCACGACGCCCTGCATCGAAAATACGGCGCCTTGCCCCGCTGCCGCCAACCCGCCCATGGTCTCGCGGCGCACCTCGGCGACGAGGCGGGCTGAGGCGATGTCGTTGGGGGGGCGAAAGATCGCCGTAGCCTCAAGCCCGTAGCGAGCGGCGCAGATCGCTGGCAATTCCCAATTGGCGAGGTGGGCAGCGAATATGAGACCCGGCTTGCCGTCGTCGCGCAAGGCCTCGAAATGTTCGGCGCCGGCAATGGTCATCCGCTGACTCGCCGGATCGTTGGGGTCGATATCGAACAGGGTGGCGAGATGCGCGTATTCTGCCCCCGTCCGGCCGAGATTGTCCCAAGCCTGGGTCGCGAACGCCCTGATCGCGGCCTCATTCTTCTCGGGGTAAGCAGCACGCAGATTCGCCAATGCGATACGGTTCGCCGGCAGGAACGGCCCCACCCTTCGCGCAATCGCCCCGCCAGTCCGGCTCGCCCGCTCGGTCCCCAGCATCCGCGCCAGCCAGAACAGGCAGCGGACCAGCGGAATCATGGCAATCCCCGCCATCCGGGGCAGATGGCGGTTCAGGACGAGGGCAAGACGCAGCACGAGACTATCCGGAAGTGGCTATCATGCTCGTGTAGAACATTTTTTGGAGAAGTGGCAGCCTGAGGTGAATGCGAGTCATGCTTGCCCCAACGATAGGTCAGTCGATCGCCACCAGGATCTTACCGAACACCTTACGCGATTCCAGGCGTTCCAGCCCCTGTGAAAAGTCCCCGAGGGGGAGGACCGTGTCCACCACCGGCGTGATCCCGTCCGCCATCTTCGCCAGGGACTGGCGGATGTTGGCCATGGAGCACCCGAAGGAGCCGGTGATGCGGTACTGTTGCTGGAACAACTGCATCAGGTTCATAGTGGTGGAGACGCCGGAGGTGGAGCCGCAGGTGACGAGGCGGCCTCCTCGCTTGAGGCAAAGGAGCGAGCCGTTCCAAGTGTCAGGACCGACATGCTCGAACACCACATCGACGCCCTTTCGCTTAGTCAGGCGGCGAACCTCACCCTCGAAGCGTTCGTTCCGATAATTGATCACGTGATCGGCGCCGAGGGCTTTTGCCATCTCGCCTTTCCTGTCGTCGCCTACCGTCGTGAACACGGTGCAGCCGATAGCCTTGGCCATCTTGATCGCGGCGGTGCCGATGCCCGAGCCACCGGCATGGACGAGGATGCTCTCGCCGGGTTCGAGCTTGGCATTGTCGAACAGCATGTGCTGAACGGTGCCGAAGGCGATCGGCGCACAGGCTGCATCGGTGAAGCTTACCCCATCGGGCACCTTTACCACGAGACGGGCCTGCATGGTGACGCGCTCGCGCGCGAACCCGTCGATATGGAAGCCCATGACGCCGGAGACGTCCTCACACAGGTTGTCGCGACCTTCCCGGCAGGCCTTGCAGCGGCCGCAGGTCTGCGCGCCGTACATCACCACGCGGTCGCCCTCGCGGAGATCCGTCACGCCCTCGCCGACGCAGACGATCTCGCCCGAGGCTTCGGCCCCCACCGTCAGAGGCATCTTGCGCTTGGCGAAGGCCATGCCGCGAAAGCCCCAGACATCGATGAAGTTCAATCCCACGGCGCGCACGCGGATCTGAACCTCGCCCGGGCCGGGAGCGGAAGGCGGATCGACCTCGCCGAGGCGAAGGTCACGGTCACCGAAGAGTTGGAGGGCTTGCATCGGTCTCGTCTCTCGTCAGGCGCTTCGGACCCCGAGCCTCCTTCGCACCACCTCGTCCTGAGGCGCCCGCATCAGCAGGCCTCGAAGGGGGGCTCCAGGGCCCATGTGCCATCTGGAGCCCTCCTTAGAGGCCTCCGCAATAAATCCGCACCTCGGGGAAGAGGGATTGGAATGGATAGGCGGCCTTATCGACTGAAAGCCGTCCCGGCTCAATCCGGCGCAAGGTAGCGCCGCCGCGCCCAGCCGAGGATCGGGCCAGCCTTGACCCGGCACCATGTGAGGCCGCTCGGCGTCTCGTTGGTACAGCCGAAGCCGCGCAGGCGCGCCCCTTCCGGCGCTTGGCCAAGCACGGGCGCCGAGGCGTCCGGGGTCTCGCGGATGCTCAACCCGTCACCGCGCGGAAGACCGTCGACGCGGAAAGCGCCGGTCTCAGCGAAGGCGGGAACCGCTGTCAGAGCCAGCGCGAGGATGAGGCGGAAGCGCATAGGATCATCCGCCTCAGGTCCGGTGAACACCCATCATCGCCGTCAGCCCGCCATCGACCGGCAGAACCGCGCCGGTAATGTAGGCCGCGGCATCTCCCATAAGGAATGCCACGAGCGCCGCTATTTCCTCAGGCTTGGCGAAGCGTCCCGAGGGAATCTGTTTCTCCATACCGTCACGATGCGCGGCGTAGGGAGCCATCATCTCGGTGTCGATGAAGCCCGGCGCAATGACGTTGACCGTCACCCCGCGCTTGGCCGATTCGATCGCCAACGTCCGGCAATAGGAGATCAGCGCACCCTTCGTCGCCGCATAGGCAGCATTGCCCGGGTTGGCCTGTAGGGCTGCCACCGAACCGATGGCGACGATGCGGCCGGAACGTCCTCGGATCATGCCGCGCACCAGTGCCTTCGTGATCCGGGTCAGCGACCAGAAGTTCACTTGCATCGCCGCCTCGGCCTTGTCCTGAGCCATCATCGCGGCCAGCACGTCGTAGGTTTGGCCGGCATTATGGACGAGGCCGTAGAACGCTTCCCCTTCCTGGGCCTCGCAGAAAACCTCCAAGGCATCGCGGTCGGCGAGGTCGAGAGGGTGGGCGGTGATCGCCCGTCCGGGATTGGCCTGGCTGAGTTCGGCCACGAGGCGCTCCGCCGCATCGCCCGAGGAGCGATAGGTGAAAGCGATGTCGTAGCCGGCATATACCAGCGCCCGCACAATTGCCGAGCCGAGGCCGGAGGCACCCCCGGTGACGAGAACGCGCCGGGTGGTTTCCGTCGTCATACGGGCTCGTCCCCAAGGACGAGGCAGGTATTCTGCCCGCCAAAGCCGAAGGAATTGGACAGAACGCGGCTGACCCGGGCGTCGCGGGCCGTGGTCACCACGTCGAGGGAGAGGGCTGGGTCCGGCACCGCATAGTTGATCGTCGGCGGGATGCGGCCATGGGCGATGGTGAGGAGCGAGATCACCGCCTCGATGGCCCCCGCGGCGGTCAGCGTATGGCCGATCATCGACTTGTTCGACGAGATCGGCAGGGTGCGGATCCGCTCACCGAACACAGCGGCGCATCCCAATGCCTCCATCTTGTCGTTCTCCGGCGTCGATGTGCCGTGTGCATTGATCGTATCGATGGAATCCGGCTCGTTGCCGGCATCGTCCAGGGCAGCGCGGATGGCGGCGATGCCGGGCGCACCGTCTGGGCTCGACCGGGTGCGATGGAAGCCGTCGCCCTTCTCTCCGCAGCCCAGGACATAGCCGAGGATCGTCGCGCCCCGCGCCCGTGCGGATTCGGCATTCTCCAGGACCAGGGCGGCGGCCCCCTCCCCCATGACGAAACCGTCACGATTCTTGGAGAACGGCTTCGACGCCCCCTCCGGCGGATCGTTCTGGGTCGAAAGAGCAGAGAGCAGCGAGAATCGGATCAGTGATTCCGGGTTTACCGAACCGTCGGTGCCGATGCAGAGAGCCGCCTTCATCTCGCCCCGCCGGATCGCCTCGACACCGAGCTGGATCGCGGTGGCGCCGGAGGAACAGGCGGTGGAGAGCGAGATCGGCGATCCCTTGGTGCCGAACCGGTCGGCGATGTTGTCGGCTACGGTGGCGAAGATGAAGAGGTCGTGCCAAGCGTCGAACCGCCCGCTCGATGCCGCCCGCTGAAGGTCGGAATAGGTGATGTCGCCGTTCTGGCCGGACGCCTGTGCCAGGGACTGGCGCTGGGGCCATTCCATCTCCACCGGCGGTACGGCGATGAACAGTGCACCGGGGAAATCACCCTTCGCACCAATGCCGGACTGAGTGATCGCTTCCTCGGCCGCTTCCTCGGCGAAGCGCTGCGACAATGCGGGCGCCACGAGTGGGTCGGTGTCGAGGAAATCCACCGTGCCGGCGATGCGGGTGCGCAGGCCATAGGTGGAAAAACGGGCGATGTTGTGGATGCCGGACCGGCCGGCGGTGAGCGCAGCCCAATTGTCGGCCTGTCCCTGCCCGAGGGACGTGACGATGCCGAGGCCCGTCACCGCGACCAATGGCCGGCCATGGCTGTCCCGGAAGCTTCGTGAATCGCGGGGAGAGGAGTTCGTCATAGCGCCGTCTTGCTATCGTTCCGACCGAACGGCCTTGAAGTTGCCCCGCCCCGAACATTCGGGCCGATCGATCACGGTTGAACCGGTCTTAGCGGAATTTCGGTGAGCTGACAGCCGTATCCCCGCGGGTCACGACATCGCGCTCAAGCGGACCAAGCCCTCACCACGGCGATGGCCAACGGTGGTGATCGCGACCTCGCGCGCCCTGCCCTCCGAGATGAGCGCGGCGGCGAGTGCGGCCCCCAACGGCGCCGTGACTTCGAGCGAGTGGCCGGTGATGTCCCCGAGGGCCGTGACGGGCACACCGG
The DNA here is from genome assembly GCF_000376345.1 of Methylobacterium sp. 88A. Taxonomy (NCBI): domain Bacteria; kingdom Pseudomonadati; phylum Pseudomonadota; class Alphaproteobacteria; order Hyphomicrobiales; family Methylobacteriaceae; genus Methylobacterium; species Methylobacterium sp. 88A. The sequence goes on from NZ_AQVT01000001.1 coordinate 2,672,370, forward strand.
GCGCAAGTTCGCCCAGTGCCGTGCTCTCCTCGGCTGTGATTCCCTCGACGCCGGTAGCGCCCGAAACTAGCAGGTCCGGCTTGGCACCGGCCTTTTTCCACAAGGCGGTGAGGCTGAGTTCTACGCTGCCGGTCTCGCGCCTGGGACGATCGCTCTCCACCGAAAGCAGGCGGGCAAAGATAGTCGCCTTGCGCGCGGCGGCCGTTTCGGCGGCTTCCAGCATGAGGAAGGCGGCGGTACTCCCAAGGATGAAGCCGGCCCCGCCTTCACCCTGACGCTCGAAGACCGGCCGGAAGTTGCCCTTCCGCAGATATCTGCCCAGCTCGTGGACGACCAGGACGTCGGGACGTTCCGCGCTGTAGGAACCGCCCACCAGCATCGTGTCGATCTGGCCTGAAGCGATACGGCTCTGAGCGTTGCGCAAGGCGTCGACGCCCGAAGCCTCCTCACCCATGAACGTGCGCGAGGCGCCCGTGACCCCATGGACGATGGCGATGTTGCCGGCGAGCAGGTTCGAGAGCTGTGCCAGGAAGAGGGTCGGGCGCAGGTCGTTCTGCAGGTGCTCGTTGAGATAGGCGCCCGGATCGGCCGCGTCGCGCAGGCCGGTCAGGATAGCACCGTCCACCGCCGTATCGCGCTCGCCGCCGCCGCAGGCGACGACGAGGTGCATCGCTGCCTTGAAGGCCACGTCCTGTTTCACCCCGGCCGAGTCGAGGGCAAGCCCGGCCGCGTAGACGCCCAGGCGCTGCCACGCCTCCATCTGCCGCTGGTCCGACTTCTTGGGGATCTGTCCGTCGAGGACCAGCGCCGGGGCGGGATGGACCGGATAGGGCGCAAAGCGCTCCGTATCCGTGGCCTTTGGACTGCCCGCTGCGAAGGCTTCGAGGTGGGCGGCGATCCCCTCGCCGGCGCAGGAGACGAGGCCGATACCAGTGACGACGACGTCGCGCTGACTCATGCTGGTCTTGCTCATGCCGGAACCGCCCCGCCGGAGGGCGCCCCCGATGCTATGGCGCGATCCATCAGGCCGATCCGCCGGGCGCGCTCGCGCATGGGAGCATCGAGCCCTTCGGGAAACGGCATCGTCCGGAACCGCAGCTCCGCATCGGCCAACGGCTTGCCCTCGTGGCGGATCGAGGCCTTTGTCACCGCGTAGCCGGAGCCATCATGCTCCAGGCTCGCCTGCACGACGAGCGTCGCGCCGGGGCCGACGAAGGAGCGGAACCGCGCCTTGTCCACCGCCATCAGGAACGGCATCTGCACGAAATCGAGATGGGCGAGGAGCAGGTAACCGGACGCCTGTGCCATGGTCTCGGTGAGCAGCACCCCGGGCACCAGGGGATGGCCGGGAAAGTGACCCTCGAAGACCGGGCTCTCCATCGGCACGTGAGCCAGCGCCTCGATCCGGCCGGCGGCCTTGTCGAGACTCGTCACCGTGTCGATCATCTCGAAATATTCGAGGCGCATGGCGTCAAAGGCTCCGCTGGGGACTAGAGGCTCCGCTGGACACTCAAAGGCTCGGCCCGGCCGGGCTTGCCCTTCAGGCCTTGGCGGCCTTCTCGGCCACCAGCGCGTCGATGCGGGCGCAGAGGTTCTTGAGGACGAAATACTCCTCGGCCGGCACCTTGCCCTCGTTGACCTCCTGGGTCCAACGCTCCAGCGGCAGCTTGATGCCGAAGGCTTTGTCCACCGCAAAGGCGATATCGAGGAAGGCGAGCGAATCGATGCCGAGATCCTCGATGGCGTGGCTCTCGGGCGAGATGGTGTCGCGCGGGATGTCGGCGGTGTCGGCGATGATGTCCGCGACGCGGTCGAACGTAGCGGTGGTCGGCTGGTCAGACATGCGTTCTCGCCGTTTTCTTCTCTATGGCGCGCCGTGGTGGATCCGGTATCGGATCCCGTGGCGGGCGCGGCCGGTCCGAGGCTGGCGCGTGAACCCGGCGCCCCCCGGGTCGCGCAGCATGCCCCCGAAGCGGCGTCGCGCCGCTTCCGATCGAAGGCGGTCCCTTACACGAGGGGGTGGTGGCGGGCAACCTTGGCAGAAGCTCAGGCCAGGCTCGCGTCTTCGTGCGGCTGCGGGCCTCGCCGGACCATTCCGCACTGCGATGCCTTGACCTACATGCGGACGCGCGCCTGTTCGACGTGGGTCCATCCGGCTCCTTGCCCGAAATTCCTTGAGCGTGAGGCGTGCCACGGGGCGGCAGAGGTGACGAGAATGGAACAATCTATTTCTGTCGATGCCGCGGAGCCGCCGACGGACCATCGCAGCCGCGCCCAAGGAGGGGCACGCATCGCCCTGGTCCTGGCGCTGTCCGCCCTCGGCCTGTGGGTTCTCCACCCCTTCCTTCCGGCCCTGGCCTGGGCCGTGATCCTCGCCATCGCGCTCTGGCCCCTCTACGCGAAGGCGGAGCGGCGCTGGCCGCCCGGGGGGCATAACATCCTGCTGCCGAGCCTGTTCACCCTGGCTGTGGCGCTGGTCTTCCTGGCGCCCCTGGTGATCCTCGGCGTCCAGGCGGCGCGGGAGGCCCATGATGCGATGGCCTGGGTGAAGTCGGTGGAGCAGAGCGGGATTCCAGCCCCCGAATTCCTGTCCCATCTACCCTACGGCGCGGCAAGGGCCGGTGCCTGGTGGAACGAGAATCTCAGCCACCCGTCCGCCGGCTCCGAAATCCTGCACAAGCTCGACAACTCGACCACGATCGGCCTGACCAAGAGCCTCGGGGCTCAAGTGGTTCGCCGGGTTGTGCTATTCGGCTTCACCCTGCTGACGTTGTTTTTCCTGTTTCGCGACGGGCGGACTGTCATTAAGCAGTCGCTGACCGCGAGCGGCCGCCTGTTCGGCCCGCGTGGCGAGCGGGTGGCGCGCCAGATGGTGGCCTCCGTCCACGGCACCGTCGATGGGCTCGTCCTGGTCGGCCTCGGCGAAGGCGTAATCCTTGGAATCGTTTACTATTTTGCGGGCGTGCCGCATCCGGTCCTGCTCGGCGCGCTGACGGCGGTGGCGGCGATGATCCCCTTCGGGGCGCCGCTGGTCTTCGGCATCGCCGCGCTGATTCTTCTCGCCGGCGGGGCGGTGATCCCGGCGGTGGTGGTGGTGGCGGCGGGCTTCGTCGTCACCTTCGTCGCCGACCATTTCGTCAGGCCGGTCCTGATCGGCGGCACCACCCGCCTGCCCTTCCTCTGGGTGCTGCTCGGCATCCTCGGCGGGGTCGAGACATTCGGCCTGCTCGGGCTTTTCCTCGGCCCGGCGGTGATGGCGGCGCTGGTGCTTTTGTGGCGGGAATTCACCGATGGGGATGGGGCGCAGGCCGCATCCGGAGGCCCGCGCGGACCGTAATTCGAGCCGCCCGCAACCGCCATGGGACGGCCGAAACGACCGCCATGGGACGGTGTTTCGAGGAATTGCAAAGCCGGCTCAGATTCCGGTGGAATGTCCGAGCCGAAAGGCCCTCCCCTGACCGGGAAGGGCCTTCCTCGCATCCTAGGCTTACGCCGCCAGGGAGCGCAGGACGTAGGGAAGAATCCCGCCGTTGCGGAAATATTCCAGCTCGTCGAGCGTATCGATCCGGCAGGTGAGCGGCACCTCTGTCTTGGTGCCGTCGGCGGAGGTGATCTCGGCGATCATGGTCTGGCGCGGCTTGATGTCGCCCGAGAGGCCGAGAAGGCTGACGGTCTCGTCACCCTTGAGGCCGAGCGACGCCCAGGACGTCTCGCCCTGGAACACCAGCGGCACGATGCCCATACCCACGAGGTTCGAGCGGTGGATGCGCTCGAAGCTCTCCGCCACGACGGCGCGGACGCCGAGGAGCTTGGTGCCCTTGGCCGCCCAATCGCGCGACGAGCCGGTGCCGTATTCCTTGCCGGCGAAGACGACGAGGGGCGTGCCCGATTCGGCGTATTTCTGGGCGGCGTCGTAGATGTACATGCGCTCGCCCGAGGGCTGGAACAGGGTCCAGCCACCCTCGACCACATTGCCGTTCTCGTCCCGGACCATCTGGTTCTTGATGCGGATGTTGGCGAAGGTGCCCCGCATCATGACCTGATGGTTGCCGCGGCGGGTGCCGTACTGGTTGAAGTCCTGCACCCGGACCTGATGCTCCTGCAGGTAGGCGCCCGCCGGCGAGGCCGCGCGGATGTTGCCCGCCGGAGAGATGTGGTCGGTGGTGATGGAATCCTGGAACAGGCCGAGGATGCGGGCATCGACGATATCGGTGATCGGCGCCGGCGTCTTGGTCATGCCCTCGAAATAGGGCGGGTTCTGCACGTAGGTGGAGGTCGAATCCCACTTGAAGGTCTCGGCCTCGGTGACCTCCACGGCCTTCCAGTAATGGTCGCCGCTGAACACGTCGGCGTAGCGCGACTTGAACAGGGTGGAGGTGATGTTGGCCTCGATGAACTCGGCGACCTCTGCCGTGGAGGGCCAGATGTCGGCGAGATAGACCGGCTGACCGTCTGAGCCGATGCCCAGCGGCTCGGTGGTGATGTCGATCTGCATCGAGCCGGCGAGCGCGTAGGCGACGACCAGCGGCGGCGAGGCCAGGTAGTTGGCGCGCACGTCGGGGTTCACGCGGCCTTCGAAATTGCGGTTGCCGGAAAGCACGGCCGCCGCGACCACGTCGTTGTCGTTGATCGCCTTCGAGATCGGCGCCGGCAGCGGGCCGGAATTGCCGATGCAGGTGGTGCAGCCGAAGCCGACGAGGTTGAAGCCGAGGGCGTCGAGGGGAGCCTGCAGGCCGGCACTCTCCAGATACTCGGCGACCACCTGGGAGCCGGGCGCCAGGGAGGTCTTCACCCAGGGCTTCGAGCGCAGGCCCTTGGCGACGGCGTTGCGGGCGAGCAGCCCCGCGCCTATCATCACGCTCGGGTTCGAGGTGTTGGTGCAGCTCGTGATCGCCGCGATCACCACGTCACCGTGGCCGATATCGTAATTCGCGCCCTCGACGGGGTAGCGCTTGGCGATGTCGGCAGCCTTCTTGAACTCGGTCTCCATGGACTGGGCAAAGCCCGGCTTGGCGCCGTCCAGCAGCACCCGGTCCTGCGGCCGCTTGGGGCCGGCCAGCGACGGACGCACGTCACCCATGTCGAGGGCGAGGGAATCGGTGAAGACGGGGTCCGGGGTCTGCGCGTCGCGCCACATGCCCTGGGCCTTGGCATAGGCCTCCACCAGCGCGATCCGGTCGTCGGCGCGGCCGGTCACCTTGAGGAAGTCGATGGTCTTCTGGTCGATGGGGAAGAAGCCGCAGGTGGCGCCGTATTCGGGGGCCATGTTGGAGATCGTGGCGCGGTCGGCCACCGCCATGTCGTCGAGGCCGGGGCCGTAGAATTCCACGAACTTGCCGACCACGCCCTTCTTGCGCAGCATCTGGGTCACGGTGAGCACGAGATCGGTGGCGGTGGTGCCCTCGGGCAGCTTGCCCGACAGTTTGAAGCCGACGACTTCCGGGATCAGCATGGAGAGCGGCTGGCCGAGCATGGCAGCCTCGGCCTCGATGCCACCCACGCCCCAGCCGAGCACGGCCAGACCGTTGACCATGGTGGTGTGCGAATCGGTGCCGACGAGGCTGTCGGGATAGGCGAGCTCGGTACCGTCTTCGGTCTTGGTCCACACCGTCTGCGACAGGAACTCGAGGTTCACCTGGTGGCAGATGCCGGTGCCGGGGGGGACGACGGAGAAGTTGTCGAAGGCCGACTGGCCCCATTTCAGGAAGGTGTAGCGCTCGCCATTGCGCTCGTATTCCAGCGCCACGTTGTCGGCCAGGGCCTTCGGGGTGCCGAACTCGTCGACGATGACCGAGTGGTCGATGACGAGGTCGACGGGCACCAGCGGGTTGATCTTCTGGGGATCGCCGCCCAGCGCCACCATGGCGTCGCGCATGGCCGCGAGATCCACCACGGCGGGCACACCGGTGAAATCCTGCATCAGCACGCGCGAGGGACGGAAGGCGATCTCGGTCTCGACCTTGCCGAGGTTGCCGAGCCACGCGACGGTGGCGGAGATGTCGTCCTTCTTCACCGAACGGTCGTCCTCGAACCGCAGGAGGTTCTCGAGGATGACCTTCATCGAGAAGGGCAGCGCCGTCGCATCGGCGAGGCCGGCCTGCTCGGCATGGGGGATGGAGTAGTAGGTGTAGGATTTGTCGCCGACGGTGAGGGTCTGGCGGGAGTGAAAGCTGTCGAGTGATGCCACGGCTTGTTTCTTCCTCACGAGCGGTTGTCGAACACGCGCAGGCATGACCCGCGCCACGAAGTCGTGTTCGGCTGGAGCGCTTCTAAAAAAAGCGCGCGCCGCTCCGGGGGTGCCCGGACAGGATGTTGCGCGACGAGCGATTTGGACGCTCGGGACTCGCGCGGCGCAGCCTGGGCCCCGTATAGAACACTTCGAAACTGGCCGCTACGCCCTGCCGTGACACGAGCGCGGGAGTGTCGGGAGAACGTGGACGTTGGGGCACATGCGGGTTAAGCAGATCGAAGAGCCGGAGACCGCCATGATCGCCCTTCGCCTACCCCCGGATATAGAGGAGCGCCTGGAGGCACTCGCCCGCCGTACTGGCCGCAGCGCACACGACCATGCGAGCGATGCGATCTTGGATCATCTCGAGAACCTCGAGGATCTCGAATTGGCCGAGCGACGCCTCGAAGAGCATCGTCGTGGCGAGAGCGAAACGATCCCGCTGTCCGACCTGATGGCGCGTTATGGCGTGGACCATTGATTTCACGCGGACTGCAGAAAAGGATCTCGCCAAGCTCGATGATAGTGCAGCCAAGCGTATTCTGACCTTCCTGCGCCACAGAGTCTCGTCTCTGGACGACCCTCGAATGATCGGCGAAGCCCTGAAGGGCTCAAAACTCGGCGAATTCTGGAAGTATCGGGTCGGCGATTATCGCGTGATCGCGTCGATCGAAGACAGTGCCGTTCGCATCCTCGTGGTCAGGATTGGCAATCGTCGCGAGGTCTATCGGTAGGGGCATGGTGAAAAGACCCAACTCGTCTCACGACGGGGGCCTGAACCAAGGCCCTGCCGACGGATGGACTTATCCGTGCGGCTGACCGCCACGAACCTCGCCGCCCGCCGCTCCGGCCGCCGCATCTTCTCGGGTCTGTCCTTCGCGCTCGGCCCCGGCGAGGCCTTGATGGTGACGGGGCGCAACGGCGCGGGAAAATCCACCCTGCTCAGCCTTCTCGCCGGCCGGTTGAAGCCGGATGCCGGCACCATCGCGGTCGCCGACGTCGGCGAGGCGACGCTGGCCGAATGTCTCCACGTGGTCGGCCATCGCGACGGGTTGAAGAGCCCGCTGACGGCGGAGGAGAACCTCACCTTCGCCCGCGACCTCCTCGGCGCGCCCACCGCGAGCCCGGCCGAAGCGCTGAACGAACTCGGCCTCGGCCATGCCCTGCGGCTGCCGGTGGCCTACCTCTCCGCCGGCCAGCGCCGCCGCGTCGCCCTCGCCCGGCTTCTCGTCTGCCGGCGTCCGCTCTGGCTGCTCGACGAGCCGACCGCGGCCCTCGACACCGCCTCTCAGGCCGTGCTCGCCGGATTGATGGCGCGCCACCGGGCCGAGGGCGGCCTCATCGTGGCGGCCACCCACCAATCCCTCGGCCTGGAGGATGCCCGCGAATTGCGCATCGACGAGGCGTTGAAACCCGCACCCGCCTCGGCCGGCGCGAATGCGGCCGATTCGGAGGTGTGGTGGTGATCGGCGTGATGCGCGCCCTCATCGCCCGCGACCTGCAGCTCGCGGCCCGTGTCGGCGGCTCTGGCGCCCTGTCGCTGGTGTTCTTCCTGATGATCGTCGCCCTGGTGCCCTTCGCGCTCGGACCCGACCTCAACCTGCTCTCGCGGATCGGTCCGGCCATCCTCTGGCTCGCGGCGGTGCTCGCCACCCTGATCGGCCTCGACCGCCTGTTCCAGGCCGACGAGGAGGACGGCTCCCTCGACCTGATGACCGGTGCTCCCGCGCCGATGGAGATGGTGGTGCTCGCCAAGGTGATCGCCCATTGGCTCACCACCGGCCTGCCGCTGGCACTGGCCTCGCCGCTCTTCGGGCTGCTCGTCGCCCTCGACGGCACCGCCATGGGCGCCACCGCCCTCACCCTGCTGGTGGGCACGCCGGCCCTGACCTTCATCGGCGCGGTCGGTGCGGCGCTCACCGCATCGATCCGCCGGGGCGGCCTGATCCTCGCCGTCCTGGTGTTGCCGCTGATGATCCCGACGCTGATCTTCGGCGTCTCGGCGACCGAGGCGGCCTCCGGCGGCACGGTGCCCTTCACGACGCCCCTGCTGATCCTGTCGGCCCTCAGCCTGATCGCGGCGGTGATCGGCACCTTCGCGGCGGCCGCGGCCCTGCGCTGGTCGGAATGATCAGCGCCCTTCGGCGACGGGGATGACGATCTCGTTGCGCCGCAGGAAAGGGATCGCGAAGGGCGGATCGTAGCTCAGCACGCTCGATGGGCCCGCCGTCTCGCGGGCCATCTTCGCCAGGACCTGCCGGAGAACCGCCTCGCGTTTTTCGCGCGCCCTGGCGTCGAGTGTGCCGGAGAAGCGGAGCGCGGCGAAGGTCGCGGCGGGCAGCCGGGCGATACGGACCGCCGGGTCGGTGGGAACCGGCGGTCCGGCCTTCGCGATGGCGGCGGGCAGGAAGAAGCGCATGATGCGCAGATCGCCGCCCTGCTCCACCGGCACGGTCATGGCAATCAGGGTGCCCTGTTCCACCGGCACCGTCATCGCGATGCGGTCGTCTCCCCCATTGGCGCCGGTGATGTACCGGAACAGCCGCCGAAACGCTTCCGTATCGCCCGGTCCCGCCATGTCGGTCTCGACCGCGACACGCGGTTCGTAGTGGCGGATTTCGACGTTGCGGGGCAGTTGCTCGACCACCTCGTAGCGAGGCTGCTCGTAGGTGGCACGGATGCCGAACACAGACAGGACCGATTCCGCGAAGGTCAGGGCGTAGTAGAGGGCTTTGTCGAGCATGGCGCGGCGTCAACGCCCCATCGGCGGCCCTGTTTCCAGGCTCGCCGCCAGACGCCGCCATTCCGTCGGCGGCGGGCCGGTCCAGCCACGGAACGCGCGGGTGAAATGGGCGGCATCGGCATAGCCCAGATCGAGGGCGTGCGCGAAGAAATGATCGACGCGGCCGGACTGCGCGTAACGCCCGCATTGATGCTGCACCGCACCTTGGGCTAGGTCCACGGACCATGTGGACACGTCTTGCCCATCCCGGTCACTTCCTGCGCTGGACCGGCCCCGTGATGCCCTGGCTCGCGGGGCTGTCGGCCGTGCTGCTCGCAATCGGCCTGTATCTCACCTGGTTCGTGGTCCCGCCCGACTACCAGCAGGGCGAGACCGTGCGGATCATGTACATCCACGTGCCGGCAGCCTGGCTCGGCGTGTTCTTCTACGGGTCGATGGCGCTCTCCGCCATCGGCACCCTGGTCTGGCGCCACCCCCTCGCGGACGTGGCGCAGCGCGCCGCCGCGCCGATCGGGGCGGCCTTCACCCTGATCTGCCTCGTCACCGGCTCGCTCTGGGGCAAGCCGATGTGGGGCACCTACTGGGTCTGGGACGCGCGCCTGACCTCGATGCTGATCCTGTTCCTGATCTATTGCGGCATCATCGCCCTGTGGCGCACCATCGAGGACCCGAACCGGGCCGCGCGCGCCATCGCGATCCTGACGCTGGTGGGGGCCGTGAACCTACCGATCATCAAGTTCTCGGTGAACTGGTGGTCGACGCTGCATCAGCCGGCCTCGATCATGCGGATGGGTGGCTCCAGCATCGATCCCTCGATGCTCTACCCCCTGCTCGAGATGATCCTCGCCTTCACCCTGCTCGGGATCACGCTGCATCTCTACGCCATGCGCACGGAGATCCTGCGCCGCCGGGTCCGGGCGCTCACCATCCGCGAGGCCGAGCGCCTGGATGCCGATCCGCGTCCGGCCCGGCCCCTCGGCCAGGCGATCCGGGGAGTCTGACCGATGGCTTCCCTCGGGCCGCATGCCGGCTTCATCCTCGGCGCCTACGCCTTCACCGCCCTCGTCATCGGCGCCCTGATCTGGCGCTCGCTCAGCGATCACCGGGCGCAGAAACAGGCGCTCGCGGCCCTCCAGGGCGATGCCGGGGAGCGTTCGTGAGCGCCGCATCCTCGTCGGCGCCGGTGCGCCGGTCGCTCCTCGTCATCGCGCCGCTGGTGATCTTCGCGGCGCTGGCCCTGGTGTTCTTCATCCGCCTTCGGTCCGGCGCCGACCCGGCCGCGATCCCCTCGGCGCTGATCGGGCGTCCGGTGCCGGCCTTCGCCCTGGGACCGTTGCCCAACCTCGTCGGCGGCGAAGGCCAGGCCATTCCCGGCCTGTCGAGCGCCGACCTCAAGGGCCGCGTGACGGTGGTCAATTTCTGGGCCTCGTGGTGCGCGCCGTGCCAGATCGAGCATCCGCAACTGATGCGGCTGGCGCGTGAGCCGGGCGTGAACCTCGTCGGCATCGACTACAAGGACGCGCCGGAGAACGGCCGCCGCTTCCTGTCGCGCAGCGGCGTTCCGTTCCGGGCAGTGGGGATGGATTCCACCGGCCGCACCGGCATCGATTTCGGCGTCTACGGCGTGCCGGAGACCTTCATCATCGGCCCCGACGGCGTGATCCGCGACAAGCTCGTCGGCATCGTCACGGCGGAGAACTATGCCGCGGTGCTGCAGAAGATCCGGGCGGCGGAGACGATGACGGCCGCGAAGCCCTGATTCGCCGACGCGCCTGACTAGACGTCGGGCTTCGCCTCGGCCTTGCGGTCGTAGCGCATGAGGAGCGGGGTCTGCGACAGGGCGAACAGGATGGTCAGGGGCATGATGCCGACCACCTTGAAATTGGCCCAGAACGCGTAGGTCTGCGTCCGCCACACCACCTCGTTGATGGCGGCCAGGGCCAGGAAGAACAATCCCCAGCGGAAGGTGAGCTTGCGCCAGCCCTCCTCGGTCAGGTCGAAGACCGAATCGAGCACCACCGACAGCAGGGACTTCCCGAACAGCAGACCGCCGAGGAGGATGGTGCCGAACAGGGCGTTCACGATCGTCGGCTTGATTACGAAGAACGTCTTGTCGTGCAGCGCCAGCGCCATGCCGCCGAAGACCAGCACCACGATGCCGGAGACCAGCGGCATGATCGGCAGCCGCCGCAGCAGCGCGAAGTGAATGGCCAAGGCCACCACCGTCGCCACCACGAACACCCCTATGGCCATGAAGGTGCTGCTGTCCTCGCTCAAGCCGAACCGCGTGCCGAACGAGTTCAGCAGGAAGAACAGCACCAGCGGCCCCATTTCCAGGGCGAGCTTCGGCACCGGATCGAGATGGCGGCGCGGCGGCACGGATTCGATGGGCAGGGTCATGATCGTGAGCGGCTCGTGGTTCGGCACGCCCGGACGCAGAGCGGCGCCGGGCGGGACGCCGGATGTAGGACAGTCGCCCCGGCTTTCCTAGCGCGAGCGCTTTTCGCGCAGGTCTCCGGAGCGACTGTCCATGAATCTAGTCCTTGTCCAACCCCGCGATGGCCCGTGCGAAGTCACGCGCGGCGAAGGGTTCGAGATCCTCGACGCCTTCTCCGACGCCGATGAAATGCACCGGCAGGCCGAACTTCGCGGCCAGCGCCACGAGGATGCCGCCTCGCGCGGTGCCGTCGAGCTTGGTCATGACGAGGCCGGTGACGTTGGCCGCCTTCGAGAACAGCTCGACCTGGCTCAGGGCGTTCTGGCCCACGGTGGCGTCGAGGACGAGGAGGACGGCATGGGGCGCCTCGGCGTCGATCTTGCGGATGACGCGCAGGATCTTCTCGAGCTCCGCCATCAGCCCCGTCTTGTTCTGGAGCCGGCCCGCGGTGTCGATCAGGAGCACGTCGGTGCCCTCGGTCCTGGCCCGCTGGAAGGCCTCGAAGGCGAGGCCGGCGGCATCCGCCCCTTGGGCTCCCGCCACCACCGGAACCCCGGTGCGCGTACCCCAGACCTTGAGCTGCTCGATGGCGGCGGCGCGGAACGTGTCGCCCGCCGCGAGCATCAGGCTGTGCCCCTCCCCCTTCAGCTTCAGGGCGAGCTTGCCGATGGTGGTGGTCTTGCCCGCCCCGTTGACGCCGATCATCAGGATCACGAACGGCTTCTTCGTCGTGTCGATGGTGAGGGGAATGGCGACGGGTGTCAGCGCCCGCTCCACCTCGGCCGCCAGGATGGCCCGGACGTCGTCGGGGGAGATGCCCTTCTCGTAGCGGCCCTTGCCCACGGCCTCCGAGATCCGCATGGCGGTGTCGATGCCGAAATCGGCCTGGATCAGGGCGTCCTCCAGCTCCTCCAGCGTGTCCGCGTCGAGCTTGCGCTTGGTGAAGAGGCCGGTCACCCGCTCGGACAAAGCCGACGAGGTGCGCTTCATGCCCCCGGTGAGGCGGCTCCACCAGCCACGCTTCTCGGAGGCCGGTTCGGCTTCGGAGACCGGCTCGGGCGTGGGGGCCGGGACCGGGGCGGGCTCCGGCGCGAAGGCGACCGTCGTGGTGTCGGCCTTCTCCGCTCCGCGCGCGGGATCGTCTCCCACGGTGCCTGCCGGCGGGCGCTCATCCGCGCCCGCGATGGGCTGCAGGTCCGCCCCCTCGATCTCGTCGGGGATCGTGTTCTTGTCCGGGTCGGCGGTCGCGGGCTCGCTGGGGGGCAGCGGGATCGCCGAGATGTCGTCCGCACCCGTGGCGAAGTCGGGCTGGCCTTCCGATGCCGAGGCGGGGGACGCGATGGGAGGTGAAGCCGGCTCGATCGGCGTTTCGGGTTTCGGCTCGGGCTTGGACTCGGACTTGGACTCGGATTTGGGATCGGGCGGCTGGACCGGCACCGGCTCGGGCGGCCAGGCCTCCTCCTTCTTCCCGAACATCCGCCGCAGCAACCAGCCCGGCCTCTTGTCTTCGCTCATTCCCACTTGCTCCCTCGACCCCGCATGAGTAGCGCAGGGCGATGCCGTCAGCCGATGCCCCAGTGGAACACCGCATAACAGACATAGGCGCGCGCCTCCTCTACCGCGATGCCCTTGTCCTCGTCATCGACAAGCCGGCGGGCTTGCCCGTCCATCCCGGCCCCAAGGGCGGGGAGACCCTGACCGATCATCTCGATGCCTTGCGCTTCGGCCTGCCGCGCCGTCCCGAGGCCGCCCATCGGCTCGACCGCGACACGTCCGGCTGCCTGGCTCTCGGCCGTCACGCCAAGGCTCTGGCCCGCCTGAACAAGCTGTTTTCCGCGAGCGGCACGGTGGGGAAGACCTACTGGGCCATCGTCGAAAGCGATCCCGCCGGGGACGAGGGCCGCATCGACCTCCCCCTCGCCCGCCGCTCGGACGACCCGCGCTCGTGGTGGATGAAGACGGACCCCGCCGGAGACCCCTCGCTGACCACATGGCGCGTCCTCGGCCGCTCGCCGGACCGGAGCCTCGCCTGGCTCGCCCTCAGCCCGGTCACCGGCCGCACGCATCAGCTGCGCGTCCATTGCGCCGCCATGGGCTGGCCCATCCTCGGGGACACGATCTACGGCACCGCCCCCCGCTCGGGCGGGCCGGGGCTCCAGCTCCACGCCCGCGCGCTGACCCTGCCGCTCTACCCCAAGAAGCCGCCGATCGTGGTCGAGGCCCCGGCACCCGGGCACATGCGGGAGCGGATGGAGATGTGCGGGTATCGGGCCGGCGCATGACGCGCGCAATGGATCGGCTGAGCTAGAGGAGCACATCTCCTCTCCCCGCACGCGGGGAGAGGGCCGCGACGACCTCGTCGTCGTCGCGGCGAGGCGGCAGCCGAAGGTGAGGGGGCGCGTCCGGGTGAGCCCCTATCGGATGCGCCCCCCCCCTCGCTTCGGCTTCGCCTCTCGCTCATCGCGGACACGACAAGGTGTCCGCGATCCTCTCCCCGCGTGCGGGGAGAGGCGGTCGCCGTCGCGCCGGATCACTCTGCCGCGATCAGCACCCGGCCGTCATGCCCCGCGATCGTCACGTCGCGCAGCTCGCCCGGAGGCGTGTCGGCTGCCAGCCGGACCGGCGTGAACCCTTCCGTGCGTCCCATTCCGCCGCGCTCGGTGAGCACGCGGTGGGTCCGGCCGACCTCTCCCGCGAGATGCGCCGTCAAGGCTGCCGCTCCCGCGTCACGAAGGCGGGCGGCGCGCTCGCGGATCACGTCTCCGGCGACGGGAGGCATGCGCGCGGCCGGCGTGCCGGGGCGGGGCGAATAGGGAAACACGTGCAGATGCGTGAGGCCGCATTCGGCCACGAGATCGAGGGAGCGGGTGAACTGCGCCTCGGTCTCGGTGGGAAAGCCGGCGATGAGGTCGGCCCCGAAGACGGCGCCCGAGCGAAGACGGCGCACGGCCTCGCAGAACCGGATCGCGTCGTCGCGGCAGTGCCGGCGCTTCATGCGCTTGAGAATGAGGTCGTCGCCGGCCTGCAGCGAGAGGTGGAAATGCGGCATCAGCCGGTTCTCGCCGGCAATCGCCTCCCAGAGAGCCGCGTCGGCCTCGATGGAATCGATGGAGGACAGGCGCAGGCGCGCGAGATCCGGCACGTGGCGCAGGATCGCCTGGACCAATCGGCCGAGGCTCGATGACTCCGAAAGATCCCGGCCGTAGGCGGTAAGGTCGACGCCGGTGAGCACGACCTCGCGCCCGCCATGGTCGACGATGCGACGGACCTGATCGACCGCGTCCGCCAGCGTGACGGAGCGGGAATTCCCCCGGCCGAAGGGGATGATGCAGAAGGTGCAGCGATGGTCGCAGCCGTTCTGGACCGGTACGAAGGCGCGGGTATGCCCGGCCACCGAGGCGATCCGCGTCGGAGCGGCGTCGCGCGCGGCCATGATGTCGTCGATGGCAAGGCGCGGTCTGACATGCGTGGCGGGCAGCCAGGTCTCGGCCCTGGTCTTGGCGTCGTTGCCGACGATCCGCGCCACTTCCGGCATCGCCGAATAGGCGTTCGTTTCCACCTGAGCGCCGCAGCCGGTGACGACGATCTCGGCCCCCGGCCGCTCGCGGGCGAGCTTGCGGATCGCCTTGCGGGCCTGGCGCCCGGCCTCCGTCGTGACGGCGCAGGTATTGACGAGGACGAGGTCGCCGCCCGTCCCGGCCGCCTCGGCGTGGCGGCGCATCACCTCGGATTCCACCGTGTTGAGGCGGCAGCCGAAGGTCAGGGTCTCCACCGCCACTCAGTCCACCCGCGCGAAGAGCTCGGGGGACAGGAACCCCTCCCATTCGAGGGCCACGGGGCCGGTCATCAGCACGTGGTCGTCGGCGCGCCACTCGATGACGAGGTCGCCGCCGGGGAGGCTCACCGTGGCGTGGCGGCCGATCATGCGCAGGCGCGAGGCCGCCACCAGCGTGGCGCAGGCGGCGGTGCCGCAGGCCAGCGTCAACCCGGCGCCGCGCTCCCAGACCCGGAGCTTGATCGTCTCCGGTCCCGTCACCTGCGCCAGCGAGATGTTGGCGCGCTCGGGAAAGATCGGGTGGTTCTCCAGCATCGGGCCGAAGCGGCCGAGGTCGTAGCGGTCGGGATCGCTTTCGATGAAGAACACCGCATGGGGGTTGCCCATGTTCACCGCCCCCGGCGAATGCAGGACGGGCGCGTCGATGGGACCGATCTGCAGTTCGATCCGCCGCGTGTCGGGGAACGGCTCGGCCAGCGGGATCTCGTCCCACTTCAGGCGGGGGCGGCCCATGTCGACGGTGAAGGAGGCCTGCGCCTCGCGCTTCACGCCGACGAGTCCGGCCTTGGTCTCCAGGGTGAGGCGGCCGCTCTCGGCGGGGCGCGCCATGGCGGGGTCGTCCAACATGGCGAAGGCGACGCAACGGGTGCCGTTGCCGCAGGCGCCGGATTCCGACCCGTCGGTATTGTAGATCCGCAGATAAGCATCCGTGCCGGGCTTGCGCGGATCGTGGATGACCATGAGCTGGTCGAAGCCGGAGCGCGGGTGGCCGGCGATGGCGCGGGCCTCCTCGGCGCGCACGACCAGCTCCGTGCCGCGCAGGTCCAGCACCACGATGGCGTTGCCCGCCCCGTGCATCTTCAGGAACCGGCGGTTCTCGAGCCTCGTCATGAGCGTCTTTGGATTCGTTGTCCGAACGGGGCATCCCGCATGCGCGGCCCCCGCATATAGGCCAAAGCGCCGGGCCGCGCACGCGGGGTCCGCTCGGGGGAGCGTTGCACAAGGGACGCGCCCGTCACGTTCCTGCGCCCGATGCGGGTTGGCGCCTCGCAGGCGGGCGGCTTCCTCCCTATTTTAGGGCTTCGCGATTCAGCCGTACGATTCGTCGCGGCGTGCGATCTCCGGAGCGTTGCCTTGACCCGTCATCGTCTATTGCCGCTCGTCAGCCTCGCCGCCGCTTTGGCCGTCTCCTCCGCGCTCGCGCAGCAGCCGTCCTCGCCCGCGACCTCCTCTCCGCTGCCGACCACGACGGCGCCCGATCCGGTCAATCCCGACGCGCCGTCCCGTCCGGTGCCGACCCAGGCCCTCCCCGCCGCGCCGGCACTCACGCCGGGTTCCTCGCGCCCGACCCTGGTGGAGACCCCCGGCGACGCCAACGACGTGGACGAGGTCTCCCTGCCGCCCAAACCCGCCGCGATCCTGGCGGGGCGGGCGAGCTGGGAGGAGGCGGTGCCGGCCCTGAAGGCGGCCTTCGTGAAGATCGAGGAGGCGCTGGCCAAGGACGGGATCACCCCCGCCGGCCGGCCGCTCGCGGTCTTCGCCAAGACCGACGATGACGGGTTCCAGTTCGAGGCGATGATCCCCATCGCCTCGATGCCGAACCCGAAGCCCGCCGAGACCGGCGGCCTGCGCTTCGGCACGACCCCCAGCGGCAAGGCCCTGCGCTTCCCGCACAAGGGCTCCTACGACGAGATCGACGGCACCTACGAGACCCTCACCGCCTATCTCGACGCCAAGGACGTGGTGGTCCAGGACCGGTTCATCGAGGAATACGTCACCGACCTGAACGACAAGGCGGACGAGAAGCTCGACGTGAACATCTACGCCCTGCCGAAATAGGCGGATCGCCGCTCAGGCCGGCTCGCCCGGCCGAGCGGCTTCCCGGATCGCGCCGTACGGGCTCAGAGCAGGCTGAGCTGCGCCGAGACCCCGGAGGTCACCCCGCGCTCCAGCGCGAGCAACCACTTCTTCGTATCGAGGCCGCCGGCGAACCCCGTGAGGCTGCCCGCCGCTCCGATGACGCGGTGGCACGGAACCACGATGGGGAGCGGATTGGCGCCGTTGGCGGCACCCACGGCCCGGCTTGCGCTCGGACGTCCGATCCGCCTGGCCAGCTCGCCGTAGCTGATCGTCTTAGCTGGCGGGATGTCCATGAGCGCGGTCCAGACCTGCCTCTGGAACGGCGTGCCGCTGGGATCGAGTTCGAGATCGAACCGGGTGAGCCGGCCTTCGAAATAGGCACTCAATTGCCGCCGGGCCTCGGCGAAGGCCGCGTCGTCCCGGAGCCAGTCCGGTTTCGGGGCGACGGCGCCCTTGCCGGTGGGAAAACCGATGCACCGCAGACGCTCCTCCGTGCCCGCGAGAAGTAGGACGCCGATGGGGCTCTCGAGAAACGTATAGAGGATGTCCGGCATGTCGCGTCCCACGGACACGACCTGCCCGCCATGGCCAGGATGGCGAGGATCGCGGCACGCCTCAAGCGCGCCGCGTCCTCGATCCGGCTTATTCGGCCGCTTCGCTATAGGCGTCCACCGGCGGGCAGGAGCAGACGAGGTTGCGGTCGCCGTAAGCGTTGTCGACGCGGTTGATCGGTGGCCAGTACTTGTCCATGCCGAGACTTCCCGAGGGGAAGCACGCCGCCTCGCGGGAATAGGGCCGCTCCCACGGGCCGATCAGGTCCGCCACCGTGTGCGGCGCGTGTTTCAGTGGGTTGTTTGCCTTGTCCATCCGCCCCTCCTCGATGGCACGGATCTCCTCCCGGATCGCCAGCATGGCGTCGCAGAACCGGTCGATCTCACCCTTGGTCTCGGATTCGGTCGGTTCGATCATCAGGGTGCCGGCCACCGGCCAGCTCATGGTCGGCGGGTGGAAGCCGCAATCGATCAGCCGCTTGGCGATGTCCTCGACGCCGATCCCGGCCGATTTCTGGAACGGCCGCACGTCGATGATGCATTCATGCGCCACCCGGCCCTGCGCCCCGGCATAGAGCACCGGATAGGCGCCCTTCAGGCGGCTCGCGATGTAATTGGCGTTGAGGATCGCCACGCGGGTGGCCTGGGTGAGGCCGCGCCCGCCCATCAGCAGGCAGTAGCTCCACGAGATCGGCAGGATCGAGGCCGAGCCGTAGGGGGCGGCAGAGACCGCACCCTCCTCACCGCTGCGCGGGTCGGAGGGCAGGAACGGGATGAGATGCGCCTTGACGCCGATCGGCCCCATGCCCGGCCCGCCGCCGCCATGGGGGATGCAGAAGGTCTTGTGCAGATTGAGGTGGCTGACATCGGCGCCGATGTCGCCGGGGCGCGCCAGGCCCACCATGGCATTGAGGTTGGCCCCGTCGAGATAGACCTGGCCGCCATGGGCATGGACGATGTCGCAGATCTCGCGGACCCGCACCTCGAACACCCCGTGGGTCGACGGATAGGTGATCATGCAGGCGGCGAGTTTTTCGCCGTGCAGTTCGGCCTTCCGGCGAAAATCCTCCACGTCGATGTTGCCGTGCTGGTCGGCGCCGACCACCACGACGCTCATGCCGCACATCTGGGCCGAGGCCGGGTTGGTGCCGTGCGCCGAGGACGGGATCAGGCAGACCTTGCGGTGCGCCTCCCCCCGCGCGAGGTGATAGGCGCGGATGGCGAGCAGCCCCGCATATTCCCCCTGCGCGCCGGAATTCGGCTGCATCGAGATCGCGTCGTAGCCGGTGATGGCGCAGAGTTTGTCGGAGAAGTCGCGCAGGAGTTCCCGGTACCCCTCCGCCTGATCCGCCGGGACGAAGGGGTGGATCTCCGAGAATTCCGGCCAGGAGATCGGCAGCATCTCGGCGGTGGCGTTGAGCTTCATCGTGCAGGAGCCGAGCGGGATCATCGCCCGGTCCAGCGCCAGGTCGCGGTCCGCGAGGCGGCGCATGTAGCGCGTCATCTCGCTCTCGGCCCGGTTCATGTGGAAGATCGGGTGGGTGAGATACGCCGAGGTGCGCAGATTCGCCTTCGGCAGGCGCTGGTTCGGCCAAGCCTCGTCGTAGGTGAGATGCTCGCCGCCGAAGGCGCGCCACACCGCCTGGACGATATCGGGCCGGGTGCGCTCGTCGACGGTGATGCCGATGCGGTCCGCGCCCACTGTCCGCAGGTTGACGCCGTTCTTCACCGCGTTCTGCAGGATCAGCCCCTGGAAGGCGCCGACCTCCACGGTGATCGTGTCGAAGAAACCCTTCGGCTCGACGGTGAAGCCGAGACTCTCCAGCCCTTCGGCGAGGCGCACCGCGTCGCGGTGGACCCGGGCGGCGATGGCCTTCAATCCGCGCGGGCCGTGGAACACCGCGTACATGCCGGCGATGACCGCCAGCAGCACCTGCGCGGTGCAGATGTTCGACGTCGCCTTCTCGCGACGGATATGCTGCTCGCGGGTCTGCAGGGCGAGGCGGTAGGCGCGGTTTCCCCGCGCATCGACGGAGACGCCCACGAGCCGGCCCGGCAGGGTGCGCTTGTGCGCCTCGCGGGTGGAGAGATAGGCCGCGTGCGGGCCGCCATAGCCCATGGGCACGCCGTAGCGCTGCATGGAGCCGATGGCGATGTCGGCCCCCATCTCGCCCGGCGGCTTCAGCAGGGTCAGGGCCAGGGGATCGGCGGCCATCACGGCGACCGCGCCGGCTTCGTGCAGCCGGGCGATGACCTCCGAAAAGTCGTGGATGGCGCCGCAGACGCCGGGATACTGAAAGATGGCGCCGAAGACCTGCGCGGGGTCGAGGTCGGTGGCGGGATCGCCGACGACGATCTCCCAGCCCAGCGGCGCGGCGCGGGTCTTCAGCACGGCGATGGTCTGGGGCAGGCACTCGCCGTCGACGAAGAAGGCGGACTTGCCGTTGCCTTTGCCGTTGCCGGCGATGCGCGAGGCCATGCCCATGGCCTCCGCCGCCGCCGTGGCCTCGTCGAGAAGCGAGGCATTGGCGATGTCGAGGCCGGTGAGGTCGCAGACCAGGGTCTGGAAGTTCAGCAGCGCCTCGAGCCGGCCCTGGCTGATCTCCGGCTGGTAGGGCGAATAGGCCGTGTACCAGGCCGGGTTCTCGAAGATGTTGCGCTGGATCACCGGCGGCATCGTGGTGCCGTGATAGCCCTGGCCGATGAGCGAGACGAGAAGCCGATTCTTGTCGGCGATGCCGCGCATGTGTTCGAGCACCCGGCGCTCGGTGAGCGACGTGCCGAAATCGATTCGCTCTTCCTGGCGGATGTCCGGCGGCAGGGTCTCGTCCACGAGGCCGTGCAGACTCTCGGAGCCGATCACGGCCAGCATCGCCGCGATCTCGGCGGTGGTCGGACCGATATGGCGGCGATTGGCGAAATCGTAAGGGTCGTAGCGATCGTTGGGCATGATGGGCCTCGGAGGTGCAATTGACGGCTGTGCGCGTCCCTCTCCCCTCTGCGGGAGAGGGTGGCCCGCGGATGCGGGTCGGGAGAGGGGAGCGCGTTGTCCGAAGAGGTCGCCCCCTCTCCCGCCTGCTCCGCAGGCACCCTCCCCCGCAGAGGGGGAGGGTGGATTGGGCGCTACTTCGCGAACTCAGCGTAGGCGGCCTCGTCCATCAATCCGTCGAGGGAGGCGACGTCGTCGAGGCGGAGGCGGTAGAGCCAGCCCGCGCCCTGCGGGTCGGTGCCGATGCTGGCCGGGTCCGACACGGCGGCCTCGTTGACCTCCGTCACCTCGCCCGAGACCGGGGCGAACACGTCGGAGGCGGCCTTGACCGATTCCACCACCGCCGCGGCCTCACCCTTCACCAGCTTGGCGCCGACCTTGGGGAGTTCGACGAAGACGAGGTCTCCGAGCTGCTCCGCCGCATGGGTGGTGATGCCGATGGTGGCGACATCGCCCTCGATGGCCAGCCACTCGTGCTCGTCCGTGAATTTCAGCATGATGCGCTCCGTGAACAGGTGGTGTGGGGAAGACGGCCGGGGGCCGGGATTCAGCTGCGCTTGAAGCGCGCCGGTACGAAGGGAAGCGTCACGACCGAGACCGGCAGTCGCCGGCCGCGCACTTCCGCGAAGAGTCGGGTGCCGGGCGTCGACAGGGCGGCGGGGACGTAGCCCATGGCGATGGGCGCCTTGAGGACGGGGCTGAAGCCGCCGGAGGTGACCCGGCCGATGGCCTCGCCGGCCTCCTCTGCGACGAGCGCGGCCCCTCCCCGTATCGGGGTCGGGCCTTCCGGCAGCAGGCCGACGCGCCGCGACGCGGGACAGTCGCCGATCTCACCGAGGATGCGCGTGGCGCCGGGAAACCCGCCCGCCCGCGCCCCGCCCTTGCGGCGGACCGGCTGGATCGCCCAGGTCAGACCGGCCTCAACGGGACTGGTGGCCGGGTCGATGTCGGTTCCGTGCAGGCACAGGCCGGCTTCCAGCCGCAGGGAATCGCGGGCGCCGAGCCCCACCGGCTCCACGTCCTCGTCCTGCAGCAATGCCTCGGCGACCGCATCCGCGGCATCCTCGGGGAGAGAAATCTCGAACCCGTCCTCTCCGGTATAGCCGGAGCGGCTGACGAGGGCGGACGCGCCGAGGAGGTCCACCCACTTCACGTCGAGGAAGCGCATGGCGGCGGTCTCGGGGGCGAGCCGTGCCAGGGCCTTTTCTGCCAGCGGCCCCTGGAGGGCGAGGAGCGCGCGGGGCAGCACCGCGATCTCGCACAGGCCGGTGAGATGGGCGCGGAGATAGGCCTCGTCGGCGAGTTTGTTGGCGGCGTTGACGACCAGGATCAGGCTGTCGTCGAGGCGCGCGACCATGAGGTCGTCGAGGATGCCGCCGGTCTCATCGGTGAGGAAACCGTAGCGCTGCCGGCCGGGCGCCAGCCCAAGCACGTCGATGGGCAGGAGGGTTTCGAGGGCGCGGGCGAGGTCCGCCATGCCGCCCGGACCCGGATTCAGCCGGATCTGGCCCATATGCGACACGTCGAACAGGCCGGCCGCCTTGCGGGTGTGCAGATGTTCGGCGATCAGGCCGGCCGGATAATGCAGCGGCAGCGCATAGCCCGCGAAAGGCACCATGCGGGCGCCGTGGCGCAGGTGGAGCGCGTGAAGCGGTGTGCTGGAAGCGTCGAGCGGCATCTGGTCATCCCATGACAGAACGTCCCCGGACACTCGATCGAGTGGTCCGGTTGCCCCCATCTGTCACGGTTACCTGAGAGCTTCTCCCGACCCGCGAGGGACCAGGATTTCTCCTTCGGTGGACGCCCGCGAAGGCGCCTCTCTCCAGATTGTCAAAACGAAGCGGTGATTGTGCCTGAGAGTTTCCGGGGGTGGTTGCTCCGTCGGCGCCATGACCGGTTCGTACCGGCCTGGGCTCTCCCGCTGCGTCATTCGCTGACGGGTCGAACGTGTCATGTCGGCGGGGGTGGCGCAAGGCCGCGGGTTTCAAAGGCACGATTCTGTGTCGCACCCGGTAGGGCTCGGGTCCGGCGGAACCGCCCGGACTCGCCGGGGATTCGCCTGTCATGGCCATCGCATCCGGGCACGACCTCGCCGGCCCCAGCCCCCGGCAGACCAGGCGCTCCGTTGACCTCGCCGACGCGAGCCTCAGTGACAAGGCGCTGGAGATCCACCGCCGGCTCTGCCCCGTCTACGGCTGCCCGATTCCGTATTTCCACAGCCTCGACCCGCTGAGCGAGCTCGTCTCCTCGCTTCTCTCCCACCGGACCCGGAACGCCGATTCCGGTCGCGCCTTCAAGGCTTTGCGGGCACGCTACCCGGATTGGTCCGACCTCGTGGACGCGCCCGTGGCGGAGATCGAGGCGACGATCTCCGGCGTGACCTGGCCGGAACTGAAGGCCCCCCGCATCCGTGCCGTCCTGGCGGCGGTGGCCGAGCGTCACGGCGCCCTCTCCCTCGATTTCCTGAAGGAGATGGAGGTCGACGCGGCGCGCTCGTGGCTCGAAGCGATTCCGGGCGTCGGCCCAAAGACCAGCGCGGCGGTGCTCTCGTTCAGCCTGCTGCGGATGCCGGCCCTGCCGGTGGACAGCCACCACCACCGGGTGGCGCAACGCACCGGCCTCATCGGCCCAAAAATCGATGTCGGTCCCTCGCATCCGATCCTGCGGGCGCAACTTCCGGCGGAGTGGAGCGCGCAGGATCTCTACGACAACCACGAGATCCTGATGCTCCACGGGCAGGCCGTGTGCCACCACCGCAATCCGGCGTGTGGGAGGTGCGTGCTGCTGGACATCTGCCCGACCGGGCAGGCGCGGGAGCGGAGTTAGGCGGTAGCGGCGGCGCTACCGCTTGGCGGCTCCGTACACGGCGCTTCGCTCCCGCTTTCCCACCGCCACCACCGTCACGGTGACCGTGGTATCATCCACCCGGTAGACCATCCGATAACCCGCCGACCTCAGCTTGATCTTGTAGCAATCCTTCAGGTCGGCATCGCGAAGCTTGTCCGCTTCGACCCTCGGGTTGAGCAGACGCTCCGCCAGCTTCTTCTTGAACTGACCCCGGAGCGTCTCGCCGAGCTTGTGCCATTCCTTGAGCGCGGACGGCAGAAACTGGAGTTCAAAGGGCATCCAGGGTGACCCGCACGGGCACTTCGCCGGAGCGGGCTTTCACGATGGCCGCCAGCACGTCGTCGTCGATGGCGTCCATCATGGCCTCGAAGGTCTCCGGCGGGACCATGTAGCCCATGACGCGGTTGTGGTTCAGGATCGCCACCGGTGCTCCATCGGCACGGGTCATCACCGATGTCGGACTCTTCTTCAGCTCCGACACACTCACCGCCACATCGGCCATGACACTCTGCAACTGAGCTTCCATTCGCCACCTCACCACCTGCCGCCTCGCTGGAATGTCCGAGGCGATCTAGCTTCGATACCAAATTGCGTACGAAAGTTCGACCATTTTTGGGTTCGGTGCGCCGAGTGCCGCCAAGCCGTGCACCTTGACCACCCATGGTGAGCCGTTCAGAACGCAAACGTCGGTGCCCTGATCCGAGCGTCGGCTCCTCCCTCGCCATCACGCCATAGGAACCACGCGCGATGACCGCGTTCACAGAGCTCGTGTTCTCGGGCGTCCAGCCCACGGGCAACCTGCATCTCGGCAATTACCTCGGCGCCATCAAGCGCTTCGTGGAGATGCAGGAGCGCGAGGCGCAGTGCCTCTACTGCGTCGTCGACATGCACGCGATCACCCTGTGGCAGGACCCCGCCGCCCTGAAGGGCCAGATCCGCGAAGTCACGGCCGCCTTCCTCGCCGCCGGCATCGACCCGAAGCGCAGCATCGTCTTCAACCAGAGCCAGGTGCCGGCCCATGCCGAGCTCGCCTGGATCTTCAACTGCGTCGCCCGCCTCGGCTGGCTGAACCGCATGACCCAGTTCAAGGACAAGGCCGGCAAGGACCGGGAGAACGCGAGCGTCGGGCTCTACGCCTATCCGGTGCTGATGGCCGCCGACATCCTGGCCTACCGCGCCACCCACGTGCCGGTGGGCGAGGACCAGAAGCAGCATCTCGAACTGACCCGCGACATCGCCCAGAAGTTCAACAACGACTTTTCCGAGTCGATCTCCGCCCACGGGCACGATGCGGGCTCGGGCTTCTTCCCGATCACCGAGCCGCTGATCGGCGGCCCGGCCGCCCGCGTCATGTCCCTGCGGGACGGCACCAAGAAGATGTCGAAGTCGGACCCCTCCGACAATTCGCGCATCAACCTCACCGACGAGGCGGATACCATCGCCAACAAGGTGCGCAAGGCCAAGACCGATCCGGAGCCCCTGCCCTCCGAGACGGCCGGTCTCGCCGCGCGGCCAGAGGCCGACAACCTCGTGGGCATCTTCGCGGCGCTGAAGGGCGTCACCCGCGACGAGGTGCTGGCCGATTACGGCGGCGCCCAGTTCTCGGCCTTCAAGGGGGCGCTGGTGGAGCTCGCGGTGGAGACGCTGGCACCGATCGCCTCCGAGATGAAACGTCTCGTGGCCGATACCGACTATATCGACTCCGTCCTCGCCGACGGCTCCGAGCGCGCCGAGGCCATCGCGGCCCCGACGCTGGATGCGGTGAAGGACATCGTCGGCTTCGTCCGCCGCGGGCCGCGGTTGCGGGCCGTTTCCTGAGCAACTCCGCGCGCGTCGGCGAGACGCGTGCGGATCGACGATGACTGATAGGACGCCGGGGCGATCATTCGCCCGTCCCCCAGGATAGGGGAAACCCACGATGGCCGATTGGAACCCCGCCCTCTACACC
The DNA here is from genome assembly GCF_000376345.1 of Methylobacterium sp. 88A. Lineage (NCBI taxonomy): Bacteria > Pseudomonadati > Pseudomonadota > Alphaproteobacteria > Hyphomicrobiales > Methylobacteriaceae > Methylobacterium > Methylobacterium sp. 88A. The sequence continues at coordinate 2,697,749 of NZ_AQVT01000001.1, forward strand.
CGCTTCGAGGACCAGCGCACCCGTCCGGCGGCCGAGCTCCTGGCCCGCGTGCCGCTCGAAGCCCCCCGCCTCGTCTACGATCTCGGCTGCGGCCCCGGCAATTCCACCGCGCTCATCACCACACGCTTTCCCGAAGCGGAGGTGATCGGCCTCGATACCTCACCGGCGATGCTGGAGCGGGCGAGGAGCCGCCTGCCCGGCCTCGCCTTCGCGCTGGCCGATGCGGCGACCTGGATCCCCGAGCGGGCGCCGGACCTGATCTACGCCAACGCCGTGCTGCAATGGCTGCCCGACCACCCGGTGCTCCTGCCCCGGCTCCTCGGCCTCCTGGCACCCGGCGGCGTGCTCGCCGTGCAGATGCCCGACAACCTCGCCGAGCCCTCGCACCGCCTGATGCGCGAGGTGGCGGGTGCCGGTCCCTGGGCCGGGGCCATCGGCGATCCGGCCGTGGCCGGGCGGCTCGGGCGGATGCTGGAGCCGCCCGGCTATTACGACCTGCTGGCGCCGCTCGCGGCCGGGGTCGATGTCTGGCGCACCGCCTATCACCACCCGATGGCGGATGCCGCCGCCATCGACGAATGGGTCAGGGCGACCGGGCTCCGGCCCTTCCTCGACCCGCTGGACCCCGAGGACACGGCCGGGTTCCTCGCTGCCTATGCGACGACGATCGATGAGGCTTATCCGCCGCGCAGCGACGGGCGACGCCTGCTCGCCTTCCCGCGGGTCTTCATCGTCGCCCGCCGGGAGGACTAAGCAGGTTCGCAAAAGTGGTCACCGGTTTTGCGTCCTAAAACCTGCGATACTTCAACGGCCTAAGCGAGGTGAAGCGTTGGCTTGCCGACGCGAACCTGCTTGGCGCACCGCCCCGGATGCGATGGCCGGGACGGTGCTCGGCCGGGCTTCAGCTCTCGCCGCGCGCCACCCGTGCCTCGTATTCCGGCAGGGCGAGCTGGCCTTCCTTTTCGACCCGCGCCTTGTCCTCGTCCGAGATCACGTCGCCGACCATGTCGAGACGCTTCCAGAGGGCGAGCGGCGTCTCCTTGTCGGGGCGCGGCACGTATTTGTTCTGGGACACCTTCTGGTACTTGTGGATGTAGCGCGGGCAATTGACCCAGGCCTTCGTCACCTCGATCTTCACGAGGTACTTGGCCTCGGTGTACTCGGCCATCAGCGGATCGTCGCGCAGCATCCGGGCGTGGCCCTGGACGCGGACACGGTGCGGGGTCTCGAAATCGATGAACAGCAGCCCGACCTTGGACTGACCCTCGATGTTGCCCATCGAGTACCACATGCCGTTCCCGTCCAGCCCGGGGAAGACCAGCGTGTTGGCGTCGAGCACCTTCACGAAGCCGGTGCTGCCGCCCTTGTACGAGACGGTGGGCATGCCGTCGGGATCGACCGTGGACAGGAAGAACATGTCGCGGCTGCCGATGAACGCCGCCTCGTCGGGGCCGATCTCGTCATGCACCCAGCCGGTGTCGAGGCGCTCGGCGAGCTTGACGGTGTTGTACTCTTCCTGAAGCGCGCGATGCTCGTCGTAATAGAGCGAAGCCATGGGTGTCCTCCAACCTTCGGCCGCTCTCAGATGGGCGACCGTTATGGAGCATGATCGCGGGAAATCTGTCCGAGCACAACAGGCGACCCGCCACTCTCGCGCCCCGGTGAGGCGGCCGTCGCGGACAGGCGCATACGGAAAAGCCGGCCCCGCTCGCACGAGGCCGGCTTTCTCCGCGATGGGGCGACCGAGCGAAGCCCGGCCGCCCATCACAAAAAATCAGTTCTTGGACTTGTCGACCAGGGCCTTCTCGGAGATCCACGGCATCATGCCACGGAGCTTCGAGCCGACTTCCTCGATCGGGTGACGGGCGAGCTTGGCGCGGGTGGCCTTGAACGAGGTCTGGCCGACCTTGTTCTCCAGCATCCAGTCGCGGGTGAACTTGCCCGACTGGATGTCGTCCAGCACGCGCTTCATCTCGGCCTTGGTCTCGCTCGTGACGATGCGCGGGCCGGTGACGTATTCGCCGTACTCGGCGGTGTTGGAGATCGAGTAGTTCATGTTGGCGATGCCGCCCTCGTAGATGAGGTCGACGATGAGCTTCACCTCGTGGAGGCACTCGAAATAGGCCATCTCGGGAGCGTAGCCGCCCTCGACCAGGGTCTCGAAGCCGGCCTTGATGAGCTCGACGAGGCCGCCGCACAGCACGGCCTGCTCGCCGAACAGGTCGGTCTCGCACTCTTCCTTGAAGGTGGTCTCGATGATGCCGGCGCGGCCGCCGCCGTTCGCCGAAGCGTAGGACAGGCCGAGATCGTGCGCGTTGCCGGAAGCGTCCTGCGCGATGGCGATCAGGGTCGGCACGCCGCCGCCCTTGAGGTACTCGCCGCGCACGGTGTGGCCGGGGCCCTTGGGGGCGACCATGAGCACGTCGAGATCCTTGCGGGGCTCGATGAGGTTGAAGTGGACGTTGAGGCCGTGGGCGAACAGGAGGGCGGCGCCCTGCTTCATGTTCGGCTCGAGCGACTCCTTGTAGATGTCGCCCTGCAGTTCGTCCGGGGTCAGCATCATGACGACGTCGGCTTGGCGGGCGGCGTCGGCGACGTTCATCACCGTGAAGCCCTCGTGCTCCGCCTTCTTGGCGGTGGCCGAGCCTTCGCGGAGTGCGATGACGATGCCCTTCACGCCGGAATCGCGCAGGTTGAGGGCGTGGGCATGGCCCTGGCTGCCGTAGCCGACGATGACGACCTTCTTGCCCTTGATCAGGTTGAGGTCGGCGTCACGATCGTAATAGACCCGCATGGTTGAATGTCCTCTTCGCGTGGGGTGTCAGGGTCGGGCCTGGCCGTAGAGGGCCAGGAACTGGTCGACGGCGCGGATCGCGTCGCGTCGGATCTCGGCGGCGTCGAGGTCGAGCGCGTCGCCGAGGAGAAGTCGGATCTGGATGTCGCGCCCGACCAGACCGAAGAAGGTCCGGAAGGCGGTCTCGCCGTCCTCGAAGGCGAGGAGCCCGGCCGCGCGGCCCGCGTCCAGCACGGGCTTGACCCGCCCGCCGATGGCCAGCCGCCCGTTCGCCAGCACGATGGCGCCGAGGTTGCCCTTGCGCGAGCCGGCATGGGCGATGGCGATGCGGTTCAGCACCACCGAGGTGCGGCCCGCGATCACATCGAGCCAGGTCACGGCGAAATCGAGCAGGCGCTCCCGCAGGGTCGCCGCATCGAGCACGCCCGCCGCGTCGCGCCCCGCATGGACGCGCGAGGCCTGCCAGCGCACCGTAGCGGTCAGGAGACCGTCCCGGTCCCCGAACCATTTGTACAGGGTTTCCTTCGAGCAGCTCGCCCGGCGGGCGACCGCGTCCATGGTGAGCTGGTCGCCCTCCTCGACCAGGAGAGCGAGCACGGCATCGAGCACCGCCTGTTGGCGGGCCGAGGGGGCCTCCTGCCCCGTCTCGTCGCGTGCGACCGTCGCGCTCATGCTTCCAGACAACCAGTACCGTACCGTACGGTACGCGGCGGCATAGTCCGGTTTTGCGTCCCGAACAAGAGGCGGCGTGACCCTTGCCGCACCTTATTCGGGCAGTTTGAGGCCTTCTCGGGCGAACACGGCCTGCACGGCGGGCCGCGCCGCCATGGCGCGGGCATGCGCGGTCCAATGGGGAAAACGCTCCGCCATGTCGAAGCCGAGCGCCGGGCCGCGGCCCCAGGTCCAGAACAGCAGCAGGTAGGGATCGGCCACGCTGTAGGCTTCGCCGACGGCCCAGCCGCCGTTGGAGAGCTTGACCTCGGTCATGGTGAAGAGGTCGCCGCAGGTCTCGACCCCCTTGGCCTGGATGCCCGGAAAGGCCGTCTCGTCGCTCGTGTAGCGTTCGGCCCGGCGGATATGCGCGTAGGCGATGTGATGGCCGGTGGAGAGCCAGCCCAGCCATTCGTCGACCCGCGCCTGATCGCGGGGCGCCTGCGGCCACAGGCCGGCCTGCGGATGACTGCGCGCGATGTGGCGCAGGATGGCGGTGTTCTCGGTGAGCACCCACTCGTCCTCGACCAGCGCCGGCACGCGGCCGCGCTCGTTGACGGCGAGATACTCGGCCGCCCGCTGGTCGCCTTTGGCGAGGTCGAGCCGCACGGTCTCGTAGGGCGCTCCCGTTTCCTCGAGGGCGATGTGGGAGGCGAGCGAGCAGGCGCCGGGGGCGTAGTAGAGGGTGGTCATGAAGCTGAGCTTTCCTCGGTCTCACTATCGAATTGCAAGCCGATCAACGCTGCCACCTTGGCGCGGACTTCCGCGAGTATGGGATCGGGGACTGTCCCGAGGGAGCGGAGGATGCGCGCTCTGCGGTCGATCGAGCGGACCTGATCGGCGAGGACTGCGCCGTCAGCGCCTAACCCCTCCGGCAAAAAGACTTTCGTCGGCCAGGGATCGCGATTGCGGGTGACCGGGCAGATGATGATCCGCCGGGTCAGCGTGTTCATCTCCAGGGTCGAGATAATGAGGACCGGTCGCTTTCCGCGTTGCTCGGTTCCGAGAACGGGGTCGAGATCGACGAGGATCAGGTCACCCGGCTCATGCGGCCGATCAGCGGGGATCGTCATCATTGATGATTTCGGAACCGACATCCGGTCCCCAATCGACGGTCGGAGGCTCGAAATCAGGCCCGAGTCTCCTCATCTCCGCAGCCATTTCCGCCATCGTGAAGACGGGGAACCCGTTGACGTAACGGCGGGCGGGCGGAGGCGCGAGGGGGGCAGGCACCGGATCGATGTCCACTTCCTGCCCCTCGACGAGACCGAGCTTCCGCACGTCCTCTCGGGTCACTGAGAGGACGAAATCGTCCCCACTCCGTTCCAGCCTCGCTCTCATCGCATCATCCCCGGCACATCTCCGGCACCTTATCACCGTCGGCGAAAAAGCCTCACATCGCTTCCGAACCACGCCCCATGGCCGCGATGCCCGTGCGGGAGATTTCCACGAGGCCGATCACCGTCATCAGGCCGATGAAGCGGTCGATCTCCTCGGTGGTCCCGGTGACCTCGAAAACGAAGGAGTTCAGGGTCGCGTCCAGGGTCTTGGCGCCGAAGGCGGCGGCGAGGGTGAGCGATTCGGTGCGGTGCTCACCGGTACCCGCCACCTTGACGAGGCAGAGCTCACGCTCGAGGGCCTTGCCCTGGAGCGTGAGGTCGACGACCCGGTGCACGGGCACGAGCCGGTCGAGCTGAGCCTTGATCTGCTGGATCACCGCATCGGTGCCGGCGGTGACGATGGTGATGCGCGAGATGTGGCGCGCCACCTCGGTCTCTGACACCGTCAGGCTCTCGATGTTGTAGCCGCGTCCCGAGAACATCCCCGCGATCCGCGCGAGGACGCCCGGCTCGTTGTCCACGATGACCGCGAGGGTGTGCCGGTTGATCGGCTCGACCCGACCGGCATCGGGGTAGTGCGTGTTCATGGCGTTCATGACGTCTCTCCTCCGTGCCGTCGGTCAGACCAGCATCTTGCCTTCCTCGGAGATCACGTCGCCGAGGTCCATTCCGGTCTCGCCGAGGTAGTCGGAGAGCAGCATCTCGTTGTGCGCCTTGCCCGACGGGATCATCGGGAAGCAGTTCTCTTTCTTGTCGACGATGCAATCGAAGATGACCGGGCCGTCATGGGCCAGCATCTCGGCGATCGCCCCGTCGAGCTCGCCCGGCTTGTCGCAGCGCATGCCCTTGGCGCCGTAGGCCTCCGCCAGCTTGACGAAGTCCGGCAGGCTTTCCGAATAGCTCTGCGAATAGCGCGAGCCGTGCAGCAGCTCCTGCCACTGGCGCACCATGCCCATATACTCGTTGTTCAGGATGAAGATCTTGACCGGCAGGCGATACTGCACGGCGGTCGACATCTCCTGGATGTTCATCAGGATCGAGGCCTCGCCGGCGATGTCGATGACGAGACCGTCCGGATTGGCCAACTGGGTGCCGATGGCCGCGGGCAGGCCGTAGCCCATGGTCCCCAGGCCGCCGGAGGTCATCCAGCGGTTCGGCTCGTCGAACTTGAAGTACTGCGCCGCCCACATCTGGTGCTGGCCGACCTCCGTGGTGATGAAGGTCTTCCGGTCCTTGCAGGCCTCATAGAGCCGCTGCACCGCGTATTGCGGCTTGATGATCGTGCCCGACGGCCAATAGGCGAGGCAGTCCCGCGCCTTCCAAGTGCGGATCTTGGCCATCCACTCGTCGAAGCGGCCCTGGTCGGGACGCTTGGGCAGGGCCTTCCAGGCCGCGAGCATGTCTTCCAGCACCGAGCCGCAATCGCCGACGATGCCGATATCGACCTTGACCACCTTGTTGATCGAGGAGGCGTCGACGTCGATGTGGATCTTCTTGGAGAAGGGCGAGAACGCGTCGAGACGGCCGGTGATGCGGTCGTCGAACCGCGCGCCGATACAGACCATCACGTCGCATTCGTGCATGGCGAGGTTGGCCTCGTAGGTCCCGTGCATGCCGAGCATGCCCAGGAACTGCGGGTTGGAGGCCGGGAAGGCGCCCAGACCCATCAGGGTCGAGGTGACGGGAAAGCCGGTGACCTCCGCCAACTGGCGCAGGAGCGCCGAGGCGTGCGGGCCGGAATTGATGACGCCGCCGCCGGTATAGAGGACCGGACGGCGGGCATTCGCCATCAGCTCGACGGCGGACTGGATCGCCTGCGCGTCGCCCTTGAAGGCGGGGCGGTAGGTCTTGTGGCCGTTATGGGTGGGGCGCTCGTAGATCCCGCTCGCGAACTGGATGTCTTTCGGCAGATCGACCACGACGGGCCCCGGCCGGCCGTTCGAGGCGACGAAGAAGGCCTCGTGCAGGATGCGCGGCAGGTCGTCGATCGATTTGACCAGGTAATTGTGCTTCGTGCAGTGGCGGGTGATGCCGACCGTGTCGCATTCCTGGAACGCATCGGTGCCGATCAGGTGCGTAGGGACCTGGCCGGTGATGCAGACGAGGGGGATCGAATCCAGCATCGCGTCGGTGAGGCCGGTGACGATGTTGGTGGCGCCGGGGCCGGATGTGACGAGGACGCAGCCGACCTTGCCCGACGAGCGGGCATAGCCCTCGGCCGCATGGACCGCGCCCTGCTCGTGCCGGACGAGGACGTGCTTCAGTTCTTCCTGGTGGAAGAGGGCATCGTAGATCGGCAGCACCGCACCGCCCGGATACCCGAACAGCGTATCGACACCCTGATCCCGGAACGCCCGGATGACCATTTCGGCCCCGGTCATGACCTCGCCGCTCATCGTCCTGCTCCTCAAAACCTGATTGAACCCAGTGTCAAACGTCTCGTCGCGGCAACAAAAAAGGGTCCCGAAGGACCCTGCATGCGCCACCATCCGGATCACGGCCCCTGTATCAGGGCCGCCCGGTCGGTGGCGCTTCCGTTACGATAAGGATGACCCGCATGGGAAAACCGAAACCTCGCCGTTCGTCGGTCTGACGAATCGTAAACTCGTGCCGGCCTGTTTAAACAGGTCCGAGGGGCCGGTCAACGCCGTTCGAGGCAAGATAATGCCTCGCACGGCCACGGTGAGGTCACGCCGTCGATCCTCGTGATGACAGTCCACCCGGATTCAAACCCTGAGTGTTTGCTTGCCTATGGATCGCGCACTAGGTGCTGAGGCACTGAGGGTCGGGGGCTAGCGCACGAGACCCCGGACTACCTGAAGACGTTCGTGCCGCAGGCTGTTCATGGGCCTCAAGCTTCGCCTCGGCCGGTTCACATGGTCCGCCCGGACCTGGATCGTGCTCGGTGTTCTCGCGCCGATCGGCATGCTGATCACCTCCGGGGTGATGCTGCTCGACATGCGGCGCGACGCCTGGGACAAGGCGGAGCAGACCTCGCGAAACCTGCTTCGGGTCATCGAGCGCGACATCGCCCGCAATTTCGAGATCATCGACCTGTCGATTCAGGGCGTCGTCGACGGCCTGAACGTGCCGGGCGTACGAGACGTCAGCCCCGAATTGCGGCAGCTGATCCTCTTCGACCGCGCCGCCAGCGCCCGGGACATGGGGGTGATGCTCGTCCTCGACGAGAACGGAGACACCGTCATCGACGCCGCGTCGGTGACGCCGCGCAAGCTCAACAATTCCGATCGCGACTACTTCAAGGCGCAGAAGGCCCGGGCCGATCTCGGCCTCTACATCAGTCCTCCCGTCGTCTCGCGCCTGTTGAGAACGCCGGTGCTGGTCCTGAGCCGCCGCATCAACAAGCCGGACGGATCCTTCGGCGGCATCGTGCTGGGCTCGCTGAGCCTGTCCTACTTCCACAGGCTGTTCGATCGCATCGGTCTCGGCCCGTATGGCGCGATCAACCTGTATCGTTCCGACGGCATGCGCATCGTCCGCCATCCTTATCTAGAGAGTGATATCGGCAGCTCCATCGCCGGGACCCCGACATTCGAACGGTTCCGGCGCGAGGGCAGCGGCAGCTTCGTGGGGACATCGCCCCGCGACGGCAGCGAGCGGCATTTCGCCTTCACCCGCATCGGCGACCTTCCCTTCATCCTCAACGTCACCCTGTCGGCTTACGAGATCGAGGCGGAGTGGCGCGGGAAGGCCCTCGTCATCAGCGTCATCGTGGTTCTGCTGTGCGGCCTGACCATCGGCCTCTCCCTCCTGTTCTGGCGGGAACTGCGCCGCCGCGCCGCGATCCAGGCGGAACTGGAGCGCCTGTCTCGAACCGACATGCTCACCGGATTGCCCAACCGCCGCGCGTTCGAGGAGATGGTCGCCCGGCTGTGGACGAGCGCCAGCATTCAGGGAACGCCGCTCTCGCTCCTCGTGGTCGATGCGGACCACTTCAAGCGCTACAACGACCGCTATGGCCACGCCGTCGGCGATAGGGTGCTTCAGGGCATCGGCCGCTGCCTGTCCGCCAGCCTGCGTCGTGACGGGGACATCGTCTGCCGGGTCGGTGGCGAAGAGTTCGTCCTGCTGCTGCCGAATGCCGATGGGGCCGCCGCCCTCGGCGTGGCCGAGCGCGTTCATGCGCGGATGTCGACCCTGTCGGTTCCGTCGGCGGAGATCGAAGCGGGCGCGATCACCGTGAGCGTCGGCGTGGCCAGCGCCCTGCCCTCTGCGGGCGGCTCCACGGACCCGTTCGACCTCTACCGGCGGGCCGATGCCGCCCTCTATGCGGCCAAGGCCGCCGGCCGGAACCGGACCTGCTGCGCCGCCCCGGAAAGTGCCGCGCATCCCCCGGCCGCGCCACATGGTATCGCTGACTGATCCGGCTCGGTAGGACCGGTGGCGGAGCGAAAACTCCGGTCCCTGAAAACCGAATCCGTTTGCGTGGTTCTCCGGCATCGTCCTATCTGGGGCGAACCTCCCATCATGCCTTCCGGGACCGATGCCCCCGACCGCGACGACGGCCTTCCTGATCCTCGACGTGGCTGGCACCGCCTGCGCCCTGGCCCGGACCTGCGTGAGCGAGGTGCTGCCGTTGCCCCGGCTGCACCGGCAATCCGCCACGGCGGGCATGCTCGCGGGCTTCCTCAACCTCGGCGGTGCCACGGTTCCGGTGATCGACCTCGCACGCCTCCTCGGGCTGAGCGAGGCGGCGGCCGATCCCGATGACGTGGACCGCCATCTCGTCCTCGATGCGGCCCGTTCCACCGCTTTCCTCGTCGACCGTGCCGAGGCCCTCCTCGTCGTTCCCGATTCCGAGATCCAGCCGGCGGACGAGACGCGCAGCCTCAACGGCTGCGTGGTCGCCGGGTTCGAGCGGGGGCGCGGCCGCGTCGACGTGCTGAGCTTAGCCCGCCTCCTCACGCAGGAGGAGCGCATCCGCCTCGATGCCCTCACCCGCGCGGCGGCCGAGCGGCTGTCCGGCCTCGACGCCGCGACCGCCTCATGAGCGGATCGGCCGCCCGATGATCCGTCCGGCCAAGGCTGGCCCCGAACGCGATCCGACCTTCGCCGCCCTCAAGGCGAAGGTGATCGCCCGGACCGGGCACCATTATTACGCCGACAAGGACGACCTGCTCTTCGACCGTCTGCGCAAGCGCTTCAAGGCGTGCCGGCTGGCCGATTCCGCCGCCTATCTCGCCCATCTCGACGCCGAGGCCACCGGTCCTGCGGAATGGGCCGCCCTCGAGGCCGAGATCACCATCGGCGAGACGTTCTTCTTCCGCTACGCCGAGCAGTTCGCGGCCCTGCGCGGGACGATCCTGCCCGGCCTGATCGCGGCGCGCGCAGAGACGAAGTCCCTGCGGATCTGGAGCGCCGGATGCTCGACGGGGGCAGAGCCCTACTCCATCGCGATCCTGCTCCACGAGCTCCTCGGCGACGACCTGCCCCGCTGGCGGATCGCCATCACCGGCACCGACATCAGCCACGAGGCTCTCGGGACGGCCCGCGCGGCGGTGTTCGGGCGCTGGGCCCTGCGCACCCTGCCGCCCGAGGAACACGCGCGCTACTTCGTCCTCGGCCCCTCGCTGCCGGGGATCGCCCGCGAGGGCAGTTTCACCCTGCGGCCGGAATTCCGGCGGATGGTGCGGTTCGAGCACCAGAACCTGATGAGTCTGCTCGACGGTACGGCGCCGTCGCATTTCGCCGGCTTCGACCTCATCCTCTGCCGCAACGTGCTGATCTATTTCCAGGCCGATGCCGTGGTCGGCATCGTGCGCGGCCTCGGCCATCGCCTCGTTCCGGACGGCTGGCTCCTGATCGGCCATGCCGAACCGAACCCGGCTTTCGCGGCCACCCTGCAGCCGGTGAACCTCCCCGGTACGGTGGCCTACCGCCTGCCGACGACCGCGCCCCCCGTCGAGCCGCCGCCGCCACCCGAGACCGTGGCGGCCGCCTTCGCGAGACCGGTTCCCGAACCTCCGGCGCCCGAGGCCGACCCGCCTCCCGCCTTCGCCCCGATGCCCGCTCCCATCGCGGACGCGCCCCCGCCCCCGCCCTCGCTCGACGGGGCCGGGCCGGAGGATGTCGAGGCGGTGCTGGACGCGATCCGGGCGCTCGCCGATTCCGGTCAGATCGCGGAAGGGTGGCGCAGGGTTCAGGCGGCCCTCCTGACCACCCCCACCGATGCGCGGCTGCACTATTACGACGGTCTTCTCGCCTACGACCTCGGCCGAGAGGCGGAGGCCGAGCGGGCCCTGCGCGGGGCGCTCTATCTCGACCGCACCTTCGTGATGGCGCATTACCAGCTCGGCCTGCTGCTCGGCGCCCAGGGACGCGAGGCCGAGGCCCGCCGGGCGTTCGACAACGCCGTCCGCTTCGGCCGCGACCAGCCGCCCGACACCCTGCTCCGCGAAGGCGACGGGCTGAGCGCCGGACGATTGGTCGAAAGCGTGGAGGACGCCCGCCTGCGCATGAGGACATCCGTATCGTGATCGCACCGGCCACAGGGGACACTACAGACGATCCGCGCATCCGGAGGCTGCTCGACGAGCGCACGGCCGCGCTCGCCCGCCGGGGCGTCGACATCGCCCATCGGGCGGCGACCCGCCCGTTCCTGGTCTGCGCCGCCGGGGACGACCGCTACGGGCTGCCCCTGGACTCCGTCGTCCAGGTGGTGCCGGCGCGGACCTACACGCCCGTTCCGGGGGCGCCCCCGGAACTCCTCGGCCTGATCGCCCTCTCCGGCCGCGTCGTCAGCGTGCTCAGCCTCGCGGGCGCCCTCTCGCGTCCGCTTCCCTCGCGGGCGGATTCTACCCGGGCGGATTCTTCGCGGGCCGAGCCCTCGACGGCGACGGGCCACATCCTCGTCCTGCGCGGCGGCATCGCCCCCGTGGCCCTCGCCGTCGACCGGGTTCTCGCCGTCGCGGACGTGGATGGCGCGCTCACGACCGAACCGGTTCTCACGGGCGGCTTTGGTGCGGATGCGGTTTCGGGCTATGCACCGGCTCCCGGCCCGGAGGCCGCCCATCAGGGCGGAGAGGCCGGCTTCGTCGTCATCGATCTGCCGCGTCTCCTGCGGCGATACCTTCCTCAAGGCTGACGGCAAGGCTCCCCCCGGAGCCTTGCCCGTCGAGCGGTTTCGGAGCGTCGCCCAGCGTGTCGATCTCGATCGGAAAACGGATCCTCATCGGCTTCGTCGCCATCACCCTGGTGATGGTGGGGCTCGGCGTCTACGCGCTGGGCCAGATCGGAGCCGTCCGCGACAACACCGCGACGATCGTCACGCGCGACCTGACCATCGCGCGCAAGCTCGACGATCTCGGCAACAAGTCGCGCGACCTCGGCAGCCTTCGCCGCAATGGCGTCATCGCGGCTTTGATGCGCAACCGCCCCGATGGCGAGATCGCCGCGAACGTCGATACCTGGCGCCGCGTGGCGTCCGAGGCGGAAGCGATCCTGGTCGACACCATCCGCACCGCCGACGGCTATGGCGCCACGGCCCCCTCTCCCGAGCGCTCGGCGATCTGGAAGCGGCTCGGCGAGGCCGCCAGCGCCGCCGCGGCGGATTTCCGGAGGCTGCGCACCGCCAGCGAGGTGCAACTCGCCGCCATCCTGGCCAAGGACGTCGAGGGGGTGGAAGCCCGCAACGACGATCTCAACCGCATCCAGGACGAGTTCCTGCGCGATCTCGACCGCACCCGCGACCTGCTCGACCAGGGAATCGATGCCGGACAGCGCCGCTCCAGCGACATCTACGAGCGCAGCCTCATCTCCATCGGCCTCATCCTCGCTCTCTGCGTCGTCCTGAGCATCGTGGTCACGGGCCTCATCAGCCGGGGCGTGGTCAAGCCCCTCGAAGAGGTCATGGCCTTCGCCGAGCATGTGGGGTCGGGCGACCTGACGCGGACGCTCGGGCGCACCGGCTCCGACGAAATCGGCCGCCTGGCATCGACCCTGAACACCATGGTCTCCGGCCTCGCCGACCTCGCCCGCACCAACCGGGCGGCCACCTCCGACCTCAATGCCGCCGCCGCCGAGATCCGCGCCTCCGCCCAGGAACAGGCGGCCAGCGTCGAGGAGCAGTTCGCGGCCGTGCAGGAGACCGCCGCCACGGTCGACGAGATCACCCATTCCGGCGCCCAGATCGGCAAGCGGGCGAGCGAGGTGATCGCCACCGCCCAATCCACCGCGCAGATCTCGCGGGCCGGCCTGCGGGCCGTGGCCGATACGGCCAAGGCCATGGACGCCATCCGCGAGCAGGCGGAGGCGGTGGCCGGCAACATCGTCTCTCTGAGCGAGAAGACCCAGGCGATCGGCGAGATCATCACCACCGTCAACGACATCTCGGAGCGCACCCACCTGCTGGCGCTCAACGCGGCGATCGAGGCGGCGGCGGCGGGCGAGAGCGGCCGGAGCTTCGCCGTCGTCGCCTCGGAGATGAAGCTGCTCGCCGATCAGGCCAAGGCGGCCACCGCGCAGGTGCGCACCATCCTCTCGGAGATCCAGCGGGGCATCAACACCTCGGTCATGCTCACCGAGGAGGCGGTCAAGCGCACGATGACCGGCAAGGCCCGCTCGGACACGACCCAGCGGACCATCGAGGAGATCACCGCCAAGGTCGAGGAGAGCGTCCAGACCTTCCAGCAGATCGTCGCCTCCACCAACCAACAGCAGCTCGGCATCGAGCAGGTGATGGGCGCCCTCCAGAACATCCGGCAGGCGAGCCAGCAGACCGCCGCCGGTACCCGCGAGGTCGAGGCGGCCTCCGCCAATCTCACCGAACTCGCCCAGGCGCTCCTGACCCTCGCCGACCGATACCGGCACTGACGGGAGAGGCCGGGCGCAACCGACCGATGGATATCCGCCAGCAGCTCCTCGCGGCCTTCGAGGTCGAACATCGCGAGCATATCGATGCGATCCGCGCCGCCTTGGCACACGTCTCCTCGGCCGGTGCGGCCGGGAACGTCCCTCCCGACTGGAACGACGTCTTCCGCCGGGCGCACAGCCTGAAGGGGGCTTCGCGGGCGGTGGACCTGCCCAGGGTCGAGGCCGTGGCCCATCGCCTCGAGACCCTGTTCGAGCGGATCGTCGCGGGCGATGCCGCCCTCGACCGCGAGGCGACGGGGGCCGTCCACCTCGCGCTGGACCGGATCGAGGCCTATGTCGCGGCCCTCAAGGGCGAAGCGGACCCGGCCATGCCGGCCGATGCGCTCGCGTCCCTCGATCGCTGCCTTGCCGGCCCGTCCCCGGTTCCCGCCGAGCCGCTGCCGGCCCGGCCGGATTCGTCTGCGGGCGGTATCCCGGCGCCATCGCCGCCGCAGAAGCCTCCACCGATCCCGGCCGAACCCACCGCCGATGCGGGCGCGCTCCTGCGCGTGCCCGCCGACGCGGTGGAGGCGATGACGCGGGCCTCGCATGAGCTGACCAGTGCGCTCGGCGCGGAATCCGTTGTGGCGGAGGGGCTGGCGAAGCTCCAGCGGGATGCCGCCGCCCTCGGCCGCCGGGCCGAGACTCTTCGCGGGGCCGAAACCCTTCGCGGCGGCGAAGCCCGTAGCGGCAAGGGCCGATCCGAGCCCGGAGCGGACGCGTCCGGCCTCGACGCCATCAGGGCGGAGTTGCGCGGTTTCGAGACGGCGCTCCTCGCCCTCGCCCGCGACGCCGCGCTGCTCGGCCGGATCCGCACCGGCGCCATCGCCGCGGCGGACGCCGCCGCCGCCCGGATCGGACGGGAGGCCGAGCGACTGGCCCTCGTGCCGGCGGAGACCGTGTTCGGCGCGTTCCCCCGGGCGCTGCGCGACATGGCGCGCGAGGCCGGCCGGGAGATCGACGTCGTGACGCGCGGTCTCGACCTTCCCGTCGACCGCGCCATGCTTCAATCGCTGAAGGACCCGGTCCTCCACGCCCTGCGCAATGCCCTGAGCCATGGCGCGGAGCCGCCCGAGCAGCGTGAACGCCGGGGCAAACCGCCCGAACTCTCGATCACCCTCGACGTCGCCGTGCGCGGCGGCCGCCTCGTCATCGGCATCCATGACGACGGGCGCGGGCCCGACCTGCGCGCCATCGAGGCGACGGCGCGGGCGCGCGGCCTGATCGGTGGCGTCGACGGCGATCCCGATTCCTTCCTCGCCCTGGTGTTCGAACCCGGCTTCTCCACCGCCTCCGCCATCGACACCCTGTCCGGGCGGGGCATCGGCCTGTCCGTCGTCGCCGACACGGTCCGGCGTCTCGGCGGCAGTGTCCGGCTCGAACCGCGTGTCCCGGCCGGGACGTCGCTGATCATGCATCTCCCGCTGTCGGCGGCGCGGCGGACCCTGCTGCTGGTGGATGTCGGCGCCGCGATCTTCGCCCTGCCGAGCGCCAGCGTGGAGCGCCTCCTGCGCCTCGACCGGTCGAGCCTCTCCTCTGTGATGGGCCGGACCATGGTCCGTCTGCCGAGGGAGGGCAGCGAGGATCTGTCCCTGCCCCTGGTGGATCTGGCGGGCCTCATCGGGGTGGCGAGCGAGGACAACCGCCCGAGCGAGGGCCGCCCGGTGACGGCGGTGCTGATGCGCGCGGGCGGCCGGTCCTGGGCGATGCGGATCGATGCCCTGCGCGATGTCCGCAATCTTCTCGTCCTGCCGGCACCGCCCATCGGCGCCGATCCGCGCCTGATCTCGGGCACCGTCGTCCTGGGGGGCGATACGCCGGTCCTCGTCCTCGATCCCGACGGTCTGGCCGCCCGGGCGGGCGAGACGAGCCATGCGGCGCCGGAGCCCATCGACGAACCCTCCGGAACAGCCGCGCTCCCGCGACGTTCGACGATCCTGGTGGTCGACGATTCCATCACCACGCGAACCTTGGAGAAGGGCATCTTGGAATCGGCGGGCTACCGCGTCGTCGTCTGCGTCGACGGGCAGGACGCCCTCGACCGCCTGCGCGCCGGCATCGAACGGGTGGATCTGGTCGTGGCCGACGTGGAGATGCCGCGCCTCGACGGGTTCGGGCTGCTGAAGGCCTTGCGGGGGGACGAGGCCTTCGCCCGCCTTCCCCTGATCCTGATGACCTCACGGGGGGATGCCGACGATGTCGCACGGGGGCTCTCTCTCGGCGCCGACGCCTATCTGACGAAACAGACGTTCGACCAGCGCCAGCTTCTCGACACGATCGGGCAATTGTTGTGAGTGACGCCGAGCAGACACCGATCGAGACCCCTCCGGCGGCGAGGCGGGGCCCCCCCGTGCGCGTGATGCTGGTGGAGGATTCCCTCGTGGTCCGCGAGCTCCTGCGCCATATCGTCGGCCGCGACCCGCGCCTCGAAGTGGTGGCCGCCGTCGCGTCCGGCGAGGAGGCCCTCGCGGTGCTTCCCAATACCCGTCCCGACGTCATCTCGATGGATATCCGTCTCCCCGGCATCGATGGCCTGGAGACCACGCGCCGGATCATGGCCGAGCAGCCGACGCCCATCGTCGTCATCGCGGATTCGGTGGAGGATTCCTCCTTGCGCATCTCCATGAACGCGCTACGCGCCGGCGCACTCTCCGTGGTGGAAAAGCCGGTGGCGACGACGCATGCCGGCTACGATGCCGTCTCTTCAGAAATCTGCACGCAGCTGCGCATCATGGCCGAGGTGCCGGTGATCCGGCGTCGGCCGATCGGGTCGGAATGGGCCGGGCGCCGGGGCGCGCCCCTGTCGCCGTCAGACCTCGCCGCGCCCCCGGCCGCCTCGAACGCCGCCAGCGTCCTGGCGATCGCCGCCTCCACCGGCGGCCCGCCTGCCCTCGCCCGCGTCATCGGCGGGTTGCCCGATGGGTTCCCGCTTCCCGTACTCGTGGTCCAGCATATGGGGCCGGCCTTCATGGAGGGATTCGCCTCCTGGCTGAACGGCGTCGTCTCCCTCCCGGTCAGGCTCGCCGCCGATGGCGAGCGGGCCGAGGCCGGACATGTCTATGTGGCGCCGGGTGACCGGCACCTCGAATGGGCGCCCGGCGGGCACCTGCGCCTCCTGGATGCGGCGCCCGTCGGCGGCCAGCGCCCGGCCGCCACCGTCCTGTTCTCCTCAGTGGCCCGCCATGCCGGGGCGCGCGGCATCGGCGTCCTTCTCACCGGCATGGGCGAGGATGGCGCCACGGGCCTCCTCGCCATGCGCCAGGCCGGTGCCCAGACCGTGGCCGAACACGAGAGCACCGCCGTGGTGTTCGGCATGCCGGCGGCGGCGATCCGCCTCTCGGGAGCCTCCGCGATCCTCCCCCTCGACCAGGTCGCTCCCCATCTCGTCCGCCTCGCCCTGCCCGGCCTCGCGGCGAAGGACCCCTTCGCATGAGCGGGATCGGCAGTCCCGACGGTACCCTCCCCCGGCCCCGGATCCTGCTCGTCGAGGATTCCGAGACGCAGGCCCTGGAACTGCGCCTGCTCCTGGAGAGCCACGGTTTCTCGGTGGAACGCTGCCCAACGGCGGAGATGGCCCTCGACCATCTCAACACCCGCCTGCCCGACCTCGTCGTGGCCGATCACCACCTGCCGGGCATGAACGGCGACGAGTTCACCCGCCAGCTTCGCCTGTCCCTGCGCACCCGCGCTTTGCCCCTGCTGATGCTCACCGGCGCCCGCGACGGCGAACGCCAGGGGCTGGAGAGCGGCGCCGACGCCTATGTGGCGAAATCCGCCGACCGGGACATCCTGATCCTGCGCATCCGCGCCCTCCTGCGCGAGCGCCAGGGGGGCGCTGCCTCCGGCGACGGTCCGGGCGTCTCGGCGTTTCGGCGCGGCCGCGTCCTCGTGGTCGACGGCAGCGCTACCTATCGGACCTTCCTTGCCGGCCTTCTCGCCCATGAGGGCCACGAGGTCCGTACCGCCGCCACCCACGACGCCGCCCTCGCCGCCCTCGACGAGGCCGATGCCGCCTTCGATTGCGTGACCATCGACCTCCTCGGCCCCGCCTATGACGGCCTCGCGTTGTGCAGGGCCATCGACCGGCGCCGGGCGGCGGGGATCGAGGCGCGGGAGGCGGGAGCGCCGACCTTCCACCTCGTCGGCATCGCTGGCAGCGCCCCGGCCAAGGATTTCCTGGTGGAAGCCTATGCGGCGGGGGCCGACGACGTGGTCTCGAAGGCCGACGGCGAAGTCCTCGTCATCCGCGTCAGGGGCCTTGTCCGGCGCAAGCTGCTGGAGGAGGACGACCGCCGCATCGCCGGCGAGTTCGGCGCCCGCGAGCGAGCGCTCGAACGCGCAAGGGCCGAGGCCGAGGCGGCAGAGGCGCGTGCCGCCCTGGCCGGTGCCCTCGAACAGGCCAACCGGGACCTCGCCACCGCCAACCGCAAGCTCACGGATGCCCAGGCCAAGCTGGTCCAGGCCGCCAAGATGGCGTCCCTCGGCGAACTCGTCGCCGGCATCGCCCACGAGATCAACAATCCCCTCGCCTTCATCCTGGCGCATCAGGGCACGGTCGAGCGCCTGCTCGGCGAGATCGCGGAATCCGAGGCGGAACTCGCCTCGCACCGGTCGCTCGCCAAGTGCCGCGACCGCGTGGGTTCCATGCGTATGGGCCTCACGCGCATCCAGGATCTCGTCCTGAACCTGCGCAAGTTCTCGCGCCTCGACGAAGGCGAGCGCACCCTCGTCAACGTTCCCGAATCGATCGAGACGGTGCTCGCCCTGATCCAGCACAAGCTCGGGACGCGGATTACCGTCGAACGCGACTTTTCGGGCCGGCCCGAGATCCACTGCACTCCCGCCCTTCTCAATCAGGTCGTCATGAACATCCTCGGCAATGCCGCCGATGCCATGCCGGAATCCGGCACCATCTCCATCGTCACCCAGGAATTGCCCGAGACGGACGTGATCCGTATCAGCGATACCGGGCCCGGCATTCCCGAAACCCTGCGGGAAAAGATATTCGAGCCCTTCTTCACCACGAAGCCCGTGGGTGCGGGAACGGGTCTCGGGCTGGCGATTGCATACAGCGTGGTACAGGCGCATAGCGGCTCGCTCAGCGTGGAGACGGCCGAAGGGGGGGGAGCCTGTTTCGTGATCGGCATTCCGCGGCAGGCAGCGTAGACATGGTCAAAGGCACGATCCTCGCCGTCGATGACGAGCCGGACATCCTGATCGCCCTCGAAGACCTGTTCGAGGACGATTACACGGTCATCACCACGACGAAGCCGTCCGAGGCCCTCGAGATCCTCAGGGCGAGCCCGGACATCGCCGTCATCCTCTCCGATCAGCGGATGCCCGGCATGACCGGCGACGTCATGCTGGCCGAGGCGCGGGCGTTCCACGATGCGCAGACGATCCTGCTCACCGGCTATGCCGATATGAGCGCCGTCGTCGCCGCGCTCAACCGGGGTGGCATCACCGGCTACGTCACCAAGCCGTGGGACCCCGTCCTGCTGCGCTCCACGGTCCGTCAGGCCTTCGAGCGCCACAGCCTCGCCCGCGAGCTCGCCACCGAGCGCGCTCTGCTGCTCGGGCTTCTCGACAATGCGGAAGACGCCATCGCGTTCAAGGACAAGGACGGGCGCTTCGTCCGCCTCAACGCGCGCAAGGCCGGACGACTCGGCCACACCGTCGCCGAGTGCCTCGGACGCACCAGGGAAGAGATCGAAGGCGGGCCGAGCGGTGAGAGCGCCGCGCGCGAAGCCGACCGCGCCGCGATCGCGAGCGGAAGCATCTCCGAGACGGTCTCCGCCGAGGGACCGGTCGGCGCCGAGCGCTGGAGCCACGTCACCCGCGTGCCGATTCGCGGTGCCGCCGGCGCCATCACCCACCTGGCCACCATCGAGCGGGACGTCACCGAACAGAAGAACCTGGAGGCACGCCTGCGCCAGTCGGACAAGATGCAGGCTCTCGGCACCCTCGCCGGCGGAATCGCCCACGACTTCAACAACCTTCTCACCGCGATCCTGGGCAGCCTCGAACTCGTCGGCCCCAAGATCGTCGATCAGCCGCGGGTCCAGCGCCTGGTCACCAACGCGACGCAGGCCGCGCAGCGCGGCGCGTCTTTGACGAAGCGCCTCCTCAGCTTCAGCCGGGCGCGCGACCTGCGGCCCCGGTCGGTGGACGTGAACGCCCTCGTCGCCGGGATGGACGTGCTGCTCGGCGGGAGCCTCGGCGGCCTCGTCAGCGTGACCACCGACCTCGACGCCGCCCATCCGGCGGCCCGGGTCGATCCCGACCAGCTGGAACTCGCCATCCTCAACCTCTGCATCAATGCGCGTGACGCCATGCCGGACGGCGGATCGATCGCCATCGCCACTGGCGCGGTGACGGTGACCGACGATCCCGACCTGACGGCCGGAGATTACGTCACCGTGACGATCACCGATTCGGGCATGGGCATCCCGCCCGAGATCCTGGCGCGGGTCTGCGAGCCGTTCTTCACCACCAAGTCGGTGGGCCAGGGCACGGGCCTCGGCCTCGCCATGGTGTTCGGTCTCACCCAGCAGTCGCAGGGCAAGCTGCGCATCACGAGCGAAGTCGAGAAGGGCACGACGGTCGAGGTGTTTCTCCCCCGCGCGGACCTCGCCGAGGAGAGACCGCCGCTCGCCGCCGCGACGGCGCCACGCGCCGTGAGCCCGGCGCGTATCCTCGTGGTGGACGACGATGCCGAAGTCCGGCACGTCACCGCCTCCTTTCTCAACACCTTCGGCTACACCGAGACCGAAGCGGCGGACGGGGCGGCGGCGGTGGCCCTCTTGGAGCGCTCCTCCTTCGACCTCATCGTGGCGGACCTCGCCATGCCCGGAATGACGGGCGTCGAACTCGCCGAGATCGTGCGGCGGCGCTGGTCGACCGTCCCGATCCTCATCGTGACCGGCCATGCCGAGGCGATCCCGATCCCCGAGGACCTGCCGGTTCTGCGCAAGCCCTTCGAATCGGCCGATCTCGCCGCCCTGGTGTCGGGGATGCTCGTCTCCCCAGGGTGAGCCCCCGTGCCTCCGCTCAGGAGGTTTCGTGCGGGGACCGAGCCGATGGTCCGGGTGACGCGGGCAAGAAAAAAGGCGGCCCAGGGGCCGCCTTTCTGCCGTCGGATAGGGGGAGCCGAGGCTTACGCCGCGTCGGAGACCTGCGACGGACCCGAATCCAGGCCACGGGCATCCACGTCGCGGTCGACGAACTCGATCACGGCGAGCGGCGCGTTGTCGCCGTAGCGGAAGCCGGCCTTCATGATGCGGCAATAACCACCCGGACGGGCGTTGTAGCGCGGGCCGAGGACGGCGAAGAGCTTGCGGACCATGGCCTCGTCGCGGATCTGCGACATGGCGAGGCGGCGCGTGTGCAGGCTGTCGATCTTGCCCAGCGTGATGAGCTTCTCGATGACCGGACGCAGATCCTTGGCCTTCGGAAGCGTGGTGATGATCTGCTCGTGCTTGATCAGCGCGGCGGACATGTTGGCGAACATCGCCTTGCGGTGTTCGGTGGTGCGGTTGAAGCGACGACCGCGAAATCCATGACGCATCTGGCTGTTCCTTGCTTATCTGGCCGCCGTGCCACGGTACGGCCGAGCGCCCCATGATCGGGACTGTTCATTCCGCATGACCCCGCGGCGGGATTCTTTGGGAGTTCGCGTTTGCGCGAACCCCCGACGTGTCGACCAAACAAACGGCGCCGGGATGCGCCCGTAAGGTTCGGCCCGAGGCGGCTTCGCCTCCGTCTCAGTAGTGCTCTTCGAAGCGCTTGGCGAGATCTTCGATGTTCTCCGGCGGCCAGCCGGGGATGTCCATGCCGAGGTGGAGACCCATCGCGGCCAGGACTTCCTTGATCTCGTTGAGCGACTTGCGGCCGAAATTCGGGGTGCGCAGCATCTCGCCCTCCGACTTCTGGATGAGGTCGCCGATATAGACGATGTTGTCGTTCTTCAGGCAATTCGCCGAACGGACCGACAGTTCGAGCTCGTCGACCTTCTTGAGCAGGGCCGGGTTGAAGGGGAGCTGCGGCGCGAGCGGCTGCGCCTCTTCCTTGCGGGGCTCCTCGAAGTTCACGAACACCTGGAGCTGGTCCTGGAGGATGCGCGCAGCGTAGGCCAGCGCGTCCTCCGGCGACACGGCGCCGTTGGTCTCGATCGTCATCGTCAGCTTGTCCTTGTCGAGATCCTGGCCCTCGCGGGTGGTCTCGATGCGGTAGGACACTTTGGTGACCGGCGAGAACAGGGCGTCCACCGGGATCAGGCCGATCGGCGCGTCCTCGGGGCGGTTGCGCTCGGCCGGGACGTAGCCCTTGCCGGTGGCGACGGTGAACTCCATCCGGATTTCGGCGCCGTCGTCGAGGGTGCAGATGACGAGTTCGGGATTGAGGATCTGGATATCGCCGACGGCGGCGATGTCGCCGGCGGTGACGGTGCCCGGACCGGTCTTGCGCAGGGTGAGGCGCTTGGGCGCTTCGGTCTGCGACCGGATCGCGATGGTCTTGATGTTGAGCACGATGTCGGTGACGTCCTCACGCACGCCGGGGATCGACGAGAACTCGTGCAGCACGCCGTCGATCTGGACCGAGGTCACGGCCGCGCCCTGGAGCGACGACAGGAGAACCCGGCGCAGGGAGTTGCCGAGGGTGGTGCCGAAGCCGCGCTCGAGGGGCTCGGCGACGACGGTGGCGACCCGCTTGGGGTCATGCCCGGTCGAAACCTGGAGCTTGTTCGGCTTGATGAGCTCTTGCCAGTTCTTCTGTATGACCACGGTCCTACCTCTCGCACTTCCGACACGAGCCACTGCAGTGGTCGGTCCTTGAGCCCTTCCCGCGCATCGCCTTGCACGGCTCGGTCTCGAAAATCATGTGCCCGCGAAGTGGCGGGCGGTTAGTGGGCCGCGACCCAGAGTTCCGGGACGAAGCTGTAGGCCCCGCCCTCCCGCGCCACGTAGCCGAGCGCCGGAAATTCCAGATGGCCGCCGGTGACGAAGGTTCTCTCGCTCGAGACCTCATCCAGCATCCGCTTGCGCACCGCTCTCGCCCGATCCGGATCCACGTCGAAGACCATCGTGGCCTCCGGTCGCTTGAACTGGATCGCCGGCAGATGGACGATATCCGCCCACATCAGGAGGGACGCCGAGCCCGACACGATGCGAAAGCCGGTATGACCCGGCGTATGCCCCGGCAAGGGAACCGCCGTGATGCCCGGAAGGACCTCACCATCGGTCATCGTCCGCACGCGGCCGGCATAGGGGGCCACCGACTTCCGCGCGTTCTCGAAATACGGCCGGGCTCCCTCGGGAGCCCGTGAGATCGCGTCGTCCGCCAGCCAGTGAGCGGTCTCGGCCCGATGCAGGACGAGTTCCGCGTTGGGATAGGCGGCCGAACCGTCCTTATGGATCAAGCCACCGGCATGATCGGGATGGAGATGCGTGAGCAGCACCGTCTCGATATCGCTCGGGCTGACCCCCGTCGCAGCGAGTGCTGCCGGAATGTGACCGAGCGTGTCGCCACCGAAATGACCCATGCCCGAATCGATCAGGATCGGCTTCCGGCCGGGCGTCTCGATCAGATAGGCGTTGAGCGTGATCCGAGGAGCCTGCGCACGAAAGCCGGCCGCCTGAAGCGAGCCGGCCTCGTCCGACCCGATCCCGGTGACGAGATCGAGGGAGCCTTGAAGGTAACCGTCATTCAGAACGGTGACGGTCAGATCGCCAAGGCTCCAGCGTAGAACGCCGGGGAGCGCCTTCACGGCATCGGGCACACGTTTCTCCGCTTTCAAACCAGAGGGCCGAGCAACGAACCGATATCAGACGCGACGACGCTTGCGCGGACGGCAGCCGTTATGCGGGATCGACGTCACGTCGCGGATGGAGGTCACGGTGAAACCGGCGGCCTGCAGCGCGCGGAGCGCCGATTCACGGCCCGAACCGGGACCGGACACCTCGACCTCGAGGGTCCGCATGCCGTGCTCGGAAGCCTTGCGGGCCGCGTCCTCGGCGGCGACCTGGGCGGCGTAAGGGGTCGACTTGCGCGAGCCCTTGAAGCCCATGGCGCCGGCGGACGACCAGGAGATCGTGTTGCCCTGCGCATCGGTGATGGTGATCATCGTGTTGTTGAACGAGGCGTTCACGTGGGCCACGCCCGACACGATGTTCTTGCGTTCGCGGCGGCGAATGCGGGTTGCTTCCTTGGCCATTGTCTCTTGTCTCGTCCTTCAGGCGCGCCCGTCATTCCAGGCGCTCGGGATTTTTGCGGTGTCGGCGGCGCGGCTCTGGACGACCGTGCCGCCGTACGGGCTGCCGATAGCGGGCCACCCGGCGGGACAGAAGGGAGGCGGAGCGAAAAGCTGCCTCCCAATCTTATAAAACTACTTCTTCTTGCCGGCGATCGGCTTCGACTTGCCCTTGCGGGTGCGCGCATTGGTATGCGTCCGCTGACCACGGACGGGCAGGTTGCGGCGGTGACGCAGGCCACGGTAGCAGCCGAGATCCATCAGACGCTTGATGTTCATCGACACTTCACGGCGCAGATCGCCCTCGACGATGTAGTCGCGGTCGATCGTCTCGCGGATCGACAGCACTTCGGCGTCGGTCAGCTGGTTCACGCGGCGCTCGGCGGGGATGCCCACCTTGCCGGTGATCTCTTCGGCCTTCTTCGCGCCGATGCCGTGGATGTACTGGAGCGCGATGACGACGCGCTTGTTGGTCGGGATGTTGACGCCTGCGATACGGGCCAAGGTCTCACTCCATTGGGCGCTCGGACGCTGCGGTCCGGCCCTGCTGTGTCACGCGCGTCCGGTGGAGGCCGGCCCCTGCGCGCCGCCCATAACGACAAATCGGCCCGCAGCGCCTTTTGAACGAAGGCACTCCAGACCCATCACGCATGGACGAATAGGGGCCTGCTAGCGCGACCCGACGATATTGTCAACGACCACCGAGTCGACGATTTCAGGATGCGGTGGTGCTGGCCAGAGGTTCGAGGAGAGCCATCACCTCGTTCGTCACCTCGTCCACCGGCTTCATGCCGTCGACGGTCCGAAGCATGCCGAGGCTCGCATAATAGGCCGAGAGCGGCGCCGTCTGCGCGCGGAAGGCGGAAAGGCGCGTCTTGAACACTTCGGGCGTATCGTCCTTGCGGACGGGTTCCCCGCGTGCTGCGGTCTCGGCGGCGCGCTTGGCGATGCGCCCGACGAGGATCTCCTCGTTCACCGCGAACTCGACCACCGTATCCAGTTGCAGGTTCTTCTCGGCCAGCATCCTGTCCAGGGCCGCGGCCTGCTCCACCGTGCGGGGGAACCCGTCGAGGATGAAGCCGGGTCGGGCATCCGCCTCCTCGATCCGGTCGGCGACGATCCCGACCACGACGGAATCCGGAACCAGTCCACCGCTCTCCATGATCGACTTCGCTTCGAGACCGACGGGGGTACCGGCGGCCACGGCCGCGCGCAGCATGTCACCCGTGGAAAGCTGCGGAATGCCGAAACGCTCGACGATCCGGGCCGACTGGGTTCCCTTACCGGCTCCAGGTGGTCCGAGCAGAATGATCCGCATAGCGTCGTTGTCCTCGTCCGGTAGCCGCGTCGGGCGTTGGGGTTCTGGCGTTCAGGGCACGGAGAAGACGATGCCTGCCGGCATCGTCCTGGTCGTTCGGCGTCGTCCGGGGCGCCTCAGCGGCGCCGGGTGGCACCGCGCAGCTTCGCCTTCTTCACGAGGCCCTCATACTGGTGGGCCATCAGATGTCCATGCACCTGGGCCACCGTATCCATCGTCACCGAGACGACGATGAGAAGCGAGGTGCCGCCGAATCCGAGGCTCGCCGATGCGTAGGAGGCCAGGATCTCCGGCACAAGGCAGACGAAAGTCAAATACAGGGCGCCGATCAGCGTGATGCGCGTCAGCACCTTGTCGATGAAGGTGGCGGTCCGCTCGCCCGGACGGATGCCGGGAATGAAGCCGCCCTGCTTCTTCAGGTTGTCCGCCGTCTCCTGCGGATTGAAGACGACCGCCGTGTAGAAGAACGCGAAGAAGATGATCAGCGCCGCGTAGAGAACCATGTAGAGCGGCCGGCCATGGCCGAGATAGGTCGTGATGGTGGCCAGCACCCCGGTGCCGCCGTTATTGGCCGAGAAGCTCGCCACGGTGGCGGGCAGCAGCAGCAGCGACGAGGCGAAGATCGGCGGGATCACGCCGGCGGTGTTCAGCTTCAGCGGCAGGAACGAGGTCTGACCCTCGTACATGCGGTTGCCGACCTGGCGCTTGGGGTAGTTGATGAGAAGCCGGCGCTGGGCCCGCTCCATGAACACGATGAAGTAGACGAGGACGATGGCCGCCAGGCCGACGCCCAGGATCACGGCGGCGGACAGCGCACCGGTCCGGCTCAGTTCGAGCGCACCCACGATGGCGGTGGGCAGATGCGCGACGATGCCGGCGAAGATGATGAGGGAGGAGCCGTTGCCGATGCCGCGCGACGTGATCTGCTCGCCGATCCACATCAGGAACAGGGTTCCGCCCGTGAGCGTGATGACGGTGGACAGGATGAAGAACGGACCGGGATCGATCGCGGCGCTCGAACTCTGGAGGCCGAAGGCGATGCCCCAGCTCTGCACCAGCGCCAGCACCACCGTGAGATAGCGGGTGTACTGGTTGATGACCTTCCGGCCGGATTCCCCCTCCTTCTTCAGCGTCTCCAGGCTCGGGATCACCGAGGTGAGAAGCTGAATGATGATGGAGGCCGAGATGTACGGCATGATGTTGAGGGCGAAGATCGCCATGCGCTCGACGGCACCGCCGGAGAACATGTTGAACAGCCCGAGGACGCCGCCGGCCTGCTGCTGGAAGTTCCGCGCGAACTGCTCGGGGTCGATGCCGGGAATCGGGATGTAGGTGCCGAGGCGGAACACCACGAGCGCACCCAGCGTGAACCAGATGCGCTTCTTGAGCTCGTCGGCCTTGGCGATGGCCCCGAAATTGAGGTTCGCGGCAAGCTGCTCGGCGGCTGAGGCCATGGCACCCGTTCCTGAGATAGATCCAGATTGGGGGTTGAAGCACCCCCGAACAAACTGAAACGGCGGCCACGCGCAGGTCGCACGGGCCGCCGCTCAGAGCTTCGACTTAAAGTCTGCCCCGACGCTACGCAACAGCGGCGTCGGAAGACTTATTCCGCGGCAGGCTTGCCGCGGGTGGAGATGCCGGCACCGTAAGCGACGTTGACCGTGCCGCCGATCTTCTCGACGGCCTCGACCGCCGACTTCGACGCGCGGGTGACCTCGAAGGAGAGCTTCGCGGTCAATTCGCCGACGCCGAGCAGCTTCACGCCGTCACGGGGACGGGCGATGATTCCGGCGGTGACGAGGGACTCAACCGTGACGACCGCCGAAGCGTCGAGACGGCCGGCATCGACAGCCTGCTGGACGCGACCGAGGTTCACCTCGTTCAGGTCCGTGGAATACAGGTTGTTGAAGCCGCGCTTGGGCAGGCGACGGTGAAGCGGCATCTGGCCGCCTTCGAAGCCCTTGATCGAGACGCCGGTACGGGCCTTCTGACCCTTGACGCCGCGACCAGCGGTCTTGCCCTTGCCGGAGCCGATGCCCCGGCCGACGCGCATCCGATTCTTGGTCGCGCCGTCGTTATCGTGGATTTCGTTCAGTTTCATGATGCCCTCCCTCAGGCCGCGTCGTCGAGGACGCGCACGAGGTGGTGCACCTTGCGGATCATTCCGCGCACGGAGGGAGTATCCTCCAGCGTGGCCACCCGGTGCAGCTTGTTGAGCTTGAGGCCGATCAGCGTCGCACGCTGATCGCCCTCGCGGCGGATCGGCGAGCCGATCTGCTCGACGCGGAGAGTCTTCGTTGCCATTGCACCCTCCCCTTACGCGACTGCGGCTTCGGACAGGTCGGACGGATCGGCGTCGCGACGGCGAGCCTGAAGCGTCGACACCTTGAGACCCCGACGGGCCGCGACGGCGCGCGGGCTGTCCTCGTTCTTCAGCGCCTCGAAGGTGGCGCGGACGAGGTTGTAGGGGTTCGACGAGCCGAGCGACTTGGCCACGACGTCCTGCATGCCCAGCGTCTCGAAGACGGCGCGCATCGGGCCGCCGGCGATGATGCCGGTACCCTGGGGGGCGGCGCGCAGGATGACCTTGCCGGCACCGTGACGTCCGTAGACGTCGTGGTGGAGGGTGCGGCCCTCGCGCAGGGCGACGCGGACGAGACCGCGCTTGGCGGCTTCCGTGGCCTTGCGGATGGCTTCCGGCACTTCACGCGCCTTGCCGTGGCCGAAGCCGACGCGACCCTTCTGATCGCCAACGACGACGAGGGCGGCGAAACCGAAGCGACGGCCACCCTTCACCACCTTGGCGACGCGGTTGATGTGGACGAGCTTGTCCACGAATTCGCTGTCGCGCTCTTCGCGCTCATCGCGGCGGCCGCGGCCACCGCCTTCCCGTTCACGTGCCATGTTTGAATCCTGTCTCACTGACGCGGGCGGCGGAGCCCGCTCGCTTGATAGCTTGTCCGAGGGACGGCCTGTGCCGCCCCTCCCCGCCTGGTCTTAGAACTCGAGGCCACCCTCGCGGGCGGCGTCGGCGAGCGCCTTGACGCGCCCGTGATAGATGTAGCCCGAACGGTCGAAGATCACCTTGGTGACTCCGGCGGCCTTGGCGCGCTCGGCGACGAGCTTGCCGACGGCCGCGGCCGCTGCCGTATCGGCACCGGTCTTCAGGCCCGAGCGGAGATCCTTGTCGAGGGTCGAGGCGGCGGCGAGGGTCTTGCCCTCGGCGTCGTCGATGACCTGGACGTAGATCTGCTTGGAGGAACGGAACACCGAGAGCCGGGGCCGTCCATTCGCCGCCGCCCGCAGCGCGCGGCGCACACGCGCCTTGCGGCGGTCGAGTGCATCGATTTTGCGTGACATGATGGCCGGCCCTTACTTCTTCTTGCCTTCCTTGCGGAAGATGAACTCACCCGCGTACCGCACGCCCTTGCCCTTGTAGGGCTCGGGACCGCGATAATCGCGAATCTCGGCTGCCACCTGTCCCACCACCTGCCGGTCGATGCCGGAGATGACGATCTCGGTGGGCTTGGGCACCGCGATCGTGATCCCGACGGGGATCTCGTACTCGATGTCGTGGCTGTAGCCGAGGGAGAGCTTGAGGGCCTTGCCGGCCATGGCGGCACGATAGCCGACGCCGGTGATCTCGAGCTTCTTCTCGAACCCCTTGGAGACGCCCTCGACGAGGTTCGCCACCTGAGCCCGGGAGGTGCCCCACAGCGAGCGGGCCTCCTTGGTCTGGTTCTTGGGCAGCACCGAAACGGCACCGTCCTCGAACTTCACGTCCACCACATTGGGGACGACATATTTGAGCTCACCCTTGGAGCCCTTCATCGTTACCGTCTGACCGGTCACCGTGGCCGTCACACCGGACGGGACGGGAACGGGCTTCTTGCCTACGCGAGACATTGCCTTTCCTCCAAGTCCGAGATCAGAACACCTTGCAGAGCACTTCGCCGCCGACGTTGCGCTCACGCGCCTCGTGGTCGGCCATGACGCCCTGCGGGGTGGACACGATGGTGACGCCGAGGCCATCGGCGACGCGGGGAAGTTCGGTCACGGCCGAATAGACACGGCGGCCGGGCTTCGAGACGCGCTGGATCGAGCGGATGACGGGCTGGCCGTCATAGTACTTGAGCTCGATCGAGAACTCGGTGCGGCCGTTGCCGAAATCGGTCGTGGCGTAATCGCGGATGTAGCCCTCGGCCTTGAGGACGTCGAGAACGCTCGCACGGAGACGCGAGCCGGGCGTCTGAACGACGTTGCGGCGGCGCATCTGACCGTTGCGGATGCGGGTGAGCATATCACCCACGGGATCGTTGACCATGGTGTCTGCTCCTTACCAGCTGGACTTGACCAGACCGGGGATGAGACCCCGATTGCCAAGTTCCCGAAGCGCCACGCGCGAGATGCCCATCTTGCGGTAGAAAGCGCGGGGACGTCCCGTGATGCCGCAACGGTTGCGGACCCGGGTCGCCGACGAGTTGCGGGGCAGTTCCGCGAGCTTGAGGCGCGCCTCGAAGCGCTCCTCCATCTCGAGGCCTTCGTTGTTGGCCGTGGCAAGGAGGGCCTTACGCTTGGCGGCGAACCGCTTCACGAGTTCCTTGCGGTGGTTGTTCTTCTCGACTGAGCTTTTCTTTGCCATGTCTCTCTCCAGTGTCCGCGTCTAAGCGCTTTTCAGCACTTACTGCCGGAACGGGAATCGGAATTGCGAGAGGAGCGCGCGTGCCTCGGCATCGGTGCGAGCCGACGTCTGGATCACGATGTCCATGCCCCAGGTGGCATCGGCCTTGTCGTAGGAGATCTCCGGGAACACCAGGTGCTCCTTGAGGCCCAACGCGTAATTGCCGTTGCCGTCGAACGAACGGGGGTTCAGGCCGCGGAAGTCACGAACGCGCGGGAGCGCGATGGTGATCAGGCGGTCCATGAACTCGTACATCCGGTGCTTGCGCAGGGTGACCTTGCAGCCGATCGGCATGCCTTCGCGGACCTTGAAGGTCGCGATGGCCTTGCGGGCCTTGGTGATGACCGGCTTCTGGCCGGCGATCAGAGCAAGGTCGCCGGCGGCGACGGTGGCCTTCTTGGAATCGGCGGTGGACTCGCCGACGCCCATGTTGATCACGATCTTCTCGATGACCGGAACCTGCATGGGGTTCTTGTAGCCGAACTCTTCGATCAGCTTCTGGCGGACGACCTCATCGTAATGCTTGCGCAGACGAGGGGTGTACGCGTCGTTGTTCTTCTCAGCCATCGATCAGATCCCCCGAGCGCTTGGCGAACCGGACCTTGCGGCCGTCGTCGAGAATGCGGAAACCAACGCGCGTCGGCTGACCGTCCTTGGGGTCGGCGATCGCGATGTTGGACAGATGAATCGCGGCTTCCTTGGAGATGATGCCGCCTTCCTGGTTCTGCGTCTGCTTCTGGTGCTTCTTGACCAGATTGACCCCGCGCACGAGCGCACGGTCTTCCTTCGGCATCACCTGGATGACCTCGCCGGAACGACCCTTGTCGCGTCCGGTGAGAATGACGACCTTGTCGCCCTTCTTGACTTTGGCAGCCATCACAGCACCTCCGGAGCGAGCGAGATGATCTTCATGTGGTTCCGGGCGCGCAACTCGCGCGGCACGGGTCCGAAGATACGGGTGCCGATCGGCTCTTTCTGATTGTTGATCAGGACAGCGGCGTTCTTGTCGAACCGGATCACGGATCCGTCGGCGCGCTTCACTTCCTTGGCGGTGCGAACGACGACGGCTTTCATGACGTCGCCCTTCTTCACGCGGCCGCGGGGAATGGCCTCCTTCACCGAGACGACGATGATATCGCCGACACCGGCATACTTGCGCTTCGACCCGCCGAGAACCTTGATGCACATCACGCGACGCGCACCAGAATTGTCGGCGACGTCCAGATTCGTCTGCATCTGGATCACGAGAGTGACCTTTCCTTGTTTCAGACGGGTTTCCGCACACGGACGGTATTGTCCGGCGGACGACGTCTGATGGGGATCTGATGTCCCCGGCTCATATAGAAGGACCGCGCATTCGGCGTTTCTCAACGCCGGCGCGGTCACCGCGGTCCAGGGTGCGAACACCCTTTTGCATGTCGCGAAGGACGGCCTATTACTAGAGAGGGAAGCGCGACGCAAGAGCAAAGACGCGCAGCTGCGCTGCAGACGGCAATCCAGGACGGGTCTTCATCGAAAGGCCCGACCGGTCGTATCCGACGCCGGGAGCCATCCTGATTCGCACCGTTGATGACGAGCGTGGGAGAGCGGAACTGAATGCTCGGCGGATTTGAGCAAGTGTTCGCGGTCGAAGCCATCTGATTCGGTGACGCTCGATCAGTCGGATTGGGCGCCCGACAAGAAGTCATGCGCCTCTGTGAATCGTTCGGTCTTCCCGGCTAGGCACAAAACGCAAAAAAGCGGGCGCAGAAGCTGCGCCCGCTTTAACAAAGCTGCATCGGTCTCACGCTTCGGCGGAAGGTGCTTCCACGGCGGCTGCGCCACCTTCGATGAGCTTCCAGGTCTTGGTCTTCGAGAACGGACGGCATTCCTCGATCGACACGGTCTGGCCAACCTTGGCAATGTTGGTCTCGTCGTGGGCGTGATAGTTCTTCGAACGACGGACGGTCTTCTTCATCACCGGATGGGTGAAGCGACGCTCCACCTTCACGACGATGGTCTTCTCGCCCTTGTCGCTGACGACGACGCCCTGCAATACGCGCTTCGGCATGGTGTACTCCTCAGGCCTGCGCGGACTTCAGCGTCTTCTGACGCTGGAGAGTGCGAACGCGGGCGATATCGCGGCGGACCTCACGGACGCGGGCGACGTTCTCGAGCTGGCCGGTGGCGCCCTGGAAGCGCAGGTTGAACTGCTCCTTCTTCAGGTTCAGCAGCTCATCGTTCAACTGATCGGGCGACAGGGCGGCCAGATCCGACTGTCTCTGTGACGACTTCATGATCCCCTCCCCTTAGTCAGCGATGCGCTGAACGACGCGCGTGCGGATCGGGAGCTTCGCCGCACCGAGGCGCAAGGCCTCTTTGGCGATGTCCTCGGCGACGCCGTCGACTTCGAACATGATACGTCCGGGATGCACGCGGGCAGCCCAGAACTCGGGTGCACCCTTACCGGAGCCCATGCGGACTTCGGTGGGCTTCGCCGTGACCGGAACGTCCGGGAAGATCCGGATCCAGACACGGCCCTGGCGCTTCATCTCACGGGTGATCGCGCGGC
Organism: Methylobacterium sp. 88A; assembly: GCF_000376345.1. Taxonomy (NCBI): domain Bacteria; kingdom Pseudomonadati; phylum Pseudomonadota; class Alphaproteobacteria; order Hyphomicrobiales; family Methylobacteriaceae; genus Methylobacterium; species Methylobacterium sp. 88A. Next base: position 2,730,264 of record NZ_AQVT01000001.1, read on the forward strand.
GGGCCGCCTCGATCTGACGTGCGGTGACGCGCTCGGGCTCGATGGCCTTCAGGCCAAACGTCCCGAAATTGAGGTCGAAGCCGCCCTTGGCCGCACCGTGGATGCGACCCTTGAACTGCTTACGGAACCTGGTCTTCTTGGGTTGCAACATGGCAGCCTCTCAACACCTTCTATGGCTAACGGGCGTACGCGATCACGCCTCAGGCGTGTTCGCGCCGGCCGCGCTCGCGGCCACCCTCGCCATCGCGCTCGCGACGTCCGCCCGAACGGCCGCCTTCTTCCTGAGCGCGCTTGTCCTGCGCCATCGGGTCGTGCTCGAGGATTTCGCCCTTGAACACCCACACCTTGATTCCGCACGTCCCGTAGGTCGTGAAGGCGGTCGCCACGCCGTAATCGACATCCGCACGCAGGGTATGCAGCGGGACGCGACCTTCGCGGTACCATTCCTGACGAGCGATCTCAGCGCCGCCGAGACGACCCGAGCAATTGATCCGGATGCCTTCGGCACCGAGACGCATGGCCGACTGCACGGCGCGCTTCATGGCGCGACGGAAGGCGACACGGCGCTCGAGCTGCTGGGCGATCGAATCGGCCACGAGGGTGGCATCGATCTCGGGCTTGCGCACCTCGACGATGTTGATCGTCACGTCGGCCTTGGTCAGGGTGCCGACGAGCTTGCGCAGCTTCTCGATATCCGCGCCCTTCTTGCCGATCACCACGCCCGGACGGCCCGAGTGGATGGTGACGCGGCACTTCCGGTGCGGACGCTCGATGACGATCTTGGAGACGGCAGCCTGCTTCAGCTGCTTCATGAGGGCGGCGCGGATGGCGACGTCCTCGTGCATGAGTTTCGCGTATTCACCCTTCTGGGCGAACCAGCGGGAGTCCCAGGTCCGGTTGATACCGAGCCGCAGACCGATCGGATTGACTTTCTGGCCCATCAGGTCCTCCTCACGCCGCTTCGGCGGTCGGGACTTCGCGCACCACGATGGTGAGGTTCGCGAAGGGCTTCAGGATGCGGGCGCCGCGGCCACGTGCACGAGCGTGGAAACGCTTGAGCACGAGTGCCTTGCCGACGAAGGCCTCGGAGACGACGAGATCGTCGACGTCGAGGTCATGGTTGTTCTCGGCATTGGCGATGGCGCTCTCGAGGCACTTCTTGACCTCGCGGGCGATCCGCTTGCGGGAGAATTCCAGGTCGGCCAGAGCCGACTCGACCTTCTTACCGCGGATGAGTTGCGCAACGAGATTGAGCTTCTGAGGACTCACGCGCAGCATGCGCGCGACGGCCTTCGCCTCGTTCTCGGGGAGCGCGCGGGGGGTGGCTTGCTTGCCCATCTCAGCGCCTCTTCGCCTTCTTGTCGGCTGCGTGGCCGTGGAAGGTACGGGTCGGCGAGAACTCGCCGAACTTGTGACCGACCATCTCCTCGGACACGTAGACCGGGATATGCTTCTGTCCGTTGTGCACACCGAAGGTGAGCCCGACGAACTGCGGCAGGATCGTGGAGCGACGGCTCCAGATCTTGATGACTTCGTTGCGGCTGGATCCGCGAGCGGTCTCAGCCTTCTTGAGGAGGTAGCCGTCGATGAACGGCCCCTTCCAGAGCGAGCGTGCCATGAGGGTTACTTCTTGCGGTTGTGACGGCTGGCGAGGATGAAGACATCGGTCCGCTTGTTCGACCGGGTCTTCTTCCCCTTGGTGGGCACGCCCCAGGGCGTGACCGGGTTACGGCCGCCCGAGGTACGACCCTCACCGCCGCCGTGCGGGTGATCGACCGGGTTCATGGCAACGCCGCGAACGTGCGGACGCTTGCCGAGCCAGCGATTGCGGCCGGCCTTGCCGAGCGAGATGTTCATGTGGTCCGGGTTCGACACCGCACCGACACTGGCGAAGCAATTGCCGTGGACCAGACGCTGCTCACCCGAGTTCAGACGCAGGGTGACGTATCCCTGGTCGCGTCCGACGATCTGAGCGTAGTTCCCGGCGGAGCGGGCGATCGCGCCGCCCTTACCGATCTTCAGCTCGACATTGTGGACGATCGTGCCCACCGGCATGTTGCCGACCGGGCCGGCATTGCCCGGCTTGATGTCGACCTGCTCGGCGGCGATCACCTTGTCGCCCGGCGACAGACGCTGGGGAGCTAGGATGTAGCTCTGCACGCCGTCGGGGAACGTGATCAGCGCGATGAACGCCGTGCGGTTGGGATCGTACTCGATCCGCTCCACGGTGGCGGCCACGCCGAGCTGCTCGCGACGCTTGAAATCGACGTTGCGCAGGGTGCGCTTGTGCCCACCGCCGCGGAAGCGGACGGTGATGCGACCGAGGTTGTTGCGGCCGCCGGACGACGACTTGCCCTCGGTGAGTTTCTTGACCGGCTTGCCCTTGTAGAGCTCACGGCGGTCGACGAGCACGAGCTGGCGAAGGCTCGGCGTGACCGGTTTGAATGTCTTCAAGGCCATCGGCTTGATCCTAACGCTTTTCGTGTCAGAGCCCGGTCGTGACGTCGATCGTTTCACCCTCGGCGAGGGTCACGATCGCTTTCTTCACGTCCGAACGCTGTCCGCGAAGCCCGCGGAAAATCTTCTTCTTGCCCTTGGTGACGAGCGTGTTCACGCCCGTGACCTTGACGTCGAACAGCTTCTCGACCGCCTCTTTGATCTGCGGCTTGGTAGCCTTCGGGGAAACCCGGAAGACGACCTTGTTCTGCTCGGTGAGGTTCGTCGCCTTCTCGGTGATGACCGGGGAGACGATGATGTCGTAGTGGCGCGGATCGGCACTCATTTGAATCGCGCCTCCAGCGCATCGATCGCTGCGCGCGTCAGCACGAGCTTGTCGCGACGCAGGATGTCGTAGACGTTGATGCCCTGGACCGGCATGACGTCGATCTGCGGGATGTTGCGGGCGGCGCGACCGAAGTTCACGTCGACCTCGGCACCGCTGATGATCAGCGCGCTGGACAGGCCCATCTTCTCGAAGCGCTCGACCAGGTTACGGGTCTTGCCGTCGGCGAGCGTCACGTCGTCCACGATGATGAGCGTCTCGGCCTTCACCTTGGCGGACAGGGCGTGACGGAGAGCCAGGGCGCGGACCTTCTTGGGCAGGTCATGAGCATGGCTGCGCACGACAGGACCGAAGGCACGTCCACCGCCGCGGAACTGCGGAGCGGAGGCGGCGCCGTGACGAGCGTTACCGGTGCCCTTCTGCTTGTACAGCTTCTTGCGCGTACGGTTGACGTCCGAGCGGTTCTTGACCGCATGGGTGCCGGCCTGACGCTTGGCGAGCTGCCAGCGCACCATGCGCTGGAGAAGGTCGGCGCGGGGCTCGAGACCGAAGATGGTCTCGTCCAGGTCGATGGACCCGGCGCCGTCGCCGTCGAGAGTGGTGATATCGAGCTTCATCACGCGTTCTCCTCGGAAGCGGGAGCCTCGGGAGCCGGAGCTTCGGTGGCGGGAGCAGCGGAAGAACCGTTTTCACGGAACTTGCCCGGCTGCGGCACGTCGGCGGGGAGCTTGCGCTTCACCGCGTCGCGGATCTGGATCCAGCCGCCGGCGACACCGGGGACGGCGCCTTCGACGAGGATGAGGCCACGCTCGGGATCCGTGCGCACGACGCGCAGGTTCTGGGTCGTGACCCGGTCGACGCCCATGTGACCGGGCATCTTCTTGTTCTTGAAGGTCTTGCCAGGGTCCTGGCGGCCACCGGTCGAACCGATCGAACGGTGCGAGATGGACACGCCGTGGGTGGCGCGCAGACCGCCGAAGTTCCAGCGCTTCATACCACCTGCGAAGCCCTTACCCGTGGTCGTGCCCGTCACGTCGACGAACTGACCGGGGATGAAGTGGTCGGCGGTGATTTCGGCACCGACCGGGATCAGCGCGTCCTCGGACACGCGGAACTCGGCGAGCTTCTGCTTGGGCTCGACCTTGGCAACCGCGAACCGGCCGCGCTCGGCAGCCGACACGTTCTTCACCTTGGCCTTGCCGACGCCGACCTGAAGGGCGACGTAGCCGTTCTTCTCGACGGTACGGTGGGCGACCACCTGGCATTGATCGATTTTAAGCACTGTCACGGGGACATGTTCGCCAGCATCCGTAAAGATGCGGGTCATGCCGACCTTCTGTGCAATGACGCCTGAGCGCATAGGTGTCTCCCTCGCGCGATTCTACGGTAAGCTCTAAATCCCCGCGGGACTTAGAGCTTGATCTCCACGTCCACGCCGGCGGCGAGGTCGAGCTTCATCAGCGCGTCCACGGTCTGCGGCGTCGGATCGACGATATCGAGGACGCGCTTGTGGGTGCGCATCTCGAACTGCTCGCGCGACTTCTTGTCGATGTGCGGCGAGCGGTTGACGGTGAACTTCTCGATATGCGTCGGAAGCGGGATCGGACCACGAATGGTCGCGCCGGTGCGCTTGGCCGTCGACACGATCTCGCGGGTCGAGGCATCGAGGATGCGATGATCGAACGCCTTGAGGCGAATGCGGATATTCTGACCGTTCATGACCTGAAACCTTGGCGGGACTTAAGAAGGGGCGGGCGCGAGGACCCGCCCCTCTGTCGATCCCAGCAGACTGAGCGTACCGAACTTAATCGTTGATGGCTGCGACGACGCCTGCGCCGACGGTGCGACCGCCTTCACGGATGGCGAAGCGGAGCTTCTCTTCCATGGCGACGGGGACGATGAGGGTGACGTCCATGGTGACGCTGTCACCGGGCATCACCATCTCGGTGCCCTCGGGCAGTTCGCAGACACCGGTCACGTCGGTGGTGCGGAAGTAGAACTGGGGCCGGTAGTTGGTGAAGAACGGGGTGTGGCGACCGCCCTCCTCCTTGGTGAGGATGTAGGCCTCGGCCTTGAACTTGGTGTGGGGCTTGACCGAGCCGGGCTTGCACACGACCTGGCCGCGCTCGACGTCCTCGCGCTTGGTGCCGCGCAGGAGCACGCCGACATTGTCGCCGGCCTGGCCCTGGTCGAGCAGCTTGCGGAACATCTCGACGCCCGTGACCGTGGTGGTCTGGGTGTCGCGGATGCCGACGATCTCCACGGTCTCGCCGACCTTGACGATGCCGCGCTCGACGCGACCCGTCACCACGGTGCCGCGGCCCGAGATCGAGAACACGTCCTCGATCGGCATCAGGAACGGCTTGTCGATCGGACGCTCCGGCTGCGGGATGTAGGCGTCCACCGACTCCATCAGCTTCAGCACGGCGTCGTGGCCGACGGCCTTGTCGCCGTTGTCGAGGGCGACCTTGGCCGAGCCCTTGGTGATCGGGATGTCGTCGCCGGGGAAGTCGTACTTGGAGAGGAGCTCGCGCACCTCCATCTCGACGAGCTCGAGGAGCTCCTCGTCGTCGACGAGGTCGACCTTGTTGAGGAACACCACCAGGGCCGGCACGCCGACCTGGCGGGCGAGCAGGATGTGCTCGCGGGTCTGGGGCATCGGGCCGTCGGCGGCCGACACGACCAGGATCGCGCCGTCCATCTGGGCGGCACCGGTGATCATGTTCTTCACGTAATCGGCGTGGCCGGGGCAATCGACGTGGGCGTAGTGACGGTTGGCCGTCTCGTACTCGACGTGGGCCGTCGAGATCGTGATGCCGCGCGCCTTCTCCTCGGGAGCCTTGTCGATCTGGTCGTAGGCCGTGAACGTCGCGCCACCCGACTCCGCCAGGACCTTCGTGATCGCCGCCGTCAGCGACGTCTTGCCGTGGTCGACGTGACCGATCGTGCCGATGTTGCAGTGCGGCTTGGTGCGGGCAAACTTCTCTTTGGCCATCGTAGCCTCCGTAATCTCAGTGTTTCAGGTGATGCTGCTGCGGTCCGGAAAAGGCGGGAAGCCTTAAGCGTACTTCGCGACGACCTTCTCGGCCTCGCCGCGCGGCACCTCTTCGTAATGGTCGAATTGCATCGTAAAGTTCGCGCGGCCCTGGGAGAAGGAGCGCAGCTGGTTCACGTAGCCGAACATGTTGGCGAGCGGCACCATCGCATTGATGACGTTCGCGTTGCCACGCATGTCCTGGCCCTGGATCTGGCCACGGCGGGAGTTCAGATCGCCGATCACCGAACCGGTATACTCTTCCGGCGAGACAACCTCGACCTTCATGACCGGCTCGAGCAGGACCGATCCGCCCTTCTGGAGGGCTTCACGGAGCGCCGCACGGGAGGCGATTTCGAAGGCCAGGGCCGACGAGTCGACATCGTGGTAGGCGCCGTCGATCAGCTCGACCTTGATGTCCACCACCGGGAAGCCGGCGAGGATGCCGGCGCCGAGCACCGAGTTGAGGCCCTTTTCGACGCCTGGGATGTACTCCTTGGGCACCGTGCCGCCGATGATCTTCGACGAGAACTCGAAGCCCTTGCCCGGCTCGTTCGGCTCGACCACGAACTTTACACGAGCGAACTGACCGGTACCGCCGGTCTGCTTCTTGTGGGTGTAGTCGATCTCGGTGCGCTTCGTCAGCTTCTCACGATACGCCACCTGCGGCTGGCCGATATTCGCGTCGACCATGTAGGTGCGGCGCAGGATGTCGACCTTGATGTCGAGGTGGAGTTCGCCCATCCCGCGAAGGATGGTCTGGCCCGATTCCTGGTCGGTGGAAACGCGGAAGGACGGATCCTCCGCGGCGAGCTTGGCGAGAGCGATGCCGAGCTTCTCCTGATCGGCCTTGGACTTCGGCTCGACCGCGATCTCGATGACGGGCTCGGGGAACTCCATCTTCTCGAGGATGACGGCGTCCTTCGGATCGCACAGCGTATCGCCGGTACGAGTTTCCTTGAGACCAGCCAGAGCCACGATGTCGCCGGTGAAGGCTTCCTTCACGTCTTCGCGGTTGTTGGCATGCATGAGAAGCATGCGGCCGACACGCTCTTTCTTGTCGCGCGACGAGTTGATGACGTTGGCGCCGGATTCGACCTTGCCCGAGTAGACACGGCAGAACGTGATCGTGCCGACATGCGGGTCGTCCATGATCTTGAACGCCAGCATCGAGAAGGGATCGCTGTCGGACGGATGACGAACGGTCTCTTCCTCGGTCTTGAAGTCGAGGCCCTTGATCTCGCCGCGATCGGCGGGAGACGGCAGGTAGTCGACGACGGCGTCGAGCAGGGGCTGAACGCCCTTGTTCTTGAACGCCGAACCGCAGAGCACGGGATGGAACGCGCGACGCTGGACGGCCGTGCGCACGAGTCGATGCATCGTCTCTGCATCCGGCTCGACACCGTCGAGATAGGCCGACATGGCATCGTCATCCATCTCGACGCAGGCTTCGACGAGCTTGATCCGGTATTCGGCAGCCTGATCGGCGAGGTCGGCCGGGATCTCGGTCTCCGAGAAATCGGCGCCGAGCTTCTCGGACGTCCAGACGATGGCCTTCATCTTGATCAGGTCGATGACGCCCTTGAAGGTCGTCTCGGCGCCGATCGGCAGCTGCAGGCAGACGGGCTTGCCGGCGACGCGGTCGATGATGTCGGCGACGCATTTGAAGAAGTCGGCGCCGATCTTGTCCATCTTGTTGACGAACACGACGCGCGGAACGTCGTACTTGTCGGCCTGACGCCAGACGGTCTCGGTCTGAGGCTCGACTCCCTGGTTGCCGTCGAGCACGCAGACGGCGCCGTCGAGGACGCGAAGCGAGCGCTCCACTTCGATGGTGAAGTCCACGTGGCCGGGCGTGTCGATGATGTTCAGGCGCTTGTCGCGCCAGAAGCAGGTGGTCGCGGCGGAGGTGATCGTGATGCCACGCTCCTGCTCCTGCGTCATCCAATCCATCGTCGCGGCGCCGTCATGGACTTCGCCGATCTTATGGGACTTGCCGGTGTAGTAGAGGATCCGCTCAGTGGTCGTGGTTTTTCCAGCATCAATGTGAGCCATGATGCCGAAATTACGGTAGTCCTCGATCGCATGCGTGCGGGGCATCGGATTGCTCCTGAAAGGGTCCGGGGCCGCTTACCAGCGGTAGTGCGAGAAGGCGCGGTTGGCTTCAGCCATGCGGTGCGTGTCTTCCCGCTTCTTGACCGCGTTGCCACGGTTGTTCGCGGCATCGAGGAGTTCGGCCGAGAGGCGCTCGACCATGGTGCGGTCGTTGCGGCCACGGGCGGCCTGGATGAGCCAGCGGATCGCAAGAGCCTGACGACGCTCGGTGCGAACCTCGACGGGGACCTGGTAGGTCGCGCCGCCGACGCGACGGGACCGCACTTCGATCGCCGGAGCGACGTTCTCGAGCGCGGCGCGGAACACCTCGATCGGGTTCGCACGGGCGCGGTTCTCGACGATGTCGAACGCGCCGTAGACGATACCTTCGGCGATCGACTTCTTGCCCTCGTACATGATGGAATTCATGAACTTGGTGAGCACGATGTCGCCGTACTTGGCGTCCGGGATGATCTCACGCTTTTCAGCAGAATGGCGGCGGGACATCGCTCGCTCCGTCTATAAATCAAGGTCTTGAAACCACCCCGCGCAGGCCACCTGAACCTCATGGAGGTCGGCGACATCCTTACGGGATGAGCGAAATTCTTACTTCGGGCGCTTGGCGCCGTACTTGGAGCGGCGCTGCTTACGACCCTTGACGCCCTGCGTGTCGAGCACGCCGCGCAGGATGTGGTAGCGAACACCGGGAAGATCCTTCACGCGGCCGCCGCGGATCATGACCACGGAGTGCTCTTGAAGGTTGTGACCTTCACCGGGGATGTACCCGATGACTTCGAAACCGTTGGTCAGACGGACCTTGGCGACCTTACGGAGAGCCGAGTTCGGCTTCTTCGGCGTCGTCGTGTAGACGCGGGTGCAAACGCCACGCTTCTGCGGGCAGGCGTCGAGCGCCGGCACTTTGTTGCGGCTCTTCTGCGCCTTACGCGGCTGCGCGATCAGCTGGTTGATCGTCGGCATACTCTGCCCTCTTCATTCGGACCGCTGAGACGCGATCCCATGTTCGGCTTCACGAGGCAGCCTGTCTCCAGGCTGTCGCGGATCTCGATAAGAAGATCCGCAAAACGAATATGCGCCATGGATCGGTGAGGACCCGTGGCGCGTGTTCGGCAGAGGATCACGCCTTGCAGCGCGCTCGTACCTACTGATCTGACAAGGACGTCAGTCGATGTGAGTGCCGGAACCGGATTAGCGATTGTCTTTCGGCCCGAGGGTCGCGACTCGCTATGTCCTGCTGTTGTGCCGGAGTGGCGTGCTTCTATGCGGGGGATGGCGGAACGTCAATCCCGAAGCACGATAAAGTTTGGTCTGACCGGCGGTTAACGCCCGATTATTGGCCCGCTGCGGAGTCGGTCGCCCCGTAGAAGCGATGGATGGCAGGTTCGCCGCATCGGATCAAGGTCATGAGCACGGGCCGGAAGGCGGCCGCGATGGCGATTCCCGAGGGCTTTCCGCCGGGAAATTTACTTCGTCCTGGCATCGGCAAGATGGATTAGCGCAACGAAAAAGGGCGGCCATCGCTGGCCGCCCTTTTGTTCCTTCCGAACGCTGTCGTCGAAGATCACTCGGCGGCAGGCGGCAATTCGCTGAGGGGCTGGGCGCCACTCTCCGCTGCCTTCTGCTGCAGGATCATGGCGTCGCGACGCCGCGCCACGGCGCGGATGTCGGCTGCCATCGACCCAGTGCCCGCCGGAATGAGCGAGCCGACGATGACGTTCTCCTTCAAGCCCTCGAGATGGTCGACCTTGCCGTTGACGGCCGCCTCGGTGAGGACGCGGGTGGTTTCCTGGAACGAGGCCGCCGAGATGAACGACTTCGTCTGCAGGGACGCCTTGGTGATGCCCAGCAGCACCGGCACGCCCACCACGGGCTTCTTGTTCTCGGCGAGCAGCTTCTCGTTGATGTCCGCAAGCTCCGTCCGGTCGATCTGGTCGCCCGTCAGGATCTCCGAATCGCCGCCATCGGTGATCTCCACCTTCTGCAGCATCTGACGGACGATCACCTCGATGTGCTTGTCGTTGATGGACACGCCCTGGAGCCGGTAGACCTCCTGGATCTCGTTGACGAGGTAAGCAGCGAGCTCCTCCACGCCCTTGATCGCCAGGATGTCGTGCGGCGCCGGGTTGCCGTCGACGATGTAGTCGCCGAGCTCCACGACGTCGCCGTCCTGGAGGTGGATGTGCTTGCCCTTCGGGATCAGGTACTCGACCGCATCCGAACCGTCATGCGGCGTCAGCGTCAGGCGACGCTTGTTCTTGTAGTCGCGCCCGAATTGGATCGTGCCAGACTTCTCCGCGATGATCGCCGCGTCCTTCGGACGACGGGCCTCGAACAGCTCCGCCACCCGCGGAAGACCGCCGGTGATGTCGCGGGTCTTGGCCGAGTCGGTGGAGACACGGGCGAGGATGTCGCCCGCCTTCACCGTGCCGCCCGGGTCGTAGCCGATGATGGCGTCGACCGGGAGGAAGTAGCGGGCGTCCGAGCCGCGCGGCAGCTTCATCGGCTTGCCGTCCTGGTCGAGCACCAGCATGGCCGGCTTGAGGTCGGCCGTGCGGGCCGTACCACGCCAGTCGATGACGACGCGCTTGGCGATGCCGGTCGATTCGTCGGTGGTCTCGGTGATCGACTGACCGTCGATCAGATCCTCGTAGGCCACGATACCGTCGGTCTCGGTGATGATCGGACGGGTATAGGGGTCCCACTCGGCGATGCGCTGGCCGCGTTTGACGGTGTCGCCCTCGTCCACCCGCAGGCGTGCGCCGTATTGCAGGCGGTGGACCGCACGTTCCGCTCCATCGGTGCCGACGATGACCACCGCCACGTTACGACCGGTGGCGATGAGATCGCCGTCGGTGTTGCGTGCGAGCGCCCGGTTGCGGATCTTGATCGTGCCTTCGAAGCTCGACTCGATGAAGGACGAATCCGCGATCTGCGCCGCGCCGCCGATGTGGAAGGTACGCATGGTGAGCTGAGTGCCCGGCTCGCCGATGGACTGCGCCGCGATGACGCCGACCGCCTCGCCCATATTGACGGGCGTTCCACGGGCGAGATCGCGCCCGTAGCAGGTGGCGCAGACGCCGCTCTTGGTGGCGCAGACGAGCACCGAGCGGATCTTCACCTCCTGGATGCCGGCCGCCTGGATGGCGGGCAGGTGCTTCTCCTCGATCGTTTCGTTGGTCTTGACGATGACCGTACCGTCCTGAGCCACGAGATCTTCGGCCGTGGCGCGGCCGAGGATGCGGATCGACAGCGGAGCCACGACCTGGCCCGCATCGACGATGGCGCGCATCTTGATGCCGTTGGTGGTGCCGCAATCGACCTCACGGATGACGGCGTCCTGTGCCACGTCGACGAGACGGCGGGTCAGGTAGCCGGAATTCGCGGTCTTCAAGGCGGTGTCGGCGAGGCCCTTACGGGCTCCGTGCGTCGAGTTGAAGTACTCGAGAACGTCCAGGCCTTCCTTGAAGTTCGAGATGATCGGGGTCTCGATGATCTCGCCCGAGGGCTTGGCCATGAGTCCGCGCATCGCGGCGAGCTGCTTCATCTGCGCCGGCGAACCACGGGCACCGGAATGGCTCATCATGTAGATCGAGTTGATCTGCTTGTCGGCGCCGTTCTCGTCTTTCTGCACGGTGGAAATGCGCAGCATCATCTCGGCGGCGAGCTTGTCCGAGCACTTGGCCCAGGCATCCACCACCTTGTTGTACTTCTCGCCCTGCGTGATCAGGCCGTCGTTGTACTGCTGCTCGTAGTCCTTCACCAGCGCGCGGGTGTCGTCCACGATCGGCCACTTGTTGTCCGGCACCACCATGTCGTCCTTGCCGAACGAGATGCCGGCCTTGAATGCGTGGTTGAAGCCCAGCGCCATGATGCGGTCACAGAAGATCACCGACTCCTTCTGACCGCAGTGGCGGTAGACGGTGTCGATCATCGCGGAGATCTCCTTCTTCGTCATCAGCTTGTTGACGACGTCGTAGGGCACCTTCTTGTGCAGCGGCAGGGCCGTGGACAGGATCACGCGGCCGGGTGTCGTGTCGTAGGTCTGGGTCAGCGGCTCGCCATCGGGGCCGATGCCGTTCCACCGCCAGCGGATCTTCGAGTGCAGCTTCACGGTGTTGGCCGCGAGGGCGTGCTCGAGTTCACCGATGGTGCCGAAGACACCCTGCATCGGGTTCTTCTTGTTGGTCGGATCGAAGGCGCCGATGGCGCCCTCGGCGACGATCGACAGGTAGTACAGGCCGAGCACGATATCCTGCGACGGCACGATGATCGGCTGACCGTTGGCCGGGTGCAGGATGTTGTTCGTCGACATCATCAGCACGCGCGCTTCGAGCTGGGCTTCCAGCGAGAGCGGGACGTGGACGGCCATCTGGTCGCCGTCGAAGTCGGCGTTGAAGGCCGCGCAGACGAGCGGGTGAAGCTGGATCGCCTTACCTTCGATCAGCTTCGGCTCGAACGCCTGGATGCCGAGGCGGTGGAGCGTCGGCGCGCGGTTGAGCATCACCGGGTGCTCGCGGATCACCTCGTCGAGGATATCCCAGACTTCGGGCTTCTCCTTCTCGACGAGCTTCTTGGCCTGCTTGACGGTGGCGGAGAAACCCTTGGCGTCGAGGCGTGCGTAGATGAAGGGCTTGAACAGCTCCAAGGCCATCTTCTTCGGCAGGCCGCACTGATGCAGCTTCAGCTCCGGACCCACCACGATCACCGAGCGGCCGGAATAGTCGACGCGCTTGCCGAGCAGGTTCTGGCGGAAGCGGCCTTGCTTACCCTTGAGCATGTCGGCGAGCGACTTCAGCGGACGCTTGTTGGCACCCGTGATGACGCGGCCGCGGCGGCCGTTGTCGAACAGCGCGTCCACCGCCTCCTGAAGCATGCGCTTCTCGTTGCGGATGATGATGTCGGGTGCGCGCAGTTCGATCAGCCGCTTCAGGCGGTTGTTGCGGTTGATGACGCGGCGGTAGAGGTCGTTCAGATCGGACGTGGCGAAGCGGCCGCCGTCCAGGGGGACGAGCGGGCGAAGGTCCGGCGGGATCACCGGAACCACGGTGAGGATCATCCATTCGGGCTTGTTGCCCGACATCTGGAAGGCCTCGATGATCTTCAGGCGCTTGAGGAGCTTCTTGGGCTTCAACTCGGAGGTCGTTGTGGCGATCTCCTCGCGGAGCGAGTTCGCGATCCCGTCGAGGTCGAGCTCCTGCAGAATGCGCCGGATGGCCTCGGCGCCGATCATGGCGGTGAAGCTGTCCTCGCCGTACTCCTCCTGGGCGCGCAGGTACTCTTCCTCGGAGAGGAGCTGACGCTCCTTGAGGGGGGTGAGGCCCGGCTCGATGACGCAGTAGGATTCGAAGTAGAGGATGCGCTCGAGGTCCTTGAGCGCCATGTCGAGCAGCAGGCCGATGCGGCTGGGCAGCGACTTCAGGAACCAGATGTGGGCGACGGGAGCGGCGAGCTCGATATGGCCCATGCGGTCGCGCCGAACACGCGCGAGGGTGACCTCGACGCCGCACTTCTCACAGATGACGCCCTTGTACTTCATGCGCTTGTACTTGCCGCACAAGCACTCGTAATCCTTGATCGGGCCAAAGATGCGCGCGCAGAACAGGCCGTCGCGCTCGGGCTTGAACGTGCGGTAGTTGATCGTCTCGGGCTTCTTGATCTCGCCGAAGGACCACGAGAGGATCTTCTCGGGGCTCGAGATCGAAATCTTGATCTGGTCGAAGCTCTGGGGCTGAGCCTGCTGGTTGAAAAGATTCATGACCTCTTGGTTCATGGATCAACTCCTGCTGACGGGGCGCACCCTCCGCCGAGGGGCTACCGCGTGCTGAAAACGTGAGGTCGGCGCAGTGACCGGTCGGGTCGCCGCTGGCCGTCGTCCCGGAAGGCGCTTCCCCTCCCCGCTCGGACCGCGCCGGCGAGGTGCCGGCGCGGGAGCGTATGGTGTGGTCTTACTCGGCCGCCTCGGCGGGCGGGTCGAGCTGGTCGTTCGCGAGCTTCTTCGAGGAGGTGAGCTCCACGTTGAGGCCGAGCGAGCGCATTTCCTTGACGAGCACGTTGAAGGACTCGGGGATGCCGGCCTCGAACGTGTCGTCGCCGCGGACGATGGCCTCGTAGACCTTGGTGCGGCCGGCGACGTCGTCCGACTTCACCGTGAGCATCTCCTGCAGCGTGTAGGCCGCGCCGTAGGCTTCCAGTGCCCAGACCTCCATCTCGCCGAAGCGCTGGCCGCCGAACTGCGCCTTTCCGCCCAGCGGCTGCTGGGTGACGAGGGAGTACGGACCGATCGACCGTGCGTGGATCTTGTCGTCCACGAGGTGGTGGAGCTTCAGCATGTAGATGTAGCCCATCGTCACCTTGCGGTCGAAAGGCTCGCCCGTGCGCCCGTCGTAGAGCGTCGACTGCGCCGAACGGTCGAGCCCGGCCAACTCCAGCATCGTCTCGATGTCGGCTTCCTTGGCGCCGTTGAACACCGGAGTGGCCATCGGCACGCCGCGGCGGACGTTGTTGGCCGCCTCCGCCATGTCGTCGTCCGAGAGGCCTTCCAGCTCCGACGGCGAGTAGATCGCCTCCATCTCCGCCTTGAGGGGCGCGATGTCGTTACTGCGGAGATAGGCGTCCACGGCGAGCCCGACCTTGCGGCCGAGACCTGCGGCAGCCCAGCCCAGATGGGTCTCCAGGATCTGACCGACGTTCATGCGCGACGGCACGCCGAGCGGGTTGAGCACGATGTCGGCATGCGTCCCGTCTTCGAGGAACGGCATGTCCTCGATCGGCACGATCCGCGACACGACACCCTTGTTGCCGTGACGGCCGGCCATCTTGTCGCCCGGCTGGATCTTGCGCTTCACCGCGACGAAGACCTTGACCATCTTCATGACGCCGGGGGGCAACTCGTCGCCGCGCTGCAGCTTCTCGACCTTGTCGAGGAAGCGCTGCTCAAGGCGCTTCTTCGACTCGTCGTACTGCTTCTGCATCGCTTCCATCTCGGTCATGAGACGGTCTTCGACGACGGCGAACTGCCACCATTGCGAGCGCGGGTACTCGTTCAGGAGCTCACGGCTGAGCGTGGTCTCCTTCTTGAAGCCCTTCGGACCGGCGATCGGCGACTGGCCGATCAGGACGCCGGCAAGGCGGGCATAGGTGTTGCGGTCGAGGATCGCCTGTTCGTCGTCACGATCCTTGGCGAGACGCTCGATCTCCTCGCGCTCGATGGCCTGGGCGCGCTCGTCCTTGTCGACGCCGTGGCGGTTGAACACCCGGACTTCGACGATGGTGCCGGTGACGCCCGGGGGAACCCGGAGCGAGGTGTCGCGGACGTCCGAGGCCTTCTCACCGAAGATGGCGCGCAGAAGCTTTTCTTCCGGCGTCATCGGGCTCTCGCCCTTCGGGGTGATCTTCCCGCACAGGATGTCGCCCGCGTGGACCTCGGCGCCGATATAGACGATGCCGGCCTCGTCGAGGTTCTTCAGCGCCTCTTCCGAGACGTTGGGGATGTCGCGGGTGATTTCCTCCGGACCGAGCTTGGTGTCTCGGGCCATCACCTCGAACTCCTCGATATGGATCGAGGTGAACACGTCATCCTTCACGATCCGCTCGGAGAGCAGGATCGAGTCCTCGAAGTTGTAGCCGTTCCACGGCATGAACGCGACGAGCACGTTCCGGCCGAGCGCCAGCTCGCCGAACTCCGTCGACGGACCATCGGCGATGATCTCGCCCTTCTTCACCTGCTCGCCCACGCGGACCAGCGGCTTCTGCGTGATGCAGGTCGACTGGTTGGAGCGCTGGAACTTCTGCAGGCGGTAGATGTCGACGCCGGGCTTGTTGGCATCGGCCTCTTCCGTGGCGCGGATGACGATACGGGTCGCATCCACCTGGTCGACGATGCCGGAGCGGCGCGCCGCGATGGCGGCACCCGAATCGCGGGCGACCACGGCTTCCATGCCGGTACCGACGAACGGCGCGTCGGCGCGGACCAGAGGCACCGCCTGGCGCTGCATGTTCGAACCCATCAGGGCGCGGTTCGCGTCGTCGTTCTCGAGGAACGGGATGAGCGCCGCGGCCACCGAGACGAGCTGCTTCGGCGACACGTCCATGAGATCGACGCGGTCCGGCGGCACGACGATGACGTCGCCGGCCCGACGGCAGACCACGAGGTCTTCCGTCAGCTTGAAGCTCTCGTCCATCTGGGCGTTGGCCTGGGCGACGTAGTACTTCGCCTCTTCCATCGCCGAGAGGTAGGAGACCTCCTTCGTCACCACGCCGTCCTTCACGCGACGGAACGGGGTCTCGATGAAGCCGTACTTGTTCACCCGCGCGAAGGTGGCGAGCGAGTTGATGAGACCGATGTTCGGGCCTTCCGGCGTCTCGATCGGGCAGATGCGGCCGTAATGGGTCGGGTGCACGTCGCGCACCTCGAAGCCGGCGCGCTCACGGGTGAGACCGCCAGGGCCAAGCGCCGAGAGGCGACGCTTATGCGTCACTTCCGAGAGCGGATTGGTCTGATCCATGAACTGCGACAGCTGCGACGAGCCGAAGAACTCACGCACCGCGGCCGCGGCGGGCTTCGCGTTGATGAGGTCCTGCGGCATGACCGTGTCGATATCGACCGAGGACATGCGTTCCTTGATGGCACGCTCCATGCGCAGGAGACCCAGGCGGTACTGGTTCTCCATGAGCTCGCCCACCGAACGCACACGGCGGTTGCCGAGGTGATCGATGTCGTCGATCTCGCCCTTGCCGTCGCGCAGGTCCACCAGCGCCTTGACGACCGCGAGCATGTCCTCGCGGCGCAGGGTGCGTACGGTGTCCTCGGCGTCGAGGTCGAGACGCATGTTCATCTTCACGCGGCCGACCGCCGAGAGATCGTAGCGCTCGGAATCGAAGAACAGCGAGTGGAACATCGCCTCGGCGGTGTCGAGCGTCGGCGGCTCGCCGGGACGCATGACGCGGTAGATATCGAACAGCGCGCCTTCGCGGGACGAGTTCTTGTCCACGGCGAGGGTATTGCGGATGTAGGGACCGACATTGACGTGGTCGATGTCGAGCACGGGGAGCTCGGATACGCCGACCTCCTCCAGGCTCTTGAGGAGCTTGTCGGAAATCTCGTCGCCGGCCTCGGCCCAGATCTCACCGGTCTTCGGGTTGACGAGATCCTCGGCGATGTACTGGCCGATCAGGTCCTCGTCGGTGGCCTTCAGGAACTGAACGCCGCGCTCGCTGATCTGGCGGGCGTTGCGGGCGTTGAGCTTCTTGCCGGCCTCGAGCACGACCTCGCCGGAATCGGCGTCGACCAGGTCGACGGACGCCTTGAAGCCCTTGAGACGGTCGGCATCGAACGGAACCCGCCATTCGGCGCCGTCGCGGTCGTAGATGACGCGGTTGTAGAAGGTGGAGAGGATCTCTTCACCGTCGAGGCCGAGCGCGAACAGCAGCGAGGTCGCCGGCAGCTTGCGCTTCCGGTCGATACGCACGTGCACGATGTCCTTGGCGTCGAACTCGACGTCGAGCCAGGAGCCGCGATACGGGATGATGCGGGCGGCGAACAGGAGCTTGCCCGACGAGTGGGTCTTGCCCTTGTCGTGATCGAAGAACACGCCCGGCGAACGGTGCATCTGCGAGACGATGACGCGTTCGGTGCCGTTGACGATGAAGGTGCCGTTCTCCGTCATCAGGGGCATGTCGCCCATGTAGACGTCCTGCTCCTTGATGTCCTTGACGGACTTCGCCCCGGTATCGGGGTCGACATCGAACACGATGAGGCGCAGCGTCACCTTGAGGGGAGCCGCGAAGGTGATGCCGCGCTGGCGACACTCGTCGACGTCGTATTTCGGCTGTTCGAACGTGTACTTGACGAATTCGAGGAGCGCGGTCGCCGAGAAATCGGAGATCGGGAAGACCGATTTGAACACGGTCTGCAGGCCTTCGTCGCCCCGTCCGCCTTCCGGCTCGTCCATCATCAGGAATTGGTCGTAGGATGCCTTCTGAACCTCGATGAGGTTCGGCATCTCGGCGACTTCCTTGATCTTGCCGAAGAATTTGCGAATGCGCTTGCGACCGACCAGCGTGTTGGCCATGGGTGACCTCGCTCCTACGTCCCGCGTACCGGGTGCCCGGGGAAGGCTTTATGCCTCCCGCGACCAGGCGATGAACCCGTCCCGCCGGACCAAGCCCACCCGAAATGAAATGCCGCCGGTCCGTTCCAGGACCGCCCGGTCGCTTGAAGCGACCTTAGCCCACGGGTCGGAGACCCGCGGGCGTCGGTGCCGGCCGGCCCCGATGGGACCGACCGGAAGTGACGGGCCTGATTTGGCCCATCGGCAACTTACTTGAGCTCGACCTTGGCGCCGGCCTTCTCGAGCTGGGCCTTGAGCTTCTCGGCCTCTTCCTTGTTGACGGACTCCTTGACAGCCTTCGGAGCGCCCTCGACGAGGTCCTTGGCTTCCTTGAGGCCGAGGCCGGTGATCGCGCGGACCTCCTTGATGACCTCGATCTTCTTGTCGCCAGCGGCGGTCAGGAGAACCGTGAACTCGGTCTGCTCCTCGACGACGGCGGCCGGGCCAGCGGCCGGGCCGGCGACGGCGACGGCAGCAGCGGCGGAGACGCCCCACTTCTCTTCGAGGAGCTTGGCGAGGTCGGCGGCTTCGAGAACGGTCAGCGAGGACAGGTCGTCGACGAGCTTGGCAAGATCAGCCATTGTATTCTTCCTTTGGATATCGGTTTGAACGGATGGTTTGTGAAGGACGAGGCGGCGTCAGGCCGCTTCGTCCTGAGCCGCGTCCTTGGTGGCATAGGCTCCGAACACGCGAGCCAGCTTGGCAGCCGGAGCGTTGACGACCTGAGCGATCTTGGTCGCGGGAGCCTGGATGAGGCCCACGATCTTGCCGCGCAGTTCGTCGAGGGACGGGAGCGACGCGAGCGCCTTCACACCGTCCGGGTTCAGAGCGGTCGTTCCCATGGCGCCGCCGAGGATCACGAGCTTGTCGTTACCCTTGGCGAAATCCACCGCAACCTTCGCAGCCGCGACCGGATCGCTCGAATAGGCGAGCAGGGTCGGACCCTTCAGGAGGGGCTTGATGGAGGCGACGTCCGTGCCATCGAGAGCGATGTTGGCGATGCGGTTCTTGGTGACCTTCACGGTGGCACCGGCCAGCTTCATCTGCGCGCGCAGCTTCTGCATCTCGGCGACCGTGAGGCCTTTGTAGTGGGCCACGACGACGACGGACGTGTTCGCAAACACGCCGTTGAGCGTCGAGACGAGATCAGCTTTGGCTGTCCTGTCCACTGGGGCTCTCTCCGGTTGGCGGGTCCCTCTCGGGGAGGGGCCGCCGGTTGCACATGCCGCCCGGAACGGAACTCGGCTCAGCGAGAAGCCGGAACGTCCTGGACGACGCTTCACGGCCCTGTCCCCTGACATCCTCCGGAACGGTGGACGGCACGGGCGAGATGGTTCAAACCGATACCTGCCTGCGCCGCGAATCGCGGTGCCGAGAGGGTCTTGAATTCGGTCTTCCCCGTCTGTGCAGGCTGGGGAATTAAGCCGGTTGCCCGGCGCCTGCAGTCTCGGACAGGACATGGCCGGACAAGGCTTAAAGGGGCTGTTCGCCCCTCAAAGCCTTCCGGCCATTATCGTCTGGTCGCCCAGACGAATTCGGATGTCGGATATCGACCGATTGGTCGAATCCTTTCAAAGTGTGAAAAACGTTGAGCGGGGTCTATAGGCCCTAGCAAGCGCCCTGCCAAGTGCCCCAGGCGAAGAAATCCGCCGTGCCTGTACGATTTTGGTTGACGGGATTTCCTCCCGCCTCTGCGGCGGGAGGATCTTCAGGCGCTGAGGTAAGTCCCTACGTCGGCAGGAACTTACGCGCGGCCTGCCACCAGGGCGTGCGGGCATTCTCCAGCTTCTGATCGGCCTTGGCCGCGTAGAAGGAGGCGTTGTGTTCGCCGCGTAGGGCCTCGCGGGTGAAGCGGATCAGGTGGTGGGCGACGAAGCCCATGTTGAAGACCGCCTCGATCTGCCCGCGCTTCAGGGCATGGCCCGCCGCGCGCCAGAACACGCCCCGGTAATCCGACAGGATTCCCACGCGCAGGGCGATGTTGAAACCGAGTACGAGGCCGCGCCGCAGGTTCGTCCGCGTGAGCTTGCCCCTGGTGGGCGTCTTGATCCGGTGCGGATAGGTCCGCTCCACCTGATAGCGGAAGCGCGCGAACAGGTTCTCCGGCTCGTAGGCGTGGGCGATGGCCCGGCGCCAACTCGCCACCACGTCGTCGTGCGGGCGCTTGAACAGTACGTTGGATTCCAGTGCCGCGTCGTGCGTGAGGCGCCCCTCGCGGGTCAGACGGTCCCAGAGCGGCGTCTTCGGCAGGGCCTGAAGCAGGTTCATCGTCAGCACCGGCACCGCCGACTTGTCGACGAAGTCGATGAGCTTCTGCTCCGAGCCGTCCGTCTCGGTGTCGAGGCCCAGGATGATGCCCGAGGTGACTTCGAGGCCGAAGCTGTTGAGCGTCTCGATCGCCTCGTACATCGGCACGGCGGCGTTGTGCTTCTTGTCGATGCCCGCCAGCGCGTCCTCTTCCGGCGTTTCGATGCCGACGAAGACGGTCATGAAGTTCGCCTGGCGCATCAGCTCCAGGATGTCGGGCTGCTTGGCCATGTTCAGGGTCGCCTCGCAGGCGAACTGAAGCGGGTAATGGTTCTTCTTCTGCCACTCCACGAGGTGGGGCAGCATGTCCTTCGTGGCCTTGCGGTTGCCGATGAAGTTGTCGTCGACGAAGTACACGACGGCCGGATGGCCCGGCTGCGAGATGATCGCGTCGAGCTCGCCGAGCATCTGCTCCGGAGTCTTCAGGCGCGGCTGCCGGCCATAGAGCTGCGGGATGTCGCAGAACTCGCAGCGATAGGGGCAGCCGGACGAGAATTGCAGGGAGCCGATGAGGTAGCGCTTGAGGGGGGCGGCCTCGTAGGCCGGCGCCGGAAAGTCCGAGAGCGGAAGGCGTTCCTTGGTCTCCAGGCGAACCTGGCTCGCCGGGATCGACACGTCGCGGTCGAGGATCGACACGAGCTCGTCGGTGGCGTCGCCGATCTCGCCGATATGGAGATAGTCGAATTCCGGATATTGCTCGGGCGATCCGGAGACCGAAGGGCCGCCCAGCGCCGTCACCTTACCGGCCGCATGCGCCCTGGCGTAGATGTCCCGGATCTGGGGGGCCTGGATGTGCATGCCCGACACGAACACCGCATCGGCCCAGGCGAAATCGTCCGGCCCGGCCCGTTTGATGTTCTCGTCGATGAACCGGTATTCCCATTCCTCCGGCATATAGGCCGCGATGAGGAGAAGGCCCTGCGGTGGCATGAAGGCCTTCACCCCGCCCATTAACGGGTAGGCATGGGCGAACGTCCCGAAGGACGGCGTGTAGGCGGGAAAGACGCACAGGATGCGTCGATTGGAGGTGACGGAGAGGGTGCATCGCATGGCGGCATTCCTAGCACAGACAGGTGCGGAGGCGTCACCCTCGCGTGTTGATTTCTTGACCCTTTCTGGGATGGATCTCGCCCTGCCGCGTAGCCGGGGAGAAGCCTTCGCGCGCGTTTGACGCAGGCGCGAGATGCGCCTCGGGTCCGCCGACCGTGTGGATCTCACTCCACCACGGAATCGTCCTCGTCGAGAGCCAGGCGCCGCAGCGTCTGAAGTGCGGTCTCGAGCCGCTCGAAAGGCGGCGAGCCGAGCGCGAGGCGTACCCCGTTCTCCGGCACTGCCGGATCGACGGCGAAAGCGCTGGCCGGCGACACCGCCACGCCATTGCGCGCCGCGGCGCCCGCATAGCGTTCCGCCGTCCAATGGGGAGGGAGGGATAGCCAGAGGTGGAACGCCCTCGGGTCGCCCCGAACGTCGAGGCCGCTCAGCGCTTCCCGGGCCGCGCTCTGGCGCGCTGCCGCGTCCGTCCGCTTCGCCTTGCCGATCCGGCTCGCCGTTCCGTCGTTCATGAGATGAAGGGCCACCGCCAGGGGGAGTCCGCTCGCGGTCCAGCCTCCCGTGCGGATCGAGCCCGCGAGCCGTTGCGTGAGATGGGGCGGCCCGGCGACGAAACCGAGGCCGAGGCCCGGAGCGAGGCGCTTCGACAGGCTGTCGACGACGATCACCCTCTCGGGTGCCAGGGCGGCCAGGGGCTCCTCGTCACAGAGGAACCCGTACACGGCGTCCTCGATGCAGACGAGGTCTTGTCTGCCGAGGAGCGATGCTATGGCGCGCCGGCGATCCGCGCTCATGGTTTGGCCGAGGGGGCTTTGCAGGACGGGCTGGAGGTAGAGGGCGCGGAGGGGGGCCTCGCGATGAGCCCGCTCGATGGCGTCCGGGATCGCCCCCTCCGCATCCATCGCGAGGGGAACCAGTTCGACGCCGAGCCGGGCCGCGAGGCCCTTGACGATGGGATAGGTCATGGCCTCGACGCCGATCCGATCGCCGGGCTGCGCCAGGGCCGAGATCGCCGCGGCGATGCCCTGGCGTCCGGCCCCGGTGAACAGGACGGTCTCGGGGTCGGCCGACCACCCTCCCCGCGTGAAGAAGGCCGCCGCCCCGGCGCGCGCCGGCTCCTTCGCGCCCGGCCGGACCGGCGAGAACGCGGCTCGGAGCCTGGCCGGTTCGAGTAGGGCGCCGAGGCTGGCGCTCAGCTCCGCCGCCTGATGGGGCAGAATCGAGAAGACGTGCTCGAGATTGATGAGTCCGGTCTCGGAGTCCGGCAATGCTGCCGCGGCGGAGGCCGAGGCGCGGATGAAGGTGCCGCGTCCGACCTCTCCGGTGATCAGTCCGCGCCGCGACAGTTCCGCATAGACACGGCTCGCGGTGGAGACGGCGATCCCGCGTTCGAAGGCGAACTGCCGTTGCGTCGGCATCCGGCTCCCCGGCGCCAGGCGCCCCTGGGCGATGTCCGCGGCGATCCCCTCCGAAATCGTCCGATAGTCTGCCACGCGCGCATTGCTCCGAGTACAATGATTTGATTGATTCGATTCAATTTCGGATCAATAGGAGTGGGCGACCCGATGGAGGTGACCCGATCATGCCGATATCCGACAATCTATCCGCTAGCGTGCGACCTCTCGCGAGGCCGTTCGACTCTCTCGGCCACCCTAACCAGCGCTTTCCCGCGAGAGCAATCGCTCTCCTGTCGATCTGGTACAGCAGGGCGGCCGGGCGGCGTACAATTCGTGAATTGACCTCGGAACAAATGAAGGCGCTCGATCTCGATCCCGTCGCCCTGCGTGCTGAGGCTTCCAAGCCGTTCTGGCGTGCATGAGCACGGACGCGAATGCCCGGGCGGAAAGCCGGGCATTCGCCCGCAGAGTCCGAAGGGGTGTGGTCAAGTTTCGGGGCATGACCTGCCGATGTGCAAGCTCAGCCGCGATGCGACGACTCTTCCTCGCCGGAGCGCGCCCGTGTCCTCAAGAACCCTTCTTGCCGCACGTATGGCTCTGGCCGCCCTGGCCCTGCCGATGGTCGGGCCTGTGGCGGCTCATGCCACCGAGCAGAAACAGAGCCAGACCGGCCCCCTCGTCTCCACCGAATGGCTTGAGGCCAACCTCGCCTCGCCGAAGCTCCGGATCGTCGACGTCAGCGTCGAGCCGGGCGTCTACGAGCGCGGGCATGTGCCCCGCGCACAGAACGTCCTCTGGCATACGGACCTCTGATCGGGACTGCATTCCTGGTCGCGGCCCTGCAGATGTCGGGCGATCCCGGCGGTAAACGGCTCGCGCTGTCCCTGACATTCGGAGCTTTGTTCGGCTTCGTGCCGCAACGCCTGCGCTTCTTCTGCTTCTGCCTGTGGCGCGACCTCATCGATCGGCGTGACCCGCGCGGGGCCCTCGGCATCCTCGCCGCCCTGGCCGCCGGGGCGGTCGGCCACAGCGTGGGGCTAGGAGCGTGGGTGCCTGGTCGGAGCGGCGTGCGGCTGGAGCGCGATGACCGGTCTCGGCTGCAGCGTCGGCACGCTGCTGTCCGGGATCATGGCGGGTGCCGCATCGGGCTGGCTCTTGGGCGCGGCGAGGTTCGCCGGGCTCACCGCGACGCTGCTGGCGGGCCGGCGCCTGTCGCTCCTGCCATAGTCAAGCACGGCGCCCGGCCAAAAGAAAACGCCCGGCCTTGAGAGCCGGGCGTTGTCATATCCTTGCGTGAGACGTGCCGATCAGGCGGTCAGCACGGTCGAGGGCTCGACCCGCACGCCCGGGCCCATCGAGGACGTCACGGCGACGCGCTGGATGTAGGTGCCCTTGGCGCCGGCGGGCTTGGCCTTGGCCACCGCGTCGGCGAACGCCTTGATGTTCTCGACGAGCTTGGCTTCGTCGAACGAGACCTTGCCGATGCCGGCATGGACGATGCCTGCCTTCTCGACGCGGAACTCCACCGAACCGCCCTTGGCGCCGGCGACCGCGGACTTCACGTCCATGGTGACGGTGCCGACCTTCGGGTTCGGCATCAGGCCGCGGGGGCCGAGCACCTTGCCGAGACGGCCGACGAGGGGCATCAGGTCCGGGGTCGCGATGCAGCGGTCGAACTCGATCTTGCCGCTCTGGACGATCTCGAGCAGGTCCTCGGCGCCGACGATGTCGGCACCGGCGGCCCGGGCCTCGTCGGCCTTGGCGCCGCGGGCGAACACCGCCACCCGCACCGTCCGGCCGGAGCCGTTGGGCAGGTTGCAGACGCCACGCACCATCTGGTCGGCGTGGCGCGGATCGACGCCGAGATTCATCGAGACCTCGACGGTCTCGTCGAACTTGGCGCTGGCCTTCTGCTTCACCAAGGCGATCGCCTCGTCGATGGTGTAGAGCTTGAGCGCGTCGATGCCCTCGCGGGCGGCGCGGATGCGCTTGCCTTCGTGTGCCATTGTGCCCTCCCCTTAAGCGACGACGTCGAGGCCCATGGCCCGCGCGGAGCCACGGATCATGGCGACGGCGGCGTCAACCGAGTCGCAGTTCAGGTCGGGCATCTTCTTCTCGGCGATCTCGCGAAGCTGAGCTTCGGTGACCTTGCCCACCGTCGGGCCCTTGCCCGGGGTCTTGGAGCCGGAAGCCGGCTTCTTGCCGATCTTCAGGCCGGCGGCCTTCTTGAGGAAGAAGGTGACCGGCGGCTGCTTCATCTCGAAGGTGAAGGAGCGGTCCTGGTACGCCGTGATGACGACCGGGATCGGGGTGCCCTTCTCGATCTGAGAGGTCTTCGCGTTGAAGGCCTTGCAGAATTCCATGATGTTGAGGCCACGCTGACCGAGGGCGGGGCCGATGGGCGGCGACGGGTTCGCGGCGCCGGCCGGAACCTGAAGCTTCACGTAGCCCGTGATCTTCTTTGCCATAGGGACTGCTCCCAAATGTAGGCTCGCCGCCCGGCTGCCTGGAGCACGGACGGGGCGAGCGGTTGCAGGTCGCGGTGCGGTCCGTAGATCCCGGCGGCAAACCGGGCGGACCTCCCGCGTGTGACGCCATCGGGGGACTGGACCCGACGGCCATTTTCACGCTCGGCTTGGCACCGCGCGGAAAAGCTGAAGACCGGTCAGTCGCGACCGACCTCGAAATTCGAAAAAATCAGATCTTCTCGACCTGGGCGTATTCGAGCTCCACCGGGGTGGCGCGACCGAAGATCGACACGGCGACCTTGAGGCGCGAACGGCTCTCGTCGATTTCCTCGACGGTGCCGTTGAAGGAGGCGAAGGGACCGTCGGCGACGCGGACGGTCTCGCCGATCTCGAAGGAGATCGAGGGCTTGGGACGATCGACGCCCTCGGCGACCTGACCCTTGATGCGCTCGGCTTCGGAATCGGGAATCGGCACCGGCTTTGACTTGTCGGCGCCGAGAAAGCCGGTGACCTTGGGGGTGTTCTTGATGAGGTGGTAGACCTCGTCGGTCAGATCGCACTTCACCAGCACGTAACCGGGGAAGAACTTCCGCTCGGCGTCGACCTTGCGGCCACGGCGGACTTCGACGACCTTTTCGGTCGGGACCATGACCTCGTCGAACAGCTCCATCAGCCCGCGCTGAGCCGCCTGATCCTTGATGGACTGGGCGACCTTGTTCTCGAAATTCGAGTAGGCGTGGACGATGTACCAGCGTTTCGACACGGTTCTCACCAAATCCTGACGTCGGTCTGCCCGGTCGCGACGACGCGCCCAGGGAGACTCAGTTGTTCTAGGCGCCGACCCCGAGGATCAGGGTCACGATGTAGCGCAGGGCCTGGTCCACGACCGTGAAGAAGATGCTCGCCACCACGACCATGATGAACACCATGATCGTCGTGACGGTGGTCTCCCTGCGGGACGGCCACGTGACCTTGCGGCCCTCGTCGCGCACCTGGGACAGGAACTCGGCCGGGCCGACGCGCTTGGGCGCGGGCCGCACGGGCGGGGTCGCCCGAGGCGGCGTCGGCGTGGCGGAGCCGCGCTGCGGGGTGCGCGCCAGGTCCGCCTTCTTCGTTGCTTCGTTCGATGCCATTGATGCCAACAACAGGGAAAATCGGCTCTGACCGGAAAGCGGGCCGGTGCGGAGGCTCTGGTCGAAGCCCGCACCGAACACAGTTACCGATCTCGGAGTGCGAACGCTCTAGCGCAAGTCCCGGGTCTTGTCGACCGTCGCGGACATATCGACAGAGAGCGGGAAACACGCTCCGGTTCGACACTCCCGACGGGAGGCCGTTCCGGCATTGCGCTCAAGGAAAACACTGGCAGGAGTGGAGGGACTCGAACCCGCAACCTCCGGTTTTGGAGACCGGCGCTCTGACCAGTTGAGCTACACTCCTACGCGGGACGCTCAATGCCCGATCATTTCCGCCGGCGCAAGAGCCCAAGTCGTGCCGCCGCGGAAATTGCGGTGGTGCAGCCTCACGGTTCCTCGAAACGGCCGAGATGGGCCGGCGGCACATGCCCGACGAGCCAGACACCGTTGTCCGCACGGTAGAAGTGCGTGCCGGCCCGCCACATGTTCTGCGCGGCGACGGTGAGGACGGCCGGTTTCCCGTGCCGCTGGCCGACGCGGCGGGCGGTTTCCGCCTCGGCGGAGAGATGGACATGGTTCCTCGCGCCGGGCCTGAGGCCGTCGGCCAGGATGGCCGGAACCGCATGGATCGCGGTGCCGTGGAACAGGATGGGCGGCGGTTCGCAGGGAGCGAGATCCAGGGCGATCTCGACGGAATGCCCCTGGGCCGCCCTGATCCGCGAACCGTCCGGCGACAGGGTGAAGCGCTTCTTGTCACTCGTGGCGACGATCTCGTGGAGGGTGGCGCGATTGATGGCTGTCCCGGACCGGAGGGCGGCCGCGAGCAGGGTGTCGATGTCGACCCACCCCTGACGATCCAGGGTGATCCCGATCGCATCCGGTGCATGCCGCAGCACGTAGCTGAGAAACTTGCTGGTTTCCTTGCTCACGGCGGGCTCCTGTTTCCCGGTGGCGTTCCGCTCAAAACGAAAGAGCCGGCGCGAAGCCGGCTCCTTCGGGCATGTCAGGTGGGGTGAGCCGTGTCGCCGAAACAGCGCGGCCCTCCGCGCTCTCAGTCGTTGATGGCTGCGACGACGCCTGCGCCGACGGTGCGACCGCCTTCACGGATGGCGAAGCGGAGCTTCTCTTCCATGGCGACGGGGACGATGAGGGTGACGTCCATGGTGACGCTGTCACCGGGCATTACCATCTCGGTGCCCTCGGGCAGTTCGCAGACACCGGTCACGTCGGTGGTGCGGAAGTAGAACTGGGGCCGGTAGTTGGTGAAGAACGGGGTGTGGCGACCGCCCTCCTCCTTGGTGAGGATGTAGGCTTCGGCCTTGAACTTGGTGTGGGGCTTGACCGAGCCGGGCTTGCACACGACCTGGCCGCGCTCGACGTCCTCGCGCTTGGTGCCGCGCAGGAGCACGCCGACATTGTCGCCGGCCTGGCCCTGGTCGAGCAGCTTGCGGAACATCTCGACGCCCGTGACCGTGGTGGTCTGGGTGTCGCGGATGCCGACGATCTCCACGGTCTCGCCGACCTTGACGATGCCGCGCTCGACGCGACCCGTCACCACGGTGCCGCGGCCCGAGATCGAGAACACGTCCTCGATCGGCATCAGGAACGGCTTGTCGATCGGACGCTCCGGCTGCGGGATGTAGGCGTCCACCGACTCCATCAGCTTCAGCACGGCGTCGTGGCCGACGGCCTTGTCGCCGTTGTCGAGGGCGACCTTGGCCGAGCCCTTGGTGATCGGGATGTCGTCGCCGGGGAAGTCGTACTTGGAGAGGAGCTCGCGCACCTCCATCTCGACGAGCTCGAGGAGCTCCTCGTCGTCGACGAGGTCGACCTTGTTGAGGAACACCACCAGGGCCGGCACGCCGACCTGGCGGGCGAGCAGGATGTGCTCGCGGGTCTGGGGCATCGGGCCGTCGGCGGCCGACACGACCAGGATCGCGCCGTCCATCTGGGCGGCACCGGTGATCATGTTCTTCACGTAATCGGCGTGGCCGGGGCAATCGACGTGGGCGTAGTGACGGTTGGCCGTCTCGTACTCGACGTGGGCCGTCGAGATCGTGATGCCGCGCGCCTTCTCCTCGGGAGCCTTGTCGATCTGGTCGTAGGCCGTGAACGTCGCGCCACCCGACTCCGCCAGGACCTTCGTGATCGCCGCCGTCAGCGACGTCTTGCCGTGGTCGACGTGACCGATCGTGCCGATGTTGCAGTGCGGCTTGGTGCGGGCAAACTTCTCTTTGGCCATCGTCACATTCCTAAAACAAAGTCACATGAGCGGTCGCCCAGGGCGGCGCTCGAGGTGTCGAGCCGGGCGAAAGACGCCGCCCGGATAGAGGCTCGGCGTCAGATGATCAAGGGATGATGATTGTGGAGGCCGAATCGAGCCTGCGGCGTGGTCGTCCGGCCAAGGTCCGGCTCCCGTCTTCGATGCGGGGTCAAACCGTCCCGCAGGCCAGGAACTGCGCGCCGAGCGGCATCCGGCCGATGGCCTTCTCGACACCGGGCACCCATCCCCGCCGGAACGGGAAGGCCAGGAAGTGTCGGCTGCGAATGTCCCGCAGCCCTCGTTCCGCGAGGAGCGCCCGGGTCTCGCGGGCACCGAGCAGCACGGCGTCGTGATCGAAGGGACAGCGCGACACCGCGAGGCGCGTCAGCGGGTTCCACGGGTTGTGCTCGATGATCGCCACCAGGCCGCCCGGGCGGGTGACGCGCCGCATGTCGGCCAGCAGGCCGGAACGCTCCGCGACGGGGACGTGATGGAAGACGCAGACGGCCAGCGTCGCGTCGAATGCCCGATCTTCGAACGGCACTCTGCCGTCCTGCTGGAGGCGGTACAGGTTGCCGGGGTTCTCGCTCTCCGCACGGGCCACGGATTCGGGCGAGGGATCGGTGCCGGCCATCCCCGAGACGATGCCGGCAAGGCGGCGATGGAGGAGGCCGACGCCGCAGCCGACATCGAGGAGCGACGGGCGGGAGGTCCCGAAATGCCGGCCGAATACGTCCGCGAGCAGATCGGCTTTCGCATCCAGGAAGAAGCCGTGTTCGAGCCCGGAAAAGGCGATGGAATCCTGGACGACCGCGTCGTAGCTCGTGCGGTACGCGTCGAAGGCGCTGGTCATGCCGCAATCCTCGATGTCGCGGCCTGCTCGTCCTCCGGGAACCCCACCGCCCGGCCGACCACGTAGAGGGGGCGCTTCTTCACCTCGGTATGGATGCGTCCGACATAGAGGCCGACGATGCCGGTCATCAGCAGGTTCATGCCGGCCAGGAACGAGACGAGGACGACGATGGAGGCCCATCCACTGACCAGGGCCGGGTCGTAGAGGGCGCGCACGGCGATGTAGAATCCATAAGCCAGCGCGAAGAGGGACACCCCCGTGCCGGCCCAGAGGGCGAAGCGGAGAGGGATGTCGGAGAAGCCGACGATGCCGTCGAAGGCGAGCCGCAGCATCTTCGACCAGCCGTATTTGGTCTGGCCCAGGGTCCGCGAGAGACGGTGGAACGGCACGGCGGTCTGGCGGAAGCCCATCCAGCTGAACATGCCGCGCACGAACCGGTCGCGTTCGGGCATGGCGAGGAAGGCGTCGAGGGCCTTGCGGTCGACGAGGCGGAAATCGCCCACATCGGCCGGGATGTCGATGGCGGTGAGCGCCCGGATGAGGCGGTAGAACAGGCCGGCGGTCCAGCGCTTGAAGCGGCTCTCGCCCTCCCGGCTCAGGCGCCTCGCATAGACGATCTCGTAGCCCTCGCGCCATTTGGCGGCGAGCTCGAGGACGACCTCCGGCGGGTCCTGAAGGTCGGCATCCATCAC
Organism: Methylobacterium sp. 88A; assembly: GCF_000376345.1. Lineage (NCBI taxonomy): Bacteria > Pseudomonadati > Pseudomonadota > Alphaproteobacteria > Hyphomicrobiales > Methylobacteriaceae > Methylobacterium > Methylobacterium sp. 88A. Next base: position 2,760,464 of record NZ_AQVT01000001.1, read on the forward strand.
CACGACGGCGGCGCCCGCGGCGCGCTCCATCCCGGCGGTGATGGCGACCTGATGACCGAAGTTCCGCGACAGGGCGAGATAGCGATAGCGCGGATCGTCCTTGGCGCGGCCGGCGGCGACGATGCCCGTCATGTCGGTGCTGCCGTCATCGACGATGATCACCTCCGCCGGCCCGTCGAGCTTGGCGAGGAGCTGGTCGAGGCGGTGCAGCAGCACCGGCAGCACGACCTCCTCGTTGAAGACGGGAACGACGAGGCTGTAGGTCGGCGTGCCGATCTGCGCCGAGGGAGATGTCACGGTCATGCGTGTCGCCGGCGGACGGAAGGTCCGGTCGGCGGAAGTCTAGCGCCGCATGATTAAGGCCATTCTAACCGGGCGGCGCGAGACGCCGCCTGCCCGCCTACGGATCGGTATCCACGGCCGTGGCGGCGGAGCGTCGGTCGGTCGTTCCCTCGAGGAAGCGGCCGCCGAAGAGCCCGTTGAGGCCGACCACGATGAGGACGGCCACGAGATGCACGGCGAGATCCGTCGCGGTGGCGTCGTGAGGATGGAACGGCACCAGAAGCGCCGCCGCGGCCGCCGCGACCGCGAGCCCCCCCAAGGCCGCCGTGAGTCCGGGGTTCAACGGGCAGGCCCGGCGCAGCATCGTGACCAGCAGGACCGAGAGCGGCAGCGAGACGCCCATCAGAAAGACGAAGCAGCCGCGCATCTCCCCGGCTTCGGCGAGATTCGAAGCCGGAGCGAGCCAGGCCCGCAGGCAGCCGAGCCCGCTGACGCCGAGCCACAGGACGAGGGGCGGGATCGGCAGCAGGGCCCAGGCCCGGCTGCGGCCCGGCACGCTGCTCTGGAAGGCGGCGAAGGCCGCAGCCACGCTCGTCAGGATCGCGCCGAGCGCGGCATAGCGAAGGTCCGGAACGCCGAGACGCGCTTGCATGGCGGCGGCATCCGACAGGGGCAGAAGGACAATACCCAGGCCGAGCACGGCGGAGATCCAGGCGAAGGCCCGCCATCCCGGCCCGGGCAGCGGGCGGATCGGCGTGAGCGACCGGGCCAGCTCCTCGACGAGACGTTCGTGTCTGGCGGGATCAGACATCCGAACCCTCCTTGCTGGATGAGAGAGAGGCACGCAGCGCCTTGAGGGCTCGATGGAAGTTGACCTTCAGCGCCGTCTTGGTCCTCCCGGTGAGGAGGGAGGCCTCGTCGAGCGAGAGCTCGCGCAGGGCGATGTGCTCGATCGCTTCGCGCTGCCCCGGGGGAAGATGGGCGACGGCCTGGACCACGGCCCGGCGACGGTCGCGGTCCTCCAGATCGTGCCCCGGCAGGGGGGCATCGTCGGCGCGTGTCTCGTAGGCGATCGGGTCGTCGACCTCTCGCGGCCGGCGGCTGCCCTGGCGCAGGGCATCGATGGCGCGCCGGTGGGCGATGGCACGGAGCCAGGGCAGGAAGGGCCGGGCGGGGTCGTAGCTCGCCCGCGCCCGGTGGATCGTCAGCAGGGTCTCCTGAACCACGTCGTCGACGCCCGTGCCCCGGACACCCTTGGACCTCGCCATCGCGGAAACCACGGGAACGCAGTCGCGCAGGAGCGCACGGTAGGCTGCGGCATCGCCGTTCTGAGCCGCCTGCATCGCGGCCGACAGCGAGGCCTCGCCGGACGATGCCATCGATCGTGCGGGCATGGTCGCGATGCTTCCGGAATCCGCAGGCCGAGCCTGCAGGACGGACAGGCGGCCCGAATGCGCCGCCTGCGCCAGGCTCACGGACGAGACCCTAAGTCGTCGCCGCGGGCTTGGCCACACCGCCCTTCGCCCGCCAGTCCGCGCCCGTGGCATCGGCGGCAAGGGACGACGGACACGGTGTGGGCGAGAAAGCTCATGGGACGCGGTCCTTCGTCGTGGCACCGGGTTCTGCGGCGGCCATGAGAAGGATTTCGCTGATCGCCCTCCCCCGGTTACGCGTCCCGGACCGGAATCCGATCATTTGGCCGACGCACCTCCGAAATCCGACGGGAGCGATGGGTTTGTCAGGTCGAGGAAAGACGAGGGGACGACCGGTTCTTCGATGCCTGTCCGCCGATGCGTCTGTTCGACGAGACTGCTCCGATGCGAAAATACAAATGTCGATCTTTGCAAGAGTAGACAGGCCTCCGGCGCACCAAGGGTGCCCCTTGAATGGGTACTTCCCTGTCCGCTCCCCGACAGTCCTGTGGACCATTCAAATATACCAGGCTCTTCCCGAGTGAACCTGGAACTGACCGCCCACGCATTGGTTGAAGGCTGGGCCGTGGCCCGGTCCATGAAGCTATTGGAGCCACAGTGACACTCGGCGTCGACAGGTACGAACTCCGGCAGATCATCGCCGGCCTCAGCGAGGGCGTGATCCTGGTCGAGCCGGACCAGACCATCGCCTATGCCAACGAGGCGGCCCTGACGATGCATGGGGCGGAGTCCGTGAGCGAGCTCGGAGAGACCGTCGACATCTATCGCGAGCGCTTCTCCCTGCGCTACCGCAACAACCGCACGCCCAATCAATACCCGATCGAGCGCGTCGTTGCCGGTGAGACGTTCCACGACGTGGTCGTGGAGGTCACGCGCACCGACGAGCCGGACGTCACCTTCGTCCATTCCTTGCGCAGCCTCGTGGCCACCGATCGCGACGGCAATCCCAGTTGCCTCGCACTGATTCTCAAGGACGTCTCGGATCAGTTCGAGGCCGAGGACCGCTTCGAGAAGACGTTCAACGCGAATCCGGCCCCGGCGGTGATCTGCCGGCTCGCGGACCTGCGACACGTCAAGGTGAATCTCGGCTTCCTCGAGATGACGGGGTACACCCGCGATGCCGTCATCGGCCGCAGCGTCTACGAGGTCGATGTCCTGGCGGGCGCCCGGAGCCGGGATCTGGCCATCTCGCGCCTGAACGAAGGCGGCACCATCCCGCAGATGGAAGCCTGTCTCGACCTGCCCGATGGCGGCGTGCGCCACGTCATCGTCGCCGGCCAGCCGATGGAGTTCGGCGAAGAGCCGTGCATGCTCTTCACCTTCGCCGATCTCGAATTGCGTCGAAAGGCCGAGATGGCCTTGCGACAGAGTGAGGAGCGCTTCGCGAAGGCCTTCAGCCTCACCCCCGTGCCGACGGTGCTCGCGCGGGCGAACTCTTTCGCCATCACCGGGGTGAACGAGGCCTTCACCCGGGTCTTCGGCCATTCCGCCGAGACTGTCGCCGGGCGCTCACCGGCGGAACTCGGGCTCTGGGTCCACGATGCGGCCCGCGAGAAGTTCGAGAGTGCCGTGGCCATGACCGGCTACGTCCTCGGGCTCGAAGTCTGCCTGCAGCACGAGGATGGGACCAGCCTCGATTGTCTCGTCTCCGCCGAGCGGGTCGAGATCGGGGACGACATCTACGCACTCCTCGTCCTGCAGGACATCACCGAGCGCAAGCGCGGGGAGCGTGACCTGTTTGAGGCCATCGAGACCGTCATGGCCGATACCTCCTGGTTCAGCCGGGGGCTCATCGACAAGCTCGCCAACCTGCGTCGGCCGGGCGGCGAGCACAAGGATTCCGTCTCGCCGAACATGACGGTCCGCGAGCGGCAGATTCTCGATCTCATCTGTTCGGGGCTCGGTGACGATGCCATCGCCAAGCGCCTGACCCTGTCGCGCAACACGGTCCGGAATCATGCCGCCGCCCTCTACCGGAAACTGGGCGTGCACAAGCGATCCGAGGCCATCGTCTGGGGGCGCAACAATGGCTTCCCTGCGGGCTCTGCCGGTTAAATAAAATCGCTCTACCAGTACGAATGCATCATTGATCGGTGGTTGGCAGGCGCCAACTGAGGTGCTGAGCCGCAAGACATGGTGTCAGGCCGATCAGGTATTCGAAGCGATTCATGAGCGTTTCCAAGTCCGCAATCGCGGCTGAAGCGCTCAAGGGCTCGGTATAAGAAGCCGTCGGCAAGCTGATCGGTGATCAAAACGCGGTGAGCGAAGGACGATCTCAGCAAAAACTACCGAAGTCCACAGTGAAACCCAAGAGCGTTTCCGAGACTTAGGGTGAGGCTGACGGCGCCGGACATCGTCCGGTCGAGATTTTACAGATACAGGAGTGAACATCATGGTCGATACCAATCGGATCACCGGGGCCGCGAAAGAACTCGGCGGCAAGATCCAGGGCGCGGTCGGCGACCTGACCGGTTCGAACCGCAACTCGGTCGAGGGCCGGGCTCGCGAAGTCCAGGGCACGGCCGAGAACCTCTATGGTCAGGCGAAGGACGCGGTCGGCAACGCCGCAGACTACGCCGCCGACGCTGCCCGCGATGTCGGCGGACGCATCCGCGACACCGTCGACGATGTCGCCGGGTCCGACGGACGCGAGATCAAGGCCCGCGCACGCCAGGCGCAGGACGCGGCGGGCGACACCTATGAGCGCGCGGAGCGATCCGTCCGCAATGCCGGCCGCGAGGCTTACGACTACGCCGATGACGCCTACGAGAACGGTGGCCGGTATCTGCGCCAGGGTGGCCGCGAGGTGACCCATCAGGTCGCCGAGCACCCGGTGGCCGCCCTGCTCGTGGCTGGCCTCCTCGGCTACGGCATCGGTCTTCTCATCCACGGCCGCGACTGAACGTCCGCCGCGCCACCCCTCCCCCTTCATCTTCCCCCGCTCGGACTACCGAATTCTTCGGACTACCGACGACCCCGGAGCTCTGCCACGTGTCTTCTTCCTCCAGCATCCCGACGTCGCCGATCGTCGCCGGTGATACCCGCACCGTCCTGCTGAACCAGGTTTCGTGGGGCGCGATCTTCGCCGGCGCGGTCACCGCCCTGGTGACCCAGGTCGTCCTCAACATGGTCGGCGTCGGCATCGGCCTGTCCAGCGTCGGAGCGAACGCCGCCGACAACCCGGCCGCCTCGACCCTGTCGCTCGGCGCCGGTGTCTGGTTCATTGTCTCGGGCATCGTCGCCGCTCTCGCGGGCGGCTTCATCGCCGGACGCCTGTCGGGCAAGCCCGTGACGGGCGCGGCCGGCCTGCACGGCCTGGTCTCCTGGGCGGTGACCACCCTCGTCGTCCTGTATCTTCTCACCTCCGCGGCCGGCGGCCTCATCGGCGGCGCCTTCTCGGGCGTGACCAGCACGCTGGGCGGCGCCGGCTCCCTCGTCGGCGGTACCGTGCAGACCGCCGCGCAGGCCGCAGCCCCGTCGCTGTCCAAGATCACCAACCCGCTGGACGGCATCGAGCAGAGCGTCCGCCAGCAGGCGGCCGGCCAGGACCCGCAGGCCGCCAAGGATGCCGCCGTCGCCGCCATCCGCGCCCTGTTCACGGGTGATCCCGCCCAGAAGGCCCAGGCCGAGAACCGCGCCGCCGACGCGCTGGCCAAGGCCCAGGGCATCCCGGTCGATCAGGCCAAGACCCAGATCCAGGACTACAGGAAGCAGTACGAAGAGACCGTCGCCAGCGCCAAGCAGAAGGCCGAGGCCGCGGCGGTGGCCGCCAAGTCCGCCGCCACTCAGGGCGCTTTCTACGGCGCGCTCGCCCTGATCCTCGGCGCCCTCGCCGGCTTCTTCGGCGGCCGTCTCGGCGCTCCGACCCTCGCCACCCTCACCGATCGCTACGACGCCCGCCGCGTCTGAGCCGGATCGCCGGCCGGTCACCGCGACCGGCCGGACCTTCCCTTTCGACGATCACCCCGAACCCAAGGAGCCATCCCATGAGCAGCACCACGGACAAGCTGAAGGGTCTCGCCAACGAAGCCGTCGGCAACCTCAAGGAAGGTGTCGGCAAGGTCACCGGCAACGACAAGCTCGTCGCCGAGGGCAAGGCCCAGGAACTCAAGGGCGAGGCCCAGCGCACCGTCGGCGAGGCCAAGGACGGTGTGGCCTCGGTCGTCGACAAGGTCACCGGCAAGCGGTGATCCCGTCCCCGAGGGAGGGCTCAGGCTCTCCCTCCGCCTCAACCTGTAGGAGACTTCCATGAATCGCGATCAGTTTCGCGGCGCATCCCGGCATCTGAAGGGACGTGCCCAATCCACCCTCGGCGGTGTCACCGGCGATCCGGCCCGTCAGGTGCGCGGCGCCGTCAACCAAGTGGCCGGCGGCGCGCAATATGCCTACGGCCGTGCCCGCGATCGTGCCGAGGATTTGGCCCAGGATGGCCGCTATCTCGTCGGCGAAGTCCGGGACCGCGCCGGTAACCTGATCGAGGACGGACGCGGCTTCGCCCGTTATGCAGCCAAGCGCGGCACGACCTATGGCCGCCAGGCGGTCCGCTATGCCGACGACAATCGCGCATCCGCCCTGCTCGGCCTCGCGGCCGTGGCCTTCGCGGTGGGCTGGCTCGCCCGTCCCAAGCGCTGATCCCCGTCATCCGGAGACCTTCGATGATCCGCAAACTCCTGACCTTGTTCGTGCTTCCCAAAATCGTCGCCTATGTCGGACGTCGCCTCAGCGGCCGGGCCGCAGCCCCACCGCGTCGGCCCCGCTGACGACCGCCCATCCGGCCCCGTCGCGGTGGAGCCGTCCCTTGTCGACGGAGACGGCGCCCGCCATGCCGGCTCGCGGCGAGGGCATGATACGCCCTGTCGCCGCCGATAGGGTCGGTGTCGGGCTTGGCGGGGAGCGGTCGTTCGATCCATGAAGTTCGCCGGCCTCCTCGTCCGCCGCGAGTTCGTCTTCCTTCTGCTCGCCGTGTTCCTCGGCCTCGGGGCCGCCACGGCATACTGGATCTCTCGGGCGACCGTCCTGACGATCGCCGTCGCCCCGAAGGACGGGACCGAGCCGGCGCTGATCCAGGCCTATGCCGATGCCCTGGCCCGGCGGCACAAGGAGATCCGCCTCAAGGTCATCGCCTTCGACGATGTGCGGGACAGTGCCGCCGCGCTCCAGGAAGGCCGCGCCGATCTCGCCGTGGTCCGTCCCGATGTCGACCTGCCCGACAATGGACTGACCCTGGCGATCCTTCGCGACCAGGCGATGATCATCGCCTCTCCCGAGCCGTCGGGGCTGACGAGCTTTCCCGATCTCGATCGGAAGCGCCTCGCGATCCTCGCGCATCGCGATGCCGACCAGGCGCTGATCAAGGCGACGGTCGGCCATTACGGCCTCACCCTTCTCGACAAGGACCCGGAAGGGCCGCTGCCACCGCGCCACGTGGCCCTCGTGGAAATGGCCGAAGCCGACCTCCCCACGGCCCTGGCCAGGAAGCGGGTCGATGCCGTGGTCTCGGTCATTTCACCGACCGCACCCACGGCGCAACGCATCGTCGGCATTGTCCAAGCGGCCAGCAAGACGCGAAAGGTCGCCTTCGTCACGGTCGAGAACGCGGATGCTATCGTCGCCCGGATGCCGCGCCTGCAATCCGTCACCATGCCGGCGGAGACCTTCGGCGGCAGTCCCAAGGTCCCGGCCGAGGACGTTCACACGGTCGGCGCGTCCTACCGCCTGATGGCGCGGGCCAGCCTGTCCCGTCCCGTCGCGGCGGACGTGACCCAGCATCTGTTCGAATTGCGCAGCGGCATGGCCAACGTGACCGCCGCCGCCGATTACGTGCAGGCGCCGAGCTACGACAGCACGGCCGGCGCGACGAGCGCGCGGTTGCCGATCCACCCCGGCGCCGTCGATTTCTTCGAGCGCGAGCAGCAGGGCTTCATCGAGCGCTACGAGACCTGGATCTATCTCGTCGCCTTCCTCGGCGGCGGCATAGGGTCTGGCGTCGCCTGGATCGGGCAGCGTCTGTCGCGGCTGCGCCGGGAACGGATCGAGGAGGCCACCGACCGCCTCCTGCAGATTCGCCAGGAAGCGCAAAGCAGCGCCGATCCTCCGCGCCTGGAACACCTCGCCCGCGAGATCGACGACCTCGCCGGCGAGATCGCCAAGCACGCCCTGGAGCGGCCGACGGAGGCCAGGACCATGTCGGCCGCCGCCATCGCCATCGATGCCGCCCGGTCGACGGTCAAACGCACGATCGCGGCCGGGCAATACGCCGCCGACGCTCCTGGCTTGGCGGGGCGCACGTCATCGTCGGAGTCCGGCGCGGCGGAGTGAGGATTGGCCGGCAATCCGCATCGATCGGTGGGGGCATGAGAAAGCGCCGGCGTGTTCCGACAGCACGATCCCCAAGGCATTGATTTCCAAGGCCACGATGCCCAAGGCAAGAAAGCCCCGCGCGCCGGATCATTGGCGCACGGGGCTCGCATTGAACTGACACTCGGCCTCGAATCCTGAGCAGGGTCGCGGCGGCAAGCCATCGCTTCACCTCGCTCAGGACTTTGACGTCACGCAGGTTTCAGGACGCGAAACCCGCTCAGAGCACGAAGTCGGTCGCATGCAGGGCTTCGATCGTGCCTCTCAGGACGAGCTGGAAATCCGCCTTGCCGTTTCCATCGACGTCACCCTCGATGATCGTCGAGACCCCGGAGACGACGGCGTGGAGCTCTCCCTTGTGCTTGGTGAACGCCCCCTCGATGAAGGAGAACGACTGGTCGGTCGGAGCTCCACTCACGGCTTGAATGCCGGACAGATCGATGTGATCGGCACCCACCTTGAAGTCGAGGATCACATCGCGGTTCGCGGCACCGTTGCCGCTATCGCTCACCGTCTTGAAGACGAACGTATCGTTTCCTGCTCCCCCCGTCAGGGTGTCCTGACCCAGTCCACCGACGATCACGTCCTTGCCTGCTCCACCCACGATCGTATTGGCAAACTCGTTGCCCGTGAGCGTCAGAGCCTTGGAACCGAAAGCACGGAGAGCCTCGATCGAGACGCCCGACTCCAGCGCGTAACTGACGCTGGCGTAGACCGTGTCGGTACCGGTCGTCTCGATCACACGATCGTTCACGTTGTCGACGTAGTAGGTATCGTTGCCGGCGCCACCGGACAGCGTGTCCGCTCCTGTCTTGCCGTCGAGGATGTCGTTGCCCGCGGTTCCGACGATCGTGTTGGCGAAGTTGTTCCCGGTCAGCGTCAGGCCCGTCGACCCCAGGCCTTCGAGCGTCTCGATTTCCTGGCCTGCTTTCAGCGTGTAGCTGACGGACGCACGGACCGTATCGTTACCGGCTGAAGCCCCCTCGGTCACCAGATCGCCGGCATTGTCGACATAGTAGATGTCGTCGCCGAGGTTTCCGAACATCGCATCCACGCCGGCGTTGCCATCGATGATGTCGTCACCGGACGTTCCGACGATCCTGTTGTCGAACTCGTTCCCGTTCAGGATGAGACCGACGGTTCCGGAACCGCGGAGCACCTCGATGCCCTGGCCGTCCCCGAGGGTAAAGTTCACACTGGTCCGCACCGTATCGAGGTCACCGCCCGGTGCCTCGATGACCCGGTCACCGATATTGTCGACGATGTAGGTGTCGGCACCGCCCAATCCGGTGAAGGTTTCGGCTCCGGTGGTGCCGCGGAACGTCTCACTGCCATCCGTGCCGGTGTAACCATCGATTTTCAGTGTCCCGGCAGGATCGACCGTCAACTGGCTGGCGTCGAAGGGGTTCCTACTCAGGTCGGCGATGGAGGCTCCATTCAAGGACACGCCCGTGATTGCGAGGTCGCTGGCAATCTGGTCGACCAGCACCGTGTAGTCGAAGACGAGTTTCGTCGAGGTCGATTCCTCCGGGTTGTAGAGTGCGGTCGCGCCATTGCTCAGGGTGATCGCCAGCGCGCCGCCATTCGCGATGGCCATGGCTTCGGACATGGTGAAGGTGAAGGACACGGTCTGACCCGTGACCAGCGTTCCCGAACCATCCGTAATGCCGGGACCGGAGGCCGCCACGCTGAGCACCGTCGGTGCCCGGGTGTCGACGGCGTAGTTGCCTGTGCTGGCCGTGGTTCCGGTGTTGCCGGCCACGTCCGTGTACGTGGTGGAGAGGGTGATGACGTTGGTGCTGTCCTCGGAGTTGGCGGCCGGGGTCAGCGTCGCGGTGTAGACGACCGACCCGTTCGGGCCGGCGGTGGGGCCGCTCAGTTCGCTCAGCTCGCCATTGCCGACGACAAAGTCTCCGCGACCTAAGCCCGTGACGGCCTCCGAGAAGGTGATCGTCACGGTCGCGGTCTCGCCGGCCACCAGGGACGTATCGCTCAGTGTGATCGTGGCGGTCGGAGCCGTCCGATCGACGGTGAAGGATGTCCCCAGTGTGCTCTGCTTGGTGTTTCCTGCGATACCGGTGCTGCTGGTGGTCAGCGTGTAGGTCCCGTTGGTGAGCGGTTGGAGACCCGTTTCCAGGAAGGACATGGTGAATTGGCCGCTCTCATTTGCGAGCGTCGTGCCGATGAGTTCGTCATTCAGGAACACGTCGACCGTCGCACCGGCCTCGGCGATACCGAAGAAGTCCGGCGTCGCGGTGCTGGTGATCCCGTCGCCAGGCACGCCCAGATCCGAGCCCGACGCCAGCCCGATGGTAGCCACCGTCGTCGCGCGATCGATCGTGACGTTGAAGCTCTCGGTGGTGACGTTGCCGCTCGCATCCTTCACCGAAGCCGAGAACGTATATTCCCGTCCCGTAGCACCGGGCGAAGCAAGGATGGGGCTGACGTTCGTGGTGAAGGTGCCGTCGATGACCGTACCGGTCAGGGTGGTGACGGTTTCGCCATCGTAGATCACGGCGACCTCTACGGTCGCATTCTCGGCAACACCGGTCACCGATCCGCTGACCGTGAGGGTATTGTCGCGCGTGATCTTGTCGGTGGCGCTTTGTCCATTGTCCGTCGAGATCGTGAGACCGCTGATGGTGGGTGCCACCGTATCGATGGTCAGGCTCAGCTCACCGCCTTGCACCCCCGCATTGCCGGCCAGATCGGTATAGGCGGCCCCGTTTCCACCGATCGACAGAACCGCCGTGCCGGTGATGCCCGGTTTCGCCGTGAACTCACCCGTCCAGGTGATGTTGTCGTCGCTCGTCAGGACTCCCAGCGTTCCGGTGGAGGTGTCGTAGGCGACATCGCTGGCACTGAAGCCTTCGACGGCTTCCGAGAAGGTGAAGGTCACCGTCGAGGTATTGCCGGCGACGTTGAGGCTTTGGTCAGCCGCGGTGATCGAGACCATCGTCGGGTTGACGGTATCGACCGTGACCGGAGCGGACGGGGTGGAGGTGCCGGCATTGCCGGCCAGATCCTTGAACGCCGTGAGGGTGACCGTGGCGTCGGTCGTGCTGCTGTTGCTGGCGGTGAACGTGGCGGTGGCGGAGAGCCCGTCGACGGCAATGACGATCGAGTCTGGATCGACGGTGCCGCCGGTGGCGCTCAGTTCGAGAGAGGTGGGATCGACGGCTTCCGTGAAGGTGAAGGTGACCGTCGAGGTTGGGTTGCCATCGCTGAAGCTGTCATCCGCGATCACGACCGTCGCTGTCGGGGTGCGGGTGTCGACCGGGACCGAATCGGGCGCGGGGGAGATGCCGGCATTGCCGGCGAGGTCCTTGAACGCCGTGAGGGTGACCGTGGCGTTGGCTGTGCTGTCGTCGGTGGCGGTGAAGATGGCGGTGGCGGAGAGCCCATCATCGGCGAAAACGATCGAGGTCGGATCGATGGTGCCGCCGGTGGTGGCCACGACGAGAGAGTCCTGATCGACGGCTTCCGAGAAGCTGAAGGTCACCGTCGAGGTCAGGTTGCCGTTGCTGAAGCTGTCATCCGCGATCACGACCGTCGCCGTCGGGTTGGCGGTATCGACCGTGACCGGAGCGGACGGGGTGGAGGTACCGGAATTGCCTGCGAGATCCGTGAACGCCAGGAGAGTGACCGAAGCGTCGGCCGCGCTGTTGTCGGTGGCGGTGAATGTGGCCGTGGCGGAGAGCCCGTCCTCGGCGAGAACCAGCGAGCCCGGTTCGATGATGCCGCCGCTGGCTCTCACGTCGAGGGAGTCAGGATCGACGGCCTCCGAGAAAGTGAAGGTCACCGTCGAAGTCGGGATACCGTCGCTGAGGCTGGTCTCGGAGAACGCGATCTGAACCGTCGGCTTGACGGTATCGACCGGGACCGGATCGGACGCGGCGGGGGTGCCGGCATTGCCGGCGAGGTCCTTGAACGCCGTGAGGGTGACCGTGGCGTCGGTCGTGCTGCTGTTGCTGGCGATGAACGTGGCGGTTGCGGAGAGCCCGTCGACGGCAATGACGATCGAGTCTGGATCGACGGTGCCGCCGGTGGCGCTCAGTTCGAGAGAGGCGGGATCGACGGCTTCCGTGAAGGTGAAGGTGACCGTCGAGGTTGGGTTGCCGTCGCTGAAGCTGGCATCCTCGATCACGACCGTTGCCGTCGGGTTGACGGTATCGACCGTGACCGGAGCGGACGCCGTGGACGTACCGGCATTGCCGACGAGGTCCTTGAACGCCGTGAGGGTGACCGTGGCGGCGGTCGTGCTGTCATCGTCGGCGGTGAAGGTGACCGTGGCGGAGCGCCCGTCGTCAGCGACGAAGAGCGAGCCCGGCTCGATGCTGCCGCCGGTGGCGCTCATTTTGAGGGAGGCAGGATCGAAGGCTTCCGAGAAGGTGAGGGTCACCGTCGAAGTGAGGTTGCCGTCGCTGAAGCTGGCATCACCGATCACGACCATCGCCGTCGGGTTGCGGGTGTCGACCGTGACCGGAGCGGACGGGGTGGAGGTACCGGAATTGCCTGCGAGGTCCTTGAACGCCGCGACGGTGACCGCGGCGTCGATCGTGCTGTCATCGTTGGCGGCGAACGTGGCGGTGGCGGAGAGCCCGTCTTCGGCGACGACGAGCGAGCCCGGCACGATGCCGCCGCCGGAGGCGCTCGGGAAGAGATAGTTGGGATCGACGGCTTCCGAGAAGGTGAAGGTCACCGTCGAGGTCAGGTTGCCGTCGCTGAAGCTGTCATCCGCGATCACGACCGTCGCCGTCGGCGAGGTCGTATCGACCGTGAACGTCTTGACCGTCGTGTTCAGCTTCGTGTTGCCGGCGAGGTCGGTGGCGATCGCCGAGAGGGTGTAGCTGCCGTTCGTCAGGGGGGTGCCGTTCAGGTCCGAGTCCGCGAAGGCCAGGGTGTAGGCACCGTTCTGGTCGGCGACGGCGGTGCCGATCTCGGATCCGTCCAGGAAGATCTGGACCGTGGCGCCGGCCTCGGCCGTTCCGGTGAAGTCGGGGGTGGTGTCGTTGGTGAGCCGATCGGTGGCGCTGGCTCCGGTATCGGAGGCCGCCGCGAGGCCAAAGGTCGGAAGGGCCGTGCTGTTGTCCACCCGTACCGGCTTGAGATCGCTGATGGTGGTGTTGCCGGCACTGTCCGTCGCGGTGGCGCGGAAGATGTAGCTGCCGTCCGGCAATGAGGCGGTGGGCGCGGTCGTGAATATGCCGCCGGTGACTGTGGCGACCAGCGTCACGGCGGTCCCGTTGACGAGCACGGGGTTGCCGGCCAGATCGAGCACGGCGACGGTCACGGTGGAGCCTGCCTCGACCGTGCCGCTGACCGACAGGGTTCGATCACGGGTGATGTGGTCCGAATCGCTCGCGCCGGTATCCTGCGAGATCGTCAGCAGCGCGACCGTCGGGTTGACGGTGTCGACCGTTGCGTTGTCTGACATGGAGGGGGCGTTGGCGTTGCCCGCGACATCGGTGAAGGCTCCGGCGGACACGTAGATCGAGACCGGCTCGGTGGAATTCTGATCGGCCGTGACGAAGCCGGTATAGGTCAGGCCGTCGAGGCTGGCGGTCAGATCACTGAGAGTACCGCCGTTGACCGTGACCGCGGTCTTGTCGAAGCCGGCCGAGATCTCGCTCAGGGTGATGGTCACGGCCGAGGTCGGATTGGTGGCGCTGAAGGCCGTCGAGGCCAGGTCGACGGTCACCGTCGGTGCCACCGTGTCGATGTTCAGGGTCTTCGAACCGCCGGTCGAGCCCACGTTGGAGGCAAGATCGGCATACTCCCCGATGACGGACAGGTTGGCCGAGCCGACGAAGCCATCCTGCGCCGTGAAGGTTCCCGTCCAGGTCGTGCCACCGTTGCTGCTAATCAAGGTGCCCAAGGTGCCGGCAGGAAGTCCGGAGACCTCGGGAATGAAGACGTCGCTCGCGGTGAAGCCGGTCACCGCTTCGGAGAAGGTGAAGGTCACGACCTCGGTCGTGTCGTTCAGGTTGAGATCGGCGTCGACCGCCACGATGGAGGTCACCGTCGGTGCCTGGGTGTCGACCGTTGCGGTATCGGGAACGGAGCCGAGGTTGGCGTTGCCCGCCGCATCGGTGAAGCGTCCTAGGCCCACGGAGACCGAGACCGGCGTGGTGGAGTTCGGATTGGCCGTGACGGTACCGGTATAGGTCATGCCGCCGTCGCTGGCGGTCAGATCGCCGATGCTCCCGCCGGTGATCGTGACATCGGACTTATCGAAGTCGGTCGCCGCCTCTGTCAGGGTGAAGGTGACCTGCGAGGTCGGGTTGGTGTTGCTGAAGGCCGTCGATGCCAGGTTGACGGTCACCATCGGCGCCTGCGTGTCGATGGTCAGGGTCTCCAAGCCGCCAGCCGCGCCCGGGTTGGAGGCAGCGTCGAGATAGGCACCGCTGACGGCCAGCGTGGCCGAGCCGGTCTGGCCCGCGCTCGCCGTGAAGGTGCCCGTCCAGGTGAGGCCACCGTTGGCGGTCTCCAAGTCGCCCAGCAATCCGGGACCGGTGACGAGGACATCGTCCTTGGCGAAGCCGGTCACCGCCTCGGAGAAGGTGAAGGTCACCAGCGTGGAGTTGGAGGCCGAGTTGAGCTCGGTGTCGGCCGCCACGATGGAGACAACCGTCGGCGCCACCGTGTCGACCGTGGCCGTGTCGGAGTTGGAGACGGTGTTGGAATTACCCGCCGTATCGCCGAAGGCTCCGGCGGCCACGGAGATCGAGAGCTGCGTGGTGGAATCTTCGTAGGCCGAGACAGTGCCGGTATAGGTCCCGTCGCCGTTGTTGATCAGCTCGCCGATGCTACCGCCGACGACCGTGACGTCGGAGGCATCGAAGTCGGAGCCAGGGAAGTCGGTCGAGGCCTCGCTCAGGGTGAAGGTCACCTCAGAGCTCCGGTTGGCGATGTTGAACGAATCCGCCGCCAGGGCGACGGTCACCGTCGGCGCCACCATGTCGACCGTCGCTGTGTCGACGAGGGAGGCGGCGTTGCCGTTGGCCGCCGCGTCGTTGAAGCGGTCGGCGGCCACCGAGACCGAGAGCTCCCCGGTGAAGCCCTCATCGGCCGTGACGGTGCCGGTGTAGGTCAGGCCGTCGGCGCTGGCGGTCAGATCGCCGATGCTACCGCCGGTGACCGTGACGTCGGTTCGATCGAAATTGGTCGAGGCCTCACTCAGGGTGAAGGTTACCGTCACGTCCGGAACGTTGACGTTGAGCGTGGCCGCCAAGATATTGATTTCCACCGACGGCGCCACCGTGTCGACCGTGGCGCCGTCGGTATTGGAGGCGATGTTGCCGTTGCCCGCCGCATCGGTGAAGACACCGGCGCCCACGGAGATCGAGACCGGCGTGGTGGAGTCCTCCTCGGCCGTGAATGTGCCGGTATAGGTCAGGCCGTCGTCGCTGGCGGTCAGATCGCCGATGCTCCCGCCGGTGACCGTGACGTCGCTCTTGTCGAAGTTGTCCGAGGCCTCGCCCAGGGTAAAGGTCACCTCAGAGGTCGGGCTGATGATATTGAACGTGGACGCCGGCATAAAGACGCTCACCGTCGACGCCACCGTGTCGACCGTCGCCGTGTCGGGGGTGGAGGCGGCATTGGCGTTGCCAGAGTAATCGACGAAGGTTCCGGCGGCCACCGAGACCGAGAGCTCCCCGGTGAAGCTCTCCTCGGCCGTGACGGTGCCGGTATAGGTCAGGCCGTCGGCGCTGGCGGTCAACTTGCCGATGCTCCCGCCGGTGACCGTGACGTCGGACTTATCGAAGTTTGGCGAGGGCTCGCTCAGGGTGAAGGTCACCTCCGAGGTCGGGTGGGTATTGCTGAAGACCTTCGAGACCATGTCGACGGTCACCGTCGGCACAATCGTGTCGATGGCCAGGGCTAGGGTCTGAACCGAACCAAGATATTGCTGCAGCTGCAGTTTTGTGATTCACATTCGCGGTTTTCAGCATGGAGGCGATGATGGCGGACCTGTTCTGGCTCTCGGATGATCAGTGGGCGGTGATCGGGCCGTTCATGCCGGTCAACCAACCCGGCCCCGAGCGCAAGGACGACCGGAAGATCATCTCGGGCATGCTGCATGTGTTCACCTCAGGCTGCCGCTGGCAGGATTGCCCGGCGGAGTACGGTCCACGCACCACGGTCTACAATCGCTTCAACCGGTGGTCTCGGCGCGGGTTCTGGCGGGCGATGCTGGCCGCCTTGGCCAAGGCCGGGTGGTCGGGCGAAGCGGCGGCCATCGACAGCACTTACGTCAAAGCGCATCGCTCCGCCCACGGCGGTAAAGGGGGGGCAAAGCGCAGGCCATCGGCCCGTCGCGTGGGGGCCGGACAACCAAGATCCACGCCCTCACCGATGTCCTCGGACGCCCCGGCGTCCTCCTGCTGACATCCGGCAACGCCAGCGACGTCCGTACAGCCGCGGACGTGCTGGCCGAAGCCCCAGGCCGTATCCGCCGCCTGACCGCCGACAAGGGCTACGACGCAGACTGGCTGCGCGCCGATCTGCGGGAGAAGGGCATCACCCCCGTCATTCCAGGCAAACGCAGCCGCAAACGCAAGATCCGCCACGACAAGCGCCGCTATCGCGAGCGCTGGCGCGTCGAGGCCACCTTCTGCCGCCTCAAAGACTTCCGTCGTATCGCCACCCGATACGACAAGCTGGCCCGCAACTATGCCTCTGCCGTCGCACTCGCCGCTGTCATCGCCTTCTGGTGCTGATTGAGTCCAGACCCTAGCATAGCGCCATCCGAGCCCGGGTTGAGGGCGCTATCGGTATAGGCGCCGGTGACGGACAGCATGGCCCCGCCCACGACGCCCGCATTCGCCGTGAAGGTGCCCTTCCAGGTCGTGCCACCGTCGCTGCTCGTTACGTCGCCCATCGTGCCGCGATTGTTGAGGATGCTGACATCACTGGCGGTGAAGCCGGTCACCGCCTCGGAGAAGGTGAAGGTCACCTCCGTGGTGTTGAAGGTCGCGTTGAGGTCGGAGAGTTCTGCACTGATGGAGGACACCGTCGGGTTGATGGTGTCGACGGTGGCGGTGTCGCTGGCGCTGATGGTGGCGGCGTTGGCGTTGCCCGCCGCATCGGTGAAGCGTCCGGCGGCCACGGAGACCGAGACCGGCGTGGTGGAGTTCGCATTGGCCGTGACGGTGCCGATATAGGTCAGGCCGTCGTCGCTGGCGGTCAGACCGTCGATGGTACCGCCGGTGACTACGATGAAGGACGCATCGAAGTCGGGCGAGGCCTCGCTGAGGGTGACGGTCACCTGCGAGGTCGGGTTGTTGTTGCTGAAGGCCGACGAGTCGAGCTCGACGATCACCGTCGGCGCCGTCTGGTCGATGGTCAGATCGAGCGAGCCACCAGCGTGACCATCCTCAAAGTTGGAATTTTTGTAACCATCGGTGACGGACAGCGTGACAGCACCATCGAAACCCGGAGCCGCATGGAAGACGGCCGTCCAGACAACACCGTCGTCGGAGGCGAAGTCGCTCACATAACCGGCATTGCCGGGGATGACGACGTCGTCCATGTCGAAGCCGTTCACCGCCTCGGAGAAGGTGAAGGTCACCTCCGTGGTGTTGGCGGTTCCGTTGAGAACATCGGCAGCTGCAGTGATCGACACTACGGTGGGGCCTAAAATGGCCATGGCGTTTCACTCCAGAGATTTGAATCGACGACGGATTTCGAGCGATCGAGCTCGGTCATAGCCAGCTAAAAACGCGGCACCATGAAGTATCATCCAGCCTTAGGCGGTTTATGCCCCATCAGACCAAATCGAAGGCTTCATCCGCATCGCATGAGCGGGAATTGCGACAGCTGGATAGAACAAAGAATCCGGTGGCACATCCCTCATATGAGTGAGGACGGGGGTGTTTATTTGATTTTCGCACCTCCCTCGTTTGAGGGATGGTGCCGATTCGAAGGTCTATGCTAGACGATTCGGATCGATGTCAGGCAACCGGCACGTGGCAATTCATGAAAACTTAATCATTCATCGGCGCGGGTTAATTTTCATGTCTTCCTGCGTGCACTTCGAGCACATTCTTCTTGGAGATTCGGAATCGGAGGAGAGTGCATGTCTCGGCATATCCGACGGACGGATCGTCGCGATCCTGGTGCGCTCGTCCGAATTTGAAAATCACGCCGAGCAGACGCAGTGGTATCTCGATAAAGGGTTCGGGTCGTGTGACCAGCAGGGCTTGATGTTTCCTTCATTGGACGCAGCAAAAAGCTGGATCACGACTCAACTGTCCATCAATTACATGTATGGCGGAATCGCCTTTATTTAGAGCGTCCAACACAACCGTTTGATCTGGTTGAGGGTGATGAGGCTGGTGAAGGCCTCGTGGATGGCGCCGCGTCGCTCATAGCGGACGGGAAGGCGGCGGAAGCGGTTGAGCCAGGCGTGGGTGCGCTCCATGACCCAACGATGCCGACCGGGCTTGTTGCTTCTCTCGATGCCCTTCCGCGCGATGCGCGGCACGCTCCCCCGCGCCCGGCATTCGTGCCGATTTAGCCGGGACGGACGCGCTATCCAGGCAAGCCCGGTTCCAGCCGATCCCCCGTGGCGTGCAGGCGCTCCAAGCAGCCTATCGCCTTACGAACCCGATATCGGCCGCCACCGCCTCGAGCCGTTCGGGGGCGCGCTCTTTGCGCTCGGAATACCTGTCGACGAGGTAGTCGGCCCGCTCACGGGTCAGGAGGGTGAACTTGAACAGTTCCTCGCAGACGTCGACCACCCGGTCGTAGAGGGGGCCGGGCTTCATCCGGCCGGCCTCATCGAACTCCTTGTAGGCCATGGGCACCGAGGACTGGTTCGGGATGGTGATCATCCGCATCCAGCGCCCGAGGATGCGCAGGGCGTTGACGGCGTTGAACGATTGCGAGCCGCCCGAGACCTGCATCACGGCCAGGGTCCGGCCCTGCGTCGGGCGCACCGACCCTTCCGACAGGGGCAGCCAGTCGATCTGGCTCTTGATGACGCCGGTCATGTTGCCGTGTCGTTCGGGGCTGACCCAGACGTGTCCCTCCGACCAGATCGAGAGGGCGCGCAGTTCACGGACCTTGGGGTGGTCAGGGGAGGCGTCGTCGGGCAACGGCAGGCCGCGCGCATCGTAGATCCGCACCTCGCCGCCCATTGCCTGAAGCAGGCGCGCGGCCTCGTAGGCGAGGAAGCGGCTGAACGAACGCTCCCGGAGCGATCCGTACAGGATCAGGAACCGCGGAGCGTGGGTGAACGGCGTCGTCACCTGGAGGCCGGTGCGCGTCGGAACCTCGAAGTGCCCCTCGCTCAGGTTCGGCATGCCATCGGCGAAGGGGTGTTGAGGCTTGTCCACGACGTTAGTATCCTCTACATTTCAATGATGATTGAGATATTGACATCATGATGGGCGAACGGCAAGCCGTCGCCGCCTTTGCGGCCCTCGGCCAGGAGCATCGCCTGCGCATCGTGCGCCGGCTCGTCACCGCCGGGCCGGACGGGATGGCAGCCGGCATGCTGGCCGAGGCGGTCGGCGTGTCAGGCACCAACCTGTCCTTCCACTTGAAGGAGCTCACCCATGCCGGGCTCGTCACCTCCCGCCGCGAGGGACGCTCGATCATCTACAGCGCCGCCTACCCGGACCTGTCGGAACTGATCCAGTTCCTGATGCGCGATTGCTGCCAGGGGCGCCCCGAGGTCTGCGCCCCGGCCGTCGCAGCCCTCTCCGCCTGCTGCAAGGAGACCGCTCGATGGACGTCGTGATCTACCACAACCCGGATTGCGGAACGTCCCGCAACACCCTGGCGCTCATTCGCAACGCCGGCATCGAGCCACACGTGGTCGAGTACCTGAAAACGCCGCCTAGCCGCACCTTGGTGCGTCAGCTTGCCGAGCGGGCCGGCGCCACGATCCGGGACTTCCTGCGTGAGAAGGGGACACCTTTCGTGGAACTCGGCCTCGCCGACCCGGCCCTCACGGACGACCAGCTTCTGGATGCCATCGAGGCGCACCCGATCCTGCTCAATCGCCCTTTGGTGGTGAGCCCGAAGGGCGTCGCCCTGTGCCGCCCCTCCGAGGCGGTACTCGACCTGTTGCCGGTCCAGCAGGGCGAGTTCGTGAAGGAAGACGGCGAGCGCGTCGTCGACGAGCACGAGCACGGGCGCCGCGTCGCCAGCGCCTGACCCGCCTCCCGCTTCATCGAGAATAAGAAACGCTGCCGATGCTCGCGCTCGCCATTTTCGTGGTCACCCTCGTCTTCGTCATCTGGCAACCCAGGGGCCTCGGGATCGGATGGAGCGCCCTCACGGGGGCCGCCGTGGCCCTCGCCAGCGGGGTCATCCATCCGGGCGACATCCCCGTGGTCTGGCATATCGTCTGGGACGCCACCTTCACGTTCGTGGCGCTCATCATCATATCGCTTCTCCTCGACGAGGCCGGGTTCTTCCATTGGGCCGCCCTACACATCGCCCGGTGGGGTGGCGGTCGTGGCCGACGCCTGTTTCCCCTGGTCATCCTTCTCGGGTCGGCCATCGCGGCGGTGTTCGCCAACGACGGGGCTGCGCTTCTCCTCACCCCCATCGTGCTCGCCATCCTGCTGCGGCTCGACTTCGAGCCGGTGGCGGCCCTCGCCTTCATCGTGGCCTGCGGGTTCGTGGCCGACAGCACCAGCCTGCCGCTGGTGATCTCGAACCTCGTCAACATCGTCTCGGCGAACTTCTTCGACATCACCTTCAGCCGCTACGCCGCCGTGATGGTACCGGTGAACCTCGTCTCGCTCGCCGCGACCCTGCTGGTCCTGTGGATGTTCTACCGCCGCGACCTGCCGGCGACCTATCCGGTGGGCCAGTTGGAGCCGCCTCAGAGTGCCATCCGCGATCCCTCGGTGTTCAAGGCGGCCTTCCCGCTGCTCACCCTCCTTCTCGCCGCCTACTTCGTCTCCGCGCCCTTCGGCATACCGGTATCGGTGGTCACCTGTGCCGGCGCCCTGATCCTTCTGGCTCTCGCCAGCCGAAGCCGCGTGATCCCCATCCGCAAGATCCTCGCGGGGGCACCGTGGCAGATCGTGCTGTTCAGCCTCGGCATGTACCTCGTCGTCTACGGCCTGAAGAACGCCGGCCTGACGGACTACCTGGCGCAGGGGTTGGTCTGGCTCTCGGGCCAGGGAGCGGTCGTCGCCACCATCGGGACGGGCTTCGCCGCCGCCATCCTGTCTTCCGTCATGAACAACATGCCGGGCGTGCTGGTGGGAGCGCTTTCGATCCAGCAGACCCCCGACCTGTCGCCCCTGATGCGCCAGTCGATGATCTACGCCAACGTCATCGGGTGCGACCTCGGTCCGAAGTTTACACCGATCGGCAGCCTCGCGACCTTGCTTTGGCTCCACGTGCTCGCCGGCCGGGGGCAGCACATCACGTGGGCGCAGTACATGAAGGTCGGGCTGATCATCACCCCACCCGTGCTTCTGGTGACGCTTTCGGCCTTGGCGCTGTGGCTGCCGTTGCTGGGCGCTCCGTAGCGGCCAAATGGGCCAGGGCATGCGCCGGTCGGTAGGTTCGCTCCTCCCCACTCTGCCGGAGCGGGAGAGCCGGAATTCATGCGCCTCGACGATTCCGTTCTCGGACCTGTCCGCATCTCCACGCCCGCCTGGCGCTCGACAGCCAGGATGGGACCGGGGGGCCCTCAGGGCCGGGCACCTCGTCGTGGATGCCATGATGCCCGCGAGCCCCAGCCGGACCTTCGAGGATGATGTCGGCCTGTCCGTAACCGTCCCTGGGGGCCGCCAATCAGCCCATTCGGGTGGTATCCATCGCTTGGATCAAACGCCGAGGAGACCTCCTAAAGGAGCCTATCCCGTTCGATCTGCTGCAAATTTTTGAGGTAGGAGAATGGAGCGGGTACCGGGAATCGAACCCGGGTATTCAGCTTGGAAGGACGATCCCCCGGGCTTTCCGCCTCGCCACCTCCCCGGCGCTTCCCGCGCAAACCGTTAATCCTGCATGGCTTTTCCCGGTGGACCGTTCCCGGGGACTCTTGCGGCCGCGTTTCGGACGTGCGGTATCCATGCGGTATCCACGGAGACGGACATGGCGGCATCGCGGGGGACATACGCACGGGAGCGGGCGCGGCTGACGGCGGAGCACCTGAAGAAGGCGCGCCGGATGATCGATAGCGGGACCGTCCCCGGCCGCGGGATCGACTTCTGCGACGACGCCTTCCCGGGGCTCGTGCTCCGCGTGACGCCGGCGGCCGGCAACTGGATCCTCAAGCTCCGCATGTCGACCCTCCGCCTCGGGGACATGGCTTCCGTCTCGGTCGCCGCGGCGCGTGAGGCGGCCGCCCGGGCCCGGCTGGACGTGAAGGATGGGCGGGACCCCCGGCAGGACGTCGCCGTCTACGCGCATGCCATGGTCACGACCGGCGGCGACCACGAGACCTCGGCGGACGCGGCTTGGCCGGTGGAGGTAGAACGGCAGAGCGACGAGGACCGGCGGCGGCACGGCCCGTGGGAATGGCGGGACCTCGTCGATCTGTTCCTTGAGGAGAAGCGGCCGGACCTCGACCCTGGGTACTTCCCCGCATACGCTTCGTACCTGCGCCACAAGGCATTCGACCGGATCGCCCGCCGCCCCGTCCGTGAGGTCACGGCCACCGACCTGCAGGGTATCCGGAACGAGATCATCGCCGCGAACTCGCGCAGCGCGGCCGCCCGGGCCGTACGCCAGGGACGGGAGATGCTCGACTGGGCCTGGTCGAACCATAGCGGCGTGTCCGGCATGGCGAAGGCGACTGAGAAGTGGCCGCTCTGGCGAGACCAGTGGACGATCCGATACAAGCCGAGCAAGCGCAGGCACGCGCCCGAGATCGACGAGCTCGCCCGGACCCTGGCCGTCGCGGAGAGATACCGGACACTCGGTCAGACGGAACACGCGACCGCGCCGGGCACTCTAGCGATGCTGTGGTTCACTGTCCTCACGGGCCAGCGCACGGGCGCCGTCGCGGAGACCGCACGGTTGGACGTTGCCCCCATCCCCGAGGACGCCGGCGTGCCGGGACCGGGTTGGCGCGCCGTGACATGGAGCGCCGGGGTCATGAAGGAAGATCGCCCGTTTGTGCTCCCCCTCCCCCCGGGCGCCTGGTACGTGATCGACCGGGTGCTTGCCGAGGATCCCGACCGTGAGACGAATCGCTGGCTTTTCCCGTCGATCCGGGGGGACGGCCATGTCGGCCAGGGTGCCCTGAACGCGCTCCTCTACCGGCTGCGGGGGAAGAAGGTGACGGGGTCGACGGTCACCGCGCGGCCGCTGGTCGATTATTTCGGGATCCACGGCATCCGGCCTTGGACGCTGCATGACGTCCGCCGGGCGATCACGACGTTCCTCTCGGACCATCGCCTGGGCGGGGCCGCGTCCGCGATCCTGGACCACGAGGCCGGAGTGACCGAGGACGAGCGCGACCGCCGCTCCGCCGTCACGCGCCTTCACTACGACCGGAGCCAACGGATACCCCTCAAGTCGGAGGGCATGGCCCTGTGGGTCGATGCGGTGCTGGAGGCCTACGAGAACGAGCGGGCCGCGCTGGCCGCGCTGCCGGCACCGGTCACGAGGGAACGCACGAAGCGAGGCCCCGGGAGGGCTCAGCCAACCGCCCCCTGACCCTGCCGGGCGCGTCGTTCAGGTCCCAGCTTGCGGGCGAGATCCGCTGGCTTGCCCGCCCGCACGAAACCCCGGCTGACCTGTCGGTCCACGGCCGCGAGCTCCTGGAGGGCATCGCCCAGGGCCCGGCGCAGGGCATCCCGCGCGTCACCGTCGCAGGCATCCAGATAGGCGCGTTCCATCTCGTCCACGACTGTCTCCATCGATTCGCTCATGAGAACGAATGAAGAACAAACGAGGCCGGGAGTCGATCCCAAATTGAGGCCAGGGATTTCTTTACCCTGCGCAAACGTCGCGCTTGCCCACCTCTCGGCGAGCTGCGATCGTCCAGATTCACCCCGCCCCCGAGGCCTCCCCCATGTCGCGAAAAACCCGGGCATTCGCTCCCCTTCCCGTCACCTGAGGAGGACCTGAGCGCGCGCGCCGGCCTCCATTTTATGGAGGCCGTCATGGCCAACTTCATCACTGCGGACACCCATTTCGGGCATGCCTCAATTCTTCATGGTCTGCGCCCTGGGTTCGCCAGTATAGAGGAGCACGATGCGATGCTCATCGAGGCCTGGAACTCGACCGTCCAGCCCGGGGACACGGTCTACCATCTCGGCGATTTCGCGCTCTCGACGCCCGAGTATGCCGGCAAGATTTTCCGGAGATTGAACGGCCGCAAGATCCTCATCGCCGGGAATCATGACCGCAAGAATCGCAAGCTCGGTTGGGCGGAGCAGCACGACGGGATCAGGGAGATCTCCGTCGAGGACCGCCACGTCGTGCTCTGCCACTACCCCATGCGTTCGTGGCCGCGTGCCTATCGGGGGTCGCTCCACCTCTTCGGGCACACGCATGGGCTCTTGCCCGGCACGACCCAGTCACAGGATGTCGGGGTCGACGTGTGGTCGTACCGCCCGGTGACCCTCAGCCAGATCCTCGAACGCATGGCCGCGAGTGACACGCAGCCGGAGGAACGCGTCCTCACACGGTGACAGCTACACACAGATGCCCTCTAGCCCCTCCAGGGCCTCCTCGTCCTCGGCGGTCAGGTCGAGGGGGGCTGGCTCGGGAGGGAGCCAGGCCAGGTGCCTGTCCGCTGGCGTCTTGCCATGCCAGGTGGGCACGACCACAGTCGCATCGTAGATCGCCCAAAATCGACGGAGCGCCACTTTCGCACTGCCGCCCTGCACGAGAAATTCGATTTCACCGCTCGGACCGGGCACGTATGACCAGGCAAACCAGCCCTCCGTCGGCGGCCGGTCGCGATGTCGTTTCGAGATCCAGGAACCCCTTGCGAGCCATACGCCGTCACTGCCCTCCTGGGGACCGACGGCCGACATCGGATAGATCGTGCTCGACGGCGGGGGGTGATGCAGGCCCCGGCGGACAATGACGGTAAGGAACCCCGGGCCGGGGACGATGCAAATGATGTCGGGCCACACACACGCGTCGCCGGGCATGTGATGCCTGCCGCTTTCAATGACGTACCGCAGAGGCCGGCCGAGCCATCTCGACAAACCGGGGAGTGCGAGCCTGCAAATTAAATTCAGGCGCCGCTCCGGCCCTTCCAGCGGGCGTGTCAGTGAATGCCGCTCCCGCCATGGACAGTTCTGTATACCATGGTAGAATGTCATAGGATACAAACGTACAAATTCACTTCTCAATGTAGTTATACGTACTCGCAGACGATTGAATCGATGTCTCAGGCGACCCTTGGTCCAAGAATCGTCTTTATCAGATAATATAAAAGCAGATGCACGGACGAACTCGCGGTCCGCGATATCGAGGCCCGAGAACGCGTTTCGGCAAGCGTTTTGCCACTCCGCTTTCTTCTGAACCCTTGGTGGCGTCCAATATCTGGAAATGTATTTTGTGTAACTCGGGTCGTAAACATACGGATACATATTAGTCTTGGGCATGTGCGTTTGCGTTCCGCTTCAGAGCATGCCAGTTTTACGATCAAGCTCTGAACCAAGGCGGCTCCCTGGGCGCTCAAATGCGAGCGCCCAGGGTCATAGATGACTAACCCTGGGCGGCGTTGATGGGCCGCTGCAGGTCGGGGTCGGCCTTGTAATCGTAGCGTGCCCGGGTGCGGTGACGGGCATCGTAGAGTGCCCAAACGTCCCCCTCCTCACCCGTCCGCCCGTCACCCCCCAGGGCCGCAGCGATGGCGACCGCGGACGTCTCACCGGCACGGATGAGAGCGAGCGCCTCGTGGTAGCCGCTGCGGGGACCCGATGCTTCGCCCTCCGACCAATCACTGAGGCACTGCTTGTACGTCTCGAACTCGCGGGTCGAGAGCCTTGCCCAGCTCTCCTGGGCAATAGCCTGGAGGATGCGCTTCTCGTTGAGCGTCATGACAGAGGCCTTGCGGCCGCCCGGCAGGGTGTGGACATCCCTGGGGGCAAGGGTTGGGGCCTCAGAAACGTCGTCGGGCTCCTCGAATACGACCACCTTCACGGGCATCGCCCCAAGAGAATTGAACGCAGCGGCCGCAGGCCTGGCTTTCGGGACGATCTCGAAGCCGGCTTCAAACAAGCCTTCCATGATGACGGCGGCCCGGTACTCGTTCGAGCGGTTGTCGAAGCAGCGGTCGAGCGAGCCGCGAATGATGGCCTGCACGGGCCGGTGGTCGAAGGTCTTGATACGCATGATGCGTGGTCCTGTCGGTGAAAGGGCTGCGGGAAATGCGCCCCTAGCCGGGCGCCCAGGCCTCGAAATGCGGCGTCTAGATTCTGGTGGGTGCGCCCCGGGCTCCCGGCGGAAGCGGCGGCGGCGGCAGAGGCCGAGGCATCCCGGACGCGACCGGATCGGGGGACGGGCCATCCTCGGCAAGGAGATCGTCGAGGATCCCCACGACCACCGCACGCTCCTCGGGTGACCTGTTTGCGTCCAGGTCAACGCGTTCCTCGACGGGCTCGCCCGCGGCCTCGATCTCGCCGGCGAGGTGGAACAGGATGTTGCGGGCCATGTCGAGCAGGCGGGCATCTGCGTCATCCAGCGCAACCGCGAGATGCTCGCGCCGGATCTCCGGGAGCGCCGGGTCGTCGATCAGGGCCTGCGCGGCGGCCCGTGCCTGGGTCAGGCGGGCCCGGACCTGGGCGATCCCGAGGTTCTGCAGGTTCTCGATGAGATCGCACATCAGACCCCCCCCTCCCGGCGGCGGAGCAGCGTCCGGCCGCGGCGGTCGCCGGGCAGACCAAGTTGGCCGGCGCGCCGGTAGAGCGTCTCGGGAGTGACGCCCAATTCCAGGGCGGCTTGCGAGAGCGGGGCGTGCGCGAGGATTACCCTTCTCATTGTCTCGTAGTCGAGACGTGAGGGACGCCGCGGGATCCTGGTGCCGTTCCGGTACGCGCAGATGTGCACGGCCTGGATCGTGACGCCCAGGCGGTCCGCGACTTCTCGGACAGTCTCCCGTCCCTCACGCGCGCTCTCGACGTCTAAGAGCGTGACAACTGGCTGGCGTGGCTGGGATGTGAGCCCGAGCCCCCTGCAGTGCACCGCAATCGTCTTCTCGTCCCACCCCTCGACGCGGGCGATCTCGCGATAGGTCAGACCGTCGTTGAGGTACTCCTCGCACCGGGCTCGGGGGATCCTGCAGTAGCGCTTGGGTCCCCGGCGGCCGTCTCGACGTACCGGACCCTGCGCGAGAGCCCCAGCGCTCTCAGGACCTGACCGGCCGGCTCCCTCCTGCCCAAGAGGACGTCCGAAACGTGCTGTGGCGAGAGGCCTGCCTGACGCGCCCATGCGTCCTGAGATCCGGCTTTGCGGCATGCCCCTCGGAGCAGCGTCCGGACGTCCCTCTCCGTCAATTCCACCATCCATCTGAGCCCTCCGCGAATCTGCCGAGGACATTATATCGCAACCCGGAATAGAATTTCTAGAGTATCCCAAATTATGCCTTTGGTTTCATACAACCATTGCGATAGATTCATGCTTTATGCCATTTGAACAACAGTTTCGACAACACCGTGTTGTTTAAATCGTTGTCGAAATTTCGGTGTTGCGTTGTCGAAATTGCCTGTCGGGTTTCTATTGTGATCCGTAATACGATTGCTAAATTACTCAGATCCGCCGATATGAGGATTCGAAAATGCCCCACACGACGCCGCTGTTGCCACCCTACGTCCACCCTCCCGCGTGGCTCGGCCTGCAGTGGCAGCCTGGCGAGCTGCTCCATACGCGGCGCGGCCCGCGGTACCTGAGCCGCGCCCCGAGGACGCCCGAGTTCGATGAAGCTATTGACCAAGAGGTGATTTGCTTTTGGGACCTAGGCCTCACCCGAGAGGGCCGGGAAGTCCTTTTTTGGCAGGCGCCCGACCACGACCTGGCCGCCGTTCAGGCAGCAATCGACAGCATCCCCGCCCAGGTCGCCGCCAGGGAGGCGGAGCGGGCGGCAGCGGCCGCGGAGCGACGGGCTCGCGAAGAAGCGGAGGCGGCCGCGCTAAGGGAAAAGGAGGCCGCGTTCATCGCCCATGCGCGGGCCGAGGCTGAGCATTCCCTGAAAAAGCGGCGCTGGTCATGGGCCCGCCGTGTCGACGTCGACGAAGCACAGGGGCTCCTGGACAAATCGGATTTCGACGCCGTGGACGCGAAGCGGCTTCTGACGATGGTCAAGCGCGCTGCGGCAAACGTGCAGAGGTCCGAGGACAAGGTTGCCCTGCTGCATCCACCCGAACAGAATCTGGCCGCCCTACCCGTGGTTCGGAATGCGGCCCTGGCTGCAGTCCGGCTGATCACCGCGGACGATCAAGACCGGGCCATGGTCCAAAACAATATCGGCTGGTCAAAATCGACGACAATCGATGGGCACGTCCTCGCCGCCCTGCCCTCCCTCGACGTCGCCCAGGCGAGTCACGCGCTCAGGCTGCTCCGCGTTCACCAAAAACAACTGCCTAGGGCGGTCGTCGAGCGCATCTTCGCCGCGGCCTAATTTGTCGATTGCGAGGCGCCCCGGACAATCGAGATCGTCACCCCCCAGCACAGGACCACCGCCCATGAGCTTCCTCGCCCGTATTGCCCTCCTCGCCGCGGTCGCCGTCGCCACCCTCTTCGCCCTCGTCTGGGAGAGCGGCCGCTGGGTCCTCCGCGCGGTCCGGTCCGCAACGGGGATCACAACCCCGGCCCTCCCCGCTACCGATGCGGCCGCGGCGTACCTCGATGCCCCTGCCCCGGCGGTTGCCCCGTCCCCGGCATGGGGCCCGGCCCCTCGCCACCAGGTCGGCGTCCCGCTTGTGTCGTACGCTCGGCACCTCGTTGCAGGGGGGCCCGCGGCGGATGTGTCCGCCCTACCCAAGCCCGTCATGACGTGGGTCCGGGGCCTGTCGCACGGCGAGCTCGTGACGCTCGCGGCGGCACTCCCGCATGAGGCTGAGGCACACGTCGGCGGCATCCTGATCGAGGGCCTGCCGTCGCTCACCCCGGCCGCACCCCGCGAGACGATCCCGGCCCCCGTTGTGGACGTGTCCGCAAAAGATGCGGATGCGTCCGCAGAATGGACGTGGACGCGTCCGCTTTCGGCCGATCCCGAGGACGTGGAGATCGCCAATCTGGTCAACCTCGCCATGGAGCGTCGACGTCGCAAGGTGGCCTGAGCACCCCCCTCCCCTTGATGCGAAAGGGCCCGCCGGATGACCGGCGGGCCCTTTTTTCCATGGTCCGCAAATGGCCCATTTGCGGTCCGGATTCGGTCCGCAGGGGAAAGGCACAACCCCCAGGCGTATAATTCTCACTGACGGCGGGCGAGACGCAGTGCGCGGATTTCCGCCTGAGCGGCCGCCAAGTCTCGGGCAAGCTCGGCCTCCCGGCGACGCGATGCCAGGAGCGCCTGCCCGAGGCGGTGGACGGCGCTCTCGGCATCGGCATCTGCCTGCGCCCAAGCCTGAGCCTCACGACGCGCACGTTGGCCTGCCACGAGAGCGACGCCGACCGCCATCATGCCGCCATGCATGCCGTTGTGGAAGTTGTCGGTCTGCCTGCTCATTGTCGTATCCCCCGTCGCCCAGGCCTTCATAGATTCAGCTCCAGATTGCCCTGGCAAGACGATCCTGGCCCCAGGGTTACCGTTTCCCTGGGCTATGATTGCCGAGGATGCGTCCGGTGATTGCTCAGAGCAAAGGGGGCGCACCCACCCGTTACTCCTATAAACAGCATCGAAAATCCAAGGGGACGCGGGCACCCGGTTTCGCGGCGGGCTCGTCGGTTTCACGGCGGGGTCCGACGATGACGTCATGGCCAGGATCGACATCACGGTAGACACCTCGCAACTCGAACTCGCGCCCGTCGAGCTCGACACCCACCTCGTCGATGCCGACAACGACCTCGCGGATATGGGGCGGGCACCCGAGGACCTCGGCCTTCATGCGCGCAATGTCCTTCTCCAGGTACGCCCGGAAATGCTTCTGGAGGCAATCGTAGAGGGCATTCTCGTCCACCCCGAGCTCGGGGCCGCCATCTTGGCCGCGTGCTTGTCCGGGAACCGGAACAGGCCCGCACGGAACTCCCGGGCCTAGCCCTGCACCAGGGTGAAGGCCGGGGCTCGCTCGATCACCGACTTCTCATCGACCTTCCGCTTGATCTGTTCGCCGCAGGCTTTCTCCATGGTCTACGCGGCGCGGGCCTTGTTGACGTCGGGACCGGCGGCCTCGGGTCGTCCCATGACAACCGCGGGTCCTGCGGCAGGTGCAGGGCTTGACGTGGCCGCATGGGTCGAGGGCCGCTCCTGTTGCATGGCCTTATCGACATTGGCGGGGTAGTGGGCCCTCGCCCGCTCGGGGTCGAACAGTCCCCCAGGCAGCTTGGCCTCAGCGAGGCGGGTGTCCCTAATCTTCCGGACCGCCCCCTCGGAAATACCGAGGAGCTTGGCCAGCGCACGTCCCGAGACCCCGGCCATCAGTCAGCCTTGTGCCTGGCCTTGGTGTCCTGCCGCTTGAACTCGATCCCGAGGCTCTAGGCCTTGGCACGGAAGGTCATGCCCCCGCCGGCCATAGGGGCCTCTCCCTTGTTCTGACGCTCCCACGCGATGATGAGGATGTCGGCCGCTCTGAGGTCGTTCAGGCAGGCACCAGCCACGGTGAAGGTTAGGGCCCGAGCATCCACCGGTCACTGGCCCTGCACACCGCGGGCTCCTTGGTGACGGTCAACTCCCGTGGCGGCTCCTCCTCGGGCTCGGGCGCCCGGACCTCCGCGAGATTCTTGAGCTCGGCCTCTTCGAAGCCCGCATCCCCCAGGTCGAAATCGAACTCGCCGGCGTCGATGGCCTCCTGGATGAAGGCGACCTCCTTGGCTAGCATGGACTCGTCTCACGACGAGTTGAGGGCGACACGGTTGTCCGCGAGGACGAGGGCCGCGCTGCGCAACGCTCAGGCCGGGACGCCGGATGACGGAGACCTGCTCCATGCCAAGGCGCTTCGTGGCCTCAAGGCGGCTGTGCCCCGCGATATGGTGTCGTGCTCGTTTACGATGAGTGGAACGAGGAAACCGAACTCGGTGATTAGGGCCTGGATCTGTCCAATCTGGGCCTCGTCGTGCGTACGCGAATTCCGGGAGTACGCACGCAGGGTGCGCACCGCGACGAGGGCGGTGCGGAGTACGCGAGAGGGTCGTCGGTACGCACGGTAACCCTTTGATCCGTCAGGCGGTACGCACGCCGCGTACCCAAAAATTTCCACTGTACCCGGGCGGATGTTGCACCTTCGCGACTTCTGCTTTCGGCCCCCCAGGGGGGACCCATCCCCCCCTATCTTGCCCTTTGTCACCGGCTTTCCGCGAAGGGGATGCCCTCCCGTCGCCCCCCTTTGGAGGGGTCAGGGAGGGCGAGGCAGTGCGGACCAGCGCACGATCGGGATCCTGCCCCCTGCCCGTGTAACGGACCATCCCAGGCCCTCGGGGGCCTCAGGGGACGCAAGGCATCGGGACCGCCACCGGGGATGCCCCTGCATCAAATGATGCAGGGGTGAGGGCCGGGGTACGCATCACCCCCGCAGGGATAGGGATGCCCGTAGGCTACGCCCCTGACGGGTCAGAGGGGGGCGCGAGACGGGCCACCAGGGCCGCACGTATCGCCTCCGTCTGAAGGGGGACGCCTCCGCTCTCCCGTCCCCAGAGACCACGCAGGGCAAGGCGGAGGACCTCCTTGACGTCCACTGCGCTTGCAACAAGACGCTCCCCGGGCCGGGTCCCAGCCGAAGCCGCGGAGGCGAGGAGTGCGTCCCGGAGCGCGTCGACTAGCGCAGCATCAAGTTGACGCGGATCAGGCGCACCGGCTTCCCTGAGGGCCTGACGAGCGGCGCGTTTGCGTTGCCTGTCGGCATCGCGACGGGACGCCTTCGAGGCAGGTGGGGTGGGGAACGGGGGGATGCCGGCGTGCATGGCAAAATGGTGCGCCCGAGCCTGGCAAGGGACAAACGAAGAAACCCCGCCTCCGGGATTACCAGAGACGGGGTTTCGAGGTTGAGGTGCAACGCCCGGTCCCATGCGGAGACAATCAAAAAGGTAGCGAATTCCCTCGAATTCTACAAGGGGAGAAGCGACCTAACCTACGGTCCCGGAAGGAAAAAGTTGTCTCGGTTGGCTACGCCCCTGACGCTATAGGAGGCTCTCCTAAGGCCTCCGGCCCCTTTCAGGGATAGGGAGACCCGAAGGCTACGCCCTGACCTCGTGGAGGGTGACCCGAGGCCTCCGGCCCTTTCCTACGGAACCGGATTTCCTTGGGCTACGCCCCCGTTTGATGGAGGCTGCCGTAGGCCCAATACGGTCAGGAACGATGTGCGTCGGGAAGGCACGCATCCCGGTCTCGTTCTCGTGCAAACATACCGATTTCGCGATTGCACGAGCATTAGCCTCTCGTCGCTCCCAAACCTCGAAAATCCCCTCTCGCCGCTCCTCAGACATCAAGATCCTCTCGATCTTGATTTGGTAAGCGATCATCGCCTCAAGCCTCTCCGCCGGGTCCCAGCGCAAGGGCCGCGGGGCAGGAGGAGACACGGGCGGGACAGGAACGAAGACCGTCTTAGATGGGACGACCACAGGAGACGCGGAGGCGGAAGCACCCACGCAACCACCGGAACCAACCGGCGCTCCCATCTGTGGGGTGAATCCCCTCTTTCTTGAGGACTGACAGGGGTTTATCGCGGCGCGCGTCGCATCCATGACTTCGGCCATAATGGCGGTCACCGTGGCGCCCTTCGAGGCCTGCGTCACGAAGGAATCGTGCACCGGCAGTGCCGGGACATTCTCTCGCTCGCAGCGCTTCAGGACGTCGACGCACATCTGGCTCTCGATGTGCATGAGGGTGATCCCCATGTCCGCCCCGAGGAAATGGGCGATGGGCTCGTGGCGGTGCATGACCGCCTTCATGAGGCCTTTCGTGTAATCGAGGGAGTGGAGCCATTTGCCCGGCTTGTCCTTCTCCCGCTTCATCAGGCTCTGGACACCGCCGTAGGTCGACCTGGTGTTCATGACGGTGAGGAGCGCCGCCTTTACGTGGCTCGGGTTGTACCCGTCCACGTCATAGATCTCGCCGACCGGCAACTTACCGGCCATGGCGTAGAGGAGCCTAGGGTGACAGGCGCTCCAGTCCTCCTCGAACGCCACCTCGCCATTGATGAGAAGCTCCAGGCGTCGGGCCTGGGGGAGCTGCTGCCACCAGCCATACAAACGCCCGTGCATGTCCCACCGGCCCCGACCGTAGATCCGGACCATGCGTGGGGCCGGCGTCGGGCGGAGGCCAACCCAGCCACCGGTCTTATCGGACCGGGCACTGACGTACCCGGGCGTGTGGAGCCAGCCGTCGCCCTCGGGCATGTCGATGCGGACGGCGCTGGCGGCCTCGTTGCGGGCTTCCATGACCTTGCGCAGGCGCCGGGTGTTGTCCGTGTCAGTGTACGCCATGCGCTCGCCGTCGACGTCCCGGAGCTCGATGACCTCCCTTGGCCCGACATGCTCGAAAGGGCAGTCGTTGAAGGCGGCGATGAGCCGGTCGGTAGCCCGCATGCGTGACTGCCAGCCGTGCGAGGCGGGCCCGGGGAGCGCACGCTCTTCTTCGATCAAGCCGAGGTCCAGGAGCTCCTGCACCGCCGCCTTGACCCGGTCGTACGTGTACGCGGTCCCTTCGTACCGGGACAGGGGCTCGTAGAACCTTTTTGACCGCGAGTATGAGACCCAGCCGCCCTGGCCCGCGAGGGCGGCGCGGACGAGGCTCGTCATTATAGAGTTCCGGGCCTCAAGGGCCCGGGGGTGGCCTATCAGGCTGACGCCGGCGGCGGCGATGAAGGCAGGCTTGGTCCTCCAATGGAAGTCCAAGGGGAAGTCATGCCCCTGGGGGGGGCGATTGGTTCGGGGGGGCATTTTATCCGCATGGTGTCGACCGTGCGCGGCCCGGCACCTCTGCGAGCCCGCACATTCGAAACGTGCCCCCAGCTTAGGCATTTAACCAGTGTTCACAGGGGCCTAGCCTTAACGCCTGAGGTTAACGCGAGACTTACCCTACCTCCTCCCATGTCTTGCCCATACGAAGTCCGTTTTCTCCCATGACACGCCCATGAGTTTCAGTCTGCCTTCACTCTGAGACCCAGGGTGTTCGGGTATGCCCTGGCGGTCATCCAGGAGCCTTGGCGGGGTATGCAAATAAATATGGGATGATGCCATGATCCTTGAGGGCTCCCATGGGAGGTCCATCAATCTCCACGGCTTACCCATGAACACCATCGGGGAAATACGAATCGAGCAAGCCGCCCAAGGAAGGGACCCCAAGGGGGGGGTGATTTCGACAGCTCATAAACCGGCCGTTGAAGCGTTCGATGGTCGCTAAGTCGTGACAAGACAGGCGATGCCGCCGCCCTGCAGGCATGGAAAAAGCCCGGCGAGCTTTACAGCTTGCCGGGCTTGCTCTTTTCAGTCGGCCGCCGCCGCCGCCGCCGCCGCGAGGCGGATCAGACGATTGCGCGCGTAGACTTCGCGTGCACGCTCAAGCTTCCTAGCCTTTGCGGCCTGCCGGGCTGCCTCTTTCTCGGCTTTGATCTGTTCTTCGACATTGGCGTAACTTAGCCCGTCGGGGTTGAACAGGTCGTCGGTAAAGCGGTCGCGCGGCCGTTGCACTGCGGGCTCACTTCCCATGCCCAGGGGTCCTCCTGGCCCGAATTTGGGCCTAGTTATGCTTTTCCGGCGCCTCCATGACCTGGATGAAACTTCGCCCTATGTATCAGATGCATCTAAAGAGCTTATGTCAGGTAACGTGTAAAAATCTATTGTTTTCTTTATGAGGTGCTAACCTTGTCATCTAGTCGCAGGCGGCGGCGCCCTGGTGGGGGCACGTAGTTAGGTTGGCAAACAAGGGTTAGAACGGCTTGTCTCAATATGGTGGAAAAAGTGCAACTATAGACCGACATAACTTTAGATTAGCTCTGTTCCTCTTCTGATCTGGATAAAATTAATCGAGATGTAAATGATTGACACCGAATTATTTGGCGTTAAGCTATCTGAGGTCGTGTGAGGTTGATTTTTGTTATATTGGCGCCACCATTCGTCGATGCTTTCGCGCTAATCCGTCAACGACAGGAACCACTAGGCGTTCAGACATTCTCCCCGTGGGCGGCCGTTGAACAACTCGATATAGGCGGTGTCGGTTGGCTTGCTCGGTAGGGCGGTTGATCTCGAATCCCTTCAGGTGAGAAAGGTGATGTGCCTTCAACCTGCCTGCTGCTCCAAAGCGGTATCAGCGCGGACAGAATGGCGTCTCCGTGCTAAGTGATGCCGGCAGCGACGCTCTCCGCCATGCAGACACCGCAGGTTTGCGCTTCATCCAGCCAGTGATCGAACCCTGTGACATCTGATTTTATCGACGGCTGCTAGAAACAGTGGCTCGGGACGATCTGGCAGAACAAGCGGCTGAGATCGATGACCCTGGCTACATCAGTATGCGCCCAGGTCAGCCGCCGACGTCAATAAAGGGTGTATGTTGGCGTCGACAGGCGGTTCTGACGATTCCATAGTGTGGGCACACGGCTCTTTGAAACTGGCCCTTAACCGCCCCCGCCGAGGATGCAGCACCATACCCTTCCGCCATTCGTGCGGGCACATCCAGACGACTTACAGACCTCGGTCGCCGTCCCCCTTCACCATCATCACCAACTGCCGGCTGCGGCGATGCGACCGACGTTCCAAAAACGAGCCTCCTGCCCGCCACGTAGGAGCCTCCCCAAAATTCACGGCGCGCAAATCGAGTGCAAGCCTACCTAGCGGAGGGCGGACCTTTACTCATGATCGTCGTCGCGGCTCTAAGGTTAAAGGGTGCCGTCATGGCGTGGCCCGACCTGATCGTGGCGGCGGTGATGGCCGAGATCTTCGTGACTTCCTCAATCCAAATTCTTCAGCAGGCCTGGACCGAGCACCAGAGAGACGCCGTCGCGACGCTCCCCGCACCGGCCAAGTGAGCCCCGGTCAAACCCGTTGAATGTCGAAGACCGCTACAGGACGACCATGACGACGAACGACGCACACGCCGGTCACGACCACGGGTCGCATGACCATGAGGCCCATGCGACCCATGACCATCCCGGGCATTCCCACGCCCCGGCGAGCTTCGGGAAGGCGTTCGCAATTGGCATCGCCCTCAATGTGGGCTTCGTCGCCATCGAGGCCACTTATGGGGTGCTGGCGAACTCGATGGCCCTGCTGGCCGATGCCGGACACAACCTCTCGGACGTGCTCGGTCTCGTCGTGGCGTGGATCGCGACGGTGCTGGCCAAGCGCGCCCCGAGCGCGCGGTACACCTACGGGATGAAGGGCTCCTCGATCCTGGCGGCCCTGTTCAACGCGGTGTTCCTGCTGGTGGCCGTTGGCGCCATCGCCTGGGAGGCGATCCAGCGCTTCGGCGAGCCCGCCCCGGTCGCCGGCAAGACCGTGATGATCGTCGCGGCGGTCGGCATCCTGGTGAACGGCATCACCGCCTGGCTGTTCGCCTCTGGTGCCAAGGGGGACATCAACATCAAGGGCGCGTTCCTGCACATGGTCGCCGACGCCGCCGTCTCGGCCGGGGTGGTCATTGCCGGCCTCGTGATCCTCTACACCGGATGGACCTGGCTCGATCCCGTCGTCAGCCTCGCCATCGTCTTCATTATCGTCTGGAGCACCTGGGGCCTCCTGCGCGACAGCCTCACGCTATCCCTCGCCGCCGTCCCGCCGGGCATCGACCCCGACGCCGTCCGCAGCCACCTCGAAGGACTTCCGGGGGTCGCGTCACTCCACGACCTGCATATCTGGGCGATGAGCACCACGGAGACATGCCTTACCGCCCATCTCCTAATGCCTGGCGGCCGGCCCGACGACGAGTTCCTCATGAAAACGGCCGTCGGCATCAAGGAACGGTTCGGCATCGGCCACACCACCCTGCAGGTGGAGACCAGCAGCGACACCGCCTGCATCCTCGCACCCGCCCACGTCGTTTGACCGGCATCGGGTGTATGAATGCCCCCGCGGACGGAACGGTGACGCCCATTGCAGGACGGAGGAATCGTTGATCCACGAAAACGGGGGCAACGCGGGTTCCGATGGTTCGGAACACGTCCTCCTCGTCGAGGATGACGACGGCCTGCGTCTGCTGGTCACCCGCCTTCTCCGCGAGGCGGGCTATCGTGTCACCGGTTGCAGAAGCGCCATTGAATTCTGGCGCCTCCTGCCTGCCGGTGGCGTCGACCTCGTCCTGCTTGACGTGATGCTGCCCGGGGCCTCGGGCCTTGACCTGCTCCGGGCGTTGCGCGCGAGGAGCACGGTGCCGGTGATCATGGTCAGCGCCCGCAACGAGGAGGCCGACCGGGTGCTTGGGTTGGAACTTGGGGCCGACGACTACGTGGCCAAGCCCTTCGGCCGGCCCGAGCTCCTGGCCCGTGTCCGTGCCGTCTTGCGCCGCGCCTCCATGGCACCCTCGTCGCCCTCGTCCCCGGTATCCGAGGTGCTCTCCTTCTCAGGCTGGAGGCTCGACATGCGCAGCCGCTCGCTCGTCGATCCCGAGGGGGCGGCCGTCGACCTCTCCGGCGCCGAGTACGACCTCCTCCTCGTCTTCCTCGAACACCCGGGGCGCGTGCTGGGCCGGGAGATGATCCTCGAACTGTCCCGTGCCAGGCTCGGGTCCCCCACGGATCGCAGCGTCGACACCCTGGTGAGCCGCCTGCGGCGCAAGCTCGAACCGCCCGAGGGCCTGCCTCCGGTCATCAAGACCGTGCGCGGGGCCGGCTACATGCTCGCCTCGAAGGTTGAGCGCGCTTGAGACGCCTGGCACCCTTGGCCCGCAGCCTGGAAGCCCGAACGGTCGCAGTCCTGCTCCTGGCCATCCTCGCCGTCCACGGCGGGGCACTGCTTCTCTATCGGCAATCCGCGACCGCCGCGGCGGACGATGCGTTCGCGCGGCAGGTCGCCAACCAGCTTACCCTGGCGCGCGAGGCGGTGCTCCGCCGCCCACAGACCGAACGCGACGCCGAGGCGAAGGCCCTGTCGTCCGCGCATTTCGAGCTGGGATGGTCGCCGACCTCGACCCTGCTCCCTGACAGGGCCGGCGACCCGGCGATGTGGTCGCTCAGGTCCCGGATGATCGCGTCGGAGCCGAGCCTCGAACCCGGTCTCGCACTCGCGATGGACAGTGGCCACGAGGCCCTTCATCAGGAGGACCTGGGCGGTGCGCTCGCCCTGGCGGACGGGAGTTTTTTGACCTTCCGCTCGGCCCATGCACCCGGCCTCGCACGGCTCGGATCGTGGGCCTACCTCGCGACGGCGATGGCCATCCTCGTCGGTGTCGCCGCCGTCGTTCTGATGCACCGGATCGCGGGACCGTTGCGCGACCTCACCCGCGCTACGGCCGAAATCGGGCACGGAAAGGTGGTCCCCGTGAGGGAAGCCGGCCCCGACGAGACCCGCGATATCGCCCGGGCCCTCAACGCGATGCAGGACCGCATCCATCGGCTGGTGACGGAACGGACCCAGGCCCTGGCGGCCGTCTCCCACGACCTGCGCACCCCCATCGCGCGGCTTCGCCTCCGCCTCGACGGGCTGCCCGAGGGCGGCGAGATCCGGGCGATGGGCTCGGACCTCGACGACATGCAGGCGATGGTCGATTCGACCCTGGCGTACCTTCGGGGCGACGCGGACCCGGAGCCGCGCCAGGTTGCCAACGTCGCGAGCGTCCTCATGAGCATCGCCGACACGTCCTCGGACGCTGGCCGCGAGGTCGCCTATGCGGGCCCTGGCCGCGCACTCGCGACGGTGCGCCCAGTTGCGCTGCGACGCGCGCTCGACAACGTCGTCGACAACGCCGTGCGTTACGGGACCCGCGCCTTTATTTCGCTCGACGTGGAGCCGGAAGAGCTGGTGCTCACCGTCGAGGACGATGGTCCAGGCATCCCGCCTGAAGAGGTCGCCCGCGCCTTCGAGCCGTTCACCCGCCTCGAAGCGTCGCGGAACCGCAACACCGGCGGCACCGGCCTCGGCCTGACCATCGCGCGCCGGATCGTCGAGGCGGAGGGAGGCGGCATCGCCCTATCCAATCGGTCGGGAGGCGGCCTTCGGGTCCGGATCTCCCTGCCGCGCGCCGGTCGCTGACACACTTCGTCACGAACCAGGCGTCCGGGTGTAAAACAGGGTCGCTATCTCAGGTCTCGAAGCGGCCGCACCGGCTGCCGAACCCCAGGGATCAGAATTATGAAGCGTACCATCGCCGCCCTTCTCACCCTCGGCCTACTAGCAGGCCTCTCGGCTCCCGCCTACGCCGCCGAGGACGGGCATGGGAACGCGAACAATCCCGAGCGCTCCGTGCCGAACACCGGCGGCGTGGCCGGTGGCCCGGCCCATCGCGACGACCCGCGCGAGAGCGAGGCCCGCGAGGTCGGCAAGGACGGCAAGCCCGTCCATTCCGACAAGGATGGGCACGCCCACGGTCACTCCCACGGCAAGAAGTGAGCGGACGACGCTGACCTCGGAAGGCCGGGAGGATGCACCGATGCGTACGCTTCCCCTCCTGGTCGTCTTCGCCTTCCTTGCCGTCGGCATAGGCTACGCCCTTGGCGGGGGATGACCGGTCCGCTCCCGCCCGACGGCTTCACGGTACGGTAGTGCCCTCCTCGGTACCGTGAACCGCCCGCCTCGGCCTCGTGCCGGGGCGGGCACCCCTCCCGTGGTCCTTCCAGTCTCCGCCCGACCACGAAGAGCTGTTGCGCTTC
Source organism: Methylobacterium sp. 88A (assembly GCF_000376345.1). Classification (NCBI taxonomy): domain Bacteria; kingdom Pseudomonadati; phylum Pseudomonadota; class Alphaproteobacteria; order Hyphomicrobiales; family Methylobacteriaceae; genus Methylobacterium; species Methylobacterium sp. 88A. Next base: position 2,800,368 of record NZ_AQVT01000001.1, read on the forward strand.
CATGCCGTAACCCGCGTGGGTGCCGCCCTGCAGGATCGTCGTTTCGCGCACACGATCCCGCGTCGCACGAACTCCCTTGCCAAATATTCCCGAATTTCACCGGGAGCATTCGGATCGGTTTACTCGATCCGTACGTTCCTGCGCAGTATTCGAGAGAGGGAGCCTCAACATGAAGACCAAGTTCGGAGCCATCGCCGCCATCGTGACCCTGGCCTTTTCGCCGGTCGCGGCCCTTGCGCAGCACATCGATGTCGGCCCGGGCGGCGTCAGGGTCCATGGCGACGGTCATGGTGAGCGCCACGGCGAGGGGCATCACGGGGACCGCCATGAACACCGCGAGGTCGTGCGCGAGCATCACCACCATGACGACCACCACGATGACCATCACGGCGGCGAGCGTCGCACGACGATCATCGAGCGTCACTGAGTTCTGCCGATCCGGGATCTCGTGAACCTGTTTCACGGCGTCCCGGATATCTTCATCCACGCTTCCATGAACGGCTGTTTCAGGCTTCGTTCAACTCGGCGCGCCCATCTTGAGGCATACCCCTTTGAGGAACGAGCCATGCGAGTTCGCATTCCAGCCTTGGTCGCCGTCGGCCTGATCCTGGCCCCGGCCGCCGCGTCCGCCCAATACTATGGCGGCGACTTCGACCGGCGCGGCGGGGACGTCCACGTCGACCGCTACCATCATGGCGACCACGATGATGTCGTCATCCACCGTCCGCATCGGGATTACGGCGACCGGGCGTTCTATGGGGAACGTCGGTACTACGGCGAGCGCCGGCACCACCACCATCACCACGACGACTATTAAGGTTCGACCCTGCCAAAGGGCCATCCGGCATGTACGGGTGGCCCTGAATCGTTCATAAGGCGACCATGACCACGGGACCTCGGATCAGGGCCTACGAGACGATGCGCGGCTGGTGGGCGACCACCGTGCGAGTGCTCTCGCTCGTCTTGGTCCTGGCGCTCGTCGTCCCGGGCGCGATCCATTCCGCCGAGGCCCACCGGTCCGTTGGTCACGAACTGTCCGTGTCCGCACCAACCCTGGCAGCCGCCGTCGATCACTCCGATGCCTGCCCCGCCTGCCATGCCACCTGCGGCTGCCATCAGGCACTCAGCGTCGACGGGACGCCGGCCCTACCGCCCCGCGGGACGGGGCGTGCCTCCTACGCGACCGTGACCACACCCATCGGATCGGTCTCGCCCGACCGCCAACCCAGGCCGCCTCGCGCCTGAGGCGACGCCGCCACGTCCGTGGCGCGTCCCGGCCGGCCCCACACGGGTCACGGCTGCCTCTAATTCGCGAAATACCCAGTACGGGACCGTTTCCCGCCGCCTAAGCGGCCGTGCGACGTCCCGGTCGGAACCCGGCCCATTCCCATGCGTGCATTCCTTTCCGTGGCTTTCCTGGCCATCGGCATCGTCATCGGCGGTGCCTTCCCCCGTGTGTCCGAGGTCGTGCAGGGCGCCCTCGCGGCCGCCGGCCTCACGAACGCCCGGGCGACGCCCCCAACCAATGCGGCCGTTACCAGGCCGGTGACACCCGCAGCCGACGATGGGCACGGTCACGGCGACCATGGCCACGAGCATGCCGACGGCGAGCCCAAGCCTTCCGGCGAGCACAAGCACTCCGAGGGAGAGGCCAAGCCCGAAGCCGGTGGCCACAAGCACGCCGAGGGCGAGGCGAACGGCCACGACGAGGAGGGCGAGGGCAAGATCAAGATGACGGCCGAGCAGGCCGCCGAGCAGGACATCGAGCTGGCGATGGTCGAGGGCGGGATTCTCTCGCGCCATTTGCTGGTGCCCGGCACCATCGCGCAGGACGCCGACCGGATCGCACGCGTTCCCGTGCGGGTCGTCGGCACCGTGTCCGAAATGCGCAAGCGCCTCGGCGAGGAGGTCGCCAAGGGCGAGGTCGTGGCCGTACTCGACAGCCGCGAGGTCGCCGAGGCCAAGAGCGACTTCCTCACCGCGACGGTCAAGGCTGACCTGGAGAAGACGAACTTCGACCGCCAGCAGGCCCTCTGGGACAAGCGGATCTCCGCGGAATCGGCATTCCTGAACGCGAAGGCCGCCTACTCGGAGGCGACGCTCAGGGTCGATCTCGCGCGCCAGAAGCTGTCGGCCCTTGGCCTGAACGCCGCCGAGGTGGCGACGTCCGCCAGGAAGGACGAGACCACGCCGAACCTGTCGAGCCTACGCCGCTACGAATTGAAGTCACCCCTCGCCGGGCGGGTGGTCGAGCGCAAGGTCGACGTCGGCACCGCCGTGGGCAAGGAAGGCGACCCGGCCGACGTCTACACGGTCGCCGACCTGTCCTCGGTGTGGATCGAGCTCGCGGTTCCGACCACCGAACTCTCGAAGGTCCGCGAGGGTGCCAAGGTGACCATCGTCGGCGACGCCGCCGCCCGCGGCGAGGGCAAGGTGGTGTTCGTCAGTCCCATCCTCAACCCGGAGACGCGCTCGGCTCGGGTCATCGTCGCCCTGCCGAACAAGGACATGGCCTGGCGGCCCGGCACCTTCGTCACCACCGAGGTCGAGATCGCCCAGGACAAGGTCAAGGTGCGGCTGCCCAAGTCCGCCATCCAGACCATCGGCGGCGAGAAGGTCGCCTTCGTGCGGACCCCGGAGGGCTTCGAGCGCCGGGACGTGACTCTCGGCAGGGCCGACGATGACGCCTTCGAGATCCTTACCGGCCTCAATCCCGGGGAAGAGGTCGCTGTGGCCAACTCCTTTGTCCTGAAGGCCGAGCTCGGCAAGGCCGAAGCCGACCACGCGCACTGAGGGCGGCCATCATGATCTCGAAGATCCTCGACTTCTCTGTCCACCAGCGCTGGCTCGTGGTGCTTCTGTCGCTGCTGGCGGCAGGGTTCGGTGTGTTCTCGCTGACCAAGCTCCCCATCGACGCGGTGCCAGACATCACCAACAACCAAGTCCAGATCAACACCACGGCGCCCTCGTTGTCGCCGGTCGATATCGAAAAAATCATCACGTATCAGGTCGAGACGGCACTCGCGGGCATCAAGGGGCTGGAATACACCCGCTCGCTCTCACGAAACGGGTTCTCCCAGGTCACTGCCGTCTTCTCCGAGACGACGGACATCTACTTCGCCCGCCAACAGGTTGCTGAGCGCCTTCAGGAGGCTGAGGCGGCGATGCCGTCCGGGGTTGAGCCGCGCATGGGGCCAATCTCGACCGGGCTCGGCGAGATCTACATGTGGTCGGTGCACTACGCGAAGCCCGGGGAGCGCAAGGTCTCGCCCGTCGGTAAGCCCGGCTGGCAGTCGGACGAAAGCTATCTTACCCCCGAGGGCCAGAGGCTGAGGACAGAGCTCGAACGCACAGCCTATCTGCGCACGGTCCAGGACTGGATCATCCGTCCCCAGGTGAAGACCGTGCGGGGCGTGGCCGGCGTCGACGGCATCGGCGGCTTCGAGAAGCAGTACCATGTCCAGCCCGATCCAATGAGGCTGACCGCCCTCGACCTGTCATTCGCCGACATCGGCCGTGCGCTGGAAGCCAACAACGCCAACCAGGGTGCGCGCTACCTGGAGGACAACGGCGAGGGCTACGTCGTGCGCGCCGCTGGCCGCCTGGAGACCATGGAGGACATCGGTTCGGTCGTCGTGACCACGCGCGGCGGCGTGCCGGTGCGTATCTCCGACATCGCTGAGGTCCGTATCGGGCGCGACCTGCGCACCGGCTCGGGCAGCGAGGACGGGCAGGAAGTTGTCATCGGCACCGCACTGATGCTCATCGGCGAGAACAGCCGCACCGTGGCCGCCGCCGTCGATGCACGCATGACCGAGATCCGGCGCACGCTCCCGCCGGGTATCGAGGTCCAGACGGTCCTCAATCGCACCGTCCTCGTCGAGGCCACCATCCGGACGGTGGCGAAGAACCTAGCCGAGGGCGCCGCCCTCGTCGTCGTCGTCCTGTTCCTATTGCTGGGCAACATCCGCGCAGCCATCGTCACGGCGCTGGTCATCCCGGTGGCGATGCTGATGACCATGACCGGCATGGTCCAGGGCCGCATCAGCGCTAACCTGATGAGCCTCGGTGCCCTCGACTTCGGCCTCATCGTCGATGGGGCCGTCATCATCACCGAGAACGCCCTGCGCCACCTCGCCGAGAGACAGGCGGAGCTCGGGCGCAAGCTCGAACTGGAGGAGCGCCTCGCTACCGTACGGGCCTCGGCCGAGGAGATGATCAAGCCGAGCCTCTACGGGCAGGCCATCATCATCCTCGTCTACGTGCCGCTCCTGACTTTCACCGGGGTCGAGGGCAAGATGTTCGAGCCGATGGCGCTCACCGTCATCATCGCTCTGGTCGCGGCCTTCGTCCTGTCGCTCACCTTCGTGCCGGCGATGATCGCCATCGTCATCACTGGCCGGGTCACCGAGACCGACAACCTCTTCGTCCGGGCGATCAAGGCTGCCTACCGTCCGGTCCTCGGGGCCGCCCTACGCGTGCCCATGCTGTTCGTCGCGGCCGCGCTCGTACTCCTTGTCGGCGCCGGCTTCCTGTTCAAGGGGCTGGGGCAGGAGTTCATTCCGCAACTTGACGAGAAGAGCATCGCGCTAAACGCCCAACGCATCCCGTCGACCTCCCTGACGCAGTCGCAGGCGATGCAGTTGAAGGTGGAGCAGGCCATCAGCCGATTCCCCCAGGTCGCCTACGTCTTCTCGAAGACCGGCACCGCGGAGGTCGCCTCTGACCCGATGCCGCCGAGCTCGTCCGACACCTTCGTCATCCTGAAGCCGCAGGAGGAATGGCCCGACCCGGACCTGTCCAAGGCCGAGTTGCAGGAGCAGATCGAAAAGGCCCTCGGGGCGCTCGCTGGCAACGTCTACGAGTTCTCCCAGCCGATCCAGCTTCGCTTCAATGAGCTGCTGGCCGGCACCCGCGGCGACCTTGCGGTTAAGGTGTTCGGCGAGGAGTTCGAGCCGATGCTCAAGGCCGCAAACCAGGTCGCTACGATCCTGCGCGGGACCGAGGGCGCCGACGACGTCAAGGTCGAGCAGACTGCTGGCTTGCCGTTCCTAGAAATCAAGATCAACAAGACCGAGGCCGCACGCCTCGGCCTGAGCACATCGGCCATCCAGGAGGTCGTCGGCGCGGCTATTGGCGGCCGCGAGGCCGGAATGGTGTTCGAGGGCGACCGGCGCTTCCCCATCGTGGTGCGCCTGAACGACAAGGTGCGAGAGGATCGTGAGGCCCTAGAGAACATCCCGATCCCGCTGCTTCCCGGGCTCAACGGTCGAGCATCCTCCGTACTGCTGAAGCAGGTCGCCAGCTTCTCGGTAACAGAGGGCCCCAACCAGATCTCGCGCGAGAACGGCCGGCGCCGAGTCGTAGTCACTGCCAACGTGCGCGGCCGCGACATCGGCTCGCTCGTGGCCGAGGCCCAGGCCAAGGTGGCGTCTGGGGTCTCGCTCCCGGCCGGCTACTACGTCACTTGGGGTGGCCAGTTTGAGAACCTGGCCTCGGCGCGCCAGCGCCTGATGGTGGTGGTGCCGGTCTGCTTCTTCCTGATCTTCCTGCTGCTGTTCTCGGCCCTGAACTCGGCCCGGGACGCTCTCCTGGTGTTCAGCGCCGTGCCCCTGGCGCTCACCGGTGGCATCGCGGCCCTATGGCTGCGGGGCATGCCGTTCTCGGTGCCCGCGGCCGTTGGCTTTATCGCCCTGTCCGGGGTGGCGGTGCTCAACGGCCTCGTGATGCTGACCTACATCAAGCAGCTCATCGCCGATGGGCGTCCGCAGCGTGAGGCTATCCTGGAGGGCGCCATGACCCGGCTTCGTCCGGTGGCAATGACCGCCCTAGTGGCGTCCCTCGGGTTCGTGCCGATGGCGCTGGCGACCGAGACCGGTGCCGAGATCCAGCGTCCGCTGGCGACCGTCGTCATCGGCGGCCTTATCTCGGCGACCCTGCTGACCCTCGTCGTCCTGCCGGCCCTCTACGCCAAGTTCGCAGGGAAGATCGTCGTAAGGAAGGATCGGCCCATGCCGGTCCAACCGCACCTCCGGGCCGCCGAGTAGGAGGGCCGGATGAGTAAGAAGTTAGGTCGAGCCACGGCTCACTGGGGCGCTAAGGGTGGGCGTCGCAGACGCCACGTCAGGACGCATGTCCGTAAAGCGGCCCGGCATACGTTCTGGCTCGTGATGCTGGGCGTCCCGGCCTGCGTGTACCTTCTTTACTGCCTCTGCCACATCGGTGGGGAGCCGCATTTCCACCTGACCCCAACGAACCTCAGGCATCCTTAGGACAGCTCCCCGTGGGGGGACAACGCCTCGATGATGCGGCAGTCGGCGACCGACCCGCATCCGCATTGACCAATAACGTCGCGCAGTTCGTGGGCAAGCCGGGTTAGGTCGGAGAGTTTGCGCTCGACCTCCGCCAGGTGCGCGCGGGCGATGGTATCGACTTCGGTGCAGGAACGCTTGCGGTCGTCGGCTAAAGCGAGAAGCTCCCTGACCTGGTCCAGCGTGAAGCCAAGGTCCCGTCCACGTCTGATGAAGCCCAGACGACGCAGGTGCTCGGTACCGTAGAGGCGGTAATTGCCCGCCGACCGCGCCGGCGCCGGCAAAAGGTTGACCTTCTCGTACCAGCGGATTGTCTCAACGCTGGTGTTCGTCGCCGCCGCCAAATCGCCGATGGTCATGGAGGATGTGTGCGCCATGGCCTTGACCCTGTAGTTGCTACAGGGCGCATGTAGGTTCTCCGACCCGTCGGCACGAGGCCCAGGTCGACGGAGCTTGCCATGTCAGGGCCAGGAACCATGGGTGCGGTCCCCGCCGGTACCGCACTGCGCTACCGCGTTAAGGGCATGGACTGCCCGAGCTGCGCGACCAAGATCGAGACGGCCGTGACGCGCCTGCCCGGCGTCGGGGGCGTGCGGGTTAACTACACGGCCCAGGTCCTCGACCTTGTGCTCGACGAGGCTGCCACACCCCGAGCGGACCTGGAGGAGCGGATCACTGGTCTCGGCTACGGCGTCGCCACCCTGCCCACGGCCGCCGACCTCGCCCGTGCGCACGTCACCGGAGCGGACATCCCCGCCATTGAGGACGAGGAGGCGGAGCCGTCCGTCTGGCGCAGTCGCAAGGGCCTGCTGGCTCTGGCCATCGCCGGCCTGTTCGCTGCCGGCTTCCTCCTCGATCAGGTCCAACCGGGCCTAGCCGGTGAGTACGCCTACTGGCCCGGCGCGCTCCTTGGGCTCGCCTTCTACGGACGCCGGGCCATCGCCGCCGCGCGCAACGGCTCGCCGTTCTCCATCGAGATGCTGATGTCGGTCGCGACCGTCGGAGCTCTGGCCATCCATGCCGCCGAGGAAGCCGCGGTCGTGGTCCTGCTGTTCACCGTCGGCGAGATGCTCGAAGGCTTCGCGGCCGGCCGATCCCGCGCCGGCATCAAGGCGCTCGTGGGCCTGGTGCCGAAGACGGCGCGTTTGATCGAGGAGGACGGCGTCGTGCGCGAGGTGCCGGCCGCCTCCCTGGTGATCGGCCAAACCGTGCTGGTGCGCCCGGGTGACCGCGTCCCTGCGGACGGCGAGGTCACGGACGGCACGTCGAGCCTTGACGAGTCCCCGATCACGGGGGAATCGGTGCCCCGGCCAAAGGAGGTCGGGGACGCCGTCTATGCCGGCAGCGTCAATGCGGACGGGGCCCTGCAGGTCAGGGTCACCCGGATGCCGTCGGACAACACCGTCGCCCGCATTCTGCACATGGTGGAGGAGGCGCAGGCTTCGAAGTCGCCGACCGCCCGGTTCATCGACCGCTTCAGCGCCGTCTACACCCCGGTCGCCTTCGCGGTCGCCGCGCTGGCGGCGCTTGGCCCGCCGCTGCTGCTCGGCGCCGACTGGGGCACCTGGATCTATCGCGGACTGGCGTTGCTCCTCATCGCCTGCCCCTGCGCCCTCGTGCTCTCGACCCCGGCCGCCATCGCCTCGGGTCTTGCCGCCGGAGCGCGGCGGGGACTGCTGGTGAAGGGCGGCGCCGCCCTGGAGACCATCGGACGGGTGCGTACCGTCGCGTTCGACAAGACGGGGACGCTCACGGCAGGGCGTCCAAGGGTCACCGACGTCCTCCCATTTGCCCCGGACATGACGGATCGCACCCTGCTCGGGCTCGCGGCGACGGTGGAGGCCGGATCGAGCCACCCCATCGCTCGTGCGATCCTCGAACGTACGGAGGCCGACGCCATCCCCCTGCGCCCCGTACGCGATGCCCGTGCGGTTCCCGGCAAGGCCGTCCAGGCCACGGTCGCCGGTCGCACGGTCGCGGTGGCATCCCCGCGCCACGCCGCGACGCTGGCCAGCCTCTCGCCGGAAGCGGAAGCGACGGTGCAGGCCCTTGAGGAAGCCGGCAAGACCGCCGTCGTCGTGGTTCGGGACGGAGAGGCGCTCGGCGTCGTGGCGGTCCGGGACGAGCCCAGACAGGATGCGGCCGCCGGCGTCGCGGCCCTGCGCCGGCTTGGGGTCGAATGCGTGATGCTGACCGGCGACAACCGGCGCACCGGCGAGGCCATCGCCAAGGGCCTGGGACTATCGGTCCGGGCCGACCTGCTGCCGGCCGACAAGCTCGCCGAGATCGGCGCGTTGAAGGAGGTCGGCCCGGTCGCTATGGTCGGCGACGGCATCAACGACGCCCCCGCGCTCGCCTCCGCCAGCGTCGGCATTGCCATGGGCGGCGGCACAGACGCGGCACTGGAGACGGCTGACGCGGCCATCCTCAACGACCGGGTATCGGACGTGGCCGCCCTCGTGGCGCTGTCCCGGGCGACGCTCGGCAACATCCACCAAAACGTGGCCATCTCGCTGGGGCTCAAGGCCGTGTTCCTGGTGACGACGCTCGCAGGCATCACTGGGCTATGGCCGGCCATCCTGGCGGATACCGGGGCGACCGTCCTGGTGACGGCCAACGCCCTTCGCCTGCTCCGGGCTTGAGCCGATGCGTCTCATACGGGAAAGGGCCGGGTTCGGCGCCCTCGTCGTAATCGCTGTGACCGCGGCGGGCACCGACCTGTGGACCAAGGCGCTGGCGGTCGACAGGCTTTCCGACGAAACCGTGCACGCGGTACTGCCGATGCTCGACCTCAGGCTCGCGTTCAATCATGGCATCAGCTTCAGCCTGCTTCCGGCGCATGACGCGACGTCCTTGGTCGTCCTTCTTGCGCTTCAGGGAATGCTGACGGCCTACGTTGCCCGGTTGGCATTCCGCGCGACCGGAGCGTCGGAAGGAGTTGGTTTCGCCATCATGACCGGCGGTGCACTGGGAAACCTCATCGACCGATGGGTGGACGGCCGCGTCACGGACTTCCTCGACCTGCACCCGGCGGAGGTGCATTGGTTCACCTTCAACATGGCCGATATCTGGATCAGCCTCGGGGCCGCCTTGATAGCTTGGGAGGCAGTCGGCAAGCCGGGCGGGCCGAGACCACCAGCGCCGCTTGATCGGGCCGCCCTACGGGTCCCTTAACGGCGTCATTTCGGTCGTGCCCGTAATGGTCGAACGGCCTGGCCGCAGGCATGGACGATGCGGTCCTGCTAATTGAACGAATGCTGGGATGCGTCCGTCCCTTCAGTCAGGCGGAGGATGCGTTTAGGAAGAACGGCGCATGGGGTCCTATGCCTCGATGCCGGCCTCGCCCGCGACATGGTCGGGCTTCTCGACTTGACCGCGTCGCTGAAGCTGGAGGGCCACGACCCAGCACAGGACCGCCCAGGCCGACCCCACGCACCAGCCTGCCAGCACGTCGGTCGCGTAGTGGACCCCGACATAGACCCGGCTCAGCCCGACGACGACCGTGAGGAAGACGGCCAGCCCCATGAAGTACGCCTTCAGGCGAGCGCCCGCCGCCACGCGCGTCATGAGGGCGCCGAGTGTCAGGTAAGTCACGGCGGAGAGCATGGCGTGGCTGCTAGGGAAGCTGGCGGTGAACACCTGGATGCCGCCGGGGATCTCGGGTCGGGGCCGGTTGAAGAGGAGTTTCAGCCCGAAGCTGATGACCGTCCCGCCCAGGATCGATCCCACCACCAGGACCGCGGCCCCCTGCTTGCGGATCAGGAGCAGGTACCCTGCCACAGCCGCGATGAGGAAGCAGAGGACCACCATGCTGCCCAGGGAGGTCACGTCCCGGGCCATCTCGTGCAGCCAATCCGGTCCAATCGGACCAGCCGCGCCGGGTGGACGGAAGAAGTGGGCGACGCGGGTGTCGAACCCCATCGTGCCGCCCTCCATGACCTTGTCGGCCAGGAGACCAAACCCGAGGATGAGGGCGGCGACGCAAAACAGCGTCACGGGCAGACCGATCTCCCGCTTGCCGAGGCGCGCCATGATACCGGCACGGGCGGACGGAGAGGACTGGTTCATGCGCCCGAACTCCTGGATCGGTCCCTTGACGGTTGCTGGCTCGGGACACTCACCGCCTCATGCGGCAGAGCCGAAGAACCCGTTCGGATCCTCGCCCGTTCCCCCGCGGTGAGCGGCGAGCCAAGGAGAACCCGCACCTTTGTTGCCCGCAATGGTCGCATCCACGCCGAGATCCCTGTGGAGGAGGGCCTGAAACGTCGGATATCGACCCCGAGGCCTAGTGGTCGAAACCTGACGCTTGATACCGTCCGCTTCCGACCCAACTACGCCGTAAGAGCAAGCCAACGTATCTCTCGAAAGCAGACGTTGCAGTCGATCTCGCCGTGCGAGGGCATGATCTCGGATCTCCGCCTTTCAGAGTGGTGACGCCGCCGCATCATTCCTCTGACTGCTCCTGGGTGACGGCCGTATGCCGTGGTTGAGGACGAGTCGGCGGTCACGCTGACGTCACCAATCTTTTTCGTGTGTCAGTGGAATAGACGCGCCCGTTCGGCATCTCTCCCGATGCGGTCATGGTCGACCGCGGGAGACCTCACTCATGCACACCATGCTGATCCGCGCTGCCTTTGCGGCCTTCGCCTTCTCCGCCGCCGCCGCCCAGGCCGCTGCGCCTGCGATGACGGCCGAGACTGCCAAGGGGCCGGCGCTCGTCGATGCCAAGAGCATGACCCTCTACACCTTCGACAAGGACATGGGCGGCAAGTCGATGTGCAACGGCCCCTGCGCCGCCAACTGGCCGGCCCTGATGGCCGCCTCCGGCTCGGCTGCTAGTGGCGACTGGACGATGGTGACGCGGGACGACGGCACGATGCAGTGGGCCTACAAGGGCAAGCCGCTCTACACCTTCGCCAAGGATACGAAGCCCGGCGACATCACCGGCGACGGATTCCTCAACGGTGCATGGCACATCGCCAAGCCCTGATCGGTAAAGCCTCGTGGACGAGATCGCCGCCCTCATCGAACCGCAGATCCCAGCGTTGCGGCGCTACGCAGTCGCACTGTTGCGGGACCGCGAAGCGGCGGATGACCTCGTCCAGGACACGTTGGAGCGGGCGTTGTCCGGCTGGTCCGGACGTCGCCGCGACGGCGACCTGCGAGCCTGGCTGTTCACGATCGAGCGCAACCTGTTCCTCGGCACTGTTCGACGCCGGGGCCGGCGCGGCATCGATGTCGGCGCTGAGGCTTTGGAGCAGGTGCCCGATCCGGGTGCCGACCCCGAGGCCGTTATGGGGGCACGCGACGTGCTCACCGGACTCGACGCCCTGCCCGAGGAGCAGCGCTCAGTGCTACTGCTCGTCGCGGTCGAGGATCTGTCTTATGCGGAAGCGGCGCAGGTGCTCGGAGTACCGCTGGGCACGGTGATGTCGCGGTTAAGCCGAGCCCGGGAGCGGATGCGAAGTTTTCTGGAAACGGGCCGAACCGGCTTGTTGAGGAGGGTGAAATGAGCGGGGATCCACGCCCGGTCGGCGAGGACGACCTGCACGGCCTGATCGACGGTCGTCTCGAACCGGAGCGGCAGGCACTGGTCGAGGCATGGCTCAGGGGAAACCCCGCGCGGGCGGCCGAGGTCTCGGCGGATCGCGCCCTGCGCGAGCGCTTGCGTGCCCGCCTCGCGCCGATCGCCGAGGAGGCGATCCCGGCGCGGCTCCGGGTGGCCAACATCCGCTCGCGACATCGCCCGATAACCGGGCGCTGGCTTCCGGTCGCGGCTGCGGCCGTGCTCTGCCTCGCGGTTGGCGGTGCCGCCGGCTGGTTCGGCCATGCCGCGCGGCAGGTACCCACGGTCACGCTCGCGCGAACCGAGCCGGCGACCGACGACGCGGTGGCGGCCTTCCGCACCTACGTGGTCGAGGCGGTGCATCCAGTGGAGGTGCGCGCCGATGAGAAGCCACACCTCGTGACGTGGCTCTCGAAGCGCCTCGGCCGGGCGGTGACCACCCCCGACCTCACGGCCTACGGCTTCCGCCTGATGGGGGGCCGGCTGCTGCCGGCGGGTTCCGAATCCGCCGCGATGCTGATGTACGATGACGATCACGGCACCCGGCTGACGCTCTACAGCCGCGTAGGCGATGCGGATGGCCGCACGGTGTTCCGCTTCGCCCGCGAGGGCGACGTCGCCGCCTTCTCCTGGGTCGATGGCGGCATGTCCTACGTCGTCACCGGTCGCACCGACGAAGCGCGGCTTTTGACCGTCGCGCAGGCGGTTGACGCGCAGGTCCGTGGATTGCCGGTTCCGCCGCGGCAACCATGACCCTCGACCAACTCCGCATCTTCGTGGCGGTGGCCGAGCGGCAGCACGTAACCCGGGCTGCCGAGGCGCTGAACCTCGTGCAGTCGGCGGTCAGCACGGCGATCGCCAATATCGAGGGACGACACGCGACCAAGCTGTTCCATCGGGTCGGCCGCGGGATCGAGCTGACCGAGGCGGGACGCGTGTTCCTCGTCGAGGCCCGCGCGGTGCTCGCCCGGGCCGAGGCCGCCGAGCTGGTGCTCGCCGACCTCAGCGGCATGCGACGCGGGACGCTGGCCCTCTACGCCAGCCAGACCATCGCCAGCGACTGGCTGCCGCGCCACCTTGTCGCCTTCCGCCGGGCCTACCCTGAGATCGCCATCCGGCTGGCGGTGGGCAACACCACCGACGCTGCCGATGCGGTCCGCGCCGGGCAGGCCGAACTCGGCTTCGTCGAGGGGGCGCTGGACGACCCGACGCTCGCGAGCACCACCATTGCTCATGACCAGCTCGTCCTCGTGGTCGCCCCAGGCCATCCCTTCGCCGGAGCGACCGCCCTTGAACCCAAGGACCTCGCCGGGGCCGACTGGGTGCTGCGCGAGGGGGGATCGGGAACCCGCTCGGCCTTTGAGGCGGCGCTGGGTGCGGCCGGCCTCGCTGCGGCTCAACTCCAAGTCACACTCGAATTGCCCTCGAACGAGGCGGTCCGCGCCGCCGTCGAGGCCGGGGGCGGGGCCGCCGTGCTGTCCGAGACCGTGGTCGCCGCAGCGCTTCGAGCCGGGACCCTGGTACGGGCGGCGTTCGCCCTGCCGAGCCGGCCGTTCCGGGTACTGCGCCACAAGGAGCGCTACCGCAGCCGGGCCGCCGACGCGCTGCTCGATTTGATCGCAACGGCGGATGCCGAATGAGCGAGCCCGCGAAACCCGTTCCCCCCGACGACCCGCGGGTCAGGCTCGCCGAGGACCGCACGGTGCTGGCAGCCGAGCGCACCTTCGTGGCGTGGCTTCGCACCGGGCTCGCCTTCCTCGGCGTCGGCCTGGCCGCGCAGCGCTTCCTGCGAGAGGTGCTGGCGGTCTGGCCACTGAAGGTGCTGTCGCTCACGCTGATCGCCTGTGCGCTCGCCTCGTTCGCCGGCGCCGCATGGCGGGACCGAGCGATCCGGGCGCGACTCGCTCATGCCGAGATCCCGATGATGCCGCGCATCCTCACCGTCGGGGTTGCGGCCCTGCTCATCGCGATCTCGGGCCTCGCTGCCACCGCCCTGCTCTGGGCGTGACGGTCAGGCCACCGTTACCCGCACCCGGTGCCAGGCGGCGCTGAGGTAGCCCTTGTAGTTCCAGGTGTCGTCCGGCGCCGCAGGCTGGGTCTGGCCGGCGGAATCCCAGGCCCGTACCGCGAGTTCGTGCTCGCCGGTCGTCAGCTCGCGCTCGATCTCCCAGAACGTCCAGGCGTAGGGTGCGTCGGCGTCGCGGTCGATCCGGGCCTGCGCCCAGCTGCGACCGCCATCCGTCGAGACATCGACGCGGGCGACCGCGCGGTCACTGGCGATGGCGTAGCCGCGGATCGCGTGCCGGCCGGCCTTCAACGCCGCGCCGCGGGCGGGCTCGCAGATCGCGCTGTTGAGCGGCATCGCCTCGATGGTGATGCCGTGGGCGGGGTCCGCGGTCTCGGCGGTCACGTCGGGCGGAAACAGCTTGTAGTCGTCGGCCTGCATCGGGTTGTTGGAGGGGTGATCCTGCACCGTGATGCGGGCGAGCCATTTCGGGCTGCGGATGCCGGCAAAGCCCGGCACCACAACACGCAGCGGGTGACCGTGCTCGGGGGCGAGAAGCTCGCCGTTCATCGCGAAGGCGAGCAGCGTCTCGGGGGCGAGAGCCTTGGCGAGCGGGATCGAGGCGCCGAAGCGCGTGTCCGTATGGGCGATCCGGTCGTGGCTCTCGAAGGCGACGTGACGTGCGCCCCCCGCGTCGAGGCCGGCCGCGCGCAGCACCTCGGCGAGGCGCACGCCGGTCCATTCCGCGTTGCCGATGGCGCCGGGCGCCCACGGGTCGCCGGAGACCGGCGCCACCGCCAGCATGTCGGCCCGGCGGTTGCCGGCGCATTGCATCACCGCCGTGACGGTGACGGGCGCGAAGCGTTCCTTGAGATCGGCGAGCGAGAGGTCGAGCGACGTCGCGACCATCCCGTCGATAATCAGGCGGTAGCTGTCGGCGTCGAGGTCCGGGATGTCACCGTGGCTGCGGACGTAGAAGTCGGCCTGATCAGTCAGGAAGGCCGCGCGCAGGCGATCGAGCGGCGGCTCGGCGTTGTAGGGCGCCTTTCCGTGGACGATGAGGCGGTCCTTGCGCTGGAACAGGCCGAGCATGGGGTCTTTGTCCTGCGTTCGTGACGTGTCGACATCGGGAACGCGCCGGGAGCCGAGAAGGCACCCGGCGCGCGACGCCTCAGGGCTTCATGGTCGAGATGACCGCGTTCTTCGCCCGGTCCACCACGGCGACGCTAAGGTCGCGGTTGAGGACGTAGGCGTGGGCGTTGTCGGCCGAGAACGCGATCGCCTGGCGCGGCTCGTTCAGGCCGGTCACCGTGGCGACGACCTTGAGGGTGCCGGTGTCGATCACCGACAAGGAGTTGTCCTTGAGATTGCCCGAATAGACGAAGCGCCCGTCCGGGGTCAGCGCGGCGCCGTAGGGGTCCTTGCCCACCGCCACCTCGGACGTGACCTTACGGGCGGCGACATCGACCACGCCGATCGTGTTGCGGCCGCTGTTGGCGGCAAACAGCGTCTTACCGTCCTTGGTGATCGAGATGGCGCGCAGCTTGTCGAACCCGGCGATCTCGCCGGTGATCTTGTTGGTGGCGGTATCGACCAACGTGATCTTGTCGCCGAGGAAGTTCGTCACGAACACGGTCTTGCCGTCCGGCGACAACTTCACGCCCTGGCGCGGCTGCGCGAAGCCGGGGATCACAGCCTCGGCGAGCATGGTCCTGGTGTCGAACACGGTCAGCGTGCTCGCGGCCTCGTTATTGACGTAGAGCTTGGTCCCGTCGGCCGAGAGCACCGTGCCGAACGCGCCGGGGCCCGCGGCGAGAACGCCGGCTTCCTTGCCGGTGGCGGTCTCGTAGACCGTGATCCGGCCGGTGCCGCTGTCGGAGACGTAGAAGCGGGCGCCGTCCGGCGCGAACACGATGTTGCGCGGGGTCACGAAGCCGTCGAGGCGGCGCAGCACCGTGCCCTTGGCGACGTCGTAGACGATGACGGCGCTCTCTTCGCTGTTCGACACAGCGGCGACCGTACCGGCGGCGTTCAGCGCCAGCGCGTTGTTCTTGATCGCCCCGTCGAAACCGGCGGCGAACCCGGGCTGGCCCTGGGCGAGGAGCAAGGCGGCTCCGGCGACGAGGGCGCGCAGGCTGGTGCGGATATGGGTCATGAAGCGTGTCTCTCGGGCATGCGCGCTCGTTCGGCGGCCGGGGCCTGCCGTGAGGGCTGGTTCGAAATCGGAAATCCGTCGTGCAAGGCCGGGCCGGCCGTGCATCGCCCTGAGGAGACGCCGGAAGGCGCGGTCTATTCCCCGAGGCCGGCGAAAAAAGCGCGGCGGCCTCGGGAATCGGGGGTTCAGGGCGTCGGCTTCAACGCCGTGAGGTAATCGATGATGGTCTGCACGTCGGCCTGATCGACCGGTGCCTTGTAGACGTGAACCATCTTGTTCACGGTCTCGGTCCACTGCGCCTTGGTGAGCTTGGGCTGGGTCAGCACCATCCCGGCCGAGTGGCAGGCAAGGCAGTTGTTGTTGACGGCCTCGGCCCCCGGCCCGTCGGGGAAGATCCGGTCGGAGGTCGGCATCGCAATGGATTGCGAGGTGAAGCGCATCGGCTCGGGGGCCGGGGCGGCGAGCGCCACCAGAGGAGACAAGGCGAGCGCGGCGATGAGGGCCGCAGGGCGGATCGGGTTCATGGCTGGTCTCCTCAAGCGGCCTGGAAGGACACGGTCTCTATGCCGTTCTGCATGAAGCCGTTGGCGTTCCAGACCTGGTCCATGCCCTGGGCGACGCCGTTGGTATTGGTGCAGCGGACCTTAACCGCATGGGTGCCGGCGGCCAGCGCCGGCAGGCTGCCGTCGAAGCGGCGGAAGCTGTAGGGGCCCTCGTCCGCGCCGAGTTGCGCCGGAAACCACGTCGCCCCGCCGTCTCCGGAGAAGTCGACCGCCTTTACCCCGCAATCGCCGCCGAAAGCGATGCCGCGAAGGGCCACCGGCGTTCCGGCCGCCACCTTGGCGCCGTCGGTCAGGTTGGTGACGAAGGAGCGCGGCACCATCCTGTTGATCGGCACCGTCTTGAAGCCGGTCTGGCCGGGCTTGATGTTGGCGCCCGGCACGTCCGGGATGCGGTAGGCGGTCTTCATCCAGTACCCGTCGTCGGGCTTGTCCAGCACCTCGATGTCGGACAGCATCTTGACCCAGTAGGTCGAATACCAGCCCGGCACCACGAGGCGGAGCGGGAAACCGTTGAGCAGCGGGAGCTGCTCGCCGTTCATCGCGTAGGCGATCATCACCTCACCATTGTTGGCGTGGTCGAGATCGAGCGACTTCTTGAAGTCCGGCGCGTCGTCGACCACGGGCTCGTCGAGGCCGTTGAAGCGCACCTGCACGGCGCCGGACTTCACCCCAGCGCGTTCGAGCACGTCCTTGAGGCGTACCCCGGTCCAGCGGGCGTTGCCCATCGAGCCGTTGGCCCATTGCGCGCCGGGCACCCGCGGCTCGAACAGCCCGCGTGAATTGCCCGAGCACTGGTTCACCGCGGCGATCTCGAAGCGCGGCAGGCCGGCGATGGCGTCGAGCGAGAGCGAGAGTTCCTTATCGACGTGGCCGTGGACCTTAAGACGGAAGGTGCCGGCATCGACTTCGGTCGGGATCGAGGCCCAGTGCCAACGGACGTAGAAGCGGTCGTTAGGGGTGAACACGCCCTCGTCGAACACCGAGAACGGCGTCTCCAGCAGCGGCGGATGGGTGCGTTGAAGGATCATCTCGGCCTTGCCCGGAAAGGCGGTGGTCAGCGCCCGCTCGTCCGGGCCGCCGGGCAGCGGAAGCTTCACCGAGCCCGCGGCCCAGGCCGGCATGGCGGCGGCGAGGCTGCCGACCCCTAGGCCACCCAGGACGAGGCGGCGGTTCAACGGTTCGTGCAGATGGCGCATGATGTCTCCCTGGAATCGTTTGTTGGGCCGCGTCGGCCGGTCGCTGGATCTCGGTGTCGCCGTCGGCGGACGGCATTGGCGTCGGTCGGGACGGTTCGGTCTCGCCGCCGGAAACTCGGGTCGTCGATCCATGTCATCCCGGCAAAGAGGCGTCCTCTCCGTGAACGAGATGCTACAGCGAGATGATTATTCCACCCAATGATCGTTAGAGATCTGAACGATCTCCGATTGCGATCATCCGAAGATTTCCGATCTCCGATCAATGGCGGGCGGCCGGATCAGATGATCGTCAGCCAGGCGGTGCCGACGGCGGCGACAGTCAGGGCGACCGTCCAGAACAGGACCCAGCGCATATGACCGCTGGTCTCGCCCTGCCGGGCCTCGTCAGTGGTCTCGAAGGTGGGTCGGGTCATGATGGATCTCCCTGTCATTCGGGTGTTCGAAGGCTTCACGTGCCGCCGGACGGATGCCCGGCGGCCAAGGGGGCGCTGTCAGCGACCGATCAGTTCCCGCGCCGGGCCGCCGGTCTCCTGGCCGCGGCCACGGGCGTAGGCCGGGAGTGCCGGGTTCTTGGCGTTGGCGCCATCGGCGTCGCCGTAGATCGGTGCGGATGGGCTGGTGATGAAGCGGACCTGCGGAGCGCGGAGGCCCTGGGCCTGCGAGAGGCCCGTCATGCCGACGAGGGCGGAGGCGGCGAGGGCGACGGCAGCGATCGTACGGGTCATGGTCGATATCCTTCTGGTCGGGTCGTCACGTCGGTTCGTGATGACAAGAAGGTAGCGGCCGACAACCATTCATACTAATGGTTTGATTAGCTAGTTTTAATCGATTGTTTTGATGATTAAGCGCCGCTTGCGAGTTGATGTTTATCGCGGCGGCGCGCGATGCGGGGTCGTGCTAGAGCCGGTGCGTTGACCCTCCGAAGCCCAAGAGCGCCCCGTGTCCGAATCCAGTCTGCTGGCGATCAGCACAGGCCTAAAGCCGCTCTCGCGCCTCCAGCATCCGCGGGACGTGATCCGACAATTCACGCCGAACTGGTTCACCGTGGTGATGGGCACTGGCGTGGTCGCCTTGGCCCTCGACCGTCTGCCGGAGACGCATGCCCTGCTGGCCCCTGTGCCGCTCGGGCTCTGGCTCGCCTCCGTCGTGCTTTTCGCCACCTTCTGCCTAGTCTACGGCGCGCGCTGGATCTTCTACTTCGATGGCGCCCGACGGATCTTCGGACACTCGACGGTGTCGATGTTCTTCGGGGCGATCCCGATGGCACTGGCGACGCTGCTGAACGGGCTGCTGATATTCGGTCCGCCCTATCTCGGCGCAGAGACCGTCCGAATCGCACTGCCACTGTGGTGGTTCGACGTGGCGCTCGCTCTGATCTGTGCTGTCGCGATCCCCTACCTGATGTTCACCCGTCAGGAGCACCGCATCGACCAGATGACGGCCGTATGGCTGCTGCCAGTGGTGACAGCCGAGGTCGTCGCCGTCTCCGGTGGCCTGCTCGCTCCAGCCTTGAGCGGCGAGAGCCAACAACTCGCCGTCATCGTCACGAGCTTCGTGCTCTGGGGCGTCTCGGTCCCGCTGGCGCTGAGCATCCTGGCGATCCTGGTGCTGCGCATGGCGCTGCACAACTTGCCACCGCGTGAGATGGCCGCATCGAGCTGGCTCTCCCTCGGTCCGCTCGGAACCGGGGCGCTCGGCCTGCTCGTGCTGGGGCAGGCCGGTGGCCCGATCCTCGCGGCAGGCGGTTTTGCCGGCGCGCCCGAGATCCTCAGGATCACGGGCCTGATCGGCGCGCTGATCCTCTGGGGCTACGGCGCCTGGTGGTTTCTGCTCTCGCTCGCCGTCACCGTGCGCTACCTACGCGCCGGCGTTCCGTTCAACCTCGGCTGGTGGGGCTACATCTTCCCGCTCGGCGTCTATGCCCTGGCCACCCTGCGGATCGGCGAAGTGACGGCACTCAGCGGGTTCGCCTGGCTCGGAGCGGGCCTCGTCGGCCTGCTGACCCTACTCTGGCTGATCGTGTCCGTGCGCACGTTGCGCGGGGCCTATCGCGGGGAGCTCTTCGTCTCGCCCTGCCTCGCCGGGGCCTGACCGGGCCTCGGGCGCATCCGATCGGTTCAAGCGAGGCCCAGCACGCGGATCAGACCGAGGCTGACGGCGCCGAGTGCGACGAGCGAGGCGACCACCGCCAGGGTCACCCGCGCCCCGGCCTTGGCGACGCTGCGCACATCGACCCCGAGGCCGAGCGCCGCCATCGAGACCACGGTGAGCAGATTGGCGGTCTCCGACATCGGCGCGAGCGCGACCTGCGGAACCAGCCCGGCCGAGCGAAGGCCCGCGAGCGCCAGGAAGGCGAGGATGAACCACGGCACCAAGCGGTGGATCGCGAGGCCGGCGCGAGCAGGGCGGTCGCCAGCGGTGACGCCGGGGGCGGCCTCGTCGGTCTCCTCGCGCAGCCGGCTTGCGCCGAGCGAGAGCATCAGGACGACCGGGCCTAGCATCAGCACCCGGACGAGCTTCACCAGGGTTCCGACCTGGACGCTGAGCGCCGCGACCGGCGCGGTGGCGGCGAGGACTTGCGGAACAGCGTAGACGGTGAGGCCGGCGAGCACGCCGTACTGCATCGGCGACAGACCGAGCAGCGGCACCAGCAGCGGTAGGCCGAGCACCACCAGCACGCCCAGCACCGCGGTGAAGGCGATGGAGGCGGCGACGTCCTCGCCGTCGGCGCCGATCACCGGTGCCGTGGCCGCGATCGCCGAGTTGCCGCAGATCGAGTTCCCGCAGGCCACGAGGATCGCCATGCGCGGATGCAGCCCGAGCGCTCGGCCGATGCCGTAACTCGACAGGATCGCCACCGCGACGACGCCCGCAATGCCGAAGAGCAGGCCCGGTCCGGCGGCGAGGATCGTCGCGAGGCTGAGCGACGCCCCGAGCAGGACGACCGCGATCTCCAGCACGGTCTTGGCCCCGAAGGCGATGCCGGGAAAGAAACGCTGCGACGGGGTCCAGGCGGTGCGAATCGCGCTCCCGAGCAGGATCGCCAGTACCAGGGCTTCGAGCCAAGCGCGACCGAACAGATGCGCCTCGACGGCCTCGAAGCCGACCGCTGCGGCGGTGACCGCCACGCAGAGGCCCAGTCCCGGAAGGATGGCTCTCGTGCCGGCCAAGGCGTGCATCGATCGAGGGTGGGAGAAAAGTCTGGGCGCGGACATGGATGGCTCCGATGTGATGCCGGAGGATCCCAGGGCCCGTTCATTCACTCCAACGGAATGATTAGATGCTTGCCATCACTGAAATAGATGAAAGCAGGACCCCTTCAGAGTTTGCGGAGACCCATTGTGGAGGGCCGACAGGCGGATTCACCCGTCGATCCAGCGGGCCTTGATCGTCGTGTCCGCAGCAAGCTCATAGATCCTGACGGAGCCCGTCGCGAGTTCAAGGTGCTCGACCTCCGCGGGGCTCAGGTCTTCAAGCGCCATGACAAGCGCCCGCAGGCAATTGCCGTGGGCGACGACGAGCACGTCTCCGCCCATAACCGCCGGCTGGATGGTTCGGAGGTAGCATGGGACGATGCGGGCGACGGTATCGCGCAGGCTCTCACCGTTCGGCGGCGCCTCGGCGTAGGAGCGGCGCCAGGTCTCGATCCGCTCCGCCCCCCAGCGCGCATCGGCGGCGATCTTGTCGAGCCCGCTGAGGTCGCCGTAGTCTCGCTCGTCGAGCGCGGCGAAGCGTTGGGGGACCAATCCGGGTTGCCCGAGCGCATCGAGAATAAGCCGGCCGCTCACGATCGCCCGCGTCAGCGTCGAGGTGAAGGCTGCGGAAAAGCGCCAGCTGCGCTCGGCCAAACGCCGCCCGGCTGCCTCGGCTTCCATCCGGCCCTGCTCGGTCAAGGGCGAGTCCAGCAATCCCGTGAACAGGCCGGATCGGTTGGCTACGCTCTGGCCATGCCGGACCAGCACGAGATGTCGCGTGACCGGGGCTTTGCAATCGTGAATCACGCTGTCTCCCGAGGCAGAGCACTTTCGTGCCGGTCGCATCGCCTCTGATGATGTCGGCATCCGACTTCAACGAACTTCGACCATGCGATGGGTTGGACCGTTCATCCGGAGTCGGCGGGTCATCCTAGGTCCGCTTAAGAACGTCTCGCGACTGAAAGCAGCCAAGCTGCTTCCCACCCCAAGCTGACCTCGCGAATGGGTACCAAGCGTCAGATTTCAACCACTAGGGGCCCGCATCCACGGGACCTACGGAAACGGCGCTAGGCAACCATGCTCCGATGGCGCAAAAGAAACCTATGTTATGCGGCAACCTACCGGCCAGGCCGGCCTTTGGTATCCATGCCCCTGCCTGACCCCGCCGATGCCCCCCATGTCCTCGTGGTCGACGACGACGCCCTCATCCTGATGGATGTGTCCGACATCCTGGAGGATGCCGGTTTCGTGGTTCTTGAGGCGATGGACGTCGCCCAGGCGACGCGGGTGCTCGACGAGCACCATGGCAAGGTGCAGCTGCTGTTCACGGACGTGCAGATGCCCGGGCCGGACAACGGCTTCGACCTGGCGCGGCGGACGGCCGTGACGTGGCCCCACATCGCCATCGTGGTCGCCTCCGGCAATGTGCGACCTGAACCCGGGGACCTGCCCGATGGGGCGACGTTCATCGGGAAGCCGTTCAGCCCCTCCTTGGTCCGGCACCACGTGCGCGAGACGATGCCGTCGGAGAAGCACCCCGGGCCCCTTCGGAGGTAAGCCCGGGATCGGTTGGCCGGAGCCCCATGCCTCCTACCGGCTCTCCTCGATCATCGACCGGATGCGAGCGACCCTCGATGTCGGGTTAGGCGAGGTCTTCGAGAATGTCGGAGACCAACATGCCTAACCGTCGGCTCGTCGTCGACCACCAGCATGGTCTCGTCCTCGTTGTCATTCCGCGGCCAAGGGCATCGTGTGCCCCTCGACGGGTTCCGGCTGCATGTCGGATCTCGGCAGTCCCCATCCCTTCACCAGCCCGTATACCGCCGGGATCACGACGAGGGTCAGGACGGTCGACGACACCATGCCGCCGATCATCGGCACCGCGATGCGCTGCATGACCTCGGAGCCCGAGCCGGTGCTCCACAGGATGGGCAACAGCCCGGCTATGATGGCGACCACGGTCATCATCTTGGGCCGCACCCGCTCGACCGCGCCGACCATGATCGCCCGCCTCAGGTCATTTCGCGATAGGGCGCGCCCATCCCGCTCGCACTCCGTCCGGATCTCGGCCAGCGCATGGTCGAGGTAGACCAGCATGATCACCCCGGTCTCGGCGGCGACCCCGGCGAGCGCGATGAAGCCCACGGCCACGGCGACCGATAGGTTGAAGCCCAACCACCACATCAGCCAGACGCCGCCCACCAGTGCGAAGGGCAGCGACAGCATCACGATGAGGGTTTCAGTCAGCCGGCGAAAGTTGAGGTAGAGCAGCAGGAACACGGTCAGGAGGGTCAGGGGCACCACGATCTTGAGCCGGGCCGTGGCGCGGTCGAGGTACTCGACCTGCCCGCTCCACTGGAGGGTGGTCCCGGGTGGCAGGCTCACCTCGCCGGTAACAGCCGCCCGTGCATCGGCCACGTAGCCGCCAAGGTCCCGTCCCGAGACATCGACGTAGATGAAGACCGCGAGTTGCCCGTTCTCGGTCCGGATCTGGGTCGGCCCCCGGGTCAGTGCCACCTTGGCGACTTCGCCCAAGGGGACCGTGCCTCCGCCCGCGATGGGCACCTGCACCTCGGTCGCGATGGATTGTGGGCTCGACCGGAAGGCGCGCGGGTAGCGCACGTTGACGGTGTAGCGCTCGCGGCCCTCGACCGTGTTGGTGACGCTCTCGCCGCCGAGCGCCATGGCGATCACGTCCTGCACGTCCCCGACCGATAGGCCGTAGCGGCCCAGAACCTCCCGGTCGGGCGTGATGTCGAGGAAGTACCCGCCCTGGACGCGCTCGGCATAGGCGCTCGACGTGCCCGGCACCGCCTTCACCACCGCCTCGACCCGGCGGGCGACCTTCTCCATCTCGGCGAGGTCGGTTCCGAGCACCTTGATGCCGACGGGGGTCCGGATGCCGGTGGCGAGCATGTCGATGCGGGCGCGGATCGGCTGGGTCCAGGCATTGGAGACACCGGGGAACTGGAGCGCGGCATCCATCTCGGCTTTGAGGCTCGCCAGCGTCACGCCCGGGCGCCACTCCGCCTTCGGCTTCAGGTTGACGATGGTCTCGAACATCTCGGAGGGCGCCGGGTCCGTCGCGGTCGCGGCCCGTCCGGCCTTGCCGTAGACGGACAGGACTTCCGGGAAGCTCTTCAGGATGGTGTCCTGTCTCCCTAAAAGCTCGCCGGCCTTGGTCACCGAGATGCCCGGCAGGGTGGTCGGCATGTACATCAGGGTGCCCTCGTCGAGATCGGGCATGAACTCGGACCCGAGTTGCAGGGCCGGCCAGACCGAGGCGCCGAGAACGCCCAGCGCGATCAGGATGGTCAGCACCCGCGCCCGCAGGACCCCTGCGATGATGGGACGGTAGAACCAGATCAGGAGCCGGTTCACCGGGTTGCGGTGCTCGGGCACGATGCGGCCGCGCACGAACAGCACCATCAGCGCCGGAACCAGCGTCACCGACAGCACCGCCGCCGCCGCCATCGCGAACGTCTTGGTGAAGGCCAGCGGCCCGAACAGACGCCCTTCCTGGCTTTCCAGGGTGAAGATGGGCAGGAAGCTGACCGTGATGATGAGGAGCGAGAAGAACAGCGAGGGACCGACCTCGGAGGCGGCCTCTATCAGGACCTGGACCCGGGGCTTGCCAGGGTCCGCCCGCTCCAGGTGCTTGTGGGCGTTCTCGATCATGACGATGGCGGCGTCGATCATGGCGCCGACCGCGATGGCGATGCCGCCCAGGCTCATGATGTTGGCGCCCAAGCCCAGCGCCTTCATGCCCGCGAACGCCATTAGGATGCCGACCGGCAGCATCAGGATCGCGACCAGCGCACTGCGGACGTGGAGCAGGAACACGACGCAGACGAGGGCGACGATGGCGCTCTCCTCGATCAGGGTCCCCTTGAGCGTCTCGATGGCCGCCTCGATGAGGTGCGACCGGTCGTAGACAGGCAGGATCTCGGTGCCCTTGGGCAGGCTCGCGGCGACCTCGGCGAGGCGCGCCTTGGCACTCGCGATAACGTCGAGGGCGTTGGCCCCGAAGCGCTGGAGGATGATGCCGCCGGCGACCTCGCCCTCCCCGTTCATCTCGGTGATGCCGCGGCGCTCGTCGGGACCGAGCTCGACCCGGGCGACGTCCTTCACCCGCAGGGGCGTGCCCGCCTCTGTCTTCAGGACGATGCTCTCGATGTCGGCGATGCTCTTGAGGTACCCGCGGCCACGGACGACGAACTCGAACTCGGAGAGCTCGACGGTGCGGCCGCCTACGTCGGCGTTGCTCGCCCGGATCGCGTCCCGGAGCTTCGCCAGGGTGATGCCCTGCGCCCGCAACCGGCTCGGGTCGACGACCACGTTGTACTGTTTGACGAAGCCGCCGACGCCTGCGACCTCGGCCACGCCTTCGGCACGAGAGGCCCCGAAGCGCACGACCCAGTCCTGGAGCGAGCGGAGCTCGGCCAGCGTGCGCTCTTTGGCGACCACGACGTACTGGTAGACCCAGCCGACCCCGGTCGCGTCCGGTCCCAGCGTCGGGGTCACCCCCGCCGGCAGGCGCTTGGCCACGGTGTTTAGGTATTCGAGCACCCGGCTCCGGGCCCAGTATGGGTCGGTGCCGTCCTCGAAGATGACGTAGACGAACGAGACCCCGAAGAACGAGAAGCCGCGCACGACCTTCGACCGGGGCACCGTCAGCATGGCGGTAGTCAGCGGGTAGGTGACCTGGTCCTCGATGACCTGTGGCGCCTGCCCGGGGTACTCGGTGTAGACGATGGTCTGGACGTCCGAGAGGTCCGGGATCGCGTCGAGCGGCAGGGTCCTCAGGGCGTAGAGCCCGGCCCCCACCGCGAACACCGTCCCGATCAACACCAGAACCAGATTCCGGGCCGACCAGCCGATGAGCCGGGCGATCATGGCGCCCTCCCATCGGCCGCCGCCTGCGGACCTGGTTCTACCTTCGGCTCGGAGAGACCCTGCAGCGCCGCCTTGAGGTTGCTCTCGGCGTCGATGAGGAAGTTGGCGGCGGTCACCACCCGGTCGCCTGCCGCGATGCCCTCCCGGACTTCGACGTAGCCGTCGCCGCGGGCACCGAGCTTGACCGGGCGCGGCTCGAAGCGGCCCTCGCCCTTGTCGAGCAGGACGACCTGCCTGGTTCCGGTGTCGATGACGGCGTCGTCGGGGACGGCGACCACGGGCTTGGCGTTCCCGGTCGCGATCTCGACGTCGCCGTACATCCCGGGCCGCAGGTCGCCGTTGAGGTTCGGCAACTCGATGCGCAGGCGGGCCGTCCGGGTCCCCATGGCGAGGTGCGGATAGATCCGCGTCACCGTGCCAGTGAAGGTCCGGTCGGGAAACGTCCGGGCACGCACGGTCGCCGTTTGGCCCTCCGCCACGGACGCCAGGTCGCGTTCGGTCACGTCGACGAGCACCCATACCCGGGTATGGTCGACGAGCTTGAACAGGGTGTCGCCGGACTTGGCGCGCATGCCGTCGGAGACGTTGCGCTCGACCACGACGCCGTCGCGTGGCGCCGACCACGTGATGGTCGCCGGCACTTTTCGGGATCGCTCGATCTCGTCGATGGCCTCGGGCGGGATGCCGAGGTTCTCCAGTCGGCGCCGGGCGCCCTCGTAGCCGATGCCGGTGAGGTACTGCGCGGCGGCCGCGTTCATCTCGGGCGAGAACAGGCGCATGAGCGGCTGGCCCTTGTGGACGTGGTCGCCGGTGGTGACGGCCTCGACCTTCTCAATGAAGGCGTCGGTGCGCATCGCGATGACCGAGATCCGGCGCTCGTCCTCCTCGATGGTTCCAGGAGCCCGCACCGGCATGGATAGGACGCGCCGTGCAGCGACCTCCGTCCGGACGCCGGTTCGCTGGACCTTGCCGGGCGAGAGGGTCACGGTGCCGTCGTCGGTGTCCTCGCCCTCGTAGACGGGGAGGTAGTCCATCCCCATCGAGTCCTTTTTCGGAATCGGCGAAGTGTCCGGAAGGCCCATCGGGTTGCGGTAGAAGCGCACCTTGCGGGCGCTCGCGGGCGTCTTGGCCTGAGCCATGGCCATGTCGCCGTGGCCGGCGTCAGGCATGGCTTCCGCCTCTTCGGGTTCGTCGAAGCGCACGTCCTCGCTGGCGTGGACGGCGCGGTAGTCGCGACCGTCCGCCGTCTGTTTGGGTTCGGAGGCGTAGTCCGGCTTCCCGTCCGGGTCTCGGTAGTAGACCACCGAACCCGTCGCCTTGATCGGAGCCTGCGCGGGCATCGGGGAGGCCGGCCGTGCACCCGGCAGCCAATGGGCGAACCCGGTCCGCGCCTGCTGGACGAGCGCCGGCACGGGGCTGCCCTCATGCCCCGCGCCATAGCCCAGCCCCCCCGCCGCGAGCGCGGCGAGGGTCCCGGCCAGCCATGCCGTCCGGCTCACTTGGTGGCCTTGAACACCAGCTTGTTCTCGACGGTGCCGGTCTCGCCTTGGACCTTGGCCCCGAGCGAGAGGCGCCAGCCGCCGGCCATCGTCAGCTTCGCCTTGAACCGGTAGAGGCCCGGCTCCGGCGAGGGCAGTTGCTCGATCTTGGAGGTCATCTCCTCCATGCTGTCGGGCGCCATATCGATGCGCTTGGCGAAGATGACGGCGTTCGGCACGGGCTTGGACGTGCGCTTGTCGACGAGGCGGACGTCGAGGATGGCCTCGCCCTGCTTGGCTTCGTCCTTCACCAGCTGGAACTCGTAGTCCTTGGTGTCGGCCCGGGCCGCGGCGGTGAGGGCGAGGCCGAGCAGCGCAACCGTGAGGGCGCGCGAAAACGATGTCTTGGTCACGATGTGGGGTCTCCTGAACGCGATGGATGGCCACGCGCGGACGCGCGTCACCGTGCCGGCGCAGGCGCCGACGGCATCGGGTTCAGGCTCGGGGAGGCTCGGAGGGTGGCCCTTGCGAGACGCTGTCGAAGGAGGCGGTGACGGCCCACGCAGTCCCCTCGACGACGGCGACGCGTCCCGGCAACCCTAAGGCGCCGGGCAGGCCGGTGGCGACCTTCGCCAGGCAGAGTGCCATCAGGGGGCAGCCCTTCGAGCAGTCGGGCATGTCCGGCCGCTCCTTGGGGCAGCACGGCATCTCGTCCATGGCCATCCCGGCCATGTCGTCCATGGCCTCGTCGGGCATCGCCATGGCGTGGCCCTGAGCGGCCATCGGCGCATGCATGCCCGCGGCGGCCGCGGATGCGGTCACCGGCGCAAGGGCGAGGCTGAGGACCGCAAGGAGCGGAAGCAGCCGCCGAAGGGCGAGCCAGAAGGTCACGGACGGACGATGCCACATCGCGGAGCGGTGAGGAAGGGAGGTGACTACCGGACGCGCCAGAGGGATACGGCGAGCGCGACGTTCGCGAGGGCGAGCACGGTCAAGAGGGCGTAGGTCGCATCGGCGCCCGCCTGCGTCAGCACGACCGCCCCGAGGGAGGGCGCAAGCGCCTGCGCCACCAGCCCCGGACGGGCGAGCCGGCCAACGAGCGGGGCGTAGCGCTCGGGACCGAACAGCGCGAGGGGCACCGTCCCGCGGGCGATGGAATAGATCCCGTTGCCGGCGCCGTAGAGGACCAGCGACAGCCCCACCACGGGCAGACCAGCCGCCAGCATCGCGACCCCGATGGCGACGAGGACCATCGCCGCGGTGAGGGTCCATAGAGGGTGATGCCGGCCCTTCCCGGCCATCTCGACGATGCGCGCCCCCACCTGTGACGGGCCGATCAGCGCGCCGTATGCGACGGCCGAGGTCAGCGCCACGCCACGGGCCTGGAGAAGGGTAATGAGGTGCACCGAGACCATGGCCATTACGGTGCCGCCGAGGGTCAGGACCCCCGCCATGAGGAGGAAGGCACGCCGCTCGCGTGCATCGAGCCGGACGGCCGAGACCGGGCCCTCGGAACGTGCTGGCCCGTGGGCAGGGGGGTGCGGGATGACGAGCAGGACGAGGGGAAGCGTGACCGCCAGGTGCAGCCCGGCATAGGCGAGGCAGGTGCCGCGCCAGCCTACCCGTTCGATCAGGAAGGCCGAGAGCGGCCAGCACACCGTGCTGGCGAAGCCGCCCCACAGGGTCAGGGTCGTGATGGCGGGTCTTGCCTCGGCGCCGTAGAGCCGACCAAGCGTGGCAAAGGCCGGATCGTACAGGCCGGTGCCCATGCCGAGCCCGACGAGGAGCCAGCCCACCAGGTAGGTCGGCAGGTTCGGCGCGAGGCCGAGGACGCCGAGGCCCAAGGCAAGGACCACGGCCGCGAAGGCCAGAACGGGCCTACCGCCGTGCTCCCCGATGAACGCTCCGACCCGTGGCGAGACCAAGCCCGCGACGAGGAGGCCGAGGGACAGCCCTCCGATGACCCAGCCGAGGGGCCATCCCGTATCCTTCGACATCGGCGCGGCCAGAACCGACAGGAGATAAAACGAGGAGCCCCAGGTCAGGATCTGGATCACGCCCAGGGCCGAGATCACGGGCCAGCGGCGCGCCGGGGTCATCGGTTCGCTACCGCGCCCCAAGAACGGGTAGCCACACTGTAAGGGCCGCCAGGGTGACGAGGAGCACCGGCGGCGTGATGACCAGACCCACCCGCATGTACTGGCCCCACGTGATGTGCTGGCCCTTGGTGTCGAGGACGTGGAGCCAGAGCAGGGTCGCCAGGCTCCCGATGGGGGTGAATTTCGGGCCGAGGTCGCAGCCGATGACGTTGGCGTAGATCATGAGCTCGCGCGTCAGGGGTGAGAGATTTGGGGCCTGCTGGATTGAGAGTGCACCCACCAGCACGCTCGGCATGTTGTTCATGACCGAGGACAGGATGGCGGCGGCGAACCCGGTCCCGATGGTGGCGACGAACGGGCCAAAGCCCGAGAGCCATACGAGCCCCTGCGCCAGGTAGCCGGTCAGCCCGGCATTCTTCAGGCCGTAGACCACGAGGTACATGCCGAGGCTGAACAGCACGATCTGCCAGGGGGCGCCGGTCAGGACCTTGCGAATGGGGATGACGCGGCTGCGGTTGGCCAGCGCCAGGAGGATCAGTGCGCCGGCACAGGTGACCACCGAGACCGGCACGCCGAACGGTGCGGTCACAAAGTAGGCGACCAGAAGCAGACCGAGGAGCGGGAAGGCCGCCCGGAAGACCAGCGGGTCCTTGATCGCGTGGCGCGGCGCTTCGAGCTCGGCTACCGGGTACGTGGCCGGAAGGTCGCGCCGGTAGAACAGCCACAGCACCACCAGGGTCGCTGCCAACGAGACCAGGTTCACCGGCACCATCACGGCCGCGTAGCGGCTAAAGGAGATGTCGAAGAAGTTCGCCGAGACGATGTTGACGAGGTTCGAGATCACCAGCGGCAGGCTCGTCGAGTCTGCCACGAACCCGCAGGCAACAATGAAGGCCAGCGCGGCCGCCGGCTTGAAGTTCAGCCGGAGCAGGATGGCGAGCACAATGGGGGTGAGCAGGAGGGCCGCCCCGTCATTGGCGAACACCGCCGCGATGGCTGCACCCAGGAGGATGAGCAGCGGGAAGAGCAGGCGTCCCCGGCCGCCGCCCCAGCGGGCGATGTGGAGCGCCGCCCAATGGAAGAAGCCGGCTTCGTCGAGGAGCAGCGAGATGATGATCAGCGCCACGAAGGTGAAGGTCGCGTCCCAGACGATGTGCCAGACCACCGGGATGTCGCCGGGGCTGATGACCCCGGTGGCCAGCGCCACGGCGGCCCCGATGAGGGCGCTCCACCCGATGCCGAGCCCCTTCGGCTGCCAGATGACGAAGACGAGGGTGACCACGAAGATGGCAAGGGCGAGCATCGGGACCGTTTCTTGTTCTTGTGTACGTGGAGCGGATCAGGCGGTGGCGACGCGGCGCCCGTGCTCGTCGACGACGCGCTCGCCGTCTTCCTTCACGAACTCGCCCTGCTGGGCCGGGAGGAGGTCGAGGACCGCCTCGGAGGGCCGGCACAGGGCAACGCCCTTCGGGCTCACCACCAGGGGGCGGTTCAGCAGGATCGGGTGCTCGGCGATGGCGTCGAGAAGCTGGTCGTCCGTCAGGCTCGGGTCCGAGAGCCCGAGTTCGGCGTAGGGCGTGACCTTCTCGCGGAGCAGAGCGCGGACGGTGACGCCAGCCCTGTCGGCGAGTTGGCGCACCAGGATCCGGTTCGGTGGCGTCTTGAGGTACTCGACCACATGCGGCTCGATGCCGGCGTTGCGGATCAGGGCCAGGGTGTTGCGGGACGTGCCGCAATCCGGGTTGTGGTAGATGACGACGTCCATCACGCGACCTCCGGGCGGGGCGAGGTGGCGCCGGCCCGCTGGCCGATCTCGCGCACCTTGGACGAGAGCGCCACGCCACTAAGGCTGTCGAGCGGCAGAGCGACGAAGGCTCCGATCCGGTTCTTCAGGTAGCGTTGGGCGGTGATGAACGCCGCCTTGCGCTGCATGTCGCTGCCTTCGACGGCTGCAGGGTCCTCGATGCCCCAGTGCGCCGTCACCGGCTGGCCGGGCCAGTAGGGGCAAGCCTCGCCGGCGGCGTTGTCACAGACCGTGAAGACGAAATCCATGACCGGCGCGTCGGGGCCGGCGAACGCGTCCCACGACTTCGAGCGCAGCCCCTCGGTCGGGTACTCCGTCTCGCGCAGAACCTGAACGGCGAGCGGGTTCACGTCCGCCTTCGGCTGGCTGCCGGCGGAAAAGGCCCGGAAACGACCCTGGCCCTCCTTGTTGAGCATGGCCTCCGCCAGGATCGAGCGAGCGGAGTTACCGGTGCAGAGGAACAGGACGTTGTAGACGCGGTCAGGCATGAGCGGTGTCTCCGGTGGGCAGGCAGCAGGCGGCGAGCGCGGCGACGGCGGGGGCGCAGACCTCGGGTCGCCCTTGGCAGCAATCGCGCATCAGAAATTGGATGAGCTCGGACAGGTCCGGGTAGGCGGCGCTGTAGATGATCGAGCGTCCCTCGCGCCGCGAGGTGACCAGCCCGGCATGGCTGAGCTCCTTCAGGTGAAATGACAGGTTGGTGCCCGAGACGCCGACCGCCTCGGCCAGCATGCCGGCCGCCATGCCTTCAGGGCCGGCGGTGACGAGCTGGCGCACGATGCGTAGGCGATGCTCCTGCCCAAGGGCCGCGAAGGCGGCGACGGCTTGCCGTTCGTCCATCATGATGTCAATATCTCAACCATCGTTGAAACGTAAAGGAACGAAGCGTCTTGGACAAGCCCCAACAGCCTTTCGCCGATGGATTGCCCAACCTCAGCGAGGAGCACTTCGTGGTCCCGGCGGCGACCGACCTTCAGGTGCAGGCACCGTTCACCCACGCCCCACGCTTCCTGATCCTGTACGGCTCGCTCCGGGAGCGTTCCTTCAGCCGCTTCCTGGCCTACGAGGCCGCGCGTCTCCTGGAGGCGATGGGAGGCGAGGTGCGGATCTACGACGCGCACGGCCTGCCGCTGCCCGACGACGCCACGGCCGATCACCCCAAGGTCGAGGAACTCCGGAACCTCTCGATCTGGTCCGAGGGCCACGTCTGGGTCAGCCCCGAGCGCCACGGCGCCATGACCGGGGTGATCAAGAGCCAGATCGACTGGCTCCCCCTGTCGGAAGGGTCGGTGCGCCCGACGCAGGGCCGGACCCTGGCCGTGATGCAGGTCTCGGGCGGCTCGCAGTCCTTCAACGCGGTCAACGGCCTGCGTGTGCTCGGGCGCTGGATGCGGATGATCACCATCCCGAACCAGTCTTCGGTCCCGATGGCCTATAAGGAATTTGACGAGGCCGGCCGGATGAGGCCTGGGCCGCTCTACGATCGGGTGGTCGACGTCTGCGAGGAATTGGTCAGGTTCACGCTCCTGACCCGCGAGCGCTCCTCCTATCTCGTTGACCGCTACTCCGAACGGAAAGAGCGAGAGCCTGAGCGCCTCAAGGCCGTCGCCGTCGACATCGGGTTCGTCAAGCGCTGAACCACTGCCCGTGGGGTGTTGGATCAAAGCCGAGTGGCCGCGAGTTGCGTTAGACAGCCCTTCGACGTCACAGCGATATTCGGTTCAGGATGGCATCCGAAGGCAAGATCGGCGGATGATCTCGCTGCCTCCGGCCGTCACATCCCCGGTTGGGGTGTGTCGTCCTCATCATCGGTCAGGTCGAGATCGACGGCCAGCCTGAGACGCGGCTCCATTCTGTCGGGCAGCACTCGGAGGATGACGACCTCAGCGTGCCCATGCCCGTCCCCCTGCACCCGATAGTACAGGACATGGGACGGCCCTCCCTTCCGTCCGGTCGCGAGTGCAACGTGGAGGGAACGCGTTTCGGGACCGAGGTTGGGCCTGGCTTTCGACGAAGGTGTATCTGATGCGTCGGCGACCATGCCAATCGCCCGGTCTATGTAGCCCACGTTAGCTTCGAGTTGGCGGGTACCGAACTCCTGGTGGGTTTCGACGAGTATGCGTTCGATATCGCTTTTCGCGGCGCTCCAGGGGTCAGAGTCGAGGGTGGCGGTCCCTGATTTTCATCGTGTGAGCGCTTCTTGAGGCGGCGGTGATCGCATCGCGGGCCCAAATCCCGCAAGCTCGGAGCGGGAGAGATCCACAGCGCAGGATGAGCGCAGGACGACTGGAACAAAACGTGTTCAGACGACATTATTCCTGAACTTGGCCGCCGCCTGGGGGGCTCATTGCGCACGAAATCCGGGCCAGGGGCCAGGAAGGCTACACCACCCAAGACGAAAGGGGCGGCGGTCGCGTGCGCCTCCAGTCCGCCAAAGCCGAGCGCACCAAAGGCGAAGACGAAGAAGCCAACGGTTCGGATCTTCGTGTCCTACAGCCACGCGAACTCAGCACAGCAGGCAAAGCTGCAGGTCCACCTGGCGCAACTGAAGCGCGACGAGGTCGAGACCTGGTTCGATGGCGACATGGAAGCCGGTGACGCACTGAACAGCAAGATCTCCCGTAAGCTTCGGGAGGCCCACGTCTTCGTGGCGTTGATGAGCCCCGAGTACATCCACAGCCACTGGTGCCAACTGGAGTACCGCCGTGCGATGGGCCGCCGGGCCAGGGGCGCAATGCGTGTGGTGGTCGTCGTGCTCCGCCATTGCGACTGGAAGGATACCGGCGCTTCGGCGCTAAAGGTGTTGCCGCGAGACGGCCGGGTGGTGAGCAACTGGCGAACCGCGGACGAGGCTTTTCACGACGTGACCCAGGGCATCCGCGGGGCGGTCAGGACGGTGCGCGCCTCGCTGGCCGAGGATGCCAAAGCGAGGCCTGCCAGGGCGGCCAGGAGCAAGGCATCCACAGGGAACGCCAAGACCGCCGGCGCTCGACGGATGAAGGGGGCCACGGGCCCGAAGCGGACCAAGGACGGTCCGCCGACGCGAAGTCGGGTTTCCGGTTGAACCATATAATTCGGGGGGCGGCCCGTGGGGTCGGAATGGGCATGCCGAAGAACATTGTCGTCTTTTCGGACGGGACCGGCCAGGAGGGCGGGCTGCGCGAGGAGCAGCGCCTCAGCAACGTCTACAAACTCTATCGCGTCTGCCGGGTTGGCCCGGACAGCGGCATCGACCCGAAGGATCAGGTGGCGTTCTACGACCCCGGGTTGGGGACCGACGGCTCAGCCACCGGGTTGCTGAGCGCCTACCGAAGGCTGCAGAAGCTCCTGTCCTCGGTGACGGGCCTCGGCATCACGAAGAACA
Organism: Methylobacterium sp. 88A; assembly: GCF_000376345.1. Taxonomy (NCBI): domain Bacteria; kingdom Pseudomonadati; phylum Pseudomonadota; class Alphaproteobacteria; order Hyphomicrobiales; family Methylobacteriaceae; genus Methylobacterium; species Methylobacterium sp. 88A. Next base: position 2,834,999 of record NZ_AQVT01000001.1, read on the forward strand.
TCGCCGACTGCTACGCCTTCATCATCGACCACTACGAGCCGGGCGACCGTATCTTCCTCGTGGGCTTCAGCCGAGGAGCCTACACGGCCCGTTGCGTGGCAAACGTGCTCTTCCTGTGTGGCGTCCCGACGATTGCGCCCGGGGGCGAGTGCAAGGCCCCAAGCCTTTGGGCGGCGGTTGGCCAATGGATGAAGGAGAAGCTTCCAGGCCGGAAGCACGCGCTCCCGCCGCCGGCCGAGGCACTACCCCCCGGCAGTTACCTTCCACGGTTTCGGAAGACGACCCGCGACATCGCCAACGAGGCGGTGATGGGAGTCTACGAGTATGGCGCCGGGTCCCCTCGGGGCGACTACGACCGGGAGCGCCAGGAGCTGGCGCGTCGGTTCCGGCACCGATACGGGTCAGGCGACGACCTGAGGTCGAACGTGGCTCCTCATTTCGTAGGCGTGTTCGACACCGTCGCATCCCTCGGATCGGTCGGCGTACGGCGTTGGGGCCTCGCGGCAGGGCTGTTCGCGCTGGCCGCCGTGCTCGCCGCCGGGCCGTCGGTCGTGCTCGACCTTGCATTCCATACGGGGTTCTGGAAGCCGTTCGCGGTCGTCGCGATCCTCGGCGCGGCTTTCGTCCTGTGGCGCTGGCTTCCTACCACCATCAAGTTCATCGTGAACTCCCCCGTCAACGGCAAGACGCGCTTCAACCTCGCGCAATGGCGGTCCGGGAACTACGACAGGTTCCTCAGCGGCCACGTCGGCTACGGTCGGCACGCCCTGGCAATCGACGAGACCCGCGCCGACTTCCCCCGTGTCGAATGGGCGAAGAAGGACGCCATTCGCCAAAGGGTCGGCGACGAGCCCGATCCGCTGATCCAGATGTGGTTCGCAGGCAACCATTCCGACGTGGGCGGGAGTTATCCCGAGGTCGAAAGCCGGCTCTCCGACATCGCGCTGGACTGGATGGTCGAGGAGGCCACGACCATTCCGTATCCGCTCCTGGTCGACGGGATGGAACCGGGCAAGACGGGTACCGGGCGATTGCACCTGCACCCGGCCTTCGACGGCATGCAGCACTGCGAGGTCGCCGGGATGCGCGACACCATCGCGGGCATCGTCCCCGGCTGGCTCCTGCCATTGGCCGGCAGGCTGGGCTGGGCGGTGAAGCCACGCTACGTGCCGCCCGGGGCGCCTGTCCATGAGACCGTCTACCGGCGCTTCCGGTTGGCCGAGGTGACGCAATGCACCGGCAGGGGCCCCTACCGACCGGAGGCGCTGGCCACCCACGGGGATTTCAACGACGGATCTCCGGCCGCCCCTGCACCCGCGCAGGCTTCGGCTCCGGGCACGCCCTAACCATCATCCTTTCACATGCAGGCCTCCGCCGAGGCCGACCGGACAACGAGGTCTCGGATGAAGCTCGACAGTTTCAGGGTCACGAATTTTCGCAGCGTCGAGGATTCCGGCGAGATCACCCTCGGCGACATGGCCTGCCTCGTCGGCAAGAACGAGGCAGGCAAGACGGCACTGCTTCACGCGCTCGCCGGCCTGAAACCTCATGCGTCGACGCCTATCACGTTCGACCGTGAGCGGGACTACCCGCGGCGTTACCTGAACGAATACGAGAGGCGTCACGCGGACGACGACGCCATGGTCATCGCGACCCGGTGGACCTTGTCCGACGCCGAGATGAACGACCTCGCCGCATCTTTCGGGCCCGGCTGCCTCGCGTCGTCCCAGGTGACCCTCAGCCGGCGCTACGGTGGCGGGATCGGAGTGACCGTGCACCTCGACGAGGCCGCCTGCATGGCCTTCCTCACCGACAGGCATGGGCTAACCGAGGATGAGCGACGCGCCTTTGCGGCCTCCGGTTCGGCGGCAGCGGTCCGGAAGGCCCTGGAGGGCCTGGAGGAAATATCCGCAGCCCAACAGGCGCTACTGGATGCCCTGGAAGCCTTGCCAGGCAAATCGGTGCTCAACGCTATTGCGAGCCACGTTCGCTCGGCCTGCCCAAGCTTCATGTACTTCTCGCACTACGACCGCATGGCCGGCCAGATCCGCGTCGACGACATCGAGAGGGACGAGGATGGCGGCGTCCATCGATTTGGTCGCCGCCCGCATAGGTCGAGCGAGCCTCTCGAAGTCCCCGAGCTGGTTTTCCTCGATTTCCTGGAGTTCGCCGGGACCTCGGTCGAGGAGATCCGCGAGTCGAAGACCTACGAGTCGCTGAACGCGAAATGCGAATCCGCGTCGAACGCGATCACCGACCAACTGCGGGAATACTGGACCCAGAACCCGTTCCTGGAGATCGAGGTCAGGGTCACAAAGGCGGAGCCGAACGACCCCGCGCCGTTTGACGAGGGCGTGATCGCGCGCGCCCGCGTCAAAAACATCCTGCATCGCGTCTCGGTCCCCTTCTCGGAGCGGAGCGCCGGTTTCATCTGGTTCTTCTCGTTCCTGGTGAAGTTCGCCCAGGTCAGCAAGCAGGGCGGCAGCCTGGTGCTCCTGCTCGACGAGCCAGGGCTGACCCTTCACGGAAAGGCCCAGGCCGACCTGTTGAGGTACTTCGGCGACAAGCTGGTGCCCCACCACCAGGTGGTGTTCTCGACCCATTCGCCGTTCATGGTTCCACCCGACGACCTGACGCTCTCGCGCATCGTCGAGGACCAGATCGAACAGCGGCCGAACGGCTTCCCGACGACGAAGGGCACCAAGGTGCGCGATGACGTCCTGGCGACCGATCCGGACACGCTGTTCCCGCTCCAGGCGGCGCTGGGCTACGACGTGACCCAGGCCCTGTTTATCGGCAAGCACACCTTGCTGGTCGAGGGGCCCGGCGACCTCGTCTTCCTCAATGCGCTCTCGGCCCAGTTGAAGCGCCGCAAGCGTATCGCGCTCGATCCGCGCTGGACGATCTGCCCGGCCGGCGGCCTCGACAAGATCCAGTCGTTCGTCTCGCTGTTCAAGGGCGCGAAGCTGCACATCGCGGTGATGTCCGACAGGGCTCAGGGCGACAAGCGCAAGCTGGAGCAACTCCGGGCCGCAGGTGCGATCCCCGAGAACCGCATCATGAACTACCCCGACGTGCTCGGCCTGCCAGAGGGGGATGTCGAGGACATCTTCGACCCGGAAGTCTACCTCGCCATTGTCAACGGAGCCTACGGCCTGAAGGGCCGCGGTGTGCTGACGACCGCCAAGCTCGACAAGGAGGCGGGGGGTATTGTGCGACTGGTCAAGCGGGTGGAGGCGGCCTTCAAGCTGCTGCCTCCCGACACGCCAGAGTTCGATCACTTCACGCCGGCGGACTGGCTTATTCGCAATCCCGCCGTTCTGGACGAAAAGACCCCCGCCATCGAGGCCACCCTGGACAATGCGGAGAAGGTGATCCGGGCGATCAACGGCGCCCTGCCTACGTAGTCCACCCCTACCGTCCGTGGCATCCCTTCGCGGACGGCGGGTGCATGAACCGCCTCTATCGCGGGAGACGGGTTTTCCCCACTCCACCATCGGCGGGACCTCATCGAATTGTGGCTTCGCACCCAAGCGTAGCCGCTATACGGAACCGGCCAAACGTGTTCTGCTTTTGTTCCTGGACTCTTGGAGGAGCACCATGCAGATCACTGGCATAAACATCGGCTTTTCCATGCCGGTGTCCCTTCTCGCCAAGCCTGTCCAGGCCGGCTTCCCGAGTCCGGCCGACGACTTCATCGAGGAAGAGATCGACCTCCAGCGCCTACTGATCGTCAACCGCCCGGCCACCTTCCTGGTCCGGGTCGCCGGCGACAGCATGATCCTAGCCCGCCTGTTCGACGGCGACCTCGCCGTCGTCGACCGCTCGCTCACCCCGCGCAACGGCGACATCGTCGTTGTCGACATCGACGGCGAGCGATCCTTCAAGGTCTGGAAGCGCCAAGGGCCGCGCATCTCGCTGCACTTCGCCAACCCTCGCTTCCCCGAGTTCCAACTCTCCCCCGACGCTGTCATTGAGGTCTGGGGCGTCGTCTCCGGGTCCGTCTGTGCGAAGCGCCGCTGCGAATGAGCGCCCGGGCCTACGCGCTCTCCGACGGCAACTCGTTCTACTGCTCGTGCGAGCGGGTCTTCGATGCTCGGCTGGCGAAGGTGCCGGTGATCGTGCTGTCCAACAACGATGGCTGCGCGATTGCCCGGACCAACGAGGCCAAGGCGCTCGGCATCCGGATGGGCGAGCCCTGGTTCAAGATCCGGGACATGTGCCGGCAGCAGGGTGTCCAAGTCTACTCCTCGAACTACGCCCTTTATGGAGACATGTCGGCCCGGGTGAACGCGGTCTACCGGGACTTCTCGCCCCGCATCGAGATTTACTCCATCGACGAGAGTTTTCTCGACATCTCCGACGTGCGCAACCAGGACCGGGCGTCCTTATGCAGGGACATGCGGGCGACCGTACGGGCCTGGACGGGCATCCCCACCTGCGTCGGCATCGGGTCGACCAAGACGTTGGCCAAGCTCGCCAACCACATCGCCAAGAAGGTACCCGAGCTCGAAGGGGTCTGCGACCTGACCGACCCGGAGCAGTACGACCACTGGATCATCCGCATCCCGGTGGGCGACATCTGGGGTGTGGGGCCGGCAAACGCCCGGCGCCTGGAAGCCCTGGGATGCGACAGCGCCGCCGATGTCCGCGACTTCGACCCACGCGTCGCCCGCAAGGCCATGACAGTCGTGGGCGAGCGCCTCGTCCACGAGCTGCGGGGTATGGCCTGCCTAGACCTGGAGACGGTAGCCGCCACCCGTAAGGGATGCGCCGTCACCCGGTCGTTCTCCGAGCGCGTCGAGGATCGCGCCACCATGGAGCAGGCCGTCGCCACCCATGCCTCCAGACTCGGCGAGAAGCTCCGCCGCGAGGGGTTGGCGACCAACCACGTGACGGTCTTCTTCCACACCTCGGAGCATGACCGCGACCGGCCTCAACGCTCGGTCTCGACCGTCGTGACGCTCCCCGAGGCGACCAGCGACACTCTCGCCCTGGTGAAGGCCGCCACCCACGGCGTCCGGAAGACCAGGCGGGACGGGTTCCGCTATTCCAAGGCCGGGGTGGTCACCACCGACCTGATGCCGCTGGCCGCATCGCAGCGTGCGATGCCGGGCTTGGGCCAACTCGACCGCGAGATGGGAGCCGCCCTGATGGAGGCGCTCGACGCCTGCAATCGCCGCTTCGGACGAGGCGCCGTCGTCCCGGGCGCCGCCGGGTTCGCCCCGAACCGCGAATGGTCGACCAAGTTCAAGATGCGGTCGCCCCGTTACACGACCCGCCTCGACGAGATTCCGATAGTCGCCGCGGCCTGACAAGCTTCTCACGCCCCTTGCGTTCGGGGACCGGCCAGGCGATCACGCGGAAGCTTCAAGGATAGTAACGATGAAACGCATGGCGCCGCCCCCGACCGACTAATCCCGGAGAGCGATGCCGCGCGCGAAGCCTCCGCAATTGCGAGAGGCTAAAATGCCAAAGGTACATTTTACGGCCGACAGCCACGTTGGCCATCAAGCTCTCATCCTCAGCCCGAGGATGCAGACCCAGCGACCGTTCGCTTCGCTTCACGAGCACGACGAGACCCTGGTCGAACGTTGGAACGCCGTCGTCCACCCGGATGACACGGTCTGGCACCTGGGCGACTTCGCATACCGGTGCACCGAGACTTATGCGCTCGCGATTTTCCTACGCCTTAACGGTCGCAAGCTCCTGATCCGTGGCAACCACGAGCGGATCGGTGAACGCCTCCCCTGGGCCGAGCCCGTCCGGGACGTGGCGATGATCGCCCTGCCGGACCCGGCGGGCGTGATGCGCTCCATATGGCTGAGCCATTACCCTCATGTGAGCTACCCTCGCTCCCACCGGGGTGGCCTTCACCTGCATGGGCATTCCCATGGTTCGGTCCCGGGCACGGCGACGCGTGCCGATGTCGGCGTGGATTGCTGGGACTGGGCCCCGGTGACGTTGGACCGGATCCTGGCGCGCTTGGCGACGAACGGAGCGGGGTCATGACTGCCCCTGGCCTTCGCCTATGGGTGTTCTCGGACCTGCATCAGGACTGGAAGGAGAATGCTTGGGACCCTGCCGCGCATGCGCCGGCGGGTGGTTTCGACGTGGCCGTCGTGGCCGGTGACGTGCACATGCCCCTGGTTCGGGCGCTGGACTGGCTCGGCGACCACTTGTCCGGCGTGCCGGTGGTCTACGTGCCAGGCAATCACGATTTTTGGTGGGACCGGGGTGAGGAACGCTACACGATTCACGACCAGTTGACCCGGGGGCGTGAGCGGGCGGACGCGCTCGGCATCCATCTCCTGCTCGACGACGCGGTCATCATCGACGGCGTTCGGTTCGCCGGCGGTACCCTATGGACGGACTTCCGCCTGGGGTCGTTCAACCTGAACCACGGTATCCGGACCGCCCAGGGGCGTGGTGGGATGGTCGATTACCGCCGGATCCGCACGGGTCCGAGGTCGCGCAATCGCATCAAGCCCGAGGAGGTGCTTGCGATGCACCGGGTCACCCGTGGCTTTATCGAGAACACCCTGGCCGTCAGCCACCCCGGTCCCACGGTGGTGGTGACCCATCACGCCCCGCACCCGGCGAGCCTTCCACGGAGCGACGCGGACCTACGGTGGTGCGATGCTTCCGACCTGACTGACGTCATCCTGGACCAAGGACCGGACGTCTGGGTCCACGGTCATGTCCATTATGCCTCCGATTACCGGGTGGGCCGGACGCGGGTGGTCTGCAACGCAAGGGGGCATTCAGATGAGCGAACCAGGTTCAGACATGGGCTCGTTGTTGAGGTCGCCCATTACATTCCTTGACCAGCCCCCTCGACGGATCCCAGGACAGGCCACAGTAGCCTCTCAGTCGGCTCGGTCCAAAATAACGGTCAGGTCACGGCATTCCGGACCTAAAAAATTCCCGAACGGGATACGGGCCTTGCGTTAACCGGGAGGCGCGGGGGGGGCTGTATCAAGGTGACCCAAACGGCCTGTCGACCCGGGGGCGCCCAGGCATTTTGCCGCCAGCGACCCTCGGAATAGGTAATTTGCCGTCCGCCCAGGCGTTTTGCCGCCCGCCCGCCCGCCTCCCGACAGGCGTTTTGCCACCACCGCCCCGGCCGGGCCGTTAACGCTTGGGCTACATAAGGTCCACGTTCGCGCATCCCTCCGGGTCCTGGCACCGGCCGAGGCGGACCAGCCCAGTCGAGTAGCAGTACGCCCATCCCGCCGCCGCATCGAAAGCCTGGACGGTCGACGTCGTTAGGCCCGTCCCGTCGGGGAACTTGTCATGCCCGTAGACCGTCCCGGTGAGCACGGTGCCATCCGCGGACCGGTTGTCGGGCTGTATGATCCAGTCGTGAAACAGGGGACGGTCGCCGAGCTCAGTCAGGTCGAAGCGGCTGCCTGGGTACCGGTTTCGCTGTGCCATGCCCTGCCGTCCTCGTCGAAGAAAATTGAGGCGGCTGCCACGACGGGCCGACCGCATTCGTCAGTGAAATGACCGGCAAGGAACGGCCGGTAATAGAATCTGACGGCCCTCGCGGGGACGCCTGCATGCGGGACGAGGGTGCCCTTGATCCACGCGTGAACCTCGCGATTGCCGGTGGGGATAACCCGGGCCCGCGACCCTGGCCGGACGACCATCACGGCGTCGGCCAGGGTTACGGTTTGGGCGTGGGCGACGACGCGGCCGCGTTCACGGACGGACCAGCAGCCGCGGGTCAGATTCCGGTAGACGTCTGTCATCGCGCTTCAAGGCGATCCTCAGGGATCGGGATGAGGCGGCCGCATGCCACGACGGCCGCGTTGGCGGCGGCGAGGCCCTCAGACAAGGTGACCTGGCGTGTCGCGACACAGCGGGCCATATGTCCGACGTACTCATCAAGCACGACCCCGACGCGGTGATCGACCGTGCCGGCGAGGCGATGGGCTCGGATGGACGAGCGGAGGTAGTCCCAGACGGGGGCGTGCGTGGTCATCGTCACCCTCTTCAATGCCGGGCCGCGAGGGTCTCGCGACCGGCGAGGACGGTGTCGACGAGACGCTGGAGACGTCGGACGCTACCCCCACTCCAGTGCTCCGCGATGAGCCCGAGCTCGTCGCCGTCGAGGTCCGGGAGCCACGACGCATCCGTCCCCCTCTCGCGCCGGGCGTCCCCCACGATCCCCCGTGCGAGGGCAGGTAGGTCGGCAAGCGTGGGCTCGGGCATCTGGAAAACTCGGAAGCGGTCCAGCAGGGGCCGGGGCATGCCCCTAGTCCCGTTAGCCGTCGCCAGGAACGTGATGCCCGAGAGATCGGTCGCGCACTCCAGGTAGGGGTCCCTGTAGTCCTCGGCATGATCCAGCATGGGCAGGAGCCCGTCGAGGAGATTGCCGTTCGTCATGCTGGTGCCGGCCTTCTCGATCTCGTCGAGGACCACCGCCACCGTCGCGAGGCTCTCTTGCCGGATCGTCTGAAGCGGCACCGAGGCCCTGCCGGATGACCACTGCCGGGAGGTCCCGATGAACGAGGCGTCCGCCACACCCGAGCACGAGTAGACCGTGCTTGGGAGGCCCAGCGCGGTGGCCAGGCTGGTGGCCAGTCGCGTCTTGCCGGAGCCCGGGGGCCCGACGAGCAGGATGGGTGGAAGCCGGGCGAATGACCTACCGACGAGTTGGTTCAGGATGCGCTCGATGAGCGATGCCGCGTGCGGGTACTGATCGACGAGATCCCGACGCGCGGCCGCGAGATCGGGCACCGGCCGGCGCGGGAGAGTCACCCCCGCGATAGGCGCCCACTCCGCGCGGGGCGTGGTCCCGCCGCTGCTACGTGCGCCGTCCTTCGCGGACCCCGGCAGGTGCTCGACGCTGCGCACGACGAGGAGCCCGGCGCCCGCTGCCTCCGGCAGATCGTCCTCGTCTTGATCGCGGGGATCGAAGCCGGTGTCGTCCCGGACGGGGCCGCGCTTGACGTTGTTGGGCCACTCTACCTTCACGACCGACCGGGCAATGATCTGTAAGGCGGTCAAACCGTCCCCCTGGCGGCGGGCCGACCGGGGCTCGCGCCTGGGTGCCCACTGCTCTCCATCGCAGTACGCGGCGATGCTCATCATCTCGGCATGCGTTCGGAGGAGATTTCCCAGTCGTAGGTCGGTATGCCCGCCCGCCATGGCGATCTGCCAGACCCTGACGGCACACCGCAGGGCACAGACGTGGTCGCCCAAAAAAGCTTGGTAATAGACGCACCTCGTCGACCAATCGGCATACGTGTCGCGGTCGTTCTGCCCCAGCTTGAGGTCCTCCGAGGCATCGTCGCACACGCTCTCAGCATGCGAGAGCGACGAGAGCGACACGCGGCACGACGACAGCTTCTCAAGCGCGGCACGCACGGGGGGGGGCAGGTCCGGCAGGTCGAGCAGGATGCCGGTCGACCAGTGGATCGTATCCGCGAGCGGGTCGCAGTCGAGGAAATCCAGGCCCTGATCGAGCCAGTCTACGGACGGGGGATGATTGGGTGCGAACGGATCGCTGGCAGGCGCACGGGGGCGCGCACCCCGAGGGGGGGGCTTCGTCATGGCCGGGTTTCTCCAGACGCCCTGTCAGAGACAGGGCTTCAGGGTGCCAGCCATACACACGAATCGTTAACGGAGCGTTGCCTTGAGCGCGGCCGTCCGGGCCCGGGCCGCGGCCGTCTCCCCCTGCATCGTGGCGACCATCCCGAGCGCACGGTCGAGGATCTCCTCACAGCGCTGCCCGAGGGCCTCGCGACCCTGGGCGGAGAGCGGCCCTGGGCCGGTCTCGCCCATTCCATGGGAGATGACGTGCTCGTCCCAAAGGTACGCAACTGCTTGGAGCATATACCCGGTGGCCCTCGGGTGTGCGGTTGCGGCCGCCCGGCCGAGCATGTCCAGGAGGGGCGCCGGGAGACCATGGGAGATGAGGCGGCCGCGTGCCAGGGAGCGCACGTTTAGGCCCGAGGCCAGGCTCAGGGGCCCCACGAAATCAGGTCCGAAGACCCTTTTGGCCACTCGCTCGATCTCGGCGTGGAGGGCCTCCGAGATCTCCGCATGATCCACCGGCTGGCCATCGATCAGGGCCTGCCGGCCATCGTAGGACAGCAAAGGCCCCGCCGGGGGGGCGGCCCCCGCGAGGTTGGAGAGCGGCGAGCCCGAGACGTACCCGACGGCGTGCCCAACGGCGGGGGTCCCAGCCGGGACGGGGTAGAGCGTTATGCGCACGGGAGAAGGTCCTGGGTGGGGCCGGCCAGGTAGATCACGTCAACGCAGAACCGGCCGGGATGGTCATTCGCGACGGGCCACATGCCAAGGCGCTGCCCCCATGTGTACCCCCTGATGATGATGGTGGTGCCCCTCATGACGCCACCCGCTTCAGGCAACGCGGGCAGGTCGCAGGGACGCCTTCGACGTCGCCCCATCCGACGGAACGCCGGCCCGGCGTGGCACCGCACAGCGCGCTCCCGGCCCCGCCCATCGGGCCGCAGCCGTCCTCGGAGACGATATGGTACAGGCGGCCGCGGTCGCGCTCACCGCCGTTGCTCAGGCGTCCGAGCATCTGTGCCGAGCGCCACGCGGAGCCGTCGGGGAGGACATACCGGGGGGCGGCCGTGAGGAATGCCTGGCGCTCCTCGGCCTGGCGGACCTGCCTGGCTTTCTCCTCAGCCTGGTACTGGGCAGCGGCCGCAGCCCGTTCCTCCGGCGAGGGGCCGGGGCCGGCGCGCACCATCGCCACCATTCGGTCGATAATCAACATGTGGGGTTCCCTGCTGTACCGGGCAGCTTGTGGGCAAGCCGCTTCTGGTATTGTCCTATCTATACTGACAATCATTACTCTTCAAGGGTAGCGCGTCGTCAACGGCTAGTAGTGTCGGTGAGCGTCATGAGTCTGCGGATCATCCTGTCCTGGGCCGCGCCACGGCCGTCGCACCAGCCGTCGAAGGTAGACCGTGAGACCTGCAGGGCGTCGGCCGCGGCGTCGCGCCCGCCGCGTGTCTTGGCCCATGCCTTTAGACACTCCGACAGGGGGCGGGCGTCCTTTTCCCAGTCCGGTGCGGCCTTGGGCTTGGACGCCGGCGCGGGGGAGTACACTGCGCTTTTCGCATCGTATGCGTTAGCCCAAGGGTCAAGCCGGGGGTCGTCGGGACCGATGCGGCCCGCCCCGAGAGGCTTGTCGAACCGCGAGAACCACGTCGCGGCGTTCCCGTCGCCGGTCGCATCCCGGGGAGGCTTGAACACCGCGGCGACCGGTTGCCCGATGAGGTCCTCGCGCCCGAGCAGGAGGCGATAGGCGTCAATGGCTGCGTCGGGCGAGCCGTAGCTCGCCCTCTCCAGAAGCTCGCCGCCATCGTGTGCGCGTAGTCGGACCATCCAGGTCATGAGCGGATACTCTCCAGGATGTCTTTGACCATGTCGTTGGCGTTGCAGCGCTTGTTGCCGCTGTTGCAGAACCCGCCGTACGCCCAGAAGGCCTCGCCGGCATCCGTCTCGGTGTACGTGCCGTGTCCGGTTCCCTTGCGCAGGATGAAGAGTTTGATTGGACCCTTGCGGTCGTCAGACCACATGCCGCTCGTCTCCATCTTGATGTAGTCGCGGACCTGCGCGCCGTCGGGCGAGGTCCAGCGCTCGACGGAGACGATGGTGTAGAGGGCCTCACCACCCGCAAGCGCAAGGGAGGCGGTCTTGCCGACGAGGGCCTTGGCGAGGCCCTCGGTGGTGGTGAGGTCGGCCGGCGCGACGGCCTGGGCCTGCTGCTGCTGGACGGGCTGGGCGACCATGCGGGCCTCGGCCCAAGCCTGCCGGAACGCGGCGCCGAGCGCGGCACGGACGGCGGTGCCGGCGGAGGCCGCGGCTTCGCGGGCGATCCGCCAAGCATTCCTCAGGAGGGCGGAACGGTCGATTTTGGTGGTGGTCATCGGGTGGCTCCATCATCGGCCCGGATCGCCCCGGGAGGCCTCGGCTTGCGCCGGTGATCTAAATGTACCGCAATTTGCGGTAGTCGCAAGGCCTCCACGAGAGAATTCTTTACGCCCGATGAGGCCGTGTCGCGCGTCGTAAACCGCGATGGCGTTCTCGATGGGCCATCCGGACGGCCCGTCCGGTTTCCCTCTAGGCGAATCTGCGGGAGCTGCTTCGATCGTCTCTGAAGCGATCTCGCGAACGCGAGACAGGGACCCGGACCAGCATGCCCACAGAGATCGAGATCCGAGAGTTTGCCCGGCTGTATGCCGGCATGACACCCGAGCAAGTGGCGGCCCATGAAACGTGGGTCGCCAAGTACCGGCTGGAGATGGCCGAGGAGATTGCGCAGCGAGCGGTCGCGGCACAGGAGCGCCGTGACGCCCTCCGGGCAATGAGCGATGCCGACGTCGTCGAGCAGACCGTCAACGCTTACAGCGACGCCGACTTCGACCCGGCGCCCGCCCTGCAGGTCCTGCAGTATGCCGGGTTCATCCGCCGGCGAGATCTCCACGAGGCCGTCTCGCGTGTGAAGACCGTCATCAAGGAGTTCGATCTCGCGACCGCAGGGCATCATCTCTACGGCGTCCCCGGGATCCGCCATGACCTGTATCGGGTCCTCGATTTCCTGACCGGCGAGGACCACTCGGGCTGCACCCCGAACCCCGCTCCATTTCGGGGGGCCCAGTCATGAGGCGGTCCACAATCGACGAGATCGCCCTCGGGGCTGCTCGTGGGGTCGAGCGGATCATCGCAGAGGAGCACCCCGGCGGGGCCCCCCAGCGGCAGGCCAAGGTGCAGGTCATGTTCGCGGACTGGATCAGGCACGCCGTCCTCCGCGAGGTCAGGAATGACCGGCGCCGTGTTTCGAGGAGGTCCTCATGATCAGGACCTCCTCGCCTCGCGACGGGTTCGACCTCTGGTTCCTGTTCATCGGCATCGCCATCGCCGCGGCCGTCCTGCTCACGATCCTGCAGGCCCTCTCGCAGGCAGCGGATCCCGCGTGGTCCAACCAAGGCGGCGTCCGGGTCTGGACGGACCCGGCGACCGGGTGCCGGTACACCCAAGCCGAGACTGGCATGCAGCCGCTCGTGGGACCGGACGGGCGCCCCGATTGCCTGAGGAGGCCGCAGTGAACGGTCGGGGCATGCAGAGCTACCGGGTCAAGGCAACCGACTGGCGCCGCATGCCCGGACAGGGGACCGTCGTCCTGATCAGGGCACCTTTCGACCGCCACGCCGTCGGCGACGTCATCACGATCTATACCGAGGGCGTTGGGGAAGATGCCGGTCGGGAGACCGCCGGGCACTGGAAGGTCACGGGCAAGGAGGGATCGGTCGGGTTCGCCATGAGCGCCCTGATAGTCCGGCTGGCGAAGCTTGAGGAGGTCCACTCGCCCGAGCCGGACCCGACGACCATGTCCGAGGCCGACCGTCTGAAGGAGGCGGCGCGCCAGATCTACGCCATCACCGGCCACCTGGCCGGGTGCATCGGTCTGGAACGGAACGGCGTCAACGAACTCCGGGACAAACTCTACCGCCTCAAGGCCACCATCGTCGGTATCGAGTTCGAACCTGATTGCGAACATCGCTGGGACTGGCCGGACGGCACCACTCGGCACGGGCGGCCGCCGGAAGGAGACAGGGCATGATCGAGCGCATGATGAACCCGACCATCACCCTCACCCGCAAGCACTTCGCGACCGAGGAGGACTGGCAGCGCGCCATCCGCGAGGGAGGCACCTTCACGCTCGCCGGCGGCATCAGGGTTCACCTCACCCTGGGCGAGGAGATGGACCTCGATGACGACTGGGGCGTGAACCTTGGCGAGCCAGTCGCGAAAGTTTCCATCTCTGGCAGCCATGACGTGGAGGTGACCACCTACACCGAGGAGGTCACCTTCCATCCCGATGGCAGCTATTCGCGGAGGCTGGGATGACCGAGTCTGACGAAGTCATGCAGCAGACCTGGTGCTGCCTCACGTGCTCCGCGAAGTTCCGGTGGGGGGAGGTCCGGATGGCGGCGGGCGGCCTGCACTGCCCGCGATGCGATGCCGTCTCGCTCCACCCGGCCGGGGGCGAGGTCCGGGTGCTCGATGGGTACGACGGCGAGATCGGGACCCTGAACTGATGGCCCGCCCCGAACGTGTAAAACGATTCCCAAATCGCGTTTGTGGAATCGTTTTACACGTTCGGGGCGGCCCAAAGCGAAAGGGCCCGGGTTCTTCGATCAAGGCAGGAGCGCTGCACGAGCCTCGGCCACCAGGGCGTTCCACCGCTCGACCTCCGGGCGGACCGGATCACCGGCGCTACGGGGCGTCCATCCCACGCGGCCGCGCCGGACGATGCCCCTGGCACCACAATCCGTGCAGCGCACGAACCGGGAAAGGCTGCCAACGGCGATGAGGTCGTGAACCGGATCAGGGTGGCGGTCGTAGAGGCGGGCCGGGGTGTGGGTGCAGCGGGGCATGGCGATCTCTTTCGATCACCATCATTCGTGCGAGCGGGTCCGAGTTCGACAAGGAAACTTGCGCCCGATACCGATTCGTCTGCGGTATCCATGCGGTATCCACCGCCCAGGCAAACAGCCACTGGATACCGCGCCCCTGCCCTATCGGGCTGAGGTTGCTAGTCTTTTCGGGAAGGGGGGAGTGGAGCGGGTACCGGGAATCGAACCCGGGTATTCAGCTTGGAAGGCTGCTGCTCTACCATTGAGCTACACCCGCATGTGGCGCCCGATAGCATGGCGACGCGGTTTTGAGAAGGTGATCCCTTCATCGGCCGTGGTGCCAGCGTGTCGGTATGGATTGGTGGGGGAAGTAGGACTCGAACCTACGAAGCTTACGCAGCGGATTTACAGTCCGCCCCCTTTGCCGCTCGGGACATTCCCCCAAACCACCGCCTTTCGGCAGCGCGCGGGTCCTTATGGTGAGGGCTTGCGCGGGTGTCAACACGTCCCGCGCGGGCACCGACGCAAAGTTCAGGGTGTGGCGAGATCGCCGACGCGCAACTGCACCCGCTCGCCGCCGCGCCAGGTATCGATGGCGAGGGTTCCGGCCACGTGGAATTCCTGCCCGATCCCGCCCAGCAGCGCCTGCCCCAACGGTCCCTGGGCGGAGCGGAAGGCGATGGCGCCGATGGCTTGGCCGTCCCGGCTCCTGAAGCGCGCGCGGACGTGGCCGTTGCCGACGATTCCCGCATCGACCAGCCGGTGATACGGCAGGGCGAAGACCGGTTCCGGTGCTCCCGCGCCGAACGGCCCGGCGCGCCGGACGAGGCGAACCACCTCCGCCGTGGCGCCGCCCGCGTTCACGGTGCCGTCGACGAGCAGTGCCTCCACCGCCCTTGCCTCCGACACCGCCGCGGCGAGGGCGGCCGCCAGGAAGTCGCGCAGAGGTGTGGGATCGTGGCTCGGGAGCGTGGCGCCGGCCGCCATGGCATGCCCGCCGCCCTTGACGAGGAGGCCGGCATCCACGGCCTCACGCACCGCATGGCCGAGATCCACCCCCGCGACCGATCGGCCTGACCCCGTGGCGGTCCCGTCCGGGCGCAGGGCGAAGGCGAAAGCCGGCCGACCGAAGCGCTCTTTCAGCCGCGCCGCCACGAGGCCGACCACTCCCGGATGCCAGGAGGCGGAGGCCGTCACCAGGATCGGCGTGTCGGGGGCCAGTGTCAGCGCGCGATCCATCTCGGCCTCGGCTTCCAGCACCGCCTGTGCCTCGATGCCCTGCCGCTCCCGGTTGAGAAGATCGAGTTCGGTGGCGATGCGGGTCGCCTCCGCAGGATCCCCGCTGGTGAGAAGGGCCGCGCCGAGTCCCGCATGACCGATGCGCCCGCCGGCATTGATGCGCGGACCGAGCAGATAGCCGAGATGCCAGGATTCCGGCGGCTCGCTCAGGGATGCCGCATCGAACAGGGCGGCGAGACCGATCCGGCCCCGGCCCCGCATCACCTTCAATCCCTGCACGACGAAGGCGCGGTTGAGGCCGGTCAACGGCACCACGTCGGCGACCGTCGCCAGGGCCACCAGATCGAGGGCGTCGGCGAGATCCGGCAGATCCTCCCGCCCTCCCCGCCTCAGGCGGCGGTTGAGGGCCACGAGGGTGAGGAAGACG
This sequence comes from Methylobacterium sp. 88A, assembly GCF_000376345.1. Classification (NCBI taxonomy): domain Bacteria; kingdom Pseudomonadati; phylum Pseudomonadota; class Alphaproteobacteria; order Hyphomicrobiales; family Methylobacteriaceae; genus Methylobacterium; species Methylobacterium sp. 88A. Next base: position 2,851,070 of record NZ_AQVT01000001.1, read on the forward strand.
ACACCCGCCGCGCAGAGATGACCGAAGCCCGAAATGTCGTCGAGCCGGTTCGGGTTCACCAGGGCCGCAACCGGAGGCAGGATTTCCGGCGCGCCGTGATGGTCGAGGACGATCACGGCGAGCCCGCGTTCGGCCGCAGCCGCCAGGGGCTCATGGCCGCTCGTGCCGCAATCGACGCAGACGAGAAGCGTCGCGCCGCCCTCCGCCAGTGCCGTGACCGCCGCCACGTTGGGGCCGTAGCCTTCCGTGATCCGGTCCGGGATGTGGATGTCCACCGTCAGGCCGAGCGCGCGCAGGTAGCCGGCCATCAACGCCGCGCTCGCGGCGCCGTCGACATCGTAATCGCCGAACACGGCGACGCGCTCGCCGGCCTCGACGGCATGGGCGAGCCGTTCGGCCGCCGCCTCCATGTCCACGAGGCGGGACGGATCCGGTATCAGGTCGCGCAGGCGCGGTTCGAGATAGGCCGCCGCCTCGTCGGGCCGGATGCCGCGCGAGGCCAGGACGCGGGCGAGAAGGTCGGGCAGGCCATGGGCCTGCACCATCGTCGCGGCATAGGCCTGGCAGGCGGGGTCGCCGCAGCGGTCACGCCAGGGCCGCCCCATGACGGAACGGGTGACGCCGAGGAAGGCACGGGATGGGGCAAGGGCTGACGCGGCTGACACGCCGTCAGTCTACTCGCCTGGGGCTATCCGGCGCTACTGCGCTGCTCGCTTCGAGGTGACGCGTGAGGCGATACCGGAACCAGCTCCTACCAAGACGAGAAAAGGGCCGGCGCATGGCGCCGACCCTTTGCAATCGAGACTGACGGGGCGGTGTGCCGCCCCGCGCCGCTCAGAGGTTCTTGACGATCGAGTCCACGACCTTCTTGGCGTCGCCGAACAGCATCATCGTGTTGTCGCGGAAGAACACCTCGTTCTCGACACCGGCATAGCCGGAGCCCATGCCGCGCTTGATGAAGAGGACCGTCTTGGCCTTCTCCACGTCGAGGATCGGCATGCCGTAGATCGGCGAGGTCTTGTCGATCTTGGCGGCCGGGTTGGTGACGTCGTTGGCGCCGATCACGAAGGCCACGTCCGCCTGCGGGAAGTCGCCGTTGATGTCTTCGAGCTCGTGCACCTCGTCGTAGGGTACGTTGGCCTCGGCGAGCAGCACGTTCATGTGCCCCGGCATGCGGCCGGCGACGGGATGGATGGCGTATTTCACGTCGACGCCTTCCTTCTTGAGCATGTCCACCATCTCGCGGAGCGAGTGCTGGGCCTGCGCCACCGCCATGCCGTAGCCGGGGACGATGATGACGCGCTCGGCATTCTTCAGGATGTAGGCCGCGTCGTCGGCCGATCCCTGCTTCACGGGGCGCGTCTCGACAGCGCCACCCGCACCGGCCGCGGCTGCGTCGCCGCCGAAGCCACCGAGGATCACGGAGATGAACGAGCGGTTCATCGCCTTGCACATGATGTATGACAGGATCGCGCCCGAGGAGCCGACGAGGGCGCCGGTCATGATGAGCGCGAGATTGCCCAGGGTGAAGCCGATGCCGGCCGCCGCCCAACCCGAATAGGAGTTGAGCATCGACACGACGACGGGCATGTCCGCGCCGCCGATCGGGATGATCAGCAGCCCGCCGAGCACGAAGGACAGCACCACGATCAGCCAGAAGATGGCCTTGCTCTCGGTGCCGATGAACACGGCGATCAGACCAATGAGGGCGATGCCGAGAGCGATGTTGATCGCGTGCCGCTGCGGCAGCATGATCGGCTTGCCGGACATGCGTCCGTCGAGCTTGGCGAAGGCAATGACCGAGCCGGTGAAGGTGATGGCGCCGATGGCGACGCCGAGCGCCATCTCGAACAGCGATTCCTTATGGATATGGCCGTTCTCGAGGATGCCCACCGCCTGCGGGGCGTAGAGCGTACCCGCCGCACCCGCCACGGCAGCGAGGCCGACAAGGGAGTGGAAGGCGGCCACGAGCTGCGGCATGGCCGTCATCGGCACCCGCTTGGCGATGACCGCACCCGCGCCACCGCCGATGCCGAGGCCGAGGAGGACGATGATCCAGGCGCCGAACCCGGCCGGAGGATGGCCGACCAGGGTGGTGAGGACGGCGAGTCCCATGCCGATCATGCCGTACAGGTTGCCCTGCCGCGACGTGGTCGGGTGCGAGAGCCCCCGCAGCGCCATGATGAACAGGACGCCGGAGACGATATAGAGGAGGGCGGAGACGTTCTGGGACATCGTCTCAGGCCTTCTTCTTGTACATGCCGAGCATGCGCTGGGTAACGAGGAAGCCGCCGAAGATGTTGACGCTGGCGAGCACGATGCCGACGAAGCCGAAGAAGCGCGCCCAGCCGGTGCCCTTCTCGATCAGCGGGACGCCGGCGGCGAGGAGGGCGCCGACGATGATGACGGAGGAGATCGCGTTGGTGACGGACATCAGGGGGGTGTGGAGCGCCGGGGTCACCGACCACACCACGTAGTAACCGACGAAGATCGCAAGCACGAAGATCGCGAGCTGGAACACGGTGGGGTCGACCGCGCCGTGGGTGGCGGCGGCGATCCCGTGGCTGATGCCCTGACCGAGGCTGTCGGCGAGGCTCTGGGCCTGTTCGGCGGCGGTACGGGCGGTAGCGGCGGCGGCGCGCGCCTGTTCGGCGGCCTGTTCGGGAGGAAGGGTTGCCATCTGTCTCTCCGTCGCGATCAGGCTGCTGTGGACTGGAAGGACGGGTGGACCACCTGTCCGTCCCGCGTGAGGTTCGTCGCCTTCACCAGCTCGTCGTCCCACTTGACGGCGAGGGCCTTGGACTCCTTGTCGATCAGGGTCTCGACGAAGGCGAACAGGTTGCGGGCGTAGAGGCTCGACGCGGTTGCCGCGAGGCGGCCGGCGACATTGACGTGGCCGACGATCTTGACCCCGTTCTCGGTGGTGACGATCTCGCCGGCCTTGGCACCGGCGACGTTGCCGCCGCGCTCGACGGCGAGGTCGATGAGCACCGAGCCGGGCTTCATCGAGGCGACCATCGTCTCCGAGACGAGCTTCGGAGCGGGGCGGCCGGGGATGAGCGCCGTGGTGATGACGATGTCCTGCTTGGCGATATGCGTCGCCACCAGATCGGCCTGTTTCTTCTGGTATTCCGCCGACATTTCCTTGGCATAGCCGCCGGACGTCTCGGCCTGCTTGAACTCGTCGTCCTCTACCGCCACGAACTTGGCGCCGAGGGATTCGACCTGTTCCTTGGTGGCGGGCCGCACGTCGGTGGCGGTCACAACCGCGCCCATGCGGCGGGCGGTGGCGATGGCCTGGAGGCCGGCGACGCCGACGCCCATCACGAAGACGCGGGCGGCGGGCACGGTGCCGGCGGCCGTCATCATCATCGGCATGGCGCGGCCATACTCGGCAGCGCCGTCGATCACGGCGCGATAGCCGGCGAGGTTGGCCTGCGAGGAGAGCACGTCCATGACCTGAGCGCGGGTGATGCGAGGCATCAGCTCCATGGAGAAGGCGCTGATCCCCGCATCGGCCATGGCCTTCAGCGCGGTCTCGTTACCGTAGGGATCCATGATGGCGACGACGGTCGCGCCGGTCTTCAAGAGCTTCAGTTCGTCCTCGTTGGGACGGCGAACCTTGAGGACGAGGTCGGCATCCGTTGCGGCCTCCGCCGCCGTGGCGGCGATGGTGGCGCCCGCCGCCTCGTAATCCGCATCGGGAACACCGGCCTTCAGGCCCGCCCCGGACTGGATCGTCACGTCGGCCCCGAGGCCTTTGAATTTCTTGATCGTCTCGGGCACCGCCGCGACCCGCGGCTCGGCGGGGTCCGACTCTGTCAATACAGCGATGCGCATTCAGGAGATCCCCCTCGGCGATCGTTCTCGATCGCCGTAGCTTAGCAGGAATATAGAGCCCGGACCTCTGGTATGCCAGCGGTCCGTGGCTACGTCACGCGAAGAAGAGGTACAGAAGCAGAAGAACGGCGACCGCAGCGGGAGCTTTCCAACCGACGACAGGCGACAGCGCGCCCACCGTGCCCGCCACGCCCGACAGCAGGACGCCGAAGATCGCCGTGAGCCAAGCCTCGCGAATGCCACCCACGGCCAACGCGAGCACCCAGCAGATCACCACGAAGGTGCCGATTTCCACGAACCGGACAAACCCACGGTAGGTCTGTTCATGGGTCTTTTCGTCCATCGCCGGGCTGTAACGTACGCCGGTCACGGTCTTCGCATCGGCCATCTTGTCGTCGTCCCCTTGGGTATCATCTTGATTGGTTCCAAGCGGATTTAGCGCATGCCTCTGTCACCCGCAATCGAGATACCGACTCGCGAAAATATGGAAAGCCGGTTTTATCCCGGAGAATGACAGTCGATCCCCGCTTGTCATGCGCGGGCAGTTAATCTTGGCGATTATTCGGGAGATGGAAGTCCCGCCGCTGCCAGAGCCGCGCCCTGCCGTTCGGTCAGGGTCTCGAGGGAGAAGCGCTCGATTTCGGCCTCGAACAGGCGGTGGTAGTTCAGCTCCGAGCGCAGATGCAGGAACACCGCGCCGAGTCCCACGGCGGCGCGGTCCATGAAGACGAATTCCTGCGGCACGGTCACAGGTCCGCGCTGCTTGAGGGCCTGATGCACCTCGAAGGCCTGACGCCGGCCATATTCGCCGGGCTTGACGCCATCCGCCACCGTTCTCGTGCGATCCTCCAAGATCGGGCCGTAGATGAACCGGGCCCAGATGTTGAGAATCTCGATCAGCTCCTTGTTGAGGTTCTTGAATCCCCACACCTCGTAGGCGTGGACGATCCGGGCGTGGTCGTTCTCCAACAGGCCGCGATAGAGATCGACCACGCCGCCGACGAAGCGGGGGTGGAAGATGCGGACGCAGCCGTAATCGAGCAGGTTGATCCCGCGCGCCTCGCCGTCCTCGGAGAAGACCGTGTAGTTGCCGAGGTGCGGATCGCCGTGGATCACGGCCGCTCGACTGAACGGGTGCCACCAGGCCTTGAACATCGCCCGCGCCAGACGATTGCGGATCTCGAGGGGCTGATCGGAAAAGCTGAGGATCCTGTCGCCTTCGAGCCAGCCAAGGGTGAGGAGGCGCTTGGTGGAGAGGTCGGTGTGGATGGCGGGCACCCTCACCTCGGCGATGTCCTGCAGAACGGCCCCGTAGAGGGCGGCGTGCTTGGCCTCGCGCTCGTAGTCCAGCTCCTCGCGCACGCGGGCGCCGATCTCCTTGGCGATCTCGCGGGTGTCGAGCCAGGAACTGAGGCGACGGTGCAGGGCGAAAGCGATTTCGAGCTGCTTCAGGTCGGCCTCCACGGCCGATTGCATGTCGGGATATTGGAGCTTGCAGGCGAAGGGCGTCCCGTCGAGGCCGGTGGCCCGGTGAACCTGGCCGAGGGAGGCGGCGGCGGCGGGCTTGAGGTCGAAGGAGGCGAACCGCTTCTGCCAGTCGGGGCCGAGCTCGGCCATCATCCGGCGCTTGACGAAGGCCGCACCCATCGGCGGTGCGTCGGCCTGGAGTTTCTGAAGCTCGGTGGCGTATTCCGGCGGCAGCAGATCCGGCACGGTGGCGAGGAGCTGCGCCACCTTCATGATCGGGCCCTTCAGCCCCCCGAGCGCCTGGGCCAGAGCTGCCGCGTTGGTGGGGGGCTCTCCCTTTCCGAACAGCTTGGCGCCGGCCATCCGCGCGGCGACACCCCCGACATTGGCGCCGACACGGGCATAGCGGCTGGCGCGCGCCGAGAAGCGGTTGGCTTCGTTGTCGTGATCGGCCATCGGGTCCATTCTGCGCGACGAAGGGGTGTCACTACGAGATAGGCTCCTCCCCCGAGGGTGCCAGGGCCATGAGCCCTTGGGTCGCGGAAGGGGTCACGCCGCCGGCCAGTTGTCGCGGATCCAGCGCGTGAGGCCATCCTCGTCGATCTCGCTCGCGGCGAGGCCGAGGATCATCCGGGTCGCCTCGGCCTGATCCGGTCGAAAAGCAATGTTGTTGAGACGTAGGAACAGCGTCATCGCCACGAAGGCGATCCGCTTGTTGCCGTCGATGAATGCATGATTCCGCGCAAGACCGAAGGCATACGCCGCCGCCAGTGAAGCGAGGTCGCCGTCCTCATATCGCCAGCGGTTCACAGGCCTTCCCAGAGCCGACTCGAGGGCATTCTCGTCTCGAAGTCCAGGTGGGCCCCCAAACCGGACGAGTTGGCGTTCATGGGCGACCTTGATCTCTTCGGCCGTCAGCCAACGGGGCTCGGTCATTGCGCGAGCGCCCGCAAAGTATCCTTGTATTCGTCCATGATGTCGTCGACGAGCGCCATCGCCTTGTCGAAATCAGGATCGTAGGGGGTCAGGCGCACTCCGCCGTCGGGCATTTCGGTGACGTGAAGCCACTGACCCTGTTCCAGATTCAGTTTGGTGATGAGTTCCCGCGGCAGGATAAGCCCGGTGGAATTGCCGATCTTCTTGACTTCGAGCTTCATGACGGTAGCGCCTTTCGTTGTACGTTATGTACAACGAAAGGCGGCCGGCGCAAAGGAGCGTTACCCCTCCATCGCCTCCAGTTCGGCGATCATCCCCTCGATCATGTTGAGGCCGATCTGCCAGAAGGCGGGGTCGCTGGCATTGAGGCCGAACGGGGCGAGGAGCTCGCCGTAGGGCTTGGCCCCGCCCGCCGAGAGCAGCGCGAAGTAGCGGTCCACGAACCCCTCTTCGGCATTGGCATAGACGCCGTAGAGCGAGTTCACGAGGCAGTCGCCGAACGCATAGGCGTAGACGTAGAACGGCGAGTGGATGAAGTGCGGGATATAGGCCCAGAACGGCTCGTAGCCGGCGTCGAGGGAGATCGCCGGGCCGAAGCTCTCCGCCTGCACCGACATCCAGAGCCCGTTGATCTGCTCGGCGGTGAGCTCGCCCTCGGCCCGAGCGAGATGGACCTTCCGCTCGAACAGGTAGAACGCGATCTGGCGCACCACCGTGTTAATCATGTCCTCGACCTTGGCCGCCAGCATCGCCCGGCGCTGAACCGTATCGGTGGTGGCGGCGAGCAGGCGCCGGAACGTGAGCATCTCGCCGAAAACGCTCGCGGTCTCGGCCAGCGTCAGGGGCGTCGGCGCCATCAGCGCACCGTTATGAGAGGCGAGGACCTGATGCACCCCGTGGCCGAGTTCGTGCGCCAGGGTCATCACGTCCCGCGGCTTGCCCTGGTAGTTCACCAGCACATAGGGATGCGCCGAGGGCACCGTGGGGTGGGCGAACGCGCCCGGCGCCTTGCCCGGCCGCGTCGGCGCATCGATCCAGCGGCGGTCGAAGAAGGTCTTGGCGATGTCGGCCATGCGCGGCGAGAACGCGCCGTAGGCGTCGAGCACCATGTCGCGCGCCTCCGCCCAGGGAATGGTGCGCTGCTCGACTCGCGGCAGCGGCGCGTTGCGGTCCCAATAGGGCAGGACGTCCACCCCGAACCACTTGGCCTTCAGCCTGTAGTAGCGGTGCGACAGGCGCGGATAGGCGGCCTGGACGGCGTCCACCAGGGCCGCCACCACCTCGGGCTCGACCCGGTTGGAGAGGTGCCGGTCGTCGGCGACGTCCTTGAAGCCGCGCCAGCGGTCGGAGATCTCCTTGTCCTTGGCCAAGGTGTTAGTGATGAGGGCGAAGGTCCGCAGATTGGCGCGGAACACGTCGCCCAGGGCTCCGGCCGCTTCCTTGCGGACCGCCCCGTCCGGGTCCTGCAGCTTGTTGAGCGTCGGTTCGAGGGTGAGCATCTCGCCCTGCAGCGGGAAGCGCAGGGACGCGATCGTCCCGTCGAACAGCCGGTTCCAGGCGGAGCGCCCGGTGACCGACTTTTCGAGGAACAGCTTCTCGGTGCGGTCGTCGAGCTGATACGGCTTCTCGCGGCGCAGATCCTCGATCCAGGGGCGGTAATGCGCAAGGGGACCATCCGCCATGGCGGCGTCCATCACGCCGTCATCGACCCGGTTGATCTCCAGGGCGAAGAACAGCAGGTGGCCGGAGGCCGTGGTCAGCCGTTCCTGGGTGTCGCCGTAGAACTTCTGGCGCCGCTCGTCCGTGGTGTCGCCGGAGTAGACCAGGCCGGCGAAGGACATCAGACGGCCGAGCCGGTCCTCGATCGCCTCATAGGCCGCCACCGCCTCGGCGAGGCGAGTGGACGCGTCGGGTCCGCCGGCGATCTCGGCGATGACGCCGCCGTAGCGCTCCGAGAAGGCGCTGCATTCCTCTTCCGCCCGGATCAGGTCGGCGCGGAAGTCCGGCGAATCGATCCCGGAATAGAGGTCGCTCAGATCCCATTCGGGAAGCGAGCCGAGGTCGAGGGCGAGAGCGGCCGCCCGCGCGACGTTCGTTCCTTCCGATCGTTGCCCGGCCGGCATCCGGGCGGCGCTTGAGAGGCTGGCATGGACGACGGCACGACTCGACATGATGTCTTTGATCCTGAAGCGGCGTTTCCCCGCCGTTTCCGCTGATATCGAGCGGTGAGGCTCCGTGATCAACCGATTCGGCCCATTCGGCCGCAACGAATCTCCGGCATGGCCTTCGTTCGCCCCGCCTAGGCCGGGGAGTGGACCATCTGGGAAGAAAGTGGGATCGTCGTTAAGAGCAGCTTTACGCTCTTCGCTCACCCTACGGATCGAAACGAAACACCGGTGGCCGACTCGCAGGGCGATATCCCTGGGACGATCGCCTTTCTCAGCACACGGTCGAGGCTCTCCGCATGTCGACAACGATCCTCATCGTCGACGACGATCCCGTCCAGCGCCGGCTCGCCGAAGCGATGGTGCGTCGCCTCGGTTTCGAGGTGAAGGTCGCCGAGAGCGGCGAGGACGGGTTGTCCGTGCTGCGTTCGGGCGAACCGATCGACGTCGTGCTCCTCGATCTGGTGATGCCCGGTGGCCTCGACGGTCTCGGCGTCATGGCCCAGATGCGCCAGTCGGGTCTCGACATCCCCGTCATCGTCCAGACGTCCAACGGCTCCATCGATGCGGTGGTCAACGCCATGCGGGCCGGCGCCACCGATTTCGTGGTGAAGCCCGCCGGTGCCGAACGGCTCCAGGTCTCGATCAAGAACGCCCTCAAGGTCGATCAGCTCGAGGAGGAGGTCCGGCGCATGCGGCGGCGCGCCTCCGGCTCGCTCACCTTCAAGGACCTGTCCTCGCGCAGCCCCGACATGGAGCGCGTGATCCGGCTGGCCGAGCGTTCGGCCAAGTCCAACATCCCGGTGTTGATCGAGGGTGAATCCGGTGTCGGCAAGGAGGTGCTGGCGCGCGCGATCCAAGGGTCGGGCGACCGGCGCGGCAAGGCCTTCGTCACGGTCAATTGCGGCGCGATTCCCGACAACCTCGTCGAATCGACCCTGTTCGGGCACGAGAAGGGCGCCTTCACCGGCGCCACCGAGCGCCATGTGGGCAAGTTCGTCGAGGCGTCGGGCGGTACGCTGTTCCTCGACGAGATCGGCGAACTCCCCCTCGATGCCCAGGTGAAGCTCCTGCGCGCCCTGCAGGAGGGGGAAGTCGATCCGGTGGGCGCCAAGCGCAGTGTCCGAATCGACATCCGCCTCATCTCGGCCACGAACCGCTCGCTCCTCGACCTCGTCAAGCAGGGCCGCTTCCGCGAGGACCTGTACTACCGCCTGAACGTCTTCCCGATGACCCTGCCCCCCCTCCGGGCGCGCCGCGAGGACATCCCGGATCTGGTGCGCTCGTTCTGTGCGCGCTTCGCCGCCGAGGAGGGCAAGCGTGTCCGCGCGATCACGCCGGAGGCGATGTCGCTGCTCAGCCGCTACGGCTGGCCCGGCAATGTCCGCCAGCTCGAGAACGCCCTGTTCCGCGCGGTGGTGCTCGCCGATAGCGACGAGCTCACCGTGGCCGAGTTCCCGCAGATCGCCGCCCAGGTGGAAGGGTTCGACGTGCGCATTCCGGCCGCCCCGGTCCAGCCCATGGTCCATGCCGGGACTCCGGAGCCGGTGCGCGAGATCGTCCGCGTGGAGGTCCGCGACCCCCACGCCATGACCCTTGTCACCGAGGAGTCCGGCGAGATGAAACCGATGGACGAGCTGGAGGCGGAGATCATCCGCTTCGCCCTGCAATATTACCGGGGCCGCATGTCCGAAGTGTCGAGGCGCCTCGGCATCGGCCGCTCGACGCTCTACCGCAAGCTGAAGGATCTCGGTCTCGACGGCGACGAGAAGGGCGACGAAGCCGCTGCCTGAGACGCGGGAGCGATCCCTTCGCATCCTTTGAATTGGGATGTGTGTCACGGCACTGCGTTTCCGGCCTCCGGCGCACGCCGGGCTTCCACTGTTGCCCGCGCGCCGTTGCAAGCGGTGGCGCAAGCAGCGATTGTTTTGAGCTCAAACACGGCCGTTGCGGCCGGTTCCGGGAGTTTCATCATGGGCGCTTCGCGCTCCGCCTCCGTCGCACTGGCTGCCCTGATGGCGGGTTGTGTCGGCTACGCGGTAAAGGCCGAACCCCGGCTCGATCCGGCTCCATCCGTGGTGCAGAGCGCTGCCGCGCCATCGGTCTCGTCCGAGCAGGGGCAAGGCGACAGGGTGGCGACCGGGGCGATCTCCGCGCCGGTATCGCCCTCCCCCGACCCGGCCAAACCCGCCGCAGCGGGAGAGGCCGTTCAAACGCCAGCGAGCCCGCCCGAGACGGGCAAGGCGGAGACCTCGAACGCCGAGGCCGGCTCCGAACCCGCTGGCGCCGTGGCTGCCGCACCGGTGCCGACCGATCCGATGGGGGCGGCCCTCGCCGCCCGCCTCGCCGATCCGGCCCCTCTCCTCGCACGCCTGAGCACCAAGGACCGGGAGGCGATGCAGGCCTTCTACGGGCTCGGTGCCTTCAAGCCGGTCTGGGTGGTCGATGGCGCCTTCACCCCCGCCGCCAAGGCCGCCGCGTCCCGCCTTTCCCTCGCAGCCGAGGACGGCCTCAACGTCCAGGCCTATCCGGTGCCGGTCATCGGCACGCAGGGACTGACCGAGGCCCAGACCGCCGAGATCGAGCTGAAACTCTCGGCCGCCATCGTACTCTACGCCAAGGACGCACGCGGCGCGCGCATCAACCTGTCCGCCATATCCCGCCTGATCACGCCCACTCTCGACATTCCCAGCGCGGATGCCGTCCTGGCGCGCGTGGCCAGCGCCGGTCCGCAAGCCGGTACCGTGCTGCAGGGCTACAACCCGGCGCAGGCCGGCTACCTCGCTCTGAAGGCGCGGCTCGCCAGCCTGCGCAATCTCCATAGCGCGCCCATGGCGGCATCGCCCGTCACAATTCCCGCCGGGCCGGTGCTCAAGGTCGGCATGAACGATCCCCGCGTCCCCGCGCTACGCCGCCATTTCGGCTTGCCGACCCGGACCGCCGGCACCCTCGACGCCGCCTCCGGCGAGCCGCATGCGTTCGATGCGAACGTGTCCGCCGCCGTGGCGAAGTTCCAGCGCGGTCGCGGCCTGCCGATCACCGGCACGCTCACGCCGCAGACCGTCGCCGCCCTGGGCCGGGCCGAGTCATCCTCGCGCGTCGGCGACGAGGAGGCGACCGTCCTCGTCAACATGGAGCGCTGGCGCTGGCTGCCGAGCGACCTCGGTCGTGACTACGTCCTGGTCAACATCCCCGAATTCCGCCTGCGGGTGGTCCGCAACGGCACGCAGCGCGACGAGACCCGGGTCATCGTCGGCAAGGCCGAGACGCCGACGCCGGTCTTCTCCGGGATGATGGAATACGCCGTCATCAACCCGTCCTGGAACGTGCCGCCCTCGATCCTCAAGAACGAGTTCCTGCCCGCCCTGGCCCGCGACCCGAACTACGCGGCCCGTCGCGGCTACGAGGTTGTCTATCGCAACGGCAACATCTCGGTGCGCCAGCCGCCGGGCGAGCGGAATGCGCTCGGGTTCATCAAGTTCCTCTTCCCCAACAACCATGCCGTCTACCTGCATGACACGCCCAACCGTTCGCTGTTTTCCGCTTCTCAGCGGGCGATGAGCCATGGCTGCGTGCGCGTGGACGATCCCTTCCGGTTCGCCGATTCGGTCCTGCCCGAAGCGTGGTCGAGCGAGCGGTTGAAGAAGCTCATCGGCAAGGGCGAGCGCACCATCCGCCTGCCAGAGAAGCTGCCGGTGCATCTCGCCTATTTCACCCTCGATGCGGACGAGCGCGGATCCCTACGCACGTTTTCGGATCTCTACGGTCACGATGCGCGCATGAAGATCGCCCTCGGTCTCGCACCGGGCAGCCTGCTCGTCGCCAAGGCGCCGGTGAAAGCGCCGGCCAAGGTCGCGGCGCGGCCTTCGACGTCGGCGCCGGGCGCGGCCGGGGCTTCGCCGGAGGTTCGCCGCGCCGCATCGCACCCCGCCCCTTCCGGCGCCAATCCCGTGCGGGCGGTCAGGGCACCGGCGGCCAGATCCGCCGAAGTGGCCCCTGTCGATCCGTGGGGACCGGTACCGGCCCCTGCCCCGGTCTCCCGCGGCTGGTGGTAACGAGCCACCGGTGTCGTTGCGCGAATGTCACGCGGCGAGGAATGTGCGCCGCCGCTCTTGTCGATGCTGAATCATGGCGGCGGGCCGGCACGATTTCGCCACGGTTCAAACCTAGCCGTTGTGTCGACCGGCGAATGGCTGAGGATCCGAGAACCTTTCGTTTACGGTTTTCGGTAACCTTGCGTTCACCATGATCCACGCGCCAACGCGTGGTCTGGCAGAGGTGAGGACGATCGTGGGCATTCCGCTGCGTGAAGAGGCCCAGCCGGCCGACCGATCCACCCAGCCGATCTCTCGCCTTCGGGGCTATCTCCGCGACGCCTTCTCCCATCCCCGCCTGCGCCGTTCGATCGTCGCTGCGTCGGGCATCGCCCTGGCGCTCGGCGCGGGCACGCGAGGGACGCAGGATGCGATCGCCAACGGCGATACCCGCACTCTCTCGATCTACCATACCCATACGAAGGAGAGCGCCACGATCACGTTCAAGCGTGACGGGCGCTACGACCGGGCGGCGTTGGAACAGCTCAACTGGATGCTGCGCGACTGGCGCTTGGACGAGCCCACCAAGATGGATCCCCGCCTGTTCGACACGGTGTGGGAGGCCTACCGGTCTGTGGGCTCGCAGGAGCCGATCACCGTGGTCTCGGCCTATCGGTCACCGGGTACCAACGCCATGCTGCGCCGCCGGTCGCGTGCGGTGGCCGAGTTCAGCCAGCACATGCTCGGCAAGGCAATGGATTTCTACCTGCCGGATGTCTCCATCGACCAGCTGCGCGCCGTCGGCATGCGGATGCAGCGCGGCGGTGTCGGCTGGTATCCCCATGCCGGCTCGCCCTTCGTCCATCTCGACGTCGGCTCCGTCCGCTCATGGCCGCGCATGAGCCACGACCAGCTGGCGCGCCTGTTTCCCGACGGCAAGACCGTGCACCTGCCCACCGACAACCGGCCCCTGCCGGGCTACGAGCTTGCCCGCGCGGAGGTGCTCGCCCGTGGCGGCACCGTGCTCGGCGTGACCCAGGTCGCGACGGTGGAGGAGGATGACGGCCCGAGCATCAAGGGCTTCTTCGCCAGCCTCTTCGGTGGCGGCTCCAAGACCCCCGCGCCGCCGCCCGAAGCTCCGGCCCGCGCCCGGGCAAAGCCCACCGTTCTCGTGGCCAGTGCCGATCCGGACGACCAGTCGGGCACCCGCGAGGCCCTGGCCTATGCCGCCCCGGCCGCCTCCGATGCCCTCAAGGGCGCTCTCCTGCGCCGTGACGGACGCGATGCCCAGAGCCTCCTGACCCAGGACGTCTCCGAGATTCGGGACGTCTCCAAGATTCAGGACATCTCCAAGCCGGCGATCCCCGCCGAGGCGGAAGCGAGTTCGATCGACGTGCCGCTGCCGCCGCGCCGGCCATCGGAATTCGCCGCCGTCTCCGCCGCACTCACCATGCCCCTGCCGCCGCCGCGTCCCGCCATTCAGGTGGCGAGCCTCGCGCCCACCGGGATGGCCGCGCCGCCGCCCGTCACCGCGGCGCCCACCCGTTTCGCCCGGCCCGTCGCCGCGGATGCCGATGCCCGCACGCAACTGCGCGCCCTGTTCGAGGTGGCCGCCGCGGAGACCGCGCCGGCCAGCCGCGCCTCTCCCGTTCACGTCGCCCCGGCCCGCGCCCGCGCCGATGCCGCGCCGGCCGGCTTCGTCGCCCAGGCGGAGAGCGGCGTACGCAGCCGTTTCTCCGGACGTAGCCCAGGCGACGACCTCACCGCCGCGCGCTTCACCGGCTCGTCCACCCGCGCGGTGGCTGCCGGGCGCTGACCCTCGCTAACCTGATGGCCTCCGACTTGGGTCGGGGCCGACGCCCGGGCGGCGGCGATGGGGTGCGCAGAGGGCGGAACAGGCTTGACGCGTTGCCCGCCACGGGACACGAAGTCTGCGGCAATGGATTCTGCCGGGCGTGAAGAGTGCCTCACACAACTCCCGATCACGGTCGGTTCTCCCTCGGAGTACGACGGCGCAGCGGGAGTTCGGTGAGAGAGACTCAGCCGAACCGCCATAAGGGCTGATGATTCCTACCCTTTTGCCACGCAGCAAGACGGTGGAACCATGCCTGCCTCCTTCAAGAACCGGATCGCCGATCTGAAGCGCGCCACGATGGTCCGCGTGGCCTGGGCGATCGCGTTCGCCCGCTGGGCGGTGATCCTCGTGCCGATGGCGGTCGTGGTGGGCTCCCTCTGCGCGGCCTTTCTCTGGTGCCTGGACGTCGCCACGAGCGCCCGGTTCACGCATCCCTGGCTGCTGTTCCTGCTGCCTGTGGGGGGCTTTGCCATCGGCCTGCTCTACCACCGCGTCGGGCGCGGCGTGGAGGGCGGCAACAACCTCGTGGTCGATCAGATCCACGAGCCCGGTGGCGGCGTTCCCCTGCGCATGGCGCCGCTGATCGTCCTCGGGACCGTCGTGACCCATCTCTTCGGCGGGTCCGCCGGCCGGGAAGGCACGGCGGTGCAACTCGGCGCCAGCCTCGCCAGCGCCATCGGGCGCCTGGCCAGGCTCGATCCGGCGGGCACGCGCATCGTGCTGATGGCGGGCGTGGCGGCAGGGTTCGGGGCGGTGTTCGGCACCCCCATCGCCGGGGCCGTCTTCGCCCTCGAAGTCCTGGCCATCGGCCGGGTGGAATATGCCGCTCTGATCCCCAGCCTGCTCGCGGCCGTCATCGGCGACTGGGCCTGCCAGGCCTGGGGCATCCACCATTCGCTGTTCCGCATCGCCTATCTGGCGCATGCGACCGGCCCCATCGCCCTCGATCCGATTCTACTGGCGAAAGTCGCCGTCGCGGGTGTCGCCTTCGGGCTCGCGGCTCTCGTCTTCGCCGAGGCCAACCACATCCTCGGCGGGTGGTTGAAGCGCCTGATTCCCTACGCGCCCCTGCGCCCGGTCCTCGGCGGCCTGGCGGTGATCGGCCTCGTCTACGCGGTCGGCACCCGTGACTATCTCGGCCTCGGCGTCACCGCGCCGGATGCGGGAGGCTTGAGCATCGCGAGCTTCTTCGGCCCGGAGGTCCATCCCTGGTCCTGGGCCTGGAAGATACTCTTCACCG
Source organism: Methylobacterium sp. 88A (assembly GCF_000376345.1). Taxonomy (NCBI): domain Bacteria; kingdom Pseudomonadati; phylum Pseudomonadota; class Alphaproteobacteria; order Hyphomicrobiales; family Methylobacteriaceae; genus Methylobacterium; species Methylobacterium sp. 88A. The sequence goes on from NZ_AQVT01000001.1 coordinate 2,866,607, forward strand.
TCGTCACCCTGGCTTCGGGCTTCAAGGGCGGCGAGGTGACGCCGCTGTTCTTCATCGGCGCCGCCCTCGGCAATGCCCTTGGCGGAGTGATGGGGGCGCCCCTCGACCTGATGGCGGCGCTGGGCTTCGTGGCGGTTTTCGCGGGCGCCGCCAACACGCCGCTCGCCTGCACGCTGATGGGGATCGAGCTGTTCGGGGCCACGCACGGCGTCGCCATGGCGGTCGCGTGCTTTGCCGCCTATGCCTGTTCGGGCCATCACGGCATCTACCTGTCGCAGCGCATCGCCGTCTCGAAGGGCGGCGCCGTCGAGCCCGGCTCCACCCTGCGCGAGGCGCGCACCCGGCGTTGAAGCGGCGGGAGGCGGCCTCGCACCTCCCGCCCGATCGTCACTTCTTGTCGTGGCTGTGGCCGTGGGCGTGGCCATCCTTGTCGGAATGCAGCGGCTTCCCGTCACGTCCGACCTCCTTGGATTCCTGAACGCGCGGGTCGTCGCGATGGGCCGGGCCGCCCGACACGGTCCCGGTGTTCGGGACCGAGACGGAGGGGTTGCTGGCATTGCCGTGCCCGTCGATGGCCAGGGCCGGAACCGCGAGGCCGAAGAGGATGCCGGTGGCGGCGAGGCTGCGTGCAAAGCGTGTCATGGTCGGTGTCTCCGTGGTTGCGCGGCTGCTCCGCCGCGTCGATCCAGGAGATGGAAAAACCGTTTGACGCCCGCGCGCCGCCTTCGTGACGAAGTGTGTCAGGCGTGCCCTGGACCTACACGCGCGGCAGGATCAGCTCGGCCCGCAACCCGCCCTCGGCCCGGTTGGTCAGGGTGAGATTGCCGCCCTCGGCCTGGATCGCGCGCCGGGCGATGGTGAGGCCCAGACCGGTACCGCCGGTATGGCGATTGCGCGAGGCCTCCAGGCGCGTGAACGGCGCGAACGCGCTCTCCACCTCCTCTGGCGCAATACCGGGGCCGTCATCCTCGATCCTCAGGACGACCGCGTCCTCGCCGACTTCCAGGATCATGGCGGCTCGTTCGCCATAGCGCACGGCATTGTCGACGAGGTTCTCCAGGGCCCGCCTCAGGGCGACGGGTCGAACCTCCGACAGTGCCCTGCCGGGCCCGTCATACGTGACGGGCCGGCCGGCATCGGCGGCGGCATTGGCGACGCTCATCGCGAGACTCGCCACGTTGGTGATCCGGCGTGGCTCCGGGTCCGTATCGCCGCGCAGATAAGCCAGCGTCGAGTCGATCATGGCCTGCATCTCGTCGAGGTCGCCGGACATGGCCTGTCCCTCCTTGGCGTCGGCCAGGCGCTCGATGCGCAGGCGCAGCCGGGCGATGGGCGTGCGCAGATCGTGGGAGACGGCCGCGAGTGCCTGAGTCCGCTCGGAGACCAGTCCGTGAATGCGGTGCTGCATGGCATTGAGCGCGCGGGCGATTCCGCGCGTTTCGTCCGGGCCGGCCTCGGGCACGGCGACCACGGGGCCGTTGCCGATCGCTTCCGTGGCTCGGGTGAGGCTGCGCAAGGGCTTCGCGATCCGATGCACCAGCAGTACGGCGGCGAGGCCGACGAGGATCGCCACCGCCGTCGAGACGAAAGCCCAGGCTCCCAGGCGGGCGAGGTTCGGAGCATGGGCGGAACGGAAGGTCAGCGTGCCGCCATCGGGCAGCGAGAGCGCCCCGCTCAGATCCTGCGCGTGCAGCGCATCCTCCCCCTCCCCCATGGCGAGGACGAGTCCGGGGCCGAGGCTCGGCTGGAGGGCGAGGATGCGGGACCTGAGCGACCAGAGGATGGGATCGTCACGCTCCCGCGGGCGGATCGGCGGGGCCTTCGACCACCCGATCTCGAAATGTGGCGAGGACAGTGCCCTCGCCTCCGTGTCGCGCTCCATCACCGGCCGCCGGATCAGGCCTTCCCGCGCCAGAGCCAGCTGAGTGCCGAGCTGCTGCGCGAAGGCCTCGTCGGCGGCCGCGACCGCCGATTGGCGATAGAGCAGCAATGCCCCGGCATGGACGACGACGATGGCCACGAGCAGTACGGCCATGGTGCGCGCCTCGAGGCTGCGCACGAAGGCGAGCAGGCGCCTCACCTCCGTTCGACCGTCGCGCTGAAGATGTAGCCTGAGCCACGGACCGTCTTGATGATCGCGGTGTGGCCGTCCGGCGGCTCCAGCTTTCGCCGAAGTCGGCTCACCAGGGTGTCGACGCTGCGGTCCGAGGGCGAGCCGAGGCGGGCGCGGGACAGTTCCAGGATCTGCTCGCGGCCGAGGACGCGGTTCGGATGGTCGAGGAACACCAGGAGCAGGTCGTATTCCGCCCCGGACAGGTCGACGCCCGCGCCCTCGGGGTCGCGGAGCGAGCGGCTGCGCAGGTCGAGACGCCAGCCGTCGAAGGCCACGCTCTCGCTGCGGGACGCATCCGGCGCGGTCGCGGCGATGGCGGAGCGCCGGAGAACCGCGCGGATCCGGGCGAGCAGTTCCGGCCGTCCGAACGGCTTGGCCACGTAATCGTCCGCCCCGAATTCGAGGCCGAGCACGCGATCCGCCTCCTCGTTGCGGGCGCTGACCATGATGACCGGAACCGTGCTCTTCGCGCGCAGGCTCCGCAGGAGATCGATGCCGGAGGCGCCGGGCAGCATCACGTCGAGGAGGACGAGATCGATGCCGCCCTCCGGCAGGAGCCGCCACATCTCCCCGCCGTTGCGGCAACCGGTGACGCGGTAGCCGTTTTCCCGCAGCAGGCGGGTGACGAGCATCCGCATGCCGTCGTCATCCTCCACGAGGAGGATGTGTGCCGTGCCGGCAAGCGAGGGCGTGTCGAGGAGCTGAGGCATCGTCGTTATTGCCCTGCCCTATGTGCGAAAGGTTGGGCCGGCACGCCGCGATGTCGGCCTACACCATGCCGAGGGCCTGCATGTAGAGCTCCAGGATCGCCTCTTCCTCCTGGCGCTCGGCATGGTCCTTCTTGCGCAGGGAGATGATCTTGCGCAGGGCCTTCACGTCGAAGCCGGTGCCCTTGGCCTCGGCATAGACGTCCTTGATGTCGCCGGCGAGGCCGGCCTTCTCCTCCTCCAGGCGTTCGATGCGCTCGATGAAGCTCTTGAGCTGGTCGGCGGCAACCGAGGAGGCATCGACGGCGGGTGCGGCGGAAGCGGCCATGAGCGTCTCAATTCCTGATCTGACGCGCATCGGGTGGGATGCGCCGGAGGAGGCTGGTTAAGCGATCACGCTTACCGGAAGCTTAGTGCGGCTCGGCTTGGGCCTTCGAGAAGGCCGCCTGCTGCTCGGACGTGGTCTCGGCCTGGTTCAGCCGCTTCCATTCCTCATAGGGCATTCCGTAGACGCGCTCGCGGGTCTCGTCCTTGGTGAGGCCGAGGCCGCGCTCGTCGGCGGCGTCCTTCATCCAGTTCGACAGACAGTTCCGGCAGAAGCCGGCCATGTTCATGAGGTCGATGTTCTGGACGTCGCTGCGCGTCTGCAGATGCGCCACGAGGCGGCGGAACACCGCGGCTTCCAATTCCGTCCGGGTGGCGGTGTCGATCTCGGTCATGGCTGTTTCCTCATCCTCGGGCTCGCGGCCAGTCACCGCTTTCGCGCGAGGATATACCATCGCTGATGCGCGGTCCCGTTTTCGGGCGCATGGCTTTCGGGGGCATGGCGATCCCGGCGCTCCTGCGCGCGCATGACCTCCCGCGGAAATGCGGGTTCATGCGGGAGGCGCCGGACACTTCGCTTGGGATCGCGAATAACGCGGCCCCCTATGTAGTCACCTCGTTCCCGAGCGGCCAACGGCCTGTCCAGCGCCAGGACTAATGTCCGTCGCTCTTCGGGTGGGTTCATATTCCGGTGAGCCTGCAGTGTCCCTTGGGGATCTTGCCATCCGGGTCTCGGCTCCGGTGGTCGATCGGGATGAGGAGTTACGGGAACTGTCAGAACGGTTGCGAAACCGGAGGCGCCGACCGTCGCTCCGTGCGGAAGGCCATTCAAAATTGGAGCGGGGCGCGGTTGATCCGGAGTGGGTGTCAACGGGCCGGCGCGGCGGAACTGTCGCTGGCAGCGCGGCGTCAGCCACGACAGCCTATAAAGCCATGCTGGAAGCCGCACCGAGCGTCGCGCGCACCGGAGAAGTAGAAGCCGTGCACGCGGATGTTCTGGTCAAGCTCGCAATCCTCAACCCCGGAACATAATGTTGCAGGCTGATTGCCCGGCGCGGCGCAAACCCGAGCGATCTCGTCAGGCGTGAGGGCTAACTGCCAATTGGAACAGCGATGAAACGCCTGTCCGGACCCTCAAAACCCATCGAATAGACCGAGACGATGGCGACCATACCTGGCGTCATGTCGGGTGCAAAGGAGACGAGACCATCGTACTGTCTGACCACTGCATAAAGCCGATAGCCCCGCGGGCAGCCACGGCTCTCCGGCACGGCGGTATCGCGATAAACCTCGCGAGCTTTTCCATTGACGGTCAAGGTAAGGGCAAAGCCCGATACATACTCCTCGCCCAGGGCCGCGCATTTTGGCGGGGCAATACCGTCCTCGATTGTTGACAGCACCAGCTCATAGTCCTGATCGGGATCCGCCATGCCGTCACCAGGGCGGCCGAAGCGCAACTTGCGCATATCGGTGTTCAGTGCACCATCGGCATTGAGGGCAGCGATATCTACCGGTTCACCAATGTCCAGCTTGTCGAGCATGGGCTTGGCCTTGGCCCGTACGCCGGCCACTGCCGAGGCGATGCTGCCGGTCTCGTTCTCGATTACCTGACGGAAGGGGGTGCCCTCGACCCAGCTCTTGGTGTTGAGGTCGAGCACGTACAGATTGGCATACGCAAAGCCAGAACCGTCCTGGATGCCGAATTCCTCGTAGGCGAAATAAGAGCCGGTGTTGGAATAGCCGATGAAGCCGATCCCGGCGCGGTCTCCGGCTGAGGCCGGTAAGGCCAACAACATCAGCAAAACGACCGTAAGCTTGCAGATATTGAATATCAATTCTCTGCTCTCCTAAGTCCTGGCGTCGGCAACCTGTTGACAAGATCGAAAACCGGCAAGCGACTACCACGAAGTGATGCCGAATCGCCATTCGTCTCGATGACAGCAATCACATTATGCCACTTGATCTCGGTGATTGCTGCTCCTCGCTCTCTTGCGTCTAGCGCATCGCGAGGCCTCAAATCAGCGCTTGCCCGGCGTCTCGCGCATGCGGGTGCCAAACCGCACGACGTTGCGGCAGGGTTCGTCCTACATCGGGGCTACACAGGAACTCACGGCCCACCGCCCTCTGACGGAGACCGCGACATTCAATAGGATCCAGTCATGAACACCCGTTTCGCTTCCGCCGTTGCCGCTGTTGCTTTGACCCTCGGCGCCGTTGCTTCGCCTGCGCTCGCTCAGAGCTATACTGCGCCCGCCGGTATCTCTGCCTACGCGGCCCCCGGCAGTGCAGGCCGTCAGGTCGTCGCCGATGACGATTTGACCACCGGGTCGGTCGTCAGCCGCCGCAGCGTCGATTCCGCCCGCGAAGGCAACGCAGAGCAGAACAGCTTCCCGGTCTGGCAGTACGGCCGCACCTCCGGCGGCCCCCGCTAAACACAGTCTGCTCAAATGACGAAAGCGGCGGGGCGTGAGCCCCGCCGCTTTCGTATGTGCTCTCTGTTCATCACCGAATGACGGTCAGCCGGCTTTCGGCATCAGCGGTCGGAGGAGCTTGGCGAAACGCGCCGCCCATTCGATCTGGCCCGGCTCCAGGGCGATGAGATCCTGCCGGATCTCCACCAGGGCATTGGGCAGGCCGCGCGCGATGGCGTGGCGGTCGATCGTGTCGCCCGGCAGGCCCCCGCCATAGGGCTCGTTGTCGCCCACCGTCAGCCCGGCCGGGTCGGCGCGCAAGCCGGCGATGAGGGGCGCACTCATCCGGTCGTCCCCGTCCCACAGGATGCCCACATGCCAGGGCCGCATAAAGCCGCGCCACGAGGCCGTGAAGCTGTGCATCGTGACGATGGAAGGCGGCACGCCTACCTCCGTGGCCCGCGCGACGGCCGCATTCACCGCCTCGTCGAACGGCACGTAGAAGCGCCGGATGCGCTCGTCCTTGCCGGCTTCGTCGATGCGGGCGTTGCCCGGCACCACCGCACCATCCGACAGGCGCATGACCAGCGTCGGGTCCTCGCGCCCCCGGTTGGGGTCGATGACGAGGCGCGAGAACCGCGTGAGGATGGCCGGCACGCCGAGATGTGCCGCGAGCCGCCGCGTCACATCCGCCGCGCCGATATCGTAGGCGATGTGGCGCGCGAATTCCCGTTCCGGAACGCCGAGCTGCGCCAGATCCTCCGGTACGTGATTCGAAGCGTGTTCGCAGATGAGGAGGAGCCCGGATGCGGGATCGCCTGGGATCGTCTCGACGGGATGCGGCGGAAACATGAGGTGGTCACGGTCCTTCAGGGCCGATCGGGAGGAAATCCCCCTGGGCAGGCAGGAAACACGCCGCCGGTCGCGTCATCGCACGCTTGCCGAGGCGGCAGGGCTCGGGCACAGCACGTATAGGCGATCGCGCCGCCACGGCAATAATCCGGCGGACAAGCAATCCGGCCCGCGCGATCGGACCTTGATGAGACACGGACACGCCATGACCGCGCCTTCACACGCCTCCCCCGCTTCCTCCCCTTCGTCCCACGATGCCGCTCGCGGCCTGCTTCTCGGCTTCCTCGACGAGGCGATCGCCGCCGCGCATCCGTCCCGCTGCCTGGTGCCGCACCTGCCCGCCCCCGGCACGGGCCGGCTGATCATCCTCGGTGCCGGCAAGGCCGGCGGCAGCATGGCCGCCGTGGCGAGCCGGTTCTACCGGGAGCAGCACGGTGTCGACGAGAGCCGCATCGTCGGCCTGGCGGTGGCCCGCCACGGCTACGGCGAGGATGCCCCGATGATCCGCATGGTCGAGGCCGGGCACCCGGTGCCGGACCAGGCCGGCATCGACGCCACCATCGACGCCCTGAAGATCGCGGCCGATGCCGGTCCGGAGGACGACGTGCTGGTGCTGCTCTCGGGCGGCGGTTCGGCCAACTGGATCGCGCCCGCCGGCGACCTCACCCTCACCGAGAAACAGGCGGTGACCAAGGCGCTGCTGCGCTCCGGCGCGCCGATCAACGAGATCAACGCGGTGCGCAAGCACCTCTCCCGGATCAAGGGCGGACGTCTGGCCATGATGGCCCGCAACGCGCGCTCGATCCTGACGCTGGCCATCTCCGACGTGCCGCACGACGATCCGGCGGTGATCGCCTCGGGTCCGACCGTGCCCGATCCCTCGACGCTCGCCGACGCCCGCGAGATCTGCGAGCGCCGCAACATTCCCCTGCCCGAGACCGCCAAGGCCCTCCTCAACGACCCGGCCAACGAGACCCCGAAGGCGGGCGACCCCTCCTTCGCCCGGGCCGAGTACCGCATCATCGCCCGTCCCATCGACGCCCTGAACGCGGCGTCCGACGCGGCCAAGCGCGCCGGCTACGAGATCGTGATGCTCGGCCCCGACGTGGAGGGGGAGGCCCGCGAGGTCGCGGCGGAACACGCCGCCCTCGCCAAGGAGATGAAGGCGGCCGGCCGTAAGGTGGCGATCATCTCCGGCGGCGAACTCACCGTGACCATCGTCGGCGAGGGCCATGGCGGCCCGAACCAGGAATACGCCCTCGCCCTCGCGATCGGCCTCGATGGCGAATCCGGTATCCTCGGCATTGCCGCCGATACCGACGGCACCGACGGCGGACGCGGCGAGGCCACCGATCCGGCCGGCGGTCTCGTCGACCCGACGACGCTGGAGCGCGCCCGCGCCGCCGGCCTCGATCCGGCTGCGATGCTCGCGGACAATGATTCGACGAAGTTCTTCGCCACGATCGGCGATCTCGTCCAGCCGGGTCCCACTCGCACCAATGTCAACGATTGCCGCATCATCCTCGTCGGTTAACGGCGTGAGCCGTCGCCGTACGACCCCCTCCCCGCCGCGCGTGGGGAGGGGGAAGGTTCTCTGGCTCGCCTCCCCGCTGGCCGCCCTCTTCCTCACCGCCTCGCCCGCCCGCGCCGATCTGCGGATGTGCAACCAGACCGCAAGCAAGGTCGGCATCTCGCTGGGATATCGCGATACGCAGGGCTGGGTGACGGAAGGGTGGTGGGACGTGGCGCCCAAAGGGTGTGAAACCCTGCTGCGCGGCGCTCTCGCCGCGCGGTTCTATTACGTCTACGCGGTGGACTATACCCGCGGTGGCGAGTGGAACGGCCGATCGCTCATGTGCACCCGCGACACCGAATTCACGATTCGCGGCGTCGAGGATTGTCTCGCGCGAGGCTACGACCGCAACGGCTTCTACGAGGTCGATACCGGTGAGCAGAAGAGCTGGACGATCCAGCTCACTGACCCGAGCCAGCCGGGGGCGCCTTAAGCGGGTAATATCCTCGCTCGTCGGGAAAGCCCTTTCGAAGGGCCAGGGCCGAATTATAGAGAAATGATAAGCTTCACCTATTCTTGTCGCGTCATTCGGCCTTGTGGAGCGCCGAATCGAGGAAAGGTACGAACGAATCGAGATCGATCGTCCAGGAATTGACGAGGATCTGCTGCTCCTCGAGCCAAGCACGGTAATCGTGCCCCTTGGCGATCGACAGGCGCGCGTAGTTAAAACGAAGCGCATACGAGCCGTCCTTGATGGGCAGCAATTCCAGGATCATCGTTCCTGGTCGCGAGAACACGATATGGGACAGGCCCGCACCATGGGGCGCCATGATCACCGAGGCATGCCGGGCGAGGGCAATCTGGTGCCAGAGCGGAATGCTTGAAAACTCTTGAATCTCGAAGCCACGTTCGCGGGCTAGGGTCTCGATCTCCGCTTCGTTGGTCAGCACGCGACGGTCGGCATCGCGCCGCGTGATGTAGAGGCGTTCGGGAAGCGCGATACCGTGCTCGGCCGCCATTCGGCTGGCCTCTTCCCCCAACGTCTCATAGACCGGATCGAGGTGTTTCCAGCCCACCATGCCCTTGAAGGTAACGGGTGCAAGAAGCAGCCGTTCGACGAAAACCGGTCCGGTCAGCTTCTTCGCCGCTTCGCCGAAGCCGAGGATATCCAGTGTCACCTGCTCAAATCCGGGATTTTTCCCGTTCAACAGGATTTTGAAGCTTTCATCCTCGAGAATATCGCTATCGGGGATCCAGGCGAGACGGGGGAGATAATCCGCGATCCAATGGTAGATCCCACGGCTTCCGCGATTTCCAGCAAAGCCGATAGAGATCGTCTCGACGGAGGCTCGGTCCAAGGTCGCCATGGGTATCCCACGGGGGATGATGAGTTCACCCTTTTCGGTCCACATCTGGCCCGAGGGTTCCGTGAAGACATTCCGGTACTCGATGACTTTTGGTTGTCTCCCCTCTTCCGCCGACTCACGGAATTTCGCCGCATCGTTGGCGAGCATCTCGGCGTGATGAGAGGACGTCTTCGGCGATGTCGTCAGCGCAACCGTACCCCAGACTTCATTTTTGGGCTGGTTCCGGAAAGCAAAGTTCGTCTTGTCACTTCTGATCAGGTCGCCGCCACCGCGGAATTTGCTTACGCAATCCTTGAGTTTTTGCTTAAGGATAGGATCCTGCAAATGCTTGAAGACGTGTCTGGCGGCTTTACCGAAGCGCGGCGAGGCCTGGGCCTCGGCATCGGTGATCAGGATACGGGCGCCTTTTTCGGGGTGCTCGCGCAGGGCAAGTTCCTTCACCGCAGCGAGCTTCACACCCATGGAGATGTCCGGTTCGAGGACACGCTCGGTCACCTGAGCGACCAGCGCCTCGTCATTCAACATCAGCGCCGCGTAGAGTCGTTGCATCACCAGTTGAGGCTGCAAGATTTGGAGGGAGCGATCCTCCGTCTTGTCGATCACAGCGGTCCATTCGTTTGCCACGGCATGGCGGCGACAGGCACGGAGCGCTGCATTCGCATCGCTGGGCGATGCTTCGGTCTTCACAACGCTCACTCTCGTCCAACTCCGTCGTTTCGATCCAAGGTTGCAAGCTGGCGATGAACCGTCTTGATGATCGGAGCCGGCTTGCAATGCCGGAGCGCAAGATGCCCTTCTGGCCTGATCGTTCAGCTCTCGTCGCTCGAATCCGATGCCTTTGCGGGACGGGCCTCAACACGAGCTTTGCGGCGCGCTGCCTTGCGAGCGCCGATACGGTCCTGGCGCCGCTTTTCAGCCGCTTCGGAGCGCTGAGAAGTTGCTTGCTCGTCCATTGATTTCTCCTGCCTTTACGGGAAACCAGACTGGGTACAACTCCGGTCTTGCAATGCGGGCCTACCTCAAGGCGCGCAGCGATGTCAAAGCGAAGCGCTCGACCCTCCCGCTGAATTTTTCCTCTTTTCGATCGGCCGTCCTCGTATTGTGTCATGCAAGCCGAGCCGCCGTACTTCTCTAGCGGGGGCACTCCCTGAACGGCCGCGATCCCGGCCAGACGCGGCAGCGGATCAAGCAGGTCGTTTCGCCAACCGATATGAGCGCGAAACCTTGACGCGCGGCCCGCCTCGGTGCTTGTGACCCCTCGCCCCCAATCGGCCGTTCGAATCCGACGGGTATCCTCAAAAACTTGGAGACCGGAGTGAAACGCTCGCGCCGCACGAAGATCATCGCCACCCTCGGTCCGGCTTCCGATACGCCGGAGATGATCGAGAAACTGTTCCGCGCCGGTGCGGATGTGTTCCGGCTCAACATGAGCCACCTTCCGCGCGAGAAATTGCCCGAGAAGATCGAGGTGATCCGCACCATCGAGCGCGAGTTGCGCCGGCCCATCGCGGTCCTGGTGGATCTCCAGGGCCCGAAGCTGCGGGTCGCCGCCTTCGCCGAGGGCGGCGCCATCCTCGAGAACGGCGCCTCGTTCGTGCTCGATTCGGATCCGACGCCGGGCGACATCCATCGTGTCTACCTGCCGCATCCCGAGATTCTCTCCGCGCTGGAACCGGGCCACGTCGTCATCATCGATGACGGGAAGTTGCGCCTGGTCGTGACCGAGGTCTCCGAGGGACGCGCGGTGACCGAGGTCGTCATCGGCGGCAGGATTTCCAACCGCAAGGGCGTGTCCCTGCCCGACACCGTGATCCCGGTGGCGGCGATGACCGAGAAGGATCGCGGCGATCTCGAAGCCGGGCTCAATGCCGGGGCGGACTGGATCGCGGTCTCCTTCGTTCAGCGTCCCGAGGACGTGGCCGAGGTGAAGAAGGTCGCCGCCGGCCGCGCCCTGGTCATGGCCAAGATCGAGAAGCCGCAGGCCCTCACCCGCCTCGACGAGATCATCGAGATCTCCGACGGGATCATGGTGGCGCGCGGCGATCTCGGCGTGGAGATGCCACTGGAGCAGGTGCCGGGCGTGCAGAAACGCATCACGCGCGGTGCGCGGCGCCTCGGCAAGCCCGTCGTCGTCGCGACGCAGATGCTCGAATCGATGATCACGGCCCCGGTGCCGACGCGCGCCGAGGTCTCGGACGTGGCGACCGCCGTCTACGAGGGCGCCGATGCGGTGATGCTGTCGGCCGAGAGCGCGTCCGGCGCCTTCCCCATCGAGGCGATCTCGATGATGAGCCGCATCGCCGAGCAGGTGGAGCGCGATGCCCTCTACTGGACGATCCTCACGGCGCAGCGTTCGGAGCCCGACGCCACCGCATCGGACGCCATCGCGGCGGCCGCCCATCAGATGGTCGACGCCCTCAACCTCACCGCCATCATGGCCTGGACGCATTCGGGATCGACGGCCCTGCGTCTCGCCCGCTCGCGGCCCAACGCCACGATCATCGCGCTGACGCCGAAGCGCGAGACCGCCCGGCGGCTGGCCATGTGCTGGGGCACGCACCCGATCGTCACCAACGATGCCAGCGACGTGGACGACATGGCCTTCCGCGCGGCGAAATTCGCCGTGCGCGAGCGCTTCGCCGAGATCGGCGACCGGGTCATCGTGGTGGCCGGCGTGCCGTTCGGGACACCGGGCGCCACCAACCTCGTGCGGATCGCCTTCGTCACCCGCGATCACGCCGCGAGAGCCTGATCGGATCAGCGCGCGACGGGCTGCTCATGTCTCGTCGCGCCGATCCGGGTGGCGAGCCCTTCGACCGCATCCACGAGGGCGTCCGTTGCCATGTAAGGCACCATGTGCCCGATGCCCGGCAGGAGAACGAGCCGGGCGCCGGGGATGAGTTTGGCGAGGGGGTCGGCATGGCGCGTCGCCGGAACGGCGGCATCCGCATCGCCGGAGACGACCACTGTCGGAACGGCGATCTCACCGTAGCGTGGAGCCTGGGCCGCCAAGGCGGCGGGCAGGCCGATCAGGTCTTCGAGATTCGCGAGCATCGTCGCGGGGCGCAGCACTAGGGCTGAGCGGCTCCGCTCGAGATAGTCCCCGGGGAGTTCCTGCGGGCGGAAGGCCGCACGGCCCGCGCGTTCCAGATAGTAGAGGCCGATCGGTGTCGCGACGGTGCGGCTGAGCAGCCATGCGACCGGAGGCTTCAGGGCGAGACGGTAGTACCACGGCAGAGGCGCCATGGCCGGAAACGGCATCGCCACCGGCGCCACCAGGACGAGACCCGAGACGACTTCGGGATGGTCGAGGGCGATGGCGGTGGCCAGGGCGCCGGACCAGGAATGGCCGAGCAGGACCACCGGGCCGGTCCCCATGCGCGCGACCGCCTGTGCGATCGCATGGCCCTGCACCGCCGGGCTTCCCCCATCACGGCCGCCGAGGCGGTCGCTCCAGCCGTATCCGGGCCTGTCGAAGGCAATGACGCGATAGCCGTTCTGGGCGAGCCTGCGGCCGACGCCTTCCATCGGGTCGGCCGCGTTGGCGGAGGCTCCGTGAAGAAGCACGACGGTCCCCTTCGACGACGTCGTCGGGCCGGCCTGGATGGTGGCGAGCCGCCCGCCATCCACCTCGATGAAAGGCCCCTGCGGCGGAAACCGGGCGCCGACCCGCAAGGTGACGATCAGGGTGACGAGGGCTCCGGCCGCGAGAACGCTGACGATCACCCCGAGCATCGCGCCCGCGATCAGGCCGAGCCAGTGGAGGAGAACCATGTCCGGCTACAGGTCCCGGCCGTCGATCTCAGGGACAAGCCGGTCGATGGCGCTCTGGAGCTTCTCCATGCGCGGATAGATGGCGGCGGCGCGGCGGAAAGCGTCCAGGGCGCGACGCTTGTCGTCCATGGACAGATAGATCCGCCCCAGCGCGGCCCAGGCCTCGTAATGCCGTGGTTCCAGCACCAGCGTCCGCTGCAGGTCGGCCACGGCGTTGGTCTGGTCGGTGAGAAGCCAGAACACCGTGGCCCGCCGGTTCCAGCCCTCGGCCCATTGCGGCTCGAGGGTGGTAGCGCGGTCCATCAACTCGACGGCGAGGGCATAGTCGCGGCCCGACATCGCCTGACGGGCACGTTCCGTGAGAAGGTCGGCGGTGGCGCTGCCGGAGCGCCCGAGGCGCTGCTCGATCAGGCGGGAGATGCCTTTGGCCTCGGCATCGTCCTCGGACGCCTTCAGCCTCGCATAGAGATCCTCGAGGCTCGGCGCCTGCACCTTCCTGGGTGCATCCTTCTCGGTTTGCCTGACCTGTCCGGTCTCTCTGCTCTGACCTGCTTGAGGCAGAGCGTCGGCGGACGATACCCCGAACGAAAAAAACGCGGCGCTCAGGAGCGCAGCGTTGAACGGAATGCCAAAGTGCCGGGACAGCGTCATGAGAGCGAGCTTCCTCGCCCTTCACGCCGCCGTCAACCGGCCGGCTTGACGCGGCTGCCCCGAATTGCCGGGCAGCCCGCAGCCTCAGCCCTGACGGGCCTTGAAGCGCTTCTGCGTCTTGTTGATGACGTAGACGCGGCCCTTGCGGCGCACGAGCTGGTTGTCGCGGTGACGGCCACGGAGGGACTTGAGGGAGTTGCGAATCTTCATCGGTCTCACGTCGGCCGGGTTTGAGCCCGCCGCCTGTCCATAGGGTCTCGGGAACGAGGCACCTCGGTAAGGCGTCCTCGGCGATGGCAGTTCACGCATCGCGGAAAGGCGGTTGCCATATCAGGCTTGAGCGCCTGAAGGCAAGGTGCAACCGACCTGCCGGGGATGCGGATTCTTCAAACTTTCGCCCCGGCGCACGGCCGGGGCCTTCTCGTCCCTCGTTGGACGCCCTCAGCGCTCGCGCCAAGCCTTGGCGATCTGGTCCGTCAGGGGCTTCGTCAGGTAGGAGATGACCGAGCGGTCCCCGAGTTGCATGAAGGCCTCCACGGGCATGCCGGGCACGAGCTGGACCTTGCCGAGGCGCTCCACCTGATCCTCCGTCATGCGGATGCGCGCGGTGTAGTAGGTCATGCCGCTCTTCGGGTCCTGCGAGACGTCGGCCGAAACCCGGCTCACGATCCCGTCGATCTCGGGCGTCGTCCGCTGGTTGAAGGCCGGGAAACGTAGGACAGCGCGCTGATCGACGCGCACGTTGTCAATGTCCTGCGGCTGGATCCTGACCTCGACGATGAGCTTGTCGGCGTCGGGTACGATGAGCATCGCCGGCTCGCTGGGAACCACGAGACCGCCGATCGTATGCACCGTCAGCTGGTGGACCGTGCCGTTCTGGGGCGAGCGCATGTCGATGCGCTTGAGCTGATCCTCGGCGGCGATTCGCTTCTCCACATATTCGGACCAGCGGCCACGGATCTCGGCGAGCTCCTTGCCGGTCTCGGTCCGCATGTCCTGGTCTATCTGGAAGATCTGCAGCTCGATCTCGGTGATCTTGCCCTTGGCGGATGCGGTGGAGGCGATGAGTTGCCCGCGCTCGCCCTGCAGCCGGGCGCCGTCCCGTTCCAGGGCGGTGACGCGGGAGAGCGGCACGAGGTTCTTGCCGTAGAGCTCGCGCACGCCCTTCAGCTCGGTTCCGATCAAGGCCGTTTCCCGCTCCTTGGCGGCGGCCTGTTCGGTGAGACCCTTGATCTCCTCGCCGAGCTGGGAGACGCGCTCGCGCAGCTGCGCCTTCTGGCCTTCACGGCCGGCCACGCGGGCTTGGAACAGGCGGGTTTCGCTGTCGACCAGATGGGCGACAGACGGATCCTTGGCCTTGCGGGCTAGAAGGTCCGGCGGGAAGGTGATCTCGGACGCGCCGTCGCGCTCGGCCTCGTCACGCGCCCGACGGGCTGCGAACTCATCGAGCGCCTTCAGGATGATGTCGAGATTGGCGCGGGTCTGGGTCTCGTCCAGGCGGATCAGGATGTCGCCGGCTTTCACCCGCGCGCCTTCCTTCACCCGCAACTCGCCGACGACGCCGCCGGTGGGGTGCTGCACCTTCTTCACGTCCGATTCGACCATGAGCTGGCCCGGCGCGATCACGGCACCCGAAATCATCGTGAAGGTGGCCCAGCCGCCGATTCCGATGACGAGGACGGCGCCGACTCCGATCGCGGCGGCGAGGTGACGGCGGATCGACCCGTTGGCGGTGGGCCGGATTTGAGCGGCGGGGAGGCCGGTGGGCGACAGTGCGATGGCCATCACGCGCTCTCCTGCAGGGTGGCGACGTTCGCGCCGGTACGTTGTGCGGCGACGGGCTCGGCGGCGGGAGCCGGAGTCGACCGGAGGACGCGCTTGAGCACCTCGTCCTTGGGGCCGAAGGCCTGGGCGCGACCGTCGGCCATCATCAGGATCATGTCGACGGCGGCCAGAGCGCTGGGGCGGTGCGCCACGACGATGCAAATGCCGCCGCGCTGCCGCACCCCGACGATGGCCTGGGTCAGGGCGTTCTCGCCCTCCCCATCGAGATTCGAATTGGGTTCGTCGAGCACCACGAGGAAGGGGGCGCCATAGAGCGCCCTCGCCAGTCCGACCCGCTGGCGCTGCCCTGCCGACAGGCCCGCCCCGCCCTCGCCGATCCGGGTGTCGTAGCCTTCCGCCAGGCGCAAAATCATCTCATGGATACCCGCTGCCTTGGCGGCCGAGATGACCGCACCCGACTGGGCATTGGGATCGAACCGGGCGATGTTCTCGGCGATGGTGCCGGCAAACAGCTCCACCTCCTGCGGCAGGAAGCCGATATGCGGCCCGAGATCGGCGCTCGACCATTGGTCGATGGCCGCGCCGTCGATCCTGACCTTGCCGCGCACGGGCGGCCAGACGCCGACGATGGCGCGGACGAGGCTCGACTTGCCCGAGGCGCTCGGGCCGATGATTCCGAGCCCCTGCCCCCGCTGCAGGGACAGGCTGACATCCTGCACGACGATGCGCTGGGTTCCCGGCGGTGCGAGGGTGACGTTTTCGGCGACGAGGCTCTGCGACGGAGCGGGCAGAGCATGGGGCTGTTCGACGGCGGGCAGGCGGGCGAACAACTCCGAGAGCCGTGCCCAGCTCTGGCGCGCCTGCACGAATCCCTTCCAGTTGGCGATGGCGAGTTCCGCCGGAGCCAGGGCGCGGGCCACGAGGATTGACGAGGCGATGATGACGCCCGCAGAGGCGAGGTTGTTGATGACGAGCCAGGCGCCGAGGGCGAGCACGCCCGATTGCAGCGCCATGCGGAACACTTTCGAGCCCGCTCCGAAACCGCCCGCGACGTCCGAGACGGCCATCTGAGACTGCATGTAATCGCGGTTGGCGCCGCCCCAGCGATCGGCGAAGCGTCCCTGCATCCCCATGGCGGCCAGCACCTCGGCGTTGCGGCGCCCGGCTTCCGCGAGGCCGTTGCGACGCATGCCGTGGGCGGTTGCGGTCTGGGTCGGGGCGCGGGTCGAGCGATCCGTGGTCAGGGCGAGGACGGCCAGGACCGCCGCGCCCACGAGCGCGGCGACGCCGATGAGAGGGTGGAAGAGGAAGCAGATAAAGACGTAGATCGGCATCCACGGCAGATCGAAGAAGGCCGAGGGCCCCGTGCCGCCGAGGAAGGCACGCAACTGGTCGAGATCGCGCAGGGGCAGCAGCCCGTCGCCCGGGGTCGCGCCCTTCAGGGGAGCCCGCACGACGATGTCGAACACCCGCGCCGAGAGGGCTTCGTCCAGCGAGGCGCCGACGCGCGCGAGGATCCGCGAGCGGATCGTCTCCAGGACGCCCTGAAATCCGTAGAGGACCAGAGCGAGGATCATGAGGCCGATAAGTGTCGGAACGCTCCGGCTCGGAATGACGCGGTCATAGACTTCGAGCATGAAGAATGAACCGGTCAGATACAGAATGTTCACCAACCCGCTCATCACCGCGACGCCGATGAACGCCGTTCGGCAACTTGCCAATGCCGAAATGATCTCGGCTGATTCCCGCCCCTTAGCCACTGCCGCCCCCGCCGTCGCGTTCGATTGTCAAGTTTAGTGTGAATGGTAGTCTGCGATACCGTTTGGGAACGGCGGCCCGACACTCGCCTCCTTTATAAGAAAAGCGTGAAGTCGAGAACTCGAAAACATGCTGCTGCGGTTGGATTATGGCCGTCTGTGTCCGGAGGGTCCATCTCTCGCGGCATATGCCCCCGGCTCTCGCCGCCTCAGGGGGGATGAACCGCTTCCTTTCCCCCGAGACGTGGCCTTCGTATTCGGAAGAGGAAACGATGCGGTCGGCACAGATGGGTCGTCGACGACTTGCTTGCGCGTGCCGGCTGCCGATCCCGTGAAGAAACCCCGAGCAAGCATGGTCCGTAAACGTTCTCGGCCTATGGTGGTGAGAGAAACGGTGAAGCGCCGGAGCGTCTTGCGTGCGGTCGGACAAAGAAACGGAAACGTCTCCAGAGCCGGTGTCACGGCGCGAGGACCGTAACTCGACGAACTGGATAGCCAACGTTCGGCTTCCCGATGGTCGGGAAATTCCATGCACCGTGAAGGACGTCTCGAAATCCGGCGCCAAGCTTGGTATTCCAGCCTACCACGCGCTGCCCGAGTCGTTCCTGCTCCGCATCATCGGCCGGGACTTCGTCTGCATGGTGAAGCTCGCCTGGAGGCGCGGCGACTATGTCGGCGTTAGGATCGAGCGCGTCGGCAAGGTGGCGCCACCGCGCGTCCGGGACGAGCCGCCGCAGCCGGTGGCGACCTCCTTGGACAAACCGGAGGCGATCGACGAACCGGGCGGCGTCGGTATTCCTTCGCGCAGACGGAAACCATCGTCCTTCTGACGCGGGATCGAAGTGGTCTCCGTGACCGCGTCAGGCCCGGATCAGGTCCCTCATGCCGGGCGCTTTCTCGCTGCCGGGGAAGACCTTCTCGGAAAGAACCTTCTCCTCGAAGCCGAATTGGTCGATCAGCAGGCCCTTCATCACGGCGCGCAGATCCATCGTCGGAGCGAGATCGCGGCCTTCGAACAGGGCGCTTTCCTTGAGGCTCGGCCAATCGGCGATCACCCGCCCTCCCGCCACCGCTCCACCGACGAGGAAGGCGACCGTGGCCGTGCCGTGATCCGTGCCGGAGGAGCCGTTCACATGCACCGTGCGGCCGAATTCGGTGACGATCAGCACCGATGTCTGGGCCCAGGAGGCACCGAGCCCCTCCTTGATCGCCGCCATGCCGGCATCGAGGGAAGCGAGGTTCTTGGCCAGGCGCCCTTCGTAGGGGCCTTGCGAAGAGTGGGTGTCCCAGCCGTCGAAATTCATCACGGCGATGCGGGGGCCGGTCACCGGGGCCATGAGCGAGGCTGCGGCGCGGGCGGCGGAGGCGAAGCTGTTGGGGCCCTTCAACGGCTGCTTGCCCATCGCCGCCATGCTGGGATCCGAAGCGATGAAGTCGTCGACCTGCACGCCCTCCCGCAGGGCATTGGCCAGGGCTTGGTCCTTGTCGTCGTAGAGGGCCTGAAGCCGCATCAGCGTATCGGCCGAGGCGTAGGGCAGAGTCTGTGGCTGCCATGTCTCGACCTGGGCCGGACCGCGAAGGATCAGCGGTGTCGTTGCGCTCACGGAGAGAGCCTTGGCCGGCCTCAACTCGATGCCCTTGGCCTTGGGAATGAGCGAGAGCGCGCGGTTGAGCCATCCGGTATCGACTCCGGTACTCGATCGCGTCATCCCGTTCTCGAGGACCTCCTGCGCGTCGAAATGCGAGCGGGCGCGGTAGGGGGTTGCGACGGCATGGAACAGCGTGGCCTCGCGCTTGGCATAGAGGTCCGCCAGGTTCGGCATCGCCGGGTTGAGCGAGAACAGCGGGTCGAGCCGAAACGGCGTATGCGTCGGGGACAGCTTGAAGTCGGAGCGGATCGCCGCGAATTGTGGATCGCCCACCGGCATCACCGCCGAGAGGCCGTCGAGGCCGCCGCGCAGCACCACCACGAGGAAGCGCGGGTCGCGGCCGGAGGCGGCCCAGACCTTGGGCACATAAGGCCATGCGAAGAGGGCGCCGGCACCGAGCAGCAGGTTGCGGCGCGTCGGCAGGTGGGCGTGTTCCTGAGGGTTCATGGGGTCATCGCCTCTCGACCGGCTAAGCAGAGTTCGCAACAGTGGTCATCGGTTTTGCGCCTTGAAACCTGCGACATTCCAAAGGCTTGAGCGAGGTGAAGCAGTGGCTCTCCAACGCGAACCCGCTCAGCGCCGCTGGAATTCCGGGCTCAGCATCAGCAGGGCCAAGGCCTGTTCGGAGCTTTCCCCCTGCCTGATCACGCGCCGTGTCTCGTCCGAGAAATAGCTGCCGATCCGGTCGTCCACGAGCTTGCGGATGTCCACGTGATCCGCGTTGAGCGTCGCGCATTGCTGCGCCCAGTCGATCCGGCTCTTGATACCGTCCGAGGTCACCCAGGCATCGTCCTCCTCGGCCCAACCCTTCGGGGACGGGGCCGCCAGGAACGGCTGGCCCATGGCGAGGAGCGAGGCCTTCGGAGACGGTCTGACCGGCGCTTGCCCGAGGAGGCGGCCGGTCGCGGCCAGGAACTCGAGCGGCGGGCGCAGCTTCACGGGGGCAGCGGCCCAGGCCTCGTCGCTCCGGATCAGGGCGGTGGTCACGGCCTTCAGATCGCCGTCGCTGTCCCTGAAGACTTTGGCGAGGCTGTTTTGCAGCGAGTCCGACACTTTTTCCGAGACGAAGGCGCGTGCCATCCGCCGCGTCACGTAGCGCGCCGTGGATGGGTGACGGGCGAGGTCGGTCAGGACGGCGAGGAATTCATCGGCTCCCGCCTCGGCGTAGCGCTTGCCCAGGATGGTTTTCGGCCCTGGCTGATGCTGGCGCTCTTGAAACACCACCTTGCCGAGAGTCTCGGAATGCGGCTTGAGATCCACGGTCCAGCCCGTGAGGACGGAGGCCAGGGCGGTGACGTCGGCCTGGCTGTAGCCCCCGTCGACGCCGAGGGTGTGAAGTTCGAGCACTTCGCGCCCGAGATTCTCGTTGAGGCCGGATTTCTTGATACGACCGACCTTGGAATCGGGCCCGATGGACGATGCGTTGTCCAGATAATAGAGCATGGAGGCGTGCAGGATCGCCGCCTTGGCCATGTCGTGAAAGCGGCCGAGAATGAATGGCCGAATGGCTTCACGCTGGAACGAGCCTGCCGTTAGGCTGGATTTCCCCTTACCCGCGCCGACGGTGAAGTGGTTGCTCCAGTGCAGGAACAGCCGCTCGTGCAGGGGCGCCTTCGTCGCAGCCGCCAGTCTCAGCCAAGCGATCAGCTCATCGGGATTTTTCGTGGTCGGAGCCTGCGTGACTGCGGTCTCGGGCTCCATCATGCCGCCAGCCATCGACGGCTCGGTACCGGGCGCCATGGCCATGGCGCCGTCCTGTTTCACCTTGGCATTGCCGGACCCCGTATCCGCCATCGCCTCGCGACGTTGCCGCGCGATCTGACGGCGTTGCATCATCGCCTGCAACTGGTCGCTGCTGGACATCAGCGTGGCTTCGGGGACCGTCAGCGGCATGTCGAGCTGGGCACGGACGTAGCCGCGCGGATCGTCCACGGCGGATAGATCGATGGCGCCGCATCCGAGACCGAACCGTCCGACCGCATTCGAGAATGCCAAGTTTCGGCTCATCATCATCTCCGGCATCCGGGACCGCTGGCCGAGATGCCCGGCACCGAATGAACGCGCTCGTCTTACACGACCTGTCTGAGGCGGTTCTGTGACCGGGCCTTCGGCTCACGCAAGCGTGACAGTGACGAGCATCGGCCGATCGAACCACGACTGCATCGGACCAGACTCGTCGACAGGATCCCGTGCAGGTTGTGCCGAGTGCGTGAAAACCGGTCCGGGACCAGGCACGAACGAGAAAAGGCCCCGTTTCCGGGGCCTTTGTTCTCTCGACCATTCCACTGAAAGAGGAATGGTGGGCGCGACAGGGATCGAACCTGTGACCCCTACCATGTCAAGGTAGTGCTCTCCCGCTGAGCTACGCGCCCCGGCTGAAGCGTTTCCGCTGCAGCGAGGAGCGGCGTATAGCTTTGGGTCGGAACGGGCGTCAAGGGCCTTTCGTCCGGAAAGAGCGTGTTCCGGTCGCGCAAGCCCGCTTTCTCCGATGGCGCCGCCTCCTCCCACGAGGCCTGGGACGCGGCTGTCATGTTGCGCTGCGGCGACAAGGAGTGGAGTAGACGGCAGGCTCGGCACGAGGTTGATTTTTACGGCCGGCTCAAGATCGGCAAGATACTTGATGGGTTATGATTTCGGCAGAAAATTAAACGATCATATCGGCCATTTTTATTCATAAATTCAAATTTATACCTGTAATAGGTGAAATTCATAATAATTTATGTTTCTTGAAATACATGTTAAAAGAAAGATTCTGCTTGAGGTAGGCACGGTGGTGTCATGAATTTTTCATATTGATCGATCCATCCCAGTTTTATGATGTGATTGTTTCAATCGATGTAATGTCGTGGCTATTTTGCAGATGATCGATCTGGTCCGTATGCTTCTGGCAGGATCGATGATTGGAATGTTCTATCGTCGACGTGTCTGATGCAGGGTGTGTGATTTATATCAGCCCTCGAGACTGCCCGTATCATGATGTCTGCCTGGCCTCCGTGCTGCAGCAAAGCTGCCATGGGTTGGACACGGTTCCGGCTGCATATTATGCATCACAGGGTCGCCGGTCCGTTGCGAGTGCGAGACGGTGGTTTCCTCGATCAAGAGCGTGTGCGAATCGAACGTGATCAAACGTACAGACATAGCGATCGTCGGCCGTTCGTGCCGGTTGCCCGGCGCTGCCAGCGTCGACGGCCTCTGGCAGCTTCTGAGCGAAGGACGATGCGCCGTTGGCCGCATCCCTGAGGATCGCTGGTCGCTGGAGCGGTTCGGTCACCCGCGCGCTCAGGAGCGCGGCAAGAGCTACACGTGGTCGGCGGGCGTTCTCGACGACATCTGGTCGTTCGACCCCGGCGTGTTCGGCATCTCGCCGCGCGAGGCCGAGCAGATGGACCCGCAGCAGCGGCTCCTGCTCGAACTGACCTGGGAGGCCCTGGAGGATGCGGGTTTGCGTCCCTCCGCCGTGGCGGGGTCGCAGATCGGCGTGTTCGTGGGCGCCTCGTCCCTCGATTACGGCAACCTGCGCGTCCTCGATACGTCATCGGGCGATGCCTATGCGGCGACCGGCAACACGCTCTCGATCCTGTCCAACCGGATCTCCTATATCTACGACCTGAAGGGGCCGAGCTTCACCGTCGATACGGCCTGTTCCTCCTCCCTCGTGGCGCTCGATGCCGCCGTCGCGGCGATCGCTAGCGGCCGGATCGACACGGCGGTCGTGGCGGGTGTGAACCTGCTCGCGAGCCCGTTCAACTTCATCTGTTTCTCCAACGCGCAGATGCTGTCGCGCACCGGGCTCTGCCAGGCCTTCTCGGCCAATGCCGACGGCTATGTCCGGTCCGAGGGCGGCGTCGTTCTCGTGCTGAAATCGGCGCGTCAGGCGGCCCGCGACGGCGATACCGTGCGCGGCGTCATCGCGGCGAGCGGCGTGAATTCCGACGGCCGGACCACCGGCATCTCCCTGCCCTCCGGCTACGCACAGGGTGCCCTGCTCGAACAGGTCTACCGCGAGGCGGAGATCGATTTCGACGCGGTTGCCTTCGTGGAGGCGCACGGCACCGGCACGGCGGTGGGCGATCCGATCGAGGCCGGCGCCATCGGCGGGAAGATCGGCCGGCCCCGCAAGGAGCCGCTGCCGATCGGCTCGATCAAGAGCAACATCGGCCATACCGAGCCGGTCTCGGGGCTCGCCGGCCTGCTCAAGGCGAGTCTCGCCCTGGAGCACGATCTGCTGCCGCCCTCGCTTCACGCGGCCGAACTCAATCCCGACATCCCCTTCACCAAGCTCAATCTCTCGGTGGTCACCGCGCCGTTGGCGATCCCGCGTGGCCGCGGCGAGCGTTTCGCCGGCGTCAACTCGTTCGGCTTCGGCGGCACCAACGCCCATATCGTCCTCACCGACGGGGCGCCGGCCACCGCCGCGAGCGATGCCGGGCGCCCGCCCGAATTGCTGCTTCTTTCGGCCCAGAGCCGTGCGGCCCTCAACGAACTCGCCCTCGACTACGCCGAGCGGTTCGAGCAGGCCGATGGCGCCCAGACCGTGCGCATCGCCGCCGCCGCCGCCCATCGGCGCGAGCGCCTGTCCACCCGCCTCGCCATGCCCCTCGACGCCGACCTGCCCGCCACCTTGCGCGCGGTCGCCGATGCCGAGGAGACCGACATTGCCCGCGTCGGCACTGCCGTGGACCGCAATGCGGAGGTCGCCTTCGTCTATTCCGGCAACGGCAGCCAATGGGTCGGGATGGGCCGCGAGGCGTATGAGCGCAGCGCCACCTTCCAATCCGCCTTCGACCGGATCGACGTCCTGTTCGCCGAGATCTCGGGCTGGTCGCTGAAGGAAGCCCTGTTCGCCGAGGACCTCGCCGAGCGCATGGTCCTCACCCGGGTGTCGCAGCCCCTGATCTTCGCGATCTCCAGCGCCTCGACCACGGCCCTGAAGGCCGCCGGCCTCGTCCCCTCCTTCGTCCTCGGCCACAGCGTCGGCGAGATCGCGGCCGCCGAGGGAGCCGGCATCCTGAGCCTGGAACAGGCGGTGAAGGTCATCTTCTACCGCAGCCAGCATCAGGAGACGACGCGGGGTCTGGGCACCATGGCGGTGCTGCTGGCGCCCGTCGAGGAGATCGAGATCTTCCTCAAGGATTATCCGAGCCTCGACATCGCGGCCTACAACAGCCCGAAGGCCGTCACCGTGGCGGGCCCCGTCGCCGATATCGACGCGGCCATGAAGGCGCTGGCGCGCAAGCGCCGCCGTGGCCGCAAGCTCGACCTCGCCTATCCCTTCCACGGCCGGCTGATGAACCCGACCGAGAAGCCGCTGCTGCGCGATCTCGCCGGGCTCACGCCTCATCCCGGCGCTATCGCCATGGTGTCCACCGTGACCGGCACGGTGCTCCCCGGGGGGGAGTTCGACGCCGGCTATTGGTGGCGCAACATCCGCGAGCCGGTGCGCTTCTCCGATGCGGTCCAGGAGGCGACCCGCAAGGGTGCCCGGATCTTCGTCGAGGTCGGTCCGCGTGCGACCCTGCTGCCGCATATCGGCGACTGCATCGAGCCCCTCGGTATCGAGAACGCCACGGTGGGCGTTCTCACCAACAAGCCCGTCGGCAGCGACCCCTTCGCCCGCGCCCTGGCCTCGGCCCTCGTCCACGGTGCCGCCGTCGACGACGCGGTGGTCTTCGGCGAGAACCCGAAGGGCGACGTCGCCCTGCCGTCGTATCCGTGGCAGCGCCGGCCCTTCCGCCTGTCCGAGACATCGGAAGGCGTCGGTGCGGCGACCGCCCG
The DNA here is from genome assembly GCF_000376345.1 of Methylobacterium sp. 88A. Classification (NCBI taxonomy): domain Bacteria; kingdom Pseudomonadati; phylum Pseudomonadota; class Alphaproteobacteria; order Hyphomicrobiales; family Methylobacteriaceae; genus Methylobacterium; species Methylobacterium sp. 88A. The sequence continues at coordinate 2,891,285 of NZ_AQVT01000001.1, forward strand.
TGTCTATCACCCGCTCTACGGTTCGCGGTTGTCGCCGGACGGGCTCGAATGGCTCGGCCATGTGGACATCGCCACGGTGCCCGACCTCGACGATCACCGCATCGACGGCCAGGCGATCCTGCCGGGTGCGGCCTTCATCGAGATGGCGCTGGGCGTCGCCCGCGAAGCCATGCGCAGCGACGACGTCGTGCTGGCCGAGTTTGAGATCCTGTCGCCGATGGTCTTCGCCGAGGAGGCACTTCGCGAGGTCGCCGTTCGGCTCTCCGGCAGCGGTAATCAGATCCAGATCCTGAGCCGGCCGCGCCTGACCCAGGCAGGCTGGCAGCTGCACGCCTCCGCCAAGGTCGTGGACGGCACCTTCGCCGCCCGGCCGCGGCAGGACATCGACATCCCGGCCGAGAACGCCGTCGAGGGCGCCGGGCTCTATCGCCTCGCCGCCGCCTCCGGCCTCGATTTCGGGCCGAGCTTCCGACAGGTCGCCCTCAGCGCACGCGTGGACGAGACGACCATCGTCTCCCAATTGAAGCCGGCAGAGGCCGATCTCCGGTTCGGCCTCGTGCCGGCGCGGCTGGACGCCTGTTTCCACGGCCTGATCCTCCTCTTCGCCGACCTGATGGGCGAGGGCTCGACCAAGGCCTACGTTCCGGTGCGCTTCGGCGAGATCAGGCTGATCCGGCCGGGCGCGGTCATCGCGCGGGCGATGATCCGCACCCGGCGCTGCAACGAGCGCAGCATCCTGGCCGACTTCACCTTGGTGGACGAGGCGGGCGACGTGATCGCCACCCTGCGCGAAGGCCGCTTCCAGGCCTTGCGCACCAAGTCCGGTCAGGATCTCGCCGCCTATGCCATCGCGCAGCGCTCCGAACTCGCCACCGAACCCACCGCGATCCCCCTCGACCGGCGTGCCCGCATCGCCGATGCCGTCCGGCCCGGCATCAAGGCGGCCCTCGCCCCGGCGGATGCGGCCCTCTCGCCGGGCCATCTCCTCCTCGAAGGCTGGGCCACCTCGCTGGCCTACCGCATGGCTGAGGGGCTGCAGCGCTCGGGCACCGTCGCCATCGACGAGCGTGTGCCGGAGGCGATGCGGCCCTGGCTGCTGAACGCCCTCTACGCCCTCGAGAGCAGCGGGCTCGCCACCCTCGACGGAACGCGCTGGACCCTGCGCAAGGATGTCACCCTGCCCGCGCCCGACGAAATCATGCGCTGGATCGCGGCCGACCATCCCGAACTCTCCGCCGAGCTGGTGCTCACCGCGGATCTCGGCGCCGTGGTCGCCCGCCTCGTGGCCGGTGAACTCGCCAGTCCGCCGACCCTGTCGCAGAACGCCCTCGATGCCTTCGTCCTGCGCAGCGCCACCGCCCGCGCATCGTCCGACGTCATCGCGGCGATCTGCGAGGGAGCACGAGCGGACCTGCCGAAGGACCGCTCGCTGCGCCTTCTCCAAGTCGGGTTCGGGCCGCTCTCCGCGCAGGCCGCCGCCATCGCCGACGGCATCGCCGCCCAGCTCACCGTGTTCGAGACCGATCGGCGCCTCGCCGAGCGCGCCCGCCTCGCCCTGCCCCGCGGAGTCACCGTGATCGAGGACGAGGCGGATCTGACGGAGGGCGGCTTCGACGCGATCCTGGCGAGCAACGTCTTGCACCGATCCGAGCGCGGTCTCCTCGGCAAGGTCGCCGATGCCCTCGCCACCGGCGGGTTCCTCCTGGCGGTGGAACCGGGTGCGTCGCTGTTCCGCGACCTCGTCTTCGGCCTGATGCCGGATTGGTTCGAGAGCGTGGACGGCATGCCGCTGGGTCGCCTCGACGACATCACCGGCTGGCAGCGTTCGCTCAGCGATACCGGCCTCGTGCGCATCGCCGTCGACCGGGCCGCCTCGGCCAATGGCGACGATCTCCTCTTCCTCGCCGAGGCGCCGGTGCGGGCCAAGGCCGCCACCGGCCAGACCTTCACCTTCATCATCGGATCGCGGGATTCTTTCGCGGCCGAAACCGCGTCCTCGCTGGCGACGCTCCTCGTCGCCGCCGGCGTCCACGTCTCGATCATCCTCGATTCCGCGCAATCCCTTCTCGAACTCGAACGTGAGACCCCCGACACGGTGGTGTTCCTCGCCGGGGCCTTCGGTTCCGGCGGCGAAGCCGCAGACCGGCTGCGCGAGCGCTGCCTCGGCCTCAAGCGCTGCGTCGAGCATCTCGGGACGCGCCAGACCCGTCTCTGGGTCGTCTGTCCCGGCGCGACGCGCCATGACGGGGCGGGCGCGGTGGAAGCCGGACTCTGGGCCTTCACCCGCACCCTCGCCAACGAGGTCGCCAATCTCGACATCCGCCGCATCGACCTCACCGAGGCGATGCCGACCAAGATCGCCTCCGAGCGCCTGCGCGACGTGATCCTGTCGGGCACCCCCGAGACGGAGATCGTCCTCGACGTCGACGCCACCCGCGTGATCCGGTTCTCGCCGGGGCAGCTCTCGCGCCGCCCTGCCATCGATGCGGTGCCCGCGCCGGCCGCGCAGCTGGAGCGCAGCGCCACGGGAGGTCTCAACGACATGCGTTGGGGACCGGCCGAGCGGCGTGTGCCCGGGCGCGGAGAAGTCGAGATCGCCGTGGAGGCCACCGGCCTCAATTTCCGCGACGTGCTCTGGGCATTGTCGATGCTTCCCGAGGAGATCCTCGAGGACGGCTTTGCCGGACCGCGCCTGGGTCTCGAAGTCGCCGGCCGTGTGGTTTCGGTGGGCAAGGGCGCCGCGGCATTCAAGGTCGGCGATCGCGTCGTCGCCTTCGCCCAGTCGGGCTTCTCGACTCACATCGTCGTGCCCGAACTCGTCGTGGCGCCGAGCCCTCCCGGCCTCGACCCGCAGGCGGCGGCGACCGTGCCGGTCGCCTTCCTCACGGCCTATTACAGCCTCGTCAGCTGCGCCCGCCTGCGGCGCGGCGAGTGGGTGCTGGTCCATGGCGGCGCCGGCGGCGTCGGGCTGGCCGCCCTGCAGATCGCCAAGCTGAAGGGCGCGCGCGTCATCGCCACCGCCGGCTCGCGCGAGAAGCGGGCGCTCGTGAAGGCGCTGGGGGCCGAGCACGTCCTCGATTCCCGCTCGCTGGCCTTCGTCGACGAGGTTCGCCGCATCACCGGCGATGGCGTCGGCGTGGTGCTGAACAGCCTGTTCGGCGAGGCGATGGAGCGCAGCCTGAACTGCCTGAAGCCGTTCGGCCGCTTCATCGAATTGGGTAAGCGCGACTACGTCGCCAACACCCATATCGGCCTGCGGCCGTTCCGCCGGAACCTGTCGTATTTCGGCGTCGACCTCGATCAGGTGCTCCAGCACCAGGGTGAGGACGGAGCGCGCCTGTTCCGCGAAGTGATGGCCCTGTTCACGGAAGGCGGTCTCAAGCCCCTGCCGTTCCAGCCCTTCACCGCCGACGAGGTCTCGGACGCGTTCCGGCTGATGCAGCAATCCGGGCATGTGGGGAAGATCGTCATCGCCCCGCCGAAGCCCGGTAGCATCGTGGTCGAGCGCAAGTCCGATTTCCGAGTCTCGGCGGAGGGCGTGCACGTCATCACCGGCGGGCTCGGCGGCTTCGGCATCGAGGCGGCCCGGTGGCTCGCCGACCGGGGAGCCCGTCACCTCGTGCTCGTCGGGCGAAAGGGCGCATCGAGTCCGGAAGCCAAGCAGGTGGTGGCCGATCTCGCAGTCCGCGGCGTCAGCGTCGCCGCGATGGCCTGCGACATCACCAGCCGCCGGGCGGTGGACGACCTCATCGAGGAGGTCGAAAGCGGCGGCCGCAAGCTCGCCGGTGTGATCCACGGGGCGATGGTGCTGCAGGACGGCCTCATCGCCAATCTCGACGCCGCTTCCCTCGACGCGGTGATCCGCCCGAAGGTCGTCGGGGCCGAGCATCTCGACGCCGCGACGCGGGGCCGGTCGCTCGATTACTTCGTCCTGTTCTCGTCGGCCACGACCTTCATCGGCAATCCGGGCCAGGGCGCCTATGTCGCTGCCAACGGTTTCATGGAGGGCCTCGCCCGTCGTCGCCGCGCGCTGGGACTGCCCGCCCTCGCGGTCGCCTGGGGCGCCATCGGCGATGTCGGCGTGCTCGCCCGCAACCGCGCGGTGATGGAGACCCTGGCGGGCCGTGTCGGCGTGACGCCGATGGACGCCCGCCGCTCCCTCGACCTCATGGCCGAGGCCCTGGAGGGGCAAGGCTCGTCACCCGACGATGCCGTTCTCGCCATCGCCTCGATGCACTGGGGCAAGGCGCGCGAGCGTCTCGCCACCATGCGCTCCCCGAGCTACGGCGATCTCGGCTCGGACCAGCAGGCGGAAGCCGGCACGGTGGCCACCATCGATATCGGCGGCCTGCTCAAGAGCCAGGACCTCGATGCCGTGCGCAAGACCGTCTCCGACGCCATCGTCGAGGACATCGCCCGCATCCTGCGCCTGCCCAAGGACGATATTAGCCGCGTGCGCCATCTCTCCGAGATCGGCCTCGATTCGCTGATGGGCGTGGAACTGGGCGCCAGCCTGCAGGAGCGCTTCGCCCTCGACGCGCCGCCTTCGGGCATCTCCTCGGGATTGACCGTGGTCGAATTGGCGGAGACCCTGATCCAGTCCGTGGCCGCCCCCGTGGACGACGCGTCGGCGGCGGTGATGAGCCTGGCCCAGCGCCATGCCAGCGAGGGCGTCGACGTGCGCACCCTCGAGCCGTTCCACGAGCTCGTCGAGCAGAACAGCCTCCAGATCAAAGAAATCCTGCCGTAAAGGAGGGCTGGCCCGAGCCAGCCCTCGTGATCCGCAACCGGAAGACCCTATCCGTATGTCCAACCCACCCCGTCCCGACGGTGGCCGCGCGGCACTCGCGGGCTTCGTCACCAATCGCCTTGGCCGCAACGCCAGCCGTCAGGCCGCACCGCGCCCGGAGGCGAAGACGACGGACGCCTCGGTGCAGAAGTTCGAGTCCCTGCCCGGCTACCGGGAGTTGCGGCTGCAGCGTTCGGCCGCCGACCTGATCGGCCTCGGCAATCCGTTCTTCCGGGTCCACGAGACCAAGGCCGGCGCCACCACGCGCATCGCCGGCAAGGGCTTCATCAATTTCTCGTCCTACGATTACCTCGGCCTCAACGGGCACCCGGATGTGAGCGAGGCGGCGCGCCGCGCCATCGACGAGTACGGCACGTCGGCCTCGGCGAGCCGGATCGTCGCGGGCGAGCGGCCCGGACATCTCAGCCTCGAACAGGCGCTGGCCGAGCATTACGAGACGGAAGCCTGCGTGGTGATGGTGAGCGGGCACGCCACCAACGTCACGACCATCGGCGCCCTGCTCGAACCCGGCGACGTGATCTTCCACGACGCCTTGAGCCACAACAGCATCGTCACCGGGGCGCAGCTCTCGGGCGCCCAGCGCCGCTCCTTCGCCCATAACGATCTCGACGCCCTGGAGACCCTGCTCGGTGCCACCCGCCACGAGCACCGCCGTGCGCTCATCGTGGTGGAGGGTCTCTACAGCATGGACGGCGATGCCCCGGATCTCGCCGGCCTCATCGCCCTGAAGCAGCGCTACGACGCCTGGTTGATGGTGGACGACGCCCATGGCCTCGGCGTCCTCGGCCGGAGCGGGATCGGCCTCGCCGAGCATTGCGACGTCGATCCGCGCCTCGTCGACATCTGGATGGGCACGCTGTCGAAGACGCTGTCCTCCTGCGGCGGCTACATCGCCGGGCCGGCCGCGCTGATCGAGTATCTCAAATGCACCGCCGGCGGCTTCATCTACAGCGTCGGCTTGTCTCCGCCGCTGGCCGCCGCCGCCGAAGCCTCACTCGCCCTGATGCATGCGGAGCCGCACCGGGTCGAGCGCCTGCGCCAGAACGGCCACCTGTTCCTGTCCTGCGCCAGGAAGCACGGGCTCGATACCGGCACGAGCCTCGGCCTCGCCGTCATTCCCGTCATCGTCGGGGATTCGTTGAAATCGGTGACCCTGTCGGACCGCCTGTACAAGCGCGGCATCAACGTGCAGCCGATCATCCACCCGGCGGTGCCCGAGCGCTCGTCGCGCCTGCGCTTCTTCATCACCTCCGAGCATACGCCCGAGCAGATTCGCGAGACCGTGGCGGCCGTGGCCGAGGAACTCGCCGAGATCGAGAAGGGCGGCTCGCTGATCGAGCAGCTCATGGCCAAGCGCGGCAAGCCCTGAGAGCATCCTGCCCGGCTCCGCCGGGCAGGCGGCGCGGCATCGCCCGCAATGAGTGAGATCCTGAGGCCGGCACCATCGGCCGGATGGCGCGACGCAGAAGCCCCCGTATCGCGAGGGCCGCGCGTATCGGTCGAGCGATCCGCCGTCCTGCCCCTACGGGGCTCACCCTTCAGAAAGCGCCGCCCACGCGGACGCCGGTGGTGATCGGCTGGGACGCCGCGGCGAAGACCGAGAGGACCTTCTTGACCTCGGTGAACGGCGCGTTCGAGACGTAGATCATGTCGCGGTTGCGCATGCGGAAGGCCTGGGTGAGGAACAGGCTGTTGGGGTCGCGCATGTCGAAGCGATAGACCACCGGCACGAGCGGCGTGCCGAGGAGCGGGCTGCCGGGCTTCAGGCGGCGCACCACCGGGGCGGGCTCGAAGCGGAACAGGAAGGTTCCGGTGGGGTCGGCATCGGCGTCGCTCTGGCCGCGCGCCTTGGCCAGCGCCTGCGCCAGGGTGATGCCCTCGGCCTGGAACGGAATCTCGTTGGAGGTGCCCAGTGCTCCGATGGCCAGGAAGGTCTGGGGATCGCGCACCAGGGTGAGGTTGTCGTTGGGGCGCAGGTAGATGTTCTCTTTGGGGTTCGACACCACGGTGGTCAGCGGCACCGTTGCCGTCCTGCCGTTGCGCGACAGGCGCACGAAGGTCTCGCTGACCGGGGCTTTCACGCCGCCAGCCGTGGCGATGACATCGAGGATGCGATCGCCCTGGGTGCCGAGCGGGACGCGGGCGCCGCCCACCGCCTCACCCCCGACGGTGACGGATTGCGAGACCGGCCGGCTCACGGTGACGATGACCTGCGGCTGGATCGCCTTGCCGGCGAGCTCGGTCTCGATCAGCGCCTGGACGTCCTGGGCACGGCGCCCCGCGACTTTGATCCGGCCGGCATAGGGCACCGAGATGGCCCCGTCCCGCGAGACGATCTGCTCGGGCAACTGCGCCGCCTTCGAGCCCGCGGACATCGAGTTGACCGTGAGCGGACCGGAATAGAGGCCCCCCGAGCCAGCTTCGAACACCGAAACGGCGACCGCGTCACCGATCCCGATCACCGGTTCCGAGGGCATGCGTCCGTCACCGAACGAGGACAGCAGGCTGTCGAGGGGGCGTCCGCGCAAGGCCTCCACCACGGCGGAGTTCACCTCGATGAACTCGTAGCGGGCGAAGGTCCCCTCGCTCGTCGCCTGATCGCTTCCTTCCACCACGGCCGAGGTCGACGGACCGGCGGCGGGCAGGAAGGCATTGCAGCCCGACACCGTGACGGCGATGGCGATGGCCAGCGTGGCTTTGGGTAACATCGAACTCTCCTCAGACCCGCCCCCACGACGAGTGTCTTGTCGGATCACGTGTCGGTCGGCGGATACGAACCGTCCGTCAGCGCCGGTCTCGGTCGCCAGCCGTGCCGGCCGGTGCGAGGCCGGTCGTCACGAACGGTCCACTCTTGATAGCGCCAAATCTCTTCGATCGTTTAACGATCGTTCCACTATCGCATTGTCGGAACGATGCGCCGGTCCGCCTCGGTCACGTTCGTGTCAGCACGATGGTGAGCCGATAGCCGATCCCGGTCGTTCTGCCGATCATCCCCCGATGACTGACCGGAGGAAACGGCCGAGCTCGGGGGCGGTGGCATCGACCCGCTGTGGACCGTCACGGAAGGTCCCGAACCCGAAAACGGCATAGTCCGTGGTCGTGTCGCCGAAGCCCGGCCGGCAGGTGGGCAGGGACGGGGCGTGATCGCCATAGACGCATAGGATCGCATCGCGTCCCTCGAGGCCGGCGATCAGGGTCTCCATGGCCCGGCCGGTATGGGCGACGTGGTGGAGATACTGCGCCAGCGGATCGTCGATGCCGTCGAGCCGGCCGGGCTTCCACGGCCCATGGTTCTCCATGGTCACGGCGAAGACGAAGACGGGTGTCGTCGCTGCCTCGACCTCCGCGAGGATGCGCGCTGCCAGGGCCTCGTCGCTGATATAGGGGCCGATGCGCGGGGCACCGGCAAAATCCTCCTCCATCACGAGGCGCGCGAAGCCGAACCGCCGCATCACCTCGGCACGATGGAAGAAATCGCGGTGGAAGGGATGCACGAAGACGGTCGCGACGCCCGCCCGCGACGCCCGCCGGGCGATGCTCGCCGGCTCGTCGCCGCCGTTGCTGAGGTAGGGATCGTAGCGCCCGAACCCGAGGCTCCCCGGCTCTCTCCCGGTCAGCACCGCATGTTCCGTCCGCATCGTGTAGGCGCCGTGCGCCGGGACCGTCAGCCGGCCGTGGCGCGAGGCGCGGGTCCGGATCGTCTCCATGAGCGGCAGGGCCGGCCCGCCGAGCCGCGTCGGGTCGATGAAGGATTCGAGCTGAACTATCACCACCACCGGTGCCGCACCGGATTGCCCGAGCGAGACGTCGTCGGTGGACTCCGGCGGCGGTGGTTCGCGTCTCCAACGCAGGGCATAGGCGATGATCGTGGCCGGCAACCCGTAGCGCGCACAATCCGCGTCGAGATCGGGCCGGGGAAACCGGGCCGCGAGCCACTGCGCCGGACGTCCGGTGCCAAGCGCGGAGGCCAGTCCGACGAGGAGGCACGGCAAGCCGATGAGGGCGACGAGGGCGACGCTCGGCTCTTCGGGCAGCGCCGTGGGCTCGATCCAGTACCACAGGGCGACGAAGGCGAGGCTCGCCCCGAGGGGGATGGCCATGCGCGGGTCTGTGAGCGGCCGCGTATAGTAGAGGTCTGGATGGCGCGGCACCTGCCGCAGCAGGGCGAAATCGCTGAAGACCAGCGGCTCGCCGATCACTGCCTGTTTCAACCGGCTGACGACGACGAGGATCGCGACGGTGAGAAGGCAGGAGAAGGCCGCGAGCCAGGGGCGCCACGAGAAGCAGAACCAGAAAGCCGTGAGCAGCGCATAGCCGGCAAGGCGCAGGGCCAGTTCGGCGGGACGACGGCCGATGGGCCGACGACCCGCACCGTCCCACGCCTCGATGGCGAGGGAGCCGATCAGTGCCATGGCGAGAGCGGCGGGGATCGTCATGCCTTGTCGCCACCTTTGCCGATCCCCCGCCGCGCCCGGATCAGGCGGACGATGGGGTTCAGCACGGCATAGCGCAGGCGCATGACGATCTGTGCCCGGCGGCTGAGGGCGAGCTTCGATGGCGCCGCCGCTTCGCGGCTCTCGCTCAGCCGGTCGAGGAGCTGTTCGGGCGTGCACGGCTTCATCGCCACGGGGTCGAGATAGAGCGGGTAGACGAGGAGCGCGCCTGCCACGAGTTCGTCGAGGGCGAGCCGCCGGCCCTTGTCGGCGCCTGGTGCGAGATCCTCGGTCAGCCCCCAGCCGGCGTAGAAGGGGCGGCCATGGACCGCCACGCTCAAGCCCCGGATCAGGGCCTCGAACCCTGCGAGCGAGGTCATCGTCTCCACATGGTGCGCCCGGTCGAGGAGATCGACGATGGAGAGGCCGGCCACGATCCTGTCGGCCAGGGCCAGAACTTCGGCCTCCGGGATCGCGCCTGGCCGGAACCCGGCCTCCACGTCGGGATGCGGCTTGTAGAGGAGGAAGTCCGTCGGATTGCGGGCGCGGGCCGCGCGTAGAAGTTCGAGATTCGAGCGGACATGCGGCGAGCCGTGCCGCACCGAGGCATCGTCCTCGACCTGGCCCGGCACCAGCACGATGCGCCGGTCCTCGGGCCAACCCGATGCGTCTCCGGAAAGGCCGACATTGTATTTCGTCAGGCGCCGTTCCACCACGAGTCGGCGCAGGGCCGACGCCCGGGCCACGAGTTCGGGCGGAAAATCCTCGGTCTTGAGGATGCGCGTGAGGCGGCTCTCGGTGCGGGGATCGTAATAGATGCCGCTGTCGTCCACCACGATGGAGGCGCCGGGCTGCAGGCTCGCCCCGAGGCCGACGGACCGCAGGAACCCATCCTCAATCCGCGCGAGGGGAATGCCCTGTTCCGCGCAGAGCGCCGGCAGTCGTTCAGGCATCCGCGTCGCCCAGGCGAGGATGCGGGCATTTCCGGCCCTGGCCTTCGCCACGGCATCCTCGGCGTTCATGGCATGGACGGGCTTGCCGGACGGGCCGCCGACGAAGACATCGAGGGCCGGCCGCTTCCAGCGCGAGATGCCGACGAGGACGGTGGGGCGGGAATTGTCCCGGAACCGGCCTTCCAGCCATGCCACCTTGTCCCGGCATTCCCCGAGCGAAATCGGTCTCCGCGTCCATGGGTCGAATGCGTGGATCCCGGCCTCTCCCCCGAACGGCGCGCCGTCGAGCGTCAGACGCAGGGTCGACAGTCCCGCCGCCGGCGAATCGTAGGGGCTGAGCAGGGGGCCCGGTTCGACGGTGAGAATCGCGCGACCGGCAAGCCGCAGGCTCGACGCCGTGAGGCCGCCCCGGCCCCAGACCACGCCGATCGTTCCCGGCGTCCAGCCCCGGCCGAAACGGAGGCCCGTCACGGATTCGATCTCAGCCCGCAGGGCCCGGACGGGCCGGCTCGCGGCGAGCAGCGAGCCTGTCGCTATCGATGCGGCCGAGGCAGATGGCGTCGAAAGATGGGGCAACGGCAATCGCTGATCCGGTTCGGGAGGGGCACCCATACGACGATCCGCGCCCTCAGGCGATCCGATCTCGCCTCGCGACGGGCCATCGGTGTCGGGGTTCGACGGGGTCGACAAGGCGCCTTGTTGCCGACACATCACGCCCCCAGGAATTCCATCGACGGGGCCGTGCTACGCAATTGCCGCGTTGCACCATTCGTGCGATGAGGGCGACGTACGTGCCCATTCGACACGCCCGCCTAGGGCGCAGGAGCAAGCACTTCCGCATGTTGCCGACACGCGTAGACATCACGCGCGAGAGGCCGGCGACCTTCCTGTTTCTGCAGGGGATCGCCTCGCCGTTCTTCGCCGATCTGGGTCAGGCGCTGCTCAAGCGCGGCCATCAGGTGCGACGTATCAATTTCTCCTCGGGCGACTGGTTGTTCTGGCGCCTCGGCTCGGACAATTACCGCGGCCCCCGCGAGGGCTGGGACGCCTACATCGCCGACTACATCGTCCAGCACGGCGTGACGGATATCGTCCTGTTCGGCGATTGCCGTCCTTATCATGTCGCCGCGCGCGAAGCAGCCGAGCCCTTCGGCATCCGCATCCATGTGTTCGAAGAAGGTTACCTGCGGCCGAACTGGATCACGTGTGAGCTCGGCGGCGTCAACGGCCATTCCTCGCTGCCCCGCTGTGCGGACGAGATCCGCGCCATCGCCCGCCGCCTGCCGCGGCCCGGTCGCGCGATGCCGGCGAGCGGCGACATGGCCCGCCGCAGCCTGTGGGACGTGGCCTACAACATCGCCAATATCGGGTTTCCCTACTTCTTCCCGCATTTCCGTAGCCATCGGCCGATTCATGTGGCGGCCGAATATGTGGGTTGGATCAAGAAGTTCGCCGGCCGGAGCCGCACGCGGCGCCAGGCACGGGAGCTCAACGAGATCTATGCGGCGCGCAAGGAAGAGTACTTCCTGCTGCCGCTGCAACTCGACAGCGACTATCAGATCCGTGTCCACTCGCCCTTCCTCGGGGTGGAAGGGTTCATGGATCGCGTCATCGCATCCTTTGCCGCCCATGCGTCCGAGAGCTCGAGACTGCTGATCAAGCTCCACCCGCTCGACAGTGGACTGGTGAACTGGCGCAAGCACGCCCGTAACTCCGCCCGGCGCCACGGTGTGGACGAGCGGCTCGATTTCATCGATGGCGGCGACCTGCCCAAGCTCATCGCCGGCAGCCGGGGCGTGGTGCTCGTGAACAGCACAGTCGGGATGCTGTCCCTCGAACTCGGACGTCCGACCGTCGCCGCGGGCGAGGCGATCTACAACCTGCCCGGCCTGACCCATCAGGGCGGCCTCGATACGTTCTGGACGAAGCCCGAAGCACCGGACATGGCGCTGATGGGGGATTTCCGCCGTGTCGTCCTTCACCGGACCCAGGTGAATGGCGGCTTCTTCTCCCGCCCGTCCATCGACCGGGCCGTGGCCGGCAGCGTCCTGCGGCTGGAATCCAGGCTTCCGGCCCCGGCCCTGGCGGCGGCACAGGCGATCCGCGAACGCTCGACGAGGACCCCGGAACTCTCTCCCGTCTACTGAGCGATCGCCGCGCCTCGGTTCATTCCGGGCAAGCCGCTGCGTCCCGTTATCGGTACGGCATGATCTCCTCCCAGAGCGGGTTCCCGTTTGCCAGAATGATGCTCTAGAACAGGCCCATGCCCGTCATCCTCATCACCGGTGCCTCGAGCGGTATCGGCGCGGCCCTTGCCCGGCATTACGCCGCGCCCGGCACACACCTCGTTCTAAATGCGCGCGGCATCGATAGGCTGAATGCCGTCGCCGCCGCGTGCCGCGATCTCGGCGCAACCGTGTCGACCCGTTCCCTCGACGTGCGCGACAGGCCGGCCGTGGCCGAATGGCTGCGCGAAACCCACGCGGCCGCGCCCCTCGATCTCGTCATCGTCAATGCCGGCATTAATGGCGGCCATCCCGGCGGAGAGATCGAGACCGAGGCGATGGCGTTCGAGACCGTGGACGTGAATCTCAACGGTGCCCTGAACGTCGCCCTGCCCTGCGTCACCCTGATGCTGGCGCGTGGCAGCGGCCAGATCGCCCTGGTCTCGTCGCTCGCCGCCTTCGCGCCCCTGCCCGACGCTCCGGCCTATAGCGGCACCAAGGCGGCACTGCTCGCGCATGGCCTGGCCTTGCGCGCCAAGCTCGCCCCCCGAGGCGTCAAGATGAACGTGGTGACGCCCGGCTATGTGAAGACCACCATGGGCGGGGATTACGAGGGCTGGCGCCCGATGGAGATGAGCGCCGAGGAGGCGGCCGCCCGCATCGCGCGCGGCCTCGCGCGCGATCTCGACATCATCGCCTTTCCCGAGCCCCTCGCCTCCCTGGCGCGCGGATCGGCCCTGCTGCCGGAGGGCCTGCGCCGCCGCTCCATGCGCGGCTTCCGGTTCAAGGTCGGACGCAACAAACGATGACCCGCCCGCGCATCGCCCTGTTCGTGCTGGAGGCCCTGCCGAATGCCCGTGCCGTACGCCGGTTCGTGCGGGATCACGCCGAGGATATCGCTTTTGTCGGCCTGTCGAATGCCGAGCGTCCGAGTTCCGGCGGCTTAAGTGGTCAGGTCCGGCGACACCTCGCCCGCTCCGGCCCGGCCTTCCTGCCCTATCTCGCGGTGAATTTCGGCCTGCCCGATCTGCTGGCTCCGGCATCGGGGCTGCTGAGGCGCTTGACCGGGGCCGGAGACGCGACCACGGCGACGCCGCTCAAGGCGTTGTGCCGAACGCTCGGTATTCCGACCCTGCGGATCGACGACGTCAACGGACCGGACGCGGCCCGGGCCTTCGAGGCCCATGCTCCGGATCTCATCGTCGCGTTTCATTTCGACCAGATCTTTTCCGCCGCGACACTGGCATTGGCGCCGCTCGGGGGACTCAACCTCCATCCCGGCCTGCTGCCGCGCCATCGTGGGCCGGTGCCGACGATCCACGCGCTGGCGGAAGAGAATCCCGCCTTCGGAGTCACGATCCATCGCCTGACGCCCGCCATCGACGCGGGGGCGATCCTCGCGCAGGAAGCATCGGACCTGCCGTCCGGCACCACCGCCACCCGTGCCGCGATCCTGCTGCACGAGCGGGGGCGCATCCTCCTCGACCGGGTGCTGGACGAGATCGCATCCGACACGCTGAAGGAGGGGATCACGCCGGAGCCCCTGCCCTATTGCCACTTCCCGGATCGCGCCCTGCTGGCGCGCCTGGCCAGCCAAGGGCGAAAGCTCATCGACAGCGCCGACTTGCGGGCCGCGCTGGGCGTGAATGCGAAGGCCTGAGCACGTGTCGCAAACAGATCGCGCGGGCGGCTTTGCGGGACAGGTCGGCCGATAGGCTGCGCGACCCACCGAATGGCTGGAGAAGCGGTCTCGAACGGCCGCCATCGCCATTGCGCTACACCCGGGCCGGCACGGCGGCATCATGGCCTTGTTTCCAAACGAACATGGCCCGATCCGGAGGATCGAGCCATGTCGTTGACCGTCGAATTGGCATGCCGGGCGGCGCAATGCGCTCCGGCAGGCGGTGACTTCAGAGGCCGCCGAACTTGTAGTTGAAGCCGGCCTTGATGAGGTTGCCCTCGGTGTTGAACCGCGAGGTGTAGGAACCGGTTGCGGCGGTGAGGCCAGTGGCGTTCACGAGCACGCTGCGGCTGCCGAGGTCGTAATGCAGGTACTCGGCCTTCAGCGTGATGGCGCTGGCGCCGATGAAGCTGCCGATGAAGTTGAAACGGTTGAGGAAGCTGTCGGTGGGAATCGCCCACTCGATGCCGCCGCCATAGGCGTAGCCGGTCTCCATGTCGTTGTAGCGGCCGGCATAGGCCAGGGTGCCGGCACCATTGAAGAAGTTGGCGCCGTAATTGACGTTGCCGTAGGCGAAGCCGCCGGTGCCGTAGACGAGGACCGTGTCGAAGGCGTAGCCGATGCGCCCCTGGACGGTGCCGAGATAGTCGAGGCGCTGGCGCAGGTTGCTCGGATCGGGAATGCCGGCATTGGCGGCGAGGGCCGGGCCGAAATAAGCGTAGCTCTTGCTGATGTCGGTCCACGTCACGTCGGCGTTGACGCCGATCACGAAGCCCGAGCCGGGGGTGAGCTGGTAGTTGTAGCCGATGCCACCGCCGACATTGCCGATACCGTCCTGCTCGGATCGGAAGGTGCCGGGACGACGGTTCTGGGCGACGTTCAGCTGGGTGTTGGTGAACCCGCTGCCGGGGCCGTTGTTGCCGGTGGTGCGGATCGTCTGATTGTCGCTCCAGGCGTAGGAGCTATGGGTGCCGAGATAGAAGCCGGTCCAGGTGAAGACCGGGACGGGCGAGAACACTGCCGGGGGGGCGACGCGGCGCGGAAGATCCGCGGCCGAAGCGGCGCCGGCCAGAAGAACGGAGGCGGTGCCGGCGAGAAGAAGCTTCGCGATCATGATGAGGATGTCCGTGGGGGCTGACCTTGAGGTCAAATTAGCCCCTCCCCCACGGCTCGCCTATGACCCGCGAGCCACACCCTAACGTAGAAACGAGCGTCGTCGGCCGATCTCCATCGATACGGTGGCAGCCCCCCTCAGAAATTCCGTTCTGCGGAGCGAAAATCCGAAGGCATCGAGATCGGTAACGTTTCGATCATCTTTGCTTCAACGCTGGGCCTCCTGCCAAAATCGTGCCGGTCTATGCGAAGGCCGGGCGAAGTTCTGGAGGATGGCCTGGCAAGAACGATGCCTCTACCCACTCGATCCGGTGCGGCATCGTTGCCTCGGCCTCTCGCCCCGCCATGGGCCGGCCATACGAAAACGGCCCGGTCCTGGACCGGGCCGCGTCGTCAGCGCGAGAACTTCTTGTACTTGATCTTCTTCGGCATCAGGGAATCGGCGCCTAGGCGGCGCTTCTTGTCCTCCTCGTAATCCGAGAAGTTGCCCTCGAACCATTCCACGTGGCTCTCGCCCTCGAAGGCGAGGATGTGGGTCGCGATACGGTTCAGGAACCAGCGATCGTGGCTGATGATCACGGCGCAGCCGGCATAATCCTCGAGCGCCTCTTCCAGCGCCCGCAGGGTCTCCATGTCGAGGTCGTTGGTGGGCTCGTCGAGGAGCAGTACGTTGGCACCGCCCTTGAGCGTGCGGGCCAGGTGCACGCGGTTACGCTCACCGCCCGACAGCGTGCCGACCTTCTTCTGCTGGTCGGAACCCTTGAAGGCGAAGGCCGCGCAATAGGCGCGGGAATTGATCTCGCGCTTGTTGAAATAGATGATGTCGTTGCCGCCCGAGACCTCTTGCCAGACCGTTGCGCCGGGATCGAGGGCGTCGCGCGACTGGTCGACATAGCCGAGATGCACGGTCTCGCCGACGGAGATGGTGCCGCCGTCGGGCTTCTCCTGGCCGGTGATCATCTTGAACAAGGTCGTCTTGCCGGCGCCGTTCGGCCCGATGACGCCGACGATGCCGCCGGGCGGCAGCTTGAACGACAGGTCCTCGATCAGCAGCCGGTCGCCGAACGCCTTGTTGAGGTGGTCGAACTCGATGACGTTGTTGCCGAGCCGCTCGTCGATGGGGATGACGATCTGGGCCGAAGCGTCGATCTTGTCGTTCTGCTTGGCCACCAGCTCGTCGTAGCGGGTGATGCGGGCCTTCGACTTCGACTGGCGCGCCTTGGGCGAGGCCGAGATCCATTCCTGCTCGCGGTTGATGGCGCGCTGGCGGGCCATGTCCTCGCGGCCTTCCTGGGCGAGGCGCTTCTGCTTCTGGATCAGCCAGGCCGAGTAGTTGCCCTCGTAGGGGTAGCCGCGGGTGCGGTCGAGCTCGAGGATCCAGCCGGTGACGTTGTCGAGGAAGTAGCGATCGTGGGTCACGATCAGGATCGCGCCGGGATATTGCTTCAGGTGGCCTTCGAGCCAGTTCACCGTCTCGGCGTCGAGATGGTTGGTGGGCTCGTCGAGGAGCAGCAGTTCCGGCTCCCAGAGCAGCAGCTTGCAGAGCGCCACGCGGCGGCGCTCGCCGCCCGACAGGGTGGCGACGGGCTGCTCGTCGCTGGGGCAGCCCAGCGCCTCCATGGCCTGATTGACCTTGGAATCGAGCTCCCACAGGTCCTTGGCTTCGATCTGGTCCTGGAGGGCGGTCATCTCGTCCGCCGTCTCCTCGGAATAGTTCATCGCGAGTTCGTTGTAGCGGTCGAGCAGCGCCTGCTTCTCGGCGACGCCCTCCATCACGTTCTCGCGCACCGACTTGTTCGGATCGAGCTGCGGCTCCTGCGGGAGGTAGCCGACGCGGGCGCCCTGGGCGACGAAGCCCTCGCCGGTCCACTCGGTGTCGATGCCGGCCATGATCTTGAGCAGAGTCGACTTGCCCGAGCCGTTGATGCCGAGCACGCCGATCTTGGCGTCCGGATAGAACGACAGGTTGACGTTGTCTAAGATCTTCTTGCCGCCGGTATAGGTCTTGGTGAGACCCTTCATGTGGTAGATGAATTCGCGCGCCATGAGCGTCCGGTATCCTTGACTGTTGCGGGGCGGCTTGGCGCGGGGGCGCTGGATCGGCCGCCGGAAATGGCGTGGGTGGGCCTTGCCGCGGAGGTCGCGCGCCATGAAAAGCGGCGCGCGTTGCTCCGGCCTGCCCGGGCCGTCCCGCGTGCGGCGGCGTCGAACGGCGGCGAGCCGTCCTCGAAACCGCACCGCGTCGGACGATGGCTGGAAGTATCAGGGCGGCGGGTCAGCGGCAAGAACGGGTATGCTGCGGGAGCGGGCGACGGCCGCTCTTTCCGAGCCCGCCCCGTCGTCGGATCACGCGAACGGGTTCTCGACCGTCCGGGAGTTCGATGCGGCGCGCGGCGCCTCGTCCGGCAGGTCGCTGGCTTCGAGCGCGGCCACGATCGCGTCGGCGACCGCCTTGAGTTTGCGCGCGCGATCCAGTCCCATCCTGTCGCGCGGCAGGTCGAGGCTGCCGTGAATGGCGATCGACCCCGACCCGTTCTCCACGGAGAGCCCCCCGATGGTCTCCACGGTGGCGTCGTCCGCGAAGGGCGTGAAGGTCGGGGGAGTCGCCTCCGTCTCGGCAGTCTTCTTCATGTCCGTCTTCCCCGCATCGTCAGAAGATCGACCTCAGCACCTCGCGGAGGAGGCGCCGCGCGATGCGGTGAAGCGCTGCGAGCGCCCATTCGCCGAATCCCGGTTCCTCGCGCATGCGCCCTTTCGGACGCTCGCCGGCCGTGTCGCCCCTGGAATAGGTGCGCGGCTCGGGCAGGTCCATCGCCGTCGCGACGAGGCCGGGAAAGACGTCGATGCCCGACAGGGTGGTCAGTTCGCCGAGGGGGACCGACCGCCATTCCGCATCGGCCCGGTTCGCCGCGAGATAGGCCGCCGCCTCCCTCCGCCCGGGATCGTAGACCGCCTTGAACAGGGATGTCGGCACGAGGACGCGGCCGTCGAGGGAATCGATGGTGCTGCCCGCATAGATCGTCCCGGTGACCACGAAGAGGCGCCCGCGCGCGACCGCGAGGCGGCGGACGCTCTCCTCGATCGCCGCCCACAGGCCCCTGTTCAGGGTACGATCCTGGGGCACGACATTGGCGAGACTGAACGATTCGGCCTGCGCCGCCGCGCTCGGCATATCTCCGGCCGGCGCCATGTGGCCTCGGTCGAACCCGCTCCGGACGTAATCGTCGAGCCGGGCGCGGACGGAATTCGGCAGGCGGTCCTCCTCGTGGAAGGAATCCGTCCGGTCGACGGTCCGCGCTTTGGCGACGCTCGCCCGCGTCAGGAGTTCGGAAGCGTAGACGGGGGTGCGCGACACGCCCGAATGCAGCACCGCGAAGGCTTCGTAGCAAAGGCTCGTCGTCTCGCGGGCGAGCTTACGGTTGACGAGGACCGGCTCCTTTCCGTTCGCGAAGATCGAGGCGCAGGCAAACCCCGCCTCGCCCTCGCTCGCCGGCCACGCCAGCCCGACGAGGAGGAGGCATGCCGCAGCCGAGCGCCGCCCGTTCCGCCGAACCGGAATGCTCAACGGCAGATCCGCACCTTGCGCGTGCCCGAGGGCGTCGGCCGCCAGCGATAGGCGCAGGGCCGGCCGAGTGTGCCGCCGAACGGCTCGACCTGGCGGTCGGGTTGCGGCGGCGAGCCGGGATTCCGGCAGCCGTCGAGCCTGTCGCAGGGCAGCCTCAATTCGAGGACGGGCGCCGGGATCGAGAGCGGCGAGGCCACTAAGGGTTCAGGACAAAGCGTCACACAGGCCAGGAGCCCCATCGACAGTAGTGCGGACAGGCGGCGAAAGCAGTTCATCTCGGCTCGCAGCGAAGTCGTCGATGGCGGAAAAGCCATTCTTCGACATTGATCGATCGGCCGCAAATCCTTAACTCCCGTGGCCGTTCGAACGCTCAAAAGCTTGGGAAGCGGTCAGCGGCTCTGCAACGTCGGCGTGGTATTGACCGATAGTGGCGTTATAGTGCGCGACGACCTCGCGGCGCGGAACGTTGTCATCACCAGGATCGTCGGCCCCTGCCCGAAGCCGATAGCGGCAGGTGGGGCGCCCTGTCGATCCGATATCAGATTCAAAGAAGTGAGTGAGCCATTGTCACGGATAGAAACCTCGATCCTCGACGGGCTTGACGAGACGTCTGCTCTTCGCGCGCTTCCCGAGAGCCAGCTTCAGGCGGTGGCGGACGCTGTGCGTCAGGAGATGATCGACGCGGTGTCGGTGACGGGCGGTCACCTCGGGTCGGGTCTGGGCGTGGTCGAGCTGACGGTGGCCCTGCATCACGTGTTCGAGACGCCCGACGACCGGATCGTGTGGGATGTCGGGCACCAGGCCTATCCGCACAAGATCCTCACGGGGCGGCGCGACCGGATCCGGACCCTGCGCCAGCCGGGCGGGCTGTCGGGCTTCACCAAGCGGTCGGAGAGCGTCTACGACCCGTTCGGGGCGGCGCATTCCTCCACCTCGATCTCGGCGGCGCTCGGCATGGCGGTAGCGCGCGACCTCGACGAGGCGTCGGCCAAGGCCAAGGGCGCGCCCGCGCCCAGGCGCCGCAACATGATCGCGGTGATCGGCGACGGCTCGATGTCGGCGGGCATGGCCTACGAGGCGATGAACAATGCCGGGGCGCTGCATTCGCGCCTCATCGTGATCCTGAACGACAACGACATGTCGATCGCCCCGCCGGTGGGGGCGATGTCGGCCTATTTCGCCAGGCTCGCCTCGGGCGGGACCTATCGCGGCCTGCGCGAGACCGCCAAGCAGCTCGGCAAGCTCCTGCCGAAGGCGATCTACCAGCGCGCGGCGGCGGCGGAGGAATATGCCCGCTCCCTGGTGGTGGGCGGCGGCACGATGTTCGAGGAGATGGGCTTCCACTATGTCGGCCCGGTCGATGGCCATAACCTCGACCATCTCCTGCCGATCCTGAAGAACGTGCGTGATTCGGACCAGGGGCCGATCCTGCTCCATGTCGTGACCCAGAAGGGCAAGGGCTACGCCCCGGCCGAGGCCTCGGCCGACCGCTACCACGGGGTGGTGAAGTTCGACGTGCTGTCGGGCGTCCAGGCCAAGGCCAAGCCGAACGCACCGGCCTATACCCGCGTCTTCGGCGAGAGCCTGATCAAGGCGGCGGATGCCGACGACAAGGTGGTGGCGATCACCGCCGCGATGCCGGGCGGCACCGGGATCGACCTGTTCGGCAAGGCGCATCCGGACCGGACCTTCGATGTGGGCATCGCCGAGCAGCATGCGGTGACGTTCGCGGGCGGCTTGGCGACGGAGGGCTACAAGCCGTTCGTGGCGATCTACTCGACCTTCCTGCAGCGGGCCTACGATCAGGTCGTGCACGACGTGGCGCTGCAGAACTTGGCCGTTCGGTTCTGCCTCGACCGGGCGGGCCTGGTGGGCGCGGACGGAGCGACCCATGCGGGCGCGTTCGATCTGGCTTATCTCTGCTGCCTGCCGAACATGGTGGTGATGGCGGCCTCCGACGAGGCCGAGCTGGTCCACATGGTGGCGACCCAGCATGCCCATGACAGCGGCCCGATCGCCCTGCGCTACCCGCGCGGCGAGGGGGTGGGCGTCGACCTGCCCGAGCGCGGCGTGCCGCTTCCCATCGGCAAGGGCCGGATCGTCAAGCGCCCCGAGGGGGCGCGGGTGGCGCTGCTGAGCCTCGGCACGCGTCTGTCTGAGGCGCTGAAGGCGGCCGACCTGCTGGAGACGGCGGGGATCGCCGTGAGCGTGGCGGATGCGCGCTTCGCCAAGCCGCTCGACGAGGCGATGATCCTCGATCTGGCGGCGAGCCACGAGGTCCTGGTCACCCTGGAAGAGGGTTCGGTGGGGGGCTTCGGCGCAATGGTGCTGCATCTCCTGTCGGAGAAGGGGGCGCTGGACACGGGCCGGGTGCGGGTGCGGACCCTGACGCTGCCGGACACCTACCAGGACCACAACAGCCCGGAGGCGATGTACGCCGAGGCCGGCCTCGACGCCGACGGCATCGTCAGGACCGTCCAGGCCGCCCTCCCCGAGCAGAAGGCCGGACGCCTGCGTCTCGCCTGACCTGAGGCCCCCGGCGTGTGGCCGCGCACGGAAGTCTCCGTGTGTGGCCGCGCTGCGCTTGTTCGCCCCGCCTAACGATGAGAAAAGGCCGGGCATGATGCCGGTTCGCCCCGGCGCGTCTCCTTGTCCAATCCCCTGACCCTACGAGAGAAATGACAGAGGCCACCTCCTCCGGCAGGTTCGACGAGAGCCGTTACGATGCCGGCCCGGTTCTCATTACCGGAGCGAGTGGGTTCCTCGGTGCCGCCCTCGTGGACGTGTTCCGCAAGGCCGGCTTCTCCGTGCGGATCATGGTGCGGGCCTCGTCGCCGCGCACCAACCTCGTGTGGAACGACGTCGAGATCGTCGAGGGCGACATGCGTGACCGCGCGTCGGTCGCCGCCGCGCTCGCCGGCCAGCGCTACCTCGTCCATGCCGCCGCCGATTACCGGCTCTGGGCGCCGGACCCGGAAGAGATCGTCCGCACCAACCGCGACGGCGCCGTCATCCTCATGGAGGAAGCCCTCCGGGCCCGTATCGAGCGGATCGTCTACACGTCGAGCGTCGCGACCATCAAGCCGCATGACGACGGCACGCCCGCCGACGAGACGCGTCCCCTCACCCCCGGCACGGCCATCGGCGCCTACAAGCGCAGCAAGGTCGTCTCCGAGCGCGTGGTCGAGGAGATGGCGGCCCGCAACGGCCTGCCCGTGGTCATCGTCAACCCGTCGACGCCCATCGGCCCCCGCGACGTCAAGCCGACCCCGACGGGCCGGATCATCGTGGAAGCGGCCCTCGGCCGGATGCCGGCCTTCGTCGATACCGGCCTCAACCTCGCCCATGTGGACGACGTCGCCTACGGCCATCTCCTGGCCCTGCGCCATGGCCGCACCGGCGAGCGCTACATCCTGGGCGGCGAGAACGTCCTGCTGTCGCAGATGCTCGCCGACATCGCCGGCATGGTCGGCCGCAAGGCGCCGACCATCAACCTGCCGCGCGCCGTGGTCTACCCGATCGCGTTCATCTCCGAACAGATGGCCCGGATCACAGGGAAGACGCCCTTCGCGACCATCGACGGCATCAAGATGTCGCGCTACCGCATGTTCTTCACCGATGCCAAGGCACGGGCCGAACTCGGCTATTCCGCGCGGCCCTACCGCGAGGGGCTGTCGGACGCCCTCGGCTGGTTCCGCCAATCGGGGTATCTGAAGTGACCGCAACCCTCGACAGCGCGACGGACGCGCGTTCGGGCAAGGGGCACAAGGACGAGAACTTTCCCGTCGCCTCCCACCTGATCCATCCGAAGAATCGCGGCGCGATCCTGGCGTTCTACGATTTCGTGCGTGCGGGCGACGACGTCGCCGACCATGCCGAACTGTCGCCCGAGCGCAAGGTCGAGCTCCTCGACGATCTCGCCGATGCCTTGACCGGCAAGGGGCCCTCCGACCGCGAGGCGGAGCCGCTGAAGCGGGAACTCGCCGCGCGCGGCCTTCCGGCGACGCATGCTCTCGAACTCCTCGACGCCTTCCGCCTCGATGCGCGGAAGAACCGGTATGAGGATTGGGACGACCTCATCGCCTATTGCCGTCTGTCCGCGATGCCCGTGGGCCGCTTCGTCCTCGACATCCACGGCGAGGATCCGGCCGTGGTCTGGGGACCGTCGGACGCGATCTGCGCCGCGCTCCAGATCATCAACCACCTGCAGGATTGCGCGAAGGATTATCGCCGCAACGACCGGGTCTACCTGCCGCGGGACGTGCTGGAGCGCCACGGCGTCTCCGTGGACGCTCTCGCCGCCGACAAGGCCACCCCTGCCCTGCGCGCGGCCATCCGTGAACTCGCCGAGCGGACCATGGTCCTCCTCGACGAGGGCGCGGTGCTGCCCGACCTTATCGACGACCTGCGCCTGAGCCTCGAGATCGCGGCGATCCACCGCCTCGCCGTGGTGCTCACGAAGGGGCTGCTCACGCGCGACCCGCTCTCGGAGAAGGTCCATCACGGCAAGGCGGGCTTCGCCCTGACGGCTCTGGGCGGAATCGCCTCGACCCTGGCGCGGCGTCCATTCCGCTCGCGCATCCTGCGCCGACAGTCCACGCGCGTCGCGAGTCAGGGAGCGCAGTCATGAGCGCCACCGCATCACCCGCCCAGGAACCCGCGATGGCGCAGGACGCCGCCCTGCCGGCCGCCGGATCCTCGTTCTACACCGCCATGCGGCTGCTGCCGAAGGATCGCCGCGAGGCGATGTACGCGGTCTACGCCTTCTGCCGTTCGGTGGACGACGTCGCCGACGACGGTGGCCCGGCGCCCGTCCGCGCGGCCGAACTCGACCGCTGGCGCGCCGATATCGATGCCCTCTATGCCGGCAATCCGGCTCCGCGCGTGCGCGACCTCGTGGTGCCCATTCGGCGCTACGGATTGCTGCGCGAGGATTTCCAGGCGGTCATCGACGGCATGGCGATGGATGCGTTCGAGGACATCGTCGCCCCCGACGAGGCCACCCTCGATCTCTATTGCGACCGGGTCGCCAGCGCGGTCGGGCGACTGTCCGTGCGCATCTTCGGCCTGCCCGAAGCCGATGGCATCCGCCTCGCCCATCACGAGGGTCGCGCCCTGCAGCTCACCAACATCCTGCGCGACATCGACGAGGATGCCGAGCGCGGCCGCCTTTACCTGCCCCGCGAGAAGCTCGCCGCCATCGGCCTGACCGATCCGACGCCCCAGGCCGCCATCGCCCATCCCCGCATCGGCGAGGTCTGCATCGCCGTGGCGAGGGAGGCGGAGGCCCATTACCGCGATACCTGGACGATCATCGACCGCAATCCCCGCAAGGAGACGAAGGCCCCTCGCCTGATGGCGGCAGCCTACCGGCTCTATCTCGACGCGGTGCTGAAGCGCGGCTGGGCCATGCCCCGCGCGCGCGTGAAACCCTCGAAGCTCGCCCTGCTGGGCGTCGCGCTTCGTCACGGGATCCTGTGATGACGGGACAACAGACCGGAACGGTTCACGTCGTCGGCGCGGGGCTCGCGGGCCTTTCGGCCGCCGTATCGCTCGCCGAGCAGGGGCGCCGCGTCATCGTGCACGAAGCCGCCAAGCAGGCGGGCGGGCGCTGTCGCTCCTATTTCGATTCGACGCTCGGCCTGACCATCGACAACGGCAACCACCTGCTGCTGTCGGGCAACCGCTCCTCCCTCGACTTCCTGAAGCTGGTGGGCGCCCCCGCCGATGCCCTGACCGGGCCGGGCGAGGCCGAGTTTCCCTTCGCCGACCTGAAGACCGGCGAGCGCTGGACCCTGCGGCCGAATGCCGGCCGTGTGCCGTGGTGGGTACTGCAGGCCTCGCGCCGCGTGCCCGGCAGCCGCGCCATGGATTACCTCGCGCCCTTGAGCATCCTCAGGGCCGCTTCGGGCAAGGCCCCCGGCCGGGCGGGCACGATCGGCGAGCGCATGGAATGTTCCGGACCGCTCTACGAGCGCCTGTGGCATCCGGTTCTGCTCGCGGCCCTCAACACCGATCCGCAGGAAAGCGATGTCGGGCTCGCCGCCACGATCCTGCGCGAAACCCTGGGCGCGGGCGGCGCCGCCTGCCGGCCGCTCATCGCCGTGGGCGGTCTCTCTGTCGCTTTCATCGACCCCGCTTCGGCCTATCTGGCCAAGCACGGCGCCGAGATGCGTTTCGGCCGTCGCCTGCGCGGACTCGGTGCCGATGCGGGCCGTGTCGATACGCTGCTGTTCAGCGACGAATCCATCACGCTCGGTCCCGACGATTCGGTGGTTCTGGCCCTGCCGCCCTGGGTGGCGTCCGATTTGCTGCCGGGCCTGGCCGTTCCGCAATCCTACCGGTCGATCGTCAATGCTCACTTCGCGATCCTTCCTCCACAGGGCTCGCCGTTATTGCTCGGCGTGGTGAATGGTCTGACGGAATGGCTGTTCGCCTATCCGGACCGACTGTCGGTGACCATCAGCGGTGCCGACCGCCTGCTGGATGTGCCGCGCGAAGACTTGGCGAAGCAGATCTGGGCCGAGCTCTCGACTTTGACCGGACTTGCACCGGAACTGCCAAGCTGGCAGATCGTCAAGGAGAAACGGGCGACCTTTGCGGCAACGCCCAAAGAGGCCGCACGGCGCGCGAGCGCCGTGACGGCCCACGACAATCTCGTCCTGGCAGGCGACTGGACCGCGACCGGCCTGCCATCGACGATCGAGGGAGCGATCCGTTCGGGAACGACGGCCGCACAGGCGCTTCTCAAGGGAGCGAGTGGACGCGGTGAAGCTATGACGCGCGGCGCGGCGTGAGAGAGGGGCCGCGTCAGGCGGCGCTTGAGGCGAGGACGATGCGAGAGGCATTCAAGAAGGTCGAGACGCTCCAGCGTCCCAAGACCCAGGAGATTTCCCTGGACGACGTCGAGCATGGAGTCATGCGGGCGACGCAGGCCCTGACGAATCTCGTCCATGCGGACGGGCATCTGTGCTTCGAGCTCGAAGCGGATGCGACGATCCCGTCGGAATACATCATGTTCCACCAGTTCCGGGCGACGACCATTCCGCCCGACCTGATGGCCAAGATCGGAAACTATCTGCGCCGCACGCAGGGCAAGCATGGCGGCTGGTCGCTGGTCCACGATGGGCCGTTCGACATGAGCGCCAGCGTGAAGGCCTATTACGCGCTGAAGTTCGTCGGCGACTCGATCGAGGCCCCGCATATGCGGCGTGCCCGCGAGGCCATCCTGTCGCGCGGCGGTGCGGCCAATTCCAACGTGTTCACGCGCTTCCTGCTGGCTCTGTTCGGCGAGGTGCCCTGGCGCGCCGTGCCGGTGATGCCCGTCGAGATCATGCATCTGCCGAAGTGGTTTCCCTTCCACCTCGACAAGATCTCCTATTGGGCACGCTGCGTGATCGTGCCCCTTTTGGTGCTGCAGGCGAAGAAGCCGCTCGCCAAGAACCCGCTCGGTCTCGGCGTCGCCGAATTGTTCGTGACGCCGCCGGAGCATGTGCGCTCCTGGCCCGGCAGCCCGCATGCAACCTGGCCCTGGACGCCCATTTTCGGCGCCATCGACCGGCTGCTGCAGGTCACGCAGGATTACTTTCCGAAGAAGCGCCGTCAGCGCGGTATCGACAAGGCCGTGGCCTGGACCAGCGAGCGCCTCAACGGCGAGGACGGCCTCGGCGCCATCTTCCCGGCCATGGTCAACACCGTGCTCATGTACGAAGTGCTCGGCTATCCGGCCGATCACCCGCAGGTGCGGATCGCCTGCGAGGCGGTCGAGAAGCTGGTCGTGGTCAAGGAGCACGAGGCCTACGTCCAGCCCTGCCTTTCGCCGGTTTGGGATACGGCCCTTGCCGGCCATGCCCTGCTCGAGGCCGGTGGCCCCGATGCCGAGCATCAGGCCCGGCGCGGGCTCGATTGGCTGCGTCCGCTCCAGGTTCTCGACATCAAGGGCGATTGGGCGGCGGGCCGTCCCAATGTCCGCCCCGGTGGCTGGGCATTCCAATACGCCAACCCGCATTTCCCCGATCTCGACGACACCGCCGTGGTGGTGATGGCGATGGACCGGGCGATGCGTCAGCACGGTCTCGTCGCCGATGTGCCGGATTATGCCGTCTCCATCGCCCGCGCTCGGGAGTGGGTCGAGGGCCTGCAATCGAGCGATGGCGGCTGGGCGGCGTTCGATGCCGACAACAACCACCATTACCTCAACAACATTCCCTTCTCGGATCACGGCGCCCTCCTCGACCCGCCCACCGCCGACGTCACGGCGCGCGTCGTCTCGATGCTCTCGCAGCTGGGCGAGACCCGTGAGACCTCGAAGGCGCTCGATCGCGGGGTGAAATACCTCCTCGACGATCAGGAGGAGGACGGCTCCTGGTACGGTCGCTGGGGCATGAACTTCATCTACGGCACCTGGTCGGTGCTGTGCGCCCTCAACGCCGCCGGTGTCGACCCGGCCTCGCCGGAGATCCGCCGGTCGGTGGCGTGGCTCATCCGTATCCAGAACCCGGATGGCGGCTGGGGCGAGGACGCCTCGTCCTACAAGATCGATCCGGCCTTCGAGCCCGGCTACTCCACCGCCTCCCAGACCGCCTGGGCGTTGCTGGCGCTGATGGCGGCCGGCGAGGCCGACGATCCGGCCGTGACGCGGGGCATCAACTACCTCACGCGCACGCAGGGAGCCGACGGCTTCTGGTCTGAGGAGCGCTACACGGCGACCGGATTCCCGCGGGTCTTCTACCTGCGCTACCACGGCTACCCGAAGTTCTTCCCGCTCTGGGCCATGGCGCGCTACCGCAATCTCAAGCGCAGCAACACGCGGTCCGTCGCCTACGGGATGTAGGTTCTCCTCGACCCTCTCCCCTCTGTGGGAGAGGGGGCCTGCAGAGCAGTGGGAGAGGGGGCGACCTCTCCAGAAATCTCCCGACCCTCGCTGACGCGAGGGCCACCCTCCCCCCCAGAGGGGGAGGGAGCGCTGGCTGGACATCCCATGCTTCCCATTCTCGCCGTCACCGGCCTCTCCAAGGAGGCCCGGCTCGCCGCCGGTCCCGGAATCGAAGCCGTGGGGGCCGGCGGGTCGCCCGCGCGCCTGCGTGCGCTGCTCGACGCGCGCGTGACGGCAGGCTGCCGGGCCGTGGTGAGTTTCGGCATCGCGGGAGGACTCGATCCATCCCTGCTCCCCGGCGACGTGGTGATCGCCACCGGCATCGTCGGTGACACGGGACGCCGCGAGACCGATGTCGTCTTGCGCGACGCGATTCACTCCGCCCTGTCGAGAGCCGATCTGACGACATTGTCCGCCGACCTCGCCGGTGTGGACGCGGCGGTCGTGAGCGTGACCGCGAAGGCCGAACTCCATGCCAGCACCGGAGCGGCGGCGGTCGATATGGAATCCCACGTCGCTGCGGACTTCGCGGCCCGCCACGGCATTCCGTTCGCGGCGATTCGCGTGGTCTGCGACCCGGCCGAGCGCGCCCTGCCCGCCTTTGTCACGACGGCGCTAAAGCCGAACGGCGACCCCGACATCCTCGCGGTGCTCACTGCCCTCGGCCGGAACCCGACCCATCTGCCCGCGCTGATCCGGCTGGCGAGGGATTCGGGAAAAGCCTTCGCGGCGCTCTCCCGGTGCCGGGCCACTCTCGGCCCCGGCCTCGGCCTTCCGGACGCCTGACGCGCCCGGACATCATCTCGGCGCACACGAAAAAGCCCCGCGCTGCATCGGCAGCGCGGGGCTTTCGTTTCAGGCACGCATCGCGTGCGGCGGGTTCAGGCCGCCGTGCGGTTGCGCGCCTCGCGCTTGGTGTCGACGCCCGAAGCTTTGATCTCGGACAGCTTCTGCGCGACGTTGCGCGAGAACACGAACTCGGCCGGGCGCTGGTTCTCGAGGCTGACCTCGGGAGCCATCTCGCCTTCGGTCTTGATGCCGCGGATGGCGTGGATCAGCGGCTTCCAGGGCTTCTTCACGGAATCGACCACCGAGGACGCCTCGTAGCCGGAATGGACCATGCAGTCGGCGCACTTCTCGTAGTTGCCGGTGCCGTAGGAATCCCAGTCGGTCTCCTCCATCAGCTCCTTGAAGGTGGCCGCGTAGCCCTCGCCGAGAAGGTAGCAGGGCTTCTGCCAGCCGAACACGGTACGGGTCGGGTTGCCCCACGGGGTGCAATGGTAGGTCTGGTTGCCGGCCAGGAAGTCGAGGAACAGGCCCGACTGCTGGAAGGTCCAGTTCTGGCGGCCCTTCTCCTTGCCGTGCCGGAACACGCCGCGGAACAGGTCCTTCGTCGCCTTGCGGTTGAGGAAGTGCTGCTGGTCGGGAGCGCGCTCGTAGGCGTAGCCGGGGGAGACGGTGATGCCGTCGATTCCGAGCTTCGTCACGGTGTCGAAGAAGTCGGCGATCTTGTCCGCCGAGGAATTGTTGAAGAAGGTGCAGTTGATGGTGACGCGGAAGCCCATCTCCTTGGCCTTCGCGATGGCGGAGACGGCCTTGTCGTAGACGCCGCGCTGGCACACCGACTGGTCGTGCATCTCCTTGTCGCCATCGAGATGGATCGACCAGGTGAAGTACGGACTGGGCTTGTAGTCCTTGATCTTCTTCTCGAGCAGCAGCGCGTTCGTGCACACGATCGCGAATTTCTTCTGCGCGATGATGCCTTCGACGATCTGCGGCAGATCCTTGTGCAGAAGCGGCTCGCCGCCGGCGATCACGACCATGGGTGCGCCGCACTCACGCACGGATTCCAGGGCGTCAGCCACCGGCAGACGCTTGTTCAGGATCTCGTCCGGATAGTCGATCTTCCCGCAGCCGGCGCAGGCGAGATTGCAGCGGAACAGCGGCTCCATCATCATCACGAGCGGGTAGCGCTTGCGACCGGTGAGGTGCTGCTTGAGAATGTAGCCGCCAATCTTCGCGACGTAACGGAGGGGAATACCCAAGACGCGGCTCCTTGTTTTTGGCCCCGATATGAACCGGTGCATTACCGCGAAAAGCGGCGAAATTCCAGCGCACTAGGCTGGAACAGATCTTGATCCGCCCGCGCGGCCAGCGCACGATGCGTGTTTGAGCGGTGATGGGGCAATACGGCCACAGGGGAGGCGCATGTCGTCGCGCTTCCGATACTGGCGATATCCTGTCCTTATGCCGAAGCGTGGTGCTTTTTCCTATTCGGCCAGCGAATGTCAGAACTGCGCGCCCTTACAGCGACGGGTGTCCCGCCCACGGCCTTGGACAACGTTCCGTCGAGGCGTCGACATGGTGCGGTGCGCAGGCGCACATGACTTCGACCGCAGGACAAGAGCATGGGGCCGCGTTGCATTTCCGCCTGCCGATGAGTACGGACACCCTCGTTCGAGGCTGGCCGTCGCAGAGGCATGACACGTCTCGATATACCGCCGGGACTCGTGGATTGCCTCGACAGGTGGTAACCGACCCTTGGACCAAGACCGGTTCCGCGCCGAGATCGTCGCCTGTCGCTCGCATCCGCGAGACCGGGCGGTCTCGTTCAGGTGGGGCCCGCGTCGCTAGTCAGGCAGGATACTTGTGATCGAACGTCTCGTTGCGTTTTCCGTCCAACGCCGCTGGTTGGTCATCGGCCTGGTGGCGCTCCTCACTGTCGGAAGCGCGGCGCTCGCCGCCCATCTCTTCCGGATCAACACCGATGTCGAGCGTCTCATCGACACGGATGTGCCCTGGCGCCAGGACGAGATCAACTACGAGAAGGCGTTTCCGCAACGGACGGGCACCCTCGTCGCCGTCATCGACGGCAAGACGCCCGAGGTCGCCGAACAGGCCGCGGCCACGTTGGCCCAGGCCCTCCTGGACCATCCGAATCAGATCGAGACGGTCTACCGCCCGGATGGCGGCCCGTTCTACGACAAGAACGGCTTCCTGCTGATGCCGCAGGAAGAGCTCACCAAGACCATGGACCAGCTCGTCCAGCAGCAGGGACTGCTCGGTCCGCTCGCCGCCGACCCGTCCCTCCGCGGCCTCATGCGGGTGCTCGGCCTCGGCGCCCGGGGCATCAAAAGCGGCGACGCCAAGCTCGAGGATCTCGACGGTCCGATGACACGGATCGACGAGGTGCTGCGCAAGGTGCTGGCGGGAGAGCCGGCCCGCCTGTCCTGGCAGCTGCTTCTCTCCAACGGCAAGGCCCAGGGTACGGAACTCCGCAAGTTCATCATGATTCAGCCCAAGCTGGATTACGCGGCGCTCCAGCCGGGCGCCGAAGCCTCCGCCCTGGTCCGGCGCATCGCCACCGACCTGAAGATCAACACGCTCGGCGGCCTCGACGCGGCGGACAACCCGCGCATGCGCCTCACCGGCCCGGTGGCCGTGGCGGATGACGAATTCGCCACCCTCGCCGAGGACGCGTTCCTCAACTACAGCGTCACGGCCGGCGCCATCATCCTGTTCGTCTGGCTGGCCCTGCGTTCGGCCTCCCTCGTCGGCGCCGTCCTGATCACCACCTTCGCCGGCCTCATCGTCACCGCGGCCCTCGGCCTGCTGATGGTGGGCGAGCTGAACCCGATCTCCGTGGCCTTCGCCGCCCTGTTCGTGGGGCTCGGGATCGATTTCGGGATCCAGTTCGCGGTGCGATACCGGGCCGACCGGTTCGAGCAACCGGATCTGGCGAACGCCATCCGTGCCGCCGCGCGGGGCGTCGGCTGGTCCTTGAGTCTCGCCGCCATCTCCCTTGTGGCGGGGTTCTTCGCGTTCCTGCCCACGGCGTTCCGCGGCGTGTCGGAGCTCGGCCTCATCGCCGGCGTCGGTATGATCGTCGCCTATCTCTTCTCTCTCACCCTGCTCCCTGCCCTCATCGCGGTGTTCAAGCCGAAGGGCGAGGCGCGGGCCGTGGAGACGACATGGCTCGCCGGCGTCGACCACTGGATCATCCAGAACCGCAAGATCGTGCTCATCATCGTCGGCGTGATCACGGTGGCGGGCATTCCGCTGCTGTTCAAGCTGCCCTTCGATTCCAACCCGATGCACCTGCGCAGCACCAAGGTGGAATCGATCTCGACCTATCTCGACCTGATCAAGGACCCGGAGACGAGCCCCAACCTCATCGACGTGATCGCGCCGAACGTACAGGCGGTGCCCGAGCTCGCGGCCAAGCTGAAGGCCCTGCCCTCGGTCGCCCGGGTGATCGACATCGACACGTTCGTCCCCCCGGATCAGGATCAGAAGCTCGCGACCATCGCCGAGACGGCCGAGCTCCTCGGACCCATCCTCAACCCGGCGAGGAAGCCGCCGCCGCCCACCGACGCCGACACGGTGAAGGCGCTGAAGGAGGCGGCCACCGCCCTCAAGGGCATCGCCACCGGTGACGCCGCCGGAGCCAAGGCCGCGGGTGCGCTCTCCGGCACCCTCGATTCCCTCGCTTCGGCCACGCCGCAGCTGCGTCAGGCCGCCAACGTGGCGGTCACCACCGATCTCGCCATTCTGCTCAACCGCCTGCGCGGCATGCTGGCCCCCGAGAAGGTCACCCTCGCCAACATTCCGCCGAAGCTGAAGGCCGAGTGGATCGCCGCCGACGGCCGCGCCCGGATCGAGGTGCATCCGAGCGGTGATGCCAACGACAACGTCGTGCTGCGCCGTTTCGCCAAGGAGGTGCAGACCGTGGCCCCGCACGCGACCGGCGCGCCAGTGGCGACGACCTCGTCGAGCTACACCATCCTGGGCGCCTTCGTGCAGGCGGCGCTGACGGCGCTGGTGGCGATCTTCATCATCCTGTCGGTGGCCCTGCGGAAGCCCTGGGACGTGGCGATGACCCTCGGCCCGCTGGTGCTCGCCACCCTATGGACGCTGATGGCGCTGCATGTGGTCGGCATGCCGCTCAACTTCGCCAACATCATCGCCCTGCCGCTGATGCTCGCCGTGGGCGTGGCCTTCCACATCTACTACGTCATCGCCTGGCGGGCGGGCGTCACCGACATGCTGGCTTCCAGCCTGACGCGGGCGATCTTCTTCTCCGCCCTGACCACCGGCACGGCCTTCGGCTCCCTGGTTCTGTCGAGTCATCCCGGCACGGCCAGCATGGGCAAGCTCCTCGCCCTGTCGCTGTTCTTCACCCTCATCGCCGCGTTCTTCGTGGTCCCGGCCTTCCTCGGGCCGCCGCCGAAAAAGCCGGACCCGAAGCGCCCCGAGGGCGAGGACGCCGTGGCAGGGTTCAGGGCGGCAAAGCCCGAGCCCGTGGCCATGAAGTAGGGCCAGGGACCGGTCCGTAAAAAAGCGGCCGTCGCGTGAAGCGACGGCCGCTTTTTCTTTGATGGGGATCGGGTCGCGGTCGACCGCCTACGCGAAATCGGAAAACCCGCCCCTCACCGCCCCGGATTCCGCCAGGGCCGCGATCGTCTCCGGCGCGATTAGGGCGTCACGCTCGGCGGCATAAGCATAGCCGGGTGCCTCGCCCGGAAAGCCGCCACCGGTGGCGGGATGGGTATAGAGCTCGGTCAGGCCGTCGGGCAGGTGGCGGAGGAGCCCCGCCACGCGCCGCGGTGTCATCGCGCCGGACCATGCCAGCCCCAACGTGCGATCGGGGATCAGCAGGCCCGCCTGACGGGCGCGGACGGCGAGGAGGCCGGCCCAGGGGGCTATGTCGAGGGCGGGTTTCGGATTGGCCCCCGGCTCGGCGGCGCGCAGCACGGCGCGAGGCTCGCGCGGCACCCGGATCGCCCGCATGCCGTAGCCGCGGCCGATCGCCAGGACTCGCCCGGCGATGAGGGGATGCACGTGGAAATGCTTGTGGGCGTTGACGTGGTCGAGGGGGAGACCCGTCGCCTTGTACGCCTCGAACTGCGCCGTGATCTCCGCCGAGAGCTGACGGCGCGCCGATGGCTTCACCGCGAGGTCGAGGCCGAGGCGGCCCATGTCGCTGCGGATCAGGCCGTCCGGTCCGACGAGGTCGGGCAGGTCGGCGGCGGGCAGGGTCGGCCACGCCTCCACCATGACGAGGTGGAGGCCGACGCGCAGGGACGGCAAGCGCCGCGCGCGCGCCACGGCGTCCGCGGCGGCGGGCGCGCCCACCATCAGGCTGGCGGCCGTGAGGATGCCCTCGCGATGGGCCTGCTCCACCGCCTCGTTGACCGCCGGGCTCAGGCCGAAATCGTCGGCGGTGACGATCAGGCGTTTCTTATGGGCCACGCTCAGTCCTCGTCAGAGTAAGCTGCTCCGCCACCGGGCGCCGATGCGGCGAAGGCCTCGCGGCCGAGCACCAGGGTCGCTCCGCCCTTGCCGCCCGACGTCGAGAGCGCCTGGAGCAGGCGCAGGTTCATGAGTTCCGGATTGCCCTTCAGCATCCGGGCCGAATTGGCCAGGGAGCGAAGGGCGGCCTGCTCGGCGCGCGCCCGCTCCAGGGAGGCCTGGCCCTCGAGCCGCGCCCGTTCGACCTCGGCATATAGCCGGCGAACCTCGGGTGGCAGGGTCACGGCGCTGACGGTCGCACCGGTGATCCGGCAACCGGCGACGGGCCTGTCCAGGAAGGCGAGAAGTGCGGCGTCGAGGGTGGGGCGCTCGGACAGCAGGGTTTCGAGCGTACGGGCCGCCGCGAGCCGGATCAGGGCATCGGTTCCTGCGCGCTGCAGGCTGTCCCGGTAGCGGTTCTCATGGGCGACGCGCGGTTCCACCACCTCGAAGACCAGCGTGGCCGACAGGCGGAAGGAAAGCCGGTCCCCGCTGGTGACTTCGACGCCGTGCAGGCCTTCGAACGTTGGGACGTTCGGCAAGGTCACCACGAGACGGTCGCCCCACCCGAGGGTCCGGTAGCGCCCGGGCGGCAGATCTCCGGCAAAGCGCCCGTCGCGATAGAGCAGCCCGTGCTCCCATTCGTGCACGATGCGGGACAGGGGGCCGCGGAACGCGCGGTGCGTCCGCGTGATCGCGAGGCCGCCCACGAAGGCGAACGCGCCGACGACGAAAAGGATGGACAGCTCGGACATCGCACCCTTCCCCTTGGCCGGTCACCCTCCGGCGCCGCGGGGACGGGGCGGAGGCGCGTGGCCTGCAGGGCCCGATCCCGGCTGCCCGAGGGCCGGCGCCGGAGAGCTTTCGAGGCTGCCGAAACAGCGGAACGACGAATCCTCTCATCGCTGACCGCGCCGGAAGGCGTCGCGCGACCGGTTCCGTCGGGGAAAGCGTCTAGAGCATGATGCGGAAAGGGGGAACCGGCTTTTTCGCCTCTCGCCCGCGGCTCTGCGAACGACTGGGTCCCTGCCGGAAACGAAAACGGCCGGGCAGCGAGCCCGGCCGTCATGCGTCGATGCGAGAGCCGAGGCTCAGGCGGCTTTGGCGGTGCCCTGGCGCTCCTTGAGGAAACGGTAGAACTCCACGCCTTCGCGCAGGCGGCGCTTCATCATGTCGGGCGAACGGACCATTTCGGAGACGATGGAGGCGATCTTGGGAGCGCGGAAATAGAACTTCCGGTAGAACTCCTCCACCGCCGCGAAGATCTCGGAATGCGACAGGTGCGGGTAATGCAGCGGCGCGATCTGCACGCCGTTCTCGTCGACGAGCTCGGCGTTCGCGATGTCGAGCCAGCCGTTCTCCACGGCCTGCTTGTAGAGGAAGGTGCCCGGATAGGGGGCTGCCAGCGATGCTTGGATCGTGTGCGGGTTGATGCGCTTGGCGAAGGCGATCGTCTCCTGGATCGTCTCACGGGTCTCGCCGGGCAGGCCGACGATGAAGGTGCCGTGGATGGCGATGCCGAGGTCGTGGCAATCCTTGGTGAACCGCTCGGCCACCTCGACGCGCATGCCCTTCTTGATGTTGTTGAGGATCTGCTGGTTGCCGGATTCGTAGCCGACGAGAAGCAGGCGCAGGCCGTTCTCCTTGAGCACCTTCAGGGTGTCGCGCGGAACGTTCGCCTTGGCGTTGCACGACCAGGTGACGCCGAGCTTGCCGAGTTCGCGGGCGATTTCCTCGGCGCGCGGCAGGTTGTCGGTGAAGGTGTCGTCGTCGAAGAAGAACTCCTTCGTCTGCGGGAACTCCTTCAGGCAGTACTTGATCTCCTCGATCACGTGCGCGACCGAGCGGGTGCGGTAGGTGTGGCCGCCCACGGTCTGCGGCCAGAGGCAGAAGGTGCAGCGGCTCTTGCAGCCGCGGCCGGAATAGAACGAGATGTAGGGGTGCTTGAGGTACCCGATGAAGTACTTCTCCATCTGGAGATCGCGCTTGTAGACGCTCGTCACGAACGGAAGCTGGTCCATGTCGGTCATGATCTCGCGGTCCACGTTGTGGATCACGACACCGTTGGCGTCCCGGTAGGACAGGCCCTTGATCTCGGACATCGGAGTGCCGTCGGCGACTTCCTTGACGGTGAAGTCGAACTCGTTGCGGGCGCAGAAATCGATGCACGGGGCCTGGGCCATGGCGCCGGCCGCGTCGACCGCGACCTTGGCGCCGATGAGCCCGGCGATGAGCTTCGGGTTGGCGGCCTTGAGCGCCTCGACGGTCTTCACGTCGGACTTGAACGACGGCACCGAGGTGTGGAGCACCACGAGGTCGAAATCATTGGCCTGAGCCACGATCTCGGGAAGCTTGATGTTGTGCGGCGGCGCGTCGATCAGCTTCGAGTTCGGCACCAGGGCCGCCGGCTGGGCGAGCCAGGTCGGGTACCAGAACGACTTGATCTCGCGCTTGGCCTGGTAGCGGGAGCCCGCGCCGCCGTCGAAACCGTCGAAGGTGGGAGCCTGGAGGAAAAGCGTGCGCATGGGGTTCAAGGCCTCAGCGAGAAAGGAAAAAGGGCGGACGGGACGCTAAAAGCGAAGATCAGAGCGAGGATGCACCAGCATCGTGGCCGAGGCTTCGCTCGGGGATCAGTGTGCCATCTGCAACCACCCGATAATCGTGACCTTTCCATGTCACCGCCCCCGAGACGAAGCTCCAGGAGAAGTTCATGAAGGAGAGGATGTCGCGAATCGGCAACAGCCAGTAGGGGTGCGGAGCGAGGCCGAAGGCGCGCTCCAGGCGGACGCAGAGGATGATGCGGCAGGCGAGCGCCAGGGCCGCCACCACGAGGCCGCTCGTATCGGCGCCGGGGATCAGGGCACCGATGAGGGCCAGCGGGAAGGCGTGGGTGACGATGGAGCCGGCATAGCCGGCCGGATCGACGTTGCGGATGGTCCGGTTCCAGCGCAGCTCGTGCTTCCACAGGCCGGCGAGATCGGTGTCGACGCAGGTATGCCCGATGGTGAAGGTCGGGATTGCCACGAGGCCGCCCCTGGCGCGGAGGGCCTCGCCCACGGCGTAATCGTCGGCGAGATCGTCGCGGAAGGCCTCGAAACCGCCCATCTCGGCCAAGGCCGTGGTGGTGAAGGCGATGGTGGAGCCGAAGCAGGGCTTGGCGAGGCCGAGCGAGGTGCCCATCACGACGTTGGGCAGGAACTGTACGTCGATGGCCAGCGCCGAGAGATGCGCCCAGATTCCGCGATGGGCCGGCACGCCGTGATAGAGGCAGGTGACGCCGTTCACGCCCGGCTGCCCGAGCTCGGCGACGATCCGTGCGAGGTAGTCGGGCCTCGCCACCATGTCGCTGTCGGCCAGCACGATCACGTCATGGGCGATCTGGGCCGACATGTTGATGAGGTTGGAGACCTTGCGGTTCGAGCCGTGCTGGCGCGCATCGATGACGAGATCGAGCTTCAGGTCGGGATAGGTTTCCGCGAGGCGGCGCACCACGGCGATCGCCGGGTCCGTGGCGTTCTGCACGCCGAACACCACCTGCATCGGGCCGGTGTAATCCTGGCGGCAGAACGTCTCGAGATTCTCGTAGAGATTGGGCTCCATGCCGCAGAGCGGCTTCAGGATGGTCACCGAGGGACGCGCGGCGTTCGCCGTCAGGACCGGGACGGGGCGGCGTGCGTAGCGGCCCGCCAGGAAGGCAGCCGTCAACCCGTAGACGCAGCCGGCGAGGGCCATGAGCTGGAACACGAGCGAGAGCCAGCTCAGGCTCGCCGAAGGCAGATCCGTCAAGGTGAGGTCCATGATGGGCGAAGCTCGGTCACGGTTTGGATGAGGGTGCCGCTGGGTCGGGACGACGGCACGGGTGGGTTCGTCCGGCCAGGCCCGGCGAGGGGCGTCTGGCCTGCGTCTAAGGCTTTGGTTTGGCGGCGAGCATCGCCGCCGTCCGATCGCGAAGGAATTTCAGCAGGCTTTCCGCCCCGCCCGCCTTCAGCGGATCGGCGAAGCTGCCGCGCATGGCGGCGATCTCGCTGACGTTGCCGTTGAGGTAGACGTCCTGGATGCGGTTGCCCGAGCCCACGAGGTAATCGATCTGCGAGGCGTCGCCATCCGCATTGGCGACCTCGGTCTGGACCACGCGGTTCTGCCCGCGCGCCTCGCTCTCGGGCTTGATGTCGAACTTGCCGCCGGCAGCCTGGGACAGGCGGGTGGCATAAGTCGCGGTGAAATACTGTTTGAAGGCTTCCGTCAGCGCGCCCTGCTGCTCGGGCGTGAAGCCCTTCCATTTCGCACCCACGGCGACCCGCGCCATGGTGGCGAAGTCCATGCTCTGGTCGAGGACCGGGCCGATGACGAGCGCGCGGCTCTTCACGTCGGCCTCGGGCGCCTTGAGAGCGCCCTCGAAGCTGGCATAGAGCCCGCGCACGGTCTGCACCGCCGCATCCTCGGCGGCGCGGACGCCCGTTCCCAACAGGAGGGTGACGGTGAGGAGGGTCGAGGCTGCGAGCCCCGATGCGAAGCCGCTCACGCGCATTTCCGCAGCGTCCTCATATCGCTCTCCATCGACCGCAACACGGTGTGGTTTCCCACGAGGTTGGCGGGCACCCGCGACACCGGCATGGCGTCCAGGCTCACCGCCCGGGCGATGTCACCCCCGGCTTTCGCCGTTCCCTGCTCCACGGACACCGGGTCCTGAGAGGTCCGGTCTTCCGTGTCCGGCGCGTCCTTCTTGCCTTCCATGAAGTGCCAGGCCACCAGGCCGGGCACGCCGACCATGAGATCGGCCAGGCGCTTCACCAGGGAGAGCGCCAGGGCGGCTTCGGCGGGGATGCCGAAGATCGCGCAGAGGGCGATGAGGCCGCCTTCCTGGGCGCCCAGCGCCCCCGGCACCGCGAACGCCGCGCCACGGACCGCCTGGGCCAGGCTCTCGATCACGATGGCCTCGGCCACGGTCACCGGATAGCCCATGAAGTGCAGCGCCACGTAGACCTCGGCCGCACCGATGATCCAGCCGATCATGTGCACGCCCATGGCGCCGATGACCCGCTTGGGCGAGGAATAAAGTCTGCGCAGGCCGTCATAGAGTACGTCGACCGCGCCGAGGGCCCGCCATTCGCGGGCGGCGGCGAAGCGGTTCAGCATGGCCTGGATGATGCGGTGACCGCTTCGGCGCTGGATCAGGAAGAAGGCGCCGAGGGCCGGGGCCGCGATGGCGAGACCTCCGGCGACGGTGCGCACCACCGGGCCGTCGCCGTGCAGCCAGGCGAGCAGGGCGACGCCGCCGACGGTGAAGAGGAACTGGGTGACCGCCTGCGTCATCAGGTCGACGAACATGCTGGCGCCGGCGAGCCCCCCGGAGACGCCGCGCTGCGCCAGGAGCCGGGCGCCGACGAAATCGCCGCCGACGGTGGCCACGGGAAGGAGCGTGTTGATGCCCTCGCGGACGAAGCGCAGGGAGACGCAGTTCCACAGGCCCGGGCGGTCGGCCCGCGGGAACACGGCGAACCAGCCGAGTCCGGCCCAGCCCACGGCGACGGCGCGTACAACCACGACGATGGCGGCGCCCCAGCCGGCGCTTACCAAAGCGGCGGCGACATCATCCAGTCCCGATGACAAGAACAGGCCTGCAACCGTGCAGAGGCCGACGATGAGGGCCAATGTCGTCAGACGCTTCATGATCCCCCTTCGACCGTCGGCGCGGACGATTTTTTAGAGAAATTCACCGACCCCCCGGACGAAAAACCTTCCGGAAAACGTTGGCATCATCGGAAGTTGCAGCTTTGGATTTCGTTGTCTATCACCCGATAGACACAGTGCGGGCCAAAGCGGCGATGGGGCCTGAGCCTCGAAGAAACAGCCGCATTTTAAGGCGCGACCAAGGGACGAATGATGGACCGCGAAGCTTTCACCACGGCCCGGGACGCCGTGCTCGCCGACGCGCAGATCGATGCTTACGACACCGCCCCGGCCGACTATCGCGGCCCCCCCGCCCCGAAATCTCCGGTCATGGCATGGAACGAGTGGGACCCTCTTGAGGAGGTGATCGTCGGCAGCCTCGACGGCGCGACCATTCCGTCCCACCACCTCACGGTGATCTTCAACCTGCCGCGTGCCGCGCAGCCGTTCTACCGGTTCGCCGCGGGCTTCCGCTATCCGAAGTTCATGAAGAAGCTCGCCCAGGCCGAGCTCGACAACTTCATCACGATCCTCGCCGGCGAGGGCGTGAAAGTCCGCCGTCCCGACACGGTGGATTTCTCGCGCAAGTACAACGCACCCCGCTGGTCGTCCCGCGGCTTCTGCGTCGCCTGCCCGCGCGACCCGTACCTCGTGATCGGCGACGAGATCATCGAGAGCCCGATGTGCTGGCGCTCGCGCTATTTCGAGGGCGATGCCTACCGCTCGCTGTTCAAGGAATATTTTCGCAACGGCGCACGATGGACCTCGGCGCCCCGGCCGCAATTGACGGACGAACTCTACAATTACGATTACCGCGTGCCGAACCTGAAGGCCGGCGAGCCGATGCAGTTCACGGTCAACGAGTTCGAGCCGGTCTTCGACGCGGCCGATTTCGTCCGCTGCGGCCGCGACCTCTTCGTCACCCGGTCCAACGTGACGAACCTCATGGGCATCGAGTGGCTGCGCCGCCACCTCGGCTCGGGCTTCCGCGTCCACGAGATCGAGAGCCGCTGCCCGCAGCCGATGCATATCGACTCGTCCTTCATGCCGCTGGCCCCGGGCAAGGTGCTGGTGAACCCGGATTATATCGACGTCGAGAAGCTGCCCGCCGTGCTCAAGAAGTGGGACGTGCTGATCGCGCCCCGCCCCGACCCGGTGGAGGGCTTCATGAGCAAGATCTCGATGTGCTCGCCCTGGACTTCGATCAACGTGCTCGCCATCGACGAGAAGAAGATCGTCGTCGACGCGAGCCAGCCGACCTTGATCAAGGCCCTGAAGGATTGGGGCTTCGATCCGATCCCGGCGCCGTTCCTGTCCTACGGTCCATTCGGCGGCTCGTTCCACTGCGCGACCCTCGATGTGCGCCGTCGCGGTGCTCTGAAGTCCTACTTCTAGCCTCGAGATCGCTTCGGCGCGCCTGTCGTGCCGAAGCGTCTTTCCGACAGTGCCAACATAGGTCTGTCGTCACGTCGGGTTTGTCGTGATGCGTTAGGGATTTGTGTCTATGACATCGCTCATGGACACGATGTTTCCCAACCCATCCTCGCGCCCTGCTCAACGGACGGGGCTTGCCGCCATGCCGGCCCTGGCTCTCGCGGGCTCGCTCATGGCGGCGGGTGCGGCGGGAGCGGCCGACCTCATGGAGATCGAGCGGCCGCCGACGTTCCTCGCCCTCGACCAGAACCTCTGGGTCGTGACGGTGACGGCGACGGTGCAGGCGACGCCGAGTTTTCCGGGGTCGAACGAGTATACCGCCATCGGCTACCCGTCGATCAGCATCGCCAAGGCCGGTACGCCACGCCGGTTCTCGTCGCCCGATGACGGGATCAGCGTCTCACTCTACGATTCGCCGCTCTTCAATGCCGGTCTGACGGCGGAGTATGTGCCCGGCCGCTATTACGGTGATAACCGGCGGGACCTGTTCGGTCTGCGCGATGCCCAGTTCGCCATCGAGCCGGGTGTCTTCGTCGAGTATTACCCCACGCAATGGCTGCGCGCCCGGGCCGAGTTGCGCCATGGGATCTTCGGGCATCACGGCTTCGTCGGCTCGCTCGGCGCGGACGTGATCCAGCCCTTCGACCGCTGGCAGGTCTCGGTGGGCCCGCGCTTCAACTTCGGCGATGCCAGCTTCGCCCGGCGCTATTTCGGTGTTCAGCCATTCGAGGCGGCGCTCAACGGGA
This sequence comes from Methylobacterium sp. 88A, assembly GCF_000376345.1. NCBI lineage: Bacteria > Pseudomonadati > Pseudomonadota > Alphaproteobacteria > Hyphomicrobiales > Methylobacteriaceae > Methylobacterium > Methylobacterium sp. 88A. The sequence goes on from NZ_AQVT01000001.1 coordinate 2,933,081, forward strand.
CGCTGACCCCGTTCCGACCCGACAGCTACGTCACGGTCGGCGCCCTGGGCGCTGCGACCTACACGTTCGACGAGCGGTGGGCCGCGACGGGATATGTCGGCTATAACCGCATCGTCGGTTCATCCGCCGACAGCCCGCTGGTGCGCCGCCAGTTCGGATCCCAGAACCAGTACACGTTCGGTGTGAAGGTGAATTACAGCTTCACCACGCAGCCCTGGTTCTAGGGGAAGAGGCCCGACACGGGCTGTCCGGCCGCTGTTTCACCCGGCGACACGGGGCCGGATTCTTCCACCCGGGACCGGCGGCGTCGCGAGTGCCCGTCGCCATGTTAATCCGGCGAGGGCGATGGCGAGCCCGTATTGGAGCAACCCGTTCTCGGCGAGGTCTGCCGGCGCGATCTGTGCCTGGATCGCCCAGCGCGTCAGGACATTGAGCAGGATGAGCCCGGCGCAGAAGGCGGCGGCGGTGATCAGGGCGGCGACGAAATCGGGCATGGCGCGACCTCCGGAGAACCGGATTTCGAACTAGCAAGGCGCGCGCCAGCCTTTTCCGACGGACGATCTCCGGTTCAGGCCGCCGGCGGCTTCGTCGCCTCCATGGCGGGGTGCGCGCCAAAGCTCGTGAACCAGGCCGCCAGATCCGGGTACTTCTGCTTCCAGCCGAGTTCGGTGAAGCGCAGGTCGAGATATCCGAGGGCGCAGGCGATGCTGATCGTCCCAATATCGACCCGGTCGGCAAAGCCTCCCGCTTGGTCGTCGAGGGCCGCCAGGGCGCTTCGTATCTTGGCCTCCTGGCCGTCCATCCAGGCTCCGGAACGTTCGGAAGCGTCGCGGGCCGTGAGTTCGTAGCGGATCAGCAGGGCCGCATCGAGGATGCCGTCGGCGATGGATTGCTCGTTGAGCGTCGTCCAGCGGGCGGGGCCGGCCGGGGGGAACAGCCCCCCGCCGGCGCGGGCATCGAGATATTCGCAGATCACCCGGCTGTCGGCCAAGGCGTGGCCCTCGTCATCGAGGAGGGTCGGCACCTGCGCCATTGGGTGATGGGCGAGGATGGTGCCGTCGCGCTTCACCGGATGCGCGGCGCTCGGCAGCAACTCGATACGGTCGACGAGGCCCAGGACATGAGCGCAGGCCATGACCTTCCGCGCGAAGGGCGAGAAGTGCGAATGGAACAGCTTCATCGGGACCTTCCGGGCTCGGTTCGTCGGCATGAGGGGGAACCGGCCCGCTTTCGGCAAAAGCCGTCGCAAAGGCAAGCCCCGGCGACCTGCCGATCACGCGCGAAGGGGCCGCGATCAGGGCCGGCGGGCGGGCTTCGGCTTGGGCGGTGCGACGGACGCAGGCACCGGGGCCACCGGCGCGGGGCGGGGCGTTTCCACGGCGAGACGTTTCACCGGCCAGCCGTCGCTCCAGCGCTCCATGTCGCTGAAACGCGGATTGGCCTTGAGGCTCGTCGGATCCCCGCCGAACGCCGCGGCCGCGGCCAGATCGAACGTCTTCCAGTAGGCGAGATAGTCGAGACTGTCCGCGCGGGAATTGTTGAGCTGAGCCAGCAGCGTCGTCTGTTCGCCGGTCAGCGACATGTCGGCCGACCATTTGAATGGGGCCGGCGGCTGCTTGGGATCCTTCGGGGGCTCCGGCGGCAGCTTGATGGCACCCCCGTCATAGGCGGTGTCCACGGCGCCCGGCGAGGTCAATGTCGCCGTGAGCGAAGGGAAACCGTGATCGTCGGAGAGCGCGCGGATGAAGAGCTTGCGCTCGGGCGCGACGGCACTCGCTTCGCGCAGGAGGCGTCTGGCGGCAAGGTCGGCGGCGCGGGCATCCCGGTCGCCGATGACGGTGATGACCAGGGTCTCGGGATCGATCTTCGACAGGTCGCGCAAAACGACCCCCCGGGATTTGGCATCGCTCGCGATCCCGCCCGGCATGATCGCGAAGACGAGGCGGGGCACCGGCAGGCCCGCCTCCCCGGCATCGGCAGCGAGGTTGGCGGCGATCGGTGCACCCGCGAGGTGGCCAATGAGGGCGACGCGCTTCAGGTCGGGCTTGGCATCGGGATCGGTCTCGAGATCCGCGAGGGCGGCCTTCACCAGTTTCTCGGCGTTGCCGGTGGCATCCGCCGGCCTCGTCCGGTTGATCTCCTGGAAGCGGGGAAACACGACGAGATACCCGGCCCTGGCGAGGTGATCGATCCATGCTCCGTAAGGCAACGGGTTGGGCGAACCCCAGGCGTGCAGGAAAACGACGACGGGTCGCCCTTCCGCCGGTGCCGCACCGGCCGCGTGGAAGACGAAGGTCGCTGCACTGGGGCGCCCGAGCGCCCGTTTCACGACGGAGACGGAGCGATCTCCGACCCCGCCCGGGCCTTGGGCGGGCTGATTGGGCGGTGTCGCGCCGAGGACCGGTTCGCACAAAGACGCGACCACGAGCGAGGCGCCGAGAACGAGGCAGGCTTTCAAACGCATGACGGGCTCGTCGCATCGATCCGGAGGGGCGCGCCCGGAATATCAGGTTTTCGGCGATGAAGGCGAGGCGATCCCCGTCTCTCGCCAAGTCCTGACGGATTGCGTCATTCAGGCCGCACCAATGGTAGGATCAGGATCGCGGCAAGAGAGACATCGCCCTATCGCGTCTCCGCTCCCGGATTGCATCTGTCGTCGATGAACTTCGCCAGACGAAGCAATTCCTCGGGCACGGAATGGTCGATGATCTCGCTGTACATCGTGCGCAGATTGTCGCCGACATTCTGCATCATCCTCGACTCCGAGTAGACGGTATACGATTGTCCGGATCGACTGATATTGGCCATGGTCATCGTGGCAGTGGTGCTCATTTGAAGCTCGTGCAGTCTGATTCCATCAATCATGAACCCATGGACCAACGGCTGGAGCCGAAGAAGTTTCCTTTTAAACTGGGATAATTGTGGCTGCCGGCCGAACGACCATCAGGGGGTGTTGCCGCCGATCCTGTCAATGCCCGGCCCTTGCTCGGGCGTGCGGCCTGAAGCCTCTTCGACCCAGGCCAGGATATCCGATGCCCGCCACGGCTTCGGGATGAAGGTCGCGGAAACCCGCAGGTCGCTCGGCTGATCGCCGGCATCGCCGGAGGTCAGCAGAACCCGCACGCGCGGCCAGGTGACGCCGATGATCCGGGCGAGTTCGAAACCGCCGATGGGACCGGGGGTACGCACATCGGAGAAGACGACGCTCACCGCACCGTCCTTCTCGTTCAGGATTGCCAAGGCTCGCTCGGCGGTTTCCGCCTCGATGACGCTGAAGCCGGTCTCTTCCAGTAAAGCGGCCGCGAGAAATCGCTCGTCGGGTTCGTCCTCCACGACGAGGATCACCGGTTTCGCGCCCGATGGATTCACAGCACTCATGGGTCCGGAACGCTCTTCAGGGCTGACGGCCGCATCGGCCGCCATCCCAGCAACGCTATGTAGTCCTGCCCGTCAATGTGTCGATCCAGCGCTCGGATCATGAATTTCTACGGGTTCGCGCCGCAAAATCATGATCAAGGTGCCGGTTTCTCAATTCTTGCAGAGGGAACGCTCTCACGGGAGGTGGCTGATCCCCCCGTCGAGCCATTCTTCGCGCCGGTGCACTGCGGTACGATTTACCCGACCCCGTGGCTTTTGAGAAACGCCAGAGCGCGAGCCCAACCCTGCTCGGCGCTGTCCTTGCGATAGCTCGGCCGGTAATCGGCGTGAAACCCGTGCGGCGCCTCCGGGAACACGACGAGCTCGACGCTGCGCCCCGCGGCGTTCGCCCGGTCGCGGGCGTCCTCGACGCTGGCCACGGGAATGCCCGTATCGGCGCCGCCGTAGATCGCGAGGAGTGGTACATGGAGATCGGTCGCCACGTCCCCAGCCGTTTTGGGCTGAAGCTCCGTGCGGTCGCCGCCGAGCGGGCCGTACCACGCCACCGCTGCCTTCAGGTCGCGTCTGTGCGCCGCGTAGAGCCATGCTCCGCGTCCTCCGCGACACCATCCCATCGTGCCGATCCGCCCGGCATCGGCCTTCGAATCGGCCACGGCCCAGAATGAAGCGGCGTCGAGATCCGCGATCCACTGGGCGTCCGGGGTCTTCAGGATGACATCGCGGACGATCGCCTTCACGTCCGTCATCGTCGAGAGATCGCCTTGCCGCGCGTAAAGTTCGGGCGCGACCGCGCAATAGCCGACCTTGGCCAGGCGGCGGCAGACGTCCTTGATGTATTCGTGAACCCCGAAAATCTCTTCGATGACGAGAATCAGGGGAAACGGACCCGCCCCTTCGGGCATCGCCCGATAACCCGGCATCGGCCCGTCGGCCGCCGTAATCTTCACCTCACCGGCAACGAGACCGGCCGAATCCGTCGTGACCACCTGCGCCTGCGCATTCGCCTCGGCCAGGGTGAACCCGGCGATGAGGCTCGTCATGACGAAGCCCCGCCGCGAGAAGGGCGGGACCACGAGCCCGTCGAGGCCGCCCAGTCCCTTGCTTCGCTGGTCCTTCTCCGTCCCGTGATCGTCCATGGGATGCTCTCCTGCCCGGCGCCGTACGACGCGTCTTCAGACAACTAGAGCATCACCGGCCGAGGTCACGTCAGGACAGGGCCGCGCGCACCATCTCGACCTCGTCCTTCCGGCCGGCACCATTGCGATGCGGGGACGGACGGTTATCCGAAGCGGCGGGCCGCCGCCGGGCTATGGATTTCGGACGCACCAGTTCCGCCAGCTTGGTGAAGCCTTCGCTGCCGGGCTGACCGCCCTGCCCCATCCGGAGACCGAAGCCGGTGACGAAGGACTGCGCCAAAGCCTCGTCGCGCTCCACGTCGAACAGATCGGCAGCCGCCTGGAACGCCTCACGGAACGGGCGCAGGGAGCACCAGCTCTTCTCCGTGAGATGGAGTGGCCATTCCCAAAGGCCCGTCTCGGAGCGCCGCCCCAACCCGTCGCGCGCGATGAAATATCCGGTCCCGCGATGCTCCAGACCATCCGCGATCACGCGCCAGTCGGCGTTCTCGAACAGGACCACTTCTTCGCTCGAAGCCTCGAGATCGATCATCGCGTTCCCCTGCCATCATCGAGGAGCGCGCTGACGCAGGCTCACTCACTCATGGAACAATGAGGGAACATTGGTGGGAAACCGAGCGGGCGTCAAGACGCTTGTTCACGCTGCGTTCGCTTGAGGCCGCTGGTCGAGGACGACCGATACTCAGTGTTCAACGCGATCCGAACATCGTGTGCTCGACCCGGTCGCCCGCCTTGATGCCGAGCTTGGCCGTCGTGCCGGCGTTGAGTTCCAGCACCGCCAGCACCGGTTCGCCCGATGGGATGACCTTGGTCGACAGGGGCTCGGTATTCGTCGCAATCCGGGCGATGCTGCCGTCGGGCCGGATGAAGAGCATGTCGAGGGGCAGGTAGGTGTTCTTCATCCACATGGCGACGCGTTCGACTTTCTGGAAGTCGAACAGTATGCCGTGATCGAGCGGCATCGACCGGCGAAACATCAGACCGCGCGAGCGCGATTCGTCGTCGCGCATCACCTCGACGGAAAAGCTGTGCCGGGTACCCCTGCTGGCGATCTCCAGAGGTTCCGTCGCTACGACCTCCTGAGCGGTGGCGGCGCCGAGGCCCGCCAGGATGGCGACGAGGATCAGGAGCGCGCGCAAGGGCGCGAACGAGCGGGCGTCGTTGAACGATGTCACGTGGTCATTCCGTCAGTGGGAGGCGGGCAGCGCGCCGTCCAGAAGCCGAACCTCGGCCGCCATCTTGCCCTTCGAACCGTCGCCATACCGAACGAGAACGGTCTCACCGGGCTTCAGTTCGGCGATTCCGTAGCGACGCAACGTTTCCATATGGACGAAGATGTCGGGAGAGCCGTCGCCACGGCTGAGGAAGCCGAATCCGCGCAGACGGTTGAACCACTTCACCACCGCCGTCTCGAGCCCGCTCGTCGCCGTCACGCTCACATGGGTGCGGGGCATGGGGAGTTCGGACGGATGCGTCGCCGTCGACTGATCGAGGGAGATCACCCGGAAAGCCTGCCAGCCACGCGGCCGCTCGGTGGCTTCCACCACGATCCGTGCGCCCTCGCTCGCCGCCTGATGTCCATCGCGGCGAAGGCAGGTGATGTGAACCAGCACGTCGGCGGAGCCGTCGTCCGGCAGGATGAAGCCGAACCCTTTCGAGACGTCGAACCACTTGATGCGGCCTGACACCTCGACGAGGTCGAGGGGGCGCAGCACCTCTCCGTCGGCGAGATCGGTGCTTCGCCCGTTGGCCGATTCCCCCGAGGCGTGAAGCCCATGCGCGCCTGATCCGACATCGTCCGACATGTAAGCAACCCACACCGAATCACGCGTCGCGATCCGCACCACAGATTAACAAAGTCACAACCCGGCGGAAGCCCGTTTGACCGACAACGACTGCGGCGATTGATACATTCTTCAGCATATCGGCTCGGGCGCAACAGGCCGTCCGGGACGCGGCATTTGCGCCGAATCTTTTCCGAGGCCTCTATCGCAGATCCTCTCTGCCGATTGGCGGGGCGTGTTCGGGCCGATCACGATCGGTCGCCGTCATGTCGGGAGAAGCCCTGCATTTGTTCATCGCGCCGGAGCGAACGGATGATCCCGCGATCGGCGGTGCCCTTGCGTTGGGCTCACCACCGGCGATAGCCAACGCGGATGATCCAGACCTTCCTTTCCGTGGCGAAGCCTTCGCCCCGCCCGCGCTCATGCGCCCGGCCCGAACGGCAGCCCCATCCGAGGTCGGGCGCATGAGCGCTTCGACGGCGAGCCCCGTCACGGGTGCCGAAGCGCCACAATCCACCACCCGGTTCCGCGAGGCCCGGCGGTTCGATCTCATCGACGTCGCGCGCGGCATCGCTCTCCTGGCGATGGCCGCCTACCACACCACCTGGGATCTCGGATTTCTGGCGCTCACGCCGGAGAACTATGCCCTGGCGCCGCTGGGCAAGGTCGCGGCCCATCTCATCGCGGGCACGTTCCTCGTGCTCGTCGGCATCGGCCTCGTCCTGATGAACCGGGACGGTCTCCGGCCCCGCGCGTTCCTCCTGCGGCTCGCGCGGATCGGCATCGCCGCCCTCCTCATCACGGCGGCGACATTCTACGCCTTTCCCGACAGCTACATCTTCTTCGGCATCCTGCACTGCATCGCCGTATCGAGCGTGCTCGCCGTGCCGTTCCTGCGGGTTTCGCCGGTGGCGGCACTGGTGGTCGGCATCGTCGTGCTGGCAACGCCCGCCGTCATGGCGAACCCGGATTATCACCTCGCCGTCTTCGACGATCCGATCCTGAGTTTCCTCGGCCTCGGCATGCTGCCGCCCCGCACCAACGATTACGTGCCCCTGTTTCCCTGGTTCGGGCTGGTTCTCTTGGGGCTCGCGCTGGCCCGGCTCGCGCTGCCGGCCTTCCTGCGCAGTGGCCTGTCGCAATGGCGGCCGGGATCGCTCCCCTCGCGGGGGCTGGCCCTGGCCGGGCGCCACAGCCTCGCGGTGTATCTCGTGCACCAGCCGCTTCTGCTCGCCCTGCTGACGGGCGTCGTGACCGTGACCGGTCCGCATCCGAAGGCCGGTCTCGTTGGATTCCGTCAGGATTACCGCACGCAGTGTGAGGCGACCGGGGGCAATGCGCAGACATGCCGAGTGGCCGCCCGCTGCGTCGCCGATGCCCTCCAGCGCGAGAATCTGTGGGCGATCAAGGGGCGGAGTTTCAACGCGGACGAGCGGGCGAAGGCCCAGGCTCTGTCCCAATCCTGCTATGAAACGGCCGATGGTCCAGCGGTATCGCCGTGAGGCCGTCTTGAACGAAAGGCACCCGCCTCACGAGGGAGGCGGGTGCCCAAGCCTTCGATGAACATGAGCCTCGAGGATCCACGGTGATCGGAGATCCTTGATCCTCAATCCTTGGCGCGTTCCACGTAGGAACCGTCTTCCGTCAGGATCACCACGCGGGTGCCCACCGCCACATGCGGCGGTACGGCGGTGCGCACGCCGTTGGACAGGATCGCCGGCTTGTAGGAGGAGGAGGCCGTCTGGCCCTTCATCGCCGGCTCGGTCTCGGTGATCTCGAGGGTGACGCGCTGGGGCAGTTCGACGGTGAGCGGCACGTCGTTATGCGAGGCCAGCATCACCTTCATGCCTTCCTGCAGGTAAGGCGCGGCGCTGCCGACGACGTCCTTGGGCACCGCCACCTGATCGTAGTTCTCAGGGTTCATGAAGTGGTAGCCCTCACTGTCCTCGTACAGGAAGGTGTGCTCGCGGTCCTCGACGAAGGCGCGTTCCACCGATTCGGTGGTGCGGTAGCGCTCGGACACCTTCACCCCGTCGGTGATGCGGCGCATGTCGAGCTGCGTCACGGGAGTGCCCTTGCCGGGGTGGATGTTCTCCACCGTCAGGATGACGTAGAGCTTGCCGTCCTTGTCGACGACGTTGCCCTTGCGGAGCGTAGAGGCGATCACCTTCACGGGGTCAGATCCTGTTCGAGACAATATATGCGATGCCCCGGCGCGGATTCGGCCCGCGGGAGCGACATCTGTGCCTCGCCACTAACCTATCCGGCGGCCTGTTGCCAGCAGCACGGCGCCGACATGCGCATTTGGCGTGCCGGCTACGGGACGCGCGCGCGTGACCGGTTCTCCCTCGCCCTGGTGGGCACCGCACCGCCATGCCGACCGTCGCCCGGCCCTCCTCGCGCGAAACCGCATCGTCGCGGCCCTGCGCCGGCATTTCGCGGCCCGCGACTTCGTCGAGGTCGAAGCCGCCGCCCTCCAGGTCTCGCCGGGCAACGAGGCCCATCTCTCGGCCTTCGCCACCTCGGCCATCGGCCATGACGGAGCCGCCTCCCCGTTCTATCTCCACACCTCGCCGGAATTCGCCTGCAAGAAGCTGCTGGCGGCGGGTGAGACGCGGCTGTTCAATCTGGCGCGGGTCTTCCGCAACCGCGAGCGCGGTCCCCTGCACCATCCGGAATTCACCATGCTCGAATGGTACCGGGCCGGCGAGGACTACGAGGTGTTGATGCGCGACTGCGCCGACATCCTGGCACTGGCGGCCGACGAGGCGAAGGCACGCTCCTTCCGCTTTCGCGGCCGGGAATCCGATCCCTTCGCGGATTTCGAGCGCCTCACCCTCGCCGAGGCGTTCGAGCGCCATGCCGGCATCGACCTCCTGGCGACGATCGAGCCCGGCGGCGGCACGGACAGGGACGGCCTCGCCGCCGCCGTGGCCGCCTGCGGCCTGCGGGTGGCGGCCGACGATTCCTGGGCCGACCTGTTCAGCCGCGTCCTGGTCGCCCTGATCGAGCCGAGGCTCGGCGACGGGCGGCCGACCCTGCTCTACGAATATCCCGTGAGCGAGGCGGCCCTGGCCCGTCCCAGCGCCCGCGATCCCCGGGTGGCGGAGCGGTTCGAGCTCTACGCCTGCGGCGTCGAGCTCGCCAACGCCTTCGGCGAGCTCACCGACCCGCACGAGCAGCGGCGCCGGTTCGAAATCGAGATGGCGGAGAAGGCGCGGATCTACGGCGAGGCCTACCCGATCGACGAGGATTTCCTCTCGGCTCTCGCCATCATGCCGGAAGCGAGCGGCATCGCGCTGGGCCTCGACAGGCTGGTCATGCTCGCGGTCGGCGCGCCGCGCATCGACGACGTGATCTGGACGCCCGTGGCGGAGACGCCGGCGGCGATGGATGGCAACGCGTGAACAGGCCGCTTCCCCGTTCCCTTCCCCGCTCCCTCCGCAACCCCGCGCAGCTCGTCGAAGCCGGGCTCGTGGCGGCCTCCGATCTTCCCGCGCTCGAAGCCGTGGCGGCGCGATACGCGGTCTCGGTGACGCCGGACATGGCCGAACTCATCGACCCCACCGATCCCGCCGACCCCATCGCCCGCCAGTTCCTGCCGCGCGCGGAGGAACTGGCGACACGTCCGGAGGAGGATTCGGACCCGATCGGCGATGCCGCGCATTCGCCGCTTCCTGGCCTCGTCCACCGCTATCCCGACCGGGTGCTGCTGAAGCCGCTCCATGTCTGCCCGGTCTATTGCCGCTTTTGCTTCCGCCGCGAGATGGTGGGGCCGGACGGGCTCGGCACCCTGAGCGAGGACGAACTCGCCGCCGCTTTCGCCTATATCGCCGACCGGCCCGACATCTGGGAGGTGATCCTCACCGGCGGCGACCCCTTCGCGCTCTCGGGCCGCCGGCTCGGGCAGATCGCCGAGGCCCTCGCCGCCATCCCGCACGTCAAGGTTCTGCGGATCCATACCCGCGTGCCGGTGGTCGAGCCCGCCCGCGTGGACGACGATCTCGTCGCTGCCCTGAAGCGCTTCGGCGGCGCGGTCTACGTCGCGCTCCACGCCAACCATCCGCGCGAATTCACGCCGGCCGCGACAGGCGCCATCGCCCGTCTCGTCGATGCCGGCATCCCGATGGTGAGCCAGACGGTGCTGCTCGCCGGAATCAACGACGACCCGGAGACCCTCGCGAGCCTGATGCGGAGATTCGTCGAGAACCGGGTGAAACCCTACTACCTCCATCACGGTGATCTCGCTCCGGGCACCGGTCACCTGCGCACCGGATTGGCGGCGGGGCGTGATCTCATGGGGCGCCTGCGCGGGCGCCTGTCCGGCCTCGCCCAGCCGCTCTACGTCCTCGATATTCCCGGCGGCCACGGCAAGGTGCCGGTGGGGCCGTCCTATCTCGGGGCCGACGAATCCGGCTGGCGGGTCACCGACCCGCAGGGGCAGGAGCATCCCTACCCGCCGGATGCGGACGGACCGGATCGGGACTGACCCACACACGCGGGATCGTCCGGCAGATACGAGGCTTCAGGGTCCAGACATGTTCTTTCCGCTCTCGAAACTGATCTATTTCGTGATCACGCCGTCGAACTTCTTCATCCTGATCGGGCTTCTCGGCTGCGTCCTGATGTTCGGCGGCTGGACGCCGCGCCTCGGGCGCGGGCTGGCCCTCCTCGGCTTCGCCGGGCTCTTCCTCGGCGGTCTCCTGCCTCTCTCCGCCTGGATCGCCCTGCCCCTCGAAAACCGGTTCCCACGCTTCGCGGAGGACGGTGCACCGATCACGGGCGTGATCGTGCTGGGTGGCGCGGTGGAGACCCAGACGACGCTGGCGCGCGGCCAGCTCTCGGTGAACGATGCCGGCGAGCGCCAGATCGCCTTCGCGGATCTCGCCCGCCTCTACCCGCAGGCGCGGCTCCTCTTTTCCGGGGGGAGCGGATTGCTCGGCAACGACGGGACGTCCGAGGCTGCGATCGTCAGCCGCTTCGCCGATACGCTCGGGCTGCCGCGCACGCGCCTGATCCTGGAAGACCGCTCGCGCAACACCCACGAGAACGCGCGCTTCTCGGCCGATCTGGTCAAGCCGGTGACGGGTGAACGCTGGCTGCTCGTCACCTCCGCCTGGCACATGCCGCGCGCCATCGGCTGCTTCCGCCAGGCCGGTTTCGACGTGACGGCCTATCCGGTCGATTACCGCACGGTGGGATGGAGCGACGCGTGGAAGCCGAAGAGCTTCGCCTCCGACGGGCTGCTGGTCCTCGACCTCGTGGTCAAGGAATGGATCGGGCTGATCGTCTACCGGCTCGCCGGCTACACCGACGCGCTGCTGCCGGCGCCGCAGGCGAAGTCCGACTGACCCCTTCGCGGCGGCGCGGCTCAGGCTTCCCCGGTGTCCGGGGCAGGCATTCCGAGGCGGTAGATCCCGCGAAAGTCGTCCGGGTCGGCCACGGGCTTGCCCTTGCGCAGGATGGCGATGCGGCCTTCCTTGGTGAGGCGCACGGCCATGCGGCGAACCGGCTGCATCAGCGGGCTCCAGGCGTCCGGATGCGGCCCGCCGAGATGACGCGCGACTTCCGAGGGGCAGACGGTCTTGCCTTCGCCTCGCTCGGCGACGAGGCGGAGGATCGATTCGCCGATCTCCTCCTCGCTCACGGATTTGCGCTCTGTGCTCATGACTCGGTGTCCTGCAGGGTGGCCTCGTCGTCCTCGTTGAGGAGGATGGCGCGGATGTCGGAGGTGAATTGCCGGCGCCACATGACACAGATGACGGCCGTGGTGGCGATCATCAGGAACCAGGCATTCACGAACCAGCCGAGATAGGCCAGCGCGAAGAGAAAGGCGCGCTGCCCTTTCGCGAAATGGCTGCCGGCGGCGATGTTCATGGCGGCGGCCCGTCTGGCGGCGCGGTCCATGTCGGCTTTCGGGGCGCCTGTGCCCTTGGGAGGCACCGCCCCGATGAGGATCGCGCCGTAATTGAACAGGCGGTAGGCCCAGGCGAATTTGAAGAACGCGTAGACGAAGACCATGGCGAGGCCCGCCACTTTGATCTCCCAGGTGACGCGGGTGGCGATGGCGCCGAAGGGCAGCGCGCCGAACAGGGTGAGCACGTCGTCGCCGGAGCGGGACAGGGTCAGCACGCCGCCGAGCGCGATGAGGGAGGTCGAGGCGAAGAAGGCCGTCCCGTTCTGGAGGGAGGCGTTGATCGTGGTGTCGACCACGCGGTTGTCGCGTACGGTGAGCTGGCGCGACCATTCCTCCCGCTGGCGGTTCATGATCTGGCTCAGACTCGTGCGCCGCCCGCGCATCCGCGCCACCGCTATGCCGTAGCCGGCCCAGGCGGTGACGAAGTAGAGGAGGCCGGCAATGTCGAGCGGCGAGAAATCCGCGAGGGTGAACGGGTGCTGCATGGGCTCTGATCGCTTCCCGGCTTGTGGCCGACCGGAACCCGGTCTCACCTGTCCGCCTGCGGCGCGGACCATAGGGCATCGGCCCGATCCGTGGGAAACGAATCTCTGACGGTGACGGATCGGAGTAACCCGCTGGCATGGACGACGGCGGAGGGAGATCAGTCTCGCAGGATGCGAAATCCCGCATCGGGCGGATCGGCCGCGTCGATCGCCTCGACCGAGGTCACGGCGGCACCGGCGGGCCCCAGCCGGCAGGCATCGAGCATGGCGGCGACCGCCTCGGACGCTCCGCTGAACCTGGCTTCCACACCGCCATCCGCGCGGTTGCGGACATGCCCGTTCAGGCCGCGCCGTTCCGCTTCGCGCGAGGTCCAGTACCGGTAGCCGACGCCCTGCACCCGGCCGCGGATCACCACGTCGACGGTTCTGATCGTATCCAGGGAAACGCTCCTCTCAGGTCCGCGCGCTCGAACCGGGGCGATCTCGTGGCTGGAAACTCGGCTCCACTCAACAAGCAAATGGTGTTGCGATGACTTTCGTCCGAACATGATCGGTGCGGGACATCAGGCAAGCACGTCCTGCCGGGTCCGCCATCGACGGCATCGCGGTGGGCGCTTGAGTCGAAGATGGACGCGAGATATCCGGCCGCCGTCATGGGGCGATCGCGGCGACGCGAAGGTCCCGGCCCCCTCCGGCGCGGTCGGGACACGCGCGAAGTGTCGATAAGGAGCGACGATGGACATTCTCAGGCGACTGTTCGGGCGAAGCCGGGAGCGGTCCGAGGCAGCCCCGGTCGAGACGCTCATCGTCAATGCCTATGCCACCGTCCGCGACCTGCCGCCGCTCGATTTTCCGCATGAATTGTTCGGACGGCGCGATCTGTCCGATCCCGAACTCGCGCCGCATCTCGAAGGGTTCATCGGCTACGTGATGGGACGCGGAGACGGCCAGATGACGGCGTCTCGCTACCATCTCTGGCGACATCTGCAACGCGTTCGAAACCACGTGAGTTTCGAGGTGGTGACCGTTGATCTCGACGACGTGGAAGCCTGGGCGAACGCCGCCAATGCGGTCCTGTTCCTCCCGGACGGGTCCGTGCGAGCGCCCGACATGAAAGTCGTCATCTCGGCCGAGGGTGAATCCGACCCGGCTGCCGTCCTGCCCTATCCGCCCGACGCCGTCGCGCGCCGCGCGCGGACCCTCGACCGCCTGCAAGAGATGGAGCCGAAACCACCGGCCGCCATGCCGCCCGCCATCGGGGAGGCCGAACTCGTCCTGCGACGCCCGGGAGACGTGCTCCGGCGTGCCCTCGCGCTGCTGTATGTCGCCGCCCACGGCCAGGCGCACGCGACCGGCGGCGAGCCGATCGCGGCGGGGCAGCCGTCCTGCAATCCGGTGGGCCTCGATGCCCTGACGCCCCGCGAGACGGGTCAGGTCCGAGCCGTCGCGGCTGAGGACGCCTTCGCCATGACGTGGCGCTACGAGGCCGCCAACACCCTGTTCTGGGCTTTGGGCATCGATGCCGCCCGGATCGCCGAAAGCGATCGGCTGATCGATGTCGACGCCCTCTGGCGGTCCGTCGCGGCTCTCGCCAGCGACGGAAGCGCTTCGGGGGAATTGCGTCTTCGCCCGTCCGGAGAGATTCTCGACGCCCTCGACCGAGTGTGGCGGGAGCATTGGATCGTGCGGCAGGCCCGGCAGAAGGACCTCCGCCTCGAGAGCCTCAATGGCGACGTCGTCGCGGAACGCCACGTCGCCATGAACTGGCTCACCGGGTTCCAGAACGGGCAAGAGACCGCGTGGGACGACATCGACACCCCGACGTAGTGGTAGGCGCCGGCGCGCGGGTGCGGGGCGATCTCCTTCGCGACGGCCGGATCGTCTGCCCCCGCAGAGGCTTGATATGGATTCTCCTCAGCCGCGCGGCGCCCGCAGCCAGCGGCGCATCTCCGCGATATAGGCGGGCGGGAGCGAGGCGGCTTCGGCGGCGGCCAGGACGGGCTGAAGATAATCGGGTCTCGGAGCGCCCGGAACGGCACTGCATCCGAGATAGATCAGAGCGCGTTTCACCCCGGTCGAGGTCGTCACCGGCTGATAGGCTTTGGTATAGAGCCGCCCGGCGACACCCTCGTAGCGGTCGAGGGCCGGCACATCGGCCAGCGCCAGATCCCAGAGGACGCCCCAGACGGTGGATGCGGGGGCCCGCACCACCGAGGCGTAGCCCTCCCGCATGATGATGAAGCGGTGCCGGTTCAGCCGTGCCGTGCCGAGGGAGGTCGAGCCGGGGCAGCGCGCCGCCATGGCGGCGGCATCCATGTTGGCGCCGTAGGAAAAATAGAGGGGCATGGGCTGGGTGACCGGGTGGGTGTTGTCGAGCGCCCCGCCTCCGGTCCCCTGTCCCGGAACGGTGAAGCGCACGGACCGGCTGGGTGAGACGATGCCCACTCCGCCGGTCCGGAGGAAGTCGCCTTCAGGCGAATTCGATGATGACCGCGTCGACCGCCAGGCTGTCGCCTTCCTTCGCGGCGATCTTGGAGATCGTGCCGTCACGCTCGGCGCGCAGGACGTTCTCCATCTTCATCGCCTCGACGATGGCGAGGGGTTCGCCGTTCTTCACTTCCTGGCCTTCCTTGACCAGGATGGCCTTCACCAGACCGGGCATCGGGCAGAGCACCTGCTTGCCGGAGCCGGCATTCTCCTTGACCGGCATCAGGGCGGCGAGCTCCGCCTCGCGCCGGGTGAAGACCCGAGCCTCGGCCGCTGCTCCGCCGTGCTGGAGCGCCACGCCGTTGAGGAGGCCGCGGACCTGGATGGCCACGCGGGTGCCGTCGATCTCACCCGACCAGACCGGCTCGCCCGGACGCCAGTCGCTCTCCACCGTCCAGGTCTTGCCGTCCTCGGCCGTGACGACGATCTGGTCGCCGAGATCGTCCACCGTCACCGGGTAGGATTGACCGGCGAGGATCACCACGCGGTCGCGCTCGAAATGGAGCAGGGCCGGATCGCGCATCTGGCCAGAGATGCCGCGCTTGCGGGTGTTGAGCTTGTGGTCGATCGCGGCGGCGGCGGCGGCCATGCGCTGGGCGATCTCGCCCGTCGGCTCGGGCGCCGAGAAGCCCTCCGGAAATTCCTCGGCGATGAAGCCGGTGGAGATGTTGCCCGAGCGCCAACGCGGATGCGCCATCAGGGCCGACAGGAACGGGATGTTGTGGCGGATGCCGTCAATGGCGAAGGAATCCAGCGCCTCGCCCTGCGATTCGATCGCCTCGGCGCGGGTCGGCGCCCAGGTCACCAGCTTGGCGATCATCGGATCGTAGTGGATCGCGATCTCGCCGCCCTCCTCCACGCCGGTATCGTTGCGCACGATTGCCGAGCCGAACGGCCCCTCTTCCGGCGGCCGGTAGGTGGTCAGGCGGCCGATGGAGGGCAGGAAGTTGCGGGTCGGGTCCTCGGCATAGACGCGGCTCTCCACGGCCCAGCCATTGAGCTTCACCTGATCCTGCGTCAGCGGCAGCGCCTCGCCATAGGCCGAGCGGATCATCATCTCCACGAGATCGAGGCCGGTGATCATCTCGGTGACCGGATGCTCGACCTGGAGACGGGTGTTCATTTCGAGGAAGTAGAATGACTTGTCCTGGCCGGCGACGAACTCGACGGTACCGGCTGAATCGTAGGAGACGGCCTTGGCCAAAGCCACGGCCTGCTCGCCCATCTTCTTCCGGGTCGCCTCGTCGAGGAGCGGCGACGGCGCCTCCTCGATGACTTTCTGGTTGCGGCGCTGGATCGAGCATTCGCGCTCGCCGAGATAGATGACGTTGCCGTGCTTGTCGCCGATCACCTGGATCTCGATGTGGCGCGGGTCGGTGATGAACTTCTCCACGAACACGCGGTCGTCGCCGAAGGAGGACGCGGCCTCGGACTTGGCGCGGGCGAAGCCCTCCGCGACCTCGTCGGAGGAATAGGCGATGCGCATGCCCTTGCCGCCACCGCCGGCGGAGGCCTTGATCATCACCGGATAGCCGATCTCGTCGGCGATGGTGACGGCGTGTTCAGGACTCTCGATGACGCCGAGGAAGCCCGGCACGGTGGAGACGTTGGCGGCCGACGCGGCCTTTTTCGACTCGATCTTGTCGCCCATGGCGGCGATGGCGCCGGGATTGGGGCCGATGAAGACGATGCCGGCCTCGGCCAGCGCGCGCGGGAACGCCTCGCGCTCGGACAGGAAGCCATAGCCGGGGTGGACCGCCTGGGCGCCGGTCTGCTTGCAGGCCTCGATGATCTTGTCGATGATCAGGTAGGACTGTGCGGCCGGAGCGGGGCCGATATGGACGGCCTCGTCGGCCATCGCCACATGCACGGCGTCCCTGTCGGCATCGGAATAGACGGCGACCGTCTTGATGCCCATCCTGCGCGCGGTCTTGATGATGCGGCACGCAATCTCGCCGCGGTTCGCAATCAGGATTTTCTCGAACATCGGTCCAGGCACTCTGGTGAAGCAGGAAAGGTCACGAGCGCCGTCGCGCTCAAGCTCGTTCCCGTTAAAGCAGTTGTGCGGCTTCGCAAAGCTGGGCCAATGAAGGATTGTTCATGCGCTGCGCCGGGGCGCCTGTGTATTCAAAATCACGGGGGATGGCGACCACACGGCCGCGCAGCGGTTGCGCCCGTTTTCCTTGGCCCGAGAGAGCGCGTCGTCGGCCCGCAGACAAGTTCTGACAGCCCGATCCTCAGGCGGCTTCGAGCAGTTCTGCGACGGGGGCCGAGGCAGAATCCTCCGCATGGACGCGACGGTGTGCGCTGCCGATGGCGAAGGCCACGAGGATCTCGTGGCTGGTCTCGGCTTCACGCACGATCTCGAAGGCGATGCGGGCAGCGAGCGGGGTCGGGCCGGCATCGCTGCGCAGGGAGCCGACGAGCCAGCGGGCGATCTCGATATCGACGTACCCGGTCGGGCGCTCGCCCCAGACGGCGAAATTCACCACTGCGGCGCTGACCAGGTCGGCATAGGAGGCATCGCTCTGCGGCACGGCCCGGTCGAGGGCGATGAGCATGTCGGCCTCGTCTGCATGCGAGATGCCGTCCGGGAGGATGTCGCGGCCGAGGATCACGACGTCCGCGGCGCTGATGCGGCCGGCGGCGACGACACGGTTACAGAAAAGCTGAAGCGAATGGTTGATCATTGGTTGGTGCCTCCCCGGCTTTATTTGCGCCGGTCTGTGTTTCTGCATGTCGATGACTATGCAGGAGGCATCCGTTCAAGAAGTTAACGGCCAAATCTGAATCAACGTTCAGGTTAAAGCCTGCTCACGAATGAGCCTTTCCGAATCGTATCATTGGACCCAGGCTCCGCCGCCTCGGCGACGGAGCCTGGGTCCAGTTTCGCCTCAGCGGACCACCACCTTGGCGCCGATCGGAACGCGCTCGTAGAGATCGACCACGTCCGCGTTGAGCATGCGGATGCAGCCCGACGACACCGCCTGGCCGATCTTCTCCGGCTCGTTGGTGCCGTGGATGCGGAACAGCGTGTCCTTCTTGCCCTCGGCGAGATAGAGCGCGCGGGCTCCGATCGGGCTGGTGGGACCGCCCTCGAGGCGCTTGGGCAGTTCCGGGCGGCGGGCGATCATCTCGGGCGGCGGGTTCCAATCCGGCCACTCGCCCTTGCGGTCGACATTGGCGGTGCCGGCCCAGGCCATGCCCGCATGGCCCACGGCCACGGGATAGCGCATCGCCTTACCGTCCGGCAGAACGTAATAGAGCCGGCGCTCCTTCGTCACGACGATGACGGTGCCGGGGGGCTCGTTCGTCTTGTAGTCGACGGTGGTGCGGGCGATCTTGGGATCGACATTGCCTTGCGGTGCCTGTTTCAGCCATTCCTTGTCGCGGGCCTCACCGGTGAGGGCGGCGGGCTGGGCCAGGGCCGTATGCGCGGTGGGCGGGCTGAGCGGGGTGGTCGCCGTCTGCGTGTTGCAGGCGCCGAGAGCGAGGGCGGACAGGATCGTCGCGGCGCCGAGCGAGCGGCGCAGGACGCCGTAATGGGAGAGGACGGGCGACCGGGTCGTGGGCGACATGTGAGAGTGAGCCTGTCTCGAAGCCAAAGGGCTTCGAAGAATGTGGTTGATGGATTATGTCGCCATCTAACTCGCAGACTGATCGGCGCGTAATCTCGCTACCCTGAACCGTGGCGCATTTGCATCGTATGTTGTGCGAAAAGCACAGTCGGGTCGGGTGGAACGACCGGGATCGTTCGGAGGGATGAGCGTGACGACCCTGTACGTAAGCCACCCCGCCGCGCTGGATCACCAGATGCCCGAGGGGCACCCGGAACGATCGGACCGGATCCGCGCCGTGGAGGCCGCTCTTGAGAAGGAGCGGTTCTCCGGTCTGCTGCGCGAATCGGCGCCCCGCGCCGAAACGGAAACCGTCGCCCTGGCCCATCCCGTTCCCTATGTGGAGGCGATCATCGCGGCCTCCCCGCGATCCGGCTATATCCAGATCGATTCGGATACGCTGATGTCCCCCGGCACCCTCGACGCGGCCCTGCGCGGCGTCGGCGGCGCCGTCCATGCCGTGGACGCGGTGATGAGCGGGGCCTGTTCGAACGCCTTCGTCGCCATGCGGCCGCCGGGCCACCATGCCGAGCGTATGCAGGCGATGGGCTTCTGCCTGTTCAACTCCGCCGCCATCGCCGTTCGCCACGCCAGGGAACGCCACGGAGCCAGCCGCGTGGCGCTGGTGGATTGGGACGTCCACCACGGCAACGGCTCGCAGGATATCTTCTGGGACGATGCGGCAGTGATGTACGCCTCGACCCACGAGATGCCGCTGTTCCCCGGCACGGGCGCGGTGGGCGAGCGTGGCACCCACGACACCATCGTCAACGTGCCGTTACGGGCCGGCGACGACAGCGCAATCTTCCGCGAGAAGTTCGAGAAGGGGGTTCTCTCCCGCCTCTCCGCCTTCGCCCCCGACCTGATCGTGATTTCTGCTGGCTTCGACGCCCACCGCCTCGATCCGCTGGCCAGCGTCGAACTCGACGAGGCGGATTTCGGCTGGGCCACCCGGAAGCTCATGGAGATCGCCGACAAGCATGCCGGCGGCCGGATCGTTTCCGTGCTGGAGGGCGGCTACAGCCTGGACGGTCTCGCCCGTTCGGTCACCGCCCATATGGATGCGCTGATGGGACGGTGAGGAGGACTCACCCGTCCAGCGGCACCTCGCCCAGCAGTTCGATGCCGAAGCCCGACAGGCCGACATAGGAGCGGGACGAGGTCGAGAGGTTGCGGATCGAGACGATGCCGAGGTCGCGCAGGATCTGGGCGCCGAGTCCGACCTCGCGCCATTGCCGCACACGCTGGGCCTCCGCCCCCTCCTCCGCATAGGACGAGAGCGGCACGCCGGCGGTGCCGTCGCGCAGGTAGACGAGGACGCCGCGTCCTTCCTTGGCGAAACGGCGCAGGACGCAGTCGATCGACTTGCCCCCGCCGATCACGTCGGCCACCACGTTGGAGCGATGCAGGCGGACGAGCACGTCACGTCCGTCGCCGATATCGCCTTGAACGAAGGCGAATTGCTGAACCGTCTCGAACGGGGTCGTGTAGGCGAAGCCGGTGAGCTCGCCGAATTCCGACTTCACCGGGAAGGTCCCGACCCGCTCCACCAGCTTCTCGCGCGCCTGGCGGTAGGCGATGAGGTCGGCCACCGAGACGCGCTTGAGGCCGTGCAGTTCCGAAAAGGCCGTGATCTGCGGCCCCTTCATCACCGTGCCGTCATCGTTGGCCAGTTCGCAGATCACGCCCACGGGCGGCAGCCCGGCGAGCTTGCACAGGTCGACGGCTGCTTCCGTGTGGCCGGAGCGCATGAGGACGCCGCCATCCTTGGCGATGAGAGGGAAGACGTGGCCGGGACGGACGAAATCGGATTCGCCCATATTGCCGTTGGCCAGCGCCCGCACGGTGTTGCAGCGCTGCTCAGCCGAGATGCCGGTGGTCAGCCCGTGCTTCACATCCACCGTGACGGTGAAGGCGGTGCCCAGCGGCGCATCGTTGGAGGCCACCATCGGGTCGAGGCGCAGGCGCCGCGCCTCGGCGCGGGTCAGGGGCGCGCAGACGATGCCGCAGGTGTTGCGGACGATGAAGGCCATCTTCTCCGGCGTGCAGAGGGAGGCCGCGACGACGAGGTCGCCCTCGTTCTCGCGATCGTCGTCATCGGTGACGACGACGATCTCGCCGCGGGCATAGGCCTCGATGGCCTGCGTGACGTGGGTATGGGGCACGGGATGTCTCTTGAAAGTCTCTGAGCGGATGGGCAGCAGTTCGCCGGGTCACCCCCGCGTCCCGACCTGCCCCCGGTGACGCAGATAGTGATCGGCGAGCACGCATGCCATCATCGCCTCGGCGACGGGGACGGCGCGAATACCGACGCAGGGGTCGTGGCGGCCCTTGGTGACGAGGTCGACGTCACGATTGTTGGTCGTCACGCTCATGCGCGGCGTCAGGATCGAGGAGGTCGGCTTCACCGCGAAGCGACAGATCAGCGGCTGGCCGGTGGAGATGCCGCCGAGGACGCCGCCCGCATGGTTGGCGAGGAAGGTCGGCGCGCCGGCATTGCCGGAGCGCATCTCGTCGGCATTCTCCTCGCCGCGCAGAGTCGCCGACGCGAAGCCGTCGCCGATCTCGACGCCCTTCACCGCGTTGATCGACATCATCGCGGCGGCGAGATCCGCGTCGAGCTTGCCGTAGATCGGCGCTCCGAGGCCCGGCGGCACGCCTTCGGCGACCACTTCGATGACGGCGCCGATGGACGAGCCGTCCTTGCGGATACCGTCGAGATACTCTTCGTAGAATTTGGCCGTCTCGGCATCGGGGCAGAAGAACGGGTTGCGCGCCACCTCGTCCCAATCCCACCGCGACCGGTCGACCGCATGCGGTCCCATCTGCACCAGGGCGGCCCGGATGACGATGTCGGCCGGCAGGACCCGCCGCGCGATGGCCCCGGCCGCCACGCGGGCGGCGGTCTCGCGGGCCGACGAGCGCCCGCCTCCCCGATAATCGCGGATACCGTATTTGGCGTCGTAGGCGTAGTCGGCGTGGCCCGGCCGATAGCTGTCGCGGATCTCGGAGTAATCCTTCGAGCGCTGGTCGGTGTTCTCGATTTCCAGGGCGATCGGCGTACCGGTTGTCAGCTGGACGCCGCCGGTGCGGTCGTCGGCGAAGACGCCCGACAGGATGCGGACTTGGTCGGGCTCGCGGCGCTGGGTCGTGAAGCGCGACTGGCCGGGCTTGCGCCGGTCGAGCTCCGCCTGGATGTCCGCCGCCTCGATGGCAATCCCGGGCGGGCACCCGTCCACCACGCAGCCGAGGGCCACCCCGTGGCTCTCGCCGAAGGTGGTCACGCGGAAGAGATGGCCGAAAGTGTTGTGCGACATGGTGGGAGACGCTCTAGCGCGGGTTTCGGCTGAGGGCAAAGCGCCGGGCTCATGCCTCCGGCCGCGCCAGCACCCCGCCGGTCATCGCCTCGCGAACGCCCGTGGTCGACGGGAAGGTGATCGGCAGGCCCTTCAGCGAGCGCACGGCGAGATGCGCGAAGGCCTGGGCTTCGAGATAGGCCGAGGACCAGCCGATGGCGTCCGCCGTCGTGATCTCGGCGCGCAGGTGGTAGTTCAGGAGCCGCACCAGCTCGCCGTTGCGGGCGCCGCCGCCGGCGACGATCCAGCGCGTGGGGATCTCCGGCGCATGGTCGAGGGCGCGTGCCACGGCGCGGGCGGTGAAGGCGGTGAGCGTCGCCGCCCCGTCCTCGGTGGAAAGCTGGCCGGCGAGCTTGTGCGAGAACCAGTTGCGGTCCAGCGATTTCGGCGGCCGGCGGAAGAAGAACGGATGGGTCAGGAGCCAGGCGAGGAGCGGCTCGTCCGGCCGTCCCCGCGCCGCCGTGCGTCCGCCATCGTCCAGGGGCCGGCCGGTGCGCTCGCGCATCCAGTCATCGATGAGGGCATTCCCGGGGCCGGTGTCGAAGGCGATCACGTCGCCGTTGGAGGCGATGAGAGTGGCATTGGCGACCCCGCCGATATTGAGGATGCCGAGCGCACCCTCGAACCCGGCGGCCTTGGCCAGCGCCTTGTGGAAGACCGGCACCAGCGGCGCCCCCTGCCCTCCCGCGGCGATGTCCGCGTGACGCAGGTCCGACACCACCGGAATCCCGAGACGGCGGCTCAGTGCGGCGCCATCGCCGATCTGCACGCTCATGCGCTGGTCGGGGCGATGGACCACGGTCTGGCCGTGGAAGCCGATCACGTCGATATCGCTGGCGCTCAGGCCGTTCGCGGAGAGGAAGGCCTCCACCGCCTCCGCATGGGCCGCGGTGACGAAGGCCTCCGCCTCCGCGAGGCAGCCGGGCCGATCCTCGCGGGCGACCACCGCTTCGGAATCGGACAGCGCCCGGCGGAGCAACTCGCGATCCTCATCGGTGTAGCCGCGATAGCCGGTTGGGCCGAGGGGTTCGAGATAGCCGTTATGGCTGCGGACCACCTTCACGTCCTCGCCGTCCGTCTCAATCAGGGCGACATCGACGCCGTCGAGGGAGGTGCCGCTCATCAGGCCGATCGCCCGCATCATGGTCATGCCGTTTACGCCCCGTGCCTTCCGCGGTGAGCCCTGCTAAGAGCCGCGCATCACTTGACCTGCTGCTATCACGCCGGCGTTTCTCCTGTCCCGCGCCGCGACCAGTCGAATCCGGAACCCCGCATGTCCACCGCCACGCCGAACCAGCCCGAGACCTTCGCGCCGAAATCCGACTTCCTGCGGGTTCTGTCCGAGCGCGGCTACATCCACCAGGGATCGGACCTCGCCGGGATCGACGCGGCGGCCCTGGAAGGCCGACTGACGACCTATGTCGGCTACGATTGCACGGCGGCCTCCCTCCATGTGGGGCATCTGCTCTCGATCATGATGCTGCACTGGCTGCAGGCGACGGGAGGCACCCCGATCACCCTGATGGGCGGCGGCACCACCCGGGTCGGCGACCCGTCCGGTCGGGACGAGTCGCGAAAGATCCTGACGCTGGAGCAGATCGAGGAGAACAAGGCCGGGATCCAGAAGACCTTCTCGCGGTTCCTGACCTTCGGTGGCGGCGGCAATGCTGCCGCCATGGTCGACAACGCCGAGTGGCTGACCAAGCTCAACTACATCGAGATGCTGCGCGATATCGGCCGGCACTTCTCGGTCAACCGCATGATGTCCATGGACAGCGTGCGGATGCGTCTGGAGCGCGACCAGGAACTGTCGTTCCTCGAGTTCAACTACATGATCCTGCAATCCTACGACTTCGTCGAGCTCAACCGCCGCTACGGCTGCGTGCTGCAGATGGGCGGATCGGACCAGTGGGGGAACATCGTCAACGGCATCGATCTCGGCCGCCGCATGGGCACGCCGCAGCTCTACGGGCTGACGTGCCCGCTGCTCACCACGGCGTCCGGCGCGAAGATGGGCAAGACGGCGGCGGGCGCAGTCTGGCTCGATGCCGGGATGCTGAGCCCCTACGATTACTGGCAGTTCTGGCGCAACACCGAGGATGCCGACGTGGCGCGGTTCCTCAAGCTGTTCACCCTTTTGCCGATGGACGAGATCGCCCGGCTTCAGGCGCTGCAGGGCGCCGAGATCAACGAGGCGAAGAAGGTGCTCGCTACCGAGGCGACGGCCCTGATGCACGGACGCGAGGCGGCTGACGCCGCTTCCGAGACCGCGCGCAAGACCTTCGTGGAAGGCGCCGTGGCGCAGGACCTGCCGAGCGTCACCGTCGCCCGCTCCGTCCTGGAGGCCGGTCTCGGCGTACTCTCGGCCTTCGGTCCCGACCACGCCAGGCTCGTCCCCTCCACCAGCGAGGCGCGGCGCCAGATCAAGAGCGGCGGGTTGCGTGTCAACGACGTGCAGATCAGCGACGAGAAGGCGGTGCTGACGTTGGCCGATCTCGGCCACGATGGGGTGGTGAAGCTCTCCTTCGGCCGCAAGAAGCACGTGCTTCTCCGGGTCGAGTGAGGCGACGGGGGTAGAACCTCAAGCGCGGGTTTCGAAAGTGTGGCGCGTCTCCCTTCCCCCTCTGCGGGGGAAGGTGGCCCGCGCAGAGGGTCGGATGAGCGGAGCGCGTTGTTCGGAGAGATCGCCCCCTCTCCCGCCGGCGGCGCTAGAGCATTCACATCGTTCGCGGGATGCGCCACCCTGCCCTCCTCCCCAGCGGATCTCGGGCCTGCCCGAGATCCGTCGAGCTTGTGGGGAGGAGTTGGAGGTGGGGGTGGTCGGGTGCCCCTCCTGCCGCTGCGGAGGCTGGCGAAGCCACCTCCACTCCTGACCTCTCCCCACAAGGGGAAGACGAATGCGCTCTGCCTAAAAGAGCAGCTGCGTCAATTCAGTGGCCCGCAGAGGGCGGGAGTGGCCGGCGATCTCAGCGTTCGGTCTCTCCGGCGGAAGTCGCGCCGGGAAAGCCGTCATTGCCTCCGGCGCTGAACAGACGGCGCAGGATGCCGGGCGCCAGGGCGGAGAGCGGGTTCACGCTCACATCCGGCTTGGACAGGCGGCCCGAGACCCGAAAATTCAGGGCGAACAGACCCTCGTTGTTCCCGCCGCCGAGGAGTTGCCCGAACAGGGGGAGCCGCGAGACGACGTTGTTCAGCCCGTAGAGCGGGACGAAGGTGCCGTTGATGTCGGCGCGTTCCTTGGCCGTGTCGAGGTAGCCGCTCATGGTGAAGCCCATCGCCGCGTTGGAGATGGCGGCGTCGGTGAAGTCGACGCGGCTGCCGGTGCGGGTGAAGTTCGCCCGCAGGCGGTCGAAGCTCACGTCGTTGCCGGCGTTCTGGATGATCTGCTTGCGGCCCTTGGCATCGACGACCTCGCTGGTCGCCGGACCCTGCGCCATGATGCTCGACAGGGCCGGCTCGTTGCGCAGCGTGAAATCGCGGATCTGGACCACGCCGGTCTGCGGCCCGTCCCCGAGGGTGCTGCCGAGGACGAGGCGCCCGCCATACATGCGCTTGTAGATATCGACGAAGCGCAGGGTAGCCCCGGCATCGGTGGTCTCGATGTTGATCGAGGGATCGCCGCGGCCCGAGCGGGACACCACCGCCGAGAAGCCGGCTCCGTTGAAGCGGCCCTGCAGGCGGCCCGAGCGGAAATCCTTGCCCTTCATCGAGAGCTTCGCGCTGGCGCCGGTCAGTGCCTCGCCATTGAATCCGGTGATGATGCCTAAGCTGATATCGGCCTCGATCTCCTTGGATGGGTCTCGGCCGCTTTCCTTGCCGGCCTTGCCCTCCGGTCCTCCGAGCGATTTCATGAACGGCCGCGCATCGGCCACGGCTCCCTTCACGGCCACCTTATAGAGGTTGCCGCTGCGGTCGATCTGGATGCGCATGTCGTCGCCGGGCGACAGCTTGAAGCTCGAGAGGTCGGCCCGGTCGAATTGCCCATCGCCATTGATCGCCGCCGTGCCGCGCGCGCTGGCGCTGCCGGCATCGAGGACGATGTCGCGCAGGTCCATGGCCCCCCCCGGGCTGACCTCGGTCATGACGAAGCTGACGCGCCCCGGCTTGCCGGCCGGTTTGACGAAGCCCGGAATCAGGCCGTCGATGGAGGCGCGGGACAGATCCGCTTCCATGCGGATGGGCGAGCGCGCCGGGCTGCCCTTTCCGATGGCGAGGTTGATCTTCAACGGGATCGGCCCGGCGAGCTGCGGCGCCACCGGCAGGCCCCGTCTCGCCCGCAGGGCCTCGTCGAGGAGGAGCGTCGCGTTGACCTCGCCCGGTGCGCCCGCCTTCGGTTGGCGCAGGTCGAGGGTGAGCGGCGAGCCGAGCACCCGGCCGTCGCCCTTCAGGGTGAAACCGCCCCGTTCGTAGGTGACGGCGAAGCGGCCGTTCTCGAGCTTCTCCTTTCCGAAAGCCTTCTCGACGGCGAGGTCGCTCAGGGTACCGGTGAGGCTCACGGGCAGGTCCGGCAGGTCGGGGATGCGCTTGAGGTTCAGCGGGAAGTCGATGCGCAGATCGGCATTGCCCTTGACCGAGGCCGGGTCGATCTCGACCCCGGTGAGGTTCTTGAACATCTTGGTCTGGAGCAGGGCGACGAGGGCGTCCGCACCACCGCCGAGCTTGAGGCCGATCTGGGCGGTGACTGTGTCCGGCGTGATCTTCGGGATCACGAACGAGCCGTCCGTGATGAAGAGCGTCCGGTCGTCCGGCATCTTGATGTCGGCGGTGACGCCGCGGATGTTCGTGGTCAGGCCCGTGATGGTCCCCGTCACCCGGCCGCGGCTCAGGGGGGGAGCGCCCTCGCTCACCGCCAGCGTCGCGTTGGAGACGGCGAAATCGATATGGATGGCGCTGTCCGGCATCGGCTCGCCACGCGTCGCGGCGGCGAGCTCGCTGCCGCTCATGTCCACGGTGATGTCGACCTTGTCCACGAGGCCGCCCTGGAGGTTGTCCACCAGATACTCGCGGGCGGGCGGAGCGATATGCTCCGGCCACAGGCGCAGGGCCATGCGCCCATCGGTATGGGCGGCGTTGATCTTCAGCGTAAGGCCGCCTTCATCCGCGCTGGTGTCCACCGTGCCGGTGACCCGGCCGGTGGCTCCGCCGGCCCCCGCCACGGTGAACTCGTCGATGGAGAGGCCGCCGTCGCGCCCCGTGACATGGGCCGAGAGGGCGTCGAGCTTGACCGGCTTGTCGGTCCTGGCGGCGCCGCGCAGGATCGCATCCTTGCCCGCGAGGGCCAGGGTCCAGGCCGTGGGGCCGCCCACCGGGCTCGCGGTCCAGACACCGGCGAGATGCACCGCGTTGCCGGCTCCGAGATAATCGATGCTGTCGAGGTTCAGGACTCGCTTGGCCTCGTCCCAACTGACCGAGGCGGTCAGGCTTTCGATGGTGACCGGGTTGAAGTCCTTCTCCTCGATGAGGAAATTGCCGTCGCTGGTCTTGACCGTCGCTTTCAGGGCCTCGACCCGACCGTTGTCGAGCCCGACCTCCGCCTTGGCCGAGACCTTCAGGTCGGTCTCGATCGGCAGTTTCGATTGCCCCGAGAGGAGGAGCAGATCGGTGACCGGCAGATCGTCCAGGGTGATGATGCCGTTGCGCTTTCCGTTGCCGCCCTCGTGCAGGTCACCGCCGAAGCGCCATTCCCCGTGAGGGCCGTCGATGCGCAACTCGAACACCCGCGAATCCCGCACCGCGTCGCGTCGGAACAGCCCGTTGACGTGTTCGAACACCCCACGCTGGCGGGCGTCGTCGTCGATCAGCGTCAGGCGCCCATTGGTGATCCGCGCCCGGTCGAGGGCTCCGACCACTCCGGCCGGATCGAGGACGATGCCGAAGATCGAGGCGATGGCGGCCGAGATCGGCGACGAGTTTCCCCGGGCACTATCGACGCTGGGCAGCGTATGAGGCTCCGCTGCGGCATGGGCCGGATCGGAACCGGCAAAGGCGATGGACCCGTCGCGGTGGACCAGGGCCGTCATCTGCAGGTCGCGGAACTCGATGGCCCTCGGCTGGACCGCGAGGCGCAGCAGACCCCAGGTATCCAGGCTCACCACCGCCATGGGAGCGCGCAGGACGAGGGCGCCGTCCGGGTTGTGGATGTCGAGGCCGGCGACCTGAAGCGCCAGGGAATTCTCGGAATCGAGCTCGATGGTGCTGTCGCGCAGGTCCACCCGCCAACCGGGGCCGATACTGCCCGCGATGGCCGAGGCCACGCGCTCGGACATGCCGTCGATGCGCAGGGGACCGTTGGTCAGACGCCAGAACGCCCCGGAAACGGCGAGCGTGAGGGCGGCCACGAGAACGAGCGAAAGCCATAGCAGCGGCCGCCGCCGCCGCCGAGGCGACCTACCCCGTCGCAAAGCTGTGGCGGTGTCTTGGTTCATCGATCCTTGAGCCGCTGGATCGGACGGGCCGCTCACGCTATCGAGCAGGTGTCCGGGATTCGGGGTTGCCTTGACCCGGCAATCTTTTGGTCCTCAGCCGAGGGGTCATGTGCCCCTCGATCAACGTCTCTTGTGGCACACTATCAATCGGCCGAAAGGAAGGCATCATGCCTCTCGACACCGGAGATCACGCTCCCGCCTTCACATTACCGGGCGCGGGCGGTGAGGAAATCAGCCTCGGCGCGCTCAAGGGTCGCAAGGTCGCACTCTACTTCTACCCGAAGGACGATACCAGCGGTTGCACCCTGGAGGCACAAGGCTTTAACGCCCTCGGCGCCGCCTTCGGGGAAGCGAATACCGTGGTGGTGGGCGTCTCCCCCGATAGCGTGAAGAGCCACGATAAGTTCCGGGCGAAGTACGATCTGACCTTCCCCCTCGCTTCCGACGAGAGCAAGTCGATGCTCGAAGCCTACGGCGTCTGGGTGGAAAAGAGCATGTACGGCCGCAAGTACATGGGGGTGGAGCGCACCACCGTGCTCATCGACGGCGAGGGGCGCATCGCGCGCGTCTGGTCGAAGGTGAAGGTGCCCGGCCATGCGGAGGAGGTTCTCGCCGCGGCGCGCGCGCTGGCCTGAAGCCACTGTCGCGCGCGTCTCGAGGTCGACGTCTCGCGCGCGGGATTTTGCGCTTCGTTAACCCTGATCCCCTCCAATGGCGGGAGTTGGAGTGGGGTGGGCCCGGATGCGTTTTTCGTTTCCCATGATCGGTGGAATACGCCTGCCGCACGCGGGACGACGCCTCGTGCCGGCCCTCGTCTGTGGCCTCGCCATCGCCACGCTCTGGGCCGGTGCCGCCACATGGTACCTCGTGTTCCACGACGAGATCCTGGCCCGCTTCGTATCCCAGCAGACCGCCCTGCAATATGCCTACGAGGAGCGGATCGGAGCCCTCAGGCTTCAGCTCGACCGGGCGACGATGGAGCATCTCGCCACGCGCGAGGGATTGGCCGCGCGGGTGGCCGATCTGTCCCAGCGCCAAGCCGCGATGGAAAAGCGTCAGGCCCAGCTTTCGCTCCTCGCGAGCGAGGCAGGACACCCCATCGCGAGTGCCGGCCGGAGTGCGGCGGACGATCCCGCCGAGACCGGGGCGCTCGGTTACGCGGCCACGATCACCGACCCTGTCGCCAAAACTCCGGCCAAGCCTGCGCCAAAACCCTTTCCGACGCCCGACGCCTTCGAGTTGCGCTCACGGGACGGCGCGCCCGGCCGGCAGTCCCTGCGAGAGACCGAGCAGGTTCTGGCGGGGCTGGATCGGCGCCTCGATGGTCTGGGCGCGCACCAGATCCGAACCCTGGACGCGCTCGGCGTGCGCGCGATCCGCGGCTCGCAGCGCCTGCGTGACATCGTCATCCGTGTCGGCCTCGACCCGCAGCGTTTCGAGCGCCAACGCGAGGCGGGGATCGGTGGGCCGCTCGTGCCGCTCTCTGCCGATCCCTTCGGCATCGCGGTCGGGCAGGTCCGGCGGGCTCTGGGAGAGGAAGACCGCCTCCGCCGCATCGCATCCGCCCTCCCCGTGCGGCAGCCCCTGGCCGGCAATTACAGCCTGTCGAGCGGTTTCGGACCCCGTCTCGATCCGTTCACGCGCGGGCTCGCCCTGCATACCGGCCTCGACATGAAAGCCGAGTTCGGGGAAAGCGCGCGCGCGACGGCGGCCGGCCGGGTGACGGTCGCCGATTACAATGGCGGCTACGGCAACATGGTGGAGGTCGATCACGGCAGCGGGCTCGTGACGCGCTACGCCCATCTGTCGTCCATCGCGGTAGGCGCGGGAGAATGGGTCGAGGCCGGAGCCGCCATCGGCCGTGTCGGCTCCACCGGCCGCTCGACTGGAAGTCATCTGCATTACGAGACGAGGATCGACGGCGAGCCCGTGGACCCGCAGCGCTTCCTGCGCGTCCTCGGCGGATCGGACGCGCAGTTCCTCGCCGCTAGATAGGAGAGCCCAACTGAAGGGAAGCGAGGACTAATCGATGTCCTCGACTTCGCCGGCCCCGCCATAGACGCGCTGAGCGAGCGACGCTTCCATGAAGGGATCGAGCGCACCATCCAGCACTTCGTCGGGATCGGTCGACTGGGTGCCTGTGCGCAGGTCCTTCACCAGCTGGTAGGGCTGCAGCACGTAGGACCGGATCTGGTGGCCCCAGCCGATATCGGTCTTGGCCGCGTTCTCGGCATTGGCCTTCTCTTCGCGCTTCTTGAGCTCGGCCTCGTACATCCGGGCGCGCAGCATGTTCCAGGCCGTGGCCCGGTTCTTGTGCTGGGATCGCTCCTGCTGGCACGCCACCACGATCCCGGTGGGGTTGTGGGTGATGCGCACCGCCGAATCGGTGGTGTTCACGTGCTGGCCACCGGCGCCCGACGACCGATAGGTATCGATGCGGCAATCCGATTCCTTGATCTCGATGACGATGCGGTCATCGATCACCGGATAGACCCGGACGCTGGCGAAGCTGGTATGGCGCCGCGCGCTCGAATCGTAGGGAGAGATGCGCACGAGGCGGTGGACGCCGGATTCCGTCTTGAGCCAGCCATAGGCGTTGTGGCCCTTGACCATGAGCGTGGCGCCCTTGATCCCGGCCTCGTCGCCATCAGACCACTCGACGATGTCGACCTTGTACTTCCGGCGCTCGGCCCAACGGCCGTACATGCGCTGGAGCATGTTCGCCCAGTCCTGGCTCTCGGTGCCGCCGGCCCCGGCATGGACTTCGACATAGGTGTCGAGCCCGTCGGCCTCGCCGGACAGGAGCGTCTCGATCTGGCGGCGCGCGGCCTCCTTCTCGACGGCGCGGATGCCGTTCTCGCCTTCGAGAATGGTGTCCTGGTCGCCTTCCATCTCGCCGAGCTCGATGAGCGTCGCGGCGTCATCGAGATCCTGGCTGAGCTTCTTGATCGCGCCCGCGGCGTCCTCGAGGGCGCCGCGCTCGCGCATGACCTTCTGCGCCGCCTCGGCGTCGTTCCACAGGTTGGGATCCTCGGAGGCTGCGTTCAGCTCCGCGAGGCGTTTCTCGACGGTATCCCAGTCAAAGATGCCTCCTCAGCAGTCCGATCGACTGCTTGGCGGCATCCGAGAGTTGTTCGATCTCGGCGCGCATCTGGTGTTTCGGCTCGTGGTGAAGGTACAGGGCTTAGCGTGTGAGCGCGGGTGATACCGAGACGCCCGCCCGGTGTAAACGGCGGCGCCCGTCTTCCTCTTCCCTTAGGTCCGGGACGGTCCCCCGCATGACGCCAGCCACCACCTCTCGACCCACGGGCCGCATTCGGTCGCGAGGGGGCTGTCTCGCGGCGGGTCTCGCCATCATCGTCGCGGGGCTGAGCCTGCGCTTCGTGCCCCTCGGTCTACCGATGGGGATCGTCAAATACGGCGGTTCGGCCCTGTGGGCGGCAATGGTCTACGCTTTGGTCGCGGCGTTGCTGCCGCACCGGAATGGGCAGGCGATCCTCCTCGTGGCCGGTGCGATCGCCCTGGTGGTGGAGCTCTCCCGCCTCGTCCATACGCCGTGGCTCGACGCGTTCAGACTGACGCTCCCCGGCGCCCTGTTGCTCGGGCGGATCTTCTCGCCCTGGAACCTCGTCGCCTATGCCGCAGGCCTCACCGCATCTGCCCTCGTGGATCGGTGGGCCGGCCTCCGCGCGAAAGGCGGATAGGTGTCAGCGGCCGTAGGCGGGAGGCGCGACGCGTGCCGGGGCCAGGACGAATTCGTGCGGCCGGCGGCGCCCGTTCAGCGGACCTTCCGTCGGCGAATCCTCGAAATAGCTGTTGCCGCTGAGGCCGAACCCGCCGCCATTCATGACGCTCGGCACCGGAATGGCGCGCGCATCATCCGGGACGGGACGGCCCGTCGCCCGGTCTGTGGGCAGGATGTAGGGGCCATTCGCCGCCGTATAGGACGTTTGAGCGACGGCGCCGGAGGCGAGGGACAGGCCGAGGCCGATCAGGCCTGCGGCGGCGAAGGTCGAGAGATGCTGCACGGGTCGCTCCGTCGCGGTGTTCACATGCGGCCGCAGCCGCTCATGCCCTACCATGCCCCATGAGAGGTTGCCTGTCCGTGTCCTCGCCGCTCCAAGATCCATCTTTTTCGATGCCGGCCGGTCCCGCACGGGGGAGATGCTTCCCGATCCAAGGGGCAACCAGCCCGGATTCTCCGCGTTGAACCAGCAAGCGCAACCGATAAGCGCATTCAGCAAGGAGCCCACCATGACCGCCATCAAGATCTCCACCGCCGCCGCCGCATTGGTCGTTGCGCTGTCCGGCGCCGCCTTCGCGCAGACCGGAATGCCCGAGAGCCATGGCACGAATGCCGCCGGTTCGAAGTCGGGCGTGGTCGGCAAGGGGGACAGCATGGAGGCAGGCCCCGCCACCACCGGCACCGCGACCGCGCCGGGCGCGCGCACGGCACCGGGCAACGCCATGCCATCCACTCCCGGCATGACCACCAACGATCCGAGCGCAGCGCCGCGGCCCGTCTCGCCGGCACCGGCCGTCCGCTGAGATCAGGACCCATCGCCCAATAAAAGGAAAAGGCCGGAGCGATGCTCCGGCCTTTTCCTATGGATGGGACGCCGTGTCCGCGCAGCTCAGCCCTTGGCGCGCAGGACGACCTGAGGCTCGCGTTCCACCGGCACGCAATTGGTGCGGACCGCGTTCAGGACGAGGGGCTGCGAATCGCAGACATAGCTGAGACCCGGATCCGGTGCGGGAACCGGATCACGCGCGACGATCGGGTTCGGCGCGCAGGCACCGGCCGATCCGGCCAGCAGCAGCGCGACGGTCAGGGTCAATCCGCGCATACGATCCTCGGTGGCAGGCGACATGGCGCGACCCTGCTCACCGGGACGGCATGTGACAAGCACATGAGAGGGGCTCAGGCCGCTTTGGCGCGACCTGTCTCCCCCCCGCAACATCACCGATGACGCGATTCAGCCCGCTTTCGTGAGCGGGACGACGTTGTGGAGCGTGCGGTCCGACGTCTCGAAGAAGCGGCGGATGTTGCGGGCCGCTTGGCGGATGCGCTGCTCGTTCTCCACCAGCGCGATACGAACGTAATTGTCGCCGTGTTCGCCGAAGCCGATGCCCGGTGCCACCGCCACGTCCGACTTCTCGAGGAGGAGCTTGGAGAATTCGAGGCTGCCGAGGCCCTGATACTTCTCCGGGATGGGCACCCAGGCGAACATCGAAGCCGACGGGCTCGGGATCTTCCAGCCGGTCTTGTCGAACGACTCGATCAGCGCGTCGCGGCGCTTCTTGTAGATCGAGCGCATCTCCACGATGCAATCCTCGGGTCCGTTGAGGGCGGCGGTGGCCGCCACCTGGATCGGCGTGAACGCCCCGTAATCGAGGTAGGATTTCACCCGCGTGAGGGCGGCGAGCAGGCGCTCGTTGCCCACCGCGAAACCCATGCGCCAGCCGGCCATGGAGAACGTCTTGGAGAGCGAGGTGAACTCCACCGTGCAGTCGATGGCGCCCGGCACCTCCAGCACGGAGGGCGGCGGCTCGCCGTCGAAATAGACCTCCGCATAGGCGAGATCGGACAGGATGATGATCTCGTGGCGTTTGGCGAAAGCGACGAGGTCGCGGTAAAAATCGAGGCTCGCCACGTAGGCCGTGGGGTTCGAGGGGTAGCAGACGACGATCGCCACCGGCTTGGGGATCGAGTGCTGCATCGCCTTCTCGACGGCCGGGAAGAAGGCCGGGGTCGGCTCGGCCGGCACGGAGCGGATCACGCCGCCCGCCATCAGGAAGCCAAAGGCGTGGATCGGGTAGCTCGGGTTCGGCACCAGCACCACGTCACCCGGCGCGGTGATCGCCTGCGCCATGTTGGCGAAGCCCTCCTTGGAGCCGAGCGTCGCCACCACCTGGGTGTCGGGGTTCAGGCTCACGCCGAAACGGCGCTTGTAGTAGTTCGCCTGCGCCCGGCGGAGACCCGCGATGCCCTTCGAGGACGAATAGCGGTCCGTGCGCGGCCGGCCGGCCGTCTCCACCAGCTTGGCGATGACGTGGCGCGGGGCGTCGAGATCGGGATTGCCCATGCCGAGATCGATGATGTCGGCGCCATTGGCGCGCGCCTGGGCCTTGATCCGGTTGACCTGCTCGAACACGTAAGGGGGCAGGCGCTTGATGCGGTGAAAGTCGGTCATGGGCTTCACGGGGTCCGATGCGCCAATCGCATGATTCGCGCGTTCAAAACTGTCATCACTCTGACGTGGTCGACCTGTCTACCATCTCGGCGGCCCGGAGCCGACCGTTATTGTGCAGGCTGGATCTGGCCTGTGGCGCGGGCGGCGCTCTCGGCGGCACGGCCCTTGGCTTCGTTACGGCCACGAGCGCCCATCAGATCGTTCTCGAGACTCTTGGTCCCTTCGGCGGTGCGGGCGCTGATGGGCCTGGCTGGTGCTGCGACGCCGACGGGCAGATATTCGGCGTCGGTCTTGCGGGATTGCACCACGAAATCGGGCGCCTTCACATCCTTCGGCCCGCCCCCGGCGAGCGTATAGGCGCCGCGCATGGCGTTGAGGTCGCCGGAGCATCCTCCCGCGGCTAGAAGGCCGCCGAGGACGAGGGCCAGACGGGGGACGAAGCCGCACCGCCTGTGATTCCGTGATGAAGGCTCTGACATAATGACCTGAAACGTAAGCCGCGCCCTGGCGGAAAGTCGAGGTGCCGCGTTAATTTGTCGAGAACGAGGACGGTTCGGCCGGGCCGTCCCGCGGAAATAGAGGGGAAATCAACGCGTGACGACCGACAGGACGACACCGCTTCCCGATATCGACGCCTTGTCCCGCAACGCGACGTTGCTGATCGAGGAGTTCACCCGCACGGCCGGCGCCTACATGAAGCCGATCAGCCAGGCGGACCCGCTCGATCCCGAACTGGCCAAGCCTCCGGAAGAGGTCAACGACGTCGTCAAGACCCTCGGCACCGTGGTCGAGCGCTGGATGGTCGACCCGCAGAAGTCCCTCGAAGCCCAGAAGAAGCTCAGCGACGCGTTCATCACCCTCTGGGGCTCTACGTGGCATCGCCTCCAGGGAGAGGAAGCGTCGCCCGTGGCGTTGCCCGAGGCGAAGGACAATCGCTTCAAACACGCGGAATGGTCCACCAACCCGATCTTCGACTTCATCAAGCAGAGCTACCTCATCACCTCCCGCTGGGCGGAAGAGCTCGTTGACGAGGCCGACGGGATCGACGAGCATACGCGGCACAAGGCGCAGTTCTACCTGCGCCAGATCGTCGGCGCGCTCTCGCCCTCCAATTTCGTGATGACCAATCCTGAGCTGATTCGGCACACGCTGCAGGAGAACGGCGCCAATCTCGTGCGCGGCATGAAGATGCTCGCCGAGGACATCGAGGCCGGGAAGGGCCAGCTGCGGGTCCGCCAGACAGATCCGTCCGGCTTCGAGGTCGGCGTCAACGTCGCGGTGTCCCCCGGCGAGGTGGTGTTCCGCAATGACCTGATGGAGCTCATTCAATACTCGCCGACCACCGAGACGGTGCTCAAGCGCCCGTTCCTGATCGTGCCGCCTTGGATCAACAAGTTCTACATCCTCGATCTCAATCCGTCGAAAAGCCTGATCGGCTGGATGGTGTCGCAGGGCCTCACGGTCTTCTGCATCTCGTGGGTGAACCCCGACGAGCGCCACGCCGACAAGGATTTCGAGAGCTACATGCGCGAGGGCATTGAGGCGGCCATCGACGCGATCGGTGTCGCCACCGGTGAGAGCGAGGTGGCGGCGGCGGGATATTGTGTCGGCGGCACCCTGCTGGCGGTGACCCTGGCGATGCAGGCGGCCACGGGCAACAAGCGCATCAACAGCGCCACCTTCCTGACGACGCAGGTGGACTTCACCCATGCCGGCGACCTCAAGGTCTTCGCCGACGAGGAGCAGATCCGCAGCATCGAGGCGCGGATGAAGAAGCGCGGCTACCTCGAAGGCTCGGGCATGGCGACCGCCTTCAACATGCTGCGGCCGAACGACCTGATCTGGTCCTACGTGGTCAACAACTACGTGAAGGGGCAGACGCCCTCGGCCTTCGACCTGCTCTACTGGAACGCCGACGCTACTCGGATGCCGGCGGCCAACCATTCCTTCTACCTGCGCAACTGCTACCTCGATAACACCCTGGCCCAGGGGCGCATGATCCTCGGCAACGTCCGTCTAGACCTGAAGAAGGTGAAGGTGCCGATCTTCAACCTCGCCACCCGGGAGGATCACATCGCCCCCGCCATCTCCGTCTTCGAAGGGTCGTCGAAGTTCGGCGGCAAGGTCGATTACGTGCTGGCCGGGTCCGGTCACATCGCCGGCGTGGTCAACCCACCCTCCAAGCCGAAATACGGGTTCTGGACCGGCGGTGCGGCCAAGGGGCGTCTGGAGGATTGGATTTCGGCGGCGACCGAGCACAAGGGGTCGTGGTGGCCCTACTGGTTCGAATGGCTGGAGAAGCAGGCCCCGGCCCGCGTGCCGGCGCGGATTCCGGGAGAGGGAGGCCTGCCCTCCCTGGGGCCGGCGCCCGGAACCTATGTCCGCATGAAGGCGTGATCCGTCAGACGCCATTCGGCTCGAATGGCCAAGTCGAGAACGGGATCGTCGGTGGTCCCTGCGGCCGGATGATGGTTAGTCGGGTGTGTTTTTTAGGATCCCCGTCACCTCATCCTTCGAGGCCGTTATCGCCGCAGCTCAGGATGAGGTCGACGAGGGGAAGATCTCCACACTGCCTCGGTGTTCCGGCTGAAGACACTCAGAACTTCCGAACCAGCGGCGCGGGAGCGATCGGAGCGGCCGGCGTGCCGAAGACGTAGCGGAAGCCCACCGAAACGATATCCGCGCTGCCGCTCGTATCGGCGGCGAAGGGAATGTTGCGGAAGTTGTAGTCGCGGCCCGGACCGGCGAGGAGCTTCGAATCGCCCACGAGGAAGAGGTGAGAATAGGCGATGTTGAGGGTCAGCTTCTCGCTCCAGCGATAGCTGCCGCCGAGCGAGACGTTGAAGCGGTCGCTGTCGGGCAGCCGAACCGAGCGGTTCGAGAAATCGATGGGCGATTGTTCGTAGGCGAGACCGGCCCGGACGGTGAGGGCCGGCGACCAATCGTACTCGCCGCCGACGGAATAGGTGTAGCCGTCCTTGTAGTTCAGGGGCAGCGTGGTCGCGATGCCGCCGGTGGTGCGGCCGACGATGCCGACATCGCCGAGCCTCGACCAATTGTCCCACTCGAAACCGAGATTGACGCGGGCGACCGGGCTGACGGCCTGGGTCAGGCCGACGCTCAACTTCTCCGGCGTATTGAGGTTGGCGGTGACCTGCTGGCTCAGGAAGGCCGCCGGCCCCGGCAAAAGGAAGGCGCCTTCGATGTCGTGATGCACGGAGGAGCGATAGCCGACGCCCAACGCCGTGCCGGCCCAGGGGGTGATGAGCACGCCCGCCGTGAAGCCGACGCCCCAGGATTCTCCCTTGAGCGACGCGTTGGGGGCGATGAGCGGGCTGAACGAGAGCGGGAAGGCCTGGCGAAGGGTCAGCCGGAAATACTCGATGTTCGGCCCGGCGGCGATCGAGAGCCACTCGTTGACCTTGAAGCCGATGGTCGGGTTGAACGAAAGCGAGAAGATGCGGCTCGATCGTCCGTAGACTTCGCCGGCCCAGTCGTCGCGAGGCTTGGTCACGAGGCCGAAGGGAGCGCCGGTCTGGATGCCGATCCAGAGCCGGTCGGTGAGCTGGTAGGAGGTGGCGCCGGCCGGGATCACAGCGCCCTGGCCGATATCGCCGCTGCCGCCCAGCGGCGCGAACAATGGCGAGGTGCCGTCGGTCGGGGTGATCTTGGAGGAGAGGTTGATGAAGCTGAGATTCTGCTCGCTGACCCAGCCGGGGTTCATGGTGATCGTGGCCGGGTTCCAGAACATCGAGGAGACGCCGCCGGAGCCGGACGCGGTGCCCGCAAAAGCCTGACCCTGCGCGAGGGTGCTCTGTTCGCGGATGCCGAACGCGCCGGCCATGGCGTCCCCTGCCGTCAGGGTCAGGACGGCGGCGGAGAGTCCCGCCAGAGCCGTGTTGCGAATCGTCATGGCCATGTCCTGCTCCCGACCCTTGCTTGCGATGCTCGGATTTACCGCGGCGTGATCCCCGGCCGGCATCTTGAGCAGAAGAGTGCCGTTCTTGGCCGGTCTATGCAATCCATGTGCGGCAAAGTGTTAATCGTTTCATAAGTCGCGATTTACTTTGGCTATGCCTTCGCCGACATCGTCGCCCGTGTCACCGAAAGGCATCGCAGCGAATCGTTCACATCTAAACTGTCCGATTTACGTATCTCATATCTTGCATAAAAATGCGTATCGCGCGGGATTTTCAAAGGGATGTATGAATTATGCAACATGTCCCTGTCCGGTCGCGACACCTTGCCAGGGACGGTGGAGGGACCGATGTCTCGGGCTGACAATGGATCGAAGCGGAGCGAGAACCGATGAAACTTGTGCGTCACGGAGATGTGGGCGACGAGAAGCCCGGCTTGATCGATGCCGAGGGCGGGTTGCGCGATCTGTCGGGCATCCTGCGCGATATTTCCGGCGCGGCCCTCGCCACGACGTCATTGGAGCGCCTGCGCGCCATCGATCCCGAGACGCTGCCGCTCCTCCCCGCCGAGACGCGGCTCGGCCCCTGCGTCGGCGGTACCCGCAACTTCATCGCGATCGGGCTGAACTATACCGATCACGCGGCGGAGATCGGTGCCGACATCCCGGCCGAGCCCATCGTCTTCAACAAGGCGCCCTCCTGCATCTCCGGCCCCAACGACCGGGTCATTCTGCCGAAGGGGTCGGCCAAGACGGATTGGGAGGTGGAGCTCGCCATCGTCATCGGCGCGCGCGCATCCTACGTCCATGCCAACGAGGCCCTGTCCTATGTGGCGGGCCTGTGCCTCTGCAACGACGTCTCCGAGCGCGAGTTTCAAATGGAGCGCGGCGGGACCTGGACCAAGGGCAAGGGCTGCCCGACCTTCGGTCCCCTCGGGCCGTGGCTGGTGACGCTGGACGAGATCCCCGACCCGTCCGCCCTGGACCTGTGGCTCGACGTGAATGGCGAGCGGATGCAGTCGGGCTCGACATCGACGATGATCTTCGGCGTCGCCCAGATCGTCGCCTATCTCTCGCATTTCATGATGCTGGAGCCCGGTGACGTCATCACCACGGGCACGCCCCCCGGTGTCGGGATGGCACGCAAGCCGCCCCGCTTCCTCAAGAACGGTGACGTAATGACCCTCGGCATCACCGGCCTCGGTGAGCAGCGCCAGGAAATCGTCGCCTTCGACGACTGGACCGCGAAGGTCGCCGCCGGCGAATCCACTCATTGAAATGGGGCGGGGATCGAAATCCCCGCTC
This sequence comes from Methylobacterium sp. 88A, assembly GCF_000376345.1. Taxonomy (NCBI): domain Bacteria; kingdom Pseudomonadati; phylum Pseudomonadota; class Alphaproteobacteria; order Hyphomicrobiales; family Methylobacteriaceae; genus Methylobacterium; species Methylobacterium sp. 88A. Next base: position 2,973,081 of record NZ_AQVT01000001.1, read on the forward strand.
GCTCGTCTCCTCTCCTAAGCGGGTTCGCGTTGGCAAGCCAATGCTTCACCCTTCTTGGCTCTTTGCTGTGTCGCAGGGGTTTGTCGCAGAACCGGGGGCCACTTCTGCGAAACCTGCTTAGAGGCAGCTTGGCCGGTAAATCGCATCGCACGGCTCGGCCCCTGGCAGTTGGAAGGACCTAACCTTGAGCATCGGACTGATCGCCCTCCTCGATGACATCGCGGGGCTCGCCAAGGTCGCGGCCGCTTCCCTCGACGATGTCGCGGGGCAAGCCGCCAAGGCCGGCGCGAAGGCGGCGGGCGTCGTCATCGACGACGCCGCCGTGACGCCGCGCTACGTCGTGGGCTTCGCGGCCGAGCGCGAATTGCCGATCGTAGGCAAGATCGCCGTCGGTTCGCTGCGCAACAAGATGCTGTTCCTGCTGCCGGCGGCCCTGCTGCTGCAGGCCTTCGCCCCCTGGGCCATCACCCCGCTGCTCATGCTCGGCGGCGCCTATCTCTGCTACGAGGGCACCGAGAAGGTCTACGAGGCGCTGTTCCCGCACGAGGCGCATGCGCATGAGGCCAAGCTCGATGCCGATGCCGGGGACGGCGCGGCTCTGGAAGCGCGCAAGGTCTCCAGCGCGATCAAGACGGATTTCATCCTGTCGGCCGAGATCATGGCGATCTCCCTGGCCTCTCTTCCCGAAGGCAGCATCTGGACGAAGGCGATCGTGCTCGCGGTCGTCGCCATCGGCATCACGGTCTTCGTCTATGGCGGCGTGGCGCTCATCGTGAAGGCGGACGATGCCGGGGTCGCGATGGCGAAGAACACTTCGGCGTCCGTGTTCGGCAGCGCGATCCGCGGTTTCGGCCGTGCCCTGGTCGAGGGCATGCCGGTCTTCCTGCAGCTTCTGGCCATCATCGGTACCGCCGCGATGATCTGGGTCGGCGGCGGCATCCTCGTCCATGGTCTCGAAGGTTACGGCCTGCCCCAGGTCGCCCACGTGATCCACGACGCCGCTGCCGGCAGCGCGAAGATGGTGCCGCCGGTCGGACCCGTCGTCGAATGGATCGTCACCGCCATCGGCTCCGGCATCGTGGGCCTCGTGGTCGGGGCCGCGCTGATTCCGATCACCAGCTACCTCTTCGCGCCGCTCTGGTCGGGCCTGTCGGGGTTGCGCGGCAAGACGGCGTGAGGGGGCGATCCTGGCCGGCCTGAAGCCAAATGCATCGGGGCATGCGGCCGGCCCGGCTTGATTTTCCGGCGAAGATTCGCCTCATGGGGCCATGACTGACACCATGGCCCCCCTCGCCCCCTTCCCCACCCCTTTGCCCACCACCGAGATCCCCGCGATCCGGCACGATTGGACCGTGGCCGAGATCCAGGCGATCCACGACCTGCCGCTCCTCGACCTCGTGTTCCGGGCGGCACAGGTCCACCGCGCCCATAACGACCCGGCCGATATCCAGCGCGCCGCCCTGCTGTCGATCAAGACCGGCGCCTGTCCCGAGGATTGCGCCTATTGCCCGCAATCGGCGCACCACAAGGGCACCGGCCTGCCGCGCGAGCGCCTGATGGCGGTGGACAAGGTGCTGAAGGAGGCCGCCGCCGCGAAAGCCGCCGGGGCCCATCGCTTCTGCATGGGCGCCGCCTGGCGCCAGCCCAAGGACGGCCCGGAATTCGATGCCGTCCTCTCCATGGTGCGCGGTGTCCGCGGCCTCGGAATGGAAGCCTGCGTCACGCTCGGCATGCTCACCCCGTCTCAGGCGGGCCGCCTCGCCGAGGCCGGGCTGACCTCCTACAACCACAACCTCGATACCGGCCCGGATTTCTACGGCGACATCATCTCGACGCGGACCTACGAGGATCGCCTCAACACCCTTCAGAACGTGCGCGATGCCGGGATCGGCGTCTGTTGCGGCGGCATCGTCGGCATGGGTGAGGGCGTGAAGGACCGCGCGGCGATGCTTCAGGTGCTCGCCAACCACGCCCCCCATCCCGAGAGCGTGCCGATCAACGCCCTGGTGGCCGTCGAGGGGACCCCTCTCGAGGACCGTCCGCCCGTGGACCCGCTCGATCTCGTCCGGATGTGCGCCACCGCCCGCATCGTCATGCCGAAGGCGCGTGTGCGTCTCAGCGCCGGCCGCAAGGGGCTCACCCGCGAAGCGCAGATCCTCTGCTTCCTCGCCGGCGCGAACTCGATCTTCTACGGCGAGCGCCTCCTCACCACGGCCAATAACGAGACCGATGCCGATGCCGAACTGCTTCGCGACATCGGCATCACCGTGCCGGGCCTGACCCTGGCGGCCGCGGAATAGGCTCAGGGCGACTTCGTCGGGCGGTCCGGGATCACGATCCGGAAGCGGGCGCCTTCCCCCTCCCCCGTCGGATCCAGCGTGAGAGAGCCGCCCTGAAGCTCGATCAGTTCGGCGGCGATCGGAAGCCCGAGCCCGGTCCCGCCCGCGCGCGTCGACCCCTCGAACGGCGAGAACAGGTTCGCCCTCGCCCGTTCGGGAAGCCCCGGCCCGTTATCCGCGATGAGGATCGTCACCCCGCCCGCCCCCGGCCGGCCGTGGCGCGTGGCCTCGATCTCGATCACCGGATCGAGCAGCCGCGCCTTGTCCGAACCGATGGCCTGAACGGCGTTGCGCACGATGTTGGTGAGCGCCCGCGAGAACTGGTCGGGATCGACCTCCACCTCGACATTCTCGTCGCAGGCCACGCGAATCGTCACCCGAGACGCGCCGTCGAGCCTGGACAGGTCGGATTGCTCGGCCAGGATCGGCGCGAGCTCGACCTTGCGCCGTTGCGGGACGGCCTCGCTCGCCCGGCCATACGCAAGCGTCTCCTCGCAGAAGCGGATCGCCCGGCCGAGAGTGGCGAGGAGGCGGGGGGCGATGCGCTCCACCGCCGGGTCCGACACGGATTCCAGCCGGTCACCGAGAAGCTGCGCCGTGGTCAGGAGGTTGCGCAATTCGTGGTTGATCTTGCTCACCGACAGGCCGAGCTCGGCGAGGCGGCGCTTCTGGCGCAGCTCGCCGGCCAACGCCGTCTCCATGCGGGCGAGCGCCACCTCCGCGTGACCGATCTCGTCGGTCCGGCGCGACGGCGTGATGATGCGGTCGCTCCCCTGGGGATCGTCGGCGAATTCCGTGATGTTGCGGGCGAGGCGCCGGACCGGGCGCACGATGATCCGCTGCAGCATCAGGAAGACGAGGCCGGCCACCGCCGCGGCGATCGCCAGCGACGAGAGCAGCAGCCGGTCGGCGAAGTCGATCAGCGCCTCGCGCAGGGGCGCCTCGTCGAGGAGGATCTCCACGAGGTCGAACCCGTCCCGGCCATGGCCGATGACCCGGACCGGGCCGTTGCTCACGGTGAAGACGGTGCGCCATGCCCCCCCGATGGAGGCGATCCAGTCATGGGAACGCAGGTCGACGAGGCCTGCGACCTCCGAGGGGATCGTTTCCACGGCAAGGAGGCGGCGCGTTCCGTCGCCGCGCACCGCGATGGCGCTGGCGCCGACCCCCTTCAGGAGGTGCCGCGCGAGGTCTTCCGAGACGTGCTGATCCGGCGAGGCTTCGAGGACGAGGGCGGCGATCTGGGCGGCGGCGATGCGGTCCGACAGCCACATGCGCCGGTAGTTCGCCACGGTCGGCACGTAGATCAGGATCTCGACCAGGGCGACGAAGGCGATGGTCACGAGGAACAGCCGGCCCGACAGGCCGAGATGACGGCCGATTCCCGCCCGCGCCTCCGCCTCGACGGGGACAGGCAGTTCCATGCCGGCGCGTGGCGTCGCGTCCATCACGGGGTTCCGATCATCCCTCATCCCGGGCTTCTTGGCTCGTCCCGGTCCCCCCGGCGCAGTGCCTCCCGCGGCGGTCATTCCGATCTCTCGGCGATCAACTCTACGTCTTAATGCGATTGATTTACATCACGGTTACGCTCCGGCCGCCGCGCCGTCGAGTGCCCGGCCACAGGGATCTGCGACGTGACGCTACGCTTGCGGGCGAACCGGCGTCTCAGCCCTATGGAGAGCAACGCGAAGGCGGCGAGGCCGCCGAGGCCGGCCAGGGTCTTGACGGTGACGAGAGACCGCAGGGACAGGGCCTCGTCGCAGGCCTCGGCGCCGCTCGCCAGACAGGCGGCCTTGGCCGCCTCGTTGGCGGCGACGACATCCTCGATCGCCGATCCGGCTGCCGCATAGACGACGGCGCCGGGGGCGAGGCCCAGAAAGGTCGCGAGCACGAAGGTGCGCAGGGGAACGCCGAAGGCCGCCGGGGCGAGATTCGTCATCCAGAACGGAAAGATCGGCAGGAGCCTCAGGACGAGGATGAAGCCGAACGCGTCGTCGCGGAACCCCGCCGCGAGGCGGCCGAGGCGCGGTCCGGCGTGGGTCACGAGAAACTCCGACATCGGCCCACGGCCGATGGAGAAGACGATGGCCGCACCGGTCGTCGCCGAGACGAGGGCGATCCCCGCGCCTGTGGCGGCCCCGAACAGGAAACCCGACAGGATGGTCAGCACCAGCGAGGCCGGCACGGACACGATTACGCAGCCGATATAGACGAGGCAGGCGACCCCGATGGCTCGCGACCGGTTCTCGGCCACAGCCTCCATCAGCGTTGCGCGATAGGACAGCAGGCGGTCGAGGCTGAGAAGGTGCGGGGCGCCGGAGATGAGGACGCCCAGCGAGATGGCCACGAGGGCGAGGATCGGAAGCCACCGCAGGGCGCGGCGGAGGACGCCGCTCGAGTTGCGTGTCATGTCCCCGCTTCGCCGGGCCGGATCAGCCGGGCTTCCGCATCCTCAAAATCTTGAAGAAACCACCGGGAAAGGTCGGCGAGACGCCGATGAACTCGACGCCGTTGCGCCGCGCCCAGGCCTCGATGCGCGTCGACTTGAACGCCGAGGACCAGCCGATCTTGGTGCAGAGCGGCGCCACGATCTCCTCGACCTTGGCGACCGCGCCCTTGGTCTGGCCGAAATGGTTGGCGAGGACGATCTCGCCGCCCGGCCGCACCACGCGGAGAAATTCCGACAGAGCGGCTTCGGGGTCCGGCACCAGGGTGATGAGGAACTGCGCGACCACCGCGTCGAAGCTGGCATCGGCATAGCCAAGGCGGCACACATCCATCACCTGAAGGCCACGGACATGGGTGAGCCGGCGGCGCAGCACCTTGGCGCGGGCACGCTTCAGCATGTCCTCGGACAGGTCGACGCCGCAGACGAAGCTGCCCGCCGGATAATAGCCGAGGGACAACCCCGTGCCAACGCCGGCCTCCAGGATACGCGGCCCGCAGGCGGTGGCGGCCATCACCGCGTCGCGCGCGGCGGGCTCGGTGAGCTTGTCGTAGACGACGTCGTAGACCGGTGCCCAGCGGGCATAGGCCTTGCGCATCAGGGCCGTGCTCGGACCGGCCTGCGGCTCGCTCAGCATATCGTCTCTAGATCCTGCGAATGGGGAAGGTTCTGGCTCGGGTCGGCGTCAGGCGGCTTGCGCCGTTCCGGCTGCCAACGCGTCGATGCGACGAATGGTGCCGCCGCCGAGCACACGCGAGCGTGGGCCGTCATCGGCATAAATGACGCAGGCCTGGCCCGGAGAGACGCCGTCTTCCGGTGTGGCCAGCACGACCTCGGCGGCTGCTCCACCGGAATCGACCGTCAGATGCGCGGCGCGCGGCTCACGGGTCGAGCGCACCCGCACGGCCACCGGCATGTCGACGACCCCGCCGGACGGCAGGATCCCGAGCCAATTCAGATCGTCGAGGCGGATGCGGCTGGTGGCGAGGGCGGAACGCGGCCCCACCACCACCCGGGCGGAACCCGGCTCCAGTCGGACCACGTAGAGCGGCTCGCCGACGGCGAGGCGGAGACCCTTCCGCTGTCCGACCGTGTAATGAATGATGCCCTCGTGCTGGCCGAGCACCCGCCCCTCGAGATCGACGATGTCGCCGGCGCGCGCCGCATCCGGCCGCAGCTTGGCGATGACGTCGGCGTAGCGCCCCTGGGGCACGAAGCAGATGTCCTGGCTGTCGGCCTTCGCGGCGATGGCGAGGCCGAGCTCGCGGGCAAGGCGTCGGGTCTCGTCCTTGGGCAGTTCGCCCAAGGGAAAGCGCAGGAAATCGAGCTGCTCGGCCGTGGTGGCGTAGAGGAAGTAGCTCTGGTCACGGGCCGGATCGAGGGCGCGGTAGAGGCCGCGCCCGCCGGCTTCGAGGGGGCGACTGGCCACGTAATGGCCGGTGGCCAGCACGTCGGCATCGAGGTCGCGGGCGGTGGCGAGAAGATCACGGAACTTGATCGACCGGTTGCACTCGACGCAGGGGATCGGCGTCTCACCGGCGAGATAGCTCTCGGCGAAACGGTCGATCACCGATTCCCGGAAGCGGTCCTCGTAATCGAGGACGTAATGCGGGATGCCGAGCGTCTCGGCGACGCGGCGCGCATCGTGGATGTCCTGACCGGCGCAGCAGGCGCCTTTGCGATGGACCGCCGCGCCATGGTCGTAGAGCTGCAGCGTGATCCCGACGACGTCGTAGCCCTGCTGGCTGAGTAGCCCGGCCACCACGGAGGAATCCACGCCGCCGGACATGGCGACGACGACGCGCGTCTCGTGCGGGGCCTTGGGAAGGTCGAGGGAGTTCATCACGTCACGGGTTCGCCGGCAGGCCGCAGCGCCCGCACATGCGGAGTCTATAGCGATCCTGAGGTGGAACTTCCAGGCAGGCCGGGAGCAGGTCTCGCATGCCGACGCGCCGGACCCGGCAAATCCTGCCTGGACGGGGACGATTTCGCCGGGTCGCGGAGGATCGGTTTGCGAGCGACGAAAATTTTTCCTGTCGAAACAACGGGTTGTCGGGTGCGATGCGTGGCGCGAAGGTTGCGCGGTGGGGGGGCGAGGAGACTACGCCGAATGGCCACCACGTCGATCAACCGAGACCAGGCCTCGCGGTTCACGAGCGCGGTCGCCCTGCGTTCCACCCCGATTCCTGCCACCGATGCGGCGGGCCTCGAACGTTTCAGCATCCCCGCAGGCGAGTCGCATCCGGCGCCGTCCTCACGCAGGGCCTTGGAGCCGAAGACGGCCATCCGCGAGCGTGATGCGGCCAAGACCGGCGTCGCGACGTCGGTGGCTTCGCCGACCGCGGAACCGTCCTCGCCGCGGCCGAAGGGCGATGCCGCACGGCCGGGGGCGCTTTCGCAGCGGAGCGTTTATCGCGGGCCGGTCCAAGTCGATGCCGGAGGCGTGGGCGCGGCCGAAGCGGCGCTGCGGGAACAGGATCCGGTTTCAGGGCAGATAGAAGACTTGGCCGAGACACGGCCGCTGCGAGCCCGAAGGGACGAGGATCAGGCTACGCCGCCCAACGAGGCCGGTCTCGGAGGTTCGCCGGTGCAGCGTGACGCTTCGGCGGCGAAGGGCACGGACATGCAGCCCACCCTGCCGCAACAGGGGGGAGATCCATCGATCATTGCGGCGTCGGGCTTCCCGCAGCCAGCCGGCAAGGCAGGCTTGCCGATGACCGGCGGCGCCGGACCATTGCCCGCCTCTTCCGTGCAGGCAGGACGTGAGACCCCTCAATCCGCCGCCCCGCCTCAGGCTGGGAATGCCTTGCCGCCTTCGATGGCTGGACAGAGTGGGATACCCGTTCCGGTTCAGGCGATCGCGTCTGCGGCCGTCGCCGCCGAGGCGGTCACGGCGACCGAAGAGCGGAACGACGATGTGGAGGTTCCGGCGGACGGCGCGGTTGCGGACCCCACCGCGACGGCGATGTCCGCCCTCGCCCCGCCCGAACTCCTCGCGCCCCCGGCCAACGCTCCCGCGATGGCGGTTCAGGCCGGTGCCGCCTCGTCTCCGAAACCGAGTGCAATCGTTGCATCCGGCGCGGGCGGCACGCAAGCTGCCGCCGGTCTTCCGGTCGCCGTACCCGTATCCGGCACCGATCGCCCGGCCGCCTCCGAGCGCGAGACCTCGTCAGCCAAGGCTATCGACGAGCTAGCCCCCGGTTCGACCGTGGCCGCCGACGATCTCGCTTCGGCTCCTACGGCGACGTTCAGCCCTGTGCCGGCAGCCCACATTCCCGCACCGGCGCCCGATCCCGCCGGCGCCTTCCCCCAGGCCCAGGCGGCGCCGGTGCCCCTCGGCGCGGTGCCGATGACCATCGGGCTCCGGTCGCTGGCCGGGTCGAACCGTTTCGAGATCAGCCTCGATCCGAAGGATCTCGGGCGGATCGACGTGAATCTCGATATCGACAAGGACAACGGCACGGTCACCGCCCATCTCACGGTCGACCGGCCGGAGACCCTGGCCCTTCTCCAGCGCGATGTCGGCAACCTGCAACAAGCTCTGTCGCAGGCCGGCTTCGATGCGGGTGACGCCGCCATCAACCTGTCCCTGCGCAGCGACACCGGCTCCGATGGGGGCAACGGCGCCGAGCGGGATGGCGGGGGCGGCCGGGATGGCCGCTCCGGCAAGCCCGGTTCCGACCTGAAGGACCCGCGCCTTTCCAACGACGTCGTGCCGCTGCGTATGCTGCGCGGCCTCGGCGGCATCGACATCCGAATCTGAGGAGACCGCCATGACAGCCGGCATCACCGGAGCTTCGAGCAGCTCCTCCATCACGAACCCGAGCACGGCCACCGGCGCTTCGCAGGAGATCGCCGGCAATTTCCAGCAGTTCCTGACCCTGCTGACGACGCAGCTCAAGAACCAGAACCCGATGGACCCCCTGGACACCAACCAGTTCACGCAGCAGCTCGTGCAATATGCCGGGGTCGAGCAGCAGCTGAAGTCGAACGACCGCCTCGATTCCATCCTCAACAACGCGAAGGCATCGAGCGCCGCCGCCGCCACGGGCTTCATCGGCCAGAGCGTGACGGCGGACGGTCGGGTCGCCAACCTGAAGGACGGCTCGGCCGTCTGGACCCTGACGCCCGCGCGTGCCGCCAAGCAGGCGACGATGACGATCAGCGATGCCAAGGGCAACGTGGTGGCCACACAGACGAAGGCCCTGACCGCCGGGGCGCAGACCTTCGCCTGGGACGGACGATCCACCTCCGGCTTCACCTCCGCCAACGGCAGCTACTCGATCAAGATCGATGCCTTCGACGCCACTGGTGCACAGGTTAGCGTCGACACGCAGGTCGCCGGAAAAGTCGACGGCGTCGATCTCAGCGGCAGCGAGCCGGTGCTGCTGATTGGCAAATCGCGGCTGCCGATATCGGGCGTTCAGAACATCGGATCCGGGTTGTCCACATGATCCTGGAAAAAACGAATCAGATGCAATCGATCCGCTTCAACATATCTTAAGCGGGCGCAAGTAGCTTCCAACCTCGACAGGTCAGTCGAGTTGTAGAGCGTATCATGACCGAACCAAGCCGCCCGAGAGTCAAATACGTCATCGGGCCAGATGGAAGCCCGCTGACGATCGCGGATCTTCCGCCGACCACGACCAGACGATGGGTCATCCGCCGCAAGGCCGAAGTCGTCGCAGCCGTCCGCGGCGGTCTTCTCAGCCTTGAGGAAGCCTGCCAGCGTTATACCCTTACCACCGAGGAATTCCTGAGCTGGCAGTTCTCCATCGACCAGCATGGCCTGGCCGGATTGCGGACCACCCGTATTCAGCACTACCGCCATTGAGATCGAGGAGGGTCGGCATCCGGGCCGGGTTCCGGAAGTCCCCTTCGAGCAACGATCTCCTTGAAAAAGAACCGCGCCCTCCCCGGGGCGCGGTTCTTTCCGTTTCGGGGTCGGCTCGAAACGGACGAACGCCGACCATCCTTTTTTCCTGGGTTAAGGAAATCGTTAACCGGACGCTAACCACGACCTGGGCAAATTTTGCCGAGCGAGCGCGGCCCTTCCGCCGCTCCGGTTCGGGTGGGTACGTCGCGTCGTGAAGTCCGTTCTCGAAGTGGTGACGAAGTTGGGACCGGCGCGGCTCGCGGCCATGGCGGCCGTGACCCTGACGTTGATCGGCTTCTTCGCCTTCGTGATCCTTCGCGTGTCGAAGCCCGATATGGGCGTCCTCTTCGCCGACCTGTCGATGCAGGATTCGGGGGCCGTCATCCGGGACCTCGATGCGCGCGGCATCAAGTACGAGACGCGCGGAGATGCGGGCCAGACCATCATGGCGCCTCGCGCCGACCTGCCCCGCCTGCGGATGGACCTCGCCGGCAAGGGCCTGCCCAGCGCCTCGGGCGTCGGCTACGAGATCTTCGACAAGGGCGATGCGTTCTCGTCCACCAACTTCGTCCAGAACGTCAATCACCTGCGTGCCCTGGAGGGGGAACTCGCGCGCTCCATCCGGGCCATTGGGCGGGTCCAGGCCGCGCGCGTCCACCTCGTCATTCCGGAGCGCCGCCTGTTCGAGCGCGACCGCGAGTTGCCCAGCGCCGCCATCGTGCTCAAGCTCGTCGGTGACATGGACCCCTCCCAGGTTCGCGCCATCCGCCATCTCGCCGCCTCCGCGGTGGAGGGCTTGAAGCCGGAGCGGATCTCCATCGTCGACGAGCGTGGCCGCCTGCTGGCGGACGGGGCTCGGGGTGCGGAGGCCGAGACCGGCGCCGGCATGGAGGAGAAGCAGGTCGGCCTCGAGCGCCGCCTTCGGTCCCAGATCGAGGAGATCGTGGCCGGCATCGTCGGCGCGGGCCGCTCGCGGGTGCAGGTCACGGCGGAACTCGACCGGAACCGCATCGAGAGCCGTTCGGAGACCTTCGATCCGGAGAGCAAGGTCGTGCGCTCGACGCAGACCCGCAGCGAAAGCGCACTCACGGGGGGCAACGAGGGCGCCGTGACCGTCGGCAACGAATTGCCGGGCGCCAACCAGCCGAACCCGAACCCCAATTCGAAGGATTCCTCGAAGAAGGACGAGGAGACCACGAATTACGAGATCTCCCGCGTCACCAAGACGGTGGTCGAGGAAGGCGGACGTCTGAAACGCCTGTCGGTGGCGGTCCTCGTCGACGGCGCCTACGTCCTGGGAGCGGATGGCCGCCCCGTCTATCAGCCGCGCCCGGCCAACGACATCGAGCGGATCGCCACCCTGGTTCGCACCGCCATCGGCTTCGACAAGGATCGTGGCGATCAGGTCGAAGTGGTCAACCTGCGTTTCGCCGAGACGCCCGCGCCCGTCGAGTTCACCGAGCCCTCGCTGATCCAGTCGCTCATGGCTCCGTCGAAGGAGGACGTGATGCGCATGGTCGAACTGTCGGTGCTTCTCCTCCTGACGGTGATCGTTCTCCTCGCCGTGGTCCGTCCCCTCGTGCGCCGCATCCTCACCGCCGAACCGACCCAGGCCATTCTGGTCTCGGGACCGGCACTGGCCGGTGGCGATCCCGGCGCCGATCAGATGCTTCCGGCTCGCGACAACCCCACGGCCCGCCTCGTCGACTTCGCGCAGTTGAACGGCAAGGTGCAGGCGGAGACCGTCCAGCGGGTGGTGGACATGGTCCGCGGCAGCCCGAGCGAGACGGTGGAGGTCCTGCGCAACTGGATCCACGACAGTTGAGCGGGACGGCGACGGCATTCGAAACGGTAGCGGCAACGGCAGCGGCGAAGAGGAGTGAGGCATGGCCTCGGGGTTGAGCGTCATCGCGGATCAGGATCTCGGCAAGGCGGGCTTGAGCGCCATGACCGGCGCCCAGCGCGCGGCTGCGCTTCTCCTGCTCCTCGGCGAGACGGAGGGCGCGCCGATCTGGCAGATGCTGGACGAGGAAGAGGTCAAGATGGTCTCCCACGCCATGGTCCAGCTCGGATCGCTGGAGGCGGAGACCGTCGAGAGGCTGATCGTGGACTTCGTCTCGCGGCTCTCCTCGGGCGGCGGCATCACCTCGAACTACGAGCGCACCGAATCGCTGCTTCTCAAGATCTTTCCCACCGAGCAGGTCTCGGCGATCATGGCGGAGATCAAGGGCGCTTCGGGCAAGCGGGTCTGGGCGAGCCTGACGCAGATCGACCCGGAGATCCTCGCCTCGTTCCTGCGCAACGAGTATCCACAGACGGTCTCGGTGGTGCTGTCGAAGGTGCGCCCCGACTATGCGGCGAAGGTCCTGACGATCCTGCCCGAGGATTTCGCCATCGACGTCCTCAACCGCATGCTGCGGATGGAGACGGTGCAGAAGGAGGCCCTGCGCCACATCGAAGAGACCCTGCGGGTGGAGTTCGTCTCCACCATCGCGCAGACCACACGGCGGGACGCCCACGAACTGATGGCGGACGTGTTCAATGCGTTCGACCGCCAGACCGAAGGCCGCTTCCTCGCGGCCCTGGACCAGGCCAATCGCGGCTCGGCCAAGAAGATCCGCCAGCTCATGTTCACCTTCGAGGACCTGCTGAAGCTCGATGCGGGCAGTGTGCAGACGCTGCTGCGTAAGGTCGACAACGACACCCTGTGCCGCGCCCTCAAGGGCGCCGACGAACGGGTGCGCAACTTCTTCCTCAAGAACATGTCCACCCGCGCGGCCAAGAACATCACCGACGAGATGGGCTCGCTCGGCCCGATCCGCCTCAAGGACGTCGATGAGGCGCAGGCCAAGATGACCGAGCTCGCCAAGGAACTGGCCGAGAAGGGCGAGATCATGATCGCCAAGTCCAGCGGCGAAGAGGAGCTGGTCTATTGAACGCCCGCCGGTTCCTCTTCGACACCGATTTCCGGCCGCGCGAAGGCGCGACCGTCCCGCTCAAGGAGGCGGCGGCCCTGGCCGAGGCCGTGGCGCAGGCCCATGCCCGCGGCGTCCAGGAAGGGCGCGCCCAGGCCGAGGCCCAGGCCCAGGCCCGCATGGCCGATGCCCTCACCCGCGTCGGCCTCGCCGCGGCCGGCCTCATCGGTCAGGCGGACGCGCGGGATGCGGCGCGCGAGGAGGAGGCCCTGGCCTTCGCCGTCTCCCTGGCGCGACGCATCGCCGGCGATGCCCTCGATACCCAGCCGCTCGCGGCCATCGGCGACGCGGCCCGCACGGCCCTGCAGCACCTGCGCGGCGTGCCGCATCTGGTGGTGCGCGTGAACGACAGGCTGGTGGACGAGGCCGAGGCGCTGGTGAAGAGCCTCGCCCGCGAGCGCGGCTTCGAGGGTCGTCTCATCGTCCTCGGCGAGCCCGACCTCGCCCCCGGCGATGCCCGGATGGAATGGGCCGATGGCGGGGTCGTGCGCGACCGCGCCCGTATCGAGGCCGCCGTGCTCGAAGCCATCGGCCACCCTCTCGACTCCTGATCCGTCGCCGCTCGACCCCGCAACGCCTTCGATTTTGAAAGCCCGTGATGTCCGACAATTTCAGCCTGCCGCAGCTCAATGGCGTCGACTCGTCCTTCGACGGGCTCGGCTCCGAATCGATTCGCGAGGCGCCCACGACCCCCAAGAGCGCCTCCGACCTCGAACAGGTCTTCGACGTCCCCGTGGTGGTCTCGGCCGTGCTCGGCTCGTCGCGCATGCCCATCGGCGATCTGCTGCGGCTGCAGGCGGGCGCGGTGCTGGAACTCGACCGGAAGGTCGGCGAGGCGATCGACATCTTCGTCAACAACCGCCTCGTCGCCCGCGGCGAGGTCGTCCTCGTCGAGGAGCGCCTCGGTGTGACGATGACCGAGATCATCAAGAGCGACCACTGATCTCGCCCGCCGCGCTGCTGCGCGAGGCTCCACCGACACAGGATACTAGACCATGCGGCTCCTCATCATCGGACGCTTGAGCGGCGAACTCGTCACCGCCTCCAAGATCGCCATGAACCGCGGCGCGGCCGTGACCCATGCGGACGGGGTGCCGCAGGGCCTCGCCGTGCTGCGCGCCAAGGGCGCCGACCTCGTCATGATCGATGTGGGCCAGCCGATCCGCGAACTCGTGACGGCGCTTTCCGACGAGCGCATCCGCACCCCGGTGGTCGCCTGCGGCGTCGCCACCGATGCCAAGGCGGCGGTGGCCGCGATCCAGGCCGGCGCCCGCGAGTACATCCCCCTGCCGCCCGATCCCGAACTGATCGCCGCCGTGCTGCAGGCGGTCTCCGAGGACGGGCGCGCCTTCGTCTGGCGCGACGCCTCCATGGAGCGGGTGGTGAAGCTCGCCGAGCAGGTGGCGCGGTCGGAGGCCTCGGTGCTGATCACCGGCGAGAGCGGCACCGGCAAGGAGGTGCTGGCCCGCCACGTCCATGTGAAGTCCACCCGCTCGAGCCGGCCCTTCGTCTCGGTCAACTGCGCCGCGATCCCGGAAGCTTTGCTCGAATCCGAACTGTTCGGCCACGAGAAGGGGGCCTTCACCGGCGCCGTCGCCCGCCGGATCGGCCGGTTCGAGGAAGCCAATGGCGGCACGCTGCTCCTCGACGAAATCTCCGAGATGGATGTCCGCCTCCAGTCGAAGCTGCTGCGCGCCCTGCAGGAACGGGTGATCGACCGGGTCGGCGGCACCGCTCCCGTGAAGGTCGACATCCGGGTGCTCGCTACCTCCAACCGCAATCTCATCGACGAGGTCCGCAAGGGCACCTTCCGCGAGGATCTGTTCTACCGCCTCAACGTGGTGCACCTGCGCCTGCCGCCGCTGCGCGAGCGCCCGGCCGACATCCTCGAACTCGCCACCCATTTCGCCAAGAAATACGCCGAGGTGAACGGCGTGCCGGTCCGGTCCTTGAGCCGCGAGGCGCAGGCCATCATCCGTGAGAATCCGTGGCGCGGGAACGTGCGCGAACTCGAAAACACCCTCCACAGGGCGGTCCTGCTGGCGACGGGAGCGGAGATCGACGCCGACGCGATCTCCACCCCGGAGGGCGAATCCTTCGCCCGCTCCGCCGGGCCGGTGGAGCGCGCCGCCCAGGTCGCCGAGGCGGCCACCCGCGGTCTCGTGGGACGGACGGTGGCGCAGGTGGAATGCGAGCTGATCCTCGACACGCTCGACCATTGCCTCGGCAACCGCACCCATGCCGCCAAGATTCTCGGCATCTCGATCCGGACCCTGCGCAACAAGCTCAACGAATATGTCGATGCCGGCATCAGCGTCGCGGAGCCCGGCAGCGTCCGGGCCGTGGCGGCCTATGGCTGAGGGGCGCTGGCCGGCGGGGCATCACGCCCCGTTGCCGCCCCTCCCCCCTTTGACTTAGGTGTGGCCCGGATGGCGTCCCGGTCCCCGGCTCGCCGGGCACGGAACGGGCACCCGGATTTGGCAAAACACGAGAAGGACACGACCGTTCGCACGGCGAAGTCCGGCTATTCGGACATCGTCCTGGTCTGCGCGAAATGCACCAAGCGTGTCGGCCTGAAGAAGGACGAGATCCGGGGGCGGCTCAAGCGGGAGGTGAAAAGGCGCGGCCTCGGCGGGATGACCCGCGTGGTGTCCACGGGCTGCCTCGGCCCCTGCCCGAAGCGGTTCGTGGCGGTGGCGACCTCCTTCAGCCTATCGCGCAACCGCATCGTCCTGATCGACCCGGAGGGCAATGCCGAGCAGGCCCTCGACACGGTCTATCCGCCCGCCCGCCGGTCCGAGTGAGGCGGTCTCCGATTTCAGCCCCAATGCCACGATAGGATCGGCCCGAGTTCGATTGTGCGTGACAGGCGGAGCGCCGGATGCGCTGTCCCTTCGATGTGTCGCAGATCGTCATCGTAGAACCGGGGTCCATGTCTGCGAAACCCGCATTGAGAGGATCGTCTCCGTTGGCGCTCGTCCATTTCAGAAGTCCGGCCCTTTGACCCGCCGCGTCGTGGCGCCTCCGCCCGCCCGAGCGGGCCTCGGAAGACAGGCCCTGCGCTACCTGCCCGTCCTGGGGACGGTGCTGGGCCTCGGCCTCGCCATCTGGCTGGTGGCGACCCACGATCTCGCCTCGGTGGCCAATGCCTTCGGACGGATCGGAATCGTCGGGCTCGCCGGCATCGTGCTCATGCGCGTCGTCGTCCTGTCCCTCTGTGGTCTCGCCTGGGAGCGGGTGCTGCACCGGCTCTCCACCACCGCCGAGGCGGGTGCTTTCCTCATCCTCCGCTTCGTGCGTGACGGGATCAACGTGCTCCTCCCGGTGGCCTCCGTCGGGGGCGACGTCGTCGGCGGGCGTCTCCTCACCTTCTGGGGCGTGTCGGGCACGTTCGCTGCAGCCTCGATCCTGGTGGACATGCTGATCCAGGTCGGCACGCAGGCCATCTTCGTGCTCATCGGCGTCACGCTACTGATGCAGATGGAAGGCGAGTCCGCCGCGTCCCTCGCGGCCTGGGCCCTGCGTGCGCTCGGCGTCACCGCCATCGTGCTCACCGCCTTCTTCCTGTTCCAGCGCAGCCCGCTCATGCGCGGCGTCGAGCGCCGCGTCGCCGAACTCGGCCGGCGCTTCCTGCGCGACCCGGGCGAGGCGGCACCCGGCTCGGCGCCCGGCGACGCGGGTGTGCATGGCGCCCTCGATACGGTCTGGGCTCCGAAGCGCTGGCCCCTGCTGTTCCAGGGCATCGTCCTCCACCTCCTCGCCTGGATGCTCGGCGCCGTGGAGATCTGGATCGCGCTGACCTGCATGGGCGTGGAGGGCGTGGGCCTCGCCGAAGTCGTCATCATCGAGGCCCTGAGCCAGGCCATCAAATCGGCGGCCTTCCCGGTGCCGAGTGGATTAGGGGTTCAGGAAGGCGGGTTCGTCCTCGTGGGCGGCCTGTTCGGCATCGATCCCGGCACCGCCATCGCCCTGTCGCTGGCCAAGCGCGTGCCGGACGTGGTGCTCGGCCTGCCCTCCCTGATCCTGTGGCAGACCCTAGAGGCCCGCCGGGCGACGGTGATGGCTCCTCCGCGGGGGTAGGTCGTCGTCGCCGAGAGGCCGGCGATTTGGTCCCGTCTAGAAGCCGGGGCGTACCGTCTACAGGGACGCTTCATGCGAGCGGAGAACATCGACGGTCGAGGTCAGTCCGACAGCCTCCATATCGAGAAGCAACTGCCCTGCATTCTTCTCTGGTCGGCGCAGACGCAGGCGAAGCTGCCGCACGGCATCGACCGCCTTGCCCTCATCGAGAGCGATGGTGTCGGCGATGAAGGCGTCGGCCGTTCGCGCTTCGAGATTCAACGGACCGAGAACCGACGCCGGAAAATGCTTGATGTTGCCCGTGACGATGGTCGCTGCCTGGGTTTTCAGGGCCGCCGCGACGACGTGGGCATCGCCTATGTCGGGCAGCCCTTCGCAGGCGCCGAGAAAGCGGGCGAAATCGGAGACCATCGCATCGTCGAAAGCGGTTTCCATGCAGAGCCGCGCCCGGCGAGCCCGCTCCTCGCTATCGGCGACACTCCTCTTCGCCAGGATGTCCGAAATCGCGCGTTCGGTCTCATCCAGAATCGGTATCGACCACCGCAGGCGAAAGAATTCTCGTTCCGCTAGGGTCAGAAGCAGGTTTCACTTGAGGGCACCCGCGAGCACGCAGGCATCGACGAGCGCGGTGAAGCGGTTGGCGAACACCGCTTACAGGAACTCGCCATCGAGGGCGGCGAGGTTCGAGAGCGCCTGGCTCCGGGTTCCGTCCCGGACATCCTTGTACGCGAACAAGTCTTCGGCCTTGATCCTGCGATGGCGCCCGACCGTGATGTGAGCGATCTCGCCACGCTCCAGAAGCGATACGAGATAGGGACGCGACACGTTGAGGATATCTGCGGCCTGCTGCGTCGTGAGCATCTGGGTCACCGGAACAAGCGTCACCGCGTCGCCCCGGCCGATATGGCGGAGGAGATCGATCAGAAGGTTCGAGATGGCCGGAGTGAGCGTGATCTCAGCAGATTCCCTGCGAACGTCGTCGAACACGCGCAGTTTCGTCTGCTCGGATGATTGAGTGGCCAGGAGGCGGCGCAGGGTGTTGGCGGTCTTGCGCTCGCCGTCCGACGGTAGCCGGCCGCCGAGGCCCTGAGCGGAGGCGGGCAGTGTCATCGTGAGCCGACTCCCTTGGATCGTTCCTGCGATATATCTGCAATAAACGAAACCAGCGCAACAAGCGAAATGCCGTCCGTCGTGGCGCGTTCGCGATGACGCCTGGGCGATACAGGACGAGATCGCAGTTATCGAGCCGCGCCTCCGCCCTACGGCTCGGGCTTGACCTCGCAGAAACGCAAGGTGTTCCCGAAAGGGTCGGTCACCGTCATCACCAGCCCCCAGGGCAGGCTCTCTACGCTCGGCTTGGCATGGACATAGTTATGGGCGCCGAGTTCCGCCTGGAAGGCATGAATGCCCGCCATCCGCACGAAGCTCGTGGAGCCTGGCGTCGCATCGCCGTGATGGCCGCTGAGATGCAGGACGAGGCCGGCGCGCGAGACCTGGGCGTAGAGCGGAAAGTCGTCGCCGAAGCGATGCTCCCAATCGAGGCTGAAGCCGAGGAAGTCGACATAGAACTCGCGCGTCTTCGCTTCGTCGAATATGCGCAGGATCGGGCAGGTCTGGTTGAAGCGGATGGTCCGGTCGGGTGTCGACATCGGGCTCGGCTCCTCAGGCGATCCTGTCGGGCTCGGCTAGAAGCCCATCGACGAAATCCGACAGGCCGGTGTTGCGGACGCGCTTGAGGCGCTCGGCGACGAGGATGCCCTGCAGCTTGGCGAAGGCGTCGTTCAGATCGTCGTTGACGAGGACGTAATCGTACTCGTTCCAGCGCTGGATCTCGACGCGGGAATTGGCGAGGCGCTTTTCGATGGTCTCGGGCGAATCCTCGGCCCGGCGTTCGAGGCGGTGGCGCAACTCGGCGAGGCTCGGCGGCAGGATGAACACCGTCACCACGTCCTCGGCGAGCTTCGCCCGCACCTGCCGCGTGCCCTGGTAGTCGATGTCGAAGATCATGTCCCGGCCGGCGCCGAGGACCTTCTCCACCGGGCGGCGCGGCGTGCCGTAGAAATTGCCGTGGACTTCCGCCCATTCGAGGAGGTTGTCGGCGCCGCGCAGGGCGTCGAAGGCTTCGCGGTCGATGAAATTGTAGTGCTTACCGTCGATCTCGGAGGGCCGGCGCTGTCGCGTCGTCACCGAGATCGAGAGGTCGAGCCCCCATTTCGGGTCGCTGGCGACCGCGCGCGTCAGCGTGGTCTTCCCCGCTCCCGAGGGCGAGGACAGGATGAGGATGAACCCGCGCCGCCCGATCGTCGTGGCCTGCATGTCCGAAAAACCTACTCGACGTTCTGAACCTGCTCGCGGAATTGCTCCACCACGGCCTTCAAGTCGAGTCCGATCCGCGACAACGCGATGTCTCCGGCCTTCGCACAGAGGGTATTCGCCTCGCGGCCGAGCTCCTGGGCCAGGAAATCGAGCTTGCGGCCGATGGCGCCGCCCTTGGCCAGCAACTCGCCGACGCTGTCGAGATGGGCGCTCAAGCGGTCGAGCTCCTCGCGCACGTCGGCTTTCGCGGCGATGAGGACGGCCTCCTGGTGCAGGCGGTCGGGGTCGAGCCCGCCGGCTTCCATCAGGACGGCGATGCTCGCGGACAACCGCGCCTTCACAGCCTCGGGCTGGCGGCCGGGGCAGGCCTCGGCGGCTTGGCGGAGGCGGGACATGGCGACGAGCTGCCCCTCGATGATCGCGCGCAGCTGGCGCCCCTCGGCGCGGCGTGCCTCCACGAGGTCGGCCACGAGGCGCACCACGCCCTCGGCGAGGTCATGGGCTAGGCTGTCCGATTCCGCCGCCGGCTCGTCCTCGGATTCGATGACGCCGCGGATGCCGAGTAGGCCGTCGAGGGAGGCCGGGGCGAGGCCTTCGGGGCGCGGAACGCGGGCGGTGGCGGCGGCGAGTTCTGCCAGTAGGGCCTCGTTGATGCGCACCCGCGCCCTGGTCTCGGGCCGGGTGAGGTTGAGCGAGAGCTGGCACTGGCCCCGCGTCAGGGTCTTCTGCAGGGCTGTGCGGGCCACCTCGCCCACCGATTCCAGGCCGTTGGGCACGCGCAGGCGCACGTCGAGCCCACGCCCGTTCACGCTGCGGACCTCCCAGGCCCACTGGACCGGGCCGGTGGTGCCGGTGGCGCGGGCAAAGCCCGTCATGCTGGAGAGGATCATGATGTCTGAACTTTAGTCGGTCGTGCGACCCCCCCCCCCCCCCTTGTGGGGAGGGATTAAGGGTGGGGGTGGTTGGGCGACCCTTAGGCAGTGGAGGCCGCCGCCCCCCCCCCACCGCCAAGTCCTCCTCACACGTGGGAGGAGAGTGACGGCAGTGCCCTATTGCGCCTTCAGCGCCGGGACGCTTTTGGCCGAGTTGAGGTCGAAGGTCTTGTTGCGCAGCGGGTCGAGCTTGGTGCCTTCCGACGCGTCGAAGGCTTTCGGGCGCGGGGCCGACGGGTCCGGGGCGCTGCCGGCGAAGTTGGTGCCGTCCGGCGCGTAGGCCGAGGCCCGGCCCGGGACCGCCGAGGGATCGGACGGCGGTTCGGCCTTGTCCACGGGGGCGGCGTCGGTGGGCGTCTCCTTGCGGGCGCGCTCCACCTGCCGCCAGCGGGCGACGTTGCGGGAATGGCCCTCCAGGCTGTCGGCGAAGGCGTGGCCGCCGGTGCCGTCCGCGACGAAGTAGAGATCCTTGGTGCGCGACGGGTTGGCGACGGCCTCGAGCGCGGCGCGGCCGGGATTGGCGATGGGGCCCGGCGGCAGGCCCTCGATGACGTAGGTGTTGTAGGGGGTCGCCCGGTCGATCTCGGAGCGCTGGATGCCGCGCCCCAGAGTGCCGCGCCCGCCCACCAGCCCGTACACGATGGTGGGGTCCGATTGCAGCTTCATCCGTTTGTTGAGACGGTTGACGAAGACGCCGGCTACGCGCGGACGCTCGTCGGCCCGGCCGGTCTCCTTCTCGACGATGGAGGCCAGGGTCACCATTTCGGCCGGGGTCTTCACCGGGATCTCGGCCGAGCGGCGCAGCCAGATCTGGTTGAGCACTTCGCGCTGCTTGGCGCGCATCAGGTTGACGATCTGCTGGCGCGTGGCGCCGCGCTCGAACTTGTAGGTGTCGGGCAGGAGCGAGCCCTCGGGCGGCATCTCGTTGATGTCGCCCGTGAGGATGTCGTTGTCGTTGAGGCGCACCACGATCTGCTCAGAGGTCAGGCCCTCGGGGAAGGTGATGGCGTGTTGCACTTGCCGGCCGGTGGACAGGGTCTCGATCGTGTCGCCGATGCTGGCATGGGCCTTGAATGTGTACTCGCCGGCCTTCAGCGCCTTGCCCGAGAAGCGGGAGGCCCATTCGAACAGGGCGGTATGGGCGATGACGCCTTCGCGGCTGAGGGCGTCGGCGATCTCGGAGGTGCCGCTGCGGGGCGGGATGACCACGACCTTGTCGGCAGCGAGCGGGCCGGGCTCGCGGATCTGCCGGTCGAACAGCGTCACGCCGATCATCGCCGCGATGGCGAGGACCACGGCGGCGGTGAGCAGGCCGCTGATCGTGCTCAGCAACCCGCCGCGCTCGCGCACCGGGCGGTCCGGCGGGGGCGGCGCGGCCGTGGGCTTGATCGCCTCGCTGGGGCTGCGCGGGGACACCCGGTGCGGCATGGACGGCTCGTCGGACGGGGCCGCGATCGCCGCCTGCTCCTGGTCTTTGCGCTTGCGGAAGAACATGGACATCCTGTTCGGGCCTCGCCTCGCGCCAACCTTGTCTCGGCCCGACGATGCGACCGTCGTGTCGTCCTGGCCGACCGGGGCACGAGACTCAGGCCAAGAGACTCGAGGCAATAGGTGCCGACGCATGGATGGGCTTCTCGCCAAGAAGCTTCGGGATCCTTGCGTCAAACCTGACTACACCCGGGCGGGCGGGTTGTGCGAGCCGGATTGAACCGGTTTTGTGGCAAAAAGGCGTATTATCGCTCCACCGTCCCGCCCGCTCGATGGCCAGCGCACCGCAGACGATGAGGACGGCCGGACACCCAGGTGAGCAGGCGGTCATGCTGGTCGTAGATGCCGAGGCGAGCGAGCCCTCCGGCCCAGATCACGCCGATACCGAGCATCACCAAGCCCCTGCCGGTGCCTGAGGGCCGAATCCAGCGGCGAGGGCGAGCCCGTCGGCGAATTCCAGGAGTAGGGGCGTCGTCCATTGACGGAGGATCGCGTCCGCCGGCTGGAAGACCACGCCCTAGCGCCAAAAGGGCGAGATGGTCGTTCCCGGTGAGGTCCCGGCTGATATCCGGGCGATCCTGGCGGGAGCGTCGGACCGGGCCGGGTTTTTTAGACCCGGCGCATCACCAGCGACGCATTCGTCCCGCCAAATCCAAAAGAATTCGACAGCACGACATCGACCTGCTTGCGCTTGGCTTCGTGCGGCACGAGGTCGATGGCGGTTTCCACCGAGGGTGTGTCGAGGTTGAGCGTCGGTGGCATCACGCCGTCGCGGATGGTGAGAATCGAGAAGATCGCCTCGATGGCACCGGCCGCGCCCAGCAGGTGGCCCACGGCCGACTTGGTGGAGGACATGGCGGCCTTGGCGGCGTGCTCGCCGAGCAGCCGCTCCACGGCCTTGAGTTCGAGCTCGTCGCCCATGGGCGTCGAGGTTCCGTGGGCGTTGATATAGTCGATGTCGGAGGCCTGGAGGCCGGCGCGCTTCACCGCGGCGCTCATGCAGCGGAAGGCGCCGTCGCCGTCCGGGGCCGGCGAGGTGATGTGATAGGCGTCGCCGGTGAGGCCGTAGCCGACCACTTCGGCGTAGATCCGGGCACCGCGTGCCTTGGCATGCTCGTACTCTTCGAGCACGACGACGCCGGCGCCCTCGCCCATGACGAAGCCGTCACGGTCCTTGTCGTAGGGGCGCGAAGCCTTGGTGGGCTGGTCGTTGAAGCCGGTGGAGAGGGCGCGGCAGGCGGCGAAGCCCGCGAGCGCCAGGCGGTTCACCGGAGATTCGGCGCCGCCGGCCACCATCACGTCAGCATCGCCGAACTGGATCAGCCGAGCTGCGTCGCCGATGGCGTGCGCCCCGGTGGAGCAGGCCGTGACCACCGCGTGATTCGGCCCCTTGAGGCCGTGGGCGATGGAGACCTGCCCGGAGGCGAGGTTGATGATTCGGCCGGGAATGAAGAACGGCGAGATCCGTCGCGGCCCCTTGTCGTGCAGGGTCACGGAGGCGTCGTAGATGCCCCCGATCCCGCCGATGCCGGAGCCGATCATCACGCCGGTGGCGCACTGATCCTCGTGGCTCTTGGGATGCCAGTCGGCATCGTCCAGCGCCTGGCCGGCGGCGGCCATGGCGTAGACGATGAACGGATCGACCTTGCGCTGCTCCTTCGTCTCCATCCATTGGTCCGGATTGAAGGTGCCGTCGCTGCCGTCTCCGAACGGGACCGAGCACGCGATGCGGCAGGCGAGATCGGACACGTCGAAGGCTGTCACCTGCGACGCTCCACTGTCTCCCGCGATCAACCGGCTCCAGGTGGCCTCGACCCCGCTTCCCAGCGGCGTCACCATACCCAAGCCCGTCACCACCACCCGACGCATCGCGTTATCCCGAACCAGTCCCGTCATGTCACTGTCGTTCGGCGCGCGGGGTCACGTGGACCCCGCTCCTCGCGCCTCTCGTCCCGTCGTGCTTACGCGGAGTTCTTCTCGAGGAACTTCACGGCATCGCCGACCGTCTGGATGGTCTCGGCAGCGTCGTCCGGGATTTCGACGTTGAACTCTTCCTCGAAGGCCATCACGAGCTCGACGGTGTCGAGGCTGTCGGCACCGAGGTCATCGATGAAGTTGGCGCCCTCGACCACCTTCTCCGGCTCCACGCCGAGGTGCTCGACAACGATCTTCTTCACGCGCTCAGCGATATCGCTCATCGTTCTTGGTCCTTGGTTATTCGATCGTGATGGTGAAGGTGCCGTGGCCGCCGTCCCGCTGGTGCGGATCTCTGGAAGCGGCCGGTGTCCGATCGCGCGTGGTCTTGAGAACCCGCAACACGCTGAACCGTCAACCCCCCTCGCACGGCAGCCGGGGTGGTAGCACAGGGTTTTGGCGCTGGCGAGGGCCGGTTCACAAACCGTTCATCGCCGTGGCTTTTTCCCGGACAATCGTCGGGTTTTCCCGCCTGCCGTGTCGGGAGACCCTCTCAGTACATCGCCATGCCGCCGTTCACGTGCAGGGTCTGGCCGGTGACGTAAGCGGCCTCGTTCGAGGCGAGGTAGACGGCCGCGGCCGCGATCTCCTCGCCGGTGCCGAGGCGGTTCATCGGCACGCGGGTGAGGATGCCCTCGCGCTGCTTCTCGTTGAGGGCGTCGGTCATCGGGGAGGTGATGAAGCCCGGCGCGATGCAGTTGACGGTGAGGTTGCGGGTGGCGACCTCGGCCGCCATGGCCTTGGTCATGCCGACGAGGCCGGCCTTGGCGGCGGCGTAGTTCACCTGGCCCGGATTGCCGGTGGCGCCGACCACGGAGCCGATATTGACGATGCGGCCGTGGCGCCGCTTCATCATGCCCTTCACCGCCGCCCGCGAGAGGCGGAACGCAGCCGAGAGGTTCACGGCGATCACCGCGTCCCACTCGTCGTCCTTCATCCGCAGCAAGAGGTTGTCGCGGGTGATGCCGGCATTGTTCACGAGGATGTCGAGGCCCCCGAGGGCGGCTTCCGCCGCCGGCACCAGGGCCTCGACGGCGTCCTTGTCGGAGAGGTCGCAGGTCAGGGCATGGACGCGCTCGCCGCCGAGTTCGGCCGAGAGTGTGTCCAGCGCTTCGGCGCGGGTGCCGGAGACGGCGACGGTGGCACCCTGGGCGTGGAGCGCCCGGGCGATGGCGCCGCCGAGGCCGCCGGTCGCGCCGGTGACGAGGGCCTTGCGGCCGGTCAGGTCGAACATGGGCAATCCTGTTGTCAGCTGAGCGTCGGGAAGGCGGCCACGTCGTCGGGCGTGCCCACGGGGATGGCGGTGGCGCCGGGGGCGATCCGCTTGACGAGGCCGGAGAGCACCTTGCCCGTGCCGATCTCGTGGAACTGATCGATGCCGGAGGCGGCCATGGCGGCGATGCATTCGCGCCAGCGCACGGTGCCCGTCACCTGGGCGACGAGGGCCTGGCGGATGGCCGCCGGCTCCAGCACCGGCGCGGCCAGGACATTGGAATAGACCGGCACCAGGGGAGGCTTCATCGCCACCCGGGTGAGGGCGTCCTGCATCGCCTCGGCCGCCGGCACCATCAGCGAGCAGTGGAACGGCGCCGAGACGTTGAGCATCACCGCGCGCTTGATCCCGCGCGCTTGCGCGATCGCCACCGCGCGCTCCACGGCGGCCTTCGCGCCCGAGAGCACCACCTGCCCCGCTCCGTTGTCGTTGGCGACGTCGCAGACCTCGCCCTCGGAGGCCTCCACGGCGATGGAGCCGGCCAGTTCGGCATCGGCGCCGATGAGGGCCGCCATGGCCCCGGCACCGGGCGCCACCGCGCCCTGCATCGCCTCGCCGCGGATGCGCAGCAGGCGGGCGGTATCGGCCAGGGTGAAGGTCCCGGCGGCGGCGAGCGCCGTGTATTCACCGAGGGAATGGCCGGCCACCGCCGCCACGTCGCGGACGAGATCGAGACCGCGTGTCGCCTGGAGTACGCGCAGGGTGGCGATGCTGGCCGCCATCAAGGCCGGCTGGGCGTTGGCGGTGAGGGTCAGTTCCTCCACCGGTCCCTCGAACATCAGCGTCGAGAGCGACTGGCCCAGTGCCTCGTCGACCTCGTCGAAGACCGCCCTCGCCTGGGGGAAGGCCTCCGACAGGGCCCGGCCCATGCCCACGGCCTGGCTACCCTGGCCTGGAAAGATGAATGCGCGCGCCATGGTCATGTTCTCGCACGGAAAGGGCGGCGCAGTCGCACCGCCCGCTCCGGGTGTCAACACGAGGCGCCGCCATCGCGGGCCGGGTCAGGCCTCGTTGAAGAAGTCCACCACCCCGGTATCGAGGCTGTAGGAGGCGCCGACGATGCGCAGCTTGCCCGCCTTCAGCGGATCGAGGAGGGCGGGCTCGGAGGCCGTGCGCATACGGGTGACGACCCGGTCGACATTGGCGCGCACGCAATTCTCGATGAAGTCGCCGGGCTTGCCGCGTGCGGACAGCACCGCCGGCACGATCGGCTCGATCATCCGGCCGATGGAGCCGGGATAGACGGTGTTGTTCTCCACCACGTCGGCCGCCGCTAGCACGGCACCGCAGCGGCTGTGGCCCATGACCAGCACCAGCGGAACGCCGAGCTGCGACACGGCGTATTCCACCGACCCGAGGGCGGCGGTATCGGCGGTGTTGCCGGCATTGCGGACGATGAAGAGCTCGCCCAGACCGCGCCCGAACAGGATCTCCGGCGAGACGCGGGAATCCGAACAGCTCACCAGCACGCAGAACGGCGTCTGCCCGAGGGCGATCTCGATCCGGCGGTCGCGGCCCTGCACAGAGCGCACCGGGCTGTCGGTCTTGTAGAGGCGATTGCCTTCCTTCAGCAGCTCGAGGGCCTGGTCGGCCGTCAGGTCCGTCTTCTTCGTGGACGGGCTGGCCGCCAGACCGAGATTCGGCATGGCGGTGGCGGCGAAGGCCGCTGCGCCGAGATGGCAGGCACAGCTGAACAGGCCGCGGCGGCTGAGCGTCTTCGTCATGAGGTTTGGGCCCTCTTCCAATCGCCATGCGAAGGCTCGCATGAGCTTGACCAGGGCCACGCATAACCGTGGCGCGGAGTGCTGTCGCCCTGGCGATAAGCAGCGGCCCCGGGCCGGGATGGAACGCAGGTCCCGAACGTGCTGCCCGTGTGGGCGGCGGATGCAATATGCCGGTCGCGCTTGTTGCGCCGCGCGAGGCGGTGTATGGAGCCGGATCAATCTCTACATTCCCGGTCTATGGAAGGAGCCCTCCCGCATGGCTCGCGTCACCGTTGAAGACTGCATCGACAAGGTCGAGAACCGTTTCGAGCTCGTCCTGCTCGCGAGCCACCGCGCCCGTTTGCTGGCCGCCGGAGCGCCGCTGACCATCGACCGCGACCGCGACAAGAACCCGGTCTGCGCGCTGCGCGAGATCGGCGACGCGACGATCACGGCCGACGACCTCAAGGAACAGCTCATCCATTCGATGCAGAAATATGTCGAGGTCGACGAGCCGGAGGCCGAGACTGTGCCGCTGCTGTCGAGCTCGCCCGCCGCCGCCGCCGTGGCGCCGCAATCCTCCAGCGACGACGGCGCCGTCCAGTTCGACCGGATGAGCGAAGAGGATCTGCTGCGCGGCCTCGAGAACCTCGCTCCGCCCACCGAGACGGACGAAGAGGCCGAGTGATCGGACGACCCATTTTCGACTGACGATCCTGTTTTACTGACAATCTCGCGAAAACCCGGCCATGCGCCGGGTTTTTCGTTTTTCGGCGCGAGAAACCGGTGTCATGCGGCGCCATGGGTCTGGCGTGCCCGGCCGCGATGCGGGACAACATAAGACAAAGGCGGGTAGTCACGATGTGTGAAGGGTGTTGCGGCGGATGATGCGCCAGTACGAGCTCGTGGAGCGGGTGAGGCGTTACAACCCCGCCGTGAACGAGGCCCTTCTCAACCGCGCCTATGTCTACGCCATGCGCGCTCACGGCACGCAGAAGCGGGCCTCGGGCGATCCCTTCTTCGCCCACCCCCTCGAAGTCGCGGCGATCCTCACCGATCTCCGGCTCGACGACGCCACCATCGTCGCCGCCGTCCTGCACGACACGGTGGAGGACACGGCCGCCACCCTCGACGAGATCCGCGAGCTCTTCAGCCCCGAGATCGGCGCCCTGGTGGACGGGCTGACGAAGCTCAAGCGCCTCGACCTCGTGTCGAAACGCGCGGTCCAGGGTGAGAACTTCCGCAAGCTCCTGCTCGCCGTGGCGGCGGATGTGCGCGTGCTGCTGGTGAAGCTCGCCGACCGCCTGCACAACATGCGAACGCTCCACCACATGAAGCCGGAGAAGCGCGAGCGGATCGCCCAGGAGACGCTGGACATCTACGCGCCGCTCGCCGGCCGCATGGGCATGCAGGAACTGCGCGAGGAACTCGAAGACCTCGCGCTGCGCAACCTCAAGCCCGAGATCTACGCGACGATCGCCCAGCGGCTGGCCGATCTCGCGGTGAAGTCGGAGCGCTTGGTGGAGAGCATCGAGCGGGATCTCACCGCCAAGCTCGCCGCGCAGGGCATCAACGCCGTGGTCACCGGGCGGCAGAAGCGGCCCTTCTCGATCTCTGCCAAGATGGAGCGCAAATCGGTCGCCTTCGAGCAGCTCTCGGACATCTTCGGATTCCGCATCATCGTGGAATCCCTGTCCGAATGTTACGGCGCCCTGGGCGTCGTCCACACTACCTGGCCGATGGTGCCGGGCCGCTACAAGGATTACATCTCCACCCCGAAGCAGAACGATTACCGCTCGATCCACACCACGGTGATCGGGCCGAAGAGCCAGCGCGTCGAGCTGCAGATCCGCACCGCGGCCATGGACGAGATCGCCGAATACGGCATCGCCGCGCATGCCCATTACAAGGAGAGCGGCGGCAAGGACGAGATCGGCGGCGTTCATCCGCGCCTCGCCACGGAAAGCGGCGCCTATCAATGGCTGCGGCGGACCATCGAGCTCCTGGCCGAGGGCGACAGCCCGGAGGAGTTCCTCGAACACACCAAGCTCGAACTGTTCCAGGACCAGGTGTTCTGCTTCACGCCGAAGGGGCGCCTCATCGCCCTGCCGCGCGGCGCGACGCCCATCGATTTCGCCTATGCGGTCCATACCGATGTGGGTAACACGGCGGTGGGGGCCAAGATCAACGGCCGCATGGCGCCGCTGCTGATCGAGCTCGTCAATGGCGACGAGGTCGAGATCGCGCGGGCCGACGGGCAATCGCCTCCGGCGGCCTGGGAATCCCTCGTGGTCACCGGCAAGGCACGCGCCGCGATTAGGCGGGCGACCCGCTCGGCCGTGCGGCGGCAATATGCCGGCCTCGGTCGCCAGATCCTCGACCGCGCCTTCGAGCGGGCGGCCAAGAGCTTCTCCGAGGACAAGCTGCGGGGCGCGCTCCCCCGTCTGGCGCGCCAGAGCACGGAGGACGTGTTCGCGGCGGTGGGCCGTGGCGAGATGTTCTCGGGCGACGTGGTGCGCGCGGTCTATCCCGACCACAAGGAGGAGCGTCGCACGGGCCCGGCCGCGCTGCAGCAGCCCATGGATGGAGGGGCGGGGCGTCTCAGCCTCGCCAAGGGGCAGGCCATGCGCCTGACCTTCCCCGAAGGCGCCGCCGATATGGGCCGTGCCGACGCCATCCCGATCCGCGGCCTCGACAACGACCTGCCGGTGAGCTTCGCCCCGAATGGCGGCGCGGTGCCGGGTGACCGCATCGTCGGCATCCTGACGCCCGGCGTCGGGGTGACGATCTATCCGATCCAGTCGGCGGCGCTCGCCGATTTCGACAACGAGCCGGCGCGCTGGCTCGACGTGCGCTGGGACGTCGAGGCGGGAGGGAGCGAGCGGTTTCCCGCACGCCTCGCCCTGCAATCGATCAACGAGCCGGGCGTCCTCGCCCAGATCGCGCAGGTCATCGCCGATCACGACGGCAATATCGACAACGTCTCGATGAAGCGGCGCACCCAGGATTTCACCGAGATCGTCATCGACCTCTCCGTCTGGGACCTGAAGCACCTCAACGCCATCGTCGCCGAGCTGCGTGGCAAGCGCACCGTGAGCAGGGTCGACCGCGTCAACGGCTGAACGGCCGGGCTCCCGCGACGCGTCGTCGGCCATCACCGCCGCGTAACGCTCTGTTTACCAGGCCTTGGTGTGGGAAGGCCCGCGGCGGGTCGGGGCGCCTTGCGCCTCGTGGTCCACGCTGCCACAAACGCCGCCGGACCGTCTCATTCTAGGAACACTTTTCTCATGACGCCAGACGCGGTGCTCGCGGAATTCCGCGAGGCGGGTGCCCTGCTCGAAGGGCATTTCGTCCTCAGTTCCGGGCTCCATTCCGGTGTCTTCCTGCAGAAGATGGCGATCTTCTCCGACCCGGTCCGGACGGAGCGACTGTGCAAGGCCCTGGCTGAGGTCATCGTCGCCCGTTTCGGCCCCATCGACATCGTCGTGTCCCCCGCCATCGGCGGCATCGTGCCCGGCTACGAGACGGCCCGCCATCTCGGGGCGCGCGCCATCTTCGTCGAACGCGATCCCGGCGGGCCATTCTCCCTTCGTCGAGGCTTCAGCATCCCGGCCGGCCAGCGCGCGGTGATCGTGGAGGATATCGTGACCACGGGCCTCTCCGCCCGCGAATGCCTCGCCTCCCTCCAGGCCGAGGCCGGAGAGGTCATCGGCGCGGCGTGTCTCATCGACCGCTCGGGCGGGCGCGGCGAGATCGGCCTTCCCCTCGTCTCCCTGGTCACCCTCGACATTCCGGTCTATCCTGCAGACGCGCTGCCGCCGGAACTCGCCGCGCTGCCTGCCGTCAAGCCCGGCAGCCGAGTGAAAGCACCGGGCTGATCCTAAGCAAGATTAGAAACTTAAGGTAGTCGTTTTTCTGGCATGCAATTAGGCATATCAGTTGCGCAAAGTGGAATATTGTAGGCAGACCTAGCTTTCATTCGATTTCTCTGGTGATTGCATACAGGTCATGGTTGACAAGCGCTGCGCTCGGACAATAACAAAGGATATGATAGGCGGGTAGCTCCGGTGGCCCGCTAATTCTTGGTTTTATTTATGATTTGATTATTAGGATCAAATTCTTCGCGTTATCAAGCATTCGGGTTTGCAAGTCTTCTGGTGAAGCGTTGAGCTTTCGGACTTTCTTGCCTTATCATGTGAAAAATCTGATGAGAAAATGGATCATTCAATGAGCGCACAACAGCGCAGCGCCCTGTTCATAGACGGGGCAAATCTTTATGCAGCGACGAAGGCACTCGGTTTCGATATCGACTATCGCCGGCTGCTCAAGGAATTTCAGGCTCGCGATAATTTGATACGAGCTTTCTACTACACCGCGATGGTGGAAGATCAAGAATATTCATCGATCCGTCCGCTGATCGATTGGCTCGACTATAACGGTTACCGCGTTGTGACGAAGCCGGCCAAGGAATTCACCGATTCCGCCGGCCGTCGCAAGATCAAGGGCAACATGGACATCGAGCTGGCCATCGATGCCCTAGAGCTCGCGCCCCGCATCGACCACATGGTGCTGTTCTCCGGCGACGGCGATTTCCGCTCCCTGGTGGAAGCGATGCAGCGGCGCGGCGTCCGCGTCACCGTCGTCTCGACGATCCAAACACAGCCGGCCATGATTGCCGACGACCTTCGTCGGCAGGCCGACGAGTTCGTCGACCTCGTCCATCTCATTCCCCGGGTCGGTCGCGACCCCGGCGAGCGTGGCGTCCGAAGCCAGGGCGACGGTCCGGCGCGCGGTCCGCGCGAGTTGCCGCGAGACATTCCACGAGACCTGCCGCGCGACGTGGCCGAACGGCCGGCGGCGCGTCCCAATCCCGGTCTGGAAACCCGCTACGGTATCCGCCAGGGCGACGACGCGACCGAACAGTAACGACATCTGTCACCGGGGAAGCGCGGCAGACCGCCTCCTCGGCAGCGATCCGGAGCATCGCTCTCAGCCCGTGGCGTCCGCGCCCTGAGCCGACAGCTCCGCTTCCAACCGCGAGGCGTGCGCGAAGAACCGGCGGCGGACATCCGCCGCGTAGGGGTTCGCGCGCTCGATCGCGTCGAAGACTTCCGGCGCATCGTGCCTGACCATGCCGACCGCCTGCATCAGCAGGTCGAAGCTCTTCGTCGTCATGCGGGTCGGCAGCGGCTCCATCTCGACGAAGACCTTGGCGATGAGATGGGTCAGCCCCTGGACAGAGGCGGCGGCCCTGTCGTGCGCCTCCGGGTCCGTGAGGATGACGTCGAGGCCTAGCTGCTTGCGCAGGAAAGCCGCGGCACGCCAGCCTCCCCTCCCCCGGATCGGACATACGGCGATCTTCAGCCCCTTCACGCCCGAACGCGCGCTCTGCGGTCCGAAGAGCGGATGCGTCGCGACGATCTCGACGTGATCGGGCAACCCGTCCGCCATGATCCGCGCGGCGACCATCTTCACCGAACCGACATCGAGGACGAGGGCGCCCGGCCGCAGGTGGGGTCCGATGGCGGAGACCACCTCGGCGAGTTTGGAGACCGGAGCGGCCAGGACGACGACGGGACAGGAAGCCGCCTCGGCGAGCGAGCCGAGCCGCACCCCGGCTTGACTTCCACCCTTCAGTCTCTTGGATTCGGAGACGCGGTCGCCAGCGGTTCTCGCTTCGCAATCGGATTCGACATGAGGCTCGACGGGCTCCCTGTCCTGGAAGGAGCGGCATGGGGTGAGGTGTGGTCCATCTCCGGAGAAGTCGCACACCCGATCCTGTCCCTTTCCCTCCAGGAGAGGGGCCCCGCGCATCCCGTGAGATGCCTGAATATCGTCGCCTTGCGGCAGGGCGGGATCGTAGACGTGCAGGGGGAAATGCTGACCGAGATGCTCGGCGATCAGCCGACCGAATGCGCCGAAGCCGATGATCCCAACGGGAATGCTCAATGAAGGGGAGATGACACAAGACACGGAACTGACCTCGATGAAGCCGAGGGGCCAGCGGTGCTTGGAAGAGGGTCAACCGCCGACGACCGGGGCGGTTGAGACGTGACAAAGCACCTCGCCGCTAAGGGAGCGGCGCGTAATACAATCCGGATAGGATCGGGCTCGTCGTCATGGGCGGTGTCTTGGCAGGACGGGCATCGCCCGTCAATGGAGCGTGCGCCGATCAGCCCTTGTCGCGCATGATCCGGGCGCGGTCGCGCTCCCAGTCACGCTCCTTGGCGCTCTCGCGCTTGTCGTGGAGCTTCTTGCCCCGGCCGAGGCCGAGTTCGATCTTCGCGCGGCCCTGCTCGTTGAAGTAGATCTTCAACGGCACCACCGTGTAGCCCTCGCGCTTCGTCGCGCCGATGAGCTTGTTGATCTGCTTGCGGTGGAGCAGCAGACGGCGTGGACGCTTGGTCTCGTGGTTGAACCGGTTGGCTTCGAGATATTCCGGGATGTAGGCGTTGAACAGGAACAGCTCATCGCCCGACGGCCCGGCATAGGCCTCGCCGATGGCTGCCTTGCCCTTGCGCAGGGATTTGACCTCCGTCCCGGTCAGGGCGATGCCCGCCTCAAGGACGTCCGAGATCTCGTAGTGGAAGCGGGCGGCGCGGTTGTCGGCGACGACGCGGCGGGTGTCTTGCGGTTTGGGAGCCATCACATCGTCGGTTCTGGGGCATCGGCCTGTCCGCGCCGATACCCCTGGTCTGGAAGGAAGCTGGTGCCGTCATCGGTCGCGCGGTGCGGCCGATCGACATTCATATGGTTCGCCGGCATTTCGCCTGCGAGGGGTGATCAGCCGTCGATCAGGCCGGCATGGCGCAGGGCGGCGTCGACGATGCCCTTGGTGGCGTCGCTGACCGTGAGGAGCGGCAGGCGCACCTCGTCGCTCATGTGGCCGAGCCGCGACAGGGCATATTTCACCGGCGACGGGTTCGATTCCGCGAACAATCCCACATGCAGCGGCAGCAACTGGTCCTGAAACCGCAGAGCCGTGGCGTAATCGCCCGACAGGGTCGCTTCCTGCAACTTGGCGCAGAGGCGCGGTGCGACGTTCGAGACCACCGAGATGCAGCCGACGCCGCCCTGCGCATTGAATCCGATCGCCGTCGCATCTTCGCCCGAAAGCTGGATGAAGTCTTCACCCATGGCTTGGCGTTGCAGGCTGACACGGTCGAGCTTGGCCGTGGCGTCCTTCACGCCGGCGATATTCTTGAGCTCATACAGCCGCGCCATGGTGTCGACGCTCATGTCGACTACCGAACGCGGGGGAATATTGTAGATGATGATCGGGATGCCGATGGCGTCGTTGACGGCCTTGAAATGCGCGTAGAGCCCCGCCTGCGTCGGCTTGTTGTAGTAGGGCGTCACCACGAGCACGGCATCCGCGCCGGCCTTCTCCGCGTTGACGGCCCGTTCGACGGCCTCGGCCGTGGAATTGGAGCCCGCGCCCGCGATCACCGGCACACGGCCGGCGGTCTCGGCGATGCAGGCGGCCACGACACGGTCGTGCTCGTCATGGCTCAGGGTCGGCGTCTCGCCGGTGGTGCCCACGGGCACGAGGCCATGGATGCCCTGCTCGATTTGCCAGACCACGAATTTGCGGAAGGCGTCCTCGTCGAAGGCGCCGTTGCGAAACGGCGTGGCGAGGGCGGTCATGGCGCCCTTGAGGCGTTGGGTCGTGGTGTCGGTCATCCTGGCGTTCCCGGCCGTCGATCTTTCGGTGGGCCGGTGTGCCGGCCGCGTCACCGCTCTCGCGGACGGGCAGACATAGGGCCTCGCTTGCACGCGCGCAAACGGTCCGTCGGCGCAGTTAATGACTTCTTAATGCCCTCTGGGACAGCTTAAGCATGTCCGCATCCGACGGGACTGGAAGAACCATGGCGTTCTGGACGCGCTCCTATCGTGCCGCCCTCCCCGTGTCCCTCGCCGTCGCCTTGGCGGGGACGACGATGTGGATCGGGCCGGCCTCGGTTTTCCCCGTGGCGGCCGGCCAGGGGGACGACATCGTCACCCGGCCGTCGAGCGATGCCGTCGCCCCGTCCGTCCTCGTGCCGGACAGCCGGGCCGCCGCCACCGATGCGGTCGCGGCCGACGCTTTGAAGTTGGACGATCGCAGCGCCGAGACCGCGCCGAGCAAGGCCCTGCCCGCCGCCGCCAAGGCCTATGCCTCCGCCGATCCTGAAGCGCCGATCGCCTTCCCGCTTCCCGATGCGGCGATGACTCCGGCCGCGCCCGTTCCGGAGGTGCCCGATCCCGCCCGCGCGGCCCAGGTGGCGCCGGATGTCGATCTCCCCGCTCTGCGCCAGGCCATCGACGCCTATCGACGCGGCAAGGTGTCCGAGGGCGACCGCCTGCGCGACGGCTTCACCGATCCCGCCGCCCTCGCGCTTCTCGAATGGGTGGCGATCCGCGCCGGCTCCGGCATCGGCTTCGAGCGCACGGTCTCCTTCACCCGGACGAACCCGGAATGGCCGGCGGGTCCGCTCCTGCGCCGCCGCGCCGAGGAGGCGCTTCTCACCGAGCGCAAGAACCCGGCGACCGTGCGCGCCTTCTTCGCGGGCACCCGTCCGTCGAGCGCTCCGGGCAAGTTCGCCCTCGCCCTCGCCTTCCGGGCGGAGGCCCTCGACGAGGACGCCGCCTCTCTGGTCCGCGACCTGTGGCGCTCCGAGACCTTCGGGCGCGCCCTCGAGACCAAGGTGATGGACGCCTTTCCGGGTGTCCTCACCCGCGTCGATCACCGCTACCGCATGGAGCGCGCCCTCCTGAAGGAGGATTACGAGTCGGCCGGCCGGGCCGCTGCCTATGCCGGCGGCGGCTACGCCAGCCTGGTGCGGGCTCGCCGGGCCGTGGAGGACAAGAGTTCCTCGGCCGCTTCCGCGCTCAACGCCGTGCCGCCGTCGCTCCGCAGCGATCCGTCCTACATCCTGTCGCGGGCGCAGTATCTCCGCCGGGCCGACAAGCCGGTGGAGGCCGCCGCGATCCTCGCCACCGCCCCGACCAACGGCGACGTCCTGGTGGATGGCGACGAATGGTGGGTCGAGCGCCGGATCGTCGCCCGCAAGCTCATCGACATCGGCAATCCGAGCCTCGCCTACGAGGTCGCCGCCGGCCATAGCGGCCGCACGGTGGAGAAGCGGATCGAAGCCGAGTTCCATGCCGGCTGGATCGCCCTGCGCTTCCTCGACGATCCGGCCAAGGCCTCCAGCCATTTCGCCAAGGCCGCGACCATCGCCGAGACGCCGATCTCGCTCGCCCGTGTCGCCTATTGGCAGGGCCGTGCCGCCGAGGCGGCGGGTGATGCCGGCCTCGCCAAGACGTTCTACGAGCGCGCGGCGCTCCAGCCCATCGCCTATTACGGGCAACTCGCCCGGGCGAAGCTCGGACAGGCGAGCCTGCCGCTGCGCGTCGTCTCGGAACTCGAGCCCGCCGCCGCGACGGCGTTCGAGAACCGCCTGACCACGCGGGCCCTGCGGATGCTGGAGGCGGCCTCGCTC
This sequence comes from Methylobacterium sp. 88A, assembly GCF_000376345.1. Taxonomy (NCBI): domain Bacteria; kingdom Pseudomonadati; phylum Pseudomonadota; class Alphaproteobacteria; order Hyphomicrobiales; family Methylobacteriaceae; genus Methylobacterium; species Methylobacterium sp. 88A. The sequence goes on from NZ_AQVT01000001.1 coordinate 3,008,968, forward strand.
AAGGATCTGGCGCTGCCGCTCTACATCGACACGGCGAACCGCTTGACCAACCCGGCCGAAATCAGCGCGCTCGGCAACCTCGCCGTCGATGTGAGAAATTCCCGCGCCCTCGTGGCCATCGGCAAGCTCGCGGTCCAGCGCGGATTGCCCCTCGACGCCCATGCCTACCCGACCATCGGCATTCCCGATTACGAGGCCTCCGCCGCCGTTCCACTTGTGGAGAAGGCCATGGTCTTCGCCATCGCCCGCCAGGAAAGCCAGTTCGATCCCCGCGCCCAATCCAGCGTCGGCGCCCGCGGGCTGATGCAGATGATGCCGGCCACCGCCCAGCGCACGGCGCGGCGGGTCAGCGCCTCCTACGACCAGGACCGCCTCACCAGCGATCCCGCCTACAACGCCCGCCTCGGCCAGGCCCATCTCGGGGAGCTGATGGAGGATTGGCGCGGCTCCTACATCCTCGCCTTCGCCTCCTACAATGCCGGCGGCGGCAACGTGAAGAAGTGGATCGACGCCTATGGCGATCCGCGCCGGACCGGGGTCGATCCCATCGACTGGGTCGAGCGCATCCCCTTCACCGAGACCCGCAACTACGTCCAGCGCGTGATGGAGAACCTGCAGGTCTATCGCAGCCGGCTGGAAGGCAAGAGCGCCTTGCTGATCGAAGGGGACCTTCAGCGCGGGGCGCGGTGAGCGGAGGGGGTATCCTCCCCCGACCCATCTCATCCCGAAGCTTTCCCTCAAAGCCTCCGCTCGGCACTGGCAGTGGGTCGAGGTGATGGAGCGAGGCGGTCGGGGGAGCCGCCGACACCGTCGAGGCCCGACGCCCTCGGCGGCGACGGACGGGCCAGTCTCGCCAGGGCTCCGGTCCCGGCGCCGACGAGGTAGGCCGCCAGGTTCAGCGCCGCGCTCTCCACCCAGAAGCCTGGGCGGCCCGGTACGACCCCGCTGAAAGCGAGCCCGGCGAGCGCAACCGCCCCGGATCCGAGTCCGAGCCCGATGGCGGTCGAAAGCCGGTCGCGTGGCGGTCCGAAGTGCCATCCGATGGCGGTGCCCAGCGCGAGGCTGGCGGCGAGCGCGGGCCAGAGAATCGTCAACAGCAGGAGCATCGGGACGATCTCTCAGGAGCGCAGGGCGAGGCCGACGCCCTGCCCGGTGGCATTGGCGCGGCCGGCGGGCGCGGCGACGATCCTGTCCGCCGGGATGCCGGCCTGGAGCAGATACTCGACGACCACAAGCGCCCGCTGTCGAGCGATGTCGGGTTCAGGCTCCGCCGGTTTCGCCTCTTTCGGGGCCTCCGTCCCGGCCTCCTTTTCCTTTGCCGCCTTGTCCTTCGCCGCCTTGTCCTTGCCGTCCTTCACAGAGGCGGGCTTGGGATCGGCGGGCTTCGTATTAGGCTTGTCGGCCTTCGCGACCACCGGCTTCGAGGCCTTGTCGGCGTCCCGAGACTTTCCCGAATCGACCGAAGAGGTGTTCTCCACGCCCGCGTCCAGGGCGGGTTTCGGTGCGCTCGCGGCACCGGCCGGGTCGCTATGACCCGTCACCTCGATGCGCAGACCGGGGCAGGCTTTCGCCGCCGAGGCCACTGCGTCGAGGGTCGGATAGAACTCCGCTCTCAGGGTGACGCCGCCGGGTGCGAAGACGAGGCGGCTCCCGTTTGTCGCGCGGTCGAACGAATTCCGGCAGGCCGCCGGGTCGTCCAGGGTCGTGCCGGGCGGCGGCTTCACCTCGGCCTGCGCCTGCCAGCCGGCCGGCATCCGCCGGGCGAGATCGGCCTCGAACCGACCGGCACTCTCGCGGTAGAGGCTGTCGCCGGTCAGGGCGAGCCTCCTGTCCGAGAGGCGGAGGTCGCCGGTGGCGAGCATGGCGAGGCTGGTGATGCCGGCCTCGACGGCGCCGATGAGGTTGGGCGGTGCGCCCTCGGCGATGCGGCTCTTGTCGACGATGCGTTCGCGGAAGAAGCGCGGTCGCAGCGTCGCCAGGATACGGTCGCGCGTAGCGCCGTCGGGAAGGTGCCCGGTCAGCGTCACCGCATCGCTCTCGCGCCGGACCATGAAGCGATAGGGCGAGAGCGGCATGGCGGCGAGATCGACCGGCCCGGCCCTGGTGCCGGACGGTCGCTCGTCGCGCAAAAGGGCGTCGATCTCGCCGATGGCCTGCCCGTCGAGGGCGGTCCCCGAGACCGACAGGCGCGAGTCGGCATAGGTGACGCTGCCATCCTGCAACAGCGAGGAAAGCCGGAAGGCGAAGCGGCCGAGCGTGGTCGGATCGATCCCATCCGCGAGACCACGGGCGGTCTGCATCCGGTCGTCCACCGTGGTGCCATCGGCTGCGTCGTCGGCCATGGCGCGGATCTCCTCGCGTGCCGTCTCCGAGACGACATTGCCCGAAAGGACGAGGTTGCCGCCGCGCTCGCGGGTCACCGCAAACCGGAAATCGGGGGTGGCCGCCGGCCGGATGTCGACCTTGCCCATGGTGAAGCCGGTCGGAGGATGGGCCAAGGCCTGCCGGACGGCCTCGTAATCGGCCACCGTCGATGCCTCGCCGCTGAGCGACACGGTGGTGTCGGCGATGGTGGCGCTGGCGCCTGGAGCCAGCGGCTTCAGTTGTTCGAGCGCGAAGGCGGAAGCGGTGGAAAAGTCCGGCGGTGCCCCGCGCGCGGCTTTGGCCTGATCGACGATCCTGGTCTCGTAGGGAAGTTCCGGGGCGAGCTTCGCGGCAAGCGCCCGCGGGCCGATCTCGACAGGACGGTTGCCGGTCAGTTCGATCCGCTCCGGGCTCGTGCGCGTCGCCGTCCAGACGAAGGGAGAGGCATCCTCGACGATACCGATACGCCCGACCACGTGGCGCAGGCCGGGCAGGCGCTTGAGCCTGTCGAGAGCAGCGACGCGCCCGGCCTCGTTCGGCGCCTCTCCGGTGGCGATGAGGTCACGGCCCCGCACGTTCAGGCGCAGCCAGGGCTCCAACCCCGTCTCGGCCGTCGCACGCACGACCGGGCCGGCGGTCTCGTCGAGCCGCCGCTCCGCGCGGCTGGCGAGGAACGGCGTCGCGACGCCGACGATGAGCGCCAGTCCGGGCAGACCGACGGCCCAGCCGAATTTCCGGAGCAAGGGGGGGGGCGGGAGGGCGGGCAATGCGAACCTCGGGGATCGGCCGCCACCAGACACCCGCTTCGCGGCATCTTGAAGACGCCGCAGGCTCATTCCCATCGATCGCCGCCCCTTCCTTGTCCATATGCCTTCACCCCCGCGCGCGACAGCGCCGGGGGCATGGCCCAAGAGAAAACCCAAGATAAGCCCCAAGAGGGGGGACGCGGGACGCCGCGGAACCCATTGAGCGCTAGAATTGTTTGCCGGTCCCCCGGCGTCCCGTCAGGCTCCGGCGTTCCCGCCGGGGCCTGCTTTTGCGTCACGGTGTCTCCAGCGGTCCTCGCGTTGCGTCGCGCCTGAGGTGGTCGTGTTGCATCCCAGCCCGGCTGTTCGAACGGACTTTGCCCCGCACGCCCTCTCGTATTGGAGGGGCCGCAAACCTCATCATGGCAGCCCAGAACGGGGTCAGTGCCGGGGCATTTAACTCCCGACCTACCGCGCCCCCATCCGAGCCCCCAGACTATCGAGCCGCCGCCCGGGGCGATGGCGACCGAGACCACCGACGCAGGCACCGCCCCACCGCCCCTTTCGGCCCACCCGGTCGGTCACCGGACAGGCCCCCTTTGCCGGGCGGCAGGTGTGGGGATATGGGCAGAAAATAGGAATTTTGTCAAGAAATTTCCTGTCGGGGAGAACGGTCTTGGCCATGGGACCGCGATCGGGAAGCCTCGGCGTTCTCCGGTGTCCCATCGGGGGCGAGGGTCTCGTGAACGCTCCGTCTTCCCCCGGTCGAGGGGGGCGCGTCACCGAGCGGGGAGCCCGAGCCGACACGCTCTGCCGGGCATCCGGTGCGTAGGGCGACCCGCCTCACCCTTCCCGCTGCATCTCCAACTCCAGCCAGCGGTCCTCGGCCGCCGAGAGGTCGGCCTCCGCCGCCGCGAGGGTCGCCGAGGCCTTCTGGAACAGGGCCGGATTGCGGCTGTAGAGCTGCGGATCGGCGAGGACGGCGCGGTGCTTGGCGATCTCTGTCTGCAGCTTCGCGATTCGCTCCGGCAGGGTCTTCAGCTCGTGCTGGTCCTTGAACCCCATCTTCGTCTTGGGCGCCGGGGCCGCGGACGTGCTGGCGAGGCGGCCCGGCTTGACCTTGCCGTCGGGGCGAGGCGCCGTGGCGCTCTTGCGCGCCTCGACGCCCTGGCCGCGCTGCGTCACCATGTCGGTATAGCCGCCGGCATATTCGACCCAGCGCCCCTCCCCTTCGCTGACGAGGACGCTGCCGACGACACGGTCGAGGAAGTCACGGTCGTGGCTCACCAGGATCAGCGTGCCGGAATAATCGGACAGCATCTCCTGCAGGAGGTCGAGGGTCTCGAGGTCGAGGTCGTTGGTGGGCTCGTCGAGGACCAGGAGGTTGGCGGGCTGGGCCAGGGCCCGGGCGATGAGAAGGCGGTTGCGCTCGCCGCCGGAGAGCACCCTCACCGGGGTCCGGGCCTGTTCCGGGGCGAACAGGAAGTCCTTGAGGTAGCCGATCACATGGCGGCTCACGCCGCCGACGACCACGCTGTCACCGCTACCGCCGGTGAGCACCTCGGTGACCGTCATCGACGGGTCCAGTACAGCCCGAGCCTGGTCGAGGAGCATCATCTTGAGGTTCGTGCCCAAGGCGACGGTGCCGGAATCCGGTGCCGATTGTCCCGTGAGCAGGTTGATGAGGGTGGTCTTGCCGGCGCCGTTGGCGCCGACGATGCCGAGCCGGTCGCCACGCATCACCCGGATCGAGAGATCGTCGACGATGCGGCGCTCACCATAGGCCTTGGCGGCATTCTTGGCCTCGATCACCAGGGCGCCGGAACTCTCCGCCTCGGTAGAGGTCATCGTCGCGGTGCCGACGGGGCGGCGGTCCTCCCGGCGGTCCTTGCGCAGGGCGTGGAGGTTGCCGAGCCGCCGGACGTTGCGCTTGCGGCGCGCCGTGACGCCGTAGCGCAGCCAATGCTCCTCGTCGGCGATCTTGCGATCGAGCTTGTGCCGGTCGCGCTCCTCTTCCTCGAAGAACGCGTCGCGCCAGGCCTCGAAGGTGGAAAAGCCCTGCTCGATCCGCCTCGTGATACCGCGATCGAGCCAGACGGTGGTCTTCGAGAGGGCGGACAGGAAGCGCCTGTCGTGGCTGATGAGCACGAGCGCGCCGCGCACGGATTTCAATTCCGCCTCCAACCATTCGATGGCCGGCAGGTCGAGATGGTTGGTGGGCTCGTCGAGCAGAAGGATGTCGGGCTCGGGTGCCAGCGCCTGAGCCAGGGCCACGCGCCGCCCCTCCCCGCCCGACAGGCTCGCCGGGTTCTCGGCGCCGGTCAGGCCCAGGCTCTCCAGCAGGTAGCGGGCGCGATAGGCGTCGTCGCCATGGGTGAGGCCGTGTTCGACGAAGTCCAGGGTGGTGGTGAACCCTGAGAAATCCGGTTCCTGTGCGAGGTAGCGGATGGTCGTGCCGGGCTGGACGAAGCGCACGCCCTTGTCGGGCTCGATGAGCCCGCAGGCGATCTTCATGAGCGTCGACTTGCCCGAACCGTTGCGGCCGACGAGGCAAGTCCGTTCGCCGGGAGAGATCGCGAGATCCGCCTGTTCGATCAGCGGAGTGCCGCCGAAAGTGAGGGCGACGTTCTGGAGGGTGAGAAGCGGGGGAGCGGCCATGATGCGGGCTTATGGCAGCGCAGCCGCTCCCGAACAAATGCGGTTTTGCCCGTGAGGCTACATCGTCGGGTTGGCCGGGCCGGTTGGCGACGGATCGGGCGAGCCGGGAGCGGGGCTCGGGTCGATCACGGGGATCTCCGTCGGGCTCTCGTTGGGCGCTTCGGCCGGCGTCGACGCGGGGATATCCGGCCCAGGAGCCGGCGGCGGCGTCTGAGGGGCCTCGTAGGGCGTATCGGGAACCGGAGCTTCCGGGATGGGCGCGGGATCTATCGGGCCTGGATTCGACATGGGCGACGCCACCTGCTCGCGAGGTTTCGGGAGAGGGCTGGAAACGGGCGAGTGCCCGTTGCCGTTCCCCCGAGGGCGCTCCTCAGCCCTTCTTGATCAGGAGCTGGTTGCCTTCCTTGCCGATGATCTTCTTCATCCGCTCGGCGAACAGAGCCAGCAGCATCGGCAGGCGCACTTCGATACGGACCGTCTCGGGAAGGACGTCGACCTCGCCGTCCACCTTCTGGCCCATGGCCGACATGGCGAAGTTCAGGCGGTCGTCCGTCCAGGTCATGTGCTCGACATTGATTCCGGCCTTGGCGCAGGCCGCCTTCGCCTTGTCCAGCCCGTTCGAGATCCGCCGTTTCGCCTCGACGGGACCGATCTCGTGGGGAATCTCGACGATCAGGGGCTTTGCCATGGGGGGACCATCCTCAAACACGCATCCAGCCGTCAAGATGGGGCCGATCGCCATCCATGCAACGGCGACCGGCCCCTTAGTCGATCAAGCGCGGCAGTGAAACCCGCCTCGCGCGGAATCACCATGCGGCGTCAGGAGGATGAGGCATGCCGCACGTCGTCGCGACCCGGCACCGCCATCCTCTGGCATGCCCATGATCTCACGGGTTCCGCATCAGTTCACGACCTTGAGCGAGACGTAGGTCGTGCCGCCCATGCCGAGCGCTCGGGCAGAGCCCTTGGCGAGATCGATGATCCGGCCGCGCACGAAAGGTCCGCGATCGTTGATGCGCACCACCACCGAGCGGCCGTTGCGCTTGTTCTCGACCCGGACACGGGTGCCGAACGGCAGGCTGCGATGGGCGGCGGTCATCCCATTCGGATTGAAGCGCTCGCCATTCGCCGTTTTGCGGCCGCTGCCGTACCAGGAGGCCGCGCCGGATTGGGCTGCGGCCGGTGCACTGAGCGCGGCGAGAGACATGGCGGTTCCAAGAGCGGCAGCGGTCCAACGAACAGGCTTCATATTCATCCGCATTCCCTTTGCTGTTGCAGAGGCCGCGGAACATAGAGCCAATGAAGGCTGAAATGAGATCAGTAGAATGTGGCGGGACCTGCCTTCATTAGCCTCCGACGGTCTCAGAATGTGTGAATAAAATCTAAATATCTTGCAAATCAGATGTGCGCTGAAATTCTATATTGAGAGCGGAGGAAGGCGGTCGTCGACAGGTTTGGTCGCGTTCTCCAACGCCGTCACGGCCCCCGCCACATCGATGGCGAGACAGCGCCGTAACCCGGCGCGTCGTGCATGGGAGACGCGCGTCGCCCGTGACCCCGACGATTCCGGACGCGCTGCCGATGGGGCACGTGCGGGCTGAAGGCATCCGCGACGGGCTCGGACGAACCTCCAAGTCGAACTCGCAATTGGCTGCTTGATCTACGTTCGGCCGTTATTTCAGGGTGAACGAATAGTTAAATCGATCAAGCAAGAGATGGAAATTCGTCAGTATCGGAGCGGGTAGGCAAAATCTGCAGCCCCAAATCGAGACGCATTGTCTGCACCCCGGCAACCCGCCCTTTACGTTAACGGCCCCATGGTCTGCCGGTCAGTCGCGTAACCGGTGTTTGCCATGGCTTCCCTGCGTACCGCGGTTGCCGACACCGTCGCCCGGAAAAGTGTCTCGCGTACCGGGCGACTCGTGTCGGCGCCGCGGATGGGTCTCGTACCCGCCGCCCAGCGTCTCCCCCTCGACGAAATCCTCGTCGGGGATTGCATCGCCGCCATGAACGCCCTCCCGGCGGCAAGCGTCGACTGCGTCTTTGCCGACCCGCCCTACAATCTCCAACTCGGGGACGGCTCGCTGTTGCGGCCCGACCAGAGCCGGGTCGACGCCGTCGACGACGCCTGGGACCAGTTCTCGAGCTTCGCTGCCTATGACGAGTTCACCCGTGCCTGGCTCACCGCCGCCCGCCGGGTGATGAAGCCGAACGCCACCCTCTGGGTCATCGGCTCCTACCACAACATTTTTCGCGTCGGCTCGGTGCTTCAGGACCTCGGGTTCTGGATCCTCAACGACATCGTCTGGCGGAAAGCCAACCCGATGCCGAACTTCCGCGGCAAGCGCTTCACCAATGCCCATGAAACCCTGATCTGGGCGTCCCGCTCGGCGGAATCGAAGGGCTACACCTTCCATTACGAGGCGCTGAAGGGCGGTAACGACGACGTCCAGATGCGTTCGGACTGGTTCATCCCGCTCTGCACCGGCGACGAGCGCCTGAAAGGCGCCGACGGCCAGAAGGTCCACCCGACCCAGAAGCCCGAAGCCCTGCTCGCCCGGACCCTGCTCTCGGCGACGAATGCCGGCGACGTGGTGCTCGACCCGTTCTTCGGCACGGGCACCACCGGGGCCGTCGCCAAGCGGCTCGGCCGGCGCTTCATCGGCATCGAGCGCGAGACGGTCTATGCCGAGGCGGCCCGCGCCCGGATCGACGCCGTGGAGCCCCTGTCCAAGGCTGCCCTCCTCGTCGCCCCGACCAAGCGCGCCGAGCCGCGCGTCGCCTTCCTCAGCGTGATCGAGGCCGGCCATATCCGCGCGGGTGAGATCCTCACCGATGCGCGCGGTCGCCACGAAGCCGTCGTGCGTCCCGACGGGACGCTGATGGTCGGGCCGGCCATGGGTTCGATCCACAAGATCGGCGCCCTCGTCCAGGGCTTCCCCTCCTGCAACGGCTGGGATTTCTGGCACGCCGAGCGCGACGGCAAGCGCGTCCTGATCGACGTGTTCCGGGGCCGGATGCGGGCCGCGATGGGGTCGGCGGCCTGACGCCGCCGGTCCATCGCCTAAGCGACGAGGAAGTCGCGATAGGTCAGCGTCGGATGGTTATCGAGGACCGCGAATTGCACGGCAGCGCCGGCGCCCTTTCCGTCGGCATCGTAGGACAGCGCTCCGGTATCGTGATTGTAGAGGATGTGGTCGTTCGCATCGAGCTTCGTGCCGGCGGCCGTGACATCCCTGAATTCGCTGGCCGTGAGGATGTGCGTCGTCGCGTTCGCCGTCAGCGTTGCGAAGATGGACTGCGATAGCCGGATCGAATCGTCGGCGACGACGAAATCCCCGATGTGATCGACGTTCGACGCGCCCAAAGCCGTGCTGAACACAAACGTATCGGTGCCGGCTCCGCCCTTCAGGATGTCGGCCCCGGCCTTGCCGTCGATGACGTTGGTGGCGGCATTGCCCGTGACAACGTTCGCCAGGGTGTTCCCGGTGCCGTCGATCGTGGCCGATCCGGTCAGCGTGAGGTTCTCGACATACGACCCCAGGGTCAGCGTCGCCGAACTCTTGACGAGGTCGATGCCACCGGAGGCCGACGTTTCCTTGATCGTATCCCCGCCGTCGGTGATGTAGGTGTCGTTCCCGGCTCCGCCGATCAGCTTGTCCTTGCCGGTGACGCCGTTGAGGACGTTGTTGCCGGAGTTGCCGGTGATGGTGTTGGCCAGCGCGTTTCCGGTGCCGTTGATGTTGCCCGTGCCGGTCAGCGTAAGATGTTCCACCTCCTGGCCGTTGAGCGAATAGGTCACCGAGGCGCGGACGAGATCGCCGGTCCCCTCGCCTGCCGCCTCGAAGGCCTTGTCGCCGACCTGATCGATGACGAACGTATCGTTGCCCTTGCCGCCGTAGAGTTTGTCCGACCCGCCCCAGCCGTCGAGGTAATCGCCGTAGACGGAGCCATGGATGGTGTCGTTGCCCTTGAAGACGTCCCGGTTCACCGCTTCCGGGTTGTTCCACGAAATGTAGATGCCCGCCTGCTCCATCGTGATGCTGACGTCGGACATCGTCGCGAAGGGCTTGTTGTCGACGTAGCGGGTTCCGGAGGTCGTGGTGCCTGTGACGGCCGCTCCGGTCGATGGGTCATAGGTGAAGCCGAAGCCCGTAAAGACCGACACGGTGCCGCCGTTGTAGAAGACGCTGAAGGACGTCGCCGACTGGTTCGAAAAGAACGGGTTGCCCTTGATGAAATCGTAGATATCGAGTGTCCGTGCGTCGCCGGGGCCGTAACAAGTAAACGTCGTCATTGATCTCGATGATCCTCCGAATCAACGTCACGATCGAGGCCGGATTTCGTGCCAAACCGCAATCTCCGTCGCGATAGCTCGGCAGGCTGTCCAATCGATTTTTCGTCCTGTGCGGTATGAAAGCTTCATCGAGTCGCTCGGCACGATGCGAAAAACGAGACTATTCCATCCAGGTGCTACCGGACGTTGCGGTTTACGTGCGCCGCGCGGGTCCACGGGACCGTTTGCGCGGTGCTGGAGGCGGCAGGGCATCGTGTGCCTCCGGCTCCCCCTCCTCCTCGGACAGGCGTACCGGCTGAATCCGTGGCGTCGGCTTCGGGGCCGGACGAAAGCTCGGCGCCGGTTCGGGGGCTGGTTCCGCCATGGCCAGGAGGGGCGCCGGCTGGGGCTCCTTGCGCGGTCGCCCGCGCGGAACCTTCACCGCCTCGGGTTTCGGATCGAAGGCATGGGCGAGCACCTTCTTCATGACGCCCGGCAACGGCTCTTCATCGAGGTCGCGCCGGGGTGTGAAGCGCATGCCGTCGGGCGCCGTCGTGCCGAGGCCGACGCGGGCGACGAAGACGGTCAGTTCCAGGGGGAAATGCGTGAAGATGTGGCGGACTGCGCCGGGCAGTCGCTTCCAGCGCGCGTCCAACGGAGCGTCGAGCAGGGCCTGGGCAACGTCGTAGCCGCCCTCCCATGCACTGGTCGGAGGCTCCGCCATGGCGCCGAGGAGCCCTTCCGGGGGGCGGGTCCGCAGCAGCACCGCCTCGTCGCCGCTGCGGATCGCGACGAAGGCTGCGCCACGGCGCTCGATGCCCTTCGCCTTTTTGATCTTGCGCGGGAACGTCTCCTGCATCCCCAGCGTCCGAGCCTCGCAGGGCGTCATCCACGGGCATAGGGCACAGGCGGGGCGCTTCGGCGTGCAGATCGTGGAGCCGAGATCCATCAGCGCTTGAGCGAAGTCGCCCGGCCGTTCCACCGGCACGAGGCTCTGCGTCAGCAGTCGGATCTCGGGGCGCGCGGCGGGGATCGGCGTCTCGATGGCGAACAGCCGGGTCACCACCCGCTCGACATTGCCGTCCACTGCCGCTTCCTGCCTGTCGAAGGCGATCGCCGCGATGGCGCCGGCCGTATAGGCGCCGATGCCGGGCAGCTTGCGCAAGCCGTCGAGCGTGTCGGGAAAGACGCCGGCTTCCGCGACCGCCTTGGCGCAGGCATGGAGGTTGCGGGCGCGGGAGTAATAGCCGAGGCCGGCCCAAGCCGCCATGACGCTCTCCTCCGGCGCCGCCGCGAGGGCCTCCACGGAGGGGAAGCGTTCGAGAAAGCGCTCGAAATAGGGTTTGACCGCCGCGATCGTGGTCTGCTGCAGCATCACCTCGGACAGCCAGACCCGATAGGGGTCGGGCGTCTCGCCCGGCAAGGCACGCCACGGCAGCACACGGCGATGCCTGTCGTACCAGGCGAGGAGGTCGGTGGCTCGCGGGCCTCGGGCGGATGCCCCCGTCGCTGCCGTGAAGTCCGGTGACATGAAATCCCGCGACATGAGATCCGGCGTGTTGGGCGCCCGTCCATACAGGGTGGCCGCGAACGATCAAAGCATTCGAAAGCCGGCGCCGTTCACGCTATCATGCGGCGTCCGCCCGCATCGGAAGCTCTCGGAGCTCATGGCCCGCATCAAACCCCTCGCCGAGCTGATCGAGACCTGCATCGGACCGGCTTTCGCCGCGCAGGGGTTCGCCTCCACCGATATCCTCGCGGCCTGGCCCGATATTGTCGGCGAACGCCTCGCCCGTTTCTGCCAGCCCTCGAAGCTCGAATGGCCCCGCCGCGCCCGCCGCGAGGAGCAGGGTCGGCCGGATCCAGGCACGCTCGTGGTGCGGGTGGAGGGCGTCTTCGCCCTGGAATTGCAGCATCTGGCTCCCGTGGTGATCCAGCGCATCAACGCCCATTATGGCTGGGCCTGCATCGGCAAGCTCGTCCTCAAGCAGGGGCGCGTTCATCAGGCCGTTCGCAAGCGGGTCGTGCCGCCCCTCGATCCGGTGAGGCGTGGCGAAGTCGCGTTGGCGGTCTCCTCCATCGACGACGATGCGCTGCGCGATGCGCTCGACAGGCTCGGTGTGGCGATCGTCGCCTCCGCACTGCCGCGATCGGGCTGAATCCCGCATTCGGCCCCGCGCTTGTCGCGGCGCATGGAAGCGGAGCCGCCTGTCGCGTCTTGTCAGATTGTCCGCGGGTCTCTACCGCAAGCCGCATGGATCGGATCTGCGAGCGGAGCCCGTCGACATCATGATCACCCGTCGCGACACCTTGAAACTCACCGGCATGGCGATCGGCGCAGCCGCGCTCCTGCCCCGGCTGACCCTCGACGCCTTCGCCCAGGATGCGAACCTCGCTTCCCTCATGGAGCCGGGCCCCCTCGGCGACGTCTGGCTGGGTCCGAAGGACGCCAAGGTGACGATCATCGAATATGCTTCGATGACCTGCTCCCACTGCGCCGCGTTCCACAAGAACACCTGGCCGGCTTTGAAGGAGCGCTACATCGACACCGGCAAGGTGCGCTTCACCTTGCGTGAATTCCCGCTCGATCCGCTGGCGACCGCAGCCTTCATGCTGGCCCGCTGCGATGGCGACGCGAAATACTATCCCATCACCGATCTGCTGTTCGACCAGCAGCAGGGCTGGGCCTACGTGCAGAAGCCGCAATCGCCGGTGGATGCCCTGGAGCAGATGTTGCGGCAGGCCGGATTCTCGAAGGAGAAATTCGAGACCTGTCTCAAGGATCAGAAGCTCTACGCCGCCGTGAACGCGGTGAAGCAGAAGGGGCTCGACACCTTCAAGGTCGACTCGACGCCGACCTTCTTCATCAATGGCGAGCGCTTCAAGGGTGAGATGACGATCGACGGGATGGAGAAGGTCATCAAGCCGATTCTGGGCGCCTGAGACCCAAGCTTGGCCGCCGCTTGCCCTTCATGCACCGGGCGCATCCCGCAGGATCGCCGCAAGGGCATGTTTATCTATATATTACAGCAACTTAGAGTCTATTCGGCGCGCCTTGACACTCAAGATAGGCGAAACTATGGTGCGCCGCGCTTGACGGGGTTTTCAGGCCGGTTCCCTCCACTCTCGCCAATGTGAGTTTTCGCCGTGAGCGGTAACGACGCAGGGGATGGGAATGGAGATGGACGGCAGAAGCCGGACGAGGATCTCTCGGCGAGACTGAAGCATCTCGAGAGGCGGATCGAGGAGAAGCGGCCCGCCGCTCCTTCCCGCCCCTTGCCGGGTGCCGGTGCCTCCAACGGGGCGTCATCCTTGGGTCTGGCGATGCGACTCTCCACGGAGTTCATCGCCGGTGTCCTCGCCGGAGGCATTCTCGGCTGGTTGTGCGATCAGTTTCTGGGGACGAAGCCCTGGGGTCTGATCGTTCTGATCATGCTGGGCTTCGCAACCGGCGTCTATAACGTCATGCGTGTCTCGGGCTCGCTCTCGAGGCCGGTCGCGAAAAGCGCGGTCGACAAGAACCGGGATCGGGAACGGTCCTGACAGGCGAATTTTGCCGCTTTCGAGCGGTCCTGAGGCAAAGCGGGCATCTCGCCCGCTCGTGGACAGAAGGACGGTAGCGGCAATGGCCGTAAAGATGGATCCGATCCACCAGTTCGAGCTCAAGCCGCTCGTATCCTTCGGTCATATCGGCAATCAGGAAATCGCGTTCACCCAGTCGGCGCTGTACATGTTCGCCGCTGTCGGGATCATCGCGCTGATCACGATCGTGGCGACGGCGCAGCGCTCGGTGGTGCCGGGCCGGATGCAGTCCGTGGCCGAGGTGTTCTACGAGTTCATCGGATCGACCCTCCGTCAGTCGGCCGGGCACGGGTCCGAGCGGTTCATGCCGCTGATCTTCTCCCTGTTCATGTTCGTCCTCGTCCTGAACATGTTCGGCATGATCCCCTATGCGTTCGCCGTGACAAGCCACATCATCGTGACTTTTGCGCTGGCGCTCCTCGTGATCACCACCGTCATCGTCTATGGCTTCATGGCCCACGGCACGAAGTTCCTGAAGGTGTTCGTGCCCTCCGGCGTGCCGGGCTGGCTGATGCCGATGATCGTCGCCATCGAGATCGTCTCCTTCGTCTCGCGGCCGATCAGCCTCGCGGTGCGTCTCTTCGCCAACGTGCTCGCCGGCCACATCGCCCTCAAGATCTTCGCGGGCTTCGTTCCGGCGCTCCTCGCCGCGGGCGCCTGGGGTGCGATCTCGCCGCTGCCGCTGGCTCTCAGCGTCGCGGTGACGGCCCTCGAGTTCCTTGTCGCCGGTCTGCAGGCCTACGTCTTCGCGACGCTCGCCTCGATCTACCTCAGCGACGCCCTCCACCCCGGCCACTAGGCCCCGGCGGTATCCCCTTCCGTCCCCGGTCCGCGGTTGCGGCCGGATTCCTCTCCACGCAACGAACGAACCGATACCAGGAGCAATTTGATGGATCCCTTAGCCGCTAAGTACATCGGTGCCGGCCTCGCCTGCCTCGGAATGGCGGGCGCCGCCATCGGCCTCGGCAATCTCTTCGGCCAGTTCTACGCCGGTGCCCTTCGCAACCCGTCTGCCGCCGACGGCCAGCGCGGCAACCTGCTCCTCGGCTTCGCGCTGACGGAAGCGCTCGGCATCTTCTCGCTGCTCGTCGCGCTGCTCCTCCTGTTCGCCGTCTGAGACCGACGACGTTCGTCGATCCGACAGCAGACCCGGACCGGGCGCCCCATTCTTCTGGACGCGCGCCCGGTCCTCATTCACGAACTTACTTTGAGCGAAGGACGTCATGGCTCAGCCGGCCCATCCGACCGCAACCCATGAAGGCATCATGGCATCGCCCGCGTCCGAACATGGCGGCGGCTTTCCGCCCTTCGAGAGCCATACCTTTCTCTCGCAGTTGATCTGGCTCGCGCTGGCCTTCGGCCTGCTCTACTACCTGATGGACAAGGTGGCCCTGCCCCGCATCCAGGCGATACTGCACGACCGCGCCACGCGCCTCTCGTCCGATCTCGACGAGGCCCAGCGCATGAAGTCCGAGGCCGAGGCAGCCGGCGCCGCCTACGAGAAGTCGCTGGCCGATGCCCAGGCGAAGGCCCGCACCATCGCCGCCGAGACCCGCGCTGCCCTGACCTCCGAGGCTGAAATCCGTCGCAAGACGCTCGAGGCCGAGCTCAACGACAGGATCGCCGCCTCCGAAGCCACGATCCGCACCCGCACCGCCGAAGCCATGGGCAGCGTTCGCTCCATCGCCGGCGAAACGGCCTCCGCCATCGTCGAGCGCCTCACCGGGACGGCTCCCGACCAGGCCAGCCTCGATACCGCACTGAACCGCGTCGCCATCCCGCACTGAGTGCGCCAGCAGCAGACGTGACCGGTCCGGCCCCTGACCGGCCGGACGCCAACGAAATAGGACGACGAGAATGTTGTTGGATGCCGAGTTCTGGGTCGCCGTCGCCTTCGTCTTGTTCATGGGCGTCGTGTGGAAGGTCGGCGGCTTCGCTCAGATCACCAAGGCCCTCGACACCCGCGGCCGCCGCGTTCGCTCCGAACTCGACGAGGCCCGCCGCCTGCGCGAGGAGGCCGCCACGGTGCTGGCCGACTACAAAAAGCGCCGCAGCCAGGCCGAGTCCGAAGCCGAAGCGATCGTCGCCGGAGCCCGCGAAGAGGCCCAGCGCATCGCCGACGAGGGCCACGCCCGTCTGAACGAGTTCATCGCTCGCCGCACCAAGTCGGCCGAGACCAAGATTGCCCAGGCCGAGGTCCAGGCCACCGCCCAGGTCCGCGCCGCCGCCGCCGACGCGGCCGTGAAGGTGTCCGAGGTGGTGCTCCGCGAGCGCATGCAGGGCGACGCCGCCCTGTCGCTGGTCCGTTCCAGTCTCGATGAGGTCAAGGGCCGTCTCCGGGCCTGATGTTTTTCAGAGCGATCGTTTCGGAAGAGCCGCCCACCGGGCGGCTTTTTTGTTGCCTGACGTGCCGCATCACACTCGCGGGTCGCACCCCCTGTCGTGGTAAGGCGGCGCACACGCCCATCCCCACAAGAATAATCCATGGAGATCAGATGCCGCCGATCATCTCCATTTCCGGCCTGTCGAAGATCTACGCTTCCGGCCTCCATGCCCTCAAGAACATCCATCTCGACATCGCAAAGGGCGAGATCTTCGCCCTGCTCGGTCCTAACGGCGCCGGCAAGACGACGCTGATCAGCGTCGTCTGCGGCCTCGTCCGCGCGAGCTCCGGTACCGTCACGGTGGATGGACACGACATTGGAGCGGATTACCGCGAGGCGCGCAGGGCCATCGGTCTCGTACCGCAGGAACTCACCACCGACGCATTCGAGACGGTGTGGGACACGACGAGCTTCAGTCGGGGCCTGTTCGGCATGAGACCCGACCCTGCCCATATCGAGCGGGTGCTGCGCGACCTGTCCCTGTGGGACAAGAAGGACAGCCGGATCATGACCCTGTCCGGGGGTATGAAGCGGCGCGTGCTCATCGCCAAGGCGCTCAGTCACGAACCTCGCATCCTGTTCCTCGACGAGCCGACGGCCGGTGTCGACGTGGAACTGCGCCAGGACATGTGGCGGCTGGTACGCAAGCTCCGCGATCAGGGCGTCACGATCATCCTCACCACGCATTACATCGACGAGGCTGAGGAAATGGCCGACCGTGTCGGTGTGATCCGGAAGGGCGAGATCATCCTGGTGGAGGAGAAGGCCGAGCTGATGCGCAAGCTCGGCAAGAAGCAACTGATCCTGCAATTGCAGAACCCCCTCCCCGCCCTGCCGGACGAGCTCGCGCCGCACGGCCTGGCCCTGTCGGCGGATGGCCAGGAACTCGTCTACACCTACGACACCAAGAGCGAGCGCACCGGG
The DNA here is from genome assembly GCF_000376345.1 of Methylobacterium sp. 88A. NCBI lineage: Bacteria > Pseudomonadati > Pseudomonadota > Alphaproteobacteria > Hyphomicrobiales > Methylobacteriaceae > Methylobacterium > Methylobacterium sp. 88A. The sequence continues at coordinate 3,025,902 of NZ_AQVT01000001.1, forward strand.
ATTACCACGCTCCTCACCGACCTCGCCGCCGCCGGCATCCCCTTCCGCGATCTCTCCACCAGCCAGAGTTCGCTGGAGGACATCTTCGTCGATCTCGTAAGGGAGCAGGCATGAATCCGTTGTCGATGAACTGGCCGGCGGTTGGTGCGATCTACCGCTTCGAGATGGCCCGGTTCTGGCGCACGGGGCTGCAGAGCATCGTCGCGCCGGTCATCGCCACATCGCTCTACTTCGTGGTCTTCGGCGCGGCGATCGGGTCGCGTATGGCCTCGGTGGATGGCATCGCCTATGGCGCCTTCATCGTGCCGGGGCTGATCATGCTCTCGCTCCTGACGCAGAGCATCGCCAACGCCTCGTTCGGCATCTACTTTCCGCGCTTTGCCGGCACGATCTACGAGATCCTGTCGGCGCCGGTTTCTCCGTTCGAGATCGTGCTCGGCTATGTCGGCGCGGCCGCGTCGAAATCCATCCTGATCGGGCTGATCATCCTCGCCACCGCTGCCCTGTTCGTCCCCTTGCGGATCGAGCATCCGCTCTGGATGGTGGCGTTCCTGCTCCTCACGGCGGTGACGTTCAGTCTGTTCGGCTTCCTCATCGGCCTTTGGGCCGACGGATTCGAGAAGCTCCAACTCGTGCCGCTCCTGGTGGTGACGCCCCTCACCTTCCTCGGCGGCAGCTTCTATTCCATCGAGATGCTGCCACCGTTCTGGCGGGCGGTCAGCCTCGTGAACCCGGTCGTCTACCTCATCAGCGGATTCCGCTGGAGCTTCTTCGGTGCCTCCGACGTGAGTGTCGAGATCAGCCTCGCGATGACCCTGGTCTTCCTCGCCCTCTGCCTCGGCAGCGTGACCTGGATCTTTCGCACCGGCTACCGCCTGAAGAGCTGATCCTCCTCAGGGGCGCCCGTCGAGGAAGGCCAGGACGCCCTGCCGGTGCTGCTTGTCGCCCACCGCCGTGCTGTGGTCGCGGTTGGGAAGTTCCAGGCTCCTGGCATTGGGCATGAGGGCAACCAGCGCCGGGGCCGAGCCGGCAACGGTGTCGAGCGTGCCTACCGTGACAAGGGTCGGCGCCTCGATCTGCGAGACCTCTTCCCGCGACAATGTTTGGCGCGAGCCGCGCATGCAGGCGGCCAGCGCTCTGAGATCGCTCTTCGTCTGCTCGGCGAAGGTGCGGAAAGCGGCGGCGGTGAGGTTGGGCGCCTTTTCGCCGGGGGGCGCTTCCAGGGCCTCGGCGATCCCGTTCGGCAGTCCTTTGCCCTCCACCAGATGCAATCCGAGACCGCCGAGAAGCACCGAACGTACCCGCGCCGGCTCATCGAGGGCGAGGTAGGCCGCGATCCGCGCGCCCATGGAATAGCCCATGATGTCGGCGCGGGCGATGCCGAGATGGTCGAGCAGCCGCCGCGCGTCCTGCGCCATGATGTCGGAGCCGTAAGCCTCCGGATCGTAGAGCTTCTCGCTCTCGCCATGCCCGCGATTGTCGAGGGCGACGACCCGGCGCCCCGCCTCGGACAGGGTCTTCACCCAAAGCGTGTTGACCCAGTTCACGGAATGGTTCGAGGCAAATCCGTGGATCAGTACGATCGGATCGCCGCTGCCGCCCTTCGCCGGCACGTCGATATAGGCGATGGTGGTCCCGTCGGAATCGAAGGTCTGCATCGGGCTTGTCTATACCTTTTATGGAGGGCTCCGTCGGTCGATGGACGGCCTCCATGGGCCGTCAAATTCGCCTCTGAACGGAACGGAGGCAAGGTGCGAATATCCGAAGGGGTGACAGGAAAGCTTTTTCCTCGTTTCGCGCGGGTTCGGCCGGCTTAACTCCCCTTGCTGCTCGGCGTCTCCGGCGCGATGAACGGGGGGATCGTCAAAGCGGCACCGCTCCGGTCGGGTCGTCCCGGTCGATTTGCGAGGATACGGACGGCCCATGATTCAGATCGTACCCGTTGTCGTCCTCAAACACGTCGTGCGCGCCCCGCATCCGGACGTTTTCCGTGCCTGGACCGATCCTCTGCTCATTATGCGCTGGCTCGCGCCCGGCGCCTCCGTCATGGAAGTCGCGGAGACCGACCTGCGGGTCGGCGGCGCATTTCTATTGCGGCGGCGCGATCCGGATGGAGCGTCCCATTCCGTGACCGGGCACTACGAGGAAATCAGGCGGGGGCATTCTCTGCATCAGACTTGGACGTATGAGGGACCGAACCCGCTCCTGCGCATCGGCGAAACCCTGATCCATGTCGATCTGCTCTCCGTCGGCGACCGGGCTACGGAGATCACGCTCACCCATCGCCGCATCGTCAGCGCAGACGTCCGGAATGCGTATCGTGAGGATTGGCGGAGCTGCTTTTCGAAGCTCCAGGCCGCGTTGGCGTAACGGATTTCAAATGGATCGACGGCCAGTTACCTCCACACACACCTTGAAGCGGGTGAAGCGCAGCAGAACCCAATTTGGATCGATCGCCGAGAGCGGCGCAGGGGCCTTTGCTGCAATCTGGATCACCTTCCGTTGACGCCCAGGTATCCGGGCAGGGAGCCGTTTCTTCCCCTGCCGAATCAAACGACCAAGGGACCGCAGCCTGCGCTGCAGCCCCCAGTGGGATCGTCGCTCAGGCGAAGGCCGGCTGTCCGCTGGTGACGGCGCGCTGGGCGACCGCCTCGTCGTAGAGCTTCTGCTCGGTCTCCTTGTGCGTGAGCGAGAAGCGCACCGAGATTGCGCAGAGCGACGAGATCAGCACGGCGATGCCGAGGATGAACAGAGCGCCGGGCAGGTTGCCGACACCCTTGAGCAGGAAGCCCGCCGCCACGGCGCCGACATTGCCGCCGGCGCCGATGATACCGGCAACGCCGCCGAGCGCCTTGCGGTCGATGAACGGCACGAGGGCGTAGGTAGCGCCGCAGGCCATGTGGGTGAACAGGCCGAAGGCGAGCATGGCGACGACGGCCAGTACCACCGAGCCGGCATAGGCGAAGGCGAGGAGGCCGATTCCTTCGCCGACCATCAGGGCGAACAGGAGCAGGGTGCGGCCGTCGAGGCCCTTCGAGCGTGCGACCCGGTCCGAGGCGATGCCGCCGAGCGCGCGGGCGAACAGGGCCAGCAAGCCGAAACTGCCCGCCGCCATGCCGGCCTGGGTCAGATCGAGGTTGAAGCGCTCGACATAATAGGTCGCCGCCACCGCGTGGATGAAGATCTCGACGCCGAAGCAGGCGCCGTAGGTGATGGCGAGCATCCACACCCGGTAATTCGTCATCGCCTGCTTGAAGACCGCCCAGCCGCCCTTCTTGCCGGAATCCACCGCGACACCGCGGGCGCGCAACTCCATGATGTTGCCTTCGGGCGTGTCCTGCGTGAACCGGAAGTAGAGGAAGGCGACGACGAGCATCATCACGCCCGGCACGATCATCGACAGACGCCAGCCCATCGTCTTCTCGACGCCGACGCTGACGAGGGCCGCGAGGATCAGCGGCATCACGCTCTGGGTGACGCCGCCGCCGGCATTGCCCCAGCCGCCCACGGTGGCATTGGCGGTGCCCACCACGTTCGGCGCGAACATCACCGAGGTGTGGAACTGGGTGATGACGAAGCTCGCCCCGATGGCTCCGATGGCCAGGCGGAAGAACAGGAAGCTCTCATAGGAGTTGGCGAAGGCGATGCCGATCACCGGGACCGATCCGAGGATCAGAAGGCCGGTATAGGTCAGGCGGGGGCCGAACCGATCGCACATCGGCCCGATCAGCAGGCGCACCAGGATGGTGATGCCGACCGCGGCGATGTTGATGTTGTAGACCTGATCGTTGGTGAGCTGGAACTCGCCCTTGATCACCGGCATCAGCGGCGCGACCGCGAACCAGGCGAAGAAGCAGACGAAAAACGCGAGCCAGGTAATATGGAACGCGCGCATCTGAGGCGTGGCCAGACTGAACAGATCGATTCGGGTGGCTTTTTGGGACTGCATGCGGAGAGGCTCCAGGCGATCTGATGTCTCCCGGCACTCGGTGCGAGTGGCCCCCATTGCGGGGTGGGGAGAGATTGGTCGCTCACGCCACAGTGAGCACGAGCCGCCCGATTTCGGAGGCGTCTCTCGCGGGCGCCGTTGCCCACGTCGGGGCATTCGCACGGCGCGTGCCAGGTCGGATGATTCTGAGATGTCGCTGCAGCATCCCGTTTTTTCCCTAGGACGGTCCCGTTTCCACCTATGATTCCAGAGGTCTCGAGGGTTGCCGATGGTGCCTCTCCGATGATCGCTTGCGCAGGCGATAATCTCGAGGCTGCGTTGTTTGTAGGCACGACGCCGATTTGTGCAGGTCTAGCCGACAGCGTCGAACGACAGGCGATGCTTGCGGTGCGCCTGTCGGGCTGGCATCACCCACCACAATGACTGACACGCAATCTTCCGCCATCCAGCCTTTCGGCACCTACGCGCCCCGAGGGCTGGTGGCGCGTATCACCGACCGCACCGTGACGCTCTCCGGCAAGAGTTGGGCGGGGCGGCGCATCGGCTTCTTTCTGCGCCGGCTGGCCATCACGATGCTGCATGGACGGCCCCTCGACGTGGAGCGGTTCGGCGCCCGCATGCGGCTGCACCCCTACAATAACAATTGCGAGAAGAAGGTGCTGTTTACCCCGCAATTCTTCGACCCCGAAGAGCGGGCGCTGCTGGCCTCACGCCTGAAGCCGGGCTGCACCTTCCTCGATATCGGCGCGAATATCGGCGCCTACGCCCTCTTCGTCGCTGCTTTCGCCGGTCCGGGTGCTCGCATCCTCGCCGTCGAGCCGCAGCCCGACGTGTTCGACCGGTTGACCTACAACATCGCCCAGAACCCGTTCGGCACAGTGAAGGCGGTGGCCTGCGCAGTAGCCGACAAGGCCGGCGAACTGACGCTGTTCGTGGACCCACGCAACCGTGGCGAATCGAGCCTGAAGATCGTCGGCACCAACGAGGGCGCGCAGATCCGCGTGCCGGCGGTCACCCTGCTTGGGCTCGCCCAGGGCGAGGGCATTACCCGCATCGACGCGATCAAGCTCGATGTGGAGGGCGCCGAGGATCTGATCTTGGAGCCGTTCTTCCGCGAGGCGCCGGTCTCCCTGCACCCTCGTCTGCTCGTCATCGAGGATGGGACGGCACAATGGCAGATCGACCTCGTCGGTCTGCTCGAGGGCCGAGGTTATCGGCAGATCGCCCGCACTCGGCTGAACCTGATCTTCGAGCGGACGGTCGGCTGAGCACGCTCATCCATCCCATCGAACCACCTCATCCGGAGGTGCCCCGCGTATATGGGCCTCGAGGAGCTCTTTCGTTCGCTCAGGTCCGGCTGGAGCCTTTCTCATCGTCAGGTGCAACGGCACCTGACGATGAGGTGGAGATTGGGATAACCGAAGACGTCATCGCGGCTCCCGCACCCTACATCCCGGCCCACCGTCCGCTTCGCGGTGGGCCGCTGGGAACAGGCTTCCCCGGGGGGAAGCCTTCCACCGCTTAGAGCGGGATGTTGTCGTGCTTCTTCCAGGGCTGCTCCATCTCCTTGGTGCGGAGCATGCCGAGCGCCCGGGCGATGCGTTTGCGCGTCGAGTGGGGCATGATCACCTCGTCGATATAGCCGCGCTCGGCCGCGACGAAGGGCGAGAGGAAACGGTCCTCGTATTCGCTGGTCCGTGCCGCGATCTTGTCGGTATCGCCGATCTCGCTTCGGAAAATGATCTCGACCGCACCCTTGGCGCCCATCACCGCGATCTGTGCGGTCGGCCACGCGTAGTTGATGTCGGCACCCACGTGCTTGGAGGCCATCACGTCGTAGGCGCCGCCGAAGGCTTTGCGGGTGATGATCGTCACCAGCGGCACGGTGGCTTGGCTGTAAGCGAAGAGCAGCTTGGCGCCGTGCTTGATGAGGCCGCCGTATTCCTGGGCGGTGCCCGGAAGGAAGCCCGGCACGTCGACGAAGGTCACGATCGGGATCGAGAAGGCGTCGCAGAAGCGCACGAAGCGGGCCGCCTTGCGGGAGGCGTCCGAATCGAGCACGCCGGCCAGCACCATCGGCTGGTTGGCGACGAAACCGACGGTGCGGCCCTCGATGCGGCCGAAGCCCGTCATGATGTTGCGGGCATAGGTCGCCTGGATCTCGAAGAAATCGCCCTCGTCGGCCACGCGCCGGATCAACTCGCCCATGTCGTAGGGCTTGTTCGGGTTGTCCGGGATCAGGGTGTCGAGGGACTTGTCGAGGCGTAGGGGGTCGTCGAAGCTCTCGATCTCCGGCACGCCGTCGATGTTGTTGGCGGGCAGGAAGTCGACCAGGCGGCGGACCTGGAGCAGCGCCTCCACGTCGTTCTCGAACGAGCCGTCGGCGATAGAGGACTTGGTGGTGTGGACCTTGGCGCCGCCGAGTTCCTCGGCCGTGACCACTTCGTTGGTCACGGTCTTCACCACATCGGGGCCGGTGACGAACATGTAGCTCGTGTCGCGGACCATGAAGATGAAGTCGGTCATGGCCGGCGAGTAGACGTCGCCGCCCGCGCAGGGGCCCATGATGACGGAGATCTGCGGAATGACGCCGGAGGCGGCGACGTTGCGGCGGAACACCTCGCCGTAGCCTCCCAACGCCGCGACGCCTTCCTGGATGCGGGCGCCGCCGGCATCGAAGATGCCGATGATCGGGGCGCGCATCTTGAGCGCCATGTCCTGGACCTTGACGATCTTCGCGGCATGCGTTTCCGAGAGCGAGCCGCCGAAGACGGTGAAGTCCTTCGAGAACAGGAAGACGGTGCGCCCGTTGATGGTGCCCCAGCCGGTCACCACGCCGTCACCGGGGATCTTCTGCTTCTCCATCCCGAAATCGGTGGAGCGGTGCTGCACGAACATGTCGAATTCCTCGAACGACCCATGGTCGAGGAGGAGCTCGATGCGCTCGCGCGCCGTCAGCTTGCCACGCTTGTGCTGGGCCACGACGCGGTTTTCGCCGCCGCCGAGGCGAGCCTGAGCGCGCCGCTCTTCGAGCTTCTCGAGAATGTCCTTCATGCGCGGTGAGCCTTGAGATGGGTGCGAGGAATTGGCGCCATACCGCATGTTTGGGCATGGCTTGGCGGTTCAGAGTCAAAAGCGCCTTAGCACGGAGGGCAGGCAGCGAAAATGGATTTAACGGGCAAGCTTTGCCAACTCCGCCGCAGACTCGAATTCGGCCTTGCGCAGGACATGGCGCGCTTCCGCCTCGGCGTCGCTTCCCCAGACACTGGCCTGATAGGCCTCGTCCACATGCGCCGCCGCCCAGGATTCCTGCGGGGTCAGGCGTCCGTGCAGGGTGGCCAGCGCGATGAGGAGCGAGCCCGTGAGCGTGGTCATCGTGTGGAGCGCCGCCAGGCGGAACGGCCCGTCGACCGCTTCGATCGCGCCGCGCAAGGCGGTCACCGACGTCTCGGGCTGGGTGACGTGCATCACCCCCTCGCTGAGGATGAGGCGCGCATCGAAGGCCTCGCGTGCCCATTCGATCACCGGATCCCAGGCGCGGGCCTGATCGGCCACGAGGCGTTCCGGGTCGGCGGCGCGGTAGGCGACGAGATCCGTTCCGGCATAGGCCGAGAGGTCGTCGATCACCGCCTCGCGGCGGGGGGCGACGCCGTCGATGGCGGTGTTGGCGAGGCGCGTCAGCGGCATGGTCGATGGGTCGATGAACTCGACCTGCGCTGCCCATTCGGCGGCCACGGCCTCGGCCAGCGCCCGCGTCGGCAGGCGCAGCGGGTTGCGCGCCGGCGTGTTGGCGGACCGTCCATCGAGGGTTAGGCGAAACCCGCCGTCGTCGTCTGTGAGACCGGCCTCCGCGTAGAACCGCTTCGGCAGGGCGACACGCGTCTGCGCGCGCACGGCCCGGTGTGGGTCGTGAATGGGAGGGGCATCGGAGGCGCCGAGCCAGCCGGCGGGATCGTCGTTGCTCATGGGGCGGGGTTCTAGCGCATCACGCATCGGCCCGCGAGCGCTGAGCCGGGTCAGATCGCTGTTCCGGTACCGCGTCTAGTCGGGCGCGAGGCCGTCGATGCTGGTGCCCGCGCCGGACTCGCGAAAATTTCCCGAGAACATATCCGCCAGCGCGGAGGCGGTTTCCACCACGGTCACCGCCCCGGCTCCGAGCAAGGCACCCGGCGGGTGGTAGCCCCACGCGACACCGATGGCGGCCGCGCCGGCACTCACCGCCATGTCCATGTCGTAGGTGGTGTCTCCGATCATCACCGTGGTCTCCGGCAACGCGCCAACCTCGGCCATCGCCTGATGCAGCATCGCCGGGTCGGGCTTCGACGGTGCGTCGTCCGCAGTCTGGATGGTGGCGAAGACGTCGCCCCAGCCATGGCTTTCGATCAGACGGTCGACCCCGCGTCGGGATTTTCCCGTGGCGATCCCGAGCCGAAGGTCGTCGCGGGCGCGCAGGCGTTCGATCAAGTCGGCCATGCCCGGAAACAGAGGTTCCTCATAGGCCGCGTCCAGGCGAAGGGTGTTGAAGGCGCGCTTGTAGCTCTCGGACAGGCCCTCCACGGGTCCATCCTCGCCGACCAGGCGCCGGAAGGCCTGCGGCAGGGAGAGCCCGACGACGGAGAGGGCCACCGCACGCCCGGGCGCTTCAATGCCGTGTTCGGCGAAGGCCATGCCTTGCGCGGCGACGATGAGGTGCTGGCTGTCGACGAGAGTCCCGTCGACGTCGAAGACGACGAGTTTCACGGGACCGTCCCGCATGGCCGCATCACGGCTGGCGCCCCTGCGGCGATTGCTGGGCCGGAACCTGTCCGGGCTTCTGGCGCTCGTAGCCGAGCTTGCAGCGGATCAGGAAGCGACGTCGCACGCCGCCGCGCAGGCCGCGCGCATGCGACAACCGATTACAGCTGGCATAGGACCGTCGCCTGCGGTCGCCCGCCCGCACCTGCGATCCATGGCGGCCTACGGAGGGAGGCGGCGGTGCCTGATTCTGGGCCGCCGGAGCGGGAGCCGCTTTTGCCGCAGGACTCGGCGGATTCTGCTGTGGACCCGTCGCCTGCGCGACAGCCTCAGACGTCAGCGACGCTGATCCGAAGCACACGAACAGGCCGATCAGGGCGGTGCTGGCCATGGTCGCGAACGTCATCGGCATTGGTTCTCGCTGCAACGACGGGTGAGGTCGACCACAAGGATAAGGCATGGCGCCCGATTGCCAAGGCGCATCCGCGGGTCCTCCCCGCCGATGCGGCCAAAGCGGATCACGCCTCCGGCGCCTCGACGATGGGATCGTAGCGCGAGGCGTCGAAGCCCAGCAGGTTCCAGCTCTGCGCCATATGCGGCGGCAGCGGCGCCGTCACGTCCACCGGCTTCAGCGTGCGCGGATGCGGAATGACGATGCGGCGTGCCAGCAGGTGCAACCGGTTCTGGATACCTCCCGGCAAGGCCCAGTTCTCGACGCTGAAATATTTCGGATCCCCGACGATGGGATGGCCGATATGCGCGGCATGGGCGCGGAGCTGATGCGTGCGCCCGGTCACGGGCTTCAGTGAAAGCCAGGACAGCTTCTGCGCCGCATTGTCGACCATGGCGTAATAGGTCAGCGCATGGGCGGCGCCGTCGTCGCCGTGCTGGGCTACCCGCATCCGGGCGTCGCCGTCGGGGGCTTCCTCCTTGGCGAGGTAGGTCGAGATCCGGCCCTGAGGTACGCGCGGGACACCGGCGGTGAGCGCCCAGTAGACCTTGCGGGCGGACCGCGATCGGAAGCTCTTGGCGAGGGTTGCCGCCGCGAGGCGTGTCTTGGCGACGATGAGGCAGCCGGCGGTGTCCTTGTCGAGGCGGTGGACGAGGCGCGGCTTCTGCCCGTCCGGTCCGGTCAGGGCCTCCAGCAGCCCGTCCACGTGGCGCACGGTGCCGGAGCCGCCCTGGACCGCGAGGCCGAAGGGCTTGTTCAGCACCATCATGTCCGCATCCTCGTAGAGGATGAGCGAGCGCAGGAAGTCGGCGTCGGTGGCGTCACGCGCGACACTGCGCGGCCGTTCCGCCACGGGGTCGAGCTTGAGGGGCGGCACACGCACGCTCATGCCCGGCAGGAGGCGGTCGTTCGGCTTGGCGCGCTTGCCGTCCACCCGCAGCTCACCCTTGCGGACGATGCTCTGGACACGGGTGAAGGGCAGTTGCGGAAAGCGCGTGGTCAGGAAGCGGTCGATCCGCATCTCGGCCTCGTCCTCCTCGACGATCAGCGTCTGCACGCCGGAGGCGAGGGTCGCGGAGGCGGCCGCGCGCTGCTCGCGCCGGGTTGGTCCCTCGACCGCCGGTTCCGTGGGCTTGGCGCCGGTACGGCGCGGACGCGGCGCGTCGAAGGCTTTCGCCGCGACCTCGTTGCGGGGCGCCCGCGTCCGAGGAGAGCGGGGAACCGAGGCTTCGTCGTCGGCCGGCGTCTCAGGGGCATCGCCGGGGCGCCAGGGCGCGCGCTTGTCGGCCTCGCCGCGCAACTGCGCCGCGCGATGGGCGGCGTCGAGGGCGCTCGTGCGCGGGCCGGTGCCTTCGCGATCGGGCCTGCGGAACGCGCCGGGCTTGCCGGGACGGTAGGGCTTGCCGCCGCTGCCGGGCGGCCGGCCCTTGCCGGCGCCGGAACCTTTGCGTCCGGCATTGCCGCGTGATGGTGGTCTGGTGGTCATCGGGTGCTCGTAACACCCTCGCCCCTCTCGGCAAAGCGCTTCGAGAACGAAGCGCTGCGTGAACCGGAGGTCAGGCCGCGCGGCGACCCGCCTCAATCGTGAGGCCCGTCCCGACGGAGCCGAACGTGTCGCCGTCGACGACGCGGGCGTTCGGCACGCCCGCCACCAAAGCGGCGCGGACATGCGGCAGACCCGTCGACCCGCCGGTGAGGAACAGGGCGTCGATGCCCTCCGCCGGCAATCCCGCCTGGTTCAGGCAACGACCGATCCTTTCGGCGATGCGCCGCGAGAGCTCCTCCGTCTGAGCCACGAGGCCGGCATGGTCGAGAGTGGCGGCGAGGCCCGGCTCGACCCAGCCGAGGGCCACGCCGCCCTGGCCCGCATCCGAGGCTGCGATCTTGGCGCCCTCCACTTCCATCGCGAGGGAATGCCCGCGCTCGGCCTCCACGACGGTGTAGAGCCGAGCGATCAGGTCCGGCCGGCGCGCGTCACGGCGGACTTCCTCGATCTCGCGCAAGGTCTTGGCGTTGTAGAGCCGATTGATGCTCGACCAGGTGGCGAGATCGTGGAAATAGCCGCTCGGCACGTCGAGATCGCCCCGGTTCATCGGGCTGCCGAGGCCGAAGAGCGGCATCACCGTGCCGAGGCTGAGACGCCGGTCGAAGTCGGTGCCGCCGATGCGCACGCCGTCATTGGCGAGGATGTCGCCGGACCGGTCGACCTTGGCATGGCGCTCGGGGGAGAGCCGCACGATGGAGAAGTCCGACGTGCCGCCGCCGATATCGGCGATGAGCGCGATCTCCTCTCCCGTCACCTGCTGCTCGTAATCGAGCGCCGCCGCGATGGGCTCGTATTGGAACGAGACGTGGCGGAAGCCGATGCTCCGGGCGATCTCGCGCAGGGCATCCTCGGCACGGGCGTCGCCCTCCGGGTCGCCGTCGACGAAATGGACCGGGCGGCCGTGGACCACTGTGTCGATGGCCGTTCCGGCCTGCGCCTCGGCCCGCGTTTTCACGGCGGAGAGGTAACGGGCGATGACGTCGCGGAAGCGGATGCGCTCACGCCCCACCGGCGTCGTCTCCTCGAGCAGGGAGGAACCGAGCACCGATTTGAGGCTGCGCATCAGCCGGCCCGGTGTGCCCTCGACATACTCCGCCATGGCTGCGCGGCCGACGAGGGGCGTCCCACCCGGCGGGAAAAAGATCGCGCTGGGAATCGTGACGTGGTCGCCCTCCAGCCGCAGCAGGGCCGGCCGTCTCTCGGTAACGAGGCCGAGCGTGGTGTTGGACGTGCCGAAATCGAGGCCACAGGCCGCCATGTAAGATCTCCGGACGGTCTGTCCGTTGGAAAGGGGGGCCGCCGACCTACAGGCTGCGCTCCCCCGGGTCCACCGGTCTCAACGACCGAAATCGCCGGCCCGGCTCGCCTTCAACGCAGGGCTCCCACCGGTGAGCCGGCGCTTGAGCCGCACGATCGCTTCGCGCTGCAGCTCGCTCGCGGCGGAATGGGCGCTGGCGACTTGCGAGAGCATGTCGATGAAGTGCAGGCGCTCGGCCTCGGTCAGGTTGTCCCGCAGCAGGGGCAGCAATTCGTCGGCCACCAGCGAGAACGGCCGCCGGGCCTCGGTATAGGTCCAGGCTCGCTCGAACGTGGCTGAGATCGAATCGATCTGAAGCGGAGAATCCATGAATTCCAGAATCTTGGTTTTCTCGGCGGCGGTGACGGGGCTGCCCGTGCGCACCAGCTGGATCATGAGGATCACTGCAGCGAGCCTGACGTCCCGCACTCGCTTCAGCGGAGTGCCGATGATCTCCTCCAGGGTCGACTTTGCTCGGCGCTGAAGTCCCTTCGTGTCGCGATTGACCTCCCTCAGCGCCGTCGCGGTGCCATGTGCGCGGATGATCCAGAACAGGACGGCACCCACGATCCCGATCACTGCGACGATGACGACCATGTAAACGCGCCTTTCCCCGGAGCCGGGCCGGTCGGATGGTTGAATCGGCCGTGAGCATAGCGCCCTGGCTGCAGCGGCAAACCCCGAGGGACGTCCGACCCCGCGAAGGATCGCCAGGCCGCAACCGATTCGCAACCAGCCGATGCGAGCGTTCAGCCTTCCCCGAGATAGCGGTGGCGCAGGTGGCGCATGTAATCCTCGACACCCAGGGGCTTGCCGGTGGTGGCCACGAGCAGCTCGTCCGTCTCCAGGAAACTGCCACGCTGGTGGACGTTCTCGCGCAGCCACCCGCGCAAGGCGGTGAAATCGCCTCGCGCCAGATCGGCGGGGATGCCGGGCAGACTTTCGCGGGCGGCGCGGAACAGCTGCGCCGCCGCCATTGCGCCGAGGGTATAGGTCGGGAAATAGCCGAAGCTGCCGCCGGGCCAGTGGATATCCTGAAGGCAGCCGAGCCGGTCGCTCGGCACGACGATACCGAGCAAGTCGCGCATGCCTTCGTCGAACGCGCCCGGCAGATCGGCGATGGCGAGGTCGCCGGAGATCATCGCCGTTTCGAGGTCGTAGCGCAGGAGGATGTGCGCCGGATACGTCACCTCGTCGGCATCGACCCGAATCAGGCCCGGCTCCACCCGCGTGTAGAGGCAGTGCAGGTTCTCCGCGTCCCAGGCGCTCCCCTCGCCTGCGAAAACATCGCGCAGACGAGGCGCGAGATAGGCACAGAACTCGGCGGAGCGGCAGGCTTGCATCTCGATCAGAAGCGACTGGCTCTCGTGCAGGCTCATCCCTCGGGCATTCCCCACGGGCTGGTGCAGCCACGCAGACGGCCGCCCCTGCTCGTAGAGGGCGTGACCCGTCTCATGCAGCACGCCCATGAGAGCGCGGGTGGCGTCGGCCTCGTCGTAACGCGTGGTGATGCGCACGTCGTCGGTGGCCCCGCCGCAGAACGGGTGCAGGCTGATATCGAGGCGTCCGCGCTCGAAATCGAAACCGGCAGCGCGCATCAGCGTCAAACCCAGGGCCTTCTGCGCCTCCACCGGGAACGGTCCCGGCAGTGGCATCGGCGTCGGCATCATCGCCTGTCGGTCACGGATCGTCCCGATCAGGCCCGGCAGGGTCGCGCGAAGCTCGGAGAAGAGCGGGTCGATCACCGCCCGGCGCATGCCGGGATCGTAGCCGTCGAGGAGCGCGTCGTAGGGCGCGAGGCCCAGAGCGGCGCCCTTCGCCTCCCCGACCTCCCGTTGCAGGCGCAGGGTCTCGGCGAGATGAGGCGCCAGCGTCGCGAAGTCGGATGCCGCCCGCGCTTCCCGCCAGACCATCTCGGAGCGGGACGAGGCCTTGGAACTCGCGGCGACGAGATCGCCCGGCACGGCCGAGGCATGAAGGTAGGCGCGGCGCATCTCACGCAGGTTGGCCCGCTCCCAGGCACCAAGGCCGGCCTCGTCGTCCGAGGCCTGTGCGATCAGGTCACCGGTCTCGGCGGCGGTGAGGATCTCGTGGGCAATGACCCGCAACTGGGCGAGCTGCTCGGCCCGGCCTTCCGCCGCGCCCTTGGGCATCAGCGTCTGGGCGTCCCAACCGAGGATGCCTGCGGCATCCTCGACGGCGCCGATGCGGGCAAAGCGGGTAGCGAGGCTACGATAGGCGTGCATGGTCGTGGCTGTCCTTCTGGATGACTGAGCGCCGCCCTATCACGGGATTCAGGAGCGGACGACGAGATCAGCGCTCCTCGTCACGGCGCTGCTTCCTCAAGGCTTCCCAATGGGCGAGGCGGTCACCGTAGCGGGTCTCCATGCCCCGGTCGGTGGGCTCGTAGAAACGCTGCCGGCCGAGCGCTTCGGGCCAGTAATCCTGGCCCGAGAACGCATCCGGCTCGTCGTGGTCGTAGCGGTAGCCCTCGCCGTAACCGATCTTGCGCATGAGCTTGGTCGAGCCGTTGAGGATGGTCCGGGGCGGCGGCAGCGAGCCGTGCTCCTTGGCCACCCGCGTCGCGGCCTTGTAGGCATTGTAGACCGCGTTCGATTTCGGCGCGCAGGCGAGATAGACGGTGACCTGTGCCAGTGCGAGCTCACCCTCCGGCGAGCCGAGGAAGTCGAACGCATCCTTGGCGGCGGTGGCAACGACCAGGGCCTGCGGGTCGGCGAGCCCGATATCCTCCACCGCCATGCGCACGAGACGCCTTGCGATGAACAGCCTGTCCTCTCCACCGTCGAGCATGCGGCAGAGATAGTAGAGCGCCGCATCGGGGTCGGAACCGCGCACCGTCTTATGCAGGGCGCTGATGAGGTTGTAGTGGCCCTCCTGGCTCTTGTCGTAGATCGGCGCCCGGCGCTGGACGATATCCTGCAGGGTCGCGGCATCGAAGATCTCATCGCGCTTGGCCGAGCGCCAGACCTCTTCCGCCAGGGTCAGGCAGGCGCGCCCATCGCCATCGGCCATGCGGACGAGGACGCCGCGCGCTTCTTCGTCCAGCGGCAGCGGCCGTTCGGTCAACGCCTCGGCGCGAACCAGGAGCTTGGCGATGGCCGCATCGTCGAGGGAGCGGAACAGCAGGACGCGGGCGCGCGAGAGCAGCGCGGCATTGAGCTCGAAGGACGGGTTTTCGGTGGTGGCGCCGACGAGCGTCACGGTTCCATCTTCCATGACGGGGAGGAAAGCGTCGAGCTGCGCCCGGTTGAAGCGGTGGATCTCATCCACGAAGAGCAGCGTCCCCTGCCCCATCGTCCTGCGCTGGCGCGCCGCTTCGAAGACCTTCTTCAGGTCGGCGATACCGGAGAAGATCGCCGAGATCTGCTCGAACTTGAGATCGGTCTCGTGGGCCAGGAGACGCGCCACCGTGGTCTTGCCGGTGCCCGGCGGCCCCCAGAACACGAGCGAGCCGAAGGATTTTCCGCTGAGGAGCCGGGTCAGGGAGCCGTCCGGCCCGGTCAGGTGCTCCTGTCCCACCACCTCGGCGAGGGAGCGAGGGCGCAGTCGGTCGGCCAGCGGGCGCGGCGCATCGTTCTGCAGGCCGGCGGAAGCGAAGAGATCGGACATCGACGCATAGAAGACGTGGCCTGCGTCATCCCGCAATCCGCAAATGGCTCCGTCCCCGCGTTTCGGCGGATCTGCCCCGGTGCAGCGGATGCTCCTTGCCGTGGTCGAGGAGTGACCCGCCCGCCCCGTGGATGATGCATCTGGGCGGCCTTTTGGCTCCCCATGAGAACAGGATGAACAGGGTTTGGTCGAAGGTCAGTCGTGGCCATGCGATGGCCATGTCGTCGTCTCCCTCCGCCATGAGTTCGGCATGAGCCAGGCCGGGAACTGAGCCGCCTGGCTCTCCCGCGAGCGCATCCGGACGGATGACCCCGGATGCCGGCCGCGTGAACCGAAGTCAGACCCTACCCACCAAACACCGACGTCAGCACGGCGCCGCCCCGATTGATCGCGATCTCCCACATGCCCGAGCTTGACCGGGTCAGGCGCTCGAGGTCCTTGGTGGTGGTCACCGGGACGCCATTGATGGCGACGATCACGTCGCCGATCTGGAGGCCGGCGCGGGCTGCCATGGACCCTTCGTCGATGGACGAGACCGCGACGCCTTCGCTGGCGAAGTCCTTCTGCAACTCCTCGGCCACGGCCGGCGAGGTATTGACCAGGGTGGCCCCGAAGAAGGGCGAGCGCGTGCGCACCTTCACCGCGTCGCGCGGCCGCGTCTCGGGGGCAGAGGCGAGCTTGACCGAGACGGTGGAGGGGGCGGTGCCTCGCAGGATGCCGAACTTCGCGGTGCCGCTGATGCCTTTGAGGGCGAAGCGGTAGCCGAAGGCTTCCGGATCGTCGACGACCTTGTCGTCCACCGTGAGGATCAGGTCGCCGCGTTTCAGGCCGGCCTCTTCGGCCGGACTCTTCGGCTGCAGGCTCGCAACCAGGACCCCGGTCGGATGGTCGAGGCCCATGCTCTCGGCGATGTCGGGCGTGACGTTCTGCACCCGCGCCCCGAGCCAGGGGCGACGCACGGTGGTGGCGCCACCCTTGGCCGTCTCGACCACGGCGCGGACCATGCTGGTGGGAATGGCGAAGCCGATGCCGTGACTCCCCCCCGATTGCGAATAGATCGCCGTGTTGATGCCGACGAGCCGACCCTTGAGATCGACGAGTGCACCGCCGGAATTTCCCGGATTGATCGCGGCATCGGTCTGGATGAAGAACTGATAGTCGGATGAACCGACCTGGGTGCGCGCCAGGGCCGAGACGATGCCCTGCGTCACCGTCTGGCCGACCCCGAACGGGTTGCCGATGGCCATGACGAAGTCGCCGACCTCAAGAGCTTCCGAATCGCCCATGGGCATCGGTACGAGTCCGCCGACGGGGCTCTTGATCTTGATCACGGCGAGATCGGTTCGTGGATCGCGCAGGACGATGC
The DNA here is from genome assembly GCF_000376345.1 of Methylobacterium sp. 88A. Classification (NCBI taxonomy): domain Bacteria; kingdom Pseudomonadati; phylum Pseudomonadota; class Alphaproteobacteria; order Hyphomicrobiales; family Methylobacteriaceae; genus Methylobacterium; species Methylobacterium sp. 88A. The sequence continues at coordinate 3,042,875 of NZ_AQVT01000001.1, forward strand.
TCGCCTCGAACTCCCGCCGATCGGAGAGCGAGACACGAACTTCGTTCATGTTGTCGATGACGTGGTTGTTGGTGATGACGAGGCCGGACTCATCGACGATGACGCCGGAGCCGAGCGACTTCTGCGCCCGCTCGCCCGGCATGCCCTGGCCGCGGCCCGAGCCCTGCTCACCGAAGAACCGGCGCATGAATTCGTCCATGGCGCTGCGCGATGTGCCGCGCTGCTCCACATGCGAGGCGTAGACGTTCACCACCGAGGGCGCCGCCCGCTTCACCACCGGTGCGAAGGAGAGATCGACCTCGCCCTTCGAACTCGGCACGGCCTTGGCCGGTGCATGCGCCTCCGGTGTCTTCATCATCTGCGCCTGGGCACTAGGCGAGACGGCGATGGTCGCGGTGACGAGGCAGGCGAGCAGCGGCCGATGAAACATCGCGATCTCCCGGATGGCAGGCGGCGGAGCCGCTGCAGAATCCGGGATATCTAGACGCGCCGGGGCGTCAGCGCGAGGGGTGTCACGGACGGCGGAGCGTTGCGGCGATGCGCCCTGCCCGGCGTGCGAGACTCGCGATGCAGCTCAACGAGGCATCGGCTGCCCGCTGCATCTCCGTAACTTGGAGGCGCAGGGCATCGGCCGGATTCTTCGCCGTCGACAGGGCTCGCCAATGCGCGAACGTGGCGATGCTCTCGTTGCGGACATAGGTCGTCAGCGTGTCGTTGGCGGCCGTGATCTCGGTCAACGCCGAGGCGGTGACGGCGACGGTGTTCGTCGGCGGCGAGGCGAGATCCTGGGCCGAGGCGATGGCGCTTTCGATCTCGGCGGGCAGAAGGGAATCCTCGGCCACCTCGCTCTCGCCTTGCGGGCTGTTGCCTGTAGGAGTGTGGCTCGTCGCCTCCTGCTCAGTGGCTGCGGTCACCACATCGGTGGCAGGTGGACTGTCCTGAGACGGGGCGTAGCCCACGGGGGCGGTTTCCGGAGCGGCGTGAATGACGTCCGCCATACCCTGTCCGGTCAATAGCGCATCCGGTGACACGGTCTCCATCAAGGTCTCAGGCGCTCGCAAGGTCTCACTCACGGGCAAGGCCTCAGGCTCGGTGGCAGCGACGTCGAGCGTGGATACTGAGACCGTCCCATCGTCCACAGCCAGGGTCTGCGAAACCGGCACCAGGTCGTCGGCAGTCGTGGCAGCCGCATCAGCGTTGGAAAGTCGCGCCGATTGTCCGGCCTTGCTTCCCCCGCGACCGATCGAGCGTGCTTGTCGGCGTGTGGCCATGATTCGCGTCCCCTTCGTGCACAATCGACCGCGCATGGCCCGGCCCCGGCGTGCGCCCGTGTTCCAGGCACGTTACCGCGTCCATGCCATTTGCGCGAACCGGCACCGGGCCAGTCCGCGCGGAGGGGCTAGGATCAGACGCTTTTGGCGGCGGACTGAGCCAGAGCGCCGAGATCCTTGACCTGAGATTGAAGCGTCGAAATCTGGCTGCGCAGGAACTGGCTCTGCAGCTCGAATGCCTCTTTCAGATCGCGGGTGCGCGCCAGCTTCTGGGCGAAGTCGAAGGTCGTGCTCGCATTGGACTGAACCTGGTCGAGGCCCTTGGCGATCACGGATTGGATCGCCCCATGCGCCGTCGTCGACGAGGTCTGGAACTGTTCGGCGGATTTCACCACCGTGCCGAGCAGGTTGGTCACAGCGGTGCGGGCCTGATCGACGCTCTTTTCCGCGAAGTCGCGCAATTCGGCCGGGATCTCATAGGTCGGCGCGTTCATGTCGTTCCTCACTGAATCAACGGGAGCGACACGGAATGGCGCGCCGCACCATCGATATGTTGCGGCGCAATATAAGAGTCAAGACGGGTTTCGAGCAAGTGCCCGTCTGTAGCTGCGCAATCCGGGCCCTCGTTCGCAATCAAACGAGAAGACGATAGGATTTGAACGTGCAGTCTCGGCAAGCACAGCGAGGGCCGTCAAACGAAAGGCGCGTAGTAATGACACGCCGGCGGCTGTGTTGTGAATGCGGGCAAGCAGGATGATTCCGCGCGACGGAGTCCGGCCGCAAAGCACCACCGCGCGGGGCTTGGGCGACGGCAGCTATCCTGGTTTTCGGAGAACGTCGGTCGGTATGGGCGATACGTTTCGCGCGATCCTTCGATAGAGTTCGCCGAGCGCATCCGCATGGGCGTCGATGGACATGGGAGTGTCCCAGTAATGGGCGTGAGCGGCGCGCCCGAGCATTTCCGCCTTAATCACGTCGAGATTCCGGAACGCGGTCGCGAGGGCTGCCCGCTCCGGCGCGACCACATAGCCGGTGACGCCGTCGATCACTTTCTCCGCGGCCCCGGACCTATCCGACGCGACTACCGGCAGCCCGACAGCCAGGGCCTCGTAGACAGTCAGAGGGCCGGTCTCGAACCACCGAGACGGCGCGGCCAGCGCCCTCGCTCGCCGAACGAGGATGGCGGATACCTCGTTCGGTGATCGCCATCCGAGCATCTCCACATGTGGCTGCGCCCGCAATTCCGCCTCCAGCGGGCCGGTGCCGATGAAGAGCGCCGGCATGCCGGCATCCCGCGCCGCCTCGGCGACGAGATCTGCACCTTTCTCGCGGGTCAAGCGGCCCACATAGGCGATGGCTTTCGCTGCCGCCGGATCGGCCCGCACTCCCTTCTCCACGCGCACGGGATTGTCGATGCGGTGATGGGTGATGGACAGGGAGCCGAGGAGATCGCCCATCCGACGGATGCTGGCATCGCAGACATGGACCACGTGGAGATGGCGGCGACGCAAGGCGCGGTTCTGGGTGATGCTCCGCCCGACCCGGATTGCCTTGTGAAGGCGGCTTTTCGGGTCGCAGGGAGCCACGACGCAGGATGCGGAGAGCGGCGTCAGCGCGCAAGGGCGATCCTGATCGAAGCGGTAATAGACGCCGTTGGGGCAGGCCAGGAAGTAATCGTGCAGGGTCACCACCAGCGGGATGCCGCTGTCGAGCAGGACGGGGAACACGCTCGGCGACAGGCTGCGGGTCCATTGATGCAGATGGACGATATCCACCGGTCGCGGGAGGGCGCCGAGTACGGCGCGCAAACGGGCGGCGGAATCCCGGCTCCAAATGCCGGACAGTGCCGCCTCCAGGACCGGGCGGTTCCAGATGTCGGTATTGCCGAGGCAGACCCGCCGAATTTTCGGATGATCGAGGAGCGGATCCGCCGTTCCCTCGATCGCCTGGATGAAGGTGACGTCCATCCCCGCTCTGGCGAGGCCGTACGCGGATTCCACCGCGACCTTCTCGGCACCGCCGCTCGCCACGGCGAACTCTGCGAGGATCACGATATGCATGGCCTGCCCGGAACCTCGGCCGGCCTCGGGGCCCGTCATGCCCATGCCGCGAAAGCGACGCTAGGGGCTATCGCCTCACGTCCGGTAAACGCCACCGACGGAGCGGCAAGCCGCCATGACGGCGGCGACGGAAGGGATCGGGCATCGTCTCCTCGCGTTGGTCAAGGTGATTCCGCCGCCCCTGGCGGCGGTCAGGCGAGCCAGAGGAGGCACCCATGTCAGACCCCAAGCCAACATCCACGTCGGACACCGACGAGAAGCGCCGTGTGGATCCGGCGCCCAGCAATGACAAGACGAATCCCGAAAATCATCAGGACGAAATGAGCCAGCGACTGGACGAGGCGCTGGAAGAGACCTTCCCGTCCAGCGACCCGGTCTCGGTTAAGATCACAAAGTAATCGACCTTAGGGACGAAAGACGCCAAAGCCGAGATGCGGGCCATCTCGGCTTTGGTATCAATCCGCTGTCGGGCGGTCGCGCATCAGACTTCGCGCGACACCATCATCTTCTTGATCTCGGCGATGGCCTTTGCCGGGTTCAGGCTTTTCGGGCAGGCATTGGCGCAGTTCATGATCGTGTGGCAGCGGTAGAGCCGGAACGGATCGTGAAGGGCATCAAGGCGTTCGCCGGTATTCTCGTCGCGGCTGTCGATGAGCCAGCGGTAGGCCTGCAACAGGGCCGCTGGGCCGAGGAAGCGGTCGCCGTTCCACCAGTAGCTCGGACAGGACGTCGTGCAGCAGGCGCACAGAATGCACTCGTAGAGGCCGTCGAGCTGGGCGCGATCCTCCGGGGTCTGCTTCCATTCGCCTTCGGGCGCAGGCGTCTCGGTCTGGAGCCACGGCTCGACCGAGGCGTGCTGGGCGAAGAAGTTTGTGAGGTCGGGGACGAGATCCTTGAGGACCGGCATGTGCGGCAGCGGGTAGATCCGCACCGCGCCGGTCTTCTTGCCCTTCGCATGCTCCTGGCATTCGTCGATACCCATGGTGCAGGCGAGCGCATTCTGGCCCTCGATGTTCATGGCGCAAGAGCCGCAGATGCCCTCGCGGCAGGAGCGGCGGAACACCAGGGTCGAATCGACCTTGGCCTTGATCCATAGGAGGGCGTCGAGGACCATCGGCCCGCAATCGTCGCGGTCGACCTGATAGACGTCGACCCGCGGATTTGCGCCGTCATCCGGGTTCCAGCGGTAGATCCGGAATTCCTGAAGATTGTTGCCCCCCGTCGGCCGTGGCCAAGTCTTGCCTTCGGTGATCTGGGAGTTTTTGGGAAGGTTGAATTGGGCCATGGTTCGAGGTGCCTAAATCCGTCTCGTGAGTACCATCGTCGGGAGAAATCTCAGTCTTTTCCCTAGTAAACACGAGCCTTTGGCTCGATGTACTGAATTTCGTTTGACATTGTATACGTATGAACCGGGCGGTAATCGATATTCACCTGCTGGGACTTGTCGTCGAGCCACGAAAGGGTGTGCTTCATCCACTCCTTGTCGTCGCGATCGGGGAAGTCCTCGCGGGCATGCGCCCCGCGGCTTTCCTTGCGGTTGGCCGCCGATTCCATGGTGACGACGGCCTGACCGATCAGGTTGTCGAATTCCAGGGTCTCGAGCAGATCGGTGTTCCAGATCAGAGAGCGGTCGGTGATCTTGATATCGGACTCGCCTTGCCAGACCTTGTGAATCAGAGCCTTGCCTTCTTCCAGCACTTCGCCGGTGCGGAAGACGGCGCAGTTGTTCTGCATAGTCTTCTGCATCTCGGCGCGCAGTTCCGCCGTCGGCGTGCCGCCATTCGCGTAACGGAAGCGGTCGAGGCGGGCGAGCGCCTTGTCGGCGGAATCCTTCGGCAGGTCCATCTGGCGGGCGCCGGGCTCGACGATCTCGGCGCAGCGCAGGCCGGCGGCCCGGCCGAACACCACGAGGTCGATGAGCGAGTTCGAGCCGAGGCGGTTGGCGCCATGCACGGAGACGCAAGCCGCTTCGCCCAGAGCCATCAGACCCGGCACCACCGTATCGGGATTGCCGTTCTTCAGGGTCAGCACCTCACCATGATAGTTCGTGGGGATGCCGCCCATGTTGTAATGGACTGTCGGCAGGACCGGGATCGGCTCCTTGGTGACGTCGACGCCCGCGAAGATCTTCGCCGATTCCGAGATGCCCGGAAGGCGCTGATGCAGAATCGCCGGATCGAGGTGGTCGAGGTGCAGGTAGATGTGGTCGCTCGTCTTGCCAACGCCGCGGCCGGCACGGATCTCCATGGTCATCGAGCGCGAGACCACGTCGCGCGAGGCCAGATCCTTGGCGCTGGGAGCATAGCGCTCCATGAAGCGCTCGCCCTCGGAATTGGTCAGGTAGCCGCCCTCGCCGCGGGCGCCTTCGGTGATGAGGCAGCCGGCGCCGTAGATGCCGGTGGGATGGAACTGCACGAATTCCATGTCCTGCAGCGGCAGGCCGGCGCGCAGCACCATGGCGTTACCGTCGCCCGTGCAGGTATGGGCAGAGGTCGCCGAGAAGTAAGAGCGGCCGTAGCCGCCGGTGGCCAGGATCGTCATCTGGGCGCGGAAGCGATGGATCTCACCCGAGGCCTGATCGATGGCGATGACGCCAAGGCAGCGGCCCTCCTCGTCCATGATGAGGTCGAGCGCGAAGTACTCGATGAAGAAGTTGGTATGGTTCTTCACCGCTTGGCCGTAGAGCGTGTGGAGCATGGCGTGGCCGGTGCGGTCAGCCGCCGCGCAGGTGCGCTGGGCGGTGCCCTTGCCGTAATCGGTGGTCATGCCGCCGAAGGGGCGCTGATAGATCTTGCCTTCCTCGGTGCGCGAGAACGGTACGCCCCAGTGTTCGAGCTCGTACACCGCTGCGGGCGCGTTGCGCACGAGGTACTCGATAGCGTCTTGGTCGCCGAGCCAGTCCGACCCCTTCACGGTGTCGTACATGTGCCAGCGCCAATCGTCGGGCCCCATATTGCCAAGGGAAGCCGAGATGCCGCCCTGCGCCGCCACGGTGTGCGAGCGCGTTGGGAATACCTTCGAGATGCAGGCCGTACGCAGGCCGGCCTGCGAGCAGCCCACGGTGGCGCGCAGACCAGCGCCGCCGGCGCCGACGATCACAACGTCGAACGTATGGTCGATGATGGAATAGGCCGGCGCGCCGTTGCCGTTGGTTCCGTTGGTGGCCATGGGCAGATCCTTCGGGTTCTGGGGCGGGTCAGACGAGCTTGCCGAGGCTCACGCGCAGGATTGCGTAGAGGCAGGCAACGGCGACGACGACCGCGTAGGCATTGTTGGCGAACAGGCTGGCGAGCTTCAGTCCCTTGGCGTGGACGTAATCCTCGATGATGACCTGCATGCCGATCCTCATGTGGAGCGTGACCGAGATCACGGCGAGGATCAGGACGAGCGCGACGAGCGGGTGCGACATCAGCGCGACCGCTTCCGGGTACGAGCGGTTGGCCATCATCGCGACGATCACCACGAAGGCGAGCATCAGCGGGGCGTTGGCGGCGGCGGTGAGGCGCTGCTGCCAGAAGTGACCGGCCCCGTGGCCGGAAGCACCGAGGCCCTTCACCCGGGCGCGTGGGGTCCGCATGGTCACGTTCGTGTTCTGACGGTTGTCTGCCATGGGGATCGCTCCTCAGCGTAAGATGAGGGCAAGCGCCCAGATCAGGACGGTCAGGATCACGGAGCCGATCAGAGTGGCGCGGGCGAGGCCCATGCGCTGCTCGCGGTCGAAGCCGTAGCCGAAATCCCAGATGAAATGGCGCAGGCCACCCAGCATGTGATGCATCAGGATCCAGGTGTAGACGAATAGGACCAGCTTCCCGATGATCGAGCCGAAGAACCACGCTACCCAGCCATAGGCCGCCGGACCGGAGGCGAGCGCCACGAGCCAGATGGCCACCAGAGCGGTGCCGCCGTACAGCGCGGTGCCGGTGATGCGGTGGAACACCGACATCGCCATGGTCCAGGTCCATCGGTAGATCTGGAGATGGGGCGAGAGCGGCTGGGCGACCGTGGGGCGGACGGTAGGTGCCATTCTGCGAAAGTCCTCGGCGTTGTGGTGCCAATGCCAGCAGGGATGCTGCTCAGATTGGACCGTCTCTAAAGGGGTACGGCCCACGCGCCAATGCGCAAGCCGTATCGATGTGCATTGCGGTGTGACACACTCAGCTGATCGTCATTCGGCTCGCGCTCATGGAAAACGGCCCAGAATGTTCCACCAGAGGTAGTCCAGCGGAGCGATGACGAAGAGTGAGGCGAGGCCGACCACGAGGGTCAGGATCGTCGCCGACCGGAGCGGTACCCGCCCCAGATCCATTGCCATCACGATGGGTGGGGCTTGGTAGGGCAGGAACAGGGTCGAGTATCCCACGACCTGGATCATCACCACGTTGGCGAGGTCCAGTCCGCTCGCGCGCGACATCTCGCCGGCCAAGGCCGTGTAGAGGGCCGGAGCGCCATTGGCCGTGACGACGATCGCGAAGAGCGACGCAATGGCCGTCAGCACGCCGAAATTCTGGCCCGGCGCTCCGGGTTCCAGGGGCGCGACCGCGAGCAGAGCATGGCCCAGCCTGGAGCCCAGACCCGTCTCGTTGACCACCGCCACCAGTCCCAGGAGCGCGGCGACGTAGAAGCAGGTCCGCAGGTTCACCGCGCCGAAGGCTTCCGCAGGCAACACGCCGATGCGGGGAAGGAGGCAGATCACCGCCGCCGTCAACCCGACCCAGGCCGGGGCGATATGGTGGAGGCTGTCCGTCACCCAGAAGGCCAAAGTCAGACCAAGAATGATCGTGAGTCGCCGCTCCTCCGGCGAGAATGCCAGTGCGGGCTCGTCCGTATCCACGGCGGCGGCGCTCATCCGGTCCGGGAACAAGCGCACGATGGCTGCCACGAGGATCATGCCCTTCACGCCGGCGAGGACGGGTGCGTGGAGCAGAAGGTAGGGCAGATAGGCGAGGTGCAGGCCGTATTGCGTCTCTGCGGTGCCAGCCATGACGAGGTTGGGGACGTTGGCGGGCAGGATCGCCGCGGACAAGAGCGGCGTCGCCAGGGCTACCGCGAGGACCGCCCCGCTCCGGCCGGGGCGACCGGGCCCCAGGCCGAACGCGTCACAGAGCGCCAACACCACCGGGATCATCAGCGCAATGCGCCCGAGGTTCGAGGGCATCACGAAGGCAAGGGCAAAGGACAGGGTGACGACGGCGCCGATGAAGCCCGTGTAGGAGCCCGATAGCCGGCCGGCCAGGCTGCGCGCCAGACGGGTGCCGAGGCCGGTCCGGGTGATCGCGAGGCCGACCACCATCCCGCTCAGCACGAGCCAGAAGGCCGACGAGGAGAAGCCGGAAAAGACAGTCGATGCAGGCGCGAGCTTCAGAAGCATCGCGGCGGCAAAGAACAGCATCGCCGTGACCACCTCGGCAACGATGCCGGTCGCCCACAGGCCCATGCAAACGACGAGCAACATCCCGGTCACGAGAACCGTCTGTTCATCTGCGAGGATGGACGCCGCCTGCATCTGCGGGGAATGCTCCGCTGGAGCCGGGCAGAATGGGTCTCCCGTCTCACCGCGCGGACATTGATCTCGAATTGGAGTGGTTCGCAATTCGGATATCGCCGACCGATCCTTCGCGAACGGCGAAGGATAGCCGATGCGCCGGGCGTCGAGAACGCGGTTCAGCGCACCCGTTTTTCCTGGTCCACGGCAAAGCGAATGAGATCGGCCAAGGTCCTCAACCCGAGCTTCTGACGCATGGCGGAGCAGGTGTTGAGGACAGTGCGGTACTTGATCGACAATGTGTCGGCGATGCTCTGATACGAGGTCCCACGGCTGAGGAGGGAAAGGATCTCACGCTCTCGGTTGCTCAGATCCGCCAGGGGTGAGCGGCGGGCTCCGGCCTGCAGAACTGCGATCTCTACCGCGAGGTCGTGATCGAGGTAGCTTCGCCCGGCGCGTACCGCTTCGAACGCCTTGAGGAATTCCGCTGTCCGAACATCCTTGAAGACGTAGCCGATGGCGCCGCTCTCCAGGGCGCGCGAAACGATCACCGGGTCGTTGTGCATGCTGAAGGCGAGGATGCGCGTCTCCCGCGCGAGGGTGTGGATCCGCCGGATCAGCGACAGGCCGGACAGCCCCTCCCCCTGCAGGCTGAGGTCGGCCACCACCATCGGCGGGCGCAGGCGGTGGAAGATCCGGTAGGCGGACATGATATCGGTGGCTTCGTGGATGGTCTCGACGCCGGCATCCTCCATGAGGCGCCGGAAGCCGCGCAGGACCACGGGATGATCGTCCACCACGAGAACGGCGGTCACGGCGATACGCGTCCCTCGCCCTGGAGCGAATAGCGCTCCTTCAGCCTCGTGAGGGCGGTGGCCCGGTCGGCTCCCTGCTGGCGGGTGTTGTAATAGTGCTGGCACATCTCGCCGAAGAGCTGCTTGCGGTGGGTGGCGGCGGCGACCTCCTCCAAACCGTCGAGAAGATCGGCATAGGGTTCGGGCTTTCCCGCCTCGGCCAGCATCTCGCCGAGCTGGACGATGCGGTTGGCCATCATGCGGGGATCCTCGATGAAGACCTCCTTGGCACGGGCGAGGCTGTGGCGGAGATGCTCGGTCTGCGAACCCACCTCCGCGGCGGGCCTGCCGATCTCGCGGCTCGCGAGCCACCGGGCCGGCTCGGTCGGGTCCGTATGCGAGAGCCAGGTCGGAACGTCGGCGTCGGATTTCGTGGCGACGAGGGCCTGATCGCCGGTGCTCGCGGCCTCGCTGCCGGCCTCGTCGCCCTTGTCGCAGGCCGCCAGGGCGAGGGGGAGGCACAGGATCGCGTGGCTGATCCGTTTCATCGCACCGCCTCCGGGTTCGAGCCGACGGCGAGGCTGCGTGGCCCCTCCGCCACGGGGATGCGGGCGGTTTCCTCCAGCGACGTCAGGTCGATGACCGAGACCGAATCCGAGAACCAGTTCGCCACATAGGCAAAGGTCCCGTCGACGGCGATCCCTTCGGGGTAGCGCCCGACCGGGATCGTCGCCTTGAGGCCGAGGCTGCCCGAGTCGAGCACTGCCACGGTGCCGGCCTGCTGGTTGGTGACGAGGACGAGGCTGCCGTCCTCGCTGGTCGCGACGCCGTAGGGCATCCCGCCGATCTTCACCGTGGCCGTCACCGTCAGGCTGCCCGTGTCGACGACGCTGAGGTCGCCGCTGCGGACATTGGCCACGTAGAGCCTGTCTTCGGCGGGGCTCAGCCCGAGGGCGAACGGCCCCTCGCCCACCGGCACCGTCGCCACCCGCTCCATGCGCGCGGTGTCGATGACGCTGACCTGCCGGCTCTCGCGGTCGGCGACGTAGAGGCGGCCCCGCCGGTCGAGGACGAGGCCGGCCGGGTCCTTGCCCACGGGGCAGTCGCTCTCGACGGCTCCGGTCGATGCGGAGAGGCGGACCACCCGTCCCCCGGCCCAGTCGCCGACGAAGAGGCTCGCCCCATCCGGCGCCGCCGCGATGCCGAAGGCCTGTCCGGGAAACGGCAGGCGTTGCAGGACCACACGGGTTCGCCCGTCGACCACGTCGATCCCCGCGTGGTCCGGCTGACTCAGGTAGAGGCGGCCGTTCGCTCCGGCCGCCACCTGCGCGATCCCCTGCCCCACCGCGATGGTGGCCGCGACCGTGGTGCCCCCGGCCTCGATGCGGCTCAGCGTCCCGGCTCCCTGGCTCGCCACATAGACGGGCCCGGCCTCCACCCGAGGGGTGGAGAGCGTGAGGACGAGACCGGCAAGGAGCATCGGGCGCACAGGAGTCATCGCGCCGTCTTGCCCTCCAGGCGCGCCTTCAGACCCTTGAGCCCGTTGCTGAAATAGAGGTTCATCGCATCCTTGCCGGCGGCGTCGCTGAGCTCCTCCGGTGGCTCGTTGCCGGTGTCGCCGCGGTAAAAGCGGCCGAGCCACTCGACCTTCGAGCCCTCGCCCTCCGGCGAGACGGTGATCGTCGCGGAGTAGGACGAGACCGGGAGCGCCTTCAGGTCGGCATCGCCGAGGCGGTAGGAATAGCTGCGCTTGGCCGCGTCCCACTCGTCCAAGCCTTCGTCGAGGGTGCCGCCGTTCTTCAGGGTCAGCGTGCGACGACCGCCGGAGGCGTTGCCGCCGGTGCCGACGCTTTTCGCCACGTCCGGATGCCAGTTCGAGATGCCGGCGAAATCGCCGACCACGGCCCAGACGGCATCGGGCTTTGCCGCGATGGCGATGGACTGGTCCACTTTCTGCGGCGTCGGGCCGTGCGCGAGGGCCGTGGTTGCGAGGAAGGCGGTGGCTGCCAGGGGAGCGAGGAACGCGGACGGCAGGGCAAAACGCATCGATCAGACCTTTTTTACCAGGACAAAACGGCCGGCCCCGAACAGTGGGGCGGCGAAGACGGCGAGGATCAGCGCGAGGGCGATCCCGCCGAAGACGGGGCGCAGGTCGAGGCTGCCGGGGAGCGGGCGCGGGGTCGCCGCGCGGACCAGCGCGGGGCCGAGCCCGGCTGGTCCGTCGAGATGGGCGTAGGTCAGGCCCGTCGCTTGAGCGAGGGTCTTGAGGTAGGGCTCGCGCACCGAGGAGAGATGCTCGGTGCCCGAGGCCGCCGCGGCGCCGAAGGGGGCGTTGCGCGGGTTGTAGCCCTCGCGGCTCTCGGCATCGGCGGGGGGCGGTCCGAACCGGTTCTCCTGCTGGACGTCGCCCGAGCCATAGAATCCGGTCTCGCGGCCGCGATCGTTGTAGCGCGGGATCGGCGACAGGGCGTAGGCCCCCGCCCCGACGATGAGGCCGCGCACGGCGCCCGGCTTGCCGTCGAAGGTGGGGCCGCCGGTGCTGGGCAGGGGCGGCGCTTCCTGGCCGTCGGTGATGAAGACGAGGTCGGTGCCGAGACTGGCCGCCATTTCCACCGAGCGGAACAGCCCGGCGGAGATGCGGCTGTCGCCTTCCCAGGCCATGCGCCAATCCAGGGCGCTCAGCGCCCCGTCGAGGGGGGCGAAATCGGCGCAGATTTCGATGGGGGTGAACAGGAGGAACGGCCGGCGCTCGGTGAACAGGCCCAACGCCACCCGCGACCCGCAGGGCAGCGAGGTGACGAGTTCGCGCAAGGCCGCCTTCGCCGTCTCCAGACGGCTTGCCGGTTTGCCGTCCGCCCCGACGTAGTCGCGGACGTTCATGCTGCCGGTGATGTCGAGGACCGCGAGGATCTCGACGCCGTTGCGGGTCAGCGGCAGGGGGCGAGCGACGAAAGTCAGCGCCACGAGAGCCAGCGCGGCGGCCAGGAGTTGGAACCGCCGGTCGCGCAGGTTTCGCCGGACGAGGCCCGGCGCGCTCACGGCTCCCCCCGCGGTTGGCCGGGGATTTCGGTCCAGATCTTCTTCGGTTCGGCCTTCAGCTCGTCGCCGGTCTTGCGGTCGAATTCGGGGAAGTCACGGAGCAGGCGCGAGGCCACGTCGAGGTTGAACTTGGCGTCCCACAGGTCCGGCCGGCCCTGGAGCGCGCGCCGATAATCCTGACGGGCCAAGGTGATGAGCGGTCCGGCCGGATCGAGGTTGCTCCGTTCCAGATGGTCGAAGGCTTGGCGCAGGCGGGCATTGCCGAGTGCATAACGGGCGCGCGCGGAAAGGTCGGTCTCGCCCCGGCGGTCGAGGGATTCGATCAGCGGCTCGATCTCCTCGGTCACGCCGCGACGGGCGAGATGCTGAACCCGCGCCAGCAGGAGCGGAGCCGGTGCGTCGAGGGAAACGGGAACGTCCCTGCCGGCGGCGAGCGCCGCGATCGCGGCGTTGTCGCGCGCCGCGCGCCAAGCCACCGCGCCGAAGCCGAGGGCGATGACGAGCAGAAATATGGGAAGTACGACAAGGAGATGCGGGCGGGCGCGGCGCAAAGCCTTGCCGAGCGTGGCACCGACTCCCCCTCTCCCCTCTGCGGGAGAGGGGGCCCACGGAGTGGGTCGAGAGAGGGGAGCGCGCTGTCCGGAGAGGTCGCCCCCTCTCCCGGTCGCTCCGCGACCACCCTCCCCCGCAGAGGGGGGAGGGTTGGCGCGCTGCGGCGATATTGGTTTTAGAAACGCCTTCATGCGGCGAGCCTCTGGGGCTGGGAAGCCGGCGCGGCGGAGGCGGAAACCACCGGCCGGCGCAGGCTGAGATCCGCCTCGACGAGCTTGGCCGCGACGAGCAGGATCAAGCCCAACAGGCTGATTCCATAGGCCCATCCCGCGAGATCCCGGCGTGGCCGCTGCTCGATATAGGGGATCGGGTCGCGCTCCAGGCGCTCGATCTGGCCGATGGCGTCGGCCACCGCCTCGGCGCCCTCGGCCTCGAAGGCGCGGTAGGGTGTCCCGAGGCTCTTGAAGAACAGGTCGAGATGACGTTCGGGCGCGGCCTGAGGGGTGTCCTCGCCCGACGGCCTGTCGGAGATCGAAGGCGAGCCTTTGGTGCGCAGGAACAGCCAGTAGAGGTTCGGGCGAAGTCGCGCGAATTCGGCGCGCAACGTCCCCTGGACGCGGGGATCGATCACCGCCGCGCCGTCGGAGACGATGAGCAGGGCGCGCGAGACATTGGCGGTACTGGCGCCGAACTGTGAGAGGGCCATGCCGAGGCCGCGCGCCACGTTGGTGTAGTCGAGACCCGGCCGGTCGATGGCGGCGATGGCCGCGCGGACCGCCTCGTGCCGGTCGGTCATCGGCACCACGAGCATGGGGGCCGTGGAGAAGGCAGAGACGGCGAACTGGTCGTGGGCGCGGCTGCCGACGAACTCGCCGAGGAGCCGGCGCGAGGCCGCCGCCTTCGATTCCTCGGCACCGGAGGGCTGCAATCCGGCGAAGGTCTCGTTCATGCTTCCAGAGCGATCGACCAGGATCGAGACCTGGGCGCCGATGCCCGTGCGGGTGATGGTCTCGCCCTGGCGATAGGGACCGGACAGGGCGACGACGAGGCCGCCGATGGCGAGGATGCCGGCGAGGCGCAGGCCCCAGACGATGAGGCGCGACAGGCCGTCGACGGGGCTTGCCGCGATGCTGGAGAGCGGGGTGACCCGCTGGCTCGACGCGGCGAGCGGCAGCAGCGCCAAAGGCAGCAGCCACAAGACCCAGGGAAAATCCGCCATCAGGCGCATGAGACCACCGCCATCAGACCCATGCTTCGACCGCCATCGGACGGGTTTTCGGCCCGTTCATGATTCCCGCTCTATGGCGGTGAGTTTCCGGGTCAGCGAGACGATGTCGGCCAGGGGCAGACGCCGCATGGCGGCGGCCGGACCGGGTCCGAAGAAGCTGTGACGCGAGGCGTCGAGGAAGGCGGCGAGGCCGGCACGCTCCCGCACATAGGCGGGATGGCGGGTGAGGAAGGCCGGCAGGTCGTCGGCCAGAACCCGGCGCCCGTCGGTCTCGTCCAGCGCCCGGTGAAGCGCGAGAAGGGCGGTCTCGTAGGCCGCCTCGTCCTCCCCCCGTCCGGCGAGGGCGCGCAGGCGGCGCAGGCACGGCGCGAAGGCCCTTCCTCCGCGTTTGGCGAAGGGCCACCATGTCCGGTCCCAGGCGAGACCCGCGAAGGCCAGCAGGGCCATGGCGGCGAATCCGGCGCTTCCGACCACGAGGGGTTGCGTGTCGAGGGACGCGACCCGCCCGTCCGGACGCAGGTAGTTCCTCGGGTCTTCCCGAGCCGGCGGCTGGACTTCGCGCAGGGGCGAGATGTTGAACGACCACGGCGGGACCTGGGCCTTGACTGTCGTCGCGCCCTTGTCCGTATCGCTCACGAAGGTGACGGTGAAGCCGGGGATCTCGAGGGCACGGGCATCGAGGGCGGCGTAGAAGTTCTGATAGGTGAGATCGAGGCGCACCCGGCTGACGCCGCCCGCGGATGCCTGCGTGACCGCGACGGTGCGAAGGTCGAGCCAATAGGTGATCGCGCCGGGCTGGGGCAGCGAGGCGGCCTGTAGGGCAAAGCCCGGCTCGACCACGATATCGACCTGGGCGCGGACGAGATCGCCCAGGAAGTAGCCGAACGGGCGCGGCGTGCGCACCTCGACGGTCCGCACCTGGGACTGGGCGGCGAGCGACGAGCAGAGCAGGAACAGGAGCGGGGCGAGGCGGCGCATGGGATGCCTCAACTCGCCAGGAGGTGGCGGCTGATCGCGTCGGGGTCGAAGCGGCCCGCGAGGCGGAAGGGCGGACGACCGTAGGTGGAGGCGATCCGGCGCAGGGTCTCGGCCCGCTCGGCTTCGCGCGCGATCCAGCGGCGGCGCAGGCCGGGGCGCATGAAGACCACGCGGCGGCCGGCGCCTTCGAGATCGTCGAGTTCCATCAGGCCCCATTCGGGCAGATCGTCGTCCTCGGCGGAATCGGCCAGGACGACGGGCACGAGGTCGTGACGCGACAGGCTCGCGAAGGTCTCGGCGATGAGTGCCTCCGGCCAGCGGAAGTCGGAGACCAGGAACACGATCTTGGGACGGCCGACGAGGCGGCGGGCCGCTTGCCCCATCCCATCCGCGCGGTCGCCGGTACAGGCGGCGTCGGTCAGCCGGGAGACCACGTCGCCGGCCATGCTGCGGCGACGGCTCGCGGGCAGGAACACGTCCTCCCGCAGGGCGGCATCGCAGCCGATCAGGCCGAAAGCGTCGCCGATGCGCGTGGCCGAGGCGGCGAGGCAGCCGCAGAAGGACGAGACGAGCCCCATCCTGTCCGCCTCGCCGGAGAAGCGCATGGAGGCGGAGAGGTCGACCAGCGCCCAGACTTCGAGCGCCGTGCGGCTCTCGAAGCGGCGGACATAGGTGCCCTCGAACGGATCGCGCAGGGTGGCGCGCACGTCGATGCGGCGGGCATCCGGCATGCGCAGGAACGGCACCTGATCGCGGAAGGTGCCCAGACCGCCGGCATCGCGGCCGCGATGGGCGCCCGCCACCGTGCCGGGCACGCGGCCGCGCGGGCGGTAGACGATGTCCGGCGTCGGCTCCTGGGGCGTTCTCTCGGGCGCCGTCACGGGGCGGGCACGGTGTCGAACACGGCGCGGCAGAGCTCCGGCACGATGGTGCTGCGGCGCATCTCGTAGATCGGCTCGAGGAAGACGCGGTGGGCCATCACTTCGGGAAAGATCGCGCGGATGTCCTCGGGGACGAGCCAGTCGCGGCCCTCGAGCCAGGCGCGGACGCGGGCGGCGCGGACGAGGAAGGCGACGCCGCGCGGCGAGGCCCCGCCCTGGATCAGGGCCGCCATGTCGATGCCGGGCAGGCGGATGCCGGCCTCGTGCGGGCGGACCAGGGCCTCCCACAGGCCGACCACGTAGGCCTCGATGGCCGGGCTCGCCTGGATGCCGTGCTGGATCGCCCCGCCGATCCCCGCCATGGCGGCGTGATCGAGGACGCCGCCGTCGATGCCGGCGATGAGGGCGTCGGTGTCGTGGAAGCGCGGATCGAAGACGAGGGCGCGGCGCGCCTCGGCATCGCGCGGGGCTTCGAGGCCGATTTCCATCAGGAAGCGGTCGCGGGCGGCGGCGGGGAGCTCGAAGGTCTCCTCGCGCTCGACGCGGTTGCGGTCGGCGAAGACCTGCAGGTTGGGGAAGCGGTATTCGCGGTTGAACGCGGTGAGACTCCGCTCGGCCATGAGGCGGAGCAGGAGCGAATGGACCTGCGGACGCGCGCGGTTGATCTCGTTGAAGAAGAAGATCGAGAGGTCTTCGGATTGCCGCAGCACAGGCCCCGGCTCCACGCGCGGGCGGCCGTCATCGGCGAGATAGGTGTGATAGATGAGGTCGGACGGCATCATGTCCACCGTGCCCTCGATGCGCTCGTAGGCGCCTCCGAGCGCCCGCGCCACGGCGCGCAGCAGGGTGGTCTTGCCGACGCCGACATCGCCTTCGAGCAGCACGTGGCCCCGGGCGAAGAGCGCGATGGTGAGCAGCCGGATCGCCCGGTCCTGGCCCACCACGGCGCCGCGGACCGCGCGCTCGAAACGGCCGGCCGCCTCGCGCCAATCGGTGAGCATCGCGTCGCCGGAGCGGATGTCGTTCATGGGGTTTGCCTTTGAGGACAGCGGCCGCGATCCCCGGACGGAGCGGTCCAGGCGCCTGAGGGGATCGCGGTCACCGTGATGGCCGCCCAAAGCGATGGGCGGCGACGACGTCAGTTGGAGGAAATCTTGGTGACGTCGTATTCGAACTTGCCGGTCTTCTTGGCGGCTTCGATGCGCTTCTTGTTGCGCTCTTCCATCAGCCTGATCGACTCCGACTGCTTGTTCAGCTCTTTCGGATCGTGCTTGGGGTCGTATTTCGTGCCGGCGATCTTCTCGGGGAAGCCGGGCTTGGGCTGCCAGCAATCGCCGGCGGCCTTGCACTTGGTGCCGTCATAGGCGAGCGCGGGAACGGCGAGCAGCGCGCCCGCACCGATTGCGAGAGCCGTGATGAGTGTCCGCATGGTCGTCTCCTCTGGTTTTGATTGCTACGGCGTCCGCCGCTTCTCGCTCACCGCGCGAGGCATCCCCGCGCGACGTGACTTCCCAAGACCGCTACTCCAGCGGTGGGCACTGGCCCGGAGCGTCCTTGGGGAAGGTCTCGCCCTGCTTGTAGGGCGTGTATTTCTTCTTCTGCTCGTCGTTGAGCCAGACGGCGTCCTTGACCGGGCCGGTATAGAGATGCCGGATCCAGGCGATCGTCTGCAGCATCTCGTCGGGCGTCAGGTTCTCGTTGTGCGGACCCATCATGCCGTTGGCGCCGCCGAAGATGGTGGCGAACAGGCCGGTATCCTCGGTGTTGGACGGATAGGTCCAGTAATTGTCGTTGAGGCCGGGGCCGAGCTTGCCTTCGGCGAGGTGCCCGTGACAGCCGGAGCACGAGGTCGCGAACAGCGACTCGCCGTTACGCAGGCAGGACTTGTCGTCGATGTAGAGGTTCTTGCCGGTCTGGAAGAACTCCTTGACGGCGGGAGTGTCGCGGCCACCCTCCTTGCCCTCGGAGGTGTTGAGTTCCTCACCGGTGACGGTGTTGCGGAAGGTCATCCCCGTTGACGGGCCCGCATTCGGCTGGGCCAGGGCCGCCACGCCGATGGAGGTGAATCCGAGGGCGAGGAAGGCGGCGAGGACACGGTTCGTGTGACGCATCGATTTGCTCTGTTTATCCCCGGACTTGCGGCCGAGGTGGGCGTACCGGTGCTCAGCGCACCGGCGACGCGGGACAGGGTTCGGAGGATCAGTTGGAGACGGGGGTGACGGGCACGCCGTCCTGGCGGAGGATCGCCTCGATCTGCGGGCGGGCCTTGGCGATCGCGGCATCGAGGGCCGCCTTCAGGGCCTGGTCGTCGCGGCGGACGCCCATGGACTGGTCGAAGCTCTGCGGCACCTTCTGGCCGTCGCTGCGCACCGTATCGTCCGGCACCGGATTCATGCGCAGGGGCTGGCTCGAATCCTTGACGTAGCGGGCGACGTCCGGCGCGAAGGCCACGGCCACGTCGGCCTTGTTGGCGACGACTTCGCTGACCATGCGGGCCGGGTCGATCTGCGTGTAGGTGTTGCGGGCCGCGCGGAAGTTCACCAGCGAGTAGAGGTAGGCCATGTCCTCCTCGTAGCGGCCGATATCCTTCAGCATCGCCTCGCCCGGCGTGCCGAAACCGACGACCATGTGGTCGATGGTCTTGAGGCGCGGATCGGTCCAGGACTTGATGTCGAGGTCCCGGTCGGCGCGGGTGATGAAGACGTAGCCGCTGCGGTAATAGGGCTTCGTGGCGAGCACGCGCGGGTCGTCGCTGTCGAGGCCGACCACCACGTCGCACAGCTTCTTGTCGAGGCTGTCGCGCACGAGATAGATCGCGGCCTTGTCGGACCAGACGAACTGCGCCTTGCGCCCCATGGCCTCGGCGACGGCGGAGGCGATGCGGTTCTCGAGCCCGGAGCCGTCCTTCATCGAGAGCGGCGGCTGGTTGGCCGCGCAGACCCGGAGGACGCTGTCGTCGGGCGCGGATTTCGTGTCGGCCTGCGCGAACGCGGCACCGCCCAAGGCGAGGACAGCCGCGACGGACAGACATCCTTTGGCGAAGGACATGAGAGCGTTTCCGTTGTTTTTTATGGGTCGGATTCGTTGGGATCGAGGCGGCGTGAGCGGAGCGCCGCTCTCCTCCCCAGCGGATCTCGGGCCTGCCCGAGATCCGTCGAGATTGCGGGGAGGAGTTGGAGGTGGCTCCGCTGGCCTCCGCGGCCTGCGGGTCACCCAACCACCCCCACTCCTGACCTCTCCTCACAAGGGGGAGAGGGACGCGCTCGTTTCCCGATGCAGCCGTTACTTGGCTGCCGTCTGGTACTCGCCGACGCTCGGATCGTCGTACGGACCCTTGCCGTTCAGCGAGAACACCATCACGCCGCCGCCCATCTGGGTGTAGTTGGCGAGCTTCTTGAAGGCGCCCACCGCGCCGAGACCGGCCGTCGGATCCTGAAGGTCGAACACGAGGCCGACACCCGGCCAGCCGCCGACGCCGTAGTAGATGGCGACGTACTGATCACCCTTGTGGCTGTAGGTGATCGGGTAGCCGATGGCGCCCGACGGCATCTTGAACTTCCAGAGAAGGTCTCCGTTGTCCGAGTTGCGCGCCTTGATGTAGCCGTCCAGCGTTCCGTAGAACACGAGACCGCCGGCGGTCGCCGTCGTTCCGCCCCACACGGCGAAGCGCTCCATCTTCTCCCATTTGAACTCGCCGGTGATGGCGTTGTAGCCCTTGATCTGGCCCAGACCTTCGTAGTTCTGGCGATCGCCCTTCGGGCCGGGATACATGTTCAGAGTGGCGCCGACGAAGAACTGACCGGCACGGTAGGGAAGCATGAAGGGCTCCCAATCCATGCAGATGTGGTTGATGCCCATGAAGAAGAGCTTGCGCTCGGGATCGTAGGAATCGTGGCCCTGGTTGTGGTAGCCCATCGCCGAGGGACAGATGTCCTTGGCGAGGTGGTCCATGCGGGTGCCGTATTCGGGATCGCGCACCGGCTGGCCGGTCTTCAGGTCGACCGACTTGAACACGTTGACGGTGTCGTCGATCTTGTTGGCCGAGACGAGCGAGCCGTCCGTCCGGTCGAGCGTGTAGACGATGCCGTTCCGGTCCGGATGGGTCAGGAGCTTGCGGTCCTTGCCGTCCTTGTCCTTCTGGTTCGACAGCATCATCACGTTGACGCCGGCGTAATCCCACTCGTCGTGCGGGGTCTTCTGGTAGCCGAACTTGGCTTCACCCGTATCGGCGTCGCGGCCGAAGATGGTCATCGTCCACTTGTTGTCGCCGGGACGCATGGTCTCGTTCCACGGCGCCGGGTTGCCGGTGCCGAAGTAGATCAGGTTGGTGCCCGGATCGTAGGCGTACCAGCCCCAGTTGGTGCCGCCGCCGATCTTCCAGGCATCGCCCTCCCAGGTGGAGGTGCCGAGGTTCTTCTGGCCGTAATGGGGGTTCTTGATGTTGAAGTCCGCACCCAGCAGCAGGTCCTTGTCCGGGCCGGTGGCGTAGGCGCGCCAGACCTGGGAACCGGTCTTCACGTCGTAGGCGGTGAGGTAGCCGCGCACGCCGAGCTCGGCGCCCGAGGAGCCGATGATGACCTTGTCCTTCACCACGTAGGGGGCGATGGTCAGGGTGGAGCCGACCTTGATGTCGGAATTCTCGACCTTCCACACCGTCTCGCC
Source organism: Methylobacterium sp. 88A (assembly GCF_000376345.1). Classification (NCBI taxonomy): domain Bacteria; kingdom Pseudomonadati; phylum Pseudomonadota; class Alphaproteobacteria; order Hyphomicrobiales; family Methylobacteriaceae; genus Methylobacterium; species Methylobacterium sp. 88A. Next base: position 3,063,822 of record NZ_AQVT01000001.1, read on the forward strand.
GGTCTCGGCGTTGAGCGCCATGACGTTGCCGTCGAGCAGGGTCTTGAGGATCAGCGCCGGGGTCTTTCCGTCGCCGGGCCAGTAGGCCAGACCGCGGTTCACGAGATCGCAGCAGGCGACGGCGCGGGCGGCCGGGTTCTGCTTGGGCTTGTCCTGCCAGAGGATCTTGCCCGGATCGTCGAGACCGAGGGCGAACGTGTTGTTCGGGAAGGAGGTGTGGATGTACATCTTGTTGTCGACGACGACGGGCGCGCCCTCGTGGCCGTTGAGCAGGCCGGTCGAGAACGTCCAGGAGACCTTGAGGTCCTTCACGTTCGTCGTGTTGATCTGCTTGAGCTTGCTGTAGTTGTCCGAGTCGTAATTCTTGCCCGGCATCACCCAGTTTTCATCGCTGTTCGACAGATCGATGAGCTTGTCGTTGGCTGAGGCGATCCCTGACAGTCCGATCGGTGCCAGGGCCAAGACGGCCAGCACCGAGACTGAATTCAGTAACCTGTTCATTCTGCGTCTCCTGCCCTTCTGCCGCGTGCTCGACCCCGGGGGATCGGCCGCAGCCATTGCTTTCGCCGGTTCAGCAAACAGTCAGTCGATCGATATTATGAACGTATTTATAAGAATAACCTGACGCTGGCCGCTCTTATAAAAGACTTATTACTGATCCATCGGCTAGCTATATAATCATTTGCTTTGCCTGATGTCTTTAGCCACTTCAACCTTTTTTTACAGGACGATTTGGCAACTTGAACCATACCTTTGTGCAGCTGTTCCGGGTCGATCCGGAGGGCATCCGTCGATGCGCCACATGCGGGCGGGGCCGGTCTTTCCCTGCGGGTCGAAGGGCTTAGCCGGCTCGGCGATGGCGATCCGCGCGATGGGGCGATCCGGCGTCCGGCAGGGCATCATGCCTGGGCGCGGAGCCCCGGCGGTCATAATGCGCAAGAGTTTTGCACCGTTCCGCGTCAGGAAAAGCGTCCTGTGCCCTCGAACCCACGCTTTACTCAATGTGGACCGGCGCTAAACTAAGCCCGGGTAGGAAACAAAAACGAGACATGCCGATGATCAGAAGAACAACTGCGCTGGTGATTTGCCTGATTGTCCTGCCATCCATTGCCAATGCGGCACGGTTGACCATGGATGACAAGGTGTCGCGCTGGCCCCGTGCCTCCACGGACGAGAAAATCGATTTCGCCACGCGCATGGGCAAGGCCTTCTCCAGCCTCAACGCCGAGCTCGACAAGAACTACTTCATCCGCTGCCTGGAAGAGACCGCGAACATCGGCAATCCGGGCGAGATCAAGCTGGAATCGGCGGTGAAGATGTGCGTGTCCGTGAAGAAGGACCCGCCGGAATAGACGGCCTTAGCGCAGGCCCGTGTTCAAGGCGCGAGGCCACGGATTCCGAACCGCCCTCCTCCCCGGATCGAGCGGCGATGGCGCAGCATCAGCATCGGTTCACATCGCAGATGACCCATGTCGCAGCCGACAGCGCGATCCGCCGGAGGCACCGTGCCCGGTTCCGCCTGACACCCGGAGCGGCCCTGGCCGGCCTCGCGCTCATGGTGGCGGGGGCGGCGTCGGCGGAGGAAGGGCGCATGGCCGCTCTCTATCCGCATGACGGGCGGCGCGATCTCACGGGCGCCGACATCACCCGCTATCCCGGCGCGGGCGTCCTGTTCTGCCATCGCCGGCCGGACGGCATCCCCCAGAAGGCGGCGGCGGCCTGGCTCGTGGGGTCGCCGCGTCTCGTGGTGATGAACGCGCACAATTTCCGCAACCGCCGCATGGAGGTGACGCGGGAGGTGGAGGATTGCTTCTTCCAGATCGGCGGGCGGAACTACGGCTTCGTGCCGGCGAGCCTGCGCCTCGGTGCGGCGCCCGATGCCAAGGCCCTGCACATCACCGACGACTGGGCCCTGCTCGATCTCACCGAGGCGGTGGTCGGCGCGCCGCCGCAGCCGGTCCCCGACGCGCCGATTCTGGCCACGGGCATCGCGGAGATCCCGGTGGTGATGGTCTCACCCGGCGGGCACGAGAACTATCGCGGGCCGAGCAGCACCGAGACCTGCGCGATCCACCAGATCGATCCGCCGACGGAGGACGACATCCGCCGCGCCCGGCACAATTGCAACGACGGGTTCGGCGGCTCGGGCTCCGGCCTGTTCGACCTGTCGGGCCGTCTCGTGGCGATGCAGAGCGCCTCGCTCTCCATGAACTCGCGGCGCCCCTTCGATCTCGAGTTCCATTACGGCTCCGCCCTGCTGTTCGAAGGCGCCCTGCTGGCGGCGATCCGGCAGGCCGTGACGGCGGAGGGCGAGGCCGCGAAGAGCCGGTGAGGCGCCGGGGCGTCTCAATGCACGGTCGGAGCCGGCTCCTCCGGCGCGAGGGTGACGACTTCGGAGAACGGGAATTCGAGAACCGTTTCCCCGGCTTCGTCGGTGACCACCAAGATGGCTCCCATCAGGCGGGCCTGGGCCTCCGATTCGGCCATCGTCGCCTGGATCGTGTCGCGGGCGACCTCCCAGGCATGGTCGGCATCCCGCAATTCGGTGCCGGTGGGATCGGCGATGACCTCGCGGCCGATATGGGTGTGAAAGAAGAATCGGGGCATCGGCGCGTTCGATCCGCTCGAGGAACAGCTGCCATCACCTGGAAGCTGCGGCGCGGCGGCGCAAGGCCTGACGGCCTGACCTATAGGGCGAAACGATCGTCCGCGCCTCCTCAGCCCCGAGCCAATCGCGAATGACGCTGGGAATAAGCGGCATAGATCACCAGGGCGGCGCCGATCCAGAGCGCGAACAGCAGGTAGGTGTCCCGTGGCAGCGCCGCGATGAGCATCAGGCAGCAGGCGAGGCTCGCGAGGGGCACGAGCGGGTAGAGCGGCACGCGAAATCCTCGCGGCAAGTCGGGTCGCTGCCGGCGCAGGATGACGACGCCGAGGGAGACCGCCGAAAAGGCCACGAGGGTGCCCATGCTGGTGAGGTTGGCGAGCACGTCGAGGGGGACGAGGGCCGCCAGCGCGGCGACGAAGAGCGCCACCACCAGCGTGTTGGCGTTCGGGCTCCGGGTCCGCCGGTCCACCCGCTGGAACAGCGCCGGCAGCAGCCCGTCCCGGCTCATGGCGAAGAGGATTCGGGTCTGGCCGTACATCGTCACCAGGGTCACCGAGAAGATGGAGGCCACCGCCCCGATCGACAGGACGAGGGCCGGCCAGGCCGTCCCGGTGACGTTGCGCAGGATCACCGCCAGCCCGGCATCCTGCCCGGCAAAGTGCGTCCAGGGCTGCGCTCCGATCCCCGCGAGGGCGACGAGGAGGTAGATCGCGGTGACGATGGCGAGGGAGAGGAGGATGCCCAGGGGCAGCGTGCGGGCCGGGTCGCGCACCTCCTCGCTCGCCGTGGAGATCGTATCGAGGCCGATATACGAGAAGAAGATCGTCGAGGCGGCGGTGCCGATCCCGGTCAAGCCGAGGGGCGCGAAGGGCGTGAGGTTCGCAGGCTCGAACGCCGTGAGGGCGACCACGGCGAAGAAAACCAGCACGGCGAGCTTCAGGACCACGAGAACCGCGTTGATCGCGGTGGATTCGGCGGCACCCCGCAGGAGCAGCAGGGTGCACAGGCCGATGAGGACGATGGCCGGCAGGTTGACGTAGCCGCCCCTGCCGGGGGGCTGACTGATCGCATCCGGCATGGTCCAGCCGATGAGCGCACTGAGCACCTCGTTGAGATACTGGCCCCATCCGACGGCGATGGCGGAGGCGGAGACCGCGTATTCGAGGAGGAGGCAGGCCCCGACGAGGAAGGCCGCGAGTTCCCCGAGGGTGGCGTAAGCATAGGAATAGGACGAGCCCGAAAGCGGAAGTGCCGAGGCCAGTTCGGCGTAGCAGAGCGCCGTCAGGCCGGCCGTGACGGCGGCCAGCACGAACGAGACCAGGATGCCGGGGCCGGCCTCGGGCACCGCCGCGCTCAGGATCACGAAGATGCCGGTGCCCACCGTGGCGCCGACCCCGAGCATGACGAGGCGGAACAGGCCGATGGAGCGTTCGAGGGGCCGGGCTCCGGCGTCGGTATCCTGTGCAGTGGGCGAGACGGGTTTCCGCCGCAGCACCGACCGCCGCCAGTCGCTTCGTCCCTCGTCCGATCCGATCACCGACCCCATCGCTACACGACCTCACAGCGACCGGGACGAGGGGTGCCGATCTTGTTTCTTTGCTAACGGCAGCAAGCGCCATGCCGCCTCCCACGACTCCGAGGGCGTGATCGAACGGATGCCGAGACTGGTCCCGATCCTGCCACGCGGCCGTGCCCCTTCCTCACACGGGTGTCGTGCGCGGCCCCTATCGTGTCGGCGGACCGGAGAATGAACCCATGGACGAGAAACGCTGCATCCTCATCGGCGTGCCGGTCCAGGAGGGGACGAGCCGGCTGGGCTGCGACATGGGCCCGAGCGCCTACCGGGCCGCCGGTTTGGGCGGCGCCCTCACCGCCCTCGGCCTCGCCGTGGAGGATCGCGGGAACGTCGCCCCTCCCCCCGGCGAGGCCCTCGCCCATCCCAATCCGAGCGTGACCAACCTCTCCGACTTCGCGCGCTGGACGTCGGCGCTCAGCGAGGCCGCCTATCGGGCCGGGGGCGAGGGCCTGCCGATCTTCCTCGGCGGCGATCACAGCCTCTCGGCCGGTACGATCTCGGGCATGAGCCGGCGGGCGGCCGAGGAGGGAAGCGAGTTGCACGTGCTCTGGCTCGACGCGCATCCCGATCTCCACACCCTGGAGACGACGACGAGCGGCAATCTCCACGGCGTGCCCATGGCCTATGCACTCGGCCTGGACGGGTTCGGCCCCTACCTGCCGCCGCCCGTGGCGCCGGTGAAACCGCACAACGTCTGCATGATCGGCCTGCGCAGCGTCGATCCGGCGGAGCGGCGGACGATCCGCGAGGCCGGGATCACCGTGCACGACATGCGCGCCATCGACGAGTTCGGCATCGGCATCCTGCTCAAAGCCTTCCTCGAACGGGTGGCCGCCGCCGGCGGATGGCTGCATGTGAGCCTCGACGTGGATTTTCTCGATCCCGGCATCGCGCCGGGCGTCGGCACCACGGTTCCGGGCGGGGCGACCTTCCGCGAGGCGCATCTCGCCATGGAAATGCTGCACGACAGCGGCCTCGTCCGCAGCCTCGACCTCGTGGAGCTCAACCCCTTCCTCGACGAGCGCGGCCGCACCGCGATCCTGATGACGGATCTCGCCGCCAGCCTGATGGGACGCAGCGTCCTCGACCGGCCGACGCGGAGTTTTTGACCGACGGGGTTCACACCACTCCTCGGACAGGCGGAGCGCGTCCCTCTCCCCCTTGTGGGCTACTCGCTCTATCCAACTGGGGTTCGACATGAGGCGCGACGGGCTTCCTCTCCTTCCAGGAGAGGGGACCCGAGGTGCCCGCCAGATGGGTGAATATCGGCGGCCGATTTGGATCGGCGTCGCGCAGGGCGAACGAAACGGCGTTCAGAGCCGGTCGCGGGCGCCGGTCAGGAATGCGCGCAGGTCCTGCGCGGTGGGGAAGTAGATGTCGGCGTCCGTCTCCTTCCACAGCTGCTTCAGCGTCTCGTCGGACGCCTCGCGGAGGGCGCGGTCGATGAACTGCCGCAACCGGACGCGCTCCTCGCCGCGGAAGAGGTTGAGAACGAAATCGTACATCTCGTCGAGCGTCGGCGCGCCGCCACCGATGTCCTGCATGAACCAACGGCCGAACTTCAGGAATTCCGGGGACGCTCGCATGTCAATCTCCGTCGTTGCGCGGATAGGCGGTATGGATGCGGTACCCGCGGGGGTTGCCCGGATCGTGAAGGATAAAGATTCCGACACCGTAAGTCGTACGCATGTACGGCTCAAGCTGCCCCGCCGTGTAGGCTTCCCGACCAGTTTTGTATCCAAATCGGGACTTTAGGAATGCATTGGCCTTTTTCCCGGTTGCGACGTCATCAACTTCGGAGGCGTTCTGTTCCAAGGTGCGGTTGATGAGATCGTTTGCGGTCTCCACAGACTCGAACGTGCCATCTCGCCTGAGGCCATAGTCTACGAACAGAAATCTCCTTTTGCTGGAATGGACGCGCTGCATCATCTGCGCGTCCGTCTTACCGACATGCTCGCGAAGCGTATGGCGCGCCGCGCACCTCTTCTTCGGAGAGCACGACCGTGTACCGACGGTTGAGGTCATCCGAGACGTGGACGATCCGCGCATCGTCACCGGAATCATATCCGTCGCCCGCACCGCCGTCCGTCCATTGGCCGCCGTCCGGATGTCCGGCCGGCACGCGGGGTTGATCGGCGTGGTACGCACGGAGCGACAGACGCAACCGCTGAAACGCGACCTGAACACGGCACGACGTGATCAGCCATCTCGCCCGCAGAAGGGCCGTTGCGCTCGACGACATCGGATTCACCCCCTAGATCAAGCTATTATGCCTATAAAGGAATAATAGCTTAATCTCAATCACGAAATAGGGGCGCTGAGACGCGAAACGCCGGAGCCCCCTTCGAGGCCCCGGCGTCGCGCATTGTCCGAAAGGCCGGGCGAGTCGCCCGGCCGGCCTGCTCTCAGAGCGAGTAGTACATCGTGAATTCGACCGGATGCGGGGTCATCTCGTAGCGCATCACTTCCGTCATCTTCAGTTCGATGAAGGAGTCGATCTGGTCGTCCGAGAACACGCCGCCGGCCTTGAGGAAGCCGCGGTCGCGGTCGAGGTTCGTGAGCGCCTCACGCAGGCTGCCGCAGACGGTGGGGATCTTCTTCAGCTCGCGCGGGGGCAGGTCGTAGAGATCCTTGTCCATGGCCGGGCCCGGATCGATCTTGTTGATGATGCCGTCCAGGCCGGCCATCAGCAGGGCCGAGAAGGCGAGGTAGGGGTTCGCCATCGGATCGGGGAAGCGGACCTCGACGCGCTTGGCCTTCGGGTTCGTCGTCCACGGGATACGACAGGAGGCCGAGCGGTTGCGGGCCGAATAGGCCAGCAGCACGGGGGCCTCGTAGCCGGGCACCAGGCGCTTGTAGGAATTGGTGGACGGGTTGGTGAAGGCGTTCAGCGCCTTGGCGTGCTTGATGATGCCGCCGATGTACCAGAGGCATTCCTGGCTGAGATCGGCATACTTGTCGCCGGCGAAGATCGGCTTGCCGTCCTTCCAGATCGACTGGTGCACGTGCATGCCAGAGCCGTTGTCGCCGAAGACGGGCTTGGGCATGAAGGTCGCGGTCTTGCCGTAGCTCTGGGCCACGTTGTGGATCGCGTATTTGTAGATCTGCATGTGGTCGGCGAGCAGGGTCAGCGTGTCGAACTTCATGCCGAGCTCGTGCTGGGCGCTCGCCACCTCGTGGTGGTGCTTCTCGACCTTGACGCCCATGGACTGCATGGCGGCCAGCATCTCGCCGCGCATGTCCTGCGCCGAATCCTGCGGCGGCACCGGGAAGTAGCCGCCCTTGGTGGCGACGCGGTGGCCGAGGTTGCCGCCCTCGTAATCGGTGAAGCCGTTGGTGGGCAGTTCCACCGAATCGAGCTGGAAGCCGGTATGGTACGGGTCGGAGCCGAACTTCACGTCGTCGAACACGAAGAACTCGGCCTCGGGGCCGACATAGATCGTGTCGCCGATGCCGGTGGACTTGAGGAACGCCTCGGCGAGCTTGGCGGTGCTGCGCGGATCGCGCGAATACGGCAGGCCGGACGAGGGCTCGAGCACGTCGCAGACGATCGACATGGTGGAGGCCGAGAAGAACGGGTCCATGCAGGCGGTCGCCGGGTCGGGCATCAGCAGCATGTCGGATTCGTTGATCGCCTTCCAGCCGGCGATCGACGAGCCGTCGAACATCGTGCCTTCGGCAAAGATTTCCTCATCGACGAGGGACACGTCGAACGTGACGTGCTGCCACTTGCCCCGGGGATCGGTGAAGCGGAAATCGACGTACTTGACGTCGTTGTCCTTGATGTCCTTGAGGACCTGATCGGCGGTCTTTGCCATCCCTGTGTCTCCTTCGAGGCTCGGCCTGTTTCGGCCGTGGTTTTGCCGCACCACGCGGTGGCGTGCCGCGGATTGGGAAGGGGCGTGCGCGAAGGGACTTAGCTTCTGGTGCGGCGCGAGGCTAGAGCCGTGCGCCACCGTATAGTGACAGGTCGACGCCTTCGCACCCCGTCATGCCGGCAGATCCTTGCCGTCAGATCCTTGCCGCCCGACCATCGCCGCCGGCCGGCCGGCCGGCCGATGCCGTGCCGGGAGGACGCGTCAGATGGCGTCGGTGCCGGTCTCGCCGGTGCGGATGCGGATGGCTTCCTCGATGGTCGAGACGAAGATCTTGCCGTCGCCGATGCGTCCGGTCTGGGCCGACTTGCGGATGGCTTCCACGGCACCCTCCACCAGGGCGTCGGAGAGGACGATCTCGAGCTTCACCTTGGGCAGGAAGTCGACCACGTATTCGGCGCCGCGATAGAGCTCGGTATGGCCCTTCTGCCGGCCGAACCCCTTGGCTTCGATCACGGTGATGCCCTGGAGGCCGACCTCTTGAAGGGCCTCCTTCACCTCGTCCAGCTTGAATGGCTTGATGATCGCTTCGATCTTCTTCATGCCGAACGGGCCTGACCTGAATGCTGCTCCGGGTCCTTTTCCTACCATCGCGGCTCGGCCTTCGCCACGCCGTTTTCCCGGAGACGGGTGTTAAATTGCCCATTCGGTAGGCATTGAATGCAAATCGTTTCAGCCACGACCGCTTTGCGCCTGAAATAGCGGCGCGGCATGAGCGGTGCGGAGGCATGGTCACCCGAGACAAGGCGAAAGTTCGCAATGCCGTCACACCGTCTCATCACCGTCGACGCGATGCGCAGGATGGATGCCGCCGCCATAGCGGCGGGCGTTCCCGGAATCGAGCTGATGCGCCGGGCGGGCGCCGCCGTGGCCGCCAGGGCCGCGACGATGGTCGTCGCGCCCTCCCGCATCCTCGTCCTCTGCGGACCCGGCAACAACGGTGGGGACGGTCTCGTCGCGGCCCGCCTCCTCGAGCGGAACGGCTACGCGGTCGACCTCGTCTGTACCGTGCCGGTGGACAGCCTGACGGGTGATGCCGCCCTGGCGGCGGCGGAATGGCAGGGGGTGGTGCTCACCGAGGCCGATCCGGCGGGCGCCGCCCTCGTCATCGACGCCCTGTTCGGGGCGGGCCTGTCCCGCGACCTCGACGGCGCGGCGAAGACCCTGGTCGAGCGGGTCGCCGCCACAGACGTCCCGGTCCTCGCCGTCGACATTCCGAGCGGGATCGACGGCGATACGGGCGCTTTGCGCGGGGTGGCGCTCAGGGCGCGCGAGACGGTGACCTTCGTCGCGCTCAAGCCCGGCCACCTGCTGCAGCCGGGCCGCGACCATTGCGGCCATCTCCATGTGGCCGATATCGGCATCGGCGACGCCGCCCTCGAACAGGGGCTGGCCGGCACGCCGATGGTCTGGCGCAACGGACCCGATCTCTGGGGCGGCGCCTTCCCGAGGCTCGACTCCGTCAGCCACAAATACACCAGGGGGCATGTGCTGGCCCTGTCCGGTCCCGCCTTCAAGACGGGAGCGATCCGCCTCGCCGCGCGGGCGGCGTTGCGGGTCGGGGCCGGCCTCGTCACCATCGCCTCCCCCACCGCCGCGATGCCCGAGAACGCCGCGCATCTCACCGCGATCATGCTGACCCCGTGCGAGACCGCCGACGACCTCGACGATCTCCTCGTGGACGAGCGCCTCAACGTCATCCTCGCCGGCCCCGGCCTGGGGAGCGGCGAGGCGACCCGCGAGCGCATTGCCGTGGCGGCAGGCGTCGGGCGAAGCCTCGTCCTCGATGCCGACGCGCTCACGAGCTTCAAGGGGCAGGTCGATCAACTCGCCGGCCTCATCGCGGATGGCGGGGGCCAAGCGGTGCTGACCCCGCATGCCGGCGAGTTCGGCCGCCTCTTCGCGGGCACGGACGCCGTCGATCCGAAGGCGAGCAAGCTCGAACGGGCGCTGAGGGCGGCCTCCCTCGCCGGGGCGGTGGTGGTGCTGAAGGGCGCCGATACCATCGTCGCCGCGCCCGACGGACGCGCCGCCATCAACGACCACGCCACGCCCTATCTCGGCACCGCCGGCTCCGGCGACGTCCTCGCCGGCCTCGTCGCCGGCCTGCTGGCGCAGGGCATGCCGCCCTTCGAGGCCGCCTGCGCGGCGGTCTGGCTCCATGGCGATGCCGGGTTGCGGCATGGGCCGGGCCTCATCGCCGAGGATCTGCCGGAGACGATGCCGAAGGTGCTCTCCGGCCTGCGGTGACGGCGGAGTGCCTCGGCACGGGGGTGGAGCACGATCCGGCTCGTCCGGATCGATGAGCCGCCCTGTCCCGGCGCGGGTAAAACTATTGGAATAAGGAGGGTTTTATCAACGAATCTGAACTAAAAGGGGAGAGTTGTCAGCCTCTATTCTGAAAATACCGCATGCCGACGTTTTCTTTCACCTACAACAGCGATTATGATCCCCTCAACACAGTTACATTGAGCCAGGACGGATCTATAGATTCGAACGGAACGAACAATATCCACGCCTTCGGGCCTCAGTACGGCGTTAGGTTCATCTTCAATAACGATCCGGACCTCAGCCTGGGCGGAACGTTCTTTGTCGACGCGAACAGGATCGAGTTCGGTTTTCCCGGATACGTAATCACCGGGACCGAATACTCTGTCTCGGCCGATATGTCCGACAACACGGCGTCGGTCTATCTGGAGGGCGGTGATTTCGGCGATATCCTGCGGGCAGGCTCCGACGCCGACACCCTGAAGGGAGGAAATGGCAACGACGTGCTGGAAGGCGGCGCGGGCGCCGATACGATCAAGGGCGGCCTGGGTGTCGACACGGCGAGCTACGAGCATGCCACCGGCAGGGTCTACGCCAGCCTGGAAGCGCAGATGGGTTATGAAGGCGATGCCAGCCAGGACACACTCATCGACATCGAAAACCTGACCGGGAGTACCTTCGACGATTCGCTGGTCGGAGACGACAACGACAACACCCTTCGCGGCAATGGCGGCGAGGACGACATCGCCGGTCGGGGTGGTGACGACCGGATCGTCCTGTCTTCGACGCCCCTCTATATCAGCGGTGGCGACGACAAGGACGTCCTCATCGTGATGGGCGGCGGCACCGTCAGCCTCACCGAGACGAGGTTCGCCGATATCGAGGCCGTGTATGTCCGCAACGACACCCATCTCGATATGACCGACGTGCTGGCCGGGAACAAGATCGTCTCGCAATCGACCTCGGGCCACGCCGTCGAGATCGTCGGCACGGCGGGCAACGACACGATCATGGCGGGCAAGGGCGGGGACACGATCGACGGCGGCGCAGGCAACGACACGATCAAGGGCGGCAAAGGCGGGGATACGATCGACGGCGGCACAGGCAGCGATAGGATCTACGCAGGCACGGGTGGGGACACGATCGACGGTGGTATCGGCAGCGACAAGCTCTTCGCGGGCACGGGTGCCGACAGCGTCCGGTTCGAGGCCGGGTTCGGCCGCGACAACCTCTACGGCCTGGACCTGAACGCCGATCACATCGTCGTCGACATCGCCGGTGTCGATGCCACCGATATCCTGCTTCGCCCCATGAGCGGCGGTCGCGATACGCTGGTGACGTTCGAGGGCGTGGCGGCCGGCAACAAGATCATCCTGCACGACATGAACGTCACCACCGTCGAGGCCGCTCAAAACGAGCTGTTCCTGTTCGGTGCCTGAGGGGCTGTGGATTGGATGTCTCGGCGCGCAGTCGCTCATCCCAGCACACCACCTCCGGATGAGGTGAAGTCTTGGGGAAACACCTCGAACAGGCTCCGAGCAGGTCGGCGAGGCCGTAAAAGGCGGCCCTTCGTCCCTCAGGTCACCTCGAAGCTCGTCCACAGCCCGGTGTCGAACCGCTCCAGCACCGTGGAGCCGATGACCCAGCGGCCCGGATTGTCCGCCTTGAAGGCGATCCGGGCCGTGCGTCCCTCGAGCAGCTGGAACGTGTCGAGCCAATAGGGCTCCCAGCCGTCGTCGAGGGGATGGAGCAGCCGGAAGGCGTGGCCGTGAAGATGCAGGGCCTGCGGGAAGGCGGTGTCGTTCCGGATAGCCAGGACCACCACCTGGCCGCGCTTCACCGTGAAGGAGGGGGCCACGCCGGAGGCGCCCGTGATGCCGTTGATGGCCCAGACCCGGTTCGGATCGCCGGTATAGGCCGGTTCGGCGTTGGGCTTGTCCTTGTCGAGCTTGGCGCCGCCGGTGATCGCGATGTCGCGGCGGATTGCGTTCTGGAGCTTGACCTCGGCGGGCAGGAGCTTGTTCTCGCCCACCGGCGCGATCGGCGGACGCTTTTCCGTCACCGGCTGGCCCTTGGCGGCGAGCGTGGCCAGGACGAGGCCGTTGCCCACCAGGGCATTGACCGTGACGCTGGCGCCGGCCTCCGCCGGCATGTCGAGCATCAGGTCGTAGCGGGTGCCGGGGGGGAAGGGCAGCGTCGCGCGCAGGGGCTCGAACGTGTCGGTGGGCTGGCCGTCCACCGCCACCACGTAGACCTTGGCGCCCTCGAACCGGATGCGGGTTCCGCGCGCGTTGCAGACATTGCCGAGCCGCAGGCGGATGCGCGATCCCGGACGGACCTCGATCGCCTCGGGGACCGGCTTGCCGTTGATGGTGACGAGGTTGCCGAGGCGCCCGGAGGCCGCGGCGAAGGCCGGCTGTCCGAACGGCATCAGCGCGCCGTTCTCCTCCAGCCGCCAATCCTGCATCAACAGCGCGAGGTCATGGTCGAGGGAGGGCGGCGCGGTCTCCTCGACGATCAACGCGCCGGCGAGGCCCCGCCCCGAGGGTTCGCTCGAACCGCCCACGACGAGGGGCCGGATCAGGAACGTGCCCGCATCCGGCGGGACGAAGGAATAGGTGAAGTCCGCCCCCGGAGCGATCGGCGGCTGGGTCACGCCGCCGACGCCGTCCATGGCGTTCTGGTTGCGGACCCCGTGCCAGTGAAGGGAGAGCGGCTTGTCCGTCTTGTTCTCGACGCGCAGGCGGACGGTCTCGCCGAGCTTCGCCCGGATGACGGGGAGGCTCGCCTTGCCGTCGAAGGTCCAGACCGGCGTCTCGGCGGCGGGCTCGGGCTTCAGGCGGTTCGTCCCCGGCCCGGCGACGATCGGGCGCGGCTCCGGCAATGATTCCGCCGGCTTTGCCGGTGCGGGCGCCGGCCTGGGGGCGGCTTTCCCCGGCCCCGTCTGCGCCTCCGCGCCCGTGATGAAAGCCGGTCCGGCAAGGCCGAGGGCCGCCGCCCGGCCGATCAGCGAACGGCGGGACAGGCCGCCGGTCTCCGAGGGGGAACGGCCATTCTTCGGGTCGGAACTCGGCATGTCACCTCGGACGGAAGTCGATGGACGGGCGGTCGCATCCGCCCCGCCGGCATGCTTGTAGACGGCGCTCCCGCGCGGCGCCAACCGCCGCCGCGCGCCCGATGGACGACGTCTTATTTTTTTGCTGCGGACTTGCGCGCGCATGCTATAGGACCGCGCTCTGGCGGCTGAAAAGGCGCGCCGGGCGTTGGCGCTTGCGGGCGTGGCGGAACTGGTAGACGCGCTGGATTTAGGTTCCAGTGTCGCAAGACGTGGGGGTTCGAGCCCCTCCGCCCGCACCAGCCTCCGCCGTCGGGAACGGATTGGCTCACAGCGATGGCCGGCCCGCTCTGCCGCTCGGAGTCGGCCTCCGGTCGGGCGCGCTTCGTCAAACGCCGCCTGTGGTGTCACGCCCTGACGGCGGTGCCACGCGAGAATTTTTGACCGATCACACGGACGACAGCGGGAAGACGACGATGCAGGTGACCGAGACACTCTCCCAGGGTCTGAAGCGCGAGTTCCAGGTGCTTCTGGCCGCCAAGGAGCTCGAAGAGCGCCTGACGACCGAGCTGTCCACCCTCAAGGACAAGGCCCAGATCAAGGGCTTCCGCCCCGGCAAGGTGCCGGTGGCCCATCTGCGCAAGCTCTACGGCCGCTCGGTGATGGCCGACGTGCTGCAGAACGCGGTCAACGAGGCCAACCAGAAGATCGTCACCGACAACAACCTGAAGCTCGCCCTCGAGCCGAAGATCGAATTCCCCGGCGAGGCCTCGATCGTCGACCGGGCGCTCGCCGCCAAGGACGACGTCTCCTTCAACGTCGCCCTCGAAGTGCTGCCGAGCTTCGAGCTCGCCGACCTGTCCGACGTCACCCTGACGAAGCAGGTGGCCAAGCCCAGCGACGAGGAAGTCGACGAGGCCATCACCCGCATGGCCTCCTCCAACCGCGCCTTCACCCCGAAGGACGAGGGCGCCGAGGCCGCCACCGGCGACCGCGTCACCATCGACTTCGTCGGCAAGATCGACGGCGTCGAGTTCGACGGCGGCAAGGGCGAGGGTGTCGATCTGGAACTCGGCTCGGGCTCGTTCATCCCCGGCTTCGAGGACCAGTTGGTCGGCGCCAAGGTCGGCCAGTCCCTGGTCGTGAAGTCCACCTTCCCCGAGGCCTACGGTGCCGAGCACCTGGCCGGCAAGGACGCCGAGTTCGACGTGACCGTCACGGCGATCCAGGCTCCGGGCGAGTCCAAGATCGACGACGAGCTCGCCAAGGGCTTCGGCATGGAATCGCTGGAGAAGCTGAAGGAGGCGGTCGCCGGCGCCCTCGGCGGCGATTTCGAGGCCCAGTCGCGCCGCAAACTCAAGAAGGAGCTCCTCGACGCGCTCGACGGCAAATACGCCTTCGACCTGCCCCCGAGCCTCGTCCACCAGGAATTCGCCGCCGTGTGGGCACAGGTCGAGCAGGATCTGAAGACCCGCGGCAAGACCTTCGAGGACGAGGGAACCACCGAGGAAAAGGCCACGGCCGAATACCGCAAGATCGCCGAGCGGCGCGTCCGTCTCGGCTTGGTGCTTGCGCAGGTGGGCGAGACCGCCGATATCAAGGTCAGCGACGACGAGGTGAACCAGGCCCTGATCGCCCGTGTCCGGCAGTATCCCGGGCAGGAGCAGCAGGTCTGGGACTTCTACCGGAAGAACGCACAGGCCCTGGCCGAGCTTCGCGCACCCCTGTTCGAGGAGAAGGTCGTCGACCATGTCCTCGCCCAGGTGAAGCTGGTCGAAGAGCCCGTCTCGAAGGATGCTTTGTTCGCCGACGAGGATGCCGATGCGGCCAGCGCCGAATCGACCGAGTCGAAGGCGGACGAATCCCAGGCTCCTTCGGGCGACGATCTGCCGGCCGTCGCCAAGGTCGATTGAGCTCGAGGCTCCCAAAAGGGCGGCGGGCTTGGATGTAAAGGCGGCGTTCACCGCCGCCGTAGTTCGCTGACACGTCCGGCCCGCGCCCTGATTCGCGCGGCCGGACCCCTTGAAGCCTGGGGCACGATAATGATGAGAGATCCGGTCGACTACTATAACAGCGCACTCGTTCCCATGGTGGTCGAGCAGTCGAGCCGCGGTGAGCGCGCCTTCGACATCTATTCCCGCCTGCTGCGTGAGCGGATCATCTTCCTCACCGGCCCGGTGGAGGATTACGGCGCCTCGCTGATCGTGGCGCAGCTGCTGTTCCTCGAAGCCGAGAACCCGAAGAAGGAAATTTCCTTCTACATCAACTCGCCCGGTGGCGTGGTCACCTCGGGCCTGTCGATCTACGACACGATGCAGTTCATCCGCTGCCCGGTGACGACCCTCTGCGTCGGCCAGGCCGCCTCGATGGGATCGCTGCTGCTCACCGCCGGCGAGCCCGGCCATCGCTTCGCGCTGCCGAACGCCCGCATCATGGTCCACCAGCCCTCCGGCGGGTTCCAGGGCCAGGCGACGGACATCCTGATCCATGCCCGCGAGATCGAAGCGCTGAAGAAGCGCCTCAACGAGATCTACGTGAAGCATACCGGGCGCGACTACGACACCATCGTCCAGGCGCTCGAGCGCGACAATTTCATGACCGCCGACGCGGCCAAGGAATTCGGCCTGATCGACGAAGTGATCCAGAAGCGTCCCGAGCCGGCCGCCGCCTGATTTCGACCGCGCCGTGGCCGCCTGGCGGCCCCGGCGCGTCCTTTAGAGGCGGGCCGCGCGTGCGGCTTTGCCTTGATCCCGTCGCGGCAGCATGCTTGCATCGCGAGTCTGACCTACCGGCAGAAAGCGCGCAGGTGACTGTTTCTTTAGGCGGGCGCCCTTAGATCTTAAAAGATGCGCGTGCGCCCCGGGGCTGGCGTCGCACCCGCGAACGGAGACCGACATGAGCAAGACTGGCGGCAACGACTCGAAGAGCACGCTGTACTGCTCGTTTTGCGGCAAGAGCCAGCACGAGGTCCGCAAGCTGATCGCGGGCCCGACGGTGTTCATCTGCGACGAGTGTGTCGAACTGTGCATGGACATCATCCGCGAGGAATCGAAGTCCTCCCTGGTGAAATCGCGCGACGGCGTGCCCACGCCGAAGGAGATCCGCCGCGTTCTGGACGATTACGTCATCGGCCAGGATTTCGCGAAGAAGGTTCTCTCCGTCGCGGTCCACAACCATTACAAGCGCCTCGCCCACGCCTCGAAGCACAACGACGTCGAGCTGGCGAAGTCCAACATCATGCTGATCGGGCCGACCGGTTCGGGCAAGACCCTGCTCGCGCAGACCCTGGCCCGCATCCTCGACGTGCCCTTCACCATGGCGGATGCGACGACGCTGACCGAGGCCGGCTATGTCGGCGAGGACGTCGAGAACATCATCCTCAAGCTGCTCCAGGCCTCCGACTACAACGTCGAGCGGGCGCAGCGCGGCATCGTCTACATCGACGAGATCGACAAGATCTCGCGGAAATCCGACAACCCGTCGATCACCCGTGACGTGTCGGGCGAAGGCGTACAGCAGGCCCTCCTGAAGATCATGGAAGGCACCGTCGCCTCCGTGCCTCCGCAGGGCGGCCGCAAGCACCCGCAGCAGGAATTCCTGCAGGTCGACACCACCAACATCCTCTTCATCTGCGGCGGCGCCTTCGCGGGCCTCGAGCGGATCATCTCGGCGCGCGGCAAGGGCACCTCGATCGGCTTCGGCGCCACGGTCCAGGCTCCGGACGACCGCCGCACCGGCGAGATCTTCCGCAATGTCGAGCCCGAGGACCTGTTGAAGTTCGGCCTGATCCCGGAATTCGTCGGCCGTCTGCCCGTGCTGGCGACGCTGGAGGACCTCGACGAGACCGCGCTCAAGCGCATCCTGCAGGAGCCGAAGAACGCGCTCGTCAAGCAGTACCAGCGCCTGTTCGAGATGGAGAATGTCGACCTCACCTTCCAGGACGAGGCGCTCTCCATGGTGGCCCGCAAGGCCATCGAGCGGAAGACCGGCGCCCGTGGTCTGCGCTCGATCCTCGAGACCATCCTGCTCGAGACGATGTACGACCTGCCCGGCCTCGAATCCGTGGAGCAGGTGGTGATCGGTCCGGAAGTGGTGGAGGGCAAGTCGCGCCCCCTCTACATCCACGGCGACCGCAACAAGGACGTTCCGGCGAGCGTCAGCGCCTGAGGGTGCGACTCGGCGGCCGAGGTTAGCCGCCGAAACGGTCCGGGGAGAATTCTTGAAAAAGTCCTCCCCGGCTTCCATCTGAATTGTCAGACGCGACGGCCGCACGCTCACCTTCTGAGGTGCGGTGTCCGCCTCCAGCCTCACAGTTCAACGATGTCCCCGACCCCGCGATGCGGCCTGGTCGGCCCGTGGCAGGATGCTTGCTCATTTCGAGGAGCTAGAGCCCGGAGTCCATCAAGAGGAAGTCCGACATGTCCCAATCGAAATCTCGCCAGCCGGTCGTTCCGGGTTCGACGGGCTCCTACGCCGTTCTGCCCTTGCGCGACATCGTCGTCTTCCCGCATATGATCGTGCCGCTCTTCGTCGGCCGCGAGAAGTCGATCCGCGCCCTCGAAGAGGCCGTCCGCACCGACCGCCACATCCTGCTGGCCACCCAGATCAATGCCAGCGACGACGATCCGTCCACCGATGCGATCTACAAGATCGGCACGCTGGCCAGCGTCCTGCAGCTGCTGAAGCTGCCCGACGGCACCGTGAAGGTGCTCGTCGAAGGCGCCGGTCGCGCCAGGATCACGAACTTCAACAAGTCGGATTCGTTCTACGAGGCCGAGGTCGAGACGCTCACCGACGAGCTCGGCGACCCCGTCGAGGCCGAGGCGCTCGCCCGCTCGGTCATCTCCGAGTTCGAGAACTACGTGAAGCTCAACAAGAAGATCTCGCCCGAGGTCGTCTCCGCCGTCACCCAGATCGACGAGCCCTCGAAGCTCGCCGATACCGTCGGCTCGCATCTCGCGGTCAAGATCGCCGACAAGCAGGCGATCCTCGAAATCCCCACGGTGGCCGAGCGCCTCGAGCGCGTCCTGTCGCTGATGGAGAGCGAGATCTCCGTGCTCCAGGTGGAAAAGCGCATCCGGACCCGCGTGAAGCGGCAGATGGAGAAGACCCAGCGCGAGTACTACCTCAACGAGCAGATGAAGGCGATCCAGAAGGAACTGGGCGATTCCGAGGACGGCAAGGACGAGCTCGCCGAAATCGAGGAGAAGATCGAGAAGACCAAGTTCTCGAAGGAGGCTCGCGAGAAGGCGACGGCCGAGCTGAAGAAGCTCCGCCAGATGTCGCCGATGTCGGCCGAGGCCACGGTCGTGCGCAACTACCTCGACTGGATGCTCGGCATCCCGTGGTCGAAGCGGTCGCGGATCAAGAAGGATCTGCTGGGCGCCCAGACCATGCTCGACCAGGACCATTTCGGTCTGGAGAAGGTCAAGGAGCGCATCGTCGAGTATCTCGCCGTGCAGCAGCGCGCCAACAAGCTCACCGGCCCGATCCTGTGCCTCGTCGGACCTCCCGGCGTCGGCAAGACCTCGCTCGGCAAGTCCATCGCCAAGGCGACCGGCCGCGAATTCGTGCGGATGTCGCTGGGCGGCGTGCGTGACGAGGCCGAGATCCGTGGTCACCGTCGGACCTATATCGGTTCGATGCCCGGCAAGATCGTCCAGTCGATGCGCAAGGCCAAGACCTCGAACCCGCTCATCCTGCTCGACGAGATCGACAAGATGGGCCAGGATTTCCGCGGCGATCCGTCCGCGGCGCTCCTCGAGGTGCTCGACCCGGAGCAGAACGGCACGTTCAACGATCACTACCTCGAGGTCGATTACGACCTCTCGGACGTCATGTTCGTGACCACGGCGAACACGCTCAACATCCCTGCGCCCCTGATGGACCGCATGGAGGTGATCCGTATCGCCGGCTACACCGAGGAAGAGAAGCTTCAGATCGCGCGCAAGCACCTCATCCCGGGGGCGGTGAAGAAGCACGGCCTCACGGTCAAGGAATGGGAGATCGACGATTCGGGCGTTCTCATGCTTATCCGCCGTTACACGCGGGAAGCGGGCGTGCGTAACCTGGAGCGCGAGATCTCGAACCTGATCCGTAAGGCGGTGAAGGAGATCCTCATCACCAAGGTGAAGGCCGTCGCCGTCACCGAGGAGAACCTGCCGAATTTCCTCGGCGCGCCGAAGTTCCGCTACGGCGAGATCGACGAGGAGGATCAGGTCGGCGTGGTGACGGGTCTCGCCTGGACCGAGGTCGGCGGCGAGTTGCTGACGATCGAAGGCGTCATGATGCCCGGCAAGGGCAAGATGACGGTCACGGGCAATCTGCGTGACGTGATGAAGGAGTCGATCTCGGCTGCGGCGAGCTATGTCCGCTCCCGGGCCGTCGACTTCGGCATCGAGCCTCCGCTGTTCGAGCGTCGCGACATCCACGTCCACGTTCCCGAAGGGGCGACCCCGAAGGACGGTCCGTCGGCCGGTATCGGCATGGCCACCGCCATCATCTCCACCCTCACCGGGATCCCGGTGAGGAAGGATGTGGCGATGACCGGAGAGGTCACCCTGCGTGGCCGCATCCTGCCCATCGGCGGCCTCAAGGAGAAGCTGCTCGCGGCTCTGCGCGGCGGGATCAAGACCGTCCTCATTCCCGAGGAAAACGCCAAGGACATCGCCGAGGTGCCCGACAGCGTGAAGAACGGGATGGAGATCATCCCGGTCTCGCGGATGG
Organism: Methylobacterium sp. 88A; assembly: GCF_000376345.1. Taxonomy (NCBI): domain Bacteria; kingdom Pseudomonadati; phylum Pseudomonadota; class Alphaproteobacteria; order Hyphomicrobiales; family Methylobacteriaceae; genus Methylobacterium; species Methylobacterium sp. 88A. The sequence goes on from NZ_AQVT01000001.1 coordinate 3,083,930, forward strand.
ATCAGGTGCTGAAGCACGCCCTCGTGCGCCAGCCGGTGCCGATCGAGTGGGAGGAGCCCCTCCCCTCGCCGCGCCGTCCCGTCGTCGGCGAGGACGAGCCCGCCACCGTCATCGCCCATTAGGCGATAGGGTGCTTTGAAAAGGAAAGGCCCCGGAGTAGGCTCCGGGGCCTTTTCTTTGTGGCCTGCTGAGGGTTGCCATCCCGACGATGCTTGGATTAACGATGCGGCGCGCATCGGGCGGTTAGCTCAGTTGGTAGAGCGTCTCCTTTACACGGAGAGGGTCGGCGGTTCGAGCCCGTCACCGCCCACCACGCCTCTTCCCGTTCCCTTGCCCCTCCCCGGCTACAGAGACCAGCGATGACCGCGCGCGGCTTCCCCACACCCTGGCTCGTCGTCGAGAAGGTCGAGAGTTTCTGCATCGAGGATGCGGACGGGGCCGCCGTGGCCTGGACCTACTTTTCCGACGAGGCGGAGAAGCGGGAGGCGACCGGCCTCATGACCCGCGAGGAGGCTTTGCGGATCGCCAGGGCCATCGCGATGATCCCCGAGATGCGCACGATCATCCGCAGCATCCAGGACGGGTTGACCGAAGCGGACCAGATCCCGGATTGAGCCGCGCGGAGAAGATCTACGCGCTTCAGTTTCCGGCGAGGACCAGGGCCCAGAAGCGCTTGTAGCGCGTACCCGGCGCATCGACGCGGGCGATGCCGATCCGCTTCAGCTGAGGCATCAGCATGTTCTTGTTGTGCTCGGACGAATTTTTCCAGCGAGCGAGCACTTCGTCGAAGGTGTTGGAGCCGGCGCTGAGGTTCTCGGCCGCGAACGAACGGCCAAATCCCGCCCGCGCCATGCGCGACTCGAAGGTGCCGCCGATCTCGTGGCTGAGCCTCCCGGCCTTGGCATTGGATTCCGCCTGGTAGGAGGCCGCCCGGATCAGGCTGGAATCCAGCACCACCGGGCCGAGGCCGTGCGACGCCCTGTAGCGGGAGATCGCCGCGGCGGCGGCACCCTCGTCGAGGATCACCGGGCTGGTGAGGTTGTCGGCCTCGGGCAGGATCGTCGGCCCGCCGCAGCCGCCGAGCGTCAGCAGGCTCCCCACGAGGACGACGGCGCATAGCCGCGCCAGAATGGGAGACATGGAAAAGGGGATCATCGCTCGGTGCCGGTTCGCTGCGCTGCGGTGTCGTCGGCTCGGCCATCCGGGTCCGATGGGGCGAAATCGCGGCGGCGGCGCGAACCGAGGCGCTGGACGGGCGGATGTGTCCGATCCGCCACGCATGATGCCCGTGCGGATGGATTCAGGCGGAGTTCGAACCTGTCGCCGATCCGGTCAGATCCGTGTGCCGAGGTCCCGGGGCGGCGAACCGCAGCGCCACGCTGTGATGCGGTAATCCGGATGGGTGTCGATCCACCGTGCCAACTGCGGCTGTGCCACGCGGATGCAGCCCCTCGCATCGGCGACATCGAGCGGCAGCCGCTTCGATTCGCAGGTTTCTGGCGCATTCGCCATGCAGGCGGTGAAATACAGGAAGAAGAAGCCTGCCATGGTTCGGACAGCCCATTTCGCGAGTTGCGCTCGGGAAAAGGCTAGGGCGCGAACGTCCCGTGTCGAGGGTATCCCCGGCGCGACCCGTCTCGAGGCTGCGCGTTCGGTGATTTGGGTTGTGTGAATGGCGCGGGCGACGGGACTCGAACCCGCGACCTCCGGCGTGACAGGCCGGCACTCTAACCAACTGAGCTACGCCCGCGTATCTGGGTAGCTTGGCATTCGGATCGTCCCACATGATGCAGGTCGATGATGGACGTGGCGCGGGCGACGGGACTCGAACCCGCGACCTCCGGCGTGACAGGCCGGCACTCTAACCAACTGAGCTACGCCCGCACGGCGTTCCGCCCCGTTTCCGGCGGTGTCGGGGGTCTAGTTTCCGCACCCCTGCCTGTCAAGCAACCGGACGCCGCATTTCCATGGAAAATCCGGTCACCGTCGTTTCGAGACGGGATCGCGCGGGCGGGGCGACGGCTCGACGAGCACGGCCGCCATTGAAACCACGTCTCTTTTCTGTCATACGCCCCCTCGCGTTGAACCGCCCGGCCGATAGGGCTGCCGTGGCGGTTCGTGCTGCTCCATCAGAAGCATCAACCGAGCGCACGCCTTCGACCTGTCCCAGGGTCGGAGGGCATGCGCGTTCAGGAGAGCCAAATGCCCAAGCTGAAAACCAAGTCGGGCGCGAAGAAGCGCTTCAAGATCACCGGCACCGGCAAGGTCATGTATGCCCAGGCCGGCAAGCGCCACGGAATGATCAAGCGGACGACGAAGCAGATCCGCAACCTGCGCGGCACCACCACCCTGTTCGAGGGCGATGCTGCCAACGTGAAGAAGTATTTCCTGCCCAACAGCCGGTAATCCTTCGCCGCAGCCGATACTGTTTTCGTAATCCAGGAGAGAACCCATGGCCCGCGTCAAGCGCGGCGTGACCAGTCACGCAAAGCACAAGAAAGTCCTCAAGGCCGCCCGTGGCTATTACGGCCGGCGCAAGAATACGATCCGGATCGCCAAGCAGGCGGTCGAGAAGGGCATGCAGTATGCCTACCGCGATCGTAAGAACAAGAAGCGTACGTTCCGCGCTCTCTGGATCCAGCGCCTCAACGCCGCTGTCCGCGAGCACGGCCTGACCTATTCGCGCTTCATCAACGGTCTCGCGAAGTCCGGCATCGAGGTGGACCGCAAGGCCCTGTCCGAGCTCGCCATTCACGAGCCGGCTAGCTTCGCGGTGGTGGTGGAGAAGGCCAAGGCCGCTCTCCCGGACCTCGCCAAGGCTGCCTGATCCGTAAGGCTGCCTGAGGCGCGTTCACACGCCCTCTCATTCGTCGATGCGAAAGGCGCGGACCGAAAGGTGCCGCGCCTTCGTTTTTCGCAAAGGATCGTCGGCAGGCGCGCTTGCATTGGCGGCGCTTACCCGCAAAACCGCTCGCGGGGGCCGCACACGATCCGAAGGCCAGATGCCAACCGGTGGTTTGAACCGATGACCGATCTCGAAACCCTCGAAGGCGATCTGCTCGGACAGGTCGGGAGCGCGTCCGACGAGGCCTCCCTCGATGCCGTGCGCGTCGCGGCTCTGGGCAAGAAGGGCTCGATCTCCGACCTGCTGAAGACCCTCGGCAGCATGACGCCGGACGAGCGCAAGGAGCGCGGTCCGCTCATCAACGGCCTGCGCGACAGGGTCCAGGGCGCCATCGCCACGCGGCGCGAGGCGCTCGCGGAGGCCGCCCTCGAAGCCCGTCTCGCGGCGGAGCGGATCGACGTCACCCTGCCGGTGCGCGAGGCGCCGGAAGCGCGCGGGCGCATCCATCCGATCAGCCAGGTCATGGACGAGATCACCGCGATCTTCGCCGATATGGGCTTCTCGGTGGCCGAAGGCCCGGACATCGAGACCGACGACTACAACTTCACCGCCCTCAACTTCCCGCCCGGCCATCCGGCGCGCGAGATGCACGACACGTTCTTTCTGGCGCCCGACCGCAACGGCCAGCGCAAGGTGCTGCGCACCCATACGTCGCCGGTCCAGATCCGCACCATGCGGTCCCAGGAGCCGCCGATCCGCGTGATCTGCCCCGGCCGCACCTATCGCCACGATTCCGACCAGACCCACACCCCGATGTTCCATCAGGTCGAGGGGCTGGTGATCGACAAGAGCGCCACCATCGCCAACCTGAAATGGGTGCTGGAGGAGTTCTGCCGCACCTTCTTCGAGGTCGATGCGGTGAAGATGCGGTTCCGGCCGTCCTTCTTCCCCTTCACCGAGCCGTCGGCGGAGGTCGATATCCAGTGTTCGCGCAAAGGCGGCGAGATCCGCTTCGGCGAGGGCACCGACTGGCTCGAAATTCTCGGCTGCGGCATGGTCCATCCGAACGTGCTCAGGAATTGCGGCTACGACCCGGATTTCGTCCAGGGCTTCGCCTTCGGCATGGGCATCGACCGGATCGCGATGCTGAAATATGGCACGCCCGACCTGCGCCCGTTCTTCGAGGCGGATGTGCGATGGCTGGAGCATTACGGCTTCCGCCCGTTGGACATCCCGAGCTTGGTGGCCGGGCTGACGAGTTAGGATGCCGAGGGAGGGATCGCGCATGACCGAGCAGGAGATCCGACAGGTCGCCAACGAGGTGCTGCGGGAAACGCTCGGACCGCACGGGTTCGAGAGCGCCGATGTTCGTCCGGCTCCCGACTTCGACGGCGAGCCCTCGCTCCATGTGACGGCGCATTTCAGGCCGAAGGCAGGGGTGACCAGCGGAGACGCTTCGACCAGGGCACTCTCGGCCTTGCGGAAGCGGCTGCTCGATAAGGGCGAGGAGCGATTTCCGTACATTCGCTACGATTATCCGGACGACGAAGTGCTCGGCGACGACCCATCGGAATCAATACCGGACCGGCACTGATGCCGAGGCTCGGAAATCCACTCGTCTACGATCTCCTGGAAACATCCCGCGCGCTCGCGGACACGCGCGGCCGGGTGAACCTGCGCAAAGCGGCGATGCGCCGGGCGGTCAGCGGGGCCTACTATTCTGTCTTTCACGCTCTCTGCTTCATTTGCGCGAGTGAATTGATCGGGTGGACCCAGGAGAACGACATCGTCGAACCGATCTACCGCCTGCTCGATCATGGAACGGCAAAGAAGCGTCTCAACAGCCGGGATGCGAACCTGATCGGACCGACCGTTACCGATATCGGCAATAACTTCCTAAGTTTGCAGGAAGCTCGAAACGCCGCCGACTATTCGCCGCCTACTCTGAAGGTTCGTCATGACGAGACGTTGCGCTACATCGAGCTTGCGGAACAGACCGTGACGTTGATCGAATCTCTCACGACGCTCGACCGCAAGAAGCTTGCGGTTCTCCTGATCGCCAGAACCCGGCCCCTCTGAGCCGAAGAGACGAACTCATGAAATTCACCCTCTCCTGGCTCAAGGAGCACCTCGACACCGACTCGTCTTTGGAGAACATCTCCGAGACGCTGACTCGGATCGGCCTCGAAGTCGAAGGCATCGAGGACAAGGCGGCGGCGCTCGCGCCTTTTGTCGTCGCCCATGTGCTCACGGCCGAACAGCACCCCAATGCCGACCGTTTGCGTGTCTGCACCGTGGATGCCGGCGACGGGCAGCCCGTGCAGGTCGTCTGCGGAGCGCCGAATGCGCGCGCCGGGATGAAGACGGTGTTCGCGCCCCCCGGCACCTACGTGCCCGGTCTCGACAAGACCTTGGCGGTCGGCAACATCCGGGGCGTCGAGAGCCTCGGCATGCTGTGCTCGGGCGCCGAACTCGGCCTCGGTGAGGAATCCAGCGGCATCCTCGACCTGCCGGCGGACGCCCCGACCGGCCAGGCCTACGCGCTCTATGCCGGGCTCGACGATCCGGTCATCGAGATCAACCTCACCCCGAACCGCCCGGATTGTACCTCGATCCACGGCATCGCCCGCGATCTCTCGGCTGCCGGCATCGGCGTGTTGAAGCGCGAGTCGATGCCGCCTGTGCGTGGCGAGGGCGAGTGCCCCGTGCCGGTCGCCCTCGATTTCGAGCCCCTCGATCAGGGATTGTGCCCGTATTTCGCCCTGCGCCTCGTGCGCGGCGTGAAGAACGGCCCCTCCCCCGACTGGATGCAGGCCCGCCTGCGCGCCATCGGCCTTCGCCCGATCAACGCGCTCGTGGACATCACCAATTACCTCACCTTCGATCGCGGACGCCCGCTCCACGTCTTCGACGCGGCCAAGGTGAAGGGCGCTCTCACGGTCCGTCGCGCCCGCGACGGCGAGAGCCTGAAGGCCCTCGACGGCAAGACCTATGCGCTCGATGACGGCATCGTCGTCATCGCCGACGAGAACGGCCCCGAATCCATCGGCGGCATCATCGGCGGCGAGGCCTCCGGCTGCGACGACGCCACCGTGGACGTCATCATCGAATCCGCCCTGTGGGACCCGGTGAACATCGCCCAGAGCGGCCGGCGCCTCGGCATCATCACCGATGCCCGCTACCGCTTCGAGCGCGGCGTCGATCCCGTTTTCGCCCTGCCGGGCCTCGACCTCGCCACCCGCATGGTCGTCGAGATCTGCGGCGGCTCGCCGAGCGAGGCGGTGATTGCCGGTGACTTGCCCGAGACCGAGCGTGTCATCGATTTCCCCTGGACCGAGACCCGCCGGCTCGCCGGGATCGAGCTGTCCCGCGCCGAGATGAAGGTGACGTTGGAGACCCTTGGGTTCCACGTGGCCGGCTCGGGCGACCGGGTGAAGGTTCTCACCCCGTCCTGGCGCCCGGATGTGGAAGGCAAGGCCGATCTCGTGGAGGAGATCATCCGCATCGCCGGCCTCGACCGGATCGAGCCGAAGCCGCTGACGCGCGGCGATGCCGCCATCGCCAAGGCGACGCTGACGCCCCTGCAGAAGCGCACGCGCCTCGCCAAGCGGGCGCTGGCCACGCGCGGCCTCGTTGAGGCGGTGACGTGGTCGTTCATCCCGCATGACGACGCCGTTCTGTTCGGCGGCGGCAAGGCGGATCTGGCGCTGGCCAACCCCATCGCCGCCGATCTCTCCGACATGCGCCCGAGCCTGGTACCCGGCCTGCTCCGGGCGGCCCAGCGCAACGCCGACCGGGGCTATGGCGACGTCGCCCTGTTCGAGGTCGGCCAGTGCTTCGAGACCGACCAGCCCGAGGGCCAGTCGATCCGCGCCACGGCCATTCGCCGGGGAACGGCACGCCACGAGGGCGCCGGCCGCCATTGGGCGGGGGCCGCCGCCACCGTCGATGCGTTCGAGGCCAAGGCCGACGCCCTGGCGCTCCTCACGGCGCTGGGCGTGCCGACCGGCGGCCTCCAGATCGTGGCGGGTGGCCCCGCCTGGCTTCATCCCGGACGCTCCGGCACGATGCAGTTCGGGCCGAAGAACCAGATCGGCTATTTCGGCGAGATCCACCCCCGCGTGATGAAGGCTCTGGACCTGAAGGGCACGCTCGTGGCCTTCGAGATCACCCTGGATACGATCCCCCTGCCGAAATACCGCCCCACCAAGGTGAAGCCCGCGCTGGCCCTCTCCGACTTCCAGCCGATCTCGCGCGACTTCGCCTTCGTCGTCGGGCGCGACGTGGCGGCGGGCGACGTGGTGAAGGCGGCGCAAGCTGCCGAGCGCAAGCTCATCGCCGGGATCGACGTCTTCGACATCTACGAGGGGACGGGCATCCCCGAGGGCGCGAAATCCGTCGCCATCGCGGTGAGGCTCCAACCGGTGGAGCGGACCCTTACCGACACGGAGATCGAGGCCGTGACGGCCAAGATCGTCGCCGAGGTCGCCCGCAAGACCGGCGCGACTTTGAGGGGGTGAGAGCTTGTTTGAGGTGTTTTTCCAAGGCCTTACCTCATCCTGATATGCCGCGTAGCGGCCTCGAAGGAGGGCTCCAGATCACGCACCGGCCTCTGGAGGCCTGCTTCGAGGCCCTTCGCCGGGGCAAAGGCACCTCAGGCTGAGGTTGTCTGCTTCGATGATCGACTCGAGCATGAGCAGCCACCGAAAAATCCGATCAGACAGGCTTTGAAACGGCGCTCGGAACTCCAGACAAGGAAGCCGACCACATGGCGAACCAGGAACTGATCGACGTCTTGTCGGCCGCCAAGCATCTGCCGAAGGCGGCGATGCTTGAGGCCCTGGCGAGCCCCGCCGACATCGCCGAGCCGGTCCTCGCCGTTCTCGGCATGGCGGCGGAGGGCAAGGAGCTCGACGAGGCGCAGGGCAACCTGCTGTTCTGGGGAGTACACGTCCTGGCGGCGGCCGGCGAGACGCGGGCCTTCCTCCCGCTTCTCACCATCCTGCGGCGCGAGGATTCCGACGGGCTGGACGCGCTCCTCGGCGACGCCCTCACCATCACCATGGCGAAGATGCTCACCAGCCTCTTCGACGGCGACGTGGCGCCGATGCATGCGCTGCTGCTCGATTCGACGGTGGACGGCTTTGCCCGCTACGAAGTCTTCGCCGCCCTCGCCTACCTGACCCAGATCGGACGGATCGACCGGACCCAGACCCACGATCTCCTCGTGCGGTTCGACGACAAGCGCGCCGCCGTCGAGGGCGACATCGCCTGGGTCGGCTGGGAGGAGACCATCGCGCTTCTCGGTTTCGCCGACCTTGCCCTGCGGAGCACGGCGGCCAGGGCCGACGGGCGTTTGAGCGACGAGTTCAGCGATGCAGGGTGGTTTCACACCACCCTTCGCCGGGCGACCGCGAAGCCGAGCGACCTGCAGCGGTTCGACGGACAGAATTACGGCACGTTCGACGATCCCATCGGGGCCTTGGCCTGGACCGCCGAAGGGGCGGGCCTTCCGATCCGCAATCCGGTGAAGATCGGCCGCAACGATCCGTGCCCGTGCGGAAGCGGGAAGAAGTACAAGAAGTGCTGCCTCAACGCGGCCTGACGAAGGGTGAGGATCGGCCCGGACCGTAAAGGTCCGGCGGGTCCGGTCGCGAGGACGCGACAGCCTTCACCTGTGGCGTTACGATGAACCCACCGCATTCATCTTCGCCGGAGCAGCGTCATGTCCCTCGTGATCCCCATCATCCTCGGCTCCGTCCGCAGCGAGCGCCAGGGATTGCGCGCAGCGCGATTCCTCGTGGCGCAAATGCAGGAACGCGGCATCGAGGCTCCGCTCGTGGATCCGGCCGAGTTGAAGCTTCCGCTCCTCGACAAGATGTACAAGGAATATCCCAAGGGCGAGGCGCCGGCGGTGCTGGAGGACCTTGCCACGCTCTACCGCCGGTCGGATGCGTTCGTGGTCGTCTCGGCCGAGTACAACCACTCGATCCCGCCGGCCCTCTCGAACACGCTCGATCACTTTCTCGAAGAGTATTTCTGGCGGCCCTCGGCCATCGTCTGTTACTCGGCCGGTCAATATGGCGGGGTACGGGCGGCGATGCAGCTCCGGGCGATGATGGCCGAGCTCGGCGCGCCGAGCATCGCCTCGCTGCTGCCGATCCCCCGCATCCACAAGGCGCTCGACGAAGAGGGCGTGCCGCAGGAGGAATGGCTCTCGAAGGCCGCCAAGCGGTTCCTCGACGAGCTCGTCTGGCACGCCGAGGCGCTGAAGGCGCAGCGCGCCAAGGGCACCCCGTATTGAAAGCCTGTTCGATTGGATTTCTCAGCGGATGCTCACGCCAGAGTCGAGCATCCCAGCAGACCGCCTCATCCTGAGGAGCCCGCGTCAGCGGGCTTTGGGGGAGCCCTCCAGTTGGCGCACGATGTCTGGAAGCCTCCTTCGAGGCCACTACGCGGCACCTCAGGATGAGCTAGAGCGTTGGAAAAGCAACTCAAACAGGCTTTGAGGGTGGTGCTCCGTGCCGGGAACCCGCCGATGCGAGGCCCGGCGCGGGTCTTGCGCGTTGACCCTCCATGATGCCGGAGGCCGCAGCAATGACGACGATTCTTCAGACCCTTCTCGCCAGCCTCGTGAAGGCGTCCCTGATCTCGGACGATGCGGAAAGCCTGCGCTGGCGCGAGGAGGCGCGGCGCGCCCATGCCGCCCTCGTCTCCGACGCCGAGGCGGCGAAATCCCTCAAGATCGACGGGATCTGGACGCTGGCCGTGGGCGAGGCCGAGTCGCCCGAATTTCAGGCTTCGGAGGGCCGGGTGTCGTTTGGCCTGCCGGCTTCTTCCCCGTTTACTCTCGCCGACCTGCTCGACCCAGGCTTCGACGTCGATCTCGGCGTGGAGCGGATCGCCGGTTCCGCGTCCACCGGTTGATGAACACCGGAAGAACATTGCCCCCGGCCTCGCGCGGTCCCATGTTGACGGATGTGGAAAGGCCCGAGCCTGAGGCCTTTCGACCTCTCGCCGCCAAGACATGAGCGGCGCGTTATACGAGTTCGAGCCCAGAGACATTTGGCCAGACGCATCAATCCCAACCCTGGGCAGAGCGCCCTTCCCTCCCGCGAGCAGATCCTCGCCTTCATCGCGCAGGCGACCGAGAAGGTCGGCAAGCGCGAGATCGCCGCGGCCTTCGACATCAAGGGCGCCGACCGCATCGGCTTGAAGCGCATCCTCAAGGAGATCGAGGAGGAAGGGGAGATCGAGCGCGGGCGGGCCGGGCTGGTGCCGCCCGGCCGGCTACCGCCGGTGACGCTGGCCGATATCAAGTCGCGGGATCGCGACGGCGATTTCTTCGCGGTTCCCGTGGAATGGGACCATGCGAAGGGCCCGCCTCCGAAGATCCTGGTCTCCTCACCGCGCAGCGGCAAGAAGCCGGGCCGCGCAGCCCCCGGTATCGGGGACCGCGCCCTTCTGCGCGTCGAACTCATACCCGGCGAGAGTGGGCGCTATTCCGGTCGTGTCATCAAGGTGATCGGCAAGAACAAGGCGGAGGTGATCGGCGTCTACCGCTCCGGCCCCGATGGCGGTCGCATCGTGCCCGTGGAGAAGCGGGCGCAGGGACGCGAGATCGCGATCCCGGCCGGCGAGGAAGGCGAGGCGCGGGACGGCGACCTCGTCAGCGTCAGCCTCGTGAGCGAGAGCCGGTTCGGCCTGCCGCGAGGGCGCGTGACCGAGCGCCTCGGGTCGCTCGGCTCGGAGCGCGCCGTGAGCCTCATCGCGCTCCATCTCCACCACATCCCCCACGTCTTCGCTGCCGACACATTGGCCGAGGCCGACGCGGTGGAGCCGGTGGGGATGAAGGGCCGCGAGGATTGGCGCGCCGAGCCGCTGCTGACCATCGACCCGCCTGACGCCAAGGACCATGACGACGCCGTGATGGCGATGCCGGACCCGGACGAGGCCAATCAGGGCGGCTTCGTCGTCACCGTCGCCATCGCCGATGTGGCCGCCTATGTCCGCCCCGGCTCGGCCCTCGACCGCGAGGCGCTGTTGCGCGGCAACTCGGTCTATTTCCCGGATCGCGTCGTGCCGATGCTGCCGGAGCGCATCTCCAACGACCTCTGCTCGCTGAGGGAGAAGGAGGATCGCCCCGCCATCGCCGTGCGCATGGTGATCGGCCCCGACGGGGTGAAGAAGCGCCACAGCTTCCACCGGGTGATGATGCGCTCGCGCGCCAAGCTGTCCTACGCCCAGGCGCAGGCGGCCATCGACGGATTCACCGACGAGACGACCGCGCCGCTGGTGGAGCCGATCCTGCGCCCGCTCTGGGCCGCTTACGCGGCCCTGACGGCAGCGCGCGAGGCACGCGGCCCCCTCGCCCTCGACCTGCCGGAGCGGAAGGTGCTGCTGACGCCGGACGGGGCCGTGGACCGGGTGGTGGTGCCGGCCCGCCTCGACGCGCACCGGCTCATCGAGGAGTTCATGATCCAGGCCAACGTGGCCGCCGCCGAGACCCTGGAACAGGCGAAACAGCCGCTGATCTACCGGGTCCATGACGAGCCGGCCCTGGAGAAGATGCGCGCGCTCGGCGAGGTTCTCGCTTCCATCGGCATCAAGATCCCCAAGGAAGGGGCACTCCGCCCCGCCCTGTTCAACCGCATCCTCGGCTCCGTGGCCGAGACCGAGCACGCGATCTTCATCAACGAGGTGGTTCTGCGCTCGCAGGCGCAGGCCGTCTATGCCGCGCAGAATCTCGGGCATTTCGGCCTGAATCTCAGGCGCTACGCCCATTTCACCTCGCCGATCCGGCGCTATGCCGATCTCATCGTTCACCGCGCGCTGATCGCCGCCTGCCGCCTCGGCCCTGACGGCCTGTCCTCCGACGTGACGGTGGGCGCCCTGGACCAGATCGGGGAGCAGATCTCGGCCGCCGAGCGTCGTGCCATGGCGGCCGAGCGCGAGACCATCGACCGGCTCATCGCGCATCATCTCGCCGACCGGGTCGGGGCCACCTTCACCGGCCAGATCTCGGGCGTCACCCGCGCCGGGCTGTTCATCAAGCTCGACGAGACCGGTGCCGACGGCTTCGTGCCGATCTCCACCATCGGCAACGATTTCTACCACCACGACGAGGCCCGCCATGCCCTGGTCGGCTCGCGCAGCGGCGAGACCCATCGCCTCGGCGACCGGGTGGAGGTGAGGCTGGTGGAGGCGGCGGCCGTGGCCGGAGCGCTGCGCTTCGAACTGCTCTCCGAAGGCCAGACGAGGCCCGGGGCCGGGGGGGCGAGATCTCCGCGCTCGCCGAGTTTCCACAAGGCCGGAGCGCCCGGCAGGCCCGCCGGCATCCGCAACTCCGGGTCGCGCCACCGCGGGTCGCGCCGCTAGGGCGGCTGGTGTAGGGTCACTGAACGTTGAGCGTTCATCTCTCCCTACCGCTCCCCTCATCCTGAGGGGCCGCGTCAGCGGCCTCGAAGGAGGGCTCCAACTGGCTCAGTGGTGGCTGGAGGCTCCTTCGAGGCCCGCTTCGCGGGCACCTCGGGATGAGGTTGCGGCTTTCGAGATTTGAAGCAGAAAGTAGGGAAGCCATGACAGCGAGCGTCGAGTCCCTGCCCGGTGAGCGCATCGGCCTCGTCAAATCCATGGCGCGCGGTTTCGTGTGCCGCTGCCCGCATTGCGGCGAGGGCAAGCTCTTCGGCAAGTTCCTGAAGGTGCGCCCGGCCTGCGATGCGTGCGGGCTCGAATTCCACCACCACCGGGCCGACGACCTTCCTCCCTATGTTGTGATCTTCATCATCGGCCACATCGTCGGTTACTTCATTCTCGAACTCGAGACGAATTACGACGTGCCGTTGTGGTTTCAGCTCACGTTCTGGCCGATCGTCACTCTCGGATCGGCCCTTGCCCTGCTGCAGCCGGTGAAAGGCGCCGTGGTCGGATTGCAGTACGCCCTTGGCATGGGGGGCTTTGCCACGCTACCGACGGCCCCAAGCGTGGCAATTGCCCGCTCCGAGGAGGTTCAGCTTGGACCAAGCGACAATCCTACCCCCGGCCTCGGCCGCGCCTGAATCCCCCAGGCGCGCCGCCGCTCTGCGGCCCCGCAACGCGGCGACCCTCATCATCATCGACCGCACGGCGCGCCAACCGAAATTCCTGATGGGCAAGCGGCATGAGGGCCTCGCCTTCATGCCCGGAAAGTTCGTCTTCCCCGGCGGGAGGATCGAGCCCGGAGACCGGCGCATGAGCGTGGCAGGAGCCCTCTCGACGCGGGCCGAGGATGCCTTGGCCAAGCGCGTGCCCCGCGCCTCGGACTCCCTCGGGCGGGCGCTCGCCCTGGCGGCGATCCGCGAGACCCATGAGGAGACCGGCCTCTTCCTCGGCACCACCGAATACGGCCCGCCCGAGACGGTGCCGGAGGGAAGCTGGCAGGCGTTCAAGCAGTTCGGTGTGATGCCCGATCTCGAAGCGCTCCACCTCGTGGCGCGGGCGATCACGCCGCCGGGCCGGCCACGCCGGTTCGACACGCGCTTCTTCACCATCGACCGCAAGGCCGTGGCCGCCGAACAGCCGGGGATCGTCACGCCGACATCCGAACTCGTGGAACTCGCCTGGGTGAGCTTCGCCGAGGCGCGGGAACTCGACCTGCCGCGAATCACCCGCGTGGTCCTCGATGAGCTGGAGTTGCAGATCGCCGGCGGGTTCGCGCCTTACCTGCCGATCCCGTTCTTCTACGAGCGTAACGGCAGGAACGTCCGCGAGGTTCTGTAGACGATCCAGGAACCGGACCCGCTCACATTCCGTTGAACAAACGAGGATAGAGTTGGAGTTCGACCATGATGAAGGGCGGTTTGCTGTGGTTGATCGGCATCCCATTGCCGATCATTCTGCTGATTTACTTCTTCACGTCCTGGCTGCACTGAGCCGCATTGGGACGGAAACATCCACCGGCGCGATGGCCTCGCGGCGGGTATGAAATGGAAAAGCCCTCTGTCCCTTGCCGGGAGAGAGGGCTTCTTTCATATGCCGGCCTCGGTGCAGTGTTACTCGGCGGCGTCGAGGCGCGGGCGGACGATCTCGGCGCGCTCGCGCTTGACCAGCTCGGCCGTGAGGAACGCGACTTCCAGTGCCTGCTCCGCATTGAGGCGGGGATCGCAATAGGTGTGGTAGCGATCCTGCAGGTCGTCGGCCGTCAGCGCGCGAGCGCCGCCGGTGCATTCCGTCACATTCTTGCCGGTCATCTCCAGATGGATGCCGCCGGCGATGGTCTGCTCCGCCCGGTGGACGCCGAAGAAGCCCTCGATCTCCGTCATCACCCGCTCGAACGGACGCGTTTTGTAGCGGCCGGCCGAGATGGTGTTGCCGTGCATCGGGTCGCAGACCCACACGACCTTGCGGCCCTCGCGCTCCACCGTCCGGATCAGACCGGGCAGATGCTCACCGACCTTGTCCGCGCCGAAGCGGCAGATCAGGGTCAGGCGGCCCGCTTCGTTCTCCGGGTTGAGCTGGTCGATCAGCTTGATCAGCCCTTCCGAGGTCATCGACGGCCCGCATTTCAGCCCGATCGGGTTCTTGATCCCGCGCGCATACTCGATATGCGCATGGTCGGCCTGGCGGGTGCGGTCGCCGACCCAGAGCATGTGGCCCGACGTGGCGTACCAGTCGCCGCTGGTGGAATCGACGCGGGTCAGCGCCTCCTCGTAGCCCAGCAGCAGCGCCTCGTGGCTCGTGAAGAAATCCGTGGTGCGGACCTCCTGATGCGTCTCGGGGTTGATGCCGATGGCGCGCATGAAGTCGAGGGCGTCGCTCATCCGCTCCGCCACGTCCTGGTAGCGCGAGGATTGCGGGCTGTCCTTGACGAAGCCGAGCATCCAGCGGTGTGCGTTCTCGAGATTGGCATAGCCGCCGGTGGCGAAGGCACGCAGCAGGTTGAGCGTCGCCGCCGACTGGCGGTACGCCTCCAACTGCCGGCGCGGATCGGGGATGCGCGCTTCCTCGGTGAAGGTGATGCCGTTGACGATGTCGCCCCGGTAGCTCGGCAGGCTCACGCCATCCATGGTCTCGGTGGGCGAGGAACGCGGCTTGGCGAACTGCCCGGCGATACGCCCGACCTTCACCACCGGTGACCCACCGGCAAAGGTGAGCACCAGCGCCATCTGCAGGAAGACGCGGAAGAAATCGCGGATGTTGTCGGCCGAATGCTCGTCGAAGCTCTCGGCGCAATCGCCGCCCTGCAGCAGGAAGGCTTCCCCGGTGGAGACGCGGGCGAGCGCGGATTTCAGCTTGCGCGCCTCACCTGCAAAAACCAGGGGCGGAAAGCTGGCGAGCTGGGTCTCGACCGTCTGGAGCGCAGCGGCATCCGGATAGGCCGGTACCTGCTGGATCGGCAGGTTGCGCCAAGATGTCGGCGTCCAACCGGTCCTCGATGTCCAACGCTCGCCCATGATGATCTCCCGTCCACCTCTCGGCCGGCTTCACGAAAGGGGGAATCCTTTGCGAAGAGCGCGGCTTATAGAGCGGTTCTCGGAGAGAAGCGAGCGCTTCGGATCGACGGGCTGCCCCGCGCGCGAGGTCATCGCCACGGCGAGACGGCGAGACGGCGGAACGGCGAGCGGGTTCCTCGCCCGTGACATCGAGGGGGCGAGACCGAAGGCGGCCGGGTTCCTCGGGCCTCACGCCATGGCGGGGACCGCCGGAGCGGATCGACCTGGGCGCGAGGCCTTGGGTGAGAGGCAGAGCGCGGCGCGAATGAAGATGCCTGTCAGCGCCAACTCGATGGCGATCCTCGCGGCGAGGACGTCGGTGACGTGGATCCTGACGAGATGGAGCATTTCGCTCACCGCCACGGCTGCGACGGCCCCGACGGTGAAGACGAGAAGGGAATTCCGGCCGAGGCGACTGAGAGGGTGATCGGGCCCCATCCGATACAACAGGCGGATGAGCGGCGCGCGCGGCGCGGCGGCGACGACATAGGCCAGGGCCATCACATGCAGGAAACGCAGCGGCGATTGGTAGGTTTTGCTGGCGCCGAACCAGAACGACGCGTTGCGATGCTCCGCCCATTCGAGGGCGTCCGGCGAGACGCGGATCACGATCGCGGCGAGCATCGGGTAGGTGGCGAGGTAGGCCAGGGATAGGGCAAGCGCCGATCCGCTATGGGGCAACGGGACGTCCAGCGTCATCGCCCGGCCGAGGGCGATCCCTGTCGCGAACAGGAGGGTCCAGGGCAGGATGGTCAGGGCGAAGGGTTGGCCGGACAGACTGTTGGGCAAGACGAGATCGAAATGGCCGGCGATGGCCCAGGTGATCAGCGCGGGCGGGATCGGGGTCCACCAGCGCCACACGGCCAGGCGCAGCAGGACGGGTGCGATCAGCATCAGCACTACGTAGAGGCGCAGGACGCTGGAATAGCCGACGGTCTGACGGAACGTCACCGCATGCCAGAACATCGTCCAGGGGCCGTGGTCGCGCAGCAATGCCGCGTCGCCCGTGACCTCGCCGATTGGCCCGCGGATTTCCAGAATGAGCGCGAGCAGGGCGAGGGTCGCGAGAATAAGGGCAATATTGAACGTGTGCAGCCGCATGGCCCGCACCCACAGGGGTCTGACGAGCCCGGCGACGTCCACTGGATGCGGGCGCTTCGAGAAAGCGAGCGACGTCGAGATCCCGCTGAGCAGGACGAACACCTCCGAACTGTCGGAGAAGCCGAGGCGGGACGGCGAGAGGTGGAAGAGATAGCCGCCATCGAGATGATTGACGAAAATGTTGACGAGGCAGAGACCACGGATGGCATCGATCGTCGTGCGCCGCTCGATCACGGAAGAGTCGTCCAGAAATTGGTCTACAACCAAGTTTGGACGAGTTCCCGTTAAGACTGCGTTTCTCCGGACTTGTCGAGGACGGCACGCTCGCTCCTTACGCGGGAGCGGCTGCCTCGCCCTATTCCCCTTCCCCGTCCTCCACGGCGATGCCGTGTTCCGACAGGATCCAGAAGATCGCCTCGAGATCCTCGGCCGTCACGTCGCGCGGCGGCAGGGCTTCCTCCAGATCCTCGTAGGTCAGGCGGCGCGCCCGCTGCGCTTCGGCCTTGGCGAGCAGGCGATCCACCGTCTCACGCATGTCCTCCGGCAGGGCGTCGTGACTCGGCAGGCGACGATCGACATCCGGAAACAGCGCCTGTTCCAGCATTCGGTCGATGATCGCCTGGCGCCGGTCGTGCGCGTCGTCGTTCTTTGCCATGCCCCGTTATGGAGCGCGAAAGCCGCTCGAAACAAGAGAGCCCCGCATCGCCGACTTCATGGCGCCGGAGGACGCGGCGGCCTCAACCCTGAAGGGTCGAGGTCGAGCGGGCGATGGTCACCGGGATCGCCTTGGCGGCCGGCGTCTTCGATTGCTCGTCGTGGTGCCAGAGCGGGATCAGCGGATTGAGCTCCGGGTAGTAGCCCGCGCAATTCCCTGGCGGGATGTTGTAGGCGACGATGCGAAGCCCCTCCACCGAACGGACCCTATCGTCGGAGACCGTCGTCACGTCGACGATCTCGGCATCGGCAAAGCCCAGGCGAGCGATGTCGTCGGCATTCATGAACAGGATCGTCCGCGTGCCCTTCACGCCACGGAAGCGGTCGTCATAGCCGTAGACGGTGGTGTTGAACTGGTCGTTCGAGCGCAACGTGATGAGGTCGAGGGCATCTTCGCTCCGCAGCGGCATGTCGGGATCGGCCTCGATTCCCTCCGGAACCGTGAAATTGGCCTTGCCCGTCTCCGTCTCCCAGCGGCGGTCGCGGGCGGCCAGCGGCTTGTGGATGCCGCCCGGCTCGAACATCCGGCCTTCGAGGTTGTGGAACACCGAGGGGTAGGTCGCCTCCATGGCCCCGCGAATGCGGGAATAGTCACCGACCCATGAGTCCCAGGGAACGTTCGGATTCGGCTCCAGCGTCGCCTTGGCGATCTCGGCGACGATCCAGGGCTCGGAGCGGACCTGGTCGCTCACCGGATTGGTCTTGCCCCGCGAGCCATGGAAGCACGAGGTCGAGCTTTCCATCGAGACCGCCTGCGGTCCGCTTGCCTGGGTGTCGATCTCGATCCGGCCGAGGCAGGGCAGGATATAGGCGACCTCACCGTTGATGAGGTGCGAGCGGTTGAGCTTGGTCGAGATCTGCACGGTGAGCCGCATGGTCCGCCACGCCTCCTCCATCCGAACCGTCTCGGGGATGGCGCGGACGAAGTTGCCGCCGAGGCTGATGAAGGCCTTCACGTCCCCGGACACGATACCTTCGCAGGCCTCCACCGTGTTGAGGCCCTTCTCGCGGGGCGGCTCGAAACCGTATTGCTCCTTCAAGACATCGAGGGGCGCGAGTTCCGGCTTCTCGGTGATCCCCACCGTGCGCTGGCCCTGGACGTTGGAATGGCCGCGAACCGGACAGGGACCGGCGCCTTTCCGCCCGATATTCCCGCGCAGGAGCAGGAGGTTCACCAGCATCTGCACGGATTCCGTGCCCTTGCGATGCTGAGTCAATCCCATGCCGTAGACGCCGATGACGGCACGCGCGCGGGCATAGACGGTGGCCGCCGCCTCGATGGCGGTGCGGGTGAGACCCGACCGGCCTTCGAGGGCCGCCCAATCCTGTGACTCGCAATAGGCCGCGAAGGCGTCGAACCCGTGGGTGTGCTCGTCGATGAAGCTTCGGTCCAGGATGCCGGGGCGCCCGACGCTCAGCGCTTCCCGGTCGGCGGCGATGAGCGCCTTGCACATCCCGGTGATCGCCGCGAGATCGCCACCCGCCTTCACCTGATGGTACTGGGTCGAGATCTCGGTGGCGTGGCGCGTCGCCATCTCCACCACCGATTGTGGGTTGGTGAAGCGCTCGAGCCCGCGCTCGCGCAGCGGATTGAAGGTGACGATCGGTACCCGGCGTTTGCGCGCCTCCTGCAGCTGGTGCAGCATCCGGGGCGCGTTCGAGCCGACATTCTGGCCGAAGAACAGGATCAGGTCGGTGGTGTCGAAATCCTCCAGCACCACCGTTCCCACGGGGACGCCGATCGACGCCTTGAGGCCGACGGAGGTCGGCTCGTGGCACATGTTGGAGGAATCGGGCAGGTTGTTGTTGCCGTACATCCGGGCGAGGAGCCCGTACATGTAGGACGTCTCAAGCGACGCCCGGCCCGATGCGTAGAACACCGCCGATTTCGGATCGACGGCGCGCAACTCCCGGCCGATCGCCGCCGTCGCCTCGTCCCAGGAGACCGGCACGTAACGATCGCTGCCCGCATCGTAGCGCATCGGATGCGTGAGCCGGCCCTGCTCTTCCAGGGCGTAATCCGTCCAGTCGCGGAGTTCCGTCACCGTGTGCCTGGCGAAGAAATCGGGGCCGCAGCGCTTGGCGGTCTGCTCCCAGGCCGTCGCCTTCGCGCCGTTCTCGCAATATTCGAACGTCAGCGGCTTGGCGGGCTTGGCCCAGGCGCAGGATACGCACATGAAGCCGTCCGGCTTGTTCTGCTTCATCAGCAGCGCCGCGCCCGACACCGGGATCTCCTCCCGCAGGAGGATCTCGGTGAGGGACTGCGCCGAGCCCCAGCCGCCGGCCGGCCCGTCATAGGCCTCGATCTTCGGCTCCGCCATCTTGTCGGTCATTCACAGGGCCTCTGACACTGGGTCGGTTGGCAAGCCAACGGCAGCGCCGAGTCCCTGTTCCGGGGTGCGGCTCTAACCCACTCCCTCCGGCCGTTTGGTCACGGCGGGCACCCGCATGGTGACGAGTTCCTCGCCCGCGGTGGGATGGACCGCGATGGTCCTGTCGAAATCGGCCTTCGTCGCGCCCATCGTCACGGCGATGGCCACCGCCTGGATGATCTCGCCGGCATCGTGACCGACGATATGGACGCCGAGCACCCGGTCGCTGGCGCAATCCACGATGATCTTCATCAGGACACGCTCGGCGCTGTTGGAGAGCGTCGCTTTCATCGAGCGGAAGCTCGACTTGTAGATGTCGACCGCCTCGAACCGCTCGCGCGCCTGATCCTCGGTGAGGCCCACCGTGCCGATTTCGGGCGTCGAGAACACGGCGGTGGCGATGAGGTCGTGGTTCACTGCCCAAGGCTTGCCGCCGAAGACGGTGTCGGCGAAGGCATGGCCCTCCCGGATGGCGATGGGCGTCAGGGCGGCACGGTTGGTGACGTCGCCCACCGCGTAGATCGAGGGCACGCTGGTCTGCGAGAAGGCGTCCACCGGGATCGCGCCGCTCTCGTCGGTCTCGATGCCCACATTCTCCAGGCCGAGGCCGCTCACCGCCGGCTTGCGCCCCGTGGCGACGAGGACCTGGTCGACCTCGATGACGCTGCCATCGCCCAGGGTGGCGGCGATGCCGCTGTCGCGCCGTTCGAGGCGCTCCACCGTCTGGTCGAGCCGGAGATCCAGGCGCTTGTCGAAGGCGAGGCCGAGGGCGTCACGGACCTCCTCGTCGAACCCGCGCAGCAGGCGGTCGCCCCGGTGCAGCAGGGTCGTGCGCGACCCGAGATGCGCGAAGACGCTGGCGAATTCCACCGCGATGTAGCCGCCACCGATGATGAGGATGCGCTCGGGCAAGGTCTCCAGCTCGAAGACCTCGTTGGAGGTGATGCCGAGATCGCCGCCGGGAATGACCGGCACCTTCACCGGATACGCGCCCACCGCCACGAGAATGTATTTCGCCCGCACGCGGCGCCCCGAGGCGACGAGGCGGATCGTATGCGCGTCCTCGATGACGGCCCGCTCCGCGATGACGGTGACGCCCGCCCGTTCGAGATTGGTGTCGTAGATCGATTCGAGGCGCGAGACCTCGGCGTCCCGGCGGGTTTTCAGGACGCTCCAATCGAAGCGCGGCTCGCCCACCGACCAGCCGAATCCGGCCGCGTCCTCGAACTCGTCGGCAAAGCGCCCGGCATAGACCATGAGCTTCTTCGGAACGCAGCCGCGGATCACGCAGGTGCCGCCGATCCGGTACTCTTCGGCGAGACTCACCCTGGCGCCGTAGCCGGCCGCGATGCGTGCCGCCCGCACGCCCCCCGAGCCACCACCGATGACGAACAGATCGACGTCGAACTCGTCGGTCATGGCAGATTCCTCACAGTGACGGATAGGGGTTCGGCGGTCCGGGCCGAACGCGGGGCTGGTTCCGTCCGCTCTATCGCAGGAACACGATGTCCGTCATTGCCGAACGCCGAGAATCCATCGTCGCAGATGATTCCGCCGGGCTGGGATGGCTGCCCAGCCCGGGGCTCGACGTCCGATCGAGGTGCCGGCTACAGGAGGAAGTCGCTTGCGTGCAGGGTCTCCACCACGTTCTTGAGGGAGATCTGGAAGTCGGCCTTGCCGTCGCCGTTCACGTCGCCCTCCACGATCGTCGCACTGCCTGAAACGAGGGCGTGGAGCTGGCCCGCCTGCTTGCTGAAGGCGGCATCGCCGATGAAGCTGAAAGGCTGATCGCCCGTCGCGCCCGTCACGGCTTGGATCAGGTGCAGATCGATATGGTCGGCACCGATGGTGAAATCCGAGATCTGGTCTCGGTGCTCGGCGCCCGCCGCGCTGTCCCTGATGGACTTGAACTGGAAGGTGTCGTCGCCCGCCCCGCCGAGAAGAACGTCGCGGCCGCGTCCGCCGATCAGCGCATCGTCCCCCGCGCCGCCCTTCAGCGTGTTCGCGGCGGCGTTACCGGTGAGGACGTTGTCCCCGGTGTTGCCGGTGCCGTTGATCGCCGACGTGCCGGTGAGCGTGAGGTTCTCGATGAACTGGCCGCCGATGGAGAAGGACACGGAGGACTTGACGAGGTCGACGCCGTTCAAGCTCCGCTCGATGACGCGATCGCCGGAATTATCGACGATGTAGACGTCGTCACCATCGCCGCCCTTCATCGTATCGGCACCGGTATATCCATCGATATAGTCGGAATACCGCGATCCGTTGATCGTGTCGTTCCCGGCGAAGATGTCCTTCAGCACGTATTGCGTGTCGTTGTGATCGAAGAATGTCTTCTCGTGGGCGACCGTCACGTCGATGCCGCGCAGCGTGCTGTAGAGGCCCGCGCCGTCGTCGTAATCGAGTGCCGTCGTCGTCCCCGATGTAGGGTCTCCGTTCCTCGCGTAAGTCAGATCGTGGCCTTGGACCAGGATGGCCGTGCGATCGTTGAAATCGAGCTCGTATCCGGTCGGGCCAGTATCGTAATAAAGTCCACCCGTCTTATCGAGTTGCCAGATATCCAGCGTTCGAAAATCGACCTTGTCGTAGACGCTGTACGTCGCCATCGTTTCCACCCGTGTTCGAGCAGCGATGTCTGGGCCTGACAGTGCCTATGGCCGGATCATCGCCTGGGCGCTCGGTATCCGGGCCTAAGAGCGTTGTACATTCACACAATTGCGACGTGCCGGACCGGGACGAAGCCTCCTTCGACGTGGTCGCTCCGGTAAGATCGCAGGTAGGAGCCTGGCGATATCGACATGCATCTGAGCCATGGGTGGCGGCCTGAAGCATGGTTGCAATGGTAACGCTAAATATTTTTCGAGACGGCCGCGATCCCAGTTACGCTTAGCGGCCGTGTATCGCGTGATATCTACGGAACGCTTTGGCTTCCATCGGAATTGAATGGGTCCGATGAGGGAGATTATCATGCGACATCAGCTGGCTACACTCGCCTTTGTGGCGATTCTTGGTTCGAGCGCGGCCTACGCGCAGACCACTGTGACCGGCAAGCCCGCCACCGACGCCGAGACGAGCGCCAAGTCCGGCGGACAGGAATCCGTGACGCGGCCCAACACCGACAAGCCCGACGCGAACCGCCCCGCCACCACACAGGCGACAGCGGCCAACGCCAAGCTCGAGGAAGGCGCCAACAGCTTCACCGAGGGCCAGACCCGCAGCCGGCTCGAGCAGGCGGGCTACAAGGACGTGAAGGAACTCAAGAAGGACGACAAGGGCATCTGGCGCGGGGCGGCGACGCTCAACGGCAAGCCGGTCACCGTCGGCGTCGACTTCAAGGGCAACGTCGCGGCCAACTAGCCGCGTCCCTGAAGCTGCCGACCTGTCGATACAGTGAGAGGAACGATCCCATGGCATACCAGACCATTACGGCACTCTACGATTCGTATGACGACGCCAGCAAGGCCGTCGCCAAGCTCGAAGCGTCGGGCATCAGCCACAGCGACATCAGCATCGTCAGCAGCAACGAGAACGACCGGCATGCCGGACTCGTGACCACCGCCGATCATACCCGCACCGACACCGCCGAGACGGCATCGACGGGTGCCGGCACCGGAGCGGGCGTCGGTACGTTGCTGGGCGGCGCGGCCGGCCTCCTGACCGGGCTCGGCCTCCTCGCCATCCCGGGCGTCGGCCCCGTCGTCGCCGCCGGCTGGCTCGTCACCACCCTGGCCGGTGCCGGCATCGGTGCCGCGGCCGGTGGCCTCGTCGGCGGCCTGACCGGCGCGGGCTTGAGCGAAGCCGATGCCCATACCTACAGCGAGGGCGTGCGCCGGGGCGGTACCCTCGTCACCGTCAAGGCCGACGATGCGCGCGCATCGCATGTGATGGACGTGCTCGAAGAGCACGGTTCGGTGAACGTCACCGAGCGTGCCGAAGGCTGGAAGGCCGATGGCTGGACCGCGCCGACCACGACGCCCTCCGATGCCACCACGGTCCCCGGAGCCCGTCCGGGTGTGCGCTCCTACCCCACGGCGTCGCTGTAATACCGGCACCGATCCCAAACGGAAAAAGCCGCCCGAAAGGGCGGCTTTTTTGTGCCGTCTCGATGAGGAGACGCGGCTTACTTGATCTTGGTTTCCTTGAAGTCGACATGCTTGCGCACGACGGGGTCGTACTTCTTCATGGACAGCTTCTCGGTCTGCGTCCGGGAGTTCTTCTTCGTGACGTAGAAGTAGCCGGTGTCGGCGGTCGAGATCAACTTGACTTTAACGGTGACGGCCTTGGCCATGGCGCGGTGCTCCTGAAGGTGGCGGCATTCCGCTTGAGCGAAACGCAAAATGGCCGGCACGGACCGGCTGAATTCCGCGCGGTCATTGCCTCATCGGGCTCACTTCGTCAAGGCCGGGGCGGTTGTCCGAAGCCGCCACAGGACGAGGCAGGCATAAGCGACGAGCACGCCGCACATGGCATGGGCGAACCCCTGAGGGGGCATCAGGTCCATGCCGCCGCCGATGATCGGCGGCCCGACCATCAGGCCGACATTGTAGAAGATCAGGAAGGCGGCGTTCGCGCCCGCGAGTTCGGCCCCGCGCACGCTGGCCCCGAGATGGGCCAGGCCGACCGTGTAGAGCGTGCCGGTCAGGCCGCCCCAGATCAGTAGAAGGACGGCGAGCCAGAAAGGGGACGCCGAGGCCGCCGGGATCAAGGCCGCGCCGATGGCGCCACCCAGCGCCGAGGCGAGGAGGAGGTGGCGGCGGTCGAACCGGTCGGCCAGGAGGCCGAACGGGATCTGGAACAGGACGTGGCCCAGCGCGAGCATGCTGACGAGCCCGGCCGCACTCTCCGCGTCGAGCCCGATCCGCAGGCCGTAGAGCGGCAGGATGGCGAATCCCCCGGTCTCGACGGCGCCGTAGACCAGGGCCGCGAAGATGGCGGCCGGCGCCAGCCGGATATAGCCGAGAACGCCTCGGCTGCTCTTTCCCTCGATCACCGGCGCCAGGCCGCGCGCCAGGGCGATGGGCACGGTCCCGAGGAGGAAGAGAGCCGCACCGGCGCAATACGGTGCGTAACCCTGGGTGCCGATGACGACGAGGAGGGTCGGTCCCACCGCGAAACCCAGCGCCAGCACCGTGGCGTAGATGCCCATGACGAGGCCGCGCCGGGCCGGGGGCGCGACCTCGTTGATCCAGAACTCGGACAGGACGAAGAGCACGCCCAGCGTCGCCGAGAAGACGAAGCGGAGGGGGAACCACCAGCGGATGTCGTGGAGCAGCTTGAACCCGATGAGGGAGGCCGCGCCGATGACGATCGCGAGAATGAGAAGGCGGACGACGCCGATCCGCGCGGCCAGACGCGGCACGAACGGCACGGTAACGATGCTGGCGAGACCCGCCAGCGCCGTATTGATGCCGATGACCGTGCTCGACACGCCCATGCGTTCCATCTCGAGGGAGAGGAGCGGGATCGACAGGCTGAGGCCGATGCCGACCACCGCCACGCAGGTGATCGCGGCGCTCATCGCCGCCACATGCGCGCGATCGAGCGTGTCCGAGGCGGGGCGGTCGAGCATGATCCAGGGCCGTTCCGAGGGATGCGCGAGAGGGCGCATGGAGGGTGAGGCTCTACGCCATCATCCCCCTTCCACGGAACCTGCCGGACGGCTGGGCTGGGCTGCGCCCCCGGCCAGCCGGTGCTACCGCGCCGCCGATTTCAGGGGCTTTCCCTCTTGCTTGGGTGCCTGGCGCTCCATCCTCTGGCCATCGCGCAGGTCGACGGGCGGGCTCAGGACGATCTGCTCGCCCCCGTCCAATCCCTGGTCGATCTCGATGGTGGTGCCGAGATCGCGCTGGATATGGACGCCGCGCCATTCCACCGTGCCGTCGTCGCGGGAAATTGCGACCTGGGTGCCGCGCTGATTGAACACCAGGCCCTCGGCCGGGATGACCGCGTTCCTTCCCGTCCGCGGCACCTTCAGCGTCACGTAGACGTAGAGGCCGGGCCGCAGGCTGCCGTCGCCATTGGGAACGTCCACCTGCGTGGTCAGGGTCCGGGACGAGGTCAGCAGGGCGACCGAGCTGCGCTCGACCTTGCCGGAGAAGGTCCGGTCCGGGATCTGCGGCACCTTGATCGTCGCGGCGACGCCCGGACTGACCCCGACGGCGAGATTCTGGGGCACGTTGACGACCACGCGCAGGACGTCGTCCCGGTCCATGGACAACAGGGCGGTGCCGGTACCGTCCGCCTGGACGAGATCGCCGATATCGACGCTGCGGGCAGTCACGACACCGTCGAAGGGGGCGATCACGTCCTTGAAGCCGGTCAGTGCCTTCAGGCGGTCCACGGTGGCGCGCTGCGCCTTGATGTTGGCCTCGGCCACCTTCACTCCCGCTTCCGCCGAGGCGAGGCTCGCGCCCTGGCTCAGCACGCTCGCCTGGGAATTGTCCGCGTTCTGCTTCGAGGCCCAGCCTTGCACGGCGAGGGTCGAGGTACGGCTGTTGGTGGCGGTTGCGAGATTCACGTTGGCCTTCGCCTGATCGACCATCGCCCTGGCCTGGAGGAGCTGGGCTTCGAGTTGGCCCACCTGCGCCTGGGCCTGCGCCAGCTGCTGGTCGAGATCGGGGGCGGCGATGCGGATGAGGATGTCGCCCTGCTTCACCCGCGTGCCGATATCGACCCGGCGCTCGGCGATGTAGCCGGTGGCGCGGGCGAAGAGGGACGCCCTGGCGAAGGCGTCGGTCTGTCCGGGCAGGGTGATGTCGATGGGCTGGTCGGCCCGCTCCACCGGGATGGTCCGCAGTTTCGGCACGAAATCCCTGGCCTTGCGCTGCGTCTCTTGCGCCGCGGCGGCCTTCTGCCAATGACCGTACCCGCCCCAGCCGAGCAGGCCGACGGCGATGAGCCCGGCGATGAGGAACGGCCCCTTCCCGGGCGGCGGCGGGATCTCCGCCGGGCCTCGCCCCGATCCATGACTCGAACCATGAGCCGTCACCGTGCCGGTCTTCTCATCGATCGCGTCACCAGGGCTGTTCCCGCTCATGCGTAATCCTGAAGCGGCTTGACCTCGCCCCGCCTGAGGAGGGTGTAGAGGAAGGGCACGAAGAGCAAGGTCGAGGGCGTGCCGATGGCGATGCCGCCCATCACGGCGCGGGCCAGCGCCGCGTTCTGTTCGCCGCCCTCCCCGGTGCCCAGGGCCATCGGGATCAAGCCGAGGAACATCGCGCCCGCCGTCATCAGCACGGGCCGAAGGCGGGTTTCGCCGGCGAGCAACGCCGCCTCAGCCGCGCTGCAGCCCGTCGCCTCCCGGTGCTCCTTGGCGAAGGTGACGAGGAGGATGGAATTGGCCGACGCGATCCCCACCGACATGATCGCCCCGAACAGCGACGGGATCGAGAAGGTCGTGCCGGTGATGAACAGGCTCGCGACGATCCCGCAGAAGGCGAGCGGGAGCGCCGCCAGCACCACGAGCGGGTCGCCCCAGCTCTGGAAGTTCACGGCCATGAGGAGATAGACCGCCACCAGGGCGATGGAGAGGCCGATTCCCATGCGGAAGAAGGCCGATTGCATGTTCTCGATCTGCCCGCGCACGGTGATCTTGTCCGGAGCCGGCAGGGCCTTCTGCTCTTCCTCGACGATCCGGCGGATGTCTCTGGCCACCGAACCGAGATCGGAATCCTGCACCGCCGCGTAGATGTTGAAGGTCGGCTGCGTGTTGACGTGGTTGATCACCGTCTGCGACCCCTCGCGGCGCATGGTGGAGACGCTGGAGAGCAGTGTCAGCACGCCCGGCGCATCGGAATTGCCGCTGACGAGGAGCGGGGTGTTCTGGATCGCCGTGAGGCTGTCGTTGCGGTATTCCGGGGTCTGCACCCAGAGCTGGTAGGGGATGCCGGTCTTCGGGTCGGTCCAGAAATTCGGCGTCACCTGGAAGGAGCCCGACAGGGAGACGTTGAGGCCCTGCGCGATCTGCTGCTCGGTGAGGCCGAGCTCGGAGGCGAGGCGCCGGTCGACATCGACGAAGAATTGCGGCGTGCCGACGATCTGGTGGAGATGGACGTCCACCGCCCCGCGCGTCTCCTTGAGGCGACGGACGATGTTCTGCGCGGCGGCGAGGTCCTTGGCGGTGTTGCGGCCCGAGACCTGGATGTCGATCTGCGCCAGCGTCCCGAAATTGAGGATCTGCGTGATGATGTCGGATGGCTGGAAATAGACGATCAGGTCGGGGAAGCGCTCGCGCAGCACCTCGCGCAGGCGCTTGGTGTAGCCCGCGACCGAGCCGTGGCCCTCTTTCAGGTTGATGAGCATCTGCCCGTCGTTGTTGGCGACGAACGACCCGTCCGAGAAGGCGAAATTGTAGTTGTTCGCGGGCAGGCCGAGATTGTCGAGAACCTGGTCGATCTCGCCCTCGGGGATGACCTCGCGGACGACGGCCTGGACTTCGGCGAAGGTCTGCACCGCCGTTTCGATGCGCATGCCCGGGCGGGTGCGCAGATGCAGCGTCATCTGGCTCGATTCGACCTGCGGGAAGTAATCCTGGCCGACGAAGCCGAACAGGCCCGCCGTGCCCGCGAAGATCACCGCCACGGTGGCCAGCGTGACGACGCGGCGGCGCAGGACCACGTGGAGCAGTCCGAGATAGCTACGGTGGAAGCGGGCGAACCGGGCTTCGAATCCCCGCCGGAACCAGCCCGCGAGGCGGAAGAGCGGCCCGAACAGCCATCCCAGCGCACGGGCGACGCGGCCCCGTCGCGGAGCCTGCCCGCCCTTGCGGTGATGCGCTTCGTATTCCCGCGCCACCAGCACGTCGATCAGCACCGGCACCAGGGTGCGGGACAGGACGTAGGAGGTCAGCATCGCGAAGACGACGGCGAGCGCCTGGGGCGTGAACAGGTATTTCGGCGTGTCCGTGAGGGCGAAGACCGAGACGAAGGCGGCACAGATCGAGAGTGTCGAGATCAGCGCGGGTTTGGCGATACCGGCCGCGCCCTCCACCACGGATTTGCGGAACGGCTCCCCCTCCTCGAACAGCCGGTAGGTGTTCTCGATGGCCACCGTGGCGTCGTCCACGAGGATGCCCACCGCCAGGGCGAGTCCGCCCAGCGTCATGACGTTGATGGTCTCGCCCAGCGCCGTGAGGATCGACAGCGAGGTCAGGATCGAGAGCGGGATCGAGACGAGCACCACGATCGTGGAGCGCCAGGAGCCGAGGAACAGCAGGATCGTCAGGCCGGTGAGCGCGGCGGCGATGACCGCCTCGTGGATGACGCCCTCGATGGCGGCGGAGACGAAGACCGACTGATCGAACAATTCGCGCAGCGCCATGCCCTCGGGGGCGGCGGCGCGGATGTCCGGCAGGGCCTTCTTCACGTTGTTGACGACGTCGAGGGTCGAGGCGGTGCCGTTCTTGAAGATGCGCATCAGCACAGAGTTCAGGCCGTCGGCCCGCACGATGTTCACCTGCGGCGGGCCGCCGTCGCGGACATTGGCCACGTCGCGCACCAGCACCGGCTGTCCGCCGACCACCCGGATCGGCACCTGATTGAGCGCCTCGATGGCGTCCGGCGTGGCGTTGAGCTGGATCGGGTATTGCTGCTCGCCGATCTTGGCGAGGCCGGAGGGCACGGTGAGGTTCTGCGCCGTCATGGCGTTGGTGACGTCCAGTGCCGTCAGGCCCAGAGCGCGCAGGGCCTGGAGGTCGAGATCGACCATGATCTGGCGCGGCGTGCCGCCGAAGGGCGAGGGCAGCGTGGAGCCCGGCACCTGGGTCAGGCGCTGGCGGATGCGGTACTGCGCGTAATCGTAGACCTTGGTCAGGCTCTCGCTGGTGGAGGAGAGCGAGAGCTGGATCACCGGGACGGAGGAAGCCGAGAACCGCAGGACGATGGGCGGCTGCACCCCCGGCGGCATGGTCGAGCGGATCGAGTTCATCGCCGAGACGGTCTGGGCGATGGCGAGATCGATGCTCACCGACTGGTCGAAATAGACCTTCTGGATCGCCGTGCCCTGCAGCGTCGTCGATTCCATTCGGGCGATGTTGTTGACGTTGTTCGAGAGCGAGAACTCCGCATAGGTCGTGATGCGACGCTCCATCTCGGAGGTCGAAAGGCCGGTATAGGTCCACACCACCACGACCACCGGGATGTCCACGGTGGGAAGCACGTCCTTGGGCGCCACGATCACCGAGGCCGCTCCCCCGAGCATCATCAGCACGGCCAGCACGTAGATCGTGATGCGAAACTTCAGAGCATACTGGACGAGGCCCATACGGTATCCGCGCAACCTGTTCGGGCTGGTGTACCACGTTCGTCGCATGCGACGAGGTGATCTGTAGCCGTGACGCCGCGACGCAAGCGGCGGACCGGGCCGGGATATTTGTTTCCGGATGTAACCGGTACGCGGAGACGCTCCGCCCAGGACCGCGCCTATTTCGCGGGTTTGGCCGGCACGTTGCGGCAGATGCCCTTGAGCGTCGTCCAGTCCGTCTCATCGAGGATGCGGCGGCCCACCGTCTCCGAGCCCGCCATCGCGCGGATGCGGTTGGCGCGTTCCACCGTGAAGGGATGGCTGCGGAGCAGGCCCGCGAACTCGGGCTTCTCGTCGTCCTTGGCGATGCGTTCGAGGATTGTCGCCAGCGCCGTGGCGTCCCCGCCCGACCGGCGCATGACCTCCACCGAATAGGAATCGGCCGCGTTCTCCGCCTCACGCGAATAGCCGGCCGAGATGGCGGCCTGTCCCACCGCGACGACGATCGTGGAGCCGGTCAGGTCGCCGAGCACGAGGCTGAGGAGGAACGAGCTTCCGCTCGCCGCCAGCAGCGCGCGCATGGGATCGTGCGCGGCGACATGGCCGAATTCGTGGGCCAGCACGCCCGCGAACTCGTCCGGCGTCCGGGACTGATCGATGAGGTCCGATAGCACGACGACCCTCCCGCCGGGCAAGGTCAGGGCGTTGGCGATGGCGTGCCGGCGGACGCTGATCACCGGATCGACCGGCAGGCCGGCATCCGCCGTCATCCGCTCGATCAGACGGTCGAGGACGGCCCGCGCCGGGGCATCGTCGCAGACCGGCGGGTCGCCCAGGATCTTGCCGATCTGCCCGTCCACCGCGCCGCCGAGCCGCGCTTCGATCGCCGCCGGGATGACGGGTGCCAGACCCACGGCAATGGCCGGGACACCGTAGATCGCCAGACCGATCACCGAGATTCCGGCCGCGATCGACCACAGGACGAGGCGCAGGCGACCGCCCGAGGCGGAGGAGTCGGTTCGGTACAGGTCCGGACAGCGATCCTTCAGTGCGGCGGCCAGAGTCTCGTCGGTGAAATCGACCCGCTCGGCACGTCCCGCCGGGCCGACCCGCATGAGCGGGGCGGCCGTGTCGCCGGCCGCGAGGTCGGCGAGTGTCCAGGCGAGGCGTAGGTCCCGCCCGGTGATCTCCAGGCTGTCCTCGAGGACCAGGGTCACCGGATGGGCCCTGGCGCTCAAGCCATCGTAGTACGTGCCGTGGACCGCTTGTGCCGGCACTAGAACCCCACTTCGAGGGCGCCGCCGACATCCAGCGCGTCGGCGAGGCCCTCGTTGAGGCCGCTGCCCACGCGCCGGCTCGACGCGAGCACGGCATCGAGGCCGCCGGCATTCTCGACCACCGTCGTGATGGCGACCGCGGCCCAGAGCCGCGCCGTGATGACCCGGACATAGAGGACCGCGAAGAACAGCGCGCCGCCGAGATAGCCGAATGCCATGCCGAACAAGAGCGCCCAATGAAATCCGCTTTCCATGCCCTGCGCCTGGAGGAGCAGGCCGCCGCCGCCGATGACGAGGCCGAGGATCAGCACGAATCCGATCACGGAGAGGAGATAGACGAGATAGGGCCAGTAGAACTGGCGGGCCTTCAGGGTGGACGAAAGGCGCACGGGGCCGAGGCTGGCCGCGTTCATGAAGAGCCGTGTCTCCCGCGCCCGGTAGAAGGGGATGAGCAGCAGCCCGAGAGGAATGGTAATCCCCAGCGTCGTGAGGAAGAGCTCCCCGAACGTTGCGATAGGGGTGCCCTCGTAATCGCTGTTGAACTCCGTCTCGCCGGGCTTGCCCCCCTCCTTGGGGATGAACAGGTCGTCGGGGATGGTGAAATCGGCGGCCACGAGGAAGGCGATCAGCGCGGCGCCGATGGGCAGGAGCACCACCACGTAGAAGGCCAGCCAGGGCAGCAGCAGCGAGCGCCCGCTCGCCGTGGATTCCATCCGGCTCGACCCGATCAGGGTGTGATTGATCCGGTACCGCTCCAGGCTCGCGCGCATGAAGGGGAAGGCGAGGCCGAGGGTCAGAAGCGTCAGCAGCGACCAGCCGATGGCCATCAGCGCGTAGGTGATCGCCGATCCGTCCTGCCCGAGGCGGATGCCGCGCCACAGGGTGCGCGAGGCACGGTAGCGCCGGCCGCGATAGATCGCGAACTGGCCGAGGACGTAGAGGACGAGGAAGGACAGCACGCTGCCGAAGGCCGCGAGCCAGGGCGCGGAGATCGTCGCGATGAAGATCAGCACGTAGACGGGGATCAGGATGGCGACGGCGACGAGGAAGCCGAGGAACAACTCCTTGCCGGTTCCGGTATATTCGCCCGGGCTGCCGTTGACGATTGTCCGGTTCCAGAAGTAGCGCCGTAACTCGGTGATGTACCAGAACCGGTAGATGCCGAAGGTGACGAGGGACAGGAGGAAGCCACGGACGGCGATGCCGGTGAGGCCCTGGAGTGTCCTGTCGAAGGTGATCGGGCCGGAGCGGTCCATCCCGGATCGCGTGTCGGTCATTGGCGGCTGCGACATGATACCTCCTCTCTCGGGAGGCGACATATAAGCCTATCGTCTCAGACGAGGCTACCCGCCGACGTGACTTTAGATCGGCCTGCTCTTGCCCGGATGAAGTACGGGGCCGCCGCCATGGTCACAAAGCCCCCGTCCGGTCTTCGAATGTCTGCCCGGAGACCTGTATTAGAAGCGTTTTCATCGCGTGATCGCGATGGAGGGGGAGATCTGTCTCACCGACTGTCGAATGATCGAAGGAGATCGCACCGATCAGCAGCAGCGGAAACCATTCCGGTTACCGACGCCGAACCGGGCATTCTCCCGGTTGCGGTAGAATTCCCGCTCGGTCATCGGTTCCTGGTCGGCATGGGTCCGGCGGATATGGGCGGCATAGGCTTCGTAATCGCCCTGCCCCACCATGAGGCGGGCGCCGTTGCAGACGCATTTCGAGAAGGTCTTGAGCCGGTCCCGCAATTCCGTCGACGACAGCGCCATGGTTCTTACTCCGCCGGGACGGGGGACGGGCCGCCGCTCTCGAGCGCCGTCCAGCGGTCGGCCCTGTAGGCCTTCAGGCAGGCCTGGACGCCGAAGACGGCGATGGCCACCACGAGGCCGACGAACATGACGGCGAGCGCCGCGTCGATCCGGTCGTTGAAGACGATCTTGTGCATGTCGGCCATGTTCTTGGCCGGACCCAGCACCTTGCCCTCGGCGATCGCCGCCGAGAACCGGTCCGCATGGGACAGGAAGCCGATCTTGGGATCGGCCGAGAAGATCTTCTGCCAGCCCGCCGTGAGCGTGCAGATCAACAGCCAGACGGTGGGGATGATCGTGACGAAGGCGTAGCGCTCGCGCTTCATCTTGAAGATCACCACGGTGGCCAGCGTCAGCGCCACGGCCGCCAGCATCTGGTTCGAGATGCCGAACAGCGGCCACAGGGTGTAGATGCCGCCGAGCGGGTCGGTGACGCCCTGGTAGAGGAAGTAGCCCCAGGCCGAGACGCAGAGGGCCGTGGCCAGGATGCTGGGCGCCCAGGCCGAGGTGTCCTTGAAGGTCGGCGAGATCAGGCCGAGCAGGTCCTGCAGCATGAAGCGTCCCGCCCGCGTGCCGGCATCCACGGCGGTGAGGATGAACAGGGCCTCGAACAGGATCGCGAAGTGGTACCAGAAGGCCATCATCGTCTTGCCGCCGATGGCGGACGAGATGATGTGGGCCATGCCGACGGCGAGCGTCGGGGCGCCGCCGGTGCGCGAGATGATCGAGTGTTCGCCGACATCCTTGGCGGTCTGGGTGATCACATCGGCGGAAATCGGGAAGCCGAGATTGGTCACGGCGGCGGCCGCCGTCTCGGCGGAGGTGCCGAGCAGGGCGCCCGGGGAGTTCATGGTGAAGTAGATGCCCGGATCGATCACGCTCGCGGCGACCAGCGCCATGATCGCGACGAAGCTCTCCATGAGCATGCCGCCGTAGCCGATGAAGCGGGTGTCGGCTTCGTTGTCGATGAGTTTCGGGGTCGTGCCCGACGAGATCAGCGCGTGGAAGCCGGAGACGGCACCGCAGGCGATGGTGATGAAGAGGAACGGGAACAGCGAGCCCGCCCAGACCGGGCCGGTGCCGTCGACGAACTTCGTCATGGCCGGCATCTGCAGATGCGGTGCGACCACGACGATGCCGAGAGCGAGGCCGATGATGGTGCCGATCTTGAGGAAGGTCGAGAGGTAGTCGCGCGGGGCGAGCAGGAGCCAGACCGGCAGGATCGAGGCGACGAAGCCGTAGCCGATCAGCATCCAGGTGAGCTGCGTGCCGGTGAAGGTGAAGGCCGGACCCCAGACCGGGTGTTCGTTGATCTGGCCGCCGCCGATGATGGCGGCCATGAGCAGGACGAAGCCGAGGATCGACACTTCGCCGATCTTGCCCGGCCGGATGAAGCGCGCGTAGAGGCCCATCAGGATCGCGATCGGGATCGTGGCCGCCACGGTGAAGGTGCCCCAGGGGCTCTCGGCCAGCGCCTTGACCACGATCATCGCCAGCACGGCGAGCAGGATCACCATGATCATGAAGGTGCCGAACAGCGCGATCACGCCGGGGATCACGCCGAGCTCGGCCCGGATCAGCTCACCGAGGGAGCGCCCGTCGCGGCGCATGGAGATGAACAGGATCATGAAGTCCTGCACCGCGCCCGCGAGCACGACGCCCGCCAGGATCCAGAGCATGCCGGGCAGGTAGCCCATCTGCGCGGCCAGGACCGGGCCGACGAGGGGACCCGCGCCTGCGATCGCCGCGAAATGGTGGCCGAACAGGACGGTCTTGTTGGTGGGGACGTAGTCGAGCCCGTCGTTGTGACGGTGGGCCGGGGTCTTGCGGCTCGGATCGAGCTGCATCACCTTGTCGGAGATGTAGAGCGAGTAATAGCGGTAGGCGATGAGATAGACGCAGACCGCGGCCACGACGATCCACAGGGCGTTGATCGATTCGCCGCGGCTGGTGGCGACGATCGCCAGGGCCGCCGCGCCCAACGCACCCACAAGGGCCCACGGCCCGTGCTTCTGTATAGCACCCATCGACGTCTCGCTCCCGCGACCCGTCCTTGATGGCGGATCGTCAAGGCTCTTCTCGCTCAAAAATTCTTTCGGGGCCAGAGAGAAAAATACGAAGTCGCCGGCGATGTCAGTCCGTGACGATCACCCGGTTCGGCAATTCGTCGATATCGCCCGCCCGTCGCGGCAAGTGCTGCGCGAGGATCGCACCGATCCCCTCCACGGCGGAGACGAGACCGTCGGCCGCCGCGCCCCGCCGAAGAGAGGACAGCAGCGCGTCGATGGCCGAGGACCATGCCGCCGGGGAAATCCGGGAGGCGATGCCCGAATCGGCGACGATCTCCGCATGGCCCTCCGCGACGGCGAGGTAGATCAGGATGCCCGTGCGCCCGCGCGTCCGGGCCAATCCGCGGGCGGTGAACTCCCGCGATGCCGCCTCGTGCGCCCGCGCCCGTCGGATCGAGCGGGGAACGAGGAGGAGGCGGGCTCGCGGATGGGCGGCGGCGGCGAGCGCCGCGAGGACGATGGCGGCCTGCGCCAGGGCGATCGAGGCGGCGCTCCACGGGGTGAGCAGGATCAGCGGCCAGGGGGCCGCGAGCCCGAGGGCCAAGGCCGGCACCGAAGCGGCGGACCGGTAGAGGCCGGCGCGGGCGGCCACGAGAACGACGATCTCCGCCGACGTGGTCGATTCCGCCGTGGCGATCGCGTCGGCGATGCGCGTCCTGTCGGTGTCGCTCAGCATCCTACCAATCCCCGGAGGCTCCGCCCCCTCCCGATGAGCCGCCACCGCCCGAAAATCCCCCGCCATCGCCGAAGCCGCCGGAGACGCCGCCGCTCCATCCCCCCGACGATGGGCCGGGCAGGATGATGAACCCGCCGCCACGGCGGCCCCGATTCATCCGGTACACGACGAACAGAATTACCAGGAAGAGGACGATGAAGCCGACGACGTGGGACGGCTCGGCCTCGTCGCTTCGCACTTTCCCCTTGCGCTGCCACTCCTCGGCGTCGCCGCTCAGGATCGACAGCATGGCATCGATTCCGGCCTTGATGCCGCCGCCGTAATCCCCCGCCTTGAAGCGGGGCGCGATGGTGGAGGTGATGATGACCTTCGACAGGGCGTCGGTGAGCGCCCCTTCGAGGCCGTAGCCGACCTCGATCCTGACCTTGCGGTCGTTGGGCGCCACGAGGAGGAGCGCGCCGTTGTTGGTCTTGGCCTGGCCGATGGCCCATGAGCGGAACAGCCGGTTGCCGTAATCCTCGATGGTCAGTCCCTGGAGGTTGGGCACCGTCGCCACGACGACCTGATCGGAGGTCTTCTCCTCGTAGGCCTTCAGCTGCGCTTCGAGGGCGGCCGTCTCGTCCGGCTTGAGGATGCCGGCGGCATCCACGACCCGGCCGCTAAGGGCCGGGAAGGTCGGCTCCGCCGCCATGGCCTCGCCGTGCGCTAGCAGCAGCATCCCCGCCAGGACGACGAGGACGAGTGCCATGACGGACGCTGGCGCGCGCCCTCGAACAACCGCTGCCCTCGTCACCGCGCTAGAACTTCACGGCCGGCGGCTTGTCCGAATTGGGCGTCGCCGTGAACGTCTCCATCGGCTTCGATTCGGGATAGAACCACGCGGCGATCCAGCGGCCCGGAATGGTGCGGACCTCGGTGTTGTAGGCCTGGACGGCACCGATATAGTCTCGGCGCGCCACCGCGATCCGGTTCTCGGTCCCCTCCAGCTGGGATTGCAGCGCCAGGAAGTTCTGGTTCGACTTGAGGTCGGGATAACGCTCGACGGTGACGAGGAGACGGCCCAGGGCGCCGGAGAGCTGGTTCTGGGCGTCCTGGAATTCCTTGAACTTCTGGGGATCGGAGACGGTGGAGGCGTCGACCTTCACGCTCGAGGCCTTCGCGCGGGCTTCGGTGACGCCGACGAGCACGTCCTTCTCCTGTTGCGCGTAGCCCTTCACCGTCTCCACGAGGTTCGGGATCAGATCAGCGCGGCGCTGGTACTGGTTCTGAACCTCGCTCCACGAGGATTTCGCGCTCTCCTCCAGGGTGGGCACCCGGTTGATCGCGCCGCAGCCCGAAAGGGTCGTGGCCAGGGCGACGGCGACGAGCGCGGACCGCATCCGGCGGATCAGCGATGGGCGGGGCGAGCGCGCGAAGGGCGTGGCGGCGGCGGGACGCAGAACGGACGGCATAGGTGGCTCCTCGCGGACGGGCGCGGCATCGGGCGTGGTATGGACGGGTCCAGGCCCCTGCCGCCCGGCTACGCTCGTTGAGATAGGGCGCGATGCCGCGGGTGAAAGGTCGGGTGGGCGCGCTCCTGCCGTCAAACGCCCTGTCGATCAGGGGGCCGAACGGTTCAAGCGACGGGCCGACTGTTATGCTGGCAGGTTGACAAGGCACCGTGCATGGGTCGCTGTGCCGGCCATGGATGAAACGCCACCTGCCCCACAGGTCGAGAAACCCAGGGTTTCCATCACCTACTGCACGCAGTGTCAGTGGCTCCTGCGCGCCGGCTGGATGGCGCAGGAGCTCCTCTCCACCTTCCGCGACGATATCGGCGAGGTCGCCCTGATCCCGGGGAATGGCGGCGTCTTCCTGATCGTCTGCGGATCGGAGACGATCTGGGACCGGACGCGGGACGGGGGATTTCCCGACGTGAAGACCTTGAAACAGCGTGTCCGCGATCGGCTGGCGCCGTCCCGCGACCTCGGTCACATCGACAGGCCATGACCGCCGAGACCCATCACGACGCCGAGCCCGAGAACCACATCGACCCCGCTTCCGAGCGGCCGAAGAGCGGTGGGTGGCAGGCCACGGCCCCGGGCCGGCTGTTCGCGCGCATCCGGCAGCGCGGGTTCTCGACGCAGGTGTATCTGGTTGCCCTCGTGGTGGCGTTGATCGGGCCGGGATTGCTGTTCACGGCGATCCTGCTGTTTCGCTATGCCGGGACCGAGCGGGCACGCTTCGAGCAGGATGCGCGCGAGAACGTTCGCGGGATCGCCCTCTCCATCGACCGCGACACGGCGGGGCTCGTCTCCGTGCTGCAGACCCTGGCGACGTCGCCTCGCCTGAAGGACTCGGAGTTCGAGAATTTCGACGCGCAGGCACGGCTCGTCCGGGAAACCGTCGGGCTCGACATCTTGCTGCGTCGGCCGGACGGCCAGCAACTGGTGAACACCTCGGTCCCGCGCGGAGCGCCGCTCCCGAAGACCGCCCTGCCCTTCGACCGCGAGATCGCATCGGGCACGCAGCGGGCGATGATCTCCGGCATCCTGTCCGGCACCATGCCCGACCGCGCGACCTATGCCATCGCCGTGCCGGTCCAGACCGAGGGCGAGGTCGCCTATGTCCTCAGCTTCCTCGCGCCGGTGAGCCGGCTGCAGGGCATCCTCGGCCGGGAATACGTCCAGGGCTGGATGACGGGCGTGTCAGACCGGGACGGCATCGCCCTTGCCCGCATCCCCGATCCGGCATCGATCGTCGGGCGCCCGCGCCTCGCGACCCTTCGCCAGCGCCAGACCGAGACGCCGGGGGTCTGGGAAGGCAAGGATTTCAACATGCGCCCCGTCACGGTCGTGGAGGCCCGCTCGCGCCTCACCGGCTGGACGGTGAGCGCGGTGATTCCGAAGGCCCTGGTGGATGCGCGACTGCGCGGATGGATCTGGGCCTTCACCGGCTTCGGCCTCCTCGTCCTCGCGACCTCGTCGATCCTGGCCATCAATCTCTGGTCGAAGGTCTCGCAGCCGCTGCGCCGCCTCGTGGCGACGGGGCCGGCTTTGGCGCGCGGCGAGGCGATCCCGCGCATCACCTCGCCGATCCACGAGATTCGCCGTCTCGGCGACGTGCTGGCGGACGCCTCCTTGCGCCTGCGCACCCGAGGCGAGGAACGCGACACGGCGCTCGCCGAGACGGAACGCGGCCTTTCGGCCCTGCGCGAGAGCGAGGCACGATTCCGGCACATGGCGGATTCGGCCCCCGCCCTGATCTGGATGACGGACGAGGTCGGGGAGATCAGCTTCGCCAACCTGCATTTCGACCACCTGTTCGGAAAGCCGGCCAGCGCGCTGGCGGCCGGCGGGTGGCAGACGATCGTCCATCCGGACGACCTGCCGGCGTTCTCCGCCAAGTTCTCTGACGCCTTCGTCGGCCGCGTTCCCGTGAGGGCGGAGGTTCGGGTCGTGGATCGCGACGGGGTGGTGCGCTGGCTGCGATGCGAAGGCGTGCCGCGCCTGGACGATACAGGAACCTTCCTCGGCTACACCGGCTGCAACGTCGACATCACCGATGCCAAGCGCGCGGAAGAGCATCTGCTCCTGCTCATCCATGAACTCAACCATCGCGTGAAGAACACCCTCGCCACCGTCCAATCCATCGCCATCCAGTCCCTGCGCGGCCTCGACACGCCGGAGGCGGCGGCGGCCAAGGCCGCGTTCGAAGCGAGGCTCCTGGCGCTCGCCCGCGTTCACGACGTGCTCACCCGCGAAAGCTGGGAGGGAGCGGAACTCGGCAACGTGGTGGCCGATGCCACCGCTCCCCTCGATTCCACCGAAGCGGGGCGATCCCGCTTCATCGTATCGGGACCGCATCTGCGCCTGCCGCCCCGGCTCGCGCTCTCCATCGCCATGGCGCTGCACGAACTCGGCACCAACGCGGTCAAGTACGGCTCGCTCTCGCAGGAGGGTGGCACCGTGACGATCAGCTGGAGCGTGGTGAAGGAGCCGGACACCCGCCTCCTCCTGCGCTGGAGCGAGAGCGGCGGGCCACCGGTGACGAAGCCGACACGCACCGGGTTCGGCTCGCGCCTCATCGAGCGCAGTCTCGCCCGCGAGCTCGACGGCGAGGTCCAGCTCATGTTCGCGGCTAGCGGGGTGGTCTGCTCCATCGAAGCGCCCGTGCCTCCGCCGACCCTGCTGGAGCGCAAGGCCGGCCTCGTTCCCCTGCGACCCGCGACGCTTCTCCCCCATTCGGCCTGATCTTTTCAGCGATCCGAGCAAGTCATGATGGGCGCTCTGCCGAACACTTTCGGGGCGTCGGTACTCCGTCGTGCCTCGTTCGTCCGCGCGGAGGTGTCTCCCACGGCATCGGCGCGACGTTCGCGACAAATTTACTTGAGGGGTTGCGGCGTCCTATGAGCTATAATTCAACTACAAGTACACCGATCTCTTGTCATTGGCTTGAGTTTAATTCTTTTGGCTCAATGGTGTGATTGGGCAAAAGGCGAAACCGAGGATTTTTATCTGCGCGTCATGCTAAGACTAGGTCATTAGATCGGTCGGCTCTTCTGTCTTGGGGCTCCGGTGTTCGATACTGCCATGGAAAAGAAATCGTCCGCAACATGGCGCACGGTTACCATTGGTTGCTGGCGCCGGTACCAGGGAAGTCGACGAACCATTCGTTCCGGCCGGCGCGGAAGGGGGGACTGCTAAGGCGCCATTAAACAATAGCGTCTATGACTTTGTCTTATCGGTATCTCAAGGTTGTAGTTTTATGATTGGCTTCTCCCGAAAGCGTCCGGCCAACGACACGATTGCGGTGCCTACCGCGGCTCAGCAGACCGAGGCCGACGACCTTCGTCTCGGTGCTGCGGTGGAAGCGCTGATGTCGAGCCAGGGGCTGTCGACGATCGACCTGCCCGACGGAAAGCTCAAATCCGCGATCGAGCGCCTCAACGGCCGTGGCGAGGACGACAATCAGCGTAACCTCTCCTCCATCGCCGCCATGGCGAAGGAGACGTCCGAGGCGGCCATCAACATCGGCTGGATGACCTACGATGTCGGCGAAGTCGCCCGCGCCACGCAGACGATCGCCGGCGCCACGGAAGAGATGGCGGCATCCATCGCCGAGGTCTCCCAGACGTCCGACACAGTCGTCACCGTCGCCCAGGACGCCCTGACCGCCATGAGCGCCTGCATCGGCGACGGGCGCGAGGCCAAGTCCGCCATGCAGGAGATCGACGTCCGCACCTCGCTCATCTCGGAGCGGGTCGTGGTGCTGGAGCGGGCCATCGCCCAGATCGAGGTCATGGCGACCGCCATCGCGTCGATCTCCGCCCAGACCAACCTGCTCGCCCTCAACGCGACCATCGAGGCGGCGCGCGCCGGCGAGGCCGGTCGCGGGTTCTCCGTGGTCGCGGCCGAAGTGAAGTCGCTGTCCGCCCAGACCGCCAAGTCCACGGGCGAGATCCGGGGGCTTCTCAGCACGCTGACATCGGAGATGTCGGCCATTTCCACCGCCGTCGGCGAGAGCCGGAATGCGGTCACGTCCGGCCGGGCCATCGTCGAGCAACTGGAAACGCGGGTCGAGCAGACCAACGAGCGGATCTCCCAGGCGAGCGACCTGAACCAGGCGATCTCGCAGATGCTCGCCCAGCAGCGTTCGGCCACCGCCGAAATCTCCACCAGCGTGCAGAACATCGCCGGCAAGGCCGCCAAGACCCATGAGGAGATCGACAAGATCACGACGCGTCTCGTGAAGGCCGAGGATTTCGGCCGGACCGCCCTCGCGGCGGAAAGCGGGCGCGTCAAGGCCCATGGCCTGGTCTGCCTGCCGGCGGATGTCGGCATGTGGAAGCGCAAGCTCGCCCGGATCCTCGTCGGCCTCGCCCCGGCCGCGTCCTCCGATCCGACGATGCTCGGCCGCGCGGATCACAGCGTCTGCACGGACCTGCGGAATGGCCCGCTGCGCGATCATCCGGCACTGGCCCGTCTCGCCGCTGCCGAGAAGACGGCGCTCGAGGAAGCCAAGACGATGACCGACGCCGTCGCCGCGAACAATTGGGACGTGGGCACGCCGGCCTATCAGGCCGCTTCCGCCGCCATGAAGGAGATGCTCGCGGCGGCCAAAGAGCTGCTCGCCGTCAAGGCTGCGTGATCGACGCCCCTTGTGGGTAGCGCGCACTCGAACGTTCCGAAGTCCCGCGATCGGCCCCTTGTTGCCGGCCGCGGGTTTCGGCATGGCTTGAGCGCGTCGCCACGCGAGAACCCGAACCGTTTCATGATCCGACCGGACGCTCCTCCACCGGCCCGTTTCAATGCCGCCCGCCACTGTCTCGCTGAGAATGCGCGCCTGCGGCCTGACAAGACCGCGCTGATCATGGCGGGCGCGGAGGACGGGGCGTTTCACCTGACCTTCGCCGAGGCCGACCGTGCCGTGCGCGGCATCGCCGCCGGTCTCCTCGCCCTCGGCCTGCGCCGCGGCGACCGCGTGATGATCCGGATGGGCAACGAGGCGGACTACGTCCTCGTGTATTTCGGCGCCCTCGCCGCCGGGCTCGTGGCCCTCCCCTCCTCGCCCCAGCTGACGCCGGCGGAAGCCGCGTTCCTCATGGAGAATTCCGGCGCCGCCGTCGTGGTGACCGGGGCGGGCCACCGTCTCGACCCGGCCGAGGCCGAGGGCCGCATCGTCCTCGGCCCCTCCGAGATCGCCGCGATGAAGCGTGCCGAGCCGGTGGCGGAGTACGCCGACACCGCGGCGGACGATCCGGCGACCCTGGTCTACACCTCCGGCACCACCAGCCGGCCGAAGGGCGTGCTCCATGCCCATCGCGCGATCTGGGGGCGCCGCCCGATGCATGCGCATTGGCTGGGGCTGACGGAGGCCGACGTCATGCTGCATGCCGGCACCATGAACTGGACCTATACGCTCGGCGTCGGCATCACCGATCCCTGGGCCTGCGGCGCCACGAGCGTCCTCTACGACGGGCC
Source organism: Methylobacterium sp. 88A (assembly GCF_000376345.1). NCBI lineage: Bacteria > Pseudomonadati > Pseudomonadota > Alphaproteobacteria > Hyphomicrobiales > Methylobacteriaceae > Methylobacterium > Methylobacterium sp. 88A. Next base: position 3,126,460 of record NZ_AQVT01000001.1, read on the forward strand.
CCGCGATCCCGCCGTCTGGCCAGCCCTCATCGCCCGGCACGGTGCGACGCTGTTTGCCGCCGTGCCGAGCCTCTACCGCCAGATCCTGAAATACGCCGATCTGTCCGCGCACGACCTGTCCCGCCTGCGGCACGGCTGCACCGCCGGCGAGGCCCTTCCTGCCGAACTGCTGGACGCCTGGACCGCCGCCACCGGCAAGCCCCTCTACGAGGCGCTCGGCATGAGCGAGATCTCCACCTATGTCTCCAGCGGCCCCACCATCCCGGTGAAGCCCGGCTCTCCCGGCAAGCCCCAGCCCGGGCGCCGCGTGGCGATCCTGCCCGTGGACGGGCCGGACGAGCCGCTGCCGGAGGGCGAGACGGGGCTCCTCGCGATCCACCGCACGGAGCCCGGCCTGATGCTCGGCTACTGGAACCGGCCAGAGGAGGAAGCCGCCGTCCTGCGCGGCGAATGGTTCGCGGGCGGCGATCTCGCGAGCCTCGACGAGGACGGCTACCTCTGGTTCCACGGGCGCAACGACGACCTGATGAACGCCCTCGGCTACCGGGTCTCGCCCAACGAGGTCGAGGGCGTGGTCGGGGGACATCCCGCCGTGGCGGAGGTCGGCGTCACCGAACTCGCCGTCCGGGCCGACCTGAAGGTCATCGCCGCCTTCGTGGTGCTGAAGCCCGGGGAAGAGGCGGATGGACCCTCGATCCTGGCCTGGTGCGCCGAGAGACTGGCCGCCTACAAATGCCCGCGCGAGGTCCGGTTCCTCGATGCCCTGCCGCGCACCGCCAATGGCAAGGTCCAGCGCAAGCGGCTCGCCGACCCGCCGGTCGCGGCATGAAGTCGAGGTCGCCGGGCCAGCCCTGCCGATCCCGAGTCCAGGGTCTTCGTTCCATGACGAGCGTGGCGAGAAAGGTGTATCGGCCGGCCGGACCGATATCGTAGAGCCCTCACCATGTCCGCGCCGCCGCTTTCGATCTTCCTCATCGCCTTCAACGAAGCAGACCGGATCGGCGCGACCATCCGTGCGGTGCGCGACCTGACCGACGACCTCGTGGTGGTCGATTCCGGCTCCACCGATGGAACGCAGGCCCTGGCGGCCTCCCTCGGTGCGCGGGTGATCCACAACGCCTGGTCCGGCTACGGCCCGCAGAAGCGCTTCGCCGAGACCGTCTGCCGTCACGAATGGCTGCTCAACCTCGATGCGGACGAGGTGGTGCCCCCGGACCTGTCCCAGGCCATCCGGGACCTCTTCGCCGCCGGCGAACCCGCCCACCCGGCCTATCGCATCGCCATCGCGGAAATCTTCCCCGGTGAGTCGAGGCCCCATCCCTGGGCCTATGCCCTGCATCCCGTGCGCCTCTACCGCAAGGACAGGGGCCGCTACTCGCCCTCCCCCGTCCACGACCGGGTGGAGCTCGATCCCGGCGCCAGCGTCGGACGCCTGAAGGGGGTCATCCATCATTTTTCCGTGCGCTCGCTCGGCGATCAGCTCGACAAGCTCAACCGCTATTCCGACCAGCAGGCCCGGGACCTCGAAGCCCGCGGCGTCACGATTCCCACCTGGCGGATCTTCGTCGAGCTGCCGCTGAATTTCCTGAAGGCCTATCTCGGCCGGCGCCATTTCGTGAGGGGCGTCTACGGCTTCCTCACAGCCGCCAACTACGCGATCTCCCGCCATCTCCGGGTGGCCAAGCACTACGAACGGCGCAGCGCGCTAATTTCCACCCCGTTGCCGCCTATTGAACCGGCCAAGCGGGTTGACCCGTCCGACGCGAAATTCTAGAGCCACCCCTACGGAGACGTGGCCGAGCGGCTGAAGGCACTCGTTTGCTAAATGAGCATACCCCGAAAGGGGTATCGAGGGTTCGAATCCCTCCGTCTCCGCCATATAGCCCCTAAACCCTTGCGATTACGGCATCTTTATGATGCCGTAGGCTTCTGAGCGCGCTCCTGCTACGAAGGAGTGCTACGAAGTCATGAGGCAGATGGTGGGTCTGGTCCAGCGTCGGGGCATCTTCTATTTTCGTCGCACCATACCGCGAGCGCTGCGCGCGAACATGCCGGCCGTGCTCGGAACCGCAGGCCATGGAATTTTCGACGAGGGCGCTCCCGTCTCTCTGAAAGCGAGCAGAGCAGGCCGCGAGTTCTGGGTCAGCCTTGGGACCCGCGATGAGGATGAGGCTCGCCGCCGAGCGCGCCGTCTGGATGGTGAGGCAGACACTCTCATCAGTCTCGCCAAGCGCCGCCTTCTTCTAAGCTCGCAGCCGTTGATCTCACAACTCGACGACGAGACCATTCAGAAGCTGGTCGCCATCTTCCGTCACCGCAAACTCGCGAATGACGAAGCCCTACGTCGTGGAGCCGTGCCGCTCAGCATTGAAGCCTTCACTGCCCTCAGCCAGGAGATCGCTGCCAGGGAAGCTGAGCTGCGCGATGCCAACGCGCGCGGTGACTGCGCTGCAACTCACTTCAGCCACGATGCGATGATGACCGTCATCGATGCCGGATTGAACATCGCATACGGTTCTCCGGCGGATCGGCGCCTCTATATGGCGTTCGTCGAAGCAGAATTGGAGGTGATGACGATCCTCAGGGATCGACAAGGCGGAGCCACCCGGCCCACGCCTGCCCTGACGGCGATCACTCGACTCGATGATCGGACGGAGCGCTTGATTTGGTCTCCCCGCGAGAAGGTGGGTGCACCAACCCCGGAAGAAATTTTGCAGGGTTGGAAACGTGATCATAAGCCGGCCGAGAAGACCTTCTATACGTTCTCCAGCAAGGTCCACCGATGGACCTCCTTTCTCACGGAACGAGGTTTGACATTCCACAATGCCAGCCTCTCGGATGCTTCTGACTGGAAGAGCGCCTCTGCTGCCAAGCGGTCGGCACAAAGCGTTTCGAATGACCTCAACGCCATCAAAGCAATTTACAGCTGGGCCGTGGCGAATGGAAAATGCTCAGTTAATCCCTTCGCGGGCCTGAAGCAGCCTCGGGCCGGCATGAAAGGGCAACGGCGATCAGCAAAACGCGATTTCACCGACGAAGAAACCGTTCGCGTCCTCATGGCCGCACGTGACCGCAACGGCTATCGAAGGTGGGTTCCCTGGATCGCCTGTTTCACGGGCGCACGCATTTCAGAGATCTGCCAGTTGGAAAAATCCGACGTCGCCTCGTCTATGGGAATTCACTATTTTCGGATGACGGTTGAATACGACAACGAAGGAGAAGGTGCAGCATCCAAAGAAATCAGAATTGCAAAGAAAAATCTCAAAAACTTTAGTTCGAAACGCCACATTCCAATCCATCCTCAGTTAATAGAGGAAGGATTTTTACTATTCGTTGCGTCGTGTAAAACAAACGATCTATTTTCCGACGCAACGCCGGATCGATTCGGCAATCGTGGGGGAAACGCAACTAAGGTGATTAGTAGATGGGTAAGAGATAAAATTGGGATTACGGATCCTCGCATCAGCCCAAGCCATTCCTTCAGACACCGTTTCTCAACCCAATGCAAAAATTGTGGAATTCCGCCGGAGATCAGGAACAGACTGATGGGCCATAGTGAAGGCGAATCGAGCGAGCTCTATGGCGATGATTATTCAGTTGAGATGTTGTTCGCCGCGATTAAGCAAATTCCCGTGCCGGGTGGGCTAAAAAAATAGTGCCTATCACATGGCTTAAAGCCATACCTCAGGGAGGACCACTTTTTGGGAGGCAGGCCACTGTAGCTAACGGCTTCCTACAAGCGACGCTCGGGGCCCTTCGATAGGAAGGGTGGCACTACCTACGCCTCGCAGGTCCATCGCTCGGAGCTAAGCAACGACCGAAGAACCTAAAGGGTCAGACGGCAGAGTGGTTAGCCACTTGAGGCGGGCCAATCCCCCCTGAGTGATCTGCCAAGTCGCGAACACGCCGCCAATGTGCGGCCCCGCTTGCTCGCCGATCCACTGCACATCGCCTTGGCTCTGGAGGGCGCAAAGACGACTGTGATCGCTGGGCCAGGACCGATCCCGCTCGCGTTTAACGGAAATCCGACCCGCTACCGCATCCGCAGCTTTGGTCAGAATGCGGCGATCGTGATTGACTAGCAAATTGTCTCTCCGTGGAAGGCGCGGGGAGAATGCGCACTTCCTACGTAGAACCTTAACCATACGAGCTTGATAGGCAACCCGGCCGTCTGCAGGCATGCGGGCATGCTGCCCGCATCACATCAATGATGTTCAGCCCGCGAACGTCGTTCAGCGAACAGCGGCAGCCTCAGCGGCCACCTGCACCGTACGCGCCATAATCACTGGCTTGGCCGCGATCGGCTGAGGCGTTGTGGTCAGATCGCTGACGCTACGCACTTTCTGGGTCTCACCTACTCGCCTTATAGGTGCCAAAACAGGGTTAGCGAATTGTAAAAATTTGGGTTTTGGTTCTGTGTCGCAACAGGACTGATCGACGCTTGACACTGTTAGACAGTGATTATCACTGTGTGTTATAAAGTTACAAACAGGAGGCCCGATCATGGCAACGCCCAATGGTCAGATGACCGTCACCCTCACCCGCGAACTGGAGCAGTACGTGCGCGACAAGGTGCGCGCCGGCGCCTTCGCCACCCCCAGCGAGTACATCCGCGACCTGGTGCGCGAGCGTTACCTCGCCGAGCAGGACCATGAGGCCAAGCTGCGGGCGCTGGACAGCGCCTTGGCCGCTGGCATCGCCGACGCCGAGGCTGGTCGGGTTGTGCCGGTGCAGGACGCGTTCGCGCGGATCCGAGCCGCCCTCGGCATGGTCGATGAAAGCAAGCGCCCGTGAGGGTCGTCCTGACCGAAAAGGCGATCGCGGATCTGATCCGCATCGGTCGGTTCATCCAGGAGGATAACCCCGCACGCGCCGTGACGTTTGTGGAGGAGCTGGAACAGCGCTGTCAGGGGCTTGCTGGCATGGCGCGGGCCTTTCCGCTGCTGCCCGGCCGAGAGCAGGCCGGCATTCGTCGCCGATCCCACGGCAACTACCTGATCTTCTACCGGCTCAGCGACGCCGAGGCGTTGGTCGAGGTGCTGCACGTGCGCAACGGGGCGCAGGACTACGACGCCATTCTCTTTCCAGCTGGATGACCGGCCACCCGTTGTGAATTCCCATGATCACGCTGGTCAGATCGCGTGACCTGAGCCTAAGCTTGGTCCGATGACGGCCGGCTTCAGTGCCGTCTGCCCCGGAGAACCAAGCAGGACGCACCAGACCGTGAGCCAGCCCCTCGACAGCATCGCCGCCGTGCTCGAAAGCACGGGTGATTACCGCGTGCTGCGCCGGCTGGAACCCCTGACGGACGATCCGGATGCGCCCAATGAGCCGACCTTCATCGGCTTGGTCCTCGACACCGAAACTACCGGCACCGACTACGCCACCGACGAGGTGATCGAGCTTGGCATTCTCAAGTTCGAGTATGGCGCCAGCGGGCGCATCTACCGGGTGCTGGAGACGTTCAACCAGCTGCATCAGCCGCGCAAACCGATCCCGGCCGAGATCACCCGGATCACGGGCATCACCGATGCCGACGTGGCCGGGAAGCGCATTGATGACGCCGCGGTGCAGGCGCTCGCCGCCGACGTGGGCGTGGTGATCGCTCACAACGCCAGTTTCGACCGGCAGATGTGTGAGGGTCGCTGGCCGGTGTTCGCGGAGAAGAACTGGGCCTGCTCATGCCATCAGATCCCGTGGCGTGCCGAGGGCCATGAGGGCATGAAGCTCGGCTATCTGCTGATCGACTACGGGTTCTTCCACAAGGGCCACCGGGCGATCGACGACTGCCATGCCCTGATGGCACTACTGGCGCGTCCGCTGCAGGCCTCAGGCCGTCTAGCGCTCTCATCCCTGCTGGAGACTGCCCGCAAGCCGACCGTGCGCCTGTGGGCGCAGGGGGCTGCCTTTGAAACCAAGGATGCCTTGAAAGCACGCGGCTTCCGCTGGAGCGGTTCGCGGCGCTGCTGGTACATGGACTGCGATGAGGAGCAGTTGGAGGGCGAGCGCGCCTTCCTGCAGCAGGAGGTGTTTCAGCGACCGGTCGCCCATCTGCCGGTCGATCGGATCACCGCGCGGGACCGGTTCTCAGCCCGGACCAACCCTGAAGCGCCCGCGTCCTAAACGTAAAACTCTGACCAGCCCCAGACTGAACCAGGGTTTCTTGACGACGGGGGACGGGGGCGCCCACTCCATCGATGAATGGCAGCGGTGTAGCGTCGTTGTTCGCCCATATCGACACCCTCGACCTGGAGGAGATCGAGCCGTGGTTTGCCGTTCCGTCAATCCCGAGATTTACGAGATTGTTGAGGCGTAGTCAGCTTTGCGCTAATTATCGGCGATGCAATTCAAAACTCGAACTGTGCGCGCCATAGCCCACATGATATGCGGCAATGATGAATACGGTGTACTCTTTCCCTATCGATCCAGCAGCTATCTAACCGATTTTTTCCGGGACTGCGATCTCGATTACGTTCACGGTGGCTTTACACGGTGGGCTTGGGTTCTGATTGCCTCGGTGAACTCCTGAATGAACCGAAGCCAGCGCCGAATACGCTACCAGACGGCTTTGTGCGCGTTCTGCGGACGCTCCTTGATAAGGGAGATGCTAAAGAGGGCGATGATAATCGAACCAAAGCTCTCGCCGCTCTGAATACCCAACTGGTGCGCGAGGGATTCGAGGCATTTTACGATGAGAACGGTGTTGCTCATGTGCGCCATGTGGCGACGAAAGCCATCTCAACACCCACAAACCCCCATCGGCCGTTTACCCCTGCAGAGATCAAGCGCCGCGAACAGCTGGTCGCGTACCTAGATAAGTGCTCAGAGGACGATCTGATCGATGATATCCTACTACCATTGCTACGACAGCTCGGTTTTCATCGGATTACTTCAGCCGGTCATAAAGATAAAGCGCTGGAATACGGCAAAGACATTTGGATGAAGTTTACGCTTCCGACTCTGCACGTAATCTATTTTGGTATTCAGGCCAAAAAGGGGAAAATCGATGCAGCCGGCATGAGTAAATCAGGAAATGCAAATATCGCTGAAATATATCAGTAGGTACTGATGATGATTGGCCATCAGATTTTTGATCCGGAGATCGGTAAGAGAGTGTTGGTTGATCACGCTTTCATTGTTGCCGGAGGCGAAATTACCAAGCAGGCGCGTAATTGGATAGGGGAGAAACTGGATGCGACGCAACGTGCACAGGTCATGTTCATGGATCGCAACACGATTTTGGATCTATTCGTCGCGAGCAATATCCCCCTGCCGGCTGGCGCGATCCCGGCCGTTTCATTGCTGAACGACGACATTCCGTTCTGATAACCGGGGCGCTGCCCCCGGCTGCGTTCAAGGAGTGTCCGTGTCCGTCGTCAGATGATTTGGGACATTCTGCGAAGTTCAGGAGCGGAGGCTCTGGTCCATCTGGGGTAAGAGGTTAGGCGGCCTGCGCGTGGTGGCGCAAGCGGCGATCCATGAGGGTCTGGCGCTTGATGCGTTCCCGCTCGGCCAGGATCCCTTCGCCGCGTCCGAAGTAGACGTCAGCGGGCGTGAGGTTGCTCAGGCTCTCATGGGCTCGGGCATGGTTGTAGTGTTCGACGAAGTCGGCAACCTGCGTCTCCAGTTCGCCGGGCAAGTAGGCGTGTTCGAGCAGGATGCGGTTCTTGAGCGTCTGATGCCAACGCTCGATCTTGCCCTGCGTTTGAGGATGGCATGGCGCACCGCGGATGTGAGTCATGCCCCGGCTGCCGAGCCAGTCAGTCAGGTCGCTGGCGACGTAGCTCGGCCCATTGTCGGAGAGCAGGCGTGGCCGATGCATCACCCGCGCCTGATCGAGCCCAGCCGCACCCAGCGCCAGGTCGAGCGTGGCGGTGACGTCGCTGGCCTGCATCGTCGTGCACAGCTTCCAGGCCACGATGTAGCGTGAGAAGTCGTCCAGCACCGTCGACAGGTAGTACCAGCCCCAGCCAACGACCTTCAGGTAGGTGAAGTCCGTCTGCCAAAGCTGATTGGGCGCGGTGGTCTTATCGCGGAACTCGTCGGCGGCCTTGATGACGATATAGGCCGGGCTGGTGATCAGGTCCTGAGACTTGAGCAACCGGTAGACGGTCGCTTCCGAGACGAAGTAGCGACGCTCGTCTGTGAAGCGCACCGCCAGCTCACGCGGACTGAGTTCAGGCTGCTCCAGAGCCAGGGCAACGATCTGCTCGCGGATCTCCGCAGGCAGGCGGTTCCAGACCCGGCTCGGCCGCGAGGGATGGTCATTCAACGCCTCGGGGCCGCCGCGCTGGTAGGCGTCGTACCACCGGTAGAACGTCGAGCGCGTGATGCCGAGCTTGTCCAGGGTGGTACGTACCGGCAGGTGGGATTGCTCGACGAGCCGGATGATCTCCAGCTTCTCGGGGGCCGGGTACCTCATGCTTCGTCGCCCCCAGCCCCGCTCATGCTTTTTTTAAGCAGACGGTTCTCCAGGACGAGATCAGCTACGACCTCCTTCAGCGCTCCCGTCTCGCGGCGCAGATCCCGCACCTCGTCCGTCGTTGCCGCACGCGCCGTGTCGCCGGACAGGCGCTTCTTGCCAGCCTCCAGGAACTCCTTGGACCAGCCGTAGTACATCGAGGCGGCGATCCCCTCACGTCGGCACAACTCGGCGATGCTGTCCTCGCCACGCAAGCCTTCCAGCACCACGCGGATCTTCTCCTCGGAGGAGAACTGCCGACGTGTGGCCCGACGAATGTCCTTGATCACCGCTTCTGCCGGCTTCTTGGCCGGTCCGGATGTCTGCTTCATCTTCGCTCCTTAGGGGCTACGATGAACCAGCCATCCTCCGTTCGTGAAGACCCTCAATCTGTCCCACAGGTGCTGACGTCGGACAGTTCACCGACCGAGGGTTTCACACGATCCGGGGACATTCGGATGCCATACGACTATTCGCAATTCCGAGAGATGCAGCACTAAACGTCAATCAGCTTCTAGCAGGGTGATGATCTCTGAGTTTTTTGGATGGTTCGCCGCCGATACGGCGCATCCATTCGTGTCCGGACTCTGGTTCTTCGCGCACAAAAGCTGACCGACCGCTTACCACCCGACCCGGGCGTAGGTCATCCTACACCAAGTTGCTACCAAGCAGACGTTCCAACGGTCTGGGAAGGGTCGAATGTAGTCGGTTGAAGCGTAGGGACGCAGGGAAGAGACGGTTTGGTCTGCGACTTTTCGATCTAGAGCCGCGGTGGCGACCCGGGGTCTACCAGCATGATGCCGGCTAGTGCCTGCCAATCCTTGGTCTCAGGTGTGCCACGTCTTCCGGGACGATTACGCGTTCCTCCCCGGCGACCGCAGCGGACCCACGTTGGTAATTTTTTGCCCGGTAAAGGGCTTCGTCGGCCCGTTTCATCAAGCCGCTGCGGCTCGCGATTGTCACGTCGAAGTGGCAGGCCCCGATTGTGGCCGACACGGTGATGACGCGTCCGTCCGTTTCAACATCATGGCGTAACGTGGCGAGGAGATGCCCAAGGCGCCGTTCTAATTCGGCATCGTCAAGGCTCTCGGACAAGACGAGGGCAAACTCGTCGCCACCTAGCCGAGCCGCAAGCCCGTCCGCTCCGCAGGAGGCCTGGAGCTTCTCGGCCATCACTCGCAGAACGTCATCGCCGGCAGGATGCCCACAAGCGTCATTCACGGCCTTGAAGTGGTCGAGGTCGATGAGCAGAAGAACGAAGCCGCTATCATTCTCGCGTACCAGCCGAATTCGCTCATCGAGAAACAGGTTGAGGCGGCTTCGGCTGGCGAGGCCTGTAAGGTCATCGGTCTGAGCAGCGTGGCGAAGGGCCTGCTCCATGGCGTGCCGGTCTGTGATGTCCTGAAGCACCCCAATCAGGGCCACTGCCTCATCAGCACGGAATTCCAGTTCGCCCTTTAAGCGCACGCGCAAGGCCTCGCCTTGAGCATTACAAAAGTCGCTTTCGATGTCGAAGGACTCACCGCTTGAGATTGCGCGCGAGACCGCCGTCTCGATCATGATGCGTCCTTGTGCCGAGTAGAAATCGAGGACTGCTTCCAAGGGCACTTCGTTGCCTACAGGCATTCCATGAATGGCATAGGTCTGATCCGAGAAGGCCATGACCTTCGTGCGAAGGCAGAGTCTCCACGAGCCGATCCTGGCCATCCGTTCTGCCTGACGAAGCTGGCGGTTGCTCCGGTCAAGTGCTTCCAGGGTCCGACGGCGCTCTTCCGCGAGCCGGACGAGCGCGAAGGTATTGCTGCGTGCCGTTAGTAGGGCTTCGGCAAGCTGCGCGAGGTCCCGCAGAACCGTCATGCCAGCCTCATCCAGTTCCCGCGGCCGACGGTCGATAACGCAGAGCGTAGCCACGGCGATGGGGCCGGCGCCGTGCGGGCGTTCGACGCGAATTGGCATGCCGGCATAGAAGCGAATGTGCGGGTCCCCCGTCACAAGGGGATTATGGGCAAAGCGCGAATCGACTGTTGCATCGGACACGACGAGCAGGTCGTTGGCCTTGAGTGCATGAGTGCAGAACGCGTCCTCACGCGGTGTTCCGTCGATACTCAATCCGCAAACGGCTTTGAACCACTGCCGGTTCTCATCCACCATCGTGACAAGGGCGATGGGACATTCCAGCACTTGCCCGGCCGTCCGCACCAAAGTGTCGAACTCATGCTCGGGCGGCGTGTCGAGGATGCCGAGGCTCCTGAGGCATGCGAGCCGTTCGGCTTCACTCACGATTGCGTGCATCATTTCCCTCTAATGAATTGCGCAGCTTAACGCTCCCCTACCTCTATATGCGGTATCTGACAGAACCACAGCTCGTGGACGACTACGAGCCCTGAACGGGGTACCATACGTCTGATTTCCTTCCCCTAGGTGGCTTGAAAGCGGAGCTTCCCAAGGCCTGCTAAGGGTCGTGAGCGGACTCGGCGACGATGTCCGCTTCCTCGCATCAATGCCTCAGAGCGGACCAACTGAAATCCACCCAATCCAGTCAGCTGAGCTGACAGGCGGGTCTCGACCCAACCCAGTCGCCTAGGTCGCCATGCACGTTTCCCATAAGCGGCCGTTCGTTGAGCGTCCGGCAACTTCGGCTCGGGGTGGGAATCGGACGTTGGCCAGCTGCCAGAAAGCTGCCGTTTGACCATCGGATTAGGCCGGCGCCGCGATCCGCTTTCCCATGAAGCAGAGGCGGCCGGGCTTTGCAAAGGCGTGCTGTCGCCCGCTACCCTTGCGTAGCTACCCGTATCCGCGTCACGCCAGCGCGGATGGACCGCCCGGGTCCTGGGCGCGGAGCCCAAACCCTTCGCTCATCCCTGCTCCAGTAGGTTCGTGAAGTTCGCGACGATCCCGGGCGTCCGGCTGCCCTTGCGGGACGAGGCCATCAACCGGACATGGTAGCGAGCACCGTCTGCGCCCCCGACCGTCCGCTCGGAGGGCCGGCTTGTCGCCAGCACTGTCGGGATCTCGTCCGAGAGCCACGTCAGGGGGATCGGCGCCGAGAAATTGAGCAGGGATCGGCCGATGTCGCTTGGCTGAAGGCCGAAGATCTGCGCCGCGGCGCTGGTGAACATGCGGATGTGGAGATCCGGCGTCAGGAGCACGCTGGCGATGTCCATGCCCTCGAACAGCGTGGCTTGGTCGTTGCTCAATTGATCGACGGCCTCGATCTTGGACGTCAGCTCGGCATTCACCGTCTGAAGCTCCTCGTTCAGAGACTGCGTCTCCTCCTTCGAAGCCTCAAGCTCCTCGTTGGCGGCCTGCATTTCCTCGTTGACCGATGACAGCTCCTCGTTCGAGGATTTGAGCTCCTCCAGTGAGGTCTCGTATTCCTCGATCACGGCCTGGAGCCGTTCGCGCGTCACGCTCAATTCGCGTTCCAGGCCCTGAAGCGCCGTGTCCCGATCGTTCGCCACCAAGGCCCTCTGCCGCTCCTTTTCAACGGGCGCAGCGGCTTCGTTGAACACGACCAGGAACAGCGGCTCGGTCGCGCCGGGCGTGTCCAGCGGCTTGACCACCAGGGAGATCGACTGGAAACGGCCGTCTGGCAGCGCGACGCCGATGCCGTCGCGCACCACCCGAGTGTTGCCCTCGATCGCCTCGCGTAGTGCCGTCCTGAGATCCAGCCGCAGGCCCTTGCGTGCCATCGCGGCCAGTTCCCGGGTCGGCTGACCCGGCACGACCTCCAGGTGATCGCCGATCCGCGGCGAGTAGTGCACGGCCTCGCCCGTCCGCGACACGACGGCGTGGGGCGGCGTGAACTCGGACAGCATCAACGTCTCGACTGTGTGCCGCAGGGCCGCATGCGTCGTGACGTTGCGCCGGTGCAGCTGGCCGGCACTCGCGAAGATCGGCGTGTCCGGCCCGGACATCGACGGCAACCGGGCCGGCGGGATCGTATCACGGGCTTGGAAGATGCGGTGCCGCTTATTGGTCGTCTCGAACAGGTCCTCGAATCGCGTCACGTTCTCGGACATCCCGATGAACAGGTAGCCGCGCGGGCGTAGAGCGTAGTGCAGCACCGGCAGCAGCTGCTGCTGGGCCTCTACGCCGAGGTAGATCATCAGGTTGCGGCAGGAGACGAGATCAAGGCGTGAGAACGGTGGGTCGCGCAGCACGCTGTGCGGAGCGAAGGTGCAGAGGTCGCGCACGGCCTTCTCGACCACTGCGCTGTCGCCCTCGACGACGAAGTGCTGCGCGATCCGCTCGGGCGAGACGGCGGACAGGTAGGCCGTCGGGTATCGGCCGGTCCGGGCGACCGTGAGCGCGCGCTCGTCAATGTCGGTAGCGAAGATCTGTACGCGCGGCGGATCCGCCAGGGTCAGCATGTGCTCGCGCAGGAGGATGGCTAGGGAGTAGACCTCCTCGCCGGTCGAGCACGCCGGCACCCAGATCCGCACAACATCGGTCGCCGCGCGCTCGTCGAACAGCTTCGGGATGACGTGGGTGGCCAAAGCCTCGAAGGCGGCGGCGTCGCGGAAGAAGTTCGTCACACCGATCAGCAGATCCCGAAACAGCATTCCAACCTCGGCCGGATTGGAACGCAGCAGCTTGAGGTAGCCGTGCGGCCCGGCCGCACCCACGACGCTGATGCGCCGCTGCAGGCGACGTACAAAGGTGCTGGGCTTATAACCCGAGAAGTCATGGCCGACCTGCGAGCGGAGGATGGCGAAGATCTCGTTTAGTAGCTCAGCGTCAGGCTCCCGCGCGACCGACTCGGCCTGCGCATCACGCGCTGCGGCGACATGCGCGGCGATCAGGTCGCCCATCCGTTCGGCCGTCTCGCCTAAGTCGACGAAGCCGGTCCGCAGCGCGCTGATAGGCATGTCGGCGGTGTCCGGGCCGTCGCCATCCGCGGTCTGGGCCAGGGTCAGGCCGCCGTGCTCCTTGATCACCTTGACGCCAATGGCGCCGTCGCCGTCGCCGCCGGACAGGATTACCCCGACCGCGCGCTCCCTCTGGTCGAGAGCCAAGGCAGTCAGGAAGATGTCGATCGGCTTGGTCTCGCGGACCTTCGGCTCAAGCGGCGTCAACGTCAGCCGGCCGCCCGCGATTCCCATGACGAAACCGGGCGGCATGACGTAGACGTGGCCTGGTCGGACCGACACACCGTCGGCGGCAGCCTCGACCTCAAGCGGGGTGAACCGGGCCAAGACGTCCGGGAGCAGGCTCTTGTGCTCCCGGCCGAGATGCGTGACGACGACGAAGGCGGCCCCGATCGTCGCCGGCACCCCGCGGAAGAAGCCTTGCATCGCTTCGATGCCGCCCGCGGACGCGCCGATGCCGACGATCAAGAAGTGGTCCTGGTCCATCACTGCGTTCTGAGCCTTCGGATCGATGCCGCGCCGTTCGTTGCGTCTCAGCATCATGCGTTCTTGCCCGATGTCGAGGACGGACCTACGGATTAGCCTTCGTTCGCGGCCTCCTGCACGACGTAGGCAAAGCAGCGGGCCCGGGCCTCGGGGCTCTTCAGCCGAACGAACAGACGCAGCAACACCACTGCGTCAGCGGTATGATCTAGACTCGCCATGGCGGTTTCGTTGTCCGGTATCTCAGCTGGGTCGGCCGTCAGGAAGGTCGCGACCGGAACACCCAGCGTCTGGGCGATGCGGCCTAGCATATCGGGGCCGTCGTCCTGCGGATCGTCACCGTTCGCCATGGCTTTTCGCCGATCTCTGTGACCCGTCGGTCAATGCACTGCGATCCCGGCCATCCGCGGTCCGATCACGTCGGCAATGCGACGACCGACATGATGTAGCACGTGACCGAGGAGCAGACGGGTCTGGGTGTCAGACTCGTTTTCGGCGGCCTCGTAGGCCTCGATGAGAGACATCACCAATTGGTTCGACGGGCCGAGGTTGTCATCTTTGCTGCATGCTAGCGGCCCTGCGGCGGACTGCTCACGTGAGCGCCGCACGAGATCGCGCGAGACCTGAAGCGTTTGCCGCGCCTCTTCGGCCGCAGCACGCAACTCACGGGCAACCTCAAGGCACCGATCTGCTTGTAGGCGGCCCATCAGGAGCGCTCCGGTTTATGTCCCATGTTCGCACATGGACTAATAATGTGAGACGGTTCAGAGCGTGCACTAAATTTCTAGAGGCGGAAATCCTGAGATCGAAATCGATTGTGTTGGGAGTATCGAACGTCAGCATCCAGCGCAGGTCGACTTTTTGCAGTTTTCGCATAAAGCGAGCAGACGTAAGTATGCTCTAAGCACTGAGGTCTTCACCTCAGAAATTGCCGAGAAGCGGACCTTAACCTACCTCCCGGGAGCAGCTATTCTGCTTTCAATCGGTAAGGCCTCTTCTTGCCCTTGCCGCTAGCAGCGGGTCCCCTTCGCCATGTCGAGGAGACGCTGAGTCTCTGCCAATGTCACATTCAGCTTCGCTTGCGCATCGCGAAGCTCCACAATCAGCCCAGCTGTGCGCCTCATCTCCGCCCGTCCTTTCCGGAAGCGTAGCTTAGAGAATTGTTTTGGACGCTTTCGCCCGTGATCCAGAACCTCCTCGAAAGGAACCACCATCAGAATGGTACCATGCGCGTCGGTGATCTCGAAGCCATACCGGATCGGGTTCTCCGCGGTGGAGGCCAGATCAGAGCTCATTCCCGGCACGGCCTTAAAGGCCTCAAGATAAGCTGCCTCAACGCTAACGAGCTCCAGGCCTATATCGTCGCAGTCAAGGCCGTCTGGGCCACGGAGGTGAAAGTAAAACTGAGTCATATACGGTGCCCGGTGAAAGTTTCTCCATCTTGCCAGCCTGCTCGGGTCTTTTCGGATCGTCAAGGCCGAGGCCGTACCCAGGAAATCCACCGGATCCAGCCGACTAGTTCCTTCCTATCAAGTGTCCGGAAGCAGACATTCCGACCTTCCGCAAAGGGTCGTGAGTGGGCTTGGCGACGATGTCCGCTTCCTCGCATCGCTGCCCCAAAGCGGACCAGCTGAAGTCCACCCGACCCGGTCGTTGGCCTCGATCTCAACAGCCTGGAAGCGGACCTTCCGAGGGTCAGCAAGGGGTCGGAAGCGGACCCAGGGCATCGGCTCCATCCGTCAGATTTTGATTGCTAGCCACCGTCTCCTTGGCGTTCCGTCGCCCTCATTTCGCTCCTTGGCTCGCTTCCCACACGGTCTTATGCGAGCTTGACGCTATGTCGGGTCCTGAGAGCGGTTCAGTCTTTGATGCCGGTTACGAAGCGCCAGCTTGCAGCCTCACTCTTGAGCACCTCCTATATTGAGGCTCGGGATATGATGGCAGGCTTCGTTTTGGACGAAGCGACCAAGTTCCTCGATGCACCTTTTGCGATTACCAGCGCGGCTGTCTTGCGGCAGGTTTGGAGTACGCGCGGTATCGAGTTTCGAGCTATGGACATCCAGTTCACAGGGCTGCCCGAATCTCTCCGCGTCCTGCAAGCGATCCCTTCAGAGACGTCGCTCGTACAGGAAATCCTGCGCTCGGGACCTCATACCCTGTACGTATTTCACCATGGGGACGGGTGTCAGATCGTTGGCGCTGTCCTGCATGGCAAGGCGAATGTCGAGCTTCCTAACCCGCTGGTTCCTAAGCGTGGACGTGGAGGTGGCCTGCCCCCATGCGGTGGCCCAAGTTCGAAGTTAGTGCATCGTCGGTCGCGTGACGATGGCGGGGTGAGCGAGCGGCGCTGAGCTACTCGGTTCCGTTGGCCAGATAACGACCTCCGGTGCAGGTGGCTGGTAGCCCAGCGACGAGTGCGGTCGGATAGTATTGTAGTCTTTCCGCCACTGCTCGATGACGACACTGGCTTCCTTGAGGGTGTAGAACACCTCGCCGTTGAGGAGTTCGTCGCGGAGCTTCGCGTTGAAGCTCTCGCAGTACCCGTTCTCCCATGGACTGCCCGGCTCGATGTAGGCGGTCATTGATCCAACCGCCGCGATCCAGTCCTGAACAGCCTTGGCGATGAACTCCGGCCCGTTGTCCGAGCGGATGTGACCGGGCACCCCGCGAAGACTGAACAGGTCCGAGAGCACGTCGATCACGTCCAGCGCCTTGAGCTTACGAGCGACCCGGATTGCCAAGCACTCGCGGGTGAACTCGTCGATCACATTTAGCATTCGGTACTTGCGCCCGTTGTGCGTGCGGTGCTCGACGAAGTCGTAGGACCAGACGTGGTCGGGATGCTTCGGCCGTAGTCGCAGACAGGAACCGTCGTTGAGCCAGAGACGCGCTCGCTTCGGTTGCCGAGCCGGGACCTTGAGCCCCTCTCGTCGCCAGATCCGTTCGACCCGCTTCACATTTACCGTCCAGCCGTCACGCCGGAGCAAAGCCGTGATCCGACGGTAGCCGTAGCGCCCATACTGCAGAGCCAGGGCGATGATGGCGGCTGTCAGAGTGGCCTCGTCCTCGACCATCACAGCACACTTGCGCTGGGTCGAACGATGCTGTCCCAGGACACGGCAGGCAAAGCGTTGCGACACGCCATGCTTAGCAACGACGTAGTCGACACAAGCCCGGCGGCGAGCCGGGCTCAGAAGTTTCCCGATGCGGCCTCCTTGAGGATGAGCTTCTCCAAGGTCAGGTCAGAGATCGCCCGACGAAGCCGTTGGTTCTCTGTCTCCAGGGACTTCAGCCGCTTGACCTGGTCACCCTTCAGGCCGCCGTACTCAGAGCGCCAACGGTAATACGTGACCTCGGTTACCTCGATGGACCGGATTGCTTCGGCAACCTTGCGACCCTGCGAGACCAGAACATCCACTTGGCGCAGCTTGGCAACAATCTCTTCAGCCGTATGCTTCTTCCGTCCCATGATGACATCCTCCACATGGCTCAAAGCCATACCTCAGGGAGGACCACTTTTCAGGGGGCAGGCCAGGGTCTTGTTCCTGCGCACCTCATGGCCGGCGAGGCCCTTCTGGGCGTGCCGGAACCGGGTGCACCACTCGACCTTCCAGGCGATGGTGCGCAGTTGCTCGTCCGTCAGGTCGGACAGGTCAGAGAGGTCGGTCCCCTCCGCGCGCTTACGGAGAAGCTGGTAGGCCAGGGAGTAGTAGCCCTCCTCGATGCGAATGAGCTTGCTGGCGTTGAGGTGCGTGAACTCCTCGTCGCTGAGAGGCTTGATGATCGTGTCCAGCACGGCATCGTTGAGGACTTGTCGCAGTAGATTGACGCGCCCCTTCCGGCCTGCAGGCTGGAAATGCATCCCGTCGATGGTTACCCGGTCGTGACGTCCGAGCTTGTATGGTTGAATGGACATGAATGAGCTCCATCGCCACTTCGGCGGGAAGGCGTCGACTGACGTGACCTTCCCGCCTAGAGTTGGCGTTCCGATTAAGAGGGATGGTTATTGTTCTGGGGTGGTGCCGGTCGTTGCCCGGTTCTCCAGCGGCAGGTCGAGGGTGATCCTCTTGCCGCGCGGGTTCATCAGGGTGCCGGATTGGAGGAGGGCCACCGCGGCCCTGACCCCTCGTTGTCCGAGGCCGGTCGCGACGGCGACCTGTCGGAGGCTCGTCGCGGGACCAAGGCGGGTAAGAGCCTTGCGGACCGCATCCATGGCGGCGTGGTCGTGATCGCGACCGCACCGGAGGATGAGGCGTCCGTTCAGCACGGCGACGGGGTCCAGCGTCTCGTAGGTGACGGCGCGGTAATCATGGGCGAACTCGACCCCGTGCTGGGCACAGATCGCCTGGATGATCTCGACCGTCTCGTCCGAGTGCAGGGCCTTGGTCGATTGCCTGACCGCGAAGGCCGCCCGGGCGCCCCCCACCCAATCGACGAGGATGTCGAAGGTGTAGATGCGGGCGACCCCGTTGAGGCGATACCGGACCGACCGCTGCTCGCGGATGCGGAGGACCCCCGGGAGCGAGGTCAGCACCGTCATGACCGCCCTCTCGACCTCGCTCTCGTAGGAGTAGACCGTACCCCGGAAAGGATCGACGATGGTGCCGACGGAGGGGCCGCGCCACTTGGGGGTGGGGGTGCGGTCCGGGTCCGTGTCCGAACAGTCGTAGCCGACGAGCCCGGTGGCCGCTTGCACGGCTTGCCCGGTCTCTCCCTTTGGCAAGGGTCAGCCTGTCACCCTTTGGGGGCGACGACCGCTCCGGTCAGGCGCTCGGCACGACGGTCCGCGAGGCGGGACGCGATGAGGCTGCTCTTGGACGGCATGGGGACCTCCCTGGTGATCGGACATGGGACACCGCGCCCCGTGCAGGGGCGGGCCTTCGGATGATTGCGAAGGTTGGGACACCCGCAGGGGGGCCCAGGGTCGGTTCCGGCGTGGAGGTATCGCTTTGGAAGCGCCGCCGGGTCGGAGGGGATGTACGTCGAGGCCCTAAGAGGGTCGCCTGCCCCGGTCGACGCCAGGTGGCGGGTCCGGGAAGGTTGGGGTCGGATTTTGGGAAGGACGAGAGGGCGCGTCTGGCGCCGGTACTCAGCGTGCGGTCGTGGCTATCGGTAATATCGACGGCGACGGGGTGCTGAGGGCGAGAGGGGCGTTTGCGAACTCGGTGTACATCGCGGCCTCCTCTGCTGGTGGCCGCCGTAGCGGCCGTCGCGCATAACTCTGCGCAGGATCCTTTTTACCCGTGATCTCCTAACCAGGGCTTACCGGCCATGGTGAAAAGCGGGCCTATCTCGAACTTTGCGACGGGGCCTCATCGATTTTCCGATGACGCCCCGTCGCGAGTCTGCTGCCCCTGCTTCGGAAAGGCGACGACCGTCCCGGAGCGGTCCGACCGCCGCATGGCCTGGCGTCGAAAGGCCTGATCCTCGGCCTTGCGCATGGCGGCGGACCCCATCGAGATCATGAGCTCGCCGGCAAGGTCGTCGAACTCGTCTTCGTCCAGGGTGCTGCGCATCCGAAGGACCCGCTTGAAGATCTCGGCCGTGAGATCATCGAGGTCGAGCTCATGCATCGTGACCTCCCAGGGTGGCGAGGATGTCATGACGCGACCCTGCACGGCCGATCAGGCGGCGGATCTCGTCGCCCGGCATGATGCGGGCTTCCACGAGGCGTCGGGCGAGGATCTCGATGGTATCCCGGTGGGTCTCCACGAAGGCGACGGCGACCTTGTAGAGGCGGGTCAGGTCAGACTCGACGCGCTTTCGCATTTCCGGGTCATGGCGGAGTACCTCACGCGCCTCGGTTTCCGAGGCACGGTGGATGAGCGATCCGCCCAGGCCGAGCGAGCAATGGACCGTCGCCAGCATCGCGGTGGCCATGTCGAGGTCGCTGGCATAGGCGCCGCCGCTCCCCGAATTGACCTCGGTGAAGACTTCATCCCCGGCGCGACCGGCCAAAATCGACACGACGTAGGCATCGGTCGCCGCCCGAGACAGGGTCGTGGTCTGACCGATCTTGGTCTTGGTCAGACCACCCTGGCCGGCAATCGCGACGTTGGATAGGGAGACGACTTCACCAACCCCGAGGAGTTGTACTGCGACGGCGTGTGCAGCCTCATGGTACGAACATGCCAGGATCTCGGCCTGGGATCGGGGATCGGGCGGCACGATCTGTCGGATGAGGTCGTCGACCTTCATGGGCCGACCGGCATCCCGAGCGCGACGCTCGGCGCCCGCCACCCAGGCGGTGGCCTGGGCACCCGTGGCCCCGACGCCCAGGGTTGCCGGCACGGTCAGGTCGACGCCGTCGAGCACCTTGGGTCCCAGGTGCTGGCGCAGGATGCCGGCTAGGCCTGCCGCATCAGGGGGCTCAATGGTGATGACCCGGCCGAGGCGACCTGGCCTCAGCAGGGCGGGGTCGATCAATTCCGGGTAGTTGGTGGCGCCGATGAGAATGATCTTGCCGCGACTTCCTGAAATCGCAGCCTCGAACGTCGTGAGACAGTGATTGATCAAGGGCATCCAGTAGTCACGGTTGCGGTTACCTAGGCCGGATCTACTTGGAATTGCATCGCATTCGTCTACGAACAAGACCACCGGTGACATCTGAGAAGCATTCAGGAAGATGCGGTCGATCTCCTTGATGATCTCGTTGAGGTAGCCATTCGTCGATGAGAACCAGGCGGCGACCGATGTGTTGATGATCGGGATAGACAGGGTCTTGGCGATACTCCTCACCAGCGTAGTCTTGCCCGTGCCGGGATTTCCGGCCAGCAGGCACGAGACCTCCAGGGAGCTCCACTCCCGGCGACCCGCCTTCCACTCCGAAAATTCTTCGGCGAGCGTGCGGGCGTACTCACCGGCACGGCCATAGCCATGGACGTCCTTGAGCAGCGGGACGTCGGCCAGGGTCGGATCGATGGTTGCGTTGGCCTGGGAGGCTGCGATCAGTCGGCGGACGCACGCCGAGGGCAGCGTGCCCTTGCGCAGGGATGCGGCGAGGACGTCGAAGGAGAGGCCACGGGCGATGTCCGGTGGCATGCGGCCGGCCTTGCGCCCCGTGAGGCTCAGGATGGCCTTCCGGATGACCGCATTGGATGGGGTATCGATCCTGATGCGGATGTCCGCGGCGGTGACTAGCGCGGACGGCAGGAACTGCTCGGGGTTTTGGGAGATGCCAAGAACGCGTCCTCCCGCACCGAGGAAGTCCCCGATCTCGTGATTTCCGTTGTCGGGTCGGTCGGTGGTGCGTGCAGAACCGGTTCTGCACACCGTATGATTGAACCGGACCAGGGTTTGGGCGGCCATTCTCATGGCCGGGACCCAGTCGGCGGAGGGCACCTGGATCACGACTCCGGCCCCGCCGAAGCGGAGCATTCGGAGGCGATCCTTGGGCGTCAGGGCTTCGTTCAGGGCGTGCAGGGCGATGTTGTAGCGCGAACTCCTGATCTCGGGTTCGATCCGGTCGAGGGGAGTCCGGTCGTCGGGGATGTCACCGAGGAAGTCGTCGAGGGTGTCGCCGCTCGCCACGCGCTTGGTGGCGGACTTGGCCTTCCGGCCGGTCTTGGCGGTGCTCTTGGCGGTGGTCTTGTTCGATGTCGTCATGGCTGTGTTTCGGCGTGCAACTTTGACCCCGTGAGGCGGGGGATCGGCGTCCAATTCTGACCCCCTAACCTCGTTCTCGCAGACTGCCCTCCGGTACGGCTGGAAGGGTGGTGTAGGGGGATGAAGGGCGTGGACACGATTGCGCGCATCCGGCGCGAGTTCTTCACCCGCGGCCGCGCGATCAAGGACATCGCCCGCGACCTGCACGTCTCCCGCAACACGGTCCGGAAGGTCATCCGATCGGGGGCCACCGCCTTCGCCTACGAGCGTGAGGTGCAGCCGCTGCCCAAGCTCGGGCCGTGGCGCGACGATCTCGATCGGATGCTGACCATCAACGCCGGCAGGTCCGTCCGCGAGCGGCTGACGCTGATCCGGATCTACGAGGCGCTGCGCGGGCTCGGCTACGAGGGCGGCTACGATGCCGTTCGGCGCTATGCCAAAACCTGGAAGCGCGAGCGCGCCTCGGTCACGGCGCAAGCCTTCGTGCCGCTGTCGTTCGCCCCGGGCGAGGCCTACCAGTTCGACTGGAGCCACGAGATCGTGCTGATCGGCGGCACGACCGTCACGGTCAAGGTCGCCCACGTCCGGCTTTGCCACTCGCGCATGCTGTTCGTGCGGGCCTATCCGCGCGAGAGCCAGGAGATGGTGTTCGACGCCCACGACCGGGCGTTCGCGTTCTTCCAAGGTACCTGCCAGCGCGGCATCTACGACAACATGAAGACCGCGGTGGAGACGATCTTCGTCGGGCGCGAGCGCGCCTACAACCGCCGTTTCCTGCAGATGTGCTCGCACTACCTCGTCGATCCGGTCGCCTGCACGCCGGCCTCGGGCTGGGAGAAGGGGCAGGTCGAGAACCAGGTCGGGCTGGTGCGCGAGCGCTTCTTCACCCCGCGCGTCCGGGTGAAGAGCTACGAGGAGTTGAACGCCCTCCTGCTCGATCAGGTGATCGCCTACGCCAAGGCGCATCCTCATCCCGAGGAGCGCGAACGCACCGTCTGGGAGCGGTTCGAGGCCGAGCGGGCAGCCCTCGTTCCCTATGCCGGCCGCTTCGACGGATTCCACGCTGTCACCGCCTCGGTGTCCACGACCTGCCTCGTGCGCTTCGACAACAACCGCTACTCGGTCATGGCCTCCGCCATCGGTCGGCCGGTCGAGGTGCGGGCCTACGCCGAGCGCGTCGATATCCGGCAGGACGGGCGCGTCGTCGCCGAGCACGAGCGCGCCTTCGGCCGGGATCAGACCGTGTTCGATCCCTGGCACTATGTCCCCGTGCTCACCCGCAAACCCGGCGCGCTCCGGAACGGCGCACCGTTCAAGGACTGGGTGCTGCCCGCTGCCCTCGACCAGGTCCGACGCAAGCTCGCCGGCAGTGCCGGAGGTGACCGGCAGATGGTGGAGATCCTCACCGCCGTGCTCGGCGACGGGTTGCCGGCGGTCGAGGCGGCGTGTGCCGAGGCCCTACGCGAGGGCGTCCACTCGGCCGACGTCGTCCTCAACATCCTCGCCCGGCAGCGCGAGCCGACCCCGCCCGTCACCATCCTGACCCCCGAGAGCCTGCGGCTGCGCCACGAGCCGGTCGCGGATTGCGCCCGCTACGACAGCCTGAGGAGCCCCCCATGATGGAACGCCAGAACATCCTCGCCACCATGGGCGAGCTGAAGCTCTTCGGGATGAAGGCCGCCTACGATGAGATCATCAAGGTCGCGCTCAAGCGCACCCACGAGCCGCAGCAGATCGTCGGCGACTTGCTCCAGGCCGAGATCTCCGAGAAGCAGGCACGCTCGATCCGCTACCAGATGACGATCGCGGGTCCCATGCGATCCTGATCGCATGGGTGCCCTTCCAAGCTGCCCCTGGCCAAGGACATCGCCGAGTTCGCCTTCGACGGCACCCCGATCAACGAGGGTTTGGTACGCGCGCTCTCCGGCGGCGAGTTCCTGGCTCACCAGCGCAACGTCGTACTCGTCGGCGGGACCGGGACCGGCAAGACCCACCTCGCCATCGCCATCGCGCGAGCCTGCATCCGAGACGGGGCGCGGGGCCGGTTCTACAACGTCGTCGACCTCGTCAACCGGCTCGAAGCCGAGGCACGTGCCGGCCGCCAGGGCCGCATCGCCGACCATCTCGCCCGGCTCGACCTCGTGGTGCTCGACGAGCTCGGGTACCTGCCGTTCGCGCAGTCGGGCGGCCAACTCCTGTTCCACCTGATCAGCAAGCTCTACGAGACCACCTCCATCGTGGTCACCACCAATCTCGCCTTCGGGGAATGGCCGAGCGTGTTCGCCGGCGACGCCAAGATGACCACGGCGCTGCTCGACCGGCTCACCCACCATTGCGAGATCGTCGAGACCGGCAACGAGAGCTGGCGCTTCAAGAACCGCGCCTGAGGCCGGCACACACGTCGCGCCTGCTGGACCCCTGATCAGCCCGGCTGCGCCACCCCGACCCGCTTCGCCGGGCTGATCAGGGGCGTCCCGCCATACCCATTCAGGGGGTCAAAGTTCGACGCCGATCCAGGGTCAATGTTCAAAGCTGTTTGACATCGGTGAGCGAGCCCGAGCGTTTCCGCTCCGGTCGGCAGTTCGCGGCTTCGTTGGGCCTGACACCGCTGCAGAACTGCAGCGGCGGCAAGGAGCGCCTGGGCCGGATCTCGCGCATGGGCGACCGTTATCTGCGACGCCTGCTCGTGGTCGGCATGACCTCTCTGATCCGACGTGCGAAGGCGACGCCGACGTCGGTCGACCCACGGCTGCCGGCGCTGCTGCAACGCAAGCCAGTGCGTGTCGTGACCGTGGCAGCGGCCAATCGCACGGCGCGGGTCGCCTGGGCGATCATGACCCGCGGCGGCACCTACCGCGCACCCGCGGCCACGGCCGCCTGACCGCAGGAAGCGGAGCACTTTTCCAGGTTGCGAGGACGATGAGAGTTGATGGCGAACCGGTCAGACCGGGAGCCGGGACACCCCGCCGAATGTCCAGGGCATCATAGCCCGCGAAGCAGAGTGGGACCCAGTTCGCGGATACCATCAGGGCCAGCGGTCAACATAAACGACTGCATCAACAGGCCGGACACAAGACTGCACCCGACCAACGCGTCAGAACCTCAATGCGTCACTTGCAATGCGGGAGCCATCCACACAAGACGTTCCAAGCGTCCGTGAACGGTCAATACCAACCTGGACAATATGCCGGATACCCGGTGGTATTTCTGACATTAGGTGAAGGCTTGACTCGTCCCGATCCGTTCACAGAGGGGATGGTCGGATCTCGGCCCAACCGGGCCGCCCGTAGGGCCAAGCACGCCCTCATAAGCAGCCGTTCGTTGGCCGTCCGGCAACCTCTGCTCAGCATCACTTCCGAAATGCTCGCTTGTGACGAGTGATGCTAATTGGCGAGAGGAAAAGGTGGAAGGCTACACCTACGAGGAGGCCGCCGAGCGGCTTCGGCGAAAGCTCGGCTTGATGTAGAGCTGTTTCAGCGGCGCCTTGTTGCCAGCGGCCTGCCAATCGCGCAGGTGGCGCCGGCAAATTATTCCGTGGTCACAGCCCAACTCGGGCTCTCCAGGCGCCCTGATTTCAATCGGTATCGGAGTGATGTGAAACGGGGCGTGCATTCGAAGCTTATGCGACGTCAGCGTCAGCCGAGATATGCGACTACAAGAGCAGCCAGCGGTGTCCTGATCGTGACTGCCCGTCATCACACTGCGCATGGCTCTCGGACGTTGAGCAGCCGTCATATTAACCAATTGCCTCTATTTTGCGCTTTCAGGCAGCGGGCACCATTCCGGGTCCGGTGATGCATGGGTCGGCTTTGGCGATCCAAGAGGCAGTTTATCGACGATGACCATCAAACAGCGGCTCATGTCAGTTTTGGCCGTGCTGGGCCTCATCCTCCTCGGCACGGCGGCGTTGGGGAATTTCGCGCTCTACTGGAGCCACTCAAGCCTCAAGACAGTCTATGAGGACCGGGTCGTCTGCCTCCGTCAATTCAGCATCATCCGGGATGCCTACGATGACATCATCGATGTATCGCGAATGCTGCGCGGCAAGACCGTCGCGTTCACCACGGCAAAGGAGAGGATCGAGCGCGACCTCTCCAATCTGCACGCTCAATGGTCCGCCTACAAGGCGACTTCGCTGACTGCGGAAGAGGAGGTCCTTGCCAAGGACCTGCAGGCCCGGATCGATCAGAACGGCGTCGTCATCTCCGAAATATTCAGGCGTATCGCGCAAGGCGGTGCTCCGGATTTCGATGCGACGCATGCGGACCTGTTGAAGAACATGCAGGCCACCAACGCGCCTCTCAGCAAGCTGACCACGCTGCAGGTCCACGAAGCGGAGGCCGAGTTCAATCGCTCCGAGCACACCGCAGGCTGGTCCCGCCTCGCCCTCCTCGCGGCACTCGTCATCGCGGCGCTCAGCATCGCCTACGGCGTCTATACGGTCATCGTGCAGGTCGCCCGTCCGCTGGGCAGGCTCGTCAGCGTGCTGCAGCGGATGGCTCGCGGTGAGACCGATGCCGAAATTGCGGAGTCGGTCCGCAGCGACGAGATCGGCGCGGTCGGCAAGGCGGTCGACGGCATCAAGGCCATGGTCGCCCGGAAGGCCGCCGAGGAGGCCGAGGTCAAGCGCCGCGCCGACGAGGCCGCCGCGGCCGAACGCAAGCGAACCATGTTCGAGCTCGCTGACGGCTTCGAGCGCGCGGTCGGCGGCATCGTCGGGATGGTCTCGTCCTCGGCCACCGAACTCCAGGCAACCGCTCAGCAGATGACCGCCACCGCTCAGGAGACCGCGAGCCAGTCCACCACCGTCGCCGCCGCCGCGGAGGAGGCCGCCGCCAACGTAAATACGGTCGCGGCCGCAGCCGAGGAGCTCGGCTCCTCCGTGCAGGAGATCGGCCGGCAGGTCTCCGGTTCGACCCGGCTGGCCCAATCGGCCGTCGGCGAAGCCAATCAGACCATGCAGCTGGTCCACGCCCTACAGGCCACCTCGGCTCGGATCGGCAACATGGTGGGCATGATCTCGGGCATCGCCGGGCAGACCAACCTGCTGGCGCTCAATGCCACCATCGAGGCGGCGCGTGCCGGAGAGGCGGGACGGGGCTTTGCCGTGGTCGCCTCCGAGGTCAAGGCGCTGGCCGAGCAGACCGCCAGGGCAACCGAGGAGATCGGACGCCAGATCGATGAGGTCCAAGGTGTGACGGCGCAGGCCGTCACGGCAATCGGCGGCATCACCGGGCGGATCCGTGAGATCGACAGCGTGGCGACCTCCATCGCCGCGGCAGTGGAGCAGCAGGGGGCGGCGACCCAGGAAATCGTGCGCAACGTCGCCCTCGCCTCGACCGGGACCAACGAAGTGACCGGCAACATCGCCGGGGTCGCGCAGGCTTCGGAGGAGACCGGGGCGGCGGCGACCCAGGTGCTGTCGGCGGCCTCCGAACTGTCGAGGCAGTCCGAGCATCTCGGCGCCGAGGTCGGTCGCTTCCTCGCGACGGTCCGCGCGGCCTAACCTTGCTTCGGTGGATCCAGTACGCACGGCAACCATTCGAAGGTCCGCTTCCAGCCCAAATGGGATGAGAAGCGGACCGGCGGAACACCACCCGACCCCGTCGTAGGTCATTGCCCCATCGAACAGCCTGCAAGCGGACGTTCCCGGTTTCTGCAAAAGGCCGGAAGCACACGGTACCAAGCGTCAAGTTTTGCCTATTGGCGAAATGGTTTAGCGAAACATGCCCGGCGTTGACGGCATCCCGGGCTCCCGAGGAGGATCGTCTCCTATGCCCGCTCCTCGATCAGGCTTCGAATACGGCTCGCGAGCGCTTCCAGGGCGAAGGGCTTCACCAAGATCTCCATGCCGGGGGCGAGGTGGCCATGGTTCAGGGAGGCGTTCTCCGCGTAGCCGGTTATGAACAGCACCTTCAGGCCTGGGCGCGAAACCGTGGCGGCGTCTGCCATCTGCCGGCCATTCATGCCGCCGGGCAGGCCCACGTCGGTGACCAGCAAGTCGATGCGGACGTCCGATTGGAGCACCTTGAGGCCCGAGGCTCCGTCCGCCGCCTCGATGGCCGCGTAGCCGAGGTCCTCCAGCACCTCGGTCACGAGCATCCGAACCGTTGGCTCGTCGTCGACCACCAGCACCGTCTCGCCGACCTTGGCCCGCGCTGCCGCCGATAGGTCCGGGACCGTCTCGGATGCCTCGGCCTCGCCGCGGTGACGGGGAAGGTAGACGCAGACCATCGTGCCCTTGCCGAGCTCGGAGTAGATCCGCACCTGCCCGCCGGACTGCTTGGCGAAGCCGTAGATCATGCTGAGGCCGAGACCCGTTCCCTCGCCCATCGGCTTGGTGGTGAAGAACGGGTCGAACGCCTTCGCCACCACGTCCGGCGCCATGCCGGTGCCGTTGTCCGAGACGCAGAGCGCCACGTACTGCCCCGGGTCCAGGTCGCGCTCGCGGGCGGCGGCGTGGTCTAGCCAGCGGTTGCTCGTCTCGACCACGATATTGCCGCCGTCGGGCATGGCATCCCGGGCGTTGATGCAGAGGTTGAGCAGGGCGTTCTCAAGCTGGCTCGGATCGACCAGGGTCGGCCAGAGGCCACCGGCGCCGACGACCTCGACGGACACGGCCGGCCCGACCGTGCGGCGCACGAGTTCCTCCATGCCCTCGACGAGGCGGTTCACATCGGTGGGCTTGGGCGCGAGGGTCTGCCGGCGCGAGAAGGCGAGCAGGCGGTGCGTCAGGGCGGCGGCGCGGCGGGCCGCGCCCTGTGCGGCGCCGATATAGCGTTCCAGGTCGCCCATCCGGCCCTGGAGCATACGGGTCTGCATCAGTTCCAGGGAGCCGACGATTCCTGCCAACATGTTGTTGAAGTCGTGCGCGAGGCCGCCAGTCAATTGCCCCACGGCCTCCATCTTTTGCGATTGCCTCAGGGCTTCCTCGGCACGGGCGAGCGCCTCGGACTGGGCCTTGGCTGCTGTGACGTCGCGCACCGTGGAATAGACCAGGCCTGAGGTGGGGACGGCGTTCCAGGAGAGCCAACGCCAGCTTCCGTCCCGATGCTTGTAGCGGTTCTCGAACGACATCTGGGCGTCGCCGCGTGCCAGCCCCGCGGCGGCCTCCTCGGTTTGGGCGCGGTCGTCGGGATGAACGAAGTCGAGGAACGGGCCGGCCTTCATCTCGGCCTCGGTCCAGCCGAGGGTCGCCGTCCAGGCCGGATTGAGGCTGACGAAGTAACCTTCGAAGTTGGCGACGCAGAGCATGTCCGACGACGCCCGCCAGATCATGTCCCGCTCGGCGGTGCGCGCGGCGACCTGCCGTTCGAGCTCCTCGGCCTGGCGGCGCCGCTCGTCGATGTCGGTGTGGGTGCCGACCCACTGGGTGATCGCACCGGCCGCGTCCCTGACCGGCTGCGCCCGCGCCAGGTACCAGCGGTGGGAGCCGTCGGCACCACGGATGCGGAACTCGACCTCGTAGGGCTCGCCGGTCGCGATGGAGCGGCCCCAGCTCTCTCGCGCCGTCGGCAGGTCGTCGGGGTGGATCAGGTCGACCCAGGTCGAAACTCGGTTCAGGCGGCCAGGCTCGACACCGGTAAAGGCGTAGGCTTGCCCGTTGAACCAGTACAGCGTGCCGTTGGGGTGGGCCGCCCAGACCTGGTTAGGGACGGCCTCGGCGAAGGCGCGGAACTGCGCCTCGCTTGCCTGGAGGTCGGCCTCCATGCGCTTGCGGGCGGTGACGTCCCGGAAGA
Source organism: Methylobacterium sp. 88A (assembly GCF_000376345.1). Taxonomy (NCBI): domain Bacteria; kingdom Pseudomonadati; phylum Pseudomonadota; class Alphaproteobacteria; order Hyphomicrobiales; family Methylobacteriaceae; genus Methylobacterium; species Methylobacterium sp. 88A. The sequence goes on from NZ_AQVT01000001.1 coordinate 3,155,619, forward strand.
GCACCGAGACCTGGCGCCGGCTCGCCGGTTCGATCCGCGCGGCCGAGACCTCGATGTGCCGGCCGGCCGCGGGGAACGCCCGCTCGAACCGGATCGAGTCTCCCGTGCGCAGGACGCCTCCGTAGAGGTCGAGCCAGCCCTCGGCCTCGTCGGGCGCCAGGTCGCGCAAGGTGCGTCCGACGATGTTCGAAATGCCGGTCTGGCGCTCGTATCCGTGGTTGGCGACGGTGTGGACGTAGTCGCTCATCGGACCGTGTGGGCCGTCGATGAACTCGATGATGCAGAACCCGTCGTCGACGGCCTCGAACAGGGCGGTGTAGCGCGCCTCCGTCTCGCGGCGGCCGGTGGCGTCGACCATGGTCCCGAGGGCCCGGAAGGCATGGCCATGCTCGTCGAACAGGCAGCGCCCCTTGGCCCCCACCCAGCGAGCGGTCCCGTCCGCCTTGGAGACGACCCGGAACTCGGCCTCGAACGGCGCGCGCCGCTCCGGATCGAGGGTGGCATCGAATGCAGCCAGGGTCGCGTCCCGGTCCTCGGGATGCAGGCCGTCGCGAAGCGTGTCGAGGTCGCATAGCGCGTCCGGGGCGAGGCCGAACAGCCCGCGGGTGCGCTCGGACAACGTGAGGGAAACGGCGACGAGGTCGAGGTCCCAGGTGCCGATCTCGGCCGCCTCGGTGGCCAGCCGCAGGGCCATCTCGCTGAACTGAAGGCGCTCGGCGTCGCTGGCGCGGGCCGCAGAGAGGGCGGCGTTCTCGCCACGCAGGGCCGCGAGTTGCAGCACGTCGGCGCTGACGTCGTACTGGCTGGCGAAGAAGTACGCGACCTCGCCGGCGGCGTCTTTCACCGGCGCCAGGAGCAACTGGTTCCAGAAGGTCGTGCCGTCCTTGCGGTAGTTGAGGAGCGCGATCTCGATGCCGCGTCGGGCTGCGATGGCCTCGCGGACACGGGTGACGTCGCTCCGGTCGGTCTCGGGGCCCTGGAGGAAGCGGCAGTTCCGGCCGATGATCTCCTCTCGGGCGTACCCGGTCAGCCGGCTGAAGGCCCTGTTGACGAAGATGATCGGGTTGTCCGGTTGGCGCGGGTCCGTGATGATCATTGGCATGCGCGTCGCCCGCACCGCCGCGGCGAACGGATCGGTGATGTCCGACCCTCCGGCGATCTCGGAGAGGATGCGGTGGGTATCCCGGAGGACCGTGTCCGACTCGGACTCGGCCGGCATGGGAGAGGCTAGCGTATCTGTCACGCGACGCCGTCTAGCAAATTCGCCATGGGTGCTGAACCACGGTTCGGGGTGGACGAATGCGCACGGGCATCGGATACACAAGTGTGGGATGCGCCGGCGTAGCGGTCGGGTCAGGCTGCCGGGACGATCATCCGGAAGTGCAGTCCGCCATCGTCGATGGTGCGCTCGAACTTGCCGGACAGGCTGCGCTCGATGGTCTGCTTCAGGAGCCGAGACCCGAACCCGGTGCCTTCCGCCTTGGTCGTTCCGGACGGCGCGGCGCCCTCCGTCCATTCCAGGGTCAGGGCATCGTCGACGACGCTTCCGACGAGCCTGAGGTTGCCGCCCCCGGACAGGGCGCCGTACTTGGCCGAGTTGGTGGCGAGTTCGTGGAAGATCATCGCGTAGTCGTTGACCTTGTCGGGGCTCGCGACCGCGGCCGCCTCGACGTCGACGGCGATGTTCGCGCCATTCAGGTACGGTGACAGGATGCGCTCGGCGAGATCCTGGAGCCTGACGTTGCCCTGGTCGAGGCTGTGCGACCGGGTGGCCATGGTCGTGGCTTCGTGCAGGACGCCGAAGCGTTGGGACAGGTCCTCGGCGAAGAGAGGGGTCGACTTCGCATCCCGCGCGACGATGGCGGTGAGCGCCCGGGCGACGGTGAACATGTTGGAGACGCGGTGCGAAAGCTCCTTGGTGAGGAGGTGCTCGGCCTCCTCGGCGCGCTTCCGGTCGGTGATGTCGAGGAAGATGGCCTGCACCCATTCACCGACCTTGCCGGCATCCCCGCCGACGCCGCGGGCAGAGATCCAGCGTGCGTCGGGGCCCTCGCCGATGCGGAAATCGAAGCTGTAGGCCTGCGGGTCGCTGGCGCTCGCGGCCCAGTCGAGCATCATGCCGTGGCGGTCCTCGGCGGCCACCTTGTCGAACAGGGCGTCGATGGTGACGACCGCTCCCTTGGTCCCCCAGAACTCCCGGCAGAGGCTATCGAGTTGGGCCAGGCGCCGCTCGGGTGACCACGCCCACAGGCCGACACCGCCCCGGTGGATCGCCCCGGTGAAGCTCTCAAGCGTCCACTCGTCACCGGCCAGGTTCGTCTCTTCGACCATATGTCTTCCCGAACCGAGCGCTTGATGAGTGGAGGCGCTCTCCTGCCTTGGCAGTAAGAACTCCCCTCGTCCCTTTTTGCTCCTGAAAGTGTCGCGTTGGCGGCCGCGCCTGGCCTTTGCCTGCTTCAAGAATGCGGGAGCGCCCAGGCCGTTCGAATGGGGTTCGGGGGCTGCTTGCCGGTCGGAATTCCCAATGCCGCTGGGGATTGTACGCCTTTGCAAACCCAGATGACGCAGTCATGGAAGGCAACCATTCGCGATAACTTGTGTTGCGAAACCATGTCGACGAAGCGCTCCATGGAAGCCTCGGCCGTCCTCGTCGTCGAGGATGACGACCTCGTGCGCCTCTGCGCCGTCGAAATGTTGGAGGATGCAGGCTTCGAGATCGTCGAGGCGCGCCATGCCGACGAGGCGTGGTTCATCCTCCACGAGCGCTCCGACATCGGCGCGCTTTTCACCGACGTCGACATGCCGGGCTCCATGTGCGGAGTGACGCTTGCCGGGCGCGTGCACGATGCCTGGCCCGACATCCGCCTCGTGGTGACCTCGGGCCGCCAGCGCTTGGCCGACGGGGAAATCCCCGACCACGGCCTGTTCGTGCCCAAGCCGTACAGCGCGGACCAGGTCGTCGAGGCGATCCATCACGCGGAGTGATCCACCTGACCTGAAGTGGGATCGATCTCGACTCCGAGAGAAGCGGGACGTGTGAAGCGCTTCCTCTGCCCCACTTCCGGAATCAACGATTCCTTAACCATGCGAGGGCGGGGGCAATTCGTGCTCTCGAACTGGATTGGGCGGAAAGCGGCCTTCACCGGTGGATCCCATTCAACCGCCCCTTGCCGTGGGACCCAGGCGGTGCAATCGACACGTCGCATCAGGAGCGCTCAGCCAATGAAATCCAGAGACTTACACCCTTCCCGCTGACTTCGGAGCGCTGCGTCCCGTACGAGGCCTCCACTATTTCGGAGGCTGAGAATGCCGAGGACCCTCCTGACGGCCGACACCCATTTTGGTCACCGAGGCCTGCTCAGTCCGCGGATGACTCGCCCCCGTCCCTTCGAGACCATCGAGGCGCATGACGAGGCATTGGTGGCCGCCTGGAACAAGGCCGTCCGCCCCGACGACATCGTCTGGCATCTTGGGGATTTCGCCTACAGGTGCAGTCTCGACTACGCGGCCTCCATCCAGGCTCGCCTGCACGGCCGCATCCATCTCGTCCGGGGCAACCACGATTTCGGGCTGGGCGAGCGGCTCGAATGGGCGGGACCCGTCGTCGACGTCCAAAGGGTCTTCGTCCAGGACCCGGGGATGCCCCGGCGGGTCGCCCTGTGGCTCAGCCACTATTCGCACGTGACGTGGCCCCATGCCTGGCACGGCGACCTTCATGTTTATGGCCATTCCCATGGTGCCATTCCGGCCACCCGGACAAGCCTCGACGTCGGCGTCGATTGCTGGGATTGGGCTCCGGTCACGTTGAGCCGGATCATGGAGAGGATGGCGGGATCTCCGGCAGCCCCGTTGGCCTGATCCGCCCATGTGATTTGCCGACCCCGATGATGGGATCGTCAGGGGGAGACGGATGGGACCGTGGCACGCGCTTGCCTCAGGACCTTTGGGGGCTTCTGTTAGATGAAGGCGGCCCTTTCAACGTAAACGAGGCCGCCTCGTTTCCAAGGCGGCCTCGTCAAACTTTAGGTTAGGCTGAAACCGAACTTTGGTTCCGAGAACGGAACATTGGGTCCGAGATCAGCTCAGGCAGATGATATAAGGCGAAAAGCCTTAGTAAGATCCGAACTTGTAGTTCAGGCCGGCGCGGACGACGGCGAACTCGCTCTCGCGAGCGGTGACCGAACGGCTGAGCGTAAGAACGTTGGTAGCTGGGTTGAACACCGAGCGTTCGCCGGTACGGCCTTCGTTCTCGAGGTTCACGTACAGACCTTCGACCTTCAGGGTCACGGCCGACGACTTGAAGAAGTTGAAGAACGAGTCGGTGGGGAGAGCGTACTCGATACCACCGCCGGCGGTGTAGCCGGTGCGGAAGTCGTCGCCGCCCGTTGCGCCGTCGCCGTAGGCGAAGCCGCCGGTGCCGTACACGAGAGTGCGGTCGAAGGCGTAACCGATACGGCCGCGGACGGTGCCGAAGAAGTTCATCTCGTTGCCCGGGATACGGACCGAGGTGGGGCTGACGAGAGCGCCGGCGACGGGGCTGACGGTGCCGGCCACGGTGCGGCTCTTGTTGCCAAAGTCGGTGTACTGGGCGTCAGCTTCGATACCGACGACCACGCCCGAACCCGGGGTGAACTGGTAGTTGTAGCCGACCTGGCCACCGCCGACGAAGCCTTCGAGATCGTTGCCGCCGTTGGTCGAGACGACCACCGGGGTGCGGGTGAAGGAGTTCAGCACCGAACCACCCGGCAGGGCGTAGCGGTCGCTGTTGCTACCGGCGTCGAAGCCGTAGCCGGCGTTGATACCGAAGTAGGCGCCCGTCCAGGTGAACACCGGGACCGGCACGAAGACCGGGGGAGCGGCGCGACGCGGCAGGTCGGCGGCCGAAGCGGCGCCAGCCAGGAGAGCGGTGGCCGCAGTGGCGAGGAGGAGCTTCTTGAACATGGAAGTCGTTGGCCCGTGCGATGAATTTGAACGATACAGAGCCCTGAAAGCGTCAGTGGCGATAGTGCGATCTTGCAACACTGCAGACCTACGGCTTACCCGCCAAGAGCTGACGCAATACGCTACGAGCAGAAGCGCACAATATTTCATGTTTGAAGTGACGTCATGATTAATGATTTCCAAACAGAGGTGGGACGCGGCATGACCATTAAATCTACGACAGACATTGATCGTGCCGTCGGCTTGCGCATCGCTGTCCTCCGTAAAGCTAAGGGATTGTCACAGACTGCGCTTGGCGAGGTCGCCGGCGTTACGTTTCAGCAGATCCAAAAATACGAGAATGGGCAGAATCGGATTGCCAGCGGCCGCCTACAGCAGATCGCTCAATTTTTCGAAGTGCCGATGTCAGCCCTCTTCGGCGAGAGCGAGCCTCAGGGACAGGACGAGATGTTCCCCTTCCTCGCTGAGCCTGGCGCCATTGAAATCCTTGCCGCCTATGCATCCATTGAGGAGAGTGACCTTCGCCGCGACGTGTTGTCGATTGTGCGAACCGCATCTCGGCTGAGTGTCCGGCAGACCGGTTAGCCAACAGTCCCTCGCATCTGACCGATCAGAGCTCTTCCTTCGCGCGGATACGGTTCTGCTACGAGCAAAGCCTCAGACGGTTCGGAAGGGCAGTGTGCGGCTTGTCGAACGGCATCATGTGTCACTGCATGGTCTTCGCCACCCGCGACGGGCCTCGCGAGCCGCTGGCGTGAAGGCGGCCCTGCCGCCCCAGAAAGTTTCTGCCCCCCAAGACAGGCCGCGGATGACGCTGGAACGTCAGCAGCTCTGTCGAGCGTCGGTTCCATGAGCAAGGCTTCTGATGAAGCTCAGGACGTTCAGGCGATCCTGCTCGTCGTCAACCATGGCCCAAAGCCGCAACAGCTCGGCCGTCTGGGTCGGATCACCCAATGAGGACTCGGAGAACGCCGAAACTGGGCAATCCAGTGCCGTAGCGAGCTTATTTAACAGGGCTGCCTTTTGGTTCGTACCGTCCCCAGAAGCATCCCACTCAGACATCGATATCTCCGATTGCGCGCAATCGAATTACCTACTTTTCAAGCATCAATCAAATCACGGCCTCGTGGATAAAACCAGGGTTGATTCCTGAATAATTTTTGTAACTTACTAACTTGAGATAGTTAGATAGATGTCGGACAGGAGGCTCGTGAAGAATGGAAGACGACGAGCGTTTCAATTCCATGGTCGAGGCTTGCTTGGCCGCGCACGAGGCCGTCATCGAAGTGGGTACACCCGCCATGCTTGCTATGACGCGTGCTCTCCTTTGGCAGGTGGGGCAGGAACTCGCTCAACGAGAGGAGCGTCGCAAAGAAATGCTTCGCTTAGATGATGCTAAATAGCAACACCGTAGCTCATAGTCACCATCTGCTAACGGCCACGCTTCGGATGCACCGTCAACAGACAGGTTAAGGAGCAGCCTACCACCACGCCATGCTCGATGTGTGTGCCCTTGCTCTCCTGTTCTTCGCGATGTGCCTGTTCTCAGTGTCGGATTTCTTGGATTGATTACAGCTCAGTTCGGGCTCCAGCCATCATCATGCCCTATGGCTCTGCGCCGTGGTCGTGATTCTGCGGTCAGCCAAGCTGGCGTTCGTCATATCATCCGGCTGCATACCTTCATTGCATGGCGTCACGCTTCTTGCCGCTCGCACCGATTCCTTTGTGGTCTCTTTGGCCGAGGCAAACCGCCGGTTTCCGGCAGCTTTTTTTGCCCTTCCGCTGGCCGCTTTCCTCGTAGTTTTAGAGCTTCAGTATTCGTGCCAGTCGAGGATTTGACCCCTATGCCGCCAGAGCGGGCGAGACGCAGCCAGGCGGTCCATTCTTTCGAAACGATCCTCACGATGTTCGAAAGGTTGCGGAAGGCAGTCTGCGGTCGCTCCTCAACGGTGATGAGGCCGAGCGTCCTGGCCTGTCGGATCGCGGTCTTCACGGTGGAGCGGGACACGCCTGCCACGGCTGCAATGTGGTCGACGTACATCCGGCAATCGCCGCGGCGGGCGGTCTCGGCCAGCGTGAACCGAGCCGCGATGCCCTGCGGAAGCCTACCAGAGGCCGCCCAGCGGCGTCGGCGCTCCATGCTGTCAATCTGAGCGGGGCCGCGAGCCCACGGGCCTCCTGGGGGCAGCCGGCGTGGCTGGCAGGGCCCTTCCGCGCCTCGATCAGGGCGGACAGGGCCTCGGCCTCCGTCTCGCTGATCTGACCGGCCCCATAGGCGCGCCACATCACCGCCGCCACGTCAGGCAGCCTCGATCTCGTCGCCGCCTCTACCGAGCGCCGGAGTTCGTTAGCGAACATCGTTCACAGCCCTGCTTAGGCCGCGTCAAAGCGGGCCGCTCCCTGTCGTGGGGCACCTTTCAGAAGGCCAAGCAATATCGCTTTGAGAAGCATGTTCTCGATTGACTCCCAGCGGGAGCTATGGCTCGTGAGGGGAAGTGACTGGCCTCACAAGCCCTGCGATTTCAAACGGTCTCGCCCTGCCAGGGGTGGGGCCGTTTCGCGTTGGGGGCTCTAGATCTTTCTCGCGGCTATCATCCTCAACGGTGGTCGGCTCACGACTCGCTAAGCGTGAGAGGCGGGCACGGTGCCATGTCGGCCGGGCGGGGCGGTTAAGTCAACGCTAACCCTCATCGGCGACGCCCACGGCCTGCTCGATCCCTGGGAGGTCCGTCGTTTCCGACACCCTGCTCCTGCTCGCCCTGGTGACCGAGAATGCCGAGCTGCGCGCCCAACTCGCGGAGGTTCAGGACCAGTGCGTCGAGCTGGCTGTGGATGCGGGGGAGCTTCACGCGGAGGTGGAACGGCTACAGCGTCTGCTTGCCGTGGTCGAGCGCGACCGTGATAGGTTGCAGGCGTAAGCCGCGCTTTGCTGCGCCAGTTAGGCGAGGCATGCCGTCCGACCTACGTCACAAGCGCTGAGCAGCCCCATGTGAGCAGGGCAACACCAGGACAGGGAAGTGACGTCTCTGATACTGAGAGATATATGTGCAACACTGAGTAGTCGGTTCTGTCGGAATATGTTTGACCGACTTTGTCGCGCTTGACGATTACGGAAAATCAGGGAGTGCTCTCAGTTCGGCTTTTTTTGAAGCCCGGAAGATGCGCTTAGGTTGATTGTAAGGAATCATACGGTGGATCAGATCGAAAAGATCATGCGTGATCTCACCAAGGATTTCGAAGCCGAGCGGCAGACATTCGACGCAAAGCAAACTCCCACGCCTCCACTGGCCGGCATCCTGCGTGTCATCGGTCCGACTGACAGGCAAACCGCCGACTTTCCCCTCAATCATCACTCGACGCCGCAGGATTGGCCGGACTTGATCGATAGGGTTAGGAACGCGGCGCATCGCGTTAGGGAGGCTGAGGCAGAGGCTCAAGAGCAGGAAATCCGCGTTCGTGAGCTTCTTGACCGGGTTCGGGAGGATATGACGGCCGCACTTAACCGCATCAGGGCGGCTGAGAGCCATGCCCAGGATATTCAAACCCGGTCCGATGCGCTGCTGAAAGCCGCCGATGCGCGCGTCAAGGAAGCGGAAGAGCGAGCTCGCACGGCAGAAGCGTGGTTGTCGAAGATCTCAATAACGATCACTGAGGAATTCACTTCCAAGGACGAAAAGCGCCTCACAGCCTAGATTTGATCCGCATGAGGTGCGGGTGGCTCTGGCTAAAAGCTCCCGCTTAGCGGCTCTGGCGCGTCGTTGTTGTGTTCCTCGGGAGGCGTCCCGCCCTTCAGCATGTCGTCCAACATCGATAGCAGATCGAGGAGTTCGAGCTTTGCGTCGTTCGTGATGTCGGGTTCATTCACACGCCGCCGTAGGTGGCTTCGCATGTTCGCCAGGGCGATAAAGTAGCCTTCTTCGCGCTCGTGGCTCATGATCGGGTCTCTGTTGCGACTGCGAAGAGGTAGGGCTGGCTCCCCCGCCGCCTACCTCTTCACCGCCCAGATCGGCACTGCGCCCTTCGGTCGGCCCGGCACGTTCCGGAAGTACCGCGTGCGCTCGAACCGGATGAAATCCGCCTCGACGGCCGACGCGTGGTCGCCACTCAGGACCATCGCCCCGCAGAAATCGGAACGGATCACTCCGAGGTCGGGATGCACGCCGAAGAGCTGCAGCGTCGTCCAGCCGAGCCGGCCGGCCTCGTCGGCGTGCTTGTCGAGGAAGTCCAGGGACGCGGCATGAACGGCCTGCCAGCCAGCGGGCGTCAGACCGGGGCACGGGACCACGCTGGGCTTCATGCCGAGGAAGGCTTCGCGCCACGCCTGGGGGCTGCCGGGTTCGATCTTGAAGGCTGGCGAGGCTGACATGAGGTCCGGCGGCTGTGATGGGCCGGACGGGATAGGGGGTGAGGATCGACCGCGCCAGGACATGGGGGCCAAGCGCGGCATTGAGGCTGGGGACGAGAACCAATCCTACCGTCCGGTCGGTGCCAGAGAGCTCCATGCTGAGGCTCGTTGGCTGAGGTTCGAGCCACACGAGATACATGGCAATCTCGGTGTGTAATGGCGACCTGTGGGTCTCTAAGGACGTGAACGATGTGCAACCTCTACAGCTTGGTCACGTCACAAGCGGAGATCCGTGAGGCGTTCGGTGTGGAGGAGGACCGCGCTGGCAACCTGCCGAGGGTGCCCGGCATCTTCCCTGACCAGATGGCGCCCATCGTTCGGATCGAGGACGGCAAGCGGACCCTTGAGATGCTCCGATGGGGCATCCCGGGTCCGAAGCAGTACGGGGAGCACCCGGTCACGAACGTCCGAAATGTGAAGAGCCCGCACTGGCGGCCCTGGCTCAAGCCGGAATACCGCTGCCTCGTCCCGGTCTCCTCCTTCAGCGAGTACGCCGACACCAAGCCGAAGAAGACACCGACGTGGTTCGCCCTCGATGACAATCGGCCGCTTTTCGCCTTCGCCGGCATCTGGCGGCCTTGGACGGGCGTGCGTGGGACGAAGGCCGAGAACCCCGATAGGGAGGAGGCCGAGCACCGGTTGTTCTCGTTCCTCACCTGCGATGCGAATGGCATCGTTGGGCCGGTCCACCCGAAGGCGATGCCGGTCCTGCTGACGACGCCAGAAGAGTGGCAGACGTGGCTCGAGGCGCCGACAGAGGTCGCCCTTGAGCTACAGCGCCCGCTGCCCGACGCCATGATGAAGGTGGTGGCGACGGGCGCACGGCGCGATCCGGCAGAATGAGGATCGCATCCCGGCCGGCCTGGTGGTGGGACCAGGCCGGCCAGGAAGCCGTCTTAACGGGCCGAGGCTTCTGCATCGGCAACAAGGCGCCGGGTCGCGGGGACACGCGGGGCCAGGGACGGCGTAGTTGTCAGTTCGGAAGCCGGACGAACCGATGCCGTGACGCGAGCCTGTTCACGGTACAGCGTCGGCGTGATGTTGACGCGATCCTCAGCCATCGCCGTACCGGTCAGGGTGGCAGCGGCGAGAGCGGCGAGCACGATTTTGCGAACGGTCATGGTACTTATCCCACTGGTGTTTCGGGAACTGCGCCCCGTCTGATGAGAGAAATATGCGCTGCGGTGCACCATCATTCCAACAGATCAAATCGATATCCGGTATTGATGAAATCGATACTTGTTCCCGCCCTTGTCCTCGTCCTGTCATTGGCTCCTGCGTTCGCGGCCGAGCCGATCACCGGCGGGGCCTCGGTGGTAGACGGCGACACCCTCGACATCGGCGGCACCCGTATCCGGCTCCACGGGATCGATGCGCCCGAGAGCGCACAGCTCTGCAATAGAAAGGCAGGAGAGACCTTCCGATGCGGGCAGACCGCTGCCCTCGCGTTAGCCGACCGGATCGGCTCTGCGCCTGTCTCCTGCGATCCTAGGGATATCGACAAGTACGGGCGCACCGTCGCGGTCTGCCGGAAGGGCGCGGAGGACCTGAACGCGTGGCTAGTCGCGCAGGGTCATGCCGTCGCGTACCGCCGGTACTCGGAGGACTACATCACCGCCGAGGACACCGCGAAGGCGGGGAAGCTTGGGATCTGGGCCGGTTCTTTCACGACGCCTGGGGACTGGCGCAAGGGCGAGCGGGCCATGACGATGGGGTTCGCCGCGCCGGGCGGCCCGGATGGCCCCATACCTTCGGCACAGCCGCCCCCCAAGGCCGGCGGGTGCGCGATCAAGGGTAACATCAGCCGGAAGGGCGAGAGGGTCTTCCACGTCCCCGGATCGCGCGACTATGACCGCACCCGGATCAGTGAGAAGGACGGCGAGCGCATGTTCTGCTCCGAGGACGAGGCCAGGGCGGCCGGTTGGCGGGCGCCCCGGGGGTGAACAGGCTCGGCAATCGCTCGGCATGGGTGGCGCGCTGGCTTACAGACCGGCTGCGACCTGGGCGCTTCCGCCGCGAGATCGAGGCCAAGGCGACGGCTCTCATCGCCGCTCATGGGCCGCTGGCCTATGCCGAGGCCCGCGAGCTGGAGAGCGCGACAATCCTCGGCCAGTTCGGCGAGATTCCGGATGATTTCGGCGAGAGCCTCCAGGGCAGGTAGGCTCACCGCCGGATCAGGGAGACGACATGGCGTTCAAAGCAAAATCAGCCTCGGAAACGAAGGCCACCGATCTGGCATCGGCCCTCGTCAGGATCGCGGATCGCGAGGGCGCGCCGGTCAGTATCGGTGTCGATCAGCTGCGGCGGGGCAACCCCCGCCTAACGCCCCTCGCGATTGGCCAGATGGTCCGCAAGCACCGTGACATCCTCGATGCCGGCTTGGGCGAGCGCGGGTATGCGCTAGTCGACTATGCCGATCAGGGACCGGGCAGGGGAATGGAATTCGAGATCGTGCCTGCTTGAGCGTCGACCGGGTGCGGAAAGCTCTTCCCGTTACGACATCCGGCGGCAACCAACACGGACAACGACTGCGACAGAGCCTCTCGCGAGCATATAGAGGGCCTGATGGTGGTATGGTGGTCAGCGCGAGGCTATGGCAACGAGCTGGCTAACTTTGCCATACCTCTCGTCAGCGATTTGATCGGCACCTGAACGACCGCTGTTGTGGTGCCTCCGGCTCCCTCGACATCCTGCAGCCCGGCCCAGACCTTCCAATCCTCCCAAGCCTCACGCATCTTGGATGCCGCCTCGTCGGCAGAACCAGCGTTTCCGCCGCGCCGGAATGGCGCCACTCCAATGTCGAGGTGCATAGCCCATGCCCATTGCTGATCCGTCACAGGCTCGGCCTGAATACAGTCGATCCTACCGACGATCAATGCGGCGCTGGTGACAATGTATGTTTCGCGCGGCTCCTCCAGCATCAAATTGAACGCTAGCTTTGCCATGGATAATTGCTGCGACTGAGTTCGATCTGATGGGTGGGTAGTTCACCGGCTGTTTTGAGCCGTCAATCGCTACTCTTGCCGTCAGCTTGCGCTGGATCGATACGACGGGGCTTCGCTGCCTGAGCCTTGCGCGGTTCCTTCTTTGCAGCGCCGCCTGATCGATCGAACGGAACGACGCCACCGCCGCATCCGATGCAAACGGACCTCGATAGGCGATCGGTGCGGGCGTCCCGATCCTTATCCTTCTTTGCCTGCCCTGCGGAATTCAGGACGTGCTGCTGGTGCATAGCTTCCATCCGCTTATCCCGATCGGCATCGGACGTGCTCGGCGATGGTTGAGATGAAGCGATGCCGGCGGGCAGCCAGAGGCCTCCCGCGACCAACGCCAGGAGTGCAGAGCGCTGAAGCGTTGTCTTCCTGCGCGGCATGGTGGCTTCCTTCTTTGCTCATGCCTACACCCTAATCCAACACGCTCCGAATCATACTTTGGAAGCGTGCATCCCACTGGCTCAATGTGCTCGTGAGGCCAGCTGTAATTTTCCGATGATACCGGGGGTGATGACGTTTCCGCCCTCAGCAAATGTAATTACTCACCCCTGTGACGGCCTGGTTCAGGCTCCGACGGTCTTGAGGATGGTGCCGAAGGGGCTGCGGCCTGTGAGTCGCGCGGTATCGACGACGGTGCGGATGGCGGCCTCGCCTTCGGCGGCCCACATCGCGCGGTAGCCGTTGGTGACCTTCCGCTGGACGACGGACGGGCGCAGCAGCCGCTCGGAGCCGTTGTTGGTCGGTTCGACCGCGCCGGGATGGACGAGGAAGACCAGGAGCTGATGGCGAGCCCGGCCGATCTTGGCTTGCAGATCGCGGGTCAGGTCGCAGCGGCTCGGCGTGGCGAGGATGGCGCCGAGTTGTCGATCCAGGCTTCGGCGCTTGGCGGCGAGCGTCGACGCAGCCAGATCGGTGACGCGCTCGGCCAGGGCGAATACGGATTGCAGCCAGAGCTGAAGGCGCCAGGGGACCGGATCGTCGCTGGTCTCGACGACATAGGCGACGTCGCGGGCGAGATGGGCGAGGCAGGTCTGATGTTCGGCGGCGTGTCCCTGCTGGGCGGTGTAGCGGTCCGAGATCCACACCGCGGGCCGGTGGCCGTCCATCATCTCCCGAACCACGATGGCGCCCCGCGTCGGGGAGGCCGTGTGCACCACCGCGTCGGCCGCGTGGAACACCCAGTGGAAGGCATTGCTGCCTTCGATCCGGACGCCGGTCTCGTCCGAGGCGACCACCGCGGCCCGGCGCAGGGTCGAGACGGCCTCCTCGCGGCCGGGACGGAAGCGTCCCTGCGCACGGCGGAGGAGGTTCATCAGCCCGCCCTGGCTCAGCCTCAAACCGAACAGGTCGGAGAGCGCCGCCTGCAGCCGCTCGTAGGACAGCGCCTGGAAGGTCTTCAAATACGTCGCCACCGCATGCAGCCGTGGGCCGAACGGGGTGCCGCGCGCTACCTCCGGCACCGGCCCGACGACCCGCGCCCCGCAGGTCGGGCAGTGCACGGCGAGGCGCCGATGCTGGGTGACGACCGGCATCACCGCCGGCAGTTCGATCCGCTCGGAGACGCTGACGACCTCGGCGGGAAGATCCCCGTGCAGTCCGCCGCCGCAGCAAACGCAGCGATCCGGGCGATGCGCGACGACGGCATCGGGATCCTCGCTCATCCCGCGGCTATGACCCTCGTGCCCAGGCTTGGCACCACCGGGCTTGGATTGTTCCCGACGCTCCTTGCGGTCCGTCGCGGGCGGCTTCGACGAGGTGCGCGAAGTCTTCTCCGGGCGCTGCAGCCGCAGCACCAACTCGATCAGCTCGTCGCGGCTCAGCCGCTCAAGATCGCTCCGGCCCATCCGGTGAGGGAATCAGCGAAATCCCGCCCGCGCAAGGGGGTGAGTAATTACCAGCAAATCGAATTGAAATTGTTCACTTCACGATATGCAGCCATTTTAATTCTCTAAGCCGCCGATATCCTGCCCTATTGTAAAAGCTCCTCGAAAGTATCTATAGGGTATTTATTAGCCCTCAGAGAAATCAGCATGACCGATATCAATCAGGAATTCCAAGCAAACCACATCGAACTCACGGCCGACATCGTCGCCGCCTACGTCTCCAACAACTCGGTTCCGATAGGATCACTGGGCGAACTGCTGAGCAGCGTGCATGCTGCCGTCAGTGGCCTTGCCAACGGGGGATCTGCCACGGCGGAAGCTGACAAGATCGAGAAGGCGACGCCGGCCCAGATCAGGAAGTCGATCACACCGGACGCGCTAATCAGCTTCGAAGACGGCAAGCCTTACAAGACGCTGCGCCGCCATCTGACGCTCCGAGGTCTGACCCCTGAAGCCTACCGCGCGAAGCATGGTCTGTCGCCGGATTACCCGATGACCTCTGCGAGCTACTCGGCGCAGCGCTCGGAGCTTGCCCGGTCCCTCGGACTTGGACAGCAGCGGAATAAGACGGCAACGTCAAAGTCAGCGGTGCAGGAGGAGACGGTCAGCGAGAAGGCCCCTCCGGCTCCTGATAAGCCCAAGAAGGCGGGTCGGCCGCGTAAGGCGCCCGCTGCTTGATAGGCATTCATGGATGCCGCCTAGGCCGTCCATGAGCCTAGCTACGGACGTTAAGGGAGGCGGACTCAGCCCCGCCGCCCCGATCTGATCACGGGGCCGGCGGGGTGGGTCGTCCATCTCACGCTGAGCCGGTACGCAACTTGGCTCGACGGAGAGGATGCCGGTGAGCTGGTTAGCAGACGAACAAGCAGGCTGAACCAGCCCGGCCCGGATTGGGACTAGGCCGCAACAGCCGGCAGCGGCTCGATGCGATCCAGCTCCGGGCCGATCTCGGAAAGTAGGGTCTCGCTCTCAAAATCGGCCTGTAGGTTGAGCCAGAACTGGTGCGAAGTGCCGAAGTACCGGGCCAACCGGAGTGCAGTATCGGTGCTGATGCCGATTTCCTCCTTCACGATGCGCTCGATGCGCGAGCGAGGGAGGCCGAGCGCCTTCGCGACCGACCCCGCGCTCAGCTTGAGCGGAACCATGAACTCCTCCCGTAGGACTTCCCCAGGGTGGAGCGGCGCCAAGCGCACGACGTCCTCCTCGGCCTCGAAGGTCTGGCGAAGGGTCGTGATGCTGATCGTGTCGGACATGACAGAGCCCTCCTTAGCTAAGTGGTAGTCGGTGAGCTCGACCCGTTCCGGTCCTGCATCGGTCCAGACGAAGACGATGCGAAATTGGTCGCTGACGGAAATGGCGAGCTGACCGGCTCTATCTCCGATCAGGGCGTGGAGCCGGTTCGACGGCGGCGCCTTGAGGTCTTTCAGGTCAACGGCGTTGTGGAGGGCGCGAAGCTTGCGACGAGCAACCTTGAAGAGGTCGGCCGGGAATCCTCTCGGGCAGCGGCCCTGGAACACCGCCTCCGTCATCCGGTCGTGGAAGCTGCGGATCATCGTGCCGTCTGTGTTGCATTCGTTGATACAACGTATCACTCAATGCAACAGGACGTCAATTGGAATGTACCATCCAACGCAACAGTTCTAGGTGCTGGCTACGAGGCTGGCCGAGCGATGAGCCTGCCTAATCGGCCCGGGTCGTCCTCTCCCAAAACCGAATGCCGCCCCCTCCCCCGCTCTCGAAAATGGGTCTTTTAGGGCGCGCGAGTCGGAGCGCGTTTCCCTGGGCCTGTCGCAAACACGAATCTGCTGCCTCTTACGGGTCGTTAAGCATACCTGACCAGCTTGTCGCCTCCGCCCTGGAGCCGGCCATGATCCTTCACGCCATCGCTGTGAAGCTGAGGCAGCGCTCCAAGGCCGACTTCAAGGGCCGGCACTTCGAGGCGTCGCTCATCGTGCAGGCCGTCTCCTGGTACCTGCGCTACCCGCTCAGCTACCGCGACATCGAGGAGATCTTTCCGGAGCGCGGGCTTGAGGTGGACCACTCCACCCTGAACCGCTGGGTCTTGTCCTACGCTCCCCTGATCGAGAAGCGACTGCGACAGTTCCGCAAGCCGCACTGCGGATCGGTCCGCATCGGCACGGATGGCGCCGGCCCGTACCCACCGGCCATCGCCGAGAGCCGGAAGGCGGGTCTACTGCCTCGGACGCCGGTCCATTACGTGACCAAGCACCTCAGCAGGGGATCGAGAGCGACCACTTCCGGGTGAAGCGGTCGATGCCGCGGGTCGGCGGCTTCCGCTCGTTCAACACGGCGCGGCGCACGATCCAAGGTTTCGAGGCAATGCTATGGCTGCGCAAGGGCTTCGGGCTTGCCGGTGCGTGGACTGTCCGCGAGCAGAACCAACTGCTCTCAGTCTGCTTCGGACTTCAAAAGGTTATGCTGCCGCCGGGTGGTCGGAGTCCACATGGCAGATCCAAGTCAGGTTTCAGCACCCTCTTTAAATCACCGCCATCCCGGCCACTCAACCCTGCCTCAGCCTCTTATCGGACGGGCTCTGAGTCAGTGCACAAGCGTCCCACCTCGGCTACCACATGAGCGCAAACCACGGCACTCGCCGGGAATTAATTTGCGTCATGCTTTTTCTCAGCGCAGTCTACGAAGGTGTCTAGGTCGCTTCGTAGACACTGGAAGGTTCGCTAAAAATTTCGGTCGGGACGAAAAATGAGTGATGCCAATACAGGAGATCGCGCCCTCGAGACGGCTCGGGCGTTGCGCGCAGCGGCCGAGGAGGCGCGGCGGACAATCCTGGCGTCGCGTGAAATCGTACAGAGATCGCAAGAGCAGACGCGCGCAATGATAAACCGGCCTGAGATTGAGCCGTGTGATCATCACACCAACCAGCCCCCGTCGGAGAAGCTCGTCCGCTGCCTGATCCAGGCTTACGAACTCGCCATAGATGAGGATGATGTTCAGACACAGGCCTTGCTAGGCAGCATGTTACATGATGTGGGGGGACGCATCGCTGCGGCGGTTGGACCGAAGGCGGCCCAAATGATCCTGCATTGATCATCGCGGAACGGAAAAATGGGATGGCTCAGGATTTTGATGAAGATCCAATGGATCGTCACGCCACTCAAATACTGGCCCGTATCGCCCAGACACTTGACGTACCGCTCACCACTTTCTTTTCGAAGACGCAACCCTCGCCGTCCATTGGCTCATTGAATGCTTCCGAGTTAAAAAATCTCGCCCAGACAACGGAGATGCTTCGAAATTTTGTCAAACTGAAAGATACCGACGCTCGCGAGCGTTGCCTGGATTTCGTGAAAAGGGAAATCGAACGGCAAAATTAGTTTGGCTTAGTTGGCAGGAACGTCATCAACATCCTCGATTTCGTGGGGTTGATCCGCCAAGCCCTTTGTGTCCCTTGAGGCGACACGTAGCGGGGTTAGGATAGGCGATGACCACACAGGATCGGTTCCCGATCATCGGTATTGGAGCATCCGCTGGCGGCATCGAGGCTATGAGAGCCTTTTTCAATGGGTTTCCGCAGAGCCTCGATGCGGCTGTAATCGTCGTGACGCACCTCAACCCCGAGCGTGAAAGCCTGCTGACCGAAGTCTTGGCGCGATTCACGGCTTTGAAGGTCGAGAACATTATCGACGGCGTGTTGGTTCAGCCTCGTCACGTTTACGTCATGCCCCCCGGCGTCACTCTCGGCATCCAAGACGCTCGGCTCATCACGACGCCACTCCCTCCTGGAACCCGCGAGACGAAACCAGTCGATATCTTTTTTACCAAACTCGCGCTCGACCAGGGGGAGCGGGTGGTGGGCGTCATTCTGTCGGGCGGTGATGGCGACGGCGCAATCGGAGTCAAAGCGATCCGGGAGCACGGAGGCCTCACTCTAGCTCAGGTCGGAGACGAAGACGGCCCCGAAACGCCGGACATGCCTTTCAGCGCGATGCGGACCGGCTACATCGATTTCGGATTACGGGCCAGCGAAATGGGCGCCCGGATTGCTGAAAGTTATCTCGGTGACCGGGAGCCTTCACTAAGCGGTTTCGACAACGGCGATTCGGCGGATGCCACTGTTTCCGAGGATTTGCTCGCAGACATCTACGCCATCCTGCGCCGACAGGTTGGGCATGATTTCGCGGGCTACAAACCCAGCACGTTTCTCCGCCGCCTGTCCCGGCGCATCAGCGTCAGCGGCTCGGCCGGGCCACAGGCCTACCTCGAACTGCTGCGCGCAAACTCTGCGGAGGTCGCCGCCCTTTTCCGGGACCTGCTCATTGGCGTGACGAAGTTCTTCCGCGACGCTGCCGCTTTCGACGCGCTCTCCGCCCTGGTGATCCCTCTGCTATTCGAGGGACGTGGCCCCGACGATACGGTACGGGTCTGGGTGCCCGCCTGCTCGACCGGCGAAGAGGTCTATTCCATCGCCATACTCTTGCGTGAGCACGCCGATACGTTGCCCAACCCACCACGTATCCAGATTTTCGCCACCGATATCGACGAACGCTCGCTTACCGTCGCCCGATTTGGCCGCTACCCGCGGGCCTACCTCGATGCCGTCTCGCCAGAGCGTATTGCTCGCCATTTCGTCTCGGAGGCGGAGAGCGTCGTCATCAGTAAGAAGCTGCGGGACATGTGCACATTCTCGCCCCACAGCGTGCTGCGCGATCCACCGTTCTCGCGCCTCGACCTCGTCTCCTGCCGTAACCTGCTGATCTACCTCGGCCTTGCCGCCCAGGAGCAGGTTCTACCTATCCTTCACTATGCCTTGCGCCCATCCGGGTATCTGTTCATCGGCATGGCTGAAAACGTCACGCGCTTCGAAAATCTATTCGCCACCGTTGAGAAGAAGCACCGAATTTTTCAGGCCCGTAACACGATCCGACCGGTGCGTTTGCCGTCCATGCTCGACCCTGACAGGACTGGTATCCTTGCGGCTGGTGAAGGCCGGCGCCGAAGCGGGACGACGCACGCGACGCTGCGGCAGGTGGTAGAGGCAGAGATACTCATCACGTTCAGTCCACCGCATGCGGTTGTGACGCGCTCAGGCGAAGCCGTGCATTACTCCCCTCGGATCGGTGACTATCTGGAGATCGCCTCAGGCCAACCGACGCAGGATTTAGCCGCGATGGCTCGTCGCGGACTGCGCCTGGAACTTCGCATGGTCCTCAGTGAGGCCATCGAGGGGAACCGGTTGGCAGTTCGAGATGATCTTGAATATACCATGCCGGATGGTCGTATCCGAAAGCTATCTCTGATCGTCAAGCCGCTTGCGATGACAGCCGAAGCGGAGCCACTGTTTCTCGTTGTTTTCGACGATGCGGCGTCCCCCATCGATCCGACCCTCCGGCGCGCGCAGATGAATGGCGAGCAGAGCGAGGAAATCGCTCGGCTGGAGCGTGAACTGACTGATGCGCGCGAGCGTATGCTGGCGATCGTTGAAGAGTATGAGACCTCTCTTGAAGAGCTGAAATCGTCAAACGAAGAAATGCATTCTGTCAACGAAGAAGCACAATCGGCAAACGAGGAGTTGGAGGCTTCCAAGGAAGAAGTCCAGTCAATTAACGAAGAGCTTCACACGGTCAATACAGAACTGAACTTGAAAATTGACCTCATGGATCAGATGAGCGACGATCATGAGGCTCTGTTTGAGAGCACTGAGCTCGCAAGTGTATTCCTCGACAAAAGCTTACGGATTCGCCTTTTCACACGGGCCGCCGCGGATATATTCAACATAGTGCCAAGCGATCATGGACGTTTGTTGAGTAATTTCTCGGCTCCGTTCTCGTTGGTGTGGTTGCCGGATGAAGCCTATAGAGTGATGGTCGAAAGACAGACGAGCGAGAGAACGATCGACGGACTGGACGGCGCACGTTACCGAATTCGCCTTACGGCGACGGCTCGAAGAGGCGCTGAAGTGTCGGGTGTCGTGGCGAACTTCGTCAAGTTGGCCGAATAGGCAGCCTCGGCACGGGGCTCATAGGCTCGACGACAGGCCCGATGTGAGAGGGCTACGTCGCCCACTGCGCAAGTGAGCAGATCGACCTGCTACTGCCTCCGAATGAACGATGTTGATGTCCGCTTGGCGCGACGGCAAGCGGTCAGCCCGCATCTTGAAGAGTTTCCGGGTACGCCTCCGGTGACGGCCGCGGTCGTCATTCCGACAGTGCGTCAGGCGGCGATCTGCTGGGGCTGAGCCAATGTCCCGTTCCGCGGCAGTCTTTCGTCGATACTTCCGGCGGGATGATCGGATAACCGAAGGACCACGCCGAAGGAGGATCGCGAAGGCCTGACGAAAATTGTTCGCCAAAACCGGCTTACAGATCCAGCACCTCGTCCCAGGCTCAGCATGGGAGAATGGGGGGGGGCCAACGGCAAGCTGACGGACGAAAGCCTACGCCGAGACATCGTCTGCTCGCTGAAGAATGCGCAGATCGTGAGGGAGATCTGGCAGATCATCGACACCCGCATCCGACCGCATTCCTCGTTGGGCCGCCGACCGCCCGTGCCTGTAATTTTCCCGATTCTGGCTCTTCGACTACCCATGGTCACCACCATGCCGTCGCCCTCACGAGAACCAGCATAAAATACCCACCAAGCCTCTCACTCGCCCCACCTCATCTAATAATGCTTACTTCAAAATGACGGCCTTAACCCTGCAAATACATTTATCTAAGCAAGCTTATGATTATTGAAGCTGACAATTATGCCAAAAATAGAATATTATATTATTAGAGAAGTATTTTATATTCATTTATTAAATATGACGCTCATAAAATCAGACAAATAAAGCATGGGTTCCAGCACAAGCATAGTTTATAAAAAGGTAATTATTTTCCATAAAAATAATTCATATTTGAGTGCGCCGTCAAATACCCCACGCCGCACTGTGGCTCCTCAAAATCGCGAATCTTTTTGATCGGCCGTAGCTTGTAGCGGCATATTTCTCATGTAAGTTGATAAGTGCAACCGCGCTGTCTGTCGCTCCCAGCGGGCGCTCTCGGTGACCTTATCGCCTGAAGCCCCATCCTCAGGATTGGTCGCTCTCTCGAAGATTGAGGAAAAATGGCTAGGAACAGTCGTTTCTCACTGAGACGTTTTCAAGTCGCCGAGGAAGGAGCCGCGGCCGTCGAGTTCGCTCTCCTCGTACCGATCCTCATGGTTTTGCTGTTTGGAATCGTTGGTTTTGGGTGGTTCCTGGGAATCGCTCATAGCCTACAGGAAGCCGCCTCCCAATCTGCACGAGCGTCTGTAGCGGGCATGGATGTCAGCGAGCGGTCCGCTGTAGCATTAGCGACCATCAAGCGTAGAATCTCCGACAATCCCTTGATCGATCCCGATTCACTGACGGTGAATGTCGGGGCGGATGCGGGAAATCCCGATCTCTTCACGGTCACCCTCCGCTACGACATGAGTGCGAACCTACTCAAGATCGTACCAACGTTCGTCCCCTTGCCAACAACATTGATGAGGACAGCTAGTATTCGCCGGGGAGGTCTGTGAAGCGGACCATGCTAAAGGCATTACGATCTGACCGCAGCGGTGCGATTGCTCCCCTCGTTGGCCTCGCGATTTTCGCGCTGCTTGGCTTTTGCGGTCTCGGCATCGATTTCGGCGTTGCCTTCAACCACAAGCGTAAGCTTCAGTCCGCCGTGGACTTAGCTGCCCTGGCCGCTACGGGCGCCAAAGATAAGGTCGGTGCTGCCACCCTCGCCATGATCGACAATGGCTTCAGCGTTCCGTCAAAACTTACGGTGACGCCTGGGACGTACACGGCAGACCGCAGCATCAGTCCCGAGGCCCGGTTCTCGGAGGGGGGGGCCTCCCCGAATGCGACCCGGGTTACGGCCAATTCGTCGATCATCACCAGCTTCTCTCACCTGATCGGCGGGCCTGGATCCATGGAGATGACGGCAAGCGCAACGGCTATACGGGCCGAACTCGCTGCCTTCAGCATTGGCTCTCGCGCCGCCGCCCTAGATGGGGGAATCGGCAACGCCCTCCTGTCAAGCATTTTAGGAACGTCCGTATCCTTGTCCGTTCTCGATTACCATGCCCTAGCCGGTCTAAAGATCGATGCGCTCACTTTCCTGAAGAACGCAGCCACTCGGGGCCATATTCAGGCCGCAACCTACAAAGATGTACTAGACGGTTCGGTCACCGTCGGCGAGTTGGCTCTCGCTTTAGCCGATACCGCTCGTGCGACACCCGGCGGGTTCGAGGCCGCACAAATTCTGAGTCGTCTTGCCGCAGGGAAAGGCGGAACCGAGCGCGTGAAGCTCGGAAACCTGCTATCAGTCGGAGACCTGGCACAACAACCCCTAACATCTCCTGGCTCGCCACTGACTGTCGGGGCGCTTGGCATGCTGAGTGCGGGGGCGGTTCTCGCCAATGGGACGAACCAAATAAGCGCCGACTTGGGTGTTAACATACCGGGCTTGCTTAAGTCTAAGGTTACGTTTCGAGTTGGCGAGGCTCGGCGTACGTCAGGCTTTGTTCTACCCGGCACCACGCTCTCGACATCGCAGGTTCGTGCTCTCGTAGAGGTCTCCCTCGCGGCTCCTCTTGGGCTTGGAGAATTGAAAGTTCCAATTTATGTGGAAGTCGGGCGCGCGACAGCGAAACTGGCAAAGCTCACATGCCCCTGGAACTCGCAGGATCAGAGGTCGGTCACGTTGGACGTGACAACAGGCGCTGCCTACCTTTCCCTTGGAGAGACGCCCTTATCGTATCTCGATCCTGAAGGACCACGTCCTCCACTAACGCCAGCGGTCATCCTGCGCGCCCCGCTCCTCGAGGTGCGAGCTTCCTCAAAATTTGAATTGGGACAGACCACCCGCAGTGTTAATTTTGGCGATGCAGACATCACATCCGGACGAATAAAAACCGTCTCCTCGGACAAGCTGACGTCGTCTTTATCTCGCTCACTTTTTTCGAGTCTGTATCTCGATGTGAATGGTCTCCCATTAGGTGGTATTCTCAACCTGCAGCAACTGATCGGCTCGGTGCTTATGTTAGCCGCGCCTAGCATCGATGCCATCCTCGACGCACTGCTGGCGACATTGGGGATCCAGATTGGGACCGCCGATGTCTCCGTAGACGGGACACGCTGCAATGGTGCAGCTCTGGTGCAATAGCAATATTTTTCTGCCTCTTAAGTCATTGATATGACGAAAATTTGAGGCCATTCCCAATTCGTGAAATATCACCGTTCATAACCGGCGTACGATACAATCGCACGATACGCAATCAACGTAAGTGGAAGGGATGCCCAATTCGGCACGATGATGTGTCCGCTAGCGGTCAATGCCGAACGTTCGAAGCATACTGCAGCCTATTCGTCGCGCTTTTGACTTTGTGTCGCTAACTGTCGAAATTTGACGCCGTTTCTATATTTCGCCGTCGTACCAAGCCTCAATGACTTCGGACGTTCGCAAAGCAGTCTTGCAAACCCGCAAGGTTTTCAAACTCGGAAGCTTCAATAAAAATATATCTGGAACTACGTCTGCGTCCAGCAGAACCAGTCGCACGCTCAACTCACTGCGGCTACAGACGAGCACAGGTACCATCGTATGTTCGGTCAGAAAAATGGCCCCGGACTCGAAAGTAGTTCCCCACTTATCCTTGAGTTTATCAATCATCATTCACCTCCGCGAGACAATCATATTATTTGTACAATTATAAACATTTTCCCGATCAAAGGCGGAGCGAAAGATGATTGCTAGAAAAATATAAAATTCATTCCCAGTCATCTGTTAACGCAAGTTGCCTAACCTGCTGTTTGGAGCGAGCAGAATACCCATCGTGTTCATGTCCCACCTGTTTTGGCCTCCGGAAATGAGTATCAACGGCCGGATAGCCTTTCTCAGTTTTCGGAAGCAGGGGCACGCTAGCTCTAATGGCGCGAATGTAGCACGAGTTCGCTCGTTGCTTTCCCTTACAACATTCGATCAAGATCATTGCATACAGGTTAAAACTCGCCTCATTTTTGTCCGCGGCTCAACCTTTAGGCGATTTCTTCCCTCGCGGGCGACCATGCGAGTAGTGTGGACACACGCTAGGCCGTGAAACCATGACGATTTTTGGATCGGGACGAACCTGCTCGGATCTTTTTCTCCTTGGAAGGAGTTGCCAATGGCTTGATATGATCTGACGGATGTAGAATGGACGGTCATCAAGCCGGTGCCGCCGACCGCGATCCGGATCGCTCGTAAGCTTGAGGCGCTGTACGTGATCGACGTGCCTTCGGACCTGTTCAGCCTCCGCGGGGTTGCCCGGTTATATCCCCTCGGACAACGGGCCGGAGTGCGTTGCCGAGACCGTTCAGGACTGGATCGGAGCGGTTGATCAACCGCCGCCGACATCGAGCCGGCAGCCCGTGGGAGAACGGCTGATTGTAAGGAGGTGTCGGCTTCGCACAGCACCAGCAGCGCCGCTTCAGCCTCGATCCGCCTTATGGTGGGCATGATGGCGGGCTTGGGCGGAACCTCGACGTTGACTGGCAGCGGATGATCCGAGGCCTGGGTGCTGTTCATGGTGGGCACCCCTCATAGGCTCATGGTCGCGGGCCAATCCAACGAAGGACCAAAAACTCGCATCTCAGTTGAGTTATGGAAGGAGTTAAAGCCATTGTTAACGGGTGCGGCGTGATGGTGGTGATCTGTTGTTCGAGTATTCAGTCAGAGCTGGAGCGTAGATTGTGGGCGCGACGCGCCGACGTCACGCAAGAAATCCCGAAAGTATTTGAGAATGCTTTTCAGTCGCCCCCTTCATCCGAGGACGGAAAATTGTGCCAAGATAGCGGCGCTTGAACGGTCCCAGGGGGTGATCGAATTCGATCTTTATGGAACGGTGGTTCGCGCCAACGAGAATTTCCTTTCCGTGCTCGGTTTCAGCGCAGGGGAGGTCGTTGGGCAGCACCACCGAGGGTTTGTCGAGCCGGCCGTGCGGGATAGTCGCGCATACAGTGAGTTTTGGGAGAAGCTGCGGGCCGGCGAGTTCCAGGCCGGGCAATTCAAGCGCATTGGTAAGGATGGCCGCGAGGTCTGGATCGAGGCGTCCTACAACCCGATTTTCGACCGTCGGGGCAAACCCTACAAGATCATCAAATTCGCGGCCGACATTACGCATCAGAAGCAACTCGATGCGGATTGCAAAGGGCAGATCGAGGCCATCCAGAAGGCGCAAGCAGTCATCGCCTTCAATCTAGATGGCACCATTATCGAGGCCAATAAGAATTTCCTGTCGGTTGTTGGTTACACGCTCCCCGAAATCGTCGGTCAGCATCACAGGATATTCGTCGATCCAGCTTTCGGCGACAGTCCTGGCTATGCGGCGTTCTGGGCCAAGCTGCGCCAGGGCGAGTACCAGAAGGGGCAATTCAACCGCATCGGCAAGGACGGTCGCGAGGTTTGGATTGAAGCTTCCTATAATCCCATCTTTGATGCGAGCGGACGTCCCTACAAGGTGGTGAAGTTCGCCAACGACATTACGGCGCAAGTCGTTTTGCTGGTTAACCTCAAGCGCCTGATCGAACAGAATTTTGCAGAGATCGACGGGGCCATTTCGATCTCCTCACAGGAGTCGAGGTCCGCCACGGAGGCTGCGGGAATTACAGCCGACAACGTACAGACCATGGCCGCCGCCTCCGAAGAACTGGCCGCCTCCGTCGACGAAATCTCACACAGCATGAGCAAGGCACGGATCGCAACGGACGATGCACATGCGCAGGTGGAGGCAGCGGGTGCGGTCACCCAGAAGCTCACGGCAGCCGCCACGGCGATGAGCGGCATCGTGGCCCTGATCCATGCTATCGCCAGTCAGATCAATCTGCTGGCCCTTAACGCGACCATTGAGGCGGCGAGGGCTGGCGAAGCCGGACGCGGTTTTGCGGTGGTCGCGCAGGAAGTCAAGAACCTCGCCGCTCAGGCGGCCCGTGCCACGAGCCAAATTTCCAGCGAGATCGACAGCGTACAAACAGCGTCGGAGCAGGTCGCCGGGACGCTTGGAACGATCCAGGGATCGGTCGAGACCATGCGCGACTACGTGGTCAGCACAGCCGCTGCGGTTGAGGAGCAGAGCGTTGTAACGCGTGAGATGTCACGGAGCATGCAGGGGGCGGCCGAAGCCGTTCGAGACATTTCACGGAGCGTGCTGGCGATCTCGGAATCTATTAACGAGGTCTCATGGGCCGTCGACACGACAAAGGAGGCTGCTCGTGCTCTCGCCCGTTGAAAGTGTGCGCCGCATCGCCCCCGATCCCGTCGTATGGGTTGCTCGCACAGCGGCCTGACCACCAAGATCCATGCCCCGGTCGATGCCGAGGGCCGCCCCATCGCACTCAAACTGACCAAGGGTCAAACTCATGACGGCCGCTCCTCGGACGATATGCTCGGCGCGCTCGGTCCGGGTCAGACCCTCCTCGGCGACCGGGCCTACGACAGCGACGAACGGCGAGACCGTTTGGCGAAACAGGGCGCGTTGGCCAACGTCCGCCCCATGTGCAACCGCTACCTCGTCGAACGCTTCTTGAACACAATCAAGCACTTCAAGGCAGTTGCCGCATACCTTGGCATCGTTGTCTGGTGCTCTGACTCAGATAGATGGTGCAGGGAGGCGTTTGAGAGCGCTGAGGATGGCGTCGGCGGGTTTTGTCCATTGGAAGGGCCTTGCCCGCTGGATGTGCTCGGCGATGTAGCGTTTGATGGCGGCTTGCAGATCGACGATGCCGGTGAAGGTGCCGCGCCGCAGCCGGCGGCGCGAAAGGGCGGAGATGAAGCCCTCGACGGCATTGAGCCAGGAGGCTGAGGTCGGGGTGAAGTGAAAGGTCCAGCGCGGGTGGCGCGCCAGCCAGGCGCGGACCTTCGGGTGCTTGTGGGCCGCATAATTGTTGAGGATGGCATGAACCGTCTTGCCAGCCGGGACGGCGGCCTCGACGGTGTTCAGGAAGCGGATGAACTCACCGTTGCGATGGCGCTGCATGCAGCGGCCGAGCACGGTTCCTTCCAGGACGTCGAGCACGGAAAACAGTGTGGTGGTGCCGTGGCGGGTGTAACCGTGGGTCTGGGCGGTGGGGCGCCCTGAGCCGAGCGGCGGGGCGGGTCATGTGCGCTCCAGCGCCTAGATCTGGGACTTCTCGTCGATGGAGAGCACGACCGCGTGACGCGGCGGATCCATGTAGAGGCCGACGATGTCCTTGACCTTTTCGGCGAAGGCGGCATCGTTCTAGCGCTTGAAGGTGCGCACGCGGTGCGGTTGTAGGCGGTGGGCCTCCCAGATGCGTTGCACGGACCGCAGCGAGATGCCGACCTGTTCGGCTACGGCGCGACCTGCCCAATGCGTGACCTCGCCCGGTGGCTCGGAGCAGGTCAGGGCCAATACCACGGCGACGGTGCGCGCCGACAGCTGTTCCTTGCCGGGCGGGTCTTGTCATGCAGCAGGCCCTCGACGCCTTCCTCGGCAAAGTGCTGCTGCCAGCGCCAGACCGCCGCGCCGCTTCCAGCACCGACAGGCGCCCGGCCGAGAGCAGCACGATCCGGGCACGCTGGATGTGCTTGAACGGACGCCAGCGGTCGCCGATGATGCTCGTCCGCCGCGCCCGGGCGGCTTCGTCACGGAGAATACAGACAGTCTGAGCCATCCCCTCAGACACGCATACCTCACCGCAAAGGTGAATCCTCCGTATGCGTCACCGCACTAGGATGGCAGAGAGATAGAGCGCCTCCCACACCGTATTATGGCCGAAGTGCTCCATGCGCCCTGGCGGCAGGATCCAGCCCTGATTCCCATCCGAGAAGCGAAGCACATTGGCCAGCAGCCCAATGAATCAGCCTCACAACCTGTTGTCGAGCGTATTACTTAAACGGGCTTCTAGTTCATCTCGCTGTATCGCCTGCGATCCGACAGCTTCGCGAGGGCACGCCCAACCTCCAATAATAGCATATCGCTCATCCTATGGAGGAGGGGTTCAGGAAGCTCATGGATGGCTTCTCTGGCAGCAAGGCAATGCTCGGCAGCGCGTTCTAACGGGTGCTGGGCCTGACACGTCAGATGAGAACTCTCATCTTGGTTGCCAAGACGCGATTGAGTGATATCGATCAACACGCCGCTTCCACGCTGAGGTCGTCCTGCCTTGTCTAGAGCAATACGCCCCCGATCGAGGACCCAGCGGACAACACCGTCAGCCGAGCAAACTCGGTACTCAAACGTGCAGCACAGGCCTGTCTCCGTGCTTTGCTTGATCTCGCGGGTAAAGCGCTCACGATCGTCCGGATGAACGCCGGCGCGAAAGGCATTGAGCGAAGTGCCGGCCGCTGCTTCAGCGGGGTCAAGATTGAACACGAGCGCCACCAGGGCGTCAGCATAAACGCGATCATTCGGAACATCGTAGTCCCATCGCCCGATCACGTCGGACGCGTCGAGCGCCTGCTGCAGCAGGACCTGCGAAACCTGGGCCTCGCGAGATATGATTGTACCCACTCGTGCCCCACAGATCCGCTTCCATGCAACCTGAGAGTACGATAAGCCCAGAAAATTATAAAAGCGATACCGGTGGAAATTTACTACCGCACGGGTTAGGACAAGGGAAATTATTATTCAATTTTAGGTTGTTATTATGGAGGCGATAGGGGTCGTAAGCTGCGTATCGGTGAAGCCGATCCGTTGCTCACAGGAGGCTCGAGCGTCCCTGTTGCAAAGGTCAAAGTCTCGAGATCGTAAAGCGCTCGACTGAAATCCTGGACTGCAGAGACACTGTGTCTTTCCGTGCCAGGCCTGCGCGACACGCAGGATGTCATCTGTGACGAGCGGAGAGTTGATTTGGCAATGCGCCAAAATTGCTTAGATTTTATTGAGGCTTTCGTGCGCGTCTTTGACCCAAACAAGCGCGAGCACCTTATCAAGTTCATTCGCCAGGCCGGCAAGCATGACTATTTATAAAGCTCCGTCGTTCATTCGCTTCCGCTAAATATCCCGATAAAGTGTCGATCAGCGGTAGCCATATGACTTCCGTAAGAAGATCAAAGCAAGTTTCAGCGCGCCCGATATCGAATTAATGCTATAAATCTTTTTCACATCTCCGGACGCCCCGTGGAACGTGAGCGGCTCATAGGTATGTTCTGAAATTATATGTTCTAATTTATGCTTGTGTCAGTCCGATACGTTTCTGGAAGTTCGATACGAAGACATCTAACGATACTTCTTCTAACAAATCTGCTGTTTCATCGGCTGGCAGTGGTCGACTGACCAGATAGCCCTGTATGTCCGTACAGCCGTCCAAACCGACCTGCTCGAGCTGATGACGGGTCTCGACGCCTTCCGCGGTCACGGTTGCTCCAAATTGCGACGCAATCCCCACGACGGCCCGGACAATCGCCGCGGCGGCCGGGTCGTCGATCTCGTTGACGAAGGATCGGTCGATCTTGATGCTGTCGAAAGGGAAGCGGCGCAGATAGCTGAGGGACGAGTAGCCGGTACCAAAGTCGTCGAGCGCAATACGAACGCCAAGGCTCTTCAAGCGACGCAGGCAGGCGATTACCGCCTCTGCGTCTTGGACGAGGACGCTCTCGGTGACTTCCAAGACGAGACGATAAGGCGGGAGACCTGAGGTCGTCAGAGCCGATATGACACTGTCTTCGAGCCCTGGCTGCTGGAACTGAACGGCGGAAACGTTGACGGCAATCCGTAGATAACCGGGCCAGGACGCGGCTTCCCGGCATGCCTCATGGAGCGCCCAGGACCCCAGCGACACAATGAGTCCGGTCTCCTCGGCTAAAGGAATGAACGCGCCGGGTGCGATCATTCCACGTGTCGGGTGAGGCCACCGCATCAGCGCCTCGAAACCGACGATCCTGTAGTCGGACAGACGCAGCACGGGCTGGTAATGCATGGCAAAGCTGCCGCATAGAATAGCCTCACGCATCTCCAACTCGAGTTGCATCCGGGTCTCGATCGCCGCATCCATACCGGCTTCGTAGAAGCGGTAGCTGTTGCGCGCCGCAGCCTTGGCGCGATGAAGCGCGAGATCCGCGTTCTTCAACAGAATCTCCGGCATGTCGCCATTGGCAGGGGCCAGTGCGATCCCGATGCTGACGCCGACAGTCGCGAGGACGCCGCCAAGGTCGAGCGGTTGGCCGACCGCATCGATCAAACTCTGTGCGAAAGAGCTGACGTGGTGCACATGGTCGACGTGCGAGATGATGATAGCGAACTCGTCGCCGCCGAGCCGTGCCACGACATCGCCGTCGCAGAAGTTTGCGCGTAAGCGCCTGGCGATCTCGCACAGCAGTTGGTCCCCCGCAGGGTGGCCGAGCGTATCGTTGACGGACTTGAACCGATCGAGGCCAAGGCACAGCAGTGCCGCCTGGCCTCTGCCGCGGCGAACCTCGGCCAGCCGTTGCTCCAGGTGCTCGTAAAAGACAGTCCGGTTGGGCAGGCCCGTGAGCGCATCGTGGCGGGCCATGTAGGAGATGTGGTGCTCAGACGCTTTACGCTCGGAGATGTCGATATTCGTGCCAACCATGCGCAGCGGGACGCCTTGCTCGTTCCGCGAGACCACTCTGCCCCGCGACAGAACCCATGTGTAGTCGCCTGACTTGGTTCGTATACGGCGCTCGGAAGCGTACGCGGCACTCCGCCCCTCGAAATGCTCCGCAATGAGGGCCAGTGTCTGCTTCAGGTCGGCAGGGTGGGTGAGCCTGAGGGATGTGTCGATGTGCGCTTCGACCTCTCCCGGCTCATAGCCAAACATGGTGTACCAGCGGTCGGAGTACCAAACCTGCCCCGTGGTGACGTTCCAGTCCCATAGGCCGTCGCTGCCACTGTCGAGGGCGAGGGCAAGACGCTCCTCGCTCATGCGGAGGCGCATCTCGCTTTGAATGAGAGCGTCCTGGGTCGTGCGTCGTTCAGTGACATCGAGATCGAGCCCGACGATGCGCAGCGCCTCGCCCGTTGCCTCATTGCGAATGATGCGGCCAAAGCTCATGAGCCAGCGGTACCCGGTACTGCCCTCGGGGCGCCTTACCCGATACTCGACCTTGTAGGTCGTCCCGTCCCGAAGTGCCGCCGTGTGCGCTGCCTGGACGAGGGGAAGATCCTCCGGGTGTACCCGAGCGGCCCATTCCGCGATGCTGATGTCGATCCAGTCCGTGGAGCTCGACTCGCCATGGAACCCAAGCATGAGCGCGCTCTCAGGTGAGTTCTGCACGACGTCTTCATCGAAGCTCCACTGCCAAATTCCCGCTCCGGCGGCCTCCTGGGCAAGCCGGAGAAGATCGGCAGTCTGCTCGAGTTTCGCATGGGCCGTCCGATAGCGCTCTTCACTCACTCTCATCAGCATCTCCGATCGTATACGTTCCTCCGACGTGGCTTCAGCGGCGATCCGCGCGCGATGAAGTTCGATGTGAGCGACGACAATCTGAGCGAGGCTTTCGAGTTGGGTTCGCGGAAACGTGGAAAACGTTCGCGGCTTGGTGTCGACGAGGCACAATGTGCCAAGCCGAATGCCCGATCGAAGAACGAGAGGAGCGCCGACATAGAAGCGGACGGCACTCTCACCCGTGACCATGGGGTTGTGGGCAAAACGTGGGTCCGTCGTCGCATTCTCTACAACGAGAACTTCGTCGGACAGAATGGCATAAGCACAGAATGAAATATCACGCGACGTTCCCTCTGCAGCGATCCCGAACTTGGCCTTGAACCATTGTCGCTCGCTGTCGATGAGCGTGATGAGTGCGATGGGCACATTGAACAACGCAGCGGCCGTGCTGCACACGGCATCGAAATGGGCCTCAGGCGCCGTATCGAGGATGCGCAGATCGCGCAGTGCCGCGAGGCGCTCGCCCTCATTTGGCGGAAGCGGCGGCATGGGTGTTCCATCACGGATGGTCGCTCTCAACGAGCGGGTTGACTCAAGCTATGCGTCAAAGGTCGAAGAGTTATCATGCGGGCACAATCGGTTGCTGAGCATACGGTGACGGCGGCAATATTTGCGCGCCGTCACGGTCTGATCCGTCTTTTTACTTCCAGATAGAAGGGGCCGCCTAACGACGACCCCTTCTTGACGTGACATGGCGTCAGAGGACGAACGACCCGTTGTCGAGGACATGGTGGCCCTGGAGGAGGACGGCGAAGTCGACCGCCCCGTCGCCGTTGGTGTCACCCTGCAGGAGGGTGTTGCCGCCGCCGAACTTCATCCGCAACTCGCCGGCCTCGCCGGAGAACGCCTGGGTTCCGACGAACTGGAAGCCCTGGTCGCCGGCTAGCCCCGAATTTGCATCGATCGCGCTGAAGTCGATGCGGTCTCCTTGTGCGAAGTCGAAGTCCTTGACGATGTCGCGCCCGCCGATGGCGACGTCGCTGTCGGTGGCGTCCTTGAACACGAAGGTGTCGGCCCCGGCGCGGCCATAGAGAAGGTCACGTCCGTCGTCGCCGTAGATCTGGTTGTCGCCGGCATTGCCGTAGATCTCGTTGTTGCCGGCATTGCCGTTGGCGGTGAGATTTGCGGTTCCACTGAAAACCATCTTCTCCGTATTGGCTTCCATCGTGTGGCTGACGGTCGCGCGGATCGTGTCGAAGCCTTCGCTCGGCTGTTCGATGGCGCGATCCCCGGCATTGTCGATGACGTAGGTGTCGTTGCCGGTGCCTCCCCGCATGGTGTCGGCTCCGCTGCCGCCAAGCAGGGTGTCGTTGCCGCCGTTGCCCGTGATGACATCGTCGCCGGCGCCGCCGCTCAGACGGTTGTTGCCGTCGTTGCCGGTGATGTCGTTGTCGAGGCCGTTGCCGGTGCCGCTGAAGTTGCGAGTCCCCGTCAGGACGAGGTTCTCGACATTGTCGGCGAGGCCGTAGCTCACCGAGGCATGAACCGTGTCGTTGCCCTCGCCCGGGAGTTCCACGATCTTATCGCCGACCCTGTCGACGAAGTAGATGTCGTCGCCGAGGCCGCCATGCAGGACGTCGTTGCCGGTTCCGCCGTCGAGACTGTCGTTTCCGCCCTTGCCGAACAGGGTATCGTTGCCGCCGCCACCATTGAGCACGTTGTCCCCGCCGGTGCCGAAGATGGCGTTGTCGAGGCCGTTGCCCGTCCCGTCGAGATCTCCGGTCCCGGTAAGGACGAGTCGCTCGACATTGGCCCCGAGGGTGTAGTCGATCGAAGAGCGCACGGTATCGTTGCCCTGTTGTGTCAACTCGATGACCTGATCGCCCGCATCGTCGACCACGTAGGTGTCGCTGCCCGTGCCCCCGCGCATCGTGTCAGCGCCGGTGCCCCCGAGAAGGGTGTCATTGCCCCCGAATCCGGAGAGCGTGTCGTCGCCGGCGCCCCCGTCGAGGCGGTTGGCGCTATCGTTGCCGGTCAGGCCGTCGGCGCCGCTGCCGCCGGTGGCGTCGATGGCGGCGGATCCGGTGAGAATGACGTTCTCCACATTGGCGCCTAGGGTGTAGGTCACCGACGAGCGGACGGTGTCGTTGCCTTCGCCGGCGTTCTCGATGACCTGATCGCCCGTGGAATCCACCACGTAGACGTCGTCACCGGCCCCGCCGCGCATGATGTCGTCGCCGGTGCCACCGATAAGGACGTCGTCGCCGCCGCCTGCGGTGAGGCGGTCGTTGCCGGCCCCGCCGTCGAGGCGGTTGTCACCGTCGTTGCCGGTGATGCCGTTGTCGAGTGCGTTGCCGGTTCCGTCGATGTTGCCGCTGCCGGTGAGAACGAGGTTCTCGACGTTGTTGGGAAGGGTGTAGGTCACCGACGAACGGACGGTGTCGTTGCCTTCGCCGGCATCCTCCACCACGGTGTCGCCGGGTGAGTCGACGATGTAGGTATCGTCGCCGCGGCCGCCGATCATGGTATCGTTGCCGGCGCCGCCGTCGAGGGTATCGCCGCCGATGCCGCCGCGCAGGGTGTCGTTGCCGTTGCCGCCCGTCTGGGTCCCGCCGGCATCGATGACAATGTCGATGAGATCGGGGGTGGCGTCGAGATTGAGTCCGACCAGGGAGACGGTCTGGTCCAGGGTTCCGAGGAGGATGTCGACGGTGCCGCCGACGAAATCCGTCAGGAAGTCGCCAACGTTTCCGAGGATACCGGGGCCGTTTTCCGTTCCGAGGTTGACCGGCTGAAACGGCAGGTCGAGCGTTGCCAGGACCGTATCGCCGAGCTTGACCTCGACTCCGTCATACCCGCCCGTCGCCGAGAGCGCTCCGGTCAACAGGCCGGTCGAGGCCTCGATCTCCCAATTGCCGCTGTAGTTGTAGGTGAGGCCGTCCGCCTCGATCGTGAGAACGTTGAACGTATCGGTTCGGGTGCCGTCGAGAAGGAGGTTCCCGACGCTGCTGACGAGCCCTGTAAACGACAGGTCGGCGTTGTCTAGGTTTGGAACGAAGAAGTCACGAACGTCGAAGCCGGCATCGGTAAGGATTGAGACAGTGGCCATTGTTTTCTCCAGACGGCAGCGCTGGTTGATCACAGCGCGATCAACGGATGGCGCATAAAAGTTCCGAATGGATGAATTTTTCGCATCAGAGTTGTCTAACTCGCCCTTAAGGGGAGTTCATCGATTTATCCATCAGGCGATGCTTTTCCCAGCATGGTCGGGCTGAGCAGGTTCGCTTGCGCTTGCGCAAATTAGGTTTTTGGTCCAGCAATGCGGCCAAACGTAATTTCAGCGAAAACGTCACATATTATCGTAGTTATTTTCCCTCTATATGCTCAAATGACTCGAAAATTCTGAAATTTATTTTGGCCTCGTCGACAGAAGAATGAAATCGGTACGCCATAAGACATATGCATGGTAGGCCAACGGGGCGATCTACAGCACGTGGCGGATTTGCACGAGGCTGTAGGATTAAATATTATCATTGATAAAGAGAACAATGTCTTGGCCAGAATTCGAGTTCGATACGGTAAGGTTGCCATACATCGTCACCTTTGGGGCAAATTGAGCAACTTTGCGAAAGCAGGACGACTGCTTCATCGTTCTCTAAGGGACCGAAGACGAAGCAGATGTCCGGCCCCAGACAGAAAGCCGGCAGACGCGTTGAGCAAGGATATTCGCCGGACCACATGGCCGCGATTCTCGTCGGAGGAGAAGATTCGCGCGTTGCTTGAAGACGTGCGTGTGCCGCTGGCTGCATCGCCAAGCCTTGCCGGCGGAAGGGGATCGCCGCCTCGATATACGGTGGCTGATTCAAGGAGTTCCTGAAGGCTGGCAAGACGCGCTCTTTCCGAGACACGGCTCGTGCAGCTACCACCGATGAGGTGTGGGAACTGCGCAGGGAGACGGGCGGGTTCTCCGACGGACGTTTCTTCCGGATCTTGACCTTGGTCGATTGCCACCAGCGCGAGATGCTCTCACTCACACCGAGAGCCAACTTCAGCGCCTACCAAGTGACTGAGGTGCTCGACGCCTTGGTCAGCCCTGCGGGGGGGGGGGGGGGGCTGCCCAAGAACCTGCGGCTGGATCATGGAACGGAACCAAAGGACTGCGGCAGCGAGTTTGCCGGGCGCATGCTCGACCTTTGGGCCGACCTGAATGGGGTTGCGATCGAATGGGTCGCTCTGCGCCCGCCTCCGGCTCTCCCGGCCGGGGAAGCCGACCGACCACGGCAACAATGGAGTGGTTCAACGGCCGCCTCCGGGCGGAGTGCCTGAACGCCCCATGGTTCCTGTCACCGGCGGATGCGCGTGATCGCATCGAGGAAGGTATGTGCCACTACAACGAAGATCGACCTCTTATGAATCCGGGCGGCTTTACGCCGATAGCCTTCGCCAACGAAGCTGTCGCAGCCGAAGAATTTGCATTGGTCCTGGATCACAAACAAGGCAAAATACAAAAACTAATATTCACTATATTTGATACAGGTTACCTCACGCGGGTAGGCCAAAAATCTGCCGTTTATTGTGAACCAATTTGCTGTGTCAAGAACGTAAGTGATTCCTGTTGCTGCTACTGGTCCCGACAGGGCATCTTATCACCCTTGCAACGGTGGGGCCTTTTGGAATGAGGCGGGATGCAGTACACCACATTTTCTGGCCCAATTTGGCGTCAACGCGACTTTAAGTTATATTACGCAGGGATCTATGTCGGACGATAACAAAGATAGAAGCCCAGGTGCAATTGGCGTTCGCATCAAGTCCTTGCGGCGTTCGGCAGGTCTAAGCCAAGCCAGTCTAGGAAACGCTTTGGGCGTAACCTTTCAACAGGTGCAAAAATATGAGAGCGGTCAGAGTAAAATTGCCGCAGATAAGCTTCAGAGGATAGCTCAGACTTTGGGAGTCGACGTCAGCTACTTTTATGATATGCAATCTGAAAGCGGTTCTACTGCTGTAGTTCGGAAAATTAATGATGTTACGGTGCCATTAGAAGATTTCTATTTTAAGGACGCATTTGATAAAATCAAGGATCCCCGTGCCAGATACTTGTTGGCGGAGCTCGCTCGTGTATTTTGCGAGATTGAATCAAAAAAATAATAGCGCCGGAAGCGATAGATAAATACATTAATTATCGGGCGTCTGGCTCAAATCTAGTGTTTTTTGCTGTCGAAATGGCCTGATTGTTAGAATTCCTGACTGACTGTGACCTTGTGGCCTTGACCCACCAAACTGGTCCGCGCTGAGCTCAAGTTTTTTGGGCATCTTGAACCCTGAAGGAGGGTGGATGCCATGCGCCGCAAACGTTTCACGAATGAACAGATCGCCTTTGCCCTGCGGCAGGCTGAGAATGGCGCCACGGTGGACGAGGTCTGTGCGGCGAGATGGGCGTGTCCGAGCCGACGTTTCACCGCTGGAAGAAGCAGTTCGTCGGCATGTGCGTGCCGGAGATTCGCCGGCTCAAGCAATTGGATGACGAGATCAGTAAGCTGAAGCGGCTGGTCGCCGATCTGACGCTGGACGGCTCCATGTTGCAGGATGTGCTCAAGCGACCCGAAGGGCAGCTTCAGCAAAAGTGGTGAGGCCCCCCCGCTCGCCGTGAGGTCGCCGGCCACCTGCAGGTGGCTAGATGCATCAGCGGGCGTCGGGCCTGTCAGGCTACCGGCTTCGGCCGTTCGTCGCAGCGCTACAGGAAACGCTCGGACCCGCAGGTCGCGCTGCGGATGCGGTTGAAGGAGTTGGCTGCCGCGCGAGTCCGTTACGGCTACCGGCGGCTGCATATCCTACTACGACGGAAGGGCTGGGAGGTGAACCACAAGCGCACGTATCGGATCTGCCGGGATGAGGGGCTGTCGATCCGGTCCAAGCTGCCCAAGCGTAAGCGGGCTTGGTGCTATCGCCAGGGGCGACCGGCGATTGGCGGACCCAACGAGGTCTGGGCGATGGAATTCATGTCCGACCGCATCTTCGACGGACGTCTGTTCCGGATCCTGACCGTCGTCGATTGCCACACGCGAGAGGCGCTCTCGCTCACACCGAAAGCTAACATCCGCGCCTTCCAGGTGACCGAGGCTCTGGACGCCTTGCTCCGGCTGCGAGGTCGACCAAAAAGCCTGAGGTTCGACATGGGCCGGAGTTCGCCGGGCGCATGCTCGACCAGTGGGCTTACCTGAACGGGGTCGAGATCGACTTGGTCGCTCTGCGCCCGCCTCCGGCTCTCTCGACCAGGCAAACCGACCGACAACGCCTATATCGAGTGTTTCAACGGCCGCCTACGAGCGGAATGCCTGAACGCCTCGTGGTTCCTATCGCTGGCCAATGCTCGCGAGCGCATCGAGGAATGGAGGTGCCACAAAAACGAAGATCGACCCCACACGGCCCTGGTCTGCCGGTTGTCAAGCATGCCTCCCTGTCACATTACGGGTTTGACGAGTGCACCGAAACGCTGCTACGAAGTTGGCATTGAGCGACTGAAGAAGCCGTTTGTTCATAGGGTATTAGGTGCGGTGGCGGCGAA
Organism: Methylobacterium sp. 88A; assembly: GCF_000376345.1. NCBI lineage: Bacteria > Pseudomonadati > Pseudomonadota > Alphaproteobacteria > Hyphomicrobiales > Methylobacteriaceae > Methylobacterium > Methylobacterium sp. 88A. The sequence continues at coordinate 3,193,735 of NZ_AQVT01000001.1, forward strand.
TCCCTCCGTCTCCGCCATTTTAGCCTTACTAAGTAGTTGTTTTTGCTGCCGAAAGCCGTTCGATCCTGGCTCGGTACCCCTCATCCACCCCACATTTCGAATCGGCTTGCTCCGGCTATGGCGGGATCTCGCTGGACTTCGCCGCGCGCGCGAGGCCGGGCGCTCGAGGTTCATGGCAGCGTTTCGATCAATGCGATTTTTTGGCTGGAGGCGCTGATTTCCGGCCAGGAGGATGCGTTTGAAGAGCGGGCAACCGCTCGAGCCACGCGGCACATCGGATTACTTCCTGTACGAGCTGCCTACCGTCCGGTTTCGGGATAGCTGGTGCGTGGCGGCCTGATGATCGGCTCAAGGACTGGAAGGGGCTTCGAGGATGCCGATCAACAGGAAGGATCTGGCCGACGCGGGCACACCTGAGGCGCTCGTCAAACGCATTCTACAGGCCGAGCCGAACCTTCCGGTGCCCGTGCCGATCCAAGAGCTGTGCGCACGCCTCGGGATCCTCAGGATCGAGGAGCTGGACCCTGACGGGTTCGAGGGCGGCCTCGTCACCGACGCGAAGCGGTCCGAAGGAACCATCCTCGCCAAGCGCGGGGGCGAACCGCGTCGCCGCTTCACCATCGCGCACGAACTCGGCCACTTCCTGATGGCGCACCACGTCCCGGATCAGCCCGGCCGGTTCCTCTGCAAGAGTTCCGACCTACTGCACCTCACAGCGAAGGTGGGCGACGAACGACAGCTTAGGGAAGTCGAGGCCAACCGCTTCGCCACACTCGTGCTGATGCCACCGCACCTGCTGCGGGAGGCCATGGCTGCCTTTCGCGAGCCCGACCTGCAGCACGTACTTGCGCTCGCGCGCGACTTTGCGGTCGGCAAGGAGGCGGCGGCTCGGGCCTACGTGCAGTACCATCCCGAGCGGATCGCCATCGTCGTGGCGGGCAACGGCCGGGTGCAGCGGTGCTACCGCAGCCTCTCCTTTCCAACCATCGTCTGCGGGGTCGGCAGTCCGGTCCCGACACGCTCGCGCTATCATAGCAGTTCGCATCGGCCGAACACGGCGAGCGACATCGCCCCGTGCAGTCCCGATCTCTGGATCGATGTAAGGCGCGACCTCCGCGCGCCGGGTCTCTCCGAGCAGGTCTATCTCCAGCAGAACGGCTTCGCGATGATCCTGCTGCGTCTGGAGCCCGTCCCGGAGGAAAGCGCAGAGGAGCGCAGGCTGGAGGAGGGTTGGCGTTATCGCTTCCACTCAGGGCGACGGTAGGCGAGACTTTTGTAAGATTTCAATCCTGTTTGAGTGACAACCTCAGAATCTAGGAAATCGTTTATGACTAAAGATAGAAAAATTTGACCTTCAGATAGATGACAGTCAATTCAATCATTTATTATGCCGCCTGCGCGGTATAGTCCGGTTGTCCCATACAACAATAAATCTGCCGCGATTTAAGGCCGAAAAGTGCTTGATGAGTTCATCTTTAAAGATTCATCTGCATGAGAGTGAAATATGAAAACTCGTCGCGCGTTGTTAATGTGGCTTCACATATTAGGGCTTCTTCATTTCAGCAAAACTGTCGCCCAGTGAAACGAACTTATTGAGGTGGCTTGCGAAAATCAAAAGGGGATCACGGCTCGTTGTCACATTAGGGTACACCCTGGCGTCACGTAACATAGCTGGCGCCGGTCATCGTAACATCTGGGGTGACACCGGCTATTTATGACAAGGTAACCTCAGGCCTAAAGCCTGAGGTTACAAGCTATTGCCCGCATCGGTTACGCTCGCGTCAGCACCCTCGACAGGATCTTGATGGGCAAGTCGCCCGGTTGAAGGCCGAAGGCTGCGGGGTCATCCGTTCGGAGAAGATCTCGGGCGGCAGCCGCGACGGCCGGGTCGAGTTGGCGACGGTGCTTGAGTTCCTGCGGCGGTTCATCAAGGAGCGCCAGCGTGAGGGCATCGAGCGCGCGACGGGCAGCGGTGTGTATGCCGGCGGTAAGCGCCGCGTCGACCGCTGCCGGATCATGACGTTGTCGAAGGCCGGCAATGGAGCAGCAGCGACCGCTGTGGCCTTGGGCCGCTCCCGCATGCAGGTTCATCGGGTGCTTCGCGAATCCTGACGGTCCGGCTGGAGCAGGCCATGCCGGTTGCCTGGTCGGGCTTCATGCGAATGTCACCTGGCCTATCGCCAGTCCAGGCTCGGGAGGAATGCCGGCGCCTTACGTTCGAGGTCTCTGCCGTAATCCGTCGAGGGAGGAGAATTTCGAATACGTGTCACAGGACTGTTATGAGCGCGACCTACTGGCAGGATCACTGATCCCTAGGGTCCTGAGGCCATCATGTCCGACGCCGTTGCTGCTCCGACTGGCTTGCCGAAGGGCGCCATTGCGCCCGCCGCAGGGCCAAAGCTCGATCACGGCATTCATCCGGGCGGGGTCATCGCGTTCCTGCTCGTCCTGGTCGCGGGATTGGCCTACGCGCTCTACAGCCTCGTGACCGACATGAACGCGGTGGGCCAGTCGCCCCTCGCCATCGGTGCCTTCGTGCTGCTCGGCCTGGCTCTGCTCATCGCCCTGGCCTTCGAGTTCGTGAACGGGTTCCACGACACCGCCAATGCGGTCGCCACCGTGATCTACACCCACTCGATGCCGCCGCTCGTCGCGGTCATCTGGTCCGGCGCCTTCAACTTCCTCGGTGTGATGCTGTCCTCCGGCGCGGTCGCCTACGCCATCGTCACCCTGTTGCCGGTGGAGCTGATCCTGCAGGTCGGGTCATCGGCCGGTTACGCCATGATCTTCGCGCTGCTCATCGCCGCGATCCTCTGGAACCTCGGCACCTGGGCTTTCGGCCTGCCGAACTCGTCGTCCCACGCACTGATCGGATCGGTCATCGGCGTCGGCCTCGCCAACCAGCTGATGGCCCCCGAGGGACAGGCCACATCGGGCGTCGACTGGGCGCAGGCCTTGGGCGTGTTCAAGGCGCTGCTGTTCAGCCCCGTCATCGGGTTCATCGCCGCCGCCCTGCTGCTGCTGGCCCTCAAGTTCACGGTGCGCCGGAAGGACCTCTACGAGGCCCCCAAGGGCGAAACCCCGCCGCCTTTGTGGATCCGCAGCCTGCTGATCCTGACCTGCACCCTCGTGTCGTTCTTCCATGGCGGCAATGACGGCCAGAAGGGCATGGGCCTGATCATGCTCATTCTCATCGGCGCGGCCCCCACCGCCTACGCCCTCAACCGCACGATGTCGGACGACACCACCCCGGCCTTCATCCAGACCTCCCAGAACGCCAGCACGGTGTTCGCGAGCCATGCCGGGAACGGGCCGAAGCCCGATGCCGCCGAGGCCCGCAAGCAGGTGTCGGAAGCCCTGAAGACCAAGGACCTGAACCGGCCTGCCGTGTACGGGGCGCTCGCCGCGCTCTCCACCGACATCGCCGACAACGTGAAGGGCTACGGAGCCATCAAGCAGGTGCCGGCGGCGGCGACCTCGAACCTGCGCAACGACATGTATCTCGCCGCCGACGCGATCCGGCTCCTGCCGAAGAACGGCGCGACATTCTCGGAGGCCGAGACCGGCACCCTGAAGGCCTATACCGGCCTCCTCAACGACGGGACCCGCTACATTCCGACCTGGGTCAAGGTCTGCGTCGCCTTGGCCCTCGGCCTCGGCACCATGGTCGGCTGGAAGCGCATCGTCGTCACCGTAGGCGAGAAGATCGGCAAGACCCATCTCACCTACGCCCAGGGTGCGTCCGCCGAGATGGTCGCCGCCGGCACCATCGGCCTCGCCGAGCTTTACGGTCTGCCGGTCTCGACCACCCACATCCTGTCGAGCGGCGTCGCCGGCACCATGGCGGCCAACGGCTCGGGCCTGCAGATGTCCACCGTCCGCAACATGGCATTGGCCTGGGTGCTGACGCTGCCCGCCGCCATCACCCTGGCGGGCGTCCTCTTCTTCATCCTGCGACACGTGTTCTGAGATGACGGATGCGACGCGGGTGACCGCCTCAGCTTCATGACTACGATGTGGGCCGAATGGCCTGCGGGACCGTGCTCAACATTCCCTGTGAAGAAAAACTCTCACCAGGAGTTGCATGATCGCGTCGATGCCGCTGGTTCGGCCTTGGGCTGCTCCCGCTTGCAGGTGTTTCGGGTGCTACGAGAAGCCCGAAGGAGCGACTGTGAGGCTAGAGCGCTCTCCGCCGAAGTGGATGCCGGTTCGGCGAAAAAGAGCGCGGCACAACAAAGGCCTGGAGATGTGCCCCGACCCAACGTGGTCGGGCGCAGCTCTAGGCCGATTTCCTGAACGGCTGATAAGCGGTCGTTGAGCTGCCCGATACGTGCGGGTATGCCATTGGCGACAGCTCGTCGCAGACCTCCGCCCGGTGCGGGAACCGGGCGGAGGTCTGTCAGCGTCGCGGTGCGCGGTCGGGATACGACCGGACCGTCGGCGTCAGGGACGGCAGCGACCACCCGGACCGCGATAGGGTTGGGGCGGGCAACCGCCCGGTGCGCCTGTCATGGCCCGCCGCACAGCGCCGCTCCGCCCTCGATTCAGGCGGCAGCCCCCGAACGGATTGCGATGGGCGCCGAAGCCGCAACCGCCGCGGACCTGCACAATCGGGGCGTCGAGAGCGATGCCGCCGGCCGGCGCGGGCAGGGCTTGAGCCCCGCCTGCCACGAGCAGGGTTGCGAACCCTCCGATGATGTGAACCGTTCCGGGTTTCCCGGAGGCCATTTGGTTTGGGTCAAGCGGCCAAGGCGTGCACCTTGGTGTGGGCATAGTAGCGCGCTTCGGCCTCGGCGGGAGGGATATTCCCGATGGGTTCAAGCAGGCGGCGGGTGTTGAACCAGTCGACCCATTCGAGGGTGGCGAACTCGACCGCCTCGAAGGAGCGCCACGGGCCACGGCGATGGATCACCTCGGCCTTGAAGAGGCCGTTGATCGTCTCGGCCAGAGCATTGTCGTAGCTGTCACCGACGCTGCAGACGGACGGCTCGACACCGGCCTCGGCGAGCCGCTCCGTGTAGCGGATCGACAGGTATTGCGAGCCCCTGTCGCTATGATGCACGAGGCCGCCACCCCGGACCGGACGACGCTCGTGCAGGGCCTTCTCCAAGGCATCCAGCACGAAGCTGGCATGAGCGGTTTGGGACACACGCCAGCCGACGATGCGACGGGCGAAGACGTCGATCACGAAGGCCACATAATATTTGGGCTGAATGTAGCGATCCGCCACCCAATAGATTTAAAGGAATACTACCCGCCGACTTATTGAAGCGTTCATTTGCGAAGCAAATGTAGCAGTTCGGCTTGGTCCTCCCGATCTTGATCGCTGATCAGGATTCGACGCTGACAGCAACAGACATTTCCAAGAATGCGTCGGGCGACCCAACGAAGCTGCCCGTCGCCGGCATCGCCTGACGGATGTCGCGTGCGACGGCAACCGGGATCAAGTTCGCGCCTCCGACGCTGCGGTTAGTCGGGTCGAATGTAACCCACCCTGCACCCGGCAGGTAGACTTCTCCCCAGGCATGAGTGGACCCGACATCGGCAGAGCCCAAAAGGGTGCGTGTCGAGTCGTGAAGATAGCCCGATACGATGCGGGCGCCGAAGCCGAGGCTGCGGACCGCTTCCACGAAGAGCGTGGCTAGATCCCGACATGAGCCCATGCCCAGCGACAGGGTTTGGCTCGGTGACTGGGTGCCCTCGTCCTCGCGGGCCTGGTAGGCGATTGCGTTGCCTACGCCAGCGTTGATGTCCTTGAGCAACGACAGGGTGTCTGTTGGGTAGCCCGCAACGAACCCCTGCGCCCAAGATGGCAGGTCGTCTCCATCGGGGTATTGCCGGATTGCCAGTGCTCCCAGGTCGCTCCATTCGTCGTCGGAGTACCGGAAGGGAAACGAAATGGCCGAGGCCGCTATGTCGAAAATTGGATAGGCCACCGCGGAAAGCTCGACGCAGGCCACACTATCGATGACGAGAATATCGGAGGGCGTCGCGAAGGTGGCGGTCGCCACGGCGTTTCCAAAAACGTCGTTGGCCCATTTGATCGTTGCATCCGGCGTCACTGTGACGACACTCGACACGAGCCTCAAGTCACGTGTCTCGCGAGGTCGCAGCATCAGGCGGTGCGGTCCCAGACTGACTGGCTGTCGGTAACGATACGTCGTCTCATGATGGATGCGCAGCTCGATCAAGGGACGCTCCTATAGACCTCAAGGGGCTCGTTTTCCGAGGCAGGCTTTTGGAGCCATTCCGTTAAACCGCCGCGAGAACTGATCCTCCCCCGGTTTCACGGACACGGGGGTTAGCTCGCGTTCCGTTCGGCCTGCCCGGGCATGATGTAGCCAAGGGCCGAGTGGATGTGCTGTCGATTGTAATAGCCTTCGATGTAGGCGAACAGGTCCCGTCTGGCCTCGTCCCGGGTCGCCCATCGTCGCTGGTGAACGAGGTCGACCTTGAGCGTGTGGAAGTCCTTCGACAGGCTCAGGATGAGGACTTTCCCTCGGGGCGTTGTCGTAGCAGCAGCCTGTTCGTCTCACGGTCGAGTTCACGCCGCAGGCGGGCGATCTCGGCCGCGTGATCGGACGGGGATGCCACCGGGCTCATTGGCACGGATTCTGGCGATCCTGCTGGTCGCGACCGTTGGCGGGCCACCCATCTGCGCCGTGCGCCACTGCCTCAGCATGGAGTGTTGGATCCCGAGTTCGGCGGCAATCTGCATCTGCGGCCGGCTGCTGCTTTATCGCAGGGCCACCGCCTCGCGTTTGAACTCGGGCGTAAACTCCCGTCTCGTCTCTGCCATCAAACACCGTCCCAGCCCGCAAGGAGCGTATCAGCCGCCCCGTTGATCCGGGGGCGCGCGCCATGCTGATCCTCGATGGCGCGGGCTGGCACATCGCCGGCGACCTCGTGGTCCCCGACACCATCACCGTGTCGCCGCTGCCGTCGCATGCGCCCGAACTCAACCCGGTCGAGACTGTCTGCCAGTTCGTGCGCGACAACCGGCTCGGCGACATGATCTTCGGCTCCCACGAGGACATTCCCGATCGATGCTGCGCGGCCTGGAACAAGCTCGTGGCACAGCCTCGGTGCATGATGTCCCTCGGACTGCGCAACTGGGCCTATCGCTGATGATACGCGCCGATTGGTATAACACTTAGCGTCAACGCCCTTGGGCCGCGCGCGGGCGGCCCGCCTTCAGCCTCCGACATGTCCGCGTATCGAGCCTGCGCGGGCGGTCGGGAGCTCCCCAGCGGCGAGGCGCCGCGCCTGCCGCATCGGGGCTTTTCAAGCCGCGAATCCGTGACTAGCTTGGGGTTCTCGCAACGAACGAAAGGAGGTGATCCAGTGTCTCATTGCCTAAATCAGCCGCTTACCTCGGCTTACCGGACCTGGAACGTCGCCTCCGACGCGCACGCCTAGCGCGTTAGAGGACCCCTTACCGGGTTCGGCCGAACGGACAAGCGGTTCGGCAATGGAAGGGCCGCCCTCATGGGGCGGCCCTTCGTCGTTGGGGTCTCGGTCAGTGAGTGGTTCAGCGCTTCTGGAACAGGGGCTGGGCCAGTGCCTCGGCCCGAGCCATCCAGAGGTCGCGATCGGAACAGGCCTGGGCCAGTTCCTCGGCATCGCTCTCGGAGCGCGCGCGAGCCTCTTCCAGCTTCTCGACGAAGAGGGTCTGGAGTTCGGCGAGGCGGTCACGCTCGGCGCGCAGGTCGTGGAGCTCGGCCATCTCCTTCTCCACATGCGACCGCAGGCGGCGCAGTTCCTGGGCGAGGATCCCCTGGAGTTGGTCGTAGCGGTCGCTCTCGACCTTCAGCTTGGCCTTGAGCATCAGGTTCTCGGCCATCAGTTCCGAGACGTCGCCGTCCTCGCTGGCCTCGGGAGCCTCGGTCCGCGCGGGCGGCGACACCACCCGGGGCGACCAGGACGAGGCCTGCGGCTCGGCCTTCTCAGGCGCGGCCGGTCTTTCGAACGCCGCGACCTTGTCGGCGGCGGGGGCCTGCTCGGCGGAGGTGGTCGCCGCCTTCATGGCCGCCAGCCAATCGCGCAGCGGTCCGGGCGTCGGACGTCCGCTTAAATCCTGTGCCTGGTAGTGACGGGCTGGTTCCGACATCGCTCGCGTCCTCGTGTGCAGACGCATTCGATCAAAGCATGCTTAACGAACCGTAAAGGTTAAGAAAATTTCCTCGTCCCGATTTGCGGAAACGGGCGCGCCGCGTGGGGGGGGGTCGTCCCTGCCGAAGGGTCACTTCGACCGCCGTATCATGCAGATATAAGAGAGTCCGAGCCACGCCCCGGCATCGGCTTTCGTCGAGGGGGCGCGACCACCCAGCGGACCGGGCCGATGCTATAGCTCGGCGCGCAATCGCCAAAGGACGGACACGGCACATGTATATCGAAGCGCCCAGCCTCGTGGGACAGCCCGGCATCAGGCACGCCTTCTTCACCCGTGCCGGCGGCGTCTCCCACGGTCTCTATGCCAGTCTCAACGGCGGCCTCGGCTCGCAGGACGAGCCCGCCCTCGTGGCGGAGAACCGGAGCCGCATGGCCGGGCATCTCGGCGTCGCGCCGAGTCATCTCGTGAGCCTGTATCAAGTCCACTCCGCCGAGGTCGCCATCATCGACGGCCCCATGGCCCTCGCCGACCGCCCGCGTGCCGACGCCATGGTCACGCGCGTGCCGAGCCTCGCTCTGGGCATCGCCACCGCCGATTGCGGTCCGATCCTGTTCGCCGATCCCGTGGGCCGCGTCGTCGGCGCCGCCCATGCGGGATGGAAGGGCGCCTTGTCCGGTGTGATCGCCGCAACGGTGGAGGCGATGGAGCGTCTCGGCTCGGCGCGGGGCGACATCACCGCCGTGCTCGGCCCGACGATCTCGCAAGCCGCCTACGAGGTCGGGGACGATTTCCGCACCCGCTTCGCCGAAGAGGTTCCGGGTTCGGACGCCCATTTCGCGCCGGGCCAGCGCGAGGGGCACGCCCAGTTCGACCTGCCCGGCTTCATCGCTCGTCGCCTGCGGGAAGCCGGCATCGAGAAGGCATCGACACTGGGCCTTTGCACCTACGCCGATCCCGAACGCTTCTATAGCTATCGGCGCACGACCCACCGGGGAGAGGCCGATTACGGCCGACTGATTTCAGCGATCGTTCTCGCCGCCTGACAGGCGAGACGGTGGCGGCCAGGGTCTGCGACAATCTGTCATTCGCCGAGGTAGTGAAAAAGCGTGGCCGCAAGTGAACCTTGGCCGTTCGGCGGTGTTCTGGCTATGCGTTGCCTCTGCTGAGGTGGTCGCTGCCACAAAGGGGCCGTGTTCGACACACGCGGCGTGGTTGCGATGCAACAGCTTCCTGAGGGATGCTGAGCTATAGACGGGGAATTGCGCAGGACCGCTCCCAAAAAGGCGGCCGCGCTAACGAGTAGAGGACCAGACCATGAAATCCTTCCTTCGCGGCACCACCGCTCTCGCCGGCATCGTCATCGCCGGTTCCGCTTTCGCCGCCGACCTTCCGCGTCGCGCCGCTCCCCCGGTCTTCGTGCCGGTCCCGGTGTTCACCTGGACGGGCGCCTACTTCGGTATCAACGCCGGCTACGGCTTCGACGCCGGTAGCAACAGCGACCGCTACGCCCTGCCGGGTGGTTCGGTGCTGAACTCCTTCACCCGCACCCCGGTGGTCGTCTCGACCAACGGCGGCAACGATCTCGAAGGCTTCGTCGGCGGTGGCCAGGTCGGCTACAACTACCAGTTCACCCCGGGTTCGGGCGTGGTCGTCGGTATCGAAGCTGACGCCCAGTACACCGACTTTGGCAACAAGAGCCGCACCGTGGCCGGCACCGTCAGCCCCGTCGCCGGCGCTCTCGTCAGCCCCACCTCGGTCCGTATCCCGGGCAACGAGATGAACTTCTTCGGCACCGTCCGCGGCCGTATCGGTTACGCCTTCGACCGCACTCTCGTGTACGGCACCGGCGGCTTCGCCTACGGCGACGGCGCAACGGGCGGCGACGACTTCCGCACCGGCTACACCGCCGGCGGTGGTATCGAGTACGCTCTCCCCACCGACTCGTTCTTCAACTTCTTCAAGTCGTCGGCCGTGACCCTGAAGGTCGAAGGTCTGTACGTGAACCTCGAGAACGACAGGAACAACCGTGGCGGTCGCTCGGTGTTCAACGCGGCTGCCGCCCCCAATGGCCTCCTGACCATCAGCCCCTCGGTTGCTGCTCGCGAGTCCGAGTTCGCCGTCGTCCGCGCCGGCCTGAACTACAAGTTCGGCTCGTACTAGGCCTTACAGAACCGACGCTTCGCCTCAGGGCGGAGCACGAGGTCTCTAGAAGGAGCCCGGCTGAAAAGCCGGGCTCTTTTTGTTGCGTGAGGAAGACGAGTGGCCTCCGGCTCCATCACCTTTCCGAAATTTCATGCTCCGAACCTGAGCTCCCGTGCATCCGCAACGGCGAAGTTCGCGTTGACCCCCTGACAAAGCCTGAGGCGCCACCCCATCTCGGAGGCGCCGGGGCGGCATTGGCCCGCAGGCTTCTCTCAGGAGGACGACCCCATGAACAGCGAAGAACGCGAGGTCATCGGCGGCATTTTCCAGCGTCTGGAGCAGGCCGCGAGCCAGCCCCGCGACGCCGATGCCGAGCGCTTCATCGCGGACAAGCTCCGCGCCCAGCCCTATGCGCCCTATGCGATGGCGCAGCTGATCTATGTCCAGGAAGAGGCGATCAAGAGCCTGAACGAGCAGCTCGAACAGGCTCGTCAGGCGGCCCAGCAGCCCCAGGGCGGCGGCGGCTTCCTCTCGAGCATCTTCGGCGGCGGCTCGCGCCAGCCGGAACCCCAGCGTCCGACCGGCCAGCCTTGGGGCGGTCAGGGTGGGCCGCAGCAGGGATACGGTCAGCAGCCCGGCTATGGGCAGCAGCCCGGTTACGGCCAGCAGCCCGGTTACGGCGGACCGCAGCAGGGCGGCCCCTGGGCCGGCCAGCAGGCGGCTCCCGCGCGCGGCGGCGGCTTCATGGCGACGGCGCTTCCGATGGCGGCGGGTGCTGCCGGCGGCATGCTGCTCGGCAGCGCCCTGTCCAACGCCTTTGCCGGCGGGCATTCGGCCCTCGGCAGCGCGGCGGCGGCAGGCCTTCCCTCGGCCGGTGCCGCGGCCGGTAACGAAGACCTCGGTTCGGCCCTCGGTGGCGGCAACGACTTCCAGGACGCGTCGTTCGACAGCGATCCGGGCGGTGATTTCGGCGGCGACCTGGGCGGCGGCGGCGACGACGATTGGGTGTGAGCCCAACCCGTACCCGTCACCGCGCGTGATGGTTCATTGACGAGGAAGGCCCGGTGCGTGTCCCCACGCGCCGGGCCTTTTTTATGTGTGTCGGTTACAGGACTTCGACCCGCGTCCCCACGGGGGTCCGTTCATACAGGTCGATGACGTCCTCGTTCATCATCCGGATGCAGCCCGACGACACGGATTGCCCGATCGTGTGCGGCTCGTTGGTCCCGTGGATGCGGTAGAGGGACGAGCCGAGATAGAGCGCCCGCGCGCCGAGCGGATTGGCCGGGCCGCCCGCCATGTGGCGCGGCAGATCGGGGCGGCGCTGCAGCATCTCCGCCGGAGGCGTCCAATCCGGCCATTCGCGCTTCTGGCTGATCGTCTTCATTCCCGACCAGGCGAAACCCGGACGACCGACACCGATGCCGTAGCGGATGGCCTGGCCGCCGGGCTGGACGAGATAGAGAAATTTCGTCCGGGTATCGATGACGATGGCGCCGGGCTTCTGCCGCCCATCGAAGGGGACGACCTGCCGGGCAAAGCGCGGGTCGGGCGTCCGCTCGATCGCCGCGGCCTGCATCTCGGGTGCCGCCTGCGACGGCAGGGCGGCGAGCCGCGTGCGCGCGTGAGCGAGATAAGGATCGATGTCGGGCACACGGTCGCCCGAGTAGAGCACTCGCGGCATGGGCTCGCCGCCATAGCCCTGCGCGGCCGGATGGCGTGGGAGCACCCCGTCATCGACGAGGCCGGGACGCCTGGCGCGCGGCGGCGTTCCATTGCCCGTCACCAGGAATTCGATGAAGCCGCCACCGTACTGGCCAGCCGAACTCTGAGCCTGTGCGGATCCCCCCGTCACCGCCGTCGCCAGGCAAGCCATGGCGACGCACAAACCGATACGCTTCAACACGCGACTACTCCGGGCCATCATCGTCCTGCACTCCAGGCTGGCCGGACGGGACGAGAATCGCGTGAAGGAACGTGGTGAATCGTTCAGTCCATTGCGGCTCCATTGGTCGCTTTCAAGAACAGCATGAATCGTCCGTAAAACTGCACACGACCTTTTGTCTGTTGAAGAAATGGCAACCACTTGGTCGCATGGTGGCTCGAAGGCTTCTCGTCTCGGGAGCCGCGTCGTTCGTCAGGACGATGGCGCCCGAGCCACGCGTGCCCGCCATTCGACCCAGTTACTCCTGCCGGCTGATCATCCCCGATGAACATGAAGCGCTACCGCATCGAAGACAGCCTCGGTTTGGCAAGCGTGCGACCCGTCGCGGAGGTCGCGCACGCCAAGGAGCGTTCCGGCGCCAATGACGTGAAGCTCGACGAGATCCTCACGGCGATCCAGGAGCTTCGACGCGTCACGCAGACCAGCACGGTCGAGACGATCGAAGCCTGCCGGAAGGAGCTCAACGAGGCCTTCGCCATGCGCTCCGAACTCGACGTGATGAAGGAAGCCATCACCCGGACGAAGAAGGAAATCGCGACGCTCTACCATTCCGAGAATACCGGGAAGGGAATGAAGCGGGTCGCCGGCGAACTCGATGCGGTGGTGGAATCCACCGAGCTCGCCACGAGCACGATCCTCGGCGCGCTGGAAGAGATCGAGACCAATGCCAGCGCATTGCGGGCCATGCGGCAGGCCGCCGGCGGCGAAAACATCGACATGATCCTCGAGCGGGTGATCGTCGCCTACGAGGCCTGCAATTTTCAGGATCTCACCGGCCAGCGCATCAACAAGATCGTGGGCGTGCTCAAGTTCATCGAGGAGCATCTGGACCGCATGATCGAGGCCTGGGGCGGCCTCAATTCGTTCAGCGAAATCCTCGGCGTCGTGCCCCAGGGCCCCAGCATCGACGACGAGAGCTCCCTCCTCAACGGACCCAAGCTCGACAGCGACCCGGGCCATGTGGACCAGGGCGATATCGACGCGCTGTTCGATTAAGACGCGAAGGCGCCGGCCTTCGGGGGGCGATGGGGTCGGGAGCCCCTTCCCTCTCGAATCCCCGGCGCTTAAGTCTCGGGCATGAGCCGTCAGCCCGCGAAAGACCCTTCTTCCCAGCAAGACCTGCCGCCGGATTCGTTCGACGAACGCGAGGATGCGGACGAGACCCCGGAACGCATCGACGACGGCCCCGAGATCGATTTCGATTTCGAGGAAGGCGCGGTCAAGGCCGGCACGGAGATCATCCGCCGGTTCTGGACCACGCTGCCGTCGGGACCGGGCGTCTACCGGATGTTCGACGAGAAGGGCGACGTCCTCTACGTCGGCAAGGCCAAGAACCTGAAGGCCCGGGTCGGCTCCTATGCGAGGGGCCAGGCCCATTCCAATCGCATCGCCCGGATGATATCGCAGACGGCGGCGATGGAATTCGTCACCACCGCCACCGAGACCGAAGCGCTGCTGCTGGAGGCCAACCTCATCAAGCAGCTGAAGCCCCGCTTCAACGTGCTGATGCGGGACGACAAGTCGTTTCCCTACATCCTGGTCACGGCGGATTCGGAAGCGCCGCAGATCGTCAAGCATCGCGGCGCGAGGCGGCGGAAGGGCAGCTATTACGGCCCCTTCGCCACCGTCTGGGCGGTGAACCGCACCGTCAACGCGCTTCAGCGCGCCTTCCTGCTGCGCACCTGCACCGACAGCTATTACGAGAACCGCACCCGGCCCTGCCTGCTCTACCAGATCAAGCGCTGCGCCGGCCCCTGCACCGGAGAGATCGCCCTGCCGGAATATCAGGCGCTCGCCGAGAATGCGAAGGGCTTCCTCTCGGGCAAGTCCAACGCGGTGAAGGACCGCATGCGCGAGGAGATGCAGGACGCCTCGGAGAAACTCGAATTCGAGCGCGCCGCCCGCTTTCGCGACCGCATCTCCGCCCTCTCGGCGATCCAGGGGACGCAAGGGGTCAACACGCAGGGCGTCGAGGAGGCGGATGTGTTCGCTCTTGACGAGCAGGCCGGCCAGTTCTGCATCGAGGTCTTCTTCTTCCGCAACTTCCAGAACTGGGGCAACCGCGCCTATTTCCCGAAGGCCGACCGCTCCATGACGCCGGACGAGGTGCTCGCCTCCTTCATCAGCCAGTTCTACGACGACAAGCCGGCGCCCCGGATCGTCCTCGTCTCCCATGCCATCGAGGATGCGGAGCTGATGGCGGCCGCCCTGTCGAGCCGTGCCGAGAACCGGGTGGAAGTCCACCAGCCCCAGCGCGGTGAGCGCAAGGCGCTGGTGGAATACGCCCAGCGCAATGCCAAGGAGGCTTTGGCCCGCAGGCTCGCCGACACCGCCTCGCAGGGCAAGCTGCTGGTGGCCCTCGGGCAATCGTTCGGATTGCCCGCCGCACCCCGCCGCATCGAGGTCTACGACAATTCCCACATCATGGGCACGAACGCGGTGGGGGGCATGATCGTCGCCGGCCCCTCGGGCTTTGCCAAGACGCATTACCGCACCTTCAACATCAAGTCCGAGGAGCTGACGCCGGGCGACGATTTCGGGATGATGAAGGAGGTGCTGCAGCGCCGCTTCAAGCGCCTCGTCAAGGAGAACCCGCGCACGCCCAACGAGGCGGCTTTGGCGGCCAGCGAAGGCGGCGTGCCCGAGCCTGTCCCCGAACCGGACGGCGAGACCATGCCGGCCTGGCCCGATCTCGTCCTCATCGACGGCGGCAAGGGCCAGCTCGAAGCGGCACGCACCGCGCTGGAACAGCTCGGCGTCACCGACGTCGCCCTCGTCGGCATCGCCAAGGGCCGTGACCGCGATGCGGGACGCGAGACCTTCTTCGTGCCCGGAAAGGCCCCGTTCAAGCTGCCGCCGCGCGACCCGACCCTCTACTTCGTCCAGCGCCTGCGGGACGAGGCCCATCGCTTCGCCATCGGCACGCACAGGGCCAAGCGCAAGCGGGAGATGATCAAGAACCCCCTCGACGAGATCGCCGGCATCGGCCCGACCCGCAAGCGCGCCCTCCTCCACCATTTCGGGACGGTGAAGGCGATCCAGCGCGCGTCGTTGGAGGATCTGGCGACCACGCCCGGCGTCAACGCCGCCACGGCACGTGCGGTGTATGATTACTTCCAGGCCGGAGGGTGAGCGCGAAGCCCGCCTGTCAGGTTGCGCCGGTATCCGAATCGTCGTCAGACCGGCGATATAGAGCCTCGTAATCCCTCCCGCCATAGAAGACGTTGGTGATACGAACGCTGTCGTCCTCGACCAGATAAGCGATCACGGCGCAACGCTCGAACGGCACCGTGCGAAGGCCGGGTGCGAGATCGTCACGGAGTCGACCGGCACGGGGCGCATCTCCGATCCGATCACATCGCGCCTTGATGCGTCGTACGAACGACGCGGCGACCGACGTGTTTCCGCTCGCTTGGCGAACGAAACGGAAAATGTCGGCAAGGTCGTCCAGCGCGTCCGGCCGGAAGTAGACCGCGAGTCTACGCACCCGAAGTCTCGGTCCCCTCGTCGGCGAACAGGCGAGCCAGGTGCCGGTCCGCGTCCGTCGTCGTCAGGTCCGGCCGTGGGTCATCGAGGGACCGGCGAACACGAGACCGTATCTCGCTCAGACGCCCGGCATCTTCCATCCGTTGCCGTTGCCAGAGACGGACCGCGTCACGCATGACTTCGCTCGTCGATGTGTAATCTCCCGCCTCGATGCTTTCACGCACCGCACGAAGGAGCTCGGGCGTCATGGTAATGCTGATCTCGTCTGCGGACGGCATGCGCGGACATCCTGCTCAATCCGCCCACCGGTAGCATAGAATCGGACCCGGCACATTCGCAGCGCAATGCGCTCGGCGCGACGACAGAGGCGGTATGAAAGCGGTATGGCCGTTTGCATCATCGCGGTTGACCCCTCCCCCCGGCCATGGTTTCACCGCGTCGATGACTGTCCTCCCCCTCCGACGCCGGTCACCGGCCTGGACGCTGGCGAATTGCCTGACCTACGGTCGGCTGGTCGCCGTCCCCGTGGTGGTGGCGCTGTTGTACTGGCCGGACGAGCATGCGGCGCGGTTCGCGGCGCTCGGCGTGTTCATCGCTGCGGCCATCACCGATTATCTCGACGGCTACGTCGCCCGGACCTACGATCAGAGCTCGGCCCTGGGGCGCATGCTCGATCCGATTGCCGACAAGCTCCTCGTCGCCGCCTGCCTGCTGATGCTTGTGGCCGACAAGACGATTCACGACTGGAGCCTGTGGGCGGCCATCGTCATCCTGTGCCGCGAGATCCTCGTGTCGGGCCTGCGCGAATATCTGGCGGAGTTGAAGGTCAGTCTCCCCGTCAGCCGCGTGGCCAAGTGGAAGACCACCCTTCAGCTCGTGGCGATCGGTTTCCTCGTGGCCGGCAGGGCGGGGGAAACGATCCTGCCCCATACCGTCTTTGCCGGAGTCGCCCTGCTCTGGGTCGCCGCGGCCCTGACGCTCTACACGGGCTACGATTATATGAGAGCCGGCATCCGGCACGTGATGGACGATCCGCGCTGACCCGCCGATGCCGCAGCCGGAAGGGCAGATGATGAAGCTCGTGTATTTCGCCTGGGTGCGCGAACGCATCGGCAAGGCCGAAGAGACCGTGGACCTGCCGGCCGGGACCGAGACGGTGGCCGACCTCGTCGGCTGGCTGCGCGGTCGGGGCGAGGAATACGCCTATGCATTCGAGAATGCCGGGATCGTGCGGGCGGCCATCGATCGGGTCCACGCCAAGCCGGACGCCGCCATCGCGGGCGCCACCGAGATCGCGTTCTTCCCGCCGATGACGGGCGGCTGAGCGGCCGTTCGCCGGATCTTTCGCGAGGGCGCGCCTATCGATGACCACCGTGATTCGCGAGTTCCAGGACGGCGATGCCGAAGCGGTGGTGACCCTCTGGCACGCTGCGGGAATCTCTCGGCCGTGGAACGATCCGGCCAGGGACATCGCCTTCGCCCGGCGCGATCCGCATTCGACCATCCTGCTGATCGAGCGCGAGGCGGCCGTCGCCGCCACCGCCATGGTGGGCGAGGACGGGCACCGGGGCTGGGTCTATTACGTCGCCGTCGACCCGCTTCTTCGCGACCTCGGCCTGGGCAGGGCGATCATGGAAGCGGCCGAGCGGTGGCTGGTCGCCCGTGGCGTCTGGAAGGTTCAGCTCCTCGTGCGCGAGGAGAATGGCGCGACCCGCCAATTCTACGAACATCTCGGCTACCGCGACACCCGGACGATCTGCCTGCAGAAAGTCATCGGAGAGAATGAGAGCTGAGAGGGTCGAGGCTCACAACGCCGCGCGGCCCGCTCACTTCCTGCCGAGAGCCGCGCTGAAGGCGGCGAGGTTGCTGCGCATCATCGCCGCATAGGTGGCCGCAGGACCATCGGGACCCGACAGGGCGTCGGAATAGACCTTGCCGCCCACCGTGGCACCGCTCTCCCGCGAGATCTGCTGCATCAGGCGTGGGTCGGCCACGTTCTCCAGGAAGACCGCCGGGATCTTGTCGCGCCGGATCTGGCGGATGATGCGGGCCACATCCTTCGGGCTCGCCTCGCTGTCGGTGGAGACGCCCTGAGGCGCGATGAAGTCGAGCCCGTAGGCGGCGGTGAAATAGCCGAACGCATCATGCGTGGTGATGATCTTGCGGTGCTCGGGGGGAATCGCCGCGATGGCCGCGCGGATATCGGATTCCAGGCCCGCGAGGGTGGCGAGATAGGCTTTCGCGTTCGCCGCGTAGTCGCCGGCGTGATCGGGATCGATCTTCGCCAGCCCGTCGCTGATGTTGGCGATGTAGATCCTCACATTGGCTATACTCTGCCAGGCATGGGGATCGTCGTGATGGGCGTGTCCCGCATGCCCACCGCCATGGTCGTCGTCACCCTCGATGGGCTTCACACCCTTGGTGGCGACGATGACGGGGGCTTTCGTCCCGGAGGCCTTGATCAGCCTGTCGAGCCAGCCTTCCAGGCCGAGGCCGTTGACCACGACCAGATTGGCGGCGGTGAGTTTGCGCGCATCCCCGGGGGCCGGGTTGTAGCCATGCGCGTCGGCATCGGGGCCGACCAGCGTCGACACTTCGACCCGGTCGCCGCCCACCTCCTTCACGAGATCACCGAGGATCGAGAATGTCGCCACCGCCTTCAGCGGTTCGGCGGCATCCGCCTTATTCCCGAACGGGGCGACGGCGAGCAGGAAGCCGAAACAGGCCGCTGCCGCCGATGTCACGATGTGGCGCCTCGATTGCATTCGTCTCGCTCCTTGACCACACATCCGCCGGATACCGATTCCCTTCCATCCGCTCCCCCACCCCGAGACGCGTCTGCCCGGCGACGAAGGCGATGCTCGCCGTGCGATGCGTCACACGACCGAAAAGCGGCGGGATGGTGTACTCAGCCGGCACCCGATGTACGGCTGCATTCTCTAGTGTAACAGTATCACATTGCCAAGGCGGAGAGCGTCGCTTGATCTTCCCCTCATCGCCCGGCAAACCCCGTCTAAATGCCGGGCGCCTGCCCGCGCGCCAGACAACGGATGATCATGGGCCGTAGGCCGCTTCTCAGGGGTGACACCCTTCCCCTCATCGGCCGTGTCTGGCGCGACTGGCTGCGGCCCCACCGGTCGACCCTCGCCGTCGTCCTGGTGCTGATCGCCATCATCGGGGTCGCGACAGGGCTGTATCCCGCCCTGATCAAGGGCGCCTTCGACGCTTTCGACCACAAGGACCCTGCCGCCCTCACCTATGGGCCGATCATCGTCATCGCCATCACCTCGATCCGGGGCTTTGCCCTGTTCGGCCAGACGGTGCTCACCAACCGGGTGGTGACCCGCGTCGAGGCCGACATGCAGGCGGCACTCTATGGGCATCTCATCGATTCCGACCTCGCCCAGCTCGGGCGGGAGAGCCCGGCGGCCTTCACCCAGCGCTTCACCACGGATTTCGCCTTCATCAAGGAGGCACTGACGCGCATCTCCACGGTGCTCCTGCGCGATCTCGCCATGCTGATCGCCCTCGTCGTCGCGCTGCTGTGGATGGACCCGGTGCTCACCCTGGTGGCGGCGGTGGTCGTGCCCTTCGTCGCCGGCCCGATCGGCCGCATCGGCAAGAAGCTGAGGCGGGTCTCCACCACCACGCAGGAGCAGATGGGCCTCACGGCGAGCCTCATCACCGAGAGCCTTCAGGGCGCCCGCATCGCAAAGACCTACGCCCTCGAATCCTACCTGAAGGGCCGGGCTTCCGGCGCCTTCGACAATGTCCGCCGCCTCAAGATGAAGGCGGCCAATGCCCGTGGACGCCTCGATCCGCTGATGGAGATCGGCGGGGGGGTCGCGGTGGCGGCGGTGCTGGTTCTGGTGGGCCAGCGCGTCATGTCCGGCGACCGGACGGTGGGCGATTTCACCGGCTACGTCGCCGCCCTGCTCCTGGCCGCGCAGCCCGCCCGCGCGCTGGGCACCCTCAACGCCATCCTTCAGGAAGCCGGCGCGGCTCTGCAGCGCTACTTCGCGCTGATGGACGAGGCGCCGCGCATCCGCGAGAAGCCCGATGCCGTGCCGCTGGTCATCACCGGCGGAGAGATCCGGTTCGAAGGCGTCCGCTTCCGTTATCGCGAGGACGCGCCGGCCCTGGAGGGCATCGACCTCACCGTCCCCGCCGGCGCCACCGTCGCCCTGGTCGGGCGCTCGGGCTCCGGCAAGTCGTCCCTGCTCAACCTCGTTCCGCGTCTCTACGACGTGACCGGAGGCCGCGTGCTCATCGATGGCGCGGATCTGCGCGACGTGACGATCCCGTCCCTGCGCACGGCCGTGGCGGTGGTCTCCCAGGACGTGGTGCTGTTCGACGACACGGTCGCCGCCAATATCGGGTTCGGCCGCCCCGGTGCGACCCGCGCCGAGATCGAGGCCGCCGCGGAAGCCGCCGCCGCGCACGGCTTCATCAGCCGGCTGAACGAGGGCTACGAGTTCCGCGTCGGCCCTTCCGGCGGACGCCTGTCGGGAGGCGAGCGCCAGCGCATCTCCCTGGCCCGCGCCTTCCTCAAGGACGCGCCGATCCTGCTCCTCGACGAGGCCACGAGCGCCCTCGATTCCGAATCCGAGCGCCTGGTCCAGGGCGCGCTGCTGCGCCTGATGCAGGGGCGGACCACCCTCGTCATCGCGCACCGCCTCTCCACCGTGCGCGATGCCGGCTTGATCGTGGTCATGGAAGCCGGCCGCATCGTCGAGACCGGAACGCACGACGCTCTGATCGCCTCGCAGGGCGGCTATGCGCGCCTGCACCGGATGCAATTGTCCAGCGATGCGGACGAACCGGCCTTCGCCCCCTGATCCTCATCCCGCGCGTTGAGGCCCGACGATTCCTCTGAGGCGAAACGAGTGCCGGCATGGCAGGACAAGCCTTCGGACGGACGAAGGACGGTAGCCCCGTCTCGCGATACAGGCTCGCCCGGTCCCGCCTGCGTGCCGACATCCTCGATTACGGCGGCGTGGTCAGCCGGATCGATACGCCCGACAGCAAGGGCAATTGGGCCAACGTCGTCCTCGGCGCCCGTGATGTGGCGGGCTACGAGGCGAGCGACGCGCATTTCGGCGCCATCATCGGCCGCTACGCCAACCGCATCGCCGGGGGGCGCTTCAGCCTCGACGGGCAGGAATACCGGCTGCCGCTCAATGTCGGTGGCAACACCATGCATGGCGGGACGAACGGGTTCGACCGCCGCATCTGGCGGGTGATCCGGGCGGACGATATCTCCCTGGTCCTCGGCTACCGCTCGGTCGACGGCGAGGAGGGCTTCCCCGGCACTCTCGATGTGGAAGTCGCTTACTCCCTCAGCGACGACGAGACCCTGCGGATCGACTACACGGCCCGGACCGACCGGCCGACCATCGTCAACCTCACCAACCACAGCTACTTCAACCTCTCCGGCGAGGGCTCCGGCGACGTGATGCAGCATCGCGTCGCCATCGCGGCGGAGCATTACCTCCCCACCGATGCCGGGCAGATTCCCACGGGCGAGATCAGGCCCGTGGCGGGCACCGCCTTCGATTTCCGCGAGCCCGAAGCCCTGGGCACCCGCATCCGCGACGCCGATCCGCAGCTCGCTCTGGCGCATGGCTACGACCACACCTTCGTCCTGCGCGACCCCGGCCGCCTGCGGCACGCGGCCTCCGCCCACGATCCGTCGAGCGGGAGACGGCTCGCCATCGCCACCACCCAGCCGGGCCTGCAACTCTACACCGCCAACATGCTCGACGGCACGGTGATCGGGTCCGGCGGGCGGCTGTCCCGAGCCGGCGACGCGGTCTGTTTCGAGGCGCAGGGGTTCCCCGACGCACCGAACCGGGCGAATTTTCCCTCCACGACGCTCCGCCCCGGCGAGGTCTTCACGGCGACGACGACCTATCGGTTCAGCGCAGACTGACACGCCGCTTGTCATCGCCCGACGCGGCGGTCGCTTGACTCGGGTTCTTTTATGTCTGTAATTTCTGTCATGACAGAAATTACGGATACTCCCGAAAAGCTCCCCGTGGCGGTGGAGCGCTTCATCCTCCACTGGGGCGATCTCGGCGGGCAATGGGGCGTCAACCGCTCCGTCGCCCAGATTCACGCCCTGCTCTACCTGTCGGACAAGCCCCTGGCGGCGGAGGAGATCGCGGCGACGCTGGGCATCGCACGCTCCAACGTCTCGACATCGCTCAAGGAACTGTCCGGCTGGAACCTGATCCGGCGCGTCCCCGTAATGGGCGAGCGCCGTGATTACTTCGTCGCCGAGACCGACCTGTGGGAGATGGTCACGCGCATCGCCGCCGGCCGCAAGGAGCGCGAAATCGATCCGGCGATCGCGGCCCTGCGCACCTGCGTGGCGCAGGCCGAGGGCGATCCGACCATCGGTGCCGTCGCCTCCCGCCGCCTCAAGGCGATGCTCGAATTCACCGAGACCATGGACCGCTGGCACAGCCAGATGCTGGGCGTTCCGCACGCGACCCTCGCCAAGCTGATCCGCCTCGGCAGCCGGATCGTGCGCTTCCTGCCCTCCAAGCCCGAAGGCTGAACCGGGGAGCCGCGATCATGATCATGACGGCATTGAGGGGGCCTTCCGTGGGAGGCACGGCGCCTCCCATCGGCGAAAGCCCGGTAATCGCCCGTGCGCACGAGGCCGACCTCCGCGACCTGCGGTTCCGCAGCCTGATCGCGGACGAGGACTGGACCACGCTGTCGCCCGCGATCAGGCGGCGCTTCACCAAGCGGCTCCGTCCTGGCACCGGCGCCGTCTATGTCGGCCACGTGGTCGAGACCCGGATGAGCCGCCTCGGCTGGCTCCTGGCACAGGCCGCCCGCCTCATCGGCGGTCCGCTGCCAACCTCCAGGGGGGCCGGCCTCGCCAGCGTCGTCTCCGTCACCGAAGACCGGTCGGGAGGCGGGCAGGTCTGGACGCGGCTCTACGCCAGGCCCGGCGGATTTCCCCAAACCGTCAATTCGGCCAAGCGCTTCGCCGGCCCCACCGGCCTCGAAGAGCATGTGGGCGGCGGTCTCGGCATGAGCCTCGATATCGCCGTCGTCGAGGGCCGGCTGGTTTTCTCCAGCCGGCGCTACTTCCTCCGGCTGTGGCGATGGCAACTGCCGCTACCCGGTTTCCTGACGCCGGGCAGCCTCACCGTGACCCACGGCGAGACCGGTGCGAACCGCTTCGCCTTCACCCTCACGATCCGCCACCCCTGGTTCGGCACGCTGATCCGCCAGGAGGCGGAGTTCCGCGACGTCGTCGACGCCTGATCCATCACGCGGGAGACCCGACATCATGACCTCGACCCTGCTCTGGTCGCTGATCGCCGTGCAGATCGCCATGGGAGCGTTCGACACGCTCTACCACCACGAACTGACCGAGCGCCTGGCCTGGCGCCCGTCCCAGCGCGGGGAACTGCGCCTCCATGCCGTGCGCAACTGGCTCTATGCCCTGCTCTTCCTCACCCTCGGTTTCGCCGAGCCGAAGGGGCTGCTCGCCTGGGCCATTATGGGCGTTCTCATCGTCGAGGTCGTCATCACGCTGATGGATTTCGTGGAAGAGGATCTGAGTCGGCGCCTGCCGGCCACGGAGCGGGTGAACCACACGCTCCTGGCGCTGAATTACGGTGCGATCCTCGTCCTCATTCTGCCGGTGCTGCTCGGCTGGGCCGGCGAGGCCACGGGCATTGCCTGGGTCAGCCACGGCGTCTGGAGCGTTCTCGCTCTCGCGGCCTCGCTCTCCGTCGCGATCTTCGGCCTGCGCGACTGGTTCGCCGCCGGGCGGTCCGAGCGCCTGGGCCTGCCCGCCCCGGCCGGGCTCGCGGACATGCTCGCTCCGACGCGGACGATCCTGGTGACGGGCGCCACCGGCTTCGTCGGCCAGCGCCTCGTGGCGAGCCTCGTGGCGGCCGGCCACGAGGTGACGGTCCTGACCCGTGACGGGGCGAAAGCCGCGGCATTGCCCGCGCCGTTGCTGATCGTCACCTCCCTCGACCAAGTGCCGGACGACGCGAGGCTCGATGCCATCGTGAACCTCGCCGGCGAACCGATCGCCGACGGGCTGTGGACGCGTGCCAAGCGCCGCGCGATCCTCGCATCGCGCCTGAGGATGACTCGCGGGCTCGCCAAACTGGTGGCCCGCCTCGACCGGCCACCGTCCGTCGTCGTCAGCGGCTCGGCCGTCGGATGGTACGGCCTGCGCGGAGATGAGAGCCTCACCGAATCGAGCCCGGCGGCTCCGGCCTTCACCCAAAGGGTGTGCGAGGCCTGGGAGCGGGAAGCGATGGCCATCGCGGCCCTCGGCCCACGGGTCGTCCTCCTGCGCACCGGGCTGGTGCTCGGAATCGAGGGTGGCCTCCTCGCGCGGCTTCTCATGCCGTTCGAGTTCGGCCTCGGGGGACAGATCGGCTCCGGGCGGCAATGGATGTCGTGGATTTCCCGCGACGACCTCGTCCGCCTGATCTGCCACGCCATCGCGACACCGACCCTGCATGGGCCGGTGAACGGGACCGCGCCTGAGCCGGTCCGGAATGCCGATTTCGCCGCCTCCCTGGCGCGGCAGCTCCACCGCCCGGCGATCTTCCCGCTTCCGACGCGGCTCCTGCGCCGGCTGGGCGGCGACTTCGCCGAGGAGATGCTCCTGGGCGGGCAGAGGGTGCTGCCCGAGAAAGCGCTCGCCAGCGGGTTCGCCTTCCGGCATGCCCAGCTGGAATCGGCACTCGGATCCATTCTGGGCCGGAATGTCGTGCGGGAGGCGGAAGCCCGGTCCTCGCGGGCCGTCGTCCCCGCGGGAGAATGACCGGCCTGGGAACGCGGCGCGCAAACCCCTTCGTGATGGAGCGAACCCCTGATCACCGCCCTCGTCTATACCGGCGCCGCTTTGGCCGAGATCGCCGGGTGTTTCGCCTTCTGGGCTTGGCTGCGGCTCGGCCGGTCGGCCTGGTGGGCGCTGCCGGGCACGGTGTCCCTCGTCCTCTTCGCCGTGCTGCTCACCAGGGTGGAGAGCGACGCGGCGGGCCGGGCCTATGCCGCCTATGGCGGCGTCTACATCGCCGCCTCGATCCTCTGGCTCTGGCTCGCCGAGAGCCAGAGGCCGGATCGGTGGGATATGACCGGTGCCGCGATCTGCCTCGTCGGCACCGGGATCATCCTGTTCGCGCCGCGCGCCTGACGGTACGCGTCACATCTCGTGCGGATCGGGCTCCACCAGGATCTCGCGTTTGCCGGCATGGTTCGCGGAGCCGACGATGCCCTCCACCTCCATGCGCTCCATGAGCGAGGCGGCACGGTTGTAGCCGATCTGCAGGCGGCGCTGGATGTAGCTGGTGGAGGCCTTCTTGTCCCGCATGACAACCTGCACCGCCTGGGCGTAGAGATCGCCGCCGCTCTCGCCGAAGCTGCCCTGGTCGAAGACCGCGCCGTCGACCTCGATCTCGTCGATCGCGCCCTTGGCCGATTTCCCGCCGCCCTTCGAACCCTTGTCGTCGTCCTCGCCATCGTCGGCGGTGACGGCCTCGAGATAGGACGGCCTGCCCTGGCGCTTCAGGTGGGCGACCACGCTCTCGACCTCCGAATCCGAGCAGAACGGGCCGTGGACGCGGGTGGTGCGCCCGCCGCCGGCCATGAACAGCATGTCGCCCTGGCCCAGCAGCTGCTCGGCGCCCATCTCGCCCAGGATCGTGCGGCTGTCGATCTTCGAGGTGACCTGGAAGGAGATCCGGGTCGGGAAGTTCGCCTTGATCGTGCCGGTGATGACGTCCACCGACGGGCGCTGCGTCGCCATGATGAGGTGGATGCCGGCCGCGCGCGCCATCTGCGCCAGACGCTGGATCGCCCCTTCGATGTCCTTGCCCGCCACCATCATCAGGTCGGCCATCTCGTCGACCACGATGACGATGTAGGGGAGCGGATTGAGATCCATCTCCTCGGTCTCGTAGACCGCCTCGCCGGTTTCGCGGTCGAATCCGGTCTGGACCGTGCGGGTCAGGACTTCGCCGCGCCCACGGGCCTCGGCGAGGCGCGCGTTGAATCCGTCGATGTTGCGCACACCGACCTTCGACATCTTCTTGTAGCGCTCCTCCATCTCGCGCACGGCCCATTTGAGGGCGATGACCGCCTTCTTCGGGTCGGTGACGACGGGGGAGAGCAGATGCGGGATGCCGTCATAGACGGAGAGTTCCAGCATCTTAGGGTCGACCATGATCAGGCGGCACTCTTCCGGCTTCATCCGGTAGAGCAGGCTGAGGATCATGGTGTTGATGGCCACCGACTTGCCCGAGCCCGTGGTGCCGGCCACCAGCAGGTGGGGCATCTTGGCGAGATCGGCGATGATCGGCTCGCCGCCGATGTTCTTGCCGAGGCAGAGAGCGAGACTCTGCTTCGTCTCGACGAAATCCGCCGAGGCGAGGAGTTCGCGCAGATACACGGTCTCGCGCCTGGCATTGGGCAATTCGATGCCGATGGCGTTGCGGCCGGGGACGACGGCCACACGGGCCGAGACCGCCGACATCGAGCGGGCGATATCGTCCGAGAGGGAGATCACGCGGCTCGACTTGGTGCCGGGAGCCGGCTCCAGTTCGTAGAGCGTGACCACCGGGCCGGGGCGCACGGCGAGGATGTCGCCGCGCACGCCGAAATCGCTGAGGGTGGCCTCGAGCAGGGTCGCATTCTGCTCCAAGGCTTCCGTCGAGACCTGGCTCGCCAGGGACAAGCCCGGCGCCTCGCCGAGCAGGTCGAGGGGGGGATGGGAATAGCTCTCAGCGCCATAGGCCGGCGCGGGAGATGCGCGCCGGATCGGTGCCGGAGCGGGGGACGGTGCCACCGGGGCGACGCGGGAGCGCGGCGCCGGCGCCGATGCGACCGGTTCTTCGGGAGCGTAGAACTCCTCGCCGCCATCGTCCGGCTCGTCGTCGTGCAGGATCGGCTCAGGGAGGGGACGGCGGGTGACCGGCCGGGGCTCCGCCACGGGCTGCGGCTCGAAGACCGGTTCGCGACGCGCCGAGGCGGCATCGCCTCTCGGCTGGTGTCCCGCGTCCTGCGGCACATGGGTCGACCATGGCGCGTCGTCCGCGTCCGAGAAGGCGCGGCGCGCGGCGAGCGCCGGCGAGGCGCCGGCATAAGCGAGTTCGGTGGCCGCCGCCGCCCGGTCGGCACGCCACTCGGCGATCCGTCTGGCGATGGCGGTCCGGCCGCCCATCAGGAGATGCGCCAGGGTACCGAGGGAGACGATGCCGAGGCTCGGCTCGTCCTCCTCGTAACGGCCGTCATGCCGTGCCGAGGGTTGCGGACGCTGGTTGGACGCGGACGGAGCGGGCTGATCGTAGGATTCCTCCTCCGGCTCGGCTCCGGCGCGGCAGGCGCCGGTGAGGCACAGGATCGCCACCGCCGCGAAGGCGAAACCGACGAGGGCCGTGGCCGGGGACGCGATGGCGCCGACGATGAGCCGAGCGGTGTGGATCAGGGCATCGCCGGCCACGCCGCCGAGCCCGGTGGGCAGGGGCCAGCGGGCGGTGGGCGGCAGCGCGCTCGCCACAGCGCTCGCGGCGAAGAAGCCGATGATCCAGAGGGTGATCCGCAGACCGCCCCGGGGCAGTTCCCGGGACCGCATGAGTTGGACGCCCCAGAAGGCGGGCGGCAGGGCGAAGGCCAGGGAACCGAGGCCAAGGAGCTGCATCGCCAGATCCGACACCACCGCGCCGCCGGTGCCGAGCACGTTGTGCGCGGCATGGTCGGTGGCGTGGTTGATACTCGGATCGTCGATGGACCACGTCGCCAGGGCGACCGTGAGCGCGGTCGCGCCCGCGAACAGGAGAAGACCGCCCATCTCCGTCATCCGCTTCGCCAGGAATGGCCTGAAGCTGTCGACGAAAGTGTCGTAGGGCGATGCTGAACGGCGGAGCGAGCGCATACGGGACCAGACGCAGGGAGAAACGATCCGGTAACGCTATGTCGACCGAGTTAACGGCTGTTTAAGGCTTAGAGATCGTTAGCACGGCCCGCACAGATGTCCGTGTTTTCGGACGCTTTCACGACTCGCCTCGTCGAATCCGGTCCGCGCCGCCAACGAAGAAAGGCCCCGGATCGCTCCGGGGCCTTTCTTCGTCCATCGCTGAGCTTGGCGCTTAGCGGAAGAGGTTCAGGAGACCGCCCGGCTCGGCGTAGATGCCGGGAGCCGCAGTCGAGGTCTGGAAGGTGATGGAGCCGATGACGGCATCGCCGCACCACTTGGAGGTCCCGCCGTTGTTGAAGCCGCGGTAGTCGCCGGTGAAGTTGAAGCAGTCGGTCTTGCTCAGGTTGGTGTTGTGGTAGCGCACATCGAGGACGATGTTCTTGTAGGTGTAGGACAGGCCGACGTTCCCGTAGAGGTAGCTCGGCAGGTTGAAGGCGATCTGCCCGGTGGCGGAGGTCTTCGCGGCGGTCAGGAAGTAGTAGCCGAGCTCGGACGAGATCGAGAAGCCACCGGAATAGGCCTCGGGAAGGAACGAGAACCAGTTGGCCGGCAGGGTATAGGCGGCGGTGCCGGAGGTGTAGGTGCCGTTGGCGTGCTGGCCGAGGAAGTTCGGCGAGTAGAACACGTTGAGGCCGAGGGTCAGCGAGTCCGTCGCGGTCCAGGTGCCCTTGGCGGCGTATTCCATGAAGTCGGTGTTGGCGGTGGTCAGGAACGCGCCGCCCGGGCCCAACAGGCGCTTCTCATTGGGGTAGAAGTAGTAGAGCACGCCGAGATCGAGGGCGAACTTGTCGAAGGTCGGGCGGATACCGGCGGCGAGATCGAACTCCATGTCCGGCTGCGTGGGCAGGCGGGTCTGGTAGGTGGCGAGGCCGGTATAGGCGAAGCCGCCGAAATACTGGGCCTCGAAGAAGGACTGGTAGCTGCCCTGGCGGTTCGACTGCGACACACCGCGGAAGTTGTAGTCCGTCTGGTAGCGCGAGCCGAACGAGAAGCCGATCAGCGGATCGGGCGCCTTCGCCTCGACCGGCATGGTCTTCGGCGCGGCAAGGTCGGCGGCGCTGACGCTGCCAACGCTCAGGAACGCGGCGAGGGAAGCGGCAGTCCCCAGTGCGGTTAGCTTTAGTGTCATTAGAGTTCAGCCCCAGTTATTCTGTGATTTGCAAGTTGCCAAATCCGGCCGAGCTTCGCAAAACTAACTTTGATGCAATTGCCCAGGAAATAGGCAAATACGGCCGTTCGTCGGACTTGCCATGGGGGTGTTGCATTCGCATCACATTTTCGCCCCAGTCCGGCCGCGGGAGCCGGCTCTGCCTCACGGTCGGGGGCGTCGATGCGGTTCTCGACGGCTGTCACGGACATGAGAAAGGCCCCGGTCGCATGCCGACCGGGGCCTCTCGGTTAGGTTGAGAACGTGTTTAGGCGGGATCAGTAGTTGTAGGCGCGCTCGCCATGGTCGGCGATGTCGAGGCCTTCGCGCTCTTCGTCCTGGGTCACGCGCAGACCGATGGTCAGGTCGACGAGCTTGTACAGGATGGCGGAGCCGATGCCGGACCACAGGATGGTGAAGCCGACGGCCTTACCCTGGGCCAGGAGCTGCGCCGCCATGTCGTAGGCGCCGACAGCGAGTTCGCCGGGCTTGCTGGTGTAGTCGGGGATGCCGACGCCGCCGAAGTCCGGGCTCACCAGGATGCCGGTGGCCAGGGCGCCGAGGATGCCGCCGATGCAGTGGACGCCGAAGACGTCGAGGGAGTCGTCGTAGCCGAGGGCGTTCTTCACCGTGGAGCACATGATGAAGCAGGCGCCGCCGGCGACGAGGCCGAGGACGATCGAACCCATCGGACCGGCGAAGCCGGCGGCGGGTGTGACGGCGACGAGGCCGGCGATGGCGCCCGACAGCATGCCCAGGAGCGAGGGCTTGCCCTTGAGCATCCACTCCACGAACAGCCAGGAGACGGCGGCTGCGGCGGTGGCCACGAAGGTGTTGATCATGGCCAGACCCGCGGAGCCGTTGGCTTCGAGGTTCGAACCGGCGTTGAAGCCGAACCAGCCGACCCAGAGGAGCGAGGCGCCGATGGTGGTCATGGTCAGCGAGTGCGGGGCGAGGAGGTCACGGCCGTAGCCGATACGCTTGCCGAGCATCAGGCAGCCTACGAAGCCGGCGATACCCGCATTGATGTGCACGACGGTGCCGCCGGCGAAGTCGAGGGCGCCCCACTTGAAGATCATGCCCGCATCGGCGTTGACCGCGTCGAGAGCGGCCTGCGCCGTCGCCTTGGAGGCGTCGTCGGTGGCTGCGGCCAGGGCCTTGGCGGCGTCGCCGACGAGGTCGGGACCACCCCAGTACCAGACCATGTGCGCCATCGGGAAGTAGATCAGTGTGACCCACAGCACCGAGAAGACGAGCAGGGCGGAGAACTTCATGCGCTCGGCGAACGCGCCGACGATGAGGCCGGGCGTGATCATCGCGAACGTCATCTGGAAGCAGATGTAGACGTATTCGGGAATGACGACGCCGTTCGAGAAGGTCGCCACGGTGGTGGACGGGTCGACGCCCTTCAGGAAGACCTTGGAGAAGCCGCCGACGAAGTCGTTGAGACCGCCGCCGTTGGTGAAGGCCATGCTGTAGCCGAAGGCGACCCACAGAAGGCAGACGATGGAGGCGATGGCGAAGACCTGCGTCAGCACCGACAGCATGTTCTTGGTGCGCACGAGGCCGCCGTAGAACAGCGCGAGGCCGGGCACGGTCATCAGCAGCACGAGGACGGCCGAGACCATCATCCAGGCGGTATCGCCCTTGTTGGGGACGGGCGCGGCGGCGGCCGGCGCTGCGACGACTTCTGGGGTCGGCGACTGTGCGAGGGATGGCTCGACGAACAGGAGGGCCAGCGCGGCGCCTCCCATCCCGAGCGCAAGGGCATTGCGAAGTTTCATGGAAACGGAACTCCCGGTCGCGGTGCGATGGTGACGTGAGGAAAAGGAGGGGAAGCGGGCCGGAGCGTCGTCCGGCCGGGGCGATGGCTCAGAGCGCGTCGACGTCGGTCTCGCCGGTGCGGATGCGGACGGCCTTCTCGAGGGGCACGACGAAGATCTTGCCGTCGCCGATCTGGCCGGTGCGGGCGGCGGCGGCGATGGCGTCGATGACGCTGCTGGTGAGGTCGGACGCGACGGCGACCTCGATCTTCAGCTTCGGCAGGAAGCTCACGGCATATTCCGCACCGCGGTAGATTTCGGTGTGGCCCTTCTGGCGGCCATAACCCTTGACCTCGGTCACCGTGAGGCCGTGGACGCCGATTCCGGTCAGCGCATCCCTGACCTCCTCGAGCTTGAACGGCTTGATGATAGCCATCACGATCTTCATGGGCGGCGCCCCCTTTTGTTCTGGATGCCCCCGGTCACCGGCCCGATCTGCGTCGCGGCCCGGTAATCCGGCATTTCGCACCAGCCGGAATGGCCAAGCGATCGGCGCCCATCATTCAAGGACTATGCCAAAGGGAACTTTTCTTCATTCCTCGTTCTGCACACAAAGTGATCGATCACTGACGCGTGATCGTGCGATTTTTCCGCGATCATTGCCTAAAGAATGATCATTCAGACGATAACGTGAGCAGAATGGAAGCCCATAAAGCAAAGCTCGCAGCGCATCACGAGCCGTTCGCGGTCGGCCGGATCAGGCCTTCCTGAGCGACGGATGCCACGAGCTCTCCCTCCCTCGTGAAGATCGCTCCCCTGGCGAAACCGCGCCCGCCCGAAGCGGCAGGGCTCTCCTGCGCATAGAGCAGCCATTCGTCGGCGCGGAAGGGACGGTGGAACCAGAGGGCGTGATCGAGACTCGCGGATTGGATCGCGGCATCGAACACCGTCTTGCCGTGGGGGATCAGCGTCGCGTCCAGCAGCATCAGGTCGGAGGCATAGGCGAGGACGGCGCGGTGGATGGCCGGGTCGTCCGGCAGGCGCGCGCCGGCCCGGAGCCAGACGTGGAAGCGAGGCTCGCGCGGGTCGCGCGACATGTAGCGCTGCACCTCCACCGGCCTCAGGGCGATCGGTGTGGCGCGACTGAGATAGGCGCGCATGGTGGCCGGGATCGACGGCCCTGCCTGGGCGGCCAAAGCGGGGGCATCGAGGAGCGCCTCGGGCCCCGGCACGTCCGGCATGGCGATCTGGTGGACGAGCCCCTCCTCGTCGCTGTGGAAGGAGGCCGACAGGGTGAAGATCGCCCGGCCGTGCTGATGGGCCACCACCCGCCGCGTGGCGAAGCTGCGCCCGTCGCGGATGCGTTCCACCGCGTAGTCGATCGGTGCGGCCGGGTCGCCGGCGAGGATGAAATAGGCATGGAGGGAATGCGGCGGCCGGCTCGCCCCGACCGTGCGCGATGCAGCGACGAGGGCCTGCCCCAGCACCTGGCCGCCGAACACCCGGAACCATCCGGTCTCGATGCTCTGGCCCCGGAACAGGTCGTCGTCGAGGCGCGCGAGGTCGAGGCAGGCGAGGAGTTCGTCGACGGATCCGGTCATGCGGGCCTTTCACCGGGCTGAGGACATCGATGCGGCCGTGCATCACGGCGTCACGGCAGAGGGAATCGCCACAGCTCGCCCGGAATGCAAGACTCATCGGGAATGCAAAACTCGCGGGGAATGAACGGCTCACTCTTCGAAAGCGCCCCCCGGCCGATCCGGTGACGCATCGTGCTTCGCTGTCGCGCGTTGCCTCCGGCGCGGCGGGGTGCCACTCCACGTGTCTCTCATCGCAGGCCGTGGGAATGGGGACGAGGCAACGGGCATGGGCGGAACGGGGATGAGCGGATCGATGCAAGGTGGCGCCATCCGCAAGGTGCTCATCGCCGGTGGCGGTATTCCCGGTCTCAGCCTGGCCCTGGCCCTGCGCCAGGCTCATGGCGATGCCCTGGAGGTCACCGTCTTCGATCCGGGGCTCGACCGCGCGGCGCTGCGGCATCGCGGGCGTGCCTTCGCCGTGGCGGCCGGCGGAAGGCGCATGCTGACGCGGTTGGGAATCTGGGATGGCGTCGCCCCTGCGGCCGAACCGATCCTCGACATGGCGATCAGCGACAGCCGTCTGACGGATCCGGTGAGGCCGGTCTTCCTGACTTTCGGCCAGGACGGTGACGGCGAATCGCCGCTCGTCGGTGAGCCCTTCGCCCATATGGTGGAGGCAGAATACCTCGTCGACGCCCTGCTGAAGGCATCGAAAGCCGTCGGGGTGGCCTTCGAGCCGGTCGGCATCCGCCACGCACAGGCGAACGGCCGGAGCATCGCCCTCGCGTTGTCCGACAGGCGCGAGACCGACGCGACGTTACTGGTCGCCGCGGACGGATCGCGGTCGAGGCTGCGCGAGGCGGCCGGGATCGGATGGGTCGGCCGGTCCTATCCGCAGACGGGCATCGTCGCCACGATCGGCCATGAACGCCCCCATGGCGGCCGGGCCTTCGAGCATTTCCTGCCGAGCGGTCCCTTCGCCATTCTGCCCCTGGTGGATGGTGGCGCGCTCGGCCACCGCTCCTCCATCGTCTGGACGGAGCGGGCAGCGGATGTGGAGGCGCTGATCGGCGGCAGCGCTGAGGAAACCCTCGGGGAAATCGAACGGCGCTTCGGGCTCAATCTCGGCCGTCTCGTGCTCGAGGACGGGCCGAGTGCCCATCCGCTCTCCCTCGGCATGGCACGGAGCTTCCGGGGCGAGCGGCTCGCCCTGCTGGGGGATGCGGCCCATGTCATCCACCCGATCGCCGGCCAGGGGCTGAATCTCGGCCTCGCCGATGCCGCCTCCCTGGCGGAAGAGATCACGGAGGCCCTGCGCCTCGGGCTCGATCCGGGGGCGAAGGATGTGCTGCAGCGCTACGAGCGGAGCCGGCGCTTCGACACTTTCGCCATGGCGGTCGCCACGGACGGGCTCAACCGCCTGTTCTCCAACGACATCCTGCCGGTTCGGCTGATGCGCGATCTCGGGCTCGGCCTCGTCGACCGGATGCCGGGATTGAAGTCGCTCTTCATCGGCGAAGCCTCGGCCTCGCGGGGCGCCTCGCCCAGGCTGATGCGGGGCGAGGCGTTGTGAGACGGTCTCACCGCCTGTTCGGGTTGTCTTTCCAAGACATTACCTCATCCTGAGGCGCCGCGTAGCGGCCTCGAAGGAGGCTTCCAGGGATCGCGTGGCAACTGGAAGCTCCTTCGAGGCCCTTTGCTCAAGCAAAGGGCACCTCAGGATGAGGTGGTTGGTCTGGGCGACCGACTTTCGCAGGCGGGCCGCCTTGGAATCACACGCTGCGGAAAGATCCGATCGACGAAGGCTCTCAGGCCTTCTCGGCCTTGGCGCGCTCGATACCCTCGTTGATGAGGCGCTGGGCCTCGGCCTTGTCGCCCCAACGCTTGATCTTCACCCACTTGCCGGGCTCCAGATCCTTGTAATGCTCGAAGAAGTGCTGGATCTGCTGGATCGTGATGTCCGGCAGGTCGGTGTAGTTCTCGATCCGGTCGTAGCGCATGGTGAGGTGGCGGGACGGCACGGCGATGATCTTCTCGTCCTCGCCGGCATTGTCCTCCATCACGAGGACGCCCACCGGGCGGACGCTGATGACCGCGCCGGGAGCGATGGCGCGGGTATTCGCCACAAGAACGTCGCAGGGATCGCCGTCGCCCGAGAGGGTGTGGGGGATGAAACCGTAATTCCCCGGGTAATGCATCGCGGTATAAAGAAACCGGTCGACCACGAGGGCACCGGATTCCTTGTCCATCTCGTACTTGATCGGATCGCCGCCGATCGGCACTTCGATGATGACGTTGACGTCGTCCGGCGGGTTCTTTCCGATCGAGATGGAGTCGATGATCATGGGGTCCTCGCTCGAGCCTGCAGCAATCCAAGGCGCTGTTTCGGCGTCTCTTAAATCCCTTCCGCGTTAAAGGAAATCGACCTTGGCCCGATGCGCGGGGCTTTTGCGGCTTATCGTAACCGCCACACGCCCTTTCCGCGCTGTAAGCCCCGGCCCATACGGTCGGGCCGGAGCCACGGATCAGGATTTCTGATCGCCCGATCCGAACCAGCGCCGCCAGACGCCCTCGATCCAGCGGGCCGAGCGTTCGAGGGGGACCTTGAGGGCCGGGATGTCCTGGCTGAGGAGGGCGAGCCCGACGGGCAGCATCCAGAGCCCGAGCACGGGCAGGATCGAGAAGACGCCGCCCAAGATGAACAGGATCGCCGCACCGATCCTCACCCAGCGGCGAGAGGGCTCGCGCAGCCACTCGATGGCGCGCCGCAACCGATCGGGCAGTTTCTCGGTAAGGCGCGTGACGCGGTCGTCCCAATCCTGCGCCGTGCACTCACGGCGTGGCAGATCCTGCTGGCTGGCGGTCATCGTGGTCCCTGGATCCGGCGCGAGGACGTCGCGACGCGTTCCCCCATATGGGAACGGCGACGTCCGGGCTCAGGATCAACGTACCACTCCGCCTTCCGGGTTCCCTGATGACGGGATCGGGCCTCACTCGAAGCGGTAGGCCACCTTGGAGAGGACGGCGCCGGCCATGCGGTCGACGGCCTCGGCCACCTTGATGCCGCCCAGACCGGCGTAGAAGTCGCAGGCGCGCTCGTTGCCCGCCAGGGTCCAGACCCCGATCCGCGTCAAGCCGTGATCGGCGAGGTCGTTTCGGACCGCGCGGAACAGGCGCCGGCCGAGGCCCAGGCCCTGGTAGGCCGGCAGGATGTAGAGCTCGTCCACCTCCCCCGATGCCTTCAGGGCGCCGCCCCGCGCCTGCCCGTAGATCGCGTATCCGACGACCTCGTCGCCGATCTCGACCACGACCAGGGGGCGGTTGCGCTGGGCCGCGCCGACCCACCATTGCGACGAGCGCTGCGAGATCATCCGTTCCAGGGAAATGCCGGGGATGACGCCGCGATAGGCCTCCCGCCAGGTTTCGTCGAAGACGTCGCTCAACCGATCGGCGTCTCCCGGACGGGCGCGGCGGATGCTGGTGGTGCTCGTCTTCATGACTGTCCCTACGCTTGGTGGAAACGGGAACGATCTCGCATCGAAATGCACGATACGGGCATGATGAAGGCAAGCCGGATGCCGAGTTCCGGAAAGTGTGCTTCCTGAAGCGTGAGTGGCGCAATTCTGCGACATCCGTTTGCCCGACGCTGTCCCGGCTGTTAGAGCCGCCGCACGCTCCTCTCGACAGGTTCCCGCCGCCACCCGTGTTCAACAGATTCATCAAGCCCGAGATCCGCTATGCCCGGCGCATGGCGCGGATCGCCCGCTTCGAGCAGCCGATCGCCGGCCGGGGTGCGCGCATGCGGGCCTGGGCCAACATGCTGCTCGTGGATCACGGCGTGTTCCGGCTGGCCTATCTCAACCGCCACAAGATCGGCACCGGCAAGGTCTGGCGCTCGGCCCAGCCGACGCCGCACCAGCTCGCCTGGTTCCGGCGGCAGGGCGTGCGCACGGTGATCTCCCTGCGCGGCGGCCGCGAGCACGGCTCCTGGCCGCTCCAGCGCGAGGCCTGCGCGCAGCAGGGGCTGACCCTCGTGGAGTTCGTCCTGCGCTCGCGTGAAGCGCCGTCGAAGGAGACGATCCTCGGCGCGAAGGCCTTCTTCGACGGGGTCCAGTATCCCGCCGTGATGCATTGCAAGTCCGGGGCGGACCGGGCCGGACTCGGTGCCGCCCTCTTCCTCATCCTGCACGAAGGCGTGCCCGTCTCGGAGGCGATGGGTCAGCTCTCGGCCCGGTACGGCCATTTCCGCTTCGCCAAGACCGGAATCCTCGACGCGTTCTTCGATCTCTACCTGCGCGAGGGGGAAGCCAAGGGGCTGGATTTCCTCACCTGGGTCGAGACGGTCTACGACCCCGAGGCCCTGAAGCGCGAGTTCCGGCCGGGCTTCTGGTCGGATCTCGTGGTCGACCGGGTGATCAAGCGGGAATAGGCGCGGGTTCCGCGCGCTACTCCGCCGCCAGCCGCGTGGTCTCGCGGAACGGATGGGCCGGGTAGGTGCCGATGATGCGCAGTTCCCGCGAGAAATAGGCGAGTTCGTCCAGCGCGCGGGCGAGGCCCGGATCCTCGGGGTGGCCGTCCACTTCCGCATAGAACTGCGTCGCCGAGAACTGGCCCTCGACCATGTAGCTCTCGAGCTTCGACATGTTGACGCCGTTGGTGGCGAATCCCCCGAGCGCCTTGTAGAGCGCGGCCGGGATGTTGCGGACGCGGAAGATGAAGCTCGTCACGGTCGGCCCCGATGCGGCCGGGATCTCCGCCGCCTCGGGCGAGAACACCACGAAGCGCGTGGTGTTGTGGCTCTCGTCCTCCACGTCGCGGGCGAGGATGTCGAGACCGTAGACGCCCGCCGCCATGGCCGGGGCCAGCGCGCCGCGGCTCGGATCGCCGGCTTCGGCGACTTCCCGCGCCGCGCCCGCCGTGTCGCCGGCCACGATGGCCTTGAGCCCGAGCCGCCGGATGATCTTGCGGCATTGGCCGAGCGCGTGGACGTGGCTGTGCACCGTCCGGATCGCCTCGATCGGCGTGCCGGGAAGCGCCATCAGCTGAAAATGGATCGGCAGGAAGTGCTCGGCCACGATGTGCAGGTTCGAGCTCGGAATCAGGTGATGGATGTCCGCGACACGCCCGGCGATGGAGTTTTCGATGGGGATCATCGCCAGGGCGGCCCGGCCGTCGTTCACCGCCGCGAAGGCCTCTTCGAACGAGGCGCAGGGCAGCGGCGTCCAGTCGGGATAGGCCTGGGCGCAGATGATGTGCGAATTCGCGCCCGGCTCGCCCTGGTAGGAGATCGTGGTGCGGGATTCGGTCGTGTCGGACATGGGAGAAACAACTCGGTTCGTCAGTTGAGGCGCCGGGCCAGGAGCACCGCCCGCGCCCGTTCGAGGTCGGCGGGGGTGTCGACGCCCAGCGGCAGGTCGTCGACGATGGTGGCGTCGATGCGCATGCCCGCCTCCAGCGCCCGCAGCTGTTCCAGTTTCTCGCGGGTCTCGAGTTCGCCGGGCGGCAGGGCCATGAAGCGGGTGAGCGCCCGGCGGCGATAGGCGTAGAGGCCGATATGGTGGAACAGAGGCCCCTCCCCCCAGGGCGCCTGCGCCCTGGTGAAATAGAGCGCGCGCAGGCGGTTGGGCCCCACATGGTGGCCGACGAGCTTCACCACGTTGGGATCGTGCCGCTCCTCCTCGCGGGTGATGATCGCGCAGAGGGTGGCGATGTCCACGGCGCGATCGGCCAGCGGCGTGATCGCCGCGCCGATGATCGCCGGGTCGATCGTCGGCAGGTCGCCCTGGACGTTGACCACCACGTCGTGGTTGCCCTGCGGATCGATGATGTCGAGGGCCTCGGCCAGCCGGTCCGACCCGGAAGGATGATCGGCCCGGGTGAGGGTCGCGAGGCCGCCGACCCGCTCGATCGCCTCGACGATCTCGACGGCATCCGTGGCCACGACCACCGGTCCGATCCCGGCTTCCACGGCGCGGCGCCAGACATGGACGATCATCGGCTCACCGGCGATGTCGGCCATCGGCTTGTTCGGCAGCCGGGTGGCGGCCATGCGGGCGGGAATGAGAACGAGGGGATCCGACATCGACCGGCGTATCTCCGCAGTGAGCCGGGGGAGTAGCAGGGGCGGTGCGCGTTGTCATCGGCGCACGGTCGCGGCTGCGGGAGAATGACATCCGGCGCTATGCGACTACACGGCCGCCCGCTCCGCCATTGTCAAGGTCGGCCCTTAACCGCTATTCACCCTCGAACATTTCCAGAGTCCGGGGCATCCGCTCACCGGGCCACGCCTGCCGCCGCAACCGGCGGACGCCCCCGGAGTTGTCGAGAATGGACTCTTTCGAGCTGAACAAGGTCGCGGGCGCCGTACTCGGCACTCTTCTTCTCGCCATGGGCTCCGGTTTCGTCGCCGAATTGATCTACAGCGCCAAGCCGGCGGGAAGTGCCGGCTACGCCCTGCCCGAGCCTCAGCCCGAGGCGGCCGGCGGCGGCGCCGCCGCCGCGGCCAAGGTCGAGCCGCTTCCGGTCCGCCTCGCCAGCGCCAGCGTCGAGAAGGGCACCGGCGCCGCCAAGAAGTGCGCCGCCTGCCACAGTTTCGAGAAGGGCGGCCCCAACAAGGTCGGTCCGCATCTCTGGGGTGTGGTCGACCGCCAGCGCGCCCATGAGAGCGGGTTCGAGTATTCCGCCGCGCTGAAGGAGAAGGGCGGCACCTGGACCTACGACGAGCTCGATCACTTCCTCGCCAACCCGAAGACCTACGTGCCGGGCACCAAGATGGCCTTTGCCGGCATCCAGGCCCCGCAGGAGCGCGCCGACGTGATCGCCTATCTGCGCTCGCTCGCCGACACCCCGGCGCCGCTTCCCGCCGTCGAGAAGGCCGCCGCCGAGGACAAGCCGGCGCAGTAAATTTCGGCTTTGCCGACACGTTTTCATCGGCTCGACGGAAAGGCGCGGCATGTCCGCGCCTTTCCTGTTCCGAACGACCCGTCGACCGGCCCTTTTCATATTGCGGTGCGGTAGTGCCGCGCGAATCACGTCGCCTGCTCAGCTCTGAGATCCAGCGGATCGCGCCATCGTGAAAGCGCGGCGCAGGACGCAAATCGACATATATCGCCGCCGATCTGCGATTTTGAGCCCGAATCCCGTTGAAGTACCGCATCGGCCGACCTCATCGCGTTGGCGGCGGAAGGCATGCACGCTACGATTTAGAATTATAACAGTTATTGCATCGCACAATAGAATTGGTGCAGGAAGGTTCGGCAAATCGAAGCAAGCGAGAGCGAGACGTATGTCGAACGGTGTCGAGGGAGAGTCTGCCATGGGTGAACACGCATCGATCCACCGCCGGAAACTGTTGGCCTACTTCTCGTCCAGCCCGCTGTTCGCGCCGAGCGCCGCACGCGCCCTGGCGGGAATCGCCGCCCTCGGAACCACGGAAGCGGTGGCCCAGAGCTACGACGTCCTGCGCGCCGCCCCCGTGATGAACGGCGACCTCATCGCCTCCCCGGCGCAGGCCCTCAACGTGTTCGATTTCGAGCCCGTGGCGAAGAAGGAATTGCCCCCGGCGCATTACGGCTACCTCGCCAGCGGCGTCGATGCCGACAAGACGCTGAAGGCCAACCGGGACGATTTCGACAAGATCCATATCCGCGTCCGCCGCCTGATCGACGTGCGAAAGATCGACACGACCGTGAAGATCTTCGGCGAGACCTGGGCGAGCCCGATCGCGCTCGCTCCCGTCAGCAGCGTGGGTGCCTTCCACCCCGAGGCCGAGGCCGCCGCCGCCCGCGCCTGCAAGGTGAAGGGTCACCAGATGATCCTGTCCACGGTGGGCAGCACCTCCATCGAGACCGTCATCAAGGAGCGTGGCGCCCCCGTCTGGTACATGCTGTACCCGACCGACGATTGGTCCGTGACCGAGAAGCTCGTGAAGCGGGCCGAGGCGGCCGGCGCCCCGGCCATCGTGCTCACCGTCGATCGCCAGGGCGGCCGCAACACCGAGACGCTGTTCCGCGAGCGCCGCGCCGACACCCGCACCTGTACCGATTGCCACACGCCCGGCTTCAAGAACGAAGTCAGCCGCAAGCCGATGTTCGACGAGATCGACGTGTCGAAGGTCACCAACCTCTACGGCACCGGCATGACCTGGGACTACGTGAAGCGCCTGCGCGGCATCGTGAAGGGCAAGCTCGTCCTCAAGGGCATCGTGACCCAGGAAGACGCCAAGATCGCCCTGACCCACGGCGTCGACGCGATCATCGTCTCCAACCACGGCGGCCGCGCCGAGGAGAGCCTGCAATCGACCATCGGCGCCCTGCCGGAAGTGGTCGCCGCCGTGAACGGCAAGGTCCCGGTCCTCATCGACGGCGGCTTCCGTCGCGGCACCGACGTGCTGAAGGCACTGGCGCTCGGCGCCACCGCCGTCTGCGTCGGCCGCCCCTATGTCTGGGGCCTCGCCGCCTTCGGCCAGCCCGGCGTCGAGATGGTGCTCACCCTGATGCAGCGCGAGTTCGAGACGATCATGCGCCAGGTCGGCGCCACTAAGCTCTCCGAAATCACGCCGAAGAGCGTCCAGATCGTCTGACATCCGGTTGATCGGATTTGTCCGGAGGATGTTCATGCGGGAGCAGATCATCCGCTGAAGTCCATCATCCAATCAGATCACCTCATCCTGAGGAGCCCTTCGCCTCGGCGAAGGGCCTCGAAGGAGCTCTCCAGTCTGCTCAGTGGGTGCTGGAGGCCTCCTTCGAGGCCGCTGCGCGGCACCTCGGGATGAGGTGGAGCGTCGGACTACCAACTCGAACCGGATCTTCGTGTCCCTCGGAAAACTCCCGCTGCTGCGTCGTACACCGGGGGGTATCGACCGTGATCGGGAGTACCGCGAGGCACTCCGCCGTTCCTCGCGAGGCGATCCTCCCACGCGTTCAACCGACGCGCCGGGGACTTGACCGCTTGGCGTGGCCCGTCCCGACGTCCTAGAAGGACATCGCGCCTGCGCCCTCGACGGCACGGGCAACGGAATTCGGGAGACAGCCGCCTCGTGATGCGAACAGCCCTGATCGGACGCCTTCTCGCCGCCTCCCTCGCGATCGCCGCCTTCGTCGGTGGTGCCAGAGCCGCCCCCGACGGTGCCCCCTGGGCCCATGCCTTCACGCTCATGGGCGAGCCGAAATACCCGGCCGATTTCAAGCAGTTCGACTATGCCGACCCGAAGGCCCCGAAGGGCGGGCTCGTGCGCCTCGGCGCCCAGGGCGGCTTCGACAATTTCAACCTCGTCGTGGCGGGTCTGAAGGGCGATCTCGAAGGTGGGGTCGCGCAGATCTACGATACGCTGATGACGGAGTCGCTGGACGAGCCGTTCACCTCCTACGGGCTCCTCGCCGAAGGGGTCCGCATCGCCGACGACCTCTCCTCCGTCTCCTACCGCCTGCGCGAGAATGCCCGCTGGCACGACGGGACGCCGATCACCCCCGAGGACGTGGTCTGGTCCTACGAGACGTTGAAGGCCAACAGCCCGTTCTACGCGGCCTATTACCAGACGGTGGGGAAGGGCGAGGTCACCGGCCCGCGCGAGGTCACCTTCACCTTCACCGAGAAGGGCAACCGCGAACTGCCGCAGGTGCTCGGCCAGCTCCGCGTGCTGCCCAAGCACTGGTGGACGGGCAAGGACGCGGAAGGGCGCCAGCGCGACGCCACCCAGACCACCCTCGAGATCCCCCTCGGCTCCGGCCCCTATCGCCTCGCCAAGTTCGAGGCCGGCCGCAGCGTCACCTACGAGCGCGTGCCCGATTACTGGGGCGCCGACCTGCCGGTGAATGTCGGCCGCAACAATTTCGGCACGATGCGCAACGAGTATTTTCGTGACGCCACCGTGCTGATCGAGGCGCTGAAGGGCGACCTGTTCGACTTCCGCGCCGAGAATATCGCCCGCAACTGGGCCACCGCCTATGACGACTTCCCCGCCGTGAAGGAGGGCCGCCTGATCAAGGAGGAATTCCCCGACCGCGGCAACGGCATCATGCAGGCGTTCGTCTTCAACACCCGCAAGGCCAAGTTCGCCGACGAGCGGGTCCGCCGCGCCTTCAACCTCGCCATGAACTTCGAGGAGATGAACCGGGCGCTGTTCTTCGGCCTCTACAAGCGGATCGATTCCTATTACTTCGGCTCGGAACTCGCCTCCTCCGGCCTGCCGCAGGGCGCGGAACTGGCGATCCTCGACGGCGTGAAGGACAAGGTCCCGCCGTCCGTCTTCACGACCCCCTACACCAACCCGGTCAACGGCACGCCCGATGCCGTGCGCGCCAACCTGCGCGAGGCGGTGCGCCTCCTCAAGGAGGCCGGCTACGAGCTTCGCGACGGGCGCATGACCAATGTAATGACCGGTGAGCCGCTCACCGTCGAGTTTCTGGAGTTCCAGAGCGTGTTCGAGCGGGTGGTCCTGCCGTTCTCGGCCCAGCTGAAGCTCATCGGCATCCAGACCTCGCTCCGCGTCATCGACCAGGCGCAGTACCAGAACCGGCTGCGCGCCTTCGACTTCGACGTGACCACGAGTTCCTGGGGGCAGTCCCTCTCCCCCGGCAACGAGCAGCGCGAATATTGGGGCTCGACTGCGGCCGACAAGCAGGGCTCGCGCAACCTGATCGGGATCAAGGACCCGGCCATCGACACGCTGATCGAGGCGGTGATCTTCGCCAAGGACCGGCCCGGCGTGCTCGCCGCCACCCATGCCCTCGACCGGGTGCTCCTCGCCCACAACTTCGTCGTGCCGCAATGGGCCTCGAACGTGTCGCGGACCCTGCGCTGGAACCGATTCGGGCACCCGGCCACCCTCCCGCTCTACGGCTCGTCCGGCTTCCCGACCACGTGGTGGTACGACGAGGCGCTGGCCGCCAAGACCGGGGCGCCCCGGTGAGGGTCGCGCCGAGCCGCCGGGACTTCGTCGCCGGGGCCGGCGCCCTCGGCATCGCCACCGCCCTGACGACGCGGGCGGGGGCCGCCCCCACCGGGGCGAGCCACGGCATGTCGAGTTTCGGGGAACTGAAATACCCGGCCGACTTCCCGCATTTCGCCTATGTGAACCCGGCCGCGCCACGCGGCGGCCGGTTCTCTGCGCAGCTCTCCTCCACCCTCGGCAACCAGGCCGGCGACACGTTCAACACCCTCAACGTCTACGTCCTGCGCGGCGACGGCGCCGCCGGCATGAACCTCACCTTCGATTCGCTGATGGTGCGGGCGCTGGACGAGCCCGATTCGCTCTACGGCCTCGTCGCCCGCAGCGTGGAGGCGAGCGAGGACGGCCTGACCTACCGTTTCGCCCTGCGCCCGCAGGCGCGGTTCCACGACGGCTCGCGCCTCACCGCCGCCGATGTCGCCTTCTCCCTGACTCTGCTGAAGGAGAAGGGGCATCCCGAAATCTCCCAGGTGATCCGCGACATGGCCGACGCCGTGCCGGAGGGTGACGAGACGCTGGTGGTGCGCTTCGAGAAGGGCCGCAGCCGCGATCTGCCGCTCTTCGTCGCGACGCTACCGATCTTCTCGAAGGCCTATTATGCCGGCCGGGATTTCGAAGCCTCCACCCTGGAGCCGCCGATGGGGTCCGGCCCCTACAAGGTCGGGCGCCTGGAAGCCGGCCGCTTCATCGAGTTGGAGCGGGTGACCGATTACTGGGCCGCCGACCTGCCGGTGATGGTCGGGCAGAACAATTTCGAGCAGATCCGCTACGAGTATTTCCGCGATCGCCAGGTGGCGTTCGAGGCGTTCAAGAGCGGCATCTTCACCTTCCGCGAGGAATTCACCGCCCGCGTCTGGGCGACGGGCTACGATTTCCCCGCCTTCCGCGAGGGCCGCGTGCGCAAGGAGGTCGTGCCCGATGCGAGACCCTCCGGCACGCAGGGCTGGTGGATCAACACCCGCCGCGAGGCCTTCAAGGACCGCCGGGTCCGTGAGGCGATCGGCCT
Source organism: Methylobacterium sp. 88A (assembly GCF_000376345.1). Taxonomy (NCBI): domain Bacteria; kingdom Pseudomonadati; phylum Pseudomonadota; class Alphaproteobacteria; order Hyphomicrobiales; family Methylobacteriaceae; genus Methylobacterium; species Methylobacterium sp. 88A. Next base: position 3,237,827 of record NZ_AQVT01000001.1, read on the forward strand.
GTGCTTCGACTTCCCCTGGGCGAACAAGAACCTGATGTTCGGCGCCTATATCCGCACGGTCTCGTTCTTCGAGAATTCCGATCTCAAGGCCACCGGAAAGCCCTCGCCCGAAGAGCTCGCGCTGCTCGACCCCATGCGCGCCGGCCTGCCCGACGAGGTCTTCGGCGAGGCGTGGCAGCCGGCCCAGTCCGATGGCTCCGGCCAGGACCGGGCGCTCCTCAGCCGCGCCGTGGCGCTCCTGCGCGAGGCGGGGTGCACGCGGGAAGGCGGCGCCATCGCGCTGCCGGGGGGCAAGCCCCTGGAGATCGAGTTCCTCGACGCCGATCCGGCCCTCGAGCCGCACACCCAATCCTTCATCCGCAATCTCGGCCTGATCGGGATCAAGGCCACCATCCGGCGGGTGGACACCTCCCAGTATCAGTCCCGCCTGAAGGATTTCGACTTCGACATCACCTCGCGCCGCTATGGCAGCGGGCCGACGCCGGGGCCGGAACTGAGGCAGGTCTACGGCTCGGCCAGCGCCGCAACGCCGGGCTCGGACAACCTCGCCGGAATCTCCGACGCCACGGTGGACGCCCTGATCGGCCGGGTGCTCGATGCGTCCACCCGCGCCGATCTCACCGTCGCCGCCCGCGCCCTCGATCGGGTGCTGCGCTCGGGCCGCTACTGGATTCCGATGTGGTACAAGGCCGATCACCGCCTTGCCCTCTGGGACGTCTACGGCCACCCATCGCCCGGACCGGCCTACGATCTCGGCGCCCCGGCGATCTGGTGGCACGAGGCCGAGAAGGCCCGGCGAATCGGCAGGAATTGAGGACCACACGTGCTCGCCTACATCCTGCGCCGCATCGCCCTCATGGTCCCGACGATCTTCGGGATCATGCTCATCACCTTCGTCATCGTGCAGTTCGCCCCCGGCGGGCCGGTGGAGCGCGTGCTGGCGCAGCTTCAGGGCCAGAACGAGGGCAGCCTGTCCCGCGTCACGGGAGGCGCCGGCGACCTCGGCGGCGGCGGGCGCTCGGCCGGCGGCGGCTCGGAGGCGAGTTCGCGCTATCGCGGCGCGCAGGGGCTCGACCCGGCCTTCATCAAAAAGCTCGAACAGCAATTCGGCTTCGACAAGCCGGCCCCCGAGCGCTTCGCCAAGATGCTGTGGGACTACGCCACCTTCGATTTCGGCAAGAGCTATTTTCGCGATGTGTCGGTGCTGCAGCTGATCCGCGAGCGCCTGCCGGTCTCGATCTCCCTCGGCCTGTGGATGACGCTCCTGTCCTACGCGATCTCGATTCCGCTGGGCATCCGCAAGGCAGTGAAGGACGGTTCGCGTTTCGACCTGTGGACCTCCAGCATCGTCATCGTCGGCTACGCGATCCCGAGCTTCCTGTTCGGCATCGCCCTCATCATCCTTTTCGCCGGCGGCTCGTTCCTGCAGGTCTTCCCGATTCGCGGCCTCACCAGCGAGGGCTGGGAGACCTTCACCCTCTGGGGCAAGATCGTCGATTACGCCTGGCACATGACGCTGCCGCTCACCGCCCTTGTGCTCGGCGCCTTCGCCACCTCGACCCTGCTCACCAAGAACTCGTTCCTCGACGAGATCCGCAAGCAATATGTGATGACGGCGCGGATGAAGGGCCTCACCGAGCGGCGGGTGCTCTATGGCCACGTGTTTCGCAACGCCATGCTGATCGTGGTCGCGGGCTTTCCCGGCGCCTTCATCTCGGCCTTCTTCGCCGGCTCCCTGCTCATCGAGACGATCTTCTCCCTCGACGGGCTCGGGCTTCTCTCCTTCACCGCCATCGTCGGGCGCGACTACCCCATCGTCTTCGCCACGCTCTACATCTTCTCGCTGATGGGGCTCGCGGTGAACCTGCTCTCCGACCTGATCTACACCTGGATCGATCCGCGCATCGACTTTTCCGCTCGGGCCACATGACGAGCCTGCCCCTCGTCATCCGGCCCGAGCGGCCGGGCGATGCCGATTCCATCGAACGCCTCCATGCCCGCGCCTTCGGACCGGGACGTTTCGCCCGCACCGCCTATCGACTGCGCGAAGGCGCCCGGCCCATGGCGGATCTCTGTTTCACCGCGCTGGTGGGCACCTATCTCGTCGGCTCGGTCCGTGTCGCTCCGGCGGAGGCGGGAGGGCCGCTTTTGGTGCTGGGGCCGCTCACGGTGGATCCCAGCTTCGGGAAGCGCGGCATCGGCGGATCGTTGATGCGGGCGAGCCTCGATGCCGCGCGGGCCGGCGGCCACGGGCTCGTCATTCTAGTCGGTGACGCGCCCTATTACCGCCGCTTCGGCTTCACGCCCGTGCCGCCGGGCCGCCTGCTGCCGCCGGGACCGGTGGATCCCGCGCGATTCCTCTGGCTCGAACTCCGTCCCGGCGCCTCGGAGACGGTATCGGGGATCGTCAGGCCCGTTCGTCCGCCCACAACCCTCAGCGGCGAGACGCGAGACTGACCCTCCCCAGAGGGTGAGACGCACGCCACTCCTTCTCCCCTCTGCGGGAGAAGGTGGCCCGCGAAGCGGGTCGGATGAGGGGAGCGCCATCTTCGGAGAGGTCGCCCCCTCTCCCGCCTGCTCCGCAGGCACCCTCCCCCGCAGAGGGGGGAGGGTCGGAGACCTACGCCGCCCGCCCGCGCCGGCCCTCCACCAGCCACATCGCCAGCACCGCACCGGCCAGCGCCACCAGCGCCCATAGGCCGAGCGCCAGGGGGTAGACCTCGACGCCGCGGATGACGGCACTGTCGCTCGGGCGGAAGCCGATCCAGTCGGCACCGGCCAGACGCCCGCTGCGCACGGCCTGAAGGCGCGGCACGACGGTGGTCCCGCCCGCATCGGCGAGGCGGCGGATCGAGCCGCCGGTCCCTTCAGCCAGGGCCTTCAGCCGTTCGGTATCGCTGAACACGTCGGTGAGTTCGCGCGGGTTCGGCGGCCCGACGCTGACGAAGGCGATGAGGGAGCCGGAGCGCAGGGTGTGAAGCCCGAGTTCCGTGGCCTCGAACGTCGTGCTGAACAGGCCGGGCTCCCCGGCCGTGAGAGTCAGTGTCCGCTCCGGTCCGGTCGGCCCCTTCACGGTGACGGGGTCGGTGGTCTCGGCCATGGTCTGGCGCTCGACGCGGACTTCGCGGCCATGACCCGTCGTCTGCGCCCGCAGGGCCTCCTCTTCGAGGGCCGGTTCCTTCATCAGCCAATGGCCGAGGCGGCGCAGCAGGTCGAGATAGGGGCCGCCTTCCTGGTAGCCGCGAGCCCAGAGCCAGGCGTGGTCGGAAAGCAGAAGGGCGACCCGACCCTTGTCCTCCCGCGAGAGAGCAAGAAGCGGCAAGGCATTCGGACCCTGCAGGATCGGCTGGATGCCGGGCTTGGTCTGGGCCGAGACGATGCGCAGCCAGTCGCCCCAGGCCGGGGGAGAGGCCTCCGATCCGGGCAGGGCGCGGGTGACGGGGTGGCGGGTGCCGGTGCCCGTCAGCGCCGCCTTGTAGGGCTGCTCCACCACGCGGCCATTGGGTTCGCCGGGCAGGATCTGGGAGAGGCGGGTACGGGCGAGGCTCGCCGAGGAGGCGAATTCCGGCCCCGCCGCGATGAGCAGCGCGCCGCCATCGCGGACATAGCGGACGATGTTGTCGAAATAGGCCGAGGGCAGCACGCTCTGGTTGGCGTAGCGGTCGAAGATGATGAGATCGAAATCCTTGATCTTCTGGACGAACAATTCGCGCGTCGGGAAGGCGATGAGCGAGAGTTCGGAGATCGGCGTGCCGTCCTGCTTCTCCGGTGGGCGCAGGATGGTGAAATGGACGAGATCGACGTTGGCGTCCGACTTCAGCAGGTTGCGCCAGGTCCGCTCACCCTGGTGCGGCTCGCCCGAGACGAGGAGCACGCGCAGCTTCTCGCGGATGCCCTCGATGGGCAAGACGGCGCGATTGTTGATCGTGGTCAACTCGCCGGGCAGCGGCTCGACCTCGATTTCCACGACGTTGGGGCCGCCATGCTCGATCTTGGTGGTCAGCGAGAAGGGCTGACCGGTGGGGAAGGTGCGGCGTCCGATCTCCTCGCCGTCGCGGCGCACGGTGACGGTGGCGCTGCCGGTGCCACCCCGCTCCATCACCTCGGCGCGGATGGTGAGATCGCGCCCGACGATGCCGAAGCGCGGCGCCTCGATCAGCTTGATCTGCCGGTCGCGCTCGTCGGGATGGCCGGTGACGAGGACATGGAGCGGCGCCTTGATGCCGAGCGCCGCGACGTTGGCCGGGATGTCATGGACCACGCCGTCCGTCAGCATCACCACCCCGGCGAGCCGATCCGGCGGGACGTCGGCGAGGCCCTGGGACAGGGCCGTGAACAGCTTGGTGCCGTCGTCGCCGTCCTTGGCGTCGGGCACGTCGATGAAGCGCGGCTCGATGTTGGTGAGCGAGCCGAAGCGCCGCTGCAATTCGGCCCGGACCGTATCGGTAATGGCCGGGCGGTCACCGAGACTTTGCGACCCGGTCCGGTCGACGACGATGGCCGCGATGTCCTTCACCGGCTCGCGATCCTCGCGCACCAGGGACGGGTTGGCGATGGCCAGCAGCACGAGCCCGAGGGCCAGCGCCCGCAGGACCGCCGTGCGCCCCCGCGCCACGAAGGCGAGAACGACGAAGATCGCCACCAGAACGCCCAAGCCCGCGATGACCGGCCACGGGATGAGCGGGGTGAAACTGAGGCTCAGCATGGGCTAGCGGCCTCCGAGTTTCGGCTTCCCACGGTCTCCAACCCAACCACCTCATCCTGAGGTGCCCGCATGGCGGGCCTCGAAGGAGCCTTCCAGTACCCTCCGAGTGGACTGGAGGCCTCCTTCGAGGCCTCCGCTGCGCTCCGGGGCCTCAGGATGAGGTCGGAGGGACGGATATCGCTCATGGTTATTTGACAGGAGAGGGCTGGGGTGAGGTGTGGTCCATCTCCGGAGAGGTCGCCCCTTCTCCCGATCGCTCCGCGACCACCCTCCCCCGCAAAGGGGGGAGGGACGAGCCCGACCCGATACGCAGTCTGAAAGGCCATCACTGTCCCAACCGCTCCAGCAGGGCCGGGACGTGGACCTGATCCGCCTTGTAGTTGCCTGTCAGCGTGTAGATCACGAGGTTGATGCCGCCGCGGAACGACATCTCGCGCTGGCGCTGGTCGCCGCCGACGATGGGGTAGAGCGCCTCGCCGCGCTTGCCCACCGCCCAGGCGGCGGCGAGGTCGTTGCCCGTGATGACGATGGGGGAGACGCCGTCCCCGGCCCGCGCGGGGCGGCGTTCGGCCCCGTCTCCGGCGGGCGGCAGGGTCTCGACCCAGGTCTGGCCGGTGGCGTAGCGGCCGGGGAAATTGTCCACGAGGTAGAAGGCCTTGGTGAGCACGTGGTCCGCCGGAACCGGCTCCAGTTCAGGCACTTCCAGGGTGGAGAGCATCTTGCGCAGATAGGCCCCCTCCGGTGTCGGCGGGCCGCCCGGCCGCGCGGTCAGCGCGTCGCGGGTGTCGAACAGGACCGTCCCGCCGTTGCGCATGAAGGCGTCGATCCGGCGGATCGCGGCCTCGCTCGGCTGGGGGCGGCTCGCGACGATGGGCCAATAGATGATCGGATAGAAGGCGAGCTCGTCCTTGCCCGGATCGATGCCGATCGGGTCGCCCGGCTCGAGGGCGGTCCGGCTGGCCAGCATCTGGGTCAGGCCGTTGAGCCCGGCGCGGCTGGCCGTATCCGTCGCCTCGTCGCCGGTGACGACGTAGGCCAGACGGGTGGCGAGGGCGGAGTCGAACGTGTTCGGCCGCGCGCCCTCCTGAGCATGCGCGCCTCGCTGCGCACCCATGATGCCGATGCCGGCCACGATGAGCACCGCCGCCGCCCGTCCGGCGAAGCGTCCGAGCAGCCCCCCGCGCGAGCGGTTGAAGAGACCGCCGAGCCAGAGGCCGGCGAGGGTGTCGAGGATCAGCAGCATCAGCGCCACGGTAAACAGCGTGGCGCGCAAGTCGAGGGTGTCTCCCCCGGTGAGCGAACCGGTGCGGGCGTCGGTGAAGGCCGACAGGTCGAGGGGTTTCAGGCGGTCGTCGGGCCGGAGCGCGTTCACGGCGACTCCGCCATCGGCCGGGCCATAGAAGCCGGCCGGGTGTTCGAGGCTGGCGCGCTCGCCGTAATCGTCCGGCACCGCCGTGGCACCGGCAGGCGGGCTGCCCAGCGCCCCGAACCCATCGAGGGTGAGGCGAGGCGCCAGGACGGCGGCGGCGGGCCGGGTCGACCCCTCCCCTCCATTCGGAGACGCACTGCCCGACAGGGCGACCACGCGGCGCAGCATGTCGATGAACAGGCCGGAGAGCGGCAGGTTCGACCAGGTCGTGTCTGCGGTGACGTGGAACAGCACGATCTGCCCCTTGCCACGCTTCTCGGCGGTGACGATGGGCGTGCCGTCCTGCAGCGAGGCCCAGGTCCGCCCCGGCAGGTCGCCATCCGGCTCCGCCAGGATCTGGCGGCGCACGCCGATATCCGCCGGTGGCACCAGCCCGGCAAACGGACTCTCCGGGGCAAAGGTCGCGAGCGTCCTGGGGCTGTCCCAGGACAGGGTGCCGCCCAGGGTCCGGCCGCCCCGGCGCAGGCGCACCGGTACCAGGGTGTCGTTGCCGGCCGCCAAGCGCGGCCCGGCGAAGCGCAGCAGCAGGCCGCCCTCGTTCACGAAACTCGCCACCCGGCGCATGGTCGCCTCGTCGAGGGCGCCCACATCGGCGAGGACCAGCACCGAGACCTGATTGTCGAGGAGCTGCCCGACGGATTCGGCCACCCCCTTGGCCCCGCGTGCTTCTTGGACGTCGGCGAAGGGGGTGAGCGCGCGGGAGAGATAGTAGGTCGGGGCCAGGAGCGGCTGGGCCTGATCGTTGGTGCCGCCGAAGACCAGGCCGACGCGGCGGCGCTTGCCGCGCTCGTCCATCAGCGTCACCGCGCCGGCCGAGCGCTCGGCGGCGATCTCCAGCCGGCTGATGCCGTTGCGGAGCTCTACGGGGAGCTCGAACGTGACCTCGGTTTCGGTGGCCCCGTCGGCGAAGCGGAAATCGTGCTCGGCCAGGGGCAGGCCCTTCTGGTCGAGGGCGCGGACCAAGCCGGCATCGCGGCCATTGGCCGAAGCGCGCAGCACATGGGCGCTGAGCTTGCCGCCGCTCTCGGCCGCGGTGAGGGCCAGAGCCGGTGGCCGGTCGGCGCGCAGGATGGTGAGACGGGCGCCGGCTTTGTTCAACGCATCGGACAAACCCTTGCCGAACGCATCGGATGCGGCACCCGCAACGCCATCGGTGATCCAGACCACAGCGACCGCCGGATGGCGGTCGAGGAAGGCTCCGATGGCGGTCAAATGGACGTCGCGTTGCGGTAGATGGGAGCGCGGCGCGACGGCCCGGAGCCGGTCCAGGGCGGCGGCGGGCGTCTTCGCTTCCAACGCCGCCGGGGCGTCGGCGAGGGCGACCACGGCCACGGGGCGACCGTCCCGCGAGGCCGCTTCGATCTCGTCGGTGGCGGCCCGCATGCGCTCGCGCCAGTCATGCGCGGCGGAAAACCCGTTATCGATCATGACGATGAGCGGCGTCCGCCCGGAGGTCGCGCCGGTGCCAGACGGGTTCCAGACCGGCCCGGAGACCGCAAGGATCAGGCAGGCCGCGGCGATCATCCGGAGGATCAGCAGCCAGGGAGGGGTCCGCGCCGGCGTCTCGCGCTTGGCCAGCAGGTCGGCCATGATCCGCAGGGGTGGAAACTCGATCCGCTGCGGCCGAGGCGGCGTCACCCGCAGAAAATACCACAATGCCGGCAATGCGATAAGCGCCGCGAGCGCCAGCGGCGCGGCGAAGGTCAGGGGCAATCCGAACATGTGCTGCTCCTCACCCCGTCCCGCGCGCGGCGGCGACCAGCGTGAGGAGACGCAGGGCCGCCTCGCTCGCCGGCCGGTCGGTGCGATGGATCGTCCGGGTCCAGCCCTGGGCACGGGCGATCTCGGCGAGTCCGTCCCGATGCGCGGCGATTCGGGTGCGATAGGCCACCCCCCACGACGCCGCGTCGCCGATATCGAGGCTAATCTTGGTCTCGGGGTCGTGCAGCACGGCCTGGCCCGCGAAGGGAAAGGTCTCCTCCACCGGGTCGACCACCATGACGAGATGGCCTCTCGTGCCGGAGCCCGCCAGGGAGCCCACCGCCTCTCTAAGCTGTTCCAGCGGCGAGAGAAAATCGCTGACGAGGATCGCCTCGTCGAAGCGGCCCGGCGTGGCGCGCGGCGGCATGTCCTGCTCAAGACCGGCTTTGTCGGCCACCAGAGCCTGCGCCATGGTCTCGACGATGCGGCGTGAGGCCGTGGCCCTGGTGAGACCCAGAAGCCCCGCCCGCTCGCCCCCCTCGACCAGGGCGTCGGCAACGGCGAGGCCGAGCACGAGGGCGCGCTCGACCTTCGGGCCCTGACCGAGGCTCGACGAGAATCCCATGGAGGCGGACCGGTCGATCCAGAACCAGATGTTGTGGGTCGCCTCCCATTCGCGCTCGCGCACGTACAACTTATCGTCGCGGGCGGAGCGGCGCCAATCCACCCGCGCCGCCGCTTCGCCCGCTACGAAGGGCCGGAACTGCCAGAAACTCTCCCCCTGCCCCGCCCGCCGTCTGCCGTGCAGGCCATGCGCCAGCGTCGAGGAGACACGGCGCGATTCGAGGATCAGACGCGGCATCCGCTCGGCGAGAGAGAGTGCGCCTTCGGTCTCGTGTCGCCCAGGAGCGCGCTGGGCCGCGTCGAGAACCCGGGTGGCGATCATACCGTTAAAGCTTCGCGGCCAGCTGGGCGATGATCCCCGGCACGGTCTCACCGTCGGCGCGCGCCGCGAAGCTCAAGGCCATGCGGTGCTTGAGCACGGGCTCGGCCAGCGCCTTCACATCGGCCACCGAGGGGGCGACGCGGCCTTCGATCAAGGCCCGGGCCCGCACCGCCAGCGTCAGCGCCTGACTCGCGCGGGGACCGGGCCCCCACAGGAGCTTGCCCTTCAGGGAAGGATCGCCCCCTTCCGGCCGCGCGGAGCGGACGAGATCGAGGATCGCATCCACCACCGCATCGCCCACCGGCAGACGGCGCACGAGGCGCTGCGCCGTGAGAAGCGCCTCCGTGGACATCACCGCCTGTGGGGTGTGGTCGCCGACGCCCGTGGTCTCGATGAGGATCCGGCGCTCGGCGGCGCGGTCGGGATAGCCGACGTCGATTTCGAGCAGGAAACGGTCGAGCTGCGCTTCGGGGAGCGGGTAAGTGCCCTCCTGCTCGATGGGGTTCTGCGTCGCCAGCACGTGGAACGGGCGCGGCAGGTCGTGCCGCTCGCCCGCCACGGAGACGAAATTCTCCTGCATCGCCTGCAGCAGAGCGGATTGGGTGCGCGGGCTGGCCCGGTTGATCTCGTCCGCCATCAGCAATTGCGTGAAGACCGGGCCGCGCACGAAGCGGAACGAGCGGCGGCGGTCCTGGTCCTCGTCGAGAATCTCGGTGCCGAGGATGTCGGAGGGCATCAGGTCGGGGGTGAACTGCACGCGGCGGGCGTCGAGCCCGAGCACGGTGCCGAGCGTCTCCACCAGCTTGGTCTTGGCGAGGCCCGGCAGGCCGACGAGGAGACCGTGGCCCCCGGCCAGGATGGTGATGAGGGCGAGGTCGACGACCTTTTCCTGGCCGAAGATGACCTTGTGAATGGCGTCCCGCGCCTGTCCCACCTGGCCGAGACACGCCTCCGCGGTGGCAACGATGCCATCGTCGAGGGAGGTGGCCGGGGCCGGTGTGGAGCCTGAAGTCATGAGTTCGATCCCGGTTTGCCGCTCCGCCGGCAGACCGGATCGAAGCAGCGCGGACTTGTAGCCTGACGGCCACTTTAGGACGGAGTGTGGCGTTCTTTTCCGGACGCTGGCAAGGTCGACGCGACGACGCAGGCGTTTTGCCAGATATTGGCGCTCTTTCCGCCAGGCTCCGAGCGATCAGAAGTGGCTGAACGACCGCGTGGTGAAGGCGTGTTCGCTGCCGTCCGGCCGACGGAAAACGGGCGCCCGATCGCCGGCCACCACAGTCCCTATCCGTGCGAGCGGGATGCCGACGGCAAGGCTCTCGTCGATGAAGGCGTCGACTTGGTTCGGTGCCACGGCGCAGAGGATCTCGTAATCGTCGCCACCGGTGACGATGGTGTGGATGAGCCCAGGGTCGAGAGCGAGCGCTTCCCGTGCGGAATCGGACAGGGGTACGTCCGAGAGGATGATCTCGGCGCTGCGGCCACCACCCGCCAGCATCTTCGTCAGATCGCCGGCGAGTCCGTCCGACACGTCCATCGCAGCACGCACATGGCGGCGTAAGCTCCGCGCGAGGGAAATACGCGGCCTGGGATGGCGGTAGCGGTCGATGAGAACGCCGCGCGCTGCCGATCCGAGGTGCTCGCCCCATTTCGGCATGGAGCCGTCGAGAAGCCGCAAGCCAAGCGCCGCATCACCGATCGTGCCACTGACGCAGAGGATGTCGCCGATCTCGGCCGTCATCCGCCGGACCATACCGCCGTGCGATACCTCGCCGATGGCGGTGACCCCGATGAGGGCGGGACCGGCCGAGCGGACGGTATCGCCTCCGAGGAGTGGGCAGCCGAACGCCATTGCCGCCTCGCTCAGGCCAGTGGCGAAGCCGGCAAGCCAGTCTTCGGTCCAATCGTCGGGCAAGGCGAGGGTCAGGAGGAACCCGCGCGGCGTCGCGCCCTTCGCCGCGATGTCGGACAGGTTCACCCCGAGCACCTTGCGTGCGATCGAGGCAGGGGGATCATCGGGCAGATAGTGGACGCCCTCGACGATCGCGTCGGCGGTCAGGACGAGATCGCAGCCGGGACTCGGCGCCAGGGTGGCGGCGTCGTCGCGCAACCCGTCCGCGCCATGCCCCGCCAAAGGCGCGAAGTAGCGCGCGATCAGCCCATCTTCCGTGGGGCGGGAGGCGGGGGGATTTGTCTTCAAGCGCGCCCGGAACCGGGAAGCCCGGCGAATTCCGATCCACGAACCTCGCGGGCGACCTTGTCGAGGACGGCGTTGACCATGCCGGGCTCGTCGCCGGCATAGAAGCTGTGAGCCACATCGACATATTCCGAGATAGCGGCACGTGCCGGCACGTCCTTGCGGAACATGATTTCGTAGGCTCCAGCACGGAGGATGGCGCGCAAGACTGCCTCGATGCGCTTCAGAGGCCAGCCGTTGGACAGGGCCTTGTCCAGCTGAGGATCGATGGCGCGCTGCTCCTCGACGACGCCACGCAGCAGGTCGCGGAAGAAAGCGATCTCCGCGGGCGGCTGCTCGATGCCATCGATGTCTCGGCCGATCCAATAGGCTTCGAACTCGGCGAGCGCTTCGATGACGCCCTTATCGGAAATTTCCATCTCGTAGAGGGCCTGCACAACGGTGAGGCGTGCGCCGCTGCGCTCGATCGTCTTGGCCATGGGCTTCTCAATCCTCTCCCACGGGTGCGGCGGCTGCAGCGCGTTTCAGCGCCAGCACGGCCAAGGCCGCATCCGCGGCGCCCGCACCCTTGTTCAGGTCGGAAACGCGAGCACGGGCGAGCGCCTGCTCCATCGTTTCCACCGTCAGAATGCCGTTGCCGAGGGGCAGTCGCCCGATCACCGACAAATCCATGAGTGCTCGCGCGCTCTCGGTTGCCACGATGTCGTAATGGCCGGTTTCACCACGAATGACGCAGCCAAGGGCGACGGCGGCGTCGTAGGGCTGCCCCGCGCGAGCTGCCTCCTCCACCAGGATCGCTATGGCTGCGGGAATCTCGAGAGCACCCGGCACTGTCACGACGACACCCTCCGCTTCCGCCGCGTCGAGCGCACCCTGCGCGCCAGCGAGGAGTTCATCGGATATGTCGTCGTAGTAGCGCGCTTCCACCACGAGGACACGCGCGCCCTTTACGTTGGTGGGGGGGGCCGGGCGAGCGGCTGGTGAAGGCGAAACCATCGTGGGCCTTGTCTGTAGTGGCGGAGGGCGACATCGGCACCGACGTGACGAGTGAGCCTCGAGCGCGGATCGTTGGCGTCACCACCCAGTACGACCGGGTTGGCCCGGTTCGAAATCTTGCGACCGACTGCATCAGGAGCTTGGGTCGGCGACTTGGCGGCCGCTTGGCGAGCGATAGACCGAAGGGTGCGGTATCACAAGATAGCGCATCATGAGGCACGCTTCTCGAACAGCCGGGCCGCGTAGCGGGCGATGAGGTCGACCTCGAGATTCAGCCGGTCGCTGATTCGGCGCTCACCCCAGGTCGTCACCTCCAGGGTGTGGGGGATGAGAAGGACCGAGAAATGGTCGCCATCGATGGAATTGACGGTCAGCGACGTGCCGTCGAGGCAGACCGACCCCTTCTCCGCGATGAAGCGCGACACGGACGACGGTCCGCGCAGAAGAAAACGGTCGCTCGGCGACCATTGCGGATCGCCTGTGCCACCGGTCACGCTCTCGCGGGCGACGACCTCTGCCACTCCGTCCACATGCCCGGTGACAAGATGGCCGCCGAGCTCATCGCCAATCTTCAGCGAACGTTCGAGGTTGAGCCGCGTGCCCTCAGCCCAGCCGACGACGGTGGTCCGCGCGAGAGTTTCGGCAGCTGCATCGACAGAAAAGATACAACCCTGGGGGTCTGGCTCGATCGCCACCACGGTGAGGCAGGGGCCGGAACATGCGATCGACGCACCGATAGCGAGGGTCGCCGGATCGTACGAGGATCGGATGCGAATGCGGCGCAGACGCTCATCCCCCTCGACGCTGAGGACCGTTCCTACATCGCTGACGAGGCCGGTGAACATCTAGACGCTCCGTTCGTAGGTGACAGACTGGTCCGGTCCGAACGCGCGAGTTTCGGTGACGTTGAAGCTGGGCTCGAGCAGGCGGGCCTTCAACGCCTCACCAACGGCCGGCAGGCCCCCTCCACCGATAGCGCGCGGGCCGGTAACGAGGGTGCAGACGTCGACCAGATCAGCAGCTGCCAAGGAATCGGCAAGATGCGGACCGCCTTCGCAACAGATTCGAGTCAGCCCGTGCTCTGCCAGACGTGCGAGAGCGGCAGACAGGTCGATCCGGCCACTCGAGCACGCTGTCACCTGGATCGTCTCGACGCCGAAGGATGCAAGCATCCGCTTGGCATGAATCGGGGCCGACCGTGTCGTCATCACCAGAGTCGGGATGTCGCGCGCACTACGCACGAGGTGCGAGGCCGGCGACAGACGCAGCGTCGAATCGAGGACAATGCGCAGCGGCGATCGTTGCGACAGGCCGGGCAGCCGCACCGTCAGGGACGGGTCATCCGCACGTGCCGTACCAATCCCGACCAGGATCGCGTCGGCATGCGCGCGCCACAGATGGACCGCGCCATCGGCGATGGGACCGGTGATGCGCAGGCGCTCATCCGGCGCGCCAGACGCGAAGCCGTCCTGCGTGCGGGCGAGCTTGAGATGCAGGCTAGGGCGCCCTTTCGTGACGCGGGTGAAATGGCCGCGATGATCTCTCGCGGCCTCGTCCCGGAGCACATTCTGCGTCACGGCGATACCGGCCTGGGCGAGGCGCGCATGGCCCCTGCCCGCCACTCGGGAATCCGGATCTTCTATCGCCGTGACGACGCGGGTGATCCCCGACGCGATGATGGCGTCGACGCAAGGAGGGGTGGCTCCATGATGTGAGCAGGGTTCGAGCGTGACGTAAAGCGTTGCCCCGCGCGCGCCCTCGCCGGCCATGGCGAGAACGAGAGGCTCGGCATGCGGGCGCCCCCCTGGAGCCGTTACGCCCTGTGCGATCACGCGCTCTCTGCCCGTCTCTCCTGCGACCACAACCGCACCGACTGACGGATTGGGCCAGGTCCGCCCGAGATTTCGCCTGCCGATCGCCAGGGCGAGGCGCATGAAGCGACGATCTTGGTGAGTGTTCGCCTCAGGTGCATTCATGACCGCATCCGCGTTGCGCGCTTCGATGGATGTTTGGCCGGCGGACTCGCGCTGGGCGGCAGAACCTCACTGAGAGGGGCTTCATCGCTTGCCTCTTCCTCTTGAAGCGGTTCAATGCCGGAGGTCTCCCCCAGGGTGCCGAGCAACGCCTTGAAGTCACTGGCCTCGCGGAAATTTTTGTAGACCGAGGCGAACCGGACATAGGCCACGTCGTCGAGACCCTTGAGCCCCTCCATCACTAGTTCGCCGATCGCCTCGCTGGCGATTTCGGCCTCGCCGCCGCTTTCCAACTGCCGGGTGATGCCGCTGACCAGCCGCTCGATCCGCTCCGGATCTACAGGGCGCTTCCGCAGGGCCACACCGATGGAGCGCTGCAGCTTGTCACGATCGAACGGGACGCGCTTGCCCGAGCGCTTGAGCACGGTGAGTTCGCGCAACTGCACGCGCTCGAAGGTCGTGAAGCGGCCTCCGCAATCCGGGCAGACCCGACGGCGTCGGATCGCAGCAGAATCGTCGCTGGGTCGCGAATCCTTCACCTGGGTGTCGGGCCCGCCGCAATAGGGACACCGCATCGGGCGGATACCTGCATGGTTGGTGAGAAAACGAGAACGGCCGCGGATATGGGAATCCGCGGCCGTCTCTATCATGTCGGTGACGGCGGGTGCACCCGCCGTCGAACGTCTCAGCCGTAGATTGGGAAACGGTGGGTCAGGGCGTGGACCTTGTCCTTGACCGCGGCCTCGATGGCCGGATCGCCGGCATCGCCCTTGGCCACCAGACCGTCGAGTACTTCGACGATGAAGCCGCCGATCTGCTTGAATTCGGCGACGCCGAAGCCGCGCGAGGTGCCGGCCGGGGTGCCGAGGCGGATGCCCGAGGTGATGGTGGGCTTCTGCGGATCGAACGGAACGCCGTTCTTGTTGCAGGTGATGTCGGCGCGGCTGAGGGCCGCCTCCGCCGCCTTGCCCGTCAGACCCTTCTTCTGAAGGTCGACGAGCATCAGGTGGTTGTCGGTTCCGCCCGAGGTGATGTCGTAGCCACCCGTGATCAGGGTGTCGGCGAGGGCCTTGGCGTTCTCGATGACCTGCTTGGCGTAGATCTTGAACTCGGGCTTGAGCGCCTCGCCGAAGGCAACGGCCTTGCCGGCGATGACGTGCATGAGCGGACCGCCCTGGAGGCCGGGGAAGATCGCCGAGTTGAACTTCTTGGCGAGCGCCTCGTCGTTCGTCAGGATCATACCACCGCGCGGGCCACGCAGAGTCTTGTGGGTGGTGGTGGTGGCCACATGCGCGTGCGGGAACGGCGACGGGTGGACGCCGGCTGCCACGAGGCCTGCGAAATGGGCCATGTCGACGAAGAAATATGCGCCGACGGCATCGGCGATCTCACGGAACTTGGCGAAGTCCCAGTGGCGCGGATAGCCCGAGCCGCCGGCGATGATCACCTTGGGCTTGTGCTCGTGTGCGAGGGCCTCGACCTGCTCCATGTCGATGCGCTGGTCGTCGCGGCGCACGGTGTAGGAGACCGGCTTGAACCACTTGCCCGAGACGTTCGGGGGCGCGCCGTGGGTGAGGTGGCCGCCGGCGGCGAGATCGAGGCCGAGGAAGGTATCGCCCGGCTGCATGAGGGCCATGAACACGCCCTGGTTCGCCTGGCTGCCCGAATTCGGCTGCACATTGGCGAAGCCACAATCGAACAGGCGCTTGGCGCGCTCGATGGCGAGGTTCTCGGCGATGTCGACGAACTGACAGCCACCATAGTAGCGACGGCCGGGATAGCCTTCTGCGTACTTGTTGGTGAGGACCGACCCCTGGGCCTCCAGCACCGCCCTCGAGACGATGTTCTCGGAGGCGATCAGCTCGATCTCATGCTGCTGCCGGCCGAGTTCCTGGCTGACGGCCTTGGCCACTTCCGGATCGGCGTCGGCCAGGGACGCATTGAAAAAGGAATTCGAGAAGTGCTTGTCGGCAGCGGTACCGGCGCTCATGGAAAGCCTCGATTGTTGAACGGGCGAAGGCGTCCGTTATCCGCTGGCGTTAAGCAGGCGGACGCTCGATGTGCAATTTACTACACGGGCCAGCGAGAGAGGCCAAGCACAGCTAATTTGTAGTCTCGGCCAAAAAAATTTCGGTGCATTCGGTATTCACGGTGGTGAATGCCAGGGGGCACAAGGCGTTGCAGGGTCTGCCACGTCGCGGCCTGCAGCTTTGGGTCGCAGATTATGTGTCGAGTGTGGAAGCAACCGCGCCGGCTCCTGGCAAGGGGGGATTGGGCGCTGGCCGAGCCAGTGCCGGTCATTCAGGCGAGGAAGCGATCCGCGTCGGTACGGGCGGGCCGATGACACACGTCTTCCCGCCCGAATAGCACGAAGCGGCTGTTGGCTATGAGATCGTACAATGCCGTCTGCCGACGCGTTGGAATGAGCCGCAGCGTCGCAGCCAAGGACCAGGGAAAGCCGAGCCTGCTCGCAATCCGTATCGATCCCTCCAGCTTGAACCAAGCCCGCCCTTCGCACAGCAGGATGTTCGTCTCCAATCGGTCCGTAACGAGGCCGTAATGTGCGTAGAGCCCGTCCCAGTGCTGACTGAGCCGGCAGGAGCCGGAATCGTTTGGCGTCATCACGCTGCATGACGAACCGGATCCAGCCGACGCAGAGCGCACAATGCCCGTCGAAAATGATGATCGGACAGTCATCCGCGAATGATGGGACGCTCGGGTCGGTTCTGTAGCTGAAGGGCTCTCGTTTCGATTGCATCCGCGCCATCCTTGCGGCGGCCGAAATCACGTTATCCGCCGCAGGAGCCAAGGAACGCCTCGCAACGCTCGGAGGATTGGTTTGCTCAATCCATAACAACTTGGGCGAGACCCGGTGCCGGATCTCGCCCATAATCAGACTTCGGTTGTCGCGTCGGGAAATCAGTTTTCCTCGTCGCCCGGCTCGAAGCTCGGCACCTGCTCGGCGCTGGCCACGGGGGTCGGGGCCGAGAGGGTCGAAGGAACGTTCACGCCGTCGCGCTTATAGATATCGTCGCGGAACTGCACCGAGCCGTCCGGGGTCGCCCAAGCGGTGATGTAGGTCCAGTAAACCGGCACGGGAGTGCTCAGGGTGGCGTCGACGCGCTTGCCGCTCTCGATGGCCTGCTCGACCTGGTCGCGGCCCCAGCCGGGCGTGTCCTTGAGCAGCCAGGTGATGTACTCGCGCACGTTCTGAACGCGGACGCAGCCCGAGGAAATGAAGCGAAAGTCGTCGCCGTACACGCCCTTGGAGTTCGTATCGTGCATGAACACGCCGTGGGGGTTCGGGATGTTGATGCGCACGATCCCCATCGAGTTGAAGTCGGCGCC
Organism: Methylobacterium sp. 88A; assembly: GCF_000376345.1. NCBI lineage: Bacteria > Pseudomonadati > Pseudomonadota > Alphaproteobacteria > Hyphomicrobiales > Methylobacteriaceae > Methylobacterium > Methylobacterium sp. 88A. The sequence continues at coordinate 3,255,122 of NZ_AQVT01000001.1, forward strand.
CGAATCCTGACGATAGCGGTAGCGCGTGCCCTCGTCCGAATTCCAGTTCACCGAGGCCGGCGAGATCTCGGTCTCACCGGTGAAGATGCGGATCTTGTTCTCGGTGAGGTAGTTCGGGTCCTTCTGCATCTTGGGGATGAGGTCCTTCTTCACGATGGAAGCCGGCACCGTCCAGAAGGGGTTGAAATTAATCTGCGTCGCCTTGGTGTTCATGATCGGCGACTGGCGATCGATCTTGCCGACACCGGCGGCGTGCAGGGTCACGACCTGGCCGTTCTCCACCGTCTGGACCAGGGCGGCGGGAATGTTCGTGATGACGAAGCGGTTGCCGAGGTTGCCCGAATACGAGCGTAGGCGGACGGCATTTACCTCGAGCTGCTTCAGGCGAATGTCGGCCGACACGTTCATGGCCTGCTGGGTGGCCGGGCTCATGGAGCCGGTCTGGCTCAAGCCATGCCGAGCCTGGAAGCGCTTCACGCCGGCGGCCACATAGGAATCGTAGACGTTCGATCCGCCGGAGGCGGAGTCGAGGTCTCCCGTCACCGTGAGGCGCTGGCGCAGAGCCGCCACTGCCGGTCCCTTGCTGCCGATGCGTAGGCGGTCGGCGCCGGAGACCGGTCTCCAGCCGCCGCGCGCCACGATGTCCTTGTAGCGCTCGACCATCTGTTCCGTGGCCGCAATCGTCTGCGGCGACAGGATCGGCGTCGAGGAACGCTGCACCTGCATAGCCGAGGGTGCAGCGTAATCCTGCGCCCACTCGGCCTGGGCGAAACCGGCCTGCTCCCGTGCCGAGGCGGTTTGGGCGAAGGCGGCGACACCGGCAAGGAGTACGAGACCCAATGAGCGGATGGGGTAAGCCTGTTTCAGCATCGGACGGAAACTCTGATCTGACCTGTGAAGCGGCACGAGGCCGTCGGGGCATGGCCGTGATTGAGAACGGCCACCGAAAGTCCTGTGCCGCGAACGTGTCGGGGCACGGTTAAGAAGTCATGCGGTCCGGGCTAGAATGTGGCGCCGTCAGATTAAATCTCCGCTTGTCCTGTACTGCAGCGCACATGCAACATCACGGCGCCACGCCTCGTCGACGGTATGGCGGGATCATGTCCGTTGGGGTAAGCGCTGGAGGTATGATGTCGGGAGATTCAGCGGCGGGCGGCGGACGCGTGATCACGGCGGTGATCGCGCTCTATGCGTTCGTGCTGCAGGTTTTCCTTGCGACTCTGATGCCGCTGCCCGCGGCTGGTCATGCCGATCCGATCTGTTCTGGCCTGATGGATGGCGAACTCGCCGCGCAGCAGCCGGACGGTTCGTCCCACATCGGCCACAAGCTTTGCTGCACGTCGGCAGTCGCGATGGTGTCAGCTGATCAACCGGTGCTCGCGTCGAGCGCGATCGTCTGGCCGGCCCCGTCCGTCATCCATCTGATCTGGCGCGACGTAGCCGACCTCGGTGCACGCGGGCCACCGGGTTCTATCCCCCATCCGCGAGGTCCACCCGCAGCCTGAAGCGATTCGATACTTCGATTCCTTCAGACACGGACATTCATCATGAAACGGATCTTGTGGTCGGAGCTTGCCGCGGCGCTCCTCGTCACCCTCCCTACCGGCGCTGCCTTCTCTCACGCCACGATGGAGCGGACGGAGGCAAGCCCGAACGCGAGCTATCGCGGCGTGCTCCAAGTCACCCATGGCTGCAACGGCGAACCGACCAATCGGGTGAGCGTCACGATTCCTGAGGGTGTCATCGGCGCTAAGCCGATGCCGAAGCCGGGCTGGAGTGTGACAACGGAAATAGGACCCTACGCCAAGCCCTATCCCTATTATCACGGCGACATTTCCAAAGGGGTGAAGACCATCACCTGGAGTGGTGGCCAATTGCCGGACGATCAGGTCGACGAGTTCACCTTCCTTGCCCGCATCTCCGATGCGTTCGCACCCGGCGAGACCGTGTACTTCCCGGTCGAGCAGGATTGCACGAATGGCAATCATCGCTGGAGAGACATCCCCGCGCCGGGGCAGGACGCCCATGCGCTGAAATCCCCCGCACCGGGCGTCACCATCGTCGCGGCTCAGGCCCTGGCACCGTCGCGCGCGGCGTCATCCTCCTCGGGCCAGATCAAGGCCGGCGACCTCACCATCGATACGCCGTGGATGCGCGCCACGCCCGGCGGCGCCACCGTCGCTGGTGGATATGTCCGAATCAGCAATACCGGCAAACTGGCGGATAAGTTGATCTCCGCTTCCGTCTCCATCGCTGCATCCGGGTCGATCCATTCCATGACGATGGATGGCGGGGTGATGAAGATGGCCGTGGTGGAAGGCGGACTTCTCCTGAAGCCCGGCGAGACCGTGGAGTTAAAGCCCGGCAGCTATCACCTGATGTTCGAGGGGCTGAAGGCATCGCCAAAAGTCGGCGAAACGATCTCGGGGAACTTGGTGTTCGAGCGCGCGGGCACCGTACCGGTCACCTTCGCCGTCGCGCCCATTGGTGCCAGGGCACCGAACGCGCCTGCAGCAAGCGAACCGGCGGCCGGACAACACCAGCACTGAGCGTCCGATTCCGGACCGGCTTCGCGCTTTGGCGGTTTCGCCAATCGCGCGCACTCCCTTTCTCTTTCAGGACCCGCCGCTCCTCTGCCTCGATAGGGCGGAGTGTTTCATGGCGTGGGATCCGGAGCTTCCTGCCATGCCGTCGTCACGTCTTCCGGGGGCGTTCGCGCTCATCCTCTTCTCCTCCACATCCGCCTTCGCTCAGGGCGTGGCGAATGCAGAACTGCCCGAGCTTAGCGTTCAAGGGACAACGCCCGGTTCACTCACCGTGCCGAGCGTTGCCGCACAGCGGGCTGCGGTGAACGCTACTGTCGGTTCCGTGGCTTTCGTCGATGCCAAGGACTTCCAGAATCGCTACGCCAATACCCTACGCGACGTCCTGAAGGACACGCCCGGCGTGTTCGTGCAGCAGCGCTACGGTCAGGAAATGCGCCTGTCGGTGCGCGGCTCGGGCATTTCGCGCGGCTTCCATCTGCGTGGATTGGAACTGCTGCAGGATGGCATCCCGATGAACTCGGCGGACGGCAGCGGTGACTTCTACCAGATTGATCCGCTCGCTCTGCGCTCTGTCGAAGTCTATAAGGGTGGCAACGCGCTCACCTTCGGTGCGACGACCCTGGGCGGCGCAATCAACTTTGTCACGCCCACTGCCCAGACGGCCTTCGCGCCAAACATCCTGCGCGTCGATGGCGGCAGCTTCGGCACTATCCGAGAGCACTTCCAATTCTCGCGGATCTCCGGCCCAGCCGATTTCCTCATCAGTGGCACGCTGACCAATTCCGATGGTTTTCGCGACCACGAAACCCAGCGGACCCAGAATTTCAACGCCAATGTCGGCTACCGGCTCGCACCCGGTGTCGAGACGCGGTTCTACGTCGGCATCTACCTCACCGATCAGAAGCTGCCCGGAACGCTCAGACTCTGGGACGCGCTCGACAACCCGACCATGGCCAATCCGAGCGCCATTTCGGGCAACCAGTCGCGCAAAGTCGAGACGGAGCGGGTGGCCAATCGCACGTCGTTCGCCCTCGATGTGGGCAAGCTCGATATCGACACCTGGGCGATCCACAAATCGCTCTATCACCCGATCTTTGAGGTCATTGACCAGGACGGGTGGACCTACGGCATCTCCCCGCATTGGACCGGCACCTTCGACATCGGCGGATACCGCAACGACACGATCCTCGGCCTTCGTGCCTTCGCCGGACAGAACTCGGCGCTGCAGTTCCGAAACGTCGCCGGACAGCGCGGCGCGCAGACCCTGAACGCGCTTCAGAGCTCCTCGAACTACGAGGCCTATGGCGAGAACCGGTTCTGGTTCCTGCCGGATGTCGCCCTGATGACCGGGGCGAAGGCGTTCTCCTCGAACCGGACCTATAGCGACAAGGGCGGCTTCGGCCCAAACCCGGCGGTGAAATTCGACAACCGGACCTATCAGGGGATCAACCCGAAGCTCGGACTGATCTGGCAGCCGCTGCCCGACATCCAAGTTTTCGCGGACATCACCCGCTCCCGCGACGTGCCGGACTTCACCGATCTGACCCAGACGATTGGGACGACGACGCAATTCGTGCCGCTTCAGGCCCAGCGGGCCTGGACCTACGAGGCTGGCACACGTGGCCGCCTTGACCGCCTCGCATGGGACGTGACGCTCTATCGCTCGGAAGTCCGGGACGAGCTCATCAACTTTTCTGTCGATCCGGGTCGCAACATTTCTGCGGCGACTTTCAATTCGCCGCGCACGATCCACCAGGGCGTCGAGGCGGCCGTTTCCCTCGACATCATCCGTGACCTCACCGGGGTCGGCGACCGAATCTCGGCGTCGCAGATCTGGACGCATAACGATTTACGGTTCGTCGGCGATCCGGTCTTTGGCGACAATCAAATCGCCGGCATCCCTCGGGACGTGCTGCGCAGCGTCGTCACCTATACCCACCCGAGCGGCTTCCACCTCAGCCCTTCGGTGGATTGGGTGCCGCAAGGCGCCTTCTCGGATCATGCCAACACCCTGCAGGTGCCCGGCTACACGCTGATCAACGTCCAAACCGGCATCGACTTCTCGAATGGGGTGTCGCTGTTCCTCGACGCCCGCAATCTCGCCGATACACGTTACGTCTCTGACGTGGCGGTGGTGAACAACGCAGTGACGATGGGCGGCAATCCGACCGCCTTCTACCCCGGCGTCGGTCGCAGCTTCTTCGGGGGCGTGCGGGCTTCCTTTTGAGTAAGGCGTTCCCATCACCCGGCAAAACCGCCGGATCGGATGGGGCGCAAGGCCGGACCGAGACGGGTTCTCAATTCCTCGTTGCCGGCTCCATGATCGCTTCGGCTTCCTGCGGCTTTTGAGTCATCGCGCGCAGGCAGCGCCCGATGACCCGGGATGGGATCCCCGCGGAGCTCGCTCTCAGTACAATCCACCAGCCTGTGCCGCACGGTCGGCGTCCGCCGGAACGGCGGCGGGAGCGGCCGGCGCCGCGACATAGGCGTCGGGCGGGGCGGTGCCCGGCTTGAACGCCTCGAGAATCGTACCGGAGCCTTCGCCGGAGCCGGCGCGCATGCCGGAGGCAACGTTGACGCGGATCAGCTTGATGCCGGGCGGCACACGGAACGGTGTCGGCGGCTTGTCCTTGAGGGCCTGTTTCAGGAAGTCGAGGGCCACAGGCGCCGCGAGACCGCCACCGGTGGCGCGGTCGCCGAGCGAGCGCGGCTTGTCGAAGCCGATATAGACCCCGACCGCGAGGTCCGGCGAGAAGCCGACGAACCACGCGTCCTTGGCATCGTTCGTCGTGCCGGTCTTGCCGGCGAGCGGCTTGCCGATCTGCTTCAGCAAGGTCGCGGTGCCGCGCTGGACGACGCCCTCCATGATCGAGACCATCTGGTAGGCAGTGAGTGGATCGAGGACCTGCTCCGAATCATCCACCAGCTTCGGCTCGTCCTGGCCGGACCACTTTTCAGCGTCGCAGCCGAGACACTTTCGGTTGTCGTGCTTGTAGATGGTTTCGCCGACACGATCCTGGATTCGGTCGATGAGGGTCGGGCGAATACGGCGGCCGCCATTGGCCAGCATGGAATAGGCGGTGACCATGCGCATGACGGTCGTTTCGCCCGCCCCGAGCGACATCGGCAGGACGGGGAGCATATCGTCGTAGACACCGAAGCGGCGGGCGTATTCGGCGATGAGCGGCATGCCGACATCCTTGGCCAGCCGCACGGTCATCAGGTTCTTCGAATGCTCGATCCCGTAGCGGAGCGTATGCGGGCCGCCCGCCTTGCCGTCGTAGTTCGACGGAGACCACGCTTCCTGGCCGGGACCGGCCTCAATGGTGATCGGCGAGTCCTGTACGATCGAAGACGGCGTGTAACCGTTGTCGAGGGCGGCCGAGTAGACGATCGGCTTGAACGACGAGCCCGGCTGACGCTGGGCCTGCGTCGCACGATTGAACTGGCTCTCGTCATAGGAGAATCCCCCGACCATGGCGTGGACGCGTCCGGTATAGGGATCCATGGCGACGATGGCGCCGGAGACCTCCGGACGCTGGCGCAGCCGGTACTGTCCGCGCCCCCCGTCGATGGCCTCGACATAGATGACATCGCCGGCATTGAGCGCTGCCGATGGCGAGCGTCCGGTCCAGCGGGTGCCGTCGGCGGCGATAGCGCCGGTCTCACGCTCCTTCGAGACTTGGCCGGATGCCTCGCGGCGGGGCTGCAAGCCGATCTGAGCCACGCCTCCCGTCGTGCTCAGGACGACGGCGAGGCGCCAAGGCTGGACGTCACCGAGGCCCGGCACTTCGGCAACGGCGAGACCCCAATCGCGGCCGACGAGATCGACCTTCGCCTGAGCTCCCCGCCATCCGTGAGATTGATCGTAACGGATCAGGCCATCCACGAGAGCCTTGCGCGCCCAGGCCTGCATCTTCGGATCGAGGGTGGCGCGCACGGAGAGGCCGCCCTCGTAGAGCTTCTTTTCGCCGTAGCGTTCCGTGATCTCGCGGCGAACCTCTTCCGTGAAGTAGTTGGCATTGGCGGCGTTGGCGAAGGCGACGCGCGGGTTGACGCCGAGCGGCATCTTACGCGCGGCTTCTCCTTCTTCCTTCGTGATGTAGCCGTTCACGGCCATAAGGCCGATGATCTCGTTGCGTCGGTCGAGGGCCTTCTGGGTCTGACGATAGGGGTGATAGTTATTGGGGCCCTTCGGCAGCGCGGCCAGATAGGCAGCCTCGTTGATCGTCAACTCGTGGACGGACTTGCCGAAATAATCGAGTGCGGCGGCGGCGACCCCGTGCAGGTTGCGGCCAGGCACGATGGTGCCGAGGAAGATCTCGTTGAGGTAGAGCTCGAGGATCTTGTCCTTGGAGTAGGCCGACTCGATCCGCAGGGCGATCAACGCCTCCTTGATCTTGCGGTCGAAGGTCTGCTCGTTGGTGAGCAAGAAGTTTTTCGCCACCTGCTGGGTGATGGTCGAGGCGCCCTGCTTCTTGCCACTCTTGGCGTTGGTCAAGATCGCCCGCACGACCCCCTCGGGGTCGATGCCGCCATGCTTGTAGAAGTTCTTGTCCTCGGCCGAGAGGAAGGCGGCCACGACGATCTTCGGCATCGCCTGGATCGGCAGGTAGAGCCGGCGCTCGTTGGCATATTCTGCGAGCAGGCTGCCATCCGCTGCGTGGACGCGGCTCATCACCGGCGGCTCATAATTGGCGAGGGCGGCGTGATCGGGCAGATCCTGACTGTAGGTGTAATAGAAATACGCGCCGGCTGCCGACAGCAGCACGAACAACATCGCCCCGATGCTGAACAGGAAGCCGAAGAAACGAAGGATGAAGCGCATCCGGGTCCCGTCCGTCGATGATCTGCCGCTGCCGGTCCGGCCGAGAGGCGAGGATGACCGAGACCTCGATCGTCCCGGAAAGGCAAGAATGACGCGACGACCCGCGATCGTTCGGAAGGCGTGAGAGGCCTATTCCGAGCCGGGGCGCCGTGAGCCCCGGTTTCACACCGTATCTATGGTGAAACTGGGGCGATTGCCGCAGAGCGGCGCGGCGGCACCGGCCGTGTCAGGGAAGTACGGTTGGCAAAAAATGCGTCGATGGCCTTCGCCATCCCGCCTGTGACATCGGCGCGCCAGGCTTCGGATTGCAGCAGGTCGAGGTCGCGCTTGCTCGACAGGTAGCCGAGCTCCACCAGCACTGACGGCACGTCCGGCGAACGCAGGACCACGAAACCCGCCTCACGATGCGGTTTGTTGCTCAGCTCCATGACGGGGCTGAGATAGGACATAAGACCCTTGGCGAAGCCCGACGAGAAGGTGCGCGTCTCGCGCAGAGTGAGTTCCTGGAGGATGTCGGCGATGTGGCCGGGACCTTGGCCGGAATCTGTGCCGGCGGTCGAATCCGCCTTGTTCTCGCGCTCTGCGAGCTTGGCCGATTCGGCGTCCGTGGCCTTTTCGGAGCCGGTATAGATCGTCGCGCCGCGCACTTGCGGGGCCGACGAGATGGAATCAGCATGGATCGAGACGAAGAGATCGGCGCTGGCCTCGCGGGCGATTCGCACGCGCTCGGCCAGAGGAACGAACACGTCGCGATCACGGGTCATCCGCACCCTGTAGCGGCCGGACGCTTCGAGCTTGCCGACGAGGGCCTGGGCGAACCCAAACACGATGTCCTTTTCGAAGATGCCCGAGGCAGCGATGGCGCCTGGATCGATGCCGCCATGCCCGGCATCGATCATGATCAACGGCCGGGAATCACTCGGTTCTGCCATGGCTTCCTTGCGGGCCGGAGGCGACGGGTCGTTCGCCACAGCGGCGCGACGGAAGGTGTCGCGGTCGGCCCGCTGGAACTCTATCGAGAGGAGGATGGCGCCGTCTCGCATGCGCGTCGTCGTTTCGATGCGCCCGACGGTGGCCGGCTGAGCAAGGTCGACGACGATGCGCGAGCGACCCGGAGCGAACAGGCCGTATCGGAAGGAAGAGACCAACCCTTCGCGGCGTCGTCCGGTGTCAGGTGCGAGTTGAAAGTTCACTTCCGTAAGATCGATAACGACCCGGTCGGGCCGCTCCATGACAAAGGTGCGCGCCTCGATGGATTTCGACAATGTGAGGGTCAGCTTGGTCGATCCGCCCGCACCGGTGGAGAGGTCCGCCGCGATGGCGACGGCCGATTGTTGCCCGGATACTGTCGGATTCGTCCGGATGTCGTCCTGGGCCACGACCGGAACGGCCATCACGAGGGCGGATAAGACAATTACGTGGCGCAGCAGGCGAGCGAGAGGCGGCATCGATCCGGCAGTCGTTGTCCTGAAACCAGGGGGCCGTTGGAACCAACAGACTTCCGGAACCAAGGGGCCTTGGGAAGCGCGAGTGTTCGATAAGGGATACGGCCGGGATGGTTAACCGTTCCTCTCCGGCCGGATGGCGAAGCAGCCTGGATGTTGCTGTGGGGCGACAGGACCGAAGCGGATGCCCGCCTGGGCGCCAAGGCGTCAAAGTTGTGACGGCTATGCTCTTGCTGCTTGCCAAGCGCCCGCGACGATCTGTAATGGTACTGTCCCTCCTCGGGTGTCGTGCGGTCTCATTCGCGGCCCGCGAGAGCGTCCTGGCCAGTCGCCGTGTCGCCTCGCAGTCGGCTCTCCGCGTCAAGTCCGTCGGCGTTTTTGAATTCGGGTGGGTACCGGTGCATGCGGCGATCGTTTCGCCAAGTCGCCGTTCTGGAAATCAGCGGCCGGCATTTGCACGGTCTCAAAGTCTTCGTGAGGTCAGGGAGCGGATGGACGGACGCACAGCATCGGTTGCCGTTGCTCGTGTTCAAAGCGTACGCGTTTCGCGTGGCGCCGGTTCGCCGTCGGCCCTGGCCATGTTCAACCCCACGCGCGCCGATCACCGGCGCCTAGCGGCGGTTGACGGCAATCCCTTCCCCAAAGCCCCCCTGGCCCGCATCGTCGGGCCTGGGCGTGCGCTCCCCCCGACGCCCGATGGGCCGGAATCGGGCAGCGCTTCGCCGGGACAGTTCGGCTGCAGAAGGACGACGTCGACCGCCATGAAAGTCCGTCATGGCCAACAACAACAAGATGCTCATCGATGCGATGCACCCGGAGGAAACCCGGGTCGTCACGGTCCACGGGTCTAGGGTCGAGGAGTTCGACTTCGAGGCGGCCAATCGGCGTCAGCTTCGTGGCAACATCTACCTTGCCAAAGTGACGCGCGTGGAGCCTTCGCTCCAAGCGGCCTTCATCGAGTATGGCGGCAACCGCCACGGTTTCCTCGCCTTCAGCGAGATCCATCCCGACTATTATCAGATCCCCCTCGCCGATCGTCAGGCGTTGCTGGAAGACGAGGCGCGGGACGCCGAGGAGCACCGCGAACGCGAGGAGCGCAAGCCGCGCCGCCGTTCGCGTGGGCGCCGTGCAGAGGCTGCGTCCGCCAAGACCAGCGAGACAGTGAGTGCCGAAGACGTTTCGGAGAGCGCCGAGGTAGGTCTTGCCGAGGAGCAGTTGCCTCAGGCCTCGGCACCGCCGAACAATGAATCCGGCGAGCATCCCGTCGTATCAGACAGCGCCGGCGAGCTCGGCGGCGACGTGAGCGTGAATGACGAGGCCGCCCCTGCGGATGTCGTCACGTCCGAGGCCGTCGTCATCGAGCCCGGTTCGGATGAATCGTCCGATCTGCCGCCCGCTTCCCTCGAAGGCGAAGTCTCCGCACCGGTAGAGGCGACCTCATCTGTGCTCAAAGAAGCGGCGCCCGCCCAAGTCGACGTGGCGGAACCAGTCGCCGAGGGGCATCCCGATGCTCCCGTCCTCGAAGACGAAACCGACGAGGACGAAGAGACCGACGAAGATGAATCGGACGAGGACGACGATTCGGACGATGAGGAGGACGAATCCGACGACGAGGATTCGGACGACGAGCATGATGGCGAGGATGGCGAGCACAAAATCGCCCAGATCGGCGGTAACGGCGACGCTTTGGCCGAGATCCCCGAGCGCCCCCGCACCTATCGCCGCCACTACAAGATCCAGGAGGTGATCAAGCGCCGCCAGATCATCCTGGTACAAGTCGTCAAGGAAGAGCGTGGTACTAAGGGCGCGGCACTGACCACGTATCTGTCGCTGGCCGGCCGCTACTCGGTGCTGATGCCCAACACCGGCCGTGGCGGCGGCATCTCGCGTAAGATCACCTCGGCGGCCGACCGCAAGCGCCTCAAGGAAGTCGCCCAGGATCTTGAGGTTCCGGAAGGCATGGGCGTGATCTTGCGCACTGCCGGTGCGTCCCGGACCAAGCCGGAAATCAAGCGCGACTTCGAATACCTCATGCGCCTCTGGGAGAGCGTGCGTGAGTTGACGCTGTCCTCCTCTGCGCCGGCCCTGGTCTACGAGGAAGGTTCGCTCATCAAGCGCGCCATCCGCGACCTCTACAACAAGGATATCGACGACATCCTCGTGGCGGGCGACGAGGCGTACCGCGAGGCCCGCGACTTCATGCGCATGCTGATGCCGGGCCAGTCCAAAGTGGTGCAGCCCTATCGCGACCCGACGCCGATTTTCGCGCGCCACGGAGTCGAGCAACAGCTCGATGCGATGTTCTCGACGCATGTGACGCTGAAGTCAGGCGGCTACCTCGTCATCAACCCGACCGAAGCCCTGGTTTCCATCGACGTCAATTCGGGCCGCTCGACCCGCGAGCACGACATTGAGGACACGGCACTCCGCACCAATCTGGAGGCTGCCGAAGAGGTCGCCCGCCAGCTTCGCCTGCGCGATCTCGCCGGTCTCGTCGTGATCGACTTCATCGACATGGAAGAGAAGCGCAACAACCGCGCGGTCGAGAAGAAGCTCAACGATTGCCTGAAAAACGATCGCGCACGCATTCAGGTCGGCCGCATCTCGCCCTTCGGTCTGCTCGAAATGAGCCGCCAGCGCATCCGCACCGGCATGCTGGAGAGCTCGTCGCTCCCCTGCGTCCATTGCGGTGGCTCGGGATATGTCCGCGCAACTGCATCGGTGGCCCTCCAGATCCTGCGCGCCATCGAGGAGTCGCTTCTCAAGAGCACGACCCACAATCTCATCCTTCGCACCCGCACGGAGGCGGCGCTCTACATCCTGAACCAGAAGCGTGCGCATCTGCGCGAACTGGAAATCCGCTTTGGCGTCACCGTGACCATTGCCGCGGACGAGCGGCTGGCCGCGACATCGGCGTTCCAGCTCGATCGGGGTGAATTGGCGATCCGGAGCGAGGGTCCCGTGACCGGGGTCCGCGCCGTGGCGATCTCGCCTCAGCTCGATGCCGACGACGATATCGACGGCGACGATGAGGAAGAGGCCATCCTCGAGGCTGAGGCCGAACCGGTCGAGCCGGAAGCACCGCGCGAGAAGTCGAGCGAAGGCAATGGTGAAGGCCGATCGGGCGGTCGCCGTCGGCGGCGGCGGCGGCGTGGTGGTCGCCACGAGACCGGCGAATCGTCGGGGGATCACGCGACCGGCGAAGACGAGCAGTCCGGCGACGACGAGACCGACAGCGAGAGCCGGGACAACGACGATCAAACTGGCGAAGATTCGGATGGACGGGTTGGAGAGAATGACGGCGATGAGCTCGTCGTAGCGGATGTCCGGGACGGCGAGGCAACACCTCGGTCCGACTCGTCCGACGACGAGGGGGCCGGTCGTCGTCGTCGTCGTGGACGCCGAGGCGGACGCGGTCGTGACCGCACAGAAGGTCGACCGCGCGAGAATGGCGAAGAGCAGCAGACCGTGTCGGCCTCCTTCGAAGAGGTTGCTGAGGGTTCGACCGGCCTGCCTCAGGAGGCATCAGAAGCGGCACCCGCACCGGTTTCGGTAGATCTCCCGATCGCTGAAGAGCCCTCAATCCCGGCCGCCGAGGCGGCTGCCCCGGAGACGGTGGCCAGCAACGCGGTGGACTCGGACATTGCCATGACGGAGCCGGTTCCCGCTGCAACTCCAGCCCCCGAGCCGGTAGCGGTCGTGCTAACGCCAATCGATCCGGATCGTCCGAAGCGCGCCGGATGGTGGTCGCGGACCAAGGCCGCGCTCACGGGCGATTAGTCCAACTCCCGATAACGCCTATCCCAACGTTCGAGCGGGCCGCATCCAGACAGGATGCGGCCCGTTTCGTTTGTCGCTTCGAGGTCAGTGGGCGAGGCAACGACCTTTGACGGATCGAGAGACCGCATCCGCGGGCAGATTTCCATGGTCGAATGATAACTGTTGTGCGTTATCAGTATAAATATTGTGCAGACTTACTTTATTTAGTACAAAAACAAATTTATAAAATAATAATATGTGATTGATTGGGCTGTTGCAGCAAAGCCATTTTTTCTGAAACCGTGATCGCTTACGGTCGAGCAGGATTTGAATACAAAGTATACAACGTCGCGAGACGGCCGGAGTGTTTTCAAGTCGGCCTGTAAGATTGGGGAATCTCTTTGCAAGAGGGTTTGTGTTGTCACAACCTTTTCGGCGATCAATAAAAGGATCGGGCCATACGCCGTTTATACACATCATTGCTCGCGTTCGGTACGCTTGCGGGCGCTACTCTTTCACCGGCGATTGCTGCCGATCTGTCCGTTCCCAAAGCCATACCGGTCGAGGCGAAGGCCGCCGACCCACTCATCGGCTTCTCTTTCGGCGCGCGCTATCAGACAGACTAGAACTTCCGCGGCGTGTCGCAATCGAACCTGCAGGGTAGCTATCAGACGTTTTTTGAAGCCCAGTTCCTGGACAACTTCGCCTATGCGGGGTTCGCCACCTATCAGACCCGCCTTCCGACCCGGCCGGACATGGAGTTCGATCTGATCGCCGGTATTCGCCCGACCTTCGGAAAGTTCGCCTTCGATCTCGGCGTCCTGTACTATTTTTATCCCAACGAGCAGCAGGTCATCCTGCCGGGCGGCACGGCGTTTTCGACGAAGAACTCGGACTTCTACGAAGCCGCCGGTAAGATGCTCTACACCGCGACAGATTCGCTGACGCTGGGCACGAACGTGTTCTTTTCACCGAATTTCTTCGGTACGCACGCGATCAGTACCTATGCGTCCGGAACGGCCGCTTACACATTGCCGGCATCGCTGTTCCCGTTCCTGCCGGAGTCTTATGCGGGCGGGTTCTCGCTGTCGTCCGAGCTCGGCTACTTCTTTCTTGGCGCCGCAAAGAACTCGGCTACCGGATTCAACGCGGATATCGGGCGGTTCACTTCATTCAAATTGCCGAGCTACTTCTATGGGAACGTCGGCCTGTCCTACACCTACAAGAACATCGTTCTCGACGTACGCTACCATGATACCGACCTGACCAAGGCCGAGTGCGCCGCCTTCAGTGGTGACTTCCGCCAGGTGACCAATGGCGAAATTTCGAAATGGTGCGGCGATGCGGTGATCGGTTCGATCACCTTCCAGACATCCACGGCGGCGCAGGGCATCTATGCCGAGCCGGGCGGGTTCCTGAACCTGTTCCGCTGAGCGCGGAGCCGAGCGACTAGAACGGAGGACCCCGGAGCGATCCGGGGCCATTTTTCTGTCGATGGGCGAGACATCACCCAAGCCACGACTTCAGGCGCCGCACGGCTTCCACGCAATCCCCTTTGGATCCCGCGAAGGAGAACCGCACATGGTGGCCTCCCTCGGCAGCGTCGAAATCGAGCCCAGGGGTCGCGGCTACCCCCGCCTGCTCAAGCATCCGGCGGCAGAAGGATGATGCGTCGTCGGTGAGGCCTGCGACATCAGCGTAGAGATAGAAGGCACCATCGGCCGGATGTGTCCGCCCCAGGCCGAGGGAGGGAAACGCGTCGAGTAGCAACGCCCGGTTCGCGGCGTAGCCGAGACGGATCGTCTCTGCCTCCTCCGTCGCGTCGAAAGCCGCCAGTGCGGCGACCTGCGAGAGGTAGGGGGCCGAGATGTAGAGGTTCTGCGCCAAACGCTCGACGGGCCTGACCAGCCAGGGCGGGACAACCATCCAGCCGATGCGCCAGCCGGTCATGCAAAAGGTCTTCGAGAACGAATTGATGACGATGGCGTTGGGATCGAATTTCAGCGCGGTCTCGGCGGGAATTCCGTAGCTGAGTCCGTGATAGATTTCGTCGGAGATGAAGGGCAGCCCAAGATCTCGAGCCGTGGCACAGAGCTCCGCGAGACGGGCAGGCTCGATGACCGTGCCTGACGGATTGGCCGGGCTCATCACCAGTATCCCGGAGAGGGCCTCGCGGCGATGGAGGGCGCGCAAAGCCTCGCTGGTCGGAGCGAAGCGGTCCTCCTCCCGCAGGATCATGGGTGCGGGAACGAGGTCCAATGCGTGGAGTATGCTGCGATAGGCGGGATAGCCTGGCTGTGGCACCGCTATGCGCGCTCCGGCATCGAACAGGCTGAGAAAAGCCAGCACGAAGCCGGCCGAGGAGCCGGTGGTGACGACGATCCGGTCGGGGGCCACAGCGACGCCGTAGGTGTCGCGATAAGACCGGGCGATGCGCTCGCGGAGGGCCGGGATTCCGCAGGCATCGGTATATGGCAGCCTGCCGCTTTCCAGAGCGCGTTGCGCGGCCTCGATCACGCGGCGCGGCGCAGGAGCAGAGGGTTGCCCAATTTCCATATGGATCACGCCGTCGCCCTGCCTGTCGCGGATCGCGGCGGCCGCCATGATGTCCATGGCAAGGAAGGGCGCCACGCGACTCGCGCGGAGAGAGGTCTTGGCGGAAATGCTGATGTCAGGGCGATCGTCGGCTGGTGTCATGGCGCTGATTTACTCTTATGCGCCCTCCCCTTCCAGGCCACCGATCCCTTCCGCGCCTACCGTGCGGGATCTGGCGGGGCGGGCGAACAATTGACCCGCCGCCGCGAAAACGCCTAACCCGGTGGCTAACGACCGGTTGTCCCGCGCCTGACCACGGCCGACGGGACGCGACCCCGCGAGGATCAATGCGCCTGCTTCGCCACCTTCTTTCGTCCGTTGCCCTCGTCGGCGCGCTCGCCTCCGGCGTTTCGAGCGCTGTCGCGCAGGCCGCGGCTCCCGCGCAAACGGCCCCGACCGCGGCTGCGGCCTTCACTGATGTGCAGCGCCAGGCGATTGAGGCGATCATCAAGGATTACCTCGTCAAGAATCCCGATGTCCTGCAGGAGGCCATCGCCGAGGGTGAGCGGCGCCAGCAGGAAACACAGAAGCTGGCACAATCCGCCGCGCTGAAGGAATCCCGTGAGGCTCTGGTCGACTCACCTCACGGCGTCGTGGTCGGCAACCCGACCGGCGACGTCACTCTTGTGGAGTTCTTCGACTACAATTGTGGTTATTGCCGCAAGGCACTCGCCGACATCCAGACGCTGGTGAAAGGCGATCCCAAGCTGCGCGTGGTTCTGAAGGATTTCCCCGTCCTCGGCGCGGAATCTCTCGAAGCCAGCAAGATTTCGCTGGCGGCGAAGCAGCAGCTCAAGGGTGACAAACTGTTCGAGTTCCACGTCAAGCTGCTGGAGAGCAAGGGCCGGGTCAACGGCGAGCGTGCGATCGCCTTGGCCAAGGATATGGGTCTCGATATCGCCAAGCTGCAGAAGGATGCACAGGGAGCGGAGGTGAAGGCAGCGCTGGCGGAGAATGTCGGCCTCGGTGACAAGCTCGGCCTTTCCGGTACGCCCGCTTTTATCATCGGCGATGAGATCATCCCCGGCGCTGTCGGTGTCGACCCGATCCGCAAGACCATCGGTGACATCCGCCAGTGCGGCCACGCGAGTTGCTGAAGGCTTATGCTCCTCGGCGATTGTTCCGGCCTGCGCCTGTCGTTATCCGGAACGATCGTCTACGACCACTGCCCCGACCGCTTGGCTCAGCCGGCGCTTCGAACGCGATATCATGATCCCGATCCACGTCCTTCATGGACCAAACCTGAACCTTCTCGGTCGCCGTGAGCCCGGCATCTACGGGACCGCGACGCTCGATGACATTGAGCGTGACCTTCGTGCGCGCGCGGACACTCTCGGCGTAGCGCTGACCGTGCGTCAGACCAATCACGAGGGCGAACTGGTCGGTTTCGTGCAGGATGCGGGCCTTGCCGGCGCCGGCGTGCTCATCAACGCCGCTGCCTATACCCATACATCCGTCGCCTTGCGCGATGCTATTGCCGGTAGCGGCGCGATTGCGGTCGAAGTGCATCTCTCGAACGTGCATGCGCGGGAAGCCTTCCGGCATGTCTCGCTCATTGCCCCGGTCTGTGCCGGAGTTATCTGCGGTTTCGGTCCGCACAGTTACGGTCTGGGCCTGGAAGCCCTGGTGCGGCTGCTCCAGTCCCGTCTGCCCTCTCTCCCCTCGCTCTTGTCCGACGCTTCGTCGGACGCCAACTCTCAAGACTGACCGGAATGGCCAAGGTGCCGATGCCTAAGAACGAACCTTTCGATCCCGAGCTCGTTCGCGAACTCGCCAAACTCGTGACCGAGACGGATCTGACAGAAATCGAAGTGGAGAAGGGTGACCTGCGTATCCGCGTGGTCCGCCGGATTGAGCCCGTGCATGTCCAAGTTGCGGCACCTGCACCTGCCGTGGCGGCGGCCGCCCCCGCTGCGGCGGCACTGCCCGTGCCGGGCTCCGGCGCCGCTGGCGAGCGCGCCAAGGCCGGGGCCGGTCATCCGGGTGCCGTGCCCTCCCCCATGGTCGGCACCGCCTATCGCCGGCCCTCGCCGGATGCAAAGGCCTTCGTCGATATCGGTTCCCAGGTGGCGGCAGGCGAGAAACTGCTTCTGATCGAGGCGATGAAGACCTTCAACGAGATCGTCGCGCCCCGCGCCGGAACGGTGACCGCGATCTTCTTCGAGGATGGTCAGCCGGTCGAGTTCGGCGAACCTCTCCTCGTCATCGAGTGATAGCGCCCCCCATGTTCGAAAAGATCCTGATCGCCAATCGTGGCGAGATCGCCCTGCGCGTCCTGCGAGCGGCCAAGGAACTCGGGATCGCCACCGTAGCGGTGCATTCGACTGCGGATGCCGATGCCATGCATGTGCGGCTCGCCGACGAGAGTGTCTGTATCGGTCCGCCCTCGGCCAGGGACAGCTACCTCAACATTCCCTCGATCATCGCCGCCTGTGAGATCACCGGCGCGGATGCGGTGCATCCGGGCTACGGATTTCTGTCGGAGAATGCGCGCTTCGCCGAAGTGCTGGCCCATCACAATATCGGCTTCATCGGTCCCAAGGCCGAGCATATCCGCATCATGGGCGACAAGATCGAGGCCAAGCGGACAGCCAAGCGGCTCGGTATTCCTTGTGTGCCCGGCTCTGAGGGCGGTGTCGACGATCCGGTCGATGCCAAGCGAATCGCGGCGGAGATCGGATATCCTGTTCTGGTGAAGGCCGCCTCCGGTGGCGGTGGCCGCGGCATGAAGGTGGCGCGTACGGAGGCCGATCTCGAACAGGCCCTCGACATGGCGCGCACCGAAGCGAAAGCGGCGTTCGGTGACGATGCCGTCTATCTCGAAAAATATCTCGAGAAGCCGCGCCACATCGAAGTTCAGGTTCTGGGCGATGGTCGCGGCAAGGCAGTCCACCTAGCCGAGCGCGATTGCTCGCTCCAGCGACGTCACCAGAAAGTCTGGGAGGAAGGCGGATCGCCGGTGATCGACGAGGCGACCCGTGCTGAAATCGGCGGTATCTGCGCTCGGGCGATGCAGGAGCTGCAATATATCGGCGCCGGAACGGTCGAGTTTCTCTACGAGGACGGGCGGTTCTACTTCATCGAGATGAATACCCGGATCCAGGTGGAGCATCCGGTCACGGAGATGATCACCGGGGTCGATCTCGTGTCCGAGCAAATCCGTGTGGCCGCTGGCCTGCCCCTCTCGGTAACGCAGGAGGACATCAAGGTCACGGGTCATGCCATCGAGTGCCGGATCAATGCCGAGCATCCGGCTACCTTCCGTCCGTCGCCTGGCCTCATTACCTACTTCCATCCGCCCGGCGGGCTCGGTGTACGCGTCGATTCTGCCGCCTATCAGGGGTATCGCATCCCGCCGAACTACGATTCGCTGATCGGGAAACTTATCGTTCACGGGCGTACCCGACATGAATGCCTCATGCGCCTGCGTCGCGCCCTCGACGAATTCGTGGTCGCCGGCGTCGACACGACGCTTCCGCTGTTCCGAACGCTGGTGCGAAATCCGGAGGTCCTCGCGGGGGCCTACGACATCCATTGGCTGGAGAGCTTCCTCGAAGGCGGTGGCCTCTCGGAGACGACGACCTGAATGACGCCGACAAACGGCTGAGAGGAACTGCTCCGCTTAAAGCTCGTTCTCTGGATAAGAAGTTTCTCATTGCGCGCAATCGAGGGTGACCGCCCGGCGCAGTGGGAGCACGAACCCAGAAGGACGAACGTCATGCGCATTGCAAAGCTTACTGTCGCTGCCCTGCTCCTCGCAGCCTCCCCAGCCTTGGCGCAGTCACCCTCAGGCAACGTCTCACAGCCGGAGCGGACTGTGCCACAGGCCGGCACGACGACGGGTGGTCCGCTCGACAATCCGTCCACCCGGGATATGCCGCCGGCCACCGGCAGCACGAGCCGTCTAGTTGGCGAGAATGGGATGTCCCCAGGAGCCGGCGCAGTCGATTCGGCAAAAGGCGGCAATGCCGATCAGACCAACAAGGGCATGGGAGCCAATACCGGTTCCACTTCCGGCGGTCCGGCGCGCTAATCGCAGCGCTTTCCCGTTGCTTGATTTAGAGCAGCCTGCCCCGAGAGGCAGGCTGCTTTGTTTTGACCAGCAGAAAAGACAGCTTTTTAACCGTGCGAATTGTTACAACGAGCGGATGTTTCGTTTCTCTCCGTACTCGAAACTTATTGGTATTCTCATCCAAAAGAATAATTCGAAGTGCCCTATGAGAGAAGAATCTGCTGTTTTTAATGCCCATTTAGAAGCAAGGAGATTTTGATATTTGTTTTTACCCCCATTGAGATGCGACACATTGCCGGCTCACTACAAGGGGAACGCCTGGCGACGACAGAGCTTATCCGACCAGCCCGGCCCGGCAAGCGCCTTTTCTGACATCAGCAGGCAGCTACCGAGATGCCGATCACCCTTATGACAATCGAGATATTCATGCGCACCCTGACCATCGCCGTGTTGGCCGCCTCCCTGAGCGCCACCGCCGCCTTCGCCCAGTCACCATCCGCATATATCGGTGCGCCCGACCGCATCGTCCCGATGACCGGCACGCAAGCCGATGGCACTTATCGTGATGCCGAAGGTCGCGTCGATGTCGAGGATACCGGCAGCGTTCGTAGCCGCCCCTTCATTTCGAACCGCGAGGCGGTGTTCGAGGATTCCGCGAAGGGCGGCAATGCCGAGCAGAACCAGCGTTCCAACCCCAATCTCGGTACGACTTCGGGCGGTCCCGAATTCTGAAATCGATCCTTTTCACAAGACGAGACGGCGGAGCGAAAGCTCCGCCGTTTTTCGTTGGGCGCGACGCTGGGTGATGCGTCCGCCCTCTGGCTTTCGCACGTCCGAAGCGTCACATTGGTCATCATGCAGCACGACCACGACGGCGACCGCGTGGACATCACTCCGCAGATCTTGCTGAAGGCCTATGCCGCCGGAATCTTTCCCATGGCGGAAGATGCCGATGACCCGACCATCTATTGGGTCGAGCCGAAAGCACGCGGAGTTCTGCCGATCGACCGTTTCCACGTCTCCCGTCGGCTCGCCCGTACAATAAGGTCCAACCGTTTTGAGGTTCGGACAGATTTCGATTTCGATGGCGTGATCGCCGGCTGCGCTGCTCCTCGAGGCGACGGGGAGAAGACCTGGATCAACGCACGTATCCGAGAACTCTACCGTGCCCTCTATGATGCCGGCCATGCCCATACGATCGAAGTCTATGCGGAGGGACGGATCGTCGGCGGACTCTACGGCGTATCGCTCGGAGCGGCATTCTTCGGCGAGAGCATGTTCCACGTCTCCCGCGATGCATCGAAGGTTGCCCTTGTCCATCTGATGGCGAGGTTGCGGATGGGTGGATATCGCCTCGCCGATACGCAGTTCGTCACGGACCATCTGATCCAGTTCGGAGCGGAGGAAGTGCCGCGCCATGTCTACAAACGACGGCTCGCGGAGGCGATCGCTGAGGAAGCGGTTTGGGATGTCTGGCCGAAGGAGCGGGCCGTGAGTGGCGAGGAGGTGCTCACCTCGATCGCTCGGCAGACATGAATCTCGGTGCGCGTCAGCGGGTTCTGTCGAGCGCCATGCGCAGGGCGAGACTTCCGAGAACGCCGCCCATGATCCAGCGCTGGGCTTTCAGCCATCCGGGATTGCGCGACAGAAAGACGGCGATCGATCCTGCCGCCAACGCGATCAGCGCATTCACCGCGACGCTGATCGCGATCTGGACGGAGCCCAGCATCAGTGTCTGTCCCAGCACCGAGCCGCCCGTGGGTGTCACGAATTGCGGCATGAGCGCGAGATAGAGCATCGCGATCTTCGGATTGAGGAGGTTGGTGAGGAAGCCCATGGCGAAGAGCCGCTTCCGGCTATCGGGGGCGAGCCGGCTCACCTCGAACGGTGAGCGGCCACCAGGCTTCAGCGCCTGCCAGGCAAGGTAACCGAGATAGAGGGCGCCAGTCAGTCTTAGCGCATCGTATGCGTAGGGGATCGCCAGGATCAGAGCGGTGATGCCGAAGGCGGCACAGAGCATGTAGACGACGAAGCCCAGCGCGACCCCGCCGAGGGAGACCAGCGCCGCCCCGCGACCCTGGCAGATCGCGCGGGAGACCAAATAGGCCATGTTCGGCCCTGGCGTCAGCACCATCCCGAGGGAAACGCCCGCGAAAGCCAGAAGGGTGACGGCATCGGGCATGAAGCAAAACTCGGTTGCCCGGCCGATCCTACCGGAAGATGGCGTCGAAGATCGATTGCGTCTGCTGAGGCGGCGGCGCGGGCGCCGGGCCTTCGTTGGTCGGGAAGAATTTCCGCGATGGCTTCTGCTTCGGCTGCACCGGAACTCCGCGCGGCGCCTCCACATCGACCTGCCCGTTTGGGTTGACCTGTTGGGCCGTACGCGTCGGGTCCGAGTTCCGCTGGCGCTTGGTCTTCTCCGGCTTCGACGCCATGGCGGGCACGTCTTCCTGCTCGCGGGCCTCGGCGATGATGTCGTTGCCACCTTTGCAATCCACGAGCCACACATCGTAGATCGGATGCTCGATCGCATGCAGCCCGGGGCTTGCCGCGAACATCCAGCCGGTGAAGATGCGGCGGTACTTGTTGTCGAGGGTTACCTCGTCGACTTCGAGGAAGGCCGTGGTCTTTGGGCTCTCGGTGGGAGGCCGGCTGTAGCAGACGCGCGGGGTCATCTGCAGGGCGCCGAACTGAACGGTCTCGTCCACCGCGACTTCGAACGACACGATCCGCCCCGTGATCTTGTCGAGGCCGGAGAACACCGCGGTCGGGTTCTTGATCTTGTCGGCGAGGGCATGGCCCGTCATCGGCAGGCCGAGCGCCGCGGTGCCCGCGAACAGAAGGCCGGCTCTGATGGCGAGATGCAGATTGCGGTGAACGAGCATGCGGCTTACCCGGCGCGGGACGAAGAGGCGTCTGCCCTAAGCCAGGGCGGTCGCGATGTCATGCACCGATAGACAGGCCAAGCATGGTGTAAAAAGGGCGGCCCGATCATGGGTGCTGGATCCGGCGTCGGCGGCCGCTCTCATTCGGCGAAGCGCTATTCCGGGCTCCACGCCGCGTAGTCACCACCCGTCACGACCTTGTTGCCCGGATTGAGTTGGGATCCCTTCGGACGGTACGCCGCGCTGGTTCCTGTGAGATTCTCCACATGCGGCTTCTGCCACTCGCGCGGGGTGTAGCTCTCCTCACTCGGGGGAACGTCACCGTTATGGCAGAGCCAGCCGCGCCAGCCGGGCGGGACCTTCGATGCATCGGCATAGCCGTTATAGACGACCCACCGGCGCTCCGGCCCGACCGAGCGGTCGATCAGCGGTCCGATGGCCTTGTAATAGGTGTTCCCGAAATCGTCTTTGCCGACCAGCTGGCCGTGACGGGCCGTCATGACGGCGAGCGACATGGTCTGCCCGTTCCACCATGTGAAGATCCGCAGAAGCGTGTCCTTGAGAGCCATCGCACTTGCCTGAACCGGACCGGCGCGACCGCCCGTCCTTCGATGGCCGGACTATGGTCAGGGGCCGGCACGAAGTCCAGCGCGAGTCGGACCGGGGACAGCCATCGGCGCGCGATCAGCGATGAGGCTCCTGGGGCGGTGCGGCGGGAATCACACAGCCAATGCGCCTTAACCAAAAGCTTACATGGCCGAGGCGGCGTCCGCCCTGTGAACGCAGAAATTTTCCAGCCGGATTCCCGCAATGGAAAACAGCACTTATCGCCGCCGCCGCGATATCCACAGGTTTTACCGAAGCACCACAACATATAGCGCGGAACGTAGCCGGCACACACAAGTTGTTGACGTGGACGGCGTGTCCGAGATAGCTTTCGAGGGTCGCCGGGACGACGGGTTCGGTCCGGTAGCCCTAAGCATTTTCGGCCATCTGACAGCGCATCGCGAGCGTTCGCGAGCGCTTGCCTTCGTCAGACTTCAGTGAATCGGCGGCTGCGCAGGGCGCGGCGGCATCGTCGACTCTTCGACAAGGGATACAGGGTTCATGCGGTTCGAGCGGCGTTACACCACGGCCGGGCAATCCCCCTACGCGACCATCGCCTTCCGCAAGGCGTTGAGCGAGATCCGCAACCCGGACGGATCCATTGTCTTCCGCCTCGACGGCATCTCGGTGCCTGACAGTTGGAGCCAGGTCGCCAGCGACGTGCTGGCGCAGAAGTACTTCCGTAAGGCCGGCGTGCCGGCGCGCCTGAAGAAGGTTGAGGAGAACGACGTTCCCTCCTTCCTGTGGCGTTCTGTGGCCGACGAGGCCGCCCTGGCGGAACTGCCGGAGGCGGAGCGCTCCGGCTCCGAGATCTCATCCACCCAAGTGTTCGACCGGCTCGCCGGCTGCTGGACCTATTGGGGCTGGAAGGGCGGCTACTTCACCTCGGAGGAGGACGCATCCGCGTTCCTCGACGAGCTTCGCTTCATGCTGGCCAAGCAGATGGTCGCGCCGAACTCGCCGCAATGGTTCAATACGGGTCTCCACTGGGCCTACGGCATCGACGGTCCGGCGCAGGGCCATCACTATGTCGATTACCGCACCGGCGAACTGGTGAAGTCGGCCTCGTCCTACGAGCACCCGCAGCCGCATGCCTGCTTCATCCAGGGTGTGCAGGACGACCTCGTGAACGAGGGCGGCATCATGGACCTGTGGGTCCGTGAGGCGCGCCTGTTCAAGTATGGCTCGGGCACCGGCTCCAACTTCTCCATGCTGCGCGGCGAGAACGAAAAGCTCGGCGGGGGCGGCAAGTCGTCGGGCCTGATGTCGTTCCTGAAGATCGGCGACCGGGCGGCCGGCGCGATCAAGTCCGGTGGCACCACCCGGCGCGCAGCCAAGATGGTCATCGTCGACATCGACCACCCGGATATCGAGCAGTACATCGATTGGAAGGTGAAGGAGGAGCAGAAGGTCGCCGCCCTCGTCACAGGCTCCAAGATCGTTTCCAAGCACCTCCAGGCAGTGATGAAGGCCTGCACCCAGTGCGAAGCCGAGGGTGATGCCTGTTTCGACATCGAGCGCAATCCCGTCCTCAAGAAGGCCGTGAAGGCCGCCCGCAAGGAGATGGTGCCGGACGGCTACACCAAGCGCGTCATCCAGTTCGCCCGCCAGGGTTTCACCAAGATCGATTTCCCGGTATACGACACCGATTGGGATTCCGAGGCCTATCTGACGGTTGCCGGCCAGAACTCGAACAACTCCGTCTCGCTTACCGATGACTTTTTGCGCGCGGTGGAGCGTGACGAGGAATGGCATCTGACGGCTCGGACCACCGGCAAGTCCGTGAAGACGGTCCAGGCCCGCGAGCTCTGGGATAAGATCGGCGAAGCCGCTTGGGCATCTGCCGATCCGGGCCTGCATTTCAATACGACCATGAACGATTGGCACACCTGCCCGTCCGCTGGCCGGATCCGCGCGTCGAACCCGTGCTCCGAGTACATGTTCCTCGACGACACGGCCTGCAATCTCGCCTCCGCCAACCTGCTGACGATGTACGATCAGGCCAGCGGCGAGTTCGACGTAGCCGCCTTCGAGCACCTCAACCGGCTCTGGACCGTGGTCCTCGAGATTTCGGTGATGATGGCGCAGTTCCCGTCGAAGGAGATCGCGGAGCTTTCCTACCGCTACCGCACCCTCGGTCTCGGCTACGCCAATATCGGCGGCCTGTTGATGAGCATGGGCCTGCCTTACGATTCGCATAAGGGTCGGGCTCTGGCCGGTGCCCTGACCGCCATCATGACTGGTGTCGCCTACGCAACCTCGGCGGAAATGGCTGCCGAACTTGGGCCGTTCCCGGGCTACGACGAGAACGCGGATGCCATGCTCAAGGTCATCCGTAACCATCGCCGCGCGGCGCATGGCGAGGCTGCGGGCTACGAGTTCCTCTCGATCGCCCCCGTCCCCCTCGACATCGCCAACATTCCTCAAACGAACCTGGCGGAACGCGCCAAGGTGGCGTGGGACCGCGCCCTCTCGCTGGGCGAGGAGCACGGTTACCGCAACGCCCAGGCCACAGTCATCGCGCCCACCGGCACCATCGGCCTCGTGATGGATTGTGACACCACCGGTATCGAACCGGACTTCGCCCTGGTGAAGTTCAAGAAGCTCGCGGGTGGCGGTTACTTCAAGATCATCAACCGTGCCGTACCGAACGCCTTGCGTTCCCTCGGCTACCGCGAATCGGAGATTGCCGAGATCGAGGCCTATGCCGTCGGCCACGGTTCGATGGGGCAGGCTCCCGCCATCAACCCGGGTTCCCTGCGCGCCAGAGGCTTCACCGACGACAAGATTGCCGCCATCGAGGCGGGACTGAAGTCGGCCTTCGACATCAAGTTCGTGTTCAACCGCTGGACCCTCGGCGACGACTTCCTCAAGGACGTGCTTCAGGTTCCGGCCGATAAGCTCGCCGACCCGACTTTCGAGATCCTGCCCTTCCTCGGCTATTCGAAGAAGGACATCGAGGCAGCCAACACGCATATCTGCGGCGCGATGACCCTCGAGGGAGCCCCCTTCCTCAAGCAGGAGCATTACGCGGTTTTCGATTGCGCCAACCCGTGCGGGCGCATCGGCAAGCGCTACCTCTCGGTGGAGAGCCACATCCGCATGATGGCGGCGGCGCAGCCCTTCATCTCTGGGGCGATCTCTAAGACCATCAACATGCCCAACGACGCCACGGTCGAGGATTGCAAGAACGCCTACAAGCTGTCTTGGACGCTAGCCCTCAAGGCTAACGCCCTCTACCGCGACGGCTCGAAGCTCTCTCAGCCCCTGAACTCGGCGCTCATCGCCGACGAGGAGGAGGATACCGAGGAGGCCATCGAAGCTCTGGTGGCGCAACCGGCCACCGCCAAGGCAGCGCAGCTCGCGGAAAAAATCGTCGAACGGGTGATTGAGCGCGTCGAGCGTATCCGCTCGCGCGAGAAGCTACCCGATCGGCGCAAGGGGTATACTCAGAAGGCTGTTGTCGGCGGCCACAAGGTCTATCTGCGGACCGGCGAATATGAGGATGGCCGCATCGGCGAGATCTTCATCGACATGCACAAGGAAGGCGCCGCCTTCCGTTCGCTGATGAACAACTTCGCCATCGCGATTTCGATCGGCCTTCAATACGGCGTGCCGATGGAAGAGTATGTCGACGCCTTCACCTTCACCCGCTTCGAGCCGGCCGGATTTGTCCAAGGCAACGACGCGATCAAGAACGCTACCTCGATCCTCGACTACGTGTTCCGCGAGTTGGCGATCTCGTATCTCGGCAGGATGGATCTCGCCCATGTCGACCCCTCGGAAATCGGCAACACGGTGATGGGCAAGGGTGAGGGCGAAGGGAGCCGCAGCGGCGGCGACAAGCCGGATCCCGTGGCGTCCAGCGTCGTCTCGCGCGGCCTGCTGCGCGGATCGGCCGACCGGCTTACCCTCATCCAGGGCGGCCCCGGCGGCGGCACGATGGGCATCGGCTCCGGTAACGCCGGAACGAGTTCCCCAGCCGGCGGCGTCGTTCATGCCCTGCGGGGAGCGACGGCATTGAAGGCCGAACCGGAGCTGGCGGGCCAAGCCGAAAGCCTCGTAACCGCCCTCCCCTTCGCCAAGGCCGAGCGGACTGTCTCGGATCGGCGGGCGGAGGCCAAGATGAAGGGCTATGTCGGAGAATCCTGCCCCGAATGCGCGAACTTCACGCTCGTGCGTAACGGAACTTGCTTGAAATGCGACACGTGTGGCGGAACGACAGGCTGCTCGTGATGGTGTTAGAGAAAAACCGCTATTACGACGGGCAATAGAACATTGCGGTTTTAGTAGTGTTTCTGTCTATTCGAATGATATGAAGCTGCGTTTGAAAGGACGGCGCGCGGAGAAATCCGCGTGCCGTCCTCTATTTACAATGTATTATAAGTTCCGAACCTGATTGAGGCCCAGGAGCAAGAGCTTCGGGAAGCCTCTGGCCTGCTTGATCTGCACAAACACCGGCTCGACGATATGCTTCCTCAGGCGGTAGCGGCTCCGGCGGCCAGCCCGTTTCATCCACGCGGCCATCGCTCGCATCGGGGGTGTCTTTCGTCAGCGTGAGAAGGCCGGCCGCATCCGCCTTTCTATGACGCGCCCGACCCGGAGCCAGCTAGGCGGTAATCGGCCGCTCCCTCAGAGCAGCCAAGTTTACCTCGGTTGGTAAAGCCTGCATCGCCGGAGGCCTCGAATGACTGACGCCCGAAATGACTGCGGACGTCGTCGATGATCGGCACCAGGGCGCGGGAGGCGGCGGAGGTCGTAATAGGGCGATGCGCTACGATGATCTCATTCGCGTCATCGACGGCAACCTGCCCGTTGTCGCCCTGCACGAGGCCCTCGCGCCTGGCAGGATCCGGCTGTCCGGGTCGGTAAATTTGCGCTGTGCTCTGCCCGGTTGCCCTGCGTCCATACCGGCCAAATGATGAAAACGGTGGCTGTATCTTATGCCCCGATCAAGAAAGCGATCGCCGCGTTATCTCGCCGACACGTATTGGTCGACAGCCATCGACATCACGTCAACGTATGGCCGTGACGAACGCCCCGATCTGCGTTTTGGCAAGTATCAAGGCATGGCCAAGTGGCTGATCGTTCAAATAAACCCGCCCCGCAGTCAAAGTCAGGGCGAGTGTCCAGAAGATCGCGATAGCGGCATTGCGCGCCCGACGATCGCCCTGCACCATGTGCGTGGTGCGGTCTTCTCCCACCGGCTCGCCATACGGATCGAAGCTGGTGGCGGTGACGTCGGAGCACGTAGTCATGATCGGTAAGATCGGGCTTTGTGTGCCAGCGATCAATGGATAAGACTTTTGAAATTCCCACGGTATGGAGTGTGACTTTCTCTTTTTGTCGAGCCATGTGGAAGTTTTTTCGGGGAGCCTGGAGGCAACTCCGAGCGGGTGGAATGGGCGTGAAGGCATCCTCGAATCTGACAATCCCGACGGGAGCGGCCACATCGCATCGGCGATCGTCGCTTCTGCCGGGCATCGTCCTCTGCCTCGGTGTCACCGGGATCGCCATAGCCATCCAAGCCTGGGAGGAGCGCGCCACCGGGCACCCCTATATCGAAGCGCTCGTGATCGCGATCCTGTTCGGCATTGCGATCCGCACCGTCTGGATGCCGGGAGAGCGCTTCCGGGCAGGGATTGCCTTCAGCGCAAAGCAACTGCTCGAACTGGCCGTGACGTTGATGGGAGCGTCGGTCACCCTCGGCGCCATCGTCGCCTCAGGACCCGCGCTTCTCACCGGCATCGTCGGCACGGTGTTGCTGGCGATCGTCTCGAGTTACGCGATCTGCCGTGGTCTCGGCCTGCCGGCCCGGATGGCGATCCTGGTTGCCTGCGGCAACGCCATCTGCGGAAATTCGGCCATCGCCGCCGTGGCGCCGGTGATCGGAGCCGATAGCAAGGACGTCGCCGGCTCCATCGCCTTCACCGCCGTGCTCGGCGTGTTGATGGTGCTCGGCCTGCCCCTCTTCATCCCCCTCGTTGGCCTATCGGATCACCAGTACGGGGTGCTGGCGGGCCTAACCGTCTATGCCGTGCCGCAGGTGCTCGCCGCCACGGTGCCGGTGGGGCTGCTCAGCACCCAGGTCGGCACGCTGGTCAAGCTGGTGCGTGTATTGATGCTCGGCCCCGTCGTCATCGCATTCTCGCTCATCGCCCATCGGCTTGCCTTGGAAGACGGAGTTCGGAAAGCATCGACGGGGCGGCTCGGCTTCACGAAGCTCGTTCCCTGGTTCATCCTGGGTTTTCTCGGGCTGGCCAGCCTGCGTTCCCTCGGCCTGATCCCTGAGGCGGCCTCCGGGCCGGTGAGGCAACTGGCTGGATTCTTGACGATCATGTCCATGGCCGCCCTGGGCCTGGGCGTAGATGTCCGGGTCCTGGCCCGCATGGGCGGGCGGGTGACGCTTGCCGTCACCGGCTCTCTGGCCGTCCTCCTCGCCATCAGCCTTCTTCTCATCCGCGCCCTCGGCATCTCTTGATCGCCTGATCCGCGGTGCGCCGAAATCGAGATCTTCGACCTCTCGCATCTGTACGGCGCCCGGCGTCTTCTCGATGAGGGGTTGAAGAATGCCCGTCCCCGCGTCCCTTCGTCACCCGCCTGAAGAACGCTCTTCCTGCCAATGAGCGCCTCCTCGACCTGCTCCTCGGGGAGCTGAAACGGATCCTGCCCCCGGGCGACCTGGACCGCCGCCGGCACCGGCCGGCATCCGGCCGAGGTATTGGATCGGGCGCATGCGCGCGAGGACGATGCGGTGCGGACTGGAAAAAAAAGATCCGCGTCCCGGAGCACCAATTGGCAGCCAGCAGCGCTTAACTCGTCGGGCTAGCCATCGAACGGGGTTTCGCCGCGGCCGGGACGTCGCCGAACCCTACGCGGCTCGGGAGCTTCTCGGTCTCGCGACCTGTGCCTTGTGTTCCAAGAGGGCTGCAGGCGAAGCTCTTCACCGCCTGCAGCCGCACCGGACGCGTCTTTCAGGGCTCCCGGTACCTCAAGGTTAGGACCGGGGCCGCGCCGTTCTCCAGCCGGCCTTCAGTTCACGCCTAGCAGTTCGACGTCGAAGATGAGCGTGGCGTTCGGGGGGATCAGGCCACCGGCGCCGCGTGCGCCATAGCCGAGGTCGGATGGGATGATGAGCGTGCGCTTGCCGCCGACCTTCATCGTGGCGACCCCCTGGTCCCAGCCGCCGATGACCTGTCCGATACCGAGGGTGAAGCTGAAGGGCTGGCCCCGGTCGCGGGAGGAGTCGAACTTCTTTCCGGGCTTGCCACCATCGTCGAGCCAGCCGGTGTAATGGACGCTGACCTTCTTACCGGTCTGTGGCGCGGGGCCGGTGCCGACGACTTCGTCGCGATATTGAAGGCCCGAAGGCGTGGTCACGGTCTCGGCGGATGCGGAAGCGGTCATGGCGATCAACAAGGCTCCGGTGAGGGCAAGAAGCGGACGACGCATGCGGATGGTTCCTGTCTGGCGTGCCGAACGGGCCGAGTAGCACGGCTGCGCCCGCGCGTCAGCGCCTGCTCAAGACCCGCTTGATCAGCGCCTTGCAATCGCGTTCGAGCATGACAAGGCGAATCCGTCGATCTACGGGAAGCAAGTGGGACGCCCGGCGCGGGGCGGCGACGACCTCGCAGATCGTCTCCCGGTCCGGAAAGAGATCCTCCAGGACGGAACCGGCCAATGTCGCCGAATCGAGCCGCTGGGCGAACCCCGTCTCGTGCAGCGTTTCGATGATCCGTGCCTCGAGCAGGAGCCCCGGAGCGCTGGAGCGCTCGGTCTCGTCATAGGTCGTCTTCAGAAGCGTGACCGTGCCACCTGTCAGGAGGGCGAGGCTGATCGAGAGGGGGCGACCGTCGAGCCGAAGGATATCGGCGCGTAGGCCGATCGGGCCGCTCCCGTCGGCGAAGAGGGCTCGCGCGAAAGCCTCGTGCTGGGGCTGACAAGTAAGCGCCGTTCCGGCTCTGCCCTTCCATCCGGCCCGTTCGAGACTGAGGAAGCTGGTGACGGCATCGCGCAGGTGTGCGCCATTGGTGGCGACATCGAGGATGAGCGTACCACGCTTCGATAGACGCCGATCGCGACGGTTCAGATCCTTCAGGCGCGACAGGTTCGGATGACCTGCGAGGAAGGCGTCATATGAGGTGCGGCGCTCTACGATCGGTCGTTCGAAACTGTGTACGGTGCCGTGCTGCCAGCCCGCCCGATCCATCGCCGCGAGCAGTTCGGCACCGAGCCTCGTCGAGGTGGGAAGCAGCGGCCAGCGCCAGAGGCGGCCGCCGGAGGCGGATCGCAGACCCGCCACCAGCAGGTCGAGAATTTCCGGCAGGTCCGGATCGTCGGCGACGAGCGGGCTCGTCTGCGTGATGAAGGGTGAGAGGAAGGGGCGTGCCACCTTCGCTCCGAGCCCGCAGACATCGCGCTTGAATGCGAACGGCAGTAGCGCATCGAGGCCGCTCGGACCCCGCACGGCAACGAAAGCGAGGTCCGCATCGGCGAGTCCCGCGGCGTGGTGGGCGGCGATGACGTGGCGGCCGTAATGCGGATGCGTCGTGAGGGCCCGGCCCATCAGCGCGTCCCAGGCACCGGGATCGGCGGCCAATTCCGAATAGGTGACGATCGAGACGGAGCGTCGGCCGTTCGTCCCTCCATGCTCGGTCTTCATGAAGCCACGCGGCCTGGGAACCACAGAACCGGTGTCACGATGCCGTGTACGAGAAAAGCCGCCAGCGCCATGCCGGCTCCGCGAAGGATGCTGGCCAGCGCCATTGCGATGGCGGCCCCCATCACGCCCATCGACGGGACGAGGACCACACACAGAAGGGCTGCCACGGCCAGCGTTGCCAGTGTGATGGCGGCGCACAGACGTTCGCCGTCGATCATGGTCAGCAGGTCCTCCCCCGGCCCGAACAGGCTTGCGCCGACATTGCCCACAACAAGCACGGCGAGGAGCGGGAAGCTCGCGCCGAATTCCGGTCCGAACATCGCGAGCAGGAACTGTCCCGTCGCCACGATGACGAGACCGACCGTCACGGTGGCGGCGAAGGTGAGCCGGGCCTGGATGCGGACGAAGCGTTTCAGGCCCGGAGCATCCCGGGACGCATGGATGGCGGCGAAACGCTGAGCGGTGGCCGCGGATGCGGCATAATGCACGAAGGGGACGAATTGCTGGATCCGGGTCGCGACGAAATAGAGGGCCACAGCCGTCGGCGGCATCATCATACTCAGGATGACCACGTCGATCATGGTGAAGGCGGAATGGGCAAGATCACCCGCCGCGATTGGCAGGCATGCCCGGAGCCAGATCCGCCAACGGTATCGCGGTGTCTCCGAGGGCAGAACGGCGCGAAGGCGCAGGATCAGGAGCCACGCTTGGATCGCCAGGGCGATCCCGGTGGCGACCAAGGTGCAGGCGACGGCAACCCAAGCCTGCGCCGGCGCTCCCGCGGCGACGGCTCCCGCCATGGCGGCCATGATCAGGCACTGGCGGAGGAGATAGGGTGGCGCGATGGCGAGCACCGCCCAGTTCTGGCTGCGGGCGACGCCCTCGAGATAGTCTTGCAGGGTGAAGAGTGGCAGGACAAGCGCGGCGACGAGCAGTGGTCCGGCATACGGTCCTCCGAGGAGGGTACCCTGCATCCAGACTAGCGCGAGGCCGATGCATGCGACGGTGCAGGCGCACGCGGCACTCACCCATGCGCCCCCGATGAGGAACCCCCGGACATGGGCAAGGTCGGCCCGTGCTTGGTCGGCGGGCAGGAAACGGCAGGCGCCCTGGGCGAAACCCAGTGTCGAGGAATGCCCGAGGATGGCGATCCAGACCCAGATCGAGGCGAATATCCCATATTCCGTCCGCCCCATTAGGCGCGCCATCAGCACTTGCGCCCCGTAGGCGAAGAAGGCGGCAGCGATACGGATGGTGAAGACGTCGAGTGCCGCTCCCGCGGCACCTGCGCGGAACGTCTTGAAGCGGACGATCACCGCTCCGAAGGTGCGACCCTCCGTCCCATCAGTTGCTAAGCTCACGTCGCCCCTTCGAGATTTCAAGTCAGGCCCTGGCCTCGTTCCGGAAACAGGGCGCCTGTCTTCGGACGAGGTCACGCAATACCGGGGCTTTTTTTCGCATCGTTCCGGCGTCGGTGCTCAGAGCGACACCCGTTGCGGCCGGGCTAAAAGAAACCGAGTGCGCATGCCACCGTGCGCATCAGGGCTTGTCCTCCACCGATGCACCGCCGCTCCGTGGGGGCGACGGCTTGACCGACGCATCCTTCGGCGGCGCGACGATCAGGGCCGGCGCGCCGGCCGTCCCCGTCGCCGCAGGGTCGGGCTGTAGCAGGGAGAGAGTGATGGCCCGCGTCACGTGTTCGGCCATGCAGCGCAGGCCGAGGTCGTTGAGGCGGAACTGGCGCCCCAGCATGTGCGCTTCGCCCTTGTCGCTACTGCCGGACAGGTAGCGCATCGCCTCGTAGCGCTGCACCAGCGGAACGCCTTCGCGCAGGGCCACTTCCTGCACCTTGCGGACGATGCTGCTGTAATACTCGTCCTGGGCCAGCGATGCCGTGTAGACGGGATTGACCAGCACCACGTCGATATCGTGCGACTTGATCCACTGAACCGTTTCGTCGAGGGCGCTCGCGAAGGCATCGAGATCGACGCGGGCGAGTGCATCGTGGGTGCCGACTTGCCAGACCACGAGATCGGGCTCCACCTCTGCCACCATACTGCGCAGGCGCTCCGCCGCGCCGGAGGCTATCTCACCCTGCATGCCCCGGCTCTCGACTTCCACATCCACATTGGGAAGCGAGCGTTCCAGTGCCGTCTCCAGCTTGACCGGATAGGTCGCCGAGGCCCCGGCACCGGCCGAGGACGAACCGATGGCCAGAACGCGGACCGGACGCTTCTCCTTGAGCGCCGCTTTGACCGAGTTCAACCGGGCGAGGGTGTAGAGCTTGGAGCCGGGAACCCGGCATTCGGGCGACAGGCTCACATCGACGGCCTCCGACGCCTCGCCGCCCGGAGCGGGCGCCGCTGCGGTCGGTGGTGAGACGATCGTCGCACCGCCCTCCGCCCCGGCCTGCGATGATCCGACGATCATTCCCAGTAAGGCGAGGCCGAGGGAGATCAGGAGTGCCGAGGTTTGCGCGAGCGCCATTCGACGAACCATGCAGTGAAGCCCAGAGCGAACAAGCCGAATCCCATGACGCCGACATCAACCAGGATGCCGCCCCCCGTCCAGAACCGCACGAGTTGTGCGGCGAGGCTCAGGAGCGAGCCGATGGAGAAGACTGCCAGTGAATTACGACCGAGTCCCGTCAAATATCGACCGACCGCGCCGACATGCGGGACGATGAGCGCGTAGACCCCTTGGAAGGCCAGCAGCACTCCGATGAAGTGGATCAGCCGGGCGGGCGACAGGTAGGTCTTGTCGAAGGAGAAGACGAGGCGTGGATCGGGAACGAGCAACGGGTCGGGCCTGAGATCGAACACCGATAGCACGATGCCGAGCACGACGATGACGACGCCCACGGGCATCAGTCGCTTTGACCAGCGCCGGAGCGTGTCGGATTCGCGGTTCAGATCCTGGCCGACGAATCCGAGTACGAGCAGGAGCTGCCAGCACAGAGGATCGAAGAACCAATCCCCCTCCCCCGGCCAGGATGGCAGGTTCCATTCGAAGACGAGGCTTGCGGCATAGAGCGAGAAGGACAGCCCCAGCGCCGCGACGCGGCTCACCCGGGCCACCAGGACGAAGACGGGGGCGATGCCGAGAAGCACCACATAGAGGGGCAGGATGTTGAAGAAGCCGAGTTGATGTGTGAGCAGCACGAAACCGACGGTGGTCTGTATAGGATCGGCGAAGAAGCCGCCGGCGTTGTGCCACTCAAGCAGAAGCGGATTGTCGAGAAGCAACGCCGTCCCGGCAATCATGGCCAATGCGATGGCCATCGTCGTGATCTGGGCACGATAGACTTCGATCGTGCGTGACAGCAGTCTCAGGACGCTTTTCAGGCGCGGTTCGGGTCGTCCGTCGCGCCCGCGCGTGGCGATCCCGATCGACCATCCGGCGAGGAAGACGAACAGCTCCGCCGCATCCGAAATGCCGTATTGCGAGTAGGTGTAGCGCTCGAACGTGTTGCCCGGGATGTGGTTGACGTAGATCGTCACGAGGGCGAGGCCGCGCCAGAAATCGATCGCGTTCGGTTCGCGCATTAGGGATCCGAACTCCGGAATGTCGGGCGGGTTGGAGGAGCGCGAAGCGGAATCGGAGGCCGCCTCGCAGCGCAACGGCACGGTCTGATAATGCGGTACGCGGCAATCTGCAAAGGCGGTATCCGATCCGTCCCGTACGGGATGGATCCGCACTGTGGCCGATTTATCGGGGACAGGGCCGGCGCGGAAACTTATGCTGCGATCATGCCGTACCCACCGGACACGACGATGTCAGCCAGTCCCGCCCCCGATGCCCAACCGATTCCCACGGGAGTTCCGGGGCTCGATGTGATTCTGGCGGGAGGATACGCGGCCCAGCGTGCCCATCTCATCGAGGGACGGCCCGGTGGCGGCAAGACGACACTCGGCCTCCAGTTTCTTCTCGACGGCGCCGCGCGGGGCGAGACATGCCTCTACATCACCCTGTCGGAGAGCCGCCGCGAGCTGATGTCCGTCTCCGAGCGGCATGGCTGGTCGCTGGAGGGGATCGAGATCTACGAACTCGTTCCGCCGGAACTCAGCCTGGATTCGAAGCTGCAGCAGAGCCTCGTCCATTCGTCCGACCTCGAGCTCGGTGAAACCGTGCGCATGGCCCTGAGCGAGATGGAGCGGGTGAAGCCGAGCCGTGTCGTGTTCGACAGCCTGTCGGAGATCAGGTTGCTGTCGCAGGGGTCGCTGCGCTACCGGCGCCAGGTGCTCGCACTGAAGAGCTACTTCCTCCTCAACGACATCACCGCGCTGATGCTCGACGATCTCAGCGCCGAGCATGACGACCTCAACCTGCATTCCATCAGCCACGCGGTGATCCGGCTCGAACAGCTGACGCCGGCCTATGGTGCCCCGCGGCGGCGCGTCCACGTCATCAAGATGCGGGGCACGGAGTACCAGGGCGGCTACCACGACTTCGCTATCCGCAAGGGCGGCATCCTGGTGCATCCGCGCCTGATCGCGAGCGACCATCCCAGCAGCTTCGAGGCGGGCTCGGTGGAAAGCGGCGTCGCCGAGCTCGATCGGGTTCTGGGCGGCGGCCTCGACCGGGGAACGACGAGCCTCATCGTCGGTCCGTCGGGTGCCGGCAAATCCACGCTCGCCATGAGCTACCTGGTGGCCGCCCTCCGGCGCGGCGAACGCGGCCTGATCATCAGCTTCGACGAGACGCGCGGCATCCTGTTGCGACGTGCCCGGAGCGTGGGCATGCCCCTGGCGGATTTCATCGAGGCCGGATCGCTGCAGATCGAGCAGATCGACCCCGCCGACGTCTCGCCCGGCGATTTCGCGGGACGTATCCGCGATGCCGTGGAGCACGATGCGGCCAGGATCGTCATCATCGACAGCCTGACCGGCTACATGACCGCCATGGCGGGCCAGCCCTTCCTCGTCATGCAGATGCACGAGCTCGTCACCTACCTGAACCAGCAGGGCGTGGTGACGATCCTGATCCTCGCCCAGCACGGCATGGTGGGGAAGATGGAATCGCCGGTGGACCTGACCTATGTCAGCGACACCGTCGTGATGCTGCGGTTCTTCGAGGCCGCTGGCCGGGTTCGCCGGGCCTTGTCCGTTCTCAAGAAGCGGACCGGTCCGCACGAGGACACGATCCGCGAGTTCAAGATCGACGCCAGCGGATTGCGCGTCGGCGAACCCCTGCGGAAATTTCGCGGCGTCCTGACGGGCGTGCCCACCTATGACGGGAACGGCGATAATCTCCTCGTCGAACGGGTCGGGGCCGATGGAGAGTCCCTGGACGAGCCCGGACGCGATGCCGCATCCTGAACCGGTCGTCCTGATCCTCGCGCCCCTGGGACGTGATGCGTCAGTGGCCTCGGCGATCCTGGCGGAAGTCGGTATCGCCTCTGAGTCGATCTCGACCCTCGACGCCCTGGTGGCCGGCCTCGATGGCGCCGCCTGCGCGGTGATGACCGAGGAAGCGCTACTGCGCTGGGACCGCAACGCCATCGCCCACTGGGTCGAACGGCAGCCGCCCTGGTCGGATTTTCCCTTCGTGCTGCTCAGCTCTCGCGGCGGCTCGCCGGATGTGCGGCTCACCGATCTCCTGGGCAACGTGACGGTGCTGGAACGTCCCTTCCACCCGGCGGTGTTGGCCAATGCGGTGCGCTCCGCCCTCCGCGCCCGGCGGCGGCAGCGCGAAGTGCAAGCCTATCTTGAGGAACGCCAACGGACGCACGAGCGGCAGGCCCTGCTGATCCGCGAGCTTCACCACCGCGTCAAGAACACGCTCGCCACCGTCCAGGGACTGCTCGGAGCGACGGCGCGCTCCACCAAGGATGTGAACACGTTCTATCATTCGTTCTCGGACCGGATCGTCTCGCTGGGCAAGACGCACAACCTGCTCACCGAGGATTACTGGCAGACGGCCCCGCTGCGCGAGCTGCTGCAGAACGAACTCGGTCATTA
This sequence comes from Methylobacterium sp. 88A, assembly GCF_000376345.1. Taxonomy (NCBI): domain Bacteria; kingdom Pseudomonadati; phylum Pseudomonadota; class Alphaproteobacteria; order Hyphomicrobiales; family Methylobacteriaceae; genus Methylobacterium; species Methylobacterium sp. 88A. The sequence continues at coordinate 3,292,420 of NZ_AQVT01000001.1, forward strand.
CAACGATGCGACGACCAGCCGGATCATCCTCGACGGACCGGCGATCGAACTGGCCGCGGACCTCGCCGTCCCCACCGGCATGGCGATCCACGAGTTGACCACGAATGCCACCAAGCACGGTGCGCTGTCGCTGCCATCCGGGCGGATCGTGGTGCGTTGGAGCGTCGATCGGCGAGAGGCCGGGCGTGTGCTCGACCTGAGCTGGACGGAAACGGGTGGTCCCCCCGTGAAGCCGCCGGAGCGCAAGGGATTCGGCTCGACGCTGCTGCAGCGCGTGCTCGCGCAGCAATGCAATGCCGAAGTCGTCATCGCCTACGAGGCCGAGGGGCTGCGGTTCCACATGGTCGCCCCCCTGCCCGAGGATCGGCTGGTGCCCGCATACTGACTCTTTGGGATCAGGATTTCACGATCCGGTCGAGGCGGCCATTGACGAAGAAGTACAGCTCCTTGGCTCCCGGCTCGCTGTAGAGCACCTGGACCTCGCGGCCGGAACGCCCCTCCCCGACCAGCACGTCCGTTGCGGGCTTCGCCTTCAGCCGGACGAGATCGCACTCGCCGATCCCGGGCTCGATCACGGTCGCGGTACCCGGCGCGGCCTGGCTGCAGGTGCCATCGGCATTGAGCACCGGCCCCGTGACGCCGGGCGACGGGGCCGGCGTCACGGCGACGGGGACCGGCACGCTAACCGGCGCTTCGCGCTCGCCGGTGGTGCAGGCGCCGAGGAGGACGAGGCTCGCGAGATATGCGGCGGCCGTGCCCCATCGTGGAGAGGCGTTCGTCACTTCACGTCCTTCGAAGTGCCGGACCGCGCCTTCAGCGCAGCCGCGTAGAGATCGGAGGCATCCTTGTGGAAGGCCGCGCGAGAATCGGGCCGCGAATAGAACATATGGCCGCCCGGATAGACCGCGAGGTCGATCCGCCTCTCGCCGCCGAAGGCCGGTAGCTGGTCGATCAGGAGCTTCGAGGTGAAGTACGGGGTCACGAGATCGGTGAAACCGTGGGCCACGAGGACGCGCAGGTTGCCGTCGAGGGCCATGACGCCGCGCAGCGCACCGAGGGATTCCGGCGCCATGCGTCCAGAGCCCCAGCCCCAGCTCCGGCTCACAGCGCCATTGAGGAGTTCGTAGCGCAGGTCGGGCACGCGGTAGTTCAGCTTCGCGCCGTAGAGTTCGATCATGGCGCTGGTCAGCGGCGCCTGCATGGCCGTGAGCAGCGGGTCCTCGAAGCCTGAGAAGGTCGCGGCCGGGTCGGGGTCCCATCCGGTGATGCCGGTATCGTAGGCGCTGGCGACACGGCCCTCATCCGCGCCGATCTCGCGCTGGACGCTGTTGGAGCTCAGGCGACCGGCCTGACGGCGGACGAAGGCCGGATCGAGACCCGTGATGGCCCCCACCCTGTCGCCGAGCCGGGCGATGGCGGCCTGGTCGGACGGCCCCTTGAGCAGGTCGGCGAGATAGTCGCCGGTGGCATAGGATTCAGTCTCTGCCAGAGCCTTCCGGCTCGGCGTGCCGCCCGCGCGCTCAATGGCGGCGGCGGCATAGGAGGGCAGCTTCGTCACGTGGCCCCAGGGGGTCGAGCGCGGCGATTGCAGCCAGGCGAAATCGAGCACAGGCGACAGGAGGACCATGCCGGAGAGGCCGATACCGATCTCCTCCTGCAGCTTTGCCGCGATGAGCGGCCCGCGAAAGCCGCCATAGCTCTCACCGACGAAGAATTTGGGCGCCGCGATCCGGTCGTTCGTGCGCAGCCAGCGGGCAATGGCCGAGGACAGGACCGACGCATCCGCATCGACGCTCCAATAGCGTTTGGCATCGCCATCCGTCGCGCGGCTGTATCCCGTGCCCACGGGATCGAGGAAGACGAGGTCGGTGAAATCCAGCCATGTGCCGTCATTGGGGACGAGGCTCACGGGCGTGGACGGGCTTATACTCGTGCCGTCGAGGGGCAGGCGCCAGGGTCCGATCGCGCCGATATTGAGATAGGCCGAGGCCGCGCCGGGGCCGCCGTTGATCGCGAAGGTCACGGGCCGGGCCGCCTCGCTCCTGTCGGCGAGACGATAGGCGATGAAGGCGATCTCCGCCTGGAGCTTTCCGCCCTCGTCCACGAGGGGCAGGCTGCCGGCCGTGGCGGTGAAGCGCAGGATACGGCCACCCGGCAGGGTGACGCTGTGTTCGGTGGTGACGTCGGATGGAAGTTTGCGCCCTTCCGGGCCCTTCTGCTCGGCGGCACGCCTTTCCTGCGGCCTGTCGCCCCCCTGAGGCGATTGCGCCATGCCGGGCTGGGTGGTGACGAGGAGGATTGCGGACAGAGCGAGGGCGAGCAGCCTGGCGCCGCCCTCGCCACGGCTCAGGGTCGAGACGATCGAACCTCGTATCATGCGGCTTCCTTTGAGGTCATGGGCCAGAGCGGTCACGCCTTCTTCTGCCAGCGCCCGGATTCGTCCTGCTGCCAGTAGGCGATGGTATGGCCCGCCTCCTTGGCCTGCTTCCACTGCGCCCGCGCACCGAGCAGGGCGTCCTGATCGTTGCCGTCGAACAGGATACAGATGCGCTGGTACTCCGAGGCATCCGGCGGCAGCGGCGCACCGTCCACGAGAAAGCGGATGGCGGCGGAGTTGGGATTGCCGTCCTGCAGGGTCAGCACGACGGGCTGGCTCGCCGCCTGCGGGTCACGGTCCGTCCCGTGCGGCAGGAAGCTGTCGTCGCTATAGGTCCAGAGGTGATCGTCCAGCGCCTGGAGCCGCTCTTCCCCCGACACCTGGATCGCCGCGCGCCATTGGCGCGCCAACGATCGCTCGACGAGGGTCGGCAGAACCTTCTCGAGGGGTTGCTGCTGGAGATGATAGAACAGGATTTCGGTCACACCGGTCAGGATAGGCCAATGCCGCCGTTTTGAAAGCGGCGGGATGCCGCTCTTCAGGCCGGCCCGATGAAATGGGGGACGAACAGGGCGGCATTGCCGGTGATCGGCCCTGCGCTCTCTCGGATGCAGAGGCCCGCGGCTTCGTCCCCCACCATCCACGAGCCGATCACGGGGCGGCGGCCATCGAAATCCGGCAGCTCGGCCAGCGCCTGTCGGATATGCCGGCCGCCGCCATACGGGCCGTGATCCTGCGCCAGGACGGCACCGTCGCGTACCATGAGGATGTTGGCACCTTCCCGCGAGACCAGCGGTTTCTTGACGAAGGCCGTTCCGAGCGAAGCCTTTCGCGGGTCGTCCTCGAAGAAAGCCGGCAGCAGGTTCGGGTGACCGGGTTCGCGGGCATGGAGATGCGCCAGCAAGCCCTTGTTCGACAGGACGGCCTTCCAGGGTGGTTCGAGAAAGAGGGTCGTCGTGGCATCGAGCCCCTCACCGAAAACGTCCGTGAACGCCCATTCCCAGGGGTAGAGCTTGAACAACCTCGGGATCGGCGCATGGACCCGGTCGACGAAGCGTCCGCCCTCGTCCCGTCCGATGTCGGAAATGTCGAGGAAGCGTGTCGCGAGCCCCGCTTGGCGCGCGCAATCTTCGAGATAGGCCACCGTGCCCCTGTCCTCGGGCGCATCGGCATAGGCGGTGAAGGCCATTGAGCCGTCACCGCGAAGCGCGCGGAACCGGGCGACCAGCTTCTCGTGGAGGGAATTGAACTGGTCGGCCGTCTCGGGCAGCGAGCCGGTTCGCAGCCCTTCCTCCAGCCAGAGCCATTGAAACACGCCGGACTCGTAGAGGGCGGTGGGCGTATCGGCATTGTATTCGAGGAGCTTTGCCGGCCCGGCGGATGCCCCGCCATAGGAGAAATCCAGGCGGCCGTAGAGGGAGGGGGCTCCCCGCTTCCAGCTCGTGCGGATCGCGTCCCAGGCGTGGCGAGGAATGTCGAGCGAGGTCAGGATCCGCTCGTCCTCCACCGCATCGGCGACGAAGGCGAGGCACAGGGCGTGGATCTCGGTGCTCGGCGCTTCGAGATCGTCTTCGATCTCGGCCAGTGTGAAAGCGTAGGCGTGGCTCTCGGACCAATACGCTGCGCCATCAAGGGTGTGGAAGGTGAAACCATGCCGGCGCGCGGTCTCCCGCCAATCCGGTCGCTCGCCGATGGGCACGCGCCGCATCAGCCGCCGCTTCCATGGCTAGACCAGCCGTGCGACGAGAACGAACGGCCCGTGCTTCCAAAGCCACCGTACGCGACCCGGCGCACCGCCGAGGAGGCGACCCGTGCGCTGGAGGACGCACCGCCCGATGACGTGGTGATCCGTCCGCCCCAACCCGTGCAATAGCCAGTGCCCCCCGAGTGGCCGGCGCTTCCGCTATGGGACGCCTCCGACTTCGGAGCATGGTCGAAGATCGGCTGGGGCGTCAGGTTCTGATCGACCCGCCTGCCGATGACGTAGCCGGCCATCATCGGGACGAAGCGCCCGGCAGCACTCATGGCGACGCCGTCTCCGGGCAGGCAATGCGATGGGCCGTGGTGAGACTCGCAATCGATCATCGTCGCGTAACGCGGTGCGACCTCGGGATAGGCGGCACGCGCTGTGAGGTACTCGCTCCGGCAATCCGCTTCCGTTCGTATGTCACCGGCGATACAGGCGTCCGCATCGGCGTAGACGAGCACGGATTCTTCGTCCTGCGACGGATCGATATGGGCGAGCCCGAAGGCGGCTGCGCCCGCTCCCGCCAGCATGACGAGGGTGACCGTCTGCGAGCGCATGAGGCGCGGTGGCTTTACGGGTGTCGGTGATCTGGTTTCGGATGGCATCCCAATGTGGGCCGCCTTCCGACGACCTGCTCCCTCACGGCACGATGCCGCACTGACCCGAATGTAGGATCGAGCTTGACCGTTTGAAACCGGGAATGGAAAAATTCGCCGATCGCCCGCTCAGTAGGTCATGGACGCCGCATTGACGATGCCGCCTGCGAGGGACGACGCGGCGAGCAGGATGGACGCGGCGATCTCACCAGCTTCGATGCGACGTGACAGGTCCGGTAAAATCAGCCGCACGACAAAGTAGACAAGGATCTGCACGATGAGGGCGACGAGGCCCCAGACGATGCAGTCGAGGATCGATTGCGCGTTGTAGATCGCCACCGAGAGCGGCAGCGTATAGCCGATGAGGCTTCCGCCCAGCGCGATGGCGGCCGAGGCGTTGTTGGCGCGGATCAGCGCGATCTCGCGATGGGACGTCGCCGACAGGTAGACCGCGAGATAGACCGCCACGAGGCCGAAGGCCGCCGCCACATAGGCGATGAAGGCGGGCAGACCCGAGATCGAGACCATGGCGCCCGCCCCTCCCTCAGACCAGCCGGCTCTGCACGATGGCGGCCGAGATGAAGCTCTTGAACAGCGGATGTGGCTCGAACGGACGCGACTTCAGCTCCGGGTGGAACTGGACGCCGATGAACCAGGGGTGGCCTGCATGTTCCACCGTCTCGGGAAGCAGACCGTCCGGTGACAGCCCCGAGAACCGCAGGCCCTTGGCTTCCAGCCGCTCGCGATAGGCCATGTTGACCTCGTAGCGGTGCCGGTGACGCTCGGAAATCTCGGTGCCGCCGTAGATCTCGGCGATCTTCGTATCCGCGCCGAGGGTCGCCTTGTAGGCGCCGAGCCGCATGGTGCCGCCGAGATCGCCCTGGGCGGCGCGCCGCTCCAGTTCGTTGCCCTTGAGCCATTCGGTCAACAGGCCGACCACCGGTTCTTCGGTTTCCCCGAACTCAGTGGAATTGGCATCCTCCACTCCGGCCAGCGAGCGGGCCGCCTCGATCACGGCCATCTGCATGCCGAAGCAGATACCGAAATACGGGATCTTGCGCTCGCGGGCGAAGCGGGCCGCGCGGATCTTGCCCTCGGCACCGCGCTGGCCGAATCCGCCCGGCACGAGGATGCCGTTGATTCCCTCGAGGAACGGCGCCGGATCCTCGCCCTCGAATACTTCGGCCTCGATCCACTCGAGGTTCACCTTCACCCGGTTGGCGATCCCGCCATGGGTGAGGGCCTCGGACAGGGATTTGTAGGCGTCCTTGAGGCCCGTATACTTGCCCACGATGGCGATGGAGACCTCGCCTTCCGGATTGCGCACACGCTCGGAAATCGTCGTCCAGCGCACGAGATCGGGCTCGCCCTTGGGCTCGATGCCGAAATGCGCCAGGACTTCCCGGTCCAGCCCGGCTTCGCGGTAGGAGAGCGGCACGTCGTAGATCGAGGCGACGTCGCGCGCTTCGATGACGGCGGTCTCGCGCACGTTGCAGAACAGGCCGAGCTTGCGGCGCTCCTCCACCGGAATCGGTCGGTCGCAGCGGCAGAGTAGGATGTCGGGCTGGATGCCGATGGAGCGCAGTTCCTTGACGGAATGCTGCGTCGGCTTGGTCTTCAACTCGCCGGCCGAGGGGATGTAGGGCAATAGCGTCAGGTGGACGAAGGCGACGGTGCCGCGCGGCAGTTCCTGACCGAGCTGGCGGATCGCCTCGAAGAACGGCAGGCCCTCGATGTCGCCCACCGTGCCGCCGATCTCCACGAGGACGAAATCGAACGCCTCGTTGCCCTCAAGCACGAACGCCTTGATGGCGTTCGTGACGTGAGGGATCACCTGGATCGTCGCGCCGAGATAGTCGCCGCGCCGCTCCTTGGTGATGATGTCGAGATAGATCCGGCCGGTGGTGATGTTGTCGGCCTTGGTGGCGGCGAGGCCCGTGAAGCGCTCGTAATGGCCGAGGTCGAGGTCCGTCTCTGCACCGTCGTCGGTGACGAACACTTCGCCGTGCTGGGTCGGGCTCATCGTGCCCGGATCGACGTTCAGGTAGGGGTCGAGCTTGCGCAGACGGACCGTATGGCCGCGCGCCTGCAGGAGAGCCGCTAGGGCCGCGGAAGCGAGGCCCTTGCCGAGCGAGGAGACCACGCCGCCGGTGATGAATACGTACCGCGTCATGGGCTTCGGCTCATAAACAAGGGTGGGTGATTCGCCAAACTTCAAACGACCCCGCCGCCAATGGCGGCAGGGCGAAATCGACGCGAACTGTGGAAAAGCCCGTCCGGCGACGGTTCGAAGCGAGGTAGGAGCGGTCCGCCCCGCCTCGCCGGTCTGTGATCAGCGCGACTGGGGCGCCTCGGGCGTGGCGGGTTGGGCTGCGCCCTGCCCCGGACGAAGGGTCTCGAGCAGGTTGCCGTTGGGCGCCACCGGCTGCGTCGTTGCGGCTCCGTCGAGGATGGACTTCGGCGCGGCGCTGCGATGGGAAATGACCGCCAGCGTCATGCTGGTGGTGAAGAACAGGGCCGCCAGGATCGCCGTGGCCCGCGTTAGCGCGTTGGCCTGTCCGCGTCCGGTCATGAAGCCCGACACGCCGCCGCCGCTGCTGCCACTGCCGAGCCCGAGTCCACCTTCAGAGCGCTGCAGCAGGACCACGGCGATGAGGGCGAGAACCACGATGAGGTGAATGGAGATCAGGACGGCATTCATGTCGTTTCAGTCCGATGTTCCTGGTCCGTGAACCACGTAAGGCCGCATACGGCGCCCGATGAGGCCCGTCGAGGAACGTCTGCGAAGGGCAGGCTCCTACACGAGATGGTGTCCCGCGCCAAATCCTGCATGGAGTTTAGAAGAGGAGAATCGCCTCAGGCATAAGCGGCGGCTATCCCCAGGAAGTCGGAGGCGACGAGACTCGCACCGCCCACCAACGCGCCGTCCACATTCTCCACCGCCATCAACTCGCGGGCGTTGCCGGGCTTCACCGAGCCTCCGTAGAGGATGCGCACCTTTGTCGCTTCCGCCCCGATGAGCTGGCCGAGCATTTCGCGAAGCGAGGCATGGACCTCGGCGATGTCGGCGGGTGTCGGGGTCAGGCCGGTGCCGATCGCCCAGACCGGCTCGTAGGCGATGACCGTATCGGAGGCCTTGGCACCTTTCGGCACACCGATGGCGAGCTGCGCCCGGACGATATCGAGGGTGCGGCCCTCTTCGCGCTCTTCCTGCGTCTCGCCGACGCAGATGATGCCGCAGAGGCCGGCCCGACGGGCGCCCAGAGCCTTGGCATGAACGCCGTCATCGGTCTCGTGGTGATAGGCGCGGCGCTCCGAATGCCCGACGATGACGTAGGTCGCCCCGAGATCGGCCAGCATCTCGGCGGAAATGCTGCCGGTGAAGGCGCCGCTGGCCTTGGCATGCAGGTTCTGGCCACCGATAGCGATGGCAGATCCGTAGACAGCTGCCACACAGGAGGAAATCAGCGTCGAGGGGGGGCAGACAAGGACGTCGATCCGGGATGTGAGTTCGGGCGAGAGCCCGTCGCGGATGGCCTCGACCACCGGAACCGAACTGCGCAGGCCGTTCATCTTCCAGTTGCCGGCGATCAGCGGCCGCCGTCCCGACTTCGACATCGTATCCCTCGCGTTCAGATCATCCTGGTCCGGCTTCACCGGATCGTGAGCGGGGCCGTAACAGAGCCGACTTGCCGGCGCAAACATGCGCTCGCGGATCGCCCCGGCCTTTGCGGAGGCGAGCGGATGGTCTATCGCGGGCGGCTTGGAGCCGTGCCCCGGCGCGCCATCACGACGGATTTTCGAACCTTCCGATGCTGCAGAACATGCGTAGTGCGAGCCAGCATTGGCTCGGCAAGATCATTCTTACGGTGGTCTTCACCTTCCTCATCGCCGGCGTCGCGATCTTCGGCGTGGAAGATTTCTTCCGCTCGAACTCCGCCACGACCGTGGCCACGGTGGGCAAGACGCAGATCACCTCGGAGGCGGTACGGTCGGCCTACCAGCTGCAGCTGCAGCGCTACCAGAGCCAGCTCCAGCGCAGCCTGACACCCGATCAGGCCAGAGGCCTCGGTCTCGATCGGCAGGTCCTCTCTCAGCTGATCAGCGAGGCCTCCCTCGACCAGCAGGCCAAGGATCTCGGGCTCGTGATCCCCGATTCGGCGGTGCTGCGCGCGATTCAGGAAGAGCCGACCTTCAAGGGGGCCAACGGCTCCTTCGACCAGACCCTCTTCTTCCAGACGCTGCAGCGCGCCGGGATCAACGAGGCGATGTTCGTGCGTGACCAGCGCGCCGCCGCCGGACGGCTCCAGATCGCCGAGGCCGTGGCCGCGGACATCCACGTCCCCGCCGCCCTGCGCGAGGCCGTGCATCGCTACACCACCGAGCGCCGCGCGGCGTCTTTCCTGATGCTGCCCCCGTCCGTGGCAGGTGACATTCCCGCACCGACCGACGAGGAGGTGAAGACCTTCTACGACGAGAACAAGAGCGCATTCCGCGCACCGGACTACCGGGCCGTGACCCTCCTCGCCCTCGATCCACAGGCTATGGCCAAGCCCGACGCGGTCACCGAGGAGGACGTGCAGAAGCGCTACGATCTCGCCAAGGTACAATACGGCACGCCGGAGCGGCGCACGATCCAGCAGATCGTGTTCCCCGACGAGGCCTCCGCCGAGGCGGCGCGCAAGGAGATCGAATCCGGCGAGAAGCCGTTCGAGGCCGTCGCGGTCGCGCGCGGCGTCGATGCGAAGGAACTGTCCCTCGGCAACCTCACGAAGGCCGACCTGTTCGACCCGGCCGTCGCTGATGCCGCGTTCTCGCTTGCTCAGAACACCGTGAGCGCCCCGGTCAAGGGTCGCTTCGGCACCGTGCTTCTCCGCGTCACCGCCATCGAACCCGAGACACGCAAGCCCCTCGCCGACGTGGCGCCGGAGATCCGCAAGACGATCGCTCTCGAGCGCGCGAGGACCGCCGTCGAGAAGGACCACGACGCGATCGAGGACGAGCGCGCCAACAGCAAGCCGCTGGCCGAGATCGCCAAGGAGCGGGGCCTCACCCTCGTGACGGTGCCGGCGGTGAGCGCCCAGGGGCTCGACCCGTCGGGCAAGCTCGTCGATTCCATCCCGGATCGCGACACGACGCTGCCGATCGTGTTCCGCTCCGAGATCGGGAGCGACACCGAGGCGCTTCGCCTGAAGTCGGGCGGCTACGTCTGGGTCGACGTCACCGGCATCGACCACGCCCACGACAAGCCCCTCGACCAGGTGCGCGACCAGGCCGTCGCGCAATGGCGCGCCGCCGAGGTGGCCAAGCGCCTGTCGGAGAAGGCCCGCAGCCTCACCGAGCGCCTGGACAAGGGCGAGGCCATCGACACGCTGGCGACGGAAGTCGGCGTGCAGGTGCAGACCTCCACGGACATCGCCCGTAGCCAGGCGAAGGACGGCCTCTCGGCCGACGTGGTCAACCGCCTCTTCGCCGTCCCGGTGGACAAGGCCGTCTCGGTGGAATCCGGCGAGTCGCGCGTGGTCGCCAAGGTCACTGCGACGACGATGCCCGCCTTCGTGTCCGACAGCCCCTCCGACGCGGCGATCTCGAAGCGGTTCCAGGCGACCCTCATCGACGACATCCTCGGCGAGTACATCGCCGACGTTCAGAAGAGCGTGGGGATCACCGTCAACCAGACGGCGTTCCGGCGCGCGATCGGCGGCGAGTACTGAACCGACCATGTTTCAGGAGCCGGATTACGCCGCCTTCGCGGAGGCCTACGAGGCAGGGCGGCCGACCCTCCTCAACCTGACCCTGGTGGCCGATCTGGAGACTCCGGTCGCGGCCTTCCTCAAGCTGCGCGCGGTTCATGCCGGGCCGGCCTTCCTGCTCGAATCCGTCGAAGGCGGTGCGGTGCGCGGCCGCTATTCGATGATCGGCCTCGACCCCGACCTCGCTTGGCGCTGCCGCGACGGCCGGCCGGAGACCGCGCGGGGCAACGACCTGTCGGTTTTCGAGTCCGACGACGCCTCGCCGCTGGCAAGCCTCCGGTCCCTCATCGCCGAGAGCGCCATCGGAGCCGATGACGGCACCGAGCTTCCCCCCATGGCGGCGGGACTCTTCGGCTATCTCGGCTACGACATGGTCCGGGCCATGGAACGGCTCGGGGAGTCGAACCCGGATCCCCTCGGCGTTCCCGACGCGATCCTCGTCCGGCCGCGCGTCATGGTGGTGTTCGATGCCGTGCGCGACATCATCACCGTGGTTGGCCCGGTGCGCCCGAGCGCAGGGGGTTCGGCGCGCGCGGCCTATGAGGTCGCCCTCGCCCGTCTGGAGCGCGTGGCCGATGTCCTGGAAGGTCCGCTTCCGATGGAATCGCGGATCGACCCCCGCTCCATCGCCCATCCCGAGCCGGTCTCGAACACGACGCCCGATGCTTATCTGGACATGGTCGCACGGGCGAAAGAGTACATCGTCGCCGGTGATGTCTTCCAGGTCGTGCTGTCTCAGCGCTTCGAGGCGCCGTTCACGCTTCCGGCCTTCGCCCTCTACCGTTCCCTGCGGCGGACCAACCCGGCTCCCTTCCTGTGCTACCTCGACTTCGAGGATTTCCAGGTCGTGTGCTCCTCGCCCGAGATCCTGGTTCGGGTGCGCGAGGGCCGAGTCACGATCCGCCCCATCGCCGGCACCCGCCGGCGCGGCGCCACGCCGGCTGAGGACAAGGCCCTGGCCGAGGAACTGCTGGCTGATCCGAAGGAACGGTCCGAGCACCTGATGCTGCTCGATCTCGGCCGCAACGATGTCGGCCGGGTCTCGCGCATCGGCAGCGTGACCGTGACGGGGTCGTTCTTCCTCGAATATTACAGCCAGGTCATGCACATCGTCTCGAATGTCGAGGGCGATCTCGATCCGAGCCACGACGCACTCGATGCCCTCTCGGCCGGGTTTCCCGCGGGCACCGTCTCCGGTGCGCCGAAGGTCCGGGCGATGGAGATCATCGATGAGCTCGAACGCGAGAAGCGCGGCCCCTATGGCGGCTGCATCGGCTATTTCGGCGCGCGCGGTGAGATGGATACCTGCATCGTGCTGCGCACCGCTATCGTGAAGGACGGGCGGATGCATGTTCAGGCTGGCGCCGGCATCGTCTACGATTCCGATCCGGCCTCCGAGCAACAGGAATGCGTGAACAAAGCCAAAGCCCTTTTCCGCGCCGCAGAGGATGCGGTGATGTTCGCGAGCCGGGCGCGGCGGGGGCAGTAGTCCTTCCGCGTACCAAGGCAGCCCTTCCGCTCGTCCCGCGATTGCCGATAGACATCGAAGCGGTCGTATATCGGCCGGTTGCGATGGCGGAGGGACGTGATGGCTGGGACTGAGATCGACGCCGTCAGGGATCTCCTCGCGGCCAGTCCACGGTCTTCCAATCTCGCCGAGCGCCGTGAGCGGCTCGATGGATTCGGCGCGCATTATCCTGTCCCCCACGATGTGACGGTCGTGCCCGTCGATGCCGGCGGGGTGGCGGCCGAATGGACCGTGAGCCCGGAGGCCGACCCGGCCCGCGTCGTCCTGTTCCTGCATGGCGGCGGATACGTGTCCGGCTCGCTCAACAGTCACCGGCACATGATGGCCGAGACGGGCCGCGCCGCCGGAGCGCGCACGCTGGCCCTGGATTACCGGCTCGCGCCGGAACATCCGTTTCCCGCGGCCCTCGATGACGCCCTGGCGGGCTACCGCTTCCTCTTGGATTCGGGCGTCAGCCCAGGAAACATCGTCCTGTCCGGGGAGAGCGCTGGCGGCGGGCTTGCCGTTGCGACGGCCCTCTCGCTGCGTGATGCCGGCCTGCCGCTTCCGCGCTGTCTTTGGCTCACGTCGCCCTGGGTCGATCTGGAGATGACCGGTGCCAGCATGGACACCAAGGCGGCGGTCGATCCCCTGATCCAGCGGGAATACCTGACGGAACTCGCGGAGGCCTATTGCGCAGGAAAGAATGCTGCGACCCCGCTGATCTCGCCGCTTCACGCCGACCTCGGCGGCCTGCCGCCGATGCTGATCCAGGTCGGCAGCGCCGAGACCCTGCTGGACGATTCCCTTCGCCTCGCCGGGGTGGCCGCCTCGGCGGACGTCGGCGTGACGCTCCAAGTCTGGCCGCACATGATCCATGCCTGGCACATGTTCTATCCGCAACTCGCCGAGGGGCGGCGATCGCTTGCGAGCGCCGGTGCCTTCATCCGCGCGCATCTGGGGGACGGCACCGCCGTCCGGCATCCGACGATCGGGACCTGAGAGCGGGCGCGGCGCGAGAACGCTTGACCCTCTCGGCTCACCTCGTCACACGAGGGGGATCAAGAGAAGCGCGATCATGGCCAACGTCCTCGTCATCGACAATTACGATTCCTTCACTTGGAATCTCGTCCATCTCATCGGGCCGCTTTGCGGATCGATCGATGTCGTGCGCAACGACCGGATCACCATCGACGAGATCCGCGAGCGCGCCCCCGATGCGCTGGTGCTGTCTCCGGGGCCGTGCACGCCCAATGAGGCCGGCATCTGCCTCGACGTGGTGCGCGACCTCTCCGGCGAGGTGCCGATCTTCGGAGTCTGCCTCGGCCTCCAGGCGATCGGGCAGGCCTTCGGCGGCGACGTCGTGCGGGCGCCAAAGCCCATGCACGGCAAGGTCTCGAGCATCACCCACAGGGCGACGGGGGTCTTTCGCGGGCTGAACGGCCCCTTCGATGCCACGCGCTACCATTCCCTCGTAGTGGAGCGAGGCGGGTGCCCGCAGGACCTCATCGTCACGGCGGAAGCGGACGGGCTCATCATGGCGCTGGAACACGCCACACTGCCGGTCCACGGCGTGCAGTTCCACCCGGAGAGCGTCCTCTCACATCACGGCTCGCAGATTATGCGCAACTTCCTCGACATCGCCGCCGCTTGGAACGCGGGGCGTGACAAGCGAGGGTCCGGCGTGCATTGACGCGTCAGTCAGTACTGACTTACGCGTCGAACAGCCATGGACACCTTCAAGCCGCTCCTCGCGAAAGTCGCGGCCGGGTCGAGTCTCGACCGGGCGGAGGCGCGCGCCGCCTTCGACGACCTGCTCTCGGGCGAGGTGACGCCGGTCCAGGCCAGCGCCTTCCTCATCGCCCTGAAGGTCCGCGGCGAAGCCGAGGACGAGATCGTCGGCGCCGTGGAGGCCATGCGGGCGCGGATGGTGCGCGTGGCTCCGGTGCCCGGCGCCATCGATATCGTCGGCACCGGTGGCGATCATTCGGGCAGCTACAACGTCTCGACTCTCGCCGCGATCCTCACGGCGGCCTGCGGCGTGCCCGTGGCCAAGCACGGCAACCGCGCGGCCACCTCGCGCTCGGGTGCGGCCGATGTCCTCGTTTCCCTCGGGGTCAGGATCGGCCTCGACCCGGACGGGCTGGCCCGCTGCCTCGCGCAGGCCGGCCTTTGCTTCATGTTCGCCCAGACCCATCACGGCGCCATGCGCCACGTAGCGCCGGTGCGCTCCGAACTGCCGACGCGGACGATCTTCAACCTATTGGGGCCGCTCTCCAATCCGGCCGGTGTCGAGCGCCAGCTCCTCGGCGTTTCCACCGAGGCCTGGGCCGAACCCCTGACGCGTGTGCTGGGCGAACTGGGCAGCACGCGGGTCTGGACGGTGCACGGGTCGGACGGGCTCGACGAGATCACCGTCACCGGCCCGACGCCGGTGGTCACCCTGGAGGACGGGCGGATCGGCCGTTTCACCATCGATCCGCGCGACGTCGGCCTGCCGCTCTGGACCCTCGAGGATCTGCGCGGGGGCGATCCCGACCATAACGCGCATGCGCTGAACGCCGTCCTCGCGGGCGAGCGCAACGCCTATCGCGACATCGCCGTTCTCAATGCGGGGGCCGGCCTCGTCGTCGCCGGTTCCGCTCAGAATCTGGCGGAAGGTGTGGCGCGTGCGGCATCCGCCATCGACGATGGCGCGGCCAGGGCGACCCTCGCGCGTCTCGTCGCGGTCTCCAACACATGAAAGAGGCCCCGATGAGCGAGGCGAAACCCGTGGCGGACGTGGTTGGGGCACCGGCCACCACCGACCGGCGAGACGTGCTCTCGCGGATCGAAGCCTACAAGCGCCGAGAGATCGCCGAAGCCAAGCTGCGCGTACCCCTCGCCAAGCTCGAGAAGCGCATCGAGAAGGCCGCGCCCGTCCGCCCCTTCGCCGACGCGATCGCCGCCCATATCGCGCAAGGGCGTCCCGCGCTCATCGCCGAGGTGAAGAAGGCCTCTCCGTCCAAGGGCCTGATCCGCGAGGATTTCGACCCCGCCACCCTCGCCGCCGCCTACGAGGCGGGTGGCGCCACCTGCCTGTCGGTGCTCACCGACACGCCCTCCTTCCAGGGCAAGCCGGAATACCTCACCGAGGCACGGGACGCCTGCTCGCTGCCCGTATTGCGCAAGGACTTCCTGTTCGAACCGTACCAGGTGTTCGAGGCGCGCGCCTGGGGCGCCGATTGCGTGCTGGCGATCATGGCGTGCCTCGACGACGACGAGGCGCTGGCCATCGTCGAGACCGCGCACGATCTCGGCATGGATGTGCTGGTCGAGGTCCATGACGAGGAGGAACTCGCCCGCGCCATTCCGCTGGGCACCCGGCTTCTCGGCATCAACAACCGCGACCTGAAGACCTTTGAGGTCTCGTTCGATACGGCGATCCGCGTGGCCAAAGGCGTGCCGTCCGACCGTATCGCCGTCGCCGAGAGCGGAATCACCGGCCATGCCGACGTGATCCGCCTGGAGAAGGGCGGCCTCCGCACCATCCTCGTCGGCGAGAGCCTGATGCGGGAGGCGGACGTGACCAAGGCGACGAAGCGCCTTCTGTTCGGTAAGGCCGGCAAATGAGCACCCTCACGCATCTCGATGCGGCGGGCGCCGCCAATATGGTCGATGTCTCCGACAAGGCCGCCACCACCCGCACGGCCCGCGCCCAGGGCGTCGTGGTGATGCTACCCGAGACCCTGCGCCTGATCCGCGAAGGCGATGCCAAGAAGGGCGACGTGATCGGCACGGCGCGGCTCGCCGGCATCATGGCGTCGAAGCGCACGCATGAGCTCATCCCGCTCTGCCACCCTCTGCTGATCTCCAAGGTCCGGGTGGAATGTGAGCCCGACGATTCCCTGCCCGGCCTGCGCGTCACCGCTGAGGTCAAGGTGATCGGCCCGACAGGGGTCGAGATGGAGGCTCTCACGGCCGTCTCGGTCGCCTGCCTGACGATCTACGACATGGTGAAGGCCGCCGATCGCGGCATGCGGATCGAAGGCATTCATCTGCTCGCCAAGGATGGCGGAAAGTCCGGCTCGTACCGGGCCGAGGACGCCTCGTGAGCACGCTCATTCCGGTGGAGGAGGCGCTCGCGCGCATCCTCGCGAGTGCCGCCGAGCCGGTGGCGGCCGAGACGGTCACGGTGGCCGAGTCTTTTGGCCGGACGCTGGCCGAGAATGTGGCCGCCCTGCGCACGCAGCCGCCCTTCCCGGCTTCCGCGATGGATGGCTACGCCGTGCGCGCCGAGGATGTCGCCACCGTTCCGGCGACGCTGAGGCTCATCGGCATGAGCGCGGCGGGCCATGGCTTTGCCGGAACGATCGGCCCCGGCGAAACGGTGCGGATCCTCACGGGAGCTCCGGTTCCGGCGGGGGCCGACACGATCCTGATCCAGGAGAACGCCGACGTTTCCGACGACGTGGTCACGGCCACGGAGACGGTGGCCGCCAAGCGCCACATCCGCGTTCCGGGCCTCGATTTCCGGGCCGGCGATCCCCTCCTGCGCGCGGGTGAGAGCCTGGATGCCCGCCGCCTCGCCCTCGCGGCGGCCGGCGGCCACGCGACCCTGTCGGTTCGCCGCAGGCCGCGGGTGGCGATCCTCGCCACCGGCGACGAACTCGTGGCACCGGGCGAACCGGCCCGCTGGGACCAGATCGTGGCCTCGAATGGGTTGGCGGTGGCGAGCCTTGCCCGCGAGGCGGGTGCCGAACCGATCGATCTCGGCATTGCCGGCGACAGCCTCGCATCCCTCGAAGCGGCCCTCGGACGGGCGCGGGACGCGAAAGCCGATCTCCTCGTGACTCTCGGCGGCGCCTCCGTGGGCGATCACGACCTCGTCCAGGCGGCCCTGCATCGCGAGGGCCTCGAACTCGGGTTCTGGCGCGTCGCCCTGCGCCCCGGCAAGCCGCTGATGCATGGGCGCCTCGGGCCGATGATGGTCATCGGATTGCCGGGCAATCCGGTCTCCGCCGTGGTCTGCGGCCTACTCTTCGTCGTGCCGGCGATCCGCGCCCTTCTCGGAGACCCCAAGGCCGGGGCCGACCGCAGCGAGCCGGCGATCCTCGGCGCCGACATGCCGGCCAACGATATCCGTCAGGATTACATGCGCGCGAGGGTGGAGGCCAATGCCGGCGGCTTTCCGACGGTCCATGCCGAAACGCGCCAGGATTCCTCGATGCTCTCGGTGCTCGGCCAGTCCGAGGCGCTCCTCGTGCGCCCGCCCGGCGCTCCGGCGGCAAAGCGCGGCGACCCGTGCCGGATCATCCGGCTGGACCGGACGCTGCTCTGATCTACGCCTGCCGGGAACCGCCTGCTACGGACCGTCACCCTCGGGCCGGAACACAAAATCCATCGCCTGTGCCACGATGGCCGGCTGGTAGGCATGCGGGCCGTCATATTCCACCGACGTCACGTCGTAGCCGGCCTCCCTCAGGCGGGCGGTATGCACCCTCGCACTGCGATCGATGGGGATCTGCTCGTCTCGAGTTCCGTGTGAGAGGAAGATGCGCGGCGACCCGGATTGCAGGTGCACCGACAGGAACCCCGCCGACGACACGACGAGATGGGTCACCACATGGCCATTGGCGAGGCCGGCGGAGAGGGCGTAACTGCCCCCGTCCGAATGGCCGGCGAAGACGATGTGCAACGGATCGAGCATGAAGCGGGACGCCACATCGGTCAAAGCGAGGTCGAGCCGTTCGCGGTCCGGCCCATGACCGCCGATGACGAGATCCCAGGTCGGGAACAGGGATTGCGGGACGAGAAGCAGGAAGCCGCGCACCGCCGCGTGCTCTTCCAGCATGGGCAGGATTTTCTCGGCGCTCCCGCCTCCGCCATGGAAGAGCACGACCAGCGGCGTCGGACGGCGCGGATCGATCCCCGTCGGCACGATCAGCATGGCATCGCGCTCGTCGAAAAGGCCGAGCCGATGCCGACCGGGGGGAAGCGGTTCCACGGTCGGAAAGCGATGCGCGAAGGTGAGCCGCCCGGCGAGTTGCGGATCGATCATGGGGTGAATCTCCCGGCGGCCGGTTTCAAGAGCGCTATTCCGCCTCGGCCGCGGCCACCGGCTTGATCTTCAACTGGTCGATGATCCACAGCCAGCCACCATCGTCCTGCAGCCGCGCCGTCTCGACCGAGATCGTGCCGTTCGGCAGGCGCGCGAAGGTCATCGCGATCGCTCCGTTGCGGATGCTGGGCAGCGCTGCCGCGGCCGGGAATTCGGAGCGACGGGCGAGAAGGTCTGTATAGAAAGCGCGGATTTCCCGCTGCCCCGTCGCCACGACCTTGCCGGCGGCGAGCACGGCATCCTGTTCGTAGAGGGCGACCAATCCCTCCACGTCGCCGGCATTGGCCCGCTCGTTGAAGAGACGGGCAAGGTCTTCGGGTGATTGCGCGCGCGCGTGTGCCATGGCTTTTCCTTCCTCGTGAGCGGTTATTTCAACAGCGTTCCGTCCGAGTCGCGCACCGCAACGGTGACGGGAATCCCCGCTTTGACGCTCTCGGACACGGTGCAGAAGCGCTCGAACTGTTCGAGAACCTGACCGAGGCGGGGCATCGAACCTGCAGGAGCGGCAAGCGAGATTCCGACTTCGATCCCGCTGATCCTCAGGCGGCCCTCTGCGTTGCGCTCCACCCGAAAGCTGGATCGTGCGGCGAGCCCCGGGGCATCCTGTTTGAACTTGCCCAAAGCGAAGACCAGGCTGGCGCAGAGGCAGTTGGTGACGCCCGCGACCAGGATCTGCTCGGGAAAAGGCCCCTCCCCGCTGCCATAGGGCGGAGCCTCGTCGACGGCGAGGTTCGGGAAGGCCTCCCCGAAATCGATCTCGAACCGATACCCCTCGATCTGCCTGATGGTGATGCTGCCGTCACTGCCCATCCGGGACGTCTCCTCGAGGCTCGTTTGGCCAGCGCATGCGAGGCATGGCGGGAAGGCAACGCCCCGAGAGCGAGGACAAGTTCCATGTCATCCGCCGCTCCTGCATCCGTGTTGACAGCCAACGATCATTGGCATACCAAATACCAACAGTAGACGCACAGAAAAAGCAAGTGCGCGGAACATCTCTCGGACGGGGTTTGACCTTTCCGCGAAATGGAGGAAGCGATTACAATGATGCATTGCAGCATTCGCACCCGCAACATGTCTTTGGCTAAATCCGGTCTTGCGACGTCTTCGGTCTTCGCGCCGCGTCGCCGCGGCGAAACGTTCCATCGCGCCTGACGGCCAGGCCGGCCGGCGAAGTCGATGAACACCGTTTCGATCGAAGACGCGAAGCAAGCCAAGTCGGACCAAGCTATGTCGGACCAAGCTAATCCCGCCGGCATCGATTGTTCGCAACTGGTGGAAGCCGCCGGAGATGCCATCGTCGTCTCCGATCCCGAGGGAGCCATCGTGGTCTGGAACGCGGCGGCGGAGCGGATCTTCGGGTTCTCGTCCTCCGAGGCGCTCGGCCAATCCCTCGACCTGATCACCCCCGAACGCCAGCGCCAGCGTCACTGGGATGGTTACGCCAAGACGATGCGGACCGGCATCACCCGCTACGGCACCGAGGTGCTGCGGGTGCCGGCGCTTCACAAAGACGGCCGATCACTCTCGATCGCCTTCACCGTCGGCCTTCTCCACGGCCCCGACGGCACGGTGACCGGTATCCTCGCCATCATCCGCGATGAGACCCAGCGCTGGAACGACGAACGCCAGATGCGCAAGCGTCTGAGCGAGCTCGAAAGCACCGCCGCTTGAGTGGAGGCGCGCAGATCTCAAGATTTCGCCGGACTACGGGCCAACATGAGTTCCGGATCAGAACCGGACAGTCGAACTATCAGATCCATTATCGTTGCAAGACGATCGAAAGGGAGAACGTCCAGATGAGCAAGCCGCTTGAAGGCACCAAGATCATCGATTTCACGCACGTCCAGGCTGGCCCCGCCTGCACGCAGCTCCTCGCCTGGTTCGGCGCCGACGTGATCAAGGTCGAGCGTCCCGGTTCCGGCGACGTGACGCGCAACCAGCTTCGCCACGTGGAAGATGCCGACGCGCTCTACTTCACCATGCTCAACTCCAACAAGCGTTCGCTGACGCTGGACACCAAGACCCCCGAGGGCAAGGAAGTCCTCGAGAACCTCATCAAGCAATCCGACGTCATGGTCGAAAACTTCGGACCCGGCGCCCTCGACCGGATGGGCTTCTCCTGGGCGCGCATCCAGGAACTCAACCCGGGCATGATCCTCGCCTCGGTGAAGGGCTTCTCGGACGGCCACCATTACGAGGACCTGAAGGTCTACGAGAACGTGGCTCAGTGCGCCGGCGGTGCGGCGTCCACCACCGGCTTCTGGGACGGCCCCCCGACCGTGAGCGCCGCGGCACTCGGTGATTCCAACACCGGCATGCATCTCGCCATCGGCATCCTCACTGCGCTTCACCAGAAGAATAAGACCGGCAAGGGCCAGAAGGTCGCCGTGTCGATGCAGGATTCGGTGCTGAACCTCTGCCGCGTGAAGCTGCGCGACCAGCAGCGCCTCGACGCCCTCGGCTATCTCGAAGAGTACCCCCAGTACCCACATGGTGAGTTCACCGACGTGGTGCCGCGCGGCGGCAATGCGGGCGGCGGCGGCCAGCCGGGCTGGGTGCTGAAGTGCAAGGGCTGGGAGACCGACCCCAACGCCTACATCTACTTCACCATCCAGGGCCATGCCTGGGCCCCGATCTGCAAGGCGATCGGCAAGGAAGAGTGGATCGACGATCCGGCCTACAATACGGCGCGCGCCCGCCAGGACAAGATCATGGACATCTTCGGCACGATCGAGGAATGGCTCGCCGACAAGACCAAGTTCGAGGCCGTCGACATCCTGCGCAAGTTCGACATCCCGTGCTCGCCGGTGCTGTCGATGAAGGAACTCTCGGTCGATCCCTCGCTCCGCGCCAGCGGCACCATCGTCGAGGTCCAGCACCCGAAGCTCGGCACCTACCTGACCGTCGGCAGCCCGATCAAGTTCTCGGACATGCCGGTGGAGATCAAGTCCTCGCCGCTTCTCGGCGAGCATACCGACGAGGTCCTGCTCGACCTCGGCTACACCCAGCAGCAGATCGAGCGGCTGCATCAGGCGAACGCTGTCTGAGGCGGATACGCGGCGGCCCGTCCCAGGACGGGCCGCAAAATCGAGGAAAACGGCGCACCGCAAGGCGCGCCGTTTTCGTTTGGGAGGGGACCGGGCCGGCCCATCCTCATGGCCGCCCGTAAGGGCGCTCGGCGATCGACTGGCCTCGTCCCTGTGAAGGATCTACGGGCCGGAACGCGAGGCTTCCTGCCACGACGACGTCCTCAAGCGCCGCAGGTCGGCGGCGAGGATCAGGCGATGGATCGGCGCGACCGGCACCATGTAGGCTCGACCGAAGGCATTGTGGACGACGACCGACGACGTGATCGTGAGGCGATGACCGGACGTCGCGAGACAGATTATGACGTCCAGGTGCCGGTCCCGCTCGGTGAGGACCAGCATATCCGGCGCGCTGTGTTCCACGAGGAAGAAATCCAGCGTGTCACCCTCGCGGACATGCAGCCGTCGTGCTCCTGAAAAGCCGCCGATGGCCTTCACGCCGAAGCGCGCCGCGATCGCATTCCTCACGCGAAAGGCGAACGCCATGAGCGGTCGCGGTTCTGAGGAGATGACGTTCCAGGCGTGGAGCGGTGTCACCGCCGACGAGAGGACGACCGATCGCGTGTCGTAAAAATCGAGCTGATCGCGTGGCCGCAGAATGCGAACCGGCGGGTCGGCAGCCAAGCTCTCTCTCCCAGCTCATCGGTGGGACAGCCTTAGCATGACCGGCGTTGGGAGTCGGATCGTTCGATGGGCGGAACGAGGGCGACCTCCGTCATTCCGGGTCCGGCAGCCGTGCAGTCTATCCGCCCAAGGAGGCGGTGCGGCCCCGCTGCCCCGCAACGGGAAGCGAAGCTGGGAGGCCGTGAGGGGTGGTATCCGGCGTCGATGCGTCTTGCTCCTCAGCCCGCGAGGGCCTCGTAGGGGAGCCAGCCGGCGAAGGGTTCAAGAGTGTCCGGTCCGACCGGACGGTACCAACGCCAGACTTGCCGGGCCGCGCTCGGGGCGTACCAGCGGCCGGGGCGGCCCTCGGCCAGGATCGGGCCGAGTGTCAGATGGTTGAGCCAGATCCGCTCGACGATCTGCGGAGCCGTGTGCATCGGGTGCCAGGTCGGCGGCATCGGACATCTCCTGCGGAGGCGATCACGGGGGGCTGAAACGGGTGCGGGGGCCAGGACTTGGCGTCCGGCCCCCGCACTCTGTCATGGTCGGTGGCTCAGCCTGGGATCAGGCGGCGACCACGCGGGGGGCGGGCTTCGCCTCGTCGGAGACGGCCAGCGCCTGGGCCACCACGCGCTTGCGCCAGGGCTTGAGCACACCGATGGCCAGCAGCGAGGCCAGGATGTTGGCGCCTGCGGCGACGAGGAAGACGCCGTCCCAGCTGTTTGTGGCCTGCTGGAGGTAGTTGGCCACGGGCACGAGAAGCGCGGCGGTGCCCTTGGCGGTGTAGAGCAGGCCGGCATTGGTGGCGGCGAACTTGGTGCCGAAGGTGTCGGTGCAGGTGGAGGGGAAGAGGGAGTAGATTTCGCCCCAGGCGAAGAACACGAACCCTGAGAGCAGGACGAACCACAGGGGATCGTGGCCCCAGAGGTAGAGCATGTAGATGCCGAAGCCTTCCATGGCGAAGGCGACGAACATGGTGTTCTCGCGGCCGATCTTGTCGGAGACCCATCCGAAGAACGGGCGGGTGAGGCCGTTGAGGACGCGGTCGATGGTGGCCGCGAAGGTGATGGCCACCATGGTGATGCCCATGATGGTGACGGGCACCTTATCGACGCCGATATCGGCGGCGATGGGCTTGAGGTTGGCGGTGATCATCAGGCCGCCGGCGCCGACGATGACGAACATGAAGTACATGAGCCAGAAGATCGGCTGGCGGGCGACTTCGCCGGGGGTGTAGTTGCGCCGGGTCTGGATGATGTTGGCGTTGGCGACGACCTCCGGGACCTGGCCTTTCTTGGGCGAGGTGAAGAAGAAGGCGAGCGCGCAGACGACGAGGCCCTGGCCGATGCCGAAGTTGAAGAAGGCGGCCTGGAAGCCGTGGTCGGCGATCATCCACTGGATCGGGGCGACGGTCAGGGCGGAGCCGGCGCCGAAGCCGGCGGCGATGATGCCGGCGGCGAGCCCGCGCTTGTCGGGGAACCACTTCAGGGCCGAGCCGACGCAGGTGCCGTAGACGGCGCCGGCGCCGATGCCGGCCACGACCTGGCCGAGATAGAACATGTTGAGCGAGGCGGCGTAGGAGTTGATGACCCAGCCGATGCCGCACAGCGCGCCGCCGAACAGCACGACCACGCGCGGGCCGTACTTGTCCACGAACCAGCCCTCGATCGGGACCAGCCAGGTCTCGAACAGCACGAACAGGGTGAAGGCCCACTGGATCGCCGCCCGGTCGAAGCCGAACTTCTTCTGGATGTCGGGGACGAAGAACGTCCAGCCGTATTGCAGGTTGGCGATCATCACCATGCAGATCACGCCGATCACCAGCTGACCCCAGCGGTATCCATCGGATACTCGCCCGGTCGTTGTTTCCGCCCTCGTCATCGCGTCCTCCACGTTGTTCTATTGTGCATCATTCGAGGCATTGGAGCCGGTTGACCGGCATCCGATCCAAGAGAAAGCCGGCCATTGGCGCTGCCGACATTCTGGTATGTGGAATACCAGCCTCTCTCGGACGTGTCGGCTCGTCAAGAGCGAGATACAGAAAAATCGATTCCGCAACGCAGCAAACAGGGATTATTTTCAAGATGTCATCAAATCGAACAAAGTTCGATGTGAGCTATGCAATAGAAACAACACTAATGGTCGAACGCCAATTCGCCATGCTGGTTCGTGCATATTACGTTACACGCGAACGGAAACCGCCCGGATCTCAAATCGGAGACAGGCAGACACGTCATTAGCTGGAAACGAAGATCCGTGCGGTGGGTCCGTCCGACGCCTGGATCCTGCCCCTGGGGATTCCCCACGCCACGGTTCTCAGGCGACACCCATCGGTGGAATCGAGGGTGGCGCTCTTCCCGGTCCAGGCACCGGCACCATAGTTCTATTTCTTCCGTTGACAATAGGTATTCTGCATACCAGAGTCGTCCTCCAACAAGCGATCCCTGAGGGAGGCGACGCCATGGAAGCCAGCCAGTGGACCGGCAATGGCGCGGCCCGACTCCAGTATATCCGCATGGATCGGTCGGCGAGGGACGCATTGCAGTTGCTGCGCAGTCCTGGAGTCGAGGCCCTCGTCGTGATCGACGGTGATCGTCCGACAGATGGAGCCATCATCGGGATCGTCACCGAGCGTGAGATCTTCCGCGCCATGGCGGCGCGCGGTCTCGAAGCGCTGGACAACCTCGTTTGGATGCTGGCGAAAGAGGATTTCACCTCCGTCGACGTCGGAATGTCCCGTGCCGACAGGCTGAAGCAGTTCTGCGCCCACAAAACCGATCATCTCGCGGTGACGGATGGTTTCGTCCTCACAGAGGTCCAGAGCATCTGGAACTGCGTCGATGAGATGTCCGCAGGCGGTGGACCGGCCGAGGCCGGAGCATGAACGCGTATTCAGTGCCGGGATCGTAACCAACCCACAATTGTAGCCCCCGGTGCCGCAGACTAGGTTATGCGCAATCGATCTTCGCATTGTAGTATTGCAGTGCAAAACAAACGTATCGCAACCGCAGGACAAGATATCCTGCGCATGATCATTGACCCACACCCGTTTTGCATTCAAAATTTATCCAAGGTGCCCAGGCATTTCGGCCTTCGAACGAGGCGCGATCCAGACTGGGTATCGAGGCAGGGAGACGCTACGGGATCGTGCCGGTCGGCAACAGACCGGCCCTGCGCATCTCGTGGACAACAGGGTTAGCAGCGATGCGTTACTTGGCCATTCTTGAATGTCCCGTCATCTTCGGTGGTGAATCTCCCAATGGGATGACCAGCATGGACATGTGTCCCTCGGCTGGCATCACACGCGGTCTTATCAGCCGACATGTGAAAGTGATCGATTCCAGGGTCATCGCCGTCTGTATCTGGCAGAGCGAGTTCTGCGCCAAGCTGTTCTTCGACGCGGATTGGTACGAGAAGGCGGGAGTCCTCTGGGGGGACCGCTATCAGCTGCGTCTCGAGGCCATTGACGAGGCAGCTGTCGCGTAAGTTCAGGCGAGCTGGATTTCTTGACGACGACGCCCGGCCGCCAGCGAAGGTGCTGAATCTCGGAGCGGTCGGTCATGTCCATCCCGGAGAGCAGAATCGCGGATCTGGCTGAGCCGAGGCCACGGGAAGAATACGGCCCTTGGAATCCGGGTCTCGAATCGAACCTGCCCAGGGCGTTCCTCGCCCTGGAGACGATCTACCGGCCCGACAATGTCGAGACCACCCTCGCGGACGCTCGCGAGATGATGGACGTTAGCGGGCTTCCGCTGATGCAACTGGTCCGGTTCCGGGCAGAGCGCCTCGTCGTCCACGAAGTTCTCATCCGTGTCATGGCCGACCTGTCGGTTCCGGTCGGCCGGACCTATGGCGATCTCGGAGTGAATTTCCGCGCCATGGTCGGCACCATCCTGCGCGACGGGGTAGCGTCCCATGAGGATGAGATCTCCGACCTGCTCGACCGCATTCGAAGCGATGCGACGCAGGTCCTCGAGCGGGAACTCTCCGCGATGTTCCTGTCGAAAGGTCCGGAGAAACGGGTCAGGACACGGGCATCCTTGTGGCAGACGATCCTCGGCTCGCCCGAACCCGCATGGTGCCGGGAGGAAACTCTCACACCGGAGCAGTCTGCACTCCTGCATCTCGACGCATGGCAAGCCCGATGCGTGGCATCGCCTGAACCCATCGAAGCGGCGGCCTGTGCGGCATTGCGACAGGTGGTGACGAGCATCGTCAGCCGGCGCGGTTTCCTCATCCGCGACAAGGCGCTTCTCTCACGTCTCGCCTGCACGCTCGTTTCGAACCAGCATGGCAGCACCCGGATCGGACAGCTGATCGAGCCATGGGTTCGCGATGTCGTCGCCAGCCAAAGCTACCATGTGTTGAAGGCCCAGATCCGGCCGGTAGTCATGAACGTCAAGGGTGCCTCGGCATCGGGCAAGAGCACGATCCGGCCCTATCAGCGGGCGCTTGCCGGGCGGCTCGGGCTCGATGAATCGGATTTCGCGGTGATCACGCCCGACGTCTGGCGCAAGTTTCTGCTCGATTACGACAGCCTCGGCCCGGCCC
Source organism: Methylobacterium sp. 88A (assembly GCF_000376345.1). Classification (NCBI taxonomy): domain Bacteria; kingdom Pseudomonadati; phylum Pseudomonadota; class Alphaproteobacteria; order Hyphomicrobiales; family Methylobacteriaceae; genus Methylobacterium; species Methylobacterium sp. 88A. The sequence continues at coordinate 3,318,740 of NZ_AQVT01000001.1, forward strand.
GGCGCTATGCCGGGACCCTGACAGGGCGAGAGGTCGAGATCATCGATCGCAAGCTCGACCGGCATATGGCGGTGAAGGCCGCCGAAGGCCGCATTTCGCATCTCCTCATAGACCGGTTTCGTTTCGACAGCTTCACCGTCGATGCCGGCGCCGAGAGCGGCAGCCAGCTCCTCACCCGATTCGGTCACAGCGTCTACATGCAGTTCATGATCACGCCGCCGGAGGCGACGGTCGAGCGGGCTTGGAAGCGCGGCGAGCAGTTCGGCCGCTACAAGGCGGTGGAGGATCTGCTCGCCCACAATGTCGAAGCCTATACCGGCATGCCGCGCCTGTTTTTCACCTGGGCGCTGAGAACGGACAAGCAGGTCCATTTCGAGTTCCTCGACAACAGCGTGCCGGAGGGTGAGCGGCCGAGAACCGTTGCCTTCGGCATCAACGGCGCGATGACCATTCTCGACATGAAATTCATTTTCGATATCGATAGATACCGCAAGATCGAGGTCTCCGCGCGGTCGGCCGACGAGGTCTATGCCGCCGCCGGCTCGATGGAAGCTCAACAGAACATGAGCTTCCTGCGCGATTGCGTTCGCCGGATGACGACGATCCGATTCGCCGATCACGGAACGGGGCGGGTCTATGCGCGGCTCGAAAGCAGCCGCCTGTCCCATCTCTCCGCGGACGCCGTCTCACGCGCGGCCGAGGACCCTGACCTGCACGCAGCCTTGGCCCTTATGGGCGTAGCGGACCAGTGTCCGGCCATCGCGGAACCAGGAGAATGGCTTCGACCGGAGGACACCCACACGCTGGGCCGATGGGGCGACGCGGCCTGGTCCTGACTGTCGGCCGGCGAATGCCTCTCAGTCCCGCGATCACATGAGAAAGTGCCTTTCGCGGATGCGCCCGACGCCGGCTCCCGGCTGCAACCAACTTCAGCATGCGTCTGGGACATGCCTGGTCGAAGGAATGTGATATATCAGTTTGCGCCGCACCATGGCATCACGATGTTGCAACGCGCCATCGGGAGCCCACCATGCTCGTCACCATCTTCGCCGCCGTTCTCTGCATGATCGCTCTTCAGGTCGTTCTCGTGGTGAAAGCCGCCGATCTCCTGTCGGTGCGCCCCGACAAGACCGGTTCCGAGAGCCGCGGTTACGTGGGCGGTTCGGCCGGACGCTTCACCGGCATTGCCTGATCGACTGCCCCTGAACGAAAGAGCGCGGCATCGGACCCGAGGCCGACACCGCGCTGAGTCGGGAGGAGTTTCACGTCGTGCACGCGAGTCGGGATGTTGAGACAATCGGCTCGCGCTTCGTTCAGGAGCAGATCATTCGGCGGCGATCCTCTGGACTGCGCCGATCGCCCCTGATTCCGAGATCTTGAGCCTGTCGTTCTCGGAATAGCCGAGGACGTCGCGCAGGATCTCGTCGGTATGCTCGCCCAGCAGGGGCGAGCGCTTGACCTCGACCTGACTCGCCGAAAGTCGGATCGGGTTTCCCACGGTCAAGTATTTCCCACGCTCCGGATGGTCGACCTCGACCACCGTGCCGGATTTTCGCAGCGACTCGTCCTCCGCGATCTCCTTCATCGAAAGGATCGGGCCGCAGGGGACGTGAAGCGCGTTAAGCGTTTCCATCGCCTCGAACTTGGTCTTCGACATCGTCCAGGCTTCGACCCGCGTGAAGATTTCGTTCAGATGCGGCAGGCGCGCTTTCGGCGTCGCGTAATCGGGATGGGTCTTCCAGGTCGGCTCGCCGATGACGTCGCAGATCGGCTCCCAGACCGCGCCTTGTGCGATGAAGTAGATGTAGGCGTTGGGATCGGTCTCCCATCCCTTGCACTTCAGGATACGACCCGGCTGCCCGCCACCGGAATCGTTGCCCGCGCGCGGCACGGAATCGCCGAAACCGATCCCCTCCCCGTACTGGCTGTATTCCTCGAGCGGACCGCGCTCCAGTCGCTGCTGGTCGCGCAGCTTGACCCGGCAGAGGTTGAGGACGCCATCCTGCATGGCGCAATCGACCCTCTGACCAAGGCCCGAATGGGTCCGCTGATAGAGCGCCGTGACGATGCCGAGGGCTAGATGAAGGCCGGTGCCGGAATCTCCGATCTGAGCGCCGGATACCATCGGGATATCGGTGCGGAACCCGGTGGTGGAGGCGGCACCTCCCACGCATTGGGCTACGTTCTCGTAGACCTTGCAATTCTCGTAAGCTCCCGGTCCGAACCCCTTGACCGAGGCGAGGATCATGCGGGGGTTGGCTTGGTGGATCGCCTCCCAGGTCAGGCCCATCCGGGCGAGAGCGCCGGGCGCGAAGTTCTCCACGAGAACGTCGCACTCCTTCACCAGACGCCACATCACCTCGATCCCCTTCGGGTTCTTGGTGTCGAGGGTGATCGACCGCTTGTTGTGGTTCAGCATCGTGAAATAGAGGCTGTCCACATCGGGAATATCCTGAAGCTGCTGGCGTGTCGCGTCGCCAACGCCCGGACGCTCGACCTTGATCACGTCCGCGCCGAACCAGGCCAGGAGCTGGGTACAGGTCGGGCCGGATTGGACATGGGTGAAGTCGAGGATCTTCACGCCTTCGAGGGCATTCATAGGACTCTTCCGCGTTGAAGGGCGTTCGGCGGATATGGGCACCGACCGCCCCAGCGTCGCTGACGCGGGAGCGGCCGGATGGACCGATGGCCTACTTCTTCTTTTTCACTGCGCTCTGCGGGTTGAGGCTGCCGATATTGCCGCTCTCGGTGCCGGCTTCGGGGTCGATCACCGCGTTGATGAGGGTCGGGCGGCCCGAGTCCATCGCGGCGTTGACGGCCTGGGAGAGCTCGTCCGGCGTGGTCGCGTTGACGCCGTCGCCGCCGAAGGCTTCCATCATCTTGTCGTAACGGGAATCCCGGACGAAGACGGTCGTGCCGGGGTCGCGGCCGGTCGGGTCCGTATCGGTGCCGCGATAGATGCCGTTGTTGTTGAACACGACGATGCAGACCGGCAGGTTGTAACGGCAGATGGTCTCCACCTCCATGCCGGAGAAGCCGAAGGCGCTGTCGCCCTCGACGGCGAGGACGGGCTTGCCCGTTTCCACGGCGGCGGCGATGGCGAAGCCCATGCCGATCCCCATGATGCCCCAGGTGCCGACATCGAGACGCTTGCGCGGCTGGTACATGTCGATGATGCCACGCGCCAGATCGAGGGTATTGGCGCCCTCGTTGACGAGGATTGCGTCGGGCCGCTCGGCGATGATGGTCTTCAGTGCGCCGAGCGCGCCGTGGAAGTCCATCGGCGTCGAGTTCTTGCGCAGCTTCGACGCCATCTTGGCGAGGTTCTCCTCCTTCTTGGCGGAGATGGCATCGGTCCAGGATGTCGGCGGGGCCTGCCAGTCACCCTTCATGCCGTCGAGGAGCGCTGAGACGCAGGAGCCGATATCACCGACGATGGGGGCCACGATCTCGACATTGGAGTCCATCTCTTTCGGCTCGATGTCGATCTGGATGAACTTCTTGGAGCCGGGGGCGCCCCAGGTCTTGCCCTTGCCGTGGGAGAGCAGCCAGTTGAGACGCGCGCCCACCAGCAGGACGACGTCGGCCTCCTTGAGGACGAGCGAACGGGCGGCACCCGCCGATTGTGGATGGGTGTCGGGCAGGAGGCCCTTGGCCATGCTCATGGGCACGTAGGGGATGCCACTGGTTTCCACGAGAGCCCGGACCTCGTCATCGGCCTGCGCATAAGCTGCCCCCTTGCCGAGAACGATGAGGGGGCGTTTGGCGCTCTTCAGGACATCGAGTGCGCGCTTGATCGCCGAGGGGGCCGGCAGCTGGGCCGGGGCCGCATCGATGACCTTGACCAGGGATTTGGCGCCGGCCTCGGCCTCCATCACCTGGCTGAACAGTTTGGCGGGCAGATCGAGATAGACACCGCCGGGTCGGCCGGACACAGCCGCACGGATGGCACGGGCGACGGCGATGCCGATATCGGCGGCATGAAGCACGCGGAAGGCGGCTTTGCAGAGGGGCTTGGCGATGGCGAGCTGGTCCATTTCTTCGTAATCGCCCTGCTGCAGGTCGACGATCTCGCGCTCGGACGAGCCGGAGATGAGGATCATCGGGAAGCAATTGGTGGTGGCGTTGGCGAGCGCCGTCAGACCGTTGAGGAAGCCGGGGGCCGAAACCGTGAGGCAGATGCCGGGCTTCTTCGTGAGGAAGCCCGCGATGGCGGCCGCATTGCCGGCATGCTGCTCATGGCGGAAGGAGATGACACGCATGCCCGCAGCCTGGGCAAGACGACCGAGATCGGTGATCGGAATACCGGGAACACCGTAGATCGTATGAATATCGTTGAGCTTCAACGCATCGATGACGAGATGAAAGCCATCGGTGAGCTCAGGCTCCGCCGAAACGTCGACAGCGATTCTCTGGGCCAAAGCGGACATCGTGTTCTCTCCCTGGTTCTTTGCTGTTTTGTTATGATTTGCGACCCGCTGGGCAGACGAGCCGATGAGGTGACGTCCCCATCGTGGGGCGGCGGGGGCGTCCACGGCCGCACGTCTCGGCGAAACCGTATTTTTCTTAAGTCAGACCGAAAAAATTATGACCTCCTCAAGCAGAAAGCTCATGCTTATCTTGAAGACCGTCCGTAAACCTCCCGACCGAAGGGCTAAGGAACGTAATGCGTTATAATGCGTGTCCCTACGTCGACAGCGTGCTGGGATGCCACCGCCAATCCGCCGAAGCCTCATCACGACCTCGCTCAGGCCGCCTTACAGTCGGATCACCCTCCGCATCTCTCGACAATTGGTGGCATACCAAATACCAACTGTCAAACCATTTTGCATGATCTTGCCGGTTTGGTCGGGCTTCAGCGATTGCGCGGCACTCAAACGAACGAGACGATGGCGAGTGCGGCATCGCCGCGGCTCCAACGACCGAATGCATGTCCTCCGGATTGCTAGGACAAGAGATGCCACTATTCTTGTGTTGAAGGATTTCTTTGCCCCGAAGCGTTCCTTGTATTTCGAACGCGGGTTTGGCATGCTTCACACCAAGTGTGCTCGACCCTGTGTGCGAGTTGAAATCATTCTAGGTGTCGAAAATGGTCAAGACGGATACGTTTCAAGTAAAGCCGATCGTTGCGACTTCGAGCTTGCGTGCATTGGCCTACGACGCGCTCAAGGAAGCAATCACGAATATGAACATCTATAATCAGCGCGAGGAGGTGAGGCTCGACGAGAGGAAGCTGTCTCTCAACCTGGGAGTGAGCCGCACCCCGGTGCGCGAAGCGCTGACGGTACTCGAGCAGGAAGGTTTCGTACGGTTCGAGGCCCGGCGCGGCGTCTTCGTGATCAAGAAGTCGAAGAAGGAGATCGTCAGCATGATCCAGGCCTGGTCGGCCCTGGAGAGCATGGCCGCTCGCCTCGCCTGCGAGCGAGCCACAGACGAGCAGTTGCACTGCCTGCGCGAGCATTTCCCGGAATTCTACGAGGGTCGTCCGTCGGATCATCTCGACGAGTATTCGGAAGCCAATATCCGCTTCCACCAGAAGATCATTTCGCTGGGCCAGTGCGACGTCATCAAGGACATCACCAGCAATCTGCTCATGCACGTTCGCGGCATCCGCAACACGGCCATGCGCCAGGGCGACCGTGCCGCCAACTCGATCAAGGAACACGTGGCGATCATCAAGGCGCTGGAGGCGCGCGACGCGGAACTTGCCGAACGCCTGGTGCGCGAGCACGGCCTCGGCCTGGCCAGCCATGTCGAGAAGTACGGCGACTATCTCGACTGAACGGCATCGTCGCCGGTTTCTGGTCGCTGCGACCGCCAATGTCGGCGAACGAGACGGGACATCCGGCTTCGGTCGGATCGAAGCGCCTGTATTGGCTCGCCGATCCGTCACAGTGATCGAAACGAATCCCCGATTCTGCGGCGAAGCCAGCGACCGGTGGCACCGTCGCTATTGAACGACCACGCCGAGGCGATCAGCTCGCGGGGTGGGATGTCGTCGGGATGGAGCCGACTTGCGAGGCGCGAACCGCCAGCCGGGCTCCGGCGCCGGGATGCCAGCGAATGTCCGCCCAGGAACAAACTCTACCACCGCGTTAACGGAACCCTTGCAGAACACTTCCAGAACGTCTACCATGTTCGTGTTTTGTTTCAGCGGCGTTAGTCGCGGCCATTGGCTTCAGTGGAAGAGTGATCTGTATGTTGACGCGTAAGCAGCTGGATCTTCTCCAATTCATTCAGCAACGGATGCAGGAGAGTGGTGTCCCGCCCTCGTTCGACGAGATGAAGGACGCGCTCGATCTCAAGTCGAAATCGGGCATTCACCGGCTGATCACGGCCCTCGAAGAGCGTGGGTTCCTGCGGCGCCTGCCGAATAGGGCCAGGGCGATCGAGGTGATCCGGATGCCCGAAAGCCTGACCGGCGCCCCCGCGCCGAAGCCGGCTCCCGCCGGCGAAGTCCGCCGCTTTACGCCCAGCGTCGTCGAAGGCGGACGGTCCAAGGCGACGCCATCTATGCGTCCGCCTACGACCCAGGCTCAGGACGAGAGCGGACGGGCCATCACCATCCCGGTCATGGGTCGGATCGCGGCCGGTACACCGATCTCGGCGATCCAGAACCAAAGTCACTCGGTCACGTTGTCTCCCGACCTCCTGTCGGGGGGCGAGCATTATGCCCTCGAGGTGCGCGGCGATTCGATGATCGAAGCGGGTATTCTCGACGGCGATCTGGTGGTGATCAAGAAGCAGGACACCGCGAATACGGGGGACATCATCGTGGCCCTGATCGATGATGAGGAAGCCACTCTGAAACGCCTGCGTCGTCGCGGTTCCTCCATCGCCCTGGAGGCCGCCAACCCCGCCTATGAGACGAGGGTGCTGGGTCCCGACCGCGTACAGATCCAGGGTCGCCTGGTCAGCCTCGTCCGCCGCTACTGAGGCCGGTCCGAGGGCGTGTCCGGCAATGGGTCGCCTTCGTCGATCTCGGGATCCTGTAGTTTCGCGGTCTCGGCCGGTGTCGAGGGTACAGGCGAGGCATCGGCCATGACCCGCCGCCACGGAGGCCGGACGTTCGGCGCGCGTGCCGATGTCGCGACAGGACCATCCGGCCCGAAGCGAACGGCCGTCGCCCCTCGCTCCGCCAGGAACGCCCGATCGACGATGAGGCCGGCGCGGCATCCTTTGGGAGCGTCGCGGCGGGCTATGATGATGCTTGCCCTCTCACAATCCTCGGCAAAGGCCCGCTTGTCCTTGACAAGCGCCACGATGCGCCGCGTCTCCGTCCCTGCGGTGCAGCCGACCGCATCGCAACGGCCTTTCGTGGAGGCGGATACGGCACCGGCCTTCCGAGAATCGCCGTCCGCCTTGAGCCATTGTTCGAGGACGAAGGCGGGCGGGTTTCCGAGGATTGCCAGCCGGCCGTCAGGGTCGCGCAGGGCCGCGCCCCCACCCTCCCGGTCGATATAGAGGTCGTAGCGCGGTGGCGTGGCGGCGAGGGCGATGCCGAGGGCGGCCGGAGCGAGTCCGATCCAGCGCAGCCCCGACACGGGGAGTGTCAGCAGGAGCAGGGCGAGGGCCAGCAGGCAGAGGGCCGTGCTGCCATAGGCCGGCACGACGAGGGTGGCGTGGCCAAACCCGCTGATCCACCCGGAGATCGTGAGCATCCCCCGTACCGCGAGCCCCATCGCCCACCAGACCGGCTGATCGAGGGCAAAGGGGTAGGCGAGGATCCCGAGCACCGCCGCCGGCATCACCGCCAGAGATACGAGGGGCAAGGTCAGCGCGTTGCCGACGATGCCGAACGGCTGGACGGTCTGGAAATGATAGGTCGCGAACGGCGCCGTCGCGATCTGGGCGACCATGGTCGTCGCCAGGGTGCCGAGGACCGCGACGGCGAGGAACCGCCATGCGCGGGCCAAGAGGCTGGCGCCTTCGCGTGGCGGCATCCAGCGATTGAGCGTGCCCGCGCAGGCGATGAGGCCGGCCACCGCGCCGAAGGACATTTGGAAGCTCGGGCCGAGTAGCCCGTCGGGCTCGCGCGCGAGGGCGATCAGCGCGGCCAGGGCGAGGTTGCGCATGCTGAGCGCGGGACGATCTACGAGGATCGCGCCCAGCATCACGAGGGTCATGATGAGCGATCGCTCGGCGGCGATGTCCCAGCCCGAGAAGACGCAATAGGCGGTGACGCCGACCATGGCGAAACCGGCGGCGATCTTCTTGATCGGCCAGATGAGGGCGAGGCCCGGGACGAGGGCGAGGAGCGCGCGAACGAGCCAGAACACCACTCCGGCAGCGAGTACCATGTGGAGCCCGGAAATCGAGACCACGTGGTAGATCCCCGCCGCGCGCAGGACATCGTTGGTCTCGGCATTGATGAGGCCGCGCTTGCCCGTCACCAGGGCCGCGGCCACCGCGCCGGCCTGCCCGCCATTGGCATCGGTGATCCGGCGGGTCAGCGCGTTGCGCGCATCGTCCACGGCAGCGGCGAGCGAGACCTGCCAGGGCAAGGGTCTCGGCGGAGGCTTCACCTCGATCTTGCCCACGAGGGAGCCAACGGCGCCGATCCCGCGAAAGTAGGCATCGCGCGCGAAATCGTATCCGCCGGGCCGGGCCGCCTCGGGCGGGGGCAGGAGCCGCGCCGTCGCCGAGATGTAATCGCCGGGCTTCAGGGTGAGCGCCTTTTTGTAGGACACGCGAACCCGCGTCGGCCGGCGATCCGGCGTCAGGGTGCCGAAACTCTCCACGAGGACGATGAGCCGCGCACCGACCTCCCGCTCGTCGAGGGCTTCCACAAGGCCGGTGAGCGGCGCGATGGTCGTCCGGGCCAGGACGGGCGCCGCCACGATCCGCAGGCGCAACACAGCGGCCGAGAAGCCGAGGAAGGACGCGGCGAGTCCGAGAACCAGAGCGAGGGCGACGGGCCTTGAACCGAGGAACGGTACGGCGGCCGAGAGGGCGAGCGCCACGAGGAGCGGTGCCGCCAGCGATGGCTCGCCGTGGGTGGCGGTGAAACAGACGAGAATGCCGAGGCCGAATGCGACGGCGAGCCAGGGAAACAGGCGGCGCTGTTCGGATTCCTCCGCGAGCCCGCCGGCGAACCAGCGTTTTGCCGCCTCTACCATAGCCGACGGGGATCGCGGACGGGCCAGGCCCGCAAACGTCGCGCCCTTTGCTCGCGCGCTGGCCTGGGCCATCTGCCGCTGCGTCTCCCTCAGGGCTCACCCTTTTGGAGAGAGCCCGCACGAGCGGCACCGCCTCCGCCTCGCGACTCGGCGCCACGTTTTCTTAACGTCACCGCAAACGCATGCTACATGCGCCGATCCGGGCCGGTCGATCCGCCCTCCCACCTTCACGCACAAGTTTAGCCGCCCGATGTCGTCACCCGTCGTTACGCGTTTTGCCCCCTCCCCCACGGGGTACCTGCATATCGGGGGAGCGCGCACGGCGCTCTTCAACTGGCTCTATGCCCGCCATTTCGGCGGTCGCATGCTGCTGAGGATCGAGGATACCGACCGGGAGCGCTCCACCCAGGGCGCCATCGACGCGATCCTCGAAGGGTTGCGCTGGCTCGGCCTGGATTGGGACGGAGACGTCGTATACCAGTTCGCCCGCGCGGATCGGCACCGCCAGGTCGCGGAAAGCCTGCTCGCCTCGGGCAACGCCTATCACTGCTATGCGACGCCGGACGAGCTCACCGCCATGCGCGAGGCCGCGCGGGCCGAAGGCCGCCCCATGCGTTACGATGGCCGCTGGCGCGACCGCGATCAGACCGAGGCACCGGCCGGCGTGAAGCCGGTGATCCGCCTACGCGCTCCGTCCGACGGCGAAACGGTGGTGGAAGATCAGGTCCAGGGCCGCGTGACCTGGGCCAACAAGGATCTCGACGATCTCGTCCTGCTGCGCTCCGACGGTAACCCCACCTACATGCTCGCCGTCGTCGTCGACGATCACGACATGGGCGTGACCCACGTGATTCGCGGTGACGACCACCTCACCAACGCCGCCCGGCAGGGACAGATCTACGACGCGCTCGGCTGGTCCGCGCCGATCATGGCGCATATCCCGCTGATCCACGGGGCTGACGGCGCCAAACTATCGAAGCGTCACGGGGCACTCGGTGTCGACGCCTATCGCGACCTCGGCTACCTGCCCTCGGCCTTGCGCAACTACCTCGTCCGCCTGGGCTGGAGCCATGGCGATCAGGAGGTGTTCTCGACCGAGGAGATGATCGCCGCCTTCGAGCTGAAGTCGATCGGCCGCTCGGCTGCCCGATTCGATTTCGCGAAGCTCGAGAATCTCAACGGGCTCTACATTCGCGGGGCGGACGATGCCGTGCTGATCGATGCGATCGAGACGATCCTTCCGGTGCTCGCTCCCGATCGCGGATTGCCCACCGCCTTGTCGCCCGAGCTTCGTGCCAAGCTCGGCGCGGCGATGCCCGGTCTCAAGGAGCGCGCCAAGACCCTCGTGGACCTCCTCGACAGCGCCTATTACCTCACCGCGTCGCGTCCCCTCGGCCTCGACGACAAGGCGAAGGCCCTCTTGAGCGAGGAAGCTCGCCAGCGTCTCGCGGCGATCCTGCCGGCCCTCGCCGACCTGCCGGAATGGAACGCGGCCAGCACGGAGGGCGCGGTGCGCCGCTTTGCCGAGGAAAACGCGCTCAAGCTCGGCCTGATCGCCCAGCCATTGCGGGCCGCGCTCACGGGGCGCGCGACCTCTCCGCCGGTCTTCGACGTCATGGCCGTGCTCGGACGCGAGGAGTGTCTGGGGCGCCTCGGAGATCAGGCATCCTCGACCTGATCACAGACGCTCGACGGGTGACAGATCGGCCCGGTTTTCGCTTGCGCGGCCGAGTGGCGAGGGGGATCGGTTGTAGGCGGTGTGCCGATCCGCTAACCCGATAGGTGTGTGAGCACCTGCAGCAAAAGCCTGTTCGTGCGCGCCGGTCCTAAGTGGCGGATGTCGCCATTCGGGCCGGCGCTACCCTCTGCCAAGGTCTGCCTTCTGCCAAGAAAGGGTCCACGTCTCCATGAGCGCCACCAGCACGATCTCCGTGGGCGACAACCAAGTCGATCTTCCGATCAAGACCGGTACGATCGGACCCGACGTCATCGACATCGGCAAGCTCCACGCCAAGACCGGCATGTTCACCTTCGATCCCGGGTTCACCTCCACCGCGTCCTGCGAATCGAAGATCACCTATATCGACGGCGACGCCGGCGTCCTCCTGTATCGCGGCTACCCGATCGAGCAGATCGCCGAGCAGGGCGACTTCCTCGAGACGTGCTACCTGATGCTGTTCGGTGAATTGCCGACGCCCGCCCAGAAGGCGGATTTCGACTACCGGGTTACGCGCCACACCATGGTGCACGACCAGATGAACCGCTTCTTCCAGGGATTCCGCCGCGACGCCCACCCGATGGCGATCATGGTCGCCTGCGTCGGCGCGCTGTCGGCCTTCTATCACGACTCGACCGACATCTCGGACGACAAGCAGCGCATGATCGCCAGCCTGCGCATGATCGCCAAGATGCCGACGCTCGCGGCGATGGCTTACAAGTATTCCATCGGTCAGCCCTTCGTCTACCCGAAGAACGACCTCGATTACACCTCGAACTTTCTGCGGATGTGCTTCGCGGTTCCCTGCGAGGAGTTCGTCGTCAACCCGATCTATGCGCGCGCATTGGACCGGATCTTCATCCTCCACGCCGATCACGAGCAGAACGCCTCGACCTCCACCGTGCGTCTGGCCGGCTCGTCGGGCGCCAACCCCTTCGCCTGTATCGCCGCCGGCATCGCCTGCCTGTGGGGGCCTGCGCATGGCGGCGCCAACGAGGCGGCGCTCAAGATGCTGGAAGAGATCGGCACGCCCGATAACGTGGTGAAATACGTCGCCAAGGCCAAGGACAAGAACGACCCGTTCCGTCTGATGGGCTTCGGTCACCGCGTCTACAAGAACTACGATCCGCGCGCCCGCATCATGCAGAAGACGACGCATGAGGTCCTCAGCCAGCTTGGCATCAAGGACGATCCGCTGCTGGAAGTCGCCGTTCAGCTCGAGCAGATCGCCTTGAAGGACGAATACTTCATCGAAAAGAAGCTCTACCCGAACATCGATTTCTATTCCGGCATCACCCTCAAGGCGATGGGCTTCCCGACCTCGATGTTCACCGTGCTCTTCGCGCTCGCCCGCACCACGGGCTGGATCGCCCAATGGGCCGAGATGATCGAGGATCCCTCGCAGAAGATCGGCCGCCCACGCCAGCTCTATATCGGCCCGGACAAGCGCGAATACGTGCCCATCGGCCAGCGCGGCTGAGGCGTTCATTCAGGCAGTCCGCCGTATCCGACCTCGCTTTCGAAGCGAACGTCACGGAGCGACATGATCTGGTGCAGCAGCAATGAACCGAAGGCGGGGTGGCCAGATAGGCTTCCCCGCTTTTTTTGTGGCCCTCCCCACGACATGAGCCGTCCGAAGAGCGAGGCCTGATCGATCATTGATCAATCGGGCAAACAAAAAGGCCGCCCTCTCGGGCGGCCTTTTTCGTCTCGGTGATGATCCGGTGGGATCAGCGCGAATAGAACTCGATCACGAGGTTCGGTTCCATCTGGACCGGGTAGGGAACTTCGCTGAGGCTCGGCACGCGGGTGACGCGAGCGGTCATCTTGGCGTGATCCACCTCGATGTAGTCCGGCACGTCACGCTCGGCGAGCTGCGAGGCGACGACGACGATCTCGAGCTGCTTCGACGAATCCTTCACCTCGATCACGTCGCCCGGCTTCACGAGGAAGCTGGCGATGTTCACGCGACGGCCATTCACCTTGACGTGGCCGTGGTTCACGAACTGGCGGGCAGCGAACGGGGTCGGCACGAACTTGGCGCGGTACACCACGGCGTCGAGGCGACGCTCCAGCAAGCCGATCAGGTTCTCGCTCGAATCGCCGCGCAGGCGGATCGCCTCGGCGTAGTAGCGGCGGAACTGCTTCTCGGTGATGTTGGCGTAGTAGCCCTTGAGCTTCTGCTTGGCGCGCAGCTGCGTGCCGAAGTCGGACATCTTGCCCTTGCGGCGCTGGCCATGCTGGCCGGGGCCGTACTCGCGGCGATTGACGGGGCTCTTCGGGCGGCCCCAGATGTTCTGGCCCATACGGCGATCGAGCTTGTGCTTCGCCTGAATACGTTTTGACATCGCGGTTCCTCTCAGCGAGTGAGATTGGTCGAGGAACGCGCCCTCCTCTTTCCGAAGCGGCCCGGGGCCGAAGCGGAACGACAGAGCGGACATTGCCGCTCACGGGTGCGCTTGAAAAAGCTGCGGGGCCCCTCTCGGAGCCCCGTAACTGAGCGCTGCATAGGCGAGAGAGGCCCGGAGGTCAATGCCGAGGCGGCAACGCATCTATTGCAGAGCGAGCGGCATCATCTCCACGGCGACATCGCCGACGCCCCTGGCATCGAGAGAGCGACGCAGGGAGGGCGTGATGCTGGCACCGCTGGTGAAGGCCGTCAGCCCCGGAGGGATGTCGTCCAGAGGCTTGCGCCGGGATGGACCGAGAAGCTGCGTGACCCGGCGGGCGATGGCCGGGGCCGGATCGATCCAGGTCACCTCCCAGGGGGCGAGGCGCTGGAATCGCGTGAGCAGCAGGGGATAATGGGTACAGGCGAGGCAGACCACGTCCGTACGTCGCCCGTCCTCGCTCTCGACGAAGCATGGGGCGATCTCGGCGGCGATCAACGCGTCGTCGACCGGGCGGCCCGCGAGTTCGGCCTCGGCATAGGCCGCCAGATTCGGCGATCCGACCAGGGTGACCGCACAGGCGCCCGCATAAGTCTCGATGAGGTCGTGGGTATAGGGCCGCGCCACAGTGCCAGGCGTCGCCAGGAGGCTGATCCTGCGCGAGCGTGTCGCCTCCGCCGCCGGCTTGATCGGCGGCACGACGCCGACGAACGGTGTCGAAAAGCGCGCCCGGAGTGCAGGAAGCACCAGGGTCGACGCCGTGTTGCAGGCGATCACGACGAGATCGGGGCCGTGGCGTAGGAGAAGTCTCTCCATCACCGCCAGGACGCGGGCGACGAGGATGGATTCCGATAGACGCCCGTAGGGAAAGGCGGCGTCGTCGGCGGCATAGACGTAACGCGCGTCGGGCCGGGCGCGCCTCACCTGTTCGAGAACGGTGAGGCCTCCAAGACCGGAATCGAACACGAGAATGGTTGGGGTCGGCCGGATTTCAGCCGCCAGGGCCGCCGTCATCACTCCTGCCATCAGATCGATCCGCATACGAGCCTTGCCTGGACACTGTGCGTGGATGGAGGAGTGTCGGGCCGGCAGGGTTAAGGCCGTGTCACTGAGGCATGAAAAAGGCCCGGCATTTTTCGTCCATGCGCGCCGCGTCGATGGGCGCAGGCGAATGGCCGTTGCCGAATGGCGGCGGGGCCATATTTCCGCATCATGGATGCGAGTGGAGTGATCGACATGGCAGCGACGGCGGCAATCCGCGAGACCTCGCATCGTCAGACGGAAAGCGCGGCATTCCCGCCGCCAAACGTCTTGGAAAGGCCGGTGGATCGCGCGGCCTGGATCAGGGCCTTCCGCGCCGTGCGCGACGAGACAGAGCGCCGCGCCGCGCCGCTATCGCCGGAGGACCAACAGATCCAGTCCATGGCCGATGCCAGTCCGACGAAGTGGCACCGGGCGCATACCACGTGGTTCTTCGAGCAGTTCCTCCTGCACGATCACGTGCCCGGCTACCGCATCTACGACGAGCGGCTGCACTACCTCTTCAACTCCTATTACGTCGCCGCAGGCCCCCGCCAGCCGAGAATCATGCGCGGTCTCATCACACGGCCGACCGCGGACGAGGTCGCCGGTTACCGCGCCCATGTGGACCGTGCAGTGGAGGGCCTCCTGGCGGATTCGACCGAGGCGACCCTCGACACGGTGCTGTCGATCCTGGAGATCGGCCTTTATCATGAGCAGCAGCATCAGGAGTTGCTCCTCACCGACATCCTCCATGCCTTCGCGCAGAACCCCCTGAGCCCCGTCTACGATGCCGGATGGCGTTTTCCTCGTCCTGTATCGCGGGGCGGAACCGCCGAGTTGGATGGGAGGGTCGAGAAGATCGGGCATCAGGGCGACGGATTCTCGTTCGATAACGAATCCCCACGCCATGAGACGCTGATCCTACCGTGTCGGATCGACAGGGGCCTCGTCACCAACGCGCAATGGCTCGCCTTCATCGAGGATGGCGGCTACGCGCGGCCCGAACTCTGGCTCTCGGATGGCTGGCTCGCGGTGCAGGCGGAGGGCTGGGAGGCCCCCGGCTACTGGCAGCGCAATGAAGCCGGGCAATGGTCGAGCATGACCCTCGCCGGACAGGCCAGTATCGACCCGGCCCTGCCCGTCACCCACGTGAGCTATTTCGAGGCGGATGCCTTTGCCCGATGGGCGGGGCGCGATCTGCCCACCGAGTTCGAATGGGAGATCGCCGCGAAGGAGGGTCTGCTCGACGACGCCTTCGGCCTCGTCTGGCAATGGACCCGTTCTGCCTATTTGTCCTACCCGGGCTACAGGCCGGTGTCCGGTGCGCTTGGCGAATACAACGGAAAGTTCATGTCGAACCAGTTCGTCCTGCGCGGCTCTTCCGTGGCCACCTCCGAAGGTCATGCCCGGATCGGCTATCGCAATTTCTTCTATCCGCACCAGCGCTGGCAGTTCACGGGGCTGCGGCTGTCGAACTATCGCGACTGATCTCCGTTTCCCTCTCCCGCGAAACCTTACGTCCTTCGGCGTTCTTCGGAGACTTGCCCGTGACCATCAACCCCGTCTTCACGGACGCCACCCCCGTCTCCTCCGTCACTCCGGAGCAACAGTTCCTCGACGACGTCCTCGTGGGGCTCTCGGCGGCGCAGAAATTCATTCCGGCGAAGTATTTCTACGACGAGATCGGCTCCGACCTGTTCGAGGCGATTACCCGACAGTCGGAATATTATCCGACTCGCACGGAAATCGGCATCCTCGATGCGTCGGGGCCGGACATCGCATCGCTTCTTCCGTCACGAGCGAACCTCGTGGAATTCGGTAGCGGCTCGACGGTGAAGGTCCGGCGGCTTCTCGTCCATCTCACGGATTTGGCCGCCTACGTTCCGGTTGACGTTTCGGAGAACTTCCTACGAAGCGAAGCCGAAACCCTGTCGCGGGACTTCCCACACCTGTCGATTCAGCCGGTCGCGGCGGATTTCACCCGGCCCTTCACCCTGCCCGATGGGCTCTCCGATGGCGCCGTGGCAGGGTTCTTCCCAGGCTCGACCATCGGCAATTTCGAGCCGCCTCAGGCTGCCCATCTCCTCGCCCATTTCGGGCGGGTCCTGGGGCGTGGGGCATCCCTGATTGTCGGCGTCGATCTCGTGAAGGACAAGGCGGTGCTCGATGCGGCCTATGACGATGCAGCCGGCGTGACGGCGAGGTTCAACCTCAACCTGCTCGATCGGATCAACCGCGAACTCGGAGCGGATTTCGACCGATCGGCCTTCGCCCACCGGGCCTATTTCGCACCCGAGGAGTCGCGGATCGAGATGCATCTCGTGAGCTTGCGCGCCCAGGACGTGTCGCTCGCGGGCCGCCGCTTCAGCTTCGCGGGGGGAGAGACGATCCACACCGAGAACAGCTACAAGTACACGATCGACGGCTTCCGCGCCCTTGCGGCGCAGGCAGGATGGAGGGTTGCGAAGAGTTGGACCGATGCCGAGCGCCTGTTCTCGCTCCATGCTCTCACCCGATAAGGGTCAAGCCTTCTTCTCGAGCATCTGCTTGACCTGCATCAACTGGTCCCAGACCGTGCCCGGAGTCGTTCCGAGCACATCGAATCCGGCGCTGATCCCCCAATAAATTCCGTAGCAGATGATCGGAACGAGGATCCAACCCAGGATTTCCTCTCCCCGGCGCCGGCGTACACGACGACGACGACGCTCTTCGCGCCGGGTTAGTTTCTGCGGGCGGGCCGCGACATGGGTGCCCTGGCTGGAGAGCGGTGTCAGGGGGCCCTCTTGCAGATCGCTCATGGATACTCCCCTGTTAACGCGAGTGGCTTCAACGATCCCACTCCAACCTTTCCCGCACCGGCTTGAGCCGTGACGGGAAATCGAAGTCTATGACGTTGCTCGGCGAGCCCCTCGAAGGTGTCACGGCCGAACGTGCGCTGATGCATTTACTCAAAGGCGCTAGCTAGCGACCGAGCCCGCGCATGTCGACAGCAGGACCGCGCATTTTCAGCCCGAACGCCGAACGGGGCGCGCCTTCCTCGTAAGGAAGACGCGCCCCGTTCGGCAGAGCTTCGGTGCGATCAGGCCCGGACGAGAGGAACTTTCGGTACCGTGCGGACACCGCCCGAACCACCCTTGTCGTCCTTCTTCGCCTCTTCCTTCTTTCGCGGAGCGGCCTTGGCCCGGCTGCGCTTGCGCTTGCCGCCGGCATTGGTCACGTCCTTCTCCGGTTTCGGTGTCACGGGTCCGGCCGGGAACTCGAAGGCCAGCGCGTCTTTCTGCGCCAGCGTCACACCTTCCTCGGCCTTCTTCAGCACAACCCGAACCGCGCCGCCATCCTTGAGGCGTCCGAACAGGACCTCATCGGCGAGCGGCGTCTTGATCGTGGTCTGGATCAGGCGTGCCATGGGCCGGGCACCCATCGCCTCGTCGTAACCGTTCTCGGTCAACCACTCGCGCGCCTCGTCCGAGAGTTCGATGGTCACGTTGCGGTCGGCCAGCTGCGCCTCGAGCTGGAGCACGAACTTGTCGACAACCTTGGCCACCACGTCCTTCGGCAGATGTCCGAACGAGATGATCGAGTCGAGGCGGTTCCGGAATTCCGGCGCGAAGAGCTTGTTGATCGCCTCGACGTCGTCTCCCGTGCGCTTGGCCTGGGTGAAGCCGTAGGCCGACTTCGCCATGTCCGATGCGCCCGCATTCGTCGTCATGATGATGATGACGTTGCGGAAATCCACCTGCTTGCCGTTGTGGTCGGTGAGCTTGCCGTGGTCCATCACCTGCAACAGGATGTTGAAGAGGTCGGGATGGGCCTTCTCGATCTCGTCCAGCAGCAGCACGCAATGCGGATGCTGGTCGATCCCGTCAGTGAGCAACCCGCCCTGATCGAAGCCGACATAGCCGGGCGGAGCGCCGATGAGACGGCTGACCGTGTGGCGCTCCATGTATTCCGACATGTCGAAACGGATCATCTCGATGCCGAGTGACGAAGCGAGCTGCTTGGCCGCTTCCGTCTTGCCGACACCGGTGGGCCCGGCGAACAGGTACGAGCCGATCGGCTTGTCCGGATCGCGCAAGCCGGCGCGCGCCAACTTGATCGCCGAGGTGAGAGCCTCGATGGCATCCGTCTGCCCGTAGACAACGCGCTTCAGGTTCTCAGTGAGGTTCTTGAGAACCGCCGCATCGTCCTTCGAGACGGTCTTTGCCGGGATACGTGCCATCGTCGCGATGGTCGCTTCGATTTCCTTCACCCCAATCGTCCGCTTGCGGCGAGCTTCCGGTACGAGCATCTGCGACGCGCCGGTCTCGTCGATCACGTCGATCGCCTTGTCCGGCAACTTGCGGTCGTTGATGTAGCGCGCAGACAACTCGACGGCGGCTTTCACGGCCTCGGTCGTGTATTTGAGTTTGTGAAATTCCTCGAAATAGGGCTTGAGACCCTTCACGATCTCGATGGCGTCCGGGATCGACGGCTCGTTGACGTCGATCTTCTGAAACCGGCGCACCAGGGCGCGGTCCTTTTCGAAGTACTGACGGTACTCCTTATAGGTGGTCGAGCCGATGCAGCGGAGCGAGCCGTTGGCCAAAGCGGGCTTGAGCAAGTTCGACGCGTCCATCGCACCGCCGGAAGTCGCGCCGGCGCCGATGACGGTGTGGATCTCGTCAATGAAGAGCACCGCGTTCGGGTGCGCCTCGATCTCCTTCATCACCTGCTTGAGCCGCTCCTCGAAGTCGCCACGATAGCGCGTGCCTGCGAGCAGGGTGCCCATGTCGAGGGAGAACACCGTTGCGTCGATGAGAACTTCCGGCACTTCCTTGTTGATGATCTTGCGCGCCAGTCCTTCGGCAATGGCGGTCTTGCCGACACCCGGGTCGCCCACGAGCAGCGGATTGTTCTTCTGACGGCGGCACAGGATCTGGATGGTGCGCTGGACCTCGCTCTCACGACCGATCAGCGGATCGATCCGGCCATCGCGTGCCTTCTTGTTGAGATTGACGCAGTAAGCCTCAAGCGCATCGCCCTTCTTCTTGGTGCGGTTCTCCGTCTCCTCGCCGCTCGGACGCTCGGTGGAAGGCTCCTCCTCCGCGCCACGGACGGGCTTCGGCTCGGACGCGCCGGGGCGCTTGGCGATGCCATGGCTGATGTAGTTGACCGCGTCGTAGCGGGTCATGTCCTGCTCCTGCAGGAAATAGGCGGCATGGCTCTCGCGCTCGGCGAAGATCGCCACGAGCACGTTGGCCCCGGTCACTTCTTCCCGGCCGGAGGACTGGACGTGGATCACCGCGCGCTGGATCACCCGCTGGAAACCCGCCGTCGGCTTGGCATCCTGGCGCCCATCGCCGATCAGGTTGGCGAGTTCGGTGTCCACATACTCGACGAGGCTGCGTTTCAGCGTGTCGACCTCGACGTTGCAGGCGCGCATGACGGCCGCGGCGTCCTGGTCGTCCACCAGGGCGAGGAGCAGATGCTCCAGCGTCGCATATTCGTGCCGACGCTCGCCGGCGAGCGCCAGGGCGCGGTGGAGAGCTTGTTCTAGGCTGCGAGAGAAGCTGGGCAAAAGCGGGTCCTCGTGTGAAGTGCCTATTTTTTTTCCATGACGCACTGGAGAGGATGTTGGTGTTTGCGCGCGAAGTCCATGACCTGCGTCACCTTGGTCTCCGCCACCTCATAGGTAAAGATCCCGCACTCGCCGACGCCATTCTGATGCACGTGCATCATGATCTGGTAGGCATCGGCCTGTGATTTGTTGAAAAATTTCTCGACTACGTGCACGACGAACTCCATCGGCGTGTAATCGTCGTTGAGAAGGAGTACGCGGTACAGGCTCGGCCGTTTCGTCTTGGGTTTGGTCCGAGTGATGATCGCAGTCCCCGAGCGACCATCGTCATTACCGCCCGGTCCAATGGGATCGGCTGCGCGCGGAGTCGAAGGATCGTCAGGGATCGCGCCATCAAGCCCAGCGGTCGTGGCGGCGCCGCTGTGATCCGTATTGAGGGAGACCAGACAACGCATCGGGTCGTCGGACATCGGAATAGCATCGACCCCATTTGTGGCAGAGAAGCCCGGACGCGGATTGTGAGACCCCACCGGCTTCCCGACTGCACGCTGGCGCCGCGCGCCTGCTTCACCATCAATCTATAGGCCGTTTCCCGACTTCGCCAGTCGCCTGCGCGCACTTGTCCGGTACGTGGCGCGGTGAACGCCTGCCGCCGGGCGGACTTTACCCGGCAATGCCGCAGGAAGGTGCGATGACGCACGAAAAAGGGCGACCGAGCCGTCGCTCGATCACCCTTTGGCATATCATTCTTGTCGTCGCCGGCTCCAACGCCGGACGGACGCTCAGTTGGTAGCGGGAAGCTTGATCTTGGTCAGGCCCTCGAGCGGCTTGCCGATCTCCTTGGCGAGCTCGGCATACAGGCCGCCGACCAGCTTCGCTTGAGCGACCATGCGCTCGTAGGACGCCTTCATGAACTCGGCCTGGATTTCCATGGCGCTCTGAGGGGTCTTCGCCTCAGACAGCTTCTTCATCGTGGCGGTGCCATGCTCGAAGGACTGCTTGGTGAAGTCCGCCATCTCGGTGCCGACGGTCTGGTTCGTCCGGGCGACGAGCGACACGCTCTTCATCGCCGAATCGAAGCCGGACTTGTCGAAAGCGGGGATCTTGTCGAAGGGCTGGAAAGTCATGGGATGCGAGATACCCTTGCGGGCATTCCTCTGGGGCCGGATGTCGACAAGGCCGGTTCCCCGACCCGCGGAATCGACCAACGCCTTCTTTATGTGCAATGCACCATGGGTCGTCAAGATTTATATTGCACCGCAGCGAAAGCGAGCAAATTGATGCCGTGGCATTAACCGGGCCGTAACCGCGTCGACCTAGCCTGATTGACAGATGTTGCGAGGGCACGGCGGCACGTTCGCCGGCCTTGCAGTGATGATGCAGTGCAAGCCGACCTCAGGGTTGGTTGTCGAGGACACCCCGTCGCGATGCGTAGCGTTCCGAGTCGCTCCCGGACGACCCATGGACTGCCGGCCCTGATTACGGCCGCAGCTGTTCTCACGGCCATCGCCTCGCCCGCCGATGCGCGTCGTGGGCACCATCACCGGGGCGGTGGCGGGGGCTACAACCCGCCCTACGCCGCCATGGTGGTCGATGTGAAGACGGGCCGCACCCTGCATGCGGTCAATGAGGATTCCCTCCGCCACCCGGCGTCGATCACGAAGGTGATGACGCTCTACATGCTGTTCGAACAGCTCGAGCGTGGCCGTTTCAACCTCGACTCGCCCCTGACCATCTCGGCATTCGCCGCCGCCCGGCCGCCGTCCAAGCTCGGTCTCCGGCCCGGCTCGACGATTGAGGTGGAGGACGCGATCAAGGCGATCGTGACGAAATCCGCCAATGACGTGGCCTGCGCCATCGGCGAGAACATTGCCGGCTCGGAGCCGAAATTCGCCGAGATGATGACCCGCAAGGCACAGGCCCTGGGAATGTCCCGGACCAACTACGCCAACGCCTCGGGCCTGCCCGATGCGGACCAGATCACCACGGCGCGCGACCTGACCATCCTCGCCCGGGCGATCCAGGACCGGTTTCCGCGCTACTACAAGTACTTCCAGACCCGCTCCTTCGCCTTCCGCGGCCGGGTCATCGGCAACCACAACCGGCTCCTGGGCAATGTCGAAGGCGTGGACGGCATCAAGACCGGCTACACCCGCGATTCCGGCTTCAACCTGATGACCGCCGCCAAGTCCGACGACCGCCAGATCGTGGCGATCGTGCTCGGCGGAAAGTCCGGTGCCAGCCGCGACCGCATCATGGCCGATCTCGTCCGGGCGAACCTGCCGCGCGCCTATGCCGGCAACCGCCAGGCACCGGCGGTGACGGAAGTCGCCGAGCGTGGCCGCCCGGCCGTGGTGGCGGACGCCACGTCGCGGACGCGCACTCAGGTCGCCTCGGCCGACGACGAGGAGATCGAGGTGGAGACCACCGCCTCGACCCAACCTCTCGACATCAGCCCGCGCCAGACCACGACCCCTGGAAGTGCCGGTGCCAAGTGGCGGAGCGGCGCTCTCCCGGCCTCGGCTCAGGCCTATGCACCGAGCAGCGCACCCGCCGCTTTCCCCGGAACCAAGGCTTCGCCCAGCGGCAAGTCGGATGCACGTCTCGCATCGGTCGATGGCGCCCGGCCCGAGCCCGCCCCGAAGTCAGCGTCCACGAGCCGCGTCACGCCTACCGCCTGGGTGATCCAACTCGGCGCCATGGACGACGAAGACAAGGCGAAGTCGATGCTTTCCGAGGCGCGCAGCCGGGCCGGAAGCGCCCTGTCCAAGGCCTCGCCCTACACGGTCAGGGTCGATCATGGCGGCGCCACCCTCTACCGGGCTCGGTTCTCGGGCTTCAGCGAACAGGAAGCCGCGCAGGACGCCTGCTCGACCCTGAAGCGCAACGGCTTCAACTGCTTCGCCACGCGAAGCTGAAACCCGCCATCGCGACGGCTTAGCTTTTCAGAAGCTGGAAGCCCTCCTGACATCGGTGACGACGCCATTTGCGTCCTCGCCGAACCCAGTCGGCTGTTCGCCGGCCGGGTCCGATCGAGCATTTTTCTGGCAACGCGCGTGGAGTATCAGCGATGTCGGCTCACAAGCCTGTCTCGGGCCGCGTTGATGCGCGAAGCCCCCTCGACCGTTCCGCCCTGGTCGGGATGCCACCGTTTCATCAGCGTGCGATGAGCCGTGCGGATCTGCTGCAGGGTCGCCCCGCTCTGAAGCCCCAGGATCTGGTGGGCCTCCTCTTGCGTCATCGCCCCTGGATCCGGCGGACGGCGCGACCGCGCGTCGGAATCTCTCTCAGCGTCTTCACGCCCGGCGGCCGTTCTGCCGTCGAGATACGTCTGTAAACGGCGCGCGGCGATGCGGTCAGCCTTGCGGCAGACGGCGAGGATCTGCATCAGCGCCGCTTCAGGAAGCTGCGACAGGCGCCGCCCGGCATAGGGACCGATCTGGACGATCCCGTCAGCGGTCCGCCCATCGGGCATCACCTCGAACAGCACGATCGTGGGCCGCGAGACGGATGCGCGCCTGAACAGGCCGCGAAGCCGGGCGACCACGGCGTCGACACCGTCGAGGAACCAGAACGCGACGCCCCCGAACAGGATCGCGAGTTCGATCCGACCACGAACCGCAGCCACGCCGGCCAGGGCGAGCAAGACATAGCCGCCGATCCGTCTCGCCAGTCGCGGCGTGATCAGCCGACCCATGCGCCGGACGAGGTGGGGCTTGGCGGTCTTGGCGTACCACCACAGGACGAACAGGGCCGCGAGGGCGGCAAGGATGGTCATCGGCGCATGTCGTGGTCGAGCGTGACCCGTCCGCCGATCCTGACCTGGACATCGCCGATCCGGTGGAAGCCGCCCTGCGCTCCCACGTCCTCGGCGCTGCGATCCGGACACGTGTCGCGCGGCGGGATGCGAACCCCCTCGGGAGCATCGTCGGGGCATAGGCGCCGCGACGCGTCCCTCGCTCCGGCCGGCATCACGCCGAGCACGAGCGCGACGCAGACGAGGGATCGGAACAGGCGGGCCTTCGTCGTCATTGCGGTGTCTTGCGTGTTGTCGTTCGGCGCGGTTTCAACCCTACTGCACCGGAAACGGCCTTTATGACAGCCCGGCCTGGGAAAGCCTTATTGCCGCGTCTCGGCCACATCCGCCGTGATGACCTTCACCTTGCGGATGCGGCCGTCCCGCTCGACGGCGAGATCGACGGCCTTGCCGATGCCCGCCGCCTCCATCGCGGCGGTGAGATCGGCGAGGCGGTGCACCGGCTGACCGCCGGCTCCGACGATGACATCGCCGATCGTACCGGTCTGGACATCGACACCGCGCAATCCGGCCTCGGCGGCCGGCGATCCGCGCAGGACCCGCAGGACCACGACGCCGTCGATCCCGAGACGCGCGGCGGTCGCTTCCTGACCGGCGATGATGCCGATGCCCGGATTGCGGGTGCGGCCGTTGCGGATGAGTTCGGGCACGACCCGGTTCACCACGTCCACGGGGATCGCGAAGCCGATGCCGGCGCTGGCACCCGAGGGAGAATAGATCGCCGTGTTGACGCCCACGAGTCGCCCCGCGGAATCGAGGAGCGGCCCCCCGGAATTGCCGGGATTGATCGCGGCGTCGGTCTGGATCACGCCGGACAACTCCCTCCCCTCCCCCGTCGGGAGGCGGCGACGAAGAGCGCTGATGACGCCCGTCGTGAGGGTATGGTCGAGGCCGAACGGGTTGCCGATGGCGAAGGCCGCTTGCCCGACCTTGAGATCCGCCGAGGTACCGATGGCCAGGGGCGGCGGAACGACACCGGTGCCGCCGAGGCGAAGCACGGCGAGGTCGTAGCTCGGCGCGGTCCCGACGATCGTCGCTGGGCGGACCTCCCCCGAGGATAGGCGGACGGACACCGAGCCACCCCTTTGGGCCGCGCCCGCCACTACGTGATTGTTGGTGACCACGTGCCCGGCGGCATCCCAAACGAAGCCCGTGCCCGTCTGCGCGCCGTTGCCCCCTTCGCCCTCCTCGGAATCGGGGCTCATCAGGGAACGCCCCTGGGCAGCGGCCTGGGCGAAGACATGCACGACCGACGGGCTCGCGCGCTCGAACAAGGTCGCGGTGGACGTTTCGGATGGGGCCAGATCCCCCCGGGCCGTGATCGCTCGAGGAGTTTCAGCCGAGAACAGGAGCGCCGCCACATAGGGCTGTCCGACGTAGAGCGCCATGAGCACCAGGGCCGCCGTGATCGCCATGCGGCCAAAGCGATCCGACATGTCACATCCCTTTCACAGCTTTGGAAAAATTCTGGACTGCGTCCGTCGCATTAACTGGTCGGTCACCCATCTCCGTTCAACTGTTTTCACGGGCGGCACGATCCGGGTGCGCGGGCACACGGTTCCGTCCCAAGGTTCAAGCTACAAGTTCAATCAGCACTGTCACCCTCAACTCTTCATCATAAAAAGAGGGCGTCCCAGGGCAGCCGCCTCAAGCTTTGTGTTCAAAACATGATGTTTAAGGCGGGGGATAAAGGATCGGGTCTGCCATACTCATCATGGCAATGCCCAAATTGATCGCAAAGCTGCCCTAGAGATGCTTCCATTCTCACGGAAACACGTCCCGCGCTGGCTGCACCGAATGCTGGCCCAGCAGCACAGACCCGCGGGGAACGACCCTCTCAGGTTCAAGGAAAACATCGCTATGGAAACCGAAGCCCTCGAACGTCCCGCCGATCTAACGATCTGGCGGACCACCCCCGTCCCGGCGCCGCTGGCTCAGCCCGCGCGCTACGGCACCCTTCGCGAGGCGATCGAGGCCGCCGCAGGCGCCCTGACCGACCCGGCAAAGCAGCCGTGGATCATCACCGAGGAAGGCGAAATCCTCTCGCCGAACTGGATCCGCACCTATCTCAACTGAGGTGATGCGGCCTCTCGCGGCCTCCTGACGAGGCCAGGAAGACCCAGCCGCCGGCGCGGAACCGACCGCGCCGCACGGCGGACGTCCCGATCTGTCGTGAACCGAGCCGGGCTGTTCGTTACGTTTTCGGCCCCTGGCGACACGCACGACTCATCCTGCCGGATGACCTGCCCCAATGCGGGCGCTCATCCGGCCTCTCCCACCGGAGGTAACCGGGGCTCAGACCTGCCGGTCCACGACTGCGCCTTGGCCTTCGGGAAGAATGGCCTTCTGTTGATCGGCGGATTGCTGCAAGAGCTGGGCGATGGCCCGATCACTCTCACCTTGCTTGCGTATGAAGGTCGTCTGCATCGACTCGCGCGTCGCAGCGCTCTGGTTCGAGACGATCGACTGCGCGAGGCCGGCGATGGAATCACTCATGAACGGGGTTCCTCATGGCTCAGACGGGCTTAGCCCGCCCGATCTTGCCAAACACTGAAGAAAGCCAGTCGCTATTGTTTGTAATTTCCCCGTTCGATCTCGCCGTCCCGATAAACCTCCGGCTTGTTCACGAGGGAGACCAGAACGTAGGAAACGATCATCAGGAGGTACCAGGAACCAAGCTTCGGCCAGGAAACCATCGCCCAGGTCGATACCTGGTTCGGATAGAGCCAGACCCGCGTTCCGGTACCGATGTTCTCGGCGAGCCAGATGAACAGGGCGACGAGCAGGAAGCCCAGGAGAAGCGGCATCCGCCGGTGTACCCGCCAGACCTTGAAATGCACCCAGGTTCGGCCGAACAGCAGGGCCGTCGCCGCGAACAACCCGAGGCGGATGTCCGTTACGTAGTGGTGCGTGAAAAAGTTAAGGTAGATCGCCGTGGCCAGCAGAAGCGTCGCACCGGTGCCGGGATGGTGGGTGAAGCGGAAATCGAACAGGCGCCACACCCGGGCGATGTAGGAGCCGATGCTCGCATACATGAAGCCCGTGAAGAGCGGCACGCCGGCGATGCGGAGCAGGCTGGCCTCCGGGTAGATCCATGACCCAACGGCGGTCTTGAAGATCTCCATCACCGTGCCGACCACATGGAAGAGCGCGATCACCTTCGCCTCCTCCCAGGTCTCCATGCGCAGGGCGAGAAGGGCGACCTGGATCATCACGGCCGAGAGGGTCAGCATGTCGTATCGGCTCAGCGTGACCTGGGCGGGATAGAACAGGTAGCTGCCGATCAGGAGGGCGCACAGCAATCCGCCGAACAGGCAGGCCCATCCCTGCTTGATGCCGAAACGCAGGAACTCGTAGACCCCGGCCACCAGAGGTCCACGTGCCAGAGCCCAGGCGCCGACCCGCGCCTCGATGGCGACGAACCGGGCAATGGGGCGCCATAGGCGGGCCGCGCTGGCGGTCGGAATGTCTGTCACGGTGGCTGTCCCGAAGCTTTTGCGGTCTCCCTTTACCCGAATGGAGACCAGGCCCACATCGAGGCTCGGCCTTATCGATCGCGCGAGGGACCGACCGTTTGACGATCCACACGTTGTCCGACGAAACCGATCCCGAAACGCGCCGCGTGCGGCGGAACCTCGCCCGGCTTCAGGTTCTGCTCGAACGCCGCCGCGTACGCGCCGTGGCCATGCGCGGTGTCCGTGGGGCTCTCGGCGGCGGCGCCAGCTTCGCCGCCTTGGTGAAGCTGAAGCTCGCCGGCTCCCTCTTGCTCAAGGGCGGGCTAGCCCTGCTCGTCGGGCTCTGTTTCGCCTGGCCTGTCGTGGCCGGTCTCCTCCTCGGGCTCGTCCTCGTCGTTCTCGCCGTGGTGGGTGCCTTCGAGGGCGAGGCGCCGAGTTGTCCCGATACCTGCTGGAGCGCCTCGAGGCGACGCGACAGGCTGCGCGAGATGATCGACGAGCGTCTCGGATGGCTCGAAAGCCGCACCGGCCCGGCACCGCGATATCGCCGACCGTGACGAGATTGTCCCGCTCGTCGAACCCGGACCGACGGGTCCGATGACGTCACTGTTTCTCAAAATGGATTTGAGAGGGATAGCCCGAAGCCGATGCTTCACTATAATGCTTCCCCAAACGCCGCCGCACGAGTTCGATCACATGACGTCCCGTATCCCCGATTTCGCGAACGTCCCATACGCGGCAGATGCCTTCACGGCGCCCGTGCCGCCGGCGGGCGAGCCATGGATGACGCCCGAGGGCATCCCGGTGAAGGGCGTATACGGGCCGGAGGATCGCGAGGGGATCGAGTTTCTCCATACCTATCCGGGTGTGGCGCCCTACCTGCGCGGCCCCTACCCGACCATGTACGTGACCCAGCCCTGGACGATCCGGCAATATGCCGGCTTCTCCACGGCCGAGGATTCGAACGCATTCTACCGGCGCAACCTCGCCGCCGGACAGAAGGGCCTGTCGGTCGCCTTCGATCTCGCTACCCACCGCGGCTACGATTCCGATCACCCGCGTGTCTCGGGCGATGTCGGCATGGCCGGCGTGGCGATCGATTCGATCTACGACATGCGGACGCTCTTCTCGGGCATCCCGCTGGACGAGATGACCGTGTCGATGACGATGAACGGCGCGGTGCTGCCGATCCTCGCCCTCTACATCGTGGCGGCCGAAGAGCAGGGCGTGCCGCCCGAGAAACTCGCGGGCACGATCCAGAACGACATTCTCAAGGAGTTCATGGTCCGCAACACGTACATCTACCCGCCGGCGGGCTCGATGCGGATCATCGGTGATATCTTCGCCTACACCTCTGCCCATATGCCGAAGTTCAATTCGATCTCGATCTCCGGCTACCACATGCAGGAAGCCGGGGCGACGAACGACCTCGAACTCGCCTACACGCTCGCCGACGGCGTCGAGTACATCAAGGCGGGTCTCGCCGCCGGGCTCACCATCGACAAGTTTGCCCCGCGACTGTCGTTCTTCTGGGCGATCTCGACGAACTTCTTCATGGAGATCGCCAAGATGCGGGCGGCGCGCCTGATCTGGGCCAAGCTCGTGAAGGAGTTCGAGCCGAAGACGGATAAATCCCTCCCCCTGCGCACCCACAGCCAGACATCGGGCTGGTCTCTGACCGCACAGGACGTGTTCAACAACGTCACCCGCACGTGCATCGAGGCGATGGCCGCGACGCAGGGCGGCACCCAGTCGCTTCACACCAACGCCCTCGACGAAGCACTCGCGCTCCCCACCGACTTCTCGGCTCGCATCGCCCGCAACACCCAGCTTTTCCTGCAGCAGGAGAGCGGCACGACGCGCATCGTCGACCCGTGGGGCGGCTCCTACTATGTGGAGAAGCTCACCCAGGACATCGTCGCCCGCGCCTGGGAGCACCTGCGCGAAGTCGAGGAATTGGGCGGTATGGCAAAGGCCATCGAGGCCGGCATCCCCAAACTGCGCATTGAGGAAGCGGCGGCCCGCGCCCAGGCGCGGATCGATTCCGGCCGTCAGACCATCGTCGGTGTCAACAAATTCAAGCCCGAGGACGATCGCGCCATCGAGTTGATGCGCGTCGACAACGGCAATGTCCGTATGCTGCAGATCGACAAGCTCAAGCGGCTGCGCGCCGAGCGCAATCAGGCCGATGTCGATGCCGCGCTGGCGGCACTGACCGCAGCCGCCCAGGGAGAGGGCAATCTCCTGGCGCTAGGTGTCGAGGCTGCCCGCGCGAAGGCCACGGTGGGAGAGATTTCCGACGCCCTGGAGAAGGCCTGGGGCCGGCATCGCGCCGAGATCCGCTCGATCTCGGGTGTCTACAAGCGAGAGGTAGGTGGCATGTCGCCGGTGGTCGAGACCGTTCGTCAGCTCGTGGAGACCTTCGAGGAGAATGACGGGCGGCGCCCGCGCATCCTCGTCGCCAAGATGGGCCAGGACGGGCACGACCGTGGCCAGAAGGTCATTGCGTCGGCCTTCGCCGATCTCGGTTTCGACGTCGATATCGGCCCACTCTTCGCCACTCCGGCCGAAGCCGCACGACAAGCTGTGGAGAACGACGTCCACATCGTCGGCGTTTCGTCTCTCGCCGCCGGCCACCTGACGCTGGTGCCCGAATTGAAGGCGGCGCTGACTGAACAGGGACGCGGCGACGTGATGATCGTGATCGGCGGCGTGATCCCCCCGGGTGACTATCCGGCGCTCTATGCCGCTGGCGCATCAGCGATCTTTCCGCCCGGCACGGTCATTGCTGAAGCAGCCGTGAAGCTGATCGAGGAATTAAGCGGCAGGCTTGGCTACAGCGCGCGGCAGGCCGCCGAGTAGGATGACCGTATTGCTGCATCGGAATTCATGAAGATAACTTCGAGGCCATTGCCGGACGCTCACCTCCTGCCCTAATCGCGTCCGTCGCATATTTTGCCCCGCAACGGGTTGGTTGCGGCGCAGCAAGATCGTATTTCCCGGCATCGTACTGAACCTGAAATTGTGAGTTGACGCCGATGGCCTCAGGATTTTCCGCCCTCATCCATCCGGTCATCCTATGCGGTGGCTCCGGTACGCGATTGTGGCCCGCCTCCCGCGAGAGCATGCCGAAGCAGTTCACGCCGCTCGTGAATGCCGATAGTTCGACCTTCCAGGACACGGCCCGTCGCGTCGCGGATGGAACCGCCTTCTCGCGGCCGACGATCATCACCAGCAGCGACGCCCGCTTCATCGTAGCCGAACAGCTGCTTCAGGCCGAAGTCCAGGCGGACATCGTTCTCGAGCCCGAGCGGCGCGACTCAGCCGCGGCCGTCGCGGTCGCCGCCCTCCATGCCGCCCGGCGCGACCCGGAAGCGGTAGTGCTCATCCTGGCCGCCGATCACGTCATCGGCGACACGGCTGCCTTCGTGGATGCTGCGCGCGCCGCCGCTGTTGGCGCGCAGGCCGGTCGGATCATGACGCTGGGGATCGAGCCCACCGCACCGTCCACTGCCTATGGCTATATCCGCAAGGGCGCATCGATCGACGGGGTCGAAGGCGCGTATGAGGTCGGTCGCTTCGTGGAGAAGCCCAACCGTCACGGAGCGGAAAGCCTGATCGCCGATGGCGCCTTATGGAACAGCGGCTACTTCCTGTTCCGGGCCGACGTCATGCTGGCCGAGCTGGAGACCTATGCTCCAGAAATCCTGGCCGCCACCCGCGCCGCTCTCGATGGGGCGACGACCGATCTCGATTTCCTGCGCCTGGATGCTACCGCCTTCGCAAGCGCGCCGAAGACCTCGATCGATTATGCCGTGATGGAGCGGACCGATCGCGCCGGAGTCTTGCCGGTGTCCTTCCCCTGGTCCGATGTCGGCACCTGGGACGCGGTCTGGGACGTGTTGCCCCGTGATGCGTTGGGTAACGCCGTGCGCGGTCGCGTGGAACTCGTCGAGACCCGCGGTAGCCTCGTGCATAGCGAAGGCGAGCATCTCACTGCCGTGGTGGGTCTCGACGATGTCGTCGTGGTCTCGACCCCGGACGCCGTCCTCGTGACCTCGAAGGCGAAAGCCGGCCTCGTGAAGGAACTGGTCACGCAGTTGCGCGAAAAGGCCCATCCCGAGGCGGATGCGCATCGTCGGATGTTCCGCCCCTGGGGTTGGTACCAGCGCATCGATATCGGCGAGCGCTTCCAGGTGAAGCGCATCATGGTGACGCCGGGCGGGCGGCTCTCGCTGCAGAAGCATTTCCACCGGGCCGAGCATTGGGTCGTGGTTCGCGGGACCGCCGAGGTCACCGTGGACGATCGCGTCGTGCTGGTTCACGAGAACGAGGCCGTGTACCTGCCCATCGGTTCGATGCATCGTCTCACCAATCCGGGCAAGATCCCCCTCGAACTCATCGAGGTCCAAGTCGGATCCTATACCGGTGAGGACGACATCATCCGCGTCGAGGACATCTACGGACGATAGGCGCGACGGTCGGGCTCAAGCGGCTACGGGTCGCTCGACCCGGCCGCGATAGGACAGGGCCTCGGCGAGGTGGAGGCGGCGCACCTGCTCTTCGCCGTCGAGATCCGCCAAGGTTCGTGCCACGCGCAATACGCGGTGGAAGCCTCGTGCCGAGAGACGCATCGTCTCCGCCGCGTTGCGGATCAGAGCCGTACCGTCTGCATCAGGCGCCGCCATCTCCTCGATCAGCGGCACCGGACAGGTCGCGTTCGTGACGACGCCGGTCAGGCCGTGCGCCGCGAAACGTGCGGCCTGCAGCGCCCTTGCCGAGGCGACGCGTGCCGCTGCCTCCGCCGAGCCTTCGGCCGGAGTAGGCAAGATCAGATCGGCCGCCGTGACGGCACCGACTTCGATCCGCAAGTCGATGCGATCGAGGAGTGGCCCTGATATCCGCGCGCCATATTGGGCGACGCAGCGGTCGTTGGGTCCGCGCCGGCAGGCATAGCCCGGCTCCAGGGCCTGACCGCACCGACAGGGATTCATGGCGGCAATCAGCTGGAACCGCGCGGGGTACGTCACCCGGTGATTGGCGCGGGCTATCATGACCTCGCCGGTTTCCATCGGCTGGCGCAGGGAATCGAGCACCTGCGGTGTGAACTCGGGAAGCTCGTCGAGGAACAGCACGCCGCCATGCGCCAGTGAGGCCTCGCCGGGGCGGGCATTGATACCCCCCCCTACGAGGGCAGCCATCGACGCCGAATGGTGAGGTTGCCGGAACGGCCGACGGTTCGACAGAGCTCCGCCTTTCAACTCACCGGCCACCGACTGGATCATCGAGACTTCGAGGAGCTCGCGGGGCCCGAGCGGCGGCAGGATGGAGGGAAGCCGGGCCGCGAGCATCGATTTACCCGCACCGGGCGGGCCATTCATCAGAAGATTGTGGCCTCCGGCGGCGGCGATCTCCAGGGCACGTTTGGCTCCCTCCTGGCCCTTGATGTCGCGAAGGTCCGGCAGCCGTCCCGTGGTCGTGGCCACGGCCGGCTCCGGGCGTGCCATGACCTGACTGCCCTTGAAATGGTTCGCGAGCTGGATCAGTGAGCGCGGGGCCAGAACGTCCATGTCGCCACCGGCCCATGCCGCTTCGGGCCCCGTCGCGGCCGGGCAGATCAGACCGAGCCCCCGCGAATTCGCCGCCATGGCGGCGGGCAAGACGCCGTTCACCGCTGTGATCGTGCCGTCCAGGGCCAGCTCGCCGAGGACGCAATATCCGGCGAGCGCATCGGGCGGGATCGCGCCAATGGCGGCCATCACCGCGAGCGCGATGGGTAGATCGTAATGCGATCCCTCCTTCGGCAAGTCCGCCGGAGCGAGGTTGACGGTGATGCGCTTTGCCGGAAGCGCAAGTCCCGATGCGATCAGGGCCGAGCGGACGCGCTCCCGCGATTCCGCCACGGCCTTGTCGGCCAGACCAACCACCATGAAAACTACGGCGCCGGGAGCGATCTGCACCTGCACGTCGACGGCACGCGCCTCGATTCCCTCGAAGGCAACGGTGGCGACGCGGGTGACCATGGTTTCGAGCCTCTGAGGTTAAGGCCAAGGTTATGGCGAGCCGGCGCCCGTGACAACCAGCGCGTGCGCCCTTGCGGAATTGTCATGGAACTCCGGCAGGGCTGTACCGTTCGCAACCGTCTGATTTCCACCCAAGGAGATGTCCATGTTGATCAAGACCGCCGGCCTCGCAGCCATTGCCCTCGGTTTCGCCCTGACCGGTACCGCCTTCGCCGACAGGGCACCGACGCCCGAGGAACTCACCAAGATCGAGGCGACCTTGAAGAAGGAAGGCTTCGTGAAGTGGAAGAAGATCGAGGTCGAGGATCATGAGATCGACGTGGACGATGCCATCGATGCCAATGGCAAGCAGTTCGACCTCGAGCTCGACCCCAAGACCTTCGCCATCACCACCCGCGAAGCCGAATAGAGGTCCGGCCTCGTGACGCGCTTGCGTTACGCCGAAGCGCCGGCCATATAGCGCTTGGGAGGTTGGCGAGGGACGTTTCACTCGCCAACCGGGTCAGGTCCGGAAGGAAGCAGCCCTAACGAGACCGAGCGGGTCTTCGTCCAGCCTCCCACCTTCGTCGGTCCTCACCGATCGACCTGTCCGAGGCCCCGCGTGGCGGCATTCCCCCGACCCGGGGCCGTTCGAACCACGCAAGGCGGCATGGACGCGACTTCCGGCACACCGAGCGATCTTCCTGGCCTGCCGGGCTTGCCCGAGCCCGTGCCGGCGGTGACGCCCTATCGGGTTCTCGCCCGCAAGTACCGCCCTCAGAATTTCGACGACCTGATCGGCCAGGGTGCCATGGTGCGCACGCTTGCCAATGCGTTCGCGGCCAACCGCATTCCACAGGCGTGGATGCTCACCGGCGTACGCGGCGTCGGGAAGACGACGACGGCCCGCATTCTCGCACGGGGCCTCAACTATGTCCGCGACGGCCATCCCGATACCGGCCCTACCATCGCCATGCCGGAGCTCGGCCGGCATTGTCAGGCGATCATGGAATCCCGGCACATGGACGTGCTGGAGATGGATGCCGCCTCGCATACCGGCATCGACGACGTGCGCGGCATAATCGACGGCATTCGTTACTCGCCGGTCTCGGCCCGCTACAAGGTCTACATCGTAGACGAGGTGCATATGCTCTCGGAGAAGGCGTTCAACGCCTTCCTGAAGACCCTCGAAGAGCCGCCGCCCCACGCCAAGTTCGTCTTCGCCACCACCGAGATCCGCAAGGTCCCGGTGACGATCCTGTCACGCTGCCAGCGCTTCGATCTGCGCCGGGTCGAGGCCGACACCATGGTCGCGCATCTCGCCCGGATCTGTGCGGCCGAGAATGTCGAGGCAGAGCCGGAAGCCCTGGCGGCGATCACCCGCGCCGCCGAAGGCTCCGTGCGCGATGCGCTCTCTCTCCTCGATCAGGCCATTGCCCATGGGGCTGGTCTCGTGACCGGGGCGAGCGTGCGCGACATGCTCGGCCTCGCCGACAGGGGGCGGATCGTCGACCTCTTCGAGGCGGTGATGCGCGGCGACGTTCCGGCGAGCTTCGCGGAAGTGCGTGGCCAGTACGAGGCCGGTGCCGACCCGGCGGTGATCCTGTCGGATCTCGCGAGCTTCACCCATCTCGTCACTCGCCTGAAGCTTGTGCCCGAGGCCGCCGCCGCGGACCCAACGCTCAGCGCCGACGAGCGCGGCCGGGGCGGCGCATTCGCGGCCAAGCTCTCGGTGCGCGCCCTGTCACGGGCGTGGCAGATACTTCTGAAGGCCATCCCCGAGGTCCAGGTCGCTGCAAGACCGCTGGCCGCCACAGAGATGGCGCTCGTGCGCCTCGCCTATGCCGCCGATCTCCCGACGCCGGACGAGGCGCTGAGGCAACTGAGGACCGAGGCTCTGGCATCGCCTCAGACGCAAGCGGCACCCTCCGCCTCCCCGCCCGCTCCCATCAGCGCCCCCCCTCCGCCCCAGCCCTCGCCCCCGGCATCGGTGGAGCCGCCGCCACGACCGGCTCTGACCCTGGCCGCTAGCGGCGGCGTGCGGGCGGCCCTCGTACCGTCACCCGTTCCGCAAGTTCCCGCCGTTTCGGCCGGGCCGCGTCTTGCTCGGTTCGAGGATGTCGTGGCGATGGCCGACGAGCGACGCGATATCGGCCTCAAGATGGCCCTCGAACGGGAGGTCCATCTCGTCCGTTTCGAGGAGGGCCGGATCGAATTCCGTCTCGCCGACGGCGGTCGCCAGAGTCTCGCCAACGATCTCGCCCGGTCCCTGGACGCCTGGACGGGGCAGCGCTGGATCGTTGCCCTCTCGAAGGAGGCAGGCGAGCCGACCCTCGCCTACAAGGCCCGCGCCGCTCTCGAATCACGCCATGAGAATGCCGCCGCCCACCCCCTGGTGCGGGAGGTCCTGGCACGCTTTCCGGGCGCTCAGATCGTCGATGTTCGGGACAAGGCCCCTCCCGTCGAGATCGCCGAAAGCGTCGACCTCGCCGGTCCGGAAATCTCAGTCGGCGACGAACCGGACGACGAAGCGTAGCGTTCCTTCAGGCGCCACCCTAGATCACGTTCCTCGCAACTCTTTCGGACATCTCACGCCATGCGCGACCTCATGGGAATCATGAAGCAGGCCCAGGCCATGCAGGAGAAGATGGCGAGCCTTCAAAATGAGCTCGACCTTGTCGAGGTGAAGGGCGCCTCCGGCGGCGGGGCCGTTACGGTGACGATGACGGCGAAAGGGCTCGTCAAGGGCGTCACTCTCGACCCGAGCCTGTTGATTCCCGACGAGCGCGAAATCCTCGAAGATTTGATTGTGGCCGCAGTCAACGATGCGCGCAGCAAGGCCGAAGGCGTTGCGGCCGAGCGCATGGCCGAGTTGACCAAGGGGCTACCGATCCCGCCCGGTATGAAGCTTTTCTGAAGCTTCCTTCGGCCTAGAAAGTCCCCGATCCGGGCTCGCGCCGGGATCGGGCGATGATCTGCCGTCAGGCGGCGATGACCTGCACGGGCTCGGCGGCACGCACGTCTGCATCAACGTGGTCTTCGAAGCGCTTGAAGTTGTCCTTGAACATCGTCACCAGCCGTGTCGCCGTCTCGGCGAAAGCGACTTTGTTGACCCAAGTCTTCACCGGCTGAAGGATATGCGGCTCGACACCCGGAACGAAAGCCGGGACGGCGAAGCCGAAATACGGATCGCGGCGGAACTCCGCTTTCGACAGCGATCCATCCAAGGCGGCCGCGAGCAGTCGCCGTGTCACCCGGATCGGCATGCGACGTCCGGTGCCTACGCCGCCACCGGTCCAGCCAGTGTTCACGAGCCAGCAATCGACCTCGTGATGGGCGATGAGGTTGCGCAGCAGGTTGCCGTAGACGCTCGGATGGCGCGGCATGAACGGTGCACCGAAGCAGGTCGAAAACGTCGCTTCCGGCGCGGTCAGGCCGCGCTCCGTGCCGGCGACCTTGGCGGTGTAACCGGAGAGGAAATGGTACATCGCCTCAGCGCCCGTCAGCTTGGCGATGGGCGGCATCACCCCGAAGGCATCGCAGGTGAGCATAACGATGTTCTTCGGGTGCGCGGCCCGGCCCGTCGCGCTGGCATTGGCGATGAAGTCGAGCGGGTAGGCGCAGCGGGTGTTCTCGGTGAGCGACGCATCGTCGAAATCGGGGCGACGCGACAGCGGGTCGATCACCACGTTCTCCATCACCGTGCCGAAACGCTCGGTCGTGGCGTAGATCTCGGGCTCGGCGTTGCGGGAGAGACGGATGGTCTTCGCGTAGCACCCGCCTTCGAAGTTGAAGATGCCGTCCTTGCTCCAGCCATGCTCGTCGTCGCCGAGGAGTTGCCGCGAGGAATTGTTCGAGAGTGTGGTCTTGCCGGTGCCCGAGAGGCCGAAGAACAGGGCCGAGTCCCCCTCGGCATCCAGGGCTGCGTTGGCCGAGCAATGCATCGGCATCACGCCCGCGCCGGGCAGGACGTAGTTCAGGTAGGTGAAGACCGACTTCTTCATCTCGCCGGCATAGGCGCTGCCGCCGATGAGGACGATCTTCCGGGTGAAGTCGATGGCGATGACGGTCTTCGAGCGGCAGCCATGGCGGTGCGGTTCGGCCTGGAAGCTCGGAAAATCGATGATCGTCAGACCGGGGACGTAATCGGCGAGCGCCGAACGCTCGGGCCGGATCAGCAGGTTGCGGATGAAGAGCGAGTGCCAGGCGAGTTCGGTGAAGACCCGCGCCTGGACGCGGTGGGCCGGATCCGCACCGCCATAAAGGTCCTGGGCGAAGAGCTCGCGCCCCTCGGCATGGCTCAGGAAGTCCTGGTACAGCGTCTCGAACTGCTCCGGCGTGATCGCACCGTTATTCTCCCACCAGATCTCGTTCTCGGTGCCGGCGTCGCGGACGATGAACTTGTCCTTTGGCGAACGACCGGTATGGCTGCCCGTGGTCGCCACCAGGGCGCCGCCATGGGCGAGCTGCGATTCACCACGGCTCAGAGATTCCTCATAGAGTCGAGGAGCTTCGAGGTTCCAATGAACCGCTTTCAGATTGCGCAGGCCGATTTCTTCGGGTCCATGGCTGGCGTTGAACTCGCCGAAATATGTCACGTCCGCTACTCCTCGAACACCTGATCGCTTTGAGGTCTGGCTTGGCCGGAATCTCCCATTCGTCTTCCGGACTGTTCGATGGAGCGTCCACGCGGTCGTTCAGGTCCGCCGCGCACAGGTTCACCACTCTATCGAACGGACCTGCTTATTCTCCGGCGCCCACCGGTCAATTGAGACGGCAACGGTTTCGAAGACGAACGGAAAGATCTGTCAGAGAAACAAAGGGGTATCCCGAGAATGCCCGGAGCGGCGTCGCAACGCATGCGGCGGTGGCAATTCCCGACTACAAGGCAATCGAATCCGACCCCATTTAACGAGGACGGCGATGGCCGTCTGACGGAACCCGTATGGCCCAAGCCGTTGCCGGCCCCGAAATCGAACGCCTGATCCAGCTCCTCGCCCGCATGCCGGGGCTCGGCCCGCGCTCGGCCCGGCGCGCGGCGCTTCATCTCATTAAAAAGCGTGACACTCTGCTCGCTCCGCTGGCGGACGCGATGAAAGTTGCTTCCGAGCGCATCGTCGTGTGCCAGGAATGCGGCAACGTCGATACGAGCGACCCATGCACCATCTGCCGCGACGCATCGCGCGATCCCTCCATCCTGGTCGTGGTCGAGGATGTGTCCGATCTCTGGGCCCTGGAGCGTTCGGGCGCGGTGACGGCGCGCTATCACGTTCTCGGCGGCGTGCTCTCCGCCCTCGATGGCGTCCGGCCGGAGCATCTCAATCTCGCGAGCCTGGTGGACCGGGCTGGGAATGGCGATGTCCGGGAGATCATTCTGGCTCTGAACGCCACGGTCGATGGCCAGACCACCGCGCATTACGTCACCGAATCCCTGGCGCATCACGGTCTGAAAGTGACCCGCCTCGCCCATGGCGTGCCGGTGGGGGGTGAGCTCGACTATCTCGACGAGGGCACACTCTCGGCGGCCATCCGAAGCCGGACGGCCTTCTGAATTGTTTTCCCATCGATTTGACCGACCATCCGCCAAACCGTATCTGCGGGTCCGGCACGGCGGACCCGAGAGACGGGGAGCCGGACCCTTCTCATCGACAGATCCGGCCGAGTCATGACCATCCGCCCCCTCGTCATCCTGCCAGACGCCCGCCTGCGTCAGGTGTCGACCCCCGTCGGTACCATCGACGACGAGATCCGCACCCTCGCCGCCGACATGCTGGAGACGATGTACGATGCCCCGGGCGTCGGCCTCGCCGCCATCCAGGTCGGCGTGACCAAGCGTGTCGTCACGATCGACACCTCTAAGGACGAGAACGCGCGGCAGCCGCAGATCTTCATCGACCCGGAGATCGTCTGGGCTTCGGAGGAGAAGCGCGTCTACGACGAGGGCTGCCTGTCGATCCCCGAATATTACGGGGAAGTGGAACGGCCCGACCGCGTGCGCGTGCGCTTTCGCGACCTTTCGGGGGAATCCCGCGAGATCGAGGCGGACGGGCTCCTTGCCACCTGCATCCAGCACGAGATCGATCATCTCGACGGCGTGCTCTTCATCGATCACCTGTCGAAGCTGAAGCGCGACCGCGTCATCAAGAAGTTCGTTAAGGCGGCCAAGCGCGGCGAGGACGTCTGATCCCATCCTTCAGCAGAGAGCGCGCGCGATGAAGCTCGTCTTCATGGGGACGCCCGATTTCGCCGTGGCGACCCTGGCGCGCCTGGCGGAAGACGGTCACGATATCGCCGCGGTCTATACCCGCGCGCCGGCACGGTCCGGGCGAGGCATGGCGTTACGACCGTCCCCCGTCCATGCGCTGGCGGACGGGCTCGGCCTGCCGGTTCACACCCCCGCCACCCTGAAATCGCCGGACGCGCTCACGCTCTTCCGGTCACACGGATGCGATGTCGCCGTCGTGGTCGCCTATGGGATGCTGCTGCCGCAGGCGATCCTCGACGTGCCGCGCCACGGGTGCCTGAACCTTCACGCCTCCCTGCTGCCACGCTGGCGTGGGGCTGCACCGATCCAGCGCGCTATCATGGCGGGGGATACGGAGAGTGGCGTGGGCATCATGCGCATGGAGGCGGGCCTCGACACCGGCCCCGTAGCCCTGGAAGAGCGGGTCGCCATCGCCCCCGGTATGAGCGCGGGAGACCTGCACGATGCGCTGATGCCCATTGGCGCGGCGCTCATGAGCCGAGCCCTCAGCCAACTGGAACACGAGCCCCTCCCCCTTACGCGCCAGTCCGAAGAGGGGCTCGTCTACGCGCGCAAGATCACCAACGAGGAGGCGCGCATCGATTGGTCCAAGCCGGCGCGCGAGGTGGCGAACCACATCAACGGGCTCTCGCCCTTCCCCGGCGCCTTCTTCGAAACCGATCTCGGTAAGGGGCCGGAACGCGTAAAGGTACTACGCGCCATGCCAACGGAGGGACAGAGCGCGCCCGGCACTCTGCTCGATGCGGCCGGAGTCATTGCCTGCGCTAAGGACGCGGTACAGCTCACCGAGTTGCGCCGGGCCGGCAAGGGCGGCATCGTCACGGGTGCGGACTTCGTGCGTGGTGCGCATCTCGCGCCGGGAACGCGCTTCCCGTGAACTCAGAGACCGGGGGCCGTCGCTGATGCCCCGCTACAAACTCGTTATCGAGTATGACGGCGCTCCATTCTGCGGATGGCAGCGGCAGGCCGAAGACGTAACCGTTCAGGGCGCCATCGAGGATGCCGTGAAACGCTTCACGGGGGAGGATCTGCGCCTGACCTGCGCCGGTCGGACGGATGCCGGCGTTCACGCCATCCATCAAGTCGCTCATCTCGACCTGAGCAAGGAATGGCGCACGGATACGGTGCGCGACGCCCTGAACGCCCATCTCCGACCGCTTCCGGTCGCCATCGTCAGCGCCGAGCGGGTCGGAGCGGGTTTCGATGCGCGGCACTCCGCGATCCGCCGGCATTACCGCTATCGTATCTTCAACCGGCGCAGCCCCCCCGCCATGACGCGCGACCATGTCTGGCACGTGCCGTGGCCACTCGATGCCGAGGTGATGCACAGGGCCGCGCAAGGTCTCCTCGGTCGCCACGACTTCACCGCCTTTCGTGC
Source organism: Methylobacterium sp. 88A (assembly GCF_000376345.1). NCBI lineage: Bacteria > Pseudomonadati > Pseudomonadota > Alphaproteobacteria > Hyphomicrobiales > Methylobacteriaceae > Methylobacterium > Methylobacterium sp. 88A. Next base: position 3,359,463 of record NZ_AQVT01000001.1, read on the forward strand.
CGCCGAATGTCAGGCGAACAGCCCGATCCGCACTCTCGAACAGCTCGACGTAGCTACGGTGACGATGGGCCTGTTCGAGGAGATCGTGATCTCGACCTCGGCGCGCTCGTTCCTGCACCATCAGGTCCGCGCCATGGTCGGAACGCTTATGATGGCCGGCTGCGGCCGTTTCGGCATCGCCGAGGTCGCCGACATCCTGGCGAGCCGCGACCGCGCCCGCTGCGGCCCGATGGCGCCTGCCAAGGGACTGACCTTCGTGGGGGTGGATTACGGGCCGGACGGCGAACGCCCCGAAAAGTAAGCCGACACCACCCGCCTGTAGATCGCGGTCAGCCGATCGAGATCGGCGATAGCTACGCATTCGTCGGTCTGGTGCATGGTCTCGCCCACGAGGCCGAACTCGATGACCGGGCAGGCATCCTTGATGAAACGGGCATCCGACGTGCCTCCGGTGGTGGACAGGACCGGCCGTAGCCCGGTCTCGGTCTCGATCGCTTCGACCACGAGGTCCGTGAACCCGTCCGGCGCGGTGAGGAAGGCGGGCGAGTTCGAAGGCTGAAGGTCCAGGGTGAACCGGACGGCGTTGCCGGCGGCCGCCTCCAGCCGCCGTTGGATCTCGGCACCCAGTGTCTCCGCCGTCCAACCCTCGTTGAAGCGAATGTTAAAGGTGGCGCGGGCATCGGCCGGGATGACGTTGGTGGCCGGATTGCCGACGTCGATGGTGGTGAACTCGAGGTTCGACGCATCGAAATGCGCGGTGCCGCCATCGAGCGGCTCGGCGAGAAGGGCGGAGGCGAGGCGCAGCAGGCCGGGGATGGGATTCTCCGCCTTTTGGGGATACGCCACGTGGCCCTGGCGGCCATGGACGACGAGCTTGCCGGTGAGAGACCCGCGCCGACCGATCTTGATCATCTCGCCGAGGCGCGCCGGGTTGGTGGGCTCGCCGAGAAGGCAATGGTCGAAACGCTCGCCGCGCGCCTTCGCCCATTCGAGGAGCTTCACCGTGCCGTTGATGGCTGGCCCCTCCTCGTCTCCGGTGATGAGGAACCCGATGGAGCCGTTGAACGCCCCTCCCCGCTCGGCGACGAAAGCGAGCGCTGCCGAGAGCATGCAAGCGATGCCGCCCTTCATGTCGACCGCGCCGCGGCCGTAGAGCATGCCGTCCGATACCGCGCCGTCGAACGGCCCGTGGCGCCACGCATCAACGGCACCGGGCGGGACGACGTCGGTATGGCCCGCGAAAAGGAGATAGGGGCTGCCTGTCCCGATCCGCGCGTAGAGATTGTCGATGTCGGGCGTTCCCGGCTCCGAGAAGCGCGGGCGCTCGACGGTGAAACCCGCTTCCTCCAAGACGTGGCCGAGCCATTGCAGGGCACCGCCCTCCTCCGGCGTCACCGACGGGCAGCGGATGAGGGCCTGGGCGAGGGCCAGCGGCGAGTGATCGGCGATAACGGGAGAGGACACGGGCATCGTCTCGTCGAGATGGGACATTCCGCTGTCGCGAATAAGCGGCACGGTACCGAGACGCAAATACCGTCCCGATGGCCTTTCAGCGCCTCGCCGCAGGGGTTATCTCACCGAGATGGCCTTCTCCAGCGACGAAGTCGAACGCTACGCCCGCCACCTCGTCCTGCGCGAGGTCGGAGGACCGGGACAAGCGCGTTTGCAGGCGGCGCGGGTGCTCGTCATCGGCGCCGGCGGGCTCGGCGCGCCACTGATCCAGTATCTGGCAGCGGCCGGCATCGGCACGATTGGCATCGCCGACGACGACACGGTCTCGCTCTCGAACCTGCAGCGGCAGGTGATCCACGGCACCCCCGATATCGGCCGCACGAAAATCGACAGCGCAACCGACGCCGTGGCGCGTCTCAACCCGTATGTGCGGATCGAACCGCATCACATGCGGATCGACCGGGACAATGCCGTCGACCTCATTCGCAAGTACGACGTTGTCGCCGACGGATCGGACAATTTCGCGACCCGCTACGCCGTCTCCGATGCCTGTTTCCACGCGAGGCGTCCTCTCGTCACGGCCGCCCTGGGGCAATTCGATGGCACACTGACGACGATCCGTGCCCATGAGACTAGGTCGGACGGCCGCCCCAATCCGACCTATCGCTGCTTGTTTCCGAACCCACCACCGCCCGGCAGCGTACCCGCCTGTGCGGAAGCCGGCGTGCTGGGTGCCCTTGCCGGGGTGATGGGATCTCTGATGGCGATGGAGGTGATCCGCGCGGTGGCGGATTTCGGCGAGCCGCTGGTTGGTCGGTTGCTCATGGTCGATGCCCGATCCATGCGGTTCGAGACGCTCGGCTATGGCTGGGACGAGGGCAATCCGTTGAGTGGATCGGCGACGTAAGGTTCAGGATTTCGAAGGCTTCTCCGGATCGGGCGTGATCCCGTTCCAGTTCGGTCCGACGAGGTTGCTGTGGCCCGCCGGGTCGGAGACCCGCGCGCCGGAAGTCGAGAAAACCTGATACGCGAAGCGCTGCTGCTGGTTGAGGAGCATGGCTGCCAGCGTGCCGAGGGCGACGGCGACGACGAGAGCGATGATGAAGGCTTTCATGGACGTTGTCCGATCCTCGACATGCCGGCTCCGGTCGCCGAACGCCTGTATAGGTTCAATAGGTTACTCGGCAGGCACCTGATGGCGCCCGAGCTGCGGGCCGCTCGCGGTCTTGGCCTGTTCTTCCTCGACCCAGAGATCATGGTGGACTTTGGCCCAGCCGAGATCGACCTTGCCACTGCCCATGGCGTCGTAAGCACCCTCCATGCCGAGGGTACCGATGTAGATATGGGCAAGGATGCCGGCGATGAACGCGATGCCGATGAGAGCGTGAATCACCTGCATCAGCTGCATTCCGGTGATGTCGGTGAGGGCGAAGGGGAAGATCATCATCAGGCCGGTGCCGCTCATGGCCGAGCCGAAGCCGATCACCATCCAGAACACCATCTTCTGGCCTGCGTTGAAGCGGCCGGCGCTGGGATGCTTGTCGCCGACGAAACCGCCGAAGGCCTTGATCCAGTCGATATCGATCTTGTTCGGGATGTTGTCCTTCAGCCAGAGCACCAGCATCAGGGCAACACCGATCATGAACGGCCACGCGAGGTAGATGTGGCTGAACTTGGCGTATTGCGCCACCACGCCGAACGCATCCGCGCCGATGAGTGGCATCAGTAGGCGCTTGCCAAAGATGTAGTTCAGGCCGGACAGGGCCAGGATGATGAAGCAGCTCGACGTCATCCAATGCGCGAACCGCTCGAACCCGTTGAAGCGCAGGATCTTGCGGCCGGTATCTGGACCGGGCTCCATCAGGATACGGCCCCGCAAGAAGTAGAACAGGCCGAGAAGGGCGACGGCGCCGAGTACGGCGAGCGCGCTGAGCCAGGGCAGCCAACGTTCCCGGAAATCGCGATAGTCGCGGCCGGCGGGCTGGATCAGGTGCGCCGCCTTCCCGTCGGGGATGCTGATGCGGCCGGTGATCTTCGGGTCCTGCTTGAACAGGAACTCCTCGTTGACGGATTCCGCCGTCGGGTTCTGCCCGGTCGGGTTCAGTCCGTCGCGCGTCTGCTGCGCGAAGGAGGTCGACGAGGCCCCGACAGCCGCCGTGAGGATGGTCGCTGCGACCAGCGTCCTGAAAGTCGTCAGTGTCCGCCGCATCGGCGTTTCCTTCCTGAAGTCTCGGCCCCGGCAGTCCAGTCCGTCGCCTAGATGGCGACGGTTTCGCGATAGGCGGTCTTCCAGCCCCATGCGCCGGAGCCGTAGCCGCGCTTGATAACGCGCTGCTTGTAGATCTGAGCGATCATCTCACCGTCGCCCGCCAGCAACGCCTTGGTGGAGCACATCTCGGCGCAGAGCGGCAGCTTGCCTTCGGCGAGACGGTTCGAACCGTATTTCTCGTATTCGATGGTCGAGAAATCAGATTCGGGGCCACCCGCGCAGTAGGTGCACTTGTCCATCTTGCCGCGCGAGCCGAAATTGCCGACCTTCGGATATTGCGGCGCGCCGAAGGGACATGCGTAGAAGCAGTAGCCGCAGCCGATGCAGATGTCCTTGGAATGCAACACCACCGCGTCGGCCGTGGTGTAGAAGCAGTTCACCGGGCACACCGCCGCGCAGGGCGCGTCGGTGCAGTGCATGCAGGCCATGGAAACCGAGCGCTCGCCAGGCTTGCCGTCATTGAGCGTGACGACGCGCCGGCGGTTGATGCCCCACGGCACCTCATGTTCGTTCTTGCAGGCGGTGACGCAGGCGTTGCACTCGATGCAGCGGTCCGCGTCGCAGAGGAATTTCATGCGAGCCATGGCGATTGTTCCTCAAACGGCCCGGATCTGACACAGGGTGCACTTCGTCTCCTGCATGCCCGTCACAGGATCGAAGCCGTAGGTGGTCGTATTGTTGGAGCTCTCGCCCAGTACGACGGGGTCGGTGCCGTGCGGATAGAATTTCCGCATGTCGTCGCCCTGGTACCAGCCTGAGAAGTGGAACGGCATGAAGGCGACGCCCTTGCCGACCCGGTCCGTCACCAGCGCCTTCACCTTGGCCTTTGCATTGTTCTCAGGGCCAGAGACCCAGACGAACTGACCGTCCTTGATGCCCCGGTCGGTGGCGTCACCGGTGTTGATCTCGACAAACATGTCCTGCTGCAGCTCGGCGAGCCACGGGTTCGACCGCGTTTCCTCGCCGCCGCCCTCGTATTCCACGAGACGGCCGGACGTGAGGATGATCGGGAAATCCTTGGCGATGCCGCGATCCACCGCCGCCTTCTGCACCGAGAAGCCGATGTTGGGCATGCGCAACTGACGCTCGTCGGGGCGCGTCGGGTATTTCGCCACTAGGTCGGGACGCGGCGTGTAGATCGGCTCGCGGTGCACCGGAACCGGGTCCGGCAGGTTCCAGGCATTCGCCCGGGCCTTGCCGTTGCCGTAGGGCGTGACGCCACGGTCGAGGCAGACGCGCTGGATGCCGCCCGACAGGTCGGTCGCCCAGCTCACCGCATCGATGTTGGCCCCACCGGTCTTGGTGATGCTCGCCATCTCGTCGGCCGTGAGGTCCTTGTCCCAGCCCAGCTTCTTGAAAACCGCCATGGTGAATTCGGGGTAGCCGTCGGTCAGTTCCGAACCCTTGGCGAAGGAATCCTCGGCGAGCAGGGTGACGCCGTTGCGCTCGGTGCCGAACCGCGCCCGGAACGTGCCGCCGCCCTCCTTGATGTGGAGGTTGGTGTTGTAAAGGATGTGCGTTCCTGGGTGCTTGAGCTCGGGCTTGCCCCAGCATGGCCAGGGCAGGCCATAGTAATCGCCGCCTACTTCAGGGTCGTCCTTTGGCGCCCGCAGCGTCACCAGATCGAACTTCGCCTGGTTGCGCATATGCGCCTTCAGGCGCTCCGGGCTCTGGCCGCAATAGCCCGTCGACCAGCCGCCGCGGTTGATTTCCCGCAGGATGTCCTCGGCCTCGGGGACACTGTTCACGACCTTGATGTTCTTAAACATCTTGTCGGCAAGGCCGAGCTTGGCGGCGAGGCGATAGACCACCTCGTAATCGTTCTTCGACTCGAAGGCCGGCTTCACGATCTGCTCACCCCATTGCAGCGAACGGTTCGAGGCCGTGCGGCTGCCGTCCATCTCCAGGGAGGTGCAGATTGGCAGGAGATAGGTGTTGTCGCGCCGCGCATCGAGAGCGGCGAAGGTGGTGGGGTGCGGGTCGGCGACCACGAGCAGGTCGAGCTTGGCCAGCCCCTTCACCGCCTCGGGCAGCCGGGTGACGGTGTTGCCGCCATGCCCGAACACCATCATCGCCTTGATGCCCGTGCGCTGGTCGACCTGGTCCTCTGGAAGGTTCACGCCATCGAACCACCGCGTCGAGGTGATGCCGGGCGATTCCATGCTCTCCTTGCGCGTGCGGGCCTTGCGGCCGGCCTTGGCCGGCACCTCGTCGAAGCGCGACTGCAGCCAGTCGTACTCCACGTCCCATACGCGAGCCCAATGCTTCCAGGCTCCTTCGACGAGGCCGTAATAGAGCGGCAACGACGTTACATCGAGGCCCATATCGGTGGCCCCCTGCACGTTGGTATGGCCGCGGAAGATGTTGGCGCCCGTGCCCGGCTTGCCGACATTGCCGGTGGCCAGACACAGGATGCAGAGCGCGCGAACGTTGGCGGTGCCCACGGTGTGCTGCGTCGCCCCCATGCACCAGATCAGGGTCGCGGGCTTCTCCTTGGCGAAGGTCTCGGCCACGCGCCGCAATTGCTCGCCGGGCACGCCCGATACGCGCTCGACCTCCTCCGGGTTCCACTTGGCGACTTCCTTGCGGACGTCGTCCATGGCGTAGACGCGCTGGCTGATGAACTCCTTGTCCTCCCAGCCATTCTGGAAGATGTGCCAGAGAATGCCCCAGACCACCGGGATATCGGTACCGGAGCGGATTCGGACATATTCCGTCGCGTGGGCCGCCGTCCGCGTGAAGCGCGGATCGATGACGATCATGTTCGCGCGATTGATCTCCTTGCCGGAGAGCAGATGCTGGAGGGAGACCGGATGCGCCTCGGCAGGGTTGCCGCCGAGAATGATCATGGTCTTGGCATTGCGGATGTCGTTGTAGGAATTAGTCTGTGCGCCGTAGCCCCAGGTGTTGGCGACGCCGGCCACCGTGGTGGAATGACAGATGCGCGCCTGATGATCGACCGAGTTGGTGCCCCAGAAGGCGCCGAACTTGCGGAAGATGTAGGCCGCCTCGTTGGTGAACTTGGCCGAGCCGAGCCAGTATACGGAATCCGGGCCGTACTTATCGCGGAGGCCGGTAATCTTGTCGCCGATCTCGTCGATCGCCTGGTCCCATGAGATGCGGGTCCATTGCCCGTCGACCATCTTCATCGGGTATTTCAGGCGGCGGTCGCTGGAGACGAGTTCGCGGATCGCAGCGCCCTTGGCGCAATGCGTACCCCGGTTAATTGGGCTACTGAAGGACGGCTCCTGGCCGACCCAAACGCCGTTCACGACCTCGGCCGTCACTGTGCAGCCCACCGAGCAGTGGGTGCAGATGTTCTTCTTGATCGTCACGTCGGGACCGATCGCGGACGACCCCGCCGCCTGCGCCTTACGTACGGAGCCGAGTTGGATCGAGCCGGCGGCCGCGAGCCCTCCGGCGACGAGGCCGGAATTGCGCAGGAAGGCGCGACGGTCGATGGCCCTTGGCGTGTCGCCGATGGCCACGGCCGGATGGAAGGTGCGGCCCGGGCCGCCGGTCTTGCGCTTGATCAGCATGGCGCCCTCAATTCTTCTTCAGGGTCTCGTAGCCGTTGGTCCGGTAGAACGCTTTCACGTGGTCAGACTCGCGATAGCGGGCCTTCGTCTCATCCTCGCCGGGATCGTAGGCCTGCGCGGGCGTCGCGATCATTGGCTGGGCCGTAATCGCGGCGGCGGCCGCCACCGATCCGCCGCCGAGGGCGCGGAAGAAATGGCGCCGTCCCATCTCGTCCTTTCGATCGTCCCGCATGCTCGTCACTCCTGAATGCGACCGATGTCTCATGGTCCCCGCCTCACGCGTCGAGCGCGTAGGCCTGGGCCTCGATATCGATGAATGTCCGGCCGAGGTCGCCCGCGGCGCGGTAGAAAGACGAACGGGGATTTGCGGCCACATCGTCGAACAAACGCCCGACCCAGGGCTTTAGATGCCGCTCGAAAAAGATGCGGTCCTCGCCGAGGTCGGTCTCGAACCGGCCGGAGACGAGACCCGCCATAGTCTCCAGAAGCATCGCCACATGGTCTTCCGGCTCGCTCATGCCGCCGGTGGCCTCGATGCCGAGCCGGGCTAGATCCTGCCGGATTCGGGCAAGCGGGCGCTCGTTGAGAAAGCCGGTGAGGTAGTAGGAGGCGTGCGGCACGACCTCGCCGCGCCCAACGCCCACGAACAGATCGAAATACTCCCGCCCGACCTTCGCGAGGTCCGCGCCGGCCGCTTCGCCCGCCAGCGAAGAACACGCCTTGCCGAGGGGGCTACCGTCACCTGCTGAGGCCGCGAGAAGCGACAAAATATCGTCGGAGGGCGCTCGGCCGATGAGGGCCGCGAGAACATCGTAGAGATGGGCGCGCAGGAGATCGACGTCATCGGCGACCGGCTGCGTCATGCCGGGCGCGCCGGAAGCGAGCTTCGCCTCGTCCTCGCGCAACAACTCCACCGAACGCATACCATCCTCAAGCCGCGACCCGATCGCGGGCGAAGTGAATTCACTTTCTCCACAATAGCCCGGATTGGGACGTGCGCAACGTAGTTTTTAATCGCTCAAAGCGGGACGGCACGGCCATGTCGTCGCGGTTTCGGCATAGCCGCGTCCGCGGGAGAAGGAATCGCCGGCGGAACGGCTAAGCTCGGCTGGTTTTGGGGCAACGCGACGAGTTGTTTTTCTGCACCCACGGATTCAATTTCGTGGTCGCTTGTCGCGGCGACAGATTCCTCTCCAGGCCACTCCGCTTCGATCGGTTCGGCCTCGGCGGTCGTCGGCTCGCGCTCCGCTTCTTCGACGGGACTCCCATCGAAAATGTCCCGCAGCATGGCGTTGATGTCATCTGTGGGCAAAAGTGGGCCGTTTCCCGGCACACCGCCCACCGCATTCCAGTCATAGGCGTATTCCCGTGCCTCGCTGACATAGTCACGGATGTTGGTGTCGACGGACCACATCCGGCGCAGGGCCGCTTTGCGCATCACCATCGGCACGCCCGCCCGGAGGAACTGGGTCAGGTCGGTCTCAGCCGTCAGACTATCCAGGGAGGGCAGCTTGGCAAGTTCCTCCGGCGGCAGGGTTTCGCCTTCGGCAAGCTCCTCCGGGCGGGATACCCGCTCGCTTCCGTCCTCCTCGCTCGCGGCCAAATCGCGCGCGGGCGCAGTTTTCCGGACGACGGCGCGCTTGCGCTTCGACCAGCGGGAAAGGAAATCGCCGCCGCTCATCCCTCGTCCCCCCGCCTGCGCGTACCGGTGCCCTGGCGGGCCAGGGCCTCTGGATCGGCCCTGTCGCGCTTGCGCTTGTGGAAGACCTGTTCGACGTGGAAGGCCTCGAAGAAGGCCAGGACCTTGGCCTGGACCTCCAGCGGCATGGGCACAGCCTCGACCACTTCGCCGATGCCCTCAGCCATGGATTCGCCCTCGTAGGGATCGGCCGTCACGTTCGCGACCTCGTAGTTTCCCTCCGCGACCTGTCGCAGGGCGACCCAGAGCGAGGGCCGGCCAGAGATCAGGTTGTCGCGGTAATGCGACGTCTCGGCGGGATGGAGCGAGACCTCATAGGCGCCGGCATAAAAGGTTTCTTCCTCGGGCGTCGCCGAGAGCAGGGTCCAGGGCGAAGCGGCCGGGATGTCGGGAAGGGCCGAGACCGGCAGCCAGGCATGACTCGCCCAGCGGCTCTTCAAGGCCCGCTTGGCAACGATGATGCCGACCTCGAATCGGTCGTCGGGCGGTGTCGCGGCTTGGGTCGTGTTCTGTTCGGTCATGCGGCCTCCGCACCGTCGATGATCGGCAATCCCGCCACGAGGTTGTGAGGTTTGAGAAAGAGGCGCTTGTCGGGGTCCATGGCCATCAGGAGATAGACCGGCCGGCCGGCGGCACGCGGGTCGATCCGCCGGTCATCGGCGAAGGTGAGGCGGAACAGGGCCAGGATGCGCATGCGGCTCGCCTCGTCCAGAGTCTCGCCGTTCCAGAGGGCGTTGCCGATCCGGGTCGCCTGTGCGTCGAGCCCGACGAACCAGCGCCAGTCCGGATCGTCCATGGACGCGATCGGCTCCGCCTTCGCCTCCAGGTGCAAAAGGTGGCGGATCCAAGCCTCGATGGCGCGGGCGAGTCCGTCGCGGCTCTTCGGGTTGCTTCCGAGGTTGAGCGCCATGGTGAACGCGTCGGAGCGGCTCCAATAGGTCCAGGCGGTCTCGTCCGTGAGCACGTCGAGTTCGTTCGCGGCTTCCTTGCCGAGCATGGCGACGAGGGGCGATTGCGCAGCCCCGGTCTCCCGCGCCTCGATCACCTCGGCATCGGCCAGCAAGGCAGCGCCGTCGACGAAGGAGACGCGCTGCGGCCGGAAGAAAAGCTCGCCGGCTCGAAGGGTGTAGGGGTCGTCGCAGCCGTCGAGGGCGTTGCGCAGGATGAGATGCGCCAATTGGTTGAGGAAGATTGGCGGCGTGCCGTTCAGGCCGCCGCGAACGAGGTCGAGATAGGCCGCCTCCACAGAGCGCGCGGCCGTCAGCCGATCGCGGAAGGCGAGCATCATGGTCCAGTTCTCGCGCGCATCGGCATCCGCCATCGCGGCAACCTCACCGGGGGAGACCGCCCGGCGCGGTGACGTCACGAGGCTGCGGTGGAGCGCCCGCTCTGCCATGCAGGCCTCCTCGGGCGGCACCAGTTCGGGCCGGGCGAGATAGGCGAGGATCAAGTCGTCGGTGACGGCGAGGCCGCCCCCCTCCGTGCGGCCGGCGAGATGGTGGCCGCTGGAGACCCAGAACTCGGTCATCGTCCTTCGCCTTTCGATCCTGGTGTGGTCGCCATGCCGATAAGGTCCGCCCGCTTCTCGGGTTCGTCGTCGGTCTCCACGAAGGTGAAGGCCCGCGCATGGGCGTGAAGCTTGTCGGCTCCGGCCAGACCGGGCCCGCGCTGGTGCAGGGTGCGGAACGCCTCCCGGATCTCGCCGTCCTCGAAGGTCCTGTGCAGGGCGATCACGCTGCCGATGGCGGGCTGGCACAGGGAGCCGGCGAACTCGATCTCCTCCGCCGCCGCGACGCGGGCCACGTCGAGGCTCGGCGCGCCGAGGCGCTCGCAGAGATGACGCGCCAGATGCTCCACGGCCGCGTCCCGCTCGGTCGGACTCGCCTCGCTCACCACGACGAGGGTGGAGAATCCCAGGGACGTCACGCCGAGGAATCCCGAGCGGAACGCCGTCCGCTCCTTGCCCTCGAGCAACGGGACATTGGCATCCCAGAACAGGAATGACCCGGCCACCGCCCATTCGCCGGGCTCGGCGGCCTGAGCGAACACGAAGGTATCCGACGGGTCGAGGCGAATGGTCCGTGGTAGTTTGAGACTGCTCATCGACAATTCCGAGGCCCATCCTGTCGCCGCTTCTCGAACTCGCGTTCCGGAGGACGGCGATGATCGTGGCGTTCAAGGCCGGTATCTGGTGCGGGGCGTCCGCAATTGCTCGCGGACAAGGTCGGCACGGGTTCACCAGTACAGTTGGAACCGGCCGATGAACGTATCGGCATCGATGGTCCGCCCATTCTGGAGCGCGGAGGGGGACGTGTGCGACCGGACGTAATCGGCCATGATGCGGATGTTGGTGTCGGGATACCACGATAGTCCCACCGTGCCGTCCCGCTCGATGCCGCCGCGTATGCCGCCGTCGTCGAGATCGATGGCCGAGAACCGCAGTCCGAGTTCGAACACGCCGAAGCCGCCGCGGGTGATGCGCTGGGCCTCGGCGACCTTGACGCCGCCGAAGACCGCGTAGCTCGTCCCGTTGAAGTCGGGAGCCATGCGATAGGCCCGGTTGTCGCCGTTCAGCACCCAGCTCGCCTGAACGTATCCTCCCTGAAAATTCAGTGGCTTAGCGCCGTCGAAACGGCCGATCTCGGTCCGTGTGTATTCCGCGCTCACCAGCAGCGGACCGGAGCGGTAGGCCAGCTCGGCGCCGAGGCGGGCGATGCTGGCGGCATCGCGGATGTCGCCGGTATCGACGAAGCGTCTGGTATAGAGGAACGCCTCCGACCGGCTGGACAGGGAGAGCGGGCTCTCGTCGCGGGGCAGGTCGCGGTAGCTGCCGGCGAGACCGACATGCAGGGTCCGGTGGTCGTCGTTGATCGGCGCATAGGTGACGCGGCTCGTCGAGGCGATACCTTCGGTGCCGATGCCGGTATTGGCGTTGCCGCCGAAAACTCCGGTGACGACGCTCCAGTCCTTGCCATGTCTTCCGACGGCGAAACCGAAGTTTCTGGCCGGCACGAAAGCGTCGGACAAGGCCCGCTCGGTGAAGAGGATATTGTTGTTGGAGGCGAGTTGATCGAGACCCAACGGTTCTTTCTCGTTGCCGATACTGAACAGCATGTCCGGTACGCCGCGATAGACCACGACCGCATCGTTGATCGGCGTCACCGGATCAGCGAAATCGTACTGGAAACCGAGGCCGACATCCTTGCCGAGGCTCAAGGTAGTCTCGATCCACGAACGGCGCACGGCGATGGTGTCGCTGAAGGGATCACCGAAGCCCGATTGGCGGATGCCCGCCACACCGAAATCGAGGTGAAGACGGCCTCCGATGCGTAACGTCATGATATCGTTGGGAAATATCAGGGTGATGCCCTTGTCGTCGATGGTCAGCCGCTCGCCATAGGGGCCGGGTATGCCCTTGGCCTCGATGGCCATGCCCCTCGGGGCATCCTCGGCCCGAAGCCCGCCCGGCGGGACCAGGAGGGCCGCGAGCACGGCGAGGAGGATGTTCGACGATGCGCTCACAGGAGCGGCTCACCGGTGAGTGGATTGCGCCACGCGACCCCCGTTAGGACCGCCACGAGAGGGTGCCTTCGACCGCCATCGGCGAGGACTTCGCCGTTCGCGTCGATCCGCTCGATCCGAGCCGATGGACCGCCATCGGCGAGCCGCCGGAGGTAGCGCCGTTCGATGGCCTCGAACCCGTCCTCGTCCCAGACGGCGAAGGTTTTCATGAGATGACGGGCGAAACTTTCGACGATGGCCCCGTTCCCGTCCTCGACGGCGAAGCCCTCGTTTTCGAGGGAGGTCGAATCCGGCGTCAGGCCGGGATCGCCGGCCTGCGCCTTCGAGGCGATGATCGTGGCGGAGAAGACGAGCCAGTCGGGCACCTCTCCCTCGCCGCAGGTGGAGGGCCATCCGAGACGCCCGCCACCGAGGCGCGCGCCATCGAAGCGGAGAGTGTCGGGCCAGTCGAACGTCACCGGGATCTCGGGCGGCCCATGGGCGCCGATGGCCTCGGCAAGCGCCACCATGCCGGCGAAGAAGGCGCGGCGCGCCGTGGCGAGGGGCTCGTCCGGCTCCAGGATCACGGCGAAATCGAGCAGCTCGGCGCTGCGTCGCCAGACGAGGCGCCCGGTGGCGTCACCCGATGCGGCCGCACCGAGGGCTTCGTCGAACGCGCTCCCCCGCCCGTCCATGACGACGAGGGAGAAGACGGGCGGCAGGATCAGGTCCGGGTCGTCGGGGCTCGGCGCCATGCGTTTCGGTTCTACCTGCGCCCGTATGTCGGGTCCTAGTTTCGAGCCGTTATAGTATACGATGCACCAACCTGAGCGCGAGTGGGCTGGTCCCCTCGCCGCTGTGACCAAACGTTCGGGGTAAATCATTGTCCGACCGGATCGTATTCGCGTGCTCCTGCGATGAGACCGTCGCCCTCGACGCAGCGGCGATCGGCAAGGCGTGCGGCGGCCGCCTGGAGACCGCCGATCAACTGTGCGGGCGGGAGATCGCCCGGTTCGAGGACGCCCTGGCGCAGGGCTCGCCCGTCACCGTCTCGTGCACGCTCCAGGCTCCCCTCTTCACCGACATCGCCGCCGGGTCCGGGGCGGAAGCACGCGTGACCTATGCCAACATCCGCGAGACCGCGGGCTGGTCGACAGAGGCCGACGCGGCCGGACCGAAGATCGCCGCCCTCCTCGCCGCCGGAGCGGAGGTCCCCCCGGCGCCGGGCACCGTCGCGATGGTCAGCCAGGGCGTCGCCCTCATCTATGGCAGCGACGAGGTCGCCATCGAGGCCGGACGCCGCCTCGCCGATCATCTCGACGTGACGGTGCTGCTCAGCCGCCCCCGCGACGTGCCGGTGCCGCGCCGCCACGAATTTCCCGTGCTGCAGGGCAGCGTCGTGTCGGCGAGCGGCCATCTCGGAGCGTTCTCCCTGCGCATCGACGATTACGCGGTTCCGATCCCGTCATCCCGCCAATCCCTCTCCTTCGGCCCGTCGCGCGACGGCGCCACCTCCACCTGCGACGTGGTCCTCGACCTGACGGGCGGCACGCCGCTGTTTCCCGCACACGACCTGCGCAGCGGCTATGTCCGCGCCGATCCCCGCGACCCGGCCGCCGTGGAGCGGGCGATCTTCACGATCTCCCATCTCGTCGGCGAGTTCGAGAAGGCGCGCTTCGTCGATTTCCAGGCCGATCTCTGCGCCCATTCGCGATCGCGCATCACCGGCTGCACCCGCTGCCTCGAAGTCTGCCCGACCGGCGCCATCGCGCCCGCCGGCGATCATGTGGCCATCGATCCTTACATCTGCGCCGGCTGCGGCTCCTGTGCCTCGGTGTGCCCCACGGGTGCGGCCGCCTACGCCCTGCCTGCCGCCGACGCGCTGATGCGGCGGCTGCGCATCCTGATGCGCGCCTATCACGAGGCCGGGGGACGCAACGGCATCGTCCTCTTCCACGATGAGGAGCATGGCGAGCCCCTCATCGAGGCGCTGGCGCGATACGGGGACGGCCTGCCGGCCAACGTGCTGCCGGTCTCCGTCAACGAGGTCACGCAGCTCGGCCCGGAGGCCGCCGCCGCGCTGCTCGCTTACGGCGCCGTGGGTATCCGCCTCCTCGTCCGCGACCGTCCCAAGCACGACATCGCGCCCCTGCGCAGGATGGCGCTCCTCGCCGACACGCTCGCCGGGGCATTGGGCTACGGTGCCACCGATGGGACGCCCGTGGTCTCCCTGATCGAGACCGACGATCCGGATCGGCTCGGTGCCGCCCTGTCGTCCGGCAGCCTCGGCACGGCCGCGCCGGTTCCCGCTGCCTTCATGCCGGTCGGCCCCAAGCGCAACGTGCTGCAATTCGCCTTCCGCGAGATGCATGTGGCCGCCCCGGCCCCCGTGGCCGTCGTCCCGTTGGAGGCCGGAGCGCCCTTCGGCGGCCTCGATTTCCGCAGCGAGGATTGCACCCTGTGCCTCGCCTGCGTCGGCACCTGCCCGACCCACGCCCTCAGCGACAGCCAGGACCGGCCGCTGCTGGCCTTCGAGGAAAGCCTCTGCGTACAATGCGGGCTCTGCGCCGCCACCTGCCCGGAGAACGTCATCACCCTGAAGCCGCAGGTCGATTTCGCCGCCTGGAGCCAGCCGCGCCGCATCGTCAAGGAGGAGGAGCCGTTCGATTGCGTCTCCTGCGGCAAACCCTTCGGCACGCGCAGCAGCATCGAGCGGGTCATCGAGAAGCTTCAGGGCCGCCACTGGATGTTCAAGGGCAGCGCCGGCGAGGCCAGGATCCGCACCCTGATGATGTGCGACACCTGCCGAGTCGAAGTCGTCGTCAACGAGGCCTTCGACCCGCACACGGCGCCCGAGCGCTCGAAGCCGCGAACCTCCGAGGATTATTTTCGCGCGCGGGAGACGGGCGGGAACGGCGGCGCTTGACACGCTGTCTGATCGTATCGCTCGGGGGATGATTCTGTAAGAGTGGATCATCCCATCCTGTCACCTCATCCTGAGGCGCCCGCGTCAGCGGGCCTCGAAGGAGCCCTCCAGTTCGCCCGGTGGGTTCTGGAGGCCTCCTTCGAGGCAGTTACGCGGCACCTCAGGATGAGGTAAGACATTGGACAAACAACGCAAAATGGTTTCGCGAGGCTTCCACTGCGCCGTCGCGTTCCGGGCGATGACCTGGAGTTTCGAGAGACGCAGCGAAGCCTGCATGGATCACTGCGTCTTCGTCGCCTTTTCGAGGAAGCGCATCAGGGCCTCGCGGTCGTCCGGGTCGTTGATCGTCTGCTCGGGCATCTTGGTGCCGGGGGTGTAGCGGGACGGGCCGACCTCGAAGAGCTTCGAGATGGTCCGCGCATCCCAGACGATGTCGAGGCTCTTCAGGGCCTGCGAGAAATTGTAGCCGTCGGCGGTGGCGATGCGGCGGCCGAACACGCCGCTCAGGGTGGGGCCGGCGCGGTGGCCCTCCTCCGGCGTCAGGGCGTGGCAGGCGACGCAGGCCCGGAATACCTCGGCCCCGTGATCGCCCTTGTAGGCGGCCAATGAATCCGCCGGCCGCGCCATCGACAGCGGCCCTATCGGCTCGCCGGTCCTGGCATCCCAGCGGCGCACCAGCCGATCGCCGCCTCCGGTCAGCAACTCGGTTCCATCGGGCCGGAAGGCGAGAGACCAGACCGGAAGTCCGGGGCCGACGAGGCTGAACGCCACCTTGGCAGCGCTTTTGTCGATCAGGGCCACGGTGCCCGCCACCGTGGCGGCGGCCACCCGTCGCCCGTCCGGCGACACGGCGAGCCCGATGACGGGGTTGGTGGCGAGGTCCACCGACGCGCGGATAGCCCCATCCTCGGACAGGAAGCGCACCACGCTGTCCGCCCCGGCGGCGGCGATCTCGCCGTCCGGCGTCACGGCCAGGGCGTTGATCGGTGACGGCAGTTGAACGACGCGCGGCGGCTCGTCGGTCTCGGCGAGGGGCCAGACCCGAAGCGTGGCGTCGTAGCCTCCCGTCACGAGCCGGCCATCTGCCAGGAAAGCGACGGCGTTGACGTTGCCGGCATGGCCCCGCAGCACCCGCACCTTTCCGCCGGCGAGGAGCCGTATCTGCGCGGTGCCGTCCCAGGATGCGGAAGCGAGGCGCGTCCCGTCGGCCGAGACAGCGAGGGCCACGATGGGTCCGGAATGGTCGGCGAAGACCTCCACAGGCTCGGGGCGCCCGCCCTGCCACAGGGCGATGCGCCCATCCTCGCTCGCCGTGACGAAGCGGCCCCCGTCGAGGGCGGCGACGGCATTCACCGCGCCATCGTGGAACCGCAGGATCGCCAGGGCCGACCCCTGGTCGATTCCCCACAGGATGGCCGATTGATCGAACCCGCCGGAGATCGCCATGCGTCCGTCCGCCGCGATGGCCAGCGCCCGCACCGGCCCCCCGTGCCCGCGCAACTGGGCCGAGGCCGGAAGGGGAACGGAGAGGATGAGGAGCGCCGCGCAGACCGACCAGGCATGGCGGATCGCGGCCCGCGAGGATCGAGGTCGAACGGACAACACGGATGCCTGCGCCACGCCGTCGCTCTCCTGCAGGGCCAAGGATGCTGAACATCAGGCCCGTTCGAGTTGTCCGTCCAAGTCTTCACCTCATCCTGAGGTGCCGCGGAGCGGCCTCGAAGGAGGGCTCCAGAAACCACCGAGCGTACTGGAGGGCTCCTTCGAGGCCTCCGCTACGCTCCGGCACCTCAGGATGAGGTCGTCTGATTGGATGACAGACTTCGGCAGCCGGTCGCCTTCGGCATGAGCATAAGCTCAGACATCCGATCAGACCGCCTTTTAGCCGGGGCAACGCATCGCGTCTTCCCCGCCGGCCACCGCTCGGCTGATCCGCCACGGGCGGGGTTGCTCACCCGCCCGCGATGCAGCATCCGTCTCGGTGCATGTCGATCCGGTCCGCCACTTCGGCCTCGATGCCCCTAGACGAGGCCTCGGCGCGACTTCTCGCAGTCGCGCCCGTCGCCCCCATCCTCGTGCCCGTCCGGGACGGAATCGGCTTCGTCCTGGCCGAGGATGGGGTGGCCCCCACCGATCGTCCCGCCGAGCCGCGTGCGCGTCGGGACGGTTGGGCCGTGGCCGCCGGGGATGTGACCGGCGCCTCCCCCTACGCACCCGTCACTCTGCGAGGACCGCCCCCATGGGTGGAGGATGGCGACGCGCTGCCGCCGGGCACCGACACCGTGTTGATGCCGGACGCGGTCGGCGCCGACGGGGACATCGTCGCCGATGCGGCGCAGGGCGAGGGCATCTCCCGCGTCGGTCAGGAGGTCGCGCGCGGGGACGTGCTGGCGCGGGCCGGCGAGCGGTTGACGCCGCTCCGTGCCCTTGCCCTCCTTGGCGCCGGGATCGAGACGGTCGTGGTCCGAAGCCCCCATATCCACATCGTCGGGATCGGTCGCGGGTCCGCCTCGGCGGTTGCCGATTGGGTCGCGGCGGCGGGGGGCCGCGTCACGTCGAGCGACTCCGCCCGCGACGTGGACTCCATCATCGCCGCGCTGCGGGTCGATGGGGCCGACGCGGTGTTCGTCGTCGGCGGCACCGGGTTCGGCCGCGCCGATCACAGTGCGGAGGCCCTCGCCCGAACGGGCCGCCTCGACGCGCACGGGATCGCCCTTCATCCGGGGGAGAGCGCCGGCTTCGGGCGGATCGGGGCGGTTCCGATCCTGCTGCTGCCCGGCCGGCCGGACGCGGCCCTCGCGACACTCCTCGCCCTCGGGCGGCCCTTGCTGGCCCGTCTCTCGGGAGCGAGTCCGCCCGAGGGCGTCAAAGGCCACCTGACCCGGAAGATCGCCTCGACCGTCGGCATGAGCGAAGTCGTCTTCGTGCGGAGGACGCGGGAGGGGGTGGAGCCCATCGGCGGCGGGGATCTGCCGCTGCGTCGCCTGATCCTCGCCGAGGGCGCGGTTCTGGTGCCGCCGGAGCGGGAAGGCTACCCTGAAGGCGAGTGGATCGAGATCGTGCCCCTGTGAACCGCCCCGACGGAGTTGAGACGAAAGAGGATTTCCTGGCGAGGCTGTCGCGCGCGGCACGCCAGGAGCAGTTCCTCCAGGTGGTCGGCCGGGACGAGGCCGTCGCACGGTTTCGCGCGGCGATCCCGCATGCGGCGCTGCCGGCGGAGAGCGTGCCGCTGGCCGCCTGCCTCGGACGCGCCTTGGCGGGCGATGTCGCCTCGCCCATCGACGTGCCTCCCTTCGACCGCGCCCTCGTCGACGGCTTTGCCCTCCGCGCCTCCGACACGATGGGCGCGAGCCAGGCCGAGCCGCGCCGGCTCGGCCTCAACCACGAGATCCTCGCCTGCGGCGTCGCGCCCCGGCTCGTCGTCCTGCCCGGCACGGCGACGGCCATCGCCACCGGCGGCGTGATGCCGCGCGGGGCCGACGCGGCGGTGATGGTGGAGGCCACCGGCATCGCATCCGGCGAAGGACCGCTCGCCATCGATCTCGACCGGGTGGCGGCACCCGGGCAGTTCGTCGGCTATGCCGGCTCCGACATGGCGCGCGGCGAGACGGTCCTGCGCAAAGGCACCGTGATCACCGCGCGGGAAATCGGCATGCTCGCCGCCTGCGGCCTCGCCGCGGTCGAGGTGGTGCGCCGGCCGAGGATCGCCGTGCTCTCCACCGGCGACGAGCTTGTGGCTCCGGGCCAGCCCCTGCCGGCCGCCGGCATCTACGATTCGAACGGGGCCATCATCGCCGCCTCGGTCGCCGAGAATGGCGGCGACCCCGTGCCCTTCGGCATCGTCGCGGATGACGAGACGGCGCTCGAAGCCGCGATCCGCGCGGCCGTGTCGGATTGCGACGTCGTCGTCCTGTCCGGGGGGACCTCGAAGGGGGCGGGCGACGTCTCGCACCGCATCCTCTCGCGCCTCGGCGAGCCCGGTATCCTCGTCCACGGGGTCGCGCTCAAGCCCGGCAAGCCCCTCTGCCTCGCCAAGGCGCAGGACAAGGCCATCGTCGTGCTGCCGGGCTTCCCGACCTCCGCGATGTTCACCTTCCACGACTTCGTGGTGCCGCTCGTCCGGTCGCTGGCGGGGCTTCCCCCACGGGAGGAGGACAGCGTCGAGGCTGTCCTTCCCCAGCGCATCGCCTCCGAACGCGGGCGGATGGAATTCGTCATGGCGTCGCTCACCCATGGGCGGGACGCTCCCGTCGCGGTCCCGCTCTCCAAGGGCTCCGGCTCGGTGACGGCCTTCTCCCAGGCCGACGGCTTCTTCGCGATTCCCGCCGCGCGGGCGGGGATGGAGGCCGGCGAGCGGGTGAGCCTGTCGCGGATCGGGGCCGGCACCCGCGCGCCCGATCTCACCATCGTGGGCAGCCATTGCATCGGCCTCGACGCCGTCGTCGGACGCCTGGCCGAGCGCGGCATCCGCGCCCGCACCATCTGGGTCGGGTCCTCGGGGGGCCTCGCCTCCCTCAAGCGGGGCGAATGCGACATCGCCGCGATGCATCTCCTCGACCCCGAGACCGGCCGCTACAACACGCCCTTCCTCACGCCGGGCTTGCTCCTCGCGGAAGGCTGGGGGCGGATGCAGGGCGTCGTGTTCCGCCCCGGCGATGCCCGGTTCGCGGGGCGCGACGCGGCGGAGGTAGTCTCGGCCCTGGTCCGCGACCCGGACGCGATCATGGTGAACCGCAACACCGGATCGGGGACGCGGCTCCTCATCGACGGGGTGCTGAACGGCGCCCGGCCGTCGGGGTTCTGGAACCAGCCCCGTTCGCACAACGCCGTGGCCGCCGCCGTGGCCCAGGGCCGGGCGGATTGGGGTGTCGCCATCGAGAGCGTCGCCCGCGCCTACGGCCTCGGCTTTCTGCCGCTCACCGACGAGCGCTACGATTTCGCCTATGCCGGGGACCGGGCGCGGGAACCGGCTCTTGCCGCCTTCCTCTCTCTCCTCGGCGAGCCGGAGACCGATTCGGCGCTGGCCGAGCTCGGCTTTCCCCGCACGCGGACCCTGCCATGACGGAGCACGCGATGCGGGTGATGGGCCTTGCCGGCTGGAGCGGGGCGGGCAAGACCACCCTGCTCGCCAAGCTCATCCCCGCGCTGATCGCCCGTGGGCTGACGGTCTCCACCATCAAGCACGCGCATCACGCCTTCGACGTGGATCAGCCGGGCAAGGATTCGTACCGGCATCGCCAGGCGGGCGCGTCGGAGGTGCTGATCTCGTCCGCCGTCCGGTGGGTGCAGATGCACGAGGTGCGCGACGGCCAGGAGGCGAGCCTCGCCGAGTTGCTGCGACGTCTCGGCCCCTGCGATCTCGTGCTGGTGGAGGGCTTCAAGCGCGAGGGCCATCCAAAGATCGAAATCCATCGGAACGCCAACGGCCGTCCGCCGCTTCATCCGCAGGACGAGAACATCGTCGCCATCGCCAGCGACCGGGCGTTCCCTGATGCGGGGATCCCCGTGGTCGATCTCGACGACGTGGCGGCCATCGCCGATCTCGTCGCGTCCCTGGCGGAACCGGTCGATGCCATCCTGAACAGGATCGAAGGCCATGGCGCAGCTGACTGACGATTGCTTCGCCTTCGGCGGACGATTGATGAGCGTCGACGACGCCCTCGCGCTGATCGCGGAGCGGCTTCCCGTCCTGGCCGGGATCGAGACCGTGCCGCTGCACGAGGCGGACGGACGCGTCGCGGCGGAGGACGTGACCGCCGGGATCGACCTGCCGCCCTTCGACAATTCGGCGGTGGACGGCTACGCCGTGCGCCATGCCGACCTCGCCCCTTCGGCTGAGATGCGGATGATCGTCGAAGGCCGGGTCGCCGCCGGCCAAGCCGGACTGACGATGGCGGGCGGCCCGAGCGCGGTCCGCATCTTCACCGGCGCGCGGATGCCGGACGGCGCCGACACGGTCTTCATGCAGGAGGACGTGACGCTGGAGGGGACCGGCATCGTCCTGCCTCCAGGCCTGAAGCGCGGGGCGAACCGCCGGCTCGCCGGCGAGGACGTACCCAAGGGCGGCACCATCGTCACCGCCGGGCGGCGCCTCTCGCCGCAGGACGTGGCCTTGGCCGCCGCCACCGGCCGCTCGTCCCTGGCCGTCCGCCGCCGTCTCAAAGTGGCGGTGTTCTCCACCGGCGACGAACTGGCCGAACCGGGCGCCGTCCTGGCACCGGGGGCGATCCACGATTCCAACCGGGTGATGCTGGTCGCCCTGCTGAAGCGCCTCGGCGCCGAGGTGAGCGACCTCGGAATCCTGCGCGACGACCGGGCTGTTCTCGCAGCCCACCTCGCCGAGGCCGCGTCCGCCCACGATCTCCTCCTCACCTCCGGCGGGGTCTCCACCGGCGAGGAGGACCACGTGAAACCGGCGGTGGAGAGTGTCGGCAGCCTGGTGTTCTGGCGTCTCGGCATCAAGCCGGGCCGTCCGGTGGCCATGGGCGTCGTGCGGGGTACGCCCTTCGTCGGGTTGCCGGGCAATCCCGTGGCCGCCTACGTGACCCTGCTCTTCGTGGTGCGCCCCCTGCTGGCGCGCCTGGGCGGCGAACGTCTCGACGCACCCCTCGCGATCCCGGTTCGCTCCACCTTCGCCTATCGCAAGAAGGCCGGCCGGCGCGAGTTCGTGCGCGTCAGCCTGAGGCGCGTCGCCGATGGCGGGTTGGAGGCGGTGAAGTTCCCCCGTGACGGCGCCGGCCTCCTCACCTCGCTCACGGGCAGCGACGGGCTGGCGGCGCTCCACGACGAGGTGACCGCGATCGAGCCCGGCGACACGATCGAGGTCTATCCGCACGTCGTGCTGTACCGATAGGGAATCTCCCGTCGCCATCGCGCAGAGCGTGACCGACGCTTGCATTGCGCGGGCTCCGGCACGATGTGCCGGGTCATGGCCGAGGTCGATCCGCTTTCGAGCGGGGGGCCGCTCACCTGTCTCCATTTGCCACTCCGACCCGACCGAAAGCGCCGATGGACTTTCTCGACTCGCACTTCCTCGTCTCGGTGCTGCAGATCGTCTGGATCGACCTGCTCCTCTCCGGCGACAACGCGGTCGTCATCGCCATGGCCTGCCGATCCCTGCCCCCCGAGCAACGCCGGACCGGCATCCTCCTCGGCGCGGGGACGGCCGTGGGGCTGCGCATCCTGTTTGCCGTCGTCATCACCTATCTGCTGGCGGTGCCGTTCCTGCGGATCGGCGGCGGGCTCCTGCTCCTCTGGATCGCGGTGAAGCTCGCCCTCGGTGAAGACGAGGAAGGTCACGCGGTGAAGGACAGCGCGACCCTGTGGAAGGCGGTGCGGACCATCGCCATCGCCGACGCCGTCATGAGTCTCGACAACGTGGTCGCCATCGCCGCCGTGGCGAAAGGCGAAGTCTCACTGTTCGTCTTCGGCCTGCTGCTGTCGATCCCGCTGATCGTGGCGGGCGCCTCCCTCATCACGACGCTGCTGAAGCGGTTTCCCCTCGTCATCTGGGCGGGCGCCGCGCTTCTCGGCTGGATCGCCGGCGAGATGATCGTCACCGATCCCTACATCGCCGAACACGTGGCCTCCGTGCCCCACGCGCACCAGGCCGCCGCCGCGCTCTGCGCCGTGCTCGTCGTCGCCGTGGCGTTCATCTGGAAACGGGCGACCGCATCGCCCGAGCCGATCGGCGATCAGGGCCGTCGTTAAAAGGCAGTTTTTGATCTGTTGTTCCAAGCCTTCACCTCATCCTGAGGTGCCGCGTAGCGGCCTCGAAGGAGGGCTCCAGGGATCGCGCGACAACTGGAGGCCTCCTTCGAGGCCCGCTGACGCGGGCACCTCAGGATGAGGTGATCGGCTGGGATGATCGACATTGGCGGATGATCGACGCTGGCTTGAGCATCTGCCAAGGTCGATCGAACAGGCTCCGAGCGCGGCGACGAAATGAAAACGGCCCCTCGCAAGGGGCCGTTTCTCGTCGTCGAGATGAGATCGGACCTACCGCGCCGCTTCGAGATACTTCAGATCGAGGGCGGCCAGCGACATGAGCGGTGACGGCATGACGACGCCGTCGCGGCGGATCATTCGGGCGACCCGCTGGCACCCGGCGATGTCGTTGGCGCCGGCCGCGGCATCGCCCTGTTCGATGAAGGCGGCACTCGGCGTCTTCGGCGGTGGCGCGGACGGAGCGGCGGGGGCGGCCGCGGGGGCTGGGGCCTGGGCCGACGCGCCCGAGGGGGCCGCGGCGTTCTGGGTCGCCCCCTGGGGACCGGAGGCACCGGGACCGTTGGAGGCCGTGGGACCGCTCAGGCCCGAATCCTTCTGCGTCTCACTGCCGGAGGGTTTCTGCGAGCCCGAACCCGGAGCGGTGACGGCCGTGCTCGTCTGGGCCGTCGCCGAACCGGACGCGGCCGGCTGAGCCGGCGGATGCAGGAACGCCGTGAGTTCCTTGCAGATATTGGCCGGCTTGCCCGCCGACTCGGCCGAGGCGATTGCCGGAACCATCGCCATCGCCGCCGTCACGGCGACGATGGACAACCCTCTGAAACCCAAACCCATCATGACACGGCCCTCCCGAGGCCAGCCGCCGCATCTGCAACGGCGCGATTGACCAAGGAAGGTGCGCGGCACGCGGAAGGTGTCAAGGGCGGCGCAGCGCGCCCGTTCGTCGGGGACCGGCCGTCATTGGGCTTCCGCATTGGGAAAGAAGAGCTGCTCCCCGTTGATCCGGTAGGCCGCGATGGCCGCCTGGCCCGGGGCGGAGACGAGCCAATCCACGAAGGCCTGCGCCGCCTTCGCCTTCACCTGCGGATGTTTTTCCGGGTTCACGACCATCACGCCGTATTGGTTGAAGAGGCGCTTGTCGCCTTCCACCAGGATCTTGAGGTCGCCCCGGTTCTTGAACGACAGCCACGTGCCCCGGTCGCTGAGGACGTAGGCATTGGCGGCCGAGGCGGTGTTGAGCGCCGGCCCCATCCCCTGGCCCACATCCTTGTACCAATCGCCGCGCACGGCGCCGAGATCGAGGCCGGCCTCCTTCCAGTAGCGCAGCTCGGCGCTGTGGGTGCCCGAGCGGTCGCCGCGCGAGACGAAGAGCGCCTTGGCGGCGGCGATCTTGCGCAGGGCCTCGACGACGCTGGCGCCAGCGACGCGGGCCGGATCGTCCTTCGGGCCGACGATGACGAAGTCGTTGTACATCACGGGATAGCGCTTCGTGCTCCACCCCTCGCCGACGAATTTCTCTTCGGCGGCGGTGTCGTGGACGAGGGCCACCTCGGCATCCCCGCGTCGGGCCGCGTCGAGGGCCTGCCCAGTGCCGAGGGCCACCACCTTCACGCCGATGCCGCTGGCCTGCGTGAACTTGGGCAGCAACTCCTTGAACAGGCCCGATTGCTCGGTGGAGGTGGTCGAGGCCACCGTGATGGTCTCGGCGGGCTCGGCGGCACCCGGCGCGGACGACAATCCGGAGACGGCGACGATGAGGCCGAAGCTCAGGAGAGAGCGGCGAAGGAAGTCCATGGCATTTCTCCGGTGAGATAGGCCCGCGCCTGCGGCGAACGGGGGGATGACAGGGTGGTGCGCACGGGCCCGTGCTCGACGGCGAGGCCGGCGGCGAGGACGACCACATCCTCGGCCAGACGCATGACCTGACCGAGATTGTGCGAGACGAGGACGACCTTCGTGCCGGCCACCGCCATCGACGCCACGAGATCCTCGATGACGTGGGACGAGGCCGGATCGAGATTGGCGGTGGGCTCGTCGAGCAGGAGGAGATCGGGCGCCCGCGCCCAGGCCCGCGCGAGGGCGAGGCGCTGCTGCTCGCCCCCCGACAGGCGGGTGGCCGGAGCGCCGGCCCGCTCGGAGAGCCCCACATGCCGGAGCGCGGCCCGCACCCGTTCAGCCCGCTCGCCCGCGCCGAGGCCGAGCGGCGCGAGAGCCAGGGCCACGTTGGCGGCGGCACTCGCACGGACGAGGCCGGGCCGCTGGAACACGAAGGCGGTGCTCGGAGGAGGACGGTCGGATGGCCCGATGCGGATCGTCCCGCCCGTCGGGGCCAGCAATCCGTCGATGAGGCGCAGGAGCACGCTCTTGCCGGCGCCGTTCGCGCCGATAATCGCCGTGATGCCGGAGGACGTCACCGACATGTCGATGCCGTTGAGGATGGGCATGTCTCCCACCCGGTAGCGCAAACTGTCGATGACGATGGGAAGCGCCGCGCTCATCCGTAGGCCCGCATGGCATGGGAGCGGAGCAGCGAGGCGGTCGCGCTGACGACGAGGACGATGGCGATGAGGACGAGGCCGAGGGCCAAGGCGAGGGGCAGGTCGCCCTTCTGCGTCTCCAGGGAGATCGCCGTCGTCATGGTGCGGGTGTGCCCATCGATATTGCCGCCCACGACCAGGACTGCCCCGATCTCAGAGATGGCGCGGCCGAAGGCGGCGAGGACCGCCGTCACCAGGGAGAAGCGCGTATCGTAGATCAGGATCGCGGCCCGCCGGGCGGGTCCGAGGCCGAGGGAGCGAAGCTGCTCGCCGAGATGCTCCTCCGCGTCGGCGACGATCTGGCGTGCGAGGGCCGCGATGAGCGGGACGACGAGCACCGTCTGCGCTGCGATCATCGCGCCCGGCGTGAACAGGAGGCCCAGCCACCCAAGCGGACCGGACCGCGACAGGAGAAGATAGAGGACGAGGCCGATGACCACCGGCGGCAGGCCCATCGCCGCGTTGAGGCATCCGGTGACCAGCCTTCGCCCCGGACATGCCGACACGGCGACGAGGGCGCCGAGGGGCACGCCGACGAGGGTACCGAGCCCTACCGCCGACAGGCTCACCCGCAGCGACAGGCCGGCAATGGCGACCACCTCCGGATCGAGGGCGGTGAGCCGTCTGAACGTCTCCTCAAGGGTCTGGAACATGGCCCCGGTGCTGTGCGCGGCGAATGTCTCTCGCAAAACTCCCGCTGCGCCGTGGTGCTTCGAGAATGAGCCGACCGGGACGGGGAGTTGTGTGAGGCACTCTCGCCCCCTCATGCTATCCCTCTCCCTGCCAGTTCAATAGGAAACGGATTGCCTATGAAGGTGGGATTGATCCTCGACGGGACCATCGCGGCGGCGGGCCGGCAACTCGCCTTCGCCCCCACCCTGGCGCTTCTGGACGCCGTCGCCACGGAAGGGTCGCTGCAGGGTGCCGCGGCGCGGCTCGACCTGTCCTATCGCTCGGCTTGGGGCCGCTTCCAGATCCTTGAGGACACGCTCGGGCAGCCCGTCATCCGAAAGACCAAGGGGCACGGCAGCGTTCTGACGCCCTTCGGTGCCGCCTTCCATCAGGCGCTCGGCGACGCATCACGGGCGAGCGGAGAGATCATTGATCGAGAAGAAAAGCGGTTGGAGGCGACGCTCGCCGGTCTGATCGGGCGTGCCACCGGCCCCCTGACCTTCGCGGTCAGCCACGATTCGGTCCTGCTCGACGCTCTGCGCGAGATAGGCGGCATCGCGGTGACCATCGCGGGGAGCATGGACGCCCTCTCGCAGTTGAAGGCCGGGCGGGCCGATGGGGCGGGGTTCCATTTCGGCGCGGCCACGCCCGATCCGGGCTCGGTCTTCGCCGACATCCTCGCCGACCCGGCCCTCCTCACACGCCCGATCCTGCGGCGCGAACAGGGCCTGATGCTGCAGCGGGGCAATCCTTTCGCCGTCTCCGCCATCACGGACCTGACCACGGGCGGCATCCGCTTCGTCAACCGGCAGCTCGGTGCGGGGACGCGGATCTGGTTCGACCGGCTCTGCGCCGAGGCCGGCATCGGCGGGGGCGACATTCGCGGCTACGAGACGGAGGAGTTCACGCATCAGGCCGTCGCGGCCCTGATCGCGTCAGGGGCGGCCGATGTGGGAATGGGCACCCGCGCCATCGCGGAGCGGTTCGCGCTCGATTACCTGCCGCTGGGCGAGGAAACCTACTTCCTGGCCGTCCGGGCATTCGTCGGCGGCGAGCGCCTGGACGCGATCGCGGCAACGATTCGGCGGCGGGCGGAGGCCACGCCGGGCTATGCCTGAGCCGGTAGCCATGGGGTTCCAGGGGCGAGAGCATGGATTGCCCTCGCCCCCGGTTTGGTATCAGTGCGCCAGGATCTTCGACAGGAAGGTCTGCGCGCGCTCGGAACGCGGCTTGTCGAAGAAGTCGTCCTTGGTGGCGTCCTCGACGATCTCGCCGCGATCCATGAACACCACGCGGTTGGCCACCTTGCGGGCAAAGCCCATCTCGTGGGTGACGACCATCATCGTCATGCCTTCGCGGGCGAGCTCGATCATCACGTCGAGGACCTCGCCGACCATCTCCGGGTCGAGGGCCGAAGTCGGCTCGTCGAACAGCATGACGATGGGGTTCATCGACAGGGCGCGGGCGATGGCGACGCGCTGCTGCTGACCGCCGGAAAGCTGGCCCGGATATTTGTGCGAATGCGCCGAGAGGCCGACCCGCCCGAGGAGCTTCAGGCCGCGGTCATGGGCATCGTCCTTGGCCCGTCCCAGCACCTTGCACTGGCCGAGCATCAGGTTGTCGATGATCGACAGGTGGGGGAACAGCTCGAAATGCTGGAACACCATGCCGACGCGGGCGCGCAGCTTGGGCAGGTTGGTGCCCTTGGCCTGGACGCCGATGCCGTCGACGGTGATCGCCCCCTTCTGGATCGGCTCCAGGGCGTTGACCGTCTTGATGAGGGTCGACTTGCCCGACCCGGAGGGGCCGCACACGACGACCACCTCGCCCTTGGTGACCTGCGTCGTACAGCCGTTGAGAACCTGGACCGGGCCATACCACTTGCTGATGTTGTCGATGGCGATCATCGGCTTCGTCGAAGCCTGGGGATCGATGGCGGACATGACGGATCCTCGAGAGCTTAGCGGATGATGGCGACGCGGCGCTGAAGACGCCGGACGAGGGTCGAGGCGGTGATGCAGATCACCAGGTAGACGGCCGCGGCGAACAGATACATCTCCACGAGACGACCATCGCGCTGGGCGACCTTCGAGGCGGCGCCGAGGAAGTCGGTGAGCGAGATGACGTAGACCAGGGACGTGTCCTGGAAGAGCACGATGGTCTGGGTCAGCAGCAGCGGCAGCATGTTGCGGAAGGCCTGCGGCAGGATCACCGTCCGCATGGTCTGGCCGTAGGTCAGGCCGATGGCCTGCGCCGCCGCCGTCTGCCCCTTCGGGATCGCCTGGATGCCGGCGCGCATGATCTCGGAGAAGAACGCCGCCTCGAACAGGGTGAAGGTGACGAGGGCCGAGGTGAAGGCGCCCACCGAGATCGGCCGCGACGCGCCCGTCATCCATTGGCCGATATAGGGAACGAGGAAGTAGAACCAGAAGATCACCAGCACGAGCGGCAGCGACCTCATGAAGTTCACGTAGATCTTGGCCGGGAGCGCCAGGGCGGTGATCCCGGAGAGACGCATCATCGCGATGATGGTGCCGAGGATGATGCCGCCCGAGGCGGCGAGCGCGGTGAGCGTCAGCGTGAACACCATTCCCGTCCCGAACAGGTACGGCAAGGATGAGAGGACGACTCCGAAGTCGAAATCCGTGAACATCGGTCCTCTAGTCCCGTCTGACGGTCGCGAAGGATGGGGGGAGGGAGCGCGCCGTCATCAGCGCGATCCCGGGACGGCGATGCGCGTCTCGAGTTTGCTCGACAGCGTCACCACGATCAGGCTGATGCCGAGATAGATGACCGTCGCCGCCGTGAAGGATTCGAAGACCTGCGAGGAGAATTCCTGCATCGAGCGCGCCCGCGCGGTGAGTTCGAGCAGGCCGATGGTGAGCGCCACCGAGGTGTTCTTGAGGTTGTTCAGGAACTCGGAGGTCAGCGGCGGCAGGATCACCCGGTAGGCGTTGGGCAGCAGCACGTAGCGATAGGTCTGCCACGTGGTGAGGCCCAGAGCCGTCCCGGCCATGCGCTGGCCGCGCGGCAAGGTCTCGATGCCGGTGCGGACCTGCTCGGCGACGCGGGAGGCCGTGAAGAAGCCGAGGCAGAGGACCGCCGTGTAGAATGACGAGTTCGGCAGCTGTTTCAGCCAGGTCCCCCAGGAGCCGGGCAGGATCTCCGGCACTACGTAGAACCAGAGGAACATCTGCACGAGGAGCGGGATGTTGCGGAACAGCTCCACATAGGTGGTGCCGACCCGTTGGGCCCCCCGGCTCGGAAGGGTGCGCAGCACCCCGATGAGCGAGCCGAGGGAGAAGGCGATGATCCAGGAACAGAGCGCCGTGGCGATCGTCCAGGAGAGGCCGGAGAGAAGCATGTCGGCATAGGTGCCGGTGCCTTCCGGCGACGGTTCGAAGAAGATCCGCCAGTTCCAGTTATAGTTCATCGCCTGTCGTCTGCTCCGATGCGGCGGCTTAGTAGGCGGCCGGGTCGGCGCTGTCGCTCGGCGACTCGAAGGCCTTCTTCATGGGCTCACTCATGGGAAGGCTGAGGTTGATGCCGCGAGGCGGGATCGGCCTGGTGAACCAGGTGTCGTACAGGGCCTTGCCCTCGGGGCTCTTGTAGAGCTTGGCCGTCGCCTCATCGACCACGGCCTTGAACGGCGCGTCGTCCTTGCGGAGCATGATGCCGTAGGGCTCGGGCTTCGACAGGGCCTCGCTGGAGATCGCATAGGCACCCGGCTCCTTGGAGCTGGCGGCCAGGGAGGCGAGGAGCACGTCGTCCATCACGAAGGCGGCGGCGCGGCCGGTCTCGACCATGAGGAAGGCTTCGGCGTGATCCTTGGCGGGCAGGATCGTCAGGCCGAGGTTGCGCGCGGTATTGGCCTCGTTGATCTGGCGGATGTTTGTGGTGCCCGAGGTGGAGACGACGGTCTTGCCCTTGAGATCCTCGATCGTGTCGAGCTTGGCCGATTTCTTCGCCACGTAGCGGGTGGCGGTGAGGAAGTGGGTGTTGGTGAAGGCGACCTGCTTCTGGCGGTCGACGTTGTTGGTGGTCGAGCCGCATTCGAGATCGACGGTGCCGTTGGCGATCAGCGGGATGCGGGTGGCGGAGGTGACGGGATTGAGCTTCACCTCGAGCTTCGTCAGCTTCAGGTTGGTCTTCACCGCCTCGGCGATCTTCTTACAGATCTCGAAGGCGTAGCCGACCGGCTTCTGGTCGCCGTCGAGGTAGGAGAACGGGACCGAAGCGTCGCGATAGCCGATGGTGATTTCGCCGGTCTCTTTGATCTTCTTGAGGGTACCGGTCAGTTCCTGGGCACGGGCACCGGATGCGCCGAGCGTGATGCCCATTGCCGATGCGAGGACGACCGCCGCCGACAGAGCGGCGGACCTGTGATGACCAAAATGCATGTGAAGGCTGGCTCCCGGAGGGGTTCTCGCCGATCGGACGACCGGCACGTGAGGTTCAACGTAGCAGCGGTCTCGCCCATCGCAATCGGTGAATGAGGCGTCACCGGAGATGTCAACCGCTCGACGATGTTATAGCAATCGGCGTGCCGCGCGCGCGACCTTTATCCATTTTGGTGATAC
This sequence comes from Methylobacterium sp. 88A, assembly GCF_000376345.1. Taxonomy (NCBI): domain Bacteria; kingdom Pseudomonadati; phylum Pseudomonadota; class Alphaproteobacteria; order Hyphomicrobiales; family Methylobacteriaceae; genus Methylobacterium; species Methylobacterium sp. 88A. Next base: position 3,390,363 of record NZ_AQVT01000001.1, read on the forward strand.
AATGCCCCGCATTTGAAATTGTACCGGGTCGGGGAAGACCAGAGGCACGCGCACCGGCACAACACATGAAAAAGGCCCGGCTATGCAGCCGGGCCTTTTCCAGAACATCTTGAATGATCTTGCGGGATCGGAGATGGCTCCGATCCCGCCCACCATCAATGCTTAGAAGTCGCGCTGGACGCGCATACGCACCTGGTAGGTGTCGTCCGCGGTCACGGTGCGAACGGCGCCGGAGGCGATGCTCGCAGCGTTGACGTTGCCGCTCGACTGGGTGCGATCCACGACACGGCCGTTCTGGACGCCGACCTTGGTGTAGAAGCCCTCGACACCGATATCGAGGTCCTTCACCGGCGACCAGATCAGGCTTGCGCCGGCGACGATCTGGTAGGTGTCACGCAGAACCGGGCTGACTGAGAAGGAAGGATCACCCGCCACTCCAGGCCGACCGGTGAACTGAGCGGTCGAGCTGACAGTCTGGAAAGCAACGGCATTCGCCTCACGAGCGCCACGAGCAAACGACATCTCGCCGTAGCTGCCGAACACGGCGGAACGCCATTCAGGCGACCAGTAGTGCAGGAAAGAGCCAACCACGGTGAAGCTGGTGGAGGTCTCGATCTTGCCCGTGGCGGGGTTGAGCGTCGCGTCCGACATGTAGGGGTCGAAGGCAGCGCCGTTGATGGTGCTTGCGAAGGAGGCGTAGGAACCGTTGTAGGACGAGTAGCCCGTGTAGAGGGTCGCACCCTCGCCATAGGCACCCTGCAGGTAAAGGGTATCGCCGGGAGCGATGAACGGGGTGTTGATCTTCACACCGCCTTGCACAGCCCAGCCATACTCGTTCGCAGGACGGGCCCCTGTCAGAGCGGACGCGCCAGCGATGACGGTCGTCGCGGCGGGCGTCCCGCCGTTGACGAGGTACGATCCGCTGACAAAGTTGCCAGCATTGATCTCCTTGACAGCCGCCGAGATCTGAGCGGAACCCCAAGCCGCATCGTAACGCAGAACACCGACGAAGTCGGGCATGCGGTTACGCTGAGCCACGTCGAGGTTGCCATAGATCGGCTGGACCGTGCCGAAGAGAGCACCCGCCGGCGTGACCAGAGCGTTGCCAAGGAACACGGGCGACGGAGCAGTCGCAGTACCGGAAGCGTAGTTCTGCGAATAGATCGTGTTGCGACGGAAGGTCGGGTCTTCGAGCGAGATCGTGGCCGAGAAACCTTCACCGAACTTGGCCGAGTAGGCCAAGAGGTTGGTGGACTGGACGTCCGAGTTCAGGGTCGCGCCGGCGAACTCGAAGTCGTGGGCGTAAAAGTCGAAGAACGAGGAGGCGCGACCGGCGGTGAGGCCGGCGAACTGGATGAACGCCTTGTCGGTATTCACGAACTGCTGGGCGCGGCCGAACTGGTCCTGGCCGGTTGCACCGAAGGCGGAGCCGATGCGCTCCTGGGTGCCGGAGCGGAGGCCGCCGGTGGCGCTGGTGCGCGAGGCGAACTGGATGCGGGTGAAGGCGCGCAGGGTGCCGTAAGCCGTCTGGGTGCGGGCATCGACGTTGATGCGGGCGAGACCGATATAGCCGGTCGTGTCGCCGTTGGACCCGGAGCGGCTGTCCGTCGGCTGGTAGCCGATGTCGAGGCGGGCGCGGCCCGAGAGACGGATGCAGGTATCCGTTCCGGGGATGTAGAAGAAGCCGGCGCCGTAGGCGGAGCAGACACGGACGTATTCGATCGGCACGGCCTTCTTCACGGGAAGGTCGGCGGCATGCGCTCCAGCGACCGACGCAAAGGCTGCGGCGGTACCGAGGAGTGAGCTCTTCAAGAGCTTCATTGATATCTCCAAAAGCTTCGAGACCCGAGGGACAGGCAACTTCAACCCGGCATAGACCGGCGTTCGTTTGCCTTTATTTGTTAGCCGGCAGGACTTAAGTGCCCCGTTCCGACCGTGCCCCGGGGTTTCCCCAGTGCGTATTCACTCTGTGCGAGCGGGTTCCTGCGAGCAACTCGGAATCGCGAATGCCACATCGGTTCTGAACTGCTGTGGCGGCGCTGCAACGTTCGTCAGGCGGCAAACCATGTCATCGCCGGGACCGATTGATGTGCAGAGCGGGGGCTCGGAGAAGAAAACCAATGCATCCTGCGGCGCTATTGAGATCAGTTGTTCCCGCCAGCGCACCCTTTGCTTAGTTTTTGTGCTTCGCACCGTCACGGGACCGTCATGAGTCGGACATTGGCCCGGTCCGGCGCCGGCCCACGCACCGGCGCCGGAGGGATGGGTCATTTTCTCGGCGATGGCCGTCAGGCCCCCGGATTGTTGCGCCTCACACGGGACGGACGGGTCATCGCTTCGAGTTCGAGCAGGTGATCCAGCTGGCTCTCCGTCAGAAGCCCTTCCTCCAGCACGATGTCGGCCACCGGGCGATTCTCCGCCAGGGCACGCTGGGCCACCCTGGAGCACGCCTCGTACCCCAAGGCCGGCACCAGGGCGGTCACGAGGCCGATGGAACCATGGACGAGGGAGCGGCATCGTTCGCGATCCGCCTCGATCCCTTCGATGCAGCGTTTCGTGAGGGTATCCACCGCGGCGGTGAGCATGCGCAGGGAGCTGAGAACGCAATATCCGATGGTCGGCTCGAACGCATTGAGCTGGAGTTGCCCGCCCTCGGCGCAGAGAGTCACGGTGAGGTCGTGGCCGATCACCAGGAAGGCGACCTGATTGACCACCTCCGGTATCACCGGATTGACTTTGCCCGGCATGATCGAGGAACCGGCCTGGACGGCTGGGAGCCGGATCTCGCCGAAGCCGGTGCGCGGCCCGCTCGAGAGCAGGCGCAAATCGTTGCAGATCTTGGAGAGCTTCACCGCCACGCGCTTCAGCACGCCCGAGAACAGCACGAACGCGCCGAGATCGGACGTCGCCTCGATCAGGTTCGAGGCGAGCACCATCGGGTGCCCGGAGATGCGCGACAGCTCCTCCACCGCCAGGGACGCATAGCGCGGGTCCGCATTGATGCCGGTGCCGATGGCGGTGGCACCTAGATTGACCTCGCGGAACAGCCCGACGATCTCGTTCAGCCGGGCCACATCCTCCTTCATGGTGGCGTGGAACCCGTCGAATTCCTGACCCAGGGTCATCGGCACCGCATCCATCAGCTGGGTGCGGCCCATCTTGAGGACATCGGCGAATTCCACGGCCTTGCCCTTGAAGGCGTAGGCGAGGTCGTCGAGGGCCTTGATGAGGGGCTGGGTCGCGAACATGACGGCGAGGCGCAGGGCGGTCGGATAGGCGTCGTTGGTGGATTGCGCCATGTTGACGTCGTCGTTGGGGTGGAGCGCCGCGTAATGCCCCAGCGGGTGTCCCATCAGTTCCAGGGCGACGTTGGCGATGACCTCGTTGGCGTTCATGTTGGTCGACGTGCCGGCCCCGCCCTGGATCGCGTCGACCACGAACGATTCGGCAAAGCGCGGCTCGGTGGCGACGAGGGTGCAGGCACGGTCGATGGCATCGGCCTTGTCGGCGGAAAGGTAGCCCAGCCGCCGGTTGGCGCGGGCGGCCGCCTGCTTCACCAGGGCGAGGCTTCTGACGAATTCGGGAAAGTGCCCCACCGGCACGCCGGTGATGGGGAAGTTGGCGACCGCGCGCTTGGTGTGGATCCCCCAATAGGCGCCGGCGGGCACTTCACCATAGCCGAGAAGATCGTGCTCGGTCCGCGTCCGCGCGCCCTCCATCTCGACGGTCCGCACGGTGGCGACGGCGATGTTCTCGGCCGGCGCCTCGGTGGGATTCTGCGTGTCCGTCGCCATCGGTATTCTCCCTCACGCCACGCTTGCGGCGGCACCGCCGAAGCCACATGCGGCGGCGGAGCCGTCAAGCGCCGTGGGCCGGCAATCCTGACATCGGCTCAGTCCTGAAGCCCGATGACCTGGAAATTCGTTCTCAGCTCATCGGACATGGGGACATTCAGGCGCTCGCCGTTCGGCAGCCGTTTGAGGAACCAGCGCTCGTAGATCCAGCGCAGCTCGCGCGACTCGGCCAGACGCTCGAAGGCGGCGTTCACGACGCCAGCGAATTGCAGGTCGTCCTTGCGGAACATCAAGCCGTAGGGCTCGAAGGACAGCTTGTCCGCCAGCACGGTGTAGGACGCCCCGTCCGGGCCGGCCGCCGCGATGAGTCCATAGAGCAGGACATCGTCGAGCCCCAGCGCGTCGGCCCGGCCGTCCCTGACCATGGCGAAGGATTCGGCGTGGTCGCGGCCCGTGACGATGGTGGCGGAGAGGTTCGACCGCGCCACCAGCGCGCGCAGGGCCGCCTCGTTGGTGGTGCCGGCGGTGACCGCGACGGTCTTGCCGGAGAGGTCGCGATAGGAGCCGATGGGCGCGCCGCGCTTCACCAGGAGCTTGGTGGCGCTGAAATAGGTGATGGGCGAGAACGCCACGAGCTTGCGGCGCTCCGCATTCGCCGTGGTCGACCCGCATTCGAGGTCGATCTTGCCCGAGGTGACCGCCGCGATCCGGGTCTCCGGGGTGACGGGCTCGTAGCGCACGGTGAGATCGGTGCGGCCGATCTCCTTGCCGATGGCATCGACCACCTCCAGGCAGAGATCGATCGCGTATCCCACCGGATGCCCGGCCGCGTCCTTGAACGAGAAGGGCAGCGAGTTTTCGCGATAGCCGAGGGTGACGGCCCGCGATTCGCCAATCTTCTTCAGCGTGCCGGTGAGGACATCGACGGCGGAAGCGGGCGCGGCGCTCAAGGCGAGCACCAGGGCCCCGGCGGCCACTGCCCTCATGCCTTTCGCGTGCATTGTCCGTGTCCCGTCATGCCATAGGGGTTGCGATCGGCGGCGAGCGATGCCGCCGGCGGTTCAGGCCGGCTCGGCCAAGGGCGACACGTCCCGGTCGAGGCTCTGGTCGGTCAGTTCCAGCTGCCCCTCCCATTTCGCCACGGCGACGGTTGCGACGCTGTTGCCCAGGACGTTGGTGGCCGAGCGGCCCATGTCGAGGAACTGGTCGATGCCGATGATGAGGAGGAGGCCGGCCTCCGGGATGTGGAAGGTCGAGAGCGTGGCGGAGATCACCACCAGCGAGGCGCGGGGCACGCCGGCCATGCCCTTCGACGTCACCATCAGCAGCAACAGCATGGTCATCTGCTGCCCGAGGGTCAGCGGGATGTTGTAGGCCTGTGCGATGAACATCACCGCGAAGGTGCAGTACATCATCGAGCCGTCGAGATTGAACGAATACCCCATCGGTAGGACGAACGAGGTGATCTTGTTGGGCACGCCGAAGCGCTCGAGATTCTGCAGGGTCTTCGGATAGGCCGCCTCGCTCGATGCGGTGGAAAAGGCGAGGAGGAACGGCTCCTTGATCAGGTTGAGGAGCCGCCGCATCTGCTTTCCGACCAGCAGGAAGCCGGCGAAGGCCAGCAGGCACCACAGCATGGCGAGGCTGAAGTAGAACTCCACCATGAACTTGCCGTAGGTCACGAGGACGCCGATGCCCTGCGTGGTGATCGTCGCCGCGATGGCCGCGAACACCGCGACGGGGGCGAAACCCATGACGTAGCCGGTGATCTTCAGCATCACGTCGGCGAGGCCCTCGATGCCCTCGGCCAGGAGCTTGCCCTTCTCCCCCAAAGCCGCGAGGGCCACGCCGAAGAAGATCGAGAACACGACGATCTGCAGGATTTCGTTGTTGGCCATCGCCTCCACGGGGCTCTTCGGCACCAGATGGGTGACGAATTCCTTGAGCGAGAGCGACGCGGCCTTGAGGTTGGTGGTCGCGCCGGCATCCGGCAGCGGCAGGTTCAGGGCATCGCCGGGCCGCAGGATGTTGACCATCACCAGGCCGAGCAGCAGCGAGCACAGGGACGCGCCGACGAACCACAGCATCGCCTTGCCGCCGACGCGGCCGACGGAGGCGGTGTCGCCCATATGCGCGATGCCGACGACGAGGGTCGAGAAGACCAGCGGCGCGATGATCATCTTGATCAGGCGCAGGAACACGTCACTGACAAGGGCGATATAGCCGGAGATTTCCTTGGACGTCTGAGGGTCCGGCCATGTGATGTTACAGAGATACCCGACCGCGATGCCCAGAAGCATGCCGATGAAGATGTAAGTCGTCAGCCTGGACTGCATCGCACTTCCTCACCGGCAGAAACGTTGTCTAGGTCTTGCATGACACATGCCACACTCGACATGCCTCATGCCTTGCACCGTCGCATCGCGAAGTCGTGACGCCCGGTGATCCGATCGACCGGCCCATCACCTCAAATACGGGGTGAGCGCGAACTTTCGGCGGTGCTTCGACCTCGAAGATCAAGTCCTTCGTGATGTCGATCCGAGAGGAGGTTATTCCCTTTTCTTAGCCGCGCAAGCACCCTTCGACGGGACCGGCCGCGAATCGGCGGGCGCCGCCGTCGCGGAGCCGAGGCTCCGTCGGATCGATACGGCGGGTCAATGCGGGCGCAGGCCCGACGCGACCCTCGCCGCCCGGCGGATGGCTTCCGGCTGCGGCTCGCCGGCCGGGACGACCCAGCTGCCGCCGACGCAGAGAACCTGCGCGATCTTCAGCCAATCCGGTGCGGTCGCCTCGGTGATCCCGCCGGTCGGGCAGAAGCGGACCTGCCCGAACGGGCCGGTGAGGGCCTTCAGGGCCTTGACGCCCCCGGCCGCCTCGGCGGGAAAGAACTTGAACCGGTCGAGCCCGTGGTCGAGGCCGCGCATGATGTCGGCGGCATTGGCGACGCCCGGCAGGAACGGGATGCCGCGAGCGATGGCGGCCTTCGTCAGCGGGTCGGTGAGACCGGGGCTGACGATGAACTGCGCGCCCGCCTCCATCGCCGCGTCGAGATCCCGCTCGTTGAGCACGGTGCCCGCGCCGACGACGGCCCCCTCCACTTGCGCCATGATGCGGATCACCTCCAGGGCAGCGGGGGTCCGCAGGGTGACCTCCAGGGCCGTCAGGCCGCCATCCACCAGCGCCCTGGCGATCGGCTCGGCATGGGCGGTGTCCTCGATCACGAGGACGGGGATCACGGGAACGGAGCGCATCAGCGCGTCGATGGTGGTCATGAAATCGTCCTCTGGGTCGTGAAAGGGAGGCGGTGTCCGTTCGGTTGTCCCGGATCGAGCGCTCTCGACAGGCGCCCTCTCCTTCCAAGGGGGGACCCGCGCCTTGCTTCCCATCTCGGAGACACGCGCGAGCCGAGGGGCCGGAAGACAACCCTGCAATAAGACCGTCCTACAATCCGGCGGCGCTGAGCATCGCGGACGCGCCCTGCTCTGCCCCGTCCGCCCCGTGGCGCATGAAGGCGAAGAGCTCGCGCCCAGTCCCGAAAGCCGGCGGCGGCGGGGTGGCGCCCTCCCGCGCCTCCCATTCCGCCGGGTCGACGAGGGCCTGGAGCGTTCCGTCCTCAGCGCTGAGGCGGACGATGTCGCCGTCGCGCAGCTTGCCGAGCGGACCGCCGCCGAGGGCCTCCGGGCTCAGATGGATCGCCGCCGGTACCTTTCCAGAGGCGCCGGACATCCGCCCGTCGGTGACGAGGGCGACGCGGAAGCCGCGATCCTGCAGGACGCCGAGCTGAGGCGTCAGTTTGTGCAATTCGGGCATTCCGTTGGCTTTCGGCCCCTGGAAACGCACGACGACGACCACGTCCCGCTCCAGTTCGCCCGCCTTGAAGGCAGCCATGACATCGTCCTGGTCGTCGAACACCCGTGCCGGTGCCTCCACCGTCCAGCGCGAGGGATCGACGGCGCTGGTCTTGAAGGTGGCCCGGCCGAGATTGCCTTTCACCAGCCGCATCCCGCCATCCGGCTGGAAGGCGTTGGCGGGGCCGCGCAGGATGCTCTCGTCATGGGAGGAAGCGGGCGCGTCCTCGAACACCAGTGCGTCCTCGATGAGCTTCGGGTCGCGGGCGTGGTCGCGCAGGCGCCGGCCGGCCACGGTGAGGATGTCGTCGTGCAGCAGGCCCGCGTCGATCAGGCTGGCGATGACGTAGGACATGCCGCCGGCGGCGTGGAAGTGGTTCACGTCCCCGGAGCCGTTGGGATAGACCTTGGCCACCTGCGGGATGACCGCCGAGAGCCTGTCGAAATCCTCCCAGTCGACGATGATCCCGGCGGCCCTGGCGATGGCCGGCAGGTGGATGGCATGGTTGGTGGAGCCGCCGGTGGCCAGGAGGCCGATGATCGCGTTGACGATGGCCTTCTCGTCGACGCAGCGCCCGAGGGGGCGGTAATCGTTGCCGGCGGCACCGATCTCCGTGAGCCGGTGGACGGCCGCGCGGGTCACCGCCTGGCGCAGCTTCGTGCCGGGATTGATGAAGGAGGCGCCGGGCATGTGCAGGCCCATCACGTCCATCATCATCTGGTTGGAATTTGCGGTGCCGTAGAAGGTGCAGGTCCCCGCCCCGTGATAGGCGGCGGATTCCGATTCCAGCAGCTCGTCGCGGCCGACCTTGCCCTCGGCATAGAGCTGGCGGATGCGCTGCTTCTCCTTGTTGGCGAGGCCCGAGGGCATCGGTCCGGCCGGGATCAGGATCTGCGGCAGGTGCCCGAAGCGCAGCGCCCCGATGAGCAGGCCCGGCACGATCTTGTCGCAGATGCCGAGCAGGGCCGCCCCGTCGAACATGCCGTGGCTGAGCCCCACCGCCGTGGAGAGCGCGATGGTGTCGCGCGAGAACAGCGACAGTTCCATGCCGCGCTGGCCTTGCGTGACGCCGTCGCACATGGCCGGGACACCGCCCGCCACCTGGGCCGTGGCACCGACCTCGCGGGCGAACAGCTTCATCTGCTCCGGGTAGCGGCCGTAAGGCTGATGCGCCGACAGCATGTCGTTATAGGCGGTGACGATGCCGATATTCATGCCCCGGCCGGCCTTGATCGCCGGCTTGTCCTCGCCGGAGGCCGCGAAGCCATGGGCGAGGTTGCCGCAATTGAGCATCGGCCGGTGCACGCCGCCATCGCGTTCGCGGGCGATCAAGTCGAGATAGGTGCGCCGGCTCGCCTTGGAGCGCGTCACCACGCGCTCGGTGACGGCTGCGACTTCCGGGTGAAGCTCGGTCATGGCAGATCCTTCCCTCGCTGATGCGAAGCCACCTGCTGTCAGGAACGTAGAGGGCTCGTGTCGCAGGCGATAGATCGGTCGCCGCGCGATACGATCAATGACCGGATCGGCTCAGCACGTTTCAGGCCATCGCGGTTCGGTGCGGGCGATGGTGCGGACGGCGGGACTCGAACCCGCACAGCCTTTCAGCCGCAAGATTTTAAGTCTCGTGCGTCTACCGGTTTCGCCACGTCCGCATTGCGGGATCAGCGGTAACGAGGCGAGGCTCCGAGATCAAGGCGCCCAACCGTAGAGCCAGTCGTAGCGGCGGCCCATCCCGGCGGGGCCGAGGCGGCGCATGACGAGGTTGCGGGCAAAACCGACGAGCCCGCCCGCATGGTAGGTCCGGCCGTTGCCACGCGCGGCCGATTGCACGCGCCGGGTGCGGGGGGCGCGCAAGCCGGCATAGGCCGCCAGCGACGCCGCCACGTCGTCGGCCCGCAGGGTCAGGGCGAAGACGGCGGCGTCCTCGATGGCCAGCGCCGCCCCCTGCGCCAGGAACGGCAGGACCGGATGGGCCGCGTCCCCGATGAGGGCCACCCGGCCCCGCGCCATGGGCCGCGCCGTCGGCCGGTCGACCAGCGACCAGACCAGCCAGGAATCCGGCGCGGTCAGGAGTTCGGCCAGAACCGGGGTCGCGTCCGGGAACTGCGCGCGCAGGACGGCGGGTTCGCCGAGCTGGCCCCAATCCTCGCTGCCGAGGCGTTCGGGCACCACGGCCACGATGTTGATGCTCCGCCCGCCCTGGATCGGGTAATGCACCACGTGCCGGCGGCGCCCGAGCCACAGGCCGGTCTCGTCGCCCTGCAATTCCGGTGGCGCGGCATCGCGCGGGATCGTGGCGCGCCAGGCGGCCTCGCCGCAGGACCGCAACCGCCGGCCGTCGAAATGGCCGCGCAAGGTGGAGCGCACGCCGTCGGCCCCCACCACGAGGTCCACGGTCAGCGTCTCGGATCGCGAGCCCTGGCCGCTTTCCAGGGTCAGTTCGACGGAGGTGTCCGATTCGGCGAGCCCCCTGACGTCCCGCCCCATCATCAGGCGGATTCCCGGCCGGCTGCGCACGGCATCGAGCAGGAGCGTCTGCAGGTCGGCCCTGTGGATGACGTAATAGGGCGCGCCGTGGCGGCCGCGCAGTTCGGCCCCGAGTTCGACGCCGCCGATCTCGCGCCCCGACCCGAGGGCACGCACCACCACCCGTGGCGGCTCGCTCGCCGCCCGGCGCAGGGCGGCGCCGAGGCCGAGGGAGATCAGCACGCGGCTGGCATTCGGGGAGAGCTGCAGGCCGGCGCCGACCTCGCTGAACCCGGTCCGGCGCTCGACGAGCGTCACCTCATGCCCGGCGGCATCGAGGGCGAGGGCGGCCGTCAGGCCTCCTATGCCCGCGCCGACGATGGCGACGGCGAGGCCGGAGGCGGTGTGAGGGGCTCGGGACCCATGGGAACCGTCGGACACCTGCGGATCTCGCCCTCGCGAATCGTGTGCGATCAGGCGGCCTTCGCGCCGTTGTCGTCCCAGACGGCGGCGGCCGGATCGGCCGTGCCGGCCTTCAGGCCGGGGCGGTAGCGGTAGAGCGTCGAGCAATACTGGCAGATGATCTCGTCGTCGGTCCCCATGTCGAGGAAGACATGCGGATGATCGAAGGGCGGCTTGGCGCCGATGCACATGAACTCCTTGGAGCCCACTTCGATCAGGGCAACTCCGAGGTCGTTGTGGAAATGCGGCACCGCCTTGTCAGCCATCGCCCGATCCTGCCTCCGTCCCGCCGGGGCCGAGCCCCGCCCGGGCACCATTGCTCCGTCCGGGCCATTCTCTACCCGCTCGTCGCCCTCAAGCCTAGCGCCGAGGATTCCCCAAGCCCAGCAAAAAGCCCGCCTCGTCGAGGCTTGGCCTCCCGCGCATGCCGCCTTAGAGAGGGATGTCTCTCAGCCGCTCTTACGAAACCACGTTCCCCATGACCCAGAACGAACAGGCCGTCGTCGAAGGCGGTCGCCGCGCGCCTCGGCCGCCGATTCACGGTCCCGAAGGGTTCGAGGGCATGCGCAAGGCCGGCCGCCTCACGGCGGAGGCCCTCGACGTGCTGATGGAGGCCACCGCCCCCGGCGTGACCACGGAGGCGCTGGACCGCCTCGCCTACGAATTCGCCATGGACAACGGCGCCTACCCGGCATCGCTGCTCTATCGCGGCTACCCGAAGTCGATCTGCACCTCGATCAACCACGTGGTCTGCCACGGCATCCCCAACGACAAGCCCCTGCGCGACGGCGACATCGTCAATCTCGACATCTGCCTCATCGTCGACGGCTGGCACGGCGACAGCAGCCGCATGGCCTATGTCGGCGAAGTGCCGCGCAAGGCGGCACGCCTGTGCGAGATCACCCACGAATGCCTCATGCGGGGCATCGCCGCGATCAAGCCGGGCGGCTCCACCACGGATATCGGCCGTGCGATCCAGGCCTATGCCGAAGCCGAGCGCTGCTCCGTGGTGCGCGATTTCTGCGGGCACGGCCTCGGGCGCATCTATCACGATGCGCCGACCATCCTGCACTATGTCGAGCCGAGCTACGACGTGGCCTTCGAGCCGGGGCAGTTCTTCACGGTCGAGCCCATGATCAATCTCGGCCGCCCGGCGGTGAAGGTGCTCTCCGACGGCTGGACCGCCGTGACGCGGGATCGCTCGCTCTCGGCGCAGTTCGAGCACACGGTGGCGGTGACGGAGACGGGGGTCGAGGTCTTCACGTTCTCGCCCAAGGGCCTGCATCAGCCGATCGCCCCCTCCGCCTGACGATGCCGGGATCCGGAGGCAAGACGATGCCGCGCCTCCCCCTCGAAGCGCCCGCCGGCGAGGCGGCCCCGGACGCCCCCCATTATCTCGGGCACCGCGACCGGCTGCGGGCGCGCTTCGCCCAGGCCGGGGCGGATGCCCTGCCGGATTACGAACTCCTCGAACTCGTCCTCTTCCGCGCCATCCCGCGACGGGACGTGAAGCCCCTGGCCAAGGCCCTGATCCGCCGCTTCGGCAGTTTCGCCGAAGTGGTGAGCGCGGAGCCGAACCGCCTCGCGGAGGTGGAAGGCGTCAGCCAGGGCGTCGTCGCCGATCTCAAGCTCATCGAGGCGGCGGGCCATCGCCTGGCGCGGGGCGCCATCGCCGCGCGGCCCCTGCTCTCCTCCTGGGCGGCGCTCCTCGAATATTGCCGGGCCACCATGGCGTTCTCGCCGCGCGAGCAGTTCCGCGTGCTGTTCCTCGACAAGCGCAACCACCTCATCGCCGACGAGGTCCAGGGACGCGGCACCGTCGATCACACCCCGGTCTATCCGAGGGAGGTGGCCCGACGCGCCCTCGAACTCTCGGCCACCGCCATCATCCTCGCGCACAACCACCCTTCCGGCGATCCGGCGCCCTCGGCGGCCGACATCAGGATGACGCGGGAGATCGTGGCGATCCTCGACCCGCTGGGGATCGTCGTCCACGACCACGTCATCCTCGGCCGGGATGGACACGCGAGCCTGAAGGGGTTGAAGCTGATGTGAACGTGCTACTCTGACGATCGGATCGCGGCGGATCGTTCGCTTCGCGGCGATCGGACGACACCATCGGTCTGCTGCGAAGCGCACATCGTCCCGGTGGCGCGCCTCTTGCGAAGACGCCGGGATAAAAGGGGAGGCGCGAATGGCGCTCGCTGCGTTCGACGAAATGAATGGGATACCGGGAGCCGCCCTGGGCGATGCCTCGGTTCGCGAAGCCTATGACAGCCTGAAATCGTGGCTCGAGACGACGCCGCCCGAGCACTTCAACACGCGGCGCAGCCAGGCCGAGATGCTGTTCCGGCGCATCGGCATCACCTTCGCCGTCTACGGCGCCAACGAATCCACCGAGCGGCTGATTCCCTTCGACATCATCCCACGGGTGATCACGAAGCCGGAATGGAGCTTCCTCGAGCGGGGGCTGAAGCAGCGCGTCACCGCGATCAATGCCTTCCTCAGCGACATCTATGGCGCCCAGGAATGCATCAAGGCCGGAATCATTCCAGCCGATCTGGTCTATCGCAACCCGCATTACCGGATGGAGATGCGGGCCTTCAAAGTCCCGCACGACCTCTACGTCCACATCGCCGGCATCGACATCGTCCGCACCGGCGAGAACGACTTCTTCGTGCTGGAGGACAATGCCCGCACGCCGTCCGGCGTCTCCTACATGCTGGAGAACCGGGAGGTGATGCTGCGGCTCTTCCCGGAACTGTTCTCGCGCCATCGCGTGGCGCCGGTGGAGAACTATCCCGACGCGCTCCTGGCCACCCTGCGCAGTCTCGCCCCGCAGACGGCGACGCGCGACCCCTCCGTCGTGCTGCTCACCCCGGGACGCTACAATTCCGCGTTCTACGAACACTCGTTCCTGGCCGACAAGCTCGGCGTCGATCTGGTGGAGGCCTCCGATCTCTTCACCAAGGACGACGTGGTCTACATGCGCACCACGGAAGGCCCGCGCCGGGTCGACGTGATCTATCGCCGCCTCGACGACGACTTCCTCGACCCCCTGGTGTTCCGGCCCGATTCGGTGCTCGGCGTGCCCGGCCTGATGAACGCCTACGAGCGCGGCACCGTGACCCTCGCCAACGCGGTCGGCACCGGCATCGCCGACGACAAGGCCGTCTACAGCTACATGCCGGAGATCGTGAAGTTCTTCACCGGCGAGGAGCCGATCCTGCACAACGTGCCGACCTATCGCTGCCGCGAGAAGGAGGCCTTCTCCTACGTGATGGACAACCTCGCCGACCTCGTCGTGAAGGAAGTCAACGGATCGGGCGGCTACGGCATGCTGGTGGGCCCGCACGCCACCAAGCGGGAGATCGAGGATTTCAGCCGCAAGCTGCGCCACGCGCCGGACGGGTTCATCGCCCAGCCGACCCTGGCGCTGTCCACCTGCCCGACCTTCGTCGCGTCCGGCGTCGCGCCGCGCCACGTCGATCTGCGGCCCTTCGTGCTATGCGGCTCCGACGAGATCCGGATCGTTCCGGGCGGCCTGACCCGCGTCGCCCTGAAGGAAGGGTCGCTCGTCGTCAATTCCAGCCAGGGCGGGGGCACCAAGGATACCTGGGTGCTGGACGCCTGACGCTACGCCAAAGCCCACCCCGGAAGCGGGGTGGATCGTTTTCTCGCCCATCGCCTTAACGGAAGCCCATGCTGTCCCGGACCGCCGACAATCTGTACTGGCTCTCGCGCTACGCCGAGCGGGCCGAGTTCGTCGCCCGCATCCTCGATGCGGCCCATCGGCTCGCCGCCCTCCCCTCGAGCTATGGTGGCGGCGAGACCAACGAGTGGGCGTCGGCCCTGGCCTCCGCGGGCGACCCGGAGGTGTTCAAGCCGCTCTATGACAGCGTCAACGAAGCGACGGTGTGCAACTTCCTGGCCTTCTCGCCCCACAACCCGTCCTCGATCCGCTCCTGCATCGAGACCGCGCGCGAGAATGCCCGCTCCGTCCGCACCGCCCTGACCACGGAGATGTGGGACGCGATCAACGGTGCCTGGCTCGAACTGCGGAACTACGAAGGCCGCGACCTCAATCGCGACGAGTTCAGCCGCTTCCTCGAATGGGTGAAGGGCGTGTCCCTCGCCTTCGACGGCTCGGCCTACCGCACCATGCTGCGCAACGACGCCTACTGGTTCACGCGGCTCGGCACCGCCATCGAGCGGGCCGACAACACCGCCCGCATTCTCGACGTGAAATATCGCATCCTGCTGCCGGCCACGGAGAAGGTCGGCGGCAGCCTCGATTATTTCCAGTGGACCACGATCCTGCGCGAGGTCTCGGCCTTCAACGCCTATCACTGGGTCTATCGCGAGAGCGTCAAACCGCTGCTGGTGGCCGACCTGCTGATCCTCAACCGGCAGATGCCGCGCTCCCTGACCAATTGCTACGGCATGCTGGTGGAGCATCTCGATCTCATCGCCGACGCCTATGGCCGCCGCGGCGCGAGCCAGCGCCTGGCGAGCAACACCCTCGCACGCCTGGAAGGCGAGAACATCGACCGGGTGTTCCGGTCGGGTCTGCACGAGTTCGTGACGGCCTTCATCGTCGAGAACAATCGTCTCGGCGCGGCGGTCATCGAGCAATATCTGGTGTAGGGTTCCGTCGAATCCCGAGTTCTACAAGAGACGTCCATGCGCATCCGCGTCTTCCATGAGACCAACTACACCTACGAGCAGCCGGCACGGGGTCTCATCCAGCTCCTCCGCCTTCGACCGCGCGACCATGACGGGCAATATGTCCGCCGCTGGCGGATCGAGCCCTCGGTGGATGGGCGGATCAGCGAGCGCGAGGACGGATTCGGCAACGTCACCCACTGGTTCACGGCCGACGAGCCGGCCGACGCCCTGACGATCCGGGTGACCGGCGAAGTCGACACCAACGAGATGCACGGCATCGTCCGCGGCACCGTGGAACGCCTGCCCGACGTGTTCTACCTGCGCGATTCCGATCTCGCGACGGCCAATGGCGAGCTTCAGGCTTTCGCCAAGAGCGTGGTCGACGAGGGTGATTCCTCGGTTCTTCCCTGCCTTCACCGTCTCCTCGCCGCCGTCTTCGACACGGTCGCCTTCGAGCCGGGTCCGGCCAGCGCCAGCACCACCGCCGCGCAATCCTTCGCCGCCGGAAAGGGCGTCTGCCAGGATCTTGCCCATATTTTCATCGCCGCAGCGCGGCATCTGGAGATTCCCGCCCGCTACGTCTCCGGCTATTTCTTCCACGCCGACAGCGAGGAGGACCAGGGATCGGGGCATGCTTGGGCGGAAGCTCTGGTGCCCGGTCTGGGATGGGTCGGTTTCGACCCGGCCAATGGTATCGCTACGACGGAGGCGCATATCCGCGTCGCCATCGGGCTGGATTATTTGGGTGCGGCCCCGATCAGAGGCAGCCGGATGGGTGGCGGGACTGAAACACTCGAAGTAAAGCTTCGCGTCGAACAGGCTCAGGCGACCGTCCAGGTCTAGCCCGTCACAGCATCAGGAATGGCCTGAGAATCTCGGGCCATCAGGGGTATCGGTATCATGACCTATTGCGTCGGGCTCCTTGTCGAGGAAGGGCTCGTGATGGTTGCCGATACCCGCACCAATGCGGGCCTCGACGACATCTCGACCTACCGCAAGCTGCATCACTTCAACGTCCCCGGCGAGCGCGTGATGATGCTGGCATCGGCCGGCAACCTCTCCGTGACCCAATCGGTGCTCAGCATGCTCGCCGAGGGTGTTGCCGGCGACGACGGTGAGCCGACGCTGAAGCTCACCGAAACCACGACGATGTTCCAGGCCGCCCAGCTCATCGGCAAGGCGATCCGTCGCGTCCGCGCCATCGAGAAGGCCGGGTTCGAGGCGGCCAATCTCCGGTTCTCGATCTCGCTGCTATTCGGCGGTCAGATCGGCAACGAGCCCATGCGTCTGTTCCTGATCTATTCGGCGGGCAATTTCATCGAGTGCAGCACCGATGCGCCGTTCCTGCAGATCGGTGAGCACAAATACGGCAAACCCATCCTCGATCGGGCCGTGAAGTTCGAGACCGACCTCTACGATGCCCTGAAAGTGAGCCTCGTCTCCATGGATTCGACCATGCGGTCGAATCTCGGCGTGGGTTTGCCCATCGATATCGCCGTGGCCCGTCGCAATGCGCTCGACCTCGAAGTGAGCCATCGGATCGAGGCGGGAGAATCCTACTTCCACGATCTGCGCGAGCGTTGGTCCGCGGCCCTGCGCGCAGCGCACCGGGCCATCCCACGCCCCCCTTACGGCCCCGCTGGGCACTGAGCCCGTTCGCTTCGTACAAATCCCAGGAGTTCGCCGGTTCCAGTACCGCGGGACCGGCGAGCTTCTTTGCGAGGCCTGCTCAGCTCCGGATCTCCCAGGCATCGAGATAGGCGCGCACCGCCGCTCGTGAATCCGCCGCCACCATGACCCCGCCCATGACGGCGATTCCGGAAAACCCGGCGTCGCGGCACGCTCCCGCATTCGCCGGCGTGACGCCTCCGAGGGCGAAGACCGGAATTGTCGGTCCGGGACCGCGCTCCAAGACGTCCGGGCCGAGGGCCGGCCCATATCCCGGCTTGCTTCGGGTCGCGAAGATGGGGCTGAGGGTGGCGTAATCCACGCCCGCTTCGGCGGCCCGGATCACCTCCACGGGTGAATGGGCCGAGATTCCGAGAAGGCATCCGGGCGGAAGATCCCGCCGTGCCGCCGCGATGTCCGGGGGCATTGCCCCTCCGCCGAGATGCACCCCATCGGCACCGATGGCGCGGGCGAGGGCCACATCCCCCCCGACGATGAGCCCTGCCCCCACCTCCCGCACCGGCCCCATCAGCTCTTCGGCGAGGACACGGCGTGAGACTGCGTCGAGGTCGCGGTCCCTGAACCAGATCCAGCGGGCCCCACCCGCCAGCGCCGCCTCGATCCTCCCGACCAAGCCCATCGGGCTCCCGGCCCGGTCGGTGACCAGAAGGAGCCCCGACGGGTTACGCGTCACGAACCGACGAGTCCGAGCTGTGGGCTCGACGGTTCGGCGCGTCCCCGCTTGGGGATGCGGCCGGCGAGATGGGCGAGCCGGCCGGCTTCGACGGCGTGGCGCATGGCGCGGGCCATGCGGACGGGGTCGTCGGCCTTGGCGACGGCAGTGTTGAGGAGGCAGCCGGCGGCGCCGAGTTCCATGGCCACGACCGCGTCGGAGGCGGTGCCGATCCCCGCATCCACGATGACCGGCACGCTGGCGCGGCGACAGATCAATTCGAGATTGGCGGGGTTGGCGACCCCCATCCCCGACCCGATGAGCGACCCCATCGGCATCACCGCCGCGCAGCCGATATCGGCGAGCCGCTGGCACACGACGGGATCGTCGTTGCAATAGGGCAGCACGACGAACCCGTCATCGACGAGGTGGCGACAGGCTTCCAGCAACTCGGCCACGTCCGGATAGAGCGTTTCGCGGTCGCCGATGACCTCGACCTTGATCCAGTTGGTGTCGAGGGCCTCGCGGGCCAGTTCGGCTGTCATGATCGCGTCGCGGGCGGTCTCGCAGCCGGCGGTGTTGGGCAGGAAGCGATACCCCTTCAGGCGCCGCACCGTATCCGAGCCATGGCCCTGGAGGGAAACGCGACGGATGGAGGCGGTGACGACCTCCGCCCCGGAGGCTTCCACCGCATCGACCATGATGCTCTGCGTGGGATATCCCGCCGTGCCGATGAAGAGGCGGGAGCCCAAGCTCACGCCGGCGATGACCAGCGCGTCGTCGGCAGCGGCTTCGATCGTATGTCCGTTCATGATCCCGATCCCTCGACTATCCGCCCTGCATGGCGCGCACGATCTCGACCTTGTCGCCCTCGGCCACCGGGGTCGTCTCCCAGTCGCGACGGCGGATGACGGTGCCGTTCAGCGCGATGGCGATGCCCTGCGGGCTCTCGATCCCCGTCTCCTCCGCCTCGACCCGGAAGAGGGCCCACAGGTCCGCCGCCTCGACCTCGCGCGGGTGCCCGTTGATGGTGAGCCTCATGCGAAAGCCCTCCTCTCGGCCCGCGCGGGCCGCCGGAACCGGGCGAGACCGAAGCCGCGCGCGAAATCGGGCAGTGCGCCGGTGGTGAGAAGGGCACAGACGGCGTCGGCCGTGGCGGGAGCCAGAAGGTATCCGTTGCGGTGATGGCCGGTGGCCGCCACGAGGCCGGGCGCCAGGGTGTCGATGATCGGCGCATCGTCGTCCGAGGTCGGCCGGAACCCGCTCCAGACCGCCTCGACTTCCATCTCCTCGATGCCGGGCAAGACACGTCGCGCCCCTTCGAGGAGCGCGTAGAGACCGCCGGCGGTGACGCCCGGAACGAAGCCGCAATCCTCCACCGTGGCCCCCACGATGAGATGGCCATCGGCCTTCGGGGCCATGTGGACCTGTTCGGTCCACACCATGTGCGAGAGATTGCCCGTCCGGGCCGTGGTCTTCAGCGCCAGCGACTGGCCGCGGATCGGCCGAACCGGCAGGGCGAGGTCCTCCGGCAGGAGGCCGGCCTCCCCGCTCCATGCGCCCGCCGCGAGAATCACGGTCCCGGCCGATGCGGTTCCGCGCGGCGTCGCGACGCCCCGGACGCGCCCCCCCTCCCAATCCAGCGCTTCCGCCGGACATCGCTCGACGATGGTCACTCCGGCCGCCTGGGCCGCGCGGGTGAGCGCCGCCATGACGAGGGGCGGGTCGACCTGATGATCCTCCGCGCAGAACAGGCCGGCGGTGACCGAAGGGCGAAGGGCCGGCTCACGGGCACGGACTTCCGTCCCCGACAGCCAGCGGGCGGTGAGGCCGGAGCGGATCTGGAGGTCGTGCCGAAAGCGCAGGCGGTCCACCTCGTCGCGGCCGATGGCGAGGACGAGGGTTCCCTCCTCCCGGTAATCGATGCCGATACCGGAGGCGGCCTGGAGTTCATCGCGAAAGCCCGGCCAGCGCGCCAAGCTCATGAGGGCCAGGGGAAGCAGCGGATCGGAGCCCGGCTCGTGTTCCGCCGCAGGCGCGAGCATCCCCGTGGCCGCGAGACTCGCCCCGGCGCCCACGGTGTCACGCTCGATCACCGTGACGGTGAGACCCGCCCGAGCCAGGCGCCATGCCGCGGACAGGCCGATCAAACCGGCGCCGACGATCACGACGTCGCTTCGCGCGGGCAGTGCGTTGCCGTCGACGACGAGACCGGTGGACCGGCGCGATAGGGTATTCGGGGTGGCTGAGACGTCCAAGGGAAACCTCCGCGATGATCCGCAGAGATTGGTGTCCTTCAGCTTCCGATCCGAAGCGTGCCGGGCTTCCTTGAACAGAAAACCCACGGTCCAATCCCTACGCCGGTATGAGCCGGTTCAGGTTCGAAGGATTTCCGCGCCGCGCGAACACGAGGTCCACGCTCATCGGTTTCTCAGCCCCTTGACGGGGATCTCCCTGGAACATCCCAGATGTGGGCAAGGACCACGCTCCGGTCAATCCCCGCCGACGCCGTTTGATATGCCAGCCGGTGTCAGAGTGCCGCCGGTGTCCGCCCCGGCCGGTAGACGCCCATCGATTCGGCGAACCCGTCGAGCGCGTGCTCGCCGAGGGATTCCGATTCGTCCCAGAGGAAATCGACGAAGGGCTTCGACATGAGGAGCGGTTCGCCGAGGACCTTGTTCAGGCGTGCGAGGCGGCTCGCCAGATTCACGTCGCGGCCGATGACGGTGAAGTCGAGGCGCGCGCCGGAGCCGACATTGCCGTAGGCCGCCTCCCCGTGGTGGAGCGCGATGCCGGCAACGACGGGCTGCGCGAAACGCCCGGTGGCATTCGCCTCGTCGAGGGCGGAGAGGGCGGAACGGGCGGCGATGAGCGCGCCCTTGGCGGCTCCGCCGAGATCGTCGCCGCGCTCGCGGAAGATCGCCAGCAGCCCGTCGCCGAGATATTTCAGAACCTCGCCGCCCTCCCGCTCCACCGCCGGCACCAGGCAATCGAAGAAGATGTTGAGGAGGTCGACGGCTTCCTCGGGCGTCATGTCGGCGGAGATCTGGGTGTAGTCTCGCATGTCGGCGAACAGGATGGCCGAGCGGATGCGCTTGACCTGCCCGCGACGGATGTCGCCGGACAGGATCGCCCGGTGCGGCTCGTCGCCCACATAGATGCGCAGGACCTGATCCAGCGTCTTGTTGACGATCCGCATCTCCATCACCGCAGCCAGGGTCGGCATGACGAACCGAAGTATGGCGATGTCCTCATCGCGGAATCCGTCCGGGGCGCGGGTCGCGAAGGTGATGCCGTTACGCGAGCCGTTGGTGAAGAACAGCGGCGCCACGATGTAATGCGTGTAGCCCCCAGCCTTGAGATCGCCGATGATCGAGTATCGCAGATCATCCGCGTCGTTCAGGTCGACCATCAGCCATTCGCCGGTCTCATGAACGGTGAAGAACGGACTGTCGTGATACGCCTTGTCGGACGCTTCCCCGTGCGGAAACAGGCGCACGGTCGATCCGCTCTCGGGGGTCCAGAATCGACCGACCCCGGAATACTCGGAATGAAGCGTGTCGATGGCGGTGGATGCCCGGTGGACGGGAACGCCGAGGGCGATCAGCCGCTCGGACATCCCCGCCAGGAGGTCGTCCGCCTGCGGCAGGCGCGCCCCTTCGATCAGGAGCCAATCCCTCAGGGCGACACATTCCTGCAGGGACCCGAACGGCACGTCGTTCGCCTCCGACCCATCCGCTTCGGCAGTCGGCGAGGGATGAGGCGGGCCAAGATCGAGCATGATGCCAAAGTGGGTCGGAGGGGCGCGGGCGGCAACGGGTGCCGCCACGTTAGTCACCAGGTCCGACGGTCAATATCGTCCCATTGGTGCCATGATAAGGTGAAAATGACCAATACCGGCTCATCATGACGCCGAGATTCTATCCCCCGTCATCGGAACCACCCATGCCTATCTCACCCCGTGCCGTCGCCCTCGTGATCGCCATGGCGCTTGCCGGGGCCGCGCAGGCCGGTCCCGTCCTGCTTCCCGCCGCCAACACACCCGTGCAGGCTCCCCCCGCATCGCGGGACGAAGCCGGCATTCCGACGACGTCGAGCTTTTCGGAGTCCAACGAAGCCAGCAGCCGGCGTCAGACGGTCTTCAACGAGCGGATCGCCCGTCGCGGGGAACGGGCCATCGCCTCTCTCTGCACGGGTTGCAGGACGGATGGGTCTCGACAGAAGCAGCGCGTCGCCGGGCGCGTGACCCCCGTGGCGGGCGCCGTCATGCCCGACGCCGAAAGCATCTATTCGCGCAAGCGCGGCTTCGATCCGGCCCGGGCAGGGAACCAATGAGGGATCGGGGGCGACGTGTAGCCTCCCCTGGCGTGAAGACGTGAGCTGAAACGACAATGGCGCACCCTTCGGTGCGCCATTGTCGTTTCAGATAGACAGTCCCTCGTCACGAAGGAGAGGGCCGGTCCGCCCTCAATTGTCGAGGAAGCTCCGCAGCTTGCGCGAACGGCTCGGGTGCTTGAGCTTGCGCAGCGCCTTCGCCTCGATCTGGCGGATACGCTCGCGGGTCACCGAGAATTGCTGACCGACCTCTTCGAGGGTGTGGTCGGTGTTCATGCCGATGCCGAAGCGCATCCGCAGCACGCGCTCCTCGCGCGGCGTCAGCGAGGCCAGCACGCGAGTGGTGGTCTCGCGCAGGTTCGACTGGATCGCCGCATCGATCGGCAGAACGACGTTCTTGTCCTCGATGAAATCGCCGAGATGCGAATCCTCCTCGTCGCCGATGGGCGTTTCGAGGGAGATCGGCTCCTTGGCGATCTTCAGGACCTTTCGGACCTTCTCCAGAGGCATGGCCAGCTTCTCGGCCAGCTCCTCGGGAGTCGGCTCGCGGCCGATTTCATGCAGCATCTGGCGCGATGTCCGGACGATCTTGTTGATCGTCTCGATCATGTGCACAGGAATGCGGATGGTGCGCGCCTGATCGGCGATGGAGCGGGTAATCGCCTGCCGGATCCACCAGGTCGCGTAGGTCGAGAACTTGTAGCCCCGGCGATACTCGAACTTATCGACGGCCTTCATCAGGCCGATATTGCCCTCCTGGATCAGGTCCAGGAACTGCAGGCCGCGGTTGGTGTATTTCTTGGCGATGGAGATCACGAGGCGGAGATTGGCCTCGATCATCTCCTTCTTGGCCTGACGGGCTTCGCGCTCGCCCTTCTGGACCATGTTGACGATCTTGCGGTACTCGCCGATCTCGAGACCGGTCTCGGAGGCGAGCGTCAGGATCTGCTCGCGCAGGTCGGCGACCTGCTTGGCGCCCTTCTCGACGAGGTTCTTCCAGCCCTTGCCGCCGAGCTTGCCGACACGCTCCATCCAGTTCGGATCGAGCTCCCAGCCCTGGTAGTGGCGCAGGAACTCGTCGCGGGCGACGCCGTGGCTCTCGGCATAGCGCATGAGGCGGCCCTCATGGCTGATGAGGCGCTTGTTGATGTCGTAGAGCTGCTCGACCAGCGCCTCGATGCGGTTCGAGTTCAGGGACAGCGACTTCACGTCGGCGACGACGGTGTCCTTGAAATCGGACTGCTTCTGGCTCTGGGCGGAGGTCTGCGTGCCGCCGCCGGCCTTCAGGTCGGCATGCTCGTTCTGGAGCTTGCGCAGTTTCTTGTAGTTGTTGGCGATGTTGTCGAACGTCTCGAGAACGCGCGGCTTGATCTCAGCTTCCATCGCCGCGAGCGAGACGTTGTTCTCCATGTCGTCTTCGTCGTCGCCGCCCTCGGCGGGGATCGGTGCCTCCGCCTCGGCCTCGTCGCCGTCCTCACCCTCGGTGAGTTGCGGCGCGTTCTTGGCGTCCGGGCCGGCATAGGTGGCTTCGAGATCGATGATGTCGCGCAGGAGCACGCGGCCGTCGACGAGCTCGTCGCGCCAGATGATGATGGCCTGGAACGTCAGCGGGCTCTCGCAGAGGCCCGCGATCATGGCTTCGCGGCCGGCCTCGATGCGCTTGGCGATGGCGATTTCGCCCTCACGGGAGAGAAGCTCCACCGAGCCCATCTCGCGCAGGTACATCCGCACCGGATCGTCGGTCCGGTCGGTGGGCTCCTTGGCCGTGGTCTCGCGCACGGCGAGGGGTTTGGTCGGCGCGATCTCGGCGACTTCCGTCCCCTCGGCGGCCTCGTCGTCGTCGGAGGCTTCGCCGTTGGCCGGCTTCTCGCCACCGGCATCCTCGGTCTCTTCCGCCTCGACGACGTTGATGCCCATCTCGGAGAGCTGCGACAGCACGTCCTCGAGCTGGTCCGGATCGGACTGGCCCTCGGGCAGAACCTCGTTGATCTCCTCGTAGGTGATGTAGCCGCGCTTCTTGGCGAGCTTCACCATCCGCTTGACCGAGGCATCGGTCAGATCGAGGAGCGGTCCGTCCGTCTGTTGCTCAGGAGCAGCATCCGTTTCGTCCCGTTCCGTTGCCTTCGTCGCCATGGTCCGCCTATTGTTGCCCTGGTCGCGTTGAGCGGGAGCGTTCGGCTCACTCCGCGTCGTCCACGCCGCCATTCTCTTTGATGTGCGGCGCGCACGATGCGACCGCGTCGATATCTCATGTCCCGGTCTACAATCGCTACGCTTGACCGACTGTTAACCATGTGCCGCGAGCGGCACCCTAAATTCCGGTTCGTCGCGGTTACGCGGCCGCCGTATCGTCCGATTCTGGCACTTCGGCGTCCGCCTCCGCCCCTGCGACCACGGCCATACGTTCCTTGACGTCACATAGCCAAGCGAAGTTGGCCTCGGATCCCTCCTCGGCCAGTGCTCTCTCGGCAGCGCGAAGTTCGCTATTTAGCGCGCCAGACTTCCGGTGCAAGATCACGGCCTGACGCAATGCGTCTTCCAGACGCATCCGATCCGCATGCGAATCGAGTGTCCAGCGGTCTCCCGGACGAACATGGGTCGCAAGACGCGTGGCCGCGCCATCGAGCCCCGCCCTCCGCAATCGGCTCTCCAGAACCTCCACATCGGGCTGATCGGCGTCCGCCGCCTGGTCCAGCAGGAGGGACCGCAGCGCCTGCGCGTCGGGATCGTCGAGTTCCAGAGCCGCCAGATCCTCGGCTTCTATCCCCAACAATTCCGGGTGGGCGAGGAGACTGGAGACGATCATCGCCTCGCGATCCCTGAACATAGCCGTCCCGCCGGAGTTCGTCGACCCGGCGAAGAGCGGATTGAACTTCGTGGTGATTCGCGGCGAGGGCGGCGGGTCTCCCGGCCTCGGCTTGCGCTGGAACGTCGAGCCTCCTCCGCTCCGGGGCTCGTAGCCGGTCCGGCGCTGGCCACCGCCACCGCCTCCGGGAGAAAGGGCGCGCAGGCGTCCCTCGATCTCGTCCTTGTAGAACCGCCGCACCGTCTCGTCGCGGATCGAGGCGACCATCTCGCGCAGGCTCTTGGCGAGGCCGGCCTTGCGTTCGGGCGTATCCGTCGGCGTCGATTCGGTGGCGCGCGACCACAACACCTCCACGAGGGGGCGGGCTCCGTCGAGCACCCGGTCGATGGCCGAGGCGCCGGCCGAGCGGAGCAGGTCGTCGGGGTCCTGCCCTTCCGGCAGGAGGGCGAAACGAAGCGACTTGCCCGGCGTCAGCCCCGGCAGCGCCACGTCGAGGGCCTTGAACGCCGCGCGCTGGCCGGCGCCGTCGCCGTCGAAACACAGGATCGGCTCGTCGGCATGGCGCCAGAGCAGCGCCAGCTGTTCCTCCGTCAAGGCCGTGCCGAGGCCGGCGACGGCGTTCGGGTGTCCGGCCATGGTCATGGCGATGACGTCGACATAGCCTTCCACGGCGATGATCGTCCCGCGATCATGGGCGGCCTTGCGGGCGCCATGCAGGTTGTAGAGCACCTGCCCCTTGTGGAAGAGCGGGGTCTCCGGCGAATTCATGTACTTCGCCTTGGCGTCGGCCTGCATCGCGCGCCCGCCGAAGGCGATGACCCGGCCCCGGCTGTCGGTGATGGGAAACATCACCCTGTCGCGGAACTTGTCGAAGGGGACGGCGATGTCGTCGCCGCTGACGAGCAGGCCGAGTTCGGCCATCAGCTCCTTGTCCACGTCCTTGGCGGCCAAGTGGTCGCGCAGTCCGTAGCGCTCCGACGTGGCGTAGCCGAGCCGGAAACGCGAGCGGACCTCGGGGCCGAGTTCGCGCCGGTCGAGATAGGCGCGGGCGCTGGTGCCGAGGCGACCCTTGAGCTGGTCCTCGTAATAGGCGGCCGCCAGTTCCATGACCTCGAAAGCGCCGGTGCGCTTCGTCTCCATCTCCCGCGCATCGGCGCTGGGCGCGGGCAGGGTCACCCCCGCCTCCCCGGCCAGGCGCTCCACCGCCTCGGGAAAGCTGAGGCCCTCGGTCTCCATCAGGAAGGTGAAGACGTCACCGTGCTTGCCGGACGAAAAGCAGTGATAGAACTGCTTCTGGTCGTTGACGTAGAAGGACGGGGTCTTCTCCGAATTGAACGGCGACAGGCCGCGCCACTCGCGGCCGGCCTTCTTCAGCCGCACGCGCCGCCCGACCACGTCGGAAGCGGGAAGCCGCGCCCTGATCTCTTCGAGGATGTGGGGTGGGTAACGCACGGGTGAACCAGACCTTTGCAGGCCGGCAGTCTAGCCTACAGCGTTTAAGGAGTCCCGAACGCTTCGACGCATCCATCGCGCATGCCTCGGACCGGACCGTGACGAGTGGGCCTCGTCACCGTCCGGTCCGATCGGCGCAAGTCTTCAAGCCTTGGCGTTGAGCACGTCCTTGACCAGACCGCTCGCTCTGCCGAAATCCATCCGGCCGGCGAACTTGCCCTTCAGGGCGGCGATGACCTTGCCCATGTCCTTCGGGCCGGCCGCGCCGGTCTCGGCCACGGCGGCCTCGATGGCGGCGCGGGTCTCGGCCTCGTCCATCTGCTGGGGCAGGTAGCCCGCGATGATCGCGGCCTCGGCCCGCTCGGTCTCGGCGAGCTCGGGGCGACCGCCCTGGTCGTAGACGCCGGCCGATTCGTTGCGCTGCTTGATCATCTTCTGCAGCAGGGCGAGGATTTCCTCCTCGGAGGCCGGCTCCTTGCCGAGGCCACGGGCCTCGATGTCCTTGTCCTTCAAGGCGGCCTGGATCATCCGCACGGTGGCGAGTTTGGCCTTGTCGCCGGCCTTCATGGCCTCCTTCATCTCGGTGGTGAGGCGCGCGCGCAGCATGGTCGTCTCCTGAAAATCGTCTTTGCGGAATGTCATAGCTGGGCTCTGCGCCCGGATGGTCTGCGAATTGCTGTGATCGGCCGACCGAGGTGGTTGAGCCGGTCGGGAACAGGGGCCACATTGACCCCATCACGGCCCGCTCGTTATGAGCGCCGCACAATGCGCCACCCGCACGCGCCGTCGCACCGGCGTCGATGGGTCGGCCGGACATAAGCGAGATCGCGACGATGCTGCAAGACGAAGGCGCCCCGGCGCAATCCTCCTCCACGCCCGCACCCTGGGCCGAGCCCGTCGCGACAGCCCTCCTCGTGCTGGCCGACGGCACCGTCCTCGAAGGATTCGGCATCGGCCAGACCGGGGCCGCCGATGGCGAGGTCTGCTTCAATACGGCGATGACCGGCTACCAGGAGATCCTCACCGACCCCTCCTATGCCGGCCAGATCGTCACCTTCACCTTTCCGCATATCGGCAATACCGGCACCAACGACGAAGACCTGGAGAGCCTCGACGCGGCCCCCGCCTCCGGCGTGCGCGGCGCGGTCATCGCCTCGGCCGTCACCAACCCGTCGAGCTGGCGCTCGTCGAGCCATCTCGACGCATGGCTGAAAGCGCGCGGCATCGTCGGCATCACCGGGATCGACACGCGGGCGCTCACCGCCCTCATCCGCGACCACGGCATGCCCAACGCCGTCATCGCCAACGATCCGGAGGGCCGGTTCGACCGCGAGGCACTCAAGGCACGCGCCGCCGCCCTCGCCCCGATGGAGGGTCTCGACCTCGTCCCGCCCGTCACGAGCCGCGAGACGTCCGACTGGTCGCAGACGACCTGGGCTGTGAAGGGCGGCTACGGCAGCCGCCAGATCGGCGAGGGCCTCAAGGTCGTCGCCATCGATTACGGGGTGAAGCGCAACATCCTGCGCCTGCTCGCCGAGGCCGGCTGCGATGTCACCGTCGTGCCCGCCACCACCTCCGCCGCCGCGATCATGGCGATGAAGCCCGACGGCGTCTTCCTGTCGAACGGTCCCGGCGATCCGGCCGCCACCGGCGAATACGCAGTCCCGGTGATCCGCGAGCTTCTGGACGAGAAGGTGCCGACCTTCGGCATCTGCCTCGGACACCAGCTCATGGGCCTGGCGCTCGGCGGACGCACCGTGAAGATGGCTCAGGGCCATCACGGGGCCAACCACCCGGTGAAGGACAAGACCACGGGGAAGGTCGAGATCGTCTCGATGAACCACGGTTTCGCCGTCGATCCGGCCAGCCTGCCCGAGACGGCGGTTGAGACGCATATCTCGCTGTTCGACGGCTCGAATTGCGGTCTCACCCTCACCGACCGCCCGGCCTTCTCGGTTCAGCACCACCCGGAAGCCTCGCCGGGCCCGCGCGACAGCCACTACCTGTTCGAGCGGTTCGTGGCGCTGATGCGCAGCGGCAAGGCGGAGACGGTCCCCACCACCGCCGCGTAGGGCCGTATCGCTCGCCGCGCCGGGCACAATTTTGCGCGTTCCAACGAGCCCTGGCGGATCGCCGCCGGGGCATTCGCGTAATGGTTCCCGCGCCCGTCACAAAAAACCCGGCTTTGACCGGCACTCCCCGAAGCCAACGACGATTGGCACGGTGACGCCGCCGCGACGATCGTCCTGCTGCCATGAGCACGGGGTTTTCCACATGACGTTCGACGACGCGCGCGATGATTTTTCGCGCCTGCATCGGGTCTTCACGTTCCATCTCGGCGTGGGTGTCGCCCTCGCCTGGATGACCGCCCTGTATTCGGCCTGCTACGCCCCCTGGGTCCGCAACATCCGCGCGCTCATCGACCCGACCGGCGGCGCCCAGACCGTCGAGAGCACCTGGTCCTTCCTGTTCGTGCTGCCCGTCGTCCTCACCGTCGCCTGGCTCAGCCTGTTCTTCGGCCGCGAGATCCTGCGCCGCTCGCAGACCCTGCCCAACGTCGCCCTCGAATTCGCCGCCGCCGCCGCCGTGGCCTTCGGCGTGTTCTATCTCTCCATCGATCGCGCGGTGGCCGCCCTCTATATCGGCCTCTGACGGCACAACGCGGGAGGTCGGAGGCGGCTTGGCGCCGCCTCCTCTCTCACGTCACTGAACCTGGGCGAGCAGGGGCTCGAACCGCTTGGCGGCGAGCTTGTTGTGCGTCACCGCCTTCGCCGCTTCGAGGTTCTCCGGCTTGTCGCCGACCACCACCACGGCGATCATGCCCATGAGGTAATGCGGCGAGCACTTGATGCCGTAGACCCCGGGCTTGTCGAACTTGACGACCTCCTCCTTGCCCAGGACGGTCTTGAAGGTCTCCGCCCCCTCGGGCGCCATGCCCTTGATCAGCTCGGCATTGTGCCCCTTGTCCTGGGGGACGAACTTGATGCTGTCGCCCGGCGCCAACTTCACGAAGGCAGGGTCGAAGACCATCATACCACCCGGCCCGCTGTTGAGGGTCTTCACGGTGATCTCGGCGGCGAAAGCGGCTGGGCCGGCGGCGATGCACAGGGCCAGCGTGCCCACGAGCGTTCCTAGCTTTATCATTCTTATCCTCGATTTAGTCTTGTTCGAGATCGACAAGGCGCCGATCGTCTCAATTACACGGCTCCATCGAGGGCGCAATATTTCGTATCTTCTTAGATTTATAGTTATTATATTTTGATTGTCTTTGGCGGCGGACCGGCGGCCCTCCGGGGCGGGCACAATCGACGCCAAGCCTCTCGGCGCTCTTCCAAAACCCTCCCGCCGCGTGTAGACGCGAGCGCTAACGATCATTCACGCCGCTCGCGTCCATATCCGGCCCGCTCCAGATTGTGGCGCCGCGCTTGACGGATGCGCGCGTCCGCAAGCCAAGGCGCCCGATGCCGAAACGCACCGACCTCTCCACGATCCTCATCATCGGTGCCGGTCCGATCGTGATCGGGCAGGCCTGCGAGTTCGACTATTCCGGGACGCAGGCCTGCAAGGCGCTGCGCGAGGAGGGTTACCGGATCGTCCTGGTCAATTCGAACCCGGCGACCATCATGACCGACCCGGACATGGCGGATGCGACCTATGTCGAGCCGATCACGCCGGAGATCGTCGCCAAGATCATCGAGAAGGAGCGCCACGTCCTTCCCGGCGGCTTCGCCCTGCTGCCGACCATGGGCGGCCAGACGGCCTTGAACTGCGCCCTTTCGCTCAAGAAGCTGGGCATCCTCGAAAAATTCGACGTCCAGATGATCGGCGCCACGGCCGAGGCCATCGACAAGGCCGAGGATCGGCAATTGTTTCGCGACGCGATGACCAAGATCGGCCTGGAAACGCCGAAATCGGCCGTCGCCAACGCGTCCGCCGCCAAGAAGGTGGATCGCGAGAAGTACCTCGCCGAGATCGCCCGGATCGAGACCTCCACCGACGAGGCCGCCCGCCCGGCCGCCCTCGCGGCGTTCGAGAAGAAGTGGCATGCGGGCGAGTCCGACCGGCGCAAGCGCTACGGCGAGCATGCCATCGGGCAGGCGCTGATCGCGCTGGCCGAGGTCGGCCTCCCGGCCATCATCCGCCCCTCCTTCACCATGGGCGGCACCGGGGGCGGCATCGCCTACAACCGGGAAGAATTCCTCGACATCGTCGAGCGCGGCATCGACGCCTCGCCCACCAACGAGGTCCTGATCGAGGAGAGCGTCCTCGGTTGGAAGGAATACGAGATGGAGGTCGTTCGCGATAGACACGACAACTGCATCATCGTCTGCTCCATCGAGAACATCGATCCGATGGGCGTCCATACCGGCGATTCCATCACCGTGGCCCCAGCCCTGACGCTCACGGACAAAGAGTATCAGGTGATGCGTGACGCATCGCTCGCGGTGCTGCGTGAGATCGGCGTGGAGACCGGCGGCTCGAACGTGCAGTTCGCCATCGACCCGGCCACCGGCCGGATGATCGTCATCGAGATGAACCCGCGCGTGTCGCGCTCGTCGGCGCTGGCCTCCAAGGCCACGGGCTTCCCCATCGCCAAGGTCGCGGCCAAGCTCGCGGTGGGATACACCCTCGACGAGATCGCCAACGACATCACCGGCGGCGCGACCCCGGCCTCGTTCGAGCCGACCATCGACTACGTCGTCACCAAGATCCCGCGCTTCGCCTTCGAGAAGTTCCCCGGCGCCGAGCCGACGCTGACCACGGCGATGAAGTCGGTGGGCGAGGCCATGGCCATCGGCCGTTGCTTTGCCGAATCGCTGCAGAAGGCCCTGCGCTCCCTGGAGACCGGCCTCACCGGCCTCGACGAGATCGAGATCGAGGGGCTCGGCAAGGGCGACGACCACAACGCCATCAAGGCGGCCCTGGGCACACCGACCCCTGACCGTCTCCTGAAGGTGGGACAGGCGCTCCGCCTCGGCGTCAGCCACGAGGAGGTCCACGCCTCGTGCAAGATCGATCCGTGGTTCCTGGAGCAACTCCAGGCGATCATCGACCTGGAGAACCGGGTCAAGGCCCACGGCATCCCCACCACACCCGGCGCCCTGCGCCAGCTCAAGGCGGCGGGCTTCTCGGATGCCCGCCTCGCGGTGCTCGCCAAGACCGACGAGGACAGCGTCCGCGCCGCCCGCCGGGCGCTGGGCGTCCGCCCGGTGTATAAGCGCATCGACACCTGCGCGGCCGAGTTCAAGGCGCCCACCGCCTACATGTACTCCACCTACGTGGCCCCCTTCGCCGGCGCCGTGGTCGACGAGGCGCAGCCCACCGACGCCAAGAAGGTCATCATCCTCGGCGGCGGCCCCAACCGCATCGGCCAGGGCATCGAGTTCGACTATTGCTGTTGTCACGCCTGCTTCGCGCTCACCGAGGCCGGCTATGAGACGATCATGGTCAACTGCAACCCGGAGACGGTCTCCACCGACTACGACACCTCCGACCGGCTCTATTTCGAGCCGCTGACGCAGGAGGACGTGCTCGAAATCATCGAGACCGAGCGGCAGGCCGGCACGCTGCACGGCGTCATCGTCCAGTTCGGCGGCCAGACCCCGCTGAAGCTCGCCCGCGCCCTCGAAGCGGCCGGCGTGCCGATCCTCGGCACCTCACCGGACGCCATCGACCTCGCCGAGGACCGCGACCAGTTCAAGCGGCTCCTCGACAAGCTCGGGATGAAGCAGCCGAAGAACGGCATCGCCTATTCCGTCGAGCAGAGCCGCCTCGTGGCCTCCGATCTCGGCCTGCCCTTCGTGGTGCGCCCGAGCTACGTGCTAGGCGGCCGCGCCATGGCGATCATCCGCGACGAGGTCCAGTTCGCCGACTATCTCCTCGACACCCTGCCGAGCCTGATCCCGTCGGACGTGAAATCGCGCTACCCCAACGACAAGACCGGCCAGATCAACACGGTGCTGGGCAAGAACCCGCTCCTGTTCGACCGCTATCTCTCGGATGCCACCGAGATCGACGTGGACGCCATCTGCGACGGCAAGGACGTCTACATCGCCGGCATCATGGAGCACATCGAGGAGGCCGGCATCCATTCGGGCGATTCCGCCTGCTCGCTGCCCTCGCGCTCGCTCTCGCCGGAGACCATCGCCGAGCTGGAACGCCAGACCAGGGCGATGGCGCTGGCCCTGCAGGTCGGCGGCCTGATGAACGTGCAATACGCCATCAAGGACGGCGCGATCTACGTGCTGGAGGTGAACCCACGGGCATCCCGCACGGTGCCCTTCGTCGCCAAGGTCATCGGCGAGCCCATCGCCAAGATCGCGGCGCGCGTCATGGCGGGTGAGCCGCTCGCGAGTTTCGGGCTCGAGCCCAAGGTCCTCGACCACATCGCCGTCAAGGAAGCCGTGTTCCCCTTCGCCCGTTTCCCCGGCGTCGATGTCCTGCTCGGACCGGAGATGCGCTCCACCGGTGAGGTCATCGGCCTCGATTCGAGCTTCGGCGTCGCCTTCGCCAAGAGCCAGCTCGGCTCGGGCACCCTCGTGCCGAAGAGCGGCGCGGTGTTCGTCTCGGTCCGTGACGCCGACAAGGCCCGCATCCTGCCGGCCATCCGGGAGTTGTCTGAGGCCGGTTTCGTCATCGTCGCCACCAGCGGGACGCAGCGCTACCTCCTGGAGAACGGCGTCCCGACGGAGCGGGTGAACAAGGTGCTGGAGGGCCGGCCGCACGTGGTCGATTCGATCAAGAACGGCGACATCCAGCTCGTGTTCAACACGACGGAAGGCGCAGGCGCCCTGGCGGACTCGCGCTCCCTGCGCCGGGCGGCCCTCTTGCATAAAGTGCCGTACTACACCACTCTAGCCGGAGCGATGGCGGCGGCCGAGGGGATCAAGGCCTATCTCGAGGGTGATCTCCAGGTGCGCGCCTTGCAGGAATACTTCGCGGCTTAACATTTGATGTGGTGTCCGTCTTGACGGACACGGCAGATGCCAAGCTTCAAGACCATCTTACTCTGGCCCGGAGGGAGCGTCCCGCTCCCGACCGGGCCTATTCATTGTGGCGCGAGACGATGACGATAGACAAGGTTCCGATGACGGTGCGCGGGTTCGCTGCGCTGGAAGCCGAGCTGAAGCATCGCCAGCAGGTGGAGCGTCAGCGCATCATCCAGGCCATCTCCGAAGCGCGGGCGCTCGGCGACCTCTCGGAGAATGCCGAGTATCATGCCGCCAAGGAGGCCCAGTCCCACAACGAGGGGCGGGTGATGGAACTCGAGAGCATGATCGCCCGGGCCGAAGTCATCGACGTCACCAAGCTGTCGGGCACCAAGATCAAGTTCGGCGCCACGGTGAAGCTCGTTGACGAGGATACCGAGGAAGAGAAGACCTACCAGCTCGTCGGCGAGCCTGAGGCGGATGTCCGTTCGGGGCTGGTCTCGATCACCTCCCCCATCGCCCGCGCCCTCATCGGCAAGGGCGTCGGGGACACGGTGGAGGTGACGACCCCCGGCGGCGGTAAGTCCTATGAGGTCGTCGCGGTCCAGTACGGCGTTTGACGCCCGAGGCTTCGAGCATGCGCCAGACCGTATTTCGCCGGTCCGTCACGGGCTGGCGGCGGGCATGGATCGGCCTCGTCGCCGTCCTGGCCATGGCGTCCCCTGCCCTGGCCGAGGGTCTGTCGTCCTTCGGCGCCACGCGGCTGTCGGCGATCCGCGTCGATGTGGGACCGCTCCTGGCGGAAGGCGGCGGCGCCCCGGCGGAAGCCTTGCGTGACGATCTCCTCGGCGCGCTGAACCGCGAATTCGCGGACAGGATCGGGGGCGCCGGACCGGTTCTGGTGGTGAGGATCAAGAGCCTGTCGCTCCGGCCCTATACCGGGAGCGAAGGAGGCCGCAGCGGCTTCGGCGGCGGCTCGCAATCCGATTATCTCGACGGGGAAGCCCTGATCGTCGGTCGACGCGGCGAGGTGCTGGCCCGGCATCCGCAGCTCTCCGCGCTGCCGTCGAGCTCGGGCGGGGCGTGGTACGATCCGGATTCGGAACGTCGCCGCGTCGCCGCGATCGCACAGCATTATGCCGGCTGGCTGCGCCGGGCATTTCCGTCGAACTGACGCCGCCATGTCGATATCGGGAGCGTCCGGCGTGATGCGATCTGCTGGAGAGAAACTCGGCACCGGCCATGCCCCCGATCTCGCTCATGTGGGAGCGTGGATCGTCACCGATGGCAAAGCCGGTGACGAGAACCAGTGTATCGGCCTCGCGGAGACCCTCGGCCTCGATTTCGAGATCCACCGCGTCACGCCCCGTCCCCCCTTCGGCTGGCTCGCCCCGTGGGGACCGATCGACCCGCGCGACCGACCCGGCCATCGCGGCGGCGCCCTGGCCGGCCCGTTTCCCGAGATCGTGATCGCCTCGGGACGCCGCGCGGTCCCCTATCTCCGCGCGATCCGCAAGGCGTCGAAGGGCCGGACCTTCACCGCCTTCCTGAAGGATCCCCGGACGGGGCACGACACCGCGGATTTCATCTGGGTGCCGGATTACGACGACCTTCGCGGGCCGAACGTGTTCACGACCCTGACGGCGCCGCATCAGGTGACGGCGGCGCGGCTGGCGGCGGCGCGCCGTTCCCCCGATCCGCGCCTGATGCAACTGCCGAAGCCTCGCGTCGCGGTGCTGATCGGCGGCGACAGCCGCCATCTCAGCTATCGTTCCGCCGACATGAAGCGGCTGCTCGCCAAATTGACGAAACTCGCCGATGGCGGATCGTCGCTCATGCTTACGGTGTCCCGCCGGACGCCGCCGCCCCTGCGGACGGCGCTCCAGCGCCTCGTCGCGGAGAAGGGCGGCTTCTTCTGGGACGGCTCGGGGGCGAACCCCTACGTCTCCCTGCTCGCCCTCGCCGACGCCATCGTGGTCACGTCGGATTCGGCCAACATGGTGGGAGAAGCGGTGAGCAGCGGTGCGCCGGTGCTTCTCTTCGATCTCCCGAAGACCTACATCCGGCACAGGCGGCTCTTTGCCGGACTGGCGATGGCGGGCGCCCTGAAGCCCTTCACCGGTCGTCTGGAAGAGTTGCATTACACCCCCCTCGACGCGACACCGGCCATCGCGGAAGCTCTGGCCCGTGCCTTTGTCGAGCACCGCGCCGGGCTGGCACCTGCGCCGCGGCCGTAGGAGACGTCCGAACCATGGCCCCCCACCATTCCAAGCTCATCATCATCGGCTCAGGCCCCGCCGGCTACACCGCCGCGATCTATGCCGCCCGCGCCATGGTCGAGCCGCTGCTGATCTCCGGCTTCCAGCCCGGCGGCCAGCTCATGATCACCACCGATGTCGAGAATTATCCGGGCTTCGCCGACCCGATCCAGGGTCCGTGGCTGATGGAGCAGATGCGGCTCCAGGCCGAGCATGTGGGCACCAAGATCGTGTCCGAGTACATCACCAAGGTCGATCTGCAGGCGCGGCCGTTCCATCTGGAGGCGGATTCCGGCGAGACCTACACCTGCGACGCCCTCATCATCGCCACCGGCGCGCAGGCGAAGTGGCTGGGCCTTCCCTCCGAGGCCAAGTTCCAGGGCTTCGGCGTCTCGGCCTGCGCCACCTGCGACGGATTCTTCTTTCGCGGCAAGGAGGTGGTCGTCGTCGGCGGCGGCAACACCGCCGTGGAGGAGGCGCTCTATCTCGCCAACCTCGCCGCGAAGGTCACGGTGGTGCATCGCCGGGGCGAGTTCCGTGCGGAGCGCATCCTCCAGGAGCGCCTGTTCAAGCATCCCAACGTCGAAGTGGTCTGGCATCACGCGATCGAGGAGATCTGCGGCACCCAGTCACCGCCTTCGGTCACGCATCTGCGCCTGAAGGACGTGCGCTCGGGCACGATCACGGAGCTCAAGGCGGACGGTGTGTTCGTCGCCATCGGGCATCAGCCGGCGACGGGGATTTTCGAGGGACAGCTCGCCATGCGCCATGGCGGCTATATCGAGACGAAGCCGGGCACGACGGAGACGGCGATCCCCGGCGTCTATGCCGCCGGCGACGTTGCTGACGATGTCTACCGGCAGGCGATCACCGCGGCAGGAATGGGCTGCATGGCGGCTCTGGAGGCCGAAAAGTACATCGCGGCCCTCGAACTCGGCGAAACCCCACAGCAGGCTGCAGCGGAATAGGGAAATCTTTGTTCGGCGCCTTGCGTCGGGCATCAACCTAATCGCAAGATCGTTGTCCTAAAACCAGCACGAGCCGAGTTTCATCGGCTCCGCGTCCCATGTTGCCCGGCCGAACCGAATGAAACGGCGGCCGGGCACGCCGAGACACGGCAAGGGCCGATGCCTGACCGTACAGGGTCCGGCATCGGGCGACCGGCTATCGGCACGGGGCTGCGTGAGGGGGTTGGACGCCGTGGACTGGGACAAGATCCGGATCTTCCTCAACGTCGCCGAAGCCGGCAGCTTCACGCGTGCCGGCGACGATATCGGCCTGAGCCAATCGGCGGTGAGCCGGCAGATCAGCGCCCTCGAGCGGGAGTTGAAGGCCCCTCTCTTCCACCGCCATGCGCGGGGCCTCATCCTGACCGAGCAGGGCGACCTGCTGTTCCGGGCGGCGCGGGACATGAAGCTGCGCCTGGAGAACACCAGGGCGCGTCTCGTGGAGACGAGCGAGCGGCCGAGCGGCGACCTCAAGGTGACGACGACGACGGGCCTCGGCACCTCGTGGCTCGCCCAGCGCGTCGCCGAGTTCCTCGACCTCTATCCCGACGTGCGCGTCGAACTCATCCTCACCAACGAGGAACTCGATCTCGCCATGCGCGAAGCGGACGTCGCCGTCCGGATGCGGCGCCCGGCCCAGCCCGACCTGATCCAGCGGCGGCTGTTCACGGTCCACTACCATGCCTTCGCCTCGGCCGATTACGTGAAGCGGTTCGGCGAACCCAAGGCGATCGCGGATCTCGACAACCACCGCCTCGTGTCCTTCGGCGGCAACGAGCCGTCCTACCTGCTGGCGACCCACTGGCTCTCGACGGTGGGCCGCGAAGGCCAGGAACGGAGGACGATTCACTTCACGGTGAACAACATCGCGGCCCTGCAGAACGCGATGGAGACCGGTGCCGGCATCGGCATCCTCCCCGACTACGCCGTGGAGGGGCAGACCGGCCTCATGCAGGTGCTGCGCGACGTCGAGATGCCGCATATGGAAAGCTACCTCGTCTATGCCGAGGAGATGCGCTCCGTCGCCCGGGTGCAGGCTTTCCGCGACTTCCTCGTGGCCAAGGCCCAGCGCTGGACCTACTGACCGGCAGCCCGCTCAGACGAACAGGCGCTCGTTCTCGAGACCCTTGTAGAGCCCGGCCACCTGCTCGCCGTAGCCGTTATAGATCAGTGTGGGCACTCGCTGGTCGGTGCCGAGCACGCGCTCCGAGGCCTGGCTCCAGCGGGGATGCGAGACCGCCGGGTTCACATTGGCCCAGAAGCCGTATTCCGAGGCCTGCAGGCCTTCCCAGAAGGTCTTCGGCCGCTCGGCGACGAAGGACAGCTTCACGATCGACTTCACCGATTTGAAGCCGTACTTCCACGGCACCGCGAGGCGGATCGGCGCACCGAACTGGTTGGCGAGCGGCTTGCCGTAGATGCCCGTGGCGATGAAGGCGAGGTCGTTGTTGGCCTCCTCCATCGTCAGTCCTTCCACATAGGGCCAGGGGTACAGGAACGAGCGCTGCCCCGGCGCCATGGACTTGTCCATGAACGTCTCCATGCGGAGGTACTTCGCGCCCGATGACGGCTTTGCCAGGGCCACGAGCTTCGAGAGCGGGAAGCCCGTCCAGGGCACCGACATCGACCAGGCCTCGACGCAGCGGTGGCGGTAGAGGCGTTCCTCCAGGCCCATCTTCCGGACGAGATCGTCGATCCCGATCTCGAACGGCTTCTCGACCAGGCCGTCGATCTTGAGGGTCCAGGGCCGGGTCTTCAGGGCGTTGGCAGCCGGCAGCACGGTCTTGGACGTACCGAACTCGTAGAAGTTGTTGTAATCTGCCGAGAACTTCTCGGCCGTCAGCGGACGGTCCAGCGTATAGGCCTCGTTGCGCGCGGCGGGGTAGAGGCCGCTCGTCGGGTCGGCGGCGGCGAAGGCGCCCTCGACGCCCACGAGGGACGTCGCGGCGAGGCCGGCGGCGCCGCCGAGCAAGGCGCGGCGGTTCAGGAACACGCTCTCGGGCGTGGCGAGGCGCTCAGGCATTTCCCAGCCGCTATGGCGCTTGATGTGCATGTGGCGTCCTCGAACAAGGATGGGGATGGCCGCACAGGGCGGCCTTGTCCCGCGAAGATCGGCCCCGCCGCCCATCCGTGCAAGCGGGGCCTATCGTCACCGTTCGGCGAGACGCCGTCGCCGGTTACATCGGCGGGTTCGTTAGGGGCGCGGCGCCGCGTCGCGCAGGGCCCGGCGCAGCACCTTGCCGACA
Source organism: Methylobacterium sp. 88A (assembly GCF_000376345.1). Taxonomy (NCBI): domain Bacteria; kingdom Pseudomonadati; phylum Pseudomonadota; class Alphaproteobacteria; order Hyphomicrobiales; family Methylobacteriaceae; genus Methylobacterium; species Methylobacterium sp. 88A. The sequence goes on from NZ_AQVT01000001.1 coordinate 3,428,976, forward strand.
TTGGTCTTCGGCAGCGCGTCGTGGAAGACGACGCGCCTCGGCACCTTGTAGCCGGTGAGCTGCTGGCGCGCGTAGGTCCGCAGCGCCTCGACGCCGACGCTGCTGTCCTTGAGCACCACATGCGCGACGACCATTTCGCCGGTCTCCTCGCATGGCGTGCCGACCACGGCGCATTCGAGCACGCCGGGATGGCCGACGAGGATCTCCTCCACCTCGTTCGGATAGACGTTGAAGCCCGAGACCAGGATCATGTCCTTCATCCGGTCGACGATACGCACCTGCCCGTCCGCCTGGAGGATTGCCACGTCGCCGGTGCGGAAATAGCCGTCACCGGTCGTCGCCCGCGCGGTCTCGTCCGGCCGCTTCCAGTAGCCCGCCATGACCTGCGGGCCGCGCACGCAGAGCTCGCCGGGCTCGCCCGGTAGGACGTCCCTGCCCTCGGCATCGCGGATCGCCACATCGGTGGAGGGAACCGGGAAGCCGATCGTGCCGGTCCAATCCGCCCGAGGGTCGTTCACGCAGACCACGGGCGAGGTTTCGGAAAGCCCGTAGCCCTCGACGATGGACTTGCCCGTGATCGCCTTCCACCTGGCCGCCACGGGAGCCTGCACGGCCATGCCGCCGGCGATGACGAAATGGATCCTGGAGAAATCCACCTCCGCGATCTTCGGATGGTTGTTGAGCAGGTTGAACAGCGTGTTCACCCCGGAGAAATGGGTGAAGCGGTTGCCCTTCAGGGTCTTCACGAACCCGTCCACGTCGCGGGGATTGGGAATGAGCAGGCAGCATCCGCCGATGCTCATGAATAGGAAGAAGCAGCCGGTGAGGGCGAAGATGTGATAGAGCGGCAGGGCCGTGACCATCACCCGGTCGACCCCGTCGGTTTCCGACACGGAGAACCAGACCCGGCACTGAGCCACGTTGGCGACGACGTTGGCATGGGTCAGCATGGCGGCCTTGGCGGCGCCCGTCGTCCCCCCGGTATATTGCAGGAACGCGAGATCCTGCGGCCCGACCGACACCGACGCCTTCGGCAGGCTTCGGCCGCGGCGCAGGACCGTCTCGAAGCGCAGCGTCTTACCCTCGGGCAGACGATAGGGAGGCACCGCCTTCTTGATGTGGCGCGAGACGAGATCGACGATCCGCCCCTTGAGGCCGAGCCCGTCGCCCGGTCCGGCGACGACGATACGGTCGAGGGCGATGTCGGCGCCCGCACTGGCGACGGTATGGGCGAAATTCTCGAGGACGAAGAGCGCCCGAGCCCCCGAATCGTTGATCTGAACCGTCAGTTCGCGCGGGGTATAGAGCGGGTTGACGTTGACCACGACGCAGCCGGCCAGGAGGATCCCGTAGATCGCCGCCGGATAGGCCGGCACGTTCGGCATCATGACGGCGATCCGGTCGCCCTTGCCGAACCCTTCGGCCACTAGCCAGGCCGCGATCGCGTCCGCGGAGGCGCCGAGTTCGGCATAGGTGATGGACTTGCCGAAACAGCGGATCGCCGGACGGGCGGCACATTCCGTCGTGCTGAGGCGCAGGATGTCCACGAGGGTGCGCCGGCTCGCGACGTCGATCTCGGCGGGTATGCCGGGCGGATACATGGAGAGCCATGGGCGCACGGAAACCGGTCCGGGGGCCGTGCCTTGGATCATCTCGATCCTCCCTCTGATGTGCGCGGCAGATTGTTATCCGCGCAGCGGCTTGGTGCCGCGTTCGTTCATATGTAAACTATCTTTTCGGCCACTCTGTCACCGGATCAATCCGCGACGGAGAGTGTATCGGGTTTCTTCCGACGCGATCTGTCACGAAGCGCCAGCCAGACCAGTATGGCATGAGGCAGAAACGCGGCGAGAACCAGAGACATCCCCATCCCTGCCTCGCCGGCCGACATTGCGCGGCGGGGCCATGGCCCGAAACCCGCCGGATGGGCCTGCCCGATCACCGCGAAGGCGAACCACAGGGCGAGAAAGCCCGTTCCGCAGCGGAAGAGACAGATCCCGAGGCGGCGGCCCCATGACGGGGCGGACGCACCACCGCCGATCAGGATCCGGCTCACGGCCAAGGCCGACCCGAAGACGAAAGCCGACGCCGCGGCGCCGATGGCAAAGGCGGCATTCATGGGCTGGTAGGTGAGGAAGGTCATGCCGCCGGTGGCGAAGCCCGCCCGGAGAACGAGACCGCCGAAGGTCGGATAGAGGCCGAGGGCGAGGAGCAGCGCGGCCCCCGCCGAGGCCCCGGCGATGCGCCTGGGCAGGGACGCCGTGCTCCTCGCCGCCATCACGGCGATCCGCGCGAGAGCGTAGATCAGCGCGAAGGTGAAGAGCGGGTATTGCAGCAGGAAGAACCCGTAGAAGCGCGCCGCCAGATCGGGCGGCAGCGCCGAGGCCTGGCTCAGGCCGGCGAGGGCCGTGGCGCAGACCGCGAGCACCGCAGCGATGACCGGAAGTGCCGCAGCCATGACAGACAGTGCCGCGGCTGCGGGAGGAGAGGCGGCGGCCGGGACAAGCACCGCGGACGCGCCGCCGGATGCCATCACGCCTCGTAATTGTCGCGCACGAGCCGGTCGAGGAGACGCACGCCCCAGCCGGCGCCCCAGCTCCGGTTGATCTCGCTGGGGCTCGACGACATCGCGACGCCGGCGATGTCGAGATGCGCCCACGGCACGTCGTTGACGTAGCGCTTGATGAAGGACGCGGCGGTGGCCGCGCCGCCATGGCGCCCGCCGGTGTTCTTCATGTCGGCGAATTTCGAGTCGATGGCCTTGTCGTAGGCCGGGATCAGCGGCATCCGCCACACCGCCTCGCCGGTGGCCTCGCTGGCGGCGGCGATCTTGGCGGCCAGCGCATCGTCGTTGGAGAACATACCGGCGATGTCCTGGCCGAGGGCGACGATGATCGCCCCGGTGAGGGTCGCCAGATCGATCATGAATTTCGGCTTGTAGGCACTCTGCACGTGCCAGATCACGTCGGCGAGGACGAGGCGCCCCTCGGCGTCGGTGTTGATGATCTCGATGGTCTGGCCGGACATGGAGGTGACGATGTCGGCCGGGCGCATGGCGTTGCCGTCCGGCATGTTCTCGACGATGCCGATAGCGCCGATGGCGTTGACCTTCGCCTTGCGCGAGGCGAGCGCGAACATCGTACCCACGACGCAGGCGGCGCCCCCCATATCGCCCTTCATGTCTTCCATGCCGCCGGCGGACTTGATCGAGATGCCGCCGGAATCGAAGCAGACGCCCTTGCCGATGAAGGCGATCGGCGCTTCCGACGCATCGTCGCCGCCGTTCCAGCGCATGACGACCACGCGGGCCTCACGCGTCGAGCCCTGCGCGACGGCGAGGAGCGCTCCCATGCCGAGGGCCTCGAGCTTGCCGGGACCGAGAACCTCGACCTCGACGCCGAGCTTGGTCAGTTCCTCGGCGCGCCGCGCGAATTCCTCGGGATAGAGAACGTTCGGCGGCTCGTTGATGAGTTCACGCGCCAGGAGGACGCCGCCGGCCACGGCCTCCGAAACCTTGGAAGCCGCCTCCGCCGCCGAGGGATCGGCCACCATGAGGGTGAGCGCGGTGACGCGAGCTTCCTCGCCCTCCGGCTTCTTCTTCGTCTTGTAGCGGTCGAAGCTGTAGACGCGCAGACGCGCGCCGAGGGCGAAATCGGCGGCGTTCGCGGGGCTCACCGAGGAGCCTGGCCAATCGAGGGCGACATGGGCCTGGCGGCCGCTCACCTTGCTGGCCGCATAGCCGCCCAGAGCCGGCCAATCGATCTTGGCGCGGTCCTTCTCCGAACCGAGGCCGATGACGAGGAGCCGGTCGGCATCGATCCCGGCGGGGGCCGGGAGTGCCAGGGACGTCAGCGACTTGCCCTTGAACCGCTCGCTCGCAGCGGCGCGCGCCAGCAGGTCGGCCGCGCCGCGGCCAAGGGCCTGCGCGACCGTGGGCGAAAGCGCCAGATCATCGCCGACGAAAAGAACGATGTCGCCGTGGCCGACCGGGCCGAGCGGCCCGAATGCGATCGTGATACCGTCCGCCATAAGTCACGCTTTCCGAAGGTCTGAATTGGTTCGTGCGGCCCGACACACGGCGCCGCGACGCTCCTTGTGTACCCGTTGATGCGAAGAACGCAACGCGATCCGGCCGCCGCGAAAGCGCCTGATTTGAAGCGCCCCAAGACGATCGACATCGGTGGACGGGTGCGATGCCGGGGGGCATGAGGAAGGCCCGTGGGACGCGTCCCACGCAAGCCGCGCGTAAGGCCCGCCACGAGATCCGATGACGCAGATCGAGCGCTACATATTCAGGATCGCGGCCGGGGCCTTCCTCGCTTGCCTGATCGGCCTCACGGGCACGATCTGGGTGACACAGGCCCTGCGCGAACTCGACCTGATCACGGCCAAGGGCCAGACCCTCATCGTCTTCTTCCTGATCACCGGATTGTCGGTGCCGACGCTGATCACCGTGATCGCGCCCGTGGCCCTGTTCATCGCCGTGGTCTACGCCCTGAACCGGCTGAACGGCGATTCCGAGCTCATCGTCATGTCGGCGGCCGGCATGCAGCCGCGGCGCATCCTTCGCCCGTTCCTCACCCTGGGGCTCATCGTGAGCGCCGGCGTCGCCTTCCTGACGATCCAGGTGATGCCGTCCTCGTTCCAGGAACTGCGCGACGTGCTCACGCGCGTGCGCGGCGACTTCATCGCGAACGTGGTGAAGGAGGGCCAGTTCACCGAGCTCGACAGCGGCATCACCTTCCATTTCCGCGAGCGCGGCCCGGGCGGAACGCTGCAGGGCATCTTCATCCAGGACAAGCGCGAGGCCGGAAAGACGGTGGTCTATCTCGCCGAGCAGGGTCAGGCCGTGGATTACGAGGGCCAGAGCTACCTCGCCCTTGAGAAGGGCAGCATCCACCGGCAGCAGAAGGATTCTCGGGATTCCTCGATCATCACCTTCGAGCGCTACACGGTGGACCTCGCGGCCTTCACCCCCCCGGACGGCGAGACCGTCTACAAGCCGCGCGAACGGTCGACGGCGCAGCTTCTCTTCCCCGATACGACCGAGACCTATTACCAGTCTCAGAAGGGCCGCTTCCGCGCGGAAGTGCACGACCGGCTCTCGGCCTGGCTCTACCCGCTCGCCCTGACCCTCATCGCTTTCGCGGCACTCGGCGACCCGCGCACCACGCGCCAGGGGCGCGGCCTCGCCATGGCGGGCGCCGTCGTCGCCGTCATCGTCCTGCGCATCGCGGGCTTCGCGGCCAGCAGCGCGGCGGTGCGAAGCCAGGGCGCCGTCGTCGCGATCTACGCCGCCCCCGCCCTGGCGCTGGCGATGTCCTGCCTGATCGTCTTCAACGGTGCCGCGGTGCGGGACTGGAACGCGCGCGTCTCCAGGACCCTCTCGAATCTCGGCCGCGCCGTGATGCGTCGACCGCGCCTCGGCGACGGGTGAGGCCGCCGCCATGATGATCGGCTTCACCCTCGGACGCTACTTCGCCCTGCGCTTCCTGCGCACGGTGCTCGGCGTGTTCATCACCGTCTTCGCCCTGGTCTACACGCTGGATTTCGTCGAATTGCTGCGCCGGGCGGGCGACACGGAGGGCGCGTCCACAAGTTTGATGGCGCAGCTCTCGCTCTATCGCACCCCGGCGGTGGCCGAGGGCGTCCTGCCTTTCGCGATCCTGTTCGGCTCCATGGCGGCGCTGCTCCAGCTGTCGCGCAAGCTCGAACTCGTGGTGGCGCGGGCCGCGGGCATCTCGGCCTGGCAGTTCCTCCAGCCCGGCATCCTGGTGGCGCTGGCCATCGGCGCCTTCACGGTGGGGATCTACAATCCGGTCTCCGCCGCGATGAAGCAGCGATCCACCGAAATCGAGGCGAGGATCTTCGCGAAATCCACGAAGGCGAATTCCGGCAAGGACCTGTGGATTCGCCAGAACAGCCTCGACGGCCAGGCGATCCTGCGTGCCGGGACGGCGATCGAGGGCACGACCACCCTGGCCGGCGTGTCGGTCTATACGTTCGACGAGGCCGGGGTCTTCGTGTCGCAGATCGAGGCCGCGCGCGCGACACTGCATGACGGATACTGGACCCTCCAGGACGCGCGGCTCCTCACCAAGGGCCAGCCTCCCGAGAGTTACGACACCTACATTCTCGCCTCGAACCTCGATGCCGGACAGGTGAAACAGCGCTTCACACCCCCGGAATCTGTGCCTTTCTGGCAACTGAACGAGACCATCGCACGCACGGAGAGGGCTGGGTTGGATGCGACGCGCTACCGACTCCAGTATGATGTCCTCATGGCGAGGCCCGTTCTCTTCGTTGCCATGGTGCTCGTGGCAGCCAGCGTTTCCTTAAGGTTCTTCCGCTTTGGTGGAGTGGGCAAGCTTGTGCTCGGCGGTGTGGCGGCGGGGTTCTTCCTCTACGTCGCGCGGCAGGTCATGGAAGGCCTCGGCGCATCAGGCATCGTGTCGCCCCCGGTGGCGGCATGGTTCCCGGCCGTGGTAGGGAGTCTTCTCGGTACGCTCACGCTTCTCTATCAGGAGGACGGCTGATGCCGTTGTCGGTGACGGGACGCGAAACGAGGCCGAGGCAGAGGTTGGGACACGGGTTGCGTACAGTCTCCGACATCGCGAAGCTCGCCGGGTTGCTGGCGTTCGTCTCCGGCGCCGCGCTCACGCTCGGCTCCGATGGTGCGAGCGCGCAGGCTGCCGGCCAGAGTGACAGGGGCCAGGCCCGCAAGGCTGCGGCGCCCAAATCCGCTGTGGCACCCAAGGCCGCCGCGCAGCCCGCTCCTGCCCCCGCGGGCAAGCCGGCCGAGCGGCTCCTCGTCGAGGCCGCCGAGCTGATCTACGACAACGACAACAACACCGTCACGGCGCGCGGCAATGCCGAGCTGCATTACGGCCCGCGCACCCTGCAGGCCGACCGCGTGCGTTATGACAGGGCCAGCAGCCGCGTCTTCGCCGAGGGCAACGTCCGTCTCACCGACGAGACCGGCGCCGTCGTGACCGGCGACACGATGGAACTGACGGACGATTTCCGGAACGGGTTCGTCGACGCCCTGCGCATCCAGCAAACCGTGGAAATGCGGGGCCAGCCGGTCCGCACGCGCTTCTCCGCGCCGCGCGGCGAGCGGGTGGACGGCGAACAGACGACCTTCGAATCCGGCACCTACACCGCCTGCGAGCCGTGCAAGAACAATCCGGAGACGCCGCCCCTGTGGCAGGTGCGCGCCGCCAAGATCATCCACAACAACGAGACCCACACGATCGGGTTCGAGGAATCGACCCTTGAGATCGCCGGTATCCCCGTCGGTTACCTGCCCTATTTCGAGGCGCCGGACCCGACGGTGAAGCGCAAGACCGGCTTCCTCACGCCGCGCTTCATCACCTCCACCGCCCTCGGCAGTGGCATCTCGACGCCGTTCTTCATCAACGTCGCGCCGAATTTCGACATCACCCTGACGCCGTCCTTCCTGAGCGAGCAGGGTATCCTCGGCCAGGGTGAGCTGCGTCACCGGCTCGACACCGGAACCTATACCATCCGCGCCAGCGGCATCTTCCAGACGACGCCCAGCGCCTTCCTCCCCGGCCCGCTCGGCGCGGGAGACCGCGACTTCCGTGGTTCGATCGAGACCACGGGCCAGTTCTACATCAACGACCGGTGGCGCACGGGCTGGGACGTGGTCGGCGTCACCGACAAGTGGTTCCTCGACAATTACCGCGTCCGCAATTCGAGCATCACCACGGATTACTTCCGTGAGGCGGTCTCGACGGCCTACCTGATCGGCCAGGGCGACCGCTCCTGGTTCGAGGCGCGCGCCTACTATTTCAAGGGTCTGTCGAGCTACGATTGGCAGAAGGAGCAGCCGGTCGTCGCGCCGGTGATCGATTACGACAAGCGCATCAACGGTCCGGGCTTCCTCGGCGGCGAAGTGCGTTTCGAGGCCAACATCACCCACCTCGACCGTGAAGCCACGGATTTCCAGGCGATTCCGCGCACGGGCTCCTACTACTTCAATCCCACGGTCAACGGGACGACCTACTCGCTCTACGAGACCTGCACCACCTTCACGCGCAGCACCTGCATCATCCGCGGCCTGTCGGGGAGCAACACCCGAGCATCCGCGCAGCTGTCATGGCGCCGGACCTTCATCGACGATGCCGGCCAGGTCTTCACTCCCTTCGCCTATCTGCGCACGGACGCCTTCTTCGTCGATCCGCGCAATTCCGGCTATCAGAACGCCCTCGCGCAGACGATCAGCACCACGGATTCGGATTTCTCAGGGCGGGTGATGCCGGCGGTGGGTCTCGATTACCGCTATCCCTTCGTGAGCAATTTCGGCCCCCTCGGCGTCCACACCCTCGAACCCATCGCTCAGGTCGTGATCCGTCCGAGCGAAACGCATATCGGCCGCCTGCCCAACGAGGACGCGCAGAGCTTGGTCTTCGACGACACGTCGCTGTTCGAGTGGGACAAGTTCTCCGGCTACGACCGTGTCGAAGGCGGCGTCCGCACCAATCTCGGCGCGCAATACTCGGTGGTGACGCCGTCGGGCTGGTACGCGAACGTGATGTTCGGCGAATCCATCCAGGTCGCCGGGGTCAACTCGTTCCGTCGGGGCGATCTCGCCAATGTCGGCCTCGATTCCGGCCTGGAGCGTCGGGAATCCGATTATGTCGGACGCTTCCAGCTCTCGCCCAACCAGAATATCAGCTTCGTCACACGTGCGCGGTTCGAGCAGCGGGACTTCACCGTCAACCGCCTGGAGACGGGCGTCATCGCGCGCCTCAACCCCTTCGCGCCCATCGACCTGTCGATGTTCTATTCCTACTACGCCGCCCAGCCCATGCTCGGCTTCAACAACCGCAGAGAGGGCCTGACCGCCTCGGCGACCTACCACATCACCCCGAACTGGTTCGTCACCGGCTCGGCCCTCGTCGATCTCACGCACTATCTCGACGTGCGCGATAATTTCGCCAACGCCTACACCTCCTATCTCGCCAATCCCGTAGGCGCGGCGCCGGTCTATACCAATCCCGGCCGCGCCAACCTCGCCGGATTGAGCATTGGCGGCGGTTATCAGGACGAGTGCACCACCTTCTCGCTCAACTACATCGTCTCACCGACGGCCGCGGCCCTCGGCGTCACGGAGCGCAACCGCACCGTGCTGCTGCGCGTCGAATTGAAGACCCTCGGCGAAGTCGACCTGCGCCAGAACGTCAACATCGCGAGCACGGCCGACGGCATCGCGGCGACCCGGTGAGATCGGGCGAGAACCCGGCCTCGCCTTCTTCCGGCGACGACAGCAGGCCATGACGGTGCACAGACCCATTGCGCTCACGATGGGCGATCCCGCCGGTATCGGGCCGGAGATCGCCCTCATGGCCTGGCTGTCCCGGGACGAAGGGGCCGGGCTTCCACCGTTCTTCCTCATCGGCGATCCCGATTTCATCGAGGCGCGGGCGAGCAGCCTCGGCTTTCAGGTGCCGGTGGCGGAGGTCGGACCCGATCTCGCGGTCGAGGTCTTTCCCCGCGCGCTCCCGGTCATGCCGCTGCCGAGCGGTACGCGTGTCGGCGCCGTGGCGGGACGGCCGAGCGCGGCCAATGCCGGCGCGACCCTCGAATCGATCATGACGGCGGTCGGTCTGGTCCGCTCGGGCGAGGCGATCGCCCTCGTCACCAATCCGATCGCGAAATACGTCCTGACCAGCGTCGGCTTCGCCTATCCGGGCCATACCGAGTTCCTCGCGGCCCTGGCCGCAGAGCCCGGCAAGGCCGCGCCGCTCCCGGTGATGATGCTGTGGAGCGAGACCCTGGCCGTGGTGCCGGTGACGATCCACGTCGCCCTGCGCCGCGTGCCCGATCTGTTGACGCAGGACCTCGTGGTCCGGACGGCACGCATCGTGGCGCGGGACCTGACGGAACGCTTCGGCATCCCCCATCCCCGCCTCGTCCTGTCGGGGCTGAACCCCCATGCGGGCGAGGCCGGCACGATGGGGACGGAAGACCGCGACGTTCTGGAACCGGCCGTGGCGCAGCTCCAGGACGAAGGGATCGACATCAGAGGCCCGCTTCCGGCGGATACGCTGTTCCATCCCCGCGCAAGGGCGGCCTACGACGTCGCGCTGACGCCGACCCACGACCAGGCCCTGATCCCGATCAAGACCATCGCCTTCGACGATGGCGTCAACGTCACGCTGGGTCTGCCCTTCATCCGGACCTCGCCCGATCACGGCACTGCCTTCGACATCGCGGGCAAGGGCGTGGCGCGGCCGGACAGTCTGATGGGCGCCCTGCGGCTCGCCGCTAGACTTGCGGGGCAACACGCGTGAGCGAGGACGGGCTTCCCCCCCTGCGCGAGGTCGTGCTGAAGCACGATCTCGCGCCGAAGAAGGCGCTGGGGCAGAACTTCCTGTTCGACCTCAATCTCACCGGGCGGATCGCCCGCGCCGCCGGCCCGCTGGAAGGGGTCACCGTGGTTGAGGTGGGGCCGGGCCCCGGCGGCCTGACCCGCGCCCTCCTCTCTGCCGGCGCCGCACGCGTGGTCGCCATCGAGCGCGACCCCCGCGCCCTGCCGGCGCTGGCCGAGATCGCCGCGCATTATCCGGGCCGCCTCGACGTGGTCGATGCCGACGCGCTGAAATTCGATCCGCGCCCCCTCGTCGGTGACGGAAAGGTGCGGATCGTCGCCAACCTTCCCTACAATGTCGGAACACCGCTGCTGACGGGGTGGCTCACCGAATCGGCCTGGCCGCCATGGTGGGACTCCCTCACGCTGATGTTCCAGCGCGAGGTCGCCGAGCGGATCGTCGCGGACGAATCCGACCGGGCGAATTACGGGCGCTTGGGCGTCCTGTGCGGCTGGCGCACCGAGGCGAACATCCTGTTCGACGTGGCGCCCTCGGCTTTCGTGCCGCCACCCAAGGTGACATCGAGCGTCGTCCACCTGCGGCCGAGGCTTGCCCCCCTGCCCTGTTCGGTGACGGCACTCGAACGGGTGACGCGGGCAGCGTTCGGCCAGCGCCGCAAAATGTTGCGCCAGAGCCTGAAAGCGGCAACGCCCGACCCGGCGCGCCTGCTCGACGCGGCGGGGATCCCCGAGACGGCCAGGGCGGAAGAGGTGCCGGTCTCGGGCTTCGTCGCGATGGCACGGGCGCTGGACTGAATCCCGCCCGGACGACGACGCCGTGTGGGTATCCAGGCGGGGCCGCCGCAGGGTCGACGGCCGGAATCGTTCAGAACTTGCCGAGCATCGGGAAATCGACGCTGAGGGCGGATTCGGCGGCCAGCGGCGCCTCGCGGCGGCGTGGCTTGCGGTTGATCACCTGTTTCAGCTTCGATTTCAGCACGGACATGTCGAACGGCTTCAGGATGAAGGCATCGGCACCGGCCTGGTGCGCGAGGTTGATGTCCTCGAAATCGAACGACGCCTCGGTGAGGATGAAGGGCGTGTTCATGAGCGCGTCGTCGCCGCGGATCTCGCGCAGGAGCGTCAGTCCGTCCATCGGCTCCATCATCAGGTCCGAGATCACGAGGGCGTATTTGCGCTCGCGCAAACGCTCCAGCGCTTCGGGACCGCTGGTCACGCCGTCGACATCGGGGAAACCGATCCGCGTCATCAGCAGGATGACCAGCTTCAGCAGTTTCTCCTGATCGTCGACGATCAGGATCGGTGGGGTCTCACTCATGGGCTTTCGAAGCTCAAAGTCGGATATCCGACATCAGGAAGGCTGGGACGAAGCATCAGACGAAGAGATGGTCGATGCCCTGTTTGGCCAGCGATTCGGCCTGCAGGGCAACGGCGAGGGAATGGATCACCCCGCCTTTCGGAGTGCCGCGCTGAAACATCGGCAGCAGGCCGGCCTTCTGGAAGATCGCGTCGTTCGCGGGGTTGCGGATGACGGTCACGAACGAATTGACGAATTCCCGCTTCACGATCTCGCGCCACTCGACGATCTGCACGTCGCGATGCCGGGTATCGTTGCTGATCCGTCCGAACGTGTCGTTCACGGAGGTGCGCTCGCCCTCGATGATCTGCGCGGCGAAATTCTGCTCCACCAGCAGGAAGCTCGTGATGACGGAGAATTCGTTCTTCTTCTGCGCCTGCCGCGTGATCTCGCCGAGTTGGCGAGTCCGGCCCGCCGCATCGGCGGCGAGATTGAGGCGCGAGAAATAGATGAGATGGACGAGGGTCGTCCGCTTGCTCTTCATGATCCCTCTCCGTTGCGCCAACGGCCCGACGATAACCGACCTGGGCATAACGCTGGGTAAACGACGCCGGCACTCTATCACGAAACCGGCAAAAGCTGCCGGGGCATTCCAGGCAAATGTCGGTTCTTGCCGACCATCTAAAGAACTAATCTTGTATTTTCAATGAGTTAGATTTGGCATCTCGCTTGCGGATGATGGCTTGAACCGATTTCGGTCCACATCATTTTCAACAAAGGTTGCCGGTCATGGATGTGTTTTCCGCGTTACAGACGGCGGTCTCGGGCATGAAGGCCCAGGGCTTCTCCCTCGAGAACATCTCCGGCAACATCGCCAACTCGCAGACCACCGGCTTCAAGCGGGTCGATACCAGCTTCGTCGACCTCGTCGCCGAGCAGGCGCCCAGCCGTCAGGTCTCCGGCAGCGTCAGGGCGAATTCCGTCCTCACCAACTCGATCCAGGGCAACATCATCGCGACCGAGACACCGACCAACATGGCCCTGAACGGGCCGGGATTCTTCGCCGTGCAAACGAAGGCCAGCGACGTCAATGGTCAGACTTCGTTCTCGCCGGAAAATCTCTATACGCGCCGAGGCGATTTCAAGACAGACTCGGAAGGCTATCTGCGCAATGGCGGAGGAGCTTATCTGACCGGAAGCAATATCGATCCCATCACAGGCAACGCCGGGAGCGAAGGCCCTATCCAGATTTCGCAACGGCCAATCCCTGGCAAGGCAACGGGCATGATCAGCTATGCAGCGGATCTTCCAAAAAATCCCGCCAACACTTTGGTTGGAACAACATTTTCTGGCACAGCTAGCCCGATTATCCTGACTGGCACCGGGAATGGAACTGTTCCTGCGGGCACGGATGCAAATAATCTCATGAATGGCAGCATCACAGGACCAATATTGCAGATATATTCAGCCAGTGGGGCACCTGTACAACTCAATACAGTATGGTCGAAAGTACAAGACGCAGTTCCAGCGAAAACGACTACTAACGCCGATGGCACTAAGACTGAATTTCCTGCTAAGAATGCCGTCTGGAATCTATTCTATGCCAACGACACTACAGTTGACAGAGGAAAGTCGTCATGGACGAATGCAGGAACAGCGTTCGAATTCGATGCGGGTGGTACGCTTGTTGAGCCAGATACGGGTTCCATTACGCTCGCAGAGCCGACGATTGATGGTGTGAAGCTCGAATCTATTGCTATCAGTTATGGAAAAGGTTTGTCATCCTTCGGCGACAAAAACATAGCAATGTCAGAGCTAAAACAGGATGGATTTACATCAGGTACATTCAAAGACAGCTACATTACCGAGAGTGGTGAGGTTGTTGCCAGTTATAGTAATGGCAATACTATTACCGTTGCAAATATCAAGGTGGTGCAATTCACAAACCCCGATGGACTGAAGGCGGATTCGTCAGGCAATTATCGTCAGACGCTTGATTCCGGAGTCCCAGTCACGGGCCTCAATGGCACGACGATCGAAGGCCAGAACATCGAGCAGTCGAATACGGACATTGCGAGCGAATTTTCTAAGATGATCGTAACCCAACAGGCCTATTCTGCGAACACGAAGGTCATCTCGACCGCGCAGGACATGATGTCCTCGTTGATCAATATCATCCGCTGAGTTCCGAGGTTTCCGGTGACGTAAAGGGAGGGCAAGCGTGTCGTTATCAGCCCTGAACACGGCCATGGCCGGCCTGAAGACCACTCAGGCCGCCATCGGCATCGTCTCGCAGAACATCGCGAATGTCGGCACCACAGGCTATGTCAAGCGCTCGCTCGACACCGTCGCGCAGGGGCCCGGCAATTCCGGCGTTGCCCTCGGCACGATCGACCGGGTCTTCGACGAGAATTCGTTGAAGCAGCTGCGGCTGGAGACGTCCGGCGCGTCCTATACGGGCATGATGGCGGACGTCCGGACCCAGCTCGACAAGCTCTACGGCACGCCCGGCACGACGAGCGCCCTCGACGGGGTGATGAACAGCTTCACCCTGGCGCTCCAGACCCTCGGCGCTGCTCCGGACTCCGCGCCCGCCCGCTCCGCCGTGGTCGCGGCGGCATCGAACCTCGCGACGAAGATCGGAAGCATCGCGGAGGGGGTCCAATCCCTGCGCACCGCGACCGAGAGCCAGCTCGCCAACGATACGTCGGCGGCGAGCGGCCTGCTCTCGTCCATCGCCCAACTCAACGTCAAGATCGCGGCCACCAGCGACGATGGGTCCAAGGTCGCCCTGCTCGACCAGCGCGACCAGGCCCTCAATTCCCTCTCCGGCTATCTCGACGTGCAGGCCTCGGTGCAGCGAGACGGGACCGTCACGGTCATGACCAATTCCGGCATGACCCTGGTGGACCGGGCCAGCGCGGCGAGTTTGAGCTTCGACGGCCGCGGCACGCTCGGTCCAGAGGACAGCTACTCCGCGGACCCGGCCCAGCGCGGCGTCGGAACCATCACGGCGACCACGCCGGGCGGCGGAACGATCGATCTGGTGGCCTCGAACGCGATCCGCTCGGGCTCGCTGGCCGCCGGAATCGAGCTGCGCGACACGGTTCTGCCCCAGGCCCAGCGCCAGCTCGACGATCTCGCGGCGGGCCTGTCGCGGTCGCTGTCCGATAGCTCGGCGGTGGGCACGCCCGCGTCCACAGCGGCGGGCGCGGGTTTCGACATCGACCTCACTGGCCTGAGCGCCGGCAACGCCATCACGATCAGCCTCAAGGATGACAAGGGCGCCCAGCGCAACCTGATCCTGGTTCCGTCCAAACTGAATCCGCCCGCCGCCGTGAACCGGACCGATGTCGCCGACCCGCTGGCGACCATCGTGCCGTTCACGCTGGAGAGCGACCCGGCCAAGCTCGGCGCCTCGATCGCCGCTGCCCTCGGCTCGTCATTCACCGTGACGTCCAACGGCACTGTCGGCAAAGAAGGCGCGGTCAGAATCCTGACCCCGGCGAACGGGACCACGACGATCCAAGGGATCAGCGCCAGCGTCACCCAGTCGAAAACGGCCGACGACGTGACGAACGGCAAGCCGCAGATCCCGCTCTTCGTCGATGGCGGCGGCCAGGCCCGTCTCTTCACCGGCTCGTTCGATGGCGGCTCGCAGCTGACGGGCTTTGCTCAACGCATCGCCGTGAACCCGGCGGTGGCGGCGAAGACCGAATCGCTGGTGAAGATGTCGTCATCCACTCCGGCCAACGACGTATCGCGGCCGCAATACCTCCACAACGCCCTCACGACCGCCAACCGGACCTTCTCGGCGGCGAGCGGAATCGGCGGCATCAGCGCCCCTTTCACGACCTCGGTTCAGGACTTCACCCAGAAGATCATCGACGCCCAGGGCGCCGCCACCGCGACCGCACAGTTTCTCGACGAAGGGCAGAGCATCGCTCTGGCGACGGCGCAGAGTCGGTTCGCGGACACATCCGGCGTCAAGATCGACGAGGAGATGTCGAAGCTCGTCGGGTTGCAGACGGCTTATACCGCCAATGCCCGCGTCCTGACGGCCGCGCGCGACATGCTGGACACGCTTCTCCGGATCTAGAGATTCCTCACGGACTTCCTGTCCGTGAGGTTGCTCCAGGTCTTCTTTCCGCATTTCGTTCTTCCGAAACGTGGGCTCCACAGTTCGGGCCATTTCTCAGGCGTCTTCCAACGGTCAAACCCGTGAAGACCCTTTCGCCGAGGTCACGATGACGATCAGCGCCTTCACGGCAGGCACCTATTTTCAGGATCGCAACACAGCGAATCTGGTCAGCCAAAAGGCGCGCCTCGATGCGTTGACGACCCAGCTCAGCACCGGACGCAATGCGGAGACGTATGGCGGCATCGGCTCTGCGCGAACCACCAGCCTCTCTGCCCACGCCTCGCTCAGCGCGCTCGATGGCTACGATGCCGCGATCAACGCAAACACCACGCGGGTGACGGTCGCCAGTTCGGCGGTGACACAGCTCTCCAACCTCAGCGGCATCGTCCAGGGTTCGTTGAATAGCGGGTCGATCGCGTCCGGTTCGAACGCCGTGCAGGTAGCCAGGAACAGCCTGGACGCCGCCGTGGACGCCTTGAACCAGGACGTCGCCGGTAATTACATCTTCGGCGGTCGCGATTCCGACGCCCCGCCCGTCGCCTCGTCGGATGCGATCCTCAACGGCGTGCCCAGCCGCAACCTCGACGGCCTCAAGACCGTGGTGAGCGAGCAGATCGCCGCCGATCTCGGCCCGAACGGCAATGGCCGCATCGCCACGAGCGTGTCGGGCTCCACCGTGACGGTCAGCGAAGAGGGTACCGGAGCCGGAGGCACGGAGGCGCGTGCGAATTTCGGCTTCAGCCTCGTCTCTGCGGCGAGTTCGAACCCGGCGGCCATCACGGCGGGGCCGATGACGGCGCGCACGAACCCGGACGTCACCTTCTCCGTGGCCAATGCGCCGGCGGAAGGCGACCGCATCCGCGTGGCGATCAATCAGCCCGACGGAACCCAGAGTTTCACCGACCTGATCGTCACCGCCAATCCTCCGGCGGATTCCACCAACACGATCCCGCTCGGTACGGCCGCCGAGACCGCCGCCGCCCTCACCAAGAAGTTCCAGGGCCAGCCCGTTGCCAGCATC
Organism: Methylobacterium sp. 88A; assembly: GCF_000376345.1. Classification (NCBI taxonomy): domain Bacteria; kingdom Pseudomonadati; phylum Pseudomonadota; class Alphaproteobacteria; order Hyphomicrobiales; family Methylobacteriaceae; genus Methylobacterium; species Methylobacterium sp. 88A. Next base: position 3,445,792 of record NZ_AQVT01000001.1, read on the forward strand.
CAGGGCAAGGCCTCCCTCGGGCTCGCGGCGAATTTCGGCGCCGGCACGCCGGCTTCGGTGGAGCTCAACGTGAAGACCCCTCCGGCGGCGGGGGACACGCTGACCTTCAAGCTCGCGCTTCGCGACGGCACCACGCAGACGATCACGCTGACCGCGAAGGCGAATGCGGATGCGAAGTCCACCACCGAGTTCTCGCTGACCGGTGACGTCGCCGCCAACATCTCCACCGCCCTGTCGAACGCGCTGAAGGAGACGGCGGGGACGACCCTCTCGGCGAGTTCGGCGTCGCGCGCCACCCAGGATTTCTTCGCCGGGTCGAAGACCGAGGGTCTTGCGCCGCGCCGCGTATCGGCGGACGGGAACGGCTACGCGGAAGGGGCCAGCGCCACGACCGTCATCTGGTACACCGGCGACGATACCTCCACCGATCCACGGGCGACGGCATCGGTGCAGATCGGCTCGGACCGAAAGATCGGCATCGGAGCCCAGGCCAACGAGGCGCCGATCCGCGCGGTCCTCGCCGGGATCGCGCAGGTCGCGGTGCAGAGTTTCACCACCACGCAGACCGGAACGTCGGAGGCCGCACGCTACCTCGCCGTCGCGGAACGCTCACGCTCGGTTCTCACCTCCACCAACGGGCGCGAGGGATTACAGGCCATCGCCAGCGATCTCGGCCTCGCGGCCAAGACCATGACGGAGACGAAGGCCGACAACCGCGCCGCCAGGGCCACGCTTCAGGACAGTCTCGACGGCGTCGATACGGTCTCCCTCGAGGAAGTGACAGCGAAGCTCCTGGCGCTCCAGAACCAGCTTCAGGCGAGCTACCAGGTGACCTCGATGCTCTCGAAGCTGACGCTGACGAACTACCTCTCCTGAATCAGGCCGCCGCCAGGCCGCGCTGGCGCAGCAGCGGATCGATGCTCGGCAGGCGGCCGCGGAAGGCGGTGTAGGCCTCGCCGGGGTCGCGCAGGTTTCCGGCCCCGTAGACGAATTTGCGCAGGCGCGCGGCCGTCTCGGGGTGGAAGATGTCGCCGGCCTCGCGGAACGCGTCGAACGCATCGGCATCCAGCACCTCGGACCAGAGGTAGCTGTAATAGCCGGCCGCATAGCTATCGCCGGAGAAGATATGCGCGAAATGCGGCGAGCGGTGCCGCATGGAGATCTCCGCCGGCATGCCGATGCGCTGCAGGGCGTCGGCCTCGAAGGCCAGGACGTCGAGCCCGTCCTCGCCGCCGCTCGATAGATGCAGCGTCATGTCGACGATCGCCGAGGCGGTGTACTCGATGGTGGCGAAGCCCTGATTGAAGGCACGCGCCGCGAGCATGCGGGTGAGCAGGTCTTCCGGCATCGGCTCGCCGGTGCGGTAATGGCGTGCATGGGCGCGCAGCACTTCCGGCTGTTCGAGCCAGTGCTCGTAGAGCTGTGAGGGCAGTTCGACGAAATCGCCCGCCACCGCCGTGCCCGCGAGAAGCGGGTAGGTCACGTCGGAGAGGAGGCCGTGCAGGGCATGGCCGAACTCGTGAAACAGGGTGCGCGCGTCGTCGAAGGACAGAAGCGGCGTCTCGCCCGCCGGCGCCTTGGCGAAGTTCATCACGTTGACGATGATCGGCGTGATCGGGCCGTTGAGCCGCTCCTGTGAGCGGAAGGCACTCATCCAGGCGCCGCTGCGCTTCGACGACCGGGCGAAGTAATCGCCGAGGAAGATCCCGATCTCCGATCCGTCGGCATTGCGTACCGTCCAGGCCCGCACGTCGGGATGGTAGCGGGGGAAGTCGGTGAGTTCCTCGAAGCGCAGGTGGAACAGGCGCGAGGCCGTGTCGAAGGAGGCCGCGATGACGCCGTCCAGGGGCAGGTAGGGCTTGATCTCGCCCTCGTCGAGATCGTGCTCGGACCGCCGGAGCTTCTCCGCATAGTGGCGCCAATCGTGGGCGCGGATGGCGAAGTCGGCCCCTTCCGACGTCGCCAGCGCCTGGAGCCGGTCGCGTTCCGCGCCCGCACGGGCATGGGCCGGTGTCCAGACGTTGCGCAGGAGTTCCATCGCCGCGTCCGGCGAGCCGGCCATGGTGTCGGAGAGCTTGAAATGAGCGAAGCTGTCGAAGCCGAGGAGCCGGGCCCGCTCCGCGCGGAGGGCGACGATCTCGGCGATGATCCCCTTGTTGTCCGTGGCGCCCCCGCTCTCGCCACGGCGGGTCCAGGCCTCGTAGGCCTTCTCGCGCAGGTCACGCCGGGCGGAGAAGACCAGGAACGGCTCGATCAGCGAGCGCGACAGGGTGATGACGTGACCGTGCTCGCCGCCCCGGTCCTTGGCCGCGCTGGCGGCGGCCGCCCTCAGGAACTCGGGCAGGCCGGCGAGGTCCGCCTCACCCTCGAGGGGGAGGATGAAGGCGCTCTCATCGGCCAGCAGGTTCTGGCTGAACGTCGTCCCGAGCTCGGCCATCCGCCCGGCGATCTCGGCCATCCGCGTCTTCGCCTCGGGAGCGAGATCGGCACCGGCGCGGCGAAAGCGTGTGCGGTAGCGGTCGAGGACGCGCCGCTCTTCCGAGCCGAGCGTCTCCGCATCCGCGTTGACGGCGGCGATGCGCGCCCAGAGCCGGGGATTGAGGTAGATGGCGCTGCCGTGGCGGGCGAGACGCGGCGTGATCGCCCGCTCGACGGCCTGGAGGTCCGGGCTGGTGTTGCTGCCGCTCAGGTTGAAGAAGACGGAAGCGACGCGGTCGAGATCGAGGCCCGCGCGCTCCATCGCCTCCACCGTGTTGGCGAAGGTCGCCGGCTCCGAAGACTCGGCGATGGCCGCGATCTCGGCATCGTGCGAATCCAGGGCCGTCTCGAAGGCGGGCAGGAAATGCTCCGGCCGGATCCTGTCGAAGGGCGGCAGGCCGAACGGCGTGTCCCATACAGGCTCAGCGAACGGTCCGATGTCCCGGATGGTGGTGCTCGTCATGGTCGTCCTTCGAAATCGTGCGCCGCTGGCTCGGCCGGAACGTAGCCATCGGAGGGAACGAGCGCAAAGCCCCCGCGTGGTTTTGCGGTGACATGCGTGCGCCTGTGGACGGCATCTGCGGGACATCATCGCTTGCGCCCGCGCACGGCTCGACGCAGGTTGCCGCCGCCATGACACCCTCCCTCCGATCCGTCCCCGTCCCGATCCGCACCGCCCGCCTCGTCCTGGCGGCGAGCGGTTTCCTGGCCGCCGGCATCGGTTCGGCCATGGCTCAGAGCCTCTCGGTCGATCTCGGCCAGGGCGGGGTGACGGAGCGGGCGCTCCAACTCGTCGCCCTCATCACCGTCCTCGCGCTGGCGCCGTCCGTGCTCGTGATGGCGACTTCGTTCACGCGGATCGTGGTGGTCCTCTCGATCCTGCGCTCGGCCCTCGGCACGCAGAGCGCGCCCCCGAATGCCGTGATCACCAGCCTCGCCCTGTTCCTCACCGCCTTCGTCATGGCGCCGACGGCGCGGGAGGCTTACCGGACCGGCATCGAACCGCTGATCGCCGGGCAGATCACGCAGGGCGTGGCGTTCGAGCGGGCCTCGGCCCCGTTCAAGACCTTCATGCTGCGCAACGTGCGCGAGAAGGATCTGAAGCTGTTTCTCGACATGGCGAAGGCCCCCGCCCCTGCCGGGCCGGAAGCCATCGGCCTCGAGATCGTCACGCCGGCCTTCATGATCTCGGAACTCAGGCGGGCCTTCGAGATCGGCTTCCTCCTCTTCATCCCCTTCCTCATCATCGACCTCGTCGTCGCCTCGATCCTGATGGCGGTGGGCATGATGATGGTGCCGCCGGCGACGGTGGCACTGCCGTTCAAGCTGATCTTCTTCGTGCTGGTGGACGGCTGGACCCTGGTCGCGGGCTCGCTGATCCAGAGCTACGGAAGCTGAATGCGGGATCAGCCGTGCAGGTGGTCCAGGATGGCGAGCCCCGCCGGCGTCGCCTCGTAGCGGGTCCGCTGGGTGCGCTGGTTGCGCTCGGTGATCGCCAGAAGCTCCGCTTCCCCCGACAGGGTCTCCACGGCGCGCAGGACGAGGGCATGCTCGACGCCGAAGACACGCGCGAAGCTTCGGCTGTCGGCGGCGAGCTTCAGGTGCAGCCCCGCCAGCAGCCCGGCCTCCAAGGTGGAGAGGCCGGGCTGGAGGTCGGCGATGGAATCGGTGACGGCGAGGAAGGTCTCGGCGTCGGCGGGCGGCTCGCTCACGCGGCTTCAGCCGGGCGGCGGATCGAGACCATCACCGATTTCGAGGTCGGCGTGTCGCTCTCCTTGCCGAAGGACGACAGGGGAACGAGGACGTTGAGCTCCGGGTAGTAACCGGCGAGACTGCCGCGCGGCATGTCGAAGGGCACGAGGCGGAAGCCTTCGGCCACCCGCACCACGCCGTCGTCGTGGGTGCCGACGATGTCGACCCGGTCGCCGGCGACGGCACGGATTTCGGCCAGGTCGTCGGGATGGGCGAACAACACCTGACGCTCGCCGTAGACACCGCGATAGCGGTCGTCGAGGCCGTATACGGTGGTGTTGTACTGATCGTGGCTGCGGAAGGTCTGGAGCACGAAGGTGTCGCCCATCGCCCTCGCCTGCTGATGCTCGGTCGCCTCTGGCAGGGCATCGGCGGAGAAGTTCGCTTTTCCGTTCACCGTCTCGAAGTTGCGCTCGGCGGCGAGGTTGCGCAGCATGAAGCCGCGCGGACGGCGGACGCGGGCGTTGTAACCGGCGAACCCCGGAATGGTCCGCTCGATCAACGCACGGATGCCGTCGTAATCGTCGGCGAGGGCCGCCCAATCGACCTTGTCCGAGCCGACGGTGGCAGCCGCCATGCCGGCGATGATCGCGATCTCGGAGCGCAGCTCCGGCGAGGCGGGCTTGTTGATGCCGCCCGAGCCGTGGACCATGCTCATGGAGTCCTCGACCGTGACGATCTGGATCTTGCCCTTCGAATTCCGGTCGATCTCGGTGCGGCCGATACAGGGCAGCAGGTAGGCGACGCGGCCGGGCACGAGATGCGAGTGATTGAGCTTCGTCGCGATGTGGACGGTGAGTTCGCAGGAGGCGAGCGCCTTGGCCACCAGCGCGGTATCGGGCGTGGCGCGGGCGAAGTTGCCGCCGAGCCCGATGAAGGCCTTCGACGAACCGTCGAGCATGGCGCCGATGGCGCCGATGACGTTGTGACCGTGTTTGCGCGGGGCGACGAAGCCGATCTCGCGCTCGAGGGCGTCGAGCAGCGCGGCGGGCGGCTTCTCGTTGATGCCCACCGTACGGTCGCCCTGCACGTTGGAATGGCCGCGCACGGGGCAGAGGCCGGCACCGGGACGGCCGATATTGCCGCGCAGGAGCATGACGTTCGTCATCTCGCGGATGGTGGCCACCGAGTGCTTGTGCTGGGTGACGCCCATGGCCCAGGTGCAGATCACCTTGTCGGCGCCGAGATAGACGTCGGCAGCCACCTCGATATCGGCGCGAGAGAGGCCGGACTGGTCCTCGATCGCCTCCCAGCTCGTCGCCTCCACGACGGCGCGATAGGCCTCGTGGCCCTCGGCGTGGTGGCTGAGGAAGGCGCGATCCAGGACGGATGGACGGCCGGCGGCGCGAGCCGCGTCGTCCGCCGCGAAGACCGCCTTGGCGATGCCGCGGAACGCCGCCATGTCGCCGCCCGGACGGGGCTGGTAATAGTGGCTCGCCACCGGGGCGCTGGCACCGCGCAGCATCTCCACCGTGTTCTGCGGGTCGGCGAAGCGTTCGAGCCCGCGCTCGCGCACGGGGTTGAACACCACAACGCGGGCGCCGCGGGTCGCCGCCTTGCGCAGATCGCCGAGCATGCGGGGATGGTTGGTGCCGGGGTTCTGGCCAACCACGAAGATCGCGTCCGCCTTCTCGAAATCCTCGAGCAGCACGGTGCCCTTGCCGATGCCGATGGCCGCCTGGAGGGCGATGCCGCTGGCCTCGTGGCACATGTTGGAGCAGTCGGGGAAGTTGTTGGTGCCGTAGAGCCGGGCGAACAGCTGGTAGATGTAAGCCGCCTCGTTGGAGGCGCGACCGGAGGTGTAGAACTCGGCACGGTCCGGGCTGTCGAGGCCGCGCAGGGTGGCGCCGATCTCGGCGAAGGCGTCGTCCCAGCTGACGGGCAGGTAGCGGTCGCTGCCTGCGTCGTAGCGCATGGGGTGCGTCAGGCGTCCCTCGCCTTCCAGCGCGTAGTCGGTCCAGCCACGCAGCTCCGACACGGTATGCTTGGCGAAGAACTTCGGCGGCGTGCGCTTGTCGGTCGCCTCCCAGGAGACGGCCTTCACGCCATTCTCGCAGAACTCGAACGACGAGCCGTGCGCCGGATCACCCCAGGCGCAGCCGGGACAATCGAACCCGTCGGGCTGGTTGGCCTTGAGCATGGCGCGGGCCCCGGAGAGCGGGGCGCGGCTGCTCAGCAGGTGCTTGCCGCAGCTCTTCAGCGCGCCCCACCCGCCGGCGGCGGAGGAACGCTTGGGGGACGCGACCGGGTGATCCATGAACGATCCTGGTTCGGCAAATGAGGGATGGGACAGTGCCGTCGCAGGGCGAGGCCACCGTCGATTCCACCAGCGATATCGCACCGCACAAGGGTCACTCAATCAGGGGCAAACGCGGGCCAGTCATGCGCCTGTGGACATGTCATGGCATGAAACCGAGCAGTCTTACGGAGTTCTAAACTCACCCCCGATCCCAGCGCAGAAGACGCATGCGAATGGCGCCGGGATCGGACCTGCCGGCCCGATCCGAAACCGGCCTTGCCGAGACTTCCACCGCGATGCGGGAGCAGGTCACGCCATGTCCCTCGGCCCGCCCCTCGCTTACCTGGCGTCGAGGCCGAGCCTGGACAGAGCCGCGGCATCGCGGCCGACGATGGCGGACAGGTCGCGCGCACCCTCGGTGCCGAGCTTGCGCAGCAGGCCGGATTTGATCGTGCTCACGAGGCCGGGGCCGGCATAGACCAGGGCCGAGTAGAGCTGCAGCAGGCTCGCTCCGGCACGGATCTTGGTCCAAGCCGCCTCGGCGGAGTCGATCCCGCCGACGCCGATGAGCGGGATGGTACCGCCGACACGCAGGTAGGCCTCCGCCAGAAGGCGGGTCGCCGGTTCGAAAAGCGGGCGGCCGGACAGGCCCCCGGTCTCCGTCGCCAGGGAGGCTTCGGTGAGACTGGTCGGCCGCGCGATGGTGGTGTTGGAGACGACGAGGCCCTGCACCTTGCGGCGCAAGGCGGTGGCGACGATGGAATCGAGGGCTTCGAGCGAGATGTCGGGGGCGATCTTGAGCAGGATCGCGGTCTCGGGCGAGGCCTTGTCGCGGGCCTCGACCACGCGTCCCAACAGATCGTCGAGGAAGGCTTCGCCCTGGAGGTCGCGCAGTCCGGGGGTGTTCGGCGAAGAAACATTGACCGTGACGAAGGCGACATGGGGCGCCAGCGCCGTGGTGCAGGCCACGTAATCGGCGATCCTGTCGGTGGAATCCTTGTTGGCCCCGATGTTGATGCCCACCAGACCGGTCCGGCCACTTCTGGCCGCGAGGCGGCCACGCACGACGTCGAGCCCTTCGCTGTTGAGACCGAAGCGGTTGATGACGGCACCGTCGGCGCTCAGGCGGAACACGCGCGGGCGAGGATTACCGCCCTGCGGCTTCGGCACCACGCCGCCGACTTCCACGAAGCCGAAGCCCAGGCCGAGCAGGGCATCGGGCACCTGCGCGCCCTTGTCGAACCCCGCCGCCAGGCCGACCGGATTGGGGAACCGGCGGCCGAAGGCGGTGACCGCGAGCTTCGGATCATCCGGGGTGGGCTTTCGCGGAGGCAGAAGCCCCAGCCCGCGCAAGGTGAGGTTGTGCGCCGTCTCGGCGTCTAGACCGTGCAGGATCGGCTTTGCGAGGGGAAAGAGAGCGCCGATCATACCGATGCTCCGGTTGCGGGGCTGGCGGACGAGATAAGATCGGCTTGAAACACATGCCGTCCGTCCGGCCCGATCGGAAGCTCGGTCACGGATATGACGGCGTCGAGGGGCAGATCGCCGTAGAGATGGGGGAACAGCGCCCCGCCACGGGAGGGCTCGTAGCGTAGGGCCTCGCCCAGCGCCTCGGCCTCGATGCCGATGAGGAGGAGATCGGGGACACCCGCGAAGTGCCGGGCGGCCGTTTCAGCCACCTGGTCGGCGGTGGAGAAATGGATGAACCCGTCGGCCTTGTCGACAGGCGCACCCGCGAACCGCCCCGCTTCCTCCGCCTCGCGCCAGAGGGCGCGCGGGCAAATCTTGTAGATCACGGGCATCGCGCGTTGCCTTCCGGTTCGACGGTCCACGCGATAGAACGGGTCGGCATCCGTCGCAACCACGATCGGTCGCCACCTCAAGTCGTCCTTTCCGAGTTCCTACACCTTCTGGATAATGGCGGCGTGCCGTTGCTTCCGGCGTAGTTTAGTTCTACTTTCCTAAAGCTAGGCTGGATGTCTTAGCCATTCTGATCGAGTCTCGCCATGCTGTCCCACGAGCAGATCTGGACCGCGATCGACCTCCTCGCGGAACGCCACGGCTTCTCGGCCTCCGGTCTCGCACGCCGTGCGGGCCTCGACGCCACGAGCTTCAATCGCTCGAAGCGGATCGGGCCGGATGGGCGCAAGCGCTGGCCCTCCACCGAATCCGTGTCGAAGGTGCTCGCGGCGACCAACGCGACGCTCGACGATTTCCTTCGCCTCATCGAGCCACGGGAAGGCATGCCGCGCGCCATGGTGCCGCTGATCGGCATGACGCAGGCCGGCGCCGGCCGGCTCTTCACCGAGGAAGGCATGCCCACGGGCGGCCCGGGCTGGGAGGAGATCGAGTTTCCCGATCTCGGCGAGGATCGCGCCTTCGCCCTCGAAGTGCAGGGCGATTCCATGGAGCCGCTCTATCGCGACGGTGACGTGCTGATCGTCTCTCCCACCGCCAGTGTCCGCAAGGGCGACCGCGTGGTGGTGCGTCTGGCGAGCGGCGAAGTGCTGGCCAAGGAACTGCGCCGCAAGACCGCCCGGACCATCGAGCTGCTCTCTCTCAACCCGAACCACCCCGAACGCATCGTCCAGGTGGCCGAGATCGCCTGGATCGCCCGGGTGATGTGGGTGCGGCAATAGCCATCGCCGGGAGCCGCCGTGCCGATCGATTCTGGCACCCGCACCCGATGCGACTCACACTGGAGCCCGTTTCGCTCCGACAGGCCTGGATAGAGCATGGCGTTGCATGATCAGGACGGCGAACCAGGCGATCCTCCGGACTCGCGCATCGATTTTCGCTCGGGCCTCGAGGCCAGCGCCGTACCGGCCCTGTTGATCGACCCGGCGACGGCGAGGATCGTCTCGGCCAATCCCGCCTTCGCGCAACTCACCGGCCATGAGACCGGCGATCTCGCCGGACGCGACGTCCATCTCCTACTGGGCGCCAATACCGATAAGGACGCCCGAAGCGCTTTCGCCGCGGCCTTGGCGGGTACGCGGCCGGAAGGGATCGAGGTACTGGCCTGGCGCCGAAACGGCTCGACCTTCTGGGCCGAGATCTTCGCTGTGCCCCTGCCGGATACCGGTCTTCTCCTCGCGCAACTGGTCGACGTGACCCGGCGCAGGGACGCGGAAGGGGCGCTTGCCTTGTCCCGGCAACGCGAGGCCCTCGGGTTGCTCACCAACAGCGTCGCCCACGAGTTCAACAACTTCCTGCAGATCCTCATCGGCTATATCGACGGGCTGAAGCGGCGTCTCGGCGACCGGGAAGAACCCTTCATCCAGCGGGCCGTGACCCGGTCCACCGATGCCGTGGAGCGAGCCACGATTCTGACGCGGCATTTGCTGACTTTCTCGCGCCGGATCGCGCCGGATGTCCGCCCCGTCGACATGAACGCCCTCATCACCGCTTTCGGCACGCGCATGCGCGGGACGCTTCCGCCCGGAGTGACATTGACGGTCCACACCGCGCCGGATCTACCCAACGGCCTCACCAACCCGACCCAGGTGGATCTCGCCCTCTTTCACATCGTCGCCAATGCCTGCGAGGCGATGCCGGCCGGCGGCAGTATCGAAATCACGAGCTTCCTGGTGCCGTCGAGCGACCCGGCGATCCGCCGGCAGGGAGACGGCGCCATCGGCATCTCGGTGCGGGATACCGGGCATGGGATGTCGCCGGAGATGGCAGCGAGAGCGCTGGCTCCCTTCATCACCACGCGCGAGGCCGGGCGCGGCACCGGGCTCGCCATCGTCCACGGCCTGGTGAAGCGCCAGAACGGCACCGTCTCCCTCGACAGCAAGCCCGGCGAGGGAACGACGGTGCGGATGATCTTCCCCGCCGCCGGCTGAGGCGTCACGGCTCTTCCCATCGTCGTCCACGGAACAAAAGCGGCGCCGAAGACGGACTAAAACTTGTCGCCGGACGTCACCATATAAGGTCCGGCATTCCCGCCGGGACTCTCTCAGACTTCGTTCAGAGGCGTATTCATGTTCATCTCCTCCACGCGTCGCACCCGCGCCGCGACCATCTTCGCGCTCGCCGCGGTGCTGGCCGTCGCAGCGCCCGTTGCCGAGGCCCGTCCGGGCGGCGGCGGCGGCATGGGCTCGCGCGGCTCGAAGACGTACAACGCCCCCTCCTCCACGGCCACGGCACCGGGCGCGGCGCCGATCCAGCGTTCGCAGACGCAGCCCGGCTCGACCATGGGCAATCCCGGCATGACCAGCGCCGCCACGCAGCGTCCCCGCTTCGGCGGCGGCTTCATGGCAGGCCTGCTCGGTGCGGGCCTGCTCGGCGCGCTCCTCGGCGGCGGCTTCTTCGGTGGACTCGGCGGCATCGCCTCGATGATCGGCCTCCTCCTGCAGGTCGGCCTCATCGTGATGGTCGTCGCCTTCGCCGTGCGCTGGTTTCGCCGTCGCCAGGGCAATCCGGCTCCCGCCGGCATGTCCCGGTCCGCTCTCCAGGGCGACTCCACCCCGGGCAACTACCGCTCCGCTCCGGGCTCGGCCACCGGTCCTGGGCCGGCGATGGGGGCGACCCCGCGCGGCGCGCCTCAGCCGACCGTGGGCAAGATCGATATCGGCCCCGGCGATTTCCAGAGCTTCGAGATCGCCCTCAACGACGTGCAGGCGGCTTATGGCCGTGGCGACGTCGCCGCTCTGCGCAACCTCGCGACGCCCGAAATGGCGGGCTACTTCGCCGAAGAACTCCGCGGCAACGAATCCCGTGGGGTCGTCAACCGGATCTCGAACGTGAAGCTGCTGCAGGGCGACCTGTCGGAAGCCTGGAGCGAAGGCCGGATGGAATACGCCACGGTGGCGATGCGCTACGCCATCACCGACGTGACGATCGACCTTCGGACCAACCAGACCGTCGAGACCGGCGAGCCGGAGGCACTGGAGCTCTGGACCTTCGTGCGCGAGCGCGGCGGGCGCTGGATCCTCTCGGCGATCCAGCAGGGCCGCTGACCGCCTCAACGGCATCGGTTGAAACCAGGAAATGGCCGCGCGGTGCAAACCGCGCGGCCCTTTTCCATTCAGGCACCGCCGAGATTCAGACGGCGCGCTTCTGGTAATCCTTGATGTCGGTGAACCGTACCTTCGGCGCGCGCTCCTCCTCGTAGCGGAGGGAGAAGGCGGTGGTCGCCATGAAGACGGGCGCGCCGTCGAGATCGCTCGCCATGGCCGAGCCATGGGTGCCGATGAAGGAATCGAGGTCGGTTTCCACATCCGATTCGATCCAGCGGCAGATCGAGAAGCGCGTCGGCTCGTAATCGATGGGCAGGCCATACTCGGCCTGGAGCCGTTCCTTCAGCACGTCGAGCTGCAGCGCGCCGACGACACCGACGATCGCCTGCGAGCCGTCATGCGGGCGGAACACCTGGACGACGCCCTCCTCGCCCATCTGCTGGAGCGCTTCCCGCAGCTTCTTGGCCTTCATCGCGTCGGTGAGCTTGATGCGGCGCAGGATTTCCGGGGCAAAGCTCGGCACGCCGCGGAACACGATCTCCTCGCCCTCGGTGAGCGTGTCGCCGATGCGCAGGGTGCCGTGGTTGGGGATGCCGACCACGTCGCCGGCAAAGGCCTCGTCGGCGATGGCGCGGTCCTGCGCGAAGAAGAATTGCGGCGCGGAGAGCGACATCGGCTTGCCGGTGCGCACGAGCTTCGCCTTCATCCCGCGGCTGAGCCTGCCCGAGCAGACCCGCATGAAGGCGATGCGGTCGCGGTGGTTGGGATCCATGTTCGCCTGGATCTTGAACACGAAGCCCGTCATCTTCGGCTCGGTGGGCTCCACCAGGCGCTTGTCGCAATCCTGCCCGCGCGGGGGCGGTGCGAAACGGGCGAGCCCGTCGATGAGATCGCGCACGCCGAAATTGCGCAGGGCCGAGCCGAAGAAGACCGGCGTGAGATGCCCCTCGCGAAACGCCTCGAGATCGAACCGCTTCAGGCCGGATTCGGCGAGCTCCGCCTCCTCCCGCCACGTGGCCACCTCGCCCTCCTCGGTGAGCAACTGGTCGAAGAGCGGATCGTCCACACCGGACACCGCTACGGTGCCGGCGTCGTCCGCCGCATCGAGCCGGCGCACACGACCATTGCCGAGATCGTAAGTGCCGGCAAAACTCCGCCCCCGGCCGATAGGCCAGGTGACCGGCGCCACATCCAGCGCCAGGGTCTTCTCGATCTCGTCGAGCAGTTCGAACGGGTCGCGCGCCTCACGGTCGAGCTTGTTGATGAAGGTGACGATGGGAATGTCGCGCAGGCGGCAGACTTCGAACAGCTTGCGCGTCCGCGCCTCGATGCCCTTGGCGGCGTCGATCACCATGACCGCAGAATCGACGGCCGTCAGGGTGCGGTAGGTATCCTCCGAGAAGTCCTCGTGGCCCGGAGTGTCGAGGAGATTGAAGACGCAGTCGCCGTACTCGAAAGTCATCACGGAGGTGACGACCGAGATGCCGCGCTCCTTCTCGATGCCCATCCAATCGGACCGGGTCGAGACGCGGTTGCGCTTGGCCTTGACCTCGCCGGCGAGCTGGATCGCGCCGCCGAACAGGAGCAGCTTCTCGGTGAGCGTGGTCTTGCCCGCATCCGGGTGGGAGATGATCGCGAAGGTGCGGCGGCGGGCGACGGGATCCTTGGCCCTGTCGGCATCCTTGCCGGTCGCGTCCTTGGGTTCTGTCTGCATCAACATCGCGGGCGGTTGCTTCTCTCGTCCGCCGGGGCGGGCTTTGTCTGTACAAGGTCGGGTGCGTGCCCCGTCTGTAGTGCGAACGGGGACCGGGCGAAAGCGCGGGGCCTCAGCCCCTCCCGATATAGGGCATCTTCGTCGCCATCACGGTCATGAACTGCACGTTGGCGTCGAGGGGCAATCCGGCCATGTAGACCACCGCATCCGCCACGTGACGGGCATCCATCACCGGCTCGACCTTCAGCGATCCGTCCGGCTGGCGGATGCCGGCCGCCATCGGCTTGGTCATGTCGGTCTCGGCATTGCCGATATCGATCTGCCCGCAGGCGATGTCGTGATCGCGTCCGTCGAGGGAGGTCGACCGGGTCAGGCCGGTGATCGCGTGTTTCGTCGCCGTATAGGGCGCCGAATTCGGACGCGGTACCTGGGCCGAGATCGACCCGTTGTTGATGATACGGCCGCCGCGCGGGCTCTGCGCCTTCATCATCCGGAAGGCGCCCTGCGTGCACAGGAACGCGCCGGTGAGGTTGGCATCCACCACGGCCTGCCATTGCGCCAGGGTGAGTTCGTCGATGGGCACGGACGGGGCGAACAGGCCGGCATTATTGAAAAGGAGGTCGAGGCGACCGAACCGGGCCTTCACCTCCGCGAAGAGATGCTCGACAGAGGCGGCATCGCCGACATCGGTCTCCACCGGCAAGGCCTCGACCCCGATCGCACGCACGGCATCCGCGACCTCATCGAGCGGCCCCCGTCGACGCCCGGCCAGAGCCAGATCGAAACCAGCTCGCGCGAGCCCGAGCGACACCGCCCGGCCGATCCCGGACCCCGCCCCGGTGACGATCGCGATCCGCTTCGACATGCGCGCTTTCCATTTCCTGGCCGGCCGGAGCGAACAGGCTGTTGCAACGGGCCGACGCGGCGTCTAGACAACGCGCGGCCTTGCGTCGATGGGGCGTCGCCAAGTGGTAAGGCAGCGGTTTTTGGTACCGCCATTCGGAGGTTCGAATCCTCCCGCCCCAGCCATCCACGCAAACGGGCAATGATTGCAAGCACTTAGCCCGATTTCAACGTATCGGAATTGGCCCCAGTCGTAACAGTCTGTCGGGTGCTACGGCTGGACATGGATAAGCCTCCGCGAGGATTCGCCCAGCTTGAGCTTGAGACGAATTTGCTGACGGCGACCGGATCGACTTCTGAGAAGAATCGCCGCCACCGTGTAGTTGCAAAAATAACACAACCCTCAATTGCTTAGGAAAATTTGGCCCTGCTCGTTTGCGTTTGTCGCATTTTATTGCCAATCGTCATCGACGGCTTGGGGGCAGATAAATGATCAAGAAAATCGCCAGCGTAATCGCGCTTACTTCGCTGATGGCCGGATGCCAGACTACTGCTCAAAACCAACCAGTATTTGGTTGGATGCGCGCTGATCTGAGAAGGATTACTGGCAATCCCGAACTCGAAACCCAGGTCGCGCTCGACAAGCAAGTATGTATTGGCGAAACATCTAAGTCCGCTGTTGGTATGGCTCCAATCTATTATCGCGGATTAGGTGGTGCTATCGGCGCAGCGATCGTTGAGAACCAGCGCGGCGAAGCTCTCAAGGAAGTAGCCAAGGGATGTATGGCCGAACGTGGCTATCTGTATATCGAAATGTCCGAAGCCGACGCGCGTTTGACTGCGGCTGAGGAAGCCAGGGCAAAGCCCAAGCGGACAGCCAGAAGAGGGTGAGCTAATTCGGCCTCCGAGGCATCGCCAGGGTTGTGGGTCATATTCGATGCTGGCTGTCGCGTCAGCATCTCAGCCCGCTCAATTGCGAAGCGGAGCTGATGAGCTAGGTCGCGGGCCATACGGGGTGTCACGGTGCGACGCTGACCAAGCCGGCGACCTAGTAGGCGAACACGTGCCCGTTGGCCTCGTCGCGCCGCTTCGCTGCCTTGAAGTCTCTCAGCACCTGCCAGTGCCATTCCGCTCGACGGTGCATGGCGATGCCGGGAAAGTCGTCGCGAACCGGGAAGGCGTCTTGCCAATCCGGCACTTCCTCTCCGGTGTGCATATCGTGGCAGACGGCAATCGCGGACGGCGGGATGATCCCGAAGCAAAGGAACCAAGTCCTCCATTGAGATGCGCCATCTCGGCCGGCGCATATCTTGAGGTTGTTGATCGTCTCGATGGTGGAGTTGCGCGGCGCCCAATCGCTCCAGCGCACGACCTGAGCATTCGGTTCCAGGTCGAGCGTGAGGCGGTAGCGTTTCTGCTCGGGGCCTTGGACCGCGAGGCCGTGTCCGGTGTTCTCGGGAGAGGTTGTAAGCCAGACGCCAACTCGGCCCTTGTCCCGGCGGAGATCAGTCGGGACATCCCCGATCGTCAGTCCATGCTGGGCTATGGGTCGAAGGTGTCTCGAGGCGGTGTAGTGGTAGAAGGTCATGACGGGCGGTCCCTTATGAGGTTTGCCCGCAATCAGATGGCAGAAGCCAAAAACATGATCCAAGGAATTTCGAAGGAAATTTTTGGGTTCCCCATGGTGAAACCATGCGTTCCCCTAGCGTTCACTGCTCGCCGTCCTCATCATCACCTGCCACGTCATCGAAGATCGAGGCGGGCCACACGTCCAAATGCTCGCCGATCGCGATCTTAATTTGATCGACCGTGACCGTCCCGGTGATCGGGTCCGGCTGAAGGCAGGCGATGGCTTCAGCGGCAGCGCGGAACGTCGTCGTTTTGATGATGTGCATAGTCTTGACCTTTGCAGCCTTGCTTAGTTCCTGGCCGCACCTCAAAACTGAAGCAGATTTTCGATATAGTCAATGATATATTTATGAACAAAAGATAAATCAATATTGATTTACTTATCTAAGCTTGAACGCCGCAACGCAAACTGAGTTGGACTCAGAGGCACCGCCAGCGGCCGCGACAGGCTTCGGAGTGACGATCTAGGTCGAAGGGCGTCGCGGCCTCTGGCGGTGCCTCTGAGGCGATTTAGAGGGCACAGCTAGGCAGGAAGGTTGGGCCGGATAGAGGCGAGGCCATACGGAACCCCGGAGGGTATCAGCACAAACAGCGACCACGGGTTTCCCCGGAGCGGGTATTTTGAGAGGCGAGGCCTCCGGCGGGTTTCCGGTGCGTTCGATCTGAGAGGGGCACACAGAACCGCGTCATCGATTTTCCGTATCTTATTTTCTTACTTTTCCTTTTTTACTTCTCTTCTCTTACATGGAATCGATGACGCGGTTTTGTGTGCCCCTCTCGGAATGGAGGCGCGTCCGCCTCACAGTTTGGGTCCGAAACGAGAGAGGGGCACACATCACCGTCAACGATGACGCGGTGATGTGTGCCCCTCGCAAAATCGATGACGCGGCGATGTGTGGGCCTCTACCCCTGCCCTTTGTCGCACCAGGGGCCGGCGGGTGCCTCAAGCGACGCTAACAGCTTCAGTCGGGTGTGCGCGCGGTATCGGTTGAAAGGCATTCCCTTCGCGGTGAGGCGGGCAGCGAACTCGGTCGGGCCAATGTCGAACCCGGCTCCCCGTTCCGCGCGCATCGCGAGCAGCAAGACACGACTGGCGATTAGGCTCTCTCGAAATTGAGAAAGCTGACGCTGCCTCGGCCCCTTCAGCGCAAGCCATGCATCCAGGCTGGCTTCAACGGCCGCAAGCTCGGCCGCGCTCAACTCTGCGTCGGGCATTTCGAGATCAGCCATCATCGTTGCGGCGGCGATCGCGATGTCACGCTTTAGGGCGCGCTGCCTCGCGCGGTATTCCCGCGCCGCTATGAGATTGCGGGGCCTCGATGCCGGCAAGCGCGCCTGCCGCCGTATCTCGGCGCAAAACTCACGGCCACCATGAACCCAGGGAAGCCCCCCGGTCTTCGCGGCGTAGCGGGCAGCATCGTTCTCCGCATCTTGCGCCTTGATACTCAGCCTCGCCTTCGCCTGCCGTGCTGCGAATTTCGCAGAGGCACTCACGGCATCTGGTGAAATATTCGCGGGAACGCTTACCCCGTCCTCTGGCGGAACGAGGGCGTCATCACCACATAAGCTTTGCTTTGGCGAGCACACGATAGGAAGGCCACTGGGATCATTGTCCCGGTGGCTTTTTTCATTTCCAGGGTCGTCGCTGTCCTCGATCGCGATGTGCTTCACGACAATGCAGTCGTCAGCATCTTGGCACGCTCCACGGCAGCGCGGAGCTGGCGGGCAAGGTCGCGCGCCATCCGAGACGTCACGGTGCGGCGCTGGCCGGGCAGAGAGCCGGCTAGAACGACGCCACGCCCGACACGGGCGATCTTGAGCAGGCGGGGCGCGACGCCGATCGACTTGCCGGCGGCGGGGCCGGGGCGGCTCACGGCGTCGAGCACATCTGCAATCGCGAGGGCATCGGCCGGACGCATCCGCTCGAACCCGAAATCGAGATCATCGTCGATGATGAAGCTCGGGACGTAACCCTTCCCGTGGTCGACCACGCAGATGGAGAAGCCCGGAAGCTCATCGCGGATCGCGCCCGCTTCGACCTCACGGCCGATGAGCTCTTCGATGAGCTCCGTCGTTGAGATGGGCGGGTCACGAAGGGCGGCGAGGTTGTGAAGCTGGGCGAGGCGCGCTGCCGGCAGCATGATCGTGCCAGCGGGCCGAGGGGGACGTTTCGAGGTCATCAGTGAGCTTCCTGCGTTAAGGCTATAGCCATTATAACACAGAAGCGGCGAGTGTGCGCCTATAGTTTCCAGGTCGGCACAGTAA
Organism: Methylobacterium sp. 88A; assembly: GCF_000376345.1. NCBI lineage: Bacteria > Pseudomonadati > Pseudomonadota > Alphaproteobacteria > Hyphomicrobiales > Methylobacteriaceae > Methylobacterium > Methylobacterium sp. 88A. The sequence continues at coordinate 3,463,676 of NZ_AQVT01000001.1, forward strand.
AAATGAAAATGCCGGCCACGTTCCCGGAGAGGAACTGCCGGCACTCGATGTTAAGTCACCGTCGAGTGGACAAGAAGTGCCGCCCCTATAGCAAGCACTTCTCGATTTGTATTATAGCGATTTGGGAGAGGCAGCGCGTGCGGCAGGCGGTCGCACCCCTCAATATTTTGGCGAAGGCTTGCGCCTCTCGTGCCTTGCCGCCGTCCGGCGGCGGTGTCATGGTGAAGCCGCCCGAACAAAACAGGAACAAACATGACGCGTCGGCATGCTCGCACGTTCGACGCTCTGACCGAGGCGCAGCTCATTCAGGGCCTCACAGCAACCCGGCGCCTATGTATCTCGACCCTAGCCGGGGCACCTATCGGAAGCGGCATATACGTCAAGGTCTCGGAGCTGATGGACGCGATCGATGAGGTGGTGGAGGTCGCGACGGGGGACCGGACGTTCCTGCATCTCAAGCCGCACACGACCCCTGGACCCGACATCAAGCCTCTAGGATCGCGACCACGCGAGGATTGATCGCCTTGGTGCTCCATTGGGAAAAGTGAGACTTTTAGTCCCCGGGTCGCTTCTGTATTTGCGCACTGTCAATGAAAGGCGCACGGTGAGCGATCGCTGGCTTCGATTCCTTGACAGCCAGTGCCCGAGAAATGCGTTTGCTCCCGCCTGGCACTTGGAGTGCACCTATGGCCCGCTACTTTTTCGACGTTCACGACGGCGGCGTGCATCAGTTCGATGACCAAGGCAGCGAGTTCGCCACCTTGAACGAGGTGCGCAAGCAAGCGATACGACTGCTCCCTGACATTGCGCGAGACAAAGCTCTTCATGATGGCGACCGGCAGGCCTACACCGTGGTCGTGAGCGACGAGGATCACCATCCGGTCTATTCGGCGACTCTTTCGCTCGTAGGGGTTTGGCTACTCCGCTGAAGCCTGCAGCCCCGTAGCGGTGCCCTTAAGGGAGCGGCGTCAAATTTTCCGAAGGGTCTCCCCGCCGGCCGCGCCCGAAACGCCACGAGGGGGTGAAGTGTCACCCATCCGCAATAGCGGCGAGATTGTAGCTAGTCAGCCGCCAGTTGGCGCGTTTCTTGTCGTTCAATCCATGGCGGCTGTCACCCTCCCAACCTGCGTCGCGCTCCATGCTCCACCGCGCGCCGTCGTCACGCCGCGTGCGTTCAAGGCGCTCGCGATCCCCGCCAGCGTCGTCACCCCGGCAGCTCGCACCTGCTCAATGATAGGCAGGACGTTGGCGCGGCGCACCTGCGCTGCCGCACTCCACGCCGCGTTGCCTGCGCTCTGCGCCTCGCGGAGGTTGGTGCGATTGCCGAGCTTCACACCCTGCGCCCTGCGCTCTGCCAGCGCAGCCTTAGTGCGCGAGGCGATCAGCGCACGTTCCTTCTCAGCGACGGCGGCATAAATGTGGAGCATGAACGGGTCCACGTCGTGTCCAAGCTCTGCCACGACGAAGCGCGCACCCTTCCGGTTCATCAGCGCAGAAATGAACTCGACGCGCCGCGACAGGCGATCGAGCTTGGAGACGACGATCCACGCACCATGCTTGCGCGCGAACGCCTGCGCCTTGGCTAGCTCCTGTCTGGTGTCGTCACCGCCGGAGAGCACATCCGTGTAGGTGGCGATGACCTCGCCGCCCTGCGCCTGGACGAAGGCGCGGATCGTGGTGGCTTGAGCGTCGAGCCCCAAGCCTGACTTGCCCTGCTCACCCGTCGAGACCCGGCGATATTCGACGTATGAGACCATTGTCCTAGCCCTCGCGGCGGCACCTGCGCCACAAAGACAATCCTATACGACCGTTTAGAATTGTAAAGTGCTCACTCGTAGTTCGCGAGGACGGATGCAGCGTGCGCGTCAATCATCCGTGCGTCGCGCTTCGTCACGTCGCGCGACTTGGCGGCGAGACCTAGCTTAATGAGCATCGCACCGAGGGCGGCACCATTCCGGCGATAACCCTCCTCCTCGATATCATCGCCCTGCATCACCCGTGCTTCGTCACGCTCACAGAGGAACGCCAGGGTCGCGGCGCGCCGGAGAAGCATTGCCTCGGACGGGGTGACGTGATCGCCAAGCTGCATCGCGAGGTCAGCCAGATTTGATCGCCAGCGCCGCGCCGTGATGCTGCGTTGATCCACGCGCTCACCGTCTAGGACAAGGTCAGAAGCGCCGACGATCTCAGCGATATCCTTTTTCGAGATCCGGTTTTTAGTTGCCATAATACCACATCGATTTCAGCCTAAGTCCTTGTCCCGGATGGGAAAATTGTAACGTTATAACATCACATTGATGGGAGCGAGAAAGATTGCGGCGCGTAGTCCTTTTCCCGCCGTCTTTGGCTTGGCTCCGGCTTATGCGCTCTACGCAGCGATCTCCGGTCTCAGGTGACGCAATCGATAGTCTCGGCACCAATCTAGCCCCTCACGCTTCATCCCCTGATCGATCCACACTTTGAGGGATGCGCGGTCGTATCCATTCGGGATGCCAATCATCCGAGAACGATCGTCTTTTTGATCCGACGTGAGACTGCATTCCTCTATGGAGTATCGGGGAGGAACATCGATACAGTGAACCTCGCCAAGCAAACTCGGGTCGATAAGAAATTCTAGCTCGTTAAGCTTTGAGATGATTGCGCCACTAGGGATCACAGTTGCCAGAACAGCGCCTTGCCCAGAATATTTCTCAAAGTGATTCGTGGCGAAATAGCTGGCATACACGGGGTCAATCGTCCACCACATGCCATACAACTTAGCGTTATGCTTTGAAAGCCATTGCCCTCGATACAAAACATAAGTCAATTCCAATTCTTCATACGCAGGTGCAAATGTCTTCATGAATGAAACTTGAAGATCGACACGATCCTCTAGGTCTTTGCTCAATTCCCAGTTCTGTCCTTTCAATGCATCATTCGCAGACAAACCGTCGGTGCCGCGCCACGACCAAAAAAATGCATGGCGGATGCGATCGCTGACAAGCTCACGCGGGAACGGGGCAAGCTCGGTGAAGATTTCCAACCATGCGCCGGGCCAGTCGATGCCGGCGAGGTTGGACACAAATGCCGGCACGTCATCCTCGAGGGCGGACGTGACGAACGTAAGGACTACGAGGCGACGGCGTTCAAGTTCGGTCATGCGGCCTGCTGCGGGGTGGGAAGGCGGTTGCGGCCTCGACGTTCGTCCAGGCCGGCGGTGCCGTCAGCGACTTTGGCGTTGAAGGCTTGGATCGCGGACAATGCGTAGGCGCGGACCTGAGACGGATCGAGGTCGGCGCTTGCGCACGTTGCGTAGAATTCTGCGCCGGCATCGGTGAACCAGCGTTGCCCGCGCGATCGGATGGCAAGCCACCTTGAGGGGGCCTCACCTGCGATGGTGAGGCTGGTGGCGTCCGTCAGCATCTGGATGATCTTGGCGCGCCAGAGGGTGATGTAGGCTTGGCGGTCGTTGGTCATGCTGCCTGCCTTAGCTCGACCCGGCACCGGCAATTGATCTCGAGCGGAGGGTGCAGGCACGGGCCAAGCGGCGTCTCGAACGGCTCATCGATTCCGACGCCCGTAGCGTTGAGATGCTTCACCTGCGCATGGTCGTGGCGCACACGCTCATCGTCTCGATCGATCCAGTATCGACGCCATTCCGGGCCGAGGTCGCGGCGGTCCACGGCCTGCCGCCACGAGGCGTTCTCGCCCGCGTTGGTGATGGTGGTGGCACCCGTGGCGGCGATCGCGTTGGCGCGAACGTTGAGCATCGTGCCGCGCTGGTGATCCACCAGAGCCTCGACCTTCTCGCGATCGAGGGTGAGGGTCGTGGCCTTCTCGATCACCCGGCGCTGCGTGACGTTGAGGTGCCGGAGGACGTGCGGCGGCAGCTCTGGAATGGGCGGCAGCTCGCGGCGGAAACCGATGGGCGGGCTGGTCACGCTCTGACGTGCAAGCGCTCGCTCAAGCGCGGCACGGAACACCGCTAAGGATGCGCCCTGCGGGGGCGTAAGGCCGATAGCCTCGCGGATGAGGATTGCCTTGTCGGTGGTAGCGCCTGCCGGCAGCGGTGCCGTGGAGAGCACCATGCCGGCGGCGACGGCCGGCAGCAACGTGCTGCGAAACCCGGCCTGCATCATCGCCTTTGCCGTGTCGGCTATGATCGAGCGGAGGAAGCCCGTCAGCGCGGCTGCGCGGGCACCGATGGCGGTAGGCTCCACCGGGTCGAACGTGAGGCCAAGGCGACCGGCGGCGATCGTGCCGGAGCGCGCAAAGCCGGCATCGAGGATCGCGCGGAAGGGCCTTAGATGGTCGCCAACGTAGCCGACGACCGTATCCTCATCACCGCGTTCTACGGCAGCGATGAGGGAATCCACGTCTACGTTCTCGCGAATGGCCTCGATCGCATCGAGGAAGGCGGCGCAAAGCTCCGGCTCGATCTCATCGGAGAAGTCTTGGACAGGATCGCTCATAAAATGATGCCAACGGAGTGCGGATTGATCGAGCCGGGCACGATGAAGCCGGCAAGCTCGATCATGGCTTCCGGTGATGCCGGGGTTTCGGTGGTCGTGATCGGGCTCAGGATTACCGAGGATTCCCCAGTCCTCTGCGAGAGGATGCCGGCGCGCCGGCGATCACGCACCGGGTCACTCGCGAGGATGTCGTTCGCTTCCCGTAGCTGCGCACGCATGAGCGCACGCTTGAGCCCCTGGTGGATCGTGCGGAAATCGTCGGCCGTCACGTCGGGCCACGAGTGGCGATCGTAGACCTTGGCTCGACGGTAGTAGATCGTGAGGACAGGAGTGACTGGAACGCGAGCGATGCGGGTGTGCGCCTCGATCAGCGCCGCTTCGCGATCCGTGGCGTTGGCACCGGCAAGGCCCGTCAGACCGGGGATATCCAAGGCAAGAGCTTGGGCGGCAGCATCGGTCATGAAGGAATTTCGGGGCGGCACAAGGCGCTCATAGGCGCGGAGCACGTAGGTCTCGCGCTGCTGATAGATACCGTTCGCCGTCTCCATGGAGAGCGTCACGACCCGGCCACCGCTGATCTCGCCGGGTGCGAGGATATTGGAGCGCGAGGGAATCGTGATGTCCGTATCGGTGTCGGTCGGTGCGACCGGCAGAACCGTGCGGGCCACGACCGGCAAGCCGTCGAGGTCCGACACGATGTAGGAGAGCCCCGCCGGGCTCACGGGGTCGCCGTTCTGGTCGGTGAACGGCAGCGTCAGCTTGACCGTGAGGCCGGCGGGAAAGGACTTCATCGCGCTTAAGCTGCCTTCACGCCCTTGAGGCGGGCGACGGCGCGCGGGTGCTTGATCGCGAGGCCAGAATACCACTCAACGCGGGTCCGATAGGCGGGCTTGGCCTCGATCTCGCCCAGGTCACGGACGCTCACGGGGGCCGTCTGAATACCCTGGAGGGCATCGGGTCCGAACCGGACGGCATAGAGTGAGCTGGTGTTGGACGCGGTGCCCTGCGTCTCGGTGAAGGGCAGGATATCGTTGCCGTCCGCGCCTTCCTCGATCGGGAGGAGCGGCACCCCGTTATGCGTGATCGCCGGGCGTCCGAAGTTCTCGACCATGATGGTCTCAGCCGTGTTGCCGCCGGCCGTGCGGAGCATGGTGCGGTAGCTACGGATGAGGCGCTTGTTCATGAAAATTGCCGACGTGGGGCCAGACACGGCGTCCGTCAGTTCGTCCAGCATGGCGAACGTGAGGACGCCGCCGTTGGCACCGGCAGAGATGACCTGATCGCCGGTAACGCGCACATCGAGGCCATCGAACGCCTTGGCGTTGTCGTTAGTGTTGCCGTGGAAGAACGTCTTGAGCCATTCGAGCGTGAGGGCCTTGGCCTTCATGCTGTCGTGGACGGCGCGGGTATCGTTGTTGCCGGTCCCCATGGCGATCTGCGCCACGTCATAGTCGCTGTCACCGCCGATGATGGTCAGCTTCTCGGTGAGCGGGTTCACGATGCCCGTGGACTCGGCATAGCCTTCGTTGAAGCCACGGAAGGCGATGCCGGGAAGCGCTGCCTCGCGGTTGTAGGTGTAGGCATTGCCGGCGATGTTCATGAACGGCAGAAGCGCGAGGACGGGATTGTTCTCGGCGAAAATCTGGACGACGCCGGACGCCAGAGGCGTCGGGTTGAGCTTGGCCCATTCGGTGATCGTAAGCATGATGGTGGTCCTTTACTTGCGGTAGCCGGCTGCCATGCGGGCGAGCGGCGAGAGAGATGACGGGTCGATGGTGATGGGGGTGATGGTCGGCTTGCCCTGATCAGTCGGCGGGACAACGACCGGAGCGACCGGCGCGGTAGCCTTAAGCGCGGCGAATTCCGCGCGGAGGATCGCCAGCTCGGCCACCATCGCGGCGATCGGGTCGGCAGCGGTCGGCGGCGTTACGGGTGCCGGGGTGGGCTCGGCTGCGACAGGGGTCGGCTCGGGTGCCGGGTCGGTGGGCGTGGTCATGTTGGGTCCTAGACGGTCTGGAGGAGTTCGGCGGTCTCGGCCTTCCGGCTGCGCAGTTCGCGCATCGCGTCCTCGCGGGTCGGGAAGCCATCGGGATTTTCAGAGCGCAGCACGTCGGCCGGCGACCACACGCCCATGTCCACGCGGGCACGGGCATTCGTCAGGCGTTCGGTCTCGCTGATCGGGTCTTGAAGCTCGGCAAAGTCGACGCTCATGGTGGCGTGTGCCGGGATGGTGCCGGGGGCGTTGGTGTTCACGACCACCTTGAGCACGTCCCAAAGCCGCGCCTCGTAGGAGCGCCAGAGTGCCACGTCGTCTAGGCGCGCTTCCTTGAGGTCGATCTGTTCCACATGCTTGGCCGCGCCGCTCTCAGATGAGCGATCGAGGTCGAACACGTCGGCCGACACGTCGTTGGCACCGGCCGTCTGGCGCATGAGGAATTCGATTGCGGCGAGGATGTCCGCGATCGGGGAGTTAGGGGCCGCGAAGCCAAACTTGCCGTTCTCGGGAAGAGCGATGACGCGTTCGGGGCCGACGCGCATGTCATCCGTAGAGCCGAGACCCGACGCCCAAGGCTGACCGTGCGCCTGCATCTCAACGCTACGCCAGAGGTTGGACAGAGCGACGTTGACCGCCTCCTGTGCCTCGATCAGGTCATCACCGCCGGGGAGCCAAAAGGCATCGTCCGGGTAGCGATCGAACAGCGGCACGAACGGCACGATGCCGTAGGGGTTCACGCTGCCGGGGTTGCCCTCGACGTAGACTGGGACGCCCCGGTAGTCGCGGCGGAAGAAGCTGGTGCGGGTCCAGTCGGAATAGGTGGTGTCTGCCGCGCGGGCGGCACGATGTGTAACGACGACCCGCTCGGGGTTCTCCGGGTCGGGTGCCATCACGTCGAGAACATTCGGCGTAGCGACGGCCAGCGTCGCGCGGGTGCCGTTCCATCCAACCTGAAGGGCGCAAGTCTTAAGCAGCTTCGTGAGGCGCGATGCGCGCTTCAGAATCACGTCGGCATTGATCGCCCGATATAGGGCGTCGCCGGCTTCCTGATCGAGACCATCGAAGGTGCGTCGCGGCTGAAGGCGGTAGAGGTTGGCGCGCTTGTTGACGATCTTCTTGACGATGTTGACCTGAAACACGCGGAACGTCTCAGGGCGCGACCATTTCTGAGCGATCAGCGCGAGCGTCGCATCCGACTGCTGATCGGCATAGAAGCGCATCCATTTGTCAGCCCGTTGCTTACGCGGGTTTGACGCATGGATGAGGTTCATCACCGGGTCGTTGCTAGAAAACCGTCCGAACACATCTACTCGCTAGCTAGCTGCTACATAACAGATTGTAACATTCATTTCATGCTGTTAGAAGCCAGTGTTCGCCAAATATTTCGAATATTTTGAACGACGAAAATTGGAATTAAGGTGCGAATACGCTTTACAATCTTGATATTTTGGATGAGCGTCGTTTTATTGAAGGAGCGACTATCGCGAGGTTGCAATGCTTCCCGACATTATAGACGCGCATCATCTATCGGATGGTATTAAAGATATTTTCAATTATCGGTTGCTTTATTTCGGGAAAGATCATGAGCTACTATATATTCGGCGATTTACGTCTGACTCTGACGCCAAAGCTTTAGTCATAGCCGACAACATGTATATTGGACTCGAATTAGATTTATGGCAAAATGAACGTCTGCTAAAAACGATTTCTGCTCGAAATGATACTATCTCGGCATAGTATGTGCCCCGACGTTTACGACCTTGCCGGCGACGAACTCAGGGAAGTCGACAGGCACCAGCGGCCCACGCCCAAGGTAGCCTCGATACAGGTCGCGAGCGGCGAGCATTGACCGGCACGACCCGGCACACGGCGGCACCAGCTCGCCGCCGTTGAGAATGCAGAGGCTCGGTGAGGGACCGGGTCCGTAGCAGTGGACGCCCTTCAGCTCATACGGATTCAGCTCCACGTCCCGAAGCGCGTAGACCGCCCAAGCCAGGGCGTAGACGTGATCGTCATGATAGCCCTTCGCCGCCTCGAAACGCGGCGCGCTCGACGCGCCAAGCTGATATTCCAGCATCCCCATCTCGGCTAGCAAGGTGCTGAAGCCGGGCGCGACGTGCAAGCGGCCCTCTGCGGCGGCAGCGTAGAGCGCCGTGAAGGCGTTCCCCTGCCGCTCAAGCGTCGGGCTGATTACCTCATGGTCAAACGTCTGGTCGCCGCACCATGCCGCAATGTCCTGCGAGTTGTAGGATTCGATCGCGGCCCGGCTCATGCCATGTTCGGTGCGGTAGCGCGTGAACGCCCGCCGGATGCCGGTGGCAGCGCTAAAGGCGATCTTGTCGGACGCTAGCACGTAGTAGTGGGGGTCTTCCCCTACGAGCACCTTCACGACGCATGATGCCACGGTGGCATCGCCGTGAAGGCTGAAGCCGTAGGCGCGATCGAGGCCGGCGCCGACGACGTGCGCCGCACCGCCGGTGATGCTCGCGATATCGAGCTTGTAGGTGCCCCGGCACTGATCGAGGACGGCGGGCGGGAAGAGGCTAGTGGTGGAGCTTCCCCAAAGGTTCAGGTGCTGTTGCGCGAACTCGCCCGGCAGCATCTGCGCCGCGCGGCTACGGAGGCCGGCGACGCTGATCCAACGGGGCGCCCGTGCGCAGGCATCCTCAAGGTCGCGGTAAGCGATATGACTGAAGAAGAGCGACGGGTCCGTGGCGCGTTCATGCAAGCCGTAGAGGCCGTAGAGCGGCGAGGATCGCGACCCAACCGTGCTGTCCACCAGCACCAGGCCGTCGTCGGAATCGATCGTGGCGCTCGCGAGGGCCTGATACGCAGCGTCAGACGTGGCGGCATGAAGCTCGCTCACCTGTGCGATCGAGAGCTTTTTGCCAAACAGTGCCGCCGGGTTGGACGGGAAGCCTTGGATGACGTTGCCGAGGGCGGGATATTCGATCTTGTCGGCGGCGATCGTGATCTTGTCCGCCTTCACCATGGCGGCGGCGTAGGGCGTTTCCCGTAGGATATCGCGCACAAGCTTGAAGGCCACGTCCACAGACTGACGCTCGGAGTTCGCGACCATCGCAACGTTCTGCGTGCGGCGCGACATGAAACGCCATGCGATGATGAGTGCGGCCGCGAGCGTCTTGCCGTGGCGCCGGGGCCAGCACAGCACGATCGTCCGATAGCCGCCGTCGAGCGCCGTCGTCAGCTCGATCCGCTCAAGGGGACCGGGGACGTAGGGCTCGAAACCGCCTTTCGATGACGGGACCATCGGGCGCACGTCATCGAGCCAGCGGAAGAACCCTTCCGATCCGCCCTTCCATAGGCGCACGTCAATTTTCGCAGGGACGGTCATTTTCCATTCGCTTGCCAGTATCTAGCTGCATTATAGCAGGTATATTGGCAGGCGAATCGCTTTTGCGGTTGCGTGCGACAGAATCCGGAAAGATCAGTATGGGTGCGCCCGAGAAACTAGACGGTCGATCACTACAGGCGACTGGCCGCACGCATCAGTTCGCGACCCGGATCAAGCCCGAGACGCACCAGAAGATGCTGCAAATCGTGAAGCGCGAGCGAGAGGCGGGACAACCGCGCTTTACGCTCGCGGAGTTGATCGAACTTGCAGTGGACGCCTATGAGCGCGAGACCGACACCAAGGGGTAGAGGTGCGACAGGCTCAGCTCGGGAAAGGCGACGGCATCGATCAGCTTGCAGCGCTGTGCAAGGTCGCCCTCGGTGAGGATGCCATAGCGGCCTGTCGTGGTCGCCTTGGTGTGCCCTAGCAGGAAACCGAACTCTTCATCCCGCCAGCCCGCGCGCCGTAGGGCATCCGCCATGCCGTGCCGGAAGCTGTGGAAGTTGACGCTTGCGTCTTCCTTCACGCCGATCCTCGCGACGTAGCGTCCGAAAAACCGGCTGTAGCTACCGGCAAGATTGCCCCGTGCATCAGGTTCGATCTCGGGGAACAGCCGTGAATCACCGGCCAACTGGCGAGCCGCATGAAAGACGATGAAGCCCAAGCGCTCAAGCTCGGGATGGACCGGGATGACCCGTTGCGAGCCCTTCGTTTTGACGACCTTCGTCGGGTCGCCCTCTTGGGTGACGTGGATGATCCACCGTCCTCGATCCTGTCGAACGTCCGTGGTGAGAAGCTGCGCCAGCTCGCCCATCCGCGCGCCCGTGAAGAGCGAGAGAAGCGGTAGCCAGAACCGATGGTCGCGCGTCTGCATCGCGCCGACACGGTGCGGCTGATCGTCGGAGAGGTAGCCGGTGAAAATGGGCGAGCCGAAGATGCTCGTCAGTTGCTCGGGCGTGTAGGGGCGGACCTTCGATTGCCCCTTCCCCTCCCCCAGGTGCATCCCGTCCACAGGGTTGTTCTCCAAGTGACCATTTTGCATAAGCCATTGGCAGAACGCGCCGAGGGCAGAGAGGTATTTGTTCACGGTGCGGTCGGAGAGGGTCTTACGCCCCAAGCGCTCATTCTCGGCAATGATCTTTTTGAACGGCAGGCCCCGGAAATCCCGCACTTCCGCCGCCTTGATCGGGAAGCGCTGCAACGCAGCCTTCCACTCACGCACGGCCCGCTTGTCGATCGCTGACGCCGGGAAGGTCGCGCCGACGTGCTGCGAGAACCACACGATGATTTCGCTGTTCATTTTTAGCGTCTCGGCCTTGATGCCGCTTGGGTTTTCGGCAGCGAACACCGTGTAGAGGTCGAGCACGCCCTCCCCCGGCGCCGCGACTGGCGCCTTGAGTCCGCGAGGTTGGCTCACAGCGGGGTCGGCAGGCTTTCCGGTGTAGTCGCCCCTGTCATGCTCTTCGGCCCTTCGTAGGCCCTCTAACTCCGCCCGGAGCAGCCGCTGTGCGAGGTCTCGGAAAGCCGGCGATCCCTCCGCAATCGAGAAGCCGTTCTGCCGGATGACATCGCGTGCCGCGTCGTTCACGAGGGCCGTTTCGTTCTGAGCAACGTGCTTTTGCAACTCGGCCTTCCGGCGGGATCGAAACTCTCGCTCTAACTCGCCTTGCCCCGAGAGGACCATCACATTGGCCGCGACGCTGAGCGGAGCTAGAGGTCCATCAGCGGCGGTCAAGCCACTACCTTCGATCTCGTCGCGAGCAGCCTGCTTCGCCGCGGCGATCTCGTCAGCGGTTGGGAGTTGCCGGCGTGCGGCAGTGTGCCCTTCGATCTCGCTCTGATAGTGGCCCCAGGTCACGGCCTGAAGGTCGGCCTCGGTGGCTTCGCGGCGGCGGCGAAGGTCCGCGAACTCAGCATGCCAGCGGGCCAGCACGGCGGCAACGCGCCCCCTCGCCTCTCGCGCATCCTTCGTCCGTAGGCTCTCCCATAGCTCCCGCTTTCCGAGGATCGTCTGCAAATCCTTCGGCACGCCAAGGCGGGCGTAGTAGGCCGCTGATCCGCTCCGGCGAGCGATATTCGAGGCAAGACACATGGTCGATCCTGAACGGCCCCGTGACGGGTCGCCGTAACAGTCAGTCGTAACAGTTATGCCGGAAAGAGCAACAAAATCAGTGATTTGCAGGCGGGACAACGGCTTAGCCGAGGGGTGCTGGGAATCCTCCCGCCCCAGCCATCCACGCAAACGGGCCGGCTCGCCGGGCGCACAAGATTGTCTGTCGTCACTTGTGTGCGGAATATCAGCCGCGACAATCCCCGCTGACTGATCTTTTGGAATTCGAACAGATCGAAGAGTCTGGTTGTTCTCAAACAACCTTGGTAAATTCCCATATTAAATTTCTAATTCAATACAGATGCAATTTTACGGCAGATTACAATAACAATAGATCGTTTATTTTTAAAAATATGATTCAATAGAATATCGGCAAAGTAAAATTAATCCATATATCTATAAATCTACAATATTACAAATTGTTATAGTAAAAATTATATTTCTCGTGTTCTAATGAAGCAAATTTCACTTATCATTGCGCCGATGATTCACCCCCTTGAGGGTGTGGCAAAATAAACCCTATGAGGCGAAGGAACTTATTGATCCATATTAAAATCAGAATTTTTCTGCTTGGTTGGGCAATATAAAGCAGATACCGTCGCGATGTTTCGCCAGCCAACGATAACGATATGTGAGTTCGCCATGGTGCCAGCCGCTTTCACCGCCGGCCTCGGAGTCGGTCTTTCGTTTCTTCTCGGACCCAATATCGGGGTCATCGCGCTGGTTCCGGTGCTCGTGCTGTGCATGATCCGCCTCTTTGGCGAACGTGTTCTCCGTATGATGGAAGATTGAACGGCCCACGGTCGAACGGAACTATCGTTCCGATGGCGTCGGATCTCTTACTGCGGTTGGTCATCGCCCCGGCGAAGGCGACCGATGATTTCGGCGAAAACCTCCGAGGTCGTGGCTTGGTCGTCGAGTGGATAGGCTGACCGCAGCCCGCCGATCAGGCTCTCCACCGTCCGTTTTCCGGGTGAGCGACGCCGCGCCGCAATGTGGCTGGCCGCACCGCGACCATTTTCATCCGAGCCGCCGGAGGAGCACTGAACTGACATCGCGTATACCCGTTGCCGTAGACGGTATCGGAGGTTCGCGCGTCGCGCCGGTCCTGGGCACTGCATCGAGCCCGACCTCCCTGTTCATGACGGACCAACATACAATATCGATGCCGCCGGGTGAGATCCTTGAAGCTCCGTCGAGCAGATCGCCTCCGCGACATGGCCGGGATGCTCGAAGAGAACATTTGGCCGCCCGGCAGCCAAAGCATCGCTTCGCGTATATCCCCATGATACGGCTCCGAAATCGCAACCGGCCGCCTTGGCCGCATCGTGGTCGCGCAATTCGTCGCCGATGTAGATGACGCTTCCGCGCGCTCCGGCCTTTCGCATGACCGCCGTCAGGCGTTTGGCCTTGCCGAACATCGATGCGCCGCAGGCATAGTGGCGGAAACGAGCGGCACAGGGCCCCAGGACGTGCCGGATATTGGCCTCGCTGTTCGAGCTGACGATCGCGAGGATGATGCCGGCCTCATCGAGATCGCGAAGCATGTCGCGAATGCCGGGAAACAGCGAGATCGCCTCGATATCGCGGGCCGCGAGGCCGTGCATGTGCCGGGTGATGAAAGGCAGCTTCCATGCAGGCACGCCGAGTTCGCGAATGAGGGCACGGGCGGAAAGGCCGCGAAGCGCCTCCGTCTCGGCAGGGTCGATGTGTCGGAAACGGTAGCGACGGGCGACACCGTTGATGACGCTGCAGAACCACGGGAAGGTATCGGCGAGCGTTCCGTCGAAATCGAAGACGACGAGTCCGTAGGGTTTGCCCATCACGCAGGCATTTCGTGCGAAAGCAGCCATTGCCCTGGCCACGCCCGCAGACGAAGTCGGCGATCGCCATGCCGGCACCGCCTCACCCCACCGGCAGTCGGAATTGCCGATGCGCCCGCGCCACGGCCTCGACACCGAAACCGGCGATGGGTCACTTGATCCATGCGGTCATTCCACTCCATCGAGGAAGAACCGACGAACGGCATAGGCCCGAAGGATGGGTTATCTCCTCCGAGCCGATTGTCTCGCAAACGAAGCGGTCTTGGGAAGTCAGGCCGCTTGCGACTCGGTGAGCGTCGGGTAGTCGATATAGCCCTCAGGTCCCTGGCTATACCACGTCGCCTGCACGTCCTTTTGCAGCGGAGCATGCGTCGCGATCCGCTCGACGAGATCGGGATTGGCGATGAAGGGCCGGCCGAAGGCGATGGCGTCGGCCTTACCATCGGCGAGGGCGGCCTCGGCAGCGGCGGGATCGTAATCCGAATTGAGGATCAGCGGCCCGTCGAAAGCCTGTCTGATCACGGGCGCCACCGGCGGGTGGTTCGGCTTGCCGAAGGTACCGTTCGGACCGGGTTCGCGCAGTTCGAGAAAGGCGATGCCGATCTTCGAGAGAGCGGCGGCGGCGGCACCAAACAGGGCGTCCGGGTTCGAATCGTCCACGCCCTGAATCTGGCCGTTCGGCGACAGGCGCACGCCGGTGCGGTCCTTCCCGATGGCGTCGGCCACGGTCTGCGTGACCTCCGTCAGCAGGCGGATGCGATTTTCGATGGAGCCGCCGTAGCGGTCGTCGCGGTGGTTGGTGTTGTCACGCAGGAACTGGTCGATGAGATAGCCATTCGCGGCGTGGATCTGCACGCCGTCGAATCCGGCGGCGATCGCATTGCGCGCGGCGCGGTCGTAATCCGCCAGGAGGCGCGGAATCTCGTCGACCGGCAGGGCGCGTGCCTCGGCATAGGGCTGCTTGCCCTCGTAGGTATGGGCCTCATCGGGGGCCGTGGTGGCGGAGGACGAGATCGGTGCCTTGCCGTCATTGAAGCTCGGATGCACCACGCGCCCCATATGCCAGAGCTGGCAGACGATCCTGCCCCCGGACTCATGGACCGCCTTCACCACGGGCTTCCAGGCTTCGACCTGCTCGTCCGACCAGATACCCGGCGCATAGGGCCAGCCGAGCCCTTCCTGGCTGATGCCCGTCGCCTCGGTGAGGATCACGCCCGCGCCGGCACGCTGGGTGTAATACTCGATCATGATCGGGGTCGGCACATGCTCCCTGGTGGCGCGGCCACGGGTGAGAGGCGCCATGAAGATGCGGTTCTTCGCATCGATCGCGCCGATGCGGATCGGGTCGTTCAGTGAAGGCATGAAGATCTCTCGTCAGAGTACAGCATAGGGAGCGCGACCGTTTCGGGTGCGCCCGCTGAGACCGTAGGTATGGCGCTAACGAGAGACCGTCAGGGGGACGGCTGGGCCGGGCGGCGCCACCTGTGCGCCGCCGCACGCCAGCGTACCCACAACATCGCCCCTGCAATCACCTTTCCGGCACCTGCCGAGGCTTCATCTCTGCGACCGTCCATCGGAGCCGAGCTTCAGAGATGCGCGAGCACCGCCAGCAGAAGCAGAGCGATGATGTTGGTGATCTTGATCGCGGGATTCACGGCCGGGCCGGCCGTATCCTTGTAGGGGTCGCCGACGGTGTCACCGGTCACCGCCGCCTTGTGAGCGTCGGAGCCCTTGCCGCCGTGGTGACCGTCTTCGATGTACTTCTTCGCATTGTCCCACGCCCCGCCGCCGGACGTCATCGAGATCGCCACGTAGAGGCCGGTGAGGATCACGCCGAGCAGGGACGCGCCAACCGTGGCGAAGGCCTGGTTCTTCCCGGCGATCGCCTGGATCGCGAAGAACAGCACGATGGGCGACAGGACCGGCAGGAGCGAAGGCAGGATCATTTCCTTGATCGCCGCGCGCGTGAGCATATCGACGGCCCGCCCGTAATCCGGACGGTCGGTGCCCGCCATGATACCGGGCTTCTCGCGGAACTGCCGCCGCACCTCCTCCACCACGGCACCGGCAGCACGGCCCACCGCCGTCATCGCCATGCCGCCGAACAGGAACGGGATCAGACCGCCGAGAAGCAGGCCAACGACGACGTAGGGGTTCGACAGGGAGAAATCGACGGTGACGCCCTGGAAGAAGCGGTACTGGGTCGGGCTTGCATTGGCGATGAAGTAGTCCAGATCGCTGGTATAGGCGGCAAACAGGACCAGGGCACCGAGACCGGCCGAGCCGATGGCGTAGCCCTTGGTGACGGCCTTGGTGGTGTTGCCGACGGCATCGAGCGCGTCGGTGGACTTGCGGACTTCCGGTGGCAAACCAGCCATCTCCGCGATACCCCCGGCATTGTCGGTGACGGGCCCGAACGCGTCGAGGGCGACGATGAAGCCGGCGAGCGCCAGCATGGCGGAAACGGCGATGGCGATGCCGAACAGGCCCGCCAGCGAGTAGGTGGCAATGATGCCCGCCACGATGACGAGCGCCGGCAGGGCCGTCGATTCCAGCGAGATCGCCAGGCCCTGGATCACGTTGGTGCCGTGGCCGGTGACGGAGGCGTCGGCGATGGACTTCACCGGGCGGAAGTTGGTGCCGGTATAGTATTCGGTGATCACCACGATGAGCGCGGTGATGACGAGGCCGATCACGGCGCAGCCGAACAGGCCGCCGGAGGTGAAGGTGACTCCGGCATTGGTCGTGAACTCGGTGGCGAAACCGCCGAACAGCGCAAAATTGACCAGCGCGATGGCGACGATGGAGAGCGCGCCTGCAGTGACGAGGCCCTTGTAGAGCGCTCCCATGATCGACTGGTTGGCCCCGAGCCGCACGGCATAGGTGCCGGCGATGGAGGTGAGGATGCAGGCCGAGCCGATGGCCAGCGGATAGAGCAGCATCGCCTCCAGCACGTTGCGGCCGCCGACATCGGTCTGACCGGCGAAGAAGATCGCCGCGAGTACCATGGTGGCGACGACGGTCACCGCGTAAGTTTCGAACAGATCGGCCGCCATGCCGGCGCAGTCGCCGACATTGTCACCCACATTGTCGGCGATGGTGGCGGGGTTGCGCGGATCGTCTTCCGGAATCCCGGCCTCGACCTTGCCGACGAGATCGCCGCCGACATCCGCGCCCTTGGTGAAGATGCCGCCGCCGAGGCGGGCGAAGATCGAGATCAAGGATGCGCCGAAGCCGAGCGCCACCAGGGAATCGATGACTTCGCGGCTGGCCGGCGCGAGGCCCGAAACGCGGGTGAGGAAGGTGTAGTACAGAGCGACTCCGAGGAGCGCGAGACCGGCCACGAACATGCCGGTGACGGCGCCGGACTTGAACGCGACGTCGAGCCCCGCTCCGAGGGAGGTGGAGGCCGCCTGCGCCGTGCGGACATTGGCGCGAACCGACACGTTCATCCCGATGAAGCCGGCGGCTCCCGAGAGTACGGCACCGATGAGGAAGCCGATGGCGACCTTGAGCCCCAGGAAATAGGCGAGCGCCACGAACAGGACCACGCCGACGATGCCGATGGTGGCGTATTGCCGGCGCAGATAGGCCTGTGCCCCTTCCGCGATCGCCCCGGCGATCTCCTGCATCCGCTGGGTGCCGGCGTCGCGTTTCATCACGTCGTTGATCGTGACGATACCGTAGGCGACGGCGCACAGCCCGCCCAGGATGATAAGCAACAATGCGGTCATTCTACCGTCCTTGCGTTGTTATCGTGATGACGAAGCTCGGCTGGCTGGCCGTGGGACGAGGCGCTTGATGCGTTTTAGGCATTCCCTCCCTGGGATGCCTGCTCTGAGTGCCAAACTTCCGAGACAAGAGCAAATGCTGTCTAGCTATTTTCGCAGCGAATATTTTTGCATTGCACAAATCGCTAAGCGTTTGATTGAACTCGTTCGTATTCGCATGTGCTCGCATTGGGCCTGGAGCAGGATGCAACGCAGCGAAACTTTGAGTGCCAACACTCGCTTCGGCATCGATTCCCAAATCGAGGGCAGTTTCAAAATCTCGGAAACGCGGTATCTCCTGAGACCATGACTCAGGCGGAACAGCAGACACCGGACCCGGCTCTCGCCAGGCTGAGCCTGGCGCTCGACGGGATACCCCAACGCGGGTTTCCGCCGGTGGAGCGCTGGCATCCGCCCTATTGCGGCGAGATCGACATGCGGATCGCCGCGGACGGAACCTGGTTCCACAACGGCTCGCCGATCCGCCGCCCGGCCCTCGTCAAGCTGTTCTCCTCCATCCTGCGGCGGGAGCCCGATGGCCGCATCGTCCTGGTGACGCCGGTGGAGAGCGTGGGCATCGTCGTGGACGATGCGCCCTTCGCTGCCGTGGAGATGGCGGCGGAGGGGGAAGGCGAGGCCCGGCGCATCGCGTTCCGCACCAATGTCGACGATCTCGTCACCGTCGACGCCAACCATGCCCTTCGCTTCGAGGAAGGCGGCGACGGAGGCTTGCGCCCCTATGTCCATGTCCGCCGCGACCTCTGGGCGCTCCTCACCCGCGCCACGACCTACGACCTCCTGGCGCTGGGAGAGGAACGCCTGATCGATGGCGTCTCGTGGTTCGGCATCGCCGGCGGCGGCAGCTTTCACACCGTCGCGCGCAGCGAAGGCGCATGAGCTTCGACGCGCTGTCCGACCTGCTCGACAGGGCCGGGCGGGGCCTCTTGCCAACTCCGCCCAAGGCCGGTGACCCGATATCGAACCCACGCGGAGACCACGACCTCGATCCCATCGGTATCGCGATCCCTCCGGGCAGACCGCATCGGCCAGCCGCGGTGCTGGTCCCCGTCATCGTCAGGGACGCGGAGCTCTTCGTGCTCTTCACCGTCAGGGCCTCGCACCTGCGGGACCATTCCGGCCAGATCGCCTTTCCCGGCGGCAAGATCGAACCCTCCGACAGGAGCCCGGCCGATGCCGCCCTTCGCGAAGCCCGGGAGGAGATCGGCCTTCGCCCCGACGACATCCGGATCCTCGGCTATCTCGACCCCTATCTGTCGGCCACGGGCTTCCTCGTGGTGCCGGTGGTGGGGCTCTGCGCGGGAGGGACACCGCTCGATCTCGATCCGGCCGAGGTGGCGGACGTCTTCGAAGTCCCTCTCGCTCGCCTGATGGACCCGGTTCGCCGCCGGCTCGGCGTCGGGGTCTGGCAGGATCGCCCGCGCCGCTACTACGCGATCCCTTTCGGGGACCGCATGATCTGGGGTGTGACGGCAGGGATCGTGAACAATCTCCACGAACGCTTGTTTCCGTGACATGACGGGCTTCCACCACCCCGTGAAAGCCACATGATCCGTCGCCTTTTCGAAGAAGCCCTCATCTTCCTGCTGCCCTTCGTGCTGTTCGGCCTCTATCTCGCGATCAGGGGCCGCAACCCGCGTCATGGCACCCATTGGGAAGGGTCGGTGTTCCGCCTGACCATGGGAGGGCTCGTTCTGGTGATCCTGTCTCTCGTCGTCGTGGGGTTGACCGGCGAGAAGCATCGCGGCGGCTATGTCCCGCCGAGCATCGAGAACGGCCAGGTCGTGCCCGGCCATTTCCAGTGACGAGCCGCGATCTTCAGCGGGACGGGCTGAACGCCCTTCTTGCGGATCAGGCCATCTCGCACGTGCTTTCCGTGCTGAAGGCGCCAGGAGAGGAAACCCGGATCGTCGGAGGGGTCGTCCGCGATGCCCTGCTCGGGCGGGTCGGGTCCGACATCGATCTCGCCACCACTCTACTGCCCGAGGATGTGATGCGGCGGGCAACGGCCGCCTCCTTGAAGGCAATCCCCACCGGGATCGAGCATGGAACGGTGACGATCCTGTTCGACGGCCGGGCCTTCGAGGTGACGACCCTCCGAGAGGATGTCGAGACCGACGGGCGGCATGCGGTGGTGAGGTTCGGGCGCGATTTCGCCCGCGATGCCGAGCGCCGCGACTTCACGATCAACGCCCTGTCCCTGAGCGGGGACGGCGCCTTGCACGACACGACGGGAGGCGAAGCGGATCTTCACGCGGGCCGCGTCCGCTTCATCGGGGATGCGGCGACCCGAATCCGCGAAGACGCTCTGCGCATCCTGCGCTTCTTCCGCTTCCATGCCCGCTACGGCATCGGAGCACCCGACGAGGAGGGGTTACGGGCAGCGGCCGACGCGGCGGAGGCCCTCGACGGCCTGTCGCGCGAGCGGGTTCGTTCGGAACTCCTGAAGCTCCTGGAAGCGCCTGGCGCCGTCCAAGCCGCCGCGGAAATGAGGGGAGCCGGGCTGCTAGCACGCATTGTCGGCACCGAAGGTCATCTCGACCGCCTGGAACGGGCCGTTTCGATGAGTGCGAATCATGGCTTGCCGCAGAGCGCTGTCGCACGGCTCGCCGCCCTGGCCGTCGATTCCGGCACCGATGCCGAGCGACTGAGACAAACGCTGCGCCTATCGAACGAGGAACAGGCCTGCCTTCAGGCGTATGCGGCGGCGAGGGGGGCGATAGAGCGTCTGCCCGTCATTGCGGCGGCAGATGTACGGCGCCTCGTCGCGACACAGGATCTGGGCGGCTTGGCCCTTGTCGTCGCCGTGATGGGCGACCAGCGAATGAGTGAGATGAGCGTGGAGGCTCGCTTGGCCTTCGAGCGGTTCCTCGACGGCACCCAACCCGTACCCGTCTTTCCCCTGAGCGGGGGCGACCTCATCGCGGCGGGCGTCCCACCGGGCCGTTCGATCGGGAAGGGACTCGCAGCCAGCCATGCTTTCTGGCTCGAACGGGGATGTCCCTCCGGGAAGGAGGAGCGCACCCTCCTCCTCGATCATGCCGTCGCCACCGCCCGCTCGAAAGCCTGAGCGCGGCGAAGAAATCAGAAGTTGAGAGCGACCTTGGCATCCTGAAGCTGGACGATCTGACCGCTGATCTCGTCCTTCTTGGCGAAATCTTCGGTGGCATCGCGCTGTAATTCGAGGGCGGCGATATCCTTGTCGAGGGAATCAGGCGTGATTTCCTCGAACGGATTGGCTCGCTCGGCGATCACGGTGACCATCGTCGGACCGATATCGGCGAAGCCACCGCGCACCAGCACGCGCTCGCCGGCATGCCCCGCCTCGTTGATGACGATGACGCCGACCTTGAGGGCGGTGAGAACCGGAGCATGACCCGGCAGCACGGTCATCTCGCCCTCGACGCCGGGAAGCTGCACGGCCTCGATCTGACCGGAATAGACCGTCCGCTCGGGGCCGACGAAATCGAACTGGAAAGTGGCCATGACGTCGCGAGTCCCGATTCGGGTTGTCATTTAGAACCGATGGCGCAGCGGCCTGAGCCCTGCGCCATAATGTGTTTCAGGCGCGTGCCCGACCGGCGACGAAGCCAACCCCGAGGCCAAGGGCCGCACCGATCACGGCGAAGATGCCGATGTGCTGCATCTGGCCGGTGGTCAATGAGCCGCCGCTGGTACCTGCCGGTTTGTCGCCCTGAACCTCAAGGCTGAAGTCGCCGATCCTGATCTCGGCAGCCTGAGGCCGGGTAAGATACCCGGCCAAGGCGCCGACCACGAGTCCGACGAGGAGAAGGCCAATCTTAGCGTTCATGCGCTCAGGCCGCAGCCGCTATCTTCTTCGCCTTCTCCTTGGCGTCCTCGATCGTGCCGACCATGTAGAACGCCGCCTCCGGCAGATCGTCGTAATCGCCGTTCACCAAGCCCTTGAAGCCCTTGATCGTGTCGGCCAGCGGGACCTGGATGCCGGGCGAGCCGGTGAAGATCTCGGCCACCGAGAAGGGCTGCGAGAAGAAGCGCTCGATCTTGCGGGCGCGGGCAACGGTGAGCTTGTCCTCTTCCGAGAGCTCATCCATGCCCAGGATCGCGATGATGTCCTGCAGGGCCTTGTAGCGCTGCAGGGTCTGCTGGACGCGGCGGGCGACGTCGTAATGCTCCTCACCGAGAACGGCGGGGTTGAGCATGCGCGAGGTCGAGTCCAGCGGATCCACGGCCGGGTAGATGCCCTTCTCGGCGATGGACCGCGAGAGCACGGTGGTGGCGTCCAAGTGGGCGAACGACGCGGCGGGCGCCGGATCGGTCAGATCGTCGGCTGGCACGTAGATGGCCTGCACCGATGTGATCGAGCCCTTGGTGGTGGTGGTGATGCGCTCCTGCAGGGCGCCCATGTCGGTGGCCAGCGTCGGCTGGTAACCCACGGCGGAGGGGATGCGGCCGAGGAGAGCCGACACTTCCGAGCCGGCCTGGGTGAAGCGGAAGATGTTGTCCACGAAGAACAGCACATCCTGGCCCTGGTCGCGGAAATCCTCGGCGATGGTGAGGCCGGTGAGAGCCACGCGCGAGCGGGCGCCGGGAGACTCGTTCATCTGGCCGTAGACGAGCGCGCACTTGGAGCCTTCGGCCGAGCCGTTGTTCTCCTTCGGGTCCATGTTGACCTTGGACTCGATCATCTCGTGGTAGAGATCGTTACCCTCGCGGGTGCGCTCACCGACGCCGGCGAACACCGAGTAGCCCGAGTGCACCTTGGCGATGTTGTTGATGAGCTCCATGATCAGCACGGTCTTGCCGACGCCGGCGCCGCCGAACAGGCCGATCTTGCCGCCCTTGGCGTAAGGGGCGAGGAGATCGACCACCTTGATGCCGGTGACGAGGATCTGCGACTCAGTGGACTGCTCTGCGTAGGACGGCGCGGGCTGGTGGATGGCGCGCAGGGTGTCCGACTGGATCGGGCCGGCCTCGTCGATCGGCTCGCCGATGACGTTCATGATTCGGCCGAGGGTGTTGAAGCCGACCGGTACCTTGATGGCTTCGCCGGTGTCGGTGACTTCCTGGCCACGAACGAGGCCTTCCGACGTGTCCATGGCGACGCAGCGCACGGTGCTCTCACCGAGTTGCATGGCCACTTCGAGAACGAGGCGGTTGCCGTTGTTCTTGGTCTCGAGGGCGTTGAGGATCTCCGGCAGGTGGCCGTCGAAGTGAACGTCGACCACGGGGCCGATGACCTGGGTGATCTTGCCGACCTTGTTGGAGCCAGCGCCGGGGAGAGCGGTGTTCGCCATGTTACGGGTCCTTCGAATATGTTGCGGTCAGGGCGACGGGGAGCGCTTAGAGCGCTTCGGCACCCGAGATGATTTCGATGAGTTCCTTGGTGATCATGGCCTGACGCGTACGGTTGTAGATCTGCGTCTGCTTCTTGATCATCTCGCCCGCGTTGCGCGTGGCGGAATCCATGGCGCCCGTGCGTGCGCCCTGCTCGGAGGCCGCGTTCTCCAGGAGAGCGCGGAACACCTGGACGGTGAGGTTGCGCGGCAGCAGCGTGTCGAGGATCGCTTCCTCGCTCGGCTCGAACTCCAGAGCGGCATCCGGAGCGGTACCGCCGGCTGCGGGCAGCTCGGCCGGGATGAGCTTCTGGGCGGTCGGCACCTGGGCGATGACGGAGCGAAAGCGCGAATAGAACAGCGTCGCCACGTCGAACTCGCCGTCGTCGAAACGCGAGATGATGCTCTGCGCGATCTCGGCGGCGAACTCATAATCCACCGGCTTGTTGCCGCGCAGGTCACGGCTTTCGATGATCTGGTCGCGGTACTGGCGACGCAGGAGGTCGTAGCCTTTCTTGCCGACCGTGACGATCTTCACCGTCTTGCCCTCGGCCGTCAGCGTGCGGATGTGCTCGCGGGCCAAACGCACGATCGACGAGTTGAAGCCGCCGCAGAGGCCGCGGTCAGCCGTGCAGACGACCAGCAGGTGAACCTTGTCGGCTCCCGTGCCGGACAGAAGCTTCGGACCCTGGACGCCACCGACGAGGTTCGCGGCGAGGTTGCCGAGCACCTGGGACATCTTCTCGGCATAAGGGCGTGCGTTCTCGGCGGCATTCTGCGCCCGCCGCAGCTTTGCCGCGGCGACCATCTGCATCGCCTTGGTAATCTTCTGCGTGCCCTTCACCGAAGCGATGCGGTTACGCAGATCCTTCAAACTCGCCATGGGGTGACTTCCAGATCCGTTCGGTGCGGTTCGACGCCATCTCTCTTCCCCTCGCGTGAGGAAGAGCCGGAGTTGGGGGTGGTGTCGAAGAGGTCTCGGCCGGTCCGGCACACCTCCACCCCAGTCCCCTCCCCGCTAAGGGAGGGGATCATCGACTGGCTTTAGGCCAGCGACTTGGCGACGCTCTCGACGACGCCCTTCAGCGTCTTCGCGCTGTCGTCGGACAGATCCTTCGAGTCACGGATCTTGGTGAGCAGGTCGGCGTGCTTGGTGCGCAGGGTCGAGAGCAGCGCGTCCTCGAAGGGACGGACCTTCGACACGGGAAGAGCGTCGAGATAGCCGTTCACGCCGGCATAAATCACCGCAACCTGCTCTTCCATCTTCAGCGGCGAGAATTGCGGCTGCTTCAGGAGCTCGGTGAGGCGCGAGCCACGGTTCAGGAGCTTCTGGGTCGAGGCGTCGAGATCCGAGCCGAACTGCGCGAAGGCAGCCATCTCGCGGTACTGGGCGAGCTCGCCCTTGATCTTGCCGGCGACCTTCTTCATCGCCTTCGTCTGGGCCGAAGAGCCCACTCGGGAGACCGAGAGGCCGACGTTCACCGCAGGACGGATGCCCTGGTAGAACAGGTCGGTCTCGAGGAAGATCTGGCCGTCGGTGATCGAGATCACGTTGGTCGGGATGTAGGCAGAGACGTCGTTGGCCTGGGTCTCGATGACCGGAAGCGCGGTCAGTGAGCCGTTGCCGGCGGCATCGCCCATCTTGGCGGCGCGCTCGAGCAGGCGCGAGTGAAGATAGAACACGTCGCCGGGATAAGCTTCGCGGCCCGGTGGGCGGCGCAGCAGCAGCGACATCTGGCGGTAGGCCACGGCCTGCTTGGAGAGATCGTCGTACACGATCACGGCGTGCATGGCGTTGTCGCGGAAATACTCGCCCATGGCGCAGCCGGCGAAGGGTGCGATGAACTGCATCGGAGCAGCGTCCGAAGCGGTGGCGGCGATGACGATGGAATATTCCAGCGCTCCGTTGTCTTCGAGCGACTTCACGAACTGCGCGACGGTCGACCGCTTCTGGCCGATAGCGACGTAAACGCAATAGAGCTTGGCGTTCTCGTCGGTGCCAGCATGGGCCGGCTTCTGGTTGAGGATCGTATCGAGGGCGATGGCGGTCTTGCCGGTCTGGCGATCGCCGATGATGAGCTCGCGCTGGCCACGGCCGACGGGGATGAGCGCGTCGATGGCCTTGAGGCCGGTGGCCATCGGCTCATGCACCGACTTGCGCGGGATGATGCCGGGCGCCTTCACGTCGACGCGGCGACGCTCGGTGGTGGCGATGGGGCCCTTGCCGTCGATGGGGTTGCCCAGCGCGTCGACGACGCGGCCGAGGAGTGCCTTGCCGACCGGAACGTCCACGATGGCGCCGGTGCGCTTGACGGTCTGGCCTTCCTTGATGTCGCGATCGGACCCGAAGATCACGATGCCGACGTTGTCCTGCTCGAGGTTGAGAGCCATGCCGCGCACGCCCGACTCGAACTCGACCATCTCGCCGGCCTGGACGCTGTCGAGGCCGTAGGCGCGGGCGATGCCGTCACCTACGGAGAGTACTTGGCCTACCTCGGTGACTTCGGCGTCCTGGCCGAAATTCTTGATCTGCTCTTTCAGGATCGCGGAGATCTCGGCAGCGCGGATGTCCATCGTCTGGCCTCTTTAAATTCGGAACGAAGTTGCTGTGGAGAAAACGGGAGCGGTCGTGCGCCGGGGCGCCGACCTCAGGCTTCCCGCATCGCGAGTCGAATACCGTTGAGCTTGGTCCGCAGGGACGCATCCACCATCCTGCTGCCGATCTTGACGATGAGACCGCCGATCAGGGCCGGATCCACCCGCAGGTCGAGATCGATCTCGGACCGGGCGACATCGCGCAAGGAAGCCTTGATCTCTTCAAGGACGGCGTCGGAGGGGCGCTCGGCCACCGTGACTTCGGCCCGCACGATGCCCTTCGAGGCGGCCACGAGCCGATTGAAGCAGCGGATCATGTCCGGCAGCACGAACAGGCGCCGGTTTGCGGCGGCGAGACGGATGAAGTTGGCGCCGAGCCCGGTGATCCCGGCCTTGTCGAGGATGGCGCCGATGGCGGCTTCCTGCTGCTCGCCGGTGAAGACCGGGCTGCGCACGAGGCGCATCAGGTCAGCGCTCTCGTTCAAAAGGCCGTCGAATTGCTGAAGGGTCGCCGCCACCGCATCGATCTGGCGCTCGTCGCGGGCCAGCTCGAACAGTGCGGAGGCATAGCGACCTGCTACGCCTGCAACCGGGGAACCCGCCTCGGAACTGGTCTGCGCCACGCGCCACTCTCTCTTTTAATCCGGCCCGAGGTTCCGGCCCGTGACACCGTTCTCGGCGTCGGCTCTGAAACCGTCAGGAATGGGAACCGCCTCGAAATACAGGTCTGAAACCCGTCCTCCCGGCGCGGCGAGGGCCTAGCATGCGTGTTGGGGAGGCGCAAGACGAAGACGGCGCTGCATAAGCTTGTGCGGCGCGCGGTCGTGCGATCATCCCCAATCCGCGCAAACGATGGCGAAGGTGAGGCGCGGACCGGGTGGCATCGGTCGGGACCTACGACAAGGACCGTCAACAGGCGATCTGGTCGCAACGGCGCATGGCGCCAATCATCCGGGCGAGGGATTTCGCTCCCGGATGCCCGAGCAGGCCGGTATTGCCGAGGACGTAGGAGGGAGTCGCCACGAGGCCGAGGTCGGCGGCCATCCGCATCTGCGCCCTCAGGGCGAGTCGCACCTCGTCGCTGTCGGCGATCGTCTCGATCTCGGAAGCGGAAACACCCAGGGTGGCGGCAACCTGAAGCGCGCCGCCGCCGTCGATCTTGCCCGGCTTGGCGAGGAGCCTCTGGTAGAGCGTCCAGGCTGCGGCTGAGCCCAGCTTGCGCTGGATCGCCAAGGCGACCTTCGCCGCCTGCGCCGATTGCGGCGAGAGAATCGGGTTGTTGACGAGCCCGATCCGCAAAGCGGCATCGCTTGCGGCGAGCGACACCATGTCGACCGCCGCCTTCCGGCAATACGGGCAATTATAGTCGAAGAACTCGTAGAGCGTGATTTCCGCCTCGCGGGCGCCCACGTATGTGACACCCTTCAACGCGGGGATTTCTCCGACGATCTCGCCCGGGAGCCGCGTGTTCGCGATGGGTCGGCCGTCGTCGTTATCGACCTTGAAGGTCTGGCCGTATCCCTGGGCCACACTCGCGCCGGAGGAGGAGACGAGAGAGGCCAGGCTCACGGCCCCGGTCAGGAAAGTTCGACGGTCGATGGTCATGGGAACCAAGCCTCGAATGTGCGCGGTTTCCAATCATTCGGCACCGCAGGTCGCGCCTCATAATCCCGGTTCGTGACCGTATCCAGTCCGCCGGTGCCCGCAACGGGGATCGTTCCAGCACAGCCAGTCCGTCCGTCAATGAGATATCGTTCCATGTCCCAGAACCGGGCACCTAAAAGGGCCTCCGCTTCGTCTTACCAAATATCAAAATAATCAGAGAAACAGTCGACATTGTATAATTCTAAAGGCAGAACCGACATAGATTTATACAGGAATATATATTTATATTTGAGAAAAACCAAAATCAATGGCGAGTTCACTCACCTAATTTGAAATACAAACACATCTTGTTCAATTTTTATAACGTTATCGTGATGGGCGATTTCTGATTTTTGCGATCCAGTGAGGATCTCGTTAACTTGGCAGATAGAAACGCGAGCGTATCAAAGATTGCAGGGTCGAGCGCGGCGATCCACCCCCAACCCTTACGCGTCAAATAGGGTGATGAACTTCTTCACGAACAGCGATCTCCGGTCCAAGATCGACGCACTGGATCGCTCTCAAGCGGTCATCGAATTCGATACCGATGGCAAGGTACTGACGGCCAACGGGAATTTTCTTGCTGCAATCGGCTACGAACTGTCCGAGATCCAGGGCAAGCATCACAGCCTGTTCGTCGAACCGGCGTTCCGGGAGAGCCAGGATTACCGTGCCTTCTGGACCGCCTTGGCCGCCGGCACCTTCCAATCCGGCGAGTTCAAGCGCATCGGCAAGGCCGGGCGCGAGATCTGGCTGCAGGCCACCTACAATCCCATCCTCGGACGCGACGGCAAGACCACCAAGATCGTCAAGTTCTCGTCCGACATCACCGAACGGGTGATGCAGTCGATCAACGACGAGGTTCAGATCAAGGCCCTCCACCGCTCTCAGGCGGTGATCGAGTTCGCCCTCGACGGCACCATCCTCACCGCCAACCGGAACTTCCTCGACGTGATGGGCTACGACCTGTCCGAGATTCAGGGGAAGCATCACAGCCTGTTCGTCGATCCCGCTCTGCGCGCCGGCGCCGAATACAAGAGCTTCTGGGACGAGCTCGGGCGCGGCGAGTATCAGGCCGACGAGTACCGGCGGATCGCCAAGGGCGGACACGAGGTCTTCATCCAGGGCACCTACAACCCGATCCTCGACCGTGCAGGACGCCCGCTGAAGGTCGTCAAATTCTGCATCGACGTGACGCGGCAGGTTCTGGAGCGAAAGCGGCGCGCCGACATCCAGATCTCGATCGCCACCGACCTCAACGCCATCGCGGGATCCGCCTCCGGTGCGTCGCAGCAGGCCGGTCAGGCCGCGCTGGCTTCGACGCAGGTCTCCGCCGACATCCAGACCGTGGCGTCCGGCGCCGAGGAGCTTGCTGCGTCGGTGTCCGAGATCAGCATGCAGGTCACTCACGCGTCCGAGATTTCCGGTCAGGCGGTGAGGCAGGCTCAGGAAACCAGCACCATCATCGCCGGCCTGTCCGGTGCGGCGACCCGAATCGGCGAGGTCGTCGCCCTGATCCAGGGCATCGCGGCACAGACCAACCTTCTCGCTCTCAATGCCACGATCGAGGCGGCACGGGCCGGTGAGGCGGGGCGGGGCTTCGCCGTGGTCGCCACCGAGGTGAAGGCACTGGCTGCCCAGACTTCCAAGGCCACCGAACAGATCACCGCTCAGATCGCGTCGACCCAGCAGGCGACGCAGGACGCGGTGGGGGCCATCACCTCGATCCAGGACACGATCATGACTCTGAACGAGGTCGCGAGCGCGATCTCGGCCGCGGTGGAGGAGCAGAGCGCCGTCACCCGTGAGATGTCGGCCAGCATGCAGACCGCCTCGAACGGCGTCACCCTCATCACCGGTAGCCTCAGCGAAATCGCCCGCTCCACCGAAGAGGTCGACGAGGCCACGCAGAAAGTCAGAACCGCCTCACAAGAGGCTGCCTGAAGCTTCACCGGTCCTGATTCTATCGAGGCGAGAAATGCGGTCGCGGCCCGACAAGGCTCGCGACCGATCTTTTTTCATGACGCCGCCTCGCGGCCTCGAATTAACCCGGCCGTTTCGGTGAGGGATCAGCGGCGCCTATCGCATCGCCCCCGGCCGGTCCCCGGTCGCCCAGGCGAGAGCCTGCTCAAGCCGGTCGTTGCCCCAGAACAATTCGCCGTCGCCGGTCAAAAAGGTCGGGGCGCCGAAGATGCCGCGCGAGCGCGCCTCCTCTCCGTTGACGCGCAGACGCCCCTTGTTGCCCTCCAGAGCCGCGGCCTTGAGGATCACGGTGCCGTCGAGACCAAGCCGGTTGAGGATGCCGGCCACGGCCTGGGGTTCGGCGATGGAGTGCCCGACGGCAAACTGGGTTTCGTAGACGGCTTTCGAGAAGGGAACGAGCCAGTCGTGATCCATGCCGTAGGTGGCTGCGCGCGTGGCGCTCAGGCTGTTCTGCGGGAACGGGTCGGGCCGTTTCAGCGGCGGCAGGCCTTGCCGCGCCGCCTCGCGCTCCACGTCCCGCCACATGTGCCGTCCCTTGGCGGGGAAGAGATTGAACGGCGAGGAATTCCAGCCCTGGCTGGCGAAAATAGGCCCCAGGAGAAACGGCCGCCATCGCAGGTCGACGCCGGCGGCTTGCGCCATCGCATCGATCCGCATGGCCGCCAGGTAGGAGTAGGTGGAGGAGAACTCGTACCAGAATTCGAGGGTCGGCCGTCTCGGCATTCGTCGAATCTCCGGCGTGGGATCAAGAGTGAGGTCGGATTACGCAGTTTCGGCTGTCGCGGCCAGGGCGGCAACAGGGTCCGCTGCCGCGGCCGTGGAAAGCGGGGCCGATACCTCTGCAACGTCTCCTGCGGCATGCCGGTTGCACGACGCGGCTCTCGGCTGATAAGTCGCCCCCACGTCACGAGAACCGAAGCGAGCCCCATGTCAGACGCGAATCCGAAGCCCGTCAACAAGGTCGTGCTCGCCTATTCCGGTGGCCTCGACACCTCGATCATCCTGAAATGGCTGCAGACCACCTATGGCTGCGAGGTCATCACGTTCACGGCCGATCTGGGCCAGGGCGAGGAACTCGAGCCCGCGCGAAAGAAGGCCGAACTGCTCGGCATCAAGCCGGAAAACATCTTCATCGAAGACCTGCGCGAGGAGTTCGTGCGCGACTACGTCTTCCCGATGTTCCGCGCCAACGCGGTCTACGAGGGCGTCTATCTCCTCGGCACCTCCATCGCCCGCCCGCTCATCGCCAAGAAGCAGATCGAGATCGCCGAACGTCTCGGCGCCGATGCGGTCTGTCACGGCGCCACCGGCAAGGGCAACGATCAGGTCCGGTTCGAGCTCGGCTATTATGCCTTGAAGCCCGATGTGACCGTCATCGCCCCCTGGCGCGAATGGGACCTCAAAAGCCGTGAGCAGCTCATCGCCTTCGCCGAGCAGCACCAGATCCCGATCTCCAAGGACAAGCGCGGCGAGAGTCCGTTCTCAGTGGACGCGAACCTTCTCCACGCCTCCTCCGAGGGTAAGGTCCTGGAAGATCCGGCCGATGAGGTGCCGGATTACGTCTACTCGCGGACCCTCTCGCCGGAAGAGGCCCCCGACACCCCGACCATCGTCACGATCGGCTTCGAGAAGGGTGACGCGGTCTCCATCGACGGCGAGCGCCTCTCCCCTGCCACTCTTCTGGCCAAGCTCAACCAGCTCGGCCATGACAACGGCATTGGCCGTCTCGATCTCGTGGAGAACCGCTTCGTCGGCATGAAGAGCCGAGGCATGTACGAAACGCCGGGCGGGACGATCCTGCTGCCGGCCCACCGCGCCATCGAGTCGATCACGCTGGACCGTGGTGCGGCCCATCTCAAAGATCAGATCATGCCGCAATATGCGGAGCTGATCTATAACGGCTTCTGGTTCTCGCCCGAGCGCGAGATGCTTCAGGCTCTCATCGACAAGAGCCAGGAAATGGTCACCGGCGAGGTCCGGCTGAAGCTCTACAAGGGCGGCATCCACGTCATCGGCCGCACCAGCCCGAACTCCCTCTACGATCAGGATCTCGTTACCTTCGAGGAGGGCGCGGTGGCCTACGACCATCGCGACGCGGCGGGCTTCATCAAGCTCAACGCCCTGCGGCTGCGCACCCTGGCGCAGCGCAAGAAGAAGCTCGGGGCATAGGCCTCGGGATCCACCCCTCCCCCGTCGCGGGGAGGGGTTTACGCGGCGCTCAGACGGCAGCCCAGCGGTTGCCCACCTTGCCGAAGGGGCCGGGGCCGAGATCGCCATAGCGCAGGAAGATCTGCAGGGCCGGCTGCATCTCGTGATGCACCGCCGGTATCTCGGTCCCCGCTCCATAGGGCTCGGCCGTGTCGAAGGCCGGCACGTCGCGGCCCTCGTCCCAGACGATGTTGAGCTTCGGCACCAGGGCCAGATGCTGGGCCGTGACGTCGAAGGTCACGTGCTCGGGCGTCTCGCCCGACGCCTCGTCGCGGAACACGTCGCCGACATCCTCCGAGGAGAGCTTGGCCAAGGTGTTGTGGTAGGCGTAGCGCCCCGGCTTCAGCACGGCGTTATGGAGGAAGACCGCGAGCGCATCGCCGAGCGCCCGGTGTTCCTCGTCCGCCCCGTCATCGTCCCCGGTGACGTTGAAGATGTCCCCGTCGCGGTCGGTGCTGCCATAGGGCGCATCGGGATGCACGATGGGCGCGCCCTGCCCGGCCGGGTTCCAGGCCACCACCATCCGGCGGATCAGGGCGATCCGCTCGAGGGTGAGGTCGAAGGTTGTGCTGTCGGCCATGTCGCGTCCGCTATCGGTGTTATGTTCGTCGTGTCTCGCATCCGCCCCGTCACGGGCCGGCCCCGGCCGCCTGCCGGAGAATGGACGGCTCTATGACACGTGTTGCGGCAAGCCTCCACGTGTGTGGATTCAGCGAAGGCAGCCCATCAATCCACCGACCCCATTCATCCGCCCCTGGATGCGGGTGGCGACCGCACGCACGCCGCGAGACGGCAGAGCCGCATTGCGTTGGATCGGGTTCGGCAGAACGGCGGCGAGCAGGCTCGCCTCGCTGCGGTTGAGGTTCCGCGCGCTCTTTCCGAACCAGCGCTGCGCCGCCGCCTCGGCGCCGTACACACCGTCCCCCCATTCGGCGATGTTGAGATAGACCTCCATCATCCGCCGCTTGCCCCACAGGGCGTCGGCCATGACCGCGAGGGGAATTTCGAGGCCTTTCCGGATGAAGGAACGGCCCGGCCAGAGAAACACGTTCTTCACGGCCTGCATGGAGATTGTCGAAGCCCCGCGGCTCGGCCCCTCGTCATCATCCACTACGTCGCGCAGGGCGCCCCAATCGACGCCGTTGTGAAGGCAGAAGCGCTGGTCCTCGGACGCGATGACGGCCTGGACGAGAAACGGCGAGATCGCATCGAGGGGGACGGCCTCCCGGCTGACGGGCTTACCGCTGACCCATCGCGCCAGCATCAGGGTTGAGGGCGGCGTCAGCGCACTATAGACGAGCCCCAGAACAAGAATCAGGGCCAGCAACATGACGGGGAGCAGCATGACGAGGCCGACGAACCGCCTCACCCAATGCTTCCTTCGTCCTTGGCGGATGGAATCGAGATCGCGCGCATGGCGTGATCGCGAATCGCTGTCTTCCGCCGCGCCGTCGCGCCGTTCCTGAATCCGTACCTCCCGCACAACGACGCGCCCATTCTTGACCAAGGCCCTTCTTACGATGACCTCACCAAAAGCATCCCACGCTTCGGTCAAGGCGGACGCATCCCAGGCGTTTTCCCACAAGCTTTCGAGCGTGGCCGACGCCGTCGAGGCGTTTCTGGCCGAACGACTCGGTCCCGAGACGCAGGCGGGCGAGATCACGCGGCCCGTTCGCCTGATGGAGGCCATGCGTCACGCCGTTCTCGGCGGCGGCAAGCGTCTGCGCCCGTTCCTGGCGGTGGAGACCGCCCGGATGCTGGGCGGCTCCGAGGCCGGGGCGCTGGCCGCCGGTTCGGCCATCGAGCTCGTCCATTGCTACTCCCTCGTCCACGACGACATGCCGGCCATGGACGACGACGACATGCGGCGCGGCAAGCCCACCGTCCATAAGGCCTATGACGAAGCCACCGCCATCCTCGTCGGCGATGCCCTCCAGACCCTCGCCTTCGAAATCCTGGCCGATTCCGCATGGCAGCCGGACCCGTCGATCCGCGCGGACCTCGTACTGGGCCTCGCCAAGGCCTCGGGCCTCGGCGGCATGGTCGGTGGGCAGATCCTCGATCTGGGCGCGGAAGGACGCTTCGGCGCCGTCTCCCTGGACGTCGAGGACACGCTCCAACTCCAGGCGATGAAGACCGGCGCCATTCTCGCCTTTTCGGTGGATGCGGGAGCCCTCGTGGGCGGAGCGACACCCGACCAGCGCGCCGCCCTGTGGCGCTACGGGCTCGCCCTCGGCCAGGCCTTCCAGATCGCCGACGACATCCTCGACCGCGAGGCCTCGCCGGAAGCCATGGGTAAGGCCACCGGCAAGGACAAGGATGCCGGCAAGGCGACCCTCGTCGACCGGCTCGGCATCGACGGAGCCCGCGCCGAATGCGACCGCCTCGTCGGCATCTGCGAGGAGGCTGTCTCCGCCTGGGGCGACAAGGCCCAGACTCTGCGGGAAGCGGCGCGGTTCACGGTGGCGCGTAAGGTCTAAAAATAATTTTGCCACGCCCGCGGGCCTCGAAACTCCGGGTCGCGGGATCTCCTTGGTGTGAGGGGTTGGGCCGGCTCCAAGACATCCGTCGTCATTCGGGGTCTGCGTAGCCGCGCTCGGAATGACGGCGTGATACCCCGGGCGTCGTGCGGGACCGGCAGCGGCGCGAATGTAAGCCGTGCCCCGACCCGCCGCGATGTTGCATCGCGGCGGGTCCATGCTATCAGGCGTCCATGCATCTCAAGCGGTTCATCGACTTTCTTGGCCTGACTCCGCCGTAGGCGGAGGCTGAGCAGATCGTGTTCCGTCCATGCCCGATGAGCGCTGAAGCGCCCGGGCCTCCAGATGCCTGTCCCTGCCGACGCTTCGCGCACGGGGACCCTCGAAAGCTTTATCCATGAACCGTCAGCACCTCCGGAGCGAGTGGGCTCCCGACGTCACGCGTGAACTCCTGGCCGGAACGGTGGTCGCCCTCGCGCTGATCCCCGAGGCCATCGCCTTCTCGATCATCGCGGGCGTGGACCCCAAGGTCGGTCTCTACGCATCGTTCTGCATCGCGGTGATCTCGGCTTTCGCCGGCGGACGCCCGGCCATGATCTCGGCGGCCACCGGCGCCATGTCCCTGGTCATGGTGACCCTCGTGAAGGAACACGGGCTCGGCTACCTGTTCGCCGCGACCATCCTCACCGGCCTCCTGCAGCTCGCGGCGAGCCTGATGCGCCTCGGCAACCTGATGCGCTTCGTCTCGCGCTCGGTGGTCACCGGCTTCGTCAACGCCCTGGCGATCCTGATCTTCCTCGCGCAGATGCCGGAGCTCATCGGGCGAGGGCCGGTCGTCTACGCGATGACCGCCATCGGCCTCGCGATGATCTACGGCCTGCCCTACCTGACGAAGGCAGTCCCCTCCCCGCTGATCACGATCCTCGTCCTCACCGGAATCTCGGTCTGGTTCGGGTTCGATATCCGGACCGTGGGCGATATGGGCGCCCTGCCGAGCGAATTGCCCGTCTTCGCCCTGCCCCAGGTCCCGTTCACCCTGGAGACCCTGCGGATCATCCTGCCCTATGCGCTCACCCTGGCAATGGTCGGGCTGCTGGAGAGCATGATGACGGCGGCCATCCTCGACGAGATGACCGACACGACCTCCGACAAGAATCGCGAATGCGCCGGCCAGGGCCTCGCCAACGTCACCTCCGGCCTGTTCGGCGGCATGGCCGGCTGCGCCATGATCGGGCAATCGGTCATCAACGTCTCGTCCGGTGGTCGGGGCCGCCTCTCGACGCTGTGGGCCGGCGCGTTCCTGTTGTTCCTCATCGTCGTGCTCGGCCCCTACGTGGCACGAATTCCCATGGCGGCCCTGGTGGCAGTGATGATCATGGTGTCGATCAATACCTTCCAGTGGAACTCCGTCCGCACGCTGCTGACCCATCCGAAGAGTTCGAGCGCTGTCATGCTGGGCACGGTGGCCGTCGTCGTCACCACCCACGACCTCGCCAAGGGCGTCCTCTTCGGCGTCATCCTCTCGGGCCTGTTCTTCGCCCATAAGGTGACCCGGTTCTTCCGCGTGTCTTCGGTGCGGGACGAGGGGAGCCGGGTGCGGACCTACCGGGTGAGCGGGCAGATCTTTTTCGCCACGGCCGAGGCCTTTCACTCCGCCTTCGATTTCCGCGAGGACGACCTGGATTCCGTCATCATCGATCTTGCTGCATCGCATTTCTGGGACATCACCAGCATCAACGCATTGGACCGAGTGGTGCTGAAATTTCGCCATCACGGCGTTCCGGTCGAGATCTCCGGAATGAACGAAGCGACGGCAATGCTCGTGGACCAGGTCGGCACACATCAGAAGCCGGGTGCCGCGCTCGCCGGCTCGGGACATTGAGCGTCACGATCCGGTCGAGCCGGAGAACCACCGACTGATTTGCAGGACCGCACTGAGCCGTCCCCGGTGCCGCAGCCCCGGGAACGCGGCCTGGAGCCTCAGCTCCGACATGCCGTGAACGCCTCGGTCCGGCATGGGGCAAGTCCGTTCGACTCCCCGATGTTCCGTCCATGTCCCACCTGTGGTGGACAATCGCTGTAACGCCGCGCCGCTTCGCGCTCTATATTAAAAAAACAGAAATTTAATTATCGGATGATAAGTACGAAGTCGGGCACAGCGGAAGAGCATCGGCCATGTTGGCGAACTTAAAAATAATTAATAAGCTTATGCTTGTGATTTCATTGATGGCGACAATCATCGGAGGTTGCATCTGGTACGCAACATCACAGATGACGGCCATCGACGATTCTTATACTGTCTATCTCGACAAAAATGCAAAGGGAGCGACTGCGGGCGTCCGGCTCAATCGTACCGTTTTTCAGATGAGCTATATTGCATTTCGCATCCTCGCGGAGCCCAACCTTGGCGACAGAAAGCGTGTCAGCGCCACCTTTGAGGGGCTTCCCGCCAATGCGGCACAGTTGATCGAAAACATTCGGGAAACGGCACCAACGTTCAAAGCTCAGACCGACATAGTAGCGGCGCTCCTCGGTGAGTTCATCCGGAGCATCGAGGAAATGCGCGGACTCGCCGACAATGACATGGGCGAGGCGGCGCTGGCTGTGGCCCATACGAAAGTCGATCCGGTGCAGCAGAAGCTGTTCACCGCGTGTCGGCAGTTGGTGGAGGACATCGACGCGATGATCCAGAAGGGCTCCAACGATCTGACCGTTCAGACCACGACGACCCGCCGTTTCACCATGATCCTGTCCACCGCGGGCGTGGCCACGGGCGTGCTCGCCGCGATCTTCGTCGTCATCTTCGGCATCACACGACCGCTCCGCAGACTGACCGATGTGCTGCAGCGCATGGCCCGGGGAGAGGTCGACGCCGAAATCGCCGAAACCCGCCGCCGCGACGAGATCGGCATGATCGGCAAGGCCGTGGAAGGCATCAAGGCCATGGTCGCGCAGAAGGCGGCCGAGCAGGCCGAGATCCGACGCGTCGCGGACGAGGCCGCGGCGACCGAGCGCCGCCGGACGATGGTCGAACTCGCCGATACCTTCGAAGGAGCGGTGGGCGGCATCATCGGCATGCTGTCATCGTCGTCCACGGAGCTTCAGACCACCGCCCAGACCATGACCGCCACCGCCGCGGAGACCGCGAGCCAGTCCACCACCGTGGCAGCCGCCGCGGAGGAAGCAGCGACGAATGTCGGAACGGTGGCGGCCGCCGCCGAAGAACTGGGCGTTTCCGTCCAGGAGATCGGCCGTCAAGTCACCGGTTCGGCCACGCTGGCCCAGAGAGCGGTCGCCGAAGCGGACCAGACCGCCGCCTTCGTTCATACTTTGTCACAAGCGGCGACCCATGTCGGCCAGGTCGTCGGTTTGATCGCCAACATCGCCGGGCAGACCAACTTGCTGGCCCTCAACGCGACCATCGAGGCGGCCCGTGCAGGCGAGGCGGGACGCGGCTTCGCGGTGGTCGCCACCGAGGTCAAGGAACTGGCGAGCCAGACAGCGCGAGCCACCGAGGAGATTTCCAGCCAGATCGCGCAGATTCAAGAGGCGACAGGTCAAGCGGTAGCGGCGATCGCCGGCATCACGAACCGTATCCGCGAGATCGATGTCGTGGCCACCGCCATTGCCGCCGCTGTGGAGGAACAGGGAGCGGCGACGCAGGAGATCGTTCGCAACGTCGCCCAGGCGGCGACGGGCACCGGCGAGGTGACCCGCAACATCGCCGGTGTGGCCGGTGCGGCCGAGGATACGGGTGCGGCGGCGACCCAGGTGCTGTCCTCGGCCTCCGAACTATCTCGCCAATCCGAGCATCTCAACGCCGAAGTGGCACGCTTCCTCACCACCGTGAGAGCAGCCTGATCCACCCGAACGGGTGAGAGGCCGCATCGATGTCTTTCGGCCGGCCACCCGGTCGAGGATGCAAGGAGGTGCCGGGGCGGTGATCGTCGTCCCGGCTGGCCCACAGGCTTCGGTTGGATCTCGCGATCCCGTCGCCCGTCGTCTGGCGCGAACAGCCGATTCTGGCCGCGACCGAGCAAATCGCAGTGTCGTGCGAGCCGTGCCCATTCTGATGATCCCCGCAGCCCACAGCTCCATCCCCTCGAGAGATGGAGCCCCAAAAGTCCTGAAGCGATTGCTTCGTCGGGCGTGAGACCGAGCAAGGTGCTCAGGCCGCGGACGACCTCGCGGGAACTGCCGGTCCCTACCGCGAACACTTGCCAAGCGCCCGAGCCCCTCGCTACAGCCGCCCGACGCATCACCCCTGGCCGCGAGTGCTCCCATGACCGCCTACAAGCTCCTCCTCCTCCCTGGCGACGGCATCGGCCCGGAAGTCATGGCCCAGGTGACGACCGTGATCGGGGCGCTGGCGGAGACCGGCCTCGCAAGTTTCGAGACCGAGATCGACCTCGTTGGCGGGTCGTCCATCGACGCCCACGGCGTTCCGCTCACAGATGCGGCCCTGGCACGGGCGGACGCGGCCGATGCGATCCTGCTCGGGGCGGTGGGCGGCCCGAAATGGTCCGGTGTCGCCTACGACATCCGCCCCGAGGCGGGGCTCCTGCGGCTCCGCAAGGATCTCGGCCTGTTCGCCAACCTGCGCCCGGCGATCTGCTACCCCGCACTCGCCGACGCCTCGGCCCTCAAGCGCGAGCTGGTGGAGGGCCTCGACATCATGATCGTGCGCGAGCTCACGGGCGGCGTCTATTTCGGCGAGCCGAAGGAGATCACCACCCTGCCCGACGGCACCAAGCGCGCCGTGGATACCCAGGTCTACACCACGGGCGAGATCGAGCGGATCGCCCATGTGGCCTTCGATCTGGCGCGCAAGCGCTCGGGACGCGTGGCCTCGGCCGAGAAGCACAACGTGATGAAGTCCGGCGTCCTGTGGAAGGAGGTCGTCACAAAGGTCCATGCCGAGCATTACAGCGATGTCGAGTTGGAGCATGTGCTCGCCGACAATTGCGCCATGCAGCTGGTGCGCCGCCCCAAGCAGTTCGACGTCCTCGTCACCGACAACCTGTTCGGCGACGTGCTGTCGGACGTGGCGGCCATGCTCACGGGATCCCTCGGCATGCTGCCCTCTGCCTCCCTCGGCGCGGTGGATGAGAAAGGCAGCCGCAAGGCGCTCTACGAGCCCGTTCACGGCTCGGCCCCGGACATCGCCGGCCAGGATCTCGCCAACCCATTGGCCATGATCGGCTCGCTCGCCATGGCGCTCCGCTACTCGTTCGGCCTCGGCGAGGCGGCGGACCTTCTCGACGGCGCAATCACCGATGCACTCGCGGCGGGTGCCCGCACAAAGGATATCGCCGGAGAGGGCGTGACGCCGCTGGGGACCGCCGGGATGGGAGAGGCAGTCGTGGCGGCTCTCAAGTCGCGGGTGCGCTGAAGCGCGAACCGCGGTCTCGTCTGGACATGAAAAAGGCGCCGACCCGGTTGGGTCGGCGCCTTTTTCGGTTCATCGCCCGACTGCTGCCCTTAGTAGGGGCTGCCGTTGCGCGAGACGTAGGAGGTCGGGTCGATCGCATCGACACCGGAGAAGTCGATATTGTGGATCGCGCTCGACCGGGCGCCGACGAACGGGCCGTTGGTGATCGGATCGGGCAGGATCGCACCGCCGAAGCGATCGTTGCGGCCGTAGGGCGGCGAGTTCAGGTAGCTCGCCGTGATGAAGTGCGGATTCGTGGCCGGATTACTGATCGAGCCGTTATTCGCCTCGACGACGTTGCCGGCATCGAGCCAGCTGCGCGGACGGATGCGGATCGGCAGCGGCTGGCTGACGCGGATACCGGGGGCGTAGCGGCCCTGCGCCTCGGCGGCGGTATTCGCGGCGACGGCGGTGAGGGTGAGCGCGCCCATCAGGGCAATCGTGGCAGTGCGCATGACGGACCTTCGTTGAACCTGTGTAAGGGTAGACCTGATTTCCTTAAGAAACTCGGCCATTCATGGTGAGTAGACGTGCCAGTGGCGCCGTTGTTCCCGGCTTAAGGCCGCGCTTGTTCGGTACGCCGCAGTTTCGCCTCATTATGTCGAATTCGGCGCTTCGAGATCGAACCGGTTTCCCCGGCGGCCTCTCGATTGGGCGCGGCTGCGACCGGCGGTGCGCACCCGTCCACCCGCCTCGCCTCGAACACGCGATACGCCGCTTCGAGGTCCGGGAAAGCTTGGCCATTCAGAACGATCTTGTCCAGGGCGCAGACGATGGCGCGCGGCTCGGGAGGCTGGCTCAAGGGCGCGCAGAGCCAACCGTCGATGCGCGGAGCGACCGGCACGGGCCCGTTTTGCCCCGCATTGGAGAAGCCGGTGCAGACCCGCGTCACCGGACCGCTCAACGTGGCTTCCAGGGTCTCGAACGGACCGAACTTGGTCACGATCGAGCCGCGCTCGCCGGTTCGCACCACGGCGAGGCCCTGCCCCTCGGCGGCACGCCGGGCGATGGTGACGAACAGGCTGACCGGAGGATTCGGGCCCTCGCCGATGGTCAGTCTGAGATAGGGCGCCTCGCTGGCGTCGAAGCGGCCCTGTGAGAGGCTGTCCTCGCGGAGCCCCGTCGCCGGGTTGATGCGCGCGGGCTCGATCTTCGCCGGGTCGAGGGCATCGGGGTCATCGAGCCGGTATCGCGGCGCCGACGCGGCCATGGGAAGGGCCTGACGTACGTTCGAGGCGGTGGACGCACCATATGCCGGAGGGTTCGCGTCCACCGCCCCGGCCAAGCCCGCTTTCGGATCGCGGGGCGTCGGCTCACCGCCGACGAATCGTCCGACGGCGGCAAAGCAGATCAGGACCGTGAGACAGGGTACGGCGAACCGCACCAGCGGGCGGCGGGCGCGCCTGGCCGGCGATTCCTGGATCTCGTCCTGAACAGCGATGCGATGCATGTAACCCTGAAACCGGCGGCATTTCTCGCGGCTCGCGCCGCTCGGGTGGCGACCATGCCGTCGAGGGTGCGCAGATCGGGTTTCCCGCCGGGTGTCCGGTTCGAGGTTTCGGAATTCGCGGTGAATCAATCCTTGCCGAAGGCTCGGCGCGCCTGCCGTCGTGATCCGTTTGTGACGGCGCGAAAGTCTCGCGTGCAGCGCAACCCTTGACAGCCACGAAGACGAAGCGTCTTGCTCCGCCGATTACGGGATATCCGGCTTCCTTGACGGGCCGGACGAGACGGGGCGTGCCGGC
Organism: Methylobacterium sp. 88A; assembly: GCF_000376345.1. Taxonomy (NCBI): domain Bacteria; kingdom Pseudomonadati; phylum Pseudomonadota; class Alphaproteobacteria; order Hyphomicrobiales; family Methylobacteriaceae; genus Methylobacterium; species Methylobacterium sp. 88A. The sequence goes on from NZ_AQVT01000001.1 coordinate 3,504,600, forward strand.
ATGTCTGCGGTACGGCGCGTTTTCGCAGCCGGTCGGTCCGGTCGAGACCGGGAACCTCTGCGAGCCCCACTGGCAACGGTACACGGATACGTGCCCGGAAATCCTGTCGGCGGAGCCGAGGCGAAGAGCCCGGCCACGGCGGCGAGCCAGGGCATCACGAAGCGGAGTTGGAGAGATGGGTTACAAGGTCGCCGTCGTCGGTGCCACGGGCAATGTCGGACGCGAGATGCTGGACATTCTGTCGGAGCGGGCATTCCCCGCCGACGAGGTCGTGGCTATCGCCTCGCGCCGCAGCGCCGGGCAGGAAGTTTCCTTCGGTGACAAGATCCTGAAGGTGAAGGCGCTCGACACCTACGATTTCTCCGACACCGACATCTGCCTGATGTCCGCCGGCGGCGAGACCTCGAAGGAATGGTCGCCGCGCATCGGCCAGACCGGTTGCGTCGTCATCGATAATTCGTCGGCCTTCCGCTACCATCCCGACGTGCCGCTGATCGTGCCGGAAGTGAATCCGGAGGCGATCACCGGCTTCTCGAAGATGAACATCATCGCCAACCCGAACTGCTCCACGGCGCAGCTCGTCGTCGCGCTGAAGCCCCTGCACGACGTGGCCAAGATCACCCGCGTGGTGGTGGCGACCTATCAGTCGGTCTCCGGCGCCGGCAAGGAGGCCATGGACGAGCTGTTCCAGCAGACCCGTTCGGTCTTCACCGCCGGTCAGATGACCATGGAGAAGTTCCCCAAGCGCATCGCCTTCAACGTCATCCCGCAGATCGACGTGTTCCTCGACGACGGCTCCACCAAGGAAGAGTGGAAGATGGTCGCCGAGACCAAGAAAATGCTCGATCCCAAGATCAAGCTGACGGCGACCTGCGTACGCGTGCCGGTGTTCATCGGCCATGCCGAAGCGGTGAACGTCGAGTTCGAGCACCCGATCTCGCCCGAGGAGGCCACCGCCCTCCTGCGCTCGGCGCCGGGCATCCTGGTCGTCGATAAGCGTGAGCCCGGCGGCTACATGACTCCGCACGAGGCGGCCGGCGAGGATGCGACCTATGTCTCGCGCATCCGCGCGGATTCCACGGTCGATAACGGCCTCTCGTTCTGGTGCGTCGCCGACAACCTGCGTAAGGGCGCGGCCCTGAACACGGTGCAGATCGCCGAGATGCTGATCAACCGGAAGCTGCTTAAGGAGCGGGCTGCGGCCTGATCACTCCACTTCCAGTCCTCGGGCCGAAACCCATCGACCGGCCATTTTCATCGACGCCGTCCCGTTCACGGGGCGGCGTTTTTCCAGAATAGGCCCTGCGCGGCGAGGCCCCCCAGCGTGTAAAGATTCCGACCGTAAGATCATGCTCATCCCGTAAACGGGCAAGCATCTCCTTCCGGATAACATCGCTCTTCGCGTCGGTCGGGTCCCTCGACGTGGCGTAGCTCGCTGTCGTCACCGCGATGAACGGCTTGGACCGGGATGATCGGGCTGTCAGGGTTGGCAAGCTTACAGGGAGAAAATCGCCGAGCGGAGCGATGTCATCCCACAGATCATCGGGGAGAAGTGGTCTGACCATGCCAAACCAACGCTCGATATCCGGCTCGGAGCCGTTCCGTGAGGCACCCTTAGTTGCCCCCTGATGATGGCTGCCCCCGGGTCCCATCGTAAATCGCGAACTGGAGGGGGCAAGCGTCAAGCTCACCCGCAGGATCTCGATAGCCAGGCTAGCGAAAAGGTTTTGGCCTTGGCCGGGTCGTCAGCGAGGTAGGAACTTACAAGGTGCCGCAGATCACCTTCGCGAAATTGTCGACCTCGCTTACCTTAATGACCCTGGATTCGCGCGGAAGCCTGCATTGGGTCTCGCTGATTAGGCGGCTCGCAACGTGCTCAGGAAGCGGTGGATCTCCTCCGAGAGGTGTTCGGACTGGGAGGATAACTGATCCGAGACAAGGAGCACCTGTTGAGCGGCGGCCCCGGTATCCTTCGAGGCATGAGCGACGCCAGCAAGGTTGCCCGTCACTTCGGCGGTGCCGCTCGAGGCTTGCGCCACATTGCGCACGATCTCCTGGGTTGCGGTTCCCTGTTGCTCGACGGCCGCAGCGATGCTGGCGGCCACGTCATTGATCTCGCGGATTCGGTCGGTGATGGAGTCGATGGCCGACACGGCCTGATCTGTCACGCTTTGAATTTCGCCGATCTGCGCAGCGATCTCCTTCGTCGCGTCCGCCGTCTGTCTCGCCAGCTCCTTCACTTCGGCGGCGACGACCGCGAAGCCGCGGCCTGCATCACCGGCACGCGCCGCCTCGATCGTGGCATTGAGGGCAAGCAGATTGGTCTGGCCGGCGATGCTGGAAATCATCCCGACCATGTCACCGATCCGGGACGAGGTCTGGCGCAACGCCCCGACGAAGGCCACGGTGCGGTTGGCTTCGCCCACGGCCGCCTGAGCCAGTCCCGCCGAGCCTTGAACCTGGCGGGCGATTTCATGGACGGAACTGCCGAGCTCTTCGGCTGCGGCAGCCACCATGCTGACATTTGCAGCCGCATGTTCGGCAGCCGATAGCATAAGGGATGATAATTCAGCTGTTTCCATCGCTGTCTTGGTCATAAGTTTCGCAGATACTTGTAGGTCATCCGAAAACGAATTGACTGATCCAGAAACTTTTCCAACTGATTGCTCAAATTCTTCTGTCAATGTATTCATATATATCTTCTTTTCATTTTGTATCTCGATATGTTTTGCGTCCTCTACAAACGTTACTGTGAAATTTTTTCCCTCTATATTAATAGACTCACAGTGAATGTCGACCATGAATTCCGTTTTGTCTAATCGTAAAAATCTCATAGTTGCTGTAGCGTGCCCATCTCGCTTGATACTTTCTATGAAAGGGCCGGCCACATCGTTTATCGTGAGTCCATTCCCCTGTTCAAATGTATGATATGACATCACTGAAATATTTGTAATTTCCTCTATAGAGCTGGCGCGCATTGTCGTCATGAATTTGTTGTTCACGTATACAACATTGAAAACCGGCGAATCATCATCGACGACGTAAATCGCATGAGACATGCGGTCGAGGAACTGCGCACACACATTGTGTGGAAGCACTCGCGAATTAACCTTCTTAGATCGTCTAGTAAAAATCTTCATGATTGGCCGTCCTGAGAAAAGTATTCTAGACAGATGAACGTTATATAACTATAATAGTGAATATTTCGTTATTAATTGCACACTATAATATATTACCTGGGCAACGCTTGGGCACTGATTATCCACGCACCGCCGAAGCGCGGGCCGCAACGAACGAGGCGACGCAACGGTTGACAGCCTTGAATTTCCATCTGAGCGAGCCGGTACTCGGCACCGTAATTCAGCACGATATCGGCGAGACATTTAAATCGCGGAACTATCCCAACGTTCTCGTCGAATATTCAATCGATAGAACTACGCGAACGAGAGCTGATTATGGGTAGAAAAATTCTGTTCGCTTGGACTTGTATGAATATACCCCAAGCCAGATGGTTTGCGTCTATGACTATAAGACGGGCAGAAAGGGACTCAGCGCAACGCGGGCACTCCTTCTGGCCAGGACTGCGCGGATGCATTTCCCGAACGCCAAATGCGTCGTCATTGTCCAGGTAAGGCCGAACTGATGACGACGAAGCGCCAAATCAAGGGCCTCTACGCGCCACTGCTCCAAGCCAACCCGGATCTGCTCCCTGCCGGCAGGAACAGGGTTTGGCTGAAGCCCGTGGGGCCCGTGGGACGGATGATCTTCGTCGATCGGATCTCGAACCCTGCCGTCTGCGTGGTGAGTTGGCACCTCGTACCCTTCTTCATGCACGAAACGCGGTCCTGGCAGGACCTGGGACGAGGCGGCGATGAAATCCAGCGATCCGGTCGCTTTCCTGGAGGCTATGGTTGGTTCTGGTCTGATCCCACCATCTACGAGGACTTCGTGTTTCAGGTCGATGCGGTGGCCTTCTCGGCCCTCCGTCCCCTGGATACCGGCCGCAAGTGCCTGGAATTCTTACGGACTCACCGGGACTGCGCCTGTTTTCTCAACAAGGACTGGCACCTCGCCGCCTGCATCGCGCTCGACGAGATCGAGAAAGCCCAAGAGATCTGGGCTTCGATGCCACCGTTCTATTTCAACGGTTACATCCCGGAAAACGCATTCGAACAGCAGATGCACGACCGGCTTCGCCTGCTCGATGAACCCTTGCGAGCAGCTGACCGGGACGCGCTCTTCGAGATTCTACGCCGCTGGGAGGCGGAGACCATCGTCGGATCGCCGTTAGAGCCCTACTGGTCTCCCGGACAATACCCGTTCTGACGTCCATGGCGGCTCATCCGCCGGTCAGGTCTGCGGCCGCCTCGGCCTCCAACGCCGCCACATCCCCACCACTGATTGCCGGCAGGCACCGGGTGATCCGCTCGGCATCCCAGTCCCACCACGCCACGGCCTGGAGTCGCGCGGCGATATCGGACGGTACGCGCATCCGCACGAGCGTGGCCGGGTTGCCGGCGACGATGGCGTAGGGAGGTACGTCGCGGGTGACCACGGATTTGGCGGCGACCACGGCTCCATCGCCGATGCGGATTCCCGGTAGGATCGTGCTGTCGTAGCCGAGCCAGACATCGTTGCCGATCACCGTGTCGCCCCGGTTGGGGAAGGCCATCTCTTCGGGGAAGCGTCCGGCCCAGGCGCCGCCGAAGATGACGAACGGGTAGGTGGAGGGCGCGTCAAGGCGGTGGTTGCCCCCGTTCATGAGGAAGCGCGTGCCCGCCGCAAACGCGCAGAAGCGACCGATTCGCAAGCGGTCGCCCAGGAAGGCGAAGTGGTAGAGGATGTTGTCGAGGAAGGCCTCCGGGCCACCAGGGTCGTCATAGTAAGTGTAGGCGCCGATTTCGACATTCGGCGGCAGGGGGAGATTGCGGATGAAGGTGATGCGGCTGTGGCCCGTAACCGGGTGAAGGCAATCCGGGTCGGGGCCGAATGACGAACCGGCGGTCATGGCCGAGGCTTCCTGGAACGAGTTGACGGCGACGGAGCGACCGGGATGCGCTCCGCCGGGGAACGGCTCGCGAAATCGCTTGAAACGATCCGACGATGGGACTACTCATAGCACATCAGTTCTGGTTGCAGTCTTGAGGCTGTGGTTCGGGAGTGGGCCCCACCGGGTCCGCTCTTTTTTATTGCCGCAACGCCTCTCGCACCGGATCGCTTCACGCAAGGCCGGACGTACAGCGCAGCATGGCGGACACTTCCGAAAAACGTCTGATCACCGAGACCGGCGTCGCCGCACGGGTCGTGCAGGTCATCGAGGCTTCGATCGAGGGCCTCGGCTATCGCGTGGTCCGGGTGCGGGTGTCGAGCGCCAATGGCTGCACCGTGCAGATCATGGCCGAGCGGCCGGACGGCACCATGACGGTGGACGATTGCGAGACCGTGAGCCGGGCGATCTCGCCTCTGCTCGATCTCGACGACCCGGTGGGCAAGGCCTATTATCTGGAAATCTCTTCCCCCGGCATCGACCGGCCGCTGGTACGGGCCGTCGATTTCGAGCGTTGGGCCGGCTACGAAGCCAAGATCGAGCTGGCGATACCCCTCGACGGCCGGAAGCGTTTTCGCGGGATCATCCGAGCTCCTAACGCGGATGGCCTCACGGTGCCGATCGATCTTCCCGACGTGAAGGAGGGTCTGCCGAGCCGCATCGACCTGCCACTTCGCGATCTCGGCGACGCCTACCTCGTCCTCACCGACGATCTCGTGCGTGAATCGCTGCGACGCGGCGGCGGGCCACCGCCGATGCTGGACGATGAGGACGACACCGAGATCGAAGAGGGCGCCGAGGCCGAGATCGAGCCCCCCGCCCCTCTCAAGAAGAAGGTCGAGCGGCCGCTGAAGCCCAAGGCTTCGGCCAAGCCCAAGCCCGAAAAGATCGAAACCGAGGCGAGCCGGGCCAACAAGGCCAAGCCGGTCCGCACCAAGGCGGTGCGGGTCAAGGACGACGGCAAGCTTCACTAGAACATCGGCCCGGAGCCCAGGCGGATGCCCGATGGCACGCCGGGGTTTCCGAAAAAAACACACGACGAAGAGAGGGACGAAATCCGATGGCTGTCGTCAGCGCCAATAGGCTCGAACTCCTGCAGATCGCCGAAGCGGTCGCCCGTGAGAAGGTGATCGACCGCTCCATCGTCATCGACGCCATGGAGGAGGCCATCGCCAAGGCTGCCCGCTCACGCTACGGCGCCGAGACGGACGTCCATGCCGAGATCGACCCCAAGACCGGGGCGCTCCGCCTGTCGCGCCACCTCGTGGTGGTGGACGAGGTCGAAAACGACGCCCGCGAGGTCACCCTCGACCAGGCCCGCCGTTACAATCCCGGCGCGCTGGTGGGAGACGTGATCTCCGACACCCTGCCGCCCTTCGATTTCGGCCGCGTCGCAGCCCAGTCGGCCAAGCAGGTCATCGTCCAGAAGGTGCGCGACGCCGAGCGCGACCGCCAGTTCGACGAGTACAAGGATCGCATCGGCGAGATCGTCAACGGCCTCGTCAAGCGGGTCGAGTACGGCAACGTCATCGTCGATCTGGGACGCGGCGAGGGCATCGTGCGCCGCGACGAGATGATCCCGCGCGAGACCTTCCGCCCCGGCGACCGTATCCGTTCCTATCTGTTCGACGTGCGCCGCGAAGTGCGTGGTCCACAGATCTTCCTGTCGCGCTCCCACCCGCAATTCATGGCCAAGCTCTTCGGGCAGGAAGTGCCGGAGATCTACGACGGCATCGTCGAAGTGAAGGCGGTGGCCCGCGATCCGGGCTCGCGCGCCAAGATCGCGGTGATCTCGCGGGACGGCTCCATCGACCCCGTCGGTGCCTGCGTCGGCATGCGCGGCTCCCGCGTCCAGGCGGTGGTCGGCGAGTTGCAGGGCGAGAAGGTCGACATCATCCCGTGGTCGGAAGACCAGGCGACCTTCATCGTCAACGCGCTCCAGCCCGCAGAGGTGGTCAAGGTGGTGCTCGACGAGGAGGCCGACCGCATCGAGGTGGTGGTGCCCGACGACCAGCTCTCGCTGGCCATCGGCCGTCGCGGCCAGAACGTGCGCCTCGCCTCGCAGCTCACCGGCTGGGACATCGACATCCTCACCGAGGCCGAGGAATCCGAGCGGCGCCAGAAAGAATTCGCCGAACGCACCGCTGTCTTCATGGCCGCCCTCGACGTCGACGAGACGGTGGGTCAGCTCCTCGCGGCGGAAGGTTTCCGGAACGTGGAGGAAATCGCCTATGTCGAGCCGGGCGAGCTCGCCAATATCCAGGGCCTCGACGAGGAAAGCGGCACCGAGATCCAGGCCCGCGCCCAGGATCACCTCGCCCGAGTCGAATCGGAGTTCGACGCCAAGCGCCAGGAACTCGGCGTCGCCGACGACCTGCGCGAGATCGACGGCGTGACCACGCCGATGCTGGTGGCGTTGGGCGAGAACGACGTGAAGTCGGTGGAAGATCTCGCGGGCTGCGCCACGGACGATCTCGTGGGCTACACCGAGGGACGCGGCCCCGAGGCCACCAAGCATGCTGGCTATCTCGACGGGTTCGAGATCTCCCGCGCTGAAGCAGAAGCCATGATCATGGCGGCCCGCGTGAAGGCCGGATGGATCGAGGCGCCGTCCGAGGCGGATGAGGCCGAGACCACCGACGGAGAGCCCGAGGCGGTCTGAGCACGGCGTTCCGGGCGAGCCAGGCACTCCCCCCCTGAGGCACCCGCCTGAGGCGGGCCTTAGGAATCGCAGGGCCGACCGGAGAGTGCCTTCGCGACATTCCGGCATCTCACGTCGAGGATGCCGGTGGATTGCAAGGCGAGAGGGCCGCGAATTGTTGCGGTCCATGCGACGATCAACAGGGATCCGACCGCCGCATGACGGGCGAATACGCAGATGTCGCGGACGATGCCGCCGAGCCCGAGCCGAGCACGCTGCTCGATCCCGGTCTCGGGCGCGGCCGGCGCAATGCAATGCGCACATGCCTCGTCAGCCGGGTCGCCCAAAATCCCGATGGTATGATTCGGTTCGTTCTGTCGCCGGGCGGCGAGGTGGTAACCGATCTGAAAGCGAAGCTGCCGGGGCGCGGTGCATGGCTCACCGCCGATCGCGTCACCGTGGAGGCGGCCTTGAAGAAGCGGCTGTTCCAGCGTGCCTTCAAGACCAAGGATGCCGTGGCACCGGCGGATCTGGGCGACCGGATCGCCGCGATCCTGCGCGAGGACCTGCGCCAATCCCTATCACTCGCCAACAAGGCGGGTTGCCTGGTGGCCGGCTTCGCCAAGGTCGAATCCGCGATCGGCGACAAGGCCGGCGTAGCCGCCGTGATACAGGCCTCGGATGGCAGTGCGGATGGCAGGCGGAAGATCGCTGCGGCATTGCACCGGAGGCATGGCGATGCCATATCCCGTGTCCCGGTCATCGATGATTTGTCCAATGAAGAATTGGACATGGCCTTGGGTCGGGATCATGTGATACATGCGGCGCTTGTCGCAGGAGTCGGAAGCACCGGCTGCCTTGCGCGTTGGCGTCGGCTACGCTCTTTCGAGGGCAAGCCCACGACGGCCGAGGGGGCCGGTTACGCCCGAACAGGGCAGACCGCTCCGACTCTGCAGGACGACGACGAGACGGATTTACCCGGCGCACAGCAGTTTGCCGGTTCACGGGACGATGGAAACCCTCAGGGTTTGGACTGAATGAGCGATACGAATAATCCGGGCGACAAGACGCAGGCACGACCCCCCTCGAAGCCGCTGTCCTTGAAGCGCCCGATCGAGCAGGGAACGGTGCGTCAGAGCTTCTCCCATGGCCGCTCCAAGCAGGTCGTGGTCGAGACCGTGAAGCGGCGCGTCATCGGGGCGGCACCGGCCGCTCCCGTTCGCGAAACGCAACCGGTCGCCCCGGCGTCACGCGTGGCGCCTCCCGCACCTGCGGCTCCGCGCCCCGCCCAGCGGGCGGCGGGTGGCGTCGTGCTGCGGACATTGAGCGAGCAGGAGCGTGACGCGCGCGCCGCAGCTCTCGCCGACGCCCAGCGCCGCGAGCAGGAAGCACGCCGCAAGGTCGAGGAAGAGGCCGCTGCTCAGCGTGCCCGCGAGGCCGAGGAAATCCGTCAGCGCGAGGCCGAAGAGCGTCGCCGCCAGGAAGAGGAGCGTCTTCGCGCCGAGGAGCAGGCTCGCCTGCGTGCCGAGGAAGAAGCTGCTCGTGAGGCAGCTCGCGCCGCTGAGGCCGCTGCGAAGGAGGCCGCTGCGGCAGCCCCCGCAGCTGCGCCCGTTCCGGCAACGCCGCCGAAGCCCGTCTCCAAGACGGTGCCGATGGCGCCCGTCTCGGCTCCGATATCCTCCACCCCGAAGCCTGCCCCGGCAGCACCTGCTCCCGCTCCGCAGGCTGCGGCCCCGGCTCGTCCGGCGGCCCCTGCCGTGCGTCAGCCCCTCACAGCACGCCCGACACCGGCCGAGCCGCGCAAGACCATCACCGCAGACGTGCGCAAGCCGCGCGACCTGAACTTCATGGCCAAGCCGGCGCCCGCGCCCGAGCCAGAGGCGGCTCCGACCGCTTCCACGGCTGCACGCCCGGCCGGTGCGGCGGCTCCCACCGCCCGCGCGCCGGGTCGGCCACAGGCTGCCGAGGAGGAGAGCGAGCAGAAGCGCGTGATCCGCCGTCCGGGCATGCCGCTCAAGATCATCACGCCGCCCAAGACCCCCAAGCAGCCGGGCGGCGACCGCAACCGTGGGCGTCTCACGATCGCTACCGCCACGTCGGGCGAGGACGAGCGCACGCGTTCCGTTGCCTCGTTCCGCCGCCGTCAGCAGCGCATGAGCGGCAACCGGCAGGTTGAGCAAAAGGAAAAGCTCTCCCGCGAGGTGACGATCCCCGAGACGATCACCATCCAGGAACTCGCCAACCGCATGTCGGAGCGGGCCGTGGACGTGATTCGCCTGCTCATGAAGCAGGGCGAGATCCACAAGATCACCGACGTGATCGACTCGGATTCCGCTCAGCTCATTGCCGAGGAACTCGGACACACCGTGCGCCGCGTCGCCGAGTCAGACGTCGAGGAAGGCCTGTTCAACGACGAGCCCGATCTCGAGGAGGATCTCGATCCGCGTCCGCCCGTCGTGACCATCATGGGCCACGTCGACCACGGCAAGACCTCGCTCCTCGACGCCATCCGCAAGACCGCGGTGGTGTCCGGTGAGGCCGGCGGCATCACACAGCATATCGGCGCTTACCAAGTGGCCTCGCCATCCGGTGACATGGTCACCTTCATCGACACCCCCGGCCACGCGGCCTTCACCTCCATGCGCGCCCGTGGTGCCAAGGTGACGGACATCGTCGTGCTCGTGGTGGCGGCAGACGACGGCGTCATGCCCCAGACGGTGGAGGCGATCAGCCATGCGAAGGCGGCCGGAGTGCCGCTCATCGTGGCGATCAACAAGATCGACAAGCCCGAGGCGAACCCGCAGCGGGTCCGCACCGAGTTGCTGCAGCACGACATCCAGGTCGAATCGATGGGCGGTGAGACCCTGGAATTCGAAGTCTCCGCCAAGACCGGCGACGGTCTGCCGGACCTTCTCGAAGGCCTGCAGCTCCAGGCCGAGATCCTGAACTTGCGTGCTAACGAAGCCCGCGACGGCGAGGGTACGGTCATCGAAGCCAAGCTCGATCGCGGTCGTGGTCCCGTCGCGACGGTGCTCGTGCAGCGCGGAACGCTCTTCACCGGCGACATCGTCGTCGCCGGCGCCGAATGGGGTCGCGTCCGCGCCCTCATCGACGACAAGGGAGAGAGCATCCCCTATGCCGGTCCGTCGGTGCCGGTGGAGGTGCTCGGCTTCAATGGAACTCCGGACGCGGGTGACCGCGTGGCCGTGGTGCCGAACGAAGCCCGTGCCCGTGAAGTCACCGAATATCGCGCCCGTCAGAAGCGCGAGCGCATCGCCGCACGGACCGGCGGTGCGAACCGCTCGCTCGTCGACATGATGCGCGACCTCAAGGAAGGCCTGGGCCGCAAGGAACTCGCCATCGTCGTCAAGGGCGACGTGCAGGGCTCGGTGGAAGCCATCATCGGCGCACTGGAGAAGCTCGGCAACGATGAGGTGTCGGCGCGCATCCTGCTCGCGGGTGTCGGCGGCATCACCGAGTCGGACGTCACCCTGGCGGAGGCCTCCAAGGCCGTCGTCATCGGCTTCAACGTGCGAGCCCACAAGGAAGCGCGCGAATCGGCCGAGAACAAGGGCGTCGAAATCCGCTACTACAACATCATCTACGACCTCGTGGATGACATCAAAGCGACTCTCTCGGGCATGCTCCCGCCGACCCTGCGCGAGGAGCGCCTCGGCGAGGCGCAGATCCTGCAGATCTTCGATGTCTCGAAGGTCGGCAAGATCGCCGGCTGCCGCGTCACCGACGGTGTCGTGCAGCGCGGTGCTCATGTCCGCCTGATCCGCGACAGCGTGGTGATCCACGAGGGCAAACTGTCCCAGCTGAAGCGCCTCAAGGACGACGCCAAGGAAGTCGGGTCGGGTTACGAGTGCGGTATGTCCTTCGAGAACTTCCAGGACATGCGCGCCGGCGACACGATCGAGTGCTACCGGGTCGAGGAGATCCGCCGCACGCTCTAGCAGCGACGCGGCCAGACGAACCCGGCGGCTGCAGCGCGCGCTGCAGCCGCCGTTTTGTTTTGAAGAGGGCCGGCACGTCGATGCGCCCCCGCAAGGTGGGCTGCCCCCTCCAGGCGATCCCGGATCCGAGACCAAGCGATCATGGCTCAGAAACCCAACCCCAGCGGTCCCTCGCAGCGACAGCAGCGCGTGGCCGAGCTCGTCCGGCACGCCATCGCCGAGGTGCTTCAACGCGGTGACATCCAGGATCCCGTCCTCGGCTCGCACGTCATCACCGTGCCGGAAGTGCGGATGTCCCCGGATCTCAAGATCGCCACGGCCTACATCATGCCGCTCGGCGGGCTCGACGAGAAACCTGTCATCGCGGCCCTGGAGCGCAACAAGAAGGCGCTGCGCCAGGAAGTCGCCAGGCGCGTGAACCTGAAATTCGCCCCCGATCTCCGCTTCCTCCGTGACGAGACGTTCGACGAGGCGGACCGCATCGACGCCCTTCTCAGGAGCGAGAAGGTCCGGCGCGATCTCGAATCCCAACCCCAGGATTCGGACGATCAGGACGGCGGCACTCAGAACTGACCACCGCGGCGATACAGATCGGCCCCAGCGATCCGCCCCCTGCGTTACACCCCATCACGAACTGACCCTGGCGTAGATTAAGGATTTTCCGGCTGCAGAGGCCGTTGCTTCCATCTCGCCGCCGACGAGGACATCATGATCAACGATCCGACGATCGAGCATTCCGACGTCGCCTCCCCGCCGCCCCACCGTTCCGGCGAGGAAAGCCCCTCCAAAGGCCGCCGCCAGCAGCGGGGTCAAGGCTCCGATCGGCCCAAGCGCCGCGACGTGAACGGGTGGGTGATCCTCGACAAGGGGGTCGGCATGACGTCGACCCATGCGGTTGCCGTGGTGAAGCGTGCCTTCAACGCCAAAAAGGCGGGTCATGCCGGCACGCTCGATCCGCTGGCCTCCGGCATCCTCCCGATCGCCCTCGGAGAAGCGACCAAGACCGTTCCCTTCGTCATGGATGGCCGAAAGGCCTACATCTTCACCGTGACCTGGGGCATCGAGACGGATACCGACGATGCGGAAGGCCGTCCGGTTGCTACCAGCGACACGCGGCCGGATCGCGCCCTCGTGGAGGCAGCCCTCCCCGCCTTCATCGGCGCTATCGAGCAGGTGCCGCCGCGCTACTCGGCGATCAAGATCGCCGGCGAGCGCGCCTACGATCTTGCCCGCGACGGCGAAGTGGTGGAGCTGGTCGCGCGCCCGGTCCAGATCGACCATCTCGCGGTGGTGGAACACACGCCCGATCGCACCGTCATTTCGGCCGAATGCGGCAAGGGCACCTATGTGCGCGCCATCGCCCGTGATCTCGGCCGCGTGCTCGGATGTTACGGGCACGTCTCGGCGCTTCGCCGCACCCGCGTCGGCCCCTTCGCGGAAGCCGAATCCTGCCTCGTGGCCACTCTCGAAGAGGGCGGTCCGGACGGCAACGCCGCTCATCTTAGGCCCGTCGAAACGGCGCTCGACGCAGTCGTCTCGGTGGCCGTCTCGCGCGACATGGCGCTTCGTCTGATGCGGGGCCAGCCGGTTCTCCTCCGGGGGCAAGACGCCCCCACGGAGGGCAAGGCTTTTGCCACCTGCGGCGGTATCCTCGTGGCCGTGGGCGACGTCGAGCGCGGCGAACTGGTCCCGCATCGCGTATTCCACCTCGGCGGAACGGCACGCCAGGGTTGAGGGGATCGTCGCCTGCCGGCAGCAGCGATACCTTGCTGGTTCTGGTCTGCGGGAACGCGACGAATGTCTTCCGTTTGGTTTACGGGTTGTTGACATTCATCAACATTGTCTCCCGCCGACTGCCGAGGTCCGGCGGGATTTAGTGTTCCGTTAGAAGGTTCATCCTACGCCTCGGTGCATGACCACCCGCATCAGACAGTCGGCGATGAATCTACTCGGTCGGTTTCGCAAGGAGACCGACGGCGCCATCGCCATTCTGTTCGCCCTGCTCTCGATTCCCCTGTTGATGCTGTCGGGGCTAGCGATCGATTACAGCGTGAACTCCATGGCCCAGCAAGGCCTCCAGGATGCTGCGGATTCCACCGTCATCTCATTGCTGAAGTTGCCGCTCTCCACCACGGATGCCGAGCTCCAGGCGAAGGCGGACAAACAGATCCGGGCCGCCGTTCCCAAACTGGTGGACGCAGGCACGACGGTCACCGCCACGCGCGTGGACAATACGATCACCGTGACGGTGGTCGGCAAGAGCCCGACCAGCGTGTCCAAGATCGCCGGCTACGATGCCTTTCCCGTCTCGGTCACAGCCGCCGGCACGCGCGGATCCGGTAATCTCGAGATCGCCCTCGTACTCGACAATACCGGATCGATGAGCGGCACGAAGATCACCAACCTGAAAGCGGCCGCCAACGACCTCGTCACGTCGCTGTTCAAAGAGGCCGACACCACCAAGCCCAACGCCCTCAAGATCGGAATTGTCCCGTTCTCGATGACCGTGAATGTCGGGCCTTCGAATGCGACCCAGTCGTGGCTCGATAAGGATGCGAAGGCCTCCTATCACTCGGACATCTTCGTCTCGCCGGCGAACCGCCTGACCCTGTTCAGCCAGATGAAGGTCGCGTGGGGCGGGTGCGTCGAGAGCCGGCCGGCGCCCTACGACGTTCAGGACACGCCACCCTCGATCGCCACTCCCAACACTCTGTTCGTCCCCTTCTTCGCACCCGACGAGTCCGACAAGGACAATAACGCCGTCAACGATTATATGAACGATTACGTCACCACGTCGTCGGTGACCGACTACCGCACGCGACAGGGCCAGATCACAAAATATTCAAAGAACGCCATCTTACAAAAAGGCCGGATCAGCAGCAACATCCCCTATCTCTACGGGCCCAATTCCGGCTGCGAACTCCAGCCCATCACGCGCCTGACCACATCGCAATCGACGCTCACGAACGCGATCAACGCGATGACCGTGGTCGGCGACACGAACATCGCCATGGGGTTGGTCTGGGGATGGCACCTGCTGTCTCCGAACGCCCCCTTCGCTGAGGGTGTGCCCTATGACGACAAGAACACCCGGAAGTTCGTCGTCCTGATGACGGACGGTCAGAACACCTCCTATGTCGGATCGTCCGCGAACGCATCGATCTATTCCGGCCTCGGCTTCATCTGGCAGAACCGGATCGGGACCACGTCGACGAATACGACCACCCGCACGAACGCCATGAATGCCCGGCTGTCGACGCTCTGCTCCAACATGAAGAATGCCGGCATCACCATCTTCACGGTTCGCGTCGAGGTGACCGAGGGAACCAGCGACATCCTGCGCAACTGCGCCACCAGCACGGACAAGTTCTACGACGTCCAGAACTCGGCAACACTCACCGATGCCTTCAAGGCGATCGGATCACAGATGAGCGAGTTGCGGATTTCCCGATGAACGTCCGGGGACGCACTCGCCTGATCGTCCGCACGCTGCGGGAACTCCCAGGTGACCGAAGCGGTGCGACAGCCGTCGAGTTCGGGCTCGTCGGTATCCCCTTCTTCGTGCTGCTCGGCGCGATGCTGGAAGGCTTCATGTTCATGGTCGCCCAGGTCTCCTTCGACAACGCCCTGGACCGGGCCGCGCGAGCCGTATTCACCGGTACGTTCCAACAGGGGTCCAACGGCAGCGACCCGGCGGCCCGCCTCATCCAGGAAATGTGCAAGGACGCCACGCTGTTCACGTGCAACGCGGAGAAGATCAAGATCGAGGTCACCACCGCGGATGCTGACGACGCGCCTGTGACCTGCTCTCCCTACGACAGCACGAGCCAGTCGATCTCGGCGGGTTTCGGGACCAAGTTCCAGTGCCCCAATGGCGACGATATCGTCACGATCTGTGCCATGGCTGCGATCCCGCGCTATTTCCCGACATCCAAACTGACCTTGCCGCCCCTCCCGAACAACGAGCAGATGATTCGGTCGATGGTCGTCTTTCGTGCGGAGCCATACGCGCAGGGAAAATGTCAGGCGAATTGATGCGGGCCGTCATTCTCTGCCGTCGGTTCGTCACCGAGCGCTCGGGTGTTTCCGCCGTGGAATTCGCACTCGTCGCGCCAGTGATGATCCTGCTGTTCATGGGAACGATCGAACTGCCCCGTGCCTACACGACCGGGCAACATGCCAACCGCGCCGCTCGCTCGATGGCGGATCTGATCTCACGCAAGACCCTGACCGCTCAGGAGGTGGACGGCGTCTACAACACGGGCCGCAACATGATGGCGCCGTACGATGCCACCGACGCGAAGATCGTCCTGACGGCGGCGGGCGTCTATCAGCAGAAAGACGGTTCGTTCAAAGCCAAGGTCTGCTCCAGCACGGCGGTGAATGCCCAGAAATACGCGGCTTCCACGGACCTTGGAGCACCGCCACCGTCGGAGGCGGTCGACAAGGCCCGCTACGTCATCGCCAAGATGACGATCGAATATAGGCCCATCTTCGACATCTTCCCGGCGCTCACCTCCTTCTCGTTCGAGAAGGAAGTGACTTGGCCCGTCCGAGCGATGAACGGAAAGCCGATCATCCTGCCCGGCGGCGTGGCCTGCCCGGCGACATGATTCGCGAAGGGCATGGCGGATTCGGGGACATGGCGGATTCAGGGATCCGCCCGGATTGACGGTCAGCGAGCCGGCAGAGCCGTCTCGATCACCCTCGCCCACAGCGAAGCCCCGTAGGGAATGGCGGCATCGTTGAAATCGTAATGCGGATGGTGGAGCCCGGCGCTGTCCCCGTTCCCCATGAAGATGTAGGCACCGGGCCGGTGGGCCAGCATGTAGGAGAAATCCTCTGCCGCCATCATCGGCGCCACATCCCGCTCCACATGGCTGTCTCCGACCATCCCTGCCGCCACGTCTGCGATGAATTCCGCCTCGGCCGGGTGGTTCTCCGTCACCGGATATCCGCCGCTGTAATCCACACGGGCGATGGCCCCGTAGGCGGCGGCCGTGTTCGTGACGATGGCATCGATGCGCTCCAGCATGGTGGCGCGTACCGTCTTCGAGAGCGCGCGCATGGTGCCCCGCATGGTCACCTGCTGGGGCAGGACGTTGAAGGCGTCTCCGGCCTCGAGGGCACAGACCGACACGACACCGCTCTCGAGGGGGTTCACGCTGCGCGCCACGACCGATTGCAGCGCGACGACGATGTGGCTCGCCACCAGCACGCTGTCGATGGCGAGATGCGGCTGCGCCGCGTGGCCGCCGCGCCCTTCGATCGTGATGGTGAAGCGGTCTGTGGAGGCCATGATCGGGCCGGGACGGATTGCGAAACGGCCGAGTTCCAATCCGGGGATGTTGTGCAGGCCGTAGACGGTCTCGACGCCGAACCGTTCCATCATGCCGTCGCGGACCATCGCCTCGCCGCCACCGCCGCCTTCTTCGGCTGGCTGGAAGATCATCACCGCCGTGCCGTCGAAATCGCGTGTCTCGGCGAGGTACTTCGCGGCACCGAGAAGCATCGCGGTATGACCGTCATGGCCACAGGCATGCATCCGCCCCGGCACGGTGGAGCGATAGGCGAGATCGCGCACCTCCTGGATCGGCAGCGCGTCCATGTCCGCGCGCAGCCCGATGGCACGGTTCGAACCGTGCGAGCGCCCGCGAATGATCCCGACGACTCCCGTCCGGCCGATCCCCGTGGCGACCTCGTCGCAACCGAAATCCCGAAGCTTTTCGGCGACGAAGCCCGCCGTACGATGGACGTCGTATTGCAGCTCCGGATGGGCGTGGAGGTCGTGCCGCCATGCGGTGATCTCATCCGCCAGGGCTGCGATCCGGTCGACGATGGGCATGGTTCACGTCTCTTGCGCGTCTTGGCTCGTCTCGGGCCGAGCTCGTCGACCATAGCGCATACCAGCAAAGGCGAGGCCATTCAGATCGATTTCAAAGGGCGCGGACGACGGATCATGTGCAGAACGTGATCGCCGGTGCTAGCGGGAGGGCGGCCTTGCCCGGACGGGCCGTCGTGGAGCCGGCGCATGAGCGGCGGCGAGATCGTCGAGGATCGGGCAATCGGGGCGGGCATCGCCGCTGCAATGGTCCGCGAGCGATGCCAGAGTTCGGGCCATGGCCTCGAGCTCGGCGATGCGGCGGCGCAGGTCCGCAACGTGATGCAGGGCCAAAGCCTTCACCTGGGCGCTGGCGCGGCTGCGATCCTGCCAGAGGGCGAGAAGGCCGGCGATGTCCTCGACGGAGAAGCCGAGATCGCGGGAGCGGCGCACGAAACGCAAGGCGTGCAGATCCTCCTCGCCATACAGCCGGTAGCCGGACGTCGTCCTGCCCGCTGGCGGCAACAGGCCGATCTCCTCGTAGTACCGGATCATCTTGGCCGAGACGCCGGTGGCCTTTGCCGCCACGCCGATGGTGACGGCACCGCTCATCCCAGGCCTCCCACGCGGCGTCCCGCATTACGGAGGCGGAGGGCATTGGCGAGCACGAACACGCTCGACAGCGCCATGGCGCCCGCGGCCAGGACCGGCGAGAGCGACGGACCGCCGAACGCATGGAGCAGCCCCGCCGCCACGGGAATCAGCGCGACGTTGTAGGCGAAAGCCCAGAACAGGTTTTGCGTGATGTTCCGCATCACCGCGCGCGACAGGCCGATGGCAGAGACGATGCCGGACAGTGCCCCCGACATCAGCACCACGTCCGCGCTCTCCACGGCGATGTCCGTACCCGTCCCGATGGCGAGGCCGATTTCGGCCTCCGCGAGGGCCGGAGCATCGTTGATACCGTCCCCGACGAAGGCCACGGGACCGAACCGGGCGCGCAAGTCCCGCACGGCCTCGACCTTGCCGCCGGGAAGCACTTCGGCGACGATCTCGGGGATCCCCAGCCGGGCCGCGACTCCGGAGGCCGCTCCCCTGGCATCCCCAGTGACCATGGCCACGACGAGACCCTGTGCCTTCAGGGCCGAGACGGCCTCGGCCGCACCCGCCTTGATCGGGTCCGATACGGCCACGAGGGCGGCGAGGCGACCGTCGATGGCGACGTAAAGGGGGCTCTTTCCCTCACCCTCCAATCGGGATGCCGCCTCGGCGAGGCCGGCCACGGCGATGCCGTACCTGTCCAGATGGCGCCGTGCGCCGACGATGATCGTCTGCCCCCCGACACTGCCCTCGACGCCGTGGCCCGGCACGGCCTCGAAACGGTCTACGGGAAGCAGGGAAACGCCCCGTTCACCGGCCGCCTCGACGATGCTGCGCGCGATAGGATGTTCGGACCGTGCTTCCACCGAGGCCGCGAGCCTCAGCACCGCGTCCGGCTCGAAGCCGGCCGCGGTGACGAAGTCGGTGAGGGTGGGCCTGCCCTCGGTGAGGGTTCCGGTCTTGTCGAAGGCAACGACCTTGGCGTCGCGCAGGGCCTGTAGCGCCGCGCCGTTGCGGAAGAGCACGCCGAGCTCCGCCGCGCGCCCCGTGCCGACCATGATCGAGGTCGGCGTCGCCAGCCCCATGGCGCAGGGGCAGGCGATGATGAGGACGGCGATGGCGTTGACGAGGGCGAAGCCCATTGCGGGACTCGGACCGAAGGCGAGGCATCCGACGAAAGTCATCAGGGATGCGGCGATGACGGCCGGCACGAACCAGCCGGTGACCCGATCGATCAGGGCCTGGATCGGCAGCTTGGCGCCCTGCGCCGCCTGGACCATCCCCACGATCTGCGCCAGCACCGTACGCGCGCCGATCGTGTCCACGCGCAGATCGAAGCCGCCATTGGTGTTCAGCGTGCCGCCGACCGTGCGGTCGCCCTCGCGCTTCCGCACGGGCAAAGGTTCGCCGGTGACCATGCTTTCGTCGACGAAGCTCTCCCCCGCAACGACCACGCCGTCGGCGGCGATGCGCTCGCCGGGGCGGATGCGGACGATATCGCCGAGCCGAAGGGACGCGAGGGGAATGTCGCTTTCGCGACCCTCCCGCATGACGCGTGCGGTCGCCGGCGCGAGTCCGACGAGGCGCGCAATGGCCGCGCCGGTACGCCCTTTGGCCCGAGCCTCCAGCATGCGGCCGAGGAGAATCAGCGTGACGATGAGGACGGCGGCCTCGAAATAGAGATGGGCCGTTCCGGGCGGCAGAACCTGCGGCGCGAGGGTCGAGACGAGGGAATACGAATACGCCGCCCCCGCGCCGAGGGCGACGAGGGCGTTCATGTCCGGATGCCCCTTCACCAGGGCCGGAAAACCCTGCCGGAAGAAGCGCCGTCCGGGCCAAGCGAGGACGAGAGTGGCGAGAACGGCCTGAAACAGGCCGGCCGCCGTGCCGAGATGGGCCTGGACCGCCTCACCAAATCCGGGGACGAGATGCCCCCCCATGTCGAGGACGACAATCGGGGCCGACAGGGCGGCGGAGATGACGGCATCGCGCCGGAGCTCCGAAGCCTCGCGCTCGTGCCGATCCGCGGGCACTCCTCCCTTCACCTCGCCAACGGGAGTGGCCTCGTAGCCAGCGGTCTCGACAGCCTTTACGAGATCCGCAACGTCGACCGCCCCTTCCGCATGGCGCAGCGTGGCGCGCCCGGTGGCGAGGTTCACATTGGCTGTGCTTATCCCGTCGAGGGCGAGAAGCGCGCGCTCCACGCGGCCGACGCAGGACGCGCAGGACAAGCCGTCGACGGACAGCTCCGTGACGGTCTCGGGCACCTCATAGCCAACTCTGCGAATAGCGGCGACGACGCTTGCCGGGTCGTCGTTCAGTGTCAGGCTGACCCGCCCGGTGGCGAGATTGACGGCAACGTCAGATGCACCGGGAAGAGCGGCAAGAGCGCGCTCGACGCGACCGACGCAGGACGCGCAGCTCATGCCGACGACTGGAAGGTCGAGACGACGTCCCCTGACGGGGCGCTGCTTGGGGGAAGCGATCACGGTATCCATACGAGCCTATGTGGGGCTTCCCATCGTGGGAAGGTCAAGGCTGCGACGCATGGCTCATCGCGTCGCGTGCGCATGGCGTCCGAGGCTTTTCCGCGTCATAGGAAGGCGATGATACAGCCTCTCGACACCTGCATGCGAACCTTGAGCGCGCTGATCACCTCCGACATCCCGGCGGGTGAGGCCGAGGCCAATGCCTGCATCGAGACCTATCTCGCGACGTTTCCCGGTCCGGCGAAGCAGGTGGCGGCCCTGAGCATGCTCGACCATGCGGTCGACCAGCGCTTGAGCCCCTCCCCCTTCCTACCCGTGCTGAAGGCGATCATCGAGGCGCAGTACCGGCGCCTCGGCACCAGCCGGAACTGAACGGCCAGGGCCACGGTCAGAGGGTCGTAGACGTTTCGTCGCCGGCCTGCCGTTCCGGTAGCAGCGCGCGGACGGTGGTGCCCCGGTCCGGCTCGCTCTCGATGACGAGCTTGCCACGGTGGCGGTTGACGATGTGTTTGACGATGGCGAGGCCGAGGCCCGTCCCGCCCTTCTGCCGGCTCGAGGCCACATCCACCCGGTAGAACCGCTCCGTCAGACGGGGAATGTGTTCGGGCGCGATACCCGGTCCGTCATCCTGCACGCTGAGCGCGATCTGCGGCTTTCCCGACGCCGGGCGAAGGGTCCGTTCCAGACCGACGACGACGTTGCCGCCCCCGTACTTCACCGCATTCTCCACGAGATTCTCGACCACGCGGGCGAGCTCGTCGCGCTCGCCGAGCACCGGATAGGTGGCATCCGGCGCGTCGAGGGTGATGCTCACGCCGCGCTCGCGGGCCAGCGGCCCCTGCATGTCCACCATCTGCCGCGCGATCTGACCGAGATCGACGACCTGCGTCGGCGGGACGTGCTCGCGCAGCTCGATGCGCGAGAGCGAGAGCAGGTCGTCGATGAGGCGCGTCATGCGCTGCGCCTGGGTCTTCATGATGCCGAGGAACTTCTCCCTGGCCGGCGCATCGGCCTTGGCCGGCCCCTGCAGGGTCTCGATGAAGCCGAGGAGGGAGGCGAGCGGCGTGCGAAGCTCGTGGCTGGCATTGGCGACGAAATCGACCCGCATCGCCTCGAGGCGACGCGCCGCCGTGAGATCGCGCAGGAACAAGACGACGTTGGGCTGTCCGCCCCCCGGGCCGTCCGGCATCGGCAATGCGCCGATCTGCACCTCGAACGCACGCTCGGTCGGCACACGTGTCGTGTAGAGGGTCTTCAGTGGGGCACCGGTGCGGAGCACCTCCTCGATCCCGTCGAGAACGTCGGGTGCCCGTAAGGCAAAGGAAAGCGGGTGCTTGAGCTTGAGGGCCGGTAGGAGCGTGCGCGCGGCGGGGTTGACCTCGATGACCACGCTGCGCCGATCCACCAGGATCACCGGGTCGGGGATGTTGGCCAGAAGGGCCTCGGCGATGGAGTGGCGCGTGCGGGCGGCGGCCTCGGGCGGGGCCACCCTCCTCGGCCGGTTCAGGCTGCCGACGAGGCCACCAATGACGATTGCCACCGCGCCCGCGGCGACGATGGCGGCAAGGTCACCTCTCACGCTCGAGGCGACGACCGTGATCGTGGCAGCGATGCCTGCGCCGATCCAGGCCGATCTTCGCGCGCCACGGGCCATCGCTCACCGTTCCCTGGCCGAAAACACCGCTCAGGAGCCGCTTGACGCGGATGGCGAAGCCCCGCGTAGGCGCCGGACGATCTCATAGACGCCAAGCATCGCCAGGGCGACCACGAAGGGAACGAGGTAGTAGCAGACCCGGAACAGCAGCAGCGAGCCGAGGACCTGATCTCGCGGCAGGCTCGATAGGGCGAGCAGAATCGTCGCCTCGAAGACCCCGAGCCCGCCCGGTGCGTTAGAGGCGATGCCGAGCATGGCCGCCAGGACGTAGACGCCGACGAAGGTGGTGAATCCGATGGTCGAACCAGCGGGGAGCAGGACATAGAGCGTCGCCGCCGCAGCGCAGACGTCACCGATGCCCACCACCATCTGGCTCATCGACACCGTGGCGCCAGGCAGTTCGAGGGACCAGCCCTTGACCCTGACATGGCGGCGCTTGAGCGAGACCCAACCGAGATAGCCGAACACCATGAGTAGGGCCGCAAAGCCCACGCCTTGGTTCAGACGGATGCTGGTGAAGGTGAGCGCCGCCAGTTGCCCCGCCTCGACCACGAGGCTGAGACCGAGGACGACCCCCATGCCGAGCCAGAAAGTGAAGCCGGCGATGACGGTGAGCGCCGCGATCTTCGCCGCGCTCAAACCCTTCTTCGAGTAGATCCAATAGCGGATCGTTCCCGCCGTCAGCAGCGGGAAACCGAGGGTAAAGCTAACCGCGTAGCTGGTGAACGAGGCGAGCGCCGTCGTCCTGTAGGGGACTTTGATCTTGAGCTGTCTCAGGGCGAGGGCGTCGTAGCAGGTTAGGAAAAGATAGCTGACACCGACGAACAGGAAAGCGAAGCCAAGCTGTTCGCCGGTGGCCGCCGTCAGTGCCGCATGCAGCTCGGCCCAGGTGACCTGCTGCGACAGCTTCCACAACACGCCGACTGACACCGCGAAGATGACGATGCTGGCGGCGGTGCCGAGCCAAGCGTAGCGATTCCTGTAGGAGCGCTTCGGCGCTGGCGGAGCGCAATCCTCTGTTTCGGCCGTCCTCACGGCTTCGGCCGGTTTCACGTCGGCCCGCCGATGATGGTCTCCCGCAAAGTTCATGTCGTCGGCGTCCGCCTCCGCCGGCCTTCCCGCCCAACCTCGACGGCGGCGTGGATTGGGACCGAGCTTTTGCCGGACCGCGGCCCGTGCCCCGGCATTTAGGGTCTTTGCGTCCGGATGGCCAGTCACCTCGGCCCTTCCGCTGGTGAAGTCCGGTATGAGAGTAGCGTCGCCGCGGCTTGGGCCAGCCCCTCGACGATCCGCTGAGCCACCAGGGGGGAGGTGCAGACGAAGGTCGGGCTCGGATGTGGAATGGCGAGAACCGGTATCCCCGGCCGGAGCCGCGAGAGTGGTTCGCGCGACAGGCCGGCCACGCGCCCGGCAAGCACCACGACGGCGAGGGACGGAAGCAGATCGATGAGCGGCGCGAGGTAGACGGCGGCGGACGCGATCTCGGCTTTCCTCGGTGCCCGGTTGAGGGCGCCGGGCGCGTGGATGACCCAGGGAACGGCGTTCCAGATGAGGCTGTCGCGCCGTGCGATACCGGCCTCCGCCATGAACCGGAACAGGTTGGCGGCGGTGCCGGTGGGGTTGTCGCGCGAGACGATGCCGGTGCGGCCGATGCCCGGACCCGGTGTCTCCAGCAGCAGGAGAAGCCGTGCGCCGATCCCACCATCTTGCGGATCGGGGTCCGGCACCTCCGCGGACCGTTCCGCCGCGATCCGTCGCGCCAGCGCTTGCAAGGGCGCCACATGCGCCGCATTTCGGCGTGCGCGACGGACCGCGAGCTGCTCCGGATCGGCGAGGCTCCTTGGCCGGATCACGTCAGCCTCGGGCGGCATGGTCCTCGAACAGGGCGGCAACATCGGCGGACAATGTCCCGGCAAGGCGGAACCGCTCAGTCCTCGCCTCGCCCGCCAGACGACCCATCAACCCTTCCACTCCACCGAACTGGAACGCGAGCTGAGTCGCATAGGCCGAGCAGGAGGCACCCTTCTTCGCCTCGGCCATCGCCGAATAGCGATACGCGCGCTCCGGCAACGCATAAAAATCTCGCTTGAACGGCTCCTTCGGTGCAGCGTCGCGAACGGTATAGGGAAAATCACGCCACCACAGAATCGGAACGGTCCATCGCGCTTGGCTCATGGCGCGGACCAGCTGGACGTGATCGACATGGCCGCCGACGGCCTGCGGGGCGAAGACGAGATCGGGAGAGACGTCGCCGACGAGGCGCGAGACCGCATCGCCGAGGGTATCGACGATGTCGTCGTCGCCGCGAGGTTCGGCGAAGAGCTCCGGTGCGGTGCCGTAGCCGCGATGCGGCGCTTCCCGAAACGGCAGGTGCAGGGGCGGCGCGATCCCGAGCGCTTCGGCCGCGCGCCGGTCCTCGTCCCGCCGGAGGGCCATGTAGTCGATCTCCGGCCCCAGTCCCTTGTCGGTCTGGCAGGCGAGGGCAAAACCCTTCGGATCGGCGACGGTGGCGGTGAAGATCGTCGCCATCACCACCTTCCAGCCCGATTCGGCCAGGGTCGCCAGGGTTCCCCCGCATGAGAAGGCGGCATCGTCGAGATGGGGTGAGAGCGCGAGGGCGACGGGCATGGTCAGAGCAGGTGGGGCTCGGCGCGGAACCGGCAGGCGGGATCATGCGGAAGGGTGTCCACGAAGTCAGTCCGGGGCCGCTCGCCCGCGACCTCGGCATAGACGTCCATGATCTGGCGGCCGACCGCCGTCCAGGAATAGACGCGGCGGCACTCGTCGAGCCCATCCAGGGCGAGACGCCGGCGCAAAGGCTCGTCCTCGATGACGCGCTGGAGCGCATCGGCGAGGGCTTCCACGTCGCCGGGCTGGACCAGCAATCCGTTCTCACCGTCGCGCAAGCAGTCGGACACGCCCACCGCATGGGTCGAGACCACGGCAAGCCCCGCAGCCATGGCCTCCAGGATGGTGTTGGAAAAGCCCTCGGCATAGGTCGGCGAAACGAAGACGTCCGCCTGCCGGTAGAGGTCGGGCACGGTGTGGTAATCCGCGTAGCCCGTGAAGCGGATCTCGGCCTCGGAAAAGTTCAGCTCTGCCGCACGGGCCTTCGAGGAATCCACGTCGGGCCCGATGCCGGAGACGATCGTCTCGAACGGAACCCCGCGCGAACGCAGCAGGCCGAGCGCGTCGATGAAGTCGAGGACGCCTTTCCGGCGGTCGACCCGGCCGTGATAGAACAGCCGCACCGGCCCCGCATGCCCGGCGACACCAGGCGTGAAGCGCGCCGTGTCGACAGCGCCGGGCACGATGGTGAAGCGGTCCGGGTCGGAGCCCAGCCGGTCGCAGACCTCCTCCACGAAGGAGCGGCCGCCGATGAGGAGGGCGTTGGCATGGGCCAGCACCTCGCACATGGCGACGCGATGGGTCTCGCAGCAGGACCCGACCCAATGGCCGTCACCGCCCTGGATCGAGACGACGTTGGGAACGCCGATCCGCTTCGAGGCGAGCAGCGTCGCCCAGCCGGTTGGATAGCCGTATTGGGCGTGGAGAAGATCGAAGGGCTTAAGCGCGTGCTCGGCCACGACGGTCTCCACCATCGTCTCGATGTCGCGCTCGAAATCGCCGTTCGTCTGCTCGCCGACCTGTTCGAGGCCGATGACGCGCACACCCGGCACGGATGGCGGCGGGCCACCGCCATAGACGCGGGTGCCGAATTCGTCGCCCCGGTACTGGCTGATCATGGTCACGTCGTGGCCGGCATCCACGAGTTCACGCAGCAGATTCTGCGCGTACACGCTCATGCCGGAAATCGCCGGAAAGTAGCGGCGGCTGACGAAGCAGATCCTCACGCGTTCACCTCTGCCTTGTGGTTGCGGCAGGTCCGCAGATAATCCAGCGATCTCGGCACCATGACGTCGGCGCGGTGGCTCTCGCGGGAGAGTTCGACGCAGACGAGGCGCTGGAAGCCGATGGCGTCGAGGGCATCGAGCACACCGGCGACCTCCATGTCGCCCTCACCGAAGGGCAGGTGGATATGCTCGCCCCGCGCCATGTCCTCGATGGCGACGGTGCCGATGACGTCGGCGAATTCCGCCACGGCCAACGCCGGATCGCGCTCGCCGGTCACGAGGCAATGGCCGGTATCGAGGGCAAGCCTCAAGCCTTCGATGTTCAAGGCGGTGAAATCGTCCAGGGTCTCCACCAGCATGCCGGGTTCCGGCTCGAGGCAGGCGACGATGCCCTGCTCACGGGCATAAGCCACGATCTCGGCGACGCCATCGCCGAGCCAGAGGCGGGCCTCGTCCCGGTCGATGCCGGATCTCGGAACGCCGGCCCAAAACGACACCGCCTCCGAATGCAGGATCACGGCGATGTCCACCGCCCGCTTGAGGAACCCGATGCGCCGGGCGCGCCCGGAAGCGTCCGCGCTCACGAGGGTCGGCTCGTGCTTCGCCCTTGGGTCGAGGAGGAAACGGGCACCGGTCTCGATGACGCTGCCGAGGCCCAGCCGTTGCAGCCGGCTCGACACGCGCTGGGCCTCCTGGGCCCAGTTCTCGGCGAACGGATCGAGATGGTGGATGTCGAGGGTCAGTGCCACGCCCTGGTAGCCGGCATCGGCGATGAGTTCGATGGCGTCGTCCAGGCGATGGTTGGCCGTGCCGTTGGTGTTGTAGGCGAAACGAAGGGTCATGCCGCCCTCCCCTGCTGTTCGAGGCGGAACGGCGCGTGATGCGATTCCGGCTCACGGTAAAGCGGGTAATGCCGCCCGACGATCTCGTCGGCCAGGGCCACGTCGAAGAGCGGCTGGCCACCGAGACGATCGAGCGCTTCGGGGGTGAGACGCACGGGGAGCTTCGTCTCGCTGGCCTCACCGAACGTGATCAGCGGATGGTCCCGCTCGATCAGTTTGGCGGCGTTGCGCTCGCCGATGCGGTGATAGCTCATCGTCTCGACTTCCAGCCCCGGTACGATCGCCTTGACCACACCGACGCTGCCGCCTGGCGGAGAGCAATCGACGTAGAGAACGTCGAACCCGGCCTCTTCGAGGCGCTCGCGGGCGATCCGTCCACGGGCATGGCCGTCGGGGGCCTCCGTCGTCGGCAGGTCCGTGAACGCCTTGGTGCTGCGCTCGGAATAGACCGTGTCCTTCAGAACGTCGCGCAGCCCCTCCGGCGGCAGGACGATCCATTCGAGCATGGCTTTCAGGGCGCGGCTCTCCTCCAGATCGAGGCTCGGCAGAGCCTTCTGGATGAAGGCGTTGACGTAGCCCGGCGGCGTCACCCGTTCGGCGAAGGAAAGTGGGCCGTGGCCGAAGGCCTTGCGCACGCGGGCCGCCTGAAATTCGAGGAGCGCCTTGCGCAGGGCCCGCTCGCGGTCCGGATCACAGGCCTCGCCGCAGGCGGAGAGGGCCACGGGGACCGGAGCGTCGGCGGGGTTCCGGTCGTGACCGACGACGTAGATGTTGGTGAGACCGAACTGGTCGGTGGCGAATTTCGGCAGCGCCCGGATGCCGAGATCGTCGAGACGGGCGAGCATCGCCCTGTTTTCCGGGCCGATCCCGTCGAGATCGAGCATCACGCCCTGGTCGAGGGCGCGGAACAGGAGGCCGTTACCGTCGCGCTGGAGCAGTTCGAGCAGGCCGTGGCCGAGGGCGAACTCCACATCCGGCCCGGCGCCGAGGCCGTTGGTGATGAGGTTGGTGAAGGGCTTGTAGCCCTCCGACAGTTCGAAATAGTCCGTGGCCGCGATGTCGAGGGGCATCAGAACGGTCTCGCCCGTGCGCGCCCGGACGCTCGGTGTCCATTCGAGCACCGTGTCGCGGCCAACCGAGGAGCCGGCGGGCAGACACAGGGTGAGCGGATCGGCGACTGAACCAATGCCGAAGACCTTGGTCAGGTCGTGGTAGGAGCCTCGCTCCTTCTTGCGCGGCATGACCGCCAGCGATGGCATCAGGTTCTCGGCGATTTCGGCGACCGCGCCGATCAGCGCCTCGTCGTCGGTGGCGCCGTAGCCGATACCGCTCGGCATGGCGCCGACGAAGAACGGATCGTCGAGGAACAGCGAGACGAACCAGACAGGGATGCCGGTCCGGTCGAGTGGGGCCAGGGGGAAGCCGACGATGCGCCCCTTCGGCAGGATGTCGAGATAGGCGCGCACGGGCTCGGGCAGCGACGCGGGCAGCCCCTCGATAACCCGTGGGCCGCCATAGGTGTAGGGCCGGGGAGACTTGATGCGCGGGTCGCGCGCCCGGGCGTCCTGATCGTGTTCGCTCATGTCGGTCGTCCCTCAGTTCAGGATAGTCCCACCCATCGACCTCATCCTGAGGTGCCGCAGCGTCGCTTCGGCCTCGAAGGAGGCCTCCGGGACCGAGAGCGATCGCTGGAAGTCTCCTTCGAGGCTGCTTCGCAGCACCTCAGGATGAGATCCGGGGTGGGAAGCAAGTAGGCGTCACGGTCCGCATTCTAGTCCTCGACGACCCGAGCGGTCCGGCAACCTTCGTAAGCCCGCGCCAGGAGCCGCATCGTGTGAAGGTCGCGCTCGGCACTGTAGGCGTCGCGCTCGGCGGGCCGGCGCAGGGCGGAGCCGAAGGCGCGGACCTGTTCGAGGAAGGGCGAGGCCTCTGCGTCGAAGGAGAGGGCTTGCGCCTGCCCGCTGACACCGTCGGTGAAGCTGAGCGTGCCGCCCGCCACCTGCCCCATCGTGTCGATGGCGGTGAGTGCCCCCTTGGTGCCGATCACTTCCAGGCGGCGGCGCGGCAGCGCATCAGGGCAATTATAGGCGACGTGCAGGTTGGCGAGGATGCCGGAGCCGGTACGGCCGATGAGAAGCGCGCCGTCGTCGACAGCGTAATCCTGCGCCCTCGCCTGCGTCAGCGCGGCGATGTCCTCGATCGACTCGTCGAGGAGGAAATCAACGAGGTCGATGCCGTGGGGTGCCAGATCCATCAGCGCGCCGCCGCCCGCTTTGAGCGGGTCGATGCGCCAATTGTCCTGTCCGGCGAAGGACGTCCAGGCGCGGTCGAGCCAACAGGCATAGACAATGCGGATGGTGGTAACGGCGCCGATGCGGCCCTGACGGATCGCGTCGCGCATGACCCGGTGCGCCGGGTGATGGCGCTGGTCAAAGGCGGTGCCGTAGAAGATGCCGCCTTTGCCAACCGCAGCGACCATCGCCTCGGCGTCGGAGAGCGAGGCCGCCATCGGCTTTTCGCAGAGCACCGCCTTGCCCGATGCGGCGAGGGCCTCCACCGCCTCTCGGTGGAGGTGGTTCGGGGTCGCCACGTAGACCGCCTCGACCTCCGGCTCCAAGAGCAGACCGGCGATGTCGGCATGAGCGCGAGCGCCTTCCGCCTCGGCGGCAGCGCGCGATGCCTCTCCGGGATCGGACACGGCAACGAGCCGATGCCCTGCGCCGCGGATGCCGGGCGCCATGTAATCACGCGCGACCCAGCCGTAGCCGACGATGCCCCAACCGATGGAATCGCCCATCACCAGCGCTCCGGCAGGTCGACGAACTCGCGGCGACGGACACGGTCCTCGTGGGGCGATTGCTCGCCGCCGACCCAATCGAGGAACTCGGGTCCGTCCGAATGCAACGGATAGGTCACCCGGGACGCGTATTCCGACTCGTAGCGTTCGGAGGGCCAAGCGACGGTGTAGCCGCCCACCGGGTCGGGCTCATAGAGCGGGTTAAGGCGAAGCGACGTTCCCTCGGTCGGCCAGGTCAGACCATCGAGGATGGCGCGCGGGGCTGGCCTCATTCCGGCGCCGGCGACCACGGAGAACGCCTCCACATGTCGCAGGTCGGCCGGGCGCCGTGGCGACGGCGCGCGCTTCTCGACGAGGGCGCGGGTGAGTTCGTCGTCATCGTAGACGAGCGCGTCCGGAAACAGCTCCTCGATCTCGTCCGCCGAGACCGCACGACCGGCCGAGAAGCCCGGCCGCTCGGAATTGTGGATGTGGCTGAGAACGAGCCAGCCATCGTCGCCGGCATTCTGGCGGAGGCATTCGAGCACGGCCGGCTTGTCGTCGAGGAAGTAGAACGCGTCGTTGCAGACGACGAGATCCACCGGCGCACCCGGGATCGGCCAATGCGGCGAACCGGCGTCGAAACAGACGAACTGCGCCGTCTCGCCGACGACCCAATGGCGCGCCACCCAAAGCTTGGCGAAGACGACGTCGGCGCCCGCTACTTTGACGCCGCGCGCCTGGATTTCGCGCAGATAATGGCCGATGCCGCAGGCGAATTCGAAGACGCAGAGGGGGTCGTTCCAATGCGCCTCAAGGAGCGTCAGCCCGGCCAGGAAGGTCGGGTCGGTCCAGCGATGCAGGAAGTAGTCGCCGACTCGGCCCCAGCCGAGAAGACGCACGGCGTCCCGCAGACTGGCCTTGCTCCGGTCGCGGACGAGGGCATGGAGGTCCAGGGGATCGGCCGGCGGGCCGGTCCACCAATCGTCCTGATCGGCGAGCAGACCTTCCAGGGCGAGATCGTCCTGGCCGTTGTCGAGCAGGGCGAGCGTGGATTCGACGAGGTCGTCGCGCCCGGTCCGGAGGTAAGGAATGCCGTCCACGACGGGCCAGCGCGCATTCGTCTCCACATCGCGGAGGGAATGCGGCGTGTCGGCTTTGAGCGCGTGCCCCGTGTGAGGGGAGAGGAGGTCGAATGGAATCATGACACGCGGCCCATCCTGCCGCTGCAAACCATCACGGGATTCGCATGTCCCTGAGGACACGGTCGTGGAAGCCCTTCACCGGGCCGGCATGGACCAGCTCCATGTCGTCGAGCACGGTCGTCATGGTCAGGGACGCAGCCTTAAGGTGCTGGGAAATCTGAAGAACCCGGTCGATGCAATCGGCCGCGTGGAAGGCGCGACCCTCAGCCGTCGCATCGTCGGGCAGGACGGCGCGCGCCCGCTCAACGGTCTCGCGCAAGGGGGCGTCCAACTCGTCGAGAGCCCATTGCGCGGTCCGCGCCATGATCGGAGCGAGGTGGTCGCCGAGCAGCATTTCGCCGGTGAAACCGGCATCGGGCATTGCCGCGTTGTGGAAGTGGTGGCTCATGGCCGCCAGGAAGACGAGGGTGGGGTCGGCCCGGTAGAACGGGCTCAGGACGACCCCGTAGACCGCCACCATCAGGCAATGTTCGGCATGGTTTTCCGGCGGTTCGAGCAGGATGCGAGGCTTGCCGGGACAGGTCACGCCGGCGCGCGGCTGGTGGCTCAGTGCCGCCACGAAACCCGGTAACGGACCGCCATGAACCACCCCGTTCGTGCGCAACGCGACGGCCATACGCCGTTTCAGCTCGGGGTCGACCGTGGCGGTGACGGCGTCGAGTCCGGACGTCAGAACGTCGCCGATTTCCACCTCGCCGAGACCGGTGGAGGCGAGGAAAGCGGCGTCGAGGTCGCAGAGCCGGGAGGCCGCGAGCGCCTTGGCGGTGATGTCGATGGCGACCGTCTCGGGATCGGCGCCACCGGTCAGGGCCGACCAGCCTTGCGCGAACAGCCGCTCGGCGATGGAGCCGATGCGCCCGGCCGAATGCACGCGCTTGAGGTCGTTGAGTTCGACGAACAACTCGCGCAAGGCGAAGGGGGCGGCCATGCCGCCCCCTGTATCGGACGAGGTCATTGCTGGCCGCCGAGCCACTCGAGCAGCATGTGCTGCTGCTTACCGAAATCGTGCTCCGGTCCATGGCCGTTGGCGACCATGGGCGCCTTGAAGAACGAGGACAGTTGCTCCTGCGGGCCGCTCTCGCCGCGCTTCTTGGCGAGGTCGAGCACGCGGGCGATCTCGATCACCAGGGGTGCGGCCAGGATGGAATCCTTGCAGAGAAAGTTGACCTTGATCTGCATCCGCTGACCGAGGAAACCGGTGACGTCGATATTGTCCCAGGCTTCCTTATCGTCGCCACGCGGACGGTAATAGTGGATGTGGACCAGATGGTCCTCGACCGGATACCCGAGGATCGAATCCAGCACCGTACCCTTGGTGTTGAGCTTCGACTGGAGCGAATCCTTGTCGTTCAGGGCGAGACCGTCGCGGTTGCCGAGGATGTTGGTGGAGAACCAACCATCCACGTGCAGGGCGCGGGCCTTGAGGGCCGGCGCCAGGACGGTCTTCATCATGGTCTGGCCGGTCTTGCCGTCCTTGCCCGCCAACGGTACGCCGTTCTCGCGGGCGAGTTCGAGCAGGGCCGGAATGTCGGCGGCCACGCTCGGGGTGAAGTTGGCGTAAGGCACGCCGCTCTGGATCGCCGCATAGGCGTAGAGCATCGCCGGGCTGATCGCCTCGTCGCTGGAATCGAGACCCTTCTCGAAAGCGTCGCGGGAGTTCAGTGCGGGCGCATCCAGGTTGGGCCAACGTTCCGTGGAGGCGAGGTTGATCACGACGACCTCGTCGAGATTGCTCTCCAGCCGAAAACGACGAAGGTCGTTCGCGATGACGGAGACGGCCTCGCGGTGATCGGCGGCGACGATGCGGTTGGCACCCTCGATGTTCTTGCAGAACTTGGCGCTGCCGACAGCCGGCCAGGGCTTGATGCCCTTGAGTACCTGGGCGCCGTTCTCGATATCCTGCTTGGTGAGCACGCCGTGGCCGGTGGCGGCCGAGGCGAGATCGTCGTCGTTGAGATCCCAGCCGCCGAAAACGAGATCCTTGTAATCGGCCAATCCGGCAACCGAGAGGCCTGCGAGAGGCAACCCGTCGAGGCGGTTCGATCCGGATTTGATCATCTCGATGCCGGCGATGGCGGTGGTGGCGACAGCGCCACCCATACCGACGAAGGCAACGCCGACGCGGCGACCGGTCTGCATGCTCATTGGAAAAAGGCTTCCTTCAATGGGTCCATCGGGGCGCGTCTCGTCGATGTTTCGAAATCGCCCTCTGGGACCATCGTAACTGGGCTACGGAGCCTTCGTTCCAACCCCGGCCAGAATGCCTTTTTGACGCGGCCTCTCTGAACCGCGTCCGAACGATTACTTAAAATATCGTTAAATCATAGCCTTAACCGTTCCTTAAGCGTGCCACGCTTGAATCACGGAGCTGTCCCAATGTGGTCACAGCTCCCAGCGAGATGTCCGCTCGCTGAACTGATCGAAGCCGCGTCCTAGAACGCCGCGGCACGAACAAGGAACAATGATGGGGCTTTTCCCGGAGCCGGCGCACCGCGCCGACGACGCGTGCCGTCTCGTGCCTAACGAGACCCTGGATCGTGACGAGACGGTGGCTTGGCTGAAGCCCGGTTCCCTTCACGGCAGGAAAAAGGCATGCACCACGGTATCGGCCAAACTCACTGTCGCGAAGATCGCAATCGGCCTGCTGCTCGGCTCAGGTTTGCCACAGAGCGCACTGGCGCCGGCAGCGACCGCCCATGACCGCATCGACATCCGCGCCTACGTCGCCAACGATTTCGCGGCGGCCACCATCGACAAACCCACGGATTGGGATGGGGTTCCCCTCCTCGACCAGGAACCTGCGACGGCCAGCCTGATCGAGAACGACCTCGCCTCTCTTCCCCAGAGCCGCGAGAGCGACGGCCGGGACGTGCTTCGGTTCGGCGACATGAATGTCCCGCGCGACATCGTCGAGACGATCCTGAAGGCGTCGTCCGAAACCGGGGTCGATCCGGTCTACATGATGGCGCTGGCCGACAAGGAATCGAGCTTCTCGACCACCGTGAAGGCATCGACCTCTTCGGCCGAGGGGCTGTTCCAGTTCCTGTCCGCCACCTGGCTCGAACTGCTGCGAACCTATGGCGCCCGCTACGGCTATGAGACCGAGGCCAACGCCATCACCGGCCGCGGCAGCGCCATCACGATTCAGGACGAAGCCACCCGCACCCGCGTGCTGCGCCTTCGGCAGGACCCCTATGTGGCAGCCCTCATGGCCGGCGAACTGATCAAGCGCGACCGCGCCCGCATTGAGCAGCGTATCGGCCGCGAACTGAAGACGTCAGAACTCTATCTCGCCCATTTCCTCGGGACGTCGAGCGCCGGCAAGTTCCTGACGCTGAGCGACGACAACCCGGACCTCGTGGCCAAGCAGGCTTTCCGCGCCGCAGCCCGCGCCAACCGCAGCCTCTTCACCGCGAAGGACGGCAAGCACCGCCGCAGCCTCACCGTCGCGGAAGTCCGCGAGCGCCTCGGCGACATGATCGACCGCCGGCTCGACCAGTATGAAGGCGTCACCGCCCTGGTCGGTACCCAGGACGTCACCCCGGGGACGAACAGCGATCCGAGCCAGGCTTCGGCCCTCCTCGATGCCAGCCTGCGCGTTTCGGCCCCGACCCAGCGGATGCAGGTGACCGAGGCTTTGCCGAGAGAGTAGAGCTTCGGAGGAGATTCGGCGCTCGGGCTGCACGGGACCAAAGGGCGTGACGATGCCGCTTCCGGCATGGCGTCCACGGTTCTTTCCGGTCTAGAACCGCCAAATCAGCGCCGACGGTAAGCCGACGGGACCTGCACTCCTGGATGACGACCGGCGGCCGATGACAGATCAAGAACCGGAACGGCCGAAGGCCCCTGACGTGCCGGATGCC
The DNA here is from genome assembly GCF_000376345.1 of Methylobacterium sp. 88A. Lineage (NCBI taxonomy): Bacteria > Pseudomonadati > Pseudomonadota > Alphaproteobacteria > Hyphomicrobiales > Methylobacteriaceae > Methylobacterium > Methylobacterium sp. 88A. The sequence continues at coordinate 3,539,351 of NZ_AQVT01000001.1, forward strand.
CGAACCGCCGCCCGCGAAGCCGGGCAGGCGGCACGTGTCCTGTTCAGGCATCTCGGCTTCCTCCTCGCCACGGCCTTACGCGGCCTGGCGCGGGGCTCGCTTTCGACGGGGCGCGCTGCGAGGCGGATGCTCGGCACCCTCGGTTCGAGGCTCAGTGCGCGCGCCGCCTCCGCGCGGACGAGCGACACGGGCACTCCGCCTGCGGCAGGGATCGCTCCGGCGGCGCAGACGCCACAATCGGGCTGGCGCGGCCGTCTGCGGCAACGGCCCTACCTCGCCGCCGGTCTCGCGGCCCTCGCCCTGCCGCTGGTCTTCGTCGCTTGCCTCGTCCTCTACAGTTTCGCGACCCTGCCCCCGCTCGGCGGGGTGGTGCCGGAAGGCGGCCAGCGCGCCCTCACGGTGGAGGCGGATGACGGGAGGGTCTTCGCCACGCGCGGCGCCTTCCAGGGCCAGAAGCTCACGGCGGCCGACATGCCCGCTCATCTCGCCCAGGCGGTGGTCTCCATCGAGGACCGGCGCTTCTACTCGCATTGGGGGGTCGACCCGCGCGGGCTGGTGCGGGCGCTCTGGCGCAACACCGTGAGCGGCGGCGTGCGCGAGGGCGCGTCCACCATCACGCAGCAATATGTGCGGCTCACCTCCCTCACCCAGGAGAAGACGCTGCGCCGAAAGATCCAGGAGGCGTTCCTGGCCCTGCGCGTGGAGAGCACGATGTCGAAGGAGGAGATCCTTCTCGGCTATCTCAACACCGCCTATTTCGGGGCCGGCGCCTATGGGATCGACGCCGCGTCCCGGCGCTATTTCGGCAAGGGCGCGAAGGCGCTGACGCTGCCCGAGGCGGCGATGCTGGCGGGCCTCGTCCGGGCGCCGTCGCAATTGGCGCCGACGCGCAACTTCGGCGGCGCCAAGGAGCGGGCCGACATCGTGCTGCAGACCATGGTCGAGACCGGCGCGATCACCGCCGCCGAGGCCGACAAGGCACGCGCCGAGACGATCACCCTGCGCACCCCGCCGGAGACGCCGCCGGGCACCAACTACTTCCTCGACATGGTGTCGGCGGACGCCAAGCGCCTCTCCGACACGGCCGGCGACGTCACGCTGCGCACGACCCTCAACCTCGATTTGCAGAGCCTGGCGGAGGGCGTCATCGCCCGGCGGCTCGATGCGGAAGGGGCCAAGAAGAAGGCGAGCCAGGGCGCCATGGTCGTCCTGAACAAGGAGGGCGCGATCCTCGCCATGGTGGGCGGGCGCGATTACGAGGACAGCCAGTTCAACCGGGCGACCCAGGCCAAGCGCCAGGCCGGGTCGCTGTTCAAGCTGTTCGTCTACCTCACCGCCTATGAGAAGGGCCTCTCGCCGGAGACGGTGCTGGTGGACCGGCCGATCCAGATCGGCGATTGGGAGCCGCAGAATGCCAGCGGCCGTTTCCGGGGCGCGGTCCCCCTTCGCACCGCCTTCGCGCAATCGATCAACACCATCGCCGCGCAACTGGCCGACGAGATCGGCATGGCCTCCGTGATCGAGACCGCGCGCAAGCTCGGCGTCACCTCCGACCTTCCCAACGTCCCGAGCCTCGCCCTCGGCTCGGCTGAAGTCTCCCTGCTGGAGATGACACGGGCCTATGCCGGCGTGCTGGCGAGCGCCCAGCCCCTCGACACCTACGGCGTCCATGCCATTCGCGGCCCCGGCCCAGACCCGCTCTACCTGCGCCCCGACGCCAAACCGACGACGCCGCTGCCGGGCGAGAGCCGCGCGATGATGCTCGATTCGCTTCAGGCCGTGGTGGATAGCGGAACCGGGCGCGCGGCGCGGATCACCAACCTCGCGGTGGGCGGCAAGACCGGGACGACGCAGGATTACCGCGATGCCTGGTTCGTCGGCGTGACCCCGGACCTCGTCGTCGGCGTCTGGGTCGGCAACGACGACAATTCCTCCATGAACAAGGTCGGCGGCGGCGACCTGCCGGCGGCGATCTTCAAGGATTTTACCCAGCGCGCCACGATCCAGATGGCGTCACGGCGCAAGCGCCCCTCGGCCGCCCGCGCCGAGCCGGCCCCCGCCGCCAAGGAGACCAGTGCGGCCGGGGCGTTGCGCGGCGTGCCGGAGGTGATCGATACCGGCACTCTCTCGTTCCGTGGCCGGACGGTGCGCCTGCTGGGCGTCGATGGCGAGCGCGGCGCCCTGGCGCGCCAACTCGCCCGCTATCTGCGCCGGCGCGAAGTCGTCTGTGCCCCGGCGGCCGGCGAGGCGACCGACGAGGCGCAGCCCGCGGGCCTGCGCTGCCAGATCGACGGCGACGACCTCGCCTCCCTCATCCTCACGGCCGGCGGTGCCCGCGCGTCGGAGGATGCCCCGTCGGACCTTCTGGCGGCGGAGGAGCAGGCCCGGTCCGAGCGGGCCGGTTTGTGGCGGCGCGAGCGGTAGGTTCGTTCGCCCGCCATTGACAAGCGACCATGCCTCACCCATTTGTGCAGCACACTACATGATAGTAAGCTGCACAAATGACCCGTGATCGACAGAGGATCGCGACGGAGTTTTCCTTCGCGCTCAACGCCGCCGCCAACCGTATGGTGCGGCTGCACAAGCCGTTCCTCGAGCCGCTTGGGCTGACATTCTCGCAGTACCTCGTCGCCCTCGAATTGATGAACGGCTCGCCGCTGTCCGTAGGCGAGTTATGTGTCCGCCTCGACATGGAGACGGGCACCCTGACGCCTCTGCTCAAGCGGCTGGAGGCCGCCGGCGTGGTGACGCGGACACGTGACGCGTCCGACGAACGCCGGGTTCTGATCGATCTGACCCCGCATGGCCGGGCCATGGAAGACGCGCTTCGCGGCATCCCCGACAAGATCCGGACGGCGTGCCAGCTGACCCCTGACGGCCTCGAAGCGCTTCGGCGCACGCTCGACGGACTCGCGCGCCCGATCACCGCCCCCTGAGGGGCCATCCATCCAACTGCAAAGGAACCAGACATGAAGATCGGCGTCATCGGCACCGGCAACATCGGCGGCACGCTCGCCCGCAAGCTCAGCGCGGCAGGGCACGAGGTCCGCGTCGCGAATTCGAAGGGCCCCGACGGCGTGCGCGCCTTCGCCGAGGAGATCGGCGCGACTCCCGCCGATGCCCACGGTGCCATCGCGGGCGCGGACCTCGTGATCCTGTCGATTCCGTTCCCCGCCGTGGCGCAGTTGCCGAAGGACCTGTTCGACGGCCTGCCCGAGGCGACCCCCATCGTCGACACGGGCAACTACTATCCCGGCCTGCGCGATCCGCAGATCGCGGAACTCGACGCCGGGAAGACGGAGAGCGTCTGGGTGTCGGAACAGATCGGCCGTCCGATCATCAAGGCGTTCAACAACATCCTCGCCGACTCGCTCGCCGAACTCGGTCGTCCCGCGGGAGCGCCCGATCGGATCGCCGTCGCCGTGGCCGGCGACGACGATGCCGCGAAGCGGACCGTGATGGGCATCGTGGACCAGGTCGGCTTCGATCCGGTGGATGGGGGGTCGCTGGCGGAATCCTGGCGTCAGCAGCCCGCCACCCCGAGTTATTGCTGCGATTACGATGCGGAGACGATGCACAAGGCCCTGCTCGCCGCAGTGAAGGGAGAGGCGCAAAAGACCTTGATCCGGGTCTACGGCCTCATGGGAAAGCTCGGTCCCAACCCCAGCCATGCCGACATCATCGCCATGAACCGTTCGGTGCATTCCGGCAATTGAGAGCTGACAACGCGAAACCTAGGATAGTTCGATATGAAGATTGGTATACTCGGCAGCGGGTTCATCGGCGGTACCCTGGCCAAGACACTCAGCGCCGCTGGGCATCGCGTAAAGGTCGCGAATTCGCGTGATCCGCGCACCATCGATGCCGACGTGCTGTCCACCGGAGCGCAGGCGGTGACGAAGGAGGATGCGGTCGCGGATGCCGACGTGGTCATCCTCTCGATCCCCTTCTGCGGCATCACCGCCCTCGCGCCGTTGCTCGCCGGACTGCCCGCCGAGACCGTGGTGATCGATACCTCGAACTACATTCCCGCGCGTGACGAGCGGATCGAGGCGATCGAGAACGGTCAGGCGGACAGCGCCTGGGTCGCCGAGCGCCTCGGTCGTCCCATCGCGAAGGCGTGGAACTCGATCTACTCCGTGACCCTGAAGGAGATGGGCCGTCCCGCCGGCCACCCGGAGCGCATCGCCGCCCCCGTGGCAGCCGACCGCGACCGGGACCGGGAGGTGACGATGGCGCTCGTCGAAGACTCGGGCTTCGACGCCTATGATGCAGGCACACTCGCGGATTCCTGGCGGCAACAGACCGGCTCACCCTGCTACTGCACCGAGGTGACGCTGGCAGACCTGCCCGAAGCACTGGCAGCCGCCGATCTGGCCCGCTCGCGCAGGCGGCGGGACCTGATGTTCGCTGTCTACCAGGAGCGGTTCGAGCTCGGGACCAATCCGGGCCGGGACTTCATCGTCGGTCTCTCCAGAATACTGAACGCCGCATAGAGCGGCCTACCGGAACGGCGGTTCGTCGAAGCTGCGCAGCTTGCGCGAATGCAGGCCGTTCCGGTCGGCGCGGAGGATATCGAGGGCGGACAGGCCGATGAGCAGGTGCTCGGCCACTGCCCGCTCATAGAAGGCGTTGGCCGCGCCCGGCAGCTTAATCTCGCCGTGGAGCGGCTTGTCGGAGACGCAGAGGAGCGTGCCGTAGGGAACCCGCAGGCGGTAGCCTTGTGCCGCGATGGTGCCGCTCTCCATGTCGACGCCGATGGCGCGGGACAGGTTGATCCGCCGCCGCTCCTGGCTGAAGCGGAGCTCCCAGTTGCGGTCGTCGTAGGTCACCACCGTGCCCGTGCGCAGGCGCCGCTTCAGGTCGTCGCTGGTCTCGCCGGTGACGCTGGCGGCTGCGGCCTGGAGCGCGAGCTGGACTTCGGCCAGGGCCGGCACCGGCACGTCCGGCGGAACCAGCTCGTCGAGGATACGATCCCGGCGCAGATAGCCATGGGCGAGGACGTAATCGCCGATGGTCTGCGACTGCCGCAACCCGCCGCAATGGCCGACCATGAGCCAGCAATGCGGACGCAGAACCGCGAGATGGTCGGTGATCGTCTTGGCGTTGGAGGGGCCGACGCCGATGTTGACCAGCGTCGTGCCCTGCATCGACCCGTCGGGGCCGCGCGCGACGAGGTGATAGGCCGGCATCTGGAACTTGTGCCAGGGCGAGGCGGCGATGAGGGCCGCCGGATCGATGCCCGCCGCCTCCTCCCGCGAGACGGTGATGCCGCCGGGCAGGATCATGCGCTCGTAGCCGTCCCTGCCGCTGGCCAGCTGCTCCAAGCCGTGCCGGATGAAGCCGTCGACGTAGCGATGGTAGTTCGTGAGCAGGATCCACGGCTGGACGTCGCGCCAGTCGCAGCCGGTGTAATGGACGAGACGGCGCAGGGAGTAATCGACCCGGATCGCGTCGAACAGCGCCAGGGGCTTCGGCTCTTCGACCGGTGCCACCCAGAGGCCGTCGGCGATCTCGTCTCCCACCACCGAGAGCAGCGGGACGGGGAAGTAAGTGGCTAGATCGCGCGGCGTGATCCCGCTGCCCGAGAGGTTGGCGCCCGGCTCCAGCACATAGGGATAGGGGATCTCCTGCGCGCTCAATCCGACTTCGAGGGTCGCACCGTAATCCCGGATCAGGGGCGTCAGCTGCTCCAGCAGGTACGGCCGGAAATGCGCCGGCTGCGTCACCGTGGTGGCGTAGGTGCCGGGAGACTGGAACTTCGCCGTCGCGCGGGAAAAACGCGGGATCGGCCCGGACGGGTGATAGGTGATCCGCAACTCGGGATAGCGGAACTGAAGCCGCTCGGCATGGTCGGGCGCGGCGCCTCCGTCGAGATAGCGGGTCAGGGCGGTCTGGAGCGACTGGATCGCACCCGCGTAGAGAGCGGCGAGGCGGTCGACGGCGGTCTCGGCATCGCCCACGGATTCCATCGGGCGCCATTCGCTGGTGGTCACGCTCTCTCCTTGGGAAGGCTTCGGCCCGAAGGCCGGCGGTGCCGCCGACGGCTATATGCAAGAATCTATACCGCACCGGCGCCCGATGGAACGATGCGGCCCGCATGGCGGCTCGCTGTCGACCGGCTTGCGCACGGGGGCGAGTTGTCCGACATGCTCGCTTCGAACGGCTCGGGGGTCTTCCGGGCACCGCCTCTCCAAATCCGATGCGTCTGATGAGCGACCCGATCGACCGGCGGCCCGGCGAAGAGACCGTCACGCTGCCCGCCTCCCACGATGCAGGGCTCTACTTCATCGGCCGTGTCAGGACCCCGTGGGCGACCCGCGCGGAATGCCCCAAGAACGGGCTTCAGACCGACGCCATCTGCACGCTGGAGGTCGATGCCACCTTCGCCCCCGGCTTGCAGAACGTGGAGGGGGCGAGCCACCTCATCGTGCTTTACTGGATGGACCGGGCCGCCCGGGACATCGTGCGCCAGAGGCCGCGCCATGCGGAGGGCAGCCGGGGCACGTTCTCCCTGCGCTCGCCGGCGCGCCCGAACCCCATCGCGCTCTCGGTGGTGGAACTCCTCGGCATCGACGGAGCGACCCTGAGCGTCCGGGGGCTCGACTGCCTCGACGGCACGCCGCTCCTCGACATCAAGCCCTATTACGCCACGACGGATTCGCGGCCGGGCGCCACCGTCGACAGGGCCGGCACGGCGAAGACATCGGAGGTATCGAAGACATCGGACGTGCCGGGAGCAACCCGATGAAGGCCCTGCGTCTGGGCATTGCCGGGCTGGCCGTCCTCGGTGTGGGCTTCACCGTCGGATGGGTCGAGAAGCCCTCGCGTCTCAACGCCCGGCTCTACGCCACGGACCGGCTGCCTTCGATCCAGGCCCATCTCGACGATGCACCGAACGGCTACATCCTCCTCGCCGGCGATTCGCAGGCCGAGTTGCAGAGCCCGGCCCAGCGGGTCTGCGGCACGGAGATCGTCAATGGCGGCATCAGCGGCGCATCGGCTTCGGTCTATGCCGATCTCGTGGCCAAGCTGTCGGTGAAGACCCGCGCCCGCGCGGTGGTGGTCTTCATCGGAACCAACGACCTGCAGCGGAAGAAGGAGCCGTTGTCCGACAGGACCGCCCAGGGCTTCGACGACGCGGTGGAGCGGATCGTGAAGCAGCTGCAGGCCGGCAGCGACCGTGTCGTGGTCGCCGCCGTTCCGCCCATCTCCCGTTCGGTGGAAAAGCGCCTCGAACCGGCGGCGGTCGTCGCGTACTCCGCGCGGATCGAGGCTCTGTGCCGGCGCCTCTCCTGCCGGTACGTGGACCCCTACGCGGATCTGCGCGACGGCGACACCGGGTTCGCCCTGCCCGGCGCCTTGCGCGACGCTCTGCACATCACCGATTATCGCCGCGTCATGCGGGCATTGGAGCCCGTACTCTGCGCCGCAGCGCCCTGATCAGGCCTCGGCGTGATGGCCAGCCGCCGGGGCCGTCGATGCGCCGCCCGCGGGGCGGTCCCCCTTCGGAGCCTTGATGCGGTACCAGCCGACATAGAGCGCGGGCAGGAAGAACAGGGTCAGGAAGGTGGCGGCGATGATGCCGCCGATCATGGCGTAGGCCATCGGCCCCCAGAAGACCTCCCGCGCGATGGGGATCAGGGCGAGGCTCGCCGCGCCGGCCGTGAGCAGGATCGGCCGCATCCGGTGGCAGGTCGCCTCCACCACCGCGTCCCACGGGGCGTAGCCCTCGCGGTCGTACTCGTCGATCTGCATCACCAGGATCACCGAGTTGCGGATGATGATCCCGATGAGCGCCAGCACGCCGAGGATGGCGACGAAGCCCAGCGGCTTGCCGAAGGGCAGCAGGATCGCCACCACGCCGATGAGGCCGAGGGGCGCCACGCTCGCCACCAGGAACAGCTTCTGGAAGCTCTGGAGCTGGATCATCAGGAACATCGCCATGGCGAGCAGCATCACCGGCGCCACCGCCGCGATGGGTCCGCTGCCCTTGGCGCTCTCCTCCACCGCACCGCCGACCGCGAGGGTGTAGCCGTCCGGCAAGGTCTTCTCGAACGCCTTGATGGCCGGATCGAGGGCGTTGACGATGGTGGGCGCCTGGGTGTCGTCGACGATCGCCGCCCGCACCGTGATGGTGGGCAGGCGGTCGCGGCGCCAGACGATGGGCTGTTCGAGTTCGTAGCTCACCGTGGCGAAGGCCAGCAGGGGCACGACGCTCCCGTTCGACAGCGGCACCTGCAGGCTTTGCAGCGTCTCGACGGACTTACGTTCCGCCGCCTGGGCGCGGCCGACCACGTCCACGAGGTAGATCGAATCACGCACCTGCGTGATCGAGCGACCGCCGACGATGCCGTTGAGGAGCCCGGCGATATCCTCCGAGGTGACGCCGAGCTGGCGCGCCTTGTCCTGGATGATGTCGACCTTCAGCACCTTGCCGGGCTCGTTCCAATCGAGGTTCGGCAGGCCGACATTCGGGCTCGAGGCGACGATGTTGCTGAGCTGGAGCGCGAGGCCGCGCACCTTCTGGAGATCGGGTCCGCTCAGCCGGTACTGGATCGGCCGGCCCACCGGGGGGCCGAGGTCGAGGGAGTGGACGAAGACGTCGGTGCCGACGAATTCCTTGGCCGCCAGCGCCTCGAATTTCTGGATCATCTTATCGCGGGCCTCGAGCGACGAGGTCACCACGATGATCTGGCCGAAGAACGCGTTGCCGAGCTGCTGGTCCAGCGGAAGATAGAAGCGCACCGCGCCCTGCCCGACATAGGAGCTCCAGCGCAGGATCTCGGGATCGCCCTTCAGCGTCGCCTCGAACCGGTCCATCTGGGCCTTGGTCTCGGCGATGCTGGCATTCTGCGGCAAGGTCATGTCCACGAGGATCTCGGGACGGTCGGAGGCCGGGAAGAACTGCTGCTGCACGAACTGGATGCCGTAGAGCGACAGGCCGAGCAGGCCGACGCAGAAGGCCACGGTGATCCAGCGGAACCGCATGGCCGGCAGCAGCAACCCGCGGAAGGTGCGGAGCAGGAAGCTCGGCTTGTCGTGGTGCTTCTTGATGGTCTTCGGCAGGAGCTTCACGCCGATGAGCGGCGCGAACAGCACGGCCACGACCCACGAAATCAGGAGAGAGGCCGCGATGACCACGAACAGGCTGTAGGTGTATTCGCCGGCCGCCGAGCCGTTGAAGCCGATGGGCAGGAAGCCCGCCACCGTGACGAGGGTGCCGGTGAGCATCGGGAAGGCGGTGGAGGTGTAGGCGAAGGTCGCCGCCTTCTTCAGGGTGTCGCCCACCTCGAGCCGTGCGACCATCATCTCGACGGTGATCATGGCGTCGTCGACGAGGAGGCCGAGCGAGATGATGAGGGCGCCGAGCGAGATGCGCTGAAGCGTGACGCCCATCACCTGCATCACCACGAAGACCACGGCGAGGACGAGGGGAATCGAGAACGAGACCACGAGGCCCGCGCGCCAGCCGAGGCTGATGAAGCTGACGCCCAGCACGATGACCACGGCCTCGATCAGGGCCTTGGTGAAGCCGCCCACCGCCTCCTCGACGATCTTCGGCTGATCCGAGACGAGGTGGATGCCGACGCCATAAGGCAGCTCGCCTTCGAGCTTCTTCATCCGCGCCTTGAGGTCGTGGCCGAAGGTCAGCAGGTTGCCCGAGGGCTGCATGGCGATGGCGAGGCCGATCGCCGGCTGGCCGTCGAACCGGAACAGGGCGGTGGGCGGATCGGTGAAGCCGCGCGAGATCTCGGCCACATCGGAGAGGCGGAAGAAGCGGTCGTTCACCCGCAGGTTGATGGTCCTCAGGCTGTCCTCGGAAACGAACTGGCCGCCGACCCGCACGGAGACGCGCTCGGGGCCGGCCTGGATCACGCCGGAGGGGGCGATGGCGTTCTGTGCCTGCAGGGTCGCGATGACGGCGGCCTGGTCGACGCCGAGGCCGGCGAGCTTGCGGGTGGAGAAGTCGAGGTAGATGACCTCGTCCTGCGCGCCGAGGAGCTGCATCTTACCGGCATTGTTGACCTTCTTCAGGTCGGCCCGCACCCGCTCCACGTAGTCGCGCAATTGGCGCATCGAGACACCGTCGGCGGTGAACGCATAGACGTTGCCGAAGACGTCACCGAACTCATCGTTGAAGAACGGCCCCTGGATCCCCTGCGGGAAGGTGCTGCCGATATCGCCGATGCGCTTGCGCACCTGATAGAAGATGCCCGGAATCGTCTTCGGCGGCGTCGTCTCGCGCAACTGGACGAAGACCGTGGTCTGGCCGGGCGTGGTGTAGCTGCGGCTGAAATCGACGGCGTCGATCTGCTGCAATTCCTTCTCGATCCGCTCGGTGACCTGATCCAGCGTGTCGCTGATCGTGGCGCCGGGCCAGCGCGCCTGCACGATCATGGTCTTGATGGCGAAGGGCGGGTCTTCCTCGCGGCCGAGCTTCTCGTAGGCGAGGAAGCCCGCCAGCATCGAGATCAGCATCAGGAACCAGACGAAGGAGCGATGCTCGAGCGCCCATTCGGACAGGTTGAAGTTCTTCACGGGCGGCTCTCGCGTGAGGCTGTTCGGGTCGGCGCGGCTCTAAACCCAGCGCGGGGCGGCAGCTATTGCGGCTTGTCGGACAGGCGGACGCGCTGGCCTTCGCCGAGACTGCGTGCGCCCGCGAGGACGACACGGTCCCCCGGTTTCAGTCCCTCGGTGACGGACACGCGCTGGTCGTTTCGTTCCGCCAGGGTGACGTCGCGGCGGGACACGGAATCCCCGGCCTCGTTCACGATCCAGACCGCGCTTCGACCATCGGCCTCGAACACCGCCGTCGCCGGCAGCTGGAACCGCGCTTTCATGTGGCGCGAGAGCCCGACCGTGATGGTGGAGCCGAGGCGGAACGCCTCCGGCGGGTTGAGCAGCGTCATCCGAATGCGCCGGGTGCGGGTCTTCTGGTCGGCGAAGGGCGAGATCTCGCGGACTTTGCCCGTCGCCGTCACGTCGGGGGCGCTCTGGAGCGCCACGGTGAAGACCGCATCCTTCGGCATGGCGCCGACCAGATCCTCGGGGATGTCGACCACGGCCTCGCGCTCCTCGGGCCGGGCCAGGGTCGCCACCGCCTGCCCCGCCGAGAGCACTTGCCCCACTTCCGCGCTGCGAACGGTGACGACGCCGTCGAAATCCGCATGCAGCTCGGTATAGCCCATCTGGTCGCGGGCCTTCTGCAGGTTGGCCTGGGCCTGGGCGAGACGGGCCTGGGCGGTGTCGCGGCTCGCCACGGCGCTGTCGAGCCGTGCCTGGCTGACATTGCCGTTGGCGATCAACCGCCGCTGGCGCAACTCCGTGGCGCTGGCATTCTCCGCCTGCGCCGTGGCATCGGCGAGCTCCGCCTCGGCGCGGGTGAGAGCGAAGCGGGTGACGATGGGGTCGAGTGCGGCGATGCGCTGGCCCTTCTTGACGACGTCCCCCATCGTCACGTCGCGGGCGATCATACGGCCCGCGATCTGAAACCCGATCTCCGATTGATATCGGGGGGCCACGAACCCGGCGAAGGGCCCGAACACGATGGTGTCGACGGGCTTGGCCTCCGTATAGAGCACGGGCCGCACCGGCGGCGGTCCGGCCTCTTCCTCCGCGCCATGGCAGGCGCCGAGGCCGGACAGGGCCACCCCGATCAGGGCGAGGCGGATGCCGGAGCGGATCATCGGGCGATCTCCTCGGCGACGGCGACGGACTGGCCCGGCCGGAGGAACTGGATGCCGGCGACGACCACCTCCTCGCCCGGCTCGACACCGCCGGACAGGGCGATGGTGTTGGGCGAATACCGGTCGATGGTCACGTTGCGCGGGGCGACCTTGCCGCTGGCCGGATCACGCACCCACACGGCGGGGCCGTTCTCCCAGCGGTAGAGCGAGGACCAGGGCAGGACGATGGCCGTCTGCGGCCTGAACTTGCCGGTGCCGATGACGATGGCCCCGAGGGACATGGCGGCGGGCGTGTCCTTCAGGCCGACCTTGACCCGCACGGTGCCGGAGGCGGCGTCCACGCTCGGCGAGATTTCCCGCACCGTGCCGACGGTCCGCACCTTCGGGTCCGCCTGGAGGGTGATCTCCACCTGCTTGCTCTCGGGCGGGGTCGCCAGCACCGCCTCGAACACGTTGAACACCGCGTCGCGCGGCCCGTCCTCCGCCATGGTGAGGACGGTCTGGCCCGCCTGGACCACCTGGCCCACCTCGAAGCTGCGGCTGAGCACGATGCCGTCCACGCCCGCCTTCAGGTCGGTGTAGGAGAACTGCTCCTGGGCGGTGCCCAGGGCCGCCTTGGCGGATTCCACCGAGGCCTGGGTCGTGCGGAGCTGCTGCTCGGCGTCGTCATAGCTCGGCCGCGTGGTGTATCCGCTGGAGAGCAGCATCTCCTGGCGCTTGAAATTGACCTTGGCCTGGGTCAGCAGCGCCTCGGCGGAGGTCAGCGCGGCCTGCGCGTTGTTGAGGTTGGCCCGCTGCTCCTGCGGATCGAGCCTGGCCAGAACCTGGTCGGCGGTGACGTGATCGCCCACTTCCACCAGACGCACGGCGATCTTGCCGTTGTTGCGGAAGGCGACGTTCACCTGCGACTGGGCCTGGATGTCGCCGGTGAAGACGAGATCGGCCGCGATGGTGCTGCGCTCGGCCTTCGCCGTGCGGACCGTGGCGAGGCTCTTTTTCGAAGGCGTCGGGCCGGGTTGGGCGGTTTCGTCCTTCGCCTGCGCCGGGAAGCAGGCCAGGGCGGCGAAGCCAAGGCAGGCCACCGTCCGGGCGCCTCGGTACCGTCGAATGGACATGGTCGGACCAGACACTGTGACCCCATCCCGCAAAAGCTCTATCGAAGCGCCTGTCTATCGGTTATCTTACCGACCGTCCAGACGGTTTTTAGGGTGTGAACATGGCGAAGCCGCGCACACGGCGGGAGGATCGGCCGAGCGTCATCCTCGATGCGGCCGAAAGCCTGATCCGTCGCGCGGGCACGCGCACCCTGACCATCGACGCGGTGGCGGCGGAGGCGGGCTTAAGCAAGGGCGGGGTCCTCCACCATTTCTCCTCGAAGGAAGCGCTCATCACGGCCATGGCCGAGCGCAAGCTGAAGGAGGTCAAGGAGGGCATTGCCAAGCTCGAAGCGGAGCAGGTGCCGGGCCCCTCGGCCCTCCCCCTCGCGCTGATCGCCCATGCGAGGCAGGTCTATGCGGAGGAAGAGGGGTTCCCGCGGGCCTTCCTCCTGGCCTCGGCGGAGAATCCCGAGGCCTTCGCCGGATTCAACGCCTTCCTCAGCGAGCGGCTCGCCGCCCTGGAAAAGATCGAGACCTGTCCGGGAATCGGTGCGGCATTGGTTTTCTCGACGCTGGGGCTGCTGATCTCCCGGACGCTGGGCTTCCATTCCATGGAGGGCGCGCAGTTGGAGCGGCTCTTCGACGGTCTCGAAAAGGTGGCACGCTGCGTGACCGAAGGCGAGATCCCGCCGGAAGCGTGCGGGACGCCCTGAGCGGCTTCACGCGAGGGCGGCCATGGCCTGGAAGACGAGGGCGTGGCGGGCGGCCAGGGCGTCGATATCGGTGGCATAGCCGCCGCCGATCACCGCCACGAGGGGAATGCGGCGCCGGCGCGCTTCTCCCACGACGAAGCGATCCCGTGCGGCGAGGCCCGCATCGGTGAGGGCCAAGCGCCCGAGCCTGTCGTCCACGTGCGGATCGACCCCGGCATTGTAGAACACGATGTCCGGCGAGAGCCCGTCGAGGAGGCCCGGCAGATGCGCGCCGAGGACGGCGGCGTAGGCCGCGTCGTCGACGCCATCGACGAGGCCCACATCAAGGTCGCCGGGGATCTTGCGCGTCGGATAGTTCTTCTCGGCATGGATCGAGAAGGTGTACAGATCCGGCGAGCCGGCGAGGCAATCGGCGGTGCCGTCGCCCTGATGCACGTCGCAATCCACTACCAGCGCCCGGCGGATCGTGCCCTCGTCCTGGAGCGCCAGGGCGGCGACCGCGACGTCGTTGAACACGCAGAAGCCCGCGCCGGTCTCCCGCCGCGCATGGTGGCTGCCGCCGGCGGCGCTGCCGGCGAGGCCATGGACCAGCGCGAGCCGCGCCGCCGCGAGGGTGCCGCCCGCGGAGGCACAGGAGCGGGCGACGACGCTCTCGTCCACCGGAAGGCCGATCTCGCGCTCGACCTCCCGCGAGACCGAACAGGACAGGACCGCATCGACGTAATTCGAGCGGTGCGCGCGCTTCAGGAGGGCCGCGTCGGCCGGTTCGGGTCTGACGAAACCGGCGGGAGCGAGCCCGAGCGCCGTGAGCGTTTCGGCGAGGCGACCGTATTTCCGCATCGGGAACCGGTGCCCGTCCGGCAGGACGGCCTGATAGGCGGGGTGGACGACGATGGGTGGAATCATGTCGCCTCGGCGATCTGCCACGTCTCGGTCACACCGGCCCCTTCCCTGCGACGAGGAGCCGATCGACTCCGCATTGCTGTCATACGACTGAAACAGCCTGCCTGTTACGGCCTCGGGCAGGGGCTGGTTCCGTCAGGCGGCGGATGCCCGGAGGGAGCACGGCATGATCGGCAGCATCGAGACCGGCGCGATCGTCGCGCTCTCGCTCTGTGCCGCGCTGACCCTGGTCAATTGTCTCAGCATCGCCATCGCCGCATGGCGCATCGGCCGCAACCGCGGCACGCCGAGCTTTCCCAGCGCCGCGCCGATCTCCCTCGTGCGCCCGGTCTGCGGTCTCGAAGCGTTCAGCGAGGAGATGCTGGAGCGCGGCTTCCATCTCGCCCACCCGGATTACGAGCTGATCTTCTGCGTCGCCGATGGCCGCGATCCCATCGTCCCGCTCTTGCACCGCCTGATGGCGGCCCATCCGGCGGTGCCGGCGCGGCTCATCGTCGGCGACGAGCGGATCAGCGACAATCCCAAACTCAACAATTGCGTGCGCGGCTGGGAGGCGGCCCGCCACGACTGGGTGGTGCTCGCCGATTCCAACGTCCTGATGCCGCCGGACTACCTGCAGCGGCTGCAAGCCTCGTGGCGGCCGGATACGGGCCTCGTCTGCTCCACGCCCATCGGCGCAAGGCCGCACGGCTTCTTCGCCGAACTGGAATGCGCCTTCCTCAATACGCTCCAGGCGCGTTGGCAATATACCGGCGAGAGCCTCGGCCTCGGCTTTGCTCAGGGCAAGAGCATGCTCTGGCACAAGCCGTTCCTCGATGGGCGGGGCGGCATCCGGGCGCTCGCCGCCGAGATCGCCGAGGATGCGGCGGCGACCAAGCTCGTGCGCGCGGCGGGCAAGCGGGTGCATCTCGTGGCCGCGCCCTTCGACCAGCCCCTCGGATTTCGGACGTTCCGCGAGGTCTGGTCGCGGCAGGTGCGCTGGGCGCGCCTGCGCCGGGTGACATTCCCGCATTTCTTCGCGCCCGAGATCGGCTCGGGCGCGGTGCTTCCCTTCGCCATCGCGGCTCTCGCGGTCCCGGACGCTCCGGTCCTGATCGGCGTCGTCGCCATGGCCATGCTCTGGTACGGGGCCGAATACGCGCTCGCCGCCCGCGCCGGGTGGCACCGCTCTCCCCGGCTCCTCCTTGCCTTCCTCCTGCGCGACGCGATCCTCCCCGTCATGTGGGCGAGCGCCTGGATGCAGAGCGCCATCGTCTGGCGCGGCAACGCCATGGACATCCGCCCCAAGGAGACGCCCCGCCTGCGCACCCGCGCCACGGCGGCGTGAGGCCGGATACGGGCTTCACACGCCCTATTTCTCTTGCGGCAAAACTCTTGCTTGGCCATTCCCGACGGCAGCCTTCGCCGATGACGGGAACCCACCATGCAAAGCGAATCCACCGGCCTGCATAAGGGCCTGAACGCCTTCCATCTCTGGGGCATCGCCGTCGGCCTCGTGATCTCGGGCGAGTATTTCGGCTGGAGCTATGGCTGGGCCAGCGCCGGAACCCTCGGCTTCCTGGTGACGACGACCTTCATCGCCGCGATGTACGTCGCCTTCATCTTCAGCTTCACCGAGCTCACCACGGCCATCCCGCAGGCCGGCGGCCCCTTCGCCTATAGCCGGCGCGCCTTCGGACCCATCGGCGGCTGCATCGCCGGCTATGCGACGTTGATCGAATTCGTCTTCGCGCCCCCCGCCATAGCGCTGGCCATCGGGGCCTATCTCAACGTCCAGTTTCCGGGGCTCGACCCGAAACACGCGGCTTTGGGCGCCTACCTGATCTTCATGACCCTCAACATCGTCGGCGTGCAGATCGCCGCCACGTTCGAACTGTTCGTGACCATCCTGGCGGTGGCCGAATTGCTGGTCTTCATGGGCGTCGTCGCCCCGGCCTTCAGCTTCTCCAATTTCGCCGCCCATGGCTGGGCCGGTGAATCCACATTCAGCCTCGCCGCAATCGGCGGCATGTTCGCGGCCATTCCGTTCGCCATCTGGTTCTTCCTCGCCATCGAGGGCGTCGCCATGGCGGCGGAAGAGGCCAAGGACCCCAAGCGCACGATCCCCATCGCCTACATCACGGGCGTCCTGACGCTCACCGTCCTCGCCTTCGGCGTGATGATCTTCGCCGGCGGCTCGGGTGACTGGCGCACCCTTAGCAACCTCAACGACCCGCTGCCCCAGGCGATGAAGACGGTGGTGGGCGAGTCGAGCGGCTGGCTGCACATGCTGGTCTGGCTCGGCCTGTTCGGCCTCGTGGCGTCGTTCCACGGCATCATCATGGGCTATTCGCGCCAGATCTTCGCCCTCGGCCGCGCCGGCTACCTGCCCGGTTTCCTCGCCAAGGTGCACCCCCGCTTCCAGACCCCGCACGTGGCGACGGTGGCCGGCGGACTCGTCGGCATCGCCGCCATCTACAGCGACAACCTCATCGAGATCGCGGGCCAGTCCCTCACCGCGAGCATCGTCACCATGGCGGTGTTCGGCGCGCTGGTGATGTACGGGATGAGCATGGCGGCCCTGTTCAAGCTGCGCCGCAGCGAGCCCGACCTCGCCCGTCCCTACCGGGCGCCGTTCTTCCCCGTCGCCCCCGCCTTCGCTCTGGCCATGGCCGGCATCTGCTTCATCGCCCTGGTCGTCTTCAATCCGATGATCTTCGCGATCTTCCTGGCCGTGATGGTGGTCGCGGTCGCCGCCTCGCATTTCCTGGCAAGGCCGGTGGCGGCTGCTCCCGCCGCGACGCTCGATCCGGTCATCTGAGGAGCTAATCGAGACGTTTTTCCAAGACTTTACCTCATCCTGAGGCGCCGCGTAGCGGCCTCGAAGGAGCCTTCCAGGGATCACTTTGGTTTCTGGAGGGCTCCTTCGAGGCCCTTTGCTCCAGCAAAGGGCACCTCAGGATGAGGCGGTCTGCTTGGACGATCGCCTTTGGCGGATGATCGACGTCGACATGAGTATTCGCTCAGAAATCCAATCAAGTAGGATCTGAGGGCATAGGGCTCGCATCGATCCCCTCTCTTGGCCATAAGGCGGCGATGAAGATTGGAATCATTGAGGCGGGCGCACCGCCCGCTCGCCTGGCCGAATCCTACCCGTCCTACGGCCGCATGGTGGAGAGGCTCCTCGGCGACCCTGCCGAGGTGACGATCCTCCCGGTGGCGGAGGGGCGGTTTCCCACCTCTCCCGAGGCGTTCGATGCGTTCGTCGTGACGGGATCGGCGGCGGGCGTCTATGACGACCTGCCGTGGATCGCGCCGCTCAAGAGCTTCCTGCGCGAGGTCGACGGGCGTGCCAAGCTCGTCGGGCTCTGCTTCGGACACCAGATCCTGGCGGCGGCCTTCGGCGGCACGGTGGAGAAATCGGCCAAGGGCTGGGGCATCGGCCTCCACACCTATGACGTCTTCGAACGCGCGGAATGGATGGACGAGGCGCGCCGCGTCTCGGTCCCGGCGATCCATCAGGATCAGGTCGTCGTTCCTCCGGCGGATGCCCGCATCCTCGGCGGCAACGCCTTCACGCCCTACGGCATCCTGTCCTACCCCGAACGACGGGCGATCTCGTTCCAGGTCCATCCGGAATTCGAGACCGATTACGCCACGGATCTGATTGCCGGGCACCAGCCCACGCTGCCCCACGACGAGGCGTTTCAGGCAGCCGCCGTCGCCTCGCTGCGCGGCGAGAGCGATGCTCACCGCGTCGGCGGCTGGATCCGCCGTTTCCTGCAATCGAGATAGGGGTTGCCCGCCTCTGGCTCACGGGCCGCGTCGCAGGGTCGATTGGTGCGGGCGGTCGGAATCGAACCGACACTCTGTCACCAGAACCGGATTTTGAGTCCGGCGCGTCTACCAGTTCCACCACGCCCGCAACATCCGCCTCATGGCACAGGATCGCCCGGACGGCCAGAGGGGTTTTGCGGGGAAACCTCGCCGCTACGGTTCCGGCTCGCAAGTCCGGCCGGGTTGTGCTCAAAGGGCCTCGCGCCCTCCCCTTTCGGATAGAAGCCCTTCATGATCCGCCGCCTCTACGAGTGGATACTCGCGCTCGCGGGCAAGCCGTCGGCCCCCTACGCACTCGGTGCGGTGGCGTTCGCGGAGAGCTCGTTCTTTCCGGTCCCGCCCGACGTGATGCTGGTGCCGATGGCGGTGAGCCGGCCCGACAAGGTCTGGTTCTACGCGACGATCACCACCCTGTCCTCGGTGGCCGGCGGGCTGCTCGGCTACGCCATCGGCGCCCTGCTCTACGATTCCATCGGGGTCTGGCTGTTCTCGCTCTATGGGCTGAACGAGAAGGCGGCGAGCTTCCAGGCCTCCTACGCCCAGTACGGGCATTGGGTGATCCTGCTGAAGGGGCTCACGCCGATCCCGTTCAAGCTGGTGACGATCACCTCGGGCTTCGCCCATTACGACCTGTTCTGGTTCGTCCTGCTCTCGCTCATCACCCGCGGGGCGCGCTTCTTCCTGCTCGCTGGGCTTCTGAAGCGCTACGGCGTATCCATTCGCGCCGTCCTCGACCGGCATCTGAATGTCGTCGCGGCCATCACGGTGGCCGTCGTCATCCTCGGCTTCGTCCTGTTCAAGGTGCTGCTGTGATCGATTACTCCACCCTTCTCCGCCTTCGCCGGGCTGCGCTGGCGGTCCTGATCGGCTCCGCACTGGCGATCGCGGGCGCCTTCTATTTTCAGTGGGTCCTCGGCTACGTGCCGTGCAAGCTCTGCCTGACGGAGCGCCTGCCCTATTACGCGGCGATCCCGCTGGCCCTCCTGGCCCTTTTCACGCCCGAGCGCCTGACCCGGCTGATCCTCGGGATCGCCGCCCTCGGGCTGCTCTACGGGGCCGGCCTCAGCGTCTATCACGCGGGCGCCGAATGGGCGTTCTGGGCCGGCCCGTCCGATTGCGGCGGCGGCAGCGGCGCCAATCCCAGCGATGTCGGCGACTTCCTCGATACCCTGAAGGCGACGCGGGTCGCCGATTGCTCCACCGCCGCCTGGCGTTTCCTCGGCATCTCGCTCGCCGGCTGGAATGCGGCGATCGCCTTCGTCCTGGCCTCCATCGCCGGAACGGCGGCCCTCAAGCGGTGACGAGACGGGGCCGACCTCTCAGTTGAGGTCGCCCGGCAGTGCGGGGAGCGGCGCCACGTCGATTCCCTCCTCCACCAGCGCGCGCGCCTCGGCGGGACTCGCTTCGCCGTAGATCGGCCGGGACTCGGCCTCGCCGTAATGCATGCGGCGGGCTTCCTCGGGGAAACGGGGGCCGACATTGTCGGCCGTCCGGGTCACATGCTCGCGCATGGCACGCATCAACGCGCGCAACTGCCGCTCCGGCTCTGCCATCACCGGCACGTCCGCCGAAGGCACGGCAACGGGCGCGCTCGCAGCGGGTTCGACAGTCAGGCGGCTTCGGTCAGGCGCCAATGCGACGGTCTTCGCCAGAGCCGGCGCCATCATGGCCTTCGCGACCTTGGTCGAGCCGCAGGCCAGACAGGCCACGAGACCGTCCGCCGCCTGAGCGTCGTAGGAATCGCTCGAGCGAAACCAGCCCTCGAAATCGTGTCCGTTCTCGCAGACGAGCGTGTAGCGGATCATGGGCGGGATCGGACCGGACGCATGCTCACCCGGCCCGCCCGATACGCTCGACCGTGAAGGGGCGCGCGTGTTTGAGGGTGGGGATCCGCCCTCTCGCCTCGGTGACGCGGGCGAGGTCGATCTCGGCCAGGATCACGCCGGGCTCGGCACCGCCGGCATCCGCCAGCACCTTGCCCCAGGGATCGACGATGATCGAATGGCCGTAGGTCTCGCGGCCGTCCTCGTGGCGACCGCCCTGGGCGGCCGAGATCATGAACGATCCGGTCTCGATGGCGCGGGCACGGTGGAGCACATGCCAATGCGCCTCGCCCGTCTGCTTGGTGAAACAGGCCGGCGCGCTGAGGATGGTCGCTCCGGCTTCCGCCAGAGCCCGGTACAGGGCGGGGAAACGCAGATCGTAGCAGATCGCGATTCCGAGGGGCGCCCAGGGCGTCTCGGCGACGACGGCACAGGCGCCGCCGGTATAGGTGTTGGATTCGCGCCAGCGCTCGCCGTTGGGAAGGTCCACGTCGTAAAGGTGGAGCTTGTCGTAGGACGCGGTAATCGCGCCTTCCGCATCGATGAGGAAGGCGCGGTTCGCGATCTTGTCGCCGTTCCGCACAGCCAGCGAGCCGATATGGACGACGATGCCGCGCTCGCGGGCCACATCGCGCAGGGCGGCGAGGGTCATGTCCTCGTCCTGCTCGCGCACATTGGCGAACAGGCTGGCTTTGTCCCGCTCCACCAGGGAGGTCATTTCCGGTGTCTGGACGTAGTCCGCCCCCTGGGACGCCGCCTCTCGCACAAGGGCGACGGCGGCATCGCGGTTGGCGAGTGGATCGCGCCCGGACCGCATCTGGACGCAGGCCGCGACGAAGCGGGGCTCCGTCTTGCTCTGTTCCGTCGATGACGCGTCGCTCATGATTGCACTGCCGGCGCCGACAGGAGCGGGTCGAGCTTTCCCGACCGGTCGAGGGCATAGAGGTCGTCGCAACCACCCACATGCGCCTCGCCGATGAAGATCTGCGGCACGCTGGTCCGGCCGCCGGCACGCTGGGTCATGGCGAGGCGCGAGCCCGCGATCTTCTCGACGTCGATCTCGGTGAAGGAAGCGCCCTTCTCCCGCAGCAAGGTCTTGGCGGCGGTGCAATAAGGGCACCAGGCTGTCGTGTAGATGGTCACCGGAGGCATGGTTTGCTGACGTCCCGCTTCGCTCCCCTCAGCATATAGGGGAACGGCGGTCACCTTCCTACCGACAAGACACCGTCCTGTTACAAAGCCGTCGTCGGGCCGGGGATCACGTCCCGACTCAGGCGGCCAGCAGCTTCTCGACCTCATTGACGAGATCGCGCAGGTGGAAAGGCTTGGACAGGACCTTCGCGTCCTTCGGAGCCTTCGAATCGGGGTTGAGGGCCACCGCCGCGAAACCCGTGATGAACATCACCTTGATGTCCGGATCGAGTTCGGTGGCGCGGCGGGCCAGTTCGATCCCGTCCATTTCCGGCATCACGATATCGGTGAGGAGCAGCTCGAAAGGCTCCTCCCGCAGGCGGTTATAGGCCGACAGGCCGTTATCGAACGACAGCACGTCATAGCCGGCATTCTGCAACGCCTTGGCCAGGAACCGGCGCATGTCGTTGTCGTCTTCGGCCAGGAGGATCTTCATCTGTCGGTGTCCCGCACCCGTGAGTCGCTGAGTTCATTTCATAAAGCGCAGACTTGGTAAACAAGGTGTTGAGATTGGTGGCCGGGCCACGTGCACAGGGGCACACCGTTCGTTTCGTGACAGGTGGTGTCACAGTGGACACGCTCCTTCGCGCACCGCAAAGTGCGGTCATGCGTTTCCCCATCAGCCCCTGGGCGCCCACGCCGCGATGACCGAGCCGAGCCTTCGCCGGGATGCAGCGAATCCAGGAGATTTCGCGCCACCCTTCGCCATCGACGAGCCGAGGGAGCACACGCTTCCGTTCGTGTTCAACACGCCTCATTCCGGTGCGGTCTACCCGAAGGCCTTCCTGGCGGCGTCACGCCTCGACCCGTTGGCGCTCCGGCGCTCGGAGGACGCCTATGTCGACAGGCTGTTCGCGCCGGTGGTCGATCTCGGTGCGCCGCTGATGCGCGCGAACTTCCCGCGGGCCTATCTCGACGTGAATCGCGAGCCCTACGAACTCGACCCACGCATGTTCGACGGGCGCCTCCCGCCCTTCGCTAACACCCGGTCCATGCGGGTGGCCGGCGGCCTCGGCACGGTGCCGAGGGTGGTCGCCGACGGCCAGGAAATCTACCGCGGCCGGTTTCCCGTCGAGGAGGCGGTCGCGCGGATCGAGGAACTCTACAAGCCGTATCACCGCACCCTGCGCGGTCTCGTTCAGCGCACGGCCCGCGTGTTCGGCCACGCCATCCTCATCGATTGCCACTCGATGCCGTCATCGAGCCTGCTGCGCGAGGAGGATTCGAAGGCCGATTTCGTTCTGGGCGACAGGTTCGGAACGAGCTGCACCCCGGCCCTGATCGCGGCGTTCGAACATCATTTGCACGCGCGCGGCTTCCGCACCCTGCGCAACAAGCCCTATGCGGGTGGCTTCATCACCGAGCATTACGGCGAGCCGAATATCGGCCGTCACGCGCTCCAGATCGAGATCAATCGCGGTCTCTACATGAACGAGGCCACCCTCGCGGTCACGCAGGGCTTCGCCGATCTGGTCTGGATGCTGCGCGAGGTGGTGAAGGCGGTCGCCGAGGAGATGGACAGCCTCACGCCGCGCAGAATGGCGGCCGAATAGGCCCGGGCCTTCTGCCCCCGTCCATCGAGGGTTCGAGCGCGCCTGAACGGCTGAACTGAGCCCGACCCCACCGAAAAATGGATCGCCCAAGAAAAAAGGCCGCTCCGAAGAGCGGCCCGAAGTCTAGGGAGGAAACGCCCAAGAAGGGCTGCGGGACCGCGACGCCATCGCGATCTCGCAATGCACAAAGTAAAGTGCGCCGCACAAAACGCAAGAGTGTTTCGCCGTCGAAAGGCTGCACACCGCGCATGCCCCGCCCGCGTCCGCTGCACCATACGGCGCAGCTTGCAGGTCTCCTCCGTTTTCCCTCACGATTCGCTGAGCAGACGGGCAATTTCGGCTTTCAGCGGCTCGGCCAGATCCTTGCGCTCGAGCGCGTAGGCGATGTTCGCGGTGAGGAAGCCGAGCTTGGAGCCGGTATCGTAGGTACGGCCCTCATAGCGCATGCCGAAGAATGACTGCTTCTCGGCCAGTTTGATCATGGCGTCGGTGAGTTGGATCTCGCCGCCGGCCCCCTTCTCGCCATGCTCCAGGATCGAGAAGATCTCCGGCTGGAGGATGTAACGCCCGGAAATGATGAAATTCGACGGGGCGGTGCCCTGTTTGGGCTTCTCGATCATGCCGTTGATCTCGAAGGTCTGCCCGTAGGTCTCGCCGACGCCGACGATGCCGTACTGGTGCGTCTCTTCGGGCTTCACCTCTTCCACCGCGATGACGTTGCCGCCATGGCGCTCGTAGGCCGAGAGCATCTGCTGCATGCAGCCCTTGCTCAGCATGTCGGGCAGCAGCACCGCGAAGGGCTCGTCGCCGACGATCTCGCGGGCGCACCAGACCGCGTGGCCAAGGCCGAGGGGGGCCTGCTGGCGGGTGAAGCTCGTCTGCCCGGCGGCCGGGAGATCACGCTTCAACTCCTCGTAGATCGCTTCCTTGCCGCGCTCCTGCAGCATGCGGTCCAGTTCGAAGGCGATGTCGAAATGGTCCTCGATCACGGCCTTGCCGCGGCCGGTGACGAAGATGAAATGCTCGATTCCGGCCTCGCGCGCCTCGTCCACCACATGCTGGACGACCGGCCGGTCGACCACGGTGAGCATTTCCTTCGGGACGGCCTTGGTGGCGGGCAGGAAGCGGGTACCCAACCCTGCGACAGGCAGGACGGCTTTACGAATCGGTTTCATCAAGCGGGACCCGGTCTCTTAAAATGCGGTGGGAACAACCCGGAGGCGGAGGACGATAGCACGTTGTCGCGATCTCGCGAGCAAGAACAAACCCATTTCCACGCCCAACTCAGCCTAACGCGCCGCATGATCACACGGAGAGTTTAAGGTATATCTTCCGCGAAGTCGGCGGGAATGGAAGTGGGGCCATGGCGATTCTGGTGACGGGCGGCGCGGGATATATTGGCAGCCACATGGTTTTGGCGCTGCTGGATGCCGGCCATGAGGACGTCGTCGTCATCGATGATCTGTCCACCGGTTTCGACTGGGTGCTCCCCCCCGAAGTGACCCTCGTGGTGGGTGACGTGGCGGATCAGGCCCTGGTGAAGCGGGTCATCGCCGAGCACGGAATCGACGTGCTGGCGCATTTCGCCGCCAAGATCGTGGTGCCGGAATCGGTGGCGGACCCGCTCGGCTACTATCTCGCGAACACGGTCAAGACCCGGGCGCTCATCGAGGCCGCCGTCGCGGGTGGGGTGAAGCACGTCATCTTCTCCTCCACCGCCGCCGTCTACGGCGAGCCCGAGATTGTCCCGGTACCGGAGAACCTCGTCGCCGCGCCGATCAACCCCTACGGCCGCTCGAAACTGATGAGCGAGTGGATGATCGCCGACGCGGCCAAGGCCCACGGCTTCAGCTACGTCATCCTGCGCTATTTCAACGTCGCCGGGGCCGATCCGCGCGGGCGCAGCGGCCAATCCGCAAGCGACGCCACCCACCTCATCAAGGTGGCCACTCAGGCGGCACTCGGCCGGCGCACTCATCTCGACGTATTCGGCACGGATTACCCCACCCCCGACGGCTCGTGCCTGCGCGACTACATCCAGGTGTCCGACCTCGCCGATGCCCATTGCGTGGCGATCGCGCATCTGCGCTCGGGCGGCGAGAGCAAGACGCTCAATTGCGGCTACGGGCGCGGCTATTCGGTCCTCCAGGTGATCGAGGTGGTGAAGCGCATGTCGGGCCGCGACTTCGAGGTGAGGCTGGCGCCGCGCAGGCCCGGCGACCCGGCGCAGATCGTGGCGAAGGCCGACCGGATCCGCGGCGAATTGGGATGGCGCCCGCGCCATGACGACCTCGATGGGATCGTGGCCCAGGCCCTCGCCTGGGAAGAGTCGCTGGCCCGGCGCAACCGCCTATGACAACGCTCCTTCGCGCCGCCCTCGCCCTCTGCGTCCTGTTGGCGACAGAGGCCGGAGCACGGGATGCCGTCCGCGCACCGGCGAAGGCCGCCAAACCGGACACGGCGGCCAACGCGTCGTTCCGTAGCTTCATCGATGCCCTGCGGCCCGATGCGGAGGCACGTGGGGTCAGCGCGGCGACCTTCGATGCGGCCTTTCGTGGAGTCTCCTCCCCCGACCCCGGCATTCTCGCCAAAACCACCGCTCAAGGGGAGTTCGGACGCCCCGTCTGGGACTATCTCGTCGGTGCGGTGTCGACCGGGCGGATCGCCAAGGGGCGATCCCAGGCGGCGCGTCTCTCCGGCACCCTGTCGGCGATCGAAGCGCGCACGGGCGTGCCCCGCTGGATCGTCCTCGCATTCTGGGGGGTCGAGTCGGATTTCGGGGCGAGCGGCGGGACCGTCCCGACCATCCGCGCCCTGGCGACCCTGGCCCAGGCGCGCTTTCGCGGGACGCTGTTTCGCGACGAACTCCTCGACGCCCTGACCATCCTTCAGCGCGGCGACATCGCGCCAGAGGCGATGAAGGGATCATGGGCCGGCGCCATGGGCCAGACCCAGTTCCTTCCGTCGACCTTCCTCAAACATGCGGTGGATTTCGACGGAGATGGCCACCGCGACATCTGGCGCTCCGAGGCCGATGCCCTCGCCTCCATCGCCGGTTATCTTCAAACGCTCGGCTGGAACCGCGACCTGTCGTGGGGCTACGCCGTGACGCTTCCCGGCGGTTTCGACCTGACGAAGTATCGCGCGGACCTGTCGGATTTCGCGAAGCGCGGCGTTCGCAGGATCGATGGCGTGTCCCTGCCGGCATCGGGAGCGGCGAGCCTGTTCCTGCCCGGCGGTTCGGGCGGCCCGGTCTTCCTGATCACCGACAATTTCGAGGTCATCCGGGGCTACAACACCTCGGATTCCTACGCGCTCGCCGTCGGGCACCTCGCCGACCGTCTTGCCGGCGGGCCGGCCTTGGCGGCCCCCTGGCCGACAGGCGCGGCTCGCCTCGACAAGGCGGGCCTGCAGGCACTGCAGAAGGGCCTCGCTGCCCGCAACCTCTATACCGGCGACGCCGACGGCCGCGCTGGACCGAAGCTGCGCGAAGCGGTCCGCCAGTATCAGATCAAGGAAAGTCTCGTGGCCGACGGCTATGCCACGCCCGCTCTCCTCGAACACATCACGGCGCGCCCGTGACTCCTGTCATACGAAGCGTCTTTCTATTCAAGGGGGATACCGGCGACGGGGGACATGGCAAGGTGGCTCGAATTGAGTTTGCCTCGACGATCCAATACCTTACCTCATCCTGAGGCGCCGCGAAGCGGCCTCGAAGGAGCCCTCCAGGGATCGCATCGGTCTCTGGAACCCTCCTTCGAGGCCCTTCGCCGAGGCGAAGGGCACCTCAGGATGAGGTGGTCGGATCGGAAGACCCGATCGATCCCGATCATCCGCTGAAAGGTTCGATCGAACGCCCGCTTAGACGCGGGGCGGATCGTCGGATAGGATGGCATTGTCTCGTCCTTCGACGATCAGCAGGCAGGTCGCAGCGTGGCATCAAGGACCGTCAAGACCGTACCGAACGGGGCGACCATCGCGGGGCGGGTGAAGGACGCCGTTCGTCGCGCCTGTCTCCTCGCTCTGTTCGCGACGCCCCCGCTGTTCTCGTCGAGCCCGTCCGCCGTGGCCCAATGGGGGGATTCCTACGATACCCCTCGCGGCGATTCCTACTACGCGCCGCGCCGCCGCCCCCGCGAGGAGGGTGATTACGGCGCACGCCAGGCCAATCGGCGCTACACCCCTCCCCCTCAGGAGGCACCGCGCCAATTCTACTGGCCTTGGGAGGATCGTCCTCAGCAGGTTCAGCCGACCCCCGCGCCCGTGCCATCGGCCCGACCCACCCGGCCGCGGCCGCCGACCATCGGGGAGAGCCAGCGCTCCTACACGAAGCGGCCGCGTCCCGCTCCGGTGATCGCCCAGCCAAAGCCGGTCCAGCCCAAGGCGGAGCCGTCGATCCGCATCGCGGTGTTCGGCGATTCGCTGGCGAGCTATCTCGGACGCGGCCTCGACGACGTGTTTGAGGACAATGCCGATGTGGCGATCCTCGACCGCTCGAAGGCCGATAGCGGCCTCGTCCGGAAGGACGTGGTCGACTGGCCCAAGGCCGCGGAGGATTTCCTCAAAACGAGCCCGAAGGTCGCCTACGCCGTGGTGATGCTGGGCGCGAACGACCGGCAGCCCATCCGCGAGGGGACGGAGAATGTCGACCCGGGGACGGAGCGCTGGCGCGAGATCTACCGCGACCGCGTGGACGCCCTGGCCAAGGTCTTCGCCAGCCAGAAGATCCCGTTCATCTGGGTAGGCGCGCCGCCCATGCGCAGCGAGCCACTGACGAAAGACATCGCGTCGATCAACGACCTGATCCGTGACCGGGTCGCCAAGGCGGGCGGGACTTATGTCGACATCTGGCCGGGCTTCGTCGACGACCGCAACCGCTTCACCATGACCGGCCCCGACCTGGAGGGGCAGGAAGCCAAGCTCCGGACGTCGGACGGCGTGCATTTCACCAAGGCGGGCGCCCGCAAGGTCGCGCATTTCGCCGACGTCGAACTCAAGCGTCTCATGGGCACGAACCCCACCGAGGCGCCGGCCGTCGCGCCCGTGGCGACGGTTCCCGGCCCCCTCCTCGATGGCGAGACACCGAAGCTCGACGATACCGCCGCGATCGATCGCCAGATCACCGCGATGCTGCCGAGCCTGCCGGAGCCTCCGGGCATCCCCGCCTTGCCGGTGAAGCCCGCGTTCGGCCCGGTCATTCCCCTCGGCCGCGCCGAAGTGACGCCCGGCGGCACGCTCATCAGCGGACGACCGCGCGATGGCGATGCATCGGGGAACGTGGAGCGGGTGCTTCAGCGCGGCTCGGCGCCGATGCCCCAGCCGGGCCGGGCCGACGATTTCAAATGGCCCCCGGGCTGAGCCCGGCGTGGCGGAACTGAGTTCGAGAAGAGATCGAGTCGCCGGGGCCTGGCATAAAGCCGGCCCCGGATTGCTACTTCAGCGCGGCAGGACGCTCGATCCCATCAGCGCCTCGTCGATGGAGCGCGCCGCCTGGCGGCCTTCACGGATCGCCCAGACCACGAGGGACTGCCCACGGCGCATGTCGCCGGCGGCATAGATCTTCTCGTTGGACGTCCGGTAATCGAGTTCGTTGGCGGTGACGTTGCCGCGCTTGTCCATGATGACACCGGATTCCTCGAGCAGGCCCTTGCGGACCGAACCGGCGAAACCGATGGCGAGGAACACCAGATCGGCCGGCAGGGTGAACTCACCGCCGGGAACGGGCTGGCGCTTCTCATCCACACGGGTGCAGACCACGCCGGTGAGCTTGCCCTTCTTGTTGCCTTCCAGGCGAAGCGTCGCGGCCTGGAACTCGCGCTCGGCGCCTTCGGCCTGGCTCGACGAGGTCCGCATCTTGGTCGGCCAGTAGGGCCAGACCGAGAGCTTGTCCTCGCGCTCGGGCGGACGCGGCCGGATGTCGAGCTGCGTCACCGAGAGGGCGCCCTGCCGGAAGGAGGTGCCGACGCAATCCGACGCCGTATCGCCGCCGCCGATCACGACGACGTTCTTGGCGGTGGCGAGGATCGGCAATTCGCCGTTGCCCGGCATCGGCTCGGCACCCACCCTGCGGTTCGACTGGACGAGGAACGGCATCGCGTAATGCACGCCGGCGAGCTCCTGGCCGGGGAGCTGCGGGTTGCGCGGATCTTCGGCGCCGCCGGCGAAGAGCACCGCGTCGAACTCGGCGGTGAGCTCGTCGAGCGGCTTCGTCACGCCGACATTGACGCCGTAATGGAAGGTCACGCCCTCCGCTTCCATCTGCTTCACGCGCCGGTCGATATGGCGCTTCTCCATCTTGAAGTCGGGGATGCCGTAGCGCAGCAGACCGCCGGCCTTCGGCTCACGCTCGAACACATGGACGTCGTGGCCGACGCGGGCGAGCTGCTGCGCAGCGGCCATGCCCGCCGGCCCCGAGCCGATGACGGCGACCCTCTTGCCGGTGCGGGTGGTGGGGATTTCCGGCTTCACCCAGCCGTTGTTCCAGGCACGGTCGGCGATGGCCTGCTCGATCGTCTTGATGGCGACGGGCTGGTTCTCGAGGTTGAGGGTGCAGGCCTCCTCACACGGCGCGGGGCAGACGCGGCCGGTGAACTCGGGGAAATTGTTGGTGGAGTGGAGGTTGCGCGCGGCCTCCTCCCAATCCGACTGGAAGACGAGCTCGTTCCAGTCCGGGATCTGGTTGTGGACGGGGCAGCCGGTCGGCCCATGGCAGAACGGGATGCCGCAATCCATGCAGCGCGCCGCCTGCTTCTTTAGGTCGTGCTCGTCGAGAGGCAGCGTGAACTCGCGGAAGTGCCGCACGCGGTCGGCTGCGAGCTGATACTTCTGCTCCTGCCGGTCGAACTCGAGGAAACCCGTGATCTTGCCCATGACCTAAAGCCCCACTCACCCAAAGCGCTCCGCACGAAGCGGAGACCGATTCTTCTTTCGCGAGCGAGCTCGCTACGGTCTTAACCAGTTCTCGACGTCGAGCATCGGCACCCGCGAGAACTCACCGACATTGTCCGTCACCAATACACTGCCATCGCAAATCGCGTGCGACGCGATCAGCAGGTCGTTCGCTCCGATCGGTGTTCCAGCCGCTTCGAGAAGTCGGCGCAGTTCGCCATAGGTGTGATCGACGGGCACGGAGAGGGATGCGACGGTGATCGCACCCAAAACCGCATCCACCTGCCGGGTCAGGCGTTCGGATCCTTTCTTGGCAGCACCGAAACGCAGTTCCGAGGCCACCACCACACTCGTGTAAACGTTCGACTCCCCCACCTGCGCAATCGTCTCCCGGAGGAGCCCATTGGGAGCGCGAACGAGGGCCGACAGGATGTTCGTGTCGAGCAGGTAGCGCACTAGAGATCAACCGGCTCCGGAAGACGGTCCTCGATCTCGGGCCACGCGTCGTCCAGAGGCATGAGGCGCGAAAGGGTCGACAGGAGGGAAGGCTGTCCGACGGCTTCGAGCGTCAGACGGCCGGCCTCCAAGCGAAGGATCGCCTCGTCGCCGGGCAGAGCGAACTCATCCGGGAGCCGGATGGTCTGCTCATGCCCTTCGCGATGAAGCTTGATCCTCCGTTCGATCATGCGTCCCTTCTCCTCAGTCACGGTCCGACGCGAAACGAGCGTCCGCATCGATCCCCTCGACGACGTCGGATCGGAACCGATCCGACGTCTCAGTGCTATTCCGCCGCCACCGGCATCCGCGCCATCTCCATTTCGCGGAGAGCGCGGCGGTATTCCACCGGCATCACCTTCACGAACTTCGTGCGGTAGCCGGCCCAGTCTTCCAGAATCGCCTTGGCACGCGGGGACCCCGTGTACTTCAGGTGATTGGTGATGAGCTGGCTCAGGCGCTCCTCGTCGTGCCCGGACATGTCGGCGAGGATGTCGACGCGCCCCTTGGTCTCGAGGTCGCCGTCCTGGTGGAAGCGGCGCATGACGTCGTCCTCCTCCTCGACGGGTTCGAGATCGACCATGGAGAGGTTGCAGCGGGCGGCAAACGAACCGTCCGCATCGAGCACGTAGGCGATGCCGCCCGACATGCCGGCCGCGAAGTTGCGCCCGGTCTCGCCGATGGACACCACGACGCCGCCGGTCATGTACTCGCAGCCATGGTCGCCCATGCCTTCGACCACGGTGATGGCGCCGGAATTGCGGACGGCGAAGCGCTCGCCGGCCGAACCCCGGATGTAGCATTCGCCCGCGATGGCCCCGTAGAGCACCGTGTTGCCGGCCATGATCGTCCGACCGGCGGGCGACCGCAGCGCGTCGCTCGGCCGGATGATCAGCTTGCCGCCCGACAGCCCCTTGCCGACGTAATCGTTGGCGTGGCCCGTGAGAACCACGGTGATGCCGGCGGCGAGCCATGCCCCGAAGCTCTGGCCGGCGGTGCCGGCGAGGTTCACCGTGATGGTGTCGTCGGGCAGGCCCTCATGGCCGTAGCGCTTGGCGACGACGCCGGAGAGCATCGCACCCGCGGTGCGGTCCGAGTTCCTGATGACCTCGTTGAGCACCACCGGCTCGGCGGTCTCGATGGCCGCCTTGGCGCCTTCGATCAGGCGACGGTCGAGCACCGTGTCGATCGGATGCTTCTGCTTCTCCGTATGGCGGATCGCCACGTCGGGGCCGACATCGGGCCGATGGAACAGCTTCGAGAAATCGAGGCCCCGCGCCTTCCAGTGGTTGATGACCTCCAGCGTGTCGAGGAAGTCGGAGCGGCCGATGAGGTCTTCGAGCTTGGTGTAGCCCATCGCCGCCATCAGCTCGCGCAACTCCTCCGCCACGAAGAAGAAGTAGTTGACCACATGCTCGGGCGTGCCCTTGAAGCGCTTGCGCAGGACGGGATCCTGCGTCGCCACGCCCACCGGGCAGGTGTTCAGGTGGCACTTGCGCATCATGATGCAGCCGGCCGCGATGAGCGGCGCGGTGGAGAAGCCGAACTGGTCGGCGCCGAGCAGGGCCGCGACGAGCACGTCGCGACCGGTGCGGATGCCGCCATCGGCCTGCAGCACGACACGACCGCGCAGGTGGCTGAGCACCAGGGTCTGCTGGGTCTCGGCGAGACCCGTCTCCCATGGCCCGCCCGCATGCTTGATCGAGGTCAGCGGCGCGGCGCCGGTGCCGCCGTCGAAGCCCGAGATCGTGATGTGGTCGGCGCGCGCCTTGGCGACGCCGGTGGCGACCGTGCCGACACCGACCTCGGACACGAGCTTCACCGACACGTCGGCGGCTGGGTTCACGTTCTTCAGGTCGAAGATGAGCTGGGCCAGGTCCTCGATGGAGTAGATGTCGTGATGCGGCGGCGGCGAGATCAGGCCGACGCCGGGGGTGGCGTAACGGACCTTGGCGATCTTGGCGTCGACCTTGTGGCCGGGCAGCTGGCCGCCCTCGCCGGGCTTGGCGCCCTGCGAGACCTTGATCTGCATCATGTCGGCATTGACGAGATACTCCGTCGTCACGCCGAAGCGGCCGGAGGCCACCTGCTTGATCGCCGAGCGGCGCGAACGACCGTCGGCCATCGGCTTGAACCGCTCGACCTCCTCGCCGCCCTCACCGGAATTCGAACGACCGCCGAACGAGTTCACCGCGATGGCGAGGGTCTCGTGGGCTTCCTTCGAGATGGAGCCGTAAGACATCGCGCCCGTGGCGAACCGCTTGACGATGTCCACCGCCGGCTCGACCTCTGAGATGTCGACGGGCGCCCGGCCGAGCTCAGCCGCCTGCTTGATCCGGAACAGACCACGGATGGTCTTGAGGTGGTTCTCCTGCTCGTTCACCAGCCGGGCGAACTCGCGGTAGCGCTCGGGCAGGCCGAGGCGCACCGCGTGCTGCAGGGTCGCCACCGAATCCGGCGTCCAGGTATGGCTCTCTCCACGCAGGCGGTAGGCATATTCGCCGCCGACATCGAGGGCATGGCGGAAGACCGGGGCATCGCCGAACGCGTCGGCATGCCGCCGGGCGGTCTCCTCGGCGACCTCGGCCATGCCGATGCCTTCGATGGTGGTCTTGGTGCCGAAGAAGTCGCGGGCGACGAAGGACGAGTTCAGGCCGATCGCGTCGAAGATCTGGGCGCCGCAATAGGATTGATAGGTCGAGATGCCCATCTTGGACATCACCTTGAGCAGGCCCTTATCGATGGACTTGATGTAGCGGTAGACGATCTCGTCGTCGGTGAGATCCGGCGGGAACTCGGCCTTCATCGCGATCACGGTCTCGAAGGCGAGATAGGGGTTGAT
This sequence comes from Methylobacterium sp. 88A, assembly GCF_000376345.1. Lineage (NCBI taxonomy): Bacteria > Pseudomonadati > Pseudomonadota > Alphaproteobacteria > Hyphomicrobiales > Methylobacteriaceae > Methylobacterium > Methylobacterium sp. 88A. The sequence continues at coordinate 3,572,362 of NZ_AQVT01000001.1, forward strand.
GGCCTCCGCGCCGTAGCCGGCGAGACAAGCGAAGTGATGCACCTCGCGCGGCTCGCCGGATTCGACCACGAGACCGACCGAGGTGCGAAGCCCCTTGCGGATCAGGTAGTTGTGCACCGCCGCCGTCGCCAGCAGGGCGGGGATCGCGATGCGATCCGGGCCGACGCCGCGGTCGGTCAGGATGATGATGTTGTAGCCGCCGCGCACCGCCGCCTCGGCCCGGTCGCAGAGCCGGTCGACCGCGCCTTCCATGGCGACGGCGCCGGATTCGGCCGGGAAGGTCATGTCGAGGGTCTTGGTGTCGAAACGGTCCTCGAAATGCGAGATCGAGCGGATCTTCTCCAGATCGCCGTTGGTCAGGATCGGCTGACGGACCTCCAGGCGCTTCTTGCGGGAGGCGCCCTCCATGTCGAGCAGGTTCGGGCGCGGCCCGATGAACGAGACGAGGCTCATCACGGCCTCCTCGCGGATCGGGTCGATCGCCGGATTGGTGACCTGGGCGAAGTTCTGCTTGAAGTAGGTGTAGAGCGGCTTGGGCTTGTCGGAGAGAGCCGAGAGCGGCGTATCGGTTCCCATGGAGCCGACCGCCTCCTGGCCGGTGACGGCCATGGGCGCCATCAGCAGCTTGAGGTCTTCCTGGCTGTAGCCGAACGCCTGCTGCCGATCGAGCAGCGACACGTCGGAGCGCGAGGCGCGCGGGATGACCGGCTTCAGGTCTTCCAGCACGATCTGGGTGTTCTTCACCCATTGCGCATAGGGATTGGCCGCCGCGAGCTCGCTCTTGATCTCCTCGTCGGAGATGATGCGGCCCTTCTGCAGGTCGATGAGCAGCATGCGGCCCGGCTGCAGGCGCCAGGATTCGACGATGCTCTCGTCCGGGATCGGCAGGACGCCCATCTCGGAGGCCAGCACGACGAGGCCGTCCTCGGTGACGATGTAGCGGGCGGGGCGCAGGCCGTTGCGGTCGAGGGTCGCGCCGATCTGGCGGCCATCGGTGAAGCACACGGCGGCGGGGCCGTCCCACGGCTCCATCAGCGCGGCGTGATATTCGTAGAACGCCTTGCGCTCTTCGCTCATGAGCGGATTGCCGGCCCAGGCCTCCGGGATCAGCATCATCATGGCATGGGCGAGCGAGTAGCCGCCCTGCACGAGGAACTCGAGGGCGTTGTCGAAACAGGCCGTGTCGGACTGGCCCTCGTAAGAGATCGGCCAGAGCTTCGAGATGTCGTTGCCGAACAGGTCCGAATCGACACTGGCCTGGCGTGCCGCCATCCAGTTCACGTTGCCGCGCAGGGTGTTGATCTCGCCGTTATGGGCGACCATCCGGTAGGGGTGCGAGAGCTGCCAGGTGGGGAAGGTGTTGGTGGCGAAGCGCTGGTGCACGAGGGCGAGGCCCGAGACGTAGCGCTCGTCCTGCAGGTCCTTGAAGTAATGGCCGAGCTGCGTGACCAGGACCATGCCCTTGTAGACGATGGTCCGGGTCGAAACGGAGACCGGGTAATAGGCTTTCACGCGCGGATCGTTGAGGCCATAGACCTTGTTCGAGATCACCTTGCGGGCGATGAACAGACGGCGCTCGAACGCGTCCTCGTCCGTGATCGCGGCTGGGCGGCCGATGAAGACCTGCTTGTGGTGCGGCTCCGTCTCCTTGACGCGCACGCCGAGGTCGCTCGAATCCACCGGCACGTCGCGCCAGCCGAGGAAGGGAAGCCCTTCGTCCTGGAGGGCCTTCTCGACGATCTCCTCGACGATGCGGCGGCCTTCCTCGTCCTTCGGCATGAAGAACTGCCCGACGCCGTAATGGCCGGGCTCGGGCAACGCGATGCCGAGGCTCTCGCACTCCTCCTTCAGGAGGAAATGAGGGATGTGGGTGAGGATGCCGCAACCGTCGCCCATCTTCGGATCGGCGCCGACGGCGCCGCGATGGTCGATGTTCTCGAGGATGAGCAGGCCCTGCGCCACGATGGCGTGGGTGCGCCGGTCATGCATGTCCGCCACGAAGCCGACGCCGCAGGCATCGCCCTCGCGGGCGGGATCGTAGAGGCCCTGCTTGGGCGGGAGAGCGTGATCGCGGACGACGAGCGGCGCGACGCCGTCCCGCGTGGCGGGGATCGGGTTCTGGACGACCCCGGCAACCTCAGATGCGGCCATGTTCATAACCCCTCAGCCTCGTTCGTCCGTGCCCGCATGCGAGCATGTTTCATGCCCAAATGCCATCCGGCACTCAGGCTCCGTCCTCGACGCGGTCGGATTCGGGCAGGGTCTTCGGTGAGGAAGCGCCCGCTCTCCGCGGGCTCAGCGCCGGCTTGAATTCAAGCCGTGCGGGCCCGGATCGCCGCGATGGCGACCGGCTTGGAATCTCGTTTTTTCGTGAGATTCGACACCCGCTCCAGACCTTCCACGTTCCTCGAAGGCACTTCGTCCCCGGCGATCGCTCGCCGTAGGGACGCCCCGCCAAAAATGGGACAGCCGTACTGTCCTAATTACGGAAGGTGACAGATTTTAAACGGTCCAGCAAGAGGCTCGCGCGCGTGTTGGACAGGTTTGATACGCCATGCGACGCCGCGACCGGCCGAGGCGCCCGGTAGCCTATGGACAGCACTCGTCCCTAACGGAATCACGGCGGATCGCGGTCGCCCGCGACTTGCCGCGCTTCACTCGTATTCCCGCCCCATTCAGGCAGTCTACAGGGCTTGCCAAGCACAAGCGGCATGCGGGGTGATGGACCGCACGGAGACCTCCATAGACCTGCGCGAACAGTGGGCTACGGAACGACGACACTTCATCGAGACGAGGCACCATGGAATCGAGCCGCAGGGCGCCTGTGCGCTCCCATACGATCAGCCTGACCATGCTGGCGGGGTTCATCACCCTATCGGCTCTCGGGACGGGCACGGCCCAGGCACAGTACGGCTACGAGCCCGATCCGTTCCTTCCCCCCCGTGCCGTGGTCTGGCGCCTCAACGACCGGGGCTTCACCGAAGTGACGCGGCCGCGATTCGACGGCCGGGCCTATATCGTCGAAGCGACCGGCCCCTATGGCGACAGGGTCCGGTTGTTCGTGGACGCACGGGACGGCGCCGTTCTCGACCGCCAGCGGCTCGGTGTCCCGATGCAGCCGGCACCGGTTCCGGTCGCCCGTCCGGCGGCGCCCGGCTATGGCTGGACCGAAGCGGACGAGCAGCCCCGTCGACCGATGCGCGAAGCGGAACGGCTGGTTCCTCCCGGCAGGATCCCGAGCCAGGATAGCATCGGCCGGCAGCCGCGTTACGACGTGGCGGCGCGCCCCGAGTCCACCACCCGCGCCGAGCCCTCCGACCGCAATCCGCTGGGCTTGAACCCGGATGCCCGGTCCGGCGACGTCAGACGCCCGGCGGAAGCAGCACCTGCCCGCAAAATCACCAGATTGGCCCCGCCAGCGAAACCGGCCGCGCCCCGGCTAGCGCCGGAAGCCCCCTCGCCGTCCCCCGCGGACGCAGCGTCCGACGCTCGGGCCAGCACGCCGCCGGTCGCCGCCATCGAGCAGCCGAAGGCCGAGCCAACGACGCCGGCAGCGAATCAGCCCCGACGCGACACGGCGCAGGCTCCGTCATCCGCCAAGTCCCAGACCTGGAGCGACCCGCCGTCTGACAGGAAGGCCGTTCGGGTCATCGGCGGCGCGACGGTGGTGCCGGGATCGACCGACAAGGATCAGCCGGGCGACCGTCCGGCCGAGTAGCCGGCACCTCAATTTCCACCATGCCGAAAGAAGGCGCCGAGCCATGAGGGCTCGGCGCCATTTTCTTTGAAGCGCCTCCGGCCGTTCAGCCGGCGTCGCTGGCGCCGGCACCCTGGAGGTGCGGATCGTTGGTGGCCGCCCGAACGGGGCTGTCGTTCTGGTCGGGGGAGGTCGTGATCGCCTTCAACGCCAGCGGATCGAGGCCGCTTCCCTCCGTGGGGCCATGCGCTTCGAGGGCGCGGCGCATCTTCGGCGTCCAGAACGCGACGATGTGCTTGTGAATTCCGGCGACCGCCTCGTCATCCGGATAGGATCGGAAGAAGCCCGCGATCTGGTTCGCCATGCGGACGAGCTTGTCGTTGGTGGTCAGGGCGCTCATGGGACTGGCTCTGGTCGACGGGTGAAGGGGGCCGCGCGCCTCTAGCACTCGGCTGCAAGGAGAAGGCGTTCGCGGCCGGTGAAGACCGTGAGGGTGTCAGACCGGGCGATGGCGCAGAGCGTCATGTCGTGCAGGCGCGCCCGGTCGATGGCCAACGATGTCGGGGCCGAGATCGCCACGAGGATTGCGGCGCCGAAGGTCGCGGCCTTTTCGACCATCTCGAACGAGCAGCGGCTGGTGATGACGACGAACCCCTCGCGTGGGTCGGTCCGCTGCCGCATCAGCGCGCCAATCAGCTTGTCGAGGCCGTTATGGCGGCCGACATCCTCGCGCAGGGCGAGAAGGTTGCCGTCGCGATCCGCCCAGGCCGCGGCATGGACGGCGCGGGTCGTGTGGTTGAGAACCTGCGCGTCGCCCATTCCGAGCAGGGCGCGCTGGATCGATTCGATCCCGACCGACTGCACCGCATGAGCACGCGGCTCCGCCTTGGGCAGGGCGGCGAGATCGTCGATCCCACAGACGCCGCAACCGGTGCGCCCGGAGATGGCGCGTTTCCGGGCAAGGTGCTCGCGCAACCGCCCCGGTGCGAGATCGACCACGAGGCGCAATCCCCCGTCCCCGTCCTCGACCCGGACCGACCTGATCTCGTCGGCGGACTCGACGATTCCCTCGGTGAGGCTGAACCCGTAGGCGAAATCCACGAGGTCGGACGGGGTCGTCATCATGACCGCGTAGGGCACGCTGCCATAGACGAGGTTGACGGGCATCTCGACGGCAAGATCGCGATGCCCTTCGCGGGCCGTGGGGTCGTCGTAGGCCACGACCAGGGTCGGGACACGCCGGCTCGTCGGAGCCGGCGCGTCGCTCTCGTTCAGATCGTTCCGTTCACTCGGCAGCATTCAATTGCGTCGCGATTCTCGTGAGCGAGAAGTCCTCCTCGAAGAACTTCGCCTGCCAGTCCGACGGCCGGTTGGTCCGTCGCACCTGCACCGCCGTCACCTTATACTCGGGGCAGTTGGTGGCCCAGTCCGAGAAGTCGGTGGTGATGACGTTGGCGCCGGTCTTGGCGTGGTGGAACGTGGTGTAGACCACGCCCGGCTGCATGCGCTCGGAGACGATCGCCTTGAGCGCGATGTCGCCGGAACGGCTCTCCAGGGCCACCAGATCGCCTTGGACGATGCCGCGCACCTCCGCGTCGAACGGGTGGATCTCCAGCACGTCCTCCTCGTGCCAGCGCGAGTTCTCCGTGCGGCGGGTCTGCGCGCCGACATTGTACTGCGACAGGATGCGGCCGGTGGTGAGGATGAGCGGGAAGCGCGGGCCGGTGCGCTCCTCGGTGGCCACGTATTCCGTGATCATGAACTTCCCGAGGCCGCGCACGAAGCGGTCCACGTGCATCATCGGCGTGCCGTTGGGGGCGGCGTCGTTGCACGGCCACTGGATCGAACCGAGCTCGTCGATCTTGGCGAAGCTCACGCCCTTGAAGCTCGGGGTGAGCGAGGCGATCTCGTCCATGATCTCGCTGGGATGCGAATAGTTCATCGGGTAGCCCAGCGCGTTGGAGAGCAGGATCGTACCCTCCCAATCGCCGTAGCCGGCCAGCGGCGGCATCACCTTGCGGACGCGGCTGATGCGCCGCTCGGCATTGGTGAAGGTGCCGTCCTTCTCGAGGAACGACGCGCCCGGCAGGAAGACGTGGGCGTACTTGGCCGTCTCGTTCAGGAAGATGTCCTGGACGACGATGCATTCCATCGCCATCAGGCCGGCGGTGACGTGGTGCGTGTCCGGGTCGGACTGGGCGATGTCCTCGCCCTGGATGTACATGCCCTTGAAGGCACCATCGACGGCTTCGTCGAGCATGTTGGTGATGCGCAGGCCCGGATCCTTGTCGAGCTGGACGCCCCACAGGGATTCGAAGGTCTCGCGGGTGGCATCGTCCGACACATGGCGGTAGCCCGGCAGCTCGTGCGGGAACGAGCCCATGTCACAGGAGCCCTGGACGTTGTTCTGGCCGCGCAGCGGATTCACGCCGGCGCCCAGCATGCCGATATTGCCGGTGGCCATGGCGATGTTGGCCATGCCCATGACCATGGTCGAGCCCTGGCTGTGCTCGGTGACGCCGAGACCGTAATAGATGCCCGCAGCCCCGCCGGTGGCGTAGAGGCGGGCAGCGCCCCGGATGTCCTCGGGGTTCACGCCGATCTTGTCGGCCTGGGCCTCGGGCGAGTGACGCTCCTCGGCGATGAAACGCGCCCAGGATTCGAAGTCGCCGAGATCGCAGCGCTCGCGGACATAGGCCTCGTCGATGAGCCCTTCCGTGACGATGACGTGCGCCATCGCGTTGATGAAGGCGACGTTGGAGCCGGGCTTCAGCGGCAGGTGATAATCGGCCTCGATATGGGGCGACTTCACCAGGTCGATCCTGCGCGGATCGGCGACGATGAGCTTGGCACCCTCACGCAGGCGCTTCTTCATGCGCGAGCCGAAGACCGGGTGACCGTCGGTCGGGTTGGCGCCGATGACGAGGATCACGTCGGAATGCGCCACCGAGGCGAAGTCCTGCGTGCCGGCCGAGGTGCCGAGCGTCGACATCAGGCCGTAGCCCGTGGGCGAATGGCAGACGCGGGCGCAGGTATCCACGTTGTTGTTGCCGAAGGCGGCGCGCACGAGCTTCTGGACGAGGTAGGCTTCCTCGTTGGTGCAGCGTGACGAGGTGATGCCGCCCACCGAATCCTTGCCGTACTTGGCCTGGATGCGCTTGAACTCCGACGCGGCCCGGTCGATCGCGACCTCCCACGACACTTCCTGCCAGGGGTCCGTGATCTTGTCGCGGATCATCGGCTTGGTGATGCGGTCCTTGTGGGTGGCGTAGCCGTAGGCAAAGCGACCCTTGACGCAGGAATGGCCCTCGTTGGCCTTGCCGTCCTTGTAGGGGACCATGCGGACGATGCGGGTGCCCTGCATCTCGGCCTTGAACGAGCAGCCGACGCCACAATAGGCGCAGGTGGTGACCTCGGAATGGTCCGGCTGGCCGTGCTCGATGATCGACTTTTCCTGAAGCGTCGCCGTCGGGCAGGCCTGGACGCAGGCGCCGCAGGACACGCATTCGGAATTGAAGAAGTCGGTGGGGCCGGCAGCCACGCGGCTGTCGAAGCCACGGCCCGAGATCGTCAGCGCGAAGGTGCCCTGGGTCTCTTCACAGGCGCGGACGCAGCGATTGCAGACGATGCACTTCGACGGATCGTAGGTGAAATACGGGTTGGACGTATCCTTGGCCAGGTACTGGTCCGAGGACGGCTTGACGTGGTTGGCGCCGTCATAGCCGTAGCGCACGTCGCGCAGGCCGACCGCGCCGGCCATGTCCTGCAACTCGCAATCGCCGTTGGCGGCACAGGTCAGGCAGTCGAGGGGGTGATCGGAGATGTAGAGCTCCATCACGCCCTTGCGGAGCTTGGCGAGCTTGTCCGTCTGGGTCGAGACCACCATGCCGTTCTCGGCTGGGGTGGTGCAGGAGGCGGGCGTGCCGCGCCGCCCCTCGATCTCCACGAGGCAGAGGCGGCAGGAGCCGAAGGCTTCCAGCGAATCGGTGGCGCAGAGCTTGGGGATCTGCGTGCCGGCATGCATCGCCGCCGCCATCACCGAGGTGCCGGCGGGAACGGTCACGCTCATGCCGTCGATGGTGAGGGTGACGGTCTGCTCGTTCACCCGGATCGGGGTGCCGTAATCGATCTCTTTGATGAGGGCCATGGGTCGCGCCTCCTTATTCAGCGGCCACGGACATCGGTCCGCGCTGCTGGAAATCCTCGGGGAAATGGGTGATCGCGCTCATGACGGGCATCGGTGTGAGCCCGCCCATGGCGCAGAGCGACCCATCGGTCATGACGTCGCAAAGGTCGGCCACGACGGCGAGATTCTCGGTGGGACGGATGCCGGCGATGACCTTGTCCATGGTCTCGACGCCGCGCGTCGCGCCGATGCGGCAGGGGGTGCACTTGCCGCAGGATTCCACCGCGCAGAACTCGAAGGCGAAGCGGGCCTGCTTGGCCATGTCCACGGTGTCGTCGAACACGACGATGCCGCCATGGCCGACGAGGCCCTTCTTGGCCGCCATCGCCTCGTAGTCGAGAGGCGTGTCGAGGAGATGGTCGGGGAAGTAGGCCCCGAGGGGGCCGCCGACCTGCACGGCGCGGACCGGACGGCCGCTCTGCGTGCCGCCGCCGAAATCCTCGATGATCTCGCGCAGGGTGATGCCGAAGGCGAACTCGATGAGGCCGCCATGCTTGATGTTGCCGGCGAGCTGGATCGCCAGCGTGCCGAGCGAACGACCCATGCCGTAATCGGCATAGGCCTTGGCGCCGTGCTCCAGGATGTAGGGCACGGCCGTGAAGGTCATGACGTTGTTGACGAGGGTCGGCTGACCGAGGAAGCCCTTGAGTGCCGGGATCGGCGGTTTGGCGCGGACGATGCCGCGACGACCCTCCAGGCTCTCCAGCAGAGAGGTCTCCTCGCCGCAGATGTAGGCGCCGGCGCCCAAGCGCACTTCAAGATGGAAGGCCTTGCCCGAGCCCGCCACGTTCTCGCCGAGATAGCCGGCGGCCCGGGCGTTGACGATCGCTTCCTTGAGCGTCGCGAAGGCCTGGGGATATTCGGACCGCAGGTAGATGTAGCCGCGCGTGGCGCCCGTCGCGATGCCCGCGATGGTCATGCCCTCGATGAGGTTGAAGGGGTCGCCCTCCATCATCATCCGGTCTGCGAAGGTGCCGGAATCGCCCTCGTCGGCATTGCAGACGACGTATTTCTGCTCGGACTGGGCGAGCATCACCGTGTTCCACTTGATGCCGGCGGGGAAGCCGGCACCACCGCGTCCACGCAGGCCGGAATCGCGCACCTGCGCCACGATGCCGGCGGCATCGAGCTTCAGCGCGGCGTCCAGCCCGTTATAGCCGCCATGCGCCCGGTAATCCTCCACCGAGACGGGATCGATCACACCGCAGCGATGAAAGGTCAGGCGCTGCTGCCGGGCGAGATAGGGCATCTCCTCGGGCTTGCCGAGGCGAAGGGCATGCTCGCCGCCGTTCACCAGACCGGCATCGAGAAGGCTGTCGACATCGCCGGGAGTGACGGGACCGTAGGCGATGCGGCCCTCCGGGGTCGCGACCTCGACCATGGGCTCGAGCCACAGCATCCCGCGCGAGCCCGTGCGGACGATGGTGACGTCGAGGCCGCGGCGCTCGGCGCCGGCGAAGATCGCGCGGGCGACACGGTTGGCGCCGAGACCGAGGGCGACGGCGTCGCGCGGGACATAGATGGTGATGCTCACGACTTCATCTCCGTGAGGGCCGATTCCAGGGAATCTGCGGTGAGGCGCGCGAGCGGCTCGTCGTCGACCAGGGCGCCCGGACCGTTGGCGCAGAGGCCGAGACAATAAACGGGCTCCACGGTGATCTGACCGTCAGGCGTCGTCCCGTGCCAATCGATCCCGAGGCGGGCGAGAATGTCGGCATGCAACGCGTCCGAGCCCATGGCCTGGCAGGCCTCGGCCCGGCACAGCTTCACCTGATGCTTGCCCGAGGGAGCGCGACGGAAGTCGTGGTAGAACGTGATGCAGCCGTGAACCTCGGCCCTAGACAGGTTCAGCGCATCCGCGATCAGCGGGACCGCGCCCTCGTCCACGTAACCGAAGGTCTCCTGCAAGGCGTGGAGGATGGGGAGCGTGGCGCCTTCGAGATGCGTATGGTCGGCGATGATGCCGGCCGCACGCTGCGCGCTCCAGGGCTCGTGCTGCAGCATTGTTCCTACCTAGTGAACTTGTTGTCGTTCCAAGGTGGTATATCTCCGAACGTGAATCAATCGCGCGGTTCGGTCGGTCGACAATGCTTTTTTGTTATAATTCTATTGTGCGCTGCGAAAGGGCAGTGTGACGAGTGAGTTGAGGGGCAGCCCGTCAGAGCGAGGCGATGTCGTCGGCGACGGTGGGAGCGATCGCCTGGGCCTCGACGATGAGCGCGGCGCAGAGGGGCGTCATCGGGTCCCGTTCCGGCACCACCAGCCCGATCATGTGGCTCACATCGGGCTCACCGATCGGAACGGAGCGGACGCGCTCACTCAGGCGGAAGCTGTCGGCGAGGACAGCGGGCATCACGCTCGCCCATTTCGCCGTGCGGACATGGGTGAGCAGCACGATCATCGAGTTGGACTGGAGCAGCGGCGCGGCATCCCGCCCGGCATTGTGCAAGTGACCGTCGATGATGCGGCGGTTCTGCATGTCCGGCGTGAGCAGGCACAGGGGCAGACGACCGACCTCCTCCCAGCTGACCGAATCCCTCTTGCCGTAGACGCCGTCGATGGCCGTGAGCAGGCGGTAGCGCTCGCGGTAGAGTGGCACCGCGATGACTTTCCCGAGGGGCTCGTTCTCCAGATAGGTGATTCCGGCATCGATCTCGTGGTCGGCGATCAGCCGGCCGATCTCGCCGGAGGTCGTCGAGTGGACGGAGAACCGCACGTCGGGATGGCGGGCACGGAAGGGCGTCGTCAACGAGGCGACGATGGGCGTCGCGGTGGGAACCGCCGCGAGCCGCAGGGTACCCGACAAACCTCGGCGCAAGCTGGCCACCTCTTCCCGCATGGCGCGCGCGTCGCCGACGATCCGGCGTGCCCAATCGAGGACGCGCTCGCCTTCCGGGGTGAACCCCTGGAAGCGGGACCCGCGCTCCACCAGCAGGACGCCGAGTCGCTCTTCGAGCTGCTTCACCCCGGCCGACAGGGTTTGCTGAGACACGTTGCAGAATTGCGCCGCCCGGCCGAAATGCCGCTCGCGGGCCAAGGCAAGGAGGAATTCGAGACGCTCGATCACCGCCGGGACCTTATCGTGTTCATCCCCGTTCCGGCCTTCGGCGCGTTCGAAACCTGGATGGGCACGGGCATCCTCGCACGGGATCAGGCCCCCTCCATAGCGGGAACGGCGCTATACTGGCGATGGATTCAACCCCGAAGACCGCTGTAAGATAAATTTAAGTTTGCCGCCGAGCAAAATCGCTTTGAACCCCACTCGTCATTCGGGCTCCCTTCGGCCTGCACTACGGGGAAAGCCTCATCCATGCGACGCTGTTGCGGTTGCGCCGCCGACCTCCATGTGGTCTGACACCGGCAATGCCGGCCCGAAATACGTGATCGAGGCTTGCCTTTCCCGTTGAGCTAGGACTTGCGCGCGACGTCAAAAGTCGCAAGACGCTGCGGGACGACGTAGAACGATACCAAGGGGAGCCACGAGAGGCACATGCGGACCACGCAGGCGCAACACCGGTCATCATGGGGACTTGCTGCGGGCGCTTTTGCTGCGCTCGGCACCGCCCTCGTTTCTACAGCCGCTCTGGCGGCGGGCATCGGCCAGCCCGAGCCGTGGCAGATGGACCGTCAGGTCGCCGTCACAGAGAACGCGCGGGACATCCACACGTTCGAGCAGGGGATGCACTGGCTCTCCTTCGGCATCTCGGCGTTCGTGCTGGGCCTGATCGTCTATTGCATCTTCAAGTTCAACGCGAAGGCGAACCCGGTCCCGTCCAAGACCACCCACAACACCATGATCGAAATCGCCTGGACCATCGTCCCGGTGCTGATCCTGGTGGCAGTGGCCATCCCCTCCTTCCGCCTGCTGCGCACCCAGCTCTCGGACCCCAAGGCCGACGTCATCATCAAGGTGATCGGCCATGCCTGGTACTGGTCATACGAGTACCCGGCCGTGGAGAACGGCGGCGGCTTCACCTTCGATGCCAATATCGACGAAGACAAGCAGCCCAAGCTGCTGGGCACCGACAACGACATGGTCGTTCCGGTGAACAAGATCGTGAAGATCCAGGTGACCGCGGCCGACGTGCTGCACTCCTGGGCGATGCCGTCCTTCGGGTTCAAGATCGACGCGATCCCCGGCCGCCTGAACCAGTTCTGGTTCAAGGCCGAGCGTGAGGGCACCTATCACGGCCAGTGCTCGGAGCTCTGCGGCGCCCGCCACGCCTACATGCCCATCACGGTGCAGGTGGTCAGCGACGAGGCCTACGCCGCGTGGCTCGCCGAGGGGAAGACCAAGTTCGCCCGCCTCGACGACGGTTCGAAGTTCGCAGAAGCCAAGTAGCGGCTTTTTCCGGCGCCGCCCGACGGCACCGGCTGGACCGGCCCTTCACCGGGTCGGTCCATTCGCAAATCGAGAGATTTAGAGAAACCTGAACAGGGTCTGCAACGATGGCAACCGCCACAGCACAATCAGGGCATCACGACGCCCACGCCTCCCATACGCCGTCCTTCTTCGCCCGTTGGTTCCTGTCGACCAACCATAAGGACATCGGCACGCTCTACCTCCTGTTCGCGTTCTGCGCGGGCATCATCGGCGCGTTCCTCTCCTTCGGCATCCGCATGGAGATGGAAGAGCCCGGCCTGCAGTACTTCTCGAATCCCGGCACCTACAACGTGTTCGTGACCGGCCACGGTCTCATCATGGTGTTCTTCATGGTGATGCCGGCGCTCATCGGCGGCTTCGGCAACTGGTTCGTCCCGCTCATGATCGGCGCGCCCGACATGGCGTTCCCGCGCATGAACAACATCTCGTTCTGGCTCACCGTCGCCGGCTTCGCGAGCCTCGTCTGCTCGCTGTTCGTCGAAGGCGCCCCCGGAACCACCGGTGCCGGCACGGGCTGGACCGTCTACCCGCCGCTCTCCACCTCCGGCCATCCCGGCCCGTCCGTGGACTTCGCGATCTTCGCCCTCCACCTCTCGGGCGCCGGCTCGATCCTGGGCGCCATCAACTTCATCACCACGATCCTGAACATGCGCGCGCCGGGCATGACCCTGCACAAGATGCCGCTGTTCGCCTGGGCCGAGCTGGTGACCGCGTTCCTGCTGCTCCTGTCGCTCCCGGTCCTCGCCGGCGCGATCACGATGCTGCTCACCGACCGCAACTTCGGCACGACCTTCTTCGATCCGGCCGGCGGTGGCGATCCGGTGCTCTACCAGCACCTGTTCTGGTTCTTCGGCCACCCCGAAGTGTACATCATGATCCTGCCGGCCTTCGGCATCGTCTCCCACATCATCTCGACCTTCTCGCGCAAGCCGGTGTTCGGGTACCTCGCCATGGCCTATGCCATGGTCGCCATCGGCGTCGTCGGCTTCGTCGTGTGGGCTCACCACATGTACACGGTCGGCCTGTCGCTCCAGACGCAGTCCTACTTCGTCTTCGCCACCATGGTCATCGCGGTGCCCACCGGCGTGAAGATCTTCTCGTGGATCGCGACGATGTGGGGCGGCTCGATCCGCTTCACCGCCGCCATGCACTGGGCGGTCGGCTTCATCTTCCTGTTCACGGTCGGCGGCGTCACCGGCGTCGTGCTGGCGAACTCGGCGGTCGATAAGTACCTGCACGACACCTATTACGTCGTCGCCCACTTCCACTACGTGCTGTCGCTCGGCGCCGTGTTCATCATCTTCGCCGGTGTCTACTACTGGTTCCCGAAGATGACCGGCTACGTCATCCCGGAATGGGCCGGCAAGCTGCACTTCTGGCTGGCCTTCATCGGTGCGAACGTCCTGTTCTTCCCGATGCACTTCCTGGGTCTCGCCGGCATGCCGCGTCGTTACGCCGACTACCCGGAAGCCTTCGCCGGCTGGCACAAGGTCTCCACCTGGGGCGGTCACATCTTCGCTCTCGGCATGGTGGTGTTCTTCATCGGCGTCGTCCTTGCCTTCCGTTCGAAGGTCCGCGCTGCCGACAATCCGTGGGGCGAAGGCGCCACCACCCTCGAGTGGACGCTCTCCTCGCCGCCGCCCTTCCACCAGTTCGAGACGCTGCCGACCATCGTCGACGACCACGGTCACTGAGGCACTGCCGTCTTCACGATCGCGATCGGCTTCGAAATTGCGATTGTTCTAAAACGACACTAGGGATTGCGAGGATCGCGTGAGCGGTCCTCGCTCTTTACCGGATGCCCCTCTTCACCGAGCGACATCCCGCAAAGGGCGGCGCCAGAGACGGCGTGATCCGAATTCCGGCCATACCGACAACAGTATCGGGACCCCATGACGAGCCTGTCGAACAGCGTCTCCGCTGCCGCCGAGCCGAACGATTTCGCGCCGACCCCGATGATGGTCGGTGGTGAGGTCGCGGATTTCTTCGCACTCCTGAAGCCGCGCGTGATGGTGCTGGTGATCTTCACCGCCCTCGTCGGCATGGTGGTCTCGCACGTTCACATCCAGCCCGTCGTCGGCGTGATCTCGCTCCTGATGATCGCGGTGGGCGCCGGTGCCTCCGGCTGCCTCAACATGTGGTGGGATGCCGATATCGACGCGGTCATGACCCGCACCGCGACCCGCCCGATCCCCGGCGGCCGCATCCAGCCCGGCGAGGCCCTCGCCTTCGGCATCGTCCTGTCGGTGGGCTCGGTGCTGGTGCTCGGCCTCGCCTCGAACTGGCTCGCCGCTTCGCTCCTGGCCTTCACGATCGTCTTCTACGCCGTGGTCTATTCCATGTGGCTGAAGCGGGCGACGCCGCAGAACATCGTCATCGGCGGTGCCGCCGGTGCCCTGCCCCCGATGATCGGTCAGGCCGCCGTGTCGGGATCGGTGGGCATCGAATCGACGATCCTGTTCCTCATCATCTTCATCTGGACGCCGCCGCATTTCTGGGCGCTGGCGCTCATCAAGGCCGGCGAATACGCCAAGGCCGGCATCCCGATGATGCCCAACGTCGCCGGGCCGCAATCCACCCGCCGCCAGATCATCTACTACTCGATCGTGTTGTTCCCGGTGGGCCTCGCCCCTGTGTTCCTCGGCTTCGGTGGATGGCTCTACGGCGTCACCGCCTTCATCGGCGGCCTCGGGATGCTGGCCTTCAGCGTCCATGTCTACCGCAACCGCGAGGGCGAGGCGGAACGCAAGGCCGCGCTCGGCATGTTCGGCTTTTCCATCCTCTACCTGTTCCTGCTGTTCTCGGCGGTCCTGGCCGAGCAGGGCCTCGGGCTCTACCGCGCGGTGCTGGCGTGACCTCGATGCCGGAGAAATCCACGCCGCCGCGGCGTCTGACGCCCGAGGAGCAGCAGCGCCAGCGCAGGCGCTCGATCGCCATCGCCACGGTGCTGTTCGTCCTCGTGGCCATCTTCTACGCCCTGACCATCGCCAAGCTCGGACCGCAGATCCTCAACCGCCCGCTGTGACCCGATCGACAGGATCGTTCAGCGAAGAGAGTCGGACGTCATCATGACCGACATGCCAACCAAGCGAAGCAGCACGCCGAACCGCAAGGCTTCGGTCACCGCCCTCGCCTGTGCGGGTCTGGCTATGGGAATGGTCGGCCTCGCCTTCGCGTCGGCGCCGCTCTACGACATGTTCTGCAAGGCCACCGGCTATGACGGCACGCCGCGAGTCGGGCTCGCTCCCACGCAAGTCGCGATGGACGACAGCATGGTCGTCCATTTCGACACCAACGTCGCGTCGACCCTGCCCTGGCGCTTCGTCGCCGAGTCTCCGAAGATCGAGGCGCGTCTGGGCGAAACGAAGACCGTGTTCTTCCGCGTGAAGAACACGGGGACGACCCCCTCGACGGGGATCGCGACCTACAATGTCCAGCCGGGGCTCATGGGCAGCTTCTTCGTGAAGATCCAATGCTTCTGCTTCAACGAGCAGACGTTGCAGCCCGGCGAGACGATGGATTTCCCGGTGGTGTTCTACATCGATCCGGCCGTGCGCGCCGATTCGAACACCGCCCATCTGCAGGAACTGACGCTCTCCTACACCTACTTCGCGTCGAAGAACGGCCAGCCCTCGGCCGCCCTGGCGACGACGGACGGCAAGGGTGCGAAAACCAATTTCTAGGGTCGTCAACTAATTTGGCGGGACGCGTTTTGTACGCGCCAGGTTTTTTGAGGTCTCAAGCGTGACAACACTGCGCCGTCCCGATTAAGGGTTCCGGTGTAGCCGAACGTTCAGAAGGTCAGAGCCGTTCGCGGCATTGGGCCCGGGGTGAGGAGAAGAATTGAGATGGCCGAGGCGCACGCCAAGAATCACGACTTCCATATCTTGAGCCCGAGCCCTTGGCCGCTGTTGGGTGCCTTCTCCGGCTTCCTCATGGCGTTCGGCGCCGTGTTCTGGATGAAGAGCCTGCAGATCGGCACGCTCAGCCCCGGTCCTTACATCTTCGGCGCCGGCACGATCGGTGTGCTCTACGTCATGTTCTCCTGGTGGCGCGACGTCGTCCACGAGGCGAATGCCGGCGACCATACCCGTGTCGTGCAGCTTCACCACCGCTACGGCATGATCATGTTCATCGCCTCCGAGGTGATGTTCTTCGCCGCCTGGTTCTGGGCCTATTTCGAAGCGGCGCTCTACACCGCCGACCCGATCCAGACCACGCGCCTGGATTTCACCGGGGGCACCTGGCCGCCCAAGGGCATCGAGGCGTTCGATCCCTGGCACCTGCCGCTCCTCAACACGCTGATCCTGCTGACCTCCGGCACGACGATCACCTGGGCTCACCACGCCCTGCTGCACAACGACCGCAAGGGCCTGAAATACGGCCTGTGGCTCACGATCATCCTCGGCGTGCTGTTCACGGCCTGCCAGGCCTACGAGTACAGCCACGCGCATTTCGGCTTCTCGGGCAGCATCTACTCGGCGACCTTCTTCATGGCGACGGGCTTCCACGGCGCTCACGTCATCATCGGCACGATCTTCCTCGCGATCTGCCTCTATCGGGTCTATCTCGGCCAGTTCACGGTCCAGCAGCATCTCGGCTTCGAGTTCGCCGCCTGGTACTGGCACTTCGTGGATGTGGTCTGGCTGTTCCTGTTCGCGTCGATCTACGTCTGGGGCGCCGGCACGGCGGCTCACTGACACCGGTCCCGCCTCATCGAGGCGAAGCGACACAGGTATGAGAATCAGGGCGGCGCGAGCCGCCCTTTTTCGTGCCATGACTGCCGGGAACCCCATATGGGGCGGACGGCGGATTCGCCCGTCACCGAGGAGCCAAGCATCGTGAATCACCCTCGGCCGCTACCGCCGCCAGTTCCCACCGGATTGCGCTGCCGCTGCCCCCGCTGCGGCAAGGGCGCGATGTTCGACGGCTTCCTCACGTTCCGGCCGTCCTGTGAGGTCTGCGGCCTCGACTATTCGAACTTCAATTCCGGCGACGGCCCCGCCTTCTTCGTCATGTCCATCGTCGGCATCGTCGTCGTCGGGCTGGCGCTCTGGCTCGAGATCACCTTCGAGCCGCCGATCTGGGTCCATGCCGTCGTGGCCATCACCCTGTCGGTCGGGCTGAGCCTCGCCCTCGTGCGCCCGTTGAAGGGAATGCTGGCGGCGCTTCAATTCGCCAACAAGGCCGCGGAGGGGCGCTTTCGCTGATGCCCAAGCCTGTTCGTCCGGGCGCCGTGCGGGCGCTGGCGGCGCCCGCCATCGCCTCGCTGATCTGCCTTGCCATCCTGTTGAGCCTCGGCGTCTGGCAGTTGCATCGCAAGGGCGAGAAGGAGGCCCTGATCGGCCGCATCGTCGCTCGCTCGCGCGCCGAGCCCCCTGCCCCTCTCCCGGCCCGAAACGATTGGGATCCGGCGCGGGACGAGTTCGAGCGCGTGCGGGTAACGGGGACGCTGCTAAACGATCAGGAGACCCTGGTCCACGGTCTCGCGGCCGGTGCCGTGCCTGGCAAGGCTCTCCAGGGCTTCTACGTTCTGACACCGTTGAAGCGGGACGATGACGGCAGCCTCGTCATCGTCAACCGGGGTTTCGTGCCCACGGAGTTGAAGGATGCGGCGCGGCGCCAGCCGGGACAGGTCGCCGGATCGGTCACGATCACCGGGATGCTGCGCGGTCCTGAGATACGGACCATGTTCGTGCCGCCGCCGGAGCCCGCCAAGGGAGAGTGGTTCCATCGCGACATCGACGGCATCGCCGCTGCGAGGGGGCTCACCGTGATGCCCTATCTCATCGAGGCGGATGCCACGCCGAACCCCGGCGGCTGGCCCAAGGGCGGACAGCTTCGCGTCGACCTTCCCAACAACCACATGCAATACGCCTTCACATGGTTCGGCATCGCCGCCTGCCTGGTCGGCGTCTTCGGCGTCTTCGCGTGGAAACGTCTCTCGGAAGAACGGGACGGCTCCGGGAGCAACCCGGCCACATAAGGAAGCCGGCAGGGCTCGGGATCCGGGCTCGCTCTTGCCGGCCGGACGCGTCGCGCTATCCTGACGTCGGACATCCCCATCGCGGAGTGTGGTCCATGCGCGCCGTCCTCTCCCTGCTGATCGCCCTCACCTGTCTCGCTTCGGAACCGGCCCGGGCCGCAGACGAAGCGGCGAAGCTCGCAGCCAGGGCGACGGTGGAGCGTCAGATCGAGGCGTTCCGCAAGGACGACGCGGCCACCGCCTATGCCCAGGCCGCCCCGTCGATCCAGGGGATGTTCGCCTCACCGGACACGTTCATCGAGATGGTCCGGAAGGGATACGGTGCCGTCTACCGCGCCCGCAGCTTCAGCATCGATCGTGTCGAGGAGAGCGGCAAGGACGGTCTCAGCCTGGGCATGACGCTGCAGGACGAGAACGGCATCGACTGGACTGCGCTCTACAGCCTCGAAAAGCAGAGCGACGGCACATGGCGGATCAATGGCTGCCGCCTCGCCAAGGCGCCCGGCGACAACGCATAAGGACGGCGGCTTCTCTACTTTTCCACGTCGCCCTGAACGGACAAATCGACAAGGCGAAGCCGGAGGGCGTTACGGGTCCTGCCTTGACTTCACTTTCTCCGCCGCACTTGCCAAAAACGCCTCTCGCATTGGTCCGGTATAATGCCTAATATGGTCCCAATCTGAAGTTTTTATTGTATTGTTCCATACTGGTGAAAGTAAGAACAGTTTTTTTGCAAACATTTTTCTTCGAAGTATGCTGATGACGTGGCCATTGTCGCCACCACGCTTGACCTTGTCTTTAGTTGGAGCAAGTCTTTCGGCAAGAATGGTGCGCAGAAATTCCGGCGCGATGCTTTTACTGCCGCCCCGGAGCAAAATCATACCAGCATTGGGACGAAAGCTATGTCCCAACGCGAAAAAAAGATCGTGCCTGCGGTTGTCTGCGACAAGGCGATGAAATGGTGGGCAGGTCTTGAGGATCTCTGCATCTGTATCGATGATCATCACAGCGTCGCGGTTCTCGATGATTTCGATCGCAGCTTGATGTTTGCTCCAGGTAGGCAAAGCTCCCGGTATCAAATTATCAGTTATTTTCTTATATTCGTATCCGTGACGCTCGGCATATCCACGCTGCGTATCGGTGAAGTCGAGATCATAATCGTCATATCCGACGCTGATATTTATAATCGTACTCGCCATCAGATGCCCGACTTATTTTGACTCAGGTAAATTTAGCTTATGGGAAAAGCCTTCCTGGCTCAAGTCGAAGGTTCGTGAATGTCAAGTATCCTGCGCCCGCAAGGCTGCGCAATCAGCACGGGGCGAACGTCTCACTCAGCGGAAAAATGGCTTGCCAACATCTAGAACACACGTGCTCCCTCTCGCGACACAACGTTGTCGGACCAATTTGCCTTCCCTGGCCCGATCCTCGGCTGAATACGCCTGCGAGAGCAGCGGCTGCGACAGGGCGGCAATTTCCCGCTTTCGACAGCGCCATCCACTTCGTGTAGACCGGCCCCCTTCCCGGAGGCCCCTTTGCTACACGTTTCGACCCGCGGCGCCGCGGCGCCCCTCAGCTTTTCCGATGCTCTCCTCGCCGGCCTCGCCCGCGACGGCGGTCTGTACCTGCCCGAGAGTTGGCCGCAGATTTCCCGTGACGAGATCGCCGGGCTCGCCGGACAGCGCTACGCCGATGCGGCCAAGCTCGTCCTGAGGCCGCTGATCGACGGCGAGATCGCGGATGCCGATCTCGACCGGATGATCGAGGACTCCTACGCCACCTTCCGCCACCCGGCGGTGTGTCCGCTGGTGCAGCTCGACGACAACCTGTTCCTGCTGGAGCTCTTCCACGGTCCGACGCTGGCGTTCAAGGACGTGGCGATGCAGCTCCTCGGCCGGCTGATGGACCACGTCCTGCGGTCCCGCCGCTCCCGCGCCACCATCGTCGGCGCCACCTCGGGCGATACCGGAAGCGCCGCCGTCGAGGCCTTCCGAGGGCTCGATCAGGTCGACATCTTCATCCTGTTCCCGCATGGCCGCGTCTCCGAGGTGCAGCGCCGCCAGATGACGTCGGTGGGCGCGGACAACGTCCACGCCATCGCCATCGACGGCAATTTCGACGATTGCCAGAACATCGTCAAAGCCTTGTTCCAGCACGCGGATTTCGCCGACGAGCTGCGGCTGTCCGGCGTCAACTCGATCAACTGGGCGCGGGTCGCCGCTCAGGCTGTCTATTACTTCACCAGCGCCGTGGCCCTGGGCGCACCGCACCGCCCCGTCTCCTTCGCGGTGCCGACGGGCAATTTCGGCGACATCCTCGCCGGTTGGGTCGCCAAGCGCATGGGCCTGCCCATCGAGCGCCTGATGATTGGCACCAACGCCAACGATATCCTGGCGCGCACCCTGGAGCATGGCGCCTACGAGGTTCGCGGCGTCCAGCCGACCACCTCGCCCTCCATGGACATCCAGATCTCCTCGAATTTCGAGCGCCTGCTGTTCGAGGCCCTGGGCCGCGACGCGTCGAGCCTGTCGCGATTGATGGCCGGTCTCAAGCAATCGGGCGGATTCCACCTCGACGAGGCGGTGCTCAAGGCCGTCCGTGACGAATTCGATGCCGCCTCGGTCCCCGAAGAAGCCGTCATCGCCGAGATCGCGCGGGTCCACCGGGAGATCGGCATGGTCATCGACCCGCATACCGCCATCGGCGTTCATGCCGGCCGGCGCCTTCTGGAGAAGGACGGCAAGACCCCCGTCGTCGCCCTGGCCACCGCCCATCCGGCGAAGTTTCCGGATGCGGTCGCACAGGCGACGGGTGGCCATCGCCCGGCCCTGCCGCCGCACCTCGCCGATCTGCTGGATCGGAAGGAGCGTTTCACCCGCGTCGCCAACGACCAGGCGGCGGTGGAAGCTTTCATCCGCGCACATTCACGCATCACGGCGGGGAACTGAGAACCCATGAACCAGCATTTCGCGACCCATGGTGCTTCCCCCGGCCTGAAGGTGTCCCGCCTCTCCAACGGCATCACCGTCACCACGGAGACGATGCCCGGTGTCGCCACCGCGACCCTGGGCGTCTGGGTCGGCGCCGGATCGCGCCACGAGCGGCCTGACGAGGGTGGCCTCAGCCACCTCATCGAGCACATGGCGTTCAAGGGGACCGAGACCCGCTCGGCCCGACGCATCGCCGAGGACATCGAGAATGTCGGCGGCGACATCAATGCCGCCACCAGCGCCGAGGGTACGAGCTACACCGCACGCGTGCTCGGCGAGGATGCCGGCGTCGCCCTGGACGTCATCGGCGACATCCTCACCCGCTCGGTCTTCGACGCGGGTGAACTCGCTCGCGAGAAGGGTGTGATCCTGCAGGAATACGCCGCCATCGAGGATACGCCCGACGACGTGGTCTACGAGGCCTTCACCGCGGCGGCGTTTCCGGACCAGCCGATCGGCCGTCCGATCATCGGCACGCCGCAGACCATCGCGAGCTTCGACCGCGACGCCATCGAAGCCTATCTCGCCCGCGAATACACCCCGGACCGCATCGTCGTTGCCGCAGCGGGGGCCATCTCCCACGAGGCCATCGTCGAGGCGGCCGAGCATCATTTCGGCGGGATGCCGGCGACGGTCGCCCCGGACATGGTCCCCGGCAGCTATGTCGGCGGCGAGAAGCGGATCCAGAAGAAGCTCGAACAGGCGAATCTCGTGCTGGGCCTGCCCGGCCTCTCGTTTCGCGACGAAGGCTATTACGCCCTCCACATGTTCGCGCAGGTCCTCGGCGGCGGTCTCACCTCGCGGCTCTGGCACGAGGTGCGCGAGACCCGCGGCCTCGCCTATGAGATTCAGGCGTTCCACTGGTCCTTCGTCGATTGCGGCCTGTTCGGCATCGGCGCCGGCACGTCCGGCTCGGATCTCGCCGAACTCGTCGACGTGACCCTGGCGGCCACGGCCAAGGCGGCGCGCGATGCCGATTCCGTGGAGGTCGCCCGCGCGAAGGCGCAGGTGAAGGTGGCACTCCTGTCGGCCCTTGAGACCCCCGGCGGCCGGATCGAGCGCAATGCCCGCCAGATGCTCGCCTGGGGCCGGGTGATCCCGCCTCAGGAAGTCATCGCCAAGATCGATGCCGTCACGGTGGATGACGTCAGGGCGGCGGGATTGCGCCTGCTCTCGGGCGCTCCGACGCTCGCCGCGATCGGCCCGATCAAGAAGCTCCCGTCCCTGGAGAAGATGACGGGCGTGCTGCGGGCGAATTGATGGGCGCCGCCGGCCGGGCGGCTCGGCGTCGAGGATAAGGCTTTCGACGACCGACCGAACGCCCGGCGAAGGGTCATGGGTTTGATCTCATACCGGCGATTGTCGACCCTGTTAGCGTTCCAGGCGTACGCCTCCACGTTTCAGAAGTGTGTCCGGCTTGTTTTGGCCGCAAAAGGACGCGATCCAAAACGCCTCGGCGCTACGCCAAGAAGCAGTGGGTGCCGCGATTGCGGGCAAGCC
Source organism: Methylobacterium sp. 88A (assembly GCF_000376345.1). Classification (NCBI taxonomy): domain Bacteria; kingdom Pseudomonadati; phylum Pseudomonadota; class Alphaproteobacteria; order Hyphomicrobiales; family Methylobacteriaceae; genus Methylobacterium; species Methylobacterium sp. 88A. The sequence goes on from NZ_AQVT01000001.1 coordinate 3,595,105, forward strand.
GCTCGCCTTGTCCGTGGACCCCCCCGCCGGTACGACTGGGCCACAAGCTGAGCCGTATTCCTCGTCAGTGCCCGCCCGGCCGGAACACTCGCCCGTTGCGCAGATCTTTCCTCGTCCTCACCGCCTTCGTCTCGCTCCTGATCGGCTTCCTCGGAACGAGGATGCCGGCTTCGGCCGTGGAAGCCGTGCGCGTGACCCTCGACGCTCCGGCGATCGATCTGACGCCGATGATCGAGCGCTATCGCTCGGACGGCGACCTGATCCAGATCTCTACCGCCCCCGGCAAGGACGGCATCGTCCGCCGTATCGTGGTGAAGGCCCGCGACAGCGGAGCGCGGCCCGACTGGATGGTCTTCGCGCTCACCAACGACACCGACGAGCAGGTCGACCGGGTCCTCGTGGCGCCCCATTTCCGTCTCGTCGGCTCGGGCGTGATCTGGCCGGATCTCGGCGGCTCGCGCATCGCGGCGATCACGGCGAGCCAGGGTATCAGGCCCGAGCGGGACGAGAACCCGGAAGCCGACCAGTTCGTGATCACCCTCGATCCCGGCGCCACCGTCACCTTCGTCGCCGAGCTGAACGGGCCGAACGTGCCGCAGGTCTATCTCTGGGACCAGGAAGCCTACCGCAAGAAATCCACCGGCCTGACGCTCTACAAGGGCATCATCATCGGCATCGCCGGCCTGCTCGCCCTGTTCCTCACGATCATCTTCGTGGTGAAGGGCGCGATCATCTTTCCCGCGGCCGCCGCCCTCGCCTGGGCGGTGCTCGCCTATGCGTGCATCGATTTCGGGTTCCTGCAGCGGGTCTTTCCCGTCACCGAAGTGGCCGAGCGGGTCTACCGGGCCTCCGCAGAGGCGGTGCTGGGGGCGACGCTTCTCGTCTTCCTGTTCGCCTATCTCAACCTGAGCCGCTGGCATGTGCGCTACGGCCATGTGGCCTTCTTCTGGCTCGCGTTCCTGGCCGGCCTCGTGGGCCTGGCGGTGTTCGACCCGCCGGTGGCGGCGGGCGTCGCCCGCATCTCCATCGCCGCCGTCGCCGGCGTCGGCCTGCTGCTGATCGTCTATCTCGCCATCCATAACGGTTACGACCGGGCGATCCTGCTGGTGCCGACCTGGTTCCTGCTCCTCGTCTGGGTCGTGGCCGCGGGCTTCGCCATCACCGGCCAGATCGGCAGCGACCTCGTCCAGCCGGCGCTCATCGGAGGCCTCGTCCTCATCGTCATGCTCATCGGCTTCACGGTGATGCAGCACGCCTTCACCGGGGGCGGGATGACCCATTCCCTGGTCTCGGACACCGAACGGCGTGCCCTGGCCCTGACCGGCGCCGGCGACGTGGTCTTCGACTGGGACGTGCCGGCCGACCGGGTCTTCGCCGGACAGGAGATCGAGAACCAGCTCGGCCTGAAGCGCGGCACCCTCGAGGGGCCGGCCTCGAACTGGCTCGGCCTCGTCCACCCCTTCGACGTGGACCGATACTCGGCCGCCCTGGACACGGTGATCGAGGAACGGCGCGGCCGCATCGTCCACGATTTCCGCCTGCGCTCCACCGAAGGCCTCTATGTCTGGTACCGGCTGAAGGCCCGGCCGGTGATCGGACCGGACGGTGAGGTCATCCGCATCGTCGGCACCATCTCGGACGTGACCGAGGTGAAGACGGCCGAGGAGCGTCTGCTCTACGACGCGATCCACGACAGCCTCACCGGCTTGCCCAACCGCGAATTGTTCAACGACCGCCTCGACGCCGCCCTCGCCTTCGCGAGCCAGGACGCGCGCCTGAAACCGACGACGATCCTCCTCGACGTCGACCGGTTCAAGGCGATCAACGACGCTATCGGTCTTTCGGCGGGCGATTCGATCCTGCTCACCCTGTCGCGCCGTCTCGGCCGGCTTCTGCGCCCGCAGGATTCCCTGGCCCGCATCGCAGGCGACGAGTTCGGACTGATCCTGCTCTCGGAGCGCGAGCCGGACCGCATCCTCGCCTTCACGGACATGATCCGCCGGGCCATCGCCACGCCGATCACCTATGCCGACCGCGAGATCTTCCTCACTGTCTCCATCGGCATCGTCCTGCACGAGGCCGGTGCCGCCCTGAAGCGCGAGGACGTGTTCAAGAACGCCGAGATCGCGATGATCCAGGCCAAGCGCAACGGCGGCGACCGCACCGAAGTGTTCCGCGCCTCCATGCGCAACGAACGCAGCGACCGGCTGATGCTCGAAGCCGACCTGCGCCGCGCCCTGGACCGCAACGAGATGAAGGTGCTGTTCCAGCCCGTCGTCCGCCTGGAGGACCGCACGGTGGCGGGGTTCGAGACGGTCCTGCGCTGGGACCACCCCAAGCTCGGCCGCATTCCGCATTCCACCTTCATGCCCATCGCCGAGGAGAGCGGTTTCGTCGTCAATCTCGGCATCTTCGCCCTGGAGCGCACGGCTCTCGAACTCGCCGCCTGGCAGCGCTCCCTCGACGTCGATCCGCCGATCTTCGCCTGCGTGAACGTGTCCTCGCGGCAGATCCTCCGGCACGACCTGCTTCACGACGTGAAGACGATCCTGGCCCGCTCGGGCGTACTTCCCGGTTCGCTCAAGCTCGAACTCGGCGAAGGGCTGGTGATGGAGAACCCGGAATACGCGGCCCAGATGCTGAGCCGCATCCACGATCTCGGGGCGGGCCTCTCGCTCGACGATTTCGGCACCGGCTACTCGGCCCTGTCCTATCTCCAGCGTTTCCCGTTCGACACGATCAAGATCGACCCGAGCTTCGTGCGCCAGATGGCGGCCGGGCACTCGGTGATGCTCCGCTCCATCGTCAAGATGGCCCAGGAACTCGGCCTCGCGATCATCGCCGACGGCGCCGAGAACGAAACCGACGCACAGGCCCTGGCCGAGTTCGGCTGCGAATACGCGCAAGGTCCCGCCTTCGGCGACCCGATGTCGATGCTCCAGGCCCGCCAACTGGTCGGCGCGGCACCGGAAGCGGCCTGATCGCCAAACCGCGACGGTTGAATTAAACCTCCCTTAACCATGATCGCTCATCGTGACGGTCGAGATGGATCGAGCGGCGCGGCACGGTCTGCCGTTCGACAGGAGGCGGGCGTGATGGCCGAAGCGGCATTGCGATTAGGTGACGAATTCGGTCCGGGCGAGGATTTCGGCTCGGATATCGTGAAGCGCCTCATGGCGCGCCCGATCCGCACCGGCGCCGCGCGGAAGCGCGTGGACATCGCACCGGTGACATTGCCGGTGGAGCCGCGGGCGGAGGTGGCCGAGGAGGCCGCACCGTCCGACGACCTGGCGCGGCTGCGCTCCGAGATCATGGTGATGAAGGCGGTCCTGCGCGCCGAGCGGGAGGAAGCCGCCAGCGTCCGTGCCAGCGTCGAGCGTCTCGCCGGGCCGGCACCGCTCTCGCCGGAAGCCTGCGCGGTGCGCGACCGCTGGGCCGCTCTCGTGGATCAGTTGCTCGACGGACACCGGTGAGGTCTCCGCCATCGGCCGGCGCGCGTCATCCGATGCCGGCTTCCTTTCGACTTCTCTCACCATTCGAGGCTCGACCATGAGCGCGCGCTGCTCGCTTGTCGTCAACGGCAAGGCCGTGCGGGTCTCGACCGGCGATACGCCGCTCGAAGCCGCCCTTGCCGACGGCGTGATCGCCCCCACCACCGGCCTGCACGGGTCACATCTCCTCGGCCAGGGCGCCAGCCCGTCGTCGCGCCGCGCCCAGGCCCGCCTGCACCGGGCAGAGCCCGTCAAGCTCTCCACGCCCCGCCCGTCCAAGGCGGCCGAGAGCCTCGTCTTCGCCGAGGTCAAGCCGGCCGCCCAGGCGCGCCGGGTCGGCACCGTCACGCAGATCGTTCCCCTCGGCGCCCATGTGGTCGAGGTCGTGGTCACGATCACGCGCCGTCTCGACATCGAGCCCGGTCACCAGGTCACCGCCACGTTCGAAGGGTTCGACTCGATCGACGTGAGCCCGACCCTGCGCCTCGACGGCACGACGGAGCTCAACGAACTCGTCTTCCACCTGCGTCTCGGACATGCCTGCGACGCGGTCGCCCATGCCCTCGGCGAGGAGATCCTTCTCGGGCATCCGGTCAAGATCAAGGGTCCGGTCGGTCGCGGCTACTATCGTCCCGGCGGCGGTCGTCTTCTCCTCGTCGGCCGCGAGACCGGCTTCGCGCCGATCTGGGCGATCGCCCGGGCGGCGCGCTACATCGAGCCACAGCGCGAGATCGTGGTGGTGATCGGGGCGAGCGACCCCCTCGACCTCTACATGCGCCCGTCGCTCGACTGGCTCAGGGCCACGGGAGTCTCACGGATCACCCTCGTCGCCGACAGGACGCGGCAGCGCCCACCGGATGTTCGTCCGGGCCCCCTCACCGCGCATCTCACCGGCCTGAAGACCACCGACGTCGTGCATGTGGCAGGCGACGCCTCCACCGTGGGTGCGGTCGAGGTTCTGGCGGCGGGTGCCGGCGCGCGATGCTACCCGATCCTGATCCCGCCGGGACTCTGACCGCGACGGCTCATACTGGGCGGCGCAGATCCCAACCGCCGGTCGACATCAGCTCGCCCGGCGAACGGTCGCCGCCCTGCGATCAAACCGGCAGACGGCCATGAGAGCCCTCATTGCCATCCGCTGTCAGGCGTCGTCCTCGGCAGTTTCGACGACGGCTCCGCGAAACCCGGTAGCCAGCACGTAGAGTTCGCTCGAATCGGCGCGGCTCGCCGAGGGCTTCACGTGGCGCACCAGGGTGAAGTCGCGTTTCAGGTCGGCGAGCAGGGTGCCCTCCGTCCCGCCCTGGAAGACCTTGGCGAGATAGGTGCCGCCCGGCGCCAATACCTCGCGGGCGAATTCGGCGGCGGTCTCGGCGAGGCCGATGATGCGCAAATGGTCCGTCTGCTTGTGCCCGGTCGTGTTGGCCGCCATGTCGGACATGACGATATCGGCCTGCCCGCCGAGAAGATCGATCAGCCGCTTCGGGGCGTCGGGATCGAGGAAGTCGAGGGTGATGAACTCGACGCCGACCATCGGCTCGATCTCGAGCAGATCGATGCCGACGATCCGCCCGCTCGGCCCGACGATCTTGGCGGCGACCTGGGACCAGCCGCCGGGTGCGGCCCCCAGATCGATGATCTTCTGGTTCGGCTTCAGGATCTTGAAGCGCTCGTCGATCTCGAGAAGCTTGAAGGCCGCGCGGGAACGGTATCCCTCGCGCTTGGCCCGCGCCACGTAGGGATCGTTGAGCTGCCGTTCGAGCCAGCGCTTCTGAGAGGCAGTGCGGCCTCGCCCCGTCTTGACCCGCTGCTTGAGATCGCCCCGCAACCCGCCGCCCGCACCACGCCTGTCGGTCAACGGTAGCCTCCGCGGCGCCAGACGCCGTCTTCGCGCATCATGTTCATCAAAAGACCTTCGCGCAGCCCCCGGTCGGCGATGCGTAGCCGTTCGGAGGGGAATGCCCGGCGGATCGCTTCCAGGATGGCGCAACCCGCGAGCACGAGATCGGCCCGATCACGGCCGATGCAGGGATTGTCTGCCCTCTGGTCGAGGCGTGTGTCGAGCAGATCGTCGATGGCGTCGCTGACTTCGCCGTCACTCATCCACAAGCCATCGACGCGGCGGCGCTCGTAGCGTGCCAGTCGCAGATGCATGGCGGCCAGCGTCGTCACCGTTCCGGACGTGCCGAGGAGATGGAAATGCCGGGCATTGGCCGCCGGCGCGGCGCGGATGGCAAAGCGCGACAGCATGTCGGCCACCTCCTCCACCATGCCCTCGAACGTCAGGCGGGTGACATCGGCCGTTCCGTGCCGCTCGGCCAGGGTGACCACCCCGACGGGGAGGGAATCCCAGGCGCGGATCCGTAAGGTGGGGTCCGCCGAAGGGTTGGTGGCCGCGCCGTCGAGCCAGGCGATCTCGGTGGAGCCGCCGCCGATATCGAAGATGACCACCGATTCCGAATAGGGGTCGGCCAGGGCGGCGCAGCCGGTGACGGCGAGGTAGGCCTCGGTCTGCCGGTCGACGATTTCGAGATCGAGCCCCACCTCGTCGCGCACGCGCGCCACGAAATCCGCCCCGTTGACGGCAAGCCGGCACGCTTCCGTGGCGATGATCTTGGCACGGGCGACGCCGCGTGATTCCATCTTGGCGCGGCAGACGCGCAGAGCCTCCAGCGTGCGCTCCACGGCGGCTTCGCTGAGACGGTCGGACGTCCCCAGCCCTTCGCCGAGCCGGACGATGCGCGAGAAGGCATCGACCACGCGAAAGCCGTGGGACGCAGGCTCGGCGATCAGAAGGCGGCAATTGTTCGTGCCGAGGTCGAGGGCGGCGTAAGCGTTGCGCCGTCCGGGCCGGTAACCCACCACGGGCGACCGAGCCGCATCCGGCAAGGCGGGAGCGCTCGGTGAAGACGGGCCAGCCATAGGGCGGGCCGGCATCATGGCGGCGCTCTCTTCCCTCATCGGCCTAGCCGGCATCCTCGATCGTGGCCCGACCGGGTAGGTCGACCATCATGCGATAAGAAGCCTACAGGCCTTGGGCGTCAGTGCAAAGCCTCGATCGTGATGGCGTCAGAGAGCTTTGCCGGCTGCCGTCATTCTCGGTACCGGACGCAGGAGGCTCTTCACCTGGGAGAACGGCCGGGGCCGGTTGATGACTTCGTCCAGGCGCGACCACAGGGTCTTGGGCGAGAACGGTTTGGCGATGATCTCGTTGACCCCGAGGGAGATGGCACGGTCGACGACGTTGCGGCGGGGCTGCGCCAGCATCAGGATGATCGGCACGGTGGGCGACGGCGACGTGGTGGGCGTGCGGGCGAGGCGGATGAACTCCTCGCCGGACAGGATGGCGAGGTCCCAGTCGATGATCGTGATGTCCGGCTTGCTCTCGGCCAGCACACCCAGCGCCTCGGCACCGTCCGGCGCTTCGAGGACGCGTTTGATTCCCACGCGCATCAGCATGTCGCGAACGATTCGGCGAATATAGAGGCTCTCGTCCACGACGAGGGCCGAAAGATCCGGAAATGACGGGGTTGCGATCATCGGCCAGGGGTTCCGAGCCACCGCTTTCGCAGGCGCCTGCGCACATCCTAGCGGCCATCGATGTGCATTTTCCTAACGCGATCAGGAAAAATTCGGAACGCGAAGTCGTTCATCCGCATGGCGTTTGCGCATCCTGTACGCAATGGCCTCCTGCCGGAAAGGCAGGCCTGAGACGGAACGGAGTACGTAATCTGTCGCAGGAAATCCGCGGAACCTTGCAGAGTCCGGCGAGAAGCACCTTGCGAGAGAGCCAAGATTCAGTCAGGACTAAGGCGTTATTCTTGGTCACCGCTGCTGAGAGTGATGATAGTGTGGTGAAGCGCCCGTCTGGGACGGCGCGCACCCGGTATTCAAAGACAGATGGTCGGCGGACGGTTTTTGCGAGCTTTCGATGGGACGTGGTCGTGATTTCAGGGGGCCGCAGAAGCGCGGCTTCGATGAGGGTGGTGCCGAGCCTCGCTGGCCGGATCAGGCACCCCCGAGCGGTGGCTTCGGCGGTGGATATGGCGGTGGCGGCGGCGGTTTCGATCGTGGTCCGGCCCGTGCTGCAGCCGCTCCCTCTGGACCGGAGCGTGACGCGACGGTCAAGTGGTTCAACAAGGAGAAGGGCTTCGGCTTCGTCGAACTGGCTGACGGTTCCGGCGATGCGTTCCTTCACATCCGCGCAGTCGAGGCTGCGGGCCATGCCGATCTGCTTCCCGGCACGCGCCTGACCGTCCACACCGCGCAGGGCCAGAAGGGTCCGCAGGTCACGGACGTGACCAGCGTCGACACCTCGACGGCCGAGGCCGAGGCCCCGCGTCGTGCGCCCGCACCCCGCGCCGGTGGTTTCGGTGGTGGTGATCGCTTCAGCGGCGGTGGCGGCAGCTACGGCGGCGGCAACGATCGCTTCGGCGGTGGTGCTGGCGGCGGCGGCGGTCGTTTCGCCAGCGGTCCGTCGGTCGAGATGAGCGGCACCGTGAAGTGGTACGACCCGGCCAAGGGCTTCGGCTTTGTCTCCGTCAATGACGGCGGCAAGGACGTGTTCGTGCACCGCTCGGCCCTGTCGCGCGCCGGACTCGAGTCCCTCGCCGAAGGCCAGCAGGTCACCCTTAGCGTGATCGACGGCCAGAAGGGCCGCGAGGCTCAGAGCATCAACGCCGATTACTGATCGGTGAGAGAGCGCTCGGGCAAAACCGCAGTTACGCGGTCTTGTCGACGTAGAGACGAATCAGCGGCGGCCTTCGGGTCGCCGTTTTTCGTATCCAGCATCCTCGGGGGAAACCCTATGACGGTCTCCGAACGAAACGATCCGAAGGGACGATGCCGGGTGCCGGGAACAGCGATGCGTACCGTCTTCATGACGATGAGCCTGTGCCTGCCGATGGCTTTCGCGGTTCCAGCGCAGGCCGAGGATTTCACCGGATTCTATGCGGGCGTGAATGCCGGCTACGCGTTCGGACGCGACGAGGCAGCGCGAACAACGGATATGCCGTCCCTGTCCTCGACACGCGGGGCGGACGACCGGGCCCTCCCGCCCAGCGCCCTCCAGGCCTCGGAAGTCATGCGGGGCGCGAGACCGAAAGCGCTTACGTCGACGACAGTCCGCTGACCGCAGGGCGAGCCGCCGACAGCACGATTCTCGCTGCCTTGCGGCTCGGCTCGTCATCGCCCGCGAGGCGCATCGAGCCGTCGATGCGTTGAAGCGAGCGCACCTGCGCGTCACGCGCCGCGCCGCCCTTGAGGAGCGGAAGCAGGGCCTCGCCCAGGCGCCCGGGGGTGCATTCGGCCTGGATGAATTCGGGCATGGCATTCTCGCCGAGGATCAGATTCGGCAGCACGATGGTCGGCACCTGGATCAGCCGCCGCGCCACGGCCTCCTCGAGGCGTGAGACCTTGTAGGCGACGACCATTGGCACGCCGGCCAGGGCGAGTTCGAGGGTGACCGTACCCGAGGCCGCCAGGGCCGCGCGGGACCGCCGGAAGGCCGCGTATTTCGCCGCCTCGCCATGCACGATCGTCACAGGGCGGGACCAGGAAAGGGCCAATCGCTCGATCATGGCGCGATGGCGTGTGACCGCCGGGAGCACGGCGTCGATAGGCCCGTATCGCTGCACGAGAAGGTCCAGGGTGGCACCGAAGACCGGCATCAGCCGCTCGATCTCGGAGCGGCGCGAGCCCGGCAGGATCACGAGGGTCGGCGGCGTCCCCTCCCGCGCCGCAGCCTCCGCGGAATCGGGGCGCAACTCGGCCAAACGCTCGATGAGCGGATGCCCGACATAGGTGCAGTCCGGGCCGCCGAGCCGGCGATGCGCCTCCGGTTCGAAGGGCAGGAGCGCCAGGACGTGGTCGATGAACGGCCGCATCTTCGCCGCACGCCAGGGTCTCCACGCCCAGACGCTGGGAGAGACGTAATCGACGATAGGCAGATCGGGCAGGCGCTTTCGCACCCGCGAGGCGACCGCATGGGTGAAACCGGGACTGTCGATGATGACGAGGACGTCCGGGCGCGCCTCGACGATGTCCCGCACCGTCTGGCGAATGCGGCGCAGAAGGGTGCGCAGGCGGGCCGCCACGGGCAGGTAGCCCATCACCGCCACGTCATCGAGGGGAAACAGGGAGAGGAAGCCCTGCGCGGCCATGGCCTCGCCGCCGACCCCCCCGAACGTCACCTGCCCGCCGGAGAGGTCCGACAACGCCCGCATCAGCTTGGCCCCGAGCTGATCGCCGGAATCCTCGCCTGCGACGAGCCAGATTCGTCTGGACGGATGCATGGTCATGCCTCGATCCGCAAACCGATGAGGAACAGGCCCGCGCGGTCGGCCTCGGCCACCGTGGCGTCCCTGTCGATGATGAGGGTGTAGCCCGCCTGGATGGCGATGCCGGCGCAGCCCGCCGCCGCGGCGGCCTTGACCGTGCGCGGACCGATGGCCGGCAGGTCGACCCGGAGATCCTGGCCGGTCTTGGCGAGTTTAACCAGTACGGTACCGGGCTGAGCCGTGCCCAATCCGAACGGCTTGCGCCCGAGGGCACGCGCGCGGGCGAGCATCCGGTCGGTGCCCTCCGGGCCCTCCACCGCCAGCGCGCGCTGGGCCGCGACGACGATCGCCTGGCCGACATCGTAGGCGGCCAATGCCGCGAGGATGCCGCAGCCCGTGGCGATGGACGCCCGCGCCGCCAGATCCGGCGCGAGCCGCCCGAGCTGCCCCTCTGGGCTCAGCAGGTCCGGCGCCACGTCGTGGATGCCGACGACGCGGTGGCCGTTATCCTCCAGAAGGACGAGGGCGCCCCGCAGCAGCCGGTCGTCCCCTCCCCCCGAAATGGCCCGGAGCGCATCGCGATTCCGCAAGGCCGCCGCCGCGTTGAGGATGGCGGCGGGGTTGGGCCGCGAGACTCCGCCCACCGGTATGACGCAGGCCGGCCCCCAGGCCTCCAGAACCTTTAACGCGCCGGCGATGTCGAGGAGATCGACCGTGGCCTCGGCGCGTGCGCGCATCGGGCGTTCGGCGAAACCACGGATGGCGAGCACCCGGAACGGGCGTCCCGACCTATCGAGGGATTCGGCCACGAGTTCGGGGAGCCGCCCCGCGCCGGCGACCAGAACCAGACGCTCCTCCGGATGGGGATCGACAAGAGAGGTCGGCTGGAGAGACGCGGTCAAGCCGAGCCCGGATTCTCGCGCGGGGTGCAGATCGAGCGTTTACCGCCCACGCGGATGAAGGCGATAATCTCGGCCACGGCACGATGCGCCTCGAACTCCGCCGCCACGTCCTCCACGCGCTCCATCAGGGTGCCCTCCTGGGCAAAGAGCAGGCGATAGGCCCGGCGCAGGGCATGGATATCCTCGCGGGCGAAACCCCGGCGCTGCAGGCCGATGATGTTGAGTCCCGAGAGATAGGCGCGGTTGCCGAGCGCCATGCCGTAGGGAATGCAATCGTTCTCCAACCCCGAGAGGCCGCCGACGAAGGCATGGGCCCCGACGCGGGCGAACTGGATCACGGCGGCGCCGCCGCCCAGGATCGCATAGTCGCCGACGCTGCAATGGCCGGCGAGCATGACGTTGTTGGAGAAGACGACCCCATCGCCCACCCGGCAATCGTGCCCCACATGGGAATTGGCCAGGAAGGTGCACTTGTCGCCGACGACCGTCTCGAGGCCGCCGCCGGCCGTGCCGGGGTTCATCGTGACGCCTTCGCGAATCAGGCAGTCGGCCCCAATGGTCAGCGTCGACGCCTCGCCGCGAAACTTCAGATCCTGCGGTGGATGACCGATGGACGAGAAGGGGTAGAGCTTGGTGCGGGGACCGATTCCGGTGCGTCCGGCGACGACCACGTGGCTGACGAGCTCGCAGCCCTCGCCCAGGACGACCTCCGGCCCGACATGGCAGAAGGGGCCGATCCGCACGCCTTCGCCGATCGTGGCCCCGTCTTCGATGACGGAGCTCGGATGGATCTCGGCCAATGCGCTCACTCCGTCACCAGCATGGCGCCGATCTCGGCCTCGGCCACGAGGGTGTTGCCCACCCGCGCCTGGCCCTTGAACCACCACATGGTCCGGCGCTGGTTCATTTTCGTCATGTGGTACCGCACCGTGTCGCCGGGCACGACGGGCTTGCGGAACTTGCACTTGTCGATGGTCATGAAGAACACCTGCTTGGCCCGCATCTCGTCGGTCTTGATGTGCTGGCAGCAGATGGCGCCGGCAGTCTGGGCCATGCCTTCGATCAGCAGGACGCCCGGGAACACCGGCAGGCCCGGAAAATGCCCGGTGAATTGCGGCTCGTTGAACGAGACGTTCTTGATCCCGATGCAGGAGCGATCCCCGTCGATCTCGATGATGCGGTCGATCATCAGGAACGGGTAGCGATGGGGCAGAAGTTCCAGGATCTTCTGGATGTCGGCCGAGCCCAGATCTTTCGGCATGTCACTCATCGATCGAACAATCCCATGGCGCCCCGGCGCCCCTGACGCCTCGCCCCGAACCTTGGAAGAAAACCGAACGTCGTCATCGGCATAAACGCCAACGGATGCAAGTCTCGGAGAGTCGTGCAGCCGGTCATCCCGTGCCAAGGACGGTTCCGGCTCAGTCCTTGGGGGGCTCGCTCGTGTCGCGGCCCGACTTTTCCGCGAGGCGGGCGAGAGCGGTGAGTTCGCGGAACCAGGTGCGCACGGGCTTGGCCGGAGTACCGCCCCAGCGGCTCCCGGGCGGGACGTCGCGGTTGACGTTCGAAGATCCGGCGATCTGCGAGCCCATGCCGATCCGCAGGTGCCCGACCACGCCGACCTGGCCGCCGAGCACCACGTAATCCTCCAACGTGGTCGAGCCGGAAATGCCCACACCCGAGACGATGACGCAGTGGCGCCCGATGACGACGTTATGGGCGATCTGGACGAGGTTATCGATCTTGGTCCCCTCCCCGATCACGGTATCGCGGCCGGCGCCGCGATCGATCGTGGTGTTGGCGCCGATCTCGACATCGTCCTGCACGATGACGCGGCCGGTCTGGGGCACCTTGAGATGCCCGCCCGGTCCCATGGCGAAGCCGAACCCGTCCTGGCCGATGCGCGCGCCGGGATGAAGGATCACGCGGTTGCCGACGAGGGCATAGGCCAGGGTCACCCCCGCCCCGATGGAGCAATCGCGGCCGATGCGGACATTGGGGCCGATCACGGCGTTCGGGCCGATGATCGTCCCCGAACCGATCTCGGCACCGGGACCGATCACGGCGCCGGGATCGACGATCACGCCGTCTTCGAGGCGGGCCTTGGGATGGACATGGGCGCCCGGAGATACCCCCTCGGTGGCGAATTGCGAGTGGGGCCGCATGGCCTCCGGGTGGAAGCGCGCCAGCAGGCCGGCATAGACCCGGTACGGATCACGCGTGACCAGGGCCACCGTCGTCGGTGGCACCTTGGCCGCGAAGCGCGGTGAGACGAGGCAGGCCAGCGCCTTCGTCTGCGCCAGGACATCGCCGTAGCGGACGTTGTCCATATAGGCGAGGTCGCCGGGGCCTGCGGTCTCCAAGGGAGACGCGCCGCCGACCATCGCGCCAGGGTCCGCGCCTTCGGGAAGCGAAATGCCGGCAGCCCCGGCGATGTCGCCGAGGCTGAGGGCCGTGCTGGATGCGAAGAAGATGGGATCAGACATGATGCGACAACGCACGGGCTTCGAGAAGGAAGCCCGTGCGTCTTGGCTCAGAAGCGCGAACCGCCGGAGAAGCGGAAGGCCTGGAGCTGATCCTTGCCAACGCGGCCGAGGTAGTCGCCCTGAGCATTGTAGATCTTCTGGCCTTCGTCCTTGGTCAGGGCGTAGGCGTAATCGAAGCGGATCGGGCCCAGCGGCGAGTTCCACAGGATGGACGCACCGATCGAGGAGCGGATCGTCATCTTGTCGCGGACGTTCAGGCATTCCGGCTCGACGGTGATCGCTCCGCTGCCGAGCGCGGTGTACGCGCAGGCTCCGCCGGGCGCGATGCCGTTGATAATAGCAGCACCGTTACTATCGCTGTCGCCGTTCACGTTAAACTGCGTGCGGCTGTTGTAACCGAACAGCGTACCGGCATCCGCGAAGACGGCGCCCTTCAGGCCCAAATCACGCGGAATACCGTAGATCGGGAACTGAACTTCGAGCGTACCGCCGAAGTATGTCGTTCCACCTACAGCGTTCGAGCGGGAATCGGCGCTGCCGACGTCGCGCGGACCGATACCGTTAGGCGCAAAGCCGCGAACGAGCGACGGACCGAGGAAGTACTGATCGGTGATGCGCAGCTTCTCGTCGGTAAGCGGCGATATATGGCCACCCTGCAGGCGAGCAAACCCGACCACGTCCTCGTAGAATTCCTTGTAGTAGCGCGCATCGCCAGCCACGCGGAAGAACTTCGAGTCACCGCCGAGACCGGCGATTTCGGGTTTCAGCTCGGCATAGAGGCCGTTCCGCGGCTGGGCGAGGTTGTCCAGCGTCGAATAGGCCAAAGTCACGCCGGCGAGCGAGGTGAGCGTGTTGCCGGTCGATCCCTTGAGAGCAATCGAGGCTTCGCCATCAAGAGCACAGTTCGGATAAAGCGGCAGGCCAGTCCCAAAATACGGATTCGGATTGTTCGTACCGGGAATTAGAGCTGGCTGATTCGTATTCGTGTAGCCCGGGATCGGGTTCGAGCAGTCGTTATACGGACGCTTCGTGCTGTTCGGGATCTGCAACTCTGTGTTGTAGAGCGAGTAGCGCAGGGTGACGCCGAACTCTTCCGTGATCGGCAGGCCGACGCGGATCTGGCCACCGTAGACGGTCGTCTCGTAGCGTGAGTAGCGGGTCAGGTCGCTGTACTTGTAGAAGGCGTCGAAGCCGGCGGCGAGGCGGTAGCCGAGGAAGTACGGCTCGGTGAAGGAGAAGTCGACGCCACGGGAGTACTGGCCGCCGGTGCCGGCGACGCGGACATACTGGCCGCGACCGAGGAAGTTCGACTCTGAGACCGAGACTTCGCCGATGATGCCGTCCTGGGTGGAGTAACCGCCCGCCACCGAGAACGAACCCGTGGGCTGATCCTCGACGTCGATGTTGATGATCACTCGGTCGGCCGACGAGCCCGGCTCGTTGGAGAAACGGACCTTCTTGAAGAAGCCGAGACCGTTCAGGCGACGCTCGGCGCGATCGGTGAGAACGCGGTTATAGGCATCACCCTCGGTGAGATCGAGCTCGCGGCGGATGACGTAGTCGCGGGTGCGGGTGTTGCCGCGGATGTTGATGCGCTCGACATAGACGCGCGGGCCGTCCTCGACGACGAAGCCGAGGGCCACGGTGTGGGAGGCGCGGTCGCGCTGGCCGGTCGGGCGAACCTGGGCGAAGGGGAAGCCCTGGCGGGCGACCTGATTGGTCACACCGGAGAGGGTCTTCTCCACGTCCTCGGCGTTGTAGACGTCGCCCACGGCGGCGCGGACCTCGCCGTCGAGGATCTGGGTGTCGACACCCGGCAGGCGCGAATCGATGGCCACCGCGCCGACGGTGTATTGCTGACCCTCGTCCACGGTGACGGTGATGACCCAGCCGGCATCGCCCTCGCCTTCGACGTAGCGCGCATCGGCATTCACCACCCGGAAATCGGCATAACCGTTCTTCAGGTAGTAGCGGCGCACGAGGTCGAGATCGTTGGTGATCCGGTCGGGATCGTAGACGTCCGAGGTCTTGATGAACGAGAGGAAGTTCATCTCCGACGAGCTCATCAGCTCGCGCAGCTTGCTGTCGGAATAGGCGCTATTGCCGACAAACTTGATCGCCTTGATGCCGGTCTTGTCGCCTTCCTCGATCACGTAGATCAGGTCGATGCGGCCGTTGGGCAGATCGACGGTGCGGAAGCTCACCTTGGCGGTGCCGCGGCCGGCGCGGCGGTAGATCTCGCGGATGCGCTGAAGATCGGCCTGGACGATACCCTCGCTGAAGCCGCCGCGGGCCTTGGCCTCGACCTCGGCTTCGAGCGTCCCCTTCTCGACCTTCTTGTTCCCCTCGAACACGACGCGGTTGATGAGGTTGTTCTCGCGCACCGTCACCACCGTCCCGCCGCCGCTGCGCGAGACCTTGACGTCGGAAAACATGCCGCTCGCCAGAAGGTTGCGGCGGGCCTCTTCGGGAGATCCCGAGGCCGTGCCGGTCACGTAGGACCGGATCGTGTCGGCATCGACGCGCTTGTTACCCTGGACGACGATCTGCTGCGCCTGTGCCGTACCGCCCAGAACCAGCCCTGCGGCCGCGGCAGCGACTAGGACGATGGTCCGTTCGGCCGACTTCCGCCGGCGCTTCCCCGTCATCGACATCATGTAATCGCCCGTCTCTATTTATTAACAGTCCGGGTTTGCACCCGCAGACAGGCGGTCGTTGTCCGACCGTCCCGTCACCTGGTCCCAAGCTCAGCTTCTACCGAGTTTCCCGAGCGAAGCAAACGCTCGGACCTGGGCTGTAGGGGGGATTTTGGGGAGACGTGGCCTTCCGGTCACTTAACGGTTCCCGTTCATCGCTCGATAAGGTGAATCAATCGTCAATTTGCAGCAAAAAGCCCGCCCCGAGGACTGGGCGGGCTTTTCGATTATCGAACTCGATCAGGGCGTTACGGAGACATCCACAGCCTTGCGAGAGGCGCGCTCCGCGGCGCCGCGGAGACGATGGCGCCGGGTCAGGAACCCCGTCCGGACCAGGACGCGCCGAGGTTCAGAATGTCGTTCCAGGCGGCGAACAGCATCAGGAAGAGGACCAGGGCGAGCCCGATCCGGAAGCCGATCTCCTGGGTCTTCTCGCTCAGGGGACGGCCGCGAACGGCCTCGAACGCGTAGAACAACAGGTGACCGCCATCGAGGAGGGGGACCGGGAAAAGGTTAAGCAGGCCGATCGACACGGACAGGAGCGCCACGAGGCCGATGAGCCCTCCGACACCTCCGACCTTGGCGACCTCGCCCGAAACGCGGGCGATCCCGATGGGTCCGGAGAGCTGATCGGCGGATTCGCGCCCGGTCACCAGCTTGCCGAGGTAGTTCATCGTCCGGTCGACCACGAAATAGGTCTCCGACACGCCGAGCCCGAGGGATTGGACGAGGCCGTAATGCCGGACCTGGGCGTCGGCGCCGTTCGGTCCCTTGATGCCGAGGCGGCCGAGGCGGTGCTTGCCGAACGGCGTGCGCTCCTCCACCGCGTCGGGAATCGCGGTCAGGGTCTTCGTCTCGCCGCCGCGGTCGACGGTGACGGCGAGGCTGGCGCCGGCGCTGCCGGAGACGGTGCGCTGCATGTCGAGGAAGTTGGTCACCTGCGTCCCGTCGATGGACGTGACGAGGTCGCCGGGCTGGAAGCCCGCCCGCTCGGCCGCACTGCCCGGCATCACGCCGTCGATGCGCGGCGGAAGCTCGTAACGGCCGGAGACATAGATCGCCCCGGCAAAGAGCGCGATGGCCAGGAGGAAGTTGGCGATGGGTCCGGCGGCGACGATGGCCGCGCGCTTACCCAGGCTCTGGGCCGGGAAACTCGTGGCGCGCTCCTCGGGCGTCATCCGCGCGAGAGCGGCGGGATCGGCCACGCTGGCGCCGTTCGCGTCGCCGTGGAACTTGACGTAGCCGCCGAGCGGGATCGCCGAGACCTTCCAACGGGTACCGTGGCGGTCGTTGAAGCCGAAGAGTTCGGGGCCGAACCCAAGGGAGAAGGCATGGACGCCGACCCCGCACCAGCGGCCGACGAGGAAGTGGCCCATCTCGTGGACGAACACCACGATGCTGAGCACGATGACGAAGGGGATCACCGACCCGAAGAAGCCGGAGGCGGTTCCCCCCATCGAAGCTAGAAAGTCCATTCGTCGATCCTCAGGGCCTCGCGAGGGGCCAACACACCCCCATAGCAGATCGGATCGCGGTGGAGCGAACGCAAACCGGGCGGGGCCGGCGAGATCGTCGCATGCGGCTCGCCCGTCCCCGAATTCCTCGGTGGACGGTTAAGGGCTCGGCCGGAGCAGCCGTCTCAATGGCCGCCGCCCGCCGGAGCGGCGGCGCGCGGCCGGCGGATCAGCGGCGTCGCGCAGGCCATGGCGAGGAACAGGAAGGTCAGAACCAGGAAGACGTCGGTGAAGCCCATCACCAGACCCTGCATCCGCACCGTGTTCATCATCGCCCTGAGGGCCATGGTGTTGCCGTCGAGGCCCAGCGCCTCGAACTGGCGACGCGTCATGTCGAGCCGCTCCAGCACGGTATTGTTCGTCCAGGTGAAGCGCTCGTGCAGCCGGGCGAGGTGCAGGTCCCAGCGGTCGTTGAGCACGGTGTTGATGAGGGCGAGGCCCACCGCCCCGCCGAGATTGCGGGTGAGGTTGTAGAGCCCGGACGCGTTCTTCATCCGCGCAGGCGGCAGCGTGCCGAGCGCAATGTTGTTGATCGGGATCATGCACAGCATCAGCGAGCAGCCGCGCAGAACCTGGGGCAGCAGCAATTCCCAGAAATCCCAATCCTTGGTCAGCCCGGTGACGATCCAGGTGCCGGCGGCGAAGCCGGTGAAGCCGATCCCCATCAGGATGCGCGGATCGACCTTGCCCGAGAACCGGCCCGCGATGGGAGCGGTGGCGAACATGCACAGGCCTGAGACGAACATCGTCTCGCCGATCTGCAGGGCCGAGTAGCCGCGCACGCGTCCGAGATAGACCGGGTAGAGATAGGTGAGGCCGTAGAGGCCGATGCCGAGGACGAAGCTGAAGATGCAGCCCGCCGCGAAGTTGCGGTCGGAGAAGGCGCGCAGGTCGACGATGGGCTCTGCCGCCGTGAGCGCGCGCCAGAAGAAGGCGACACCGCCCACGACGCAGACGATGGCGCAGGCGAAGACCGCCTCGTCCTGAAGCCAGTCGTGGTTCGGCCCCTCCTCCAACACGTATTCGAGGCAACCGAGGAAGGCGGCCATGAAGGCCAAGCCGAACCAATCGAAGCGCTTGAACAGGTCGAGGTTCGGCTCGTCGAAATCGACGAGCAGGTAGGTCGAGACGGTGACGACGATGCCCGGCACCACGTTGATGAGAAACAGCCAGTGCCAGTCGAAGGCGTCCGTCAGGTAGCCGCCCACGGTCGGGCCGATGGTGGGGGCGAGCGTCGCCACGAGGCCGATCATCGGCGAGACGATGGGGCGCTTGGAGGGCGGGAAGATCGTGAAGGCGGAGGCGAAGACGGTGGGGATCATGCCGCCGCCGATGAAGCCCTGCAGCGCCCGCCACAGGATCATCTCGTTGATCGAGGTCGAGGTCGCGCACATCAGGCTCATCAGGGTGAAGCCGCCGGCCGAGACCACGAACATCCACCGGGTCGAGATCACCCGCGACAGGAAGCCGGAGAGCGGGATCGCGATGACCTCGGCGATGAGATAGCTGGTCTGGACCCAGGGGATCTCGTCGCCCGAGGCAGAGAGCCCGGCCTGGATCTCGGCCAGCGATGCCGACACGATCTGGATGTCCAGGATGGCCATGAACATCCCGAACACCATGCAGACGAAGGCCACCATGCGGCGGCGATCGAGGGGCGGCTCGGCGGCGGGCGCGACGGTGGCGGCCATGATCGGCCCCTAATGCCGCCACGCCGTGCGGACGGGCTCGCCCCCGGTGCGGGTATCGACGCGCACGGTGACGGAGAGCCCCGGACGCAGCAGCCCCTCGCGGGCGACGTCCGCCGGCACATGAATCCGCACCGGAAGGCGTTGCACGATCTTGGTGAAATTGCCGGTGGCGTTGTCGGGCGGCAGCAGGCTGAAGACGGAGCCCGAGGCCGGCGACAGGGATTCGACCTCGCCCACGATGTCCCGACCGGGATAGGCGTCCACCGCGATATGGACGCGCTGACCGGGATGCATTCGCTCGACCTGCGTCTCCTTGAAGTTCGCGTCGATCCGCACGCTCTCCAGGGGAACGAGGGCGGCGACCCGCGAGCCCGGCGCGACATAGGCGCCCGCCTCCACGGCCTTGTTGCCGACGACGCCGTCGAAGGGGGCCTGGATCACCGTGAAGGAGAGGTCGCGGGCGGCCCTGTCCTCGGCGGTCTTCAGTTCGGCCGCGAGCCCTTCCGCCTCCCGGCCCTGAGCCCGCAGCACCTCGACATTGGCCTTCATCATGGCGAGGTTCGCCTCGGCGCCCTTCACCGTGGCTTCGGTGCGGTTGCGATCGGCCAGGGCCTGCTCGATCCGCGATTTGGCGACGAAATCGACCTTCTCCAGCTGCTGCTGGCGGGCGTAATCGGCGGCGGCGCGAATGGAATCGGCCTTGGCCGCATCGATCTGCGCTGCGCTCTGGAGGATCTGGGCCTGCGCGGCCTCCACCTGCCGGCCGATGCGGGCGATGGTGGCCTGCTGCGTCAGGAGCTTGTCATGCGCGGCTTGGGCAGCAAGGCGATAATCGCCGTCGTCGAGGCGGGCGATCACGTCGCCCTTCCGCACCGCCTGCCCGTTCATCACCGGCACGGCGGCGAGATAGCCGGAAACCTTAGCCGCCAGGATCGAGATGTCGGCCTGGACATAGGCATCGTCGGTGGAGACGAAGAAGCGTCCCACCGTCCACCATTCGTAGCCCTTGTAGCCGCCGCCGGCGAGGCCGAGGACGACGAGGCTCGCCAAGATGGCCTTGCGCAGAGGACGTCGCCTCGGAGGTGACGCGACCGCTCCGGCCGGCTGAGCGGTCGGCGGTCCGGCCACGACGGGGATCGCCGGCGAGGCCACCGGCGCCACGGTATCGTCGGAATGGACCGCCCCCGAGGACGCGTCGCCGTGCCCATCATCGTCACGCAGAGACATGATCCCGTCCCGAAACAAATGAGTTGACCGAACCGTTCGGTCAATTTCGGCATCGGATTGACCGAGGCCGTCGATTGCACCTAGTTAGGATGACTGAACGGTTCGGTCAATCGGAGGGAGAGGTGGTGGCAGGCGGAGGGGACGTTCCGACGTCGGACAGGACGGGCGCGCGAAACCCGGCGGAGACCGACAAGCGTCGGCAGATCCTCGACGGCGCGCGCTCGGTCTTCATGGCCTCGGGCTTCGACGGAGCCAGCATGGGCGAGATCGCCAAGGCGGCAGGCGTGTCGAAGGGCACGCTCTACGTCTATTTCGACAGCAAGGAGGCGTTGTTCGAGGCGCTGACTCTGGAGGAGAAGCGCGGCCTCGCCGAGGCTTTATTCCAGCTCGATGCCGACGATCCCGACGTGCGCGGGGTCCTCACCCGGCTCGGCGAGACCTACCTCGTCCACATGATCCGTCCGGACCACGTGGCGATCATCCGGATGGTGATCGGGGCGACGGAGAAGTTTCCGCGCTTCGGCCAGGCCTTCTACGAGGCCGGCCCGGCACAGGGGGTGGCGCGGCTCACCGCCTATCTCGACCGCCAGGTGGCGGCGGGTCGCCTGCGCCGCGCCGATACGGAACTCGCCGCCAAGCACTTCCTGCATCTGTGCCAGGCCGGGCTGCTGACGCGCCTGCTCTTCGCGGCGGGCGGTCCGGTGACGCAAGGCGAGATCGCGCCCCGCGTGAGCGAGGCCATCCGCGTGTTCTTCGCGGCCTACGGGCCCGAGGATTGACGGGTCTCCGCCTCGCGAACGGTCACGCTTGATTCAGGCAAAGCCGGCAAGGGTGGGCCGAGACGCGATCGGAGCGGTGGATCACCGAGAGATGCGAATCCTGGTTCTCGGAGGCTACGGCCTCATCGGCTCGGCGGTGGTCTCCTGCTGCCTCGCCGCCGGCCATGCGGTGACGGGCCTGGGGCGGGACGTCCGGTCAGCGCGATGGCGTCACCCCGATGCCGACTGGATCGCGTGCGACATCGCGAGACTGGCCGAGCCGTCGGATTGGACCACGATCCTCACCGGGTTCGACGCCGTGGCGAACTGCTCGGGCGCCTTGCAGGACGGCCCGCGCGACGATGTCCGCGCCGTCCAGGCGGTCGCCATGCGCGCCCTGTTCGTCTGCTGCCGGCAGATGGGCATCCGGCGAATCGTCCAGGTCTCGGCCGTGGGAGCCTCGTCCGATGCCCCCACCGAATTCATGCGCAGCAAGGCCGAGGCCGATGCGGCCCTTTGCGCCCTCGATCTCGACTGGGTGATCCTGAGGCCCGGCCTCGTCCTCGCGCCCGTCTCCTACGGCGCCACCGGCCTGATACGCGGGTTGGCGTCGCTTCCGGTGGCCTTCACGGGGATGCCCTCTCTCCGGCCCATCCAGACCGTCCATGTGCAGGACGTAGCGGGGGCGGTCCTCCTCGCGGTGGAGGGAGGGATCGCCGTACGGGCGCACTACGACCTCGTCGAGGATCAAGGCCACACCCTGCCGGACATCGTCGCGGCCTACCGCGCCTGGCTCGGGCGCCCTCCGGCCCCGCTCGCGCTGCCGGTCCCGTCCTGGCTCCTCCGGGCCGGTTTCCGCATGGGCGATCTCGTCGGCCGACTCGGCTGGCGGACTCCCATCCGCATCACGGCTCTGCGCCAGATCGAGGCCGGCGTGAGCGGGGACCCGACCGCCTGGAAGCGGGTCGCGGGCTCACCGCTCTCCTCCCTGTCGGAGAGCCTTCGCCGGATGCCGTCCGGGGTGCAGGAACGCTGGTTCGGCCGGCTCTGGCTCCTGAAGCCGGCGATCCTCGCCACGCTCTCGCTGTTCTGGCTGCTCTCGGGGCTGATTGCCCTGACGCATCTCGACGCCGCCATGGCGGCGATGACCGCCCATGGCATCGATGCGGTGACGGCGCGGGTCACGGTGCTCGCCGGGATTTTCGTCGACCTGGCGCTGGGGGCCGCGATCCTGGTGAGGCGCACCATGCCGCTCGCCGCCCTCGGCATGGCGGCGATGACGGGGATCTACCTCTTCTTCGGCTCGGCCATCGCCGCCGGTCTCTGGCTCGATCCCCTCGGCGCCTATCTCAAGACCCTGCCCGGGGTGATGCTGGCCCTCGTGGCCTATGCGCTGGCCGACGAGCGCTGACCTCAATGGAGTACGTCGATCTCCTGCGCTGGCTGCACGTCATCGGCGCGACGATCCTGCTGGGCACCGGGGCCGGCATCGCCTTCTTCATGACGATGGCGCACCGCACGGGACGGCCCGACCTGATCGCCCATGTGGCGGGAACGGTGGTCGTCGCCGACACGCTCTTCACGGCGACGGCGGCGGTCATCCAACCGCTGACGGGCTGGCTGCTGGCACGCGCGGTGGGCTGGCCCCTCTCCGAGGGATGGATCGCCCTGTCGCTGATCCTCTACGTCGTCATCGGCTTGTTCTGGCTGCCGGTCGTCAGGATCCAGACGACCTTGCGCGATCTCGCCAGCGCTGCGGCGGGATCGGGAGTGCCCCTGCCGCCGCGCTATCACAGACTGTACCGGATCTGGTTCGCCTGCGGTTTTCCCGCCTTCGCCGCCATGCTCGCCATCATCTGGCTGATGACGGCGAAACCGCGATTCGTCCTGTTCTGAGCTGACCTCAGGCGGCCGAAGGCAGCGCCTTGGCGCTCCAGGCACGGACATGGGCGTCGATGGCCAGAGCCTCGTCCACGTCTGCGGGCGCGCTGCGATACTCCGGGGCGAAATGCTCGCAGGCCCGCTCCACCAATTCGGCGATGCCGTAGAAACCGATTTCTCCACGGATGAAGGCGGCCACCGCGATCTCGTTGGCGGCGTTCATCACCGTCGGGGCGGCGGCGCCCTCCGCGAGCGCCGCGCGGGCGATGCGCAGGCAGGGGAAGCGCGCTTCGTCCGCCGCCTCGAAGGTGAGACTGCCGACGGCGGCGAGATCGAGGGAGCGTCCCCGCTCGATGGTCAGGCGGTCGCCGAGACCGAGACAATGGGCGATGGGGACGCGCATGTCCGGCATGGCGAGACCGGCAGTCACGGCGCCGTCGCGCCAGGTGATGAGGCCGTGCACGATGGATTGCGGATGAACGATCACGTCGAGGCGCTCGGCCTCGATGGCGAACAGGTGATGCGCCTCGATGAGTTCGAGGCCCTTGTTCATCAGCGACGCCGAATCGATGTTGATCTTCATCCCCATCGACCAGGTCGGATGAGCCGCGGCCTCGGTGGGTGAGGCCGCCGCGATGCGTTCCTTCGTCCAGGTGCGGAAGGGGCCGCCGGAGGCGGTGATGGTCATCCTGGTCACGTCGGAGACACGGCCGTCTCCGAGAGCCTGCGCCAGCGCATTGTGCTCGGAATCCACGGGCAGCAGCGTCGCCTTGAACCGCGCGGCATCGCGCATGAACGCATCGCCGGCGCAGACGAGGCTCTCCTTGTTGGCGAGCGCCACCGTGCGGCCGAGGCGCAGCGCGGCATGGGTCGGCCGCAGGCCGGCCGCGCCGCTCACCGCCGCCACGACGATGTCAGCGTCACGGGCCACCGCCTCGAGGACGGCGCTATCGCCTGCCCCGTTGGCGATGCCGGTGCCGGAGAGCGCCTCGCGCAGGGCAGGTCCCTGGCTCTCGTCGGCGAGCGCGGCGAAATCCGCGCCGATCTCACGGGCGAGCTTTGCCAAAGCGGCGGCGTCGCGACCACCGACGAGGGCGCCGATCCGGAACCGCCCGGGATGTTGCGCCAAGAGGTCGGTGGTGGAACGACCGATGGACCCGGTGGCGCCGAGGATGGTGACGGTATGGGTCAACGAATCGATTCCTTCAGACCACCGCCAGGCGGTGGGCGATGAGATAGAGGCCGGCGAGGACGGCCACGGCAAAGAAGCCGTCGAGCCGATCCATGACGCCGCCATGGCCCGGGATCGAACGGCCCGAATCCTTGACGCCGTAATGACGCTTGAGACCTGATTCGGCGAGATCGCCGGCCTGACTCAGGATGGACGCGAGGGCACTCGTGATGGCGACCGCGACGAGGGGTGCATTCGCCAGACTGCTCCACCCCTGCGAGCGCGCGGCCATCACCAGCAGGGTGCCGGCGGCGATGCCCGCCGCGAGGCCGCCGAGGGACCCAGACCACGTCTTCTTGGGGCTCACGGACGGCATCAGCTTCGGTCCGCCGAAGGTCCGGCCGGTGATGTAGGCGACGATGTCGGTGGACCAGACCACGGCGAACATCCAGGCCGGGCCGAAGATGCCGATGGCCGGGTCGTCGCGCAGGGCCGGGGGAACCAGGGCCAGCACGGCGGCGCTGAGGAAGCCGATGAGGACGCGGCCCCGCCCGCCGGAATCCCTCGCGGTGACGAGGAGCGCCACGAGGGCGGCGCCGGTGACCGCGAGCCAGATCGGCGGCGCTGCATCAAGGCGCAGGCAGAGGGCGAGGCCGGCCAGCCCCAGGCCCGTGATCGCAACGGTAGGCCTGAGCGGCGCGATCCGGCTGATCGTGATCCATTCGCCCGCGAAGACGATGCCGGCGACGAGCCAGATGGCGGCGAAGGCCCAGCCGCCGAGGAACAGCGTGGTGAGCACGATGGTCGCCAGCACGATGGCCGACGCGGTCCGCAGCTGGAACTCGCGGCCGCCGAGGGGGCCACGCCTCGGGGCGGACGCCGCGTCGCCGGGCGAGACCATCACCCGGCCTTGCCGCTGAGGCCACCGAAGCGGCGGTCGCGGCGATGATACTCGTCGATGGCCGCATGGAAGCAGGCGTGATCGAAATCCGGCCAGAATTCCGGCACGATCACGTATTCGGCGTAGGCCGTCTGCCACGTGAGGAAGTTCGACAGGCGCTGCTCGCCGGAGGTCCGGATGACGAGGTCGGGATCGGGAATGCCGGTGGTGTCGAGGGCTTGGGTGATGGCTTCGAGGCCGATCTCGGCGGGGCTCATCCGCCCGTCGGCCACGGCCTGGGCCAGGGTCCGGACCGCCCGCAGGATCTCCTGGCGCCCGCCGTAATTGAAGGCGATCACCAGGGTGAGGCCGGTATTGCCGCGGGTCCGCGACTCGGCCTCGTCGAGCAGGGCGGCGATATCGGTGCTCAGGCCCTCGCGGGCGCCGATGATCTTGACGCGCACGTTGTTGCCGTGGAGCTCGGCGAGGTCGCGGCGCACGAACAGCTTCAGCAGGCCCATGAGATCGGCGATCTCGGCCGGCGGCCGGCGCCAGTTCTCGGAGGAGAAGCTGTAGATCGTCAGATAGGAGACGCCGAGTTCGATCGCGGAGCGGACCGCGCGGCGGACGGCCTCGACGCCGCGGCGATGCCCCTCCACACGCGGCAGACCACGGCGCGCGGCCCAGCGGCCGTTGCCATCCATGATGATGGCCACATGGGCGGGTGCCGCCGGACGGGTGACGGGAGACGGGCCGGCCCCCGACGGCGCGGCATCCCGCGAGGCGAGGCCGACCGTGGCAGCGGCCGCATCCCTATCCCCGGCCGCAGATACCTCGATCTGACGCGCGCCTTCTGAGCGACCCAACGCGCTTCTCCCCGTCCCTGATTCCGTCGATTCCATACTTGTCCGAAACCTAGACCTGCATGATTTCCTTTTCCTTCGAGGCGAGAACGCCGTCGATCTCGGCGATGTGCTGGTCGGTCACCTTCTGCACCTCGGTGGCCTGACGCTTCTCGTCGTCCTCGCTGATGGCGCTGTCCTTCTCGAGCTTCTTGAGATGGTCGAGCGCATCGCGGCGGACGTGGCGGACCGCGACGCGGGCCTCCTCGGTGTATTTGTGGGCGACCTTGACCATTTCCTTGCGGCGCTGCTCGTTCATCTCCGGCACGCGCAGGCGGATGGTCTGGCCTTCGGTCTGGGGGTTCAGCCCGAGATCGGATTCGCGGATGGCCTTCTCCACGGCAGCGACCATGCTCCGGTCCCAGACCGAGATCGACAGGAGGCGCGGTTCGGGCACGCTCACCGTGGCGACCTGGGCCATCGGCATCGACGACCCGTAGGCATCGACGTTGATCGGATCGAGGATGCTCGGAGTGGCGCGTCCGGTGCGCAGGGAGCCGAGATCCTTCGACAAGGCGCTCACGGCGCCCTGCATCCGGCGCTTGATATCGTTCAGGTCGAACTCTGGGGTCGCCATACTGTGTGTCCCGACGAAATTAGGGAGAAAGGGCGTTGGGCCGCCGGGGCCCGTGCGTGCGGCCTCAATGAACCAAAATCCGACAGGTCGCAAATGGCGTTCGCAGCTGCGGCGGATCAAATCGCCGGTGCGAGCCGGGTTCGCGATCGGCCTATCGCGCGACCGGCTTCATCGCCACGATCCCCGTCTGGCCCGAGCGCTGCACGAAATGGCTCGCATCGAGCTCCGTGAACGCCCGGAGCAGGGCGATGATGGACGTCGCGGACATCTCCGTGGGGTCGAACTTCGCGGTGGGACCGTATTGGAGATAGAGGGCGTTGAGGGCCTCCGAACGGCCGGCATAACCCACCGTCCATCCCCCCAACGAACGCTGCTGCACCGGGGCGGCCGAGACGAGGACCATGCCGCTGTGACGGCTGTCCGCCGCCAGAGTCCAGAGCTGCTCCGAGATCGTCGATGCCTCGCCCTCCATGGCCTGCAGGAAGAAATCCTCGTTGAACACAAGGGCCCCGGTCATGCCGGACGCGCGATCGTAGCGGCTGCAGGAGGCCAGGATGTCCCGGACCATGTCGCGCATCGAACCACCCGTCAGCTTGACGAGATTCCGGCTATAGAAAACGATCTGCGACAAGGGCATCGACTATGCTCGGTAGCCGCTTCGGGCGTGCGGCAGGCGCTCCCTTTCCCAGGACGACCTAAAATCCTCAAGAAACCCTGTGGGCAGAAGCATCGATCGACTGACAGACCGCCGCGCATCAACTCGGCGGGGCCAATCCGATACTTGAGACAGGGTGCCGTCAGGGCACGACATGCGTCGAAGGGGCGTTCCCGGTGAGGATCGCGGTCACCGAACTCGGCGCGTGGACCGAGCCGACGACGATGGAGATGCGGCTCTCGCGGGCGAGAGCGAAGGCGGCGGTATCCATGATCTTGAGATCGCGGGCGATGGCATCGTCATGGGTCAGGCGATCGAAACGCACCGCCGAAGGGTCCTTCTTCGGATCGGCCGAATAGACTCCGTCCACCTGGGTCGCCTTGAGCACGGCTCCGCAGCGCAGTTCGGCCGCGCGCAGGACGGCGGCGGTGTCGGTGGTGAAATACGGGTTGCCGGTGCCGCCGGCGAGGACGACCACCTGGCCCTTGTCGAGATGGTGCAGGGCCGGCTGGCGCGCATAGGTCTCGCAGATGGTCGGCATCGACACGGCGGACATGGTGCGGGCGGGCACGCCGGCGGCATTGAGCGCCGTCTCCAGGGCGAGGGAATTCATCACCGTGGCGATCATGCCCAGCGAGTCGCCGGTGGCCCGGTCGATCCAGCCCGCCGACGAGATGCGCGCGCCCCGGATCATGTTGCCGCCGCCGACGACGAGGGCGACCTGGAAGCCGGCCTCCAGGGTCTTGGCGATATCGTCCGCCAGGGCCGCGAGAAGCGGGGGATGCAGCCAATACCCGTCCGGGGCGGCCAGGGCCTCGCCCGACAGTTTCACGAGCACGCGGCGAAACGGTTTGGTCTTCGACATGGCGCCAGTCCCCTCGAGCACCGGCGCAAGGCCGAACGATCCAATCGGAAGTGTCCGCTGTCTATCGCAAGGCGGTCGCGAAGGTCGAGGGGCAGGACGCCGTTAGCGCGTCATCCCCCATCACGCTCCCAAACCTGTGGAGAGACGCGACGAGGCCGGGGGACCGGAAACGCGAAACGGGCGGCGGCATCGCTGCCGCCGCCCGTTTCACATCAAGACCCGTCTCGGATCGAACGACGTATCAGCCGCGGGCGGCGGCGGCGACTTCGGTAGCGAAATCGGGGGCTTCTTCCTTCTCGATGCCCTCGCCGAGGGCGTAGCGCACGAAGGCCGTGAGCTTGACCGGCGCACCGGCCTTGCCCTCGGCTTCCTTCAGCACCTGCGTGATCGTCTTGGAGCCGTCATGGACGAAGGGCTGCTCCAGGAGGGTGACCTCCTTGTAGTAGCTCTTCAGGCCGCTCTCGACGATCTTGGCGAGCACGTGGTCCGGCTTGCCGGCGTTCTTCTCGCGCAGGATGTTGCTCTCACGCTCCAGCACGGCCTGATCGACGCCCGCTGCGTCGAGGGCCACCGGGTTGGTGGCCGCGACGTGCATGGCGATCTGACGACCGAGGGTGGAGAGAACCTCCACATCGCCCTCCGATTCGAGAGCCACCAGCACGCCGATCTTGCCGAGGCCGTCGGCGACCTGGGCGTGGACGTAGGACGCGATCACGCCCTTGGTCACGTCGAGCTTGGCGACGCGGCGCACGGTCATGTTCTCGCCGATGGTGGCGATGAGGCTGGAGAGCGTCTCCTTGATCGTCGTGGAGCCGCCGGGGAAGTGCGCGGCCTCAAGGCCTTCGAGGGTGCCGTCGGTGTCGAGGGCGAGCTTGGCGGCCTCGCGGGCGAAGCCCTGGAAGCTGTCGTTGCGGGCGACGAAGTCGGTCTCGGAATTCACCTCGACGATGGCGGCGTGATGGCCCGACGATTCGACGGCCACGAGGCCCTCGGCGGCGACGCGGCCGGCCTTCTTGGCGGCCTTGGCGAGGCCCTTCTTGCGCAGCCAGTCGACGGCGGCTTCGATGTCGCCGTTCGTCTCGTTGAGTGCGCCCTTGCAGTCCATCATGCCCGCGCCGGTCTTTTCGCGGAGCTCTTTCACCAATGCGGCGGTGATGTTGGCCATGGCGAGTCCTCTCTTCGGGTCTGTCTCAAATGATAAAGGAGCCCGACGCTAGGGTCAGCGCCGGGCTTCGGGGATGGTTTCGACGTCAGCGGCGGCGTCCCGTCACCGGGATGCCTGTGCGATCAAACGGCGGCAGCGGCCTCGGCGAAGCCACGGGCCTGATCGACCCAGCCGTCGCGGCTGATACGGCCGTTGAGCTTCAGGTCGGCATCGACCTTGGCGACTTCCGCGTCGGTCATCGCGGCGATCTGCCAGTAATGGTAGACGCCGGCATCGTTGAGCTTCTGCACGATCTGCGGGCCGGCGCCGTGGAGCTTGGACAGGTCGTCCGGAGCGCCGCGGGGAGCGGAGAGCAGTTCGAAATGCTCGGTGGACTCGACGAGGGCGGCCACGTCGGCCGGGTCGAGAGCACCGGATTCCACCGAGATGGCAGCCTCTTCCTGCGGGAGTTCCTCGGCGACGGGAGCCTCGGAGGCGCCGAGATCGACGCCGCTGGAGCCCTGGCCACGCGAGATGCCGTCGATGGCGGCGCGGGCGATGAGGTCGCAATAGAGCGAGATCGCGCGGCCGGCATCGTCGTTCGCCGGCACGACGTAGGTGATGCCGTCGGGGTTGCAGTTGGTGTCGACGATGGCCGCCACCGGGATCCCGAGGCGCTGGGCCTCCTTGATCGCGAGCTGCTCCTTGTTGGTGTCGATCACGAACAGCAGGTCGGGCACGCCGCCCATGTCCTTGATGCCGCCGAGAGCCTTCTCGAGCTTGTCCTTCTCACGGGACAGCATCAGGCGCTCCTTCTTGGTGAGGCCCTGGCCACCACCTTCGAGGGTCTCATCGACCTTGCGCAGACGGGCGATCGAGCCCGAGATGGTCTTCCAGTTGGTCAGCATGCCGCCGAGCCAGCGGGAGTTGACGTAGTACTGAGCCGAACGCTTGGCGGCTTCCGCGATCGTGTCGGCGGCCTGACGCTTGGTACCGACGAACAGCACGCGGCCGCCCTTGGCCACGGTGTCGCTCACGGCCTGGAGGGCCTGGTGAAGAGCCGGCACTGTCTGGGCCAGATCGATGATGTGGATGTTGTTGCGGGTACCGAAGATGTAGGTCTGCATCTTCGGGTTCCAGCGGTGGGACTGGTGTCCGAAATGGGCGCCCGCTTCGAGGAGCTGACGCATCGTGAAATCAACGGCCATGATCGTTTTCTCTTCCGGTTGATGCCGCCGCGGAGGAAGCGACCGCCCCTCGAAAGGAACGATCACCGGAAACGCCTCATTCAGGCATGAGGCCGGCTCCGCGTGTGGAATGGGCGGGGCCTTAGCAGAGGATATCTGCCGAGGCAAGGCTATGCGAAGGACATCGCAGGCAGCGAATCAGGCAGCTGGTGCCTTGCCGAACAAGGCCGCGACATCCCCCTTGGTGAGGATGCGGTACGCGCCGGCTTCCAGGTCGGCCGGCAGGGTCAGGCCGCCGATGCGGTCGCGATGCAGGGCGGTGACGTGGTTGCCGAGCGCCGCGAACATACGGCGGACCTGATGATAGCGGCCCTCATGCAGGTTCACGACCACATGGGTCTCGTCCTCGACTTCCATCTCCACCGGGAGGAGCGGCTTGTCCTCTCCTTCGAGCAGCATCGAGCCACTGCCCAGCACCATGACCTCGTCGCCCTTGAGCGGACGGTCGAGGACGACACGGTAGCGCTTGGCGACCTTCGATTTCGGCGAGATGACTTTGTGCAGGAACGGCCCGTCATCGGTGAGGAGCAGGAGACCGGAGGTCTCCTTGTCGAGGCGGCCGATGGTGGAGAGGGCCGGGTCGCGCCTTCGCCAGCGCTCTGGAAGGAGCCCGTAGACCAGGGGACCGGCCTCCTTGTGGGAGCAGGTGACACCCAGCGGCTTGTTCATCATCAAGGCGAGGCCGGGCGGCGGATCCAGGGGATCGCCATCGACGACCATGCGCTCCGACAGATCCGGCGTCGCGGCGATGCGCTGGCTCGCGTCCCGCAAAGGCGCGCCATCGAGCACGACGAGGCCGGCCTTGGCGAGAAGGCCGATCTCCCGGCGCGAGCCGTAACCGAGATTCGCCAGCAGGCGATCGAGCCTGAGGCTCGGGCTCTTGCTCACGAAGACACGCTCACTTGCGCGCTTCGTAGATCTTGTAGCCGCCGGCCGAGGCCCTCAGCGTGACGGCCTTGAAGGCGGCCTTCAGGGGTGCCTCGTAGGGCAGGTGCGCGTTGGCCGTGAGCCAGAGCGTGCCGCCTGGCCTCAACGTCTCGGCGGCGCGCCGGATGAAGACCTCGCCGAGGAAGCGATCCTCGATCCCGCCATCGTGGAAGGGCGGGTTCATCACCACGAAGTCGAGACGCTCCAGGGTGACGTCGGTGGAGCGGATGTCGGCCCAGCGGATGTCGGCGCGGGGATCGCCCACGTTGCGGCGGGCCATCTCCACGGCGCGCCGGTCGATGTCGATCAGGGTCAGCGCGGTGACCCCCTGGGAGGCGAGGACGGCACGGGCGAGGACGCCGATACCGCAGCCGAAATCGGCGCCCCGGCCGGACAGGGCCGGCAGGTTGGCCAGAAGCAGCGCCGTGCCCGGATCGAGCCGGTCCCAGGAGAAGACGCCGGGCTGCGTGCACAGGGCGAGGTTGTCGATATGACGGGGGGCGCCTTCCTGGATCACCTCGTCGAGGTCGATGATCGCGGCGGGCCGGGCGACCTCGCAGATCCGGTGATGCCGCTTGGCGGTCTCGGCCGGCTCGCAGCCGAACTCCTTCAGCTCTCGGCCGAGGCGGGCGCCGCCCTTGTCCTTCGGCGCCAGGGCACGCAGACGACCGCCCGGACGCAGGGCGCGCAACGACAGGGAGAGTGCGTAGCGCCGCTCGATCGTCCCCGCCGGGGCCAGCATGGTCACGCTCTCGAGGCTGCCCTCGGCGATGTCCTCGAGCCGGACCGATCCGGGGATCAGCGGCGAGAGTTGGGCCGCTCCTGCGGACACGTCGGCGAGTTCGGCGGGAGGTGAACCATAGACGGCATCCGGGACGGTGGGAGAAGGCATCATTGATGGATCCGGCGCGACAGCACGCGCGCCTCGAGAGTTGGGCGTTGAGAGGAGGATAGAGAGGTCCGCGACTCGGAATCGGGTGCGGCTTCGTGATTGGTAGCCGGCGATGGCCTCGTTGGAAAGGTTATCTTCGCGGCATCCGCCAAATTCGCAAAATCGAGCGAATCGGTTGGCAACAGCCTGTCAAGTCATTGCCAAGCTGTTCTGTACGGAATCATTCAAAGCAGGCCATTCAATTGCAACTCCGCCTTGAGAACCCCAACCTTCCGCGAAACGATACTGTGGTTTATGCGGCGGCGCAGCATGAAACGAGTATCCGATACCTCGGATCATGCCGTGCGACATAGGGCCTTCCTTTAGCCGCGCGGAAATTCGAGTCCCATTTCGCGATAGCGCGCCGGGTCGTCGGCCCAGTTCTCGCGCACCTTGACGTGCAGGAACAGGTGGACGGGCTGATCCGCCGCCTCGGCGATCTCGCGCCGCGCCGCCTGCCCGATCGCCTTGATGGTCTGTCCGCCCTTGCCGAGCACGATGGAGCGCTGGCTCTCGCGCTCCACGAAGATCGTCTGCTCGATCCGGACAGAGCCATCGGTCTTCGCCACCCATTGGTCGGTTTCGACCGTGGAGCGGTAGGGCAGTTCCTCGTGGAGCCGGTCGTAGAGCTTCTCGCGGGTGATCTCGGCGGCGAGCATGCGGAGCGGAGCATCCGAGACCTGATCCTCCGGGTAGAGCCAGGGGCCGGGCTGCATCATACCGGCCAGGGTCTTCCTCAGCGTGTCGATGCCGTCGCCGTTAAGCGCGGAGATCATGAACGTATGCGCGAAGGCGATGCGCTCGTTGAGAGAGGCGGCAAGCGCCAGCAGCCGGTCGCGTGGGATCAGGTCGATCTTGTTGAGGATCAGCGCCTTGGGGCGGCGCACCTCGGGCAGACGGGCGAGGATCGCCTCGACCTCCTCGGTGACGCCCTTGCGGGCATCGACCAGCAGGCAGATCGCGTCCGCATCGGCGGCCCCGCTCCAGGCGGAATGCACCATCGCCCGGTCGAGGCGGCGCTTGGGCGCGAAGATGCCGGGCGTGTCCACCAGGATGATCTGGGCGCTGCCCTCCATGACGATACCGCGCACCAGCGCCCGCGTCGTCTGGACCTTGCGGGAGACGATGGAGACCTTCGTGCCCACGAGGCTGTTGAGCAGGGTCGACTTGCCGGCATTGGGCACGCCGATCAGGGCGACGAAGCCCGCGCTCGAATCCGCCGGGATGACCGGCAGCGGCTTGATCTCGGGCATCGGGGCCTGAGGGGGCAGGTCGTCCTCGTCGTCGAAATCGTTGTGGTCGTCAGGCATCGGAGTCGCTTTCTTCACCGACGTCCGCCGACGTCTCCATTCCGTTGAGGGGGCGCGCGCCGGCCTGCTGGCTCACACCGTGGACCTCGCGGTCGAGGACGAGGCGGGCGGCCTCCTGCTCGGCGAGGCGTTTCGAAGGGCCGGTTCCGTATCCGGGCTCCAGGCCCTCGACACGCGCGGCGATCCTGAAGACGGGGGCGTGGTCCGGACCGGACCGCTCCACGACGTCGTAGACCGGGATCGGCAGGGCGCGCCCCATCGCCCATTCCTGAAGGGCGGATTTCGCGTCGCGTCCGCGCGGCGCCGCCGTGTCGGTGCCGGGCGCGAAGGCCGCCAGGACGATGGCTTTGGCCGCCTCGTATCCGGCATCGAGGAAAACCGCGCCGAGGATTGATTCGCAGGCATCGGCCAGGATCGTCTGGTTGCGGCGACCGCCGCTCTGGATCTCGCCCGGGCCGAGGGCGAGATGCGGCCCGACATCCCAAGCCGTCGCCACCGCGGCACAGGTCTCCCGGCGCACGAGCCCGGCGAGACGCCGCGACAGGTCACCCTCATCCGCCTGGGGAAAGGCTTCATAGAGGAGGTCCGCGATGGCGAGGCCGAGCACCCGGTCACCGAGGAACTCAAGGCGCTGGTAGCTTCCCACCCGTCCACCGCCGCCGGCCTTGCTGACATGGGTCAGGGCCAGGGACAGCAGGCTGCGGTCGGCAAAGACATGGCCGATCCGCTCTTCGAGCACGTTCAGGCCGGGCTTGGGTCGCGGTGCGCGCCGCGCCCGGCTGGAAGGACGCGCCTCCTCACCCACGATCGATCGTCCTAATGGATGCTGCTGAAGATGCGGCCCCACCGCACCTTCGTCGGCCATTGCCAAATCTGCCAGGCGGGCGTGCCCTCGTCGATGGAGAAGAAGATCATTTCGGCGCGGCCGACGAAATTCTCGAACGGGACGAAGCCGACATTGGCGAGATCGCGCGAATCCGTGGAATTGTCGCGGTTGTCGCCCATCATGAAGTAACGGCCCGGCGGCACCAAATAGGGCTCGGTATTGTCCCAGTAGCCGTTGTCGCCCTCGCGCTCGATCACCTGATGCACGACGCCGTTGGGCAGGGTCTCGGTATATTGCTCGACCTTCGTTTCCTCGCCGTACGGACCGGTGGTCTCGTAGGGGGCGATGCGCTCACGCTTCACCGCCACGTCGTTGATGTAGAGGATGCCGGCCTTCATTTGGATCTTGTCGCCGGGCAGGCCGATGACGCGCTTGATGTAGTCGGTGGCATTGTCCTTCGGCAGCTTGAACACCGCGATGTCGCCGCGCTTGGGCTCCGCCGCCCAGATCCGGCCATCGGCCTTGGACGGCAGGTACTCGCTCAGGGGGAGCGAGTACTTCGAATACCCGTAGGAGTACTTGGACACGAACAGGTAGTCGCCCACGAGAAGCGTCGGAACCAGGGACCCCGAGGGAATGTTGAACGGCTGGAAAAGCAGCGTGCGCACCACGAGGGCGATCAGCAGCGCCTGGACGCCGACCTTGACCGTCTCCTTGATGCTCGCCCAGGCGCCGGTATCGGCCGCCCTCAGGTCTCGCTTCGTCTGGTGATCCACGCGCGCTCGTTCCATCTGTCTGCAATCTCCGGCTCGACGCGCGAACCCGATCGACTGTCGGTGAAGACCGGCGGTCTAGACCATGCGGTCGGGGGCCGCAACGCGAGCGGTCGCCGGCTCAGCATGCGCGGCCGGAAGGGGCAAGGCTTCGATGATCACGAATGCTTGCGCCATGGGCGGATCGTCGGTGAGCGTCACGTGGATCTTCGCGGCATGCCCGGCGGGAATCATCGCCCGCAGGCGCTCCGCGGCGCCCCCGGTGAGATGCAGGGTCGGCGCCCCGCCCGGCAGGCTCACCACCTCCATGTCGCGCCAGAACACGCCGTGGCTCATGCCGGTGCCAAGGGCCTTGGCGCAGGCCTCCTTGGCGGCGAACCGCCTCGCATAGGACGGGGCGCGGGAGGCGCGGCCCTCCGACTTCGCGCGCTCGCCATCGGTATAGATCCGGTGGGTGAACCGCTCGCCGTAGCGTGCGAGGGACCGCTCGATCCGGCGGATGTCGCAGAGGTCCGAGCCGATGCCGACGATCATGCGGCGATCCCCGCCCGCGCCCGATCCATCGCGGCGCGCATGTCGCGGATCGCCTGGCCGAGCCCCCAGAAGATAGCCTCGCCGATGAGGGCATGGCCGATATTGAGTTCGGCGAGCTGCGGCAGGGCCGCCACCGGCCCTACGCTGTCGAGGGCGAGACCGTGCCCGGCATGGATTTCGAGGCCGATCCGCGAGCCGTAATCGGCGGCCCGCGCGATGCGGGCGAGTTCATGCGCCACCCGCGCGCCGTCGCCCTCGGCGACGGCCTCGCAGTAGCTCCCCGTATGCAGTTCGACCACGGGTGCTTCGAGACGGAGTGCCGCGTCCATCACCGCCTCGTCGGGCTCGACGAAGAGCGAAACGCGGATGCCGGCGGCCGACAGGGCGGCGATCCGGGGGGCGAGGTGCGCCGCCTGGCCGACGATGTCGAGGCCGCCCTCGGTGGTGCGCTCCTCGCGCTTCTCGGGAACGAGGCAGGAGGCGTGCGGCCGCATGCGGGTGGCGATCCCCACCATCTCGTCGGTGGCCGCCATCTCGAAGTTGAGCGGCACGGAGAGTTTCGTCATCAGCGCCTCGATATCGGCGTCGCGGATATGCCGGCGGTCCTCGCGCAGATGCGCGGTGATGCCATCCGCCCCGGCTTCCACCGCGAGCAGGGCGGCGGCGACGGGATCGGGATGGATGCCGCCGCGAGCGTTACGCACGGTGGCGACGTGGTCGATGTTCACCCCGAGGCGCAGGGGAACGGGGGTTGTAGCGGACATCATGCGGCTCCGGACGGCAGGCGGGTCCCGAGAAAAAGGACGACCGGCGGAGGATGTGCCGGGCCGGCTCGTCCCTAGATAGGGGCAAGGCGGCATTTTCGGGATAGGCGGCGCAATGGGAATTCTCGACGGCCTGTTCGGCCATGGCAGCGACCTCTCTCCGCAGGAGGTGAACGACAGCCTCGCGGGAATCCTCACCCAGGGCGAGACGGTGCAGGTCGCCTTCCGGGTGATCCGCGACCTCATCGTCTTCACCGACCGGCGGCTGATCCTCGTGGACAAGCAGGGCATGACCGGGCGCAAGGTCGCCTACATGACCGTGCCCTACCGGGCGATCACCTGCTTCTCGGTGGAGACGGCGGGCAGTTTCGACTTCGATTCGGAGCTGGCGATCTGGGTCTCCGGCCGGCCGGAGCCGATCAGGAAGACGCTCAAGCGCGGCGCCGACATCCTGGGCATCCAGCAGGCGATCGCCGCCTCCCTCAGGTGATTCGTCGCCGGAACCGGGAAACCAGGGCAGATGTTTGCGTTTAGACGGCAAACGAAATCTTGGAGGAACCCCATGAGAGTCTTGAAACCCGCGCTCCTCGCCCTGCTCCTCACCGCCGGGTCCGCCGGCATCGCTCTCGCCGACAAGCCCGGTGCGGACTGGATGCCGGCCGAGCAGGTCAAGCAGAAGCTGATGGCCGCCGGTTACACCGACATCACCGAGTTCGAGGCGGATGACGGCCATTGGGAGGGCGAGGGCATGAAGAACGGCGTGAAGATGGAGTTCCACGCCGATCCGAGGACCGGCGCCATCATTTCCGAGAAGCCCGACAAATAGGCCCATCGACGGGTGAACAGGGACGGCGTCAGGATTGTCGCCGTCCCCGTCACTGCTTAGGAGCGACCGACGGGCTCTGAGCGGATGGACTGCGCGTGATCGGCAATTTCGAGATCCTGGGCCGTCTTCTCCTCGCGGCGCTGCTCGGCAGCGCCGTGGGTTTCGAGCGTGAGCGCCTCGTCTGGGCAGCGGGGATGCGGACGCACATGCTGGTCTGCGTCGGCTCCTGCCTGATCGTCATCGTCTCGGCCTTCGGCTTTTCGGACATTCTCGGTACGCCGAACGTCTCCCTCGATCCCTCTCGCATGGCGGCGCAGGTGGTGTCCGGCATCGGCTTTCTCGGTGCCGGCACGATCATGCTGCGCGGAGAAATGGTGAAGGGCCTCACCACGGCGGCGGGGTTGTGGGCCGTGGCCGCCATCGGCTTGGCTGCGGGAACGGGCCTCTACGTGGCGGCGATCGCGACCACCGCCATCGTCCTCCTGATCCTGGCGGGGATGAAACCTTTGGAGGCGCGCTATCGCGAGCGGGCGCAGACCCGCACCCTCACCATCACGGCCAGGCGCGGCACGATCACCCTCGAGGTCCTGCGCGGCCTGTCCGGTTCCTATGCCTCCCGCCTCCTCCAGTTCGTCGCCCAGCCGACGGCGGAGGACGGCATCGACACGATCGACGTGTCTTACGTCCACATACCGGAGAAGAGCTTCGACGAGATCGTGGCCGCCCTCCGAGCCCGCGACGGCGTGACGAGCGTCTCCTGAGGCGTCAGTCCCGCGATTCGGGAAGGGCGAAGACCGTGAGTTGTCCGCCCAGCGCCGTGTAGCGCGACAGGCCGGCATAGCCGCCCACCGCCCCGGCCCCGTCCGCCGGGTCGGTGAGACCGGCCGCAAGCCCGATCCCCGCCCAGCCGCCGACGCCCGAGAGCACGGCGACGTATTGCCGGCCGCGATGGAGGTAGGTCGTCACGTTGCCGATGATGCCCGACGGGGTCTTGAAGCGGTAGAGTTCGCGGCCCGTGCGCGCATCGACGGCCTTCAGGTAGCCTTCCAGCGTTCCGTAGAAGACGACGCCGCCGGCCGTGGCGAGGGCGCCGGACCAGACCGAGAACGGCTCGGTGTTCGACCAGACGACCTTTCCGGCGACACCGTCCCAGGCGATGAACCGGCCCGTCTCGGGACCATCCTCGGTCGGTTGCAGGGTCACCGTGGCGCCGACGTAGGGGATGCCGGGCGTATAGGTGACGTGGAACGGCTCGTAACTCATGCAGATGTGGTTGGTCGGCACGTAGAAGAGCCGGGTGATCGGCGAATACGCCGCCGGCTGCTCGTTCTTGGCGCCGATGGCGCCGGGGCAGATGCCGGTGGTGGTCTCGTCCTCTCCCGTTTTATCGGGTGAACGGCGCGGATCGACCAGGGGGCGCCCGTAACGGCCCGAGCCCTCGTCCATGTCGATCCCGGTGGCCCAGTTCACCGCCGGATCGAATTTTTTCGCCACCAGGAGTTCGCCGGTGCTCCGGTCCAACGTGTAGCCGAACCCGTTGCGGTCGAAATGGGTGAGAAGCGGACGCGTCCGGCCGTCGATCGTCTGATCCGTGAGGATCATCTCGTTGACGCCGTCGTAGTCCCACTCGTCGTGGGGCGTCATCTGGTAGACCCATCGCATCATGCCGGTATCCGGGTTGCGGGCGACGATCGCCGTCGTCCACCTGTTGTCGCCGGGACGCTGCGTCGGATTCCAGGTCGAGGGGTTGGCGGTGCCGTAATAGATGAGGTCGAGCTTGGGGTCGTAGGAGTACCAGCCCCAGGACGCCCCGCCGCCGGTCTTCCACTGGTCGCCCTCCCAACTCGCGAGGGACGAGTTCTCCCCGATGGGCCGGCCGAGCGAGGTGGTCTTCTGCGGATCGACGATCATGTCCGCGTCCGGCCCCGTCGAGTAACCGCGCCAGAGCCGTGTCCCGGTCTTGGCATCGTAGGCGGTGATATGGCCGCGGGCTCCGTACTCGGCCCCAGAGATGCCGACGATGATCTTGTCCTTCACCGGCATCACGGTGGCGGTGTTGGTCTCGCCGACCGCCGGATCGCCGTTCTTCACGGACCAGTTCACCCGGCCGGTCCTGGCATCGAGGGAAACCAGGGTGGTGTCGGCCTGGTGCAGGATGATGGCGCCGTCGGCATAGGCCAGACCCCGGTTGACCGTGTCACAGCACATCACCGGGATGACGCTCGGATCCTGCCTGGGCTCGTACTTCCAGACGATCACGCCGTCCTTGTCGAGGTCCAGAGCGTAGACGATGTTCGGGAACGGCGTGTGGACGTACATCATGCTGCCGACGACGAGGGGAGAACCCTCGTGGCCGCGCAGGACGCCCGTCGAGAACGTCCAGGCCACCTGCAGCTGCTTCACGTTGCCGGCGTCGATCTGGTCGAGCTTCGAATAGCGCGTGTTGGCGTAATCGACCGTCTGCAGCACCGGCTCGTCGGCGATGGCCGGGCCGGACGCAATGAGACAGAGCAGGAGGGCCACGGCTCGTTTCATAGCTGACATCGGCGATCCTCCCACGTGGCGTGCGCGTTCCGGCCGCTCCTCTATCACCGGATGCGGATCGATTCGCGGGCCTCCTTGTCGCCGGGATCGGAGC
Source organism: Methylobacterium sp. 88A (assembly GCF_000376345.1). NCBI lineage: Bacteria > Pseudomonadati > Pseudomonadota > Alphaproteobacteria > Hyphomicrobiales > Methylobacteriaceae > Methylobacterium > Methylobacterium sp. 88A. Next base: position 3,634,996 of record NZ_AQVT01000001.1, read on the forward strand.
GATCATCCGTGTCGCCATCCTTGCCATCCCGCCCGAACTCGTCTATGCGCCGCAACTCGTGTTCGCTCCGGCTGGGGGCTGAACGGACGGTGCCGGCTTGTCTGGCATGCGGAGTTCGCTCCATCGTCCCGTGTCTCCGCCTTCGATCAACCGCTCGGGCCTTCAAACGGCTCGAAGGGCTTGGCGCCGGGCGAAACGCGTTGAACCGGCCCGACGATCGACACCCGCACATCCGTGCCGTCGGGCCCCTTTTGCTATGAAGGGCCCGTTATGCCTCTTTATGAACACGTCTTCCTGGCGCGCCAGGACGTGACGGCCCAGCAGGTCGAGACCATGGTCGAGACCTACAAGGGCGTCATCGAAGCCAATGGCGGCAAGGTCGAGAAGATCGAGATGTGGGGCGTGAAGTCCCTCGCCTACCGCATCAAGAAGAACCGCAAGGCGCATTTCACGCTCCTCAACGTCGACGCCCCCCCGGCGGCTCTCGCCGAGATGGAGCGCCAGATGCAGATCTCCGAGGACGTCCTGCGCTTCATGACCGTCCGCGTCGAAGAGCTCGAGTCCGAGCCGTCGGCGATGATGCAGAAGCGCGACCGCGACGACCGCAAGGATCGTGAGCGCGGCCGTCGTCGTGACGACGAAGGCTTCGGTGGTGGTGGATTCGGTGGCGACCGGGATCGCGGCGACCGCGGTGATCGCGGCGACCGTCCCGAGCGCAGCTTCGGCGGGGAGAACTAAGCCATGGGTTTCGGTGCTGGACCTGGTGCGGCTCCTGCCGCTGGTGGTGGTGCGGGCGGCGGACGCCGTCCCTTCTTCCGTCGTCGCAAGACCTGCCCGTTCTCGGGCGCGAACGCTCCCAAGATCGACTACAAGGACGTCAAGCTCCTGTCGCGCTACGTCTCCGAGCGCGGCAAGATCGTGCCGTCGCGCATCACGGCGGTGTCGGCCAAGAAGCAGCGTGAACTCGCCCAGGCGATCAAGCGCGCCCGCTTCCTCGGCTTCCTCCCCTACGTGATCAAGTAAGCCTCGACCTCTCCAAGAGGTCCCCTCCTCCCCCTCGTGGGGAGGAGTCGGAGGTGGGGGTGGACTTCGGCCTGTGAAGGCTGGCGGCGCCACTCCCACCCTCGATCCCTCCCCACAAGGCGGAGGGAAGTCTACGCCGGCGGCAAGCACGCTGCCGGACGTCGTTGGGGCGCAATGAAACGCCTCTAACCCTGCCCTTTTCGGGGACAGCGGGACAGCGGGATCGATGACACAGTTTCTCGGTATCGGCATCGGCGCGGGCCTCGTCTCCGCACTACTCTTCGGCGTCCTGCTGAAGGGCACGCTGCTGTCCATCGTGCTCTACCTGCTCGCCCCGCTCCCGATCCTGATCGTGGGCCTCGGCTGGAGCCACAAGGCCGCCCTCGTCGCTGCGATCACGGGCGCCGTCGCGCTTGCCTTCCTACAACCCTTCCTCGGCCTCGGCTTCCTCGCCTATCTGGCGTTGCCGGCCTGGTGGCTGGCTTATCTCGCCCTCCTCGGGCGGCCGAACGCCGACGGCACCATGGAATGGTACCCGACCGGGCGGCTTCTCGCTTGGACCGCCGGCACGGCCGGGCTCGCCTTCGTCGCCATCGCGGTGATCGCCTCGCCGAACTTCGAGACGTTCCAGACCCAGTTGCGCGGGATGACGCGCACGCTGGTGACGATGCAGGGCAAGACCCGTGCGACGCCCCCGGCCTCCGCTCCTGCAGGAAACCCTTCGACGACGGGGAATCCCTCACGGGTAGAGAATCCCCCGCCCACGGAGACGCCCGCGATCCAGGCGGAATCGGATGCGAAGACGGCGCCCACCGCCGAGCCCGGTACCGACCAGCAGAACGCAGTGGCCGATGCCCTGGCGACGATCGCCCCTGGACTGGCGACGCAGGGTCTTGCCGTGCTGCTCACCTTCTATCTCTGGGCCGCTGGGCGGATCGTGCGCATTTCCGGCCGCCTGCCTCGGCCCTGGCCCGACATCCCCTCCACCGCGATGCCGCGCTCCGTCCTCGGCATCCTGGGAGCGGCCTTCGTGCTGGCCCTGGTGCCCGGCTATCCGGGCGTCCTCGGCATCTGCCTCATCGGTGCGCTGACCGCCGCCTTCGCCATGCAGGGCCTCGCCGCCTTCCACGATCGCAGCCGCGGCCGGCCCGGTCGCCTCGCGCTTCTGTTCGGGCTCTATCTGATCCTGTTCTTCACGCAGGGCGTCGCTCTTTTCGCCCTGACGCTGTTCGGCCTCGCCGACACCGCCTTCAACCGGCGCCGTCCCAAGGAGGACGCCGGACGAACCTGAGGCCCGTCTCCCGCATCACGCGGCCGGACCTCTCCCAACACACCCCACCCCAGCAAGGACCAAGATCATGGAAGTCATCCTCCTCGAGCGCGTCGCCAAACTCGGCCAGATGGGCGAGACCGTGAACGTGAAGCCGGGCTACGCCCGCAACTTCCTCCTCGCCCGCGGCAAGGCCCTGCGCGCCACCGCCGGCAACAAGAAGCACTTCGAGACCCAGCGCGCCCAACTCGAGGCCCGCAACCTCGAGAAGAAGAGCGAGGCGCAGTCCGTCGCCGAGACCCTCGAGGGCAAGAGCTTCGTGCTGATCCGCCAGTCGGGCGAGACCGGCGTGCTCTACGGTTCGGTCTCTACCCGCGATCTGGCCGAAGTCGTCACCGCCGAGGGCTTCACCGTCGGCCGCGATCAGTTCGCCCTCAACCAGCCGATCAAGACGCTGGGCCTGCACACTGTGCCGGTGGTGCTGCACCCCGAGGTCGAGGTCACCGTCACCGTCAACGTCGCCCGCTCGCCGGAAGAGGCCGAGCGTCAGGCCCGCGGCGAATCGACCACTGAGCGTGAGGCGTTCAACCTCGACGACCTCGGCCTCGAAGTCGGGGCCGCTCTCGCCGAGGCCGGCGACGACCGCGAGTAAGCCGCATCCACGACCGGTGGAGAACGGGGATCATCGCCCGAAGGGGTTGACTGGTTCTTGATTTGTTCCAGCATAGCGCCTGTCATCCCAAAAGGGGTGGCAGGCGTTTTTCGTGTTCGGTCACACGTACTCAGTCCCGTCCGATCACCTCATCCTGAGGTGCCGGAGCGCAGCGAAGGCCTCGAAGGAGGCCTCAAGTTCGCGCGTCGGGTTCTGGAGCCCTCCTTCGAGGCCCGCTTTCGCGGGCACCTCAGGATGAGGTGGTCGGATTGAGGAAGCGACGAGCGCGTCGCGCGAATCGGCTAAGGTTCGGCTAACCATGCCTGGGCCATGGTCGTGCGGTAGCGAAATGATGCGGCGATGGAATCGCCGCACGGTGTCGAAGAAGTCGGAGCCTCGAGTCAGCCCATGGCCCTGCCCAACGCCCTGACGGCAAACCTCCAGAGCGTCACGCAGGAGTTCCGCGTCGCGCCCCACAACATCGACGCGGAACAGGCGCTGCTCGGCGCGATCCTCGTCAACAACGACGCCTATTACCGGATCTCGGACTTCCTCCTGCCCGAGCATTTCATGGAGGACGTCCACCGCAAGATCTTCGAGGTCGCCGCTTCGCTGATCAAGGTCGGCAAGCTCGCGACCCCGATCACGCTCAAGACCTATCTCGGTGACGCCGATCTCGGCGGCCAGACGGTGATGCAGTACCTCGCGCGCCTCGCGGCCGAGGCCACCACCGTCATCAACGCGGGCGATTACGGCCGCACCATCTACGACCTCGCCATTCGCCGCCGGCTGATCACCATCGGCGAGGATCTGGTCAACGGCGCCTATGAGGCGCCGGTGGAATCCTCACCCCGCGACCAGATCGAGGGCACCGAGCGCCGGCTCTACGAGCTCGCCGAATCGGGCAAGTACGATGGCGGCTTCCAGAAATTCTCCGACGCGCTCACCGCCGCCGTGGACATGGCGGCCAAGGCCTATCAGCGCGACGGCAAGCTCTCGGGCATCGCCACCGGCCTGTCGGATCTCGACGCCAAGATGGGCGGCCTGCAATCCTCCGACTTGATCATCCTCGCCGGCCGTCCGGCCATGGGCAAGACGTCGCTGGTGACCAACATCGCCTTCAACGTGGCCAAGGCCTATCGGGGCGAGAAGCAGCCCGACGGGCGGATCGAGACCAAGAACGGCGGCATCGTCGGGTTCTTCTCCCTCGAAATGTCGGCCGAGCAGCTGGCCACCCGCATCATCGCCGAGCAATCGGGCGTGCCGTCCTACAAGATCCGCCGCGGCGACATCCGGCCGGAGGACTTCTACAAGATCACCGATGCCGCCAGGGACATGCAGACGATCCCGTTCTACATCGACCAGACCGGCGGCATCTCCATCGCGCAGCTCGCCGCCCGCGCCCGGCGCCTGAAGCGCCAGAAGGGTCTCGACCTCCTCATCATCGACTACCTGCAGCTGCTGTCCGGTTCGGGCAAGCGCAGCGACAACCGCGTGCAGGAGATGACCGAGATCACCACCGGCATGAAGGCGCTGGCCAAGGAACTCGCGGTACCGATCATCGGCCTGTCGCAGCTCTCGCGTCAGGTGGAGAACCGCGACGACAAGCGCCCGCAGCTCTCCGACCTTCGCGAATCGGGCTCCATCGAGCAGGATGCCGACGTGGTGATGTTCGTGTTCCGCGAGGAATACTACGTCAACAACAAGAAGCCGCGCGAAGGCACCGAGGAATTCTTCGCCTGGGAGGCGGAGATGAACCGCGTCCACGGCAAGGCCGAGGTGATCCTCGGCAAGCAGCGCCACGGCCCCACCGGCACGGTGGAGCTGCAGTTCGATGCGAACATCACGCGGTTCTCGGATCTGGCCAGCGAAGACCGGATGCCGCAGCGCATGTGATCGGTGCCGTGCCAGCCGAGTGAGGGTCACCCAACCACCCCCACTCCTAACCTCTCCCCGCAAGGGAGGGGGACGCGGTCCGCTTGAAAGAGCGGATGGGAATCCTTTAGCCCCGCGAGGGGGTGGCAAGGGCGCTACAGAGACCGTCGCCTCTATGGTTCACCCTGCGCGAGACGGTAGACTCCGGTTCCTCACATGAGATTTGCAGGCAGCGGAGACTGCCCCATCACCGCGCTCGAACGAGACCCGGCAATGTCGATCGCTCATCCGGAGGCCGCCATCCACGGCGCCCACCTCACCATCGACCTCGCGGCCATCGCCGAGAACTGGCGTCGGCTCGGCGCGCAGGCGCCGCACATCCCCTGTGCCGCCGTGGTCAAGGCCGATGCGTATGGCTGCGGACTGGTGAAGGTCGCGCCGGTCCTGTGGCGGGCCGGCTGCCGGACGTTCTTCGTCGCCCATGCGAGCGAAGGCGCGGTCGCCCGGTCCGCCCTGCCCGCGGCCACGATCTACGTCCTCAACGGCCTCACGCCCGGCAGCGGCCCCGTCCTCGCCGCGCACGCCCTGCGCCCGGTCCTCGGATCGCGCGAGGAACTCGACGAATGGGCTGCTCTGGGGGCGGAGATGGGCCGGCCGCTTCCCGCCGCCCTTCACGTCGATACGGGCATGAACCGCCTCGGCCTGACCGTCCCCGAAGCCCTGGCGCTCGCCGGCGATCCGCTCATCCAAGCGGCCGGGATCGACCTGCTCATGAGCCATCTCGTCAGCGCCGAACGGCCCGACGAGTCGATCAACCGGCGCCAGTGCGAGGCGTTCGGGGACGTTCTGCGGGCCTATCCCGGCATTCCGGGCTCGCTCGCCAATTCCTCCGGCTGCTATCTCGGCGAGGGCGTCGCCAACGACCTGCTCCGGCCGGGCTACGCCATCTTCGGCGGCAACCCGACCCCGTGGCGGCCGAACCCGATGCGGCCGGTCGTCCGCCTCGAAGCGGCGATCGCGCAAGTCCGCGACGTCGCGGCCGGAGATGGCGCTGGCTACAATGCCCGCTGGACCGCCCCCGGCCCGCGACGGCTCGCCACCCTCTCCATCGGCTATGCCGACGGGTATCCGCGCTCGGCGAGCGGTCGCGGCCACGCCCTCGTCGGCGGGGTGCCCTGCCCCATCGTCGGCCTGATCTCCATGGACCTCATCATCCTCGACGTCACCGACGCGCCCAGCGCCCGTCGCGGCGAACCCGCGATCCTGATCGGTGATTCCCTCGACGTGGACAGTGTCGGCCACGCCGCCGGCACCATCGGCTACGAAATCCTGACCGGTCTTGGTTCACGATATGTTCGTCGTTATGTAGGACCAATAGATTGATCCAACACACGACCTCATCCTGAGGAGCCCGCGTCAGCGGGCCTCGAAGGAGGCCTCCAGATCCGGCAAAGCGAACTGGAAAGCTCCTTCGAGGCCTGCGCTCCGCTCCGGCACCTCAGGATGAGGTCGTGTGTTGGATCGGCGGATAACGGTGCTCAATCTCTTCGAGCGGCGATCCACTCAAAAGGCGATCATGGCCAAGATCCACCAGACCTTCGTCTGCCAATCCTGCGGCGCCGTCTACAATCGCTGGCGCGGGCGATGCGAGGCCTGCAACGGTTGGAACACGATCGTCGAGGAGACGGGCGCGAGCGGCCCGCAGGCCGGTCCGGTCAAGACGCGGCCGAGCCGGTCGCATGGGCGCATCTTCCCCCTCGAAGGGCTCACCGGCGAGGCGCGGGAGGCGCCGCGCATTCCCTCCGGCATCGGCGAACTCGACCGGGTGACCGGCGGCGGCTTCGTGCGCGGCTCGGTGATCCTCCTCGGCGGCGATCCCGGCATCGGCAAATCGACCCTGCTGATGCAGGCCACCGCCGCCATGGCGCGCACCGGCGAGCGCGTCGTCTATATCTCCGGCGAGGAGGCGGTGGCGCAGGTGCGCCTGCGGGCCGAACGCCTCGGCCTGTCGAGCGCGGCGGTGGATCTCGCCGCCGAGACCAATGTCGAGGACATCGTCGAGACCCTGAGCCAGGGCCGGCCGCCGGCGCTCGCCATCATCGATTCGATCCAGACCATGTGGACGGAGACGGTGGAATCCGCCCCCGGCACGGTGACCCAGGTCCGATCCTCGGCCCAATCGCTGATCCGCTTCGCCAAGACCACCGGGACGGCGGTGATCCTCGTCGGGCACGTGACCAAGGACGGACAGATCGCCGGCCCCCGCGTGGTGGAGCACATGGTCGATGCCGTGGCCTCGTTCGAGGGCGACCAGGGCCATCACTTCCGTATTCTGCGCGCGGTGAAGAACCGCTTCGGCCCCACCGACGAGATCGGCGTGTTCGAGATGACCGACCGCGGCCTCGCCGAGGTGCCCAACCCCTCCGCGCTCTTCCTCGCGGGACGCGACCACGCGGCGCCGGGAACGGCGGTCTTCGCCGGCATGGAGGGCACGCGGCCCCTGCTGGTGGAGATCCAGGCCCTGGTGGCGCCCTCCTCCCTCGGCACGCCGCGCCGCGCCGTGGTCGGCTGGGATCCCAACCGACTGTCCATGGTGCTCGCGGTGCTGGAGGCCCATGGCGGCATCCGGCTCGGCACCCACGACGTCTATCTCAACGTCGCCGGGGGCCTGCGCATCACGGAGCCGGCGGCCGACCTCGCCGTGGCGGCCGCCCTGGTCTCGTCGCTGTCGGGCGCGGCCCTGCCGGGCGAGACCGTCTATTTCGGCGAGATCGGTCTCTCCGGCGCCATCCGCCCGGTGGCACAGGCGCCGTCGCGGCTGAAGGAGGCGCTGAAGCTTGGCTTCGCCAAGGCCGTCACGCCGCAGGGCCGCAACGAGATCGGCGACAGCTCCCTGCCCACGGAGGCCCTGCGCCACATCGCCGATCTGGTGGCCGGCATCGCCAGCGGCGCGCCCAAACGCGGCCGGCCCGAGCGCAACCCGGCGCGGTACGAATACGAGGACGACGAATAGACGTCGCCTCACTCCTTGAGCCGGAACGGGTTGAAGTCCGTATTCCGGTCGAAATGGTCCTCGCCCTCCTCGCGCTTCAGCCAGGCGATGAGCGGCAGGCTGAGCGGGAGGGCGGCGATTTCCCACGCGACCTTCAGCAGCCAGGCGCCGAGGATGATGTGGAGGAGATCTCCGGCCGCGAACACGCCGCCGAAGGCGAGGAGGACGAAGATCGTCGTGTCGACGCCCTGGCCGACCACCGTCGACGCCACGAGCCGAAGGGCGAGGAGCCGCCCTTCCGTGCGCAGCTTCATCCGTGCGAGCACATACGAGTTGAGGAACTCACCCGCGAGATAGGCTGTCATGCCGGCAAAAGCAGCGCGCGGAGTCGAGCCGAGGATGGTCTCGAAGGCCGTCTGGTGCGGCCAGAACGGTGCCGGCGGCAGGGACGCCGCGAGGACGTAGGCGGCGATCCAGATCAGCTGTGCGGCAAAGCCGGCCCATACCACCCGACGCGCGCTGGCATAGCCATAGACCTCCGTCAGAACGTCACCGAAGACGTAGGACAACGGAAACACGATCACCGCCGCGCTAAAGGTGACACCGCCCACGCTGACGATCTTGCCGGCCAGGATCAACGACATAATCAGCGTAGCGCTGAACAGCCCCGCGATCGGGACGAGATGGTGGCGGCGCGGCTCGACCATGCGTGCTCCCTCGGAAACGGGCCGACCGCCAATGTTCGAGGACGACAGCCCGGCGTTCCCCCCAACTCGGCCGGTCTTCCGCACCGGAGGGTGACGGCCGAGATTCCGCAGGATATACAGGCGCGGCGGCGAGGGGGAGCCGCACGAGCCGGCGATCGTCAGCCCCTCTGCCCCGTGCGACCATAGCCTTAAATGCCGTTTTCCGTTCTCGATCTGGCCGTTCTCGGCATCGTCGTCATCTCGGCCCTGCTGGCCGCCGTGCGCGGGGCGACACGCGAGGTGCTGGCCATCGTCGCCTGGGTCGCCGCCGCGGCGGTCGCCTGGAAGCTCTATCCCCTGCTGTTGCCCACCGTGAGCCAGCACGTCTCCAACGCCACCGTGGCGCTGGTCGCCTCCATCGCGACCATCTTCCTCGCGACGCTCATCATCGTCTCGATCATCACGGTGAAGGTCTCCGACATGATCCTCGATTCGCGCATCGGCGCGATCGACCGGTCCCTCGGGCTCGTCTTCGGCGCGGGGCGCGGCTTCCTCATCTGCGTGATCGGCTGGGTGTTCCTGGCCTGGCTGGTCCAGGGCAAGATGCCCGATTGGGCGGCCCAGGCCCGCAGCCGTCCGATGCTCGAGAAATCGGGGGACGCCCTGGTGGCGCAGTTGCCCGAGAATCCGGAAGGGTTCCTCAAGCAGTTCAAAAAGTCCAAGGGCGATGTGGTCGACCCCGCCGAACCGGCGGCCGACGGCGATGCGGCACCCGCCCAACGCCGCACCGAGTCGCCGGCCCGGCGCTGACCTTCTCACGCAGCGCGTCTGATCTGCGTGGCATGCCGCTTGGTTGCTGGGCCAAGGCCGACTAAATGACGGCTTCTTGCAGCAAGCGGCCGTCGTCATAAAACGGTCGCAGGATGCAAGCCGGTCCGTGGACGGTGCCGAACTCGGCAGCGGCGGGCCACCTTAGGATCGCAGAACCAGATGTCAGCACGCAGCGCGAGCGCCCGCCATTCGGTCGACGTGGTGGATGGGCTGGACCGGGACGGGGACACGCTGCGCGAGGAGTGCGGCGTCTTCGGCATTTTCGGCCATCCGGACGCCTCGGCCATCGTGGCCCTCGGGCTCCATGCCCTCCAGCACCGGGGCCAGGAGGCGGCGGGCATCGTCTCCTTCGACGGGCACATCTTCCATTCCGAGCGCCGGCCCGGCCTCGTGGGCGATTCGTTCTCCGACCGCTCCACCATCGAGCATCTCGAAGGCTCGGCCGCCATCGGCCATGTGCGCTACTCGACGACGGGCGGCACGATCCTCCGCAACGTCCAGCCGCTCTTCGCCGAACTCGCCAGCGGCGGCCTCGCGGTGGCCCATAACGGCAACCTCACCAACGCCCTCTCCATCCGCCGCGACCTCGTCCGCGACGGCGCGATCACGCAGTCGACCTCCGACACGGAAGTGATCCTGCACCTCGCTGCCCGCAGCCGCGCGCCGCTCATCGTCGAGCGCTTCACCGAGGCACTGCGCCAGGTCCAAGGCGCCTACGCCATCGTGGCGCTCACCAACAAGAAGCTCATCGGCGCTCGCGATCCCCTCGGCATCCGCCCCCTGGTCATCGGCGAACTCGACGGTCGCTACATCCTCGCCTCCGAGACCTGTGCACTGGACATCATCGGCGCGAAGTTCATCCGCGACGTGGAGAACGGCGAGATTGTCGTCATCTCGGAGGAGGGCATCGAATCGATCCGGTTCGCGCCGGCGCAGCCCATGCGCCCCTGTATCTTCGAATACATCTACTTCGCCCGGCCGGATTCCGTGGTGAACGGCAAGAGCGTCTATTCCGTCCGCAAGAATATCGGCCACGAACTCGCCCGCGAATCCGCCACCGCCGCCGACGTGGTGATCCCGGTGCCGGATTCCGGCGTGCCGGCGGCGCTCGGTTTCGCGCAGGAGACCGGCCTGCCCTTCGAGATGGGCATCATCCGCAACCACTATGTCGGGCGCACCTTCATCCAGCCGACCCAGTCGGTGCGTGAGCTCGGCGTGCGGATGAAGCATTCGGCCAACCGCGCCGTGGTGGAGGGCAAGCGCATCGTCCTCGTGGACGACAGCCTCGTGCGCGGGACCACCTCGGTGAAAATCGTGCGGATGATGCGCGAGGCCGGCGCCAAGGAGGTGCATTTCCGCATCGCCTCGCCGCCGATCACCTATCCGGATTTCTACGGGATCGACACGCCCGAGCGCGAGAAGCTGCTGGCCGCCACTCATGATCTCGAAGGCATGCGCCGCTATATCGGCGCGGATTCCCTGGCCTTCCTCTCCATCGAGGGCCTGTACAAGGCCATGGGCGAGGAGAGCCGCAACGAATCCTGCCCGCAATATACCGATCACTGCTTCACGGGCGACTACCCGACCGGCCTGACCGACCTCGCCATCGCCGGGCCGAAGCGTCTCGCGATGCTCGCCGAAGCGGATTGATCCGACCCATGACGACGAAGCCCCTCGACGGCCGCATCGCCCTCGTCACCGGCTGCTCGCGCGGCATCGGCCGGGCGGCGGCCCTGGCCCTCGCCGAGGCCGGCGCGCACATCGTCGCCGTCGCCAGGACGCAAGGGGCACTGGAAGAGCTGGACGACGCGATCCGACAGGCGGGATCGAGCGCGACGCTCGTGCCCCTCGACCTCACCGATTTCGACGCGATCGACCGGCTGGGTCACAGCATCCACGAGCGCTGGCGGAAGCTCGACGTGGTCGTGGGCAATGCCGGCATCCTCGGCAATCTCACGCCCCTCGGCCACGTGACGCCCAAGACCTGGTCGCAGGTGATGGACATCAACGTCACCGCCAACTGGCGCCTGCTGCGCTCGATGGACCCGCTGCTGCGGATGTCGGATGCGGGCCGCGCCATCTTCGTCACCTCCGGCGCGTCGCAGAAATGCAAGGCCTATTGGGGACCGTATTCGGTCTCGAAGGCGGCCCTCGATGCCCTGGTGCGGACCTATGCGGCGGAGACCGAGACGACGGCCATCAAGGCCATGCTCCTCAACCCCGGCCCTCTGCGCACCTCCATGCGCAAGGCGGCGATGCCGGGCGAAGACGAGACCACACTCAAGACTCCCGGCGACCTCGCTCCGCATTTCGTGCGGCTCGCGAGCCCGGATTGGGATCAATCGGGCAAGATCTACGATTTCCCCAGCGACCGCGTGCTGACGCCGCAGATGGCGGCTTAGCTTCCCTGCCCCTCACAACCCCACCCTCCACCTCATTCTGAGGCGCCGAAGCGAAGCGCAGGCCTCGAAGGAGGGCTCCAGCACCCGCAGCGCGATCTGGAGCCCTCCTTCGAGGCCGCTTCGCGGCACCTCAGGATGAGGTCGGTGGAGGGAGTGACCCGCCTTCATCGAGGTTTCCATCATGATCGACGTTCGCTGCATCTGCGCCATCGGCCTGCGCGGCCAGTTGGGCCTCAACGGGCAGCTGCCCTGGGAGGGCAACACCGATCCGCTCTTCGTCGAGGACGTGACGCGCTTCTTCGCGCTGACCATGGGGCACGTGCTGATCGCCGGGCCGAAGACCGTGGCCTCGGTGCCGGACTTCGCCTTCAAGGACCGCACCATCGACGTCATCCGCAGCCACGAGGATCCGGAAGAGGTGCTCAAGCGCTATCCGGGCCGGCGCATCTTCGTCGGCGGCGGCATCACGGTCTGGAACGTCTACGCCAAGTACATCCAGAACTGGGACATCACCCGCCTGCCCTATGACGGCGAGGCGGACCGCTGGTTCGACCCGGCGTGGTTGGTGGGCGGGGCGCTGCGGACCTGACGGCAACGACGACGCCTCCTGCGAGTTGATGCTAATCCACCGCAGGAAACCTCCATGACCGCGCACAGCTACCGTTTCGGCATCGAGGAGGAATATTTCCTGGCCGATGCCGAGACGCGAGGGACGCCGCGGCGGTCGGTGAAGCCGTTCCATACGGAGGCGAGCGAGCGTCTGCCCGAAATCGGGCGCGAGATGCTTCAGTGTCAGGTGGAGGTCTGCACCCCGCCCTCCACGGAGTTCAGCGAGGCGCGTGAGATCCTGGGACGTCAGCGCGACGCCCTCGGCCGTCTGGCGAAAGACCACGAGCTTCTGCTCTTTGCCGCCGGCACCCATCCGGTGTCCGATTGGGCGCGGCAATTGCCGACGAAGGGCGAGCGCTATCGCGGCATCCTGCGGGATGTGGGAATGGCGGGACGGCGCAGCCTGATCTGCGGCATGCATGTGCATGTGGAGGTGCCCGACCCGCAGGGGCGGGTGGACCTGATGAACCGGCTGCTGCCGTTCCAACCGCTGCTATTTGCGCTCTCGGCCTCGTCCCCCTTCTGGCAGGGCAAGCCGACGGGCCTCACCGCCTACCGTCTCAGCGCTTTCGGCGAGCTGCCGCGCACCGGACTGCCGCAGCTCTTCTCGGACCCCGACGCCTATGAGCGCTACGTCCGTATCATGACGCGAGCCGGCTCGATCCAGGATGCGAGCTTCCTGTGGTGGTCCCTGCGCCCGTCGATCAAGTTCCCGACCCTCGAATTGCGGGTGGCGGATTCCTGCACACGGCTGGAGGACGCGCTCACGGTGGCGGCACTCTTCCGCTGCCTCGTGCGCTGTGTCGTGCGCCGGCCCGACCTCAACGCCGATCTCGACGGCGTTTCCCGCGCTTTGGCTGAAGAGAACCTGTGGCGCGCCCAACGCAGCGGCACGGAGGCCGAGATCATCGACGAGGCCAGCGAAGACGCCCTCCCCTTCGCCGACGCCCTCGACGCGATGCTGGCCCTCATTGACGCGGATGCCGACGCGCTCGGCTGCGGCGAAGAGGTGGAACGGGCACGCACCATCGTTCGCGAGGGCACCAGCGCCGACCGCCAGATCGCGGTGTTCGAAGCCGCCCGAGAGACGGGCCGCACCAATCGGCAGGGGCTGGACGACGTGGTCGATTGGCTGAGTGAAACGACCTGCGGGTCGTGAGGCTCAGCCCTTGTTCTCCTTGTCGAACGGGTTCTTCGAGGTGCGTAGCGAGAGCCGGATCGGAACGCCGGGGAGGTCGAAGGCCTCGCGCAGGTTGTTGACGAGGTAGCGGGTGTAGGATTTCGGCAGCCCGTCGAGCTGGTTGCCGAACAGGGCGAAGTGCGGCGGGCGGCTCTTCACCTGGGTGGCGTAGCGGATCTTGATCCGGCGGCTCGCCACCGCCGGCGGCGGGTTGCGCTGGGTCGCCTCGTTGAGCCAGTCGTTGATCTTCGAGGTGGAGATGCGCTTGTTCCAGACCTCGAAGGTCTCGGTGACGGCCTTCATCAGCGTGTCGATGCCGTCGCCGGCGAGGCCCGAGAGGGGCACCACGGAGACGCCGCGCACCTGCGGCAGCAGGCGGGTGCAATCCTCGCGCAGCTTCTTCAGCAGGCCCGGCTGGTCGGCCACGAGGTCCCATTTGTTGAGGCCGATGACCAGGGCGCGACCCTCGCTCTCGATGAGATCGACGATGGTCAGGTCCTGCTTCTCGAACGGGATCGTGGCATCGAGGAGCACCACCACCACTTCGGCGAAGCGCACGGCGCGCAGGCCGTCCGACACGGCGAGCTTTTCGAGCTTGTCGTCGATGCGGGCCTTGCGGCGCATGCCGGCGGTGTCGTGGAGCTTGATGCGGCGGCCGCGCCATTCCCAGTCGAGGGAGATCGAATCCCGCGTGATGCCGGCCTCGGGGCCGACGAGCAGGCGCTCTTCGCCGAGCATCCGGTTGATCAGGGTCGACTTGCCGGCATTCGGGCGGCCGACGATGGCGACCTTGAGCGAACGGTTCGACGGGTCGTCGTCGTATTCCTCGTCCTCGTCGTCGAGCTTGGGCAGAGCCTCGGTGAGCGCGTCATGCAGCTCGCCGATGCCCTCGCCATGTTCGGCCGAGAACGGGATCGGATCGCCGAGCCCGAGAGAGAACGCCTCGTAGGCGCCGGACAGGCCGGTGCCGCCCTCGGCCTTGTTGGCGACGAGCACCACCGGGCAGCCGGCGCGTCGCACCAGTTCGGCGAAGGGCTGGTCGGCCGGCAGGATGCCGGCGCGGGCATCGATGACGAACAGCACGACGTCGGCTTCGAGGATCGCGGCCTCGGTCTGCGCGCGCATGCGGCCGAGCAGCGAATCGGCATCGGCCTGTTCGAGCCCCGCCGTGTCGATGACGCGAAACACCAATCCGCCGAAGTTGACATCACCCTCGCGCCGGTCGCGGGTCACGCCGGGGCGATCGTCCACGAGGGCGAGCTTCTTGCCCACCAGCCGGTTGAAGAGGGTCGACTTGCCGACATTCGGCCGTCCGACGATAGCGACGGTCGGCATGTCCATGGTGGTCTCGATTCAGTCGTCGTACGGAGAAAATTCGTCGTGCAGGCGGCGTGCCGGAACTGGCTCAGCGCGTCACGGGCGGGGGTGCGGCCGGCTCAGGCGCAGGGGCCGCGGTCACGGTGACCGGGCCGCCGGCCACGAGGGCGGCATAGACCTCGATGCGCTGGCGAAGATTGGCCGGCGTCTGAGGATCGGAGATAATCTGGTCGAACCAGCGCCCGGCGGCATCGTATTCGCCGCGCTTCAGCGCCACGAGGCCGAGCATTTCGCGGGCGGTGTGGCGGAACGCGCCGGCCGGGGCGGCGAGCCCCTGGAGGCTGGCGAGGGCCGGATCGGGGTTCGGCTGATCGAGGCGGATCAGGGCAGCGCGCAGGCGCGCCAAGTCGCGCAGGCCGTCGCCGAGCTTGGTGTCGGCGGCCAGCGCATCGTACTCGGCAGCACCCGCGGTGGCGTCGCGCTTGGCGGTCTCGGTGGCGGAGCGGAAGCGGGCCAGCATCCGGTAGCCGCCGGGAGCCTCGGCCTCCAGCGCCTCGAAGGCCTTGTCGGCCTCGGCGCCCTTACCGTCCTTGGCGAGGCGATTGGCGGCCTCGAACTTCTCGGACGCGGCTTCCGCGCGGACCCGCTGGTCGTGCTGCCAGTAGCGATAGCCGCCGACGCCGGCCACGACGAGAATCGCCACGGCGACGATGAGACCGCTGTAGCGCTTCCAGATCTGAGCGACCTGATCGCGGCGATAGTCTTCGTTGACCTCGCGGATAAACTCGTTGTTCTCGGCCATGTCGTCTCACGCCGACCGCGATACGATCGACGGCCTTGAGGAAAACCAAGCCCGGCGCCTAGCACAGCCAGGCCGGCTTGGCGACTGGCCATGCAGCCTGCTTCAGGCCGGGACAGGCCAAGCCGAGACGCCGATCACCCATTGATGCAGGTATTTGGCGAAGGCGAACCAGACGACGAAGCCGACCACGACCGCGATCGCGTCGTTGCGCCAGCCGGCCGGAGCCGCGACGGCGCCGTGCTGGGCGGCCACCGCACCGGCCGACAGGGCGCGGCGCTTGGCGCTGATACGGGCGATCACCGCCCAGGCGAGGAAGCTGCCGAACAGCAGGATCGAGCCGAGGTCGCCATTGGCGAGGAGATGGGCCGTCGCCCAGATCTTCACCGCCAGCAGCATCGGGTGCTTGGCCCGCGCCCGGATATGGCCGGGCAGGTAGGCCGAGGCCAGGGCGATGAAGGCGAGGAGCGTCAGCAGCAGCGCGAGATGGCGCGTGAACACCGGCGGGTTCCAGACCTGGATGTAGCCATCCGCGCGGTATTGCCCGAAACCATAGGCGATGAGCACGATGCCGACGATCGACAGAACGGTATAGCCGAGCTTGAACCGGCTCTCGCCCACCTCGTCGATGACGCCCGCGCGCTTCGTCCTCAACATGGAGAAGGCATGCGTGCCGAGGAACAGCACGAGGCCGAGGATGAGGATGAGCATGGAACGCCTTCGAATCGCGCCTGTGGATCGCGGAAGCCGCGCCAGGCCGGGTGAAGCAGACTGTAATTGTTCAAAACCCAAACTCGGGCCGATGTCCAGGCTCACCCGATGACGCGGCTCCTCGCTCTCCTCCTGCTCGTCCTGCTCCCGCACGCCGTCGCGGCGCGATCCGAACCGCCGCTGTCCGCCCTCACCCTCGTCGGTCCGCCGACGACGATCTTCAGGGCCGGGCGCGATGCCTGCGACGGGGCGGATGTGCCGGACGCCTCCGCCCGTGCCTTCCGCGACGCATCGGGCAGCGTCGCCCTGTTCGGAATGCATTACCGCAACCGGGCCATGCGCGGTCCGAGCCTCGACCAGTTGACGCTCGACTGCACCGTGGTGCTCGACTCCGGCGAGAAGGCCGATCCGGCGGCTTATGACGACCGCTCCTGGATCACGGCCACATGGACCGAGGACGGCAAGGCGGTCTCGGCCCTCCTCCACCACGAGTACCAGGCCAACGAGCACGAGGGCCGCTGCCGCTCGAAGGTCTATATCGAGTGCTGGTACAATACGATCGTCGCCGCCTCCTCCGGCGATGGCGGGCGCAGCTTCAACCGCGCCAGGCCCCCCGTGGTGGTGGCGGGAGCGCCGTTCCGCCAGGAGGTGGGCCAGGGCCGGCAGCGGGGATTCTTCAATCCGTCGAACATCGTCGCGGACGGGCGCTGGCGCTACGTGCTGATCGCCACCACGGGCTGGTCGTCCGGCGGCGGCGAGCAATCCGCCGGGGCCTGCCTGTTCCGCACCGACACGCCCTCCGACCCGACGCGCTGGCGCGCTTGGACCGGGCTCGGCTTCACCGCCGCCTTCCCCGACCCCTACACCAAGCCGACCCTGCTCTCCGAACCGTGCAAGCCGCTGGAGCCGTTCGGCCTGCCGGTGGGCGCGATGGTGCGCCATCGCGGCACGGGGGCCTGGATCGCCGTCTTCATGGCCGCGGCCGGCGCCAAGGTTCCGCAATCCGGCTTCTACTGGACGACCTCGCAGGATCTCCTGACCTGGGATCAGCCGCGCCTGCTCCTCGCCGGCGCCACGCTCTACGACGATCCCTGCGCGGCCCAGGGCGACCTCATCGCCTATCCGTCGATCCTCGATCCGCAGGCGACCGGCCGCAACTTCGACGATGTGGGCGACACCGCCCTCCTCACCTACGTGACGCTACGCCGGGAGGGCTGCCAGGTGACCTCGGACCGCGACCTCGTCCGCCGGCCCCTGGCGATCAAGGTCTGGCCATGAGCCGGGAGCGCATCGTCATCACGGCCGGCCCCTATCCGGCGTAAGGCGGACTTCGTCACCGAGACCGTACCGGTGGAGACGACCTCCCGGGCCGGCGGCACCCCACGTTTCCGTGTCAGAACTTCACCAGTTCCACGCGCCGGTTCTTCGCCCTGCCCTCCTCGCTACCATTGGAGGCGACCGGGCTGGCGGCCCCGAAGCCCTTGGCTCTCAGCCGATCCTTCGCGACGCCCGACGCGATGAGCCTGGCCATCACCGCCCTGGCGCGGCCATCGGAGAGCGACTGGTTGTGCCCGGCGGAGCCGGTCTCGTCGGTGTAGCCGTTGATCGCCAATTTGAGACCGGGATTCGAATTCAGCAGGCTCGTCACCGCTTCGATCTGAGCCGCGGAATCCGGCAGGATCTCGGTCTTGTCGGTGGCGAAGTTGACATGGATCACCGCCCGCCCGGTCTTGTCGATGTCCTGCTTCAGCTGCTCGGCGGGCAGCAGGGAGGCGGTCTGGGCGAACGGCTTCGTCTCGAGGATGGTCCAGCTCGCGTTGCTGCTGCCGGGGACGAAATGCACCCAGATCTGCCGGTCCGGGCGGCGGATCACCCATGTCTGCGTCCGTTCGGAGTAGACGTTACCGAGGCCTTCATACATGCCCATCTTGACCTCCTCCGGCAGGGTATCGGTCACTGACGCGGGCATCTGGCTGTCGGTGAGCTTTCGAGCACCGGCCTGGGTCAGCACGGCCTCGATGTTCTTCTTCAACTCATAGGACGAGTAGGTCTTACCGTCCTTGGCGCCGATGAGGGACAGGAACACCTTGCCGTCGACGTCGTGGAGCGCGGTGCCCGTCCAGAACGGGAAATGCCCGAAATCGCGCGTCTCGGGCGGGTTCACGGGCTGGTAGCCCGTGGGCAGCGTGAAATAGGGAAAGCCGCCGAGGGCCACGGTCGAGACGGGAATGTCGTCGAGTGCCGCGGCGCCCGGTATGGTCCCGCCCCCGGGAGCCGATGGACCCGCGAGCGGCTCGGCCCTGCTTTCGCTGGCCGCACAGGTGAGCGCCAACAGAATCCAGACGAGCTTCACTGCGTTCATCATCCACTCCGGCACGATGACGGCGCCGACGGTCCGGGCCACCGTCGACGGGTTCGCGGGAAGGCGGGGCCTTCAAGGGGCGAGAGATGCCACGCCTACACCCGGCGTCGAGTCGGACGGATGTCCGATGGACCCCGACCGCCCCCTTAGCCGACCACGCGACCTTGCTGCCCGCTCTCGCTCCAGATATTTTACTGGAGATATCCGGAGCCGATGATGGAAAGCTCGCAGAAACGCGCCATCCGGAAATATCGCTCGCGCCTTGGCGAGCGCGGCCTCGCGCGTTTCAAAGTGCTTGGCCGGGACGCAGATCGCGACCTCATCCGGTCGCTTCCCAGACGTCAGTCCGAGGACACGTCCGAGGCCTCGAAGCTTCGCGCGACCGTCAGCCAGTCGATCGCTCGCGCTCCGGCCAAGACTCGACGTATCCTCGCCGCCTTACGGCGCTCTCCGCCGGTGAATGCGGAACTAGATCTTTCCCGCCCCCGTGAAGAGGGACGTAAGGTCGACCTGTGACGCGCTATCTCTTGGACACCAACATCATCAGCAACGTCGTCAAGCGGCTTGTGGAACGATCCGGCGCAATGTCGGTGGAGACTGACATCACTCCCACTCGATGGTGCCGGGCGGCTTCGAGGTGATGTCGTAGGTGACCCGGTTGATGCCCTTGACCTCGTTGATGATGCGGGTGGCGACGCGGCCGAGGAAGGCCATGTCGAAGGGGTAGAAATCCGCCGTCATGCCGTCGACCGAGGTGACCGCGCGGAGCGCACAGACGTGGTCGTAGGTGCGGCCGTCGCCCATCACGCCCACCGTCTTCACCGGGAGGATCACCGCGAAGGCCTGCCAGATCGTGTCGTAGAGACCGGCCTTGCGGATCTCGTCGAGATAGATTGCATCGGCTTTCCGCAGCGCCTCGAGCTTTTCGGCGGTGATGGTGCCGGGGCAGCGGATGGCGAGGCCGGGGCCGGGGAAGGGGTGGCGGCCGACGAAGGCCTCCGGCAGGCCGAGCTCCTTGCCGAGCACCCGGACCTCGTCCTTGAACAGCTCGCGCAGGGGCTCCACGAGCTGCATGTTCATGCGCTCGGGCAGGCCGCCGACATTGTGGTGGCTCTTGATCGTCACCGAGGGGCCGCCGGTGAAGGACACGCTCTCGATCACGTCCGGGTAGAGCGTACCTTGCGCCAGGAAGGCCGCGCCGCCGATCTTCTTGGCCTCCTCGTCGAACACGTCGATGAACAGGCGGCCGATGGTCTTGCGCTTGATCTCCGGGTCGCTGACGCCTTCGAGCTCACCGAGGAACAGCTCCTGCGCCTGAACATGGACGAGGGGGATGTTGTAATGGTCGCGGAACAGCCGCACGACCTCGTCGGCCTCACCCATGCGGAGCAGGCCGTGATCGACGAAGACGCAGGTCAGCTGGTCGCCGATGGCCTCGTGGATCAGCACCGCCGCCACCGAGGAATCGACGCCGCCCGACAGGCCGCAGATCACCCGCTCCTTGCCGACCTGCTCGCGGATCTTGGCGATGGCCTCCTCGCGATAGGCGCCCATGGTCCAGTCGCCGGTGCAGCCGGCGATGTCGCGCACGAAGTTGCGGATCAGCAGGGCGCCGTGCGGGGTGTGCGCCACCTCCGGGTGGAACTGGACCGCGTAGTAGTTGCGCGACTCGTCGGCCACCGCCGCGAAGGGCGCGTTCTTCGACAGGGCGACGGTGGTGAACCCGTCGGGGAGCTTGGTCACCCGGTCGCCGTGGCTCATCCAGACCGGATAATGCTCGCCCACATGCCAGACGCCCTTGAACAGGGGACAGTCCGAAATGATCTCGATCTCGGCGCGGCCGAACTCGGCATGGTGTCCGCCCTCGACCTCGCCGCCGAGCTGCGCCGCCATGGTCTGCTGGCCGTAGCAGATGCCGAAGACCGGCACGCCCGAATCGAACACCACCTGGGGCGTTCGGGGCGAGGCGTCGCTCGTCACCGATTCGGGGCCGCCGGACAGGATCACGCCCTTGGGCTTCGACTCGGCGAAGGCCTCCGCCGCCTTGGTGAAGGGGACGATCTCGCAATAGACCCCCTCCTCGCGCACCCGCCGCGCGATGAGCTGGGTCACCTGGGAGCCGAAATCGACGATGAGGATCTTGTCGTGGTCGGTATTCATAGTTCGGAGTTAGACGAGGCCCTGCCGCCGTGCAACGCGCAGGTTCCGCAGACCGCGCGCCGCCCACATGCGTTGAACGTGGCCCTGCCCGGCGGAGGGCTCCGGGCGGGACCGTTAACCTCGGATTCATCCAACCCGCGCAACTCCTCCCGTCCCTCAAACAGACAGGAGCCTCGCGCGATGAGAACAACCCTCTTCGGACTGGCAGCCCTTACCCTCGCCGGCATCGGCTCGGCCTCGGCTCTGCCGCTGGTCGGCACGACCCCGCCGGCGCCCACCACCGCGATCGAGCAGGTGCGGGTCGTCTCGCGCACCGTCGTCAGGGGCCCCCGCTGCCGGACGGTCGTGACGAAGCGTCGGGGTCCGTATGGGCGGGTGACCATGGTGCGTACGCGCCGCTGCTTCTGAGCATCGGCCTTCCGGCCGTCGACTCGGTGTCGGGACGGCCCGGCTGGAATGGCTCGCCCCTCGGAGCCATTCCTTCGGCTTTCACGCCCGGAGGAACCCGCGCCGCCGCATCCAGGTGAGGAACAGGCCCGACCACGCCGCCGCCGGGGAGCCCGGCACGCCGAGGCCGAAACCATGGCCTCCGCGCTCGAACAGGTGCAGTTCCGTCGGCACCAAGGCGCCGCGCAGGGCGGCATACATGAGCAGGCTGTTGTCCACCACGGCGATGGGGTCGTCGGCGGCCTGGGCGAGGAAGGTGGGCGGCGCCTTCTCGCGCACATGCGTCTCCACCGAATAGGCCGAGGCCTTCACCGGATCGGGCGGGTCGCCTGCAAGGATGCGCCTCGTGGAGGTCCGGTCGAAGGGCGGAAGCAGGGTGATGACGGGGTAGATCAGCCCCGCGAGTTCGGGCCGGGCCGAGAGCGCGTCGCTGGCGTCGAGCCCGGCATAGGTCTCCGCCGAGGCGCGCATGGCCGCCTCTCCCATCAGGTGGCCGCCGGCGGAGAAGCCGAGCACGCCGACCCGCTCGGGGTCGATGCCGTAGGTCACGGCCCCCGACCGGACGAGGCGGAGCGCCCGCTGCACGTCCTGGAGCGGCGCGTCGGCACCGGCCGCCCAGCCCTCGCCGGGGAGGCGGTAGATCAGCACGAAGGCGGTGATGCCCACGGTGGCGAGCCAGCGCGCCACCGGGATGCCCTCGTTGCCGATGTCGATGCGGCGATAGCCCCCGCCCGCCGCGACGACCAGGGCCGCCCCGTTGGGTTTGGGCGCGCGCATGACGAGAAGGCAGGGCCGCGCCACGTTGCTGATCACCCCGTCGCGGCTCTCGTCGAACCGCCCATCCGCCGCGATGGGGCCGCCACCGCCGGGGGGCAGGCCGGGCCACAGGTCGATCACGTCGAGATTCGTGCCCGGAGCCGGAACCGTCTCCGCGCGGGCCTGCGCACCGCCGGACAGCATCGCCGCGGCTGCGGCGACCAATGTCCGGCGGTCGAGGCGCATCAGCCGCGTCGTTCCAGCGTGGCGACGTAGAAGCCGTCCGTGCCGGTGAGCGCCGGGCTCATCTGCAGGCCGTGCTCGGTGAACCGCACCACCCCTGCGAGGCCCGGCGCATGGTCGGCGGCGACCGTCTCGGCCGGCAGGACCGTCAGCCCGCCATTCGCCCGTGCGAGGATGCCGTCGATGGCCGCGTCGTTCTCCTCCCGCAGCAGGGAACAGGTGATGTAGGTGATCCGCCCTCCCGGCCGCACCAGGCGGGCGGCCCGGTCGAGCACCTCGGCCTGGTCCGTGACGCGGGCGCTGAGGGAGCCGGGGCGCAGGCGCCATTTGGCGTCGGGATTGCGCCGCCACGTCCCCGAGCCGGTGCAGGGCGCGTCGACCACCACCCGGTCCACGGTGCCGTCGAGGTCACCGAGCACGTCGGCCCGTGCGCGTCCGCCGCGCGGGGTGCGGATCTCGGCCTCGGCACCGGAGCGGCGCAGCCGGTCGTGGATGGGCGCGAGCCGGCGCGGATCGTCGTCGGTGGCGATGAGCCGTCCCTCGTTCCGCATCATGGCCGCGAGGGCGAGGGTCTTGCCGCCGCCGCCCGCGCAGAGATCGACCACGGTCTCGCCGGCGCGCGCGCCGGTCAGGGCGCCGGCGATCTGGGAGCCCTCGTCCTGGATCTCGTACCAGCCGTCGAGGAATTCCGGCTCCACATGCAAGGCGGGACCGCGACCGTCCTCGCCGATGGGAATGCGCAGGCCGTTCGGCGCATGGGGCGTCACCACCGGCGCCAGATGCGCGAGCCCGGCCAGAGCCGTCTCGCGGTCGCGCTTGAGGGTGTTGATGCGGATGTCGAGGGGCGCGCGGCGGGCGAGCGCGCGCAACTCCTCGAGCAGGGTATCGCCGAACAGGTGGCTGAGCGAAGGGAGGATCCAGTCCGGGACGTCGCCGGCCACGTGGGGCGGTGCATCGGCGAGCGAGCCCTCGGCGATGGCCGTGCGCTCGACATCGGTCAGGGGATCGGGCGCGAAGCGCTCGCCCGAGAACAGCTCGGCAATGGTGGGTGCCGCGAGTCCGTGCTGCAGCCTCAGCATGCCGATCAGGATGGCGCGCGGGGTCTCGTCCCCCATGATCCAGGCGGCAGAAGCGCGCCGGCGCAGGGCGTCGTAGACGAGGCTCGCGATGGCGGCGCGGTCGCCGGAGCCGGCGAAACGGTGGGCGAGGCCCCAATCCTTGAGGGCGTCCGCGGCCGGTCGGCGCCGACCGGCGATGTCGGCGAGTATTTCGATGGCGGCGGAAAGGCGAGCGGGAGGGGTCAGGACGAAATCCTCAGGGTTAGGGAAGCGTGACCGGTCACGGCCACCGCCGCGATACGGTCACGCTTTGAGCGGGTGTCCGACACAATACAGCCGAGCTTCCGGCGCGATCGGCCGTCAGACAGGCAGGGCGCCAGACTCGTCTCGTGCCCTTGCTGCGCCCGAGCCCGCTGCGTCAACGTCCGGAGCCTCGCAATCGTCATGTACCCCATCGTCCAACTCACTCTCGCGGGCCTCGTCCTGCTCAGCGTCGCCGCCTGCTCCACCGCGCCCGCCGTCGACCTGACGCCGCCGCCGCAGCGCCCCTACGATGCCAAGACGCAGCTCGAATACGGCAATCCGCCGCCACCACCCCCGGCTCCGCGCTACTGAGCGTCCGCCTGTCCGGGGCCGCCGCTCAGGCGGCCTCGCGGGCGCGGCGGTTCTCGTAGGCCTTGAGATGGGTGTAGGCCCGGTCGAGCATCGGGTGCGCCCCGTCGCGGCTGCGGGCGATGAGATCGCCGATGATGTGATCGGCCTCGATCCGCGCCTTGTTCTCGATGTCGCGCAGCATCGAGGCGGTGAAGGCCGAGCCCTCCGCGGTGAGACTCGTGCGCGTGTTCTGCATCACCTTCTCCCGCGGGGCGTACCCGGCATCTTCGGCGATCTGGCGGCACTCCTCCATCAGCGCCTCGATGAGGGCGAGGCCGCCCGGCGCGGCGACGATGTCGCCGATGGTGGCCCGCATCAGGCAGGTCGCCCCGGCGAGGGTCGCCAGGAACGACCACTTCTCCCACATCTCGAGAACCATCGTCTCGCTGAGGCGAGCCTGGAACGCGACGCCCTGCATCAGCGCCTCGATCCGCTCCACCCGCTCCGAGCGCCCCCCTGCCCGCTCGCCAAAGGTGAGGGAATGGAGCGGGCTCATCATGCGGATCTCACCGTCGCCCCGCACCGTCGCCACGATGGCGCAGGACCCGCCGAGGACATTCTCCGCTCCGAAAGCGGCGTCGAGGGCGTCGAGATGGCGCAGGCCGTTGAGGACGGGCAGCACCAGCGTCGCGGGGCCGATGGCCGGGGCCACGTCCGCGATGGCTCCGTCGAGGTCGTAGGCCTTGCAGCTGAGGAGAACGAGATCGAAGCGTCCGCACTTGCCCGCCGCGAGATCGGCAGCGGTGAGGGTCGCGGGCTCCGCGATATGGATGTCGCCGGCCGGGCTCTTCACCCGTAGCCCAGAGGCGGCGAGCGTCTCGGCTCGCGCAGGCCGCACGAGGAAGGTGACGTCCCGACCGGCCTCCACGAGACGCGCCCCGAAATATCCACCGGTGGCACCGGCGCCGACGACGAGCACGCGCATGGGACGATCCTCAATCTCGATGAGCGTCCCTCTTTATCGGACGAGGGAGGCGGTTTTCCAGGCGTGCGATCAAATTCCGATCGGCGCCAGAAAGATGCGCACCGCGAAGACGATCCACATCGCCAGCAGCACCAGTGCCCCGAGCGTATAGGCGCGAAAACGGAAGGGGACGTGGTTCGAGGTGACGTAGATGCCCGCATGGACGGCGCGCGACGCCACGAAGATCCAGGCGAGGACGACGCAGAGCAGGTCGGCCTTCTTCGTGTAGAGCGCCAGCGGCACCAGGGCGAAGAACAGCACCGGCAGCTCGAACTGGTTGGAGAACGCGTTGGCGGCCTGTTGCGCGCGGGGCGGCCAGTTGCGCTGTCCCATCGAGACGTCGCCGGCCGTCACCGCACCCGCCTTGATCTCGGCCAGGCGTACCCGTCCCAGCCAGAACATCAGCACGAAGATCAACAGAACTTGCGCGAAGACGGGGGCGAGGATGGCCTGGACGGTCATGGGGGATCCCGATGCGGCGGCGTCAGCGCCCGAGGGCGACGAGGCCGAGATGCGCGACGAGGATCGCGCAGCCGAGGAAGTTGATGACGAAGACCCTGCCCCTGAGGGGCACGTCGTCGGTGAGCGTCTGGACGGCGGTGTGGATCACCCGGCCGGCGAAGAAGAGCCAGGCGGCGGCGACATCGACCCAGGTCACCCGGTCGAGGGCCGCGAGGAGGGCGACGCAGGCGAAAACGATGACGGGCAGTTCGAACTGGTTGGAGAGGTTGCGGGTGATGCGGGCGATCGGCGCGGGTTCGTCGCGGCCGAACTCGAAACACCCGAACTCCACCTCTCCGCGACGCACCGCCAGGAGGCGCGCCGCGGAGAGCCAGACATAGAGGCCGAAGGTGAGCCCGATCTGCGCCAGCACGGGCCAGAGCACGAGGTGGCGCGGATCGGACATCGGACCGGACTCAGGCGCGGCTGGGGTAGTTGGGGCTCTCGCGGGTGATGGTCACGTCGTGGACGTGGCTCTCGCGCAGGCCCGCATTGGTGATGCGGACGAACTGCGCCTTGTCCTGGAACTCGGGGATGGTCGGCGCGCCGACATAGCCCATGGCGGCACGCAGGCCGCCGGCGAGCTGGTGCAGCACCGCCGCCACCGGCCCCTTGTAGGGCACCTGACCTTCGATTCCCTCGGGGACGAGCTTGTGGGTGTCGCTGACCTCGGCCTGGAAGTAGCGGTCGGCCGAGCCGCGGGCCATGGCCCCCACCGAGCCCATGCCGCGATAGCTCTTGTAGGAGCGGCCCTGGTGCAGGAACACCTCCCCCGGCGCCTCGTCGGTACCGGCCAGCAGCGAGCCCAGCATCGCCACGGACGCCCCGGCGGCGATGGCCTTGGCGAGATCGCCCGAGAACTTGATGCCGCCATCGGCGATGACCGGCACGTCGGCCCGGTCGGCGGCCTCCACCGCTTCCATCAGGGCGGTCAGCTGGGGCACGCCGACGCCGGCCACGATGCGGGTGGTGCAGATCGAGCCCGGGCCGATTCCGACCTTGATCGCGTCCGCGCCGGCATCGATCAGCGCCTGGGCCCCGTCGCGGGTGGCGACGTTGCCGGCCACCACCTGAACGGCGTTGGAGAGCTGCTTCACCCGGCGCACGGCATCGAGCACCTTGATCGAGTGGCCGTGGGCGGTGTCGACCACGATCACGTCGCAGCCGGCATCGATGAGACGCTCGGCCCGCTCGAACCCGCTATCGCCCGTGGTGGTGGCGGCGGCGACCCGCAGGCGGCCCTGCTCGTCCTTCACGGCGCCGGGATAGGCCACCTGCTTCTCGATATCCTTGACCGTGATGAGGCCGATGCAGCGGTAATGGTCGTCGACGACGAGAAGCTTCTCGATGCGGAACTGGTGGAGCAGGCGCTTGGCCTCCTCCTGGTTCACGCCCTCGCGCACGGTGATGAGCCGGTCGCGGGTCATCAGCTCGGCGACGGTCTCGGAAGGGTTGGTGGCGAAGCGCACGTCGCGGTTGGTGAGGATGCCGACGAGCTTGCCGCGCGAGCCGTTGGGGCCGCGCTCCACCACCGGGATGCCGGAGATGCGGTTCTGCTTCATCAGCGAGAAGGCGTCGGCCAGGGTCTCGTCGGGATGGATGGTGATCGGGTTGAGCACCATGCCCGACTCGTATTTCTTGACGAGGCGGACCTGCTCGGCCTGCTCGTGCGGCTCGAGATTGCGGTGGATGACGCCCATGCCGCCGTTCTGGGCCATGGCGATGGCCATCGGCGCTTCGGTGACGGTGTCCATGGCCGAGGCCAGGATCGGCATGTTGAGGTGGATCGTGCGGGTCAGTCGCGACGCGACGCTGACCTCGGTGGGCATCACCGAAGATGCGGCGGGACGGAGAAGCACGTCGTCGAAGGTCAGGCCTTCGATGATGGAATCCGCGGTGATACGAGCCATGTGCCAACTCCCGAAACGGTGAGAGGCGCCGGGCTGTAACAGCCGTCGACGCCGAATGCGTTGGCACGGCGCAGTATCATGGGGCCGGACCCTGCGCAAAGGCAGGATCGCGGCATCGCAATGGAAAACTCAGTTGATCGTGTCGCGGGGACCCTTGTCGGTCCATTCCGGCGGCAGGCCGAGATAGTCGCCGACCATGCCGTCGATGCCGGGCGCGCGGCCGAACTGCTCGCAATCCGGGTCGAGCGGAGCCTCGCCGAGGGTGGTGACGCGGATGCGGTCCCAGCTCGGAATCGCCAGCGGCTCCTTGAACGGGTCGCGCCCGGTGACGAGCAACGTGCCGAAATCCTGGCCGAATTCGCCGGCCAGATCGTAGGCGTCCCCGGCCGCCGAGAAGCGCGCCTGGTTGGTGAAGGCGTTGGCGCCGCCGCCCCAGATCATCGCCGCCCGCTGCTGGTGACGGCTATCGAGGGCCTCGGCCTCGATGGTGATGCTGCCGAGACCGATCGGGATGCGCGGGATCGGCACGCGGCCGACAGCGGTGGCGAAGCCGACGCCGAGCTGGGACGCGATGGTGATTCCCGCCGAGGTGGCGATGGTCGCGCCGGCCGCCGGGACGTTGGTGAGTTCGACACGGGTGACGGCGGACCGGATCGTGAGGTCGGCCTTCTTGGTGGAGACCACGTCGTAGCGCAGCGACAGCTCATAGCAGAGGGCGCGGTCGGCCGCGTTGGCGATCAGCCGGCGCTCGACGCTGTTGAGACCGGGGCCGGAGATCGATTCCGGAAACGCCGCCGGGATGATGCGGACCGTCCGCGTCGCCGCGAGGGTCGGCTGATCGGCGTAGAGCTTCGCCCCGGTGGCCACTTCGGTGCTGCCGTTGAGGCGGTCGTAGCGGGTGAGCGACCCCGTCTCGTTGAGAATGACGGTGCCGCAACCGGCGACCATGAGCAGCAGGCCCAGAGCCCCACCGATGAGGGGCGAGCGTCGACAGGTTTCGAACCGCGAGGGCATTCAATATCTTTCGCGCAAAATGGCGGCGGTGGCTCGCTCAACCGACGTGATACGAGACAGCCGAATTGTTGCTGAGCTTAAGGCCGTATCGACGCCCCCGAAAGGCGGCCATGCCGGCCTGACGACGTGAAGCCCGCACCTGTGGCTCGTGGGTCACGGTCGTCCACCACGTGCGACACCGCACGTGTCATCCACAGAGACCATCATTTGTGTGCATGTTCGTTCGAGAGCCGAGTTGCGCCCCCTCGACGGCGTGACGGAACCGGGCGGCTTCGTCCGCGCTACCTACGCGATCCCCATGCGCCCATCCCAGATCGTTCCCCTCGTCGTCGCCACCGCGCTATTCATGGAGAACACCGATTCCACGGTGATCGCCACCGCGCTGCCGGCCATCGCCCGAAGCCTCGGCGAGGATCCGATCGCGCTCAAGCTCGCGCTCACCGCGTATCTCGTCAGCCTTGCGATCTTCATCCCGATCAGCGGCTGGATGGCGGATCGCTACGGCGCGCGCACGATCTTCCGCGCCGCCCTCGTGGTGTTCATGGCGGGGTCGCTGGCCTGCGCCGCGTCCGATTCGCTCGGCGCCTTCGTCGCAGCGCGCGCGTTTCAGGGCATTGGCGGGGCGATGATGGTGCCGGTCGGCCGTCTCGTCATCCTCAGGGCGGTGCCGAAGAGCGAACTCGTCAGCGCCCTCGCCTACCTGACGATTCCGGCCCTGATCGGCCCGATCATGGGGCCGCCGCTGGGTGGGCTGATCACGACCTATCTCGATTGGCGCTGGATCTTCTTCATCAACATCCCGATCGGCCTGGCCGGAATCGTGCTGTCCACGATCTATTTCGAGAACATCCGCGAGCCGTCCCGGCCGCCCCTCGACGTCCTCGGTTTCCTGCTCTCGGGAACCGGGCTCGCCACCTTGATGCTCGGCCTCGCCTCTCTCGGACGCCATCTCCTGCCGGATTACGTGTCTTGGGGGTGTCTCGGCAGCGGCGCGATCCTGCTCGCGCTCTATCTCGCGCATTCGCGCCGGGTCGAGCATCCGGTGATCCGCCTCGATCTGCTGAGGTACCCGACCTTCCGCGCGGCGGTGACCGGCGGCAGCCTGTTCCGCATCGGCACAGGGGCGATCCCGTTCCTGCTGCCCCTGATGCTGCAAATCGGCTTCGGCCTCGATCCGCTGCAATCGGGCCTTCTCACCTTCGCCGCGGCGGCGGGCGCGCTCCTCATCAAGATCATCGGGCCGCGCATCCTGCGCGCCTACGGCTTCCGCCGGGTGATGCTGTTCAACGCCGTCGTGGCCTCCTGCTTCCTGGCAGTGAACGGCCTGTTCACGGCGCAGACGCCGCATTGGATCATCATCGGCATCCTGCTCGTCGGCGGCTGCGTCCGGTCGCTTCAATTCACCTGCGTCAACGCCATCGCGTATGCCGATCTCGACAAGCGGGAGATGAGTTCGGCGACGAGTCTCGCGAGCGTCGCGCAGCAATTGTCCCTCAGCCTCGGCGTCTCCATCGGAGCCCTGGCCCTGGAGACGGCCGCCGCGCAGCATGGCCGCACGACCATCGAGGCCGGCGATTTCTGGCCCGCCTTCCTCACCGTCGCGCTGATCTCGTCCGTCTCCCTCCTCGCCTTCCTGCGGCTGAAGCCGGATGCAGGCGCGGAGGTATCGGGTCAGCGCCTCGCGTCGAAGGGCGTTTAGGCCGCCGCGCGGCTCGACGGCCGGGCGGGGCTGCGCTTCGGTCCCTTGGCCGATTTCGCATTGGCGTTGGCCGATTGCGGCCGGGCGGGAGCGGGCGCCTCCCGGGTCGAGCGGCGCCAGCCCTGCCAGCTGCAGGCTCCGGGACCGGCCATAGCGTAGATGAGGAAGCCGCCGGCCAGGCCGAGATCGGCGAGGAACAGGGTGCGCTCGGTCATCGCCGCCGCGCCGGAATAGGCCCAGAACCCGTGCAGCAGCACCGCCATCGCCACCGCGAACCCCGCCAGGGCGAAGCCGGTGATGCGGGGCAGGACACCGAGGATGAGCGCCAGCGGCCCGAAGACCTGAACCACCACGGCCGCCGTGGCGACGGCATTGGGAGACGGCATCCCGGCCCCGGCCAGCGCCAGCGCGAAACCCGAGACATTGAGCGCACGCGCGATGCCGGTGGGCAGCAGCGCCGCCGCCAGCAACAGGCGCGACGCAAGGAGGATTCCGTCCTGGCTCCGACCGAACACGCGCGAACTCCGTCCCTGACCCCATCGAGATCGGGAGAATGCGCGAGACCGGCTGAAGACGGCGTTAAAGCTTGGAGCCGGCGCTCACTCGCCCGGGGAGCGACGCTCCGCCTTCGCCAGCGAGCGCTCATGCAGCAAAACCGCGAGCCAGCCGAGGCCAACGGCGAGTAACGGCGTGAAGAAGAAGGCGATCGCGTAGGACGCACTCATCGATCGAACTCTTTGGGGAACGCCAGCCGTGCAGTCAAGAATAGGCGGGGTGAGCGTTCAGTTTAACTTCTGGTCGATGGTGCATCCATCAACACTCACCCCGACACCCCACCTCGGAACAACCGGCCACGTTCGGTCCAGGCGACGACGAGGAGGGCCGCTCCCCCGAGGCCGGCATAGCCGAGGCCGAGGGGCAGCACAGTGCCGTCGAAGGCGTGGCCGATGATGAAGCCGCAGAAGGCGCCGAGGATCGTGGTGTAGAATCCGAGGAAGGACGAGGCCGTCCCCGCGATCTCGCCGAGGGGCTGCAGGGCCAATGCGTTGAAGTTCGGCATGGCGAAGCTGATCATGAACTGGTTGCAGGCCAGCACCGTCAGGAACAGCCACAGCGGCGGATGCCCGGCATAGGCGAGGCCGATTCCGACCTGGGCCAGCGCCACCGCCACGAACAGGGTGAGGCCCACATGCGAGAGCGGCCGCATCCCGAGGCGCCGCACCAGACGGGCATTGACGAGGGTGGCCGCCCCCATGGCGCCGGCCACCAGGGCGAAGGCGAGGGGAAACAGCGCGCCGAGCCGGTACAGCCCGGTATCGAAGAGCTGCTGGGCCGAGCCGACATAGCCCATGATGCAGCCGGTCAGCAGCCCGAGGGCGGTGGCATAGCCGACCGCCACGCGGGTGCGGAAGGTCAGGGCGACCGCCTGAGCGATCGACCGCAGGGAGAGCGGACGTCGGAATTCCGGGTGCAGCGTCTCCGGCATGCGCCAGGAGAACCAGAGGGTGAGGATGCCGGCCAGGGCCAGCATGGAGACGAAGACGTAGTGCCAGGAGCCGAGCAGCAGCATCGCCCCGCCGATGGCGGGCGCGATCATCGGCACGATGAGGAACACCATCATGATCAGCGACATGACGCTGGCCATCTCGCGCCCCGAATAACGGTCGCGCACGATGGCGGTGGAGAGGACGCGCCCACCCGCCGCCCCGATCCCCTGGATGACGCGGGCGGCCAAGAGCCATTCGAAGGACGGCGCGACCATGGCGAGGCCCGTGCCCGCGCCGTAGACCGCCAGACTCCCGAGCAGCACCCGCCGGCGCCCCAGCGCATCCGAGACCGGCCCGTAGACGATCTGGGCGACGCCGAAGCCGATCATGTAGACGTAGACGAGAAGCTGCAGCGCATTCGGGTCGGCGACCGAGAACCGCGCCTGGATCGCGGGGAAGGCCGGCAGCAGATTGTCGATGGAGATGGCGGTCACCGCCATCATCAGGGCGACGATACCGACGAATTCGCCGAAGCCCGGGCCGTTCCAGGCCGGACCGCCCTCCGGGAGAGCCGGCCTCAAAGGTGCAGTCACTGGTCCTGAGCCTCGCTGCGGTCGCCGGCTCCTGCGCCGGCGACGTCGTAATGGAAAGTCAGCGGCCCGACCTCCGGTTGCACGAGCCCTTCGCGGACCGCCATTCCCGGAGGCCGGGCTCAGCTCAGCAGGGTGCTACTGCCCGCCGCCCGCCATCTGACCGAGCTTGTCGATGTTCTTGGTGACGAGGGCGATGTTGCCGTCGGAGGGCTTGGTGGGCTCGCCGGCGGCGATCGCCTCGTTGATGTCCTTCAGCGCGGCGGCCTTGTCCTTGGGCTTCATCTTCGTGTCGGCCTCAATGGCGGCGACCTGCTTCTTCAGCAGCGGCACGACGCCGACATAGGTCTTCGTCTCGGGGTCCACGCCATCCAGCACCGCCTCGACGCTGTCGGCCGCGTCCTGCAGGTCGTCGACGCTGGCAAAACCGTTCTTCTTCGCGATGGCCACGGCCTGGGCCTGGACCTTCGGATCGGGCTTGTCCGCGTTGCCGGCAGGGAGTTTCGCCAGTTCGGGCTGCGCCGCCACGAGGCCGTCGATCAGCGCCTGGGTCAGGGCGACCTCCTTCTGCTCCTCGGCCTCGGGGGCCGGAGCGGGAGCGGCGGGGGCGGCCTTGGCGGGTGCCGGCGCCTTCTGCGGCGCCTGGGCGAAGCTGACCTGCGAGACCAGGGCGGAGGTACCAAAGGCGAGGGACGCTGCCAGCAGGGCGCGAGTGGTGCGGCTCATGGATGTCTCTTCCTGTTGCGTGGTTGGGGAAGGGCCGTCATCGGCGGAGCGAGTCCGGTCGCGACGGATGGCTTCGTCCGTCGGCACGAAGGCGGGCCATGTTGCCGAGCTTCGGGGCAAAACAGTGATCTCGGCGCCGATGCCGATCACGGTTTCGCGGGAATGCCGCCGATCTCGACCGGGGGTGGCACTCCCGCGCAACCACGCCACATTCCCGCGCAACCTTGGCAGGATCGCAGCCGACGGATCACCGCGCCTCATGCTTTCACGCTTCCTTTCCGGCGCTTGCGCCCTGTTGCTGCTGCTCGGCGCGGCGACTGCCCAGGACAGGGCGTCAGGCGCTCCCATGCAGGACGAGACCGGCGACTTCGCGCGCGAGGCCTCGGCCCTCATGGACTCGCACGCCAGGGGCGGCGTCTTCTCGGGTGCCGTGATCGTGGCGCGGGACGGCATCCCCCTGTTCCGCCGCGCCTACGGCATGGCCGACCGCGAATGGGCGATCCCCAACACGCCGGACACAATGTTCCGCATCGGCTCCATCACGAAGCAGTTCACCGCGGCGGCGATCCTGAAACTCGCCGAGGCCGGTTCCCTCTCCCTCGACGATCCCGCCATCCGCACCCTGCCCGAATTGCCGCCGGCCTGGGCGCCGATGACGATCCGGATGCTCCTCAACCACAGTTCCGGCCTGCCCAACGTCACCGCCCTGCCGGGCTACGCGACGCAGCTCGGGCGGATCGAGCGCTCGCCGATGGAGACGGTGGCCCTCCTCTACCGCGAGGATCTGCTCTTCCCGCCGGGGACCGGCCACGAATACAGCAATACCGGCTACATCCTCCTCGCCGGCCTGATCGAGCGGATCACCGGCCAGAGTTTCGCGCGCTACCTCAACGACGCCATCCTGGCGCCGGCCGGATTGGCCTCGACCCGGGACGCCGATCCGGGCGCCATCATCCCCCGGCGTGCCGCCGGCTACCGCCGCGTCTCGGGCGAATGGCGCCACGCCCTGCCCCTGGCGGCCAGCGCTCCGTCGGGTGCCGGCATGCTGGCCTCGACCCTCGACGATCTCGTCGCCTGGGACAGGGCGCTGTTCTCCGGCCGTGTCCTGTCGGAGGCGTCGCGCCGGGCCATGGTGACGGATTACGGCCACGGCTACGGCCTCGGTTTGTACATCGGCACGGCCTACGGGCACCGCCTGTGGTCGCATGGCGGGTTTATCAGCGGGTTCAGCGCGATCAAGGATGCCTACCCCGATCTCGGCCTCACCATCGTGGTGCTCGGCAATTCCGAGATCGTGCCGGCCCAGGCCCTCTCGCGACAACTCGCGGCCCTCTATCTCGGCGAGCCCGCGCGCACCGAGATCAGCGTCGGCCAGACCGTTCTCGACCGCTATGTCGGCTTCTACCGGACGGGCCCGCGCTCGGTCCTGGGCGTCACCCGCGACGGCGACCGCCTCACGGCGCAGGCGCTCGGTCAGGGATCGACCGAGTCCCGCATCACCCTCGTCGCCGAGAGCGACAGGGCCTTCGTGGCGGAGAACGGCGCGATCCGCGTGGCCTTCGACATCGAACCGGACGGACGCGCCACGGGCGTGATGATCCACCGCGACGGCATCGAACGGGCCGGTCCCAGGATCGACCGGGCCATCGCCCGGCGGATCACCGCCCGGCGCTTCACCCGGCTGCCGTCGGGACGGTGAGTGTCTTGCCGAGCCTGTTTGGGTTGTTCGTCCAAGGCTTTACCTCATCCTGAGGTGATCTGATCGGATGATCGATTTTGGCAAAACTCCCGCTGCGGAACCGCACTCCCGGAGATAACCGCCGGTGATCGAGAGTTTTGCGAGGCCTTCCAAATCGCCTTCCCACGGCATCGCCAGACCGCCGCAGAGGGGCTAGACTGCTTCAGCGCGTAGCTCTTCGCCACAGAAGCGGGACCACGCGCCGACCCGTTCGATGCCGTCGCTCCGAGCCGGTTAGGCCAAAAGTCTATCTTGATTTGGCAATCCGCCCGGCTTCTGCTGGCGCACACAAGAACAACACGGAGGAAACGCACATGAACAAGCCCGAATTCCTGTCGTCAGGTACCAAGGCGCCGTTCTCGGCCCGTTACGAGAACTTCATTGGCGGCCAGTGGGTCGCCCCCGTCGCCGGCCGGTATTTCGAGAACACTTCGCCGGTCACAGGCCGCGTCATCTGCGAGGTCGCCCGGTCCGACGCGCAGGACGTGGAGAAGGCCCTCGATGCGGCCCATGCCGCCAAGGAGGCCTGGGGCCGCACCTCGCCGGGCGAGCGCGCGCTCATCCTCAACCGCATCGCCGATCGGATGGAGGAGAATCTCGACCTGATCGCCCTCGCCGAGACCTGGGACAACGGCAAGCCGATTCGCGAGACGACCAACGCCGACATCCCGCTCGCCATCGACCATTTTCGCTACTTCGCCGGCTGCGTCCGCGCGCAGGAAGGCTCGATCTCCGAGATCGACCACGACACCGTCGCCTACCATTTCCACGAGCCGCTCGGCGTCGTCGGCCAGATCATCCCGTGGAACTTTCCGATCCTGATGGCCGTGTGGAAGCTGGCACCCGCGCTCGCCGCCGGCAATTGCGTGGTGCTCAAGCCCGCCGAGCAGACCCCGGCCTCGATCCTCGTGGTCGCCGAGCTCATCGCCGACCTGCTGCCGCCCGGCACCCTCAACATCGTCAACGGCTTCGGCCTGGAATGCGGCAAGCCGCTCGCCTCCTCGCCCCGCATCGCCAAGATCGCCTTCACCGGCGAGACGACGACGGGCCGCCTCATCATGCAATACGCCTCGCAGAACCTCATCCCGGTGACGCTGGAGCTCGGCGGCAAGTCGCCGAACATCTTCTTCGCCGATGTGGCCAACGAGGATGACGATTTCTTCGACAAGGCCCTCGAAGGCTTCACCATGTTCGCCCTCAACCAGGGCGAGGTCTGCACCTGCCCGAGCCGCGCGCTGGTGCACGAATCGATCTACGACCGCTTCATGGAGCGGGCGATCAAGCGCGTCGAGGCGATCACCCAGGGCTCGCCCCTCGACCCGACCACGATGATCGGCGCGCAGGCCTCCTCCGAGCAGTTGGAGAAGATCTTGTCCTACGTCGATATCGGCCGCCAGGAGGGCGCCGAATGCCTCACCGGCGGTGAGCGCAACGTGAAGGACGGCGAGTTCGCGGAAGGCTTCTACATGAAGCCCACCGTGTTCAAGGGCCACAACAAGATGCGCATCTTCCAAGAGGAGATCTTCGGCCCCGTCCTCTCGGTCACCACCTTCAAGGACGATGCCGACGCGCTCTCCATCGCCAACGACACGCTCTACGGCCTCGGCGCCGGCGTCTGGACCCGTGACGGAACCCGCGCCTACCGCTTCGGCCGCGCGATCCAGGCCGGCCGCGTCTGGACCAACTGCTACCATGCCTACCCGGCCCATGCGGCCTTCGGCGGCTACAAGCAGTCCGGCATCGGCCGCGAGAACCACAAGATGATGCTCGACCATTACCAGCAGACCAAGAACATGCTGGTCAGCTACTCGGCCAAGAAGCTCGGCTTCTTTTAGGCCTTCACGAACGAGACCACCTTGCCCCGGCCGGAAACGGCCGGGGCTTTTTCATGCCCTGATCTCTGCGAAGACGCTATTCGCGCCAGCCGTAATCCCGCGCATGCGTCGCCGCCCGGTGGAACACCAGCCGGCGGTCGTATTCCAGCGGGTCCTTCGGCTGGACCAGGGCGCCGGGGGGCACGTTGAGCCAGTCGACGAGGCGCGTCAGCATGAAGCGCAGGGCGGCACCCCGACACAGGATCGGCAGCGCCGCGACCTCGTCGTCCTGCAGGCGCCGCACGGATTGGTAGCCGGCGATCATCGCCTCGCCCTTGTCCGGGAAGAACCTGCCGTCGGGCTCGAAGCACCAGGCGTTGAGGCAGATGGCGAGGTCGTAGGCGAAGGCGTCGGTGCAGGCGAAGTAGAAATCGATCAGGCCCGACAGGTCGTCGCCGATGAAGAACACGTTGTCGGTGAACAGGTCGGCATGGATCACGCCGGAGGGCAGGCCGCGCGGCCAGCCGGCCCGGAGCACCGCGAGGTCGCCGCGCACGCGCTCGGTCAGACCCTCGGAGACGCTGTCGGCGGCGGGGCCGGCAGCCTCGAACAGCGGCTTCCAGGATTCCACCGAGAGGTTGTTGGCGCGGGTCATGCCGAAATCGCTGCCCGCCCGGTGCAGCCCGGCGAGAGCGACGCCGAGAGCCCGGCAATGGTCGACCGTCGGGCGCTTGACCGAGACGCCGTCGAGGAAGGTCACGATCACCGCCGGCCGGCCGCAGAGTTCGCCGAGCGCCACGCCGTCGCGCTTCGCGATGGGCTGCGGGCAGGCGAGGCCACGGGCGGCCAGATGCTGCATCAGGTTGAGGAAGAACGGCAGGTCGCCGGCATTCACCCGCTTCTCGTAGAGGGTGAGGATGTAGGAGCCGGCGGTGGTGTGCAGGAAGAAGTTGGTGTTCTCGACGCCCTCGGCGATGCCCTTGTAGGAGAGCAACGTGCCGATCTCGTATTGGGCAAGGAAGGCGGTCAGCGCCTCGTCGGAGACCTCGGTATAGACGGCCACGGGCTTCGCTGACGTTGGAGGGCAGACATGAGAAGGGGCGCCCTTCGGCGCCCCCAGCGAGGAAAACGGGCGATGCGGCCTACTCGGCGGCTTCGCTGCGCAATTCGCGCGGCAGCGGGAAGGACATGTCCTCCACCACCGTGGAGACCGTGTCGACAGTGACGTCGTAACGGGCGGCGAAGGCGTCGATGATCTCCTCCACAAGCACCTCGGGCGCCGAGGCGCCGGCGGTGAGGCCGAGCTTGCGGATGCCCTCGAAGGCCGGCCAGTCGATCTCCTCGGCGCGGAGCACGAGGCGGGTGATCGGGCAGCCGACGCGCTCGGCGACCTCGCGCAGGCGCTGCGAGTTCGAAGAGTTCGAGGAACCTACGACGATCACCGCATCCACAAGCGGGGCCACCTGCTTCACCGCTTCCTGGCGATTGGTGGTGGCGTAGCAGATGTCGTCCTTGTGCGGCCCGGTGATGGTCGGGAACTTCTGCTTCAGGGCGGCGACGATATGGCGGGTGTCGTCCACCGACAGGGTCGTCTGCGTGACCCAGGCGAGGTTGTCGCGGTTGTCCGGCTCCAGGGCGGCGATCTGCTCCAGATCCTCCACCAGGGTGATCGAGCCCTTGGGCAGCTGGCCCATGGTGCCGACCACTTCCGGATGGCCGGAATGGCCGACCAGGAGCACGTGACGGCCGCGCTTGTGGTGGATCTCCGCCTCGCGGTGGACCTTGGTCACCAGCGGGCAGGTGGCGTCGATGGTGACGAGGCCGCGATTGTCCGCATTGGCCGGCACCGTCTTGGCGACGCCATGGGCCGAGAAGATCACCGGGGCGTTGCCGTCCGGCACTTCGTCGAGCTCGCGCACGAACACCGCGCCTTTGCGCTTCAAGCTCTCGACCACGTATTTGTTGTGGACGATCTCGTGACGCACGTAGACCGGAGGTCCGTAGATCGCCAGCGCCCGCTCCACCACGTCGATGGCGCGGACCACGCCCGCGCAGAACCCCCGCGGCGCGCAGAGCAGAATCTCCAGCGGCGGCTTGGCCGAACCGTCGGGAAAGGTCTTCGAAAGAGGATCGCTCATGATAGCCGGGATGTGGCGAGGCGAGGCCGCCCCTGTCAACCTCCTATAGCGCATAATGTGCCGCGGTGTCAGGGCAGGTGGGGCACACCTGCCATCCCCATCGCTTCCGTCGCGGGTCCCGCCCCCGCCGGCTGACGTTTTGGGAACGCCGCACCGCCGTCGAAGACGAATCACGAACGTGGCAAGCTCTCCCTATCCCACCGTCTCCCCCGCTCCCGCCCACGGCCTCCGCGATAGACCGGCCGGCCCCGTCTCAGGCTATAAGTCATTCTCGCCGGACGAGATGCACGGCATTGTACCGACAAACCCTCTGCCTTAAGCTCCCCAATATACCGTTCCGGGGGAGTATTGCTCGATCCTCCCTCGATCTGATCGCATTCTTGGGCGCCCTTCATCTGTCGACGGGCAGAGCATCGATCTCTCTCGGGCGCGGAGGCGAGCCTCTGGGCCAATAACGGAGGCCGACCATGACCAGTGACGCCGGAACCGCGCCTCCGCCCCCGGCGGCGGGCGAAGCGGCCACGTTCGACGCGTTTTCGCGCGCCGTGCAGGCGCGGTTCGACGCCGTCGTCGCGGCCGACGGCCATCTCTTCGACGTCGACGCTCCCGATCTCGGTCCGCTCTTCCTCGAGCACCTGCCGGCGGAGCGGCGGCCCTATCACACCTGCTCCTGCTGCCTGACCTTCCTGCGCCGCTTCGGCCGCCTCGTCACCGTCACGAAGAACGGCGGCATCGCCTCCGCGCTGTGGAGCCCCGATACCGTTCCCGACCTCTACCGGCCCGCCGTCACGGCGATGATGGGAGCCGTCACCGGCGCCCCGATCCGCTCCGCCTTCCTGGCCTCCGGCGAGACCTGGGGCCGCCCCACGGCCGGCGGCTTTCCCCACTTCTCGCTCGCGGTGCCGGAAACGCGACGCTACGGCGGCATCGTGGTCACCGCCCGGCAGGCGATGGCGGCGCGGCGCGAGGATTTCCGCACGCTCTCCCACGCCCTCGACGTGTTCGACCGGCGCGTCGTGGCGCAGGCACTCACCCTCCTGCGGGCCGAGGCGCTCTACCGCTCCGAGAAGGTGATCGGCCCGGCCGAGTTTCTCCTGCGCCTGCACGACGAGGTTCCGCGCAAGGCCGGCCCGAAGCGGGACGCGATCCTGTGGCGGGCCGTCGCCAATGCGCCGCCCGGCTTCTGCACGCCGCGCGGCGGGATGATCGGCACGCTGCTGGCGGACATCGCAGAGGGCCGGGATTTCGCGACGGTCAAGGCACGCTTCGCCGCCAAGATGCACCCGCTCGCCTACCAGCGCCCGCAGGCCGCGCCGAGGGCGGGCACCATCGCCCAGGCCGAACGCCTCTTCGCCCAGCTCGGTCTCGAACCGGCCTTGCGCCGCCGCTACGCGCGCCTCGACGAGATCCCCACGATCTGGCGCCCGCGCCATGGGGCGGGGGCGGCGGCGGCCGAAGCGACGGCCTCCCACACCGCCTCCGGCATCTTCGGGGGTCTGAAGGCGAGGCAGGCGGCCGTGCCCGAAGCCGTGCTCGACATGCCGGCCCAGACGGTCACCTGGTCGAAGTTCGCCCGCGACGTCCTCCCTGACGCGCAGCGGATGTGGGTGTTCACGGCGGAGCGGATGACCTTTTGCGGCCTCGTCACCGCCGTCGATCCCGAGGCGCCGCCCCTCCTGCAATGGGACCGACCCGAGGCGCGCAACCCGGTCTCCTGGTACATCTACGTGAACGGCTCGACCCCGACGCGCTGGCGCCTGCCCGAAGGGGCGTGGGTGCCGGTGACGGGGGCCACGCTCCTGCCCGTCCTGTGGTCCGGCGCGGACCGGTATCGCCACCACAGGACGGGCGCGGTGCTGATCCTCGACGGCGCGCAGGATGATGCCGCCTCGGGCCTCTGCCTGTTTCCAGAGTTCCTGCGCTCGGACCTGCACGGGGTACGGGCCGTGATCGAGACCTATTCGAAAGCCCACAGGATCGAGGGCGTCGAGGAGGGCACGGCCAACGGTCTCCTCGTCGGCCAGGATGGGGATCATCGGATCCGCGTCGAGAGCGCTATCGGCACCGCAACCTATCGGATCGACCGCTGGGAGTGATCCGCGACGGTCGATCCGCCAGCGGTCACACCGTCCGAGCGTGAGGGCGTTTCCCTCACCCCCGCCCCAACATCCGGTCGCTGATGATCCGCCGCTGGATCTCGCTCGTTCCCTCGAAGATCGTGGTGAGCCGCGCGTCGCGCCAGTAGCGTTCCACCCGGCGTTCGGTGGTGTAGCCGTTGCCGCCGTGGAGTTGCATCGCCTGGTTGGTCACGCGCACCGCCATCTCGGTGGCCAGCAGCTTCACCTTGGCGGATTCGCTCTCGGCCGCCTCGCCCTCGTCGAGGAGGTGGGCCACCTGTTGCCAGTAGGCGCGGGCCTGATCGACCTCCGCCGACATGTCGGCCAGCGCGAAGCGCAGGGCCTGGAACTCGCCGATCGGATGGCCGA
Organism: Methylobacterium sp. 88A; assembly: GCF_000376345.1. NCBI lineage: Bacteria > Pseudomonadati > Pseudomonadota > Alphaproteobacteria > Hyphomicrobiales > Methylobacteriaceae > Methylobacterium > Methylobacterium sp. 88A. Next base: position 3,676,090 of record NZ_AQVT01000001.1, read on the forward strand.
ACTGCTCGCGCTCCTGCAGGTAGAGTTGGCAATCCTCCACCGCCGCGCGGGCGACGCCGACGGCGCGGGCGGCGGTGTGGACGCGGGCGATGTTGAGGCCGCGCTGCACCGAGGCGAAGCCGCCGGAATCCGCATCCGCGCCGCCATCGCCGTAGAGGCCGGTGAGGCGGTCGCCCTCGGGCACGCGCACGCCGTCGAGTTCGAGCTCGAAGGTGAGGAAGCCGTGATAGCCGATCTTGTCGATGACATGGCCCGTCATCCCCTCGGGGAAGGTGCCGGGCGTCTTGACCACGAGGAACGGCTCCAGCCCGGCCGAGCGCGGCTCGCCCGGCTCCGGCTCGCGGGTGCGGGCCAGGACTTCGATGAAATCGGCGGCGAGCGCGAAACCGGCCCAGCGCTTGGTGCCGGTGAGCACCCAATCGTCCCCGTCCCGCACCGCGCGGGTCTTCACGCCGGCGAGATCGGAGCCGGCGGTGGGCTCGGACAGGGCGATGCCGCCGATCCACTCGCCCCGAGCGGACTTGCGCAGCAACGCGCGGCGGCGCTCCTCGTCGAGGGTCTGGGTGCCGAGCCCCTGCCCCCGCGCCAGGATGCTGCCGACCGAGAGCCAGGCGCGGGCCAATTCCTCCGAGACGAGGCAATATTCGAACACGCCGAGGCCGAGCCCGCCATGCTCGGCCGGGATGGTGATGCCGAACCAGCCCTTCTTCGCCATGGCGTCGATGAGCGAGCGCGGCATCTCGGCCTTCTGCCGGTCGAGTTCGTCGGCAAGCGGCAGGACCACATCCCTGGCGAAATCGCGGGCCTCCTGCTGGAGCCGGGCGCGCGCCTCCGTGCGCCAGGGCGAGAACAGTTCGGGCGGACGCGGCTGCTTCAACTCCGGCTTCGACGCCTCCGGCTTCGACATGGGTCCTCCCGACATATTTTTGAGCTTTGCCGTATCTCTTCAAAGCCTCGGCCCGGGCGGTGGGTTCCGGGCAGGGCCAGCCGGACCCCGATCAAACCGCCGCCATGGCGTCTTCCAACACCGAAAACGTCCTCGGATCGGCGCAATGGGCCACGTTGAAGCGCAGGAACTCGCGGCCGCCCGCCCCGGCGCTGAAGGCGGCGCCCGGGGCCAGCACCACGTCCCTGGCGAGGGCATGGCGCGCGACATCCGCCGAATCGAGCCCGTCCGGCAGGCGCGCCCAGAGGAAAAGACCGCCGCGCGGCTCGGTCCAGATCGTCAGGCCGCAGCGCTCCAGCCGCCGTGCGGTCTCGCCCATGGCGCGGGCGAGTTTTTCGCGGATTTCTGCGAGGTGGCGGCGATAGGCCCCGTCGGTGATGAGGCGGTGCATCAGCGCCGCGGAGAGATGTCCGTTGCCGAGGCTGAGGGCGAGCTTCAGGTCGATCAGCCCCTCCACCCAGTCGGGGCGCAGGGCGATGTAGCCGCAGCGGATCGAGGCCGAGAGGGTCTTCGAGAAACTCCCCACCGCGATCACCCGGTCGAGCCCGTCGAACCCCGCCAGACGCGGGGCCGGGTCGGCTTCGAGGTCCCCGAAGATGTCGTCCTCGACGATGAGCATGTCGTGCGCCTCGGCGAGCTTGAGGACGCGGTGGGCCACGGCCGGGGCGAGGGTGGCGCCGGTGGGGTTATGGAGCGCGGAATTGGTGAGGTAGAACCGGGGCCGGTGCTCGACGATCAGCCGTTCGAGTTGCGCCACGTCCGGCCCGGCGGGGGTGAAGGGCACGCCCACCACCTTCGCGCGGTTCGCCCGCAGCAGCGCATGGTAGTTGAAGTAGCAGGGGTCATCGACCAGCACGGTATCGCCCGGGTCGAGGAGGAAACGGCACAGCAGGTCGACGGCCTGTGTCGCCGAATCCGTCAGGACGATCTGGTCGGCCTCCGCCTCGACACCCTTGTCGGCGAGACGCCGGGCGATCTGGCCCCGCAACGGCGGAAAGCCGAGGGGCTTGTCGTAGCAGATCACGTTCGAATCGGCGTCGCGGGCGATGTGGCGCAGGGCACGCCGGATCGCCTCCTCGGGCATCCATGACGACGGCAGCCAGCCGGAACCGGGCTTCAGCAACTCCGGCCCGGATTGCATGGATTGTCGGGTGATCCAGAGCGGGTCCACCGCCCGGTCGAGCTGCGGCCCGATCTCCTTCAGGCAGAGCGGGCGGGTCTTGCCCGCCACATAGAACCCCGAGCCCCGGCGCGCGACGATGGCGCCTTCCGCGCCGAGGCGCTCATAGGCCTCCACCACGGTGGATTTCGACACGCCCATGGATTCGGCGAAAGCCCGCACCGAGGGCAGCCGCGCGCCGGGCATGAGCTGCCGCCCGGCGATCCGCTCCGTGATCGCGGAGGAAACCGTGTCCACCAGGGTGGGCGTGGTCCGCGCCGATCCCGCCATCTGTACTGCTCCACCGTCCGGACAATTCAGGCTAAGCGTACTGGACTGTCCCTATCGTCGCCAGTGCCCCGGAGCGCATCACGACCGAACGATCACGACGGGCGAGACGAGGACGATTGATGACCACGCTCCTGAAGCAGCAAGCTGGCACCGGGGCCGGTGACCGGGCCGGACGGCTCGCCCGCTTCGCTCGCCAACTCCTGGCGAAGGCCGCCGCCGAGTTGTCGCGCCAGGCCATCAATCGTCGGGTCCTGCACAAGCTCAGCGGCATGACCGATCGCGAGCTGAAGGATATCGGCCTGATCCGGCAGGACGTGACGGATGCGGGCGCCGGCCCGGCCGATGCCTCCCAGTTCCTGATGAGCCGCCGGGACGAGAGACGGGAGGCGCGCCGCCGCCCAAGTCGTTAAGATCTGATCAGAACAGCAGAACGTGCATTATTGAGCATGACTTCGAATTCGGCATGCCGCCAAACTGGTCAATCGGGTGGTGATTGAGGTTTATCCGTGGTCCGGTTCTACCAGACCTGCAGGCACCGCAAGTCTATTGAGGCTAAGTGTTCGATCGCACGTCATTCACGGCGAAGGGGGCGCACATCACCCCCATCACCTTCCTCGTCGTGCATCACCTTCCTCATCGTGAACGTGCGCCGAGAACTTGGACACTAGGATCATGAACAGCACCCTCAACTGGACCCCGGGCGACGCAGCAGCCGAACAGGTCGGACGGGCCACTCGCTTCGTCGGCAGCCTCCTCACCAAGGCCGCCTCCGTTTTCTCGCGCAACGATGCCAACGAGCGCGGCCTCGTGGAGCTCGGCTCTCTGTCCGAGCGGGAATTGAACGATATCGGCCTGACCCGCTGGGACGTCCTCGACGCCTACGACGCGCCTACGCCTTCGGACGCCACGAAGATCATCCTGGCCCATCGCGCCGTCCGCCAGGTGACGCGCCGCTTCGCCTGAACCGCGTGCCGCTCCGCACCGGTGATGGATCCGACACCGCCCGTCCACGCCATGCAGGCGTGGCGGGGGCGGTGCCCCTGGTCTAAGAGGAGAGCACGGCGACGCGCCTACGGCATCGGCCGCGGGCGACCCCACTCCTCACAGACCGGATCGACATGGCGAGCGCCTCAACCCATGTGAGCTTCCTGCCGCCGGTGCTGACCTTCCTGTCGGCGGCGGTGATCGGCGTGCCGATCTTCCGTCTCATCGGCCAGAGCGCGGTGCTCGGATATCTCGTCGCGGGCGTCGTCATCGGCCCCTTCGGGTTCTCGCTCATCGCCGAGCCGGAGACCGCCGCGAGCGTCGCGGAGCTCGGCGTCGTCCTCCTTCTCTTCATCGTCGGCCTCGAACTCGAGATTTCGCGGCTGATCTCGATGCGGCGCGACATTTTCGGGCTCGGTGCGACGCAGCTGCTGCTCTGCACCATTGTGCTTGCCGGCGCCGGTGCCCTGTTCGGGCTCACCCCGGCCGCGAGTCTCGTCATCGGCGTCGCCCTCGCCCTGTCGGCCACGGCGGTGGCGCTGCAGCTCCTCGAGGAGCGCGGAGACCTCGGCACGCCCTATGGCGGCCGCGCCTTCGCGGTGCTCCTGTTCCAGGACATCTCCGTCGTGGCGATCCTCGCCCTGATGCCGCTCCTCGCCTCCACCGGCAGCAGCGGCAACGACGCGTGGCTCGGCCAGGCCCTTCAATCCACTGCCACGGTGGGGGGCGCCCTCCTCGCCGTGGTTCTGGTGGGCCGCTACGGCCTCAACCCGTTCTTCAGCCTGCTCGCGGCCAGCGGTGCGCGCGAGGTGATGACGGCAGCGGCCCTCCTCGTGGTGCTCGGCACGGCGATGCTGATGGAGCATGTCGGCCTGTCGATGCCCATGGGCGCCTTCCTCGCCGGCGTGCTGCTCGCCGAATCGAATTTCCGGCACCAGCTCGAAGCCGATATCGAGCCGTTCCGCGGCATGCTCCTCGGCCTGTTCTTCATGAGCGTGGGCATGTCCATCGACGGCGGCCTGCTCAAGAGCGCGTGGCCCGCCCTGCTCGGGGCGACGGCGGCGGCCATCCTCATCAAGGTCGGGCTGGTGGCCAGCCTGTTCCGCCTGTTCGGCTCGCCCTGGCTCGACGCGGTGCGCGGGGCCGCGATTCTCGCGCCGGCCGGCGAGTTCGCCTTCGTGCTGCTGCCGGCGGGCGCCGAACTCGGCCTGATCGACCAGCCCTCCACGCGCTTCGCGGTGGCGCTGGCCGCCCTCACCATGCTGGTCGGCCCCGTCGCCGCCAAGGCCCTCGACGGCTACTTGTCCCGCCACCGACCGGAGGCGGCCGAGCATGCCCCCGACCAGATCGAGAGCACCGAGGCCCGCGTCCTCGTCGTCGGCTTCGGCCGCTTCGGCCAGATCCTGACCCAGGTGCTGCTCGCCGAGGGGATCAGCGTCACGGTGATCGACAAGGACGTGGAGCAGATCCGCAGTGCCTCGCGCTTCGGCTTCCGCATCTATTACGGCGACGGCACCCGCCTCGACGTGCTGCGCGCCGCCGGAGTGGGCCGGGCGGAACTGCTCTGCATCTGCGTCGACGACCCGCAGGCCGCCCTGAAGATCGTCGACATCGTGCACGAGGAATTCACGGCGGTGCGCACCTATGTGCGCGCCTACGACCGGATGCATGCGGTGGAACTGATGAACCGGGACGTGGATTACCAGCTGCGCGAGACGGTGGAATCGGCCATCGCCTTCGGCCGCGCCACCCTGGAAGGGCTCGGCATCCCGGCGGAGGCCGCCGCCGCCACGGCCCAGGACGTGCGCAAGCGTGACGTCGCCCGCCTCGTCCTGCAGCAGGCGGGCGCCCTTCCGGAGGAATCGCGCTACATGGGCGGCAGCCCCGAGATCAAGCCGGAACCGCTCACCGAACCCAAGCGCCCCTCGCGCGCGCTGAGCACCGAGACGCGGGACATCATCGGCCTCGAGCGGCGCGAGGCGGCGACCCGCACGCTGCAACCCCAGGACACCCCGTCGGATGCCTGACACCCGCAAGGCGGCGGGACATCCCGCCGTCCGACAGGAGGCCGGACGGTTCGTCACGGGATCGATCCTGCGGCACGTGGTGGTGATGACCGGCACGGGCTCCATCGGCCTGATGGCGATCTTCGTGGTCGACCTGCTCTCGCTGATCTACGTCTCCAAGCTCGGCGACCCGACGCTCACGGCGGCGGTGGGTTTCGCCACCATCGTCCAGTTCTTCGCCATCGCCATCAATATCGGCCTGATGATCGCCGCCGGGGCCCTGGTCTCGCGGGCGATCGGGGCCGGCGACGAAGCGGGTGCGCGGCGGCTCGCCACCTCGGCCTCGATCCACGGCATCGTCGTCTCGGGCATCCTCGTCCTCGCCATGCTGCCGTTCCTGCCCCTCATCCTGTCCTGGATCGGCGCCGATGCCGAGACGCTTCCGGTGGCCGAGCGATTCCTCTGGATCGCCCTGCCCTCGAACATGCTCATGGGGCCGGGCATGATGTTCTCGGGCCTGCTGCGCGCCGTCGGCGCGGCGCGCCAGGCGATGTACGTGACGCTGGGCGGCGCCATCGTCACCGCCGGTCTCGACCCTCTCCTCATCTTCACGGCGGGTCTGGGGATCGACGGGGCGGCGATCACCACCTGCGTGGCGCGGGCGACCTTCGCCCTCGTCGGCCTGTGGGGCGTGCGCCAGCACCGGATGCTCGCCGCCCCCACATTGGCGGACGTGATCGCGGACGCGCCCACCGTGTTCAGGATCGCCCTGCCCGCCGTGCTCACCAACCTCGCCCCCTCGGTGGCGAGCGCCTTCATCGCCCATGCGCTGGCCAAGTTCGGCGCCGTCGCGGTGGCCGGCAACGTAGTGATCGACCGGCTGACCCCGGTGGCCTTCGGCGGCCTCTTCGCCATGTCCGGCTCCATCGGCCCCATCCTCGGGCAGAACTGGGGAGCGGGCCGGTTCGACCGCATGCGCGGCGTGCTGCGGGATGGGGCGCTGGTGACGGCGGCCTATGTCGTGGTGGTCTGGGCCGCCCTGATCGTCTTTCGTGGACCGCTGACGGGCCTGTTCGAACTGACCGGCACCGCCGCCGAGCTCTTCGTCTTCTTCTGCCTCGTGAGCGGGGGCGTGTGGTTCTTCACCGGCCTCCTGTTTCTGGCCAACGCCTCGTTCAACAATCTGGGCTTTCCCTTCCTGTCGACCTTCCTCAACTGGGGCCGGGCGACCATCGGGACCGTTCCGCCGGCCCTCCTCGGCGCCCATCTGTACGGCCCGAAGGGCATCATCGCCGGGGTGGGCTTCGGCTCGGTCGCCTTCGGGGCGATCGGGATCGCGCTGGCCTTCCGGACGGTGGCGCAACTGGAGAAACGGACCGGTCACGCGCCGAAAATGGCATCGGAAGCCGAGGCGGATGCCGCCGGAGGCGATATTCCGGCACCGGAGAGGCCGAACGCACTGGTTTAGTGCCGGTACGGGCATGATCCCGGGCTGGTAAGTGCCGCCGGGATGCGACAGAGTTCGCTCCTCGACAGCGGGCTGAAGCATGTCCGCCTGGCCGCGATGGGATTCAGAAGGCTTCCGCCATGTTCAACCTGTTCGATCTCATGCAGGCGCAAGGCGGAATGGGCGCCAACGGTTTCGGCCAGCAGTTCGGCCTGTCGCCGGACCAGACCCGGCGGGCCATGGAAGCGCTGATGCCGGCCCTGACGCTGGGCCTCCAGCGCAACGCCGCCGCCGATCCCACCGGCTTCACCCAGATGTTCAGCTTCATGGACCCGAGCGCCTCCGCCACCACGCAGGCCAGGCCGCAGATGGACGCCATGATGCGCCAGCTCTTCGGCTCGCAGCATCTGGGGCAGGCCGTGCTGCAGCAGGCCGCGGCGGCGAGCGGCGTCGCGACGCCGGCCCTCCGGCAGATGCTGCCGATCATGGCCGGGATGGTGGTGGCGGGGATCGTCCACGTCATGATGAACCCCAGCCAGGCGGCTCCGGCCCCGGCGGCGCCTCCCCCCTCCCCCTTCGGCATCCCGACCCATCCCTATTGGACGGAGATGATGAACGCGTTCATGGCGGCGGGCGGCTCGATGCTGTCCGCGCCCAAGGACGTGACGTCTTCCCGCGCAACCCCGGCCCAGAGAAGCCTGCCGCCGGCGCGCTTCTTCCCGGAGCCCAGCCTATCCGCGAGTTCGAAGGCTGCGTCGGGTTCCAAACCCGCCTCGGGCACAAGGACCACAGAAGCGGCGCAAGCCTCCCCGCTCAACCCGTTCGACCTGTTGCAGCAGATGTTCCAGTCCGGGCTGGAGGCCCAGCAGGAGAACGCACGGACGATGCAGAGCCTGTTCGACAGCCTGTGGCGCGACGGCATGACGGCCATGGATCCGTCGAAGGCGAAACCCGCCGCCAAACCCGGCCCGACACGGCGCTGAGCGTCGCGCGAAGCCTCACGTGCTCCGGGCGATGGCGTCACCGATATATTTGTACATCGCGCCGACGCTGTCGGCATAGAGATGGAGCGCCGTGACGATCGCCAGGAAGATCAGTCCGGTGATCAGCGTATATTCGATCGCGGTCGTGCCGCACGTGTCACGCCTGAACCGGGCGGCGAGGCCCGGGACACGGGATCGAGCCCGATCCCGCTGCGTCGCCCGAATTGACTCGCGGTTCGTCATGGAAGTGGGGCTATCCTCGACGAAGCCGGCGCAGGTTGTCCTACGCCGGAAATCGTTGCCGCCCGTTTAAACGTTTCCCGTAAAACGCCCGCTTCTCCACGCAGGGAGCAGCGGAAACCGAGGATGAGGGCGGATCAGCCCCGTCCGGCTTCCTTGCGAAGGGCGTCGATGCGCTTGGAAGCCTCGGCCTTGTCGAGATCGGGCTCGAACGCGTCCGGCGACTTCGCCTCCTCCGACAGGGTCTTGAGGTAGGAGGCCTGCGCGCCGGTCATCGGCTCGTCGCCCGTGGTCCACTCGCTGGGATCCTTGATCCGGTTCGACGCGTCGCCACCGGCCGTCTTCGGGTTCTCGTTCTCGTTCTCGTCCGTCGCCTGCTTCTTCGTCATCGCGCAACCTCGTTCATGAATTGTTCTCTTCATAACGAGGGCCTCGCCGATGAGTTCCGCGCCGTCTCCCCTCTCCCGACCCGAGGGATCGATCGACTGGGCGCTTCATCCGTGCACCCGCCCCTGCCGATGCCATAAGGTGGATCCGCGGCCCGATCACGGGTGTCAGCCCTCACGAGAGACGCAGCCATGGCCCAGGACGTCGACGAGGGTGACGACTGGCGCTCGGTGGGGACGCGGTCGCAGGATAAAGCGGCCCTCGAAACGGCGCGGCGGCGGGCACGGGAGCCGGACAGGGGCCGCGATGCGAGCCGTCCCTCCGACATTCCGCAGGCGGGATGGAAGGACATCCTCTGGCGCGTCCTTTGGGCCCTGCCGCAGGATCGCGTGCTGACTACATCCGGCGGCGTCGCCTTCTTCGCCCTGCTCGCGGTGTTTCCCGGCCTCGTGGCCGTGGTCTCGATCTACGGGGTGTTCTCCGATCCCGCCGTGATCAGCCAGCATGTCGGCCTCCTCACCTACATCCTCCCCGCCGCCGCCCTCGATCTCCTGTCCGAACAACTGGTGCGGATCGCCGAACGCAGCACGGGGTCCCTCGGTCTCACCTCGACGATCAGCCTGCTCATCGCCCTGTGGAGCGCGAATTCCGGGGTCAGCGCGCTCTTCGATGCCCTCAACGTCATCTACCGTGAGCGGGAGGACCGGACCCTCGTCCGGTTCTACGCCACGACCTTCCTGTTCACCCTCGGCGGGGCCGCGTTTCTCCTCCTCACGATCAGCGTGGTCGTGGTCCTTCCCGCGATCGTGGAGCGCTTCGGGTTCCAGGGATGGGCCGACACGATCCTGTCCGTGGCGCGGTGGCCGGTCATCCTGGTCGTGGTGAGCTTCAGCCTGTCGTTGATCTATCGCTACGGCCCGAGCCGGCGCCGGGCGAAATGGCGCTGGGTGAGCTGGGGCAGTGCACTGGCGGCGTTTCTCTGGGTCTGCACCTCCGGAATCTTCTCCTGGTACGTCGCCAGCTTCGACAGCTACAACCGCATCTACGGGTCGCTCGGCGCCGGCATCGGCCTGATGTCGTGGATGTGGCTGTCGATCGTGGTCGTCCTAGTCGGCGCCGAGATCAACTCGGAGACGGAACGCCAGACCGCCCGCGACAGCACGGAGGGGCGGCCGAAACCCCTCGGCGTCCGGGATGCTTTCGCCGCCGACAATGTCGGTCCGGGCCGGGACTGAGTCTCACCGACTCTGATCCATCGGTCAGGGGCAGTGACGTCCGGCGGACGACCGCCGCCGCGCCGTCGCGCGGGGAGACCTCGACGAGTCAGGCTTATCGAGGTCCGGTCTTAGTCAGGCAAAAGTCCCGCCTTCCGGTAGGTGTCGATCGCCGAATCGTAGACGGCGATGTCCGACCGGCTTCTCGCCAGGAGCTGCGCGCCGACGATGGCCGCGAAGATAGCCCATGCCCTCGGCGTGCTGTCCTCCACCGTGACGAGGGAGGCGGCGGAGAGCCGTCGGCCGATCCATGCCACGTTGACCTCGGCGAAGGCCCGCACCTCGGCCCTCACCTCCTCCGGCAGGTCGTCGTGTTCGGCGGCCATCATGCTGGCGAGGCACATCCGGTTGTCGTTCTGGAGCGCCGCGCGGAACGTGTCGGGGTAGCGCCGCAGACAGTCGAGGGGGTCCGGGAATTCGGCCGCCATGGTTTCGAGCGCCGCCGCCGCATCCTCCCGGTAGCGCCCGGCCACCGCCGCACCCAGGGCGGCCTTGCCGGGGAAATAGTAATGGATGCTCGCCGCCCTGATGCCCACCTCCTCGGCGAGATCGCGAAAATTCAGGCCGCCATAGCCGCGCGCCTGCGCGGTCAGCCGGGCGGCGCTCAGGATCAGCTCCCTGGTGCTCTCACTCATCCTGGTACCTTCGCCGGAGCCCTCGAACCTGCCGCCTGTCACATGGCAGATAGACGTTGACGCGTCGATTCCGATCTGGTTGATATATCTACCAACTGGCAGATAGGGGACATCCGCGATGAAGATCTACGACCGGGAGGCGGGTCCGCACCCCGCACGAATCCGCATCGTTCTGGGCGAGAAAGGGCTCGAGGAAAGGGTCGAGTTCGTCAGCGTCGATCTCATGGCCGCCGAGCAGAAGCAGCCGGCCTTCCTGGCGATGAACCCGATCGGTAAGGTCCCGGTCCTCGAACTCGCCGACGGGACGATCATCAGCGAATCGACGGCGATCACCGAATATTTCGACACCCTCGATGGCGACCCGACCCTCACCGGCAGGACACCGCGTGAGAAGGGCGTCATCCACATGATGCAGCGGCGCGCCGAGATGATGCTGATCGACGCCGTCGACGATTATTTCCATTACGGCACCCCCGGCCTCGGAGGCGCGCTGCGGCCATGGCGGATGCCGGATTGGAGCGGGGCGAAGGAATGGGGCCAGAGGCGGGGCGCCTATGCCGTGGCCAACATGCCCTATTTCAACGGCGTGCTGGCCAACCAGCCGTACCTTGCGGGAGAGCACTTCTCGATGGCCGACATCACCTTGTTCGCCGGCCTGATGTTCGCCGACATCGTCGCACTGCCCATCGCCCCGGAACTCGCCGCTCTTCACGCCTGGCGCGGCAAGGTCGCCGATCGTCCGGCCGTGAAGAACCGCAGCGGTCAGGTCCCGAGGCCAGAAGACCTGGCGCGATACGGAGACGCGGCTTAGGGCCCGTTCGAGCTGTTTTTCCTAAGCTTCATCTCAGGATGAGGAAATCTGCTTGGATGATCGACATCGGCAGGATCATCCACCGAGAGATGCGATCAGACAGCCTATTGAAAGCAACAGGCTTCGACGCCGGGACCGTCCATCGCGTCCGCTTGCGTCATGGACGGCGACGCCTCGTCACGAAGGACCAACTCGATGTGAGTCCCCGGTGAGCGAGGGCAAGGCGTCGTTCGCGCCTCGTCCTCGCGATCGCCCACGACGTGGCCGCGCGAAGAGCGGCCCGAACTACTCCGCCACCGCCTTCGGCTGAACCTCGGCGGTGTAATCGTCCATGAGCGTCTTGGTCATGGCGGCCGGGGTGAAGCGGTAGGGGCCGATCTCGGAGACCGGCGTCACTTCCGCGGCCGAGCCGGTGATGAAGCACTCTGAGAAGCCCTCCATCTCCTCGGGCCTGATCCGCCGCTCGATCACCTCGAAGCCGCGCCGGCGGGCGAGGTCGATGACGGTCTGGCGGGTGATGCCGTTGAGGAAGCGGTCGGCGAGCGGGGTGTGGACCACGCCGTCCTGGATGAAGAAGATGTTCGCGCCGGTGCATTCGGCGACGTAATCCTCCCAATCGAGCATCAGGGCATCGGCATAGCCCTTGTTCTCGGCCCGGTGCTTCGAGATCGTGCAGATCATGTAGAGACCGGCCGCCTTCGAGGCGGAGGGGATCGTCCGCGGATCGGGCCGGCGATAATCGGCCATGTCGAGGCGGATGCCCTTCATCTTGGTCTCGGGATCGAAATAGCTCGGCCATTCCCAGGCGGCGACGGCGAGGTGGATGGTGTTGTTCTGGGCCGAGACGCCCATCATCTCCGAACCGCGCCAGGCCACGGGACGCAGGTAGGCGTCGGTGAGGCCGCTGGTCTTGAGCACGAGTTCCTTGGCCGCCTCGATCTCGGCGACGCCGTAGGGAATCGTGAAATCGAGGTACTGGGCCGAGCGGAGCAGGCGCTCGGCATGCTCGTGGCTCTTGAAGATCCGTCCGCCATAGGCGCGCTCGCCCTCGAACACCGCCGAGCCGTAATGCAGGCCGTGGCTGAGCACGTGGATCTTGGCCTCGCGCCACGGCACCAGCACGCCATCGAACCAGATGGTGCCCTCGCGTTCGTCGAACGGGATCACGGACATGACGAATTCCTTGAATCCGCGGGCTCGCATCGGGGCGCCTGCGGGGTCGATCGATCGGGTTGGCGCGATGGCCAGGCAATGCCCCGCGCAGTATCCGCGAGGACGGAGGTCCGCAAGACGGCCGTTACGGCGAGCCGGCCCCGGTAAGGCTTGACGGGTATCAACGCCCCTGAGATATGTCAACAACACTGACGTATATCGAGGATGTCGCCGGACGTGACGCGCCAATCCACCCTGGCAACGGGCCCGGCCCCCCTATCCCTGTCCGAGGAGGAGGACGGGCAGGCGGAGTCAGGTCCGGCTCCGGAGGGCGTAACGAACGACCTCGTCGAACTGCTGTTCTTCGCCTATCGCGACTTCGTCGGCGACCCGGACCGGATGCTGGCCGAATACGGCTTCGGGCGGGCGCACCACAGGGTGCTCCATTTCGTCTATCACTATCCAGGCCTGACCATCGCCGAACTCCTCGACATCCTGCGGATCACGAAGCAGAGTCTGAACCGGGTTCTCAAGGATTTGATCGAACAGGGCCACATCGTGCAGAAGACTGGCCGGAGCGACCGCCGCCAGAGGCTGCTCTATTGTTCGGAGACGGGCGCGACGCTCACGGCGGAGCTGACGCGGGTCCAGGTGCGGCGGGTCGCCCGCGCCATCGCCGATCCGGTGGCGGACGAACCGAAGGGCGCACGGGACGGAAACGGATTTGCCGCGGCACAGGGATTTCTCATGGCGATGATCGAACCCGAAGAGCGCGCGGCGGTGACCAGCCTGATGGCGCGCCGCGCCAGGAGCCGTCGCTGACATGGCGTCGCCGGAGCCGAGAATCCGCGCCGAGCTTCCCGACCACGCCCCCCACATCCTCGTGGTGGACGACGACCGGCGGGTGCGCGAATTGCTGTCGCGCTATCTCTACGAACAGGGATTTCGCGTCACGGCCGCCGGGAATGTCGAGGAGGCCCGGCAGCGGGCGCAGAGCTTCGTCTTCGACGCCCTCGTCCTCGACGTGATGATGCCGGGGGAGAACGGGTTCGATTACGCCCGGCAGGTGCGCGAGACCTCGCGGGTGCCGATCCTGATGCTCACCGCCCGTTCCAACCCCAACGACCGGGTGATGGGGCTCGAGATTGGAGCGGACGATTACCTGCCCAAGCCCTTCGAGCCGCGCGAGCTGATCCTGCGCCTCAACAACATCATCAAGCGCCGCCCGGACGGCGCGCCGCCCTCCGACCGCACCATCGCCACGGTGACGTTCGGGCCGTTCTCCTACCGCATCGACCGGGGCGAGCTGCGCCGCGACGAGGAGACCATCCGCATCACCGACCGCGAGCGCGAGATCCTGACGATCCTGGCCGAGGCCAAGGGCGGCAATGTCGACCGCGACGTGCTGGCCGGGAATGGCGGGCTCGCGGCGGAACGCACCATCGACGTGCAGATCAACCGCCTGCGCCGCAAGACCGAGGTCGATCCGGGCAATCCCCTCTTCCTCCAGACGGTCCGCGGCATCGGCTACCGCCTCGCGATCGATTAGACGGGACCCGCCATGGCCCTCGCCGGCCTGAACCTGTCGCGGATCAGAACCAGCACCGCCGCCGCCTGGCGTGCGAGGCCGCATCCGCGCCGGATATGGAAGAGGCTCGCGCGCGCCATCGGCAACGCCCTGCCGAAGGGGCTCTATGCCCGCTCGCTCATCATCATCATCGCGCCGGTGGTGCTGCTGCAATCGGTCATCGCCTACACCTTCATGGAGCGGCACTGGCAGCTCGTGACCCGCCGCCTCTCGGCGGCCGTCACCGCCGACGTGGCGGCGATGATCGACGTCTACGAGAGCTACCCCCAGGACAAGGACGCCGACACCCTCACCCGCATCGCCGGCACGCGGCTGAACCTCGACCTCGACATCCTGAAAGGCGCCAAGCTCCCCCTGCCGGGGCCGCGGCCGTTCTTCTCCATCCTCGACGAGACGCTCTCCGAGGAACTCGCCAAGCAGATCGGCCGGCCGTTCTGGATCGACACGGTGGGCCGGTCGAGCCTCATCGAGATCCGCGTCGAGATCCCGGACGGGGTGCTGCGGGTGACCGCGCGGCGGAGCATGGCCTACGCCTCGAACTCGCACATCTTCCTGCTGTGGATGAGCGGTTCGTCCCTGGTGCTCCTCGGCGTGGCGATCCTGTTCCTGCGCAACCAGATCAAGCCGATCCTCCGGCTGGCCGACGTGGCGGAGAGTTTCGGCAAGGGCCGCGAGATCGAGTTCCGGCCGCGCGGCGCCCGCGAGGTGCGCCAGGCCGGCCACGCCTTCATCGAGATGAAGCGGCGCATCGAGCGGGCGATGGAACAGCGCACGACCATGCTCAACGGCGTCAGCCACGACCTGCGCACCATCATTACCCGGTTCAAGCTGTCGCTCGCCCTGGTGGAGCAGACGTCGGAGGTGGAAGACCTCCAGCGCGACGTCGACGAGATGAGCCGGATGCTGGAGGCCTACCTCGCCTTCGCGCGCGGCGATTCCGGCGAGGCCGCCGTGCCCACCGACATGCGGGCGATGCTGGAGGATCTGCGCACCGACGTGGAGCGCCTCGGCGCCCACGTGGCCGAGGTGAAGTTCGACGGCCGCGCCATGGTGACGCTGCGGCCGGACGCGTTCCGCCGCTGCCTGTTCAACCTCGCCGCCAACGCCGCCCGCTACGGCGAGACGGTGGCGATCCGGGGCCGCACGGAGGCGCGGTCCTTCCTCGTCTCCATCGACGACGACGGTCCGGGCATCGCCGTCGAGAGCCGCGAGGAGGTGTTCAAGCCCTTCGTCCGCCTCGACGATGCGCGCCAGGATGCCGGCGGATCGGGCCTCGGCCTCGCCATCGCCCGCGACATCGCCCGCGCCCATGGCGGCGACGTCGCCCTTCACGACAGTCCGCTGGGGGGATTGCGCGCCACCGTCCGCATCCCGGCGTGACCGTCCGATCCCTGTGAATTTTGTTGCGTCCGGGGTGTCCCCTCGGGCGCTGAGCAATGCTATGACCGGGGCCGCTTTACAGAGAGAAGGGCCGAACCCCGGTCCCGACATACGCGAGTACGCCATGAACCCGCTGGGTCCCGTCCTGATCGTCCTGCTCCTGCCGATCTCCGCCATCGGCCTCCTGCTCTACACCGATACCGGCATCGAGCCGGCGCTGTTCACCGCCACCGTGAAGACCTTCGTCGCCCTGTTCGCCATCGCCGGGATCCTGTCCTACGGCGCGAGCCGGCTCGCCGCCCGCTCGGAAGGCTAAAAAGGCCGCGTCTCCGGACCGGCCCCGTGGCGGGGCCGGTCCTGCTCTGACGCAACGGTGACGATGGGATCGAGGACGACATGAAGGCCGCCCTCGCTCGCATCTCCGTGTCTGCCCGGCAGAACGACGATAGTTGCAGATCTCGCGGGCCGCTCGGGTCCCCTCTCTTGGAAGGAGAGGGACAGGGTGAGGTGTGCGACCTATTCGGAGAGTCCACGCACCTCTCCCCAACCCTCTCCTTCCAGGCGAGGGAGCCCGTCGCGCAGATCGGCGAATCCCGTAGATGGCGGGGGACGGTTCGAATCCTCGCTCTCTGCCTCGCGGCGGGCGTCTCAGCGCTGTCGCTTCCGGCCCTGGCCGCCGAGGAAAAGTCGGCCCCTCCGCCCGCGTCGATGCCCGAGCCCCCGGCCCGGCCCGCCGAGCTGAAGCCCGAACCGGCGCCGACGCCCGCGACGGTTCCGCCGCTCCCGGACGCTCCGGCCCCGCCCGAACGCCCGGCCGAACTGACGCCCCCTCCCCCGGCCGCGCCGGAGACGGGTCCGGCCGCCGAGATGCCGCCGCCGCCCCCGCGCCCGGCCGATCTCTCGACGCCGCCGACCACATCGCCCGCCCTCACCCTGACGGTCGCCCCCCTCGACGACACCGCCTGCCGCAAGCGCCTGGAGCGCCTGGGCGCGACCTTCGAGGCGCTGCCGCCGATCTCGAACGGTCAATGCGGGGCCGAGAAGCCGCTTAAGCTCACCCGCCTCTCCGGCGACGTGGCGCTCACGCCTCCCGCGACACTGGTCTGCAACACGGCCGAGGCCCTGGCCCGCCTGGCGACGGAGGCGCAGGAAGCCTCCGAGCGCATCCTGAAGGCCCCCCTCAGAAGCCTGTCCATCGGCACCTCCTACGAGTGTCGCGGCCAGAACCACGATCCCGAGGCCAAGCTCAGCGAGCACAGCTTCGCCAACGGCGTCGACATCATGGGCTACGGTTTCGAAGGGCGTGCACCGATCAAGGTCGGCGCCGGTCTCGACGACGCACCGGAGGCGACGTTCCAGGCCGCGATCCGGGCCAAGGCCTGCGGCTTCTTCCGCACCGTGCTCGGACCGGGGTCGGATGCGGCCCACGGCAACCACCTCCATCTCGACGAGCGCGAGAGGAACGCGGGACATCGTCTCTGCCAGTAGGAGATGTGGAACGCCGAAGGGGCGCGCCGGCTTTAAGGAGCGCACCTGTCGATCCCCCGGCGAAAGTTGACCCCGAAATGGCCCATCTGCCCCTGCCGAGCGCCGTCGCGCTCATGGCCCTCGTCTGCCTGGCGACACCGGCGGCGCTAGAGGCGAAGCCGGCAGGAACCACGTCCTCCGACGCGGGCAAGACCACACCCGGCGAGGCCCTGACCGTCGAGGCGATCAACGGCGCGACCTTCACGGGGTCGGAGAGCGGCGACAAGGCGGGCGACAAGAAGGCCCGCACGAGCGCGAAGGACAAACGGCCCCAGCCGCTTCTGGTGAAGGTCCAGGTGCTCCTCGACCGGGCGCATTTCTCCCCCGGCGCCATCGACGGCCGCGACGGCGAGAACATGCGCAACGCCCTGTCGGCCTACGCGGTGGCGCAGGGGCTGCCTGCGAGCCAGACCCTGAACCAGGAGCTCTTCGACAAGCTCGCCGCCTCCAGCGCCGACCCGGTGGTGGTCCCCTACACGATCACCGAGTCCGACGCGGCCGGCCCCTTCGCGGAGAAAATCCCCGCCAAGATGGAGGAGCAGGCCGATCTCGAGGCGATGAGCTACACCAATCCGCGCGAAATGCTGGCCGAGCGCTTTCACATGTCGCGCGACCTCCTCACCGCCCTGAACCCGGACGCCGCCCTCGACAAGGCCGGCACCACCATCACCGTGGCGGCGGTCCCGCCCCTGGAGACCGGCAAGCCGGCGAAGGACGAGGCGAAGCCGAAGAACAAATCCGAGGGCAAGTCCGAGGGCAAGTCCGCCAGCAAATCCGAGGACAAGCCGGACGCTGAGAAGGGCACGGAGACGTCGAAGAAGGACGATGCGACCAAGGGCGAAGATGCGCCGAAGAAAGCTGATACTTCCAACAAGGATGACACCCCCAAGAAGGACATCGTGCGGGTCGAGGTCGACAAGGTCACCCGCCATGTCCGTGGCTTCGGCGAGGACGGCACCCTGCGGGCCTATTACCCCGCCTCCATCGGCAGCGCGGAGAAGCCCGCTCCCTCCGGCGAGGCCAAGGTGAAGGGCGTCGCCTTCGCGCCGGTCTACACCTACAACCCCAAATACGCGTTCAAGGGCGTGAAGACGAAGAAGACCTTCTCGATCCGCCCCGGCCCGAACAACCCGGTCGGCATCGTCTGGATCGACCTGTCGATCCCGTCCTACGGCATCCACGGCACGCCCGAGCCGGAGAAGGTGGGCAAGACCGAATCCCACGGCTGCATCCGCCTGACCAACTGGGACGCCCGCGACCTCGCCACCCGCATCGAGCGCGGCGCCAAGGTGGTGTTCAAGGACGAGTGAGACCTGTTGCGGCGTGGGATCGATGGTTGGGCCGCCGTCGACCCATAAGGGTCACGGGCTCACCCATCGCAAGGCGTCGATCAGAGCGCGGAGCGCTGGCGTGACCTGCCTGTTGGGATAATAGAGGTGACAGCCCGAGAAGGGCGGGCACCACGCGTCGAGCACCTGAACCAACGTTCCGGCCGCGAGATCGGCTGCGACCTCGTCCTCCAACATGTAGCCGAGCCCCGCCCCCGCGCGCACGGCCGCAGCTGCGAGGGGGCCGTCATTGACGATGAACTGTCCGCTCGCGCGTACCCGTATCTCGCGGCCCTTGTCCGTGTCGGTGAACTCCCAGGGCAGGAGACCGCCGCCACCGAGCAGGCGGTAGGTCACGCAGTTATGGTCCTCCAGGTCGCTTGGAGTCGCCGGCCGAGGATGGTGGGCGAAATAGCCCGGCGTGCCGACGACGACCGTGCGCAGGTCCGGTCCGACGCGGACCGACACCATGTCCTGCTCCACCGTGTCGCCGAAGCGTATGCCGGCATCGAAGCCGGCCGTGACGACGTCGGCGAGGCGATCGTCGATCACCACCTCGACCGAGACCGCCGGGTGTTCGAGCAGGAACCGTGGCAGGGTCGGCTCGAGGATGGTGCGGGCGGCGTAGGCGAACGTCGTCAACCGGAGGGTGCCGGACGGCGCGTCGCGCCAATCGGCCAACGCCGCGAGGCCACGCTCGACCTCTTCCAACGCCGGGCCGAGCGAGCGCAACAGTCGCTCGCCGGCTGGCGTCGGGGCGACGCTACGCGTCGTGCGCGCGAGCAGGCGCACACCCAGACGCGTCTCCAAGCCTCGCATCGCATGGCTGAGGGCCGACGGGGACAGGCCGAGTTCGGCCGCGGCCCGTGTGAAGCTGCGGGTCCGTGCCACCGCCGCGAAGGCCGCGAGATCGTCGAGTGCGCCACGCCGCATTGCTGCATTCCATTCACAGACCCTTGCCGCCGGCAACGGCTAATCGCCTGGGGGCGGTATCGCTACCATCCACCGGATCATTAGCGAGGCTCAACAATGGATTTGACGCATTATCGGTCGCTGGGCCGCTCGGGACTCGCGGTGAGCCCCCTGGCGCTGGGCACCATGACGTTCGGCACGGCGCGCTGGGGGCTCGACGAGGCCGGCAGTCGCGCGGTGTTCGATGCCTACGTCGAGCGTGGCGGCAACTTCGTCGACACGGCCGACGTCTACGCGAGTGGCGGCAGCGAGACGATGGTCGGCCGTTTCGTCGCCGAACGCGGCCTGCGCGACCGGCTCGTCCTCGCCACCAAATCGGGTTTCGCCACCGGGAGTGGACCGCACGCGGGTGGTTGCGGCGCCAAGCACGTCCACGCGGCGATCGACGGTTCGCTGCGCCGCCTGGGAACGGACTACATCGACCTGTACTGGCTTCACGTCTGGGACGGGATCACGCCGGCGGAAGAACTCCTCGAAACGATGGTCGGCCTCGTTCGTGCGGGCAAGGTTCGCTACTGGGGTCTGTCGAACACACCGGCCTGGTATGCCGCCAAGCTCGCGACCCTCGCCGCCTCGCGCGGTCTGCCGGGTCCGGTCGCGCTCCAGTATTTCTACTCGCTCGTCAATCGGGAGGTGGAGGACGAGCACATCCCGCTCGCGGCTGAATTTGGCATGGGCATGGTGCCTTGGTCACCTCTCGCCTACGGGTTGCTCACGGGCAAGTACGACCGCGCCACCGTGGAGGCGGCCGGCCCACTCGCGGGTGGCCTGCCGAAAGACGCGGCGCAGGCCGGTGAGGCGCGCCCGGCCGACGACAAGCGCCTCGACGGCGCGAATCCGTTCGGCGACCGCCTGTTCACGCCGCACAACTGGGATATCGTGGAGGCCGTCCGCCGCGTGGCCGACGCGATCGGACAATCGCCGGCCCGTGTCGCGCTCGCTTGGGTCGTGGGCAAACCGGGCGTGGCCTCGACCCTGATGGGCGTCAGCCGCGCGGCACAGGTCGCCGACAATGTGGCGTCCCTCGGCCTCGTACTGGAACCCCAGCACCGTGCCGCCCTCGATGCGGCCAGCATGCCCGCCGAGCCGCGACTGATCTACGCCCTGGCGCAACCGCCGTTGCGGCAACAGGTCGTCTTCGGAGGTGCGCAGGTTCAAGCTTCGGCAGAAGTCTCTTGATGCCGCTGACATCCGCCTAGCGCGGTTTGCGGCACCGGCCCGACGCACCCTCGGCAGCCGTTCACTCCGTCCGGCCAATCACGTGCCAACGCCGAGCAGACTCGCGTCGCCGCGGATACCGAGAAAGTCTCACATCCTGTCGGCTAGATCGTTTGTCTGCGCCACTGCGGATCTTCGAGTTTTCTCCGCGCCATGTGCATCAGATCGTCCCGCACGGACTTCGTCGCGCTGAACGGGATGTCGAAGTTCAGGCTATGATAGATCAGGCCGAGGACGGTGCCGTAATCGGGGTCGTCGGCGCCGCCGTCCATGAAGTCCAAGACCCATCGGTAGACCGCTTCATGGTCCGATGGAGAGGGATCGTCGCCGACGACCAGCCGGCCTCCGGTGATCCACTCGCTCCGCAATGCCGCGATGTCCTGCGCCGTCGGGTTTGTCATGCCGCCTCGTGACGTTCGAACAGGCCCGGAAACGACCGCGCCGATCGCCCCAGCCGACCACCTCATCCTGAGGTGCCGAAGCGGAGCGGAGGCCTCGAAGGAGCCCTCCAGTTCGCGTAGCGGGTTCTGGAGCCCTCCTTCGAGGCCGCTGCGCGGCACCTCAGGATGAGGTTAATGCGTTGGACAAACAACTCAAACAGGCCCTCACCTGTCGCTGATGTCAGACCGCATACGCGGTCACCGCCTTTGCGAAACCCGTTCACCGCCGCGCCCGGTCCGCCGAGGCGATGCTCGCCAGCGCCAGCATGGCCGCGTCGCAGAGGAAGGCCAGGGCGGCGGTGGCGAGCGCCCCCTGCAGCATCGGCAGGACGTTCTGGTTCTGCAGACCGGCGACGATGGGCGTGCCGAGGGTCGAGGCTCCCGCCAGCGCGCCCACGGCCGTGGTGGCGATGGCGAGGACGAGGGCCGTGCGCAGGGCATCGACGAGGCCCGGCATCGCCAGGGGCAGTTCCACGAGCAAGAGGATCTGGAGGCGCGTGAACCCCATGGCTTGCGCCGCCTCGCGCGCCTCGGGCGAGACCGCTTCCAGCGCCCCCACCGTGCCGCGCAGGACCGGCATGATGCCGTAGGCGACGAGCGCCAGCAGGGTCGGCGGACCGCCGAAGCCGAGGATGGGCAGGGCCAGGGCCACCATCACCACCGGCGGCACCGCCTGCGCGGCGGCCGCGATGCCGTCGATGCCGCCGCGCAGGGACGCCGCGCCGGCGCGCGTGGCGAGGATGCCGAGGCCGAGGCCGAGCAACGCCACCAGGGCGAGCCCGGTCCCGGCGAGGGCGAGGTGATGCGTTGCCAGGGCCAGCAGGCGCTCCGCGCTCAAGCCGCGTCGCGGCGCCTCCCCGAGGCCCGAGACGATCCAGGCCGCCACGGTCGGATGGCTCATGGCGGCGAGGGCCGCCCCGACGAGACCGGTGGCGAGGGCGGTGCGCAGGCCGGGCCTCATGCGCGCCACCGTGCCCGGCAGGAGGCCTCGACGGCGCTCAGCGACCCTTCCGCCGCAAGGGACAGGAGGATGATGGGGATCGCGCCCAGCAGGATCAGGTCCGGGGCGAATTGAGCCATACCGTCGAAGACGATCCGCCCGAGGCCGCCCGCTCCGATGAGGGCGCCCAACGTCGCGAGGCCGAGGCTCTGCACCGCCGCGACCCGCAGGGCGCCCACGAGCATCGGCGCGCCGAGGGGCAGCGTCACTCGGGCCAGGATCTGGGCCTTCGTCAGACCCATGGCCTCGGCGGCATCGATGGCGGCGGGATCGGCGGCGCGCAGGGCCGTTCCGATCCCGCGCCAGAGGGGCAGCAGCAGGTAGGCGGCGATGCCGAGGAGCGCGGGCCACGGCCCGAGGGCCGAGAGGCCGAGATCGCGCAGCACCGGCACGGCGCGCAGCACTCCGCCGACGAGGGCGACGAGGGCGCCCAGCAGGGCGACGGCGGGGATCACCTGCACGCCGCTGACGAGGAGCCCGACGAGCCCCTGCGCGGAGCGCCAGAGAGAGAGGAGCACGGCCGCCGGGATGGCGAGGGCGATCGCTCCCCCCGCCAGGAGCAGGTGCTCGGCGATGGCCTCGTGCACCGCCTCCCGCCGCCCGGCATATTCCACCGCCAGGGACAGCCCGTCCAACCCGCCGCCGCGCCAGGCCGCGACCAGGAATCCCGAGGCTGCGAGGATGGCGAGCACGCCGAGCCCTCGGCGTCGGACCCGTGCGATGCTGCCTCCGGCCAGCGCCAGGAGGCAGGACGAGGCCAGCCAGAAGCCGGAGCCGAGGCTGGCCCTCGCGGCCGGCGGCATGGTCGACACGATCCGGGCCGCCTCCGCGCCGAGGCCGAGCAGGAGGACGGCCCAGGCCGACAGGAAAAATCCCAGGGCGAGAAGGCCGCCCGTCCGCCGGGCCGGCATCACACCGACGACGAGGCCGGCCAGCGACAGGAGCGAGACGAGGCCGATCGACCATTCGTGGAACGCGGACGCACGGACGGGATCGCCGGGCAGGAGGCGGTTTGCAGCCACGTCGAGGAGCGCCATCCCATGGAGGGACGCGACGAGAAGTCCGGCCGCGAAAAGCCCGGCCCATGGCGCTCGATGGCCCGTCGCATGGCGCATCGAAGCGGGCGGCGATGGCGCTCTCACCCGATCAGTCCGCGCTCGTTGAGGTAGCGCCGGGCGACCCGATCCGCGACCTCGCCGTCCACGGTGATTCGTCCGTTGAGGCCGCGCAGGGTCGGTGCGTCGAGGCCGGCGAAGACCCGCGCCAGGGCCGGACCGATGGCCGGGTAGCGCTCCAGCGCGGAGGCCCGGATCACCGGGGCGACCTCATAGACGATCTGGGCCGCCTTGGGATCGCCCATGACCACGAGATCGAGGGCGGCGAGCGCCCCGTCGGTGCCATAGACCATGCCCGCATTGACCCCGCTGATGCGCTGCGCCGCGGCCCTGGCCGTCACCGCCGTGTCGCCGCCGGGCAGGCTGACGATGCGGTCGAGGGGCAGGCCGAAGCCGTAGGCCGCCTCGAAGGACGGCAAAGCCGCCGGGCTCTCCACGAACTCGGTGGAGGCCGCCAGCAGGATGAGGCCGTCATTGGCGGCCCTGGCGAAATCCGCCATCGTGGCCAGATGCCGCGCCCGTGCGAAATCCCCGTTGAGGGCGATGAGCCAGGTGTTGTTGGCGGGCGCCCTGGCGAGCCAGACCAGCCCCCGTTCGGCGTCCTTGCGCCGGATGGTCTCGTAGGCCTCCTGCGGGATCTTCCAGGCGGGATCGGTCTCCGTTCCAGTGAAGAACGCGCCGTTGCCGGTGTATTCCGGGTAGATGTCGACCTCGCCGGACAGGAGGGCCTCGCGGACGATGAGGGTGGGGCCGAGGCTGAGCTTGCGGACCGCCGGCACGCCGAGATGCTCCAGCACGAGGGCGATCATCGCCCCCGTGAGCGCGCCTTCGGTGTCGCTCTTCGAGGCCACGACGAGGGGTCGCTCCGCCCGGGCGGAGGTGCCCGCCGCGACGGCCCAGGTGAGCAGCAGTGCCAGCGCGCCGCGCCGGTTCGTCGCTCCGGGCGCCACAGGTCCCGCCGATCTGCGTGAAAATGTATCGTCCGATAACATTAACCCGATCCTGAACCTCCGCGGCCACTTTCTGCGCCTTGACACGCCAAGCGGAACGGGCGACGGCTCGACCGTTGCCGCAGGCGCTAAACGTCATTCTCGCCAACCTCACGGATGGCAAGCCTGTAAGGCTCCGGATGACGGCACCGTTCCAGGCCGGAACGAATCGAAGGGAAGAATCCCCAGCGTGAGTGCTGAACAGAACGACACTCTCCTCGACGGCGCCAGGGTTCTGGTGGTGGAGGACGAAGCCGCCATTTCCATGCTGCTCGAAGACATGCTGCTCGATTTCGGGTGCACCGTCGTCGGGCCCGCGGCGCGTCTCGCGACGGCCCTGGAAATGGCACGGAGCGAGACCTTCGAGGTCGCTATCCTCGACGTGAACGTCGCCGGCGAACCCATCTACCCGGTGGCCGAGGCGATCACGGAGCGTAATCTGCCCATCGTGTTCTCGACGGGGTATGGCGGCGCCGGAATCCGCGAGCCGTTCCGCGACCGTCCCGTGGTCCAGAAGCCGTTCAGCCAGGCCGATCTCAAGCGCACGCTGATCGCCGCCCTCGCCGCGGCGAGAAAGTAAGCGGCCACCTTACGATGTGCGGAACGGCCGTCGCGCCGCCTCACATGCCCTCGATCGCGAAGGCGTCGGGCAGGTGGCGCGGCCAAGTGCGCGGTGCCACGAAGACAGCATCCGCACGCAACGTCATGGTGGCATAGCGCGGATTGCGCGCCATCCAGGCGCGCACCGCGCGCGAAAAACGGGCGCGCTTCTTCGCATCGATGGCGGTCCGGGCCGCGTCGAGGGTGGCTCTCGCCTTCACCTCCACGAAAGCGATCGTGTCGCCCCGGCGCAGGATCAGATCGATCTCCCCGCCGCTCGCGCTGAAGCGCCGGGCGAGCGGGCGATACCCCTTCAGCATCATGGCGAGGAGCGCGAGGGTCTCGCCCGAATGGCCGCGCAGGTAGGTGGCGCGCCGCCGCTCTTTGGCGTCGACGAGCTTAGACGTCGGCATCGGTGCGCCGGGCGAGGACGAGGGCGCGGGCATAGACCACGCGACGGGGCTGGCCGGTGGCATCGGCCACGAGGGCGGCGGCGTCCTTGATCGAGTGGCGGGACAGCGCCGCTTCGATCGCCGCATCGAGACCGGCCTCGACCTCCTCCTCCGGCGGTTCTTCCGGGTTGGTCCCGATCACCACCACCACCTCGCCCTTGGGAGCCCCCTCCTCGGTGAAGGTCTCGGCCAGGGTCGCGAGGGTGCCGCGCCGGATCGTCTCGTAGAGCTTGGTGAGTTCGCGGGCGACCGCCGCGGGCCGGCTCCCTCCGAGGATCGCGGCGGCATCCACCAGCATCTCGGGCAGGCGGTGGGGTGATTCGAACAGGACCAGCGTTCCGGGGATCTGCCCGAGCGCCGCAAGGCGATTGCGCCGGGCACCGGATTTCTGCGGCAGGAAGCCTTCGAAAAAGAAGCGGTCGGTGGGCAGGCCCGCCGCGACGATGGCGGTCATCACCGCGGATGGACCGGGGATAGGCGTCACTGCAATGCCCGCCTCGATCGCAGCCTGGACGAGCTTGAAACCGGGGTCGGAGACCAACGGCGTTCCGGCATCCGAGACCAGGGCCAAGGCCTCGCCGTTCTGCATCCGTGCGATCATACGCTCACGCACCGCCGCGTTCGAATGCTCGTGATAGGCGACCAGCGGCGTCGTGATGCCGTAATGCATCAGGAGGGTGCGGGTGACGCGGGTGTCTTCGGCGAGCACGGTATCGGCCGCCGCCAAAGTCGCCAGCGCACGGAACGAGACGTCCTTGAGGTTGCCGATCGGGGTCGCCACCACGTGCAGTCCGGGGTCGAGCGGTTCGGCCTCCGCCGCAAGGCCGAAAGCGGTGAAGGTGGAGACGGGCTTGGCCGGATCGTGCACTGCCTTGGAGCGGCGCGTCCGATTGTCGATTCTCTGAGTCATGAGGCGGACTTTGCCACGGGGACACGGGCCGGAGGAATGCCCGCGCCGGGGGTGTCGGCACATTTACTTTTGTCGTCCAGGCTTTAACCGTGCGCGGATCGGGCGGGCGATGCAGATGAGCGACGGGGAGTACCGTGCAATGGGGAAAAGCCTTGCAAGGGGCCACGGTCCCGCCACGGTCGGTTGGGCAAGGGCCGCGGCGATCCTCATGCTCGTCGGGGGGCTTGGCGGCTGCATCGGCGGCCCCGATGGCGGCCCGCGCGCCACGAAAGCCGCGCCTAACCCGGATATGGCCGCCGCGGGCGATCCGCAGGCGACGTCATTGGGTGCAACGAAGATCGGCACCGGGTCGGTGAAGATCGCTCTCATCCTGCCCCTCTCCGGTCCGGGTTCGGCAGTCGGCGCGGCTCTGCGCAATGCCGCAGAACTCGCCGTGGAGGATTTCCAGAAGCCCGACCTGCAGATCCTGGTGAAGGATGACCGCGGCTCGCCGGATGGCGCGCGCGAAGCGGCCCAGGCCGCCCTCGCTGAGGGCGCCGAGCTGGTGCTCGGACCGCTTTTCGCGGCCAATGTCCAGGCGGCGGCGGGGGTCACGCGTGGGGCCGGCAAGCCGATCATCGCCTTTTCCACCGATGCGAGCGTCGCGGCGCGCAGCGTCTACCTCCTCAGCTTCCTGCCGCAGGCCGAGGTGGACCGCGTGGTCGACGAGGCGGTCGCAGCCGGCCGCCGCTCCTTCGCCGCGCTGATCCCCGAGAGCAGCTACGGCAATGCCGTGGAGGCGCAGTTCCGCGAGGCGGTGGCGAGGAAGGGCGCCCGCCTGGTGGGAATCGAGCGCTACGCGCCGGGTGCGCCCGCCCCCGCGATCTCGCGCCTCGCCGGCCTCATCAACGGTCCCGGCGCCCAGGCCGATGCCCTGTTCCTGCCGGAAAGCCCGGAGGGCTTGGCCGTCGTCGCACCCGCGCTCACCAAGGCGGGATTTTCTCCCGGCAGGGTCAAACCCATCGGCACGGCAGTGTGGAACGACGCACGCGTCTTTGCCCTCCCCGCCCTGCAGGGCGGCTGGTTCGCAGCGGCGGATGCCAATGGGTTCAACGGTTTCTCGCAGCGTTATCAGGCGCGTTTCGGCTCCGTGCCGCCACGCGTGGCGACGTTGGCCTACGACGCCGTCTCGCTCATGGCGGCGCTGACGCGGCAGTACGGATCGCAGCGCTTCGCCGACGTCACCCTGACGACGCAGGCAGGCTTCTCCGGGATCGACGGCACCTTCCGCTTCCGGCCGGAGGGGGTGAGCGACAGGGCGCTGGCGATCTACGAGATCCGTAGCGGCGCACCGGCCATCGTCAGCCCGGCTCCGCGCACGCTCGGCCCTTCCGGCACGTGATCCGGTTTGCGCATCAGGTGTCGCCGAGGAAGGCCGCATGGAGGGTGATCGGGTAGGTCTCACCGGGATCGCCGCTGCAATAGGTCATGAGCGGCAGGGCGCGGCGCAGCATCAGGCGGCGAGTTCCGCCACCACCGCGTTCAGAACCGGCGCACCGCGGGGGGTCGCGGCGATACGGCCTCCGTCCAGACGGGCGACGAGCCCGTCACCGATCAGGGCCTGGATACGGACCGGATCGAGTTGGCGACCCTTCAGCATCGCATAGCGGGCCGGATCGACCCCTTCCCTGAGACGCAGGCCCATCATGAGGAACTCGTCGCCCTGGTCGGCGGCCGAGAGAGTTTCGGTCTCGACGATGCCGTGGCCGTCGCGCTCGACCCGGGCGAGCCAGGCTTCCGGCGCGCGTTCGGTCACCGTACCGATCCGCCCTTCGCCGGTCACCAGCCGGCCATGCGCGCCGGGACCGATGCCGGCATATTCGCCATAACGCCAGTACAGGAGGTTGTGCCGCGATTGCGCGCCGGGGCGGGAATGGTTGGAAATCTCGTAGGAGGAGAGCCCGGCCGCGTCACAGACCTCCTGCGTCACGTCGTAGAGCGCCCTCGCCATATCGTTGTCCGGTGGGACGAGCTTGCCGGCGGCGTGAAGGCCGAAGAACGGCGTACCCGGCTCGATGGTCAGTTGATAGAGCGACAGGTGCTCGGCCGCCCTGGCGATGGCCTCCCTGAGCTCGGCGCGCCAGGCGGACGCGCTCTGGTTCGGCCGCGCATAGATGAGATCGAAGGAGTAGCGCTCGAAATGCGCGGCTGCCGTCTCGACCGCCGCCATCGCCTCTGCAGCCGTGTGGAGCCGCCCGAGGGCCTTCAGGGAGGCGTCGTCCATGGCCTGGACTCCGAGAGAAACGCGGTTCACTCCGGCGGCCCGATAACCGCGAAAACGGCCGGCCTCGACGCTGGTCGGGTTCGCTTCCAGCGTCACCTCGATATCGGGCGCCGCGCCCCAGGCATCGTCGATGGCCTCGAGCAACCCCGCGACGGTGCTCGGCTGCATCAATGACGGGGTGCCGCCGCCGAGGAAGATGCTCGACACGGTGCGGCCCGGAATTCGCGCCGCCACATTGGCGATCTCGGCCCGGAACGCCGCGAGAAAGCGGACTTCATCCACCGGCGCGTGACGGACATGGCTGTTGAAGTCGCAATAGGGGCACTTCGAGGCGCAGAAGGGCCAATGGACATAGACACCGAACCCGGCATCGCGGGTCGGGTGGTCCGGGCCTGAACGATCGGTCATCGGGCGGATGTGCGCGCGGCTGGGGATTTTGGCAATGGTGCCGGGACGATCAAAGGTGAACGCCTCACCTCCGCATGCGGCCGAGGTGAGGCGTAAAGAAGCTCGCCCGCCCGTTCAGCCGGGCCGACGCAGGCAGCTCGCGGCCAGAAGCACGAACGCGCGGGCGCGGTGCGACAGGACGTTCCCGCTCTGCCAGTCGACGCCATGCTTCTCCTCCGAGGAGATCTCGCCGAAGGTGCGATCGTAGCCGTCCGGCAAGAACATCGGGTCGTAGCCGAAGCCCTGTGAGCCGCGCGGCTCCACGAGATCGCCGAACACCCGACCCTCGAACGTTTCGGTATGGCCATCCGGCCAGGCGATGACGAGGGCAGAGACGAAGTGAGCTCGGCGGGTCGCGGCGCCACGCTTGTCGAGTTCGGCCGCAATGCGGGCCATGGCGCCGGAGAAGTCCTTGTTCGGACCAGCCCAGCGGGCGGAGAACAGGCCGGGTGCACCGTCGAGGGCATTGACGCAGAGGCCGGAATCGTCGGCGAAGGCGGGCAAGCCCGAGGCGTGGGCTGCGGCGATGGCCTTGATCGCCGCATTCTCGGAGAACATCGTACCGGTCTCATCGGGCTCGGGCAGACCGAGTTCGCCCGCCGAGACGGCCTCCACGCCGAACGGCGCCAGCAGCTCGCGCATCTCCACGAGCTTGCCGGGATTGTGGGTGGCGATGACGACCCGCCCTGTGAGAATGCGCGGCTCGCTCATGCGATTGCCTGCTTCTGAAGGGAAACGAGCTGCTCGACTCCGCCACGGGCCAGCCGCAGCAATTCGATGAGTTCGGCCTCCGAAAAGGGCTTGCCCTCGGCGGTGCCCTGCACCTCCACGAGGCCGCCGGAGCCGGTCATGACGAAATTCGCATCGGTCTCGGCGGCCGAATCCTCCGCGTATTCGAGATCGAGCACCGGGGTGCCCTTGTAGATGCCGCAGGAAATCGCGGCGACATGCTCGCGCAGGGGGTCGACCGAGATGATGGAGCGCCCGCGCATCCAGGTGAAACAATCGTGCAGGGCGATCCAGGCTCCGGTAATCGCAGCGGTGCGGGTACCGCCATCCGCCTGAATCACATCGCAATCCACGGTGATCTGTCGCTCGCCGATGGCGGGAAGATTGGTGACGGCACGGAGCGAGCGGCCGATCAGCCGCTGAATCTCCTGCGTCCGCCCGGAGGGCTTGCCGGAATTCACCTCCCGGCGAGTGCGCTCGTGGGTCGCGCGGGGGAGCATGGAATACTCGGCGGTGACCCAGCCCTTGCCCGAGCCGCGCAGCCATGGCGGGCCGCGTTCTTCGAGGGAGGCCGTGCAGAGTACCTTCGTCTGGCCGAAGGTGACGAGGCAGGAACCCTCGGCATAGCGGGCGACGGCGCGCTCCAGGGTGACGGTGCGCAGTTCGTCGTTCGCGCGCTTCGAGGGCCGCATGGGCACTCTCCTTGGTCGAGTTCCGGATTGATCGTCCGGGCTCTTAGGCCCCGGTTTGTCCACCGGCAAGCGCGGCCAGAATGAAGAGGAGCGCGCCCACGGGGACGCGCCCCCAACTCACGCCTCAGTAGCGGTAGTGGCGACGATGATGATGACCGAAACGGCGGTGATGGTGGTGGTGGCCGAATCGACGGCCGTAGTGATGGCCGAAGTGGCGACCGCGATGGTGACCGAAGTGACGGCGATGATGCCGGCCGTGGTGGCGCCAGTGACCACCACCGTACTGGACCTGCGTGGCGGCCACGTTGACCGAGCCGGCGACTTCGCTGGACACCGCCATCGGTGCGGCTTGGGCGCCGCGCGGAGTACCGAGGATCATCGCGCCCACCAGGGCGACCACGATGGCGAGGGTCTTCGCCATGGCGGACAGGGTTGGGTTCTTCATCAGGACGGACTCCGTTCCGTGAGTTACTCGTATCGCCGACCGTATTGGTGCGGATGCGATGGAACGCGTGCTCGCCTGGAAAGGCAGCATGCGCTGCTCCGAATTTATATTTTTTGTTTCGGGATTAAGCAGAAGGCGCGCTTCCATCGGACGATGTTCCTAGCCACACGACCACGCTGCTTCGTTGCCTGCTAAGCAAATGGGCAAGGCACTGACGGCGAACAGAATATGAGCATTTGCTCGAGCACTTCCCGGATGCCCATTCAGGGGCGCCTATTCGGTAGGCAGAAACATTCCCGCGCGAAGGATTCTCTATCCCTGCGAGTGAAGCGTCCGCCTCGTTGCGGCTGGATCCCGCCGTCGATGGCGCCTGGCCCCACGACCATGGCTGGCACACGTTATGCTAGCGGCGATTCCGGCTACGAACGGCCGCGAACGATGTGAGGGGGAGACCCGGCCGTCGGATCGCTTGAGGGACGAGAGGCTCGAAATGACGAAATATAAGCTCGAGTATCTATGGCTCGACGGATACACGCCGGTGCCGAACCTGCGTGGCAAGACCCAGATCAAGGAATTCGACGGCTTCCCGACCCTCGAGCAGCTTCCGCTTTGGGGCTTCGACGGCAGCTCAACGATGCAGGCCGAGGGCGGCAGCTCCGACTGCATGCTCAAGCCCGTGCGCCACTTCCCCGACAGCACACGCAAGAACGGCGTGCTGGTGATGTGCGAAGTGATGATGCCGGACGGCGTGACGCCGCATGCCTCCAACAAGCGCGCCACGATCCTCGACGACGACGGCGCCTGGTTCGGCTTCGAGCAGGAGTATTTCTTCTACAAGGACGGTCGTCCGCTCGGCTTCCCCGCCAGCGGCTACCCGGCCCCCCAGGGCCCGTATTACTGCGGCGTCGGCTACAAGGAAGTCGGCTCGATCGCACGCAAGATCGTCGAAGAGCACCTGGACCTGTGCCTGGACGCCGGCATCAACCACGAGGGCATCAACGCCGAGGTGGCAAAGGGCCAGTGGGAGTTCCAGATCTTCGGCAAGGGCTCCAAGAAGGCCGCCGACGAGATGTGGGTCGCCCGCTACATCCTGCAGCGCCTGTGCGAGAAGTACGAGATCGACATCGAATACCATTGCAAGCCACTCGGTGCGACCGATTGGAACGGCTCGGGCATGCACGCCAACTTCTCGACGGAGCATCTCCGCACGGTAGGCGGCAAAGCCTATTTCGAGGCGCTCATGGCAGCGTTCAAGGAGAACCTGGACGACCACATCGCCGTCTACGGCCCGGACAACCACATGCGTCTGACCGGCAAGCACGAGACTGCGGCGATCGACCAGTTCAGCTACGGCATCGCCGATCGCGGCGCCTCGATCCGCGTGCCGCATAGCTTCGTCAACAATGAGTACAAGGGCTATCTGGAAGACCGCCGTCCCAACAGCCAGGGGGACCCCTACCAGATCGCTTCGCAGATCCTGAAGACCGTCGCCTCGGTTCCGACTTCCGAGGAAGCGAAGGCAGCAGCCTGACACGACATCCGCCACGGCGCTCCTCGGCGCCGTGGCAATTTTCGTTCTCCATGACTGCTTCATGAGCCAAATGACGTCTTTTTAGGCACGATGCCCGATATCGACGCTGCGCTGATGATAGTCGAAGCATCAGATCAGAACCGCCGCGCTTCACCGATGCGGAGAATGAGATGGCCTGCTGAGACCGCTCATTTCAGTGGGTGCAGGAGGTCGAACTCCGTGGCGAAAGCCGCCCCAGGACGGGCCATGCAGCGCTCGACCCACGCATCGAGGACCGGATCGCCCGGTTTGCCGAACCAGGCATAAGGCGAGTGAAGCAGTAGGTCCGCCGCCGTGAAGCGCTCGCCGAAGAGATAGGGCCCCTTGGCGAGTGCTGCAGCGAGCCGCTGTCGCACCTCCACACTCCCGCGAAAAGTCGAAGCGATGGCGGGATGCGTGAGCCCGACCGCTTCCAGCAGCATGACCGGCTCGACCACACCCGAATACCACGCGAACCAGCTGAGATAGGCCCCCCGCTGCGGATGACCCGGCGGGATAGTCAGGCCAGCCTTCGGGAAGAGGTCGGCGAGGTAGAGCATGATCGCGCTGCTCTCCCAGATCGTCACGCCGTCATGAACGAGGAGCGGCACCTTTCCCTCGGGATGGGGATTGCTGGGATCGCACTGGCCGGAGCCGTCCTGGCGCACGATGGCGACGATTTCCACCGACACGTCGTCGAGGGCGCCGAGTTCGTGCAGCAGCGCGATGATGCGGGTCGAGCGGCTTTTGGGCGAATGAACGAGGGTCAGCATCGAAGTACTCGTGTTGGCGGGGTCGACACCGATGCTTATAGACGAGCGCTACTGCCACTCTGCGTCAGTTGAACTTTGGCTCGCACGGACCGCCTCTTCCGACTGCTTCAGGCTCTGCGCATGCTGCCTGCGCCGGTGACGGCGGCCCGGCTGGCGGAGGAGACGGGCGTCTCCCTCCGCTCGCTCTACCGCGACATCGATAGCCTTCGCGCAGCCGGCGCCCATATCGAGGGCGAGCGCGGCTACGGCTACCGACTGATCGAGGACGGGGCTCTGCCGCCGCAGATCTTCGATCGAATCGAGATCGAAGCACTGGTGCTCGGCTTGTCCGAGGTCCGGCACATGGGGGATCCGGCGCTGGCGAGGGCCGCCGCCGCAGTGCTCGCCAAGGTGGCGGCGACCCTCCCCGATACCGGCCAACAGCACCTGCTCCACGCGGTCTCGCAGGTCCGGCGCTCCGAGGAGCGCTTCGCCCCCTCCCCCGCCACGGCGGTGATCCGCGAAGGGTGCTGGCGCGAAGAGGCGGTGACGATCCGCTACGCGGACGGTGAGGCGCGGATCACGAAACGGACGATCTGGCCGCTTGCGATCGTCTATCTCGACCGAAAGTTGGTGGTCCTCACTTGGTGCTGTCTGCGCGAGGCGCACCGGATGTTCAGAGTGGACCGGATCGCCGCTGCCGAACTCGCGGGCGCGAGCTTCCGGCCGAAACGCGTGGGGCTCCTGCGGGACTACCTCGCTGTGTTGAAGAGAAAGGCCGCGGACGCGCCGGAGAGCTGAGGACCGGAAAGGCGCCCGGGCGAGCGCGATCAAGCGCCGAAGATCGACCAGCCGAGGCGCTTGGTCAGCTGTTCCATGGCGATCCGGCCAAGATGGGAATTGCCGGATGCGTCGAGGCCCGGCGACCAGACAGCGATCGAAGCCTTTTCCGGTGCCACGGCGATGATCCCGCCGCCGACTCCGCTCTTGCCCGGCAGGCCGACCCGATACGCGAACTCACCCGAGCCGTCGTAGTGACCGCAGGTGAGCATCACCGCATTGATACGCCGGGCTCGCTCAGCCGAGACCACGGAATAACCGGTCAGCGGGTTGCGCCCGGAATGCGCCAGGAAACGGGTGGCGTTGGCGAGTTGCCGGCATGACATGGCGATGGCGCAG
This sequence comes from Methylobacterium sp. 88A, assembly GCF_000376345.1. NCBI lineage: Bacteria > Pseudomonadati > Pseudomonadota > Alphaproteobacteria > Hyphomicrobiales > Methylobacteriaceae > Methylobacterium > Methylobacterium sp. 88A. Next base: position 3,709,980 of record NZ_AQVT01000001.1, read on the forward strand.
TGGTGAAAATAGACGCCGAGGGTAAAATCCACCGGATTGTCGAGAACGCCGAAGGATTTCATGTAGTTGGCGAGCGCGATGTTGCGAAAGCCCGTGCGCAGCTCCGAGGCCGCCACCGCCTCGTCGATGATGATCGTGGGATCCTGCGCCAGGAACTGCATGAAACGCAGGATCTCGCCCAGGGCCTCCCTCGGCTGATGGCCCGACAGGATCACGTCGGTGACCGCGATGGCACCGGCATTGATGAAGGGATTGCGCGGAATGCCGCGCTCGCGCTCCAGCTGGACGATGGAGTTGAAGGGGCTGCCCGAGGGCTCGCGTCCCACCCGGCGCCAGAGACGGTCGCCGGCCATACCGAGTGCCAGGGTGAGGGTGAAAACCTTCGAGATGCTCTGGATCGAGAACGGCGTGTCGCTGTCGCCTCCCGCCGCCACGTGACCGTCCGCGTCGATGACGACGAGACCGAACGCCTTCGGGTCGACCCTGGCGAGTTCCGGTATGTATGTGGCGACCTCCCCCCGGTCCGGCCTGTCCGCCATCTCCTCGGCGATCTCTTTGACGACGGTGTCGAGGTCGGGCACGGCGGCGTGTTCCTCCGAACGGACGGGAGCGGCGGGTCCGTCAACCAGACCCACCGGCCACAGCGAGCAGGCTCGCGAGGGCGGCGACTCAACGCAAAGGCCGTTCCGTTCGGGCGGCAAACGGATTAGCAGACCACAGGGCGGCTATGCCTCACCGGTAAAGGTTGTGCCCGGGCTCCGGGCCGGACACAATCGGCGGTCAGGAAACACCCATTGACCGAACGCGCGCATCCCTATTCCTCGTCGCAGCAACTTCAGGCCCTCTCGGCCCTGAACGAGCGGACACGCGAGATCTTCCGGCAGATCGTCGAGAGCTATCTCACGACCGGCGAACCGGTGGGGTCGCGCAACCTCGCGCGGATCCTGCCGATGGCCTTGTCCCCGGCCTCGATCCGAAACGTCATGGCGGATCTGGAGCATTCCGGGCTCATCTTCGCGCCCCACACCTCCGCCGGGCGCCTGCCGACGGAACTCGGCCTGCGCTTCTTCGTCGACGCCATGTTGGAGATCGGCGATGTCGGCCGCGAGGAGCAGGAGCGGATCGAGGCGCAGATGCGCGCCGCCGCCTCGGGCCACACCTTCGAGAGCGCCCTCGCCGAGGCCTCGTCGATGCTGTCGGGCATTTCGCGGGGGGCGGGCGTGGTCGTCACGACCAAGAGCAACGTCCATCTCAAGCACATCGAGTTCGTACGGCTCGATCCCGCCCGCGCCCTCGTCGTCCTCGTCTCCGATGACGGCTCGGTGGAGAACCGCCTCCTCGACCTGCCGCCCGGCCTTCCGGCGGGCGCCCTGCAGGAGGCCTCGAACTACCTCAATGCCCGCTTGCAGGGGCGGACCCTCGGAGGCTTGAGAGCGGAAATCGAGGCTGGCCGCGAGGCGATGAAGCGCGAACTCGACGTCATCACCGAGCGGCTGGTCGATGCCGGTCTCGCCACCACGGTCGGGACGTCAGAGGCACGCCAACTGATCGTACGCGGCCAGGCGAACCTGCTCGACGACCTGCGCGCGGTGGAGGATCTCGAACGGATCCGCCTGCTGTTCAACGATCTCGAGACGCAGAAGGACGTCATCGAACTCCTCTCCCGCGCCGAGGGCGGCGAGGGCGTCCGCATCTTCATCGGCTCGGAGAACAAGCTGTTCTCGCTCTCGGGCTCATCGATGATCGCGGCGCCGTTCCGGGACGGTTCGCAGAAGATCGTCGGTGTCGTCGGCGTGATCGGTCCGACCAGGCTCAACTACGCACGGATCGTTCCGATGGTGGATTACACCGCCAGGGTGGTCTCGCGGATGCTGGATCGAGGCGGCCGCTGAGGGGCACCGTGCGGGCCGGCTTTGCCCGAGCTACGTGGTCCGGAAAGGCACCGCGCGTTTCTGCGCTTGGGAACCTGCGACACGTCGAGGGCCTGAACGGCCAAGCGGTGCCGGCGCCGGAGCGACATGCCTTTCGCCCCGAGCAACAGATCGGTGGAGAAGCGGAAACGTAGAGGCTCCGGATCAGTGATGACAACCGATCCGGAGCCTCTGGACTTACCTTCGCATCATCACGTCGCGGCTGTTGAGCACCAGTATCGCTATGGCCGGCATCGCGGCTACGGACGACAAAGGAAGATGCTTCGCCCCGCGGCGGCTCCCCTCTCGGGGAAACCGCCGATCCGAGATCAGCCGCGAATGACGTCCACGATTTCGTAGGTATCGGGATCGACGATGACGATGTCATCATCGACGAGGACGTAGCGGTAGTCTTCGTATTCCGGCACGATCCGAACGATATCCGGCGGGAGGTCGTAAAGGGTGTAATTGCGAGCGATGGCGGTCCCCACCGTCAGGGCGAAGGCACCGGCGGCGAGGCGTGGAATGCCGCGACGCAGCACGTTCTGGCGAAACTCCGTCCGCTGCGGAGCACCAAGCCGGCCATAGGCTCCGCGCACGGCGCCACTGTCGCCTCGTCCGCCTCGATCTCCACGCCCGCCCCTGTCACCGCGATCACCCCTCTCGCGATCCATCCGCTCGCCACGGTCCGCCTTACCGTCCTTCATGTCGCGATCGGCCTTGCCGCCTCGCTCCATGCGCTCGCCCCGGTCCAGCTTGTCATCGCGTTCAGGCTTACCATCGCGATCGGCCTTGCCGTCACGATCGGGCCGGCCGGCATCTGTTCTTCCGCCGGCACCCGGACGTTCACCCTGATCCATGCGGCCATTCCGGTCGCCACCGCCCCGTTCCATCCCGGCAGATCCGCCGCGCTCGCCCGCCGGACCGCCACGTTCCCCCGGGGAACCGCCACGCTCCGAACCGCCTGCTGCTCCACCACGTTCCGCTCCGGCGCCACCGCCGCCACGCATTCCGGCGCCTCCGGCCGATCCCGCACCACCTGCGCCGCCACCACCCGGCGCCCCGGCTCCTGCCGCGCCGCCGCCCGCACCGCCTCCACCGCCGGCTCCAGGCCCACCTTGGGCGAAAGCAGTCGCCGCACCGACGACCAGAACGGCAGCCGTCATTGTACTCCGCAAGAGCTTGCTCATGTCGATCAGTCCATTCTCATGTGGAACTCAGACGCCGACAGGCGCCGATGCGAAGCCGAAACAGAAAGACCGGCAAAACCGTTCCTCATTTTTTGTAACATGACGCCTCTCATCATGGAGAACGCTACGCTCAAGAACGCTCAAGCTTGACTGATGCGCCTTTCATTGGACGGGCGCGCTCGCCTATCCTTTGGCTCTGAACAGCAAACCGCCCCGGCGCGAAGAACGGCTGACATTTCAAGCGCGCTGTAGAAAAGCCGCGCTTAAGCCCTTGTGAATCGTGAACCGGTGCTTAACGTCGCCGCCCAAGAGACCTACTCCGAAGGTCCTGCTCGAAGTCTGGGAGTCCACATGTCCGACGCTATCGCGATCGATCCTTCGCGGCCCGACGATCCGGAAGATCGCCGTCGCCGCATCTTCGCCATCGTCGGCTCGTCGTCGGGCAACCTCGTCGAATGGTTCGATTTTTATTGCTACGCCTTCTTCGCGCTCTACTTCGCCCCAGTCTTCTTCCCCGAGGGTGACGATACCAGCCAACTCCTGAAATCCGCGGCCGTATTCGCCGTGGGGTTCTTCATGCGCCCCATCGGCGGCTGGTTGTTCGGCCGCATCGCCGACCGTCTCGGCCGCAAGACCTCGATGATGATCTCGGTGCTGATGATGTGCGGCGGATCGCTGATGATCGCCGTGTTGCCGACCTATGCCAGCGTGGGACATTGGGCTCCCGCCCTGCTGCTCCTCGCTCGCATGATCCAGGGCCTGTCCGTGGGCGGCGAGTACGGCACCAGCGCCACCTACATGAGCGAGGTCGCACTCAAGGGTCAGCGCGGGTTCTTCGCCTCGTTCCAGTACGTCACCCTGATCGGCGGCCAGCTCCTCGCCTCACTGGTGCTGATCGTCCTGCAGAGCGTCCTCACCGCTCAGCAGCTCACGGCCTGGGGCTGGCGTATCCCGTTCTTCATCGGCGCGATGGCGGCTGTGGTCGCCCTGTTCCTGCGCTCGTCGCTCGCGGAAACCGCCACGAAAGAGGACATGGCCTCGAAGGAATCCGGCACGTTCTCCGCCCTGTTCAAGCATTGGCGGGCGTTCTGCGTGGTGCTCGCCTACACCGCCGGCGGCTCCTTGAGTTTCTATACCTTCACCACCTACATGCCGAAGTATCTCTTCAACACAGCGCATATCGACAAGATCACCGCCTCGCAGATCTCCACGGCGGCGCTTCTCGTCTACATGGTGATCCAGCCCTTCTTCGGCTGGTTGTCGGACCGGATCGGTCGCAAGACCAACATGCTGCTCTATAGCGGGCTCGGCACGTTGATGGTGGTGCCGCTGATGACCGCCATCGGCGCCACGACAAACCCGTACCTCTCGTTCGGCCTAATCATGATCGGCCTCACGGTGATCAGTTTCTACACCGGCATCAGCGGCATCGTGAAAGCCGAGCTGTTCCCGACCCAGGTCCGCGCGCTCGGCGTCGGCCTCTCCTACGCGGTCGCGAACTCCATCTTCGGTGGCACGGCGGAGATGGTGGCCCTGTATCTGAAGCAGATCGGCTCTGAGAGCAGCTTCTTCTGGTACGTCACGGCGATGCTCGCCATCGCCTTCATCGGCTCTCTGATCATGCCGAACCCCAAGCGCCACGGCTATCTCGACGGCGACGGCACCGTGGAAGAGGCGCTGATGCGCAAGTCGCGCCGAGCGATGCCGGCCTGAAACAACCAATCCCATCCGCCCCTTCCCGGGCGGATGGGACGATGGCGGAACCAGCTTCCGGGTCCAGCACAGGAAATCGCGAAGCGTCCAGTGCTTATCCGGCCTCGCCCATGATCGCCCGCCTCTGCCGGTCGAGTTCCTCGCTGTAGCGCTTGAGCGTGTGGCTCTCGGTGAGCAAGCCGACCACCCGGCGCGAGGCCGGATCGTCCACCACCGCCAACGCCTCGCTCTCGGCACCATCGAAGGCAGCGGCCGCCTGCTTGGCGTTCATGTCGGCGGTGAGGAACACGTCGGCATACCGGATGGTCTCGGCGAGAGCGGCTTCGCCATCGACGGCAGCGAGGGCATGGGCCTCGGGCACCAGCACGATCCCCGCATAGCGCCCTTCCCCGTCGACCAGCACCACGCGCGAAGGCGAGCCGAGGGGATGGGCTTTCAGGAAATCGCGCAGCGTCATGTCGACCGGCATGGTTTCGACCTCGCGGCGCATCAACACCCCCACGGTGAGCGACCTGATCCAGCCGATATCGTGCGCGCTGCGGATACTCTCGCCACGAAGGTGAAAGCGCCAGGTGGCGAAGGAATAGCCGAAGGTCTTTCGCACGGTCATCGACGAGGCGATCACGGCCACGAGGACAAGGCCGGTTATGGGAAAGCTGCCGGTGAGCTCGAGGGCGAGGAACGTCATCGTCAGCGGGCCGCCGATGACGGCCACCGCCAGGGCGCTCATGCCGATCACCGCATAGGCGAGCGGCGTGAGGCCGAACATTGTGAGGCTCTCCAGACCGGACAATCCGTGGAGGCCGGACAGGCCGGGGATCGTCTCCGCCATTATCGCGGCGAAGAGTTTCCCCGCCAGGGCGCCGAGGAAGAGGGACGCGAAGAACAGCCCGCCGCGAAAGCCCGATCCGATGGAGATCGCCGAGGCCGAAGCCTTGGCCAAGAACAGCAGCGCCAGGGCACCGATCCCCATGGCGGGTATGTCGACATCGAGGTGGAGATGGAGCGCACCATGACCGCCGGAGAGAATCTGTGGCGAGACCGCGAGAGCCAGGGCGCCGACGCAGAGGCCGCCGAGGGCCGGCGCGAGGAAGGCCGGCAGACGGGTCGCCCGCACACCCTGCTCCACCAGGGTGACGCCGCGCATGATCAGGATGCCGAGTCCGGCGCAGGCAAGACCGAGGGCGAGGCTCGGCAGGGTGTCGATTCCCGTGATCGTCCTGGTCGTCAGGGCATCGAACCCGTTGGCAGTGACGAGGGGGCTTTGCGTCACCAGCGCCTTGGCCACGAGACTGCCGCACAGGGCCGCGACCACGACCGGTGTCAGGGTGGCAATGGAATAGGTGCCGATGATGAGTTCGAATGCATAGAACGCCCCCGTGAGCGGCGCGCCGAAGGCAGCGGCGATGGCAGCGGCCGACCCGCAGCCCACCAGGGTCCGGAGATCGGAGCGTCGCATCTCGAAGGCGAGGCCGAGACGGGAGGCGAGGCTGGCGCAGATCTGGGTGAAGCCGGCCTCGAGGCCGACCGAGGCACCGCTGCCGTTCGAGATCACGTTCTGGGCCGCCACGGCGACGGACCCCTTCACCGAGAGCCGCCCCCCATGCAGGGCATTGGCCTCGATGGGATCGACGATGGGCCGTTGCGGGCCGCCGCGCCAGCGCGCGAGCCCGAAAGCGATGAAGCCGATAGCCAAGCCGCCGATGGCCGGGCCGAACAGGATGAGGAGCGGATCCACATCCGTCGATGCGCTGAGGCGCGCGCCGTGCGGCAGGCGATAGAGGATTTCCCGCAGGCCCTGAGTCGTGAGGCTCATGGCCGAGACGGCGATCCCGGCGATGGTTCCAACGCAGGCGGCCAGGATCACGAGGCCGAACTCGCTGCCGCGCACCAGGGCGCGCAATCGGCCGGGCACGTGAACCAGCATCTGGCCGGCGGGAAATCCACGGCGCGGCACGCTTCTTGGCTTCATCGACCGATGGGAAAGAGTGAGACGAAAGGGGTGGGAAACAGCCGCCACCTTAGGGGGCAAAGGCCGGAGGCGTCGACCGGTTTCCGGTGCGAGCCCGCCTGCGCGCGACAATGAGTTTTCCCCATTCTGCATTCCCTGCGCCGCGGGCGCTTGAAATGCCCGCGGCCTCGGGATACATCGCAGCCCGAGTGCCGCTGTAGCTCAGTTGGTTAGAGCGCTTGATTGTGGATCAAGAGGTCCCCCGTTCGAGCCGGGGCAGTGGTACCATTCGACCTTCCGGGCGCGTATGAAGACGCCCGGCAAGGCATCGGGCACGGGTTCGCGTCACGGACTTCCATGAGGTCCGACGGCCGAGACGCCATCCCTCCATCGAAAGTCTGGAATCGGCGATGCCGTAAGTGTCCGATGGACACGGAGCGGGTCCGAGCGCGCGATAGCGCGGCCGTTGCCTCGACTTACGGCCAAGCTGCCTCAAAGCGGCCATCGACGCCACGGGATGAGCACAAGCCTAGCCGTTTTGTCGCCACAACTGTCCTCGTAAATGCCGATGTGCGCCACCACACGGAGACGAGTCGATCAGATGCGGGTTCAGAAGGTCGGATCATCACGAATTTCCCCTCCCTCGCGCCGCTTCGGCGCTGGCGGTGACGTCGCGACATCGTCCGATGCTCTGACCCTCAAGAATCGCGTCGGCCGCGACCATGGCAGCCGCCCCGCACTCACGCGCTCCGTTATCGCGATGATGCTGGTTGCCGGCGGCCTCAGCGCCGTCGTCCTCAACGGCACCGGCACGAGCGGCTTTGGCGCCGTGGTGCAGTCGGCTCAGGCGATGACCGAGCCGTCGATGCCCAAGCCCAGAATTCAATCGTCTGTACCGGCGGTCCTCGATGCGGCGCCCACCGTGCTCACGGCGTCCTCGGCATTCGCTGCCGTCCACGACCTCGACACCGAGATCGGCTCCAATGCGGTCGACCGGGTGTCTTACGATTATCTGCTCACCGAGAGCGCCGTCGGCGACCCGAACGACATCCTCGAATTCGGGCCGATGAAGATCCGGCGCCACCTCGTGCAGAAGATCGTCCGCGCGGCCCAGGCCGTCCAGACCGATCCTGTCCTGCTGATGGCGGTGGCCGACAAGGAATCGAGCTTCATCACCGAAGTGCAGGCCAAGACCTCCTCGGCCACCGGTCTGTTCCAGTTCATCGAGCGGACCTGGCTCGGCGTCGTGCGCGACTTCGGACCGAAATACGGGCTGACGCAGGAAGCGGCCCTCGTGGTCTCCGGCGACAATGGCAAGCCGAGCGTCGCCGATGCCGCCGAGCGGACCCGCATCCTCGAATTGCGGCGCGATCCCTACCTCGCTGCCCTGATGGCGGGCGAGATGCTCAAGCGCGACGCGGCGCGAATCTCCCTGCGCATCGGCCGCGAACTCACCCTCGGCGAGGTCTACCTCGCGCACTTCCTCGGGCCGGACGATGCCGAGGAATTCCTCGCCAGCGTGGTCGACAAGCCGAAATCCGCCGCGGCACAGATGCTGCCCGGCCCGGCACGCGCCAACCGCACCATCTTCTTCGCGGCGCAGCGCGGTCGTCGCAAGGCCGCAAGCCTGTCGGTGGCCGAGGTTCACGAGAAGTTCGAGACCATGATGAGCACCCGCGGCGCCCGCTACCGCGATGTCCGCTCGCTCTCGGGCGTGATGGCCTATGCCGACGCGTCGGCCGAGTAGGCGCGCGAGACCGATTTCCATCTTCATGCTGTCCGTCGCCGGCACGGACCACGCGCCTTACGGCCGCGTTCGCCGCATGCCGGCCCCTCTTGTTGTCCATTGGGCAACTGACGCCGAACTCCCGACGTTGAGCTTGCAGTCGCGCAGGTCGTGCGGGGGCGGATTACGAAAGTCGGAGGGATGACGTGCTCGATCCAAAAGGCCCGTTGAAGGATCGGTCCCCCACACCGTTCAAGGCCGCTCCCGCCAAGCGCGCCGGTCACGATACCCTCGCGCCCAGCCTCGCCCTGGATCAGATCGGCGAGGCGCTCGCTTCCTTCTATGACGACCTGATCGCCGAGGGCATCCCCGAAAATCTGGCGGCCCTCGTTCGTCAGGTTCCTTCGCCGGACGCTGCGGCCGAGCCGGAGCCCGTCGTCTCCGCACCGGTGCGCAAGTCCGGTCGCCTCGCCTTGGTGGTGGAAGACGACGCGTCGACGCAAGGTCTGGCGGTCGCCCTTCTCGATGAGACCGAACTCGACACGATCGGCTGCAGCTCGGCGGAAGAGGCGCTCGCCGTGATGCGGGACCGGGGTGGGGACGTCGCTCTCGTCTTTGCCGATATCCAGCTCTCCGGTGTCATGGACGGCCTGCAGCTCGCACGGGCCGTGGCCATGCTGTGGCCCACGGCCCGCATGGTCGTCACCTCCGGCCGGCGCGCCCCGCGACCGGACGCGTTGCCCGAGAGAGTGGTGTTCATCCCTAAACCCTGGCGACCGCAGGACGTTCTGGTGGAGGCCGAGCACGCAACGAGCAATCCTCCGCCGGCCGTACCCTGATGGACGGCTGCGCACCGAGACATCGACTCGGGCCGCACGGTCCTTCATCCAAAAACATCCCTGTCGAGCAGGCCCGCCGACCATTGCCCCGGCGATGATATCCAGGACAATGCTGCGCAGACGTGGCGGCGGAATCCTGCTCCGCCACGGAGTTGGGCGCACCTCTTGCATTGCGTCGATCCAAGAGAGTGGTACCGACCGGTGCCGCGGAGCCCGTCAACGTGCCGATATTGTCCGTCCGACACATCACCACGTACCGCTACCGCCAGCCCGTCGGGTTGGGCGAGCATCGAATCATGTTCCGGCCTCGCGACAGCTACGACCAGCGCCTGCTCGCAGCGACGTTGAAGATCACGCCGGAGCCCTCGTCCCTGCGCTGGCTTCACGACGTGTTCGGCAATTGCGTCGCGGTGGCCACCTTTCAGGGGCGGGCCTCGTCCCTCATCTTCGATTGCTCGATCACCCTCGACCACACGCCTGAACTGGCGCCGGAATTCCCAATCGCGCCGCATGCGGCCTTCTACCCCTTCGGCTACGGCGCCGACGACATGCCCGATCTCAGCCGCTCCATCGAGCGCGAGCATCGCGACCCGAAGAACGAGGTCGATGCCTGGGCGCGCAGCTTCGTCCCGCCCGCCGGCCGCGTCGGCACGCAGGAATTGCTGGCCGACATGACGCGCCATGTCCGACGCAATTTCGCTTATCTCGCCCGCTCGGAAAAAGGCGTTCAGGATCCCGTCACCACCCTGCGCCTCAAGCGCGGAAGCTGCCGCGATTTCGCGGTGCTCATGATCGAGGCCGTGCGCGCTCTCGGAATGGCCGCCCGCTTCGTCTCCGGCTACCTCTACAACCCGCGCGGGGACCGCAACCGCCATGTGGGCGGCGGCTCGACCCATGCCTGGGTGCAGGTCTACCTGCCGGGCGCGGGCTGGATCGAGTTCGACCCCACCAACGGCATCGTCGGCAACCGCGACCTCATCCGCGTCGCCGTCGCGCGCGACCCGCGCCAGGCGGTGCCGTTGCACGGCTCCTTCTTCGGGTTTCCCGCGGACGATCTCGGCATGTCGGTGAGTGTCGAGGTCGACGAAATCGAACCGGGTTCCGTCGAGCAGCGCACACCGGATCCGATCCTCGTGCGTTGACAACGATCACGTCCCTGTCGCCGGACGGCGACCGGGTTCAGACCAGATTTTTACAGACATGGGGCCATTACGATGAAGATCAGGACTGGGTTCGACATCGCCTTCGAATCGGTTCAGCCGACGCCCATGATCCTCGAACTGAGCGTGCACCCGTCACGCATGCCGGATGTGATGACCCCGCACGTCATCAGCTTCAATCCGCCCATCCCCTTCCAGGAATACCGGGACGTCTACGACAACATCTGCACCCGCATCGTCACGCCGGTGGGGCGTCTCGACATCTCGGCCGACTTCACTGTCTATGACACGGGAATGCCGGACGAATACGCGCCCTACGCACAGCAGATCGATGTCCAGAACCTGCCGAGCGACGTGCTGGTCTACCTCCTTGGCAGCCGCTACTGCGACACCGACAAGCTCTCGGAGACCGCATGGTCGTTGTTCGGCGGGACGATGCCGGGCTGGTCACGGGTCCAGGCGATCTGCGACTACGTCCATGACCGCATCCGCTTCGACTATATGCTCGCCGACGCCACGCGCACCGCATGGGACGGTTTCATGCAGAGGCAGGGCGTGTGCCGCGATTTCGCGCATCTCGCCGTCGCCTTCTGCCGCTGCATGAACATTCCCGCGCGCTACTGCACCGGCTATCTCGGCGATATCGGCATCCCGCCCGTCCCCGACCCGATGGATTTCTCGGCCTGGTTCGAAGTCTATCTCGACGGGCGCTGGTACACGTTCGACGCCCGCCACAACACGCCGCGCATCGGCCGCATCGTCATGGCGCGGGGTCGCGACGCCACCGACGTCGCGATCACCACCAACTTCGGATACTCGCACCTCGCCCGCTTCGACGTGCATACCGACGAGGTGTACTGATTTTGGAAGCTCACGTTAACGAGATGTGAAATCTGCATCGGGGGGTGGAACCACCGGCCTACGCTTACGCTTGTATAGCAAAGGTTACCGTACAGCCAAGGCATCCGACCATGAAGACGTTGGCGACCGCTCTTGCAGGCATCATGGGTGCTTGCATCCTCGCTTCCACCCCCGTCCTCGCCGCCTCCTCCTACGATCCGTTCGGAACGGGTGGCGACGATTACTACCCCGAGACCGAGTACGCTCAGCCCTCCTACGATCCCTATGGCTATCAGGGCACCGTCGGCCAGGGCGCTCAGGCCGCTCCCCAGGCCCAGGTCGCGCCGATCCCGCGCGAGATCGTCGGATTTAACGGCGCATACAAGCCGGGAACCATCGTCGTCTCGACCGCCGAGCGGCGTCTCTACTTCGTCCTGCCGAACGGCGAAGCCATCCGCTACGGCGTCGGTGTCGGCCGCCCGGGCTTCACCTGGTCGGGCACCAAGACCGTCACCGCCAAGCGCGAGTGGCCGTCGTGGACTCCCCCGGCCGCGATGATCGCTCGTCGCCCCGACCTGCCGCGCTACATGGCCGGTGGTGTTGAGAACCCGCTCGGCGCACGTGCCATGTATATCGGCAACACCGAGTACCGGATCCACGGCTCGAACGAGCCCGACACGATTGGTCAGGCCGTTTCCTCCGGCTGCATCCGCATGACCAACGACGACGTCACCGATCTCTACGAGCGTGTGAAGGTCGGCGCCAAGGTCGTCGTCCTCAACTGAACGACATCCGGCTCAAGATACAACGCCGCGTCATCGCTGGATGGCGCGGCGTTCTTCGTCGTCGGCTCGACCCTTACGGGACGACGCGCCCCACTGCCGTCTGAGGTGCGCTGAAGGACGCGATTGGCATGTCGCAGAAGCAGCGCGCGCCGAGCGGACGCGGCCCCGGCAGGGGACAGGAATAAGGCTGCGGCCCGGTGATGCCCGATTGAACCGCATCGCAGTTCAGGCCCACGGCCCGGCGGGGCGGGGGGCCGCGATCGTCGTAGTAATCACGGCGCGGCGGCGGACGGTAATAGCCCTCGTCATCGTATTGCGCGCTGGCGGCGCCAGCGGAGAGCACACCAGCCAGAGTGAGGGCCAACAGGCCGAAACGCTGGGCGGAGCGCGAAAAACCAGGTCGCATGGAGGATCGCCCTCTTCGACGAGCCCGAAATCCGGGCGGGGCGCCAGGGTTAGGAGACCGCTCGCCGCGGTGCAAGCGCCGTGTCGCACGTCGTTCGCTGCCGTCACCGACGGGACTACGGCACCGGCGATCGCGCGCCTTTCAAAGAACCGTGAGGGAGGCGATCGGCAGCCACGCTTCCAGTTCGTCGCCGTCGACGTCGCCATCCACGAACCAGCGGCACAGGGCCCTGTCGTCCACGATCTCGACGACGGTCATGGTCGCCTCGTTGTCGTCCGACCCTACGTAATCACCCGGCTTGATGGTCATCGATCCCCATTCCCCCGATCTGCGCCGCCTGTCGATCCTGAGCTTTAGTCTCGAGGCTCTCGAGCAAGTCTCCCGCACCGCACAGGGCATGGCCTCGGGAGCGATGCGGGAGTTTCTTATGCCGTGCCGGCTCGTCTGAGAACCTGCCTCAGCCCTCTCTGGCTCGGTCCGGATCGTCCTTCCGGACATCTGATGTTTGTAGGCCGGGGCGGGCGTCAGGCTGATCTAACCAGGAACCCGACGATCCGGCGGACCAGGGGCAGGACCAGGAGAAGCGTCGGGAACGCCACCACCCAGGACAAAGCCCAGGCCGGCGGCCAATGGTCGAGGAAAGCCGCGTCGGCCCGCAAGGTCTTGTAGGTGGAGATCGCCGAGACGACGAGCGTCATCAGGATGGAGAGCACCAGAGGCATGAGGAGCCGCTGACTGCTCGGCGGCAGGCATCCGCGGAGACGGAACGATTGCAGGCGGTTCATGATAACCCGACGTCTGGACCGTAATCCGGGGCAGCACTGACACCGACCGGATGACGGATCGGAAAATGCGTTGCTTGACGTCAGACGCTTACGGCACGCGTTCGGCGCGGCAAAACTTGACTAAGACAGCTTGGCCGGGACCGTCAACAACCGAATATCGAGCCGGATCATCGAGCCCGTCTTCTGAAAAAAACAGCGAGGCCCGCCTCACCGTGCGGGCGGGGCGGGCCTCTATCGTCGGACGGATCAGATCCGTCGCATTTCGAAACTATCAGGAATTGGCGTTGCGAATGGCCTGCTCGGCATCGGCGCCGGCCTTGCGAGCGGCTTCCGTACCTTGTTCCATCGCCTTGCGGGTGTTCTCGGCAGTCTCCTGCATAGCGGCCTTGGCCTTCTCGGCACCCTGCTGCATGGCGCTCTGCGCCAGGCCACCGAACTCCTTGGCCTGGGCCTGGATCGCAGCGAACTGGCTGCGGACGAACTCGGCCTGATGCTGCATGGCCTCCTGCAGGTCGCGCGAGCGAACCAGCTTCTGGGCGAGGTCGAAGGCGGCATTCACGTTCTGCTCGGCGAACTCGAAGCCGCGAGCGGAGACGTCATGCGCGCTCGTGCGGGCCGTATCGGCCGAGCCATGAACCGTGTCGGCGGTGCGGCGGGCCGCACCGATGAACGAATCGAAAGCCTTGCGGGCCTGATCGACGCTCTTTTCGGCAAAATCGCGCATTTCAGCAGGCACTTCATAGTTCGGGGTGTTGCTCATGTCCGTCTCCTCTGAACTTGCTTGTTGATCGTTTGTTGTGCGCTGCACAATAACACATCGCCTGCCCTATGCCACCCTCGTGCGTGGCATTAAGGATGACAAAAGGTAAACGCGCACCGGCAGCGCTTGGTGTCTATATCGGCGGCGCGTTGCGGGTAAAAAAGAGCGCGAATCACTTACATGCCAGGCGAAACGGGTACGGATGTTCGAAAAAGGGGCTGAAGAACCGACGTCCGGCCCCGACCCGGACCTCGGCGACCTCGTCAGACACTGGAGTGGTGATTCGCGGTTCGGGCTTCGCCTGAGCGCCCCGGATGCCGTTTGGCTCGTGTTGGACGGGACAGCGGAGCGAGTCCTGCTGGCTTCGACGGCGGCAAACGGCCTCGGCCGTGCGATCGGCACCGACGAATCGGGCCGGGTCGATGCAATTCGCCTGTGCGACCAGGTTCGCCCGCGCCGTCTCCCATTGGATCGGCCGACGCTGATGAAGCTTCGGTTCGAAACGCGCCGTCTCGGAGCGGCCACGACGTGCCTCGTATTGCGGACGAAGGACAAGTCGGGGCGCAACCTCCTGATCGTGGCGCTTCTCGACCGCTTGTCGAACCACCGCGCATCGCCACAGAAAGCCGTCGTGGAGCCCGCCCTCCCGCAGGCCGAGGAGGTGACGGCGCCCGCGGGCCTGTCCCCGGTCGCGGAAGGCGTGCCTTCGCCGCAGGACACTCCTTCGATGCAGACCGGCCGCCTGGTATGGCGCAGCGATGCCGACGACAGGCTCACCGACATTTCCGGGGCTGCCGCCGCGTCGGTCAAACCGGCGATGCTCGGCCGGACATGGTCCGCCCTGTCACAGACCCGTACGCTCCTCGATGCGGAGGGGCTCCTGCTCGCCCTCGCCCAGCGCCGCACCTTCCGGGCGATCTCCGTCACCCTGCAGCCGGACGGGGCGCCGGATGCGATGGATCTCGACATCTCCGGTACGCCGACCCGGCGCGTCGGAGACGAGTTCTCCGGATTCAACGGCTTCGCCATGGTCCGCCCCTCCGTGTCCCCCTCGGCACAGGATGTCGTGACGAGCACGGACGATGCGGAAGCGTCCCCCGATCAGTCTCCGAGCGAGCGACCCGTCCCGGAGGCGGCAGGCGGCATCGGCACCGTTGCCGATCCAGCTGAGGTGACGGCCCCCGTCGCCACTCTATCCAATGGCACCGGGTCGCCCGTTTCCTCCGGGGTTCCGGCAATCGAGGCGGCGGCGCTCCCGCCCGTCGCCGAACCCTCGCCCGGTCTCGTCGCCGACGCGGCGAGCACGGTGGTGGACGCGGATGCCCCCCCCGCCCCGCCGCCGCTCGTTTCGGAGGCCGACGCGCCGCCGGAACCGGTCGAGTTCGCCACCGAGCCTTCGTCCGACGCCCAGAGCGGTTGGCCGACGCTCCAGGACTCTCATCTGTCGAGCCACGAGCATGCGGCGTTCCGCGAGATCGCCCGCGCCCTGGGCGCGCGCTTTGCCGGCGATTCCGAATCCGATGAAGAGGTCACGACGGACGACGAACGGCCGGCCAGCGGATCGGTGACCCCGTTCCCCTCCGCGATGGCGCGCAATGTAGAACCGGCTCCGGAAGGCCCGAACGCCGCCGTGGCGGCGACGCTCGAACGGTTGCCCGGCGGCGTGATGATCTATCGCGACGACAGCGTCCTGTTCGCCAATGGTCGCCTGCTGACCATGGCAGGGTTCGCCGATCTCGCCGAGCTCACCGCGTCGGGTGGCCTCGACAGGCTGTTCGGAGGGCTCATCCCACACGAGCGGTCGGCGGATGGCGCGCCCGCTCTGCTCACCACCCAGGCCGGTGACCGCCTGAGCGTCGATATCCAGGCGTCCGAAGTCGACTGGACCGGCGCGCCGGCCCAGCTGCTCCTCGTCCGCGATGCGGTCGCGGGGGAGCCGGCCCGCGAGCGCGCGGCGATGCAGATCGCCGACGCCTTCGCCGGTGCCCGCGCCGCCGACGCGCAGGCCGTGCTCGACAGCCTGGAAGACGGCGTCGTCACCCTCGACCGGAATGCCCGGATCATCGGGCTCAACCGCAGCGCGGCGGCGACGTTCGGTCTCGACCCGCGCGAGGTCGTCGGTGCCGGCATTCTCAGCCTGTTCGCGCCGGAAAGCGCCGTGGCCGTGCTCGCCAGCGTCCATGGCATCGCCGGCCCGGCACAGGCGGCTCAGTCGCAACCGGTGCCCGATGTCATCGCCCGGGCGGCCGCCGGCATGCTGCCGATGCTGATCCATGTGGCGCCTCTCGCCGGGCGGGACGACGGCCGCATGGTGATGACCGTCCGGGACGTGCGCGCTACCAGAAGCGTCGAAGCTGAATCCTCGAACGCCCGGCGCGCGGCGGAATATGCCAGCGCGCGCAAGTCGGATTTCCTCGCCCGGATCAGTCATGAGATCCGGACGCCGATGAATGGCATCCTCGGCTTTGCCGACATGATGCTGGCCGAGCCGTTCGGCCCCATCGGCCATGAGCGCTACCGCGACTATCTCGGCGATATCCACGCCTCGGGCACCCACGTCCTCAGCCTCGTCAACGACCTGCTCGACCTCGCAAAGATCGAGGCTGGGCGCCTCGACCTGTCCTTCGAGGAGGTGCCCCTCAACGACGTCGTCACCCATTGCGTGGCGATGCTGCAGCCGCAGGCGATGCGTGACCGGATCGTCCTGCGCACGAGCTTCTCCCACGACCTGCCGCCCCTGGTCGCCGACGAGCGCTCGTTGCGGCAGGCCGCCCTCAACATCATCGCCAACGCCATCGCCTTCACCGAGGCCGGCGGGCAGGTCATCGTCTCCACCACCCTGGCGGACCGGGGCGAGATCGCCCTCCGCGTGCGCGACACCGGGATCGGGATGAGCCCGGACGAGGTGGAGACCGCCCTCGAACCGTTTCGGCAGATCGCCGTGGCGGCCTCGCCCAAGGGGCGGGCGGATGGGCGAAGCACCGGCACCGGCCTCGGCCTGCCGCTCACGAAGGCCCTGGTGGAGGCCAATCACGGAAGCTTCCGCATCGAGAGCCGGAAGGACGAGGGCACATTGGTGGAAATGCTGTTCCCGCCCCAGGCGGCGGTCAGGACCGCCTGACCGTCGAGGCGGGCGCGGACTCGTCTCACGGCCGGGCATCTGCCATCATCGGCGGGCCATGCGGCGTGCGTCGCGCCTGCGACGCGCGGCCTGCGGAGGACCGGGTCCCATGCACTCTCCATGACGAGACGCCTGCCTCCGATGGCCGTGACGGCCCTGATCCTGGCGTTCTGCCTGTCGGCCGAAGCCGCCGAGCCCGTCCGCATGACCCTCCTCACCAACCGCACGGGTCCCGGCGCCGCCATCGGCGCGCGGGTGGCCAATGGCGTTCACGATTACCTGGAGATGCTGAACCAGCGCGATGGCGGGATCGGCGGCGTGCCCTTGCAGGTGGAGGAATGCGAGGTCGCCTCGGAGGTCGAGCGCGCCCGGGCCTGCTACGCCGCCGCGCAGGCGTCCGGAACGGTCCTGATCACGACGCCGGACCGGGGCATCACCCAAGACCTGCTGGAACCGGCCGCGCGCGAGCGGATCCCGATCCTGTCCCTCGCCGACGGCTTCCCGGCCGGAACGCGCGGCGACCTGCTTCCATGGGTGTTCAACCCCTCCTCCACCGTGCTCGGCGGCATCACCATCGCGATCCGGTATCTCGCCAATAGGCTCGGTGGCCTGTCCGAACTGCAGGGCCTCTCCATCGGCCTCGTCTACAGCCACGCGGGCGCCGATCCGTCCGCCCTCGTCATCCTGCAGGAACTCGGCACCCGGTATGGGTTCTCGACGCTGCTCTTCGCCGATGACGAGACCGAGGCCGGCAAGGCCGCCCTGTGGACACGCATCGCCGCCGCGCGCCCTGACCATGTCATCCTCCTCGGCCAGGGCACGCGGAGTGGAGTTTCCATTGAGGAGGCCCTGAAGGTCGGCTTCCCGCCCGACCGGATGATCGCCCTGCGCTGGCCCGATCAGGACGGCATCCGCCGCACCGGCTCGGCGAGTCGCGGCTTCAAGGAGGTGAGCCGCCACGCTTTCGGCGATGCTTTCCCCGCCTTCGATGCCATCGACACCTTCGTCGCCGATCGCGGATTGTCCTCGACGCCGAAGGACGGTTCGGGGGAGACCCATTATAACCGGGGCGTCTACAACGCGGTGCTCGCCGCCGAAGCCATCGCGGAGGCCCAGAGAGCGCGGCGCGGCGCACCGTTGCGCGGCGCGGACGTGCGCCTCGCCTTCGAGGGCCTGTCGATCGACGACAGCCGCTGGAAAGGACTCGGGCTGGCGGGCTTTGCCCATTCCCTCACCTTCACCTGCCGCGATCACGGCGGACGGCCTTCCGGCTTCGTGCAGGTCTGGGATGGCGCGAAATGGCTCCGGGTGGCCGAGGGGGTTCCGCAGATGAGCGACATCGTGGATGCGCGCCTCGATGCAGTGGTGGCTGAGTTCCGGACGGCCAACCCGGCATTGCCGGCCCGCGCCGAGCCCTGCGGGTCGCTTCCCTGACACGGCCTGGGTTCGCCTAGGCCTTCCGGCACCGACTTCAACGGCGCCGATCTCCGGCCGTAAGCAACCCCGGCGCACCCCATCCGTTCTTCCGCGACAGATGGAGAAGCGCGATGCGTACAACCCTGAGACTTCTGGCCGCCGGACTTTTCATGGCCGGAGCAACCGGCGCCCTGGCCCAGACGGGCGGCACCTCGACGACCGGGCAGAACCTCGACTCGGCCGGCGCCTTCCGCAACATCACCCCCACCGGCGTCACCAAGCCCCCCGGCGCCGCGGCCGCGCCCGACACGCCGGTGAAGCGTGACGACAACGGCAAGCGGCCCAAACCGGAAGGTTCGGGCATCAAGGGGATCTGTATCGGCTGCAACTGACCTGCAGGCCACCGCTGGCGAGGAGTATTCCCCCAATTGGGGGTGCCGGCGCTGTTGGATCATGCCCCTTCGCGCTTGCGGTAAATCTGCTCCTGCGCATAAGAACAAGGTGGAAGTCCCGGCTGCGCGGTTTTCGCGATACGATCGGGCACCAGCAGGGAAAACGTCATGGACGAGAAGGTGGTCGACGTCCGCGCGGCCTGGATAGACGGCGCGCATGTGGACGATGCCGGGTATCAGGCGATGTACAAGGCCTCGGTCGACGATCCGGCCGCGTTCTGGGGCGAGCACGGCAAGCGGATCGACTGGTCGACGCCGTACTCCACCGTGAAGAACACGAGCTTTGCTCCGGGCAACGTCTCGATCAAATGGTTCGAGGACGGCAAGACCAACGTCGCCTACAATTGCATCGACCGCCACCTCGCCACCCGTGGCGATCAGGTCGCGATCATCTGGGAAGGTGACGACCCCAACGAATCCAAGCACATCACCTACCGCCAGCTTCATGCGGAAGTCTGCCGGATGGCGAACGTGCTGCGCAACCGCGGCGTCGGCAAGGGTGACCGCGTCACCCTCTACCTGCCGATGATCCCGGAAGCCGCCTATGCCATGCTGGCCTGCGCCCGGCTCGGCGCGATCCACTCCATCGTCTTCGGCGGCTTCTCGCCGGATTCCCTGGCCGGCCGCATCGAAGGTTGTGCCTCGAAGCTCGTCATCACCGCCGACGAGGGTCTGCGCGGCGGGCGCAAGGTCGCGTTGAAGGCCAATGTCGACGCCGCCATCGCGCGGCTCGGCAAGGATGCGGTGGACCATGTGATCGTCGTGCGCCGCACCGGCACTGCCGTGCCGATGGAGCCCGGCCGCGACGTCTATTACGACGAGGCCGCCGCCCAGGTCACCGATGATTGCCCGGCCGTGGCCGTAGAAGCGGAGCACCCGCTCTTCATCCTCTACACATCAGGCTCGACGGGCCAGCCCAAGGGCGTGGTCCACACCACCGGCGGCTATCTCGTCTACGCCGCCATGACGCATCAATACGTCTTCGATTACCGCGAGGGCGAAGTCTACTGGTGCACGGCCGATGTGGGCTGGGTCACGGGTCACAGCTATATCGTCTACGGGCCGCTGGCCAATGGCGCCACGACCCTGATGTTCGAGGGTATCCCGACCTACCCGTCGACGTCGCGGTTCTGGGACGTGGTGGACAAGCACAAGGTCAACATCTTCTACACCGCTCCCACGGCGATCCGCTCGCTCATGGGCGGCGGCGAGGGCCCGGTGAAGAAGACGTCGCGGGCCAGCTTGCGCGTCCTCGGCTCGGTGGGCGAGCCGATCAACCCGGAGGCCTGGGACTGGTACTACCGCGTGGTCGGCGACAGCCGTTGCCCCATCGTCGACACCTGGTGGCAGACCGAGACCGGCGGCATCCTCATCACCCCGCTTCCCGGCGCCACCAAGCTGAAGCCCGGCTCGGCCACGCGCCCGTTCTTCGGCGTTCAGCCGCTGATCGTCGATGCCGAGGGCAAGGAACTCGACGGCCCCTGCGAGGGCAACCTCTGCATCGCGGATTCCTGGCCGGGCCAGATGCGCACGGTCTATGGCGACCACGAGAGGTTCGAGCAGACCTACTTCTCCACCTATCCGAACCTCTACTTCACCGGCGACGGCTGCCGCCGGGACGCGGACGGCTATTACTGGATCACCGGTCGCGTCGACGACGTCATCAACGTCTCGGGCCACCGCATGGGCACGGCAGAGGTCGAATCCTCCCTCGTCGCCCATCCGAAGGTGTCGGAAGCGGCCGTCGTCGGCTACCCGCATTCCATGAAGGGACAGGGCATCTACGCCTACGTCACCCTGATGGAGGGCGAGGACGGTTCGGACGAACTGCGCAAGGAATTGGTAGCCTGGGTCCGCAAGGATATCGGCCCCATCGCCTCGCCGGACCTGATCCAGTTCGCCCCCGGCCTGCCCAAGACCCGCTCCGGCAAGATCATGCGCCGCATCCTGCGCAAGATCGCCGAGGACGAGTTCTCGTCGCTGGGCGACACCTCGACCCTCGCCGAGCCGGCCGTGGTCGACGACCTGATCGAGAACCGGCAGAACCGCGCGTCCTGATCGCCAAACTCCCGCAACGAAGCGGCGCATCTCGAAGGAGATGCGCCGATCGCGTCCTGGCCGGATCCCGAGCCGTCGCTTCCGTTTGACCTGACGATATCGTGACCCTGCGACGCTTGCGCTGACGCGCCTCGGGACATGAGACAAGATCGGCAGACTTAAGCGCGCCCGCTCCTTCATCGCTACAGTATTCGTCGAGACCGAGACCCCGTTCAGAAGGGTCGACGCTCCAGGGAAAGGTACGCCATGTCCGATATCGAGACTGCGCGGATTGCGCAGAACCCGCGGTTCAAGGAGCTCGTGCACGAACGCACCCGCTTCGGCTGGACGCTGACCATCCTGATGCTGCTGGTCTATTTCGGCTTCATCGGCCTCATCGCCTTCGACAAGTCTTTGCTCGCCCTGAAGATCGGGAGCGCCACGACGTCCCTGGGCCTGATCCTCGGTGTCGCCGTGATCGTCTTCGCCTTCATCCTCACCGGCATCTACGTCCAGCGCGCCAATGGCCGCTTCGACGAACTGACCGCCGCGCTCAAGCGGGACCTCGGCCGATGATCCGCTTCGCCCACCCCATCGCCCTCGGCACCACCCTCGCGGTCATTCTCGCGGGTGCCGCCTATGCGGCCGGCCCGGATATCGGCGCCGTCACGAAGGCCCAGACGAACTGGCCGGCCATCGGCATGTTCGCGTTCTTCGTGCTCTTCACCCTCGGCATCACCTACAAGGCGGCCAAGGGCACCAAATCGGCCTCCGACTTCTACGCCGCCGGGGGCGGCATATCGGCCGGCACCAACTCGCTGGCCATCGCCGGCGACTACATGTCGGCCGCCTCGTTCCTCGGTATCTCCGGCCTCGTCTACACGTCCGGCTTCGACGGGCTGATCTACTCCACCGGCTTCCTCGTGGGCTGGCCGATCGTGCTGTTCCTCATCGCCGAGCGCCTGCGCAATCTCGGCAAGTTCACCTTCGCCGACGTGGCGAGCTTCCGCCTCGACCAGACCTCGATCCGCATCATCTCGGCGGTGGGCACCCTCGTCGTGGTGGCCTTCTACCTGATCGCCCAGATGGTCGGCGCGGGAAAGCTGATCCAGCTCCTGTTCGGGCTCGAATACCTCTACGCCGTGGTCATCGTCGGCGTGCTGATGATCGTCTACGTGGCCTTCGGCGGCATGAAGGCGACCACCTGGGTCCAGGTGATCAAGGCCTGCCTGCTGCTGGGCGGCGCCACCTTCATGGCCGGCGCGGTCCTCTACAAATACGGCTTCAACCCGGAGGCCCTGTTCTCGGCGGCCGTCGCCACGCACCCGAAGGGCGACGCCATCATGGCGCCCGGCGGCCTCGTCTCGAACCCGATCGAGGCGATTTCCCTCGGCGTCGGCCTGATGTTCGGCACCGCCGGCCTGCCGCATATCCTGATGCGGTTCTTCACGGTCTCCGACGCCCAGGCCGCCCGCAAGTCGGTGTTCTATGCCACCGGCCTGATCGGCTACTTCTACATTCTCACCTTCATCATCGGCTTCGGCGGCATCGCCCTGCTGATGTCCGACCCGGCCTATTTCAAACTCGATCCGGCCGGCGCCTTCGACAAGCTCAAGGGCATGGTCGGCGGCACCAACATGGTCGCCGTGAACCTCGCCAATGCCGTGGGCGGACCGTACTTCCTCGGCTTCATCTCGGCGGTGGCCTTCGCCACGATCCTCGCGGTGGTGGCCGGCCTGACCCTCGCCGGCGCATCGGCGGTGAGCCACGACCTTTATGCCAGCGTCATCGCCCGCGGGCGCAGCAACGAGACCTCCGAGGTCCGGCTCTCGAAGATCTCGGCGGTCGTCATCGGCATCGTGGCGATCTATCTCGGCTACGTCTTCGAGAACCAGAACGTCGCCTTCATGGTGGGCCTCGCCTTCTCGGTGGCGGCGAGCTGCAACTTTCCGATCCTCACCATGTCGATCCTGTGGCGGGGCACGACCACCTGGGGTGCCCTCATCGGCGGCTTCGTCGGCCTTTTCGCGGCGGTCGGCATGGTGATCCTGTCGAAGGCGGTGTGGGTGACGACCTTCGGCAATCCGGTGGCGATCTTCCCCTACGACAACCCGGCCCTGTTCTCGATGCCGCTCGCTTTCCTCACGATCTATGTGGTGTCGAAGCTCGACAATACTGCAAGGGCCAAGCGCGAGCGCGCATTGTTCGAACAGCAGTTCGTGCGCTCGGAGACCGGGATCGGAGCCGACGGCGCTCACGCTCACTGACGGTTTCAAGATCATTCGACAAATGCTTGAAAGGGCGCGGCGGAAGCCGCGCCCTTTCTCATTCATCGCATCCCGCCGGGCGGCGGCCCGATCAATCGGCACCAAAGTGACACGTTTGCATAAAAACGTGAGTATCCTTGTGCCGTACAGCTTTTTCACTCTTGGGCGAAATCATGGCGTGAGGTAGCGTCGATCGCTCTCTTTTCCGTGAGCGGTAAGACCAGCGCGCGCCAGGACTGGGGCGACTGCGAACGCCGACGCAGTGCCCAAGTCTCTGAAGTGATGAAAGCCAGGCCTGCAAAAGCCTGGAAGTATAAAAAATTTTGGAGGTTCCCCCCATGTCTGCAACGTCAGCGGTCCCATTACCAAAGGATGCCGCACGGCCCATGAGTGCCGGCGAGAAGAAGGTCATCCTGGCCTCCTCGCTCGGCACCGTGTTCGAGTGGTATGATTTCTATCTCTACGGATCGCTCGCCGCGATCATCGGCGCACAGTTCTTCTCGGCCTATCCGGAAGCCACGCGCAACATCTTCGCCCTGATGGCCTTCGCCGCCGGCTTCCTGGTCCGCCCCTTCGGCGCGCTGGTGTTCGGACGTCTCGGCGACCTGGTGGGCCGCAAGTATACCTTCCTCGTCACTATCCTGATCATGGGCATATCGACCTTCGTGGTCGGCCTGCTGCCGTCCTACGCCACGATGAACGAGTACGGCGTCGGCTGGGTCGCACCCGTGGCGCTGCTGGCGTTGCGCATGCTCCAGGGCCTCGCGCTCGGCGGAGAATACGGCGGCGCGGCGGTCTACGTGGCCGAGCACGCTCCTCCTGGGCGTCGCGGTTTCTACACCGCCTTCATCCAGACCACGGCAACCCTCGGGCTGCTGCTGTCGCTGATGGTGATCCTGTTCACCCAGATCTACGTCAACGCGAACTACGCGCCCGTCGCCACCACCCTCGCCGATGGATCGGCCGGGACGATCACGCCCTTCGCCGCCTGGGGCTGGCGCATTCCGTTCCTGGTCTCGATCGTGCTGCTCGGCGTCTCGGTCTGGATCCGTCTGCAGATGCAGGAAAGCCCGGCCTTCAAGAAGATGAAGGACGAGGGCACCGGCTCGAAGGCGCCGCTCTCGGAGGCGTTCGGCCAGTGGCGCAACGCCAAATGGGCGCTCCTCGCGCTCCTCGGCCTCACCGCCGGCCAGGCCGTGGTCTGGTACACCGGCCAGTTCTACGCGCTGTTCTTCCTCCAGACGATCCTGAAGGTCGATCAGTTCACGGCCAACGTGCTCATCGCCTGGTCGCTCATTCTCGGCACCGGCGGGTTCCTGTTCTTCGGCGCGCTCTCCGACAAGATCGGCCGCAAGCCGATCATCCTCGGCGGTTGCGTGATCGCGGCCCTGACCTTCTTCCCGCTGTTCAAGGCACTGACCGCGGCCGCCAACCCGGCCCTGCACGCGGCCCAGCAGAGCACACAGGTGGTGGTCAAGGCCGATCCGGCTGATTGCTCGTTCCAGTTCAATCCGGTGGGAACGGCCAAGTTCACCAATTCCTGCGACATCGCCAAGGCGCTGCTCGCGCGCTCGGCCGTGAACTACACCACCGAGCCCGCCACACCCGGCACCAAGGCCACCGTCACCGTCGCCGGCAAGGAGTTCGCCGCCGCCGATCCGGCCTTCGCCAAGGATATCGGCGCGGCCCTCACCGCCTCCGGCTACCCGACCGCCACCAACCCGAGCATCGTGAAGATCGCCATCGAACCGAAGGACGGCCTGTCGAACTTCGCCAAGATGATCGACATCTTCTCGGTCCAGAAGCTGACGATCATCGGTATCCTGACGATCCTCGTCCTCTACGTGACGATGGTCTACGGCCCGATCGCGGCGGCCCTCGTCGAACTGTTCCCGACGCGTATCCGCTACACCTCGATGTCGCTGCCCTACCATATCGGCAACGGCTGGTTCGGCGGCCTTCTGCCGGCCACGGCCTTCGCCATGGTGGCCCAGACCGGCGACATCTATTTCGGCCTCTGGTACCCGATCGTCATCGCCCTCGCGACGGCCGTCATCGGTGCCCTGTTCATCCCCGAGACCAAGGACAGGGACATCTTCACCTGGGACGACCGCCCGGCGCGGTAGTCCTCGAACGGGGGCGTCGGACCGGGCTCTCCGCCACGGTCCGGCGCCGGACGTGAAGCCCCCGATGTTCCGCCATGAAAAAAGGGCCCCGGATCGCTCCGGGGCCCTTTCTCGTGTCGTCCGCGCGCGAAGCCCGTGTGCCGTCAAGCGGCCTCGACGGTCTCCGCATGGGCCGCCTGCAGGGCGTGATGATCGGCCATCGTCTGCCAGGCATAGCGCATGGCGAACTCGGCCACCGCCTCGTCGAAGGCGTCGCCCTTGCCGAGATAGCCGGCGATCATCGCCGCGTCCCCGGAGCGGGCATGGGCACGGGCGAGCGTGGTGCCGCAGAGCCGGGCATAGGCTTTGGGGCCGCTCTCGGCGAGGATCTCGGCGACGGCCGAGAGCTTCTTGTTCTTGAGCTGGCGCACGTAATAGGAGCGCCCGCTCACCTCGGAATGAGCGGTGCCGAGGAACATGTCGCTGGCCGCTTGCATGATGCGCTGGCCGTCGATCACCCGCTGACCCTCGGATGCGAGGAAGAACGGGCTCAGGGCGAGCTGACCCAGGACCGAAGGCCGGGCTTCCTTGATCTGCAGGAAGAGCGGCGCGCCATCCGCGTCGGAGTAGAGCCCCACGGCGCAGACCGTGCCCACCGAGCCGATGCCCACCACCTTGAAGGCGACGTCACGCTGCATGTAGCGCAGGGTCAACAAGTTGCGGTCGGCCTGGAGGCTCTGCGGATAGGCGAGCAACGCGGCGGCCGCTTCCTGCACCGCCTCGGTCAGGCCATTCGGCCCTTCGTGGAAGATCGTCGGGTCCTTGTCGGCGATGCGCCACTGGGCCGGGTCCGAATGGAAGGTCGCCGGGTCGAGGTCAGGGGCATCGCCATGGCTCAGACCGTCGGCAGTCTCGGAGGCCGCATCGGCCAGGAGGCGCCGGCACAGGTCCCCATCGCCGAGGCGGCCGATCTCGTCATCGAGGTCGATGCGGCTGTGCCAGATGGCCAGGGGCGAGAGATAGGACAACTCGCGAATGTGCTCGCGATAGGCGCAGACGCTGGCGCGAGCCGCGCGATACGCCTTGTCCTCGCCCTGGGCGAAGGCGGCGACGGCGACGCTGGCGGCGAGGCGCTTCACGTCGATGGTGAAATCGACGTTCCAGAGCGTCTCGTCGAAGTCGTTGATGTCGAACAGGGTCTGGCCCTCGGCGCTGCGATACACACCGAAATTGCCGATGTGGCAATCGCCGCAGGCCTGGACCGGGATGCCCGGAACCGGAACGCCCGCGAGATCGGATGCCATCACGGCGGCGGCCCCGCGCAGGAAGGCGAAGGGACTGGCCCGCATCCGCTCGTGGCGCAGGGGGATCAGCTCGAGTAGCCGGCCGGCATCGTTCGCCCGCAAGACAGCCAGCGGATCGCGGTCTTCGGCCGGGTACCAATCGGCATGCGACTCCCGGGGGACCGAATCGCGCAGGCGCTTGCCGGCCGCCCGGCGCTCCGCGCGATTGGAGGAAAGATACGTGTTGGTCATGGAAGATAGCCTCGACAGGGCGATGCGCGCAGGCCGTTCGCCGCACACCGCGCGGCATCAGTGCCGGAAGTGGCGATGTCCTGTAAACACCATGGCGAGTCCGGCCTCGTCGGCGGCCTTGATCACGTCGGCGTCCCGCATCGATCCGCCGGGCTGAATCACCGCCGTGGCGCCGGCCTCCGCCGCCGCGATCAGGCCGTCGGCGAAGGGGAAGAAAGCGTCCGAGGCCACCACCGAGCCCTTGGCGAGGCTCTCCGCCGCGCCGATGCGCTTGGCGCCCTCCGCCGCCTTCCAGGCGGCGATGCGCGAGGAATCCACCCGCGACATCTGCCCGGCGCCGATGCCCACCGTGGCACCGTTCCTGGCGTAGACGATGGCATTCGACTTGACGTGCTTGGCGACGCGGTAGGCGAAGCGCAGGTCGGCATATTCCTGCGCCGTGGGCTCGCGCTTCGTCACCACCTTCAGCGTCATGTCGTCGACCACGGCGGCGTCGCGGCCCTGGACCAGGATGCCGCCGGCGAGGTTGCGCATGGCGAAGCCCTTGGCGCGCGGGTCGGGCAGGCCGCCCGCGAGGAGAAGGCGTAGGTTCTTCTTGGCCGCGATGAGGGCGATCGCCTCCTCGGTGGCGTCCGGCGCGATGATCACCTCGGTGAAGATCTCGATGATCCGCGCGGCCGATTCGGCATCCAGCGTGCGATTGAGGGCGACGATGCCGCCGAAGGCCGAAGTCGGGTCGCAGGCCAGCGCCCGCTTGTAGGCCTCTGCCAGGGTGTCGCCTTCGGCGACGCCGCACGGGTTGGCGTGCTTGATGATCGCCACCGCGGCGGCGCGGGCCGGGTCGAACTCGGCCACACATTCGTAGGCCGCGTCGGTATCGTTGAGGTTGTTGAAGGACAGCTCCTTGCCCTGGAGCTGGCGGGCGCTGGCCACACCGGGCCGAACGAGGCCGGGCGTCCGGTAGAAGGCCGCCGATTGGTGGGGGTTCTCGCCGTAGCGCAGGGATTGGGCGAGCGTGCCGCCGAAGGCGCGGAAGGCCGGGGCCGCCTCCATCTCCACATGGTCGGCGAGCCAGGAGGCGATGGCGGAATCGTAGGAAGCGGTGCGGGCGAAGGCCTTCTGCGCCAGCCGCCTGCGGGTCGCGGCTCCCAGCGTGCCGTTGCCGGATTCGAGCTCCGAGAGGATCGCGCCGTAATCGGCCACATCCACCACCACCGCCACGTCGGCATGGTTCTTGGCCGCGGCGCGGATCATCGCCGGGCCGCCCACATCGATGTTCTCGACCGCGTCGTCATAGGCGCAGGGTTTCGCGATCGTCGCCTCGAACGGATAGAGATTGACCACGAGGAGGTCGATGGCGCCGATGCCGTGGGCGGCCAGCGCCGCCTGGTGCTCGGGATCGTCGCGCACCGCGAGGAGGCCGCCATGCACCGCCGGGTGCAGGGTCTTCACCCGCCCGTCCATCATCTCGGGAAAGCCGGTGATCTCGGCGACTTCCGTGACCGGCAGTCCCGCCTCGCTCAAGGCCCGGTGCGTGCCGCCGGTGGAGACCAGGGCGACGCCGCGCTGGGACAGCGCGCGGGCGAAATCCACGAGGCCCGTCTTGTCGGAGACGGAAAGGAGTGCGCGGGCAACCCGCGCCTGATCATGCGACATCGTCGAGAACCGTCCGGCACAGGGCAGACTCTGCCCCTGAAACGCGGCGGGTACCACAGATGGCGCCCTATCGGCTACCGCGCCGCCTCATCGGCCACCGGCGCCTCGCTCCGGGCGGGATCGTTCCGCCCCGGCGCCTGCGCGAGGTGCAGGAAGCGCCATCGCACTCGCGTGCCCTCCCCCGCTGTCACGTAGAGGACGATCTGGTCGGTCCGACGCGCACCCGTCAGCCCCGCGAAATACACGCTCTCCTCCAGGGCCAGGGCCGCACCGTCGGCCTCGAACCGCCAGACCTCTCCCAGGGGCGAGGCCAGATCGATCCCTCCGCCCTCGGCCGCATTGGCCGCGATGGCGGGATGGAGGTGGAACCGGATCGCCGCCTCCGGCGGGCGCAGCCGGATGCGATTCCCCTTGTGGGCCACCGACACGAAGGCATCCTCGCCTTCGAGCCCGGCGCCGTCCGGGAGGAGGCACCAGCGCCGCTCGTGGACGATCCCGAATTCCGCGGCATAGCCGTCATGGCGGCCGGCGAGGATCAGCGAGCCGCCATCGCTCGTCCGCTCGGATTTGACCGCACGCGGGCCGCGCACCAGAACGGGTCCGATCCGCCCGATGAGCCAGTCCGACGCCCAGCGACTTCCCACCCCCTCGCTGGCGCCGAGGAAGCGGCAGGACGAGGAATCTCCCACCGTCGCGGTGGAATGGGCGGCGGTGCTGCGGGCAAGGCGCCGCAGCTCCGGACCGCTCGCCGGCAGGCCGCAATTGATCACCACCCGCTGGGGGCCGCTCGACATCTCGAAGGAAAGGCAGCCGGCCCCGGCATTCATCGAGAAGGGCAGCGGCGGCGGCGCACCCACATCGGCGACCACGACGACCCGGCCGCTCTCCAGCCGCTCGTAGCCGGAATTCGGCGCGTGCATCATCGGCTGCGCCAGGGCGCCGTCATAGACCAGCAAGGTGGCGAGATGGTCCGCCGCCGTGGCGCCCATGCCGTTGAAATGGCTCAGGGACGCATCGCCGTGGCGCAGGAGGCGCAGCAGGGGCAGCATGCGGTCGATGGCATGGAGCAAGGCCACCGGCGGATCGAGGCTGCGGCTGAGGAAGCTCTGGCGCAGGGGCAGAAGGTCGAGGAGGAGCTCCATGGCGAAGCGCGGGTCGCGGCTACGAGGGCCGCCATCCGCCATGATCTGCCGGTCGAGCTCGCGCGACAGGATGCGCGTGGCCCGGCGCAGGATCGGTTGAATGCCCTCGCAGCACAATCCGGCATAGCACAGGGCCACCACCGCCAGGAGCCGCGATTGCGGTGGCAGGCCCCGGCGCAGGGAGCGTTCGAGGTCTCTGGCGCCGCGCCCCACCGCCTTGAGGAAGGCCTGGTAGAAGGCGTGGTCCGCCCCTTCCAGCACGAGGGGCGACTGGCACAGGAAGGAGATCAGCCGCCGTGCCGCCACGGGCACGGGCGCGGCCAGGGCCTCGTCGCCACGGCCGGCGATGAAATCCGCCACGAAGGCGCGGGCATTGGCGCGCGCCAGCGCCGTGTCGGCGGCGCGCAGGTGGCGCAGCCAGCCGAAACCGTAGAACGCGTCCGCCCATTCCGGCGAGGGCGGCGCGTAATCGAAGGGCGAGCGGCCGCTCACCGAGAGCGAGCGCCCCGCGAAGACGAACAGGCCGGCATAGATATCGTCGGCGAAGGTGGCGTCGCTGGTGCGCAGATCGTGCGGGGCGATCACCAGAGCGCTGACACGGGCGCGCGCGAGCAGGTCCGGGCTCGCGGTGAGGCGTGCGGAGACGCCCCGCGCCGAGCGCGCGATCTCACGCCCGACGAGCCGATAGAAACGCCAACGATCAGCCCCCCAACCCACGCACGCCTTTCCTCCAGCACCGCGACCCGGATGGCCATCGTGCCGGATGTCGTCCCATCTGGAAGCTAAGCCGTGCCTATTAACCAACAATTAAGGATGCCGATACTCATCGCGCCGCCTCGTGGCCTATCCGCTCGGGATTTCCCCCTCCCGAGTGGCGCCGCGCACAGGGGAAAGGTTGGGCACCACCACGGCCCGGCAAACTGTATTTTTTGGCGAACTCGGCCGGAACGGTTGAATGCTGCACAGGTTATACACAGCGCCAGCGAGTTTCGTTCCTGCAGCCTCCAGCAATGGCAGTGTGCCTGTGACTGTCATCCCCGCCTTCAAGCGCGCCGGTCTCTTGATGTCCGCCGCAGCGTTATTGTGCACGTCTGGCGCTGCGATGGCCCAGAACGCTCAAGACCGTGGTCTCGGCGGCCTGTTCGAGGCGTTGTTCTCTCCGGCCCGCCCAGCGGTGGAAGCGCAGCAGCCCGCTCCCGCGATCGAGTTGCCGCAAAGGTCCCTGACGATCCGGCGCGAGGCGAACCGCCCGCGCCCGAAGATCCGTTACGCCGCCCTGCCGAAGAGCGAGCCGCTGCAGTTGCAGATCGGCGACCGCCAGACGCCGATCCCGCTCTCCTCCGGGCCGATGGCCGCCCTCCTCAAGGATCCGACCCTGCGCCCCGGCGACATCGTCGTGCTGAAGGACGGCGCCCGCGTCTTCACCGGCAACGAGGACAAGACCCATACCGCGCGGGATTTCGAGCCGGTCAGCCGCTCCGCCTCGGTCGATCGCAAGACCAAGGCGCTCCTGTCCATGATGATCGCCCCGGTGGGCGCATTGCCGCCCGACGAGGTGCGCAAGTTCATGGCCCGGCTGAAGAAGTCGACACCCGCGAGCGACGTGAACGGCGCGGCGCAGATTCAGACCGTCTCCATGCGGGTGATCACGCCGTAGGGCGGGCGCCTACCGCAGATACGTGACGCTATACAAAGTTCGTCGCAACTCGCTCTCCGTCACCCAGATGCGACCATTGTCGCAGCGCTCGCGGATGCCGTCGCGCATGCGGCCGCAATATTCGCCGGTATTGTCCTGGATTCGATACTGGCACACATCGCCCGCCTTGCGGCGGCCGATGACCGGGCTCGCATGGTCGGCGAACAGGTCGGGATCCTTCGGGTCTCGGTCCTCCAGGAGATACCAGCTGTAGCCCACGGTCGGCACGCGGCCATGGTCGAGCGCGTAGTCCACCATGGCCAGGATGCGGTCGAGCTTCGGCCTGCTCGGATGGCGGCCGGATTCGAGCATGTCGGCGAAATCGGCCTGGCTCGCCGCCACGCGGTAGGAGACCGGCAGGAGCGGCACCGGCAGCGGCGTCCGGCGGCAGGCCGCCTCCACATGGGCGATCCAGGCCGCGTTAAACGGATCGGCCCATCGCCCGCGCAGATGGGTCGCGGTGGCGGCTACGGCGCGAAAGCTCTGGCGCGTCGGGCGAAGCTTCGTCCGGTAGCGCAGCGAGCGCAATGTCGGCAGCACGTAGCGATAGCCGTCGTTGGACGGCAGGTCACGGTCCTCGCAATACCCGCCGATATTGTAGAGGAGCGCCGCCGTATCCTCTTCGCCGCCCTCGATCTTGTCGAAATACGGTTCCAGGCTCGGATTACCGTCCTTGGTCACCTCCGCATTGTTGCGGCTCCAGGCGATGTCGGCCCGGTAGGCAGGGTGCGCGCGAAGATGGCCTTTCAGATGCGGATCCGGGATCGCCTCCAGGCGCGCCGGGTCGGCGAAGTAGAATTTCGTCGCCACGTCGAGGGGCGAGACCGATTTGCCGACTCGGTGCGAGATCATGTCCGCCGTGGCGTAGGCGAAACAGATCGCGCTCTCGCCCTGGTTCAGGGGCAGGTCTTTCGGCGAGGGCGAGATCCCCACGTCGCGGGTACCGGTATGGATCTCGAACGGGATCGTCAGCG
Organism: Methylobacterium sp. 88A; assembly: GCF_000376345.1. Lineage (NCBI taxonomy): Bacteria > Pseudomonadati > Pseudomonadota > Alphaproteobacteria > Hyphomicrobiales > Methylobacteriaceae > Methylobacterium > Methylobacterium sp. 88A. The sequence continues at coordinate 3,742,446 of NZ_AQVT01000001.1, forward strand.
AGACAGGGGCACAGGCGGGATTGCGGGCATAGGCTGGCGCCACCGGCAGGATGCGGCGGTCGATCCCGTCGGCCCCGGCCTGGCCGACGAGAGGCAAGACCGCGAACAGTCCGGCAATGGCATGGCGGAAGCCCCGCACCGTGCGCCTTAAGCTTTCCGAACCAGACGGCTCGCGAAGAACCCGTCGATCCCGCCACGGACCACCGGAGGGGCACCTTCGCCATCGACCCTATCGCCGGACAGATGCGAGGGCAGCGTCCGCAGGTCACCGTCGCCGTTGATGAGCTCGCCGAGGCCGCCGACCTCTTCGGGGCGGATCGCGAGCCGTTCGAAAGCCGGATTGCGGGCGAGGAAGGCGGCGACCTGCCCCTCGCCTTCCTCGGGCTCCAGCGAGCAGGTGCAATAGACGAGACGCCCTCCCGGCTTCACCAGTGTGGCGGCGCGGTCGAGGAGGCGGCGCTGCAGCCCGCCGAGGCGACCGACATCCCCGCCGGCCTTGGTCCAGGCGACATCGGGATGGCGGCGGATGGTGCCGGTGGCCGAACAGGGCGCGTCGAGGAGCACGGCGTCGAACGTTCCGGCGTCGGTCTCGGGCAATTGGGTGGCATCGCCGACGCGGATCTCTGCCTCCAGCCCGAGGCGGGCGAGGTTCTGGGACAGACGTTCGAGGCGCGGGGCCGAACGGTCCACGGCCACCACCTCCGCCCCCGTGGCGGCGAGCTGGGCGGTCTTGCCGCCCGGCGCGGCGCAGAGATCGGCCACGCGCTGCCCCGGCCCGACCGCGAGCAGGCGGGCGGGGATGGCGGCGGCGGCGTCCTGCACCCACCACGCGCCCTCGCCGTAGCCGGGCAAATCCGAGACCGCCGAGCGCACCTCGTGCAGGCGGATGCTGCCGGTGGGCAGGGCGACGCCGCCGAGGCGCTCGGCCCATTCCGTCGCGCTGCCGCGCGGTGTGATGTCGAGGGCAGCGCCCGAGAGATGGGCCGAGGCGATGGCCCGGGCCGTGTCGGGTCCATAGGCGGCGCTCCAGCGGGCGGCGAGCCAGTCCGGGGTGTTCTGCGCCAGGGGATCGGACGCTTCGGCCGCGATGGCGTCCCGCTCACGGATCACCCGGCGCAGGATGGCGTTCACGAGGCCGGGCGTGTGCTGCAGGTAGGGGTCGCCCTTGGCGAGGCGGACCGAGAGATCGACGGCGGCATGGTCCGGCACGTTGAGATCGAGGATCTGCACGGCGCCGGTGACGAGGAGGGCCACCAGCCTCGGCTGGTCCGGCGGCAGGCCCTGAGTCATGCGGGCGGCCAGCATCCGCCGCAGGAAGCCGAGGCGGCGGAAGGTGGCGGTGGCGATGGCCCGCGCCAGCGATGCGTCGGCGGCGTCGAGGCCGGCGTCGACGCCCGCCTTGGCCAGGGCGTCCTCGAGGGCGAAGGCGCGGCCCTGCACGAGGAGATCGGCCACGGCGGCATGGGCCACCTGCCGGGCGGCGAGGCCTGGAACCGTGCGGTCGATCGTCGTCGCCGGCCCATCCGCGTTGCGGCGTGTCGCCATGAATGCCACTTTCCGTGTCCGAGGCCCGGTCACCCGGAGCCAATCCCAACGGATGCCCTCCCATCCGGCCCACCGAGATGCAAGCCATGACGACATCCGACGACGCGGAAAACGCCGAGATCCCGCCCCGCCCCGCCTTGACGCCCGCCGCAGAGCGGGCTCTGGCCGAGGCCGCCGACCGACGCGCTGCCATCGACGCGAAGGCGGCGGAGATCTCCGCCGCCCGCGAGCGCCAGGGCCGTGGTGGCCTGGAGCCCGTCCGCTACGACGATTGGGAAGTCAAAGGCATCGCCGTCGACTTCTGAGCGCGGGCTCAGCGCGTGACGTAGACCTGCGTGCCCACCGAGACGCGCCCGTAGAGATCGACCACGTCCTGATTGTACATGCGGATGCAGCCATAGGACGCGTAGGTGCCCACCGAATTCGGACGGTTGGTGCCGTGGATGGCGTACTCACCGCCCGCCAGGGTCATCGCCGCCGCGCCCATCGGGTTGTGCGGCGAGCCGCCGGCGATCACGTCGGGCAGGCGCGGGTTGTCACGCTTGACCTCGCGCGGCGGCGACCAGGCCGGCTCGACATATTTGCCGTCGATCTTGGTGGCGCCGGTCCATTGCTTGCCGGGCTTGCCCACCGCCACGGGATAGCGGATCGCCGTGCCGTCGCCGTTGACGAGGTAGAGCCGGCGCTCCGAGGTGCGGACCACCACGGTACCGGGCATGACGGCCTGGTCGAAGGCCACGAGTTCGCGGGACGCGGCCGGTGACGCGGCAAACCCCACACTCAAGACCGTTGCGGCCAAACAAGCGGCGAACCCATTACGCGCGAACATCTGTCGTCATCCCCGAAAGCGAGACCGTGAGCTTCACGATAAGCAGCGATCGAGATTGCCGTTCCGGTTACCGGTGGGGGTCATCGGCCGGATACGCACCGGAATGATGGAGCGCGGTTAAACGGCGCCCCTCACACTCGCGCTAAAGGCGAACGGTCCGATTAGGATTTGATAAAGGCTCACCTCGCTCACCGCTCCAGCAGGACGGAAGCCGTCTCGTCGCGCTCCTGCCAGCCATGCCGGACGAGTTCGGGATCGTCGTGCTCTTCCACCGGATAGCCGACGCAGAGATAGGCGACGAGGCGCCAGGAGGCGGGAACGTCGAGATGCGACGTGACGCAATCGGGCTCGATGATCGACACCCAGCCGACGCCGAGGCCGTGCGCCCGCGCGGCGAGCCAGAAGGTGTGCACCGCCGTGACCACCGAATAGCGCAGCATTTCCGGCATGGTGGCGCGGCCGAGGCCGAACCCGTTCTTCGTATCCTCATCGCAGAAGATCGCGAGATGGATGGGTGCCTCGCGCAAGCCCGCGAGCTTCAGGCGGGTATAGGCTTCGCGGCGCTCGCACTCGTAGGTCTCGGCCGCCGCATCGTTGCAGCGCTCGAAACTCGCGGTGACCACGCTGCGCCGCGCCGGGTCGGCGACACGGACGAAACGCCAGGGCTGGCTGTTGCCCACGGACGGGCTCAGCATCGCCAGGGCCAGGCAGCGCTGAAACACGGCCTCATCGACGGGATCGCTGCGAAAGCGGCGCACGTCACGACGCCAGGCGAACAGGTCGCCGAGCGTCTCGCGAAAGCCGGGATCGAACCTCACCAAGACCTGCCGTCCAATCACTGCCATCCCTTGTCGACGAGGCCGCCTCTGCCGCCCGCCCCTGTCGGCCACCGCCGGAATCCGGCAGTCCACCAAAGCGGCGGTAGAATGCGAAGAGGGGCCGAGGGCATCGAAAAGGATTTTTAGACCAGAGCGGACCGTCATGGCAGAAAAAAAGGCCGCACTCCGGAGAGGCGGCCTGAAGTCCTTGGGTCTCGAAACCTCTGGAGTGTCGCTCCCGTGACATCGGCAGACTCCCGAAAGCTGGGGAGCATGGATATCGGCCGCCCGACCGAGCACGGAACCGACGAGGTTCGGCCACAGGTATCATCTTCTATCGCGGCCGACGATGGGCGATAACGGGGCGAAATCGTGATGTTGTGTTGCCGGTCCGTGGCTGGTGCCGGTGCGCACGCGGCGGTCGACCGGGCTTGCAGGCTCGGAGTGGGAGGCCCATCATTCCTCCTTGGCGGCGCTCGTCGCGTCGCCGGAACCGAGGAGCGAGGATGGACGAGGGGACCGGAGCCGAGCCGCGATCGAAGGATTCCACCGGCCGCGTCGTGCCGTTCCCGACGGCTCCGGTGGTGCCACAGGTCGCCTTCGACCGTTCCGAACTCAGGACCCTGTTCAACCTCTACGGCCGCATGGTCTCGGCCGGCGAATGGCGTGACTACGCCCTCGACTTCCGCCGCGACAAGGCGGTGTTCTCGATCTACCGCCGCTCATCCGAGACCCCCCTGTTCCGGGTGGAGAAGGATCCCAAACTCGCGCGACGCCAGGGCGCCTTCGCGGTAATTTCCGCCGCCGGCATCGTGCTCAAGCGAGGGCACGACCTCGCCCGTGTCCTGGCGGCGCTGGAAAAGCCTCTTCGCGTGGTGTGATCGCCCCGTCACGGGATGAAGAACGGGAGCGCCTCCCAACGGATAGGAGGCCAACCCCATCGCCGCGCGCCGATGGAATACAGGGCGCCGATCACGAACAGCGTAGCGATGCCGGCGATGATGGCCGCACCGATGCCGGCCCATGCGCCGGCGACGATCGTTGCGGCGACGCTCACGCCGACGATGGCGTAGGTCGGCACGTCGCTGGGCTGCGGCGTCTCCCGCTCTGGGCCACGCCCGATTTTCGGCACCACCGGTTTACCCACCGCGACATCCTCGCAGGTTCGCAGCAGCGGAAACGAAAAAAGGCCCCGGCGTTTCCGCCGAGGCCTTTCGATCCGCGTTCCGATGGCTCGCTTAGCGGCGATCGCCGAGGAGCTGGAGCAGGAACTGGAACATGTTGATGAAGTCCAGGTAGAGGGTCAGAGCGCCGTTCACCGACAGCTTGGCCGCGCCTTCGGCATCGGCTCCACTGTAGAGGAACATCTCCTTGAGCTTCTGCGTGTCGTAGGCGGTGAGGCCTGCGAAGATCAGGACGCCGAGCACCGAGATGGCGAACTGAAGCGCGCTCGAGGCCAGGAAGATGTTCACGATCGATGCGATGAAGAGGCCGATCACGCCCATGATCAGGAACGATCCCATCCCCGAGAGGCTGCGCTTGGTGGTGTAGCCGTAGAGGCTGAGACCGCCGAACGTCGCCGCCGTGATGAAGAAGACCCGGACCACGCTGGCGCCCGTGAAGACGAGCAGCAGGGTCGACATCGACGCGCCCATCACCGCCGCGAAGGCGAAGAAGGTCATGCGCGCCGAGGAGGCCGACATCTTGTCCATGCGCATCGTGAAGATGAAAATGAACGCGAGGGGCGCAAGCATCAGAACCCACTTGAGGGGGCTGGTGTAGAGCATCTGGCCGAACGGGGTGAGCGCGAGCTTGCCCGTAGCGGTCTGCGCGGTGGCGGCCATGTTCAGGCCGAGGGCCACGAGGCCGGAGATCCCGAGGCCGACGACCATGTTGTTGTAGACGCCGAGCATGAAGCTGCGCAGGCCCTGATCGACATCGACCTGGGAGCCGGCATAGCCCTGGGGCTGGGCGCCGTAGCGGAAGGGACTGTTATCGAATGCCATGGGAGATTCCCTTGGAAGCTCTCTCAGCGTGTGATTTGGAACCGAGGCTCACGCACAGGACCTCTGGCACGTGACCGCGCCTTGAGCCGAAATATGTTCCGTCATGCCGCTCCGCACAAGGGGGCGGCCGAGCTTTGCGGCCAGGGAATCACCGCTTCTGACCTCTATCTTTATTTGGATGAGGGCGGATTAAATCTCGTTCATCATCCGCGCGGCGCACCAGAGCTATAGTGACAAGTCATAAACCATGACTTCGGCGTCGTCTTTCTCCGTCGATTGGGAGGCGGACGACCTCCGGCCTCAGAATTGACGCAGGTAGGGAGCCGGTTTCTGGCCGAGGATGCGCCATGTCCCGGCCAGCCCGAGGACGATCGCGAAGACCACCGCGAGGGTGGATGCGACGAGGGCACCGGAGAGGTCCAGGGCGAAGTCGAGCTTCATCACGCGGGTCACGATGGTCCAGCCCGCGAGCGTGCCGGCGAGAAGCCCGAACAGGGCGGTGGCGATGCCCAGGGCGCCGTATTCCAGCGTGTAGGCCAGGAGCAGGCGCCCGCGCGTGGCGCCCAGGACCTTCAGCACGACGGCATCGTACAGCCGGGCGCGGTGCCCCGCCGCGATGGCGCCGGCGAGCACGAACAGGCTCGCCACCACGGCGACGCCGCTGGCGGCGCGAATCGCCAGGACCAGCTTGCCGACGATGTCGTTGACGGTGTCCAAGGCGTCCTTCACCCGCACGCTGGTCACCGACGGAAAGGCGCGGGCGACGTCGCGCAGGATCAGGGCCTCGGTCCCGGCATCCGGCCCGCCCGCCAGGGTGAGGGTGGCGAGGTCCGAATGCGGCGCGCCCCGGAACGTGCCGGGCGAGAAGACCATGACGAAATTGATGCCGAGGTTGCGCCATTCGACCTTGCGCAGGTTCGCGACTTTCGCCGTCAGATTCCGCCCCAAGACGTTGACCGTGACGGTGCCGCCGACAGCCAGGTTCAGCGCGCGGCCGAGTTCCGCATCGAAGGACACCAGGGGTTTCGCCCCCTCCTCCGCATTCCACCACGAGCCGGCGACGAGGTTCGATCCCTCCGGGAGATCCTCGGCATAGGTGATCCCGCGGTCGCCATCGAGCACCCAGGCGGCATCCTCGGGCGGCTTGATCGCGGCGGCGGGGGTGCCGTTGATGGCGACGATGCGCCCGCGCATCATCGGCACGCGCTCGATCTTGCCCCCCGGCGCGAGCTTGCCGAGTTCCGCATGGAACCCGTCCGCCTCCGCCGCCGGAATGTCGAGGAAGAACAGGTTCGGCGCACGAGCCGGCAGCGAGCTCGTCAGCGTCCGCCGGACGTTGGCGTCGATCAGGCTCAGCGTCACCAGCAGGGTCACCCCGAGGCCGAGCGACAGGACGATGGCGGGGGTGAGCGCGCCGGGGCGGTGAAGGTTGGCCAAAGCCATGCGGGGCGCCGCCGAGCGCGGCCGGGGCAGGCGCCGCGCCCCGGCCATGAGGCCGAGGGCGACGAGACGCAGCAGCCCGAAGGCGAGGCCGGCCGCCACGATGAACATCAGCGCGACCCTCCGGTCGAAAGCCGTGGCCAGCGCCAGCGCCACCAGGGCGGCGAGCGCCGCGACGAGGATGAGCCGGTAGCGCAACCGCGTCTTGCGGGTGTCGGGATCGACCACGTCCCGGAACAGGCCGGAGACCGGCACGTCATGGGCATGGCCCAGGGGAATGATGGCGAAGGCGAGCGCCGTGAGCAGTCCGTAGGCGGCGGCCAACAACAGCTCCGCCGGAGCCAGGGTCGGGTTCAACGGCAGCGGAAGCGCATCGTGGAAGAGGGCATCGAGGAGGAATGGCAGGCCCGCCCCGATCGCGAGCCCGATCACGGTGCCGAGCCCGGCCACCAGCATCACCTGTGTGAGATAGATGCCGACGACCTGCCCTCCCGGCGCGCCGACGCTCTTCAGGGTGGCGATGGACCCGCGCTTCCGCGCCACGAAGGCGTTCACCGCATTGGCGACCCCGACCCCGCCGACGATGAGCGCCGTGAGCCCGACCAGGGTGAGGAACTGGGTGAAGCGCTCGACGCTCTTGGCGAAACGCGGATCGGCATTGGACCGCGAGCGCATCTCCCAGCCGGCATCCGGCACCGCACGGGCGACGGCCGCGATCCGCCGCTCCAGTTCCGCATCGTCGGCGGCGGGGGCCTGGATGCGATAGCTCCACCGGTTGAGGCTGCCCGGGCGGATCAGCCCCGTCGCCTGAAGCGTCTCGGCGGAGACGAGGAGGCGCGGGCCAAAGCCGATGCCGTTGGCGATCTTGTCCGGCTCGGAGACCAGCGTGGCCCGGATGGCGATCGGCTTGCCGGCGATCTCGATGCGGTCGCCGACCTCGAGGTCGAGGCGCGTCAGCAGGACCGGATCGGCGACGGCGCCGAACACCCCATCCCTCTCGGCCAGCAGATCGGGGAGCGGCAAGGCCGGGTCGGTGACGAGGTCCCCGGCGGCGGGATAGGCACCGTCCACCGCCTTGAGTTCCACCAGGGCCGCGCCCTTGTCCCCGGCCAGCGCCATGGCCCGCAGGGTCGTGACCACCGAGACCTTGCCCTGCGCGTCGAGGGCGGCCCGCTCGTCGGGTGTCGCCTCGCGGTTGATCAGACTGTAGGTGAGATCGCCGCCGAGGATGCGCTTGCCCTCTCGGCCGAGACCATCCGTGAGCGAGCGCGAGATCGAGGCGACCCCGGCAATGGCCGCGACGCCGAGCGCGATGCAGGCGAGGAACACGACGAAACCGGCGAGCCCGGCGCGCAACTCGCGGAAGGCGAGGCGCAGGGTGAGCGGGACGCGGCTGGGGCGCGGAGCGGGACGAGGCAGGGTGCCATGCATGGGGTCAGGCCTTCCGCCGAACGCGCGGGTTCAGCCGGATCACGCCGCCACCGCCTCGTCCACAAGCCCCGAGCGCAGACGCACGGTGCGGTCGCAGAGCTTGGCGAGGCCGGGATCGTGGGTGACGAGGACGAGGGTCGCGCCGCGATCGCGCTTCAAGGCGAAGAGAAGGTCCACGATCTGCCGGCCCGTGGCCTCGTCGAGATTGCCGGTAGGTTCGTCGGCCACCAGGATCGCCGGGTCGGGCGCGATGGCGCGGGCGATGGCGACGCGCTGCTGCTCGCCGCCCGAGAGCTGGGCGGGGTAGTGGTGCAGCCGGTGGCCGAGGCCGACCGCTTCCAGTTCCACCCGCGCCCGCTCGTGCGCACCCGGCTTGTCGGCGAGTTCGAGGGGCAGCGCGACGTTCTCCAGGGCCGTCATCGTCGGCACGAGGTGGAAGGCCTGGAACACGATGCCGATGCGCCGGCCGCGAAACCGCGCCAGGGCATCCTCGTCGAGTGCGCCGAGATCGGTGCCCTCCACATGGATCGTTCCCGATTCCGGCCGCTCCAGGCCCGCCATCACCATCAGCAGGGTCGACTTGCCCGAGCCGGAGGGGCCGACGAGGCCGACCGCCTCGCCGCGGGCCACATCGAGGGAGATGCCCCTCAGGACATGGACCCGCGCCGCCCCCCGACCGAGGCTGAGATCGATCCGCGACAGGGCGATCGCGGGAGCGTCCACCTTGCCGGGCATCACGGCAGGACCGATCTGTGTGAGACCATCGTCATGAACACCATAGGTCGAGGCTGTGCGGGAATGGGTCTGTGTCATACGTCACGCGATGAGGTCGATATGGTTCGTCTCGCTCCACCACGCCAGCATTCCCGCCGGGCGACGCTGGTGATGGCACTCTTTGCCGCATTGGGTACGGGAATCGGCCACGCCGCCGCACGTCCCCTCAACCTGGTGGCCTTCGGCGACAGCCTGACTGCCGGGTACCGCCTGCCCTCGGCCGCGGCCTTCCCTTCCGTGCTGGAACGCGAACTGAAGGCCAGGGGCCGCGCCGTGTCGATCGCCAATGCGGGCGTCTCCGGCGACACCAGCACCGGGGGGCTCGACCGTCTCGACTGGTCGGTCCCCGACGGGACCGACGGGGTCATCCTCGAACTCGGTGCCAACGACATGCTGCGCGGCACCGACCCCGCCGTGACGAGAAAGGCCCTCGACACCATCGTCTCCCGGCTCAAAGCCCGTGATATCCCGGTCCTGCTCGCCGGCATGAAGGCCTCGACCAATCTCGGGCCGGACTACGTCGCGCGGTTCAACGCGATCTATCCCGATCTCGCCCGGCAATACGGCCTCGTCCTCTATCCGTTCTTTCTGGAAGGCATCCTCAACGACCGGCGCTTCAACCTGGAGGACGGGCTCCACCCCAATGTGAAGGGCGTCGAGACCATCGTCTCCGGCATCCTGCCCACGGTGGAGACATTCCTCGACCGGCTCGGCACGGCGCAGAAATAGACCGATGCCGCGCCTGTTCACCGCCCTCGAACTCCCCGACGACATCGCCGAGGCCGTGTCGCGCTATCAATGCGGCCTGCGCGGCGCGCGCTGGATCGAGCGCGGCGACCTCCACATCACCCTGCGCTTCCTCGGCGATGTGGAGGACGAAGTGGCCGAGGCGTTCCATGCCGGCCTCGTCGAAGCGCGCCCGCGCCCGCCTCTCGACGTGACGCTGTCCGGCCTCGACGCGTTCGGCGGCGACAGGCCCCGCGCGATCATCGCAAGCATGACTGCCGGGCCCGACCTCCTCGACCTGCAGGAGGAGCACGAGCGCATCGCCCGCGCCGCCGGTGCCGAGCCGGAGCGACGCAAGTTCACGCCCCACGTGACCCTGGCTCGTCTCGCCAAGCGCGACACCCAGGCACCGGACGTGGCGGAGTATTTCGCCGAGAGAGGCCTGTTTCCGGCTTTGCGGTTCACCGCGACGCGGGTGGCTCTGTTCTCGGCGCGGGAATCGCGGGGCGGCGGGCCGTATGTGGTGGAGGCGGCGTATCCGCTGGGCTGAGGGATACGCTCCGGCTCACAACCGCCGCAGCGCCACGCTCTCGATGCGATGGCTCGCGCCCTTGGCCAGGATCAGACTGGCGCGCTGGCGCGTCGGCAGGATGTTGTCGCGCAGGTTCGGCAGGTTGATCGTGGTCCAGAGGTTGTCGGCGATATCGAGGGCCTCGGCCTCCGTCACCTCGGCGTATTTCCGAAAATACGAGAGCGGATCACGGAAGGCGGTCTGGCGCAGGCGCAGGAAGCGGTTGACGTACCAGCGGTGCAGGTCGTCCTCGTGCCCGTCGAGATAGATCGAGAAATCGAAGAAGTCGGAGACGAAGGGGATCGCGGTGCCGTCGCGCGGCAGGCGCGCCGGCTGGAGGACGTTGAGCCCCTCGACGATGAGGATGTCGGGGGATTCCACCACCCGCTCCTCGCCCGCCACCACGTCGTAGACGAGGTGGGAATAGAGCGGCGCCGCCACGCTCTTCTTACCGGCCTTGATGTCGGTGAGGAAGCGCAGGAGGGCGGCGGTGTCGTAGCTCTCGGGAAAGCCCTTGCGCTCCATCGCGCCCATGCGCTTCAGCTCGGCATTGGGCAGCAGGAACCCGTCGGTGGTGATGAGGTCGACCTTCGGCGTGTTCGGCCAGCGGGCGAGCAAAGCCTTGAGGACGCGGGCGGTGGTGGATTTGCCCACCGCCACCGAACCGGCGACCCCGATGATGTAGGGAACCTTGGCCTCGCGCTCGGCCAGCAGGAAGCGCTGGGTCGCCTTGAACAGCCCCTGCGTCGCCGCGACGTAGAGGGAGAGCAGCCGCGACAGCGGGAGATAGATCGCCACCACCTCCTCGATGGAGATGGGATCGTTGAGCGATTGCAGGCGGCTGACATCGTCCCCCGTCAGCGTCAGCGGGGTATCGGCGCGTAACTGCGCCCATTCCTCACGGGAAAACAGGCGATAGGGCGACAGGCGCTCGGGGCCGATCCCCGTCACCGGGTCCTGGCCGAGGGCGGGATCGCGCTCGGACACGATGGCGATGGGCCGTGACGGCTCGACGGTCACGGGTGCCTCCGGGCCGCTTTCTCGGCGATGCCGCTCTGGGCGGTGCGGCGCTCGAGTTCCGCCATCACCTCCGGCAGGGCGACGCCGCCGGCGCGCAGCAGCACGAGGAGGTGGTAGAGCACGTCCGCCGCCTCGCTCACGAGCCCGTCACGATCGCCCTGCACGGCGGCGATGGCAGCCTCGACCGCTTCCTCGCCGAGCTTCTTGGCGGGCTTGGCCGGCCCGCCGGCCAGGAGCTTGGCCGTGTAGGACTGGTCCGGCGGCGCGGCGGCGCGGTCGGCGATGAGGGCGTCCAGATCGCTCAGGGTGAAATCGGTCATGCGATCCTAGCTCTCGGCAGGCCGGACGATGCACGCAACGGCGACGAGCCTGCGGCACGGGAAGGGATTGGGCAAGGGTCGGACCTCGGCGCCGCGACCCGTCACGGGTCGAGCCGCATGTGCAAGCCGGCCTTCGCCATATGCGCCTTGGCCTCGGCGACGGTGTGCTGGCCGAAATGGAAGATCGAGGCGGCCAGCACCGCGCTGGCGCCACCGTCGCGCACGCCTGCCACGAGGTCGTCGAGGCCACCGACGCCGCCCGAGGCGATGACCGGCACCGAGACCGCGTCCGAGATCGCCCGCGTCAGGGCGATGTCGTAGCCCGAGCGCATCCCGTCCCGGTCCATGGAGGTGACGAGGAGTTCACCGGCACCGCGCGCCGCCACGGTCCGGGCGAAGTCGATGGCGTCGAGCCCGGTGGGCTTGCGCCCGCCATGGGTGAAGATCTGCCAGGCATCCGGCTCGCCCGGGGCGGAGGTCCGCTTGGCGTCGATGGCGACGACGATGCACTGGCTGCCGAACTTGAGGGCGCCGCGCTCCACGAAGGAGGGGTCGTTCACCGCCGCCGTGTTGATCGAGACCTTGTCGGCCCCGGCGAGGAGCAGGGTGCGGATGTCCTCCACCGTGCGCACGCCGCCCCCGACCGTGAGCGGCATGAAACAGGCCTCGGCCGTGCGGCTCACCACGTCGAGCAGGGTGCCGCGGGCCTCGTGGCTCGCGGTGATGTCGAGGAAGCAGAGTTCGTCGGCGCCGGCCGCGTCATAGGCCTTGGCCGCCTCCACCGGATCGCCGGCATCGCGCAGTTCCAGGAACTGGACGCCCTTGACGACGCGCCCGTCCTTCACGTCGAGGCAGGGAATGATTCGGGTCTTCAACATGGTGGACCTGTCACGCTTGCGGCCGATCCGGGTCGCACGCATCGGGCCATGCCCGTCCCTGCACCATTCCGTCAACTCGGCGACGGGGATCGGCACCATTTTGCAGGGTCGTTCGGCGAGATTTGAAACCCGAACCGGGCGTCGAGAACTCTCGGCCCTATCCCCAGAGGTCCGGCGTCGGCGGATGGATCAGGCTGCCGTCGAAGCGCAGGGCCGGCTCGCGGTCCCGCGCCAGCAGCAGGGGCCCGTCGAGATCGACATAATCCGCGTGGTGGGCGAGCAGCATGGCGGGCGCCATGGCCAGCGACGTGCCGACCATGCAGCCGATCATCAGCGAGAGCCCCCGCGCCTTTGCCTCGTGCGCCAGCATCACCGCCTCGGTGAGGCCGCCGGCCTTGTCGAGCTTGATGTTGATGGCGTCGTAGCGGTCGGAGAGCGCGTCGAGGCCGGCGCGGTCGTGCAGGCTCTCGTCGGCGCAGATCGGGATCGGCCGGGCGATACGGGCGAGCAACGCGTCCTCGCCGGCCGGGAGCGGCTGCTCGATGAGGCCGACCCCCGCGGCGAGGCAGGCGGCCAGATTCGCCTCGATGGTCTCTCCGCTCCACGCCTCGTTGGCATCGACGATCAGGCGCGATTCCGGCGCGCCGCGACGAACGGCGGCGATGCGCTCGGGATCGCCTTCTCCGCCGAGCTTGACCTTGAGCAGGGGCCGGTGCGCCGCGCCGCGTGCGGCCTCCTCCATGCTCTCCGGCGTGCCGAGGCTCAGCGTATAGGCGGTGGTGGCGACCTGCGGCAGGCTCAGGCCCGCGATTTCCCAGGCCGGGCGACCGCGCTGCTTGGCCTCCAGATCGAGCAGGGCGCAATCGACGGCGTTGCGCGCGGCTCCCGCCTTCATCAGCGTGAGCAGATCGGTGCGCGTGGCCCCCGCCGCGATCGCGTCGGCCTGTTCGGAAATCAAGGCGCAGACGCCCTCGGGGGATTCGCCGTAGCGCGGATAGGGCACGCATTCGCCCCGGCCCAGATGGCCGTCGGCATCGTCCGTGATGGTGGCGAGCACCACCACCGCTTCCGTGCGGCTGCCCCGCGCGATGGTGAAGGCCCCGGCGATGGGGAAGCGCTCCACCGCGACCGTGAGGCGGCGGGTCATGCGGCGCTCCCGGCGGGGAACTCCGCCAGCAGACGGTCGATGATCCCGTCGACGCCGAAGCGGACCGGATCGGTGGCGGGCAACCCGTGCTCCTTGGTCAGATCCTGGAGCAGGGTGCGGGCCTCGTCCTCCCCGAGCTTCTGCGTGTTCACCGCGATCCCCACCGGGCAGATGCCGGGATTGGTGAGGCTTCCGAGCTGGATCGTGAGGTCGATCACCTGCTGGATCGACGGCAGCGGATGCGCCACGCCGCGCATGGCTTTGCGGCTCGGCTCGTGACAGACGACGAAGGCATCGGCCTGGGCACCGTGGAGCAGGCCGAGGCTGACGCCGGCGAAGGACGGGTGGTAGAGCGAGCCCTGACCCTCGATCAGGTCCCAATGGTCCGGGTCGGCCGCGGGAGCGATCCATTCCACGGCGCCGGAGATGAAGTCGGCCACCACCGCATCGATGGCGACACCGCGCCCGGAGATGAACACGCCGGTCTGGCCGGTGGCCCGGAAATCCGCATCGAGGCCGCGCTCGCGCATGCCGCGCTCCAGGGCGAGGACGGTGTATTTCTTCCCCACGGAGCAATCGGTGCCGACGCTCAGCAAGCGACGTCCCGGCCGCCGGATGCCCTTGCCGGTGTCGAAGGTCTCGGTGGTGTGGCGCACGTCGTGCAACTGGCGCCCGTTCTTCTCGGCCGCCTCGGCGATCTCCGGCAGCGAGCCGAGGCGCACGTGAAGGCCGCTGGCGATGTCGAGCCCCGCATTCAGGGCGGCCACGACCTCCGAGACCCAATGCGTCGGGAGCACGCCGCCGGCATTGGCGACGCCGATGATCATGGTCCGGCAGCCCTGGGCCACGGCCTCGTCCAGGGTCAGGTCCGGGATGCCGAGATCGGCGGCGCAGCCGGGCAGGCGCAACTGGCCGACGCACCAGTCCGGCCGCCAGTCGGCGATGCCGTAGGCGGTCTTGGCTGCTAACGTATCGGGAACGTCGCCGAGGAACATCAGGTAGGGCGTTTCGATCTGCATCTCGCATTCACCCGTCGGACTGAGATGGTGGCCGGTTCGCTCCGTCTATGCGCGAAGGCGGCCTCGCTGCCAAATGCACGATCATGGCCAGAACCTCCGGGTCCCTCTGACGGAATCGGCACTTGCGATCGGCTTCGTTGTCGGGTGTGGTCCCCGGCGACCAAAGGCTGAAGGGGAGACGGCCATGAAGATGTACGGCAACTGGCGCTCGGCCGCCGCTTTCCGGGTGCGCATCGCCCTCAACCTCAAGGGCCTCGCTTGCGAGGAGACCTTCATCGATCTCGATGCCGGCGACCAGTTCGAGCCCGAGTATCTCGCCATCAACCCGCAGGGCGCCGTGCCCGCCTTCTTCGACGGCGACGGCCCTCCCCTCACCCAATCGCTGGCGATCCTCGACTATCTCGAGGACATCCATCCCGAGCCGGCCCTGCTGCCGAGCGATCCGAAAGCCCGGGCGCGCGCGCGGTCCCTGGCGCAGGTGGTCGCCTGCGATACTCATCCGCTCTATGTTCCGCGGGTGCGCAACTACCTGATGTCGGCCTACGACATCCCGAAGGACGGCATGATGGGGTTCGTGCGGCACTGGTTCGAGACCGGGCTCAAGACGCTGGAGACCCGCCTCGCCCACGAGCCCGGCACCGGCCGCTATGCGCAGGGAGACGCGATCAGCCATGCCGACCTCTGCCTCGTGAGCCTCTGGGTCGGCACCGGCATCTTCGGCGTCGAGACCGCGCCCTATCCCACCGTGAGGCGGATCGCCGAGGATTGCCTGGGGCAGGAGGCGTTCGCCAGGGCGCATCCCCTACGCCAGCCCGGCGCGCCCGCGTGAGAATATCGGCCGGGCCGCGTAGCTGAGGCTGCCGTTCAAAAAAGATTTTGCCTATAAGACCCGAGCGGAGAAAAAGGCGGGCCGCCTGCCGCTCAAGTTCAAGGGACGAGGGACGCATGGTACCGGGCGAAACCGTGGACAACCTCCACCGCATCGTGGTCGTCGGTGGAGGCGCGGCTGGGCTTCAGCTCGCCACCAAGCTCGGCGACACGCTGGGCCGGAAGGGCAAGGCGCACGTCACCCTCGTGGACAGGGCGCGGACCCATATCTGGAAGCCGCTGCTGCACGAGGTCGCCGCGGGCAGCCTTGATGTCGGTCACCACGCCGTGGACTATCTCCACCACGCGCATCAGCATCATTTCCGCTATCGCATCGGCTCGATGACGGGGCTCGACCGGTCCGCGCGCACGATCCAGCTCGCCGCGAGCCACGATGCCGAGGGCCGCGAGGTCACGCCCGTCCGCTCGATCCCCTACGACACGCTGGTCCTGGCGGTGGGCTCGACCACCAACGATTTCGGCACGCCGGGGGTGAAGGAGAACGCCATCGCCCTGGACACGCCGGACCAGGCGGTGCGGTTCCACCAGCGCCTCGTCAACGGCATGCTGCGCGCGCACACCCAGGTCGGGCCGGTGCGCCCCGGCCAGCTCCACGTGACGGTGATCGGGGCCGGCGCCACCGGCACCGAATTGGCGGCGGAGCTTCATCGCACCACCCGCGACGTGGCCTCCACCGGCCTCGACAAGATCGACCCCGCCAAGGACCTGAAGATCACCCTCGTCGAGGCGGCGAGCCGGATCCTGCCGGCCGTCCCCGAGCGTCTCTCGGCGGAGGTGATGGCGCTGCTGAACAAGATCGGCGTCGAGGTCCGCACTCAGGCACGGGTGACGGAAGTCCGAGCCGACGGCGTCCAGCTCGCCGATGGCGGGTTCATCCCCTCCGAACTCGTGGTCTGGGCGGCCGGCGTGAAGGCGCCGCCGTTCCTGCAGGAGATCGGCGGCCTCGAGACCACGCGCAACAATCAGCTCGTGGTCACGCCGACTCTCCAGACCACGCGCGATCCCGACATCTTCGCCATGGGCGATTGCGCCTATCTGGTGGAGCAGGGCTCGGACACGCCGATCCCGCCGCGTGCGCAGGCGGCGCACCAGCAGGCGAGCCATCTCATCAAGCAGATCCCGATCAAGATGGCCGGGGAGCCCCTGAAGCCGTTCAAGTACCGGGATTTCGGCTCGCTGGTGTCCCTCGGGGAATATTCCACGGTGGGCAACCTGATGGGCTTCATCCAGGGAAAGAACATGTTCATCGCCGGGCTGTTCGCGCGGATGATGTACTGGTCGCTCTACAAGATGCACGAGCGCGCCCTGCACGGCACGATCAAGACCGCCCTCGACGCCACGGCCCGCGCCCTGACGCGGCGCACGGAGCCGCGGGTCAAGCTTCATTGAACGACCGGATTCGCCGGGGGCCGTGCCGCGCCCCCGGCAGGAACGTGACGAGACACGATCATGATCGACATCATCCAGGGCCTGCAGCAGCGCAATCCGACGCTCGGCCCCTACGTCCTCGTGCTGCGCTCGGATTCCCGCGCACGAGATCCCTCCGACCCGGCACGTCTCTGCGCCGAGGCGGAGGCCTGGATCGCCGAGAAGACCCCCGGCGCGCGTCTGTCCCAGGAGACCGTCCTGATCGCTCCTTATCCGGGTGGAATGCCCACCGAGCGCAGTGTCTCGGTGATGGCCTTCAAGGATGCCATGCAGCTCGCCGCCTTCGCCACGGCCTGGACGGCGGAACCCGAGCCGGAAGACGAGCCGACGCCCGAGACCGAATGAGACCGAACGGTCAGGCGGCTTGCAGCATCCTGATCGTTCCAAGGGTACCGTCCCGGACGACGACGAGACGCTGGACCAGCAGAGCGAGGTCGTCCCCGTTGCGGCAGGCTGTTTCGATCTCGCGGCAGAGATCCGACAGACCGACGAAGCCGAGCAGCCCGGCGGCCGACACCATGACGTGCGCGTCGTAGGCCAGATCCGCCGGCTCCATACCCGACAGATCCACGGCCTGCGGCGACGATCCGAACCGGTCGATGAGTTCGTCGGCCAGCATCGACAGCAGGACCGTCGCCCGCTCCGGCCCCACCATGTCCCTCAGCGACTCGTAGACCTCGAGATCGAGAATGGTCGGTAGGGCCGGCGCGTCGCCGGCAGCCACGGGGCCGCTCCAACGGGCGATGGCCGCGTAGAGTGCATCGCGCTTGAACGGCTTGCCGACATGGTCGTCCATCCCGGCGGCCGTCAGCGAGGCGACCTTCTCGGGCAGGACGTTGGCGGTCATGGCGATGATCGGCACCGCGCAGGCGGGGGCAGGCAGGGCGCGGATCAGGCGCGTGGCGGCGAGCCCATCCATGCCGGGCATCTGGACGTCCATGAGGACGAGATCGAAAGCGAGCGGTCCGCCCGCATGGGCCTGGATCGCGGCCACCGCCTCGGCACCGTTGCCCACCACGTCGACACTGTGGCCGGCGAGTTCGAGGACCGCCCGAGCCAGGGTCTGGTTCACCGGAACGTCCTCGGCGACGAGGATCCGCACCGGCCTCGGGACCAAGGTGCTCCTCGCCACCACTCTCCCCTCCCCGGCCTCAGCGGGGCCGCTCGCGGCCTCCGTGCGCGGCAGGGCGAGGGTGAACCAGAAGGTCGATCCTTCGCCGGGACGGCTCGTGACCCCGATTTCCCCATCCATCATCGAGACGAGACGGCGGCAGATGGCGAGGCCGAGTCCGGTGCCGCCGAAGCGACGGCTGATGGAGGAATCGACCTGGCTGAAGCGCTGGAACAGATGGATCTGCTCCTCCTCCGAGATGCCGATACCGGTATCCACCACCTCGAAGCGCAGGACGGGGCCGCCCGCCTCCTCGCCGCATTGTCTGACGTTCAGGGTGACGGAACCCGCAGGGGTGAACTTCACCGCGTTGTTGAGGAGATTGAGCAGCACCTGCCGGAGCCGGTTCGCATCCCCCAATGCCCAGGGCGGCAGCGCGGGGTCGAGCCGCGAGAGGATGGTCACGGGGCTCTTGAGCGCGCTGCCGCGCACGATCTCCACCGTATTCTCGATGAGGTCGCGCAACGGGAAGGGGAGCAGTTCCAGGGTGAACTGCCCCGCCTCGATCTTCGAGAAGTCGAGGACGTCGTTGACGATGGTGAGAAGCGCGGCGCCCGCCCCTCCGATCAGTTCGAGGCGGTGCCTGTCGTCCGGCGTCCGGCTCGGCTCCTCCAGCAGGAGGTCGGCATAGCCGAGGATGCTGTTGAGCGGCGTCCGGATCTCGTGGCTCATGGCGGCGAGGAATTCGCTTTTCGCAGCGCTGGCCTGCTCGGCCCTGACTGTGGCCGCCTGCAACGCGGCCTCCACCGTCTTGCGCTCGGTGATGTCGAAATGCAGGCCCACCATCCGATAGGGCGCGCCGGCCGCGTCGTAGAGCACGCGACCGCAGGTCGAGATCCAGCGCTCCTCCGCGTCCACGACAATGCGGTACTCGGCGAGGTAGTTGGTCCGGTTTCGGATCGCGTTGGCTGCTTCCTCTCGGACCGCCTGCCGGTCATCGGGATGGACCAGCGGGATCCAGTCCTGGACGGGCATGGCCCGGGCGCCCTCGCAGGGGAGGCCGAACAGGCCGACGGCTTTCGGGCTGAGGGTGATGGTATCCGTCCAGAGGTCGAGATCCCAGGTGCCCGCATCGGCCGCGTCCTGGGCGATGCGCAGCAGGTCGGTGGTCTCCTCCAACCGCTGGCGTGCGGTGATGATGTCGTCGATGTCGAGGGCGGTGCCGAGCCATTCGGCGGCATCGGGCGCCCGGTCGTCATGGGTCGGGATCGGGATCATCACGATCTTATGCCAGCGGTAGACGCCGTCATGGCGGCACAGGCGTCCCTCAACCGTGAAGGTCCGCCCCCAGGCATGGGCGTTCCGCCACGCGACCTCCATGCGTTCGGCATCGTCGGGATGGTTGCGCGCGGTGCGCTCGCTCCGCTGGGGACCGATATCACCGTAGAAATCGGTGAAGGCCGGATTCACATAGGTCGCCGTCCCGTCCGGCGGGCGGGTCGTCCAGATCAGGGCGGGCAGGGCCTCCGCGAGGGTGCGGTAGCGATCCTCGCTGCGCTGGAGTTCGAGTTCCGCCGCGCGGCGCTCGGTGATGTCGCGGGTGATCTCGGCATAGCCGACCACGGCCCCCTCGTCGTCGCGGATGGCATCGATGGCGACGCTGGCGAAGAATTGCGAGCCGTCGCGGCGAACCCGCCAGCACTCGAACTTGAGCCGCCCCTCATAGGCGGCGGTGGCGAGCGCGATGCGCGGCGCCCCCGCTTCGAGCCCCTCCGTCGTATAGAAGCGCGAGACGTGACGCCCGATGGCATCCTTCGCGGAATAGCCGGTGATCCGCTCGGCCCCGCTGTTCCAGTTGGCGACGTGGCCGGTCCGGTCGAGGGTGACGAAGGCGCAATCGCTCACCGCGTCCACGAGACGGCGGAACTGGCTCGTCCGCTCCCGCAGGGCGGCGTCGGAATTGCGGGCGTCCGTAACGTCGATGGCGGTGCCGACCAGCCCGACGGCCAGACCCGCCACGTCGCATTCGCAGATGCCGCGAACGACCATCGTTCGGACCTCCCCATTCGGACGAACCATCCTCGCTTCGAAGGCGAAAGCACCTCTTCGCTCCAGCGCATCGGAAATGCTGGACCGAACCAGTTCACGGTCGTCGGGATGATGCAGATCGAGGGCCCCGTCGAATGTCGGCGCGGAGGTCGCGGGATCGAGCCCGGCAATCCCGTAGATGCCCGTGGACCAGAAGGTCTGGCCATCGGCGAGCCGGACGCGCCAATGGCCGATCCCGGCGACCTCCTCCGCCATGGCGAGCAGGTGATGCGCGCTGGCGAGCGCGCTCTGGCGCTGCTGCAACTCTTCCCGCTGGTCGGCGATCGTCGCCTGATGGGCCGCGCGTTCCTCGGCCTCGCGGACCAGCCTCACATGGGCGTCCGCGAGGCGAAGATGGGCGGTGACGGTGACCGCGAGGTCGTGCAGAGCCGCTTCATCCTCCGCGCTGAACGGGCGCGGCGTGCTGTGAATGAGACAGAACGAGCCGACGCGGAAACCCGATTCGAGGCACAGTGGCACGCCGGCGTAGAAGACGATGGGATCGGGGCCGGTCACCAAGGGGTTCCCGGCGAAGCGCGGATCGAGGCGCGCATCCGGCACCACGAGCATGTCGCCACCGGCGATGGTGTGATGGCAGAACGATTCGAGGCGCGGCATCTCCTTGCCGGCGAGGTCACAGTCCGACTTGATCCACTGCCGGTCGGAATCGATGAGGGCGACATAGGCCTTCTCGACCCCGAAGAGGCGTTTGGCCGTGCGCGACACCGCCTCGAAATGCTCTTCGGGGGGCGTATCGAGGATACCCAGGCCGTGAAGCGCGGCGACGCGCTCGGCTTCATGAGACGGCGTGATCAAGGATCGGGCCTCGTTGCGCTGCGGTGGCAGCCTTGCGGAGCATCACATATGCAGGCCGCTAGGATAACGTTCTATGTCTCGCGTGAGAATTTCGCCCTCCGCCGCCTCATTTGCGACGGCACACAGCATCATTTCCTTCGCCGGCGAGACTTCGACGCCACGGCAACAGACCCAGTGTGAGACTTCATGTGGGGGATCGCTGTTGAAACACCCAGCGAACACGTGCGGCCTCGAGCCCCCATAGCATCCCGAGCATCATGTAAACGTGACGCCACTTCTCGATATCGATTTGAAATGCCTGGAGGAAGAACATCAGAAGGGCCGGAAACACGATCTGGGCGAGCCCCTGATAGGGTGACTGTTTGAGGCACAGGCGAAACCCGACGAAGATGGATGTCAGGACGATGGAGACGAACGCGAAACCTCCGAGCCATCCCCCATTCGCGAACCCGCCGATATAGGAATTGTGCGGCTCCAGATCGAAGACCACGCGCCATCTCAGAGGCCCGAAACCGAGGGGGCGATCGATGAGCATCGGGATGCCGCGACGCTGGTTGCCGAACCGTCCGGTCTCGCCTTCATCGTAATCCTTCGTGACCTGCGCCCGATCGGTGAAGCGCTCGGAGACCCCCTCCATCGACAGGAGGCCGCCGATCAGGAGCGCGCCGACGAGGACGGTGAGGGCCGACAGCCGGGCGATGCGCCGCCGAATGGCCCGCGATGGTGAGGTTGCCCATGTGAGGCCGATCGTCAGGCAGATGCCGAGGAGGCAGGCTCCCCAGGACCCGCGCGAGAACGAAAGGAAGACGCAGGCCAGCAGGACGAGCAGTGCCGTCGCGGAGAGGAAGTTCCGCCGCGTCTCCCCCACCAGCATCCTGCGGATGAGATACAGCACCGACAGGATGAGGAAGGATCCGAGCAGATTGGGGTCCTGGAACACGCCCGAGGCGCGTCCGTCCATCTTGAACAGCACGTCTTCGCCGAGCACGTCGAAATAGCTGAAGATGCCGCAGATCGCGGCAAAAAGCGCTCCCGCGAGGTAGGCCTTGAGGACGAAACCGACCCTGTCGGAGGTCTCGTCCGAGAAGAACATCACGAAGAAAATGCCGGTCAGCCCGAGATAGATGGCCTGATAGGTCCACTCGACCGAATTGGTCTCGTCGAGATAGGGGATCAACGCGATGACGATGGCCGACAGATAGGTCAGCAGAAGTGCGACGATGAGGATCGTCGAGCGGTAGAGCCTGATCCCCAGCAGGAACCACAACGCGATCGTCGGCAATGCCAGGAAATCATAGGGCGACGGCTTCATGAAGGTGAAGCACGTGAAGAAGATGACCAGCGCCAACAGCGTGTAGCCGAGGGTGTGGAGCGGGCCCGACGAGACACGGCGAGGAGCAGCCGACACCATAGCGACGCCCGCCTCATCCGCGCTCCATCTCCCGCCTGCCGCCATTCCGCCCGTCCAACCCGCCTCAGGATACGCGCCCGGCCTCAGCATGAGGCACTCCCCGTCAGCGAAGACTTAAACCGACGGTCTCACGTCCCTCGCATGCCGAGGGCGGTCGCCCGAGCGTCAGGCCGTCGCTGTCCCGGGAAGCCGGGGGCGGACCAGGATTTGAGCAACGCGGCGTCGGATTATCCGATCAGCCCCCGCACGAGCGCGCGGAACTGGTCGCCCCGATCTTCGAAACTCTTGAACTGGTCGTAGGAAGCACAGGCCGGCGAGAGGAGGACCACCGGCTCCGACGCTTCTGATCTCGCAGCGGACTCCGCCGCCTGCTTCGTCGCCACGTCCAGGGTGCCGCAGCGCGTATAGGGCACCCTCCCCTCCAGCGTCGCGGCGAAGGCGTCGCTGGCCGCGCCGATGAGGTAGGCGTGGGCGACGCGGTCGAAGAGCGGCGCGAGCAGGTCGATGCCGCCCTCCTTCGGCTTGCCGCCGAGGATCCAGTGGATGTCGCGGAAGGCCGTGAGGGCCTTCTCGGTGGAATCCGCGTTGGTGGCCTTTGAATCGTTGACGAACAGGACCCGCCCGCGCCGGCCGACCTCCTCCATCCGGTGCGGCAGGCCGGGGAAACTCACGAGTGCCGATGCGATCTGCCCGTCGGTCACGGCGAGAGCCTGGGCCACGGCGATGGCGACGGCGGCGTTCTGCCAGTTATGGGCGCCCCGGAGCGAGCCGATGCCGGCGACATCCGCGATGGCCTCCCCGGAGCGCCCGGCCACGATCCCGTCGCGGACGGTCAGCCCGTCCACGTCCTGCCGCGCGACACCGATCCGTACGAGGGGTCCCCGATGCCGGTCGGCGATGGCGCGGCTCGGCTCGTCGTCGACGCCGACCACCGCGAGGGCGGAGCCCCGGATCAGCCGTTCCTTGATCGCCGCGTAGTTTTCCATCGTCCCGTGCCGGTCGAGATGGTCGGGCGTGATGTTGAGGAGCACGCCGACGCTCGGGCTCAGGGACGGCGTCAGGTCGATCTGGAACGAGGACAGTTCGATGACGTGGTAGCGCCCCGGAGCCGGCGGCTCCAGCGACAGGATCGCCGTGCCGATATTCCCGCCCATCTGAACGTCGAGGCCCGCGTCGCTCAGGATATGCGCGGTCAGCGCCGTGGTGGTGGACTTGCCGTTGGTGCCGGTGATGGCGACGAACGGCGCATCGGGGGCGATCTTGGCCCGCTCACGGCAGAACAGCTCCACGTCGCCGACGATCTCGATTCCGGCCGCCTTGGCGAGATCGACGGTCCAGTGCGGAGCGGGATGGGTCAGCGGTACGCCGGGGGCCAGGATCAGGGCGCAGAAGCCCGACCAGTCGGCGCTGCGCAGATCCGCGACGCCGATGCCCCGTTCGCGCGCCCTGGCCCGGCTCTCGGGGCTGTCGTCCCAGGCGACGACGCGGGCGCCCCCGGCCTGGAGCGAGACCGCCGTGGCGAGGCCGGAGCCGCCGAGGCCGAACAGGGCGACCGTGCGGCCGGCGAAGGTGGTGGCGGGGGTCATGCGGGTCTCGAACTCGCCAATGCTCTGATCTTTGTCCCCCTCCCTCTACCTCATCCTGAGGCGCCCGCGCGAGCGGGCCTCAGGACGAGGTGATCGGCGGGAGGAAGACCGGTTGTGGCGAACCGTCATACGACGCTCAGCGCAGCTTCAGCGTCGCGAGGCCGGCCAGCGCCAGGATCACGGCGATGATCCAGAACCGGATCACGACCTGCGGCTCCTTCCAGCCCTTCTGTTCGAAATGGTGGTGGATCGGCGCCATGCGGAAGACGCGCTTGCCGGTGAGCTTGAACGAGGCGACCTGGATGATCACCGACATGATCTCCAGGACGAACAGGCCGCCGACGATGGCCAGCACGATCTCGTGCTTCGTGGCGACAGCCACGGTGCCGAGGAGGCCGCCGAGGGCGAGCGACCCGGTATCGCCCATGAAGATCTGCGCCGGGGGGGCGTTGAACCACAGGAAGCCGAGCCCGGCGCCGATCACCGCGCCGCAGACGACGGCGAGTTCGCCGGTGTCGCGGACGTAATTCACCTGGAGGTAGTTGGCGGTGAAGACGTTGCCGACGAGATAGGCGATGACCCCGAACGTGCCGCAGGCGATCATCACCGGCACGATGGCGAGGCCGTCGAGGCCGTCCGTGATGTTCACCGCGTTGCCGGCGCCGACGATGACGAAGCCGGCGAACAGGACATAGAACCAGCCGAGATTGAGGAGCGCATCCTTGAAGACCGGGAAAGCGAGCTGGTTCTGGAGCGCGGGCGCCGAATAATACGAGATCAGGGTGCAGGCCGAGATGGCGATGGAGGCTTCGAGCAGCAGCCGGAACTTGCCCGAGAACCCCTTATGCGACTGCTTCGTCACCTTGAGGTAGTCGTCGTAGAAGCCGATGGCGCCGAATCCGAGGGTCACGGCCAGCGTCACCCAGACGAAGTGATTGCGCGGATTGGCCCAGAGCAGGATCGCCACGATGGCGCCGGCCAGGATCATGAGCCCGCCCATGGTCGGCGTGCCGCGCTTGGTCAGGTGGGTCTGAGGCCCGTCCTCGCGGATCGGCTGCCCCTTGCCCTGGCGCAGGCGCAGCAGCGAGATGATGAGCGGCCCGAACCAGAACACGAACAAGCCCGCCGTGAACAGCGCGCCGCCGGTACGGAAGGTGATGTAGCGGAAGACGTTGAGGGGCGAGAGCGTGCCGCTCAGGTCCGACAGGAGATACAGCATCCGACACCCGGTCGCGGTTTGTCTGGGAATGGATCGTCGGGGTTGGAGGAGGCCGCGCGCCTTTCCATCCCCGCCATGCCGCCCGGCTCGCGGGCTCTCCCGGCGAGCCGGGCCTGACACGGAGGTCTATTGGCGGATCGCGGCCTGCGCCGACTCGGCGCGGTCCACGGCGCCCGCGTAGCGGGCTTTGAGGGCTTCGACAATGCGGCCCATGCGGATGCTGTTCGATCCCTTGACCATCACGGCGTCTCCGGCGCGCAGGGCACCCAGGAGCGGATCGACGAGATCCGACGACGCTCCGGCCGAGACGCCGCGCCGGCTCACCGGCAGCGCCTCGAACAGGTGGCGCATCATCGGGCCGGCGGTGAAGACGAGATCGATCCCGGCCTCTTCCACGGCCGAGGCGAGGGAGCGATGGTGCTCTTCCGCCGCCGCTCCGAGTTCCAGCATGTCACCGAGGACCGCGATGCGGCGCCCGCGCGATCCGGTCTCGATGCCGGCCAGGGTGGCCAGGGCCGCGCGCACCGAGGCCGGGTTGGCGTTGTAGCTTTCGTCCACCAGGAAGGCCTCGCCGTCCTTGAGCTTGAGCGCCGTGCGCTCGCCGCGCCCGACGGGGGGCTTCAACGCGGCCAGGGACAGGGCGGCTCGCGCCAGGTCGGCGCCCAGGGCATGGACCACCGCCATGACGCCCAGCGAGTTCATCGCCGTGTGTCGGCCGGGCGTTCCGAGCTGGTACGTCACGGGGATACCCATCACCGAAGCGTCCACCACGGAGAGATCGGGCCGCATGACGATACGAAGGGCGCGGACATCGGCCTCCTCGTGCTCGCCGAACGTGACGACCCGCCCCGCCTGCGAGGCATGGGCATGGGCGAGCAGGCGCGAAAAGTTCGGGTTGTCGCGGTTGATGATCGCGGTCCCGCCGGCGCTCAGGCCGGAGAAGATCTCGCCCTTGGCATCGGCGATGGCCGAGAGCGAGGCGAAATGCTCGATATGCACCGGCTCGACGGTGGTGATCAGCGCGATGTCCGGCCGGACCATGGCCGTCAGCGGCACGATCTCGCGCGCGTGGTTCATGCCGATCTCGAACACGCCGTAATCGCTGTCGGCGGGCATCCGCGCCAGGGTCAGCGGCACGCCCCAATGGTTGTTGTAGGAGGCGATGGACGCATGGGTCCGCCCCTGCGCGGACAGGACGTGGAGCAGGGCCTCCTTCGTGCCGGTCTTGCCG
This sequence comes from Methylobacterium sp. 88A, assembly GCF_000376345.1. Lineage (NCBI taxonomy): Bacteria > Pseudomonadati > Pseudomonadota > Alphaproteobacteria > Hyphomicrobiales > Methylobacteriaceae > Methylobacterium > Methylobacterium sp. 88A. The sequence goes on from NZ_AQVT01000001.1 coordinate 3,768,748, forward strand.
ACGGAGCCGGTGACGGCGACGATGCCGGCATCCGTGCGCCGGCGCGAGGCCGCACCGAGGGCACGCATGGCCTCGAGGATCGGATCCTCGCCCGCTCCCGACACGGCAAGGACGCCGCCCGCCCCGGCGAATTCCTCGGCCCGGTCGGCGGCGACCACGGCCGCTCCGGCACCGCGCGCCAGGGCATCGCGAACGAAATCATGGCCGTCCCGCGCCTCGCCGCGAATGGCGAAGAACAGGTCGCCCGGCTGCAGCGTCCGCGTGTCGATGGAGGCACCGGTGATCGGCTTCGGATTGCCGAGCAGGCTGCCGCCGGTGGCGGCTTCCAGGGCCTCGGGGGTCCAGAGGGGCGTCGTCATCGGCGAGTCACTCGTAATGAACGGTCGGACGCATCCCCTCTCCCCGCCTGCGGGGAGAGGGCCGTGTCTCCACCCTGTCGGGGAGCACGGCGAGGCGGCAGCCGATGGTGAGGGGGCGACGACGGACGAGTCTCCTCCGGAGATCCCCCCTCACCGTCGCTCCGCTCGCTTCCTGCACGGCGAGGTGCAGGAAGCCCTCTCCCCGCCTGCGGGGAGAGGGGGACGCACACCCTTCGCATCGGATCGACCGACGACCGTTTCACGCCCCCACCTCCGCGATCGCAGACCGGATCACCTCGTGATCCGAGAACGGAAGCACCTGTGCGCCCACGATCTGGCCGGTTTCATGACCCTTGCCGGCCACCACCAGCACGTCGCCGGGCCGGAGCCCGCGCATGGCGGTGCGGATCGCCTCGGCCCGGTCGCCGATCTCGATGGCGCCGGGAGAGGCGGCGAGGATGGCGGCGCGGATCGAGGCCGGATCCTCGCTGCGCGGATTGTCGTCGGTGACGATGACGAGGTCGGCTTTGCGTGCCGCGATGGCGCCCATGAGCGGGCGCTTGCCGGTGTCGCGGTCGCCGCCACAGCCGAAGACGCAGGTCAGGCGACCTGTCGCGAAGGGGCGGAGCGCGTCGAGCACGCTCTCCAGGGCTTCGGGCTTGTGAGCGTAATCCACGAGGCAGAGGGCGCCGTTGACCTCGCCGATCCGCTCCATGCGGCCGGGCACGCCGGTGAGGTGTTCGAGGGTGGCGAGAATGTCCGCCATGCGGTCGCGTCCGATGGCGGCGCCGACGAGGCCGGCGGCGAGGAGCGCGTTCTCCACCTGGAAGGCGCCGACGAGAGGCAGGTCGACCCGGTGCGTCCCCGGCTCGTCTCCGAGCCGGATCGTCAGGACTTGGGCGAAGCCTTCGGTCCGGGCGTCGACGAGGCGGATGGCATCGCCCTTCATGCCGGTCGTCAGGACATCGTGCCCGGCAGCGCGCGCGGCCTCGATGACCCGGTCGGCGTAGGGACCATCGGCATTGACGATCACGGGCCGGCCGTCCGGCAGGAGCGTCGTGAACAGCCGCAGCTTGGCCTGGAGATACTCCTCGATGGTGGCGTGATAATCGAGGTGGTCGCGGCCGAGATTGGTGAAACCGGCCACAGTGAGCGTCACGCCGTCGAGGCGGCGCTGCTCGATCCCGTGGGACGACGCCTCCATGGCGAGATGGGTGATGCCGTCATCCGCCAGCCGCGCCAGGGTCTCGTGCAGCGAGACCGGATCGGGCGTGGTCAGCGAGCCGTATTGCGCGCCGCGATCGGTGACGATGCCGACCGTGCCGAGGCTCGCCGAAGCGAATCCCAGACGCGACAGGATCTGACGGACGAAATCGGCCACCGAACTCTTGCCGCTGGTCCCGGTGACCGCGATCACGGTCTGCGGCTGGCGGCCGGAGAAGCGCGCGGCGGCGAGCGCCAGGGCCCGTCGCACGTCGGGAACGGCGATCCAGAGAGCCTCTGCCGGCAGGTCGGCGGGCCGATCGCCCTCCCCCAGGATGGCGACGGCGCCATCCGCGAAGGCCTTGGCCGCGAAGACCTTGCCGTCCACCCGCGTTCCCGGCACCGCCACGAAGACGCCGCCGGGAACGACCCGGCGGCTATCGGCGGTGATGCCATGCGCGGCGTTTCCCGCCGCAGCACCGAGGTCGGCCTCGGGAAACAATTCGCCGAGGGTCATGCCGCTCATCGCCCGTCGAGCATCGTCGCGTGATACGCGCCGAGCTTCACCATGAGGGGGAACGGCTTCACCGGCGGATCGAATTGCGGCGGCAGACCGATGATCGGGGCGACGCGCTCGATCACCCGCCCGGTGACGACGCCCGAGTTCCAGGCAGCGGTGGCGTAGCCGCCGGATTCCGGCAGGCCCTGCGGCTCGTCCATGATGGTGACGAACAGGTATTTCGGGTTGTTCATGGGCGCGGCGGCCATGAAGGTCGTGAACAGGCGGTTCTTCACGTAGCGGCCGTGGATCACCTTCTCGGCGGTGCCGGTCTTGCCGCCGACATAGTAGAGCGGGATCGAGGCCTTCTTGGCCGAGCCTTCCACCGCGTTGAGGCGCATGATGAAGCGCATCGCCTCGCTGGTCTCGGGCTTGAGCACGCGGGTCGCCTTCTTCAGCGCCTCGGCCTCGGTGGTCTTGAGGAAGGTCGGCACGATGAGATTGCCGCCATTGGTGATGGCGCCCACCGCCGCCGCCGCCTGGAGGGGGGCCACCGCGAGACCGTGTCCGAAGGCGATGGTGATGGTGTTGATCTCGGTCCAGCGCGAGGGAACGATGGGCTCCGCGCTCTCGGGCAGTTCCGTCCGCATCCGGTCGGTCAGGCCCATCTTCTTCAGGAAGGCCTTGTGGCCGGGCACGCCGATGCCGAGCGCCATCTTGGCCGAGCCGATGTTGGAGGAGTGGGTGAACACCTCCGGCATGGTGATGGTGCGGTTGGTGCCGTGATATTCGTGGATCTTCTGCCGGCCCCAGGTGAGCACGCCGCCGCGGGTATCGAAGGTGGAATTGACGTTGTACTTGCCGGAATCGAGCGCCATGGCCAGCGTCATCGCCTTGAAGGTCGAGCCCATCTCGTAGACGCCGACATTCATCCGGTTGATCCGGTCGGGATTGTTCGCCTCGGCCGGGTTGTTCGGGTCGAAATCCGGCAGGGAGGCGAGCGCGATCACCTCGCCGGTGGTCACGTCGAGGATCATGCCCGCCGCGGCCTTGGCCTTGAAGTGGTCGAGGCCCCAGGCGAGCTCGTCGCGCAGGGCGAACTGCGCCCGCAGGTCGATGGAGAGCTGGACCGGGCGGAGGTCGGTGGATTTGGCGACGAAGCCGAGGCTGTTGAGGTCCTTCAAGCCGGTATTGTCGATGTACTTCTCGATGCCGGCGATGCCGATATTGTCGAGGTTGGTCACGCCCAGGATATGGGCCGCCGCCGTGCCGTTGGGGTAGACGCGCTTGTGGTCTGGCAAGAAGCCGACGCCCGGAATGCCGAGGCGATGCACTTCGAGCTGCTGCTTCGGGGTGATCTCGCGCTTGACCCAGACGAAGCCCTTCTTCGTCGAGAGCTTGGCGCGCAGGTCGGTGGCGTTGAGCTCGGGCAGGACGGCGGTGAGGAGCTCGACCGCCTCGTCCTTGTCGTAGATGTTCTTCGGCTCGGCGAAGACCGAGACCGTGCGGATGTCGGTGGCGAGGATCTCGCCGTTGCGGTCGACGATGTCGGGCCGGATCGCGGTGGTGGCCGCGGCGGCGACGCGGTTGTCGCCGTTATCGGCCTGGGGGAAGGCCGCCATCGCCACGAGCCGGCCGGCGATGGTGAGGAACACCACCGCGAAGCCGAGACCGACGAGGCCGACGCGGGCATAGGACCGCTCGATGGCCAGATGGAACATCGCCCGCACCACGCCCATCACCGTCCAGGTCGGACGCGCGGCTGGCGCCGGCTGCGGAGCGCTCTCGGGGTGGTGGGCGTCCCCGGCCTCTTCGGCGGTGTGGGGCGCGTGATCGTGAACGGTCTCGTCTGACACGGGACTACCTCGAAACCGTATTGGGCGTTCTGGTGGTTTGGACGGTGGTCGTCTTGGTCGCCGACGCGGTGGTCGTCGGCTTGGTGGTCGTGGTGCGCGTGGTGATCGAACCGGTCGTCCTCGGCTCGTCGGAGGACTTCGCCGCCGACTTCTCCTTGGGCGTCGCGGTGGCGGCCAGCAGGCGGCCGATCTCGTCGCCGCGGTCGGGACGCATCGGCAGGTCGGAGAGGCGTCCGAGATGGTTCACGCCGATGGGCTCCAGGGCGAGATGGCGCTCCACCGCCGCCTGCAGGCGGTCGGGGCGGGTCAGGAGCTGCCACTCGGCCCGCAGCACCGCGATGGCCTGCCGCTCCTTGTGGAGCTGGCTCTTGGCCTTCGAGACCTGACCGGCCTGGTACAGCGTGTCGTACTTGATCGAGTAGGCGTAGATCGCCGAGCCGATCAGGCCGAGGATGGCGAGGACGTTCAGCAGACGGATCACCGACGCACTCCACCGCTCTTCGAGACGAGGTGACCGCGCTGGGCGGGAAGGGCCGCCAGCGCTTCGATGGCGGCCAGCGGCGGCGCGACGGGCGCCATGGTGCGCTCGGCGGCCCGGAGCTTGGCCGAGCGCGAGCGCGGATTGGCATGGATCTCGGAATCCGATGCCGTCACCGGCCCCTTCGTCACCATGGTGAAGCTGCGCGGGGTCGGCGCATCGGCGCTCGGCAGGTGGCGGGAGGCCTGGGCCGCCCGGCCGCTGCGCGCGGAGAAGAACTGCTTGACGATGCGGTCTTCCAGCGAATGGAAGGTGACCACGGCGAGGCGCCCGCCGGGCCGGAGGATCCGTTCGGCGGCATGAAGCGCCTGGACGAGTTCGCCCAGTTCGTCGTTCACGGCGATGCGCAGCCCCTGGAAGGTCCGCGTGGCGGGATGGATTCCGCTGGCGGGATCGGCCCAGACCACGCTCGACACGACCTCGGCCAGCGCCGCCGTGGTCTCGATCGGGCCCTTCCGCCGCGCCTCGATGATGGCGCGGGCCACCGCCCGCGAGCGGCGCTCCTCGCCGTAATGGTAGATGATGTCGGCCAGCGTCGCCTCCTCGGCGCCGTTGACGAGGTCGGCGGCGCTCTGGCCGGCGCGCTCCATGCGCATGTCGAGGGGGCCGTCGTTGCGGAACGAGAAGCCGCGGTCGGCCTGGTCGATCTGCATCGAGGAGACGCCGATATCGAGGACGACGGCGTCAGCCGTCTCAGTACCCTGGTCCCGGACGAGGGCGTCGAGCGTGCCGAACCGGCCCGGCACCAGGGTCAGGCGCCCTTCGGAGGCGGCCACGAGGGCCGCGCCGCCGGCGATGGCGTTGGGATCGCGGTCGATGGCCAGCACGCGAACGCCCGGGTCGGCCTGGAGCATCGCGCGGGTGTAACCGCCCGCACCGAAGGTGCCGTCCACCGCCAGGGACGCGCCGGTCAGCCCGAGCGAGGCCACCACCTCCGCGAGCAGCACGGGAATGTGGGGCGGGGTCGCCGCCGGGCCGTCGGGGGCGCCGTCATGAAGGACCGTCATGCCGCGAACCGGCCGATGGCGACGTGCGAGACGGACCGGGGCGAAGCGCGCCGAAGCGGAACGGGTCGAGGACGCCGGACGGCGACGGAAGAAAGGATGTGACGCATGCGTCCCTGCGGCGGGCATCGACCGCTCCGAGGCGGCCGGAAGAGACGGAACGGCAAAGGAAGACGGGACGTCGCGGACGCGGCCCGCACTTCGCCCCAGACGAGCGCCCTGTGCGTCCGCCGTTCCCAAAATCGCCGCTGACGAAGTGATTCCGGGTAACATGAGCCTCTGAGCACCGTCAACGCGCGGACCCGCATGGGCTCCGTCGAGACCGATCAGACCTCAGCAAGGTTAACCGACGGTAAGTTTCGTCGGTTTTATGCAGCCTATTCGATGCGTGGAACGACGCTCGCCGGGTGCCGGCGGGAAGCGGATCAGCCGGCCTTTAAGCCGGGTTCTGTAGGGCCCGGGAGCGAACTCCCGGACGTGGCGGCCATTCCTCTGGGACGATCGTTACCGAACGCCTCGAGCAACCAACCCGGGCGACGAGCCTGGAGAGAGGGCCTGCCCCGTCCTGTCGGACCGAGCGTGTCGCCCCTATTCGGTTTTGCTCCCGGTGGGGTTTGCCGTGCCGTCCGCGTTGCCGCGTCCGCGGTGCGCTCTTACCGCACCCTTTCACCCTTACCCTGCATGAAGCAGGGCGGTCTGCTCTCTGTGGCACTGTCCCTGGGGTCGCCCCCGCCGGACGTTATCCGGCACCGTCTCTCCATGGAGCCCGGACTTTCCTCCCCGGTTCGCACCGGAGCGGCCGCCCGGCCGACTGATCCGGCGCGGATGTGCGCCGCCATCGCGCCCGAGGTCAAGGAGCCGGATGCCCATCCGGGCGCCATGGCGGGATTTTGTTCGGCGGCTTGCTCGACGATCCAGGCGGCCCTAGCTCCCCTGGTGGGCCACGCCTGTCGCGGCGGCCCGCCAACGTGAGGAGGTGACCATGGCAACGAGCGATTCGGCCTGGACGCTCGAAAACGTATCCGAACTCCGGACGCTGGCGCGCGAGCGCGTGCCGGTCTCCATCATCAGCCTGAAGCTCAAACGGCCGATCGAAGCCGTCTCCGCCAAGCTCGCCGAACTCGGCATCACGCCGGCCAATGAATTGGGCGGCGCATAGGTTCATGACCCGGTACGCGGGGCGCGCGATGACGCGCCCCGCGATTGCGCCGTCCTACCAGGAGCCGGTATTCTCCATGGAGGCCCAAGGCTCCTGCGGGGCCTTCGCCTCGCCCTTCTGCAGGATCTCGATGGAGATCCCGTCCGGCGACTTCACGAACGCCATGTAGCCGTCGCGCGGCGGCCGGTTGATGGTCACGCCCTTGTCCTGCAGGCGCGCGCAGAAGGCGTAGATGTCGTCCACCTGATAGGCGAGGTGACCGAAATTGCGCCCGCCGGAATAGGTCTCCGGATCCCAGTTGTAGGTGAGCTCCACCTGGGGCGCCTTCGTCTCCAGGGCCGTGTCGTAATCGCCGGGGGCCGCGAGGAAGACGAGGGTGAAGCGGCCCTTCTCGTTCTCCACGCGGCGGGTCTCGCGCAAGCCGAACGTGTCCACGTAGAAGGCGAGCGCCTTGTCGAGATCCGCCACGCGGACCATCGTGTGCAGGTATTCCATGGGCTGGGTCGTCTCCGGTTGATGCCGCCTATGTGGCCCGGCTATGCCGGGCGTCAACGCCGCGATGCCCCCGACGCTCCCGCCCACTCATACAACGAGGGTGGAAGCCGGGCGGACCGGCGACACGGAGCCGTTCTCAATCCTCGCTCCCGATCAGGACCGACCGCATGCGCACCGAAAGCCCGACCCTGATCCGTCTCGAAGATTACCGGCCGAGCGACCACCTCATCGACACGGTGGCCCTCGACGTCCGGCTCCATCCCCGCGAGACCAGGATCGTCGCGACCCTGGCCCTGCGCCCGAACCCGGACGAGCGCTCCGACGCGCCCCTGGTGCTGGACGGTGACGATCTCACGCTGACGCGGCTGTCGCTCGACGGCGAAATCCTCGATCCGGCGGCCTATTCCGCCACCGCCTCGGCGCTGACGGTGCATGAGCCGCCGCGACAGCCCTTCACGCTGGCGATCGAGACGCGGGTCGACCCGACCGCCAACACCAAGCTCATGGGCCTCTACCGGTCGAGCGGCGTCTACTGCACCCAGTGCGAGGCCGACGGCTTCCGCCGGATCACCTACTTCCTCGACCGGCCCGACGTGATGTCGGTCTATACGACCCGGATCGAAGCCGATGCCGACGAAGCGCCGGTCCTTCTCGGCAACGGCAACCTGACGGAAGCCGGGCCCGCCGGCCCGGGCCGGCATTATGCCATCTGGCACGATCCGCACCCGAAGCCCGCCTATCTCTTCGCCCTCGTCGGCGGCCGCCTCGACCGGGTGTCCGCTGAGTTCACCACGATGGAGGGCCGCCCCGTTTCCCTCGCCGTCTACGTGGAGCCGGGCAAGTCGGACCGGGCCGCCTATGCCCTCGACGCCATCGCCCGCTCGATGACCTGGGACGAGGAGGCGTTCGGCCGCGCCTACGATCTCGACGTCTTCAACGTCGTGGCGGTGTCCGATTTCAACATGGGCGCCATGGAGAACAAGGGCCTCAACATCTTCAACGACAAATACGTCCTCGCCTCGCCCGACACCGCCACCGATGCCGATTACGCGGCGATCGAGCGGATCATCGCCCATGAGTATTTCCACAATTGGTCGGGCAACCGCGTCACCTGCCGCGACTGGTTCCAGCTCTGCCTGAAGGAGGGCCTCACGGTCTTCCGCGACCAGGAATTTTCGTCGGACATGCGCTCGCGCGCGGTCCATCGCATCGGCGAGGTCAGGACGCTGCGCGCACGCCAGTTCCCGGAGGATGCCGGGCCGCTGGCCCATCCGGTCCGGCCCCGGGCCTATGCCGAGATCAACAACTTCTACACCGCCACCGTCTACGAGAAGGGCGCGGAGATCGTGCGCATGCTGCGCAGCCTGATCGGCGCCGCCGCCTTCCGCGCCGGGATGGACCGCTACTTCGCCGACAATGACGGGCGGGCCGCCACGGTGGAGGATTTCCTCGGCGCGTTCAGTGCCGAGACCGGGCGCGACTTGTCGGATTTCGCGCGGTGGTACGAGCGGCCCGGAACGCCGGTGGTGAGCGTCGAGGGGGATTACGACGCCACGGCGCGGACCTATCGCCTGCGCTTCCGCCAGCTTTTGGCCGGCGCCGAGGACAGCCCGCCCCTCGTCATCCCCATCGCCCTCGGCCTCGTCGGCGAGGGTGGCCCCATCGCCGCCTCCTGCGAGCGCGTGAGCGAGGGTGTGTTCGTCCTCGACCGCGCCTGCGACGAGATCGTGTTCTCAGGGGTCGACGAGAGGCCGGTGCCCTCTCTGTTGCGGGGCTTCTCCGCCCCGGTCCGGATCGAGATGGCATCGAGCGATGCCGACCGCCTGAGACTGCTCGCCCGCGACACCGACGCGTTCAACCGCTGGCAGGCGGCCCAGAGCGTCGCCATGCGCCTGATCGTCGAACGGACGAGGGCCGATGCCCCGCCGGCGGAGGATGCGGGACCGGACGCGCGCGCCTTCATCAAGGCTCTTTCCACCTTCCTCGATGCCGAAGCCCTGAGGGATCCGGCTTTCGCCGCCCTCGTCCTCGGCCTGCCGAGCGAAAGCGACGTCGCCAACGAAATCGGCGGCGACGTCGATCCCGATGCGATTCACCGCGCCCGGCGGACCCTGCGGCGCCAGATCGGGCAGGGTCTCGGACGACGACTGGACTCCCTCCACGCCGCCATGACCGACGCGACGGGCGCGGCCTTCAGCCCCGATGCGGCCTCGGCCGGGCGCAGGGCCCTGCGCAACGCCGCCCTCGACCTCATCGTCGCGGCGGACGAAGTCCGAGGCGGCGAACTCGCCGCCGCTCAATTCGCCGAGGCCGCCACCATGACCGACCGGCTGGCGGCCCTCTCCACCCTGGCCGCGATCCCCGGCGAAGCGAGGGAGGCGGCCCTCCATGCCTTCGGCGACCGTTATGCCGACGAGCCGCTGGTCCTCGACAAATGGTTCGCCCTTCAGGCGATGATCCCGGAGGATGGCACCATCGCCCGCGTCGCGGCGCTTCAGGGCCATCCGGCTTTCGCCATCACCAACCCGAACCGGGTACGCGCGCTTCTCGGGACCTTCGCCATGGCGAACCCGACCCAGTTCGCCCGACCCGACGGAGCGGGCTTCAGATTGATGGCGGACGCGATCCGGACCATCGACGGGACGAATCCACAGCTCGCCGCGCGGCTCCTCACCGCGTTCGGTTCGTGGAAAATGTTGGAATCCGGACGGCGGACTCAAGCTACGGTCACGCTTGGCGAATTCGCCTCCGCCGGGGGGCTTTCGCGTGACGTGGCCGATATCCTCGGCCGGACACTCGAGAATGGTTAACGCTTTCTAAAATAAGGTCAAATTCGAACTATCGATTCTTCGAATCCGATTGTCACACCGAGCCGAGAGTCAAGCGCTCGCCCAAGAATTTCGTGGACAAGTTGCCTGTGGAAATGCTGAATTGGATACGATTCGAAGCGTGACTCACTCCACGCCGAGGAACGACTCATCCACAGCTGCGGGGGCTTGTCATGCTGGAGGCGGATTCCGCTTCCCTCTCCGCACGTGCGGATACGATTCTTGGTATTCACCGCCCTCAGACTGCGGCCCATACCCGGTTCGTCCGTGCCGAGATCTGGCTCCGCTATGCGGTGCCCGCCTTTCTGGCCACGTTTCTCGTCTGCCTCGCGGCGGGCGCGGCGCTTCAGCTGCGCGGCGAGCGCAGCGAGATCCTGCGCGATACGGTCACCGACATCGAGACGTTCACGCGTCTCGTCACCGGCGCCCTGGCGGATGTGGAGGCGACCTCCCCCGCGATCCGGTCGCGCCTGGAGACGCTCGTTCCCGCGTCCCTGATGCCGGCCGGACGTCAGATCCTCGTGACCTCGGCATCCGAGACCATCCTCGGCGCCCATCCGGCACTGACGGATCTGAGCGGGACCCTCACGGACCGCCTCGGCGAGATGCAGGCGCTCAGCACGCTGGGCGAGCGCGCCGGCGTGATGGCCCTCACCCTCGCCAACGGCGAGCAGGCCTTCGCGGCCTTGCGGACGCTTCCCAAGGGCCGCGGCCAGATCGCCGTGATCCAGCCCATCGCGCCGGTCCTCGACGCCTGGGCCATGCGGATGCGGCATCAGGTGGTTCTCTACGGCGCCGCCGCCCTCGTCATCATCGGGATCGGGATCGCCTACGCGCTCCAGACCCAGCGCGCCTACGCGGTGGACAGGCTCTGCGAGCAGATCAAGCAGCGGCTCGACACGGCGCTCGGCCGTGGCCGTTGCGGATTGTGGGACTGGGATATCCCGCGCGGCCGGATCTACTGGTCGGATTCGATGTATGCCCTGCTCGGCTACCGCCGGGAGCGGGAGTTCCTGTCCTTCGGGGACGTGAACGCCCTGGTCCATCCCGATGACGGCGACCTCTACGCCCTGGCCCGACAGCTGGCCGCGAGCCAATCCACCGTCGATCACGAGTTCCGCATGCGCAGCGCCAATGGCGGCTGGATCTGGCTGCGCACCCGCGCCGAGATCGTCCCCGATCAGGTCGATGGCGGCCGTCACCTCGTCGGCATCGCCCTCGACGTCACCGAGCAGCGCCAGCTCGCCGAATCCAACGCCACCGCCGACATGCGCCTGCGCGACGCGGTGGAGGCGATCTCCGAAGCCTTCGTCCTGTGGGACACGAGCAACCGCCTCGTCCTGTGCAATTCCAAGTTCCGCCACCTCCATGCCCTGAGCCCGGACGACGCGATTCCGGGCAAGCGCTACCACGAGATCATGGGCCGGGGCGTCCTGCCGCCGGTGCGCCGCGAGTTGCGCGAGATCGAGGCCTCGTCGGCCACGGCCCGCACCTTCGAGGCGGAGCTCACCGACGGTCGCTGGCTCCAGATCAGCGAGCGGCGGACCAAGGACGGCGGGTACGTCTCCGTCGGCACCGACATCACCAACCTCAAGCGCCAGCAGGAGCAGCTCGTCGCCTCGGAGCGCGAACTGATCGAGACGGTCAAGGATCTCAAGCGCTCGCGCCGGACCCTGGAACTCCAGACGCAGCAGCTCGCGGACCTCGCCGAGCGCTACCTCGACCAGAAAGCCCAGGCCGAGACCGCCAACCAAACGAAGTCCGAGTTCCTCGCCACCATGAGCCACGAGTTGCGCACGCCGCTCAACGCCATCATGGGCTTCGCGGAGTTGATGGAGAGCGGGGTCTACGGGACGCTCGGCTCCCCGCGCTACACCGAGTATTGCCGCGACATCCGCTCCAGCGGCGACTACCTGCTCTCGGTCATCGACGACATCCTCAACATGTCGCGCATCGAATCGCACCGCGTCCGCTTGGCCCTGCAGGAAGTCTCCCTCGACAGCGCGGTCCAGAATGCGCTGAAGCTGGTGGCCGAGGCGGCCAAGGCGAAGTCGCTGACCATCGGCGTCGACGTCGCCACCGATCTGACCCTGCTGGCCGACGGCCGCGCCCTGCACCAGATCCTCCTGAACCTCATCCAGAACGCGGTGAAATTCACCCCCGGGGGAGACGGGCGCATCGTCGTCAAGGCGCGTCCCTCCGGCGATCTCGTCAACATCTTCATCGAGGACAATGGGATCGGCATCCCGAAGGCGGCGCTGCGCCGCCTCGGCTCGCCCTTCCAGCAGGTGGAGACGAATCTCACGCGCACGCATAAAGGGTCCGGGCTGGGTCTCGCCATCGCCCGCTCCATGGCGGAGCTGCATGGCGGTTCGCTGCGCATCCGTTCGGAGGAGGGCCTCGGCACCATCATCATGGTGCGCATGCCGATCCCGACGGCGGAACGGCGGCGCGATCTCGTCGCCGCGAGCTCCGACGAGACGGTGGACTCCTTACGCGAGGTGTCGGGCGCGCGGCCCCGTGGCGGCGCCGGAACGGCCGGGATGCAGCCACGGGCCATGGCACCCGTATCGGCCTGAGGGCGGCGATCCCCGCCCTGACGGCCGCTTTTTCCGGATAGGGATGGTCGGCGGGTGGAGGAACGCCCGCGCATCCCTCCACCCGCGGGTTCTCCGGTCTCTCAGTACTCGACGATGTCCTCGAGCGCGTAGTGCTTCACCGTCTTGCGGTTGGCGATGAGCTCGTCGATGCTCGGCTCGCCCTTGATGGCGCGGGCGATGGCGAGCTTCGTCGCCTCGTAATTGGTGCGGTAGAGGTCCTTCTGGTCGAGATTGGCGTCCTCGGCGCAGCGCGGATCGAGCCAGATCATGATGATCATGCACAGCTCGTCGAGCCCGTCCTTCGGCAGGATGCCCTCGATCACGCAATCGACGATGGCGTCGCCCGTGGCGGCCTGAACCACGCCGCCCAGCAAGTTGACGTATTCCGCCGTGTGGATCGTCGCCTTGGTGGTCATCATCGTGGAGGGGCGCACGAGCTGGTTCAGGTCGCGCACCACGAACATGCGGGTGTGGCCCTGGACCTGCCCCATCATGCCGGCGAAGGCCTGGCCCACCGGACCGCGGGTGGAGCCGATCAGCACCTCCGGCATCGCGTCGGTGTACTGGCCATCGGCGGCGAGGACGGTGGCCTCTCCGGTGCGGAACCAGATCTCGGACATGTGGGCGTTTCCTTGTTCCTGGGCATTGGCTGCCGGGCCGGCGATCCGGCCGTTTCGCGGGCGGAGAAACACCGTTCCGCCGCCGCCCGTCAATCGCCCGCGTCCGAGAGAGTTTCGCGGGCGGCGCTTCCCCTCTGGCCCTGCGCGCCACAATCGGTCATTCCATGCGCGGTTTCCGGCATCGCGACATCGGCGTGGTCCGATGGATCGCCGCCCATCCTCGGGCCGATGCCGCGAGCCGAACGGGAGTGGGGCACATGAACGGGCAGCAGGAACGGGACTGGAGTCTCGCCGTCGCCGCATTGCCGGACGGTGTGCGGCTCGAACTCGGCCTCGCGGACCTGTCCGGGACGCCCTTCACCGCCATTCTCGCCCTCGACCGGCGGGAGGCGCGCGACCTCGCCCGTGCCCTGCTCGCGGCCTCGGGCGATGCGGCGGAGCGGACTTTTCCGCGTCCGTCCTCAGCGAATGGGGACTGACTGGTTCAACCGCGACCGGGGAGGCGGGGCACCTTGAGGCCGCGCTCTTCCGGCGTCGGCTTGCAGATGTAGGAGAACTCGGTCTGCAGGTCGGAGAAGATCGCTTCCCCGGTGATCTTGCAATTCTCGCGGGCCGTCTCGTCGAGGAAGGCCCGCGCCGCCTCGCGCAACCGCTTGGCACGGGTCTCCGCCGGGCCGCCCTGCCCGTCGTAACGCTCGTCGATGCCGCAGCCCGTGATTTCCCGCACTCCGTCGGAGACGACGAGCATCTTGTTCACGCGGCGCTGGTCGTAGACGGAATACGGGTCCTTGCAGCCGATGGTCACCACCTGAACGCCCACGCTGGCGTAGTTCTTCGACAGGTAGGAGAAACCGGTGCAGCCCGAGACTCCGAGAGCGAGAGTGACCGCGACGGCCAGGATTCCGGTGGTCCGGTTCAACGTGGTCGCGCTCCGCTCAAGCCATCGATCAAGCCATCGATCAAGGGATCGCATTGAAGCGCGGGCGGTCCGACGGTCAAGCCTCGCCAGGACACACCCGCGCTCCATTCCACCGAATCGCATGCCTTCGTGTCTCTCACGAAACTCCCGCTGCGCTGTCGAGCTCGCAGCGAGAGCCGACCGTGATCGAGAGTTACATGAGGCACTCTTACTCCGCCGCCACCGCAAGATAGCGGGCCGGGTCGTAGTTGAGGATCGGCCCGAGCCAGCGCTCCACCTCCCGAAGGTCCATGCCCTTGCGCAGGGCGTAATCCTCGACCTGATCGCGCTCGACCTTGGCGACGCCGAAGTAATGCGCGTCCGGGTGGGCGATGTAGAGGCCCGAGACTGACGAGCCCGGCCACATGGCATAGCTCTCGGTGAGCTTCACGCCGATGCGCGAGTCGGCCTTGAGCAGGTCGAACAGGGTGACCTTCTCGGTGTGGTCGGGCTGGGAGGGATAGCCCGGCGCCGGGCGGATGCCGGCATAGTCCTCGCGCACGAGATCTTCGGGAGCGAAGGTCTCGTCGGGGGCATAGCCCCAGAACTCCTTGCGCACCCGCTCGTGCATGCGCTCGGCCAGCGCCTCGGCAATGCGGTCGGCGAGCGCCTTGACCAGGATCGAGCGGTAATCGTCGTTGGCCCGCTCGAACCGCTCGGCGATCCGCACCTCTTCCAGCCCAGCCGTGACCACGAAGCCGCCGACGTAATCGCCGATGCCCGTCTCCGTCGGTGCCACGAAGTCGGACAGGCAGATATTGGCGCGCCCGTCGCGCTTCGACAGCTGCTGGCGCAGGCCGTGGAAGGTCGCGAGTTTTTCGGAGCGGCTCTCGCCGGTATAGAGCGCGATGTCGTCGCCCACCGAATTTGCCGGCCAGAAGCCGATGATCGCCTTCGGGTTGAACCAGCGCTCGTCGACGATCTGCTTCAGCATCTCCTGCGCGTCGTCGAACAGGGCCTTTGCCGCCGGACCCTGGTTCGGGTCCTCGAAGATCGCCGGGTAGCGGCCCTTGAACTCGTAGGTCTGGAGGAACGGCGTCCAGTCGATATACGGCACGAGGTCGGCGACCTCGTAGGAGGAGTAGACCCGCACGCCGGTGAAGCTCGGCTTGGTCGGACGGTAGCCCGACCAGTCGATCTTGAACGGGTTGGCGCGGGCTTTGGCGAGCGGCAGGCGCTGCTTGTCGAGCTCCGAGCGGGCATGGGCATCCGAGACCTTGCGGTACTCGGCCCGGATGTTGGCGATGGTGGTGTCCCGCGTCTCCTTCGAGAGCAGGCTGGAGACCACACCCACGGCGCGGCTGGCATCCGTCACGTAGACGGTCTGGCCACGGTTGTAGGACGGGTGGATCTTCACCGCCGTGTGGACACGGCTGGTCGTGGCGCCACCGATGAGGAGCGGCACGTCGAAACCCTCGCGCTCCATCTCGGCCGCGACGTGAACCATCTCGTCCAGCGAGGGCGTGATGAGGCCCGACAGGCCGACGATGTCGACATTCTCACGCTTGGCCACGTCGAGGATCTTGGCCGCCGGCACCATCACGCCCAGATCGATGATCTCGTAATTGTTGCAGGCGAGCACGACGCCGACGATGTTCTTGCCGATGTCGTGGACGTCGCCCTTCACCGTCGCCATCAGGATCTTGCCGGCGGCCTGGCGCTTGCCGTCGCCGCCATTGGCGAGCTTCTCGGCCTCCATGAAGGGCTCGAGATAGGCCACCGCCTGCTTCATCACGCGGGCGGACTTCACCACCTGCGGCAGGAACATCTTGCCCGAGCCGAACAGGTCGCCGACCACGTTCATGCCGGCCATCAAGGGGCCTTCGATGACGTGGAGCGGACGTTCGACGCCGAGGCGCGCCTCCTCGGTGTCGACGAGGATGTACTCGGTGATCCCGTTGACCAGGGCGTGCTCGATGCGCTTCTCCACCGGAGCCTCGCGCCAGGACAGGTCGGCCGCCTTGGCCTGGACGCCGCCGCCCGACTTGAAGCGCGCGGCCGCATCGAGCAGCCGGTCGGTGGAATCCTCGCGCCGGTTGAGGACGACGTCCTCGCACAGCTCGCGCAGCTCGGCCGGAAGCTCGGCGTAGATCGCCAGCTGGCCGGCATTCACGATGCCCATATCCATGCCGACCTGGATCGCATGGTACAGGAACACCGCGTGCATCGCCTCGCGCACGGGCTCGTTGCCGCGGAAGGCGAAGCTGAGATTCGAGATACCGCCCGAGATATGGGCGTGGGGCAGGGTCTCGCGGATGGTCTTGGTCGCCTCGATGAAGGCGACGCCGTAGCCGTTATGCTCCTCGATACCGGTGGCGACGGCAAACACGTTCGGATCGAAGATGATGTCTTCCGGCGGGAAACCGACCTCCTCGGTCAGGACCTTGTAGGCCTTGGTGCAGATCTCGACCTTGCGCTCGTAAGAATCGGCCTGGCCCTGCTCGTCGAAGGCCATGACCACCACGGCGGCGCCGTAGGAACGGCACACCTTGGCGTCGGCGATGAACTTCTCGACGCCCTCCTTCATGGAGATCGAGTTCACGATCGCCTTGCCCTGGACGCATTTGAGCCCGGCCTCGATGACGTGGAATTTCGAGGAATCGATCATCACCGGCACGCGGGCGATGTCGGGCTCGGCGGCCACGAGGTTGAGGAACTCGACCATCGCCTTCTCGGAATCGAGCAGGCCCTCGTCCATGTTGATGTCGATGATGCTGGCGCCCGCCGCCACCTGGTCGCGCGCCACGTCGAGGGCGGCCGCGTAATCGCCGGCGGTGATGAGCTTGCGGAATTTGGCCGAGCCGGTGACGTTGGTGCGCTCGCCCACGTTCACGAAGGGGATCTCCTTCGTCAACGTGAAGGGCTCGAGGCCCGACAGGCGCATCAGGCGGGGCACCTCCGGGATCGCGCGGGGCTTCACGCCCTCCACGGCCTGCGCGATGGCGCGGATATGGTCCGGGGTGGTGCCGCAGCAGCCGCCGACCATGTTGACGAGGCCGGCGGTGGCGAACTCGCCCACCAGCCTGCCCATGGCTTCGGGGCTCTCGTCATAGAGGCCGAATTCGTTGGGAAGACCCGCATTCGGATAGGCGCAGACCAGGGTGTCGGCGATACGCGACAGTTCCGAGATGTGGCCGCGCATTTCCTTGGCGCCGAGCGCGCAGTTCAGCCCGATCGTGAGGGGGCTGGCATGGCGCAGCGCGTTCCAGAACGCTTCGGGCGTCTGGCCCGAGAGGGTGCGGCCGGAAAGATCGGTGATCGTGCCCGAGATCATGATCGGCAGGACCATGCCGCGCTCCTCGAACACCGCCCAGGCGGCAGCGACCGCCGCCTTGGCGTTGAGCGTGTCGAAGATGGTCTCGATCAGGATCAGTTCGGCGCCGCCATCCATCAGGCCGCGCACCTGCTCCATATAGGCGGTCTTGACCTGATCGAAGGTCACCGCCCGGTAGCCCGGATTGTTCACGTCCGGCGAGATCGACAGGGTGCGGTTCGTCGGGCCGATGGCGCCGGCCACGAAACGGCGGCGGCCATCCTGCTTCTCGGCCAAAGCGGCGGCCTCGCGGGCGAGGCGCGCGCCTTCCGCGTTCAATTCGTGGACGATCGATTCCATGCCGTAATCGGCCTGGGCGATGGTGGTGCCCGAGAAGGTATTAGTCTCGCAGAGGTCGGCGCCGGCCAGGAAGTAATCGAGGTGGATCTGCCGGATCGCGTCGGGCTGGGTCAGGATCAGGAGGTCGTTGTTGCCCTTCTGGTCGTGGCCGTGATCGAGGAAGCGCCCCCCGCGAAAATCCGCCTCGCCGTAGCCGAGGCGCTGGATCACGGTGCCCATCGCCCCGTCGAGGACGAGGATTTTTTCCGCGGCCCGCTGGCGCAGGGCGGTTTCGATCTCTTTTCCGTCAACGGGGCGGAGGTCTGTCATGGGGTCTCTCAAGTTCCGTCGCAGATGATCCCCCTCCCCCTTGTGGGGAGGGGTCAGGGGTGGGGGTGGCCGCGAAGATGTCGCGCCGTATCCGACACCACCCCCACCTCCAGCTCCTCCCCACAAGGGGGAGGAGAGGCCCCCGTCCAAGGGTCGTTCAGGCCGCCTTCGCCGCCGCCACCTTCGGCGCCTGCGCGCGCAGGCCGAGGAGATGGCAGATGGCATAGACGAGGTCGGAGCGGTTCATCGAGTAGAAATGGAAGTCGTTGACGCCTTCGTCCACCAGATCGAGCACCTGCTCGGCCGCCACCGCCGCCGCGATCAGCCGGCGGGTGTCGACGTCGTTGTCCAGCCCCTCGAACCGGGCGGCCAGCCAATACGGCACCGAGGCGCCGGTGCGGCGGGCGAAATTGGCGGATTGCTTGAAGTTCTGCACCGGCAGGATGCCGGGGATGATCGGAATGTCGATCCCCGCCGCGCGGACCTTCTCCACGTAGCGGAGATAGACGTCGTTCTCGAAGAAGAACTGCGTGATCGCCTGGTCGGCACCCGCATCGACCTTGGCCTTCAGGGCGTCGATATCGGCGTCGAGGGTGGCGGCCTCGGGATGCTTCTCGGGATAGGCCGAGACCGAGACCTTGAAATCGCCGATCCGCTTGATGCCCGCCACCAGATCGCTGGTCCGGGCATAGCCGCCGGGATGCGGCCGATAGGCGGTGCCGACGCCGTCCTGCGGGTCGCCGCGCAGGGCCACGATGTGGCGTACCCCGGCATCCCAATAGGATTGCACGACTTCGTCGATCTCCTCGCGGGTGGCGTCCACGCAGGTGAGATGGGCGGCGGGCTTGAGGCTCGTCTCCTTGATCATCCGCGCCACGGTGTTGTGGGTGCGCTCGCGGGTGGAGCCGCCGGCCCCATAGGTCACCGAGACGAATTTCGGCTGGAGCGGGGCGAGCCGCTCGATCGACGACCACAGGACCTTCTCCATCTCGTCGGTCTTCGGCGGGAAGAACTCGATGGAGACCTGGATCGGACGGTAGCCGTCGCGGCTGGCGCGGTGATGGGAAGCGGTGGGCATCGGGTCGTCCTCAAGATCTTTCGGTTCAGACGTGTGTATTCGAGACGGGAATCCGTGGCGGCCGGTCAGGCCACCGCGCGCTCCGCCTCGGAAGCGAGGGTCGGCTCGGCCGCCGAGGCGGCGAGCCAGAGGGTCACGGTGAGCTGGTGCGCGCTCGCGTCGGCCGGAGCGAGATGGCGTGTCGCCACCATGCCGAGCCCGGCATCGGCGAGCCAGCCCGTCACCTGCTCGGCGGCGAAGCCGAGGCGGCGATGGGCCTGCTCCTCGCGCAGGAATTCGAGATCGTGCGGCGCGAAATCCACCACCAGCAGCCGGCCTCCGGGCGCCACGAGCCGCGCCGCCTCGCGGAGCGCACGGGCGGGATCGTCGAGATAATGCAGCACCTGATGCACCACCACGAGGTCGAAACTGCCCCGGCCGAAGGGCGGCGCATGGATGTCGCCCTGGCGCAGGTCCACGCCCGACAGGCCGGCCCGCTCCAGATTGGCGCGGGCGACGGAGAGCATGGCGTGGCTCGAATCGAGGCCCGTGGCGCGAGCGGCCCTGGGCGCCAGAAGTCCGAGCATCCGCCCCGTTCCGGTACCGAGATCGATCAGGCTCCGCACGGGCCGCGATCCGAGGGCGTCGATCACCGCCGCCTCCACCATCGCCTCCGGCACGTGGAGCGAGCGGAGCTGGTCCCATTTCGGGGCGAGGCGGGCGAAGAAGCTCTGCGCGGCATCCGCGCGCTGGGCCCGCACGCCCTCCAACCGGGCCCGATCCTCGGACAAAGGCGGGCTCGACCGGTCGAGACCGCCGACCAGGGGCTCCACCAGCCCGGTCCTCGCCTCGATGAGACGGAAGAACGCCCAGGCCCCCTCGCGATGCCGCTCCACCAGACCCGCCTCGACCAGAAGCTTGAGATGGCGCGAGATGCGCGGCTGAGACTGGCCGAGGATGTCGGTGAGATCGGAGACCGACAATTCCCCCTGCATCAGCAAAGCGAGGATGCGCAGGCGCGTCTCTTCCGCGGTGGCGCGCAGCACACCGAGGGCATCGGAGAAAGGAAGGACGACTGTCGCCTTGGCGCTCTCTTGAGACATAAAGATATCTTTATGTTCGATCCGACCGCCTGGCAAGGGGAAACGGCGGCTGGCCGGAGTTCTGAGAGAAACAGGCGTGGGCGACGATGCCGGGAGGGGAGCGTTCCGGGCGATCTGCCGATATGGTTGGCTCAACACATTCCTTGTCGATTCCGGAACAACAGAAACGCCACCGCGTGACCCAGCCGAATTCCCGTCCCCCGATCCGTTTCCGTGGCCGCTCCTTCATGGCCCTGGTGCTGGCCCCCTCGGCACCGGTGCATGACTGGCTCGAAGACCTCGACGCGCTGTCCCGGCGCTCCCCCGCCTTCTTCGTGGGGCGCCCGGTGATCCTCGACGTGTCCGGCCTCGGGCTCGACCGGGCGGACCTCACCGCCCTGGTCTCCGAGCTCAAGGCCCGCGACGTCACCGTGATGGGGATCGAGGGAGCCAAATCCGGCAGCCTCGGCGAGGGGCTGCCCCCCGCCCCGGCCGGCGGACGGCCGGTGGACGAGGTCGCCACGCCGGACGCGCCAGCGCCGACACAGGTGGAGGCGCCCCGCCCCGCCCGATCTCTGATCCTCGACCAGCCGGTCCGGTCGGGCCAGACGATCCTGCATCTCGAAGGCGACATCACCATCATGGGATCGGTGGCCTCCGGGGCGGAAGTGATCGCCGGCGGCTCCATCCATATCTATGGAGCGCTGCGGGGGCGGGCCATCGCGGGCGCATCTGGCAATCCCGATGCCCGCATCACCTGTCGCAAGTTCGAGCCGGAACTGCTCGCCATCGACGGTCTCTACCGGACGGCCGACGATCTCGGGCCGGACCGCCGGGGCCAACCGGCGCAGATCCGCCTGGACGGGGATGCGATCAAGGTCGCCGCGCTGGAGTAGCGCCGACATATGAACCTGGGATCGCAGGATTATAGGGTCACAGGATCACGGAAAGCCGGCTCGTTAACCAAGCGGTAACCATAAGGACCGTCAATGGTTCGGTAAGGAATCGCGAGAGCCCGTGACACACGCCCCTCCATCCCGCCGATCCGTGACGCTACGAGGCCGTGCCTTCAAGGCACTCGTCCTGGCTCCGGAAGCTCCGCTTCCCGATTGGTTCGCCGATCTGGACGCCTCGCTGAAGCGGTCGCCGACGCTGTTCGACGGCCGTCCCCTCATCCTCGACATCGCGGCGCTCGGGTCGGACCCGGACGTGCTCGGCAAGGTCCTGGCCGATCTCGGTGCCCGCCGCATCCGCATCCTCGGCATCGAGGGCGCGGCGGCGACCCTGGCGGGAACGACGATGCTCGACGGTCTCGCCCTGCCCCCGCTCCTCGTGAACGGACGGCCCACCCTCGGCATCGAGATTCCGAAGGATGCCGAGCCGGAAACCACGTCTCTCATGATCGAGGGCTCGGTCCGGTCCGGCCAGTCGATCACGCATCCCACCGGTGACGTCACCGTCATGGGTTCGGTGGCCTCCGGCGCCGAGATCCTCGCCGGCGGCTCGATCCACGTCTACGGGGCGCTTCGCGGCCGGGCCATCGCCGGTGCCGCCCGCAACCCCCGCGCCCGCATCTACTGCCGCAAGTTCGAGCCCGAACTGCTCGGGATCGATCGCCTCGTCCGCACGGCCGAGGACATGGGCACGACCCTGCGCGGGAAACCCGTGCAGATCTGGCTCGATAGCGGCTCCATCAAAATGGCAACCTTGGATTAAGGAGACACACGCATGGCCAAGGTTCTGGTCGTTACATCTGGCAAGGGCGGCGTCGGCAAGACGACCACCACAGCGGCTCTCGGCGCGGCACTCGCGCAGGCCGGACAGAGCGTCGCCGTCGTCGATTTCGACGTCGGCCTGCGTAACCTCGACCTCGTGATGGGCGCCGAGCGGCGCGTGGTCTACGACCTCATCAACGTGGTCAACGGCGATGCCAAGCTCAACCAGGCGCTGATCCGCGACAAGCGGCTCGAGAACCTGTCGCTGCTGCCCGCCTCGCAGACCCGCGACAAGGACGCCCTCACCGACGAGGGCGTCGCCAAGGTGATGGAAGAGCTGCGCGAGAAGTTCGACTGGGTGATCTGCGATTCCCCGGCCGGCATCGAGCGCGGAGCCACCCTGGCCATGCGCCACGCCGACCTCGCCGTCGTCGTCACGAACCCGGAAGTCTCCTCGGTGCGCGATTCCGACCGGATCATCGGTCTGCTGGATTCCAAGACCCTGAAGGCGGAGCGCGGCGAGGTGATGGAGAAACACCTCATCCTCACCCGCTACGACCCCGCCCGCGCCGACCGCGGCGACATGCTCAAGGTCGACGACGTGCTCGAGATCCTCTCGATCCCGCTGCTCGCCATCATCCCCGAGAGCCTGGAAGTGCTGCGCGCCTCCAATGTCGGTTGCCCGGTGACGATGAACAACCCGCTCAGCGCCCCGGCCCGGGCCTATATCGACGCCGTCCGCCGCCTGAAGGGCGATACGGTTCCGATGACCGTGCCGTCCGACAAGAAGTCTCTCCTCAACAAGCTGTTCACCCGGAGGGCGGCATGAGCCTGCGCAACCTCTTCAGCAAACGCGCCTCGGCCCCCACGGCCCGCGACCGTCTCCAGCTGATCCTGGCCCATGAACGGGCCGGGGCCGGCGGCTCCGACCTGGTGATGCTCCTGCGGGAGGAGATCCTCGCCGTCATCGCCAAACACGTCACGGTGGAACGGGACAAGGTCCAGATCCGCCTGGAACGGGGCCAGGACATGTCGACCCTCGGGGTCGACATCGAGCTCCCGGTGACGGCTCCGGCCAAGGCCGCCCCGGCGGCGGCCAAGCCGTCCAAGGCCAAGCGCGCCGCCGCGTGACGGTCCGCCGTCAGCCGATGAACAGGCCGGCGATGGTCGCACTCGTCAGGTTCGACAACGTACCAGCCAGGATCGCGCGCATTCCATAGCGTGCGATCTCGGACCTCCTTTCGGGGACGAGGCTCGCCAGACTCGCGAGCTGGATCGCGATGGAGGCCAGATTGGCGAAGCCGCAGAGGGCGAAGCACAGGATGGCCGTCGTCCGGGCATCGAGCGTGCCGGCCTTGAGCACCGGCGAGAGCTGGGCATAGGCCAGGAACTCGTTGAAGGCGATCTTCTGCCCGATGGCGCCGCCGACCAGACCCGCCTCGCTCCAGGGCACGCCCATGAGCCAGGCCAGCGGCGCGAAGGCGAGCCCGAGCACGCCCTCGATGCTGAGGGACGGATAACCGACGAGTCCGCCGCCCCATCCGGCGATGCCGTTGAGAAGGGCGATGAGCCCGGTGAAGGCGATCAGCATGGCGCCCACCGACACCGCGATGACGAGGCCTTTCTGCGTGCCGTCGGCCGCCGCCTCGATGAGGTTCACCGCCCGCGTCTCGGCGAATTCAACCCGCATCGTCGTCACCCGCGTCGGCTCCGTCGAGGGCATCAGGATCTTGGCGTAGAGAAGCCCGCCGGGAATCGCCATGACGCCGGCGGCCAGCAGATATTCCATCGGCACGCCCAACGCGG
This sequence comes from Methylobacterium sp. 88A, assembly GCF_000376345.1. Taxonomy (NCBI): domain Bacteria; kingdom Pseudomonadati; phylum Pseudomonadota; class Alphaproteobacteria; order Hyphomicrobiales; family Methylobacteriaceae; genus Methylobacterium; species Methylobacterium sp. 88A. The sequence continues at coordinate 3,792,449 of NZ_AQVT01000001.1, forward strand.
CGTAGCCGGCCAGGATCGACCCGGCGGTGGACGCGGCCCCGCTCGACATCACGGCGAACAATTCGGCCCCGGTCAGCAGGATCAGGAACGGCCGCAGGGCCACCGCGATCTCGCTCTGGCCGATGACGATGGTGATGACCGCCGAGAAGGTCTCGATGGGCGAGGTGCCGAGCACCCGCTGAAGCCCCGCCCCGATGAGGCGGGCCAGCGTCTGCATCACCTTCAGATGATACAGGATCGCGATCAGCGCCGAGACGTAGAGGATCTGCGGCAGCACCCGCAGGGCCAGGATGAAGCCGCTGCCGCCGAAGAGCTCGAACATGCGCGGCTCGACGAGGCCGCCGAACAGGAACAGGACCCCACGGTCGCCATAGGCCAGGACCGTCTGGACCAGCGTCGCCGCCGCATCGAGGGCCTGCCGCCCCACGGGCACGAACAGCACGATTGCCCCGATGGCGATCTGCAGGGCGAGGGCCGAGACGACGGTCCGGGGCCGGATCGCCCGGCGATTGGTCGAGAACAAAATCGCGACGGCGAGGAGCAGCGACAGGCTCGCGCCGGCATGGAGCAATCGCTCGGTCATCGTGTCCCCTCTCTCAGCCCGAGAGGAGCAAGGGCGATGCCGGGACGGGCGCGGGTCATGTGGGGGTTCATCCGGAACGGGAGGACGTCCGGCGTGTTGACCGTCAAGCTGCGCCGTAATGCGGCGCATAACCGGTTTGAAGGGATACAGCCATGAGCCTCATCGGACGCCTCGTCACCAAGCTTCTCGGTAACGACAACCGCCCCGTCGTCCGCGACGATCGCAACTACGATTCGAGCAACCCGATCGGCCGCCTCGTCACGAAGATCCTGCGGAAGTAAGCCCGGCCAGCATCCCCTCTCCCCAGCATGCGGGGAGAGGGGCTACGAAGTTCACATGGTTCGAGGGCTGCGCGACTCTCCTCCCCCTTGTGGGGAGGAGTTGGAGGTGGGGGTGGTTGGGCGACCCTCACGCTACTGAGGCAGGCGCAGCCACCCCCACTCCTGACCTCTCCCCACAAGGGGGAGAGGGACGCGGTTCTGCCCGATAGAGCAGATGGACGAATTCAGTCGGCGCGGTGGAAACGAGTGACCGCGGGTTCGTTCGGGCGTGAAGGCAGTATGCGCCGCCGCCACGGCAACACGAAAAAGCCTCTCCCTCACGCCGCCTTGCGCTTGTTCTTCTTCTCCCGGCCCTGCCCCGGCGCGGTCTTGCCGGTCTTCGACCTATCGAGGACGAAGCGGGCGTAATCGTCCATGTCGCCGGCGAAGGGCTTCACCGTGCGGTCGGCGGCGAGCCAGAGACGGTCGGCCACCAGTTCCATCAGCGAACGGTCGTGGGTGATGAGGATGACGGCGCCGCCGTAATCGTTCAGCGCGTCGAGCAAGGCCCGGCGGCTGTCGATGTCGAGATGGTTCGTCGGCTCGTCGAGGATGAGCAGGTGGGGCGCCTGCATCGCCACGAGGTTGAGCAGGAGCCGGGCGCGTTCGCCGCCCGAGAGGGCGTCCACCGTGGTCTCCTGCTTGTCGAAGGCGAGGCCGAAGCTGGCGAGCTTGGCCCGACGCCCGGATTCGCTGTCGTCCGGCCGCTCGCGGCGGATGATGTCGAGGGGCGTGTCCTTCGGGTCGAGGGCTTCGATCTGGTGCTGGTGGAACCAGCCGACCTGCACCCGGCCCTCGCGCACCATGCGCCCGTCCCGCACCTTCAGGGCGCCGGCCGCCATCTTGGCGAAGGTCGACTTGCCGGCGCCGTTCACGCCGAGAAGGCCGATCCGGTCATCGACGTCGAGGGTCAGGTTGAGGTCGCGCAGCACCGGCTCGTCGTTGCCATAGCCGATGGTGGCATCGGTGAGATGCATCAGCGGCGGCGCCAGCGGGCGCTTGGGCGAAGGCAGGTGGAACGGGGCCACATGCTCCTCGATGGTGGTGGAGATGGGCTCCATCTTGGCGAGGCGCTTCATGCGTGACTGAGCCTGCGCCGCCTTGGAGGCCGAGGCCTTGAACCGGTCGACGAAGCTCTGCAGATGGGCGCGCTCGGCGTCCTGCTTCATCTTGGTCGAGGCCTGCAGCCGCGCCTTCTCGGCCCGGCGCTTCTCGAAATCGTCGTAGCCGCCGGTATAGAGTTCGAGCTTGCCGTTGGCGACGTGAAGGATCGCGTCCACCGAGTTGTTCAGAAGCTCGCGGTCGTGGCTGATGATCAGCGCCGAATGCGGATAGCGCTTCAGCCGCGCCTCCAGCCATAGCGCGCCCTCCAGATCGAGGTAGTTGGTGGGCTCGTCGAGGAGCAGCATGTCCGGCTCGGCGAAGAGCGCGGCGGCCAAAGCCACGCGCATGCGCCAGCCGCCGGAGAATTCCGACATCGGCCGGGTCAGGTCCTCCACCGAGAAGCCGAGGCCGGCGAGGATCTCGCCCGCTCGCGCGGGAGCCCGGTCGGCGTCGATCTCGATCAGCCGGCCGTAGATCTCGCCCATGCGCTCGGGCTCGGCGGTCTCGAGTTCGAGGTTCAGCGCCTCGCGCTCGATATCCGCCGCCAGGATGGTGTCGATGAGGGTGACGGGGGTCGCCGGGTGCTCCTGATCGACGGAGGCGACGCGGGCATTCTTCGGCAGGAGGATCTCGCCGCTATCGGGCTGGAACTCGCCGAGGATGATCTTGAACAGGGTCGACTTGCCGACACCGTTGCGGCCGACGAGCCCGACCTTCGATCCGGGCGGGACGGCCACGCTCGCGCGGTCGAAGAAGCGCCGGCCCCAGGCGCTGAAAGTGAGGTCTTCGATCTGGATCATGGGTCAGCGGCCAAACGCAGGGGAGATGCGGGCCGATGGCCACACGGGAGGATGACCCTCCTCCTATCGCAGTGCAGCAACGAGCGCGAGGGCGGGCGGCGCAGGGCACCACCCCACCGGGGGATGGTGCCGGCCTCTCAGTTCCGCGCGACCCCGGTGGCGATCGCCTTCACCAGGGGAGCCGTGGGCACGCTCTTGCGCCAGAAGGTTCCGGCCCGGCCGGTCTCACGCCCGCTCTCGTAGAGCTGGCGCATGTAGGCGGTGTCGAAGCCTTTCGCCGTCGTGGTGTTGGGCGCGGACTCGTCGATATAGGTCAGGTTGAAGCCCATGCCGTTGCCGCGGGTGAAGGCGTAGGTGGCGGCCAGCGTCGCGCGGCTGCGCGCCCGGCTCGCGGTGGTGAACGAGCGCTCGACGATGGACAGGGTGTTGTTCTGCGCCACGTCGAATTCCGGCTCCAGCCGCCCGTTGATGATGACGTAGATATCGGCCTTGCCCGCCGTGCGCAGGCGGCCGTCCCGCAGCAGGAACGATTGCGGGAGGGTGAAGACCGGCGTCACCACCGACCCGTCCACATGCATCTCCTGGAACGCCCTGCCCTCCGCCTGCACGTCGAGGAGCTGGGGCGGGAACACCGCCGGGATGCTGGCGGAGGCCGTGAGCACATCCGTGAACAGTGCGACGGCGTTGGGCCCGCCATTGGTGGCGATGGCGCCCATGTTCCAGATGACCGCGCGCTGGGAATCGAGGTTCGTCGTCACCACGAGGAGGCGGCGCCCCTTGGCGTGCTGCTCGGCGATGGCGGCGAGGAGATCGGACGTGACGTAGCGGCGCACGAGGTCGCGGAGACGTCCGTCCCCGAACAGGCCCGATCCGAACACGATGTTGGTCACGCTCGGCGATTGCACCAGGGTCGAGGCGACGCCGCTGGTGTAGATGTCGGTGAGGGTCGAATCGTAGGCCGACCCGAGGAAGGCGAAGGGCGCGATCAGGGCGCCGGTGCTGACGCCGGAGACGAGGGCGAATTCGGGCCGCTTGCCGGATTCCGACCAGCCGTTGAGGATGCCGGCGCCGTAGGCCCCGTCACCGCCGCCGCCCGACAGGGCGAGATAGGCGAAGGCGCGCTTCGAGCGTTCCGGCCGTGCGACCATTTCCGTGAAGGTGCTCTCGGACGCGTCGGCATAGGCGCGCACGCTGAGATCCATGCCGGCCGGAACCGCCGCCGAGGCCTGGTCCGCGGTGTAGGCCACGCGGGGGATGGAGCCGCAGGCGGCCAGCTGTGCGGCCACGGCGAGCGCGGCCGCGCCCTTGACCCATCCGAACCGGCGAGATGTCGACATGGCGGCGTGATCCTGGCGTTCGACCTGCATCGCCACCGGGGGATGGAGCGTCAAGCCGAGCGATAACGAGCTTGGCCATTCTACCGTTCCGGGCAATGACCGGCAATCATCGCCGGCCGAAGCCGCACCGATCGGCCTGATACGTGATGGATCAGCAACGGTTCTGCGGGCGTGCTCCGACACACGTTCCGTAAAACGATCTCGAACGACTGGAACACGGCGGCACACCAAAGCTTGTCGAATGGATGAGCCTCCCTATGTCGTTGATATCAACTCACAACGACATCGCCGCCTATCACTCGCACGCCATGGCTCACCGTCATGGCGAAGCGATACGGATCCTCGCGACGGTGTGGTGCCTTCGTCGGTGCCGAAGACTTTCGCCCTGGCCGCGATCCGCGCCGGGCAACACGGGAAGGCATGATGGAAGCGGACGACGCCTGGCACCTCACCGACCGATTGGGGGCCGAGCACGGAAGGGGCGATCCTTTCGCGGCGGCCATCCGCGCGACGCGCATGGCGATGCTGATCACCGATCCGCGGCAGGCGGACAATCCCATCGTCTTCGTCAACGACGCGTTCCTCAGGATGACCGGCTACAGCCGCGCCGAGGTCATGGGGCGGAACTGTCGCCTCCTCCAGGGCGAGGAGACCAGTCCCGACGCGGTGCGCCAGATCCGCGACGCGATCGCGGCCAAGCGCGATGTCGCCGTCGACATCCTCAATTATCGCAAGGACGGCAGCCAGTTCTGGAACGCCCTTTATGTCAGCCCCGTGAGCAGCGACGAGGGCGAGACCGTGTATTTCTTCGCGTCGCAGCTCGACGTGACGGACCGGATCGATGCGCTCATGCAGACGCGCAACGAGAAGATCCATTTCGAGCGCGAGGTGGAAAAGCGCACGCGGGAGCTCACCGAGACGCTGGCGGCCAAGACCATGCTGGTCCACGAGGTGGACCACCGGGTGAAGAACAACCTCCAGATGATCGCCTCGCTGCTCACCCTGCAGACGCGGACCATCACCGACCCGGACGCGAAGGCCTCGCTCAAGTCCATGCTGGCCCGCGTCGAGGCTCTTGGGACCGTGCACAAGCGCCTCTACCAGTCGAACGACGTCCAGCGTTTCGATGTCGCCGCCTTCGCTCAGGAACTCGCCGTCGATCTGGTGCGCGGCTCCGGGCGGCAGGAGATCGAACTCGACGTCGACCTCGTCTCCGTCGAGGTCGCCGTCGAACAGGCGCCCCCGGTCGCCCTCGTGATGAACGAACTGCTGACCAACGCCCTCAAGCACGCTTTCCCCCGTGACGCGGGCGGCCGGCTCTTGGTCTCGGTGAAGCCCGAGGGCGAGGAGATCCGCATCACGATCGCCGATGACGGGATCGGCATGCCGGTGGACGTCGGCGGCGGCCGCACCTTCGGCAAGCGCCTGATCGAGAGTCTGGTGCGCCAGCTGAATGCCGATATCGCCTGGCACCCGGCCAATCCCGGGACGCGGATCGAGATCCGCCTGCCCCGCGGCGGGACGGGTTACAGGGAGTCGATGTGACCGAACCTCTCCGGATCGTCGTCGTCGAAGACGAAGCCTTGATCGTGATGCAGCTCGAGATCCTGCTCGAAGAGGCGGGGCACGAGGTGGTCGGCACGGCCGTGTCCGCGAGGGACGCCGTCGCGGTGGCCCGGCGGACCCGGCCCGACATCGTCCTCATCGACCTGCAGCTGAAGGGCGGCTCCTCCGGCCTCGACGTGGCGAAGGATCTGGCGGGCGAGCCCGCGATGATGCTGGTCTTCCTGACCGCGAATGCGAGCCGCTTCCACGACGACTTCGCCGGCGCGGTGGCGGTGATCGCCAAGCCCTTCTCCGAGGCCATCATCGGGAACACGATGGGCTTCCTCGAGGAATGCATCCGGACCCCGCCCCCGGTCTCGAACCTGCCCCTCGGCCTGCGCCTCGCTCCCGGCTATCTCGACAGCCTCGGCGGCTGAATCCGCGCCGTCCCGTCGCGTCAGGCCGCCCTCTCGGCGCGCGACAGCCTGGCGACGACGCCGGACAAGTCCCGTGCGGGAACGGGCTTGCTGAAGAAGAAGCCCTGGACCTCGTTGCATCCCTCCGCCCGCACGAGATCGAGCTGCGCCCGTGTCTCGACGCCCTCCGCCGTGATCGTCGTTCCGCGTCTCTCGCCGAGCCCCACGATGGCGCGCACGATGGCGGCGGTGTCCGGGTCGGCGATCTCACGGATGAAGGAGCGGTCGATCTTGATCTTGTCGAACGGGAACTGCCGCAGGTAGCTCAGGGAGGAGTAGCCGGTCCCGAAATCGTCGAGGGCGATACGGACGCCGAGGTAGCGCAGGCGGTGCAGGCAGGCGATCACGGCCTCGGTATCCTGGATGAGGACGCTCTCGGTGATTTCGAGCTCCAGCCTGTCCGCCGCGAGGCCCGACGCCGACAGGGCCATGATCACGCATTCCTCGAGGCCCGGCTCGCGAAACTGCATCGCCGAGACGTTGACCGCGATCCGGGCGGAATGCGTCCAGGACGCGGCCTCGCGGCAGGCTTCGCGCAGGGCCCAGTTCCCGAGCTCGACGATCAGGCCGGTTTCCTCGGCGATCTCCACGAAGGTCGAGGGTGGGATCATCCCACGGGTGGGATGGGGCCAGCGCATCAGCGCTTCGACGCCGCTCACGCTGTCCGTCGCGAGGTCGACCACCGGCTGGTAGTGCAAGGTCAGGTCGCGGCCCAGGATGGCCTCGCGCAGCTCGAATTCGAGCTGGATGCGCTCCTCGATCGCCGCGTCCATGCTGGCTTCGTAGACGCGGGCGGTGTTCCGCCCGGCGGCCTTCGCCCGGTAGAGCGCGAGGTCGGCATGCCTCAGGAGGGGATCGGCCTCGAGTCCGTCCGAGGGGGCATGGGCGATGCCGATGCTGATCCCGATATTGGCCAGGTGGCCGTTGAGCTTCACCGGCAGCGCGATGGCGTCGATCACCCTGCGGGCGACCTCGACCGCCTCGTCCTTCCCGCCGAGATTGACCAGAATGATGCCGAACTCGTCGCCGCCGAGGCGGGAGACGACATCGCACGGCCGCAGGACCTCGCGCAGGCGTTCGGCGACGAGCTTCAACAGGATGTCGCCCGCCAGATGTCCGAACGTGTCGTTGATCGCCTTGAACCGGTCGAGATCGAGACAGAGCACCGCCATCGGGCGACCGCCGTTCCGCACCGAGCCGAGGGCCTGATCCAGGCGCTCGTGGAACATCGACCGGTTGGGCAGCCCGGTGAGGGCGTCGTGGCAGGCGAGGTGGGCGATCCGCTGGTCTGCCTCCTTTCGGGCCGTGATGTCGATATGGGTTCCGACGAAGCGGATGGGCGTGCCGTCGGGGGCGCGGGTCACGACCTTGCCGCGGGCGAGGAGCCAGATGTAGCCCCCCGCCTTCGTGCGGACCCGGAGCTCGATCTCGAAGGCCGGCTGCTGGCCGTGGAAATGCGCGACGGCCGCCAGCCGGCAACCGTCGATGTCGTCCGGATGGATCAGGGAGCCGACATAGGCGAAGGACCGGCCGAACTCGCCGGGCGCGTAGCCGAGCATGCTCTGAGCCCGGTCGGAGAACGAGACCTCGCCGGTTTGGAGGTCGGCGTCCCATAGGCCGTCCCTGCCGCTGTCGAGGGCCAGGGCCAGCCGTTCCTCGCTCAGACGCAGGCGCGCGTCGCTCGCCCTGAACGCCTCCTCCACCTCCTTGCTGGCCGTGATGTGGAGATTCATGCCGACGAAGCGGCAGACCTCGCCCGTCTCCGGGTCGAGGACGGCCTGGCCGAATCCCTGGAACCAGCGGCATTCGCCGGTCGACGGGTGCAGGACGCGAAACTCCACCTTGTGGTTGGTGCGTGTCGCGATGGCCCGGCTCGCCTCCGCCCGGACCCGAACCAGGTCCTCGGCCGGAAGGTTTTGCTCCCACTCCGTCATGGTCATCACGAGGCCGGCGGCCGGATCCGCCCCATCGAGGGGCAATCCCTGCATCCGTGCGCTTTCCTGGGACTGCCAGATCCAGCCCGAGGCCACGTCCCATTCCCAGACCCCCGCCTCCGCCGCGTCCTGGGCGAGGCGCAGCAGGTCGCCGGTGCGTTCCAGCGCGATCCTGGCGGTGATGATGTCGTCGATATCCAAGGCCGTCGCGAGCCATCCGGGCTGGCCGTCGAGGAGGCGGATCGGGCGCTTGCTGACCTTGTGCCAGCGGTAGACGCCATCGGCGCGGCGGATGCGAACCTCGAAATCGTAGTCCTGCCATGCCTTGTGGCGGTCGCCGACATCGCCGCGGATGCGGCTGCGATCGTCCGGGTGACAGGCCTCGACCCGCTCCTTGAGGGAGAAGAGCGGCCGCTCGAAATAGCGCCCGAAATGGCGGTTGCAGTAAGTGGTGTCGCCGCGGTCGTTCGTGATCCAGACCATCTGGGGCAGGAAGTCGGCGAGCAGGCGGTAGGACGCCTCGCTCTCGCGAAGCGAGCGTTCGGCCCTGTGCCGGGCGGTGATGTCGGCGAAGGTATAGACGGTGCTGCCGTCGGCCAGCGGCACCCCGCAGAGTTCGAGGAGGGTCCCATCCCGTTGCAGGTGCTCGCCGCTGGCGCCGGCTTCGCCGTGATCGCGGTTCCCGTCACGGACCCGCCTGTCCAGGGTCGCCGGCAGCGAACCGTCCCGTTCGGCGATGTGGCGGCGGAGGTCGTCGAAGGGGGCTCCGTCGTGGAGCATGTCCCGGGGCAGGTCGAGAAGCAGGTTCAGGCGCTCGTTATGGACCCTGACCCGGTCGTCCGCATCGACCATGACGAGGCCTTCGTCGATGCTCTCCAGGGTGACGCGCAGGAGATCCGTCGTCTCGCGCAGGTGCTGGTCCGATCGGGCCAGTTCGGTGACGTCGAGGCAGATCCCGGAGATGGCCCGGATGCTCCCGTCCGGGTCACGCTCGACGATTCCACGCTCGGCGACCACCCGGCATTCCCCACCGGGTCGGACGATCCGCGACCGATGCTCGTAAGTGTCGCGCGCGAATGCCCCCGACCCGGCCACGGTGTCGTCGAGATGCCAGCGGACGCGCTCCCGGTCCTGAGGATGGTAGAAGGCCAGATGATCGTCGAGGGGGATGCGCGCGAGATCGGCGGGCGCGCGGCCATGGATCCGCGCCATCCCCGCCGACCATTCGACGCAGGCTTCGGCCACGTCGATGCGCCAATGTCCGAAACCCGCGATCTCCTCGGCCATGCGCTGAGATGCCAGGGCCGCTTCGAGATGGGCTTCGCGGCGGGTGAGGATGGTCGTGACGCGCAGGCGCTCTCGCAGCTCCGCCTCGCGCTCGGCATTGGCTTGGTGAAGGCGCAGGTGCCCAGTGACGATGAGGGCGAGATCCTCGAGCTGGACCAGGTGTTCGTCGGTGAAGTCCGGACGCGGGACGGTGTCGATCAGGCACATCGTGCCGGTCCTGTGCCCGGATCGGAGCGTGAGGGGCACGCCCGCGTAGAACCGGGCCCGGAGCCCACCCGTCACCAGGGGATGGTCGGCAAATCTAGGGTCGGCGAGGAGATCGCGGATCACCACCGGCCCGTCGGATTCGCCTCCGATGGCCTGCCCCGCGAACGCATCGGACCAACCCGGCATCGCCCCCGCGGCACCCGATCCCGCCTTCAGCGCGGGAAATTCGGTATCGACGAGGGGGACGAGGACGATGGGAACGCGGAACAGGGCCGACGCGGTGCGGCACACGGCGTCGAGATGTGGCTCCGGATCACCATCGCTCGGATGCGTGGAATCCGCCTCGATGGCATCATTCCGCTCCTCGTCGCCTCGGTCGTGTGCCCGATCTTGCACGTCGCACCATCCAGGAAAGCAAGCCGACGTTATCCGTCCTGCCGATGGCGTCGATCGACGCTGCGTCATGGACGTTCGCGATGTACATTACGCTGATCAACGTTGCGATAGTCCTACTCTTTCCTTCGAACCACCACCGTCATTCGGCCGATGCGGCACGGAAACGCGAAACGGCGGCTTCTTCATCCGGAGGGATGGAATTGGCCAGGGCCGATCGCCAGCGGCCGTGTGAGCCGCGCGGCGAAGCGAAAGCCTGAGCCCGCGCAGGCGGGCGCCGACGACCGAGGCCAGCGCGACAACCGAGGCGGGCGCTTCGAGCGATTGCCCCGATCGAATGGCCGAGCTTCCTTTCGCAGGGCGCAATTTCATCGTAACCGTTGTCGATCGCATCCGGTCCTGCACCGCTCCCGCCGCCTCGAACCCCGTTCAGCCACCTTGTTCCTTCCCGGCGAAAGCCATCTCTCCAGCGCGGGCTCCCGTGGCTTCTCGAGCGTCGACACCTGGGTGTTCGATCTCGACAACACGCTCTATCCCAGCGACGCCCTCGTCTGGCCGCAGGTCGACGAGCGGATCACCCTGTACGTCATGCAGCTCTACGGCCTGGACGGGATCTCGGCACGGGCGCTGCAGAAGCATTTCTACCACCGCTACGGCACCACCCTGAAGGCGCTGATGGTGGAGGAGAATGTCGACCCCTATCATTTCCTCGATTTCGCCCACGACATCGACCATTCCACGATCCGCCTCGACGCGGCCCTGGGCGACGCCATCGAGCAGTTGCCCGGCCGCAAGCTGATCCTCACCAACGGCTCCCGGCGCCATGCCGAGAACGTGGCCGCCAAGCTCGGCATCCTCGACCATTTCGAGGACGTGTTCGACATCGCCGCCGCCGACTTCGTCCCGAAACCCGAGCGCTCCACCTACGAGCGCTTCCTCGTTCGGCACGATGTCGATCCGCGCCGGTCGGCCCTGTTCGAGGACATCGCCCGCAATCTCGTCGTGCCCCACGAGTTCGGAATGGCGACGGTCCTCGTCGTGCCCCGCACCATCGATCCGTTCCGCGAGGCCTTCGAGCAGGAGGCGGTGAAGGAGCCGCATATCGACCACATCACCAACGATCTCGCCGCGTTCCTGGGCGAGCGGGTCCTCCCGGTCCTCGGATGAACGCTCCCGCCCGGAATTGGGCCGATCTCCAGGCGCCGTCCCTCGACGACGTGGAGATCCTGGCACGCGATGCCCTCGCCCGCCTGCCGCCGGAGTTCCTCGCCCTGTGCGAGGGCGTGACGATCCACGTGGAGGATTTTCCAGACGACGCCACGCTCCGCGAGATGGAGTGCGAGAGCGAGTTCGACCTGCTCGGCCTGTTCCGGGGCGTCGGCCTGGCGCAGGGTGGCGAGGTGGCGACCGGGCAGTGGCACAACCGGGTCTGGCTCTACCGCAGGCCGCTGCTCGATTATTGGGCCGAGCACGAGGAGACCCTCGGCCATCTCGTCACCCATGTGCTCGTCCACGAGATCGGCCACCATATGGGCCTGTCCGACGACGACATGGCCGCCATCGAGGCGGCGGCGGACGAGTGAGGTCCGGATGAGCCCGCCCGGTTCCGTCAATCGTCGTTGGCGGGACGCGGACTCACGGCGCGAGGTCTGAGCAGGCTGGCCTTCGGGCGACGGGTGCGGAACTGCCCGCGCTCCACGGCGATGAAGACGAGCACCGTCACGGTCAGCGTCGTCACCCACCAGATCACCGTGAGGCCGACGCCGATACAGGCGATGGTGAAGGCGCTGGCGAAGACCGCCATCGCTCCGGGTGCGATCGCGCCGGGGGCGGTGGCGGTGGCCGAGCGGCCGCTATGGCGGATCGCCGCGTGGAGGGCGAAGGCCGCGGCGAAGGCGCCCACGATCCCGAGTTCGTACCAGAGTTCGAACAGCATCGTGGTGGGGGCGTTGCCGGGCAGCAGGTTCACGAACCGGCCGCGCGAGGCGGTCTCGAACCCGTGTCCGGTCACGAGGCGGACCGGCTCGGTGGTCACCACTTTCTGCCACGCCTTGATGGTGAGGACATTGGGCGCCGTCGGCCCCAAAGCGACGATGCCGATGGGCCGGGCGATGAACGGCAGGAACGGCGCGCTCACCAGCAGGCCGCCGCAGACGAGGGCAACCGCGCGCACGCCGACGAGGGGGCGATAGGTCGTGAGGGCGAACGCCACCGCGCCGACGGCGAGCGCCAGGATCTGGGTGATGTTCGGCGAGATCGAGAGGGCCAGGGCCACGAGGATGGCGGTGCCGAGGGCCTCCAGGTCACGCCCGCGCGAGCGCAGCCACGCCACGGAGGGCCAGACCAGCAGGGCGAGGACCGTCAGCCCGCGATCCACCGAACTCTGGTCCTCGGGCATGGTGCGCAGGAGCGTGTCGCCGAACAGCCCGAACACGATGGAGACGATGGACGCGGCGATGACGCCCAGCGGCAGCAGGTAGAGGTTGGCCGAGCGCATCCGGTCCGGCAGCGCGAGATAGGCGGCTAGGGTCATCAGGATGGTGGCCGTGAGATTCAGAAGGCGCTCCGTCGCCGGTCCGAGGAACGGCGTCCAGACCAGGGACAGGGCCGACCAGAGGATGACCAGCCCCCCCGCCAGGAAGGCCGTGGACGTCAGCATCCGGGTCGCCGTCACCCGGAGCGGCCGTTGCTTGCCGTCGATGGCGCTGGCGATGACGATGAGCGCGATGGCGATGGGCGCCAGGATCACGGTGGCGCGCCGGGCCACCTGGGCCGCCACGGGAAGCAGGACGAACAGGCCGAAGAACCCCACGCGCCGGAGCAGGGCCGCCGCGTCGAGGGCCGGATCGATGGACGGTCGAGAGGTGGGCGCGCGGGCCATGGTGCGATTGCAGCCGTTCGACGGCGCCACGAGTCCGCCCGTGCGCTACCGCTCGAGTCGTAGTGCAGGGAGGCGGTGCGCGCTGTAGATGTCGTGCAACACCCGTGCGTCCTCCGCCGCCTGCCTTCACGCGGCCTTCGGTTGCCGCCGCCTCGGAACCAGCCGCCGACCGACATCCGTCAGCACCCGCCAACCCGCCCAGGTCGCCAGGAAGCCGAGGAATCCGGCGATGATCCCGTCGGCGCTCGCCGGGACCGCGGGCACGTAATCCTGGTAGGTGGCGCGGGCCAGCGCCATGTCGGGGTCGCGCAGCAGCGCGGCGAAACGGCCCATGGGGCCGCCCGCCTCGGTGAGGGCCTGCTTCTGCGCGTCGAGACGCTGCAGGCGCTCGATATCGGCGCGGGCCGCTTCCCCGCGACGGGCCACCAGGGCGTCGCCGTTCCCGCGCAGGCGCTCGACGGCCCCCTGCCGGTTGGTCCCGCTCGCGGCGGCGTCCGCGTCGAGGGCGGCGATGGAGCGTCGCAACTCGTCGAGGGTGCCCCCGAGCCGCTGCGCGTATTGCTGCGCGAATTCGGGCCCCTGGGCGGCGACGATGCCGCCGAGGATGCCGAGGGCGAGGCCAAGGGTCCGGATCACACGCAGCACGATTCATCCCTCATGACGTCGTCAGACAAAAGGCCGAGCCGCGTGGCGGTTCCCGAACGGCCGGATGGCGCACGAAGGGGCCGCTCCGTGGCGGTTCCCGAACGGTCGGATGGCGCACGAAAGGGCGGTTCCGTGGCGGTTCCGTGGCGTTTCCCGAACGGTCGGGAGGCGCACGAAAGGGCCGCTCCGTGGCGGTTCCGAACGGTCGGATGGCGCACGAAAGAGCCGCTCCGTGGCGGTTCCCGAACGGTCGGATGGCGCACGAAGGGGCCGCTCCGTGGCGGTTCCCGAACGGTCAGGGGAGGTCCGCCAAGGCGGCTTCCACCTCCGCCCGCGTCACCTCGGCCAGGGGTTTGGCCACCTTCGCGGCCTGCGTCTTCCGCCCCGGCCTCATGACGAGGACGATCGTCTCCAGGCCGGGACAGGAAGGGTCCGGGCACAGGATCTCGTTGACCTTCACCACGGTCCCGGGCTCGACGAGGTCGCGGACCCACTCTTCGACCCGGCGACGCGCGGTATCGTCGGCCGGGTCGCGCCGGCGTCCGAAGCCGAGGAGCGCCATCGCCGCCTCAACCCGGCAGCGTCAGGATGCCGGCCATGCCACCGGCGCAGCCGAAGGCGAGCCGGCCGCCGCGCCCGTCCCAGGCCAGGGCGGAGACCGCGCCGCCCTTGGTGGTGGGCCGGACCAGCAGTTCCGAGGCGTCGGCGAAGCGCACGAGCAGGATGCAGCCGTCCTCGTAGCCGATGGCGAGGACCAGGGCCTTGGGGTGGAACGCCACCCGCGTGACGCGGGCCGGGCGGATGCCGCATTCGCGCGGCGCCTTGCCGGTGGGGCCTTCCTTCGAATCGAATGGCCAGATGATGGCCGCCTCCGCGCCGCTGGTGGCGAGCCAGTTGCCGTCCCCCGACCAGCTCACCGAGCGGACCTTGCCGGGATAGCCCGACATCCGCATGTGGCCCCGGTCGGGCTGGAGACGCCAGCCGTGGAGCGAGTTCTCCTGCATCGTCGTCACGACGAAGCGGCCGTCCGGCGACCAGGTGACGTCGAGATGCGAGCCCTTCCATTCCACGAAATCGGGAGCGGTCTCGAGATTCGGGTACCAGAGGGTGGCGCCGTTGTAATGCGCCACGGCGAGGCGGTAGCCCTTGGGCGCGAAAGCGAGCCCCCGCGCCGTGGTGGGCGCGGCGAAGACCTTCTCCCGGCCCTTGGCATCGCGGGCGACGACGTTGCGGCCGGCGGCATAGGCGATGGCGCCATCGGAATGGAGCGCCAGGGCGTCGATCCAGGCCCCGCCCTTGGCGGCGGCCACCTCCGTCATGTCGCCATCGGCCGCGACGGCCACGATGCGTCCGTCGTCGCCGCCCGTCACGATCCGCCGTCCGTCACCCGAGGCCACCAGGATGCCGGCATCCGGGTGAGCCGCCACGCGCCGCGTCTCGTGGGGGCCGACCAGCATCACGGCCCCGTCGCCCAGCGCCAGGGCCAGGACGTCCTTCAGCCAGACGGCCCCGGAGACATGGGCGCCAGCCTCCAGCGGAACGACGTGATCGACGAGTGAGGGAGCGCTGGCGCTCATCGGCTAAGAACCTCTCAGGACGCGGATGCGGAATCCGGCGCCGATTTCAGCACCGTCATGACCGTCGCGACCAGGGTGAGACAACCGGCGATGCCGGCGGGAATGGCGAGGGCATACAACGCCAGGCGGCCATAGGCGACCGCCCCGAGCAGGGAACCGCATAGCAGCGAGAGCCAGACAAGGCCGTCACCGACCCAGCCGAAACGGGGTCCGCGCCCCGCGAGCGCCGAAGCGAGCTTCTGCCCGGTGCTGAACAGCGCCCCCGTGACGAAGGTGGTGCCGGCCCGGAACCCCTGGACATGGGCGAGAGCGGCGTTCTGCGCGCCCATGGCGAGGGCAAGAAGCAGCGAGGCGTGGCCTGGGCTCGGGTCCTCCACCGCGGTGAGATAGGCGCCGGATACTAGGACGGTCTCGAAGCCGAGAAGCACCGGAGTGCTCCACCGGGCCGGGGTCAGGGCCGAGAGCCCGCCCCCACACAGGCTTCCCACGAAGAAGGCGAAGATGAGAAGGGCCGGCAGGATCGCCAGGAGGGGCGTGTCATGCCCTATCGCCACGGCGAACTGGGTCGTGTTGCCGCTCATGAACGAGGTGTAGAGGCCGCCCAGCCGGATGAACCCGAGGGCGTCCACGTAGCCGGCCAGCGCCGTGAGGACGAGGCCGAAGCCGAGATGCCAGGTCCGGCTCATGACAGGCTCCGGCTCATGGCAGCGCGCGCGCTCCCGCCGCCCCGTTCCGTCCCGGGACGACCGAGGCCGGTTCGGTAGGGTTAAGGCATTGCTTACCAAGTCCGCGCAATTCGAGTGAACGGGACCGAACATCGCGGCCGCCACTCCCGTTGGTGTGACGATCCGGCGTCGGGCTTCTCGTCCCGCCCCGGGTGAGTTGGAGTTGCGTCATGATCCCTGTCGCTTACGCTGCCTTCGCGTTGCCGAACTTCGGCTCCGTCCGCGGATCCGAAACCGTTCTGGTGGTGGAGGATGAAGCCATGGTTTGCGAACTGGCCGTCGAAGCCCTCATGGACGAAGGCTACCGCGTCCTCAGCGCCGCCGACGCCGAGGAGGCCGAAGACATCCTGGCGAGGGAGCGCGTCGACCTGCTCTTCACCGATATCGATTTGGCCCGCAACACCAATGGCCTCTCCCTTGCCCGCCGGGCGCGGCGCCTGCGTCCGAACCTCCCGGTCATCTACACGTCGGGAGGACGCGGAAGCCTCTCGCAGGCGGATGCGGTGGCGGAATCAATCTTCGTGCCGAAGCCCTATCGCCCGAGCCAGCTCATCGCCCTCGCCAACGGCCTCCTGCGCCGCTTCCCCCACTACGCCTGAGCGCAACCGCGCCCCATTCCTCCTGGAGCCCCATTCCCCATGCGCACCCTGCTCGCCACCGCTCTCGTCCTCTGCGCCACGACGCTCAGCGCCTACACGACAGGAAACGCCAAGGCCGCGTGCGACGTGAAGGGGGCGAAGCTCGAGGAAGCCATCGCCGGCAAATCCGAGCTTCGCGAAACCGCCAACAAGCAGGCGGTGCGCGACCTGCGCACCCTGCGTGACGCGGCGATCATCCTGGAAACGTACAAGTATGAGGGCGAATGCGATCGCCTCGTCGCGATCATCAAGGCGCTGGCCACCAACCCCGAGAAGGCGATCGAGCAGAGCGGCGATACCGACGAAGAGAAGGCGGAGGATCTCATGGAAGCCCGCCAGCCGAAGGCTCCCCCCGCCGAGGCCGCCCCCGCCAAGGCGAAGTGACCACGCTCGCAAAAGCTGGAACGCGTCTCGGACGGAACACTCGCGGGGCGAGAACGCTTGCATCGCTGGCCATGCCGAACTCCACGCGGCGGGCCAGTGCGGCCGGATCTCGACGGTCGGCATTTCCCTCACTCTGAAAGGATTGATCGAGCATGGGCACGGATACGGCAACGCGCGGATCGAGCCTCTCCCACGCGTCGAACGACCTGCCCTCGGTCACCCTCGACGATTACAACATCGAGTTGAAGAACGGCGAGGGCTTCATCGGTGATCGCGTATCGAAGAAGGCCTTCCGCGATCTCGTGGAGGATTGGCGCGAAAAGCTGCGCAAGCTCGGTCCCGACCCGCTCGGCACGAAGCCGAGCCACGATTTCAGCAAGCGGCGCCTCGACGACCTGTTGATCGACGGTGCCCCGCTCGCGGCCGGCGTGGTCTTCGGCGCGATCGAGGAATTCGCGCAGGAGCTCGCCACCGTCGTACGGCGCTTCCTGCGCCAGAAAGGGTGGCGCGATACCCAGAGCATCGTCGTCGGGGGCGGTTTCAGCGACAGCCTTGCCGGACGGCTCGCCATCGACCGCGCCAGCGTGATCCTCCGTGCCGGCGGTCTCAACCTGAACCTCGAACCAATCCGTCACCACCCGGACGAGGCAGGGCTGATCGGGGCCGTCCACTTGGCGCCGTCCTGGATCTTTTCCGGGTACGACAGTCTGCTTGCCGTCGATATCGGGGGCAGCAACATCCGGGCGGGAGTCGTTACGACCAACCTGAAGAAAGCCGCCGACCTGTCGCGCGCAGAGATCTGGCGTTCGGAGCTCTGGCGCCACCGCGACGAGGATCCGGCCCCGAGCCGCGACGAGGCGGTCGACCGCCTGATCGCGATGCTGAACGACCTGATCTCGCGGGCGGAGCGCTCGCGCCTGAAACTCGCGCCCTTCATTGGGGTCGGGTGCCCCGGCGTCATCGCCTCCGACGGGACCATCGAACGCGGTGGCCAGAACCTGCCCGGCGATTGGGAGAGCAGTCGTTTCAACCTTGCCGAACGACTGGTGGAAGCCATTCCCACCATCGGGGATCACGACACCATGGTGCTGATGCACAACGATGCCGTGGTGCAGGGCCTCTCGGCCATGTCGGACATGACGGGCGTCGCGCGATGGGGTGTCCTCACCATCGGCACCGGCCTCGGCAATGCCCGCTTCACCAACCGGCGGCTCCCCGACACGGTGCATTGAGAGGCGGGCCGCGCAACCTTTGGCGCGCGGTCCCCACGGTTTGGAGGGGCTCCCGCGCATCGCGAGCCCGATGTCATCCCCCACTCAAATCTTCGGAGTGTCGCAGGTCGTCGGGTGTAAAGCTGCTCAGGGCGGGGTGGGCGGCGGTACGGCATCCTGGTCCGGATGATTGCGGACGCGGGCCACCTTGCTGGCGATGCGGTTACGCAGGTCGCTCGGTAGTTCGATCTCAACCAGCCGCCAAGACCACCCCCGCAGGCGCAGGCGCAGGCGGAACCGCTGCGACCGCGACGCTTCGGGAGGCACGGCGATGACGAGGGTGCGGAATCCCCGCATCTCCGAGGAGAGGTAGTACGGGATCAGCCGAGAAATCGTGTCGATCCTCAATCCGGCGGGAACGTCGCTCCTATGCTCGGCATCGCCGCCGCGGAGGCCGATATCGAGGGATTGCGGAATACCGTCATCGAGGAGATCGATGACCGACTGTGCCGTCACAAGGGATTCGGTCAGAGGTTCGGCCAGGGCCGCCGCGGCTTCGATCAGCCTCTGTCGATCCCGCGAGAGCTCGACCTCGGCACCGGCCTCGCCCCTCGGCTGAGAGGCGGCGGCCGAGATCTGACGGATCATGGATTGGCGCAGGATGCGGAAGTTGACGTGCCGTTCGACATACCCGACGTCCCGTGCCTGCACCGCCGAGGCCAGATCATAGAGCATCCAGAGCGGCGTCAGCGTGTAGACGAACCACGACAGAATCAGGGAAATGGGGATCCACCACAATCGCATCATCGCGATGGGGCAGCCCTCTGCGCCTGCTCGCTCCACCCGGCAAGGACTGCGAACTGGGCGATCACGGCCTCGTAGACGGGCCGCTTGAACGGCACGATGAGGTCGGCCAACCCGTCCATCTCTTCCCAACGCCAGGCATCGAACTCGGATTTGTGCAAGCCGCCGCCGGGCGAAAGCACGTCGATCTCAGTCTCGTCCCCGACGAGACCGAAAGCGAACCACTTCTGCGTCTGTCCGCGATACCGGCCCTTCCAGGTCTGTTTCAGTACGGCGGGCGGCAGATCGTAGGCGAGCCAGCCGGGTGTCTCC
The DNA here is from genome assembly GCF_000376345.1 of Methylobacterium sp. 88A. Taxonomy (NCBI): domain Bacteria; kingdom Pseudomonadati; phylum Pseudomonadota; class Alphaproteobacteria; order Hyphomicrobiales; family Methylobacteriaceae; genus Methylobacterium; species Methylobacterium sp. 88A. The sequence goes on from NZ_AQVT01000001.1 coordinate 3,811,612, forward strand.
CCGAGGAGTACGACCGAACCGGCCGAGACGTTGGTTTCCTCGTGCAGTTCCCGCAGGGCCGCCGCGAGAGGATCTTCGCCCTCATCGATCCCACCCTGCGGCATCTGCCAGGCGCGGTCTCCTTGGACATGCTCCGGCCCCGCCTCCTGACGGCGACGGCCGATGAAGACGCTCCCCCGGGGAGCGATCAGCATGATGCCGACGCAGGGCCGATACGGCAGGTCGGGTTCGGGCACGGTGAGCTTCATCGGCGGGACCATAGGTCAGGGCAGCGATGGGCCGCAATGCGGCAAGGGGCGGTTCACGATGGGATCGCGTGAAGAGCGTTCCCCTCGCGCCGCCCGCCGGACTCACTCTGCCAACAAAACCTTTGGGCAAGGTCAGCCCGGCGGAGGATCGGGGGACTCGACTTCGCCTCTTCGCTGAAGGATCAGCGCCATGAACCAGCACAGGGAGGCCCAGGCCGCGCCGATACACCAGCCGGCGAGCACGTCGCTCGGCCAGTGCACACCGAGATAGATCCGGCTCACCCCAACGATGAGCGTCATCCCGACACCGAGAAGGAGGATCAGGACCTTCACCGCACGGTTCTGGTCCACACGGGCCAGCAATGTCGCCAGGGTGAGGTAGGCGATGGCCGACATCATCGCGTGGCCGCTGGGGAAGCTCGCGGTGAACACGTCCATGCCGTGGGGGACGAGATCCGGCCGCGGCCGATGGTAGAACATCTTCAGCACCGTCGAGACGAGCAATCCCCCGCCGATGGCGCCCAGCACGAAGGCGGCGATGCGGTGCCGCCGGGTGAGCGCCAGATAGGCGACCGCGCTCAGGGTCACGAAGGTGATGGTGAAGACGCTGCCGAGTCCCGTGATGTCGCGCATCGTCTCCTCGAGCCAGCGGGGCCCGATCGGGTCCGACAGGTCGGCGGGGTTGCGCAGGGCAAGCAGGATCTTGCGGTCGAGCGCTTCGGTGGAGCCCTCCCCGACCTCGTCGGCGAGGAAGAAGAAGGCGTAGCCGAGGAAGCTCACGCCCAGCAGCGCCACGAGGGGGCCGACCTCGTTGAGGCGCAGGCGGAGCCACAGGGCCGTGGCGTGGCTGAACAGCGGATGCTGGAGATAGGTCGGGAGCGGCGCCTTCATGCTGCTGTCTTCGTCATCGGTTCGTCGTCCCTCGATCATCGATGCCGCCCGAAGGCGAAGCGTCCCCGCTGTTGCCACGGCCCGCCAAGGTAGCGCCAGAGGATCAGCCCCGGCGAGGTGAAGCTGAACGGTTCGAAATCACGCTCCAGCGTATGATGCAGGGTGCGGGCGACGTCCGGCGCGACCTTGTTCTGGACGGTGACGTGGGGCCGCCATCCCTGCCGGTCCTGTGCGGTCAGAACATCCGCGTAACGCCGGGCGATCTCGTCTCGAAGCCGGGACAGGGCGTCGGAGGCGAGGGCGAAGGCGACGCCGCGGCCCATGAAGTGAAGTTCGGTGACGGCGACCTCCGCCGGTTCGCGCTCCGCCGTGAGTTCGGAAAGGGTCGCGGCGATCCCCTCCTCATCCAGGCCCGGCAGGTGGTGGAACAGTGTGGCATGGGCCGGGATGACGTTGAGCTTCTTCGGGAAATGCCGCCGTCTCAACCCGTCGAAATGCAAGAAAGTCTCCGGGTCCATCTCCAGGGTAAGGATCAGCGGATCGGCGGTGGGCGCGTCGGGCAAGGTACTCATCGCCGGCAAACCGTGCGGATGCAGACCTGTTCCCGCTATTTTGCTCTTTCCGACAAGCCGCACATGGCTCATCTCGCTATCGGCGGGTCTGGTGGGAGACGACGGATGGGATTGCTGGTCGACGGCACCTGGCAGGATACCTGGTACGACACGAAGGACACCGGCGGCCGGTTCAAGCGAACGGATGCCAAGTTCCGCAACTGGGTCACCGCCGACGGCGAGCCCGGCCCGTCCGGCGAGGGCGGATTTCGCTGGGAGGCCGGCCGCTATCACCTCTACGTCTCGCTTTCCTGCCCCTGGGCGCACCGTGCCCTCATCGTGCGCGCGCTGAAGGGGCTGGAGGAGGCGATCACGGTCTCGGTGGTCGATCCGCATATGGGATCGGAAGGCTGGGTCTTTAGCGATTCACCGGGCGCCACACCCGACACGGTGAACGGCGCGAACCGACTCTACGAGGTCTATCTGAAGGCAGTGCCGGACTTCACCGGTCGCGTCACCGTCCCCGTCCTCTGGGACAAGCAGCGCCGCACTATCGTCTCGAACGAATCGTCCGAGATCATCCGCATGTTGAACGACGCGTTCGGCGGCACCGGACCCGACCTCTATCCGGAAGCCCTGCGCGGCGAGATCGATGCGGTGAACGCCCGCGTCTACGATGCCGTCAACAACGGGGTCTACAAGGCCGGCTTCGCGACGACGCAGGACGCCTACGAAGACGCCTTCGACGCCCTGTTCGCCGAACTCGATTCCCTCGACGAGCGGCTGGGCAAGGCCCGATACCTGTGCGGCGCGACGCTGACCGAGGCCGACATCCGCCTGTTCACCACTCTGGTGCGGTTCGATCCGGTCTATGTCGGGCACTTCAAGTGCAACCTGCGCCGGATCGCTGACTATCCGAACCTCTCGCACTACCTGCGCGACCTCTACACCCTGCCCGGCATCGCCGGCACGGTGAATGTCATCCACATCAAGCAGCACTATTACGGGAGTCATCCGAGCCTGAATCCGACGGGGATCGTGCCGAAAGGTCCAGAGCTCGATCTCGACGCTCCCAACGACAGGGCGTTACGCTTCGGAACATGAGGCCGCGACCTTCGCGACATTGCCCTCGACAGATCCGACCACGGACATACATCAGCGCCATGAAGACACCATCCGCCCTCATCCTGCCCGCCCTCGCCGTCCTTGTCGCCTTGGCAAGTCCTGCGGGCGCCCAGACTGCGATCAAGCTCGAGGGCACATGCGAGAAGCTGATCGTGGCGGGATTGGACGTGACCCAGAACTGCAAGGACACGATGATGAACACCGTGTCCCGCAACCGGACGAGTTTCGACTTCTCCGCCTGGGACGGCCGCTCCCTGAGCTTCAGCGGCAGTGGGGCACAGCAGGAGCGGACGGAGGAAACCGACGCTCTGCAGCCGATCAATCTCGTCGTTCCCGGCGAGAAGACCGACGAGGGCGTGGTTCGCGGACCGCTAGCGGCTGTCGGGTCGTGCAGCTTCAGCAACCCGCAGGAAGGCAAGACCGCGATCACCTGCGAGGCGACCTCGGCCAAGGGACGCTACGAGGCCCGTTTCGTCACGGACGCGAAAACGCCCCCCGGCGCGCCGAAACCCTGAGGCGGTGGTGCTGCGAGACGGCCGAAGCGCTTAGAGGCCGGGATGGTGTGAATAGCCCGAGTACCGCTCTGGTCCAGTTGATCCGGGGCGCCCATCTAGGGCTTGGACGAATCTGATCGGCCACCGGCGGCATCCGTTCCGTCGATCCGAGTGCGAGAGTTGAGGATGGCATGCTGAACGACGTTTCCACCGCCGGGGCGAGCCCCGCCGGCGGTCCCGCAAACCTCATCAAGGACGTCACCACCGCGACGTTTCGCGACGAGGTCATCACTGCCTCCCTGCAGCAGCCAATTCTGGTGGATTTCTGGGCAACATGGTGCGGCCCCTGCAAGCAGCTGACTCCTTTGCTGGAGAAGGCCGTGACCGCCGCCAAGGGCGCCGTCATCCTCGCCAAAGTGAATATCGACGAGAATCCGGCGATCTGGTCGCAGATCAGCCAGCAGCTCGGGCTGCAATCGATCCCGGCCGTCATCGCCATCGACAAGGGACGTCCCGTGGACGGGTTCGTCGGGGCGCTGCCGGAAAGCGAGATCAAGGAATTCATCGCCAGGCTCGCCGGTCCCGCCGGCCCGACGCCGGTGGAGGCGATGATGGCCGAAGCCGAAGCGGCCCTCGGCGAAGGCGACATGGCAGGGGCGTCCGAACTCTATGCCGCCGTCCTCGGGCAGGAGCCGGAGAACCTCGTGGCCCTGGCTGCCCTCGCGAAGATCCAACTCGATTCCGGCGAGGTCGCAAACGCGCGCCAGATTCTCGACATGGCGCCGCCAGCGAAGGCCGGTGACCCGGCTCTGGCGAGCATCCGCGCAGCGGTGGAGCTCGCCGAACAGGCGGCCTCCCTCGGTGATCTCGGCGTGTTCCAGCAGCGCATCGCCGCCGATCCCGCCGATTTCCAGGCCCGGTTCGATTTCGCCCTCGGCCTCAACGGTCTAGGCAAGCGCGACGAGGCGGTGGACGAGCTGATCGAGATCGAGCGGCAGGACAAGACCTGGAACGACGGGGCGGCCCGCAAGCAGCTCCTGACGTTCTTCGAGGCCTGGGGCCTCATGGACAAGGCTTCGATCCGGGGCCGGCGGCGACTGTCGACGCTGGTCTTCGCATGACGCATCAACGCCGGGGCGGAGAGACGCGATGAGCACCCATGCGGGCTACAAGGGACCGGGCGACTGCCCCGGCGTCATCCCGGTCTTCCCCCTGCCCGGCGCGCTGCTCCTGCCCCGTGGACAGATGCCGCTGAACATCTTCGAGCCGCGCTACCTCGCCATGGTGGACGATGCCCTGAGGACCGATCGCGTCATCGGCATGATCCAGCCCGACGTGGAAAGCGGATCGTCGCCAATGACGCCCAAGCTCTTTCGCGTCGGTTGCCTCGGCCGGATCACCCAATTCGCCGAGACCGGCGACGGGCGCTACCTCATCTCGCTTACTGGCATTGCACGGTTCCGCGTCGAAGGCGAACTCGCGACCACCACCCGTTACCGTCGCTGCCAGGTCTCCTACGACGATTTCCTCAGCGACTTCGAACCGCGAGCGGGCGAAGACGCGGTAGACCGCGAAGGCGTCCTCAAGGCACTGAAGGACTTCGTCGAGGTGAACGACCTCAAGGTCGACTGGGCGGGCATAGACGAGGCGCCCAACGAGGCCCTCGTCAACGCGCTCTGCATGATGAGCCCGTTCGGCTCGCGCGAAAAACAGGCGATGCTGGAGGCGGCCGACCTCAAGACCCGCGCTGAAGTCTTGATTGCGGTGACCGAGATGGAGTTGGTGCGCGGATCGGGGTCCGAGCCGACCCTGCAGTGAAGCCGCGACCCGAGGAGAATGACGATGACCGACGAAATCCCCACCGCCGTGGAAGCCACGCGCGTCGACCCCAAGCTCCTCGAACTCCTGGTCTGCCCACTGACCAAGCAGACGCTGGAATACGATTCCGTCCGCCAGGAACTGGTGAGCCGTTCGGCCAAGCTCGCTTACCCGATCCGTGACGGTATCCCGATCATGCTGCCCGAAGAGGCGCGGCCCCTGAACGATTGAGGCGAACGGTGACGGACCTCGTTCTCCCCACCGTCGCCATCGTCGCCACAGGCGGCACCATCGCGATGAAGACCGACCCGGTGACCCATGCACCGGTGCCGGCTTTGTCCGGAGCCGACCTCGCCGCCGCCGCGCCGGGCCTGGAAAAGCTCGCGCGGATCACCGTGACGGAGTTCTCCAACATCCCGAGCGCGGAGATGGGCCCGGACCTGTGGCCCTCGCTGACACGGACCGTCGAGGGATTGCTCGCCGATCCCGAGATCGCCGGAGTCGTGGTGCTGCATGGGACCGACACCCTCGACACCACCGCCTATTTCCTCGATCTGACGCTGCGCAGCGACAAGCCGGTCGTGGTCATCGGCGCGCAGCGCAACGCCTCCGACCGCGACAGTGACGGCGCCCGCAACCTCCTCAATGCGGTACGCCAGATCCTCACGCCCGCCACCGCATCCCTTGGCGTGACGGTGACGCTCAACCACGCGATCAATGCGGCGCGTGACGTGAGGAAGACCCACACCCACAACGTGGAGACCTTCCATTCGGGCGAGACCGGCTATCTCGGCTCCATCGACGAGGATCGCGTGGTGATCCGCCGGGCGCCCTTGCGGCGGCAGACCCTGCCGCTACCCGATCGGCTCGCCAGAATCGCCATCGTGGCGATGTATGCCGGTGCCGATGGCAGTCAGGTCCACCATGCCGTGGAGAGCGGCGCGGAAGGGATCGTGGTGGCCGCCCTCGGCATGGGCAACGTCAATGCCGCGCTCCTCGCCGCGATCAGGTGCGCCATCGCCCAGGGTGTCGTCATCATCATCGCCACGAAACTGGAGAACGGCCGCGCCCTGCCGGTCTACGGCTTCCCTGGCGGCGGGAGCACCCTGAAGGCGGAGGGCGCCGTCTTCGCCGACGACCTGTCGCCGGACAAGGCCCGCGTGCTGGCCCTCCTCACGCTGCCGATCACGCAGGACCGCGACGCGTTGCAGGCCTATTTCGATCGTTAAAACGAGCGTTGATCGGAGGTGCCATCGCTCGACACCGAAGCATTGCCAACATCGAAGCGATACCGGCTCGGCTATAGCTTGCACGCCAATTCATATCGCGCCTGATTTGTACGCCCCCATTCGCCATTTCGCCTTAGCATTCGCCACCATCTGCCTACCATAACGGCGAAGCTTACCTTGGCCGATGCCATAAATTTGCCCTGAGCATCAAAGATCTATACAATCCATCAACTCACAAAACGCATGGTTCCTATCAAGAGCGCCGAAAGGCTGCCCATGGGAATCTGCGAATTGTCTCAACTCAGGGGGAAACATGTCGAAACTCGTGGCTGTGCTGGCGCTCGGAGCCGGACTCTCATCCGCTCATCTTCAACCGGCCGTCAGCCGCGAGGGCGGCAATTTCAATGGCGCGTGGTCCGTCGAGCTCGTAACCGAGACCGGCATCTGCGACAGCCGCTACAGCTACTCGGTCTCGGTGCAGGACGGTCAGGTTCGGCTCATCTCGTCGGCGGACCGGGCTACGATGACAGGTCGCGTGGGCACCGATGGAACGGTGGGGCTCAATGTCTCGAATGGCAGCGCAAACGGCGCGGCCTCCGGCCGGCTCGAGGCCCGTTCTGGCAGTGGAACCTGGAAGGTTTCCCCGCTCTGCTCGGGGCGCTGGACGGCGCGGCGTCAGACCACGCGCACCGCCCAGGCCGAATAGGCTTCCTCAGGCGGCAGCGAGCCAGCTCCGCGCCTCGTCGATATGGGCGCGGTCGAAGGTTTTGATCTTGGCTGGCGAGACCTTGCCGAACGTGTCGGCGACCATGCGCAGCCAGGACGCGTCCGTGACCAAGGCGACGTGACTGACGCCCTTCATCATGGCGAGGCCGAAGCGAACGTCCTTGAAGAAGGCCGCCGGCTCCATGCCCTTGAACTCGCGCACGTCCTCCAGCAGCTTGAGCTTGCCGCCCTTGTCGAGATCGGCCTGCATGGCGGTGATGACGGTGTTCATGTCCTCATCGGTGATCTGGCCGTCGACGACGATTTCGGCCACGTTCGAGTCCGGTGTCTTGGTGTAGGTCAGCACGTGCAGCACTCCTGGTCGGGTCGAACGCACCATGCGAACGTCGGACCAGACTTATAGGAAACTCTGGGGGTCCACGTCGATGGCGACCTTCACGTTGCCGCGAACCTTCGGCCCGCGCCCGAGCCAGTCGCGCAGATAGGCCTGGAGATCGACGGCCCGCTCAGTCTTCACCAGCAGCCGGAACCGGTAGCGTCCTCGGATCAGAGCGAGAGGGGCCTCGGCCGGCCCAAGCACCATGATGCCCTCCGGCGGTTCGGCGGCCCGCGCCAGGGCCTGTCCATGCGCTTCCGCCACCTCGCGCTCGTTTGCCGACACGATGAGGGCGGCGAGCCGCCCGAACGGCGGCAGGCCGGCGGCCTCCCGCGAGGCGATCTCCTCCTCGTAGAACCGGGTAGCGTCGCCCGAAAGCAGGGCCGCGATCACCGGATGATCCGGCTGGTAGGTCTGGACCAGTGCACGGCCCGGCTTGTCGCCGCGCCCGGCACGGCCCGTCACCTGCTGGAGCAGTTGGAAGGTCCGCTCGGCCGCACGCGGATCGCCGGAGGTCAGGCCGATATCGGCGTCGAGCACGCCGACCAGGGTCAGATGCGGGAAGTTGTGGCCCTTGGCGACGAGCTGGGTACCGATGACGATGTCGCATTCCCCATCCGCCACGCTCTGCAACTCTGCGCGCAGGCGCTCGGCCCCGCCGGGAAAGTCGGAGGAGAGGACGATCACGCGCTTGTCGGGAAACAGCTCGGCCACCTCCTCGGCGATGCGCTCCACCCCCGGACCGCAGGGGGTCAGGTTGTCGAACGTGCCGCATTCGGTGCAGGCGTCGGGCCGGCGCTCGGCATAGCCGCATTGGTGGCAGACCAGCGCCCGGCGGAAGCGATGCTCCACCAGCCAAGTCGAGCAGTTGCGGCACTGGTAGCGGTGGCCGCAGGCCCGGCACAGGGTGAGCGGTGCATAGCCACGGCGGTTGAGGAACAGGAGCGCCTGATCGCCGGCCTCAATGGTGGCGCGCACGGCGTTGACCAGGGGCGGGGCGAGGAAGCGGCCCTTCTCCGGCATGTCGAGGCGCATGTCGATGGCATGGATGTCCGGCAGCCGCCGCCCGCCGAACCGCTCGGGCAGGACGATATGGGCGTAGCGCCCCTTCTCGGCATTGACCTTGGTCTCGATGGAGGGGGTCGCCGAGGCGAGGACCACCGGGCAGTTCTCGAGACGGCCGCGCACCACCGCCATGTCGCGGGCGTGGTAATGGACCCCGTCCTCCTGCTTGTAGGCAGCCTCGTGCTCCTCATCGACCACGACGAGGCCGAGATCGCTGAACGGCAGGAACAGGGCCGAGCGGGCACCGACCACGACCGCGACCTCGCCCGCCGCCACACCGGCGCGCAGGCGCTCGCGGCGTTTCGAGCCGATGCCGGAATGCCAGGTCGCCGGGCGGACACCGAAGCGCTCGGCGAACCGGTCGAGGAACTGCGCCGTGAGCGCGATCTCCGGCATCAGGATGAGTGCCTGATGCCCGTGCCGGACGGCTTCGGCCACGGCTTCGAAATAGACCTCGGTCTTGCCGGAGCCGGTGACGCCTTCGAGGAGGATTGTGGGCGCCTTCGCATCCTCCGACGCGGGAAAGGCGAGGCCGATGAGCTCACGGGCTGCCTGGTCTTGCGCCTCCGACAGGGGGACGCGCTCGTGGTCCGGGTCAGGCGGGAGCGCCACCGGCTCCGGCGCCAGGGCCACGGCCTCCAGGGCGCCGTCATCAATGAGGCCATCGACCACGCTGAGCGAGACGCCCGCCTCCTTGGCGAGCGCGCTCTTGCCGCGCATCGTCCCATCGGCGGTGATCGCCAGCACCTTCATCCGCGCCGGCGTCGGCCGGGCGGGCGGCTTGCCCGAACCGCGCACGCCGATCCGCGAGGTCTCGCCGCGCGCCGCCTCGTCGGGCAGGCGCAGGGCCATGGCCAGAGCCGAGCCCTTCGGCGCCAGGGTGTAGCGGGCGAGCCAGTCGACGAGTTCGCGCAACGGATCGGAAAGAGGGGGCGCCTCGACCCGGCCCGTCACATGCCGCAGGTTCGAGCCGCCGGGGCTCTCCGCCACCTGCCAGACCACCCCCACCGTCTCACGCGGCCCGAGCGGAACCTGCACGACATCGCCCGGCGACAGGACCAGCCCGGCGGGCACGGCGTAGCTGTAGGCGTTGTCGAGCGCGAGCGGGATCAGGATATCGGCGACGCTGGGCATGGGCTCTTCTGCACGGGAACCATGCTCTATGTACGTACTCTCTCGCCGGATCGCGAACGCTCGCCGCGCCCCAGACCGATCGCCACCGGAAGGGCCGCGAGACTGACCCCGCTCATGCCCCAGAAGCCCGACGCTCCGTAAGCGGCGAAGAGCGGACCGGACGCAAGCGTGAACAAAGCTGATGACAGGCCGAGGCCGAGGGGACCGTAGAGCGTCAGCGCGGTGGCGGTGAGATCCGGCGGCACGCAGCGTTCGATCTCCTTCAGGCAGGCGAGATGCAGGAGCGCGAAGGTGAGCCCGTGCAAGCACTGGATCGCAACGAGCGCCGGAAGTACCACGGTCTCGGCACTGATCCCCCATCGCAATGCCCCGGCGACGGCTGCCAGCCCGATCGCCCGGCCCGGATCCAGCCGCCTCAGGATCCACGGCCCGGCAAGGAGGAAGACGAGGATCTCCGCCGCCACCGCCTCCGACCAGAGCAGGCCAGCGATCCCGGCCGGGATGGAATTCCGGCTCCACAGGATCATCGCGAAGGCATCGTGCATGGCATGCGCGCCCATGACCAGGGAGGCCGCCAGCACGACGCGACGGAAGCGCCGGTTCGCCAGCACCTCCGAGACGCCCCGCCGCGGCCTTGGTCTGGCCGCCACCTCCGGCGGTCTGCCCGTCCCAAGTCCATTCGCAACGAGACCGGCGGCGACAAAGAGACCGCCCCCGATCAGGATCGCGGCCTCGATCCCGAGCCCAGGCACCAGCCAGCCGACCACGCTCGTCGCGAGGATGAAGGCGGCCGAGCCAACGCCCCTCACCCAGCCGTAGACGAAGCGCCGACCGTTTTGCGAGGCGGCCAGGGCGAGGGCGTCGCTGAACGGCGCCAGGGGGGCGGTGAGGACGGCATAGGCAAGGCCGACGGCGAGCAGGTTCGCGAATCCCGTCACCGCGAGGTGCCCGAAAGCGGCAAGTCCCGCGAGCGCGGCCGCACCGGCCAGGACCGGGCGGACGATGCCCCACCGGTCGGCGATCCACCCGGCGAGCGGCCCGGTCACCATCCGCGCCAGGATAGCGAGGGCGAGGAGCCAGGCAATCTCGTGCGCGGGCAGCCCACGCCGTTCGAGGAACAGCGGCAGGAACGGCGAGAGTGCCCCGTATCCGGCATAGAGCGCGACGAAGAGGGCGAGATGGCCGGCCAGCAGCCGACGGTCGTCGGTACGGTCGCTCACGCGAGTGTGGCCGGCATCGTGCGTTTCCTCGCTTGCGTCATGGCGAGCGCCGGCACTACCTCGACCGCCGCCCCGGCGAGTGTCGGGCGCAGTGTTGCGGGGAGCAACCCGATGACTGCTTCGCCAGTCGACCTCAATGGCAGGAGCGCGGACGCGAGGCAGACGGACGGTGCCGAGGGCATCGTGCTGCTTCACGGCATCGCGCGGCGCTCGGCCTCCCTCGGGAGGATGGAGCGTGCCTTTCGCGCCGAGGGATACCGCACTCTCAATCTCGATTACCCCGGGCGAAAGGCCACGATCCAGACGATCGTCGAGGGCGCGGCGCCCCAGGTGACGGCGTTCGCGTCCGGCCTCCGCCGCCTGCATTTCGTCACCCATTCCATGGGCGGGCTCGTGGCGCGGGGGATCATCACCCGGTATCGCCCGGCCAATCTCGGCCGCGTGGTGATGCTGGGACCGCCGAACGGCGGCAGCGAAGTGGCTGACTTTCTGCATCGGATGAGGCCATACCGGCTGTTCTTCGGACCGGCGGGTGCACAACTCACCACCCACCGCTCGGAGGCCCTCACCACGCTCCTCGGCGATGTCGATTTTCCCCTGGGGGTCATCGCGGCGGACCGGTCGGTCTGGCTCATCGAATCCTTCCTGATCCTGCCCCGCCCCAATGACGGGCGCGTGAGCGTGGCGCGGACACGGGTCACCGGCATGAGCGATCACCTCACCCTCCACACCACCCACGACCTGATGATCCTGAACCGCGCCGCGATCACCGCTTCGCTACGCTTCATCCGACACGGACGGTTCCGAGACGCTCCCGGCATCGAGGAGGCGACGCAAACCGCCGCCGTTGCCGCTTCGGCATCGCCCCCCTATCTGTGACGGCGCATCGGCACGCCTCTCGCTTCGACCGGCGCGTCCATCGGGAGACCTCATGCGGTTGCCAAGCTCCACCCTCGCCATCGCCTTCGGCGCCATCGCCGCCTCTACGGCCATCGCCGAGGCGGCGCCGATGCGATTGGCCGGCCACCGCGCGGTCTACGACCTGTCTCTGGCCGAAAGCCGGGGGGCGCGGGCGGTCGAGAGCGCACGGGGACGCATCGTCCTCGATTTCAGCGGAGATGCCTGCAAGGGCTACACGATGCAGACCCGGCAGGTGACGGAACTCGATAGCGGCGAGACCGGCAAGCGCCTCTCCGATCTGCGCAACACCACCTTCGAGGGCGGCGACGGGCACAGTTTCCGCTTCAAGACCAACACGGTGCTCAACGGCAGCGCATCGACCTCGGTGGATGGCACGGCAGAGAGCGGCGCGGACGCCCTGAAGGTGAAGCTGAAGGAGCCCAAGCGCGACCAGTACACCGAGAACGGCTTCGTGCTGTTCCCGACTCTCCACATGCGCCGCATGATCGAGGCGGCACAGGCCGGCGAGACGACGATGTCGGCCAAGGTGTTCGACGGGTCGGACGACGGCCGCAAGATCTTCGACACGCTCGCGGTGATCGGCAAACCGATCACCGCCGAAGAGCCTGCCAAGGATGGCGGCGCCGACAGGGACAAGCCCCTGCGGGAAGGGGAAATGGCGGCGATGCGGCGCTGGCCGGTGACCCTGAGCTACTTCACCCCCGGACAGGGTGAGCGCACCCCGGTCTACACCCTCACCTTCCTCCTCTACGAGAACGGCGTCAGCGGCGGGCTCAGTCTCAATTACGGCGACTTCACCATCGCCGGCGACCTCAGCCGTCTCGACCTCCACAAGGCCGACGCAAAAACTGAGGCCGAGTGCAAGCCGTGAGACCCGGCGCCTTTCAAAGCCCGTGAAGGGCGGTCGCCGGGGGCGGCTCGCAGGGCGCGGAAGACACCCTTACGTTGCCGAGCTTCGACCTCACCCGAACTCGGCATCAGGATCGGCCGGCCCGAGACGGCGCCACGCCGCGGCGATTTGTTCGGGCTTCACGTCGAGGGCCGTGGCGCAGGCGATCAGAACCGCCTCGTCGCCCATGAGATGGTCGAGGACCGCCGAGAGGAAGGCCGGATCGGTGGCGCTTTCCCGTAACGTGTCGGGCGTCAGACCGGAGGAGGCCATGAAGGGCAGCAGCCTGTCGCCGTCCTCCGCGAGCCATCCGAGCACCGAGATGGCGAGGTGCTCGGCGGATTCTTCGGGACGGTCGGATTTGCGTTTCGTCAACATGTATCCCTTAGGTTCTCATCGAGCGGGACGTCGGTCCTTCCAGAATGCGCCGCCAGCCTGCCGGGAACAATGAGCCATGCCGAAGACCGTGCTCATCGTCGAGGACAACGAACTCAACATGAAGCTCTTCAACGATTTGTTGGAGGGGCACGGCTATGCGACGCTCAAGACGGCCAACGGGATCGAGGCGATCGAACTCGCCCGCGCCCACAGGCCCGACTTGATCCTGATGGACATCCAGCTTCCCGAGGTCTCCGGCCTCGAAGTCACCAAATGGCTGAAGGAAGACGACGACCTCAAGCATATCCCCGTCATCGCCATCACGGCCTTCGCCATGAAGGGCGACGAGGAGCGCATCCGTGAAGGCGGCTGCGAGGCCTATCTCTCGAAACCGATCTCCGTGGCGAAGTTTCTCGCCACCGTCCGCCTCTACCTCGGCGACGGAGCCCGTTGATGAGGGCCACCGTCCACAGGGTCGCCCCGTCGAACCCGTTAGAATCCGCGAGGAACGATGTCGGCCCGCATCTTGATCGTCGATGATCTCTTTCCGAACGTGAAGCTGCTCGAGACGAAGCTGTCCCTCGAGTATTTCGACGTTCTGGCGGCCATGAACGGGCCGGATGCCATCTCGATCTGCGAGAAGGGCCTGTGCGACCTCGTTCTGCTCGACGTGATGATGCCCGGCATGGACGGTTTCGAGGTGTGCCGGCGCCTCAAGCGCAACCCGACCACCGCCCATCTCCCCGTCGTGATGGTGACGGCCCTCGATCAGCCGTCGGACCGGCTGCGCGGCCTCGACGCGGGGGCCGACGACTTCCTGACGAAACCGATCGACGACACCGCCCTGTTCGCGCGGGTGCGCAACCTCGTCCGGCTGAAGGCGGTCACCGATGAGCTTCGCGACAGGGCGCTGGCCTCGCGGGAGTTCGGCATCGGCGATCCTCTGGCCCTCGCCGCCGCCGGGGACGGCCAGAACGCGTCGATTTTGCTGGTCGAGGACCGGAAAAACTCGGCGGAGCGGCTTTCGGCGGCCTTGAACCAGCACCATCGGGTCACGGTAGTGGCGGACCCGCACGACGCGATGGTCCTCGCCACCGAGGGGGATTTCGAACTGACTCTCGTCAGCCTCGACCTCCAGGGGTTCGACGGCCTGCGCCTCTGCAGCCAGGTCCTGTCCCTCGACCGTACCCGCACCATGCCGGTGATGATGATCGCGGAGGAGAACGACAAGGCACGGGTGATCCGCGGCCTCGAATTCGGCGTGCACGACTATCTCATGCGCCCGGTGGACCGGAACGAACTCGTGGCCCGCGTGCGCACCCAGGTGCGGCGCAGCCGTTTCTCGGACACCCTGCGCGGCGCCGTCCAGGCCTCGATGGAGATGGCCGTCACCGACGGGCTCACAGGGCTCCACAATAGACGCTACCTCGACAGCCATCTCGCGGTGCTGTTCGACGACGCCGCCTTGCGCCACCGTGCCGTATCGATGCTGATGCTCGATATCGATCGGTTCAAATCCATCAACGACACCTACGGTCACGAGGCGGGAGACGAGGTGCTCCGCGCCTTCGCCGACCGTATCCGCCTTCATACCCGCGTCGTCGACATCGTCGCCCGCTATGGCGGCGAAGAGGTCGTCATCATCCTGCCCGACGCGGAACCGGAGGCCGCCCATGTCATCGCCGAGCGTATCCGCGAGCGCATCGAAGCCGTCCCGTTCCTGATCGACCAGGAGACGCGGGAGATCCACGTCACCGTCTCCATCGGGGTGGCGTGCCGCCATGTCGACGACAAGGGCCCGGCGGATATGCTCAAACGTGCCGATCTCGCCCTCTACCGCGCCAAATCCTCCGGCCGCAACCGGGTGGAAGCCGAAGCGGCCTGAGATCGGTCCGAGCGGTCGCAGCGGTAGGGTTCCATCCCGGCCTCGCGTGCCCAGGCGACGGCGGCGCCGAGGGCCGCGATCCACCAGCCCTGCCAGGCGCCGTGCTCCACGAAGGCCACCGCCGTGCAGGAGCCCACGAGGCCGAGCGCCACCACGCCTTCGCCGCGGGGCATGCGGGCGATGAGCGCCAGCATCATCATCAGGATCGCGCTGGCAAGGCCGGCGCCGACGATGCCGAGTTCGGCCCATATCTGCAGGAAGATGTTGTGCGGGTGGCCCACCGCCAGCATCGGCCGCAGTCCCGGCTCGATCCGTGCGGCGACAGGCGTCTCGATGAACCGCGCGGAGGTCCCGAAACCCGCACCCCTCCAGGGATCGAGGGCCACGGCCGCGCCGAAGCTGCGGGCGATGGCCACCCGTGCCCGTGAACTGCTCTGCACGAGCCGTTCGTGGACCGCATCGGGCATCACTTTCTGGAGGATATCCCCCTCCACCGGTGCAAGGACGAGGGCGAGGCCCAGCACGGCCCCCACAATGGCGAGCCCAACCCGCCGCGGGGTCAGGACGGCGATGAGGGCCGTGACGGCGCCGGCTGCGAGCCCCAGGGCGGCGGCGCCGCTGATCGATCGCAGGATCGCCCCGGTACCGATCACGAGCGCGAGGAGTGCCGCGATTCCCTGCCCGCGCCGGTGGAGGAGATAGGCCAGGGGCCCCATCACGGGCAGGATCGTCAGGGCGGGACGGTTGAAGACGAACAGCGCCACCCGCGAGCCCATCGCCCGATGGAGAGGAAGGTGGGCGGCCAGGGCCACGACGATGTACAGGCCGGCGAGCGCGATAGACCAGGCGGCGAGCCGGGGCGTGAAGGCCGGCATGTTCCCGGGCGCGAGGCGGGCGAGGAGATAGGCCCCCGCGATTGTCGGCAGGAATTCCTGGATGTTGCGCCAGGACAGATCCTGCGCCGGGCTCCAGGCGATGCTGGCCAGCGACCAGACGACGAAGCCGAGGGCGGCAAGGCCGATCGGCGTGGCGAGGGGCCTCGCCACGAACCGCGTCGTAGCGCGCGCATCCTCGATAAGCCCCGCGACGAGGAAGAACAACGCGGCGAGGCCGACGACGGTCGGGCTCGACCGGTTGGCGAGCGCCATCGCCACCGGAAGGATGGCGAGCGTGACGGCACCGGCGGTGCGCAGAAGCGCGACCGTCTCCGATCGAGGTGGGAGAGCGAACATCGGAGACGGGCGGATCGGGCGATTACTGGAGTTCGTGGCCGCGCTTACCCATCTCGGCACGCACGCGGACCATCATGTATTCGGACACGCCCTGGGTCCAGTTCTGCATGGCCTGGACGATCTCGTCGAGCACCTGCGGCTGGGTCTCGACGTAGCGCTTGCCCGCCGCCGAATGGAAGAAGGCGACGATCTCGGTGAGCTCGGCCTCGGACAGGCGGCTCGCGTAGATCTTGGCGGCCGTCTCGATCATCATCTGCTTCTGCAGTTCCATCTCCGGCGCCAGAGAGGTGAGAACCTCATCGAGGTCCTTGGTCAAGTCCGGACGGGTGATGGCCGCCTGCTTGATCTGCTGGCCGAAGGCCGGAAGAATCGAATCGAACGAGCGGGCGATACCGGAGCTGAGGGTGACCTCACGCGCCAGCGCCAGATGGTTCGGCGTGTAGGTCGGCTGCTGGGCGGCAGGCGTCGACGGCGCCGGCGCGGCGGGCTTGGCGCCGGGCTTGGCCGGCGCGGTAGGCTTCTGCGCCTGGGCGTGCACGATCGTCGGAACCGAGGCGGCGAGCAGTGCGGCGAGAATGGAGCCGGTCAGGACGGAAGAGAGGCGGCGGGACATGGCGAACGCTCCGGAAAGGCGTGTCGATCAGGATATCGAAGGAGGGTGGAGGCGCGTCAGACCGCGCCGAGACAGGTGACGTGCGCCTGCCCGTCACGGGCCTCCGCCAGGACAGCGCCGGTGGCGAGGCCGAGGAACAGACCGTGCTCGACCACGCCGGGCACCGCCCAGAGCGCGGCGGACAGGCGTTCGGGATCGGCGATGGCCTTCAGATGGGCGTCGAGGATGAGATGGCCGCCATCGGTCACGAAGGGCGTGCCGCCGGGGCCGGCACGCAGGACGAGGTCGCCCGCGCAACCGGCGCTCTCGATGGCCTGGGCCACGGCGATGCGGGTGGCGCCGAGGCCGAACGGATTGACCTCCACCGGCAGCGGAAACGCGCCGAGGGTCGTCACCGATTTCGCCGCGTCGGCGATCACCACCATGCGGCGGCTGGCGAAAGCCACGATCTTCTCGCGCAGGAGCGCGCCGCCGCCGCCTTTCACCAAGCGCATCCGTGCATCGATCTCGTCGGCACCGTCGATGGTGAGGTCGAGTTCGGGCAGGTCTTCGAGCGTCGCCAGGGGGATGCCGACGCGCTCGGCGGCGATGCGCGTCGCCTCCGAAGTCGGGACGCCCGTGACCTTGAGCCCGTCACGCACCCGCGCGCCGAGCAACTCCACGAACACGTTGGCGGTGCTACCCGTTCCGATGCCGAGCCGCATTCCGTCCTCGACGAGATCGAGGGCGCGGGCGGCGGCGGCGCGACGCAGGTCGGGACCGCTCACGAGGAAGCCCCGTTCATCGGGAGGGAGGGGGCGAGATGCATGGGCGGGCTCTCGGGCTACGGGCTGGGCCGCTGAAAGTCCGGTGGCCCTAGCACGGCTGGCAACGCCGTCCAACGCGGCTGTCGCCGAACCTGCGCGCCGATCGCCGTCAGGGGCGGGTGTTCTGGGGCGGCGTGGCACTCGGCCCGGCGCGGCCGGGCGCCTGTCCCGTGGCCACGGCTTCCTCGGGACCGCTGGCGGCCGGGTTCGCCTGGGCGGTACACACCACCGCCTCCTTCTGGAGCTGGACGTAGCAGATGCTCATCTCGCCGGTGCGGTAGTTCACGCGGAATACCCCGGCCTCGCGGGTGTGGCGGGAGGCGACGAGGCCGTATTCGGACGGGGCCTGGGCGCTGGCGCCCTCGCCGGAGCCGTAGCAGACGGTGAGGCCGACACTGCCTACAGCGCCTTCGCGCAGCCCGTACTGGCAGGACGTGACCTCGCCCGTGACCTTGTCGACGCGGTAGACCCGGTTGAGGTCGATCTGCGGCGCGGGGACGAACTCGAACGAGGCGGCGGAGGCGGAGGCGGCCATAAAGGCGAGAAGGGCCAGCGCGATCCCGGCCCGGCATCCCATGGCTCGCCGCGAACGGGTGGAGGCGGCGGGAACGGCGGATATGAACGCACGGTCGGTCGGCAGTGTCGAACGCATGGTCGCCTTCATGTCCTGATGCAGACAGATGAATCTTGCAGGGGGAATCTCGCGGCAGCTTCCCTATAGCGGCCTTGCGGCGCAACCGTGACCCGCTCGCGGCGGCCTTGATCGCATCATGGTCGGATTCTACAGCATCGTGGCACGGAAAGCAGCCCGACCTGTGCGTTAAGCCTTTGCGTGTGCATCGGATTTTTCTCGGCCTGCGGCATCCGTGCCCCGCCCACCGTCACGCCTTCATCCAACCCGAGATCACCCGTCGCCACTCCACCAACCTTGCGAGTCCCCATGCCAAGCCTGCCGCCCATCGTCGTGTTCGACCTCGACGGAACCCTCGCCGAGACCGCGGGCGATCTCGTCGGGACCCTCAACGCGATCCTCGCCCGCGAGGGCCTGCCGACTCTCCCCCTCGACCGGGCCCGCGACATGATCGGCGCCGGGGCGAAAGCACTGATCCAGCGCGGCTTCGAGGCCGCAGGCGAACCCATCGACAACGCCCGCCTGCAGACGCTCTTCGTCGATTTCCTCGACCATTACGGTCGGCATCTCAGCGAGCATTCCTACCTGTTCCCCGGTGTCGGGGCGGCGCTCGATGCGCTGAGCGCACGTGGCTTCCTGCTGGCGGTCTGCACCAACAAGGTCGAGGCCCATGCCAAGCAGCTTCTGCAGGAGCTCGGCGTCGCCGGACGCTTCGCTGCCATCTGCGGCCGCGACACCTTCCCGGTCTACAAGCCGAACCCGGCCCATATCACTCTGACCGTCGAGCAGGCCAAGGGCGACGTCTCGCGCGCCGTCATGGTGGGAGATTCACGCGCCGATATCGACGCGGCCAAGGCGGCGGGGATCCCGGTCATCGCGGTGCCGTTCGGCTATACCGACCTGCCGGTGGAGCAACTCGGCCCCACGCGGGTGATCCAGCATTTCGATGAGTTGGTGGGGGCGGTGGATGCCCTCGTGCCGGCTGTCGCTGCGGCTTGAGGGAATGGTGGGCGCGACAGGGATCGAACCTGTGACCCTTCGCGTGTGAAGCGAATGCTCTCCCGCTGAGCTACGCACCCGGACCGAGGGCCTTCTAGGGCGAGGCCCACGCGCCCGTCAAGGGCCTCTGTCGCCTTCTCGCTAAGCCGACATCAGAGGGCGGTCGGCAGCTCGCCACCGGAGACGGTCCTCGCCCTCCTCCGACGGGATGCGGTCCGGGACGTTATCCGCCCCTCGGGGCGTTCTCCGCCGAGCCCAGGCGCATGAGCAACGCCACCGGGATCAGGCCGACGACCACGATGAGCAGGGCGGCGACCGCGCCGTCCTCGTAGGTGCCCCGCACCGCCTCCCCGTAGAGGTGTGTCGCCAGGGTCTCCACGTTGAGCGGGCGCAGGAGCAAGGTCGCCGGCAGTTCCTTGACGCAGTCGACGAAGACGAGGAGCGCGCCGCTGAGCACGGCCGGCCATGTCATCGGCAGGTGCACGCGCATCAGCGTGCCGACGGGGCCCCGGCCGAGCATGCGCCCGGCTTCCCCGAGAGAGCTTGGCACCTTCGCCAGGCCTGCTTCGCAGGCGCCGACACCGACCGCGAGGAAGCGCACGAGATAGGCGATGACGAGAGCGCCACCCGCACCGACGCCGATGAGCGCCGGAGCGACGCCGAACAGCGCCGTCGTGATGCGGGACAGAGAGGCATCGGCGAGCGCCAGCGGGCCGAGCAGCCCGATCGCCAGGATCGCCCCGGGGAGCGCGTAGCCGAGGGCGGCGATGCGGATCAGCCCCTGCCCGAAGCGCCGCGCGACGAGGCGGGGGCCGGCGGCGACGAGGAACCCGCAGACTGCCGCGAGCAGGGTAGCGAGGCCGGCATAGAGCAGAGTGTTTCCCGCCTCGGCGATGACGCCTCGGGGAAATCCGAGCCGGGTGACGCGGGCGATGGCGGAATGGACGAGATAGGCCGCAGGGATCAGGAAGCCGATGGCGATGGGGAAGAGGCCGAGGCACAAGGCGGCCGTGGCCGCAGCACCGGACAGGCGATGGCGGGCCATGCCGCGCTGGCGCTGGGCCGTGCCGGCATAGCCGCGCCCACGCCGTCCCCAGCGCTCGGCCGTCAGCAGCAGGAGCACCATCGCCAGCATGACCAGGGCGATCTGCGCCGCGCCGGGCAGGTCGGACCGGTTGATCCAGGTGGCGTAGACCTGCACCGTCAGTGTCCGCACGCCCAGGAATTCGGCGGCGCCGATATCGTTGAGCGTCTCCATCAGGGCGAGACTGGTGCCGAGGGCGATGGCGGGGCGCGCCAGCGGCAAGGCGACGTGGAAGAACACCGCCGTCGGCGAACGCCCGAGGATGCGCGCCGCCTCGATGAGAGTGCCCGCCTGCATCACGAAAAGCGCCCGCGTCGGCAGGTAGACGTATGGGTAGAGCACGAAGCCGAGGAGCAGGATGCAGCCCGGCAGGGACCGGATCTCCGGCAGCAGCAGATCCTTCGGCCGCGCCACGCCGAGAAGATCGCGCAGGGTGCTCTGGACCGGGCCGATGGGATGGAGCAGGTCGAGATAGGCGAAGGCGACGATGTAGGTCGGCACCGCCAGGGGCAGCAGCAGCCCGATTTCCAGGAAGCGGCGGCCTCGGAACTCATAGGCCGAGACGAGCCAGGCCGAGCCGACACCGAGCATGACGACGAGGAGCCCGACGCCGCCCAGGAGCAGTGCCGTGGTGATCGTCGCCTGAGGCAGGACATGCGCCAGGAGATGCGGCCAGACCTCGCTCGACCCTCCCGCCGCGGTGAGCGCCAGGGACGCCACCGGGCTGAGGATCAGGGCGGCGAGCGCGAGGGCTCCCGCCGCCCAGGCCATGGGGGCGATGCGCAAGCGCGGCGCCGCACTCGGAGCGGCCTCGGAGCCGATCGCGGGCTGCGATCGGGCCAGTTCGACGGCGGCCGACATCGGCCGGGGCTTCAGTTGTCGAAGCCCACCGTATCCACCAGCAGGCTCGCCGCCTTGCGGTTACGGGCGATCTCGGCGAGCGGCACGGTATCGATGGTCAATGGGCCGAGCGCCGTGAGCTGGGGGTCGATCGGCGCACCCGCCTTCACCGGATACTCGAAATTGGCCTTCGCATAGAGGCCCTGGCCTTCGTCGGAGACGAGGTATTCGAGAAGCTTGACCGCCTCGTCGCGGTTCGGCGCGCTCTTGGCGACAACCGCACCGGAGACGTTCACATGAGTGCCGCCGCTGGTGAAGACCGGCAGCACGACCTTGATCCCGTCGCCCCATTTCTGCTGGTCCGGGCCCCCCTTGCCCGAACGCATCAGCCCGACATAGTAGGAGTTGCCGAGACCGACGGCGCAGGTTCCGGCCAGGATGTCGCGGGCTACGTCACGGTCGCCGCCGGACGGCTTGCGCGCGAGGTTGGCCTTCACGCCGGTCAGCCATTCCTTCGCCTTATCCGGCCCGTGCTTGACGATGTAATGAGCGATGAGTGCGGTGTTGTAGGGGTGCTGGCCCGAGCGCAGGCAGAGCTTGCCCTTCCATTTCGGGTCGGCGAGATCCTCGTAGGTCAGGGCCTTCTCCGCGAGGTCCTTGTCGGCATAGGCGACGCGGGCGCGCATGGAGAGGGCGTACCAGAGGCCGCCGGCATCGCGCGAGGGCGCCGGAACGGCGGCTTCCAGGGTCTCCGTGCGGACCGGCTGGGCGAGGCCGCGATCCACAAGCTCGATGAGATTGCCGATATCGACGGTCATCAGCACGTCGGCCTTGGACCGCTCGCCCTCTGAGGCCACACGCTCGGCAAGGCCCTTCTCGACGAAGACGGTGTTGACGGTGACGCCGCTCTTGGCGGTGTAGGCATCGAGCAGGGGCTTGATCAGGCCAGGCTCACGGGTGGTGTAGATGTTGACTTCGGCGGCGGTCGCTCCGGCGATCCAGGCGAAGGCGGTCGCACCGCCGATCAGACATTTCGAGACCCAACCGACCATGACGTCCATCCCTCTTCTCTCAATGACCGGTTCTGGGCCGCATCTTCGAGAGAAAAGCAAGACTTATGTCCTCAGTTTATCATCGTTAAAAACTATACTTCTGGATATTACCGGGCACGAACAGCAAGGCTCGGTTAATCCAGTCCGGCGGCAAAAACCAGCCCCGCTCCCTTCGCAACGGTCAGGCCCACACGATCGCCCTCCCCCGCCGACGTCTCTTGGGAGACCGTGAGTCGGAACGGTTCGGGAAATCCATCCGCCGCCAGGGTCAACTCCACGACGGGCCCGAGGAAACGCCGCCGGATCACCCGCGCCGGATGACCGGATTCTGCGTGCGCCACCCCGATCGCCTCGGGCCTGACGCAGGCGGTGACGGGCGCACCGTCCGCGATCCCCGGCGCCGGAAACGCGCCGAAGGGCGTCACCGCAGCGCCGTCGATGCAGCGCGTGGGAAAAGCAATGAGATCGCCGAAGAAATTCGCGGCGAACCACGAGACGGGGCGGCGATAGAGATCCGCGCCGGTGCCGATCTGGACGATGCGCCCGCCCCGCATCAGGACGATGCGGTCGCTCACCAGCAAGGCCTCCTCCGGATCGTGTGTCACCAGGAGCGCGGTGGCGCCGGTGACGCGCAGGACCGAGAGCGTGTCGGCCCGCACCCTGTCGCGGTTGCGCCGGTCGAGATTCGAAAACGGCTCGTCGAGAAGCAGCACGCGCGGCCCCGGCGCCAGGGCACGGGCGAGTGCCACGCGCTGGCTCTCCCCGCCCGAGAGCGAGCCGGGATAGCTCGCGGCCCGGTCGGCGAGGCCGACCTGCTCAAGCCGCGCCTTCGCGACGGCATCGGCTTCATCGGCGCGCAGCCGGTGAAGACCGAAGCGGACGTTCTGCAGGACGGTGAGATGGGGGAACAGGGCGTAATCCTGGAACATCAGGCCGACGCCGCGCTCCTCCGGCGGCACCCGGGCGCTCATCGCTTGACCATCGAGCAGGACCAGCCCGCCGCTCGGCTGTTCGAGGCCCGCCACCGCTCGCAACAGGGTGCTCTTGCCGCAACCGGAATCACCGAGAAGCGCGATGATTTCTCCAGCCCGGACCGCGAGGGACACGTCGTCGAGGGCGTGTTTGCGCCCGAACTCGACGCTGAGCCCGCGCGTCTCGAGGCGCGGCGGCACCTCGCCGGGGCGGCGTCCCTCGGTCGGATCGGTCGCGGCCATGACCTGCCTCTCGCTACTCGGCTCGTGGTGAAATACGCGCTTCTCGCCCGATCCCGCCGCAGGTCAAGGAGAAGCTTGGCCAGCGGGCGGCGCGGCCGGGGGTGAACGAGGGATTACGCCTTCGCCGTCACGGCGGAGCCGCGTCCCGGCCGGCTCTTTCGGAGTGCGCGCGGGACGCCCCCGACGGTTTGCCGGTGGAAAGTCCCCCCCTCCCTCCGGGTGCTCTTGCATCCGTGTCGAGGCGTCCTGTACGGTTCCGGTCGTCGTCGTAAGGGTGCCCTGCGCGACCACCATCCGTATGGCAACGGACGGAGTGGCCATGCGAGGTGTCGCAGGGATCGTCCCGTGTCGGTCGGGGGAATCGAGCGGATGTCGGAGGGGGCGATGACGGATACCGGTGCTGGCTGGACGGACGAGCGTGTCGAGGTACTGCGGCGCCTCTGGGACGAGGGACTGAGCGCGAGCCAGATCGCAGCGCAGCTCGGTGGCGTCACCCGCAACGCCGTCATCGGCAAGGTCCACCGGCTGGGTCTGTCGGGCCGCGTGAAAGCGGCGGATTCGCCCGGCAACGGCCGCAAGAAGCCGGCAATCCGCGAAGCCGAGGCCGACAACGTCGTGGAGATGACGGCCGCGGCCGATCCCGTCGCCGCGCCGAGCCTGCTGTTTCCCGAGACGAATGCGGTGGTCGCCGCGCCGAGCATGCCGCTCGCCGTGTCCAAGCGCGTAACCATCATGGATCTGCGCGAATCCATGTGCCGCTGGCCGCTGGGCGATCCGACATCGCCGGAGTTCCACTATTGCGGCGACCGCTCGATCACCGGCCTGCCCTATTGCACCCACCACGCCGAGATCGCGTATCAACCCGCCGCCGAGCGCAAGCGCGACCGCAGGGTCGGCGGCTTCCGCTGAGGCCATAGGGCTCGGCTTCCTTGTCACCGCCGCCTCGGGGCGGTGACGTCTCCCGCCCTGTCGCAGGCCGGGAGAGCCCCCTTCACCACCTGATCTCACGAACGTTCAGACCGTCCGCCAATATGGGGGGAGGATCACGACCTGTAGTATCTGCGACGAATGAGCGGGATGGGGCGGCCCCGGTGAATTCCCCGCCTTAGGCAGATGCTTCGATGCGCGTCCCGGGCAGCTCCCCCCGCCCGGGCGCGGTGCGGAGGGATGCGCCATGAGTGGCGGCCTGCGTCAGGCCGCCTTCTCGGTCTCGAGTCCGGCGAGGAGGATGCAGAGGGCGATTCCCTCCGCCGCCGCCTTCACGTCCGAGAGCGAGGGGAAGGTCGGCGCAAGACGCAGAGTGCGGTCATGCGGGTCGCGTCCGTAAGGAGAGGTCGCGCCGGCGGGCGTCAGGGCGATGCCGGCCTCCTTGGCCAAAGCCACGGTCCGCTGCGCCGCACCGTCCACCGTATCGACGGTGATGAAGTAGCCACCTTCGGGCGTCGTCCAGGTCGCCGCGCCGGTTCCGCCGAGGCGGGCCTCCAGAGCATCGAGGACAGCCTGGAATTTCGGCGCGATGAGCGCGCGCTGCTTCTCCATATGCGCCTCAATGCCGGCCATGTCCTTCAGGAAGCGGACGTGGCGCAGCTGGTTGAGCTTGTCCGGCCCGATGGTGCGGAAGAAAGAGCGGCCGAGGAACCAGCGTACGTTCTCCGGGGAGGAAGCGAACATGGCGATGCCCGCTCCCGCCAGGGTCACCTTGGAGGTCGAGGCGAAGATGAAGGGCCGGTCGGGATGGCCAGCCTCTTCGCAGAGGGCGAGGATGTCGGCGAGGGGGTGGCGCGTCGCGGTGAGGTGGTGGACGGTGTACGCGTTGTCCCAGAACAGGCGGAAGTCGGGGGCGCCGGTCTCCATGGAAGCGAGGCGCCTGACGGTCTCGTCGGAATAGGTCTCGCCGCTCGGATTGGCGTATTTCGGCACGCACCACATGCCCTTCACGGCCGGATCGGCGGCCAGCTTCTCGACCACGTCCATGTCCGGCCCCTGGCCGGTCATGGGGACGGGCAGCATGCGGATGCCCAGGGCTTCGCAGATGGCGAAGTGGCGGTCGTAGCCGGGAACGGGACAGAGGAAGACCGGCTCGTCCTCCTTCGACCAGGGCTTCACCGAGCCGGGCACGCCCTTCAGCAGGGCCCAGGCGATACAATCGTGCATGAGCGCGAGGCTCGAATTGTCGCCGATGACGATCTGGGCCGGCGGCGCCTGCACCATCGGCGCGAACAGGGCGCGCGCTTCCGGCAGACCCTGGAGGCCGCCGTAATTGCGCGCATCGTCACCCGCCTCGGCGAAATGATCGCCATTGCCCGGCAACGACATCATCGCGCTGGACAGGTCGAGCTGCTCCGGCGCCGGCTTGCCACGGGTCATGTCGAGCTTGAGGCCGCGACTCTTGAAAGCCTCGTAGGCCTCGCGGGTCTTCGCGTGAAGCGCGTCGCGGGCGGCGGGATCGAGGGAAGCCAGACTCGTCATGGGAATACGCTCACGTCGTTGTGTGATTGTCCCCGTCCATACCGGCTGCGGGGCGCGATGGGGAGAGGCTCAGGCGGGGATGCCCCATAACCAGGCTGCACCCCGCACGCCGGATGCGTCGCCGTGGTGGCTCACCCGGATCGGTGTTCCGCACTCATCCGAGAAGACGTGCGGAAGAAGAAGCGCGTCGAGATCGGCGGTCAGTTCCGGCACCGTCGACAAGCCTCCGCCGAGGACCACCATATCGGGGTCGAGGATGTTGATGACGCCGGCGATGCTGCGGGCGAGACGCTCCCGATAGCGGGTGATGCTCTCGGATGCGATGGCATCACCGGCGCGCGCAGCGGCGATCACCGCCTCACCGGTCGCCGCCGGAGCACCGACACGGCGGGCATGATCGGCGGCGAGGCCGGGGCCAGAAAGCCAGGTCTCGATACAGCCGTGCCGCCCGCAATAGCAGGACGGGCCGGGCCGTTCGTCGTCGCGCGGCGCGGGAAGCGGGTTGTGGCCCCATTCACCGGCAATGCGGTTGGCACCCGATAGGGCCACCCCGTCGATGGCGATGCCGGAGCCGACGCCGGTCCCGAGGATGATCGCCCAGACAACCCGTGCCCCGGCGCCCGCGCCATCCACCGCCTCGGAGACCGCAAGGCAATTGGCATCGTTCTCGGCGCGGACCGGTCGGCCGAGCCGTGCCTCGATATCGATGACGAAAGTCCTGCCGTTCAGCCAGACCGAGTTGGCGTTCTTCACGAGGCCGCTGCCGGGGGTGATGGCCCCCGGCATGCCGATACCGACGCTGCCGACGCCTCCGGCGTCCCGCTCCAGGCGCCGGACCAGCGCCACGATCGCGCCGAGGGTGGCGTCGTAATCGTTTCGCGGGGTCGGGATCCTCGCCTCGGCGCGCACGGCTCCGCCGGCATCGAGGGCGATGCCGGCGATCTTGGTGCCGCCGAGGTCTATCCCGATGCGCAGGCGCGCAGGATCCACGATGCGGAGCTACTGTGCGGCGACGGCCGGACGGGGAGCGGACTCCTGGTCCATGTTGGGCGCATGATCCGATATGTCGGTGCCGATGGAGAAGGGATGCGCCATGACCTGGTTCAGCTTCTCCTGGTCGAGTTCACCCTCCCAGCGGCTGACCACCACCGTGGCGACGCCGTTGCCGATGAGGTTGGTGATGGCCCGGCACTCCGACATGAACTTATCGACACCCAGGATCAGGGTCATGGCGGCCACCGGCACCGGATTGTTGGGGATGGCGCTGAGCGTGGCCGCGAGGGTGATGAAGCCGGCACCCGTGACACCGGAGGCCCCCTTCGAGGTCAGCATCGCGACCAGGATGATGGTGGCGTACTGGGCGAAGGACAGGTCAGCGCCCACGGCCTGGGCCAGGAACAGCGTCGCCAGGGTCATGTAGATGTTGGTGCCGTCGAGGTTGAACGAGTAGCCCGTAGGAATCACCAGGCCCACGACGGAATCCGAGGCGCCGAGGCGGCGCATCTTCGTCATCATGTGCGGCAGCACCGTCTCGGAGGACGAGGTGCCGAGCACGATGAGGAGTTCGTCCTTGATGTAGGCCAGGAACTTGAAGATCGAGAAGCCGGCCACCCGTGCGATGCCGCCAAGGACCAGGACCACGAACAGGAAGGCCGTGACGTAGAAGGTGCCAACCAGCCACGCGAGATCGATCACCTTGCCGATGCCATACTGACCGATGGTGAAGGCCATGGCGCCGAAGGCACCGATGGGCGCGAGCTTCACCACGAGGCCGATGATGCGGAAGAAGACTTGGCCCGCCGTGTCGATGGCGTGCGTGATGGCCTCGCCGCGCTTGCCCATGCCTGTCACCACGACGCCGGTGAGGATCGAGATGAGAAGAACCTGAAGCAGGTCGCCTGTGGCGAAAGCGTCGAAGAAGCTTTTCGGGATCAGAGCCATGATGTGGCCGGTGACGGAATCGTCGGCGGCGATCTTGGCGTATTTCTCGACCGATTTACCGTCGAGCTTAGTCACATCGGCATTGAAACCGGCTCCCGGCTTCACCACCTCACCGACGAGGATACCGATGAGAAGCGCAATGGTGGAGACAACCTCGAAATAGACCAGCGCCTTCAAGCCAACGCGGCCGACCTTTTTCAAGTCGCCGATGGAGGCGATGCCGTGAACGATGGTACAGAAGATGATCGGCGCGATCATCATCTTGATCAGTGCGATGAAGGCGTCGCCCAACCACTTCACGGACTTGCCCCATTCGGGGTGCAGATATCCGAGCAGGATGCCAAGTGCGATGGCGATCAGCACCTGGATGTAGAGGACCTTGTACCAAGGTTCGTGAGGTGTCGGTGCTGCCGGCGCGCTGCCTCCGGCATGGACGGTGGTCTGAACCATGTTCCCTCACAGGCGCCTCGTTGAGCGCACGCTCGTCTGTCTTGCCGAGACGCTAGCGAGTTTAATCCCTCGCCTCAACGCGGCTATGAGAGATTATCTTTGTTTCCCGCCGAAACCGTGAGGATGGGCTGCTTCTGTAACGCGACAGGCTTCTGCCGCGCTATTGCATACAATCGTTGGCGATCGACTTGTCCGAATATGCCCGGTGCCGCCGGGTCCTCGCGAAGAGCCCGGAGATGGGCATGCCCCACCTCCGGTCCCAAGGGTTCAGGTCTGCGGAGTACGGCGGGGACGTACGGTCCAGCGCTCGAATTCGGCGGCCGGATCGTCGTCGCGTGCAGGAGCGCGGGACGGCTGAGAGGCACCCAGAGCCTGAGACAGGCTCTCGATGACGTCGTCGATGCGGGCATCGGTGCGGATCGGAGTGTCCGTGGCGGTCTCCTCCGCGGCGGCGGGCTCTTCCCGACGCTGCTCGCTCCGTTCCTCAAGGACGGGTTGGGGCGCGGGCTCTTCCACCGGGAGGGCCGCGGGAGCAGCGGCCTTGGCAGCCAGAGCGGCTGCACGGCGGTTCGCCCGAAGGGTCGCCTCGTCCTCGCCGGCCTTCGGCGGTGGGGCATTGAAGCGGCCGAAACCGAAGCGCGGCTCGAGCAGATCGAGGATCGCTTCGAGGGCGGCGTTGTTCAGGGGAACCTCGCCGGTCTGAGGCACACCCTGGATCGCCACGGTATGGCGGTCATAGGCGGAATTCTCGGAGACGTCCTCGCCGAACCAGGCTGGGGGTACGAAAGCAGCGGCCTGGGCGGTGTCGTCGAACACGACGCTGAGCAAGTCGAGGGCTCCCGGTGTCGCGTAGCGGTCGACGAGCGCCTCGCGGCCGTTGCCGAGCGCGAGCACGGCGCGGTCGTAGATCGCCTTGCCTGAACAGACATCCAGAAGGGCATCGCCATGGGCGCGGGGAACGTCGGTCCGCTCCTCGCTCGACGTTCCATCCGGCGCCGTCGTGACGAGAACGAGATGGCAGTTCTGGCCATCGACGCGGACATAGGACGTGCGACCGGCCTGGGGAGCGAAATAGCCCTCGGTGATCTTCGAACCGCCGCGCTCCTTGCGGATCAGGCGGACGAGCGCAGGTGCGACCAGAAACCGACGAACGACACTCATGTATTCTCTCCCCCCGGATCGGCTCATCATGGCAGGCCCTCCTCCGGAGCGCCGCGCCATGGGCGCAATGTCGGCGCCGTTCGAAGCCATACCCTGTTTCGGCAGCGACGGAATGCCCGGCCTGTGGAAACCAGCCGGCACGAACCGTCC
The DNA here is from genome assembly GCF_000376345.1 of Methylobacterium sp. 88A. Taxonomy (NCBI): domain Bacteria; kingdom Pseudomonadati; phylum Pseudomonadota; class Alphaproteobacteria; order Hyphomicrobiales; family Methylobacteriaceae; genus Methylobacterium; species Methylobacterium sp. 88A. Next base: position 3,841,204 of record NZ_AQVT01000001.1, read on the forward strand.
GAATTCGATCGTTTTCCCGCCTCGCACCGCCGACGGCACACAAATGGGAAGACCACTTTCATTCGACTAAGAAAAAATGGGACTAAATCAAGGCCGGCCTCGTAAGCCCGGCCCCGATTTTTATCCTTTTATACCAATGAGCTCACGCATTCGGCTCGAACCGCAGTGAAATGCCGTTCATGCAATAGCGCAGCCCCGTCGGCGCCGGGCCATCATCGAAGACGTGGCCGAGATGACCTTTGCAGTGGGCGCAGTGCACTTCGGTCCTCACCATCCAGTGGCTCCGGTCGGTCGTCGTCTCCACCGCGCCGTCGATGGGATCGAAGAAGCTCGGCCAACCAGTGCCGGATTCAAATTTCGTGGTGTTCTCGAATAACGGGGCATCGCAGCCGGCGCAGTGGAACGTGCCGGGGCGCTTCTCGGCATTGAGGCAGCTCGTGCCCGCCCGCTCCGTGCCGTGCTCGCGCAGGACACGGTACTGGTCCGGCGTCAGGATCTCGCGCCACTCGTCCTCGCTGCGCTGGACGGTGCCTGCCTGGGTCTCGCTCATGATGGCCTCCGGTTCATCGGGATATGCTGGAGAAATAGGACTCCCGAGGCCGTACCGCACCCTGTCACGCGGCCGCGCCGATCGTGTCCGCCATCCGTGCCTCACGGTCGCCCATGGGCTTCTCCGGTCCCGTCGTCGTGTCCCGAGCCGTCTGATGCTCCATCTCGGCATTGATCTCGGCACCGAGGAGCACGATCGTCGTCGAGATCCAGATCCAGGTCATGAAGCCGATGGCGGCGCCGAGCGAACCGTAGGTCTCGTTGTAATTGCCGAAGCTGCCAACATACCACGAGAACAGGATCGAGGCGGCGAGCCAGAGGATGCCCGCCACAGCGCCACCCGTGCCGACCCAGCGCCAGCGCGGTCGCTCGCGGCTCGGGCCATAGCGGTAGAGCAGCGAGAGGCCGCCGAGGAGGACGACAAGGAGGAAGGGCCAGCGCAGCAGGGCGATGAGCCTCGCCCCCTGCCCGAACCCGAAGAAGTTGAAGATCACCGGCAGTACGACGATGCTGGTGAGCGCGAGGATGGTGAAGAGGAGCGCCCCAACGGTGAAGGTCAGGGAGCGCAGGTTCAACATCACGAAGGAGCGCTTCTCGTCTTCCTCGTAGACCACGTTCAGAGCATCGAACATCGCCTTCATGGCGGCGTTCGCACTCCAGAGCGACAGGACGAGGCTGGAGAAGAACGTCAGGCCCAGCGTGCCGTTGTCCTTGGCGGCGATCCGCTTCACCTGCTCGCCGATGATGTCGATGGCGCTGGAGGGCAGCACGCCCTGCATGCTGGAGAGGTGCTCGTTGATGGCGCCGACATCGGCAACGAGACCGTAGCAGGAGACCAGGGCGGCGATGGCGGGGAACAGCGACAGCAGGGTGAAGAACGTCACCCCGGCGGCCACCGCGAGCACGCGGTCCTTGTTGAATTCCAGATAGACGCGGACGGCGATGTCCTTCCAACCGGCGCGAGTGATCTCGGTCGGGCTGTCTGCGGCACGGCCGCGATGGACCTGTGTCGCCGCGACCCATTCGGCGCTGCGCCCACTATGCGAGCGGGCGCCTTCGTCGCGTCGCGGCTGAGGTGGTTCAGCCTGGCGTCTGGCGCGGCGCGACCGCGGCCCCAGCGACAGGGCTACGAGCGCCGCCCCCATCGCCAGAGTCCAGACCACGGAATGGGTGGAGCCCGGCCCCGTGGGCTCGGGACGGTGAGGCTGAGACGAGGGCATGACGGCAACCGGTACGGAGACGGCGCGAGCTTGGCCGTTCGATGACGAGAACCGCCGGCCCGCCAAAGCGTTCCGCCGTCTTACCCTTCAGCGGCGATAGAGATCCGCATGCGCCTCGCGCAGCAGGTTCTTCTGCACTTTGCCCATGGCATTGCGCGGCAATTCGTCGGCGAAGAGGACGCGCTTGGGGCATTTGAACCGGGCGAGACGCCCTTCGAGGATACGGAGGATCTCCTGCTCCCCCGGAGCGTCCGGACGCGCGACGACGATGGCCGTGACGCCCTCGCCGAAATCCGCATGGGAGAGGCCGATCACGGCGGATTCGACGACGCCTGGAAGCGCATCGATCTCGTTCTCGACCTCCTTCGGATAGACGTTGTAGCCGCCGGTGATGATGAGATCCTTGCCGCGCCCGACGATGTGGACGTAGCCGCGCTCGTCGACCTTGCCGAGATCGCCGGTGATGAAGAACCCGTCCGTCTTGAATTCGGAGGCCGTCTTCTCGGGCATGCGCCAATAGCCCTGGAACACGTTCGGCCCCTTCACCTCGATCATCCCCACCGTATCGGCGGACAAGGCCCGTCCCGTCTCGGGATCGACCACCCTGAGCGAGACGCCCGGCAGGGGCAGGCCCACCGTGCCGGCGATGCGCTCGCCGTCATAGGGGTTCGAGGTGTTCATGTTGGTCTCGGTCATGCCGTAGCGTTCGAGGATGGCGTGGCCGGTGCGAGCCTGCCAATCCCGGTGCGTCTCGGCGAGGAGCGGGGCCGAGCCGGAGACGAACAGGCGGATCGTCGCCGCCGCTTCGGGGGTCAGGCCCGGCTCCTTGAGCAGGCGCGTGTAGAAAGTCGGAACGCCCATCATCGAGGTCGCCCGGCCCATCAGGGCGAGCACCTGCTTCGGGTCGAATTTCGGCAGGAAGATCGCCGTGGCCCCGGCGAGCAGCACGATGTTGGTGGCCACGAACAGGCCGTGGGTGTGGAACACCGGCAGGGCATGGATCAGCACGTCGTCGGCGGTGAAGCCCCAGGCCTTCACCAAGGTCACGGCGTTGGAGGCGAGATTGTCGTGGCTGAGCATGGCGCCCTTGGAGCGCCCGGTGGTGCCCGAGGTGTAGAGGATCGCCGCGAGATCGTCGGGGCCGCGTTCCACATCCGTGAAAGCGGTGCCGGCCGCGTCAGCCGCCTCCGCCATGCTACCGCGCCCCGCCCCGTCGAGGGTACGCAGGGCAGGCACCTTCGCCTCGGCGGCGACCGGTTCGAGAGCGGCGAGCCGGGCGGGGTCGCAGACGAACAGGGTCGGCTCGGCATCCGAGAGGAAATACGCGATCTCGGGGGCCGTATAGGCGGTGTTGAGCGGCAGGAAGACGGCGCCGGCGCGAACGGCGCCGAGATAGAGAAACACCACCTCGGCGCTCTTCTCGACCTGGACGGCGACGCGGTCACCGGTCTTCACCCCGAGCGCCTTGAGGGCGGAGGCATAGGCAGCCGAGCGGTCGAGCATGTCCGCATAGGTGATCCGTGCGCCGTCGCCGGTCTCGATGAAAGTCCGCGAGGCGGGATCGGCGGGCAGGCTCGCCCGGATGAGATCGAAGAGATGGTTACGCATGACGTCGTCCAGCCGTTATCGAACGGACAGCCGTGGCCGGACGACGCCTCGAAATCAAGCCTCGGCCAACGCCACGGCGCGAATCGGCGGCAGGTTGGTCCTGAGTTCGCGGCTCACGCTGCTCGATGCCGCCACGGTGCCGAGATTGGCATAGGTCTCGTGGTTCTTCTCGATGGCCGAGAGATCGTAGAGGTAATTGACCATCAGCCCGCGCGACTGGCCGAGCCCCTTGGGCGAGACGTCACCGAGGAAGTTGAGCCGCTCCAGGCGGGCTCCGTTGCCGAGATGGAACCGCGCCACGGGGTCGAGGGGCTTGCCTCGCTCGTTCTTGGCCCGCAAGAAATAGGCGGCGGCGGCGGGGATCATCACCTTCTTCACCGCATCGGACTTGCCCTTGTCGGCGTGCCAGCCCGGCTCGTCGATGGCCCGCAGAGCCTCGACGTCGTCCCGGGTCAGGCCCTGCGGCGAATCGGAGCGGCGCTCACGATCGAGCCAGGCGGAGAAGCCGGGCACCGGCGACAGGGTCACGAAGGTCTTGAGGCTCGGGATCTCGCGGGCGAGATCCTCCACCACCTGCTTGATCAGGAAATTGCCGAAGGTGACGCCGGCAAGCCCCTTCTGGCAGTTCGAGATCGAGTAGAAGATCGCGGTGGTGGCGGCCCGAGTGGGCAGGGGCTCGCGCCCATGCGCGAGGATCGGCGCGATGGCCGGCGCGATGCCGTCCGTGAGCGCCACTTCCACGAAGATCAGCGGCTCGTCCTGCAAGGCGGGATGGAAGAAGGCGAAGCAGCGCCGGTCAGTGGGTTCGATGCGTCGGCGCAGCTCGTCCCAGCCAGCGATCTCATGCACCGCCTCGTAGCGGATGATCTTCTCGAGAATATGGGCGGGGGTGGTCCAGTCGATGTGGCGCAGCACCAGGAACCCCCGGTTGAACCACGAGGCGAACAGGTGCTCGAAATCGCTGTCGAGGCTGTCGACGGCATCGACGAGGTCGGGATCGGCCTCGTTCCCGCGCAGGTCCTTTCGCAGGACGAACAGGTCCTCCCGCATCCGCACCAGGGCGAGGGTGCCGTTGCGGGCGAGGTTGAGCCGGCGGATGAGTTCCTGGCTGCGCGGCTCGGCCGCCTCGTGGAGCACGCCGAGGGCGGCGCGCGTCGGGTCTCGACGATAGGCGGCGATGGCATCGTCCACCGCCTCGTGATCGGCGCCGAAGACGGTGGCGATACCCTGCAGGAAGACGAGCCGTTCGGCACGCGCGAGGCTGGCGTAGCGTTCGAGGATCAGGCGGGCGAGCGCAACGCCCGACGCCTCGCCGCGCCGGGAGATCAGATCCTCGCAGAGCTTGATGAGCTCATGCGCATTGGCCTTTGAGGCGAGGTCGCCGCGGCCGATTCCGATGAGATCGCGACCACGGTCGCTGATGGTCTGAAGCAGGTCGCCGAAAAACGAGATCGCCGCCATGGCTCGCCGCCTGCTCCTTGCCCCTGTCGCAAGTTCCGCGAGATGCCGAACCCGCCGAACACACGTGCAAGCTCCAGTCTATGTCGCAGACCGACCGAGGGCCAGGGCTTTGACCGCGGAACCATGCCGCAGCCGCTGCGGATTGGGGAAACGAGGCGACGACCCAAGAACCGTCTTCCCGAAGTCCTGTACTCACTTTCGGGGCGGATCACCTGTCGTGTCAGGCTTGAGCGGCCTCGATGGCAACACGATCGGCTCGCTCGCGCCAATCCTCGACGCCATGTTGGCGCGCGAAACGAAGTTCCGCCGCGCGTTGAGCCCGGCGAGGATCACGCGCCCGTGAAATCTCGACACATCCAATCGTGAACGGCACGCCGAAAATTTGCTTGGCGAAGCTGACTCGGTAATTCGGCATTCCAAACTCCGTTGTCGATACGCGGTGTTGTCCCCTGGACTTGAAGACCGACTCGTCTCGACGGTCGGGAGTGTGACAGAACGACTTGGCTCCTGCCAAGCGGGACTTCGCCACAGAGACGCGCCACGTCTTTATCCGGTAACGATTCGTATATGGGGATCGACGCATCCGATGGAAGGTGTGGCCCGTCGCGGCCCGCTCTCTGACGTGGGGCCATTTCGCGCGCCCACGGGTTGCCCCCGCGCGCTGGCGCCCCTAACCGGAGGCACACCCATCCCGTCGCTCACGGACCCGCCCCACCGGATGACGAACAATTCATCGCTTTTCCATCGGCTTGGCACGGCGGACGGCGCCGCTCCGGTGCGAGCCTGAGCATGCAGCCCGGCACCGGTTCCGGCCACGGCTTCACCGCCAGGGCGCGCTTCGGCCTGACCCTGATCGCCGGGGGCGCCGTCGCCAACATCTACTACAACCAGCCCCTCCTCGCGGTTCTGGTGAGCGAGTTCGGTGAGCGTGCCGCCCTCCTCGTTCCCACCGCGTGCCTGGTGGGCTACGGGCTCGGCATTCTCGGCCTCGTGCCCCTCGGGGATGCCTGGCCGAGGCGGACGCTCATCGTGGTGCAATTGCTGGGCCTGAGCGTGGCGCTTCTGGGTGCCGCCCTCGCGCCGACCCTCGCCTTCCTGACGGTCGCCTGTCTCCTCATCGGGTTTTTGTCCTCGGCCGCTCAGCAGGCGGTCCCCTTCGCGGCCGAGCTCGCGCCGGACGAGAGCCGCGGCCGGATGGTAGGCCAAGTGATGACGGGCCTGCTCACGGGCATCCTCCTCGCCCGGACGGTGAGCGGCTTCGTGGGCGCGCATTTTGGTTGGCGCGCGGTGTTCTTCGCCGCCGCTGTCGTGGCCCTGGTCATCGCCGCCGTGGCGGCCGCGACGCTACCGAAGACGAAGCAGACCAAACCGCTGCGCTACCGCGCGCTGATGCTGTCGATCCTGCATCTCGTGAAGACGCAGCCCATCCTGCGCAATGCCAGCCTCTCGCAGGGCCTTCTTTTCGCGAGCTTCAATGCGTTCTGGGCGACCCTGGCCCTCCTGGTCGAGGCCCCGCCCTTCGATCTCACCGCCGCCGGCGCCGGCCTGTTCGGCGTGATCGGGGTCTGCGGCGCCTTCGTCGCCCCGCTCTCCGGACGCTATACCGACCGGAAGGGCGCCCGACCGGTGGTCGTCACCGGCGCCGCTCTCGTCCTCGCGTCGTTCCTCGTCCTCTGGCTCGGGGGGGAGGTCTCGCTGGTGGCGGTGGCCGTCGGCGTTCTGCTCATCGATATCGGCCTCAACGGCGCGCTCATCGCCAATCAGACCCGAGCCTACGCCCTCGTTCCCGGAGCGAGGGGCCGGGTCAACACCGTGCTGTTCACGGTGATGTTCGTATTCGGGGCGCTGGGGGCCTTCGCCGGCTCGCAGGCGTTCCTGATGGCGGGGTGGCCGGGCGTCTGCGCAGTGGGCGCCCTGCTCTCGGGCGGGGGGCTCCTCGTGGCGATCTTCGACCGGTCGCGGACGAAGCCCGCTTGATCAGGCGGGTTTGAGGACGTGGGACAGGCGGCACCATTCGCCCTTGTCGGCCGGCAGGCCGAAGCGCAGCCAGTGCGGGTTGGCCTCGAACCGGCGGACATAGATCCCGGCCTCGCCGAGGCGCCGGAAAAGACTTGGCGCGTCGTCGAACGCAGCCGTGCGGAACAGGCACGTGCCGCCGACGATGCGCCCTCCCCGGCAGGCGAGCAGCCGATCGAGGCGCAGCGCGTCGGCGTGACGATCGATGGCCGCCTCCCGCAGCCAGGCGCCATCGGACAGCGCCGCCCGGCCGATGGCGAGCGCCGGTCCCGGCACCGCCCAGGGTCCGAGCGCCGCGCCGATCCGCAGGGCGAGCGCCGGCTCGGCAAGGGCGAAGCCGAGACGGATGCCGGCAAGGCCATAGGTCTTGCCGAAGGAGCGTAGCACCACCAGGCCGGATCTCGCTCGCGGTGCGAGGGACTCCACCGCTTCGAGGTCGATGAAGGCCTCGTCGACGACGAGCCAGCCTCCGCGCCCGGCGATCCGTCCCGCCAGATCGAGGAGACGGCCCGCTTCCCAGGTCCGGCCATCGGGATTGTTCGGGTTGACGACGACGACGACGTCCGCCCCCTCGGCCTGGGCCGGATCAGGCACCAACGTCACGGCATGTCCGCCCCGGAGCCACGCCGCCTCGTGCTCGCCATAGGTGGGACCGATGACGGCCACGCGCGAATGCGGCCTCAGGCGCGGCAGCGTCTCGATGAGAATCTGCGTGCCGGGCGCCGCCGCGACTCGCGCCGGATCGGCGACGCCGTAGGCATGGGCGGCGGCGGCGCACAGGGCGTTCAGGTCGGCGCGGGAGGGAAGTCGCCGGAACGCGCTGGCCTCCAGCGGCGGACAGGGATACGGGACCGGATTGATCCCGGTGGAGAGGTCGATCCAGGGCAGCTCGCCGTGCGGGAACAGCGCCTGGGCGGCATCGAGATCGCCGCCATGGGCGATGGGCCCGCCACGCCCGCTCGCCTCCTCCGTCCCAATCATTGCTCTCCCATCACCCTGCCGCACCGAACCCCATTCCCGAACAGATGACCTGGACCGCCCTCGCCCATCCGCCGGACACGCTCGTGGTGCTGGGTCTCGCCCTCGCCATCGAGGCGGCGGCGGGCTATCCGGACCGGCTCTACAGGGCGCTGGGCCATCCTGTCACCTGGATCGGCCGTCTGATCGGCTGGCTCGACCGGACGCTCAATACGGGCGGCGGGAGACGGCGGCGCGCGGCGGGGATCCTCGGTCTCCTCATCCTCCTGGGAGCGGTCGCGGCAGTGTCCATCGCGGGAACGGCGCTCGCCGCCGCTGCGGGTCAAATCCCGGCCATGCTGCTCCTCGGCCTCGCCTGCGCGAGTCTGCCGGCACAACGCAGCCTCCACGACCATGTGGCCCGCGTCGCCAGGGGCCTACGCACCGAAGGGCTGGCGGGCGGGCGGCGCGAGGTCTCGATGATCGTCGGGCGCAACCCGGAGAGCCTCGACGAAGCCGGCATCTGCCGCGCCGCCATCGAGAGCCTGTCGGAGAACTTCTCCGACGGCATCGTGGCCCCGGCATTCTGGATCGGGATCGGCGGCCTACCGGGAGGGGCGCTCTACAAGGCGATCAACACCGCCGACAGCATGATCGGCCACCGCACGCCCCGACACGAGGCCTATGGCTGGGCCTCGGCCCGCCTCGACGATCTCGTGAACCTCCCGGCCTCGCGGCTCTCGGCGGGGTTGATCGTAGCGGCGTGCCTCCTCCATCCCGGAGCTTCGGCGGCGGGGGCGTTCCACGCCGTCCGGCGCGATGCGGGCCGTCACCGCTCGCCCAATGCCGGCTGGCCCGAGGCGGCGATGGCGGGCGCGCTTGGTCTGAGGCTGGCGGGGCCGCGCATGTACGGCGCCGATATCGTGGACGATGCCTGGATGGGCAATGGCCGGGCGGAGGCGGGTCCGCGCGATTTGGAACGGGCGCTGGCCTTGTACCGCATCGCCTGCGCGATACTTTTCGGATGTATCGTCCTCAGCGCATCTATACTCAAGGTTGTTTTGATATAATTGAGATCACTCACATTCCTATGGGCGGGCGGGCAATGATACGGACTGGTCTTCTGGCGATCCTGCTTTTCCACGGAGCCGCTGCGCCGGCTCTCGCGGCGGGAGGCGTCATGCGAGACCTCGTTCCGGTGGACCCGCCCTACACGATGACGTCCGGTCTGAACGGCAAAAACGGCAAACCCGCCAAAGACATCAGCGGCATCGCCTGCATGCCGCAGAAGGACGGCAAGCGCCGCTGCCTCGTGGTCAACGACGAGAATACCGGCGCGCAGTTCATCACCATCGAGGGGCATACGATCACGCCAGGCGCCGATATCGACCTCGTCGGCGGGGGACCGAGCCCGAACACGCTGGGAACCCCGCCCTCGAAGAACGGATGCTCCGGCGGAGAGGGCAAGTTCGACGATCTCGACGGCGAAGGCGTGGCCTATGCGGCTCCCTACTTCTACGTGGTCGGCTCGCACGGTTGCTCGCGCGGCAAGGCGAAGTTCAAGCTCTCCACCTTCGTGCTGGCGCGCATCCGAGTCGACGCGAACGGCGAGCCGGCGGGACCGGATGCGGTGGAGACCACTTACCGCCTGGGTGATGCACTCGGTCTGGCAGAGACCGTCAGCGCCTACTACACGCAGGATCTCCAGACCGATGACGGCGACGCGACGCCCAACGGCCTCAACATCGAGGGGGTCGCCGTCGACGGGACGCGGCTGTTCGCCGGGCTGCGCGCGCCGTCCCATGACGGCAAGACCTTCGTCGTCGAGGCGGATGTGGGAGCTCTGTTCGCGCAGGGGCACGAGCCGCTCAAGGCGGCCCCGCAGGTGATCCCGCTCTCCGTCGGCCGCGGGGCCGGGATCCGCGATCTCGCCATACTGCCCGACGGGCGGCTCCTCGTCCTCACCGGGCCGGCTCAAGGACAAACCGACGTGCCCTACAGCCTGTTCGCAGCCGGCGCGTCCGTCAACGCCAAGCTCGAGCCGATCGGACGTCTCACCGGGGCGGAAAAGGGCGCCAAGGCGGAAGGTGTCGCGGTGCTGGGCGACAAGCGCATCCTCGTCATGTTCGACAGCGTCAAGGATGGCGGGCCGCTCGAATACACACTGCCCTGAGGGGTCAGGCCGGACGCGGCGCGATGACGTCGCCCCGGCGCGCCGCGTCCCGGCGCAGGGCGGACAGCACCAGGAACATCAGGCTCGAGCCGCATGCGAGGCAGGCGGCCAGGAAGAACATGGGGACGAGGTCGCTGCCGGTGCGGTCGCGGATGAAGGGCACGGCATTCTGGGAGATGAAGCCGCCGAGATTGCCGACCGAGTTGATGGCGGCGATGCCGGCGGCGGCGCTCGCCCCCTTCAGGAAAGTGGCGGGCAGGGACCAGAACACAGGCTGGGCCGAGAACACCCCCGCCGCCGCCACGCAGAGGCAGGCGAATTTCAGCACCGCCCCCGGCAGCACCACGCTGAGCACCAATGCGAGCGCTGCGACGAGGCCCGGCACCACCACGTGCCAGACCTGGTCGCCCGAGCGGGCCGCCCGGCGCGGCACCCACCACAGGGCGACGGCCGTGATCAGCCAGGGGATGATGTTGATGAAGCCGTTCACGGTGTTCGACACCTCGAAGCTCCGGACCACGGTGGGTAGCCAGTAGCTCAAGCCATAGGCCGCCAGGGGGAAGGCGATGTAGACCGAGGCCAGCATCCAGACCCGTCGGTCGAGGAGCGCGGCAAAGGGGTTTCCGTGCTCCACCTGTCCCCCGGTTTCGCGCTCGAAGGCAAGGGTGCGGGCCAGCCAGTCGCGCCCCTCGCGAGACAGCCACGGCGCCTGTTCCGGCCCGTCGGGCAGGATACGCAGGACCACCACGGCGAGGATCAGGGCCGGAATACCCGTCGCCACGAAGACCCATTGCCATCCCTTGAGGCCGAGGAGACCGTCGAGATCGAGGAGGGCGCCGCCGATGGCCGCGCCGACCGCGTTGGCGAGCGCGCTCGCGATCATGAACCAGCCGATCATACGGGCCCGGTGCGATTGCGGAAACCACAGGGTGAGCGCGAACAGCACGCCGGGGAAGAACCCCGCCTCCGCCACACCGAGGAGGAAGCGCAGGATGTAGAACATCGCCGTGTTCTGGGTGAAGCCGAGCAGGATCGTGATCACGCCCCAGGTCAGCATGATCCGGGCAAACCAGCGCCGCGCGCCGACCCGCTCTAGGATGACGTTCGCGGGAACCTCGAACAGGAAATAGCCAAGGAAGAACAGCGACGCCCCGAGCCCATAGGCGGTCTCACTCAAGGATAGGTCGCCGACCATCTGGAGCTTGGCATAGGAGATGTTCTGCCGGTCGATATAGGCGATCAGGTACATCAGCCCAAGGAGCGGCATCAGCCGCAGCGTGACGGTTCTGACCGTATCGTGCGCGAGGCGCGCATCGACCTGCGGGGGCGGCGGCGTCATCGTCGGTTTCCTCGAGGCTCGCCCCTCGAACGGGGGTCTTACGGGGCGAGCCTACGCCGCAAAACCGCTAACGCGCCAGCGCCAGCAGGCGGTCGCAATCGACATGGGCCTCGATGTGTCGCGCCAATTCGTCAAGGACGCGCTCGACCCCGCTTTCGTAGGAATGGCCGTCAGACGCCGCACCGAGGCGCGCGAGCCAGGCGGCCCGCTGCCGGTCGTCGGAGAAGAGGCCGTGGACATAGGTGCCGCTGACCCGCCCGTCGCCCGAGACGGCGCCGTCCGTCCGCCCGTCGGCGAAGCGCAGCAGCGGCGTCACCGTGTCCGGACCGGCCGTGTCGCCCACATGCATCTCGTAGCCGTTGAACGGCAGATCGTCGGCCAGCGTCCGGCCGCTCACCGCTTCGAGCCGCTTCAGCGGCGTCATCACCGTCTCGACGTCGAGCAGGCCGAGTCCGGCGACACTGCGCGGCTCGCCCTCGATCCCGTGCGGGTCGCTCAACGTCCGGCCCAGCATCTGGTAGCCGCCGCAGAGCCCGAGCACGTGGCCGCCCCGGCGCAGATGCGCGCGGATGTCGATGTCCCATCCCTCGCGGCGCAGGGCGTCGAGGTCGTCGATCGTGGTCTTCGACCCCGGCAGCAGCACGAGGGCGACGTCGCCCGGAATCGCCTCGCCGGGCCGGACCAGCACGACCTCCACCTCCGGCTCCGCCCGTAGCGGATCGAGGTCGTCGAAATTGGCGATGCGCGGCAGGACCGGCACGGCGACGCGGATGCGCGTCCGGCCGGATGAGGCGGAACCGGCGAGGCCGAGCGCATCCTCGGCGGGCAGGCGCGCGGCCTCGGGGAAATGCGGCACGAGCCCAAGGGCGGGCCAGCCGGTCGCCGCGGCGACGATGTCCATGCCGTCGGCGAACAGGCTGGGATCGCCGCGAAAGCGGTTGACGAGAAAACCGGCGATCATGGCCGCATCCGCCGCGTCGATCACAGCCTTGGTGCCGACGAGACTGGCGATGACGCCGCCCCGGTCGATATCGCCGAGCAGGATCACCGGCGTGTCGGCGGCCCGCGCGAAACCCATATTGGCGATGTCGCCGCGCCGCAGATTCACCTCGGAGGCCGAACCGGCGCCCTCCACGATCACGAGATCGGCCTGAGCCTTCAAGTGTGAAAAACTCTCCAGCACGGAAGCCAGCAGGCGCGGCTTCCAGGCCTGATAGTCTCGGGCCTTCGCGGTGCCGACCATCCGTCCCTGCACCACCACCTGGGAGCCGGTCTCGCTCTGGGGCTTCAGCAGGACCGGATTCATGTGGATGGAGGGCGCCACCCCGCAGGCCCGCGCCTGCAGCGCCTGGGCCCGGCCGATCTCGCCGCCATCGGCGGTAACGGCCGCGTTGTTCGACATGTTCTGCGGCTTGAACGGCCGCACGGCGAGGCCTCGCCGCGTGAAGGCGCGGCACAGGCCGGCCACGATCAGCGATTTGCCGACATCCGAGCCGGTGCCCTGGATCATGAAGGCGCGGGCGGTCATGCGATCGGGTCTCGTCCGGTGTGCCGAGGGGCGCCGGCGAGCCCTAGCACGGCCGCGTCAGGGCCGCGACGGCGGGCCGGCGCCGCAGGCGGGATCGGCAGGCCGCGCGGCCCGGCGGAAATCGAGGATGGCGGAGGCGTAGGTCTCGACCACCTCCGAGAACGGCACCCGCTCGGCCGTGAACAGCACGGCGCGATGGCTGAACAGCCGGTCCGGAATCGCGAGCGGCGCGCAGGCGGGATCCGGCGGGACCGCTTGATCCCACCCGGGCGGCAAGGGCTGCCAGAGACGGTCCGCCCCGATGGTCTGGCGGGTGGTGCCCAACGCCTGGACCGCCCTGCCGAACGGCGTGTCCGTGGTCTCGAGCAGGCGGTTCATCTCCGGGGTCAGCCGCTCCGGCACGTACCAATTGTCGGCCTCCGACAGAACGTGGTCGCCGCAGGCGAGCCGGACCCGGCGATATTTCAGGACGGTGTCGGGTCCGGCGGCGAGGCGGCGACGCGTCTCCTCCGAGGCGGGCTTGTCCACATCGCGCAGGAGGGTCGCCGTGAGCCGCGGGTCCGTCGCCATGCCGTGCTCGGAGCACCAGCCTTCGAGGGTCACCGTGGCGCTGCGGCCCGCCAGGAGCCGCGCATTCAGCCCCTCCATCACCGCCAGCGCCTCGACCCGGCCGAGATAGGTGTCCGGCCAGGACGTGACGGATTGGGCGGATGCCGCACCGGCACCGGACAAAAAAATCGTGAGAGGAACGAGGCAGCGCCGGAAGCAGCGACGAGACACAACCCAAGGGCGATTTAGAATCATACTATACACGTTGACGAAGCCGTGCATAAGTTGCGGGACCGAAGCCCGCGACGCTAGGTGATCTCTCGTGGAGCTCATCTTTCCCATCGAGTTCCTCGTCAGCGGCACACCGGTCTCGTTCCAATCGGCCCGACCGAGTTCCAAATCGCAGTGGAAGCAGAAGGTCCGGGCAGCAAGCGACGGCTCTTTGCCCGAGAACCACTTCGCCTGCGAGGGCAAACTCGCCGTGACGCTGTTCTACTTCCCGGTCGGCCCCGTGCAGGGCGACGTGGACAATATCGTCAAACTGGTTCTCGATGCCCTCAACCAGCATATCTACATGGATGATTCCCAGATCGAACGGGTAGTCATCCAGAAGTTCGAACCGCAGCGGGTGTTTTCTTTCACGCAGCCGAGCCCAGTCCTGGCGGCGGCTCTGTCGGCACAGAAGCCGATCCTATACGTAAGGCTTTCGGACGATCCCTTCGAGGAACTGGCATGAGCGGCATGGAATCAGAACGGCCGGTCCTCGACCTCATCATCCCGGCACTTACGGATGCCGGCTACGAGGTCTATACTCACCCTTCACGCCAGCTTCTGCCCTCCTTCATGGGCGACTACGTTCCAGACGCCATCGCGCTTGGCAAACCAAAGAATCTGGCGATCGAAATCGTACGGGATGGCACGCGATCCGGAAGCCGGAAAAGGGTCGCTGACCGGTTCCTCGGTGTCACCGATTGGGAGCTTCGGATCTACTACGCCCGCTCCGGCGGCGGCGTGCCCGCCATCGACGGCGTGACGCCAGACATCATCGACCGCACGATTACGAAGGTCGAGGCCCTCATCGCGGCCGGCCAGATGGAAGCGGCTCTGCTGCTAGGCTGGTCGACCTTCGAAGCCATCGGGCGGGCCTTGATTCCGAACCGCCTGTCACACTCTCAATCGCCCGCACGGCTGATCGAGCAGCTCGCGGGCGAAGGCATCGTGACGCCGGACGAGGCGGATCGTCTTCGTCCCATCGCGAACCTGCGCAACGCCGTCGCCCACGGGGCCTTGCAGCGCGACCTCGATCGCACCGCCCTGGAGGATTTCGTCGCCACGCTGAAGCTCGTCCTCCACGAGAACCAGCCGGTCGGCGCTGGGGCCTGACCGCGCCCAGTAGTCAGAACTCGATCCCCTCCTGCGCCTTCACCCCGGCGGCGAAATGGTGCTTCACGCTGCCCATCTCGGTGACGAGGTCGGCGGCCTCGATGAGGGCCGGCTTGGCGTTGCGCCCCGTGACGATGACGTGGAGATCGGGCCGCCGCGCCCGGAAGGCCGCCACCACGGCGTCGATGGGCAGGTAATCGTAGCGCAAGGCGATGTTGAGCTCGTCGAGGAGGACGAGGCGGATGGTCGGGTCGGCCATCAATTCCTCGGCCTTGGCCCAGGCATGCTCGGCCGCCGCGATGTCGCGGGCTTTGTCCTGGGTCTCCCAGGTGAAGCCCTCGCCGAGCGTATGCCATTCGATCTGGTCGCCGAAAGCCTTCAGCGCGTGCTTCTCGCCGGTGTCCCAGGCGCCCTTGATGAACTGGACCACGCCGACCCGCCAGCCATGGCCCAAGGCGCGCAGGAGGAGGCCGAGCCCGGCCGTGGTCTTGCCCTTGCCGGGGCCGGTATTGACGATGAGAAGGCCCTTCTCGATCGTCTTGCCCGCGACCTCGGCGTCCTGCACAGCTTTGCGCTTCTCCATCTTTTCGCGGTGACGGTCGGCCTCCGGGTCGTTCGTGTCTGACTCGCTCATGCGGCTGCTCCGGGTTGGGGTTTCACGATCATCGGCAGTCCCGCCACCATGAACACCACATGGTCGGCCCGTGCGGCGAGGCGCTGGTGCAGGCGCCCGGCCGCGTCGCGGAAGCGGCGGGCCAGCGCGTTGTCCGGCACGATACCGAGCCCGACCTCGTTGCCCACCAGCACCACCGGGCCAGGCGCACTGCCGCAGGCCTCGATCAGCGCGGCGCTCGCCGCCTCGGTATCGGCCTCGGACAGGATCAGGTTGGTGAGCCACAGGGTCAGGCAATCGACCAGCACCGGCCCGGTCGCCGCAGCGACGGCCTCGGCCAGGTCGATCGGCACGTCCCGCGTGATCCAATCGGGCGAGCGGCGCGACCGGTGAAGGGCGACGCGCTCGCGCATCTCGTCGTCCCAGGCCTGCGCGGTGGCGAGATAGAGCCACGGCGCGGGGCAGGCTTCGATCAGGCGCTCGGCGTGCAGGCTCTTGCCCGAGCGCGCGCCGCCGAGGACCAGTGTCATTCTTGGGGAAGGCTGCCGCATGGCTCCCTTTAGCGCGAAACCGCCCTGCCCCGTCAAAGGCGGTAAAACGCTTTGGCGGCGCGTTGTCAGCGGTCGCGCGAGCGCGTAGAAGCGAGGTTCGGACGGTGCCCCGGCGACGGGGTGAAAAGGGAATGCGGTGAGGGCTCGCGCCTGAAACCGCAGCTGCCCCCGCAACTGTGAGCGGAGACGGGCCTGCCATCGGCCACTGGAGCGATCCGGGAAGGCGGCAGGACCGGATGACCCGCGAGCCAGGAGACCTGCCATCCGAAGGGGACCACATCGTCCTCCCGCTCGATCCTCGAACGCCGCCGGCGGGGCGGCCGGAGACCTGACACGATGACCACCAACACCCTCGTCCTCACCGGCACCCGCAGCAACGAGCGTCTCGGCGCGGTGCTCATGGCCGCTTTCCTCGGCCTCGGGCTCGTCTTCATGGCCGGCTTTGCCCCGGCGATGGCGCTGCACAACGCGGCCCACGATTTCCGGCACGCCCAGAATTTCCCCTGCCACTGACCGCCACGCGCTCAGTCAGGACCTGATTCCATGATGATCCGACTCGTGTCGGCGGCCCTGGTCGCCGGCTTCCTGGCGGCTGTCGTCGCCACGGGCTTGCAGTTCGCCCTCACCTCGCCGCTGATCATCGCGGCCGAGCGTTACGAGAGCGGCGAAGCCACTGCGCCGGCCGCGCAGTGGATGCCGCGCGGCGCCTCGCCGGCCTCCCTCATCGTGCCCGTCCATTCGGGCCACGACCATGGTGGCAAGACGGACGGTGTCGAAGGCGGCGAGGTCGCACCGGCCTGGCAGCCCGGGCCCGGCCTGCCCCGTATGGTCTTCACCGCCCTCGCGACCCTGGTCGGCGGCGTCGGCTATGCCCTGTTGCTGGGCGCGGCTCTCATCGCCTGCGGGCGCGAGCCGAGCCCGGAAACCGGCCTGCGCTTCGCCATCGCGGGGTTCCTCGCCGTGGCGCTCGCCCCGGCCCTCGGCCTGCCGCCGGAATTGCCCGGCATGGAGGCGGCTCCGCTCGCCGAACGCCAGTTCTGGTGGATCATGACTGCGGCCGCCACCGCCATGGGGCTCTACCTCATCGCGATCCGCCGCTCCTCCATCGCCATCGCCGGAGGGATCGTGCTCCTCGTCGCACCGCATCTGGCAGGCGCTCCGGAGACGAGCCACACCGCCTCCGCCCTGCCCCCGGGCTACGCAGCCCAATTCGCCGCTCGGTCGCTGGGCATCGCCTTCGTGTTCTGGGCGGTGATCGGCCTCGCCTTCGGCTGGGCCTGGAACAGCGTCGGGCGCAAGAACCCGGCGACGTCGCATGCCTGACGAGGACATCCCGGCCGGCAGCGCGGTCGTACTCTACGTCTGCGCCACCTGTCGCACGGCCGGCGACACGTCCGAGCCCCGCGCCGGGGCCCGCCTCGTCTCGGCGTTGCTCGATGCGGTGACGGAAGCAGCGATCGAGGGCATCGCCGTCGAGAGCGTGGAGTGCCTCTCGGTCTGCAAGCGCCCCTGCACGGTCGCCGTGGCGTCCGAAGGCCGCTGGACCTACGTCTACGGCGATCTCGACCCGGTCGAATCGGCCAGAACCATCCTCGCGGGCATCGGCCTGTACGCGGAGACGCCCGACGGCATCGTGCCCTGGAAGGCACGGCCGGAAGCGTTCCGCAAAGGCGTCGTCGCCCGCATTCCCCCGTTTCCTCCGCCGCGCGCGGACAGAATTCCGGACGCCGCCGAATGAGCATCGTCGAGAAGATCCCCTGCACCATCGTCACCGGCTTCCTCGGAGCCGGCAAGACGACCCTCGTGCGTCACCTCGTGGAGAATGCCGGCGGTCGTCGGCTCGCCATCATCGTCAACGAGTTCGGCGATATCGGTTTCGACGGATCGTTCCTGGCCGCCTGCGGCATCGAGGGTTGCCAGGACGAGGACATCGTGGAACTGGCCAATGGCTGCATCTGCTGCACCGTGGCGGACGATTTCGTGCCGGCCCTGAACAAGCTGCTCGACCGGGCCGACCCGCCCGAGCACATCCTCATCGAGACGTCCGGCCTCGCTCTGCCGAAGCCCCTGGTCCAGGCCTTCCACTGGCCGGCGATCCGCTCGCGGGTGACCGTGGACGGGGTGATCGCGGTGATCGACGGACCGGCCGTGGCGGCCGGCTTCTTCGCCGACGATCCGGCGGCCCTCGCCGCACAGCGCGCCGACGATGCCAGCGTCGATCACGACAACCCGCTGGAAGAGGTGTTCGAGGACCAGCTCCTCTGCGCCGATCTCGTGGTCATGAACAAGGCCGACCTCCTCGACGAGGCCGGAAAGGCCAAGGTCCGCGCCGAGGTGGAGCGCCAGCTGCCGCGCGCGGTGAAGATGGTCGAGTCCGAGCATGGCCGCCTCGATCCGCGCGTGATCCTCGGTCTCGGCGCCGCCGCCGAGGACGATCTCGACGCCCGCCCCTCCCATCACGGCGAGGGCGAGGATCACGATCACGACGATTTCGACTCCGTGGCCATTGCCGTGCCTGCCACGGCGAGCGCCGAGGATCTGGCCGCCCGCGTCGCCCGCGCCGCTGAGACCAGCGGCGTCCTGCGGATCAAGGGCTTCGCCGAGGTCACCGGCAAGCCGATGCGCCTCGTGGTCCAGGGCGTCGGCGCCCGCATCGCCCATCATTACGACCGCCCCTGGCGGGCGAGCGAGAACCGCGACGGCCGGCTCGTGGTCATCGGGCTGAAGGGTTTCGACCAAGGGGCGGTGGCAGCCGCCCTGGCGGGGTGAGCGCGTTGACCGCCCGACGGATCCCGGCGCGCGGGTGCCGCGGCCTCGTGGTCGCGTCCGGCCTGGCGGCTCTCGCGGCGATCGGTGGGTGCTCGGATTCACGTCCGCCCAAACCGGAGTTTCAGGCCTCGGACAGCCGGGCGATGGCACGCCTTTCTCCGGTGGCTCGCCCTCTCGCCCAGACGGGCGATGCGAAGCTCGCCTATACCCACGAGCTGACCATCGGATTGCCGCCCCAGCGGGTGAACGCGCATTTCGAGGCGGCCCGCGACCGCTGCCTGAACGAGGCGGCCCGGAAATGCGTCCTCGTCGCTGCATCCATCGACGATGGCCGGAGGCCTGCGGGCCGTCCGCAGGCGCAGGTCCAGGTCCGACTGCCGCATGAATCCGTCGCTCCCTTCATGGCCTTCGTCACGTCGCCCCTGCCCGGCGAGGCGACGGGCGACGTCGTGCTCCGGAGCCAGTCGACGCGTGCCGACGACCTGACGGACGCCATTGAGGATGGGGGCCGGCGCTTGGCCCAGCTCACCGCCTATCGCGCCCGGCTCGATGCGATCGCCGCACGGCCCGACCCGCGCGTGGAGGATCTGATCCGCATCGCGCAGGAATTGGCGCAGGTTCAGTCGCAGATCGAGGAAGCCGATGCCAAGCAGCGCGGCCTGAGCCAGCGCGTCGACACGGAGCTCGTCTCCGTCGCCATGCGCTCCGACGAGGCGCGCGCCGGTACCCTCGCCCCCGTGGAGGAAGCCTGGGATCAGGCGGGCCAGACCTTCGGCGCGAGCGCCGGATCGGCCTTGCGCTTCTTCGTCGCAGGCCTGCCCTGGCTGCCGCTGGTGCTGATCGGCGTGCTTCTCCTTCGCGCGCTGTGGCGCCGGCGAGGCCGCCGAAGCGCCATGACCGAGCGGACGTCCTCCAGGGCACAGCCATGACGGCGCGCCGCCCATGCATCTGATCCGAATCGACACGGTCTCCCTCGACGAAGGCGAAGCCGCCATCGATCTGGGCCAGGCGCCCGGCGACATCGTGTTCCTGTCCTTCACCGACTCCGACCTCTCCGGCATGGCCGGCGCGCATGCGGCCGAGCGGGAGGCGGCGGCACGGGACTCGTCGGCGAGCGACGTCCCGACGCTCCGCCTCGCCAAGCTGGCGCGGCTGCGCCATCCGATGTCCGTCGATCTCTACGTGGACAACGTCATCGCGCGGTCGAAAGTCGTGGTCATCCGCTGCCTCGGTGGCCTCGATTACTGGCGCTACGGCGTCGAGCGCGCCGCCGCCGCGGCTCGCGCGAACGGCGTTAAGCTCGCCGTCATTCCGGGCTGCGACAAGCCTGATTCCCGCCTCACCGCCTTCTCGACGGTGGCTCCCGAACTGGTGGAGACACTCGAGGGCTATTGCCGCGCGGGCGGGTCCGACAACCTGCGCCGGATGATCCGGCGCCTCTCCCTGGAGATCGGGCACGCGGTCGACGCGCTGCCGCCTGTCGCCCTGCCGCGCGGCTTCGCCTGGTGCCCGGGCTGCGGACCGGTCGCACACGAGACCGCCCTCGCCGCAGCCGGGAAGAACCGCCCCCTCGCCCTGATCCTGGTCTATCGCTCGGCCGTGCTCGGCGGCGACACCCGGCCCGTGGCCGACCTCATCGCCGCCCTCGGCGAGCGCGGCATCGGTGCCGCCACCCTCGCGGTCGCGAGCCTCAAGGACGCGCTCGCCCTCGATGCCGTGCGGGAAGCTCTGGCTGCACGAAGCCCGGACATTGTCATCGCAGCGACGGCCTTCTCGGCGCGGGAGGATGGCGGCTTCGTCCTCGATGGCGCCGACGCGCCCATCCTTCAAGCGTACACGATCGGGGCCTCACGGGAGGCCTGGGAGGCCTCGGCGCGGGGCATGAACGCCGCCGACCTCGCCATGCAGGTGGCGCTTCCCGAATTCGACGGCCGGCTCTCCGGTTTCCCGATCTCGTTCAAGGAGGACGGGCCTGAACTCGACGGGTTCAGCGAGCGCCGCGCCGTTCCCTTCCCGGCCGGCATCGCGGCCCTGGCCGACCGCGCCTCGGCCTGGGTGGCGCTGAAACACCGGCCGCGCGCAACGCGTCGCCTCGCCCTGGTCCTGTCCGACTACCCTGCCCGTGGCGGCCGGGCGGGCTTCGCCGTGGGGCTGGACACGCCGGCGAGCGCGGGAATCATTACGGAGACGCTGCGGCGGGCCGGCTATGCGGTGGGCCACCTGCCGGAGCCGGACGCTCTGATGCACGCGCTGACGAAGGAGGCTCCGACCTTCGCGGTGCCGCTCGCGGCCTATCGCGACTGGCTCTTCACACTGTCACCGGACGAGCGGGACACGCTCGATCAACGGTGGGGCGAGCCGGAGGCCGACCCGGTCTGTGTCGATGGGGCGTTCCGCTTCCCGATGGTCGTGGCCACTATTGCTCCCCCCCCACGACCTCATCCTGCGGTGCCGGAGCGCAGCGCCGGCCTCGAAGGAGGCTTCCAGCTGCCTCAGAGAGATCTGGAAGCCTCCTTCGAGGCCGCTGATGCGGCACCTCAGGATGAGGTCATTGGTTGGATGAGAGGACGTCTCGCCGTCTTCCTTCAGCCCGACCGTGGCCGGGCGGCGGATCGCAAGGCGGGCTATCACGACCCCGACGAGCCGCCGACCCATGCTTATCTCGCCTTCCATCTCGGATTGCGGGAAGGGTTCGACGCCCTGATCCATCTCGGCACCCACGGCACCACCGAATGGCTGCCGGGCAAGGCGGTGGCCCTGTCGCCGGCCTGCTGGCCGGCGCGGGCGATCGGGCATCTGCCCGTGATCTACCCCTTCATCGTCGACGATCCCGGCGAGGCGGCCCCCGTGAAGCGTCGGCTCGGTGGCATCGCGCTCGGCCACCTGACGCCCCAGACCGAATGCGCCGGCCTGACCCCCGAGGCCGCGCGGCTACGCGAACTCGTGGAGGAATATTCCTCGGCCAGCGTCCTCGACCCGCGCCGGGCCGACATCATCGCCC
This sequence comes from Methylobacterium sp. 88A, assembly GCF_000376345.1. Classification (NCBI taxonomy): domain Bacteria; kingdom Pseudomonadati; phylum Pseudomonadota; class Alphaproteobacteria; order Hyphomicrobiales; family Methylobacteriaceae; genus Methylobacterium; species Methylobacterium sp. 88A. The sequence continues at coordinate 3,862,921 of NZ_AQVT01000001.1, forward strand.
GCGCGATCCTCGACGATGCGGCCGATGCCGGCCTTCTGTCGGGCGTCGGGATCGACGCCGACACGCCCATGGCCGACGCGCTCACCGCCCTCGACGCGCATCTGTGCGACCTCGGCGAGGTGACCACCCGCGATGGGCTCCACGTGTTCGGATCGGCACCGGACGACGCGCCGGACCCTTTGAAAGCCTGCGCGGCCGCGGAGCGCGAGGGGCTGCTGGCGGCCCTCGACGGACGCTTCGTTCCCCCCGGCCCCGCCGGCTCGCCCTCGCGCGGTCGGACCGACGTGATGCCCACGGGGCGCAACCTCACCACGCTGGATCCACGCAGCCTGCCGACGCGGGCCGCCACGCTGCTCGGCGCGAAAGCCGCCGACGCGGTGGTGCGGCGCTACCTGCAGGACGAGGGCGACTACCCGGCCCGCATCGTCATGGATCTCTGGGCCTCTCCGACCCTCCGCACCGGCGGCGAGGACGTGGCGCATGCCCTGGCACTCATGGGCGTGCGCCCGACCTGGGACCACGCCTCCACCCGCGTCACCGGTTTCGAGGTGATGCCGCTGGCACTTCTCGACCGGCCGCGCATCGACGTGACCCTGCGTGTCTCGGGCGCGTTCCGCGACACCTTTCCCGAGACCCTCTCTCTACTCGCCCGCGCGGCATCTGCCGTCGCCGAGCGCGAAGAGGAAGACGACGAGAACCCGCTCGCCGCCGCGCGCCGCCGGGGCGAGGCCCCCGCTCGTGTCTACGGCGCAGCACCAGGCCGCTACGGCGCCGGTGCCGGCGAACTCGCCCTCGACGGACAATGGCAGAGCCGCGACGATCTCGGCCGAGCCTATCTCGACGCCACCTCGCACGCCTATGGCGGGACCGAGGACATGGCCGATGCTGGCTTCGCTGCCCGCGTCGCGCAGGCCGACGCCTATGTCCACGCCTTCGACGTGGCCGAACGCGACCTCCTCGACGGCGACGCCGCGGCCGATGCCATGGGCGGGTTCTCCGCCGCCGCCGCCGCGCTCGGCGGGCGCGCTCCCGCGCTCTACAGCCTCGACGTGGCCGACCCGGAAAAGCCCAAGGCGCGCACCGCCCGCGAGGATGCGGCGCGCCTCATCCGCGCCAAGCTCGCGAACCCGCGCTGGATCGCGGCGCAGCTGCGCCACGGCTATCGCGGCGCCCAGGAACTGGCACAGGGGATCGACGCGGTCTTCGTCCTCGCCGCCGCCACGGACGCCATCTCCGACGCCGATCTCGACCTACTCTACGGCGCGATGATCGCCGATCTCGATACGTTCGATGCCCTGCGCGCGGCCAATCCCGATGCCGCCCGCGCTATCCTCGAACGGTTCGACGAAGCGCGCCGGCGCGGTCTCTGGACCACCCGCCGCAACGCCATGGCCGCCGACGAGCTGATGCCGGAGGCGGCCGAATGAGCGCGCCGCGCCGCGTCTCGCCGGAGCCCGCGCGCCGGGGCTGGTGCCCGAGCCTCGCCCGGCCGATGCCGACGGGAGACGGGCTGCTTGCCCGCGTGCATCCACCACTGGGCATCCTCACGCCGGCGCAGGCGCGGGCGGTGGCGGAAGGCGCGCGCCGCTTCGGCAACGGCCATATCGACGTGACGGCGCGGGCGAACCTGCAGGTCCGGGGCGTCACCGAGGCAACCCGCTGCGGCCTCGCGGAGGCTCTCGGCGCAGTTGCGCTCAACGACGTGCGTGGCGACGGCGGGCCGCAGCGGCTCACCCTGACCGCGCCGCTCGCCGGCCTCGAAGCGACGCCCATCGACATTCCGACCCTGGCCGGGGCGATCGAGGCGATCGGGCTGGCGATCCCAGGCCTGCCCCCCAAGGCACTGGTCGCCGTCGAGGCGGCAGAGCGCGGCACCTGCCTCGGCGCCGCTCAGCCCGATTGCCACCTCGTCGCCACGGCGGAGGGCTTGGCGTTGCAACTCGCAGGCGACGCGGGCTGGTGGGATGTCCCGGCCGACGACGTGCATTCTGTTCTCGACGCCGCCCTGCGCCGGCTCGCGGAGAGCGGGCAACGCCGGATGCGGGATGTATCCTCCGCAGACAGAGGCGGCCTGGCGCTCGGTCTCGGCCTGCGCCCTGCAACGGCCCCGACCGTCGCATCGCTCCCGCGTCCTGGCCTACTTGCCCTGAACTCACGTCTTTCCACCGCTCGCGGGCAGCACGAATCCCCCCCAAGCGAAGCGTCGCCCATCGCCATCCTGGTCGACGCACCCTTCGGCCGCTGCACGGCGGACGCCCTGGACTCCCTCGCCGATGCGACCGAAATTCTCGGGATGGAGCCCCTGCGGCTCTCGCCGACGAGGGGGTTTCTGCTTGTTGCCCCCAACGCGGCGGCGGCGGAGGCGGTGCGACCCATCCTCGCGGCGGCAGGCTTCTTGACGGAGCCGGACGATCCGAGGCGGGCGGTTGCCGCCTGTCCGGGAGCGCCAGCCTGCGCTTCCGGCTCGACGACGACGCTTGTCGACGCGGCGCGACTGGCCGACGCCTTCGAGGCCTTTTCGGCGCGAGGGCTGTCGGCCCATGTGTCGGGCTGCGCCAAGGGCTGCGCCCATCCCGCCGCCGCCTCGCTCACCCTGGTCGGAAAAGACGGCCTCTACGGCATCGTCGTCGACGGCCGGCCCGATGCGTTGCCGGCGGCCCTCCTCACTTTCGACGCGGCGCTGGAGCGCGTAAGGAGGGCCGATCCGGCCTATCCCGAACCCCTCGCCCACGCTTTCAGGACATCCCCATGAGTTCGCGCCTCGACTATCTGCGCGACGGACAGGCGATCTACGCCCGCTCCTTCGCCATGATCCGCGCCGAGGCCGACCTCGCCCGCTTCTCCGGCACCGCCGAACGCGTCGTCGTGCGGATGATCCATGCCTGCGGCATGACCGACCTGCCCAAGGACGTGGAAGCCTCCGAGGATTTCGCCACCAGCGGCGAGGCTGCGCTCAAGGCCGGGGCACCGATACTGTGCGATGTGCGCATGGTCGCCGACGGTGTCACCCGCTCGCGTCTTCCCGCCGACAACCGGGTGATCTGCACCCTCACCGACCCGCGCGTGCCCGGCCTCGCCGCCGAGATGAACACGACCCGCACGGCCGCCGCCATGGAACTCTGGCGCGAGCATCTTCCCGGCAGCATCGTCGCCGTCGGCAACGCCCCTACCGCCCTGTTCCGGCTGCTCGAACTGCTCGATGAAGGCATCGCCCCGCCGGCGGCGGTCATCGGAATCCCCGTCGGCTTCGTGGGGGCCGCCGAGTCCAAGGAAGCCCTCGCCCGCGACGGGCGGGTGCCCTTCATCGTCGTTCATGGAAGGCGCGGCGGCAGCGCCATGACCGCCTCCGCGATCAACGCCCTCGCCAACGAGATCGAGTGATGGATTCGAGCGTGCGGCTTCCCCACGCCGAGCCGGCGGACATCACCGAGATCCCGCGACAGGTCACCACCGGCACGCTCTACGGCGTCGGGATGGGACCGGGCGACCCGGATTATCTCACCGTGCGCGCCATGAAGCTTCTCGCCGAGGCGCCGATCCTGGTGCATTTCTGCAAGAAGGGCCGGCGCGGCAATTCCCGCACCATCGCCGACGCGGTGATGCGCGACCCGGCCCGCGAGATGCCGCTGGTCTATCCCTACACCACCGAGCTTCCGCCCGAGCATGGCGAGTACGTCTCCGCCCTCGCGTCCTTCTACGACGATGCGGCGACGCGGATCGCCGACCATCTCGGGGCCGGGCGGGACGTGGCGATCCTGTCGGAGGGCGATCCGTTCTTCTACGGCTCGTTCATGCATCTGTGGCGCCGCCTGAAGGACCGTTTCCCGGTAGAGGTGGTGCCCGGCGTGACCGGCATGTCCGGCTGCTGGACCAGGGCCGGAACCCCGATCACCTGGGGCGACGACGTGCTGACCATTCTGCCGGCGACGCTGGGCCATGACGCCCTGGTGGAGCGCCTGCGCATCACAGACGCCGCCGTCATCATGAAGCTTGGCCGCCACCTGCCAAAGGTGCGCAAGGCGCTGGCCGAGACCGGCCTCCTCGACCGCGCGGTCTATGTGGAACGCGGCACCATGGCCGGCGAGAAGGTGATCGCGCTGGCCGAGAAGCCGGACGACGACGCTCCCTACTTCTCGATGGTCCTGGTCCCCGGCGAGGGGCGCCGCCCGTGACCGGCTCCGTCACGGTCGTCGGCCTCGGGCCGGGCGATCCGCGTCTCCTCACCCAGGCGGCGCGCGAGGCGCTGGCACAGGCGCAGGATCTCATCGGCTACATCCCCTACGTCGCCCGCGTGCCCGATCGTCCGGGGCTGACGAAGCACGCCACCGATAACCGCGTCGAGATCGACCGCGCTGGCCATGCCCTTCGGCTCGCCGCTTCCGGCCGCCGGGTCGCGGTGGTGTCCGGCGGCGATCCGGGGGTCTTCGCCATGGCGGCGGCGATCTTCGAGGCGGTGGAGACCGGCGACCCGGCCTGGCGCCACCTCGCTATCACGGTCGAGCCCGGCATCACGGCGATGCTGGCGGCCGCCGCCCGCCTCGGCGCGCCCCTCGGCGGCGATTTCTGCGCGATGTCCCTCTCGGACAATCTCAAGCCCTGGGAGGTCATCACCGCCCGGTTGAAGGCGGTGCTGCGGGCCGATTTCGTGATCTCGCTCTACAACCCGATCTCCTCGGCCCGACCCTGGCAGCTCGGGGCCGCGCTCGGTCTCGCCGCCGAACACCGCGCACCGGAGACGCCGGTCATCTTCGCCCGCGCGGTCTCCCGCCCGGACGAGGCGATCCGGATCCTCACCCTGGCGCAGGCGCGTGAGACCAAGGCGGACATGGCCACGATGGTCATCATCGGTGCATCCGCCACCCGGCTGATCCCGCGCGGTGACGCGACACCCTTCGTCTACACCCCGCGCAGCGTGCCGGCGTGAGGGTGGACGGTCGGATCGTTTCGAACCCTCCCCCCCCTGCGGGGGAGGGTGCCTGCGGAGCAGGCGGGAGAGGGGGCGACCTCTCCGGAGATGGCGCTCCCCTCTCCCGACCCGCTTCGCGGGCCACCCTCCCCCGCAAAGGGGGGAGGGGAATGCGCGCGCATCCCGGTTTAGCCCTCACGTGCGCGCAGCCACGCCAACGCGCCCTCGGCATCCGGCACGCTGTCGACATCCGGCTTATCGGGCGGGCGCACGATCACCACCGGCAGACCGAGCGCGCGGGCTGCGGCGATCTTGCCGTAGGTGGCGGGGCCGCCGGAATTCTTGGTGACCAGAATGTCGATCCGCCGCTCGGCGAGGAACGTCATCTCGGCGGCCTCACCGAAGGGACCGCGTGCGGCGATCTCGGTGAGGCGTGGCACCGGCAGGGCGTCGCCGATCGGCTCGATGGCGCGGACGATGTAATCGTGCTGCGGGGCAGTCGCGAAGGCGCCGACTTCGAGGCGGCCGATCGTCAGGAACACCCGCCGGGGCGTCTCGCCGAGGGCGAGGACGGCCTCCACCATGGTCTCGACCTCGGTCCAGCGATCTCCCTGCCTCCGCTCCCAGGCCGGGCGGCGGATGGCGAGGAGCGCCACACCGGTCCGCTCGCAGGCAAGCGCCGCGTTGCGGCCGATCCGCGCCGCGAACGGGTGCGTGGCGTCGATCACCACGTCGATCCGATTCTCGGCAATCCAGGCGGCGAGGCCCTCAGCTCCGCCGAAGCCACCGATTCGGGTGCGTACCGGCTCGCGCTTCGGTGCGCTGGTGCGGCCGGCCAGCGACAAGGTGGCGTCGATCCGCGGATCGAGCCCCTTCACAAGAGCGCTCGCCTCGGTGGTGCCGCCGAGGATCAGAACTCGCATCGTCGCCCTTTCCCTATCCGGCAACCTTGTCCATGAGCGCCGCCCCCGTGTCGAGCACCGCCCCCTGGCTCACCATCGTTGGGATCGGAGAGGACGGGCGCGCGGGCCTGAGCCCCGCCGCCACAGCCGCCCTCGACGGGGCGGAGGTGGTCTATGGCGGAGCCCGCCATTTCGCCCTCGGAGGACCGTTGAGGGCCGAGACGCGGGTCTGGCCGCGCCCGATCTCCGACGCTTATCCCGGCCTCCTCGCCCGGCGCGGACGCCCGACCTGCATCCTCGCCACCGGCGACCCGTTCCATTACGGCATCGGCGCCGAGATCGCGCGGCTGCTGCCGGCGGCCGAGATGTGCGTGTTCCCCCACCTATCGGCATTCAGCCTAGCGGCGGCACGGCTCGGCTGGCCGCTCGCCGAGACCACCTGCCTCACCCTGCACGGGCGGGCGCTGGAGCGGATCGTACCCCATCTCCAGCCCGGAGCCCGGCTCTTCACCCTGACCTGGGACGAGACGACGCCGGAGGCCGTCGCCGCCCTGCTCACGGAACGCGGTTTCGGTGCCTCTCGCCTCGTCGTCCTCGAGGCCATGGGTGGCCCGCGCGAGCGCCGGCTCGAAGCAAGGGCCGATGCGTTCTCCCTCACCGGGATCGATCCGCTCAACACCCTGGCGGTGGAGGTCGTCGCCGATGCCGATGCTCGCGTCGTCAGCCTGAGCCCTGGCCTCGACGATACCTGGTTCGAGAATGACGGCCAGCTCACCAAGGCCGATATTCGCGCCGTGACCCTCGCCGCCCTGCGCCCCCGCGCCGGCCAGCGCCTCTGGGACATCGGCGCCGGAGCCGGCTCAATCTCCATCGAATGGATGCTGCGCCATCCCAGCCTGCGCTCGTTGGCCATCGAGGCGAACCCGGCCCGTGCGGCGCGGATCGCCCGCAACGCCGCCCGCCTCGGTGTACCGGATCTGCGCGTCGTGAAGGGCGAAGCGCCCGCCGCCCTGGAAGGCCTCGAGCGTCCGGACGCGATCTTCATCGGCGGCGGAGTTGCGCGGCCTGGCGTGCTCGACCGTGCCCTCGACGCCCTTGAGCCGGGGGGCCGGCTGGTCGCCAACGTCGTCACCCTGGAGGGCGAGGCGGTTCTGCTTGGCGCCTTCGCCCGTCTCGGCGGGCAGCTGAAGCGACTGTCGGTGGCCCATGCCGACCCGGTCGGCCATCTCCACGGCTGGCGCGCCGCAATGCCGGTGACGCAATGGGTCTGGACGAAGCGGTGACGGGCGGCTTGGCGGTGCACCGGTTCTTCCCTCTCCCCGCCGGGTGGGGAGAGGATCGCGGGCACCTCGTCGTGTCCGCGATAAGCGGAGGCGAAGCCGAAGGGAGGGTGAGGGGGTATCGCCGGATAGGCCTCATCCGCAGTCGCCCCCTCACCCTCGGCTGCCGCCACGACGTGCTCCCCGACGAGGGGGAGACACGTCCCTCTCCCCGCGAGCGGGGCGAGGGGAAATCTTTGCCCGCCGAACGTGTTGAGCTTGATAGCACCGAGAAAGACGCGTTCGGGCCTCGAATCCTTGTCGCCGGCATCGGCTTCCGGCATGGGGCCATGCCCGACGAGATCGTCGCTTTGATCCACCGCGCGCTTGCCGAAAGCGGCCATGAGCCGGAGCGGCTCGGCGCGATCGCCACCGCCGAGGACCGCGCGAATGAGCCGTCGATCGTCGAGGCCGCCGCCGCGTTCGGCCTCGTGCCCGTCGGAATGTCCCCCGCCGAGATGATCGCCGTCGATGCGCGCGTAACGACCCGCTCGGGCCGGATCGAAGCGAGCCGGGGGGTCGGATCGGTGGCGGAAGCCGCCGCGCTGGCCATGGCCGGCGATGGCGGAACCCTCATTCTGCCGCGTATCGCGTCACCAGCGGTGACATGCGCCCTTGCGCTTCCCGCGTATTTCGCCACTCAAGCGCGATGACCGTACATTTCATCGGCGCCGGCCCCGGTGCGGCCGACCTCATCACGATCCGCGGGCGCGATCTCATCGCGCGCTGCCCCGTCTGCCTCTACGCCGGCTCGCTGGTGGCGCCGGAGATCCTGTCCTGGTGCCCGTCCGACGCCCGCATCGTCGACACCGCTCCCCTCGACCTCGACGCGATCGTGGCCGAGATCGTCGCCGCGCACGAGGCCGGGCAGGACGTGGCGCGGCTGCATTCCGGCGACCTCTCGATCTGGAGCGCGCTGGCCGAGCAGACCCGCCGCCTCGACGGGCTCGGCATTCCCTACACGGTGACCCCGGGCGTGCCCTCCTTCGCCGCCGCCGCCGCCCTGCTCCGGCGCGAACTCACCGTGCCGGGCCTAGCCCAATCCGTGGTCCTCACCCGGACCTCGGGCCGGGCCAGTGCCATGCCGGAACGCGAAACGCTCCAAGCCTTCGCCGCCACCGGCGCGACCCTGGCCCTGCACCTCTCCATCCACGTGATCGAGACCGTGGTGACCGAGCTTGTACCTTTCTATGGAGCGGATTGCGCCGCCGCCGTGGTGTTCCGCGCCACCTGGCCGGACGAGCGCGTCATCTCAGGCACCCTCGCCACCATCGCGGAGGATGTGCGCGCCGCCGGTCTGGAGAGGACGGCGCTGATCCTCGTCGGCCCGGCCCTCGCGGCCAGCGAGTTCCGCGAAAGCGCGCTCTACTCCACCGATTACGACCGCCGCTTCCGCCCCACGGGGCAGCCGGCCCCCGGAGTCGAGTCATGACGATGACGGACCGATCGCATCCGCCCGGCCTTCTCGTCGCCGCTCCACGGTCGAGCTCCGGCAAGACCACCGTGACGCTGGCGCTGATGCGGGCGCTCGCCCGGCGCGGCCTTGCCGTGCGTGGTGCCAAATGCGGGCCGGACTATATCGACCCGGCCTTCCACCAGGCCGCCACGGGCTATCCCAGCGTCAATCTCGACAGCTTCGCCATGCCGGATGCCATGCTCGATTCGGTGGCGGCGATGGCGGGCCATGGCGCTGATATCGTCATCGCCGAGGGCTCCATGGGCCTGTTCGACGGCATCGTCGCCAGCGAGGGCCGGACCGGCGCCAATGCCGACATCGCCGCCCGCTACGGCTGGCCTGTGCTCCTCGTCGTGGACGTCTCGGGTGCCGCCCAATCGGCCGCCGCCGTGGCACTCGGCTGCGCCCGCTACGATCCTCGTATCCGCATCGCCGGGGTGATCCTGAACAAGGTCGCCAGCGCCCGCCATCGGCGTCTGGTCGAAGCCGGTCTCGCGCGGGTCGGCATCCCGGTTCTCGGAGTGCTCATGCGCGACGCGACCCTCTCCCTGCCCGAGCGTCATCTCGGTCTGGTCCAGGCTCGCGAGACGGGCGATCTCACCGCGCGGCTCGACCGCCTCGCCGATCTGGCGGAGGCCGGTCTCGACCTCGACGCCATCCTCGCGGCCGCATCGGGACGCCTGCCGGACGTGTCGGATACCGCCCTGCCTCCTCCCCCGGGGCAGCGCATCGCCATCGCTTCGGATGAGGCCTTCTCGTTCCTCTATCCACATATGGAAGCGGGCTGGCGCGCGGCGGGCGCCGAACTGGTCGCCTTCTCACCCCTCGCCGACGAGGCGCCCCCGGAGGACTGCCACGCCTGCTGGCTACCGGGCGGATATCCCGAGCTTCATGCCGGGAAACTCGCAGCGGCGGGCCGGTTCCTGAACGGCCTCCGGAGCTTTGCCGAACACAATCCCGTCCATGGCGAGTGCGGCGGCTACATGGCTCTCGGTCTCGGGCTGGAAGACGCGGCGGGCGTCACGCATGCGATGGCGGGCCTGCTCCCGGTTGCGACCTCCTACAAGGTGCGCCGCCTGCATCTCGGCTACCGCGTCGCGACGCTCATCGGCGATGGCCCCCTCGGGCAGGGCGGATCGCGCCTCGTCGGCCACGAGTTCCATTATGCCAGCGAACTGACGCCGCCTCCTGCCGAGGATGTCGCCCTCGCGGTGGTGACCGACGCGGAAGGAGTTCCGTTAGGCATGGCAGGCCACCGATGCGGCCGAGTGTCAGGCAGTTTCTTCCATCTTATCGGATGACTGAAAATCGATCAAACGGCCGCAGGAGTCTCTGAGCGCTTTCCCATCTTTGCCGCAGTTCGCACGATCGCCAAAACGTCCCGCCGGAGTTGGTCGTCCTCGATCAGGGCGTAGGCCTGGAGCAGTTCGATCGCGCCGTGTGCGCTCAAGAAGCCGAACACCTCAGATTGTGTTCCTCCCGCGTCGTCCTCCTCGAAGAACGCCGAGACAGGCACTTCCAAGAGACGGGAAATCTCTCGGAGCCGGCCAGCACCAACGCGATTCTGCCCCTTCTCGTATTTCTGGACCTGCTGGAAGGTCACACCGACGGCGGTCCCGAGGGCAGTCTGACTAAGGCCACGAGCCTTGCGCAGGGCCGTGATCCGCAACCCAACCAGGCGGTCGACATCGGTAGTTTGCTTGGGCATCATCACTCGTTTCAGTGCTTAATACGGTCTCGGCCGGTTTTGCTGGTCTCCGCAACCGATGCGGCAACTTTGATACGCCGCATTCGGTACGGTCGGAAGTTAAAAGAAAGTGAACCCGTAGTCTCCACGGCCCTCCACCGGAGGGAGAAGGAATTTCCAGAAACCACCAAGGAACCGGGAGCGATCCCCTGGGTCCGAGGAACGCGAAACCAGCTTGACCACAAACCGGGCAAGGATGGCAAGAGTCACCACGAACTTGCCGTCGCAAACCGAGGAAGGCCGGACACCGGCTCCACAACGACGTGAGGGAAACATTCTTGTATCCAGAACCCTTGTGACAGAAATAGCGCTATTTTAATACGGGATTGTGCGGCTTTTCCCATCATTTTCCAATCGGGATATTGCGGTTTAAAATGCGGCGCGGATCGCCGGCCGCCCCCGCTCCCGGCCTTTTGTACGAAGGTGCTTCATGTTCATCGCCATGAATCGATTCAAAGTTGTTCCGGACGCAACGACAGAATTCGAGCAGGTCTGGCTCGGGCGGGACAGCCAACTCGGCGAGATGGAGGGCTTCGTCGAGTTTCAGTTGCTTCGCGGCCCGAGCTACGAGGATCATGTGCTGTATGCCTCGCACACTGTCTGGGCCTCCAAAGCGGCGTTCGAGGCCTGGACCCGGTCGGAGCAGTTCCGCAAGGCGCATAGCCGCGCACCGACGACGAAACCTCTCTACCTCGGCCATCCGCAATTCGAGGGGTTCGAGCCGATCCAGACCTTGAGCAAGACACAGGAAGTCCCGTCGGCGGAGCGGCATCCCGAAGCGGTGGCCTGATCGACCTCGCTATCCGGCGGCATCCTCACCCCTCACCGTCCGATGGGGATGCCACCACGCTTCGAGGGCGGCCGCCCTCTGCCTCGCTCAGTCTCGAACGGCCACGATGACGTCGCCGCGCCGCGCTGCGAGCGCAGCGACTACCCGCCGGCCGAACGCCGTGTCGGGGAGGCCGCCGATGAGCCCGAGATACAGGTCGTTCCATCCAAAGCGGCAGTCGATATCAGGGATCTCCACGAACCTGTCGAGTTCATCCAGCATTGCCTCAGCGAACTCCTCGGGGCTCATCATCGGTTCGACGGCGTCGAGGAGGCCGTACTCCTCCAGGAAACCGCCGTTCAGGTTGATGAGACCGTCCCGGTGCCGGATCAACGCGAAGTATATGCCGAAGCCGATCATGGCTCGGTCGCGCCAGCCGGTTTCGGCGATGTATGTCTTCATCATCACGTCGGTGGTGTAGGTCTCGTGCTCGCCGTCACGCCTGGCGAGATAGCCGCGAAACACGTCGTGCGCGTCCGGGTCGAGGCGCAGCAGGGCCTGCATGGCAGCGGCGAGCGCGCCGTGGCTCTCCTTCGGTCCCCAGATCTGACGATACAAGCCCTTGGCTTCGACGGCGCTCGGATGCACTTCCAGATAGGTCGTCAGGAGTTCCCGTAGCATCGGAGCGACCGCGATACGGTCGCGTGACACGCGTGCGAAGAAGGCCGATTCCGTCATCGTCCGGCCGCCGACCACGAAGGACAGTTCCAGGACATCGGTCTGCAGCAGGTCGGCCAGTCGCTCGCGGATGTCGTGGGTGAGACGACGCAGGCCCTCGGCGACGGCCGCCTGTGACAACGCCTCGACGATCACCACATGGCGGCGGCTCGACCGGGCCAGGAAGCGCCGGACCGCCGCCTCTTTCGGGCCCGACCAGACCGAAGCCCGGAAGCCGTCTTCGCCCTGCGAGATCGACCGGACCGGAAGGTCGCTCGCGCACCAGGCGCGCTGGATGCGAACGGCATCCGGCAAGGCCTGGATCTCCACATGCTCGGCATGCGTCACGTCGGCGATATCGGCCAGGACCTTGGTTCCGTGAAAGCGTTCGAAATGGAAAACGGGCGAGAGCGAGCCGTCCAGGCCGACGCGCTGAAACTCCGCCCGCTTATCCCAGAAATGGCCGTACTGGACCCAGAACGCCGTTTCGGCCGGCTCCCACACCACGTTTCGGATCGCCAAGGGGGGCTCGGGCGTCATGCGCGCCACGATGGTCCGTGCCAGGCCGAGAGGCGTGGTCGTCCAGAGTTCGAGGGCCTGGCTCACTCGGCGCCTTCCATCCGCGACCGCATCCCAATGCGGCGGTGACGCGGCGGAGCCGTCATGGACCGCCGGCAAAGCGGACAAGGGCGTCACGGCGTAGCGACCGCTCGGGCTGAACCACCACGGTCTCGCCGCATCCGGCAGCGGTTCGCAGCGCACCGTTCCCGTGGAGGGATCCAGTCGGTACAGCCCATACCGCGATCCCGGCGCACCGCATTCGAAGCCGACGAACGCCAGCTGGCCGCCCGGATCCCGAAACACGTCATCCTGGATCGTGAGGGCGGTCGGCTCGCCAGGGTCGGGGACAAATTCACCGCCGCCCGCCAATAGGCCTACGGTTTGGCCGGCCGTCCATTGCAGACCGTTTCCGTCCGCGACGACAGCGAGGTCCGTCGCGCGCCGAACCTGAAGGGAATGGAGGTAGCGCTCCTCGTCGAGGGGCCGCTTGCCGTCGTACAGGACGATCCATCCGGAATCGGCCGGCACGAAGATGTGGCGGGGGCGATCCGTCCCGGCTGGTTGCCGAGCGATCTCCCTGTCGAGCCGCCAGTCGATGAGGCAGATCTCCCCATCGGCGGACAGGCAGACGAGGCGGTCCGGGCCGACGAACGCCGCGTCACGGATCGATCCGTCCGGAAATGGCAGGAACATCCGCCATGTGCCGCCGTCTTCTACTGCCGCGACGGCGTTGTACCGGTGATGTGTTCCTGAAAGCGTCACGCGCGGCATGAAAGCTCCCCCAGCAGACCACGGAACGGCCCCAGGCCTTTCGCCATAACGGCCAGCCAAGCTTTCGGACAGCATGAAGGAGAGATTTGGGCGGCACCGGCGGGTCCGAGGTTTGCGCCCCGGGCAGACATGACGATGGCCGGATGGGACAATGTCCCATTATGGCACAAACTAAGTCTCACCCCGGCACACAGCGTCCCAGATGTTCCAGCAACGTCTTCCCGAAATCTACCAGACCCTGCCCGCCGCGCGCGACACGCGACGCGACGCGTGGGCGGCCGTCCTTCCGCGGCGGTGGCGCGGAGCGATCCGCTTCGGGCTGTCCACGGCTCTGGCCGTCTCCGACCTCGTCGCGATCCTCGTCACGGCCTACTTCGTAGAGGCGATCTATTATGAGTTCGCCTTCGACCAGCAGATCGCCACGGGCATGACCGGGAGCTTCCAGTTGGCGGGCCTCGTGGCCGTCTTCGTGCTCCTGACCAACCTCGTGCGGGACGAGTACAGCATCGAGACGCAGCTGACCCGAGGCCTTCACCGCCGCCGGATGGCGAGTCTCTGGCTCGCCGCATGGGGGATCGTGCTCGTCGTCGGCTTCGCCACCAAGACCACGAACGGCTTCTCGCGCGCGGTGGCGATCGGCTTCTTCCTCACGGGCTTGCCGGCCCTGTACCTGTCCCGTCTCGTCATCGTGGGCCTCGTGCGGCGGACGATGACCTCCGGCTCACCGTCGATCAGTCGCATTCACCTCGTCGGCTTCGAGGAGGACATTGCCAGTTTCCACGCCAACAACGACGCGCAGGCCCTGAATCTCCGGGTCATCGGGACCAGCTATCTGCGTCGTGTGGACCCGCGGGAGGACGCGTCGGTGCGGCAGGCACAGATGTCGGAAGACCTCGACCTCGCGGTGTCGGTGGTGCGGTTCCTGCGGCCGGACGACGTCTTCATCCTGGTCCCCTGGACGGATGCGGCGGATATCGAGCGCTGCGTCGACGCGTTCCTGCGCGTCCCGGCCGCGCTCCATCTTCGTCCCGGCTCGGTCATGGACCGATTTCCCGATCTCAAGCTCGCGCGGGTGGGACGGCTGTCGGGCATCAATATCGGCCGCCGGCCGCTCACCTTCAGCGAGATCGCCCTGAAGCGCGGCCTCGATGTCGTCCTGTCAGCCATCGCGCTGGTGCTGCTCGCGCCGCTCCTGGCGTCCATCGCCCTGCTGATCAAGCTCGACAGCCCCGGGCCGGTCTTCTTCCGCCAGCGCCGGTACGGCTTCAACCAGCAGGCCTTCGGCGTGTTCAAGTTCCGCAGCATGAAGACCGAGCAGAACGCCGTCTTCCGACAGGCGACCCGCAACGATTCACGGATCACCCGGATCGGCGCCATTCTGCGCCGGACGAATCTCGACGAGTTGCCCCAGCTCATCAATGTCCTGATGGGGGAGATGTCCCTGGTCGGTCCTCGCCCCCATGCCCTTGCTCACGACCGCAGCTTCGAACGGCGGATCGCACTCTATGCCCGCCGCCACAACGTGATGCCCGGCATCACCGGCTGGGCACAGGTGAACGGCCTACGCGGCGAGACCCTGACCGATCTCGACATGGAGCGGCGTGTGAACCACGACCTGCACTACATCGACAATTGGTCGGTCTGGCTCGACATCCAGATCATGATCCAGACCATCGCCTCGCGGCGGGCCTATCGCAACGCGCGCTGAACCTCGCGCACCGTGTCGCTCAGGGGTTCGGTTCGTGGCCGAGGCAGGCGCCGCATTCGCCCTCCACTTCGAGGATCCGGCTCGACGGCTTGAACCCGGCTTTCGCCAAGGCCCTGTCGAGCTGGTCGTCCACCTCCGGTGAGGTCGTCTCGTCGATGCTGCCGCATGTCCGGCAGATCAGGAAGACGAGGCCGGCCCCGTCGCCGTGCTGGTGCCCGCAGGAGACGAAGGCGTTGCGGGTGGCGATGCGATGGACGAGACCGTTCTCGGTAAGAAAGTCGAGGGCGCGATAGACCGAGACGGCGGCGACCCGGCGACCTTGACCGCTCAGCCGCTCGGCGATGTCGTAGGCGCCGAGCGGCTTCGCCTCGGACGCCACCGCTTCGAGGACGTCCCGCCGCAGCCGCGTGAACTGCAGGTCACGCTCGGCGCAGAGACGCTCCGCTCGCGCCAGCGCATCCGTGGCATTGCCACAGCAGGCGCCGTGATCGTGGACGGCACTATGGTCGTGCACGCCATCCTCCCCTGATCGCCGGTCGATGTGGTCCGGCACGTTGAACTGA
This sequence comes from Methylobacterium sp. 88A, assembly GCF_000376345.1. Classification (NCBI taxonomy): domain Bacteria; kingdom Pseudomonadati; phylum Pseudomonadota; class Alphaproteobacteria; order Hyphomicrobiales; family Methylobacteriaceae; genus Methylobacterium; species Methylobacterium sp. 88A. Next base: position 3,878,340 of record NZ_AQVT01000001.1, read on the forward strand.
TGCGATGTTACAGTGTATCAGCACCAGAGATAGTTCGCCGCTCCCGTTCGGACAATTCCGCCCCTTCCTGGTACCCGAACCGCTGTGACGCGTCCTCCCCAGATCAAACCGCCCCCCCGTCGCTCCCTGTTCCAGGCCGGCGCCGCCTCGCGGCTGATCATCGCCGCGATCCTGTCCGGGCTGGTCTGGGGGGCGATCCTCTGGGCCATGGGATAACGATGACACACGCCCTCATGGGGGACGCCCCCGTTCAGCCCGGCGCCATCGCCTTGCGCGGATTGACGCTCGGCTACGACCGCCATCCCGCCGTGCACCATCTCGACGGTACCATCCCCGCCGGAGCCCTGATGGCCCTGGTCGGCCCCAACGGCGCCGGCAAATCGACTCTGCTCAAGGGGATTATCGGAGAGATCCGCTGCCTCGACGGCCGGATCGACCGGCCCGGCGGAACCGATTCCATCGCCTACCTGCCCCAGGCCGGCGAGATCGACCGCAGCTTTCCCCTGAGCGTCCTCGACCTCGTGGCGATGGGACGATGGCGCCGCCTCGGCTTCTGGCGCAGCGCCCTCCCCGACCGCCGGACGCTGGTCAGCGCCCTCTCCGCCGTGGGCCTCCTCGGCTTCGAGGATCGGCCGATCGGCACCCTGTCCGGAGGTCAGTTCCAGCGCGCCTTGTTCGCGCGGCTGATCGTCCAGGACGCCCGCATCATCCTCCTCGACGAACCGTTCACCGGGATCGACGGACGCACCACCGCCGATCTGATCGGCCTGATCCGCGGATGGCATGCGGAGGGCCGCACCATCGTCGCCGCGCTTCACGACCTGCATCAGGTCAAGGCGCATTTTCCGACCACGCTCCTGCTGGCCCGCGAGCCGGTGGCCTGGGGCGCCACGGAGACGGTGCTGACCCGGGAGAATCTCGCGCGCGCCCAGGCCTTGTCCGAAGCCTGGGACGAGGATGCCTCCATCTGCGGGCGGGGCGAGGGCCATCATCATGCACCGCCCCCTGCCGATGGCGGGGACCTGCATCGCCACGATCACGACCATCCCCATGGTCACGCGCACGATCATCGTCACGACCACGGACACGCCGCGTGATCGATCTCCTGTTCGGCCCCTTCATCGAGTTCGGCTTCATGCGCCGGGCGCTGGCCGGCTGTTTCGCCCTCTCGCTCTCGGCCCCGCCGGTGGGGGTCTTCCTCATGCTGCGGCGCATGAGCCTGATGAGCGACGCCATGAGCCACGCGATCCTGCCGGGGGCGGCCGTGGGCTTCCTCGTCGCCGGCCTATCGCTGCCGGCGATGACCATCGGCGGGCTCGCCGCCGGCCTGTTCGTGGCGCTGCTCGCCGGCATCGTCACACGCACGACCTCGATCAAGGAGGATGCGAGTCTCGCCGCCTTCTACCTGATCTCTCTCGCCGCTGGCGTGCTGCTCGTCTCCTTGCGCGGCTCGCAGATCGATCTCCTGCACATCCTGTTCGGCACGGTTCTGGCCCTCGACGATCCGGCGCTCATGCTCCTCGGCGGGATCGCCACGGTGACGCTGTTCGCGCTTGCCGCGCTCTACCGCCCCCTCGTCATGGAATGTGTCGACCCGCTGTTCCTGCGCACGGTCAGCCGTGCCGGCGGGCCGGTGCATTACGCCTTCCTCGGCCTCGTGGTGATGAACCTCGTGGGCGGCTTCCAGGCCCTCGGGACGCTGCTCGCGGTGGGGCTGATGCTGCTGCCGGCGATCACCGCGCGGTTCTGGGCCGCCGACCTGTCGGGCCTGATCCCCATGGCGATGGTGGTGGCGATGGTGTCGAGCTTTGCCGGACTGACCGCCTCGTACCGCGCCGACCTGCCCACGGGGCCTGCGATCGTGCTGGCGGCGGGAAGCCTCTACCTCCTCTCGCTCCTGTTCGGACCGAGGGGCGGCCTCGTCTGGCGCCTGTTCAAGCCGCGCCACCTCGAAGGCTGAAACTACACGCTGAAGAGGCTCATGAGGCCCGAGACGATGGCGTAGACGAAGCCGGCGTTCAGGAGCACGCCGACGGCACCGACGCCGAGCCCCATGACGACGAGCAGCCCATCCCGCTCGACGAGGCCGAGGCCGACGAGGCAGATCGCCAGACCGAGGGGGATCTGCCCGACCAGGGGCGCCGCCACCACGAGGGCGAGCGACAGGGTGAGGAGGATCAGCCCCACCGTCCGCATGCCGAGGCCGGTCTCGAACAGGCTCATGCGCGGACGCGACCAGCGCTCCAGCCGCCGAAGCAGCGGCACCGCGCGCTTGGCGGCACGCTCCACGTCGCTCCGGGCAATGGAGCGGCTCAGGAGAACGCGGGGCAGCCAAGGCGCCGACATTCCCGCCGTGATCTGAACGGCCACGAGCAACAGTAGCAGGCCGCAGACCAGGGGGATCGGCGGCGGCATCGGCAGGCAATTCGGCAGGCCGAGGATGACGATGAGCAGGGCGAAGGCACGGTCCTTCAGCACCGCGACGATGTCGCCGATGGTCAAGCGATCCGTCTCCTGTGCCGCGAGCACCGTGAGAACTTCGGACGTTCGAGCAGCTGGTGACAAGAAAACTCGGCCTTTGGCGACGGTCCCGTCGCGGGCTCTATCCTAGTCCCCGCCCGACGCCAACCGAATCAGCTTTCACCTCCATGCGGCATCGCGGGTCCTCCCGTCCCGACACGGTCCGAACACACCGGTAGATCGACCACTGACACTGCACAACTTCAGATCGGATGAATACATCCTGAAGTTTTATCAAATAGAACGAAATGGAAACGGCGCCTTCTCAAGGATAAGCTTGGGCGGTCTACGCGTACGACCCACAGTCGATTATTGGTGAATCAGCGCAACTTCTCATAGGATGCCGTACACTTGCCCTGCGGTGAGACGGAGCGAGAAGGGACGTGGGACGATCGGCCAGATCGACGAAACGGTCACTGCCTTCGGCTCGGCCGATACTCATGTGCTGTGCCACACTCTGCTGTGGCCTCGTCTCGAACCCGGCTCAATCGGAAGGAGGCTCGATCTCGGCATTGATCTTCGGCAGCCTCGATGCCGGAGCATCCTCCTTCATCACGGTGGGCACGAAGATCACGTTCGACGGGCGCGATCGGGACGGTTTCGCCATCCTCGCAAGCGGGGGAGCGGGAGCGAGGGTCGAGCGTGGTCCCTCGATACGGGGCATCGCCACGAGTCAGACGCGCCTGACGGCGCTCGGAGCAGTGCTCGCCGGATACCAATGGTTCCACGATTGGGGCGTCGTCGCCGCTTTCGCAGGGCCTGAGGGAAGCATCGAGGTGGAGCAGAGCATCCTCGGCACAATGGTGCTCCCCGACCGCTACGGCATCAGACTGCACGGGGAAGTCTGGGCGCGGCCGACAGCGGAATCCCTCCTCACCGCCACCGCGATCCTCGGCTCGACGCGCCAGAGCGCCTGGGGCCGCCTTGCCTGGGGTTACGACGTGCTCGGTGCCTATCTCGGCCCGGAGGCTGCGCTCTACGCGGACGGGACCGGCTATTCCAAGCTCGGGATCGGCGTCCACGTCACCGACTTTCGCATCGGCGACGTGAGCTTCCGCGCCTCGCTCGGCTACCAGACCGAAACCGGTGGCGGGGGAAGCCCCTACGTCACCCTCAGTGTCTGGCAGCCCTGGTGAGATTCAGGACGGGGCGGAACGCATCTCCGCGCCGGCCAGGAAGCGGGCCGTGTCCGTCGTGATCTCCTCCCTTCGCCGCTCGCCCAATCCGTCGAGGGTACGATAGGGCATGGCCATCCTCGGGTTCCCCGCCAGACGATCCGCATTCTCGATGAGGAAGTTCCAGTAAAGGTAGTTGAACGGGCAGGCACTCTCGCCGGACTTGGCAGCGACGTCGTAGGTGCAGCCCCGGCAATAATCCGACATGCGGTTGATGTATGCGCCCGAGGCCGCATACGGTTTCGAGCCCATGACGCCGCCATCCGCCCACAGGACCATACCGTGGACGTTGGGCAACTCCACCCATTCGTAGGCGTCGGCATAGACGACGAGATACCATTCCTCCACCTGAGCCGGTTCGAGCCCGGCCAGCAGGGCGAAGTTGCCCGTCACCATCAGCCGCTGGATGTGATGGGCATAGGCATGGGCCCGCGTATCGGCGACGCATTGCGCGAGGCAGTTCATGCGCGTCTCGCCCGACCAGTAGAACCACGGCAGGTCGCGCTTGGCGGCGAGAGCGTTGGTCTCGGCATAGGCCGGCATCCTGGCCCAGTAGAGTCCCCGGACGTATTCGCGCCATCCGAGGATCTGGCGGATGAAGCCCTCGACGCAGTTGAGCGGCGCCGCCCCTTCGTCATAGGCGCGGGCAGCCGCCCGGCAGACCTCCTCCGCCGTGAGCAGGCCCGCATTGAGCGCCGGTGAGAGAAGAGCATGGTAGAGGAAGGGGGCGCCCGTCTTCATCGCATCCTGGTAATCGCCGAAATGCGGCAGGCACTCGTCCAGGAAATGCTTCAGGGCGGTGAGGGCGTCGGCGCGGGTCACCGGCCAGCGGAATGCGTCGAGATCGCCGAAATGGTCGGCGAAACGGTCTGATACCAGAGCGATGACTTCCGACGTGATCGCGTCGGGCACGAAGCCGGGGCGTTCCGGGGAGCGGTGCCCGCGCGGCAGCTTCTTGCGGTTGTCGTGATCGAAGTTCCACTGGCCGCCCACCGGCTCGCCGTCCTTCATCAGCAGGCCGGTACGCTTCCTCATGCCGCGATAGAACGTCTCCATCCGCAAGGCGTGCCGCCCCTCGGCCCAGCGCGCGAAATCCGCGCGCGGGTAGAGAAAGCGGTTGTCGTCGCGTATGTCCACGGGCGCCGGCAGGTCATCGCGCCACCCCTGCATCATCTCCCAGACGCGCCACTCGCCGGGCTCGGTGACGACAATCTTGTCGGGCTCGTGCCGCTCGACCGCTCGCCGGAGTTCGCCGGTGAACGAGCCGGTATTGCCCGGCGCGTCGAGGCGCACGTAGTCGACAGTGACACCTTCGGCCTCCAGATCGGCCGCGAAATGGCGCATGGCGGCGAACAGGTAGGCGATCTTCTGCTTGTGGTGGCGGACATAGGTGGCCTCCTCCCGCACCTCGACCATGAGCACGACGTCGGATTGCGGGTCGAGATCGGTGAGGGAGGAGACGCGTCGGTGAAGCTGGTCGCCGAGGACGAAGCGGAGGGTGCGCAGCGACGTCACCCCTTCGTCCGCAGCGTCGAGCGGCCGCCATCCGCGCCGATGACCTGCCCGGTGATCCAGCCGGCTTCCGCCGAGACGAGGAAGGCGGCCAGCGCGCCTATATCCTCGGGTGTGCCGAGCCGCTGGAGTGCGTGCATGGACGCGATTCCCGATGCCAGCGTCTCGTTGCCGGTGATGGCAGCGGCGAGCGGCGTGCGCGTCAGCGAGGGCGCGACCACGTTGATCCGGATATGAGGGCTGAGCTCGGCGGCGAGGGACAGTGCGAGTCCTTCCACGGCGCCCTTTGCCATGGCGACGGAGGCGTGGGCCGCAAATCCCTGCGCCACCGCCACGGTGGAGAACAGGACGACGCCCGCCCCCGTCACGCCCGCCCCCGCCTTGAGCGCCGGCGCCGCGGCCTGGAGGGCCAGGAGAGCGCCAAGCGCGTTGAGCTTGAAATCCATCGCCACGTCGTCGGCGGTCAGCTTCGCCAGCGGCTTCAGGTTGATGGTGCCGACCGCGTAGACGAGCCCGGCCAGGGTGTCGCCCGCCTCCTGCGTGACGATCGCGAAATGGGCGGGGTCCGTGACGTCGCCTGCGGTGAAGGTGGTCTCACCGAGGTCGGCGGCGACTTCCTCGAGCCGCCCGGCATCCCGCGCCGCGAGATGCAGCGGGATCCCGCGCTTGCGCAGGGCCCGCGCCGTGGCCATGCCGATACCGCCGGTTCCGCCGTAGATCACAACCCGATTCATGACCGCTCCCATTCCGTGCCGGATCGGTTAGGTAAGGCGGACGGCGCGACCGTGGAGCCCGCAGGGCACCATCCGTAGAGTCGCACGCCGCGCATCCGCTCCCGGGGTTCTTCATGAAGTTTGCCTTCGCCGGCATCGATTTCCTCGGCGGCGTGTTCGAAGCGCTGGTGGATGCCGGATGGACGCCGATCAAGCTGTTCACCCGGCCCTGCGATGGGCTCTACGACCACAACGAGGCGGTCGTGGCCCAGAGCCGCCGTCACCGCATCCCGATGCAGCTCTCGCGGATCAAGCTCGCGGATCTCGACGCCCTGACGCAGATCCACGGGACGGACTGGGCTCTCGTGGTGGCCGGTTACCCCTGGCTCATCCGGGGCTGGCGCAACCGGGCCGGCTACGCCCTGAACTTCCATCCCTCGCCCCTGCCGGTCGGGCGCGGCCCCTACCCCCTCTTCAAGGCGATCACCGACGCACGCGCCGACTGGGGCGTGACCGCGCACGTGCTGGCCGAGGAGGGGTTCGACACGGGTGACATCCTCGCGCAGGAGACGTTCGCCATGGCGCCGCAGGAGACCCACGAGACCCTGCTCGCCAAATGCCAGATCGCAGCCCGGCGGCTGGCCTCGGGACCGATCGCGCGCGACCTGCCGACTCGCTGGCGGGCGGCCCAGCCCCAGGGCGAAGGCTCCTACTGGCCCCGCGTGACGGATGCGGACAGGACCCTCGATTTCCGCACGGACGTGGAGGCGATTCTGCGGCGCATGCGGGCCTTCGGCACCATCGAGACCATCGTACAGTTGGGCGACAACCGTGTCTTCGTCGCGGCGGCGGAGGGCTGGCGCGAGCCACACCGCCACTCGCCGGGAACGATCGTCCACCGCTACCGCCGCCACATCGTCGTCGCCGCCCGCGACGGCTTCATCCAGATCACCCGCTGGAGCCCGGTCGCCGTCGCGGATGCCGGGCAGCTCGGACGATAGGACGAGCCTCCCATGCCGCGCATGCGCAAGAAGACGGATCTGCCCACCAAGGTGTGCGCCATCTGCGGCAAGCCCTTCGCTTGGCGCAAGAAATGGGAACGGGTGTGGGACGAGGTCCGCTACTGCTCCGACCGCTGCCGGAACGAGGCGAAGCGGCCGGGCAAGGCCTCCTGATCACAAGGCCTCCTGATCAGGCGCGGGCGGCAGCGATCAGGGCGGCCTGCGTATCGATATCGAGGGCGACGGCCGCATCCATCTCCAGTTCCACGACATCCGTCCGCGCCGCCAGGATACGGCCGGCGCCCTGATCCCCGGTGAGCGACGCCAGATCGGACGCGAGGAGCGCGCGATTGAGGAGAACCGGGTTTCCGCGCGATCCGCGATGGACCGGGACGATGGCGGCCGGCGCCGGGTCGGCGGCCAGGAAGGCCTCGACCAGGGACGCGAGGTGGCTGGGCCGGATACGCGGCATGTCCCCGAGCATCACGATGATGCGGGCGGTCTCCGGAAAGGCGTCGAGTCCGCATCGCAGGGAGGTGGACAGACCTTCTGCATGGGCCGGGTTGTCGACGATCCGCAGGTCGAGGCCCGCCAGCGCCTGCCGGACCGCAGCGCCATGCGAGCCGAGAATCACCGCCACGGGACCGAGATTCGCCGCGATCGCAGTCTCGGCCGCGTGGCGGACGAGCGGCCGGCCATCGAGGAGTGCGAGCATCTTCGCGGCCGAACCGAAGCGCGTTCCCCGTCCGGCGGCGAGGAGGACGATGCCGACGGCGTCAGGCATCCTCCGACGTGCTTTCTTCCGACGGACCCTGTCGCCCCGATCTCGGCTGGGGCCGGGACACGATCTCCATGAGCAGGCCACCGACGCCGAGCCCGACGATGTCGGCGCGGCTCACCACGAGGCCGGCGAGCAGGCGATGGAGAACCCAGTCGAACCCATTCTCGGCGGGCGAGCGCGCGCAGCCCGGAGCGCCGATCACCGGAACCTCGCCGCGACGGCCGACGAGGAGCAGGTTGCCGGGATCGACGGGCATGCCGAAATGCTCCACCTCCCCGCCCGCCGCCTCGATGCCGGCGGGGATGACGTCGCGCCGGTCGGCGATGGCCGAGGCGCCGAACACCACGACGAGATCGCATCCGTCGCGGTCGATGGCCTCGCGGATGGCGGTCGCCACCGCACCGGCCTCGTGCGAGACCCGAAGGTCGGAGGCGATCCCCGCCCCGGTCGGCCCGAGCCGGCGTTCCAGGTTGCGGAGGGTCTTGGCGACGGTGGCCTCCTTGAGCCCCGGCAGCAGGGTGGAGACGACACCCACCCGGAAGCGGCGATAGGGCATGACCGTGAGGGGCGCCGGCGTCGCGATCCCGCAGGCGCGGTCGAGGGCGGAGCCGGACACCGCATAGGGAATGATCTTCACCGTCGCCACCATCTCGCCCGGACTCACCGGTCGGAACGGCGGCAGGGTCGCGAGCGTGATGGCCTCGTCCACCGCGTTCACCGCGTCGACGACAGGACGGTCGATCATCAGAATGCCCGCCACCTCCGCCTGGAGGTTGCAGCGCCCGGTGAAGGCGGGGCCGGTGGAAAGACCCGACCCCGCCACCCGAGCGGCGAGACGGGCGGCAGCCTCGTCCTCGCCGACATCGCCCGTCTCCAGGGTCACCGCCACCACGCTGTCGAGGCCGGCCTCGGCGAGACGACGCGCGTCGTCGCCCTGGATCGGCCGCCCCTTGCGGACGATCACGTCATCGGCCCGCAGGGTATGGGCGGCGATGAGCCCCGCGGCCCGCGTGATCGCGACCGAACCGAACTTCACGCGGGGACTCCGCCTTTGACGGCACGCGGACCGCCGCCGCGCAGGGCGGACACGATCTGCGCCAGGATGGAGACGGCGATCTCGGCCGGGCTCACGGCGCCGATGTCGAGGCCGATCGGCGCCTCGATCCGCGCGATCTGCTCGGGCGAGAGCCCGGCCTGCGACAGGCGTTCGACCCGTGCGGCATGGGTCTTCCGCGAGCCGAGGGCGCCCACATAGAAACATTCGGCCCTCAGGGCCGCGATCAGCGCGGGATCGTCGATCTTCGGATCGTGGGTCAGGGCCGCGACGGCGCAATAGCGGTCGAGGGGCGGAACGGGGCCGGCCAGGGCCTCGTCGGGCCAGAGGGGCAGGAGGGGAACCTCCGGAAAGCGCTCGGGCGTGGCGAAGGCCGTCCGCGGGTCGATGACGCTCACGGACAGGTCGACCGCCGTCGCCATCGGGCAGAGCGCCTGGCTGATATGCACCGCCCCGATCAGCACGAGCCGTACGGCGGGCACCTGCACGGTGAGGAAGAACTGCCGCCCCTCCACCTCGACGAGGCCGCTCTTTCCGGAGGCGAGGCGTCGCACCAGGATGTCGGCCAGGGGGTCGGCCGGGATCTCTGCCTCGCGGACCACGCGCTGGCTGCCGTCGTCGAGGTCGGTGACGAGCATCGCGGCGCGGCGCGCGGCACGCTCGACGTTGAGGGCATGGAGGGAATCGAGCTTCATGGCGCCGCTTCAGTCGATGCGTTCGACGAAGACGCGGATGCGCCCGCCGCAGGAGAGACCGACCCGCCAGGCGGTCTCATCGGCGACGCCGAACTCGATCACCCGGGGTCGTCCGTCGGCGATGGCGTCCAGCGCTTCCGTGATGACCGCCCCCTCGACGCAGCCGCCCGAGACCGAACCGAGGAAGTTGCCACCCTCGTCGACGACGAGGTGGCTGCCCACCGGGCGAGGCGCGGAGCCCCAGGTCTCGACCACGGTGGCGAGCGCCACGCCCCGCCCGCTACGGCGCCACGCCTCGGCCGCGTGGAGGATGTCTGTTTCGGTGGAGAGCATGGGACACTCCGCGCGCTGCGCGTCCAGGGCATGACGGCACTCACGCAACGCCGCCTCGGGGAGATAGGCTCCGGCACCCTCGGTGCAATGCGCAAGCGAAGCCAGTGCCATCCCCGGTCCCCGAAGCGTGCCGACCGGCACACAGGCATCGCCCACTGGATCGCCCCGTGGAAGGACGGACCATCTCGATCGGGCCGCGCCAATTGCGCCAGGCTGCGCTAAAGAGGCTGGATCGGCCTCGTGCCGACCATCCGGACCTCGCACCATGAGACGCATCTTACCCGCGGCCGCCGCACCGTTCTTCGCCGCGCTGGCCTTCGTCGCATCCGGCGCCGCCGCACAGAGTCCGGCCCAGGCACCGGTCCGGATCGGCCTCTCGCTCCCTCTCACCGGGCCGGATGCCGCCTTCGGACAGGGGCTCCGGGCGGGAGCCGAACAGGCAGTGGCGGATCTCAACCGCGCAGCCGGCCCAAAAGGGCTCAAGCTCGCCCTCGTGGTGGCCGACGATGCCGGCGACGGCAAGCAGGGGCTCGCGGTCGCGCGCAAGTTCATCGCCGATCGGGTCCCCCTCGTCGTCGGGCCGTTCAACGCCACCGTGGCGGCGTCGGTCCTGCCGATCTACGAGGACGCGGGAATCATCGCGGTGACGCCCGGCATCGCCTGGCCTGCCCTGACCACACGCGGGGCCTGGAACGTCTTCCGTATCGGCGGCAGTGACGCCGAGCAGGGGCCGATCGCGGCCACCTATCTCCTCGCACGTTTCCGCGGGCGGCGGATCGGCTTCGTTCACGACAAGAGCACGTTCGGGCGCGGATTGGTGGACGACGTCGCCCGCATCCTCAAGGCGAACGGGCAGGCCGAGACGGCTTTCGAGAGCCTCAACCGCGGCGACAGGGACCTGTCGTCCCTCGTCGCGCGCCTGAAACGCGCGCAGGTCGAGGTCGTCTATTTCGGCGGCCTCGCGCCGGAAGCCGGCCAGCTGATCCGCTCCCTGCGCGAGGCGGGTCTCGCCATACCCCTCGTCGGCAGCGACGGGCTCCTCGACAAGGACTTCGCCACGGGGGCCGGCCCGGGCGCCGAGGGGACGGTGATGACCCTCCTGCCGGAGCCGCGAAAGCTGCCCGAATCCAAGGGCGTGGCGGCCAGGCCGAGGACGCCGGAGGCCGACATGGTGGCGGCGCAGGGCTATGCGGCGGTGGAGATCCTCAGACAGGCCGTGGAGCAAGCGAAGTCGAGCGAGGGCCGCAAGGTGGCGGATGTCCTGCACGGCGGTGCGCCGCTCAAGACCGCCATCGGCGAGATCGCGTTCGATGCCAACGGCCAGTCCAAGGCACCCGGCTACGTGCTGCAGGTCTGGAGGAAGACGCCGGACGGCCGCATCGACTACGCCGGCAACGCCGTGACGCCCTGATGCAAGGGGCCGGCGTATCGCCGCCGGCTCGGGAAAGCCGTACTCGCCACGGATGCGGCTCGATACCAAGCGGCGCCGATCACGACCTATGGTCGTCCTCGGCGCGTTCGGCGAACACCCGCCACCGCGCAGTCGCGCGGGCGGACGGCGATGAGGTCTCCTTGTCGTCGTCCGGCACGAGCCTGCCGAATCGGGCAGTTGAGTCCCCCGCGACACTGTCGAGGGACCAGGACAGCATGTGATTTTCTGTCGACGCGATAGCGTTCCAGGCGGTAAAAGCTTGCTTACGGGACGCGCGAACATTATGTCGTGCCGACGCTCGCCGGTGTTGCGCATCCGATGGGATCGGACCCGCCGCCCGCAGCGTTTTGCCGAACGGCTATGTTTTTGGTGTCCCGGAATGCCCCGTTCTGGCGTTCCGGCTGGAGAGTGTGGATGGCGAAAGAAGAGTTGATGCAGTTCGACGGTCTCGTGATCGAGATCCTGCCGGACGCACGCTATCGCGTGCAGCTCGACCAGGGCCACGAGATCGTGGCCTACACGGCCGGCAAGATGAAGAAGAACCGCATCAAGACTCTGGCCGGCGACCGTGTCACCGTCGAGATGTCACCGTACGATCTCGAGAAGGGCCGCCTCGTGTTCCGTCACAAGGACGAGCGCTCCTCCGGTCCGCGCCCGCCGATCCGCGGCCAGTTCCGCCGCCGCTGAGCGAGAGCGCTGTCGGATATCTTGTCTGTCCGCTAGGGACCGAGGATCTTCACGAAGGCAGCGCCAGCGCCAAAGAACGCTGCTCCGGCAGCCATGCCGGACAACGCGATCTGCCAGGGCGCGAACATGCGGTCGCGATCCAGCTTCAATGCTTCGGCCGTGAGTTTCTTCTGCTCGGCAACGAATTTCTCACTCGCTTCGCGCGCTCGCCGAATGCCGCCGAGCTGCTCTTCGAGATCGGGCGTCAGCGGGCTTACGGCGTCGGCCATCCGATTACTCCTTCATCACGCGACTACCCGATAAACATCGTCGCAGCACCAGCGCGGATCAAGCCGCGATGGTATGTTCAGCATCTACTTCCCGAACCGCTCGAATTTCGGGAAGCTCCGGGTCATCAGCGTGCCGGCCTCGGCCCGGTGGCCCATCCACTTCTCCAGCAGTGCCGCGTTGGCGAGCCGCTCCTGACCGGCGCTGTCGCGCCAGGGCAGGCCCTCGGCCAGGGTGAAGACGTGGGCGTCGGTGAGCGTGCTCTGGCGGCAGCGCTGCAGGCGCACGCCCTTGCCGCGCGACAGTTCCGGCATTTCCGAGAGCGGGAAGACCAGTAGCAACCGGTCTGCGCTGCAGACGGCGACATGATCGCCGCCGCCGGCAGGCACGAGCAGCATGGCCTGGGCCGGCTCGTCGAGCCCCATGATGCCCTTGCCCTTGCGGGTATTGGCCACCAGCGCGTCGGCGGGGGCGAGGAAGCCGCGCCCATCCGAGCCTGCGATCAGGAGCTTGCCGCCCGGCTGATACGGCAGGGCGGCGACGATCTCGGCGCCGTCGTCGAAATCCACCATCAATCGGATCGGATCACCGAAGCCGCGCCCGCCCGGAAGCTTCGCCGCTTCAAGGGTGAACACCTTGCCATTGGAGGCGAGCACCAGGATCTTGGCCGTGGTCTCGCTGAGGAACGAGATCTTGAGGGCGTCGTCGCCCTTGAAGGCGACGCCCGACAGATCGGCGACATGCCCTTTGAGGGCGCGGATCCAGCCCTTGGCCGAGACGATGACGGTGATCGGCTCGCGCTCCACCATGGCGGAAGTGAAGTCGATCCCGGCGGTATCGGGCGGGTTCTCCAGGGTGGTGCGGCGGGCACCGAGCTTGGTCTCGGGCCCGAAGGCCTTCTTCACGGCGCGGATCTGCTTGGTGATGTCCGACCATTGCATCTTCTCGGAGCTGAGGAGCTCTTCGAGCCCGTCCTTCTCCTTGGTCAGCGTATCGAGTTCGCGCTTGAGTTCCATCTCCTCCAGCTTGCGCAACGAGCGCAGGCGGGTGTCGAGGATGGCGTTGGCCTGGAGTTCGGTGAGTTCGAACCGCTTCATCAGGGACGGTTTCGGTTCGTCCTCCTCGCGGATGATGCGGATCACCTCGTCGAGATCGAGATAGACGATGAGGAGACCGCCGAGGATTTCGAGGCGGCGCTCGATCTGCGCGAGGCGGTGGCGCGAGCGGCGCTGGAGCACGACGCGGCGATGGTCGAGCCATTCGCGCAGGGCCTCGGCCAGCCCGATCACGCGCGGGACGAGACCGCCCACCAGGACGTTCATGTTGAGGGGGATGCGGGCTTCGAGCTCGGTGAGCCGGAACACCGATTCCATCAGGATCACCGGGTCGACGCTGCGCGAGCGCGGCTCCAGCACGACACGGACGTCCTCGGCCGATTCGTCACGCACATCGGCCAGCAGCGGCAGCTTCTTCTCCTGCAGCAGCTCGGCCAGCTTCTCGATGAGCCGGGCCTTGGGAATGCCGTATGGGATCTCGGTGACGACGATGTTCCAGGTGCCGCGCCCCGTATCCTCCTTCGCCCAGCGCGCTCGCACGCGAAAACCGCCGCGCCCGGTGCGGTAGGCCTCGGCGATCGACTCGGCACTGTCGATGAGAATGCCGCCGGTGGGGAAATCCGGCCCCTTCACGAAGGTGAGGAGCTGGGCCGAGGTCGCGTCGCGATGGCCGATGAGATAGAGCGCCGCGTCGCAGAGTTCGGCCGCGTTGTGCGGCGGGATCGAGGTGGCCATGCCCACCGCGATGCCCTGGGAGCCGTTGGCGAGCAGGTTCGGGAAGGCCGCCGGCAGGACGATGGGCTCGTCCTTCTCGCCATTGTAGGAGGGCCGGAAATCGACCGTGTCCTCGTCGATCCCGTCGAGCAGGAGGCGGGCGACCTCCGTCAGCCGCGCCTCGGTGTAGCGGTATGCGGCGGGGCCATCGCCGTCGATGTTGCCGAAATTGCCCTGGCCATCCACCAGCGGATAGCGCTGCGCGAAGTCCTGGCTGAGACGCACCAGCGCGTCGTAGATCGCCTGGTCGCCGTGGGGATGGAAATCGCCCATCACGTCGCCGACGATCTTCGCGCATTTCTTGAAGGCGGTGTTCGGGTCGAGCCGGAGCAGCCGCATGCCGTAGAGGATGCGGCGATGGACGGGCTTGAGCCCGTCGCGGGCGTCCGGCAGCGCCCGGTTCATGATGGTGGAGAGCGCATAGGCGAGGTAGCGCTCTTCCAGCGCCGACTTCAGCTCGACGCTCTCGATGCCGTCGGATCCCGATGGCGGATCGAAGGGCTGGCCCATGACGAACTCCCGGGCCGGACATGGCCCAAATCAGAACATAACGCGAACGTGACTTAGGCGCTCTGCGTCCCCAACGCAACGAATCGCGCCCGCTCCGCCGGAGGCGCGATGGCGCGCGGCCCCCAGATGTGCTGGTCGAGGAAATACCCCGTCAAGGTAAACCCATTGGCTACATCCCGCTCGTCGGGCGGCATGAAGCCGGTCCGGCCGCCCTCCCGGTCGAGAAGGAAGCCCGGCAGCGCCAGCAACCTGTCCCGGAAGGGCTCCCCGGCCGAGGCGCTGACGGCCCGCCCGGTCCTCGGCGAGACGTAGATCAGCGCGTCGTTGCCTCCCGTGGCGGCGCAGGCGCTGAGATCGAGCCCGAAGCCGAGCTCGGCCAGGATAGCGAGTTCGAACCGCACCATCAGGAGCGGCGCGATCACCCGGTCGTCGAGATGGGCGACGAGGATGCGGGCCGCCTCGTAGACGGCGGGATGGGGATCGCGCTCGGGCAGGAGGCGCAGGAGCGCGGCCATGTGGGTCACGCCGTAAAGGGCGAGGCCGGAGCCCATGAGCCGCGCGGCGGCGGATTCGAGGGGCTCCACCGCGAAGGCCCCCAGGCTCTCGTCGAGGCGCGCCCGCCATGTCAGCCGGACGTGATTGCCGGTCTGCAGCACCGGCTGCATCCGCCTCGAGCGCCCGCCATGGACGAGGCCGAGATGGCGGCCGTGGTCCAGGGTCATCACTTCGAGGACGACGCCGGTCTCGCCTTGCCTGCGCAGCCCCAGCACCACGCCGTCGTCGGTCCATTGCATACCCCCTCCTTAGAGCGCGGACCGTGCGTTGGAAACGGGCCGGTCCGTCCACTCGAGGGCGTGGATTGCATCGGCATCGGCATTCCCGCAGGGCGTGTTCGACGCTATGCCTCGTGCTCCCCTGGTTCGAGACCCGACGACCATGACCGTCTTACCGCGCGCCCGCACGGACCGTGCAATCTCCCGCCGCGCTGGCGGCGCATGGCTTGGCCTCGTCGCCATCGCGCTCACCGGGTGCGGGCGGCCCGATCCGGCGCCCGCGCCCGGCGCGAGCTTCACCATGCGCGAGCGGGTGGCCGCCCTGGCCCTGCGCCAGAGCGGTTTCGGCTCGATCTCGGTGATCCCGGTCCGGTTCGAGCACAGCCGCATCGCCGGACCGTTCGAGGATGACGGCCGCACCCTCTATTGCGTGTCCGCCCGGATGATGGGCCGCCGCTTCCTCAAGGGCGAGAAGGCCAAGGCCGTCATCCGCGAGGAGGCCGGCAAGCTCAGCATCCTCGAAGATGCCGAGGAGGTCTGCGAGGGCCACAAGACGGAGCCGTTCAAGGAGCTGGAGGCGCTGGGGAACGCGAAGGGTTGAGGACGTCGATCGTTCGAACGGCTTGCCCGGACCGACCGGTGATGCTCCGATACGGTCCATGCCGCATCGTCCGCTCTCGCTCACCCTCGATCTCATCGCCCGCGCCCATCCGATTCCCGTCGCCGACGATGCGAGCGCCCTGCATCTCCTCACCGATCGCGATCTCGCGCCCGGCCTCGACCGGATGCTCCGTGGCAGGCCGAGGCAGGGGAACGGGCTCTGGGTGTTCGGCTACGGCTCGCTGATCTGGCAGCCGGAATTCGCCGTGGCCGAGCGGCGCACCGGCACGGTGCGGGGCTATCACCGGCGCTTCTGCCTGTTGCAGCGGCGCTTTCGCGGGAGCCGCGAGCGGCCGGGACTCGTCCTCGCCCTCGACCGGGGCGGCATCTGCCGGGGAACCGCTTTCAGACTGGAGGGCATCGACCCGGCCGCGACCCTGATGCCGGTGTGGCGCCGCGAGATGCGCGGCGGCGGCTATGAGGGACGCTGGGTCACGGTGGAGACGGGCACCGGCCCGGTCACCGCCCTGACCTTCGTCGTCAACCGCGCCAGCGACCGCTACACCGGCCGCCTCACCGAGGAAGAGATCGCCGACCGGATCGCCACCGGCGCGGGGCATCTCGGCCCGAGCGCGGAATACCTCTTTCGCACGGCGCGGGCCTGCGCCGAGGCCGGCATTCTCGACGACCATCTCTGGCGGCTGCAGCGCCTCGTCGCCGAGCGCCTGGAAGCTGGCCACCGGCAGGAGAAGGAACCCCGCCTCGCGGCGCGTTGACGGAACCGCCCCGCCGAGCATCGCTTTTGCTTGCAGGCGCGGGATAGTCCCGATTCCACCGGGTGCAACGGGGCCGATGCGGCGGCGACGTCCGAAGCATCCATCCCCGCAAGATCGCCGCCCGGAACCGGCGGCCGCACGGCGCAGCGGCGGGAGGGCCTCGACCCGTGAGCAATGGTCCCTCCCTCCCCTCCGCAGCGCCGATCCCGCCTGGTCCAAGGGCGCCCTTCGCCGACCTCGCGGGGCCTTCGGCACCGAGTGCCACGCTCCGGGCCGCCATCCGGGCCGCCCATCGTCTTTCCGAATCCGAGTGCCTCGCCCCCCTGATGGCCGCCGCGCGCCGGAACCCGGACGAAAACGCGGCCGCGATGCATCTGGCGAGGCACCTCGTCGCCACCCTTCGCGCCAAGGGCTCGCGCGCCCCCGTCGAGCAGCTGATGCGCGAGTTCAGCCTGTCGAGCGCGGAGGGTGTCGCCCTGATGTGTCTCGCCGAAGCGCTTTTGCGCATTCCGGATGCGGCGAGCCGGGACGCGTTGATCCGCGACAAGATCGGGCATGGCGATTGGTGGTCGCATCTCGGCCATGCCACCTCCCTCTTTGCCGGCGCGGCCACATGGGGCTTGGTCCTGACGGGACGGGTCGTGGGCGCGCCGGACGAGCCCGGCCTGACGGCGGCACTGACGCGCGTGGTGCGGCGCGCGGGAGAACCCGCCATCCGAAAAGGCGTCGATCTCGCCATGCGCATGCTCGGCGGCCAGTTCGTCACCGGCCGCAGCATCGCCGAGGCGTTGCGCAACGGCCGACGCAGGGAGGCCATGGGCTTTACCTACTCCTACGACATGCTCGGCGAGGCGGCGATGAATGCCGGGGATGCCGCCCGGTACGCCGAGGATTATGCCGGCGCCATCGCGGCGATCGGCGCGGCATCGGGTGGGCGCGGACCGCTCGCCGGGCCGGGCATATCCGTCAAGCTCTCGGCCCTGCATCCACGCTATGAGCGAGCTCAGCGCGGGCGGGTGATGGCCGAGTTGCTGCCGCGATTGGCGGGCCTCGCCCTCGCGGCGAGCCGTCACGACATCGGCTTCAACATCGACGCCGAGGAGGCCGACCGTCTCGATCTCTCCCTCGACCTCCTCGAAGCCCTGGCGATGGACGAGCGTCTGGCCGGCTGGGACGGGCTCGGCTTCGTCGTCCAGGCCTACCAGAAGCGTGCGCTCCCGGTGGTGGATTGGGTCGTCGACCTCGCGCGACGGAGCGGGCACCGCCTCATGGTCCGCCTGGTGAAGGGGGCGTATTGGGATTCGGAGATCAAGCGCGCCCAGGTCGACGGCCTCGACGGATTCCCGGTCTTCACCCGGAAGGTGCATACCGACGTATCGTATCTCGCCTGCGCGCGCCGGCTGCTGATGGCCGGTGACGCGGTGTTCCCGCAATTCGCCACCCACAACGCCCGCACGCTGGCCGACATCGTCGCCATGGCGGGGCCGGACTTCCGGCCGGGCGACTACGAGTTCCAGTGCCTGCACGGCATGGGCGAGACGCTCTACGAGGAGGTGGTCGGCGGATCGATCCTGAACCGTCCGTGCCGGATCTACGCCCCGGTGGGCACGCACGAGACCCTGCTCGCCTATCTCGTCCGGCGCTTGCTCGAGAACGGCGCGAATTCCTCCTTCGTCAACCGCATCGCCGACCCCGCCGTCGCGGTGGACGACCTCGTCGCCGACCCGGTGGAGCGGGCGCGCCGGGTCTCGCCACCCGGCTCGGGGCATCCGGGGATCCCCCTGCCGCGTCACCTGTTCGCCGGAAGCCGGCCCAATTCGCGCGGCCTCGATCTCGCCGACGAGGACGTGCTCGCGTCCCTCGGCGAGGCCCTGCCACGCGGCGCGGCGACGCCCTTCCTCTGCCGACCCGTTCCGTCGGAGGGGACAGAAGGCGCGAGGCGGGCCGTGCTCAACCCGGCGGACCGAGACGATGTCGTCGGATACGTGGTGGAGGCGGATGACGGATGCGTCGATGCCGCCATCGCGCGGGCCGCCTCGGCGGCTCTTGGCTGGGCCGCGACGGCGCCGTCGCGGCGGGCCGAGATCCTGGCCGATGCGGCCGGCCTGATCGAGGCGCGGCGCGACGCGTTCCTCGGGCTGCTGGTGCGGGAGGCGGGCAAGTCCCTCGCCAACGCCGCAGCCGAGATCCGCGAGGCGGTGGATTTCCTGCGCTATTACGGGGCGCAGACGGCGGGCTTCAAAGCCGCGACCCATATCCCCCTCGGCGTGGTCGCCTGTATCAGCCCGTGGAACTTCCCCCTCGCCATCTTCATCGGGCAGGTCGCGGCGGCCCTCGCGGCGGGCAACGCGGTCCTCGCCAAGCCCGCCGGCGAAACGCCCCTGGTGGCGGGGCTCGCGGTGGAGATCCTGATCGAGGCCGGAATTCCGGAGGGCGTGCTCGGCCTGCTGCCGGGAGAGGGGCGGGTCGGCGCCCGCATCGTGGCCGATCCGCGCATCGACGGCGTCCTGTTCACCGGATCGACCGACGTCGCCAAAGGGATACAGACCGAACTGGCCGGACGCCTCGGCCCTCTGGGGCGACCGATCCCGTTCGTCGCGGAAACCGGCGGCCAGAACGCCCTCGTGGTGGATTCCTCCGCCCTGCCGGAGCAGGTGGTAGCCGATGTGCTGGTGTCGGCCTTCGATTCGGCCGGCCAGCGCTGCTCGGCGCTCCGCGTGCTCTGCCTGCAGGACGAGATCGCCGAGCGCATCCTCTCGATGCTGAAGGGGGCGATGGCCGAGCTCACCATCGGCAATCCCGACCAGCTCGCCACCGATATCGGGCCGGTCATCAGCGAGGCAGCGCAACAAAGGATCGAGGCGCATGTGGCGCGGATGCGGGAGCGCGGCCATGCCGTAGACCGGCTCCCGCTGCCCGCCTCCTGCGCGGCGGGCCATTTCGTCCCGCCGAGCCTGATCGCCATCGACAGGCTGGACGACCTCACCGGCGAGGTCTTCGGGCCGATCCTCCACATCCTGCGCTACGGGCGCGACGGTCTCGACGGGCTCGCCGCCGCCATCGACGAGACCGGCTACGGCCTGACCTTCGGCGTGCACAGCCGGATCGACGCCACCGTCGCGCGCCTCCTGGACCGGGTCCGCGCCGGCAACCTCTACGTCAACCGCAACCTCATCGGGGCCGTGGTCGGCATGCAGCCCTTCGGCGGCGAGGGCCTGTCGGGGACCGGGCCGAAGGCCGGCGGCCCGCTCTACCTCCGCCGCCTCCTGGCCTCGGCGCCCGTGGAGACCGGCCTCGTCCGGCGCCCCGCCGCGATGCCCGAGGCGCTGGCGTCCCTGCGCGACGCCCTGTCAACGGCGGGCAGGGAGAGGGAGGCGGCGCGCTGCGACGCCTATGCCGAACGGAGCCTCCTCGGGCTCGACATCGCCCTGCCCGGCCCGGTGGGCGAGAGCAACCGCTACAGCCTGCATCCGCGCGGCACGGTCCTGTGCCTGCCGGCCAGCGAGACCGGGCTGTTCGCACAGATCGCGGCATGCCTCGTCACCGGCAACACGATCCGCCTCGTCCCGCCCGCCGGCCTGCGACCCATGCTCGACCTCCTGCCCCGTGCGGTCCGGGGTACGATCGACATCGCCGATGGGCCGGACGCCATGGGCTGCGCGGCGATCCTGGTGGAGGGCGGAGCGGAGGCGACCCTCACGGCGGCGCGGAGAGCCGCCGCGCTGCCCGGCGCCATCATCCCGGTCCTCGCCGTGTCGCCGGACGGATTGGAGAAGGGAGTCGAGGATTACTCCCTCGAATGGCTGCTCCGGGAGCGCAGCGTCAGCACCAACACCGCAGCGGCAGGCGGCAATGCCGCCCTGATGACACTCGGCGAGGATAGCAATGCCATCGCGATCCCACCCGCCGCCTCATCCTGAAGTGCCGACGCACAGCGAAGTCCTCCAAGGAGACGTCCAGTTCGCACAGCGGGTTCTGGATCCCTCCTTCGAGGCCGCTACGCGGCGCCTCAGGATGAGGTCGTCGGGTGGAGGAGGAAAATCGTCATGCCTTCCCGCGTCGACAGCGGCGACCCCGCTCAGACGGAAAAGGTCGCGGCCTGACCGTGGAACAGGCCGGCCTCGTCCACGAGCTGCCAGACGATGGCGTCTCGGATCGGGAAGCGGGTTCCGTCCTTGCGGATGCGGATGCCGGCATAGTTGTCGACGAACCCGTGGCGGGTGACCGCGTCGAGGAGGCGCTGCCGCTCGGCCCGCTCCGGGGCCTCGGCCGAGAAGCGGGAGGGCAGGCCGATGAGTTCGGTCTTCTCGTAGCCGAAGACGCGCAGGGCGGTCAGGTTCGCATAGATGAAACGCGGGTCGTCCCCTCCGTCATGGGCGAGGACCGCGAAGGGGGCGTCGGCATCGAGCCAGGCCGCATCGCGCCCCGGCTCCGGCACCAGCGGCCGGCCGACGGCACGGTGGAAACTCCCGGTCAGGAGCGCGTAAAAACCGGGATCGTCGGAGATATCCACGTCAGGCACCTGTGTCAGCGCGAGGCCGAAGGCCGCTCGAACCGGGCATAGGCGGCCAGGGCGAGGTAAGCGACGAGGCTGCCGAACGCCGCGGCGACCGCCTTGACCAGGAAATCGGACATCCGGGCATGGCGGGTCGGCGACAATTCCTGGCCGAATTCGAGGATGCCGGCCACCGCCATTCCGGTCACGAGCCCGAGATACCAGCGCTTGGGATAGGCCAGGATCAACAGGAAGCCGAACAGGGCGTAGGCGCTCATCCGCTCGACATTCGCCGAGGCGACGACCGGCCGGAGCCCGATCGGCGACAGCGTCACGAAGACCAGGATCGCGAGGATGACGAAGACCGACAGGCGCAAGAGAGTTCTCGTCATCGAAGCGTGCCACCGAACCGCGACGCCAGTTCGCGTCATGCCGGGACTTGTCGGGCAAGCACCGGGTCCAGCCTGATCTCGACCATGCTGAAGGTCTAATTAAGACGCGGTTACGCGACAGATGTTTCCCGCCGCGTCTGTCCGACCGGCACGCCGGCGCGCATGGCCGCTACGGAGCGTCAGTGCTGCTCCGCGCGCGCCTTGTCGGCGAAGTCGTTCACGGCAGCCAAGGCTTGGTCGAACCGCTTCTCGCTGTCCGCGAAGCGCAGGAATCCCACGCGTTCCACCAGGATTTCCGGCGGGGTCGGCTGCGTCGCCAACAGCGTCATCACCTCGTCCATGAATGCACAGAGGGGCAGGTACCCCTCCCGCGTCGACTGGCCGGGTGTGAGCTCCGTCTGCACGGCGGGCGGCACGAGTTCGATGATTTCGACCTTGCCTTTCAGGGCGTCCCGCAGGCTGACCGTGTAGGAATGGATCGCCGCCTTCGTCGCAGAATAGGTCGGTGTCGAGACCAGCGGCACGAAGGCGAGGCCCGACGAGACGTTGACGACCGCCGCGTCCGGCTGAGCCGAGAGATGGTCGATCAGCGCGTTGGTGAGGCGGATCGGCCCCAGCAGGTTGGTGGTCACCATCGCCTCGGCATCCGCGAGATCACGGGAGCTGGTGAGATCCTCAAACTGCATGATCCCGGCATTGTTGATCAGGACGTTCAGGTCGGGATGGGCGGCGATCACCGTCGCGGCGAAGGCGTCGATTGCCGCCTTGTCCTCCACGTCGAGCACATAGCCGACCATGCCGGGATTGGCCTCCGTGACCGCATCGAGCCGATCGCGGCGGCGGCCGGCGATGATCACCGTGTTGCCCCGGGCCTGGAACCGCTCCGCCAGTTCTCGGCCGATCCCCGAGGCGCCGCCGGTGATGAGAATGGTGTTGCCGCTCGTCTTCATGGGACTTCCCTCCTGATTGTCCCAAACAGATGCCGCGCCTACTCTCCGATGGGTAGAAGGCACCAAAAAGATTTGTACTTACCAAAAGGAGAGCGTGAGATGCCGGCTCCGCACCCGCCCGCCGACGCGGATCCGCGCGTCGAGGCTCTGGTCCACGACCTCATCGGCCGCGTCGCCGACAAATGGACGATGCTGATCCTCGAAATCCTGGAGGAAAAGGGCGAGCTTCGTTTCACCGAACTCAGCCGGTCCATCGGCACGATCAGCCAGAAGATGCTGACCCAGACGCTCCGCCACATGGAGCGGGACGGGTTGGTGATCCGCACCGTGCATCCGGTGGTGCCGCCCAAGGTCGAGTACCGGCTGACGGAACTCGGCCAGAGCCTCGGCGCCGCCTTCTGCGGCGTGTGGATCTGGGCCGAGCAGAACCTCGCGGCGGTGGAGACGGCGCGCGAGACGTTCGACGGGCCCCTCCCCTCGGGAGGCTGAACCCGTCAGTTCACTTCGACCTGCACCACACCGGGCACAGCGCGGAGGGCACCCGCGATCTGCGGCGTCGCCTGATAGCGGCCGGGGAGCTTGACCTCGACCTCCCGGTCGCCGCCGTCGAGGAGGAGGATCAGCGAGACCTCGCCCTCGCCGCGCACCTGCAGGCGCTGCTGGACGCTGACGATGGGGCGCTCGTCGCGGAGATAGACGCGCATGCCCTTCTGGTACCGGGCCACCGCCTCGTCGAGGGGCTCGGCGGTGACGATGCGCGCGCGCACGTCCTCGCCTTCGAGATTGGCCTGGATCTGGAGCACGAGGGGACGGCCGGGTTCCAGGATCTCGCGGTACTGGCCGAGGCCCTCCTGGAAGATGATCGCCTCGAAATGCCCGGTCTGGTCCGAGAGGGTGACGATGCCGAGCTTGTTACCGGACTTGGTGCGGCGCTCCGAGCGGTCGAGGACGGAGGCGGCGACCTTGCCGACGCTTGACGTGCCGGCGCGCACCGAGCGGCAGAACTCGGCCCAGCTCTGGACGCGGAGTTTCTCCAGCAGGCCGGCATATTCGTCGAGGGGATGGCCGGAGAGGAAGAAGCCGATGGCCTCGTATTCCTTCTTCAGCTTCTCGGCCATGGGCCAGGGCTCGTAGGCGGGGACGCGCAGGGTCACGTCGGCCGAGGCGATGCCGCCGAACATGTCGACGATGCCGGTACTGGCCGCCTCCGCCGCCCCTTGGGCCAGCTTCATCATCGGCTCGACGGCGGCGCAGGCCCGCGCCCGGTCGATCTCGATGCAATCCATGGCGCCGGCCGCGACGAGGTTCTCAAGGGTCCGCTTGTTGATGAGGCGCGGGTTGAGCCGGCGTGCGAGGCAGGCGAGATCCTTGAACGGCGTGTCGCCGCGCGCCTCCACCACGGCCTCGACGGCGGCCCGGCCCACGCCCTTGATCGCGGCGAGCGCATAGCCGATCCGCCCGTCATGGACCTCGAAATTGACGCCCGATGTGTTGATCGAGGGCGGGTCCACCGGGATGCCGAGGCGCTGGGCGTCCTGGCGGAACTCGGCGAGCTTGTCGGTGACGTCGATGTCGAGCTGCATCGCGGCGGCCAGGAACTCCACCGGGTAGTTCGCCTTGAGATAAGCGGTCTGGTAGGTCAGCAGGGCGTAGGCGGCGGCGTGCGACTTGTTGAAGCCGTAATCGGCGAACTTGGCGAGCAAGTCGAAGATCTCGTTGGCCTTCGCCTCGGTGAGGCCGCCCGCGACGGAACCCTTCACGAAACGGTCGCGCTGAGCGTCCATCTCGGCCTTGATCTTCTTGCCCATGGCGCGGCGGAGCATGTCGGCGTCGCCGAGCGAGTAGCCGGCCAGAAGCTTGGCCACCTCCATCACCTGCTCCTGGTAGACGATGATGCCGAAGGTCTCCTTGAGGATCGGCTCCAGCTTCTCGTGCGGGTACCAGCTCGCCTCGTTGCCGGCATCGCGGCCGAGCTTGCGCTCGCAATAGACCGGGATGTTGGCCATGGGGCCGGGCCGGTAGAGCGCCACGAGGGCGATGATGTCCTCGAACCGGTCGGCCTGCATCTCGACCAGCGCCTTGCGCATGCCGGCGGATTCCACCTGGAACACGCCCACCGTCTCGCCGCGCTTCATCGGCGCGTAGGTCTTGGGATCGTCCAGCGGCAGCGAGGCGAGATCGACGATGATGCCGCGCTGCGCCAGGAGGTCGGTGCAGCAGCGCAGCATGGTCAGGGTCTTGAGGCCGAGGAAGTCGAACTTCACGAGGCCCGCCGCCTCGACCCATTTCATGTTGAACTGGGTCACCCGCATCCCGGTCTTCGGGTCGCGGTAGAGCGGTACGAGCTGTTCCAACGGCCGGTCGCCGATGACCACGCCCGCCGCGTGGGTCGAGGCGTGGCGGTGCAGACCCTCGAGCTTCTTGGCGATCTGCATGAGGCGCGCGACGACGGGCTCCTCCTCCATCGCCGCCTGGAGCTTTGGCTCGCCCTCGATGGCCTGGACCAGGGTGACGGGGTTGGCCGGGTTCTGCGGCACCAGCTTCGTCAGCTTGTCGACCTGCCCGTAGGGCATCTCCAGCACGCGGCCGACGTCGCGCAGCACACCGCGCGCCTGCAGCGTACCGAAGGTGATGATCTGCGCGACCTGCTCGTGGCCGTAGCGTTCCTGCACGTACTGGATCACGCGCTCACGGCCGTCGACGCAGAAGTCGATGTCGAAATCCGGCATCGAGACGCGTTCGGGGTTGAGGAAGCGCTCGAACAGCAGGCCGAACCGCAGCGGATCGAGATCGGTGATGAGGAGCGCATAGGCCACCAGCGAGCCGGCACCCGAACCACGGCCCGGCCCCACCGGGATGTCGTGGTCCTTGGCCCATTTGATGAAGTCCGACACGATGAGGAAGTAGCCGGGGAACTTCATCTTCACGATGACGTCGAGCTCGAAGGCGAGACGATCGCGATAGACCTGTTCGGTCATGCCCTCGCAGGGGCCGTGCTGGGCCAGACGCAGTTCGAGGCCGGCCTCGGCCTGACGGCGGAGCTCGGACGACTCGTCGAGGGCGATCTCCGCCGCGACATCCGGCGAGACCGTCTTCACCGGGAGCGCATCGAGGGCGGCGACGACGCCGAAATTGGGCAGGATCGGCTTGCGAGTGCGCACGCGATAGGCGCAGCGCATGGCGATCTCCACGGTGGCGGACAGGGCATCCGGCAGGTCGTGGAACAGCTTGGCCATCTCGGCCCGGGTCTTGAAGCCGTGGCGCGGGGTGAGCTTGCGGCGGCGTTCGTCCGAGACGAGGCGTCCCTCGGCGATGGCGAGCAGCGCGTCGTGGGCGTCGTAATCGTCGGGCTTGGCGAAGAACGGCTCGTTGGTGGCCACGATCGAGAGGCCGCTGGAATCGGCGAGCCTCAGCAATTCGCGCTCGACCATGCGCTCGTCGTCGAGTCCGTGGCGCAGGATCTCCACGTAGAGCCGGTCCTCGCCGAACGCTCCCTTCAGCTGCTCGAGGCGGGCGGCGGCGAGTTCGACGCGTCCGCCGCGCAGGGCTGTGTCGAGGGGGCCGGTGGTGCCGCCGGTGAGCGCGATGAGGCCGCCCGCATTCTCCGCCAGGGCTTCCACGGTGAGCCGGGGCGCATCCCCCAGGGGGCCGTCGAAATAGGCGCGGCTCGCGAGACGCAGGAGGTTGCCGTAGCCGGCCTCGCTCTGGGCCAGCACCACGACGTTGGAGGTGACGATCTGCGACAGCCGCGCCATCGGGTCCGGCGCCTCGAAGGCCACGGAGAGCTGCATGCCGGCGATGGGCTGGATGCCCGTTCCGGCGGCCTTCTCGGAGAATTCCAGCGCCCCGAACAGGTTGTTGGTGTCGGTGAGCGCCAGGGCCGGTTGCCGGTCGGCGGCGGCCGCCTTGACGATGTCGGCGACCTTCAGTGCCCCTTCGAGGAGCGAGAAGGACGAGTGGACGTGGAGGTGGACGAAACCGGGATCTTTGAGGATGCGCGCCATGACTCAACCCATCCCGAGTCGCGGTTCACGGTCCATTACCATTACCACGTCCGGCGCAATTGCCTGTGGAAGAGGGCCTTTCGGGTCACAGGCCCCCTCCCCCGCCTTTGCCTATTCGGCCGGGAGCGCCAGGCGCTTCGGCCTCGGCTCCTTGCCGCGGGCGGTTTCGTCCAGCGCGTCGGTGAACTGGAGCGCGGCGAGCTGAGCGTAGAGCGCTCCCTGCGCAAGCAGGCTCTCATGCGTTCCGGTCTCGACAATCCTGCCGCCATCGAGGACGAGGATGCGGTCGGCGGCCCGAATGGTGGCCAGCCGATGGGCGATGACCAGGGTGGTGCGCCCGCGCATGAGGGTATCCAACGCGGTCTGCACCGCGCGCTCGCTCTCGGCGTCCAGCGCCGAGGTCGCCTCGTCGAGGAGCAGGATCGGCGCGTCCTTGAGGATGGCGCGGGCGATGGCGACGCGCTGGCGCTGACCGCCGGACAAGGTGACGCCGCGCTCGCCGACCTGGGTGTGGTAGCCCTGCGGCAGGGCGCGGATGAACCCGTCCGCATGGGCGAGTTCGGCGGCGCGATGGATCTCGGCCTCGCTGGCGAGGGACCGGCCGTAGCGGATGTTGTCCATCACCGAGCCGGAGAACACGGTGGGGTCCTGCGGGACCAGGGACATGCGCTCGCGCAGCGAATCCGGATCGACGGCGGTGATGTCGACCCCGTCGACGCGGACCACCCCCGATTGCGGATCGTAGAAGCGCAGCAGCGCCTGCAGCACCGTGGTCTTGCCGGCGCCCGAGGGGCCGACGAGAGCGACGCGCTCGCCATGGGCCACCTGGAAGCTGATCCCGTCCAGCGAAGGGTGCTCGGGCCGGGTCGGATAGGTCAGGCGCACCTGCTCGAACGCCACCTCGCCGCGCGGCGGCACCGGCAGCGGCACCGGATCGGCAGGCGCCTGGATCGCCGGCTCGGCGGCCAGGATCTCGCCGAGGCGCTCGGCGGCGCCGGCCGCCTGGGCGAGCTCGCCGTAGACCTCGGAGAGCTGGCCCAGCGCGCTGGCGCCGAACACCGCGTAGAGCACGAATTGCGAGAGCTGGCCCGCCGTCATCGTGCCGGCCAGCACCCCTTGCGCGCCGTACCACATCACCCCGACGACGCTGGCCGAGATCAGGAAGATCGCCACCCCGGTGAGGAGGGCGCGGGCCTGCACCGAATTGCGCGCGGCGGAATACGCATTCTCGGAGGCCTGCCCGAAATGCTCCGCCGTGGCGCGTCCCATGCCGAAGGCCTGCATGGTGCGAATCGCCCCGATGGCTTCGGCCGCATAGGCCGAGGCATCGGCCAGCCGGTCCTGCGCCGCGCGGGAACGCCGCCGCACGCCGCGACCGGACAGGATGAGCGGGAACACGATGAGGGGAATCGCTACCAGCACCAGGATCGACAGCTTCGGGCTGGTGATGACCATCATCGCCACCGCGCCGACGAACAGGAAGGCGTTGCGCAGGAGAATGGAGATCGAGACGCCGAAAACCGCCTTCACCTGCGTCGCATCGGCGGTGAGCCGCGAGACGATCTCGCCCGATTGAGAGCGGTCGAAGAAGGCCGGATCGAGGATGGTGAGGCGGGCGAAGACCGCGCTGCGCAGGTCCGCGACCACGCGCTCGCCCAGGGTCACCACGGTGTAGTACCGCGCCGCGCTCGAGAGGGCGAGGACCGACACCACGCCGATCAGCGCCATGAAATAGGCGTCGATGACGCTGTGGCCCTCCGGCGAGAAGCCGTGATCGATCACACGCCGGAGCGCGATGGGCACGACCAGAGTCGCCCCGGAAGCCGCCAGCAGCGACAGGAACGCCGCCAGGATGCGGCCGCGATAGACCAGTGCGAACGGAATCAGCGGCTTCAGCGACCCGAGGGGTGCCTTGCCGCGGCCATCGCCGCCGGAAATTTTGTTACGCCCGCGAGCCATCTTGCCTCGTCATCGTCTCAAGAAAATACGCGCCCGGGCGATCTCCCGCGCCCGGACGCTTGTTCGGAGGAAGCACGTGGGGTATAGGCCCGCCTTCATCCGATTGCGCGTGATCTAAGGCCGCGGGCCGCCAGGCGGGCCGGTCGGCGTGGCTATTCAAGGATTTCGTCATGGCAAAGAGTGCGGCCGACAAGGCCAAGGGTACCGAGCATCCCGACTACCATTTCATCAAGGTCGTGATGACCGATGGGTCCGACTACATGACCCGGTCGACCTACGGCAAGGAGGGCGACACCCTCAACCTCGACATCGATCCGAACACGCACCCGGCCTGGACCGGTGGTGAGCAGAAGATGCTCGACCGCGGCGGTCGCGTCTCGCGTTTCAATTCGCGTTTCGGCGCCCTCTCCTTCGGCAAGAAGTGATCTCTGCGGACTGACCGACGCGACCGGCTGGTGGCGTCGGAGGGTTTTCGAAACGCGAAAGGGCGGCGCTTACGAGGCGCCGCCCTTTCGCGTTTCCAGGCATCGAGGCCACGCCGGGCCTCGACGCGCCACATCTTAAAGCGCAGGTCTCAATGCGCCACGCCGAAGGCGCTGCGCAGCAGGCCCTGCTGGGCGGCGACGGGGCTCTCGCGGACGATCGGGGTCGGGTGGTCGTCGGAGATGAGCCCGTCGAGATGCAGGATGCGGGCATGGAGCCGGCGCGAGCGGATGGTGAGGTCCTGAAGACGGGCCGGGAGCGCGCCGAACGTCTCGGCGCGGAAGGCCTCCGGCGTCGCGAGGCGGACGCGGGTCTTCTCCTGAAGCGCTTGGGCGGGGGTGATCTCACCCTCCGACACGGCGCGCTGCACCAGCAGCCAGGAGGCGATCTGCATCAGCCGCGTGGTCAGACGCATGCTCTCGCTGGCATAGGACAGGGTACTGTCGCGCGACAGGAGGCGGGATTCCTCGCGCCCATCTCCATCGAGATAGGCCGCCGCCTCCTCGACCATGGTCATGCCCTCGCGGAACAGAACCCGGAAGGCCTCCGAGTTCACGTAGGTGTCACCGAAGCTGACCCAGTCGCGCTCGTCGCGAAAGGTGACGTTGAACTCGTTCATCCTGCCTCCTGTGCCGCTCTCGGACCGTTGTGTCCCGACCTGGGACACGATCAGTGCGTTCGCGACCAGAGGCGCAACACTAGCGCCGAACGCGCCGCCCCGCGCCGTTGACCGGGGGTTAACGTTAACAAGCGGACATCGTGCCAAACGAGCAAAGTCGCACGGCGCCGGCCATGCGCATGAGCGAGGACGAAAAAAAAAGCCGCCCGGGAGGGGCGGCTTTGGTGAAGTCGACAGAGGCATCAAAACAACGGCAGATCGAAACCTGCCCAACATCCGGAAAGCCGGACATGATTCCTTCATAAGCTGAAAAGGTTAATGCACGGCTAACGCCGACCCCGCTCGGACGGCGGCGGGCGCGATGGGAAATGCCCGCGCCAGAATTGACTTCGCCCCCCCTCTCCGTCATAAGCCGCGCCATCGCGTCGCCGCGCCCCACGTGGGCGCTCTTCGCGCTTGCAGACACATTTCAGGGCGAGTGAAGATGTCGGTGGGGCTCCTGCAGCCAGCCGGATCGATCCTCGGCCATCGGAGATCGCGCCATGAAGAGAACTTATCAGCCCAGCAAGCTCGTGCGTAAGCGCCGCCACGGTTTCCGCGCCCGTATGGCCACGGCCGGCGGCCGCAAGGTCATCGCAGCCCGTCGTTCGCACGGCCGCAAGAAGCTCTCGGCCTAAGGCATCCGTGCCTTCGGCGGCACGGAACGCCGAGGCCAGCCCCGCTCAGACCATGACCTCGCCCCTAGGCCGCAGGATCGAACCGGCAGTGTCGACGATCGGACGGCTCAAGCGGCGACCGGACTTCCTCGCTGCCGCGGGGGGGCGACGGTTCCATACTGAGCTCATGAGCGCCCAGGGGCGGCTGCATGAGGCAGCGTCAGGGACGCCACTTGCCGATGCTCCGCCGATCGGGGGGCTGCGAATCGGCTTCACGATCACGAAGCGCGTCGGTCATGCCACCGAGCGCAACCGGATTCGCCGCCGGTTGCGCGATGCCGTGGCCCGTGCCTCGGCGGATCTTCCCGATACCTCTGCGGACATCGTTCTCATCGCGAGACGTCCGGCGCTCCACGCCCCGTTCGAGACGCTGATCGCCGACCTGCGCCGCTCCGTCGGTGCGGTGATCAAGCCCGGCGGGACCAAGGGTCGCGAATCGGCGCCCTCCTCGCGGGGCCGGCGCAGGTCCGGAAAGCCCGATGCGGGCAAGCCCGGCTCGGGCTCCGATGGAATCGCATCCTCCAAAACAGCATCACTCGCCCTGACGTCGGCGCGTTCGCCCGCGCGAAACGAGGCGGGGACGATGCCTCCTGCCTCGGGCGACGCTTGCCTTCCCTCCCCTCCTCCGAACACACGCGACGGATCTCTCGATGGGTAATGACAAGACGAACATGATCGTCGCGATCGCCTTGTCGCTGGCGGTGCTGCTCGGTTGGAACTATTTCATCGCCGCCCCGCGCGTGGAGGAGCAGCGTCAGGCCGCGCTCCAGAGCAAGGCGGCGCAGCAGGCGGCCAATCCCAACGGCGCGCCGTCGGCGAGCCCGGCGGAAGGCGGCCCTTCGGCCCCCGTGCCGGGCACCCTGCCGAATGCGCAGACGCCGGCGGAAAGCCGTGAGGCGGCGCTCGCCCGCTCGCCGCGCGTGACCATCGATACCCCGGCGCTCGCCGGTTCGATCGCCCTCAAGGGCGGCCGCGTCGACGACGTCTCGCTCAAGGGCTACCACGAGACCGTGGACGACAAGAGCCCGCGCATCGTGCTGCTCTCGCCCACCGGCAGCGCCAATCCCTATTACGCCGAGTTCGGCTGGGTCGGGCAGAATACCGGCCCCCTCCCCACCGGTGACACGGTGTGGACCGCCGACGAGACCGTGCTGACGCCGACCAAGCCCCTGACGCTGACCTACGACAACGGCGCCGGCCTCGTGTTCCGCCGCGTCATCGCGGTGGACGACAAGTTCATGTTCACGATCCGCGACGAAGTCGAGAACAAGGGCGCGAACGCCGTCACCTTGTATCCCTACGGGCTGGTTTCGCGCTGGGGCAAGCCGACGACGCAGGGCTATTACGTGCTGCACGAGGGCATGATCGGCGTGGTCGGCGCCGACGGCCTGCAGGAATACACCTACGATCACGTCGCCAAGGAGCCGGTGCTCGGCAATGCCAGCACCAAGGGCAAGGCCTGGGCGAACGTGACCGGCGGCTTCGTCGGCATCACCGACAAGTACTGGGCGGCGGCCACCATCCCCGACCAGGCCACGCCCTATACCGGCAGCTTCACCGAGCGCACCGACGGCGCCACCAAGGTCTATCAGGCCAGCGTGCGCGGCGACGGCCGCAACGTCGCGCCGGGCACCACCGTGACGGCGACCCAGCAGCTCTTCGCCGGCGCCAAGGAAGTCAACACGATCAACAACTACCAGAAGGATCTCGGCATCAAGCAGTTCGATCTGATGATCGACTGGGGCTGGTTCCACTTCATCACCAAGCCGATGTTCCGGGCGCTGGACTTCTTCTTCCACCTGTTCGGCAATTTCGGCGTGTCGATCCTGGTGGTGACCTTCTGCCTCAAGCTTCTGTTCCTGCCGATCGCCAACAAGTCGTACCAGTCCATGGCCAAGATGAAGGCCGTGCAGCCGGAGATGGCCTCGATCCGCGAGCGCTACGGCGACGACAAGATGAAGCAGCAACAGGCGATGATGGAGCTGTACAAGAAGGAGAAGATCAACCCGGTCGCCGGCTGCTGGCCGGTGCTGATCCAGATCCCGGTCTTCTTCGCGCTCTACAAGGTCCTGTTCATCACCATCGAGATGCGGCACGCGCCGTTCTTCGGCTGGATCCAGGATCTCGCCGCTCCCGATCCGACCAACATCCTGAACCTGTTCGGGCTCCTGCCCTTCGCCGCCCCGGACTTCATCCATCTCGGCATCTGGCCGATCGTGATGGGCATCACGATGTTCATCCAGATGAAGATGAACCCCGCGCCGCCGGACCCGGTCCAGGCGCAGATCTTCACCTTCATGCCCATCGTGTTCACCTTCATGCTCGGCTCGTTCCCGGCCGGTCTGGTGATCTACTGGGCCTGGAACAACACCCTTTCGGTGATCCAGCAATACGTCATCATGCGCCGCAACGGCGTGAAGGTGGAGTTGTGGGACAACCTCGGCGGGATGTTCAAGAAGAAGCCCGCCGACAAGGGTGCGGTCGCAAAGAGCTGACCCGCTCCGGGGCTGGACACCGCTCCGCAACGACGACTCGATCACGGGTCCTCTCCGTTTCGCGACGGGGAGGACCTTCCTGTTTCCCGCGTGTCGGCGCCTCACGCTGGCGGATGCGCCGCCCACGATCCGGAACCCATCCATGTCCCAAGCCGAAGCCGACGCGGCCCTCCTCGAATCCGGCCGTCTGCTGTTCGCGGGCGTGGCCGACTTCCTGTCCTCCGCGCCCACCGTCGCCGCCCTGCCGCCGATGAAGGGCGTCGAGATCGCCTTCGCCGGCCGCTCGAACGTCGGCAAATCGAGCCTCGTCAATGCACTGACCGGCCGCAACACCCTGGCGCGGACGTCGCACACGCCGGGGCGGACGCAGCAGCTTAACTTCTTCGATATCGGCGGGCGCCTGACCCTGGTGGACATGCCGGGCTATGGCTACGCCGCCGTGGAGAAGACCAAGGTCGAGGCCTGGACCGACCTGATCCACGACTACCTCAAGGGCCGCGCCAACCTCGCCCGCGTCTTCATGCTGATCGATTCCCGCCACGGGCTGAAGAGCATCGATACCGACGTGCTCGATGGGCTCGACAAGGCCGCCGTGAGCTACCAGATCGTCCTGACCAAGGGCGATGCCCTGAAGAAGGCGGAGATCGAGGCGCGCATCGCCGGCATCCGCTCGGCCATCGCCAAACGCCCGGCGGCCTACCCCGAAATCCTGCTCACATCGAGCCGCGACGATCGTGGCGTGCCGGAACTGCGCGCCAGCGTTGCCCGTCTCCTGTCCGAGCGCGGTGCATGACCGGCTTCGACCGCGCCCTTCTCGCACTCGGCGCTCTCGCCGGCCTGCTGGGCGTCGCCGCGAGCGCGGCGGCAGCCCATATTCCTGGCACCGACAGCCTGAAGACGGCGGCGCAATTCCTGCTGTTCCACGCGCCCGCCATCATCGCTCTGGTGGCCCTGACCGCAACCGGGATGACTCATCGCCTCACGACCCGAGTCGCCGCCGCCGCCTTGGTGATGGGGCTCGCTCTGTTCTCCGGCGATCTGTCCTTACGGGCGATGCACGGCATTCCGCTCTTTCCCATGGCCGCCCCGGCCGGCGGCGTCATCCTGATGGCCGGCTGGCTCCTGGCCGCACTGGTCGCACTGATCCCGACACGGCGTTCCGAACGCTGACTCTCGGCCTGCAGGAACGATGGTGTACGCTCCCCCGGCCCAATCCGAACGGAGGATCGTTTGCGCAAACCCTGGATTCTGCTCGCCGCCTGCCTCGCGGCCTTGCCTGCCAGCGCCGCGCCGATCGAGGAGAACGAGCCGCTGGTGATGCGGATCATCTTCGAGGATTGCCTCGGCTACATCCGCCACGGCCGCATGCCGTTCCAGGGGCTCGCGACGCGGCCCGCCTCGCGGGAGGCGATCGACACCATCCCGAGCCGGGCGCCGGACCGGGAGAAGGCCGTGGAGCTTTTGTCGCCGCGCTACGTGGCATCCTGGGGCCAGGACGGGAACGGCCGGCATTGCCTCATCCGTACGATCTGGCAGGCCGAGCCTGACACCCGGCCGGTGCGCCTTGGCGTACCGAGCGATGGCTTCCTGCAACGCGTCGATGCGCGCGCCCGCGCCGAGGGTCTGACGAGCAGCGGTATGGCGGATGCGTTCACGCCGATATCCGTCAGTTCCTGGTCCGAGGGCGAAACCGGCCACGACAGCGGTCCGCTGCGGCCCATCAGCTTCTCGCTCGTGGCCTCTGGCGCCGACGAGGCCCGGGGCCTCGCCGATGCCGGCGTGATCGCCATGGGCGGTCCGCCGCAGGGGCGCCCCTGAAAGCCCGAACCTTGTCCCATGCGGCGGATCGGAATGTCTGATCAGGACGATCGGCGGGCTCGCGTCACGTAGTCGGGTCAGCCCCCCAAAAAAGAGGCCGCCCCCTACGGCATGACCGGCGGGTGGTAGGTCAGCGTGAAGGCCAGCGCCCAGAGCAGGAACAGCACCACCGGCAGGTGGATGATGAGCTGTAGGAAGCTGAACCCGACGATGTCGCGGGCCTTGAGGCCGAGGATGCCGAGAAGCGGCAGCATCCAGAACGGGTTGATCAGGTTCGGCAACGCCTCGGCGGCGTTGTAGATCATCACCGCCCAGCCGAGATGGACCTGCAGCTCGTTGGCCGCCTGCATGACGTAGGGCGCTTCCAGCAGCCACTTGCCGCCGCCGGACGGCACGAAGAAGCCGAGCACCGCCGAATAGACACCCATGGAGATCGGGAAGCTGCCCGTGGTGTTCAGGGCCACGAAGGCGTGGGTGATCACGTCCGAGACCGAGGTGCCACCCGCGTTCTTGGCGTTGGTCAGCATGGCGCTGATCGCCGCGTAGAGGGGGAACTGGATCAGCACGCCGGCGGTGGCCGGCACCGCTTTGGCGACGGAGGCGAGGAAGTTCCGCGGCCGCCAATGCAGCAGCAGGCCGAGGGTGAGGAAGAGCAGATTGTAGGTGTTGAGGTTGGAGATCGCGGTGATCCAGGATTGGCGCGCGAATTCCTGGTAGAGCCAACCGCCGGCGATGATGACGAGAAGCAGGGTCAGGATCGGCGAATGCTCCAGCCATTCCGAAGGCTGCTGCGGCCGGGACTCGTCCGGTTTGTCGCGCGAGACGTCGAGGCCGAGGTCGTCGGCCGTCACGGCGGTGGCGGGCTGGGGCGCCGACACGTAGGCGATGATGATCGAGATCACGAAGAGGATCAGGGCGATCAGCATCGACTGCCAGAGGAAGATCGTCTCGCTGAACGGAATCACGCCGGTGATCGGCAGGAGGCTCGGCGGCAGACTTTTGGGATTGGCCTGCAACTGCGCGGCCGATGAGCTGAGGCCCATGGCCCAGGTGGCGCCGAGGCCGAGATAGGCGGCCGCCCCCGCGGCCCGGTAGTCCATGCGGAGTTCGGTACGGCGGGCGAGCGCGCGGGCGAGAAGGCCGCCGAAGATCAGGCTGAGGCCCCAGCTCAGGAACGACGACAGCATCGTCGCCGCCGCCACGAAGCCGACCGCACCCCGGCCGGTCTTCGGCACGAGGGCGAGCCGGTCGATCAGCCGCTGAACCGGCGGCGCCGTCGCCACCACGTAGCCGCCGATGGTGACGAAGGCCATCTGCATGGTGAAGGGGATCAGGCTCCAGAATCCGTCGCCGAAGCTCTTGGCCACCGTCATCGCGGGAGCGCCATTGGCCAGCGCCCCGAGGGCCACGATGACCACCGCGATGGCTACGAAGATGAACGCGTCGGGAAACCAGCGCTCGGCCCAGACGGTGAAGCGGATGCCGAGGCGGGACAGGGCACCATCGGTGGCGACTTCGCCAACGGGGCGGCCGGTTCCCGGTTTGGACGGAACCGGATCGCGGGATTCTGGATTGCGTGCCGACATCTGAAATCCCGCCGTGATCCGGCCTGGTCCACCAGGCCGACGCCGTGCATGTTGCCCAAACATGGAGCAGGCTCAAGCCCGGCGTTTTGGCTTGTCACCAAGCAAAGGCGACAGGCACGCCTCCCCTTCAATCTTCCTTCAACACTGCACGCTTAGATCGCATCGGCAATTCTTGAGGAACACGAGGCGTGACGAAGCCGGCGAGCCAATCCCCCGTGGAGATCATCCGCGACCGCCGCCCCCGGGCGAATGCGATGTCCCGCGATTTGACCGACGGGACCGGGTCCGACCGTGATGACGGTGGGAGGAAGGCCTACGGCTCGCAACTGGCGTGGCTGTTCGGCATCCTGGCCAGCGTGGCGGCGATTGCCGGCGCCGTCCTCGTCGTCCTGGCTCTGCCGCCCGTGCTCGATTGCCGAAACCGGGCAGCGCAGGGCTTCTTCGTGGGCCAGACCTATGGGGGCTGCGTGGCGAGCGGGTTCTCAGCGCGGTGGAACCTGCTCGAACAGCGGGTGACAATGACGCTGCGCG
Source organism: Methylobacterium sp. 88A (assembly GCF_000376345.1). NCBI lineage: Bacteria > Pseudomonadati > Pseudomonadota > Alphaproteobacteria > Hyphomicrobiales > Methylobacteriaceae > Methylobacterium > Methylobacterium sp. 88A. The sequence goes on from NZ_AQVT01000001.1 coordinate 3,915,046, forward strand.
GCTCGGGTCGCTGATCGACGCCTTGCTCCCCGCCCGGGATGAGCGCATTCCTTTAGTGAGATGACACGGGAGATGGCGGCCATCGCCTGACCGGCCCCGGCGGGACGATCCCGCCGGGGCCGTGAGACAGGCCGCGCCTCAGTTCAGCGTGACGCTCGCCGGGCGCCGCTCCGGCAGGCCGGGATCGTCGCCGATCATCAGGCCGGACGGGCCGAGCCGGACCGGCACCGCCTCGCCGTCATGGATGCGGCCCGCGAGCAGCTGCTCGGCCAGCCGGTCCTGCACCGCCTTCTGGATCACACGCTTGAGCGGACGCGCCCCGTAGGCCGGGTCGTAGCCCTTGTCGGCGAGCCAGTCGCGGGCATCGGGCTCCACGTCGAGGGCGATCTTGCGCTCGTCGAGGAGGGTCTGCAGCCGCTTGAGCTGGATATCGACGATCGCCCCCATCTCCGACCGCCGGAGACGGTGGAACAGGATGATCTCGTCGATCCGGTTGAGGAATTCCGGCCGGAAATGATGGCGGACCACGCCCATCACCTCCTCGCGGACCTCGTCCGTCTCCTGCCCCTCCGTCTGCGCCACCAGATATTCGGAGCCGAGATTCGAGGTCATGATCAGGAGCGTATTGCGAAAATCCACCGTCCGCCCCTGCCCGTCCGTGAGTCGCCCGTCATCGAGAACCTGCAGCAGGACGTTGAACACGTCCGGATGCGCCTTCTCGATCTCGTCGAACAGCACGACCTGATAGGGCCGGCGCCGCACGGCTTCCGTGAGCGCTCCGCCCTCCTCGTAGCCGACATAGCCCGGAGGCGCGCCGATGAGCCGGGCCACGGAGTGCTTCTCCATGTATTCCGACATGTCGATCCGCACGAGGGCGGTGTCGTCGTCGAACAGGAACCCGGCGAGCGCCTTGGTCAGCTCGGTCTTGCCGACGCCCGTCGGCCCGAGGAACATGAACGAGCCGATCGGCCGGTTCGGGTCCTGCAGGCCGGCACGGGCACGCCGCACGGCGGTGGCCACGGCTTCCACGGCTTCGCGCTGGCCGACGACACGCTGCCCGAGCGCCGCTTCCATGGCGAGCAGCTTCTCGCGCTCGCCTTCCAGCATCTTGTCCACGGGCACGCCGGTCCAGCGCGAGACGACACCGGCGATATGGGCCGGCGTCACCGCCTCCTCGACCATACCGTCGCGGGCGACGGCGGATTCAGCGGCCGCCTCGTTCTCGGCGAGCTCCCGCTCCAACCCAGGGATCACCCCGTAGGCGAGTTCGCCCGCGCGCTGGTACTGGCCCTGGCGCTGGGCCGAGGCGAGTTCGTTGCGCGCCTCGTCGAGCTTCTTCTTGAGTTCGGCTGCGGCACCCAACTTGTCCTTCTCGGCCTTCCAGCGGGAGGTGATCGCGGCCGACTGCTCTTCGAGATCGGCCAGTTCCTTCTCCAGCCGCACCAGACGGTCGCGGGAGGCGGAATCGGTCTCCTTCTTCAGGGCCTCGCCCTCGATCTTGAGGCGCACCACCTCGCGGTCGATGTTGTCGAGCTCCTCCGGCTTCGAATCGACCTGCATGCGCAGGCGCGAGCCGGCCTCGTCCATCAGGTCGATGGCCTTGTCCGGCAGGAAGCGGTCGGTGATGTAGCGGTTCGACAGGGTCGCGGCCGCCACGAGGGCGGCGTCCTGAATACGGACGCCGTGGTGCTGCTCGTACTTCTCCTTGATGCCGCGCAGGATCGAGACCGTGTCCTCGACGGTGGGCTCGGACACGAAGACGGGCTGGAAGCGGCGGGCGAGGGCCGCGTCCTTCTCCACGTGCTTGCGGTATTCGTCGAGGGTGGTCGCGCCGACGCAATGCAGCTCGCCGCGCGCCAGAGCGGGCTTGAGCAGGTTGGAAGCGTCCATCGCCCCGTCCGCCTTGCCGGCCCCTACGAGCGTGTGCATCTCGTCGATGAACAGGATGATGCCGCCGGCGGCCGAAGTGACTTCCGACAGCACGCCCTTCAGCCGCTCCTCGAACTCGCCGCGATACTTCGCGCCGGCGATCAGCGCGCCCATGTCGAGGGCCAGCAGACTCTTGTCCTTCAGGCTCTCCGGCACGTCGCCATCGACGATGCGCAAGGCCAGCCCCTCGACGATGGCGGTCTTGCCGACGCCGGGTTCGCCGATCAGCACCGGGTTGTTCTTGGTGCGCCGGGACAGGACCTGGATGGTGCGGCGGATCTCCTCGTCACGGCCGATCACCGGGTCGAGCTTGCCCTCCCGGGCGGCCTCGGTGAGGTCGCGGGCGTATTTCTTCAGGGCGTCGTAGGCGTTCTCGGCCGTGGCGTTGTCGGCCGTACGGCCCTTGCGGAGCGCGTTGATGGCGGCGTTCAGCGACGCGGCGGTGACGCCGGCGGCGGCGAGGGCACGGCCGGACTCGGTGTCCTTCTCCACGGCGAGGGCGAGCAGCAGGCGCTCCACGGTGACGTAGGAATCGCCCGCCTTCTGGGCGGCCTTCTCGGCGGTGTCAAACAGGCGCACGAGTTCGCGCGTCGCCTGGGGCTGCGCCGAGTTGCCGGAGACCTTGGGCTGCTTGGCCAGCCATTGCTCGACCTGGGCGAGGGCCACGCGGGACTGCCCGCCGGCGCGGTCGATCAGACCGGCGCAGAGCCCCTCTGGATCGTCCAGGAGCACCTTGAGCAAGTGGCCGGGCTGCAATTGCGGATGGCCTTCGCGAAGGGCCAGGGATTGCGCGGCCTGGACGAAGCCGCGGGCGCGTTCGGTATAGATCTCGAAATTCATGTCTGTCCTCTCCCCCGTGCCGACGATCCACCGCCCGCCAAGCGGCGCGGCCCCGTCGAGACGTCGCTTCCCGACCGGATGGTCCGGGAAGCCTCGGCGCCGCGAGGGCCGCCGATTGCTCACGATGTAGTGTTGCAAATGAGCACCACAAGACCCGATCACGGACTTGCGTGCGAGTATGGCTTCGGGCGAGGCTGACGGCATGACCGCGACGCCGACCAGCCTTCCCGAACTGCGCCTCGAGGCGCTCCACCGCTACCCCGTGAAGGGGCTCTCGCCCGAGGAGTTGGAGCAAGTGACGCTGGAAGCGGGACGCTATTTTCCGGGCGACCGGCTGTTCGCCATCGAGAACGGGCCGTCCGGCTTCGATCCGGCCGCGCCGAAGCATCAGCCCAAGATCAAGTTCCTGATGCTGATGCGCAACGAGGCCCTGGCCCGCCTCATTACGCGCTACGACGACGAAACGTCGGTGCTGACGATCCGCCAGGGGGACGGCCTCGTGGTCGAGGCCGACCTCTCGACGCCGGAGGGGCGCGAGGCGGTGGAAGCGTTCTTCCGTGCCGAATTTGCGGACTCCCTGCGCGGGCCGCCGAGGCTGCTCGCCGCACCGGACGGCTTCCGCTTCACCGATTCAGCACGCGGCTTCGTCTCGCTCCTCAACCTCGCCAGCGTCGCGGCGACGCAGGACATGGTGGGCGCGCCCGTCGATCCGTTGCGCTTCCGCGCGAACCTTCACCTCACCGGCCTTCCCCCCTTCGCCGAACTCGACCTCGTCGGGCGCATTCTCGCCACGGCGGGAGGCGTGCGCCTGCGGATCTCGAAGCGGACGGAGCGCTGTGCGGCGACGAATGTCGATCCGGCGACCGGCATCCGTGACCTCGCGATCCCCCGGACGCTCTCCACGCGTCTCGGCCATGCCGATTGCGGGGTCTACGCGGAGGTGCTCCATGGGGGCCGCCTCGAACGGGGCGAGAGGCTCCGGATCGAGGCGTGAGGCGCTCAACAGGTTTGTATCGCAGAAGCGCGGCGGCCACGTCGGCGAAACCTTCCTCGGAGAGTCACGAGGCCTGCGGGCCCTGATCGTCCGTCGCGTTCCCCGATGCGGGATCGCTCAGATCGCGTGACGCGGCACGAGGACTATAGCTGCGGCGTAGCCCGCCCGGCGCAGGCCGCGAAGATCGGCATGGCGGCGCTCGCAGGTCACCCTCACGTAGCGCTTCTCACCATCATCGCTCCAAGTGGAAGCAGCCATGGTCTGGCCATGGATCATGCATTCCATCGGCGTGTGCGCGGGAGACACGATGACGTCGAGGGCGGTGGTGCGGGAGCAATCCTGCACCGCGATCATGCTGGAGCAAACGAGGGCGACGGCTAACAATTCGGACATGACGGACCCCTTTTTCGGTTCGGCGAATAAGGTCCGCGGTGTTGCTCAGGCGTCGAGCGGCCGCGTGATTGTTGCCTGAGCGTTCCTCGTCGTTTTTCATTGGACTTGGTCTAGCATGACAGATGCCAAACCTGTCGTAAGGTAGCCTCGATCCGGGCCGGACATGGCTCTCATGCGCGGCGCGAAGACTTCGGATTCACGCGCGAAGCGACACCTTGCCGGCCCGCGATCGGCCGGTGACGAGGCGATCCTCGTTACGGGGCACGAGCCAGGTCGGCTCGGGCTCGGCGCGGGGCAGGATGCTGGCGACGGCATCGAGATCGACGACGTAGCTGTCGGTCAGTCTGCGCCAGACTTCTGCGGGAGAGGCGGTGTCCTTCCCGATCTGGGCGAGGGCGGCAGTCAGATTCCGAAGGCCGGTGAGGGTCGGACGGGCGAGGGTGGGATCCGCGGCGAGCATCGGAGGAAGCGTCCTGTGCAATCGTCCAAAGGATCACAGGACATGGTTAACGCATGGTTATACCCTCCCCCTTGGTGCCGACCGTTCTCACCACCGATCCGCCTTTCACAACGGGACCATTTTTCCGAGCTTTGGCGGCTATGGCGCTTCGCAGTGCGACATCGCTGCGCTAGAAGCGCGTCGTCGCGCATCCCGATCCGGCGCCGTAGCGAGGACAGTGCCTCACGATGAAAGAATCTCTGGCAAAAGACGCCCTCCCGAACGTGCATGTCCGCGCGGAAGTCCTGGTCCAGGCGCTCCCACACATGCAGCGCTACGACCAGGAAATCGTCGTCATCAAGTATGGCGGCCACGCCATGGGCGACCGCGCGGCGGCGGAGGATTTCGCCGAGGACATCGTCCTCCTCGAGCAATCCGGCCTGAAGCCCATCGTCGTCCATGGCGGCGGCCCGCAGATCGGACGGATGCTCGGCCGGCTCGGGATCGAATCCGAATTCCGCGGCGGCCTGCGCGTGACCGACGAGGCCACCGTGGAGGTGGTCGAGATGGTGCTCGCTGGCTCGATCAACAAACAGATCGTCGGCTGGATCTCGGCCGAGGGTGGCCGCGCCATCGGTCTCTGCGGCAAGGACGGCAACATGGTCCGCGCCCGCAAGGCGACGCGTACCGTCCTCGACCCGGAGAGCCAGACCGAGCAGGAGATCGATCTCGGCCTCGTGGGCGAGCCCGAGCACGTGGAACGCGGCGTCCTCGATGCGGTGCTGAAAGCCGAGTTGATTCCGGTCCTCGCCCCGGTCGCGTTCGGGGCGGACGGCCAGACCTACAACGTCAATGCCGATACGTTCGCCGGAGCGATCGCCGGGGCGCTGCGGGCCAAGCGCCTGTTGCTGCTCACCGACGTGCCGGGCGTGCTCGACAAGGACAAGAAGCTGATCACCGACCTGACCCTCGAGGATTGCCGCCGCCTCATCGCCGACGGCACCATCACGGGCGGGATGATCCCGAAGATCGAGACCTGCATCTACGCGCTGGAACAGGGCGTCGAGGCCGTGGTCATCCTCGACGGCAAGGTCAGCCACGCGGTGTTGCTGGAGCTCTTCACCGACCACGGCGCGGGTACCCTGATCCGCCGTACGTAGCCACGAAGCCCCGGGACGTCTCGTCTGCGTCCCGGGGCACGGCACATTCGAAGCCGGCCGGGGCCGGAGACCGTCACGCGTCTTCGGCCTTGCCGGGCTCGGGCACACCGGCCTTGGCCCAGAACAACGCCGTCGCCTTGCGATAGGCTTTGAGCAGGGCGGGCCCTTCCGGGCCCGCGGGGCCGATCTCGTCCCATATCTGCTGACACAGGCCGGCCTGGACCGTGAAGCGGCCTGGATCCTCGGTCTTCGCGGCGGCCGTCAACGCACCCACGATCTTGCGCATGCGGTCGGCATTCTGCGCGAACACCTCCTCGCGCTCGGCCACGCGACGGCGGGCCGCCTCGGCCTTCGCGGCGCGGCGCTCGTCGGCGGAGACCGCATCCTCGGTCACATCCGCCCCGTCGGGCCGGTACGCAGCCTCAACCTTCTTGAGGGCGGCGCGGCCGCGCAGGATCATCGGCCTGGCGTCGGGTCGCCCCCGACAGGCTACCCGCAGCTCGACGACGAGACGCTTGGCCATATCCACCATCTTGAGCGACGGTGGGGACTCGGAGGCTGAAACGGCCGCCTTCTCCAGGGCTGCGATGATGGACTCCGCGTCCGCCGAAGGTCGCTCGTCGGAAACGTCGGGGCCGGGAATCGCCAATGCCTTGTGGTCCGGCTCAAAGCTCACGATGAAACCCTCTCGATCGATCTGGGGCGCCGCGCCGCGGATCGCTTCCCCGACCGTTCGCGCTGCCGCTCCCGTGTCGGAAGCCGCCATGCCGAGAAACCGGCGACACCGCCGCACACGTGTGCCCCGCGCTCGAGCCTTGGTTTCGCAGGCCGGCTGCCGAGACGGGGCGTAGCCCTATCGCCTCGGCCGCGACAGCGTCAAGGCAATCGCCACCACATCCGCCTCATGGCGATACGGGTGAATCAAAAATGGGAAGGAAAGTAAGGTGCCCAGCCATGTCTGAGCACTCGACCGACACGTCCCGTGACCATCGGGACACCATCAGATAAATCAATGATGTGATCAGAGAAAATGGTGCTGCTGGACAGGATTGAACTGTCGACCTCCTCATTACCAATGAGGTGCTCTACCACTGAGCTACAGCAGCCGATCGTCGCGACGTGTCGGGACGAGCGGGGAGTTAGCGGATCAAACGCGGCTTGGCAATCACTTCTCGCCACCTTTGAGCAATCCGTTTGAAACGAGCAGCCCGGTTTCCCTCTTGCAGGCGGCTCGTATGATGCCCGCCAGACCGGATTCGGCGACGGCTTCCGCCGCGTCGGAGGGAGAGAACCAGCGGTCCTCGCGCTCGTTCCGCTCCGGCCAGTGCTTGAGCTGCTTGCGCACTTCCAGGGGGAACACCTTGACCTGGCAGAGGACGAAATCGCGGCTCTTCAGGCGTTTCTCGTAAAGATAGAAGCCGAGCGGCCTCTTGCCGATCTCGCCCAGGAGACCGGCCTCCTCATAGGCTTCCCGGGCGGCGGCCTCGAACGGCTTGCGGCCCTTCATCGGCCAGCCTTTCGGGATCACCCACCGGCGGCTCTCGCGCGAGGTGATGAGGAGGATCTTGAACCCGCCATCCGGAAGGCGCCGGAACGGCAAGGCACCGACTTGGCGTCGAGGCTCCGCCTCACTCTCCAATTGGATTGAACTCATGGCAGGTGAACGCCCAGCCGCCGTCCGGGTTCGACGGGCCGAGGCCGACAGTGAGGCTCGTGACGGGGCACTGTACGCATCCGCGACGAGACGGGCGCTTTCGCAGCATGAGCGATCGGTACGAGGACCATCGAACTCCGGATCATCGGAAGCCCCTTGTCTGTCACGCGAGGACGGGCCCGCAGGTGTGGAACAGCCGAGGCTGGCTTGGACGTGTCGGACACGGGTTGGCTCTACCGGAAAAAGAAGATTGCCCTCAAGGCAAAATTTATCCGGCAAACTAAAACGGCTTCCCGTGCCTCCAGCGTAGAAAATCCGCGTTCCTACGACACGCGTGTGACACCGCGAACTCAACCGGCACCGGCGGAATGACCCTCGGCACGGCGATGCAAGGCGGTGTTCAGCCGGCGGCGCTGAGGTTCTCGATCAGGGCATTGAGGTCGGCACGCATGGCCTGGACCTCCGGCTCCGACATGTTGAGCTGGCACATCACGGATTCCCGCACGAGGCGGGCCTCGGCGCGAAGGTCACGGCCATGCTCGGTCAGTTGGATCTCGACCTCGCGCTCGTCACTCCGCCGTCGGTTGCGGATCAGGAAACCGGCCGTCTCGAGCCGTTTCAGAACCGGCGTCAGCGTGCCGGAATCGAGCCTCAGACGGCGACCGATATCCGACACCGTCACGCCGTCGGTCTCCCACAGGACGAGGAGAACCAGATATTGCGGATAGGTCAGCCCCATCCGCTCCAGCATGGGCCGGTACGACCGGGTGATCCGATGCGCGGCGGCGTAGAGCGCGTAGCAGAGCTGATTGTCGAGCAGCAGCGGGTCCGTGGTGGAACTCACCTGCTGCTCTGGAGCATCGACCATATACACCACGCGATCGATCCCCAGATCCAGACGAGACGACGCACGACCGGCGACCTCGGTTCCTCGCGTCCGGCTCCGCGCCCGGGGCATCGGACGCGGAGCCGGACGAGGGGCTGCCAACGTCCGAAAGTCTCGTCATTTCGTTCCGATTGCAAGCATTTACCGGACCACAGGCCGCATCCATACCCGATGGCGGCCATGGACGGGATGCCACGCGATCGCGCGAGCCGCGCGACGCAGCCGGCCCAAGCGCACCCTCCCTGTTACGAACGGGGCGGATTGATGCACGAACAGCCTGTGACCGCCCCCTTTTTGGCCTGTGCCTCGGCGGAGGGAGCGGCCACAATGCGGGGATCAAGCCCGTGACAGGATACCACGATGCAGCTCGCCCCTTCAGCCTCCCGCTCCCGCGCTCTTCCGATGGCCATCGCCCTGGCCTTCGGCCTCGGCCTGCCCCTGGCACCGGTCTCGGGTTCGGCGCTCGAAGGCCCGGCTCCGGCCAAACCGGGTGAGGCCACGGCGGCGGCGGCGGCCAAGCCCCGTGTCGTCATCGTGGCCACCGGCGGCACCATCGCCGGCGCCGGTGCGGATGCCGCCAACAGCGCCACCTACCAGGCGGCCAAGGTCCCGGTGGACAAGCTCATCGCCGCCGTGCCCGCCATCGCCCAGATCGCCGAGGTGCGCGGAGAGCAGGCCTTCCAGATCGCGTCGGAGAGCTTCACCAACGCCCAGTTGATCCAGCTCGCCAAGCAGGTCTCGGCCCTGGTCAAACGCGACGACGTCGATGGGGTGGTCATCACCCATGGTACCGACACCGTGGAGGAGACCGCCTATTTCCTCGACCTCGTTGTGAAGACCGACAAGCCCATCGTCATGGTCGCTTCCATGCGCCCCTCCACCGCGATCTCGGCGGACGGCGCCCTCAATCTCCTCGACGCCGTGGTGGTCGCCGGCGCGAAGGATTCCCGCGCCAAGGGCGTGCTCCTCACCATGAACGACGAGATCCAGGCCGGACGCGACAGCACCAAGCGCGTGAACATCAAGCCCTCCGCCTTTTTCAGCCAGTGGGGGCCGCTCGGCATGGTGGTGGAGGGCAAGACCTACTGGTTCCGCGCACCGGTGAAGCGCCACGGCACGACCTCCGAGTTCGACATCGAGACGATCGACTCCCTGCCGGACGTCGCCATCGTCTACGGCTCGGGCAACATGCACCCCGAACCCTACACCTCGGCCGTGGCCGGCGGCGCGAAGGCCATCATCCATGCCGGCACCGGCAACGGCTCGGTGGCGGGCTACCTCGTCGACACCCTGAAGGACATCCGCTCCAAGGGGGTGCAGATCATCCGTTCGTCCCGCGTCGGCGACGGCTTCGTCCTGCGCAATGCCGAGCAGCCGGACGACAAGTACGATTGGGTCGTCGCCCACGACCTCAACCCGCAGAAGGCCAAGATCCTCGCCGCCGTCGCCCTGACGAAGACGCAGGACACCAAGGAGCTGCAGCGGATCTTCTGGGAATACTGAGCGGATCGCCCCGACCATCGCCTCAGCGCAGGAGGAAACCCTCCGGCGCGAGGGGCGGCGGCGCGGGCTCACCGAGTGCGTCGCGGACGATCCCCTCCACCACGCGGACGAGGGCATCGAGGGGCAAATCGTTGGGTTCGGTGCCGAACGGATCCTCCAGTTCGTCCCCCAGGGCATCGAGGCCGAAGAAGGTATAGGCGACGAGCGCCGTCACGAGCGGCGTCACCCAGCCCAGGGTGCCCGCGAGCCCGAAGGGCAGGAGCAGACAGTAGATCCAGGCCGTGCGGTACAGGAGCAGGGTGTAGGCGAAGGGGAGCGGTGTGCTCTGGATGCGCTCGCAGACGATCTGAACCTGGCCGAGGGCGGCGATCTTCTGCTCCACGAGGCCGAACAGGATGTCGGAGACGGCGCCCTCGCGCCGGGCCCGCCCGAGATCGGCCAATTGGTGGACGAGCACCGCCTCGGCCGGACTGGGCCGGGCGTGCAGATCCGCCGCCTCCGCCTCGGGGAGCCACGGGATGGCGGCCGCCGCCTCGTCGGCACGGCGCATTTGCGCGTGCAGGGCGAGGGCGAAGGCCATGACGCGCCTCAGCGTCCGCGCGCGAAGGGCGCGATGCTGCTCCTCGGGCAGGAGCGCGGCCAGGAGGCGGGCAAAGGAGCGCGCTTCGAGGATCAGCGTTCCCCAGGCTTTGCGCGCCTCCCACCAACGGTCATAGCAGGCCCCGTTGCGGAAACTCAGGAAGATCGAGAGTGCCAACCCGACCAGCGTGAAGGGGCCGATGCCGGCACTCATCGGGAAGGGATGAGGCCATGCCCGCTCCACCGCGACGACTGCAATGGCAGCCGCGGTGATGAAACTCACCTTCAGCGCCACCCTCGGCAGGATCGAGCCCTGAAGCGTGAACAGCACCGCCATCAGGTTTGGACGCGAACGGACGATCATGGTGGTTCGAGGTTCCGTTGATGGGATCGAGGGCCGCGCGAAAGGACCGCCCGGACGAGCCCGCGTCACCGCGCGTTCGACGACACGACAGTCCGAGCAGGCTCGCACCGGCAAGCCGACGCGTCCCTCGCTCAGTCCTTTCGAGCGTCGCTGGTTCCAGGATGCAAGACCGATGGACGACTTTCACGAGGTCTGCCCGCCATGAACGCCATCGATCCACGGCGCACCGCGCCCGATCTCGCCGCTTGGTTGGAAAACCGGAAATGAAGATCGGCACGGAGCGCTCGGCAGCGGTGGAACGCAGAATGTTGAATATTGTCGACGTTCCCGCACCGCAAAAGTCTTCGTGCCGCTCAACCAAGAGCGGACAATTGCGCAAAATCCTCGCGAACCGCCGGAAAGGCCGGATATCGGGGGGCGAGAACCAACCAATCCGCTGCAGTGCAACAAGACATTCGCACCGCTACTACCCCTAGACCGGCCCCTTGCGGAAACTGGACCGTATCTTTACGCTATGGGCGCCAAACAAGACTTCCGCACTCCCGACACTATGCAAGATATCACTTGTGTTAGGGACGGGACGGGGGAGGCGCTCCGAGGATAGACCGGTCGATGAAGAAAAATAAGGTGATCACGGCCGAGGAGGCGATCGCCCTCATCCGGCACGACGACGTCGTCACCACCACGGGGTTCGTCCAGAGCTGCATCCCGGAGGCGCTTCATGCCGCCCTGGAGAAGCGCTTCGTCGACACGGGCGCCCCGCGCGGCCTCACCCTGATCATGACCGCCGGCGCCGGCGACAGCAAAGGCCTCGGCACCGGCCGCCTCCACCATGAGGGCCTGCTGAAGCGCGTCATCGCCGCCAATTTCGGCCGCATGCCGAAGGTGGCCAAGGCGGCCCAGGACAACAAGATCGTCGGCTACAACCTGCCCCAGGGCGTGATCTCGCAGCTCTACCGCGCCTGCGCCGCCGGCCAGCCCGGCCTCTTTTCCAAAGTGGGCCTGCACACCTATGTCGATCCGCGCCATGGCGGCGCCCGCGTCAACCAAGTGACGACGGACGAGATCGTCAAGCTCGTGGAGGTCGATGGCGAGGAGTGGCTGTTCTACACCGCCACCAAGATCGACGTCGCCTTCATCCGCGGCACCTCGGCGGACCCGGCCGGCAACATCTCCTTCGAGAAGGAGGCGCTCACCCTCGACTGCCTGGCCCAGGCCATGGCGGCGCGCAACAATGGCGGCATCGTCATCGCGCAGGTGGAGCGCATCGTCGATGACGGCTTCCTGCTGCCCAAGGACGTGCGGGTGCCGGGCATCCTCGTCGATTGCGTGGTGCTGGCCGAGCCCGAGATGCACCGCATGAATTACGGCGTGCAGCACGATGCGGCGCTCGCCGGCCAGATCCGCGTGCCGGTGAGCGGCATGAAGAAGATGAAGCTCGACGCCCGCAAGATCATCGCCCGCCGCGCGGCCTTCGAATTACCGCCGAACGGCGTGGTCAATCTCGGTGTCGGCGCCCCCGAGGGCATCTCGGCGGTGGCCAACGAGGAGAAGGTGACGCCCTACATCACCCTCACCACGGAAGCCGGTGCCGTGGGCGGCGTGCTCGCGTCCGGGTCGAGCTTCGGCGCGGCGACGAATGCCGATTGCGTCATCGACCAGAACCAGATGTTCGACTTCTACGATGGCGGCGGCCTCGACATGACCTGCCTCGGCATGGCCGAGTGCGACCAGCACGGCAACGTCAACACCAGCGCGTTCGGCGGCAAGCTCAACGGTTGCGGCGGCTTCATCAACATCAGCCAGAACGCGCGAAGCGTGGTCTTCGCCGGCACCTTCACCGTGGGCGGCCTGGAGACCACGATCGAGGACGGCAAGCTCAAGATCGTCACCGAGGGGCGCTCGCAGAAGTTCCTGCCGCAGGTGGAGCAGATCACCTTCAGCGGCCCCTACGCACAGAAGCGCTCGCAGCCGGTGATCTACGTCACCGAGCGCTGCGTCTTCCAACTCACCGACGAAGGTCTCGAACTCATCGAGGTGGCGCCCGGCATCGATATCGAGCGCGATATCCTGCCCCATATGGGTTTCACACCGATCATCAAGCACCCGGCGCAGATGGATGCCCGACTGTTCCGGGACGAGCCGATGGAGTTGCTCTCGGATCTCCTCAACCTCAACCTGCCGGAACGGGTCAGCTACGACGCCGAGCGCAACATCCTCTTCCTCAACCTCGAAGGCTGGCACGCCCGCATCAAGAGCGACATCGACGACCTGCGCAAGGTTCTGGTCGATGCCTGCAAGAAGGCCGGCCAGCGGGTCAATTCGGTGGTCAACCATGACGGATTCCGCATCAATGAGAACCTGTACGACGATTACGCCAGCATGATCCAATACCTGTCGGCGAACTATTACCTCACCACCACGCGCTACGCGACGAGCGCCTTCCTGCGCCTCAAGATGGAAGAAGCGCTGAACAATCGTGGCCTCGCCCCGCACGTCTTCGAGCGCAAGGAAGACGCCCACGCCTTCCTCGACGGCATGGACCGCAAGGTGCGCCGGGCCTCCACCGCCATCGACGCGGCGGCGTGAGACACGCCGGCTCTGGGCAAGGCTCGGAGACGGCGTACCGTTGGGGATGAACTGCAGCATCATCCTGCGGCGTCCGACGGCTCCGCCCACAGGGCGGATGCTCGGCCTTAAGCCTTTCTCAGGTTTCGGTTGCAATCACATCATCGACACCGCCCGCTCCTCTTGGGGAGCGGGCGAACACGGTGATGGAGAGTGCGTGCGTGGTAACGATCAAATCCTCGCTGCCCTTGGATACGCATACGATCGACATCTATTCATATGACGATCAGGTCAGCACTTCCCATCAGGTCGAGACGGGTTTTCGCGCCTCGCTGAGCGAGGACATCTTCTTCGACATCGTCGGGTCCGGGTTCTCCTACGATTCCGGCCCCTACCCCGTCACGGGCGTGACGAACGGCATCACCCTGTCTTTCGGCGCCAGCACCCTCGTAGAGATCCAGGGTCTGGCGATCACGGCCGAGCAGGCCCTCATCTATCGCGAGCAGGATGCCGCGAGCGTTCGGGTCGCGATTCTGTCGGGCGATGATACCATCACCGGATCGAAATACGCAGATCTCCTCGACGGTTATGCCGGCGCGGATTCGATGACCGGTGGCGGTGGCGACGACGTCTACATCGTCGACGATGCCGGGGACCGCGTGTTCGAGCGGCCAATGGCGGGCACAGACCGCCTCGAGGCCTCCATCTCGTTCTCCCTCGGCAAGCAATTCATCGAGAACCTGACCCTGACGGGGAACGCAGCCATCAACGGTACCGGCAACACGCTCGACAACGTGCTCCTCGGCAACGATGCGGCGAACAAGCTCAAGGGTGGCGGAGGCGGCGACATTCTCGTCGGCGGCGCGGGGAAGGATACGCTCACGGGCGGCGTCGGTAACGACACTTTCGCTTTCCAGGCCATCTCGGACAGCCCCACCGGCAAGAGCTACGACACGATCACGGATTTCGCTTCGGGCCAGGACCGGATCGACCTCTCCGCGATCCAGGCGGTGACCGGTGCCGAGGGCGACCAGAGCTTCACCTTCATCAGCAATGCCGCCCTCGCCCGAGCCGGGGACCTGCATATGCGGGTGTCCGGAAGCTCCACCTTCCTCGAAGGCGATGTCGACGGGAACGGGCGGGCGGATTTCCAGATCCTGCTGAAGACCATCGTCGGCGATCTTCAGGCGAGCGACTTCATCCTCTGATCCCGCGGGAGGCTCACGCCTCCGGCGTCGGAACGCCGATGCCGACATAGTGGAAGCCGTGGCGAGCTACGTCCTCGCCCCGGTAGACGTTGCGCAGGTCCACCACCACCCGGGCGGCCATGCTCTCGGCGAGCAACGCCCAGTCGAGGGCGCGGAAGGCGTTCCACTCGGTGACGATGACGAGGGCGTCCGCCCCTTCGGCGCAGGAATAGGGGTCGTCGGCATAGGCGATGTCCGGCATCAGGTGCTTCGCGCCCTCCATCCCCTCCGGGTCGTGCGCGCGGACGCGGGCGCCGGCATCCTGCAGGCCGGCGACGATGGAGAGGGACGGCGCGTCGCGCATGTCGTCGGTATTCGGCTTGAAGGTGAGGCCCAGCAGCGCGATGGTCTTGCCCCGCACCGAGCCGCCGCAGGCGGTGACGATCTTGCGCGCCATGGCCCGCTTGCGCTGGTCATTGACGGCGACCACCGCCTCCACCAGCCGGATCGGCGTGCCGCAATCCTGGGCGGTCTTCACCAGCGCCAAGGTATCCTTCGGGAAGCAGGAGCCGCCATAGCCCGGCCCGGCATGCAGGAACTTCGAGCCGATGCGGTTGTCGAGGCCGATGCCGCGGGCGACCTCCTGCACATTGGCGCCGACCTGCTCGCAGAGATCGGCGATCTCGTTGATGAAGGTGATCTTGGTGGCGAGGAACGCGTTGGCGGCGTATTTCGTCAGTTCGGCCGTGCGCCGGCCGGTGACGAGGATCGGCGCCTGGTTGAGATAGAGCGGGCGGTAGACCTCGTTCATCACGTTGGCCGCGCGGGCGTCGTCGGCCCCGATGACGATGCGGTCGGGCCGCTTGAAATCGCCGATCGCCGCGCCTTCGCGCAGGAATTCGGGGTTCGACACCACGGCGAAATCCGCATCGGGCCGCACTTCGCGGATGATGCGCTCGACCTCGTCGCCGGTGCCGACGGGAACGGTGGATTTGGTTACCACCACCGTATAGCCGGTGAGCGCGGCGGCGATGTCGCGCGCCGCCGCATAGACGTAGGAGAGATCGGCGAAGCCGTCGCCCCGCCGGGACGGCGTGCCCACCGCGATGAACACCGTGTCGGCGGCGGCCACCGCGCTCGTCAGGTCGGTGGTGAAGGTCAGGCGGTTCTGGCGGACATTGTCGGCCACTAGCGTGTTGAGGCCCGGTTCGAAGATCGGGATGCGCCCCTGCTCGAGCGCTTCGATCTTGGCCGGATCGTTGTCGACGCAACAGACCGTGTGGCCGAAATCGGCGAAGCACGCACCGGAGACCAGGCCGACATACCCCGCGCCGATCATCGCGATCTTCATCAGGCTCTCTCCTCGGCCGCCTCGATCAGGCGTCTCGACCAACCGTCTCTCGCCGCCGGCGGTGACAGATCCATGACGGACCGGGAGGATGGCCGACCATCACGTCGGCAGGTCCCGAAGCCTCCACCTCCGCCGGGCGGATCGGTAGGCCGGGGCTGTATAGCAGCCCCCTGCGGATGACAAACGAGAGGGTACGGCGGCCTCGGTTCCGGGCGCGTGCGCCACGGAGCGCCGCGCCCGTCGCCATGATACGATCCAGGCCATGATCCTTCGCTTCATCCCGCCGGCCACCGCCCGGAACCACGTTCCGTCCCGTGCTTTGAAGGCGCTCGTGGCGGTCGCGATAACTCTGGCGGGCATCGCCCTCTCCGTGGAGGCGGCTTTTGCCCGCCCGTTCGTCGATGCGGCCGGGCGAACGGTGGAGGTGCCGGAGCGTGCGCGCCGCATCCTCGCCGCCGGTCCGCCGGCCTCGGTCCTGCTCTACACCCTGGCCCCAGAGACCATGATCGGCTGGGTCCGCGCCCCCTCCCCCGACGAGGCCGCCTTCCTGACGCCGGAGACGCGTGACCTGCCCGCCTACGGCCGGCTGACGGGCAAGGGCAACACCGCCAATGTCGAGGCCGTGTTGACCCTGAAGCCGGATCTCATCATCGACGTGGGCAGCACGGCGCCGACCTATGTCTCCCTCGCCGACCGGGTTCAGGCCCAGACGGGCATTCCGTACATTCTCCTCGACGGCGCCATCGACCGCACGTCCGAGACCTATGCCAAGCTCGGGGAACTCATCGGCGTCCCGGAGCGCGCCAGCGATCTCGCTACCCATGCGGAGGCGATGATCGCCGAGGTGAAGGGCCGGATCGCCTCGGTCCCCGCCAACCGGCGGCCGCGCGTCTATTACGCTCGCGGGCCACGCGGATTGGAGACGGGGGTTTCGGGCTCGATCAATACCGAGATCCTCGACCTGTCCGGCGCTCGCAATGTCGCGGAGGGCGGGGGCGCAGCGGGACTCACCACGATCTCGCCGGAACAGGTTCTCGCCTGGGATCCCGACGCCATCGTCACCCTCGATCCCGCCTTCCACAGGGCCATATCCACCGATCCGCTCTGGAGCACGCTGCGGGCCGTGCGGGCCGGCCGGGTCTACCAGACACCGCGCCTGCCCTTCGGCTGGTTCGACTCCCCACCGGGGATCAACCGCCTGATCGGCCTGCGCTGGCTCGCGGCCCGGCTGTATCCGGACCTGTTCCCCGAGCCGATGGAGGGCATCACGCGCGATTTCTACAGGCGCTTCTACCATGTGGACCTCGACGCGGCGCAGCTGGACACCCTGCTGAAGGATGCAGGGGCCGCACGCCCGTGACAGCCTCCTCCCTCGCCGCCCGGCCTGCCTTGCGCCTCGCCGTGGCGGGCGTGCTCCCGCTTCTCGCGCTGCTGCTCCTCGTTCTCGTCTCCCTGGCGACGGGCAAGTACGCCGTGCCCATCGCCGACGTGGCGCGCATCCTCTGGGCGAAGCTGCTTGGGCTCTCCTCCTCCATGGATCCGACCGCGCAGATCGTGGTGCTGCAGGTGCGCCTGCCGCGCGTGGCGGCGAGCCTCGTCGTCGGCGCGGCCCTCGCCGCGTCGGGCTCGACCTACCAGGGCCTGTTTCGCAACCCCCTGGTCTCGCCCGACATCCTCGGGGTCTCGGCCGGCGCGAGCCTCGGTGCCGTCCTCGGCATCTTCCTCTCGCTCCCCGTCGGCGCGATCCAGCTCCTCGCTTTTGCCGGGGGAATGCTCGCCGTGGGCGCGGTCTATGCGGTGGGCCTCGCGGTGCGGCGGCACGATCCGGTGCTCACCCTGGTGCTGGCCGGCGTCGCCATCGGGGCCGTCCTCGGCTCAGCGATCTCACTGCTGAAGGTGCTGGCCGACCCCTACAACCAGCTGCCCGCCATCACCTATTGGCTGCTCGGCAGCCTCGCTTCCGTCACTCTCGGCGATGTCGGCGCGATCCTGCCGGCGATGGTTCTCGGCCTGCTGCCCCTCGTCCTGTTCGCCTGGCGGATGAACCTCATGAGTCTCGGTGAGGAAGAGGCCAGGGCGCTGGGCGTCGAGACGCGCGTGCTGCGCCCGCTCTTCATCGCCGCCGCGACCCTGGTGACCGCCGCCGCCGTCTCCGTCACCGGCGTGATCGGCTGGATCGGCCTCATCATCCCGCATGTGGCCCGGCTGATCGTCGGGCCGGACTTCCGCCGCCTGCTTCCGGCCTCCCTCCTGATGGGGGCGGGCTATCTCCTGGCGGTGGATCTCGTCGCCCGCACCGTCGCACCGATCGAGGTGCCGCTGGGCATCCTCACCGCGCTCATAGGCGCACCGTTCTTCCTCTGGCTCCTGGCCACCGCGAAGGGGGGCTGGGCTTGAGCCTGGAAGTCCAGAACCTCGCCTTCGGCTACGGCACGAAGCCCCTCGGCGTGGGCATCGGCTTCACCTTGAAGGCGGGCGAGGTGCTCGGCCTTCTGGGTCCGAATGGCGGCGGCAAGACCACCCTGTTCAAGACCCTCCTCGGCCTGCTCCCCGCGAAAGCCGGGCGGATCACCCTCGACGGCGAGGATGTGACCACCTGGTCGCGGGCGCGGTTCGCGCGCAGCGTCGCCTACGTGCCCCAGGCCCATGCCGCCTTCTTTCCTTTCCGCGTGCAGGACGTGGTGCTGATGGGCCGGGCGAGCCGCCTCGGTGCCTTCGCCGCCCCCGGCAGTGCGGACGAGGCGATCGCCCTCGAGGCGCTCGCCACCCTCGGCATCCGGCATCTGTCCGAGCGGCGTTACACGGAGATCAGCGGGGGCGAGCGCCAGCTCGTCCTCATCGCCAGGGCGCTAGCGGGAGAACCCCGCTTCCTCGTCATGGACGAGCCCACCGCCAGCCTCGATTTCGGCAATCAGGCCCGCGTCCTCGACCAGGTGCGGCGCCTCAAGGAACGCGGCATGGGCATCGTTCTCTCGACCCACGACCCGGATCACGCCTTCCTTTGCGACACGGTCGCACTCCTGCACGAGGGCCGGCTCCTGGCACTCGGCAGACCGGAGGAGGCCGTCACGCCCGAGACCCTGCGCCTCCTCTACGGCATCGACGTCGCCATCGTCCCCCTGCCGGGCAGCGGACGCTTCGTCTGCACGCCGATCCTGCCCCGCTGACGCGGCACGCCGGCACCCGCCCGCGCGTTGCCGTGCCGATGAGCGTCGATGAGGGAACGGAGACCGGATGCCAGCGCTGGAGACCCCCGACGGCCGCTACATCGTCGTCAAGGGACGGCTCTGGCGGCGCACCGATCCGAACTTGAGCGAAGAGAAGCGGGAGCATCTGGTCGAGGCCCTGATGGATGCCCGACGCGCGGTGAAGGAGGCCAAGCGCTCGGGCGACGAGGCCGACATGAAGCGCGCCCGCGCGGCGGTCGACGCCGCCAAGCACGGTCTGGGCGAACGCGGCCCCGTCTGGTGGACGGACGGCGCCCCCGACCAGAACCGCCGCATGGTCGCGAACACGACCTATGCCGAGTGGTATGCGGGGCTCCCGGAGACGTAGGCGGCCTCCCCCGACGATGGGCGCGTGATCCTACCGCGAGAGCAGCTTCCCGGTGAGACTGCCGACACCCAGAATCACGATGGCGCAGAGTGCGAGCGCGGTGAACTGGCCGAGTCCCTGAAGCGCCGCGCCGAGGATCGCCACGCCCAGAGCCTGTCCGCAGAAGAACGAGAAGGCGTGGAGGGAGACGGCCGAGGCGCGGGCCGTGGGCGCGACCTCGGTCACCTGCACCTGGAAGGTGTTGTGGAGCATGTAGAAGCCGAGGCCCAGCGCCACGAGGGCCGCGCAATCCACCTGCCAGCTTCCCGCGCTGCCGATGACGAGGAGGGCGCCGGCGCAGATGGCGCCTCCGCCGACCAGCATCCGGCGCATCCCGAGGAAACGCAGGAGGAGGGCGACGAAGGCCGAGTAGAGCAAACCACCGGCGGCGAAGCCCGCCAGCGCCAGTCCGGCCTCGCGGGGGCCGCCCTCCCCGCGTGCCTCGATGAGCGGCGCGAGATGGGGAAAGATGCCGAACACCGCGATCGCCTCGATGAACACGGCGGCGAACAGCACCCGCGCACGGGGAATGGCGACGATGGTGCGGTAGCGCGCCACCGCCTCGCCCAGCGCGAAGCGCTTGGGTGCCGCGCCGGCCGCCCATTCGAAGCCGAGGATCGCCGCAGCGCAGCCGACCGCCGCGATGGCCGCCGTGATGGCGAAGACGCCCTTCCAGCCGACATCGGCCTCGATCAGACCGGCGAAGGTCGAGCCGGACAATTGCCCGAGGATGACGGCGACCAGGAAACGGCCGATGGCGACCTGTCGGCGCTCCAGCGGGATCCTGTCGCCCATGAGGGCCAGCGCCAGCGGGATGACGCCGCCCGCCGCCGCGCCCGCGAGCACGCGCAGCCCGAACAGTACGGTGAGATCCGCCGAGAGCGCGCATCCGGCGAGCGCCAAAGTGAGGATGCCGAGACAGACGGCGATGACCCGTTCCTTGCCCAGCGAATCCCCCACCGGCCCGAGGATCGGCTGGATCAGGGCGTAGGGCAGCGCGAAGGCCGTCGACAGCAAAGCGACCGTATGCGGATCGCTGCGCAGATCGCGGGCGAGGACGCCGACGAGGGGCTCGATGGCGCGCCCGGCGAAGGTACTGGCAAAGCCGGCCACGGCCAGGATCACGATGAGCCGCGTGGTCGAGAAGGCCGTTGGCGCTGCGGTCATTCACACCCTCGAAACGGGGACGATCCGGTCGGCCCTCGCGCGAGCGTCCACAGGGGTGTGTTTCATACGCGGATCATGACGGCAACGCGCGATGCGCCCGGGATCAGGCTTTCGCCACCAGGGCGTCGGCGAGATCGACGATCCGCTCGCGCCAGGCCAGGGGCCGGAGCCAGCGTTCGGGGATCGCCGAGGCGCCGTAGAGGGCGCCCGCGAGCTGGCCGGTGACGGCGCCGACCGTATCGGCGTCCTCGCCCAGGTTGACGGCCAGGATCAGCGCGTCCTCGAAGGTCTCGGTGCTGCCGACCGCCCAGAGGGCCGCCTCCAGCGTGTGGATCACGTAGCCGGACGAACGGATCCCGGCCCGTGTCTTCCCGCGCCATGAGCCACGGGCGATCGCCCCGATGGCCGATGTGGCGGAGCCGCCGACGGTGCGCGGACGCAGGATATCCGCCTCGCCGAGAATCGCACCACGGAGGAGCTGGACTAAATAGGTGCAGGCCTCGACGGCCTCCGGCGCGCCGTGGGTGGTCCGGCTCTGCGCCTCGGCGATCCGTTCGGCCTCGCGGGGATCGCGCAGAGTGACGAGGGCGACGGGGGCGAGCCGCATCAGAGAGCCGTTGCCGGCGGTGTCCGGATCGGTGGAGCCGGACTCGGCTCGGGCGGTCTCGACGAACCGGGCCAGGGCGTCCCGCGTCGTCAGGCCGATATCGAAACAGGCGCCGGTGCAGGAATAGGCGCCCTGTTTCCACCACGCGACGAAACGGGTGGCGAGGTCGTAGGGGTCGAAAGGTCCGGCCTGAAGCAGGCTCTCGGCAAGCGCCAGAGCCATGCTGGTATCGTCGGTCCATTGACCGGGCTCAAGATCGAACGGGCCGCCGCCGGTCATCTCGGTGTGATGCGGAAGCGTATCCCGGCGGCTGAATTCCAGGGTGGTGCCGAGGGCGTCGCCGATCGCGAGGCCGAGGAAAGCGCCGCGGGCGCGGTCGCGGAGAGCGGGTGAGTGCGTCGGATCGGGCAAGGTCACGCGGAGGCTCCGTTGGCTCCGGCGATCATACCCGTCGCGGAGGGGCGCGGCGATCCAGACTTCAGCGCAGGCGCGCGAGCAGCCGCTCGAGCACCTCGATCATCCGCGCCTGGGCCGCGACCGGACTGAGATCGTGATCCGCCCCCTCGATGATCGTCACCGGGCCGCCGAGGCGGCGGGCCATCCTCGCGGGGGAGCGGCCGAGCGCCTCGTGCAGGGCGGCAAGGCCACGATCGCCCGCGCTGTAGACGAGTTCGAGATGGGCACCGCGCCGGCGCAGGGCGGCGATGCGCTGCGCCACGGTTCCGCCGGCAGGGCGGGGCCGGAGCAGGAGGGCGAGCCGCTTACCCACCCGCCCGATGGCGGCCCGGCTGATCGCCCGCGCGATGGCGCCGACGCGGATCTCGCCGCGCGCGAGGCGTCGCCATGCGGCTCCCTGCTTCAGCAGGCCGGCATAGGTCGAGGCGTTCCGGAACACGTTGCGGATGACACTATCCACGTCGTCCGCCGGGTTCCAGTCGAAGCAATAGGGGTTGACCAGCACCGCGCCCTTCAGCCTCTCCTCGCGGCAGACGGCCCGGAAGGCGAGATAGGCCCCGCTACAGGCGCCCACGATGACGATCGGACCAGATCGAACGGTCTCAAGACGGTCGAGGGCGGCGCGGACATCGTCGAGCGCGTCGAGGCTGTAGAGGGGAGACGCACCGCCCGGCCGGTTCGGACTGTCGCCGATGCCGCGCAGGTCCATGCGCAGGGACGGAAAGCCCTGGCCGGCGAGGCGTCGCGCGAGCGTGGTCGTCTGCCGCCCCCAGCCGGAATGCACGTTGGTGCCCGCATTGACGAAGAGCACCATCGGTCGCGCCGCTTCCACGTCGCGCGGATGGCAGAGTATGCCGAACAGAGACGGGCCGAACCGCGAGGGCTCCTCCCACCAGCCGTCCCCCCGGATCGGATCGGCTGGGAGCGGCGGGAGCGCGGCGGCCGGGACGGGACGGGGCTGCGCCCCTTCGGCGACGGAAGCGATCACCGCCGAGAACACCTCGTCCGGCGTCTCGGCATAGAGCGGGTTGGCGACGAGGGCGGCGAGGCCGGGAAAGGGCCGCGTCGTCACCCGCGCCCCCAGCGCCGCGTAACGGGGGCCGAGCCCGCCGGCCTCAGCCCCGACGAGCAGGATGTCAGGAGCCGGCGCCCGCTCGGCCTTGGTGAGGTCGATGACGGAAAGTTCGGCGGCGAGAGCGGGACCGAGATGGAATCCGCCCACGGTGAGGCAGCCCTCCTCCTGCGGCAGTGGCGATCCGTCCGGCAGGCGCCCGATGGTGCGCGACTGCATCTTCATTTCGCGCAGATAGGCGCGCCCGGTCGCGAAGGGCGCCAGCAGGACGAGCCGGTCGACGTGATCCCCCTCCGCCGCCAGGGCCGCGAGCGTGCCGCCGAGGCGAAGCCCGACGAGGACGATCTCCTCCACCCCCGCTTCCTCGCGGAGATGGCGGATCGCCCGGCGGATCGCCCGCACCCGGCCCTCGACGCTGTCGGCCTCCGCGTCGGCGGAATCTCCCGCACCGGGATAGTCGAAGCTCAGGGTGGCGCAGCCGGTGGCGGCGATCCCCTCGGCGAGGGCCCGCCAGGGGCGATGCGCCGAAAGCTGCTCGTAGCCGTGGGTGGCGCACAGGACGACACCCCAGCGCGAGATCCCCGGGCTGAACCAGCCGAACAGGCCGTCGAAGGAGACGGGGCTCAGCGGCAGGGGCGACGCAGCGGTATCGCTCCCGACAGGGACTGTCTCAAACGCCATCCCGACCGAACCTCACGACCTCGATGCCATTGATGGCGCTGATGCGTCCCGCCGGCTCGGGCGCTGTCTCCGAAGTGCAGAGGAGCGGCACGAGACGGCTCGCCCCCGGCGCGAGGGAGAAACCATTGTCCAACGGCCGTCCGAGCGTGGTCACGATCTGGACATCGAGGGCATGCAGTCCGGTGGCGATCCGGAGCGCCCAGCCGGATTCATCGGCGATGAGTTCGGCGCCGAGACCGAGATCACGCGGTTCGGAATCCCGCCCCTGCGGATAGTGAAACGCCTCGGCGATCACCTCGTCCGTGCCGGTCTCGATGAGGCTCGCATGGCCGAGCACATGGGCCGGCGGCCCGAACCGGTAGGCATGGGTGGCGTCGAAGAAGCGCCCCAGCAGTTCCGCCGAGGACCATGAGACGGAGCCGCGCGGGCCGACCTCGATCACCCGCTCGGCCCCCACGACCACCCGGCCGCCCGCATCGGTGAAGGCGAGGCGGAGGGTCGCATCGAGCCGCTGCGCCGTCTCGTTGTGGACATGGAGATGGAGTCCGTTCAAGCCTTCGTCGGACAGGGTGACCTGGACCGGCCTGAACGCGCGCTTGAGGGCGTACCAGGCGGGTTTCGGACGCCCGAGGCAGTCGACGACGCCCCATCCCGCCCCCGGCGCGAGATCGCGAAAAAGCCAGACGAGCCCGCCGGCATTGGGCGAGCGCGCCCGGCGCCATTCCGCGAACACCGCCTCCATGCACGCGCCGCTCGCCGCGCGGCCGAGCGCGAGGTAGCGCTCGGGATTCTCCCGGCGGAGCCGTTCGGGATCGGCACCGAACAGAGTCGCCACGTAATGGTCGCGCACGCCCTCGAAATCCCAATCCGCCCCCCGGTCGCGGGGGATTCCCGCCATCCAGCGGGGTGACGCGAGATCGGTGAGGCCGCATTCGGCGAGGGTCGCGGCGTCCGGCACGTTGGCGAAGGCGAGGCATTCGGAGGCGAATCCGACCTCGGCCCGGCGGGCATCCTCGAACGGACGGCGATAGGCGCCGACGCCGTAATAATGCGTCACCCCGGCGGAGGTGGAGAAGGGTAGATCGCCGCCCGAGGGGGAGTTGGGCACCACGACGAGGTCGGGCCTGGTCTTGGCCACCAGATCGGGAAGCGCCTCCGTAACGAAGCTGCCGGCCCAGACCGTGCGCGGGAAACCGAGCATCGCCGCCTGCTGCCAGACCTCGCTTCCGCCCGACAGTACGCAGAGCGAGGGCGAGGTCTGCGTGCGGTCGAGGAACTGCGTGATCTCCTCGACGAGGATTTCGCGGAAGGCGGGATCGTCGGTCGGATAATCGAAATTGGCCAGCATCAGATCCTGCCAGACCAGGATGCCGAGTTCGTCGCAGAGATCGTGGAAAGCCGAAGCTTCATAGAGCGTGATGCCCGGCACGCGCAGCATGTTCATGCCGGCCTCCCGCGCCAGTTCGAGAAGGGGCCGATAGCTGTTGCGGTCGGTGGGCAGACCGACGAGGTCGGGCGGCGTCCAGCAGGCGCCGCGGCAGTAAACCGGCACGCCATTGATCGCGAGGCTCAACCCCTCCTCGAACGGGCGGGTCAGGGCGATGGTGCGGAAGCCGACGCGGCCGAGATCGATGCGCCTGCCCGCGACCAGAACTTCAACCGCGTGAAGCCTCGGCTCGCCATGGGTGTGGGGCCACCACGGGGCGATGTCCGGCAACAGGAGTTCGCCCTCGAACCCTCCGGGGGCGACCTGACGAAGGGCGACTTCGCGGCCGTCGCAGATCAGGAACGCCGGTCCCTCGGCCACGCCGTCGAGTTCGATCCGCACGGTGAGGCGTCCCGTCCCGCCATCGAGGGCCGTGCGCAGATCGACGGACGCGATGTCCACGTCGTCCCCGCGAAGAACTTTGCGCGTCACCGGCCGATAGGGGCCGACGCTGTCGATGGACGGGCACCAGCCCGGCATGAAGCCGAGCAGGCTGGTGCGGACATGGCGCAGCGAGCCCGGCCTCGCCAGGAGCGGTCGCCAGCGGCCACGCTTGTGCGGGCGCGCCAACTCGGCCGAAAGCGAGCGGAAGCAGAGGGCGATCTCGGTCTTACCGGGGAGATCCGCCTCGACCTCCCGGGCCAGGAACATCGAGCGGCCGGTACCGGCGAGCACCCCGTCGATCCAGATCTCACTGAGTGTCGCCAGCCCCTCGAAGCGCAGTCGCTCGCGGCCGGTGCCGGAGAGAGTGGCCCGATACCAGACATCGGAGTCGTGGAGCGGCGTCGGCGCCGCCTCGGACCAGAGCCCGGCCTCGCGCAAGGAGGCCGCCGCCGTGCCGGGAACGCGGGCCGCGATCCATCCCTCGCCCGGCAGGTCGCAGGGTGTCGCGCAGGCGTTCGACGGCGTCACCACCAGGTGCCAAGGTCCCTCGACGTTGAGGGCCGGCACGCCGTCGACGGCGAGGATACGCGCCACCGCGATGCCTCTCAGGACAGCGCGCGGTCGAGGGCGGCAAAGACCGCATCGTAGGTGCCGGCCAGCCCGTCGAGGCGTTGGCAGAGACCCGCGGCGTTACGCCGGCCGAAGGCGCGCGCCAGCTGGAACTGGAAGGCCTTGGCTTCCGCCGCGAGCTTTTGCGCCAGTTCCGAGCCGGAAGCCATGTCGGCAACGCCATGGCTGTCGAGCCAGGCGAGATGGCTGCTGAGAAGCTCGAAATTGGCTCCGAGCTGGCGAGTCGTGTTGAAGGCGTAGCCGTGGAAGACGCTGAGCGGGTTCTGCACCAGCACCTCCGCCCGCTCCGCCAGGGCATCCCGGAAAGCGAGGATCGGATTGGTCCGTGGCGCGAAGCGCCGGTGATGGCGCAGCAGGTCGAGGGCGGCACGGGGCAGGTCGCCCGGCGACAGCGGCGGGCCGACCGGCTTCACGAATTCGGCATAGGGAAAAAGGATTCCGGCGGCGAAGATGCCGTCGTAATCGCCCTCCTGCAGACGGAAGCGGCCGGCATTGTGGAGGTAGTCGAGCGTGCGCTCGCCCGCGTCGAGGCCGAGGATCCCGATCGTGGTCTTGCCATGCTCGCGACCATAGGCAGTGCCGACTGTGTCGGGCAGGTGGATCGCGTCCACTTCCACGAGGACCGGGCATCCGCGCGCGACCTGCACGCCGGCATGCGCCTCCAGGCTCTCGAAGATCGCGAGTTCCTGGATCGACAATCCGTAGAGCCGTTCGATGTCGCCGGGCGGAGGCTTGAAGAAGGTGAACTGGTCGCCTTCGAAATCCTGCCGCAGGGTGAAGCCGAGCATGGCTTCCGGCACGAGGCCCCGGCCGTGCAGCAGCTCGATCCAGAGATCGACGTAGCAGTTCGTCTCCGGCCAGATCCGGTCGGAGCCATGAAGGGCATGGGAGGCGGATGGCGACGGGTCCGAAGCCTCTTCGCGGAGGGCGGTGGCGGACACCTTCTAGCCCCAGAGCCGGTCGCGCACGACGTCCGGCCACGCCTCGATGTCGAGCCCGTGATGGCGGAGCAGGGCCAGGGTGATCCTCTCCAGCCCGAACCCGACGCAGGCGGTGTGCGCCACCTCGCCATCGGCCTGCCGGATATCCCAGATCGTGCCGAAATGGTCCTGGTGGTAGTTGAAACTGAGGCAGGCGGTGGGCTTGTCCTCGCTGTTGACCGGCACGTTCAGCTCGAATTTCAGCCCCTGGGCGCGCTGGTTGTTGGCGAGCATGCGCCCGGCGCGGCCGAAGAACGGATCGCTGGCCGGGTCCACCGCGATCGGCAGGCCGAGTTCGCGCATCATCGCGGTGCCGCGCTCCAGCCAGAGCTCGCGGAAGGCGATAACCTGATCGGGACTGCCCATGCGCACGTATTCGCGCATGCGGAACATCTGCATCCGCGTCGGCTCCAGCGAGGGCTCGTGGCGGAAGCAGTAGGATTGCAGGTCGAACAGCAGCCCGCCTTCGGGCAGCGCCCCGCGCGCGGCGGCCACCGGATAGAGCGGGTAGCAGGCGGCGGGCGTCAGCACGATCTCGCTGGCGGCCTGGCCGCCGGTCCAGTCGGTGCCGGCCTCGATGCAGGCCAGCAGCCGAGCGTGATCGGCGTCGTTTCCGCAGAAGCAGTGGATGGTGCCGGCGAGGTTCGGAAACCCCTTGAGGTAACCGCTGCGCTCGAAGGCCGGCCGGCTCATGCCGGGCGGAAAGCGCAGGGATTCGGCCCCGTCGCCGGCGCCGAGCCGGGTGGCGATCCGGTCCACGGCCTCGACCACGCTCTCGAACTCGCCGCTGCGCCCATAGAGCCCGTCGACGCCGGTGCGAACGAGGAGGCCCTGGTCGAAGAGCCGGTCCAGCAGGGAGCGCGGCCCGGACACGGGATCGCGGGCGGGAAGCTGGTCCATCATGCGCTCAGGAGCTGGCCCCCGCCCTTCTGCACGAGCAGGAGGTTTGCGGTGTTGGCGAGGATGCGGTCGTTGTTGATCATCAGCGGCGCCGACAGCACGTCGCGGAGTTGCCGGCCGAGGCTGAACGGAGTGCCGTTCTTGTAGCCGGAGAGCCCGACGATCCCCAGCGCGCGCTGGACGATGTCGACCGCCTTGTCGGAGATCGTCGTCTTGACGTTGTTGAGCATGACGGCGAACCCGATTGAGCCGAGTTCGTCGGCGTCGCCCTGCGCCGCCTCGTAGCGCTTGAGGGCGGCGATCACCGTCGCCTTCATGGCCTGGAGTTCGTTGGCGGCTTCGGCCAAACGCAGGGCGCCGGGCGGAACCTGGCCCGGCCGACGCCGGGCTTCGCCCTGGACATAGGCCCTGGCCCTGTCGAGGGCATGGCTGGCGATGCCGAACCAGACGCTGCTCCAGAGCAGGTGCGACCAGGCGAGCATGGATTGCGCCGCGATCTCGGCAAAGGGCTTGGGCAGGATCTGCGCCACCGGCACGTCGCGGGCTTCCAGCTTGAACCCGTCGCTGCAGGTGCCGCGCATGCCGAGCGTATCCCAGGTGCTCGTGCGCTCCAGGGACATCTGTTCCTTCATCAAGGCCACGAGGACCTGATCCGACGAGGCCGCCTCCGGATGACGGCGACCGGTGGCGAGGATCACGTCGGCATGGGCACCATAGGAGATGACGGTGGCGTCCTTGGCGAAATGGAACACGTCGCCCGCCGTCTCGACCGCGCAGAGGCTGTTACGCAGGTCGCCACCGATGCCCCCCTCGGTGGTGGCCGAGGCGAAGAGGAGCTGATCGCGCGCCACCCTTTCCATCAGGGTGCAATGCCACTCGCTGTCGAGGCCGTGCGAGACGAGGCTCGCGACCTTGATCTGGTGCATGGCGAAGACCATCGCCGCAGCGGAACAGGCCTGGGACAAGGTGAAGCAGACCTCGGCGATCTGCGACAGGCTCGCGCTTTCGCCGCCGAACTGCATGGGGATCTGCATCCCGATCAGGCGCTCCGCCTTGAGAGCCGTCACCGCCTCGGCGGGAAAGCGGGCCTGACGGTCGACGTCGTCGGCATGGAGGGCAGCGACAGAAGCGACCCGCTTGGCGCGGATGGCGATGTCGGTCATGCGGCTGCCGAAACGGTCAGCTTGCTCACCGTCTCGACGATGATGCGGATGGTGGAGAAGGAGCGCCGGTTGAGGAGGTTGTCGGGGAACTCGATGTTGTAGCGTTCTTCGAGCGCGAGCATCAGCTGGACCGAACCGAACGAGTCCAGGCCTCTGTCGAACAGGCTGTCGTCTTCTCCGAGACTGTCGACCACCTCGGTCAGGGCCGCGACGCTCTTGAGCGTGTCGCGGATATCTTCGGGAAGCACCATGTTGCCGCGCCTTTTACGTAATATTTCTCGTAAAATATCGCGGTGCCCATGCCGGTCAAGACCATTCGGCTCAGGTAGTTAATGAGCGGCACAAGCCGGCATGAAATACTGGTCAATAGAGTTTCTTACCGCGCCCCCTCCTGAACAGTCATCGCATCGTGGATACGACCACCCATGATCGCGCATGGCCATGTCCCCTTGCCGAGGGCCTCTTGCCGATGCCCTATTCGGCGGGCATCGGCTCCGGAACGACAGGCCTCATCGGTTGAGGATTGGCCTGCACATCGGAGAGTGACACTTCCTCGTCGGCCCGCCGCTCCTCCGCCCTCTTGAGAATCTCGCGGGCCTCGTCGGCCTCGCGCTGACGGCTCCACAGGGAGGCATAGACACCGCCGAGATCGAGCAGGCTCTGATGGTCGCCGCGCTCGACGATCACACCCCGGTCGAGGACGATGATCTCGTCCGCATTCACCACCGTCGACAGGCGGTGGGCGATGACGAGGGTGGTGCGGCCACGGCTCACCTTGTCGAGCGCGTCCTGGATCTCGCGCTCGGTAAAGGAATCGAGGGCCGAGGTCGCCTCGTCGAGGACCAGGATCGGCGGCCCCTTGAGAATGGTGCGGGCGATGGCGACGCGCTGTTTCTCGCCGCCCGACAGCTTCAGCCCGCGCTCGCCCACCGGCGTGTCGTAGCCCTCCGGCAGGGAGGAGACGAAGCGGTCGATCTGGGCGAGACGAGCGGCCTCGCGGACCGCCTCGTCGCTCGCGTCCCATTGACCGTAGCGGATGTTGTAACCGATCGTATCGTTGAAGAGCACCGTGTCCTGCGGGACCATGCCGATGGCGGCCCGCAAGCTGCCCTGCTCGACGGCGGCGATGTCCTGCCCGTCGATGAGGATGCGGCCGGATTGCGGCTCGTAGAACCGGAACAGAAGCCGCGACAGGGTCGATTTGCCGGCCCCCGAGGGACCGACGATGGCGATGGTCCGCCCGGCCGGCACTTCGAAGCTGACGCCGCGCAGGATCGGTCGTGCCGGGTCGTAGGCGAAGCGGACATCTTCGAACCGGACCACGCCGTCCGACACGGCGAGGGGTTTCGCGCCCGGCCTGTCGGCGATCTCGGGGTTGCGATGCAGGATCTGGAACATGTCGTCGATGTCGATGAGCGCCTGTTTGATCTCGCGGTAGATCATGCCCATGAAGTTGAGCGGCATGGAGAGCTGCACCAGCATCGTGTTGACGAGGACGAACCCGCCGAGCGTCGTGCGGCCGGCCATGATGTCCCGCGCGGCGAGCCACATCACCACCGTCATGCCGATGGTGAAGATCAGGGCCTGGCCGGCATTGAGCACGGCGAGCGAGACGTAGGTCTGGGTCGAGGCCTTCTCGTATTTGGCCATGGAGCCGTCGTAGCGCTCGGCCTCGCGCCGTTCGGCGCCGAAATACTTCACCGTCTCGAAATTCAGCAGGGAATCGACGGCCTTGGTGTTGGCGTCGGTATCCGAGTTGTTCATCCGCCGGCGGATCTCGATCCGCCATTGCGTCGCCTTCCATGTGAAGGCGAGGTAGGCCGACACCATGACGAAGACGACGAACGAATAGAGCCAGTCGAATTCGTAGGCGAGGACGCCGATGACGAGGAGGAACTCGACGATGGTGGGGACCAGTGTCAGCACCATCAGGCGAGAGAGTTCCTCGATGCCGCCGCGCCCGCGCTCCAGCACGCGGGTGAGGCCGCCGGTCTTGCGCTCCAGATGGAAGCGCAGGGAGAGCCGGTGCATGTGCTCGAAGGTCTGGAGCGCGAGGCGGCGCACCGCATGCATCGCCACCTTGGCGAAGAGTCCGTCGCGCACCTGGGTCAGCACGGCCATGATCACCCGCGACAGGCCGTAGAGCCCGATCATCAGCATCGGTGCCGCGAACAGGCCGGTGGGGAGCGTCGCGCCGAGTCCGTCCTTGTCCCCCACCGCCGCCACAAGGGCGTCGGTCGCCCATTTGAAGGTGAAGGGCGTCAGCATCGTCACGAACTTGGCGACGAGGAGGAGGCCGAAGGCCAGGAAGACGCGCCGCTGCAGGTCCGGCCGGGTATGGGGCCAGAGATAGGGCCACAGGCGCCGATAGGTGGCGAACAGGCCGGGGCGCTCGGGCGGCGTCGTGCCGCCGCCCGCCGCGGAGGTGGGATCGGTGCTCATTCAGGCAAACTCGGGCAGCGGGACCGGGAGCGGTCGAATTCAGCCCCCGATATAGTCCCTCGAACCGTTCCAGACAGTCGCCCGGCGGCGCAGGGCCGGGATGCAGGATGCGCGGTCGCGGCTCAGCTGCGTCGCTTGTCCTGCGGCAGCGTGGACGCGCTCTCGGACGGGACGACGAAGATCTGGCCGGGATAGATCAGGTCGGGGTTGCGGATCTGCGGCTGGTTGGCATCGAAGATCACCGTGTATCGGGTTCCCTTGCCGTAGACGCGCCGGCTGATCTCCCAGAGACTGTCGCCGCGGGTGATCCGGGCGGTGTTGATCTCCGGCACGAACACGCTTTGAGGCGCGGACGAGGGCTGGATCGCCAGGGCCGACACCGCTCTCGCGCCGGCTTCGTCCGTCGTCGGGCTCGGCTGCGACCGGCCCATCGTCATGGCGGAGGCCGGCGCGCTCGGCGAGGCATCCTGAGGGGCGCCCTGGATCGGGCGACCGAGGGACGAGGCAAGAACCGGCGAGGATTTGCTATGCGGCCTCGCCGCCGGCGCGGCACTCGGCGAAGGCTTGGCCGCGAGAGTCGGCGGCGCCGCGTTCGGCGGCGCGTCCTGTACCGGACCGACCACGGGCTTTGCCGCATGCGGCATGGAGAAGGCGACTTCGGACCGGTTCTTCACCTTGCCCGAGACGGGATCCACCTGATCGATGCGGATCCGGTAATCGCCGGGGGCGACCCCGCGCCCGATCGTGAACGAGACCCGCCCGTCGGCGCCGACGCTGCCGGGCGCGATCTGGGCGTCGTTGATGTAGAGGCGGACGGTGGCACCGGCCGGCGCCTGCCCGGTGACGAAGAGGCGTCCGCCCTCCTCCGCATCGACACTGACGACCTTCACCGGCACGGCATCCGGCTTCGGCGCGCCGGACGAGTCGGGACCGGCCGCTTCAGGCTTGGCGGCAACCGCGCCATTCGCCTGAGTTGGATCGCCCGGGGCCCTGGCCGTGCCGCCGGACTTGTCCGCACCGGCGCCCTTCGGACCGCCGCCGGCCACCTTGGCCGAGGCCGCATCCACCGGACGATCCGGCTGCGACAGGACGACGGTGGGTTTGTCGGGGGACGTCAGGGCGATGAGGGGCTTGGTGGTACGGTCGGCGGAGACCACCACCATGACGGTCTCCCGCGCCTGCCGACCCTGGCCGTCGGCCCCGATCGAACTCAGGGTGATCTCGCTGCTACCGGCGGGGAGCGCAGGCGGGACGATGGCAAACTGGCCGGACGGGTCGATGAGCGCACGGGCAATCGGGTGGTTGTCGCGCAGCATCTCGACGGTGGTGTTGGGGGTTCCGCGACCGGCGATCACGGTCTCGCCCGTCGGCTCGACGCGGATGATGTCGAAGGTCGGAGCCTGCGCCTGATCCTGCGCGGCGGGCGGGTTGCCCGTCTGCCCGGTGGCGCCCCTGCCCCCCGCCGACGACTTTCCCGGCGTCGTCGAAGCCCCCTCATCGCGGCGCGCCGGAGGCGTCACCGGCGAGCCGGGAGCGGCGGGCGATTCCGCCGCCCGCGATTCGGGCGTGCTGGTCTCCTTCGTCCGAGGCGACGTCGCCGCGGCGACGGGCTGCTTGTCGCCCTGCGCGAGCTTGAACATCTCGCCGGTGCCGAACAGCACGACGACCAGGGCGAATCCGGCCAGCAGGCCGCCGCCCGCGAGAATCAGGCCTCGCCGCCACTGCGCCGTCATGGCACCCCCGCTCTTCAAATCCCTCGACTTTGCGGCAGATAACATCGTCGGGTTTCGACTCTGGCTGTCGACAAAACGTCGATTGATGGCGACATACTAGCCGACATGATCTCAACACCAAATCGCGCTTCCCCCCGAAAGGCGGGATCATTCACGAAATCAGCAGTTTGGCCCCTGGATGGCGCCTCCCTGCCCCTCATCGGGGGAGGCTCGGCATGGCCCCGGTGAAAAACGTCTGCGTCTATTGCGGCTCGGGCTTCGGGGGCGACCCGGCCTTCGCCGAGGCCGCGGCGGCGCTTGGCCGCTCCCTGGCGGAAGCCGGGCTCGGCCTCGTCTATGGCGGCGGCAATGTGGGGCTGATGGGCACGGTGGCTCAGGCGGTGCTCGATGCTGGCGGCCATGTCACCGGCATCATCCCGGACTTCCTGAAATCGCGCGAGCGGATGCTGGACGCCATCCAGGAGACCATCGTCGTCGGCGACATGCATACCCGCAAGCGGCTGATGTTCGAGCGGTCCGACGCCTTCGTAGCCTTGCCCGGTGGCATCGGGACCCTGGAAGAACTCGTGGAGCAGCTCACCTGGGCGCAGCTCGGCCAGCACAAGAAGCCGATCCTGCTGCTCTCGATCGCCGATTTCTGGACGCCGCTGCTGACCCTCCTGGATCACATGCGCGACCAGGGCTTCATCCGCGAGGGGCTGGAGCTGAACTACCTCGTGGCCAAGGACGCCGCCGAGGTCATCGGCCTGCTGCGCACCGAATCGACGGAGACCTCGCCGGAGGCGGAGGCCTTTGTGGCCGAGCGGCTCTGACGGCACGCCGGTTTCGCCGCCTCAACTCTTGGCGTACGGCACGGCCCCCTTCCCCTGGGATGGGCAGGGGAAGGGGGCCGTGTGGAAGAGGGCCGTGTGGTTGTCTCCGTCACCGCGTCGAAGGCAGGAGCCAGTTCGGCAGCCACATGGCGATGCCGGGGACGAGGCAGAGGATCAGGATCGCCACGGCCATCAGGATCACGAAGGGCAGCGTGCCCCAGATGATGTCCTTCAGCGGGATGTCGGGGGCGATGTTCTTGATGACGAAGATGTTGAGGCCCACCGGCGGGTGGATGAGCCCCATCTCCATGGTGATGGTCATCACCACGCCGAACCAGACGAGGTCGAACCCGGCGGCCTTCAACGGTGGCAGGATGATCGGCGCCGTCATCAGGATGATCGAGACCGGCGGCAGGAAGAAGCCGAGCAGGATCACGAGGCCGAGGATCGTCACCAGCAGTACCCACTTGGACAGCTGCATCGCCACGATGGCGGCCGCCGCCGATTGGGAGATGTGCAGGTAGCTCATCACGTAGGCGTAGAGCAGCGACATGCCGATGATGAGCATCAGCATGGTGGATTCCCGCAGGGTCGCCGCGAGGATCGGGGTCACGTCTTTCGGGCGCCAGACGCCGTAGATGACCGCGATGAGGCCGAGCGCCAGAAGGCCGCCGAGGCCGGCCGTCTCCGAGGGCGTGGCGTAGCCGCCATAGAGTGCCACCATCACGCCGGTCAGCAAGATCACGAAGGGCAGCACGCGCGGCAGCGTCGAGAAGCGCTGGCGCATGCTGTAGGTGTCCTCGGCCAGGATCGCCGAGGCGGTGCCGTGGCGCTCGTAGGCGTCTTTCGCGGCGGCGTATTCCGAGCGGAAGCGATAGACCGACCAAGCGGCGAACAGACCGACCAGCAGCAGGCCCGGCCCGATGCCAGCGAGGAACAGACGGCCCAGCGACTGCTCGGCGGCGACCGCGTAGAGGATCATGGTGATGGAGGGCGGCAGCAGGATGCCGAGGGTTCCGCCCGCCGCGATGATGCCGGCGGCGAAGCCCGGCGAGTAGCCGCGCTTCCTCATCTCCGGAATGCCCGCCGAGCCGATGGCCGAGCAGGTGGCGGGCGAAGATCCCGCCATGGCGGCGAATAGCGCACAGGCGAAGACGTTGGCGATGCCGAGGCCGCCCGGGATCTTGTGCATCCAGGCATGCATGGCCGAGTAGAGATCCTGCCCCGCCTTGGACCGGCCGATGGCCGCGCCCTTCAGGATGAAGAGCGGGATCGACAGCAGGGTGATGGAGGCCATTTCCTCGTAGACGTTCTGCGCCACCGTATCGAGGGAGGCGCCGGGCATGAAGAAGAACATGAAGGCCAGGGCGACGAAGCCCAGGGCGAAGGCGATGGGGATACCGGCGAGCATCGCGCTGAGCGTCGCGCCCGCATAGAGGAAGCCGATGGCCGCGACGCTCATGGGTGGTTGCCCGTCTTCAGAGGAGTCTTGTTGAGATCGGCACCGAGGCCGACCTTCGGGTTGGCCCAGCCCGCCGCGCGCGGGCCGTAGGTGAGCGCCTCGACGATCTGCAGCAGGAATTGCAGGCCGAGGAAGCTCATGCCGATCGCCATGAGCGCGTAGGGAATCCACAGGGGCGGCCCCCAGGAGGATTGCGAGACCTGCCCGTCGACCCAGGCCTCGTGCAGCAGCGTCCAGCTCTTCCAGGCGAAGAAGGTGACGAACACGATGCTGATGATGTCGGCCATCAGCAGGCGGGCCCGGTTCACGCGGGGCGAGAGCAGGCCGCTCAGGGCCTCGATCGCCACGTGGCCACGCTTGGCCTGCACGGCGGCGGCGGAGAAGAAGGTGGCCCCCACGATGAGGAACACCGCCATCTCGTCCTGCCAATCGGTGGGCTCGTGCAAAGCGTAGCGCACGACCACGCTGTAGCTGAGCACGAGGCAGGCGCAGACCAGGGCGATGCCGCCGAGCAGCATGATCACCCGGTTGATGGCCTTCATCCCCCTGTCGAGATGCCCGAGAATCCCGGGGATCCGGGGCTCGGGCGCGGCCGCGGCGGTCTCTGAAGCGGCCGAGGCCGCGTCGAAGGCGTGGCTCACGACACCTGCTCCGCCAGCTTGAGGAGCTCGGCGCAGCTGGCCGACTTGCCCGCGAAGTCCTTCCAGGCGGTCTCACGGGCGATGTCGCGCCACTGGCCCAGCGTCTTCTCGTCGAGGTTCTGGACCTTGGCTCCGGCCTTGGTGAAGATCTCCTCGACCTTTGTGTCGTCCGCCTTGGCGCCGGCCTGGCCGAAGGGTTCGAGTTCGGCGCCGATCGCCATGATGAGATCCTGCTGGTCCTTGGGCAGGCGCTCGAAGGCAATCTTCGACATCATGATCGGCTCGAGCATGAACCAGTAGGAGCGCTCGCGGCCGGACGTCAGGGACTTCGACAATTCCTCCAGGCGGAACGAGATCAGGCTGGTGGACGAGGTGATCACCGCATCGCAGGCGCCGGTCTGCATGGCGGCGTAGGATTCGCTCGACGGAATCGACAGGGTGGCAGCACCCGCCTGCTTCATCATCAGGTCCATCTCGCGCGAGCCGCCACGGACCTTGAGGCCCTTGGCGTCCGCCGGCGCATAGAGGGGACGCTCGCGGCTGGCGACGCCGCCCGATTGCCAGACCCAGGAGACGAGGAGGATGCCCTTCGAATCGAGGATCTCGGTGATCTTCCGGCCGACCGGCGCCGCCTTCCAGGCGACGGCCTGCTCGTAGGAACTCACGAGCGCCGGCATCAGGCCGATATTCATCTCCGCCACCTCGCCGCCCGCATAGGGCGACGGGTAGAGGCTCATATCGAGGGCGCCCTTGCGCATGGCGCCGAACTGGGCGTTCGTCTTCATCAGCGACGAGCCGGGATAGACCTGCACCTCCAGCGCGCCCTTCGAGCGCTCGGCCAGGAGAGCGGCGAACTTGCGGCACATGCGGTCGCGGAAGTCGCCCTCGTCGATGGTCCCGCCGGGGAACTGGTGCGAGATTTTCAGGGTCGTCGCCGCCTTGGCCTTCAGCCCCATCGACAGGATAGCGGGGGCGGCGAGGCCGGATGCGACGAGGGCGCGGCGTGTCAACGTCATGGCGTCTCTCCCGGGCGGACCTTTGTGGTCTCGCTGTTTTGCGGCGCAACATTTATACTGCAACGCGCATTCGATATACCAACGAACTATGTCTTGTATATTTTGTCAACGACATTGAATAATGGATCGCAACGAATTTCATGACCTATAGGACGGGAACGCCATGACCCGATCGCTCAGCCTCAGGCAGACGATCGAGACGGAGATCGTGGATGGTCGGCTGGCCATCGGCTCCCGCCTCGACGAGACCGAGCTGGCCGAGCGCTTCGGCGTCTCGCGCACGCCGATCCGCGAGGCGTTGCTGCAGCTGGCGATGACCGGCCTCGTGGAGATCAAGCCGCGCCGGGGCGCCATCGTCAGCGCGCCCGATCCGGAATTGCTCGTCGCGATGTTCGAGACGATGGCCGAGATCGAGGCCTCGTGCGGCCGGCTCGCCGCCCGCCGGCTGATCGCGGCCGACGAGACCGCCCTGAAACAAGCGCTCGCCGCCTGCGCGGCGGCGGCGGCCGACGAGGACCCCGAGGCCTACTACCAGGAGAATTACGTCTTCCACACGGTGATCTACCGCGCCTGCCGCAACGACTTCCTGTGCGAGCAGGCGCGGCTTCTCCACCGGCGCCTGACCCCGTTCCGGCGGATGCAGCTGAGAGCGCGTCACCGGCTGGGGCAATCCCTGGCCGAACACGAGGCCATCGTCGCCGCCATCGTCGCCGGCGACGAAATCGCGGCGTCGGACCGGCTGCGCGCCCATGTCATCGTCCAAGGGGACAGGTTCTCCGATCTCGTCGCCAACCTGCGCTCGATCAGCGACGCGGCGTGAAACCGGCCGGCCGACAAGAGTGAGATATCGCCGGCAAGCTTTCGGGCGGAGACCAAACTTTCGTTAGGAATTAGCCATCATGGTTACGGCGATTTTGCATAAATTCGCTCGTTCCCCGGATCGTTTCATGCGCCTCTCCATCAAGACGACGCTCATCGGCCTGTTCACCGCGCTCGCCATCATTACCACCGTGCAGGGCGTGGTTGCACTGCGGAAGCTCGACGCCATCGGTGGCCGGATCGAGTTGCTGGCCTCGAATGCGCTACCTTCGGTCGATGCGGCCCATGCCCTGAATGCGCTGGTGATGCGCACCCGCCTCTGGCAGTTCCGCTACCTGATGGCGGAGGACGAGGCCGAGCGTGCCCTGAGCGTCAAGAATGCCGGCGAGATGATCCAGAGCGTCGAGAAGAACAGGAACGCCTATCGTCCCCTCATCGGTTCGCCCGAGGAGCAGGCGCTGTTCGATGAGTTCGGTGCGAAGTGGCAGATCATGCTCGACGGCTGGAATGGCCTGAGCAAGATCGATCCCTCCCAGCGCGCGGCGATCACCGAGCGTTTTCGTGGTCCGATGAACGCCGAGTACCTCGCCGCGACCGCGGCCGGACGCAGGCTCGTCGAATTCAACGGCCGGGCCGGAGCGGCAGCCAGCGCGGCCGCGCGCGAGGAACAGGCGCAGGCGGTCTACACCACGCAGATCATGCTGGTCGCGGCCGTCGTCATGGCGCTGGCCGCCATGGCCTTCGCCTTCTTCGGGGTGTCGCGTCCCATCGAGCGGGTGACGGCCGCCATGCGCCGTCTGGCCTCCGGCGATACCGAGGTCACCATCCCCGGCACCGGACGGCGGGACGAGATCGGCGCCATGGCCGCGACCCTCGACACCTTCCGGGACAATTTGGTCCGTACCCGTGCCCTGGAGAGTGAGTCCGCCCTGGCCCGTGCCGGGGCGGAAGCCCAGCGCAGGTCCGCCGCCCTGGCCTTGGCCGACGGTTTCGAGAATGCGGTGGGCGGTATCCTGACCCGGGTCTCGGCGGCGGCGACGCAATTGCGTTCGACCTCCCAGGGCATGTCCGGCACCGCCACGGAGACGGCGCACCAATCCGTCGCCGTAGCGGCGGCGGCCGAACAGGCGGGCACCAACGTCACCATGGTGGCGGCAGCGGCGGAGGAACTCGGTTCGTCCGTCATGGAGATCGGCCGTCAGGTGGACGGCTCCACCAACCTGGCGCACCAGGCGGTGGAGGATGCGACGCGGACGGGCGCGCAGATGAGGGATCTGAGCGACGCCGCGGCGAAGATCGGCGACGTCGTCGCGATGATCGCCACCATCGCTGGCCAGACCAACCTCCTCGCCCTTAACGCCACCATCGAGGCGGCCCGTGCCGGTGAGGCGGGCCGGGGCTTTGCCGTCGTGGCGGCCGAGGTGAAGGAACTCGCCAACCAGACCGCGCGGGCCACGGACGAGATCGGCAGCCAGATCGGCCGGATCCAGGGCTCCACCGGCCAAGCCGTCACGGCGATCGAAACGATCACCGCCCGCATCCGCGAGATCAGTTCCGTCGCCACGTCGATCGCGGCGGCAGTGGAGGAGCAGGGGGCGGCGACCCAGGAGATCGTGCGCAACATCAACCAGGCCGCCGAGGGGACCGGGGAGGTGACGACCAACATCGCGGGCGTGGCGGGCGCCGCCGAGGAGACGGGCGCCGCAGCCTCTCAGGTACTGGCCTCCGCCTCCGAACTCTCCCGGGAATCGGAGCATCTCAACGCGGAAGTGGGGCGCTTCCTGGCCACGATCCGCGCGGCCTGAGACGGACCCGCCCGTCGACGTCCCGCACCCTATCGGGGTCCTGAGGCCGAATCCCGTCGTCGGGTCGGCCCTTCAGGTCCCCGCGCCGAAATTCTCGGCGATGACCGGGGTCTTGGAGCGGATATGGTCGCGCATGAGCGTCGCCAGCGCAGGACCGTTCCGGGCGTGGAGGAGTTCGATCATCCGTTCGTGCTCGGAG
The DNA here is from genome assembly GCF_000376345.1 of Methylobacterium sp. 88A. Lineage (NCBI taxonomy): Bacteria > Pseudomonadati > Pseudomonadota > Alphaproteobacteria > Hyphomicrobiales > Methylobacteriaceae > Methylobacterium > Methylobacterium sp. 88A. Next base: position 3,954,942 of record NZ_AQVT01000001.1, read on the forward strand.
ACGGCACGGCTCCATTGCTCGGCGGTCTGGTGAACGGCATAGCGCGAGCGCTGGATGCGGCCCGACAGGCTGGCGTAGATGCTGCCCAGCACAGAATTGCGGCTCGCGGCCATGATCGCGTCGTGGATCGTGCGATTGAGCCGGAAATACGTGGCCTCCTCACCGTCCTTCCAGGCCTTCACCATGGCGTGGTGAGCCCGCTCGATCTCCGCGACCTCCTCGTCGCCGATGGTGCGGCAGGCGAGATCGGCCGCGGTCGCCTCGAGGCCGGCGATGACCTCGATCATTTCCTCGATCTCGACCTGGGACAGGCTGGCCACCCGCGCCCCGCGGTTGGGCAGCAGTTCGAGCAGCCCTTCCGTGGCGAGGATCTTGATCGCCTCGCGCAGAGGCGTGCGCGAGATGCCGAACCGCTCGGTGAGCTCGCTCTCGTTCACCCGCGCCCGTGGCTCGAGTTCCCCCGACTGGATGAGATCCCGCATCCGGTCCACGACTTCGTCGTGGAGGTAGCGGCGATTGATCCCGACCGCCGAGTCCAGCTTTTCCATGGGGGCGTAGGTCTTGTCGTTGGAGGGTGGATACTCTCCCGAGGTTTAGGCGTCGGGCATCGGCCTGTCGAGGGAGCGCCCGATTAGTTGTTTTTATTCCGGTCTTACAAATAACTTAGCACCTGAGACGACGCCCCCCGCCGATCAGTGCATTTCCTCGTGCCAGGTCCGTCCGTCCCGCTCGATCAGGGCGATGGCGGCGGTTGGGCCCCAGCTTCCGGCCGGATAGGCGCGGGGCGGCTCGGGCCGGTCCGCCCAGGCCTTCAGCAGCGAATCGGCCCAGGCCCAGGCCACCTCCACCTCGTCGCGGCGCATGAACAGGGTGGCGTTGCCGCGCACCACGTCCATCAGCAAGCGCTCGTAGGCATCGGGATAGCGCTGCTTGAACGTCTCCTCGAAGGAGATGTCGAGGTTGGTCGGCCGCAGGCGCATGCCGCCCGGTCCCGGGTCCTTGGTCATCACTTCGAGCTTGATCCCCTCCTCCGGCTGGAGTCGGATGACGAGGCGGTTGGGCTCGCGCCCGAAGGATTCGGCCGGGAAGATCGAGAAGGGAGAGGCGCGGAACTGCACCACGATCTCGGAGAGCTTCTGGGGCAGGCGTTTCCCGGTGCGGATGTAGAAGGGCACCCCGGCCCAGCGCCAGGACTGAACTTCGAGCTTGAGGGCGACGAAGGTCTCCGTGCGGCTCTCCGTCTCGCCGCCGAGATCGGCGCGGTAGCCCTGAACCGGTTTGCCGTCCACGGCGCCGGCCGCGTACTGGCCGCGCACGGTGACGGCCTGGACGTCGTGGGGCGTGATAGGCTTCAGCGCACGCAGCACCTTCAGCTTCTCGTCCCGCACCGAATTGGCGTCGAGGGTGAGCGGGCTTTCCATCGCCATCAGGCAGAGGAGCTGGAGCAGATGGTTCTGCACCATGTCGCGGAGCGCCCCCGACGTGTCGTAGTAACCGGCACGGCCCTCGACCCCCACCGTCTCGCCCACCGTGATCTGGACGTGGTCGATCACGTCCGCCGTCCACAGGCGCTCGAAGATGGTGTTGGCAAAGCGCAGGGCAAGCAGGTTCTGCACCGTCTCCTTGCCGAGGTAATGGTCGATGCGGAAGATCTGCTCCTCGGGGAAGACCTCGCCGACCGCGTCGTTGATGGCGCGGGCCGATTTCAGATCCTTGCCGATGGGCTTTTCCAGCACCACCCGCGACTTCTCGCCGATGAGCCCGTGGACCGAGAGGTTGCGGCAGATCGAGCCGTAGAGATCCGGCGAGGTGGCGAGATAATAGGGCCGCACCTGGTCCGGCCGTTCGGCGAGCTTGGCGGCGAGATCCTCCCAGCCGTCGTCGCCGGCCCCGTCCACCGCCACGTAGTCGAGATGGTCGAGGAAGGCGGCAAGCTTGTCCTCGTCGAGGTCGCGGGCCGGGACGAAGCGCTTGAGCGCGTCGCGCGCCCGCTCGCGGAACGCCTCGACGCTCATCTCGGAGCGGGACGCGCCGATGATGCGGCTGGTGCCGGGAATCTGCCCGTCCTTGTAACGGTAATACAGGGCCGGCAGCAGCTTGCGGGTGGTCAGATCGCCGGTGGCGCCGAACACGACGCAATCGAAGGAGGCGACGGGGATGATGGTGGCCAAAGGGCTACTCCCGGGTTTGTCAGCGCCGGTTGAAACGGGCCGATCTTGGGCCCAGCGGCCCCGGCAATCCGGCCCCGCGATCGTGGCGATGCCATACCCTGCAAGCAAGAGCGCCGCCAGCAGGGCTGCCGGGTAATTGCATCACTCGCCTGGCGCCCGCCTCCTGCTCGGAAGCGCCCTCCGCCGGGTCGGCCGAAGCCGGGAACCGAGCATTAACCCGGGACGGCGCGAGATGCCCAGTGAGTCTACGCACACGGGAATCATGGACGGGAACGAACCAGTCCTGCGACGACATTTTCAGTCGAAAACCGCGCTCCTTCCGCCGGCAGCTTTCACTCCAGCGTATCGCCAGACCGCCCCCCCGTCGTGCTCAAGCGGTGACGGTCCGGTTCCGAGTGTAACACCTTTTGGTCACCCCGCGATCTATCATCATACCAATTCGTCCTTTCGATTTCGACCAGAGCGAAGTATAGACGTGTTAGCGGAAGACACAGCATTTCAGTGGCAAATCCTGCCAGGACTTCCGATCGGGACGAATCCCGAAGCGTGATCTATCCCCGGCGACTCGCAGATGCCGAGAGATCAATTCATTTCCAAAAGTCCATCAGCTTGTATTAAATGCCGGATACGGCTCAAATATTATGCCCCGGCAACTGTAGATAACCACTTTTTAAACCTGCAAACACGCAACGGGACCCGCGTGAACGGGTCCGTGTGACCATTCCGGAGGGACGACCACATGGCCCGCGATATCGCAGACGAGCCGTTGTTCCCGCTCGACGCCATCCAGGGCGACATCCTCGCCGGTTTGCCCAAGCGCCACGAGCACCTGATGTTCTTCACGATCACCGACCCGGCAGCGTTCAAGGCATTCCTCAAGTCCCTGCACATCACGAGCATGCAGGATTGCATAGACGATCGGGCCAAAATCGCGGCCCAGAAGCTCATCAACGCACAGCTCGTCCCGACGCCCGGACTGAACCTCGCATTCACCTTCGCGGGTCTGCACAGGCTCGATGTGCAGGATGCCGCGACGATGACCGGAGCGGATGCCTTCAGGGAGGGAATGGCGAGTCGCCAGGCGATCCTGCAAGACCCGCCGTCGTCCGAGTGGACGGCACTGAATCCAGACCCCGATCTCCACGGTGTCTTCATCGTCACCGGCGCTTCGCACGCCGAAGTCGTCGACGTCATGTCCCTGAGGCTGGTCCCGCCAGCCGAGAACGGATGGAGCCTGCTCCATGAGGAGGTCGGTCAGGTGCGACCGGAGCCGGTGGTGGGTCACGAACATTTCGGATACGCGGACGGCGTCTCTCAACCGGGCCTCCGGGGCCGGATCGGCCACGACACCCCGTTCCATCCGACGGCCGAGGGTGGCAAGGACAATCAGGCCGCCCTGGGCCAAGATCTCCTGTGGCCGGGCGAGTTCGTGTTCGGCTTCCCCGGACAAAATCCGAACGCCCCGCGGTTCGAGGTGAAAGGCCCGGTCGCCGAACCGCCGATCCCTTTCATGAACCACGGGGCCTATCTTGTCATTCGGCGCCTCGCCCAGTTTGTTCCGGAATTCAACGCCTCGGTGAAGACGGCTTCCGCGGCGATCCCCGCCGGAGCGGACCCAGCCGACGCCGACCTCCTCGGCGCCCAGATGGTGGGGCGCTGGAAGAGCGGTGCGGCCATGATCAACGCGCCGAGAGGTGACGACCGCAGCGTCGGGGACAACACGCCGCGCGCCAATGATTTCGAATTCGGCGAGGATCGAGAGGGCGTCGTCTGCCCGTGGGCCGCTCATATCCGCAAGGCCTATCCGCGCGACGATGTCCGGCACGAACTCGAACCCGACGAGAAGGCCATCGGCAGCGCCGAAGCGTTCACGCAGAGCCACCGCATGATGCGCCGGGGCATCTCTTTTGGGCCGGAAGTCACCGAGGCCGAGGCATTGTCCGGCGTCTCGGGCGCGATCGACAACGCCGGCACCCCCGACGAAGACAGCAAGGTGCGGCTGTCCCGCGGGTTACTGTTCAAATGCTACGTTACCTCGATCGACGACCAGTTCGAGTTCGTCCAACGGAGCTGGTGCAACGCGGACGACTTCTCCCAGCCGGCCAGCGGCATCGATCCGATCATCGGCCAATCGGCCTCTGTCGACCGTCCCTTCAAGGGCGCGGCTCCGTTCTCGCTGGTGGAGGCGAACAGGCCGGATTTCAACCTCAGGAGCTTCGTCCGGATGGAAGGCGGCGAGTATTTCTTCGCCCCCTCCATCCTGGCCCTGAAGGAACTGTCGTGACGGGGCGGCCGCATCGCCCCGGCGGGCTCCGGGGACCGCCCTTCATCGGGAAGCGAGAAAGTCCTTGAACGCCTCGGCAAAGTCCGGATGCCAGCGTGAGAGCGCGGGCCGGTTCTCGATGACGTCGCCCGCCGCCCAGGCGATGCGGCGCTCGTCCTGCTCGCGGGAGGTCTCGTTGTCGGGGCAGAGGATGTAGAAGTCGCCCCGGCCCATCGCCTCGATCATGAGTTCCACCGTCTCCTCCGGTGTCCAGGCGCCCTCGGGTTTCTCGGCCACGCCGCGCGCCTTCGTCAGGCCGGTAAAGACGAAGCCGGGGATCAGCAGGTGGGCGCTGACCGGCGCGCCCTCCCGCCCGCGCAAGTCATGCGCGAGGGCCTCCGCGACCACCTTCACCCCGGCTTTCGAGACGTTGTAGGGCGTGTTGCCCGGCGGCGTGGTGATCCCCTGTTTCGAGCCGGTGACGATGACCGCGCCGGGCTCACCCGCCTCGATCATCCCCGGAACGAAGGCCTGGATACCGTTGACGACGCCCCAGAGGTTGGTGTCGAGGATGCGCCGCCAGGTCGCGTCGTCCGAGAACAGGCGACCTCCGGCCTCGATCCCGGCATTGAGCATGACGAGCGCGGGCGCGTCGCCCGCCGCCTCGCGCAGAGCGTCCATGTCCTCGCGGCGGCCGACATCGGTGGGACGGGCCAGCACATCGGCGCCCGTCGCCGCGATCTCCCCGCGCGCCGTCTCCAATGCCTCGCCGGGCAGGTCGGCGAGGACGACCCTCATGCCGGAAACGGCGAACCGCCTGGCGGCGGCGAGCCCGATGCCGCTCGCGGCTCCCGTCACGACGGCCGTGCCGCCTCTGCGGATCGCGGGATGATGGATCATGGCACGGCCTCCTTGGCGGTTCGGGTTGGCCGGGAGGTAGGGCGGGGTGTCCCGTTTTGTCAGGGCCGCCCGACAGGGAGGCGGAGGAACTTGGTAACCATCCCGCCCGCATGATCCGGCTCTGTCTGCTCACGAGGGCTGCCTGTGTCGTCGCGTTGCGTCGTGTTCCCGTCGATCCTAAGTGCCGGCCTGTCGCCGCTCGCGCTGATGCTGTGCCTGACCGGCGCTGGCGCCGAACCGGCTCCGGTTCCCCCAGAGGCGCCCCCGGCTGCCGCCAAGCCTGCGACCAAGGCCGAGGCCGGTCCGAGACCCGACGTCGCTCCGAAGCCCGAACAGGTGGGGCCGGCGAATGCGGTCCCGCTGGCGCAAGGCGCGGAGCCGGCACCGGCGGCGCCGAAGAAATCCCGCGAACTGCCTCCCCTCGTGGTGGCGCGCGTCTCGGACGACCCCGTCCCGACGCTGGCGCCCTCGACCTTCCTCGACACGTTCCGCATGGCCGAGCGCTATCAGGCCATCGTCGATGCCGGGGGCTGGGGGACCCTGCCCGCCGACCTGACGATCAAACCGGGTGCCCGCGACCCGAACATTCCAGCACTTCGCCAGCACCTCGTCCTCACCGGCGATCTGCCGGCCGGCGTGCCGAGCTCCGACGTGCTCGACCCCATCCTCGTCTCGGCGGTGAAGGCGTTCCAGGCACGCCACGGACTGCCCGAGACCGGCATTGTCGGCCGCCAGACGGTGACCGCCCTCAACGTGCCGGCGGCGACCCGCCAGCGCCAACTCTCGGCCTCGGCCGCGCGGCAGATCGGCTCCAACTTCCCCTACGGCGACCGTTACGTGGTGGTGAACATCCCGTCGGCCGCCGTGGAGGCGGTGGAGAACGGCATCGTGGTGCGCCGCTACGTGGCCGTGGTCGGCAAGCCCGACAAGGCGACGCCGCGGATCGAGGCGCGCATCACCGACGTGAACCTCAACCCGACCTGGACCCTGCCGGTCTCCATCATCAAGAAGGAGATCATCCCCAAGATGCGGAAAGACCCGGGCTATCTCGCCCGCGAGCGGATCCGCATCCTCGGCCCCGGCGGCGTCGAGGTCGATCCGACGACCATCGACTGGGCCGGCGAGAAGGCTGCGAGCTACACGCTGCGCCAGGATTCCGGCCTCGACAACTCGCTGGGGCAGGTCCGCATCGACATGCCGAACAAACAGGCCGTGTACATGCACGACACGCCGTCGAAATCGCTGTTCGCCCGCGAGGTGCGTTTCCACTCGCATGGCTGTGTACGGGTGGCCCAGGTGAAGGAGCTGGCGGGCTGGCTTCTGGAGGGCACTCCCGGCCCGAGCGGCCCCGGCTCGACCTGGGGACCGATGGAGATCGAGGCCAATATCGCCACCAACGAGCGGCTCGATATCAAGCTGCCGAAACAGATCCCGGTCACCTTCGTCTATCTCACCGGCTACGCCACCCCGGACGGACGCGCGCATTTCCGCGACGACATCTACGGCATCGATTCGCCGGCGGTGCCGATGCGGGACGCGGTCATGACGGGCTCGATCACACCGAAGAAGGCGGCGCCCGCCGCTCCGGCGAAGGCTCCGGGCAACGCCCCGGTGCCGCCGGGCCTGATCCCGCAGAAGGCGGCGCGACCGGCCGCGAACTGACCGGATCAGCCGCGCTGCAACAGCTCGATCCGGACTCCGTCCGGTCCGTCGAGAAACGCGGTGCGAAGCCCGGGGCGGACGTCGGTGATGTCGATGACGAAGGCGACACCGCGGCGCTTCAGATCGGCGACCGTACTCTCGAGGTCGTCGACGGCCAGGCCGATATGCTCGATGCCCCGGTTCGGCGGCTTGGCGGCGGGGCCGGCCTCGGGCGCGTGCTCGATGAAGAGGGTGAGCCCCGACAGGTCGAGGACGACGCGCGTCACGGACGGCGCACCCTCGCGGGCGATCTCGCGGGCGCCGAAGGTCTCCGCGTAGAAACCGGCGGCCGCCACGGCGTCCTGGCTGCGAAGATGAAGGTGTTCGAAGCGGAAAGTCATGCGGTCCTCGCTCTGTGCCGAGACTCGTGGCAGGCATCGCGCCCATGCCGTGTTCTCAAGACCTTGCCCTATCCCGGCGGATGCCCCAGAGGCTCAGGAATAGCCCGCAGGAGCCGCCGTCAACGGCTGGCAGAGGGGATCGCGATACAAGGCCCCGCCCGTGTCCGGGCGAGGCGGTCGGCGGCAGATGGTCCTGAGGGATCAGGCCTTACGAATCGAGGCCGGCATCCTCGTCGATATCTACGAGGAACACGATGTCGGCGTCGTCCTCGCCGTCTTCATCCTCGTCCTCGTCGGGCTCTTCGGCGCTCTTGGCGTGGCGCATGTCGGGCTCGAACGGGGCGTCCTCCTCCGAATCGTCCTCGGCGAGGGCATCCTCGAAGATCTCGATCTCGTCCTCGGTGGCGGGGCGGATCTTGAGCTCGGAGGTGCCGTTCCACAGCACCTTGCCGTCGCTCTTCATCGCCTGGATGTCTTCCTTGAAGCCGTCGCAGGTGAACAGGTCGCGAGCGGTTTCCTCGGTCCCGTTGATGACCGCGATGGCCACGCCATCGATATCGAGTGTGAACATCGCACAATCCTCATTCTGGGCGCGCCGGGAGGCGGCCGCGTCGGCGTGGGAATCGTCAGACCGACAGCCGCCCGTGTAGGGGCGAACGGGGCCGAGGCCAAGACCTCAAGTCACGTCCTCAAGCTGAGTCTTCTTGCAGCGCAATATTCAGGCGCCGCCCGCCGCCCGGCCGATGGCGCGCTTGACCACGCCCTGGACCTCCGGATTCGACAGGAACAGGTCGTGGTTGATCAGGCCGCCGCCGTAATCCGAGGCGTCCGCCACGCGGACCCCGAGGGCCTCGAGGCGCTCGCGGTCGGCTGCGCCCGCACGCACGACGCCGCCCGCGATGGCACCGGAGAGTTCCAGCGCCCGGTCCTTGGTGGACGAGATCACGGTGATCTTCGACACGTCCGGCCCCATCCGCTCCACCGCCCCGGTGAACAGGTCGATGTCGATGTCGGGCGCCGCGAGGACGATGGCACCGATGCGTGCCATCGCCGCCTCGCCCGCTTCGGCGCGCAGCATGCGGATGGTCTCCAGGGTCAGCAGCGTCCCCATGGAATGGGCGACGATGTTGATGCGCCCACCGGAGGGCGAGCCCGCCAGCGCCTTGAGGAGATCCTCGAACGCGTCGCGCGACCACAGGGCGCTCTCGCGGTCGTAGCCGTAATCGAAGGTGGCGGCGGCGGACGGCCAGGTGAACAGGGCCGAGGCGCCCCGGAAACGGATGCCGTCCGACAGGCGCGCCGCACTCACCGCCGCGGAAGCGAAGCTCTCGCGGTAGCCGTGGACGTAGATCAGCACGTCTCGCCCGAAGGCGGCCTGGGTGAAGGCCGCCGCCGCGCCGGGTCCGGTCTCGACCTGCGGCACCGCCGTCACCGCCCAGTCCCCGCTGACCACGGAGGAGACCTTGCCAATGAGCGAGCGATCGGGGGCCGAGAGACGGACTTCGGCAAAGCTCAGACCGCGCCCGCGCTCGGAGCTGAAATACGGGCTCTTGGGCGGGCTGCCCACGGGCTTGCGGGTGGTCGCCACCAGCAGGATCGGGCTGACGTCGAGGTTCGATTGCCGCTCGGGGCCGGTGCCCCCGGTGACGAGCCCGTCGGTGACGCAGCCGGCGAGGCCCGGCGTGAGGCCGGCGACGCCCAGAAGGGCGGCGCCGCGGATGAGCGAGCGGCGGGTCTGCGATGGTGCTCCCGGCATGCGGTTTCGGATCATGGCGTGTCGACGGCCCCGTGATGGCCCGGCGCTCGGTCCCGGCTCTCTCGTCCTACCCTGTCGGCGACGATCGTGACCATGGCAGGGCGCGGGCGTGGCGGGGGCGATGTGAATTGCGGGCAGAGCCCGGTCCGTGGCCCGGTTGCTACAGGTACTCCCGTGCCAGGGACCCCGGTGCGACGACACGCGCCCCCTCGACGAAACCGGGCCGGCCCGGCATGAAGGGGTTCATGGCTCTTCCTCCTTCCCTCGATCTCGATTCCCTGCGCGAGCGGCTGCTCGCGGGCGACCGTGCGGCTCTGGCGCGGGCGATCACCCTGGCCGAATCGAAACGGGCCGATCACCGGGCGGCGGCGCGCGACCTCATCGATGCGGTGCTGCCGCAGACCGGCACCGCGATCCGCGTCGGCATCACCGGGGTGCCGGGAGTCGGCAAATCCACCACCATCGACAATCTCGGCGCCAACCTCACCGCCGCCGGGCACAAGGTTGCGGTGCTGGCGGTGGACCCCTCTTCCAGCCGCACCGGCGGGTCGATCCTCGGCGACAAGACCCGGATGGCGCAGCTGGCGCTTGATCCCAACGCCTTCATCCGCCCCTCCCCCTCCTCGGGAACGCTGGGGGGCGTGGCTGCCAAGACCCGCGAGACCATGCTCCTCTGCGAGGCGGCGGGGTTCGACGTCATCCTGGTGGAGACGGTGGGCGTCGGCCAGTCGGAGACGGCGGTGGCCGACCTCACCGACTTCTTCCTGGTGCTGATGCTGCCCGGCGCCGGCGACGAGTTGCAAGGCATCAAGAAAGGCATCCTCGAACTCGCCGACATGATCGCGGTGAACAAGGCCGACGACGGCGAGGGCGAGCGACGGGCCAATGCGGCGGCCGGTGAATACCGGGCCGCGCTCCACATCCTCAGCGCACCGAGTTCGAGCTGGACGCCCCCCGTCGTCACGATCTCCGGGCTCAACAACAAGCGCCTCGACGCGCTATGGGACAAGGTGGTCGACCACCGCAACAAGCTCACCGCCACCGGCGAGATCGCGAAGAAGCGCCGGGCGCAGGACGTGAAGTGGATGTGGGCCCTCGTCCACGAGCGCCTGCACCAGCGCCTCGTCGGCTCGCCCGAGGTGCGCAAGCAGACCGCGGAGGCGGAAGCCGGAGTGGCGCGGGGCGAATCCTCCCCGGCCGCCGGCGCGGAGGCCATCGCGACCCTGATCGGGCTGTGACGCGGAGGCATCTCCTCGTCACCGGCTTCGGCCCCTTCCCCGGCATGCCGCGCAACCCGAGCGAGACGCTCGCCCGGCAGGTCGGGCATCTCGGCCGGCATGGCATCGCGGGGTTCCCGGTGCGCACGCTGATCCTGCGCACCGCCTATGCGGCTCTTTCCGAGTCGTTGAAGCCGGCCCTCGCCGAGAGCCCGGCCGCCGTGCTGATGATCGGCGTCGCCGGCCGCGCCAAACGGGTTCGCGTCGAGGCCCGCGCCCTCAACCGGGCGAGCCGGCTGTTTCCCGACGCATCGGGGCGGATTCCGACCACCTTGCGGCTCGACCGTCAGGGACCGGCGCAGCGCGAAACCGCCATCGCGGCCCGCGCCTTGGTCTGCCTGAAACGACAGGGAATTTCGGCGATCCCGTCCCGGAATGCCGGCCGCTACCTTTGCAATGCCAGTTACTTCCAGGCGCTGGCCGAGCCCTGCCCGGTTCTGTTCCTCCACATCCCACCCGTCCGGGCGGCATGGCGGCGATCCGCGTCGCCCGCGCGAAAACGGCGCGATCCCCTGGCGCTCCTTCCCAGGGCGGTGGCCGAGGTGGTGCGTCTGCTGCTCATCGAAGCCCGGGAGCGACACGCCCCGTAAACCGCTCGCTCAAGAAAGTTGTCGTGCGATGGTGCGCTTGGCCGGTTCGCACGTTCTGTGACCATCGGATGCGGGCGCCGCCTTGGAAGCGCCGATCACGCGTTGTCGATTCTGAAGGAGCAGACCAATGGTTGATACGGATCGGGTCGTCGGAGCGGCCAAGGACCTCGGCGGCCGCGCACAGAGCGCCATCGGCGATGCCGTAGGATCGTCGCGCAATTCGGCGGAAGGCCGCTACCGCGAGGCGGAAGGCCGCGCCCAGGAGGTCTACGGCCAGGCCAAGGACACCCTGCGCGATGTCGCCGGAAACGTGTCGGATTACGCCGGCGAGGCCTACGATCGCGGCGGATCCTATGTCCGCGACGGCGCCCGCGCCGTGGAGAGCCGCGTCGAGGAGAACCCGCTCATCGCCCTGGTGATCGCCGGAGCCGTCGGCTACGGCCTCGCCCTGCTGCTGCACGGCCGCCGCTGAGCCTTCACGGCCAATCGCCTGTCGATCGCCCTGCCTCGCCCTCCGGCGAGGCAGGGCTTTCTGTGTCGGCTACTGCGCGGTCCAGCCGCCATCCATGGGGATGTTGGCGCCGGTGATCTGGCTGGCACCGTCGCCGCACAGGAAGACGGCGAGGGCCGCCACCTGCTCCACCGTCACGAACTGCTTGGTGGGCTGGGCTGCCAGCAGCACGTCGTTCATGACCTGCTCCTTCGTCAGGCCCCGCGCCTTCATCGTGTCGGGGATCTGCGCCTCCACCAGCGGCGTCCAGACATAGCCCGGCGAGATACAGTTCACGGTGATGCCGTGGGTGGCGAGTTCGAGGGCGGCGGTCTTGGTGAGGCCCGCGATGCCGTGCTTGGCTGAGACGTAGGCCGACTTGAACGGCGAGGCGACCAGCGAATGGGCCGAGGCGGTGTTGATGATCCGGCCCCATTTGCGCGCCTTCATGCCGGGGATGGCGTAGCGCATGGTGTAGAAGGCCGAGGACAGGTTGAGGGCGATGATCTGCTCCCACTTCTCCGGAGGGAAATCCTCGATCGGCGAGACGAACTGGACGCCGGCATTGTTCACGAGCACGTCGACCGAACCGAACGTCTCCTCGCCCAGCCGGATCAATCCCTCGATCTCGCCGGGCTTGGTCAGGTCGGCCGGGGAATAGGCCGCCTTCACGCCGAAATCGGCCTCGATCCCGGCGCGCTCCTTCTCGATGTCCTCGGGCTTGCCGAAGCCGTTGATGACGACGTTGGCGCCTTCCTTGGCGAAGGCGCGGGCATAGGCGAGGCCGATGCCGCTGGTGGACCCCGTGACGATGGCGGTCTTGGATGTCAGGATCATTGAAGCCTCTCGGGTCAACTGAGCGATCAGGCGAGATAGTCGTGCAGCACCTGCCCGTAGGGCAAGGTGAAGTCGACGATCATGTGCCGACCCCCGACGATGCGCTTCACCGGCAGGTCGGCGACCCGGCAGTTCACGTGCGGGATCAGGTCGAGGCGGGCCTCGCCGTCCCAGGCGCCGTGGACGGTGATGTCCTCCAGGCGATAGCCCACGAGCTGGGCCACTTTCGGCGCGCCGGTGACGTCGGGGAGGAGCTTGAGGTTGACGTTGAGGCGGCCGAGACCGGCCTTCACCGTATCGAGCTCCTTCTCCAGACTCTTGTGCTTGTAGGTCATGGTGCCCATCGCCACCCGCTCCTCGTCGTAATGGAGCGTGCCGGTGAGGGTGTCCTTCGTGACCTTGAGGCGGGGCACGCCCCATTTCTTCGGGAAGCCCCAGATCTCGCGGCCGGCGGTGATCGGCGGCTCGTCGTCGAGATACATCTGGATCGAGAAGTTGCAGGCTTCGCCGTTATAGGTGGCGATGGCGCCCGAGCCGCTCTCCTCGTAATCGCCGAAGCCGGAGGAATCCGGCATCTTCATCCACTCGTAATAGACGAGGTTCTCCGGGTGCGGCTCCAGGGGCTCCGGCAGCGCCCAGCGCAGGGCCTCCGCATCGGTCTCGTAGGTGATGATCAGGTATTCGCGCCTGAGGAAGCGATACGGCCCGCGCGGATAGCTCGGGCTGAAGGCGGGCATCGAGGGGACGTGCAGGATCTCGTCGCGGGTCATGGCGTGGGGCTCCCGTGTAGAAGGTCAGGGCAGGGTCAGTCGCGGGCGTCCCGCGTCAGGTCGAACACGGCGACGCCGGTTTCGTCGTGCACCCGGTCGCACCAGGCGGGGGAGCGCAGAGAGCGGCGCATGTCACCGGCACCCGCCGCCCAATGTTCGAGCATGGTGGCGCGGGAGAACTCGTAATCCTTCGAGTTCCCTTCATAGGCCTTCCGCCGGTAGATCAGCTGCATCACGGTCGTGAAATTGGCGTGGGTGACCTGGCGCAGGTAGTTGACGTCCTCGTCGCTCATCAGCTCCGGCGGCAGCTTCTCGGCCAGCCGCCGGAACGCGGCCTTCGCCCGGCGGGCTTCGAGGTTCTTGTCGGTGTTGAGCCGGGTGCGGCTCGAGAAGCGGATGTCCTTCTCGCGCTCTGCCGATTCGATGAGAGTGCGCGGCATCGGCCCGCGCGCCGCGAACAGGTCGACCTGATAGACCACGAGGTCGCGGGTGCGCTCCTCGTCGAGGATGTATTGCAGGGGCGTGTTCGAGACGATGCCGCCGTCCCAATATTGCTCGCCGTCGATGGTCACCGGCGGAAACCCCGGCGGTAGCGCGCCAGAGGCCATGATGTGCTCGGGCGTGATCCGGTCGCAGCGATTGTCGAAATAGACGAAGTTGCCGGTGCGCACGTTCACGGCGCCGATGCTGAGCCGGGTCCGGCCCTCGTTGATGAGATCGAAATCCACGAGCCGCTCCAGCGTCGCCTTCAGCGGAGCGGTGTCGTAGTAGCTCAGCGCTTCCGGCGCGCCGGGTGGGTAGAGGGTGGCCGGAGGAAAGCGCGGCTTGAAGAAACCGGGCACGCCCACGGTGGCGATCCAATTGGCGCTGGCCTCGTTGAAGGCCGCCCGCGCCTGCTCACCGGGGAACCAGGGCGAGCCCATTACCCCGGAGGAGACCTGCTCCCAGAACGCCCTCAGCCGCTCCACGCGGCGCTCGGGCGGGTTGCCGGCGATCAGGGCCGCGTTGATGGCGCCGATGGAGATGCCCGCCACCCAATCGGGCGCGATGGCCTCCGCCGCCAGTGTCTCGTAGATGCCGGCCTGATAGGAGCCGAGGGCTCCGCCTCCCTGAAGCACGAGGACATGGGACTCGCCGCTGGAAAACTCTGTCACGGGCGCGGACCTCTCACGGACGTCCCTCGACGCCGTTCACCGGTGAAGCAAGGTGGACGTCGAACGATGACGGCACCATGACCCAAGGCCGAACCAATGACCATCGTCCCGCAGTGCGAAGACGGCTCGGGAGGGCGGGATGGTTGACAGGCGGTGTTCCTTCGCCAACACCGCCGGGCCAACCGCGGCTTTTCCCGCCCGCCCCGAACGCCTCCCGCCGCCGTCATGCCCGGCACGGCCCGACGGCGCGCCGACGGCGACGAACAAGGATCTCTGACCGATGTCGGTGACGCGCTCCTATCTCGATTTCGAGAAGCCGGTGGCCGAGCTCGAATCCAAGCTGGAGGAGCTGAGGACCCTGGCCTCCCGCGACGGCGCAGTCTCCATCAGCGAGGAAGTCGGCCGCCTGGAAGCCAAGGCGGCGTCCGCCCTCTCCGATATCTACGCCACCCTGACGCCCTGGCAGAAGACGCAGGTGGCGCGCCATCCGCAGCGCCCGCACTTCATCGATTACTGCGCCGGCCTGATCACCGAGTTCACGCCCCTGGCCGGTGACCGCCATTACGGAGAGGACCAGGCCATCGTCGCCGGCTTCGGCCGCTTCGAGGGCCGCGCCGTCTGCGTGCTCGGCCAGGAGAAGGGCTCCACCACCGAAAGCCGCCTGCGCCACAATTTCGGAATGGCCAAGCCCGAAGGCTACCGCAAGGCGGTGCGGCTGATGGAAATGGCCGACCGGTTCGGCCTTCCCGTCCTCGCCTTCGTCGATACGGCCGGTGCCTTTCCCGGCATCGAGGCCGAAGAGCGCGGCCAGGCCGAGGCCATTGCCCGCTCCACCGAGACCTGCCTCGGACTCGGCGTGCCCAACGTCGCCGTGGTCATCGGCGAAGGCGGGTCTGGGGGCGCCATCGCGCTCGCCACCGCCAACCGCGTCCTCATGCTGGAACACGCGATCTACGGCGTGATCTCGCCGGAGGGCGCGGCCTCGATCCTCTGGCGCGATCAGGGCCGGGCGGCGGATGCGGCCACCGCCATGAAGATCACGGCCCAGGATCTCCTGCGTCTCGGCATCATCGACGGCATCATCCCGGAGGCCACCGGCGGCGCTCATCGCGGACGCGACGCGGCGATCGCCAACACGGGCAAGGCCGTGGCCAAGGCGCTGGCCGAATTCGACGGTCTGAGCCCCGACGAGATCCGCGACCGCCGGGCG
This sequence comes from Methylobacterium sp. 88A, assembly GCF_000376345.1. Classification (NCBI taxonomy): domain Bacteria; kingdom Pseudomonadati; phylum Pseudomonadota; class Alphaproteobacteria; order Hyphomicrobiales; family Methylobacteriaceae; genus Methylobacterium; species Methylobacterium sp. 88A. The sequence goes on from NZ_AQVT01000001.1 coordinate 3,970,402, forward strand.
GCGAAGTTCCTCGATATCGGCCGCAAACTGTAGGCCGGTTATCTATGCGTCGTTTTGGCGCACAAGCCTCAAGGAACCGAGAAGGGTTTTGTTAAACCCCGCCTCTTCTGCCCATTTGGAGCTCGCCGCTTCGGGCGGCATGTCTCCACGCCCTCCGCGCTGGGACCGGAAATACCAGCGGAATCAAGTCGATTGCCGTCCAGCCGGCGTCCCCGAACGTCGAGGCCGACCGACCGATTGCGGCAAGGTGTTGCCCACACTGAGGAAGCCACCGAAATCCACATCTCGCCACGCCGGCCATTTGCGTCTTCTTGCGGTAACAACCGGGTAAGTTTAACGACGCTATTGGGTTGGGGAGTGGCGTTCGACGGGCGAGATCCCGCGAGCGCATGTATGAGGACGGGGTTCCCCATGGCTTTGCGCCCGCTGGCTCTACGCTTGGCTACGGCTGCCGGTGTCGTTGCGCTCGCTCTCTCCCTCACCGCCTGCCAGGATGGCTCGATGGGCGGCGGCGTGCCGCTGCGCGCCCTCACGCCCGTCCCGGCCAAGACCCTGGCGCTGATGGCCCAGAAGGGCATGTCCGCCAACGACCCCATCCTGATCCGCGCCTACAAGAAGGAAGCGGAGATGGAGGTGTGGAAGCGCGGCACGAACGGCCAGTACGCGCTCCTCAAGACCTTCCCGATCTGCCGCTGGTCGGGCCAGCTCGGCCCCAAGACCAAGCAGGGCGACCGGCAGGCCCCCGAGGGCTTCTACACGGTGACGCCGGGGCAGATGAACCCGAACTCGTCCTATTACCTCTCCTTCGATACCGGCTACCCGAACAATTACGACCGGGCCAACGGCCGGACGGGCAATTACATCATGGTGCACGGCACCTGCTCGTCCTCGGGCTGTTTCGCCATGACCGACGAGTCCATGGGCGAGCTCTACGCCCTGGCACGCGATTCCTTCGCCGGCGGGCAGCGCGCGTTCCAGTTCCAGTCCTATCCGTTCCGGATGACGGCGCAGAACTTCGCCAAGTATCGCAACGACCCGAACGCGCCGTTCTGGAAGAACCTGAAGGAAGGCTCGGATTATTTCGAGGCCCTGCGCGAGGAGCCGCGCGTGAACGTCTGCGGCACGCGCTACGTCTTCGGCGGCCAGGACGTGGCCGCCGGCTCGTGCTCGCCGAAGGTGGACACGCTCGTCGCCGAGAAGCGGGCGAAGGACAACCACGACATCGCCGAACTCGTCGCCAAGGGCACGCCGGCGACCAGGGTCGTCTATGACGATGGCGGCCAGAACCCGGTCTTCCGTCCCCAGGCTCCCGCCTCGACCTTGGCCTTCGCCAACCTGACGAAGAAGGACGAGCCGGAGGCGCCCTACGACCCCAAGGAATACGCCCGCCACCATCTCGGCGAAGTGAGCCGGCCCGAGAGCCTGGCTGCCGGCGAGCGCGAGGTCGAGGTGGATGCCAAGGGACGTCCGGTGATGCTGGCCGCCGCCGAGGCTCCGATCCCGACCAAGGCCGCTGCGGCGGTCCTCAAGGCGGGTTCCGACAAGACCAAGCCCGGCAGCGTCGTCGCCAAGACGAACGCGGCACCCGAACCGCTGAAGCCCGCGACGCCAGCGCGCATCATGGTGGCCGATGCCGATGTGGATTCGCCCTCTTACACGAAGGTTCTGGGCAGTCTCCTCACCGGCAAGGCCTCGCCGACCCCTGCAGCCGACGCCGCCACGATCCCGGCCGCCGCCGCCGCTGCCCCGGAGACGATCCAGCCGGCGCCGAAATCCGGCAAGGCCACCCATACCGCCCATGCGATCACGGTGCCGACGGTGACCGGCGCCGTCGGGCAGAAGGCCAAGGTGGCGGCCGAGCCCGCCAAGGCCGGAAAGCCTCCGGCGGCCAAGGCCGTTCCCGCCAAGGAGGCCACGGCCAAGGACGGTTTGGTGAAGGATGGTACCGCGAAGGCGACGCCGAAGCTCTGAGGCTCGCTTTGGCCGAATAGACGCATCGCAACTTTATCGGCGGAATCCCGGATCGGGTTCCGCTAGCGCCCCACTCCCCGGGGAACGGAGCCGGGATCGAACTCTCCCGCCGTCCTCACGCCAACGCCCCCTTCCCGGAGACCCGCAGGGCCAGCGAAGGGTCTTGCGAGACCCAGCGGGGGACGGGCCGCGAGCGGCGAGATCGTCCGATTCGGTGAACCGGGAAATTCGATGGGCCAAGAAAAAGGGCCCCTCAGGGCCCTTTCGTCGTTCGGATCGCTGCTGCGATCACATGCGGTGCATGCGACGGTGATGCATCATCCGGTGACGCATGTGGTTGCGGTGCATGCGCATGTGGTGACGACGGTGCATGCGGCGATGCATCCGGTGCTCCCCACGGTGCATGCGCACGGGGGTGACGGTCTCGGAGGACGTCACGCCCATCGGGGCGCCGGGAGCGGCCGAAGCGCTTGTCGCGAGGGCGCCAGCACCGAGGCTTCCGACCATGGCAAGCGCGAAGATCAATTTTTTCATCGGGCGTTTCCGTTCTCTTTCACCCGAGCGCGGCGCTCGGATTGATCTCCCCCGCTCGCGCCGGAGAGACGATTGCCGCACGCCGAGACGTGCGGCGGGGCCGGTTCGACCCGCCGCTGATAACACTCAAGTCAGAGTTTCGTTTCCTCGAAAGCCCGAACCCATTCGGCGCAGATGCCCGAGCGGACGATGTCGTCGAGGGTGAATTCGACGATGGGAACCTGCATCATGCGGCTCTTCACGAGATGGATCACGGTCCTGAGGCCCGACGTCTCGCGCAGGTCGGTCTGGGACACGTCGCCGTTGATGATGACCTGGCAATCGTCGCCGATGCGGGTCAGGAACATCTTGATCTCGGCGGTGGTGGTGTTCTGCGCCTCATCGAGGATCACGAGGCAGTTCTTGAAGGTGCGTCCGCGCATCACCTCGAAGGGGACCACCTCGATGTCGCCGGTCTTCATGGCGATCTCGTAGGCGGCGTCGCCCATGCGCTCCTTCATGGTCTCGGTCAGCGGCGTGACCCAGGGCGCGATCTTTTCCTCCAAGCTGCCGGGAAAGAAGCCCAGCGAGCGGCCCGATGGCACGTTGGGACGGGTGATGATGACCTTGGCGATGCGGCGCTGGCGGAGCTGATCCGCGGCGCGGGTTCCGGCGATGTAGGTCTTGCCGGTGCCGGCCGGACCGAGAACGATGACCTGCTTGCTGACGGCGAGGGCATCCAGGTACTCGGCCTGTCGGACGGTGAGAGGCTGGATAGGGCCTAAGTTACGCTCGTCGTCGAACCGGGTGCGGTGCAGCCGCACCGGGCGGTCTTCTACCAGCTCAAGTCGTGTGCGCCGTCTTTTCATCGATCAACACTCCAACTGGACTTGCCAACTAGGGTTCAACTGATCTTCGACCTGCCTACGCGCCCTGCCCTCGATAATATTTGTTACACTATCTCTGACAATCGTTAACGAAAGAATTCGACGGCAGGTCTTTTAGTTCCAGATGTCGACCCACGACCTGTGGACGACTTGGCCTATGAGTGACGGGCTCCCGGTGCGGCAAGCCACGAATCACCCACGCACACACCATGCCGCTCCGGTGGCGACAGGGGCATGACGGCACGAAATCCTGGACGTGTGTCGAAGTTTCGCTTCGGAAACGCGCAGATGCGGGAGAGTTTCAGTTTTCGACAGGTGAGATGGTGGAACGACGAAGCATCCATCTCGACCACGGCCCTTCACGAGGGGCGAAACCGGCCGGGTCCGCACGACGTGTCGCATGCGGCCGGCGGGGTGCTTCACCCTGGCTGGATGAAACTGTCGAGAACCATCTTGCGGCCGGCCTTATCGAAGTCAACCGTCAGCTTGTTGCCGTCGACAGCCGCCACGCTGCCGGGGCCGAACTTGGTGTGGAAGACTCGCATACCATCCGAAAACGCGGATGGCGCACCCGTCGACTTCGCCACGAGCTCGCCTTCGATCTGGCGCGGTCCGCCGTTGCTCCGGCCGGGCGAGGACGATCTTCCGAAACCTTGCCCACCCCCGCCTCCGAACCCCTGGTTTCCCGCGGTGTTGGCCTGCGCCCGCTGCCAGCCCGGCGTCCCGTAGGACGAGCCGAACGGCGCCGGGTTCCGGTCGAAGCGCGAGGCACCGGCGGAGAAATGCGCGGGGGCGTCGACCACGTCGACGGCGTCGGCGGGCAACTCGTCGATGAAGCGGCTCGGCACCGTGGAGGACCACAGGCCGTGGATGCGCCGGTTGACGGCAAAGGACAGCTTGGCGCGCTTGCGCGCGCGGGTCAGGCCCACATGGGCGAGGCGGCGCTCCTCCTCGAGCCCGGCCCGGCCGCTCTCGTCGAGCGCCCTCTGGTTCGGGAACAGGCCGTCCTCCCAGCCGGGCAGGAACACCGTGTCGAATTCGAGCCCCTTGGCGGCATGCAGCGTCATCAGCGAGACCCGGTCCGCCCCCTCCTGCTCGCTCGCCTCCATCACCAGGGAGACGTGTTCGAGGAAGGCCGCCATGTCGGGGAATTCCTCCATGGAGCGCACGAACTCCTTGAGGTTTTCGAGACGCCCGGCGGCATCGGCGGATTTGTCCTTCTGCCACATCTCGGTGTAGCCGGATTCCTCCAGAACGGTCTGGGCCACCTCGGAATGGGGCTGGGTGCCGACCATCCGCGCCCACCGCGAAAAACTCTCCACCAGGGCGCGGACGCCGGAGCGGGCGCGGGGCTTCAGCTCGTCGGTCTCGATCAGGCTGCGCGCCGCCTGGAGCAGCGGCACGCGCTGCGAGCGGGAATAACCGTGCAGGATCTGCAGGGTGGCATCGCCCAGGCCGCGCTTCGGTGTGTTGAAGATTCGCTCGAAGGCGAGGTCGTCGGCCGGGTTCATGGTGACGCGCAGATAGGCCAGGGCATCGCGGATCTCGGCGCGCTCGTAGAAGCGCGGGCCGCCGATGACGCGATACGGCAGGCCGAGCTGGACGAACCGGTCCTCGATCTCGCGCATCTGGGCCGAGATGCGCACCAGCACGGCGATCTCGGAGAGCGGATGCTGCCTGGCCTGCAGGCTCTCGATGGATTCGCCGAGCTGGCGCGCCTCTTCCTCCGAATCCCAGGCGCCCGATACCGTCACCTTCTCGCCGGCCACGTCCTCGGTGCGCAGGGTCTTGCCGAGGCGGCCCTCGTTCCTGGCGATGAGCCCCGAGGCGGCGGCGAGGATGTGGCCGGTGGAGCGGTAGTTGCGCTCCAGCCTGACCACCACGGCGCCGGGGAAATCATGCTCGAAGCGCAGGATGTTGTCGACTTCCGCCCCGCGCCAGCCATAGATCGACTGGTCGTCGTCGCCGACGCAGGCGACGTTGCGGTGGCCCTGCGCCAGCAGTCGCAGCCAGAGATACTGGGCGACGTTGGTGTCCTGGTACTCGTCCACAAGGATGTAGCGGAAGCGCTGCTGGTAATTGGCCAGCACGTCCGGGTTCTCGCGCCACAGCTTCAGGCAGAGCAGCAGGAGATCGCCGAAATCGGCGGCGTTCAGGGTCAGGAGCCGGGCCTGATAGGCGGTGTAGAGGGAGCCGCCCTTGCCGAACGCAAAGGCGCTCGCTTCGCCGGGGGGTACCTGCTCGGGCAGGAGCCCGCGGTTCTTCCACCCGTCGATGGCCGAGGACAGGGCGCGGGCGGGCCAGCGCTTCTCGTCGATGTTCTGGTCGACGATGACCTGCTTCATCAGGCGAAGCTGGTCGTCCATCCCCAGGATCGTGAAGTCGGATTTCAGCCCCACCATCTCGGCGTGCCGGCGCAGGATCTTGGTGCCGATGGAATGGAACGTGCCGAGCCAGGGCATCCCCTCGCCGGCCGGGCCGATGAGGGAACCGATGCGGTGCTTCATCTCGCGGGCGGCCTTGTTGGTGAAGGTCACCGACAGGATGTCGAAAGGCCGCGCCTTACCGGTCGAGACCAGATGGGCGATTCGCGTGGTGAGCACCCGCGTCTTGCCGGTGCCCGCGCCCGCGAGGACGAGGACCGGCCCTTCCGTCGTCTCGACGGCGCGGCGCTGCTCGGGGTTCAGCCCTTCGAGATAGGGGGAGCCCTGCGGCCTGAGGGAGGCCATGGCGCGGGCGGCGATGGAGCTCTGCGCGGCCTCGGCCGCCACGCCGGAGGCCGGCGCCGGCACGGACGCCGCCGCTGCGTCGGGATGCTGTTTCATGCTGCCTCCCTGGACCAAAACGCGAACGGCGTCGAGGGTCGGGACAACGGGGCCGCCCCGCCCTCGGCCGGAATACGGAACTCCGGCTTCATTTCGGGCGTCGTCTGACCATATCCCGGCCGTCATCACAGAAGGCTCCACCATGCGCACGAGTTCCTTGTCCGTCCTCTGCCTCGCGGCCCTGGCGGGCGGCCTCGCCTTGTCTCCGGCCATGGCCCAGTCCCCCGGCACCCGGTCGCTTAACGAGACCAACGACCGTCTTTCCAGACAGAGTGAGATTCGCGGCGTCCGGCACCAGCAGCAGTTCGAGAACAACCAGATCCGCATGCAGATGCAGCGCAACGAGATCACCCGTCCGGCGCCGATCGGCCCCGGCATCGCCCCGCGCCGCTGATCGGACCGGTCAAGGGTGACGCCCGGCACCTGTTGACCGCGGGGTTCGACCCTGGCGCGCATCCGGGATCGGTGTGCTATGCCGCATGGGGTGGGGGCACGAACCGGGCATGACGTCCGGTTGAGACCACGTGACCGCCCCATGGCAGGCTCCGAGACCGGGCCGGATCGAGGCGGAAACCAAGACGGTGCGAGACATCCTGACCGCGCTGGCGGGCGCCGTCATCCTGATCCTCGTCGCGGCCCTCGCGGTCCCGCCCCTCGTGGCCTGGGAAAGCTACCGCATGCTGGTGGACCGGGCGATCGGGCGATCCCTCGGCCTCGAGGCACGGACCGAAGGGCGGATCGGCATCAGGCTCCTGCCCTCGCCGCGATTGAGCGTCGATCGCCTCCGCATCGGGGGACAGGCCGACAAGCCGGCCCTCGACCTCCAGTCCGTCGCGGCCGAGATCGGCCTCACGCCGCTGCTCACGGGAGACATCCGCTTCACCGAGACGCGGATCGGCCGGGCTGAGATCAAGCTTCCGATCAGCGACGACGACGCGATCCGCCTGCCCGCCGACCTCTACCGGACCCTCGCCGGCCAAGACTTGGCCATCGAGGACCTGACGATCGGGCAGGTCGTGCTGACCACCCTCGTGCCGCAGAGCGGCCGCACCGATCAGGTCCGGGCCGAGGCGGTGCATCTCTCCGCGCCCCGGCTGCTCGGACCCTGGCGGATCGAGGGGATGAGCGGCGCGGTCGCCTTCCGCATCGCCACCGGCGAGCCCGCGGAGGACGGCAGCGTCGCGGTGAAGATTTCGGGCGGCGGCGACACCCATCCGCGTTTCGAGGCCGATGCCCGCATCCGCCTCGACCCGATGGCGGGCGAGCCGGAGGCGACCGGGGACGCCCCGCGGGCGATGATCCCGAAAGCGGAAGGCACGGCACGGGTCGTGGTCGGGCCGCCGGTCCAGGTCGCGGGCGCCTACCTGCCGTTCTCGCTGGGCGGGACGTTCAAGGCCCGCGGCCCCATCGTGCGCTTCTCCGACGTGAAGGCCGAGATCGATCCCGGCGGTCAGGCCATGCGCCTCGCCGGCACCGGGCGGATCGACCTGCGGGCCTGGAGGGCGGCACTGACCCTGGAGACGCGCCGCCTGGACCTCGACGCCTTCCTGATCTCCACGGGAGGACAGGCCCTCCTGGCGCGCGGGATGCCGCGCGCGAATTCCGAGTTGCCGATGATGGTCGATCTCGATCTCGGCATCGAGAGCGTCGCCCTCGGTCTCGACGATTGGACCAAGCTTCAACTCTCCGGCACGTTCGACCGGACGGGGGGGCTCGCCCTCCGGCGCTTCTCGGTGACGGCACCGGGCGAGGCGGCCCTCACCGCCTCCGGTGAGCTCGATACGCAGCCTGCCCTCCGGTTCACGGGCAACATTTCCCTCGACGCTGCCGCATCGGACGGGTTCGGACGGTACCTGCGCAAGTTCGGCCTCGGCGGCCCGGCCGTCGCGGTGATGGACGGGCGCCCGATCCAGGCATCCGCCGACCTCTCGACGGCGAGCCCGTCGCTGTCGCTACGCAACCTGCGGCTCTCCCTCGGCGAGGCGCGGATCACCGGCAACGCCCGCTACACCCAGGCGGAGGCGGGCGGGCGCGGCCGCTTCGACGCGCAGCTCTCGGCGCAGGGCGTCGACATCGCGGCCCTGCCCTCCTTCGGCAGTGCCCTGTCCGGCCTCCACGACCACGATATCGGTCTGACGATCCAAGCGCGGGACGTGCGCTACGGGCCGGCCGGAGCGCGTTCGGGCAATGGGACCATCGCCGCGAGCATCCAATCGGACGGGGCGAGCCTCAATGTCGGCAGCCTCGACGTCACGGATGTGGCCGGCGCCAACGCTAAGCTCTCCGGCCGCATCGCCCCTGACGGGTCCGGCCGCATCGCCGGCCGGATGTGGGCGCCGGTGGCCGCCCCCCTCATCGCCCTCCTCGACAGGACCTGGATCGCCGAGGCCCGGATGATCCCCGGCTTCCTCCGGGCCGGTGCCCTCGACCTCGCCGTGACCCTGGAGCGCGAGGCCGGGGACGCCGACACCCTGCGCACCAGCGCCGACGGGACCGCGGCGGGCGGCAGCCTCGACCTCGACCTGCTGTCGCGGGGCGGCCGCATCGACAGCCTCTCCCTTGGATTGACCACCCCGCTCGCCGGGCGCTGGTTCGAACGCGAGGACATGGTGGCCCTGCGCAAGCCCGCCGCCCTGCGCATCACCGGGACACGTGGACAGGCCGGAGCCGATGGCGCGGTCCCGCCCCTCGGCCTCGACATCTCCGGCACCATCGCCGACCTCACCCTCTCGACGGTGAATCCGGTCGTGCCCGGTCCGGGGCAGGCCCCGCCGGAGGCTGGCGAGATCCAGGTGAAGACACCCGACATCGCGCCCTTCCTCCTCCTCGCCGGCAGCACCTCCGCCCTGCCCTCGCCGCTACCGGCGGACTTGCTGGTGGGGTTGTCGCGGGCGGGGCGGGATGCCCATGCGGATGTGGCCGGGCGGATCGCCGGGGCCACGATCCTCGCCAACGTCAACCGGTCGCCGGCGGGCGACATCTTCGGCAGCGTGGCGCTGGGGCGGCTGTCGTTGCCCTGGCTCGCCGCGGCCCTGGTGATTCCCCCGGACGGGAAGAAGCAAGAGGCCGGGGACGGTGCCCGGTTCGGCACCCCGCCGGCGGACCGGCCGCCCATCGACCTCGACGTGAGAGTAGACGCGCTCGAACTCGGCCGACGCTTCACCGCAGAGGGCGCGGCCTTTGGTGCCCGTCTCGACAACGGCGTCCTCTCGATCCGCGACCTCAGCGGCCGCCTCGCCGGGGGCCGTCTCATGGGGACCGTCACGCTGTCCCGGCAGGGCGGAGCGGCGGCGCTCACCGGGGAAGGGAGCCTGAGCGACGCTTCCATCGCCGATCTCGTCGGTCCGGGGCCGATCTCCGGCCGCGCCAGCGCGACCCTGCGCTTCGGTGCCTCGGGCCAGAGCGTCGCGAACATGGCGAACAATCTCGGCGGCAGCGGCGATATCGCCCTGACCGATCTCGTGCTGCCCGGCGGCGATCCGGGCGGGATCGAGCGCGCCCTGGTGAAAGCCCTCGCAGAGAACGATCCGCTTCGGGACGGACGGCTCCAGGCCCTCGTTACCGAGGAACTCGCCGCCGCGCCGATGGCGGTGAAGGGGACCGTGAAGGCGCCCGCGACCCTCTCCGGCGGGTCGCTCCGCGCGGCCCCCCTCGCCTTTGATCTCGGTGGACCGCGCTGGGCCGGCACCCTCGCCATCGACCTGAATACCGGGCGGTTCGATGCGCGCGGGACATTGACGGGAGGCGGATCGCCGAAGGGCTGGACGGGCGGGGTTCCGGCAGTGCAGCTCGCCTATTCCGGCCTGCTCAGCAAACCCGAGCGCAGCGTCGATGCCGGCCCGCTGACCAACGGCCTCGCCGCCGTGGTCCTCCAGCGAGAGCTCGACAAGATCGAGCTGTTCGAGGCGGATCAGATCGAGCGCCAGCGGCGTCGCGCACGGATCGAGATGGACAGGGCCCGCGCCGCGGCCATCAAGGCGGCGGCCGACAAGGCCGCGGCGGAGAAAGCCGCGGCCGAGAAAGCGGCAGCGGAGAAGGCGGCCGCCGAGGAAGCCGCTCGTCAGGCGCGCATCCGCGCCCTGGCACCGAGCCTGGAGGATGCCGCGCGCCGTGCCGCCGACGGGCTGCCGGTGCTGGAGGTTCCAGGCCGGGCCGTCGATCCGACCGCGCCGCAGCCCTGATGACGACCGGCTTCGAGGCGTCAAGACGATCAGGGAGCCGGCCGCGCGGCCCGGGCGGCGGTGATCGCATCGGTGAGCACCGGATTGGCACCCTCGGCCGTCAGGGTCGCCACCGGAACGACCACCACGTCGGCGCAGGCCTGGACCACGTGGGCGAGGTCGAACTGCACCGCGAGGCCGCCCGCCTTCGCATCGGGCCAGACGGTCATGGCCGGAGGCCCGTCGCCATTCGGCATGGCGACCGCCTCGCGGCACTCGTCGTCATCGGCATCCGCCTTCGCCTGGCCGGTCCTGGGGCGATAAGCCTTGAGGTAGAGGTCGAAGAGCCGCTTGGAGGACAGGGACACCATCCTGCTTCCATCCATCTCGGTCTGGAGCGCCACCTTGCCGGTGAGGGCGGGCGGAAGCAGCGCGGTCCAATCGACGGGAGCACCGGAGACGAGGTCGTAGACGATCGCCGAGGTGCCGGTATTGGGATGTGCGCCGCCGCAGAAGGCGCTGTCCGTCATCGTGTAGCTGAGGAAGCGGGGACCCCGCATGGTCACCTCGATGTGCCGGCCGTAATCGGCATGTTTGCCTCCCTCCGCCAGACACTCGGCGGCGGCTTTCCGCACCGCTCCGTCGAGGCGCTGCACGGCGGCGTTGATCCGCCGTTCCGCGTCGTCGACGGGGTTGGCGATCCGCGGCATCGCCGGCAGATCCTTGGCGAGATCGGGGGGGACCTCGAGGGACACCGCCCTGTCCGCCGCCGCGCCCGGGCCTAAGGTCGCCAGCAGACACGCGGCGGCGGTTGCGGTGCGGGCGAAGGCCGTCACGATTGCGGCCCCTCGCCGGCTCCGGCCCGGCCCACTGCCCGCAGGGCGAAGGCATAGATCAAGGCCACCTCCTCCAGCCGGTCGAATCGTCCCGCCGCCCCGCCATGGCCGGCTTCCATGTTGATCCGCATCAGGACGGGGCCGCCGCCGGTCATCGTGGCGCGCAGCCGCGCCACCCATTTCGCCGGCTCCCAATAGGTCACGCGCGGGTCGGTGAGGCCGCCGAGCGCGAGGATCGCCGGGTAGTTCTGGGCCGAGACGTTGTCGTAGGGCGAGTATGACAGAATGGTCTCGAAATCCTCTTCACTCGCGCCCGGATTTCCCCATTCCGGCCATTCCGGCGGCGTCAGGGGCAGGTCGCCGTCGAGCATGGTGTTGAGCACGTCGACGAAGGGCACGTCGGCGACGATCCCCGCGAAGAGCTCCGGCGCAAGGTTGGCCACCGCCCCCATGAGCATCCCGCCGGCCGACCCGCCATGGGCGACGATGCGGCCGGGCGTGGTGTATCCGGCCTCCGCCAGGGCACGGCCGCAGGCGACGAAATCGGTGAAGGTGTTGGGCTTCTTGCCCCGCTTGCCGTCCATGTACCAGTGCCAGCCCTTCTCGGTGCCGCCGCGGACATGGGCGATGGCGTAGACGAAGCCGCGATCCACCAGCGACAGCAGGTTGGTGCGGAACGCGGCCGGCATCATCGTGCCGTAGGACCCGTAGCCATAGAGCAGCAGCGGAGCCGAGCCGTCGAGGACGAGGTCGCGGCGGTGGAGGAGCGAGATCGGCACGCTCTCCCCGTCCGGGGCCGTGGCGAAGATCCGGCGCGTCACATAGGCGGCGGCATCGTGCCCGCTCGGGATCGTCTGGCGCTTGCGCAACTGCCGCGCGCGGGTCGTGCAATCGTAATCGTAGGTCTCGGCCGGCGTCGTCATCGACGAGTAGGTGAACCGGATCACCGCTGTCTCGAACTCGTGCCCCGGCTGGAGGCCGAGGGAATAAGCCTCCTCGGCGAAGGCCACCACGTGCTCGTTGCCCTGCGTGTCGCGGACGACGATGCGGGGCCGCGCATTCTCGATCTCGAGGCGCACGAGGTGCTGGGCGATGACGTGCTGGTGGCGGATCATCACGCCGCGCCGGTGCGGGATGAGGTCGTTCCAATGGGCGCGGCCCGACGCGCCGATGCGGGTGGTGACGATCTTGAAGTCTTCCGCCCCGTCCGCATTGGTCAGGATGAAAAGGTGGTTCCCCCAATTCTCCACGGAGTAGATCAGCAGCGGCTCCCGCGGCTGAACGCATAGCAGGGTTGCGTCCGGCGACTTGCGGTCGAGGAGATGCACTTCGGAGGTTTCATGGTCGCTCGCCGTGATGGCAAGGTAATCGCGCGATTGCGTCGTCTCGATATGGACGAAGAATCCGGAATCTCGCTCTTCGTAGAGCAACGTATCGGCGGCCTGCTCTGTGCCCAACACGTGATGCATGACGCGGGCGGGACGATGGTTCTCGTCCACGGCCACATAGTGGAACGACAGCCCGTCGGCGGACCAGACCACCTCGCCGGTGGTCGCCTCTATACCATCCGGGAGATCCTGCCCGGTGCCGAGGTCGCGGACACGGATGGTGTGGAGCTCGGACCCCTTGGAATCGGCGCTCCAGGCGAGGCGGGTGTGATCGTCCGCGTGAACCGCCGCGGCGAGCTCGAAGAAGGGCAATCCCTTGCCCTCCTCGTCACCGTCGAGAAGGATCTCCTCGCCCTCTTCCGGACCGCCCGTCCCGGCCGTCTCGGCACCCTGTCCGGGGATCACCACCACCGTGCGCGGACGGCGGCAGACGAGGGGATGCTGCCCGCCCTCGCGATGGCGGGTGTAATAGGCGAAAGCGCCGTCCGGCTCGGGCACACCGCTATCGTCTTCGCGAATGCGCCCGCGCATCTCCGCAACCAAAGTCTTGCGTAAAGAAACCAGATCGCCGAGCGCCGCTTCGGTATAGGCGTTCTCGGCATCGAGATATGCCCGGATATCGGCCGGGAGGGCAGCGGGATCCTTGAGCACGTCGCGCCAGTTCTCGGCCTTCAGCCAAGAATAATTGTCGGAAATTGCTCGGCCATGCACGGTGAATGTGTGCGGGCGCACCTCGGCGCCGGGTGGCTTGCTTTCCAAGTGGAAAAGATCGTCCATGGATAGACCTGTAAGGTTGCCAACCACCGTCGGCTGAATAGCGTAGCGGCGACCGATCCGTTCACCGGTCGCCTTCGATGCCTGCATGTGTCCCAGCCGGAGGCCATGGGCAAGGTCGAGAGGGAAGTCTTTTCGGCGCGGTGCCGGACGGCTCGACCGACGACAGGCTTTGGCATCATGGATGCAACTGGTTCTCTATCCTTGAGAGGCCTCGTTGACAGCGCGTCGACTTAGCCTGCGTCGATGCGAACTCACATTAAATTGAAATATCGTTCAGAACCGTTGATTCGGCGACCCATCATGACTGACTCCCGTCTTGCGAGATCAATGTGAATATATTAAATGGGCGAAATGGCGGTTATCGTCGCCCACCATCGTAGAGCGCCACTGGATGAAGCCACGATGCCGAGAGTCCAACTATGGATTGCCAAACTGTCCCTTGGCCCATCGCCTGCATACTCAAAAGACCTCGTCCGGCATCGTGCTAAATCGTGCTTAAAGGAACTGTTTAAACAATGAGCGACATTGAGAATTCGGCCGACTTCGTGGAACTGACGGTCGATATCGTCTCGGCCTATGTGAGCAACAACCCGGTGCCGGTCGGCGAGCTCGCGCAGCTCATTACCCGCGTCCATACCTCGCTGACCCAGGTCGCGAGCGGTGAGGCCGAGGCCAAGGTCGCTTCTGCGCCGCAGCAGCCCGCCGTCCCCGTGAAGAAGTCGGTGACAGCCGATCACATCATTTGTCTCGAAGACGGGCGCGTATTCAAATCGCTCAAGCGCCACCTGCGCGCGAAGTACGACATGAGTCCGGAACAATATCGCGCAAAGTGGGGCCTCCCCTCGGATTATCCGATGGTCGCTCCGAACTACGCCAAGGCGCGTTCGGACCTCGCCAAGGCCATCGGCCTCGGCCAGACCCGCAACGGGACCTACGACGAAGCCGCGTAAGCGAAGCGGGGCCGGGCGCTGGCGAACGCTCGCCGCCCGGTTCCCCCGTCGTCGTTGACCTCGTGATTGAGACTTGCTTTAGGACTAATTTCTTATAACATCCCCGGTGCCGCGGCGATTGCCGCATCGATGCGCCAGGGAACATATCATGAACAAAACCCCGAATGCGGCGATCCACGGCATGGGTCGGCGATCCATGCCGGCGCGCGCTCAGGCGGAACTCGGTCGCGATGCGGCCCGGCTCCTCGCGGCCCTCGACGAAGAGGGAGCCTATGCCCTGCCCGATCCGCTGACGGAGGGCGAGATCATCGTGCGAAGCGGAGGTGATGGGATCTCGGTGAGCAGCGGACGCTATGGCGCGCAGGCGGGACAGGCTCTCCTCTCCTGCGATCTCGCCGAACAGGCGGCGGGACGGCGCGCCCGGCTCACCATCAGCGCCGCCGGGCGGGCGAGGCTTCGGCGGGACCGGGCCGGCCGGGACACGCCCTACCTCGCCCAGCATCTCGACCTCGAAGGCAAAGGTGAGCCGACCCGGCCTGTCCGCGACGCCTCGGAAAGTCCCCTCGCCTGGATGGCACGGCGCCGCGATCGCGATGGAAGCCCCTTGATCGACGCCGCCTGTTTCGAGGCGGGCGAGCGGCTGCGCCGCGACATGACCATGGGGGCGCTGATGCCGCGCTTGGGGTCGGACTGGAGTGGGGTCAAAGTCGATGGCGGCGGCCCCCGCGATCCCTCGGCCGGGTCGGATGCCATGCTGGCGGCCCGACAGCGCGTCCGCGCGGCCCTGTCGGCGGTTGGGAGCGACCTGTCCGGATTGCTGATCGACCTGTGCGGTTTCGTGAAAGGCCTGGAGACGATCGAGGCGGAGCGCCGCTGGCCGGCACGCTCGGCCAAGGTCGTCATCCGCATCGCCTTGGCGCGACTCGCCGAGCATTACGGGCTGGAACGGGAGGCGGTGGGTCCGAGCCGGTCGCGCCTGCGCCAGTGGCGCGAGCGGGCCTGAGGCTCGGACCCTGTTTCAGGCCGCGAGCCGCGCCGCGTCCCGATGGATGCGCTCGGCCATGGCCCGGACCCCGTTGGAACGCTTCGACGTCAGGTGAGCGCCGAGGCCGATCTGCTTGAAGACCTGGAAGACGTCGACATCCGCGATCTCGGTCGGCGTCTTCCCGTCGTGCAGGGCCATCACCAGGGCGATCAGCCCCTTGGTGATGAAGGAATCGCTGGTGCCGCGCAGGTGAAGGCGCGGCGGCGACTGCGAATGATCGACATTCGAATCGACCCAGACCTGGCTTTCGCAGCCATGGACCCGGTTCTGCTCGGTGAGCAATTCGTCCGGAAAGGGCGGCAGGGCACGGCCGAGTTCCATCAGGTACTCGAGCTGGTCCGGCCCGTCGTCGAGGATTTCGAAATTGTCGATGATCGTTGCGATGGGTGGAAGCATGGTGTCAGGCTGAACTCTCGGCGACGATCGAGCGAAGCGACGGCACTTCCTCGCCCCATCGATATAGGGAGTGGCCCGCCGTCCGGCGAGCGTCCATGTCCGCTACTCCGACGGATGCACGAGGGCTTCGGGCAGCTGCAGTTCCATCGGATCGGCCTGCGTGCCGGTGCCGCGAACGGCGATCTCGGCCTGAGCGGCATAGGCCGCCACCAGCCGAGGACCGAGATTGGGCACGTCCGTGGCATGGGCCCCGGGCTGATCGCCGCCCGACACGATGGTGAGACGGACCGGCGCGCCGGCCCGGGCGTCGATGGTGATCGCGATCGTGCAGGAGACGGAATCGGCGGTGGCGTCGAGGCATTCGGCCACGACTTCGGCCACGATCATGCCGAGGGCGTTGGCGGTGCGCGGTTCCACGAGGCTCGTGCCGCTGCCGCCCACCGCCACGCTGATGCGGCCCGCCCGCCGCAACTGGCCGAGGCCGGAGGCGAGCCGGTGAAGGTAATCGCGCAGGTCGATGGAGGCGATGTGCGGCGCTTCGTGCAAATGCTGCTGAACGAGGGCGATGGCACGGACACGCTGGCCGAGCGCCTCGAAGCTCCCGCGGCACGGCGGCGGCGCGGCGCGGCCGTAGAGACCGATCAGGCTCACCATCACCTGCAGGTTGTTGCGCACCCGGTGATAGACCTCGGCGAGAAGGGCCTCCTTCTCCACGAGAGCATGCTCGGCATGCTCCTCGGCCCGCTTGCGGTCGGTGATGTCGAAGCACGAGCCGAGATAACCCTGAAACGTGCCGTTCTCGGTGAGGGGACGGGCGTTGTTCAGGAGCCAGCGGTAGGCACCGTCGTGACGGCGCAGGCGAAACTCGATGGAGTAGGGACTGCGCGAGGCGAAGGCTTCCTGGACCAGGGCGGCATGACGGTCGAAATCGTCCGGGTGCAGGCCACGCCGCCAGCCATGGCCGAGTTCGTCTTCGCGGCTCCGGCCGGTGAAATCGAGCCAGCACTCGTTGTGATGGACCGCCGCCCCTTCGATGTCGGAGCGCCACATCATCAGGGGCACGAAATCCGCGAAGCGACGAAACTCGTCACACGGGACGGCCTCTGCGATGCTCGCCTCGGTCGACTCTGTCTCCGCGGCCATTTTGCTCCCACTCTACCCGATACGCGACAACCGACGATCCCTATCGGCGCCGGTCAACGTATCGAACATGACGCCGTTCCTACGGCCTCGGTATGCGAGTGCACATAGATCAACCGCCCTGCAAGCACCGTGCAAACCGCACCCGCGCCCGGCGCCGGAATCTAGCCCCCCGGGGCCGGCTGCCGGCCGTCAGAGCATGCTCGGCAGGATCCGGTCCGGCGGGCGGTGTCCGTCCATGAAGGTCTTGATGTTGATGATGACCTTCTCGCCCATATCGGTGCGGCTCTCGTGGGTGGCCGACCCCATATGCGGCAGGAGAACGACCTTGCCGGACCGGGCGAGCTTGACGAGGCGGGGGCTCACGGCCGGTTCCTGCTCGAACACGTCGAGGCCGGCCGCCGAAATCTCGCCCGCCTCGATCAGGCGCGCGAGGGCGTTCTCGTCGATCACTTCACCGCGAGCCGTGTTCACGACGATCGCCTCCGGCTTGAGCAGCTTGAGGCGGCGGGCCGAGAGCAGGTGATAGGTCGCCGGGGTGTGCGGGCAATTCACCGACACGATGTCCACCCGCGCCAGCATCTGGTCGAGGGATTCCCAATAGGTCGCGTCGAGCTCGCGCTCGATCTGCACCGGCACCTTGCGCCGGTTGTGATAGTGGATCTGCAGGCCGAACGCCTTGGCTCGGCGCGCCAGCGCCTGGCCGATCCGGCCCATGCCGACGATGCCCAGGCGCTTGCCGGTGATGCGGCGGCCGAGCATCCAGGTGGGGGACCAGCCCGCGTCCCAATTGTCGTCCGGGATGATGCGCGCCCCCTCCGCCACGCGGCGGGCCACGGCGAGGATCAAGGCCATGGTCATGTCGGCGGTGTCCTCGGTGAGGACGCCGGGGGTGTTGGTGACGGTGATGCCCCGCTCCAGGGCCCCCGCCACGTCGATGTGGTCGACGCCGTTGCCGAAATTCGCGATCAGGCGAAGGTTGGGCCCGGCCTGGGCGAGGAGACCGGAATCGATCCTGTCGGTAACGGTGGGAACGAGCACGTCGGCCTCGCGCAACGCGGCGGCCAGCGCCTCGCTGCCCATCGGGGCGTCGTCGGGATTGAGGCGGATATCGAACAACTCGCGCATGCGCGCCTCGACCACCTCGGGGAGGCGACGCGTGACCACAACGAGTGGCTTGCGCTTCAACGACGACATGCACCCTCCGCGAACGTTTCTGCCAGGCCGGCCGCTGCCGGGAGCGACGGTTCATGCCGAGGCTTGACCCGGCATTAACCACGCATCGGCCAGACAGGTCCCATAGCCCCGACGCCTCGGCTGCCGGTTCTTGAGGCTTCTCTACCAGAGAGGGCACGGAACACAACGTGCCCCCGCGCCCGAAACATCGCGCGCGAGGGATCGCTAGACGAGGATTGACGATGGCGATCGTGGCCATGACGATCGTGAACCTTTGGGAAGACCGATGACGCGCCTGCCTGGACTTCTGTTCTTTACGTGCCTGACGGCGGCCGCCTCCCTCGTGGCGCCCCTCTCCCCGGCGCTGGCCGCCCCGGCGGCGGGAGGCGCGTCGGACGCGAATCGCGGCCCGGCCACGGGCCTGCCCCTGCCACGCTATGCGAGCCTCAAGACCGATCGGGTCAACCTGCGCGAGGGTCCGTCGAAGGACCACCGCACGCTCTGGGTGTTCCAGCGGGCCGGCCTGCCCATCGAGATCGTCGCCGAGTTCGAGACCTGGCGGCGCATCCGCGATTCCGAGGGGACCGAAGGCTGGGTGCTCCACTCCCTCCTCTCCGGCCGGCGCACGTCCATCGTCATGGCGGCCAGGGGCGGCGACGCCGCGATCCCGCTTCATTCACGGGCGGAAGAGGGGTCGGGCGTGGAGGCCAAGCTCCAGCCCGGCGTCATCGGTAGCGTAAAGAGCTGCACCGGAAGCTGGTGCCGGGTGATCGTCGCGCTCCCCCAGAGGAGCGGCGACGTGGACGGGTACATCCGCCAGGACCGGCTCTGGGGCGTCTACCCGAACGAGAAGATCGACTGAGTGTCTCCCACAAGTTCCCGCTGCGCCGTCGCGCTCGGAGCGAGAACTGACCGTGATCGGGAGTGTCGTGAGGCGCTCCGAGTCCGGCAGCATCGGTAGCGCCTCACGAAAAAGGCCCGGCTCAGCCGGGCCTTTTTCATGGAGTGAGAAGCGAAAGAAGCCTCTCTCAGGACTGGCGCGCACCGTGTCGGCGACGCAGGCGGACGATGACCTCGACGCCGGCGATTTCCATGCCCTCGGGGGCATCGGGCAGCGAATCGACGGTGATGCCGCAATCGGGCATGTCCAGAACCTGCCCCTCGTCTTCGAGGAAGAAGTGGTGGTGCTCGCTCGGGTTGGTGTCGAAATAGGCCTTGGACCCGTCGAGGGCCAGCTGGCGCAGAAGCCCGGCCTCGGTGAACTGGTGCAGGGTGTTGTAGACCGTGGCGAGCGAGACCGGCACCTTGGCGCGCATGGCCTCGTCGTAGAGCATTTCCGCCGTCAGGTGGCGGTCGCCACGCCCGAACAGCAGCCAGCCGAGCGACAGGCGCTGACGGGTCGGACGGAGGCCGGAGCGGCGCAGACGGTCGCGCAGGTCGGACAGGGGGCATCCCCGGCGCCCCGCGACCGAAGCGATATCGAGGGAAGCGCCACGTGCGTTCAGCATGGCCTGCAGCGGCAGCGGATTGGACATCGGCGGTACTGACATCTCACGGAACCAACAAAATACAAGACAACTCTATACGAACCTCCCCCCTCGTCGCAACCCAAGCCGGTGCTGAGTAGCTACGCAGTGTGAACATGCGGCTTGTTTAAAGTCATTCCATTCAACAGGGCAGGCAACCAGCCTTGCGACCAACTTCGCGGCGCGTCCTTCGCCTCATATGGAGACGAGATGTTTTGTGCCGCTCAGGCGGTGTGTTAACGAAGCGCCGCTCGCGGGTTCGGACGATGTCGTGGACCCGCGATGGCCACGACCGTTCCGGCGTTCGTGGGCGATGTCCGGCGTTTCGAACGCGCCCTCCACCAAGGACCGACACACCGATCATGTCTTCCGATTCCGAATCGCCCGCCGCCGCCGGCTCAGAACAGACCGTTCCCCGCGCCTCCCACTACTCCCATGAGGAGTTGCTGGCCTGCGGCCGTGGCGAACTGTTCGGCGCCGGCAACGCGCAGCTCCCCCTGCCGCCGATGCTGATGTTCGACCGCATCACCTCGATCGGGACCGAGGGCGGCGCCTACGGCAAGGGCCACGTCCTGGCGGAATTCGACGTGCGGCCGGACCTCTGGTTCTTCGGCTGCCATTTCAAGAACGATCCGGTGATGCCGGGCTGCCTCGGCCTCGACGCGCTCTGGCAGCTCGTGGGCTTTCATCTCGGCTGGCTCGGCGCGCCGGGCCGGGGCCGGGCGCTCGGCGTCGGCGAGGTGAAGTTCAGCGACCAGGTGCTGCCGACCGTGCGCAAGGTCGTCTACGGCATCGACATCAAGCGCGTGCGCCAGGGCAAGCTCGTCCTCGGCATCGCCGATGGCTGGCTGGAAGCGGACGGTGCCCGGATCTATGACGCCAAGGATCTGAGGGTTGCCCTGTTCCAGGCACAAGGCTAGCCCTCCGGCCCGCCGGTGGTTGAGATTGCCCCGGCATCATCCTACCTGACACGCGTCGGTGCGACGGCGCTTCGGCGAAAGAGAAGAGCGTTTCCATGCGGCGTGTCGTGATCACCGGGATGGGCATCGTCTCGTCCATCGGCAACAACACCCAGGAAGTCCTTGCCTCGCTGCGCGAGGCCAAGTCGGGGATCGGCCACTCGGCCTCCTATGCCGAACTCGGCTTTCGCAGCCAGGTCGAGGGACGCCCGAGCGTCGACCCCGAGGGCCTCGTCGACCGGCGCGCCATGCGCTTCCACGGCGGCGGCACCGCCTGGAACCACATCGCCATGGATCAGGCGATCCGCGATGCCGGCCTCGAGGCGGGTGACGTCTCGAACGACCGCACCGGGATCATCATGGGGTCCGGCGGCCCTTCGACGAAGGCGATCGTCGAATCCGCCAATCTCGCCCGCGAGAAAGGACCCAAGCGCGTCGGCCCATTCGCCGTCCCGAAGGCGATGTGCTCGACGGCTTCGGCGACGTTGGCGACCTTCTTCAAGATCAAGGGCGTGAACTATTCGATCTCGTCGGCCTGCGCCACGTCCAACCACTGCATCGGAAATGCCGGCGAGGTGATCCAGAGCGGGCGCCAGGACATCATCTTCGCCGGCGGCTGCGAGGATCTGGACTGGACGCTTTCCGTCCTGTTCGACGCGATGGGAGCGATGTCCTCGCGTTACAACGATACCCCCGCCCGGGCCTCGCGCGCCTATGACGTCAACCGCGACGGGTTCGTCATCGCGGGCGGCGCCGGCGTCCTCGTCCTCGAGGAGCTGGAGCATGCCAAGGCGCGCGGCGCGCGGATCTACGGCGAGCTCGCCGGCTACGGCGCCACCTCGGACGGCCACGACATGGTCGCCCCCTCCGGTGAAGGCGCCGTGCGCTGCATGAAGCAGGCGATGGAAGGGCTGAAGGGCGCCCGGATCGACTACATCAACCCCCATGCCACCGCGACGCCGGTGGGCGATCTCAAGGAGATCGAGGCGATCCGTGAGGTTTTCGGCCGCGGCGACGATTGTCCGCCGATCTCGGGCACCAAGTCGCTCACCGGGCATTCCCTCGGCGCCACCGGCGTACACGAGGCGATCTATTCCCTTCTCATGATGCAGAATGGGTTCATCTGCGAGAGCGCGCATATCGACGAGATCGATCCGGCCTTCGCCGACATGCCGATCCTCCGGCAGCGCCGCGACAACGTCCAGCTCGGCCATGTCGTGTCGAATTCCTTCGGCTTCGGCGGAACCAATTCCACCCTCGTCCTCAAGCATATCGACGCCTGAACGGCCAAGCTTTCGGAGATTGACTTCGGCTTTGCTGGCGTGACGCCGGCTTCTTTTTGCGGAACCGCGGATTCGACATCGCGTTTCCTGAATGAAGCCGAAAGTCCACGATGGTGATGATCCTGATTTCCCTGAGCACTCTCGCAGGCCTCGGTATCGTGGCCACAGCCTGCATCCGGGCCAAACAGGCGCTCGTCGATACGGCCCTGGACGAGACGCGCGGTTATTTCTGATCGCCACTTGTCTCTCTGAGCGTGCCCCACCTGAGCGGTTGCCCGCTCATCCATTCGATGCCGGATTGGACAGTTCGTCGATGCACGCGCTAAGCGTCCTCGCAATGGCCGGAACTGTCTGACACTTCGGCGTGATGGATGCGGGGACACGTATGACGGGTTTGATGGCAGGCAAGCGCGGCCTGATCCTTGGGGTCGCCAACGATCATTCCATCGCCTGGGGCATCGCCAAGTCCCTGCATGACCACGGCGCGGAACTCGCGTTCACCTATCAGGGGGACGCCCTCGGGCGACGCGTCAAGCCGCTCGCCGCCTCCCTCGGCTCCGACATCGTCATCCCCTGCGACGTGGAGGACATCGCCAGCGTGGACGCGCTGTTCGCCACCCTCGACGAGCGCTTCAGCGACGGGATCGATTTCGTCGTCCACGCCATCGGCTTCTCGGACAAGGCCCAGCTCAAGGGCCGCTATGTCGACGTGACCAGCCGCGAGAACTTCTCACGGACCATGGTGATCTCGTGCTTCTCCTTCACGGAGATCGCGCAGCGGGCGGCCAAGCGCATGCGACGTGGCGGTTCGATGCTGACGCTCACCTATGGCGGCTCGACCCGGATCATGCCGAACTACAACGTCATGGGCGTCGCCAAGGCCGCACTGGAAGCGTCCGTGCGCTATCTCGCCGGCGATCTCGGCCCGGAGGGAATCCGCGTCAACGCCCTCTCGGCGGGCCCGATGCGGACCCTGGCCGGCGCCGGCATCGCCGATGCGCGCTTGATGTTCAATCACCAGCGCGCCCACGCCCCCCTACGGCGCACGGTAACGCTGGAAGAGGTCGGCGGGTCGGCCGTCTATCTGCTCTCGGACCTGTCCGGCGGCGTCACCGGCGAGGTCCATTTCGTCGATTCCGGCTATAACATCATCTCCATGCCCCGGCCGGACGTGCTCCAGGCACAGGACGAGGCCGGCGTCGCCGACGCCTGACGCTCCAGGCGGCTCACACGGTGGCGGATTCCGGCGGGTTGCTTTCCACCAGCCCGAGGATGTCGTCCCAGCGGGCCACGAAGGCGGCCACGCAATCCGGGTCGAAATGGGTGCCGGCATGCTCTTCGAGATGCCGGCGCGCGGCCTCCGGGGTCCAGGCCTTCTTGTAGACCCGCTCGGAGATCAGGGCGTCGAACACGTCGGCGACGGCGACGATGCGGCCCGCGAGCGGGATCTGCGTCGTGCTCAATCCCTGCGGATAGCCGCCGCCATCCCAGCGCTCGTGATGGGTCAGGGCGATGTCGGAGGCGAGCTGCAGCAGATGCGAGGGGCTGTCGTAGAGCATGCGGTAGCCGCGGATCGCGTGGTGCTTCATCTCCTCGCGCTCACTGTCGCTGAGAGGCCCCGGCTTCATCAGGATGCTGTCGGGGATGCTGATCTTGCCGATGTCGTGCATCGTCGAGGCCAGGGCGATGTCGTTCGCATCCCCCTCCGACAGGCCGAGCCCTTCGGCGATGGCGATGGCGCAGCCGGCGACCCGCGTGAGGTGATCCCCCGCCTGATCGTCGCGGAACTCGGCGGCCAGCATCAGGCGGCGGATGATCTCCCGCTCCCGCGAGGCCGCCTCGGCGCCCGCCCGGTCCACGTCGCGGCACATCGCGACCGATTGCCGGTGGAGAACCTGACGCGCCAGGGCGAGTTCGAGCAGGTTGCAGACGCGGATCTGCAGATCGAGGGGATCGATGGGACCGGTCATCACGTCGGTGGCGCCAGCCTCGATCCCCGACCGCCGCAGGGCGGAGGAGGCCCCGAGCAACAGGACCGCCGTGCGGGCATGTCCATCGTGACCGCGCAGGTCCCGGATCACGGTCGGACCATCGATCCCGCTATGGGGATCGTGCATCACGATGATGAGATCGGCCGGGTGAAACAGCTCGTCGCTCGCGGCGGCCTTCGCCCCGGTGACGAGCCGGATGGCGCAATCGAGGCTTCGGAGATTCAGGACGAGATGGACGGGCGCGGAGGCGCAGACGATGGCGATGAGGGCCGAAGCCGTTTCTACGGATGCGGGCATGGCAGGCATCAGGACACGGTCTCTCCCGACCATCGAAAGCCGCGGCGACTGCCGGACGATCCGGAAGACGGGACGCAATTGGGCCAGACCGCGATGGATGCAAGGTCCATCGCCGGCAGGCCGGACACAAGGCTCATAAACGGAAATTGCGGCTGAGGAGCGCGCCTCAGTTCTCTGACTTCGCCGTCGGCCCGCCGTGTCCACTCTTCCCCGTGGCGCGGTATTGCGCGCGATGGGTACGCAAGAGCCACCGATGGCCGGCCGGCACACTGCCCGTCATCGGGGTGAACTGCGGATGCAATCGATGAAGGCTCGCATCACGGGCCGCATCAGCTTGCGGCTGGGATAGTAGAGAAAGAAGCCGGAGAAGGGATCGCACCAGTCCTCCAACACGCGCACCAACGCTCCGGACTTGATGTTGGCCAGCACCTGTCCTTCGAACGCGTAAGCGAGGCCCGCGCCCGCCAAGGCCGCATCGACGATCAATCCGTCATCGTTCAACGTGATCGGCCCCTGCATCGCGACCGCCATCGTCGCGCCGTTCTTCTCGAACTCCCAGTCGTAGAGGGCCCCGCTCGCGAAACGCCGACGGATACCGACATGATCGGCCAGATCGTGCGGTGTCGTCGGGATCGGATGCGTTTTGAAATAGGCGGACGCCCCCACCACCGCCGCGCGCTGACGAGGACCGATCGGGACAGCGATCATATCCTGCTCAAGGCTCTCGCCGAACCGCACGCCGGCATCGAAGCCTCCGGCAACGATGTCGGTCAGCCCGTCCTCGACCAGCATGTCCACCACCGCGCCGGGATGGTGACGTGTGAAGGCGAGCACCAGCGGCAACAGAACGAGTTCGGCCGCCGAGCGTGGCACCGACAGCCGGATCGTGCCCGTCAATTGATGGCCGGTTTCACCCGCGACTTCCACGGCGTCGGCGATCGAGGCGAGCGCCGGGGCCAAGCCTTCGAGAAGACGGCGACCGGCTTCCGTCGGAGCGACGCTGCGGGTCGTGCGGTCCAGCAGCCGAAAGCCGAGGCTCTCTTCCAACCCGCGAACCGCGTGGCTGATCGCCGAGACCGATATCCCCTCCGCCCGAGCGGCTCCCCGGAAGCTGCCATGCCTGGCAACCGTAGCGAAAATCGACAGCGCTGGAAGGTCGGCCCGCTTCATTGATGAACATCGTAGAACAGGTCGTTGAAACTGTCGCAGCTTATCGATCAATCCGGCAACCGCTAATTCGTGGCCCTGTTCAACAAGGAGCGATGCCATGGACGATCGTCATCTTGGACCGGATCTGGCCGTGTCGGCCTTGGGCCTGGGCTGCATGGGAATGAGCTTCGCCTATGGCGGGCAGCCCGAAGCCGAGTCGATCCGCACCCTTCACCGGGCCATCGAACTCGGCGTCACCTTCCTCGACACGGCGGAGGTGTACGGTCCTTACGAAAACGAGGAACTCGTCGGCCGGGCGATCAAGGGAATGCGCGAGCGCGTCGTGATCGCCACCAAGTTCGGCTTCAAGATCAGTGACCAGGGGAGCGGGACGGAGCGGATGATCGGCCTCGACAGCCGGCCGGAGCATGTCCGCGCCGTCTGCGAGGCCTCGCTGAAGCGCCTCGGCGTCGACGTGATCGATCTCTTCTATCAGCACCGCGTCGACCCCGCCGTGCCCATCGAGGAAACCGTCGGCGCCATGGCGGATCTCGTGCGGGCCGGCAAGGTGCGGGCGCTCGGATTGTCGGAAGCCAGCGCTGCCACCATTCGGCGTGCGCACGCCGTGCATCCCATCGCGGCGGTGCAGAGTGAATACTCGCTGTGGAGCCGGGAGCCCGAAGCGGAGGTCTTGCCGACCTGCCGGGAACTCGGCATCGGCTTCGTCCCCTACAGCCCGCTCGGACGCGGCCTGCTGACCGGGTCCATCCGGGACCGCGAGAGCCTAGGCGCGGATGATTTTCGTCGCACGCTGCCGCGGTTCGAGGCGGCGAATCTTTCCGCGAACCGGCCGCTGCTCCATGTCCTCGAAACGATGGCCACCGAGAAGGGCATCACGCCCGCGCAACTCGCGCTCGCGTGGATCCTGCATCAGGGCGATTTCATCGTGCCCATTCCCGGCGCACGCAAAATCAGGCACCTCGAAGAGAACGCGGCCGCAGTGGCGGTGACGCTGTCCAGCGAAGACGCTTCTGCGATCGCGTGGTCGATGCCGAAGGACGCGATCAGCGGCGGCCGCTATACGGCTAACGCACTGGCCTTGGTCGATGGCTGAGTTCACAGCCAGTCGGTGGTTGGACACGCCGCCGACGGTCGTGTCTTGCCCCGGTACGCCCCCGTGGTCCACATTTCGGCGGCTTCAGAGGGTTATGGCGTACACGGATCGCTCAGCATGGTCGGGCGCGGTGCGCCCGCCGTGTCGCGGCTAGTGCCGGCCCGTCGATCCGAAGCCGCCCTGCCCGCGCCCGGATTGCGGGCCGGGTTCGTCGAGATCAGAGGCGTCGACGATGGTGAAGGCCGGCCGCGTCACGCGCGTGAAGACCAGTTGCGCGATCCTCTCGCCGGGGCGGATGACGATCGTCGCGGCAGGGTCGGCGTTGCGGTTCCAGGCCGAGATCATGAGCGGCCCCTCGTAATCCGCGTCGATGACGCCGGTCCCGTTCCCCAGCACCAGCCCTTCGCGGTGACCGAGGCCGGAGCGCGGGAAGACGAGGCCGCACCAGTCCGGATCCCGGATCAGCACACTGAACCCCGCCGGGATCAGGATTGCGGGAGCCTGCGGCGCCAGGGTCACGGGCTCGTCGAGGCAGGCATGGAGGTCGAGTCCCGCCGCCGCCGCCGAGCCCCAGCGCGGAAAGCCCCATTCCCGCAATCGCGGGTCGCGGATTCGCAGGTCGACCGCCGGGGGAACAGTCGGAGGTGGGCCGCTCACGCCGCCCGTGCCGCGATGGCGTCGGCGAGGGCGACGATCCGGGACGCCTCCACGGCATGGAGCCGCTCGATCATCCGGCCACGAAAGGCGATGGCCCCGCGCGTCCGGTTCTCCGGCTCGGCGAAGACGGCGATGATCGCCCGCGCCTCCTCGATCTCGGCCTCCGAGGGACCGAACAGCTCGTTGGCGGTGGCGATCTGGCCGGGATGGATCAGCATCTTGCCGTCGAAGCCGCAGTCGCGGCCCTGCTCGCACTCGGCCCTGAACCCGCTCTCATCGCGAAAGGCATTGTAGATGCCGTCGATGACGTCGACCTCGTAAGCTCGGGCTGCCATGACCACGTTCATCAGCCACGGCATCAGGGCCGGACGGCCCGGCATTCCGAGCCGGACCCGGCTGGACTTGGCGAGGTCGTTCGGCCCGACGAGCAGGCACGACAGGCGCGTATCCACGTCGCGGGCGGCGCTGGCGATCTCGGCGATGTGGAGGATCGCCAGCGGCGTCTCGATCATCGCCCAGACGCGGGTATGGTCCGGCGCGCCGAGGCGGCGCAGGCGCGAGCCGACCGCCACGAGGGCATCGGGTCCGGAGACCTTCGGGATCACGATCGCGTCCGGCCCGGCAGGGGCGATGCGCGCGAGATCGGCCTCCCCCCATGGCGTGTCGAGGCCATTGATGCGGACCACGACCTCGCGCCGCCCGTAGGGCCGGGAAGCCACCGTGGCGGCGACGGCGTCCCGTCCCTCCGCCTTCATTTCGGGGGCGACGCCATCCTCCAGATCGATCATCACGACGTCGGTGGGCAGGCCGCGCGCCTTCTCCAGGACCCGTGGATTGGAGCCGGGCATGGCAAGGACGCTGCGACGCGGACGGATCTCGGTCATGGCGCGGCGATCTCCTGACGCCGTGGCTCGATGCACCGGCCGCCCGGCGATACCGCCGCCCCCCTCCCGTTTCAAGCTCTCACCGCGCAGGAAGAGCGATCCGGAATTAGCTTTCGGGGGAGGCCCGGATCTCGTGCAGCCCGGTCCGGTCGCGGAACCAGAACACCCGCTTGAAGGGATCCGCACCCGACTCCGGATAGGACGATGCCAGTCTCCGAGCGAGCATGACCGCCTCGCTCCGGGTCTGGATGGCATGGGCCAGAGTCTTCCAGGAACTCTCGCAGCCCTCGCCGATCTTCCTCACGTAGATCGAATGCGCCATGATTGACCTCCGCCGGATCGAAATCTGATGGAACGATAGATATACATCAAGCCACTATCAAAGGTTTGGTTTGCGGTGATTTTTCGACATGGTTAAGAGATTTTAATAGGATTTCGGATATTTGATTGATCCTCGCGCAGCATTTCCCCAGACGTCAATCGGTCCAAAAACCGACGCACGTGACCAATGTCGCCCCAAGTCGGCCCATGAGCGGAACCATGGCCAGATCTGATGTTTGAGGTATCGTCGACCGCCTCTCAAGAGGTCCCGCAATATCCGTCAGGATTGTTGACCTGTTCTTTCTGAGACGGCCGATCGTCCTGCCTTCGCCCCATGAAAGCGGTATCTCGAACACACCAACGACATCGATACCTGCGAGCCCTTGCGGCACGGTCTGTTAGCATTTGACAGAGTATTCCCATCGAAACCGCTCATGTTCGGTGCCGATTCCATGATTCCTCCACCATCGGCACCCGCCGGAACCGACGACCGAACGGCCCCGACGGACGAGGCCGAGCGTCTGACCGCTCTGCGCTCCTGCCACGTGATCGGCGCCGTCCCGGATGCCGGCCTCGAACGCATCGTCGCGGTGACGGCGGCGAGCCTCGCCATGCCGATGGCCTGGGTTTGCCTCGTGGACGACGAGGTCTCCTGGCTCGTGGCCCGGATCGGCGTCGATCTTCACCGGCTGCCGCGACACGGCCTGCCCTGCGAACGCGTCCTCACGCAGTCCGGGATCGTGACGGTGAACGCGGACGACGAGGGGCTCCTCTTCCGCGACCTGCCGGGCGTCAGGTTCCATGCCGGCGCGCCTCTGATCACGGCCGAGGGGCATTGCATCGGCTCGCTCTGCGTTCTCGACACGAAGCCGCACGACGGTTTCGACGATGCCGAGCGGTCGAAGCTCGCCGCTTTCGCCGGCCTCGTCATGGACCGGCTGGAGATTCGCCGGGCGCAACTGGCCAACGCGGCGGCGATCGGCTTCGCTCAGGCCGCCGAATATGCCCTGCTCGTGGTGGATGGGACGGGCACGATCACTTTCTGCAATCCCTCGGCCGAGGCCTTGTTCGGCCATGGCGCGGGCGGGATGGTCGGCCGGCCCGCCGAGATCATCATTCCCGAGCCGCTCCGCGCCGCCCACAAAGCGGGGCTTCGCCGGATCGTCTCCGGGGGCGCGTCACACCTCGCCGGCCGCACCATCGAACTGACAGCGCTGCACCGCGACGGTCGCACGTTCCCGGTCGAGTTCTCGATGTCGATCTGGCAGGGACCCGACGGGATCGGGATGGGCGCCGTCATCCGCGACATCAGCGAGTGGCGCGCCCGCGACGCCAAGCTGGTTCAACTCGCCCACCACGACAAGCTGACCGGCCTCACCAACCGCGCCCTCTTCGACGAGCGCCTGGACGCCAGCCTGGCGACGGACCGGTACGCCACGGTGATGCTGCTCGATCTCGACGGCTTCAAGGAGGTCAACGACAGCCTGGGCCACGCCGTCGGGGACGTGCTGCTCCAGGCCGTGGCGGTTCGGCTGTCGTCCTGGGTCACCGCCCAGATCACGGTGGCCCGGTTCGGCGGGGACGAGTTCGCGCTGCTCCTGCCGGGCCGGGGCAGCCCGCTCGATGCGGGGGCCCTGGCCGCGCAGATCCTGGAGGCGTTCCAGACCCCGTTCCCGGTGGCAGGGCACGTCTTCCATGTGGGTCTCAGCATCGGCGCGGCGATAGGCGGGCCGGGAACCGTCCGGGACGAGCTGATCGCCGATGCGGATCTGGCCCTCTACCAGGCCAAGCGTGACGGGCGGCGCTGCTTTCGCCTGTTCGAACAATCCATGCGCAATGCGGTGGTCGCCCGGCGGACGCTCCACGACGAGCTGACCCGAGCGGTGGAGCGTGCCGAACTGGTGCTGCACTACCAGCCGCAGGTCGAGCTGGATTCGGGACAGGTCATCGGTGCCGAGGCCCTGCTGAGGTGGCAGCATCCCACCCGCGGCCTGCTCTTGCCGGCCGCCTTCATCGACGCCCTCGAAGCCCATCCCCTCGCCGCCTCCATCGGCCGATGGATCGTCGACGATGCCTGCCGGCAATCCGCGCTCTGGCGCGCCCTCGGCCTGCCTCCCTTGCGGGTCGCCGTGAACCTGTTCGGGGCTCATCTCAGGACGGGGCGGCTGGCTCGCGAGGTGATCGGCGCCCTGGAACGCCACGCCTTGCCGCCGAGCCTGCTCGAAATCGAGGTCACGGAGCGGATCGCCCTTCAGACCGACGATTCCCTGCTGGACCCGCTGCGCGAGCTCCATCGGCACGGCGTCTCCATCGCCTTCGACGATTTCGGCACCGGCTACGCCTCGCTGAGTTCGCTCAAGCGTTTCCCGCTGACGCGCCTGAAGATCGACCGCGGCTTCGTGCGGGACATCCTCACGGATCGGCACGACGCCGAGATCGTCCGGGCCGTGCTCGGGATGGCTCAGAGCTTCGGCCTGGATGTCATCGCGGAGGGAATCGAGACGATCGAGCAGGACACGATGCTGCGCATCATGGGCTGCCGCGAGGGCCAGGGCTATCTCTACGGCCGGGCCATGACCGCCGAGGCGCTAGCGGCCCTGGTCATTGGCGGGCGGGTCGAAGCCAGGCGGGGTCCCAGGGCAGCCTGACGGAGGCGTCAGAGCGGGCGCGTCGCGCCGGCCTTCTGGAGAAGCCAGCCCTTGGCGCGCTGGATCAGGGCCGGACGGACCCGGGACACGTCCTCGTCATCCACCAGGGGGGACGTCGACAGGGCGGCGAGATAAGCCGCTTCGCTGGCGCGGCAGGATTTCACGGCCGACTCGACGGCCAGTGTCCGGCTCGTCACGAGTGCCTGCAAGTCGAAATTCCGATGCAGGCATCCGCGCCAGGAGGCGTGCAGGGCACCGACGTCGGAATTCAGGGCCGAGGCAGGGGCCGTGCAGCACAGGGGCAGGATGGAGGCCAGCAGCAAGGCTGCGGGCGAGCGGCTCAGCTTCGTCATGGCGAGGGATTCCCGAACCCGGCAACCCTCACCCGCACGCGCTTAACAAGTCGCTAATCTATCGCCTTTGATGCGATCCCCCTCCGGGACGGCTCGTCCCAGCGAATCCCGCTCCTATCGGTTGGCGGTGGTCACCGGCGACGCGGCACGGCCGAGGGACACCCACGCCATGGCATTCTGGCTCTCGCGTTTGATGAACGTGTAGCCGGTCTGGCGCCAGGGCAGCACGCTGTTGGTCTTGTTGTCGAGGATGAGGTCGCCCCGGTCGGTGATCAGGGTGAGGACGGCATGCCCCTCCCCCTTCTCGTCGATGACCACCGTCATCCGCATGGCCCGGCGCGGCAGGCCGGCCTCGGCGAGGAGCTTGCGCTTCAGGAGCTGGAAATCCTCGCAATCGCCGGCACCGGATTCGGCCAGATCCCAGCGGTCGGCCATGCCGAGCTGGTCCATGTCGGTGACGGCAAGGATGGACTTGTTCACGCGGCGGTTCACCGAGACGATGGTGTTCCAGACGCCCGGCGTCAGGCTGATCGTCGCGGGCTCCGAGACATTCACCGCGCATTCGGAGGCGTAGGTCTCGCAGAAGGTGACCCAGGCGCTGATCGGTCGGGCGGCACCGGTGGTGGAGATGGTGCTCGCCACGCTGGGGAGCGAGGCCAGGGTCTGAGCGGAGGCGAGGTTCGGCATGGCGGCGAGGGACGCGACCGCCAGGCCGGAGAGCAGACCCAAACCACCGATGCCGCGCTTGAGGGCGTGCACCGCATCGTGGAACTTCGAAATCGCGATCCGCATGGCCGCCGCTCGTCTCGTTAATCTGTTGTTAACGAACGTCTCACGGCCACGTTGGATCGGCAATCGCCGGGTTAATAAAAGGTTAACGCTGTGGATTTCGGGGCATGATTGCGGAAACAAGAGATCGTTGCCCCGGCGCCACGCCGAACCGCACCAGGCGACTACGGCGGGTTCGGCGGGGACACGAGCCACCACGCGGGCGGATGGTGAAGAGGCCGGCTCACCACCGTCCGGTCTCAAGCCTCCGAGACGTCCTGGCTGATCCCGAGGGCGGCGAGCCCTTCGTCGAGGAGATCGCCCGCATCGGGCGAGGCCATGATCTCGTGCAGCGCGCCCTCGCCCACCGCCTCGCGTTCGCGGGCGAAGCGCACGGCCTCACCCCATTCCTCCGCCTCCATATCACCGCGCCCGACATAGAGAAGGGCGAGGAGATTGGCCCGCTCGTCGTCGTTGAGGCCGGAGATCATCGAACGGACCTCCGATTCCGTGGCATCGTCGGTGCCCGACGTGAGCACGTCGGTGGAGCCGTCGTCGATCGGGTTGGAGCCCGAATCGGGGTCGGTGGCACCCTCCTTCACGTCGAGCGCCCTGACCCGGAGGATGATTTCGGTGACCTTGTCGACGGCGATGTCCATGGAACGATCCTGTGAAGCGTGCCGCCGGCGGCGGCGTTATCCGGTGCGACGGGACGGCCCTCGAAGCCGGCCGTCCGTGAGCAGCATCAACCCGCCAGAGCCGTCGCGGTTCGCGGGGCTCGCATGACGCGCTGGATCGCCGGACTCGACGGCTGCCGCGGCGCCTGGGCCGGAGCCCTCCTCGATCTCGACGATCCCAGCCGCTACCGCGCCGGGCGCTTTGCCCGCGTCTCCGATATCCTGGACGGGCCGGAATCCCCGGTCTGCGTCGGGATCGACGTCCCGATCGGCCTGCCCGACCGCGTCGAGGGCGGCGGCCGGGTCGCCGACCGCGCGGCCAGGGCCTATCTCGCGGGCGGGCGATCCAGCGTCTTCCCGGTGCCGCCACGGGCAGCGGTCCATGCCGGCAGCTACGAGGAGGCCAAGGCGCTCTCCCGCGCCGCCAGCGTCCCTCCCTTCGCACCCTCGATCCAGTGCTGGAACATCACCCGCTACATCCGCGAGGTGGATGACCTGCTCCTGGCGCGGCCGCCGCTGCGCGAGCGGGTTCACGAGGTTCACCCGGAAGTGGCGTTCCGCCGCCTCAACGGCGACCGTCCGCTGGCATCGGCCAAGAAGGGGCCGGGGCGTCGGGAAGGGCTGGAAGAGCGCCGCGCGCTCCTGCGATGGGCCGGTCTACCCGCGATGCTGGTGGACGCAGGCAGACCGGCGGGCGTAGGGGCCGACGATCACCTCGACGCCCTCGCCGCCCTGGTCGTCGCCCGCGACATCGTCCTCGGACGCGCCATCCCGATGCCCGACCCGCCGGGACGCGACCGCCATGGCCTTCCCGTGGTGATCTGGGCGCCTGCTGGCGAGGGTCCGATTCCCTGCTAGACCGTCGTCATGATTCGTCCCTCGTCGACCCAGCCCCCCGAACCCGAGTCCAGCCAAGGGTCCGGTGTGCCTCCCCTGCGCCACGTCGCCCGTGCCCTCGTCTTCGACCCGCAGGACCGGCTGCTCCTGATCGCCTACGAGGCGCAACGCCCCATCGATCCATCGAGGCCGGAGGAGCGGACCTTCTGGTTCATGCCCGGTGGCGGGCTGGAGCCCGGCGAAAGCCACGCGCAAGCCTGCCTTCGGGAACTCGGTGAGGAAATCGGGGTTTTCGATGCCGAGATCGGGCCGCAGGTCGCTGCCTGCGACGGTCCGTTCTTTCTGTTCCCGAAGCCGCGTGATGCCCGCGAACGCTATTTCGTCGTGCGTCTGCCCAGCGACGAGGTCGATACCAGCCGCCTCGCCGAGACCGAGGACAGCACGGTCCTCGGCACGCGCTGGTGGACGCTCGACGAGTTGGAGGCCAGCGGTGAGCGGATCGAGCCCGCGGGCCTCGCTCGCCTGGCCAGACGCATCGCGTCGGGCGAGCGGCCCGAGCCGCCCGTAACCCTGACCTGGCATCAGGTGTGAACCCGCACTGGGCCACCGGCCCGAGACTGGGCCAGATAGGGCCTCGGAACCAGATACGGCACAGGTCTCGCTAGTCGAGGCTGAATGTCGAGAACCGGGTTGTCACGGCGACCCCCAACAACAACGCTCAAGGAAGGAAAACGCATGTTCCCACAAAAGCTGACCTCAGGATACCGGTCGTTCCTCGATGGACGCTTGTCCCACGAGGCCAAACGCTACGCCGCCCTGGCACAAGGGCAGAGCCCGGAAGTCTTGCTGATCGGCTGCTGTGACAGCCGCGTTTCGCCGGAAGTCATCTTCGATACCGGACCGGGCGAACTCTTCATCATCCGCAACGTGGCCAACCTCGTTCCCCCCTTCGAGGAGGGCGGCGAGTATCACGGCACGTCGGCGGCCATCGAGTTCGCCGTCCAGGCCCTGGAAGTGAAGCACATCGTCGTTCTGGGCCACGCCACCTGCGGCGGCATCAAGGCCTACGCCAACCCGCCAGGCCCGCTCTCGACGAGCGACTTCATCGGCAAATGGGTCTCCCTGGTGAAGGGCGCCGAGGAGAAACTCAAGGTGCAGAAGGGACCGGACCACCTGACGCGCCTGGAATACGCCACCGTGGCGCAGAGCCTCGAGAACCTGATGACGTTCCCCTTCGTGCGCGAGCGCGTCGCCGATGGCCGCCTGGCGCTCCACGGCGCGCATTTCGGCATCGCTCATGGCGAGCTTCTCCTGCGCAATCCCGAGACGGGTGATTTCGAGCCCGCCGTCGATGGCGGCGGAAAGACGATGACCCCGGCTTCCCTGATGCACAGCAGCGAAGTCTGATCGCATCGGCCCACATAACCTGAGCCCCCGTATCCTGCCGGATATGGGGTCCATCACCCGATCCGGTGAGATGCAGGCAAACGCGAAACGCCGGGCCTCATCGGCTCGGCGTTTTTTCGTGCATCCGTTCCACCGCCGGCCCATCGACCGGCGGTGGGTTTCAACCCCTTAGCGGGCGCCGGGGAGGCGCTGCGCCATCTGGTAATGCTGCTGGAGCACCGGCAGCGCCTGTTCGGCATGGGCGCGCAGGGCCGGGTTCGTGCCGGTCTGGGCGTAGGACTGGTACATGCCGATGGCCGCCTCGTGCGACCTCACCTGGATCTGGCCGTAGAGACGGTCGAAGCGCGGGCCGGCCGGAGCGGCGGCGAGCTCGGAGAGCATGGCCTGCTGCTGCGGATCGACCGGGACCATGGTGGTGCCGGCGGTGGTGTCGACATCGCCGTTGAAGGCCTGGCTGCCGGCGGCGGCGCCACGGCTCGCGCCGCTGCCGATCCCCTCGACGGCGCCGACAGGGCCGCCGCTGAGCGTACCGGCCACGACGCCCGTGGCGGCACCCGTGGCCGCGCCCACCGCGCCGCCGGCAATCGCCAGAGGCGCGCCGATCAGGCCGCCGGGACCACCGTTGCCGGCATAGGTCCGCTCGCCGCCGGCCAGGGCCACGTTCGCCGCCCGGTGGTCACGCACGGCGTCACGGGCGAAGCGGATGACCTGCGGGTTGCGGCTCTTCGACAGCGCGATCTGGCTCGACTGGACCTCGAACGCATTGGCCTGCATCGCCTGGAGCCGGAAATCGCCGGACATGGTCTGGGCGGCGGCGGGGGTCGCCATGACGACTGCAATGGCGGACAGCGCAACGTACTTATTCATGATTCTGACCTCTGGATATGATCTTGAAAACGCAAAGGCGGCGGACCGGACCACATCTCTGCGGATCGGCGTATCCGACAACGCCACGTTTGCCGGACAACGACAGCCCCTCCATTGGGTTCCCGAAGAATGTCATCGTCATGCGGGCCATTCTACTGATATCGACCGGATCACGGCGATGATCGGCACGGCTCTATAGCCAAGCTTCACCTGTCGTTTTAGCCTCGCGGGCTCCTCGTAGGCACGGATTCACGGCGTGACCCGCGAAGGCCGCAGAAAAGCGTGGGTTGACGACGAGCCGGAGTTTTCGGGAACGCGAAACCGCACTAGCCTGCCCGTCGGCGGCGATGATGTGGATGGAGGCTCCCGGCGATGAAGACCCTGCTCGTTCCGGTGGCGCTCCATGACGCGCTGCCCTCCGTCTTCGCGACCACGCTCCTGGTGGGACGCCGCTTCGGCAGCCTGATCGAAGGCGTCTCCCTGCGTCCGGCCCTCGCCGAATACGTTCCGGTGGACATGGTCGGCGGCATGACGTGGCTGCGCGACGAGGAGGCCGACAAGGCCGAGGCCGAGGATGCCGGCAAGCGCTTCGTCGATTTCCTCGCCGGCGCCGGCATTCCCGTCGCCACGGAAGGGCCGTGCACCCCCGAATTCGTGGCCGCCGCCGGAACCCGCTACCGCTGGCGCCCGGACGTGCCGGCGGGCGACGCCTTCCTCGGACATTATGCCCGCCTGTTCACCGCCACCGTGGTGGGCCGGCCCGGGTCCGGGGATGGCGCCCCGCGCATGACCACGTTCGAGACGGCCCTGTTCGAGAGCGGCCGGCCGATCCTGCTGGCGCCCCCCACTCCTCCGACGAGCCTCGGCGAGGCGATCCTGATCGCCTGGAACGGGTCGAGCGAGACCGCGCGGGCCGTGGCCTTCGCCATGCCCTTCCTGCGCAAGGCCTCGCGTATCCGCGTCGTCAGCGCGGAGGGCGGCATGGTGCCGGGGCCGAGCGCGGAGGATCTGGCCAAGGCGCTCGCCTGCGAAGGCATCTTCGCGGACCACAAGGCCTTCACCGAAGGCCGGCGCACACCCGGCGAGGTCTTTCTCAACGAGGCGCAGGAATTCGGCTGCGATCTCCTGATCAAGGGCGCCTACACCCAGAGCCGCCTGCGTCAGATGATCTTCGGAGGAGCCACCAGCCATGTGCTGGCCCATGCCACCATGCCGATGCTGATGGCCCACTGACAGGCCCACGATAGCGCGCAATTGATTTGTGCGCATACGAACCCGATGCCACATCGCGCGTTGTCCGAGCGCATCCCGCCGTGCAGGCGGAAGCGTCCGGCGAGGGTCCCGACAGCCGGGATCGCTCCAGCGCAAGGCATTCCATGACACGACGGATCATCGCGGCCGCCACCCTGTGCGTCGGCCTGTCTTCCAGCCTGCCCGTCCTGGCCGATTCTCCACTGGTCCGCGTGCGCGGAACGATCGAATCCGTCGCGGCCGATCACGTCACGATCAAGCCCCGCATCGGTCAGGCCGTTTCGGTGAAGTTCGCCGATGCGATGAGGGTGGCCGCCGCCAGCAAGGCCGAGATCGGCGACATCAAGCCCGACAGCTACGTCGGAACCGCCGCGACGCCCCAGGCCGACGGCACCCTCAAGGCCCTCGAAGTCGCCGTCTTCGCCCCGAGCATGCGCGGTACGGGCGACGGCCATTATCCGTGGGACCTCGAGAAGGAGAACACGATGACGAACGGCGCCGTGGGCGCCCTCGCGGGCACTACCGGCCGCACGATCACCGTGACCTACAAGGGCGGCGAGAAGACCATCACGGTCCCCGAGGACGTGCCGATCGTCTCCCTCAACCCCTCCGACACATCCGTCATCAAGGTCGGCGCCCGCGTGGTGGCGATCACCAAGGCGGATGCCGCCGGCACGATGGTCGCCGACCGGATGATCGTCGGCGAGAACGGCACCGTCCCGCCCATGTAGGCGACCGCCTCGCGAACACACCCTTCCGGGGCGGCGGCGCAGCCCCGGCACCGGGGCCGGACCTCATGAATCCGCCCCGACCACAACGACGCCGAACCACCGAGGAACCGCCATGCTGAAATCCTTCCTGACGACGCTCACCCTGACCCTCGCGGTGACGGCCACCGCCGCCCAGGCCGACGACATCACGCGCTATCGCGGCACCATCGAGAAGGTGGACGGCACGGCCGTGACGATCAAGCCGCGCGTGGGCGAGGCGCTGACGGTCAGCATGGCACACGACGTGAAGGTACTGGCGGCCTCCACCGGCAAGATCACCGACATCAAGCCCGACAGCTACATCGGCACCGCGGCGATCCCGCAGCCGGACGGTTCGCAGAAGGCGCTCCAGGTCACCGTCTTCGCCTCCTCCCTGCGTGGAACGGCGGACGGGCATTACCCGTGGGATCTCGGCTCCAACTCCACCATGACCAACGGCGCCATCGGCACCATCTCCGGCACCGAGGGGCGGACCCTGCTGGTCAAGTACCAGGGCGGTGAGAAGAAGGTGAATGTTCTGGACGACGTGCCGGTGACCCTGGTGGATCCGGGCGACAAGTCCATCGTCGTCGACGGAGCGAAGGTCGTGGCCTTCACCAAGAAGGGCACCGACGGCAAGCCCACCGCCGTGATCCTCATCGTCGGCCGCAACGGCACCGTCCCGTCGATGTGAATGAGGCAACGTCGACGAAGCCATTCAGAAGCCTCGTCGACCGCTTCCCCCACCCACACACCTCCCCCTGAGGTGCCGCGCAGCAGCCTCGAAGGAGCCCTCCGGAACGCACAGCGATATCTGGAGATCTCCTTCGAGGCCTTCGCTTCGCTCCGGCGCCTCAGAATGAGGTAGCGGATGGGAGCAGGGACCGAGACGCCACCGCTCATAGGATGTTCTGGATGACCGTCTCCTCGAACACGCAGTTTCGCATCACGGTGATCCACCCGCTCATCGTGCGCGTGACCCACTGGATCAATGCGGTCGCGGTGTTCTGCATGCTGTTCAGCGGCTGGGCGATCTACAACGCCTCGCCGTTCTTTCCCTTCGTCTTCCCGAAATGGGCGACCCTCGGCGGATGGCTGGGAGGGGCGCTCGCCTGGCACTTCGCCGCCATGTGGCTGTTCGCCCTGAACGGACTCGCCTACGTCCTCTACGGCCTGTTCGCACGGCATTTCGCCAGATCGTTCCTGCCGCTGAGCCCGAGGGCGTTCTGGCGCGACGCCGCCGACGCCGTCAGGTTGCGCCTCGCCCACCGGATCGGCGAGTACAACGCGGTGCAGAGGGTCGCCTATCTGGTGGCGTTCCTTCTCGGAATCCTCCTCGTCGCCTCCGGCCTCGCTTTGTGGAAGCCGGTCCAGTTGCAGGGACTCGCCGCTTTGTTCGGCGGCTATGAATGGGCGCGGCGCGTGCATTTCCTCGCCATGTCCGGCCTCGTCGGCTTCATCCTGCTCCATCTCGCGCTCGTCATCCTGGTGCCGCGCACCCTCGTGGCGATGGTCACAGGCCGCGCCCGCATTCCCGTGGACCCCGTGGAGACGCGCTCATGAGCCGTGACGAGACTGAGGCGAACCGCCTGCGCGCGCTTCGCCGGGAGATCCAGCCGGAACTGGTGAAGCTGGAGCGCCGCCTGTTCCTGCGCTCGGGCCTGTCCCTCGGCGCCCTGTCGCTGCTTTCGGGCTGCGACCTCTCCACCGGCACCAACGGTACCCTGATCGACCGCACGCTGTGGGCGATGTCGCGCGCCAATGACCGGGTCCAGGCCTGGCTGTTCGACCCGAACACGCTGGCACCGACCTATCCGGCGAGCATGATCGACACGCCGTTCCGCTTCAACGCCTACTACCCGCCGGACAACATCCCCGAGATCGACGAAGCGACCTGGAAGCTCGACGTGTCGGGCCTCGTCGCCGACAAGACGCCCTGGACCTTGCAAAAGCTGCGCGCCCTGCCGCAGGAGAGCCAGATCACCCGTCACATCTGCATCGAGGGCTGGAGCCAGATCGGCCAGTGGAGCGGCGTGCCGCTGAAGGCCTTCCTGGAGCGGGTCGGGGCCGACTTCACCGCGAAGTATGTCGGCTTCAAATGCGCCGACCGCTATTACGGCAGCCTCGACATGCCGAGCGCCCTCCATCCGCAGACGGTGCTGGCCCTGGATTTCGGCGGCAGCGCCCTGCCTCTCGAATACGGCTACCCCCTCCGGGTGCGCGTGCCGACGAAGCTCGGCTTCAAGAGCCCCAAGCACATCGTCTCGGTCTTCGTGACCAACGACTATCCCGGCGGCTACTGGGAGGACCAGGGCTACAACTGGTTCAGCGGAATCTGACCGGGGTCAGACACCGGCGATGCCGGCCCCGGAGGCCGATGGCCGGGAATCGAAGCGGAAGGACAAGCCTGCTCCCCGCACCGGACTCGAGGGAAGGATCTTTCGGGAAGCGCCTAGTCTTTGAAAATCACTCTCGTTGACCCGAACGAGCCAAGATATGCACAATGCAGGGAGACAAAAGAAAGAACCGCCTGCCTGCACCATGCCTCCCGAGACAGGTTTGTCCGCAGGCAATGCTTGGATTGGAAATCCGTGTCGTTACGCCTTGGACTGTTACCCGCCCACGTGACGATCCACCCGGCGCATGCCGAGTGCACGCCTCGCCTCGCACGAATGCCGAAACTCGGCGAAAGCTCATAGGTTCGACCCATGAGACGAGCGTTTCGAGGCATGTGAGGCCCTGACCGGCATTGGCCGTCAGGTGCTCGGACGATCCCCCAACACTGAAAAACGACACCCGGAGGAGGGAACGATGGTTCTCGGAGATCAGGTCGTGTTCGCGAGACTCGATGTCGCCGAGGCGCTGGGCATCTGGCGTCACGCCACGGGGCGTATCGTCGACATCGTATCCGGCCCCGACGGGGCAGAGGCGGTGAACGTCCAGTTCGAGGGCCACGGCCTGCTCGTCGGCTACATCGCGACGCTGTTCCAACGCATCGGCTGAGCGCGCGGTCTGCGGGGGTTAAAGGCAGGCTCTCGCGAGCCGGGCGCGAGGAGTGGAAGACCGATCATGACAGCGGGCAGCCTGGCGACGCGCAGCGTTCCCACCAACATCCTCCGTCCGCCCCTGCGCACCGTGAGCCAGACCACCGTCGAAGCCGACCTCTGGCGTGCCATGCGCGCCGAGGCCGAAGCCGCGTTGATCGAAGAGCCGCTCTATGCCGGCATCATCCAGGCGACGGTCCTGGATCAGCCGAGCCTGATCCATGCCCTCGCCTACCGGCTCGCCCATCGCCTCGGCGACGGCGATCTCTCCCGCCTGTCCACCCGCGACCTCTGCCTCGCCGCCTTCCAGGCGGACCCGCATGCGGGCGGTCACGCGGTCCGCGACATCGTCGCCATCCGCGAGCGCGACCCCACCTGCCGCCGCTATCTCGATCCCTTCCTGTTCTACAAAGGGCTGGCCTCTCTGGAGGGCTACCGGGTGGCCCATTGGCTTTGGCACCAGGGCCGCGCCACCCTGGCGCTGCATATCCAGAGCCGGATCTCGGAGGTGTTCGGGGCCGACATCCATCCCGCCGCGCGAATCGGCTCGGGCGTGTTCATCGATCACGCCACCGGCGTCGTCATCGGCGAGACCACGGTGATCGCCGACGATGTCTCGATCCTGCAATCGGTGACCCTCGGGGGCAACGGCAAGGAGAGCGGCGACCGCCATCCGAAGATCGAACGCGGGGTTCTGCTCAGCGTCGGCGCCAAGGTGCTGGGCAATATCCGGGTCGGCGAGGGCGCGAAGGTCGCCGCCGCCGCCGTGGTGCTGCACGACGTGCCCGCCCACACCACCGTCGCGGGCGTGCCGGCCCGCGTCGTGTCGCGCATCAGCCCCACCGAGGACCCCGCCCTCAGCATGGACCAGTTTTTCGGTGACGGGATTTAGGAACGATTTTTCAACTCTTCTCGTCCCACGGAGCCGCGCAGCACGAGATAAATCATCTCCTATAGTTGCTATTAATAGAATTAAAATATCTTATACGGCATAAAATAGAATATACATTCTCTAAAGACGATAATTTATAGAACAGAATTTCATTGACCCCCTTCAAGATCAAGCGTTAGAAACAACCCGTCCCCGCAGTGACGCTTTGTCTGAGGCAGCGGGGGCCGATCAAGATCAGTCCAAGATCATCATCGAGCGAGAGCGGACGCGTGATAGGCGCGGCTACGATGCGGCATGCGCCGCGTCACGGCCGGCCAACGCCTCCTGCCGCAATACGGAGACGAACCCCCATGAGTGGACCCGGTCTGAGCGTGAGCGCCTCGGCGGCACGCAATCTTGCAACGGCGACCGTCACGTCGGTCCAGAACGCGGCCAACACCCCCCGCTGGTTCCATCGCCTGCTCCCCTTCGTCGACGTCGCCGGCGGCGTCTACCGGGTCAACCGCCGCGCCGTGGTGCTGGCCAAGCCCGGCCGCATCGAGCTCGCCAATGACGGCGGCACCCGCACCGTGCGCCCGGCCTCCCTGCGCAGCGTCCCGCTGTTCAGCCGCCTCGGCGACAACGAGCTGTCGGCGCTGGCCTCCAAGTTCACCGTCTCCCAGCACAAGGCGGGCGACGTCATCGCCGAGGAGGGCTCCACCGGCCGCAGCCTCACCGTCGTGGCCGAGGGCACCGTCGAACTGACCCTGTCGGGCCCGTTCAAGAACCGCCTGCGCCAGGGTCTCGCCACCGGCGGCGACTATTTCGGCGACAACGATCTCGTGAGCGAGAACGCGCCCGCTCCCGCCGTGAAGGCGCTCTCGGCGGTGACGCTGCTCACCCTCGACCGCTCCGCCATCGAGGACGAGGGCATCCGCTCGCGCATCTCGCAGTTCGTGGAAGAGCGTGACCGCCTCAAGGGCCACACCAACAGCGAGGGCGAGCAGGGCATCGAGCTTCTGGCGGTCCATACCGGCGAGCCGCGCCTGCCCACGACCTATGTCGATTACGAGGTCGACCCGCGCGAGTACCACCTCTCCACGATCCAGACGATCCTGCACACCCACACCCGCGTCACCGATCTCTACTCCAACGAGATCGACCAGCTGCGCGAGCAGATCCGCCTCACGGTCGATGCCGTGAAGGAGCGGGAAGAGTGGGAGCTGTTCAACAATTCCGAGTTCGGCCTGCTCCACGAAGTCAGCCAGCGCCAGCGCATCCCGACGCGCGGCGGACCGCCCACTCCGGACGATCTCGACGAGCTCCTGACCCTGGTCTGGAAGAAGCCCGCCTTCTTCGTGGCCCACCCTCGCGCCATCGCGGCCTTCGGCCGTGAAGCCACCCGTCGCGGCGTGCCGCCGGTGGTGATCCACCTGTTCGGCTCGCCCTTCATCACCTGGCGCGGCGTGCCGATCGTGCCCAGCGACAAGCTCCCCATCGACATCGACCCGGTGACCGGCGCCCAAACCACCTCGATCCTGCTCCTCCGCGTCGGCGAAGGCGAACAGGGCGTGGTCGGCCTGCAGAAGTCCGGCGTCACCGGCGAGATCGAGACCGGCCTGTCGGTGCGCTACATGGGCACCAACGACCATTCCATCGCCTCGCACCTCGTGACCCGCTACTTCTCGGCCGCGGTGCTGGTGGAAGACGCCATCGCACGCCTCGATAACGTGCTGCTGGGCAACTACCATGACTACGCTTAACGCGCCGGGTCTCCCCACGGGCAGTCTCCCTACGGGGGTGTTCGGCGACACGGCGCATGCGGATCTCGTCGGGCGCCTGGCCCGCGAGATCTACGGTCAGGGT
The DNA here is from genome assembly GCF_000376345.1 of Methylobacterium sp. 88A. Taxonomy (NCBI): domain Bacteria; kingdom Pseudomonadati; phylum Pseudomonadota; class Alphaproteobacteria; order Hyphomicrobiales; family Methylobacteriaceae; genus Methylobacterium; species Methylobacterium sp. 88A. Next base: position 4,013,985 of record NZ_AQVT01000001.1, read on the forward strand.
CAGACGGCGTCCGCGCCCCTGACCCCCAACCTGCCGCAGACGCCGCAAGCGCCGCAGGCCACCCCACGGCTGCCGCAGGCCCTGGAGAACATTCCCCAGGGCTTCGGCCACCCGATTGCCCCCCAGGCCTTTGCCCCCAAGGCGGATCTCGGCACGCCGTCGATCCCCTCGGGCGCCGCGCCGTCGGGCCTTCAGCCCGACGCCTCGGCGCTGGCCGCCCGCTCGTTCGGCGCCCCTCCGGTCGGCCTTCCCGGCCTCACCGGTCCGGGCTTCGCTCAAGCATCGGCGTTTCCCTCGGTCCATCCCGAGGCGCAGGCTCCCCGTGGGGGCCTGCCCGAGTTCTTCGTGCCGAGCGTCGCCGATGTCGCCGCCTTCCTCCCGGGCGGCCACGATCTCCACGCCACGATCGCCAAGGATCACCCGCGCGCCAATGCCTTCGCGCATGGGTTCGCGCCGTCCCTGGTGCCGGAAGCGCCCGGTCATGGGCGCCAGAACGCCTCGCGTCAGGACGCCTCGCGGGAGACGGTCTCCCGCGCCGGCCGGAAGGTGGAGATCGCCGACGAGCCGTTCTCGTTGGGCGAGTACTACTTCCTGACCGACCGCAGCCGGACGGGCAACGCCGCGCCCGCCCCGTCGACTCGCCACGAGCCTCGCCCCGGCCATGCGCCCCATGTCTCGTCGCAGGGCTCCAGCCCGGTGGCGGCCCCCTTCGACGTGGAGCGGGTGCGCAAGGACTTCCCGGCCCTGCACCAGAGCATCAACGGGCATCCGCTGGTCTGGCTCGACAATGCGGCCACCACCCACAAGCCGCAGAGCGTCATCGACGCGACGTCCGAATTCTACGCCCGCCACAACTCGAACATCCACCGGGCCGCGCACACCCTCGCGGCGCGCTCCACGGACCTGTTCGAGGGCGGACGCGAGAAGGTGCGTCGCTTCATCAACGCAGCCTCGACGGACGAGATCATCTTCCTCCGGGGCACCACGGAAGCGATCAACCTCGTCGCCAACTCCTACGGTCGCGCCAATATCGGCCCGGGTGACGAGATCATCATCTCGACCATCGAGCATCACGCCAACATCGTCCCCTGGCAGCTCCTCACCCAGGCGACCGGGGCGACCCTGCGCGTGATTCCCGTGGACGATCGCGGCGAGATCATCTTCGAGCAGTTCGCGACCCTCCTGTCGGGCCGCACCAAGATCGTCTCGATCACCCATGTGGCCAACGCTCTGGGCACCATCAACCCGGTCCGTGAGATCATCGCCCTGTCGCATGCCTATGGGGTGCCGGTGCTGGTGGATGCGGCGCAATCGTCGCCGCACATCCCCCTGGACGTGCAGGCGCTGGACGCCGACTTCCTCGTCTTCTCCGGGCACAAGGTGTTCGGGCCGACGGGCATCGGCGCCCTCTACGGTAAGCGCGCGCTGCTGGAGGCGATGCCTCCGTGGCAGGGCGGCGGCCACATGATCGAGGACGTCACCTTCTCGAAGACGGTCTACAAGGGCGTTCCCGAGAAGTTCGAGGCGGGCACGCCGGACATCGCGGGAGCGGTGGGGCTCGGCGCGGCCCTGGACTACCTCGAGAGCGTCGGACTTCCCGGCATCGCGGCCTACGAGCACGACCTGCTCGAATACGCGCAAGCCGGGCTCGCCGAGGTGAAGGGTCTGCGCCTGATCGGGACCGCGCGACAGAAAGCCAGCGTCATGTCCTTCGTCGTCGACGGGCATGACAACGAAGCGGTGGCCAAGCACCTCGACGCCCGCGGCATCGCCGTGCGCTCGGGCCACCATTGCGCCCTGCCGGCCCTGCGCCGCTTCGGCGTCGATCAGTCGGTGCGCGCCTCGCTGGCCTTCTACAACACCCGCGCGGACGTGGACGCCTTCCTGAAGGGGCTCCACAGCCTGCCGCGCCGATAGCGCAACGGCCCGAAGACGCAAGGCGATAGCATTCGGCCCGGTCGGTTCTCCGACCGGGCCGAATGCGTTTGCGTTTCATACCAAGCGGCGCCGATCCCGGCCGATGGTCGTCCTCGGCGCGTCCGGCGGACGCCCGCCGCCGCGCAGTCGGCCGGTATCACTTGCCGGATGCGGCGGCGGTGAAGCGGTGGAGCAGCATGCCCGCCACCATCGCCGCCACGAACCCGATCACCTGCGGCAGGCCCAGCGTCAGGCCCGCCAGCGCCGGGCCGGGGCAGAGACCGACGAGGCCCCAGCCGATGCCGAACAAAGCAGCGCCGCCGATCAGGCTCGCCGTGATGGGACGGTTGTGGGGAATCTCGAAGCGCTGGGCCAGCACGGGCCTGCGCATCCGCGACACGAGGACATAGCCCAGCGCCGAGACGGCGACCGCGCCGGCCAGCACGAAGGCGAGGCTCGGGTCCCAGGCGCCGGCCACGTCGAGGAAGCCGAGAACGCGCGCCGGGTCCATCATGCCCGAGAGCGCGAGGCCGAATCCGAACAGGAGGCCGGCGAGCAAGCCCACCGCGGACCGCAAGGTGTCCATCACCATCCTCCGTGGCGGACGAGGAACACCGTCGCGGCGGCGGCGGCCATGAAGGTCGCCACCGCCGCGATGGAGCGGGGCGACAGCCGGGCGAGGCCGCAGACGCCGTGGCCGCTGGTGCAGCCCCCGCCGAGCCGCGTCCCGTAGCCGACGAGGAGGCCACCGAGGACGATGAGGCTCCACGGCGCGTCGAGTTGCACGACGGGCCATGCACCGAAGGCGAGGCGATACAGGACCGGGCCGAGGAGCAGGCCGGCGAGGAAGGCCCAGCGCCACGGCGTGTCCCGGCTCAACGGCAGCATCGCCCCGGCGGCGATGCCGCTGATCCCGGCGATGCGGCCGTTGAGGACGAGGAGCAGGGCGGCGGAGGTCCCGATCAGGGCACCACCGGCAAGAGCTGACAGGTAGACGATCATTCGGAGACTCCGGCTCCAGTCGAGGGAGCCACTTGGAACGAGTTCTTTCGTGGCGGACCAACGCGGCCGACCGTAGAGAACCCGCCATCGAGAATGAGAAACGACGCCCCGGCGGTAGCCCCCGCGCCCACCGAGAGGTCGAACGCCGAAGCGTTGCTGTCAATCCAAAATATCCTGTCGCCACGGCCCGACGCAGAGCGTGCCGGGATGGCTCAGGGAATGATGGCGATGACGCGGATCTCGATACGCATCCTGGGCAAACCGAGCGCATCGACGCCCAGCTGGGTCCAGATCGGGGCACGATCGAGCGTCGAACGGCAGAAGCGGCCGGCAGCGCATCATGTCAGAGTGTGGGGAGCTCTGACGTGCCCAGATCGCCAGACGTCATCGGCCAGACGACATCCGGATGACATGGCCAAGACTGGAAATGGCTGAGACTGAAATGGCCAAGACCGAAAGCGTGCCACGCGCTCCCTAGAACATCCCGTTCGGGTTGGCGGAAGAATCGGGCAGGATCTGCAGCACGTCCCAATGCTCGACGATCCTGCCGCCCTGATCGAGCCGGAAGATATCGATGGCCGCATAATCGTGGTCGCCCGGCCAGTGCTGCAGGCAATGTAGCACCACGAGATCCCCCTCGGCGACCGCCCGCTTCACCTCCACCCGCTTGCCCGGCCATTCATGCGCCATGCGCTCGAAATAAGCGATGAAGCCGTCCTTGCCGTTCGCCACATGCGGGTTGTGCTGGATGTAGTCGTCGCCCGCATAACGCTCGATGGCTTCGCGCGGCAGGCACTCGTCGAACATCAACCGATAGAAGGCGATCACAGTCGCCTTGTTCTGCTCTAGGTCGGTCATGTTGTCCCCTGAGCGAGGCGGAGTCCACTCGAGAAAGGCGGCCCGCCTTTCTCGATACCATCCATCACGCCCTCACGACCATGACCGGCCGCCCTGCCCGGCCGTCAGTGACGGTCGGCCGACGCCGCCATCGCCGCGTCCAGCACGCGCGCCACATGGAGCGCTTCGAGCCCGAGACCGTCATGGATCTGGTGGCGGCAGCTGGTGCCGTCGGCCACGACGAGATCGTCCGGGCCGGCCTTGCGCAGGGCCGGGAACAGCGAGAGCTCGGCCATGGCGAGCGACACGTCGATGGTCTCGGCGCCGTATCCGAAGACGCCCGCCATGCCGCAGCAACTCGACTCGATGACCCGCACGTCGAGCCCCGGCACCGCGCGCAGCACCGTCTCCACCGCGCCCATGGCGGCGAAGGCTTTCTGGTGGCAATGGCCGTGCAGATGGGCGACCCGCCCGCCCTGGTCCGCCAGAGGCAGGGCGATCCGCCCGGCATCGAGATCGACGGCGAGCAGCTCCTCGAACAGCAGGCTCGCCTTGCTTAACTCCCCCGCCCCCGGGCCGGGGAGCAGGGACGCGAACTCGTCACGGAAGGTCAGCAGGCAGGACGGTTCGAGCCCGACGATCCGGGCACCGGCCCGGATGAAGGGCAGCAGCGCGGTGAGCGTGCGGCTTGCCTCCTCGCGGGCCCGGTCGGTCTGGCCGGAGGCGAGATAGGTGCGGCCGCAGCAGAGGGGGCGTCGTCCACGGTTGGGGAAGACCCGATGCAGACGGTAACCGGCGGCGATCAGCACACGCTCTGCTGCTTCAAGGTTCTCCCGCTCGAAGGCGCGGTTGAACGTGTCGCCGAACAGCACGATGTCGCGGAAATCCCCGGTCACGTCGCCCGGATGGGCCGGCTCGCCCTGCTCGACCCAGGGCCTGCGCCAGCGCGGCAGGGTGCGCCGCGCCGAGAGCCCGGCGACCCGCTCCGACAGCCTCGCCAAGGCGGGCACCCGGTCGCGCAGGTTGAGGAGCGGCGCCAGCCAGGCGGCGGTGCCGGCATAGAGCGGCAGGGCCGCCACCAGCCGCTCCTTCAAGGGCAGGCCGTGGCGGGCGTGGTAATGGTGCAGGAACTCGACCTTCATCTTGGCCATGTCGATGCCGGTGGGGCATTCGCGGCGGCAGGCCTTGCACGAGACGCAGAGATCCAGGGTCCGCTTCATCTCGCGGCTGGTGAAAGCGTCCGCGCCGAGCTGACCCGAAATCGCGAGCCGCAGGGAGTTCGCCCGGCCACGGGTCAGATGCTGCTCGTCTTTCGTGGCCCGGTAGGACGGGCACATCGCCCCGCCGGCGAGCTTCCGGCACGTGCCGTTGTTGTTGCACATTTCGACGGCACCGCCGAAGCCGCCCCATTCCGACCAGTCGAGGGCGGTCCTCTTCGGCTGGCTCACCGCGTAGCCCGGCTGGAATCGCATCAGCGAACGGTCGTCCATCTTGAGCGGCCGGACGATCTTGCCGGGGTTGAGCCGGTTCTCGGGGTCGAACGCGTCCTTCACCTGTTCGAAGGCGCGGGTCAGGCGTTCGCCGAACATCGGCGCGATGTATTCCGAGCGCGAGATGCCGTCGCCATGCTCGCCCGAATAGGAGCCCTTGAAGCGGCGGACCTGTTCGCTCGCGGCCTCCGCGATGGCGCGCATCTTGGCGACGTCCCCGCCCTGCTTCATGTCGAGGATCGGGCGGACATGCAGACAGCCGACGGAGGCGTGGGCGTACCAGGTGCCGCGCGTGCCGTGGCGGGTGAACACCTCCGTCACCGCGTCGGTGTAATCGGCGAGATGCTCCAGCGGCACCGCGCAATCCTCGATGAAGGAGACCGGCTTGGCATCCCCCTTCATCGACATCATGATGTTGAGGCAGGCCTCGCGCACCTCCCAGACCGATTTCTGGCGGATCGGCTCCGGCACCTCCACCACGGCGTCCACATGGCCGTTATCGGCCATGCACGCGTCGAGACGCCGAAGATCGGCCAGGAGCGCGTCCCGGTCGTCGCCGGCGAATTCCACCAGGAGCAGGCAATTCGGCGTGCCATGGGTGATGTCGGCCAAAGTCGCCCGGAACAGCGGGATGTCGGCGCCGAGCACCAGCACGTTGTTGTCGACGAGCTCCACCGCCACCGGATCGAGGTCGACGATGGCCTTCGTCGTCTCCATGGCGGAGCGGAACGACGGGAAGTGGCAGACGCCCATGACCCGGTGCGTCGGCAGGCGCGACAGCTTCAACGTCACGCTGGTGGTGGCCGCCAACGTCCCTTCCGAGCCGACGAGGAGATGGGCGAGGTTCGGCCGCGCCTCGATCAGCGCATCGAGATTGTAGCCGCCGACCCGGCGCTGCACGCGCGGGTACATGCGCAGGATCTCGTCGCGCTCGGATTCGGCCAGAGCCCGCATGGCGGCGGCGAGGGCGTCCGCCCGCCGCGAGCCGGTGACGCCCGTCGCCGCGTTCCCGGTGAGGCCGAAGCCGAAAGGCTCTCCGTCATGGAACAAGGCCTCCATCCCGAGCACGTTGTCGCTCATCTTGCCGAAGCGCAGGGAGCGCGCGCCGCAGGAATTGTTGCCGGCCATGCCACCGATGGTGCAGCGGGTGGCGGTGGAGGGCTCCACGGGAAAGAACCAGCCATCGGCCTTCACCCGTGTGTTCAGCCGTTCCAGCACCATGCCGGGCTCGACGGTGATGGTTCCGGCTTGCGCGTCGTAGGCGATGATCCCGTTGAAATGCCGCGAGCAATCGACCACGAGGCCGCGCCCGATGGGCTGGCCGTTCTGGGACGTGCCGCCGCCGCGCAGGATCACCGGCACGTCGTGCTCGGCCGCGATCTTCAGGGTGGCGGCGATGTCGGCGGCACTGCGGGGCAGGACCACGCCCGCCGGCATGATCTGGTAGATCGACGCGTCGTTGGCATAGCGCCCCCGGGTGAAGGCATCGAACTTCGCCTCGCCGGCGAGGGCCTCGGCGAGGCGGCGCGGCAGGCCGGCGCCCTGCCGGTTGGCGGCGCGCGGACTGACCGGCCCCGGTCCGGCGACGGGCGAAGGGGCGCGGTTCGGGCCGGTGGCGGGCTCAGCCGTTGCGGTCATGATCCATCGTCCTCGTGGGAGTGCCGTGGGCCGGCTTCAAAGCGATGCGGGTTCCGGTAGGGTGGCGGGATCGTCCCGACCGGCTAGAATGGCCCACACGGATTGCATGCAAAACAGGGCCGTCAGATGATCGATTTGTATAGCGACACGCAGACGCGGCCCACACCCGGCATGCGTGAGGCCATGGCCCGCGCGGAGGTGGGTGACGAGCAATCCGATTCCGATCCGACGACCCTGGCTTTGTGCGAGCGCGTCGCCGACCTGCTCGGCATGGAAGCGGGGGTGTTCATGCCCTCGGGCACGATGTGCAACCTCGTCTCGATCCTGGTCCAGACCCGGCCCGGCGACGAGATCGTGGTCGACGATCAGTCCCATATCTACAACACCGAGGCCGCCGGCTCGGCGGCCATCGGCGGCGTCTCGGTGAAGGCCCTGGCCACCCCGGCCGGCCTCTACACGCCCGAGGCGTTCGAGGCGGCGATCCGCCCCCCCGCCCGCACGGCGCCGCGCTCGGCCCTGGTCTCGGTGGAGCAGACCACGAGCTTTTCGGGCGGCTCGGTCTGGCCGCTCACCGACATGCGCCGCATTCGCGACCTCGCCCATCACAAGGGCATGAAGGCGCATATCGACGGGGCGCGCCTCCTCAATGCCGTGGCCGCCACCGACATCTCCGCCAGGGACTACGCCAAAGGCTTCGACAGCGTCTGGATCGATCTGAGCAAGGGACTCGGCTGCCCGGTCGGCGCCGTCCTGTGCGGCTCGGGGCACTTCATCGTCGAGGCGTGGCGGTGGAAGTACCGGCTCGGTGGCGCCATGCGCCAGTCGGGAATCCTCGCCGCGGCCGGCCTCTACGCCCTCGATCATCATGTGGACCAGCTGGAACTCGACAACGCCAATGCCGGCGAGTTGAAGGCCCGCATCACCGGCGCGCCCGGCCTCGCCATCGCGCCCGATGCGGCCCAGTCCAACATCCTGTGCTTCTCGGTGGAGCCGCTGGGCATCACCGCGACCGCCTTCGCCGAGGCGTGTCTCGCGGGCGATGTGCGTATCCGCGCCATCGGCGCGCATCAGATCCGGGCGACCACCCATCTCGACGTCGACCGGGCCGGCATCCTGCAAGCGGCGGACGTGATCCGGGCGCAGGCCGCACGGTTTCATGAGGTGCGCCGCTGAGCCGCCGTCACGATGCGACGCCGGCGTCCGGCGGACACGTTGTCTCCCGCCCCGCCGCCGCCCGGCGCTTGTTGCGCAGATGCCCGAACAGGATGTCGCTGAGCTCATTGCCGGCGCGCCTGCGCAATGCATCGAGGATTTCCTCATGCTCGCGCATCGCCTCGCCCCAGCGGTCGCGATTCTCGTCGAGATTGGCCGAGTAGCGCACGCGGCGCAGGCGCCCGGCGAAATTGGCGTAGCTCGCCCGCAACGGCTCGTTGTCCGCCGCCTGCACGATCCGGTCGTGGATCGCCTGGTTGCAGGCGAAGTAGCCGTGCAGGTCGCGCCGCATGTAGCAGCCGTACATCTCGTGATGCAGCCGCTCGATCTCGTCATAGGCGGCGGGCGTGATCTTCTCGCAGGCGAGGCGTCCGGCCAGGGCCTCGAGCCCGCCCATGACGTCGAACAGGTCCACGAGTTCCTCGGCGCCGAGTTGGCGCACCCGCGCGCCCCGGTTCGGCAGGAGCTCGATCAGCCCCTCCGAAGCCAGCACCTTCAGCGCCTCGCGCAGTGGCGTGCGCGAGATGCCGAAGCGCTCGCAGAGCATCCGCTCCGGCACCCGCGCGCCGGCGGCCAGATTGCCCTCGACGATGTAGTCCCGCAGGCGTGCCAGAAGCTCGCCGTGGAGGGATTTCGCCAGCGACGGCATCGCGGAAAGACGCGCTCCATCGGCGGGTTCGAGGCCGGCATCGGCCTCCGGTTCAGTGACAGGCTCAAGCACCATAATGCGAACCTAGCAGCCGAAAGCAGGAAGGTCGAGACGAGATGTCCGCATAATAATGCTTGCCCTCTCAAAAAATGAATGCAATTTTCTGCTCCGACGCACAGTGGATCATCGATCCGGGCGCAGCTTTCCCTCGACTGGCCATCGCGGAGATCTCGATGACGACACGGACCGGACGCCATTTCCTGCATATTCCAGGCCCCAGCCCGGTGCCCGAGCGCGTCCTGCGCGCCATGGACATGCCGGTGATCGACCATCGCGGCCCCGATTTCGCCGGACTCGGCAAGGCGGTGCTGGAAGGCGCCCAGGCCGTCTTCCAGACGCGGTCGCCGGTGATCATCTATCCGGGTTCCGGCACGGGTGCCTGGGAATCGGCCATCGTCAATACGCTCTCGGCCGGCGACCGGGTGTTGATGTTCGAGACCGGCCATTTCGCCACCCTGTGGCGCCAGATGGCGGCGCGCTGGGGTATCGAGGTGGAGTTCGTCCCCGGCGATTGGCGCCGCGGGGTCGATCCGGCGCAGGTCGAGGCGATCCTGGCCGAGGACCGCGCCAAGTCGATCAAGGCCGTGATGGTGGTCCATAACGAGACCTCCACCGGCGCCACGAGCCGGATCGCGGAGATCCGCAAGGCGATCGACCGGGCGAACCATCCCGCGCTCTTCCTCGTCGATACGATCTCGGGCCTCGGCTCGGCCGAATACGCCCATGACGAATGGGGCGTCGACGTCGCGGTGAGCTGCTCGCAGAAGGGCCTGATGCTGCCGCCGGGCCTCGGTCTCGTCGCCCTGTCGGACAAGGCTCTGGCCGCCGCGAAGACAGCGACTCTGCCCCGTTCCTACTGGGATTGGGAAGACATGCTGAAGCCGAATGCCGGCGGCTACTTCCCCTATACCCCCGCCACGAACCTGCTTTACGGCCTGCGCGAAGCCATCGCCATGTTGCGAGAGGAAGGCCTGGCCGAGGTCTTTGCCCGCCACCAGCGTCTCGCCGCCGCCACCCGCGCCGCCGTCGAGGGCTGGGGCCTGGAGGTTCTGTGCCGGGAACCGTCGGAATACTCGCCCGTGCTCACCGCCGTGGTGATGCCGGAGGGCCATGACGCGGATGCCCTGCGCACTCTGATCCTCGAGAAATACGACCTCTCGCTCGGCACCGGGCTCGCCAAGATGGCGGGCAAGATCTTCCGCATCGGCCATCTCGGCGAATGCAACGACCTGATGCTGATGGCGGCGCTGTCGGGCGTCGAGATGGGTCTCAAGGCCGGCGGCGTCCCGCACGCGCGCGGCGGTGTGCTGGCGGCCATGGACGCCCTGCGCTCCGGCCTGGACGACTGAGCAGCACCTCCCTCCCCTTGTGGGAGGGGGGGATCGTGCCGATCGCACCCTTTGCGCGTCCCCCACAAACAACCGACGCTCAGATCGGGCGGGGTGGCGCGCTCAACCCGAGGAAACCCCGATGACGCCAGCTAAAAGACGCGTCTCCGCGTCGAACATGGTGCTGTTCCTGCTCTGCCTGATGTATTTCGTCACCTATCTCGACCGGGTGAACATCGCCACGGCGGGCGGCGAGATCATGAAAGATCTCGGGCTCTCGAACACCCAGTTCGGCCTGATCCTGTCCGCCTTCGCCTATCCCTACGCGATCTTCCAGGTCATCGGCGGCTCGGTGGGCGACAAGTTCGGCGCGCGGCGGACCCTCCTCGTCTGCGGCCTGATCTGGGCCTCGGCGACGATCCTCACCGGGTTCGTGGGCGGGCTCATCAGCCTGTTCCTCGCCCGCGTCCTCCTCGGCTTCGGCGAAGGCGCCACCTTCCCCACTGCCACCCGCGCCATGCAGAACTGGACCGCGCCGGGCAAGCGCGGCTTCGCGCAGGGCATCACGCATGCCTTCGCGCGGCTGGGCAACGCGGTGGCGCCGCCCATCGTGGCCTTCCTGATCTACCAGTTCGGCTGGCGCATCGGTTTCGTCATCCTGGGGGTGGCGAGCTTCGCCTGGGTCGTGGTCTGGTACCTCTACTTCCGCGATGACCCGAAAGATCATCCGGCGATCACGCCCGAGGAACTCGCTGTGCTGCCGCCCCCGAGCAAGGTCGGTGCAAAGCAGAACGTGCCCTGGGGCCGCCTCACCCGGCGCATGCTGCCGGTGACGCTGACCTATTTCTGCTACGGCTGGACCTTGTGGCTGTTCCTCGGCTGGCTGCCGAGCTTCTTCAAGCTCAACTATGGGCTGGACTTGAAGAATTCGGCCCTGTTCGCCTCGGGCGTATTCTTCGCCGGCGTCGTCGGCGATACCCTGGGCGGCGTGTTCAGCGACCGCATCCTGAAGCGCACAGGGGATCTCAAGCTCGCCCGGCTCAGCGTCATCGTGGTCGGCTTCCTCGGCGCGGCGGCGAGTCTCACCGGCGTGTTCTTCACCCGCGACCTGACCCTGGTGGCGCTGCTGCTCAGTTCCGGCTTCTTCTTCGCCGAACTGGTGATCGGCCCGATCTGGTCGGTGCCGATGGACATCGCGCCAAAATATTCGGGCACGGCGGCGGGCCTGATGAACACCGGCTCGGCGGTGGCGGCGATCATCTCGCCGATCGTGTTCGGGATGATCGTGGACATGACGGGAAGCTGGACCCTGCCCTTCGTCGGCTCCATCGGCCTCTGCCTCCTGGGCGCGGTCCTCGCCTTCACCATGCACCCGGAGCGCCCGTTCGAAGAGGAGCCGGTGGTACCGCCCCTGGGACGGGCGGTTCCTGCGGAGTAGCGCGATCCTGGCTGCGCTGGCTTGAGCCGAAGCCAGAGCGCAATCCCCTCTCCCCGCACGCGGGGAGAGGGGATGCACACGGCGAGTCGTGTCCTCCTCGCGTAACGCCACCGCCGGCGGGCCGCACCCGCCCCCGGCGCAAAACAGGAACCGAGCACGATGGATCACTCCGTGCACGAAGAACCCCGCCCCCTCCCCCTCGCGGGCATCCGCGTCCTCGACGTGACGCAGGTGATGGCAGGGCCGTTCTGCAGCATGCTGCTCGGCGATCTCGGAGCGGACGTCATCAAGATCGAACCGCCGGGCACGGGCGACCAGACCCGCAGCGCCATGGGGTTCAAGATGAAGGGGCCTGACAGCATGGGCTTCCTCAACATGAACCGGAACAAGCGCAGTCTCGCCCTGAACCTCAAATCCGATGCCGGGCGTGACCTGCTCCTCGATATGGCCGCCAATGCGGATGTGCTGGTCGAGAATTACCGGCCCGGCGTGATGGCGCGCCTCGGCCTCGGATACGAGGCGATGCGCGCCCGCAATCCGGGGCTCATCTATGCGAGCATCTCGGGCTTCGGCCAGTCGGGTCCCTGGGCGAAGCGCCCCGGCTACGACCTGATGGCCCAGGCGATGTCGGGGGTGATGAGCGTGACCGGCCATCCGGGCGGCCCGCCGGTGAAGGCCGGCGTGCCGGTCGCCGATATCGGCTGCGCGCTGTTCACCGTCTACGCGATCCTCTCCGCCTATATCGGCCGGCAGGCCAGCGGCGGGGGCCAGTATATCGACGCCTCGCTCTTCGACGCGGCCTTGGCCTTCTCGATCTGGGACGTGTCGGAATATTGGGGGACGGGCCGGATCCCGCAGCCGCTCGGCACCTCCAACCGCATGAGCGCCCCCTACCAGGCGGTGCGGGCCTCGGACGGCTACTTCGTCATGGGGGCCACCAACCAGAAGCTCTGGCGCCTGCTCTGCGACGTGCTCGGCCGCGCCGAACTGTTCGAGGATGCCCGCTTCGTCGACATCCCCGCGCGCCTCGCCAACCGCGAAGAGCTGATCGAGGAGCTGGAGCGGAGCTTTGCCGCGAGGACCAGTGAGGAATGGGTGTCCCTGCTCCTCGAAGCCGGCATTCCGGCCGGCCGCATGAACACCTATCCGGAAGCGTTCGAGAGCGAGCATGGCCGGCACCGGGAGATGCGCATCGAGGTTCCCCATCCGATCGAGGGCACGGTGCCGAATATCGGTTTTCCCGTGAAGCTCACGGGCACGCCGCAACGCGCCCGCAGGCACGCGCCGCTTCTCGGCGAGCATACCGAGGACGTGCTCTCGGAATTCGGCCTCTCGGCGCACGAGATCGAGGCCCTGCGCTCGCGCGGCGCCTTCGCCGCTTGAGCGGGAGCCAGCACGTCATAGGCCCGTCAGACCCATGGGGAGCGAACGGCATCTGGGGCGGCCCAGGCTTTGCCGGGCTCGCGGAGGATGGCAGAACCGCGCGAGCGGAGCCGCCTCCGGCGCCATGAAGGGATGACGACATGACGGTGTCGAACGACGACGAGCTGGCCGGCCTGAAGCGGATCGGGCGCATCGTCGCCGACACCCTCGAGGCGATGGGCAAGGCCATCGAGCCCGGCATGACCACCCGCGACCTCGACGGGATCGGGCGGCGGATCATGGAGGCGGCCGGAGCTCGCCCGGCACCGGAACTCGTCTACGCCTTCCCCGGAGCCACCTGCATCAGCGTCAACGAGGAGATCGCCCACGGCATTCCCAGCGACCGCAGGATCAATCCGGGCGATCTCGTCAATATCGACGTGTCCGCCGAGAAGGACGGCTACTTCGCCGATACGGGCGCGTCCTTCGCCGTGCCGCCGGTGACGCGGGCGGTGGAGCGACTGTGCAGGGACGGGCGCCGGGCGATGTGGACGGGATTGCGCCAGGTCGGTACCGGCAAGCCCCTGGCCGATATCGGACGGGCCGTCGGGGCCTTCGCGCGGAAGAACGGCTACACCCTGGTCCGCAACCTCGCGAGCCACGGCGTGGGCCTGTCATTGCACGAGGAGCCGACCGAGATCGCCACCTGGCCCGACGCCTCCGAGCGACGGATCATGCAGGAGGGGCTGGTCTTCACCGTCGAGCCGTTCCTGTCCCTCGGCGCCGAGTTCGCCGCGGATGGCGACGACCCCTGGACCCTCTACAGTCAGCCGAAGGCCCTCACGGTGCAATACGAGCATACGGTCATCGCCTCGCGCAGCGGGCCGCTGATCCTCACCATGCCGGGGCAATAGGAGCCGGATACGGAGCGAGAGGAGCGAAGGCCGGCGGCACTGCGTCCAAACGGACCTTGCATGATGGGCGGGCACGTCATAATCCGAACGAAAGGCCAATGTTTACAGTAGATTAGACTGTTTAAAAACTGCGCGCACGTCAAGACACAGGGAGGCTCCGGATGTCCGAAGGGAGGCCCTGTCACGTCGCGCGCCGGATCGCGGATCGGTCGCCGCGTCAGTCGAGGCCGGTACAGCGCCGTCTCGGAGGAGCCGGCGTGACCGGCGCGGGAGCATGGTTCCCAGGGTCCATGCCTATCCCCAACGAGCAACCGGGCCGGGCGGCGCGGAGCGCATGAGCAGCATCCGGTTCGACGGCGCGTCCAGAGTGTGGCGCCGGGCGCGGCCCCTGCTGCCGTTCTTCTGCCTCTACATCACCTTCGGGACCACGCTCGGCTTCCTCGCCAGCGGCGCCCCGCTGATCCTGCGGGCACGCGGCGTCGAGCTCGCCGAGATCGGCCTGCTGCAGCTCATCAACTTGCCCGTCGGCCTGACGTTTCTCTGGGCCGTCGCCATCGACAGGCTGCGCCTGCCCGGCCTGCCGCATCGCATCGGCTGGATCGCGCTGATGCAAGGCGCGACCATCGCATTGCTGCTGGTGTTGAGCCTGGGCGAGGCGTGGCCGCTCGGCCTCCTCCTCGGCCTCGCGGTGGCGACCTGCTTTTGCGTCGCCACCATGGACATCGCCCTCGAAGCTTTGGTGGTCGAGACGGTGCCGGCGGACCGGCGGCCCTTCGTGGCCTCGGCCAAACTCTCCGGAGCGTCGCTGGGCGGAATCGCCGGCTCGGGCCTGCTGGTCGGGTACTACGACACGATCGGCTGGCAGGCCGCCGTGCTCTGCATCACCGGTCTCAATCTCCTCTGCCTGTTGCCCATGCTGCGCTACCCGGAAATCCGGCTTCGCCGCGATGCCGGTCCGGCGGAACGCATGACGGCCCCGTTCGAACGCCTGCGCGTCCTGGCGCCGCGCATCCTGGTCCTGGGCCTGTATTTCGCGGCCATGTTCGCCCTCTCGGGTCTGAACAACCTCGCCCTGCTGGATCTTGGGGTGCCGTTGCGGGAGGTCGGGTTCGTGACCGGTTCTCTCTCGCCTGTCATCAACCTCGTCATGGCCCTGGTCTCGGGCGTCCTCGTGCGACGGGTGGGGACCCTGCGGCTCATCACGGTCTCCGCGCTGGGCGTGATCGCCGGCGGCGGGGTGATGATCGCCGGCGCCGCCACCGGGTCGGCGGCTCTCGCGATCGCCGCGACGATCCTCGGCATCGTCGGCGGCGGAGGGCTCGGAGTGCCGGTGTTCAACATGATCTATCGCTGGGCGCAGGGGCCTCGTCCCGCCACCGATTACGCGCTCCTGTTCGGAGCGGCGTTCTTTGCCGCGATGCCCCTGCGCGTCGCCGCGCCGGCGCTCGCGGCGCATGTGGGCTGGCCGGCCTATTTCAGCATCGCGATCCTGTTCTACGCCGTCGCCGTTGCCGCCCTGCGCGCGACGATCCGCCGGACCCTCGATGCCGATCGGGTGGAGGGGCGCGCATGATCGATCAACTCGCCGCGCTGGTTCCGCCGTCACTGTCGGCCTTCGGCTGCCGGATCGCCACGGCACCGTCCGGGTCCGGAACCCGGCCGCTCTCGATCCTCACCAGCAAGGCGGCCTTCGACGAGGTGGTGGACGGGTTCGGCAGGGCGTCAGGCGACGGCTTCGAGACCGCCGACCGTCGCGCCTTGGTCTCGCTCTGGACGCAGTACTACCTTCCTGCCCTGATCGTCCCCTACTTCACCGCGCTCAGCCGCCTCGGCCGAGCCCTGCCGATCGGGTTCGACCGAGTCGGCTTCGAACTCGACGAGAACGGCATCGTCTCGCGATTCATCGTGGCGGAGGAGGACGACAGGAACGGAGGCCCGGAGCCGGGGCTCGATCCCCTGATCGAGGGGCATCTGCGACCGTTCTTCGACCTGTGCCAGACGCATTACGGTCTCTCCCGCCATGTCCTCTGGTGCAATGCCGGCGTCACCGCCGATTTCGCCCTGCGCGAGTTGAGCCGCGACGCGGTGCCGGCCTCCTCCCGCGCCGAAGCGTGCCTCGGCCGTTGCGGTGGCGATGCGTTCGGCCGCTGCCCGCTGGCCCAGGCTTTCCGAGGCGGCGCGGAGCGGCGGCGGCGGGTTTGCTGTATGCGCTACCGCATACCGGGCGTCCCCTCCTGCGGTGCCCTCTGCCCCGTCGATCACCTGACGAAAGCATCATGCTGAAGGACTTCCTCGCTTATTACCGCCCGCACCGGACCCTGTTCCTCGTCGATTTCGGATGCGCCGTCCTGTCGGGCCTGCTCGAACTCGGCTTCCCGATGGCCGTGAAGGCCTTCGTCGATGTGCTGCTGCCGCGCCAGGATTGGCAGTTGATCGTGCTCGCCGCCCTCGGCCTCGGGGTGATCTACGTGGCCAATGCCGGCCTCATGGTGGTGGTGACCTATTGGGGGCACGTGCTCGGCATCAATATCGAGACCGAGATGCGTCGCCGTGCCTTCGATCATCTGCAGAAGCTCTCGTTCCGCTATTTCGACAACCAGAAGACCGGCCACCTCGTCGCCCGCGTCACCAAGGACCTGGAGGAGATCGGCGAGGTCGCCCATCACGGGCCGGAGGACCTCTTCATCGCGGTGATGACGCTCATCGGCGCCTTCGCGCTGATGGTCTACGTCCACCCGCCGCTGGCCTTCCTGACCGCCGCGATCCTGCCAGTGATCGCCTTCGTCACCCTCCGCTACGGCGGTCGCATGACGCGCAACTGGCAGACGCAATACGGCCGGGTCGCCGCCTTCAACGCCCGCATCGAGGAGAATGTCGGCGGGATCCGCGTGGTGCAGGCCTTCGCCAACGAGCCGCACGAGCGGCGCCTGTTCGCCTCCGACAACCGGAAATACCGCGAGACCAAGCTCGAAGCCTACCGGATCATGGCCGCCAGCCTGTCGATCAATTATCTCGGCATGCGGCTCGTCCAGATCGTCGTGCTGCTGGGCGGCGCGGCCTTCGTCGTGCGTGGCGAGCTCTCGCCCGGTGGGTTCATCGGGTTCCTGCTGCTGGTGGGCGTCTTCTACAGGCCGCTCGAGAAGATCGGTGCCGTCGTGGAGACCTACCCGAAGGGGGTCGCGGGCTTCCGGCGCTACGCCGAGCTGCTCGCCACCGAGCCCGACATCGTCGACCGCCCCGGCGCCGTCTCCGTGCCGGCGCTGAAGGGCGACATCCGCTTCGAGGCCGTGAGTTTCGGCTACACCGCCGGCCGGCCCGTCCTGTCGGGGCTCGATCTCGACATCGCCGCCGGCGAGACCGTCGCCTTCGTCGGCCCGTCCGGGGCCGGCAAGACGACGTTGTGCTCCCTCATTCCGCGCTTCTACGAGGTGGAGAGCGGGCGCATCACCATCGACGGCATCGACATCCGCGACCTCACCCTCGCCTCACTGCGCCGGCAGATCGGCATCGTGCAGCAGGACGTCTTCCTGTTCGCGGGCACGATCCGCGAGAACATCGCCTATGGCCGGCTCGACGCCACCGAGGCGCAGATCGCGCAGGCCGCGGAGCGGGCCAAGCTCACCGCCCTGATCGAGGGCCTGCCCAACGGCCTCGACACCGTCGTCGGCGAACGCGGCGTGAAGCTCTCGGGCGGCCAGAAACAGCGCCTCGCCATCGCCCGCGTGTTTCTCAAGAACCCGCCGATCCTGATCCTGGACGAGGCCACCTCGGCCCTCGACAGCGAGACCGAACAGGCGATCCAGGGCTCCCTCGTGGAACTCTCCGAGGGCCGCACCACCCTCGTCATCGCCCACCGGCTCGCCACCATCCGCAAGGCGGACCGGATCGTCGTGGTCGGCTCGGAGGGCATCGTGGAGCAGGGACGGCACGAGGCGCTCCTTTCGGCGGACGGGGCCTACCGGCGCCTTTACAACGCGCAATTCGCCCAGGCCGACGATGCGGCGGACCGGGTGCGGATGGCCGCCCGGAATGGCGTTCTGGAGCGCGCTACGCCGTGATCCGAATGGCCGGCGCGCTCGAACCGCACCGTCTCCCTCGGTGAAGACTGGGATGGGATGGGAAGAAGTCATGCGCGGCAATGGCCGCATGGGCTTGGTGACCTGAAGGGGCGGCCACGATCGCGTCGCCATCGGCGGCGCGCCCGCGATGCGGGATGGCTGGCGGGAAATGGACGCCCTGAGCGATGCGGGTTTCAGCGGAATTCGCGACCCGCGACAGGAGGCGCCCAGCGTCTTCGCGCACGCCCTAGCGACATTCATCAATGAATGCGTAGGTTGTCGATAGATTTCGCTAACCGCCGCTCATGATGTTGGTTGCCGAACGTGACGCGCCCATGTGTAATTCCCTCGTCATGAGAGGATCAGCATGTGAAGCCACGCCTTGCCGCCATGGTCGTCATCTGTAGCCTGGCATCGCTGCCGGCGATGGCCTTTCCCATCGCCCCAGCCCCCGAGAGCGAGGCACCCGTGCTGCGTGTCGCGGGCGGCTGCGGCCCCGGAGCGTGGCGTGGCCCATGGGGGCATTGCCGCTCGACACCCTATGTCGGCCGCCTTCCGGGCGGGTGGTATCAGGCACGGGCCGGCAATGGCTGCCCGCCCGGTTACTGGCGCGGGCCGTGGGGCCATTGCCGCAACACGCCCTATCACGGCCGCCTGCCCGGGGGCGGATGGAAGTAGCCGGTCCGCCCCCTCCGAGAGGCGGGCGATGCGCGCGCATCAAGGCAGATTGTCCGCCGCCTTACACGGCGAGGGTCACCGTGCATGGCCCATCATCAACAATCGGTATGGGAACGGATCGGCGCCGAGGCACGAAGAGCAGGCTCCATTGAAGCAATCCACTCCTCAAATAGAGCTATATTCTATTTTGCGGCCAAAATTCCGATTTTGTTAAACCACACTTCGGCAGTGTCGCCCCTAAGGTGGCGAAAGGCTGTCGTAGGATGTATCGTGCCTTTTTGTGCATGACCGAGCAGCATCATTGGTGGGTCCTGCCGCTTGCGGCGCTGGTATGCTGGGTATCGTGCCATACTGCCCTGCGGCTCGCTCGCCACGTTTTTCGGAGCCGGGGCTTCGAGGCATGGGCCTGGCTGTTCGCGGCTGGTTTCTCGGCCGGTTCCGGGATGTGGAGCACCCACTTCATCGGGATGCTCGGCTACGATCCCGGCATCGCGATCGCCTATGATCTGAAACTCACCCTCGTCTCGCTTCTCGTCGGCATCCTCGGTTCCATGGCGGCGCTCACCTTG
Source organism: Methylobacterium sp. 88A (assembly GCF_000376345.1). NCBI lineage: Bacteria > Pseudomonadati > Pseudomonadota > Alphaproteobacteria > Hyphomicrobiales > Methylobacteriaceae > Methylobacterium > Methylobacterium sp. 88A. The sequence continues at coordinate 4,033,137 of NZ_AQVT01000001.1, forward strand.
TCCCGGTGGTGCGCCTCACCCGTGGTGGCCGTAGCGGCCGCGGTGATCCTGGGCATGAGCATGACGGGGATGCATCTCGCAGGGATGGCGAGTATCCGGTTCGCCGTCGTCCAATCAATGAACTTGCCGCTCCTCGTGACCGCGCTGCTCGTCGGCTGGTCGCTTACCGCCATCGCCTTCGTCATCTTCGCGCGTGACACGCTCCGATACGCGACAGCCGTGGCGGCGATGCTTCTGACGGTGTCCATCGCGGGCGTGCATTTCGTCGCCATGGGCGCAGCCGAGCTGATTCCGAACATGGCCGCGCCCGACACGGCATCGAGTCTGCCGCGTTTCGCGCTCGCCGCGGGCATTGCCGCGATCATGCTCACGATTCTCGGTTTCGCGGCGCTCGCCCTGTTCGTCGACCGTATGCGCCGGGCCGATCACGCCTTGCGCGAAAGCGAAGCCGCCTACAGGCTCCTGGCCGAGAACACCACCGACGTCATCATCTGGTCCGATCTCGATACGATCCGCCGGTATGTGTCGCCTGCCTCGATGGCCGTCCTCGGCTATCGCCCGGAGGACATCATCGGCACTCGGCCCCTCGATTTCATCCATCCGGACGATGTCGCCGACCTCGAGCACGTGCTCGCCGATCTCGTGGCGGGACGGATCGAAGCGGCCATCAGGACCCAGCGCCATCGTCGGCGGGACGGATCATGGGTGTGGATCGAGGCGTGCCTCGAGGTGACGCGCCTTCCGGGCGCGTCCGAGCCCATCGGCTACGTGTCGTCGCTTCGCGACGTCACCGACCGCAAGGCCGCCGAAACGGCGTTACGGTCCAGCGAGGAACGGCTGGCTTTCGCCCTGGACAGCGGCAGCGACGGCCTCTGGGATTGGGACATCCCCACGGGCAACGTCTGGTTCTCGGACCGTTGGCAGACCATGCTCGGCTACGAACCGGGCGAGATCGACGGACATATGCGCATCTTGGAACAGCTGGCGCATCCCGACGATGTCGCGACGGCCCGGCGGCTCCTGACGGACCATATCGACGGACGGACGGCGGTTTTCGAATGCGAGCTCCGGATGCGGACGAAGGCCGGACCCTACGGCTGGGTCCTGTCGCGCGGCAAGGTGGTGACGCGCGATGCGGAAGGCCTTCCCTTGCGCATCGTCGGGACGCATATCGACATCGGAAGGCGCAAGCATGCGGAGCAGCAGCTGGAGCATCTGGCGTTGCACGATGTCTTGACCGGCTTGCCCAATCGCGTGCTGTTCCGCGACAGACTCGGCCGGGAAATGGACAATGTCGAACGGCGCGGGCACATCTTCGCGGTTCTCGCCTGCGATCTGGACCGCTTCAAAGCGATCAACGACAGCCTCGGTCACCCGACGGGAGACAGCCTGCTGCGCCAGGTCGCAGAGCGCCTGACGGCGACCGTTCACGAGGGGGACACCGTCGCCCGGCTCGGCGGCGACGAGTTCGCCATCGTGCTGAGGGGACTCGACCAACCCCAGAATGCCAGTGCCGCGGCGCAGCAGGTCATCGAGGCGCTGAAGCTGCCCTTCGATCTCGACGGTCGTTCGGTCAGCATCGGCGTCAGCATCGGCATCGCCGTCGGGCCTCAGGACGGCGGGGACCCGGACCAGTTGCTGAAGAACGCCGACATCGCCCTCGGCCGCGCGAAAGCGGCCGGCCGGGGCACGTTCCGCTTCTGCGAACCCGCCATGGATGCGGCGATCGCCGCGCGAAACGTCCTCGAACTCGACATGCGCGAAGCCGTGCGGCGCGGCGAGTTCGAACTGCATTATCAGCCGATCATCGACCTTGCCACCGACACCGCCAGCGGGTTCGAGGCCCTGATGCGCTGGCACCACCCCGTGAGAGGCATCGTCTCGCCCGCCGATTTCATTCCATTGGCCGACGAGACCGGCCTCGTCGTTCCCCTCGGGACATGGGCCTTGCAGGAAGCCTGCCGGGAAGCGGCGACCTGGCCGGGCGATCTGCGGGTCGCGGTCAACGTCTCGGCGGTGCAATTCGCGGAGCCCGGCCTGGAACATTGCGTGATATCGGCTCTGGCCGCTTCCGGCCTGCCGCCGAACCGTCTGGAGCTGGAGATCACCGAGAGCGTGCTGATCGGTGACGTGGAAAGCGTGACCGCCTGTCTCCACCGGCTTCGCGCATTCGGGGTCCGCATCGCCCTGGACGATTTCGGCACCGGCTACTCGTCGCTCAGCTACCTGCGGCGGTTTCCCTTCGACAAGATCAAGATCGACCGTTCGTTCATTCGTGAGATCGCCGATGCCGACACGGCCGCCATCGTGCGCGCCATCGTCGGACTCGGCGAACGGCTGGGGGCGAGCATCACGGCGGAGGGCATCGAGGACGAGGCGCAGCTGACTCGCGTCCGTCGCGAAGGCTGCACGGAAGCCCAAGGCTACCTCCTGAGCGAGCCGTTACCCGCCGCAGACGCGTACAAGTTCGCCTTTGCCAAAAAGGACGCCGCCGCGGCCTGACAGGCTCCACGAGCGGCAAACCCGACGACCGGCGCTCGCCCCGGAACACGAACTCCCCCGCCTGCGGGATGCGACCCGGCGCCGTCCGAGGCGCTCGGACCCTTCGATGCCGCAGGCAGAATCCGGTGGTTTCGACGACATCGAGACGAGCGACCCGGTCCTGTCCGGGCCGGATTCAGCGGTCCTCGCTCAGCGTTCTCAAGGCGAAGATCTTCAGGTCGAGCGCGATCAGCATATCGATGACGGCATAGGACGCAGGTCCACGGCGTGCCGTGTCCTGCACGAGCGCCTGCTTCTCTCGTTCCAGATCATCGATGAGCATGTCGAAACTGACCATGCCTGGAATACGCGGTAGCCAAGGCAATGGTTTCACCTCCTGCGACGGGAGCCGAGCGCAAGCGCCTTGAGCGCATGTTTCGGTGCCGCCACAAAGGGGCGGACGGTAACTTCCTGTTAACGACGTGTCCGCGGAGCCGCGCCCCGGCCGGAACGTCATCCTCTCCGGCGCTCACCGCCCTATCTATCCGGCCGAGGTGCAACGGCGCGCCGCTGGACACCGCATGGCCCTTTCCCGCGACATCCTGGATATCCGCACGATCTACCACGAGCCCGCCGTGGCGGATTTCGCGCGCGGGCTCGCGATCCTCGACCGCTTTCCCCACGCCGAGCGGATCGAGGTCCCGTCGCATTGGAACATCCCGAACCTGCACGGAAACGCAGGTTCCGCGGAGGATTGGCTGCGGATCAAACGCTCGACCTTGGTGCTCGGCGTGAAGAAGGGCCTGACGATGCGGCCGAACGGGCGCAGCGCCCACTTCATCGCGCCCTCGACCTCGAATGGCTGCGCGATGGCCTGCGCTTACTGCTACGTCCCCCGGCGCAAGGGCTTCGCCAATCCGATCTCCCTCTTCGTGAACATCGAGCAAGTTTGCGCCGCGATCACCCGCCACGCCGCACGCCAGGGGCCGCTACCGGAGCCCGATACGGTGGATGCGGCCCATTGGGTCTACGATCTCGGCGAGAATGGCGATCTGTCCGTGGACGCGACCCTGTCGGACAACGTGCGCGACATGGTCGGGCTGTTCCGCGATCTCCCCAACGCCAAGGCCTCCTTCGCCACGAAGGCCGTGAACCGGGAACTGCTCACCTATGATCCCCGGGGCAAGACCCGTATCCGCTTCTCGCTGATGCCGGAGCGGATCGCCAAGGTCGTCGATGTGCGCACGGCCCCGATGCATGAGCGCATCGCCGCCATCGACGATTTCGTGGCGGCCGGTTTCGAAGTCCACGTGAACTTCTCGCCGGTCATCCTCTACGAAGGCTGGGAGGCCGATTGGCGCGACCTGTTCACCGCCATAGACGAGCGGATCGGCCCGGCGGCCAAGGCACAGCTCAAGGCCGAGATCATCCTGCTCACGCACAATGCGGATCTCCACGCGGTCAACCTGAACTGGCATCCCCGCGCGGAAGACCTGCTCTGGCGGCCCGATATCCAGGAGGGGAAACGGTCGCAGGGAGGAGGCGACAACCTGCGCTATCGAACCGGCTGGAAGGGCCGATGGATCGCGCGCCTCAAGGATCATCTGGCCGAGCTGATGCCCTATTGCCACGTTCGCTACGCCTTCTGAGCAGGTCGCGACCGTAGGGCGGGACGTGGAGCCCCCGTGCTCGGACCGCCTCGATGGTCTCGCGAACATCAGCGACCGCGTGGGCGCACAAGTTGCCGGAGGATGACGGAACAAATAGATCCTGAGGATTATAAATTGCGTATCCGGTTATTTTTAATTTGTATATTGGCTTTCACCTAGCATAATAAAATTATATTATCAAATAATCAGAATGACATCGGATATTTCGGAAAATATCTATGGACTAGCGTGAGACGGGCGCTTCAGGCCACTGAACAAGCCTCTGACGCATTGGGTCAAAGGAACCTCGATCCGACGATGCATGATCCAGGCAACGAGTCCGGCGAGTACGACTGCGCCGACGAATGCGACCATCCTCAGAGAGAAATTCTGAGGATCAAAGAATTTAAACAATACTTTCTCACATACTTGATAAGACAGGAAGTGCGTGAGGTACAGCGCATAGCTACTGTCTCCCTGCTCCACGGCAAAGGCGGTTCTCGAACTGATGCCGTTGGCTTCCAGCAACACTGCGGCAGTGACGAGTGAGGCCGCGGGCAGGCCGAGTGCGACGAAGCGAGGTGCTGTCGGCCAGAGAAATTCTGCCGCCAGCAACAGACCGAAACTGGCGAGGCCCAAGGCGCCGATCATCGAGACGTTGAGAAGACCAGCCGGAATAGTGATGCGGCGGACAACATAGCAAATCCACATGCCCGCAGCGAATTCAAGGATAATAGCATTCGTATAGAATCGGCCCAGCGCATTTTCCGGCCGAAGCAGCAGCCCGATCATCACGAGGGCCACGATGACGAGGCTGACATAAATGTACCGGTTTATTTCCGGATAAATGTACAGACCCAGAAAAAAGAGACAATAGAAGAACATCTCGTAGTTGAGCGTCCATCCAAGGAACAGGATAGGCTGTATCAGGCCGTTCGACTTCTCGAAGGGGATGAACGCCAATGACATGAGCAGATGGCCCAGCCCGTCATCGATGCTGCGAAACAGGAAGGGCGTCGAGAGGGCTGCGAGAAAGACGGCCATCGTCATGAACCAGTACAGCGGAACGACGCGAACCAGCCGTTTCATGAGGAATTGATATGGTGGCGCGATCCGGCCGTCGGTGGTGTAGGCCATCACGAACCCGCTGATGACGAAGAAGATATCGACCCCCCAGGAGCCCATCGAATATTTGAGATGGCCGAACAGCAAGACTTGGCAGTGGAAGCAGACGACGAGATAGGCTGCGACCGCCCTCAAGGAGTGGATATTGTATATCATCAGATTGTTTCCACATACGATGATATGAGCGGGCGTTCGACGCTATCCAGAGTGTTGCAATCGACTGTATTGATCGGGAGCGCACCACCCGTATCATCGCGGCCTTGGGCTCCGCGAGGAAGTGCGCATCGGGACTACGTCCGTCTTGAGCGACAGTGGCCCCGCCAGGTCGGGCATTCGAGCCTACACCCACCCGCTCGGTGCGGCCGGCAGCATCCGAGGCCACCTCCCGCCTTCGGGTGAAGACGGCCTCCTCCCAACTCCCGCCGCCCCGCTCCACCGCTCTCGATCCGATGATTGATCGCCGGGCCGGGACCCTGCTTCCGTCCGGTAGAAACGGGTCCGCGCTGTGCACGCACCGGCATGCCTCCCCCCTCTCGTCCGGCACGATCGGTGAGCCGCTCGACAGGATCGAAAATCATCCGCGACACATTTTGAACAAGTTCTGCTCACTAAGATTTGTTGTATCAATAAAGTACTAGATTACCGAAGTGTACCTATCTGTACATTTGCCAGAAAACATAGAGGAAGTTCTTCTTAGTACTGCCCGATAAATCAACAAATCCGATTATTCGCTCATCATTGCGATAATAATCTTGGGAATAGTGTCAGCGGACAACGCCGATGCTGAGGGGGATCCGTGACCAGAATCGGCGCGGATTGAGAGGATCGGCATCAGGACCGATCGCAGACACAACTGGAAAACGAATGCAGCATTCGCATCATGACGTCGCGTCGCAAGACGAGGAGCGTTCCACCTTCGATACGGGTCTCTGGTCGAGCCCGACATACGACTTCGTTTCAAGCTTCACAGAGAACGGTATTTCGAGCCCGGTTCCGGACATGGGCAGCCGGGAGCCTCTCTCCGACAGTCCGGATCCGGTGGAATCCGGCGCCGGCACGGCTCCGCTCACACGCCATGACGGGACGATCGTCGCCCGGGAAGGCGATGTCATTCGCGACCTCGACATCTATGTCGATAGCGGGCCTGGCATCGACGTCGATCACGTAAACAACGTGACCATCGAGAACGTCCGCATCCATATCAATGGAAACGGCGCCACCGAGGAAGGTGCCGGCATCCGTATCATGCGGGGTGACAACGTCACCGTCCAAAACGTCGAGGTCTTCAACGAGGGCGCACCCGAGACGGGCGCCGAGCGGACCCCGGACCATTACGGGATTTCGGCCTTCGAGGCCGAGGCTCTGAGCGTGACGAACGCCACGTTCCACGACACGTCGACGGGCATCCTGGTGCAATACTCGCCGGGCGCCACACTCGAGGGCATCGAAGGCTACGATATGCGCGGGCCCTTCCCCCGCGGCCAGCTCGTACAGTTCGGCGAGTCGCCGGACAGCAGCCTCAACAACTTCTACGTTCACAACGATCCGAAGGTCGCCTGGACCGAGGACAACATCTCGATCTACTACAGCGACAACGTCACCGTCTCGAACGGCGTCATCGACGGCAACAACTCGCCGAGCGGCCAGGGGGTCATCTTCGAGGGATCGAACGACGGCACCGTCCGCAACGTCGACGCGATCCATATGGGCAATGGCGCCTTCGCGGATTACGGCCAGAACAACACCTTCGATTCCACGCGCTCCTTCGACAACATCGCGGAGGACCAGGGGCGTGGACATCCGCTCTCGAATGCCCTGCTCTGGGGCGTGAACGAGAGCACGGTGGTGACCGATTCCTCGTACCAGAACGCAGGAAATCCGGGCAACATCGTCTGGGGCGAGGGCAATATCGGCGCCGGCATCGACGTGACCGAAGTGACCGGCCAGGCGCCCATGGCGCATTGGACGAACGACTTCGGCCAGGGCGTCTCGGACCCGGTGCCGGACGTCGGCAAACCGGATCCCGTCTCCGAGGGACCGAATCCGGTGGTTCCGGACATCGGACCGGCGCCCTCGCCCGAGGAGCCTCCGGTGGTCGCGCCGCCATCCGATCCGGTGCCCGGGGACGACACGGCTCCGCTGACACGCCATGACGGGACGATCGTCGCCCGGGAAGGCGATGTCATCCGCGACATGGACATCTATGTCGATAGCGGTCCCGGCATCGACATCGATCACGTGGACAATGTGACGGTCGAGAACGTCCGCATCCATATCAATGGAAACGGTGGCACCGAGGAAGGCGCCGGCATCCGCGTCATGGAGGGTGACAACGTCGATATCCAGAACGTGGAGGTCTTCAACGTGGGCGCCCCTGAGACGGGCGCCGAGCGGACCCCGGACCATTACGGGATTTCGGCCTTCGAGGCCGAAGACCTGAGCGTGTCGAACGCCACGTTCCACGACACGTCGACGGGCGTGCTCATCCAATACTCGCCGGGTGCAGAACTGGAAAACATCGAAGGGTACGATATGCGCGGGCCCTTCCCCCGCGGGCAACTCGTGCAGATGGGCCAGTCGCCGGACAGCACCCTCAACAACTTCTACGTCCACAACGATCCGAACGTCGCCTGGACCGAGGACAACATCTCGATCTACTACAGCGACAACGTCACCGTCTCGAACGGGGTCATCGACGGCAACAACTCACCGAGCGGCCAGGGTGTCATCTTCGAGGGATCGAACAACGGCACAGTCCGCAACGTCGACGCGATCCATATGGGCAACGGCGCCTTCGCGGATTACGGCCAGAACAACACGTTCGAGTTCACCCGCTCCTTCGACAACATCGCGGCGGACCAGGGGCGTGGAAACCCGCTCTCGAACGCCCTGCTCTGGGGCGTGAACGAGAGTACGGTGGTGACGGATTCCTCGTATCAGAACGCGGGAAATCCGGGCAACATCGTCTGGGGCGAGGGCAATATCGGCGCCGGCATCGACGTGACCGAAGTGACCGGCCAGGCACCCATGGCCCATTTGACAAACGAGTTCACCTGGAGCTGATCCGGTCCGTGCCTTCGGACAAAGCTTAGGCTGGGCCGAAGCGCATGACGCCAGACGTTCGGTGTGAAGAGCATCGACGATCTGGTGTCGCAGCCGAACGCGAAACAAATATGGGGTCCCGACCGGCAATGGTCGGGGCCCCATTCGTGTTCGACATCCTATTGTGCCATCCGGCATCCCCGCCCTCCTGCGACGCTGGTCACACCCTCACCCCCACGATCGGGAAGACCGGCCCGATCGGCACCCGACATCGAGCGACCGGCCGGTTTCGTTTCTGGCATGACGGCTTCGCGGGCCGCTGCGTGCCACATCAGCGGACACGGGACGGACGAGCCGGGACCATGCTGGAGAAAACCCCATCCCGGCGGATCAGCCCATGCATCAGGGCCGCCCCCAGATGGGTGAGGACGAGACCGAACAGGGTGTAGGCCAGGATTGTGTGAAGCGGACGGAGCCACGCATAGAGACTTGGATCGCGCGGCAGGATCGGCGGCAAGACGAGGGAGCCGGCGAGCCCGATCGGATAGCCGGCCGCCGACAGCATCGCCCAGCCGACCAGTGGCAGGACGAGCATCAGCCCATACAGCAGGACGTGCGAGACATGGGCCGCCCGCCGCTGCCAGCCCGGAAGGTCCGACGGAAGGTCGGGCGGGGGATGGCGCCAGCGGTTGAGCAGGCGCAGCAGCGCGAGGACCAGGATGCCGATCCCGAGTGGGCGGTGCAGCGCGACCAGGGTGTGGTAATGCGCCAGGGAGGTCACCATCGCCACGCCGATGAACAGCATGGCAAGGATCAGGGCCGCCATGGTCCAGTGCAGCAACCGGGCCGGCAGGTTGAAGCGCGCGGTGTGGCTCACAATCCGGCTCCCGTTGCGGGCGTGTTCTGGACGGCGCTCGGCGTTTTCGGTTCGCCGGCGCGGCGCGTGAAGGATTGCGCATAGGCCGCCGAGCGGGCGCTGAGCAGCGGATCGTCCGATTCCATGATGCCGGCGGGCAGGACGAGAGGATCGAAATTGACGTCGCGGCAATTGCCGTCCGCTTCCGACTGCGTGTCCGCGACGATCACGGTCCCGACGTCCAGGCTCTGGCGCTCGACCGGCCAGGGACGCGTCGCATCGGCCGTGGGGTCGCCGGGCTGCCCAAGGGTGACGACGAGATGCCACCGCACGGGCGCCCGACGGACGGCAGACTCGAAGTCGTCGAACAGAACGTTCTCGTCCGCGCGAGCCCCCTGGGCTGGGCTCTCCGCCGTCGCGGCCTGCTCCGGCACGAACGCCCAGCGCACGGGCGTCCGGGTCCCGTCCGCGGCGATGAACCGGAAGGCGTTGAGGCTCCGGAAGGTGTCGTCGGCGAAGCCCGAGGTGATCGTCCGCGCCTTGATCAGGGAAGCCGCTTTCGCGCTCTCGGGATGCGCGGCGAAGAACGCCTTGAGCGCCTCGGGATCGGGCTTGCCCGTGGCCGGATCGGGCTTGGCGGCGAGAAGCTGCGCGTAGAACCCCTCCGGGCTGCGGACCGGGAAGACCGGAATGTCGTTGTTGCCGGTGCGCCATTCCTCGCCGTCGGGCAGGTGGAAGCGCAGCGCGAGGCTGCGCACCGTCGTGGCCGCGTCCGCCGCGTAGGGCTGGCCGCCGGCCAGCGCGATGCGGCCGGTGATGGGCGTGACCCGTCCCGCGGCAAACAGCGACGCCGTCGATACGCGCGCCCCCCGGCCGCTGCTCTCGAAGCGCCCGGCGAGGCAGAGCCCTTTGGCGTGGTTGCGCCGAAAGCCCGGATGGGATCCATTCACCTGCTCGAAGCGGTCGACGATCCGCGCCTGGGTCAGGTCCCCCGGAGAGAGCCAGCCGCCGGCATAGGCGAAGGCCCCCGCCGTGCCGGCGACGAGCGCCCCGATGGCGGCGAGGCGGAGACAAGCGGCACGCGGGCTCAAGGCCGGATCGGCCCCGGTCAGGTCGTTCAGGAGGGACATGGCGGGCCTTCAGATGGGTTTCGCCGTGGCGCGGCGGATTTCGTTGGCGAGCGGGTGCAGGATCGTGGGGTCGGCCGCACCCACGAGGCTGTAGCCGAGCCCGTCCTGGGCCCAGGCGTAGCCGTTCGACGTCTCCGTCGTGTGGGCGCGCATCGGCGCGTCGCCGGGAACGCTCATGGGCCGCATCAACATGACGAAGCGCGCGCCGTGCCCATCGTCGTACATCAGCAGCCCGGCGGGTCCCTGCTGCGTGGCGACGAGACGCCCGCCCATCAGGCGGTAGCCGGAGCCGCTCAGGTCCGGCACGGCGACCGGCCGCTTCATCCGGGCGGAGAACCAGCCGGCGAGTTCGTCCCGGTCGGCGGCGGCGAGCTCGACGGGGCGGGTGTGGTCGGGCGCGTAGACCGCGTAGTTCATGCTCGCGGACTGGGCCAGCGCCTCGATGCCGGTGGGCACGGGCGAGACCACCTCGCGCAGACCCCAGCCACCGGCGCCTCCGACGAGCAGCAACAGCCCAGCCGCCATCGCCTGCCAGATCGGGAAAACCTGCCAGATCGGATGTGCCGGCCGGCGGCGCGTCTCGACGATGCGCGCCAGGTTCAGCCGGGCCGGAACCGGCTCGGCGGCGATGGGCGCGAAGGCGGCCCGCATCTCCTCGCGCAGGGCGATCATCCGCGCCACCCGTGCCCGCGCCTCGGGATGAGCATCGAGATAGGCCTCGACCTCGCGCCTCCGGGCGGTATCGAGCCGCTCGTCCACGAGGCCCTGGAGATCGTCGTCACCGATCGGACGCATGGTCATTTCACCCTCCGCAGGAGCGGGCGCTTGGCAGGGACGGAGGCTTCGGTGCCGTCCATCGACTGGATCATCCGGTCCCTGGCCCGGGACAGGCGGGACATCACGGTCCCGGTGGGAATGGCGAGGATGTCGGCGGTCTCGGCGTAGGACAGGCCCTCTACCGTCACCAGCAGGAGCACGCTGCGCTGCTCTTCCGGCAGCGCGTCCAGCGCCGTCATCAGGTCCCGGTGGCGCAGGCCGCTCTCCTGCGTCGGTGCCACCGCGAGGTTCGCCTCCGCAATGTCCTCGATCGGCATGTGCGCGCCACGGCGGGCGCGCTGACGCATCTGCGTCACGGCGAGATTGTGGAGGATGGCGAAGAGCCAGGTCCGCGCGTCGCCGTCGGCCTGGCGCTGGTGCCAGCGGGTGACGGCCCGCTCGAGGCAATCCTGCACCAGATCGTCGGCATCGGTCGGGTTGCGCAGGAGGGCGTGCGCGTAGCGGCGCAGGGCCGGGATCAGCGGCTCGATGAGGCGCATCATGTCCATCATCTCCTGTCTCCTGGCATGGGCGGGGCTCCAGTCGGCACGCTGGCCGGACCGAACGGACTTCGGGGTCGGCGACAGGGGCATGGACGCCGCGAAATCGTGTTTATTCCACGCCTGCACGAAAAATTTCGCACCCGGCAGCGAGTATTCGTTCACGCTGATCTGGTCTCGATCATGGCGTTGGAATTTTTCGATAGGGTCATGGAATAAGCAGCCGAAGACGTCGTCTGTCCGGCATCACTGCTCGACGATATCGGATCGAGCAGAAACCACCGGAGACCTGACATGACGATGATCAAGACCGTTTCGGCCGTCGTTTTCGCGTCGGCCTGCACGCTCGCCGCCCTGACCGGAGCCTCTGAGGCCCGGCCCGCCCCGCATCGGCTGGAGAGCCCGACGATCACCGGCTCGATCCCGGCGCCGGCGCAATCCGCGTATTGGCTCGGCGGGCCGGACACCGACAGCGGAAACGCCAAGAACCCCGCTCTGCCGTTCTATGCCCAGGCCCGTGGCCAGGAGACCGGCGGCCCGGCCCGCGAGCTGATCCCGAACTAGAATCATGCCGGCCCATGGCGTCCGTCTCCGGTCGGCAATGCCCGCGGGTCCATGCAGATCAACCGCAGCGTCGCCTTCGGCGACGCCACGTCGAGCTACGACAAGGTCGCCTGGACGCCGGCGGTCGGCCTCGTCGTCAAGCCCCTGGAGCACCTCTCGCTCTACGGCAACTATGAGGGCCTGCTCTCGAGCGGTGCCTCGCCGGTCACGGCGAGCAACCCGAACCAGGCGCTCCCGCCGACCATCGCCGACCAGAAGGAGATCGGCGTGAAGTACGATTTCGGTGTCGTCGGCGTCAGCGCCGCCCTGTTCGAGATCATCCAGCCCAACGCCTTCCAGGACTCGGCGACGCGGAACTACGCGCTCAACGGCCTGCAGCGGAACCGGGGGATCGAGTTCAGTCTGTTCGGCGAGATCGCGCCGGGCGCGCGCCTCATCGGGGGCATCGCCTTCACCGACGGTCGCCTGGTGCGGACCGAGGGCGGGGCCTTCGACGGTAGGAGCGCGCCCGGTGTCCCCGGCACCACGCTCAGCCTCTACGGCGAATACGACCTGCCGCCGTGGATGCCGCGCGGCCTGACCCTGACAGGCCGGGTCATCCACACGGCGTCCCAATATTACGATCAGACCAATCTGCAGCCCATCCCGGATTGGACGCGGTTCGATGCCGGCCTCCGCTACACGTTCCTCGGCACGTGGGGCAAACCCGTGACGGTGCGGGCCACGGTGGAGAACGTGTCGGGCGAGAATTGCTGGGCGTCCACCGGAAACGGGTTCCTGACCCTCGGAGTGCCCCGGACCTACCTCCTCTCGGCCCAGCTGGACTTCCGACGATGGCGACGGGCCCCGACGCGCCGCGCCTGCGAGCCTTCCGGCTCTGGTCGTTCGTCCATACCTGGACGAGCCTCGTCAGCATGGTCTTCATGCTGATGCTGTGCCTGACGGGCCTGCCACTGATCTTCCATCACGAGCTCGACGGCGTCCTCGGCTACGAGCCCGAGGTGCCGGCGATGCCGGTGGGGACGGCGCACGTGTCGTTGGACATCCAGGCCCTGCTGGTCTCGCAACCGCTGCATTTCGGCGATTACGGCGGCCTTCCCCTCAAGATCGTCTGGGCGCTTCTCGATCTCGCGACCATCGTCGTCATCGGCAGCGGGCTCTATCTCTGGATCGCCCCCAGACGATGGAAGACGGCCGGCGAGCGGGTGCAGCCCGGTGCGAGGCCGTCTGGCGCAGGAGCCGCGGAATGAAGACGCGCCCGCTCATCCGGTCCCGGACCTGGGCAATCCCATCGATCCTCGCCGCCCTGACCCTGCTCAGCCTGGTGATCGCCCTGATCGTCGACGGAATCTGGGACAGTCTGGCCAGCGCCGTGTTGGCCGGAATCCTGATCTACATGACCTACGAAGGGTTTCGTCCTCGGACAACGTAGCATCACGACGGGGGCGCTAAGCCCGGCGACGCCACCGCCGCTCGGCTAGGCCCCCAACTCGCGCGCGAGGTCGCCCACCCGTTTCAGGTCGGCCACGAAGGCCACGTAGGCGTCTTCCTTGGCCTCGTCCGGCAGGCGCAGGAGATAGGAGGGGTGCACGGTGATGAACCCCTCATAGGCCTTGCCGAAGGCGGCCGGGCCACGGGCGCGGGTGATGGGGATCGCCTTGCCCGTCAGGGCCAGGACGGCGGTGGCGCCCAGGGCCACGACGAGTTTGGGGGCCACGAAATCCAGCTCCCGGTCGAGCCACCAGCGGTAATGGCTCACTTCGCCGGCGGTGGGTTTCTGGTGGATGCGGCGCTTGCCGCGCTCCTCGAACTTGAAATGCTTGACCGCATTGGTGAGGTAGGCCGCGTTCCGCTCTATCCCGGCATCCGCCATGGCGCGGGACAAGAGCTGCCCGGCCGGTCCCACGAAGGGCCGCCCCTGCCGGTCCTCCTGGTCGCCCGGCTGCTCGCCGACGAAGGCGATGGCGGCATGGGCGGGGCCTTCGCCGAGGACGGCCTGGGTCGCGCCCGGCACCAGGGGCTCGGAGCGCCGGATGATGGCGTTGAGCTCCTCCAGTGAGGCGGGATCCTGGTCGGACATCGCGGCGACGGCCTTGGCGGGATTGCGCTTGGTCGGCATCTGCGGCTCCCTCTCGATCATGGCTTCCGTGCGGGCTGAGGCGGCGCGGACGAGGCCGGGAATCGCCGCAGTCTCCGGCATGTTGCGCCAGTACTTCTTCGGCATCTCCGCCCGCATGGCGGCGAGGTTGGTGCGGGCGGGATTGAACGTGCTCTCGTAGTAATCGCGCCAGCCGGCCTCGAACCCATCCGCCTCGGGCGCATCCTCGCGACGTCCCGGCGGCCCGAAGGTCAGGGTGTCGCCGTCCCAATGGGCCGAGCCGTCAGGCGTGAGGATCGACCAGTTCAGGGATCGGAAGCGCGCGACGAAGAAGGTGCTCGCCGCCTCCAGGATGTGATGGTCCGGCTCGAACCAGGCGACGAAGCGCTCGACGCCATCGACTTCCGTCCGCCGGAACCGCAGGAAGGCGTGCATCTTGTGGAGGTCGCGGGCGATGGCCTTGCGCATCCGGTCGAGGCGATGGACCAGCGGATCGCTTCCGACCTCCATCAGCCCGCGCTCGCCATGGATGACGCGCCAGATCAGGGTGTAGAGCAGGGCATAGCGCTCGGGGTCGCGGTGCGGGACGACCATGCGGATCAGGTCGGCCGCCGCGCGCGGCAGGCTTAGTGGCGCATCGGAGCCGGATTCGGGCTGGGAGACCTGTCCGAACAGGCCGGGGGCCTGCCCGATGGACCAGACTGCTCTATCGGGCGGGACCGATGCGGCGGCGAGCCGGCGCGCGGCGGCGCGGAACCCGTCGAGATCGGCGCCCTCGCGGAGGGTGATCGTTTGGAGTGATCCACCCGACCTTGTCCCCTCCGCGGAACTCCTGGATCGACCCGTCTGCTCGACGGCTGTTCCCTTTGTCAGAGGGTGTTCCACATCGGTCACGGCGGGCTCCCTCTCCTGGAAGGAGAGGGTTGGGGTGAGGTGTGGCCCATCTTCGAAGAGGTCACGCACCTCACCCTGTCCCTCTCCTTCCAGGAGAGGGGACCCGCGCTGCCCGCGAGATATATGAATATCGGAGGGCGGAGGGGGGAGAGAAGAGCGGCGTGTCATCCGACCCCGTCAGAACAGGCTCAGCTGCCGCGCCGGCTCGACGAGCTTGGCGCGCAGGTCCAGCCTGTCGGTGCCCCCGGGTCCCGGGTGATAATCGGCGGCGATCAGGAACGGGCGGGCGCGCTTGAGCCCCGAGGTGAGACGGGCAACGTCGTCCAGGCGCAGCCGCGTGTGGCGGCGCGCCTTCACGATCTTGTCGACGGCCCGCGCACCGAGGCCCGGCACCCGCAGCAGGATCTCCCGGTCGGCGACATTCACGTCCACGGGGAAACGCCCCCGATGCTTCAAGGCCCAGGCGAGTTTCGGGTCGATGTCGAGAGAAAACATTCCGTCTTCGGCGGCATCGGCCACGTCGTCGGCGGAGAAGTCGTAATACCGGATCAGCCAGTCGGCCTGGTAGAGCCGGTGCTCGCGCTGGAGCGGAGGGGATTTCAGCGGCAGGATGGCGGAGCCGTCTGGGATCGGGCTGAAGGCCGAGTAATAGACCCGCTTCAGGTTGAACGAGCCGTAGAGAAGGGCGCTCTTGCGGATCAGCGCCTCGTCGGTGGTGGTGTCCGCGCCGACGATGACCTGCGTCGACTGCCCGGCGGGCGAGAACCGGCGCTTCTCGGCCTTCGCCTCGGTGATCCGGGCGCCGATCTGCTTCATCGCGTTCTGGATGACCGGGCCGTTCTTTTCCGGCGCCAGCCGGTGCAGGCTGGCATCGGTGGGGAGTTCGAGGTTGATCGAGAGCCGGTCGGCGTAGAGCCCCGCCTCCTCCACCAGCCACGGGCTCGCCTCCGGGATCGACTTGAGGTGGATGTAGCCGCGAAAGCCGTGGTCGCGCCGCAGGGACTTCGCCACCCGCGTCAGCAGTTCCATCGTGTGGTCGGGCGACTTGATGATCCCCGAGGAGAGGAACAGCCCCTCGATGTAGTTGCGCTTGTAGAACTCCACCGTGAGGGTCACGACCTCGTCGACGGTGAACTTGGCGCGGGCGACGTTGGAGGAGCGCCGGTTCACGCAATAGGCGCAGTCGAACAGGCAGTAATTGGTCAGCAGGATCTTCAGGAGCGAGATACAGCGCCCGTCCGGCGTGTAGGCGTGGCAGATGCCGGCGCCCGTGGTGGAGCCGAGTTCGCCCTTGCCGGCCACCCGTTTGGGCGCCCCCGACGAGGAGCAGGACGCATCGTATTTCGCGGCATCGGCCAGGATGCGCAGCTTCTTGGCGAGGGCCTCGTCCATGACAGGGACATGCGCGTCGTTCGTGTTTCGTTCAAGTTTTTGTCGCGCCGGGTCGGAAATGTCGCAGGGTGCTGTTCCCTCTTCCCGCCGGGCGGGGAGAGGGCCGCATGGATCTTGTCGTCCATGCGGCGAGCGCAGGCGAAAGCCGAAGCGGGGGTGAGCGGGGGAATCCGGATGAGGCGCGTACGGCTCGGCCCCCTCGCCTTCGGCTGCCGCCTCGCTTTATGCCCCGACGAGGGGGCATGAAGCCCTCTCCCCGCACGCGGGGTGAGGGGAAGCATGACTCGGCTCACGGAGATACATCCATCACCGGCCGAGCCCGTCCTCCGCATTCACCTCCTCGTCGACGATCGTCTTCGCCAATCCGTATGAGAACCCGGCCCTCGCCATGGAGGCGAGATCCTTGTCGCGGTGGGCGGCGCGGAGGTCGGGGCGGCGGAACGGGCCGAGCCGGCGGCGCTTGGCATAGGCGCGGGCCGCCACCTCCTCGGCATCGGTGCCCTCCTCCTCGCCCCGGTCGCGCTCGGTCTCCAGGGTTTCGGCGATGAGCGTCCGGTCGACCCCCTTGGCGGCGAGCTTGGCCGAGAGGCCGCGGGCGGAGGCCCCGCGCCGGCGCAGGGTCGCCGCCCGCGCGGCGGTGAACCGGGCGTCGTCCACGAGGCCGGAGGAACGGGCGCGCTCCACGATGGCGGCGACGGTCTCGGCGAAGGCGGCGGGGTCCTCGTCCCGGAGCCGGCACCGCTTGGCGACCCGGCGCTCCAAGGTCTGGCGCAGCATCGCCACAGAGGCGCTGTAGCGCTCCAGATACTGCAGGGCGACGCGCTCCAGATACGCAGCCGTGATCGGCGGCGTAGGTTTTGCCGCGCGGGGCGTGGGCTCTGCCTCGCGCGACATTGGCTTTGCCTCGCGGGGCGTGGATTTTGCCTGTCGCAAGGGCACAGTACGTCCCGCTGCAACGTTTCGAGCGCTCATCGGTTCATCACGCTTCGGACAGGTTTCAGGATCATGAGGCGCATCGTCTCGACCGTGAACCGGTTGCCTGTCTTACCCCGAGAGGACGCATGCATGTCATGCCGGCATTCCTCCTGAAGCGCGAGTGGCTCCTGGTCGCGCTCGGCCTCGGCTTCGCCGTTCTCGCGGCCGCCGTGGTCTACCTGTCGCGCCCGACGGTGCTCACCGTGGCGGTCGGTCCGCGCGACGGGGCCGAGGCGCAGTTGCTCGAAACCTATGCCCAGGCCCTCAAACGGGCGCGGGAGGACGTGCGCCTCAACGTGCGGACCTATGACGACGTGCGCGACAGCGCCGCGGCTCTCCAGGCCGGGAACGCCGATCTCGCCGTGGTCCGGCCCGACGTCTTCCTGCCCGATAATGGCCTGACGCTTGCGCTCCTTCACGAGGAGACGCTCCTCATCGCCACCCCCGAGGCCAGCGCGATCGAGAGCTTCCCCGACCTCGCGACCAAGCGCCTCGGCATCGTCGAACGACACGCGGCCGACCGGCCCTTCGTCACCAACCTCCTCGGCTTCTACGATTTCACCCCCGTGCCGGCGCCCGAGCCTGGCCATGCCCTCGCCGCCGGCCATATCGCCCTGGTGCCGCTCAAGCCCGGCGAGGTGACCGCCGCGCTGCAGGCCGGCACCGTGGACGCCGTCGCCGTCATCGCGGCCCCGACCTCGAAGGCCGCGATCTCCACGGTCCGGGCGGTGGAGATGGCCTCCCACGAGAAGAAGATCACCATCGTCTCCGTCCCCGACGGCGACGCCATCGTGCAGCGGATGCCCGAGTTGCAATCGGCGACGATTCCCGCCGGCACGTTCGGCGGCCGGCCCAAGCGCCCCGAGGAGGACGTGAAGACGGTGGGCGCTTCCTACCGGCTGATGGCGCGGGGCGGAGTGAGCCGCTACTCGGTGGCCTCCGTCACCCAGCACCTGTTCGAATGGCGCTCGAAGCTGGCGCCCGGCGCGCCCATCGCCAACCTGATGAAGGCCCCGGATTTCGAGACGTCGGTGGCCGCCACCAGCGCCCGCCTGCCCAACCATCCGGGGGCGGTCGATTATTTCGAGCGCGAGCAGCAGACCCTGTTCGAACGCTACGAGGATTACGTCTACCTCCTCGCCTTTTTCGGCGGCACCATCGGCTCTGGCATCGCCTGGCTCGGCCAGCGCCTCGCCCGCCAGCGCCGCGAGCGGGTGGACGTGGTCCTCGACCGGCTGCTCGACATCCTCAGGGACATCCGCTCGGCCACCACGAGGGAGCAGCTCGACGGCCTCGTGCGCGAGACCGACGACCTCGTCACCGACGTCGTCCAGCACGCCCGCGAGCGCAACGTCGACACCCGCGCGATGAACGCCCTGATCCTGGCCATCGATGCGGTGCACGGCGCCATCGCCGATGCCCGCCGGTCCCTCGTCACGGGCGCCGAGCCCGAGCGCCGGCCCCTGCGGACGCGGTCCGCGCGTCTCCTCAGGCTGGATCGGCCGGCGGCGGAATAGGCGCGGCTTTTCCCCTCATCGCCTCATCTCGTCGAGCATGGCCTCGACGACGTTGCTGAAATCGTCGCTCCAGGGACGGCGGCCCATGTCGGGCACGACCCGCGTCCACTCGCCCGGTTCGGCGAGCGTCCCGAGATGGGCCTCGTCGCGGGCGATGGCGACGACGATGGAGGCCTGACGGAAGCGCGGTCCGTCGATGCTGTCCATCAGGCGCCCGTCGCGGACGAAGGTGACGAGGCCCTTGTCGGCTGCCGCGCGGGCGAGGATGTGGCGCAGTTCGAGGTGCCGGTTCGAGATGTGGACGACGAGGGCGCCGTCGGGCGCGAGCTTCGCGGCGTAGAGCGCCAGTGCTTCCCGCGTCATGAGATGGCTCGGGATCGAGTCGGAGGAGAAGGCGTCGACCACGATCAGGCTCTTCCCGCCGGGCTCGTCGGCCAGGGTCAGGCGCGCATCGCCGAGGACGATCCGGGCATCGGGGGCGCAGGCGCCGAGGAAGCGGAACAGGGCGGGATTCCGCGCGATGCGGACCACTTCCGGGTCGATCTCCAGGAAGGTCCAAGCCTCGCCGGCCTGGGCATGGCAGGCGAGGCTGCCGGCACCGAGCCCGACCACGGCCACCGTGTCGAGGCGTCCGCCTTGGCGTGACCGGACGGCGGCGATCGCGCGGCCGATGCCGCCCTCCATGGTGAAGTAGGTCACCGGCTCGGGCCGCCCGGTGAACGGCGTACCGTCCTCGTTGGTGATCCGCATCGCGCCGTGCAGGGTGGTGCCGTGGCTGAGGGTGCGGAAGTGTCCGTCCGTCGAGGTGGCGATCTTGTGCACCCCGAAGAACGAGCGCACCGACGCGCCCGAGGTCAGGGCTCCGCTGACCGTGGCCGAGAACAGGGCGAGGCCCATCGCCAGAAGCGCCACGTTCTGCGGCTTGCGCCAGAATGCGATCATCGCCCCCATCAGGCAGAGGGCGCCGACGATGAGCCAGGAGCGTGGCAGGATCGTCAGGTTGATCAGGAGGGCCAGCACGATCAGCCCGGCCAGTATGGCGAGCGACCGCCGGTTCTCGCGCCAGGACGCGGCGGACAGGATGGACAGGTCCGGGCGGCACAGAAGGGCGGCCACGAGCAGGATGGGGTATTCGAGGACGGTGGAGAAGATGCGCGGCGCGAGAAGCCCACAGAAGATGCCTCCGAGCATGCCTCCGAAGGACAGGCAGAGATAGAACTCGGTGAGCCGCGACGCATCCGGGCGGCGCGTGTAGAGCGCCCCGTGGCAGATCATGGCGTTGACGAAGAAAAGGCCGAGATGGAGCGCCAATCCGATGCCGAGCGGGAACGCCGCCGTCATGGGCAGGAGCGCCATCGCGGTGCCGAAGACCTGGATACAGGCGAGGACGGTCTGGGACGGGACCATCCGCTCGCGGAAGGCGAGGACGAAGGTGAGGAGGAACAGCGCCAGGGGCGCGACCCAGAGCAGGGGCGCGGCCGCCACATCGGTGGAGATGTGCGCCGTCACCGAGACGAGGAGGCCCGAGGGCACCAGGGAAAGGGCGATCCAGCCGAACCGCTGGCGCCAGATCTCACGCCGGGAGGCGGAGGCCGCCGCGACGCCGGCCGCGATCCGGGACGGGGCCGAGGCGTTGCGCGCGGCTGCGGCGGCGCAGATCGCGATCAGTCCGGCGAGAACCGCGAATCCCAGCATCCAGACCCGGCTCTGGTCGCGCAGGGTGAGGAGCGGCTCGATGGCGAGGGGATAGGCGATCAGGGCCGCGAAAGAGCCGATGTTCGACGCCCCGTAGAGGAAGTACGGGTCGCGCGCATGGGGGTGGTTCGAGCGCGAGAACCAGGCCTGCAGCAGCGGCCCGTTCGCCGACAGGGCAAAGAACGGCAGGCCCACCGAAACGAGGAACAGCCCGAGCAGCCAGACGGCTTCCCCATCGGCGGGCGGCTTGCCCCAGCCCGCGGCCAGTTCGATCGGCAGCGCCGCCAGGGCGCAGCCCATCACGGCGAGGTGGAGCGGGGCGGCGACGCGCAGCGGCAGGTAGCGGGCCAGGGCATGGGCATAGGCGTAGCCGGCCAGAAGCAGGGACTGGAACACCACCATCGCCACGGACCAGACCGAGGGCGAGCCGCCGAGGACCGGCAGCACCATCTTGGTGAACATCGGCTGGACGCCGAAGAGCAGCAGGGCCGAGAGGAAGATCGTGGCGACGAACAGCGCGAGAAACGCCGTCGCTCGGGACGATCCGCTCAAACCGGCATGCCGGGCTCCGTCCGCTGCCATGGTCATTGGTCGAGCCCACTCCGTTTCCGCCTGCCGATTAACGGAAGAGGCCGTTAAATTGTGGTTGCTCCGGAGGAGGCGGATCGCTCGCGGACGTCATGATTCGTCATGGACGGTGCTCGTCCGACCGGCATGGACGACCGGGGGACAAGCGAGTTGGTCGAAGCGTTTGGCCGATCCTTTGCGGAACCCTCGCCCGAGACGTCGAGGTGAATGCCGGTTCGGCGAAAAAGAGCGCGGCACAACAAAGGCCGGGAGACGTGCCCCGACCCGACGTGGTCGGGCGCAGCTCTCGCCGGGCGCACGCTCCGCGCGATTGATCTCAAATGGCCGATACCGCCGTTCGAGGGTGCGCGGAGGCCGGCTCGTGCCAGGACCATTTGCGCCCATATGCGCTGATCGGCGCCTCCACGAGACGCGTCAGAAGCCAGCCTACGGCAACGCAGACCGGCAGGGCCGCGACGGTGACCCCCCATTGCGCCGCCGTTCCGACATCGGGTTTCGTGCCGAGAACAAGCCCGTGCATCAGGCCCAGCACCGGCATGTGCGTCAGGTAGACGGCGTAGGAGGTCGTGCCGAAGAAGCACAGGATCGGCGAACGGAAGCGTATCGCTTCGGGTGCGCCGCGCACGAGGGTCAGGAGAAAGGCGGTGCATCCCAGTGAAACGGCGAGCGGCCCGAAGACTTGGAAAACGATGCCTTGTTCGCTGTCCATCAGCTTCAACAGGCAAGTCACGAGGAGAAGCAGCGGCGCGGCCAGCCGCAGCGGCAACTCCAGGCGTGACCCTAAGGTTCGCGGCGAAGCTATCGCGAGTGCGCCGAGCACGCCGCAGATGAGTACGTCGGCTCGGGTGGGCAGGAAGACGAGTGTCGCCATCCGCCAGTCCGGCGCCAAAAGAAGAATGCCTGCCCGAGCGCACACCGCCGCGAGCATGACGATGCAGAGCACTGCAGCGAGGCGGCGACGCGGCACGAGCAGGCACAAGAGTGGCAGCGCGAGGTAGAAGTGCTCTTCGAGGCCCATCGTCCAGGTCGGACCGAGCCACTCATGTCCAACGTCGTTGCGGGCCGCCATGAACACGTTTTGGCTGAAGGTGAGGTAGGACCAGAGCGGGAAGGTCGTGTCGGCGTGTGCCCAGGGCCGATCGACCAAGCCAACGAGACCGAAGATCGCGAGAACGCACAACATGTAGATCGGCAGCGTGCGGCAGGCCCGACGCACGTAGAAGACGGTCAGAAAGTTCCGCGCGTGGCTCTTGTCGAGGATCAGCTTGCCGACGAGGTAGCCGCTCAGCACGAAGAACATGTCCACAGCAAGCCAGCCCACCATGAAAACGGAAAGGCCCCTCGGCACTTCGCCGAAGTAATGCGAGATCACAACGAAGATCGTCATGAGACCTCGGAGACCGTCGAGAGCAACCACCCGTCGATCAGGGCTGAAAGGGCGGGCGGGATCGCGGCGGCTCATCGTGACAGTCGTCATCGGTTGAGGTGGCTGCATGAAGACTGCCCCGGTGATGAGCTCGTCTACCGCGGAAGCGTCAACGCAGCCTGAAGGCACTCATCAATGGGCAAGGATAGGTGGGGAGACCTCCCGATCCCCGGGCACACCAGCCGTGTCGGCAACGAATCGATGTCCGCGTCGAGTCGACGGTGGGACGTCCACCTTTGGGTTGAAGGCCAGAATCCGGCCGCCATCCGACCCGGTCCTTCGGGGCGGGATCCGACGACGGCGTCCTGTCACGAGGACCGCGACGCCGGCCTTCCACCGCCGGCCGGAGCGTGTTTGGGGGGCTTCAATAATGCGGCGGGGGCGGTTCCGGGGCGCCGGTGCCGGTGCGGGCGCCGGCCTCCTCGACCTGCTCCACGAGCTTGGCCAGATGCCGCGTCAGGGCATCGATCTGGCGCCATTGCGCGGTGATCGTCGCGTTGAGGTCGTCGATCACCACGTCCTGCTCGGTCAGCCGCATCTCCAGTGCGTCGATGCGGGCCGAGAGCGTATCGTCGTCGGTCATGGCTGGCCCCGCCTCATCGCAATGTCTCGGGATCGTGGTCGGGCCGCTCGACGAGGCCGGGTCCGAGCGCGATGCGGTGGTCGAAGACGAAGCAGTCGCCGCGCCAGCGGCTCTCGACCTCGGGGATCGTCTCGAGATAGCGCAGGATGCCGCCCTCGAGATGGTGGACCGTGCCGAACCCCTTGGCGCGCATATAGGCCCCGGCCTTCTCGCAGCGGATGCCACCGGTGCAGAACATCGCCACCGCCGGATGCGCGGCGGGGTCGAGGCCGTCGACATAGGCCCGGAAATCCGAGAACCGCGACAGGTGCGGGTCGGTCGCCCCCTCGAACGTGCCGAGATTGACCTCGAAGGCGTTGCGTGTGTCGAGGAGGAGGAGGCCCGGCGTATCGAGCAGCGCGTTCCAAGCCTCGGGCGGCACGGGAATCCCCGCCTCGCCCGCATCGGTGGCGCCGTCGTCGAAGGTCACGATCTCCCGCTTCACCCGCACCTTGATGTGGCTGAACGGCGCTGCCTCCGCCCTCGAGAGCTTCACGTCGAGATCCCTCAGGCGCTCGCCGAAAAGCGGGCCGTCGCGCAGGTCGGACAGGAGCGTGGCCATGCCGGCCTCGCTGCCAGCGATGGTGCCGTTGATCCCCTCGCGAGCCAGGAGGAGCGTGCCGAGGATGCCGAGTTCCACGCAACGCCGCTCCAACGCGTCGCGCAGGTCTGCGGCGTCGGGCAGGGGAACGAAGCGGTAGAGGGCGGCGACGGTGTAGGGCATCGGCGGCAGGGTCTATCAGGCGTGGTCGTCAGGGGGAACCGCTGGGCGCCCCGCCCTCGATCCGGCGCAGGACGAAGGTGGTGCCGACCTCGGGCTCGCGCCGCCAATGGTTCTCCCCCGCCGGCACCAGCCCCACCACATGGCCGCGCCGTGCCACCAGGGTGAGCCGGCCGGGAGCCGCCAGCCAAGCGGCCGGATCGAAGGTCGTCAGCCCGCTGTCGCGGCAGCCGTCGAGGACGCGGGCCGGGGCGGTCCCTCCCCCCTCCGCCGGTTTCAGTTCCAGGCGGCAGACGTCCTGCTCGCGGTAGCGGTCGAGGGCATAGACGCCCGCCGTCGGCCGCGGGCCGGCAGGCGTCGCTGCGCTGGTCTGCGCCCCGGTATTCTGGCCCCCTGCCACCGTGGGATCGTCCCGTTCGAGCTTGTACCCGGCGCCGCCATCCGGCGCGGGCGCGGGAGGGGGCGCCATCGCCACGATCTGGAGCGGGACGAGGCTGTAGACCTCGCCCCCCTCGGTCTTGGCCATGAGGCTGCGCCGGTCGTCCCGCGCCTTGAAGATCAGGACCGGCCGGACGTTCTTGTCCACGAGGCGGACCACGCCGTCCACGAACAGCCAGGCGGCGACCTCGTTCAGGATCGGCAGGGCGCGGCGGCACCCGGCGGGAAACGACAGGCGCCGCCCGCCCTCGAAGCTCTGCGACGCGAGGGTCATGACGCAGCGCCGCGTGCTGCCGTCCCGCGACAGGTCCCAGGTGCCGGGAACCCCTTCGATGGTGGGCGGCAGGGTCTCCACGAAGCCGGGGGGCGGGCTCGCCGCGGCGGGCGTCTCCGAGGGGCCGCCGGCGGCGGGGGGCTCCGAAGGTGTCGGGGCGGGCGACGCGGACGGGGGCGCGGTCGGCGTCGAGGGTGTCTGGGGAGCACCCTGAGCCATCCCCTGCCCCCCATTCTGGGTCATAGTCTGGGCCTGCGCCGGACCGGCCAGGGCCGCGATCGTCACCAGGCCGGCGAGAAATCCGGCGCGGGACCGTGCGAGACAAATCATCGGGCTGCTCCGTTCGCCGGCGTTTCCGGCACCGGCGTCAGCGGGCCCTTGCCGGAGAACCAGGAGAGCAGGTTGTCGACCACGAGCCGGCCCATGGCCTCGCGGGTCTGGACGGAGCCGGAGCCCACATGCGGCAGCAGGACCACCCGTTCCAGGCCGAGGAAGGCCTCCGGCACGTGGGGCTCGGCGGCGAAGACATCGAGCCCCGCGCCGTGGATCGTGCCCGATCGCAGGGCCTCGATCAGCGCCGGCTCGTCGACGAGGCTGCCGCGGGCGACGTTGACGACGATCCCGTCGGAGCCGAGGGCGTCGAGGATCTCGGCATTCACGATGCCGTTCGTCTCCGGGCCGCCGGGCGCCACGATCATGAGGACGTCCACGGCCCGCGCCATTTCCAGCAGGGTCGGGTGATAGGTGTAGGCCACGTCGTCCTGCCGGCGGCGGCCGTGATAGGACAGGGTCACGCCGAACCCTTCGAGGCGGCGGGCGATGGCCCGCCCGATCCGGCCGAGGCCGAGGATGCCGACATGCCGGCCGCGCAGGGTCGCCGTGAGCGGGTAGGTCCGCGTGGGCCAGTGCCCGGCGCGCAGGTAGCGGTCCGCCTGCGGAATCTCTCGGATTGTCGCCAGGAGCAGCCCGAGGGCGAGGTCGGCCACCTCGTCGGAGAGCACGTCGGGCGTGTTGGTCACGACGATGCCCCGCTCCGCCGCGGCGCCGACATCGATCGTATCGTAGCCGACGCCGTAACTCGCCACGATCTCGAGATGGGGCAATTTCTCGATGAGGGCGCGGTCGACGAGGGCCTGCGCCCCGATCGCCATGGCGCGGATGCGCGGTCCGATCTCGCGATAGAACGCGTCGGGATCGGGCGCGGTGTCGGCGCGGTGGAGGGTGAAGGCGCCCGCCAGCGCCTCCATCACGCTGGGCTGCATCGGCTTCAGGAGCAACAGGTCGGCAGGCTGCATGTCGCGCTCGTCATCCGTCCCCGGAACCGGCCATGGAAGGAGTGGCCATGAGAGGATACGGCTGTAATCCCCCGTCCGGGCAGGGTCCAGCCATGGCGGCGGGGCCGTATCGGCCAAGGCCGCCATGCGGCGCGTGGGCGGCAGTCATGAGCCCGATGCGCCGTGTGCGCCGGCCTACTTCCAAGCGGGCCTTTCGAACATTACTAAAGAGGTCGAGAGTCAGATATCCGCCCGCGATCCGATCAACAACGAAAACCGAAACAGCCACGCCATGACTGCCCCGCGCACCCTCTACGACAAGATCTGGGACGACCACGTGGTCGATGTCGAGCCGGACGGCACCAGCCTCCTCTACATCGACCGCCACCTCGTCCACGAGGTGACGAGCCCACAGGCCTTCGAGGGGCTGCGCGTGGCCGGACGGCGCGTGCGCCACCCGGAGAAGACCCTGGCGGTGGTGGACCACAACGTCCAGACCTCGGACCGCCGCTTCGGCATCGAGGATCCGGAGAGCCGCCTTCAGCTGGAGACGCTGGCCGAGAACGTGCGGGACTTCGGCATCGAGTTCTACGATGCCCTCGACCGGCGCCAGGGCATCGTCCACGTCATCGGCCCCGAGCAGGGCTTCACCCTGCCGGGCCAGACCATCGTCTGCGGCGACAGCCACACCTCGACCCACGGCGCGTTCGGGGCGCTGGCGCATGGCATCGGAACCTCGGAGGTGGAGCACGTGCTCGCCACCCAGACGCTGCTGCAGCGCAAGGCCAAGAACATGCGCGTGACCGTGGACGGCATCCTGCCGCCGGGCGTCACCGCCAAGGACATCATCCTCGCCATCATCGGCGAGATCGGCACCGCCGGCGGCACCGGCTACGTCATCGAATATGCCGGCGAGGCGATCCGCGCCCTCTCGATGGAGGGGCGCATGACGATCTGCAACATGTCGATCGAGGGCGGCGCCCGCGCCGGCCTGGTGGCGCCGGACGCCATCACCTACGCCTACGTCAAGGACCGCCCCAAGGCCCCCAAAGGCGAGGCGTTCGAGCGGGCCCGCGCCTATTGGGACAGCCTCGCCACCGACGAGGGCGCCTTCTTCGACCGCGAGGTCCGCCTCGACGCGGCGAGCCTGCCGCCCCTGGTGAGCTGGGGCACCAGCCCCGAGGACGTGGTCTCGATCTCCGGCCTCGTGCCCGACCCGGCCGCCATCACCGACGAGAACAAGCGCCAGTCGAAGGCCAAGGCCCTCGACTATATGGGCCTCACGCCGGGCACCAAGATCACCGACATCAGCGTCGACCGGGTCTTCATCGGCTCCTGCACCAACGGCCGCATCGAAGACCTGCGCGCCGTGGCCAAGATGGTGGAGGGCCGCAAGGTCCATCCGTCGGTCTCGGCCATGGTGGTGCCGGGCTCCGGCGTGGTGAAGGCCCAGGCGGAAGCGGAAGGCATCGACCTCATCCTCAAGGAGGCCGGGTTCGACTGGCGCGAGCCGGGCTGCTCCATGTGCCTCGGCATGAACGCCGACCGCCTCAGCCCCAACGAGCGCTGCGCCTCCACCTCGAACCGCAACTTCGAAGGCCGCCAGGGCCATCGCGGGCGCACCCACCTCGTCTCCCCCGCCATGGCCGCCGCCGCCGCCGTGGCCGGCCGCTTCGTCGACATCCGCGAGTGGCGCGGCGAGGCCTGAACGCCCAGCTTAAGCGGAATCCGCGAAACGGGCCGGAATCGCGATTGACGCGGCCGGCCCGTCCGCCTAAACGAACCTCCGCGTCGGCAAACATCTGCCGACCGGCCCAGGTGGCGGAATTGGTAGACGCGCTGGTTTCAGGTACCAGTCTTGCAAGAGGTGAAGGTTCGAGTCCTTTCCTGGGCACCAAGCGACTTTAAGTCGTTGCTCCGTTGATGTAATACGAGTTCTGGGTCGGGCCGGAATGCAAAACCGGATCACACCCCAAATGATCCTCGCCACGAAACGGCAGGATACCCGAGCAGATTCGGGTCACATACAGTTCAAGCTCCGTGTTCCCGCCGGCGTTGCCCAACGTGTTCGCGGTCGCATTTCAGTGTTGAGCTCCCGTTTTCAGGGCCGATGCGGCTTGTGCCGTCAGCTTCTGTCTCGACGAGTTCGCCAATGTCCCGCTTCGGACATGCGATGCCGCAACGGCCGACGTGCGACCATTGCGACCGTGTCAAAGCTCTATAGTGTGGTTTGAGCAAGGCCGGTTGCCGCTCTATCAGCGTTAGGTCACGGCCCTCGCCGGGGAATGCTGGCATCTCGGCCATGTGGCGGCTTTCGCAGCTTGAGGGCAGTTCGGGCTTGTACAGTTTGCAGCCGAGATGACTAAGATTCCCGCTCCATCCGACGTTGCGGCAATCGTCGGTGGCATGCGGATCTCGATGCTGATGCTATATCGAAATTAAGAATTATGGGTTCCATATCGCTTTCACTAATGATTGGCCGAATAACTAAAACGACTTTCCCTGAGGCTTAATAGAAATATATGGACTTCCAAGAGAGTTTATATTTATGCTCAATAGAAATCGCTGCTGTTTGCCATTATCAAGGTGGACCACATAACGGCAAGCCGCAGTGAAAAACTCTCCCTGTATGGCAAAAGAATCGGTTTGGGCGGAGCTTAAATCGATTGCCAAAGGAAGGTCATTTTTTTCCGCAGCGCGATTGAATTCCTCAATGATAAGCTTTCGCACTGGAAGCTTCTCACATCCAGCAGCGGTTCCTGCGGAGGGTGTATGTCGTACAGGGGGAGGTTGTATTGCGGCAGGTGGGTTGCTAGGCTCTGCTATGGCTTGGTTTTCTTCAGCGACCGTCACCGAAGTTTCTTGCTGCTGGCGCTGAGCCTCCATGGCGGCCTTGCTCTGAGCGAGGCGCTGTTCTGCAGCTTGACGGCGCAAGCGAGATGCCTCGGTGGCCTTTTTTATCTCTGAAAGCGCACTTTCTTCAGCTGCAGCTTGGCGCTCTATTTCCAGGGCGACCTCTTCGTCATGTTTTGCGCGTTCCCTCGCAGCATTTATGCGTGCTGAACGCAATTTCTCGGCCGCCTCATTATCCTTCCGCAGATCGCTTTGTCGTTGCCGGTTCGCTTCCGTCTGAGCCGCAAGAGATGCTTCTTCTTCGGCGCGGTTGCGCGCGATTCTTTCTGCCGTTGCCGCTTCGGCCTCAAGTGCTTGTCGTTTCTGCGCCTTTGTAGCTGCATCCTGAGCAAGTATTGCCGAGCGCACTGTTCCAATTGCTAACTGCAACTCACCGACACGTTTCTCAGCGAACATAAGAACGTTAGGATTTCGGGGATTCGGGGTAATGCCGAATGGTGTATTTGCAATAGCATAACATTCCGCGTAGATGGCCCGAAATTCATTAATATCTCTATCAGACCAGTCTTGAAAACGCTTGCCGAGAAACTCATCACGATTCTGGCGGCCAAAACTTATCGATTGCATCTCAGAAAGAGCAGCCCTGCATCCGCCCTGAGCATCAACCCAATTCTTAACATACGCAACATCTCCTGCGGCTGCACTTGTGGCACAAAGTAAGCTCAGGAAGATTGCTCGGAAATGCATCGAACGTTCTCGTGTCGGTGGTAGGCACAACCATTACAGATGTAGTAAGTCCAATCTATGCATCTTTGCCACCATAATTTTTCGCCAGGTGCGAGAAAAGACGTTCGTTGAGCATCGGTGCGTCTGATCCCGCAATGTGGTGCTACGATTGACCACCATGCGGCGAAGGATGCGCTATGGGATAAATTCTCCATGGCGGCACCCACAGGCTGCCGACGGTCTGTCGCGCACGACAACTACGTCAAGAGAGCGTGAGGGCGGCGACCAAACGCGTCGGCGGCGGAGCATGGTGGCGGCGGGTGAACGCCCGAAGCCGCAGGCCATTGGTGGCCGTCATTCTCCGGCTTCCTCGCCTGGGGCGCGCCGGATCCACACCGTCGCAAAGGGTTCGCCCGGTCGAAACGCGGTCTCGAGGGCGCCTTTCCGGTGGAGGCCCTCGAGAGCAGGCCCGATCGGCAGGCCCGCCTTTGCGGCGATACGCTCGCTGAAGGCCACCCGTTCGACCCATTCGACCGGCACGTGTTCGAGCACGGTGCGTTCCTCGTCGGTGAAGACGGGCGGCACGTTGAGCGCATCGATCGCCGCCTCGAGGCTGGCGACCGGCATTCCGTCCACGCACCAGACCCGCTCGAAGGGCAGTCCGGCCGCCTGCCGCGCCGCGCCCGCATAGCCCCGGTCGATGCAGGTCAGCCGCGGGATGGCGCTGTGCTGCATCAGCCAGCCGGAGCCGTTCGGCCCATAATTCATGTGGCCGTCGTCACGGAGTTTGCCGGCCTTCACGTCGTCGAGGGTGATCGTCATGCTGCGGCTCCGAGGTCGAGCGCGTTGGAGCGTGCCGTGCGTGCGAGGCCCGACCGTGACATCCGCCTCGGCCTCTTCGGGCGGGATTCCGGGCCAGCGTTCCCGCCGGGCCAGCGCGGTCCCGGTGCACTCTCCAAGCTCCCCATCGCCGGCCAGGATATCCCGGTGCCCTCGGCAGGCAAGTCGCAGGGCAGCTTTACCGCCCCTTCGCCGGGACACAGGCCCTCGCGCGCCGGGCCGATGCGGACGGTTCACGCACGGCTCCCGGTGACTTGACGCTCCGAGCGTCCGCCGGCCAAGCTCTTGCGGCTTCCGAGCAGGCGTCGGGGCAAGCCCCACCGACGCTGACGTCCCACTCTCGAGAGACGCTTCCAGAATGGTTCTTTCCCGTTTCCGCCGGGCCACCGGCCGCCTCCTCGCCCTCCTCGGCCTCGTCTCCCCGCTCCTCTCCGTCCCGCTCCTGCCGGCCCTCGCCGCCGAGGCGGTCTTCCCGCCCGCCGGCGCGATCGGTCTCGTGCCGCCCGCCGGCATGACGCCCGCCAAGAGCTTCGCCGGTTTCGAGCATCCCTCCGGCGCCTCCATCGTCATCGTCGCGATGCCGGCCGAGGCCTACGGGCAGCTCGCCGAAAAATTCACCCCTGATTCCCTGCGTTCGACGGGCTTTGCCGCCGTGGGAGCCGCCGAGCCGCTGGCCGTCGCCGGCGGCGAGGGCCGTGTCCTGCGCGGCAGCCAGTCGGCCAGGGGGATCGCCTATACCAAGTGGGTCGCGGTGGTGCGGGGCGGGGATGGCACCGGCCTCGTCACCGTGCAGGTTCCGGAAGCGGCCCGTGGGCAGGTGCCGAACCAGGCGGTTGAGGCGGCGCTGGGCACCATCGCCTTCCGCTCCCCCGGCAGCGTCGCCGACCAGATCGCGGCCATGCCCTATTCGGTGGGGGACCTGGCCGGGTTCCGCCCGGTGCGGACGCTGATGGGGAATACCCTCCTGCTCACCGACGGCCCCAAGGACGTCGATCCCGAAGGCACCCAGCCGCTCGTCATCGTGGCGCCCTCCCTGGGCAAGGCCCCGGTCGCGACCGGCCAGCAGAGCGCCTTCGCCCGCAAGGCGCTGGGCACCATCCGGGAGGTGAAGGACATCGCGGTCACCGACGAGAGCCGCACCACCGAGGGCGGCGCGGTCCTCATCCGCCTGCGCGCCACCGGCAAGGACGTGCGGTCCGGCCGAAAGGTCGGGGTGACCCAGACGATCCGCTTCGAGGGCAAGAGCTACCTGCGCGTCATCGGTCTCGCCGGCGCGGACCAGCCGGACGCCCTCGCGCGGGCCGAGCGCGTCGCCGCCTCGGTGGTTCCGCGCTGAGTGGGCGTGCCCTGGTGGAGGGCCGTCCGTCGGCCTTCACGAAGGTGGAGCATGCCATGAACGCCACGATCCGCTGCGTCTGCGCCCTCGCCGCGCTCGTTCCCGTCGCGGCCCCGGCCCAGGATGTCGGAGCGAGCATCCTGCAGGGGCTTCAGCAGCAACAGTTCCAGAACCTCGACGCGACCATCGGCGCCGGGTCGGTGGGAGACACGGCGCGGCAGTCCCGGACGCAGGCCGACCCGCCGCGAAGGGCGGGCGACCTGTCCTTCATCGCGAGCGCGGAGCTGCGCGCCACGACGGTGGCCCGGTACGTTCGCGAGCTGAGCGCCACCGATCCCGTCGCGGCGCAGGAGGTCGGGCGGGAGATGGCCAGGCACGATTACGACACGATCTTTCGCGGCTTCCTCACCAGGACCGACCTGCGCGCGGACGATGCGGGCGACGTGCTCACCACCTTCATCGTTCTCCAATGGATGGTGGCCAACGATACGAGCGTCGAGCCGAGCGCCGCCGCCCTCCGCGCCATCCGCCGCCGGATGGTGGAGCCCCTGGCGGGCAAGCCGCCCCTGTCGCGGGCCGCCACGCGCGCCGCCTTTGCCGAACGGGTGAAGCTGCGCGCCGTGCTGCACCATGCCGGCTGGCAGGCCGCCCGGCGCCTCGGGACGGTGCCGGCTTTCGTCGCCGGACTCTCCAAGGACTTCATTCCGCCAGCGACGCTCCGGGACGTCACGCTGACGGAGGACGGGCTGGTCGCGAAGGACCGCCGGAACGGCCCCGCGGCCGGGGCGGGCGGCGGCCCGGCGCCTCGGCGGGCGCCGTAGCTTCGGGCGCGACCTCCGGGGCGGACGCACCGGTCTCGACCGCCTCACGCTGCCCCCGATCGGCGATGGCGGGCGAAGTCGGCGGCTGTTCCTCGCCGACGGCCCGCCAAGGGCCCTGCCGCGACCCGACCGGGAGAGGGCCTCCATCGGCACCGGCATGGTCTCCGTTTAGGAGAGCGGCCCCCTGGTGACCGCAAGGTGTGTAAACACCGTAGCCCGGCCCACCAGGGTTGCCCCCGCGATCCCAGGGCGGCTAGACATCCCTGCGACCGGAACGCCGCATGTCACCGCGCCGGTCGCCGCCTCTTCCCCGTTCCGCGAGGAGCCACGATGCAGAGACCCGAGGATCGCACTGTTGCCCAGACCGGGTCCGCTGCATGAGGGTCGTCCGCGCGGCGCGCCTCCACCTGAAGGAGGGGGCCTCCGACAAGGTCTACGAGGTGGACCTCGTGGAGAACGACGCGGTCGCCGCCCCTGAGCGCTTCCTCGTCAATATCCGCTACGGACGACGCGGCACGATCCTGCGCGAGGGATCGAAGACGGCGCAGCCGATCACCGCCGATGCCGCCGCGAAGGTGTTCGACAGTGTCGTCGTCGCGAAGATCAATGCCGGCTACCGCAGGATCGACCCGGCCACCGCCTTGCCCGGACCGGCGGGCGAGGCGGAATCGCGGGAGGGCGACACCCCGGCCGAGGGCCGCGACGGCATCCTTCTCGCGCGCCTGGCCTCCTGCCGGCGCGGGCCGTGGCCGGAGAAGGATCGCGAGCGCCTGCTCTGGCGCATCGGCCAGCTCCGCATCGCGCGAGCGGAGCCGGACCTCGTCGCCCTGGTGCGGGACATCGGTCCGGCGGGGGCGAGCTACGCCCTGGTCTGGGCGCTGGCCCGCGCCGTGGGGGGCAAGGCGGCACCGATCCTCGAGGCCGTGGCGGCCGAGACGAGCAGCGTCGTGATCCGTGACCTCGCCCGCTTCGCCCTGGTCTCGCCGCTGATGGGCGCGCAGCGACGCTCCTCGGGAGAGGAGGCCGACCTGCCGGAGGCGGTCGCCCGACCGGCCCGCGCCGGCGACGCGGATGGCCTCGTCGCCGCGCTGACCGCCCTTGCCAGGGCCAAGCCCCTCGCCGTCGGGCCGGCGCTGGTGGCGCTCGGCCGCTGCGCGCAGGACGATGCCGTGCTGCATGCGGGCCTCTGCGCCGCGCTCTCGCATCTGCCCGCCCGGCCGCCCTACCTCATCGGCCTGCGCCGCCTCTTCAAACATGCCGAGATGGCCGACGATGCCGGCCTCTTCGGCGCCACGGCGCTGCGGCTCGAGACCGCGAAGGCGATGTACAAATCCGGCGCCCCCCTGGTCTACTCGGCCGAGTTGCGGCGGCAATTCGTGGTGCGCGATGAACGGGGCGGTCCGGATGCGCGGATCGGCCTGTCCTCGGCCACCTCGCTCTACCTCAAGCGCCGGATCTGGCGGGCCTTGCGCAAGCGCGGCGAGGTCGGCGATCCGGCCTTCGCCGAGATGGCCGCCGGCCTGCTGCTGAGGGTGCGGCCGGAGGATCTGGGTCCGCGCACGGTCTCGACCCTGTGGCGGCGTCAGGCGGACGGCACCTGGGGCCGCGATGCCCGCCTGCGCGGGCCGCTCGCGACCCACTGGGCGGCGAGCCAACTCCTGTTCCGCCATGCGCGCCAAGCACGGCCGCGCTCGGGCTCGGCCACGTTCTTCCTCGATGCCGACACCGACCTCGACTCGCGGGACGAGGCCTTCCCCGACCTCTGGAGCGCCCGGCCCGACCTCGCGCTCCGGCTCGCCACGGAGGGGCGGATCGACCCCGTGGCGATGCTGGGCCTGCGCGTCCTGCGGGCCGATCCCGCCGCCTGCGCGGCCCTGGATGCCGCCGCGGTCGGTCGCCTGCTCGGCGCGACTCTGCCCGCCGTCGCCGCCCTCGGCCTGGAGATCGCGCGGGAGCGGCTCGCCCGGGGCGGGGCCGATCCCGAACTCCTCGCCGTCCTCGTTCAGGCCCGGTTCCCTGAGGCGCGGATGCTCGCCCTGCGGCGGATCGAGGCCGAGGCGGATTTGCCCTGGACGAACGTGGCGCTGGCCTTCGCCCTGCTCACGAACGCCGCGCCGGAGGTCGGGGCCTCGCTCGTCCCCCTCGCCCGCGAGCGCGGGCTTCCGGGCGGCGTGGCCGGGCCTTTGGCCGAGCGGCTGGTGGCGTGGCTGCGGGCGATGCCGCCCGTCCTCGACGAGGAAGCGAAGGCGGCGATCCGGGCCATGCGCGGCAGCATCCCGCTGCTCTGGCCGGACCACGACATGCCGGTGGCCGGGCACGACATCGGCGCGCTGATGGCGCATCCGGCCCCGGAGATGATCGCTGCGGGCGTCGCGCTGCTGGCCCTGTCCGGCACCGATGCCGATGGCCTGCCCGCCGAGCAATGGTACGCCCTGATCGGATCGGACTCCCTGGACGTGCGGGACGCCGCCATCGGCCTCCTGTCGCGCCTCGACGATGAGCGGCTCCGCCGGCACGCCGACCACATCCTCGCCTTCGCCTGCGGGCCTTCGCCCGTCCTGCGAAAGGCGGCGCGGCCCCTGGTGAAGCGCCTGGTCGATGCCGATCCGGCCAGCGCCGGCCCCCTGGCGCAATCCCTCATCGCGAGCCTGTTCCGCACCGCGCCGGACGACCGGTTCGTCGCCGACGTTGTCGCGCTCCTGGGCGAGGCGATGCCCCGCGAGCTCGCCGCCCTCGACGCCGGCACCCTGTGGCGCCTCCTCCAGGCGCAGGCCAAGGGCGCGCAGCGCCTCGGCGCCGTCGTGCTGGCCGAGCGGGAGCCGGGCCTCTTCAGCGTGCGCCAGATCGCACGGCTCGGGGGCCATTCGCATCTCGCCGTGCGGCAATGGGCGATGGCCGCCTATCTGGCCGAGCCGGCCCGCTTCCAGGCCGAGGCGGCCGAGGCCGTCCTCCTCGTCGAGAGCGACTGGCCGGAGACGCTCGCCTTCGCGGAGAGCCATTTCGCGGCCTGGCCGGAGGAGGCCTGGACGCCCGATGCCCTCGCCGTCGTCACCGACAGCGTCAAGCCGGAGGTCCTGGCCTTCGCCCGCCGGATCCTGCGCAGCCGGCTGCGGCCGGGGGAGGCGGATGCCCAGATCCTGCGCCTCCTCGAACATCCCTCGCCCTCGATGCACCTTCTGGTGACGGAGCTGCTGACGGCAGAGGCCGTGGCCAGCGAGGACGCCTTCGCGCGTCTCGTGCCGCTGGCCCGCATCGTCATGCTGCAGGTGCTGACGGGGCGGACCGCCAAGGACAGGATGGCCGCCTTCCTGAAGGGGGAGGCCCTGCGCAGCCGGGAACGGGCTCAAAATTTGCTGCCCTTCTTCGCCGACCTGTCGCTCAGCGGCACGGCCCGCGACCGGAACGCCGCGATCCTGGCGCTCCGCGACATCGCCGACGCCTATCCGGATCTCGAGACGCCCCTCGTCCGGCGACCGTCCGCGGCACGGCCCTCCCCCGGATCCCTGTCGGAGGGTGCCCGATGAAGCTCCATCACCGCTATCTCGGCGAGAGCCGCGCCGTCACGGAAGGGGGCACGACGCGGCTCGGCTTCGCCCCCGACACCTTGCGCGCGCCGACCTTCTTCAACGGAAGAGTCTCCCGCCACCTGCCGTTCCGCGAGGCGATCTCGGCCCTCCACCACGTCGTGGTGTCGGACCTGCGCTTCAAGCCGAAGGACCGCAGCGCCTATTTCGCCTGGCTGCAGGCCAACGAGCAGCAGCTCCTGGCCGAAGCGCTGGCCGGCAGGGACGAGCTGGAAACCGAGATCGAGTCCCTGCGCCGCGAACTCACGGACATCGGCATCCGGTACCAGACGGTGATGCGGCCGTTCTACAAGGCCCGGCAGCTTTATTTCGACCGCCTCTACAAGGAGGATCTCGACGCCTGGATCGTCCTCGACCCGGTCATCACCGTGCATCCGGACGAGATCTTCTTCGAGTGTTTCAGCCTCGACGAATCCACCTACGGGCGCCTCTCCTGCGACCATGACGTGTTCGAGCGCATGGGCGAGATGGCCTTCGGCACCACCAACATCGATTACAGCCACGCTTTGTACGACGAGTTCCAGAAGATCCGCAGCGACCGCGACACCGAGCTCGCCATCGACCCCACCGGCTTCTCGGTGCAGACCAGCGGCACGGAGGAGTATCGCGAGGACAAGATCGATCTGCCCGATTCCTGGATGCGGGGCTTCCTGCAGGTCTCGAGCGCCATGACGCAGCCCGCCAGCGTGGTCGATCTGCACCCCGTCGACATGCACGCGATCCTCACGCGGCTCGCCGCCCGCCGGGAGCGGCACGGCCCGCGCTCCCTGCGCTTCCTGCTCGAGCCGGACCGGCCGGTGAGCGTGCTGATCGAACCCTGGAACGAGCGCCTGACCTTCCGGCGCTCGATCTACCGGGGGCCGGCGAGCGCCGAGATCCGGCTCTGGGGCCGGCGCCGGCTGGCGATCCTCGCCCGCGCCCTGCCCCTCGCCCGATCGGTGCGGCTCCATCTCCTCGGCACCGGTCTGCCCTCCTTCGCGGTGGTGGATTACGGCGGCCTGCGCTTCACCCTCGGCCTGTCCGGCTGGACCGCCAACGACTGGTCCCGCGCCGGCCAGTTCGACCTCCTCGCGCCCCGCACGGATGTCGATACGGGCACCGCCGCGCGGGTC
Organism: Methylobacterium sp. 88A; assembly: GCF_000376345.1. NCBI lineage: Bacteria > Pseudomonadati > Pseudomonadota > Alphaproteobacteria > Hyphomicrobiales > Methylobacteriaceae > Methylobacterium > Methylobacterium sp. 88A. The sequence goes on from NZ_AQVT01000001.1 coordinate 4,070,486, forward strand.
TTCGCGGCGCTCGGCCGCCATCTCTTCGCCGATGCCGGGACCCTCGCCGCCGAGACCGGCCTCGACCGGGCGACGGTGGAGTCGGCGCTCGGCCGCTACGTCCAGGCCGGCCGCGTCATGTTCGACCTCGACAAGCGGGTGTTCCGCCTGCGCGAACTCACCCGCGAGCACCTCGATGCGGGCGCCCTGCGCTTCGCCTCCGAGCAGGAGGCCAAGGCCGACCGTTTCGTCGCCGCCGGGCTCGTGACCCTCGGCCCCATCGCCCGCGCCGAGGGCCGGCGCAGCCTCACCGGCTCGGTGCTGGACGATGGCCGGGCCATGGCGACCGCCGTCGAGATCGACGCGGACGACCGGATGGTCGGCGGCCACTGCACCTGCGGCTTCTACATTCGCAACAGACTGATGCGCGGCCCCTGCGAGCACATGCTGGCCCTGCGCCGCATCGTCCATGCGCAGGTCGAGGGCAAGCCGATGAGGAGTCAGGCGTGAGGAACCGCGTCCGGAACCGATTGATGCCGTCCCCGGCATGCTTTAAGCTTCAACCCCTGAGGGACGTCGGGCGGAGCGGACCTTGCAACCTGGGCGGCGTTTCGCCGTCCCTGCACCCTGCCCGGCAAAGCGTCACTGGCCCGCTCTTCACTGGGCCGGCACAGACCCCTACCGCGCGCTTTCTGTTTGGGTTCCTTGAACCCAAACGCGCGGTAGGGGTCGTGCCGGCATCGAGTGGACCGGACCAGTCCCGAGACTTGACGAAGGCTTTCCGGCCGGCGTCCCTCATTCATCTTCCCGTCCGGGCGAGCCGCCCATGAGCGTCCAGCCCGGCTCGCTCACCCGGCAGCAGCTCTACGACCGCATCCGCGAGAGCTCGAAGGACGAGGTCGTCCTCGAAGAGATGATCCGGCTCGGCTACTGGCCGGCCGGAAAGGATCAGCCGAACCTCCCCGAGGAGGTCATCCGCCGCCGGGGCGAGCTCGCCCGCGAACTGACGGAGCTGCATCGCAGCGCGGCGCTCTGGACGAATCCGGATGCCGCCCTCAAGGCGATGCACAAGCGCCGGAAGAAGGCGGCCCTGGAACGGCGACGCGAAACCAAGCTGAGCGGCGCGCGCGGTCGGCACGAACGCGCGCTCGCCTGGCACGGGCGCCGGAACCGGGAGATCCTGTATCTCGGCGAGGGCGTCTCGGCGGGTCTCTCGGGGGGAGACGCCGGGGCGTCGCGAGCCGACGGCCTGCCGGAACTGGCGAGTCCTGGCGCTGTGGCCGAGGCCATGGGGATCGGCCTCGGAGAGCTGCGCTTCCTCGCCTATGACCGGGCGCTCGCCACGGTGAGCCATTACCAGCGTTTCACCATCCCGAAGAAGACCGGCGGGCTGCGCGCCATCTCGGCGCCGATGCCCCGCCTCAAGCGGGCGCAATATTGGATCCTCGATGCCGTGCTGGCTCATGCGGGCATCCACGACGCGGCCCACGGCTTCGTTCCGGGCCGCTCGATCCTGACGAACGCCGCCCTCCATGTGGGGCGGGACGTGGTGGTCAACCTCGATCTCAAGGACTTCTTCCCGACGCTGGATTACAGCCGGATCAAGGGCAAGTTCCGGGGCCTCGGCTATGCCGAGCCGGTCGCCACCGTCCTTGCCCTGCTCTGCACCGAGCCGGATGTGGACGAGGTCGAGATCGACGGACAGCGCCTCTACGCGGCGCGCGGACCACGGCGCCTGCCGCAGGGGGCGCCCACGAGCCCGGCCCTCACCAACCTCGTCTGCACCCGCCTCGACGCGCGGCTCACCGGCCTCGCCGCCTCGCTCGGCTTCACCTACACGCGCTACGCCGACGACATGACCTTCTCCGCCTCGGGCGAAGCGGCGGGCAAGACCGGCGCGCTCCTGAAATACGTGCACGAGATCGTCGCCGGCGAAGGCTTCACCGTCCATCCCGACAAGACGCGGGTGATGCGGCGGGGGCGGCACCAGGAGGTCACCGGGCTCACGGTGAACGAACGGGTCGCGGTGCCGCGCGAGACCCTGCGCCGGTTCCGCGCCCTCCTTCACGGCATCGAGGGGCACGGACCCGCCGGCCGCCGCTGGGGCCGAAGCGAGGGGCAGGCAGTGCTCGGGGCGGCTTTGGGCTTTGCCCGCTTCGTCCGAATGGTCACGCCCGAAGCCGGTGCTCCCCTGGTCGCGCAGGCGCGAAGGCTCGCCGAGACGCACCGAGCGCCGCAGCAATCGGCCCAGCCACGGATCACCCCCTTCCGCGCGCAATCCGCCCGGGGCGTGCCGCCGCGCGAGGGCTGGTGGAGCCCGGCCGAACGCCCGCCGCCGCGGCCCGATCCCATCCTGCTGGAGGCGGAGCGGCCCGCCCAAAGCGTACCCGGACGCAGCGGCCTGCCCTCCATCGGCCGTCGCCCCGCGCCGGCGACTGACCAGCCGCGTCCCGGATCGCCGCGCGGCGGCGATGTCGAGGAGGACACTCCGCTGAAGCCCTGGATGGCGGTCCTCGGCGTGTTCGTCCTGTTCCAGGCCGGCGCCATCGTGCATCCGGTTCTCGGATTGCTGGTGCTCGCGGCGGCTCTCGTCATCGCAATCCGGCGCTGGCTCCGCCGCCGACGCCGGAGATAGGGATCTCGGCAGCGGCCCCGTGTCCGGCCGCATTCCGGCGGCCTCTCAAACCGAGCCGCGCTGCCTCTGATCCATGGGTCGGGGTCTTCGAGACCCGGCGGAGGGCGCCGTCGCTGGCGATGTGACGGCGGCTTGCTCCTCGTGGTGGACATCCGACGCTTGGTACCGCCCCCTGAACGTCCGCGATGTGTGGAAAAAAGCCCCCGACCTTTCGCCTCTCAGCCGACCTTTCCCCACGACACGATGGGCATCGTCATGTCTTCGCACTTGTAACCCCAGGAGGCGCCCCCTCTTCCAACTGATAATAGGGCAATATGCGCGACCGCAACCAACGTCTGGTTGGCAACTCAAACCACCGATAGACAAGGTGAGCCAAAAGAACCGTCAGAAAGATGAATGCGCCGCTGACTATGATGTCCGCGATCTTTGACTGACCAAACTGCCAACGCTGGAGCAGGATACGCCCAAGAACCATTTGAATGGGCGCGTGGATGAGATAAAGGGAATATGATATTTGCCCCAAATATTCAAACGGTTTATACACGAAAGCGCGCTCAATTCTATTGCCTGGATAGGCGCATGCTAAAACGATAATTGAATAGAACATTAGAAGTGTGAGTGGTCCGGCAATGGTGCCCCATGTGAATGTCAAAATGGGAATTGCAAGCAAAGCGATGGGGACAAACGGAATGCTCTTTACTAGATTTAAGTAAGTCAGCTGAAAGCAGAGCATTCCCAATAAAAAACCTGCCGTGCTTCTTATCAAAGGCATACTTTCGAAATAATTCAATCCGCCATAGGCGATAAGGGCTCCGGCGGCGACTACCAACACGAGAGCGCCCTGCTTTTTTCCCAGACCAACGACCCCAGAAGCGATGAGGGGAAATATAAGATATTCAAACCATTCAGCGCTGAGCGACCACCCTGGATAATTCCAGGCCATGCCGTCTGAATGCCATGCCTGGGTCATGAGCAAGCAGTCTAGTAATCGGCCAAAATCTGCGATTTTGGGATTGTACGGCAAGTGGAGCATGATCGCGCCGGCCGTCATGCCGACCATAAATATGACAGTAAGCACGTAAAGCGGGTAGATCCTGGCGAGTCGCAAAAGTATGAATCGTCCGATACCCCTACTACTCAAATTCTTGAAATCATTCAGGTGAACAAATGAAATAATGAATCCGCTAATGATAAAAAATATGTCGACGGCCGTATTTCCGAATTTAAAAAATGGTAGCCAGGTCGCCACTTCCATTGAGCTGAGCGGCATAATATTGAAATGAAAGATGACGACGCTGAATGCTGCAATACCTCGAAGACCCGTCAAGCCGTCGAGGCGCTGTTTCACGACATGCTCTCCGGGATATTAAAGTCACTACGGTGTGGTTAGACATTCACATCCAATGCAGGCCATTGAAATTTGCAAGCGAGCATTGGAGTTACTCATATTTTGAAATGTGTTGTGGGCGCGCCTGCCTTAGGGTCGCGGGTCGGTGGGGCGACGTTCACTTCGGTGCTCTTGCCGCTCGTAAGTCGGCATTGGCAGAGCCACCCAACCCTGTCCTGCTCGATGTTTCATCAAGCATGCCGAACGCGAACACTCCCGGAGCAAGCTTCGAGTTGTAAGCGGGCGCGAAGGCGGTGCCTGCTTCCACCCACTCTCGCCCGGAAGCGGCCTGAACAGCCTGGAAGCGGACCTTCCGAGGGTCGGCAAGGGGTCGTGCGCGAACGGTACCAACCGTGAAATTTCAGCCCCTCGCCTGCCGACGGCTCGGGCGGCGGCCACTGGAAGTCGACGCACGCCATCGCGGATGGGCCGGCTCCCCCGATACGTCTTGCAATTATAGATTATGATTATAATCTATAAGCCGAAGCGGTCCCCCGAGGGGGCGCATCGTGGGAGAGCGTCGTGGGCAAGACGGACATCAAGACGGCCATCGTCACCGGAGCGGCATCCGGCATCGGCTTGGCGACGGCCAAGGCCCTGAAAGCGGCGGGCTACCGGGTCTACGGCACGAGCCGCAGACCCACCCAGGGGCGGGACGGGGACGTCACGATGCTGGCCTGCGACGTGACCGACGACGCGTCCGTCGAGGCCCTGGTGAAGACGGTCCACGGCGAGACCGGGCGGATCGATCTGCTCGTCAACAATGCCGGATTCGGCATCAGCGGCGCGGCGGAGGAATCCACGGCCGAACAGGCGCAGGCGCTCTTCGACGTCAACCTGTTCGGCGTCATCCGCACCACCCGGGCGGTGCTGCCGCTGATGCGGGCGCAGGCGGGCGGCCGCATCGTCAACATCAGCTCCATCCTGGGGCTCGTCCCGGCGCCCTACATGGCGGTCTATTCGGCCAGCAAGCACGCGGTGGAGGGCTATTCGGAATCCCTCGACCACGAGGTCCGCGGCCAGGGAATCCGCGTCGTGCTGGTGGAGCCCGCCTATACGCGCACGGCCTTCGACGCGAACCTGGTCTCCCCCGATGCCCCGTTGAGCCTCTACGATTCCGATCGCGCGGGCCGGGAGCGTTTCACGCGGGAGGTCATGGCCACGGCCGACGCGCCCGAGATCGTCGCCGAGGTGGTGGTGAAGGCCGCCACCGCGACGGCGCCCCATCTGCGCTACACCGCCGGATCGATGGCGCGGCAGGCAAGCCTCCTGCGCCGTTTCGTGCCGGCCAAGCAGTTCGACAAGAGCTACCGCAAGCAGATGCGCCTTCCCCCGGTCTCCTGAGCCTCCGCGCTTCGGGCGCTCGGGTGCAGGGAAGGTATGCGTTCCGACCGGCTCTACGAGCGTCTGATCGGATGTCTCAGCGGATGCTCGTGCCAAAGCCGCTGCTCCCAGCAGTCCGCCTCATCCTGAGGTGCCCTTCGCCTCGGCGAAGGGCCTCGAAGGAGAGTTCCAGAGCTTACTGCGATATCTGGAGCGCTCCTTCGAGGCCGCTACGCGGCACCTCAGGATGAGGTAACGCCTTGGAAAAACAACTCTAACAGGCTCTCAGCCACGACCGGGATTGACCATCGGGTCGGCCTGGAGCCTCGCCGCCGCCAGATCGATGAAGGCGCGCACCTTGGCCGGCGCGCGCCTTCCCTCCAGGCTCACGATATGGACCGGGAGCGGCACCGCCTCCGGATCGTCGAGGACCAGCCTGAGCCGGCCCTCGGCGACCGATGGCGCCACCTGATAGGACAGCAGGGGTGCGATCCCCTGGCCCGCGATGGCAGCCGCCAGGACCGCGTCGATGGTGTTGCAGATCAACCGACATCGCGTGGCGCCACGCGTCGGCCCTTCGGCCGGGGAATGGCGCTCGAAGGGCAGTCCCGTGGCGGTCGAACCGATGGTCGCGTGGCGGTGCAAATCCCCCATCGATTCCGGTGTCCCGTGCCGGTCGAGATAGTCCGGCGCGGCGCAGAGAACCCTGCGGACCGTGCCGACCCGGACCGCGACGAGCCCGGAATCGGCCAGATGACCGATGCGGATTCCCACATCGGCGCCCTCCTCGATCAGGTTGACCACCCGGTCGAGGAACAGCGCCCGCACGCTGACGGCCGGGTAGCGCGCAAGAAATTCGGTGACGGCAGGCAAGACATAAAGCCGGCCGAATTGCACCGGAGCGGTAATCGTCAAGGTTCCGGAAGGTGTCGCGTATGCGCCGGCCGCGAGTGCTTCCGCCTCTTCCATGTCCGAGAGGATGCGGCGGCAATCCTCCAGATAGCGTCCGCCCGCCTCGGTGAGCATCAGCGAGCGCGTCGTCCGCGTCAGAAGACGGGTTCCGATCCGGTTCTCCAGGGCGGCCACCGCACGGGTCACGGCGGGCGGGCTCATGTTGAGTTGGCGCGCCGCAGCAGCGAACCCCCCGCTCTCCGCCACCCGCACGAAGACCCGCATCGCCTGCCACCGATCCATGCCGGCCTCCTCCGTACCCGCGGATTATTCCATCCAGCGGAATAGTCGATTGCGGAGAATGCCGGTTCACGCGTTCCAGGCAAGGGTCTCTGATGTGTCCGTGGCCGGCGCCCTCGTCCGGCTGTCGCGGAGATCCATCATGAAGCTGTTCCACATGGCCCTGTCCGGGCATGCGCACCGGGCGCGTCTGTTCCTGTCGCTGGTGGGTGCCGATTGCGAGATCGTCGAGGTCGATCTCGCCGCCGGCGCGCACAGGACGCCGGATTTCCTGGCCCTGAACCCGTTCGGACAGGTGCCGGTGCTCGTGGACGGCGACGTGGTGGTTCCGGATTCCAACGCCATCCTGGTCTACCTGGCGAAAAAGCTCGGGCGCACGGATTGGCTGCCGGAGGATGCTTATGGTGCGGCGCAGGTGCAGCGCTGGCTCTCGGTGGCGGCCGGACCTATCGCCTTCGGCCCCGCCGCGGCCCGGCTGATCACCGTCTTCGGCGCTCGCTTCGACACGGCCGAAGTGATTGCCCGTGCCCATCAAATCCTAGGCCGCATCGAGGCGGAGCTCGCCGGTCGCGCCTGGATCGCCGCCGACCACCCGACCATCGCGGATGTCGCCCTCTACAGCTACGTCGCCGCAGCCCCCGAGGGGAATGTCGACCTCGCGCCCTATGCCGAGATCCGCGCCTGGCTCGGCCGGATCGAAGCACTGCCCGGCTTCGTGGCCTTTCCGACGACGGCGGCCGGCCTGCGCGCGGCCTGAGACGACCCCCTGCCACAGGAGATGCCCCATGTCCTCATCCGACCCTCACCCCGCCTCGCCCTGGCACCCGGGCGAGATCGCGATCCAGGACCATGCCGGCGTCGCCGAGCGCATGGCCGAGATCGGCCCCCGCGTGATCCGCGACCAGATGATCGAGCAGCATCGCGACTTCTTCCGTCACCTGCCCTTCGTGGTGCTCGGGGCGGTGGACCCGGAGGGTGACGTCTGGGCGACGGTCCGGACGGGCGAACCGGGTTTCGTCGAGGCGCCTGACCCCTTCCGGCTGCGCGTGCGGGCAGCCGCCGAACTCGGCGATCCGGCCCAGGCGGGCCTGACGGAGGGTGCGGCGGTGGGTCTGCTCGGGATCGATCTGGCGACGCGGCGGAGGAACCGCCTGAACGGAATCGTGGAGCGCAGAGAGGGCGACGGTTTCGAGGTCCAGGTGCGGCAGAGCTTCGGCAATTGCCCGCAATACATCCACGTCCGGCAGGGTGCGGAGCGCCTGCGCAATCCCGTCGCGGCGGCTCCGGAGACCGGCCATGGCCTCGACGAAAGCGCCCGTGCGCTCATCGCCGGGGCAGATACGCTCTTCGTCGCCACCTATGCGGAGGGGAAGGACGGGGACCGGCAGGTCGACGTCTCGCATCGCGGCGGCCCCAAAGGCTTCGTGCGCGTCGGCGAGGACGACGTGCTCACGGTCCCGGATTATTCCGGCAACCGCTTCTTCAACACATTGGGAAACATCCGCGCCAATCCCCGCGCCGGGCTCGCAATCATCGATTTCACCACCGGCGACCTGCTGCAGATGACGGGGCGGGCGGAGGTGCTCCTCGATTCCCCCGAGATCGCGCGCTTTCCGGGCGCCGAGCGGCTCTGGCGCTTCGCACCCCGGACCTTCGTCCGGCGCGCGGGGGCCGTGCCGCTCTGGTGACGGAGCGACCGGCTCCCGTGACGGACCCACCTCAGCGACGGCGGACCTGGCTCTGGCTCGCGCGGAGCACCTTGCGGGCCCTGGCCTCGTGGATCGCGGCCACCTTCATCAGGAGGTGGCGTTCGATATCCGAAGGTGCGCTCGCGGCACAGTCCCGCAGGGCGATCGCCGCTCGCACATGCATCAGCGCCCGACCCAGCATCCGATCCCCGCTCCCCGCCCGATCCTGTCCCGGTCTAGCGGCGCGGTGCTTAAGGCATCATCAAACGAGATGCACAAAGGCAGGTCCGGTGCCGGGGATGCCCTGCGGGCGCCGCCGATCCGCTCCGAGAGTTGACGCAGGCCGTCGGGACTGCCAACCCGGCCGCATTGCGGGCGCGGCCGATCCCTCGGTCCGCAGGAGTACCGAATCTTCATGTCCGATCTGCTTGAGACGATCCGCAGAACCCTCGTGCCGATCCACAAGGAGGGCTACCCCTTCATCCTGATCGGCATCGTGCTGACCGTGCTGTTCGGCTATTTCGCCCAGTTCGCCGGCTGGATCTTCCTGATCCTCACCCTCTGGGTCTGCTACTTCTTCCGCGATCCCGAGCGGGTCACCCCGGTGGCCGACGGCCTGGTGGTCTCGCCGGCCGACGGCCGGGTGAACCTGATCTCCACCGTGCTGCCGCCGCCCGAGCTCGACCTGCCGCAGGAGCCGATGACGCGGATCTCGGTCTTCATGAACGTGTTCGATTGCCACGTGAACCGCGTCCCCGTCACCGGTAAGATCGGCCAGATCGTCTACACGCCCGGCCTGTTCCTCAATGCGGAACTCGACAAGGCCAGCGACGACAACGAGCGCAACGGCCTCGTCATCGAGACCACCCATCGCGGCAGCCCCCTGCGCGTCGGCGTCGTGCAGATCGCCGGATTGGTGGCCCGCCGCATCGTCGGCTGGGTGCAGGCGAACGATACCTTGAATGTCGGCGAGCGCTTCGGCCTGATCCGCTTCGGCTCGCGTGTCGACGTCTACCTGCCGGTGGGCACGCGCGTGCTGGTCGGCCTCGGCCAGAAGGCGGTGGCGGGCGAGACCGTGCTCGCCGATCTCGGCGGCGGCCCCGAGCGCAGCTTCCGCCGCATCTGATCCCGCCCGGCCCCGCCCGGGCGGGGTCGCGATCCTTCGCGGACGGTGCCCCATAGGCCCGTTCGCCCGTCTTTCTGAAAAGGCGCGTCATGGACGATCTCTTTCCGCCCTTCGAGCCGGATGCCAACGAGCCGAAGCCGCGCCGCTTCAAGGCGGTGCCGTTCCGGATGATCGCGCCCAACATGATCACCCTGATGGCGGTCTGCCTCGGGCTGACCGCCATCCGTCTCGCGTTCGAGGGCAAGTTCGAGCCCGCCGTCATCGCCATCGTCGCGGCCGCCTTCCTCGACGGGATCGACGGGCGTGTCGCCCGCATGCTCAAGGGCACGTCGCGTTTCGGGGCCGAGCTCGATTCCCTCGCCGATTTCGTCAATTTCGGCTGCGCCCCGGCGCTCATCCTCTACGGCTTCGCGCTGAAGGAGCTGCGCTCGCTCGGCTGGATCGTCGCCCTGATCTTCGCCATCGCCATGGCCCTGCGCCTCGCCCGCTTCAACGCGATGCTCGACGATCCCAACCGGCCCGCCTGGAAGAAGGACTTCTTCGTCGGCATGCCGGCGCCGGCCGGAGCGCTGACCGCGATGCTGCCGCTCTATCTCCACTTCCTCGGCCTGCCGTTCGAGCGCTGGGCCGCGCCGGTGGTGCTCGGCTACACGCTCTGCATCGCCCTCCTCGTGGTCTCCACCGTGCCCACCTTCTCCGGCAAGACCATGGGCAAACGCGTGCCGCGCGAATGGGTGCTGCCGATCTTCCTCGTGGTGGTCGCAGCCTTCGGCCTGTTCATCAGCTATCCGTTCGAGGCCATGGTGGTGATGGCGGGCGGCTACCTCGTCACCCTGCCGATCGGGGCCGCGCAGTACCGGCGCCGGGCGAAGATCGAGGAGCGTCTCGACGCAACCGGCCGTGGACAGATCGAACCGGCGCCTGTCGAAAGCTGATCGGCTCGCCTAACGTCTCTGCCGGAAGCCCGTTGGGCTCACGCTTTGGAGGCGACGGTGCTGGAAGAATTCAAGAAATTCGCGCTGCGCGGCAATGTCGTCGACCTGGCGGTGGGCGTGATCATCGGCGCCGCCTTCGGCTCCATCGTCACGTCGGCGGTCCAGGACGTGTTCATGCCGATCATCGGGGCGATCACGGGCGGCCTCGATTTCTCGAACTATTACATCGCGCTCTCGTCGAGCGTGCAGAAGGGCGCGGCCTATGCCGATGCCAAGAAGCAGGGCGCGGTGATCGGCTACGGCCAGTTCATCACCGTGGCGCTCAATTTCATGATCGTCGCCTTCGTGCTGTTCCTCGTCATCCGGGCCATGAACAAGCTTCAGACCCAGGAAGAGGCAAAGCCCCTTCCCGAAACCCCGGCGGACGTGAAGCTGTTGGGCGAGATCCGCGATATCCTCGCGGCCAAACCCAAGGTCTAGGGTCCCGAGGTCCGAGTTCAGATCGACGTCGCGGGCGGTGCGTTCAGGTCGTCGAGGAGGCCATCCAGAGCCTGCTCGACCGCGCCGGTGCCTTCCTCATGCGTCTTCAGCCGAGTCTCGAGGCGACGCAATTGCGGCGCGAATTCCTCCGGCACGGCAGGTTCACCGAGGAATTTCGGCGCATCGTCCTGCGTGGTGAAGACGGAGCGCAGCTGTTGGCCGAGATGGTCCCGCACCGGCTCGGGCAGAGACGGATCGACATCCGCGGCGCCGGACTGTCCGGAGGCCGATTGATCAATGCGGAGAATCGGATCGTTTGCCATATCGGGTGTTTCTCTCAGTCAAGAGCAATAACCGGCCGGGGCGGCGAGTGTTGCGCGTACCGACTCACAAATGTTGATGGTACCCGATCCTGCGCCGGTATTTCAGGTGTTTCTCCTGCGAACCCTGACGATTCTCCGATCCACGAAAAAGCCCCCGGTGCCGTGGCACCGGGGGCTCCTGCCGAATGGTCAGCGTCGATCGATGTCGACGATCAGTCGATGACCTCGACGATGCGGCGGCTGCGGTCCACCAGCACCGGACGGTCGTTGACGATGGTGTAGCGCGCGCCGCGGGCGTTGTACTCGGACGGCACGTCGTAATAGGTCACGCCGGTGCCGGGCAGGGTCGCGCCGACGCGGACATCGCCGTCATAGGCGTAGGAGCTGTGACGCTCGCGGGTGACGTACTGGCGGAAACGGGGGCGGTCGTCGACACCCAGGATGCCACCGACGGTTCCGGTCGCGGCGCCGACGGCACCGCCGACGATGGCGCCCAGCGGGCCGGCCGCGTCAGCACCGTCCTGTGCGCCACGCTCCGCGCCGCGCACGAGGCCCTGGGCCTGGGCCGCGAGGGGGAGGGAAAGGGCGATCGCCGAAGCGGCGAGAAGGGTCTTGATGTTCATGATCGAGATCTCCGTATCCGATGACCCGCGAACGGTGACGCTCAGCGGGGTTCGGGGCAGTAACGCCCGATCTCCGGAAAGGGATGCCTCGAAAATCGATTTTGCCGGATTGTCCCAACCATGTCCCCGAACGGGGGACGACGTTCCTCATGCCCCCGGTGTCGCGATACGATGTCGCTTGGTGAGCGCGAAGGAGCGCCGATCCCGACGGCTCGGCGGCCGGAATCAGGCGTCCTTCGGCATGGCCGATTGGATCAGCCGGTCCGAGCTCAGGTCTTCCTCGTCGTAGCCGAGCAATTCGGCGAGGCGCCCGCGGGCGCGGCTGACGCGGCTCTTCACCGTGCCGACCTTGCAGCCCATGATCGTGGCCGCCTCCTCGTAGGACACGCCCTCGGCGCCCACGAGGACGAGGGCCTCGCGCTGGTCGGGCGGCAGTTTGGCGAGAGCCGTCTGCAGGTCCTCCACATCGAGGCGGTCGCCCTGGTGCGGTGCCGTGGCGAGACGCGCGGCGTAGGACCCGTCCTGGTCCTCCACCTCGCGCACGCGCTTGCGGTGGTCGGAGTAGAAGATGTTGCGCAGGATGGTGAAGAGCCAGGCGTTGAGGTTCGTGCCCGGCTGGAACCGAGCGCGATGCTGCCAGCCCTTGAGCAGGGTGTCCTGCACGAGATCGTCCGAGCGGGCCGGATTGCTGGTGAGCGAGAGCGCGAAAGCCCGCAGCGACGGCACCGCCGCGAGCAGACCGTTGCGGAACTCGGGCTCCACCTGCTCGCCGCGCGCTTTCAGGGCGGCTTCCAGCTTCTCGATGAGCTCGGCGAAACGCGTGGACGGCTCGTCCGTGCCGAGGCGGTCGTAGACCGTGCGGAGCTGGTCTCCGAGATGGGAGCGAATGGTCGCCGTCAGGCTCGGCCGCCCGTCGCCGTTCGTGTCGCTCAAGCGGTCGGGGCTGGTGTCAAGGACGTCGCGTGTCATGGCTCGTCGTATTCTGATCGTTTGGCAGGAAATCGTCCGGTTCGGGCCGGCCGTATCGGATCGGTCCGCCTGACGTCGATGGCGAGCCCGTAGCATGTCACGGGGTTGTAGCGCATCCCACCCGGTCACGCATCCCGCCAAGCTGCGCATATGGCGAGGTACGCCCTTCGCGTCCACGTGCGGCGGATGGCGCCGGAGGCAGCGACATCTTCGTCATGTCCCAAAGCGCAGCGGCCTCTGCTGGCGTGATCGGTGGTCTATATGATCCGGTCATGGCCATCGGGAGGGCGTGGCCATCGGGAGGGCGTGGCCATCGGGAGGGCGTGGCCATCGGGAGGAATCGTCCATGGATCGTCGCGCCTTCACCGCGAGCCTGACCGCGGCCGTTCTGTCCGGTCCGGGCGAGGCCGCTCGCGCGGCGGCGCCCGAGCGGCCGCCCGTGCGGATCGCCATGCTGATGTTCCCCGGCATGACGGCGCTCGACCTCGTGGGCCCGCAGGCGATCCTGGCCGGGTTGGCGGGCGATCGGCTCCATCTCGTCTCCCGCCGAGCCGGACCCGTTCCGAGCGATACGGGCCTGACCCTCATTGCCGACACCTCCTTCGAGACCTGCCCCCTCGATATCGACGTGCTCTTCGTGCCGGGCGGCGACGCGACCCCCGCCCAGATGCGCGACGAGGCGACCCTGGCCTTCCTGCGCGACCGGGCTCCACGCGCATCCTGGGTCACCGGCGTCTGCACCGGCTCGCTCATCCTCGGCGCGGCGGGGCTGCTCGACGGCTACCGCGCCACCTCGCATTGGTGCGTGCGCGAGACCGTGCTGCCCCGCCTCGGCGCCATTCCGGTGAACCGGCGCGTGGTGGTGGACCGCAACCGGATCACGGCCGCGGGCATTTCCGCAGGTCTCGACTTCGCCCTCGTCCTGGCGGCCCGCCTGCGTGGCGACGACTATGCCAGGACGAGCCAGCTCGTGGCCGAATATGCGCCGGAACCGCCCTTCTCCGACGGTACGCCCGAGACGGCGGGGCCGGACATCTCCGCCCGCGCCGGAGCGATCCTCAAGGACCTGGCGGCTGGCTGTCTCGCGGCAGCCACGCGGTAGACGCTGCGGCTGAGGGTCGGGGAGCCGTGGCTTGCCGCCTCGGGCGGCCTCCGCGACCCGCGAGACGGCGCGTCATTTTGCCGGAACCTCGTTGAATGGCCAAGGTTTAGCCCTTGGCGGGAAAGCTGCATGGTCGCCATGCGCTGGACGCCGGACCTCCGCGCTCCAACCATGAAGGGCATCGATCAATGGCATCAGGCCTCGCAGGCGATCTCACCCGGACGAAATCCCTCGAGCGACTGAATGCCGACGCCGAAGGGGGTGAGCACAAGCTCGAACGTACCCTCGGCCCCTGGAGCCTCGTCGCCCTCGGCATCGGCGCGGTGATCGGAGCCGGCCTGTTCTCCCTCACCGGCATCGCGGCGGCCGAGCATGCCGGCCCCGCCGTGGTGATCTCCTTCGCCATCGCGTCGATCGCCTGCGCCTTCGCCGGCATGTGCTACAGCGAGCTCGCCGGCATGATCCCCGTGGCGGGTTCGGCCTACACCTACGCCTACGCCACCATGGGCGAGTTCGTGGCCTGGATCATCGGCTGGGATCTCGTGCTCGAATACGCTGTCGGCGCGGCCACCGTTTCGGTGAGCTGGTCGAGCTACGTCACCCGGTTCCTGCGGGACACGCTCGGCATCAACCTGCCGCCCAGCCTCGTCAATTCCCCCTTCGAGACCTACACGGTCGACGGGGTGACGGCGCATGGCATCGTCAACCTGCCCGCCATCCTCATCATCGTCGCCGTCTCGGCCCTGCTGATGATCGGCATCCGCGAATCCGCCCGCGTCAACGCCGTCGTCGTGGCGATCAAGCTCGCGGTGGTGGCGGTCGTGGTCGGCGTCGGCCTGTTCTACATCAAGGCGCAGAACTACGTGCCGTTCATCCCCGAGAACACCGGCACGTTCGGCGAGTACGGCTGGAGCGGCATCATGCGCGGCGCCGGCGTCGTGTTCTTCGCCTATATCGGGTTCGACGCGGTCTCGACGGCGGCGCAGGAGGCCAAGAACCCCCAGCGCAACATGATGATCGGCATCCTCGGCTCGCTGGCCATCTGCACGGTGATCTACATCGCCTTCGCCGGCGTGCTCACCGGCCTCGTGCATTACGACGCCATGAAGGGCGATGCCGCCCCGGTGAACACGGCCATCGCCCAGACCCCGTTCCCCTGGCTGAGGAGCCTCGTGACCCTCGGCGTCATCGCCGGCTTCTCCACCGTGATCCTGGTCCTTCTGCTGGGCCAGAGCCGGGTGTTCTATTCCATGAGCCAGGACCGGCTGCTGCCGGGCTTCTTCTCGAAGATCCACCCGACCTGGAAGACGCCCTACCGCTCGAACCTGTTCTTCATGGTGTTCACCAGCGCGCTCGGCGGGTTCCTGCCGATCAGCCAGCTCGGCCACATGACCAGCATCGGCACCCTGCTGGCCTTCATCCTGGTCTGTGCGGGGGTCATCATCCTGCGCCGGACCCAGCCCGATGCGCGACGGGACTACCGGACGCCGCTGGTGCCGCTGGTGCCGATCCTCGGCATCGTCAGTTGCCTCGCCATGATGGTGTCCCTCGACGGCCAGACCTGGCTGCGACTGCTTGCCTGGCTCGTGGTAGGACTTGTGATCTACTTCGCCTGGAGCCGGCGCAACAGCCGCCTCGGCCGCGACGAGGCCGTCAGGCCGTCTTGATCAGGGACAGGTGCCGGCCGTCGCGGGCCGGCTCCGTCACCTCGCCCACGGCGACCATCTGACGTTCGCGCGCGATGAAGGCGGTCGGCATCACGGCCTGCATCTCGGCCTCCACGCTGCGCAACTGCGCATCGCCATGCGACGGGTGGAGATGAATGATCGCCAAAGCCTTCGCCCCCGCCGCCCGCGCCAACTCGACGCCCTTTTCCCAGGTGGAGTGCCCCCAGCCACAGCAGCGGGGATACTCGGTCTCCGTGAACATGCCGTCGTAGACGAGCAGGTCGGCCCCCTCCACGAAGCGACGAAGGGCCTCGTCGGGCCAGGGGTCGGAATGCTCGATGTCGCTGATGATGCAAAGGCGCTTGCCCGCATGGTCGAAGCGATAGCCCACGGACCCTTGTGGATGATTGAGCAGGATGGTGTCGACCCGCGCGCCGTCGGCGAAACTCAGCGACTCGCCCGCCTTGAAGCCGTGATGGGAGAAGGTGCACGGGATGACATCGAGCGTCACCGGAAACAGCGGCGGCGAGAACAGCCGGTCCAGGGCCGCCTTGGCGCTGTCCCCGTCGAGGTTCCCGCAATAGGTGTTGATCGTTCGCTCTGGGTTGAAGATCACCGGCTTGAAGAACGGCAGCCCAGCGGTGTGGTCGAGATGGAGATGGCTGAACAGGAGATCGATCTCCTTGGGTAGCGCCTCGCGATGATGGAGACCGCAAGCATTAAGGCCGGACCCGGCATCGACCACGAACAGGCGCGTGCCGCAGCGGACCTCCATGCAAGGCGTATTGCCCCCGAACTCGGCATAATCCGGCCCGCTGACAGGCGTGGAACCTCGAACGCCCCAGAAGCGTAGGGAGAGGCCGTCCTCAGCCGAGGTCGTGTGCGTCATGGTCATCGTTCGACTACCGATTGCCCGATCCATCTGAGATCCGGCGCCTTTCGGCGCACCGATGCGATCCGTTCCTCGCGAGAGCGGCCACGATCAGGTTGCCAGGATCGAAGTGGGGTTGACCATGAGGTAGTCAGCCCGTTTCGACATCGATGTGCGGCCACGCACACAGCTTAGAAGACCGGATTCTGCGAAAAGCCGGCTCCCGCCTGACTATTTCCGCGTCGGGCAAGAGCGCCTTGGGCTCATATTGACGAGCGATAGATAAGGCGACCCGCCCGTTGGGATTGCGCATCGAAACGCCCTCGAGAGGGCGTGCGGGAAGAGAGCTCCGCGGCCCTGAGGCGGGTGGTGCTAGGGCCGGAAACCGGCCTCGCCGTTCAGGCCTTCAATCAGCCGGGGAAGGGGAACGGTGCCCGGAGAGCCTTCGTGTCGATCGGCGACGGCAGCAGGACGCACTCGCGCGCTTCGAGCCACTTCAGGTCGATAAATCTCGGCGGGACGCCGAAAGTTGGATCATCGAGACCGACCGAGAGCTTGTAATCTCGTATCTTGAACGAATCCCGAGCGCTTTCCCGGTCGCTCGTCACGCGGAGCGACTGACAGGGAATAACGTAGGCATGGGAAACTATGACACCGTGGAGCGAGGTGGAGACGATCTCCTCGCAGCTCATGATGTCTCCGATCACGCCCTCGATCTCGTCGAACGCAACCGATCGCAGCGAGATGAGCTTGATGTGATCCGCACCCAGCTTCTCGATGGCGGCCCGGAACATCGCGTCCTTCAATACGTGTAAAATGATGCTGATCTTATGGGTCTTGGGCACATCCACCTCCGGTAGCAGAACGGCGGCATCACCGTAGATTTCGGGGCATTCTCCGCCGCTGGCGATGACTGCCGAACGCGTTGGCGGCCTGCCTCGATCGCCATTTCGTAAAAGGTGCTCAAGGGTGGGGAACGCAGATACGAAGGCACGCCATTTTTGTTTCAACCCCGCAAAATGAGGCGCTAAGGCCAGGCAACGTAGAATAGATCTAAATCTAAATTGTAGCTCGAACGGTTTGCGTGAGTTTTATACTCTTTCCAATATTCGCCAATACGCTTGCTTGATCGATCAGCTTGCTTCTTTATGCCCGCTGTCGGGGCACTGCAGAATTTGGAGGTCGGACGAGATGGAACGGGTGCTGGAACTGATCCGCGGTTATGCACGGCTGGCATGGTGGGATGGTTGCACCGTCGACATGCGTCTGCACCGCATCGCAGACTTCGTCGATTTCCTGACTGCCGCAAAGGAGCCGGGCCTGATGCACAAACCGATCCCGATCGTAAAAGGAGAGATCGCGTGAGTGTTATCCGTTCTTCCCGGCCCTGTATCGATCCGCCCAAGGAGGGAAGCGAACTGGACGAGGCACTGCGACGCGCGTTCTGGACCAGTCTGCACCGACAACCTCTTCCGGCGCTCCAGGCGCTGGCGGTAGCGGCGCGCACCATCGGGACGCTGTATCGACAGGTCGCCGAGGCCCATGAAGGCCCAGGCGGCTGCAATTGCGGGTGGGAGCCCGATCCTGATAGCGATCTCATCGTGCTCGAGGCCAATCTGGCGGCGGCCCTGCTCAAGCCGCCAGAAGCCGACCTCGCCCATATGACAATGCTCGGAAGAGCGTGACGGCTGGGCGTGCCAGCCTCAGTTGAACGATGGATCGCGATGATTCGGGGCTCGGCCTGCACTTGCGTCTCCTTTCCGCGAAGTACACGTGAGGGATTGATTAACCCACTCCCGCTCATGATCCACTCGTCCCTGCAGGGTGGAGGTGGGAATGGATGTGATCTACCGCGGCCTAGAAACGTCTCTTCTCGGCCTGACCCTCGTCCTCGGCATCGCAGCCCTGGCCCTCCCCTCCCTGACGCCCCGGATCCTCGGCGCCCCGGAACTTGCCGTGACCCTGCCGCTGCTCAGTGTCACCGCTGCGCATTGAAGCCACCCCACGGGATTTCAGGCGCGCCGTCGGCGGCGGCAGAGAGGCTTCTCGACGCGCAATCACGATCGTGACGGTGTGATGTCACACAAGCAGTGTGGCAAACCCAACTATTCGCGTGTGGCGCTTCATTGCGCTGCAACCGTTTCGCCCTCCCGCGATTTACAAACCAAGCGCTGCGGTAAGTGCAATGGCTTGGGTCTGGATGGTGCTTCGTAAAACGGAGCGCGGGCAGGGTTGCGATGACGAAACGGTTCAGGCTTTTCAGTGCGATGGGCATTGCGCTCGCCGTCGGCGTGTCCTCTTTTTCCGCTGAGGCAATGCCTGGCACTGAGGGATCTTCGACCGGCACTCCTCACCGGGATGCGGAGCTTGGCAAGGTAGCCCTGACGGTCGAGGCCGAGGACGATACTCTCGCTTGCACCAAATCGCGCAAGCGCTTGTTCGTCGATGGCGAGGGCTGGATCGTCCGCCGTGTCACCACTTGCCGCTGAGGCAATGCCTCCGCTTTCGGATGACGGCATGTGGGCGTCGACTTCGATGCCTTGCAGCTACTTAGGGACTGCCGCACCTCACCCCTCGCCCCTACAATCAGACTTCACCTTGGCACGATCATTCTCGTCGTGCCGGTCTATCGAGGTCCGTCTCGATACGACGAGGTTCGTATGTCGGCCACGCTGAGATGGATGATGCCGGGATTCACCCTGACGCTTGCCCTCGTGGTGGCGCCAGTAGCTCATGCACAGGACGTCACAGCTTCGGGCTACGGCCATCCCGATACGTTCCGACCGCGGTTCGATGAGAGCTACGCCGGGCCTTATGTCGTCGCAGCCTCTCGTACTGGGTTGTTGCTGCCAATACCCCGCCCAACCGAGCTCGTCCCGAGCGCTTGGGGACATGGAACATACGATGTTCCCACCGCCACCGGCATCCGCCCCGCCCCCGTCGGAACGCCCACCCTATACGTGATCGAAACGCCCACCGAGACGAGGCGCAAGGCCCGAAGCCAAGGTCCGAGGATACTGTCTGGGGAAAGACGGAGTCCGGTTTCGACATCCATAGATCTGCCGATGCAGGCCGGAGCGAGGATTGTGACGGTGGCTATCGGGCGACACGCGTCGCGCTGAGAGGGCGGTGTCAGTATTGCGCGCGCATGATCGATTCGGAGACGAGCTTGATGGGTTTTCCGCGCCCCATCATGATCGCCGCTCGTGATTGCTCCGGATCGGATTCGAACCGCGTCCGCAGCCATGAAACGAGGAACTTCAGGTATTCCGAGCCGATGAGCCTTGCCGTTCCAGGGTGCCGCCACCAGCGATCGGCGTCGAAGCCGTCCGCGATCACGGGGTGGGGCAGTACCCGGTCCTTGCCCATCAACGCATGATCGAGCTCCACCAAGGTCCGGGGCATGTGGTAGTTCGAGGTGACCACCGCGACGGTATTGAACCGGTGCTGGCGCATCCAGCGACGGGTTTCGATGGCGTTGCCGATCGTGTTGCGAGCCCGGTAATCGAGATCGACGCAGCACTCGATCCAGTGGCGCTGGGTCGGATTCAGGCGGGCGATCTCGTCGCGGCTCGTTCGCTCGTTGACGCCGGTGATCAGCAGGCGCCGGCCATAACCGCCGGCGAGAAGATCGATTGCGTCGCCGATACGCTGTGCGCCGCCCGTTAGGACCACGATCCCGTCCGCCCGGCCGTCGAGCGTGCGCTCGTCACGGGCGATGGATTCGGCGAAGATCAGGAACCCGGCAACCAGCGCCAGGGTGGCGATGGCACCGAGGCCGAGGGTGACATAGCCGATACGCTGCAGTGTTGGAGACATCACCCTTGCGATCCGTGCGGGAGGCGCCGACAATTCCGCCCGACCGCGTGGCCAGACCCAACCGAACGCCTCCAGCGGGCGAGTGGTGCCGAGTCCTGACATCCGCGTGGCCATTCTCCGAAGGTAGTGCCGAATGCGGCATCCGCGAGGCGATACTTCCGCCCCTAAGGGTTTACGAATAGTTAACGCGATTCCGGGAACTCGGAACCCCGTGCGATGTCATGCAGCAAGGGGGCGAAGAGCCCTGTCCCGCAGTCGAAAACCCAGCTTCAGCGCAGGAATCGTCTGACCGTGAGCCGCGAAACGATACCGGTCACCACGGAGGCGATCACGCCGATGAGCAGGACGGCGGCGTAGCCACGCCAACCGATATGGAAGGCGCCGAACAGCGCCTCGATCTCGTCTCCGGCCGGCCCCGATCGCCAGAGCCGGGCGAGCAGTCCCGCTAGCGCGAAGACCGCAAGTGCCAGGCACGAGCCGATGACGCCTCCGCGTAGGCCGAGGCCGAAGAAGCGGCGCTGGAAGGCGCGGGCAATGAAATCGTCGTTCGCGCCGACGAAGTGCAGCACCTCCACCACTTCCCGGTTGCCGGCCATGGCGCCGCGCGTGGCGAACACGACCGCGAGCCCGGTGGCGATCAGGACGAGGGCGACGATGCCGACGCCGACACCGACGAAGGTGTTGGCCATGGTCGAGAGCCGCTGAAGCCATAGGGCATGGTCGTCGAGGCTCGCCACCCCCGGCAGGGCTTCGCCGAGCGCGCCCCGGAGTCCTTTCAGATCCGGCGCGGGGGAATCCGCGAGTTTCAGGGTCACGAGCCGCGGAACTGGCAGGTCGGAAAGATCGAGGCCGCTGCCGAGCCAGGGCTCGAGTAGGCGTTCGGCTTCCGCCTTCGAAAAGATCCGCGTCGTGGCGATTCCGGGCGTCGCCTTTGCCAGTGCATCGGCTTTGGCCACATCGGCATCGATATCGCGACCGGCGCTCGGCCTCACCTGAACCGTCACCTCCTGCGCGACGCTGCCCTGCCACTGATCGGCGCTGGAGGCGACGATCTCGGCCGCCCCGGCGCAAAGAGCCGCCAGGAAAGTCAGGATCGCGATGACGGCCGCGAGCGCCCGGCTCGCGGCCGAGTCGGTGGGGACGAGGGGAGCGTTGCGTCGCAGGGTCGCCGGAAGGGCTTCCTGGTCGGTAGCGATGGGCATCGAGGGATGCGGCGGTGGGCTTGCCTGACGACCCATCAGTGTTCGATCTGCAGCCGGCCCTGACCTAGGACGAGCCGGGGGGCGTCGACGAGGTCCATTAGGGCGAAGTCGTGGGTGGCGATCAGGACGGAGGTTCCGAGCCGATTGAGTTCGATGAATAGCCGCAGCAGCCGCCGGCCGAGACCGGGATCGACGTTGCCGGTTGGTTCATCGGCGAGGAGAAGGTCCGGCCGGGCGATGAGCGCCCGGGCGATCGCCGCACGCTGCTTTTCGCCGCCCGACAGAAGCGGCGGCAGGACGTGCATGCGCTCGCCGAGACCGACCCAACGCAGGAGTTCGACCACCTCGGCACGGTAGCTCGTCTCCGACCTGCCCTGGACGCGCAGCGGCAGGGCGACGTTCTCGTAAGTGGTGAGGTGGTCGAGCAGCCGGAAATCCTGGAATACGATGCCCATCCGCCGGCGCAAACCGGTGAGCGCCTCGTTGGAGATGTCGCTGACTTCCTCTCCGAACACCGAGACCAGCCCGCGCGTCGGCCGGACCGAGAGAAGGATCAGGCGCAGCAGGGTGGTCTTTCCCGCGCCGGAGGGGCCGGTGAGAAACTGGAACGAGCGCGGGGCGATCTGGAAGCTCACGTCGCTCAGCACTTCCGGCCCGAGGCCGTAGCGCATGCCGACATTTTCGAACTGGACCACGGGCTCCTCGACGCCCGACAGGAGGCTGTCAGCGGTCACGCGAGATGCCCGGATCCGTTGATGCCTGATTCTGCTGACAAGCCTGTGCTCCCATTCTGCCGCTTCACGGAGGATTAACCGCTCTTGGCGATGATGGTGTGAGTCTTTTTCACCGAACCGGCAACCGCCGATCGAGAATTCGAGGCGTCGATTCGCCATGCTGATCGTATGCCCGGCCTGCGCAAGCGAATACGACATCGCCACCGACAGGGTTGGCGTCGAAGGCCGCTCGGTGCGCTGTGCCGCGTGTCGCGAGACCTGGTTCATCTCACCCGATGAGGTCGCTGCTGCTCTCGCCGAGGAGATGGCCGAGATTCAGGCGGCGATGGGCTCGGTGGAGGGGCGCGGGGAAGCGCAGGCCGATCTCGATGCATGGGAAGCGGCACTGGCCGAGGAGGCCCAGGCCGCAGCGGTGGGTCCGGTGCCGGAGGAGAAGCCGGTCCGCAAGCCCCGCGGGCGCACGCCCCCTCCGAAACGATGGGGCGCTATGTCGCCGGTCGCCGCCTTCGGGCTCGCCCTGCTGGCGGGCATACCCTTGGCGCTACTTGCCCGCAGCACCGTGGTGCGGGCCATGCCCCAGAGCGCTGCGCTTTATGCCGGGATCGGCATGCCCGTGAACCTGCGCGGCATCGAGATCCGCGATCTTTCGGCCTTCCAGACCCAGGGCGAGGGCGCCGCGTCCCAACTCGTCGTCGAGGGCGACGTGGTCGGCGTGGCGGGCAACCCCGTCCCGGTGCCGCCGATCGAGGTCGAAGTGCGCGATGCGCAGGACCAGACCATCTACCGCTGGACCGTGGCGCCGCCGCGCTCCAGCCTCGAGGATCGCGAGACGGCCCGGTTCAGGGCAAGCTTGTCGGCGCCGCCGGCGCAGGGGCGCACGATCAAGGTCGGGTTCGCACCGGAGCGCGGTGTGCCGGAGACGGATCTCGGTCATTGACACCGGACGTTGCCTCTCGCGCAGGGCAAAAAACGGTGCCACCCGCGCCCGCTCGTGGTAGAGAGATCGTATGACCAGCCCGACCCGACGCGTGCGCGTCCTCTTCGACGAAACCGCCATCGCGAACCGCAACGAGGAGCTGGCCGCGGACATCGTCGCGGCCAAGCCCGAGAACCTCCTCGTCGTGGCGGTTCTCAAGGGAAGCTTCATGTTCGCAGCCGACCTGCTGAGGGCGCTGCACCGGTCCGGCCTGTCACCGCAGGTCGAGTTCGTCCACCTGTCGAGCTATCGCAGCGGCACGGTTTCCTCGGGACAGGTAGAGATCCTGCGCGACGTCGAGAGTGAGGTTCGCGGCCGCGACGTCCTCCTGGTGGACGACATCCTGGAATCCGGACGCACCGTCGTCTTCGCCAAGGACCTGCTCATGGCGCGTGGCGCCAAGCGGGTCCTGACTGCCGTCCTGCTCGAGAAGCCGGGCAAGCGGGCGGTGACCATCGATGCCGATTTCGTCGGATTCACCTGCCCCGATGTGTTCGTGGTCGGCTACGGGATGGATGTCGCCCATGAATATCGTCAGCTCCCCTTCGTCGGCTTGGTCGACCACGTGAGCAGCGAGCCGGACCTGTTCGGCGGCACCTGAGCCCGTCCTGCAGGCACGCGAAGCTGACGATCAGGCACAGCCGTGGCTTTAGGGCGACAATTGCGCGCGGTCGGGGCATGCGGAACATTTGCATATCATTTGATGCAAAGCGGCCCTTGACATCGAAGCTGAGTAAAAGCGCAGTCTGGGCGATCCAGCAGAGACAAAGAGTTGATGGCACGAATCCTCCTCGTTGACGATGAAGAGCCCGTGCGTGGCTTCCTGAAACGGGGCCTGGAAATCGACGGGCATTCCGTCGTGACGGCGTCGGATGGGAGCGACGGGCTCGATCGGCTGATCGAGGCGGATGGCGGGTTCGATCTGATGCTCACCGATATCCGCATGCCGCTGATGGACGGGATCGCCCTCGCGCTCGCGGCCAAGCGCGATTTTCCCGACCTGACCATCCTCCTGATGACGGGGTTCGCAGACCAACGCGAGCGGGCCCGTGGCCTCGACGCCATCGTCACCGATGTGCTGACGAAGCCCTTCTCCCTGGCCGACCTGCGCTCGACGGTGAAACGCGCGCTCGCCGCCTGAACGGGCCGCAGGTCCGCAAAATTTCGATGAAGCTTGGCCGCCGGTCATTGCGTTGGCGAAGGGAGCGATTCCTCCTTTTCTCGCGACGAGTGCCCCATGACGTCATCGACGACAACCCGCGCCGCCCTGGCCGCGCTGCTTCTCTCCGGCACGATCACCACCGGGGCTGCTGCGGCCGAAGCCCAGCCGGGTCCCGCCGCCGGCACACTCACCAAGGTCGCCAGCTTCGAGCATCAGGTCACCGGCGTCACCGTCTCCAAGGATGGTCGCGTGTTCGTCAACTTCCCACGCTGGACCGAAGACAGCGCCGTCTCCGTCGCCGAGGTAAAGGACGGCCGGGTCACACCTTTCCCCGACGCCGAGTGGAACGCCTGGCGCAATGCGCGCAAGGACGATGTCTCAGCTGGGGACCATTGGATCTGCGTCCAGAGTGTGGTGGCGAGCCCTGACGGTAATCTCTGGGTGCTCGATCCGGCCGCGCCCGGCATGGCGGCGGTGGTGAAGAACGGGCCGAAGCTCGTGGAGATCGACCTCAAGACCAACAGGCCCGCCCGCACCATCGCCTTCAACGAGGCCGTGGCCCCTCAGGGTTCCTACCTCAACGACGTGCGCTTTTCGCCGGATGGAAAGACCGCCTACATCACCGATTCGGGCGCGAGTGGCGCCCTCGTCGTGGTCGATCTTGCCAGCGGCAAGGCCCGCCGCCTCCTCGACGGAGATCCGACGACCCAGCCCGACAAGACGGTGACCGTGACCTACGAGGGCAGGCCCCTTCGGCGGCCAGATGGACGCGGCGTGGAATTCGCCGCCGACGGCATCGCCCTCTCGCCCGATGGCGACACCCTGTACTGGCAGGCGATCAAGGGGCGGACCCTCTACAGCCTGCCGACCTCCGCGCTCACCGGCTGGATGACGTCGTCGCTCGTGCCGGAAGCGCTCAGCGACAGGAGCCTGTCGGGCAAGGTGGAGACGGTGGGCGACAACGGCCCTGCGGACGGCCTCATCATCTCGCGCAAGGATGGGCGGATGTACGTCACCTCGCCCCAGGACGACTCGATCAAGGTCCGCGACCTGTCCGCGAAGGGCTCTGCCCTCACGACCCTGATCCAGGACAAGCGCCTGCGCTGGCCCGACACTTTCGCCGAGGGACCGGACGGCACCCTCTACGTGACGACCTCTCGCATCCAGGATTCGGCCTTCTACAAGCCCGACGCACCGGCGGCCCTGCCCACCGACCTGTGGAGCATCAAGCCCCCGGCGAGCGATGCCACCGGATCGACGACGATCCCAGCCGCCCGCTGAGACCGAAGGCCCGGTCGGTCGGCGAGACCGGCCGGGCATTCCCGCCCTCCCCTGCGAGCTTTCCCATGCGCCGACGCGACATCCTCTGCGGCCTCGCCGCATCCGGTCTCTGGAGCGGTCACGCCTCGGCGGCTCCGATCCTCCGGTCAGACGATCCCCGGTTCGCCGAACTGGTCGATCCGTCCGCCCGGCCGATGCCCCTCTACCGCGAGGGTCGGTGGTGCGAAGGCTTGTGCTGGGCGCCGCATCTCGGGGGCCTCATCGTCAGCGACGTGCGGTCGAACCGCATGCTGGTAATCGGGGAAAACGGCGAGGTGAAGCCGTTTCGCGATCCCTCCAACAACGCCAACGGCAACATCCTCGATGCGAAGGGGCGCCTCGTCACTTGCGAGCACCGGACCCGTCGCGTCGTCCGCCGCGAACCCGACGGGACGATGACCGTGATGGCGGATTCCTACGGCGGCAAGCCTCTGAACTCACCCAACGACGCGGCGCTCGCGCCGGACGGAGCGATCTGGTTCACCGATCCCGTCTTCGGCATCACCGTGCCGGATGAAGGCATTCAGGCGGTGCCGGCCCAATCCGCGAGGCGGGTCTACCGGATCGATCCGGCCGGTGAAGTCCAGGGCATGACCGATGCCGTCGGCCAGCCCAACGGCATCGCCTTCGCGCCGGACGGCCACACGCTCTACGTCACGGAGACCAGCGCCGCCCTCGACAATGCGGAGGGCGCGCGCGCCATCCTCGCCTTCCCGGTGAAGGACCGGCGCCTTGGCGAGCCACGGGTGGTCGCCGCGCTCGATGCCGGCGCTCCGGACGGTCTCGCCATTGATGAGGCCGGGCGGATCTACGCCGCCTGTGCCGACGGCGTGCGCATCTACCTGCCCGACGGGACGCTGCTCGGCCGGATCGCCACGGCGACGCCGGCCTCCAACGTCGAGTTCGGTGGGGCGGACGGGCATCGCCTCTTCATCTCGGCCGGCTCCGTGGTGGCCGCGATCGATCTCAAGGTCCGGGGCGCGGCGAAAGCCGGCTGACCAACGTCATTTCTTCAGGATTGCAGCATCAATGACTTTCGCACGACGTGACATGCTGGCGGCCGGCCTCGCCGGATTTGCCTGCCTGAGCAGCCAGGCCTCCGCGGCTGAGGGAGGCTCCCCCAATACGGCATCCGGTAGGACGGTCGCCAGCGACCCAGGGGTGCCGGGACTTGAACTCGCCATGGCAGCGGACGCGCCCTCCAACCCCACCGGCCTCACCCTGTCCCAGAGCGGCCGCGTCTTCGTGATGATGCCGCGCTTCAACGCCAAGGTGCCCTTCACCCTCGGCGAAGTCATGCCGGATGGGAGCGTGACGCCCTATCCCGACGAGACCACCAACCAGCCCGATGCCAAACGCGCCCAGACCCGCCTGCTGCATGTGCCCAATGGGGTGATGGACCGGGACGACAAGCTCTGGGTCCTCGATGCCGGGCTGCCGGACGGCGCGGGGCCGCCCATGCCGGGAGGGGCCAAGCTCGTTCAGTTCGATCTGGCGACCAACCGGATCGTTAGAATGGTCCCGCTGGAGGCCGGCGTCACCGCTACCTCCTCGCTCAACGACCTGCGGGTCGATATCCGCGACGGCCGGGCGGTGGCCTTCATCACCGACCAGGGCCAGGACGGGCACGGCGCGATCCTGGCGGTGGATCTCGCCAGCGGCCGCGTCGTCCGGCGCCTCGCCGAGCATGCCAGCACCGAATCCCAGAAGGGCATCGTCAAGGTCGTCGAGAACCGCCAGATCCTGCAGCGCAAGGCGGAGGGACCGCCGCGCCCGGTGCAGGGTGGCGCCAACGGCATCGCCCTGAGCCCGGACGGCCGCCGCCTCTACTACGCGCCACTCATGGGCCGGCGGCTCTATGCGGTGGAGACCGCCTCGCTCCTCGACCCGGCGGTGTCCGATGCCGAGGTCGCCGCCGCCGTCGAGGATCTCGGCGAGAAGGGCATGACCGGCGGCCTCATCGCGGATTCCAAGGACCGCGTGTATCTCGCCCTGCAGGAGCACAATGCGGTCGGCCGGCGCGAAACGGACGGCACCGTCACCATCCTCGCCACCGATCCCCGGCTGATCTGGGCCGACACGTTCTGGATCACCCCCGACCGCTGGCTCTACATCACCGCCGCGCAGGTCAATCGGAGCCCGGACTACAACAACGGCCGCGACATGCGGCAGCCGCCCTACGCCATCCTCCGAATGCGTATCGACGCCGACCCGGCTTGATACGGCGCCCCCGCCCGGTCGTATGATCAGGCGAGCATATGTGTGAGGAGGGCACGCAGCTGCGCCGGCTTGATCGGTTTGTGCATCAATTCGGCGCCGATCATCGCCACGTCCGCCTCGATCCCGGGCGAATGGTCGGCGGTGGTCACGATGACCGGCAGGGCCGAACAGGCCACGCCGCGCAGGTAGCTCGCGACATCGAGGCCGCAGGCGCCGTGATCGAGGTGATAATCCAGGATCAGTACGTCCGGCGGGGGCTGCCCGGCGGCGACGCGCTCCGCCACACCCGCAAGGTCGCGATGGACACTGACCTCCGCGTCCCAGTTCTGCAGCAGACGCCTCAGCGCATCGGCGGTGGCCGGGTCGTTCTCGACGATGAGGACGCGCGCCCCGGTCAACCGCGTGGCGATGGGCGCGGGGCCGGCCATGGTCTCGGTCGGGGAGGCGCCGATGGGGACGGACAGGCTGACCCGGGTGCCGTGGCGGAGCCGCGAATCGAGGACGAGGGCATGGTCGAGGGCCGTGGCCATGCGCTGGACGATGGAGAGTCCGAGGCCAAGTCCCGGCTCGCCCTCGTCACCCGCCCCGCCGCCCCGGTAGAATTCCTCGAAGACGAGATGGCGCTCGCTCTCCGCGATGCCGCAGCCGGTATCGATCACCTCGATGCGGCACAGCCGACCACGCCGGCGCGCGGCGATCAGTACGCCGCCCCGGCCAGTATATCGGATCGCGTTGGAAACGAGGTTCTGCAGGATGCGCCGAAGGAGGACCGGGTCGCTGTCCACCCGGATCTCCGGGCAGCGGACCGCGAGGCGCAGGCCCTTGCGCTCGGCCATCGGCATGAAGCTCGCCGCGATCCCGTCGAGCAGATCGCCGAGAGCCACCGGCCGGATGACCGGGCGGACGATGCCGGCATCGAGCTTGGAGATGTCGAGAAGAGTCTTGATCAGGTCCTCGATGGTCTGCAGCCCCCGTTCGACCTGCGCCGACATCGCCAGGGCTTCCGAGCCGAGTGGCATGTCCGACAGGGCGGAAGCCGAGAGGCGCGCTGCGTTCAGCGGCTGCAGCAGGTCGTGCCCGGCGGCGGCGAGGAAACGGGTCTTCGAGCGGTTGGCGGTCTCGGCCTCCTCCTTGGCCGCGACCAACGCGGCGTTTGAGCGCTCCAGGCTGTACATCAGGCCGGTGAGTTCCTCGGTGCGGGAGCGGACGCGGCCCTCAAGCATGATCGCGGTCTGGAACAGCGAATAGGCGCCCCCCTGCTGGTCCATGGTGCGCTCCACATGCGCCATGAGCGCCGCGTTGATACGCTCCAGCTTGGCAATACGGCGGCTGGCCTCTTCGTCGCCGACGCTGGGAGAGCCGGCTGTCATGAAGCGGCCAGCCGGCCGATGGCGATGCCGGTAAAGGTCTGGTTGAGGTGCATCGCCCGGTACTGCTCGCCATAGGTCTCGAACCCCACCACGTCATAGCGGCGATAGAGGTCGCAGATGCCCTGGCGGACCTGCCGGCTCTCAGCATCGAGACGGCGCAGGACGCAGTCGAAGCCGATGATGAGATCGATCCCCCCGAGTGCCGCTTCGAGACGGGTCAGTTCGCTCCGGGTGGTCTCCACGATGTCGCGCGGCTGGGCCAGGGTGAGGACGACGCCCTCGTCGATGGCGCAGAAGAAACTCAGGGAGCCATCGGCGTTCATGCGCCGGATCGAGCGGCAGAAGTACTCGCCCCCGACCTTCACCGCGAGGGGATAGGCGGCGAAACTCATCGGCGTCAGCGCTTCCGGGTCGAGCCCCACCGCCATGGCGTATTCGCGGGCGGCAGGCTCGGCATTCAACTCGTGGACGATGCGCTGCTCGTCGTCGGAGGCCGTGACCACGAACTTCGTGGTCGTCGGCTCGAAATGATCGCTCTTGAAGATCTGGAACGGATAATCCGTCTCCACCAGCACCACCACCGCCGCCCGGCGATGGATCGAGCCTTGGTGGAGCAGCACCGTCTCGCGGAAATTCAGGTCGTCGCCGGCGGATCCGCCGACCAGGGGGATGCCATCGAGCGCCCAGGCGATGGCCGAGACCACCGTCTCCTCCGCATTGGCGAGGCCATCGATGAAGGACAGGGCGAAGCGCCGGTTCGGTGCGGCATCGGGGGATTCCGTCTCCAGGATCCGCCGCAGGGCACGGACGGACGAGGCGGTGCGCGCCACGTCGAGATGGTCGATGGCATCCAGAATCGCGGAGACGACGCGAAAACCCTTTTCGGGGAAAGCGACCACCACGAGGCCGCGCTCCAGCCCGCCCGCCGGGCAGATGCCGCCCGACATGGTGCATCCGGTGATGGGTGTGCCGGGGAAAGCGCCTGCCAGGGCGGTGTTCAGGTCATCGACGACGTAATCGGGGGAGAAGAAGGCCAGCAGATGCGAGAGACGGGATGGACCGATGCCGGCGGCGACGTCCGCCACCGCCTCGGCCGCCGTCGCGGCAACCGTCCAGGCGGTCCTGATCCCGCACAGATGCCCACGCATCCGCGTGCCTTCCTTCACCGTCCCGTCCCCTCGGCGTCATGCGTCGGCTTTGCGCCTCGACGTCATTTCGGAGGAGTATGTCGGTGCGTCAGGCCGGGCGCAATGGCGGCGCTCGCAAGCGCCGCCTTTTGGGCTCAATCCACCGTCTTGAGGTCTTTCACCGACACGTCGCCCTGGCGGGACGAGAAGGTCGGCGCGGAGCCGTTGCTCTGGGAGACGCCGCTGATCTGGTGATCGCCGGTATCGTAGGTCGTGCGCTTGCCGTCCGTGTCGATGACGAGCCGGCGCGAGTCGGGGAAGAAGGCGTAGCGCATCCCGTTCTGGCCACCGCTGGTGGAAGGCTGGCCCAGCTCCTGGGGCCACCAGGCCTCGCCGCCGGACATGGGTTTCATCGGCTCCATGGGCTTCATGGGTTCCATAGGCTTCATCGGTTCCATCGTCGTCGTCCTCGAACGTGGTGAGTCAGACACGGCTACGCCCGAGAGCGGACAAGGTTGCATGGACCGGGCGCCTGCCCCAGGCGGCGGCATGACGGACCCGACTTCTACTTGCCGATATTGAATTTCCGCACCGCAAGGGTCATATCGCGCACCGTTCGATCCCCGGAGGCAAACCCTTGAGCGATACCCTGGAACGGCACGAATTCGGTGCCGAGGTCGGCCGGCTGTTGGACCTCGTGGTTCACGCCCTCTATTCCGACCGCGAAATCTTTCTGCGCGAATTGGTGGCCAACGCCGCCGATGCCATGGACCGGCGTCGCTTCGAGGCGCTGACGCAATCGGTCTCTGCCCCGCCGGCCGACGCGAAGGTCACGATCACCCCCGACAAGACCGCGCGCACGCTGACGATCTCCGATCCCGGCATCGGCATGACCAAGGCCGAACTGGCGCAGAACCTCGGCACCATCGCCCGCTCCGGCACCCGCGCCTTCAGCCAGTCGCTCGGAGACGCGAAGGCCGAGGACAAACCCAGCCTGATCGGCCAGTTCGGCGTCGGCTTCTACTCCGCCTTCATGGTAGCCGACCGGGTGACCGTCACCTCGTGCCGCGCCGGCTCCGACGAAGCCTGGACCTGGGCCTCGGAGGGCCAGGGCAGCTACACCCTGGAACAGGCGACCCGCGACGAGCCGGGCACCGACATCGTCCTCCATCTCAATGAGGACGCCGACGAGTATCTGGAGAGCTATCGCCTCGACCACGTCGTGCGCAAATGGGCCGACCACATCACCGTGCCGGTGGCCATCGTCTCCGAGGGCAAGACCGAGACCGCGAACCAGGGCACGGCCCTGTGGCGCAAGTCGAAATCCGAGGTCACCCCGGAGCAGTACACCGAGTTCTACCGCCATGTCGGCATGAACTTCGACGAGCCCTGGGCGACCCTGCATTGGCGCGCGGAAGGGGCGCTCGAATTCTCGGCCCTGCTGTTCATTCCCGGCATGAAGCCGTTCCAGGCGGTGGAGGGCGAACGCGCGAGCAAGGTCCGGCTCCACGTCCGGCGCATGTTCATCACCGATGAGGCCGAATTGCTGCCGACCTGGCTGCGCTTCGTTCAGGGCGTGGTCGACACCGAGGACCTGCCCCTCAACGTGTCCCGCGAGATGCTGCAGGCGACGCCGGTCCTCACCAAGATCCGCCGCGCGGTCGCCGGCCGTGTCCTCTCCGAACTCGGCACCCGCGCCAAGGATGCGGAGGGCTACCAGTCCTTCTGGGAGAATTTCGGCCCCGTCCTCAAAGAGGGCATCTACGAGGATTACGAGCGCCGGGGCGAGATCGCTCCGCTCCTGCGCTTCCGCTCCTCGGCGGTGGAAGGCTGGACCTCCCTGCCCGATTACGTCTCGCGCATGAAGGACGGCCAGGAGGCGATCTATTACCTCGTGGCCGACGATGCCGACGCCCTGGCCTCCTCGCCGCAGCTCGAGGGGTTCCGCGCCCGTGGCGTCGAGGTGCTGTTGCTCTCCGACCATGTCGACGCGTTCTGGCCGGAGCAGCTCGGCCGGTTCGAGGAGAAGCCCCTGCGTTCGGTGACCCAGGGCGGCCTCGACCTTTCGAAGATCGCCGCCACCGAGGAAACCGGCGAGGCACCCGCCTCCGTCGAGTCCCTCGTCGCCGCCCTCAAGGCGGCACTGGCCAAGGATGTGGCCGACGTGCGCGCCACCGAGCGGCTGGTGGAGAGTGCCGTGGTGCTCTCGGCCTCGGGCAGCGGGCCCGACCTGCAGATGCAGCGCCTGTTGCGCCGGGCCGGGCGAGGAGCCGGCGGATTGCCGATCCTCGAGATCAATCCGCGCCACCCGCTGATCGCTTCCCTCGCGGCGAAGGCCGAGGCCGGAGAGGACGTGACGGAGCCCGCCGGCACCCTCGTCGACCTCGCCCGCATTCAGGACGGCGACACCCCACGCGACCCCGTCGCCTTCGCCCGCAAGGTCGCCGCGGCCCTGGCCTCCGGCGGCTGACCCCGCGACGTTCGACGGGAGCGCATTCTTTGTGCGCTCCCGACTTGTGATGTCGACCGAACTCGTGTTAACGAGCCTCCGTCTCATCGAGGCGCCCCGCGGAGAGGTGGCAGAGCGGTTGATTGTACCGCACTCGAAATGCGGCATGGGTGCAAGCCCATCGGGGGTTCGAATCCCCCCCTCTCCGCCATTCAGCCTGAAAAGCCTTTATTTTCAGACGTTCCCAAGGGAAACAGCGACTTCGTGGCCGTCCGGTGGTACACACGGATGGTACACACGTGGTTCTGGCAATGTCGCGTCCCTGGCCCCATCCGAAGACCGGTGTTTTCTGGTTCCGCAAGCGGATCCCGAAGGACCTCATGGCGCTCGTGGGCAAGCGCGAGGAGAAGGCGAGCCTCGGGACGAAGGACGTCGGCGAGGCCAAGCGCCGCTTCGCCGCGCACGCGGCGCTGGTCGAGGCTCGCTGGGCGAATCTGCGGGCGGGCGTACGGCATCTGAACCTCCTTGAGGTCAACGCCATGGCGGGCGATTTCTATGAGGACCTCGTTCCACAGTTCCAAGCCGGCAAGTTCTCACCGTCCTTCGCTCTACTGTCTTCGGTGATGATCCACCGGTACGTCGAGGATCCAAGCCCGGCACATCGCGCGGAGTTCTTGGGCCACCATGGCAAGGACATCGACGCCTACCTCGCGCGCAAGGGGCTGGTCATCCACCCGGACACTCGGGGCGCGTTGGACCTCGCGATAGCAAAGGCGATCCTCCAAGCCGTTGAGCAGAGCATGAAATACTTCAGCGGAGATTTCAGTCCCGACCCGATGGCCGGGCGGTTTCCGAAGATCCCGGAGGTAGCCCCCACGACCGTCCTGCCGCTGGAGGAATGGTTCGAGAAGTACGCCGAAGCCTCGAAGCTCGCAGCGTCCACCCGGAAGCGTTGGGGGCCTGCCTTGGCAACGCTGACCGCATTCGTCGGGCATGACGACCTCGCTCGCGTCACGCCGGATCATGTCGCCGACTGGGTCGACGGGCTTGCCGCGGACAAGCGAGCCGACAAAACCATCCGCGACGTCTACCTCGCCTCGGCGAAGGCGCTCTTCGGGTGGCTTCAGGGCAAGCGGAAGGTCGCGGCCAATCCTTGTGCGGGCATAAGGGTGAAGGTCGTGGAGGAAGTCGTGCTGCGCGACCGCGACTTCACCGAGGCGGAGGCGTCGACCATCCTCGCAGCGGCCCTCGCGTCCCAAGGCGGGCGCCTGAGCCCCGAGCATGCCGCGGCCCGGCGATGGGTTCCATGGCTGTGCGCCTACTCAGGGGCACGGGTCGGAGAAATCACGCAATTGCGCCGCAAGGACGTGCGCCACGAGGGGGGCATACCGGTCTTCCGCATCACCCCCGAGGCTGGGACGGTGAAGACGAAGCGGTTCCGGGACGTCCCAATCCACCCGCATCTCGTCGAGATGGGCTTCCTCGACTACGTCGACACGCGGACGGGGCCCCTGTTCTACGACCCGACCCGGGGGCGCGGCGGCTCGTCCGCCAACCCGTTATCTAAGAGCGTCTAACAGAACGGCACGAAGCTGGAAGTTCAGCGTTGGTTTGGCATGGCCAGACCGCTTCTCCCCGATGATCTCTGGGATGAGATCGCTCCGCTCCTCCCGCCACCTCGGCCCCGTCCGAAGGGCGGGCGTCGTCCGATCGAGAATCGGGCCGCACTGACGGGCATCCTGTTCGTGCTGCGCTCGGGTCTGCCATGGGAGATGCTGCCGGCCGAGATGGGCTGCGGCTCCGGCATGAGTTGCTGGCGGCGGCTGCGGGATTGGCAAGCGGCGGGCGTATGGAGCCGCCTGCATCATGTGCTGCTGGAGCGCCTGCACGCAGCGGGTGAGATCGACTGGAACCGGGCTTGCCTGGACAGCGCGTCTGTCCCGGCTAAAAAAGGGGGCCTGCCACCGGCCCGAACCCGACGGACCGGGGCAAGCCGGGCACAAAGCGCCACCTCGTCACCGACGCGCGCGGCACGCCGCTCGGCTTCTGCCTGAGCGGGGCCAACCGACACGACACCGTCATGATGGCGGCCACCCTCGATGCCATTCCGCCTCTGCGGAGTGGCCGACGAGGGCGACCGCGACGCCGTCCGGACAAGCTGCACGCCGACAAGGCCTACGATGCCCGACCCCGCCGACAGGAGTGCCGGGCGCGGGGGATCGTCCCGCGCATCGCGCGGAAGGGTATCGAAAGCAGCGAGAAACTCGGTCGGCATCGTTGGGTCGTCGAGCGTACCCACGCGTGGTTCAACCGCTTCCGCCGCCTACCCGTCCGCTACGAGCGACGCAGCGACATCTACGAGGCCTTCACGAGCCTCGCGACCAGCCTCATCACTCTCAACCAGATCAAACGGTTCTGTTAGGCGCGCTAAGAAAGTGGGTGAGCGGCTCGCCGCCTGGGTCCGGAAGCTCGGGATCGTCGATGTCGGCGTCGACCCCAACCATGGCTGGCATCACAGTTTCAAGACGCGCGGTCGCAGGGGTGGGATGCGGGACTCGATCCTGGATGCCATCCAGGGGCACGCGCCGCAGACCGAAGGCCGAAAGTACGGGGGCTTCAAGGTCGACGTGATGGAGCGCGAGATGAAGCTGTTCCCCGGTATGCAGTCGGCTCCACCGAACGCGATGCCCTCACCGCTGAGCCGATCGAACACCGAGCATGATGGGCCAGCATCGTCGACATTCCGAGGAGGGTACGATGGCTTTCCGCTGACAAGGGAATCAACGGTGCCGACGTCATCGCTGGCAGTTCTGTGCAGCGTCCCTGCGGCCGTCGAGGCGGCGTGCGGCCTTCCCGAAAAGGAGTGGTTGGCCGCTCAGGCCGCCGCCGCGCAAGAACTCCGGGACCTTCTGACGGAGGTCCGCTGTCACACCGCCGGTAGCGTCACGGTATGGACCGGGGATTGGGGTTTTCGCATTCATATAAACGGCGACGTGGCCTCG
Organism: Methylobacterium sp. 88A; assembly: GCF_000376345.1. Classification (NCBI taxonomy): domain Bacteria; kingdom Pseudomonadati; phylum Pseudomonadota; class Alphaproteobacteria; order Hyphomicrobiales; family Methylobacteriaceae; genus Methylobacterium; species Methylobacterium sp. 88A. Next base: position 4,106,166 of record NZ_AQVT01000001.1, read on the forward strand.
ATTGAGTGTGGCGGAGAGATCGAGCCAGGGAAGAGCTTGGCGCTGCGGTGGGAAACCAGGGACGGCGTGGTTTCCCAGCCGTTTCTACCGATCCGAACACTGAATTGATGATTCTAAGATTGATCGTTAGGCGCTTCAGGGAAGCATGTCCCGAGTTCCGGGATTGGCGCCAGCGACTGCGAGATGAAGAGATTCATCCGATCTTTCGCGTATGGCGGGAGCTTCTCGACCTCCCCAACGAGCGCCTGTACCATGGACTGGGCCCACGGGAGTTCACTGGCCAAATAGCTGGCTAGGCTGCCGTGCATGTAACGTGCACCAATCGCCCTCGTGACCTTTCTCAGAGCGGCCGGATGGACGCCCAGCAGGATCGACACGAAGGAGCCGGCGTCCATGGCGGCGAGCACGGGCTTGCCGGCTACGTCGCCAGTCATCCCGCTTCCTTGCGCGATGCGCTCGGCGAACGTCACCGGCGCCTCTGCAAGCATCGCTAGGAGTTCTTGGGCCAAAGCGGGGTAGCCGGCCTCAGCAGCCGAGACCCTCTGGGCCAAGAGGTATTGGTGAAGCTCCAGGTACTCCGCGGTTTCCGATAAGACGATGGCGAGGCCGCCATACCCAGTGGCGCGAAGCTCGGACGGATCTTCGCCGGGGGCGGGGGGCGGAAGCCGTCCCGACGCGAGAAGGTCGTCGACGTATTGCCGGCATTCGGCGATCACGTCTCGGATGGAAGCGTCAATCGCGCCCATGCGGGCAAGGTTCAGCCTCAGACCGAACACGTGCAGGATCTCACCGGGCACCGTGTACGCTCGACCAGCAAACGACGCCTCCATCCGCTTGATGGCACCTGTCACCTCGTTGTCTGGCCGCTCCAGGCCGTGCCAGACAGTCTGCCAATCTGGTTCGGATGCAGGGTCGACGAAGTACGGGCTTGCGTCGAGGTCGCGGCGGATGACCGCGGCATCTACCCGTCCCTCTATAAGAGCGCCTAACAGAACGGCACCGGGTCGGATGTCGAGCGTTGGTTTTGCATGGCCAGACCGCTTCTCCCCGATGATCTCTGGGATGAGATCGCTCCGCTCCTCCCGCCACCTCGGTCCCGTCCGAAGGGCGGGCGTCGTCCGATCGAGAATCGGGCCGCACTGACGGGCATCCTGTTCGTGCTGCGCTCGGGTCTGCCATGGGAGATGCTGCCGGCCGAGATGGGCTGCGGCTCCGGCATGAGTTGCTGGCGGCGGCTGCGGGATTGGCAAGCGGCGGGCGTATGGAGCCGCCTGCATCATGTGCTGCTGGAGCGCCTGCACGCAGCGGGTGAGATCGACTGGAACCGGGCTTGCCTGGACAGCGCGTCTGTCCCGGCTAAAAAAGGGGGCCTGCCACCGGCCCGAACCCGACGGACCGGGGCAAGCCGGGCACAAAGCGCCACCTCGTCACCGACGCGCGCGGCACGCCGCTCGGCTTCTGCCTGAGCGGGGCCAACCGACACGACACCGTCATGATGGCGGCCACCCTCGATGCCATTCCGCCTCTGCGGAGTGGCCGACGAGGGCGACCGCGACGCCGTCCGGACAAGCTGCACGCCGACAAGGCCTACGATGCCCGACCCCGCCGACAGGAGTGCCGGGCGCGGGGGATCGTCCCGCGCATCGCGCGGAAGGGTATCGAAAGCAGCGAGAAACTCGGTCGGCATCGTTGGGTCGTCGAGCGTACCCACGCGTGGTTCAACCGCTTCCGCCGCCTACCCGTCCGCTACGAGCGACGCAGCGACATCTACGAGGCCTTCACGAGCCTCGCGACCAGTCTCATCACTCTCAACCAGATCAAACGGTTCTGTTAGGCGCGCTAAAGCATCCCTGTGGCGGTCCGGACACAGCCTGGGCGGCATGCATCTGCGTCGTAGAGCGAGGAGAAACAAACAGCTACGTTAACGCCGGTCAACCAATACTCTTAGTATTCGCATGATAAATCGAAGGACCTGTGGATCCCTGTGCAGTCTTGGGTGACGCACGCAACACCAGCCCGGAAAGCCTAGGCGGGCGGTGGCGAGCGACTCCGCAGATCACGGATCGCGTGTAAAGTCCATCGTATGCGTTACGTCACCGAATATTAAGCCAAAAACTTCCGTTTAAGTCAGCCGAACGCTCGAATCTCACATTTGGCATAATTAGATATTCAAGCGGTCGATGCGCGGCCTAGCCTTCGGACATCGCAACCCCCGGAGTGACCCGGCCATGACCGAGACCACGACCACCGCTGTCCAGGCCCTGATGGAGCGTGCCCTGAGCCAGACGAGCCCCGCCGCGCTTCTTCGGGTCGCCGCCGAGGTGACGCGGCCCAAAAGCCCCTGGAAGGGACCGCGCAAGCTGAGCCACGATCAGGCGTTGGCGGCGACCCGGCTGGTGACGGAGATGCTGCATCGCTTCGACCTGAAGCCGACGCGGGTACTGGTCAGTGGCGGCCGTGCCTCCGAGCGTGGCGCCACGAGCCGGTTCTACCTGTCGCGCCGGGAGATGGAGCCGGGCGCCGTAGTGTCGAAGCGGCTGGCCAGCGGCATCGGCGCCTACGTCGACAACGTGGAGGCCATCGCCCGCCACGCCCGCGAGTCTGGCTTTGCGTTGGAGGATGACGCGCTCCTCGTCGAGCTCGCGGCCGTGCTCGACGGGTACCTCGACAACTTCCGCGGGACGCCCGAGACCGAGCCCGATACCGAGCTCGCACAGGACGTGGCCCGGATCGCGACCTGGCTGGCGAGCCCCGGCCGTCGTTACGAACTCGCGCGCTTCCTCGCGGAGGCGCAGCGGGACGCGCTGAACTTCGACGTGCAGGCTGGGGCCATGGAATACGTCGGCGACGGGGCTTTCCTGTATTCCGGTAACACGCCGGTGGTGCCGCTCTTCACCCGCGTGGTCGCCCACGCCGAGGCCGAGGTCTTTCGCGTTCGCCCGAACGCGAATGGGGAATCCGAAGAGAACAATCTCTTCTTCCTGAACCCGGACCTGGAGGCGGTCGGGTGCGCGCATTGCGTCATCTGCCAGAAGGTGGGTCTCGCGGCCGTGGTGGAGCCCGGCGGCCGCGCGCTGCGGATGGTTTTCACTATGGACCCTGCCACCTACGTGGGCGAGCCGCAGGAGCAGTCCGTTGAGGCCAGCTGGGCGAGCCTCGGCTATGGTTGCTTTCTGCCTTACACCGGCTACCCCGAGCCGGATCGGACGGAGGCGCTGGGCGAGACGGGGTACTGGTTCCGGGCGGCCCATCCCCACGGTTTCGAATGCCCCGACTTCGAGACCCACTACCGTAAGGCGCTCGACCGGATGGCGCCGGGCCATGACGAGGGCCTCTGGCTGCGCCGCCATGTCCTCGTCAGCCCCGAGGCGTGTCGCCTGCTGCTGCCGGACGAGGACCGGTCCGCGTTCGACCTGTGGCGCAGCTTCGCCGACCTGCCCGAGGAGAGCGTGCTGCCGGGCAGCGTCACCGATGACGCGGGCGTCGAGTCCCGGACCCTACGCGCCCGGTTCGCCGCGCTTCTCTACGCCGAGGCCGAACCGTCCCTGGCCGGGCTCTTGGATGAGGAGGCGCGCAAGCGGGCCGACGCGATGGAGGCGTTCCGGATGCGGTCCGCGTCGGGCGAGCGTCGGCGGCGGGAGGCGTTCCGGGCGCGGATGCGCCGGTAGGATTACCGGTGGAAGTCGCCAAGCCTGACAACTTTAGGTGGACGGCCTTGGCGGTCGTGCGCCGAGTGGTTACGAAGCAAGCCTGAAAAAGGAAACCCCAGGAGAGGCAAGGCCTGTCCTGGGGTGCTCAAACTACGTTGGGGGTGCATGACCCGAGGGTCAGAGGGCCTTCCCAACTGCTAGTGAAAGATAAGGTGCCGTCACGGTGGCTGAAAGTCAAGCGGAATACCCCTACGACGCCGCCGGTCTGGCCGCGCTCCGGGGCACGATCTCGGAGCCTCGATTCGCGCCGTACATGACGATGGCGTCCGACGACGAGCGTTATGCCTTCGGGCTGTACCTCTACAATGCGCGGCTCGCCAAGGCCTTCCTCTTCCCCTTGCAGATGGCTGAGGTTGCCCTGAGGAACGCGGTCGTGGAGGCCTTGGTGGGCTCCTTCGGCGAGAATTGGCCCAGTGACCCGGGCTTCGTCGCCTGGCTGGAGCCGGGCGGCCACGACGCGATTGCCAAGGCCGACAGGCGTCTCGTGGTGACGAAAGGGCCTGGCTACCCCGTCTCTCAACTGGTCGCGACGTTGACCTTCGATTTCTGGTCCCACTTGCTGCGCAACGCCTATGAGCGCCCGTTCTGGCAGCGGCACTTCCGAAAGGTTCTTCCAAACGTACCGGCAAGGACCTTGAGGCGCGACGTCCACCGGACGGTCAAGGCGATCTGCCAGTTCCGCAATCGTGTCTCGCACCACGAGCCGATCCTCAATGAGAATGCTCCGGCCATCCTCGCAGCCATCATCGAGCTGATCGAGATGCGATGCACCGTGACGGCCGGATGGACGACGCATTATTGCACGGTCGGCAGCGTAGTTGGTACCAAGCCCGCTGGGCCCGCATCCGCCACGGGACGCACGGTAGGAATGGTATGCGACGGAAGCTTCGTCACGGCATCTCCAGAGGAAAACCTGCTCTCAGCGCTCTCCAGGCTCGATGAGACCAAGCCCGCCCTCGTCATCCTCGACGAAGCCGGCACGCCGGCCGGTGTGCTCCGCCACGAGGATGTACTCGCGCAACTCGCGGGCGCGGCGGCTAAGGGGGAAGGACTTGTTCTCCTGACCGAGCATACCGTCGGTGGGGTCGCCGCCGGGCTTCCGAGGAACTGGCTTCGGCTGGACGCCGGCGACCATCTCTCGAAGGTGGCGGAGTCCTTCAAGCGCAACAAGAGCGCGCGAACCGTCGTGGTGACCGATACCGTCAACGGTGCGAGCACCTTGAAGGGCGTCATCCTGAAGGCGCACCGCCGATACTGAGGGACGTGCTCGGGAAACGCCGCCGGCCAGTCTCCGTCAGATGTAGTAGCGATAGTCGCTCTGGACGTCGAAGCCCTGGGGAACGTGCCTGAGAATGCGACCGACCCGCCGAGCCGCCTGGAGGGTGATGGGCGAGGCCCCGTCGAACTGAGTCGAGTTCCAGTTCATCTTGGTCAGGGCCAGCGTCTCCGCGGCGAGTTCGTGGCTCGTCGAATCCTGGAGATGCGGCCGCAGCATCACGGGGCGGGGCACCCGCATCCCAGGATAGGTCTTGAAGAACGGCACGCTGCCCCGTGTGTAGAGCATGGTGTCGCGGCCGAGTTCCATCACGCTCCCGCGAAGGGGCGGGTAGTCGCCCTCGCGCATGGCCAGCAGCGGCGAGCCCTCGTAGACCCAGACGAAATCCCGCACGTCGATCCGGGCCTCGTCGATGGCGGCCTCGAATCCCTCGACCTCGGCGGAGTTGAATCGCGCGGTCTTGTAGACGACGAGGCGGGCTGGGAAGTGCTTGTGGTGCCGTCGGTAGGCTTCGAGTGCCCGGCGCAGCAGGTCGTAGGCATCCTCGCGGGTCAGATAGGGATGGCGCTGGTTCCGCTCGGTGCGGGCGCGGCCGCCCTTGAGGATCAGCCCCTTGCCGCGCTCGTCGAACATCTGGGCGGAGCTGGTGAGGAGATGCTGCCCAGTCTCGTCGCGGTAGAAGCTGATGCCACAATAGCTGGTCTTGAGGCCGTCCTCCGGGCTGTGGAGGCGCCACGGCACACGCCCGGCCTTGTAGAACAGGGCGCTGAAGAGGTTCCAGGCGCGGGTCGCCGGGTCCTGGGTGCGCCGGGTCTTCCCGTTCAGCTTGCGGTTCACCTTCTGGGCGTCGTCCCAGGTGCTGGGCCAGACGATCTGGCTCGGGCAGCGCATGTTGATGGTCCGCGCCTTCAGCAGATCGCGAAAATCGAGGGGCTGGCCGGCGGGGACGTTCTCGGGGAGCGGGTCCTCCTCCGTGTCGCTGCTCATCGTGTCGTTCACGACGCGCTCGATCAGGTCGGTCGGCAGCGCGAAGACGATGACGTCGGGTCGAGCCGAGGTCTCGTGGATGGCGAGCGCGTGCTCGGCGAATAGGTCGACGGCGGCGCGTACGGCCGCATCGTTGTTGCGCTCCTTCAGGATGCGCTCGATGTCGCGGCGGGGCAGCACGGTCCTTGCCCCGGCCTCGACCTCGAAGGCGCAGCGGAAGGGATTGGCGTTGCCGAGGCCGGGGAAGTGCGGACGCAAGTTCGCCAGCCGGCCGGACTCGGCAGCGATGCCGGTCCGGCACCGCTCGACGAAGCGTTCGAAGCCGTCGACGGTCTCCGCGGTGCCGATGACGGCGAGCCGGACCTTGTCGCCGGTGCCCGGCTGCAGCGGGCCGAACTCCATCAGTCCCATCCGGGGGTCGATGGAGCGACCGCCGCCCCCGAATTCTAGCAGGGGCTCGTCAAGCACGTCGAGACGGAAGCTCATAGGGAGAACTCCTCCTGCCCGCTGGTCTTCGAGGCCGGGTCACGGGTGCGCCACTGCCGCTCGGGCACGGAGCGGGGGGACTGCACGGCCTCGACCGGCAGGAGACGGATCGGGCCAGACACGGACTCGGAGCCGAAAAGGTCGTCGGTCGGCTTGGCGCCGAGGCCGCAGAGGAGGTGCCGCCACATCACGAACTGGCCCAGGATGGCCTGGTTCTTTTCAAGCTGCCGCTTTTTGGCGAGGCGCTCGGAGGCGAAGCGGTCCGGCTTGATGCCGTCGCGGGTGAAAACGAAGGTCGATGTGATGGAAAGGTACCAAGCGTCGCCGATGCGCCAAAACCGTGGTACGAAGCCGTGGTGGCGGACATAGTGGATCTTGCCCTCGTCCTTCCGGTCCTTGTAGACCTTGACCACGTCGGCGGAGGTCACCTGCTTGAGGCTCTGGTAGGAGTAGGTGACGGCGATGCCCATGGGCGCCGGCGGAAAGTAGTAGGCGCCCTGGTCGCGGTCGAAGGACAGGCAGCCGTCGAGCTGGGTGCGCAAGGCTCGCCCGAGGAGCTCGATGAAGCGGTGCTCCTCCCCCTCCTCGTCTGGGAAGGCAAAGGTGCCCACTGGCTCCTCCTCGACCGTGTCCGCGTCGATGACGTGCATCAGGGACGAGGCGCGCGGATCGCGGAAGGCGACGAGGGTGCCGTTGCGGAGCACCCATTCGTCCGGCGGGCTGGGATCGTGGCGAAGGAGCTCGGCGCGGGCATCGCGGCCGTCCCTCAGGGGCGAGGCTGCGGTGAAGACGGTGGTCGGAAGCTCGATGCGCAACAGGTTAAGGTGCACAGGCTCTCCCCCGCGCAGGGGTGGCATCCAGATGCCGAAGCGGTCGGTGTCGACGGCGAGGTCGGCCAGTGCGTCCACGGCTGTGGCGCCGAGGACGTCGAGCGCCTTGTCGACCGTTAGGCGGCGACCGTCCGGCGGCCCGGCCTCCCTGACGCTTTTCCAGTACATGCTCTGGTCGCTGAGCCGCACCATCACCACGATCACGGGGATGGTCCAGTTACGCCAGTATTCGACGTCCTCGGGCTCGCAGAGGTATTCGAGGCTCGTGTCGGTCTCGCGGATGTAGGTGCCGGACACGGTCGTCTTCACTTGGACGGCGATGGTCTTGCCGGTGGCTGTCAAACAGCGTTGAACATTGACCCTGGATCGGCGTCGAACTTTGACCCCCTGGATGGGTATGGCGGGACGCCCCTGATCAGCCCGGCGAAGCGGGTCGGGGTGGCGCAGCCGGGCTGATCAGGGGTCCAGCAGGCGCGACGTGTGTGCCGGCCTCAGGCGCGGTTCTTGAAGCGCCAGCTCTCGTTGCCGGTCTCGACGATCTCGCAATGGTGGGTGAGCCGGTCGAGCAGCGCCGTGGTCATCTTGGCATCGCCGGCGAACACGCTCGGCCACTCCCCGAAGGCGAGATTGGTGGTGACCACGATGGAGGTGGTCTCGTAGAGCTTGCTGATCAGGTGGAACAGGAGTTGGCCGCCCGACTGCGCGAACGGCAGGTACCCGAGCTCGTCGAGCACCACGAGGTCGAGCCGGGCGAGATGGTCGGCGATGCGGCCCTGGCGGCCGGCACGTGCCTCGGCTTCGAGCCGGTTGACGAGGTCGACGACGTTGTAGAACCGGCCCCGCGCCCCGTCTCGGATGCAGGCTCGCGCGATGGCGATGGCGAGGTGGGTCTTGCCGGTCCCGGTCCCGCCGACGAGTACGACGTTGCGCTGGTAAGCCAGGAACTCGCCGCCGGAGAGCGCGCGTACCAAACCCTCGTTGATCGGGGTGCCGTCGAAGGCGAACTCGGCGATGTCCTTGGCCAGGGGCAGCTTGGCGATCGTCATCTGGTAGCGGATCGAGCGTGCCTGCTTCTCGGAGATCTCGGCCTGGAGCAGGTCGCCGACGATCTGCTGCGGCTCGTGGGTGCGCTTGAGCGCGACCTTGATAATCTCGTCGTAGGCCGCCTTCATCCCGAAGAGCTTCAGCTCGCCCATGGTGGCGAGGATGTTCTGGCGTTCCATCATGGGGGGCTCCTCAGGCTGTCGTAGCGGGCGCAATCCGCGACCGGCTCGTGGCGCAGCCGCAGGCTCTCGGGGGTCAGGATGGTGACGGGCGCGGTCGGCTCGCGCTGCCGGGCGAGGATGTTGAGGACGATGTCGGCCGAGTGCACGCCCTCGCGCAGCGCCTCGGCACAGGCCGCCTCGACGGCCGGCAACCCGTCGGCGAGCACGGCGGTGAGGATCTCAACCATCTGACGGTCCCCTCCGGCACTGCCGGCGAGCTTGCGTCGGACCCGGTCAAGGGCGGGAGGCAGGACCCAGTCCTTGAACGGTGCACCGTTCCGGAGCGCGCCGGGCTTGCGGGCGAGCACGGGGACATAGTGCCAGGGATCGAACACGGTCTGATCCCGCCCGAAGGCGCGCTCGTGCTCGGCGACGACGCGCCCGTCTTGCCGGATCTCGACGCGCTCGGCGTAGGCCCGTACCTCGACCGGCCGACCGATGGCCGAGGCGGCGACCGAGTAGCGGTTGTTGTCGAAGCGCACGAGGCAGGTCGTGGACACCGAAGCGGTGACGGCGTGGAAGCCGTCGAAGCGGCCGGCATAGGGAACGAGGGCTGCTCGCTCGGCCTCGAACCGCTCCCAGACGGTGCGCTCGCGCTGCTCGGGATGGGGATGGGCCTTGGCGTAGGCGATCACCCCATCGAGCAGGAGCGCGTTCAGCTCCTCGTAGCTCTTCACTCGGACACGCGGGGTGAAGAAGCGCTCGCGCACCAGCCCGACCTGGTTCTCGACCTGCCCCTTCTCCCAGCCCGAAGCCGGCGTACAGGCGACCGGATCGACGAGGTAGTGCGAGCACATCTGCAGGAAGCGGCGATTGTAGGCGCGCTCGCGCCCGACGAAGATCGTCTCCACCGCGGTCTTCATGTTGTCGTAGATGCCGCGCTGGCAGGTGCCTTGGAAGAACGCGAACGCCCGGTCATGGGCGTCGAACACCATCTCTTGGCTCTCGCGCGGATAGGCTCGCACGAACAGCATGCGCGAGTGGCACAGCCGGACGTGGGCGACCTTGACCGTGACGGTCGTGCCGCCGATCAGCACGATCTCGTGGCTCCAGTCGAACTGGTAGGCCTCGCCCGGGGCGAACGACAGCGGTACGCACGCCTGGGCTGTGACCGAGGCGCGCTCGCGCTTCCAGGTTTTGGCATAGCGCCGAACGGCATCGTAGCCGCCCTCGTAGCCGAGCCCGCGCAGCGCCTCGTAGATCCGGATCAGCGTCAGCCGCTCGCGAGCGGACCTGCCGGCGTTGGTGGTCAATATTCGATCGAGATCGTCGCGCCACGGACCGAGCTTGGGCAGCAGCTGCACTTCACGCTCATAGGCGAAGGCGGTGGCTCCCGACCGGACGACCTTCCGGACCGTGTTGCGGGAGACGTGCAGGTCTCGGACGATGTCCTTGATTGCGCGGCCGCGGTTGAAGAACGGTCGAGTCCCAGGGTGTGGTGTAGCTGACGGGTGGTCATCGGCGGTTGCCGGGTAGGGTCGGGTTGCGACGACCAACCCCGAACCCGAGAGAACCCCCGATGACCGACGAGATGATGACCCTGCGCGGGCTGATGGAGAAGAGTGCCGACGCTGATCTGCTGCGGGAGATGATCGGCTTTGCCGCCGAGCGGCTGATGGAGTTGGAGGTGGGCGGCCTGACTGGGGCGGCTCACGGCGAGAAGAGCGCCGAGCGGCTGGTGCAGCGCAACGGCTACCGCGACCGGGACTGGCAGACCCGGGCCGGCACTGTGGAACTGCGTATCCCGAAGCTGCGCAAGGGCAGCTACTTGCCCGGCTTCTTGGAGCCGCGGCGGATGGCCGAGAAGGCGCTCACGGCGGTGATCCAGGAGGCCTACATCCAGGGCATCTCGACCCGGTCCGTCGATGATCTCGTTCAGGCGATGGGTGGGACGGGCGTCTCGAAGAGCCAGGTCAGCCGGCTGTGCCAGGAGATCGACGAGCGGGTCGGTGCATTCCTCGACCGGCCCATCGAGGGCGAGTGGCCTTATCTCTGGATCGACGCGACCTACGTGAAGGTGCGCCAGGACGGCCGCATCCAGGGTCCCCATCGCACATGTGCGACGGGAGCCCGGTCTCGGTCGCCGTCATCGTGGCGGTCGGCGTGAACGCCGACGGCCGGCGCGAGGTGCTCGGCATGGACGTCGGCCCGTCCGAGGCCGAGACGTTCTGGACCACGTTCCTGCGCAAACTCGCCCGGCGCGGTCTGCGCGAGGTCAAGCTCGTGGTCTCGGATGCGCACGAAGGCATCAAGGCCTCCGTCGCCAAGGTGATGAACGCGACCTGGCAGCGGTGCCGGGTCCACTTTATGCGCAACGTGCTGGCCCACGCCGGCCGCTCGGGCCGTCGGGTCGTCTCGGCCTTCATCGCCACCGCGTTCGCCCAGGACGACGCAGAGGCCGCCAAGGTCCAGTGGCGCAAGATCGCCGACCAACTCCGGCCCAAGGTGCCCAAGCTCGCCGCCCTGATGGACGCGGCCGAGCCCGATGTGCTGGCCTATATGGGCTTTCCGGCCGTCCACCGGGTCAAGCTCCACTCCACGAACCCGTTGGAGCGCCTCAACGGCGAAATTAAACGCCGCACCGAAGTCGTCGGCATCTTCCCCAACGAGGCCGCCATCACACGCCTCGTCGGCGCGATCCTGCTCGAACAGAACGACGAGTGGGCCGTGCAACGGGCCCGCTACATGACGCTGGAAAGCATCGCCCCGATCGGCGATGATCCTCTCGTCAGCCTGCCGACCCTGGCAGCCTGATCAAACCACCGGCCCTACCGGTGATCGTGGTGGCTCTATGAAGCTACACCACGCCAGGGGACACGACCTGAAGAACTCGCGCCGGATGCGCGCAATCGTGTCCACGCCCTTCATCCCCCTACACCACCCTTCCAGCCGTACCGGAGGGCAGTCTGCGAGAACGAGGTTAGGGGGTCAGAATTGGACGCCGATCCCCCGCCTCACGGGGTCAAAGTTGCACGCCGAAACACACTCAGCCCGATCGAGACTGTCTGCAGTTCATGCGCGACAACCGGCTCGGCGACATGATCTTCGCCTCCTACGAGGACATTCCCGATCGATGCTGCGCGGCCTGAAACAAGCTCGTTGCCCAGCCTCGGCGCATCATGTCCCTCGGACTGCGCGACTGGGCCTTTCGGAGATGATCCGTGCCGATTGGTATGAGACGTGTCCAGCCGTCAAAGCGCTTGACCTTGCCCCCTGGTTTGCCCTCGTTCTTAAGCTAGGGTCCGTCGATGAGGAGACGGACGATGAAGAAGAGCCGGTTCAGCGAAGAGCAGATCATCGGCATCCTGAAGGAGCAGCAAGCCGGGCTGCCGGTGGCCGAGATCTGCCGCCGCCACGGCATCAGCGACGCGACGTTCTACACGTGGCGCTCACGCTACGGCGGCATGGAGGTCTCGGACGCTCGTCGCCTGAAGTCGCTCGACGAGGAGAACCGCAAGCTCAAGAAGCTCCTGGCCGAGGCGATGCTCGACGTGGCGACGCTGCGCGAGGCTTTGGGAAAAAACTTCTGACGCCCGGCGCACGGAGAACAGCCGTGAGCTGGGCCATCGAGGAGAAGAGCTATTCCCAGCGTCGAGCCTGCGGGCTGATCGGCCTGGAGCCGAAGACGTACCGCTACGCCTCGACCCGTGGTGACGATGCGGCTGTGCGGGTACGCCTGTGCAGCCTGGCCGGCGAGCGCCGTCGCTTCGGTTACCGGCGCCTGCTCATCCTGTTGCGGCGGGAGGGCCTCACGCTGAACCACAAGAAGCTATTCCGCCTCTACCGGGAGGAACGTCTGTCGGTGCGAAGGCGCGGTGGGCGCAAACGAGCCCTTGGCACGCGGGCTCCCGCCGCCGTGCCGCAGGAGCCGAACCAGCGCTGGAGCCTCGACTTCATCTCCGACACGTTCGACGATGGACGGCGCTTCCGCATTCTGGTCGTGGTCGACGACTGCACGCGGGAGTGTCTCGCGCTGGTGGTCGACACGTCGCTGTCCGGCCAGCGCGTCGCGCGCGAACTCGACCGGATCATCGCAGGCCGGGGCAAGCCGCTGATGATCGTCTCGGACAACGGCACCGAGTTGACCTCGCACGCCATCCTACGTTGGCAGGAAGAGCGTGCGGTCGAGTGGCATTACATTGCGCCCGGCAAGCCGCAGCAGAACGGTTTTGTCGAGAGCTTGAATGGGCGCTTGCGCGACGAGTGTTTGAACGAGCATCTGTTCCGGAGCCTGCCGGCGGCCCGGACCCTCATCGAGGCGTGGCGGGNGGACTACAACACCTGCCGCCCTCACACGAGCCTCGGCGGGCTCACCCCGAACGCGTTTGCAACCCGGTCCAAACAGGACCAGAACCAGAACGGACTCTGGTTATGAACGGGGGCAAACAGGGGGCAAGGTCACCGCCGACAAACTTGAACTCATTGCCCGATGTGGCAGTCCAATTTCCGTGTTTGATGTCCGTCGAGGACGGAGCATGTCGGTCGTCCTCCTGTAGCACCTCGGAGCGAGCTTCTTTCCGCTGAAAGGAAAGAGCCACGCTCCCTATGCGCCCCGAGCCTCCACCGCTAACCAGGCGGGATGGGGAACGCCGGGTCGCAAGTCGAAGGGCATCGGCAGCAAGCGGTCCGCCCAAACGGGGCAGACTGCAGGATGGAGGGAACGGGTTGCCCCACACCTCCAGAACGACCCCGATGTCCGCGGATCGAGCAGATAGGGTCCGTTCGCGTTGTCCGTCCAAGGTGGCGGGAAGCGGTGCGCAAAGGCCGACAGCACAACCCCGGCCTCGCCTGTCACAAGGTTGCACCTTCGATCCGCCGGTCGACCGACGGCGTGGCTCCGAGATCCGGCTCCTTCGGTTTAATGCAATGCTTTGCCAATGCCCGGCAAAGCCTTGCCCCTCGGCAAGCCGGCCTCCCTCAAACGTTCACCAAGATCCAGGCGAAGACAGACGAACACGCCAATGGCTCCGAGCCGAAGATAGACACGCTGCCCCCGGCCCAACGACCAGGGCGACACCGCCCATCGTGAAGAACTACCGTGCAAGCGCCGTCTGTGCCAGCTAGAAGCCGGGCGGTAGTGCCCCCAACGCACTCGTATACTCGGTCTTGCCTTCCATGATTCGCTCCAAAGAGAACCGCGATCTGTCGTGTGATGTAGTCGCGAGCGGACGAAACATCGCAGTTCGGATTGACAGTCGGCAAGGCGCGATCGTCACAAACATGTGGCCTAAGCGGATCCTATCCACTCCCTGATGGGTAGCCGAACCGGAAGGCCCGCAGGGCATTGAACGAGACAAACCTCGACGGCCGGTGCTTCGCTCCGATGGCACCAGACAACCGGACCTTCGTTTTGAGAGGCTGGCGCAACGAGCCGCCACTGATACGCAGTAGCATCGTAGCCGGGCTGTAGCCCCGAACTATCGGGCTGAGCGACATATTGAGTTATGTCACTGAAAAAATTGGCGCACCCGACACGATTCGAACGTGTGACCTTTGCCTTCGGAGGGCAACGCTCTATCCAGCTGAGCTACGGGTGCTGACCGTGGCTGACACCTAACCCAAGCCGTGGCCGCACGCAACAATGTCGTTGGCCATGGGGGCCACCTTCGGCAAAGGTCACACGTTCGAATCGTGTCGGGTGCGCTAAGGGGGGCTTGCAGGTCGTAGAAAGGCGCGGATGCGCCGGCATTTCGCGAACCCTTGATGGGCCTTTCTGCCTGACAGGACTGCGGTCTAGGTGGCACCTCTCACGAAAGCGTATCGCCCGACGGACGCAGCGCCACCGCGATAGCGGACACTTTCGACGTTAGCCGAGGGCATATCGGAGCAACGGTGCCCCGTCAGGACAGGATCCACTTTGCAGTCGGGATAGCGAGGGGAGAGGGCTAGCAGGGATTGCTTCAGGCGAACCACCTCGGCCCTCAGCGCGACGTTCTCGCGTTCGACCTGCCCAAGACGGGCGACGCCTGCTGGTGGAAGACCACCGAGGCGCCGACGCCAGCGGTAGAACGTCCCTACCGAGATGTGCGCCGCATCGCAGATCGCGGCGACGGAAATGCCATTTTCAGCTTCCTTGAGCAGGAAAGCGACTTCCTGATCGGTGTGTCGGCTTCGACGCATGTGCGGGCCTCCGCGATCCGAGATAGCGTTTCAGGACCCGCAAGAAACGCACCCATAAGCAGGCGGTATGAAAGGGCGGGGACCGTGGGGTTATTTGTGAATTTTGACGTTTTGCTCGCCATCGCGCCTGCGCCTTAGGCTGTCCGATGAGGTTTTGCGCATGCCGGTGGGCATGTGCAGCCCATTTGACCTTCCCCCAGACCATTGAGAATCCGACACTTCGCCTCGTGTCAGGGGAAGGTGCAAAGCCCATGGTCGATGTCACGAGGCGTCATTTCATCGGGACCGCAGCGGCGCTCGCCGCTCCCGCGATCATCCGTCCGGCTTGGGCCGCCGACACGGTCAAGCTCGGATGCCTGTTTTCTTCATCGGGCACGATGGCCAATATCGAAGGGCGTCTGAACCACGTGGTGCGCATGGCCGCGGACGGGATCAACGCGAAGGGTGGCGTCAATGGGCGCCGTATCGAGGTCGTGACCTCGGACCCGGCTTCGGACTGGCCGCTTTACGCCCAGATCGGACGGCAGATGCTGCAGCAGGAGAAGGTCGCCGCCCTGTTCGGCTGCTGGACCTCGGTCTCGCGCAAATCGGTCCTGCCGGTGGTCGAGCAGAATGACGGGCTGCTGTTCTATCCGCTCCATTTTGAGGGCGACGAGAACTCCAAGAACATCGTCTACGTGAACTCGCCGCCGGCGAGTTCGGTGCTGCCTGCCGTCGATTACCTGATGGGTACGGAGGGTGTCGGAGCCAAGCGCTTCTTCATGATCGGCTCCGATTACGTCTGGCCGCGCACGATCAACAAGCAGCTGAAGGCCTATTGGGCGTCGAAGGGCGTCGCGGCGACCGCCTGGCGCGAGGAATACGTCCCGCTGGGCTTCTCCAATTTCCAGACCCTGGTGAATCAGATCCGCAGTTTCGCCGCCGAGCCGGGCGGGCAGCCGATCGTCGTGCTGACGGTGGTAGGCTCCTCGATCCCGGACTTCTTGCGCGAGTTCGCCAACCAGGGCATCCGCGCCACCGACGTGCCGATCCTCGGCCTCGACATGGTGGAGGCCGATCTCGAGGGGCTGGATACCGCGCCCCTGGTTGGCCACCTAAATTGCTGGGCCTATCTCCAGGCCGCGAAAGCCGACGCCAATATCCGGTTCCTTGGGGACTGGGCCGCCTACGTGAAGGCCAAGTCCGTCCCCTTCAGCGCCGACACCGTCATCGATCCGATGGTTTCTGCCTATGACAGCGTCCAGCTCTGGGCACTGGCAGCGGCGAAGGCGGGAAGCTTCGACGTGCCCGAGGTGCGCAAGGCTTTCGCGGGCCTGAGCTTCGCCGATCCCTCCGGCTACACTCTGACGATGACGGGGGAGAACAACTACGTCTCCCGCGGCGTCTTCATCGGTTCGGTCAACGAGAAGCAAGGGTTCGACATCCTCTGGCAATCGCCCGATGCCCCCAAGCCCGTGCCGTTCAGCCCTTATGGTTGAGGGCGTGAGGTTTTGGGTATTGGGTGCCTTCCTGCTCGTTGCCGGCTTGATGCAGCCGGCGAGCGGAGCGACGCCCGGCCTCGACCGCACGGGTTTCGCGGCCGGCCTGTGCGGTGACGGGGCTGCACAAAGCAGGGGCCTGGATGCGCTGATCCGGTCGAGCGGCGAGGCAGCGGTCGAGGATCTTGCTGCTGTGGGCATTCTCTTGCGCGGCTTGCTGGAGAGACGGCTCGTCTGCCTCGGCGACACGACTGTCCTGCTCGAGAAGCCCGGGGCACCGGACGGGCGCGAGGTGGCGAGCGGCGCCGTTCGTTCCGCTGACGGCGGACGTTCGCCGGTGCTCGGCCTGCGCCAGCGCGCCCTCACCGAGACCGCCCTCGGCATCGCGACGCTGATTGCGGGCGAGACGGTGGAGCTTCGGTCGAGGGGATTGGCTGCCGTCGAGCGGCGCATGGCAGGCGTGCCGGCTTCAGTGCTGGAACGCGCACAGGAGAACGAACACGATCTTGGATTGAAAGCGGCGATCGGCGTGGCGGCACAGGGAGCGGCCCTGTCCTCGTCCGATCCGACGCGTCGCCTTGAGGCGATCAGTGCCGTAGCCGACGCGCCGTCGGGCGCCGCCTTCTCGCGGCTCTCCGCCCTGAAGACCGATCCGGCCTATAGCGCCGATCCCGTATTCCGCACGGCCTTGGATGCCGGGATCGCCCGGGTCGAACGGGCGGTGTGGATCGGCAACGGTCTCGCGCTGCTCTACAACGGCCTGAGCTTTGCCAGCATCCTGTTCATGGCCGCAGCCGGGCTGGCGATCATCTTCGGGCTGATGGGGGTGATCAACCTCGCCCAGGGCGAGTTCATCATGGTCGGCGCCTATGCGGCCTACGGCGTCCAAGAGACGTTCCGCCGGTTCGCTCCGGGCTTTCTCGACCTCTACCTCGTCGCGGCGATCCCCGTGGCCTTCCTCGCCGCCGCCCTGGTGGGAATCCTCATCGAGGCGCTGATCCTGCGCCACCTCTATCGCCGACCGCTCATGAGCCTGCTCGCCACCTGGGCGGTCAGCTTGTTCCTGATCAACCTCGTCCGCGTGGTCTTCGGATCGCAGAACCTCCAGTTCGGCATGCCGTCCTACGTAAGCGGCGGGGTGCCGCTCTATGCCGATTTCATCGTCACCTGGAACCGACTCTTCGCCATCGCCTTCGCCGCCGCCACACTGGTGCTGACACTCCTGATCCTCAGGCGCACGCCGCTCGGCCTCGACATCCGGGCGGTGACGCAGAATCGCGACATGGCTGCCTGCCTCGGCATCAGGACCCGACGGGTCGACCGCCTCGCCTTCGGCTTCGGCTCGGGACTGGCCGGGCTTGCCGGGGTGGCCCTGTGCCCGATCTACAGCGTCAATCCGGGCATGGGCGCGAACTTCATCGTCGACAGCTTCATGGTGGTCGTGCTCGGCGGCGTCGGCACGGTCGTCGGCACCCTCGTGGCGGCGCTCGGCATCGGCGGCGCCAACGTGCTGATCGAGCTGTTCTACGGCGCGGTCGCCGCCAAGGTGATCGTGCTCGCGGGCATCATCCTGTTCCTCCAGCGCCGGCCCGAGGGGCTGTTCGCCGTAAGGCGGCGGCGATGAGCGGTGCCGTGGAGACCTTGCCCGTGACGGCGTCCCGTCGCCTTTTCCCCGGCCTTGGCGGCGATCCGCTTTTGGCGGCAGTGATCGCCCTCATCCTGTCCGCCGCCTTCGTCATCGTCCTACTGCAGCCCGCCCCCTATCTCGTGAACATGGTCGGGCAGCTCGCGGCCTTCGCGATCCTCGCCGTCTCGCTCGATCTGGTCTGGGGCTATCTCGGCATCCTCAGCTTGGGGCACGGCCTGTTCTTCGCCATCGGCGGCTATGTCTGCGCCATGCACCTGTTGTCCCACGCCTATGCCGTCAGCGGCATGGCGCCGGACCTGATGCAGTTCATGGGCTGGAAAACCCTGCCGCTGTACTGGTCCGGTCTGGCGAGCGCGCCCTATGCCCTTGTCGTGGCCCTGGTCCTGTCGGCCGCCATCGCTTTCCTGTTCGGCTATGCCTCGTTCCGCTCACGGGTGAACGGCGTCTACTTCTCGATCATCAGTCAGGCCCTGGTCTATGTCGCCATGCTGCTGATGTTCCGCAACGATACGGGGCTCGGCGGCAACAACGGCATGACCGGATTCTCCCTCCTGTTCGGCCATCCCATCGGCGCGCCCGGCATGGTCACGGGTCTGGCCGTGGCGACGCTTCTGGCCCTGGCCCTGATCCTCGTGGGCACGCGTGCCCTGGTGGTCGGCCGTATCGGCCGGCGCATGCTCGCCTGCCGCGACGACGAGGCCCGCCTGCGCACCCTCGGCTACAGCACGACGCGGCTCAAGCTCGGGATCTGGTGCCTCTCCGCGACGATCGCGGCCTTGGCCGGCATCCTCTACGTGCCCCAGGTCGGCATCATCAATCCGCGGGTCCTGAGCCCCGACCTGTCCATCGAGATCGCGGTCTGGGTCGCCATCGGCGGGATGGGGAGGCTCGGCGGCGCGGTGATCGGCGCCGTGGTGGTCAATGCCCTCAAGTTCTGGCTGAGTGCCGCGATGCCGGAGGCCTGGCCCTTCATCCTGTCGGGCCTCGTCCTGGTGGTGGTGCTGGGGCTGCCGAACGGTCTCCTCGACCTCGCGACCCTGCGCCCGAAACCGACCTGGTTGCGGCGGGGCGGGGGGCTCGGATGAGCGCCCTGGTCATCGAGAACCTGAGCGTCGTGTTCGGGCGGTTCCGTGCTCTGGACGGCCTGTCCCTGGCCATCGATGCCGGCGAGGTCCGGGCCGTGATCGGTCCGAACGGCGCCGGCAAGACCACCCTTCTCGATGCCATCACGGGCATCGCCAAGCCTACGTCGGGCCGCATCCTCCTCGGCGACGACCTCGACTTGACCCGCCGCTCGGAGTCCGAGATTGCCCGTGTGGGCGTGCGTCGCAAGTTCCAGAAGCCCAGCGTCTTTCCCGCCCTCACCGTGAGCGAGAATCTGGAGATCGGCTGCGGCCTCGACTGCCCGACCACCGAGCGATCCGACCGCGTGGCGACCTCTCTCGCCGAGACCGGGTTGGAGGCGCGCGCCGACACGCTTGCGGGTTCCCTGGCGCATGGGGAGAAGCAATGGCTCGAAATCGGCATGGTGCTCGCCTCCCGGCCGAGGCTGATCCTCCTCGACGAACCCGTAGCGGGATTGTCGGATGCCGAGACCGTGCGGACTGCCGACCTGATCCAATCGCTGCGCCGCCCCGACCGGGCAATCCTGGTGATCGAACACGACATGGCCTTCGTGGAGGCGATCGCCGACCGGGTCACCGTGCTGCACGAAGGCCGCACCCTGTTCGAGGGTGGGATGGCTGGAGCGCGTGCGGATACGCGAGTCATCGAGGTGTTTCTCGGCCGATGAGCGATGTCTTCCACTCCCTCCCACCGGCCCCGGTGGGCCTGACCGTGACCGACCTCGACCAGCATTACGGCAGTGCGCAAGTGCTGCGGAACGTGGACTTCTGCATCGAGCCCGGCTCCTGCGTGGGGTTGCTCGGGCGTAACGGCGCTGGCAAGACCACGCTACTGCGCTGTCTCGCCGGACTGATCCCTATAAGCCGCGGACGCATCATTCTCGGCGAGACCGATATCACCGACCTGTCGCCAGACCGGCGAGCTCGAGCGGGCCTCGCGATCGTGCCCCAGGGGCGCGAGATCTTCGCAGACCTCACCGTGGGAGAGAACCTGCGTGTCGCCGCCCGGGCGCACGACTTGGACCGCACGAACGCCGTGGACGAGGCCGTCGCTCTGTTCCCGGCCCTGCGCGGCCTGTGGAACCGGCCTGGCGGCAACCTCTCGGGCGGACAGCAGCAGCAACTCGCCATCGCCCGCGCGCTCAGCACCCGGCCCCGACTCATCCTCCTCGACGAGCCGACGGAGGGCATCCAGCCCTCCATCGTCTCCGCAATCGAAGCCGTGATCGAAGGGCTCAAGGGCCGGATCACCGTGCTCCTCGTGGAGCAATATCTCGAATTCGCGGTCCGCCTCTCCGATTCCTTCGTCGTGCTCTCACGCGGCGGCGTGGTCGAACGGGGCACGCGGGAGAGCTTGGACCACGCCGCCCTCGCCCGGCACATCGCCGTCTGACCATCAGATCTCCGAAAGGCTCCCTCATGCCGACGCATCACGAGATTCCCGCGACACCCGACACGATGGTGCTCGGCTACTTCGACGCCGCTCTGCCGCCGGTCCTGGAGATCGAGTCCGGCGATACCGTCACGCTCCACTCGTTTCCGGCCGGCGGCAAGGAATCGCTCCATCCCGATCCGGCCAGGGTGCCGGCCGATTATCTCGCGGCCCTCGACACGCTGGCCTCCGGCCCCGGACCGCATTTCGTGACCGGCCCGGTCCATGTCCGCGGGGCCGAACCCGGCGACGTGCTCCAGGTCGACATCCTCGATCTGAAATTCCGCATGGATTGGGGCTTCGTGGCGATCCTGCCTCTGCTCGGCACCCTGCCGGACGAGTTCACCGACTACGAGACGATCCATCCCGACATCGACGTCGCCCGCGGCGTCGCGATCCTGCCCTGGGGCGCCGAGCTGCCCCTCGATCCGTTCTTCGGGATCATGGGCACGGCGCCTCCCGCCGCCTGGGGGAGGGTCGGCTCTCCGGTCCCCCGCGCCTTCGGCGGAAACATGGACAACAAGGAGCTCAAGGTCGGCACGTCGCTCTATCTGCCCGTCTTCAACCCCGGCGCCGGCTTCTATGCCGGGGACGGCCACGGCGTGCAGGGCGACGGCGAGGTCTGCATCACGGCCCTCGAGACGGGGCTTTCGGGCACCTTCCGGCTCACCGTGCGCAAGGATCTCGGCTATGGGTGGCCCTTCGCCGAGACGCCCACCGATCTCATGACGATCGGCCTGCATGAGAGCCTCGACGAGGCCATGCGCCAGGCGGTGCGCGAGATGGTCCGTCACGTCTGCGCACGCAGCGGACTGACCCGCAATCAGGCCTACATGCTGTGCTCGTTGGCCGGCAATCTGCGCATCACGCAGACGGTCGACGGCAACAAGGGCGTCCACATGCTGCTGCCGAAAAGCGCCTTGTCCGCGCCGGGCTGAGCCGCGGATGAGCGCGCCCCTCGAGGTCGGTTCACCGGTCGGGATGTCGCCGCCGGCGCGCTCCCGTCGCAGAGCCGACGGGAGGAGCCGCGCGCCTACCCCTTCCCCTCCACCACGTCCGATTTGTGCGGGCGCAGTTCCGGCGCGCCCTGGTCGATTTCGGCCTCCACGGGGGCCGAGCGGCTTTCCACGCGGGTGCTGTCGACGAAGATGCGCGCTTCGCCCTCCTTCAGCCCGAGGCTGCGCAGGGCGTAGAGCGTCATCCCGTAGGCGAGTTCGCGCTCGGCCATGAGGACGAGGCCGACGCGCTGCTCCTCGAAATAGTGGCGCTCGCCATCGTTGTGGGTGCGCACCAGCGTGTCGATGCCGGGATTGGCCTCGCGGGCGAGTTCGACGAGGCGCCGCGCCGTATGCGGTTCGGGCGACGCGATCACGATGAGCTTCGCCTGTCCGATATCGGCGGCTTCGAGGATGCCGGGCGCGGTGGCGTCCCCGAACACCGCCTCGACGCCGTCCTTGCGCAGGTCGAGGACGCGGCGGCGGTCGCGGTCGATCACGAGGTAGGGCATGTCCCAGGTGGCGAAGGCGTTGGCGATGGTGCTGCCGACACGGCCGTAGCCGATGACGATGGCGTGGCCGCGATGGGGTTTGGCCTCCTCGGTGACGGCCATCGCCGCAGCACCTCGCCGCTCGAACCGTGCGGCGAGATCCGGCCGCTCGGCGAAGAGGCGCGTCGCCCGGTCGGCCAGCACGAAGAACAGCGGGTTGAGGGTGATGGAGAGGATGGCGCCGCCGAGGATGAGATCGCGCCCCTCGGTGGGGAGCAGCTTCAGCGAGAGCCCGAGGCTGACGAGGATGAACGAGAACTCGCCGATCTGCGCCAGACTTGCCGCGATGGTGAGGGCCGTGCCGATGGGATGCTTGAAGGCCAGCACGATGGCCACGGCGGCAAGCGATTTGCCGAGGAGGATAATGCCGAGGACGGCGAGGACCGAGAGCGGTTCGCGCAGGAGGATGCCGGGGTCGAACAGCATGCCCACGGAGACGAAGAACAGAACCGCGAAGGCATCCTGCAGCGGCAGGGAATCGGCGGCCGCCTGATGGCTGAGGTCGGATTCGGCCAGCACCATACCGGCGAAGAAGGCGCCCAGCGCGAAGGAGACCCCGAAGAGCTCGGCCGATCCGAAGGCGATGCCCAGCGCCAAGGCGAGGACCGCCAGGGTGAAGAGCTCACGCGAGCCGGTGCGGGCCGCCTGATCGAGGAGCCAGGGCACCACGCGGCGCCCGCCCACCAGCATCACCAGGGCGAACACCGCGACCTTGGCCAGCGTCAGCGCCAGGGTGAGCCAGATGTTGCCGTCCCCTACATGGTGGGCCGCGCCGTCGCCGGTTCCCCCAAGGGACGGCGCCAGGGCGGGGAGCAGGACCAGGGCGAGGACCATGGCGAGATCCTCGACGATGAGCCACCCCACCGCGATGCGGCCCTTGTCGCTGTCGAGGAGCCGGCGCTCCTCCAGAGCCCGCAGCAGCACCACCGTGCTCGCCACCGACAAGGCGAGGCCGAAGACGAGGCCGGCACCGATGCCCCAGCCCCAGAGATGCGCCAGCAGGCCGCCCATGGCGGTGGCGGCCACGATCTGCACGATGGCCCCCGGCAGGGCGATGGTGCGCACCGCCATCAGGTCCTTGATCGAGAAGTGCAGGCCAACCCCGAACATCAGCAGGATCACGCCGATCTCGGCGAGCTGGCTCGCGAGCTGGCTGTTGCCGACGAAGCCGGGCGTGTACGGCCCCACGAGCACGCCGGCGAGGAGATAACCGACCAGGGGAGGCAGCCGCAGGCGTTGGGCCAGCATCCCGCAGGCGAAGGCCAACACGAGACCGAGGGCGATGATGGCAATCAGCTCTGTCGCGTGCGGCACGGGGCGGTTGTGTCCTCGTTTGGGAAATTTCGCGAAAACGGTGAGGGCAACGGCGGCCGAGGGCAAGCGCCGAATGGCGGCTCGTAACCGCAGACGGGTTGACAGTCCGTGCCTGGGAGCACGCACCGTGCCGAACGGCGCCCCGGCGGTTCCCCCGCGGTCTTCTCTGTACACTGCAAGACCGTTCTATGCCCTGACGGACCGTCGGGGGCGCTGCATGAAACCCTCCGCCTGCCGGAAGGTTGTCGAAGCGAATTGTATTCACTTTCCGCTCCACAGGACGAACCGCCGATGGCCGAACCACATCACGAACCGGCGGGAGCGGCGGGCTCTGCACAAGCGGGCTCCACCCTATGGACGCTGGGGCTCGTGACCGCGCTCGTCGGTCTCGTCGTCCTGCCGAGGAAGGGCACACGGCCATCCTCGTCCGGGTCATTGTCGGACCCGTCTCCATCCGCCCCGCGCACGAGCGAGCCCTCCCCCTCCCATGAGGGGAGGGACGCCAAGCACGTCGCCAGGACCGAGACCGAACGGGGGCGGCAGGCATCCAAGCCCTCGGAAATCCCGGCCAAGGGCTGGAAGGATATCGGCCTGCGGGTCTTCCACGATGTCGGCGAGAACAACCTCGTCTCCGTGGCCGCCGGTGTGACCTTCTACGTTCTGCTAGCGATCTTCCCGGCCATTGCGGCCCTGGTCGCCTGCTACGGGCTGGTGGCGGATGTCGCGACCATCAACGACCACCTCCAGAACCTCCAGGGCGTCATCCCGTCCGGTGCTCTCGACATCGTCGGCGAACAGGTGAAGCGCATTGCGGAGAAGGGTGACACTACCCTGGGCCTGACTTTCTTCACCGGTCTGGCCTTGTCGATCTGGAGCGCCAATGGCGGGATGAAGGCGGTCTTCCAGGCCCTCAACATCGTCTACGAGGAGCGCGAGACCCGGAATTTCTTCTGGCTCAACCTGCGCTCCCTCGCCTTCACCGGGGGTGCCCTGCTCTTCATCGTCCTGGCGCTGGTGGGCATTGTCGTGGTGCCGGCGGTGATCAACGTCGTCGGCCTTAGCGCGGAGGCCTGGTACATCTCGCTCCTGCGCTGGCCGGTGCTGTTGCTCGCCGTGCTCGCCGGTCTCGCCCTGCTCTACCGCTACGGTCCGAGCCGGGATGCGCCGCGCTGGCGCTGGGTCACCTGGGGCAGCGCCATCGCCGGCGTGCTCTGGCTCGTAGGCTCGCTGGGCTTCTCCTGGTACGTCTCCAATTTCGGCAAGTACAACGAGACCTATGGCTCCCTCGGTGCCGTCGTCGGCTTCATGACCTGGATCTGGATCTCGACCACGATCGTGATGCTCGGCGCCGAGATCAACGCCGAGATGGAGCACCAGACCGAGATCGACACCACGGTGGGACGGGAACAGCCGCTCGGAACGCGCGACGCCCGCATGGCCGACACGGTGGGCGCCGCGCGCTGAGCGGCACCACCGTGTCCCCTCGCCCGGATCAGTCCTTGTAGCTGATCCGGTAGACGATCCCGTGCTGGTCGTCGCCAAGGAAAAGGCTTCCATCCTTGGCCACCGCCAGACCGAACGGCCGGGCGAAGCGCGACCAGCCGCTCGGGCCGCCCTCGGTGAGGAAGCCCGACACGAACGGGGTGATCGACGTCGGACGCCCCTTCTCGAAATGCACGCGCAGAACCTCGTAGCCGCTCGGCGGCTTGCGGTTCCAAGAGCCGTGCATGGTGACGAAGGCGTCGCCCTTGTATTCGGCCGGGAACTGCGCGCCGTCGTAGAAGGCGAACTGCATCGAGGAGGCGTGCGCCGTCCACGTGAGCACCGGCCGTTCGCTGTCCTTGTCCCACTGCTCCAGGGAGCTTTTGGGGACCTCGCGATAGAGGTTCTTGATGCCGGCGCCGAAGATGTAGGGCCAGCCGTATTTCTTGCCCGGCTCGATCCGGTTCAGCTCCTCCGGCGTTGCGTCGTCGCCGAGCCAGTCGACGCCGTCGTCCCAGCCGTAGAGGGCCTTCGTCCCGGGCTCCCAGGCGAAGCCGATGGTGTTGCGAAGTCCCGAGGCGACGATTTCCCGGCCCGACCCGTCCGGCTTCATCCGCACCATCGTGGCGTTCTCGGGGTTGCGCTCCTCGCATTCGTTGCAGGTGGAACCGAGGCTGGCATAGAGCCAGCCGTCCGGCCCGAAGCCGATGGTGCGGTTCGGGTGCTGGCCGGCATCGGGCAAGTCGGAGACGAGCCTCGTCTCGGGGCCCAGGCTGCCGTCCGCCTTCATCGGCGCGGAGAAGATCTCCTTCACCGTCACGTAGAACAGGGTGCCGTCATGGAGGGCGAGGCCGTGCACGTCCGGCTTCTTCAGGACGACCTGCCGCTTTGACGCGTCCGCCGCATCGATCCGGGTGACCGTGCCGGCATCGCGGTCGCTGACATAGAGCGCCCCGTCGGGGGACACGACGATGACGCGCGGCGCGCCGAGATCGCGGGCGAAGGCCTCGATTCTGAACCCTGCGGGGAGCTTCAGGCCCGCGATCCGTTCCGGTGTCGCCTCGAGCGGCGCTGCCTTCACCACATGGGCCTCGATCGTCGCGGTGCCGGGACTCTGGAGCGCCTGAGCGAGGACCGGCAGAGGGGCGGCGGAGAGGGCGAGGGTCAAGGCGAGATGCGCCGGGCGGCGGATCTGAATCATGTGGGACACTATCCGGGGCTAGGAGGGATGCATCGGGAACGCGGACCCGGAATCGGCTGTTCCGGCACGCGACACTTGCACTCGTTCTCTCGCGCGACCGCTCGCAGCCTCTTCAGCAAAGCCCGGTCTTGCGCTATCGTCGCCGCATGGATTCTAGGACGGCCATCGATATCCTTCGTGCACATGAAGGCGAGTTGCAGCGGCGCGGCGTTCGTCACGCCGCTCTATTCGGCTCTGTCGCGCGCGGCGAGAGCCATGCCGGAAGCGATATCGATGTGATGATCGAAATCGATGAGACGACGATCCGCAGCGTTTACGATTATGTCGGCGTGATCGACTTCATCGGCGAGCTTTTCCCGATCTCCGTCGACGTGTCCAACAAGGACATGCTCAAGCCGCATGTTCGCCCTGCGGCGGAACGCGACGCCATCCATGCTTTCTGAGCGCGGCCGACGCGCGCTTCTCGGGATCGTGGAGAACATCGAGGCGGCACAGGATTTCGTCGTCGGATTACGCCTCGATGAGTTTTCGACCGACCGGCGTAATCTTTATGCCGTCTCGCGCTGTCTGGAGATGGTCTCCGAGGCGAGCCGCCGCGTCGGTGCGGGGACGCGCGAACGGCATCCGCACATCGCTTGGCGGCAGATCGCCAACGCAGGCAATGTTTATCGCCACGAATACGATATCGTATCGCCCGGCATGATCTGGCGGACCGTCCAGGAGGACCTTCCGGACCTCCTGATCGTCGGCAGGGCCAAGCTGACGCAATCGCCCGGCGGGTCATGACGGGTCCGGCGACCACCTTCCCTTTCTCCCACACGATTGCGCAATGACCAGCACGCCGACTTCTCCCTCCGCCCCCGTCGGCCCCGGCGATCAAATCATCCTGGTGGACGGGTCGTCCTTCATTTTCCGGGCCTACTTCCAGTCGATCAACCAGGACCAGAAGTACAACACCCGCCCCTCGGACGGCCTGCCCACGGGGGCGGTCCGGCTGTTCTGCACCAAGATTGCCCAGTTCGTTCAGGACGGGGCGGCGGGGATCAAGCCGACGCATCTGGCCATCGTGTTCGACAAGTCCGAGGGCTCGTTCCGCAAGGAGCTCTTCCCCGACTACAAGGGCCACCGCCCCGACGCGCCCGACGACCTGAAGCGCCAGATGCCGCTGATGCGCGAGGCGGTGCGCGCCTTCGGCCTCCAACCCATCGAGTTGGAGCGCTACGAGGCCGACGACCTCATCGCCACCTATTCGCGCCAAGCCGAAGCGCGGGGCGCCGGCGTCATCATCGTGTCCTCCGACAAGGACCTGATGCAGCTCGTCGGGCCGCTGGTGCGGTTCTACGATTTCGAATCCGGCGTGAAGGGCAAGCCCGGCCACCGGCCCGAGCGCAACCTCGACCTCGACGCCATCATCGCCAAGTGGGAAGGCCTGCAGCCGAACCAGATCGGCGATGCCCTGGCACTCATCGGCGACACGTCCGACAACGTGCCCGGCGTCCCCGGCATCGGCCTCAAGACGGCCGCCGCGCTCATCAAGGAATACGGCAGCCTCGACGCGCTGCTGGAACGGGCGGGCGAGATCAAGCAGCCCAAGCGCCGCGAGACGCTTCTGGCCAGTATCGACCAGGCGAAGCTCTCGCGCCGGCTGGTGGCGCTGGAAGAGAACGTACCTCTCCCCATCGCCCTCGACGACCTGCGCCTGCCAGCGCCCGACCCCGAGAAGCTCGTCGGCTTCCTCAAGGCGATGGAGTTCAACACCCTGACCCGCCGCATCGCCTCGATGCTGCATGTGGACCCCGAGAAGGTGAAGCCCGACCCGGCCCTGCTGCCGGGGTCGGACGGAGCCGACGCCCCCCCGTTCGAGGCCGCGGCACAAGGCGGGGAGGTCGACCCCTTCGCCGACCTGAACCTGCCGGAGGGCGGGCCGAAGCCGCGCGGCCCCGCCGAGGCGACGCCCTCGTCCCTCGTCGCCACCCGTGCGGCGGAGGGGACGAACCCCATCGACACCACGGGTTACGAGACGATCACCAGCCTCGCTCAATTGGAGGCCTGGATCGCCGAGGCGCGCGAGGCCGGGGTGGTGGCGGTGGATACCGAGACCGACTCGCTCGACGCCAACAACGCCGCCCTCGTCGGCGTCTCCCTGGCGGTGGCGCCGGGGCGGGCGGCCTACATCCCCCTCGCCCATCTGGAGCCGGTGGCGGCGTCCGAGGCGAGCGACCTGTTCGGCGATGCCAAGGCGGCCACGGGGCAGTTCAGCCCGGTCACGGGCCAGATTCCGATCGATGCCGCCCTGACGGCCTTGAGGCCGCTCCTCGAGGATCCGGGCGTCCTGAAGGTCGGCCAGAACATCAAGTACGACTGGCTGGTGTTCCGACGCCAGAGCGTCGCCATCGAGATCGCCCCCTTCGACGACACGATGCTGATCTCCTACGTGCTCGATGCCGGCAAGGGCGGGCACGGCATGGACGAACTCGCCCGCCGCCATCTCGGCCACCAGCCAATCAGCTTCTCGGACGTGGCCGGCACCGGCAAGGGCAAGATCACCTTCGACAAAGTGCCGCTCGACAAGGCCACCGCCTACGCCGCCGAGGATGCGGACGTGACGCTGCGCCTGTGGCGGATGATGAAGCCGCGGCTCGTCGCCGAGCGCCGGGTGACGGTCTACGAGACCCTGGAGCGCCCCCTCATCCCGGTCATCGCCCGGATGGAAGCGGCGGGCATCCGCGTCGACCGCAACATGCTGAGCCGGCTCTCGGGCGACTTCTCGCAGATCCTCGTCCGGCTGGAGGAAGAGATCCAGGAGGATGCCGGCGAGCGCTTCCAGGTCTCCTCGCCGAAGCAGATTGGCGACATCCTGTTCGGCAAGATGGGCCTGCCCGGCGCCAAGAAGACGCCGTCCGGCCAGTGGGCCACGCCCGCCACCCTGCTGGAGGAACTGGCCCAGGCCGGCCACGAACTGCCGAAGAAGATTTTGGAATGGCGTCAGCTCGCCAAGCTGAAATCCACCTACACGGATTCGTTGCAGCAGCACGCCGACCGGGAGACCGACCGGGTCCACACCTCGTTCTCGCTCGCCGCCACTACCACCGGCCGGCTCTCCTCCTCCGAGCCGAACCTGCAGAACATCCCGATCCGCACCGAGGAAGGCCGGCGCATCCGCCGTGCCTTCGTGGCGCCGGAAGGCAGGAAGCTCATCTCGGCCGATTACAGCCAGATCGAGCTGCGCATCCTGGCTCACATCGCCGATATCCCGCAGCTGCGCCAGGCCTTCGAGGACGGCGTCGACATCCATGCCGCCACCGCCAGCGCCATGTTCGGCGTGCCCTTGAAGGACATGACCTCGGACCTGCGCCGGCGCGCCAAGACCATCAATTTCGGCATCATCTACGGCATCTCGGCTTTTGGGTTGGCCGACCGCCTCGGCATCGGCCGCGAGGAGGCCTCCGCCTTCATCAAGCAGTATTTCGAGCGCTTCCCCGGCATCCGCGCCTATATCGACGACACCAAGAAGCTCTGCCGGGATCTCGGCTACGTCACCACCCTGTTCGGCCGCGTCTGCCACTATCCGCAGATCCGCTCCAACAACCCGAACGAGCGGGCTAGCGTGGAGCGCCAAGCCATCAACGCCCCGATCCAGGGCTCAGCCGCCGACATCATCCGCCGGGCCATGACCCGGATGGAAGAGGCGCTGCGAGCGGAAAAGCTCAACGTGACCATGCTGCTGCAGGTGCACGACGAACTGGTGTTCGAGGCCCCCGAGGACGAGGTGGAGAAGGCCCTGCCGGTCATCCGCCGGGTGATGGTCGAAGCGCCCTCCCCGGCGCTGACCCTACGCGTGCCGCTGGTGGTGGAGGCGCAGGCGGCAGGGAACTGGGAGGAGGCGCATTGAACGTCGTGCTGCTCTCTCACCTTATCCCAAGGCGGAGCCCTCCAGTTCGTGCGGTGGATTCTGGAGCCCTTCTTCCAGGCCGCTTCGAGGTGCCTCAGGATGAGGTGATGGGGTAGGAGGGCGAACGAGCGCCATGTCACAAATAGGTGAAGCATGCCGCATCGCACCACAGCCATGCCCTCCAAGCAGGAACCGCCACGTTAACGAAACGTTCATGCCGGACGAATCGTTCGTTCAACCAAACGCCGTAAAGGCGTGTGAGGACAACCTCCGCCATGATCAACACCAAGCTTCTCGCAGCCCTCGGCTTCACCGTCGCGGCGATCACGACCCCGGCTCTCGCGCAGGAGCCCCTCGGCATCCGCGTCGCTCCCCAGTTCGACGCCAACGCCCCCGAGGCCCGCGACACCTCCTCGTTCCGCGCCGCCGCCCTGCGCTCGGATGCCGTGAGCATCGAGTCGAGCCGCATCGCCCTTGAGCGCTCGCGCAACCCGAACGTCCGCAACTACGCCAAGAACGTACTGGTCGAGCGTGAGGCCACCACCAAGGCACTGCTGCCCGAGGGCACCTCGCTGACCGCCGGCGGTACCGTCGTCTCCGACAGCCAGCCCTTCGAGACCCGTTTCGACAACCCGGTCGGCGTCGTCCTCGCCCCGGTGACGATCTCGGCCACCATCGCCTCGCGGATCGTCGGCGGCGTGCTCGGCGGCGTCGGCATCATCGACAACACCCCCGGCGAGCCCGGCCGCCGCGTCGCCATCGGCCCGGACGGTCATGCCCGGATCGACCGCCTGAAGAATGCCCGCACCGGCCGTGAGTTCGACCGCACCTTCGTGCAGCAGCAGGCCCGTTCGGATGCCCGCACCCTCGGCCTCTACGAGTCCTACTCGCGCAACGGCGACAACGCCCAGGGCCGCGAGTTCGCGAACCAGGCGCTCCCCTACATCGCCAACCAGCACGGCCACTCGGCCGTCCTCGCCGACCGTATCGGCGGCTGATCGACCCGCCCGACCTGGAAAGGGCCGCCCGATGGGGCGGCCCTTTTCGTTTGAGCTCGATCCACCCTCTCCCCTTTGCGGGGGAGGGAAAGCATTCTGTCACACCGTCTGCTGGTCGACCTCGTCCTCGGGACGCGTGCCCCGGCGCTGGCGGGCGCCGCGATCGAGGAGCGAGCGGCCCAGGGCGCGGAACGGCGCGGTCAGGCGGCGGGCGTCTTCTGCGCGCTCCATGAAGCGCTCGCCGTTGCGGATCTCCTTGTCGAGCCGGGCCATGGTGCGGGCGAGGGCCGGATCGTCGTCGTCGAGCCAGACTTCCACCGTGCGGGCGAAGGCGATGACCACGCCCTGAAGCTTGATCGGGCCGAGCGGCCCCTCGGTATCGATGCCGGCGGCCGCCAGCATGAAGCGGTGAGAGTTCAGCGCCACACCGTTCAGAGCGACAAGGGAAAGCGGATCGCCACGCAACGCATAGGAAATCCGGCGCAGGGCGTCCTTGTAGGGCGTCATCGCATCGAGCCGGCGCATGAGCACGTCGAACAGACGCTCGCGGGTGGGCTCCTCGGCGAGGTCGGAGGAATCGCCCTCCAACACCTTGCGGTCGATGATCCGCGACAGGCCGCCGAGCACGGCCCCCTTGGAGGGGAACAGCTCTCGGAACTCGGCCAGCGACAGGCCGGCCTCACGGGCGATGTCGCCGATCTCGATGTCGTTCCAGGGCTGCACGGCGGCGAGCCGCATCAGGGCCTCGACGGCGGCCTCGCGCGGGGATTGCCGCGGCGCGGCGACGGCGATGTCGGTCCCAGCGGTCTCGTCACCGCCCTTGGACTTCGCACCTGTGGTGTTTGCCATGGTCGTTCGATCCTCGTGTCTGTTCCCTACCATGTAGGTTGCGCAGGCGGATCGGTTAGGGGCGGCTCAGCCGGAGAGCTCGCCGGCCCGCACCGCAGCCGCAGCGACCGCTTCGCGCATCAGGTCCGGCACGCCGCCTTCGCGCATGAGCACGGCCAGCGCCGCCGCCGTGGTGCCGCCGGGCGAGGTCACGTCGCGCCGCAACTGCCCCGCCTCGTAGGGACTGGCGGACAGGAGCGCCCCTGCCCCCGCCACCGTGCCACGGGCGAGCCGGGCGGCCATGTCGGCGGGCAAGCCGGCGGCCACGCCCGCCTCCGCCATGGCCTCGGCCAGGAGGAAAACGTAGGCCGGGCCGGAACCGGACAAAGCCGTGAGAGCGTCGATGAGCGCCTCGTCGTCGAGCCATTCCACCGCGCCGACGCCCTTCAGCAGCGCATCGGCCTGGTCACGCTGACCGGGGGAAACCTCGGCACTCGCCACCGCTCCGGTGACGCCCCGCCCGATGCTCGCCGGAAGGTTCGGCATCGCCCGGACGATGGCGCGGGCGGCGGGCAGGCGGCGGCTCAGGTCGGCGATGGTCTTGCCCGCCAGGATCGAGACGACGAGCGTGTGGGGTGCGATCAACCCGTCGAGGAGGCCGGCGGCGCCCTCCAGCCCCTGCGGCTTGATCGCGAGGATCAGCGCATCGTTGGCCGGCACGTCGCTCGGGTTCAGGGCTATGCCGTGGCTCTCGCAGAGCCGCACCATCTCGGGCGAGGCCTGCGGATCGACGACGCAGGTCCTGGCGGCATCGAGCCCCCCTGCGAGCCAGCCCGCCAGCATCGCGCCGCCCATCTTGCCCGCCCCCACCAGGGTGAGGGACGCGGGCAAGGCCGAGGAAGACGGAACGCTCACGCCTCGCCTTCGGTCTCGAACAGGACCGCATCCAGGGATTCGCGGGCGGACTTGCCCGCCCAGAGCACGAACTGGAACGCCTGATAGTAGCGCTCGCAGGCATCGACAGCGGATTTCA
Organism: Methylobacterium sp. 88A; assembly: GCF_000376345.1. NCBI lineage: Bacteria > Pseudomonadati > Pseudomonadota > Alphaproteobacteria > Hyphomicrobiales > Methylobacteriaceae > Methylobacterium > Methylobacterium sp. 88A. The sequence goes on from NZ_AQVT01000001.1 coordinate 4,138,816, forward strand.
GCATCATCGCGCACTGGCTCTGGGTCGGCGCGGCGCCGTCCGTGAGCAGCAGCGAGTGCCGGAACATCACCACGCTGTCGGTGGACCACAGGTCGAAATGGCCGACCCAGAGCTGCTCGTTGACGAGGGAAATGAGGGTGAGGATCTCGGTGCGGCGATGCGCCGGAACCTTCAGATCGAAGGCGCTGGCCACGTGCAGGGCCTCCACGTCCTCGATCCAGGTGAAGGCGACATGGTAGTCGGACCAGCGGCCGGCCACGGCCACCGACATCTCGTCGGTCTCGGCCCGGTCGAAGATCCAGTCACGAAGGGAGGCGAGCCGCTCGACGATGTCGAGGGGGTGCTCGTTCCGGTCGAGGCCTTCGATGTGGAGTTGGGTCATAGCGGTCCAGGTTGGCGTCCCGGGAGGGGCGCCGATAATGGTGAACGACAATCGATCCCGCTCACGAGTCGCCGTTCCCAAGCTGAATCCCCGCATAGGCAAGGCAGAGCTTGTTCGGCAAGAAGTTTAAGGGTCGAAGGTCGGGTCCGGGGGCGAAGCGAATCAGTGCTTCACTCACTATAGACCGTGGCGGACTCGCGTTTCAAAGCGCTCGGGAGAAGCGGTGAACAGGAAAGCGGATTTCCACCATTCCTTCCTGTGCACAAGCTTGAACCCGAGCGGCGCGCCCGAATCAGACCGGCGTGGCGGGCGCAGGCGGCGTATCCTGCGCACCCTGACGGCCTTCCAGCACAGAGACGCGGGCGGCGAGGGCATCGTTCTGGCTGCGCAGCGCCGAGACGAGATCGCGCAGGACGTCCACCTCCTCGCGCGACGCGATGTCCATGTCGCGGATCAGGCGCTCCACCTGCGCCTTGAACACCGTCTCCGCCTCGCGCTTCACCCCCTGCGCCGCCCCGGCGGCGTCGGTCATCAACCGGGCGAAATCGTCGAACAACCGGTTCGAACCGCGGCCCGCGCCGTCCTTAGAGCCTTGCATCGTCGTCTCCCGAGATCGAGGCCCGCGTCGGACATCGCGCCGGCACCTGAGAGGATGAAATAAGAATCGACGGCCCGCGAGGCAATCCGATCCCTCGCCCCGGAAGCGAGGAATCGACGGCCGGACGAGCCGGAGCCCCATTCCGCCGGCCAGGATGACACCGCAAAGTCGCCGCCTTGCTCGGCGACGCTCCGCTTCAATCGAAGACCGATCCCCGGCGAGGACGAGCATGATCAGGCGACGCGAACTCACCCTCGGCGCGGCCGCCTGGGCCGCGGGGAACTGGTTCGGCGCGGGAGGCCCCGCCCTGGCTGAAGGGGCGTTCCGCCGGGATCTCGCCGACCGGTTCGCACGGATCGAGGAGGCGAGCGGCGGGCGGCTCGGGATCGGCCTTCTCGATACCGGCAGCGGCGCCCATGCGGCGCATCGCGGGGACGAGCGTTTCCCCCTGTGCAGCACGTTCAAGGTCCTCGCCGCCGGTGCGGTGCTGGCGCGGGTGGACCGCGGCGAGGACGGCCTCGACCGGCGCCTGCGCTACGAACCGCGCGAGATCGTGCCGTATTCGCCCGTGAGCGGGCCGAGGGCGGGGGGCGAGGGCATGACCATCGCCGAACTCTGCGAAGCGGCCGTCACGCTCAGCGACAACACCGCCGCGAACCTCCTCCTCGGGACGATGGGTGGCCCGGCCGGGCTCACCGGACATATCCGTGGTTTCGGCGATGCGACGACCCGGCTCGACCGTACCGAGCCGGACCTCAACGAGGCCGCCCCCGGCGATGCCCGCGACACCACCACGCCGCTCGCCATGGCGGAAACGCTCCGGCGCCTCGTCCTGGCGGACGCGCTGTCGCCTGCCTCCCGCGCCCTGCTCACCGCCTGGCTCGTCGGCTGCCGCACCGGCGATGCGCGGTTGCGCGCCGGCCTGCCGCAGGACTGGCGCATCGGCGACAAGACCGGATCGGGGGAGAACGACACCGCCAACGACGTCGCGGTGATCTGGCCGCCGCGCCGGGCGCCCCTCGTCCTGACGGTCTACCTGACCGGGGCGAGGACGTCGCCGGAGGCGCGTAGCGCCACCATCGCGTCGGTGGCCCGGGCCGTCGCCGCCTCCGCGTAAGAGTGCCTTAAGCGCCGATCTGCCAAACTCGACCGAGGAACGGATGGAGTGACGATGATCCGGTCGGCCCCGCTGCCGCATCTTCGTCGCCCGGGAGGGGCGGATGATGAACAGGGGCCGCGGAGATCGCGTCGGCATCGCGCATAAGAGGGCCGGGGAATCGAGGATCGCCTCGCCTGTCGCACTCGCATTCGGGATCGCCGCCTTGAGCCTCACCGCGTACCCGACCCATGCCGCCGACAGGCCGGATTACGACGGCTTCCGCCAGGGCACCTATCTCTCCTATCTCGACGCGCCGGAGGATGGCGCCGAGTTGACGCGCTCGCCGCATCTCGGCCTGTCCTTCGGGGGAGAGGTGCGCCCCGTGCTCATGGATACCGGCTCCACCGGCATCGTCGTCTCGGCGAGCCGCATCCCCGGCTTCGACTCGATGCCTTCGCGGCCCGGACGACTGACCTACAGCAGTTCCGGGCGGATCATGATCGGGCGCTGGGTAACGCTGCCCGTCACCCTAGTCGGCCGCAACGGGGCCAGCGTCACCACCACGCCTCTCCCCGTCCTGGCGGTCACCGAGATCGCGTGCACGGACACTGCCCGTGCCTGCACGCCGGAAACGATGCCCGGCCACGTGGCGATGTTGGGCGTCGGCTTCGGACGGGAGGGGGACTCGCAGAGCCAGAGCACGCCCGACACCAACCCCCTCCTCAACCTCGCGCCCGAGGGCAGGAGCCCCGCACGACGCGGCTACGTGGTGACGCGGGCGGGAATCCACGCGGGCCTCACCGGAGCCAATACGCGCGGCGACATCCGCTTCGTGAAGCTCGATCCGCACCCCGACATTCCCGGTGAATGGCAGGGCGTGCCCGTCTGTATCGCGGTGAACGGGCAGGCTCCGGGCGCCTGCGGCCGGGCGCTCGTCGATACAGGCGTGTCGGTGATGTACCTGACCTTACCGGGAGAGGCCGTAGACGGCTCCGTCGCCACCGATGACGACGGCCGGAACCAGTTCCTGCCCGGCACCCGCCTCGGCTTCACCTTCCCCGGACGAGGCTCCGCACCAGCGGCGGCCTACGACATCGTCGTGGGTGACAATACCCCGCTCTCGCCGGGCAAGGTGACCCTCAACACCCGTCGCCCGGAGCCCTTCGTCAATACCGGCCTGCGCTTCCTCAACGGTTTCGACGTGATCTACGACGCCGATGGCGGGTATTTCGGGTTTCGCAGGCGGTAGAGGCCGCGCGGACGCACTCTTGCGGCCGACAACATGTGCCAGACGTATCTCGGAGACCAGCCCGAAACAGACGTTTACAATTCTGCTCTTGCGATCCCCTTCGAATCCCTCCGCCGAGGCGTCATAAACGGCCACCGGATGGACGAGACATGACGCAGACGAATTCCGCCACGCCCCATATCCTCGTGGTCGAGGACGACCGCGAGATCAGCGCCCTCGTGGCGCGCTATCTTCGCGCCAACGAGTGCCGGGTGAGTCTCGCCGGGGACGGGCGCGAGATGGACAAGGCACTGGCGGATGCGCGCGTCGACCTCATCGTCCTCGACCTGATGCTGCCGGGCGAGGACGGGTTGAGCCTGTGCCGGCGCCTGCGGGCCGGGTCCTCGATCCCGATCCTGATGCTCACCGCCAAGGCCGAGGAGATCGACCGGATCGTCGGCCTCGAGATCGGCGCGGACGACTACCTCGCCAAGCCCTTCAACCCGCGCGAGCTCCTCGCCCGCATCCGCGCGATCCTGCGGCGAGGCGCGACCACGGAGGCCGCCGGCGACGACGGCGCCCGCCGGCTGTGCTTCCTCGACTGGACCCTCGACGTCTCCCTGCGCCAGCTCCTCAGTCCGGAGGAGGCCCGCATCACCATCACGGGCGCGGAGTTCGACCTGCTCCACGCGCTCTGCCTCAGGCCCGGCCGGGTGCTCTCGCGCGATCAGCTCCTCGACCTGACGCAGGGGCGCGCCGCCGGCCCGTTCGAGCGCAGCATCGACGTCCTCATCAGCCGCATCCGGCAGAAGATCGAGGCCGATCCGCGCAATCCCGAGATCATCCGCACCATCCGCTCGGGCGGCTACCTGTTCACGCCGGCGGTGACGCGATCATGAGCGCGGCCACGAAGGGCCGCTGGCGCCGCCTCGTCGGCACCCCGCCGCGCAGCATCGCCGGCCAGATCGCGGTCCTCAGCGTGGCCGCCATCGTCGTCAGCCATGCGGTGGCGACCCTCGCCTTCTTCCTGCTGCGCGAACCTTGGAACCCGGACAATCATCCGGGCGTGGCCGCGACCCGGCTGGCCACCGTTGTCCGCCTGCTCGATGCCGCTCCGCCGGGGGATCGGCTGCGCTTGCTGCAGGACGCGGCACGCAGCCTGCCCTCGCTGCAGATCGAAACGGCCCCGGCCTCGCCGGAACCTCCGTCCGCCAGCACGCGGAGCGAGCGGCCCGACCATCCCATGGTCAAGCGCATGCGCGAGGGGTTCGGCCGGCCGCTCACCATCACCGATCTGTCCCCGCCGGGCCGGAAGGAGCCGGGGGGCGGCACCCGCATCGGCATCGTGACGCCCTCGGGGGCGAGCCTGCGGGCCACCCTGCCGGACGACGACCGACCGCCTTTCGGCCCCGGCCCGATCGTCTTCACCTTCGTCCTCCTCGGCATCACCCTGTCCCTCATGTCGATCTGGGCGACGCGGGCCCTGACCGCCCCGCTGGCGAAGCTCGCCGAGGCCGCCGACGCCTTCGGCACGGGCATGAACCTCGTGGCCTTGCCCCGGAACGGGCCGAAGGAGGTGGCGGCGGTCTCGCGCGCCCTCGACACCATGCGCGGGCGCGTCCGCCGACTGATCGACGACCGGACCCAGATGCTGGCGGCGATCAGCCACGACCTGCGGACCCCGATCACCCGCCTGCGCCTGCGGGCCGAGTTCATCGAGGACGACCACGCCCGCACCATGACCCTGCGCGACCTCGACCAGATGAACGGATTGGTGGAAGCCGCCCTGTCCTTCATCCGGGACGGCCAGGCGGGCGGCGCACACAGCCTCGTCGACCTCGCCTCTCTGGTCCAGACCGTGTGCGACGGCTTCACCGATGTGGGCGCCGACGTGTGCCTGGAACAGACGCGCCACGTCCTCGTGCGCGGCCGGGCGGACGATCTGCAGCGGGCCATCGTCAACCTCGTCGACAATGCGGTGAAGTATGGCGGCTCGGCGCGCTTGACGATGCATCCATCCGAACAGGGCGTGGCGCTGGAAGTCTGCGACGACGGCCCCGGCATCCCCGAGGCCGAGCGCGACGCCATGGTGCAGCCCTTCGTGCGCGGGGACCGGACTCGGAATCTCGACGAGGCCAGCGGTTTCGGCCTCGGCCTCTCGATCGTGCTCGCCATCGTGGAGGGGCATGGCGGACGACTCAGCCTGTCGAACAAGGCGCCCCGCGGCCTCGTGGCCCGCATCGACCTGCCCCTCGCCGTCGCTCAAGCAACGCCGCCGCGCGCGGCCCCGATGCCGAACCACGGGGCCGCAGCACCGGTCGCCCCATGATTTTCGCATACGGACATTTCGGATTGTCGGCCGGGGGCCGGCCCCTCAGAACTCCATGTCGAGTTCTTCGATCTCGTCAGGCTCGGCGGCGGCGGCCTCGGTCCACTCCACCATCAGCGGCCAGGCGAGGATGGTATCGCGATAGGCGGCGACCTTGCGCGGCAGCGGGACGTCATAGGTCTGGAAGCGGGTGCAGACCGGCGCGAACATGGCATCGGCCAGGCTCGGGCGCGTGCCGAACAGGAACGGGCCGTCGTAGCGCGACAGGCAATCCTCGACGATCGTGATGATCCGCTCGATATCGCCCCGGGCTCCGTTGAAGATCTTGAAATCGGTATGACGGGCCCGGAGGTTCATCGGCAGCGCCGAGCGCAGGTTGATGAACCCGCCATGCATCTCGCCCGAGATCGAGCGGCAGCGCGCCCGGGCCACGGGATCCTTCGGCAGGAAGCCTGCATCGGGATAGGTCTCGTTGAGATACTGGGAGAGGGCCAGGGTGTCCCAGACCTCGATCTCGCCATGGACGAGGCGGGGCACGAGGAAGGACGGCGACAGATGCAGCAACTCGGCCCTCGTGGACGCGTCGTTGCCGGACAGGACCTCGGTCTCGAAGTCGAGCCCGGCCATGCGGCAGACCAGCCATCCCCGCAGCGACCACGAGGAGTAGTTCCGGCTCGAGATCGTGAGCGTGGCGACCGGCATGTCCATCCCCTGTTGTCGTTGTCCCCGAAAGTCCATGGAGTTCTCGGCCCGGGATGGGCCGGGGATATCCAAGTCTCGTGCCGCGCCGAGCGACCACCCGTCGGAGGAGATAATCCTTTCCTGTTACGGGGATGGGACAGTGGTGCATTCTCACAACATTTATTGCAGATCGTACTTCGAGCCGATTGCGTTGTGCGCAACCGTGGCTCAGCCTAGCGGGCCGTGAACGACCGTCCGGAGACGATCCGGCGGCCGTGCACGACACAGCGAATGGTTCGCTATCCGATCGTTCGCGCAGGAGTTCGAGCGTCATGCTCTACGATGCCTTCGAAGTGCAGTCCGACCTCGCCCAGCGCACCCGCTCCTGGGGCAAGCTCGTCCACGATGCCGTATCGCCCTGGGTCGGTTCGGGAAACGCGGCTCCGATGAACTGGTGGTCGGCCGGTGCCCGGATGATGATGCGCGCCGGGCTGACCTTCGCCCGCCCCGCTTTCGGCATCGACAGCATCCGGGTCGGCAACCGCGAGGTTCCGGTCACCGAGGAGGCGACGTTCTCGACCCCGTTCGGGACGCTTCTGCGCTTCAGGAAGGACATCGATACCGAGCAGCCCAAGGTGCTCGTCGTCGCGCCGCTCTCGGGCCATTTCGCCACCCTGCTGCGCGGCACGGTGCGCACCCTGCTCGCCGACCACGACGTCTACATCACCGACTGGCACAATGCCCGCGACGTGCCCTTGGCCGATGGCCCGTTCGGGTTCGACGATTACGTGGATCACCTGGTGCAGTTCCTCGGCGTGATGGGCGAAGGCTCGCATGTCGTGGCGGTCTGCCAGCCGGCGGTCCAGGCGCTCGCCGCCGCCGCCGTCATGGCCCAATCGAAAGACATCGCGCCGCCGCGCAGCATGACGCTCATGGCCGGGCCGGTGGATTGCCGCATCAGCCCCACCTCGGTGAACAAGCTGGCCACCTCGAAGCCGATCGCGTGGTTCGAGAAGAATCTCATCGCCACCGTGCCCAAGCGCCATGCGGGGGCGGGCCGACGGGTCTATCCCGGATTCATGCAGGTCTCGGCCTTCGTCTCGATGAATGCCAAGCGCCACCAGCAGAGCCATGCCGACCTGTTCTGGCACTTCGCCAACGGCGAGACCGACAAGGCCAACCAGATCGAGACCTTCTACGACGAGTATTTCGCCGTCCTCGACCTCGCGGCCGAGTTCTACATCGAGACGGTCCGGACGGTGTTCCAGGATTACACCCTCGCCAAGAACGAGCTGACCTATCGCGGCAACCCCATCGACATGCGCTCCATCCGCAGGACCGCGCTGATGACCGTGGAGGGCGAGCGCGACGACATCTGCGCCGTCGGCCAGACCATGGCGGCGCACGATCTCTGCACCAGCCTGCCCCCGCACATGAAGAGCCACCACCTCCAGGCGGGTGTCGGCCATTACGGCGTCTTCACCGGCCGCAAGTGGGAGGGGCAGACCTACCCGCTCGTGCGCAACTTCATCCAGTCGCATGCATGAGGATGCGGGTCCGGCTCAGGATTTAAACGAGAGCGGTTGGAACTCGTGTCCGCTTGGTGTATGAGCCTGCCCCAAGTGAGTTTTCAGCGTCGATTCGAGACCGTCACACACAGGTCCCTCCCTGGAGCGATCCAGGGTATGGGGCTATTGGCGGTTTGCCCTCGTCGGACAGGCGGGGGCGTTCGGAGAGGGCGCCGTCCGACAAACATACGTCTCTAAAGGATCAAGTCCGTTGCAGGTACTCGTTCGCGATAACAACGTCGACCAGGCACTCCGCGTTCTCAAGAAGAAGATGCAGCGCGAGGGCATCTTCCGCGAGATGAAGCAGCGCAAGGCCTACGAGAAGCCCTCCGTGCGCAAGGCACGCGAGAAGGCCGAGGCCGTCCGCCGCGCCCGTAAGCAGGCCCGCAAGACCGCCATCCGTGAGGGCCTGATCGCCGCTCCCAAGCCGAAGCCCCGTTTCGGCGCCGGTGCGCCGCGTCGTCCGGGCGGCTCGCCCTTCGCTCCGAGCGCCGCTCCCTCGACCAACGTCGCCTCGTAAGGCCGAGCGGCCGGTCTCGCACCGGCCCTCATTCGATCTCACACGACGCCCGGCCGCGAAAGCGGCGCGGGCGTCGTGTCGTTTCAGGCGATGCCCACGGCAGCGGAAGCGTGTTCCGCCTCCACCAGCACGTCGAGGGCGCGCCAGGGCTTCTGCATGTAGACCGCCTGTTCGGGCAGGCGGCCGGTGCCGCGCTCGTCGTAGCCCGAGGTGAGGACCATCCGCACGTCGGGCCAGCGCCGCTCCACCGTCCGCGCCAGGGCGATGCCGTCCATGGCCCCGCCGAGGCGCACATCGGCGAAGAGCAGGGCGACGTTCAGTCCCTTGCGTTCCAGGACGCCGATGGCCGCCTCGGCGCTGTCACAGGCGATAACGTCGAGATCGGTCTCTTCGAGAATGGCAGTGGCGAGGTCGCGGACCGCCGCATCGTCCTCCACCACGAGGGCGACGGGGCCGTCGATCTGAGCCCGCGCTGCGGCGCCATCGGTCGAGCGGATTGTGCGATCCATGAGGTCACTTTCCAAAGGATGAGGCCAGGCACGATGCCGGCCCTGCGGGGCGTCGTGCGCCCGGTCGATGATTCGATGATGCCGAGGCTGCGCCGCCGGGCCGGGATCGGCAAGGGTGCGATCCGCCGCCACGGCCATGCGCCTCCCGCAACGAAAGAGAGGGAACCGCCTCAAAGCGGGCATGGTGGCCATCTACGATATCGATATGCACGAAATCGGGCACGCCTGCGCATCGTCCGCGCAGACGCACAAGGTTCGGGCATACCGCAACGCATTAACGATCTGTTCACCGCAAAAGATCGAATGTTACAGTTCAACGACCGTCAAGCTGGATCATGGAACGGTTTCTGTTTCCCGATCCGGGGAGGGGTGCCGAAACAGGGGGTTGTTGCTCAGTCATGTGCCGCTTTCTCGCCTATAGCGGTGATCCGGTCTTCCTGACCGATCTCGTCTGCGCGCCGACGCACTCGCTGGTGCATCAGTCGCTGCACGCCACCGAGGCGAAGACGGAGACCAACGGCGACGGTTTCGGCATCGGCTGGTACGGCGAACGGACGGATCCGGGCCAGTATCGCGACGTCTGCCCGGCCTGGTCGGACGAGAACCTCGTCAACCTCTGCCAGCAGGTCCGCGCGCGGATGTTCTTCGCCCATGTCCGCGCCTCCACCGGCACGGCCACGACGCGGGCGAACTGTCACCCCTTCGCCCATGGGCGGCACCTGTTCATGCATAACGGCCAGATCGGCGGCTACCATCGCATCAAGCGGCGGATCGAGGCCCTGATCCCGGATGCCCTCTACGAAGCGCGGCGCGGCACCACCGATTCCGAGGCGATCTTCCTCCTGGCCCTGGCCAACGGCCTCGCCGAAGACCCGATCGGCGCCATGGCCGAAACCCTTTCCACGGTCCGCGACCTGATGCAGGCGGCCGGGATCACCGAGGCCCTGCGCTTCACCTCCGTCGTCACCGACGGGGAGACCCTGACGGCCTATCGCTGGGCCTGCGACGGTCGTCCGCCGAGCCTCTATTACCGCCAGACCGAGACCGGCCTCGTGGTGGTCTCCGAGCCCATCGACGATTGCAAGGAGGGCTGGATCGTGATCCCGCGCGGCGGAACGTTGCAGGCGACACGTGGGGGCACGGTGACGGTGAAGGGCGCCGACGAGGCGCGGGTCCGCATCGCCGCCTGAGACCGCTCCCGAGGGTTGCGGCACGGAGGGTTGCGGCGCTGGCGCGAAGGGCGGACAACCCATGCTCCTTCGAGAGCGTGAGCCGCCGATGACCGACACGGACGTGACCCTTCACATCGCAGGAGCCTGGACGCCCGGTTCCGACGCACGGACGATCCCCGTCCTCAACCCCGTCACCGGCGATGCCATGGGCACCGTGGCGGTGGCGACGCGCACCGATCTCGACCGCGCCCTGGAGGCCGCCCATCGCGGATTCGCCGAATGGCGGAGGGTCGCGGCCTTCGATCGCGCGAAGGTGATGCGGCGGGCCGCCGATCTGCTCCGTTCGCGGGTCGACGACATCGCCCGGACGATGACCCTGGAACAGGGCAAGCCGCTGGCCGAGGCGCGGGTGGAGACGCTTGCCGCCGCCGACGTCATCGACTGGTTCGCCGAGGAAGGGAAACGCGCCTACGGCCGCATCGTCCCCGCCCGCGTGCCCGGCGTGACGCAGATGGTTCTGCGCGAGCCGGTGGGGCCCGTCGCCGCCTTCACGCCCTGGAACTTCCCGATCAACCAAGCCGTCCGCAAGCTGTCGGCGGCGCTCTGCACCGGCTGCTCGGTGATCCTGAAGGGGCCGGAAGATACACCGGCGAGCTGCGCCGCACTCGTCCGTGCCTTCCTCGATGCCGGGGTGCCGGGTGACGTGCTCTCCCTGGTCTTCGGCGATCCGGCCGAGATCTCGTCCTACCTGATCCCGCATCCGGTCATCGCCAAGATCTCGTTCACCGGCTCCACGATCGTCGGCAAGGAGCTCGCGGCTTTGGCCGGGCGCCACATGAAGCGCGTCACCATGGAGCTCGGGGGACACGCCCCCGCCCTGGTCTTCGCGGATGCGGATGTGGAGAAGGCCGTCTCGGTGCTGGGCGCCAACAAATTCCGCAATGCCGGGCAGGTCTGCGTCGCGCCGACCCGCTTCCTCGTCCACGATTCCGTCTACGACCGCTTCGTCGAGGGGTTCGTGGCGCATGCGCGGGGCATCAGGGTGGGCGACGGGCTCGATCCCGAGACCCAGATGGGACCGCTGATCCATGCCCGCCGGCGCGAGGCGATGGAATCCCTGGTGGCCGACGCCGTGGCGCAGGGCGCGGAACTCCGCACCGGCGGCAAGCGCATCGGCAACCGCGGCCATTTCTTCGAACCCACCGTGCTCGCCGAGACCCCGCTCACCGCGCGGATCATGAACGAGGAGCCGTTCGGCCCCGTGGCCCTGGTCCAGCGCTTTTCCGACGACGAGGCCGCCTTCGCCGAGGCCAACCGGCTGCCCTATGGTCTCGCCGCCTACGCCTACACCCGCTCGGCCACCCGCGCGACGGAGATCGCCGCCCGGGTCGAGAGCGGCATGCTCGGCATCAACCATCACGGTCTCGCCTTCCCCGAAACCCCCTTCGGCGGCATCAAGGATTCCGGCTACGGCAGCGAGGGTGGCTCCGAGGCGATCGAGGCCTATCTGACGACGAAGTTCGTGAGCCAGGCCAGCGCCTGAACACCCGCATTCGGTAGGCTCGACAAGCAAAACGCTCCATGGGGCAAACCCCATGGAGCGCCGATGCACGCCTTTGCTCCGGCCCCGCTCACGGGAGCGGCCTTAGCGGGTCGCGGGGTCGACGATTTCGGCGACGATGCGCCGGGTCGCGGGAGCACGCGGGGTCAGGGACGGCGTGGTGGTCAGCTCGGAGGCCGGACGCACGGCGGCCGTGACGCGGGCCTGCTCCCGATAGAGCGTGGGGGTGACGGTGATGCGCTCGTCGGCGGTCGCGGTACCGACCAGGATGGCGGAGGCGAGAGCGGCGAGGACAAGGCGACGAACGGTCATGATGAGGATCCCTCAGGTGTTCCGGGGCCGATGCCCCGTTGCATGAGAGGGATATATTTTGCGGCGCACCATTCATCAAACAGATGGTATCGATAGCCGATATCGACGTCGTCAATGTCGATGAGGAGCACGCGCTCGTGAGACGACGCCGGTCATCCCCTCCTCGCCTCGTGCCGAGGCGACGCTTCGGACGGCCGGAGCACACCGGCCTTGTCGATGCCCCTCAGTAACGCACCGTCGCCCGCACGCCGAACACGGCCGCGTTCTTGATGCGGGCGCCGTTGAGGTCGCGCGGGTTGGGCACACCGCCGCTGGGACGGAACACGTACTGGATGTCCGGCTGCACGGTCACGCCCGGTCCGAGCACGGCCTGATAGGTCGCCTCGAGCACCGCCTCGCTGCTGCGCCGGGGCATGTTCGTCCCGGCCAGCAGGATCGTGTCGGTGTCCAGGCCGCGCGCCGCGTCCGAGATCCGCGCGATGGCGAAGGCGACTCCGATCGTGTCGTCGGAACGTCCCTTGAAGAGGCCCTTATAGGCAATGCCCATATCGGCGTAGAAATCCACGATGTTGCGGTCGGAGGGCGCCCCGGACACGCGCAGGAACACGCTGGCGCCGTCGTTCGGATCGTCGGGTTCGCGGTAGATGGTCTGGTCGATGATACCGTAGAGGCCGCTGTCGCCCCGGAAGCGTCGGGCGATGCCGGTGGTGGACGGATCGGCCAGCGAGCGCCCGGCCGTGTCGAAGCGCTGGCTGTCGAACCGGCCGAAATGGTGCCACCCCCCCAGCGTCACCGTGCCGGGATCGCCGACATCGCCCTGCGCGATGTTGTAGGCGTAGGCGACCTCCGCGATGACCAGAGCGGGATCGCCGGTGCGGAAGTTCGTGCCGGTGCGGTTGCGGCGCTGCGGATCGAGATCGCTGGGGTAGGCCCCTGCCGGATCGCCGTCGAAGAGGCCGACCTGAAGGGAAAAGTTCTGGTTGGGCACGTATTTCGCGCGGATCGCCGGCACCGCCAGGGGATAGATCGGCCCGCCGCTCGGCAGCACCTCGGCCATGATGTTGGGCCAGCCGAAGGTGGAGTTGATGAACAGCGTGCCGGTCTGGCTTACGGCGAACTCGGTATCGGCCGCGATCTGACCGACCTTGAGGCTGAACTGGCCGTCGAACAGTTTCTGCTCCAACCAGAGCTCGTAGAGCCGGGAGGAGGGCAGCGCCTCGATGGCGCTCACGGTGATGAAATTGTTGACGTAGTAGCGCGACAGGCCGGTGCCGTGGATGAGGTAGAGGTTGGTGTGGAAGGCCGCCCCGTGCCAGCCCGCCAGCTTTTCGAGGTCGGCATCGAACTGGACGTCGAGGCGTCCCTCGACGATGGCACCGCGCCGCGCGCCGCCCGTCGCATTGCCGAAGCTCTCGCCGATATACGTGAGGCTGTATTCGATGCCCTTGGTCTTCAGGAACGAGCGCAGGCCGTAGGGATCGCCATAGGGGCCGAGCTGGTCCTGGATCGAGGTGTTGAGGTTGGCCGAAGGCTTGGCCGAGGTCACCGACTGCGCCACCGATGTCTGCGGATCGCCGCCGGCGCCGCGCGGCGAGCCGATGTCGAGCCCCTCCAGGGCCAGGCGCGCCTGCCGCGCCGCGATCTCGGCGGCGGTCTGGGCGTGGGCGCCCGACGCGGCAAGGCCCGACAACAGGGCTGCGGCGGCCGCGAGAGGAAACGAGCGGAGCATCATCCCTCGGAAAAAAGCATGTCCCAGGGCGACCGTCCCCGCTCGTGCTCTATCACGGCGAGCATGACAGGGCTGCAACCGAGCCGAGGCAGCGGGGCGACCAGCGGCTTTCCCCGTCCGGTGTGTCACGCTGCCCACATCCGCATCGGGACGGCGCTCGAAACAGCGCTTTACCGGCCGGTCCAGTTCGGCGGGCGCTTGGCCAGGAAGGCCTCCATGCCCTCGCGGAAATCGGCGCTGGTGTAGCACATCAGGATGAGGTCATCGCCGGGGCGCTCACCCTCCGCCTCCGCCTCGGCGTCGAGCCGGCGCAGGCCTTCCTTGGTGGCCCGCAGGGTCAGCGGTGCATGGCCGGCGAGTTGTGCCGCGAGTTCCGTCGCCCTGGCGGCGAGGGCGGCGGCATCCTCCACCACTTCGCCGACGAGGCCGGCCGCGAGCGCCTCCTCCGCGCCGAACAGGCGGGCGGTGAAGATCATGTCCTTCACCCGCGCGGGACCGATGAGGCCGGACAGGCGCCGCAGGTTCGACATCGACAGGCAATTGCCCAGGGTCCGCGCGATGGGAAAGCCGAACCGGGCGTCACGCGTGGCGATGCGCAGGTCGCAGGAGGCGGCGATGGCGGCCCCGCCGCCGGTACAGGCGCCGGCGACGGCGGCGATGACGGGCACGCGCAGACGCTCGAGCGCGCTCAGGACCCTGTCCATGAAGCGCTCGTAGCCGAGGGCATCCTCGGGACTGGAGAAATCACGGAACTGGGCGATGTCGGTGCCGGCGGCGAAGGCTTTCTCGCCGGCGCCGGTGATGACGAGGACCTTGATCCGCTCGTCCGCCTCGATCCTGTCGCAGAGGTCGATGAGGCCCTGATACATCGCGAAGGTCAGCGCGTTGCGCGCCTGCGGCCGGTTGAGAACGATACGGGCGATGCCCGCCTCATCGGTGTCGAACAGGATCTCGTCGGTGGCGCTCATGCGGGGGGTCCCAAGCCGGACCGGCCGAGGATCGGCCCGTCCGACACGGGTCTTGCCCATCCCGGCCGCTTTGGGCAACCGCGTCCGGCCGGGCGGCGCCCCCGGCAGGGTCAGAACAGGGCCGGGACGAACATCTCCTGCGGCACCGGCTGGCGGGCATAATCCTCGTGGCGCATGCGCTCGGGCAGATGCACCGGCGGGTGCTCCACGTCGCCATAGGGGATTTGCGTGAGGAGATGGCTGATGCAGTTGAGGCGGGCCTTCTTCTTGTCCACGGCCTCGACCACCCACCAGGGCGCCTCGGGAATATGCGTGCGGGCGAGCATCACTTCCTTCGCCTTGGTGTAATCCTCCCAGCGGCGACGGGACTCCACGTCCATCGGCGAGAGCTTCCACTGCTTCAGGGGATCGTGGATGCGCATGTTGAAGCGCAGCTCCTGCTCCTCGTCGGTGATCGAGAACCAGTATTTCAGCACGATGATGCCGGACCGCACCAGCATGCGCTCGAATTCCGGCGCGGACTGGAAGAATTCCTCGTACTGGTCCGGGGTGCAGAAGCCCATCACGCGCTCGACGCCGGCCCGATTGTACCAGGAGCGATCGAACAGCACGATCTCGCCGCCCGCCGGCAGATGCGCCACGTAGCGCTGGAAGTACCATTGCGTACGCTCGCGCTCGTTAGGAGCCGGGAGCGCAGCCACGCGGCAGACGCGGGGATTGAGACGCTGGGTGATGCGCTTGATCGCGCCGCCCTTGCCGGCCGAATCCCGCCCCTCGAAGATCACAACCACGCGTAGTTTCTGGGCCTGCACCCAATCCTGAAGACGAACCAGCTCGTGTTGCAGTCGGAATAGCTCCCGGAAATAGATCTTCCGGTCCATGGTGGGCAGACGAGGCCTGGCATCGATTTCGCTAACGAGTTGCTCGAGGCGCTCGTCTTCGAGCTCCATCTCGAGCTCTTCATCGAAATCGTCCGCCATCTCTCGGCGAATAGCCTCGATATCGAAAGGACGAGTCCCGGCGCGCGTGCCGTCCATGATATTGCCTTCCTGATGAATGGGAATCATCCGAACGCTTGAATCACAGCTGCATGACAGTATGGCGACCCCCGTCGGCAACGGCACCACATTCCTTATTCGATTCGTAGAATTCAGCATCCGACGCCGAAAGCCGGAGAATCGCTGGACTCTCCCTCAGCTTCTGGTACGCGGCGTTTATTGAATCGATACGATTTTTGTAGATACTTGAGCGGTCAGAAAACGAGATAGACCGAATTATAAGGCGCATCCCATTGTCGATACGTAACAAACAACTGATCGCAGCTTAGAACAGTTCTTGAAATAACTCTGTAATAGGAGATAAAATGCAATGGAACGCTTCATCGTCCGTTTCGTCAAGCCCATATGCCTGGCTGTCATCACCTTCTTCTCCGTTTATTTTCTGACCGGAAGTTCTTTCATCGGATTGATCGTGAGCAGCATCCCGTTGTTGCTTGGCTGGCTCGGCATCATGGAAACCTTCGCCTATGGCATGGCCGCGACGGTGTTCATCGTTGCCGTCATCTGGACCGTCGCTCCGGCCGACATGAAGGTTCTCGTCGGACATCAGGCCACCGCCTTCGCCGAGGTGCTTCGCAAGGAAGCGGACAAGGGCCTGAACCGCATGGAAGCCGACGGCAGCGTCAAGGAAGCCGATAAGGGCGTCGTGACCCGCTGAGGATAGCCAATCGTCGTCGCCCCCTCTTGCGGATCGCATGACCCGCAGGCCGAGCATCGATCGGCGGAGGTGCCCCTCCGTCATCACAGTGTCGCCCAGCGTTGCGATCCAGCGCGATAGTGAGCCGGCATTTTGCCGGCCATGATCGCCGCGACCGCACCATGCAGCACCTTCTCATCGAGGAATCCCCCCTCCCGGGGCTGATCTTCGCCCTCACCTTCGACGCGGAGGGACGGGGACGCCAGGTCGGACCGGGGGACGGGATTCCCTCGCTGGACGACCCGGATCACGGCTTCGTCTGGTTCCATGTCGATCTGGTCGATGCGCGGACAGAGGCGCTGATCCTCGAAGGACGCCTCGGCCCGGCCCGGCTCGCCGCCGCGACCTTCGCCCGCGACGAGCATCAGCGCGTCGTCGTGGACGGCCCCCATGCCGGTTTCGTCATCGCCGACCGGGAACGCGCCTTCAACGGCTCGTCGAGCGAGGAGCCGAACGGCCGTCTCCATTGCATCCTCGGCCCGCGCTTCCTCGTCAGCGGCCGCCGCCACGCCACGTCCTGCGCGGTGGCCGCCCGCGACGCGGTCTTGTCCGGCGCCCTCGTCCCCGGCCCGGCCAAGCTGCTGGAGCGCTTCGTCGGCAGCACCGTCGAGGCGCTGATCGCCACGGCCGAGCGCCTGTCCTCCTCCCTCGACGCCATCGAGGACGACATGCTCGACGAGGCCAAGGCGGACGATCCGAGGCCCCTGGGACCGATCCGCCGCCAATCCGTGCGCTCCCACCGGCAGCTCGCCGGGTTGCGGGCGGTGTTCCACCGGCTCGAGGACGAAGCCGGCACGGAGGGAGATCAATTGCCCGAAGCGGTGGGCGCCATGGCCGCGCGGGTGGTCCAACGCCTCGATTCCCTCCACCGCGACATGCATGTCCTGTCCGAACGTAGCCGCCTGCTGCAGGACGAGATCGCCGCCCGCACCACCGCCCTCACCAACCGCCAGCTCTTCACCCTGTCGATCCTCACGGCCCTGTTCCTGCCGCCCACCCTGGTGACGGGCGTGTTCGGCATGAACACCAAGGGCCTGTTCTTTTCGGAATCCGACAATGGGTCACTGCTCGCGCTGGGAATCGGCGCGCTCGCGGCGCTCGCCGTCTACCTCGTCATCCGCCGGCTCAGTCTCGCCGGCCGGCCTGGTTGATCCGGAACGCGAACGCGCCCACACCCCCCTCGATTCATCCGACCACCGGAGCCTTCCCCCGCATGGACTTCTTTCGCCGCTTCACCGTGCTCATGTGCGCGCCGAACTTCGACCCGGACGATCTCGAGGGCGTGCGCGTCCAGCAGATCATAGGCTCGGTGGAAAAGCTCGGCTTCGAGGTCGTCCGCGCCCGCCGCGTGGAGGACGCGGCCATCGCGGTCCAGACCGATGCCGCCATCGGCTGCATGGTGGTGGATTGGGGCAAGCGCGGACTCGACGGCAAGGCCGCCGCCCTCATCAACCTGATGCGGAAGCGCGGGCTGGAAATGCCCATCGTCATCATGGTCCGGCGCAAGCGCCTGGAGGACATCCCCGTCGAGGTCCTCGACTTCATCGACGGCTACATCTTCCTCGCGGAAGAGACCCCGGACTACATCGCCCGCGGCCTCGTGAGCCGGGTCAAGCAATATGCCGAGACCCTGAAGACGCCCTTCTTCGGCGCGCTGGTCGATTACGCAGAGCAGGGCAACCAGCTCTGGACCTGCCCGGGCCATAACGGCGGCATCTTCTACAACCGCTCCCCCATCGGGCGCATCTTCGTGGAGCATCTCGGCGAGGCCGTGTTCCGTGACGACCTCGACAATTCCGTGCTCGATCTCGGCGATCTCCTCGTCCACGAGGGCCCCGCCCTCAAGGCGCAGAAGGAAGCCGCCGTCATCTTCGGTGCGGAAAAAACCTATTTCGTCCTCAACGGCACCTCGGCCTCCAACAAGATCGTGCTCTCGGCCCTGGTGGCCGAGGGCGATCTCGTCCTGTTCGACCGCAACAACCACAAGGCGGCCCATCACGGCGCCCTGTTCCTCGGCGGCGCGGTTCCGGTCTTCCTAGAGACCGACCGCAACTGCTTCGGCCTGATCGGCCCGATGTATCACGAGGCCCTCGACGAGGCGGCCATCCGCGAGAAGATCCGCACCAACCCCCTCGTCACCGACAAGGAGGCCTGGAAGCGCGAGCGCCCGTTCCGCGTCGCGGTGGTGGAGCAGTGCACCTATGACGGCACGATCTACAACGCGCAGATGATCCTCGAGAAGATCGGGCATCTCTGCGACTACATCCTGTTCGACGAGGCCTGGGCGGGCTTCATGAAGTTCCACCCGCTCTTCGCCGGCCGCTTCGCCATGGGGCTGAAGGGCCTCGACGAGACCTCGCCGGGCATCATCGCCACCCAATCCACCCACAAGCAGCTGGCGAGCTTCTCCCAGGCCTCGCAGATCCACACCAAGGACAGCCATATCCGCGGCCAGACCCGCCGCATCGAGCACCGGCGCTTCAACGAGACCTTCCTCGTCCACGCCTCGACCTCGCCGTTCTACCCGCTCTTCGCGTCGCTGGATGTCGGCGCGCAGATGATGAAGGGCCGCTCGGGCGTCGTCCTGTGGGACGACACGATCCGGCTCGGCATCGAATGGCGCAAGAAGGTCCGCGCCATCCGCCGCGAATTCGAGGAGAAGGAGGGCGATCCCCTGCGCCGCTGGTTCTTCGACCCCTTCGTGCCGGACACGGTGAAGGGCCCGGAGGGCAAGGTGCCGTGGGAGAGCGTCTCGACGGACGAGCTCGCCAGCGACGCCAAATACTGGGAGCTGACCCCCGGTGCCGCCTGGCACGGTTTCACCCATGTGGCGCCGAACTACGCCATGACCGACCCGAACAAGCTTACCGTGCTCACCCCCGGCTTCGACCGCCGCACGGGGCAATATGCCGATCATGGCGTACCGGCCCCGATCGTCGCTCAGTATCTGCGTGAAAACCGCATCGTGCCGGAGAAGAACGACCTCAACTCGCTCCTCTTCCTGCTGACGCCGGGCGTCGAATCCTCCAAGGCCGGCACGCTCATCTCCGGCCTCGTGGCGTTCAAGCGCCTGCATGACGAGAACGTGCCGCTCGAGGATGCCATGCCGGAATTCGTCCGGCGCCGGCCGAACCGCTACAAGGGCGTGCGCCTGCGCGACCTCTGCGCGGATTTCCACGCCTTCCACCGCGAGCACGGCACCAGCACGCTCCAGCGCAAGCAGTTCGAGCCGGGGCACCTGCCCGAGATGGTGATGACCCCGAAGGAGGCGGTGCAGCAGCTCACCCGCAACAACGTCGATTACGTGCCGATCGCGGAAGCCGAGGGCCGTGTGGCGACGACCTTGCTTCTGGTCTACCCGCCGGGCATCGGCACGGTGCTGCCGGGCGAGCGACTGGACGAGCGGGCGAAACCCATGCTGGATTACTTCAAGATGTTCGAGCGCTCGGCGAACCTGTTCCCGGGCTTCGAGGCCGAGATCCAGGGCGTGTTCCGCAACGTCGATCCCGACGGGACGATCCGGTTCTACACCTACGTCATGCGCGAGAACCGCCCGTGAGTCCGGACGGGCCGCCCACCGCCTCCGATCCCGAAGTGATCATCCGGCCGTCCTCGGATCCGGACGTGCCGGCCATGGTGGCGATCTACGCTCACCATATCCGGCGGGGCGTGGGGGATGTCGGCGATTTCGAGGAGGATCCGCTCCATCCCGACGACCTCAAGCGCCGCCGCAAGGCCATGCGCAAGAAGCGTCTGCCCCACCTCGTCGCCGATCGCGACGGGGTAGTGGCGGGCTATGCCTATGCCGTGCCGTTCCGCAAACGCCCGGCCTACCGCTACACGCTCAAGCACTCGATCTACGTCCATCACGAGCACCTGAACGCCGGCATCGGCCGGCGCCTGCTGCCGGCTTTGATCGAGGCCTGCGCCGCCGGCGGTTACCGGCAGATGATCGGCTATATCGACGCGCAGAACGAGGCGTCCCTGCGGCTCCACGAAGCCTGCGGCTTCGTCCGCGTCGGCCTGCTGCCGGCGGTGGGCTACAAGTACGGCCGCTGGAGCGACAGCGTCATGGTCCAGCGGGCGCTCGGCACCGGCTCCACCGACCAGCCCGGCACCTGGACGCGCTCGGTGGAGGCGCTGGTGGCCGGGCACGAATGGGTGGGGAAGTGATCCGGCTGCGGCTTCAGGCCGCCTCCAGCCCGGCATCGACCCGCGCGGCCACGTCCTGCGGGACGTCGAGGGCCTCGGCGAGGCGCTTCAGGAACTCCCGCTCCTGCAGCGTATCGGCATCGATGGCCAGACGCGCCGCCGCATAGAGGCGTGCGCCCTGCTCCGGCGACTCCACGCGCTCGGCGAGTTCGTCGATCTCGGCCGGGTCGGTGAGCTCCTTCTCCAGCCATGCGCGGCCATCCCGGTCGATGCCAGCGGCCTCCACCGCCGCGTCGAGGCGCCGGCGCTCCTGCTGGTCGACGATGCCGTCGGCCAGGGTCGCGGCCACCATGGCGCGCAGCATGACGCGCGCCTCGTCCTCACCGACCTGGCTCAGATCGGGGGTCTCGGACGCCGCGGAGGGACGGAGTGCGCGCAGCGCCAGACCCGCGACGAGGGCGAGGCCGCCGAGGGCGGCCGTGGCGGCGATCCCGCCCTTGCGTGAGCGTACGAGCGCATCGACGATCTGTCTTGCATCGGCCATGGTGGTCGTCCTGAAGGCGGGTTGAGGGATCGGATTGGAAACGGACGAGCCCCGTCGCGGGTTCACGATGGGCGGTGCGGTGGAATGAGCATGCCCCGTTCGTCCCCGGCGGAGCGCCCTCCCCCGGCAAACGGAAGCCGCACGGCGCGAAGGCAGCCAACGAGAGAGGCCCCATGACGATCACGCCCATCGAGCCCCGCCTGTCGGTCGCCGGCCAGCCGAACGAGGCGGAGATCGCGGACCTGTCCACGAAGGGCTTTGCCCTGCTCATCAACAACCGTCCCGAAGGCGAGGAGCCGGACCAGTTGGGCAGCGCTGCCGAAGCGGCGGCGGCCGAGGCGGCGGGGCTCGCCTATCTCCATCTCCCCGTCACCGGCCCCGGCATCACCCATGAGGACATCGCGCGTTTCCGCGAGGCCGTGGAGAGCGCACCCGGCCCGGTCCTCGCCCATTGCCGCAGCGGCACGCGCTCGCTGACCCTGTGGGCTTTGTCCGAAGTGCTGGCGGGGCGTCTGCGCCGCGATGACCTCCTGGCCTATGGCCGGGAGCGCGGCTTCGACCTCAGCGGTGCCGTGCGCTGGCTCGACACGCATGGCGACACGCCCGCCGGGACGTGAGATCGCTGGCCCTCAGCAGGTTCGCATTGGCAAGCCAACGCTTCACCTCGCTTAGGTCTTTGACGTGTCGCAGGTTTTGGAACGCAGAACCGGCGACCACTTTTGCTGAACCTGCCTAGTCATGACCGGCGCTGTCGAGGCGAGCGGTGGGGGATCTCTGGTCCGCCCGCTTCACGGTCAGAGGCCTCCACCGTCTGGCGGTCGACTTCGTCCCGGACTCGGCGGCCCGCCATCAGGATCTCGATGAGGAAGGCGACGATGGCCGCCACCGTGCAGACCAGGGCGATTCCGAAGCAGCCGAACAGGACGGAGGCCGTGGCGGCATCGCGCAAGGCCCCCACGAACAGCGTCAGCACCGCGATGCCGGTCATGATGCTGCCGAGCGAGGCGAGGACCACCGCCACGTCGAGCATGAAGGAGCGCCGGCGCAGATAGGCCAACTGGTACGACAGGTGGGCGGCCTCGTCCGCATCCGCCTTCTGCAGCCGGTCGGCGGCGTCATCCACCCGGTCGGCCACCCGCCCCAGGCGCGTGGAGAAGACGTTTAGCAGCGTCGCCAGCGCCGTCAGCAGGAAGGCGGGCGCGAGCGCGATCTGAATGACATGCGCGATGTCGTCGGGAGCGAGGAGTGGACCGGAAGCCATCATGATAGGGCGTTACGCCATGCCGCCCGGCACCGGAAGATGCGCCGTTTCGGAGGTGGACACGGGTTCTGGATGCCGGTGACAGGGCCTTGGGCTTCGACGTCGTCCCTCCTCGGCCGAGCGAACGGCCGCCCCCGGATGCAACGAAGCCCCGCGGCAGGGGCTGCGGGGCTTCCGGACTCGGTGAGGGTCAGGCGATCGCGCCCGGACGACGAGCGTTACTGCGGGCAGCGATGACGCAGGCCGTCATTGCCGAGATAGGTGCCCGACCGCTGATCGTAGGAGCGGAAGCGCTGGATGCAGTAGGCCACGTCCTGGTCGGATCCGCCGACATCCTGCTGGACCTCCACGGCGCCACCGTAATAGGCCGGCGCATAGCCGCCGCCGTAATATCCGTTGTCGTAGCCGTTGCCGTAATACCCGCTTCCGTAGCCATAGCCGATCCCGGCGCCCGCCAGCCCGAGGCCCAGCCCGAGGCCAAGGCCGCCATAGCCCCGCCCATATCCGCGATTGTAGCCATGGCCGTAGTGATGGTGGTGGCCGCCCCGGCCGAAACCACCGCCGCCGCCGAAGCCACCACCGCCGACATTCGGCCCGTGGGCAATTCCGCCATGTCCGCGTCCGCCGCCCATTCCATGACCACCGAAACCACCGAGACTGCCACCTCCGCCGCGTGCGAAGCCTCCGCCGCCGTGACCGTGGCCGCCATGGCCGCCGCCGTGGCTCATACCTCCGCCTCCGCCGCCTCTCCGCGCTTCGGCCGTGGCCGGAAGGAATGCGACCGCGCCGAGCAGAGCGGCGGATGCGAGAATAAGCTTGTTCATGAAACACCAGCCTGACCGTGGAGGGGACATTAGGATAGATAACGCGCCACCGGCCGGGAAGGCTCCATTGTCCATGACTGTTTTCACGTCCCGCGAAAGTCACGCCAATAAAGAACAGTCCTTGCGGATCAAAATCGAGACTACGGTCAACGGTGGAATAACCGCCTGAACCGGAAGAGCCGCGATCCGGCCGGCGCGAGGGTCGCTTCGAGACGGACGGCCATTCACTCCGGCGAGGATGTTTCCCGGGGCGATTGACAAAGGCGCGGCGAGCGCAGACTTTCGAATCGTTCCGAGGGGGGCCCCGTTCAGGGGGCTGAGATAGGGCCGCAGCCCTGACCCTTGAACCTGATCCGGCTCATACCGGCGGAGGGACGGGAACTACGCTTGGGTTGTCTGCTCCAGACGAGCGGGTGCCCGTCGTCCTGACGTACCGTTGCGAACCGGATCGCCTCCCACGCCAGGAGCGAATCCGAAATGAACGCACCAGTCCTCCCCAAAGACCTTTCCGGACAAGAACCCGCCAAGGGGCAGCTGCAAGCGGTGACCACCGGCCCGATCATGGGCTCGCGCAAGGTCTATGCGAGCGTGGCCGGCCGTGACGACATCCGGGTGCCGTTCCGCGAGGTCACGTTGAGCGATCCGAAGGAGGCCCCGGTGCGGGTCTACGATCCGTCGGGTCCCTATACCGAGACCGATGCCCGGATCGACCTGAATGCCGGCCTGCCCCTGCTGCGCGACCCGTGGATCGCCAAGCGCGGCTACGCCACGATCACGCCGCGCGCGGTCAAGCCCGAGGATAACGGCTTCGTGCCGGAGGACAAGCTCGTCGCCCCCTGTCCGGCGACGCGCCAGATCCGCAAGGCCGGCCCCGGCCAGATGGTGACGCAGTACGAGTTCGCCAAAGCCGGGATCATCACCGAGGAGATGATCTACGTCGCCCACCGCGAGAACCTCGCCCGCGAGACGATGCTGGAAGGCGCGCAGACCGCACTGGCCGACGGCAACAGCTTCGGCGCGTCGCTCCCCGCCTTCATCACCCCGGAATTCGTGCGCGACGAGGTGGCGCGCGGCCGCGCCATCATCCCGGCCAACATCAACCACCCCGAGGTGGAGCCGATGGCGATCGGCCGCAACTTCCTCGTCAAGATCAACGCCAATATCGGCAATTCGGCCGTGACGTCGTCCGCCGCCGAAGAGGTGGAGAAACTGGTCTGGGCGACCCGCTGGGGCGCCGACACGGTGATGGACCTCTCCACCGGCCGCAACATCCACAACATCCGCTCGTGGATCGTGCGCAACTCGCCCGTCCCGATCGGCACCGTGCCGATCTATCAGGCGCTCGAGAAAGTCGGCGGCGATCCGCTGAAGCTCGACTGGGAGGTCTTCAAGGACACCCTCATCGAGCAGGCCGAGCAGGGCATCGACTATTTCACCATCCATGCGGGCGTGCGCCTCGCCCATGTGCCGCTCACCGCTCGCCGCGTCACCGGCATCGTCAGCCGAGGCGGCTCGATCATGGCGCGTTGGTGCCTCGCCGGTCACCGGGAATCGTTCCTCTACGAGCGGTTCGACGAGATCTGCGACATCATGCGGGCCTACGACGTCTCGTTCTCGCTGGGCGACGGCCTGCGCCCCGGCTCCATCGCGGATGCCAACGACGCGGCCCAGTTCGCGGAACTCGAGACCCTCGGCGAACTCACCAAGATCGCTTGGGACAAGGGCTGCCAGACCATGATCGAGGGCCCCGGCCACGTGCCGATGCACAAGATCAAGGTGAACATGGAAAAGCAGCTGGAAGAGTGCGGCGAGGCGCCGTTCTACACCCTCGGCCCGCTGACCACCGACATCGCACCGGGCTACGACCACATCACCTCGGGCATCGGCGCCGCCATGATCGGCTGGTTCGGCTGCGCCATGCTCTGCTACGTCACCCCGAAGGAGCATCTCGGCCTGCCCAACCGCGACGACGTGAAGGAAGGCGTGATCACCTACAAGATCGCGGCCCATGCCGCCGATCTCGCCAAGGGCCATCCGGCGGCGCAGCTGCGCGACGACGCCCTGTCACGCGCCCGGTTCGACTTCCGCTGGGAGGACCAGTTCAACCTGTCCCTCGATCCCGACACGGCGCGCGCTTATCACGACGAGACCCTGCCGAAGGACGCCCATAAGGTCGCGCATTTCTGCTCCATGTGCGGCCCGAAATTCTGCTCGATGAAGATCACGCAGGATCTGCGCGCCGAGGTGCTCGCCATGGAGGCGGCCGGACAGGTGCTGGGCGAGGCGACCCCCATGAGCCAGGCCGAGCGCGAGGCGGGAATGGCGGCGAAATCCGCCGAGTTCCAGGCCGAGGGCGGCAAGCTCTACGTCGACGCGGCCGAATAGGCCGCCTCGCCCCACCCCCTCGCGCCCCGGCGCGAGGGGGCATCGCCCCATCGTCAGGCACCGCTTGCGTAGCGGCTGACGGCTAGGTCCGGCGTGGCGATATCCGGCGTGCGGCCGGAGATGAGGTCGGCCAGCACCCGGCCCGAGCCGCAGGCCATGGTCCAGCCCAGGGTGCCATGGCCGGTATTGGTATAGAGGTTCGACAGGCGCGTTCCGCCTACGATGGGCGTGCCATCCGGCGTCATCGGCCGCAGGCCGGTCCAGAACTTGGCCTGAGCAAGGTCGCCACCGGCCGGGAACAGGTCGCCCACGGAGCGGACCAGGGTCTCCCGGCGCGGTCCGCGCAGGACCGCGCTGAAACCGGCGAGCTCGGCGGTGCCGCCGACCCGGATGCGGTCGCCGAGCCGGGTGATCGCGACCTTGTAGGTCTCGTCCATCACCGTCGAGACCGGCGCCGCCTCCGCATCGGTGACCGGCAGGGTGAGGGAATAGCCCTTCACCGGATAGATCGGCAGGTCGATGCCGAGGGGCCGGAGCAGAGCCGGGGTGTAGCTGCCCATGGCCGCCACATAGGCGTCGGCTGTCAGGATTTCGCCGCCTGCCGTCGCCACGCCGCCGATCCGGTCGCCTTCGCTGCGCAGACCGGTGATGGCCGTGCCGTAGCGGAAGACCACGCCGAGGTCTTCGCAGAGTGCGGCGAGGCGCTGGGTGAACAGATGCGCATCGCCGGTCTCGTCGCCGGGGAGCCGCAGACCGCCGACGAAGGTTCCGGCCACCCGCGCCAGGGCCGGCTCGGCCATGATGCAGCCGGCGGGGTCGAGCACCGCGTAGGGAACGCCATAGGCGTCGAGGACGCGCGTGTCGTCCCCGACATGGTCGAGCTGCTTCTGTGTCCGGAACAGCTGGAGCGTACCCTGCTCGCGATGGTCGTAACTGATGCCGGTCTCGGCGCGCAGGTCGCGCAGCACGTCGCGGCTGTACTCGGCCAGGCGCACCATCCGGCCCTTGTTGCGCTGGTAGGCCTCCTCCGTGCAATTCGCCAGCATGCGGGCGAGCCAGCCGTAGAAACGCGGCTCGAAACTCGGCCAGACCACGAGGGGCCGGTGGCGCATCATCAGCCACTTCATGGCTTTCAGCGGGATGCCCGGAGCGGCCCAGGGCGCCGAATATCCCGGCGAGACCTGGCCGGCATTGGCGAAACTCGTCTCGAGCCCCGCCGCCGGCTGGCGCTCCAGCACGGTGACCCGGTGGCCGGCTTTGGCCAGGTAATAGGCCGAGGTGACGCCGACGACACCGCCACCGAGGATCAGGACATGCATGGCCGGCGTTCCGTAGAGGGTCGGGGTAGGGTCCGGACTGGGCTCGACGCCCCGAGCGGGTTCGCATCGGCAAGCCGCCGCTTCACCTTGCTCAGTCCTTACGGCGTGTCGCAGGTTTCAGGCCGCAGAAGCGGCGCCCCTCGTCGCGAGCCCCGCCCAGGGCCTGTTTGAGTTGTTTTTCCAAGGCTTTACCTCATCCTGAGGTGCCGCGTAGCGGTCTCGAAGGAGCCCTCCAGGGATCGCGTGATGACTGGAGGGCTCCCTCAAAGCCCTTTGCTCGCGCAAAGGGCACCTCAGGATGGGGGGGTCGGATAGGATGATCGACTTTGGTTTGAGCAACCGCTGCGAAATCCGATCGAACGGTGGTCAGAGCTCGCCGGTGAGGAACTGCGCCCGGCCGTGACCGAAGGACCAATCCTCGTCGGTGTTCTCCACCGTCGAGACCATGACGTCGGCCGGGGCGATGCCGCAGGCGGCTTCGAGCTTCTCGGTCAGCAGCTTGTAGAACAGCTGCTTCTTCTCATTGCCGCGCGGCCGGGTGATCATCTGGACCACCACCACGTCCTTGGTGCGCGGGATGTCGAGCCCGGTATCCTCGACGATCATCCGCGAGGGCTTGTGCTCGGTGACGATCTGGTAGCGGTCGCCCGGCGGGACGTTGAACGCCTCCAGCATCGCCTCGTGCGCGGCGTCGAGGAGCGTCTTCAGTTCGGAATCGGTGCGGCCTTCCAGGATATCGAAGCGCATCAGGGGCATGTCGGTTCAACCTTCGAAGAGAATGGAACGGGTCACGGGCCGTCTATCGGGTGAGCGCCGCCGCCGATTAGGCTTCGGCGCGGATGAGGCCGCGCAGCATCTCGATCATGCCGGTGATCTGGGCTTGGGTCGAGATGAAGGGCGGCCCCATGGCGATGGTGTCGCCGGTGAAGCGCAGGAGGATGCCCTCGCGCAGGCCGCGCTCGAAGATCCGCAGCGCGCGCGCGCCGGGCTGGCCCGGTGTCGGTTCGAGGTCCACCGCCGCCGTCAGGCCGAAATTGCGGATGTCCTTGATGCCCGGCTCGTCGCGCAGCGTGTGGACGGCCCCCTCGAGGATCGGCTCCAACTCGCGCACGCGGGCGAAGAGGTCGCCCTCCTCCATGAGGTCGAGGGAGGCATGAGCGACGGCCGCCGCCAGGGGATGGCCCGAATAGGTGTAGCCGTGGAACAGCTCCACCGCCGCGGCCGGCCCGGTCATGAACGTGTCGTAGATCTCCTTCCGCACGATCACGCCGCCCATCGGAACGATGCCGTTGGTGATGCCCTTGGCGAAGGTGATCATGTCGGGGATCACGCCGAGGCGGTCAGCGCCGAAGGGCGCGCCGAGCCGCCCGAAGCCGGTGATCACCTCGTCGAAGATCAGCAGGATGCCATGCCGCGTACAGATTTCGCGCAGGCGCTGGAGATAGCCCAGCGGCGGCACGATGACCCCCGCCGAGCCCTGCAGCGGCTCGACGATGACGCAGGCGATGGTGCCCGCATCGTGCAGCGCCACCATCCGCTCGAGGTCGTCGGCGAGATGCGCGCCCCAGGCGGGCTGGCCCTTGGAGAAGGCCATCTCGGCGTAATCGTGGGTATGGCGCAGGTGGTCGACGCCCTGGATCATGGCGGTGGCGAACATCTTGCGGTTGGCCACCATGCCGCCCACCGACATGCCGCCGAAGCCGACGCCGTGATAGCCCTTCTCACGGCCGATCATGCGGAAGCGGCCGGCCTCGCCGCGCAGGCGGTGATAACCAAGCGCGATCTTGAGGGCGGTATCGACGGCCTCCGAGCCGGAATTGGTGAAGAACACTCGGTCCAGCCCGTCCGGCGCCATGTCGGCGATGCGCTCGGCCAGCCGCAGCGTCACCGGGTTGGTCATCTGGAAGGCGGGACAGTAATCGAGCGTCTCGGCCTGCCGGCGCAGGGCCTCGACGATCCGCGGCTGGGCATGGCCGAGGGGGCAGCACCACAGGCCCGACAGGCTGTCGAACAGTTCGCGCCCGTCGGCGGTGCGGTAATAGGCGCCCTTGGCCGAGGTGACGATGCGCGGCGTCGGGTCGGCCTTCACGTGGCGATTGGGCGTGAACGGCATCCAGTAGGGCTCGACATTGAGCTGCCGGTCCGCCGCCTGGTCGATGATCGCATGATCCATGTGTCTCTCCGCCGATCCGCGATGCAAGAACCCGACCCTCGCCGCACTGCGTTATCGCCCGGCCCAAGCTCACCGACTATAGACAGTTGGCGGGTTGGCACGCGCAGCTGTATCTGTTCACCCGCCCATACAGTCGGATCGCCGAGACCGGTCCAGCCCTGAAAAGACGGCCCATGATCAGCCTCGACCCCGCCAGCACCGCCCCCCTCGTCGCTCAGCTGGTGGAGGCCGTCTCCGAGCGCATCCGCAGCGGGAGCGTGGCGCCGGGCGCCCGCCTGCCCTCGGTGCGCAAGCTGGCCGTTCAGTGCGGCGTGAGCACGCTGACCGTGTCGAACGCCTATAACCGGTTGGTGGCGGACGGCCTGCTCGAGGCCCGGCGCGCGAGCGGATACTTCGTCTCGGCCCGGCTGCTCGACCGCATGGCCAGCGTCCCCCGGCGGAAACCCATACAGATCTCGGTGGATTCCGGGTGGCTGCTCCAGCGGGTCTACGAGGAGGACGCCTTCACCGTCAAAGCCGGCTGCGGCTGGCTGCCCGACAGCCACCTGTTCGCCGACGGGATCAAGCAGGCCCTCGCCGCCCTGGCGCGGCGGCCCGACCGGCTGGTGTCGCGCTATGGGCATCCCCTCGGCCACGCGCCCTTGCGCCGGGCGATCCAGCTGCTTCTCGCCCAGCGCAACATCGAGTGCGAGCCGGACCAGATCCTGCTGACGCATGGGGCGAGCCAGGCCCTCGACCTGACCATGCGGACCTTCCTGCAGCCGGGCGACGTCGCCTTCGTGGACGATCCCGGCTATTGCAACCTCTACCCCTCGCTCCACGCCATGGGGGTGACCATCGTCGGCGTCGAGCGGACCCTCCAGGGACCGTCGATCCCCGCGCTCCAGGCACTGGCTGAGCGGCACAAGCCGAAGCTGTTCTTCACCAATACGAGCTTCCACAACCCCACCGGCACGTCCTGCTCGCCGGCCACCGCCTACCAGATCCTCCGCATCGCCGAGAAACACGACTTCCAGATCGTCGAGGACGACATCTACGCGAGCTTCGTCGAGGAGACGGCGCCCAGCATCGCCAGCCTCGACCAGCTCGCGCGCGTCATCCACATCAGCAGCTTCTCGAAGACCATCTCGCCCGCCCTGCGGGTCGGCTATCTCGCCTGCAACCCCGAGAATGCGCAGCGGCTCCTGCGCATGAAGATGGCGGCGAGCCTGACGAGCTCGGAGATCTCCGAGAGCATCGTCCACTCGATCCTGACGGAAGGCCAGTATCGCCTCCACATCGCGCGGCTCCGCGAAAAGCTCGCCGCCGAGCAGAAGATTGTGGCCGACGCCCTGCTCTCGGTGGGCCTGTCGCTGTTCCACCGCCCCGCCAACGGGCTCTTCCTCTGGGCCGGCTTCGGCGGCGATCCGGACACGGCCGGCCTGGCGCAGAGGGCCGCCGCCAAGGGCATCATGCTCGCTCCCGGACACCTGTTCCGCGCCGATCAGGAGCCGACCCCGTGGCTGCGCTTCAACGTGGCGCATGCCAACGCGCCGGCCCTGTTCCGCTTCCTCGACACCGAGCGGCCCGCGCCCGCGTGACTTACGACGCCGAACCGGCGAGAACTCCGCATTCCCGACGCATCCCAGCTTGAGCGGCGATGACAGACGAATTCACCCTCGACCCGCGCCTCGTCGCCGACACCGTGCCGGTGGGCGACCTCGCCTTATGCAGCGTCCTGCTGATGGACGATGCCCG
Source organism: Methylobacterium sp. 88A (assembly GCF_000376345.1). Taxonomy (NCBI): domain Bacteria; kingdom Pseudomonadati; phylum Pseudomonadota; class Alphaproteobacteria; order Hyphomicrobiales; family Methylobacteriaceae; genus Methylobacterium; species Methylobacterium sp. 88A. The sequence goes on from NZ_AQVT01000001.1 coordinate 4,169,622, forward strand.
GTTTCCCTGGCTGATCCTGGTGCCGCGCCGGACGGGTGCCAGCGAACTCACCGACCTGTCGGCGGAGGATGCGCGCGACCTCATGGACGAGATCCGGATCGCCACCGGCGTGATGCTGACCCTCGCCAAGCCCGACAAGGTCAACGTCGCCGCCTTGGGCAACGTCGTGTCGCAGCTCCATGTCCACGTGATCGGGCGCTTCCTGTCCGATCCGGCCTGGCCCTCGCCGGTCTGGGGCGTCGGCACGGGCCAGCCCTATCCGCACCACGCCCGCGCCCAGATGATCGAGCGCATCGGCGCCCTGTTCGCGGCCGCCTGATGACCGCGCGCCTCGACCAACTCGGCTATGCGGAGAGCCGGCTCGTCCGCCATTCGGCCGAGAGCAGCGACACCGTGCCGACACCGGACGCCCCGGATGCGCGGATCGTGCTCGTGGCGGGGGACCGCGTCGTCCTTTCCGGCGACACGGCGCTCCTGGCGACCGCGCGGGCCGGGAGCGCCTGCCACGCCGATCTCACGCTGTTCCTGGGCCGCCTCGACGGGGCTCCGGTCTTCGCCTGCGCGGTCTCCCCGGAGGCCGCCGACGAGTACGAGTCCGATCCCGGATTCCGCACCACCGACCTGCGCAGCCTCGCCGCCGAGAACGTGGTAGCGCCGCACGAACTCGGCCTCCTCGCCACGGCGAAATCGATCCTGGCCTGGCATGCCCGCCACGGCTTCTGCGCCAATTGCGGAACCGCCACCCGTTTTGCCGCCGGTGGTTTCCGCCGCGAATGCCCGATTTGCGAGACCCATCACTTCCCCCGCGTCGATCCCGTGGTGATCATGCTGATCCGCCGGGGAGACTCCTGCCTGCTCGGGCGCTCGCCGCGCTTTAAGGAGGGCATGTATTCCTGCCTCGCCGGCTTCCTTGAGCCCGGCGAGACCATCGAGGACGCCGTCCGCCGCGAGACCTTCGAAGAGGCGGGGCTGAGGATCGGCGCGGTGACCTACCACGCCTCGCAGCCCTGGCCGTTCCCGTCGTCGCTGATGATCGGTTGCGCGGCGGAAGCCCTGGACGAGGCGATCACCATCGATCCGGCCGAGCTCGCGGATGCCCGCTGGTTCACCCGCGACGAAGTCTCCGCGATGATCGCCGGCACCCATGGCGAGGGTTTGACCGTGCCGCCACCCATGGCGATCGCGCATCTGCTCATGCGCGCCTTCGTGGAGGAGCGGCTCTAACGGACTGTGGAAACCGGGCGGCGGGCACATGACAGTGGCATTTTTGCACCGTCACGAGGGAGAGTCAGCCACGTCGCGTCTTGGTTAAGAATTTCGGACGGTCGTTCCGAAATTGTGTCTTCCCGGCACTATCCCAGGATCACGCCTATGATTCACGTCGCTGCCTCAGTGGAGGCGGTGAGGGGACGATGGCGAAGATTGTGTTGGGTGTCGGCGCGATGATCGGGCTGATGACCGGAACCGTGGCTGCGGCGGACCTGCCCCGTCGTTCCGCACCGCCGCCCGTCTTCGTGCCTGTCCCGGCTTTCAGCTGGACCGGCTTCTATGCGGGCGTGCAGGCCGGATACGGCTTCACCGACCGGCAGACCGTCCGCACGGCGGCGAGCTCGGTGAATGGCAGCGGCACCGATTTCTTCATCGAGCGCGCCGGCATCGCCTCGCTGTCCTCTCGGCAGGAAGGCTTCGTGGCCGGCGGTCAGGCCGGGTACAATTACCAGCTCACTCCCGGAGCGGGCCTCGTCCTCGGCATCGAGACCGATATCGCCTATACCGATCTCGACGAGACCAAGCGCAGGTCGCGTGGCCTCTTCGGTTCGGGCAGCGATTCGGCCGTGGTCACCACCACGCGGCAAAGCCTCGATTTCCTCGGCACCGTGCGCGGCCGGCTCGGTTACGCGTTCAACCGCGTCCTGGTCTACGGCACCGGCGGTCTCGCCTACGGCAACGTGAAATACCAGAGCGCGACGAGCTTTCGATTGGCGGGAGTTCCGACCCTCGACCTCTTCGCCGGCGGGATCGACCGTCTCGAGACCGGCTTCGCCTATGGCGGGGGCATCGAATACGCCCTGCCGACCGAGAGTTTCCTCAATGTCTTCCGCTCCTCCGCGGTGACGCTGAAGGTGGAATACCTGCATTACGATCTCGGCAAGCGCAGCGTCCCGCTGATAGGCTCCAGCGGACTCGGCCAGTCCCTCGTGGAGGCCACCTCACGCTTCCGGTCGGAGGGAAGCGTCGTCCGGGTCGGGCTGAACTACAAGTTCGGCTCCTGAGGTCTCGGGAAGTCCGGCTCGCGATGCCCTCAGGGACATCGCGGCGGCTTATCCTTCCGACGCTGTCGGCAGAGCGACCGTCCAGGGCTCGTCGAGCCGGACCTCTTCGAGATTGATGCCCGTCCCGCCGCGATCGACCACCAGGAACTCCTGAGGGGCGCCGAAGGGGGTCAGCACGCCGTGCCAGGTGCCGACGTCGTAGCAGATCCCCTGGCCCGGCGCCGTGACGAAGGCCTGCGGCGGGCCGGGCCGCCCGTCCTCGTCGGGGCAGACCACGACGAGGAACGGCGCGGCATTCAGCGGCACGAAGGCCTGCGCGCCGAGGGGATGGCGCTCGACGAGGCCGACGCTCAGCGGCAGGGGATAGGGTTGGGCCTCCACGAGGCCGATCACCACCCGCGCGCCCTCGCCGATGGCGCGGACCTCCGCCAGATCGTGGAAGCGGCGGGCCATGCCCGCATTCATGGGGCGCGGATCGACGGCCGCCTTGTCGATGACCGTCCCGAACGGGGCGAAGGCCTCGGGCGTGAGCGGGCGGGCGACGATGTGGCGGGCGCCCATCACCCGATCCTGCGCGGCGTCAGGGCCGGGTGGCGGTTGACGTCCTTGTAGAGCAGGTAGCGGAAGGGGCCGGGGCCGCCCGCGTAGCAGGCCTGGGGGCAGAAGGCGCGCAGCCACATGAAATCGCCGGCCTCCACTTCGACCCAGTCGCGGTTGAGCCGGTAGACCGCCTTGCCTTCGAGCACGAAGAGCCCGTGCTCCATCACATGGGTCTCCTCGAAGGGGATCGAGGCGCCGGGCTGGAGCGTCACGATGTTCACGTGCATGTCGTGGCGCACGTCGTCGGGGGAGACGAAGCGGGTCGTGGCCCAGACGCCGTTCGTACCGGTCATGCCCCGGGGCTCGATCTTGGAATCGTGGCGGATGAAGGCGGGGGGCACGTCGATGCCCGGCACGGGCTCGTAGGCCTTGCGGATCCAGTGGAAGCGGGTCGGCTCGTCGCCGCCATTGCGCAGCGTCCAGGCGGCGCCCGGCGGCAGATAGACGTAGCTGCCCGGCCGCAGGGCATGCGTTGCCCCGTCGAGGACGAGGCTGGCATGACCGCCGACCAGGAACAGCACGCCCTCGGCGCGGGCATCGAGTTCCGGGCGCTCGCTGCCGCCGCCGGGGGCGACCTCCATCAGGTACTGGGCGAAGGTCTCGGAGAAGCCGGAGAGCGGCCGGGACAGGATCCACGCGCGGGTGTCGTCCCAGAACGGCAGCACGCTGGTGACGATGTCACTCATCACGCCCTTCGGAATGACCGCATAGGCTTCCGTGAACACGGCCCGGCCGGTCATCAGCGCGGTCTGGGGAGGAAGGCCCCCGCAGGGCGGGTTGTAGGAAGAGGCGGTCATGGGCTCGTCTCCAACAGGTCATGCGGCCCGGCCGGACCATCGTCGTCGCGGGCGCAGCGCCGGATGCGCCCCCCTGAGCCTACGCCTTGGCGAGGGGGCTATCGAGCACCGCCGCCGTGTCGGTGGCGACCTCTCCGTTCAGGACGCGGTGGGCCTGCGCCCGGTCGATATCGCCCTCCCAGGCGGCGATGACCACCGTCGCCACGCAATTGCCGATGAGGTTGCCGAGGGCCCGGGCGATGCCGACGAACCAGTCGATGGACAGAACCAGCACCAGCCCGATCACCGGGATTTCCGGCACCGCCGACAGGGTCGCCGCCAGGACGACGATGGCCGATCCGGGGACGCCGTGTGCGCCCTTGGAGGTCAGGAGGGCGATGCCGAGGATCAGCATCAGGTGCCCGAAGGACAGGGGCGTGTTGGTGGCCTGCGCGATGAAGACGGTGGCGAGGGTGAGGTAGAGGGAGAAGGCGTCGAGGTTGAACGAGTAGCCCGTGGGGATCACGAGGCCGACGGTGGAATCGCGGATGCCGAGCCGTTCGAGCTTGCGCATGATCTGCGGCAGCACGCTGTCGGAGGAGGCCGTGCCCGCCACCACCATGAGTTCCTCGCGCAGATAGGCCAGGAGCTTCAGGATGCTGAAGCCGGCCGCGCGCAGGATCGCGCCGAGCACGACGAAGACGAAGAAGGCGACGCCCACATAGAACAGGGCCACCAGCATCCCGAGCTGCTGCAGGGAGCCGATGCCGTACTTGCCGACGGTGAAGGCGACGGCGCCGAGGACGCCGAGGGGGGCCAGCCGCACGATGAAGCCGATGATCTTGAACAGGACCGCGGTGATCCGCTCGATGCTCTGCGCCAGGGGCTGCCCGTGCTCGCCGAGCAGCGCCAGTCCCGAACCGAACAGGATCGCGATGATGAGGACCTGGAGGATGTCGCCCTTGGCGAAGGCGTCGACGATCGTGGTCGGGATGATCTTCATCAGGAAATCGACGGTGCCCGTCACCTGCCCGACCCGGTCGGTGTAGCTGGCGATGGCCTTGGCATCGAGGGTGGAGGGATCGATGTTCATGCCGGCCCCCGGCGCGAACGCGTAGGCGAGGACGATGCCGAGGACGAGGGCCACGGTCGTGACCGCCTCGAAATAGATCAGCGCCTTGAGACCGACCCGGCCGACCTTGCGCAGGTCCCCCGCCCCGACGATGCCGTGCACGACGACACCGAAGACCAGGGGCGCGATCGCCATCTTGATCAGCTTGATGAACCCGTCGCCGAGGGGCTTCAGGGCGACGGCGAAATCCGGCCATACGATGCCGAGAACGATCCCGAGGACGAGGGCCGCGACCACCTGACCGAACAGGGACGCAAAGAAGCGCTGCATGCGAACCTCCAACCGTTGCTTCAGGCCGTTCGTCGCTCCGCGTGCCCGGCCCCGGTGCATCGGAAGGGTCGTCGATGCGACCGCGCCACGTCGGGCGGACTCACCCGGGTGCGGCATGCCGTCGCCAATCGCCGAGTGCAGCATTGTTCGACCCGCGCCGGCCGTCAAATATCTCTTTCGTCGCCATTAAGAGCTTCCACATATGAATGGCGGCCATGGAATTGCGCCACCTCCGCTACTTCGTCGCCGTCGCAGAAAAGCTGAGTTTCACGGCGGCCGCGGAGGCCCTCGGCGTGGCGCAGCCGCCGTTGAGCCAGCAGATCCGCGATCTGGAGACGGAGATCGGAACCTGCCTGCTGGAGCGGACGACCCGCCGCGTCTCGCTCACCCAGGCGGGCCAGGATTTCCTGGTCCGGGCGAAGGCCATCCTCCACAGCGCGCAGGACGCCACCGAGCGGGCGCATGCCATCGGCTGCGGCAGCGTCGGCGTACTCAATGTCGGCCTGACGGGCTCGATGCTCGCCGGACCGCTCGGCGGACTGATCCATAAATTCCAGGAGACCTTCGCCGGCGTCGACATCCAGATCCACGAGATGTCGCCGGACAAGCAGATCGCCGCGCTGAAATCGGGGCAGACGGACATCAGTTTCCTGCGCACGCCGCCGCAGGACCCGGACCTCCTGAGCGAACTGGCCTGGAGCGAGGGGATCGCCGTGGTCCTGCCCAAGGGCCACGGGATCGTGAGCGAGTCGGTGACCCTGGGCCGCCTCAAGGACGAGAAATTCGTCTTCCTCCGTCTGCGCGATTCGCTGTTTGCCAGGCACATCCTGCAATGCTGCATCGGCGCCGGCTTCTATCCGACCATCTCGCAGCAGGCGGTGGAGGCCGCCTCGCTCACCAGCCTCGTGGCGGCAGGATTCGGTGTTGCCCTGATCCCGGAATTCGTGGCGAAGCTCGCCCATGCGAACGTCACCTACAGGCCCGTCGTCTCGCCGATCCTGTCGGCGGATGTCCACGCCCTCTATCACCTGCGCTCGGGACCGATGGCGCAGAACTTCCTGGCCCTGATGCGCAGCGACGCGGAGCGTCTGGCCGCCGCATTGCGGCGGGAATGACGCCTCGGTCGGTCGCCGACCGGCGTTCAACATTGGCTAACCAATCGGGCCCACCCTGGCGGCCATGTCGAAACAAAGCATGTCGAAACGAACCGTCAAAACCGCACGCTGTGCCCTCTGGCTGGCCTCGCTGGCCCTCTGTTGCGTGTGCGCTTTCCAGCTGATGAAGATCCCCAAGACCGCCCCTCAGCCCGGTCCTCACGCCTCGCTCAGCCGCGACCCCGACACGACGGGATCGATCGACACCGGGCCGGTGAAGGTCTGCCGACCGACCGTCTGTTAACGACTTCCCACCGATCGGCGGGGATGGACACCATTCGTTAACCACGGCGCCGCACTGATGGGGCAACCCAACTTGCAGGTATCCGAGTGTTCCAGGCCCGTTCGATCGGCATCGAAGACTTCAACGACGACTGCCCTGTTTCCGGCGACGAGCTCGGACAGATCTACCGCGCCCACGCCGACGCCATCCCCGCGCTGATGGCCACCATCCCCGAGCGAACCCGCGCCCGCCTCGCCGCCTTCCTCTATGGCCGGAGCCATACCCGCGAACTCGCCACGCGGGTCGCCGCCTCGTGCCACGCGACCACCCTGCGGCAGGTCGCAGGCGATCTCGGCGACGCGATCCATCGGCAGTCGCGACAGGGCTACGCGCCCCCCACCTATGGCGACGGACACCGCGCGTCGAAGAAGGGCGTCAGCCTTGCGGGATCGGGGATGACGGGGAGCTATGGTCTCTGAACCTAATAGGACCGGCCAGCGCGGCTAATCCATGCCGCGCGCGGCGCGCCATGCCGCCAACGCACGCTCGCGCGCATCGTAGAGAGATCGGAGGCGACTTCCCTCCTCGCCCCGGCCCGCGCGCTGCGCCGCCATCTCGTCGATCCTCTCGGATCCGAACACGCTCGCCAATTCCGCGATCCACGCCGCGTCGGCGGCGATCAGGGCGGCCTCCGTCGAGGCGAGCACGGGGGTGGAGAAACCCGGAAAGAGATTGAGATTCATCCGCGCGCCTACGGAGCTTCATACAAAAAAGTTTCATGCCTCATTCCAGGGGGCATTCTGGCCAGCGGGCGGTCTGGCGTCGCCCTCCACCTCGCCATGGGGAGAGTTTCCAGAAGGCCGTCTGGATCGGGCGTGCGCCTCGAAGGGTGATTTTTCCTAGGAAGTCGCCTATGCCCATGCCCGTTTGTGCGAAGACACATCTCGGGAGGCAGGCATCGCCGACGCTACGATTACGCGCGCACCATCGCGTCTGCGCTCGCTGGTCGGCCTCGTGGCCGCCACCGTCCTGCTGCCCCTGGCCGTCATGCTGCTCGGGGTCTGGGAGCAGGAGCGCGCCGCCGCCGACTGGGCCGATCTCGATGCGGAACGCCTGCACCTGACGCGGATCGTCCAGGATCTCGAGGCGCGGGAGCCACGGGACGGCCGCATCGATTACCGCATGCAGTTCCGCCGCAACGGGCAAAGCTATGGCGGCCCCCTCGCCCTGGTCCAGGCCCGGGCGGCGCGCGACGAGACCGCGACCCTGACCCTGCTGATGGACTGGCGCCGGACGCTGCCGCCCGTCGTCATCGCGGCCGGGGGCATCGCGGCGGCCCTGTCCGTCCTCGTCCTCCTGGCCGGCGCCGTCCTGGGATGGATGGGACGGGCCTCGCGGGACGTGCTGGTGGGCGGCTTCTCCCTGGTGCGACGGCTGCTGCCTCCCATCCTCGCCATCCAGGTCCTCCTCACCGCCGGAGGGTTCGTCGCCGCCGTGATCTTCGAGGCCGGCATCCTCGCCAGGCCCGGTCTCGGCAGCGGAGAGATCAAGCTGCTCATGATCGCCGCCGTGGCCGTCGGGGCCGTCCTCGTCACGGCGGGCGCCACCGTCCTCGGCCTGCGCCGCGCGCTGGCCGCGTTCGAGCCCGACCCGCTGCCGATCCTCGGCCGGACCGTCTCGCCGGCGGAAGCGCCCGGCCTGTGGCGTCTCACCGAGGGGCTCGCCGAACGGCTGGGAGCGCTCAAGCCCGAGGCCGTGGTGGTGGGCCTCACCGGAGGCTTCTTCGTCAGCGCCGGGCCGGCCGTTGTGGAGCCGGGGGGCGAGCGGCTGACGGGCCGCATCCTCTATCTCCCGCTGCCCTACCTCGCCCTGATGCGCGGCGACGAGGTGGCGGCGATCATCGGCCACGAACTCGCCCATTACGCCGGGGGCGACACCGCCTACAGCCAGCGCTTCCTGCCGATCTATGCCGGGGTCGGGCGCTCCCTCGACGCGGTGGCGGAAGGGCATGCCGGATCCTTCGGGCTGCTCACCCCGTCCTTGCGCCTCGGCGCCTTCGTGATGGAGCGGTTCCACCTCGCCGTGCGGCACTGGAGCCGGGCGCGGGAATTCGCCGCCGACGCCGCGGGCGCCGGACCGACCTCGGCGGATGCCGCCGCGCGGGCGCTGCTGCGCACCGGCGCGGTTCAGCCCCGCATCGCCGAGGTGCTCGATGCCGCCGCCGAAAAGCCCGGATCGGCCCCCGCCGATCTCGTCGCCGCCATCCTCGATCACGTGATCGCGCGCGGCCTCGACGACCCGGCCGCGCATCTGGAGGCCGAGCAGCCCCACCCCACCGACACCCATCCGCCGACCCGCGAGCGCATCGCCGCCCTCGGCAGAACCCTCGACGCCGAACTCCTGGCCGCCGCGGCCATCGTGCCGCCGCCCCACGCGCTGGGCCAGCTCGCCGCCTATTTCGCGGACCCCGCCGGATTGTGCCGGACGGCCACGGCGGATTTCCGGGGGGCCGTGGAGGAGCATGACGCGGCCGTACGGGCGCATCTCGAAGCGACGGCGGCGGCAATCGGCACCGAGGAGCGGGTGCTGCGCGAGAACAGCCGGCCCGGCGCCATCGTCCTCGCGGTCACCGGACTGCTCTTCGCCTCTTTCGCCCTCGGCCTGGTGACCCTCGGCTTTCCGGGATTGTCGGCCTGGGAAGCACGCCTCGTGGCATGGGTGGCCCTTGCCTGCGGGGCCGCGCTTGCGGGTTTCGGCCTGTTCAGGCTGTGGCGGGGTGAGCGGACCACGATGATCCTGCGGCCCGAAGCCCTGGCGATCCCCGGCCTCGACCGGCCCATCCCCTGGGACGACATGGCCGATCTCGACATGACGCTGCAGCAGACCGGAATCGTCACGCGCCTGCTCCTGCCGCCGGAAGCGCCGTTCCCGCGGCTCGTGCCGGGAGGCCGGAAGATCCGCCTCGACCCCAAGCGCCGCATCGTCACGATCAGGGCCGGCCTGCCGCGGAAGATGACGCTGCAGGACTTCGCCGACCTGATCGGCCGCTACCGCCACGCGGCGGAAGCGCGCCGCGTCCTCGCCGAGGCCGGCTCATCCCCGGCCCGCTCCACCCCCGACGCCAGAGCCACGTGAGGCCCGCACCCATGACCGCTTCCGCGAAAAGCCCGGACACCTTGCGCCTCCCCCCTCCCCGCCAGGGCTGGGGCAACATCTTCTGGACGCTGTTCGGCCTCGCGGCGCTCGCGGGACTCCTCGGCGCCTGCCTCGTCTACACGGCGCCGCCGCTGCTCTCGGATTGGCAGGTCCGCGACACGGCCCATCCCGTCGCCGACGCGCGGGTGACGGACGGCAAGTGCAGCGCCAAGATCGTGATTCACATCTGCGACGCGACGCTGAACCTGCGCACGCCCACCGGCACCGTGGCGCGCCGGGTGAACTACGTGTTCACCGGCCTACATGTGGGCGATTACAGCATCCGGGTGATGGCCGATGCGGGCCGTCCCGACCTCGTCACCACCGATCTCGGCCTCGACCGGCTGTGGAACCGCACCCTCACCTTCCTGGCGATCACCGGGGCGCTGGCCGCAATCATCGTGCTGGGCATCGCCGGGATGATCCGCAACCGGCGCGCGGCCTCCTGAAGGCGCCTCGCTCCGGCCGTCGAACCGTCACCCCAGGCCCGTGATCCGGGGCCGCCGCACGACGAAGGAACCGCCGCATGATGTCACGCCGCCACGTTCTCGAAGCCACCGCCCTCGTTCTGCTCTCCGCATCGGCGGCATGGGCCGAGCCGACGGTGGGCCTCGCCGAGCGCCGGGCGATCGCCGCCTACCGCCAGGACCGCTATCCCGCCTACGAGAAGGCGATCCAGGACGCGGCGGGCATGCCCGTGCCGGTGGAGGTCGCCTGGGACCAGCTGACGATCCCCGGCGATGCCAAGTACTATGCGGACGAAGGCTATTTCGGGAAGACGATCTTCGAGCCCATCGCCGCCGGGCTGAAGGAGGTCGGCAAGGACAAGATGGGCCGGGACGCCCTTGCCCAGAAGCTCAAGGCGATCCGCATCCGGTTCGACGAGAAGACCGCGCCGGCCTCGAACTACCCCAACGGGCTGACCTTCGAGGGCGGCACCCTCGACGTGAACTGGCGGCCCTTCTCCAACGTCGCCGACTTCAAGGACCGGGTCGATGCCGTGGTGAAGGTTCTGGAAAAGAACCTCTGATCGCAACGCTGGCCGCGTCTCCTTCAGGCGCGGCCGAGAAGTCGGTGGACCTGCCACGTGATCATCATGCTCGACGCCATCAGGATCGCGTAGAGAAGGTTGAGAAGAAGCGGCGTGTCGTGCATCGGCCCGAACCCGTGCTGGTACGGTGGGAGGAAAGCACCTCCCAGGCAACAACCGGGCCATGCCCTCCCCGCCGACGGGCCGTTCACGACGTCTGCGGGCCGGCGGGTTCGAGGGCCTTGGCGGAGACCATGCGCATCAGGACCGCCAGCAGGTCGGTCTGGGTGACGATCCCGAGGACGCTGCGATCCTCGGCCGTGACCACCACCGCATGCGTGTATCCGTCGCTCAGCGTCTCGACCAGGGAAAGCACGGGCTCGCCCGCCATGGCGGTCCTGGCCGTCGACATCACCTGCGCGATGGCCCCGTCGCCCCGCAAGGCCAGTTCGCGCAGGCCCAGCGTGCCGGCGAGCCGCCCCGCGCCGTCGATCACGGGCAGGGTCCGGATGTTGTGCTTGAGCAGCAGGTCGCGCGCCTTCGCGACGGAGTCGTTCACGCCGATCGTGACCACGTCCCGCGACATGACCGTGCCGCAGTCGAGCTCCCCATGGGCGCGGGACATAGCCTGGCTCTCGACTTCGCGGAGCAACCGATCCAGGTCGGTCCGGTCGATGTCGAGGGTTTCGTTCAAGGACTGGAGCGCCGCGTCGACGTCGCGGGCATTGAAGCCGACGCGGAGCGGAGCGGGCAGGTCGGCCGTCCCATGGACGTTGACGGGCGCCGCCTGCGGAACATGCGGATAGTGACGCCCCGACAGCCGATGGAAGGCGATGCCGAGGCCGACCAGGATGAGGGAGTTCAGGCAGACGGGGACGAAGGGAAACAGGAAGCCGGAGGACGCGATGGCCGGCCCGCCGATGAGCGCCGTCAGGGCGGCGGCACCGCCCGGCGGATGCAGGCAGCGCGTGAACGACATCGCCGCGATGGCGAGCGAGACGCCGACACCGATGGCCAGCACGGGGTTGGGGATGAAATAGGCCGCCGTGACGCCGATCAGGGCCGAGATCGTGTTGCCGCCGATGATCGGCCAGGGCTGGGCGAGCGGGCTCGCCGGCACGGCGAAGAGGAGCACCGCGGTCGCTCCCATCGGGGCGACGATCAGGGGAATGTGCGGCCCCTCTCCGACGATCCAGCCGCTGACGAGGCCGGTCAGCGCGATGCCCAGGAGAGCACCGAGGCAGGCGATGAGACGCTCGCGCAGCGTCGCACCCGCCAGGATCGGCCGAAACAGGCGAGATCCGAGCAGGTCGCCGAGACGACGTCCAGGACCGGCGATGTTGGACATCCTCTCCTACCCCTCCCCCGTTCGACCGCGCACTCGGCCGCTCATCGCCGCCATCGCTGGCTCACGAGTCTGGTATACCAGTAAGAGTTTTACAGGCCGCGTCGAGATTTGCAATCTCGATAGGCATTTTGCCTTTTGGTGAGGCAATCCGGGCGTCCGATATGGTCGCACGACGCTTTCGCGTTCCGATCGCTCACAATTTTGGCCGCCGCCGAGTATGCGGGTGTGAAGCCCTGCCTGCCGATCACTGTCCTGTGATCGATGATGCGGGTCATCCGAGGGCGCTCGCGCTGCGGTCCTCTCCGGACCTGCGGCTCGCTCGGACGGCGATGGCAGTTGTGGCCATCGCGCCCCTAAGACGCCACACCGCCGAGGCATCGACACCGCCACCGGCCCCACCATGAAAGAGGCGCATGGAAAGCGTTACCGTCGTCCTGGCCCTGCTGCTGTCCGTCCTCGTCAGTGGCGCCCTCGGCCGCCTGCTTCCGCTGCCGTTGCCGCTGATCCAGATCGCCATCGGCGTGGCCCTGGCCCTGGGTCCGTTGCCGAGCACGTCCCTCGACCCCGAAATCTTCTTCCTCGTCTTCCTGCCGCCGCTCCTGTTCCTGGACGGCTGGCGTATTCCGAAGCGCGACCTGTTCCGTGACGGCAAGACCGTGCTGGCCCTGGCGCTGGGCCTCGTGGTCCTGACCGTGCTCGGCATCGGAACGCTGATCCACGGCATGATCCCGGGGATGCCGCTCGCCGTGGCCTTCGCCCTCGCGGCCGTCCTCTCGCCGACCGATCCCATCGCGGTCTCGTCCGTGGCGGCGCAGGCTCCGGTCCCGCGGCGCCTCATGCACATCCTCGAAGGCGAGGCCCTCCTCAACGACGCCACCGGCCTCGTCTGCCTGCGCTTCGCCATCGCCTCCGCCCTCACGGGCACCTTCTCGCTGCCCCAGGCCGCGACCACCTTCGTCTGGCTCGCGCTGGGCGGCATCGGCATCGGCGCCGCGACCACCTTCCTCCTCATGGGCGCGCAGGACCTCCTGCGCCGGCGCACGGGGGAGGATCCCGGCCTACAGATCCTGTTCAGCCTGCTCACGCCGTTCGGCGCCTATCTCGCCGCCGAGCATGTCCACGCCTCCGGCATCCTCGCCGCCGTCGCGGCCGGCATCGCCATGACCTATGTGGAGATCCAGGGCCGCAGCCTGGGCGCCACGCGCGTCCGGCGCACCGCCGTCTGGGACACGGTGGCTCTGGCCGCCAACGGCTCGATCTTCGTTCTCCTCGGCGAGCAGCTGCCGGAGGTTTTGCGGCAAGCCGTCAAACAGGCCGACGTCCAGGGGGCCGGCCGGCTCGTCGCCTGGATCCTGGCCATCACCGCCGGCTTGATGGCGATCCGCTTCGTCTGGGTCTGGATCTCGCTCCAGTTCGTGCTGATGAAGGCACGCCGGAGCGGCGATCGCCGGGAGACGCCGACCCTGCGCCTCGTGGCCGCGACCACCCTCGCGGGCGTGAAGGGCGCGATCACCCTCGCGGGGATCCTGACCCTGCCGCTCACCCTGGCGGACGGCACGCCGTTCCCCGCGCGCGACCTCTCCATCCTGCTGGCGATGGGGGTGATCCTCACCTCGCTCCTCCTGGCGAGCACGGTCCTGCCCCCGCTGCTGCGGGGCCTGCGCCTTCCCCCCGAGCCCAGCCACGATGCCGAGGAGGACGCGGCCCGCGCCGCCGCGCGCGACGACGCCGTGAAGGCCATCGAGGCCCTGCAGCACCGGCTCGTGGAGGAGCAGGAGGATGCCTCCATCGCGGTGGAAGCCAGCGCCCGCGCCATGGACCGCTACGAGGGGCTGGAAGCGGCGACGGCGGAGCCGCGAAAGGATGTCAGCCGCATCAAGCAACTCGCCCTCACCGAGAAGCGCCTGCGCCTCGCCGGCATCGAGGCCGAGCGCCAGGCCCTCTATCGCCTGCGCCGCTCGGAGGCGATCGACGACGTGGTGCTGCGGCGGCTCGTCCGGGAGATCGATCTGGTGGAGGCGCGCCTCGTCGTCTGAGCGGGTCGGGCGGGATCCGGGCGCGCGATATAATCCGTGACACCGCGTGCGCGCGAGCACGCCAAGAATGGAGATGGCGCCCCATATTCATTTCCAACAGCAACAAGCAGACCTCATTCCAGATCTGCAGCTTATAGGAGCCACGTCACCCCCATGAAGACCCGTATTGCCGCCATCGCCACTGCCCTCGTTCTTGGTGTGTCTTCGATTTCTTCGGCGATGGCTTACGATCGTCCCGCCCGTTACACGGGGTCCTCGCCTTACGATGTCGAGACGACGGGTTCGCTCCAGTCCCGTGGTGATGATGTCTCGCGCAACCCGTCCACCTGCCCGATGAGTTCGGCCGCCGAAGGCAACGCCAACCAGCAGAACTTCCCGGTCCAGCAATACGGCCAGACCTCGGGCGGGAACCGCTGCTGATCGGTCGACGAGGGTTCGCCGATGAAGCTGAAACCGTTCAACTACGCGATGATCGGCGTGTTCGCCGTCGGCCTCATCGCGACGATCGTCGGCTCGCTGAAGGTCGCCATGGGGTTCTGAGACCCCTTCGATACGAGATGTCGTGCCAGGCCTCGATGAGTTCGCCTCATCGGGGCCTTTTCGCGCACCGTCACGGCGATTGCGGCTCTGCAGATCCCGGATTGGTCGATGGCGAACCGGTGCGCCCGTCCGATCAGCCGAGCCAGGAGCCGGCCACTTCCGTCATCGCGCCGGGGGAGCCGCCGGTCTCGTTCGCCGCCGGCCGGAACGCCAGGATCCGGCGTTCGACCTGAAATCTCGTCTGGATGGCGCGGGACAGCTCCTCCTGACCGAACGGCTTGGTCAGGCGCACGTCATCGGCGTGCTCGCCCTCCGCCGGGTCGGCGTAGCCGGTCGCGAGGATGGCCGGCAATCCGGGATGGTCCCGGCCGATCGCCGCGATGAGCTGCGTGCCGTTCATGCCCGGCATCAACTGGTCCGTGATCACGAGATCGAACGGTTCGGCGCAGCGCAGGACGTGCAGGGCCTGCGCGCCCGACGCCGCCTCCTTCACCACGTGACCGAGATCCTCCAGCATGGCCGCCGTGTTCATCAGGACCAGCGGGTCGTCATCGACCACCAGCACCCTCAACGGCCTCGTCGCCGACGGGCAGAGGGCCGTTTCCGGCACCGCCTTTCCCCGGTCGCCGGCCTCGGCCTCGGGCAGCCACAGCTCGGCCGTCGTGCCCTGGCCCGGAACGCTCCTGAGACGCAGCCGGCCGCCCGACTGCTCGGCGAAACCGTGGATCATGGAAAGCCCCAGCCCGGTGCCCTTGCCGACACCCTTGGTCGTGAAGAACGGCTCGGTGGCGCGGGCCAGCGTCTGCTCGTCCATGCCGTCCCCCGTATCGGTGACCGACAGGCAGACGTAGCGACCCGGAGCGAGGCCGGGAATTTCGTCGGGGGCGACC
The DNA here is from genome assembly GCF_000376345.1 of Methylobacterium sp. 88A. Lineage (NCBI taxonomy): Bacteria > Pseudomonadati > Pseudomonadota > Alphaproteobacteria > Hyphomicrobiales > Methylobacteriaceae > Methylobacterium > Methylobacterium sp. 88A. The sequence continues at coordinate 4,185,089 of NZ_AQVT01000001.1, forward strand.
ACCGCGTCGCGCGCCGCGATGGTGATCCTGCCGCCCTCCGGCATGGCATCGCGGGCGTTGACGGCGAGATTGAGCAGGGCCAGTTCGAGCTGGTTGGCATCGACGTTGGCGAGCGGCAGCTCCGGGGGGAACCGCGTGGCGACCGGGATGCCCGCACCGATGGAGCCCTGCAGCAGCTCGGTCATGCCCCGCACGAGCTCCGGCACGTCCACGGGGCCGGTTTCCAGCTTCTGCTGGCGGGCGAAGGCGAGCATGCGCTTGGTCAGCGTGGCGCCCCGCTCGGCCGCCTGAATGGAGTTCTCCACCAGCTGCAGCAGCTTGCGATCCGGCGGGAGGCGCTTGCGGGCGAGATGCAGATTGCCGAGCACGACGGCGAGGAGGTTGTTGAAATCGTGGGCGACACCCCCGGTGAGCTGACCGATCGCCTCCATCTTCTGCGACTGGACGAAGCGTGCGCGCGCGTCCTCCAGAGCCCGCTCGGCGTTCCGCCGCTCCGTGACGTCCCGCGTGATCTTGGCGAAACCGATCAGCTCGCCATGCTCGCCCCGGATCGGATCAATGACGACATGCGCCCAGAAACACGTCCCGTCCTTGCGGACGCGCCGGCCTTCGGCTTCGAAACGGCCTTCGGTGGCCGCCGTCCGGAGCGCCTGGGCGGGCAGGCCCGAGGCGCGGTCCGCGTCGGTGTAGAAGCGCGAGAAATGCTCGCCGATGATCTCGTCGTCCGTGTAGCCCTTGAAGCGCTGGGCGCCGCGATTCCAGCTCGTGACCTTTCCCTGAGGGTCGAGCATGTAGATGGCGTAGTCCCGCACGCCCTGGACGAGCAGGCGGAACTGCTGCTCGCTCCGTTCGAGGGCGGCCAGGGCGGCCCGTCGCTCGGTGAGGTCGCGGGTGACCTTGGCGTAGCCGACGAGGGTACCGTCCTCGCCACGGATCGGATCGATGAGCACGTGCGCCCACATCAGGCTGCCGTCCTTGCGGACGCGCCATCCCTCCTGCTCGAACCGCCCTTCGGTCTCGGCGATCCTCAAGGCCCGGCCGGGCAGACCGATGGCCCGGTCGTCGTCGGTGTAGAAGCGCGAGAAGTGCTCGCCGATGATCTCCGCGTCGGTATAGCCCTTGAAGCGCTGGGCGCCGCGGTTCCAGCTCGCCACGCGACCCTGCGGATCGAGCATGTAGATGGCGTAATCGACGATGCTCTCCACCAGCAGGCGGTACCGCTCGTCGTCGACGACCAGGGCTTCGACCGCATCCGCCGCCGTCATGGCGTGACCGATGGTGGGTTCTCGATTGGAGACATCGTCAGCCATGGGTCCACCCTACTCGATACCCAACACGATGTCGGCTGCGTCGCCTTTCGGACGCTTCGCTGACCCACCCGATGACTGGTGCCCCAACGCTCCATGACCATACCTCGACCGGACGTCGGAGACAGTCTCACGCCTGTCACAACAGGATGACTGGATTTCCATTCCCGCTTCAATGCGGGGTGACTGTCAATTGATAAGTTCTGGCGCCCAAGCGCCGTCGCGCGGGGCCTTGGAGCCGGTCAGCGGAGGCCCTGTGCCGGAACGGCCGTCGCCATCGGCGGCGATGGTGAAGCGGGTCGTCATGGGGATGCAGGCGCAGGGCCGTGGCGGACGCGCTCCGTCCTCAGTCGATCACCTCGACGATCCGGCGGGTGCCCGGCTCGACCAGCACCGGGATATCGTTCACGACGGTGTAGTTGTAGCCTTTCAGGGCGAATTCGGGAGGCACGTCGTAATAGACGACACCGCCCTCGGGCAGCACGGCGCCGACATGCACCTTGCCCCGATAGGCGAAGGACGGGCGACGCTCGCCCCGCGTGTAGATCCTGAACCGTTCCCGGCGATCGATGCCGAGGATCTCGTTGGCGGTCCCGACCGCGCCTCCGATCACGCTGCCGACGGCCGCGCCGAGGGGGCCGGCGATGTTGCCGCCGCGCTCGGCACCGTCCTCGGTGCCGCGGGCGTAACCTTGTGCATGAGCCGCCATCCCGACGCTCAACGCCGCGAGCACACCCGCCGCAACACCTAACCGCATGGGTTTTCCGCCCTCGTTCCCGACGTGCCGACAAGGCCGGACGACCGAAATCTCCCGACGGCCTCTTCATGGCGCGTTATCGTTAACGAAATCCGCCCGTCGGCGCGGGCCCCGATCCGACCGGCTTCCGCCATTGGGGGGATGGTGCCGGATGAGGGGATTGAACCCCCGACCTTCGGTTTACAAAACCGCTGCTCTACCGCTGAGCTAATCCGGCCCGATGCGCTAGCTACCAGCCGCGGGCGCGCCGTTCAACCGTCGATGAACGGGGTGTCGGCGCCCTGTCGTCCGACGAGGCCGGCCGCCCGGCGTTCCTCTCCTCCGGCCCGGCCCCGGATCGACTCATGTGGGCGGGTCGTCTTGGCAACATGTTAATCTGTCGCCGCCATGCTGACGAACAACATGACATTTCGGGGCGGGCGACCAAGGACATGCATATCGTCATCGTCGATACCAGCCGCGTTGTCCTGAAGGTCGTTGCCGGCCTGCTCGAGCCGCAGGGCCATAACGTCGATGTCTTCACCGACTCGCAGGCCGCCCTCGACTTCGTCACCTACACGCCGACCGTGCGAGTCCTGATCACGAGCCTCGAAGTCCGCCCCTTGAGCGGCCTCGAACTGTGCTGGTCGGCGCGTCTCATCGCCGAAACCAACCGGCCGCTCTACGTCATCACCATGTCCTCGGCCCGCAATTCCCGCAATCTCGCCGAGGCGCTCGACAGCGGGGCGGACGATTTCATCGAAAAGCCCCCCGGCGCCGAGGAGCTGCATGCCCGCATGCGGGCGGCGGACCGCCTGACGACCATGCAGAGCGAGCTGATTCGCCTCGCCGAGACCGACCCGCTCACCGGCCTCCTCAACCGGCGCGCCTTCCTGCAACGGGTGCGGGACGCCGCCGATCGTGTGGGCAACCACGGCGACATGTCGGCGATCCTGGTGGATATCGACCATTTCAAGCGCATCAACGACGAATACGGCCACGATGTCGGCGATGCGGCGATCCAGAGCGTCTGCAAGACCATTGCGGAGGAGGGCATCGTCGGGCGGCTCGGAGGCGAAGAGTTCGGCATCGTTCTTCCGCACCGGCCTGTGACCGATGCCGAGGCGCTCGCGTCACGACTGCGCCGCCTCGTGGAGGCCCTGCGCATCCGCGGCGCCCGCACCCCGATCCGCCTCACCTGCAGCTTCGGCGTGAGCCAGTGGAGCGAGGGCGATACGATCGAGGCCATGATCAAGCGGGCCGATATCGCCCTCTACGAGGCCAAGACCACGGGGCGCAACCGGGTGATGTCGGCCGCCGCCGACCTCGTCCTCGCCCGGGCGGGATGAGCCAATCCCATTTCGAACCGGGCTGTTCCTGATAGGGACAGGCACCCTCGCGCCATGGGCGCGCATCCGTCCGCGTTAACCGAGATGACGCGGTTTTCGGACCTGTTTTCGTAAAATACCCCCGTGTATTCATAGGCCATGGCCCGGATTCGATGAAGAATCCGATGGAACGGGAATTGAACTGCTCCCCACCAGCCCGATCGCGATGTGTCGCGATGGGACAGAGGGGGAAGCGGCATGAACCAGGCCGTGGGGGTTTTGATCGTCGACGAGCCAGCGGGGCTCGGGCCTGTCCTGCGGGCCTTCCTGGAGCATGAGCCCAGCCTGCATACGCTGGGCGAGGCCGATCTGCCGCTGGGCGGTCCGGGCACCGGGAGCGTCGTCGCCCTGGTGTTCCTGCCCGAGACCGCGTCGAAGAGCGCCCTCGCCCGGATCGCCGCGCTCAAGCGTCACCCGAACCTGCGCGTGCTGGTGGCCTTCCAGAGCCTCCCCGCCGAGACCCTGCGGAGCCTGCTCGAGGCGGGGGCCGATGCGGTGGTGGCGCAATCGGCGACCCCGCGGGAGATCAGCGCGACGATCGTGCGGCTGGCCCATGCGGGCGACGCGGACACGCAGGCCGCCGGCCCGGCGGAAGCCAGCGATGGGCTGACCCCGCGAGAAGCGGAGATCCTCCGGTTCCTCAGCGCCGGCTTCAGCAACAAGGAGGTGGCGCGCCGCCTCAGCCTCAGCGTGCGCACCGTGGAGACGCATCGGCTCAACCTGCGCCGCAAGACCCAGACGGGCCGGCTGAAGGACCTCGTCTGCCTCGCCCGGCAATTGGGTCTGGCCCCCGTGGTGGAGAGCGAGACGCCACGCCAGGGCAAGAGCGAATCCGGCCACCATGGCCACAAGGCCGTCATCGAGACGATGGCGCGGCACTGAGGGAACGCGAGGCGACGGGCCGGCCGCCACAAGGGGCAGGGCGACGTCCTATGAGAGGGGTATCTGGATCCAGATCGTTCGCGGGATGCGCCACCCTGCCCTCCTCCCCCTTGTGAGGAGGAGTTGGAGGTGGGGGTGGTTGGGCGCCCCTCAGCTTACGGAGGCTGGCGGAACCACCCCCACACCTAACCTCTCCCCACGAGGGGGAGAGAAACGCGCTCTGCCCATAAGGGCAGATGCGTGAACCGAGTAGGCGAGCCGAGGGCAAGGTCTTCGCCCCTTCCGCCGGCGCGGCGCTGAGAAGCTCGACCTATGCCGCGGCCCGAGCCCCGGACTCCGCCGGACGGGGCCTCGCCTTTCGCGGCGCCCCCTTCCCCTTCTTGGCCGACACCTTGGCCTTGACCGAGACCCTGCCCTTCGCCGCGTCGAGACGCGCCCGCAGCAAGCCGAGGACCGCCGCCTCCTCCGGCTTCAGCCGGGCGATGTCCGTCCGCAACTCGTCCTCCACCGCATCCGCCACCTGGAGCAGCAGCGCGCCTTCCAGGTAGCCGTCGAGGATTTCGGGGTGGATGTAGCATTTGCGGCAGATGGTCGGCGTGTTGCCGAGCCGTGACGCGACGCTTTCGATGGCGGCGCGCAGATTCTTCTTGGCCTTGGCCTCGCTGTCGAACGCCTCGAACTCCTGCAGGGCGAGGGCGGCGAGCACGGTGCCGGCCCAGGTCCGGAAATCCTTGGCGGTGATCTCCTGCCCGGTGATCTCGCGCAGATACGCGTTCACGTCAGCCGAGGTGACGTCCCGCGTCTCGCCGGCATCGTCGATATACTGGAACAGCTCCTGGCCCGGCAGGTCCTGGCAGGATTTCACGATGCGGGCCACGCGCCGGTCCTTCACCGACAGGTTCCACATCTTGCCGCTCTTGCCCTTGAAGCGGAACGTCAGCTCCGCCCCCGCGACGGTCACATGGGGATCGCGCAGGGTGGTGAGCCCGTAGCTCTTGTTGGTGCGGGCGTAATCGTCGTTGCCCACACGGATCAGGGTCGCTTCGAGCAGGTGGACGATCGTGGCCAGCACCTTCTCACGGGAGAGGCCACGACGGCCCATATCCTCGTCCACCCTTGCGCGGATGGCGGGCAGGGCGTCGGCGAAGGCCATGATGTGCTCGAACTTCGTCGAGTCGCGCGCCTGCCGGAAATCGGGGTGGTAGCGGTACTGCTTGCGCCCCTTGGCGTCCCGGCCCGTGGCCTGGATGTGGCCGTTGGCGCGGGGGCAGATCCAGACGTCGGTATAGGCCGGCGGGATCGCCAGGGACCGGATCCGCTTCAGGATCTTCGGATCGCGAACGGGCTTCCCCTTGGCGTCGCGATAGGAGAACCCCGTTCCGCTCTTCCGCCGCGTGAGCCCCGGACGGTCGGCGTCCACATAGGTCAGGCCCGCCTCGATGGCCGCATCCCGCGGATCGGCGACGACACCGTCCTCTTCGCGATCCGCCGCCATCCTCCGCCTCCCGTCGGTTGCCAGGCACGATCAACCGGCGGGGCACGGGCGGCGTTCCGAGCCGGGCCGGCGGCGCGATGTCTCGCCCGGCCGCTTCATCGCCCCCGGCCTCCCGTCCGGCTTCGCACGAGGCGGCGGCGTGCTACAGCGCCTGTCATGGCCACGTCCCCCTCACCCTCCTCCGCGCCGAAGAAGCGGCTCGTCTTCGTCGTCACCGAGGACTGGTTCTTCGCCTCGCACTTCCTGCCCATGGCGCGGGCCGCCGTGGCGATGGGCCTGTCCGTGGCGGTGGTGACCCGCGTGCGCGCCCACCGGGCCGTGATCGAGGCGACGGGCGCGCGCGTGGTCGAGCTGGAGGCCGAGCGCTCCAGCCTCAACCCCATGGCGGCAGGCTATGCGGCGGGCCAGCTCGCGGCGATCCTGAAAGGGCTGAAGGCCGACATCGTCCATTGCATCGCGCTGCGCTCGATCCTCGTGGGCGGGACGGCGGCGGCGATGGCGGGCATCCCCGCGCGGGTCTACGCCCTGACCGGGCTCGGCCTGATGGGCGCGCGTGGCGACGTGGCGGGACGCATGGGCCGCCTCGCCCTGCGCCAGCTGATCCGCGGCCCCCTCGCCTCGAAACAGACCCGGTTCCTGTTCGAGAACCCGGACGACGCGATTGCCCTCGGCCTCGATCCGGCAGACACGGCGGTCACCATCGTCGGCGGGGCCGGCATCGATCCCGCTTTGCTCGCGCAGACGCCGCAACCGCCCTACCCGCCCCTGCGCGTCGCCATCGTGGCGCGGATGTTGTGGTCGAAGGGCATCGACACGGCCGTGGAGGCGACGCGCCTCGCACGCGCGGAGGGCGCGGCGGTGGAGCTCTCCCTCTACGGGGCGCCGGATGCCTCGAACCGGAGGGCGATCCCCGAGGAGACCCTGCATTCGTGGAGCCGGGACGGCGTCACCTGGCACGGCCCGACCCGCGACGTGGCCGGGGTGTGGGCGAAGCACCATGTCGGGTGCCTGCCCTCGCGGGGCGGCGAGGGCCTGCCGCGCGCATTGCTGGAGGCGGCGTCCTGCGGGCGTGCCCTCCTCACCACCGACGTGCCCGGCTGCCGGACGCTGGTCCGCGACGGGATCGAGGGCATGCTGGTCCCGCCCGACGACGCGCGGAGCCTCGCCGCCGCGCTGGTCCGGCTCGCCGCCGATCCGCTCCTCGTGGCACGGATGGGCGAGGCCGCGCGGCGACGCGTGGTGGAAGGGGGGTTCACCGAGGATGCGGTGATGCGGGCGGTGTCCGGACTCTACGCGGATCTGCTGCGCCCATGACGCCCTCGGTCGATCCTCTTCGCTTCATCCGCGCCAATACGCGGCTCCTGCCCGTGCCCCACGCGCCGGAGATCGTGCTGCATGTGGCCGACGAAGCCACGGAGCTGTGGCAGAAGACGGAGGACGAGCTCGATTCCATCGGCCTGCCGCCGCCGTTCTGGGCCTTCGCCTGGGCGGGGGGCCAAGCCCTGGCCCGGCATGTCCTCGACCGACCGGAGCTCGTCGCCGGGCAGCGCGTCCTCGATTTCGCCTCCGGCTCGGGGCTGGTGGCGATCGCGGCGACGCTCTCCGGCGCCACCCATGCGACGGCGAGCGACCTCGACGCCTTCGCCATCGCCGCCATCGGCCTCAATGCCGGGGCCAACGGCGTCGGCGACAGGATCGCGCCCGTCCTCGACGACCTCATCGGTTCGCGGCCCGCCGATCTCGGCATCACGACGATCCTGGTGGCGGACATCTTCTACGAGCGGGACATTGCCGGCCGCGTCACCGACTGGCTGGCGGCCCTGCACGAGCAGGGCGCCACCATCCTCATCGGAGATCCCGGCCGTTCCTACCTGCCGAAGGACCGGCTCGACATCCTCGCGACCTACGAGGTGCCGGTGAGCCGCTCCCTGGAGGATGCGGAGATCAAGCGCAGCAGCGTCTGGCGCTTCAGGGCTTAGGAGCCGGGGGCGTCGCCTCCGGTGTCATGCCGGGGCCGGGGGGTACGGTGGAGCCGGGTGCCATCGGCGCGGCCGGGGCGGTGGTCGCTCCGGGGGCGTCGCCGCCCTTCAGGCAGGATTTGATCAAGGCATGCCGGTCGGCCTTGTCGGAACCGGCGGATTTCGCCTCCTCCTTGCACGCCTTGCGCGCATCGACCTTGCAGGACTTCATGAACGTCTTGGCTTCGTCGCCCTTCAGGCCCTTGGCCTTCATCTCCTGCTTGCAGGCCCCGATCTTGCCGCCGACGGCGGCGGAGGCTTCCGTCACCGGCAATCCGGCGAGCATCCCGACAACCAGGACGGACTTCAACGTCGAACTCATCATGATCGCACTCGCTTCATCGGATGGAGGGGTGGGTCCAGGCAGCGGCAGGCCGTGATCGATGGGCAGCCCCGCCTCGTGTCATCGCTCAAAGCGCCGCGGCGCGGCTCCGTCTTCGGCCATGCCCGCCATGGATGCAACGCCCAAGCCCCCTCCGGTCCGTCCCCCGCGCGGGCACATTGCCGTGAGGGAGATCCGCGACGAGGGGGCGCCTTCGGCTCATCCGGCCTGAGGCATACGGATCTGGTCGAAATCGAGCAGGGCCGTCTCGATCACGATCTGCGTCCGGCTGATGACGTCGAGCTTGCGCAGGATCTCGGAGACATGGGCCTTGACGGTGGAATCGCCGACCTGGAGCTCGTGCGCGATCTGCTTGTTGAGCTTCCCCTGCCGGATCATCAGAAGGACGCGCAGCTGCTGGGGCGTCAGGCGGGCGATCCGCTCCGCGAGCTGGGTCGGAGGGGCCGAGCCGGCCGCTTCATCCGACAGGGCGGCGGGGATCGACAGACCTCCGCCGAGCACGTCGGCGATGGCCCGTGTCAGCGTCGCCTTGTCCACCGCCTTCGGTACGAACCCGGCCGCGCCGTGCTGCAGCGCCTCGCGCATGATGCGCGGGTCGTCGAGGCCGGACACGACGAGGATCGGCACACGCGGGAAGCGGGAGCGGATCGAGACGAGCCCCTCGAAACCCAGGACGCCCTGCATCGAGAGATCGAGCAGGACGAGATCGATGGTGCCGGCTGCCGCCAGGACCGCCATGGCGGCGGCGATCCCCTCGGCCTCGTCGATGACCGCTTCGGGAAAGGCGAGCTTGACCGCGCTCGCCAGCGCGTCGCGAAAGAGCGGGTGGTCGTCGACGATCAAAAGATGCATGGCCGCTCCGCCGCTGCCCTCTTCCATCGCAGATCCCCCGCACGCCCTCGGCGATCCTATCAGATCCCCGCCGGGCACGCCAAAGCGGTGGGAGGGCCGGACCCCGAGGGCCCCGGCACCGTCACGGCGCCGTGATCTTGACGCCGGTCTTCTCCACCTCGGCCCGGACCATCGTCTTCGTCTCGACGGGAGCCACGGACCAGGCCACCGCACCGATCAGGCACAGTGCGGCGAGGCTGTAGGCGAACCCGTGCATCACCCTCATCAGGCCGAGGAGGAGCGGAATGAGCGACAGCGCCATCGCCATGGTCGGATTACCCGTCAGGTAATAGACCGAGGCGAATGCGATGACCGACATGATGATCGCTTTGAGGAAGTTAGGCACGCATCTCTCCGTTCCGTGAAGCCACTGACGCCGAGGGTCCGATCGCTCGAAGTCTCCTCGGTCGATCCGACCCCGGAGGTTCCCCTCCGAGGGACTTATGCCGGAACGGTGACAGTTGACGCATCCCTTCCCCCAGGAGGCAGGACGCGACGACATTCCCCGCCCGACGACCCGCCGGTGCCTCGCTTCCTGCAGGGAAGGGAGGGCCGGGACCACCCCTTGCCGAACAGACCGCCCATGCGCGGCAGCGGGCCCGATGGATCCCGATGGACGGCGTTCGCCCACCCGCCATCCGCACCGGCGGGAACAGGCAATTCCCGCGCCGATGCGGCGGTCATCGACGCGCCGGCCCGCGACCGCGCTCGCAGGCCGGCCGTGCATCCTTGCCGCACGATGGATTCGGCCATCGGGAGAACCAGGCCGAACCGGTTGAATTGAAAAATTGAAGCGAACCGGCAAGAATATGAACGACCCCGCACGGTCCGGCATGGAGGACTTGACGGAGCGCTGCATACAAGTCAGATGTACGATTACGCACGTAAAGTTTCAGGGACGACGAATTTCATCAAATGAATATGCTTCATTTGTTGAATTTGCAGCTGCGTTGCTATGTCATGATCAACCTCCGGCGTTGATGAGCGGCTCATAACTGCGACGTCGTCTCCTCAGGGCGCATGCATGGCCATTTCCTCCCAGCACACGATCCGCAACAACCTCCTCTCCCGGCTGCGAGCGGACGATCGAGCGGCCATCCTGGCTGCTCTCGATCGGGTCGAGCTCAAGCGGAAGGACGTCCTTGCCCAGCCGAACGAACCGCTGACCCATGTCCATTTCCTGGAGACCGGGGTCGCCTCGGTCGTCGTCGGCACGCGGGACCGCCGGCGGATCGAGGTCGGCATCATCGGCTCCGAAGGCGCGACCGGCCTGCCGCTGCTGTTCGATGTGGATTCCACGCCCCACGAAACCTTCATCCAGATCGAAGGCGAAGCCTTGCGGATGAGCAAGGACGCATTCATCGGCCTGATCGAACAAAGACTCGCTTTCCGCAGACTGATGATGCGCTACGCCCACATCTTTCAGCTCTTCACGGCACAGACGGCCCTGTCGCACGGCAGCTATACTTTGGAAGAGCGGCTGGCCCGCTGGTTGCTGATGTGCCACGACCGGGTCGAGAAGGATGAATTTCCCATCACCCACGAATTCCTGTCCGTCATGCTCGGTGTCCATCGCCCGGGCGTGACGACGACGATCCATATTCTCGAGGGGGCCGGCACCATTCGGGCGCGCAGGTCCCATATCGAGATCGTCGATCGGCCGAAACTCGAACTCATCGCGGGCGACAGCTACGGCATACCGGAGGCCGAGTATCGTCGCCTCATCACGGATGACGTCGCACTAGGGTAATGAATAGTGGGCGCCTTGAGGCCCGACCGATGGCGGACCGCACGGATCCCCATTCTATAAGAGCTTTCATCCAGGCAGGGCGAGACGCCGGAGAGCGTCGCGTTCGTCCGCAGCGAAGGCGATGTTCCGCGCCAAGACAATAAACGACCCTCATTACCCCGTTATTTATTTGCCATGACGCAGTACAGCCGGAAGATCGCCTTCGACGCAAAATTCAATCCGATCCATCCCTCTCAAGAGTGATTGCACGGCCGGCTGAATACTGAATTCATGCGTCCACGGGGGCGCACCCATTCGACAAGGTCACGCTTAAATTCGTCTTGTTGTCTGTCGAGGGCGAAGGTGCGGCGAAATGTCGACACGACTTTATGTGTTCGGATCGGGCAGATGCGCGAACAGGTCCATACATACCTCGGGACATTCGCAGACCATTACGACCGAGCCGGAAGACGGAATCCGAGGCTGGACTACGACTTTGGTACATGGTCGATTGCTTTAAGATAATGATCTTTTGCACGTTCATGCCATCATGGCTCGTTGAAGTCGCATCAAGAAAGATGTTACTTCTGAGCAGATTTCGATGCTTATCGATAGAGATATTGAACATTGTCGAGGAATAGAATCTCGAATACGATGGAGAGCGTGTTCAATCCGCTCGTCCAGAAGCTCGAAGGCTTCGTTGCGCTCGACGAAGCCGACAGGGACGTGCTTCATCGGATCACATCCATCGCCCGCGACGTCCCCGCCCGCACCAACCTCGCCCGTGAAGGCGAGCCGCACAACGACATCGTCCTCATCACCGAGGGGATCGGGTGCCGGTTCAAGCAGCGGGCCAACGGCGCCCGCCAGATCACGGCCTACCTCGTGCCGGGGGACACCTGCAATCTCGACATCACCCTGTTGAACCGCCTCGATCATACGATCGCGACTCTCTCCGCCTGCAAGGTCGCGCGCATTCCCGCCCCGGCCCTCCGGGAGATCATGGAGAACCATCCGGCGATCGCCCGGGCGCTGCGCATCTCCGCCCTGATCGACGAGGCGACGCTGCGCGAATGGCTGGTGAATATCGGCTGCCGTTCGGCCCTCGAACGGATCGCGCATCTCTTCTGCGAACTCCTCGTGAGGCTGCGGGCCGTGGGCCTCGCCACGGAAGACAGCTGCGATCTCCCCATGACCCAGCACGAGCTCGCCGATACGACGGGGATGACGACCGTGCACGTGAACCGGTCGCTGCAGGAGCTGCGGCGCAGGGGATTGATCGAACTCAAGGGCAAGAGTCTCAAGATCCTGGACTGGCCCAGGCTGAAATCCCTCGCCGAGTTCAAGGCCGGCTATCTTCGCGTGGAAGGGCAAGCCGTGAGCTGAGCGCCCGTCGGGCCGTCACGGCAAGGAGGTCGGTATGCCGCGTTACTTTCTGAACCTGCGCGATCGCGACGGGTTTCATCGCGACTTCGACGGGGACGTGTTCGACTCCATGGACGAGGTGCGCAACGACGCCGTGATCGGCATCAAGCAGATCGTCGCCGATGCGCTCGGCAGCGGCGCGACGTTGAGCGAAGCCCTGGACCGCTCGTTCGAGGTGGTCGACGAGACGGGCATGACCGTCCTGACGATCTCGTTCGCCGAAGGCGTCGCATCCCGCTCCACGCCCTGAAGGAGGGACGGGTCACGCGTGGCCGGGTCGCGGTGGAACGGCGCCTGAGAATCTTTCGCCGCCACCGTGCTTTGGGTGGTTGACCGGTGGACACCAGCCGTTGTGTTGTCCCCGCCGACAACGCAACTGGGTTCACACATCTCCTCGACGGCTGCTTTCTCGAGCCGACGGCATCGATATGAGGCGCGGCAGGCAACTTCTCTTGGAAGGAGAGGGACCCCGTCGTACCCGCGAGAGGTGTGAACATCGCAGGCCGACAACGAGGGGCTTTCGCGGATGACTTCGAGGCACGTGCCGACTTCGCCATTCTCCGACCAGAAGCCGGGGACGTCGGGCCTTCGCAAGAAGGTCCCCGTCTTCCGGCAGCCCCGCTACGTCGAGAATTTCGTCCAGTCCATCTTCGACATCATCCCCGACCGCGAGGGTGCGACCCTGGTGGTGGGCGGCGATGGCCGCTTCTTCAACCGCGAGGTGGTGCAGACGACGCTCAAGCTCGCCGCCGCCAACGGCTTCGGCCGGGTTCTCGTGGGCAAAGCAGGGCTCCTCTCCACACCGGCGGCCTCCTGCGTCATCCGCAAGCATGGCGCGATCGGCGGGATCGTCCTGTCGGCGAGCCACAATCCCGGCGGACCGGACGGGGATTTCGGAATCAAGTTCAACGCCGCCAATGGCGGACCGGCGCCGGAATCCGTCACCGCCGCCATCTATGAGCGCACGAAGGCGATCACCGAGTATCGCATCGCCGACGCGGCCGATCTCGACCTCGACACCGTGGGCGAGGCTCGGATCGACGGCATGGTCGTGTCCATCATCGACCCGGTGGCCGATTACGCGGCCCTGATGCAGGAACTCGTCGATTTCGATGCGATCCGCCGCCTGTTCGCCTCCGGCTTCCGGATGCGGTTCGACGCCATGAGCGCGGTGACCGGTCCCTACGCCACCGCCATCCTGGAAGGGGCGCTGGGTGCCCCTTCCGGCACGGTGGTGAACGGCACGCCGGAGGAGGATTTCGGCGGCCATCATCCCGACCCCAACCCGGTCCACGCCCACGAACTCTACGAGCTGATGCTGAGCGCGGACGCGCCGGATTTCGGCGCGGCCTCGGACGGGGACGGCGACCGCAACATGATCGTGGCGCCCGGCCTCTTCGTCACCCCGAGCGACAGCCTGGCGATCCTCGCCGCCCATGCCCATCGCGCGCCGGGCTACGCCTCCGGCCTTTCGGGCATCGCCCGTTCGATGCCCACGAGCCGCGCCGCCGACCGGGTCGCCGCCTCGCTCGGCATTCCCGCCTACGAGACGCCGACGGGCTGGAAGTTCTTCGGCACCCTGCTCGATGCCGGGCTCATCACCCTCTGCGGCGAGGAGAGCGCCGGCACCGGCTCGAACCACGTCCGCGAGAAGGACGGGCTCTGGGCCGTGCTGCTGTGGCTGAACATCCTGGCGGCGACGGGCAAGCGCGCCGATGCCATCGTACGCGAGCATTGGGCCTCGTTCGGCCGCGATTACTACACCCGCCACGATTACGAGGAGATCGAGTCCGAGAGCGCCAACCGCCTCATGGAGGGGTTGCGCGCGCAGCTCGCGAGCCTGCCCGGCCGCCGGATCGGCGACCTCACCGTCTCCACGGCGGACGATTTCCGCTATGTCGACCCGGTCGACGGCTCCGTGACGGCGCAGCAGGGCATCCGCATCAGCTTCGCCGAGGATGCCCGTGTGGTCTACCGGCTCTCCGGCACCGGCACGGCGGGGGCAACCCTGAGGGTCTATATCGAGCGCTACGAGAACGCCCCGGACCGGCTCGACCTTGCACCGGATGTCGTCCTCGCCCCGGTCGTCCAGGCGGCGCGCGACATCGCCGACATCGCCGGCATCACGGGGCGCAGCGAGCCGAGCGTCATCACCTGAGCCCGGGGAGGGACGTCCCTCCCCGCCGATGCCGCACCCCGGGAACCGGGTTTTACCGTGCCCATTGTCCTGAAGATCACGGGTGATCGCCGGCCACGTGATGCCCGCGCACCCCTTCTCGCACGGATGGGACAGACATGAAGTTGCAGGGCAAACGCGCTCTGATCACCGGGGCGGATTCCGGTATCGGACAGGCTGCGGCCGAGCTGTTCGCGCGTGAAGGCGCGGACGTGGCGATCACCTACAACACCGACGCGGACGGCGCGCGGGAGACCGCGCGCCGGGTCGAGGCCGCCGGGCGCACATGCCTGGTGATCCAGGACGATGTCGGCGACCCGGCCTCCGTCGAGGCGACCTTCGCCAAGGTGGCCGCCGAGTTCGGCGTCCTCGACATCCTCGTCAACAATGCCGGTCAGGCCATGAGCGGCATGCCGGTGGCCGAGATGGATGACGGCAAGCTCGAGCAGATCCTGCGGGTCAATCTGATGGGGCCGGTCTTCTGCGCCCGCGCCTTCATCAAGGTCCGGCGGGCCAATGGCGGGCGGGGGAAGATCGTCATCGTCTCCTCGGTGGCCCAGCACCTGCCGACGCCGGAAAGCGCACCCTACGGCATGTCGAAGGCCGGTGTCGGCTCCCTCTGCCGGAGCCTGTCGCGTGAGCTCGCCGAGGACAAGATCAACGTCAACAACGTCGCCCCCGGCCTGATCGAGACGCCGATGACCAGCGACCGGTTCGAGAATCCCGAGAAGCTCGAAGCTTCCCTGGAACGCATCCCGTGGCACCGCGCCGGCCAGCCCGACGAGATCGCCAAGGCGATCCTCTACCTCGCCTCGGACGATGCCGATTACGTCACCGGCCATACCCTCGTGGTGGATGGTGGCCTGACCATGCAATGGGGCGGCGCGTAGGACGGGTCTTCCTTCGGGAACGGATAGCGAAAAGGGCCGGATCGTGATCGATCCGGCCCTTCTCATGTCTGGTCTCACGCCGCCGCCTTGGGTGCGGCAGGTATGAAAGGCTACGCGGCCGGCGGGGCGGTGGCCTCGACGGCCGTGAACTCTTCGAGGATTGTGTAGGTGTGCTCGGCCCCGGCCGGGACGAGCCAGGAATCGCCGGGCTCCAGGGTCACGGTCTCGCCGCCGACCGTGAGTTCGGCCCGGCCGGAAATGACGTAGCCCACCGTCTCGTAGGGTCGGCTGGCGCTCGGCTTGTCGTCTGTCGGCGGCTCGTGGCGCCACATCCGCATGGCGACCCGCTCACCCTTGGCGAGGCCGATTTCGCCATGCGCACCCGCGCGGGCATTCGTCGTGGAAATCTTCGTGGTCATGGCGCTTGAAACCTCGTCGCGTTGCGGTGAATCCAACCGGGGAATGGCGGTGGCGTTCCTCAGGAATCGTCAGGAGGGATGGCCCAGGAACGCCTCGGCCGAGCGCAGGGCCAGGGCCATGATGGTCAGCGCCGGGTTGGCGGCCAGCGAACTCGGGAAGGTCGATCCGTCGCTGATCCAGAGGTTCGGGATTTCGAAACTCCGGCCCTGGGGATCGACCACGGCGCTGTCGCCGCTCCGGCCCATCCGGCACGTCCCGATCGTGTGCGCGACGCGCTCCAGCACCCAGATGTCGGTGGCGCCGGCAGCTTCCCAGATCGCCTTCATGGTCCGCGTCGCATGGGCGTTCAGCCGGTCCTCGTTCGAGGAATAGCCGAAATCGATCTGCGCCTTGCGCATCCCGAACGCGTCCACCTCGTCGGCGAGCACCAGCACGTTGGCGTCGCAGGGCAGGGTCTCGCCGTTGATCCCGATGCCCGCCATGTGGTTGTAACGATTGAGATGTTCGGTCAGCTCCCGCCCCCACAGGCCGCGCCCCCGCGCCACCGAGTTGCCCCAGGTGACGGGCAGGACGCCGAGGCTCTGCATCAGGTAGCCGCCGGCGAAATCCGCATCAGCGGGGCGGACCATGTCCTCGCTGATGAGCGAGGAGGGATAGCCCCGGTTCATCCGCATCTCGGCCTCGAACGTCCCCCAGACCTGGGTCGCCACATGGCCCATATAGTTGCGCCCGACTTGACCGCTCCCATTGGCAAGTCCGAGATGCAGGAGGAGCCGGGGCGTCTCCACGGCGCCGGCGCAGAGATAGACCGCCGCGCAACGCTGCCGGTGATCGATGCCGTCGTGCCGGTAGATCACCGACGTTATCCGGCCCTCGCGGTCGCGCTCGAGTCCGTGCACGCGACAATCGGGACGGATTTCCGCGCCGTTGGAGACGGCATGCGGCAGGTAGGTGACGTCCATGCTGGTCTTGGCACCATTGCGACAACCCTGGTGGCAGTATCCGCAATTGATGCAGCCCCGGCGCAGGGCACCGCCCTCCTGGGAGAAGTCGCGCGAGACAACGGCTGCAGGCGAGTCGGCGGTTCGAATGCCGAGCCGGTCGCAGGCTTGGCCCATAACCTGCGCCGGCGCGTTGCGCGGGACCGGCGAGAGAGGATAGCGCCGGCCGGGATCCCAGGGGTACTGGGAGGGGCCGGACACGCCGATAAACGCCTCGACGCGCTCGTAGAACGGCCGCAGGTCATCGTAACCGAGGGGCCAATCCACCCCCATCCCGGTCTCTGAGTGAAGACGCAGGTCGCGCTCGTCGGCGCGAGGCGTGAAGGCGCCCCAATGCAGGGTGGAGCCGCCCACCCCGGTGCCGCTGTTGTTGGCGCCGAAGGCCTCCGGCGTCGAACCGCCGCTGAGGCGCTCCTCGGTCCAGTAGATCTCGTCGGCGAGCGTCTCGTCGAAGGCAAAGCGCGCGGGGTCGAAGTTCGGCCCCGCCTCCAGGGCGACGACCTTGAGCCCGGCCGCCGCGAGGCGGGCGAGCACCGGCGCGCCACCCGCGCCCGTACCGATGACGACGACATCGACGATGTCGGTGGTTGCGTAGCGACGCATCGCATCGAGCTTCATCGTCCGGTCTCCCCGAGGGTAGAGGACTTTTGCAGAGCGGAGGGCTCCCAGGGTTCCGGGTCACCGATGCCGACGCGCACGAAGCCCGGCAGGGTTTCCGCATCGTCGCCGCCCGCGCCAATCCCGGAAAAGCCGATCCGGGCGAGGCTGGCGGGGTGGGCGAGATAGATCCGCACCGCGTCGCTGCGCAGATCCTCGAACCACAAGGTCATCTCTTCGGCATCGAGCCCATCCTCCGGCACATCATGCGACAGCGGCTCGCCGGCGGCAGCGGCCCGCAGGAAGGCGTCCTGCTCACCGCCGTCGAGGCACAGGAAGCCCGTCGCGTGGACGGACCGGGCGGCGGCATCCAGGGTTCGCAGGGCGGCGCGGTAGGCCGCTCCGTCCGCCGGCAGCTTGGCAAAACGCCATCCATCCCCGGTTCCGGCAGCGAGCCGAGCCTCGATCTGCGCTGCGATGTCGATCCGGCCCGTGCCGTCCTGCGGCAAAACCCTGTCCACGACGGCACGAAGCTGCGTGAGCTCGACCGGGTCGAGGTACGCGGGCCGATCAGCCGAGCCGTCGGGTTCGGCCCGAGCCAGGAGCGCCGCGCGCAGGCGCGTGTTCACCCGGTCGGATTCGATCAGCGCGCGATAGGGCTCCGGCACCGCCAGTGCCTCGGACTTCAGAAGCGGTTCCTCGGAGGCGAGACCCGCGATGAGGCTGGCCACGGCCTCCGGCCGCTCCAGCGGCAGAAGGTGCCCTGCGCCATCGAGAGCCACCAGCCGGCCATGGGCCAAGTGGGGAAGGGTCAGGGCCTTCTGCGCGGCGGCGCCGAGATCGGCGTCCTCGGTTCCGCCGACGACCACGGCCGGCATGCGCAGGATGCCGATCCGGCGGCTCCAATCCTCGCGGGAGCCGTCGCGCAGCCACGCCGTCCAGGCGGCGGGAGAGGCGCGCAGAACATCCTCGACCGCGCGGGTCCGAAGCGGCTCGCCGAGGGGAGCGCCGGTGTTCTGATCGACGAACTCTCCGGCCTTACGGCGACGGGTCTCCGCATCCGCGGAGATCCATTCCATCATCTCCCGCCGCTTGTCGTCGGACATCGGCTCGGGGCTCGGCGGTGAACCGCCCAGCAGCACCAGCCCGGCGAGCCCCGCCAGATCCGGTGCACCATCCTCGGCGCGCCGGGCGAGGGCCAAGGCGACCTTCGCGCCCATGCTATGCCCTGCGAGATACCATCGATCCCCGGGATCGGCGGCGGCGATCCCCGCCGCCACATGATCCGCCATCGCTTCCACCGAGTAGCCGGACACGGCGGCGGCATCGCCGAAACCGGGCAGATCAAGCGCCACAACGCGAGCGACGCCATCGAGAAGAGCCGCGACCGGCTCCCATTCCCGCGCGCTTCCCCCAAGGAAATGCAGGCAGACCACCGTGCATGGGCCGGGGATGGTGGTGTGGGGGACGGGAGAGTTTGGCATGCGCCGGGAACTCGGGCGGATCCCATGCCGATCAAGAGTCTAATCCCCATCCCGGCTTGCGGCATGGCGTCCGACCGTTCCCATACGATCCCCACCCGACCTGCCTTACGGGGCCGATCCGTCCATCAACCCCCTCCTCAGTCAGGAGAGTAGGACCGACGCGATGCGATCGTCCGGCACGACGGCGGTGTGCCATCCCAGAGAATTCTCGCTGCCCCCTGCGTTTCGACACCGGATCGCTTGCCGAAGCCCGTGGCGCGGAACAAACCGCCGCCCCTCACGCTTTCGCATGTCGGTGCGCGGGGATATCGGGGATCGGCCGATCTTTCCTCGCCGAACCCTATCGAAGCCGTTAGGATATTGCGGTGCGCCATCGGGTGCCCACCCAACCTTGCAGAGAGCCTGCCTCGTGCCGACCCGGCCGCCACTCGTTTCCTCCGCCGAAGCCTCGATGTCCCTGCCGACCCTGCGCCGCGGGTCACAGCTCCACGAGACCGAGCGCCGCCTGAACGCCGTGCTCAACAACGCGTCGGTGGCGATCTTCCTGATGGATGACCGGCAGCACTGCGTCTACATGAACCGCGCCGCCGAATTGCTCACCGGATTCAGCGTCGGAGAGGTGCTCGCGCGCGACTGTCCGCTGCACGACATCGTCCACCACACCTACCCCGATGGCCGTCCGTTCCCGTTAGAGGAATGCGCCATCGACCGTGCCTTCCCCGAGAACAACCAGGAACGCGGCGAAGAGGTGTTCGTCCACAAGGACGGGCATTTCTACCCAGTCGGCTTCACCGCGAGCCCGATCCGCGACGATGCGGCCAAGATCATCGGTACGATCATCGAAGTCCGCGACATCACGGAGGAGAAGGCGGCGGCCGAGCGGCAGAAATTGCTGACGAACGAGTTGAACCACCGGGTGAAGAACACCCTGGCCACCGTCCAGTCCATCGCGGCGCAGACCTTCCGCAACGTCGCCGACCAGCCGGCCCGCGCCGTGTTCGATGCCCGCGTCGCGGCGCTCTCGGACGCCCACAACGTCCTGACGGAATCCAATTGGGAGAGCGCCAGCCTCATCGGTGTCGTCGAGCGGGCGATCGCACCCCATGCGGTCGCGGAGACCGACGGGACGCGGTTCAACATCACCGGCCCAGATACCCGCCTCCACCCCAAGGTCGCCGTGACGCTGGCGATGGCGTTGCACGAATTGATGACTAACGCCGCCAAATACGGCGCCCTCTCGGTTCCCGAAGGCCGCGTCGCAGTGACATGGACGCTGACGTCCGATGGCGGGCGCGAACGCCTGTCCCTCACCTGGACGGAGACGGGCGGCCCGGAAGTGGTCCCTCCGACCCGCAGGGGTTTCGGCTCGAGGCTGATCGAGCGGCAATTGCCGCTGGAATTCGACGGCAGCGCCGAGATCGATTTCGCACCGGCCGGACTCGTGTGCCGCCTCGACATCCCACTGACCGCGCTGGGATGGCATGGACAGGATGTCGTGACGGGGCGTCCGGTCTCATGAGTATCCTGGAAGGACGCCGGGTCCTGCTGGTGGAAGACGAAAGCCTTGTCGCGATGCTCGCCGAGGACATGCTTCTCGATCTCGGCTGCGAGGTCGTTGTCGCCATGCGCCTCGACCAGGCGCTGCGGCGGCTTCAGGCCGGCGATTTCGATGCGGCCGTCCTCGATGTGAATCTCGGCGAGACGCGCAGCTATCCCGTGGCCGATCAGCTCTTCGAGCGCTGCATCCCGTTCCTGTTCGCAACAGGTTACGGCTCGGCCGGACTGGAGCCGGCTTATCAGACCGTGCCTGTGATGCAGAAGCCGTATCAGAAGGATCAGCTGGAGGCGCAGCTCCGGCATCTTCTCACCTGCGAGGCGGTCTCGCGGGGAGCCGACAGCGGCGCCAGGGTGTTCACCTGCGGCTGCGCGCTCAACTCCAAGGATCCCGGCGCGGCCCAGATCCGCGCAGACTGAGGCCGGCCCTGCCAGGCATCCGCTTTTCGGGAGAGCGGCATCCGCTTCCCTGCTATCGCCTCAACGGAAGTCGGGCGGCGTATCCACGGCCTGCAGACCTTTCAGCGACGCTTCGAGTGTACAGACCACACCGGCCGTGCGGTAATCGAGGGAGACCTCGCCGCCGAAATTGCCGGCAAGTCCCCGCCCGATCAAGCGCGTGCCGAACCCCGTGCGGGTGGGCGGACTGACCGGCGGCCCTCCGGCCTCGATCCAGCGCAGCAGCACCTGATCGCCGCCCTCGCCCTTGCTCCGACAGATCTCCCAGACGATGGAGACGCTGCCTTTGGCAGTGGAGAGGGCGCCGTACTTGGCGGCATTGGTCGCGAGCTCATGGAGGATGAGGGCCAGCGACATCGCGGCCTTGGCACCCACATTCAGGGCCGGCCCGCGAAGGGAGAAACGGTCTGGCTTGTCCTTGTGAGGCTCCAGGGCACTTTCGATCAGCGTCTTCAGGGGCGTATCGCCGAGCGACCCGCCCAGTAGCAGGTCGTGGGACTTGCCCAGCGCGATCAGACGCCCTGCCAGCACCTCCTTGGCGCTCACGACATCGGTGGCGTTCCGCATGGTTTGGGTGGCGATGGATTGCACCATCGCCAACATGTTCTTCATGCGGTGGCTGAGTTCGAGATTCAGGACGCGTTGCTGCGCCTCGGCTTCGATCCGCGCGATGGCGGCACGTGTCCGGTCGGCGATGTTGCGGATGAAACCGATCTCTTCGGTGTTCCAGGCGTGCGGGACGTCCTTGGCTGCGTAGAATACGGCGACGAATCGTCCGTGCTCCATGACCGGCAGGTCGACGAACGAACGGATGCGGATGTCGTTCAGCGAAACCGCATCCGATGCGGTGCGCGGATCCGCGGCGGCATCCTCGATCAGAACCGCCGTTCCAGCCTTCAGCGCGTCGATACACGAGCCGTATTCCCGAAACTCGCGGGCTCCGTCGATGCCGGGGAGGCCGGGCGCCGACCACCCTCGACCGACGACGATGGTCTCGCGCTCCTGGTCCACGGCTCCATAACCGGAATGGGACAGTCCCAGGGTCCGGCCCGTGATCTCTGCCGCGACGAACGCGATCGCTTCCGGGTCGCTCAGGTCGCGCAGGCGGTCGCCGAGTTCCGCGATGGCGAGCCGGCGGGTCTCGCCCTGCTTGCGTTCGGTGACGTCGAGGAAGAGGCAGCTGAACCGCTGGCCGCTTTCGTGTCCGGCGCGGACCTCGAAGGTCCGGCCGAGGCCGGGCACGGTGATCTCGAACAGGCTCGGTTCGCCGGTATCGACCACGCTCGCATAACGGTCGATCAGCCCTTGGTCGATCTCGGGAACGAGCTCTCGAACGGTACGGCCGACGCTTTGCTCCGACAGGCCCGATTGCCGGGCGAAGGCCGGGTTGATCTCCAGGAAGCGGTAATCGCAGGCCCGCCCGGCCCCGTCGCGAACGAGTTCGCCGAGGAAGAACCCTTCCTGCATGCTGGTGAACAGGCCCCGCCAGCGCGCCTCGCTGGCGCTGATCCGCTGCTCGGCGGTCTTCTGGACGGTGATGTCGCGGGAGACCGAGAGCAGCCGCTCGGGGCGTCCTTCGGCATCGAGGATCGGGGTGACTTGCACGTCCCACCAGCGGGGATTGCCCGCCATGGTGTTGGCCTGACCCTGGAAATGGCCCGTTCCCCCGGCCTTGGCGGCAGCAAGGGCCGCATAGGCGTCGTCATTGCCCTGGTTCTGCCAGAAATCCGGCCAGGGACAGTTCTGGATCGCGTTGAAGTCGCTCACCTCCATCACCCGCATCCCGCCCTCACTCATGAAGGTCAGGCGGTTGTCGAGGTCGATCACCTTGATGCAATCGGCCGACGAGGCGAGGACGCTGCGCATGAATTCCGCGTCGTCGCGCTGCTTCTGGTTCGCGAGGCGCTGTTCCGTGCGGTCGCGCAGGATCTTGATGAATCCCTCCGGATGTCCGTCCTCGTTCCTGAGCGGCATCATCTCGCCGAGGCCCCAGAACAGGGTTCCGTCCTTGCGCCGGTGCCAGCGCTCGTCGCTAGCCCGCCCGTGCAGCAGTGCGGCACCCATCTCCTGCTCGGGAGCGCCGGTCTCGACATCCTCGGGCGTGAAGAAGACATGGGCGGGCTCGCCGAGCATCTCGGCCTCGCTCCAGCCGATGACGCGTTCCGCGCCGGTGTTCCAGCTCGTCACCCGGCCGGACAGATCCATGGAGATGATGCCGTAATCGACGGCGCTCTCCAGGATCGCCTTGTTGAGCCGGTCGCTCTCGCGCCGGTCCTGCAGGGCACGGCGCAGTTCGAGCAGGGCCATCACCTGCTTAGCCAGCGTCTGCAGGATCAGCTTCTGCGCCGCGGTCAGGCTGTTCGGTTTGGTGTCGAGGACGCAGAGCGTGCCGAGGGTGACGCCTTTCGACGTCTGCAGAGGCACACCGGCATAGAAGCGCACATGCGAGTCGCCGGTGACCAACGGGTTCGCGGAGGTTCGTTCGTCGCGGGTCGTGTCGGGGATCACGAACACCGCGTCCTGCTCCTGGACGGCATGGCGGCAGATCGAAGAGGAGATCGGGGTCTCCCGCTGACCGAATCCCGTCTCGGCCTTGAACCATTGGCGGTCCCCGTCGAGCAGGGAGATCAGGGAAATCGGCATATCGCAGGCCGCCGACGCGGCCTTCACGATATCGTCGAAATCCGCCTCGGCCTCCGTATCGAGGATGCCGTAGCGCACGAGGGCCGCACGACGGTCGGCCTCGATTCCTGCGCTGCTGTCGTCGTGGTCCACAGAGCTCTTCCCGCCCGTCGTCGTCTGTTTCGGACCGAAAAGCCGAGATCAGCCGGTTCATGCACCCAAATCTCGGGACCGGCAACCGGAAGCGATATGTCCTTCAGTCTGGTTCTAATCAAGCATGATCCCGCCGGAATCCCTTCGGCCGGGAACCCCTTCCGCGCGAGGGCGGGGGCAACTCGCGCGACTTTCCCCGTCGGGACCGGCGGGTGGTCCGGGCTTCAGCAGTCGAGCGTGGTGTCGCGCTCCCACTGGGTGAGGTGGCGCGAATAGGCGTTCCATTCCTCGGTCTTGAGCTTGAGATAGCTCGGCACGAACGAGCCTAAGGCCTCGTTGAGCACGTCGCATTTCTCGAGGGCCCGCATGGCGTCCAACATGTTGAGCGGCAGACACTTGACGCCCTCAACCGTATGGCCGTCCGTGTACATGTTGATGTCGAGGCGCTGGCCCGGATCGCGCCGGTTGCGCAGGCCGTCGAGGCCGGCGGCGAGGAGGCCCGCCTGGAGCAGATAGGGATTGGCCGCACCGTCGGCGAGGCGGAACTCGAAGCGCCCGCCATCGGGGATGCGGATCATGTGGGTGCGGTTGTTGCCCGTATAGGTCACGGTGTTGGGAGCCCAGGTCGCGCCGGAGGTGGTGCGCGGGGCATTGATGCGCTTGTAGGAATTCACGCACGGGTTGGTGATGGCGGCCAGCGCATCGGCGGAGTGGATGAGCCCGCCGATGAAGTGGTAGCCCTCCCGCGACATTCCGATCTCGTCCGACGCATCGGCGAAGACGTTGCGGTCGCCCCTCCAGAGCGAGACGTGGGCGTGGCAGCCAGAGCCGGTCAGGTCCATGAAGGGCTTGGGCATGAAGGTCGCGCGCAGGCCGTGCTTCTCGGCGATCGAGCGGGTCATGTACTTGAAGAAGGCGTGCCGGTCGGCAGTGATCAGGGCGTCGTCGTAGTCCCAGTTCATCTCGAACTGCCCGTTCGCGTCCTCGTGGTCGTTCTGGTACGGCTTCCAGCCGAGTTCCAGCATCGCGTCGCAGATCTCGGTGATCACGTCGTAGCGGCGCATGAGGGCCGACTGGTCGTAGCACGGCTTCATTTGCCGGTCGGCCATGTCCGCCGGCTCGGAACCGTCCGGCGTGATCAGGAAGAACTCACACTCGACGCCGGTCTTCATCTGCAAACCGTCACGGGCCGCCTCGGCGATCAGGCGTTTGAGGATGTTGCGCGGCCCCTGCTCCACCGGCTTGCCGCCCATGACGAGGTCGGCGGGCAGCCAGCCGACCTCCGGCTTCCAGGGCAGCTGGATCAGGCCGGCGGCATCGGGCACGGCGAGGAGGTCGGCATCGGCCGGGCTCATGTCGAGCCAGGTGGCGAAGCCTGCGAACCCGGCGCCGTTCCTACAGGTGCTGGCGATGGCGGCGGCCGGGACGAGCTTGGCGCGCTGCGTGCCGAACAGGTCCGTGTAGGAGACGAGGAAGTACTTGATGCCGCGCTCTTTCGCGACGGTTTCGAGATCCGTGTTCATGGCGTCACCCTGCGTTGAATCGGGCGGCCCGCTCGGCCGTGCTGTCGAAGGGAAAGGCCGCCCCCGTGGGACGGCCCTTCGTTGTGCTCAGAAGCCGGTCTTGCCCGGAATCCAGCCCGTGCCGGCCATCGGCACCTGCGCCATGGCGGCGGCCTCGATGGTGAGCGCCACGAGGTCCTCGGGTTCGAGGTTGTGCAGGTGGCTCTTGCCGCAGGCGCGCGCGATGGTCTGCGCCTCCAGGGTCATCACGGCGAGGTAGTTGGCCAGCCGCCGGCCGGCGAGGACGGGGTCGAGGCGCTTGGCCAGTTCCGGGTCCTGCGT
The DNA here is from genome assembly GCF_000376345.1 of Methylobacterium sp. 88A. NCBI lineage: Bacteria > Pseudomonadati > Pseudomonadota > Alphaproteobacteria > Hyphomicrobiales > Methylobacteriaceae > Methylobacterium > Methylobacterium sp. 88A. The sequence goes on from NZ_AQVT01000001.1 coordinate 4,210,503, forward strand.
GGTGATGCCGGCGGGATCCTTGCCCTCGTGCCAATCGTCGTAGGCTCCGGCGGTGGTACCGAGGGCCTGATAGTCGGCCTCCCAGCGCGGGTCGTTGTCGCCCAGCGCGATGAGCGCAGCGGTGCCGATGGCGACGGCGTCGGCGCCGAGCGCCAGGGCCTTGGCCACATCGGCTCCCGAGCGGATGCCGCCCGAGACGACGAGCTGCACCTTCCGGTGCAGACCGAGGTCCTGCAGCGCCTGCACCGCGGGGCGGATCGCCGCCAGGATCGGGATGCCGACATGCTCGATGAACACGTCCTGCGTCGCTGCCGTGCCGCCCTGCATGCCGTCCAGCACGACCACGTCGGCGCCGGACTTGGCGGCGAGCGCGGTGTCGTAATAGGGCCGCGAGGCGCCGACCTTCACGTAGATCGGCTTCTCGCCATCGGTGATCTCGCGCAGTTCCTCGATCTTGATCTCGAGGTCGTCCGGCCCGGTCCAGTCCGGATGGCGGCAGGCCGAGCGCTGGTCGACGCCCGGGGGCAGGCAGCGCATGCCGGCGACACGCTCGGTGATCTTCTGGCCGAGCAGCATGCCGCCGCCGCCGGGCTTGGCGCCCTGGCCGATGACGATCTCGATCGCGTCCGCTTTGCGCAGGTCGTCGGGGTTCATGCCGTAGCGCGAGGGCAGGTACTGGTAGACCAGCGTCTGCGAATGCCCGCGCTCCTCCTGCGTCATGCCGCCGTCGCCGGTGGTGGTCGAGGTGCCGGCCAGCGTCGCCCCGCGCCCGAGCGCTTCCTTGGCCTGGGCCGAGAGCGAGCCGAAGCTCATCCCCGCGATGGTGATCGGGGTCTTGAGGTGGATCGGCTTGGAGGCGAAGCGTGCGCCCAGCACAACTTCGGTGCCGCAGCGCTCACGGTAGCCCTCCAGCGGGTATCGGCTGATCGAGGCGCCCAGGAACAGGAGGTCGTCGAAATGCGGCAGCTTGCGCTTCGCACCCGCGCCCCGGATATCGTAGATGCCGGTGGCGGCGGCGCGGCGGATCTCAGACATCACGTCGGGGGTGAAGGTCGCCGAGAAGCGGGGCTTGGTGCGCGGCAGGGGACGCGCATCCTTGAGGGTCGGGTCCTTGGGAGTCTCGGCCATCAGTAGGCTCCGGCGTTGTCGACGTTGAAATGATAGAGGCGGCGGGCGGAGCCGTAGCGCCGGAACTCCGACGGGCTGACCTCGCCGGCAAGGCCGGCGGCCTGGAGCTTGGCGTAGAGCTGCTCGCGGTGCTCGTCGCGCATCTCCTTCTCGATGCAATCGGCGCCCAGGCTCTTGACCGAGCCGCGCACGTAGAGCCGCGCCTCATAGAGGGAATCGCCCAAAGCCTCGCCGGCATCGCCGAGCACGGTGAGAGTTCCGGCCTGGGCCATGAAGGCCGACATGTGGCCGATCGAGCCCTTCACGACGATGTCGATACCCTTCATCGAGATGCCGCAGCGCGCGCCCGCATTGCCGTCGACCACGAGGAGGCCGCCATGCGCCGTGGCGCCGGCCGACTGGCTGACGTCGCCGCGCACATGGACGAAGCCCGACATCATGTTCTCGGCGACACCCACGCCCGCATTGCCGTTGATCACGACACTCGCGAGCTTGTTCATGCCGGCACAGTAATAGCCGACATTCCCCTCGATCTCGACGGAGATCGGCGCATCCAGGCCCACCGCGATGGCGTGGCGGCCATCCGGACCGGTGATGGTCCAGTGGGTCTCGTTGGTATCGGGGCGCAGGGCGTGCAATGCCCGGTTGAGGTCGCGCAGGGGCGCCTGGTTGAGATCGTAGGACGACATCAGTGACGCTCCCAGGCGTAGACCTTGGCGGGTTCGGGTTCGAAGACGCGGGCGTAGGCGATGCCGGGCAGACCCACGAGGGCCCGGTACTCGGAGCCGAACGCCACGTAATCGTCGGTCTCGGCCATCACCGCAGGCTTGCAGGCGATGGGATCGCGCACGACGGCAAAGCCCGTCTCGGTGCCGACCACGAAGGTGAAGAAGCCATCGAGATCCGACAGGCTCGACTCCAGGGCCTGCTTGAGAGAGGCACCCTCGCGCATGCGCCAGCTCAGGTAGCCGGCCGCGACCTCGGTGTCGTTCTTGGTGGCGAAGGTTAGCCCCTCGCGCTCGAGGCGGCGGCGCATGTCGTTGTGGTTCGAGAGCGAGCCGTTATGGACCAGGCATTCGTCGATGCCGGTGGAGAACGGGTGAGCGCCGTTGGTGGTGACCGCGCTTTCGGTGGCCATGCGGGTATGGCCGATGCCATGGGTGCCGGTCATGCCGGCAAGATCGAACCGCGCGGCGACGGCGGCCGGCAGCCCGACCTCCTTGTAGATCTCCATCCGCCGGCCGGCGCTGACCACGTCGATGCCCGGCGCTTCGGCAACGAGAAAGCCACGCACGTCGCCCTCAAAGGCCGCCGGAACGTCGATAACCGTATGGGTGTCGCGCGCCACCGCCTCGACGCCGCGCCCCAGCCGGCTCTCGAGGCGGGCTACCGCGTCAGCGAGCGATGCCCTGTCGGCTCCACGCAGAGTCAGCTTCACCCCGGCCCCGTCGGCTCCGTAGACGGCAAAACCGGCACTGTCCGGACCACGCCCCGTCATCGTCTCGAGCATCGTCGACAGCAAAGCCCCCAGACGGGGCTCCAGATCAGGATTCTTCACAAACAACCCGACAATACCGCACATACTTGGTCTCCACGCCGACCCATCCCTTGAAGTGACTGGTCGCATGGATCACCCGCAGGGGTCAATCTTGGGAACAATTATTTCTTCAAAAGAAACACGGAGGGCGGCTGGCCACTGGGTTCGGGAGCGCATGGAGGTCGAGAACGCTACGGATCGGGGCTCCGTCGCGCCATGAGCATCTCTGCGCGTCGCTATGACCGCTTGTGATGCCACATAGTCAGGCACAGCCTGAGGTCTTAGAGTGCCTCACAAAACTCCCGGTCACCGTCGGTTCTCGGTCACGGCACGACGGCGCAGCGGGAGTTTTGTAAGAAACACTTACACTTCATCGACGGAGAACATGGCCGCCGCCGGCACGCCCTCGCGCCCTCTTTGGCGAGAGCCGACCCGCCTGCGAAAGGTCGGCGGCGATCGATCCTCGCCGGAGATCGACGACCTGTCGTGATGACAGCGGCGCTGCCGGGGAACGAGACGTGCTTTCGAACGGCCTACGTTGCGATGGGATTACTTGGATACGATGCTGAACACTGCCTCCAACGCGCCGACCGATCAGGAACGAAGCCTCGAGCGGGCATTGGGCCACCAGATTCGGCACCTGCGCCGCGAGCGGGACCTGTCGGTGGTGGATCTCGGGACAGCCGCCGGAATCTCGCCCGGCATGATCTCCAAGATGGAGAACGGGCAGATTTCGCCGTCGCTATCCTCCATCAACGCCGTGGCGAAGGCCTTGAACGTGCCCATCACCGTACTGTTCTCGGCCTTCGAGGAGAGCCGCGACTGCTCCTTCGTCAGACGCGGGCAGGGTGTCGTCATCGAGCGGCGCGGGACGAAGGCCGGCCATCTCTACGAGCTTCTCGGGGCGGGCCTGCGCGGTGAGATCGTCGTCGAGCCCTACCTCATCACCCTGGAGAATGATGCCGAATCCTATACCGGGTTTCGGCATGCCGGGACCGAGTTCATCTATATGCTGACTGGCGAAGTCATCTATCGCCATGACAAGCACGACTACACGCTGCAGCCGGGAGACTCGCTCCTGTTCGACTCGGCAGCATCCCACGGGCCTGCCAAACTGATCAAGACGCCGATGACCTACCTGTCCATCATCGTCTACCCGCGCGGCTGAACCACCGGGCCGGGAACCGGCCGGGTCCGCTCACGGCGCTGCATTGCGCACGTCGTAGTCGAACTCGTCCGCGGCATGGGTCAGCCACGACCAGACGCTGCCGGCAAAGCTGCGTGCCACGGCAAGATCGTAGGTCGGGGAGCCGTCCCGCTGCCAGACCTGCACGCCCATATGAGCAAGGGCGGTGACGGCGACCTGCCCCGGCTGGAAGGCACGGGGATGAAGGTCGATGGCGAGGCCCTTGGCGAGGAATGCCCGGGCGTCCGGCCCGGACACACGGACGATCGCGCGGGCGTCGCTCTGATCCGTGACCGCAGCGAGCCCCTGCAAGGCCTGGACGAGGCCCGCCATCTCCCGGCGCGTCTCAAAGAGAGCGAGCCATTGATCCGGCCCGGACCAGACCAGTCCTCGCTCTCCCGTCAGGCTGGTGGTCCCCGTATCGGGCAGCGACCAGCCGAAACGCTCGTCCAGAACCTGCCGGAGGGCATCGGTCCGCCCCTTCACCGCGATCAGGGTGGCGAGCGCGAAGTCCTCGCGCAGGGTCAGAATGAGGCCGGGCTCGCCGCCCAGACGTCCGTGCCGGCCAACCGGTGCGATTCCTGTCCAGGCGCTTCTCGGCCGCCATGTCGTCTCGATGCCGTCAGACACGCAGCTTCTCCTCTTTCGGGTCGACGAAGACCGGTGAGCAGATCTCGACCTCGATATCGCCGTCGCGCACCGGATCGTAGGCGCGAACCCGTGTGCCATGGCGCTCGGGGCCGCGCCGGATCAGGCCGAGCCCGATCCAGTGGCCGAGGCTCGGCGAATAGGCCACGGACGTCATGGTGCCCTCATCGGCCGCGAGGCTCGGGGCGGCACCGATGGCTAGGAAACGTGCCCCCGCGCGCAGGCGCTGGCTGCGGTCGACTGGGCGGAATCCTACGAGGATCGGCCGGTCAGGATCGACGAGGGCCGGGCGCTCCTTCATCAGGCGACCGATATAGTCCTTCTTTTTGGCGAGCATGCCGCCGAGGCCTATGTCGCGCGCCGTGGTCTGGCCGTTGATCTCGGCGCCGGCCGCGTGGCCCTTCTCAATGCGCATCACCGAGAGCGCCTCCGAGCCGTAGGCCGTGATGCCATGGGCCGAGCCGGCCGCCATGACCGCCCGCCAGGCGGCGTCGCCATAGGCGGCCGGCACCGCGAGTTCATACGCGAGTTCACCCGAGAACGAGATGCGGAACAGACGCGCGGGGATGCCCCCGCCGACCGTGATGTCGGCGCAGGCCAGGAAGGGGAAGGCCTCGTTCGACAGGTCGAAACCGGGATCGACGATGTCCTGCAACGTGTCGCGGGCGCGCGGTCCGGCCACGGCGTATTGCGCCCATTGCTCGCTCACCGAGACCATCTGCACGTCGAGCTCCGGCCACAGCCATTGGTGGCAGAATTCGAGGTGCTGCATGACCTTGGCGGCGTTGGCCGTGGAGGCCGTCATCACGAAATGGCTCTCGCCCAGCCGCGCGATGGTGCCGTCGTCGAGAACGAAACCGTCCTCGCGCAGGAGCACGGCGTAGCGCGCTTTGCCCACGGGCAGCGTGCCGAAGGGATTGGCGCAGACCCGCTCGATGAGAGCGAGGGCGTCCCGGCCCTGGATGTCGATCTTGCCCAACGTCGTCACGTCGCAGACGCCGACATGGGCGCGGACGGTGTTCACCTCGCGATTGACCGTTTCCAGCCAGTCGCTTTCGCCGGGCTTCGGGAAGTAGGCCGGGCGGAGCCACAGGCCGGTCTCCACGAAGACCGCCCCCTGCTCCTCGCACCAGGCATGCGAGGGGACGTGCCGGGTCGCCCGAAAATCCTTGCCCCGGTGATGCCCGGCGAAGGCGCCGATGGCGACGGGGGTGAAGGGCGGCCGGAACATCGTGGTGCCGACGCTCGCGATCGGCTGACCGGTGAGCTCCGCCATGATGCCGAGCCCGGCGAGGTTCGAAGTCTTGCCCTGGTCGGTGGCCATGCCGAGGGTGGTGTAGCGCTTCAGGAGCTCGACCGCGCGGAAGCCCTCGCGATGGGCGAGTTCCACATCGGAGGCCGCCACATCGTTCTGGAAATCGACGAAGGCCTTGCCCTTCGAGACCGGCACGCGCCAGAGCGGCGTATGGGCGATGCTCTCGGGGTCGGTCTTCGGAGTCTCGGGCGCGGCGCCGGCGAACCCGCAGGCGGAGGCGGCCTCCGCCCCGGCCCGGCCGCCGGTCTCCAGGCAGGAGGCCAGGGTGAAGGCCCCGCCCGCCGCCCCGACGGCCACCATGCCTGAGGGAAGCGCGCCCGGCACGAAGGCGTGGATCGCCTCGTCCCAGACCGGGCGTCGCGATAGGTGCGAATCGAGATGCACGATCGGGTTCCAGCCATTGGCCATGGCGAGGCAGTCGCAGGCGATGGTCTGGCGGCTGCCATAGGTGTCCACCACCTCGATCGCCTCGAGGCCGAGATGCCCCTTCGTGCCGGTGACGTAGCCGTCACAGATCACCTGCGCGCCGACGGCCTCGGCCGCCCGGCGCAGCTCGGCCGGCACCGATGCGCGGGAATCGATCACCGCCACCACCTGTCCACCCGCCGCGGCGACATCGGCCACGGTGCGCCAGCCATCATCGCCCGAGGTGAAGATCGCGACGGCCCGGCCCGGCAGGACACCGTATCGGTTGAGGTAGGTCCGCACCGCGCCGGCCAGCATCACGCCGGGCCGGTCGTTGCCGCCGAAGACATGCGGGCGCTCGATGGCTCCGGCGGCGAGGATGGCCTGCTTTGCCGTGATCCGCCACATGCGCTGGCGCGGCGCATGGGCGGGGGGCGTGGCGAGATGATCGCCGACGCGCTCGACCGCACCGTAGGCGCCGTGATCGTAGACCCCGAACAGGGTGGTCCGGCTCAGAATGCGCACGTCCGGCATGCTCGCCAGTTCGGCGAGGGTCTCCGCCGCCCAATCAGCACCGGATCGGCCGGCGATCTCGCGCCGGTCGGCGAGAAGGCGCCCGCCCGTCCGGTGATCCTCGTCGACGAGGATGACACGCGCGCCCGAACGTCCGGCGGCCAAGGCCGCCGCGAGCCCGGCCGGTCCGGCCCCGATCACCAGCACGTCGCAGAACGCGAAGGCCTTGTCGTAGGTGTCGGGATCGGGCGCATGGGCGGCCCGACCGAGGCCGGCGGCACGCCGGATCATCGGCTCGTAAAGCTTCTCCCACAGAGCGGCCGGCCACATGAAGGTCTTGTAGTAGAACCCCGCCGCGAAGACCGGCGCCGCCAGGGCGTTGACCGAGAGGGCGTCGTATTTCAGCGACGGCCAACGATTCTGGCTCGACGCCTCCAGACCCTCGTACAGTTCGGCCACGGTAGCGCGGGTGTTCGGCTCGCGGCGCGCGCCCGAACGCAGCTCGACCAGGGCGTTCGGCTCCTCCGAACCGGCAGTCAGGATGCCGCGCGGGCGGTGGTACTTGAACGATCGGCCGACGAGCCGCACGCCGTTGGCCAGCAGCGCCGAGGCCAGGGTATCGCCCTGGAACCCGCTGTAGCGGTGGCCGTCGAAGGTGAAGTCCAGGGGGCGGCGCCGGTCGATCATGCCGCCGGTCGCCGTACGAAAGCCCTGCCCAACGGCCGTTGCCGGGGAGGTGCCGCTTGGGGAGGCGGTGTCCCGAAGGGTGATCGTGGTCATGCGACCTCTCCTGTCCGGCGGCTCAGCGCGACGTCGCGGGCGGAGGACACCCCGGTGATCTCATGGGTGCGCGTATCCCGGTCAACCACGAGCCAGGAGCGGCAGCCGGCGCCATGATACCAGAGCTCGCGATGGGGGCCGGCCGGGTTGTCGCGCAGGTAGACGTAGTCGTGCATGGCGGCGGGCGGCACCTCCATGCCGTCGGGCCGGATCGGCGCGGCGTCGCCGAGATAGCTGAACTCGCCGTTGTCGCGGGGCCCGCAATGGGGGCATCGGATACGCATGATCGTCGTTCCCTCAATCCAGATCCGCGCTCAATGCAGGTTCGGCTGGGCGCCCATGCCCTTCTCGTCGATGAGATGGCCGGTGGCGAAGCGGTCGAGCCGGTAGGCGGCGGCGTCCTCATGGGACGTGTCGCGGGCGATGAGATGGGCAAAACAGAAGCCCGCCGCCGGGGTCGCCTTGAAGCCGCCGTAACACCAGCCCGCATTGAGATAGAGACCGTCGACCGGAGTGCGGTCGATGATCGGGCTGCCATCCATGGACATGTCCATGATCCCGCCCCAGTGCCGCAGCAGCCGCAGGCGCCCGAGGCCCGGCCACAGGGCCATGCCGCCCTCCATCACGTCCTCGATCGTCGCGAGGTTGCCGCGCTGAGCGTAGGAATTGTAGCCGTCGATATCGCCCCCGAAAACGAGGCCGCCCTTGTCCGACTGGCTGACGTAGAAATGGCCGGCCCCGAAGGTCATCACCGTGTCGATGAGAGGCTTCACGCCCTCGCTGACGAAGGCCTGGAGCACGTGGCTCTCGATGGGCAGGCGAAGATCGGCCATGGAGGCCAGCAGCGATGTCGAGCCCGCCACCGAGAGCGCGACCTTCTTCGCCCGGATGAAGCCACGGCTCGTCTCGACCCCGACCACCCGCCCATTCTCGCGGCGGATGCCGGTGACGGCGCAGTTCTGGACGATATCGACGCCCCGGTCGCTGGCTGCGCGGGCGTAGCCCCAGGCCACCGCGTCGTGGCGCACGGTGCCGCCCCGGCGCTGGAGGAGACCGCCCTTCACGGGAAAGCGCGCATTGTCGAAATCGATGAACGGCACCATTCCCCGAACCCCCTCTCGGTCGAGAAGTTCGGCATCGATGCCCGCCATCCGCATGGCGTTGCCGCGCCGGGCATAGGCATCGCGTTGCGCATCCGAATGGTAGAGATTCAGCACGCCGCGCTGGCTCACCATGGCGTTGTAGTTGATGTCCTGCTCCAGCCCCTCCCAGAGCTTCATCGACCGTTCGTAGAACGGGATGTTGCCGGCGAGCCCGTAATTCGAGCGGACGATGGTGGTGTTGCGCCCGACGTTGCCGGAGCCGACATGGCTCTTCTCCAGCACGGCCACGTTGGTGATGCCGTGCTCCTTGGCGAGGTAATAGGCGGTCGCGAGACCGTGGCCGCCGCCGCCGACGATGACGGCGTCATACTCGGCCTTGGGCGCAGCATCGCGCCATTGGGGCTTCCAATCGCGTTGGCCACGCAGGGCCTGACCCAGGACGCTGAGAAGGGAATAGCGCATGGCGGGACATGCTCCGGGGCTGAATGCGGCGTGTGAGCCTCATCGGTAGCTGATCGCGAGCCAGCGCCCCTTGCATTTTGCGACGTCATTCGGACAATTCGCGCAGAAATGAGCATCCGCCCCCCAGCTCCCACTCCTTCACGTTTGGATCGGAACACCGCTGCGCCGGAAAAGCCGAAGCCGCTGACCGTCGGCTTCATCCTGCTGCCCGGCTTTCCGCTCATGTCCTACGCGGCCGCGGTCGAACCCATGCGGGCGGCCAACACCCTCTTGGACAGCGAAGTCTACCGCTGGTGGCATGCGGCACCGGGGGGAGGCGCCGTACAGGCTTCGAACGGAATCGCGATCCTGCCGGATGTCGATGTCGGAGACACCAAACTCGACGCCGATCGGGTCTTCGTCTGTGCGGGCGGAAATCCTGCCGCCTTCGACGACCCAGCCCTGACCGCCTGGCTTCGCCATCTCGCCCGGCGTGGGATCACGCTCGGCGGTATTTCCGGAGGGCCTTACCTGCTCGCCCGCGCGGGTCTGCTGACGGGGCGCCGTTGCACGCTCCACTGGGAGCATGTTCCCGCCTTCGAGGAACGCTACCCGGATATCGAGGTCGTGCGCTCCCTGTTCGAGATCCAGGACGATCGGATCACCTGCTCGGGCGGCATCGCCGCCCTCGACCTGATGCTCAACCTGATCGAGCGCGACCACGGTCCGGGCCTCGCCAACGGTGTCAGCGACTGGTTCCTGCACAACCAGATCCGGGAGGGCCTGAGCCCGCAGAGGATGGACCTGCGCCTGCGGATCGGAGTGCGTGACCCGCGCCTTCTGCGGGTCCTCGCCGCAATGGAAACCAATCTGGAAACGCCGCTCTCGCGGCAGGGACTGGCCGATCTCGCCCGCGTGTCGATCCGTCAGCTCGAGCTACTCTTCAGAAACCGGATCGGTATCAGTCTTCACCAGCATTATCTCGCCCTGCGTCTCGACCGGGCCCATCAGCTTCGTCGCGAAAGCGCGCTGAGTTCGGCCGATATCGCCATGGCGACGGGATTTGCCAATGCGGCCGAACTCGCCCGTGCCGAGCGCCGGCGAAGCCTGAGGGCCACGCGTCGGTCGAGCACCGTCGTCGAAGCGTAAAGGGCCTGTCCCCGCAGTGGGCGTCCCTGTCGGAACGCCCACTGTCGAAGGGTAACGAACGCTCAGCGCCCGTACGCCGTCCGATGAAGGTCGAGATCCGCCTCGGGACGCACGAGATCGAGCCGGGTTGGGACGGCGTGCCGGCGCGGCGCACGACGGGCCGCGAAACGGTCCCGCGCCGCCTTTGCCGCCTGCTCGACGCTGCGGAAGACGAGCCCGTCGAGGGGGTCGAAATCGCGTTCTGACGAGAAGAACCGCACGCCGCCCCGTTCGGGCACGGCGATTCCGGCCGTCACTTCGCCAATTTCGATCACCCGCGGCGGCGGGGCGGCATGAAGGCGGTTGCGGGCACGGGCCTGAAGATGATCCGCCCGGGCATCAGGCGTGTGCAATCGATTCAACGCCCGATGAGCGTCGTCCTGGTGGAGATGGGGCATGGTGTCGTGAACTCCTGACGCGGCCCGAGGGCCATCTGCTGAAAGCGGCTCGATCTGACGGGTCGGTCAGCATCGACAGCCGGAGCAGGCATGCAGAAGAGCTTGGAAGGAGGTTCGATCAATCACGGCAAGTCATCCTTTCGATGAAGGACCACGAGGCGCGAGCGCTCCGCAGTGCTTTAGCGTTTGATGACGCGGCGCAAGCTACACACTTCAAATCACCGCGGCGGATCGGCCCATACGGACCACAACCGCACCTATAGAATGATAGCAGTCCTCCGCCTCGTCAACGGATGCATCTTCCGAATGCATGCGCCTTCATGGCATGAATGACGTGCAGACCGACGAAGCACAGGCGATTTCTTCGGGAAGAACCGAGGTCAGACGGATGCGGCGGCGCGCCCGATCAGGCCGGCAAGGTCGCGATGATGCGCATAGACCCGTTCGGCCCCGGCCGCGATCAGGTCCGCCCCCGTGGCGTCGTGCAGCCAATGACCGCCGCCGGTGAAGCCGAGGACGCGCATTCCGGCAGCGCGCGCCGCCGTGACGCCGGGCACGCTGTCCTCGACAACGAGGCAGTGGCCGGGGGCGAATCCCATCTCGGCGGCGGCCAGGAGGAAGAGATCGGGCGCCGGCTTGCCGCGAGAGACCATGGTCGCCGAGAAGATGCGGCCCTCGAACAGGGGCAGAAGGCCGGTGAGGCCGAGGGAATGGGCGAGCCGCGCCGGATCGCTGCTCGATGCAACGCAGCTCGGAAGCTCCAGCGCCCGCACCGCCAGGGCGATTCCCTCCATGGCACGCAGGTCGCGGTCGAAGGCACGAAGAGTTTCGGCCTTTACCGTCTCGACGAAGCCGTCGGGCGCGGCGATCCCGTAATCGCGCTCGATATGTCCCATGATCGACGTCATCGACGTGCCGGCGAAGCGCTCCCTCACCGTATCCACATCGATGGCGACGCCGATCCGGTTGAGCCCCACCGTCAGTGTCCCGAGGCTCAGCGGCTCGCTGTCGACCAGGACGCCGTCGCAATCGAAGATCACCAGTCCGGTGGGAGTTTCGGGTTCGGTCGGCAAGGCGATGGTCCGCTGGAAATGGCTGGGACGGGCTGTGCCACGGAGCCGTCACGGCGCGCAATGGCGGCCGATGCGCGCGCGCTGTCGGGACGGCGTGTGACTCGGAGACCTTGCGCCTCGCGACGGCGCCCCCTAATCCCGCAGGGCCGGCATGGGAGCCGGCGTGTGTGCAAGCCGCGATGCTCCGCTTCCTAAGCCGCCTTCTCGGATATATCGTCCTCGCGGCGGGCTTCGTCGGCCTCGTCTACGATGGCGCGCGCTCGATCGCCAATAACGGCGTTCGCTTCACCAGCCTGAGCGACCTTCTGATGACGCTGTTCAAGGAGCGCGGGAGTGCGCTCCAGGGCTCGGTGGAGAGCGTGGCCCCATGGCTGTGGCAGGCCCTCGTCCTGCCGCTCACTCTGGCCCCCGCCTGCCTCCTCGGCCTCGGTCTCGGGGCCTTCCTGCTCTGGCTCGGCCAGCCGCCCCGAGAGCCGATCGGCTTTCTCAGCCGGCCCTGACGCCTCGACCGTAAGGCATGGCCGTTTCGACACGGGGCATTCAGGAAGAGGGTCCGGCACCCCATATAGGGAATATCCCGCCCTCTCACGGAGGCCCCGATGCTCCAGTTCTTCCGCAAACGTCCCGAAATGCCGAGCGCCGCCGACGCGCTGCCCGGCCGGTCGACGCCGACCCCCACCACCGAGACCCATTTCGTCAACGGCCATCCGCTGAAGGGCCCCTATCCGGAGGGAAGCGAGCAGATCGTCCTCGGGCTCGGCTGCTTCTGGGGCACCGAGCGCAAGTTCTGGCAATTGCCGGACGGAATCGTCGTGACGGCGGTGGGCTATGCCGGTGGCTTCACGCCCAACCCGACCTACGAAGAGGTCTGCTCGGGCATGACCGGGCATAACGAGGTGGTTCTCGTCGTCTACGATCCGGCCGTTCGCCCCCTGGAGGCGGTACTCAAGACGTTCTTCGAGAACCATGACCCGACCCAGGGCATGCGCCAGGGCAACGATGTCGGCACGCAGTACCGTTCGGGCATCTACACGGCGAACGAGGCGCAGGCCGAGACCGCCCGACGCGTACGGGAGACCTACGGGGAAGCTTTGAAGGCACGCGGGTTCGGCGAGATCACCACGGAGATCGTCCCCCTCGATACGTTCTACTTCGCCGAGGGTTACCATCAGCAATATCTCGCCAAGAACCCTGCGGGTTATTGCGGTGTCGGTGGCACCGGCGTGACCTGTCCGATCGGTACCGGCGTCGCCGCCTGAGGCGCCTCGCCCGCCGAGCTCACCGCTTGTCGAGCTTTGCCGCACATGCCAAACCCCGCCCGGTCGGGCGGGGGATTCGAGACGGATGATCGAACAGGTTTTCGAACGCGTACTCTTCGCGTGCCGCTGGCTACTGGCGCCGTTCTACGCGGCGCTCGGCATCGGCATCGTCGTGCTTCTGGTCAAGCTGTTGCAGGAACTCGCTCATTTCGTCCTGCACATGTGGAGCGCCACCGAGTCGCAGATCATTCTCGGCGTGCTGACCCTGGTGGATCTGTCCTTCACCGCGTCGCTGCTCATCATCGTGATGTTCTCGGGCTACGAGAACTTCGTCTCGAAGATCGATCATACGGACCACAAGGACTGGCCCGAATGGATGGGGACGATCGACTTCACCGGGCTGAAGCTGAAGCTGATGTCGTCGATCGTCGCCATTTCGGCGATCTCGCTGCTGAAAGCCTTCATGGACATCAAGGCGACGCCGGACCGCGAATTGTACTGGCTCGTCGGTCTCCACATGGTCTTCGTCGTGTCCGGAATCCTCATGGCCCTCACGGATCGGATCGCCGCCGGCCACCACGACAAGTAAAGACGCCGCGATGACCCGCGCGGACGCCGTCGGCGAAGCGCTTCGTATCCTCGCTCCGCGCCTGCCCGCTTTCGAGACGGACTCCGTCCTCTCCCGGGCGCTGACAAGTCCGGGGCTGCGGAATGCGAGCCCCGAGAACGCGGCTTGGCTCGCCCTCGTCGCCTTTGCCCGCCACGTCTTCACCGAATACGATTCCTATCTCGACGAAGGCTACGACCGCGACAGTGCCCGCCATTTCGTCCTCGACGAGCTCAACGAGACGTTGCGCGGCTGGGGCGTACGCCGAACGGTGTCCGAGGACGTCGAGCAACCGGACGACGAGTGATCACCGGGTCCGCACTGCCCCCCCGAAGCGGACAACCGCGGGAAACCTTTCCGGTCACGGCACCGTTCTCACCGTCGAGGGGGCCGCGACCGTTCATAGGACAGTGGCCATGCGCAGAATGCTCCCGATCATCGCCGGCCTGGTGCTCGCATCCGGCGCGGGTCTCGACGCCGATAGGGCGTCGGCGCAACAGGTCGCCGATCCGGCCGCCTGCACCTCGTTCGACTGGCCGCTCCTGCGTGAGCAGGCCTGGTTCGAAGCTCCTTCTCTCCCCCGGCTCGATTCCGGCGCGACCCTCTCTGCAGAGATGCCGGGCGCCGTCCTGGCACTCAAGCCGATCGCCGAGGCCGATCTCCCCTTCGTGCCCTCGCGGCAACCGAATCCCGGCACATTCGGCGGCAGCTTGCGAATACCGCCCGTCGTTATGCCCGGCCTGTATCAGGTGACCCTGTCGGACAATGCCTGGATCGACGTGAGCCAGGACGGCACGACGACGCGCAAACCCGTGGCGAGCACGATGCGGCCCGGATGTCCGGGCGTTTCGAAGAGCGTCCGGTTCCAGTTCGGCACCACGCCCATTCTCATCGTCGTCAGCGGCGCGAAATCGGACTCGATCAAGATCTCGGTCTCGCCAGCGGAATAGCCGAGAGCTCTCGACGGCCCGATGGCCGATGGACTAGGTTGGCGCCATGCACCTGACCTTACGCTCGTTCCGCCTCGCGGCCCTCGCCTTCCTCGCCTGCGGAGGGGCCGCACAGGCCCAGGACAGGGGCAGTGTGAACCCCAAGCCACTACCGCCACTGGACAATCCCGACGCGCCCTCGACACCGGCCAAAGCCCTGTTCGGGCGGGCAACGACGCCGGCTCCCGGCCCTGCAAGACCCTACGGATCCTATGCCAAGGGATGCTTCTCCGGCGGCGAGGCGCTGGCCCAGGACGGACAGAACTGGCAGGTGATGCGCCTCTCACGCAACCGGATGTGGGGCACGCCGAATCTCGTGGATTTCATCGAGCGACTGGCGGCCAAGGCGCCCAGCGTCGGTTGGAACGGCCTTCTCGTCGGCGACATGTCCCAGCCTCGCGGCGGACCGATGCTCACCGGCCATGCCTCCCACCAGCTCGGCCTCGACGCGGATATCTGGCTGACACCGATGCCAAACCACCGCATGACACGCGCGGAGCGCGAGGAGACCTCGGCCACCAACGTGGTGCGCACGGACCGCCTCGACATCGATCCGCAGGTCTGGACACCGGAACATCTCAAGCTGATCCGCCTCACGGCACAGCAGCCAGAAGTCGCGCGCCTCTTCGTCAACCCGGCGATCAAGAAGGCCCTGTGTCGGGGAGCGGGTGGCGACCGCTCCTGGCTCAACAAGGTTCGCCCGATGTACGGGCACAATTACCACTACCATATTCGCCTCTCTTGCCCGGCCGGCGACGATCAGTGCGGGGACCAGGCCCCGCCGCCCCCCGGCGACGGCTGTGGCGAGGAACTCGCCTATTGGTTCAGCGACGCGGTGCTGAACCCGCCGAAATCGACGAAGCCGGTGAGGCCCAAGCCGCCGATGACCATGGCGGCCCTTCCTGCCGCCTGCCGGGTGGTGCTGAAGGCCCGGTGAGCGCTACGGTTCTGCGGGCCAGGAGCATGGACCGATGTACCGCGACGCAGTGCTGACGGGCGGGGATCCGGAACGGCAGGCCGGATAGGCCATGCGGTCCTGCATTGCGACCGCACCATCCCTTATCGGAGTCCCACAATCGAACGGACTGGTTCCACTGCGGTCGTCGGCAGGACAATATCGGGTGGTCCCGAAGCGATCGGCCGGACTTCGTCCAGGGCATGGACAACATCCGTTCCGTTCAGATTCGTCAGCCGGCGCGCGGTCAGCATGAGCGTGCGCGTGCCGGACAGGGCCGCCATCTCCGCCGCATCGGTTTCGCCGTCGCGGGAACTCGTCGCCTCGTCGATAACGATCACATCCGGTAATGACGGCCTGGGGGTCGGAGGCATTCAAGAGCGATGCTGATCGCCCCGACCGCTGAAGAATCGGGGGCACAGCCGGAACTCCTCGCGGGGGGACTTAACCGTTCGATGGGCCGAGGGGCCGGGTCTCGCGCGCGCGGCGCAGGAAGGCGCGTGGCGGCTGTCCCGTGAGACGGCGGAAGGTCTTCGACATCTGGCTCGCATCGTTGAACCCCGCCAGGGGCACGATCTCGCTCAGGCTCAACGTCCCGCTGGCAATCAGGTCCTGCGCCCGGTTCACCCGCTCCCGCAGGATGAACTGATAGGGTGTCACGCCGAAGGATGTCTTGAAGGCGCGAACGAGATGGCCGACGCTGGTGCCGACGGCGTCCGCCAAGTGTTGCAGGCTCAGCGGTTCAGCGAGGCGGGAGAGGATCAGTTCGCGAAGGGTCGCGGCCTGTGGCGACGTCAGCGTGGGGCCAGTGCGGCGGGGCATCGTTTCACCGCCTGAGAACAACTGCAGCAGCGTCGCCGATACGCTTTCCACCAACAATGGCCCGGTGGAGCATCCCGTCTCCAGGTCGGCCGACACGGCTTGCAGCAGATGGCTCACCGCGATCTGCGAGCGCGACGGAACGAACTGGGTCCGGATCTGTGTCTTGGTGAGGGAGGCGTCGGTGATGCGCTCGACGGCCTCCGGGGCCAGTCTCAGTGTCAGCGTACGGAACGGCCCGGTCCAACTCTCGACCACGGCAGCCCCCGGCTCGAGGACGATGATGTTGTCCTCCGAGAAATCGTAAGTCTGGCCCGACCAGAGAAAGCGCTGACTCGGCGGCGCCAGCGACAGGGCGAAGTGGATGCCTTGCTGGACGATGGACACCGTCCCCTGGCTGCCGAGCATGATGTCGCTGAAGCCGATGCCGGACCACCCGAGGCCCGCGCTGGTCTGGAGCACAGCCTCGATCTCACCGTGGAGTTCGATCGTGCAACCGCATTCGCTCTGATCAATCCGCATTCACGCGATCATGATGCATGCGAAAACTCCCATTGGCGGCCCGTCTCCCGGACGGTCGCAAGAAACTCGTCTCGAAAGGCCCCGTCCTCGAGCGCCCAGTTTGGGCATTCGATCGGCAATGAGCCTCCTTGACGAACAACCGCCACCGCAAGCCGTTCGTTCTGCACTTTCTTGCAAAGCGATGCAGCACGCAAGGGTGAGATCCAATGAACCTGCATCCGACGCGACAAGGCCTATTGTGAGATGTCTTGCCTTTGTCGCTCAGCCTAGCCCGCTGACGGTGACTGCCACGGCCTCCTCGGGCAATGCGACTGCCCTTTGTCAAATCTATAATAAAACTTGCCGCCCTCGGACCACCTCACTGCGGGGGGCGCAGATCATTGTTGTCGCCTAAGCCGATAGGAGGGGAAGCAAATTCCACACAGTCAAGCCTCGCTTTGTCGATTGACTTACCTGCGACAAATTGTCAAATAATTCAAAAAACATGATGTTTATCAGTGCTTTGATTAGGAAAATACAGAATTCCAATCCTTGCCTCATCCTCAGCAAGAATCGCCAAATTCCAGCAAACTTGGTGAGGAAAATCAGACCTTCGCCGACCGTAGCCGAAGGAACAGCCACGCCGTCATCAATCGACAACAAAGCTCACCGAGGGGCGACCTCAGGCATGAAGGTCGAAATTGAGGGTTGATGGACGATTCTGAGCGTGTAGTCTGGATAACAGAAAGCAAGACCGAATGCTTTCAAACTTAGACTAGAGAAAAAGATCGATATACCGAATACACTCTGGAGAGAATGAATGTCTAAGACGAATGACACCATCCGCACCCTCGATGCATCCGAGCTCGATGCGGTCGGCGGCGGCCTCTCCCTGGGTCTCGACCTCGACCTTTCGAGTGAACTCGGTGCCGTTTCGGGCACGATCGACCAAGTCGGCGGTTTGGTCGGCGGTCTCGTCGGTGGCCTGCTCGGCGCCGTTGGTGGCCTCCTGGGCGGCAAGTAGCCCGGCCCGCCAACCCGATTTCTCGGCGTGGCGCGAAGCGAACGCGCCGCCTAATTCCGGAGATGTGACATGACCCAGAACCTCGACACCATCCGCGAACTCGATGCCACCGAACTCGACGCCGTCGGCGGCGGCCTGTCCCTCGGTCTGGACCTTGACCTGTCCAGCGAACTCGGCGCCGTTTCCGGGGTGGTCGGTCAGGTGGGTGGCTTGGTGAGTGGCCTCGTCGGCGGTCTTCTCGGCGCGGTCGGTGGCCTCCTCGGCGGCCACTGAGCACTGATCCGCATCAATCCTGATCGGTGAATAAGCGCGGCGGGCCGGTAGGCCCGCCGCGTTTCTCGTGCATAACACGCCTCAACATCGAACTACGCCGCCCTTGGGCTAGGAGGACCGCCGAACCCGATGACGTCGCCGCTTTTTCGCGCAGAGGTCGCCCGAGCGCGCCAGGATTCCTGGTTGGGCGAAGCCCAGATCGTGCAGCCGCTCTCAATCCGGCTGATGACCACGATCACGATCCTGATCACCATCGCGGCAATCCTGTACGTGGTCTTCGGCACCTACACCCGCCGTATCCACGCCTTCGGCATGCTCACACCGGATGTGGGTCTCATCACCGTGGCGAGCCCGGTGGCCGGACGCGTCAGCGCCTCGGGGGTGAAGGAGGGGGACCGGGTCGTGCAGGGCCAGCTTCTCTACACGCTCGACCTCGACGCCGTCTCAGCCAACGGCCCGACCCAGCAGCGCATCATCGATCAGCTGGCCCGGCAGAAGGAGACGATCGAGGCGCAATCTCGGTTGCGGTCGGCCATGGCGGCCACCGAGAAGCGCTCGCTCGCCGAGCAGATCGACAACCTCCAATCCCAGTCGCGGCAATTGGAGGAGCAGGTCCAGTTGCAGGAGAAGCTGGTGCCCCCGCTGAAAGAGCGGGTCGATGTCCTCGCCAAGGCGGTGAGCGACGGCTTTGCCCGCTCGGCAGACCTCCAGAACCAGAATTACCTCTACCTGCAGGCGAGTTCCCAGCTTGCCCAGTTCCGCAATTCGCGCCTGCAGCTCATGGGCAAGGTCGGCGAGTTGCAGGCGACGCTCGCCACCTTCGACGACAAGCTCGCCCGCGACCTCGCCGAGATGGACCGCACCGCCGCCCAGTTGGAGCAGCAGCGGGCCGAGAGCGAGGCACGCCGGGCCATCGAGGTGCGGGCGCCGGAGAAGGGCATCCTCACCTCCATCCGGGTCCAGGCCGGCCAAGGCGTGGCGGCGGGCGCCACGCTGCTCACCCTGCTACCGAGCGAGGGCCGGCTCCAAGCGAACCTGTTCGTGGAATCCTCCGCCATCGGCTTCATCGATACGGGGGAGGCCGTGATGCTGCGCTACGCGGCCTTTCCCTTCCAGCGCTTCGGCCTCTACCGCGGCACCGTCACGGAGGTCACCCGCGCGCCCCTGGAGGCCGCCGACCTGCCGGAAGCCGCCGGCGCCAAGGCGAAGAATGGCGACGGCATCTACCGCATCATCGTGCGGCCGGACGAGAGCAGTGTGGTCGCCTATGGCGAGAGCCGCCGTCTGGAAGCCGGGATGCGGGTCGAGGCCGACATCGCACTGGAGAAGCGCCCCCTCTACCGCTGGCTTCTCGACCCGCTCTATCGGGTCAAGCGCAGCGTCGATCTCGTGACCCGCGGCGGATGAAAGCGTGAGCCTGCTCAGCACCCTTCAGTTCGGCTTCGGCCGGCGCGTGCCCGTCCTGCTTCAGGCGGAGGCCGCCGAATGCGGCATGGCCTGCCTCGGCATGGTGCTCGGCTATCACGGCCGCCATGTCGATCTCGGCGCCCTGCGCCGCCGGCACGCTCTGTCGCTCAAGGGCATGACCCTGCGCAATCTCGTCGATCTCGCGGGCTCGATGGGCCTCGCAACCCGGGCCTTGCGGGCGGAACTGAAGGACTTGCCCAAGCTCAAGACGCCCTGCATCCTGCATTGGGGGCTCAACCACTTCGTCGTGCTCACCGCCGTGAACGGCAGGGGGATCGTCATCCACGATCCCGCCCGGGGGCGGCGCAAGCTCACCTTCGCGGAGGCGTCGCGCGAGTTCACGGGCGTCGCCCTGGAAGCGAGCCCGACCACCAGCTTCGTGCGCGAGAAGCGGCAGCGCGGACTGGCGCTGGGCGACCTGTTCCGGACGATCGGCGGCATCCGCCCGGCGCTCGCCCAGATCCTGGCCCTGTCCCTCGGCATCGAGCTCGTCGCGATCCTGATGCCGATCGCATCGCAGATCGTCATCGACGAGGTCATCGTCAACGCCGATCTCGACCTGTTGCTGGTGGTGGCGGTGGGGCTCGCCCTTCTGCTCGTCGTCCAGCTCGTCCTCTCGGTGGCGCGGACCTGGGCGATCATGCTCACCGGGACCAAGCTGAACTACCAATGGTCGGGGAGCTTGTTCGACCACCTCTCGCGCCTGCCACTGGACTATTTCGAGAAGCGGCACGTCGGCGACGTGATCTCGCGCTTCGGCTCCCTGGCGACGATCCAGAAGGGGCTCACCACCGATCTCGTCCAAGCCGTGCTTGACGGGATCATGTCCATCGGCATGCTCGCCATGCTGGTGGTCTATGGCGGCTGGCTATCCCTCGTCGTCGTCGCCTCAACGGCGCTCGCCGCGGCGCTGCGGATCGCCGCCTACGCCTCCTACCGCGAGGGCACCGAGGAGGCGATCGTCGCCGAGGCGCGCCAGCAGAGCCATTTCATCGAGACCGTGCGCGGCATGGCGAGCGTGAAGCTCCTCGACCTGCGCGAGCGCCGGCGCGGCACCTGGATGAACCACTTCGTCACCTCGCTGAACGCCCGGCTGCGGCTCCAACGCCTCGACCTCGTCTTCGGCCGGGCCAACGAGCTGCTGTTCGGCGTCGACAGGCTGCTCCTGCTCGTGCTCGGCGCGCGGGCGGTCATCGACCAGTCGATGACGCTCGGCATGCTGGTGGCCTTCCTCGCCTATCGCGACCAGTTCTCGCAGCGGATCGCCAACCTGATCCAGTCGGGCTTCCAGCTGCGCATGCTCAACGTCCAGACCGACCGGCTGTCGGACATCGTCATGAGCGAGCCCGAGGAGGGTTCCGGCTCCACCCTGGAACCGGCCGCCCCGGCGGTGATCCGGGCGACGGAGGGGACGGGGAGTGTCGCCGCAAAGGAGCTCGCCCTGCGCTACGGCGCGGACGAGCCCTGGATCTTCCGCGACCTCAGCCTCGACGTGCCGGCGGGGACGAGCTTCGCCATCACCGGCACCTCGGGCTCGGGCAAGACCTCGCTGATGAAGATCATGATGGGCCTGCTGCCGGCGAGCGAGGGGCGCGTCCTCGTCGACGGGCAAGAGATCCGCACCCTCGGGGCGGCCAGCTATCGCCGCCGGATCGCGGGCGTGATGCAGAATGACGGCCTCTTCGCCGGCTCCATCGCCGAGAACATCGCCAGTTTCGACGAACGGCCGGATGCCGGCTGGATCGAGGAATGCGCCGCGCGCGCCGCGATTCTCGCCGACATCAAGCGCACCCCGATGGGGTTTGAGACCCTCGTGGGCGATATGGGCTCGACGCTCTCGGGCGGCCAGAAGCAGCGGGTCATCCTGGCCCGCGCCCTCTACCGCAAACCGGAGATCCTGTTCCTCGACGAGGCGACGAGCCATCTCGACGAAGCGACGGAAGCTGTCATCGCCGAGGCTTTGCGCGATCTGCGCATGTCCCGCATCATCGTCGCCCACCGCCCGGCCACCATTGCCGGAGCGGACCACGTCTTCACCCTGACGCCCTCCACATGAGGCCCTGTTGGGACGAGAGCCTGCGTGCCCGCCCGTCGAGGGGCCACCCTGGGGCGAGCGTCAGACG
Organism: Methylobacterium sp. 88A; assembly: GCF_000376345.1. NCBI lineage: Bacteria > Pseudomonadati > Pseudomonadota > Alphaproteobacteria > Hyphomicrobiales > Methylobacteriaceae > Methylobacterium > Methylobacterium sp. 88A. The sequence continues at coordinate 4,232,235 of NZ_AQVT01000001.1, forward strand.
CCGCGATAGTGTTCGTCGGTGACCTGTTCTAACCACGTCACCGCCCGGCCTTCGAGCTGCTCCTGGATCGCGATATGCGTCAGGGCCGTCGTTGCCGTTGCCCCGTGCCAGTGTTTTTCACCCGGCTCGAACCAGACGACGTCGCCCGGCGCGATAGCCTCCTTAGGGCCGCCCTCCCGCTGAACCCAGCCGGCCCCGAAGGTGACGATGAGCGTCTGGCCGAGCGGATGCGTATGCCACGCGGTGCGGGCGCCCGGCTCGAACGTCACGCTCGCTCCGGCGACCCGCGCCGGTTCGGGCGCGGAGAAAAGAGGGTCGATCCGCACGGTCCCGGTGAACCATTCGGACGGTCCCCTGCCGGACGGTCGCGACCCGCTGCGTGTGATGTCCATTCGCCTGCTCCTCCGTTTTCGCCGGATCGACCGTCAAAGCGACCAGCCACCATCGATCACCGTGGCGGCTCCGGTCACGAACCCACCGACGTCCGAGCACATCCAGAGCACCGCTTCTGCGATCTCCTCCGGCTTGCCGAGGCGCCCTACCGGTTCGAGGTCGATTGCCTTTTGAACGTCGCCTCCCGTGAAACGGTCCATCATCGGTGTTTCGATATTGCCGGGCAGGATGGCGTTCACCCGAATGTTCTTCCTGGCATAGTCCAGCGCCGCCGAGCGGGTCAGACCGATGATGGCATGTTTGGAAGCGGCATAAGCCGCGCCACCCGCGACACCGCGGATGCCGGCACCGGAAGAGGTGTTGACCACCACGCCGCCACCCTGGCGCACCATCTGCGCCAACTCATACTTCATGCAGAGGAAGGTCCCCCTCAGGTTGATGTCGAGGATGCGGTCCCATTCGTCGAGTTCGATCTCGTGGACCGGCGTGGCCCTGTTCTCGACTCCGGCATTGTTGAAGGCACAGTCGAGGCGTCCGAAGCGTTCGACGGTTCCGGCAATCGCCGCTTCCACCTCTTCCGGCAGAGACACGTCGCAACGGATCGCCAGGACTTCTCCGCCGGCCGCTTCGATCTCGGCCCGCAAGTGTTCCAGGGTCGCCTCAGTCCGGTCGGCAATCGCCACGCGAGCCCCCTCGGCCGCGAAAGCGAGGGCGGCGGCACGTCCGATGCCGCTGGCGGCACCTGTGACGAAAACGACCTTTTCGGTGAAACGGTGCGTGGTGAGCATGTCGGAAGCCTCCGGCTGGCCGTGATGGCGAGCCTTATCGCTCACCGATCAGCGACAAGTAGGCTCACGGCGTCACTCCGATGACCCGCCATTGCTTCAACGGACCGATGAGCATGGCTCATCGCCGGGCGACATCGCGCCTACAGACCGAGCGGGCGAAGCTCGCGAACCAGATCGATGAGGAGCCGCAGGCCTGTCGGCAACTGGCGGCGTCCCGGATAGTAGATGTGAAAGCCGGCTCCCTCGGGTGCCCAATCCGTCAGAACGACGCGCAGTTCACCGCGACCGACCGGCGACCTGACGCATGGTTCGGGGAGGTAGGCCAGCCCCCCGCCTGCCATCGCGAGGGACAGTGCGAAGTGCGTGTTGTCGATCGTCACGGCGCCGGGCACGTCGAGCGCGAGCGACTCACCGGCCCGTTCGAACTCCCAACCGTAGAGCCGTTCGTCGCCGAGGCGGATGCGCAGGCACCGATGCGCCAACAGGTCGTGTGGATGCGCCGGCGTTCCATGCCGATCGAGATAACAGGGTGCGCCGACAACCACCCAGCGAAGGTCGGCCGACAGGCGCTGGGCGATCATGTCCTGAGCGACGGTGCCGCCATATCGGATGCCCGCATCGGCCCCGGCATCCACGATGTCGAGCAACTCGTTGGAGACCCGGACGTCGATCTCAATCTGCGGATGGCGCTCGCTGAAGGCGGGCAGCACTGGCGCGAGCAGCAGCGTGCTGGCATGTTCGAGCACATTGAGACGAATGCGCCCCGCGGCGTTCCCTGGCTCCCGGTGGCGGTTGAGCCCATCGAGCGCCGAACCGATCGCCGCGAAGGGCGCATCGAGCGACGCCAGAAGCTCTTCGCCCGTTGCGGTCAGGGTGACGCTCCGGCTGGTGCGATTGATCAGCCGCACGCCGAGGCGAGCCTCCATCGCCTTGAGGGCATGGCTCAGCGCGGAGGCACTGACACCGAGTTCCAGCCCCGCACGCCGGAAACTCAGGTGGCGAGCGATGGCGAGGAAGGTGCCGAGATCGGCAAGATCGGTCCGACTGGTCAGCATGAGGCAGGGGAACGTCCGCTGGCGGGAAAGTGATCCGAGCCGGCCTCCGTCAGCACAGGCTCGCAGGCCGAGGTTATCCAACGTCAGGCATTGTCCCTAGGGACTTCCGGTTCGACCGGGCACAATCGGCCGATGGGCCTGCTTCTCATCCTCTCCATCGGCCTCGTGGCGGGCGTCGTCAGCGGCATCATCGGCACCGGCTCCTCGATCATGCTGGTGCCGGTTCTCGCTTATGTCTACGGGCCCAAGGAGGCCATCCCGATCATGGCGGTCGCGGCCGTGATGGCGAACCTCTCGCGCATCCTGGCATGGTGGCGAGAGGTCGACTGGCGGGCCGTCGCCGCCTATGCGGCGACCGGAATTCCGGCAGCAATGCTCAGCGCTCGCACGATGCTGGTCCTGCCGCCGCGTGCTGTCGATCTGGCGATCGGCGCGTTCCTTCTGGCGATGATCCCTGGACGCCGCTGGCTGGCCAACAGCCTCGTCAGAGTGCGGGTCCCCCATCTGGCGGTTGCCGGAGCGGCAATCGGCTTCCTGACGGGCATCGTCGCCTCGACCGGCCCGGCCTCGGTTCCGGTCTTCATCGGCTACGGCCTCACCAAGGGTGCTTTCATCGGCACGGAGGCGGCTGCGTCGCTGGCAATCTACCTGACCAAGACCCTGACCTTTCAGGGAACCGGCGCATTGCCGGCCGAGGATTTGGTCAGAGGCCTCGCCGTGGGCGCGGCGCTCATGGTGGGGGCGTTCGTGGCAAAGCCCTTCGTGCTTCGCCTCGCCCCGGAGACGTTCCGGTTCATGATGGACGGGCTTCTGGCGATCTCGGGCACGTGTCTCGTCTGGAATGGCCTCGGGTGACCCATCGCGTCGAGGAGCCGAGGCCGTGCTGAACGCGAAAGGGGCTACCGGGCCATTGCGGTCCGGCAGCCCCTTTCGGATCGTCTTCGAGCCGGCTGGACCGCCACCCGGCTCGAAGTGGGACGGGCGTTACTCCGCAGCCTGGAGAACCGGCATCTCGGCTGCCAGAGGCATCGGGTTGCCGCCCAGTGCCGCCGCGAGTCTGACCTCGTCCACTTCACCTTCCCAGCGGGCGACCACGATGCAGGCCACGGCGTTGCCAATGAAGTTGGTGAGCGCGCGGCACTCGGACATGAAGCGATCCACGCCGAGGATCAGCGCCATGCCGACGACGGGCACGGAGGGGACCACCGCGAGGGTCGCCGCCAGAGTGATGAAGCCCGAACCGGTGACGCCGGCCGCGCCCTTGGAGGAGAGCATGGCCACGAGGAGCAGGAGGCCCTGCTCGCCGTAGGTGAGCGGCGTGTCCGTGGCCTGCGCGATGAAGAGCGCCGCCATGGTCATGTAGATGTTGGTGCCGTCGAGGTTGAACGAGTAGCCGGTGGGGACCACGAGGCCGACGACGGGCTTCGAGCAGCCGGCGCGCTCCATCTTCTCGAGCAGCGAAGGCAGGGCCGACTCTGAGGACGAGGTACCGAGGACGAGCATGAGCTCCTCCTTGATGTAGCGGATGAGCTTGATGATCGAGAAGCCGTTGTAGCGGGCGACGAGGCCGAGCACGCCGAGCACGAAGATCGCCGAGGTCAGGTAGAAGGCGCCGACGAGGTAGGCGAGGTTGGCGAGCGAGGCGATGCCGTACTTGCCGATGGTGAAGGCCATGGCGCCGAAGGCGCCGATGGGGGCGACCTTCATGATGATGTTGACGACGCCGAAGATGGCTTCCGACAGCACCTTGATGATGTCGAGAACCGGCTTGCCGCGATCGCCCAGGAAGGCGAGGCCGAAGCCGAACAGCACGGAGAAGAACAGGACCTGAAGGATCTCGCCGCCCGAGAACGCACCCACCGCCGTGGTCGGGATGATGTTCATGAGGAAGTCGGTGATCGACTGCGTCTTCGCCTTGTCGGCGTACATCGCGATCGACTTCGGATCGAGGGACTTCGGATCGATGTGCATGCCCGCGCCCGGCTGGACGAGGTTCGCCACGATCAGGCCGACGATGAGGGCCAGGGTCGAGAAGGTGATGAAGTAGATGAGCGCCTTGCCGCCGACGCGCCCGACCTTCTCGAGATTGGTCATGCCGGCGATGCCGGAAACGACCGTGAGGAAGATCACCGGCGCGATGATCATCTTGACGAGCTTGATGAAGGCGTCGCCGAGCGGCTTCATGTCCGCGCCGACCTGCGGGTAGAAGTGGCCGAGGGTGATGCCGATCGCCACGGCGAGGAGCACTTGGAAATACAGCGTGCGATAGAGGGGCTTGGGCTTTGCCGCCGCGTGCGGCGCGGTGAGCGGTGACGGTATGGTGGCCATGGCGGGCTTCTCCCTTGGGAATAGATCGGTTCGGATCGAAGCGCCGGGGTGTCCGGGGCTCGTCGTCTTTTGGTCTTGGCGTCCGGGGCTGGCCCCCTTCGGCGCGCAGCCCTGCGATGAACGCAGGGCTGCGTTTCGGTCTGAGAATGGCAACCGCCGTGCCAAGTCGGGAACTCCTGAAATAATTCGTTAAAACATTGATTTGAGACATATTTTTCAGATGGTCGCCAATCTCCTCCTCACGTCGAATGCGGTTATCCGCACCCCGTCCCGAAATTCCGTCCGGGATTTCGCACTGGAGCGAGCCCGTTGAATTCGAATGTCCCGCCTCGCGAGGGAACCGATCGCGGACTTCTGAAACGATCACGCCGGAGCCTCGCCCTCGCCGCCAGCCTCGTCCTCGTATGGGTCGCGGCGTGGCTGGCCGGGCAGGCCGCCGAACGCTGGGCGCTGTCCGACCTGCGCCGCACGGCACAGTCGACCCTGGCGCTGCAGGTCGGCGCCTTGCGGGCCGAGATGCAGAAGCAGGCCTCGCTCCCCCTCGCCCTCGCGGCGGACCCGGAAATCGCCGCCGTGGCGGGGCCGGATCCGACGCCGGCCATGGTCGAGCAGGTGAGCAAGCGCCTTGCCCAGGTGGCGGCCGCCACGGGCTCGGCGGTGATCTACGTCATTCGCCCCGACGGCATCACCGTGGCCGCGAGCAACGCGGAGGCCGAGCGCAGCTTCGTCGGCCGGGACTACGCGTTCAGACCCTACTTCCGGCAGGCCATGGCCGATGGCGCCGGGTCGCAATTCGCCTTGGGCACGGTGAGCGGCCGGGCGGGGCTCTACCTGTCGCGGCGGATCGGCGAGGCTGGCGGCGTCGTCGTGGTGAAGATCGAGTTCGATGGGGTCGAGGCCGCGTGGCGGCAATCGGGAGACGGGGTGTTCGTGGCCGATGCGCGGGGCATCGTCCTCGTGGCGAGCGATCCCGCCTGGAGCTTCGCCACCCTGCGCGAGGTCGGCGACGACGAGCGGAAGCGCATCCGCGCGGCGCTGGAATTCGGCGAAGCGCCGCTCTCGGCGCTCCCGCTCCATCCGGTCGGGGGGATGCAGGATCTCGTCCGCGTCGGCCGGGGCTCACGGCCGGCGCGGACGGCCCTCGCCCTGGACGCCCCCATTCCGGGCACCGACTGGCGGCTCCATACCCTGACGCCCGTGGGCCCTGCCGTGGACCGCGAACGGGTGCAGGCCTGGATCATCGCCGCCCTCGGCACCGGCTTGGCCTGTATCGGGATCGCGACCCTAGCGGGCCGTCGGCGGCGGACCCGCCAGCACCTCGCTCAGGCTGCGGCGCGCCGGGAAGAATTGGAGAGGAGCGTACGCGAGCGGACGCTGGAGCTCACCGACGCCAACAGGATGCTCCGGCTGGAGATCGAGGAGCGGCGGAGGGCGGAGGAGGAACGACGGCAGGCGGAAGCCGAGCGGGAGCGCCTGGGCCGCGAACTCGCCCAGGCCGGACGGCTCGCAGCGTTGGGGCAGTTCGCCGCCAGCATGGCGCATGAGATCAACCAGCCGCTGGCCGCCATCCGCTCCTACGCCGACAATGCGGCGATCCTGGTGCGGCGGGGCCGGGGCGAGGAGGCGGCGGAGAACGCCTTCGCCATCGGCCGCCTCACCGACCGCATCGGCGGGCTGACGCGGCAGCTCAAGGGGTTCGCCCGGCGCTCGTCGCCCCGTCGCGAGCCCGTGGCGCTCGCCGATATCCTCGCCAACAGCCTGGAACTGGTGGAAGCACGGGCGCAGGCGGCCCGGATTGCGGTCTCGGCGGAGAGGCCGGCTCCCGGCCTCTACGTCCTCGGCGACGGGCCGCGCCTCGAACAGGTCGTGGTGAACCTGCTCCAGAACGCCCTCGACGCGGCGGCGGGGAGCACCGATCCACGGGTCTCCCTCCTGGTGCGGGACGTGCCCGATAATCGCGTGGTCATCGAGGTCCGCGATACCGGGCCGGGCCTCCCCGAGACCATCCGGGCGCAGGTCTTCGATGCCTTCTTCACCACCAAATCCGATGGGCTCGGTCTCGGGCTCGCCATCGCGCGCGGAATCGTCGAGGATTGCGGCGGCAGCCTGAACGCCATGGACGATCCGGCCGGCGGCGCGGTGTTTCGGATGGAACTGGCCAAAGCCCCCGTGGAGACGACACCGTGAGCGTTGAAGAGGGGGCGGGCGGGTCGGCCGAACGGGTCGTCTTCATCGACGACGAGGCGGATGTCTGCCGCGCCAACCGCCAGAGCCTGGAGCTCGACGGGTTCACGGTGGAGACATTCGGGGCCGCCGGGCCGGCGCTGGCCGCCATCCTCGCCGATCCGCCCGGCCTCGTGGTCACCGACGTGCGCCTGCCCGATCTCGACGGCATCGCCCTGTTCGGGCGGATCAAGGCGATCGATCCGGAGCTGCCGGTCATCCTGATCACCGGGCATGGCGACATCCGCATGGCGGTGGGCGCCATGCGCGACGGGGCCTACGATTTCCTGGCCAAGCCTTATCCGGCCGAATCCCTCGTCGCCTCGGCGCGCCGCGCCCTGGAGCGGCGCCGGCTCGTCCTCGAGAACCGTACCCTGCGCGCCCGGCTGGACGCGGCGGTGGAGGAGGACCCGGCCTTCCTCGGCATCTCACCCGAGATGGTGCGCCTGCGCCGCCTCGTGCGCGAGGTCGCCCAGGCCGATGTGGACGTTCTCGTCTTCGGCGAGACCGGATCGGGCAAGGAGGTGGTGGCGAGCGCCCTGCATCGCTGGAGCCGGCGGGCCGGCCGGAATTTCGTCGCCATGAATTGCGGGGCGCTGCCCGACAGCGTCGTCGAGAGCGAGCTCTTCGGCCACGAAGCGGGCGCCTTCACCGGGGCGCTCAAGCGCCGCGTCGGCCGGATCGAGCACGCGCAGGGGGGTACGCTGTTCCTCGACGAGATCGAGAGCATGCCGCTCGGTCTCCAGGTCAAGCTCTTGCGCGTGCTGCAGGAACGGGCGGTGGAGCCGCTGGGCACCAACGAGATCCGCCCCATCGACATGCGCGTGGTGGCGGCGACCAAGGTCGATCTCGGCCAGGCGGCGGCGCAGGGCACCTTCCGCGACGACCTCTACCACCGGCTCAACGTCATCACGATCGCGATCCCGCCCCTGCGCGACCGGCGCGAGGACGTGATGCTGCTGTTCCAGGAGTTCCTGACCCGCGCGGCGACGCGCTTCGGCCGCGAGCCCGCGCCGATCACGCCGGCCGTGCGGGAGCACCTGCGCCGGCACGACTGGCCCGGCAACGTGCGCGAACTCGGCCATTTCGCCGAGCGTCACGCCCTGGGCCTCGGGCAGAACGAGGTGTCGCCGCCCGAGGCCGCCACCGCCGGAACCCTGGCCGAACAGGTCGACCGGTTCGAGCGCGGCCTGATCCGCGAGGAGCTGATCATGGCCGGCGGCGACGTCCGCATCGCCGCCGAATCCCTCGGCACACCGCGCAAGACCCTCTACGACAAGATCGCCCGGCACGGCCTGACGCCCACCGATTATCGTTGAGACGGAAGGGCTTGGCTCTCCTCAGAAGCGGCGATCCTTGCGGTCCGGGTTCGGGCCGGTGGTGTGATAGCTGGCCATGCAGGCGTGATAGATCTGCGAGCCGAGGTCGTAGAGGCTGAGGTTGTTCGGGTTGGCGGCGCTGAACACCTGCGCCCTGGCCTGTTCGCGACAGGCGGCGTCCTGCGGGCTCTGGATCGGCGGCTCGTTCACCTGCTGCGCGAGGGCGGCCCCCGTGAGAGCGATGAGGAGAAAGGCGGTCAGAGTCGTGCGCATGGTGTCGAATTCCGTCGCGGGGAGAGGGACATAGGGAGGGGAAGGGTCTCGGTGGTGACGAGGATCGTGCCGGGAGCCCCCTCCCCCTGCGGACTCGCCGGCTCTGGCAAGACGAAAGAGAATCTCGCGCGGTCCATCCCCGATCTGTGCCGTGAGACCCCGACCGGGGCAAGACGCCATCGACGGGCGGACTTCGAATCCGGTGCGCGCCGCCCGAGCCGGATCGCCACCGCCACGCGCACCCTGTTTCGACCGCCATCGGGCGGCCTTTCATGCGCCATCCACACGGGACATTAACGGCCGGCGTGCTCTTGGAAATCCGGAGCCGTACCGGTGGATTTCCCCCCGGTATCGGCCATGACGCGGCCATCGCCATGCGGATGGCCGCCCGACCCGCCTTCAGCCCGCCGACCGCACGGACGACCCACGGATGAACCCCTATCTCCTCCTCGCCCTGGCCATCGGCGCCGAAGTGACGGCGACCCTCGCCCTCAAGGCGGCCGACGGTCTCACCAAGCCGGTGCCGACGATCATCGTGGTGCTGGGCTACGGCACGGCGTTCTGGCTGATGTCGAACAGCATGAACATGCTGCCGATCGGGATCGTCTACGCGATCTGGGCCGGGGTCGGCATGGTCGGCGCGGCGGTCGGCGGCGCGCTGCTGTTTCAGGAGCCGATCACCCTGCCGATGATGATCGGGATCGCGGTGATCGCCGTCGGCGTGACGATCCTCGCCTCGGGCCAGACCGCGCATCACTGAGGGGTGATGTCGCGATTTGCCCGCCTCCGGCCCCGCTTTCGCCGCCCCCGGCTCGCCGGGGCGCTGATCTGCGCCTTGGCGCTGGGCGGGCTGGCGGCCGCCATCGGGCCGCTGCTCGGCGTGCCGAACCCGATCACGCTCGCCGCCCTCGCCATCGTCGAGCCCTCCGCCGTGGGCACCTGGTTCGCGAGCCGGGTGGTGGCGGCCCCACCCTCGTCCCGCCCCCTGCCCGTCCGGCTCCACGCGATTCCCGACCGGGTTCCCTGGAAGGGACGGAGCGTTCCCCTGGCGGAGATGCTGCGGGCGACCCATACCAACGCCCTGCTGGTGACCCAGGACGGCGTTCTCGTCCACGAATGGTACCGCCCCGGTTCGGGGCCGGCGACGCTGTTCCCGTCCTGGTCGGTGGCGAAATCGGTGGTCTCGCTGCTGGTCGGACAGACGATCGCCGAGGGCAAGCTCGCCGAGACGGACCACGTGGCGGCCCTGCTGCCGTATCTGCGGGACGAGCCGGCCTTCGGCCGCATCACCGTCCGCGACCTCCTCGACATGACGAGCGGACTCGCGGTGCCGGAGAATTACGACCCGTGGGACCCGCTCACGGGCACCGCCGGCATGTACCTCACCCGCGACATCCGCGACTTCGTGCGCGACCACGCCACCCTGTCGTCGAAGCCCGGCAGCACGGGGCAATACCGCAGCATCGACACCGAGATCCTCGGCCTGATCCTCGCGGAGGTCCAGAAGAAGCCCCTGGCCCACCTCCTCTCGGACGCGATCTGGAAGCCCATGGGCGCGGAGGCGAAGGCGACCTGGAATCTCGACCGGCCGGGGGGGACGGAGAAGGCCTTCTGCTGCATCAATGCCGTGGCGCGGGATTTCGCCCGCCTGGGGCTGATGGTGGCCGATCATGGCCGCGTCGGCGGCACGCACATCGTTCCGGCACGCTGGATCGAGCGGATCGAGACCCCGGCGCGCCGGGATGTCGACGGCTGGCCCTACTCGGCGCAATGGTGGCACGTGCCGGAAGGGGACGACGACATCTCCGCCATCGGCGTCTACGGCCAGTACATCTACATCAACCGCGACACCGGCACGGTCATCGTCAAGCTCAGCGATCACGGCGCCGAGCAGGACGAGGCCGACACGTTGGCGGTGATGTTGGCGATCTCCCGGGCGCTGGCGGCGGCGCGCCCGGCGCGTTGAGGCGAAGGACCGGGCGGCGGGACCACGCGGCGCTCTCCGTCATCGGAGCCGAGGGTATCGGCCGATGATGCGCAATCTCAGCCGTTCCGTCTGAAGTTGCACATAGGCATCTTCAGCCTCGATGCATGTGCCGAGGGCCTATTTTCATTTGCTAGTCCAAGGTCTTACCTCATCCTGAGGTGCCGCGTAGCGGCCTCGAAGGAGGCATCCAGGGATCGCTTTGGTGTCTGGAGGGCTCCTTCGAGGCCCGCTGACGCGGGCGCCTCAGGATGAGGTAAAGCCTTGGAAAACAACGTAAACAGGCCTCCGTCTATATAGTAGTGAAAATCTGACGTTTGGTACCCGCTGCCGGGGCTGCTTTAGACCCTCAGCAGGCTCTGGGAAGGGCCGCTTTCAAGCGGCTGGTTTGAACAGAAAATTAAACTGGAATGGGTGTATTTCGGACCATCTGCTCTCGATTGGGCCATCGAAAAACGGATGTAGGATTTTTGTGGCTATATGGCAGAGACCTCAATAATGACGCCTAAATCGCATAAAGTTAGCTAGTATATATAAAATGCTGCAAAGCAGAGCATTTTATATTATATGTCGTCAATCTAATCGTTGGCCCGCGCAGAAAGCGCTGGATCATGGTTGTTAAATAGATCCTTAAACTGCTCGTCACTTAGGCTGTCGATGCCGAACTCGCCATAATCGGGATGATCGACGAGGCGCCAACCTAGAGCGTCACTAAAGTCAACGGAGTGAAACGGCCCTAAGCAGAAGTTCTTGGCGCAGTAGTAGTGAGCCACGAAAGGATTGCTCTCCCATTCGCGCTTGATGAAGCCGGCTCCCAACGTGCCCTCAATAAACCAGGGCTGTTGCCCAAAGGCACAGAATTGCTGCTCGATAATCCGACTCAGCAATTTTGCTGCCGTCAGGGCATCTTCTCGAAGTTGAGAAGCAGTTTCCAGATTGAAGTGGATCGACCGGTTTCGAAGCTTCTCCAGATCGCGAAACGAAACGATTACCTCGGGGAGCAGCACCTGCCACGCTTTAAGCGTATCAATGGCAATCGACCAGCAATCAAAAGATTTCTTTCGGTATACGATCTTGTATTGCGGTGTTGATTTAAATTTCTCTCGCAGGTCAAGGATGAGGTGATTGAGAATGCGCTCACCCAATGCGCAGGCCCCAGTTAACGCCGCATAGTAGGCGCCGCTGACAAACGCAGTACGGACATGGTTGAACATTGAATTGTGGTGGGCAACAATCGAAAAAGGCTTGACGCCGAAAGCAGCAAAATCATCAATTTTACGATCAATGTTTAGGCTGCCAAACTCCGCATTAAGACTTGCGATGATTTGATTGTACTGAGCATCCCATTGCGCCCGCGCTTCCTCGCTCCAGTTTTCGCCCGGCGTTGCCACGAGATGACTCGGCCGTGAGTCGAAGTCGAAATTGAAGATGCGGTGGCGCCGGACGCCGCGGTCACTGACTCCTGGAACGCGCTGTCCATCCACCTCGTTTCCGCTCATCGTATCTCCCGCCAAGCGAGCCTGACGTAAACCCGGAAACAGTCAAAACTAGGCCTTCTAAGGTCTCGTTATGCTGATTTGTCCGCAATGGGATGCCCATAACGATATGGCGATCATCTATTTCCGCTTGCGCACAGTCCTGGCACCGGCAACCCCAACATCCTTTTTGCACTCTATGAGATAAACTTACGCGAATGGTCGTTCGCAGCAAAAAATTGCCTGCTTGCGAAATTTTATCGCATTCAGACGAGCGTCCAGGTTGGGCGGGAGGCGGGACGTCCGCATCGGTGCTAAAGGCGAGGACCCGCTCCCCACCGAGGTTGTGTGGAAACGCGTCTCGGGCTGACGCAGGCAGAAGAATTTCCTGCGAAAACACTCGAAGGTCGCCTTCGCAGCCATCTGAGCTGATGTTTCTCAGTCTATCATGGAAGACTGCACTTCGGCATGGCGAAGCGCCGACGTTTTTACACAGCCTGCACCCATTTCGGACGCTCAAGGCGCGGGGACCATCCGTCAGATGGCGACCACGCGATCAACGACATCCCAAAAACACGCAGGAGCGCCGTCTAGAGCCGTGCCCTGGCGGTTTGAATCGTTGGGGGTAGGCGATTTGGATCGGTTGTGATTCACTGGACGGGCTTATGAGGGAGGATCACCATGCCTTCAGCTCTATCGGTCGATCTGCGCGAGCGTGTGGTCGCCGCGATTGAAGCGGGCACATCGCGGCGTCAGGCAGCCAAACGCTTCGGTGTCGGAGCGGCCAGCGCGATCCGCTGGCACGACTGCTTTCGGCAAGAAGGGCGGATCGCGCCCAAGCCCATGGGCGGCGACCGCAACTCGCAGCGCCTGGAAGCGCAGGCCGCCCTGATCCTTCGGGCCAACGAAGAACACCCGCAATCCTTCCTGCGCGAGCTCCGCGACGTTCTCTCGGAACGCGGTGTCCAAGCGAGCACGAGCAGCCTGTCACGCTTCTTCGCCCGGCACCGCATCACCCGTAAAAAGGGGCTGTCCACGCGGCCGAGCAGGAGCGGCCGGATGTGAAGGCCGCACGCGAGGACTGGTTCGAGCGCCAACCCGACCTCGATCCGGATCGCCTGGTCTTCCTCGACGAGACGGCCGCCACGACGAAGATGGCCCGCCGCTATGGTCGTGCTCCCCGCGGCGAACGCTGTCGGATCGCCGTGCCGCATGGGCATTACAAGACCACCACCATCACCGCCGCCCTGCGGGCCACGGGACTGATCGCCAGGAGCGTCTTCGATGGAGCAACCAATGGCATGCGCTTCCGTGCCTACGTCACCGACACCCTGGCTCCTGTGCTCAGGGCCGGCGACACCGTCATCCTCGACAATCTGAACGCCCACAAGGTCGCCGGGGTGCGCGAAGCCATCGAGGCGGTCGGTGCACGGGTGCTCTACCTCCCGCCCTACTCACCCGATTTCAATCCCATCGAGCAAGTCTTTGCCAAGGTCAAAGCCCTCCTTCGGACCGCCGCAGCGCGAACCGCCGACGACCTGACCATCGCCATTCGAGAGGCTTTCTCCGCCTTCCGGCCGAACGAGTGCCGCAACTATCTCACCGCCGCTGGATACGATGCCTATGATCCAAGCTGAGCGGGCACGGCGCTAGATCCACCCGCCATCGTTGATCCGCGCCCTGATCCGATACGGCTCCGCCAGGACGTGGGCGTGAGACATGCCGGCGGCCAATGCCATGGCGGCGGAAGAAGAGGAGGTCGTCGAACTGCAGGAATGGAACCCGGCCGTCGTCACCGACCAGCGGAAGCGGGTCTTGTCGCTCCGGCACGCCGACACGGCGACGCTGTGGTTGGGCAAGGTGGGGATCTGCCTATCCCCATCATGGCATGGTCGCCCGAACGCTCCGATGTCGGGGCGACCCCATCGGATCCCAGACCGGCCCACTCCCGCCCCGCCGCCTACGCGGCCGGGGACCGCCGCCGGGCGAGGCTGCGCATCCGCGCCACCGCCTCGGCCCGCCAGTTGCGCAGGAGCCGCCGCCTCACGTTGTCCCAGCTGATGGCCGGGACCGGCGAGACGGGATCGATGAGGGCGCTGAGCGCCCGCGAGTAGTCGAGCACGAGACCGGGCGTCCAGGTCATCGCGCCGGCCCCGTTCCGCAGGAGGGCGGCCGCCCAGAATTCCGGGCTCAGGGCGGCCTGGGCGAGCCTGCGCCACGGCTTGCCGGCCCGGCTGAACGCGCCCTCCACGGCGGCGTCGAGGGCGCGGGCGACCGCCGTCGAGCAGTTCCGGCCCACGAGATTGTAGGTCGCGTCGCGGCGATAACCGGCCCAGAAGCGCGTCAAGCCCGCCCCGTCGATGCCGTGGAGGGTGACCGTGACGGTGGCCTCGCACCAATCGTCCGCCTCCTCGCGGTAGCTCGGCAGGAAGCGGCCCGGCACGTTGTTCTCCGGGCCGGCCCGCAGGGTGGCGCGCAGGTTGTCGGGGGACCGGTCGATCTCCACCGCGGGGTAATGGCTCACATAGAGCGGGCTCCCGTGCGTCCCGCTGCCGTCGCCCAGTTCCAGGGCCGCGTGCCCGGTGGAGACGTGGCCGGACCCGTTCACGGAGATGACGTAGCGATGGACCAGGCGCTGCCGGGCCGGGATCGAGGCCGTTCCCGTTGGCGTCCAGACATAGACGGTGAGCGTGTCCGTGCCGGCCCCGTCGGCGCGCGGTCCGGCTGCCGCCGGAGGGCGCCGCAACCGCAGCCCGAGGATCGCCACCTTGATCCCCGCCAGCATCAGGAAGGCGCCGATGCAGAACCCCACCGTGCCGGCGTACCATGTGGGCCAGGGCTGCAGGGTGATGATGCCCAGGGCCACGCCCAGCGCCCCATGCGCCGCCGACAGGCGCCAGCCCGGAAAGCGGAGCACATAGGAGAGCGCGAAGCGCGACAGGCCGTCGAACAGGAAGGCCGTCCCGAACAGCATGGCGAGGAGGAACGTGCTCGAGGACGAGGCCAGCATCGTCAGCACCGCCACCACGAGGAGGAGCGCCGCCTTGAGGAGGCGCAACCGGCGCGCGGCGCCGGTGGCGACGAGGCCGCGCAGGAACGAGCCCAAAGCCTCGACCACGAGGAGGAGGCCGAACCAGCGGTCGGGAATATGCGTGGCCCCGTCGAGGGCATCGATCACGAGGGCGGCGCCGAACCCCGTCCAGACGAGGCCCGCCCCGGTGACGAGGCCCCAGCGCCTGTGGACCGCCTCCCGCCCCACCAGCAGCAGCCAGAGCGGAAGCGCTATCTGGCTCGCCGGGGCCTCGGAGGCGGCGAGGAGATCGTCGACGGGGGCGCCCTCTCCCTTGGCCAGAGCGAGGTTCACGACGCCCTGCCCCTTCAGGCTCAGCCGCCCGTGGCCGGAATCGCCCTCGGGGCGGGACGCGTCCGTCGCGGAGCCGTCGTGGAATGATTGAGGCCGCATGGTCACCGGTGATCGCCCCCCCGCAGTGCGCCATCTCCTATCACCGAGAAGCCAGAACAAGGGAAAGGTTCGCTTAAAGGAGCCGCATCGAACCGAATTTTTCCAGGTCATACAACTCCAACAGTCTCAATCTGACGCAGGCACAGCCCGTTTCGACCCGCCCCCGCCGTAAGGGTTATCCTACGTCGCGCTCAAACGCAGCGCATTGGCTGATGCGTTAGACCCTACCAATCTGATGCATTTGGGTAACTATTTTCAGAATTAATTGATATTTATGCTTCGCCTCTAGAAGCCGCAATTATGATCGTTGTACAATTTTACAGATACGGAGTTCGATCTATGAATAGAAAAACCATAAAATCGATCCTTTTGGCATTTTTCAGCGTAAATATTGCAGGGTGCACGTTATCAGGTGTGAAATACGTCGATGGAGTTCCAACCTCGGACACAATTGAATCAAATGTTGCGAGAAGAGCTCTTAACACTGTAGAATTTGCACAGTTTTCAGTAATAGGTCGCGAAATATTAGACCCTTCCGTTACAGGGCCATATTCTAAAAGAAATATTTTTAGCAGCGAGCCAATCGAAAATGTTTATTGCGTTAAGGCAAAACTTAGGAACCCACTGCTGTCAGCAGATAGCGCGTTTCATAAAACAGTGTCAGTCGAAGTCCAATCTATTCTTTCGGAGAAACCATTGGCTTGGCCCATTATTTCAACAGGCATGGGATGTGACAGATCGCCAATGAGACCTTTCCCAGAACTTTCAAAAATAGGCTATCGACCATAACCGATTGATCAACGCCCATCTCGCAACCGCCCTTCAGCGTCGGCGTTTGACCACGAGATTTCACCCTCGCGCGCCCTTCGGATCCGGGCTCCGCTGCGCGGCCCCGGAACGACCGAGGCGCGCCAGACCGCATCGCCCGGCGTCCAGAGCCATACTCCATCGGCCCGGTTGTCGAGGCCGCCGGCGGCTGCCATGGTCGCCCGATGGCACAGTCACCCCCCTCCCGCTACTCCCCCTCCGAACTCATCGAGCAGTTGCGGGAGGCCGCCGAAGAGATCGCGCCCGAACTTCCCGGCATCCGAGCGGAGGAGACGCTGGAGGGCGAGGCGGCCCAGACCATCGAGGAGATGGCCGAGGCCCTGATGCGGATCGCGAACGGGGCGCCGCGCCCCCAGGACCTCGCCCGCGCCGCCCTGGAGGCCAAGGCGCCCCTGAAGCCGATCGGCCGCCCGAAGAGCACCGTGGTGAAGATGCAGCGGCCGCGTCGGTAGAGCCGAACGCGGTGGTCGACAGAGACTCCGGCGCAGCAACGGCAAGAACAGACTGTATCAATTCAAAAGTAGAGATTTTTTTAAATCTTGCCTTGGACTGCGCCGGCAGGCACACTCTTCGACCTATAGCATGATGGCGGCATGAGACGGGTGACGCCGACGGACGGTCGCCGGGAGGCGGTCCCCGTCCATGCCGGCGCGCGACCGGCTCAGGGCGACCGCCAGCGACAGGGTGATCCCGACCAGATGACGCACCGCCGTTCCCCTCCCCGCCCGTCCCGCCGCGCGATCCTGGCCGGCGGGCTCGGCCTCGCCGCCCTCGGGGGCCCGGCGCGGGCGGCGGGGCCGGCCGCGCGCATCGCCTCGCTGGGCGGGGCCGTCACCGAGATCCTCTACCGGCTCGGGGCCGCGAGCCGGATCGTGGTGGTCGACACCACGAGCATCTACCCGGCGCAGGCCCTGCGCGAGAAGCCGAATGTCGGCTATCTGCGCGCCCTGTCGGCGGAGGGGCTGCTCGCGGCCGGCCCGGACCTCGTCATCGCGGCCGAGGGCGCCGGCCCAGCCGACGTGCTGACCCTGGTGCGCGAGGCCGGGGTGCCGGTCTCCCTCGTCAAGGAGCCGCCGACTCCCGAGGGTGTCCTGGACAAGATCGCCACGGTGGGACGCCTCGCCGGCCTCGAACGGGAGGCCGCCGCCCTCGCCGCGGAGGTGCGCGCGCAATTCGCCGGGCTGAGCGAGCAGCGCGCCCGCATCACCCGTCCGGCCAGGGCGCTCGTCGTGCTGTCGGTGGCCAACGGCCGCGTCATGGTCGGGGGCCGCAACAGCACGGCGGACGGCATCCTGGCCCTGGCGGGGGTGGAGAACGCGGCGTCCGGCATCGAGGGGTTCAAGCCGATGACGGACGAGGCCATCATCGCCGCCGCCCCCGACGCCGTGGTGATGATGCAGAACGGCGCCGAGGCCCCGAACCCGGAGACGACCTTCGCCCCCGGCACCGCCCTCGGCCAGGTGCCGGCGGCCGCCAAACACGCCCTCGTGGCCATGGACGGCCTCTACCTCCTCGGCTTCGGCCCGCGCACCCCGGATGCCGCACGCGACCTGATACGGGCGATCTACCCCGACCTCATCCGTGGCTGATCCTGTCCACGGGGACAGGCTCGCCGATCCGCGCCGCCGGGACGTCGCGGTCTTCGCCGGCCTGGCAATCCTCGTCCTCGCCGTCAGCCTCCTCTCCGTTGGAATCGGGGCGATCCCCATCGCGCCGGCGCGGATCCTCGACGTGATGATGCAGGGCGGGGCGGATCCGGGCCTCGCGCGCGACAGCCTCGTCATCCTCAACATCCGCCTGCCGCGCACCCTCCTGGGCCTGATGGTCGGCGCGGGCCTGGCGGTCTCCGGGGCGCTGATGCAGGGGCTCTTCCGCAATCCCCTGGCCGATCCGGCTCTGGTCGGCGTCTCCGCCGGGGCGGGTCTCGCGGCGGCCTGTATCATCGTCCTCGGCGACCGGCTCCTCGTGGCCTTTGGCCTGCCGGGGCCGCTCCCCTATGCGGTGCTGCCGGCGGCGGCCTTCTGCGGGGGGCTCGTGGCGACGCTCGGCCTCTACCTCGTCGCTACGCGCTCGGGCCGGACCTCCGTGGCGACGATGCTGCTCGCCGGCATCGCGCTCGGAGCGCTGAGCGGCGCGATGACGGGGCTCCTCGTCTATGCCAGCGACGACCGGCAGCTGCGCGACCTCACCTTCTGGTCCCTGGGCAGCCTCGGGGGATCGACCTGGACCAAGGTGGCGGCCACCGCTCCGGCGATCCTGCCGGTGCTGATCGCCGTGCCGTTCCTCGGGCGCGGGCTCAACGCCCTGGTCCTCGGGGAGGCGGAGGCGTTCCATCTCGGCATCCCGGTGGAGCGGCTCAAGCGGGCGGCGATCCTCCTCGTCGCCATCGCCGTCGGCGCCGGCGTGGCGGCGGCGGGGGTGATCGGCTTCGTCGGCCTCGTGGTGCCCCATACCCTGCGGCTGATGATCGGCCCCGAGCACCGGCGGCTCCTGCCGGCCTCGGCCCTCCTCGGGGGCGCGCTCCTCGTCCTGGCGGATGTGGCGGCGCGTCTCGTGGTGGCGCCGGCCGAACTGCCCATCGGGATCGTCACGGCGCTGGTGGGCGCCCCCGTCTTCCTGTGGCTCCTCCTGGCGCGGACCCGGACCCTCGATGTCTGAGGCGGCGCCCCTGCTCACCGCGTCCGGCCTCGCCTTCGCCACGGGCGGGCGCACCCTCGTGGAGGGCGTGTCGCTCGACGTGGCGCCGGGATCGCTGCAGGTCATCATCGGCCCGAACGGCGCGGGCAAATCCACCCTGCTGCGCCTCCTGTGCGGCGAGCTCGCCCCCACCGCGGGCACGGTGGCCTATGGCGGAACGCCGGTTCCGACGATCCCGCCCTGGCGGCTCGCGGCCCTGCGGGCGGTGATGCCGCAGACCACGCGGCTCGCCTTTCCCTTCTCGGTCTCGGACGTCGCCCGCATCGGGCTCGACGGCATCGGCCGGGGCCTCACCCGGCGCGACCGCGAGGCGATCCTCGCCGACGCCCTCGGCCGGGCCGACATCCTGCATCTCGCGGGCCGTGCCTATCAGAGTCTCTCGGGCGGCGAGCAGGCCCGGGTCCAGTTCGCGCGCGTGCTGTGCCAGCTCGCCGCCGGCCGCACCATCGCCACCGGACAGGTCCTGTTCCTCGACGAACCCACCGCGAGCCTCGACCTGCGCCATCAGAGCGCGATCCTGGAAGCCGTGGATGGGCTGCGGGACCGGGGCGTCGGCGTGGTGGCGATCCTGCACGACCTCAATCTCGCGGCCGCCTATGCCGACACCCTGCTGGTGCTCTCCAAGGGCCGCCTCGTGGCAAGCGGCACCCCGGCGGCGATCCTGCGCGACGACCTGATCGCCAACATCTTCCAGGTGAGCTGGCCCGTCGGGCGGGTGCCCGAGGGCGGGCGGCCCTTCATCCTCCCGCGCCGCCTGTGACCGGGCGGCAACAGACCACGGTATTACAATATTGAACTGGAACAGGTCCAGAAATATTCAGACGGTCCTTGGACCTACCCTAATCTAGCCAAGACTAAACTGCGTTGACCGCACAGTCACGAAGCAGCATCAGCGCTGGGAGCCAGCCAACCTCCCAGCGCTGCCTTTCTGTCTCGCGGAACCGGTCATGCCTCCCCGTCGCCTCCTCACCCCCCATCGCGCCGGCGCCCTCGTCGGCGTCTCGCTCATCGCGATGAGCGCCGCTCAAGCGCAGACGGCGCCCGCCCTCCCCGCGGCGCAACCGCCGCACACGGCGGTGAGCCTCGACACTCTCTCGGTCACCGGGACGAAGACCGAGGAGCCCGCCATCGACGCCCTGTCCGGGAGCAGCGTCGTCACCCGCGCGCAGATGGACCGCCTGCAGCCGAGCCGCCTCTCCGACGTCCTGCGCGACGTCCCCGGCGTCACCACGCAGGAGAACCAGAACGACCCGGCCCAGGCCATCAACATCCGCGGGCTGCAGGATTTCGGGCGCGTCAACGTCCTGGTGGACGGCGCCCGCCAGAACTTCCAGACCTCGGGCCACAGCGCCAACGGCGTCTTCTATCTCGATCCCGAACTCGTCGGCGGCGTCGACATCACGCGCGGCCCCACCTCCACCATCTACGGCTCCGGCGCGATCGGCGGCGTGGTCGCCTTCCGCACGCGCTCCATCGACGACATCCTGGCTCCGGACGAGAAGGCGGGCGCGGTCCAGAAATTCGGCTTCGGCTCGAACGGACAGAGATTCCTGAACTCGACGGCGCTGGGCGCCCGCATCGGCACCGCGGCGGATGTGTTCGGTCAGTTCGTCTACCGCAACAACGACGCCTATCGCGACGGGTTCGGCACGCTCGTGCGCGACACCGGCAACGAACTGACCTCCGGCCTGGCCAAGTTCAACCTCCGGCCCGCCGACGGCCACGAGATCAGCGGCACGGCCCTTCTGCAGAACTTCGACTTCGCCAATAACGGCAGCAGCAACGCCGGAGCCCGCTTCAACAACGCGGTCCAGGCCAACACCTACACCCTCGGCTACCGCTTCGCCCGGCCCGACGTGCCGCTGATCGATCTGAGCGTGAAGGGCTACTACGCCAGCACGCACAACACGCTGACCTTCCTCGACGACACCACGAGCGGTCTCTACGGCAATCTCGGCGTGCGGGCCGGCGACAGGATCGACTACGACATCGAGACGCTGGGCGTCGACGTCCACAACACGGCCCGTTTCGACACCTGGGCCTTGAGTCACGCCCTGACCATCGGCGGCGACGCGGTGTTCGACCGGGTCAAGACTACGGACAATGCCGGGGGCTTCGGCTCCGCTTTCACGCCCTCCGGGGAGCGGACCCTGGCGGGCGCCTTCATCCAGGACGAGGTGCGCTACGCCTCCTGGTTGCGGGTCATCGGAGCGCTGCGCTACGACCATTACGAAATGTCCGGCGGCAACGCGAGCTCGAGCGGCGACCGCCTCTCTCCCAAGATCACGGTGGGGGTCTCGCCCTTTGCCGGGATCGAGTTCTACGGCACCTATGCGGAAGGCTATCGGGCGCCGTCGATCACCGAGACCCTGGTCCAGGGCATCCATCCCTTCCCGGCCTTCAACATCCTGCCGAATGCGTCCCTGAAGCCCGAAGTGGCGCACAATATCGAAGGGGGCATCAACCTCAAATACGGCGATGTCCTGAGGCCCGGCGACGTCTTCCGCGCCAAGGCCAACGTCTTCCAGAACGAGATCGACGACTACATCAACACCGCCCAGGTCGGCCCGACCTATTTCGTACCCGTGATTCCCGGCATTCCGGCCTCGGTCTGCGTCGGCCGGCCCGGACGTTTCCCGTGCTTCATCCCGGTGCAGTCGTTCCAGTACCTCAACGTGGCGCAGGCCGAAATCTCCGGCGTCGAACTGGAGGGCGCCTACGATTGGGGCGGCGGCTTCGTCTCGGTGGCGGCCACCCATACCGAGGGGCGCGACAAGGCCACGCGCGAGGCCCTTCTGAGCATCCCCCCGGACCGCATCAGCGCCACGCTCGGCCTGCGCTTCCTCGACGACAGCCTCACGGTGGGAAGCCGCCTCACCTTCGTGGACAAAAGCAACGTCGTTCCCGACAGTGCGACGATCCTGGCGACCAAGGCCTATGGCCTCGTGGATGTCTTCGCGTCCTACCGGGTCAACGACCGGATCCGCGCCGACTTCACCCTGCAGAACGCCTTCGACAAGCGCTACACCCAGTACCTCAACCTGTTGCAGAGCCCAGGCCTGACGGCAAAGGCCGCGATCAGCATCAAGTTCGCCACGCGCTGACCGACGGGATAGTCAGTTCGCGCGACGCACCACGGTGCGGGAGGGCGGCGGGCAGGCTTCACGTGACCTGGCCCGCCTCGCTCCCTTCATGAGGCGGAGGTGGTGCTCCGTGATGAAGTCGATGCCGGTTCCAGCGCCGCATTGCTGCCTTGATTTAAGCGGGCCGACGCGCCAATTTGAAGAGAGGCCATAAGGAACCATAGAATGAAGGCCGAAAAGCGTGCTGCGCTCAAGTTGGCGATCAAGCGCTATACAACTGCAAAGAAAGCGACGAAGGCCTTAGCGTTGGGCGCCCTGGTCAAAGAGGGGACGCACAATAAAAAAGGCGAAATCACTGCTGCCTATGGTGGCGAACGAAAGAAAAAAGCCACTGCTGGGCTTTAATGTCTAGAAATTTGCCGTCTTTCGTTTTTGGCTACCACGGGTGTAGCAGAAAGGTAGGCCGCAAAGCTTTGACTCACGGTCTTCCTTTGGCCTCTTCCAATAAAGATTACGATTGGCTCGGCCCGGGAGTCTATTTTTGGGAAAACGATGCGCTACGGGCCTATGAGTGGGCGCAGGCGAAGGCGGCGTCCGGCGCATATGACGATCCATTTGTCATAGGCGCGATCATCGATCTGGGAAATTGTCTCGATTTATTGCAGCGAGAAAATATTGAGCTGCTGACTGACGCATACGATAGTCTGAAGCTGCTGAACGAACAAGCCGGCACAGAAATGCCGAAGAACAAAGACCCAAAAACAATTAATCAAGGAGACAAACTCCTGCGATTTCGCGACTGTTCCGTCATCCGACACTTGCACGAAATCATTGAAGACAAACATTATAATGACCCCGAAAGCGAAGACTACATAGAGCCGTTCGATACAGTAAGAGGTCTTTTCGTTGAAGGAAGCCCAGCTTATCCGCAGGGTGGATTTTATTCCAGGACCCACACACAGATAGCAGTCAGAAACGACACATGCATCAAAGGTATATTTCTGCCACGCGGGGAGATTGGCTCCTAAGTTTTCCGCATAGTTTGTGCTTGCTCGATTTCCGATCTGCAGCCTCTGCCAGCGCAACCGTCCCGAACACAGATCAAACCCGTCAGATTCCGAACCGGCCCACTCCCGATTCTGTGACATGAGCGGCGACCCACTGCCGCTCCGCTCACGCAGCGGAGGCGGTGCCGCGTAGCGGCTCGGCCGCCCGCACCTCACCGATCGCGGCGGCGATGCCGGTGGAGGCCAGGTTCTTGCCCTTCGCCTCGATCTCGAAATCGGCCCAGGCGAGGTGCCGGGCCACGAGGGCGTTGAGCGCCCGGTTGCCCATCAGGTGCGAATGGGCCGCGATGTCGCGCCACTTGTGCCCGGCCCCTATCAGGGCGGCGTAATCGGGCAGCGTGTCCGGGTCGTGCCCCTCCAGCAGGGTCTCGCGCGAGAGGCTGATATGGGCGATCGGGCGCACGCCGCGCCAGGAGTCGCGGATGCGGGCGATCCGCGAATCGTCGGGCTCGATATAGATGCCGCCGCTCTGGACCCAGTGGTGGTGCAGGTCGAGGACCACCGGCACGTCTTCCGCCAGGTCCAGCACCGTGTCGAGGCCGAAGGCGTTCTCGTCGTTCTCCACCGTCAGCAGGTCGCGCGCGGTCTGCGAGAGCTTGGGCAGGCTGGCGCGAAACCCGTCGATTCCCGGATCGCGGGCGCCGACATGGATGTTGATATGGGCGCCCTGCGGGTGCCAGCCACCGCCATAGCCCATCATCGCCATCAGCTCGGCATGGTATTCGAGCTCGGAGATGCCGTTGCGCTCGGCATTGGGGTTGCGCGAGGCGATGACGCAGAACGGCCCGGGGTGGAAGCTGAGGCGCACGCCCCCCGCCCGCGCCCGCTCGCCGACCCGCGCGAGACCGGTCTCCACGAGATCGACCATCTCGGGCTCGGCATAGATCGCGCGTGCCACCGCGTGGGTGTAGCCGGGCAGGACATTGCTCGCCATCCGCAGCAGGCGCTCCAGGGGCGGCCGGGCCGCGACCCAGGCGATCTGCCGTTCGAGCGCGCCGAGATTGTGCCGGACGAGACCCTCGAGCTTCGCCCGCCGCGCCGCGGGCGCGAGCGTGTCGAGATGGCTTATGGTGGTGTGCGACAGGTTCATGTGAAGCGTCGCCTCGCGGGCGGCCTTCAGGGTCTTGAAGCTGGCAGGATCGTCGTCGAGCACGAAGGTGCAGCAGAAACCGAGGCGGGGCGTGTCCATCATCATGGGGGGATAACGGCGTCGCCCGGCTTTGGTGTCGCCGGATCGGGCGGTTTCGGGATGTCCCGTGACCGAGCCGGTGTGAGCGGATGCCTCAGCGGATGCACACGCTGATGTCGGTCACTTGCCGGAGTCGCTTATCCAAGCCGACCACCTCAGGATGAGGTAAGGCTTTGGAAAAACGCCTTGAAATGTCTCTCAGTCCAGGCACATGGCGAAATACAGCTGCCTGATCCGCTCCAGGGCCTGGAACCCCTCGGCGCGCGGGTTGAGGAGTTCCGGCCCCTCCGGGACACGGCCGAAGAACGCGCTCGACGGATCGGCCACGAAGCCGCGCTCGCCGATATAGAGCCCGTCCCGGTTCTTCACGTTGACCGAGCCGCAGACCCACGACCCTTCGGCCTTGCGCAACGCCGTCACCTTCGGGTCGAGCGCGCCGAAACGCTCCCCCACCATGACGAGGATCGCTTCCGCCGCGGACTTGCCGATGACGGCATCGGACCCGTCCTCGACCCGCTGCGCCTGCGCCGGGCCGGACAGGGCCGAGAGCAGGAGGAGCGCCCCCGCGAGGCCACGGGAGTGGCCCGTCATCGTGAATGGCCGAGCCATGAGGCGACGGCCCTCACCGCGCCGAACCCGCTCCGCCGCCCCCGTTGGTCGCCGGCTTGGCATCGGCGATCAGGATGTCGAGGGATTGGCGCACGATCTCCAGGGCGCTGACGCCCTTGCTCGCGGCCTCCACCTCGACCTTCGCCCGGTCGGCGGACGGCATCCCGTCGAAGATCGCCTGCGCGACCCCCACCGAAGCGTGCTTGTGATGTTCGCCCATGATCAGACCAGCCGGATGACGGTGAGGACGAAGCTGTCATTCGATACTAATAAGTATTTCATGAGAATATCCTGACCCCGCACTTGGGAACGATAAGTGCTCTTCTTTCTCACCTCGCAGCAGAGATCAACTCGTTCCATGATGGAAATCTGGGTGAAATCACCCAAAACGCGACCCGCGATTCGCCAAAGCACCATCATCTCGCTGGCGGGCAAGGCCGGAACCGGACTGGGCACGGCGCCCCCGCCCTCATCGCATGGCCCGCGACGTCAGAATTCGAGGCCGAGCTTGAGGCGGACGGCGTGGCGCTCGAACTGGCCGAGGCCGAGGGCGCGCCGTGCGAAGGCGGGATCGGCATCGCGCCCCCAGATCTGGCCGGCATAGGCCAGGGTGATCCAGGCCTTCTCGGTGAAGCGGTGGTGCAGGGCCGGGCCGAGGGTCAGGGCCTGGCTCTCCAACCGGTTCAGGAAAGCCCCGTCATAGCCGCGCAGGTAGCGCAGCTCCGGCCCGAGATAGGTCTTGTCCGCCACCTCGCCGACGAGGGCGTTCGACCAGACGAAGGTCGAGGAGCGGTAGCCCTCGCCCGAGCCGCGCTGGCGCCCCACCGCCGGTTCGAAACTGACGTTGCCGCCGTACCAGAGTGTGTTCGGCACGATCTGGACATCGACCTGGGCCAGGGTCTCGATGTCGAAGACGTCGGCGCCGTTGCCCTCCACCGGCAGGATCCGGGTGAAGCGCGGCCTCACCTCCAGGGCGAAGCCCACGGGCTGCTCGGCCGAGCCCTTCAGGAACTGGTACTTCACGTCGATCGAGGCCCCGTCGAACGTGCCGAAGGCCTTGTCGTCGAGATCGGCGATGGTGCGGACCCGGTGCAGGGTGCCGAACGCGCTGAACTCGATGCTCAGGCGGTCGATCGGATCGAACTGGTAGCCGAGGCGTGCGTCGAAGGCCCGGTAATGCGACGGGCCGGGGCCGGCGCGGCGCTTGCCGATGCGCGAGACGCTGTCGAAGACGACCTCCTGCTGACCCTTCTCGCCGGCATCCGATCCTTCGGTGAAGCCGAACAGGTGCTCGGTGTCGACATCTTCCTTCTCGGGCGACGACGGCTTGGCTTTCGTCTCAGGCGACGGCGACTTGGCCTTCGACGAGCGCGCCGGACCGTCGCTCTTGCCGTCCTTGCCGTCCTCGGAGCCGGCCAGCGCCGGCGCGCAGGAACAGGCGGCGAGAAGAAGCGCGACGGCGATCCTCACGGGCGTCATGGCGCGGTGTTTCCTTCGGCCCGAGGCACCGATGTCCCCCGGTCCCGTCGACACCCTAGCCGGCCGCACCCCGAGACGCTGCGCCGTCCCTGCAACAGGACGAGAGTATTCATGATGCAGGGGATGATCGCACCGGATGAAACGTGAGAGGTGGCCGAGACGACCTCCGGCTTTCGGAGGGCGGTGCTCCCATCGCCGGACGGCCTTCAGCCCCGCAGGGCCGCGAGGCTCCGCCTCTGGCGGCCCGCATCGTCGAAATTCTCCGGCGCGAGCCAGGCGGCAAAGGCGTCCCGCAGGCGGGGCCAGTCCGCATCGGTCACCGCGAACCACGCCGTGTCGCGCGAGCGCCCCTTGGTGACGATGGCGTTGCGGAAGATGCCCTCGAAGGTGAAGCCGTAGCGCAGGGCCGCCGCGCGGGAGGGCGCGTTGAGGCTGTCGCATTTCCACTCGTAGCGGCGATATCCGAGGGCGAAGGCGCGGGCCATCATCAGGGCCATCGCCTCGGTGGCGGCGGGGTTGCGGGCGAGACCGGGGCCGAACTGGATATGGCCGACCTCGATACAGCCATGGGCGGGCTCGATCCTGAGATAGGCCGCCAGACCGAGGGCCCGGCCGGTGGCGGCGTCGAGGATGGCGTGATGCATCGGGTCGCGGCTGCGGGCGATCTCCGCCAGTCGCGCGCGATACTCGGCCTCGTCCGCCGGCGGCTCCACGGGCAGGTAGGTCCAGCGCGCCGGGTCGTGCGCCAGAGCGGAGAAGAGGTCGCCCGCATGGCGCTCGGCATCGAGGGGCTCGATCCGGCAGAACCGGCCCTGCATCGCCTCGCGTGGCGGGAACGGCGGCGCGGTCCACCCCGCGAGGGCGGGGCCGACCGGCTGGCCATAGGAATTCACGCGCTCGCTCATGCCCGAACTCCCAACCTGTCGACGAGGTCCGCCATCGCGTCGTTGCCGCCCGCGTCCCGGCGCAATCCGGCCGCGACGCCGGCCCGGTCCGCCTCCGTGCGATTCTGGCTGACCTTCCATTTGCCGGTGAGCCGCGCAATCGGAATCTCGATGCCGACGATCCCCCTGATCTGCGCGGCGGTGAAGGCCGGCGGCGCGTCCGCCACCGACCAGGGCGCGTCCCGCCCCGACTCCTGCATCCGCGTCAGGTCGTCGATCTGCCGGCGCAGCCAGGCCGGATCCTCGATCACAAGCGGGCGGCCCCGCGCCTGGACGGTGGCGTAATTCCAGGTGGGCACCACCTTCCCCGTCTCACGCTTCGTCGCGTACCAGGAGGGCGTGACGTAGCGGTCCGGCCCCTGGAACACGACGAGGCATTCGGGAAGCCCGTCGAGGTCGCGCCAGTGCGGGTTGGCGCGGGCGAGATGGGCGCGCAGCACGCGCTCTCCGCCAGCGCCCTCGTCGAGGAGGAAGGGAACGGGGTTGGCCATCAGCCCGCCGGCGCCCGCGCTCACCAGCAGGCCGAGCGGGCAGGCGCGGATGAGGGCGGCCTGGGCCGCGGCATCGTCGGTGCGGAAATGGGGCGGCTCGTACATGACGCATCCTCGGCGTGGCGCGGTGTTCGCCGTCACTGTTGACGAGAAGCGGATCATGCGGAA
Source organism: Methylobacterium sp. 88A (assembly GCF_000376345.1). Taxonomy (NCBI): domain Bacteria; kingdom Pseudomonadati; phylum Pseudomonadota; class Alphaproteobacteria; order Hyphomicrobiales; family Methylobacteriaceae; genus Methylobacterium; species Methylobacterium sp. 88A. The sequence continues at coordinate 4,260,091 of NZ_AQVT01000001.1, forward strand.
GATCCAGTTTTCGCCCGATGACTGGACCAGTTCGACGAAGACCCGGCGCCGCCCTCCCCTGCCGCTTCAGCTCGATCTCGACCCGCCGACCGCCGGTCCGCTTCGTGGCGGGGATGCGAGCCTGCACGGGCGCGTGCGGGAGGCCCTGCGCGACGCGATCCTGGCCGGACGCCTGCCGCCCGGAATGCGCCTGCCCTCGTCCCGCACCCTCGCCGGGGATCTCGGCTGCGCGCGGGGGACGATCCTGCTCGCCATCGAACAACTCGTGGCCGAAGGCTACCTCACCACCCGCCCCGGTTCCGGCACAAGCGTGGCCGACACCCTGCCCGACGATCTCCTCGTCCCACGGGGCGCGGCGGGCCGCACGGCCCCCTCCCCCGCGGCGCCGGTCCTGTCGCGGCGCGGGGCGTCGCTGGCAGCGTCGCGGGGCGAGGCCGGCGACGCCCCGATCCCCGACGCCTTCGCCCTCGGCCGACCCGCCCTCGATGCGTTTCCACGTGAAACCTGGGCGCGCCTGCTCCAGGCCGAGTGGCGCGCCGGCCCGCCCGCCCATCGTCATCCCCTCGGCGATCCGCGCCTGCGCCGCGCCCTGGCGGCCTATCTCTCGGCCGGGCGCGGGGTCGCCTGCAGCGAGGAGGCGGTGATCGTCACAGCCAGCATCCGGCAGAGCCTGCGCCTCCTGGCGGAGCTTCTGCTGGAGCCCGGCGAGGCGGCCTATCTGGAGGAGCCGGGCTTTCCCGGCCTCGCCCATGCCCTGCGGGCGGCGGGCCTGCGCACGGTCCCGGTGCCGTGCGACGCGGCCGGCTTCTCGATCGCGCGGGCGCGGTCCATCGATCCCGGCGCCCGGCTCGCGGTGGTGACACCGGCCCAGGGCCATCCCCTCGGCGCCACAATGAGCCTGGAGAACCGTCTCGCCCTCCTCGCCTGGGCCGAGGCGGAGGATGGCTGGATCGTCGAGGACGATTACGACGGCGAGTACCGCTATGCCGGGCGGCCGCTGGCGCCGCTCCACGCCCTCGACCGGGCCGGGCGCGTTCTCTATGTCGGCAGCGTCTCCAAGGTGCTCCTGCCCGCCCTGCAGATGAGCTACCTCGTCCTGCCGGAGGCCCTGGTGGAGCCCGTGCGCCGCGCCCTCACGGGTAGCGGCGGCTTCGCCTCGATCCTCGGGCAGGGTGCACTCGCCCGCTTCATCGCGGAGGGCCATTTCGCCGCCCATCTGCGCCGGACGCGCCGTCTCTACGGGCAGCGACAGGCGGCCCTCGTGGCGGCGGCGCGCGACCATCTCGGCGATGTGCTGGAGGTGCCGCCCCGCGACGGCGGCATGCATCTGGTGGCCCGCCCCGTCCCCGGAACGGACTTCGACGATTGCCTCGCCGTTGAAGCCTGCGCGCGCGCCGGCATCGCCACCACGGCGCTCTCGCCGCATTTCGCCGATCCGGCGCGCGCCGAGCAGGGGCTTCTCCTCGGCTATGCCTGCGTCCCCGAGCGCGCCGTCGCACCGGCGTTAATGCGGATGGCGGAGGCGTTGCGGCATAGGGGCTAGCGGGCCAGGGGCCGTTCATCGGCAAAACTCCGCGGACCGGCTGCTTGCGATACCGCATCGAACGGGGATCCCGGCGGTCCGGAGCCGGTGACCGGTTCGGCGGCCCTCGTCCCTACGTCTTCGTCTCCCGGCACATCGGCGCAGTCCGGTTCACGATCGGCCCGGAATCGAGGCACGGCTCATTCCACATCGCCGCGAGCGCGTGTCCGAACCCGGAAAAGCGGTCGTTCATGGCACGACACCAACCGAATCAAGTTTTCCGAAAAAGGTTCAGCTTTATTAAGCCACATGTCTGCAACGTAGAAATCGAAAAGCCACAAGGTATTCGTTGATGTACCGCGCCCTTGTCTGCCTCGGCGAGCAGCATGACGGCTGGGTCTTGCCCCTTGCTGCTATCGTTTGCTGGGTATCGAGCCATACCGCCCTACGGCTCGCCCGCCAATCGACTAAGAGCCGGGATTTGGAACCTTGGGCGTGGCTGCTAGCGGCGGGCTTTTCTGCGGGAGCCGGGGTGTGGAGCACGCATTTCATCGGCATGCTCGGTTACGACCCCGGAATCGTCGTCGGCTACAATACCCGCCTGACGCTGCTGTCCCTGGTCGTGGCGATCCTGGCATCCGGGATCGCCCTGACGCTCGAACGCCGGGCGACGAGTTCGGCCATGGCGGCAGGCGCCGGGATCGTTCTCGGGCTGGGCGTGGCGGCCATGCACTTTCTCGGCATGGCGAGCATCGAAGTCCCCGGGACCTTTACCTGGGACCGCACGCTCGTCGTCGTATCGGTGCTGATCGGCTGTGGCCTGTCCGCGGCCGCGCTCGTCGCCTTCCGGCATCGGGAGCTGAGATACCCGAACGCCATCGCCGCGACACTTCTGACCGCCGCGATCGCAGGACTGCATTTCACCGCGATGGGCGCGCTGCAGATCACCCCCGACCAGACGCAACCGACTTCGGCGTCGAGCCTGCCGCGTCTCGCGCTCGCCTCCGGCATCGCCGCGATCATGCTCGCGATCCTGGGCTTTGCCGTGCTCGCCCTGTTCGCCGATCGCATGCGCCTGGCCAATCGGGCCTTGCGCACCAGCGAGGCCGCCTATCGTCTGCTCGCCGAGAACACGACCGACGTGATCGTCCGGTCAGATCTCGACACCACGCGCCGCTATGTATCGCCCGCCGCCTTTCAGGTTCTGGGGCGCGATCCGGAGGAACTCATCGGAACGCAGCCTCTGGACACCGTCCATCCGGACGATCGTCCGGCCTATGAGCAGGTGCTCGCCGACCTGGTTCAAGGTCGGATCGACAGGCCCGTCACGAGGCAGCGCTACCGTCACAAGGACGGACGCTGGGTGTGGATCGAAGCGTCGTTCAAGCTCACCCGATCGGCGGACGGGGCCGCTCCAACGGGCTATGTCGCGTCCCTGCGTGACGTCACCGACCGAATGGCAGCCGAGACCGCGCTGCGGATCAGCGAAGAGCGCCTCGCGCTCGCCCTCGACAGCGGCAGCGACGGTCTTTGGGACTGGGAGGTCGCGACGGGAAAGGTCTGGTTCTCCGATCGCTGGCAGACGATGATCGGCTACGAGCCGGGCGAGATCGAGGGTCATCTGCGCTCGTGGCGGCGTCTCACGCACCCCGACGACGTCGAGCGCGCGCGCCGGCTGCTGACCGACCACATCGACGGGAAGACGCCGATCTACGAATGCGAGCAGCGCGTCCGTACCAAGAGCGGTGCCTACACCTGGGTCCTGTCGCGCGGCAAAGTCGTCACGCGCGATGCCACGGGGGCTCCGCTGCGCATCGTCGGCACGCATATCGACATCGCCGCGCGCAAGCAGGCGGAGCAGCAGATCGAGTATCTGGCGCTGTACGACGCGCTCACCGGATTGCCCAACCGGACCCTGTTCTGGGACCGCCTGGACCGCGAGATGGTGAGCGCGGAACGGCGCGGACATTTCTTCGCGGTGCTGGCTTGCGATCTCGACCGATTCAAGTCCGTGAACGACAGTATGGGCCACCCGGCGGGCGACAGCCTCCTGCGCAAGGTCGCCGATCGGCTCAAGGCGTCGATCCGGGAGGGAGACACTGTCGCGCGGCTCGGCGGTGACGAATTCGCCATCGTCCTGAGGGGACTCGACCGTCCGCAGAACGCCAGCACCACGGCCCAGCATGTCATCGACGCGGTGAAGCTGCCCTTCGATCTCGAGGGCCGCACGGTCAGCGTCGGGATCAGCATCGGCATCGCGGTCGGGCCCCAGGACGGCCGCAACCCCGATCAGCTGTTCAAGAATGCCGACATCGCGCTCTACCGCGCCAAGGCCGCCGGTCGGAGCACGTACCGCTACTACGAGCCCGACATGGATGCGGCGATAGCCGAGCGCAACGCACTGGAACTGGACCTGCGCGAAGCCGTCCGGCTGGGGGAATTCGAGCTGTTCTACCAGCCGATCATCGCGCTCGAAAATGACGTGCTCAGCGGCTTCGAGGCGCTCATGCGCTGGAAAAATCCCACGCGGGGCTTCGTCTCCCCCAGCGAATTCATTCCCTTGGCCGAGGAAATCGGCCTGGTGGTGCCGTTGGGCGCCTGGGCTCTGAAGGAAGCCTGTTGCGAAGCGATGGAATGGCCGGGCGAGCTCAAGGTCGCCGTCAACGCCTCCACCGTGCAATTCGCCGAACTCGGCCTGGAACATGCCATCGTGATGGCGCTGACGGCGTCCGGCCTGCCGCCGCATCGGCTCGAACTGGAGATCACCGAGAGCGTGCTGATGGGTGACACGGAGAGCGCGATCGCGTGCCTGCATCGGCTGCGCCGGCTCGGCGTGCACATCGCCCTCGACGATTTCGGCACCGGCTTCTCGTCCTTGAGCTACCTGCGGCGATTCCCGTTCGACAAGATCAAGATCGATCGCTCCTTCATCCACGAGATCGGCGACTCCGATACGGCCGCGATCGTGCGCGCCGTCGTGGGCCTCGCCGAGAGGCTCGGCGCGCGCATCACCGCCGAGGGTGTGGAGGACGAGGCACAGCTCGCCCATGTGCGCCGGGAGGGCTTCACGGAAGCTCAGGGCTATCTGCTGGGCCGACCGCTCTCGGCGCCGGATGCGCTCCGGTTCGCCCGTGCCGCGAAAGAGCCGGTGGCCTGAGACCGTGCCGTCGGCCGGTGACGAACGGCCGTGTCCGGCGACCGGATCGGCCGGTCATCCGCGTTCGACGCTCGATGCTTCGCCGACACGGAAAAGGCCGCCGACGCGGGCCTCCCTCCGCCACCGTTTTTGAGGGCGGCCGGAAAACCGGTTACGATGGGGCATCAGAGGCAGAGCCCCCGAGCCAGGACGAGCGATGAGCCAGGACCCTTCCCCCACCAGCACCGCCGCCCACGCGGTGTTCGACGTCGCCGCCGCCGTGGCGGCCCTGCCCGAGGCTTGTTCCACCATGGTGGCCGACCATCGGTTCGTCGATCAGCCGGCGGCGAGCGCGCGGGTGTTCCGGGTCTATTCGCCGACCCCGCCGCACAGCCACGCCTCCTGCGACGAGTATCTCTACGTGCTCTCGGGCCGCTGCATGATGAAGTTCGCCGACGAGCCCGCCGTCGAGGTCGGGCCGGGCAAGCTGGTGGTGTTCCAGCGCGGCGTGGTGCATTCGGTGCCGGAGATCCTGGAGGAGCCGATGGTGTTCCTCTCCGTCGACACACCCCGCCGCGAACCGCGCGACATCCGCTTCGTCTCGGACGGCACCGGCACGCCCGACACCTTCATGCGCCAATCGCAGCAGGCCCAGCAGCAGTAAGGCACACGCCCTTCCCCTCTCCCCGCCGGGCGGGGAGAGGACGTCGTCCTCCCCTCGTCGGGAGGCGACGTGAGCCCGCCAGGGCGAGGGTGAGGGGGTGTTTTCGGAAGTGTCTCCTTCGGACGCGCCCCCTCACCCTCGGCTGCCGCCTTGCCGCGCTCCCCAACGAGGGGGAGACGCGGCCCTCTCCCCGCGTGCGGGGAGAGGGGAATGCGCGCCGGCCTTCGGGCCGAGCCGCCGCCATCCGATGACGAGCCCCGTCGTCACGAGGGCTCCGGCGAGCAGGTTCAGCAGCCATTGCACCGCATCTCTCGCCGGCGGGTGGCCGACGAGGACCGGCAGGTCGAGGCGGTGGAGCGCCGTGAACAGCCAGCGGTTGACACGGCCCGAACGGTCGAGCCGGTTCAAGATCTCGCCGCTCTGCGGATCGACGTGAAGCCAGGTGGCGGCCGGGTCGGCGAAGCGCAGGCGCAGGATGGGGAGCGTCCCGCTCGTGAGCGGCGACCAGTAGAGATCGTGGGTGTCGAGGCGCTCGACGCCTTCCAGCCTCGCACCCGCCATGGCGAGACCGGCCGCCGCCGCGATCCGGGCGGTCGAGGGTGCGTCTCCGATCACCCGGCCGCCGGTGCGGTCGAGCCCCGTCGCGACCCAATGCCCGCCGATCCGCGCGAGATGCAGGCCGAGAGGAGCACGCGCGCCGATCTCGCGGAGGCTTTCGATCGTGAGGCCGACGGGGCTGTCCGCCCCGGCATAAGCCTCGCGCAGGTCGGCGGGCGGCGCGAGGGAGGTGAACCAGCGGTTCGGGTTCATGGAGAGCCAGCCGCTGAGGATGAAGGTGGTGAGCCCGATCCCGCCGATGAGCCCGGCGAGGTGGTGCCAGCGCGCCATCCCGCGATAGGGCGTGACGCGTCCTCGCGCGTAGCGCCGCCTCAGGCGCAGGCGCCAGATCCCGAGGACGAGGCCGCTGAGCGCCGTGAACGCGGCGATGCCGGAGAGCCACAGCACTACATCGCGCCAGAGGTCGGCGCGGGCGCGCAGCGGCGTGAGATAGACCCAGTGGGTGACGGCGCCGACCCAGTTCCAGCCGCGCTCGAACCGCGTCGTGTCGAGCACGATCTCGCCCGTCCTTTCCGAGACGTAGAGCTCCGTGCCGGCCGCGTCGTTCAAGGCGACCTTGTGGAAGGGTCGCAGGGGATCGTAGCGCGCCGTCACCGTCCATTGGTCGCGCTCGACCTCCTCCACGGACGCGCCGGGACCGGCCCCGGTGAGGCGCCGGGCCGCCTCGCCATCGACCGGCCCGGCCGGTGCGCCGGTTCGCGCCGAGAGGGTGATGCGGCGGCCGTCGCTGGCCGACATCCGGTAGAAAGGCTCGTCCCCGCGCATCTCCAGATCGAGGCTGCGGGGCATGCCCTGCAGCCCGGCGGCGGCCAGGGCCTCGTCCGGCGAGACCGCGACGGCCTCCCACGCCATCGGGCGAAGATGCGCGAGACGCTCCGTCTCCGTGAGGCTCGGGAACGGCACATAGAGCATCACCAGCCCGGAGCCGATCCAGAGGGCGAAGAGCAGCCCGGTGGCGATGCCGAGCCAGCGGTGGCCGAGGACCAGCCACCGCTTTCCTCGTTTCAGCAGGCTCACCACGCGACGCTGTAGGCGACCTCGAACGAGCGTGGTCGCCCGAGGATCCAGTTGGTGCCGATCCCGTCCACGGCGTTGCCGCTGATGGCGTAGGTCGTGTCGAACAGGTTGTAGACGCGAAGGCTCAGGCGCGAGGCCGGGGTGACCTGATGGTCGAGGCCGAGATGGGCGAGGGTGTAGTCGGGCCGCGGCGCGGTGTTGGAGAAGTCGCTGAAGACCCGGCCGACATTCTGGAGCCCGATCCTGGCCTCCCAGTCACGGGCGAAGGCCCAATTGAGCCAGACATTGGCGACGCGCTCGGGCACGTCGATGGGCTGGTTACCCGCATAGGACACCGCCCCCTCCCGGAACTCGTCGTATTGCGCGTGGAGCAGAGCGAGGTTGGCGTCGATGCGCCAGCCATCGGGCAGGCGCAGGGCGAGCGCCCCCTCCACCCCGTGCGAGGATTGCCGGCCGACCTGGGTCGAGACATTGGGCTGGCCCGGCACCGCCGAGATCAGCTTGTCCTTGACGATGCGATAGCCGGCGAGCGTCCATTCGAGGGCGCCGTTCAGCGCGAGGCCCTTGGCACCGACCTCGATCTGCTCGCCGGTGGAGAGGTCGAAATTGGCGTTCGATTGCGACAGGCTGATGAGGCTCCCCACCGGATCGGTAGCGGTGGCGTATTGCACGTAGAGGGCCGAATCCGGCGTCGGGTTGTAGACGAGGCCGAACCGGTAACTCAGGGCCTCGAACGAGCGCGCGAAGGTGTCGCCGGTCTGCAGGTTGCGCCGGTGCAGGGTCGGCGCGTCGAAACGCACGCCGGTGAGGAAGGAGAGTTGGTCGCTGAGGATCAGCCGGTTCTCGGCGAAGACCGAGGCCTGGTTGGTGCTGGTGGCATAGGCCGGGCTGGCGCGGCCATTGGCCGGGAACAAGCCCGGATCGTAATTGAACGGGTCGACGCTGGTGACGAGGACGCCGCCCGCGCTGGAGAAATTGTTGGTGTGGCGGAAATCCACGTGGTTCACGTCGAATCCGATGGCGAACTCGTTGCGGAAGCCGAACACGTTGCCCTTGAAGGCCGCGTCGAAGCGGTTCCCGACCTGCTCCTGTTGGTGGTAGATTTCGGTATAGCTGGACCGGTCGATGAGGCCCGTGCCGCGATTGAAGCTGTATTGCTCGACATCGAGCCAGTGGCGGCGGCTCTGCAGGCGGTAGGCGGTGTTGCGGATGGTGATGTCGGCGCTCGGCGTCCACTCGGTCTTGAGCTGGGTCCAGTTGTCGGACCAGACGATCTTCGCGCCGTCGACATTGTAGTTGTTGTTGCGCAGGGACTGGACGATCCGGCCATCGACCAGCGGCGTGCCCCAGTAGCGGGCGGGCTCCTGGTAGCCGAGATCGTGGCTGAGGGTGACGGCGAGATCGGGGTTCAGCTGGAACAGCAGCGCGCCCGAGACCGCGAGGTTGCGGAAATCCCCGTTCGGGCTGGTCCAGCCGCCGTCGCGGTTGCCGCTGACATTGAGGCGGTAGGCGACCGCATCGCCGATGGGACCGCCGAGATCGACGGCGAGGCGCGCGAGCCCATCCGACCCGGTTGCGGCGCGGGCGGCATGGATCGGCGTGAAGCTCGGCTTCTTCGAGACCACGTTGACCACGCCGCCAATGGCGCCGTCGCCGTAGAGCACGGAGGCCGGGCCGCGCAGCACCTCGATCCGCTCCACGTTCCAGGTATCGAATGGGAAGGTCACGGTACCGGCTCCCACGAACAGCCGCGTGCCGTCATAGAGTTGCTGGATCGAGTTCGGCCCGGCGAAGCCCCGGCTGGAGAAGGCGCCGTTGCCATTGCCGGGTGAGGCGATGGTGGTGATGCCGGTGGCGTTCTGCGTCACCGCCTCGACCACCGTGTTCTGGCCCCGGATACGGGCGGTCTCGCCGCTGATGACATCGATGCTGGCGGGCGTCTCCAGCGGCGTCAGGCCGAGCCGACTGGCGCTGCGGGAGGGGGTCGAGAGGTTGAGCCCGACCGGGTTGGCGCGGGTGAGGCCGACCCCGCTCCCCTCCACGGTGAGTTGGTCGAGGATGACGGCATTCTGGTTGACGGAATCCTGTGCCCGGACCTGACCGGCGAGCAGGGTCGAGCCGAGGAGCGACGCGAGGAGAGCGGTGGCGCGGGCCGGGGATGTCCGCCCGGGCGCGCGGTGGGTGACCTGTCTGGGCATGTTCGTTTTGGCAAACCGAAGTGATCGCTGGCCGAATGCCGCGCCCCCTCTGCTAAATCGTATGTTATAACGTTACAATACAGCGAACCGGGCAAAATGCCTGCGTGCGGGACCGGACGGTCTCGCCGAAGGCATCCTGAGGAGCGATTCTGTAACGGAAGGAACGGGAACGATCGGGCATCGCAGGCAGACGGCAGGCGCGGCTCAGCGCAGTGGCACGTCACCGCGAACGAAGCCGATGCATTCGCGACATGCGAACGCCCCGACACCCCACCAGGACACCCCGCCCGATGCGTTTCGCGTGTGACCACGACTGACGGCAGGTCTCCTGGCTCGCGGGTCGCTGCCCTCTCATCGTCTTCCCAGGTGATCACCCAGTGACGTGTTGATGAAGGACTCGCCGCTTACAGTTGCGGGGGCAGCCGCGGCATCGGACACAAGGTCCTCACCGCGTTCCCTTTTGATCCCCCGAAGAGGAACCGTCATGCTCAAGCTAGTCGAGGCCGGGAGACCGCGTCAACGACGTCACGGCAACAGCCCAAAAGAAAAGCCCCGGATCTTGCGATCCGGGGCCGATCTCATCGGATGCGCGTCGCCTACCAGCGGTAGGTGACGGAGCCCGTGATGCGGCGGCCGTCGCCGTAATTGCAGCCGACATATCCGCCGAGCTGGGCGCAGGTGCCAACATAAACTTTGTCGGCGAGGTTGTTGGCGGCCACCTGGAAGCGCCAGTTGTCGAAGGAATAGCGGATCGACGCATCCATCAGGAAGTAATCCGGCACGCGGATCGTGTTGGCCGTATCGCCGAAGGTGTCGCCGATGTAGCGGACACCGAAGCCGAAGCCGAGGCCGCGGAACAGGCCGGTCTGTACGGTGTAGTCGGCCCAGTTCGAGATCACGATGTTCGGAACCTGGATCGGCCGGTTTCCGGTCGCGTCGGGCAAGGGGAACGGCGGGATGTCCCTGGTCACCCGGGCGTTGAGGGCGGTGAGCGAACTGAGCAGGCGGAACCCTTCGGCGAGTTCAAGGGTCGCCTCGGCCTCGATGCCGTTCACCGTGATCTCGCCGGTCTGGTAATAGGCCTGCTGCAGTGGATCGGTCCCGTCGAAGGTCAGGGCGTTGGTCTTCTTGGTATTGAAGTAGGTCAGCAGGAAGGTGCTGTTCGATCCCGGAGGCTGGAACTTGATGCCGCCCTCGATGGTCTCGCCGATCTCGGGCTTGGCGGGGCCGATCGAATACGTATCCGGCACGGCCGGGACGAATTGGCTCCGAGTGCTCGACTGGATGTAGAACGGCAGCACGTTGAACGAGCGCGCGGCGGCGACGTAGGGCGTCAGGCCGTTGTCGAAGAGATACGACAGTCCGACGCGGCCGCTATAGGACTCCGCATTCTGGGTGACCCCGAAATTGGTCGGGATCGCGTTGGGGACGCCGAAACTGTTCAGCGTCGCACGCACGGCATCCAGGGCAGGGTTCTGCACGTCGGTCTTCGTCTTCACCCAATCGTAGCGGGCGTTGGCGCTGAACAGGAAGCCGTTGCCGAACTTCACCTGATCCTGGGCGTAGATACCGGTCTGCTCCTGCGACAGACGGCTCAGCAACGTTCTCTGGAGAGGTGCAACGCCAGAACCATAGCTCGGGTTGAGGACATCGATCGGGCCGACCAGCGGCGGGGCGATGCCGGTAAAGAGGAAGTTCGGATCGAAGAACGACTGGGTCGGGCCGCCCCTCTGGTCGCTTTTATTCTGGATGTTGCTGTAATCGATGCCGAGCAGGGCGGTGTTCTTGAACCAATCGAACACATGCTCGTGCTGGATCTGCGTGTCGACAGTGAAGACTCCGTAATCCTCGATCCAGGTCTGTGCGGACCGGGCGAGGTTCGAGGGCGAGGCATCGGCCAGCCCCGTCGGGTAGACGCTGTTGTAGTTCGTGCTGGCATGGGCGTAGCGCAGGTTCTGCCGCACCGTCCAGGCGTCATCGAACCGATGCGAGAACTCGTAGCCCGCCATCGCTCGCTCGGCCTTGAAGCGGCTGAAATCGGGCTCGCCGAGGAAGCGGTCGCGCAGGTTGGCCTTCAGCGGGTTCGACCCGTTGGTGTAGTATTGCGGGATCAGGCGGTACTTATCGCCCGCGATGTCCTTCTGGTAACTGCCCAGGAGCGTCAGGCTGGTATCGGCGGAGGGCCGGAACGTGACGGCCGGCGCGATGTAGACCCGGTCGAGATCGACGTAATCGGCCTGGGTGCCGCCGTTCCGCAGGAAGCCGGTGATCCGGTAGAGGATGGTCTTTTCGGGATTGGCCGGGCCGCTCAGGTCGAAGCCGAACTGCTTGCGGTTGTAAGTGCCGTAAGAGCCGTAGATCTCGCGCAACGGCACGTCGAGGGGCTTCTTGCTGACGAAGTTCACGAGTCCGCCCGGATCGTTCAGGCCGTAGAGACCCGAGGTCGGACCGCGCAGGACGTCGATGCGCTCGATCCCGTAGGGCTCCTGCGGGAAGCCGGAGAAGCTCGTGAGCGGCAGGCGCAGACCGTCGCGGTAGACGCCGCGGATGGTCTGGTCGAAGCCGCGGATGATGAGCTGGTCGAAGCGCCCATCATCGCCCTGGGGCGAGGCGTAGACGCCGGCCGTGTAGGCGAGCGCATCGGCGAGGTTCTGCGCGCCACGATCCTCGAGCTGCTTCTGCGTCACCACCGAGATCGATTGCGGGATCTCACGCAGGTTGGCGTTGGATTTCGTGCCCGTGGAACTCCGGGACAGGACATAGGAATTCGCCGCGACGATGCTGTCGTTGGTGCTGCCGCTGCCGACACCGGCGCCCTGCACCGACAAGGTGTCGAGCTGCACCGCCGCCGTGCCGCCCGACGCGGCCTGGGCGAAGGCCTCTCCGCTCCACAGGGCGGGGGCCATGGCGAGCATCGCCACGGTGGAGACGCCGGCCAGACAGCGCAGGCCACTCACGGATTTGTGAGACAACTGGCCGGAGGTGGACAACATGCCATCGGACATAGGGAAGACCTTGATCGTCGGAAATACGGCGCAGACCTGATTGGTGAAGAACGAGATTTCCTTGCCGATGCATCGCGTAGAACGATTCAAAAACAAGCTCGGGTCTCGACAAGACGAATCCACACGGCGTCTTTGTCAGCAAGTCAAAGTTGAGATTTAATGACAAAAGTTGCGGCGGCGTTGCCTAAGAAACACAATCCTTCTTTGGAACAATTCAATTCAAGCGTCGCAAAAAACTTGCCGAAAGACGATCAACGGCGGGCCAGGAGCCACATCAGGAACGGCCCGCCGACGAGGGTCGCCACCAATCCGGCGGGCAGCTGGTAGGGGAAGAACGCCATCCGCCCGACGAAATCCGCCGCGACCATGATGAGCGCGCCCACGATCGCCGCACCGGCGAGTTGCGGCGCCGCGCGGGTGAGGCCGGTCAACCGCGCCATCTGAGGCGCCACGAGGCCGACGAAGCTCAACGGCCCCGCCACCAGGGTCGCCGCGGTGGTGAGGATCGCCGCCAGGACGAGGATGGCGAGGCGGCTGCGGCGAAGGTCGAGCCCGAGCGAGCGGCCGGTGGGAGCGCCGAGGGGTAGCAGATCGAGCCATCGGGTCAGACCGGGAAGGCATGCTGCCCCGAGGGCGAGGATGGCGAGGGCGGCCACGGCATCCTCCGGCGCCACCCGCGCCGTGGAGCCCGCCGTCCACCCGAGCAGCATGACCACGGAAGGATCGCCGCTGATCATCAGGATGGTGAGCAGCGCGCCGAACCCGGTGGTGAGGCCGATGCCGGCCAGCAGCATCTGCTCGGGCGCGGTGTCTGCACGGCGGCCGAGGCTCAGGATCGCCAGGAGGGTCGCGAGCGCCCCGAGGCTGCCGGCGCCCAGCAGCGCCGTCCGGTCCGGCGTGCCGAGGACGATCGTGACCGCGACGAGACCGAGGGCGGCCCCGGAGCTGATTCCGAGCACTTCGGGGCTCGCCAGGGGATTGCCGGTGAGCCGCTGCAGCAGGGTGCCGGCGATGGCCAGCATCGCGCCGGCCGCGAGCGAGGCGGCGATCCGGGGCAGGCGCCAGGGCAGCAGCGCGTCGAGCCCGGCCCCGAGGCTCCAGTGCCAGCCGGCGGGGTCGCGGCCGAGGGTCAGCGCGACGAAGACGAGGAGGACCAGCGACGCCGCTCCCACGAGGACCAGGCGCCAGGGTCGCGCGAGCCGGGCCGAGGCGCCGCCCTCCGGGCGATGCAGTGCGCCGACGCCACGCAGACGCGGCAGCAGCCAGAGCAGCATCGGCACGCCGACGAGGGAGGCCAGCGCCCCCGTCGGCAACTGCGCGACGGGGGCGAGCGCCAGGACCACGGAATCGGTGAGCCAGATCAGGGCCGCCCCGAGCAGGGGCGCGGCGACGAGGCGGTCGCGCAAGGTGCGCGTGCCGGTGAGCCGAACGAGGATCGGCGCGGCGAAACCCACGAAGCCGATGACGCCCACCCCCGCCACCACGAAGCCGCCCAGCGCCACCGCCACGGCCACGGCGAGGAACCGGACCCGGCCGAGGGAGAGCCCGAGGCTCCTGGCGTTCGCCTCGTCGAGATCCAGCACCGCGAGGGGCCGCACCATCAGCGCGACCAGCATGGCGGCCACCGCGAGGCGGGGCGCGAGATAGGCCGGGGCGCTCCAGTCGTTCATGGCGAGGGAGCCCGCGCCCCAGACGAACAGGCCGAACAGCCGCTCCTGATGCAGGATCACGAGGAGGGTCTGGATCGCCCCGCAATAGAGCTCGATCACGAGGCCGGCCAGCAGCAGCGCGAGGGGGGCGAAGCCCTTGGCGCGGCCGAGGGCGAAGACCGCGAGCACCGCCAGGGCGGAGCCCGAGAGCGCCACCGCCTCCCGCCCTTGCGAGAAGAGGCCGGGCGCGAACAGGGAGGCCAGGGCCAGAGCGAGCTGCGCCCCGGCCGAGATGCCCAGCGTCGAGGGCGAGGCGAGGGGATTGCGCAGCACCTGCTGCAGCACCACCCCCGACAGAGCGAGGGCGCCGCCGGCGAGCCAGGCGGTGACGATCCGCGGCAGCACGCTCTCGTGCAGGATCACCTGGGCGATGTCGGTCCAGTCGGGACTCCACAGGGCCTTCAGCGCCGGGCCGAGGGCCATGTCGGCGGTGAGCGTGCGCAGGGTGAGGAGCCCGGCCACGAGTGCCACCGCGCCGATGAGGAGCATCGTCCCGCCGATCCGCGACCGGGGCGGCGCGAGGGCATCGAGGCGGGGCTCGGCCAGATCCACCTCAGCCACGGGGGCAATCCCGCTTGGCGAGACCGGTCATCAGTTCGGCGAAACGCGCGATGGCCGGCAGGCCGCCATAGAACCAGACCGGGGCCACCACGTCGACATGATGCTCGCGCACCGGCGGCAACGTCTGCCAGAGCCGGCTGCCGGCCAGCGCCCTGGCCGCGTCGGATTGAATCGGCCCGATATGGACGATGCGGGCATCGGCCGGGCCGATGGCGAGCTGCTCGATCCCCACCGCCGTGAAGCCGGAGGCGTTGCTGGCGCCGGTCCAGGCATTCGCGATCCGGAGGCGGTCGAGCACGGTCTGGAACAGGCTGGTGCGGCCGTAGACCACGATGTTGCGGTGGTCGACGATCCAGACGAGGTAGGTGGGGTGCCTCTCGGCCGGGCAGGCGCTCGCCGCCGCCTCGGTGAGGATCGCCTCGGTCCGTGCCTCCAGGGCCTTAGCCTCATCGACGCGGCCGAGACGCAGGGCGATGCGCATCGTCTCCGCCTTCGCCCGCTCGTAGGGATCGCCCCCGGCATTGGCGATGGAGACCGCCTCCGTCGGGGCGATGCGCGACAGAAAGCCCCCCTGCGTCGCCACCTGGATCGGGTTGGCGAGGATGAGGTCCGGCTTCAGGCTCGCCAGCACTTCGAGGTTGGGCTCCACCACGAGGCCGAGATCGACCACGCCGTCGGGGAGCGCCGGCGCCACCACGGTCCGGTTGTAGTTCTCGGGCTGCGTCACCGCGACCGGCACGATGCCGAGGCCGAGGAGCAGTTCCACGGCGCTCCAGTCGAGGGCCGCGACGCGCGGCTGGGCGGGCATCTTTTTCTCCGCGCGCGCGGGCAGACAGGCCAGCACGAGGAGGCAGGCCGCCAGACCGACAACGGCCCGTCTAGCGGACATCGACGGCAGCCAGGGCGAGATCCTCGACCTTGCCCTTGGCCTCAGGAGCGAGGCTCGCATCCCGCAGGGCGGGCGTCAGCGCCGCGATGGCGGCGGTGGCGGCGAGGCACAGGCCGCCCCCCGCCGCCATGGCGATCCGCGCCGAGGCGAGATGGGCCGTGGTGCCCGCCTGCATGCCGCCGAGCGCCGGGCCGATCGTCTCCTCCAGCACCCACAGGCTCGACACCCGGCCGAGCATCGCGTCCGGCGTCGCGCGCTGGATCAGGGCCGCGCGCAGGATGCCGGCGAGGCTCGCGGCCGCGCCGAGGGTGGCAAGGCAGAACAGGGCGGGAGCCATGCCCTCGCTGAAGCCCAGCGCGATGCAGGCACAGGCCCAGATCGCCACGCAGGCCACGAGCCAGCGCCCGGCGAACGGGCTCGCGCCGGCCCGGCCCGAGGCCAGGGCGCCGAAGAGCGCGCCGACCGAAGGGGCGGCATAGAGCAGGCCGATGCTGTCGGGCCCTCCGCCGAGCCCGTGCGTCGCGAGTTCGGGCAGCAGCACGTAGGGCACGGCGAAGACCAGGGCGACGAGATCGACGAGGAGCAGGCTCAGCACCAGGGGCGAGCGGGCGATATAGCGCAGCCCCCCCATGAAGCCGGCCTCATCGGCGGCGAGCACGGGAAGGGGCGCTCCGGCGGAGGGGCCGGCGAGCGGCGGCAAGGGGGGCAGGAACCCGAGCACGATCGGCGTGATGCCGGAGATGAGCGCGACGACTCCGTAGCACGCGACGAGCCCCGCGCCGGCGGTGATCGCCCCGGCCAGGAACGGCCCGGCGATGGCGCCCGCCTGCGCCGCGACGGCCGTGAGTGCGGCGGCCCCCGACAGGTGCTCGCGCCCGACCAGCGCCGGGGTGGCGGCCATGATCGCCGGCATGCCGAAGCCGAAGGTCGAGCCGCCGACCACGGCCGCGGCGTAGATCGGCCAGACCATCGGGGCCGCGAGGGCGGCGTTGGCCATGAGGATCAGGATGGTGAGGAGATGGGCCGTGCGCGACCAGACCATGACCGCGCGGCGGTCGTAGCTGTCGGCGAGCCAGCCGCCGACGATGAGCGCCAGCGCCATCGATCCCGCGACGGCGGCGTTGAGGAACGCCACCTGCAGCGACGAGGCGGTGAGGGCGTACATCTGCAGGCTCACGGCGACGCCGAGCACCCCGAAGGCGAGGAACGAGGCGGCCCGCGCCGCATAGAGCAGCTGGAACCCGCGGCTCGCCCGCAGGGGAGACAGGTCGAGCATCATGGTGCCATGCCGCCTCGGATGACGCTCTTTGACATCACGCTTCAGTCCTCGTCCTTGGCGTCTTCGTCGGCGCCGCGCCGCCAATAGGCCACGGCGAGATGCTGGTCACGGGTGAGGCCACAGGTCTTGCGCCAATGCGCCCGCAGGGCCTTGAACGCGTCGAATTCCGAGCCGGCCCAGGCGAAGACCGTGCGATCCTCCGGGAACGGGATCGCCCGGACCGCATCCGCCAGGAGCGTGGTCGTGCCGGGCGCTGCGCCGTTGCGGTGGAGCCAGCGCAGCTCCACCCCCTCCGGCCGGTCGAGCGCCTGTTCGTCGGCCGGCCCATCGACCTCGATCACCGCGACCCCGCCGACATGGCGGGGCAGCCGCCCGAGGATGCGGCCGATGGCCGGCAGGCCGGTCTCGTCGGCGGCGAGACAATACCACTCCGCCGCGCCGGCGCTGCGGCCGCCGGGGCCGAGCAGGCCGACCACGTCCCCGGCCTTGGCGCGCTTGGCGAAGGAGGCGCCGGGTCCGGCGTCGTGGTGCATGACGAAGTCGATGTCGATCTCGCCCGCAGCCACATCGATACGGCGGATCGTGTAGGTCCGCATGGAGGGCGCGCCCTCCCCCTGCGGCCAGACCGGGATGCCGTCGATTCCCGGCACGGGCCATTGCGGCGCGTGGCCCTCGGGCGGGATGATGACGTGCACATGCATGTCGAACGCGTCGTAGCGCGCCAGATCCGTGCCGACGAAGGTGATCCGGCGCATATGCGGCGTGAGATCGACCACGCGCCGAACCGTCACCTCGCGCAGGCTCGGAATGGTCTCGTCGGCGCAGCCGTCGCCGGTCCAGACGATGGAGGCGTCCGTGGCGCCGGGAAGCTCCTGGAGATGCGAGGCGAGCATGAACTTGACGACGGCGAGGGAGGTCTCGTCGGTCGCCTCCGCCTTCAGGGCGAGCAGGCCCTCGGCGGCCACGAGAGTGCCGGTGCCGACATCGAACTCGACCCGCCCGCGTCCCGGCTCGTGGAGCACGGGGATGTCGTGTTCGAGGAAATGCTCGCACAGGTCCGCGATGTATCGCCCGGCATCGGCGAGGCGCACCTGGGCTTCGGAAGCCATGGCTGTCACGGGGTGTTCTCCACGATGGCGGGACGGCGCGAAGTCTGGCCGCGGATCGGCTGGTGGCTGTAAACGAGGACGGACGGACACACAACGCAAAACAAGGCGACTGATTTCATCGAAGCGCACCGGATCGATTATTTATAGTTGATAGAAAAACGACCATCATCAAGAATGCTTTCCGCGCTTTTGTCGCCGTGTCTTTGCAACCCGGCAAAGAACCGATTCGATTTTGCGATCCCGCCTCCGTGATCGCGACGCCCGCAACAGGCAGGCTAAGAATTTTACCCGCCGTCAGCACAGGCGCGAACACGCTCCGTCTAAAGAGACATTCGACCCCACCTTTTATCGCTACATTGTCAAAGACAAAATATTGATCGACGAAACATCGACAAAACTGGGCGATCTCCCATATCGGTACTCGCCCGGAACCTGACTCTGGCCAGAAACAGGACGGGCCAAGTCTTGCCGCCATCGAGCCGAAACGGGAGAATGCATGAACGATGTCGATTTTCGCAAGATGCTCAATGCCCATTGCCTGATGCAGGCGGGCTGCTACGTCTCGGACATCGAAACCGCGCCTGATGGCGGGCGCTATCTCTGGTCGAACGCGATTCCGGAGCCGGGTTTCAACGTCGGCGTCGAGACCACCGACCTGGCCTGGGTCCGCGCGACCTCCGCGCGGCGCGGCCGGCTCGCGGCCCTCCTCGTCAACCAGAACAGAGACGGGGACGGGGACGGGGACGCGCTCAGCGCCCATCCGGACTTGCAGGCCGCCTTCCCGACCCGCTGGATGCTGGGCGATTGCCGGGACGTGCAGGCGCCGGTCATGCCGGAGGGGCTGACCCTCGCGACGGAGGCGGCGGCGGCTCCCGGCGAGGGCTACCTGTCGGTCTGCGGCGGCCTCTACGACGATGTGGGCGTGAACGCGATCGCCGAGGCGGTCTTCCTGCCGGTGCTGCGCGATGCCCGGCCCGTCGAGGGGGTCGAGACGCGCCACCTCACCGTGAGCGCGGATGGGGTTCCGGTGGCCTGCGCCTCGGTCTACCGGGCAGGCTGGCTTGCCGGGCTCTACAATGTCGGCAGCCTCGCGACGCGGCGCGGGCACGGCCTCGGCGCCCTGGTCACGCGGGCGGCGATGGCGAGCGCCCGACAGGCCGGCGCGGAGACGGTGATGCTCCAATGCGTGGCCGGCGGCCATGTGGAACGGCTCTATGCCGGCCTCGGCTTCACCGTGGCGGCGAGCCCGACGCTGATGGTGTTCTCGGATGGCGACGCGTCCGCAGGATGACGCGATAGCGGTCTCGCCCCTCACAGCGAGGCCGCGAAACTGTCGTGGAACATCGTGGAATCCACGATCTCCCGGTGGGTGACGTCGGGGATCACGGTCACCTGTTCCACCCGGTTGGAGTAGCGGCCCCAATCCACGTGGTTCAGGCCGCGCTCCACCGACTTGCCGGCGAGCCAGACCCGAATCGGACAATCGAACCTGTCCGCCCGGTAGCGGCGATAGAGCAGCGTGTTGTCGACGAAGGTCCAGAGTTCGTATTCCTTGCTGCCGACGCCTGGGCCATCAAGGGGCAGCGGATCGGGGGCGGCCGCCACATAGGCGAGGAACTGCTCGTGGAGTTCCGGGTCCATGCGCCGGAACAGGTCCTCCCAGTCGGCCCGCATCGGCGAGCGCTCCAGCCAGGACGCGACATTTTCCTGGAGGCGACGACGATGCTCCGGCGTCAGCACCGGCAGGGCGCCGACGGCGAAACTCACATCGATGTCGCAGACGTCGAGCATGCCGACGAAGCCGAGGTCGATGCGCGAGCCCAGCATCCGCGCCGCCTCGTAGGCGAGGACGCCGCCCCAGGACCAGCCGAGCATGGTGCAGGGGCGTCCGGCGCTCTCCTTCTCGATGATCTCCGCATAGCGCGCGGCGATGTCCTCCACAGAGACCACGCTCTTGCGCGCATCGGTCAGCGAGTAGCAGACGAAGCCGGTGACCGGCTGGTCCGGCCCGAGGCGGCGGACCAGGGGCGCGTATTCGCGGGTGTTCACCATCAGGCCGGGGAAGCAATAGAGCACCGGGCGGTCGCCCGTCGCCCGCAGGCGCACCACCTGCGCGGTGCCGACGACGTCGGCGGTGAGCGCCGCAGCCAGGGTCTCGACGCTCTGGTTGTTGAAGATGTCGGCGATGGTCGGCCTGCGCTCCGGGAAGGCCGCGCCGAGGGCGGTGAGCACGCGCAGGGCGGTGAGCGAGTTCGCGCCGGCCTCGAAGAAGTTCTGGTCGGGTGGGATGGCGGGGAGGCCGAGCGCCTTGGCCCAGATCTCGGCCACCACGGTCTCGGTGGCGGTGAGCGGGCGCGAGGGGCCGCCCGTCGCCTCGACCAGGGGCGCGGGCTCCGGCAGGGCCGCGCGGTCGAGCTTGGCGTTGGGCGTCAGCGGTAACCGATCCAGCGCCACGATCCGGCTCGGCACCATGTAGTCCGGCAAGCGTCGGGCGAGCTCCGCCCGGAGTGCCGCGGGGTCGAAATCCGCCCCGGCCGCATTGACAACGTAGGCCACCAGCAGCGGACCCGCCGGACCCTGTCGCAACGCCGCCGCCGCGCCCGCCACAATCTCCTGCGCCAGCAGCGCCGCCTCGACCTCGCCGAGCTCGATCCGGAACCCGCGCAGCTTCACCTGCGCGTCGGCCCGCCCGAGATACTCCACCGTCCCGTCCGCCCGCCAGCGCGCCAGATCCCCGGTGCGGTAGAGCCGGCCCCCTTCCCGACCCGACAGGTCCGGGAACGGATCGGGGATGAACCGGTCCGCCGTCTGCCCGGCCCGGCCGAGATAGCCCCGCGCCAGACCGTCACCGCCCAGATGCAGCTCCCCGGTCACCCCCACCGGCACCGGCTGCAACGCCGCGTCAAGAATGTAGGCCCGCCGGTCTCCCACCGCCCGGCCGATCGGGGCGTAGGCCCCCTCCACCGCATCCCCGGCCCGCGCCCGCCACACGAGGGGCGAGATCACCGTCTCGGTGGGTCCGTAGCCGTTGATCAGCAGCGTCGGGTCGAGCGCCCGGCCGATCAGGGCGAAGCTCTCCCGCGACAGGGCCTCGCCGCCGAACGCGTAGGAGCGCCGGCTCGGGCGAGGGCCGCTGGCGGCCTCGAGCGCGAGCTGGTGCATGTAGGCGGTAGGGAAGCCCGCATGGGTGACGCCGTGACGCTCCATGGCATCGAGCGCCTCGCGCGGGGTCCACAGCCCGTCGGGCTTGAGCACGACGCAGCCGCCGAAGGCCAGTGGCACCATCCAGCGCTCCTGCGCCCCGTCGAAGCTCATCGACAGGACGTGGAGTTCGCGGGTCTGCCGGTTCGTGCCGTAGACCGCCCCCGTGGCCCGCACGTGCCGGGCCAGGGGCCCGTGCGCCACGGCGACGCCCTTGGGGGTCCCTGTGGAGCCGGAGGTGTAGATCACGTAGGCGAGCTGCTCCGGATGGGCCGTGCGGGACGGCGCGGTCTCGGGCTCGGAGGCGAGATCGAGGGCGGAGGGGTCCAGGCTACCGGCCTCTCCCATTCCGGACTCTTGCGCCAGCCCGTCGAGGGCGCTGCCCTGCACCAGCAGCAGGCGGGCGCCGGCATCGCGCAGGAGGGCGGCCAGACGCGCCCTCGGCTGGGTCGGATCGAGGGGCAGGAAGGCGCCCCCGGCCCGCAGGATGGCCAGGAAGGCGGCGATCTGGTCCGGCCCACGCGGCAGGGCCACGGCGACCACGGCCTCGGGGCCGATTCCCTCCCGGATCAACCGGTGGGCGAGGCGGTTGGCGGCCCGGTCGAGCTCGCCGAACGTGGTGGTGCGCGGACCGCAGATCACCGCCGGCGCCTCGGGATCGGCCTGGGCCGCCGCGCCGATCAGCGCCGGCACCAGCGAATCCGACAGCGGCATCCCATCCGCGTAGGGCGAGGACAGCGAAGCGAGAGAGGAGGCCGGGACCAGCGGCAGGGTATCGACGCGGCGGCCGGTCTCCTCCACCGCGCCGCGCAGCAGGGTGAGGAAGCCGTCGCGCATCCGCTCCATGGTGTCCCGCTGGAACAGGTCGCGGGCATAGCCGAACGCCCCGCGCAAGGCCCCGCCGGCCTCGGCCACCGTTTCCAGAACGACATCGAACTGGACGTTGCCGGTTCCCCGCCCGAAGGGCGACACGACGAGATCGCCCACATTGAACCGGGACGGCCCCTCGACCCGGTGGCTGTGCATGACCTGGACGACGGGAGTATGGCTCACGGTCCGGCGGGTCTGGAGCGCCTCCACCAGACGCTCGAAGGGCAGGTCCTGGTGTCCTTGCGCATCCACCATGGCGTCGCGCACGGCCCGCACGTGGTCGAGGACGCCGGCCGCCGGATCGACGACGAGCCGGATCGCCAGGGTGTTGACGAACAGGCCGACCAGCGCCTCCGTCTCCGGCCGGTTTCGGTTGGCCACCGGCACGCCGATGCGCAGGTCCGCTTCGCCGGTATAGCGCCGGAGCACCAGGGACAGGATGGCCAGCAGGACCATCGCCGTCGTAGCGCCGGCCTGCCGTGCCAGGGATTCGAGGCGGGCGGCGATATCGGCATCGACCGCGAAATCCACCGCCGCCCCGCGAAAGCTCTGGACCGCCGGGCGCGGGCGGTCGGCCGGCAGGGGGATCACGGACTCCGTCGCCCCGAGGCGGTCCCGCCACCAGCCGAGCTGGCGCTCGAGTTCGCCCGCCTCCAGCCAGTCGCGCTGCCAACGCGCGTAATCGGCATAGGCGATCGGCAGCGGCGGCAGGCCCGAGCTCTCCCCCGCCACATAGAGGCGCATCAGGTCGGCGAGCAGGATCTCCACCGAGCGGCCGTCGGAGACGAGATGGTGCATCGTGAGGAGGAGGACGTGGCGCTCGGCCTCCATCCGCACCAGCACGGCCCTGAACAGGGGCGGTGCCGCCAGATCGAAGGGCCGTCGTGCCTCCTCCCGCGACAGGGACGCGAGGCGTTCCTCGGCTAAGGCCCGGTCCTCGGCCTCCAGCGAGACCTCCCGCAGGCTCGCCGCGACGAATGAAGCGGTGACCGCCTCGACCTCGTCGGTCTCCCCGGCCCGGAACCCCGTCCTCAGCGCCGGGTGCCGCGCCACTAGAGCGTCGAGCGCCCGCGCCAGCGCATCCCGGTCGAGCGGCCCGGAAAGATCGAGCCCCCCGGCGATATGGAGCAGGGCCGCGTCCCCCCCCATCCGCCCGATCAGCCACAGCCGCTCCTGCGCGTAGGACAGGGGAGCGACCCTCTCGCCGCCGGCATCCTCGTCCCCCGCCACGATCGGCAGGCGCGAGAAGTCGATGCCGCGTGCGGCCAGGGCGTCGAGGAAGACCCTGCGCTTGTCGGGGGCAAGCCGGGCGAAGCGGCGGCTGAGATCGGCGGCTTGGCCAGACATTTAGGCCTCCAGATCGGCGAGGAGAGCGTCCATGTCGGACAGGTCGGCGGCCTCGTCCCGTCCGTCCCCGGCTCCCTCGCTCGACGTCGCGGCCAGGGCGTAGCCGCGCAGGGTCGGGGCCTCGAACAGGGCACGGATCGGCACGGTGAGACCGAGGCGCTGCTTCACCCGCATGGCGAGTTGCGCGGCGGTGAGGGAATGGCCGCCGAGGGCGAAGAAGTCGTCGTCCCGGCCCACATTCTCGACGTCCAGGATCTCGCGCCAGATCTCCGCCAGGGCGATCTCCATGGCCCCTTCGGGCGTGTCCGAGCCTCGCGAGGTCGCGAGCGGCGCCGGAAGGGCGCGCAGATCGAGCTTGCCGTTCGGGGTCAGCGGCAGAGACGCGACGACCAGGATATGAGCCGGCACCATATGTGCGGGTAGCCGGCGAACGATCCCGCTACGGAGGGCATCCGCGTCGATCCCCTCGCCGACCACATAGGCGACGAGGTGCCTGTCCCCGGCGGCGTCGCGCAGGATGACGGCGGCATCGATGACGCCGGGTTCCGCCCGCAGGGCCGCTGCGATCTCCCCCGTCTCGATCCGGAACCCGCGCAGCTTCACCTGCCCGTCGGCCCGTCCGAGATAGGCCAGCGTGCCGTCCGGCCGCCGCACGGCGAGATCGCCGCTGCGATAGAGGCGCGCCCCCGGTGGCCCGAACGGGTCCGGCACGAAGCGCTCGGCCGTCAGCGCGGCCCGCCCGAGATAGCCCTGCGCCAGACCGGCGCCGCCCACATGCAACTCGCCTGCGACCCCATCGGGCACGGGGTCGAGGGCGGCGTCGAGGAGATGCAGGGTGAGATCCGGCAGGGCCTCGCCGATGGGGCTGTCGGCCCGATTCGCGTCGTCGGCTACGAGCGGTCGATAGGTCACGTGAACCGTGGTCTCGGTGATGCCGTACATGTTCACCAGACGGGGCGAGGCATCGCCGAACCGCTCGAACCACGGCCGCAGGGCGGATACGTCGAGCGCCTCCCCACCGAAGACGACGTGGCGTAGCGCCAGTCCCCGGGGCCGCGCGAGGGCGGCCTGCATCAGCGGCCGGAAAGCGGACGGGGTCTGGTTCAGCACCGTCACGCCCTCGCGGACGAGAAGGTCGAGGAACGCGTCCGCCGCCCGCGCCACCTCGCGCGGCACCACCACGAGCCGCCCGCCATGACAGAGCGCGCCAAAAGTCTCCCAGACCGAGAAATCGAACCCGTAGGAATGGAACAGCGTCCAGACGTCGTCCTCGGCGAAGGCGAAATCCTCCTGCGTGGTGGTCAGCAGTCGCGCCGCGTTGGCATGGGTGACCACGACGCCCTTCGGCCGGCCGGTGGAGCCGGACGTATAGATCACGTAGGCCGGCTGATCCGGATGGGGTGCCGGAGGCAGCGGCGTGCCTCGGTCCTCGGACGCCGCAGGACCGTCCATCAGGATCGGGCTGGGGCCGCCCTCCGGCAGGCTGTCGACGAGGCCGGCCGTGGCGAGCACGTGCCGGGCCCCGCAATCGGCGAGCATGAAGGCGAGGCGGTCGGCCGGATAGGCCGGGTCGAGGGGAACATAGCCGGCTCCGCTCTTCAGGATCGCCAGGATGCCGACGACGAGCGATATCGAGCGCTCGGCGCAGAGACCGACGAGATCGCCCGGCCGCACCCCTTCGCGGACGAGACGCCGCGCGAGACGGGCCGCTCTGGTCTCGAGGTCGGCATAGGTCGCCTGCTCACCCTCGCAAGTGACGGCCACGGCCTGCGGTCGCCGACCCGCCTGCCAAGCGATTCGGAGATGGATCGCGGGCTCGGCCGGCGATGGCCGGAGGACGGCGGCCCGATGCCGTGCCGCCTCGATTTCGTCGGGCGGGACGAGGGTGAGGGCATCGAGGGGCGTGTCGGCCGCATCCATCAGGGCATCGAGGATGTGAAGCACCTGCGCGTTCAGGCGCCGGACCTCGGCGGAGGAGATGCGGGCCTGGTCGATGCTCCAGTTCAGGCGCGGCGCGCCGTCGAGGAGAAGCGACAGGGTGAGGGGAACGTCGGTCGCTTCGAGGGTCGCGACCGGGCCGAATTCCAGGCCGCCGAGGCTGCGGTCGCGGACCACGGCGTCGAGGGGGTAGTTCTCGACGACGAGGAGGCTGTCGAACAGCGGCTGCCCGCCGCGCCCGACCCAGGCCTGGATGTCGGCCAGCGAAGCGAGATCGTGCTCGCGCAGGGCCGCCGCCTCGCCTTGCAGCCGACGCAGCCAGTCCCCCACGTTCAGATGTCCGGGCAGGCCGACGCAACGCGGCACCGTGTTGATGAACAGGCCGAGCACCCCGTGCATTCCGCCGTCATCCGGCGGGCGGCCCGATCCTGTGGTGCCGAAGGCCACGGTGGAGCGCCCGGTGAAGCGGCTCAAGGTGAGCGCCCAGGCCGCCTCGAACACCGTGTTCAACGTCACCGTCTCGCGCCGGGCGAAAGCCTGGAGGCGGTCGGTCCGCGCCTCGCCGAGGGCGGTGTCGATGGCGATGTGCCCGCTCGCCCCCGTCTCGCCGGACAGAGCCGGGGCGAGGAGGCTCGGCTCGTCCAGCCCGGCCAGGGCCTCGCGCCAGAATGCCTCGTCGGCGCCGCGGTCGCCTTGCGACAGCCGGGTCAGGTGCTCGCGGAACAGGCGGGTCGGTGCCTCGACCACCTCTCCGGCATAGTGGCGCAGCACCTCGGAGATCAGGCGCGCATTGCTCCATCCATCGAGGAGAAGATGGTGGCAGGTCCAGATCAGCCGGTGCCGGTCTTGGCCGAGATCGACCAAAAGGAGGCGCATGAGCGGTGCCTGCGCGAGGTCGAAGCCGCGGGCGCGCTCGGCCCGCGCCAGCGCGTCGAGATCGGCGTCGGCGCGGTCGCTCAGGTCGAGCCGAGTAATCGGCAGCTCGGCGGAGGCATGCACGAGCTGGAGCGGAGCGGCGAGGTCGCCGGTCCAGAGGAAGCTCGTACGCAGGATCGGATGGCGTGCGACGCCC
Organism: Methylobacterium sp. 88A; assembly: GCF_000376345.1. Classification (NCBI taxonomy): domain Bacteria; kingdom Pseudomonadati; phylum Pseudomonadota; class Alphaproteobacteria; order Hyphomicrobiales; family Methylobacteriaceae; genus Methylobacterium; species Methylobacterium sp. 88A. The sequence continues at coordinate 4,286,226 of NZ_AQVT01000001.1, forward strand.
GCACGCCAGGCCGCCGCGAACCGGTCGGGGTCGAGGTTGCGGATCGTGACGCCGAGTTGGTTCACGTAGAGACCCGCTTCCGGCGCGGCCAGCGCGTGGAACAGGATTCCGCCCTGCGTCGGTGTCAACGGATAGATGTCCGTCACGTCCCGCAGATCGAGGCCGTCGATCCGGTCCTGCGTCAGGGCGGCCAGGGGGAAATCGGACGGTGTCGCACCGCCGGCCATGGGGTCGAGGCCGTGCTCGGCGAGGGCGGAGAACGCGGCACCGAGCCTTTCGGCGAGGCGGTCGATAGTGGCCCCGTCGAAACGGGCGGCGCTGTAGCCGAGGCGCAGGGTGACCGCGCCGTCCCGCAGGAAGCTGTCGACGATCAGCTCGGCGCCGAGAGGTGCGGCGGGATCCGCCGACAGCCGCATCGATCCGGCATCGATGGAGAACAGGGCACCGGCATCGATCTCGGCGACGGTGCCGAGGTGATTGAACGTCACCTCCGGCCAGGGCTGGGCCGAGAGTTTCGCACGCAATGATTCCGGGCCGAGGTAGCGCAGGACCGAGTAGCCGGAGCTGTCCCCGGGGAGGGTTCGCACCGCTTCCTTAGTCGACTTCGCATCGCGCCCGACATCGCCTGATACCGACAGGGTGATCGGAACCAGGGTGGTGAACCAGCCGACCGTCCGATCGAGGGGAAGGTTCGTGGCGTCCCCGTCCCGGCCGTGGCGCTCCAGGGTGACGCCCAGCGTCGAGTGCCCCGACCAGGCGGCGACGGCGCGGGACAGGCCGGCGAGGAGGACTTCGTCGAGCCGCATCCCGTAGGCCGTGCGCAGGCGATCGAGCCCAGCCATGAGGGAGGGGTCGAGGACGAGGGTCCTCGTCGCGGCGTGATGCTGGTCACGCGCGCCTTCGGGTCGGTCGACGGGAAGGCGCGCGGCCGAAGGCGCGGACGCCCAAGCCTCGCTGCGACCGGCGATCTCCGCCGCGTGATCTCGCAGACGGTAAGCCCAGGCCCGGAAGGGCGTCGCGACGGCGGGCGCCGATGCGTCTCCCCGGTAGAGCAGGTCGAGGTCGGAGACGAGGATGCGCCACGACACGGCATCCACGACGAGGTGATGGGCCGTGAGAAGCAGGCGCTGACGCCCATCGGGGAAGTTCGCCAGGATGGCGGCGAAGACGCGGCCATCGGCGAGGTTGAGGCTGCGCTCGGCGGCGAGGAAGCAGACCCGTGCCTCGTCGTCGCTCTCCACTTCGACGATGGACAGGGGCTTGGCGAGCATCTCGGCCGATACCGGCTCCTGGATCCAGGCTCCGGTCGCATCGCGGCCGAAGGCGTAGCGCAACGCTTCGTGATGGGCCACCAGGGCCGCAAGCGCGTCGCCGAGGCGATCGGCGTCGAGCCTCACGCGGGCATCGAGTTCGAGGGATTGATTCCAATGGTCCCGGCGGGCCATTGGCTGTTCGAAGAACCAATGCTGGATGGGCGTGAGCGGCGCAGGGCCTTCCGGGACGGACACCGTCGTCTCCGCCCCATCGGGCCGGGCGATGACGCGGGCCAGGGCGGTGACGGTCTGATGCTCGAAGATCTGGCGCGGCGTCACGGCAAAGCCCGCTTCGCGCAGGCGGGCGACGATCTGCAGGCTGAGGATGGAATCGCCGCCGGCCTCGAAGAAGTTCCGGTCGGGCGGGATGGCGGGGAGGCCGAGGGCCTTGGCCCAGATCTCGGCCACTACCGTCTCGGTGGCGGTGAGCGGGCGCGAGGGGCCGCCCGTCGCCTCGACCAGGGGCGCGGGCTCTGGCAGGGCCGCGCGGTCGAGCTTGCCGTTGGGCGTCAGCGGCAAGCGATCCAGCGCCACGATCCGGCTCGGCACCATGTAGTCCGGCAACCGCCGGGCCAGATCCGCCCGAAGCGCTGCGGCGTCGAAATCCGCCCCGGCCGCATTGACAACGTAGGCCATCAGCAGCGGACCCGCCGGCCCCTGGCGCAACGCCGCCGCCGCGCCCGCCACGGTCTCCTGCGCCAGCAGCGCCGCTTCCACCTCGCCGAGTTCGATCCGGAACCCGCGCAGCTTCACCTGCGCGTCGGCCCGGCCGAGATACTCCACCGTCCCGTCCGCCCGCCAGCGCGCCAGATCCCCGGTGCGGTAGAGCCGGCCGCCGTCCCGGCCCGACAGGTCCGGGAACGGATCGGGGATGAACCGGTCCGCCGTCTGCCCGGCCCGGCCGAGATAGCCCCGCGCCAGACCGTCGCCGCCCAGATGCAGTTCCCCAGTTACGCCCACCGGCACCGGCTGCAACGCCGCGTCGAGGATGTAGGCCCGCCGGTCCCCCACTGCCCGGCCGATGGGCGCGTAGGCCCCCTCCACCGCGTCCCCGGCCCGGGCCCGCCACACCAGGGGCGAGATCACCGTCTCGGTGGGGCCGTAGCCGTTGATCAGCAGTGTCGGGTCGAGCGCCCGGCCGATCAGCGCGAAGCTCTCCCGCGACAGGGCCTCGCCGCCGAACGCGTAGGAGCGCCGGCTCGGGCGCGGGCCGCTGGCGGCCTCGATCGCCAATTGGTGCATGTAGGCGGTGGGGAACCCCGCATGGGTGACGCCGTGACGCTCCATGGCGTCCAGCGCCTCGCGCGGGGTCCACAATCCGTCCGGCTTGAGCACGACGCAGCCACCGAAGGCCAGCGGCACCATCCAGCGCTCCTGCGCCCCGTCGAAGCTCATCGACAGGACGTGGAGTTCGCGCGTCTCCCGGTTCGTGCCGTAGACGGCCCCCGTGGCCCGCACGTGCCGGGCCAGGGGTCCATGCGCCACGGCGACGCCCTTGGGGGTCCCGGTGGAGCCGGAGGTATAGATCACGTAGGCGAGCTGCTCCGGATGGGCCGTGCGGGACGGCGCGGTCCCGGGCTCTGACAAGAGGTCGATGCGGGACGGGTCCAGGCTACCGGCCTCTCCCATTCCGGACTCTTGCGCCAGCCCGTCGAGGGCCGGACCCTGAACCAGCAGCAGGCGGGCGCCGGCATCGCGCAGGAGGGCGGAGAGGCGCGCCCTCGGCTGGGCCGGATCGAGGGGCAGGAACGCGCCCCCGGCCCGCAGGATGGCGAGGAAGGCGGCGATCTGGTCCGGCCCGCGCGGCAGGGCCACGGCGACCACGGTCTCGGGGCCGATGCCGACCCGGATCAACCGGTGGGCGAGGCGGTTGGCGGCCCGGTCGAGCTCGCCGAACGTGGTGATGCGCGGCCCGCAGATCACCGCCGGAGCGTCGGGATCGGCCTGGGCCGCAGCGCCGATCAGCGCCGGCACCAGCGAATCCGACAGCGGCATCCCATCCGCGTAGGGCGAGGACAGCGAAGCGAGGGACGAGGCCGGGACCAGTTCGAGCGTGTCGATGCGATGGGCCGGGGTGCCGGTCAGGCCGTCGAGCAAGGCGCGATAGCCCTCCTCGAACCGGGCGATGGTGGCAGGGTCGAAAAGGACTTTGGAATAGGCGAAGGTCGCGGACAGGCCGCCGTCCTTCTCCGATACTTCCAGGACGAAATCGTAGGCGGGCGTGCCGGTATCCTGCCCGAATGCTTCGAGCTTAAGGCCGGCGACGGTACCGAGATCGCCCAGGGTCGCCGGCTGTTGGCTGATCATCACGCGGGCAAGGGGTGCCCGGCCGGGAATGCGTTCCGGCTGCAGCGCCTCCACCAGTCGCTCGAAGGGCAGATCCTGATGCGCCAAGGCGTCGGTCAGCAAGGTCCATAGCTGACTAATGACGTTGCGTCCCGGCGATGCCGGGTCGATCGACACAGGCAGGACCAGTGTGTTCACGAACACCCCGACGAGGTGTTCGACGCCCGGCAGATGGCGACCCGCCACGGGCATGGCGATGCGCAGGCTCCGGGTGTCGCCATAGCGATGCAGGAAGAGGGCGAAGGCGCCGAGCAGGACCGTGAAGGGCGAGGTGCCCGTCTCACCCGCCAGGGCCGCGACCCGACGGCTCACCCCCTCGCCGATCGTGAAACCGTGACGGAGGACGCGGTCGGGTATTCCGACCCGCCTCTGGCGATCGGAGAGCGACAGATCGGGTTCGGGCCCGCCGAGGCGTTCGCGCCACCAGGCGAGGTCGGACTCCATGGCATCGGCGCGTGGTTCGCTCGCCTGCCAGGCGGCGATATCGGCCGGCTGGATCGTAAGGGGGGGCAGACCGGTGGGCAGGCCCTCCGCCTCAGCCCGATAGAGCGCCGGCCATTCCCGCAGGATCACGCCCATGGACCAGCCATCGGACACGATGTGGTGCAGGGTCACCAGGAGAACGTGATGGGCCCCGCCGAGGCGGACCAGGGCAAAGCGCGCGAGCGGGCCGCCGGCGAGGGTGAAGGGGCGTTCCGCCGCCTCACGGCAGAGGGCCGCGAACCGCTCCTCGCGCTCATGCGCGTCGAACCCGGTCAGATCGGTCTCGGGCAACGCGACCTCGCAGCCGGCCACGATCACCTGCTCGGCCCGGCCGTCGGGGCGGCGGTGCAGACGGGTGCGGAAGGCCTCGTGCCGTGCCACGAGGGCAGCGAGGCTGCGGTCCAGGGCGCTCCGGTCGAGGGCGCCGTGGAGGTGAATTCCGCCGGCGATATGATGGCGCTCGTCATCGCCGAATTCGGCCTCGAACCAGAGCCGCTCCTGCGCCAGCGACAGGGGAAGCGCTCCGTCACGGGGGGCCGGAGCGATCACGAGAGCCGTGGTGCCGGTCGCGATCTCCGCCCCGACCGCATCGGCGAAAGCCCCGAGCCGGGGATGCGCGAACAGGGTCTGCGGCGGGATCGCGATGCCGATGGCCGCGCGCAGCTCGGTGAGCATCCCGATGGCCGCGATGGAATTGCCGCCGAGGGCGAAGAAATGACTGTCGCGGGTGAGGTCGCGCCGGTCGAGGATGACGGACCAGATCGCGGCGAGGCGCGCGTCCAGCCCGGCCAGGGCCATGGTCTCACCGGATTCCGGCGCGCTTTCCGCATCGATGCGCCGACCGCCCTCCACCACCGCGTAGGCGTCGAGGGCGCCCGTCTCCCACCCGCGCCGCGTGGCGCCGCGCTGAATCTTCCCGCTGGATGTGCGCGGCAGGCCGCCGGGATTGAGCAGGACCACGACGCGCGCGGTCTCGAGGAAGGCATCGGCGACGGCCTCCGATACCAGCGAGGCGATCGCCTCGGGCGCGGCGAGCTTCTGGACGGTGCGCGACACCTCCACCGCCACGCCGATGCCCTCGCGGCCGTCGCGCTCGATGGCGAAGGCGGCGATCCGGCCTCGGCGCAGGATGTCGACGCCCTGCTCCACCACCCGCTCCACGTCCTGCGGATAGACGTTCTGGCCACGCAGGATGATGAGGTCCTTCTCGCGCCCGACGAGGAAGAGCCGGCCACGGTGCAGGAAGCCGAGATCGCCCGTCCTCAGGCAGCGCACGCCGTGCCGTTCGACGAAGGCGGCCGCCGTCGCGTCCGGGTTGCGCCAATAGCCCTGGGCGAGGCTCGGACCGGAGACGACGACCTCGCCGATGGTCCCGTCCGGCAGCGATTCCCCATCGGAACCGGCGATGTGGATCGGATGCCCGGGCTGCTCGAAGCCGCAATCCACCAGCCGGGTGCCGTCCGCCGCAGCGACGGCGCGGCCTTCCGCGAGGGTGGCGGGATCGAGGTCGAGGGACCGCATGCCCTCGCCGCGCGTCCCGGCGGTGAGGAAGAGCGTCGCTTCCGCCAGGCCGTAGGACGGCCTCAGCGCGCGGGCGTCGAAACCGGCGGGAGCGAAGCGCTGGGCGAAATCGGCCATGGTGGAGGCCCGGACCATTTCCGAGCCCGAGAAGGCGATCTGCCAGCTGGACAGGTCGAGCCGCGCGACGGTCTCGTCGTCGACCCTGTCCTGGCATAGGCGGAACGCGAAATCGGGACCGCCGCTCACCGTGCCGCGATGATGGTGGATGGCCTCCAGCCAGCGCGCCGGTCGGCCGAGGAAATGCTTGGGCGACATGAGAACGCCCAGGATGCCCGCGTAGATCGGCTGCAGCATGCCGCCGATCAGACCCATGTCGTGATAGAGCGGAAGCCAGCTCACCATGACGTCGTCGGGACGGAAGTCGAACCCGACCCGGATCAGCCGCTCGTTGGCGACGAGGTTGGCGTGACTGACGACCACGCCCTTGGGCACGGCCGTGGAGCCCGACGTGTATTGCAGGAAGGCGACGTCCTCCGGCAACGGCGCCGCCTCGAGCCGACCGGCGGGCTCCGCGTCGCCGGATTCGTCCGCCGAGATGTCCTCCACCGGCAGGACCGCGCTGCGGATTCCCGCCGTGGCGAGCATGGCGTGAACGGAGTCCGCGTCGTCGCGATGGACGAGGATCAGCGCCGGCTCGGCGTCATCGATGATCGCGGCGATGCGCGCCTGATGCTGCGCCCGGCGCGGCTCGGGCGGGAACACCGGGACGGCGATGAGGCCGGCCTGCAGGCAACCGAAAAAGCCCGCCACGTAGTCGAGCCCGGTATCGAGCAGGAGGCAGACCCGGTCGCCGGGCTTCGCCGATTGCCGAAGCCGCGCGGCGATGGCGCGCGCCCGACGGTGGAGCTCCGCATAGGTGACCGTGACCTCGCCCCGCTGCGGGTCGTCGAGGAAATGAAGGGCGGAGACCTCGCCATGGGCCTCGGCCAGCCAGCGCAGGTGACTGACGAAGTCCGTGGCGGGCGGGACCGCCAACGACGCGCGCGGGAAACCGTCGGTCATCATGTGTCCTGGTAAGTCTAGAACGGGGATGTCATCGAAACCGGGCGCCGGGGTTCAGGCGCGGGCGTCGCCGGCAAGGGCGCGGCGCAGGCTCAGGGGCCGCATGTCGGTCCAGACCGTGTCGATATGATCGAGGCACGCGGCGCGGGGCCCGGAGAAGCCGGTGGCTCTCCATCCGGCCGGCACCGGGCGATGGGCGGGCCAGACGGAATATTGCTCTTCCCCGTTGATCACGACGAGGAACGTCGCTTCGCTGTCGTCGGTGGCCATGGCGTCGCGCTCCGCGAAATTGGTCGGTCTTGCAGCCAGAGACGGTGGCGGATCGCCGAAATTTAAGCGGCGGCGCACAATTTTTCCGGCCGGCTCCTAAATCCCTCCCCTGCCCGAACGTCCCTTTGCCTGACGACCGCCGGCGGATCGCCGCGGTGATCCGTGTCGCTCGGCGCAGGAATGGAGGTTCGGTGATGACGGAATCCTACGACCACTCGGATACGTCCCTCCCCCTGCGCGGGGTATTCCGGGACGAGGGGCTGAGGCGCGGGGACGATGACGACGCGCCGGTCTACGATGCGCTCGGCATCGGCTTCGGCCCGTCGAACCTGTCGCTGGCCATCGCCCTCGACGAGGCGGGACGGCGGCGGGGCCGCCAGCCCCGGGTGCGCTTCCTCGAGCGCCAGGACGAGTTCGTCTGGCACGGCGGGATGCTCCTGCCTGACAGCGGGATGCAGATCTCCTTCCTGAAGGATCTCGTCACCCTGCGTGACCCAACGAGCCCCTACACCTTCATCAACTACCTCCATGTCCACGGCCGGCTGATCGACTACATCAACCGCAAGTCGTTCTTTCCGAGCCGGATCGAGTTCAACGCCTATCTGCGCTGGGTCGCCGGGCATTTCGCCGATCGCTGCGACTATGGCGATACCGTGCTGGCCGTCGAGCCGGAGGGGCGCGGCGACACGATCCGCCATCTGCTCGTCCATTCGCGCAAGGCCGATGGCCGCGAGCGGAGACGGCGCACCCGCGCCGTCATCCTCGCCACCGGAGGCGAGCCGCGAATCCTGCCGGTCTTCGAGGAGCTGCAGGGGAGCGCCCGGATCTTCCACTCGTCGCGCTACCTGTCGCGGATCGACGGCGTTCCCCTGCCGGACGGCGCCACACGCCGGCCGCGCATCGCCGTCATCGGCGCGGGCCAGACGGCGGCCGAGCTCTTCCTCGACCTGCAGAGCCGCATTCCCACCGCGGACATCTCCATGATCTTCCGCGGGCAAGCGCTGAAGCCCGCCGATGACAGCCCCTTCGTCAACGAAATCTTCAACCCGGACTTCACCGACTTCGTCTACGGCCAGCCCGAGACCCAGCGCCGGGCCATCATCGACGAGTTCCGCGGCACCAATTACTCGGTGATCGACACCGACCTTCTGACGCGCATCTTCGACATCCTCTATCAGCAGAAGGTCTGCGGCGAGCATCGCCATGCCCTGCGGCCGAGGACCACCGTGGTCGGGGCCGTAGAGCAGGCCGGCGAGATCGTCCTCGAAACCCTGGACGCCGCCACGGGGCTCACCGCGCAGGAAGCCTACGACGTCGTGATCCTGGCCACGGGCTATCGCCGCGACCGCCTCGAGACCATCATGCCGTCGCTCGCACCGCATCTCACCGACGGCACCATCGGCCGCGATTACCGTCTCGCCACCCGCCCCGGTTTCGAGCCGGGCATCTATCTCCAGGGTTTCAGCGAACCCACCCACGGCCTGAGCGATACCCTCTTGTCCATCCTGGTCATGCGGGGGCATGAGATCGCCCAATCGCTACTGGCCGACCGGCAGACGACGGCCGCGCGGGCCTGACGCGGCCCTCGGTCCACCAGCATGGCGTGCGTTGCAGCGTCGAACGGGCGAACGAAATCCATGATCCGAGCCGATGCGGGACCAAGGGGAGATTCCGGCCCGGACGATGCGGTCTACAGCCTCGACCGCGTCACGTTCTCGGTGCCCGGGCGCGTGCTGCTGCAGCCGCTGACCCTGACCATCCCCGCCGGCCGGGTCATCGGCCTCATCGGCCATAACGGGTCGGGCAAGTCGACGCTGATCAAGCTGCTCGGCCGCCAGCAGGCTCCGAGCGCCGGACGCGTCCTGTTCAAGGGCGCCCCGATCGAACAGCTCGGGGACCGCGCCTTCGCCCGCGAGGTCGCCTATCTTCCGCAGACGACGCCGCAGGCGCCCGGCATGCTGGTCAGGGAACTCGTCGCCATGGGCCGCTATCCCTGGCACGGGGCGCTGGGCCGGATGGGCGCGGCCGACCGCGAGGCCGTCGCCGAGGCGATGCGGCTCACCACGGTGACGCCCTTCGCCGAGCGCATGGTGGACAGCCTCTCCGGTGGCGAGCGCCAGCGCGTCTGGCTCGCCATGCTGGTGGCGCAGAACGCCGGCTGCCTGCTTCTCGACGAGCCCATCGCCGCCCTCGACGTCGCCCACCAGATCGAGGTGCTCTCCCTCGTGCGCCAGCTGTCGCGGGAGCGCGGCCTCACCGTCATCGTGGTCCTGCACGACGTGAACATGGCGGCCCGCACCTGCGACGACCTCATCGCGCTCCATGGCGGCCGCCTCATCGCGCGCGGCACGCCCGCCGAGATCGTGACGCCGGAGGGGCTGGAGGCGATCTACGGGGTGCGCATGGGGGTCATCCCCCATCCCCGGACGGGCATGGCCCTGAGCTACCTCGACTGAGGCCGGCCCGAACCCGCATCGCGCTTCGAGCGTTGGCCCGTCAGATCAGGGAGCGACGCATGTCCGAGACGACGAAACCGCCCGAACCGACCAAGGTGAACGAGGATCTGGCCGCATCCTCCTACGACCGATCGCGCGGCGGCGGCTCCGGCGAGCCCGAGCAGAACGGCGCAGCGACCGGCCCGAAGGATACCGTGAGCGGAACCGTTCGGGAAACGCCGGACGATCCGAGCGACCGGCCCGGCACCGAAGCAGAGGAAGCCGCCCGATGAGCATGAATGGATCCACGCCCGAGGCGCCCGCCACGGTGACGCTGAAGGAGCCCCGGGACAAAGCCTACTGGGCCCGCTATTTCCAGACCCCGAGCGAGGAGGTCGAGGCCGCCGTGGCGGAGGTCGGCCACGATCCGGCGAAGGTCGCCGAACGGCTCGGCAAGCCGTGGCCGTTCGAAGCCAGCGGCATCGTGTGAGGGAATCGGCTGCGGCGTGGGGCCTCCGTCCGTGCTTGGCTGGTGGGGCGCGGCATCGCCGCCTGGCGGCGGCGGGCGTTGGGCGAGACCATGCCGGTCGCGCCCAACGCCCATCCCGATGGACGCGACAACCCCGCCGGCCGGCAGCGGAACCGCCGCGTCGCGTTCCTCATCGAGCCCGAAGGATAGGAAGACCGGCGACCGGGCGTCAGCCCCAGAATTTCCACCATGGCTTTCGGGGGACCGCGACCTCCCGATAGCCGGTTCCCGCGACCCTATGCTGATAGATGCCCGGCGCCGGTTCCTTCAGGTCACTGGGAAGCGGGAATGGACGCGGCGCGCCCAACAGGAGAGTACGGATCAGGAAGTCGAGCAGCTCGGCCTGATAGGCGGCCTCACCTTTTTCGATCAGCTCCACCGCGCACAGTGCCTCGGCCACGATGTGGCGTCCGTCCGACCTTCGGAAGGTGACGCGATAAGCCGCCTGCCCCGTCCAGCTTCGATGGAAACAGAGAACCGGGCCATCGAGATAGGCGAACCATTTGTCCTCCATCGCCTTCGGAACCAGGCCCCGCGCGATCCTCTCGAAATCCGTGTCGCTGAAAGAGGCCCGGTAGGGAATGGAAGCCGTCTCCCCGAACGGCAGGCGCTTCCAGTCGTCCGGCCCCGCGCTCATCGCGTGCCCACCGGTGGCACGCCCGCCTTCTTCAGATCGGCGAGGCATCCGCCCATGACCCGTATCATCTCGGCCTCCGTTTCGGCCGAAACGCCCATGGGCCGGAGGGCGGGACTGGCATTCTCGGGCCAATCGACCCGTGTGCAGGACAGGAAGAGATGCCGAAAGCGCCGGCTGCACCCGCGCTCCGCCAGGGCGCGCAGGGCCGGCGGGTCGACGTCCCGCACGATCTCCTCGACGCTTCCGAACGCGCCGGAGGCGGGCGGCCGGTCCCGCCGCTTCCACTCGCCGGTTCGATGCTCGACGAGGCCGTTCACGCATTCGTCCGCCAGACCCGTCGGCGGCCGGACGATGAGTTCGTCCAAGGCGCGGGCGGGCGAGGAGACCGCCAGCGACACGGCGAGCAGGCGCATCGGCATCCCGGTCCACCCCGGACGGTTCCGATCGCGATGCCGGGGACGTCGTGGATATCGACGCATTCTGCCTTCTCCTCGGGCTTAAGGCATGACCGATCCTGCCGGGACGGGCGACGCTCTTCAACCCGGCGGAGCGACGGTCGCCGAGCCCGGTCGGGTGTCCCCCTCCCGTCCGATCAGCGCTTCGATCCTGCCCCTCAGGGCCTGGATGCTGCGATAGCCCACCGAGGCGGCGACGTGGCGTGCCGCCCGGCCATCGGCCGCAAGGGCCAGGGCCCGCACGATCCTGGCCCTCGCGCGCCACTGCCCGAAGCTGAGGCCCGTTTCCCGGCGAAACCCGCGCGTCAGTGTCCGGCGGCTCACGCCGGCCTGATCGGCCCAGGCGTCGAGACCGAGCGCCAAGGCGGGATCGTCGATCAACCCGAGGCAGATCCGTCGTAGGCGGGCATCGCGGGGCAAGGGCAGGGTCAGCCGGGTTTCGGGCGCGCGTCTGGTCTCGTCGAGCACCAGGGCGGCCAGATGCCCGCCCCGCCCCGTCTCGTCATACAGAATGGGCTCGCCTGTCAGGGCGACAAGGGCGGCGGCGAGGAGGGGCGAGACTTCGATGACGCGCGCCCGTTCGGAGAAGCCGGCGATGGCCTCGACGGCGAGATAGGCCGAGCACATGGCGACGTCGCCATGCATGACGACCGCGTGGGGGAGGCGTGGAGGGATCCACAGGGCATGGCCCTCCGGCACCACCCAGGTCCCGTCCTCGGCGGTCGCCATCATCAATCCGGCGGTGGCGTAGAGCAGTTGCGCCCGCTTGTGGGAGTGCCGTTCCGTGCGGCTGCCGGCCGCGAAGGATTTGGGCATCACCGCGACGACGCGCGGCACGTCCTGATAATCCTCGGCCCTGATGGAGCGCATGGTTTCCCCGTCGGCACGGTCTGCCTTGGCCCGAACGCGTACACCTTCGGCCCGACGGCGTTCAACGGGTCAGGTAGAGCGGGGTCTGCCTGCGGAGATCCTCTATCGATGGACGCCGAAACCCTGTCCCGCCGCACCCTGCGCTTCGTCAACGTGGCGCATGCCCTCGATCACTTCGTCCTGCTGATCTACCCGACGGCCGTGCTCGCCATCGCGGCGCAGACAGGGCTGTCCTATGGAGAGCTGATCGCGCTCGCCACCGGCGCCTTCGTGGCCTTCGGGCTCTGCGCGCTGCCGATGGGCTGGCTCGCCGACCGGTTCGGACGGCGAAACCTCCTGGCGGTGTTCTTCTTCGGCTACGGCCTGTCGTGCCTCGGGGTCGCGAGTGCCGCGAGCCCGACGGCTTTCGCCCTGTGGCTCTGCGTGCTCGGGCTGGCTTCGGCGATCTATCATCCGGTCGGCTCGACGATGCTGGTGTCCCACTCGCGCCGCCTCGGGCGGGACCTCGGCGTGAACGGCGTCTGGGGCAATGTCGGCGCCGCGACGGCCTCGGGTGTCACGGCGCTGCTGGCGACGGGGTTCGGCTGGCAGGCAGCCTTCTTGGTGCCGGGCCTGGTCTGCCTCGCCTGTGGGATTGCGTTTCTCGCCATGGTCCCCGGCGACGGCGAGGGCGCGCAGGGCAAGGAAGGGGGCAAGGCGGTCCTCGCGGTGTCCCGGCCCATCCCCCTGCTCGTGGTTTTCGCCTGCGCCATCGTGGCCGGCGGGATGACCTTCAACATCACCACCATCGCCCTGCCGAAGGTGGTGGACGAGCGGGTCGGCGACGGGCTGCCCCTCGCGCTGATCGGCTCCGTGGCCACCCTGGTCTTCATGATCGGTGCCCTGACCCAGCTCGTCATGGGACGCCTGATCGACCGTTACAGCCTGCCGGCGCTGTTCCTGAGCCTGTCGGTACCGCAGCCCCTGGGCCTGGGAATCGCCGCGCTGAGCACCGGCGTCCCGCTCCTCGCCGGGCTCGTCCTGACCATGGCCGCGCTCTACGGGCAGGTGGTGATCAACGACGCGATGGTGGCCCGCTACGTGCCGCCGCTCTACCGCGCGCGGGCCTACAGCGTGCGCTATTTCCTCGGTTTCACCGTGAGCGGGTTCGCGGTGCCGCTGATCGCCCTGCTGCACGAGAGGGGCGGGTTCGGGCTCGTGCTCGGGATCGCGGCGGCCTGCGGCGGCGTCATCGTCGCCTCGGCGGTCGGCTTTTTCGGCCTCACGGGAAACGACCGCTCCCGGCCCCTCGCCCCGGCGGAATGACGCGGGGCCGACCGCCACGCGACCGGCCTTCGCACCGCCATCGGACGGGGTCATCGCGAAACCTGAGCGAACGTCCTATTCCGGTCGCGCCAGCGGGAGCGATGCCATGCAGAAGCGCTACGAGATTTTCGCCGACTACCACCAGTTCTATCTCTGGGATCAGGCTGAGATGCCCGACACGGCGCTGGATTACAGCGAGGACGACCTCCGGCGGAGGGTCAAGACGGCGCCGTTCCTCGTGGTGATCCAGCCCGAGCGCAACATGTCCGTGCCGGTGGAACTCGACCTCCTCGACGCACCGCCCGACGAGGCCCTCGACCTCTGGGACCATGTGGTGGAGGCGAGCCTCGACCTGCCCTCGGGCCGGCTCGAAATCCATGAATGCACGGGCGGGTCCATCGACATCCTGTCGGTGGCACCCGGCACCTATCGCGTCCGCGCCTGTTTCGGCGGCCTCGATACCCTCACCGACGATCGCCTGGACGGCGAGGACCATTACCGCCTTGTCCTGTGGCCGGCCCCTGTCGCCCCCCTCGCGGTGATCAAGCACTACGCCGATCCCCGCTTATGAGGTTACCTCGCTCCTTGCGGGAGAGCGACTGTCCTATCGGTCGGGCGCCTTGGGGCTGCCATGGCGTGCTGCTCCGCAAGATGGCGTTGAGGAGGGTGAGAGCTTTTGGGCGGACGGCCGGTTTCGTGGCTTGCGTGAAGCGGGCGATCACGGCCGCGTCGAGGGGGGCGGTCTCGACGCCTTTGCCCAAACACGTAAAAGCCCGCCTCGGCCGAAGCCGGGCGGGTGAAGTTTTGCTCATAGGAAGGCTCCCCGAGAGGAGCGCCAGCATCTTGGCCCTTCTGGTATACCAGCGTCAAGCCCGGAAGGTCACCGGGTCGGCGGAAACCGCCATCTCGTCGGCTCCAGCGCCTCTCCGAGAGAATCGTCGCGTCATTGCTGCGCCGAGATCCCCGGAAAAGAGCGGGGAGCCGTCGGCCCCCCGCTCGTCATGTGGTCTTTGTCGGCGTGTCGGGCCATCCGGTGCCGGAGGGCGACCGACCGCCGGGGAGGCCCGCGTCAGACGATGAACGACCCGCTGTCGAGGACATGATGGCCCTGGAGGAGGACGGCGAAGTCGACCGCTCCGTCGCCGTTGGTGTCACCCTGCAGGAGGGTGTTGCCGCCGCCGAACTTCATCCGCAACTCGCCGGCCTCGCCGGAGAACGCCTGGGTTCCGACGAACTGGAAGCCCTGGTCGCCGGCTAGCCCGGAATTCGCATCGATCGCGCTGAGGTCGATGCGGTCGCCCGCGGCGAAATCGAAGTCCTTGACGATGTCGCGCCCGCCGATGGCGACGTCGCTGTCGGTGACGTTCTTGAACACGAAGGTGTCGGCCCCGGCGCGGCCGTAGAGGAGGTCGCGGCCGTCGCCGCCGTAGATCGTGTTGTCGCCGGCATTGCCGTAGATCTCGTTGTTGCCGGCATTGCCGTTGGCGACGAGATTCGCGGTTCCACTGAGAACCATCTTCTCCGTATTGGCTTCCATCGTGTGGCTGACGGTCGAGCGGATCGTATCGAAGCCCTCGCCCGGCTGTTCGATGGCGCGATCCCCGGCATTGTCGATGACATAGGTGTCGTTGCCGGTTCCCCCGCGCATGGTGTCGGCCCCGGTGCCGCCGAGCAGGGTGTCGTTGCCGCCGCGGCCCGTCATGACATCGTCGCCGGCACCCCCGCTCAGACGGTTGTTGCCGTCGTTGCCGGTGATGGCGTTGTCGAGGTCGTTGCCGAAGCCGCTCAGGTTGCCAGTCCCCCTCAGGACGAGGTTCTCGACATTGGCGGAGAGGCTGTAGCTCACCGAGGCATAGACCGTGTCGTTGCCCTCGCCCGGGAGTTCCACGATCTTATCGCCGACCCTGTCGACGAAGTAGGTGTCGTCGCCGAGACCGCCATGCAGGGTGTCGTTGCCGGTTCCGCCGTCGAGCCTGTCGTTTCCGCCCTTGCCGAACAGGATGTCGTTGCCGCCCTCGCCGCGGAGGGTGTTGTCCCCGCCGTTTCCATAGAGGGCGTTGCTCAGGGCATTGCCCGTCCCGTCGAGATCTCCGGCTCCAGTCAGCACGAGGCGCTCGACATTGGCCCCGAGGGTGTAGTCGATCGAGGAGCGCACGGTATCGTTGCCCTCGCGGGACAACTCGATGACCCGATCGCCGGCATCGTCGACCACGTATATGTCGTTGCCGGTGCCCCCGCGCATCGTGTCCGCACCGGTGCCGCCGACAAGGACGTCATTTCCCCCGCGTCCGGAGAGCGTGTCGTTACCGGCGCCCCCGTCGAGGCGGTTGTCGCCGTTGTTGCCGGTCAGACTGTTGGCGCCCTCGTTGCCGGTGGCGTCGATGGCGGCGGTTCCGGTGAGAACGACGTTCTCGACA
Source organism: Methylobacterium sp. 88A (assembly GCF_000376345.1). Taxonomy (NCBI): domain Bacteria; kingdom Pseudomonadati; phylum Pseudomonadota; class Alphaproteobacteria; order Hyphomicrobiales; family Methylobacteriaceae; genus Methylobacterium; species Methylobacterium sp. 88A. The sequence continues at coordinate 4,301,869 of NZ_AQVT01000001.1, forward strand.
TTGGTGCCGAGGCTGTAGGTCACCGACGAACGGACGGTGTCGTTGCCTTCGTCAGCGGCCTCGATGACCTGATCGCCCGCCGAATCCACCACGTAGACGTCGTCGCCGGCTCCGCCGCGCATGACGTCGTTGCCGGTACCGCCAACGAGGACATCGTCGCCGCCACGCCCGGTGAGGCGGTCGTTGCCGGCCCCGCCGTCGAGGCGGTTGTCACCACCGTTGCCGACGATGCTGTTGTCGAGGGCGTTGCCGGTTCCGTCGATGTCGCCGGTGCCGGTGAGGACGAGGTTTTCCACGTTGTCGGGAAGGGTGTAGGTCACCGACGAGCGGACGGTGTCGTCACCTTCGCCGGCATCCTCCACCACTTTGTCGCCCGCCGAATCGACGATGTAGGTGTCGTCGCCCGCCCCGCCGATCATGGTGTCGTTGCCGGCGCCGCCGTCGAGGGTGTCGTCGCCGATGCCGCCGCGCAGGGTATCGTCGCCATCGCCGCCGGTCTGGGTGCCGCCGGCATCGATGACGATGTCGATGAGGTCGGGGGTGGCGTCGAGATTGAGGCCCACCAGCGAGACCGTGTCATCGAGGGTTCCGAGGAGGATGTCCACGGTGCCGCCGACGAGATCCGTCACGAGCGTTCCGATGCTCCCCAGAATGCCGGGGCTGGTTTCCGATCCGAGGTCGACCGGCTGGAACGGCAGGTCGAGCGTCGCCAGGACCGTATCGCCGAGCTTGACCTCGACCCCGTCGTAGCCGCCGCTGGCCGAGACCGTTCCGGTCAACAGGCCGGTCGAGGCCTCGATCTCCCAATTGCCGCTGTAGTTGTAGGTGAGGCCGTTCGCCTCAATGGTGAGAACCTCGAACGTATCCGTTCGGCTGCCGTCGAGAAGGAGGTCGCCGACGCTGTCGACGAGGCCGGTGAATGTGAGGTCGGCTCCATCCAGGTTGGGAACGAAGAAATCGCGAACGTCGAAGCCAGCATTGGTCAGGATCGAGACAGTGGCCATTGTTTTCTCCAAACCCACAAATCGAGAACGACGGGATAGATTGAAGATCATGCCGGCTTACATGGCATGGCGGGCACTTGAGGCCCGAGCTTCAAAGACCCAGCCTACTCGATCGGTTCCGGAGCACTGGCGTTGTTGCCGCCGCATTGGCGGTTGGGTACGATTCAATACTTAACGATTGTTTTCGTATGCTTCATGAACTGTATTCATTTTGCTGCAGCGTGTTATCGTTTTGTGCCGTGCAGCATTCGATGAACAGCGGAGGCTAAAACCTTCGGTTTCGATCCGTTTCGGATCGCCCGATCGGGCCTGCCAGCGCGACCGCGCGGCGGCTGCCGGACAAGGGATCCCGGCCGGAGGCGTGTCCCGCTCTCCCTATCGGTCCCGGCCGCCGGGGTGCGAATGTCGGACGTCGGCGTACAGCGCCTCGCACGCGTTCAACCAGACGTCGTGCGTGAAGTGGCGGAGGACGCGCTCATGCGCGCTGCGGCGCGGGATGGCCAGCGCTCGCCCGATCGCGTCGGCGAGGGCTTCGTCGTCTCCGGGCGGGGCGAAGGCGCCCGCCTCGCCGATGACCTCGCGGGCCGCTCCCCTGTCGATGCCGGCCACGGGCAGGCCGCAGGCCATGGCCTCGATGGCGACGAGGCCGAACGGCTCGTCCCAGCAGGGGGTGAACAGGAAGACCGAGGCCCGTCCGACTTCCGCCGCGAGGGAGGCCCCGTCGAGATGGCCGCCATAGCGGATCGCGCCGCCGAGGAGGGGCCTGACCGCCTGTTCCCAGTATTCGGCGTCCTCCGTCGAGCCGAAGAGCGTGAGGGCGATGCCCGCCTTCCGCGCCGCCTCAATGGCGAGGTGCGTCCCCTTGTAGGGCGTGATCCGGCCGCACCAGACGGCGCTGCCGTCGCCACGGTCGCGGTAGGGCCAATCGGCCGGGTCGATGCCGTTGTGGAGCACCGACACTTCGGGCGGTGCCCCTTCCGGGAACCAGGCACGCAGCTGCCCTTGCGACGTCACCGTGATCCGGTGCGAGGGGGCGACACCGTCGTGAACGAACCAGCGCAGGGCATCGTAGGGCGGCACGTGGAGGGAGGTGACGGTGGGCACGGCCTCCGTTCGCCCGCGCGCCAGGGGCAGGCGGCTGAGGCTGTTGTTGTGGAGCACGTCGAAGCCCCCGGCGGCGATCCGGTCGCAGGCGGCGGCGTAGCCGGCATCGAGATGGGCGATCAGCGCCGGGTTGCCGGTATGCTCCTGCCCGGGGAACGTCCGCTCCTGGTGCTCGGGCAGGACCGGGTCGAGGGTGAAGCGCGGGTCGCTGTCGCCGGAGGCGAACAGCACGACCTCGTGGCCGCGGGCCTGCAGCCCCCGGGCGAGGTGCCAGCTATGGGCCTCCATGCCGCCCTTGAAGGGCTGGGCGATGGGCTGGCGCACATGGGCGAGGAGCGCGATCCTCATCGGATGATTGTCATGCGGGCTCGGGCTCCGCCGCGAGGGTTCCGGCCCGCTCGGTGAGGGCGGCGGCGTTGCGCGCATCGAGGATGCGGATGACCGAGGCGGTGTTGGAATAGGGCTGGTGGCTCTGCTGGCCCGTGAGCGCCAGGTCGTCCGCGTCCGGGCGGCGCAGGATGCGGATCGGCCGGCCGGGCGTGTCGTCGATCAGGCCCATGAGGCGGAACGCATGGAGCCAGTGGCCCATGGTCCGGTAGCCCCATTTCGCCTCGAACAGTTCGGCGTTGCGCACCACGCTGTCGAGATGGTGGATCGGCGGCATGTGGTGCGGGTGGTACTGGTGATAGACGCGCGCGCCTTCGAGCCAGGCGATGGCGATGCCGCGCTGGTCGAGGAGCTTGCCGAAATCGGTATCCTCGCCGCCATAGCCCGCATAGCGCTCGTCGAAGCCGCCGACGCCGAGGAAGGTCGCCTTCCGCATGGCGAAGTTCAGGGACCAGAAGCAGCGATAATCGTCGCAGATCTCGATGCCCTCGGCCGGCGGGCCGCGCCGGTCCGAATGCCGGACGGCGACATCCGCGAACTCGTCCGCAGTCCACGCGCCGGCGGTGGCCCCGCCGGGGAGATAGAGCACCTCGCCCATCAGCAATCCGTCGCATTCGCCGAGGCGGCGGGCATAATCCGCCACCAGGGTGGGCGCGGGGATGCAGTCCACGTCGAGGAAGACCACAGCCTCCCCCGACGCGGCCGCCACGGCGCGGTTGCGTGCGGCGGCCAGCGGCAGCGGGTCGCCCGCCACCGGGATCTGGCGGATCGGGAACGGCGCCTCCGGCAGGTCGTAGGGCTGGTCCTGCATGCGGGCGACGACGAGTTCGGCGGGTGCCCGCGTCTGACGCATCAGGCCGAGGACGAGGTTGGTGAGATGCGCGGGCCGTCCCTTGGCCAGCGTCACGACGGAAACGGTCGACATTCTCGAGGTCCGGTTTTGGGGAGCGGAAGGGTTCAAGCGGCGGGCGCGCCGGCCCAGAGTTCGTCGGTGAGGTCTTCGAGCCAGCCGGCGGCGCGGGCGGCGGCGTCCGGGGCGTGGAGCGGGCGCAGGGTCTCGCCGTCGAGCCGGCGCGCCCGGTCGAGGAGGTCGCGCCAGCCCTGGAGGTCGCCGGGCCAGTGCGGGGCCTGCACGGCGACGCCGAGGCGCACCAGGGCCTCGGCCTTGCGGGTCTGCTCGCCGAAATAGCGCCATTCGGGCATCACCACGAGGCGCCCGCCCACCCGCGCGACCTCGTGGACCGTGTTGTCGCCGGCGGACGCGATGACGATGTCGGCGGCCGCGAGGTAATCGGTCACGGACGGCACCCAGCCGAGTTCGCGCAGGTTGCCGAAATCGGTCTCGTGGCCCTCGCGGTGGGTCGGCCCAAGGGTCAGCCAGAGGGCGTCCGGCACGGCACGCGCCGCCACGGTGAGGGGGGCGTAGGGCGTGCCGCTGCCCCCGCCGCCGGTCACGGCGACGACGATCTCCCGGTGGGGATCGAGCCGCAGGCGGGCGCGGGCCTCGGCGCGGGGGAGCACCGGATCGACGCTGGTGCAGAGGCCGCCGCTGTAGAAGGTCCTGGCGCGCAGAGAATCCGGGTAATCGTCCTGCTCCAAGCGCTCGTCGAAGGGGGCGAGCATGCCGATACAGGCCTCGTAGGCGCCCACATGGCCGATGTCGGAGCGGTCGCCGTGCATGCGGATCTGGACCGCCGGCACGCTGGCCGCGCGCGCCAGCAGGGCGATCTCGGCCGAGACGTCCACCACGAACAGGCCGACCTCCCGGTCGTCGAGATGGTCGAGGATGGTGCGCATGGTCCGGCGCGTCTCGCTCACGCCCAGCGGCACGCAATGCATCACGCGGGGCGTCGGCTCGGCGAACAGGCGCGCGGTGGGCACCCGGGCGCCGATCATGTCGGGCAGGGCGACGATCTCGATGTCGCGGGAGAACCCGTCGAACAGGCTCGGATCGGCGGTGAGGACGGAGACCGGCCGCGTGGCGGAGAACTCGGCCACCACGGCGCGGGTGCGGTTGGCGTGTCCGCGCCCCTGGTGGTGGACGAAGAAGGCGATGGGTTTCGTCATGGGACTCGAGGTGGGGTCAGGAGAACAGGCGCGTGCCGGGCTGCCGGGCGGCGGCGATCTCGGCGGGGTCGGGGGTGCGCAGGCGCCGGATGGAGGTGGCCCGCGCGTCCCAGGCGATGAGGCCGGCCTCGCGGAACTGGCCGAGCCAGTATTCCATGCACCAACTGCCGTGCCGGGCATGGAAGCGGGTGGCGTTGCGCAGTATCGACTCGAAATGCGGCAGGGGCGGCACGTGGACCGGGTGATGCTGGTGGTAGGCCCGCGCGCCCGCGATCCAGAAGGTCGGCAGGCCGGAGGCCGCGAGGCGCAGGGCGAAATCGGTTTCCTCGCCGCCATAGCCCGAGAAGCCCTCGTCCATGCCGCCGACGCTGCGGTAGGCCGAGGCCGGGAGGGCGAAGGACAGGCCCCAGAGCTCCCGCGCCTCGGGCTCCGGGCGCAGCCCGGTCTCCGGGATCGAGGGCTTGGCCGGATGCACGCGCCCGGCACGGTCGAGGGCCTCGCAGTCGAGGCGAGGCCCCACGGCGCCCTCGGGCAGGTAGAGCACTTCGCCGAGCAGCAGCGCCTCGGCCTCGGCTCCGGCATAGGCCGCCACCAGCCCCGGCCCGGGGATGCAATCCACGTCGAGGAAGATCAGGCGCGCGCCCTGCGCCGCCTCGGCGGCGCGGTTGCGGGCGGCGGCCAGCGGCATCGGCTCCCCCGGTACATGCAGGTGCCGGACGGGGCAGCCGGGATCCGGCAGGTCGTGGGCCGGCTCCGGCTGCATCCAGGCGATCACGAGTTCCAGGGGCGCCACCGTCTGCCGGGCGAGCCCGCGCATCAGGTTGCGCAGATGCGCCTCGCGGTGGCGGACCAGGGTGAGAACGCTCACCGAGACCGTGCTAGCCGGCATGGACGGGCCTCTTCCGGAAATGCGCCACGCCCTCGATGACGCCGCGGGCATGCGAGGCGCGGGCGACGTAGGAATGGCCGAGCGCCGCATGGGTGGCGAGGTCGTCGGAGAAGTTGGCGACGATGATCGCCTGTCGCCGCACCCGCAGCATCTCCACGTCGTTGCCGGAATCGCCCGCCACGAACACGTTGCCCTCGGTAAGGCCGTAGAGCGCGCGGACATGATCGACCGCCGTCCCCTTCGAGGCCGCGGGCGGCAGCACGTCGAGGTAGCGGCCGTGGCTGTGGATGATGGAGGCGGCGAGGCCCGCGGCGTCGAGCCTGCCCCGCACGCGCCGGGCGGTGGCGGCATCGCCGAAATAGCTGAGCTTGTGCGGGCGCTGCTCCAGGGGGCCTTGCGGAACGAGATCGGGAACCTGCCCGAGCACGGCCCGCACGTCCTCGCGGTTCCAGCCACGGGAGACCGCGTCCCGCCACGCCCGGTCGGCGGTGTAGCTCACCCCGTTGGCGTCGAGATGGTAGATCTCCGAGCCCACCGACGTGATCATCACCTGGGGGCGCGGGCTCGCCTGCTGCTCCAGGATCGCCATGGCGCTGTGGAACGACCGCCCGGTGGCGACGCCGAAGGCGAGGCCCTCCTGCTCGCTGCGCCATTGGCGGAACGCGGTGAGGCCGGCGTCGCACCCGACCAGGGTGTTGTCGATGTCGCAGATCAGGAGCTGGCGCGGATGGGTCGACGGCGCCTCGGCCGCCCCGAGGGCGCGCAGCAGGGCGTGGTAGCGCAGGGCGTGCCGGTCCCAATCGTAGGCCGCCGCCGCCCGCTCGCCGCCGGCGACGTAGCGGTCGCGCAGGCCGGGCTCGGTGAGGATGCGCAGGCAGGCCCGCGCGATCCCGGCCGGATCGCGCGGATCGACGAGGAGGCCGTTGCCGCAGGTCTCGACGATGTCGTTGGGACCGCCGCTGTCGGTGGCGACCAGGGGCAGGCCGGCGGCGGAGGCCTCGAGCAGGGTCAGGCCGAAGGGCTCGTTGAGGGCCGGGTTGACGAACACCCCGCCGCGCTCGCGGGCATAGGCGTAGAGGGCCGGCACGTCGTCGGGGCGGTGGGTCTTCGGATAGGCCACAAGCCCGTAGAGATCGTGGCGGTCGATGAGCACGAGGAGGTCGCGCATGGTCTCGGCCATGCCGCCGTCGAGGTCGGCGAGGTCGTCGCGGGTGCCGGCCACGAGGACCAGGTTGGCGCGCGCCTGCAGCTCCGGGCTCTCGCCATAGGCGGTGACCAGGGCGGCGAGGTTCTTCCTCGCCACGGGCCGGGCCAGCGCGAGCAGCGCGGGTTTTCCGGGCTCGCGCAGGAAACGGTCGATGGAGGCGTCCACCCTCGGGCAGGACCGGGCCGCGTGGAAGCGTGCCAGGTCGCTGCCCGGCGGCAGCACGCGGATGCGGCCGGGATCGTAGGCGGCATAGGTCGCGTATTGCACCTCGGCCTCGTCGCGCGAGGAGGCGATGACCAGGGCGGCGCGGGCCAGGGCCGTCTCCTCGGCCGCGATCCGGTGGGCCAGGGACGGGGTATCCGTCGGCGGCCGGCCCATGGCGCGGGCCTTCACCCGTCCGAGGGAATGCGCGGTGAACACGAAGGGGATGCCGAGCCGGTCCTCGACCAGGGCGGCGACGGCGGCGGCGTCGGCATAATGCGCGTGGATGATGGCGGGGCGCACGGGCTGCGCGGCGATCCAGGCGACGAGGGCTTCGGAGAAGCTCGCCACCTCCCCGTGCAGCGCTTCCTTGGGCAGGTAATCCGCCGACGCGCTGGCGAGTCGCACGATCGTCACCTTGTCCGATACGGCTTCCTCGGGCACGGCGTAGTCGGCTCCGAGCGCACTCTCGAACAGACGGGTGGCGATGACGATCCGGTCCGAGGCCGGGTCCCGGTCACAGGCCCGGACGAGATCGAGCAGGTAACGGATATGGCCGCCCGTATCGGCGGTGAGGCCGTAGGCGACGTCGTCACCGCGAAGACATCCTTGAAGCGCGATATGAAGAACGAACATCAGCGGCGGGGTGCCGGCGCGTCAACCACGGATAAAATGTCGACTTTCATACCTAAAACACAAGAACAACCCGTGATCCGTATCGCGCAGGTCGCACCCAACATCTTTCCGACCCCTCCGACGCATCATGGCGGGACGGAGCGCGTCATCCATGATCTCAGCATAGCACTGCGAAACTTGGAGGTTGAGGTAACGCTCTTCGCCCCGGCGGACAGTGTGACAGATATACCAAGGGTCGGAGATCATCTCAGTCTCGCCGCCCTGGAGGCCCGTGAGGGCCGGGTGGCTCCGGGGGTGCCGGCGGCCCTGGAAGCGCTCCAGATGGAAGCGCTTGCCCGCCGCCTCGACGCGTTCGACATCGTCCATTGCCACGGCGAGTTCGCGCATGCGCCCGTGCTCGGCGCGCGGCGATGCCGCAGCCTGACGACCGTGCATTGGCGCGTGGACGAGCGCGACCGGGCGCTGTTCTTCGCCGGCTTCCCCGACCTGCCCGTGGCGGCGATCTCGGCGGCGCAGGAAGCCGGCATCCCGGTGGCGAACCGCGCCGGCATCGTCCATCACGGCATCGCCCGCGACCGTTACGCCCTGCGGAGCGAGCCGGAGGACCATCTCGCCTTCATCGGCCGGATGACCGACCAGAAGCGGCCCGACGTCGCCATCCGCGTCGCCCGCGCGGCGGGCCTGCCGATCCGCCTCGCCGGGACCGTGGATGTGGGGAACCCGGATTATTTCGACCGGGCGGTCCGTCCGCTGCTCGGTGACGACGCCGTCTATGTCGGCCCGGTGGACGATGCGGCCAAGGGCCGGCTCCTGGGCGGCGCGCGCGCCCTCTTGTTTCCCATCGACTGGCCCGAACCCTTCGGCCTCGTGATGATCGAGGCCATGGCCTGCGGCACCCCGGTGATCGCCTGGAACCGGGGCTCCGTTCCCGAGATCGTCGAGGACGGGGTCACGGGCTTCGTCGTCTCCTCCGAGGCCGAGGCGGTGGCGGCCCTGGCGCGGGTGGGCGAGCTCGACCGGGCGCAGGTGCGCCGCCGCTTCGAGGCGCGCTTCACCGCCGAGCGCATGGCCGCCGACTACCTCGCGATCTACCGGCGCCTGCTCGGCCGGTGAGCGGGCGCATGCGCACGGCGCTCCTCGCCTGGGACTATCCCCCCGCCCCGAGCGGGCTTTCCACCGCCGCGCGCGAGATCGCCGAGAGCCTGAGCGCGCTCGGCATCGCCGTCACGGTGTTCACCCTCGACCGCACCGGGTCCGGCGACCATGCGGGCGTCGGGATCGAGGGGATCGGCCTCCCGCCGGGCTCGCGGCTCGCGCGGCTGCGCCTGTGGGGATCGGCCGGGCACCTCGCCGCGCCCATCGCCTTCCGCCGGGCGGTGCTGCGGGCCCATGCCCGGCATCCCTTCGCTTGCATCGAGGCCACGAACTGGTACGGGCCGGCCGCCCTGCTCGGAGGCGGCGCGGCCCCGCCCCTGGTGACCCGCAACTCCACGCCCGCCGCCTTCTCGCGCGAACCGGCCGCCTCCCTGCGCGACCGCCTGGACGGTCTCGCCGCCGACCGGCTGGAACGCCGGCAGGCGAGGGCGAGCGCCGGGCTGATCTCGAATACCGGCGAGCATGCGGCGCGGATGACGGCGCTCTACGGCCTTCAGCCGGCCCGGCCCCATACCGTCCGGCCCCATACCGCCCGGCCCCATGCGGTGATCGGCCTGAGCCTGCCCCCGGAGATGCAGGAACGCGCTCGCGCCGCTCCCTATCCGGAGGCCACGGACGGCCCGGTCCGCCTGCTGTTCGTCGGCCGGGCCGAGCCGCGCAAAGGGTTCGATCTCCTGCTCGCCGCCGCCGCGATCCTCGGTGCCGATTGCGAGGCCGGAACGCTTCCCCCCTTCGAGATCGCCCTCGTCGGCGTGCCCGAGGCCGACCTTCCGCCGGATTGTCCCGCCGCCGCGCGACGGTGCCTGCGCCCCTTGGGCCGGATCGACGCCGTGGCCCTGGAGGCCGCCTATGCGCGAGCCCATGCCGTGCTCGCCCCCTCGCGCTACGAGAGTTTCGGCCTCGTCTACCAGGAGGCCCTGGCCCATGGCCGCCCGGTGGTGGCCTGCGCTCAGGATGCCAGCGCCCGCGCCTTCATCGGTGGGCCGGGCGCAGGCCTTCTCGCGCGGGAAGCGACGGGGGCGGCCCTGGCCGAGGCCATCCGTCCGCTGCTCCTGGATTCCGCCCTGCGCCTGCGCCTGCGGGACCGCGCCCTTTCGGCGAGCGGCGCCTTCGACCGGGCGCGGCTCGGGGCCGAGACCCTGGCGCTCTACGAACGGGCCATCGCGGCAGCGCGTCAGGGCCGGTAGGGGCGCAGCAGCGCCGTCTCCTCCTCCGGCCGCCCCCGGCCGGGGTCCATCGCCTCGTAGCGCCGGGACCGCGCCTCGACATGGGCGCGCGAGAGCCGGTGCTCGATGGCGCCGTGGAGGGAGATGAAGCCCCGCCGCCACGCGCCGCCGAGATCGGGCCGCTCGTGAACACGCCCCCCGAAACGGACATCCGCGCGGTTCAGGCGGTACTGAACGTCCGGATAGACATCCGACAACACCCCGTCGACGCGGTTGCGCCGGGGCAGGCCGATGGAGAGAACGTCTCCCTCCTCGGCCAGGGCGGCAAGGGCCGGAAGCAGCTCACCCAAGGCGGCTGCCAGCTCCTCGTCGGCGTCGAGCTGGAGCATCCAGGCACAGCGCGACAGGTCCTGCAGCGCGTTGCGCTGGGCCGCGAAATCGCCGGCGAGGGGGCGGGCGGCGACCCGCACGGCGCCGGAGGGATAGCCGGCGATGGCGGCGGAAACCGGCGGGCTGTCGGGGGCGTCGACGAGGACCACCACGTCGCCGGTCCAGGCCGCATGGGCGGAAAGGCGGGCCAGCACCGCATCCAGATCCTGCGGCCGGCAGAGGAGGCCGAGCGAGACCGTGGCCGGCAGCGCGGCATCGAGATCGAACAGATCGCCGGCGGCGGCCCGCTCGGAATGCGGGTGCAGCAGGGCTTCCCGGTCGGCCCCGCCGACCGGCCTGACGCCACGGCGCAGCCGGGTGGCGGCAAGGCGCAGGGTGTAGATGTCGAGACCGTAGGGCGCTTGCGGATCGAGGCGGAACACGCGCCCGGCCAGAGCCCGCGCGAGATCGGCCCAGCATGCGGCCGGGTCCGCCCCGTCCTGGACGAGCACGCCGCACGAGGCACAGGCGATGGGAAACGCCCGCCGCCGCCCATCCTCATGGACGATGTGCCGGTCAGTCGGCTCGAGGCTATCGGCCTCACAGACGAAACAGCGTCGCATGGCTCTCCCTCATCGCGCCCGGCCTCGCCGCGCCTGAGCGGGTTCCCGGGTTTCAGGACGCAAAACCGGCGACCACTTGTGCCGAACCTGCCTGGCATCATCGGCATGAATGCGCGGTTTTCGGGTGGGTATGAAGGGGGCATGGTTCTTCCCAACAGCCTCGCTTCTGCACGACCCCGACCCGCCGGGCTCGCGCTGCGGCGAATTTTTGGGTTGAAGCCAAGCTTCGCCGCCCTAGATGCCCTCGGCCTACCCACAAGGAAGGATATCCGATGAAAGACCTGCGCTCCCTCGCGCTCGCCGCGGCGCTCGTATGTGCCGGCTTGACGTCAACGGCCCAGGCCGCTCCCCTGGCCGTGGACGCTACCGCGCTCGGACAGCCAGCGGCCGTCGAAACCGTCCAGTACGGGTACGGGTACCGGTCCGGTTACGGCCATTCGCCCCAGTACCGCTATCGGAAGCACATTCGCCGACAGATGCTCCATGATCGCCGGTATGGGGCGCATCTGCGCCGCCAGGACCAGAACTATCGTCGCGCTCGCCGCTACGGATACTGACGGGCCGCAGACTTCAAGGCGAAGAGCCCTCGCATTCGAACCCCGCCCGGCGAAAGCCGGAGCGGGGTTTTTGCTGCGCCAGGTGTGCGCAGCGGCACCTCGTCCCCGTGTCGGCACCGTTCCCGTCCCGGAATGGATTGCCGGCTGATCTTCATCGACGATACTCTCGCGCATGGCATGGAGGGGGCCATGACGTTGGATCGATATGGTATCGACACAAGAGATCGTTCTTGATCGGGCGCATCGCATTGGTGAGGGAAGAAGTGCCGAAGTCTTTGTCGACAAATCGGGCCGGATACTGAAGCTCTACAAGGCGAAATGGGGAAAGTCCCTGGCCGAAAAGGAGTTCGTCGCGACGTCGTTCGCCCATTCCCAAGGCCTCCGCGTCCCGGCCCCCTTGGGAATCATCGAGCGGCACGGACGATCCGGCGTGCTGTTCGAGCATATCGACGGCAAGACGGTTCTCGAACACTTCAGGAGGAACCCGGTCGGCATGCTGGGCGCCCTGAGGCAACTTGCGCATATTCAAATCGGCATCCACACAATCCACAATGCTCCGCTTCCCAACCAGCAGGACGCACTGCGTGTTCAAGTCTCCAGAGCGAGAGTGCCTGCCTGGCTGAAGCAAACGACGCTCGCCGTGCTCGATCGCCTGCCCGATGGGGACAATCTCTGCCACGGAGATCTCCACCCCGAGAACGCGCTCTACACGCCGGACGGTCTGGTCGTCATCGACTGGGAAAAATCGACGGCTGGGCATCCCACAGCGGACGTCGCCCGCACCGAGCTCATCCTTCGATCCGGACGCACCCGCTTCGTCAACGCCTGGGCGAAGGCGGCCGATGCGCAGATCCGCGCGAGATTGGCCGATTTCTATGTCTGGACGTATTGCCGGTTGAGCGGCATCGACAGGCGGGACATCGACGCCTGGCGGCTGCCCATGATCGTCGCCCGCCTGTCCGGGCAGGCCGCCCCGAACGAGGACGACCTTCAGGCGGAAGCGAGACGGCTGGGACACCACTTCGCGCATCTGATCTGATGCGCGGCCCGCCGCCGGGACCGGCCTGAGGCACTGCGAGCGAGCCGAGCCGTAGTGCAGCGACGCGGCTCGTCGCCAACGGCACGCCTTTCGCGAAGGCGGCGGACACCATCATGCGGAGACAGAGGCTCGTCAGGCGGTCCACGCCGTGCGGCCAAGATTTGTGGGGAAGCAGTTAAGAGACTGCGAACTCTCGGGAAATTTGGTCGGAGTGGCAGGATTTGAACCTGCGACCCCCACGTCCCGAACGTGGTGCGCTACCAGACTGCGCTACACTCCGACGGCCGGCGTCTCCACCGGCGAGCGGACGTATAGCGAGGCCGGCGCGGGGCCGCAAGCGCCATCATGGCCCTTGTTGCGATATGGCGGCGGGACGGGCGGCCCAATCGGGGGCAAGGGTGCGGCGGATGCAGCCGACATTGGCCGCCAGGACCGCGAGGGCGGCGGCATGGCCCGGTGCCGTGGAGAGGGCGTGCAGGCTCCAGGCCTTCGTCCCGTCCGGCATCGTCAGCAACTCCGCCCTCTCCGGCGTGACCGAGACGGCAAAGCTGTCGAGGGGCAGGGAGAGGCCCTGGCCTGTGGCCTTCGCGACGGCCTCCTTGCGGGTCCAGCAGGCGAAGAACGCCGCCGTGAGGTCGCGTGGCGGGAGGGTTTCGAGGGCGGCGATTTCCCGTCTGGCGAAATGCGCCCGCGCGATGCGCAGCAGATCGGGCATCGGGCGTATTTCTTCCACGTCGACGCCGATCTCCGCCGAGGAGGAAAGCCCGATCAGGGCGCGGCTGCCGGAATGGGACAGGCTGAAGCGGCACGACCCGGCCTGCTCCCCCGCGAGATATGGTTTGCCGGAGGGCGCCGCGCCGAAGACGAGGCCGCGCGGGTCCGATCCGAGCCGTTCCCCGAGCACGAGGCGCAGGGCCGCGTGGCTCGCCTCGAACCGCCAGCGATCCACGTCGCGGACGAATCGGGCGGCGCGCGCGATCTCGTCGTCGGAGAGAAGATCCCGGCACTTCGCCCGATGGTCGATGGCCTGGGTGAGATCGACGTCCCAGACCGTGACGTCAGGATTCGTCCCCGCGCGGTCCGGCGTCCCGGTGCCCATCGGCTCGCTCGGACAAGCGGCGGTCACCCGTCAGATCGACGGGCCGGAGGTGCCGTCCCACTCGCGAGCGACGACGAGGCCGAGATAGGCGATCTGACAGAGGGCGGCCAAGCCGTAGAACGTGCCGACGGTCGCGGGCCACGCGAGACCGTGCTCGACGGCGACGGCGGCAGTGATCGTCACGCTCGCGGCAAGAATCACCGCGAGGGCCATCAGCGGCCTATGCGCCCCACCGGTCTCGTCATGGACTTCCCGCACAACGCACCTCGACGCCATCGACGTCCGTCATCTCACACGTGGGATGCCGAAGCGTTAATGTGCCGGGGCCGGGCGCGGGCGGCAAGTACCGTCCGATTAGACGTACACGTTACCGGCGGTCTGTGGAAAACGCTCGGCCAGGGCGCGCCGGAGCTTTTCCAGGGCGCGGTTCTCGATCTGCCGGACCCGCTCCTTCGAGATGCCGAGGCGTCGGCCGAGCGCCTCCAGGGTCGCCTGATCCTCCGTGAGTCTCCGCTCGCGCAGGATGCGCAATTCGCGCTCGGAGAGCACGGTGAGCGCCTCGTTGAGCCAGGTGAGCCGGCGCTCGCCGTCCACCGAGGCCGAGACCGTCTCGTCGGGCAGGTCGGACCCGTCCACGAGAAAATCCATCCGCTCGGAGGAGGCCTCGCTCTCCTCGCCCACGGGGGCGTTCAGGGACATGTCCGGTCCGGACAGGCGCGCATCCATCAGAGCCACGTCCTCGCGCGAGACGCCGATGGCGGTGGCGATGCGGCGATGGATCTCGTCGCCCACATGCTCCTCGGTGGATTGCATCAGCTTGGCGCGAAGGCGACGCAAATTGAAGAATAGGGCCTTCTGGGCCGAACTCGTGCCGCCGCGGACGATGGACCAGTTGCGCAGGATGTAATCCTGGATCGAGGCCCTGATCCACCACGTGGCATAGGTGGAGAAACGGACTTCCCGCTCCGGTTCGAACCGGGCCGCCGCTTCCATCAGGCCCACATGACCTTCCTGGACGAGATCGGCCATGGGCAGGCCGTAATGCCGGAAGCGTCCCGCGATGGCGATGACGAGGCGCATATGGGCGGAGATCAGGCGGTGGAGCGCGTGCTCGTCGCGCTCGTCCTTCCAGCGGACGGCGAGACCACGTTCCTCGTCTCGCGCCAGGAAGGGCGCCTCCATGGCCGTACGAATGAACTGTCGCCGTATCCCCGCGATGTCCGCCATTCCCGCCTCCGCCTTTTGTCCGTTGCGTGCGCGCACCGCGACGGACGTTCCGGGTCGGTCGACCCGAATGGTCCGGAAAGCGAGGGCACCAGCCCGGGGGCATCGCCCAGGCACCGGACAACGGAGCCGTTACGTGGATAGTTCCGCCGGCTCGGGCTGACAGGGGGCCGTGACCCTGCGGCGCATCGGAGCATCCGGGCGACGGTCGTTGGCGCGACCGCCGATGCGGTGCCGACAAAGAAAAAGGCCCGGCGCTGGTGCGCCGGGCCCGATCGTCGAATGGATCCGTTTGAGATCGGCGGTCCGCTCAGGCGGCCTCTTCCCGGATCTCGTCGCTGTCGCCTTCCGCCTCGGCATCGCCCTCGGCTTCCGCCTCACCCTTGGCGCGGCGGGGCGACTTGGCGAGGCTCTGCTCGATGAGCTTGAGCGCCTCCGTCTCGGTGATCTTGTTCACCGAGGAGATTTCGCGCAGCACGCGGTCGAGGGCGGCCTCGTAGAGCTGGCGCTCGCTGTAGGATTGCTCGGGCTGGGCCTCCGAACGGTAGAGGTCGCGGACTACCTCGGTCACCGACAGCAGGTCGCCGGAATTGATCTTGGCCTCGTATTCCTGGGCACGGCGCGACCACATGGTGCGCTTGATCCGGGCGCGGCCGGTGAGCACGTCGAGGGCCTTCTTGACGAGTTCCGGCTCGGCGAGCTTGCGCATGCCGACGCTGTTGGCCTTGGCGGTGGGCACGCGCAGGACCATCTTGTCCTTCTCGAACGAGACGACGAACAACTCGAGCTTGTAGCCGGCGATCTCCTGCTCTTCGATCGCCGTGATGCGGCCGACGCCATGAGCTGGGTACACCACCGCTTCGCCGGTCTTGAAGCCTTGGCGGCCTGCCGTCGTCTTCTTGGCTGTCGTCATGCGAGAAGCGCCTCCAGAACATCGCGCGGGTCGAGTCGCGCTGAACCTTCATTCCCGGGGTGGGTGACCCGGCTTGAGCCCCTTGTCCGCCGGCCATCGATGCGTCATGCACCGGCCGAGCGGGTCCCAGGCTAACCGATCATCCACACCATGCGATCGGGGTCGCGGAAGGCGCATGCGCCTCCAGCGGTCGATCACATGCCGCCTCGTCTCGCCGAGGTAGCGTCCCAGGAAGATGGGAAGCCGACTCTGTCGAAAAGTTTGAAAACCACCGGTGAGGTAGCCAAAGGCAGCACGTCAGGCACGAACGACGGCAGGCGGTCTACATACCACAAACCGGGCGCCGAATCAAAGGATTGCCGACGCAGGGCATGCGTGAGCGACCGGTCGGGCCGGGCTCCACACGGCGCCCGATGCACGCGGGGAGGGAATCTCCGAAGACCTGCCGGGTCGACGCTTCCGCAGGCCGGCCCGCCATCCGCGGCGTCGTGAAGCGCCCGTGTCCGTCGGCAGGCCGGGGATCACGTGTCCGTGACCTCGAGGCGAACCGGGAGTTCCGGGCCACCGGCCCGGCCGAGGGGTCAGTCGCCGGTGCCGGGGGAGGCCGAGAAATGCGCCTCGAGCTTGCCGGCGACGCCGTCCCAGTCCTTGGCGTCGGACGGGGCGTCCTTCTTCTGGGTGATGTTGGGCCAGCTCCGCGCGTAATCGGCGTTGAGCTTCAGCCAGGTTTCCAGGCTCGGCTCGGTGTCGGGCTTGATCGCCTCGGCGGGGCATTCCGGCTCGCAGACGCCGCAATCGATGCACTCGTCGGGGTGGATGACGAGCATGTTCTCGCCCTCGTAGAAGCAATCCACGGGGCAGACTTCCACGCAGTCCATGTACTTGCACTTGATGCAATTGTCGGTGACGACGTAGGTCATGTGCCCTTCAGCCCTATCCGTGGTGGGGTGGATCGCGAGACCCGAGCCCGCTCGGCCCCGATCCTAGACCGGCCTCCCGCACGGCTCCGTTAACGCGTCCGCGTGTCACGCGCCTCGCGGACGGCGCGTCGACCGCCCCGCCCGTCATTTCCGCACGGCTCTATCCCCTGCCAGGGTGGCTGACAAGCAGCGGCGGCTCACGCCGGCTGCGGCAGGTGCGTCCGTGCCACACCCAAGGAGGCCATCGGATCAGCTCATTCGCCGGCCGGCCGCTCCCTTTATCCGAGAGGGTCCGACAGGAGACGCGACGGGCGACCTCGTACCGTGAATAGTGCCGCATCCGGTAAACTTTCCGGTGCGGTGGCGGGCGAAAGACCGTTGTTACCAAGGGTCGCAGAGCCCGCAGGGGAGCTCGGATCGTCACCGGCCGTTCCATCGACCCCGAACAGTCGCTCTCCTCGAATGCGAGGCACGCCATGAACGACAACGAGCATGCCGTCTACGCCATCGCTCCGGAACTCGGAGGATGGACGGTCTACGACACCAAGACGCTGGAGCCGGCGCTGGTGAAGAGCGTCCGGCAGGTCGGCCTGGGTCGGGAAGCCGCGCATGCGATGGCGGACGCCCTCAACGCCATGGAGCGGACGGCGCCCGGATCGTCCCTGGCCCGGCCGGACGGACCGGCCTAAGCGGGTTCGCGTTGGCAAGCCAACGCATCACCCGGCTTAGCTCTTTGCTGTGTCGCAGGTTTTCGATCGCAGAACCGGGGGCCACTTCTGCGAAACCTGCTCAGGACCCGACGCCCCATCCGCGAGTCCCCGCACCGGTGGCCTGTTCCAAGGAACTCGACCCATGTCGTCATGGCCGGACCTCGACGATCCCCACCTCGCCCTCGTCGGCAACGCGCCGGAGATCGGCGATCACGGCCGGGCCATCGATGGGGCGTCCTGCGTGGTGCGCTTCAACAACGCCGCGGGTTTCGGCGGCCCGGCGGGATCGCGCGTGACCCTCCTCGCCCTCGTCAATCGCGGAGGCCAGGCCCGCGCCTGGGTGGAGGATGACGGGTTCCTCGATCGCCCCGTGATCCGGCAGGCCCGCACTTACCTGCTGGCCTTCCCCGAACTCTCGCCGGACGAGGAGGGAGCGCATGAGCGCGTCTGCTGGACGGCGCCCCTGCGGGACAAGCTCGCCCACCGCCCGGTCCATGTCCTGCCCTCCGCCCTGCATGACCGCGCCCGCCAGCAGCTCGCCCCCCGCGTCTCCGGCACCCCGAATCCGAGCACGGGCTTCCTGGTGGCGCTCGCCATCATCGAGGGGCGGAGCCCGTCCCTGCCCCCGATCGACGTCTATGGGTTCGGCTTCGCCGGCTGGTCGGGCCACCCCTGGGACGCCGAGCGGGACTGGTTCACGGCCTGCGGCGAGGCCGGGCGCCTGCGGCTCCATCCCCCCGCCGCGTCCTGACCTCGGCGCGACCGCCAAGCATGGCAGCCTGACGGCGAAAGGTTCCACGGCCGAGCGCAATCCCCATAGTTTTCCCCCAAATATAGATCTCTCATTTTTGGGAGCCTCAAGGCAAAGCGAGCGTTCCTTGGATGACTGACAGCGCCATAACGCGTCGGTACGAAATAATACACTCGTTTAAGTGGGATGATGTCTATGGCCGCCAAACAGAAAACCTTGAATGATGCTTTCTATGAGACCCTCAAGGACGTCTATTACGCCGAAAAGCAATCCGTTCGCGCGTTGAAGAAATCGGCCAAATCCGCCGAGCACGACGAGCTGCGTCAGGCGTTCGAGACCCATGCCGAGGAGAGCGCCGTCCAGGTCGAGCGCCTCCAGCAGGTGTTCGAGATCATCGGCAAGTCGGCGCGGGCCAAGACCTGCGAGGCCATGCAGGGCCTGACCGCCGAGATGGAAGAGGATCTCGAGGATTTCGGCGACAGCCCGGCGGCGGACGCCGTCCTGATCGGCTGCGCACAGGCCGTCGAGCATTACGAGATCGCCCGCTACGGCACCCTCAAGACCTGGGCGAGCCAGCTCGGCTACGAGGACGCCGCCAAGCTCCTCGACGAGACCCTTCAGGAGGAGAAGAAGACCGACGAACTCCTCACGCAGATCGCCCTGGGCCTCAACGTGGAGGGCTCCGAGGAGGCCGGGACCGAAGACGAGGCCGGGACGGAGGACGAGCCGGCTCCCCGGAAGAAGGGCGCCAAAGCCGAGTCCGGGTCCAAGCCCAAGTCCAAGGCCGAGTAGGGAGATCGAACCATGGTCGATACCAGCAAGATCCGAGAGCACATGCCGGTAGTCGGGTCGGATGACGGGCATGTGGGCACGGTGGACCACCTCGACGGGCAGCGCATCAAGCTCACCCGGACCGACCCCGAAGCCGAGGGTCGGCACCACTTCCTCCACGTCGACTCGATCGATGCGGTGGAGGACGGCAAGGTCAAGCTGAACCGGACCTCCGCCCAGGCCAAGGACGAATGGGGCACCGCGGAATAGCGCGACGCGTCGGGCCGGAATGCGAAGGGGTTGCCGATGAGGCGACCCCTTTCTTCCGGCCTCACCCCGGCCTGGACATCGAGACCGAAGGCCGAGCCCCGGACCGGACGGATTCGTCGATGCCCGCGAGCGACGCGAAACCTACTCCGCCGGCGCGTGCGCGGTCGGCGCCATCGCCGGGACCGGGACCGCGCCCCGGGCCGCGACGAAGAGCAGGCCGGCCACCAGCATGTAGGCGAGCGCCAGGGTCGGGGTCACCGCAAAGCCCACGGCAGGGCCGTGCATGAAGCCGAAGAAGGTCAGGACGCCCCCGGCCGCCGCGAAGGCCGAGGCCCTCGGGAAGTCGCGCTCGATGATGAAGGTCGCGATGGCGCCGAGGATCAGCCCGCCGAGGATCGCGCCTTCGCCGAGCACGGCGAGCCCGTGATAGAGCACCCCGACCTGTCCGAGCTTGTCCATGCCCACCGCAGCGGCGCTGGTGCCGGCCGCCCCCAGCGCCCCGTCGATCAGCGTCTTGGCCCAGGCCGCGAGATGCGGCGCGAAAGCCAGCACGATGGCGGGCGCGTGCGAATGCGGCGTCTCCTGGAAGGCCTGCGCCCCGATCAGCATGCCGATATAGAGCAGGATCGGCGAGATCGCGACGATCGGCACCACGCTGGAGATCAGCGAGATCAGGTTCAGCCAGGCGAGAAGCAGCACGACGATGCCGGTGGCGAAGGAATAGCCGATCCGCCCGCCCATCGCCTTCCACCCTGGATGACCGATATAGACGGCGTTGATGAAGGGGTTGCCCATGAGGCAGCCGATCAGGCTGACGATCCCGTCGGCGGTGAGCACCCGCGTGGTCGGGTAGGCGTCGCCCGCCACTTCCGCGCTCTCGACATTGTCCATCGCCTCCACGAGGTCGTAGATGCCGAAGGGGATCGCCGTCACCAGGATGATCCCGATGAACTCGAAGCCGCCGAAGACATGGCCGATGGCCGGCAGCGGCACCGAGAAGCCGATGCCGGAGAGCGCGCTCGCGAGGCCGGGGCCGCTGACCCCGCCGATGTCGATCCCGACGAGCTTGGCGCCCCAGGCGACGGCCATGCCGAACAGGATGGCCACGAGGCCGGCCGGAAGCCGGCCCGGATAGCGCACGCCGCCGAACCACGCGAGCAGGATGATGGCGAAGGCGACGACGCCGATCACCGGGGTCTGGATCATCTCCAGCGCCGGGCGCATGGCGATGAAGGTGACGGAGACGCCGGCGAGGGTTCCGAGGAGCGCCGCGCGCGGCGTGATGCGCCGGATGACCGGGGCGATGAACCCGCCGATCATCAGCATGAAGCTCTGGATGAACACCCAGGCGAGCCCCGCCTCCCAGGCCTTCACCGGATCGCCGGTGGAGAGCTTGATCGGCAGCATGATGACGAAGACCACGATGAACATGTGCGGCACGCTGATGCCGGATGGCAGCGCGCAGACGTCGTCGCGGCCGCTGGTCTTGGCGAGCCGGTAGCCGAGCCAGCCGTAATAGGCGGTGGAGAGGAAGAGCATCAGGCCGACGGCGGGTAGGATGCGCCCGAAGGTGATCGCGTCGGGCATGCCGAGGACGAAGCGCAGCAGGCCCGTGAGCACCAGCATGTTGACGAGGATGTTGGTGCCGAAGCCGAAGAACGCGTTCCAGTCGCCGGGCACCCAGAGGGCCGGGCGGCGGGATGCGCCGGCCGTGTTCGTCATGCCGCTCGCCATGGTGCCCTCCATCGTGCCAAGGCGGGGCGAGTGCGCCGCGCCGGGAAAAGGGGTTCAGCCGTGCCGGCCGAGGGCAGCGATGACGCTGTCCGAATCCGAGACCCAGCCGAAGATGCCGCCCTGCGCCTTAATCATCGCGAGGCCGGCGGCGTGGAACTCGGGGATGTACGACGCGCAGGCATCGCCGACGACGACGCAGCGATAGCCGCGGTCGTTGGCCTCGCGCACCGTCGTGTGCACGCAGACCTCGGTGGTCACGCCGCAGACGAGAAGGGTCGCGATGCCGCGGGCCGCGAGCACGTCGGCGAGGTCGGTGGCGTAGAAGGCGCCCTTGCCGGGCTTGTCGATCACCGGCTCGCCGTCCTGCGGCGCCAGGGCGGGAATGATGTCGTGACCGGGTTCGCCCCGGATCAGGATGCGGCCCATCGGTCCGGGCTGACCGATCCGGGCCGTGGGCTCGCCGCGCTCCAGCTTGGCCGGCGGCGCATCGGAGAGGTCCGGGCGGTGGCCCTCCCGTGTATGCACGACCAGGAGTCCGGACGCGCGGGCCACGTCGAGGAGGGCCCTCGTCGGCGGCACGGCGGAGGCGAGGAGCGAGACGTCGTTGCCGAGGCTCTCCCCGAAGCCGCCGGGCTCGAGGAAGTCGCGCTGCATGTCGATGATGAGAAGGGCCGTACTCGACGCATCGAAGGGGAGCGGGGATGGCTGGGCGTCGAGGAGGTTGGGCATGTGGGGCCTCTCCCAATCGCGAATCGGGCTGACTGCGCCTCATCATGTATGCAAGGATGGGGAAATCCTTGCCCAAACCATACACTTCGATGCCCGAAGATTCGCCTCGCCCTGGCGAGCTTCTATGCATGATCTCCGGTGGACGAGCCGGTGCCGTCAGCGCTGCAGGCGCGCCTTGCCCGCGCGGAGCGGAGCGGCCGGCCGTTCCAGGCGGTCCCGCGCCCGTTCGCCGGCCGCCTCGCGCGCGGCGGCGCTCTGGGCGTCGAGGGTCTCGAAGGCGTCCTCGACGACGCTCATGTGGACGAGCATCGCGGAATTCGCGGCCGCGGCGTCCCGCGCGAGGACGGCGCGGACCACGAGGCCGTGCTCGGCATGCGAGCGGGCGAGCCGCCCCGGTGCCTGGAACTGGACGCGGCGGTACGGCGTCAGCCGCCGCCGCAGATTGCGGGCGATCTCGTCCACCACCGTATTGTGGGCGCCCTCGTAGAGGAGCCCGTGAAAGTCCTGGTTGGCGACGACGTAGCTGTCGTGGTCCCCGGCCTCGGCGAGGACGCCCATGCGCTCATGCAGCAGCCGGAGCTGGGCGCGCTCCGCGGGCGTCATGCTCAGGGTCGAGAGGCGGGCGCAGGTCGCCTCGATCTCGCCCATGGCGATGAACAGCATGTCGAGCTGGTCCGGCGTGATCGTCCGCACGGTGGCGCCAAAGCGAGGGCGCAGGTCGATCAGGCCGGTGCCGTTGAGGAGGCGAAGGGCATCGCGCACCGGCGTGCGCGAGACGCCGAAGCGCGTGGCCAGGACCTGTTCGTCCAGCCGGGCGCCCGGCGGGAATTCCCCCGACAGGATGGCGTCGGCGATTCTGTCGGACAGGCTTTCGGAGCGGGTCAGGGACGCAGGCACTGTGGTCTCGGTTCACGACACGCGATCGGCGCAGGGTCGGCCTGCGCGCGCCATCAGCCTGCGCGCGCCATGAGTACGACGAGTTTCCCCCGCGCCGCAACGTGAGGACGTCGCGGCACGGGGCCGGGAATTCGTTGCAATTTTATGACTCCTCCCATCGGCGATCGGCCGGCGGCCCGCCATGGCACATCGGTTGCGGAGATCCCCTCAGACGTTGCGAATGAGGAGAAGAACGATGGTCGCAAGGGGGCTCACGGCCGCGGCTCTGTCACTCGGCATGATCGGATGCGGCATGATCGAATGCAGCATGGCGGCCGATCTCGATCCGGTGAAGACGCTCAAGGTCGCCGAGCCGGCGCCGGTGAAGGCGCCGTCCTTCTTCCTCTTCTCCGATACGCAGGTCAGCTTTCGCTACCAGTTCCCGGCCGCGGAGCCGGGCGTGCAGATCCAGAAGGCGGATGGCAGCTTCCGCAATCGCGACATCCCGAAATACATCACCAACATTTCCCACGCCGACGCCTGGGCCTACGGCACGAACTTCTTCTCCCTCGACATCCTGCAATCGACGTCCCAGGACCCGGCGGGGACCACCAACGTCCCGGGCGGCTTCGCCCAATACGATCACGGCGCCACGGAAGCCTACGGCCTCTATCGCGGCACCCTCAGCCTGAACGCCCTCACCGGAACCAAGGCCTTCGCCATTCCGGGCATCGTCAAGGACGTCTCGCTCTCCTTCGGTTTCGATGCGAACGCGAAGAACACCGCCTTTGGCCCCAAGAAGCGCGACGTCGTCGGGGGCCTGACATTCTCGGTCGACGTGCCGGCGGGCTTCCTCAACATCAGCGCCCATGCCTACAAGGAATGGAACCGCAACGGCTTCAACTTCCAGCCCGACCGTGACGTCAGCTTCGACACCGTTCCCGAGTTCGAGATCGTCTACAATTTCCCGCTGACCTTCATCCCGAACCTTCCGCTGAGCATCGCCGGCTTCAACAACATCGTGACGCCGAAGGGCAAGGGCATCCGCGACCCGTTCAACTATCCGGGCGGCTATTATCCGGGGACGGGCGTCGAGTTCCTGTCGCGGACGAACCTCGTCCTCGATGTCGGCAAGCTGGTCTGGAACCAGCCCAACAAGCTCGATGCCTTCATCGGGTTTCAGTACTGGCTGAACAAGTTCGGCAACGTCGATCGCGCGAACTTCAAGGGGAACGAAGAGAAGAGCTTCCTCGCCGGCCTCGCCTTTCACATCTTCTGAACGCACCGATACCCGAACGGCCTGAAATGTGCTCCGCTCCGGGGCGCCTGACATCGGGAGCCAGGATGAGCGAACGAGACGCCGGAGCCCGCCGCCTCTGGATCAGGAACCCGCTGGCGATCCTCGCGGCGGAATCCGCAGGCGGCATCGTCGTCGAGGGATCGCGCATCGTGGAGCGCGTGGCGTCGGGCGGGACACCGGCGGCGGCCGTGCACGAGACCTTCGACGCCTCGCGCCACGTGGTCGTTCCCGGCCTCGTCAACACCCATCACCACTTCTTCCAGACCCTGACGCGCGCCCATCCCCTGGCGATCAACAAGCCGCTGTTTCCCTGGCTGAAGGCGCTCTACACGGTCTGGGACAAGCTCACCCCGGACGCATTCCGCCTCGCCACCCGGCTCGCCTATGCCGAACTCCTGCTGTCGGGCTGCACCACGGCGGGCGACCACCACTACCTGTTTCCCAAGGGGCTCGAGGCGTCCGTCGACATCCAGGTCGAGGAGGCGCGCAGCCTCGGCATCCGCGCCGTCGTCACCCGTGGCTCGATGAGCGTGTCGGTGCGGGACGGCGGCCTGCCGCCGGACACCCTGGTCCAGGACGACGACACCATCCTGTCCGACAGCGAACGGGTGCTCGGCCTGTTCCACGACACCGCGCCCGGCGCGATGGTGCAGATCGGGCTGGCGCCGTGCTCGCCCTTCGCCGTGTCGAAGCGCCTGATGCGGGAGAGCGCGGCGCTGGCCGAACGCCACGATTGCCGCCTCCACACCCATCTCGGGGAAACCCTCGACGAGGAGGCCTATTGCCTGTCGAGCTTCGGGCTGCGCCCGGTCGACTACCTGGAGGAGGTCGGCTGGATGAGCTCGCGCGCGTGGCTCGCCCACGGCATCCATTTCAACGACGCGGAGATCGCCCGCCTCGGCAAGGCGGGGGTCGGAATCTGCCATTGCCCGACCTCGAACATGACCCTGGCCTCGGGCTGCTGCCGGACCTGCGAGCTCGAAGCGGCGGGCAGCCCCGTGGGCCTCGGCGTCGACGGCTCGGCCTCGAACGACAACTCGAACCTGATGGAAGGCGTCCGCCACGCCCTGATGCTGAACCGCCTGACCTACGGCGCGGAGAGGGTCACCCATCTCGACGCCCTGCGCTGGGCCACCGAGGGCTCCGCCGCCTGCCTCGGGCGCAGCGACATCGGACGGATCGAGGAGGGTCGCGAAGCCGACCTCGCCCTGTTCACCCTCGACGAGCTGCGCTTCTCCGGCAGCCACGATCCCCTCGCCGCTTTGGTCCTGTGCGGGGCGCACCGGGCCGACCGGGTGATGGTGGCCGGGCAATGGCGGGTGATCGACGGGCACCCGGTGGGCCTCGACACGCGCCGGCTTCGCGAGGAGCACACGCACTTGGCCCGGCACCTGTTCGGCACGGTTTGACGATGGCGACCGCTCTCTACGCCCCTCCGCCCCGCCCGAGGCAGGGACCGACCCCGCTCTTCGGCGCCTACGGCATCGTCAAGCGCTTCGGCAGCTTCACGGCGAATGACGGCGTCGATCTCGAGATCCGCGCCGGCGAGATCCACGCCCTCCTGGGCGAGAACGGCGCCGGCAAATCGACCCTGATGAAGATCCTCTACGGCCTGCTGGAGCCGACGGAGGGCGTCGTCACCCACAAGGGCGACATCGTGCAGCTGCCCAATCCGGAAGCCGCCCGTCGGCTGGGGATCGGCATGGTCTTCCAGCATTTCTCCCTCTGCGAGAACCTGACGGTGGCCGAGAACATCGCCCTCGTCATGCCCAAGGACCTGTCCGGCCGGGCGCTGGCCGACCGCATCGCCAAGCTCGGCATCGATTACGGCCTTCACCTCGAACCGGATCGTCCGGTCTGGTCGCTCTCGGCGGGCGAGCGCCAGCGCATCGAGATCGTCCGCTGCCTGCTCCAGGACCCGAGCCTCGTCATCCTCGACGAACCCACCTCGGTGCTCACCCCCGGCGAGGCGGAGGTGCTGTTTTCCGTGCTGGAGCGCCTGCGCGCGGAGGGCCGGGCGCTGCTCTACATCTCCCACCGCCTGGACGAGGTGCGCCGCCTCTGCGTGCGCGCCACCATCCTGCGCGGCGGCAAGGTGGTGGGGGCCTGCAACCCCCAGGAGGAGACGGCCCGCTCGCTCGCCGCCATGATGGTGGGCAGCGCGGTCCGCGAGGTCACGGGGCGCGCTGGCGGGAAAGTAGGCACGGAACGCCTGCGTCTCGACCACCTCACCCTCCCCGCTCCGGGCCTGCACGCCACCTCGCTGCGCGACGTCTCCCTCGGCGTCTCCGGCGGCGAGATCCTCGGCATCGCGGGCATCGCCGGCAACGGCCAGGCCGAACTCTTCGCCGCCCTGTCGGGCGAGACCCGCGCGCCGGACCCCGATGCCGTGCGCATCGACGGCGCCGCCGTGGGGGCACTCGGCATCAACGCGCGCCGGCGCCTCGGCGCGGCGTTCGTGCCGGAGGAGCGCAACGGCCACGCGGCGGCGCCTCTCATGAGCCTGTCCGAGAACGCCCTGCTCTCACGCTACCCGACCGCGCCGCTGACCCGCTTCGGCCTGCTTCGTCTCGGGGCCGCGCGCGATCTCGCGAAGCGGGTGATCGAAGCCTTCGACGTGCGCAAGGCGGGGCCAGACCCCGCCGCCGGCACCCTGTCGGGCGGCAACCTCCAGAAATTCGTGGTCGGCCGCGAGATCCTGGCGGAGCCCGGCGTGCTCGTCATCAACCAGCCGACCTGGGGCGTCGACGCGGCGGCGGCGGCGCATATCCGGCAGGCGGTGATCGATCTCTCCGCGCGCGGCGCCGCGATCCTCGTCATCAGCCAGGACCTCGACGAGCTGTTCGAGATCGCCGGCTCCATCGCCGTGCTGCACGACGGGACGCTCTCGACGGCGGTGCCCTCGGGCGAAACGACCCGCGAGGCCATCGGCCTGCTCATGGGCGGATCGGGAGACGCGCCGGCCGAACCCCGGGACGCATCGAGGGCGGTGACCCATGCTCACTGACCGGTGCCCGCGCATCCCCTCTCCCCGCACGCGGGGAGAGGGCTTCGGCGACCTCGTCGTCGCCGAAGCGAGGCGGCAGCCGACGGTGAGGGGGCTCGTCCGAAGAAGCCTCATCCGTAACCGCCCCCTCACCACCGCTCCGGCTTCGCCTGCGCTCCCCGGCCGCACGACGAGGTGCGACCGGGCCTCTCCCCGCGCGCGGGCAGAGCGGACCAGCGCCTTTCCCGAAATCCATCGCCGGACGGCCCCGCTCGGGCGGCAGCGGGATCGCGCGGCGGGTCCGACGACATGCGGAGCGCATCATGCGTCTTGACCTCGTTCCCCGCACCCGCCGCTCGCCGGTGCTCGACATCCTCTCTCCGGCGCTGGCCTTCGTGGCGGCGGTGCTGATCGGCGGCCTTGCCGTCGCGGCCCTGGGCGTCTCGCCGGGGGAGGCCTTCGTCACCTATTTCGTCACGCCCCTGAGCGAGGTCTGGTCGCTCCAGGAGATCGCCCTGAAGGCCGCGCCCCTGGCGCTGATCGCCACCGGTCTGGCGTTCTGCTACCGCGCCAACCTCTGGAACATCGGGGCCGAGGGCCAGTTCGTCATCGGCGGCCTGGCCGGCGGCTGGGTCGGCGTCGCCACCCACGGCATGGGCGGGTTCACGCTCTGGATCCTGCCCGCGATGCTGGTCGCCGGAACGCTCGCCGGGGCCGCCTACGCGATGATCCCGGCCGTCCTGAAGGTCCGCCTCGGCGTCTCCGAGATCCTCACGAGCCTGATGCTCGTCTACGTCGCCCAGCTCCTCCTCGACTACATGGTCCGCGGCCCCCTGCGCGATCCGGCCGGCTACAACTTTCCCCAGAGCGTCGGCTTCGATCCCGCGGCGCGGCTGCCCTACCTCATGGAGGGCGAGACGCTGCATGCGGGCGTGGTGATCGCCTTCCTCGCCGTGGTGCTGGCGACCGTCGTACTGGCCCGCACCCTGTTCGGGTTCGAGGTCCGGGTCGTCGGCGCGAGCCCGAGGGCGGCGCGCTTCGCCGGCTTCTCGGACGCCCGCCTGACGCTGGCCGTCTTCGCCATCTCCGGCGGCGCGGCGGGCCTTGCCGGCATCGTCGAGGTGGCGGGAAAGATCGGGCAGCTCCAGCCGGAGATCTCGCCGGGCTACGGCTTCACCGCGATCATCGTCGCCTTCCTCGGGCGGCTCTCGCCGCCGGGCATCCTGATCGCCGCCATCGTCATCGCGCTGACCACCATCGGCGGCGAGGGCGCGCAGATCGATCTGAAGCTGCCCCTCGACCTGACCCGCGCCTTCCAGGGCCTGCTCCTCGGCCTCGTCCTCGGGGCCGACGTGTTCGCCGGCTATCACGTGCGGCTCGTGCCGGGCGGCCCGTCCGGCCGCACGGCGTCGTGAGCCATTTCGAGGGATATCGGAGCCGATCATGACCCTCGACATCGTCCAGATGGTCCTCGTCACGGTCCTGGCGGCCGCGACCCCCCTGATCCTCGCCGGCATCGGAGAGCTCGTGGCCGAGCGCTCCGGCGTGCTCAACCTCGGGGTGGAGGGGATGATGATCTTCGGCGCCGCCGTCAGTTTCGCCGTGGCGGTGCAGACCGGCTCAACCTTCCTCGGGGCGCTGGGCGGGGCCGGGGCCGGCCTGCTCCTGGCCGCCCTGTTCGGCATCCTCACCGTCGGGCTCGCGGCGAACCAGGTCGCCTCCGGCCTCTCGCTGACCATCCTGGGGCTCGGCCTGTCGGGGCTGGTGGGCGCGAACTACGTCGGGATGAAGCGCGATCCGGCGCCGCACCTGTCCCTCCCCGGCCTCACGGACCTGCCCGGACTCGGCCGGCTCGTCTTCGGCCAGGACGCCTTCGTCTATACGGCGGTCGCCCTCGTGGTCGCCGTGTCGTGGTTCCTGTGGCGGACGCGGGCGGGCCTGACCCTGCGCGCCATCGGCGACGACCACGTAGCGACCCACGCCTTCGGGCTGAAGGTTCGCAAGGTCCGCTTCCTCTCGGTGCTGTTCGGGGGCGCCTGCGCCGGGCTCGGCGGGGCCTATCTCGCGCTGGCCTACACCCCGTTCTGGTCGCCGGGGATGACGGCGGGCCGCGGCTGGATCGCCCTCGCCCTGGTGGTCTTCGCCTCGTGGCGGCCCCTGCGGGTCGCGGCCGGTGCCCTGCTGTTCGGCGGGGCGACGGTGCTGCAGCTCCACGCCCAGGCCGCCGGCCTCGGCCTGCCGGGCCAGCTCCTCTCCGCCCTGCCCTATCTCGCCACCATCCTGGCCCTGGTCTTGCTCTCTCTCGGGCAGCGCCACGGCGGCTCGCTGGCGCCCGCCTCGCTCGGGCGGGTCTTCACGCCGAGCCGATGACACGCCGGGCCGGCGAACGGCAATGGATCGGGAGGGACGACACGATGCGGGGCAGGTCCATGATGCACGGCAAGAAAATGAGGCTCGGTAGGTCGATGAGGCTCGGCGCTGCGGTTCTGTGCGCGATGCTCGCCGCAGGGCCGGCGCTCGCGGCCGACAAGCTGAAGGTCGGCTTCGTCTATGTCGGGCCGGTCGCCGATTTCGGGTATTCCTACCAGCACGACCTCAGCCGCAAGGCCCTGGCCGAGGCCTTGCCCGACAAGGTCGAGACCACCTTCCTCGAGAACGTGCCCGAGGCCGACAGCGAGCGCTCCATCGAGAAACTCGCCCGCTCCGGCGCCGGCCTGATCTTCACCACCTCCTTCGGCTTCATGGAGCCGACCCTGAAGGTGGCGCGGAA
Source organism: Methylobacterium sp. 88A (assembly GCF_000376345.1). NCBI lineage: Bacteria > Pseudomonadati > Pseudomonadota > Alphaproteobacteria > Hyphomicrobiales > Methylobacteriaceae > Methylobacterium > Methylobacterium sp. 88A. Next base: position 4,331,326 of record NZ_AQVT01000001.1, read on the forward strand.
GTTTCCCAAGGTGAAGTTCGAGCACGCCACCGGCTACAAGCGCTCCGACAACGTCTCGACCTATTCCGCCCGCTTCTACGAAGGTCGCTACGTCTGCGGGAAGATCGCCGGCAAACTCTCGAAATCCGGCACGGTGGGCTACATCGCGTCCTTCCCGATCCCGGAAGTCGTCAGCGGCATCAACGCTTTCATGCTCGGGGCGCAGGCGGTCAACCCGAACATCAAGATCAAGGTGGTCTGGGTGAACACCTGGTTCGATCCGGGCAAGGAGGCGGAGGCGGCCAAGGCGCTCCTGGCGCAGGGCGCCGACATCCTGACCCAGCACACCGACTCGGCCGCTCCCCTCCAGGAGGCCGAGAAGCAGGGCAAGCTCGCCTTCGGCCAGTCCTCCGACCAGTACCGCTTCGCCCCCAAGGCCCAGCTCACCTCGATTACCGACGATTGGAACGGCTACGTGATCGCGGAGGCCAAGGCGGTCCTCGACGGCACCTGGAAGAGCCACGACACCTGGGGCGGCATCAAGGAGGGCATGGTCGTGCTGGCCCCCTTCACCAACATGCCCGACGACGTGAAGGCCATGGCCGAGGAGACCAAGCAGGCCATCGCCGACGGCAAGATCCACCCCTTCGCCGGGCCGGTGCTGAAGCAGGACGGGAGCGTCGCCGTGAAGGAGGGCGAGACCGCGCCCGACCCGATGATCCTCGGCATGAACTGGTACGTGAAGGGGATCGACGACAAGCTGACCCAATAACCCCGGGCTCTACACCATCGCATGGAAAAGAAGCCCCGCCGGAGCGTCCCGGCGGGGCTTCTTCGTTCATGAGAGCGCCCCTGCGATCAGTGATTGTGGTGGCGCGCCGGCCGGTCGGCCTTCGGCTCGTCGGAGGGCGGGGGAACCGGCACGCCGACTCCGCTCGGCGCGGCGACGGCATCGCCGCTCCGGATCGCCTCGCGCTCGTTCCGCGGGCCGGCGATCCCCTCGGTCCCGCCGGGAGCCGTCGCGGGGTCGCGGCCGGCGGGCGCACCGGTCCCCTGGGCGAGGGCCGCGCCGGTCAACCCGAAGAGTCCGCACAGAGCGAGGGCCGACATCGTGATACGCATGGTCGATGACCTTTCAAGAGAAGCGAAGAGCGAGAGAACCGTAAAACGAGAAGCAAGTCTTTGGCCGCTCGAAGAAAATCGAAGCCGGGCCGGAGAGGTTCCGCATCAGCTTCCGCGATAGGTCTGATAGCTCCAGGGGGTCGCGACCAGCGGCACATGATAATGGCCTTCCGGGTCGCCCACGCCGAAGCGCAGGGGCACGATGTCGAGGAAGGGCGGTTCGGAAAGGGCGGAGCCAGGACCCGCTCCGACCCGCCGGAAGTGGTCGCCGAGCCCGAAGCGCAGTTCGTAGGTGGCGATCGGCACGGGGCGCCCGTGGATCAGGGGCATGTCGGTGCGGCCGTCCGCGTTGGTCACCGCGCGGGCCACCAGCACCGCCTCCGTCGCGGAGACGAACTCGACGAGGTCGACGGCCACCCCGGCGGCCGGCTTCCCCCGGACGGTGTCGAGGACATGGGTCGAGATCCGGCCCGTCGTGGCGAGCGGACCGGGGCCGCTCACCAGGGCGTTCAGGCGGATCGCGGCGATCCGCATCACCTCGGCCTCGGCCGTGCGCCGCTCCACATCGGGAGCGGAGGCCAGCCGCGCCTCGAAGGTCCCGAGCAGCGAGGCACGGCCGTGCCGCTTGACGCACAGGATGAAGGGGATGCCGAATTTGTCGCGGTAGGCCGCGTTGAGCGCCTCGAACCGGGCGTATTCCGCCTCCGACATCCGGTCGAGGCCGGCCGCGGCCTGCTCCGCGATGGAATCGGGGGCGATTGCCCCGGATCGGGCGGCGCGCCCGGCGAGTTCGGGATGACCGGTGAGCAGCGCGAGGCGCCGCCCCTCCGGCGCGCCCTGGACCGCATCGCGCATGGCCGAGAACAGCGCCTCCACGGTGGCGAAGGGCCGCTGCGGCAGGGCCGCCTCGGCCACCCAGGGCGCGTGTTCGAACACGGCACCGAGCGTGGCCACGAAGTCCGCGTCGGAGGCCTCGTTCAGAGCTGCGAGTGTCGACGCCATGGCGGCGGGCTCTCCGTTGAAGGCAGGCGATGACGACCCATCGCAGGCCCCGCCGGTGCAGGCAACGGGCCATGCGCGCCACCGCCGGGTCCCGCCCCGGTGGCACACGCCTTGCGCCCACGGACACCGCATCCCCGGTGAGGGATCTGCCCGGAGCGGCGGAGGCGTCGACCCCATGACCAGTGCCACGACCATCGCCGCCCATCCCGACACCATCGCCGCCGCCGAACCGGCCACGGCGCCCGTGACGACGGTGCCTCCCGTCGCCCTCGCTCTGCTCGGGCTGCAGCACGTCCTGGTGATGTATGCCGGCGCCGTGGCGGTGCCGCTGATCGTCGGGCGCGCCCTGAAGCTCCCGCCGGATCAGGTGGCGATGCTGGTGAGCGCCGACCTGTTCGCATGCGGCCTCGCGACTCTTCTGCAGAGCTGGGGCCTGCCGGGGATCGGCGTGCGCATGCCGGTGATGATGGGCGTCACCTTCGCCGCCGTCACGCCCATGGTCGCCATGGGGACCAATCCCGAAATCGGGCTGACCGGCATCTACGGCGCCGTGATCGCGGCCGGCCTGTTCGCGTTTCTCGTGGCGCCGCTCATCGGACGGCTGCTGCCGCTGTTCCCGCCCGTGGTGACCGGAACGATCATCCTGGTCATCGGCGTCTCGCTGATGAAGGTGGGCGTGAACTGGGCCGCCGGAGGAATCGGCAACCCGGATTACGGGGCACCGCTCCATCTCGCCATCGCCGCCTTCGTGCTCTGCGTGATCCTGGCGATCACCCGCTACGGCACCGGCTTCGTCAATTCGGCCTCGGTGCTCATCGGCATCGTCGCCGGGATGCTCGTGGCCGCCGCCTTCGGGCTGGTCGATCTCGGCCATGTGGCCACCGCGTCCTGGTTCGACGTGGTGCGGCCCTTCGCCTTCGGCGCCCCGACCTTCGATCCCGTCTCGATCGTCACCCTCTGCATCGTGATGATCGTGGTGATGATCGAATCGACCGGCATGTTCCTGGCGCTCGCCGAGATCTGCGCCGATCCCGTCGACGAGAAGCGCCTGACCAGGGGACTGCGCGGCGACGGCCTCGGCACCGTCATCGGCGGCATCTTCAACACGTTCCCCTACACCTCGTTCTCGCAGAATATCGGACTCGTCGGCGTCACCGGGGTGCGCACCCGCTACGTCGCGGTGGTCGGCGGGTTCATCATGCTCGGGCTCGGGCTCATCCCGAAGCTCGCGGCCCTGGTCGAGGCGGTGCCGCAATGCGTGCTCGGCGGGGCCGGGCTCGTGATGTTCGGGATGGTCGGCGCGACGGGCGTGCGCATCCTCGGCGCGGTGGACTTCGCCCGCAATCGCAACAACCTGTTCGTCGTTGCGGTCTCCGTCGGTTTCGGCATGATCCCCCTCGTCGCCCCGGCCTTCTTCAAGCAGATGCCGCACGCGCTGCACCCGCTCCTCGAATCCGGAATCCTGCTCTGCGCGATCGCGGCGGTGAGCCTGAACCTGTTCTTCAACGGCCTGACCGGCGACGAGGCCGCCCGCGCCGCCGCCCGGCATCAGGCGGCATCCTCCGAACATTGAGGACGGCCGTCGTCCTTCACCGCCCCTCCTGGGAGACAAGCATGCCCCTGATCGCCTCCAAATACGGCAAGGGCCGCGTGCGGGTGATGCGCCTCACCCGCGACGGCGACGACCACACCCCGCGCGAACTGTCCCTCGCGGTCCTGATGAAGGGCGCCTTCGATGCCGCCTGGACCGACGGCGACAACCGGGCCTGCGTCGCCACCGACAGCGTGAAGAACATCGTCAACGTGGTGGCGGCCAAGAACCTGTCCCTCGACAAGGAAGCCTTCGCCGAGGCCGTCGCCGCGACCTTCCTCGACACGTATCCGCAGGTCGAGGAGATCGGGATCGAGGGCAAGGAGACGCGCTGGCTGCGCCAGACCATCGGCGGCCGGCCGCACGGCCACGTCTTCACCCTCGACGGCAACGGGACGGGCTACGTCAAGCTCGTGGCGAGCCGCGACGGCGCCGTGATGCAGTCGGGGCTGCGGGGCTTCACCTTCATGAAGACCACGCAATCGGGCTGGGCCGACTTTGTCGATGACGCGTACCGCACCCTGGCCGACGCCACCGACCGCATCGCCGCGACCGCCATGGACGCCACCTGGACCTGGGCCAGCGCGCCCGCCGACTACACCGCGACCAATGCCCGGGTGCTCGACATCCTGATCGAGGTCTTCGGCACGACCTACAGCGCCAGCGTGCAGGACAGCATGTACCGCATGGGCGAGGCGGTCCTGGCGGCCATTCCCGAGATCGCCGAGATCGGGTTCGCCATGCCGAACAAGCACTACATCCCGATCAACCTGACACCGTTCGGGCTGGAGAACCCCAACACCGTGTTCCTGCCCACCGACGAGCCCCACGGTCAGATCGAGGCGACGATCGGGCGAGGCTGAGCCCCGCACGATCCCGGCCCTTCGGAAGAGGGGGAGTCCCGCCTTCCGAACGGCCTTCCGCGAGGCCGCGACCACGGGCGCCCGGCCCGGTGCCCCGTAATCCCCGAACGTCCGGCAAGCGCGTCGATGGAGCGAGGACGCGCGGGCGGCGGAAGAGGCATGCCATGCCGGCCATGACTGGCAAAAAATGTCGCAGCCCGAACCAAACCCATGGGATGAAACGGCTTATTCCTGTGGCCATCGATCCTCAGGATATGGCTCGCACGCTCGGTGCATGAACATGATGCACACGCACTGACCATTCCGTGTTGCTTTACGAGGCTTTGGTGCACAAATTCTAGGTTATTGGCCGGGACTGCCGCGTCTCCTCAGGCAGTCCGGCCCGAACCTGGGACGACATCCATGACGACACGCCTCATTCTAGGAGCCGCCCTCGGTCTCGCCTTGTCCGGCACCGCTTTCGCGCAGAGCTACACCGCACCGGCCGGCATCCCGGCCGCGACCGCCCCCGGCGGTCTCGACGGACAGGCCGCCGCCCGGAACGTCGGCGAATACGACAGCCGCTTCTCCCGCCCCATTCGCACCCGGATCGATGGGGACGGCGCAGTCACGACGGGATCGGTGAGGCCCACCCCGCCACGCCACCGCGACTGAGGCCCCAGGGCGGAAATCGGTCATCGGTCGCCGGGAACGGCCGCCCCCCCTCCCCGGCGCGTCGCCGAGCGCCCCCGGCGGAGGTACGTAGGACTGCCCACACTCTCGATACCCTGCGCGCCGAGGTGGCTGTGGAGGTGGAGGACAGCCGCAAACGAGAGCGCCCGCGCGGAAGGCTCGAACGCCTCGTTGCTCCCAACGCTGGTGAACTGCAAGGAAGCGGAGACCGCCCCTTCGACGGGTCGCACCAGAGATGCCGGAAGAGACAGCAAAAAGCCCCGATCGCATTCCCGACCGAGGCTGACTGCTCTGAAGTGTTTTGAAAAACCGCGATCGAATCAGCGGTTTATTTGGTGGGTGCACAAGGGTTCGAACCTTGGACCCGCTGATTAAGAGTTTGCGGTAGCGTTGTATCGGGGGTACCCTTTATGCCCCTAAGTTACTGTTTTCGTTGGGTCTGTTTCCCGTGATTACCTTGCTGGGGCATTGCAATCACGCTACGATGGTCGCTAGTTGAGCCCCTAGCGACCAATCATGAATCAGCCAAAACGTCTTACGAAAGCAGCCGTCGAAGCCCTTACTCCAGGGCAGACCTTATGGGATGCCGAACTGAAGGGCTTCGCGGCTCGCTGTCAGCGCCGTGACCACGTCTACGTGTTGAAGTACCGCCTCGACGGGCGGCAGCGGTGGTTCACGATCGGCAAGCACGGATCGCCCTGGACGGCCGACCTAGCCCGCCGTGAGGCCAAGCGCTTGCTGGGGCTGGTCGCCACCGGCCAAGATCCCGCAACAAAGAAGGCCGTCGCTCGAACCGCACCGACCGTTGCCGAACTCGCAGACCTTTTTCTGAGCGAGCACGTGGAAGCGAAGAACAAGGGCAGTACCCACGCCGAGTATGCCCGACTCGTCGAACGGCTCGTGAAACCGCAGCTTGGCAACAAGCGGGCTGACGAGGTCACGCACGAGGAAGTGCGCAGGCTCCATGTTAAGCTGCGAGCCACCCCCTATCAGGCCAACCGCTTGATCGCCCTGCTATCAAAGATGTTCAGCTGGTCGGGCCGCCGGGGCGAAAGCAATCCCTGCACAGGCATCGAACGATTCGGCGAAAAGAAGCGCCGCCGCTACCTTTCGACGGCTGAACTCGGTCGCCTGGGCGAAGCCCTCGCAGCATTCGAAACCGAAGGCGGCGTCTCCCCTCATCCGATCGCAGCTATCCGTTTGCTGCTGCTGACCGGCGCCCGACTCGGCGAGATCCTCACGCTGCGCTGGGAATACGTAGACCGCGAGCGCGGCTGCCTGGCTCTGCCGGACAGCAAAACCGGTGCAAAGGAAATCCACCTTAACGAGGCAGCGTTCGCGGTTCTCGAGGCCGTGCCGCGCGAACTCGACAACCCGTATGTGATAATTGGCCAGCGGTCGGGCGCCCACCTCGTCAACCTCGAAAAGCCCTGGCAACGGGTTCGGGCGCGAGCAGGCCTAGACGATGTCCGGCTTCACGACCTCCGGCATTCCTTTGCCTCGATAGGCGCCGGCGCTGGGCTTGGCCTGCCGATGATTGGCGCCCTGCTCGGGCATACTCAGGCGGCGACGACGGCAAGGTATGCCCACCTTGCCGTCGATCCGCTGAGAGCAGCCAACGAACTTATCGGACGCCAGATTGCGTCACTGATTGCTCGGACCATCGTCAAGTAAGGTCCATTACGTCGGTGAATTGAAACATTCACTATTTAAATCAAACAAATTTGAAAAACTTGTTGAGATCCTCATGGTTGGTTTCGTCGATTGCCACTTCGGCTATACACGTTTCATCTCCCAGTTGATTTCTTTCCATCAGCACCAAATAATGGTCAGCACTGTCGGCATAATTGAGATGGCTTTGATCGCGGCCGAAGGGTGATTTCCTGGGTGATCTATCATTCTTGCTGATCAATGACTTTTTCAGCTTTTTCTGTGCGGTCGGCTTTTCAGGATTGCCTTCAGGCTTCCATCGGGCCCACTGGTCCAATCCTTCACCTTTTTGACTAGCCAAGGCAATAACTCCGCTGGGTGCAATACCACGCTCGATAAGGCTTGTAATCGCCGCAACATCGCGACTGTAGTTCTTTCCAGCCTGACGCATGCTTTGCGGATCGCAGCTGCTTCCATAGGAGATATGCAGCTCAAGAATGATTCGGAGTTGGGATTTTCGACCGTCAACGACAAGGTTTTGCTGATGCGCTGCCTCTGCGACTGCTCGTTGCAACGTGGAGTCGGTTTGTGATGCCACAAACATTGCGTAGGCAGCAGTAATCGTCTCGTAGTGCTGCTTTTTATTTTCGCGGTTGAACTTGACCATTCGCTCGGCGAACCAAGTGGCCATCGCATCGGGCTCAGATCCACCGAATGCTGGCACATCGCCCCTCTTGAGAAGATATCGCGCGGCGTCGAGTGCAATGGCCTCAGGGATGTCGGGACCGCGTGCGGCGATCGTCGGCTTCCTTGGTGCTCGTGGTTTCGTCTGCGACTTCTGGCGCAACGCAATTGCGTCCGCAGCAAAGCGGCCGATAGGCTGTTTTTTTGGAGGAAGTGCTCGACGGTGGAGCTTGGGCTTCTGGGGCATCGCGTACCTTCCATTTTAAGTTCGATGTCATGCTGCTTTTCGTCTGTGTAACAGACCAAGCGGGCGCTTGTCCCACATTCCTTTTTGGGAGCGGAGCAGCCGTTGGTCCAAGGGAAGCCGGCTGAAAAACGGTTTGCCCGAGGCCGCGTAACATCTTCCGTAAAGGCTCGTCGTCACAGCACCAGGAGCGCTGCGTAATGAACGACGACAAGCACACGAACTCGGTTCTCGATCACCTGCTCGACGAACACGCCGTCGCCGAGCGACAGGGGCGATCGGTCAAAACCCTGCGCAACCAGCGAGTCGCTGGCGACGGCATCCCCTACCTCAAGCTCGGCCGACTGGTGCGGTATCGCCTCAGCGATGTCGTCGCATGGGAACAGGGCTGCCTCCGCAGCAGCACGAGCGATCAGGGGGGCGCCCGATGAGCGGCCCGCTTCCCAACGATTTGTCGCCCGAACTGTTGGCCGAACTTGAGCGGCAGGAGGTCCGCTACCTGCCGACGGTCGAAACGCTTCAGCTGAAGCAAACGAGGATGCTCGCCGGTTTCCAGCGCGGTGGCGTTCCACGACGCCACTGGCGGCACCTGGAGGCCTGCAACGGTCGCGGCTGTCCGAACCGAGTGTGTTCCGCAGCATGCTGGTTTGGTGAGCCCGTAGCGGTCCTCAAGCTGGTCGCGCAGGCGCATGATCTGCTCGAAGAGACGGAGTTGCCGCTGTGGTTCGCCACGGTCATCGACCCGCGCTACGCAACGCCAATCGGCGCACTGAAGAGCCTCTCGCTTGATGGAATGCAGCAAGGCCTTCGTAGACGCCTTCGGCGGGTCGAGGGGACTTGGGGGCCAACGCATGCCTTCGGCGCCTGTGAGGTCAGCTTGGAGATCGAACGCGACGGCGCTTCGTATTGGGGACCGCACACTCACTTTGCGATCGCAACACGGTGTCCGCGTGCGGCTTTAAAAGCCGCGTTCATGCCAGCGGGGGCACTGCCCGCAGGCGCGCGTCCTGTGGTGCTGAAGCAGGTAACCAATCTCGGAAACGCCCTCAGCTACTCAAACAAGCGCGCGCCGGCCGAACGCATCGCCATTGTCGGTTCGCGCGGCACGCAGGATCGCGACAAGCGGCCTGTGAACTGGCAGGCCGGGCTGGAGCACGACACGTGGTTACTCGGCCTTCAGCCAACCGAGCGGTTGATCCTGCGTGGCTTCAGGCGGGTGCACGACCGACTGGTGTTGCTGCGGTAGGCGGCATCTGCGGTGACATCACGAAACAGGGCCTGGCTCGGCTGTTGTGCAGCGGGGCTAGGCTCTGATGGTGATGTGGGGCTGCTGGGGCCTGTTTGAACGCGGGGTGCTGGTTGAGGGTGGGTATACAGCATATCGCCGCCACCCCGCGTACTTGCCTCCCCAGCAATCGAAAATCGCAAAATCCGAAATGACTCGTCACCTCGCGTAAAGATCAACGGGTGCTCAATCAGGCACCCTCCATCAGTGAGGTTTGTTATGAGCTACGTTGAAAAGCGCTGCGTGTGGGTCAAAGGTCGGCATCGCCTCCATGTCCATGCCTCGAAGCAGATTGGTAGGCTGATCAAAAAGCACAAGGCGTCCTCAACTGCGGAGGAAACGCTGAAGGTGCTGCTCGACGCGGTGGTGAGCTGGATAGTTCTCGATGTCGAGTCAGAGTACGACATGGCGATCTACCTTGAGCGCTTGGCGCATCGCCTGCGCGAAGACGCCGCACGTGCCGATGGCTAAGTCCCCCAAACTATCTTGAAGAACCCTGGGGCTCACGTGTGGGGTCCCAGGCACTTAAATTGAGACTTTTTTTTAGAAATGCCCTTGGGCGACAACGCTCGAAGCGGACATTTGCACCCGGTCAAGCCGACACGTGGCGCGCGGGTCCGAGGTTGGGTCTTGTGTGCAGATCCGCGACAGAATCATCTCATGTAGGCAGAGTCGTCGTCCTCGTCTGGTGACGGGGATGCTCCGCGAAGACGGCCTTCGCCACCGCACCGTCCCGAGAATGCGACCGATGCCGAACCCTTTCAAATCCACCCTGCGTACTGCTGCGGAAGGCCTCGTCGCGCTGGTGGCTGCCTGCAACCGGCTACGCCTGCCGCGGACGCCGCACCCCTTCGTGGTCGGCGTGCATGCGCCGATGCGCGAGGAGCTGACGCTGCGAGATCTGCCCGTCACCGGGACGATCCCGGCGGGGCTCGACGGCCGCTATCTCAAGATGGGCGCCAACCCCGCCCGTCCGACGACGCGCGGCCACGACTGGTTCCTGGGCGACGGCATGGTGCACGGTCTCCGCATCGAAGGCGGAAAGGCCCTGTGGTACCGCAACCGCTGGATTGGCTCGCGCGCGGCGTCCGCAACGCTCGGCCGACCCGCCGCCCCGGGGCCGCGCCGGGGCGACGATACCGTCAACACCAACGTAGTCGAGATCGGCGACCGCGCCTTCGCCGTGGTCGAGGCTGGGAGCTACCCCGTCACGCTGTCCGAGGACCTAGAGACGCAACGCTACGATCCGTTCGGCGGCACGCTCGCTGGCTCCTTCAGCGGGCACCCGCACCGCGACCCGGCGAGCGGCGAGACACATGCCATCGCCTATGACGGCCGCGTCTGGGACAGCGTACGCCATGTCGTCCTCTCAGCCGCGGGCCGGGTCGTGCGCGACGTGTCGATCCCGGTCGAGCACGGTCCCTGCATCCACGACTGCGCGATCACAGCGCGTTTCGTCGTCGTGCTGGACCTGCCGGTCACCTTCTCGATGCGGGCGGTGCTGGCAGGCCACCGCTTCCCGTTCCGCTGGAACCCGGCCCACCGTGCCCGCGTCGGCCTGCTTCCCCGGCACGGCACGGCCGCCGACATCGTGTGGTGCGCGGTCGAGCCGTGCTTCGTCTTCCACGTCGCCAACGCCTACGACGACGCGGACGGGCGGGTGGTCCTCGACATCGTCGCCTACGAGAGGGTGTTCGCCTCGGCCGGTGGCGGCCTCGATACGCCGGGCCGGCTGGAGCGCTGGACCGCCGACCCAGCGACGGGGCGGGTCGAGCGGCGGGTGATCGACCCCGCGGCACAGGAGTTTCCCCGGATCGACGAGCGCCGCTTCGGGCGCCCCCACCGCTACGTCTACACGGGCTCGGTCCCCGCTGACGGCAACACGCAACTCGTCGGGGCGACACAGATCTACAAGCACGACCTGGCGACGGGGGAGCGGCGCATGCACGAGTTCGGCCCCGACCGTGTCCCGGGGGAGTTCGTGTTCGTGCCGACGGGACCGGAGAGCGGCGAGGACGAGGGGTGGCTTGTCGGGCTCGTTATCGACACGGTGAGCGACACGACCGACTTCACAATCCTCGACGCACGCGCGTTCGAGGCGCCCCCCGTCGCCACGGTCCGTCTTGGACACCGGATCCCGCCGGGCTTCCACGGGAACTGGTTTCCGAATCATAGGGCCTAATGACGATCGTGGTGTGGCTTGAACGCCGGCGCGCGGTCACGTGCCGCAGAACGTCCGGTAGTCCGCCCCGCCGCCCTCCGGCGCCTCGGCGTAGCGAGCGTAGGTAGGCTGGTCGTCGTAGGGCCGCGACAGCACCGCCAACAGCTCCTCGAACGGGCCGAAATCGCCTCGTTCGACCGCCGCCGCGATCATCGCCTCAACGTGGTGGTTGCGCGGGGTGAAGGCAGGATTGACGGCGCGCATCGCCACCGCCGTCGCCGCGGGGTTCCGTACCCCCTCGGTCAACTTCTCCCGCCAGCGCACGGCCCAGGCGTCGTACGCGGTTGGGTCCACGAACAGGTCGCGCACCCCAGCGTCCGCCTTCGGCCGCTCGGCCGCGTCGCACAGGCGGCGGAAGGTCAGGGTAAAATCGGCCCGGTTCTCCGCCATGCACGCCAACAGGTCGTCCGCAAGCACCCCGGCGCCGTCCTGGTCTCCGGACAACCCGAGCTTCTGCGCGAGACCACCACGATACGCCGCCTCGAAGCGCGGACCGAACCCGGCGAGCGCCGCCTCGGCCGCTTCGACCGCCGCCGCCTCGTCCTCGCCCAGCAGCGGCAGCAAGGTCTCGGCGAGGCGGGTCAGGTTCCACAGGGCGATCCCCGGCTGTTGGCCGTAGGCGTAACGCCCGTGCGCATCGATCGAGCTGAAGCTCGTGCGCGGGTCGTAGGCGTCCAGGAAGGCGCAGGGGCCGTAATCGATCGTCTCGCCGGTCACCGACATGTTGTCGGTGTTCATCACCCCGTGGACGAATCCGACGAGGAGCCAGGCCGCCACGAGGTCGGCTTGGCGGGCGACGACGCCGTCGAGCAGCTCCCGGTAAGGGTGCCCTGTCGAGGATGCCTCGGGATAGTGCCGGGCGAGGGCGTGGTCGGCGAGCGCCCGCACCGCCTCTGTATCGCCCCGGGCGGCGAAGTATTGGAAGGTACCGACCCGGATATGGCTGGCCGCCACGCGGGCGAGCACCGCCCCAGGCAGCCGGGTCTCACGCACCACCAACTCGCCGGTGGCAACCGCCGCTAGCGCCCGTGTGGTCGGGATGCCGAGCGCCGCCATTGCCTCGCTCACGAGGTACTCGCGCAGCACCGGCCCGAGCGCCGCCCGGCCGTCGCCGCGGCGTGAGAACGGGGTCGGGCCCGCGCCCTTGAGCTGGATGTCGCGGCGCTGTCCAATACGATCGACGACCTCGCCGAGCAGAACGGCGCGCCCGTCACCGAGCTGCGGTACGAAGTTGCCGAATTGGTGGCCGGCGTAAGCCGTCGCGATCGGATCGGCACCTTCAGGGACGCTGTTCCCCGCGAGCGTCCCCACCCCGGCGGGGCCGGCGAGCCAATCCGGGTTCATGCCGAGGTTCGCTGCAAGCGCGCGGTTCAAGCGGATCAGGCGCGGGGCTGCGACAGGTGTCGGGGCGCGGCGGGCGAAGAAGCGGTCCGGCAAGCGGACGTAGCTGTTGTCGAAAGGAATCGCGGTCATAATCGTGAGCTATGAGCGATCGCGCCAGCGAACAAGCGTATTCCGGGGACCGGTCAGCCATCCGGGTCGTGTACCCCGGCGAGCGCATATCGGATCGCGTGGACCACGTTCGCTGTGCGCCGAAGCCGGCCGTGCCGGGCATCACCGCCCCGCGCGCCCAGCAGGGGCTGCAGACGCTGAAAGCCTCTAACGGCGCAAACCTTGCGCGTAACTCGAGATGGCCGGCCTGGGCCGCCTGTGACGCTTTCAGGGGTATCGCTTCGATACGGGCGCCCGTTACCCTCGAAAATCGGTCGCATCGGCTTCTCCTCGTCGCGCGCTAGCTCACGGTCATGGATCGCATTTTCCCTATGACCCGTGCCGCCGGGCTCGACCGCCTCGCTGCCTTCATCGCGAAGGAAGGAGCGGAGTATGCCGGGTCCCGCAACTTCGACCTTGGGCCCGAAGGGAGGTCCACGACCTCGGCCCTCTCACCCTACCTGCGCCGGCGCCTGATCACCGAGGCCGAGGTCGTCGCTGCGGCCGTCGCTGCCTTCGGTGATGAGGGGGCCGAGAAGTTTGTCAGCGAGGTGTTCTGGCGGACCTACTTCAAAGGGCATTTGGAAACCCATCCCGCTGCCTGGACACGCTTCCTCACGCTGGCGGCTGAGGGCCATGAGCGCCTTGCCATCGAGCCGGGCCTGCGGCGGACCTACGAGGCTGCGACTGAGGGGCGGACCGGCATCGATTGCTTTGATGCGTGGGCCCTCGAACTCGTCGAGACCGGCTGGCTCCACAACCATGCGCGCATGTGGTTCGCCTCGATCTGGATCTTCACCCTTCGCCTGCCGTGGGCCCTCGGTGCGGACTTCTTCATGCGCCACCTCGTCGATGGCGATCCAGCCAGCAATACGCTGTCCTGGCGCTGGGTCGCCGGCCTGCACACTCGGGGCAAGCACTATGTCGCCCGCGCCGAGAACATCCGTCGCTACACCGATGGGCGCTTCGACCCGGTCGGCCTCGATGAGTACCCCGACGCCCTCGACGAGCCGGTGCCGCCGCGAGAAGTGCCTTTGCCGCCGGGCGATGTCGAGCCGGAGGGCGAGGTTGCGCTCCTCCTGCACCTCGACGATCTGCACCCGGAGAGCCTACCCCTTGGCACCGCGCGGGTCGCCCGCGTCGGCGGCTTCATTGCCCATGCGGACGGCGCGTCTGACCTGGTCAAGGCTGCGGACGAGGCTGCGATGGCCGACGCCCTGGTGCGAGCCGAAGCCTATTTAGGATGCCCGGCATCCCTGATCGAAAAGGACTGGGCTGGCAGCCTGCCGATTGTGACCGCATGGGCTCCGGTCGGACCATCGGCGATGGTGCTGCCACAGGGGTGTTTGCGCCTTCGCCGGGCCTGGGACGAACAGGCGTGGCCGTTGGCCACCGGCGGCTACTCCCGGCTGAGGAAAGCCATCCCTCGGCTCATATGACAGCGATCCGCAGATCGGTTGGCGGAGACGCGTGATAGAGTTCGCTTATGCAAACGGTAGGCGGTGTCTGCTATGTGCCTTTGCGCCCCGCTGCCCGTTTAGGCGTCTGGCTTCAGCCAAAAAAATGGCGGGCCCGAAAGCCCGCCGATCCATTACCGTACGACAACAAAGTGAAGGACATACGCCCCACGCAGGTTCGGATCAGTTACTGTCGCAAACAGCCCTCTTCGTCGTTGGCGCGAGGGCGATACGCCATTCCTCCGGACAGCGGTCACTGCGCAGGAGAACAGTGCTTGCATCCGCCCCGACAGAGCGGATGCATCGAGTTGAGGTCGGTCAGTTCGGCAGCGTGATGACCGTCAGCTGACCGCCGAGGTTGGTGTAGCTCGACAGGGCAGCGTAGCCACCCACCGCGCCGAGCCCGGCATTCGGGTCCGTGAGACCGGCTGCGAGGCCGATGCCGGCCCAGCCACCGACACCTGACAGGATGGCGAGGTGCTGCTTGCCCTTGTGGGTGTAGGTCATCACGTTGCCGATGATGCCGGAGGCCGTCTTGAACTTGTAGAGTTCCTTGCCGGTCTTCGAATCGACGGCCTTCAGATAGCCTTCGAGCGTCCCATAGAACACCACGTCACCGGCGGTGGCGAGAGCACCCGACCATACCGAGAACTGCTCCTGGTTCGACCACTTGATCTGGCCCTTCAGGTTATCCCAGGCAATGAAGTTGCCCATGCCGCCGTGGCTGTTGGGAGCCGGGTACATCGAGACGGTCGCACCAACATAGGGCTGGCCCGGCGTGTAGCTCACCCGGAATGGCTCATAGTCCATGCAGACATGGTTGGTGGGCACGTAGAACAGCTGGGTCTTCGGCGAGAATGCAGCGGGCTGCTGATCCTTGGTGCCGAGCGCGGCTGGGCAAACGCCCTTCGTATTGGTGTCCTCGCCGTTCTGGTCGGTGGAGAACTTGGCCTGGACGAGGGGGCGGCCATAGGTAGGCGACGCCTTGTCCAGGTCGATCTTCGAGGCCCAGTTCACTACGGGATCGAACTTCTCGGCCACTAATACCTCACCCGTGGCGCGGTCCAGGGTGTAAGCGAAGCCATTACGGTCGAAGTGGGTTAGGAGAGGGCGCTCCTTGCCGTCGATCTTCTGATCCGTGAGGATCATCTCGTTGATGCCGTCGTAGTCCCACTCGTCGTGCGGGGTCATCTGGTAGACCCACTTGGTCATGCCCGTATCGGGATTGCGAGCGAAGATCGCCATGGTCCACTTGTTGTCGCCCGGACGCTGCTTGGGGTTCCAAGTCGAGGGGTTGGCGGTGCCGTAATAGACGAGGTCGAGCTTCGGATCGTAAGAATACCAGCCCCAGGTCGCGCCACCGCCGGTCTTCCACTGATCGCCCTCCCAGGACTTCAGGGAGGAATCCCGACCAATCGGTTTGCCGAGCGACGTCGTCTTCGCTGGATCGACGATCATGTCGTCATCGGATCCGACGCTGTAGCCGCGCCAGACGCGATTACCGGTCTTCGCATCGTAGGCGGTGATATGGCCGCGAATGCCATACTCGGCACCGGAGATGCCGACGATGATCTTGTCCTTCACCGGCAGCACCGTGGCGGTGTTGGTCTCGCCGATTTTCGAATCCCCGTTTTTGACCGACCAGTTCACCTTGCCGGACTTGGCGTCCAATGAGACCAGGGTGGTGTCGGCCTGATGCAGGATGATGGCGCCATCCGCATAGGCCAGGCCGCGATAGACCGTGTCGCAGCACATTACCGGGATCACGGACGAATCCTGCCTCGGCTCGTACTTCCAGAGGATCTTGCCCTCGTTGTTGAGGTCGAGGGCATAGACGATATTGGGAAAGGGAGTGTGGACGAACATCATTTCACCGACGACGAGCGGTGAACCCTCGTGGCCGCGCAGGACGCCGGTTGAGAAATTCCATGCGACCTGCAGGTTCTTCACGTTCCCGGCGTTGATCTGGTCGAGCTTCGAGTAGCGGGTGTTGGCGTAGTCGAGCGTCTGCAGCACTTGCTGGTTGGGGTCTTGGCTGCGCTTGAGCACGTCGTCATTGGCGAGCCCGGCGGTGGCACCCGCAACCGCGAGGCCCAAGCCGAGAAGGCAAGCATGTTTCATGGAATTCCTCCCGTCGCCGGCTGCCTTCTTCGACTGTCTCGCGGAGCAGCCCGACGACGGAAACGCTATTGGCCCGCCCGGTCCCCTGGTAGGGCAGGATCCCCGTCGTCAGTCGGGCATTTTGCCTGATCGCAGCCTTGCCCACTTGCCAGCATCCGGCCGTTGCGTCCCTCTCCCTCGCTGGATGCGGGGAACACCACGGCATGGGTCTGCTCATCGGATTGATCCTGCGCGTCCTGAGCGTAGTGCTGCTTTGCCTGGCCTGTGCCACAGCCTGGGTCGTCGCCGAGGTACACCAAGGCATCCGGGAGGAGACCGCGGCCTCGGCCGACCGGGTCGTCCGGGAAGCGCAGGAACTCGCCTGGCGGGAACTGACCTGGCGCGGCAGCGCCGGTCGCTCCGCCAAATATGCCTTTCCGGATTGGCGCAGCTCGCACACCCTGCGATTCATCAGCCCCGGGAACTGCGTCGCCCTGACATGGGAGGGCGAGGCCACGCTTCAGCAATGCAGTGGCCTGGAGACAGCGGGTAGGCCAGCTCCGGCGTGGTTCGAAACGTTGTATCGCGAGGCTTTCGGAGTGATCCCGCCGATGCGCCGCGCGGTGATCCTGAATCGCAGGGAAGCGGGGATCGTGGTCACTACGCCCGACCGGGGCGCGGCCGTGCGCCAGGTCTGGCGACAGGTGCGGGTGCTGATGGCCGCCGCTGCCGCCATGGCTGGCGGTATCGCCATCCTGGCCACCTTCGTGATCGGTATCGCACTACAGCCGGCGCGGGTGATTACCCGTGGCCTCGGCAAGATGGAGAGGGGCGATCATTCCACCCGCCTACCCCCGTTTCGAGCCGGGGAATTCGACCGCATCGCGCGTGCCGTGAACGCCCTGAGCGAGCGTCTCCAGCACACCACGGCCGAGCGGACGGCGCTGACCCGGCGCCTTTTTGCCGTTCAGGAAGAAGAGCGCCGTGCACTCGCACGTGAGCTTCATGATGAGTTCGGACAATGTCTGACCGCCACGGGAGCCCTGGCGAGCGCAATCGAGGCCGAGGCCGGCGAACGTTCGGAGTTGCGTGACGACGCTCGCTCGATCAGCCGGATCACCCGTCATATGATGGGTACGCTGAAAGGGGCGCTGGCACGCCTGCGGCCTCCCGACCTCGAAGAGTTCGGCTTGGAACATAGCCTCCGCCGCCTGGTCTCTACATGGGAGGGACGAAGTGCGAAGCCCGCCGCTTTCAGCCTGAGCTTTGCCGGTGACTTCTCGACACTGAGCGCACC
Source organism: Methylobacterium sp. 88A (assembly GCF_000376345.1). Taxonomy (NCBI): domain Bacteria; kingdom Pseudomonadati; phylum Pseudomonadota; class Alphaproteobacteria; order Hyphomicrobiales; family Methylobacteriaceae; genus Methylobacterium; species Methylobacterium sp. 88A. The sequence goes on from NZ_AQVT01000001.1 coordinate 4,348,984, forward strand.
GGTTGCGCTCAGCATCTACCGGATCGTGCAGGAGTGCCTCACCAATGCAGTTCGTCACGGAAAGCCGACTCAGGTGAATGTCAGCCTTGTTCGGACGCCGGACATGGTAACGCTCGGCATCGTGGATGACGGCGGTGGCGACGCGACGCTGGTGGAGACCGCCAGCGGCCACGGCGTTCTCGGCATTCGTGAGCGGATCGGGGCTCTCGGCGGGACTTTGGCCATCATCCCCGCCCAAGGCGGCGTACGGATCGAAGCGACGATTCCATGTCCGTCGGAGGCCGATCATTCTAGCCCACGGAACGATAGGAAGATCCCTCCCGAAATGAAGCTAGAGGGGCTTGCCGCGTGAGCGAGATTGGCATCCTCCTCGTCGATGACCATCCTGTCGTTCGGGAAGGGTATCGTCGGCTACTGGAGCGTCAACCTGGATACCGCGTTGTGGCCGAGGCAGAGACGGCATCCGATGCCTACCGGGCATATAAGGCCATGAAACCGACATTGGTGATCATGGATCTGTCGCTGCCGGGTCCTAGCGGCCTCGAGGGAGTCCGTCACATCAGGCAATGGGACTCGCGCGCCCGCATCCTAGTGTTCACCATGCATCAGGGGGCGGCCTACGCCCTGAAAGCCTTTGAGGCGGGAGCCTCGGGTTACGTCACCAAAAGCAGCGTCCCCGAGGAACTGGTTAGATCGGTGGCCATCGTGGCACGTGGCGGACAGGCAGTCAGCGCCGACATCGCACAGGAGCTTGCAGCGGAACGTCTCAGCGGCAAGCGCTCGCCGCTCGACGAGCTCGGCCCCCGGGAAGTCGAGGTACTTCAACTCGTGGCATCCGGCATGGCCACGGAGGCCATCGCCAAGGCGCTCAACCTAAGCCCCAAAACCATTCAAAACTACCACTATGGCATCAAGGCGAAGCTGGGTGCCCGCAATGACGCGCACCTCGTCTGGCTGGCAATTGCCGCGGGCCTCATCCGACCAAGTGGATTACCTGACAACGCCTGACGCAAAAGCAAGACGACAAGAGTTTGCTCATTGCTGTGACTGCTCCGCTATTATCAAAGAGACCTGGCGGCATAATTCATAGGTAGCTGCGCCAGCTGAAAACCAACCTAAGCTTGACATTAGGATGATAGTCTTATAATGTGAGGTTCGCTGCGGGCTGTTTCGCAGCTAACCGGATGCCCCCAATGCCGCTGCTGTTGCGACGCCTGCCACCACCCGAGCCTACCCGGCAGCAGGCGGGTGCATCCTTCCCCTCACACTCAACGCAAGGCGGCCTCCAGGCCGCCTTCGTCGTTTCTGGAGCCTGCTCATGACGCTGAACACCGCAATCAGCCCAGCTGCCACCATACCGCCCGGCCTGATCCTGTTCGGCCGCGACGAACGACACCGCCCCCACGCTTCGCGCTTTGCCGCCGACGACAAGGCCGAGGCCGAGCGCGCCGCCGGCCTGATGGGCATGCATGTGCTTGAGATCAGCGACGACACCCACCACAGCCTCGCGGCCGGCCTGCCGCAGGGACGCCTGTTCGGGAGTGGCAAAGCCTTCGTACCGTTCGTCAAAGCCGAGGTGTTCGACCGGCTCGTCGCGGCGGCGGGCCTGCCCGATGTCACCATGCCCGTCAGGGCCTCAGCCAAGGCCACCGGCGCCCCTCCGGCCTCAGGCGGCAGTGCCGGTGACGCTTCGGGCGCCGGAGGCCATGGCGGCCGCTTCAAGGCGCCCGCCGATTGGCCCGGCATTGAACGGGGCTGCCTCGTGCTCGCCTGCGCCGGCCCCCAAGAGGGCTGGTTCGAAGCGATCATCATGTACACCAAGGCCGACGACGCCTTCGAGCTTCAGTGGCGCGACTGGCCCGACGATCCGCTGATCACCCGGCACCGCAGCGAGCTTGGCTTGCTGCCGCCCGGCGCGGTTCAGGGCGCGAAGCCAGGGGCATGAGCCGCCCGGCCCCCATCAGCGTCGAGGCGAATCCCGCCTCGACCACCCACACCAACCGGGTGCGTGCCCTCAACGATGCCTTCCGCCGGAGCTTTGTCGGCGGCCATGTGATGCTGTCGCGCGGGATCGCCACCCTGCCAGAGGAGCACCGGCGCGAGGCAGAGGCAGCGGTGCAATCGTTCGCGGCCTTCAGCGTCGCCGACGACCCACATCGCGAGCATGATTTTGGCGCCTTCGATCTCGCCGGGCAGCGGTGCTTTTGGAAGATCGATACCTACGACCACGCCATGGTCGGTCACTCGCCTGACCCGGCCGACCCTGCGGTTACTGTGCGCATCCTCACCATCATGCTGGCTCAGGAATACTGAGCCCTCGACACCGATAACCGTGCCTGCCGGCTGCCCAGTAGGCTCACCCGCCCGAACGGCGTTGTGCCTGCCCCTGGCCACGCCGCCGCCCTTGTCACCACCCCTACATCAGGATTTCGACCATGAACTCGTACCTCAGTGCGATGCGGATCTATCGCGACTTTTTCGGCCGGTACTCGCGGGGTGACTACAAGCACTTCATTCTTCGGTACCTCGGCATCGCGTTGACCGGGCCTATGCTTGATGAAGCCATCGCCACCAGCAACAAGGATGACTGAATACGACGCTGACGCCGTTGTCACTACGTGCATGGGAGCGGCACAAACTTCGATGAAATATTGAACGCTTTGCTCGATCTGTGCGCAAAAAGGAGAGGGTTTTGAACACGTGGAGGTCGCATCCGGTGCAACTTTGCAACATTGAGATAAACTTTTCCATGCATCACAAAGCCGCCAAAAACCTGTTCGAAGGGCGTTCTATAAAGGCGTCATCAACGGTTCCTTGGCCGGGCATTTCTTCCCGTGCCAAGCTCGGCAGTAGATAGGAATGAAAAGTGGAATTAGTGCTGCTATCGACGCGACTACGTGAGCACTACCGCGATAATCCTGAACGCATAGCTTTAACCTTCTTACGTGACGATGGAGGCATCAACGAGCTGACATACGGCGAACTAGGTAATCGCGTTGACGAACTCGCTCAGGCGCTTCAGGAACAAATTTCAACTGGGTCGCGAGCTTTGCTGCTGTATCCGGCCGGGATCGACTTCGTGGTTTCGTTTTTGGCTTCACTGGAAGCCCGTATCACCGCTGTACCAATAAATATTCCTACAAAGCCGAGAAAAGGTGGCCGACTTGAAAGTGTAATGACGGATGTGCAACCACACGCAGTACTTACGAATTCTACAGTAAAAAACACGGTCGTGAACCATTTAAATCAAAGCGGTCTTAATATACCGCTAATTTCAACAAATGAGATTTATCGAGAATCTATAATCAAGCACATACCGCCTGAAATAGACAGTGCCGCATTCATTCAGTACACGTCAGGATCAACCTCGAAACCTAAAGGTGTCGTAGTAACGCACCGAATGCTCTCGACTAATCTTAACCAGCTTGTAGACGGCTTCGATTTATCGCATGCCACTGTAATGGTCGGCTGGCTTCCACTGTTCCATGATATGGGACTAGTTGGTAATTTACTATCAGTACTCTACGCGGGTGGCCGTCATGTATTCATGTCGCCATCTGCATTTTTAGTTCGGCCAATGAAATGGCTAGAAGCGATCTCAGATTACAAAGGAACTATCGCAGGATGCCCTAATTTCGGCTGGCAACTATGCGTAAAACATGCTTTCTCAGCTTCAACGAATCTAAACCTGAAGTCGCTCAAAATTGCTTACGTCGGTGCTGAGCCGATCCGAACGGACACCTTAGACCAGTTTGCAAAAGCGTACATTCCCTCTGGTTTTGACCGAGACTCGTTTTACTCATGCTATGGCTTGGCTGAGGCAACACTTTTTGTATCAAGCACGCGCTTGGCATGGCAGCACTCGCGAATACAGGTCAGTACGACCAAACTTGGTGAGGGTATCATTGAGGAAACGCCTGATGAAGCTCTAGGTACTGCACTAATTAGTTGCGGCACTGCTGCACCCGGAGTTTCGCTCAAGATAGTCAATCCCGTCAGTCATCATCCGTGCTTAGACGGTACGGTAGGCGAGGTATGGGTTAGCGGCCACAATGTCTCACCAGGTTATTTTGGTCACAATACGGATACTGTTGATACATTTGGCAATAATATTGATGGAGAAATAGACAAGACATTCTTACGCACAGGCGATTTAGGCTTTATGTCTAAAGAACAACTATTTATAACTGGCCGGATAAAGGATATGATCATCATCCGCGGCCGCAATATTTATCCTCAAGACGTCGAGTTTCTCGTCGAACACGAAGTTGATTTGAAACGTCCAAATAGCTGTGCGGCTTTCGGAGTCAGCACAGACGGAGTAGAACGCCTGATTGTTGTAATTGAAGCAGATCGCAGTATGGTGAGATCAGCCCAAAAGAATATAGAGAAAAAGGTATCTTTTATTAAGAATATGGGCAGCAGTATGACATCTGCTATTCGGATGGCGGTGGTAAACGAGCTGTCAGTTAGAGTTGACGATGTCATATTTATAAGACCAGGAACGTTCCCGAGGACATCTAGTGGAAAAGTCCAAAGAACGAAGTGCAAGGTTTTATACCAGACCGGTGAACTCCACGACATATTTAGTTCGACTGTGAATGAGGCCGGTGCAAAGAACGACCGCAAAGCTTACAGTGCGATAGCGACAAGCGAGCTAATTGATTGGTTCCGAACATATTCGCAACACCGCATCGATCTTCAACTTATGGACGAACGGCGAACAATATCCCCACACGTCGTGCTGGATCTTGGAAATAAAGGTTTTTTCGGTTGGCAGATTCCTTCTGAGTATGGAGGCTTAAATCTAAGCCACCAAGACCTCATTCGCATTGCGGAACAAATGGCCGCAGTCGATGTCAGTCTCGGTTTAATGGTCGGGATTCATAACTGTCTCGCTGTCCGAACAATTTTAAACTACGGAACGTCATCGCTGAAAGAAGCGTGGCTGCCAGGCTTGGCAAAAGGGCGACAGATTGCTTCATTTGCTCTTACTGAGTCCGATGCCGGATCCAATCCGTCTGCTATAAAAACAAGAGCCCATCGAGTTCCGGGTGGTTGGACCCTTGAGGGAGAAAAACGATGGATCGGCTTAGCTGCCTGGGCATCCATTGTTACCGTAATTGCGAAAGCCGTGGATACCGATGGAAGTTCGCTTGGAACAATTGCGCTTGCCGTACCGATGACGTCAGCAGGAGTAAAACAAGGCCCTGAAGCTCGTACACTTGGGGTCAGATCAATAGTCCAAAATAGAATCATATTTGTTAATGTAAACGTACCCGACGACGCGGTTTTGGGCAGTGTTGGAAATGGGTTACAAGTTGCGCAAGATGCGATGATGTTTTCACGCTTCTGCTTAGCCGCGGTGGCGACAGGCGTAATGAAGCGATGCGCTCAGCTCATGGCCCGATACGCAACGTCAAGGAAAATTTCCACTGGTAAGTTGATCGATAATGCCGTAACGCGAGCACGGTTAGTCGAGATTGCATGCGCAGTCGAAGCTGTTGGTGCTCTCACTCACTCGGTAGCAAAAACACTCGATTCTGGTAGCTCAGTTCCTGAGTTTGCATACTTGTGCTGTAAAATCATTGCACCAGAGTTAGCATTCGCAGCGGCAGACGATCTTGTTCAGCTATTGGGCGCTCGTGGCTATGAAGAGACTAATCCCGCAGCACAGCTATTCCGCGATGTAAGACTCCTTCGAATTTTCGAGGGTGCCACTGAGACATTGGCTTTTCACCTCGGCACAATGGCACTTAGAGAGACGGAAAAGTTTTGTGATTTCTTGAGTAATGACTTACGTGCACCAGGAATTAGTAAAATATTCATGGAGGCGGTTGAACGTCTTCGTTCATCTAGCCAACCTTATGTCGCTGCCTCAGGCTTGACCCGTAGCCAGTGGGTACATCACCGCCTTGGTATGCTTGCTGCAAGCGCAGCCCTATATGCTAGCGCGTATGGAAGTTCCAACTCGTCTCCATTAGCACCTGTAACGATTGAGTGGGCAAAAGATCGTTTTGAAGAAGCAATGGCAGCTTTTGATAGACGTGGCGCAGGCGGCAACACAATAACACCTCAATTATTATTATCTACTATTGAAGGTTATGTTCATGCTATCGGTGATATCAACATCGAATCTGCGGGTGAAGAGTGGAAAAGTGATGATCTGCTTCAATTTAAGTCGCCACACATACGGCAAATTTTAAATGATTTGGAGCCGAATTCCATACCCCAGTCCGCCGACCCAAAGATGAAGACGCTCATTCACAATGTCATATTGGCGTGGGCTCGTGCTAACGCCGGATATCAAAAAGACTTTATTCCTGACGATCTTGAGTTAGAAGCTTTAGGGGTTGACTCACTCGGCGCAACTGAGATTAGTTTTGAGCTTGAGCAAAAGATCGGCGTTTCTATGCCAATCGAAACTCTTCTCATGAACAACACTTTATCAAAAATAGCCAGCTGGTTCACCAATCGTGCTAATAAATAGCACGGTTACTTTCTACTATGGGAGTTAGCTTTGACTGCTGATATTTCGAAGAAAGACGCATCTTTAGATATGTTAGGCGTAATCAAGAGCCTCGCAGATTTTCGGGATGTTCGTGGATCTGGATTGATTGATCGGACGGATGCGTTCTTTGACTGGCAACAGGCACGTAGTTCGGTCGAGACTTGGCCTTACTCACGCTCGCTCGATAGCGCTCCTGGCACCCACTGCTCATTGCAAGATGCCAATGGGAAAAAGCGCGAAGGTATTAATTTTGCCTCTCAGGACTATCTTTCGTTGTCCAGTCACCCTGCCGTTGCTGAGGCAGCCATTAAAGCAATCCGAGAATTTGGTGTTCATTCTGCGGGATCCGCGGTCTTATTAGGAAACACCCGTTACTCTTTAAAACTAGAAGCGTTGCTTGCAGAACATCTTCAAATGGAACATGTGCTGCTTTTCCCAACTGGATGGGGGGCGGGGTTCGGTGCTATTACCGGATTAGTTCGGCAGAATGATCATATTTTGCTTGACGTTTTGTCGCACGCCTGCCTCCAGAACGGTGCGTCTGCTGCAACCCCAAATGTATTCAGATTCTCCCATAATAGTGTTAGTCACTTGGAGTCACAGCTTAAGTCAATTCGGTCTAAGGACAGTAGCAATGCAATACTTGTCATAACCGAAGGGCTATTTTCGATGGATAGTGACATACCAGATATAGCAGCAATTCAGGGACTCTGTCACGAGTACGAAGCTTGCCTGATGTTGGACGTTGCCCATGATTTCGGGGCTATGGGACCTTCGGGATACGGATCCCTTGGGACACAAGAGATGCTTGGTCAGGTAGATATTGTAATGGGGAGCTTTTCAAAAACTTTTGCTTCAAATGGGGGATTCGTTGCATGCAGGTCAAGATCTATATTCGAGTACTTGAAATGTTTCGCTAGTCCGCACACTTTTTCTAATGCCCTTTCTCCAGCACAAGCAGCGACAATTGCAGAGACTTGCCGTATTGTTTTTGGAAATGAGGGTAGTGATCGTAGAAGATCACTATTCAAGAACATCCGAACACTCCGGTCAAGCGTAGAGGCCGAAGGCCTTCAATGTCTGGGTACAGATTCCCCTATTGTGCCAGTAGTTGTGGGTCGCGAGGATCAGGCTAGAGTAATGAGCCGCGATCTCGCCAATCATGGCGTTCTCACAAACCTAGTTGAGTATCCCGCGGTACCTCCCGGCCGTGCAAGATTCCGTTTCCAGGTAATGGCAAACCATGATCCTAAGGAAGCGATTGAAGCGGCCAAGGTTCTTGGGAAAACCTTTCGTGCTTAGAAGCTATGTCATAAGAGTCGGGCCATTCGGGTGACAAGGATCATGGTTGCGGCGAGGACGATGAATGCGAGCGCATAGGACGCGGCGGCCTGCAGCATCGGGCGATCCAGCCCAAGCTCCGCTCGTTCACCCAACGCCAGGGCTGCACTGCGAAGCCCATTTATCCCTCCTTGGCTCGACGACACACCGCCGCTCTCGCTCGGCTGCCCTCGTCACCGACTTGGCGGCGTGGCTGCGGGAGAACCGCGCCAGGCTCTCGGCCAAGGCTCCCACAGCCGCGGCAATCGACTACCTGCTCAAGCGCTGGACCGCCTTCACCCGCTTCCTCGATGACGGGCGCGTCTGCCTCTCGAACAATACCGCCGAACGCGCGATCCGCCCCATCGCGGTGGGCCGCCGCAACTGGACCTTCGCCGGGTCGGATGCGGGCGGCCATCGCACTGCTGCCCTTTACACGCTAATCGAGACCGCCAAGCTCAACGGCATTGACCCACAGGCGTGGCTCGCCGACATGCTCGCGCGGTTCCCGGACCATCCCGCCCGGCGTATCGACGATCTGCTGCCGTGGAACTGGACCCGGCCGCAGTCCCAGCAGATCGCTGCCTGAAACTCCGCCGGGGCCACGAACGCGGCCTTCACCGAAGGCGTACCTCGTTCACCTCCTGCCGCAGGTAGCAGCTTGCATTCGTCGGATGCACGACACCGACCATTCGGGCTGGTGGTTGTTGCTCAGCCCCGTGGCGCTGGTCTTCGCCTGCTTTGCCGGGACGCCGGGGGCGAACCGGTTCGGGCAGCCCCCGGTGGCCGGTGCCGTGCCAGCCTCAATTGGCGCTGCCCCCGCAGACCCCGCGCCGGCACACCCTGTCGCGCTGCCGCTACGTGACGTGATTGCCGAGATCGAGCGGCTGGCGCAGCTTCGCGCCGGCGGCAGCTTGTCGGAGGCCGAGTTCGAGGAAATGAAGGCGCGGGCCTGTCGCAGCTTGGCGCATAGTGGCAAACGCATCGGCCAGCTGAATCGACCTCACGTCTCTCGATATCGGGGAGCAATCACACCAGGGCGATAAGGCCTTCGCCCTGCCGTATTGCGTTCGAATCACATCGAGAGGCGGCAGTGGGCCGGGTTCAGGCTAGACATCCCGCCCTAGCCGGCCGTCACTTTGACGTAGCGGGAATGTATCCAGCCGGCCTTGCAGGGCCCGGTATAGGGCATGCGGGTTGGCCAAGGTGTTCCCGTGTTGCAGTCCATCGAACGCGGCCCGTAAACGACACCCATCCAAGATCCCTTCTCGTCGCAGATCGAGACCTCTGATCCGTTGTAGAGGCGGTCCAACTCGGAATACGGCTTGCCGCCCGGTCCGCTACGCACGGAGAGGAACCCGTCGCCCTGGGGGTCGAGCCCTGCGACGTGTCCGCCCCCCGTACAGGCGTCGAAATTCTCGCTTCCTCCGATCACGATGGGGACGTCGATCCGGCTGGCGCCTGCTGTCCAGGCCACCTGGGGCGCCTCCTTTAATGCTGGGGCTTCCGCGAGGGGCCGGGTGCCGGGCCGCCAGGCGCAAACGCGGGCCTTCGCGTTCACCCAGCAGCCGCCTTGACGCACAACATCTCCGAGCGGGTCGTGGGCATGACTTTCGGCTTCAGTCCCGTTCCAGAATGCCTGGGCGCCACCGGATGTCGCGTCGATGTCTACGGTTGCGTAGTACTCGCCCCTGCGGCCACCTCCCGCCTGGAAGCCCCCGCCTGGGTAGAGCCGAATTCGACAGGGGCCATCCCTATAGGTGCGCCCGCGGACCGAGATAAGGCATTCGCCTGATATCATCTCGTCTGCCCTGACCGCATCGTTACCGAGAATCAACGCGCTTGCGAGTGCAAGCATTGCCAGTCCAAGCATTTAGAACTCCGAAGAACTAGGCCTTACGATGCCAACCCTTCACACGAAGGGTGAGAGGGTGCGTACGTTTCAGCGCAAACAGCGCACGTAGGGTTTGCCGTCGATTATAAGGGACTGAGGTCCTTTCATCTGTAGCTTGACTGTCTCACGCTGCGGCGAAGTTTTCTTCGTGAACTCCTCCCAGAATTCATGGCATGAGAGAGATAGCGTTCGCGCGTTTCCAGGCCCAGATACGCCAAGGATCCGGCAATGATGCTCGTAGCTGTCATAGAGCGGTCCGACCTTATTGCTCATGTCTATCAGCGTACGAGTGTTCGGTCCCTCCTCGTCGGCGCATTCCGAGTTGGTCGTAGCCCAAACACCCTCAAAGTCAGCGCGCGGCTCCGCCAGTACCGGCCCCCCGAAGGTTATAATGGTCAGCAAAACGGCCGTCACACGCATCATGGACATCTTTAGCACCCAAATTAGCCCTGCGCAGGGCGAGGAACGATAAGTAAGATTACAAATTATCTACGCGGATGCTCACTCGTAACGAGCTATTTTCGCTGATCCACATCGAACGGAATCGCCATGATCATGTCCTAGGGCATCTTGGACGCACCGCTCGGCACCGCATTGTCTTCCCCGGCGGAGCACTTGATCCGAGCAACCTGCCTCCCCTTCCTTCTTCACGACGATGCCAGAGGTATGCGGTCGTGAATTTTCGTCGGTGAAAGCGGTGTAGTTGTACCCTTCGATGGTGAACCGCACGTAGGCCACCTCGCCTTTTGCAGGGAGCTGAAACGCCCCGTAGAAGCTACCGCCCGTGCTGACCTTGGTGCTGCGATGGACGAGCTCCGATCTGGCAGGCGTCCCGGCACGATACTAAATCCATTGATGCGGCCGATTGGGCGGCTGGCCCGACGTGCAGCAGAGGGCATCGAATAGCCGGCGAGAGCGGCGTGAGCGGTCGTTCTGCGAAGCATGAGGCTCGCATTCTCCGGTAGGATGCGCACGGTTGCGTGCCGGCTAGGACGCTGTAGCACTCCCGCCCTGCCCGCTTAAAACAATCTGGATATCGGATAGTGTTTCAGTTTGAAAATGGCAGCTCCGGCGCGGGCGCAGCGACCTCTACCATCACCACCACGTCTTCCATGCTCCAAAGCAGATTCGACACGCCAGCGGCCATCAGCACCCGCGAAGGACGCGGTACACCTGCATGCGGGAGCAGCCCAAAGCCGAAGCAATCGCCGCAGCCCCATCGCCTGCTGAAGACATCGCTTTGATTCGTTCGCGGTCGAGGCGGCGCTTGCCGCCGGCGTAAACGCCGCTGCCTTTCGCTCGCTCAATGCCCTCGCGCTGGCGCTCCTTGATGAACCGCCGTTCCATTTGCGCCACCATGCCGAGCACGGTGAGGACCACGTGGCCCATTTCGCCTCGGGTCGAGACGTGCGGATCGAGCACGGTGACGTAGGCGCCGTGTTGCTCGGCCTCGTGAATAAGGTTCAGGACGTCCCGGGTATCGCGGCCGAGCCGGTCGAGTCGCGTGACCATCAGTTCGTCACCCGGCCGTAGGAACTCAAGCACGGTCGCCAGTTCGGCCCGGCCATCGCGGCTGCCGCCCGAGACTTTCTCAGAACGGATGACCCCGCAGCCTTCGGCCTTCAGCCGGGCGACTTGCCCATCGAGATCCTGATCGAGGGTGCTGACGCGGGCGTAACCGATGCGGGCCATGGTTTGTAACCTCAGGGTGTAAGCCCGAGGCTACCTTGTCACAAATAGCCGGTGTCAACCCAGATGTTACGATGACCGGCGCCGGCTATGTTACGTTACGCCAGGGTATACCCTGATATGACGTACCTTGGTTTGTAACTGGGGACAAAGGCAGGTCTTGTACAATTTTTACGAAGGTGCCCTTGGAGGCCCGTCGCCCGCCACAAGAATATCGCACTCGCCATGCCATCAGTCGTTAGTCAATCCGTGGATGCGGAATAACTTATCAAAAAAATCGATGATGACCATTTTGGCTCTGCTTCCGACTAGCTCGTTCGCGCCGAAGCGGTAGATTTCATAGCCGGCCAGCCTTAACTCCCGGTCTGCAGAAACCATCTCGCTATAGACCTTTAAGGACGCTTGATTGCCTTCAGCGAAGTGATGCTTCCCGTCCACCTCAATCACTACACGCTGCCGAGCGGGCATGAGAAGCAGGAAGTCCATACGCTGCCGCGGCAGAGGCAGGCGGTTACGCAGTGTTTTCACGATTGCTGGATCGTAATGTAGGTATACCTGGGGCAAAAGTGCTGGCAATCGGTCGCCAAGGCCCCTGCGGTACGCCTTGAAGTAAGTAGAAAAGACATTCTTTTCGGCGTCTGACGCCAGCGACTCCTGAAGCCGCCTGCCAAGGCTCAGAGCGTCGCCGCCCGGAACCTGGCCCGACCACCAGGCAGTTAGCTCAGACCACCGCAAGCCGTCGGGGGAAATCGGTCTGTCGAAGATCAGACAGCTATCCTGGCCAGACAAGACGACTATGTCGTTGTTGATGGCGTCAGCGAAGCCGAGCTCGGGCTTAGGGCCGCGAGAGGCAAAGATCAGGTTTTTCGGTCGTCCACTGACGCCGCGCGCGACCTGGCGTAAAGCGTAGATCGGATGCCCGGATTCCTGACCATCGGGCGACAACTCGTAGCCGTCGCGCACGAGAACTCTGTTTAGGGCCGATACCGTTCGCTGCTGCATTTCGCCGGAGCGTGCCAGGGGATGAATCGCATCCTGCAGTAGCCCAGCAAATCTCGTCCGGGAGCAGTCAAGCGCACCGATTTCTCGGAAAAGATCCTCCACAGACCATATGCCGGGGTTCCGCACCATGTTTTCGTTGATCTGGTCGCGGAGGCTTTTGACGCCGGCGGAGAAAATCCCGTCAAGTGGGTGAGAAAGCGCGAAATTGCGCTCGACCATTTCGAGCAAATCAGCATCGCCCGCGAGGTCAGCTTCGAATACACGGGCAACGTCCCGTCGGGTAATCCGCGTCAGCGGGGGGGCATCGGCATCGAGAACCTTGCGCCCGGCCTCGTTGAGATCCATGTCGCCGTGTTCATTGGCGAACCTGATCGCCAACTCAGCAAGTTGTCGCTCGGAAAGACCATCAAGGGCTATGTTGATACGCTGGCTCTTCGACAGCCCCTCCCCCCGGGGAATCTCAAGCCCAGCGATTCGATTGGGCTCGGTGTCTAACGAGGTATGAGTTAGGGGGTGGAGTAAGTTGTGAATCTTGTCTTTGAGGTTTGAAGGCATCCTTAGGCCGCCATCATGTATGAGTCATCGCCGTCATCAGGATGCCTCTTGCGAAAGTTCGGCAGAGTGATGCGTACCAAACAGATTCAAAGGCGTCAGGTGTCCATAGAGATGCGCCTGCAAAGCGTCCTTGCCATTGTTTGAAGCCGTACCACGGCACGGATAGGTTGGAACGCCTGCTCTCGACGTTAGCGCAGCGTGTGAGGCATTATGGCGCGCTTGGGAGGATACATGCACATCGCCACGCTGAAGCTGTGGAACTTTCGCGGTTTCGCGTCCACTGCGCCTGACCTCGAGGACATATTAGGTCCGCATGCAGTCGAGGTCGATCTTGAGGCTGCTACGAACGTCTTCATCGGTCGCAATGGTGCGGGCAAGAGCTCGGTGATTCTGGCCTTGCTGCGGCTATTTGGCGAGACTCGCGATGAGCGCAGCGTGCAACCGGCGGACTTTTTTGTGCCACCGGGACAGGGTCTAGATAGCGTGGCCGAACGGCGCCTATTCATCGAGGCGACCTTTCAGTTTCCTGAACTGGCCGAAGGCGGCGGTGACGCTGAGAAGACTGTGCCCCCGACGTTTCGGCACATGATCGTTGACAATGCGGGCGAGCCGCCGTTCGCGCGGGTGCGCCTTGAAGCTACCTGGCAGGTTGCCGGAACTCTCGACGGCGTCGTTGAGGAAGCTCTTTATTGGATCCTCGGCTCAGAGGGTGTGGAGTTCGGTGATATCGATCCTTTGCGAAAAAGGAAGGTCGTGCCGGGAGATCGTGGTCAGGTCCTGGTACGCTACATCCCTGCCTCGCGCGACGTGACCGCACTAACTCAGTTGACTGTGCGCAGCCTGGGCCGAAGTTTAATGAAGGCTGTTAAGTGGGAAAAGAAAGCACAAATTGATGCTCTGATCGCAAAAGCTTCTGAAGAACTCGATCAGGAAACCGCGATCATACAAGTCAATACCGCAATTAACGCTTGCTGGTCGCAGTTAAATGCGGCTGAGACTGGTACGATCGCCTCCCTTTCCATCCTCGCCCCAGATTTGCAGCAAATCGTCAGGGCGGCAACCATGACGCTAACCCCGTCTTCTACCGGCCGCGTCATGGGGGTGGAGGACCTAAGCGATGGTCAGCGTTCGCTGTTCCATTTCGCCCTCGTCAAGGCCCTTTTGGACCTTAAGCTTGATTTGGAGAAAGCTGCCGCGGGGGGCGACGACATCGCCTTCCAGACCGAGTTCGCTCGCGCTCCGGCGTTGACAATCTTCGCCTTTGAAGAGCCCGAAAACCATTTGGCGCCCTATTTCTTGTCGCGGCTCTTGACCCAGCTGGAGGTGCTGACCAAGACCGGGCGTGTCCAGGGCGTCGTTACAAGTCATGCGCCTGCCATTGTGGGCCGGATCGAGCCGACAGCGATTCGGCACGTCCGCCGCGTCCATGCCAGTGGCGCATCAACTATCAAACGACTGGCCCTTCCAGAAGGCGATGCCGAGGCGGCGAAGTTCGTGCGTGAGGCTGTGCGGGCTCATCCAGAGATCTACTTCGCTCGCCACGCGGTCTTCGGTGAAGGACCCTCCGAGGAAATCGTCATCCCGCGCCTGGCCGAAGCCCTAGGCGTGCCCATCGATCGGTCGTTTGTAGCGATCGTCCCGATCGGTGGGCGTCACATTCAGCACTTCTGGCGGTTGGTCGAGCAGCTAGGCATCCCCAGCACTACGCTTCTTGACCTAGACCTGGGCCGCAGCAGTGGCGACTTCCAGCAATTTAGGGCTGCGGCGACTGCACTTCGTGATTCCAAGCGAGTGCTTTCTACAGAAGACCAGAACAATATAATGACCGCCCTATCCAATAAGCGGCCCACCCCCAAGAAGGGTGAGGCAATCAATTTTTCGGTCATCGAAAGCTGGACGACAGCTTTCGAGTCTCAGGGCATCTTCATATCGTCCTTGCTCGATTTGGACATGCTGATGCTGAAAGCGTTTCCAAAAGCCTATAAAACTCTTCCGCCCGGTGCCACGGGACCACGCATGCCTAACGATGCGGCGCGACAGCTTAAGGCGGCCGAGCGGGTGCTAGGCGAGGATGGTCTTGGTGGGGGCGCCTATGACGGCACGCCAGAAATGTCCCTCTTTCCCTGGTACGCCTACCTGTTTCTGGGCGACAGAGGCAAGCCGGCCGTTCACTTAGCCGCTCTGGGTGAACTTTCTGACACCGATCTTGAATTGTCGTGCCCGGCTGTTCTGAGCCGATTGATAGCTCACATCCGCGCCTCACTCGAGGCGTCGGTCGCATGATAAAGCGCCAGACCTGGAGGCCGATCGGTGTCGCCACCATGGAGGCCGCAGCGCTGGAGGCCGTGAAGGTCGGCGGCAGCATACTAGTTGTCGCCGGACCAGGTACCGGGAAGACGGAGCTTCTCGGGCAGCGTGCGGCTTATCTGTTGCAGACAGAGACCTGTCTCTTTCCCCGGCGGATCCTGGCCATCAGCTTCAAGCGCGACGCGGCCAGCAACCTACGCAATCGGGTCGAAAGTCGTTGCGGCCCAGACCTGGCGTGCCGTCTGGACTCGATGACGTTTGATGCATTCGCAAAACAGATTCTGGACCGGTTCTGGCGTGCTCTGCCCAGTCACTTGGCCTTCGGGGGTACCTACGGCATCGCGCCATTCCTTGGAAAGGATGCATTTTCTGAGCTTCAGCGCTCAGCGGCCTCTGGATTAGAGGCCGAAGGTCATCCGGCCCACTGGGCTAAGACGCTGATTGGCAAGAACCCGACCGAAAGCGGCATCTACAGCGTCAACCTCGACGCCTTTAACACGGCTATTCAGGCATTGACGCTGGAGCCGCTGGTTATTGCCAACCACGCTCAGCTCCTGCAACTGGTGCAATTACGCGCGACCCTAAGCAGCCCCACGCCACAGCTAGGATTTGCAATGATTGGACGCTTGGCCCAGGCCATCGTCGCCAGCAATCCGCTGATCCGTCGTGCACTCTGCGCCACCTATGGGCACGTTTTTCTCGACGAATTTCAGGATACAACCTCGGTCCAGTACGATCTGATTGCCACGATATTCAAAGGGTCTCCGACCTCTCTGGTAGCTGTGGGTGACGATAAGCAGCGCATTATGGGCTGGGCCGGCGCACGGGAGGACGTATTCACCGCGTTCTCGACCGATTTCCTAGGTGGACCTAAGGACATGGCGCGGATCGTCCTAACCCAGAATTTCCGCAGCAATCAGCGCATCGTGACAATACTCAATGGGCTGAAGCGCCGCTTGGCCCCAGCCGAACCTGACTTCATCGCGGTCAGGCCAGCGCCGGCCCTGCCAGACGAGGAGATCTGCGCGATCCTAGTCGCCCGCGACCAGGACGCTGAAGCCTCAGCCGTCGCCAGCCGGGTTGCAAAGACAATTGCCGCGGGTATCGATCCACGTCAGATCGGCCTCTTGGTGCGGCAGAAGGCGAATGACTGGGAGTTGCGCTTGGGGCGGGCATTCGCCGTCGCGGGCTTGGCCTTTCGCAACGAGGATCGGGATGTCGGCGGCGCGGCCATTCAGGACCTGATGACCGAGGCCTATTCCCGGGTCGTGATAGACCTGCTCGAGCTCCTAACCCGCCGACACGGTGGGGTGCTATGGGCCACTGTCATGGGCCATCTGGCAACGGTGTTAGGTACGATCCAAGACGACGACCACGAGACCGACCGCGCCCTGGCATTGTCTCTGGCGTCCTTCCACAACGCTCATCGGGTCAAGGGCATCGCCACGCCAGCGGCTATTGAGCAAAAGGTCGCCGAGATAGAGTCCTTCCTGCAACTGGATCGTCTGAAGTCCATTTCGCCCCAATACGCCACGGGCGACTTTTTCGATCGTATCCGTACTGCCACTAAGACATTTCTGCTCGAAGGCACGGCGCTGTCTGGGACGTGGGCTCAAATAATCGAGCGATTTCGGGGGACTGGTCAAACACCGCTTCTTACCATCACTAAGAGTAAAGGCCTAGAGTACAGCCTAGTATTCATGCTGGGCTTGAATGACGACCAATGGTGGAGCTTCTCGAAGAACCCTTCTGAGGGCCGGTCGGTGTTCTTTGTTGCGGCGTCCCGTGCACGTGATCAGTTGCTAATGACCCGCTACAGGTATGACCGCAACGTTAAGATCGCTGAAATCTTCCAGGCCCTAACGGAGGCCGGCGTCAAAGAGCAGCACGTCTGAGCCTGTCAAAGGTTGCCTACCAGACTAAGTAGTGTGGCGATAGGTGCCGGACGCCCCGATTATAGGGGAATAGTAACAGACATAGGTTCTAAATCGAGGATTACACGTCGCTTTAAAAATAAACGGCAGCCATAAAGGTGCTACGATCCGGGCAGCAGGCCGGGCCAGGCTCGATGAGCATAATGAGCGAGGAACAGCCGCCATTCCGTGCCAGCGGCATCGCTCACAGTGATCCGCGCACTCTCCTGCGGCGGCTTGCGCCACGGTAATTCGAGGATGCGATTGGTGTCGTGATTATTTCGAATCAACCGCTTTCGGCCTTGGGGCTCAAGGTGCGCCAACGGCCTCGATGTCGAGCGAGAGGTGAGAACGGAAGACCACCCTCCGGGCATCGTCTCGCACCACTCCGAGGTAGTCGTGGCGGTCATTGGCAGGATCGAACCCTTCGGCCACCCTACGCATGATTTGCACAAGCTTTGCCCGAGCTGCGTCGGGGTCTGGGAGATCGAAACCAACCGTATCTCTGACGTGCGTGGCTCCGTCGTGAATGTCGATGAAGTACCGTGGCATTGCCCGTGGCCTTTGAATGGCTCCCCGGAGCGGCTTGTACTCCCTCGGTGGCTGCCTTCGCACGATCCCTGTAGCCGCATGGCGCGGGATGCCCTTCGGTGATGCTATCGAGCCGCTGCCCCGGCCCAAGAGCCTCTTGGACGGGCTTCTCGGCGCCCTACGTTGCAGCCATGACCCAACCGCCAGACGACAACCTCGACCATCACGCCCTCGGCTACTACGCTCCGGGCAAGGGGCTGAGGCGCCAGGACTGCCCCTATGCGGAAGGCACAGAGGCGCACGCTCAATGGACCGCCGGGTATGATGAGGCGATGCGGGAACGGGCGGAGGGATCGGGGGAGTAGAGCCGCCTTACGGGCCTACAGTCCTCGGAGGACCGCAATGACGATGAGGGTAAGCACCACCGAAACGACGATTGATCCGAGGCAGCCGAGGCGGTTGGAGAAGAAAAAGAACATACCCGACAAGTCTTGGGGACGGCCTTAAGTTTCGTAGGGGAGGCCTTCAGGCCGCCTTCACGCTGAGTGCCCGATGCACCGACCCCTTGCCGATCCCCAGCTTGGTGGCGATGGCGATCATGCTTAGACCCTCCGCCGCCAGCGCCTTCACCTCCTCCGCTTTGGCCCGTGCGGTGGGCTTGCGGCCCGTGTAGGCACCTTCGGCCTTGGCCATGGCGATGCCCTCCCGCTGCCTCTCCAGCATCATTTCCCGCTCGAACTGCGCCACGCCTCCCAGGACGTTAAACATGAGCTTACCGATGGGCGTGGCGGTATCCACCCCGAGGTTCACGATGCGCAACGCCACGCCCTTGTCCTCAAGCATGGCGATAATGTTGCCGAGATGGGTGACGGAGCGGGCGCGCCTGTCGAGCTTGGTGACCGCTAGCGTGTCGCCGCAGCGGGCGAACTCATGGGCAGCATCGAGAACATTACGCGGGGCGACCGAAGAGACTTGTCTGGAAGACCTTCTCGCACCGGATGTGGCCCAAATAGACGCACATCCACCAGAGGCCGCTTAAGCCACGCGGGATCGCCAGAAACCAGCGCCCCGCCCAATCCGGCCCTGCATGAGTCTCAGCTACCGACGGCCCGAATGGAAGCGATAGCGCCAGCCCTCCTCTAACTTGCGCTCCTCCGCGCTATCCTCCGGGACGGGTTCCAGACACAGCAGGATCATCGAGAAGCCGTTCTGCTGGCAGTAGATCTGCTCGTAAAGGGCCGGCGCGCGGAGGTCGCGCTTCACATCGATCCATAGGTCGGGACTACACACGGCGATGTCGCTCGCGATGTTCGGCCGATGCGAACTGCGGTGATAAAGCGAGCCTGTCGGGACCGGGCTGCCGACCGCGCAGACGATGGCAGGAAAGGAGAGGCTGCGGTAGCACCGCTGCACCCGACCGTTGCCCGCCACGACGATGGCGATCCGCTCGGGGTGGTACTGCACGTAGGCCCGAGCCGCCGTCTCCCTACCGACCGCGAAGTCGCGTGCGAGCGTAAGAACGTGCTGCAGATTGGGCTCGCGAAAGGCTGCCATGGCCCCTCGCAGCAGGTGCGGGGGCATCAGCACGAGAGCGGCGAAGCGGTTGGCCTCGACCTCCCTGCGCTGCCGCTGGTCGCCCTCCTTCGCTTGCACGCGCAGTAGGTCGGAACTCTTGCATAGGAACCCGCCGGGCTGATCCGGGACGTGGTGCGCCATCAGGAAGTGGCCGAGTTCGTGCGCGATGGTGAAGCGGCGACGCGGTTCGCCCCCGCGCTTGACGAGGATGGTTCCTTCGGACCGTTTGGCATCGGTGACGAGGCCGCCCTCGAACTCTTCGGTGTCGAAGTCCGCGGTTTTTACGATACCGAGGCTGACGCATAGCTCCTGGATCGGCACGGGCACCGGAAGGTTCGGCTCGGCCTTTAGGATGCGTTTGACAAGCGCCTCCGGCGAGCCGGCGTCCGCCAGATCCTTCCTGCTGATCGGCATTCGCAAAGCCCCTTCCTATCCTTGGGCCGATCCATCTGGCCGCTACGCACGCGCGATACCAAGCGTCGGCACTCATCAGGCTGTCCGAGTATCGTTCTGCCGTTGAAGCTCTTCCGGGACAGCGTGAGCATGATTTTGGCGGATTATGAGCTCGGCAACACCTACGGGTCGGTAGCCCCAGGCATCAACGCCAACATCGCACGAGAAGCGGGTGTCAGGCAGTGATCCATGCGTGTGGCCATAAAGGTGCCGCGTCCCGCGCCACAGGCCGGGCCAGGCTCGATGCGCGTAGTGAGCAAGAAACAGGCGCCATTCCCCACCAGCGGCATCGCTGACAGTGATCCGTGCACTCTCCTGCGGCGGCTTGAACCACGGTAATTCGAGGATGCGATTGGTGTCGTGATTGCCGCGGATCAGACGCTTTCGGCCTCTTAGGGCCTGAAAGATCTCCGCGCAGCGCGCCCGGCTCGCACCAGCTGCGAAATCGCCGAGATGCCAGACGTCATCGTCGGAGCCGACAACGTCGTTCCAGCCCTCGATCAGAGCCGCGTCGTGATCACCGAGTGATCCGAACGCCACTCCACGCTGACGCAAGATGTGAGCATCCCCGAAATGGGTGTCTGAGGTGAAGAAGGTAGCCATGCGAATCCGACGGCGCCGCATGCTCCAGGCAGCGGCCTGCCATTCAAACTCATCCGACTCAGCTTGGATCGACCCGAGTCGAAAAATCGTAGGGCGCGACGAACTCACCGCGCTCACGCGGTTCAGCTCATTCAATACCAACTTCGAAACATAGGGGGGAGGCTACAATGAACTGGTAGCTATGTGGTTGCTAGAGGTTTTTAGGAAGCTAGCAACCAGCCGCTAAGTCATTGATTTGATTGGTGGGTGCACAAGGGTTCGAACCTTGGACCCGCTGATTAAGAGTCAGCTGCTCTACCAACTGAGCTATGCACCCATTGCCTTGCGGCAGTCGCGGCAGCCACCAAACCCGCTGCGACGAGGGGGCTGATAGCAAAGGCCCCGGGGGGTGTCCACCCCCGGGGCGTCATTTTTCCGGCTAAACCGATGCAGCGTGCTGGGCGTGCAGGCGCACGGCCGTGGCCGAGAGCTTGTTCAATGCCGAGAGATAGGCGCGGGCCGAGGCCACCAGCGTGTCGGGATCGGCGCCCCGCGCCGTCACGCTGCGGTCGCCGGCCTTCAATCGGACGGAGACCTCGGCCTGGGCATCGGTCCCCTGCGTCACGGCGTCGACCTTGTAGAGTTCGAGCTGCGCCTCGTGCGGGACCAGGGCCTGGATCGCATTGAACACGGCGTCCACGGGGCCGTTGCCGTCGGCCTCCTCGGTGACGATGCGGTCGTCGATGGCGAGTTTCATCGTGGCGCGCTGCGGACCGCGCGTGCCGGCGATGACCGAGAGCGAGACGAGGCGGATGCGGTCATGCGCCGTGGCGAGGCCCTGGTCGACCAGGGCCTCGATATCCTCGTCGTAGACGTGCTTCTTGCGGTCGGCGAGCGCCTTGAACCGGTCGAACACGTCCTGCAGCTGATTGTCGGCGAGATGCAGGCCGAGCTCTTCCAGCTTCGAGCGGAAGGCCGCGCGGCCCGAATGCTTGCCCATCACCAGGGAGGTCTTGGCGACGCCGACGGAGGCCGGGGTCATGATCTCGTAGGTCTCGGTATGCTTGAGCATACCGTCCTGGTGGATGCCGCTTTCATGCGCGAAGGCGTTCCGGCCGACGATGGCCTTGTTGTACTGCACGGGGAAGTTCGTCGCGTGGGAGACGAGCTTCGAGGCGCGGGTGAGCATCGTGGTCTCGATGCCGGTCTCGTAGGGCATCACGTCGCCGCGGGTGCGGATCGCCATGACGATCTCCTCCAGGGCCGCGTTGCCGGCGCGCTCGCCGATGCCGTTCACCGTGCACTCCACCTGCCGGGCGCCGCCTTCCACGCCGGCCAGGGAGTTGGCGATGGCCAGACCGAGATCGTCGTGGCAATGCACCGAGAAGATCGCCTTGTCGGCATTCGGCACCCGTTCGCGCACCTGGCGGAACATGCTGCGGTATTCGTCGGGCGTGGCGTAGCCCACCGTGTCGGGCAGGTTGATCGTCGTCGCACCGGCCCGGATCGCGGCCTCGACGCAGCGGCACAGATAGTCGATCGGCGTGCGCGTCGCGTCCATGGCCGACCATTCCACGTCCTCCACGAGGTCGCGGGCCTGGGCCACGGTCTTGAGGATGATCTCGACCACCTCGTCCTGGGACTTGCGCATCTGGTGGGCGAGGTGGATCGGCGAGGTCGAGACGAAAGTGTGGATGCGCCCCCGCCGGGCGAGGCGGACGGCTTCGCCGGCCCGCGCGATGTCGGCGGGGATGGCGCGGGCGAGGCCGGCGATGGTGGCGCGCTTCGAGCGGCGGGCGATCTCGGAGACGGCCTCGAAATCACCGATCGAGGCGATGGGGAAGCCCGCCTCGATGATGTCGACGCCCATCGTGTCGAGGAGTTCGGCCACCGCCAGCTTCTCGTCGAGGGTCATGGTGGCGCCCGGGCATTGCTCGCCGTCGCGCAGGGTCGTGTCGAAGATGAGGACCCTGTCCTTCGGGGAGGCGTTGGGCTGGGCGGTGATGTCGGTCATGGCGTGTCGTCCTGTCGGAGGCGCGGTCGCTGAGGGACGCGGCGCCTTGATCCATCGATCGGCTCGACGAAGCCCTCGCGGGCCCCGGTCGCGAAACGATCCCCTGAGAGCCCAGGCGCACGCGCCCGGACGGCCCTCAGGGGCGGATAAGGAGGAGAAGGCCGACGAGGAGCGCTCGGGGACGCGCATGACCGCGCACCGCCGCGAAGGCGGTGTCTGCGGTTCCCTGCGTGGAGCCGGCGCTGGCCAAGGCTCGTCTCTCCCGAATGGCGTAGCGGGCGCGCGAACGATGCGACCGAACGGCTTCGTACCCCTCGACGCCCCCGTTGACAAGGATCGCCCCGCACGCGCCGCCGTCCATCACATCTTCGTGGGCAGGGATCCGGCCATTGTCGCGTGCCGGTTCGCGACTAGCTTGACGTTCGTCCGTTCAACGGCACGGCGTGCGCCTCGTACCGCGCCGACAAAACAATATCGGAAGGAAACACCCGTCCATGTCGCGCACTTTCCTGCGTCGAATCGTGCTGCCCGGCCTCGTTCTGCTTGCCGGCACCGCCCCCGGCTTTGCCATCGACCTGACCAAGACCATCGATATCGCGGCTCCCCCGGCCAAGGTCTGGGCGACGATCGGCGATTTCTGCGGTATCGGCAATTGGCACCCGGCCATCGCCAAATGCGAGCCCTCCACCAAGGGCGGCACGATGCTGCGCAAACTCAGCCTCAAGGGCGGCGGCGCCATCGTCGAATCGCAGACGGCGCGCGACGACAAGGCGATGAGCTACACCTACGCCATCGTCGAGAGCCCGCTGCCGGTCTCCGACTATTCCTCCACCCTCGCGGTGAGCCCGAAAGGCTCAGGATCGACGGTGACGTGGACGGGGACCTTCAAGGCCAAGGGTGTCCCGGACACGGTGGCGACCGATGCCATCACGGGGATCTACGAGTCCGGCCTCGCGGCCATCGCCGAGAAGGCCAAATGACGCGCTCGCGTGACGGGCTGACGTGACGGTCCGACACGGGGTCCGGGATCGTCGCCGGAGCCCCGGCTGCGGTGATTGACCCGCCCCTCGCGTGAAGGCAAGAACCCGGCGCGGCGTCCATGCCGTGCCGGCCATCGCGCCGGAGCGTGAAGGAGAGCCGCCGTGACCAGGAACATCGTGCCGCCGCAACCGGCCAGCCTGATGCTGGCCATCGGCCTCGCCGCGGGGCTCGGAGCCTGCACCTCGTCCGGCCCCTCTCCGAAGGCGGCGGTGGCGCCGGCCGCCGCCCCGGTCGCTGTCGCCTCGGCCCCGTTGCCGGCAGGCTCCGGCTGCGGTCCGAGCATCGCCCGCACACAGGCCGTGGTGGACAGCGATGTGGCCACCGGCAACCTCAACGCGCCGGTGGGCGCACGGTTCTCCTCCGACCTCGCGCGCGCCGCGGAAGCCTGCGCCGCCGGGCGCGAGCGTGAGGCGATCGGCCTGCTCGCCGCCGCCAAGTCACGCTACGGCTATCCGTAGGCTCGGGCATTCGTTCGGGATCGCCGCCCCTCACGCAGCAGGTGACCCGACCCGGCCCCACGGCGCGGGCGACGCCGAAGCAATCGCCCCCCTCGCGAAAGTGTGACCCTGCCTCGCGGCGAATGGGGCCGGGTCGTGCGACGGCAAAGAACGCAGGCGAGATCCGGTTTATCTCACGAATCCTCTCGGAGGATTGCAGCCATGCCCCCGCCTTCTCGACGACCATTGGCGAGGCTTCGGTCGGCGACTGGAAAGCCACACCCGCCACATCCTCGCTGCGCTGCCATAAAAGGGCCGGGAAATCTCCTAGTGTCGGGGGCGACAAAATTTCGGTGACAGGCCCCGCGACGCATGAGCTCAGCGCCCAACAACATCACGCGCCTGCCGACCGCCAGGGCCACGGCACTCGAGTCCAAGGAGGCGGTGACCAAGGAAGAGCGGGCCCGGTCCAGCGAACTGGCGGTGAACGACGACCGCGAGATGGTTCCCCGGCGGGACGACGACGCGAGGCGGGAACTGGCGCTCGATGCCGGCGAAGACGAGACGTTTTCCCTCGTCCCCCTGCCGCAGCCCGAACATAACTGGAGCCACACGCTGCTCAGCTTCGGCATCGTCGTGATCCTGCCGCTGTGCCTGCTCGGTCTGTACTTCCTGTTCCTCGCCACGCCGCAATACTTCGCCGAATTTCGCTTCTCCGTCACCGAGGTGACCCCGTCCGCCGGTCCCCTCGGCGGAGGGGGCAGCGGGGGCACGACCGCGGCGGCGGTCGCCAGCGCCATGGGTGGCCACAGCGCGGCAGCCGGCGGCGGCACCGCGCAGAACTTCGTCGTAATCGACTATCTCAAGAGCCGTCAGGTGGTCGACGAGCTGTCCCAAACCGTCAATGTCCGAGAGATCTACAGCCGTCCCGAGATCGATTGGCCGAACCGGTTCGACAGGAGCCGGTCGACGGAGCACTTGGTGCGATACTGGAACAAGATGGTCTGGGCGAATTTCGACCCGCTCACCGGGCTCGCCTCCGTGGAGATCAAGGCGTTCCGGCCCGACGATGCCCTGACCATCGCCAACCAGCTGGTCACCTTGTCGGAAAACCTCGTCAACAAGATCGCCAAACGCGCCGAGGAGGATGCCGTCAAGTTCGCCGAGCAGGAGGTCGTCCGGGCCAAAGCCGGCCTCGACAAGGCCCGCGCCGCCATGGCCGAGTTCCGTGAGAAGGAAGGCGTGATCGATCCGATACCCAGCGTCGTCTCGGGCAACACCCAGCTCATCGGCACCCTGCGCGGATCGGTGTCGCAGCTGGAGGCCGATTACGACACGATCCGGAGGCAGAATCTCAGCGAGTCGGCACCATCGGTCGTGGCACTGAAGTCCCGCGTCCAGGCCGCACGCGAGCAGCTGGCTTCCGTCGAGCGCGAGGTTTCGGGCAGCCGCTCCGGCCGCAACGTCCTGGCCGGCGTCGTCGCCCGATTCGAGGCCCTCGACATGGACCGGCAATACGCGCAGGCGATCCTGCTCACCTCGCTGCAATCCCTCGACCGCGCTCGGGCCAGCGCGGCGGCCCAGCATCTCTATCTCACCCCCTACGTTCGCCCGGCCCTGCCCGAAAGCGCGGGCGGCCCGCGCGTCTTCCTGTCGATGGTGCTCGGAGCCTTCATCCTGGCGGCGATCTGGTTCATCGGCCTGCTCGCCGTGCGCTCGATCGTGAACAGCCGCGCCTGAGCGGGGTCGGCCTTCGGTCGTCATGACCGTCGGCGCGGCCTCGGCCAGAATTCCGGCCTCGTGACGAGGCAACACCCGGCACGAGGTGCCGGTCTCGCAACCCGCCACTCCGCGTCACCCGGCATCCTTGGATCGCGACTGAACGATGGCACATTCCTCGATCGTCCTTCCGGTCGCCCCCTCCAAGCAGAGGGCACGGCCATGGCTGACGATCATGACGGCGTTGATTGTCCGTGATTTCTGGGTCCGCTTCCGCAATTATCATCCGGCCCTGGGCGTCATTCTATTCATCGAGCCCGTCATCCTCGTTGTGATGATTGCGGGATTGCGAATCTATCTCTTCGGAAAGGAGCCTCCCTTCGGCCCCTCGGTTCTCCTGTTCATGGGGACCGGCGTCTTCCCGTTCTACATCTTTCGCCGTTGCGCGCGCGGTGTTCGTGCACAGAAGTCGCGAGCGAAGGAGTATTACTTCGTCAAGCCGTTCGATTTCCTATTATCGAGATTCTTCATCCATCAGATTCAAAACTTCATGCTGATGGCCCTGTTCTTCTCGTCGCTCTATGTATACGGGATACGAGAGGCCATGCCCTGGGCTCCCGAAAACTGCCTTCTGAGCCTGACCGCAGTCGGCTGCCTGGCCTTCGGAATGGCGCTCGTCAATTCGACCATCCAGTCGTATTTTCCGGGCTGGGGTAGAATCTATGGCTTCCTGAGCCGTCCGATGATGATGTTCAGCGGCGCGTTCAAGACGGTCGACCTGACACCGGAGCCCGTGCGGACGATCTATTCTTGGAATCCGCTCTCGCATGTGATCGAGCTGTTCCGCGTGGGATTCTACCCCAATTATCCCCATGCCAGCTTCGATGCCATCTATCTCACCAAATGGTGCGTCGGCATGATTTTCGTCGGAATCCTGTTCTACAACAATAAAGCCAAAGACTAAATCGGACCCCTCTCCACCTACGGCTCACCGAGCGTCAGCCCGACCTTCATCACCGCGCCGTCCTCCTTGTCCGGATGGACCGCGAAGCCGAGGCTGCGGCACACGGCCAGCATGGGGCGGTTCTCCCGGAGGACCGTGCCCTCGATGCGCTGGAGCCCCTCCGCCCTCGCCCAGTCGATCATCAGCTGCATCAGGGCGAAGCCGAGGCCGGTGCCCTTGCGATCGCTGCGGATGAGGATGGCGTATTCGCCGCTCTCGTGGTTGGCATCGGCATGGAGGCGAACCGCGCCGAGCATCGACGCCGTCTGCGCGTCGATGGCGACGAAGGCGATGGCGCGGGCGTAGTCGAGCTGCGTCAGCCGCGCCAGGAAGGCGTGGTTGAAATCGCGGACCGGCATGAAGAAGCGCAGGCGCAGATCCTCGGCGCTGACCTGCTCGAAGAAGCTCTTGAACAGCCCCTCGTCCTCCGGCCGCACCGGGCGCACGGTGACCTTCTCGCGTTTCAGGACGAGGTTGCGCTCCCATTCCACCGGGTAGGGGCGGATGGCGAAGCGCGGATTGCGGGTTCCGCCGCGCCGCTCCGGGGCCGGGCCGACCAGCACGCGGGCGTCCAGGGCCAGCACGCCGTTGGCATCGGCGAGCAGGGGATTGATGTCGAGCTCGCGCACCTCCGGCAGGTCGGCGGAGAGCTGGGCGAGCTTGACGAGGACGAGGCCGAGCGCCCTCCGGTCCACCGCCGGGACGTCGCGATAAGCGGCCAGCCGCCGCGCCACGCGGGTGCGGTCGATGAGTTCGCTGGCGAGCCGGAGGTCGAGGGGAGGCAGGCTCAGCGCCCGGTCGTCGATGACCTCCACGGCGACGCCGCCCCGGCCGAACACCACCACGGGACCGAAGACGGGATCCTCGGCGAGGCCGGCGATGAGCTCGCGGCGCTTGCCCTTGCGCACCATGGGTTGGACCGCGAACCCCATGATCCGCGCATCCGGCCGCTGGCGCCGGGCACGGGTGAGGATGTCGGCGGCGGCGGCGCGCACATCGGCCTCGCTGGTGAGGTCCAGGCGAACCCCGCCGACATCGGATTTGTGGACGATGTCCGGTGAGACCACCTTCAGCGCCACCGCGCCGCCCTCGGCGATGATGGGCCAGGCCGCCGCCGCGGCGGCATCGATGTCGGGGGCGAGCGTCAGCGGCACGCTGTCGATGCGGTAGGCGGCCAGGAGGCTCGCCACGGCATGGGGATCGAGCCAGGTCTCCCCCGCCTCAATGGCGGCCACCACGATGGCGCGGGCGGCCTCCACGTCGGGGGAGAATTCGCGCGGCAGGGAATCCGGCGTGCGCATCAGGTCGTCCTGCGCCTCGCGGTAGCGGACGAGGTGCATGAAACCCTCCACGGCGTCGGCGTCCGTGGCGAAGCGCGGGATGCCGGCGGCGGCGAGCACCGCGCCGGCCTCTCCGTCATCGCCCACCGTCACCGCGAAGACGGGCTTGCGCCGCCCGCCCTTGCGCCGGGCCGCGCTCACCGTGTCGGCGATGGCCGCGGCGACGCCGGCGCTGTCGGAGCGGGCGGTGGGAACGTGGATGGCCAGCACGGCGTCGTTGGCGGGATCGGCGAGAAGGGGCCTGAGGGCGTCGGCATAGGCTTTCGCATCGGCCTCGACGCCGAGATCGGTGGGGTTGCCGCCGAGCCCCGCCGCGGCCAGCGTGCCGCCCCGGTCCGCGAGCCTGTCGGCGGCGAGCGCCCCGATGCCTTCGCCGTTCCCCAGGATGGCGAGGCGCTGGCCGGGAAAGGGGCGCTGCCGGCCCAGCGTCTCCACCGCCGAGAACATGGCGTCGAGCCCGTCGACGCTCAGCAACCCAGCCCGCCGGAACGCCGCCTCGTAGACCGCATCCGGCCGGGCAAGGGCGCCGGTATGGGTGACGGTGTGGCGCAGGGGAGCCGCGTGGCGCCCCGTGCGCAGCACCAGGACCGGCTTGGCGCGGGCGGCGGCGCGGGCCGCCGACATGAACTTGCGCGCGTTGGGAATCACGTTCAGCGACAGCAGGATCGCGCGGGTGTGGATGTCGGCGGCGAAATGGTCGAGGCAATCGGCGATATCGATGTCGCAGGCGGTGCCGAGGGACAGGATGGCCGAGAATCCCACATCGCGATGCGCGGCCCAGGCGACGATGCCCGCCGCCACCGTGCCCGATTGCGAGATGAGGGCGAGATCGCCCGCCTTGGGCGCCGCCGCGAACAGGCTGGCATCGAGCTGCGCGCGCGGCACGGTCAGGCCCATGCTGTTGGGGCCGAGGAGACGCATGCCCCATTGCCGGGCCCGGTTGCGCACCGCCTCGCAGAGATCCTCCGGCAGATCGGAGGTGAGGATGACGGCCACGGCGGCACCCCGCAGCCCCGCCTTCTCCACCCAGCCCTCCACCTCCGCGGCCTGGGCCACGATCACCACGAGATCCGGCGTTTCGGGCAGGTCGTCGAGGGTGGGAAGGCCCGCCTCGCCGATGAGATGGACGGGGCCGGCGAACCCGGCCTTCCCCAGGTTGCCGACCACGGCCTGGCCGAGCGCGCCTTGACCGACCGCGCCTTGGCCAACCGCGCCTTGGCCGAGGCCGACGACCGCGATCGCCCGCGGGGCGAGCAACGCCTCGAAGCGATAGGTGCTCATGGACTGGCGTGACCTTCGATCAGACCGGGGCGACGGCGTGCGACATCGCGCCGAACGGCAAGGTATAGGGCGCGGATCACTCTCGACCGGGGGAACCACATGTCAGAACCCACAGCTTACGAGATTTCCTGCGCGATCGTCGAGGCGATGCGCTCCCTCATCACCCTGGGCCTGAGCCAGGGCACCGCCGGGAACGTCTCGGTACGCCACGGTGACGGCTTTCTCATGACACCCTCGGGCATCCCGGCCGATGCGCTGCGCCCGGAGGACATCGTGCCGATGAGCATGGAGGGGGAGCACGGCCATGCCCTCGCCCCCTCCTCCGAATGGCGCTTCCATCGCGACATCCTGCGGCGGCGGCCCGAGATCGATGCCGTCGTGCACGCCCATCCGACCTATTGCACCGCCTTCGCCATGTGCGGCGCCGAGATTCCCGCCGTCCATTACATGATCGCGGCCGCCGGCGGCCCGACGATACGCTGCGCGCCCTATGCTCCCTATGGAACCGAGGACCTGTCGATCGCGGCGGTCGCCGCCCTCGACGACCGCCTCGGTTGCCTCCTGGCCAACCATGGCATGATCGCGATCGGCCGTAATCTCGGCAAGGCCTTGTGGCTGGCGGTAGAGATGGAGGCCCTGTGCCGCCAATACGCCGTCGCCCTCCAGGTCGGGAAGCCGGTCATACTGTCCGACGCCGAGATCGCGCGAACGATCAGGCGCTTCGAAAACTATGGGCCACGGAGCCGCACAGAAACGCCTTGAGTTCGCCCTTACGTCCAAGGGCTCGGGCCGCGATGATTACGTAGAGGTTGCTCGGCACGCGCCCTCGGAGGCCGTGACCGGCCTCCCGACATCGGGTTTTCCAGAAAATTTTCTTCCCGGCGCGGTCATTCGGCCGCCCCGCCGGCCGCGTCGGGCACCACATGTGCGAGCCGATGCCCCGTGTAGTTTTTTACCGCATCGCGCATCTGAAGTTGCGAACGTGAGCTAAAAGAGCTCACCAACTAGCATAAAGGTTCCAGTTTCACAAATAACTTTTGAAATCTCTGTTCAGTTCGATTTTTTTTCCAGCCTAGGGAGTTAAAAAAGTCTCCCCTCACGCAAAGATCGTCGGCCATTCCTCAGATGCCGAAAGCTCCCGCAGCACACCAGAAGCTTCCTTCAAATTGTTGCGGTTACCCTGGTCTTGCCAAAGCCTCTTGCGCTTTGTTAATGGCTATCATACTAACTGCCTAGTCAATTCAATCTGAAGACAAGACCTTTCGGCCAGGCTCCATCGGCGCCTGGCAGCGGTCTAAGGCTGTCCTACTTTCGGGGGTGCGCGTGGAAATCGAAAACGACTTCATGGCGGATTATATTGAGCTTACGGCGGATATCGTCTCGGCATTCGTCAGCAACAATTCCGTGCCGGTTTCGGACATCCCGGCCCTCATCGCATCGGTTCATGCGACCTTGGGCAGCCTGACGACGGCGAAGACGCCGGAAAAGGCCGAGCCGCTGACCCCGGCCGTGTCGATCAAACGCTCGATCACGCCGGATTTCGTCATCTGTCTCGAAGACGGCAAGAAGTTCAAATCGCTGAAGCGCCACCTTCGGACGCGCTATTCCATGACGCCGGAAGAATATCGGGCGAAATGGAACCTTCCGAGCGACTATCCGATGGTTGCTCCGAACTATGCGGCCGCACGGTCGGAACTGGCGAAGAACATGGGGCTCGGCCAGCAGCGCAGGAAATCCCGCGTGAAGGCACCCGTCGTCGAGGCACCGCCGACACCCGCGCCGCGCGGTCGTCGCCCTCGCACGGCCACCAACGCCTCCTGAGCCCGACGAATCTGTGGCTCGCCTCACCGAGGCACAACCTCACCCCGAGGAGCAAGACTTCCGGGTGAAAGACTTCCGGGTGCGAGGCAACGGCCACGACGGAGCCACCAGGACGCGGTTCGGTTTCCGGAGCGCTTCGTCCAAGGCAAGTGAAGCAGCCGTGCGTGTGACGAGCGGATGGAATGACCCATTCTCGCTGGATCAACGATCCCAAGCCGCTCGACATGTCTCGCGACGATCGGGACCTCCTCGGACAAGCATCGAACCAAGGTGCCCGAAGCACCTTCGGGGCGAAACAGCCGCAGCCGCGAACCTATCCACAGGAGAGTTGTGGGGCCGGTGACTGTCCGGCTCGTCACGACAACCGACCATACCCCCGCCCGTTGTTCGGCTTATCGAAAAAACCGAGCCTACTTTCGCGATAAATTTGAATGAAACTCATTCCTATCTATCCTATATAATAAGAGATCCCGAGATCGGGACATGATATCTGTCAAACGCCGGCGGGACGACAAGATCTGTGCCCGATAGGACCGGGAATCACACCGGATCTCTTTGAGAGAGACTGAGGACGCGCCGTCCCTGGTCATGCCGCGAGACGATCGTGGTCCATCCGGCGGTCTTTCGCCGCCGTGCCGTTAGGCCTGTCGCAAGGCCCTCCCTGCATTCTCGGAAAACAGGCGGCCGGTGCGGCCGCCTCGAAGGCGGGAAGGGATGCGCATGTCCGGTCGATCGAGCCTCGTCGCGCGCCTGTTCTGGACCACGATCGGCGGCGGCGGCTTCGCCTTCTGGTTCGGACTACCCGCCCTGGCCGCCACCGGCCTCTGCCTCGGCCTGATCCTGCTGCATCGCCTCGACAGGCCCGCGCGTTTCAGGCGGACGGTCCGCCGGCTCGCGCGCACCCATGCCGAGACCCTTGCTCTGCGCCGCCGCCAGGAATGTTTCGAAGACGCCTACGGCAACCGGATCGACGACGGCTGGCTGCGGGAGCGGGATTACTTCGCCGAGCGGACGATCCTGCCGCATCTCGACGCCATGGGGTTCACCGATCTCGCCGATACCCGCTGGCAGACGGTCCTCGACATCGTGGACGAGGTCGCTCTCTCCGTCGATCTGCCGGACGAGGACGAGGCGCCGGAGGACGGCATCGCCTATGAGCGCTTCTGCGCCGAGGCCCTGCGCGAGGCGGGCTGGTCGGCGCGCCCGACGAAGGCCAGCGGCGACCAGGGGGCCGACGTGGTCGCCGAGCGCTCAGGCATCCGCCTCGTGCTCCAGTGCAAGCGCTACACGAAGCCCGTGGGCAACGCGGCGGTGCAGGAGGCCTCGGCGGCGGCGCGCTACTGGCAGGCGGACATGGCGGCCGTCGTCTCCAATGCCGGCTTCACCCCCGCCGCGCGCAGGCTGTCGGGCGCCACCGGCGTCCTTCTCCTCCACCACGACGCCCTGCGCGACCTCGCGCCCATCCGCAGATCGCGGCGGCTCGACGCCGAGCCCGCCTGAGAGCCCTTCGATGGGACCTCTCGGCGGCGGCGCATACCAAAGTCGGTCATCCGCCAAGGTCCATTTTCCCAAGCCGACCCCCTCATCCTGAAGTACCCTTTGCTTGAGCAAAGGGCTTCGAAGGAGCCCTCAAGTCTTCGCGCGATCCCTGGAAGCCTCCTTCGAGGTCGTTACGCCGCGCTCATGCTGAGGGGAAGCCTTGGAAGAACATCTCAAACTGGCCCTGACGCGCGAGCCTCACCCCTCCGCGAGGGGAAGCCAGGCCCGCCCGTCGCGGGCGAGCAGGGCATCCGCCCCCGCCGGTCCGTCGCTGCCCGCCGCATAGGTCTCCACCGGAGCATCCCTCCAGGCCTGGATGAGGGGATCGACGGCGGCCCAGCCCGCCTCGATGGCGTCGGCCCGCTGAAACAAGGTCGGGTCGCCGACCATGCAATCGTAGATCAGGGTCTCGTAGCCGACGCTCGGCGCCTCGGCGAAGAAATCGCCGAACCGCACGGAGGAGATGACCGCGCCGAGGCGCATGTCCGGCCCCGGCCGCTTGGCGTTCCACTGGGTGCTCAGCCCCTGGTCCGGGTCGATGTGGAGGTGCATGACGTTCGGCGCGAGAGCGGTGCCCGCGAACAGGCCGTGGCTCGGCGGCTTGAAATGCACGGCGATCTCGGTGAGGCGCCCCGTCAGGCGCTTGCCGGTGCGCAGGTAGAACGGCACGCCGGCCCAGCGCGGGTTGTCGATGGTGAGCGTCAGGGCCGCGTAGGTCTCGGTGCGGGAATCGGCCGAGACGTCGGCCTCCTCGCGGTAGCCCCGCACGGCATGCCCCTGCTCTTCGCCGGGCGCATACTGGCCGCGCACCGCCCGGTCCGGCGTCGCCGGCCGCACGGCCTCCAGAATCCGCGCCTTCTCGTTGCGGATGTCCTCCGCATCGAAACTGCCGGGCGGCTCCATCGCCACCATGGACAGGAGCTGGAACAGGTGGTTCGGCACCATGTCGCGCAGCGCACCGGTGGGCTCGTAGAAGCCGCCGCGCTGCTCCACGCCGATGGTCTCGGCGGCGGTGATCTGCACGTGGTCGATATGGCCGGCGTTCCAGATCGGCTCCAGCATGGCGTTGGCGAAGCGCAGCGCCAGGATGCTCTGCACCGTCTCCTTGCCGAGGAAGTGGTCGATGCGGAACACCTGACTCTCGTCGGCCTGGTTCAGGATGCGGGCGTTGAGGGCGCGCGCCGAGGCGAGATCGGTGCCGAAGGGCTTCTCGATCACCACGCGGCGGAAGGCGCCCTCCCCCTCCTTCAGCAGGCCGGCGGCGCCGAGCTGGTCCACCACCGGGCCGAAGAAGCGGGCGGAGACGGCGAGATAGAAGATCGCGTTGCCGCCGATGTCCCGGGCGAGCCGCTGATACGTCTCCGCCGCCTCGAAATCCCCCTTGGTGAAGGTCAGGCGCTCACGGATGAAGCCCCAATGGGCAGGATCGATGGAGTCCGGGTGGAATTCGGAGGTGTGGTCCTCGGTGAAGGACTGCATCGTCTGCGAGAGGTCGTCGCGCCATTGCTCGCTCGTGCGGTCGTTATGGTCGACCCCGACGATCTTGAGCCCATCCGCCAGCAGGCCGTCCGAGGCGAGGTTGTAGAGGGCCGGCATCAGCAGGCGCTTCGTCAAGTCGCCGGCCGCCCCGAAGATGACGAGGGTGCATGCCGGCGCCGTCCTGACCTCGTCGTTGGCGCGGGGCTGCTTGCCGTCGTTCACTGTGGCATCGGGATGGATCATGGGACGGGACACTCCGGGCATCGACGGCGGCGACGCCGGTCAAACCGCCGATGCCCTGCGCCGTTCCGACGGATGGTGCAAGGCAGCGATCACTCGTCCGTGCGGACGGCCTTATTCGTCCGTGCGGACGGCCTGGCCCCGGTCGATCGGCAGGCGGTCGCCCTTGAGTTCGTCGGGGGTCGGCAGGCTGCGCACGTCCCAGCCGCCGCCGAGCGCCCGGATGAGGGTCACCACCGTGGTGAAGCGGTTGAGCCGCACCTGCAGCGCGGTCACCTCGTTGTTGAGTTCCAGCGCCTGGGCGGTGATGACCGTGGTGAAGTTCTGCGTGCCCGCGCGGTACTCGTTGAGGGTGATCTCCACGGCACGGCGGGCGGAGGCCACCGCCTCCTCCTGCGCCGCCTGCTGGCGGGCGAGGATGCGGACGCCGGCGAGCCCGTTCTCCACCTCGGCGAAGGCGGTGAGCACGGTCTGGCGGTAGGTCGCCACCGTGGCGTCGTAGGCGGCTCTCGCGATCTGCACGGCGGCGGTGCGGGCGCCGCCATCGAGCAGGGTCTCGCTGCCGGCCGCTGCCACCGACCAGACCTGGTTCGCGGCCGAGAAGACGCCGTTGCTGGTCAGCCCCGAGACGCCGCCCGAGCCCGAGAGGACCAGGGTCGGGTAGAAGGCCGCCACGGCGACGCCGATCTGCTCGCTCTGGGACTGGACGCTGCGCTCGGCCTGCGCAATGTCCGGCCGCCGCTCCAGCAGGGCGGAGGGGATGCCCACCGGAACCGCCGGCGGCGACTTCGGCAGGCTCCCCTTCGGCAGGGACAATTCGGAGGGCGGGCGCCCGATCAGCGTCGCGATGGCGTGTTCGAAGGTCGCGCGCTGCAGGCCCACCGCGATGGCCTGGGCCTGGGTCGACTGCACCTGCGTCTGCGCCGTGATCACGTCGGAGCGGGCCGCCACGCCTGCATTGTACTGGTTCTCGGTGATGGCGAGGCTCTTCTTGTAGGCCTCCACCGTCTCGTCGAGCAGGCGCTGCAGCGAATCCTGGTAGCGCAGGCTGTAATAGTTGGTGGCGACCTCGGACTGGATCGCCAGGCGCACGGCCGCCAGATCCGCCGCGCTCGCCTGGGCGTTGGCGACCTCACTCTCGATGTTGCGCCGGATGCGGCCGAACAGGTCGAGTTCCCACGAGGCCTGGGCCTGGAGCGAGACCGAGGTGCGCTCGGTGCCGAGCGTCCGCGAGCGCGTGATCGTCGGCGCGCCGATGACGGTGGGGTAGAGCGCCGAGCGCGCCTGGGCGACGAGGCCGCGCGC
The DNA here is from genome assembly GCF_000376345.1 of Methylobacterium sp. 88A. NCBI lineage: Bacteria > Pseudomonadati > Pseudomonadota > Alphaproteobacteria > Hyphomicrobiales > Methylobacteriaceae > Methylobacterium > Methylobacterium sp. 88A. The sequence goes on from NZ_AQVT01000001.1 coordinate 4,384,535, forward strand.
CTGGTCGTAGGAGGCCAGGGAGACGCGCAGGTTCTGGTTGTCCACGTCGACGAGGCGGATCAGCCGGTCCAGGGCGGGATCGCGGAACACGCGCCACCAATCGCCGCGCTCGGCCCCGTCGTTGGGCTGCGCCGCGCGCCATCCCTTCCGCGTGGCGACATGGGCCACGCTGTCCTCGCGCATCCCGCCCTGCTTGAACGCCAGGGGCGTCTCCACGGAGGGCCGGGAGTAATCGGGTCCGACCATGCAGCCGGAGAGGGTTGTTGCGAGGGCGAGGATGGTAACGAGCGAGCGCGACGGGCTCCCTCTCCTGGAAGGAGAGCGTTGGGGTGAGGTGCGTGGACTCCCCGAAAAGGTCGCACACCTCACCCTGCCCCTCTCCTTCCAGGAGAGGGAACCCACGCCTTTATCGGAACGCGATGTCCCTCCGCTCCACAGGGAAGCCACGAGCCCGCGCAGGCGACCGTCCTTCAAACCGCCCACGCTCATTCGGCCGCGCCCGGAACCACGCCCATGGCCGGGCGACGCCGGCGGAGGCGGTCGAGATAGAGGTAGACGACGGGCGTGGTGTAGAGGGTCAGGATCTGGCTCACGATCAGGCCGCCGACGATGGCGATGCCCAGGGGGCGGCGCATTTCCGAGCCTTCGCCCCCGGCGAGGATGAGAGGCAGGGCGCCGAGCAGGGCCGCCAGCGTTGTCATCATGATCGGCCGGAAGCGCAAGAGGCAGGCCTCGAAGATCGCGTCCTTCGGTGTGGCCCCGCGCGTGCGCTCGGCGTCCAGCGCCACGTCGATCATCATGATGGCGTTCTTCTTGACGATGCCGATGAGCAGGAACACCGCGATGAGCGCGATGATGGTGAATTCCGTGCCCGAGACGAGGAGCGCCAACAGCGCGCCGATGCCGGCCGAGGGCAGCGTCGAGAGGATCGTCACCGGATGGACGAAGCTCTCGTAGAGGATTCCGAGGATCGTGTAGACGGCCAGCAGGGCCGCCAGGATCAGCAGGGGCTGGCGCGAGGACGAGGCCTGGAAGGTCTTGGCGGCACCCGCGAACTCGCCGTGGATCGTGGCCGGCAGGCGCAATTGCGCCTCCGCCTCCTCGATGGCGGCGGTGGCGTCCGACAGGCTCTTGCCCGGCGCCAGGTTGAACGAGAGCGTGGTGGCCACGAACAGGCCCTGGTGGCTCACCTGCACGGGCGCGTTGCCGGTCTCCACCCGGGCGAAGGCGGAGAGCGGAATCATCGTCTCCTTGGCACTGGAAACCGGAGCGCTGGACGAGGCCCCCGCCCCGCCGGCGATGGCGTTGGAGGCGGCGTTGCGGGCGGAATCGGCGGCGATGGTGGAGGCCGTCGTCCCCGTCGCCGCGGCCCCCGCCACGGTCCCGGCCACCGCGTTGGTGATGGCCGAGCCGCGCGCCTTGCCGCCCGAGGTCGAGACGAAGACGGTCTTCAACGTCTCCGGGTTCTGCAGGTAGCGCGGCGCGATCTCCATCACGACGTGGTACTGGTTGAGCGGGTTGTAGATCGTCGAGACCTGCCGCTGGCCGAAGGCGTCGTAGAGGGTGTTGTCGATCTTGTCGGGCGTGATGCCGTAGCGGTAGGCCGTGGCCCGGTCGATGACGAGGCGGCTTTCCAGCCCCCCCTCCTGCTGGTCGGAGGTGACGTCGGCGAAGACCGGGTTCTTCTGCAGCGCCTCCACGAGCCGGGGGGCCGCCGCATAGAGCTCGTCGGCCGTGTCGCCCTGGAGGGTGTACTGGTACTGCGCGAAGCTTTGGCGCCCGCCCATGCGCAGGTCCTGGCGCGGGAACAGGAACAGCCGGGCGCCCGCCACCTGCGCGAGTTTGGGGCGCAGGCGGGTCATCACCTCGGTGATCGAGGCGCGCTCGCCCCGCGGCTTCAGGCCGACGAAGACGTTGGCCGAGTTGGTGGCGCGCCCGCCCGTGAAGCCGACGACGCTGTCCACCGCCGGATCGGCCTGCACGATGGCGGTGGCCTGTTCCAGCTTCTGCTTCATCGCCTGGAAGGAGATGCGCTGGTCGGCCTGGATGCCGCCCATCATCTGACCCGTATCCTGCTCGGGGAAGAAGCCCTTGGGGACGATGATGTAGAGATAGACGTTGAGCCCGATCGTCGCGAACAGCGTGAGCAGCACCAGGCGGCGATGATTGAGGGCGATCCGCAGGGTTCGCTCATAGGCGCGCAGCGTTCCCTCGAAGGCGCCTTCCAGCCCCCGGATCAGCAGGTTGGGGCGGCGCGGCGCATCTCCCTCCGGCACGCTTTCGCGCTTGAGCAGCAGCGCGCACATCATCGGCGTGGTGGTGAGCGAGAGCACCAGGGAGATCAGGATCGCCAGGGACAGGGTGACGGCGAATTCCTCGAACAGCCGCCCGACGATGCCGCCCATCAGCAGGATCGGGATGAACACCGCGATCAGCGACAGGCTCATGGAGATGACGGTGAAGCCGACCTCCTTCGCCCCGATGAGGGCGGCCTCCAGCCTCGGCTTGCCGAGTTCGATATGCCGCTGGATGTTCTCCAGGACCACGATGGCGTCGTCCACCACGAAGCCGGTGGCGATGATGAGGGCCATCAGCGACAGGATGTCGAGGCTGTAATCCAGCAGGTACATGGCCGAGAAGGTGCCGATGATCGAGATCGGCACGGCCACCGCCGGGATCAGGGTCGCCCGGCCGGAGCGCAGGAAGGCGAAGACCACGCCGATGACGAGGACGACCGCGATGACCAGGGTCTCCTCGGTCTCGGCGAGGGAGGCGCGGATGGTGGCGCTGCGGTCGCCGGTGACGGTGAGGTCGATGTCGCCGGGCAGCGCGGCCTTCACCTGCGGCAGCGCCGCCTCCACCGCCTTGATCGTATCGACCACGTTGGAGCCGGGCTGCTTGTAGATGAACAGGATCACGCCCGGCCGGCCGTTGACGAGGCCGAGGTTGCGCTTGTCCTCCACCGAATCCTCGACCTTGCCTACATCGGTGAGGCGCACGCCGGCCCCGTTGCGGTAGGCCACGACGATGTCGCGGTAATCCGCCGCCACCCGGCCCTGGTCGTTGGCGTAGAGCTGGTAGTGGCGGGTGTCGGTCTCGATCGCCCCCTTCGGGGAATTGGCATTGGCCGAGGCGATCGCGGCGCGCACCCCTTCGAGCCCGATCCCGTAATTGTAGAGGGCGGTGGGATCGAGCTCGACCCGCACCGCCGGCAACGACGATCCGCCGATATCGACATTCCCCACCCCGGGGAGCTGGGACATCTTCTGCTGCACCACCGTGGCGGCGGAATCGTAGAGCTGACCCGGCGACAGGGTGTTCGAGGTCAGGCCGAGGATCAGGATCGGCGCGTCGGCCGGGTTGAACTTGCGGTAGGTGGGGTTCGAGCGGAGCGCGGTGGGCAGGTCGGCCCGCGCGGCATTGATCGCCGCCTGCACGTCGCGGGCGGCCCCGTCGATGTCGCGGTTCAGGTTGAACATCAGGACGATCCGCACCGTCCCGACGGAACTGGTGGAGGTCATCTCGCCCACATCGGCGATGATGCCGAGCCGCCGCTCCAGGGGCGCCGCCACCGTCGTCGCCATGGTCTCGGGCGAGGCCCCGGCCATCTGCGCCTGGACCAGGATGACGGGGAAATCCACCTGCGGCAGCGGCGCCACCGGCAGCTTGAAGAACGCGAAGATCCCCGCCAGCAACACCCCGATGGTGAGCAGCGTGGTGGCGACCGGGCGGCGGATGAACGGTTCGGAGACGTTCATGGGCGGAGAGCCGGGCGCATGCTCCCTCCCCCCTCTGCGGGGGAGGGTGGCCCGGCCGTCAGGCCGGGTCGGGAGAGGGGAGCGACGTGGCCGGAGGTGGCGCGAGCCAGCCGCGCCGCGACGGTCGCGCCGACCGTGTCGAGGACCGAAGAGAGATCGCTCAGGACACGGTCATTCGGGAAGCGCAGAACCTCGAATCCCTGCTCCCGCAGCCAGGCATCACGCGCGGCATCGCGATCACGGCGCGCGGTCTCGACATGGGGGGCGCCGTCGAGTTCGACGATGAGACGGGCGGACGCGCAAAGGAAATCGGCGATGTAGGGCGGCAGGGGAACCTGGCGTCTGAATTTGAGCCCACGGAAGCGGCTACCGCGCACCTGCTGCCAGAACGCATCCTCGGCAAGCGTACGGAGCCGACGTTGTCCGCGGGCAAACGCGCGCAGATGCGGAGTGGGTCTGACGAGGTTGCGCCCCGCGTCGCTCTGCGCGTCCGATCCGGAAACCGGGTTCCCCTCTCCCGCCCCCCTTCGGGGGCCACCCTCCCCCGCAGAGGGGGGAGGGAGAGTAACGGCGAACTCCCGGCTCACGGCGTCACCCCCGCCGCCTTGGTACCGCCGCCGCGCTTGAACCGCCGCTCCAGGCGGTCGAAGGCGAGGTAGATCACCGGGGTGGTGAACAGGGTCAGGACCTGGGAGACGATGAGGCCGCCGGCGATGACGATGCCGAGCGGCTGGCGCAGTTCGGAACCGACACCGGTGCCGAGGATGAGGGGCACGGCCGCGAACAGGGCGGCCAGCGTCGTCATGAGAATCGGGCGGAAGCGCAGCAGGCAGGCCTCGTAGATCGCGTCGCGCGGGGCCATGCCCTCCTCGCGCTCGGCCTGGAGCGCGAAGTCGATCATCATGATCGCGTTCTTCTTCACGATGCCGATGAGCAGCACGATGCCGATGACGCCGATGATGTCCAGCGGCAGCCCGTAGAGCATCAGGCCGACCAGCGCGCCGATCCCCGCCGAGGGCAGGGTCGAGAGGATCGTGATCGGGTGGACGAAGCTCTCATAGAGCACGCCGAGCACGATATAGACGGTGACGATGGCGGCGATCACCAGGAAGAGCTGGTTCGAGAGCGCCGATTGGAAGGCGAAGACCGAGCCCTGCGGCACTACGCGGAAGCTCGGGGGAAGGTCGATCTCTGTCCGCGCCGCCTCGATCGTCTTCACCGCATCGCCCAGCGCCACCCCCTCGGCGAGGTTGAACGAGACGGTGGTGGCCGGGAACTGGCCGAGATGGCTGATGAGGAGCGGTGCCCGGCGCTCGCTGATCCGCGCCACCGCCGAGAGCGGCACCTGCCCCGAGGCCGCCGTGGAGGAGGGCAGGAAGATGCCGTTGAGGCTGTCGAGGGTCTTGTGCAGGTCCGGGTCGGCCTCGAGGATCACCCGGTACTGGTTCGACTGGGTGAAGATCGTCGAGACGATGCGCTGGCCGAAGGCGTCGTAGAGCGCGTTGTCCACGGTGGCGGGGGTGATGCCGTAGCGGCCGGCGGTGGGCCGGTCGATGGTGACGTAGGCCGCCAGCCCGTTGCCCTGCAGGTCGCTCGCCACGTCCGACAGCAGCGGCGAGCGCTGCAGCGCCTGGACGAAGCGCGGCACCCAGGTCTCGAACTCCGAGAGGTTCGGGTTCTCGAGGATCACCTGATACTGCGTCGCGCTCACCGCCGTGTCGATGGTGAGGTCCTGCACCGGCTGCATGTAGAGCCGGATGCCGGCGACCCCGCGCGTCGCTTCCTTCAGGCGGCGGATGATCGCGCTGGCATCGGTGGCGCGGCCCTCGTGCGGCTTCAGGTTGATGAGGAAGCGGCCGGAATTGAGCGTCACGTTCTGCCCGTCGACGCCGATGAACGAGGACAGGCTCGCCACATCCGGGTCCTGCAGGACGATCCGCGCGAGTTGCTGCTGGCGGTCGGCCATCTCGGCATAGGAGACGGTCTGGTCGGCCTGGGTCACGCCCTGGATCACGCCCGTGTCCTGGACCGGGAAGAAGCCCTTGGGGATGACCACGAACAGGTAGGCGGTGAGCGCGATGGTGGCGAGGGTGACGACGAGGGTCAGGCCCTGGTGGTTGAGCACCACGCGCAGCATCCGCCCGTAGCCGGAGATCACCCCGTCCATGGCCCGCCGGCCGGTCCGCGCGATAAATCCTTCGCGGCGCTTGGCCTCCGGCGCGTGCTTGAGCAGGCGCGCGCACAGCATCGGCACGAGGGTGAGCGAGACCACCGCCGAGATCACGATGGTGGCGGCGAGCGTGATCGCGAATTCGTGGAACAGGCGCCCCACCACGTCGCCCATGAACAGGAGCGGGATCAGCACCGCGATGAGCGAGACGGTGAGCGAGATGATGGTGAAGCCGATCTCGCGGCTGCCCTTCAGGGCCGCCTCCATCGGCGAATCGCCCTCCTCCACGTGGCGGGCGATGTTCTCGATGACCACGATGGCGTCGTCGACGACGAAGCCCGTCGCGATCGTCAGCGCCATCAGGGACAGGTTGTCGAGGGAGAACCCGTAGAGGTCCATGATCGAGAGCGCGCCGATCAGTGAGAGCGGCACCGACAGGCTCGGGATCAGGGTCGCGGACAGGCTGCGCAGGAAGAGGAAGATCACTAGGACCACGAGGCCGATGGCGAGCGCCAGCTCCACCTGCACGTCGTGCACGGAGGCGCGGATGGTGGTGGTGCGATCGGTGAGCGGCGTCACCGTGATCGCCGCGGGAAGCGTCCCCTGCAGCTGGGGCAGCAGCGCCTTGATCTTGTCGACGGTGGCGATGACGTTGGCGCCGGGCTGGCGCTGGATGTTGAGGATGACGGCGGGCGTCTCGTCCATCCAGGCGCCGAGCTTGGTGTTCTCCGGGCCGTTGACCACGTCGGCGACGTCCGACAGCCGCACCGCCGAGCCGTTCTTGTAGGCGATGATCGCCTGCTCGTAGGCCTTCGGGTCGCGGATCTGGTCGTTGGCGTTGATGGCGTAGGACTGGGTCGGCCCGTCGATCGTGCCCTTGGGCGTATTGACGTTGAGGTTGGTGATGGTGGTGCGCAGGTCGTCGATGTTGAGGCCGTAGGCGGCCAGCGCCCGCGAATTGAAGCGCACGCGCACGGCCGGGCGCTGGCCGCCGCCCATGCTGACGAGGCCGACGCCGGAAACCTGGCTGATCTTCTGGGCGAGCCGCGTCTCGGCGAGATCCCTCACCTCGGTGAGCGGCATCGTCGTGGAGGTGAGGGCCAGCGTCAAAATCGGCGCGTCGGCCGGGTTGACCTTGGCGTAGACCGGCGGCGCCGGCAGGTCGGAGGGCAAGAGGTTGCCCGCCGCGTTGATCGCCGCCTGGACCTGCTGCTCGGCGATGTCGAGGCCGAGATCGAGGCTGAACTGAAGCGTGATCACCGACGCGCCCGCGGAACTCTGCGAGGTCATCTGGTTGAGGTTGGCGAGCTGACCGAACTGCCGCTCCAGCGGCGCCGTCACCGCCGAGGTCATCACCTCCGGGCTCGCGCCGGGATAGAAGGTCTGAACCTGGATCGTCGGGTAATCCACCGACGGAAGGGCCGAGACCGGCAGGTTCAGGTACGACACCATGCCGACGAGCAGGATCGCCAGCATGAACAGCGTGGTGGCCACGGGCCGCAGGATGAAGATGCGGGACGGGTTCATGGGGTAAGGGCCACGACGGGCGCGCCGCCCCTCCCCTCCCCCCCCTGCGGGGGAGGGTGGCCCACGAAGTGGATCGGGAGAGGGGAGCGCCCTATGCGGAGAGGTCGTCCCCTCTCCCGCCTGCTCCGCAGGCACCCTCCCCCGCAGAGGGGGGAGGGAGAAACGGCGTCGAGAGTGACCATCACGGCTGCGCCGCCGGCCGCTCTCTGCGGCGCTCGCGCTTCTGCGACGGATTTTCGGGAGGTGTCCCGGCGGCGGGGGTCGACGTCGTGGCCGTGGCGTCGGTTGCAGGTGCCGCTTGGCCGGATGCCGCCGGCTGGCCGGGCGCGGCGGGTTCACCGGGGGGCGCCGGCTGGCCTTTGCCGCCCTCGGTGACGCGGACCTTGGCGCCGTCGCGCAAGCGGTCGGTCCCGTCGACCACGACCCGGTCGCCCACCGCCAGCCCCTTGGTGACGGCACTGCGCGCACCATCGGCCTCGCCGACGGTGATCGGCCGGACCACGACCTTGTCGTCGCTGTCGAGCAGGTAGACATAGGCGCCGGGCGTGCCGCGCAGGATCGCAGCGGTGGGGATGATGGGCGTGTCCCGCACGATGTCCACGGTGAGCTTGGCGTTGACGAACTGGTTAGGGAACAGGCTCTCGTCCTTGTTGTCGAACAGGGCGCGCAGCTTCACCGTGCCGGTGGTGGTGTCGATTTGGTTGTCCACCGTGTCGAGGGTGCCGGTGGCGAGCACGTTGGCATCGCCCCGATCGTAGGCGGTCACCGTGAGCTTCGCGCCCGAGCGCAGGCGGCGCATGACGCGCGCCACGTCGTCCTCGGGCAGGGTGAAGACCACCGAGATCGGATGCAGCTGCGTCACCACCACGATGTTGGTGGAGGCGGCGGTGACGTAATTGCCCTGGTCGATCTGGCGCAGGCCGACGCGGCCCTCCACCGGGGAGACGATGCGCGTATAGGCGATGTTGAGCTTCTGCTGGTCGACCTGGGCCTGGTCGATGGCGACGGTGCCCTCGTTCTGCTTCACCAGGGCCGCTTGCGTGTCCACGTTCTGCTTGGAGATCGAATCCTGCAGGCTGAGGCGCTGGAAGCGGGCGAGGTCGAGCTTCGAATTCTGCAGCAGCGCCTGATCGCGGGCGAGCTGGCCCTGATACTGGGCGAGCTGCGCCTCGTAGATACGCGGGTCGATCTGGGCCAGGAAATCGCCTCGTCTGACGGTCTGGCCCTCGCGGAAGCCGATCTCCATGAGGTAGCCGCTGATCTGCGACTGGATCGTCACGGTGGCGAGCGGCGTCACCGTGCCGAGGCCCGACAGCACCACCGGGATCTCGCCGGCCGAGACCGTGGCGACGCCCACAGCCTGGGCCATGTCGCCGGGTCGTCCACGGGCGCCCTTGCCGCGCACGGGCGCGCCGTCGGCGGCGGTCTCCGTCGCAGGTTTGGGCGCGAGATAGTACCGGTAGCCGGCCGCGCCGCCCCCCGCGAGAAGGAGGAGCAGGAGGAGCCACGTCCCCGCGCGGCTTCGCCGGCGCGTGGGCGCCGGTGCCTCGGGTCCGATGTGCCGGGCCGTCTCGGTCCGGATGGGCGATTGTTCGTTCATGCCTCGACAATCCGGCCGCTCGTTTCCGACCGGCACCACGCAGTCTGACCGAAATGGAGACGGGAGTCCCGACGGAACAGGGGGCGCGACCACCACGCAGCGGGGCGACGATCCAGGGCCGCGCAAGAAATCGTGCACGTTTGCCGGGTGGCCTTGCCCGTCGATCGTTCGCTCAGCATCGCCGCCAGAGATGCAGGACTATTGCGACGCCAGTGCGGCGCGGAAGTTTCCGGGCTGTTTCCAGGGTGCGGGCGGCGGGCCGTTCGAAGCCCTCAGGGCAGCGGCTTCGACGGGTAGGCCTCGACCACCGCGTGATAGGCCGCATCCGTCGGTGTCACCGGCACGACGAGGCGCAATCCAGCCCCCGCCAGGGCGATGAGGAGGGCGAGAGCGCAACATGCGCGGGTGCTCAACGGGGGCGTCCTCGTGATCCGATGCGAGGTCGCTACCCCGGAAGACCATCGCAGCACAAGCAGAACGCGAGAAAGCCGCCACGCCGAGAGGGCGTGACGGCTGTCTTCTCGGGGAGGATCAGCTTCAGAAAAAGGACCGGAGCGGTACGCCACTCAAAAGAAACGAGGGGGCGGTGTTTCCGTTGAGCGGCGCCCGCTCCGGCCATGACCAGAACCTACGTTACGCCTGATGAATGTCAACAATCGTCAGGCCCAACCCGGGGCGCCGGGAGAAGGAGCGTGCGAACGCGCACATTTCCGCTTCCGGTTTCCCGTCCCGACACGCCCGCGCTACCGAAGGCCGAAGGATCTCCGCCCGGGGGCGACTGGATTCATACATCCGCTCGACGCTTGTTCGCCCTGTCCAAGAGAGTTCGACATGAGGCGCGACGGGCTTCCTCGCCTTTTCGCTCAACGAACGAGTCCGCCGCCACCACCGGATAAGCGAAGAAGCCCGGCCCCTCACGCTGAAAAAAATCCACATCGCCCCGGAACCGCACGCCGACCTCTGCGTTTCACGCGTGCGAGGCCACGAACGGCTCGCACCTTGGCGCCGGACACGGTGTCCGGCGGCCTTTGTCATCACGTTGCTCTTCAGGAGGATGTGGTCATGAGGACCTTGGATTTCGCACCGCTCTATCGCTCGACCGTCGGTTTCGACCGCATGATCTCGCTGCTCGACCAGGCAGCCCGCGTCGAGCCGTCGACGACTTGGCCGCCCTACGACATCGAGAAGGTGGCCGACGACGCTTATCGCATCACCATGGCGGTCGCCGGCTTCACCCCGGATGAGATCGACCTGACGCAGCACGACACGGTCCTCCAGGTCACGGGCCAAAGGACCGGCCGGAGAGGCGACCGGACTACCGACCGGGACGGGGAGCGCGCCTATCTGCATCGCGGAATCGCGACGCGGCCCTTCCGGCAGACGTTCAACCTAGCCGACCACGTGAGGGTCACGGGCGCCAGCCTCGACAACGGACTGCTGACCGTGGACCTCAAGCGCGAGGTGCCGGAGGCCCTCAAGCCCCGCCGCATCGCCATCGCCGGCGCGACGAGCCCCATCGGCCAGGACAACGCGCAGGTTCAGGACAACGCGCACGCGCAGGTCGAGGACCACGCCGAGGCGGCCTGAACCCGCCTTGAGCCATGACAGCCGAACCTCGGGGGCCTTCGGGCCCGCGAGGGCCGCATCGTTTTAGTCCTGCCTCACAGCCATCAGGGAGGATCGATCATGTCGATGAGGGAGACGCACTTGTCCCGTTCCGGCCTCGGAACGTCCGGCCTCATGAACGGCCCCATGAACCCAGCCGCGACCCAGTCCGCCTCGTTCGAGGCGTGGCAGGCCGTGGTCGCCCCCGGGGACGTGTTCCGTCATCCGCGCGAGGTGCTGGCGCACCCGCTCCTCTCCCGCGAAGAGAAGCGGACGATCCTGGCCTCCTGGGTCTCGGACGCCTGCGCCCTCGAGAACGCACCGGGCCTGCGCTGCCTCACCGGGGCCAGGGCCGAGCCGGTCACCGTCGAGGCCCTGCTCACGGCGCTCGCCGAACTCGATGGCGGCGCCGCCCCGGAGACGGCCGCCGGGGCCCCTCGCCCCGCGCCGCGCCGCCGACCGCGCCTCGCGAACCTGCACCGCTATCTCCGCCCGCGCCGCCGCAACGACGACGACGAGCCGCCGCCCTGCCCGGCGACGATCATGCCCCGCCCCCGGACGCCGCCCAGCGCGGATGCGATCCCGGCCTGAGCGGGGAAGGTTGACGCGCGCCGCCGCCGAAGGGCGGCGGTGGCGGGGCACGCAGTCAAGCCCGCGCCTATTAGGGCCCTCACCACCATTCCCTTACCGACCGAAGCGAGTGGTTTTCCAGGTTAGGCGCCAGCGTAAGAGGTCGGCTATGGTGGATTTGCGGCGGTCCGCTTTCGGTCGAGAGTTGGCAGAAGCAGACACGGCCGTCTCGCCCGCTCTCGAACCGTTTCGGACATCAGTTCAGTCGATAGACCCGATCACCCAATGTTGACGCCGCCCCTTTTGCTGCCGCGCTGCAGCTTCTCACTTTTCGTCGCTAATTCTTACGGAAACTAGATCAGCGAGCTTGGTCGCGACATCTGCCATACTGTTTTCCGCGGTGTTAAGTCCATTTCGCGAAGCAAGCATGGGACTCTCCTCGTTTAATTCCGCAAATGTAGTACCGTGAATGATCGGTACCAGCTTACCTCCATGGAGAAGTACTGAGAGCTCTTTGTCGGCGATGCTGTGGCCATGGATACGTTTTAAAAAATTAGCAGTCACTAACACTATACCGACCCGTGATTTCGCCAGTCCCCTGTCGATCTCGCGAAGGAATGGTTCACCGAGCGCGATATCTTTCTCACTGAACCAAACCTTTACTCCACGCGCCTCAAGCAGATCATGCAATTCTTTTGCAGCTCCCTGCCGGTCGTCCCATGCATGACAGAGGAATACGTCCCGAAGGTCTGGTGCCGGCGCGCGCCTCTCGACTTGCTCGCGCACAGGTTCGAGTTCTTGCACCTCGGCGGTTGTATACCAAACGGCTGAACCGGCTCGCGCCCACCTAGGTCTGGAAGTTTTGCTTGATCCACCACCGCCCCGGCTCCCACCGCCCCCGCCAGACGACGAGTATGAACGCGACGACGAGGTTGAGGAGCCGTAACTGGAGCCGTAACTGCCATAGCTACTACGGCCCCATCGACCGCTGCATGCGGGACAGTTTGCTTCTCCGCCCCCTGTGTGGCCTCTTACTGGTGCCGTGCATCTAGCCATCGAATGCTTCTCCCTTAAGTTAAAGTTAGGATGCAACAAGGCTCGCCCGCAGGTTAAGACCTGCCTCGCAGTTCATTCAAAGAGCGTTGCCATGGTAGTATGGTATATAAATATCCTGGACATTTATTAGTGAGCCAAGTATTGGCTCCACCCCTTCGGGACCTTCAATCGACCGAGAGGTCACTGTTGCTGTCGGGCCACCCACTGGGTGTGCTCGCGCGAGAAAGCCAGTTCTGCTTCATTTACAAACTCCGAAAAGTGAATCTCTCCTTCGATTTCCGCGATTCGACCTTGGATGATACCAATTTCATGGGCTGTAAGAGTGTAGGAAGCAGCAAGCTCACTGAACTTTTTCACTTGTATCCAACCGATGGTCGCAGACGCAGCTACAATGAAAAAATCAATGGGCCAGAGATTCCAGTTGGGATAAGAGATACGAGCTAGAGCAAGTCCCGCCGCTACGACATAGGTGAGGATACTCATGCCAAGCCAAATATTGAATGACCTCTTATTGGCACCGGCCTTGAGAGTATACCAAGCCCGCTGCTCGCGCACTCGGCATTTATCATAGTAAGCGATCCGGTCCGACAAAGTCGCTGCGCGTATCGTTTCCATTTCCAGCGATATTTGATGCTCCAAGCTGGAGGATCCAACCATGCGCTCACCAATATGCTTATTCGCATCTAGAATACTTGTTAGAGTATTGCGGAAATTTCCGCGAGGTACTTTCACACTGTCAGCGTCATCGAATGGACCAGCACGCATTACGTATCGCCATGTCGACGTTTTTATGCTTTCCGCAAGCGCTCTACTCTTATACCAGCTCTGCTCTGGCTTGAGCAGAGAACGGCATAAAAGTACCATTAGTGACGCGAAAAATACGCCAGCATAAGATGCAAAATAAATAGGTTCTTTTGATAAATCCAGAGCCAATACAGCAGCAATCATGAGCAGAAGATACTCACTCCGAATAAGCCAGAGGTAGAAACGCTGTGACGAATCAGAAGCATTGCCCGCAGCTACGTAGAGAGCAGGATATTTGATCTCAGGCAACGCCATTATAGCTCCTTATGGCACTAGGCGGCGAATAGCAGTTAGGATTGAGTTCGTATTCCATCCGACGATCTCATCTGCAGCTACAGTCACAGCAAGGGGCATTTTCTGCGCTCCCCATGGATAGATACCGAGAATAGGCTTTCCAAGCTCTTTCGCATAATTGATTTCATATTGAATCCAATCACTGTATGAAACGTACATACCGCCTAATATAATTACGCACTGTACTGGCCGGATTTGATTTTTCAGCTGCTCCGCCAGTCGAGGGGTACTTAGTCCGACAAACGCCTTGTGCTCTGGTACCGAATAGTTTCTGTATTCAAAATTTGGCGCAGCAGTAAGAAATTGTATAATCCTATCATAACCCTCGCTATACTTCCATTTGTGACTAATAAAAAGCCTATATTGGTGCAGATAAGGCATATTCTTCCTGTGCGCTCAATGCTCGTTTGATTCTTTGGACGTCGCATTTTGTACCAAAACAGCACACATCCGACACAATTTGAAGTGGCAGACTATCGCGGTCCACACAATTTCTGCGCCCGTTTATGCCCCGTGGTATTATGTCTCTGGTTCGCTGAGATCCTCACAGACCTCATTCGGCGATAATTATGAAAAATATTGAAAATATACCAATGTTTTCAATATGTTATTGCGGCGATTTGTTGCTTCCGCTACCGAGCACCACCTGTACCGCCCGTCAGTTTGGGCCGAACCGTCAAGGAAAGAAGATTAAGAAGCTCGAATGATCTGATTTTTTGACGCCGATTAGTAACCTAGGCCACATCCGGTTCCGGGCAGATCCGGCAGCGATTTGTAAGACAAGTTTGGCCCAGGATCAGGCGCGACCAAGCGTCAAGCTTCCCACCCCCTCTGCTTTTCCTCTTAGTCTCCTCCTAAAAATCCTAAAATAGGAATTTATGATTGACAGCGTAACGCTCCTTCTGTATCAATGAGGAACGCTCAAGAAGTGTGACGAGAGGGGCAGCGAGATGGAGCTTCCCCTGGAGACACGCCGGCTCGTCGAGCAACTGATGCGGACGACGAGCATGACGAGCCGCGAGATCGCCGAGCGGACGGGGGTCCGCGCCCAGACGGTCAGCACATGGAACCGCCAGCATGGCTGGCGCGAGGGGGTGAGCGACGCGCAGCGTCGGCTCGACCCCGGAGCCTGGGCGCCCGCGCGGCGACGCGCCGTGGAGACGCTCTACGGGATGATGGAGGTCGAGCCCGCGACGCTGGCTCTGGCGCTGGGCGGCACCGTCGCCGGCGCGCCGGCCCTGTTCCGCGCCTGCGGCTTCGAGCGCAGGCCGCGCGCCCGCCCGGCGCCGCGCCCGCCGAAGGCCAGCGCGCCCCTTCCGGCGGCGCGGGTGATGGACAATCTGGGCGAGGCCCTGCGCGCCCATATCGGCCGCCAGATCGCGCGGTTCGACGCGGCCCTGAGCGGCGAGACGCCGCCCGCGCTCGATTCCGCGAAGGTGCTGCGCGACCTCGGCGGCCTGAAACGGCTGCTCGACGACCTCTCCAGCGAAGACCGGGAGCGAAGCGATGCGCAGCGCAACCTTGCGGACGGGCCTTTCGCAGAAGGGACCCGCGCGACGTCCCACCCCCCGGCCGATGACGGCGACCTGCCCGCCCTGCGCGCGGCAATCGCGGCGCGCTATGCGGCATGCCTCGGCGAGCGGCCGGATGCCGGGCTTCCTGGCGAGCCTGCCGCCGCACCTGATCCGGGCGCTGGCCTCGGATTGGCTCCATAACGCCCGGACCGACCAGCTGCCGCCCTGCCCCTCGCGGGACGATTGGACCACCTGGGCGGTGATCGGCGGGCGCGGCTCGGGCAAGACCCGCACGGGGGCCGAATGGGTGCGGGCCCTGGCCACGGGCGACCCCGCCTTCTGCGCCCGGGCGGTGGGCCGCATCGCCCTCGTCGGCGAGACCTATGCCGACGTGCGCGACGTGATGATCGAGGGGCCGTCCGGCCTGCTGGCGCTCTCCGGGGCGCGGCCGCTCTGGTCGCCCTCGCGGCGGCGGCTCGAATGGGCCAACGGCGCGGTGGCGATGGCCTTCTCCGCCGAGGAGCCAGATTCCCTGCGCGGGCCGCAATTCGGAGCCGCCTGGTCCGACGAGATCGCCAAATGGCGCCGGCCGGACGCCACCTACGACATGATCCAGTTCGGCCTGCGCCTCGGCGACCGGCCCCGCAACCTCGTCACCACCACGCCCCGGCCGATCCCGCTGATCCGCCGCATCCTCGCCGACCCGCTCACGGTGGTGAGCCGCTCGCGCACCGCCGACAACGCCGCCAACCTCGCGCCCTCCTTCCTCGACGCCGTGGTGGGGCGCTATGCCGGCACGCGGCTCGGGCGGCAGGAGCTCGACGGCGAGCTGATCGAGGACCGGCCGGACGCGCTCTGGACGCGGGAGGGGATCGAGGCCGCGCGCCGGGACGGGATGCCGGAGCTTCGGCGGATCGTCGTGGCGGTGGACCCGCCCGCCTCCTCGAAGGCCGGGGCCGATGCCTGCGGGATCGTCGCCGCCGGGCTCGGGCCGGACGGGCATGCCTATGTGGTCGCCGACGCCACGTTGGGCCGGGCGAGCCCGCAGGCCTGGGCCGGCGCGGCCCTGGCGCTCTACCATCGCCTGGAAGCGGACAGCCTCGTGGTCGAGGTCAACCAGGGCGGCGAGATGGCCATCGCGGTCATCGCCGAGGTGGACGCCTCGGTGCCGGTGATCCCGGTGCGGGCGACGCGCGGCAAGTATCTGCGGGCCGAGCCGGTCTCGGTGCTCTACGCGCAGGGCCGCGTCCACCATGTGGGGAGTCTCCCGGCGCTCGAGGACGAGCTCTGCGATTTCGGGCCGGGCGGCCTCTCCAGCGGCGCCTCCCCCGACCGCCTCGACGCCCTCGTCTGGGCCCTGACCCACCTGATGCTGGGCCAGAGGGCCGAGCCGCGGATCCGGCGGATGTGAGGGCATTCCCGTCTCCCCGCCGGGCGGGGGGACGGGAATGAGCGCCGGCCTTCGGGTCCAACAGCCTGAGGGCACGTCCCTATTCAAAAGAGGCTGGTCCCCCTCTCCCCGCCGGGCGGGGAGAGGACGTCGTCCTCCTCTTGCCGGGAGGCGACGTGAGCCCGCTAGGGCGAGGGTGAGGGGGTCTCTCCGGGTGTGGCTCCTTCGGCCAAGCCCCCTCACCCTCGGCTGCCGCCTCGCCGCGCTCCCCAACGAGGGGGAGACGCGGCCCTCTCCCCGCATGCGGGGAGAGGGGACTGCGCACAGGCCTTTCGGACCAGAACTGATCGAGTCAGGACATTCTCATGCCGAACCTCCTCGCCCGCCTCGCGCGGGCCGCCTTTCCCATTGCCGAGACCAAGGCGGCGCTGGTTTCCGGCCTCGGCATCGCCTTCTATGGCGAGGGCCGGGCGGTCTGGACCGCGCGGGATTACGAGGCGCTGGCGCGGGAGGGGTTCCAGCGCAACGCCATCGTCCACCGGGCGGTGCGGCTGGTGGCGGAGGCCGCAGCCTCCCTGCCCCTGGTTCTGACGGACCGGGCGGGGCCGCATCCGCTCCTCGCCCTCCTCGCCCGGCCGAATGCCCGCGAGGGCGGCGCGCGCCTGCTGGAGACGCTGTATGGCCACCTCATGGTCTCGGGGAACGCGTATCTCGAAGCGGTGAGCCTCGACGGCACCCCGCGCGAACTCCACGCTCTGCGTCCGGACCGGATGCGGGTGGTGCCCGGCCCCGACGGATGGCCCATCGCCTACGACCATACCGTGGGCGGGCGGATTCTGCGGCACGACCAGACCCGCGAGGGCGTGCCGCCGATCCTGCACCTCACCCTGTTCCACCCGGCCGACGACCATTACGGCCTGTCGCCGATGGAGGCGGCGGCAGTGGCGCTCGACATCCACAACGCCGCCGGGGCCTGGAACAAGGCGCTCCTCGACAATGCCGCCCGGCCCTCCGGGGCACTGGTCTATGCTACCTCCACCGGCGCGACCTTGAGCGACGCGCAGTTCACCCGCCTCAAGGGCGAGCTAGAGGCGAATTACCAGGGCGCCGCCAATGCCGGCCGGCCGCTGCTGCTGGAGGGCGGCCTCGACTGGAAGCCGCTCTCGCTCTCGCCGAAGGACATGGATTTCGTGGAAGCCAAGGCCGCCGCCGCCCGCGAGATCGCGCTGGCCTTCGGCGTGCCGCCCCTGCTGCTCGGCCTCGCGGGCGACAACACCCACGCCAATTACGCCGAGGCCAACCGCGCCTTCTACCGGCAGACGGTGATCCCGCTGGCACGCCGCACCGCCGAGAGCCTCGCCCAATGGCTGGAACCCGCCTTCGGCCCCGCCCGCCTGGAGCCCGACCTCGACGCCATCGAGGCCCTGGCGCCGGAGCGGGAATCGCTCTGGCGCCGGGTCCAGGCGGCGGACTTCCTCACCGAGGCGGAGAAACGCGAGGCCGTGGGCTACGGGACGGCGTTATAGGTTCGTCAGTTCCAGGTGTGCAGCACCGTGCGCCAGTCCTTGCCCTCGCGCTCCAGGACGTTGACCCAGTTGCCCTCGAACGTCTTCTTCGCGCCCCCCTCGCCGGGGCCGGACATGGACCAGCGCCCGGTGACGAGGAGAACGTCCCCCTTCATCTGCGCCGAGTTGACCTTGATCGCGTGCTCCTCGAACCCCTTCGCCTTCAACCCGGCGAAGAAGGCGCCGATCTTGTCGGCGCCGGACACGGCAGCGCCCTTCGGAATCACCATGGCATCGGTGGCGTAGAGGGCCTTGAGGCCGTCCATGTCGCCGGAATTGTAGGTCTTGTCCCAGCGGGCCGCCGCGGCCTGGGCATCGGCGGTGGGATCCGCGGCCGAGGCCGGGATCGGACCAAGCAGGCACAGCAGAACGGATGTGATGCATAGCTTTACGCTCAAGCTCATGATGATCCCTCCATTTCCGACTCGCAGACGAACGAAGTCGAATAATGCCACTGATCTTCGATGAGGAAAGCGAAATCTTGATGTATTCGGGCGGATATTGCCAACCCGGACCATCGTCTTGATCGGGGCGCGACACGTCAGGTGTCATGCCGATCGAGCCGGTGGCTTATCCAGAAGGTCCGGCCCGAACGATATCCGTGAGGGTGAAATCCTCGCCCTTGAACAGCAGGACCGCCTGATGGGCTCTCGCGCAGGCATAGGCGTGGCAATCGCCCATGTTGAGGGACGCCGGATGCCGGCCCTTGCCGAATCGCTCATAGGCTTCGACGGCGAGTTCGAACTCCCGCCCGGCAATCGGAACGAGGCGGATATCCGCCTCCTCGCAGGTCAGGCGAACCCGTTCGCGGGCCGCCTCGACCGTGAAGGCGTAGCTGCGCACGAGGCCCGCGATGGTTTCCCAGAGCGAGAGCGCCGAACACAGCCTGTCGGGATCGGTGTCGAGGATGTCCGCGAATGCGTCGGCCTCCGCCTCGCCGGCGATGATCGCGATCAGCGCGGAGGCATCGACGAAGAGCGTCATTCTCCGCTCAGGTCGTCGAAGAAGGCCTTGTCGGCAGCCTGCCCCGTGGGCTTCGGCAGCTGATGACGGGCCCTTAGGGCGGCGAGGCGTTCGCGCAGCGGCACCGGAGGGGTCAGGCGGCTCAGTTCGGCCGTGACGGCCCGGCGCACGGCCTCGGACTTGGTGACGCCGGATGCTTTCGCGAGCATCGCCACCAGGCCCGCCGTCTCGTCGTCCTTGATGTAGAGCGGCATGCACATCTCCGGGATATCCTCGACATGAGGAGGATATCCCGCCCTCTCCCCATTGTCACCCCACCCTTCGGGAGCCCGCCATGGACGGCCATTTCACCGGCTATGCCAGCCTGTTCGGCGTGCCCGATCTCGGCAACGATGTCGTGTCCGCCGGGGCCTTCGCGGCGAGCCTTGGCGAGCGCGGGGCCGCAGGCGTGCGGATGCTGTTCCAGCACGATCCGGCCGAGCCGATCGGGCGCTGGCTCTCCCTGCGCGAGGATGCGCGCGGCCTGCGCGTGGAGGGGCTGATCAACCTCGCCGTCCAGCGCGGGCGCGAGGTCGACGCGCTGATGCGCGAGGGCGGCCTCGACGGTCTGTCCATCGGCTTTCGCACCCTGCGGTCGAGCCCACAGCGCGGCGGCCTGCGCCGCCTGCTGGCGGTCGACCTCTGGGAGATCTCCCTCGTCACCTTCCCGCTCCTGCCCGGCGCCCGCGCCGCCGTGCCGGACGGGACGGTGACGCCCCTCGCCCGCGAGTTGCGCGCCTTCGCACACCGGCTCGCGCCGCGTGGTGCGCCGTCCCCCCGGACGGCCTCCGCCCCCTCCCCCTTCACCCAGCAGACGAGGTTCGCATGAGTGTTCACGTTTCGCCGAGCGCCCCGGAGACCAAGGCCGATCCGCACGGCTTTCTGGAAAACAAAGCGGCGCGCCCCGCCTCCGACGCCGAAGTCGGCGCCGCCATGGGCGAACTCTCCCGCGCCTTCGAGGCCTTCAAGGAGACCAATGACGGCCGGCTCGCCGAACTCGAGGGGCGCCGCTCCGGCGATATCCTCACCGAGGAGAAGCTCGCCCGCATCGACGCGGCCCTCGACTCGGCGCGGACCCGCCTCGACCGCCTGACCCTGGACGGCCGCCGTCCGCCCCTGGGCGGGGACGGGCCGAGCCGTCCGGACCCGGCTTCCGTCGAGCACAAGGCCGCCTTCGACCTCTATGTCCGGGCGGGCGAGAGCGGCGGGCTGAAGCGGCTGGAGGAGAAGGCGCTCTCGGCCGGCTCCGGCCCCGATGGCGGCTATCTAGTGCCGCAGGCCATCGAACGGGACGTGTTGCGGCGGCTCGCCAATCTCTCGCCGATCCGGTCGCTCGCCACGGTGCGCACCATCTCCGGCGGGCTCTACAAGCGCGCCGTCTCCACCACCGATGCGGTCTCGGGCTGGGTCGCCGAGACCGCGGCGCGGCCCCAGACCGACGCTCCGTCTCTCTCGGAACTGAGCTTCCCGGCCATGGAGCTCTATGCCATGCCGGCGGCGACCCAGACGCTCCTCGACGATGCCATCGTCGATATCGACGCCTGGCTCGCCGACGAGGTGGAGACCGCCTTCGCCGAACAGGAAAGCGTCGCCTTCGTCACCGGCAACGGGGTCAGCCGCCCGCGCGGCTTCCTCAGCGTGGACAACGTGGCGAATTCTGCCTGGAGCCCAGGCAAGCTCGGCTTCGTCGCCACCGGCGCGGCCGGGGCCTTCCCCACCGCCAACCCGTCCGACGTGCTGTTCGACCTCGTCTACGCCCTGCGGGCCGGCTACCGCCAGAACGCCAGCTTCGTGATGAACCGCAAGGTCCAGAGCACGATCCGCAAGATGAAGGATGCCGACGGAAACTACCTGTGGCAGCCGCCGGTCTCGGCCGACAGGATCGCGACCCTGCTCGGCTTCCCCGTGGCCGAGGCCGAGGCGATGCCGGATGTGGCGGCCAGCAGCCTGTCCATCGCCTTCGGCGACTTCAAGCGCGGCTACCTCGTGGTGGACCGCGCCGGCCTGCGCGTCCTGCGCGATCCCTACTCGGCCAAGCCCTACGTGCTGTTCTACACCACCAAGCGCGTGGGCGGCGGCGTGCAGGATTTCGACGCGATCAAGCTGCTGAAGTTCGCGTGAATCTGGCTGCCCCCGGTCGAGACAGCCCAGGGGCAATCCTTGTAGCGCCCTACCGCCGTCCCGGCCGCGCCATCCAGTCCGAGCGGTTGGAGCGGCGGAAGCTCGCGGGTGCCTCGCTGGCGGTGAGCTGTGCCATCTCGGCGGCGCGCGACGTGATCCAGCCGGCATGCTGGCCGATGGGGGTCACCGCCGTGAAGCCGCCGCAGGCGGTGCGGGCGCGCTTGTCCTGGCGCATGGCGCCGCTCGACCAGCTGACCACGCCGACGATCTGGTAGCCGCCCGGACCGCCGCGCAGGATCGGCCCGCCGGAATCGCCGAGGCAGGCGCCGGCTCCCGCTGTCTCGGCGAGCTTGCGCCGGTCGGTCACCACCGTGACCGTGTTGGCGACCTGGAGCGAACCGATCGAGACGAGATGCGCCTGCCGCAAGGTACGGGCGGTGTTGCGGCGGTTCTCCGCCACCACGCCGAAGCCGGCGATGTCCACCGACTCGCCGGTGCCGATGGCCCCGCCGCCACGCGGATCGAGGGGCTGGAAATCGGCCCCCAGGGGCTCGGACAGTTTGATCAGGGCCAAGTCGATGCCCGGCTGGTCCTCCGGCGTGGTGCCGGGCACGAAATCGGGGTGCATCGACGCCGCGATGGCGGGGATGCGGCGCTGGCGGAACGACCGGTCGACGGCGACGACGCTGTAGCCGGCCTGGTGCATGACACAATGCGCGGCGGTCAGCACGAGATCGGGACCGATGAGGGTGCCCGAGCAGATCTCGCCCTGGGTGCTCTCGATGCGCACTACAGAGGCGCGCAACCCGTTGGGATCACGGGAGACTTCGCCGTTGATCACGGCAAAGGCCGGAGCCGGAATCAGCCCGACCAGCGCCGTTACGACGGCCCTGCGGAGCGCGGTCGCGAACATCGTGTCTCTCCCGCGCCCGGCATGAGCCCCGGACGTCCCTGGAATGAAGCCTAGCGTAAGGCAATCCTTCGGCCAAGCTCCGGTTCCGTCCCGCAAGAGCGCGGCGGCCTCAGGGCGTGGACCAGGCGGCGGAACGGCCCCAGCCGGCGAGGGTCCGGTCGATCCAGTCGCGCTGCGGCCCCAGCAGGACGCCCTGGGAGATGGCGCCGCAGGCGCCGCCCCCCACCCAGGCGGAGACGGCCAGCGGCGGCGCGCCGGGCGTAGTCGCGATCGGCCCGCCGGAATCGCCCTGGCAGGCGCCGGATGCGCCGCCGGACGGTTTCATCCAGACCAGGATGCGGCTCTGCCCGTAGGGCTCGACCACGGGGAGGACGGCGCTGCGGAAGGTGCCGGTGGTGCGCGCCTCGCCCGGTTTCGACACACCGTAGCCGGAGAGGACGAGGCTCTCGCCGGCGCGCGGCAGCGCGGCGCTGAGCGGGGTCGGCCGGAAGCGGCCGGGAAGCGGTGTCGCGGTGCGGACGAGCGCCAGATCGATGGAGCGCCGGCGCCCGGCGATGGCGCCGGCATCGTAGCCGGGATGGACCGCGCGGGCCGCGAGATCGACCAGCACCGGCTGGCCCGCCTCGTCGCGAAAATGCACCCGGTGCTCCGCGCCGCCCCGGCGGGAGCCCACCGCCACGCAATGGCCCGCCGTCAGCACCGCATCCTGCGCCACGACGATGCCGGTGCACACGCCGCCGTTCGAGGACAGCACCATCACGGCCGAGCCGGCCGCCTCCGGCGCCTCGCGGCCGCCGATCACGGCACCGGCCGGCGCGGCGGCGAGGCCGAGCAGCAGCGCGATACCCGCAGACCGCATGTCGAGATCCATTCCGCCCATCCCCTTCATCGCCCCACCCGGAGACGACGATGAGTCCGATACGCGTCGATGCCGCCATCGTCGAGCCGGTCACCCTGGCGGACATGCGCGCTCACCTGCGCCTCGACCCGGACAACACCGCCGAGGACGGTCTGGTGGAGGGCCTGATCGCCTCGGCCCGCGCCATGGTGGAGCTGGCGACGCGGCGCATCCTGGCGCCGGGCCGCTACCGGGTGATGCTCACGGCCTGGCCCGCCAACGGGTTCGTGCCCCTGCCCCTGAGCCCCCTCGTCGCCCTGGCGAGCGCGGGCTCGGTGGGTGCGACCGGGACCGTCACGGCCTTCGCCCCCGGCCTCGTCCGCCTCGCGCCGGATACGGTGGAAGCGCCGGGGCTGATCGTCTCGCCCGCCCTTCCCTCGCTGTACCGGGCCGCCGCCCTGATCGAGGTCGATGCCGGTTATGGCGGAGCGGGTCCGCCGGTCCCTCCTGCCCTCGTCCAGGCGATCCGGCTCGTGGCAGCGCACGGGTTCGAGCATCGCGGCGACCTGCCGGTCACCCTCACCCCGATGGTGGAGGCGCTGATCGCCCCCCACCGCCGGATGCGCCTCTAACCGTACCGTCCGGAGCTTTGCCATGACGCACCCGCCCATCGGCGCGCGGCGACGCCACTACGTGCTCGAACGCTTCGTCGACGACCCGGACGGTTTCGGCGGGCACCTTCGCCGGTTCGTGGCCGGCCCGCTCCTGTGGGGCACGCTGGAATCCACCGGCCATGCCGAGCGCACGCGCGGCGGCCGGTCCGATGCGGTGGCGACCCACCGCATTCGCATCGCCTACCGCGCCGACGTCACGCCCGCCATGCGGCTCGTCTCCGGCTCGCGCCGCTTCGCCATCCGCGCGGCGGGCGATCCCGACGGGCGCGGGCGCGACCTCGTCTGCGAGGTCGAGGAATTGATCGACGCGACGGGGGGCCTGACATGAGCGACGCCCTGTCCCTTCCGGCCAACCCGCTCCTCGCCCTGCGGGCCGCCATCCTGACCGTCCTCGGCACTGATGCGGAGCTCGGCCGGCTCATGGGCGGGCAGGTCCGCATCCATGACGAGCCGCCGCGCGGCGCGGCGCCCGTCTACGCGGTGTTCGGACCCGCCGAGATGCGGGACGATTCCGTCGACGGCGCGCTGCGCCATACCCATCGGCTCGGGCTGATCCTCTTCGCCAGGCCCGGATCGAGCCGCGGCGCCATCGAGGCCGCCGGCCGGGCCGCCGCCCTCCTGCACGAGGCGCTGCTCTCCCCCGCCGGCCATGCCCTGTCGATCCTGCGGGTCGAATCCCTCGCCTGCGCCCGTGACGAGCGCAGCGGCGAGACCCGCGCCATCCTCACCCTCCAGGCCGTCACAGAGCGGCTGCCGACCTCCTGAACCGGTTTTGCTCCGCGGAACCGGTGGCCACCTTTGCGAAACCCGCTTCAAGGAGCGACCCCATGAGTGCCCAGAAAGGCAAGGACCTCCTCATCCGGATCAGCGAGGGAACGGGGTTCACGGCGGTGGCCGGCCTGCGCGCCCGGCAGCTCGCCTTCAACGCCGAGACCGTGGACGTGACGAGCGCCGAATCCGTCGGGCGCTGGCGCGAGCTGCTGGCCGGGGCGGGGGTGCGCCGCGCGGCCGTCTCCGGCTCGGGCGTTTTTCGCGACGAGGCCTCCGATGCGCGCCTGCGCCAGATGTTCTTCGACGGCAGCATCGACACGCTGCAGGTCGTGGTGCCGGCCTTCGGCACGATCCAGGGCCTGTTTCAGATCACCAGCCTGGAATATCGCGGCGACCATGCCGGCGAGGTGACCTTCGACATGGCCCTCGATTCGGCCGGCCCCCTCACTTTTACGAGCCTGTGATGGCCAACCGCAGACGCGGAGAGGTCTCCGTCGCGATCGGGGACCGGCGCTACACCCTGTGCCTCACCCTGGGAGCCCTGGCCGAACTGGAGGAGGCGCTCGGCGCCACCGATCTCACCGGCCTCGCGGGCCGCTTCGCCGAAGGCCGCCTCGCCAGCCGCGACCTCATCGCGCTTCTCGGCGCGACCCTGCGCGGCGGCGGCCACGATCTCGACGACGCGGCGGTGGCGCGGCTGCCGCTCTCGGGTGGGATCGAGCCCATCGCGACGGCCCTCGGCGAGGCCCTGGCCGCCGCCTTCGGGGCCGAGACGCCGGACCCTTGAGCCCCACGGGCGGGATCGGGCCGGAGGCTCCCTCCGCCTTCCCGTGGGACGAGGCCATGGCCCTGGGCCTGAACGCCCTGCGCTGGAGCCCGCGCGACTTCTGGACGGCGACGCCCCGCGAATTGATGGCCGCCGCCGGTCGCGGCGGCCGGCGCGACGCGACCGGCGCCGCCGACCTGCGGCGGCTGATGGATGCCTATCCAGACCCGTCGTGATTTGGTTCGGCCGTCGATGAAACCCGGCTTCCGCGCGAGCCGCCGTGCTGTCCGCGAGGGACGTCTCGTCACAAAAAACCACCTCATCCTGAGGTGCGGCGACAGCCGCCTCGAAGGAGCCCTCCAGCCCACTCTGCGGCTTCTGGAGCCCTCCTTCGAGGCCTTCGCTGCGCGGCGGCACCTCAGGATGAGGTCGGTGGATCGGATGGGGACGGGGAGAACCGAGCCCCTGAGACGCAGATGACAGGAGGCACCCATGGCCGAGACCGAGATCGACCGCACCCTCGCCGCGCGGGCGAAGCAACTGAGCACCCTGGACAATCTGGCCCAGAAGTTCGGCGACAGCCTGAGCAAGGCCTTCACCGGCACGGTCGGCCCGGCCAAGCAGCTCGACGGGGCGCTCACATCCCTCGTCACCAAGCTCGCCGGCATGGCCGGCAAGGCCGTCCTCGACCCGGTGAAGGGCGGCATCGAATCCCTGGTGCGGAGCCTGATCAATTCCGGCGCATCGAGCACCGCCTTCGCCAAGGGCGGCGTGATCGCTGGCGGCCGGGTGCGCCCCTTCGCGAGCGGCGGCGTGGTGGCCGCCCCCACCTACTTCCCCCTGCGCGACGGGACGGGCCTGATGGGCGAGGCCGGCCCGGAGGCGATCCTGCCCCTCGCGCGGGGCAGCGACGGCCGGCTCGGGGTCGCCGGCGGCGCTTCGGGCCAGCCGGTCTCCGTCACCGTCCACATTGCGACGCCGGATGCGGAGAGCTTCCGCCGCTCGGAGGCCCAGGTAGCCGCCGCCCTCGCCCGTGCGGTAGCGCGCGGAAGGCGCGCGTCCTGAGCGAGAACGACGCGGGGCCGTCGCGCATCCTGACCATCATCCAGGGAGGCCCGCCATGGCCGGTGATTTCCACGAGGTCCGCTTTCCCCTCGACGTGGCGCTGCGCGGCAGCGGGGGGCCGAGCCGCCTCACCGAGATCGTGACTTTGGCCTCGGGGCGCGAGCACCGAAACAGCCGCTGGGCCGATTCGCGGCGGCGCTACGATGCGGGTCTGGGCATCCGCACCCTCGACGCCCTGCACGCGGTCCTGGCCTTCTTCGAAGAGCGGCGCGGGCGCCTCTACGGCTTCCGCTATCGCGACCGGATCGACCATCGCTCGGGGCCGCCGTCCCAGGCGGTGGGGCCGGGCGACCAGCCTCTCGGACTCGGGGACGGCGCGACGCGGGTGTTTCCCCTCGCCAAGACCTACGGCACCGGGCCGCTGCCCTATCGCCGCCTCATCGCCAAGCCGGTGGCGGAGACCGTGCGGGTGGCGGTGGCCGGTGTCGAGCGACCGGCCTCTTCCTTCACCTGCGACGGCACCACGGGCCTCGTCACCCTGGCGGCGGCCCCCGCCGCGGGCGCGCCGGTGACGGCGGGGTTCTGGTTCGACGTGCCCGTCCGCTTCGACACCGACGAGCTCAGCGTGGACCTCCAGGCCTTCAGCGCCGGAGAGATCCCGAACGTGCCGCTCATTGAGATCGTGCCCTGACCGGAGCCTGAAAGCATGCGCGACATCCCCGCCGCCCTCGCCGCGCATCTCGCCGGCGGGGCCACCACCCTGTGCCATTGCTGGTCACTGACCCGGCGCGACGGCCTCACCCTCGGTTTCACCGACCATGACCGCGACCTCGCCTTCTCCGGCATCACCTTCGCGGCGCGCTCGGGGTTAGAGGCCGCCGAGGCGAGCGCGGAGCTCGGCTTCGCGGTGGGCGGCGGCGAGGTCGCCGGGGCGCTGACCTCGCTCGGCATCGCCGACGCCGACGTGGCGGGCGGGCTCTACGACGCGGCCGGCATCGAGACCTGGCTCGTGGACTGGACCGATCCGGGAACGCGGCTCCTCTTGGATGTCGGGACCATCGGCGAGATCCGCCGGGCGGGCACCGCCTTCGTGGCGGAAGTGCGCGGGTTGATGGACCGCCTCGACGCGGAGCGCGGCCGGACCTTCCGGGCCACCTGCGGCGCGGATCTCGGCGATGCACGCTGCCGCGTCGATCTCGCCGACCCGCGCTTCCGCACCACCGGGACCGTTCTGGCGCCGGCGACACCGGGCGATCTGCCAGCCGCACTGGCGGGGATTTTCGCCGAGGGCACCTTCACGGGCGGACGGCTCAGCTGGGATTCGGGCGCGAATGCCGGCCTCGCCAACGACGTCCGGGCGCACCGGCAGGCCGAGGGCGGCGTCCGGATCGAACTCTGGCAGGAGCCGCCCCGCGCCATGGCCGCCGGAGACCGGTTCACCCTGACGGCCGGCTGCGACAAGCGCCTCTCCACCTGTGCCGGCACCTTCGCCAACGCGGTGAATTTTCAGGGATTCCCCCACATGCCCGGCAACGACTTCGTCATGCGCGCCATCCCCGGTTCCAGCACCACCCTCGACGGCGGAAGCCTGTTCCGTTGAGCCGGCAAAGGACTTGCTCATGCGAAGCTCCGACCGGATCGTCGCCGAGGCACGGGCCTGGATCGGTACGCCCTACCGGCATCAGGCCTCGCTCAAGGGTGTCGGCTGCGATTGCCTCGGCCTCGTCCGGGGGGTCTGGCGCGGGCTCCTCGGCCCCGAGCCAGAGATCGCACCGCCCTATTCGGCCTCCTGGGCGGAATCCGCCGCCGGTGGCACCGACCCGATGGCGGAGGCGGCCCGGCGCCATCTCGTCGCCCTGCCCCGCCCCGACGCCGGATACGAACCCGAGGCCGGCGACGTCCTGCTCTTCGCCTTCCGCTCTCATTTGCCGGCAAAGCACTGCGCGATCGCGAGCGGGGCCGGGACGATGATCCACGCCCATGATGGCGCGGCGGTGACGGAGG
This sequence comes from Methylobacterium sp. 88A, assembly GCF_000376345.1. Classification (NCBI taxonomy): domain Bacteria; kingdom Pseudomonadati; phylum Pseudomonadota; class Alphaproteobacteria; order Hyphomicrobiales; family Methylobacteriaceae; genus Methylobacterium; species Methylobacterium sp. 88A. Next base: position 4,412,542 of record NZ_AQVT01000001.1, read on the forward strand.
TCGCCCTCACGCGATGGTGGCGCCGTCACCTGGCGCATGTGTTCCGGTTTCCCGGCGCCTGATATCGGGAAGCCGAGACGACAGGCGCGCCTCCCCTCATCCCCGCACGCGGGGAGAGGGTCGCAGGCACCTCGTCGTGCCTGTGACGAGCGGAGCGAGGGTGAGGGGGCGGCTCCGAGTGAGGCTCGTCCGAAGAAGCCCCCTTACCCTCGGCTGCCGCTTCGACGTGCTCCCCGACGAGGGGGAGGCACGTCCCTCTCCCCGCGAGCGGGGCGAGGCGATGCGCACCGATGGGCGAGGCCGAGCCGAAGACAGCACAATTCACCTCGCTGCCCTGAACCGCCGCCCTCATCGAGCGCATGCGCTACGGTTTCAGGATGGCCCGGTTCAGGAATGCGGAAGGACGGTGAGCCTCACGCCGAGCCCATCCATGACCTTCCGGACGGTTTCGTAGCGCAGCTTGGAGCCCGGAGAGAGGGCCTTGTAGAGGCTTTCACGACCGAGCCCGGAATCCTTGGCGATCTGGGTCATGCCCCGTGCCTTGGCCACGTCGCCGAGGGCCGCGAGAAACACCTGTGGATCCGGATCTTCGAGGGCGGCTGCGAGATACTCGGCGATGGCTTCGTCAGTGCCGAGATACTCCGAAGCATCGAAGGGCGTGAACTCTGTCATGGCGTGCTCCGGTCAAGCGAAGAGAGCATGGCGATGGCGTCTTGAATATCGCGAGCCTGACTCGCTTTGTCGCCACCCTTCAGAAGCAGGTAAATCGTCTCGCCGCGTCGCGCATAGTAGAGGCGATAGCCAGGACCGTAATGAATCCGCATTTCGGAGATCCCGCTTCCTACCGGCTTGGTATCTCCGAAGCTGCCTAGGCTCGCCGCCCGTAGCCGTGCGGTGATCCGGGCTTTCGCGCGCTCGTCGCGCAGGCCTTTCAGCCAGACTTTGAATCGGTCCGAGAGCAGGATCGTCGGCATGCGATCCTTGTATCCGGTTGGATACGAGCCCTCAAGCACCTGCTTCTGCTGCCCGGCTGCCATTCCCGCCCGGTAGACCCGCCAACGTTTGTCGGAGCCCTCCCGCATGGCCACGCTCATCCTGCAGACAGCCGGGGCGGCTCTCGGGACCGCGCTCGGCGGCCCGATCGGCGGGGCCGTGCTGAGCACGCTCGGCGCCGTGGCCGGCGGCGCGATCGACAGCGCCCTGTTCGGGTCGCGGGCCGGGCCGCGCGTCGTCGAAGGCCCGCGCCTGACCGATGTGGCCGGGCTGTCCTCCACGGAGGGCGAGCCGATCAAGCGGGTCTACGGCCGAGCCAAGGTAGGGGGCACCCTGATCTGGGCGACGCGCCCGCTCGAGGTGGCCAATACCAGCGTCCAGCGCGCCGCGTCCGGGGGCAAGGGCGGCGCCGGCCAGAAGACCGTGACGACCACCTATGCCTATTTCGCCGATCTCGCGGTGGGGCTGTGCGAGGGCGAGATCGCCCATGTCCGCCGGGTCTGGGCCGACGGCCGCGAGATCGACCTCACCACCCTGAATTACCGCCTGCACCGGGGCGGGGCCGACCAGGCGCCCGATCCGTTGATCGTCGCCAAGGAGGGCGCGGAACGAGCCCCGGCCTATCGCGGCCTCGCCTATATGGTGTTCGAGCGGATGGCGCTGGCCGAGTTCGGCAACCGGGTGCCGCAACTGGCCTTCGAGGTGATCCGCCCGGTGGAGGGGCTCGCCGGGATGGTCCGCGCGGTCTGCCTCATTCCCGGCTCGACGGAGTTCGGCCTCGACCCCCGCCTCGTCACCGAGGATGCGGGTTTCGGCGCCACGCGGGCGGCCAACCGCTTTCAGTTCCAAAAGGCGAGCGACGTCACCGCCTCCCTCGACGCGCTCCAGGCCCTGTGCCCGCGCCTCGCCCGTGTCTCGGTGGTGGCGAGCTGGTTCGGCAGCGACCTGCGCGCGGGCCGATGCACGGTGACGCCCAAGGTCGACCGGCCGGACAAGGCGACGCTCGGCGACACATGGAGCGTCGCCGGGCTGACCCGCGATGAGGTGAAGACGGTCTCGACCGCGCCCATGGGAGGTGCGGCCTATGGCGGCACACCCTCCGATGCGGGGCTCGGCCGCCTCGTCGCAGAGCTGCGCCGCCGTGGTCTCGAGGTCGTGCTCTACCCGTTCGTGATGATGGACGTGCCCGCCGGCAACGGCCTGCCCGATCCGCGCGACGCGGGCGCGCTCCATCAACCGCCCTATCCCTGGCGCGGTCGCATCACCTGTTTCCCGGCCCCCGGCCAGCCGGGAAGCCCGGACGGGACCGCCGCTGCGTCCGCGCAAGTGGCGGCCTTCTTCCAGAACCCGGACGGATACCGCCGCTTCCTCCTGCATTACGCCGACCTCGCCGCCGGCTGGGCGGCCGACGGCGTTTCGCTCTCCGGCTTCATCATCGGCAGCGAGTTTCCGAGCCTCACCCGCGTGCGGGGCGAGGCCGGGCGCTATCCGGCGGTGGAGGCCTTCAAGGCCCTGGCGCAGGAGGTGCGCGCCCGCCTCGGGGCCGGCGTGGCCCTGGTCTACGCGGCCGACTGGACCGAGTACGGCGCCCATGTCCGCGACGGCGGGGCGACGGTGCGATTCCCCCTCGACGCGCTGTTTTCCGATCCCGCCATCGCGGCGGTGGGCATCGACTATTACCCGCCGATCAGCGACTGGCGCGACGGCGCGGACCATGCCGACCTCGCCGAGACCGACAGCGTCTACGACACCGCCTATCTCAAGCGCCGCCTCGGGGCCGGGGAGGCGTTCGACTGGTACTATGCCAATGACGCCGACCGGCGGGCGCAGGCGCGCACCCCCATCACCGACGGCGCTGCGGCCAAACCCTGGATCTACCGGGCCAAGGACCTCGTCTCCTGGTGGTCGAACCCGCATCGCGAGCGCGACGGCGGGGTCGAGACCGGCACCACGGCCTGGATTCCCCGATCCAAGCCGATCTGGCTCACCGAGATCGGCGTGCCCGCCGTGGACAGGGGCACCAACGGCCCCAACGTCTTTCCCGACGCGAAATCCTCCGAGAACGCAGCTCCGTCCTTCTCGGCCAACGTGCGCGACGACCTGATCCAGGCCCGTGGCCTCACCGCCATCCTGACCCGCTTCGATGCGGCGCTGCCGGGTTTCGAGCCGGCTCACAACCCGGTTTCGCCCATCTATGGCGGCCCGATGGTGTCGCCCGGCTCCGTCTTCGTCTGGTGCTGGGACGCGCGGCCCTTCCCGGCCTTCCCGGATTTCGACACGGTCTGGGCGGATGCGGAGAACTGGTCCCTGGGTCACTGGATCACAGGACGGATCGAGGGGCTGGAGCTCGACCGCCTGATCGGCGCGATCCTCGCCGATCTCGGCATCACGGCACCGGCCCGGATCGCCGCCGATGCCTTTCTCGACGGCTACGTCATCGACCGGCCGATGTCGGCGCGCGGCGCCCTGGAGCCGCTGGCCCGGGTCTACGGGCTCGACGTCTCGGCGGTGGGCGGCAGGCTCGACATTCGCGGCCCGCGCCGCGAGAGCCCGATCGTCCTGGCGGCCGCCGATCTCGTGCTCACCGAGCGGGACCGGGCGCCGCTGAGCTTCGTCCGCGCCGAGGAATCGGAACTGCCCCGCGGGCTCACCCTCGCCTTCTGCGACGGGCAGAGCGCCGATTACCGGACCGCCACCGCCTCGGCGATCCGCCCCACCGGCCTGAGACGGCGCGAGAGCAACGCCGACGCGCCCATCGTCACCCGCAGGGGGAGCGCCGAAGCGCTGGCCGAGGCGCTCCTCGACATGGCCATCGCCGGGCGCGACAGCGCGGGTTTCGCGGTCAGCCCGCGCCGGATCGACCTGGTGCCCGGCGATCTCCTGTACCTGCCCGGCGCGCCGCTGCCGCATCGGATCGTGCGGATCGCCGACAGCGCCGGCGCGCGGCGGATCGAGACCCGCGCCGTGCCGGTCCACAGCTCTCGCCTCGGCGCGAACCGAAGCCCCGACGACAGGGGATACCGGCCACCCCCGTCCATGGCCGGGCGGCCCTTCGCCCGCGTGCTCGACCTGCCCGTGGACAGGGGCAGCCCGACGATCCTGCAATACCTCGCGGTCTCGGCCGATCCCTGGCCCGGCGAGATGGCCGTCTGGCGCTCGGCCAGCGAGAGCGGCCCCCTCGGCCTGCACCGGATCGTCGATTATCCGGCCTGCCTCGGCGAGACGCTGACGCCGCTGCCGCCGGGACCGCTCTGGCGCTTCGACCGGGGAACCCGGCTCGATGTGCGCCTGCGCCATGCCGGTGCCCTGTCCTCCATCGCGGAGGACGATGCGCTCTCCGGCGGCAACCTGTTCGCCCTCGTGGGAAGCGACGGCCGGGTCGAGATCATCGCGGCGGCCGGCGCCGATCTGATCGGCCCCGGCACCTATCGCCTCAGCCGCCTGCTGCGCGGCCTGATGGGGAGCGAGGATCTCAGCCGGCGCGCAAACCCGGCCGGCTGCCTCGTGGTGCGCCTCGACGACGGGGCGGTCGTGCCCCTGGTGGAGCGGCTCGACGAGGCCGGCCGCCCGTTTCGCTACCGGATCGGGCCGGGCACCGGCGACCCCGGCGATCCGAGTTATGTCGAGCTCCAGGCGAGCGCCGGCCTGCTGCCGCTCCTTCCACTCGCGCCGGTTCATCCGGCCGCGCGGCGCGAGGCCGGCGGGATCAGGCTGTCCTGGCTCCGTCGGGCGCGGCGGGACGCGGATGGCTGGGAGCCGGTGGAGATCCCGCAGGACGAGCCGGGCGAGACCTATCTCGTCGAAATCCATGCGGCGGACGGATCGACCCTGCGGACCGCCCGAACGAACGAGCCGGCGCTCCTCTACGCCACCGCCGACGAGGCTGCCGATTTCGGCGCGAAGCAGACCCGCCTCGACGTGAGCGTCGCCCAGGTCGGGACCGTCGCCGGACCCGGCCCGAGCCGCCGCGCCCTCCTGCCCGTTCGCTCCGCCTGAGCGACCCGACCGACCCGGAGTCACCCCCATGTCGCTGACGACAGACAACCTCGCTTTGCCGCTGATCGCGGCGGCGCAGGCGGGAAAACACGTCACCCACAACGAGGCCCTGGTGGTCCTCGACAGGCTCGTGCAGCTCGCCTGCCTCGACAAGGACCTGACCTCCCCGCCCTCCTCGCCCGCCGAGGGAGACCGCTACCTCGTCGCCGGCGCCACGCCCACGGGCGCCTGGACCGGTCTCTCCGGCCACATCGTCCATTTCCATGACGGCGTCTGGAACGGGCTCGCGCCGAGGGCCGGGTGGCTCGCCTATCTGGCCGACGAGGACGCCTTCTACCGTTTCGACGGCATCGCCTGGACCGGTCTCACCGCGACGATCTCCGCGTTGCAGAACCTCGTCCTCCTCGGCCTCGGCACCCAGGCGGATGCGGAGAATCCGTTTTCGGCCAAGCTCAACAAGGCCCTCTGGACCGCATGCGCCACGGCGGAGGGCGGCACCGGCGACCTGCGATTGGCCCTGAACAAGGCGGCCACGGGCAACGTCCTGTCGCTGCTGATGCAGACGGGCTTCTCAGGCCGCGCCGAGATCGGCCTCGTGGGTGACGACAGCCTGACGGCGAAGGTCTCGGCGGACGGCAACAACTGGTCCCATGCCTGGCGGGCGCTGGGAAATAGCGGCAATGTCGGATTCGGCTCGTCCGCGGCACCGGGCGGCCCGGTGCCGGCCGCCCCGCTCTTCGTCTCGGGCTCGTCGAGTTCCGCTCTGCTCCAGCTCGAATGCTACAGCGCCGGCTCGCCGGTGGCCAACATCACCACGCGCATCGCCCGCGGCACCCCGGCCGCCCCCACCGGCATTCTCGCCGGAGACCGGTTCTTCGGTTTCTTCGGCCGGGGCTACCAGGCGACGGGCGGGTTCTCCGGCAACATGGTCACCTTCAACGGCCTCGCCGAGGAGGATTTCACGGCCACGGCACAGGGGACGCTCGTCGACTTCCAGACGACGGAGATCGGCACGAGCACGCGCCGGTCCGTGGTCAAGTTCAGGGGCAACGGCGCCCTCGAACTCGTCGCCCGCGCCGGCACGCCCGGCGCAGGTCTCGCGCCCGGACAGATCCTGTTCGACGGCACCGCCGCCGCGTTCAAGGGCTATAACGGGACGCGCTGGTCCCGCCTCACCAACCTGCCCCGCTTCGCAGCCGCCATGAGCGCGGACGCGACGATTCCGGCGGGCGCCTGGACCAAGGTGGCGTTCAACACTGCCGAGGTGAACGACCAGGGCGCGTTCGTGCCCGCGACGAACCGGTTCGTCGCGCCCGAGCCCGGCACCTACACGTTCGGCGCGGGCCTCGCCTTCCGCCGGAGCGGCAGCGCCTCGCCCACCGCGCTCCAGGCCCGGTTCTACCGCAACGGCGCGGCCTCCCCGCGCCACCGGGCGGGCGTGACCGGTCTCGTGGACGGCGTCTCGACCCTCGCCCTCACGGCGACCATCGCCCTGGCGGCGGGCGACACCGTTGAGGTGTTCGCACAATTCACCGGCGCCGAGGGCGGCATCCTCGCCGCCGACACGGCGTTCTGGGGCCTCGCAATGCCCTGAGCCGCCCGGGAGGCCGTGTCCTCCCGATTGCGCGTCGCCGCACGACGCGCACCCCGTTCCCAATCCCGGAGTGAATCATGGATCTCAGCGCCATCGGCCATGCCGTGCTCGTTGCCCGCGAGGGACGGCGCCTCGAGGCTTACCGCGATTCCGTCGGCATCTGGACCATCGGCATCGGCCATACCAGCGCGGCGGGGCCACCCGTGGTGACACCGGGCCTGCGCCTGACGGCGGCGGAATGCGACGCGCTCTTCGCCCGCGACGTCGGCCGCTTCGTGCGCACCGTCGCGGCGGTGGTGCCAAACGATCTGCCCGACCATGCCTTCGATGCCCTGGTCTCCCTCTGCTTCAACATCGGCGAAGGCGCGTTCCGCCGCTCGACCGTCGTGCGGCGCCTGAAGGCCGGTGACCGGGCGGGCGCCGCCGAGGCGATCCTGATGTGGAACCGGCCCGCCTCGCTGATCCCGCGCCGGAGGGCCGAATACGACCAGTTCCGCACGCCCTACGCGACGGCCCTGCCGCGCGCCCGCTCCACCGATCCCACGGCGATCCCACGGCCCGCCGAGGCGGTACCGCTCCCGGCCGGCCCGGTGATGGAGCGGCCGGGGATCGTTCCGAACCCGGCCATCGGTTCCGAGCGCCGCCCCCTCCCCCGCACGCCCTCGGTGCGGGCCGCGCCGCCCCAGCGGAGCACCGCGCCCGTGAGTGCCTGGGCGCGCCTCAAGACCTCGCTCCGGGCGCTGTTCGGCGCACGCGCCTGAGCCCGGAGCACCCGGTTCTCCCTCCCCTGCCGCATCCCGGAGATCGCCATGAGACCCTCGCCCCTCGTCCTTGCCGGCCTTGCCGCCCTCCTCTCCTCCTGCGCCGCCTCGCCCTGCATGGCGTCGCCCACGGATGCCACCGTCCTCCTGCCCTGGGGCGACGGCGCGATCGCGCTGGCCCATCTGATCACCGCCTTCCTGGTGCCGCTCGCGATCACCGCAGCGACCGCCGCAGTGGCGCGGATCGCCGGCCCGTTGCAGGTTCTGATCACGACCTCCCTCGTGGAGCGCCTCGTGCGCAACGTCGGCGATTACGCGATCAATGCCGTGGCCGGCGCGGTGCGCGGGCGGACCTTGTCGGTGCCGGTGGGTTCGGCGGTGATCGCGCAGGCGGTCCAGCGGGCGCTCGACCAGGCGCCGGCCTGGCTGGTGACAGCGGCGGGCGGGGCGGAGGGCCTCGCCGAAAAGGTCTTCCGCAGCCTGCCCCTCGACGAGGAGGCCACGACCGGCAACACCCTGCCCCCCGCACTCGACACCCTGCGAACGGGCCGGGACCGGCCATCGCCGACCTGAGCCGCGTTCCGCGGGCCGCGGGTTACGCTATTCACTCATCTCGCGCGTACGACGGGTCCCCTATCCCGGAAGGCTACGGCATTCACACATCTCGCGGGATGCGCGGGTGCCCTCTCCTAGAAGGAAATGGAGCACGTCGCGCCTCGTGCCGAACTCTCGTGGATAGTGGGAGCAGCCGCCGAGCAGACGGGTGAATCCATTCGGGGCAGCGCGGAAGGGAGGTTCCCATGGACAGGATCGCGCTCGAAGCCGCCCGCCTGTTGTTCTCGGAGGAGGGCGCGGGCTGGATCGTCGCCGCCCTTCTCGGCTTCGCCTGCCTGCACCTCTACCGGGAAGTGGGCCGCTCCCAGGAGGCCCGCATCGGCGATACCGGCGCCACCGCGACGGCTTTGGAACGGGCCTCCCAGGCGAATTCCGCCGTGGCTTTGGCCATCGAAAGCCGGACGCGGGTGCTCGAAGACCTGTCCCGTCTCGCGAGCGAGATCTCGCGCGGCGTCGACCGCAGCGACGAGCGGGCGCGGGAGAAGTTCGACGAGATCCTGCGCCGCCTGTCGGACACCCGCCACGAGGGGCGATGACGCCCCGTGCCCATTCAACGGAGAACGCCCGATGACCCGTCTCTTCCCGCCCTCCTCGCGGCTGCGCGCCGCCTCTGGCCGCCTCCGGGCCGCCGAGACCCGTTTCGAGCGCTCGATGACCGACCTGTGCCGGGCGGCCCTCGACCATATCGACCGCCAGCACCTCCTCGGCCTCGCCCTGCAGCGCCTCGTCGCGCAGCGCGCCGGCCCCTCGTGACGCCGCCGTCCGGGAACCGGAGGGCGCGCCATCGGCTTGCCCGCTCACCGCCTGTCGCGCCACGTTCCGATCGTTCGGACACGGGGCGCGACGGACCCCGCATTCAGGGCGCATTCAGTGCCCGAAGACCATTGACTCAATCCATGCGTATCCTCCTCGCCCTGCTGTTTATCGGCCTGACCGTCGCGGCTTTCGCGACGGGGCCGATTCGCACGCTGGCGGAGGAGACGATGACGCCCGGAACGGCCGAGGTCTCGGCGCCGATCCACGCGGTCCCGCCGAGCGAGAGCTGTCTCAGCCCGGCGGACCTGCGCGAGGCGGTGGCGGACAAGCGGGTGATCGAGCCGGTGGCCGCGATCCGCGCCGCCCGGACGGTGATCTCCCGGGCCGAGATCCAGCGCGCCCGGCTCTGTCGGCACGGGGAGGGCCTCGCCTATCTCCTGACGGCCTTGCGCCGGGACGGACAGTTCGTCCACGTGTTGGTGGATGCCACCACCGGGCGGGTTATCGGCAAATAAAGGCGGGGGCGCCTATCGTTCTCCGCGACGGGGGCCTCAGCGCCGCCTCATCTTGGGAGTGAATCGCAGTGCGTCTGCTCGTCGTCGAGGATGACCGGGACATCAACCGGCAAGTGGTCAGCGCGCTCGAGGAGGCCGGCTACGTCGCCGACAAGGCCTTCGACGGCGAAGAGGGCGCCTATCTCGGCGAGAGCGAACCTTACGACGCGATCATCCTCGACATGGGCCTGCCGAAGGCGGACGGCGTCACCGTGCTGCAGAAATGGCGCCGCGCCGGCATCAAGACGCCGGTCATCATCCTCACCGCCCGCGACCGCTGGTCGGACAAGGTCGACGGGTTCGATGCCGGGGCCGACGATTACGTGACCAAGCCCTTCCACATGGAGGAGCTGATGGCCCGCGTGCGCGCGCTCCTGCGCCGCGCCACCGGCCACGCCACGAGCCAGATCTCCTGCGGGCCCGTCGTGCTCGATACCCGCTCGGGCCGCGTCTATGTGGACGGCAACCCGATCAAGCTCACGAGCCACGAATACCGCCTGCTCGCTTATCTGATGCACCATACCGGCCGCGTGGTCTCCCGCGCCGAGCTGACCGAGCATCTCTACGACCAGGATTTCGACAGGGATTCCAACACGATCGAAGTCTTCGTCGGCCGCCTGCGCAAGAAGCTCGCGGTGGACCTGATCCAGACCGTGCGCGGTCTGGGCTACCTCGTCGACCCGAACCAGCCCGTGCCGCGGGTGTAGCTTCGATGGGGTTCAGGCTGGAGCCTGCGCGATATCGGTGTGGATGAAATCCTGGCCCTTGAAGAGGAGCGGGACGCCGTTGTTCTTAGCCGCCGCATAGGCGAAGCAATCACCCATATTGAGCTGTGCGGGGTGCCCTCTGCCCTTTCCGTATGTCTCGAACGCGTCGAGAGCGGTGGACGCATCGAGAGGCGTCACTGCAACGACGCGGATCGGGACAGCGGCAAGGAACATCTCGACATCGATTCGGGCTTCCCCAATACCGCCCTGCTTGGTCCGTGCGATGGCAAGAACGGATTCGTAGACCGCGATGGGCGACGTGATCAGCGTCGTCGCGCCTTCGAGGCGGGCAGCGAGGTCCGACGCATCGGATTCTCCCGTCAGGATGGCGACCAGTGCCGACGCATCGACGAACATCAGACGTCGCCGCTCATCTCGTCATAGAAGGCCTTGTCCGCCTTGAGTCCGGTATCCGGCCGAGACGCGATGCGTTCCCGGATCGGACGAATACGCTCCCACAAGGACAGCTTCTCGTCCTCGCGCTTGAGCTCGTTGCCCACACCGAGCTTGATGGCGTCCGTCAGCGAAATGTGCTTGCGCTCGGCAAGAGCACGCACGAGACGATCCGCTTCCTCGTCGCGAATATGAAGAGCCATGGTCCGTTCCTCTTCCAAGAGATGTGTACATAATATGGACGGGCCGTCTACACCATCTCTGTGCCTCGCAAGACGCGCCTTTCCGGCACCTGTCGTGTACCAGGGCATAGCCCCCACGACAGCCGCGCCCAGATGATCGCCTTTCCCTCCTGGCTGCCGTTCCGGCGGCGCTCCATCGCCGTGCGTCTGGCAGGCTCCGCCCTGATCGCGAGTTCGGCGATCCTGCTGATCGCGGCCTGGATCCTCACCACCCTCTACCGCGAGAACACCGAGCGCTCCTTCGACAGCCGGCTCCTCGTCTACGCCAACAACCTCGCCACCGATCTCGTCTCGCCCAACGACCCCGAGAGCCGCTCCTTCAACCTGAGCGACCCGCGCTTCGACCTGCCCCTCTCGGGCTGGTACTGGCAGGTGGGGCGGCCGGATGCGCGCCCGCGCGACCTGCGCACCTCGCGCTCCCTCGTGGGCGTGCCCCTGAAGCCGGCGGGCACTCCGGACAACAATGCCGGGATCGGCCAGATCCGCCAGGGCTACGGCAAGGCCCAGGACGACCGGCCCCTGCGCATCATCGAGCGCGACGTCGATCTCGGCGAGGAGGGACGCTACACCGTGCGTGTCGCCGGCCCCGCCGACGAGATCGAGAACGATGTCGGCCGCTTCCGTTTCTCGCTGATGGTGACGTTCGGATTGCTCGGCCTGTTCCTGGCGCTCACGACCCTGCTGCAGATCCGCTTCGGCCTGGCCCCCCTGGCCAAGCTCCGCACGGCTCTGGGCGCGATCCGCCGGGGCGAGGCCGACCGGATCGACGGCGAGTATCCGCGCGACATCGCCCCCCTCGCCGGCGAGGTGAACCTCCTGATCGAGACCAACCGCGAGATCCTGGAGCGTGCCCGCACGCAGGTGGGCAACCTCGCCCATGCCCTGAAGACGCCGCTGTCGATCATCGTCAACGAGGTCGGCGCCAGCGACGCGTCGGACGACCTCGCCGCGAAGATCCGCGAGCAGGCGGCGGTGATGCGCGACCAGGTGAACTACCACCTCGACCGGGCGCGGGCGGCGGCTCTGGCGGGCACCCTCGGCACCTCCACCGAGGTGGAGCCGGCGCTCGCGGGCCTCGTGCGCACCTTCGGCAAGATCTACCGCGACAAGGACATCGCCTACGAGGTCCACGTGCCGCCGGGCCTGCGCTTTCGCGGCGAGCGCCAGGATTTCGAGGAGATGATCGGTAACCTCGTCGACAACGCCTCGAAATGGGCGCGCAGCCGCGTCTCGATCCGGGCGGAGACGGTGAGCGAGCACCATTATCCCCACCTTCTCGTCTCCATCGAGGATGACGGGCCGGGCCTGCAGCCGGAAGACCGCGCGGCGGTACTCGGCCGCGGCCGGCGGCTCGACGAGACCAAGCCAGGCTCAGGGCTCGGCCTCTCCATCGTCGCCGATCTGGCGGCGCTCTATCGCGGGCGCTTCCGCCTGGAGGAGGCGACGCTCGGCGGTGTGCGGGCCGTGATCGAGGTGCCCGGAGACGCGCCGAATGCCAGCGCCGGATGAGCGTCGGGCTATGCGAAACGCGCCGAATGGTGTTTCAGGCGGGGATGCCGCAGAGGCCGGCCCGTCTGAAACGGCACAGGTTCGCGTGACACCGTGTCGCCGGACCGGTCCCTGCGCTCGGACCCGTCCGGCGCTTACATGGTATGGCATGAGTTCGGGGTGAGATGACGGCGATCTGGTTCATACTGGCGGTGATGACGGGGGGCACCGTGCTGGCCCTGCTCTGGCCGATGTCGCTGTGGTCCAAGACACGGCGGGCGGACGCCGCTTCCCCGCCACCGGCTGGGACGCTCGTCACCGAGACCGGCTTCTACGAGGATCAGCTCCGCGAAATCGAGCGCGACCTGACGCGAGGGCTGATCGCCCCCGGTGAGGCCGAGGCCGCCCGCACCGAGGCAGGCCGCCGTCTTCTGCGTGCGAGCCGCGAAAACCCCGAAGCCGTCTCCGACGGGATCGCCGAGCCGGCCCTGCGCCAGCGTCGGGCGGCCTCGGCCTTCGCGCTGTCGACGATCCCGCTCGTGGCGCTCATCGCCTACGGGCTCTACGGCTCGCCGCACATGCCGTCCCAGACAGCCTCCGACCGGCAGGCGGTTCAGTCCGGCGGACAGGACATGTTGAAGGCCATCGGCCAGATCGAGGCGCGGCTCGCCAGCGATCCGAGCGACGGCCGCGGCTGGTCGGTGCTCGCGCCGGTCTATGTCCGGCTCGGGCGCTTCGACGATGCGGCCCATGCCTACGAGGCCGCGACCCGCGTGCTCGGCGAGTCGCCGCAGCGCCTCTCCGATTGGGGCGAGGCCCTGGTCGCCGGTGCCAACGGGACCGTGACGCCGCGGGCGAAGGAGATCTTCGAGCGAGCGGCGAGCCTCGATGCCGGCGCCGCCAAGCCGCGCTTCTACCTCGCGCGCGCCGCCGAGCTCGAAGGCGACATCCCCGGCGCGGTCCGGCGGCTGACCGCCTTGATGGAGAATGCTCCGGCCGATGCGCCCTGGCTGCCGCTCGTGCGCGAGACCCTGACCCGCCTGCAAGGCGAGGCGCCGGCCACGGCCGCCAAGCCCGGCCCATCGGCCCAGGCTCCCGATTCCAGTGCTGCGGCGGATCTGCAGGCGATGCCCGCCGCCAATCGCGACGCGGCGATCCGGGGCATGGTCGACGGGCTCGACCGGCGCCTGACGGAAAAGGGAGGCACTGCCGACGAGTGGGTCCGCCTCGTCCGATCCTACGGCGTGCTGGGAGATCGCGAAAAGATGAAGGCGGCCCTCGACCGGGCGCGGAACGCGGTCGGCAGCGAGGATGGAGCCGGAGCCAAGCTCGATGAGCTCGCCCGCGAGTTCGGCCTCGCCTCGGCGCCCGTACCGCCGGTAACTGCTGCCGATGCGGCCGAGCGCGCTGGGACGGACGCCGCCGTGGCCGCCGTGAAGGCGATGCCGGCGCCCGAACGGGACGCGGCCATCCGCGGCATGGTCGCCGGCCTCGACCGGCGCCTCGCCTCCAAGGGCGGCACGGTGGATGATTGGCTGCGTCTCGTGCGTTCGTACAGCGTATTGGGTGAGCGCCAGCAGGCGAGCCATGCCCTCGACCGCGGCCGCATGGCCCTCAGCCCGGATGCCCGCGCCATGGAGAAGCTCGACATCCTGGCCCAGGAGCTCGGCCTGCGCGGCGGCAACGACAAGCCGTGATGCGGGCCGCGCCGCAGGACGCCCCCTGACAATCCGCCCCGGCCACGGCCCTTGACCCGGAGTGCCATGGGGCCGAAACCCAAGATACGCCAGTACCTAAAAGACGCCAGACGACAGGACAGCCGGATGCACCATTCCGGGCCTCCTCAGCGCCCATCATGAGGCGCCGGAACAGAAACGGGACGAAACTCGTGACTCGCAAGAGCCGCCGCCTGATCCTGATCGCCGCCTGCGGTGCCGTGCTCGCCCTGGCCCTCGGCCTGATCCTGTCCGCCATGAGCGGGTCGATCGTGTTCTTCCGGTCGCCCACCGAGGTGACCGCGCAGGGCGTGGCGCCGGGCACCCGCTTCCGCCTCGGCGGGCTGGTGAAGGAAGGCTCGCTCCAGCGCGGCCCGGACCAGAACATCGATTTTGCCGTGACCGACACCAACGCGACGGTCCAGGTCCAGTATCGCGGATTGCTTCCCGACCTGTTCCGCGAAGGCCAGGGCATCGTCGCCGAAGGGCGGCTCGAGCCGGGCGGCATCTTCCGCGCCGACACGGTGCTGGCCAAGCACGACGAATCCTACATGCCCCGCGAGGTCGCCGATGCGCTCAAGGCGCAGGGACGGTGGCAGGAGGGCGGCTCCAAGGGAGCCTCCGCCGGGAAAGCCGCCGAGGGCGTGAAGACCGCCGACGGCGAGCCGACGCTCGGACGACGCAGCGAACGATGACCGGTATGACCCTGAGGAAGGACAATCCGACGTGCTGATCGAAGTCGGACATTTCGCGCTGGCATTGGCGCTGGCGCTTTCCCTGGTCCAGGCGGTGATGCCGGTCTGGGCCGCCCGCTCTGGGGATGCGGCCCTGCGCGCCGTAGCCACTCCGGCGGCGCTCGGCACCTTCGCCTGCATCCTGTTCTCGTTCGGGGCGCTCACCTACGCCCATGCCACCTCGGACTTCTCGGTCCAGAACGTGATCGAGAACTCGCACACGGCCAAGCCCTTCCTCTACAAGCTCTCGGGCGTGTGGGGGAACCATGAGGGCTCGATGCTGCTCTGGGTCCTCATCCTGGCCCTGTTCGGCGCCCTGGTCGCCGTGTCCCGGAACTCGGTTCCGCCGGTGCTCCGCGCCAACACCCTGGCGGTCCAGGGCCTCATCACCTTCGTCTTCGTGCTGTTCATCATCACGACCTCGAACCCGTTCATGCGGGTGAGCCCGGCGCCGGTCGAGGGCAACGACCTCAATCCGCTGCTGCAGGATTTCGGCCTCGCGATCCATCCGCCCCTTCTCTACGTCGGCTATGTCGGCTTCTCGATCACCTTCGCCTTCGCCATCGCGGCGCTGATCGACGGCCGCATCGACGCGGTCTGGGCGCGCGCAGTGCGCCCCTGGACGCTGATCGCCTGGAGCTTCCTGACCCTGGGCATCGCGATGGGCTCGTACTGGGCCTATTACGAACTCGGCTGGGGCGGCTGGTGGTTCTGGGATCCGGTGGAAAATGCCTCGCTGATGCCGTGGCTCGCAGGCACGGCGCTGCTTCATTCCACCGTGGTCATGGAGAAGCGCGACGCGCTCAAGGTCTGGACGGTGCTGCTCGCCATCCTCACCTTCTCGCTGTCGCTGCTCGGCACCTTCATCGTCCGCTCGGGCGTTCTCACCTCGGTGCATTCCTTCGCCACCGACCCGACGCGCGGCGTCTTCATCCTCGCCATCCTGATCCTGTTCATCGGCGGCTCGCTCAGCCTCTTCGCCTGGCGCGCGCCGATGCTGCGGCAGGGCGGCCTGTTCGCGCCGATCTCGCGCGAGGGCGCCCTGGTGATGAACAACCTGTTCCTCGCCGCCGCCTGCGCCACCGTCTTCGTCGGCACGCTCTACCCGCTGCTCCTCGAATCCCTGACCTCCGAGAAGATCTCGGTGGGGCCGCCCTTCTTCAACTACACCTTCATCCCCCTGGCGATCCCGCTCCTCCTCATCGTCCCCTTCGGCCAGACCCTGGCCTGGAAGCGCGGCGACGTGCACGCGGCCTCGCAGCGCCTGTTCGCCGCCATGGGTGTCGCCCTCGCGGTGGGCCTCGCCGTGCTCGCCTGGACCTGGGGCGGCCCGATGATGGCGCCCATCGGCATCGGCCTCGGTGCCTATCTCGTCGTCGGCTCGGCCATGGAGATCGTGTCGCGGGCCCGTGGCTACGGCAACAGCCGGGCACGGACGGTGAGCGGCGTCATGCGACGGGCGCTGGGCCTGCCCCGCTCGGCTTGGGGCACGGCGCTCGCCCATGCGGGCGTCGGAATCGTGGTTCTCGGCATCGCCGCGCAGGGTTGGGCCACGGAAGCCCTGAGCACGGTGAAGCCGGGCGAGTCCCTCGCCTCCGGCCCTTACGTGGCGACCCTCGACCGGGTCGGCCCGCGCACGGGCGAGAATTACGAGGAGACAACGGCCTTCCTGACCATCCGCAACACGGCCGGTGACTTCATCGGCACCGTGGAGACGGGCAAGCGGTTCTATCCGAGCCGCAAGATGAACGTGACGGAATCCGGCCTACTCACCGTCGGCGTCAGCCAGGTCTATGCCAGCCTCGGCGAGATGGTCCCCGGCGGGGCCATCGGCCTGCGGCTCTACTACAAGCCCCTGGTGCTGTTGATCTGGCTCGGTTCCGTCGTCATGGCGCTGGGCGGGGCGGTGTCCCTCACCGACCGTAGGATGCGGGTGGGCGCGCCCGCACGGGCGAAGGAAAAGGCCAAGACCATGCCCGGCACCATGGCCCCCGCCGAATGAGCGCGGCCCGTCTTCCCCGCCTGCTCGTCGCGCTGGCGCTTCTCGCCGGCTCGACGGGCACGACCCTGGCCGTCCAGCCGGACGAGGTCCTGCCGGACGCCAAGCTCGAAGCGCGGGCGCGCGACATCTCCTCCGGCCTGCGCTGCCTCGTTTGCCAGAACCAGTCCATCGACGATTCCGATGCGCCCCTGGCGCGCGATCTCCGGCTCATCGTGCGAGAGCGCTTGAAGGCGGGGGACGACGACCGGCAGGTGCAGGATTACGTGGTCGGCCGCTACGGGGAATACGTCCTGCTGCGCCCGGTCCTCGCCCTGCACACGCTGCTGCTCTGGCTGACGCCCCTCATGGCCCTCGGCCTTGGTGTCTTTGGGCTCTGGCGTCTGTCGCGCCGGCGCGCGGATCACGAGACCAAGCTGAGCCCGGCGGAAGAAGCCGAGATCGCCGCGCTGACCCGGCGCGAGTGACGTAACGCTCGCGCTGCATCGCAGCATGTTATCTTCCTAGGCCAATCCCCAATCGAACCGCCTTTTGATCGAACGTCCATTTCCCGTCCTGGGAGCGGCAGTTTCTATCTGTCATGCTGTCGAGCTATGTATTATTGACATGTATCAAGATATTTTTTGACGAGTCATGCAATCCATGCATTGACGCATTGCAACATTATCCTCTTCGCAGCGCAGCATAAAATCCGCATATGTCGGTCTCCCGGTGCAACCGGCTCTCCGAACGGGCACTCCCGGCGGACAGTAACCGCACAGGTTCCCTCATCATGCGCATCTCGTCCAAAACCCTCATTGCCGTAGCGCTCACCCTCGCCTCCGCCACGGCCTCCCTGGCGACCGAACTTTCGCCGGCAAGCGCACAGAGCGTCGACCTCGGTGCCTATCGGGGCTCAGCCTATTATACGGTCGAGAAGGGCCGCTACCGCGTCGTCGCCACCCTGGCCAGCGTCAATTCCGGCAACGACCAGCCGCAGGTGATCCGGCTCGTGACCACCCTCAACCCCGAGCAGACGGTGCATCTCTCGGTGCCCGGAACCCTCGGTTCCGACGGACGCGAGACCACCATCGCCTTCTCGCGCAGCGGCGACCGGGTCGACGTCGCCTCCGCCGATTCCACGGCCTACTGAGCTACGCTTTTCAGCGACTCCTCATCAGTCACCAACACCGGAGGCCGCCCCGAAACGGGCGGCCTCAAGCGTTTTTATGAGGTATTACAGCTCGTTAGCCGCCTCGATTTAAACTCCCGGCAAGGTTCGGGACGTCATCAGCTTCGGAAAGCCCTCGATGACGGAACGAGTCCATGCGCCTCTCCCTCGGCAACAAACTCGCGGCCGTGATGGGCGTTCTGGCGCTCGGTGCCTGCGCCCTGTCCCTGTTCAACGATCGGATGGTCCTGCATCAGCAGGCGCGGACGGCCGAGATGGATTCGGTATGGGAACGCACCCTGTCGGCCCAGGGCCTCGCCCTCGCGATCGAACGCACCGTGGTCGCGGCAACGACGGTCTACACGGCGGACGATACCGATGACGCCAAGGGGAAGTTCGGCGGCCTGAAGACCGCCCTCGCCGAGGTCGGCCAGCAGAAGGACGTGTTCCTGGGCCGGATCACGGGGCATGTCTCCGATACGGAACGCCTCAAGCTCGATCTGATGCTGAAGGAGTTCCTGGCCTATCAAACCGATACGGCGGAGCTCGGCCTCACCATCTCCCCGAAGGCGGCGCTGATCCAGGGCACCGACGAGGCCACGGTGGCGAGCCGCGCCAGAATGGTGTCCGCGATCACGCGGATCGGCAAGGACACCCTGGTGCGTCTCGCCGACGAACGCTCGGAGGCCGCGGCGGAGATCGAGCAGACCCGTAGCATAAGCCTCGTGGCCTCCGGGGCGGTGATCCTCTTCACCTTCGGTTTCGCTCACTGGCTCGTCCTCAAGGAGATCCGCCAACCGCTGGCCCGCCTCGGATCGGCGATCGATGCCCTTGCCGCCATGGATCTCACCGGGGCCATTCCGTTGATGGAACGCCGAGACGAGATCGGTACCATGGCCCGCTCCATTGCGGTGCTGCGGACCGTCATCGTCGACAAGGTCGAAGGCGATGCGCGCGCGCTCGCCCATTCCGCTCTGGAAGCCGAGCGGGCCGCGCGCCTGGAGGCAGCCGCCCAGGCCTTCGAGCAGGAGGCTCAGAAGGTGGCGCAGGATCTGTCGAGCGCCGCCACTGCCATGGCGGGCGCGGCGGAGGCGGTGTCGGACGCCGTGCGGCTCACGCGGGATCAGGCCACCATCGTTTCGGAAGGTGCGGCCGGCGCGGGACAACAGGTGCGCAGGGCTGCGGCCGCCAGCGCGGATGTCGCGGGAGGTAGCGAGGCCATCGACCGGCAGTCGCGCATCCGCGATGGCTTGGGCGAACTGGCGCACCGCGAGGTCACGGCCACGCGCCGCGCCGCCGCGTTGCTCACCGAGGCGGGGCGCGAGATCGGCACCGTAGTCGAGACCATCGCCACCGTCGCCGCGCAGACGAATCTCCTGGCCCTCAATGCCACGATCGAGGCGGCGCGCGCGGGCGAAGCCGGACGCGGCTTCGCGGTGGTCGCCGGCGAGGTGAAGGCGCTCGCCGCCCAGACGGCGGGCGCCACCGAGGCGATCAAGGGACAGATCGAAGCGATGCGGGGCGCCGCGCAGGACACCCTCCGGGCGGTGGAGGCCATCGGCGGAACGATGGATCAGATGGCGGGCGCGGATGCGGCCGTGGCCCTCGCTCTCGAGGCCCAGCGGATCGCGGGCGCACGCGTCGCAGACAGCGTCGCCGATGCCGAGGCCAGCGCCGACGCCGTGTCCGGCGGCATCGCCACGGTCGAAGAAGCCGCCGCGTCCAGCGCACGGGCCGCCGAATCGGTGAGGAGTGTCGCCGGCCGCGTGGCGGCGGCGAGCCTCGCCCTCGACGAGAGCATTGCGGGGTTTCTCGCCAGCGTCCGGGCCGCTTGACGGAAGCTCGCGCCTCGCTTTCGCCCCAGTGAAATCGGAGGAGATCGTCAAGGCCGCCGGTCGCTGACGCACCGCGCGTTGAGATTTTGTTTACCTTGACTCGCGAGCGTCCAGCATGGCTTCGCCGATCGCTCCCCAATCCGCCCGCTGCTTCGGCGCCTCCTCTCTGGCGGCGCTTGTCCTCAGCCTCGGCCTTGCCGCTCCGGCATCGGCTCATCCGCATGTCTGGGTCACGTCGAAGGCGGAGATCGATTACGGCGAGGGCGGCAAGGTGACGGGCATCCGTCACGCCTGGACCTTCGATGCCAGCTACTCGGCCTCGGCGATCCAGGGCCTCGACGCCAACGGGGATGGCACGGTCTCCCCCGACGAACTCGCGGGTCTCGCCACGGACAACACCGCCAATCTCGCGGAATTCGCCTACTTCACCAAGCTCAAGGTCGGCGGCAAGGAGCAGACCTTCGGCGACCCGGTGGAGCCGCGCATGAGAATGGAGGGCGACAAGCTGACCCTCAGCTTTCTCCTCCCGCTGAAATCGCCGGTGGCCCAGGGGCGCGGGGTCGCTGCCTTGGAAGTCTTCGACCCGACCTATTTCGTTGCGTTCAGCCTCTCGGAGGATGCCGACACCGCCCGCCTCGTCGGGGCTCCCTCCGGCTGCGCGGCCACGATGACCCGCCCCAAGAAGGAGGCGCCGAAGACCGCCGATGCCAAGCCGGGCATGTCGGAGGCCTTCTTCGAAGCCCTCACCAACGCCTCCAGCTACGGCGTCCAGTTCGCCAACCGGATCATCGTCGCATGTCCGTAGGCACCGCCATCACCGAGCCGGCGACGTCCCGCAGCAGGCTCCCCCTAAAGTTCGCTCTGGCCCTCGCGGCCATCGCCCTCGTCGCCCTCGTCCTCACGGCGCTGTCGTGGCTCCTCGGCTCCAGCGTAGCTCCGCCGCCGCCCCGCTCCCCATTCGGGGTCGGATTTCGCGAGGCCGCGCCCTCAGCCGCCGGGATCGGCGGCGGGCTGCTCGCCATGCAATCGAGCTTCTCACGCAGCCTGCAGGCCACCGTCGCCGCGATCAAGCAAGGCGGAAGCTGGGGGCCGATGGTCCTCATCGGCTTCAGCTACGGCGTGTTCCACGCCGCCGGGCCGGGCCATGGCAAGGCGGTGATCGCCGGTTACATCGTGGCCGGAGAACGGGCGCTGGCGCGCGGCTTCTCGCTCAGCGCCGCCGCGGCCTTGCTTCAGGCCCTCGTCGCCATCGGCATCGTCGCCATCGGCAATCTCCTGCTCAACGCCACCGCCGCCGGGATGACGCGGGCCGGCACGGTGATCGAGACGGTGAGCTTCGCCCTCGTCGCCCTCCTCGGGCTCACGGTGACGTGGCGGAAGGCCGGACGACTGGCGGGACTCGTCCACGGCGGTGACGCTGCCGCCTGCGCGCCCGGCTGCGGCCATGTCCACCTCACCGACGCCAGCGCCATCGGCCGCCTCGATTCCTGGCGCGAGAGGGCGGGCGTGGTGCTGGCGGCCGGCTCACGCCCCTGCGCCGGCGCGATCCTCATCCTCGTCTTTTCCGCATCGCAGGGCATCCTGGCGGCGGGCATCGCGGCGACTTTCGCCATGGCTCTGGGCACGGCCCTGACCACCGGGTTGCTGGCGAGCTTGGCGGTCTTCGCCAAGGCCCTGGCCCTGCGTCTCGCGGGCGGGCGCGGCGCGTCCGGCGCCGTTGCGGTGGGCGGGCTCGAACTCCTGGCCGGGGCCTTCCTCCTCGTGCTGGGCATCGCCATGCTGGCAGGGCTCGCCGTGGGCGTGGGCGACTGAGATTTTCCTCGTCACGGCACGCAATCCCGTGGCAGGTTCCGGGTACCCCGCCGGTTCGCGCTGGGGTTTTCCCGTGAAACCAGAGGGAGCCGGCACGCATGGCAACGGGTTTCGAGCACATCCTCCATTGGCGTCTGCTGGCCGGCTCGCACCCTTTCCCCGGTCCCGATGGCGGCACCTGCATCAACGAGGCGGCAATCGTCGCCGCAGGCTTGCCCTACCGGGCGATCCGTTCCTCGTCGGATTGCCCGACGTGCTTCTCGGCACCGCTCGCCGCCTACGCCCTCGGCCTCAACGATGCGATGCCGGACGACCAGCGCCCCCGATTGATGGCCTTCGTCCTGCGCCTGTCCGGCTCCGCCGATACCCCGGAGGTGGAGGAGCGGCGCGTTCGCTTTCTCGCCCTCGAGAGCATCCGCCGCATCCTGCCTCCCCTCCTCGACCGCGCGGGTTTCGCGGATCTCGCCGCCCGTTGCGACGAAGCGCGAGATCTCGATGCCGGTGTCTCGGCGGCCCATGACGCCGCGTGGCGCGGAGGTGCGATCGCGCAGGCCGCCTCGCGGCAGAGGGATTGGAGACGGGGCGCCCTCGCCTCTTCCGTCGCTCGCAGCGCGGCGGCCGCGGTGAAATCGGCAACCGATGCCCGTTGCGCCGCCGAGGTCGCGGAAGGTGCAACACCCTTCGCCGAGGGCATCTGGGACAGCGCCGCAACCATCCTCCACGAGGCCCTCGCCATCGGACGACAGGCGCCCGACATCGATCTCGTTCAGGCGCGGGAGCGGCTGGATGCGGCGCGGGCGGGCGCGACGCGAACGCCTGCCGTCTCCGGCAGATGAGTTAGCCCGCCACCGACCCAGATGCGAGGTCGAGCTCGGTGGTCTGGCAGTTGTCGAGCCAGATGCCGGTGAGGTGGAAGAAGAACGTGCCATGGCCGACGACGGCGATGGTGCGCTCGCGCCGCTCGGTCAGCCAGTCGCGGAACGTCGCCACGCGACGATCGAACAGGTGGCGCGGCTCCACATGCACGCCCTCCGCGATCGGCTCGCCCTCGGCATGCCACCAGATCTCCGGTAGGTGATCGATATCGAGATGCGGGAATTCCGCCTTCAGCACGGAGGCGGCGCGCCCCACGTCGCAGCTGCTCTCCTGGCATTCGCGATGGAGCACTTCCACCAGGATCTCGGGCTTGGCCGGATGATCGCCGAAGATGCCGGCGGTGGTCTGGATGGCGCGGGTGAGCGGAGACGTCACCACCAGATCGAAGGGGATGTCCCGCAGCCTCTCCCGGGCCGCCGCGACCTGAGTGAGGCCTCGGTCCGTCAGCCGGGCGTCGATATGGCCGGGATCGCGTCCGGTGAGGCGATGGGCTGCGTTGAAGGTGGATTCGCCGTGGCGGATGCAGACGATGCGTGTCTCGGACATGCGGGCTCGGATCGGGAGGAACGACAGGGTTCGGATGCGTTGGTCAAGCGCCTAGCCTGCATGCCGTTCCGCGAAAAGGCCGGCCATCGCCGCAACGGACTCGCTCCGTCGGCAACGCTCCGTCAACCTCGGTGGCGTTGAGTGGGCTTTTCGCCTCCGGATCACCGCGCGATGCTCCATGTCCCTCCCCCATTTCCGGAAGCCTGCGCCGTCGCCTTCCCCGGCGACGATGCGGTCCGGTTCATCGCCATGGCGTGGCAGGACTCTCTGCTGCGCGAGCGCCGGATGGCCGCGAACACGGTGGAGGCTTATGCCCGCGACCTGAGGCAGTTCCTCTGCCATCTGCAGAGCCGCACCGGTACCGTGCGCATCGCCGGGCTCGTCGCCCTCAAGCCGCGCGACATCCGTGGGTTCATGGCCGCGCGCAGAGCGGAGGGCGTGAGCGGTCGATCGCTGATGCGGGCACTCGCGGGCCTGCGCTCCTTCGCGCGCCATCTCGAACGGGACGGCCACGGCAGCGTGTCCGCCCTAGGCGCGATCCGCTCGCCCAAGGTCGAGCGACGCCTGCCGCGCCCGATCCCCATCGTCGCCGCCCGTGCACTGACCGATATCGACATCCGCGCGGGGGAGACGCGCGAGCCCTGGGTTCTCGCGCGGGACGCCGCCGTCCTTTCCCTGCTTTACGGGTCCGGCTTGCGCATTTCCGAAGCCCTCGGGCTCACCCGCCGCGATGCCCCCGTACCGGGAGTGGAGTCGGTGACGGTGATGGGCAAGGGCGGCAAGGAGCGGATGGTGCCGATCCTCCCCGTGGTGGCCGAGGCGGTGGCGGCCTATCTCGCCGCCTGCCCCCATGCGCTCGATCCGGAAGGACCGCTTTTCGTGGGCGTGAAAGGCGGCAAGCTGTCCCCACGGATCATCCAATATGCGGTGGCCTCCCTGCGCGGCGCGCTCGGCCTGCCGGACAGCGCCACCCCCCATGCCTTGCGGCACTCCTTCGCCACCCACCTCCTGGCCCGGCAGGGAGAAATGCGCGCGATCCAGGAACTGCTCGGCCACGCCTCGCTCTCGACGACGCAGCTCTACACCAAGGTCGACGCCGCACGCCTGATGGATGCGTTCGATCAAGCCCATCCCCGTGCGGGTGCGCGCGCTACGGATCGAGTTCTGGATAGTGCCGGAAGATCCCCTGCTGGTTGAAGGGAATGCGGCGCGGGCTCGCCAGATAGGCCGCGATCCTCGGTCGTTGCCGGACGGCGTCGTGCAAGGCGGCGACGTGGCAGTTCTCGGTGAGGGTCCGTTCCGTCGCGCGTGGGAAGGCGTAGAGCAACCCGTCCACGAGTTGGAACAGGGACAGGTCGGCGTAGGTCGTGGCCCCTCCGACGAGATGGAGGCCGTCGTTACGGCCGAGCACATGGTCGAACCAGGCGAGATACTCCGGAATCCGGTTCGCCTGAAAATCCTTCGCCCGCCGAAGCGCTTCGGGCTGCTGGTCCTCGTAGGTGAGGCTCACCGCGATGGGATGGTGGGTGTCGTGAGCTTCCGCCACCACATCGGCAACGGTCAGCTGGATCTGGTGGGTCCAGAGGCGGTCGGCTTCGCTGGCGGGTGCGAGACCGAGCCGGGGACCGAGATAGAGCAGGATCGCTGCGGTCTGGCCGATGACGACGTCGCCATCCCGGAGGAAGGGCGGCGCGTAGGCGGGCCGGGCGATCGACGGATCTTCCAGCAAGGCCGCCATGGCGCCGAGGCCCTGTCCGTTCTCCTCCCGCCCCCGGGCGACATCCACATACTCGACGCCGGCATCCTCCAGGGCGAGGCGGACGAACTCGCCGCGGCCCTGCATCGTCGGCCAATAATAGAGTTCGTAGGGCATCCGGCTCGCTCAGGTTTCAAACCACTGAGTACGACATGCATCCCATCAGCCACCTCATCCTGAGGTGCAGGAGCGAAGCGGATGCCACGAAGGAGGGCTCCAGTTCGCGCAGCGATCCCTGGAGGTCTCCTTCGAGGCGGCTGTCGCCGCACCTCAGGATGAGGTGCGCGGGGTGGAAAAAGTGCCCCTGCTTCTCAGATGTGGATCGCCCGCTTGCCGACGGCGAGGGCGGCTTCCTTGACCGCCTCGGTCAGCGTCGGGTGGGCATGGCAGGTCCGGGCCACGTCCTCGGCACTGGCACCGAACTCCATGGCGACGGCCAGTTCCGCGATGAGGTTGCCTGCATCCGCGCCGACGATGTGGACGCCGAGCACCCGGTCGGTCTTGGCATCCGCCAGGATCTTCACGAAGCCGTCGGTGGTGTGGTTCACCTTGGCGCGGCCGTTCGCGGTGAAGGGGAACTTGCCCGCATTGTAGGCAATGCCGTCCTTCTTCAGTTCCTCCTCGGTCTTCCCCACCGAGGCGACCTCCGGATAGGTGTAGACCACGTTCGGGATCACCCCGTAATTCACGTGGCCCGATTGCCCGGCGAGGAGTTCCGCCACGGCGACACCCTCGTCCTCGGCCTTGTGAGCGAGCATCGGCCCCGCGATCACGTCACCGATGGCGTAGATGCCGGTGACGTTGGTGGCGTAGTGGCTGTCGGTCTGGATGCGGCCCTTGTTGTCGAGCTGCACGCCCACCGTTTCGAGACCCAGCTTCTCGGTGTAGGGCACGCGGCCGATGGCCACGAGCACCACGTCGGCCTCGAGCTTCTCGGCATCGCCGCCGGCGGCCGGCTCGACCGACACGGTGGCGGCGCCGTCCTTCACCTCGACGCCGGTGACCTTCGACGACAGCTTGAAGACGATGCCCTGCTTGCCGAGGATGCGCTGGAACTGCTTGCCGACCTCGCCGTCCATGCCCGGCAGAATGCGGTCGAGATATTCCACCACGGTCACTTCGGAGCCAAGACGGCGCCAGACAGAGCCGAGTTCGAGGCCGATCACGCCGGCGCCGATGATGAGGAGCTTCTTCGGCACGGCCTGAAGTTCGAGGGCGCCGGTGGAGGAGACGACGATCGTCTCGTCGATGGTCACGCCGGGCAGCTTCGTCACGTCGGAGCCCGTGGCGATGACGATGTTCTTCGTCTCCAGCATCTGGTTGCCGCCATCCTCGGACAACACCTCGACGCGGCCGGCACCGGCGACCCGGCCGAGGCCGTGATAGGCGTCGATCCCGTTCTTCTTCAGCAGGAACTCGACGCCCTTGGTGTTGCCGTCGACGCCGTCCTGCTTGAACGACATCATCTTCTTGAGGTCGAGCTCGGGTGCGCTGACGATCACGCCCATATCGCCGAAATGCTTCGAGGCCTCCTCGAACGCCTCGGAGGCGTGGAGCAGGGCCTTCGACGGGATGCAGCCGACATTGAGGCAGGTGCCGCCATGGGTGGCCCGTTTCTCCACCACGGCGGTCTTGAGGCCGAGCTGGGCGGCGCGAATGGCGCAGACATAGCCGCCGGGGCCGGTGCCGATGACGACGAGATCGTAGGTGCTCATGGGCGGTCGGTTCCTGATGCGGTGCTCTCCGGCGAACCGGAGAGCGAAGGTTGTTTGGACGGAGCCCCGTTGCCGTCCTCGATGACGGACAGGTCGGTGACGAGGAGGACCGGCCGGTCCTCCTCGTCGAGGCCCCAATAGGAGGCGTAGACGCCGTCGCCCCAGCCGCTCTGGAACACGGCGAGCGTCGCCGGGTCGTCGGCCAGCGGTTTGAGCATCACCTCGGTGCCGCCAGCAGCTTCGAGGGGAGCGTGAATGATGTCGTCGTAGGAGGACCCATAACCGGGCCGCTTCTGCTCCCGGGCGTCGCGGCGCAGAAAAGCGCTCCGCGCCGCAACGTCCATCAGGGCGCCGAGCCCGGCATCGACAGGAAAGCCGTACACCTCGTCGTCCTTCAACGTCCGGGCATCCTGCCCAGGAAGCAGGGCCATCTGCCAGTGAGACGGCGTGCCTCGTGCGAAGCGGATTTCGGCGAGGGCAACCCGGTCCTGCGCCTTGTAGATCGTGATCGGGTACCGCCCCGGCGGCACGCGGCGGGCGAAGGCGGGCCGCTCGGGCTGCACGGCCGGATCGGTGGCGACGATGGCGCCGGTCGGAAACTCCGCCTCGCCGAGCGGCAACCGTGTGATGGCGCGCTCGGCCAGCATGGTGTCGGAGAGGGCCGTGACCGCGAGGTTCGGGCCAGCCGGTATGTCGACGGGGTAAATCGGCAGCTCCCTCGTCCGGCCCCACCATACCGCTGCCAGCGCCGCCAACCCCAACGCGGGGACGGCGGTGAGCACGAGGCGCCGATTCATCGCGTCTGCGCCGGAAGCCGGATCAGAGATCCAGCACGAGACGTGCCGGATCCTCGAGCGCCTCCTTGACGCGCACGAGGAAGGTCACCGCCTCCTTCCCGTCGACGATGCGGTGATCGTAGGAGAGCGCGAGATACATCATCGGCCGCGCCTCGATCTTGCCGGCGCGAACGACGGGACGCTCCTCGATGCGGTGCATGCCGAGGATGCCCGATTGCGGCGCGTTGAGGATCGGGGTCGACATCAACGAGCCGTAGATGCCGCCATTGGTGATGGTGAAGGTGCCGCCCTGCATCTCCTCGATGGAGAGCTTGCCGTCCCGCGCCTTCTTGCCGAACCCGGCGATCGTCTTCTCGATGCCGGCGATGGAGAGGTCGTCGGCATTGCGCACCACCGGCACGACGAGGCCCTTATCAGTCCCGACCGCGATGCCGATGTGGTAGTAGTTCTTGTAGACGAGGTCGGTCCCGTCGATCTCGGCATTGACCGCGGGCACGTCCTTTAGGGCGCCGATCACCGCCTTGGTGAAGAAGCCCATGAAGCCGAGCTTGGTGCCGTGCTTCTTCTCGAAAATGTCCTTGTACTGGGAGCGGAGGGCCATGACGGCGGACATGTCGACATCGTTGAACGTCGTCAGCATCGCCGCCGTGTCCTGGGCGTCCTTCAGGCGGCGCGCGATGGTCTGGCGCAGCTTCGTCATCTTCACGCGTTCTTCGCGCGCGGCATCGTCGGGCTTCGAGGCCGGGCGCGGCGGCGAGGGAGCCTTGGCCTGGCGGGCCGGGGCCTCAGGCGGAGCGGACGGCGCCCTGGACGTCGCCTCGATCATGTCGCCCTTGGTGACGCGGCCGTCCTTGCCGGAACCGTTCACCGTCGATGGGTCGATGCCGGATTCCCGCGCCATCTTGGCGACAGCCGGGCCGTTATCTCCCGCCGGGCGATCGGATGCCGGCGCGGCGGCGTCGCCGTGATTGCCGTAAGCCGCAGAGGATTCTTCAGCCGGCGCCTTCGCTGCCCCTTCGGATTGTGACTTCGCCGGCTCCTCGGTGCGGGTCTCCGCCTTGGTCTCGGTCTTCTTCGGAGCGGCGGCCTTCGCGCCACCGCCGGCACCGGCCTCGACGATGGACCCCAGCAGGGCGCCGGGCTCCACGGTCTCGCCGTCCTTCGCAAGGATCTCACCGAGCTCGCCGGCGGCGGGAGCGTTGACTTCGAGGGTGACCTTGTCGGTCTCCAGCTCCACCAGGGGCTCGTCCGCCGCCACCGCGTCGCCCGGCTTCTTGAACCAGCGGCCGATGGTGGCCTCGCTCACGGATTCGCCAAGCGTGGGGACGATGATGTCGGTTGCCATGGTGTGTAGTCCGCCCGAATGATTGGTCGTGTCGGATGAAGGGGAGTGCCGGAGGCGTCAG
Source organism: Methylobacterium sp. 88A (assembly GCF_000376345.1). Taxonomy (NCBI): domain Bacteria; kingdom Pseudomonadati; phylum Pseudomonadota; class Alphaproteobacteria; order Hyphomicrobiales; family Methylobacteriaceae; genus Methylobacterium; species Methylobacterium sp. 88A. Next base: position 4,441,042 of record NZ_AQVT01000001.1, read on the forward strand.
GCCGCCAGCGCCTCGTTGAGGAAGGCCTGGAGCTGGGCCTGATGTTTCGAGAGAAGGCCGACCGCCGTCGAAGCCGAGGCCGGGCGACCGACATAGCGGGCCCGCTTCACCTGGGACTGGGCCTGGCCGAGCACCCATTCGAGATACGGATCGACGAAGGACCAGGCGCCCATGTTCTTGGGCTCCTCCTGGCACCACACCACCTCGGCGTTGCGGAACCGCGCCATCTCGTTGGCCAGCGCCTTGAGCGGGAACGGATAGAGTTGCTCCACGCGCATCAGGTAGACGTCGTTGACGCCGCGCTTCTCGCGCTCGTCGTAGAGGTCGTAATACACCTTGCCCGAGCAGAGCACGACGCGGCGGACCTTGTCGTCCTTCACCAGCCGGACGCCGTCCTCCTCGTGCTCGGCATCGTCCCAGAGCACGCGGTGGAAGGTCGACCCTTCGGCCAGCATGTCGAGGTTCGACACCGCACGCTTGTGGCGCAGGAGCGATTTCGGGGTCATCAGCACCAGTGGCTTGCGGAACTCGCGGTTCAGCTGTCGGCGCAGGATGTGGAAGTAGTTCGAGGGCGTGGTGCAGTTGGCGACCTGCATGTTGTCCTCGGCGCACATCTGCAGGAAGCGCTCGAGGCGCGCGGAGGAATGCTCCGGCCCCTGGCCCTCGTAGCCGTGCGGCAGCAGCAGCGTCAGGCCGGACATGCGCAGCCACTTGCGCTCACCGGATGAGATGAACTGGTCGATGACCACCTGCGCGCCGTTGGCGAAGTCGCCGAACTGCGCCTCCCACAGCACCAGGGCGTTGGGCTCGGCCAGGGAGTAGCCGTATTCGAAGCCGAGCACGGCCTCCTCGGAGAGCATCGAGTTGATGACCTCGAGATTCGCTTGGCCCTCGCGGATCGAGTTCAGCGAGGTGTAGCGCTGCTCGTTCTCCTGATCGATCACCACGGCATGGCGCTGCGAGAAGGTCCCGCGCTCCACGTCCTGGCCGGACAGCCGGACCCGGTGACCGTCGATGAGAAGCGATCCGATGGCCAAAGCCTCGGCGGTCGCCCAATCGATGCCCTTGCCCGTCTCGACCGCCTTGGCGCGGTTGTCGAAGAAGCGCTGGATGGTGCGGTGGAGATGGAAGCCCGGCGGCGGCGTGGTGATGCGCTGGGCGATCTCACGCAGGGTGTCGGCGGGCACGCCGGTCTTGCCACGGCGCGGATCGTCCACGTCTTCGCGCACCGCCTTGAAGCCGGACCAGCGACCGTCGAGCCAATCGGCCTTGTTGGCCTTGTAGTTGCCGGCGACCTCCAGCTCCCCGTCGAGCATGGCGCGGAATTCGGCCTTGCGCGTGTCGAACTGCTCCTGCGTCAGCACGCCTTCGGCGATGAGCCTCTTGGCATAGGTCTCCAGCGCCGTCGGGTGCTTGCGGATGCGCTGATACATCTTCGGCTGGGTGAAGGCCGGCTCGTCGCCCTCGTTATGGCCGAAGCGACGGTAGCACAGCATGTCGATGACGACGGGCTTGCCGAACTTCTGGCGGTACTCGATGGCGATCTTGGCCGCGAAGGTCACGGCCTCCGGGTCGTCGCCGTTGCAGTGGAAGATCGGCGCCTCCACCATCTTGGCGACGTCCGACGGATAGGGCGACGAACGCGAGAAGCGCGGATCGGTGGTGAAGCCGATCTGATTGTTGATGATGAAGTGGATCGAGCCGCCGGTGCGGTGTCCTTTCAGGCCCGACAGGCCGAGGCACTCCGCCACCACGCCCTGGCCGGCGAAGGCCGCGTCGCCATGGATGAGAAGCGGCACGACGCTGGTGCGCTGCACGTTCGGCTTCGCCCGCTGGTCCTGCTTGGCACGGACCTTACCCAGCACCACCGGATCGACGATCTCGAGATGGGACGGGTTGGCGGTCAGCGAGAGGTGGACGTTGTTGTCGTCGAACGTGCGGTCCGACGAGGCACCGAGATGGTACTTCACGTCGCCCGAGCCCTCGACCTCGGCGGGCGAGGCCGAGCCGCCCTTGAACTCGTTGAAGATCGCGCGGAACGGCTTCGACATGACGTTCGAGAGCACGTTGAGCCGGCCGCGATGGGCCATGCCGAGAACGATCTCCTTGGCGCCCAGCGCGCCGCCGCGCTTGATGATCTGCTCCAGCGCCGGGATCATCGATTCCGAGCCGTCGAGACCGAAGCGCTTGGTGCCGGTGTATTTGAGGTCGAGGAACTTCTCGAAGCCCTCCGCTTCCACCAGCTTGTTCAGGATCGCGCGCCGGCCCTCGGGCGTAAAGGAGATCTCCTTGCCCTTGCCCTCGATGCGCTCCTGAATCCACGCCTTCTCCTCCGGGTTGGAGATGTGCATGAATTCGACGCCGAGAGTCTGGCAGTAGGTGCGCTCCAGGATCTCGACGATCTCGCGGATGGTCGAATATTGCAGGCCGAGCACGTTATCGAGAAAGATCGGACGATCCCAATCCTTCTCCTCGAACCCGTAATGCTGGGGATGCAACTCCTCGTGGTCGCCGCGCGGGGCGAGGCCGAGGGGATCGAGCTTGGCGTGGAGATGGCCGCGCATGCGGTAGGCGCGGATCAACATGATCGCGCGGACGGAATCCTTGGTCGCCTGCTCGACCGAGACACCGCTGGCGGCGACGACGGCCGCGCCGTTGGCGGCCTTGGCGCCATCGAGCTTCGCGGTGTCAGACTTCGCGCGGATCTTCTCGCCCACCGCCTTCTCGACCGTGGCCCAATTACCGTCGAGGGCCGAGACCATCTCGCCATTGGCATGAACCGGCCAGTTCGGCTTCTGCCAGGAGGCACCCGCGGCGTTCTTCTCGGCAAGGCCGCTCTCGTCACCGAGGGATTTGAAGAAATCCTGCCACTGCTGATCGACCGAATGCGGATCACGGGCATAGGCCGCCTGCAATTCCTCGAGATAGGCGGCATTGCCACCGGTGAGGAACGAGGTTTCGAGAAGCGCGTCCTGGCGGGCCATCGTCGATCATCCTACCGCTTTTGTCGGGGAAGCCGCCCCTGCGGCCCGCCCCTGCTCCCCCCCGTGGCGCCGACGGGCGCTTCGATGGGGATGTCCGAGTCGACGCGGCGATCAGGCCGCGTCGCTTCCTAGATACAGGCTGCGGGAAGATTTTGCACCGCAACACAAGTGACAGATTCCCCTCAGCCTCAACCCTTGAGGACGTCCACGAGGGTGCTGCCGAGGCGTGCCGGCGAGGGCGAAACTCGGATGCCGGCGGCTTCCATCGCCGCGATTTTGTCCTCGGCGCCGCCCTTGCCGCCGGAGATGATGGCACCGGCATGGCCCATGCGGCGGCCCGGAGGGGCCGTGCGCCCGGCGATGAAGCCGACCATCGGCTTGCGACGGCCGCGCTTGGCCTCGTCGGCGATGAACTGCGCCGCCTCTTCCTCGGCCGAGCCGCCGATCTCGCCGATCATGACGATCGATTCGGTCTTGTCGTCGGCCAGGAACAGTTCGAGCATCGAGATGAACTCGGTGCCCTTCACTGGATCGCCGCCGATGCCGACCGCCGTGGTCTGGCCGAGACCGGCATTCGTGGTCTGGAACACGGCCTCGTAGGTCAGCGTGCCGGAGCGCGAGACGATGCCCACCGAGCCCGGCTTGAAGATGTTGGCGGGCATGATGCCGATCTTGCACTCGCCGGCGGTGACGACGCCGGGGCAGTTCGGCCCGATGAGGCGCGACTTCGAGCCCTCCAGCGACCGCTTCACCCGCACCATGTCGAGGACCGGAATCCCCTCCGTGATGCAGACGATGAGCGGGATTTCCGCCTGGATCGCCTCGCAGATGGCATCGGCGGCACCGGGCGGGGGTACATAGACGACCGATGCCGTCGCGCCGGTCGCCTCGCGGGCTTCGGCCACGGTGTCAAAGACCGGGAGGCCGAGATGGCTCGCGCCGCCCTTACCCGGTGAGGTGCCGCCGACCATCTTGGTGCCGTAGGCGATGGCCTGCTCGGAGTGGAAGGTCCCGTTCTTGCCGGTGAAGCCCTGGCAGATGACCTTGGTGTTCGCGTCGATCAGGATGGACATGGGTACTCTCAGCCCTTCTTCACGGCGGCGACGATCTTCTGCGCGGCATCGTCGAGGTCGTCGGCGGGGATCACGTTGAGGCCGGAATTCCGGATGATCTCCTTGCCCTTCTCGACGTTGGTGCCCTCCAGACGCACCACCAGGGGTACTTCGAGGCCCACCGTCTTCACCGCGGCGATCACGCCGTTGGCGATCACGTCGCACTTCATGATCCCGCCGAAGATGTTGACGAGGATGCCCTTCACCTGCGGATCGGCGGTGATGATCTTGAACGCCGCCGTCACCTTCTCCTCGCTCGCGCCGCCGCCGACATCGAGGAAGTTCGCCGGCTCCTCACCGTAGAGCTTGATGATGTCCAGCGTCGCCATGGCCAGACCCGCGCCATTGACCATGCAGCCGATGGTGCCATCCAGCGCGATATAGGCGAGGTCGTATTTCGACGCCTCGATCTCCTTGGCGTCCTCCTCGGTCTCGTCGCGGAGCGCCACGATGTCCGGATGACGGTACAGCGCGTTCGAATCGAACGAGATCTTGGCGTCCAGGCATTTGAGATGGCCGTCGCCGGTGAGCACCAGCGGGTTGATCTCCAGCATGCTCATGTCCTTGGCGGTGAACGCCGCGTAGAGCTTGGTGGTGAGGTCGCCGGCTTCCTTGGCCTGCGCGCCGGTGAGGCCGAGAGCCTTGGCGACGGCCCGGCCGTGATGCGGCATGATCCCGGTGGCAGGATCGACCGAGAAGGTGATGATCTTCTCGGGCGTGTCGTGCGCCACGGTCTCGATATCCATGCCGCCTTCCGTGGAGACGACGAAGGCGACCCGTCCGGTCTCGCGGTCGACGAGCATCGACAGGTAGAACTCGGCGGCGATCTGCGCGCCTTCCTCGATGTAGAGGCGGTTGACCTGCTTGCCGGCCTCGCCGGTCTGGATCGTGACCAGCGTCTGGCCCAGCATTTCGCCGGCGAATTGCTTGACCTCGTCGATGGACTTGGTGACGCGCACGCCACCCTTGGCACCGGCGGGCGCGCCCTTGAAGGTGCCCTTGCCACGTCCACCCGCATGGATCTGCGACTTCACCACCCAGACCGGACCGCCCAGCTCCTTGGCGGCTGCCTCGGCCTCTTCCGGCTTGAAGATCGGCACGCCGCGGGAGACGGGCAGGCCGAACTCCTTGAGCACCGCCTTCGCCTGATATTCATGGATGTTCATTAGGACATTTCCTCGCCTCGTCCCGCGGCAACGCGCGGGATTGGAAGACACGACACACCGGCCTCGTTCACGCCGACGGGAAACCCGCCGGCGCGCGACGCTTCTTGTGAGATTTCAGGCCAGCGCCGGGTTCACGGTCTTGCAGGCTTCGATCAGGGTCTTCACGGCGCCCACCGACTTGTCGAACATGGCCTTCTCGTCGGCGTTGAATTCCACCTCGAGGACGCGCTCGACACCGCCGGCACCGATCACGATCGGGACGCCGACATACATGCCGTCGATGCCGTACTCGCCGCTGAGATAGGCGGCGCAGGGAAGCACCCGACGCTTGTCGCGCAGGTAGCTCTCGGCCATGGCGATGGCGGAGGCGGCCGGGGCGTAGAACGCCGAACCGGTCTTGAGCAGGTTCACGATCTCGCCGCCGCCCTTGCGGGTCCGCTCGACCATGGCGTCGAGCTTCTCCTGGGTCGTCCAGCCGAGCTTGACGAGGTCCGGCAGCGGCACGCCGGCCACGGTGGAGTAGCGAACCAGCGGCACCATGTCGTCGCCGTGGCCGCCAAGCACGAAGGCGGTGACATCCTCCACCGAGACCTTGAACTCGTCGGCCAGGAAGTGGCGGAACCGCGCCGAATCGAGCACGCCGGCCATGCCGACGACCTTGTTGGTGGGCAGGCCGGAGAACTTCTGCAGGGCCCAGACCATGGCGTCGAGCGGATTGGTGATGCAGATCACGAACGCGTCCGGAGCGTGCTCCTTGATGCCGGTACCGACGGCTTCCATCACTTTGAGGTTGATGCCGATCAGGTCGTCGCGGCTCATGCCGGGCTTGCGCGGCACGCCGGCCGTGACGATCACCACGTCGGCCCCGGCAATGGCCGAATAATCGCTGGCGCCCGTATAGGTGGCATCGAACCCGTCGACCGGAGCGGATTCCGCGATGTCGAGGGATTTGCCCTGGGGAACGCCGTCGACGATGTCGAACAGGACGACGTCGCCGAGTTCCTTCAGGCCCGCCAGATGCGCGAGGGTTCCGCCGATCTGCCCGGCGCCGATAAGCGCGATCTTGCTGCGTGCCATGGAAAACGAACCTCCAGTATCGGTGCCGATCCGCGATGCTCCGTCCGAACGGACGGGCTCATTGTCGAGGTCGCGATCGCACGTTGATTTCGCCGCGACGGTGTGGCGGAAAAGTCCCCATGCTTCAACCCGACGTGGTCGGCGCCAAGCAGAGTTCGGGCCAGAGGCGGGTCGGTCCGAAAGAAGACGGCCGAGACAAAATCCTGTCGGTCGAAGGATTTAGGCGGCCGAAGCTCCCGCCGGTTCGACGGCAAAGCTTCGGTGACAGGCTGAGATAATTGTCACTTTGCCTAAAGTGCGCCCATCCGTAGCACTTTCTGGATGGCCTGGATCACGGCGCCGAAGCGTGCCTGAATCAGGTCGACGGGCAGGTCGGAATCGTGCTGCATCGCCAGCGGATGGGTGAACCGGTAGCTCGCGTCGAAGATGTAGGCGATCGCCCGTTCGCGGTCCCTGGCGACGAAGGCGCCCGCCGCGATCCCCTCCTCCACCACCCGTTCGACCAGGCTGCGCAGGCGCACCCGATGACGCCGGGCGATGGGCCGTGCCGCCACCGTCGCGTCGAGATGGACCGCGAACAGGTGAGGCTCCCGCGCCAGCACCTCGCGCTGGGCGCTCGCCAGGGCCATCAGCAGGCGTTCGATCTTGTCGTCGGCCGGATCGGGCGCATCGGCGATGCGGGCGAGTTCCGCCTCCACATCCCGGAGCCAGCGCCCCGCGACGGCATCGAGCAGGGCGTCCTTGGAAGGAAAATATCGGTAGACGTTGGCATGGGTCATGCCCGCTTCGGCGGCCACGGCCACGACCGTCACCCGTTTGTGCCCCAGGCGCGCCAGATGTTCCGTCGCAATCGCGAGGAGGCGCGCATCCACCGAGAGCGGTGCGGGGCTGGTCCGGCCAATTCGAGCCTTGGACCTGTCGGGCGGACGAAGACCCATCATGGGTGAAGCATCATCGCTGCCGGCCGAATCATAGCCGACCACAAAGGACGTACCTGCCGTCTCCATCGATACTCCAGCCGGCGCTGATAAGGAGGGCGGGCCGTATCCGGAGTCGGCGTCGTCCCCGCTTGTCTCGCTGAGTCCGAGACAGCCAGAGGGCCATAGCCGGTCAGAAGCTGTTCTTCCAGGCCCTTAATGCAGTGAACACTACCTCCGATGGTGAATTAGGAGCAAGATTCACTGCTTTAGCCAAATCGGGCTCCGTGGAACGGAGGAATGGATTGGTCGCGCGCTCGTGTTTCATGGTCGTCGGGATCAAGAAACGGCCCGCGGCCTTGGCCTCCTCCGCCTGAGCCATGCGATCCTTCAACGGCTGGTTGTCGGGATCGGCGGCCAGGGCGAAACGGGCGTTGGCGAGTACGTAATCGTGGCCGCTGAAGACCAGGGTGTCGTCCGGCAGGGGAAGAAACCGCTGCAGCGACCGCCACAGCGATTCGGGCGTGCCCTCCACCACCCGTCCGCAGCCCAGGGTGAACAGGGTATCGCCGGCGCAGACGACCCCCGCCTCGGCGAACCAGTAGGTGACGTGGTCGAGGCAGTGGCCCGGCGTCTCCCAGACCTCGGCCTCGAGGTCACCCACCCGGACGAGATCCCCCTCGGCGACGGAGACGTCCACCTCCGGCACGTGCGGGCCTGCCTTGCGCGGGGCGGTCACCCTCGCGCCCGTGCGCCGCTTCACCTCCGGGATCCCCTCCACATGGTCGAGATGCCGGTGGGTCACGAGGATGTCCGTGAGCGTCCAGCCCGTCTCGTCGAGGGCCTTCAGCACGGGAGCCGCCTCGGGCACGTCGATGGCGGCGCAGGCGCCCGTCGCGGGGTCGCGGATCAGAACGCCGATATTGTCGCTGCGGCAGAGGAAGGTGCGGATCTCGGGGCGGGAGACGGTCACGAGGCGTTCCTGTCTGTGGCGCTGCTGTCCTGAGGCAGAAACCCGACGCGTCAGGGCGGAGTTCCGCCCTGACGCGTCATGCCGGCTTGTGGGCGAGCGGTCTCGTCCCCATTGATCCGATTCCGACCCTGCGTCAAAGAACCCTGCAACCTCGACAACGTCCGGCCGCGCCGGAGCAAGCCGCCCCATGCGCCTCGACGTGACCGATCTGCGCGCCTTCTATGCCAGTCCGCTGGGCGGTGTGACCCATCGCATCGTCGGGCGGGCGATCCATGGGTTCCTCGGCTCGGTCTCCGGCCTGAGGGTTCTAGGCCTCGGCTATGCGACGCCCTATCTCGGGCCGGTCCACGTGATCGCCGAGCGCACCCTCGCCTTCATGCCGGCGACCCAGGGCGTCGTGAACTGGCCCGGCGGCGGACGATCCTGCTCGGCCCTCGCCGACCCGACCATGATGCCCCTGCCGGAAGCGGCGGTGGACAGGGTGATCCTGGTCCACGCCCTCGAATCGGTGGAGAGCCCCACCGAATTGCTGCAGGACGTCTGGCGGGTGCTGACGCCCGGCGGGCGGATGATCCTCGTCGTGCCCAATCGGCGCGGAGTCTGGGCCCGCCGCGATACGACGCCGTTCGGCCACGGCCAGCCCTACAGCCGCTCCCAGCTCGGACGGCTGATGCGGACCACCCAGTTCTCGCCGGAAGGATGGGCCGAGGCCCTCTACATGCCTCCGGTGAACAGCCGGCTCTGGCTGAGGACGGCCGGCGCCTGGGAGAAGGTCGGCACCGGCCTCTCCCTCCCCTTCGCAGGCCTCCACGTCATCGACGCCACGAAGCAACTCTACCGTCCGGTGGCGGTCCGTCAGGTGCAACGGGCCGCCCGCTTCGCTCCGGCGAGGGTCCTCGTTCCCACCCCTTCTCCGGGTTGAACCCGAACACCCGCTTCAAGGCATTCGCTTCCATGTTCAGCCTCATCGACCCGGAGGCGGCGCTCCACAGCTTCGTCTTCGCCTTCTCCAGCCTGTTCTCGATCGTCAACCCGGTGGGCTCGGCGCTGATCTTCTCACAGATCACCGCCCAGAACTCGCATCAGGAGCGGGTGGAGATCGCCAAGCGCATCGGCTTCTACTCCGCCTTGATCATGCTCGCGGCTCTATGGGCGGGGGCGCCGATCCTGAACTTCTTCGGGGTGTCCCTGGGTGCGCTGCGGATCGCCGGCGGCCTCGTGGTCGCGGCCTCCGCCTGGACGCTGCTCAGCGCACCCGAGGTCCGCGAGGCCCGGAAACATGCCGAGGCGACCCATGACACCACCGACAGCGTCGCCGACGTGGCGTTCTTCCCCCTGACCCTGCCCTTCACCACCGGCCCCGGCACCATCGCGGTAGCGATCGCCCTGGGGTCGAACCGGCCCGCTCCCGGCCCCGACCGCATCGGCTTCTATCTCGGCATGTCGCTGGCGGCCCTCGCCATCGCGATCCTGGTGAGATTCACCTACGGCTCGGCCGACAGGGTGGTGACGGCCATCGGCCCGGTGGGAGCGCGGGTCCTCGGCCGGCTCTTCGCCTTCTTGCTGCTTTGCATCGGAACTCAGATCACCGTGAACGGCGTCGGCGACGTGCTCGGACCGATCCTCGCCACGAGACACTGAGCTTTCACCCCTCATCCCCCTCGCCTTGGCATAGGCCGGCCGAGGCTGTACCGCAGGCGCGACGTTTCGAGGAAGGGCGACAGGATGCGGCTCGCAGTGGTCGGCGCCGGGGGGCGCATGGGGCGGATGCTGATCCGGGCGGTGGCGGAAGCCGAGGGATGCACCCTGAGCGGCGTCGTCGCGCGCGAGGGTTCGCCGGCCCTCGGCCAGGATGCGGGTGCGCTGGCCGGCCTGCCGCCCCTCGGTGTCACCGTCACCGACGATCCGCTCACGGTCTTTGCCGCCACCGACGGCGTCCTCGACTTCACCACGCCGGCGGCCACGACGTTCTTTGCCGAACTCGCCGCCCAGGCCCGCATCGTCCACGTCGTCGGCACCACCGGCCTCGCCGAAGCGGACATCGCCAAGCTCATTGCGGCGGCGCACCATGCCCGCATCGTGCGTTCGGGCAACATGTCGTTGGGCGTGAGCATGCTCGCCGGGCTGGTCCGCAAGGTCGCCGCGGCTTTGGGCGAGAATTTCGACATCGAAATCGTCGAGATGCATCACCGCATGAAGGTGGACGCGCCCTCCGGCACGGCGCTCCTCCTCGGGGAGGCGGCGGCGGAGGGGCGCGGCGTCAGCCTCGCCGAGACCCGCGTCTCCACCCGTGACGGCCATACCGGCGCGCGGCGTCCCGGCGATATCGGCTTTGCCACCCTGCGCGGCGGCACGGTGGTGGGCGACCACAGCGTGACCTTCGCCGGCCCCGGCGAGCGCATCACCATCAGCCACCATGCCGAGGATCGCGCGATCTTCGCCCGTGGCGCCGTGCGGGCGGCGTTGTGGGCCTATGACAAACCTCCGGGCCTCTATGGCATGGCCGACGTCCTCGGGCTCTGATACGAGCGCCCGGTCATTGACTGTTCAGGTCGGCCGGTACACCAGCCCCGCAGGCGCAGATTCTGTTGCGTCGCACCATTCACCGAGAAATAGGATGGACGTCCGATGGAGCGCCTGCTCGTCCTCGCTCGCCACGGCCAGAGCGAATGGAACCTCAAGAAGCTTTTCACCGGCTGGCGCGATCCGCAACTCACCGAGCTCGGCATCACCGAGGCCCGGACCGCCGGCCGCTGGCTGAAGCAGCAGGGATATGCGTTCGACGTCGCCTTCACCTCCAATCTGCAGCGGGCGCAGCATACCTGCGCGCTGATCCTGGAGGAGATGGGCCAGGGCGGGATCGAGACGGTGCGGTCAGAGGCGCTCAACGAGCGGGATTACGGGGATCTGTCGGGCCTCAACAAGGACGATGCCCGTGAGCGCTGGGGCGACGCCCAGGTCCACCAGTGGCGCCGGTCCTACGACATTCCGCCCCCCGGCGGGGAAAGCCTGAAGGACACTGCGGCGCGTGTGCTGCCCTATTACATCCAGACGATCCTGCCGCGCGTGATGGCCGGCGAGCGCGTCCTGGTGGCCGCCCACGGCAATTCGCTGCGCGCGCTCGTGATGGTGCTCGACGGAATGACCACGAAGACCATCGCCAGCCTCGAGATCGCCACCGGCATCCCGCTCGTCTACCAGCTCAAGGCCGACACCACGGTGGAGAGCAAGGCCGTCCTCGAGCGGGACATCGACCACGACGCCTGACGGCATATCGCGGCGCCCCCCTCCGCCGGTCGAAAGCCTGTGTCCTTGAAGGCGGCAAGGCGGACGGGCTCGGCCGGGCGGTGCGGCGCCACGGGCTCGCCGCCGCCCTCCCGGGACGCTTGACAGTGGAGAGGTGTGGGCCGACCCATCGTCGAGCGAGCCTTCCTCACGAAGGCCGCGCGAGCGCTTCGCCTTGACCGGAGACGTCTCGCGTCCGAACACCTGACCCGGAGTCGCGATCATCGGCTCCGCCCCGGAGAATCCATCCGATGCGTCTGCGCAATCTCGTCCGTCCGGTCGTGGCACTGGCCCTGATCGCCGGGCTCTCGTCGGGCGCCATCTCCGTGGCTCAGGCCGCCGATACGGTCTTCCCATCGAGTTCGCGCTTCGGCTTTTCGCCCGCATCGGACATGGCGCTGTCCAAGCGGTTCTCCGGCTTCGAGCGGCTGGAAGGCGGCGCGACGCTCTCCATCGTCGAGCTGCCGCCGACGGCCTTCGTCGACTTGGAGAAGAGCTTCACGGACGAGAACCTGCGCACGCAGGGGTTCGTCGTCGCGACGCGCGAGGCCATCAAGGTGGCGGGCGACGTGGACGCCGTGCTCTTCACCGGAGAGCAGCCAGCGCCTGAGGGCGCGGCCACCCCGGCCATCAAGAAATGGCTCCTGCTCGTCGGCGACACCACGGTCACGGGCATCATCATCGCCCAGACCGTGCCGGATGCCGAGACGCCGGAAACCATGCGGAACATGCTGACCAGCGTGAAGATCCGGCCGGAACTGACCCTGGACGAGCAGGTCGCGGCCCTGCCGTTCCGCATCCGCGAGTCGGCCGGGTTCCGGCCCGTCCGGGTGCTCGCGGGCAATTCGGTCCTGATGACGCAAGGCCCGAAGGACCAGATGCTGAATCTCGAACAGCCCATCCTGGTCCTGGCCCAGGCCGTCCAGCAGCCGCCGCAGCCGGAACAGCGCGATGCCTTCGCCCGCGCCGCGCTCTATTCGAACCAGACGATGAAGGATTTCGCGGTCGAGCGTTCGCAGACCTACCGCCAGAACGGCGTCGACTGGCACGAGATCGTCGCCCGCGCGGTCGACGGCCCTTCGAACACGCCGGTGGTGGTCTCGCAGACCATCCGGTTCGCGCCGGACGGTTACCTCCGCGCGCTCGGCGTGGTGCGGGCCGACCAGCGCAGCGCCATGCTGTCGAAGTTCCGGGAGGTCATCGACAGCGTCGAGGTGAAGTAACGGCCTCGTCGCCTCGTCGCGGACGCATCATCCGGGACGAGGCCATTCGTTCGGGCGGATGCCTCAGGCGGCATCCGCAGGATTGGCCGCCGCCTTGGGTCCGCCCTTGGCGACACCCACGAGGGCCGGGCGCAGGACCCGGTCGCCGATGACGTAGCCGGACTGCATCACCTGCACCACCGTCCCGTTCGGAACCTCGGCATTGGGGACTTCGAACATCGCCTGATGCCGGTTGGGATCGAAGCGCTGGCCCTGGGGCTCGATGAGCTTCACCCCGTGCCGCTCCAGGGTCTTGGCGAGATCGCGCTCGGTGAGCTCGATCCCGTCGATCAGCGCCTTGAGCGCACCCTCGGCGGTGGAGGCGGCCTCCGCCGGCACGCTCTCCAGCGCACGACGGATGTTGTCGGCCGCGTTCAGCATGTCGCGCGCGAAATTCGTGACCGCATAGGTCCGCGCATCGGCGACCTCGCGCTCGGTGCGCCGGCGCAGGTTCTCCATTTCGGCCAAGGTGCGCAGGACGCGATCCTTCAGCTCATCGCGCTCGGTGATCAGGCTCGCCAAGGCGACGGCGTTGTCCTCCGCGCGCGCCTCGGGCTTCACGTCGGTCTCCGGCGCCGTCTCGGCGCGCTGCCCGTCATGCTCCATGTCGTTCGCCATCATCGCTCTTCGTCGATCGCAAGGTTGCTCGCCCCGCGCCAGTCGCCGGTCTCGTTCGCCGGAGACCGTCGGCACGCGGTCGATCGGAATGGGGCCGGGCCACGGCGCCGAGAACCCGCTCGACGGGGTTCGGCACCATGCTCCGGGATCGCAGCTGATATCAGACGCGCGCGAGATGAAATCAAGCCGAGCGCCGTCCCACCCCCCTTCTCCGCCTCAGCCCCCCGCGAGATTCAGGTCTGCAGGGGGCTCAGGCTTCCCGCGGAGGCGGGGACTCCACCAGAGCTTCCAGCCCCTCCGCCCTCAAAGCGGCAACGTCGCTGGCGAAGATCTCCATCACCGCGTTGCGGATCGCGGCCTGCCGGTCGGGCTGGGTGACGCGGGTCCCGGTGAGGTCGGTGACGTAGAAGACGTCCACCGCCCGCTCGCCGAAGGTCGCCACATGGGCCGACGTGATGTTGAGGCTCAGGCGCCCGAGGGCGGTGGTCAACTCGTAGAGCAGGCCCGGCCGGTCGAGGCCGGTGATCTCCACCACGGTCTCCCGGCTCGACAGGGCGTTGTCGATCGCCATGTCCGGAGGGATCAGGAAGGTGTTGGAGCGATTGCTCGGCGGGTGCCGGTCCGCCACGAGATCGGCGATGCGGATCTCGCCCCTCAGCGCCCGCTCGATCGCCGTGGTGATGCGCTTGGCGCGGCGCAATTCGTCGTCGTCCCGCTCGAAGGCACGGGAGATGAAGATCGAGTCGAGGGCGAAGCCGTCGGTGGTGGTGAAGATCTGCGCGTCGACGATGTTGCCGCCGAGCGCCGCGCAGGCCCCGGTGACGATGGCGAGAAGGCGCGGGTGGTCGGGCGAGTAGATCGTGATCTCGGTCACGCCCCGGGTCGGATCGGTCTCGTAGACGGTGGCGACGGTGCGCCCGTCTTCCATGACACCGCGCACGAACCCCGCATTCTTGAACTGGCGGACGGCGTCGACCTTCAGCCAGTAAGCCTGGTTGTGCCGGGCGGAATAGGCGTCGAAGAAGGCCGGATCCCAATCCGCCAGCTGCTCGCGCAGCCCCATCTGGATGAGGCGGACCCGATCGGTCCGGGCGATCTCGGAATGACCGCCCGACAGGAGCACCTCGGTCTCGTCGTAGAGGGTCCGCAGCAGCGTCCCCTTCCAGGCCGTCCACACGCCCGGTCCCACCGCCTTGATGTCCGCGACGGTGAGGATCATCAGGAGTTTCAGCCGCTCCATGGTCTGCACCACGCAGGCGAACTTCTGGATCGTCTTCGGGTCGGAGAGGTCGCGGCTCTGGGCCGTCATCGACATCAACAGGTGGTGCTCCACCAGCCAAGCCACGATCTCGGTCTCGGTCTGGGTGAGGCCGAAGCGCGGGCCGATCTTCTCGGCGATGGCCGCGCCGGCGATGGAATGGTCTTCCGGGCGCCCCTTGGCGATGTCGTGCAGGAGCACCGCGACGTAGAGGGCGCGCCGGTGGCTGATCGTGTCGATGAGCCGCGTGGCGATGGGGTGGTCCTCGGAGACCGTGCCGGAATCGATGGCCGCCAGGACGCCGACGGACCGCAGCAGATGCTCGTCCACCGTATAGTGGTGGTACATGTTGAACTGCATCAGCGCGACGATGCGGCCGAAATCGGGGATGAACCGGCCGAGCACGCCGACCTCGTTCATCAGCCGCAGGATCGTCTCCGGTGAGTTCTTCGACGTCAGCACGTCGAGGAAGAGCCCATTGGCTTCCGTGTCCGAGCGCAGGGAATGCCCGATGAGCCGGAGCGAACGGGTGGCGGCCCGCGTCGCATCCGGATGGATCGGCAGGTTGTGGCGGTCGGNGAGCCAGAACAGGCGGATCAGGTTCACGGGATCGCGCGAGAACGCATCCGCCGTGCGCAGGTTGATCCGGCCGTGATCGTCGATGAAATCCTCCGCTTCGATGGCGGTGGCGCGGAAGCGATCGCGGAAGCGGCCGATCCAGCGGTCGAGGACCGGGGTGCGCTTGGCGTGGCGGGCCTCGAGGGCGGCGCAGACGATGGCGGTGAGATCGCCCACTTCCTTGGCGATCAGGAAATACGCCTTCATGAAGCGCTCGACGCCGGACAGGCCGCCGCGCGGCTCGTAGCCGAACCGCTCGGCGATCCTCGGCTGCAGGCCGAAGGACAGGCGCTCCTCGGACCGGCCGGTGACGAAGTGCATGTGGCAGCGGACGCGCCAGAGCAGCTCCTCGCAGCGCTCGAACACCCGGTACTCCTCCGGCGTGAACAGGCCGGCGGGGACGAGTTCGCTCTGGTCACGGACGCGGTAGGTGTATTTCGCGATCCAGAACAGGGTGTTGAGGTCGCGCAGGCCGCCCTTCCCGTCCTTGACGTTGGGCTCGACGAGGTAGCGCGAGGCGCCCGCCTTCGTGACGCGGGTGTCACGCTCGCGTAGCTTGGCCTCGACGAATTCCGGCGCCGTCCACATGACGAGTTCGGTGTCGAACCGGGTCACCAGCTCCTCGTACAGCGCCCTCGCGCCGAAGAGGTAGCGCGCCTCGAGGAGCGAGGTGCGGATCGTCATGTCGGCCCGCCCCTCGCGCAGGCACTCCTCCACCGAGCGCGTGGCGTGGCCGACCTTCAGCTTGAGGTCCCACAGCACGTAGAGCATCGCCTCGACGACGCTCTCGGACCAGGCGGTCTGCTTGTAGGGCAGCAGGAAGAGGAGATCGATGTCCGACCCCGGCGCCATCGTCCCGCGACCGTAGCCGCCGGTGGCCACCACGGCGAGCTGTTCGCCGGTGGAGGGATTGTCGTTGGGGTAGAGCCGCCACACCACCGCATCGTGGATCGTGCGGATCACCGCATCGGTGAGGTTGCTGATCCGCTGGGCGCAGGCGGTGCCGTCGCGCTCCTCCATCAACCGGGCTTCGGCATCGGCATGGCCGAGCTCGATGATGCGCCGAAGCTCCGGAACGAGAAGCGCGCGCAGCTGCGTCGCCTCGCGCACGTCGCGGTCGAGAGTGGTGAGGACCGTCTTGAGGGCGTCGGCGGCGTCGAACATGCGCAAACCCGTTATCATGTTCCCGGAGGGACACCAGAGACAACGCTAGGCAGCTGCGTAGATGTGATAGGCAATCCGTAGGATATCGTTCTCTCTGCCGGAAAATTCGTTTGACGAAACGAACGGTCCTGGCTACCTCGGATGCCCCGCGTCACTGCCGGGACCATGGAGACGATTGACCGATGACTCTGTCCCGTCGCGCCATCCTGAGTGTCATCTGCGGCGCCGCGTCGCTTCTGCTGATGCCGCGCCCCGGTGAGGCGGCGGAGGTCAAGGAGATCCGCCTCGATTGGGCGACCTACAACCCGGTGAGCCTGATCCTGAAGGAGAAGGGCTTCCTGGAAGAGGCCCTGAAGGACAAGGGCATTAAGGTGCGCTGGACCCAGTCCCTCGGCTCCAACAAGGCACTGGAATTCCTCAATGGCGGCGCCATCGATTTCGGGTCCTCGGCCGGGGCCGCGGCCCTGCTCGCCCGGATCAACGGCAACCCGATCAAGGCGGTCTACGTCTTCTCGCGGCCGGAATGGACGGCGCTGGTCACCCGCAAGGACAGCGGCATCACCAAGCCCGCCGACCTCAAGGGCAAGCGCATCGCGGTGACCCGTGGCACCGACCCGCACATCTTCCTCATCCGCGCGCTCCAGGGCGCCGGGCTGACCGAGAAGGACGCCAAGCTCGTCCTGCTCCAGCATGCCGACGGGCGCACCGCCCTCGACCGGGGCGACGTCGATGCCTGGGCCGGCCTCGACCCGATGATGGCGGCCTCCGAGATCGAGAACGACGACGTGCTGTTCCACCGGGACGCCGCCGCCAACACCTGGGGCGTCCTCGACGTGCGCGAGGATTTCGCCAAGGCCAACCCGGACCTCGTCCGCACCGTGATCGCCGCCTACGAGACCGCCCGGACCTATGCGATCAAGAATCCCGACGCCCTGAAGAGCGCGCTCGTGGCCGTGACGAAGCTGCCCGAACCGGTGATCGCCCGGCAGATCGAGCGCACCGACCTGACCCAGCCCGCCATCGGCAAGGCCCAGGCCGAATCGATCGCCGCCGCCGGCATCGCCCTGCAGCAGGCGGGGGTGATCCCTGCAGGTACCGACGTGAAGGCGGCGGTGGACGGGCTGATCGATCCGCAATTCGCACCTGCCGCCCGCTGAGCCGTGGCCGGCCCCGAAGCGGACGACGCGAAGGCGGCGCCGAAGCCTCGGCGAGAGACGGTATGGGACCAGGGCGGCCGCGTCGCCCTCGGCCTAATCCTGCCCCTCGCCCTGGTGATCGGCTGGGAAACCGCCGTCCATACCGGCCTCGCCCAGGGGCGGCTGATGCCCCCGCCGAGCCGGATCGCGGTGACCCTCTACGATCTCGCCGCATCCGGCGACCTCTGGATGCACGTTCAGGCGACGCTGGTGCGCGTCGCCCTCGGCTTCGCCTTCGGCGCGGTGGCCGGCATCGCTGCGGGTGCCCTCACCGGCGCGCTTCCCATCGCCCGCCATATCCTCGATCCGACGCTCCAGGCGTTGCGCGCCGTGCCGTCCCTGGCCTGGGTTCCGCTGTTCATCCTCTGGCTCGGCATCCTCGAGACGCCGAAGGTGGCGCTGATCGCGGTGGGGGTGTTCTTCCCGGTCTATATCGGGGTAGCGGGGGCCATCGCCTCCGTCGACCGCAAGCTGATCGAGGTGGGCCGCATCTTCCGGCTCTCGACCCTGCAGCTCGCACGGCGCATCCTGCTCCCCGCCGTGCTTCCGGCGACCCTCACTGCGCTCCGCACAGGCCTCGGCCTCGGCTTCCTGTTCGTGGTCGCCGCCGAGCTGATGGGAGCCTCCGAAGGGCTCGGCTACCTCCTCATCGACGGGCAGCAATTCAGCAAGGCCGACCAGATCCTTGCCGCGATCATCGCCTTCGCCATCCTCGGCAAGCTCGCCGATACCGTTCTCGTCGCCGTGACCCGGCCTCTCACGCGCTGGCAGGACACGGCGCGGGAGACGTTGTAGGTCCCCTCACCGGTTCGAAGAAGGCTGGCGCCCCGCGATGCTCACCCTCGATAGCCTGTCCAAGACCTATTCCGACGGCACGCGGGCGCTGGAGCGCATCGACCTCGCCGTGCCACAGGGCGAGATCGTGGCGCTCATCGGCGGATCGGGCTGTGGCAAGACCACCTTGCTACGGCTCGTCGCCGGGCTCGACCGGGCGAGCGAGGGCAGCATCGCCCTCGACGGGGAGACGATCGCAGCGCCGCATCCAGGAGTCGGCCTCGTCTTCCAAGAGCCCCGCCTGCTGCCCTGGCTCGATGTCGCCGACAATGTGGGCTTCGGACTGAGCCATCTCCCCAAGGCCGAGCGCAGGGCTCGCGTCGCCCATGCCCTGGAGATGGTCGGGCTCGGCGAACATGCCCGCCGCTGGCCGAGGGAACTCTCGGGCGGGCAGCAGCAGCGCGTGTCCATCGCCCGTGCCTTCGTGGCGAACCCGAGCGTGCTCCTCCTCGACGAACCGTTCTCGGCGCTGGACGCCTTCACCCGAAAGGACCTGCACGGCCATCTCCTCGCCCTCTGGCAGGAGACGAAGCCGACGATCCTCATCGTCACCCACGATGTGGGAGAGGCGGTGGCGCTGGCCGACCGGGCGGTGGTGATGCGCCCCAAGCCCGGCCGCCTGGACGATGCCATCCCCCTGGCGCTGGCCCGCCCGCGCGATCCGGCCTCGCCGCATAGCGAGGCCGCCACCCGGCGCATCCTCGCCGCCCTGGACCGCTCGCTGAAGCCGGCCCAGGCGGCGGCGCCCACCGAGGCGGCGCAATGGTGGTGAGGGCTTCTCTGGCGTCTGCCTCCATCCCAGGTTAGATGCCCAAGCAAAGAAAAAGATCACAATCGCACCAAGACGATCGAGGATACACCCGATGGACGCCACCACCCTGCGCTCGCTCCAGGCCCCGCTGAAAGACCAGTACCGCAGCGCGCCGGAATCCGCCGTCATCACGCTGAAAGCCAAGGGCACGCTGGACGACAGCTCCATCGCTTGCAAGGTCGAGACCGGCCGGGCGCTCGCCGTCGCCGGACTTCACCCGGCCACCGGCGGGTCGGGGCTCGAACTCTGCTCGGGCGACATGCTGCTCGAGGCGCTGGTCGCCTGCGCCGGGGTCACGATGAAAGCGGTGGCGACCGCCCTCGAGATCGAGCTGCGCGCCGGAACTGTCAGCGCCGAAGGCGACCTCGACTTCCGCGGCACGCTGGGCGTCGACAAGGAAGCGCCGGTGGGCTTTCGCGCGATCCGCCTGAACTTCGCCCTCGACACCGATGCGCCGCAGGAGAAGCTCGACCAGCTCTTGAAGCTGACCGAGCGCTATTGCGTCGTGTTCCAGACCCTGAACCACAAGCCGGAACTGGCGGTCCACGCCTCGAAGGGCTGAAGCGACGAGGCCGCTGCGTCCGAGGCGGATCCCGGCCGGCATCCGCTTCGGCCGGGGACATACGGGCTGTTACCGCGCGGCGGGCGCGTCGCCGGCCTGATGATACACCGCAGCGGTCTCGTCCTCATGGAGGAGGCGCCAGCCCTCCAGGCGGCGCAGCTGATCGGCGCTTCGCCCTTCCCTCCGCACGAGGGCCCAGGTGACGCGATAACGCGCCAGCAGGGCGGCGAAGCGGTCGGGCTCCGATGCGGCGAGCGCCCGGTCGAGGCCGTTCATGAAGCCGCCGAGGAAGAGCTGATCGCTGCGCCCGTCGATGAAGGTCGGCACGCCGGAGCGGATCAGGAAACCGCCGAAATCGTAGTCGTTGTAGACCGGGCCGGTGAGGCGCCGTGCGCGCGCCGCGTCGAGTGCGGCCTGTGGCGTCATCGCTTCGCTGGGACGCGGCGAGACCAGGGCCGCCACCGTGATCGCCGCGACGGTACAGGCCAGGATAATGAGGCCGAGCCCCCGTGAGGCGGCGATGGTCGGAGCGCCACGCAGCGCAGGGAATCGCGCCATGGCAGGCCCCGCCACGAGGATCGGCGCTGCCAGGACGAACAGGTCCGCGAAGCGCGCGTGGCGGATCATCATCACCCCGAGGAGCGTGACCACGCCGAGCCGGAACAGGGTTTTTCGGGGGGCTGTCAGCAGCACCACGATACTGCCGATGAACATCGCGACGGCGACGATGCCCACGCCGTTCAGTCCGAGGGGTTGCCATTCGTCGATGAAGGGCAGGGATTCGCCACTGTTGAACAGGCCGAGATTCACGAGAAACGGCACGTAGCCATAGGGCGTCAGGCAGGATGCGACCGTGGCGAGGGCGAGGAAGCGTGCCCATCGCAAAGCCCTGCCGATCCATTCGGAGCGGGAGCCGGAGAGCACGCCCTCGCCTGCGAGGATACCGGCGATGACGAGGCCGATCGGGTAGCTTCCGTGTAGATTGGCCCAGGCCACCATCACCGGGATGAGCCAGAACGACGGCGCCCTCCCCCGCTCCAGTGCCGCCACGAGGCCCGTCATCCAGACGAGGAGGACCGGCACCGTGAGGATGTGCGGGCGTGCGAGCAGGTGCGGCGCGAGGACCACGAACACGGCCGTGATCGCCAACAGCGCCGCGGTGGCGGAAACACGGCGTTGCAGCCACAGGTGCAGGCCGGCCAGCGAGCCGGCAACGACCAGGATGGTGAGCATGCAGACGCCCCACCAGCCAGCGACCGCATAGGCCCCATAAAACAGCGACTGCGAGGCCCATTCCTTCGCGATCCAGGGCGATCCGGCAAAGGTGTGGGAGAACAGGTCCGTCCAGGGCACGGTGCGATGTGCGATGATCCAGCGGCCGATGGCCATGTGCCACTGGCTGTCGGGATCGTTGAGCAACTGACCGGCGCGCGTGGAAAGCAGGAGGACCACGACCAGAAAGACGAGGATCGACGAGGCTCCCCACGCCCCCGGCACGAACGGTCGTGACACCGCGCCGGGGGACTGCGTCGAGACCGGGATGGAGGCCGGATCGGATCTCATCCCGTATGCCCTACCGGCTGTCGAGGATCCTGTGGCATCTCGGAAAAGATGTGCCGGCTCAGAATCATGTAATTCGCTGCCGGAATCCCGGTACAGACGGCGAGGATCGAGAGCCAGGAAGGCCCCTCGAAGATCCCGCCGACGATGGCGGGGATTGCTGCGGCCGCGCCGTAGCCGGCCATCGTCAGAAGGAAAAACCGCAACGCCGCGCGAGGCGCCGGCCGTTTGTCGCCGAAGGTCAGCCAGCGATGACCGGCATAGGACCAGAGCGAGGCGAGGCCGTAGGAAAGGGGCGAGGCCAGGGGAAGCGGAAGCCCGACCACCGTCGTCCCCACTATGCTCAGGCAGGCATAGAGCAGGGTCGCGATGCCGCCGACCAGGAACATCCGGGCGAGCCGTATGGGCAGGGCGCGGCCACTCACCGGCCGGTACCGGAGAACCGGCCGGAAGAATGGCTTTGCGTGATGGGGTGCATCGACCGGGCCGGAGGGCTTGAAACCGTCCCCAATCGTTAGGCTGCCGCTCTTAAAGGCGGCTTAATCCGGTCAAACCGAGACGGAGAGCCGCCCTTCGATCGCATCCCAGACCGAGACCGCGAGATCCGGTCCACCGAGCCGCTTGATCGCGCGGATGCCGGTGGGAGAGGTGACGTTAATCTCGGTGAGGTTGCCGTCGATCACGTCGATGCCGACGAGGATGAGACCGCGCCGGCGAAGCTCCGGCCCGATCGTGGCGCAGATGTCCCGCTCGCGCTCGGTGAGATCGGAGGCGGAGGCGGCGCCACCGCGCACCATGTTGGAGCGGATGTCGTTGAGGGCCGGCACGCGGTTGATGGCGCCCAGGGGCTCGCCGTCCACCAGGATGATGCGCTTGTCGCCCTCGGTGATCTTCGGCAGGAAACGCTGGACCACCCATGGCTCGCGGAACGTCACCGAAAACAGGTCGAACATCGAGCCGAAATTGGCGTCCTCCGGCAACACCCGGAACACCGCCGCGCCGCCATGCCCGTGCAGGGGCTTCATGACGATGGCGCCGTGCTCGGCGCGGAACGCCTCGATCTCCGCCTTGTCGCGGGTGATCAGAGTCGGCGGCATCAGCTGCGGGAAGTCGAGGACGAACAGCTTCTCGGGCGCGTTGCGCACCTCAGCCGGGTTGTTCACCACCAGGGTCCGCGGATGGATCCGCTCCAGCATGTGGGTCGCGGTGATGTAGGCCATGTCGAAGGGCGGGTCCTGGCGCATCAGGACCACATCCACATCGGCGAGATCGACACGCTGCATGGCCCCGAGGGTCGCGTGGGCGCCCTCCACGTCCTGGACCCGGAGGGGCTCGACCCGCGCCGTCACCACCTGACCCTGCATGGAGAGCCGGTCCGGCGTATAGAACAGGAGATCGTGTCCCCGCGCCTGCGCTTCCAAGAGCAGAGCGAAGGTGGTGTCACCGGCGATCCTGATCGCCTGGATCGGGTCCATCTGAACCGCGACGGTCAGGGCCATGGCGCACGAGCCTCATTCACGATCGAGCATGGTCGAAGGTCGGGGGGGCCGCCCCCCCGGTCTTCCACCGGAGTCGCAGGCCTATTCGATGGCCTGGCTTCCGTCGACAGGCTTCTTGCCGGGAGATGTCGGGACCGGGCCTGCCCTTACCGGGACTTGCCACCGCTGCGACGGTCGTAATCGCCGATGGCGTTGCGGCATTCGGCCGACAGGCGGGGACGGTTGCGCTCCATGCACTTCTCGGCCTCGTTGCTGTTGGGATCGACGCCGGCACAGAGGCGGAAATAATCGTTGGCGCAGCCGAGTTGCAGGCCCTGGTCTTCGCGCTGGGCCTGGGCCGGGCCGGCGGCCAGAAGCAGAAGGGCGAAGGGTGCAGCCTTCAGGGCCAGGGACCGGCCCTTCGAGGGGCTGGAGGATCGTGTGGTCGCCACGCGCATTCTGCGTTGTCCTTCGCTCGGATCGGAGTGTGGCGGCATATCGGGCGCAGCCATGGCTTAGCAAGCGCGCGGGACACCGTCCCGGTTCCGGCTGGATATGAGCGGAACCATGGGCGTGGCGCCCCGGTCACAGTTTTTCGAGATCCCTCGACAAAAAGGCCCCGCTCATTTCGGAGCGGGGCCGAGTGCAAGGGAGGAAACGCCCGCCATGGGCAGTAAAATTCAAAGCAAGTTGCAAGCCAGAGCAGATTCCGTGGCTTCAGTTCCGACGGTTGTCGCGGCTGCGGCGATATTGCCACGGAGATTCGGTCCCTGCCGCCACCGCCCGGCTCTCTCCCGCGATTCGATGGAGAGCGGAAACTTTTCATTAACCACCTCGTGATGCTCTCCGCTCTGCATCACGATCGATTGAGAATTCGACGGGATCCGCCCCGGGAGAGTTCGAGGGGACGTTTCCGACGGGTTCGGGTGGTGCGTATCGAGGATCGATGGGATCGCCAGCGATGACGCCTGACCGCAAGTCCCAGAGTGCCAAAACACACCCCGGTGAGCCGTCGGGCGGTCTGGGAGACCGTTCGCTGCCGCTGCATACGGCCAGCGTCGTGGCGTTCCGCCAGGGCTCCGGTCGCCGGTTCCGCCGGGATGACGAGAACGACAGAGCCACGCGCGGCGAGATCCTGCTGTTCACCGGCGTCCGCTACGAGCGCATGCCCGAACCGGCGATGTCCGCTCCCCGGCAGCGCCGGCACTCCTGACACCCCACGCCTCCGGTCACCGTGAGGCCCGAGCAGGCACCGTCAACCCGAGGAAGTGCGATGCCGGCGTCCCACCCCGTCCCCCCCACTGGGCGCTTGATCAAGACCGCATCCGCTGCCGCGATGCTGCTGATGGGCGGCTGCGCCCAGAAAGGCGATTTCGGCCGCCCGGCCCCGAGCGCCTGGAACAGCCTCGTGGCGACCACCGGCACCTTGGCCGCGCAATACCGCAACGAGCCGGCCTCGGATTTTTCCCTCACCGACGACGAGCGCACCCTGCGCGACCGGGCCTGGCGCTTCCTGATGCCGGCGGCCGAGAGCGAGACCTTCACCGACGCCCTGGCCAACCTCACGCGCACCCGCGTGCTGCCGCCGAGCTGGCGCGAGGACGACGTCACCAGCTATCATGCCGCCCTGGTCGCGGAACCCTTTCGCTCGCCCGTCTCGCGCTATCGCCGACTGGCGGACGACATCACGGCGGATGCGCGCCTGATCCCGCTCTTCGTGGCCACGGCGGCGCGGGTGGCGAATGCCGATACCCTGCGCCTGCGCAGCCTGCCCTTCGTGAAGAGCCTCGACGACGAGAGCATCCGGCAGGCCGCCATGCGGGTAGCCGAGAACCGCTGCCTCGTGGCCTGGGTCCGGCTGGAGACGGGGGTTCGCGCGGAGCGTTACCGCTACGCCCTGCAGCATCTCCTCGTGGAGGTCCCCTCGGTCGAGGCCGTATCGGTCGAGCGCAGTCTCGCCGGTCTCGACGGGCGCCGGGTGATGCTCGACCCGCTGCTCCCGGCGGCGGCCGAAGCGCGCTGCGGATTGGTGGAGGCACCCGCCCCCCAGGCCGCCCGACCCATCGTCGCGAAATACTGAGACGGTCCGCCCGCCCGGACAGGGCGTCGGTCGGCCGTCAGCCGCCGGATTTCGCGGCGTCCTCGGTGGGACTGTCGATGGTGCAGGAGACGGCCTGGACCGCCTCGTTCGCCGCCTGCCGCTGGCTCGGAAGGGCCGCGACCACGCGCACCACCACGAAACCCTCCCGTTCTGTGGCGACGATGCGCACGTCGCGGCTCACGTCGTTCTCGTCCTCGTTGGCCAGGGCCTCGTCGTATTGGGCGCGGGTGAGGATCACGAGGTCCAGGGCGCCGCGCACCGCCGCTTGGTCGGTAACGGCGTAGAAGGCTCCCCGCCGCCCATGGACGGCCAGGGACAGCATCAGCGCGCCGGTCCGGGCGGAGACCCGCATCGGGCCATCGGCGAGGTTGTAGGCGCATATACCCACCGCGACCGAGGGATCGGGGATCGGCAGCCACGCCTCGGTGGGGGCCGGGTTGATGCCGGTGGAGAGCGTATAGACCGGCATCGCGTGGTCCAGGGCCTCGCTGGTGCGCGCCTTCGTCAGGGCGTCGGATTCCGACAGGCTCGGGATCGCCAGCACCACGGCGATGTGGACCAGCCCTGCCAGGACGAGCCCGGCGAGGGTCGCGAGGAGGAAACGCCCGGTCGGGTTCATTCCGCGCATTCCGTGCGGGAGATCGTGGGAACCGCAGACCGCTCCACCGTGCCGGCGCTGGCCGCCACCGGCGTGTCGTAGAGACGGAGCGCGAGCCGCACCGGCCCGGCGGCGCGCGGCATGGGCAGCCAGTTGCCGGGCTGGACGTCCGAAGCGAGCACGATGGAGAAGCGCCCGTCCACGTCGCGCAGAACCTCCGTGGAGGTGAAGCCCTCGCGCAGCACCGTCCGCTCGGGGTCACGCTTGCCGCGCCCGGCGACGGTGATGGTCCAGGCCCTGGCGGGAGGCGTCGCGCCGGCGATCCGGTAGGTGCAGGTCGCATTGAGGGCGCGGCCCTCGTCGTCCTGGGAGGCGGTGAGAAGCAGCCCCTCTCCCACCGCCAGGGGAATCTCACCGCGCCGGGCATTCACCGCGCGGGCATAGGGGTCAGCGCCGAGGGAGCCCGTGCGCGGCCACGCGATCCAGCTCCCCACCGAAACTCCGCCGAACGGATAGCCGCCCCGCGTGGCGTAATCCGCCGTCGCCAACCCCAAGCCCGCGCCGAGGGCGAGGGTGTAGAAGACGAGCCCGACGCGCGAGGTCCGACTCAGGACGGCGCGAAAGACCCGGCTTCCCCGGCCGGCGACGCCCGCGATGCCGGGCATCGCGCCGGACCGGGCAGGGTGATCTGTGGTGCTCATGCGGCGGCTGACATCCTGGGGCCGTGTGGACACCGTCGCTACGGAATGCCGATGCGGCCGACCGGGCGGGCGCCATCGGCGACGGCGCCCGTGGTCTCCCCAGCGGCGGCGCGGGCGCCGGCGGGCGTCCCCGCCTCCACGGTGCGGAACAGGCCGTTCATGCTGCCGATGACCTCGAACGAGCGCCGCGAGAGCTTGCCGGCCGCGCTGGCGGCCGCGTTGGGCGGCGAGGACGACCCCGCCTGCGCCATCGGACGGGTGTTCTCCTTGAGGCCCGGCATCGCCTTCAACTCGATGCCCTGGTGGGCCGTCTCCATCACGTCGTGCCAGGCCATGGCGGGAAGCGAACCGCCGGTCATCTTGTTGGTGGAGGTGGAATCGTCGTTTCCGAACCAGACGGCGCCCACGTAATTGCCGGTATAGGCCACGAACCAGGCGTCCTTGTAGGCGTTGGTCGTCCCGGATTTGCCCGCGACCTTGATGCCGTCGAGCTGCGCGCGACGGCCGGTCCCCTCCTCCACCACCTTGTTCAACATGAAGTTCATGTCGGCCACGACCTGGGGCGAGAGGATCTGCTCGGGCTTCTCGTCGGCATGGCGGTAGATCACTTCGCCCGAGGAGTTCTTCACCTCCATGGCCGCATAGGGCTTGGCTTTGCGGCCGCCATTGGCGAACACCGCATAGGCCGCCGCCTGATCGATGACGTTCACCTCCGCCGAGCCGATGGGAAGCGAAACGGAATCGGTGAGCGGGGTGGTGATGCCCATGCGATGGGCCATGTCGATGATCTTGGCGCGCCCGGCCTTGGCGGCGGGGAAGTCGCCCTTGATGCCAATGGCCTTGCCCAACGCGATGGAGATCTGGATCGGGATCGTATTGATGGATTTCGCCACCGCCACGGTGAGGTTGGTGGCGCCGGAGAACGAGCGGCCATAATTCTGCGGGCACCAGTTCCCGAGGCAGATCGGCCGGTCCACCACCCGGGTGTCGGGTCGGTAAAGGCCGGCGGCGAGGCCCGCCGCATACACGTAGGGTTTGAACGAGGAGCCCGGCTGGCGCAGGGAATCGGTGGCCCGGTTGAACTGGCTCTCGCCGTAATCGGCCCCGCCGACCATGGCGCGCAGCGCCCCGTCAGGATCGAGGATGACCATGGCGGCCTCATCCACGTCGTACTGGTCGCCGTACTGGCGCAGGATGTTCTCCACCGCCTGGTCGGCACGTTTCTGGATACCGATATCGAGGGGGGTCTTCACGATCAGCACGCGGTCGCCGCGCAGCTTGCCGGAATCCGCCATGCCCTTGATCTCGCCGAAGGCCCAGTCGAGGTAGTAATCGGCGGTGATGTCGCGGGTGCGGGTCACCGGCGTCGCCGGGTTGCGCAATGCCGTCTGGATCTGGCCTTCGGTGACGAAGCCGGCTTCCACCATGTTGTGCAGCACGTCCACGGCGCGGGCGCGGGCCGCCGGCAGGTTCACATGCGGCGCGTATTTCGTCGGTGCCTTGAACAGGCCGGCCAGCATCGCGGCTTCGGCGAGGCTCACGTCCTTCAGCGGCTTGCCGAAATAGTAATCGGCCGCCGCGACCGCCCCGAAGGTGCCGCCGCCCATATAGGCACGGTCGAGATAGAGCTTGAGAATCTCGTTCTTGCTGAGATGGCTCTCGAGCCACAGCGCCAGGAACGCCTCGTTGATCTTGCGCTCCAGGGAGCGTTCGTTGGTGAGGAACAGGTTCTTGGCGAGCTGCTGGGTGATGGAGGAGCCGCCCTGCGTGTTGCCGCCGCCGCGCGAGTTCGACACGAGCGCGCGCGCCGTGCCGATCGGGTCGATGCCCCAATGCTCGTAGAAGCGCCGGTCCTCGGTGGAGACCAGCGCCTTGATCATGCTGTCGGGAAAGTCGTCGAGTTTCAGCGAGTCGTCGTGCTTGATCCCGCGCCGCCCCACCTCGACGCCGTAGCGGTCGAGGAAGGTGACGGCGAGATCCTGCTGCTTCAGCCAATTCTCGCTGGTGAGGTTGAAGGCGGGCTGCGCGAGGGCCAGCATCAGCACGGCGCCGCCGGTGCCGAGCGTCACCCCCTCGCTGGTGAGGTCGAGGGCGACGCGCTTCCAGCCGCGCACCGAGAAGACCTGCATACGCTGCTGGAAACGCTCGTAGATCTCGGCGGTGGAGCGGCCGCTGTCGTACAGGCTCGCATTCACCCAGGCGTCGAAGCCGAGGGCGGCGCGTTTCAGGCGCGTCAGGAGCGAGGTGGCTTTGGGCAGGCGCACGACGTGATCTCTGTCCCTCAACGCACGGCCGGCACCGCTCACCGATGCCGCAGGTCAAGCACTACCAAGCTCCGCGCGTCTTCGCGAGGCCCGGCAAAGCACATCGTCCGCCCTTCCGCGGGGGCGGCACGGCCGGCGTCCCATCATAATGCGTCGGAAAGCGAAAACGTCGCGACGTCGGCGAGAATAACCCTTCGTCAACCTTGATCCGGGAATGGGGCGCGGAGGTGGCGCGGCTTGCCGATCAGGCCCACATGCGTCAAGGAGCCTGCGCGCTCCGCCCTCCCGTTCCGAACCCCGAAGGTGCTCCCGATGAGGGACCGCACATCCCCCCTCCTTGCCCCGGACGCGATGGCGCCCGAGCCATCGAAGCCGTTCTGGCGGGAGAAGACCCTCGACGAGATGTCGTCGTCCGAGTGGGAGAGCCTGTGCGACGGCTGCGGCCGGTGCTGCCTGCTCAAGCTCGAGGATGACGATACCGGCGAGGTCTACCACACCGATGTCGGCTGCACCCTCCTCGACGGGCTCGCCTGCAACTGCCGCGATTACGTCAACCGCCAGAGACGGGTGCCCGATTGCGTCCGCCTGACGCCGGAGGCGGTCCGCACCATCCCCTGGCTGCCGCCGACCTGCGCCTATCGCCTCGTGCGCGACGGGCAGGATCTCTATCCATGGCATCCCCTCGTCTCAGGCCGCCAGGCCAGCGTCCACGAAGCCGGCATCTCGGTGCGCGGCCGGATCTCGGGCAACGAAGAGGAGTTCACCACCGACGAACTCCTCGACCAGATCGTCACCTGGCCCGGCCGCACCCCGGAGACCGAGGACGAGGATTAGGCGCCGCGAAGGCGCCTCACGGATCGAGGCGGAAGCGGTCCACGTCGCGCAGAAGTTCGAGGAAGGCTCTCGCACCGTGGTCGAGGGCCGCGAGGCCGGCCTCGCGCGTGCCGAGCGTCGCGTTGCCGATGGCGCCCGAAGGGTGAAGGTCCTGCGACTTCCAGGCGAAGGCCGCCGGGCGGCTGGCGCGCAGATGGGTGAAGTCTCGCTCCATCGCCACCGTGCGGGGCTCGAAATCGGCGACGGCCGGACGGCGCACCGCATCGGGCTTCAGCGCCAGCATCAGCGCCGTCTCGACGGCGCCGGCATGGATGCCATGTCTGATTTCGTCGTCGGGAAAGAGGCCCGGCGGGTAGCCGAACCGGCTCCAGGCCGTGGTGACGGCGAGCATGCCGAGACTGCGCAGGTCGCTCGCCACGAGATCGATGAGCCCGCTATTGCCACCATGGGAGGTGACGATGACGAGCTTGCCGCATCCGGCGCGATGGAGGCTGCGGCCGATCTCGCCCCACGCCCGCAGGGCCGTCTCGGCCGTGAGGGTCAGCGTGCCGGGAAACGCATCGTGCTCGTCCGATTTGCCGATACTCTGGACCGGCAGGACCAGGATGTCGAGATCGCCCGCATCGAGTTCGGCCAGCCGGGCGAGATAGCCCTCGGCGATGGTGACGTCGGTGGACAGCGGCAGGTGCGGTCCATGCTGCTCCACCGCTGCCACGGGGAGAACCGCGATCGAGCGGTCCATGGCGGACGCGATCTCGCCGGTCGTGAGATCGAACCAGTTCCGCACCGCCATGGTCGTCGTGTCCCTCGCGGCCCCGCGCCGCCAGGGTGGTCTTCTAGGCCGAATGGGGCTCTACAAGAAGGGTGTCCGGATCTCGGACTCAGCGCGAGGGGCGCAGCAGCCATCCAAGCCCGAAGGCCGCCGCCGCCACGAGGGCGAGCGTGACGGCCTTGTTCTCGTCCGCCCGAGCCGCCACGGCCCGGCCGTGCCGCACGGCTTCACCCCGGTAATGACGGCCGCGGCGCTGAGCTTCGTCAGCGAGCGCATACCCACGGTCGGCGATCGCTTGGCGACGCTGCTCTGCCTCGTCGGCCAGGGCATGGGCACGCGCACTCGCCTCGTCGATGAAGCGCTCGCCATCGCGACGCAGGTCGTTCACCGTGTCGCGCGCTTCGCCATACGCGTATTGCGCTGCGCCGGCGGCCTGATCGTACGCGCCTTCGACCTGCTGACGCGCGCGGCCGGTCACCGCGCCGAGAGCCGTCTTGCCGCGACCCTGAAGGTTGCGGACGCTACCGTCGAAATGATCTCTGTTCATGGACACATCTCCTTTCGCGATCCGATGGAAGGGCGTAAGCCCGATCCATCCTGCCGTCGCACCGATCCGGGCCTCGGCCCTGAACCATGGTCTAGGCTCCGGAATCGTTGTTCGGTCTTCGATCTTGTCTTGGCCGGACGTCGCCTGGACGTCGGTCCAACGGTGAGTGGACGGATACTTCCCTCTCCGGACTGGCCTTCGGGCCGGATCGTCAGATCTTCTTGACGGCGTCGGCTGCGCTCTGAGCCGCGCCCTTGATCCCGTCCTTGGCATCACCCACGGTCTTCTGGGCCTCGCCCTTGAGCTCCTGCGCCTTGCCTTCGGCCTGCAGTTTCTCGTTGCCCGTGACCGAGCCGACGCCCTGCTTGATGTTGCCGACGGCTTCGTTGGCGAGACCCTTGATCTTGTCGGTGGTGCTGCTCATCGAAATGGTCCTCATGATCGCGTGGGGAGGCCGGGACGCGGCATGCGCCGGGCACCGCGAAGTCGAAAGCCGAACGATAACAATTGCTGAAATGTTCCGATCCGAGGCCGTGGAATTGTACGATTCCCGACCGATCCGGGTGAGGAACTCCGCATCGCAGCACTGGTGTGAAGTTAAAGGCCTCGGCAGCAAGAGTTTGAATTTTTTATACGCGTGATCCAAATTTTTTGTTTCGGCTTGCGGCGCCATTGCCAGCAAAGTTTCTTGAATTCAAAATATTCCCGGCTAGAACTCGGCAAACAACAGACGAGACACCGAGGAAGACGGTCATGACCGTTCGCGCCGCCACCCCACGTTCGGGCGGGACCGCCCAACCGACCCTGGGCACGGCGTCCGCACCGCCCTTCGGGCGCTGGGGTCAGCTGGTGATCGGCGTGATCTGCATGGTGATGATCGCCAACCTGCAATACGGCTGGACGTTCTTCGTCCCCGACATCCAGAAGAAGTTCGGCTTCGACCGGGCGGCGATCCAGTGGGCCTTCACCCTGTTCGTGCTGTTCGAGACCTGGCTGGTCCCGATCGAGGGCTGGTTCGTGGACAAGTACGGCCCGCGCGTGGTCGTGCTGTTCGGCGGCGCGCTGTGCGGCATCGGCTGGGTCATCAACTCCTACGCCGCCTCGCTCAACATGTTCTATCTCGGCCAGGTCGTGGCCGGCATCGGCGCCGGCGCCGTCTACGGCACCTGCGTCGGCTCGGCCCTGAAGTGGTTCCCCGACAAGCGCGGGCTCGCCGCCGGCATCATCGCCGCCGGCTTCGGCGCCGGCTCCGCCCTGACCGTCGCCCCGATCCAGTGGATGATCGCCGACCACGGCTTCCAGGCCGCCTTCTTCAACTTCGGCATCGGCCAGGGCCTCGTCGTCTGCGCGCTCGCCTTCTTCTTCACCTCGCCCAAGAAAGGCCAGGTCCCGGAGGTCGTCGCCAACGCCAACATCATCCAGACCCGGCGCAACTACACCCCCGGCGAAGTCGCCCGCCAGCCGATCTTCTGGCTCATGTACTTCATGTTCGTCATCGTCGGCGCCGGCGGCCTGATGATCACCGCCAACCTCAAGCCCATCGCCTCCGACATCGGCGTCGACAAGGTGCCCGTCACCATCATGGGCATCACCATGGTGGCCATCACCTTCGCGGCCACCATCGACCGCGTCCTCAACGGCCTCACCCGCCCCTTCTTCGGATGGGTCTCCGACAAGATCGGCCGCGAGAACACCATGTTCATCGCCTTCGCCATGGAAGGCTTCGGCATCTACATGCTCTACCTCTGGGGCCACGATCCCCTGTGGTTCGTCCTGCTCTCAGGGTTCGTGTTCTTCGCCTGGGGCGAGATCTACTCCCTCTTCCCCTCCACCTGCACGGACACGTTCGGCACCAAGTTCGCCGCCACCAATGCCGGCCTGCTCTACACCGCCAAGGGCACCGCCGCGCTCCTGGTCCCGGTCGCCAACTACCTCCAGCAGGCCACAAACAGCTGGGACGGCGTCTTCCTCGTCGCCGCAGGCGCCAACATCCTCGCATCCCTCCTCGCCATCGTGCTGCTGAAGCCCTGGCGTGCCCGTATCGTTGCCCGGAGCATCTGAACCATGGCCCGCTGGATCGGATACACCCACGACGGACGCGCCGGTTTCGGCCGCCTCGACGGAGAGCAGGTCACTGTCCACGAGGGCGACCTGTTCGACGCGCCCCGGGCCACGGGAGAGATCCTGCCCCTCGCCGAGGTGGTCCTCGAC
Source organism: Methylobacterium sp. 88A (assembly GCF_000376345.1). NCBI lineage: Bacteria > Pseudomonadati > Pseudomonadota > Alphaproteobacteria > Hyphomicrobiales > Methylobacteriaceae > Methylobacterium > Methylobacterium sp. 88A. The sequence goes on from NZ_AQVT01000001.1 coordinate 4,473,945, forward strand.
CTGCCCTGCCGGCCGAGCAAGGTCATCGCCCTGTGGAACAACTTCTCCGCCATGGCCGAGAAGCAGGGGCTGACCCCGCCCGTCGCCCCGCTGTTCCTCTTGAAGCCGGCCAACACCTATCGCCCGAGCGGCGCCGAGATCGCGGTGCCGGATTGCGCCGGTCGTATCCTGTTCGAGGGCGAGCTCGGCATCGTCATCGGCAAGGTCGCGGGCCGGAGCGCGCGCGACCTCACACCGGACGAGGCGGCCGGCCACATCTTCGGTTATACATGCGTGAACGACGTGACCGCGCTGGAGATCCTGAAGGCCGATCCGAGCTTCGCCCAATGGACGCGCTCCAAGGGACTGGACGGGTTCGGTCCCTTCGGCCCGGCCATCGCCACCGATCTCGACCCCGAGGCGCTCTCGGTGAAGGTGCGGGTGAACGGGCGCGAGCGCCAGACCTATCCCCTCTCGGACATGATCTTCCGCCCGCACGAGATCGTCGCCATGATCTCGCGGGGCATGACGCTGGAGCCCGGCGACGTCATCGCCTGCGGCACCTCCAACGGTTCCGGCCCGATCCCGAAAGGCGCCACCGTCGAGGTGGAGATCGAGGGGATCGGAATCCTGTCGAACCGCTTCTCCTGAGCCGTACAGACCAGACCGACCCGACATCCGGACAATGAGGATACCAGCATGAGCATCGCGATCGTCGGCGCAGGCGCCATCGGCGGATTTCTGGGGGTTCGCCTCGCGAATATCGGCGAGGACGTCACCTTCATCGCACGCGGGGCCAATCTCGATGCCATCCGCGCCAACGGCATGCGCCTGATCGAGGAGAACGGCTCCGAGATCCACGTGAAGAACCTCACGGCCACCAAGTCCATGGAGGAGGCCGGCGTCCACGACGTGGTGCTCCTCACCGTGAAGGCGCATCAGGTCGGGCCGATCGCGGACGACCTGCACCACCTCATCGGCCCCGACACCATCGTCGTGACCATGCAGAACGGCATTCCGTGGTGGTATTTTTCGGGTGGCCATGGCGGCGAACTCGCCGGGACGCACCTGGAAACCGCCGATCCGGGCCGGCTCATCGCGGAGTATCTGGACCCGAAGCATGTGATCGGCTCGGTGGTCTATCCGGCGGCCGTCCTCACCGAACCCGGCGTGGTCCAGGTGATCGAGGGCCACCGTTTCGGTCTCGGCGAACTCGACGGCTCCATGAGCCCGCGGGTCCAGGTCCTGGCGCAGCTCCTGATCAAGGCGGGCTTCCGCGCGCCCGTCACCAGCGACATCCGCGCGGAGATCTGGCTCAAGCTCTGGGGCAACCTCAGCTTCAACCCGATCTCGGCGCTCTCGCACGCCACCCTGGTGGATATCTGCCAGTTCCCGGAGACGCGGGCGCTCGCCACTGACATGATGCGCGAGGCGGAGACCATCGCGAACAAGCTCGGCATCACCTTCAAGCTCGGGATCGAGCGGCGCATCGCCGGGGCCGAGAAGGTCGGCGCGCACAAGACCTCGATGCTGCAGGACGTGGAGGCCGGGCGGCCGATCGAACTCGAAGCCCTCGTCGGCTCGATCATCGAACTCGGTCGCCTCACCGACACCCCGACCCCGCATATCGGCACCGTCTATGCCCTGATGCGGCTGCTGTCCCAGAGCCTCGAACGGGCGCAGGGGCGCCTGTCCATCGCGACGGCCTGACCACCGTTTCCCCGGCGGTCGCCCGCGACCGCCGGTCCGCATGAACATGTGCCGCTCCCCATGCGGCGGACCGCCTTCTCCTCCCCGAAGGCAACTGACGATGAGGACACAGCTACCATGGCCGAGACCGCAACCACCCTGCACGCCCTGATCCAGGCGGGCGCCGACGAGGCCACCGCCCTGTCGAGCCCTGGCGGCGTTCCCCTGACCTTCGGGGCCCTGCGGGCGCTCACGGAGAGCACCATCGCTTCCCTCAACGCGCAGGGCATCGGCCGTGGCGACCGGGTCGCCATCGTGCTCGACAACGGCCCGGAAATGGCCGCCGCCTTCATCGCCATCGCGGCAGGCACCACCTCGGCGCCGCTGAACCCCGCCTACAAGGCAGACGAGTTCGAATTCTACCTGACCGATCTCAACGCCAAGCTGCTGGTGGCGGCAGAGGGCTCGCAGAGCCCGGCGGTGGCGGTGGCCGAGAAGCTCGGCGTGCCGGTGGTGCGCCTGACCCCGACGCCCGAGCAGGGCGCGGGCAGCTTCACCCTCGCCTTTTCCGCATCCGACGCCACGCCGGCAAGCCAGGGCGGCCCGGCTCATCCCGACGATATCGGCCTCGTTCTCCACACGTCGGGCACCACGTCGCGTCCGAAGATCGTCCCGCTGAAACAGTCGAACGTCTGCGCCTCGGCCCGCAACATCCGCACCACCCTCGCCTTCACGGCCGAGGATCGCGGCCTCAACATCATGCCGCTGTTCCACATCCACGGCCTGATCGCCGGCATCCTGGCGCCGCTCTCGGCGGGCGGGCAGGTCTGCTGCACGCCGGGCTTCAACGCCCTGAAGTTCTTCGGCTGGATGAGTGAGGTCCGCCCGACCTGGTACACGGCGGTGCCGACGATGCATCAGGCGATCCTGGGCCGCGCCGCCCGCAACAAGGAGGTCATCGCCGCCAACCCGCTGCGCTTCATCCGCTCCTCTTCCTCCTCCATGCCGCCGCAGGTGATGAAGGAGATCGAGGAGGTGTTCGGCGCGCCGCTGCTGGAAGCCTACGGCATGACCGAGGCCGCCCACCAGATGGCCTCGAACCCGCTGCCGCCCCGGCCACATTATGCCGGCTCGGTGGGCCTCGCCGCCGGCCCCGAGATCGCCATCGTCGACCATGACGGCGAGCCCCTGCCCGCCGGCGAGACCGGTGAGATCGTCATCCGCGGCGACAACGTGATGACCGGGTACGAGAACAACGAGAAGGCCAATGCCGAAGCCTTCACCAAGCAGGGCTGGTTCCGCACCGGCGACCAGGGCACGCTGACCCCGGAGGGCTACCTTTCGATCACCGGCCGCCTGAAGGAGATCATCAACCGCGGCGGCGAGAAGATCTCCCCGCGCGAGGTGGACGAGATCCTGATGGATCACCCGGCCGTGTCCCAGTGCATCACCTTCGCGATGCCGCACGACAAACTCGGCGAGGACGTGGTGGCGGCCATCGTCCTGCGCGAGGGCCACGACGCCCTGTCGGAGAAGGAGCTGCGCGGCTTCGCCTCGGAGCGCCTCGCACCCTTTAAGGTGCCGGCCAAGATCATCTTCCTCGAGGAGATCCCGAAGGGCGCCACCGGCAAGCTCCAGCGCATCGGCCTCGCCCAGAAACTCGGCCTGGCGTGACAGCGGGGGCATTCCCGCCCACACTGGGAACGACGTCCTCGGAAAGGAGATCCGGGGACGGCCTTGCCTCACATGGCCCGTTTCCATTGATCGTAACGGCGCTTCGAGTGGACGGGCGTCGTTCGCGTTCCGCTATGAGGGCAGGAGCATCCTCAGCGAGAAATGCGCGCCCTTCACGTCGGGCGCCACGGTGAGCGGGCCGCCGAGCTGGCGGCCGAGATTGTTGATGATGCGCATGCCGAGGCTCGTACTCCGGGCCTGGGTCGGGTCGAACCCGTCCGGCAGGCCTGCGCCATCGTCGGCGACGCCGATGACGAGGCCCCCCTCCTCATGCGGACGGGCGGTGACCCGGATTTCACCCTCGCCGTCGGGATAGGCGTATTTGATCGCGTTGGTGACGAGCTCGTTGACGAAGAGGCCGAGCGGAATCGCGAGATCGGCCGGAATGTCGAGACGGACCGCCTCGCAGCGAATGACGTTGCGCCGGGCGCTCTCCTGAAGCTTGCCGCAGAGCGCTTCCAGGAAGCCCGAGATATCGATGGCACCGAGGGTCGGCTGGCGCCAGAGCTGATCGTGGACCGCAGCCACGGCCTCGACGCGGGTGCGCGCATCGACCAGGGCCTCCCTCACCTTCTCGTCGTCAGAGCCGCGAGCCTGGAGGGCCAGGAACCCGGCGACCACCGCGAGGCTGTTCTTGACCCGGTGGCTCATCTCGCGGGAGAGGAGGTCCTGCCGTTCCAGCGCCGCCTTCAGCCGCGCCTCGCCGCGCTGACGCTCGATGGCGCCGCCGAGGAGATTGGCGAAGCCCTGCATGAAGGCGATGTCCGCCTCCTCGAACTTGCCCTCGCGGGTGTCGTCCACTTCGAGCACGCCGTAATGCCCGTCGCGGTTGGCGATGAGCACGTTGATGGCCCGCTTGATGCCGTGGTCGGCCATGATCTGCGGCGTGCGAAACCGGGTTTCCACCTGAAGGTGATTGGAGATCACCGGCTGGCCGGTCTTGAGGGCAAAGCCCGCCGGGGACGCGAGATCGGCCCCTATGATGGCCTTGCCGACGACATCGTCCTTCCAGCCCACACCGGCGCAGATCAGCAGGCAATCCTGCTCTCTGGAATATTCCAGCGCCTTGCAGAACTGGGCCTTCATGCCTTCCGCGCAGAGCTCGACGGCACGATGCAGCAGGGGCAGCAGCTCGGTGGCACGCAGGGCCTCGACGCCGAAATCCGAGAGCAGGGCCTGCTGACGCAGACGCAAGGCCAGGGCGGGTGAGACGTCGGTCATGGAAAATGGTCCTGCGACCGGCTGGATAGATGAGAAGGACGCCGTCTGCGTCTGTGCGGTGCCGGGAGGCCGGATGCAAGGGTGACGAGCGCAACGTGCCTGAGGACGGCGCGGGGCGGACCGGATCGGCGGCGACGCTCCAGCAACAGCCCACGCGGGAGGAGAATATCAGGGGCGGACGATAGATTATATAATAAGTACTTATAATGAAAAACACTACAAAACGCGTCATTGACTTGAGATTATTGCATAATCGCGAAGCTTTCGCTATTCCCCGGCAAGCCGGAGGCGAAGGATCGGCGGATCAGCCGGCGTGATCGGGGTAAGGATACGAGATGATCGACGAGAGAGCTGCCCGTGCCGTCCTCGTGGCGACGACGCTCCTGGCATCCGCCCCGGCACAGGCCCTGTCGATGAACGACCCGCTCACGGAATGGAGCAAGGGCACGGCCATGGACCGCATGCAGATCGCCTCGCGTCTCGGCAAGTCGTTCAACGGCGTCAGTGAGAGCTTCACCGCCGGCTACTTCCTGAAATGCATCGATGACGTGGCCGCCTACGGCAACGCCAAGGCCGCCAGGATCGAGGACGCGATGCGCGAATGCGTGGCCGCGCGGATGCCGCGCAGCCCGGACGCCGAATAGTCAGATCTCGATCTCGGTGCCGACCTCCACGAGCTGGCGAGTGGGGATGCAGAACTGCGCTCCGGTGGTCTCGGCGTTGCGCAGGAGGAAGGCGAAGATGGTCTCACGCCATGTCGCCATGCCCCGGTCGTCGCTCTTCGGGATGATGGTCTCGTGGCCGATGAAGATCGTCAGGTCGTCGAGAAACTCCTTCGGCAGGGTCCCGCATTCGACGGCGCATCGCAGTCCGTCGGGAATCGAGCCGTCCTCCATGAAGCCGTAATGCAGGACGAGGCGGAAGATATCGGGGGTGATCTCGGTCACCTCGGCGCGCTCGGTCCGAGGCACGCTCGGCGCCTCCTCGTAGAGCGCGGTGACGAGCAGGATGCGCTTGTGCAGGGCACGGCTGCGCTCGACGAAGCGCGACAGGTGGAGCGGAATGCCGCTCGTCGCCGAGGACAGGAAGGCGGCGTTGCCCGGCAGGGTGATCGGCGGCGCGCGGCGCAGTTGCTCGATGAACTCCGCCTCGGGCTGCCGCAACGACGCGCGGGCCTCCTCCACCAGGAGGTTGCCCTTGCGCCAGGTGAGCATCAGGAAGGCGACTAAGCCGGCCAGCACCAGGGGAAACCAGCCGCCCTCGAACAGCTTCACGCTGTTGGCGCCGAGGAAGACGAGATCGATGGCGAGGAAGAAGCCGTTGACCGCGAAGACCGCGACGGGGTTGTAGCCCCATTTCAACGCCACCAGGGCGGCGAGCAGGGTAGTGATCGCCATGAGCGACGACACAGCGATGCCATAGGCGCCGGCCAGCTTGTCGGAGGAGCCGAAGGTGAGGACGGCCGTAAGAGTCGCGGCCGCCATCAGCCAGTTGATCACCGGCACGTAGATCTGCCCGCGCTCCTCGCGTGCCGTGTGGATCACCCGCATGGGCGGCAGGAATCCGAGCTGGATCGATTGCTGGGTGAGCGAGAACACGCCCGACACGATGGCCTGCGAGGCGATGACGGTGGCCAGCGTCGCGAGAGCGATCAGCGGGTAATAGGCCCAGTCCGGGCTCAGGCGGTAGAACGGGTTCTCGATCGCGTCGGGCTCCACCAGCAGCAGGCCGCCCTGGCCGAAATAGTGGATGACGAGGGCCGGCAGGACGAGGCCGAACCAAGCGAGGCGGATGGGTCTGGCGCCGAAATGGCCGAGATCGGCATACATAGCCTCGCCGCCGGTGACCGCGAGGAAGGCCGCGCCCAGCATGGCGAAGCTCACGTGCCAGCCGGCATGGACCAGGAAATCCACCGCGCGCCAGGGATTGAGGGCACCCAGGATCTGAGGCGCGTGCCAGATGCCACCGAGGCCCAGGAGCGCCAGGACGACGAACCACGCCACCATCACCGGGCCGAAGATGCGGCCGATAAAGGCGACCCCCTTGCTCTGCACCAGAAACAGCCCGACCAGGATGGCGATCGTGATGGGCAGGACGGCATGGTCGAGGCCGGGGGCCGCCACCTTGAGCCCCTCCACCGCGCTCAAGACCGAGATCGCCGGGGTGATCGCGCCGTCGCCGTAGAGCAGGGCCGCGCCGACGAGGCCGACCACGAGGAGCGCGGCCTGACGCGTGCCGGGCCTGGCATGACGGGCGCCGAGCAGTGCCAGCATGGCGACGATGCCGCCCTCGCCCCTGTTGTCGGCACGCAGGATCAGCACCGCGTATTTCAGCGAGACGATGAGGATCAGGGCCCAGAAGATCAGCGACACCGCACCGACCACGGCGATGGCCTGGGGCGGGCCGCCGCCGGAGGCCGCCCGCACGGCTTCCTTGAAGGCGTAGAGCGGGCTGGTGCCGATATCGCCATAGACGATGCCGAGCGCCCCGAGGAGAAGAGGCAGGCCGGCGCGCGGAGGATCCGCGCGCTCCGCCGAAGCCCCATGGGCGGATACGTGTTGGGCCAAAGGGGCGTTTCCTTCCACGGGCAGCCCGGATGTGCTCGGGTCACCGCCTGACCGAACCTAGCGGTGGCGGCTCCACCGTCCAGGGAGGCATTTCATGAGTCACGGAGAGGTGAGGAAGCCATGCCCCCCTCGCACATATGACGCCTGCCATATCGGCAACAGAGATCGGCAAAGGTGAGACCGAACTCCGTACAACGTCTTGGCGATGAACGCCTTGTTCGATCGTCACGATCAGCGGAAATGACGGACTTTCAGGAGACGTCGATGGCCGGGTTCGTCATCGAGGTTTCTCTCGCTGCGTCCTGTCGTAAGGCCTAGACCAGCCGCGCCAAGGCCTCCGGGCATTCGCCGTCGCGGGCGATGCAGTGGACCGGAGCCGGCACATGACGGGCGATGGCGGCCGCGACCGTCTCTGGCGACGTCGGCGCGCCGAGGCTTTCGCAGACCACGACACCGAGCAGCGTCTGCCCGTGACAGCGCAGGGTCTCCGCCGCGGTGAGCGCGTGGCTGATCGCCCCGAGATAGCTGCCGGAGACGAGGATCGTCGGCAGGGCTAGGGCCCTGAGCCAGTCGAGACCGGTCGCTGCCGCCGTCACCGGGCTCATCAGGCCGCCGACGCCCTCGAAGACGAGGATCGTCTCCGGATCCGCATCCTGGATCCGGTCCTCGCACCAGCCGACGAGGTCGCAGAGGTACAGGCTCCGCCCTTCGCGCGCGGCGGCGAGATCGGGGCCGAGCGGTGCGAGAAAGCGCCAGGGCGAGCAGGCCTCCACCGTCTCGGGCGTCACCGGCAATCCCTGGGCTTCCAGAAGGATCGCCGTGTCGCTCTCGCGAAACGACGGTTCGCCGAAAGGCGGCACACCGCTCGCCAGCGGCTTCAGGGTCGAAACGTCGTTTCCCCGGCGGCGCAGGGCGCGCGTCAGGGAAGCGGTGACGTAGGTCTTGCCGATCTCGGTCCCGGCGCCGGCGACGAAGACGGCGCGGGCACGCGTGCTCACTTCTCGACGAAGGCCTTCTCGATGACGTAGTGGCCGGCCTCGCCGTGATTGCCCTCCTCGTAGCCCCCATCGGTGAGGAGCTGGCGGGTGTCGCGGATCATGTCCGGCGAGCCGCACAGCATGAAGCGGTCGTTCTCGACGGACATCGGCGGCAGACCGATATCCTCGAACAGCTTGCCGGAGGTCATCAGGTCGGTGATCCGGCCTCGGTTGCGGAAGGGCTCACGGGTGACGGTGGGGTAATAGATCAGGCCGGCAGAGATGACCTCGCCGAGGAACTCGTGATTCGGCAGGTCCTGCGTGATCGTCTCGCCATAGGCGAGCTCGGAGACCTGGCGGCAGCCATGGACGAGGACGACCTTCTCGAAACGCTCGTAGGTCTCCGGGTCCTTGATGATCGACATGAACGGCGCCAGGCCCGTGCCGGTGCCGAGAAGGTAGAGGTTCTTGCCCGGCAGGAGGTTGTCGAGCACCAGAGTGCCGGTAGGCTTCTTGCCGACCATGATCGGATCGCCGACCTTGAGGTGCTGCAGCCGCGAGGTGAGCGGGCCGTTCTCGACCTTGATCGAGAAGAACTCGAGTTCCTCCTCGTAATTGGCCGAGACCACGCTGTAGGCGCGAAGGAGGGGCCGGCCCTCGACTTCGATGCCCATCATCACGAACTCGCCGTTGCGGAAGCGGAACGCGGGATCGCGGGTCGTGCGGAAGGAGAACAGCGTGTCGGTCCAATGGTGGACGCTCAACACACGCTCCTCGTTGAACTTGCTCATTGACGGGTCCGTCTCAAACTTCGCTTGCGAATCTCGGCTTTCAGCCGGGTCTTCTCGCACCTGCGGCGCGCCCGTCAAGGCATAGCAGGCGCGCAGGCAGCGAAACCGCCAACTGTCTGGAATCGCTCTGACTTGAGGCATCGCCGCCACTGGGGATGCGACCTCGTGCCGATTCCGGCTCGTGACGATGCGGCAAGAAACGCAGGATGTGGGGTTCGGCGCGCATTCCGGCGAGCGTCCGCCGGGATGGAACGGTCGGGGGCCGGCCAGGGTGACGCCGCCCGCCTCAACGCGAGGCGGGCGGCGCTCATGGCTCCGGACGGGACAGGTGCGATGGGCTTCGGCTCAGGCGGCGCGGACCGTGTGGAGGAACTTCTGCACCTCCAAGCTCAGGCGTTCGGCCTGCCGTGCCAGTTCCGACGAGGCGGAGAACACCTGGCCGGCGCTGGCGCCGGTTTCCTGCGCCGCTCGGGCGACGCCGGTGATGTTGGCGCTGACCTCGCCGGTGCCGATGGAGGCTTGCGCCACCGAGCCCGCGATCTCCCGGGTCGCGGCACCCTGCTGCGAGACCGATGCGGAGATGACGGCGGCCGTTTCGTCGATCCCGTGGATCGTCGAGGAGATGCCGTCGATGGCGCTGGTCGCCTGGCGGGTCGAGGATTGGATCGCCGCGATCTTCGCGGAGATTTCCGTCGTCGCCTTGGCGGTCTGGTTGGCGAGTTCCTTCACCTCCGAGGCGACCACCGCGAAGCCCCGGCCCGCCTCTCCGGCCCGCGCCGCCTCGATCGTCGCATTGAGAGCGAGGAGGTTTGTCTGGCCGGCGAGGTTGGAGATGAGGTTCACGACGTCGCCGATGCTGGCGGCGACTTCACGGAGCTCCGCGACCGCAAGTGCGGTCTGCTCCGCCTCGCGGACGGCGGCGGCCGTCATCTCCGCCGAACGTGCGACCTGTCGGCCGATCTCCGCCACAGAGGCACCGAGCTCCTCGGCCGAACCGGCCACGGCGGTGACGTTGGCCGAGGCTTCCTCCGCTGCCGTCAGGACCGCGCTGGACTGCGCCGACGTCTCCTCGGCGGAGGCCGTCAGCTGCGAGGCCGTGGCCTGCATCTCGGTGGCCGCCGCGGACACCATGCTCACGATCCCACCGACCGCCGCCTCGAACTCGTCGGCCAGGGTATGCATGCCGACCTTGCGTTCCGCCTCCGCGGCGAGGCGCAGGCGCTCGGTTTCGATCTCGAGGGCGCGGTTGCGGATCATGCCGTCCTTGAACACCTGCACCGCGCCCGCCATGGCACCGAGTTCGTCCGTGCGTGTCCGGTCCGGGATCGAGACTTCGACATCGCCAGCGGCGAGCCGGTTCATAGCGTCCGTCATTCCGCGGATCGGACGGGCGACCGTCAGCATGGAGAAGAGGGCCGACCCGCCCTGAAGGAGGATCGCCACGGCTCCGATCACGAGGCCCAGCACGCTGGCGGTTTCCACGGCGCCCATCGACGACAGCCGCGCCTCGTCCGTGAAGCGCTGAGCATTGGACAGCGATTGTTCGATGGCGAGGAGCGCCTTCCTGCGGGCGCCATTCCGCTGTTCCCCCGCCACCGCCAGGGCCGCCTCGTCGATCCTCTTGCGACCCTGGTCGTACGTGATGGTGGCCGCCGACTTGAGGGCGAGTTCCGTGAACTGCGCCAGCCCGGCATCGATGTCCTTGAGGACGTCGGGCTTCAGGGCGATACGGATCGGTGCCTTGAGTCCCTCATGGGCTGAATCGAAGCTCGTCCGGATCCGGCCGACGGCCTCCTTGTAGGTCTCCTCCGCTTCGGAGAGGCGCGCGTCGCGGACGGCGACCTGGATCTGGGACAAGGCGAGCTGCGCGTTCTTGATGCCGTCGAGGATCGTCTGCTCCCGACTGACGGCTTCGATCGATTGAGTGATCCTTTGGTTGCCCAGCCACTGGTTGGCGACCAATCCAACCGCCAGTAGAATTCCGAGACCTGAGAACAATCCCAACTTCTTTGCGATCGATAACTTCGACATCGTTCAGCCTGGATTTCGATAGGACGGGAGGGTGTCGGGGGCCTATTTACTGCTCTTGCCGACGGGAGGTTTCGCCTCCGTTGTCCATTATCACGAATACAAACTAAACATTCGTTAATTGGAATCGATTTCGAGTGAAAACTACATTCAATAGTGTAATCTGCAAGACTTAAGCTATATTCTAGTCCAATTCTCTTCCTGTCCGAATCCCGGCTCCACCATCTTCAGAATCAGCCGCTATAGGGGAGTAAGATCGCATCGCTAGCATGGTGCAGTTGTCTGGGGGTGGGCACGATCACCGGCAGAGCCGGCCCGATCTACCTGCCAGGGGCTGCATGCATACGAGGGGATCATCGCCCATCGGGGCGATGCTTTCCTTTGGAATGCAGCGGGCGCGTCGAATGGCCCGTTCGCGGCTTCGTTCGAGCGACATCGCGCCGACGAGGCAGGTGATGGCGGCAGGTGATGGCGGCCCGAGCGCCCGCCTCCCGTTCCATCGGCCGCTCCGCCGCAGCCGATCCGGGTCGGCGCTCGTCATCTCGTGAAACCTGCCTGGTCCGGTGACCTTGCGATCACAGGGGCTTCAGACCCGCTTCGATCTCGGCGCGACGACCTTCGAGGAAGGGCGGCAGGGACAAGCGCTCGCCCAAAGTCTCCAATGGCTCGTCGGCGGTGAAGCCGGGACCGTCGGTTGCGATCTCGAACAGGATGCCGTTGGGTTCGCGAAAATAGAGGCTGCGGAAGTAATAGCGGTCCACCGGCCCGCTGGAAGGCATGCGGCGCTGCTTCAGCCGGTCGGCCCAACTGCCGTAATCCGCATCGGGGATGCGGAAGGCGACGTGGTGGACCGCCCCCGCTCCCTGCCGCGCGGGCGGCAGGCCGGGTTCTTCCAAGAGGTGGAGCTCGGCCCCCGCGCCCCCCTCGCCCATCTGCCAGACGCGAACCTCGCCCTCCGGCATGTCATAGCTCCGGGCGTGACTCATGCCGAGCACCTCGGCGAGCACGGCCTCCGTCGCCCCGATCCGCGCGAGGCTGAGGCGGATCGGTCCGAGGCCCCGGATCTGGCGCTCCACCGGCACCGGGCCGGCAGGCCATGGATGGGCGTCGCCTGCGCCGCCGTCATCCACCAGCATCAGGCGCTGGCCCTCCGCATCCTCGAAATCCAAGGTGAGGCGGCCGTCGCGCAGGATAGGCTCCTCGTGGCTCACCCCCTCGCGGGCCAGATGCTCATGCCACCAAGCGATCGTGCCCTCTCCCGAGACGCGGAACGCCGTCCGGACGATACTGTCGGTGCCGCGGCGCTCGGGGGGCGCCGGCCAGTCGAAGAACGTCACGTCGGTGCCGGACGCGGCGATGCCGTCGGCGTAGAACAGGTGGTAGGCCGAGACGTCGTCCTGGTTCACCGTCTTCTTCACGAGCCTCAGCCCGAGAATCCGCGTGTAGAAGGCCGCGTTGTCGGCGGCGCGCGCGGTGATGGCGGTGAGGTGGTGAAGTCCGGTGAGGTGCATCGGCCTGTCCTGCGAATGACGATGTCCCGCTGAGATGGGTCGTCCGTCCACGGAATGCGATGGCCGCCCGGATCATCCGGGAAAGCAACCCGACGCTGGACCGGAGCGGGAGGCGCGATACATCCCTCTGCCCACCGCCATTGGAGCCCTGCGCATGCCCCATCTGCTCTACGTCGAAGCGTCACCGCGCAAGGAGCGCTCGGCGTCGATCGAAGTCGCCCGCGCCTTCCTGGACGCCTGGGGAGAGACGCATCCGGAGGGTACGGTGGACGTGCTCGACGTCTGGAACACACCGCTTCCGGATTTCGACGGGGAGGCGCTGGCCGGCAAATACGCGGCGCTGGCGGGTGACACCCTGAGCCCGGCGCAGGAGGAGGCCTGGGTCGCCATCCGCGCCCTGGCGGCAAGGTTCCAGGCCGCCGACCTGATCCTGTTCGCGGTGCCGATGTGGAACTACACCATCCCCTACAAGCTCAAGCACCTGTTCGATCTGGTCTCCCAGAAGGATCTGCTCTTCACCTTCGACGAGCGCGGCCAGAACGGAATGCTGGAGGCGACGGCGGTCGTCGTCAATGCGCGGGGCGTCGCCATCGGCGAGGATTTCCCCGCCGAGATCTACGATCACCAATCGACCTATATGGCGACCTGGCTGCGCATGGTCGGCATCACCGATATCCACCAGATCGCGGTGGAGAAGGGTCTGATGGGAGCCGATCTCGACCGGCAATCCCGCGAGCAGGCCCGCGCCGAGGCCGGAGCCCTGGCGCGAACGCTGTAGGGCCCCGGCTTCAGAAAGCGCCGGCCAGGAGACCGAGGCCGGCGGCGGCGAAAGCGGCGCCGGCGACACGCAGGGCCGGACGCCCATTCCCCTCACCGAGACGCCCCATGCCGAGGCCGAGACCGAGGCCCGCGGCGTGAAGCAGGGCGGTGGCGGCCACGAAGCCGGCGCCATAGGCGAGACCGGAGGCCGCCTCCGGCATCTCGGCGCCGTGCGCATGGCCGTGGAACACCGCAAAGACACCCACGAGGGCCATGGCCGCCGCGACCGGCATCGTCAGCCGCAGGGCGACGGCGGCACCGAGCACGGCCACGGACAGGGCGATGGCGGTCTCCACATGCGGGAGCGCCACGCCGGCCGCGCCGAGAGCGCCGCCCACCATCATCATGCCGATGAACGACAGCGGGACGAGGACCATCGCCCGGCCGCCGACCTGCGCGGCGACGAGGCCCACCGCCACCATGGCGAGCATGTGGTCGAGACCGGTCAGGGGATGCAGGAACCCATGGGCGAGGCCCGACGCATCGCCCTGCCCGGTATGGGCGAGGGCAGGACCGGCCATGAGACCGAGCGCCAGACCCGGCAGAATTCGAACGCAGCTTCTCATTCCCGCTCTCCCCGAAGCCCTAGAGGCCGTCACCCGCCCTGAATGCCGGACGTGACCGGTTCTGGCAACGGTCGTGCCGACGATGGCAAGGCCCTTCTTCCGTGGGTTCCGGCTCGCTTCCCGTTTTGGTCCAAGCGGCCAGGAAAGACAGAGGGATAGCGAGCTCGGCACGCCCTGTCCCATCGCAGCGACGGGGCGGATAACCCCGCCCCTTTCCCGGCCACCTGCAGCGAAGCGGAAGGTCGCCGGGAACGAGCGCAAAGATCGGGCGAAGCCGTCCTCAGAAATGCCGCGCCAGCACCTCGCGGACGCGCTCGACCATCTCGTCTTCCTTCACCGAGAACTGGGCCGGGCGCGCCGCCTTCCATTCGGCGTTGCTGGCGATGGCACCCGCCGCCTTGGCGCCCTCGATCAGATCCTTGACCTGCACTTCGCCCGCCTCGCGCTCGTTGGAGCCCTGGATGATCGCGCAGGGGCTGCCGCGCCTGTCGGCGTATTTCATCTGCGCCTTCATGCCCGAGCCGCCGAGATAGAGTTCGGCGCGGATGCCGGCCTCACGCAGGCGCGCCACGAGGCGCTGGTAATCGGCGATGCTGTCGCGGTCGAGGACCAGCACCACCACCGGGCCGGGCTTCGCGGTGCCTTCGAGAAGCGGGCTTCCGGTGAGCTGCAGCGCCGAGAACAGCCGCGACACGCCGATGGAGAAGCCGGTGGCCGGCACGGGCTCGGCGCGGAAGCGCCCGACGAGGCCGTCATAGCGGCCGCCGCCCGCCACCGACCCGAAGCGCACGGTCTGGCCATCTTCGTTGGTGACCGGGAAGGTCAGCTCGGCCTCGTAGACCGGGCCGGTATAATATTCGAGGCCGCGCACCACCGAGGGGTCGGCCCGGATGCGGTCGTGGCCATAGCCCGCCGCCGCACAGAGCCGCATGATGGCGTGCAGTTCGGCGATGCCCTCGCGGCCGGTCTCGGACGAGCCGACCACCTCGCTCCAGGAGCCGAAGAACTGCTCCCAGAACGCCATCCGGTCGCCCTCTGCGTCGGGAGCGGCCTGGAACGAGACGTAGGCGAGGATCCGCTCGATGGCGTCGGACGCGAGGCCCGCGCCCTTTGCGAAATCACCGCTCTCGTCCTTGCGGCCCTCGCCGAGGAGTTGGCGCACGCCCTCGACGCCGAGGCGGTCGAGCTTGTCGATGGCGCGCAGTACGGTGAGGCGCTGCCCGGCCTTGTCCTCGCCCGACAGGCCGATCGCCTCCATGACGCCGTCGAGCACCTTCCGGTTGTTGACCTTGATGACGTACTGGCCCGACAGGCCGAGTTTTTCGAGCGTGTCGGCCATCAGCATGCAGATCTCGGCATCCGCCGCGACGGAGCCCGCGCCGACGATGTCGGCATCGCATTGCATGAACTGGCGGAAGCGGCCCGGGCCCGGCTTCTCGTTGCGGAAGACGTAGCCGGCGCGGAAGCTGCGATAGGGTTTGGGGATCGCGTCGAAATGCTCGGCCACGTGGCGGGCGAGCGGCGCGGTGAGATCGTAGCGAAGGGACAGCCAGGATTCGTCGTCGTCCTGGAACGAGAACACGCCCTCGTTCGGGCGGTCGAGATCGGGCAGGAACTTGCCGAGGGACTCGGTGTATTCGACGAAGGGGGTCTCCAGCGCCTCGAACCCGTAGAGCTCGAAGCTCTGGCGGATCGTCTCCAGCATCCGGTGCTGCGCGGCGATCTCGTCGGCGCGGCGGTCCACGAAGCCGCGCGGCAGGCGCGCCTTCAGCGTGTCGGCCTTCGTGGAATCGGCCTTCTTGGGATCGGCCTTGGCCATGGTGTCTTCGCTTTGCGTTCGGTCTGTCGGTGTCAGCCGGGCTCTATCCCGCGCGCTCCCGAGCGGCAAGCGC
Source organism: Methylobacterium sp. 88A (assembly GCF_000376345.1). NCBI lineage: Bacteria > Pseudomonadati > Pseudomonadota > Alphaproteobacteria > Hyphomicrobiales > Methylobacteriaceae > Methylobacterium > Methylobacterium sp. 88A. The sequence continues at coordinate 4,489,719 of NZ_AQVT01000001.1, forward strand.
GTCGGGCGTGGCAAGGGATGTCGTCGTCAGAGCTTCAGGGCCAGCAGGGCGCACAGGCTGAGGATGGCGATGGGGATCTGCGTCGGGCGCAGGCGTGCGAAGAAGAGCGGCGCCTCCCCGGTGCGGGCGGCGATGGGATCGAGGATCGCCACGGTGGTGAAGCCGGCAATCAGGAGGGCGAGGGCCACCACCGTCAGGCCGAGGGAAGCGGAGACCAGGGCGACGAAGCCGAGGCCGAACAGTCCGAGCATGGTGGCGATCTGGATGAAGGTGGGGCCGCCCTCGGTGCGGAAGCTGACGCCGCGCCGCACGCCCGACAGGAACAGCAGGATGGCGCAGCCCCAGAGGATGGTGAGGTAGAGGATCGCATCCCCGAGATCGTCGCGCCGCCACCAAGCCAGTGCCGCGCCGATGGTAAAGGGCAGCATCGGGCCGTAACCGAAGACGATGCCGAGCCACGGCACGGCACGGGGTTCGCTCACGGTGAACGTACGCTTGTCGTCCCGACCCATTCCGTCACCGCTTCTCGCTGTGCTTCGCCGGGCAACCCTCCCACCGGAGCGGGGTTCCGGCATGCGGTGCGCATCGATCGGCGTCGGAGTCCAAGCGCGGCTGTTTTCACGTGCAACACGCAGCTTGCATCCCGAAACGGAAAACGCCCCGGCGCGCAGAGCGGCCGAGGCGTTTCCGGGATCGACGATGTCTCGCCGAATCAGGAAGCCAGCGGTCCGGTCTGCCCGGCCTGCTGGTTCTGGGCCTCGAAGGCCTTCTGGCGGTAGAGGCCGACGAAATCGATCGGGTCGATATACAGGGGCGGGAAGCCGCCGTTGCGCACGGCCTCGGCGATGATCTGGCGCGCGAAGGGGAAGAGCAAGCGCGGGCACTCGATCATCACGGCCGGATGCAGCTGATCCTGCGGGATGTTGCGCATGCGGAAGATGCCCGCATAGTTCAACTCGAAGGCGAACAGCACTTCGTTGTTGATCTTGGCATCGCCTTCCAGGGTCAGCTCGACCTCGAAATCGGCCTCGGCCAACTGCTTGGCATTGACGTTGACCTGAATGTTGATCTGCGGGCCGCTTTCCTGCGGCTGGAGCGAGCGCGGCGCGTTCGGGTTCTCGAAGGAGAGATCCTTGGCGTATTGCGCCAGGGCGTTGATGGCGGGCGACTGGTCTTCGGCGGGAGCCGCGCCGTTGCCGTTCGGTGCCGGGGTGTCGGCCATGGCGTTCTCGTCCTCTTTCGCGGGGTCTTTCGGGGCACCTCGGCGATCCGCTGCGCGGCGTATCGTCTGATCGTCGCAGGGCCGGGTCCGAGCGACAGCGCGCTAACACGATGGGCCACCTCGGACAAGACGAGCGGCGGGAGCAGGCGAGGCGCGAGTGCTGGGAGTTCGGCCCGTGAAACGAAGCCGTCTCCGAACTCGGCGATCCGCACTTGACCCTGAACCCTCCGGCATGGCCACTCCTTGGCTGGATACGGCGCGCGGCGAGTCCCATATGCGGGCTGAGATCGTGGGTCGCGTCCTCCTCATCCAGGGCGGGGTCCTTGGATTCTCCGGCTCGATCCTTGCGCGGCGCTCCGATAAAGGGCGTAGCGGTGGGATTTTCGGGAGCCCCCCTCGAACACACATATCGTGCGACGGCCACGATCGGATCGGTGATGCAGGATTCCTTCGATTTGACGACCCTGATCTTCTTGGCGCTCGCGGTGTTCGTCATCTGGCGGCTCCGGTCGGTGCTCGGGCAGAAGACCGGAACCGAGCGCTCGCCGTTCAAGCCGGTGGACCGGAGCCGCAATCCGCCGCCGGTGCGGTCGGACGGCGACAACGTGGTGCGCCTGCCGGGCGCGGACCGCGGCCAGCCGCAGACCGATTCGGCCCCCGCCGCGATTGCCGAGGTCCGTGACTGGCGTGGCATCGCCGAGCCCGGCTCGGCCGTCGCCCATGGGCTCGAAGCCATCGTCCAGGCGGAGCCGAGCTTCGACCCCCGTGCCTTCGTGGAGGGCGCCAAGGGCGCCTATGAAGCCATCGTGATCGCCTTCGCCAAGGGCGACCGCAAGACCCTCCGTAGCCTGCTCTCGCGGGAGGTCTGCGACGGGTTCGAGCGCGAGATCACCGCCCGGGAATCGCGCCGTGAGACGGTCGAGACCACCTTCGTCTCCCTCGACAAGGCGGAGATCGTCGCCGTGGACGTCCGCAATAAGGTGGCGCAGGTGACGGTGCGGTTCCTCTCACACCTCATCACCGCCACCCGCAACGCCGAAGGTCAGGTCATCGACGGCAATGCCGAGGCCGTGGCCGAAGTGCCGGATGTCTGGACCTTCGCCCGTACGCTGGGCAGCCGCGATCCGAACTGGCAGCTGGTGGCCACGGAAGCCGGCGCCTGAGGATCCAGGGTTTGTCGTGAGTGGGTTTTTCAATCGGGCGTCCGTCGTCGCCCTGGCTCTCGTCGCTGGCTGTCACCCCGGCCCGGTCGCTGTCGCGGCCGGGCCGCTTCGCGTGGGAGGGGCGATCCTGGAGCCGGTGGACCTCGCGACGCTGCCGGGATTTCCCGGCCCCGACCCGGTCGCCTCCCTCGACGCGTTCCGCCGGACCTGCGCCGCCCCCCCGGTGGAAATCGCCTCGACCGTCGCCGGCTCGGCGGAAGATCTCGCCGCCGCCTGCAGCCGTGCCGCGTCGGTCGAGCCTCAGGAGGCCGGGGCCTTCTTCACGCGGAATTTCGATGCCTATCGCATCGTGAGGCCGGGCGAGGCGGGTGGTCCGCCGCGCCGGACGGGCTTCCTCACCGGCTATTTCGAGCCTGAACTCACCGGCGCCCTCGTCGCCGGCCCAGGCTTCACCACCCCTGCTCTCGCCCGGCCGGACGATCTTGTGAGCCTCGCCCCCGGCGAGACGAAGCCCGGCCTCGACCCGGCCTTGCGGGCGGCACGGGCGACGGGGACCGGGTTCGAGCCCTATCCCGACCGTGCGTCCATCGAGGCGGGCGGGATCGGGGAGCGGGCCCGGCCGCTCCTCTACCTGCGCGACCCGGTCGACCTCTTCGTGCTCCAGGTCCAGGGTTCGGGACGCGTGCGCCTTCCCGATGGGCGAGCCGTGCGCGTGCTCTATGACGGTCGCAACGGCCGTCCCTACACCTCGGTGGCCAAGCTCATCGTCCAGGCGGGACACCTGCCTCTCGAAGGCCTAACGCTGGCCCGCTGGACCGGCTGGCTCCGCGCCCATCCGGCCCTCGCCAAGCCGTTGATGCAGTCCAACGCTTCCTACATCTTCTTCCGCCTCGCCGAGGTGGAGGATCCCAGCCTCGGTCCTCCCGGAGCGGCCGGCACACCTCTGACGCCGGGCCGCAGCCTCGCGGTCGATTCCGCCCTGTGGCGCTATGGAACGCCGTTCTGGCTCGAAGGTCGGATCGCGGGGGAGGATGCGCCGGGGCGTCTCGTGGTCGCCGCCGATACCGGCTCGGCCATCGTCGGTCCGGCGCGGGGAGACCTCTATCTCGGCACGGGCGAAGCGGCAGGGATCGCCGCCGGCAACCTGCGCGATGCAGTCGGTTTCGTGGTCCTGCTGCCCAAGCCGCGTATGGCGCCCGTTCCATGAGGTTCCCGCGCAGACCCCGCGGCTTGTCGGGCGAGGATGCGTTCCTCTGGGGCGAGATCGCGCGGCTGATCACCCCGCTGCGCGGCCGTACCGTGCCGATCGCCAAGACGCCGATTGCCAAGGCTCCGGCCACCGGGAATCCCCCTCCTCCGAGAAAAAAGCCGGAAGCGCCGGGGCTCGCCGCCAAACCCGTGACGAAGCCAGTCACGGAGAGGCCAGCCTTGCCCGGCGGCGTGAAGGCCCCGGTGAAATGCATCGTGAAGCCGATCCCCGCGCCCTCCCCCGTCGCGGCCCCGGCGACCGTCGTCACGGCGCCGCCTCTGCCCGGTCTCGAACGCAAGGCGCGCCTCGCCCTGCGGCGCGGATCGCTCAAGGTCGAGGCGCGGATCGACCTTCACGGAATGTATCAGGCCGAGGCTCACGGCGCCCTGGTCGGCTTCCTTATGCGCTGCCGCTCGGCGGGCCACGCCCATGTCCTCGTCGTCACCGGCAAGGGGGGTGGGTCGGGCTATGACGAGGCGTCCTCGGAGCGCGGCGTCCTGCGCCGTCAGGTTCCTCATTGGCTGCGCTCGCCGGAACTACGCAGCATCGTCATCGGCTTCGAGGAGGCGGCACGCCACCACGGCGGCGCGGGCGCGCTCTATGTGCGTCTGAGGCGTCGCTGAGGCGTCGGTCCCCACCGCGTCCCGCCAAGGCCCCGGTCGGCTCGTCATTCGCTCGCGCGAGTGGGACTTGAGCCGGATGCGAAAACGCGATATGCGGGAAGTCCCTCCTTTTACGCCGTGTTGCATCCGAGAGCCACAGGCTCCCTCAAGACGATGCGCGGAGCCGGTCTTTACCGACGCTTCGACATAGGTGCCGACAAGGCATCCGGCGCTTCTCCGACTGTCCCGCCCGATCAACCCTCGTCCATCGTCGGTTCTCATTCTCCCATGACGTCACAGAACGATTCCCTCAATCCCGTTGATCCGCCGGCCGAGGTCGGATTGGTCGCCGCCGATCTCGGTCAGCACCGTGAGGTCAAGCTTCAGGATCTGAAGTCGAAGACCCCCACCGACCTGATCGCCTTCGCCGAGGAAGTCGAGGTCGAGAACGCCTCCACCATGCGCAAGCAGGAGCTGATGTTCTCCATCCTGAAGCAGCTCGCTGCCAAGGAGGTCGAGATCATCGGCGCCGGCACGGTGGAAGTGCTGCAGGATGGGTTCGGCTTCCTTCGCTCTTCGGAATCGAACTACCTGCCGGGCCCCGACGACATCTATATTTCACCCACTCAGATCCGCCGTTTCGGCCTGCGGACCGGCGATACCGTCGAGGGACCGATCCGCGGTCCCAAGGACGGTGAACGCTACTTCGCCCTGCTCAAGGTGAACACGATCAACTTCGAGAACCCGGAGAAGATCAAGCACAAGGTCCATTTCGACAATCTGACGCCGCTGTTTCCGACCCAGCGCTTCAAGCTCGAACTCGATGCGCCGCCGAAGAAGGATTTCAGCCCGCGCATCATCGACATCGTCGCGCCGATCGGTAAGGGCCAGCGCGCCCTGATCGTGGCGCCGCCGCGCACCGGCAAGACCGTGCTGATGCAGAACATCGCGCAGTCCATCACCATCAACCACCCGGAATGCTACCTCATCGTGCTGCTCATCGACGAGCGCCCCGAGGAAGTCACCGACATGATCCGCTCGGTGAAGGGCGAGGTCATCGCCTCTACCTTCGACGAGCCCGCCACCCGCCACGTTCAGGTCGCCGAAATGGTGATCGAGAAGGCCAAGCGCCTCGTGGAGCATGGCCGCGACGTGGTCATCCTGCTCGATTCGATCACCCGCCTCGGCCGCGCCTACAACACCGTGGTGCCGTCTTCCGGCAAGGTGCTCACCGGCGGTGTCGACGCCAACGCGCTCCAGCGCCCCAAGCGCTTCTTCGGCGCGGCGCGCAACATCGAGGAAGGCGGCTCGCTCTCGATCATCGCCACCGCCCTCATCGACACCGGCTCGCGCATGGACGAGGTGATCTTCGAGGAGTTCAAGGGCACCGGCAACTCCGAGATCATTCTCGACCGCAAGGTCTCGGACAAGCGGATCTTCCCGGCCATCGACATCACCCGCTCGGGCACCCGCAAGGAAGAGCTCCTGGTCCCGCCGGATTCGCTCAAGAAGACCTACGTGCTGCGCCGCATCCTCAACCCGATGGGCGTCACCGACGCGATCGAGTTCCTCATGGACAAGCTGCGCCAGACCAAGAGCAACAACGACTTCTTCGATTCCATGAACACCTGAGAACGGTCCTCCCTCCAGCTCGGACGCCCGTCGATAGACGACGGGTGTTCCCGGGCGAGGGAGGATGCTTGTTCTCGACCTCGTGTCATCTCCTGCCGGGACCTTGGAGAGAGGTCGATCGCGGAGAACACAACATCACGGGCGGCGAATGATGTTTTCCGCCGGAAAGCACTCGATTTGCCGACTAGTGTAGTTGTCGAGTGGGGCACTCGCCCGGCTTCATCGAGACTTGGCAGCATGTCGGCCATGAGCGACGGCACTACGATCTTCGCGCCGGCAAGCGGCTTCGGCCGGGCCGCTGTTGCCGTGATCCGCATCAGCGGTCCGGCTTCCTCGTTTCTCCTTGGGGCGATGGCCGGGCGCCTGCCGCCGCCCCGACGGTTGTCGCTCCGCACGCTGCGCGACCCTGCAACCGGCGACGTACTCGACTCCGCCCTCATCGTTTGGATGCCAGGACCCGCCACGTTCACCGGCGAGGACATGGCCGAACTCCACCTCCATGGCGGCCTCGCCGTTCGGTCCGCCGTCATGGCCTCCCTCGCCGCACAGGCCGGATTCCGCCTCGCCGAACCGGGGGCCTTCAGCCGCCGCGCAGTGGAGAACGGGCGGATGGATCTCACCGCCGCCGAGGGCGCAGCAGACCTGATCGACGCGGAAACCGATTCCCAACGGCGCCAGGCCCTGCGCCAACTCGACGGCGTCCTTGGTCGCAAGGTCACCGATTGGCGGGACCGACTGATCGATCTCATGGCCGGAGCCGAGGCCGCTCTCGATTTCTCCGATGAGGGCGATGTCGATGAAGCGGCGCTCGACGCTGCGCTGCATGTGAAGGCCCGCGCGATCCGCGACGAGATCGACGTGGCTCTTGCCGATGCCCGGCGGGGAGAGCGCCTGAGGGAAGGTTTCGTGGTGGTGCTGTCCGGCCCGCCGAATGCTGGCAAATCGACCCTGCTCAACGCCCTGAGCCGACGCGATGCCGCCATCGTCTCGGCGATTCCCGGCACGACGCGGGACCTCATCGAGATCCGCTGCGATCTCGGCGGATTGCCAGTCATCATCGTCGATACAGCGGGACTGCGTGACACCGCCGATCCCGTGGAATCCGAAGGCATTCGCCGCACCCGCAAGCGGATGGAGCAGGCCGACCTCGTCCTCGCTCTCCGCGCCGGCGACAATTCGACCGATGAAGCGCTCCCCCTACCCGATCGCAGCATTCTCGTGCGCACGAAAGCGGATCTCGGAAGCGATGGGGGCGGCGACATAGCAGTCTCGGCGCTGACCGGGCAGGGCATCGATCGCCTGCTCGACCTCATCGAGGCACGGGCGGAGGCCGCCCTCGGCGGTGGCGATGCCCTCGTCACCCGCGAACGCCACCGCGACGGGCTGACCCGCTGCCGCGATCACCTAGACAGGGTATTGTCGGGCCCTGCCCTTCCGGAACTCCTGGCCGAGGATCTACGCCTCGCCGTTCGCGCCCTGGGCGAGGTTGCCGGCCGGGTTGGCGTCGAGGACATGCTCGACCGTCTGTTCTCAGGATTCTGTATCGGCAAATAAGGATGCGGACAGACCGAGCCGGGATTCCTTTCCCGTCCGAAATCGCCTTGTGCCGATGCGTCAAGCGTTCCGCGAAGGTGTGGATGACGGTGCCGAATGAGCTTCACGCTCCATCGGATACCTCGAACCGCTTGCACAAGGCATCGAGTTCCTCCGCCGTCTCGTAGCGGATGCGTATCTCGCCACTGGCCTGACCCTTGGCCTTCAGGGAGACCGAGACGCCGAGCGCGCGAGCCATGGCCTGTTCGAGGCTGCGCACCTGAATATCGCGCTCGGGCTTGCGAGGGCGTCCTGGGCGGGGTGCGTCGCCCTCCGGCACTTCCGCCGAAGCGAGGGCCTCGACCTCACGCACGGACAGGCCCTCTGTGACGATGCGCCGGGCGACCCCTTCCGGGTCCCTCACCGCGAGCAAGGCGCGGGCATGACCGGCCGTGATCTCGCCCGCGACGACCCGGTCCTGGATCGCGCTGGATAATTGCAATAGCCGAAGGGTGTTGGCGAGATGGCTGCGGCTCTTGCCGATGATCTCGGCGAGCTCCGTCTGGCTATAGCGGAATTCGCTCATCAGCCGCTCGTAACCGGCCGCCTCTTCGATGGCGTTGAGGTCGCTGCGCTGGACGTTCTCGAGAATGGCGTATTCGAGGGACGTCCGGTCGTCGATTTCGACGACGACGATGGGGGCTTCGTGCAAACCGGCGCGCTGCGCCGCGCGCCAGCGGCGCTCACCGGCGACGATCTCGAAAGTATCCGGAACGCCCGCAAGCGCCCGCACGACGATGGGTTGGATAATGCCGCGCAGCTTGATGGACGCGGCGAGTTCGTCCAGTTCGGCGTCATGGAAGCGTCGGCGCGGATTGCGTGGGTTGGGACGGAGAAACTCGACGGCGACCTTACGCTGTGCCTGCGGTTTGCCCGCATCGCCGTTGTCGTCGCCGAAGTCACCGATCAGGGCCGCAAGCCCACGCCCGAGCCGGGGCCGCGCCACATCATCCGCCATCGCCACCTGCTTCAACTCCGATACGCTACGCATTTACAGGAAAGAACGAGAGACCTAGGCCGCGACCGGCAGCCGGCCTTCGCGCTGGATCACCTCCGAAGCCAGGCGCAGATAGGCCTGTGAGCCGGCACATTTCAGGTCGTAGAGCAATACCGGCTTGCCATGCGACGGGGCCTCCGACACACGCACGTTACGGGGAATCGTGGTCTCGTAGACCTTATCGCCAAGAAAGCTCCGCACGTCGGCGGCGACCTGGTTCGAAAGGTTGTTGCGCGGATCCACCATGGTCAGCACCACACCTTGGATCGTCAGCCGGGGGTTCAGCGCCGTGCGTACCTGCTCCACGGTACGCAGAAGCTGGCTCAATCCTTCGAGGGCGAAGAACTCGCACTGCATCGGCACGAGCACCGCATCGGCGGCCGCGAGGGCATTGATCGTCAGCAAGTTCAGCGACGGCGGGCAATCGATCAGAACATAGGTCACGCCCTCCGTCGCACCGGCCTTGCCGATATCGCTCATGGCGTTGCGGAGGCGATGGGCGCGGTCCGATGAGCTCGCCATCTCGAGTTCGAGGCCGAGCAGATCCATCGTGGAGGGGGCGAGCAGCAGGCGAGGCACGGCGGTGGGCACCACGGCCTGAGCCAGGGACGAGTCCCCGGCAAGCACGTGATAGGTCGAAACCTTGCGCGAGCGACGATCGATGCCGAGTCCCGTGGAGGCGTTGCCCTGCGGATCGAGGTCGATCACCAGCACGCGCTCGCCAATGGCAGCGAGGGCGGTACCGAGGTTGATGGCCGTCGTCGTCTTGCCGACGCCGCCCTTCTGGTTGGCCAAGGCGAGGATGCGTAGCGGCCGCTCGGGCACTGCCCTGGAGGCGGAAGAGGGTTCGATGGTCATGAATCCACGCGGGAGAGGGCGGTGACGCGGACGATCCGCGCTTCCGACTCAGTACGGCTCGTCACCAGATCGTAAACGAATCTCCACCGTTGCGCTGCAGCGGTCAATTCCGCTTGTGCATCACGGCCCTTCGGAAACAGGGCGGTGGTGCCGGTTGTCAACAGCGGTTCGGTCCAGTCGAGCAGCTGGTGAAGCGGGGCCAGGGCGCGGGCGCAGACGACATCGATTCCGACGTGGTCGGCAACCGCGTCTTCGATGCGAAGGTTACGCACCCGCGCCGGGGCTTTCGTGAGGCGCGCAGCCTCAGTGAGGAAGGCACATTTGCGCGCATTGCTCTCGATCAGATCGACCTGAAAGCCAGGCCGTTCGCGCCCCGCGATGGCGAGGATGAGGCCGGGAATGCCCGCACCCGAACCGAGATCGAGCCATGTGGTGGCGGTCGGAGCCAGATCGAGGAGCTGCAGTGCATCGGCGATATGGCGGGTCCAGACCTCCGCGAGGGTAGCCGGTCCGACGAGATTCTTGACGTTCTGCCACCGGCGCAATTGCTCGACATAGATGTCCAAAGCCGCGGCTGTTTCACGTGAAACATTTGCCTGGGCGAGCACCCGAGCCCGGTCGCCCTGCTTAGCGGCCATGAACGGTCGCCAGGCTGGAGCGGTCGGCACGGCGGGCATGAGCCGCGAGGAGGGTAAGGGCGGCGGGGGTCACCCCCTCGATTCGCGCCGCCTGCCCCAGCGTGCCTGGTCGGACGGCTTCGAGCTTGGTTTGCATCTCATTGGACAGCCCGGGGATCGCCGCATAGTCGAGCTTGATCGGTAGGGCCACGGCCTCGTCTCGCCGAAAAGCCGCGATATCAGCACTCTGCCGGTCGAGATAGACCGCATAGGTCGCATCCGTCCGCAGGCGGTCCGCCACGCGGGAGGACACGCTCCGTAACTCGGGCCACACCTCGGCGAGACGGTCCCAGCCGATCTCGGGATAGGACAGCAATTGGTAGGCGCTGCGGCGTATGCCGTCCTGATTGAGGGCAATGCCGTGCCGTGCCGCCGACGCTGGTGTCAGGCTGAGGCCGTCGAGCCGTGCTTTCGCTGCTTCGAGTTCGCCCTGGGAGTGGGCAAAATGCTCTGCCCTCACCGAGCCGACACAGCCGAGGGCAGCGCCGCGTGGGGTCAGGCGCTCGTCGGCATTGTCCACGCGGAGAGACAACCGATATTCCGAGCGCGACGTGAACATGCGGTAGGGCTCACTGACCCCATGGGTCACGAGATCGTCGATCATCACGCCGAGATACGATTCTGCCCGGTCGAAACTGGCGAGGGGCGATCCGCCCGCGAGACGAGCCGCATTGATGCCGGCCACCAGCCCCTGCCCCGCCGCTTCTTCGTAACCGGTGGTGCCGTTGATCTGCCCAGCGAGAAAAAGGCCGGGCAGGCGCTTGGCTTGAAGGCCGGTGTCGAGTTCGCGCGGGTCGACGTAATCGTACTCGATGGCGTAGCCCGGACGCACGATCGCTGCATGTTCGAGGCCGGGAATCAGGGCGATCAAATCGCGCTGCACGCTCTCCGGCAAGGCGGTCGAAATCCCGTTGGGATATACTGTCGAGTCGTCGAGCCCCTCCGGCTCCAGGAAGATCTGGTGCCCCTCACGATCTCCGAAACGCACTACTTTGTCCTCGATGGATGGACAATAGCGCGGACCACGGCTGCTGATCCCACCCGAATACATCGGGGAGCGGTGGAGATTGGCGCGGATGAGATCGTGTACAGCACGGGTGGTGCGGGTGATTCCGCATTGGATCTGGGGCGTGGTGATCCGATCCGTCAGCGTCGAGAACGGCACGGGATCGTCATCCGCCGACTGCATCTCGAGCCCGGACCAGTCGATGGTGCGGCCATCGAGGCGGGCAGGGGTACCGGTCTTGAGCCGCCCCAGGGCAAAGCCCAGCCGGTCCAGGGTTTGAGCGAGGCCGACGGACGGCCCCTCCCCTACACGCCCGGCGGGGATCTGCACCTCGCCCATATGGATCAGTCCGCGCAAGAACGTGCCGGTGGTCAATACGACCGCCGGGCAGGCCAGGGTTCGGCCGTCTGCCAGGATCACGCCTGCCACCCGTGCGACGTCGACGAGGATATCCGCGACCTCCCCCTCCACCACCACGAGATTGGCGGTCTCGGCCACCGCCTCCTGCATCGCCCGAGCGTAGAGCTTACGGTCGGCCTGTGTGCGGGGGCCTCGCACGGCGGGACCCTTGCGCCGGTTGAGCAGACGAAACTGGATACCGGCCGCATCGGCGACCCGGCCCATCAATCCGTCGAGGGCGTCGACCTCACGGACGAGATGTCCCTTACCAAGACCGCCGATGGCCGGGTTGCACGACATCGCGCCGATCGTAGAGGCCGAGTGAGTGACCAGGGCGGTGCGGGCTCCGGTGCGGGCGGCGGCGGCGGCCGCTTCCACGCCGGCATGGCCGCCGCCGACCACGACCACGTCGAAAGAGGAGCTCGTCTGGGACATAGGGTGATTAGGCGCGACCGGAGCGAGTCGTCAACGAGGAGAGCGACGACCATCGACGTTCCATCGCATCCGATTTTCGCGATGGACCTCCCGAAACTCGGATCCGCCTCTGACGAGCGATGGGACATGGGCGGGCAAGCGCGCGCAGGATGGCAGATTGTCAGCCGCGCCGACGGGCGGCCTCTGTCGCGATGCGCAGAAGCGTCGCCGAAGCATGAGCATGGGCGAGGTCTGGCTGGGAGCGGCGGCAGGCAAGCACGGCCTCCTGCAGCAGCTGTACCGCATGACGGAGGGCGACGGGGGACCAGCGCCCGAGCTGAGCCTCGACGATGGCCTTGCGGCGAAAGTGCAGGCCGCGCCAATTCCCCACCATCATGCTCGGACTCTGCCCCTCCCCCGCGATCCGGGTTGAGAGCAGCGTGAGGGCATGGCGAAGGGCCGAGCCGAGCATCATCGACGGGTCCATACCCTCGTGGCGGAAGCGGCGATAATCCCGCTCGACCTCTTCACCGCGGCCGACGAAGGCGGCATCGATCAGCGTATTGAGGACGCTGCCAGCGACGTCGCTGATTACGGCCTCCACATCGTCCAGGGTAATTTCGGTCTGGCCCCTGGCATAGAGCGCCAGTTTCTCGATCTCGGACAGGCTCGCCCGCCGGTCGCCGCCCAGACTCATCGCCAGGATATCGCGTGCCTCACGGGCGATGCGCTGGCCATTCTCCTGGAGGGTGCGGTCGATGAGCTCGGCCAAGGCCCGTTCGTCATCGGCGTAGCAGGGCAGGGCAAGCGCCCGAGTCGACTTTTCGCAGAGCGTCCGTAGGGGCGCGCTCTTGGCGAGGTCTCCCGCCTCCACCACGATGCGTGCACCGGAGATCTCGGCCTTAAGCGCCGCATCCACCGCCGGAGCGTAGTTGCGGCTTCCTGGCCTTACCCAAATGCTGCGCTGGCCGCCGAACAGGCCAACCGTGCCGGCTTCGTCCACGAGGCGTCCCGCATCGGACGCGAGGACATCGCCGTCGATCTTGACCAGGGCGAAGGGGTCGGACGGATCGGTGACGAAACTCTCGGCCAGACGCTTGGCTCGTTCGAAAACGAGGCCGGTATCCGGCCCGTAGACGAGGATGACAGCGATCTGCGACGCCGGTCCGCGCCGCAGCAGCGCCTCGATATCGCCAGCCTTGACGGCGGTCAGGGCTTGGTCACCAGAACGGAAGCGATCCGCGTCTTGATCTGATCGGCCAGGGTCTTGGCCAGACGGATCTCAGCATCGCGGGCCGCACGCAGGGAGGCGAAGCGCTGGATCGAGCGATCGTAGGTGGTCGTGGCCACCGCCACACCCTCGGTGATGATCTTCGCTCCGTCCAGGGATTCGAGGGAGAAGCGGATGGTCCCCACAAGGGTGCCTGCTTCGGCGCGTCCGGTCTGAGATGACACGATGGGGGTCTTCACCGACTCGCTGCCCTGCATCTTCAGGCGGTAGCGTTTCGGAGACGGCTGGCCCGAACCGTCGAGATCGAAGATGAGTTCGCTGCGCAGGTAATGGCCGAGCCGCTCCTGGCCCGCGGCCGTGGAGACGTCGTCCACCTGTACCGAGGCAAGGAGGGCGGCCATGGGCTCGCCGGACGCGGTCGGTCCATAGAGCGGACGAAAGCAGGCCGACAGGTTGACGGCCATGAGGGAGACCAACGCGACCTTCACCGCGCGGGACCGTACCACCTGTCTCTGCCCATGCATCATCATCGCAGCAATGCTCTCCGTCCGGTCTCGCTCTTTACGGCGATCCCGCCCCTTGCGTCACCTGTATAAGCGGCAAGCTTTACGATTCCTCTGCGGCGGGACGATGGTCGTCGCTCCTCCTCCTACCATTCCCCCGCATCCTGAAATGCGGTGGCCGCTGGGCCTCCTGAGGATGAAGCGCCGGGCCGGCAAGAGAGGCTCGATGCTCTCACACCACGAGATTGACGATTCGCCCGGGCACCACGATGACCTTGCGGGGGAGACGGCCTTCGAGTGCCTTCTGCACCGCCTCATTGGCGAGGACGAGAGCTTCCACTGTCGCGGTATCGGCCGTGCGCGGCACCGTGACATCCGCACGCTTCTTGCCGTTGAGCTGAACGGGCAGGGTGATCTCGTCCTCCACCAGCAGGGCACGATCGACCACCGGCCACGCGGCTTGAGCGACCAATCCCTGCCGTCCGAGGGCCGACCAGCATTCTTCGGCCAGATGCGGCATCATCGGCGCAACGAGCTGCGTGAGGATGCCCGCCGCTTCCGTCGCCGCATCGCGCGAAACCGTAGCCGCGCGGACCGCCTCATCGAGAGCGTTCGACAGCGTGTAGATATGGGCGACGCAACGGTTGAATCGCAGGCGCTCCACATCCTCTTCCACCGCGGCGAGAGCCTTGTGGGCGGCCTTGCGAAGCGCAGCGTCCGACGCTCCGCTCGCTGCCGGCACGCCCACAGCGAGAGAGACCAGGCGCCAGACCCGCTGAACGAAGCGGGCCGCGCCCTGGACGCCATCCTCCGTCCAGATCACGTCACGCTCGGGCGGCGAATCGGACAGCATGAACCAGCGAGCCGTATCGGCGCCGTAGCTCGCGATGATGTCGTCCGGGTCCACCACGTTCTTCTTGGACTTCGACATCTTTTCGATGGAGCCGATCGAGATCGGTGCATCTGTTTTCACGTGAAACGCCTGCCGCCCGCCGCCCTCGGCGGTGATGCGGATATCGGCGGGCTGAACCCATGCGCCCGCTGCGTCCTTGTAGGTCTCGTGGACCACCATCCCCTGCGTGAAGAGCCCGGCAAAAGGCTCGGAAACCCCGGACCAGCCCGTCGCCTGCATCGCTCGCGTGAAGAAGCGGGCATAGAGCAGGTGCAGGATCGCGTGTTCGATACCGCCGATATACTGGTCCACGGCCAGCCAGTGATCCACCGCCGAACGGTCGGTCGGCGCGTCCTGCAGCCAGGGAGCGGTGAAGCGGGCGTAGTACCAGGACGAATCGACGAAGGTGTCCATCGTGTCGGTCTCACGCCGGGCCGCAGCGCCGCAACGCGGGCAGGGCACGTTGCGCCAGGCATGATCACGCTCCAGCGGATTGCCGGGGGTATCGAAGGAGACCTCGTCGGGCAGCTTCACCGGAAGGTCGGCGACCGGGACGGAGACCGGCCCGCAGGCATCGCAATGGATGATCGGGATCGGACAACCCCAGTAGCGCTGGCGCGAGACGCCCCAGTCTCGCAGGCGGAACTGGACCTTGCGCGCCGCCACCGCCTCCCCGTCCAGGATCTCGGCCTCAAGCCGGTTCGCCACGGCGTGGAAGGCCTCGTCCGTCGTCATGTCGTCGAGGAAGCGCGAATTGATCATTCGGCCATCGCCGTCATAGGCGGTGTCGGTGACGACGAAGCTCGCCGCGTCCTGCCCTTCCGGACAGACGACGGGCGTATTGCCGAGGCCGTATTTGTTCGAGAAGTCGAGGTCGCGCTGGTCGTGGGCGGGGCAGCCGAACACGGCGCCGGTGCCGTAATCCATCAGGACGAAATTCGCCACGTAGACGGGCAGCAGCCAGGACGGGTCGAGGGGGTGGCGCACCCGCAACCCCGTGTCGAAGCCGAGCTTCTCCGCCGTGTCGATCGCGGCCTGCGCCGTGCCGGTGCGACGGCATTCCTCGATGAAAGTCTGGAGTTCGGGACGCGCGGCGGCCACGGACGCCGCGACCGGGTGGTCGGCGGCAATGGCCAGGAACTTCGCGCCGAACAGGGTGTCGGGACGGGTCGTGTAGACCTTGATCTCGCCGTCACGCGAATCGAAGGCGAAGCGGACCTCAAGCCCTTCCGAGCGGCCGATCCAGTTCTTCTGCATGACCCTGACCTTCTCCGGCCAACGCTCCAGACCGTCGAGTGCGTCGTAGAGATCCTGCGCGAAATCGGTGATCTTGAAGAACCACTGGGTCAGCTCGCGCTGCTCCACCAGCGCGCCCGAGCGCCAGCCGCGCCCGTCGATGACCTGCTCGTTGGCCAGCACGGTATGGTCCACCGGGTCCCAGTTCACCTTGGCCGTGCGGCGGGTGACGAGTCCCTTGTCGAGGAAGTCGAGGAACATACGCTGCTGGTGCTTGTAGTAGTCGGGATCGCAGGTGGCGATCTCCCGGCTCCAGTCGAGGGACAGGCCCATGCTCTGCAACTGGCCGCGCATGGTGGCGATGTTGGCGTAGGTCCATTCGCGCGGGTTGACCTTGCGCTCCATGGCCGCGTTCTCGGCCGGCAGGCCGAAGGCGTCCCAGCCCATAGGGTGCAGCACCGCGAAGCCCTTGGCGCGCTTGTAGCGGGCCACCACGTCGCCCATGGCGTAGTTGCGGACGTGGCCCATATGAATGCGCCCCGACGGGTAGGGGAACATCTCGAGCACGTAGTATTTCGGGCGCGGGTCGTCGTTCTTCGTGGCGTAGATACCCTGGGCGGCCCAGGCCTCCTGCCAGCGCGGCTCGGCATCCTTGGCGTTGTAGCGCTCTGGAACGGGCATGGGGGAGGAAGTCATTGTGCGGGCTCTGACTACGGCCAGGACGGCCTGGCGAGGCGCCTCACGCGGCGCCGGAACGGTTGGATGCCGGACTAACACGGCTTGTTTGCCGGTCAACAGAGCCGTCACCGGTGGAGCCCGGCGCTTGCGGCCGGCGTTGCGGATGATAGGTCAGGCGTAACCCGCCCCCCTCCTTCGCCCGCGAGACATCATGCCCGACTCCACCGCGCCGAGATACGCCCATCCTGACGCCGCCGCCGTCGTCGCCGGGCTTAAGGCCGTGCGCGATAAGATCGTCCAGGCGGCTCAGGATTCCGAGCGGGACCCGGCCACGATCTCGCTGGTGGCGGTCTCGAAGCTCATCGATGCGGACGGCATCGTCCCGGCTCTCGAGGCAGGGCATAGGGTTTTCGGCG
The DNA here is from genome assembly GCF_000376345.1 of Methylobacterium sp. 88A. Classification (NCBI taxonomy): domain Bacteria; kingdom Pseudomonadati; phylum Pseudomonadota; class Alphaproteobacteria; order Hyphomicrobiales; family Methylobacteriaceae; genus Methylobacterium; species Methylobacterium sp. 88A. The sequence continues at coordinate 4,506,487 of NZ_AQVT01000001.1, forward strand.
AGAACTACGTTCAGGAATCGAAGGCGAAGTGGCCGGCTTTGCGCGAGCGCTTTCCCGACGTGGAGCTTCATCTCGTCGGGCCGCTCCAATCGAACAAGGCCCGCGAGGCGGTGGAATTGTTCGATGTGATCCATGGCCTCGACCGGCTGTCCCTGGCGGCGGCCCTGGCCAAGGAGATCGAGCGCACGGGGCGCACGCCGAAGCTGCTCGTCCAGGTCAATACCGGTGACGAGCCGCAGAAGGCCGGGGTCTCGCCCTCGCAGGTGGACGTCCTCCTCAGCGAGTGTCGTGAGACCCATGGTCTGGCGATCAACGGGCTCATGTGCATCCCGCCGGCCGAAGCCCCGCCATCGGCGCATTTCGCCCTCCTGGCCCGCATCGCCGAGCGCCACAACCTGCCCATCCTCTCCATGGGCATGAGCGCGGATTACCCGGCGGCGATCCAGATGGGCGCCACCCATATCCGCGTCGGCACAGCGATCTTCGGGGAGCGCCCCCGCGCCGCAGGGGCCTGAGCGACACCGCTTGTCCCGGGGCCGCGCAGCGGAACCCGGGATCCACGGTGCCCTACCCGAACGCTCCCACCTCGTGCTGGATCATGCCCGACAGCTCGCGGACACGGGCGAAGGACTGGCGGATCGGGCCGAAGATCGTCTTGTGCTCCGATTCGTAGGTGCCGACATCGCGCGGTCCGGCGGGCTCGCCGAAATTGAGGCCGAGGGTCGGGTCCGGCGTGATCGGGAAGATCTCGTCGAGCATGGCGAGGCAGCCGTCGATGTCGAGGCGCAGGAAGCGCTCGATCAGCTGCTCGCGAGTGATGCCCGATTGCGGGCGGAAGCCGGGAATGTGCACGGCCAGGAACCAGATCCGGTGGATCAGGGCGAGGCGCAGGGCGTGGAGCATCGTCAGCCTCACCGACATCTTGCCGAGGTCCGGGGCGGCGGATTGCAAACTCAGCCAGTCGCTGGTGAGGCGACCGAACAGGCGGCGCAGGTCGGGGGCGAGGCGCAGACGGTCGAGGGCGATGGCGATGACGAGAAGTTCGTCGCGCCGGTCGTCGCGCTGCGTGCGCCGTGCCCGTTCCAGCCACATGGCCGGGTCGAGCGTATCGATATAGGCGCGCAGCACATCGAGGTCGCCCACCGCCGAGGCATGCTGGGCTAGGCGGAACGCGCGGGAGAACCGGACCGAATCGCGGCGCATGTCGCGGAACAGATCCGGCGCGCGGCTCGCCGCCCGGCCGAGGCCGTGGAGCGAATTCGCGAGGTACCCCAGTTGGTGCAGGATCGCGTTGTTGGGGATCGCCCGCATCTGGCGGGGATGGGTGATCATGCTGGGGCCGCCGCTATCGGTCTGGCGGGCCACCGGACGCGAGCCGGTGCGGTCGAGGAGGCTAGGGCCGAACGTGCCCAGCAGTGCGGCGTAGCCAGGGTCGTCCACCAGGGCTTCCATGTCCTGGCGGGCGACGGTGAAGAACTCGGCGGCGAAATCCGCCTCGCCATAGATCGGGTCGTCGGTCTCGTCGGCGCCCGGCGCGTCGGACAGGACATAGTCGGCGAAGGAATCGTCGTCGGCGATGTCGAAGGCGAAGAGGTGCTCGGCGATCCGCTCCACCGTGGCGCGGGCGAGCGCCTGCGTGCCGAACATCAGGTAACCGTCCGAGCCTTGGAAGCTGGATTCCAGCCGCACCTTGATGCCGGCCTTGCGGTTCCTGTGCCGCGAATCCTCCGGCGCGAGATAGGCGAGGCGGTCCCGCAGGGAGGTCGGATGGGCGCCGCGGCCGATCGATTCGCCGTGGGTATCGAAGATCGCGAGTTCGATGCCGGACAGGCCGTTCTGCGTCATCAGGTCGGTGATGCGCAGGCGCAGGCGCTCGATCCAGAAACTCGCGGCGAGCTGGCCGACATAGCGGCCCGAATCCGAGTAGCCGAACTGCACCGTCAGGCGACCGATGCGCTTGAGATAGGCGCGCCAATGCGGGTTGCGCAGGGCATCGTCGAGGACGCGGATGCCCTGTTCCAGGGCACTCGCCGTCTCGAACAGCGGCGTGATCTCGACCTTGTCGCTGATCCCGTAATGCCGGGCGAGCCAGAGGGCGGCGAGAAGGGTGTAGCCGGTCTCCGTCTCGGCGATGAGGAAGCGCACCGGATGGGTGCCGTCCACGTGCTTCAGGATCTGCGCGATGGTCATCATCAGGCGCGCGGCCGAGGCACGCTCGGCGGCGAGCGCTCCGAAATCCACGGCCACCGGCTGCACATCGTTGAGAAGGGCATGGATGGTGGCGAGATGCGAGCGCCGCTGCGCCGCGTCCGTCGGCTCCCCTTCGAGGTCGATGACCCGGCGCACAGCGTTGTGGATCTGGCTGGCGTTGAGCCGGAAATGCGGCAGGGCGTTCGACAGGCCGTGTGTCGCGATGCCGGAGCGCAGGAGAGCGATGGCGCGCTTGTCCTCGTCGCTCTCGACGCCGCCCAGGGCTCCGGCGAGGCCCGCCAGGAGCGGCCCGGAATCGGTCTGGGCGCGCTCCCGCTCGATGATGAGCGCCAGGGCGAAGCGGTGCACCGCCTCCAGGGTAGGCTTGGTCCCGAGGCGCGGGGCGACGGCGAGTTGCCGGTTCACGGCCGCCAGCGCGCCCTGTGTCAGGTCCCGCACCACATTGGTGGCCGGCACGTTCGGCAGGTGGCGCATCACCCGGTCGAGCTGCATGCGCTTCGATTCCAGGCGGTAGCGCAGGGTGTCCCACCAGCCGATATCGGTGCGCCCGTCCGTGTCGCAGCCGACCCAGGAGGCGAGGGCGAAGGGCTTGAGCACCAGCTCCGTCCAGCGGTCGGGCCAGCGCGCGCGGGCCGCATCGAGCAGGGCTGCGTTGAAGCTGTCCAGGGCCGCGCGGCCGTGATTGGCCGCGAGGCAGGCCTGCTCGAACTCGTCGTCCAGGCTGATCTTCGCATCCGGCCGGGTCGAGAGGGCGGCGGCCTTCTCAATCAGGGGCCGGCGCGCCGCCTCGCTGTCCTGGGACGCGGCCTCGGCGATGAGGGCCGCCACGGCCTTCGGCATGCCGAAGGTCGGGTGGGCGGTGAACACCACGGCGAATCCGGTACGGCCCACGAGATCGCGGAAGGTCTCGAAATCCCCTGTGCCTTTCGGGATCGCCGCCACGAGGCGCGCCGGCATCGTGCTGTCTGCCGATGCCTGCGCGTCCCGGTCCAGCCCGACATAGCCGCGCAGGCGCTCGGCCCGGGCTACCAGGGATTGTGTGCGTAACCGGGTGAACAGGCCGTCGAGGTCGTCCTCGTCGATCTCGTCGCGGTCGAAGCGGCGGGTGATCGCGAGCGTCACCGCCAGGACGGGATTACGGAACGGATCCTCGCTCGACCGTTCGCGAGAATCCTCGATGAGGGCGATGAGATCCTGTTCCAGCTTGCCGGGATCGGGCACCGTATTGGCTGGGCTGCGGTCAAGCATGCGCATCGATCGACCTTGTCTGGACAGAAGAAAGAGGACGGCCCCGAAGCCGAGTCGCCTTAGAACAGGTTGGGCGTCGCGCCGGCGACAATGCGTGCATGACGACCCGTCATCCACCGATGGATCGCTTTGCGAACCGGCGCCACCACCGTGCAAGGCCAATCCGTCCGCATGGTTTCGGCTCCGCGTTCCCTCGGCGCAAGGGGCCGAAACGAGACGCAAGGACCGTTCCGGCCAGGGCGACCCAGGCGGCAATGCCTGCCTCTGTGCGAAAGCACTCCTGTGGCGCGCCACAAGTGGATGCAAGCCGGCCCTCGCTGGGGTAACCCTCTCAGCCATGCAGATCTCTTCGATCCCGTCCCGTCCTTCCGGCAACCCGAACTCCGCGTTTCGGCCTTGGAGGATGCGGACTGGGAGTCGCTTGGCGCTGGTCTCCTGCGTTGCTCTTTTATGCGTGATGCTGGGAGTCTCCCCCGGCTTCACACAAGAGGACGCCGCGCCATTGGGCGAGGCCGAGGCTCCGGCCCCCAAGCCTAAGCCGAAACCAAAGCCCAAGCCCAAACCGAAACCCGTCGCCAAGCCAGCCGAGGCGTCCGATGCTCCTCAGGCCGCGCCCCTGCCGACGCCGGCGGCCAATCTCGCTCCCGTGAAACTGCCCGAGCTCATCGTGGTCTGCGACAACGGCCAGGGTGCGTTCTACGAGGGCCAAGGCGCCGTCTCGCTCTGGGTGACGCGGAGCGGCACGATCACCGTCGACAACCCGCTTCGCCCCCTGACGCCGGAGGCTACCCGCGTGCTGCAGGTCGTCCTCGGCAACAAGGCCGCCACCGCCTTCGGCCCCGATCTCCTGGCCCTGCGCCGGGGCGGCAGCCCCGCAGCCCTGGAGGCGACGATAGGCGGCCCGGTCCGCTGGGACGAGCAGCTCACGGTGCTACCGGATTTCCTCAACATCGTCTCGGAGGCCGGCGAAGTCCTGGCGCGCCTCGATCATCGCCGCTGCGGCGATGCCCCGGAAGTGAAGGCGGCGCCCGTCGCCAAGGCGAAGCCCAAGCCCGTCGCCAAATCACCGCGCCCGCCCAAGGCCTCCGCCGCCGAGGGAGCTGGGCGAGGGGAGGGCGCGGCTCCTCGCGGCCTTCAAATGCCTCAAGGCGCCATTCCGGCCGGCCAATAACGATCGCGAGACGAGGGAGGACGACATGAAGGCCGCCGAGGTGATCGCCAAGCTGGGGCTTCAACCCCACCCGGAGGGCGGCCATTATCGCGAAACGTTTCGCGATCCGACGGAGGTCGATGGCCGTTCGGTGGGCAGCGCGATCTACTACCTGCTCGATCTCGGCGAGACCTCGGAATGGCATCGGGTCGATGCCTCCGAGATCTGGTTCTGGCATGCCGGCGCACCGATGGTGATCACCACGAGTCCGAACGGTCACGATGCGACCGCCACCTATCTCGGTCCCGACCTAGCCCATGGCCAGCAGCCGCAGATCGTGGTGCCGGCGGGGCATTGGCAGACCGCCACGAGCCTCGGATCGTGGACCTTGGTGAGTTGCACCGTCTCCCCGGCCTTCCGGTTCGAAGGGTTCGAGATGGCGCCTCCGGGCTGGCGGCCGGTGCCGCGCGGCTGAGGGAGGCGCGTTTCTCCGTTCGCCTTGCCGGGGGCCTAGAGCTGCGCCCGACCACGTTGGGTCGGGGCACATCTCCAGGCCTTTGTTGTGCCACGCTCTTTTTCGCCGAACCGGCATCCACTTCGGCGGAGAGCGCTCTAGCCCTCGATCTCGTCCTTCTTCGCGATCATCGGCACGAGCGGGGTGATCCGCAGGGCGGTGATGCGGTTCTTCGCCTTGCGCAGGACCTGAAACCGGAAGCCGTGGAAGTTGAAGGCGGTGCCGGTATCGGGGATCGCCCGCGCCTCGTGGATGACGAGGCCGGCGATGGTCGTCGCCTCTTCGTCGGGCAGGTTCCAGTCCATGGCGCGGTTGAGATCGCGGATGGCGACGGAGCCGTCGGCATTCACCGAGCCGTCCCCCTGGGGACGCACCCCGGAGACCGCGACGTCGTGCTCGTCGGCGATGTCGCCGACGATCTCCTCCAGGATGTCCTCCAGGGTCACGAGCCCCATGACCTCGCCGTACTCGTCGACGACGAGGGCGAAATGGGTCTTCTTGGTGAGGAAGGCCTTGAGCTGGTCGCGCAGGCTGGTCGTGTCGGGCACGAACCAGGTCTCGAGGGCCAGGGCCTCGACCTTGAGACCGGAGGCGTCGCCTCCGGCGGCGTCGAGCGCGCGCAACAGGTCCTTGGCGTGGAGCACGCCGATGATGTTCTCGGACGTGCCGCGCCAGAGCGGCATGCGGGTGTAGGGCGAGGACAGCACCTCCCGCACGATCTCCTCCGAGGGGAGATCGGCATTGATGGTGCGCATCTTTGTGCGGTGCACCATGACCTCGGAGACGGACAACTCGTGAAGGTCGAGCAGGCCGCCGAGCATGTCGCGCTCGGCCTTGGCGACGCCGCCCTCGCGGTGGAGCAGGGCGACCTGTCCGCGAATTTCCTCGGTGGGCGAGAGGATCGACTGGTGCTGCCCGATACTGACGCCGAAGGGGCGGAGCATCAGCCGCACCACTTTCTCGATGGCGATGGCGGCCGGGCCGAGGAGCGCCACCGCGAAGGCGACGGGCCGCGCCATCACCAGGGCGGCCTGGTCCGGCTTGTTGATGGCGAGGGTCTTCGGCAGCACCTCGGCGAAGACGATGACGAGGACCGACATCACACCGGTGGCGTAGAGCACCCCGCTCTTGCCGAAGATCGTGGTCAGCACGCTGGTGGTGAAGGCGGAGGCGCCGATGGCGACGATGTTGTAGCCGATCAGCATGGCGCCGATGAACCGCTCGCGCGAGGCGAGGATGCGGTTGACGACGCGTGCCCGCAGGTCGCCGCTATCTTCCAGGGCGAGCATCCGCGCCCGCGACGCCGCGGTGAAGGCGGTCTCGGCCCCCGCGAAGAAGGCCGAGAGCAGCAGCGACATCACCACGATGCTCGCGGCGAGCCAGAGGTCGGTATGCGTGTCCATCAGGCCGTCGTCGCATCAAGCCGTGCCACACCGGCACGGTGCCGGTCCTGGCGAGCCCCTCTCATATACCAACCCACGACCGAAGCGATGCTGCAGCGCCGGATCTGAGCCGAAAGGTCGGCATGGCCGCTCCCGATCCCGGCCGCCCGGAGACAGGTGGTGTCCCCGAAGCGACGTCAGGGCAAGGGAGGCGATCCGGTCACGCCCCGCGCAACTCGTCTTGGAGAAAAGCCTTCACCTCGGCGCGGTCGATGCCCGGTGCGATGAAGCTCTGCCCGATCCCGCGGGCGAGGATGAAGGTCAGCGCGCCGTCGCGGACCTTCTTGTCCTGGGCCATGGCGTCGAGGATGGCGTCGGCGCCCCCGCATCCGCCGGGGACGGCCTGGAGCCGGGTGGGCAGGCCGGAGAGCGCCAGATGGTTGGCCACGCGGCCGGCATCCTGACCGGGGCAGAGGCCGAGGCGGGCCGAGAAGCGGAAGGCCAGCGCCAGGCCGATGGCGACGCCCTCGCCATGGACGAGGCGGGCGGATTCGTAGCCGGTGAGCCGTTCCAGGGCATGGCCGAAGGTGTGGCCTAGGTTGAGCAGGGCGCGCTCGCCATCCTCGCGCTCGTCGCGCACCACGACGCCGGCCTTGGCCCGGCAGCAGATCGCCACCGCCTCGTCACGCTCCGGGCCGCCGGAGAAGATGCCGGCCCAGTTGGCCTCGCACCAGTCGAAGAAGCCCGCATCGGCGATGAGGCCGTATTTCGCCACCTCGGCGTAGCCGGCGCGCATCTCGCGCTCGGACAGGGTGTCGAGGGTGGCGGTATCGGCCAGGACCAGGCGCGGCTGATGGAAGGCGCCGATGAGGTTCTTGCCGAGGGGCGAGTTGATGCCGGTCTTGCCGCCCACCGAGGAATCGACCTGCGAGAGCAGGGTCGTGGGCGCCTGGACGAAGCGGACGCCACGCCGGAGCGTCGCCGCCGCGAAGCCCGCGAGATCGCCGACCACGCCGCCGCCGAGGGCCACCACGAGGTCGTTGCGCTCGATCCGGTGGGCGAGGAGCCCGTCGCAGACCTGGGCGTAGACCGCATAGCTCTTCGAGGCCTCGCCCGGCGCGACGGTGACAAGGCCGGAGCGCAGGCCCGCCGCCTCCAGGCTCTCGCGCAGGCGTTCGCCATAGAGCGCCGACACCGTCTCGTCGGTGACGATGGCGGCGGCTTTGGCGCCGAGGGCGGCCACGCGGACGCCGGCCTCGGCGAGCAGGCCGCGGCCGATATGGATGTCGTAGTCCCGGCCTTGGTCGAGGGGGATGTGGACCGTCTGTCCGTCACTCACTGCGCGGCGACGCCTTGGTTCGAGGGGCCGTTGAGATAGGCATCAAGAGCTTCCATCACGTCCTCCACCACGCGGTCGTGCGAGACGTCGCGCGAGGGGATCATCACGTCGGCACTGCCATAGACGGGATGCCGGATCTCCATCAATTGCCGCATCGTCTCCTCCGGGTCGTCGGTCTGGAGCAGGGGGCGATTGCCGCGCTTGCGGACGCGGCGCATCAGCACGTCGAGTTCCGCCTTCAGCCAGACCGAGACGCCGCCTTGCGCGATCCGCGCCCGGGTCGCCTCGCGCATGAAGGCGCCTCCACCGGTGGCCAGCACCAGCGGCCCTTCGCGGATGAGCCGGGCGATGACGCGCTCCTCTCCTTCACGAAAGCTCGGCTCGCCGTAGATGGCGAAGATGTCCGGGATCGTGAGATGGGCCGCCGCTTCGATCTCGTTGTCGGCATCCTTGAACATCAGCCCGAGGCGCGTCGCCAGGCGCCGCCCCACCGTGCTCTTGCCGGCGCCCATGAGACCGACGAGCACGATCGAGCGCGCGCCGAGGGCACGGCGGAGCCTGACTTCGATGGGATCGGCGGCGATGTCGCCTCCCGATGGCTCGGTCTCGGTCTCGGTCATTGTTAAAATCTTGATACACGTCTTCACGCGATCCTAGCGCGTTTCATCCGCCGGGCGAAGCGAGGCCGTAAGGCGCGACGCGATTCTTCCCGGGTCGGGTTTCTTTCGGGCAGGTTTCCTCCTCCCGCGAAGCCTCCCGGACCGGTGAGGCCGATCGCCGCTCGGCGGCCATGAATCCCTTGCGGCGCTCCGTGTGGCTCCGAAGTCCTTGCCATCGCGCGCCCGGCATGGTGCAAACCCTTGGCTTGGCTGCTCAATGATCTGCTGGCCGACCGACGCCGTTCATTTTCGCAGAGTTCCCTCCGACCGAGGTTCGTCCGAGTGCCGACCCTGTTTCGTTTTCTCGCCACGCTCGCCATCCTCGGTGGACTGGTCTTCGCGGGCATGTTCTCGCTCGCCACCTTCGTTCAGCCCACGCCCCGGGAAATGAGCGTCAGCATTCCCTCTGCGAAGCTGCAGCCGCCCGGCCGGTGACGGGGTCGGAGAAGGCTGACGAGGTGACTGGTGACGTGGCGGGCGCCGAAGGTCCGGACCTCATCGTCGCCTATCTCGAAATGCTGTCAGCCGAGCGTGGCGCTGCCGTCAACACGCTTGCCGCCTATCGCCGCGACCTCGACCATTACCTCGCGGCCCTGTCCGCCTCGGGACGTGATCCGCTCGATACCGATGCGGGCGAGGTCCGCGCCTATCTGGCGGATCTCGAGACCCAGGGACTGAAGGCCTCCTCCGCCGCGCGCCGGCTGTCCTGCATTCGCGGCTTCCACAAGTTCCTGTACGCCGAAGGCCTCGCCGAGACCGATCCGAGCGCGCCGGTGGGCGGCCCGCGCAGGGGGCGCACCCTGCCCAAGGTGCTGTCGGTGACCGAGGTCGACGACCTCTTGCGCACCGCCCGCGAGCGGGCCGTGGCGACGCCGGCCGAGGAGACGCCGGGCGAGCAGCGACGCGCGGTCCGGATGCTGTGTCTGCTGGAAACTCTCTACGCCACCGGCCTGCGCGTCTCGGAACTCGTCGCCCTGCCGCGCGCGGCCGCCACCACGAAGCAGCGCTACCTCGTGGTGAAGGGCAAGGGCGGGCGCGAACGGCTGGTGCCGCTCACCGATCTGGCGCGCGCCGCCATGCGCGAGCACCTGACCCATCTCACCGGCGACGGTCCCTTCCTGTTCCCCTCCGACAGCGAGAGCGGTCACCTGACCCGGCAGGCTTTCGCCCGCGACCTCAAGATTGCGGCGGCGGCGGCCGGGATCCGCGAGGACCGCGTGAGTCCGCACGTGTTGCGCCACGCCTTCGCCAGCCATCTCCTGCAGAACGGGGCCGATCTCAGGATCGTGCAGGAGCTCCTGGGCCATGCCGACATCTCGACGACCCAGATCTACACGCATGTCCTCGACGAGCGCCTGAAGAGCATGGTCCGCGATCTCCACCCCCTCATGGACGACCCGGCCGAATCCGGTACAGCGCCCGCCTGAACGGGCCACCGCGCCGTTCCGGCCATGTTTCATTCGGCGATCTGCCTCCCCTTGCTGACCGCGATCATCGCCCCATCCATGAGCGAGAACACGATACCTGCGCTGCGCAGAGCGCCGATCACCTGATTGCGGTTGGCGACCGAGACGGAGGCAATGGAGCCTTCGAGCCGCCGGATCGTCGAAAGCGACACTCCCGAAGCTCCGCTCAGATCCGCCATCGACCAGTCGAGCAATGCGCGCGCCGCACGGACATGACCGGATTCGAGGTGCTGTTCGAGGCCGAGCCGAAGGCGTCCGGAGGGTCTGATCCGCAGCTGGATCGGACCGATCAGTTGAGTCCAGCTTTCGATATGCCCCGCATCGTTCAGCACGGGAACCAAGAGAAGGCGGTATCTTACGGTGTCGCCGTTCGCCAACCTGAGGTCCGGCAGGAGGTATGAGGCGTGATTGGACGCGTACATCCCCCCGATACGCGCCGACCATGGCACGCCCTCGGCCTTTACGAACGGTCGTGTGGGGTCCTGCAGGAGCTCGCTCTCGGGAAGGCCGACGAGGTCGAGCCATTTCTGCGAGAATTTTATGAATGGAAATGTGTACGCCGTCGACGTGAAGGCCCGGACGGAATGGAAGATCGCCTGGTCTCGCTGCCGCTGTGCTGCCTCGGCGCGGGCCAGCATGGCAGGATCGCTGATGTCGGCGAGGATGCCATGCGCGCTCAAGGGCCGGCCATTGGGCGTGGTCGTTACCTCCACGCGGCTCATGACAGTACAGATTCCGGAATCCGGCCGGACGATGCGGAAGATCGAGGGCGGTACCGTTTCCGATTGCCTGACCAGGTCGGGTTCCATGGTCGGAGGGCAATCGTCCGGATGAATGAGCCGGAACAGAAGCGTGTAATCGGGCCTGATGAGGCCATTGGGAAGCCCTAGGATCGGATAGAGTCCGGGCGACCAGAAATGAGTGTTGTCGACGAAATCCCAGTGCCAATGACCGACGTTGCCAAAATGTTTGATCTGGCTTGGAACGTCATACCAAAGGTTTCTCGGTATCCCACCATTCATTGTTAAACCGCGAGCTCACGACAATCGTCGGAGCTACGGCCCAGCCGAGGGGAACGACGACCTGAAACAACAGATACCTAACTTTTGATATGATCGCAATATTTCTCGAAGAACTATCCTCATCGCAACGTGAGATTGCAGGATGATCGTCGGTGTTATTGATCGGTGTTTCCAAGCCTCCCGGTGGAGACGCCTCGATCTCGATCACGGATCTCCGACGCTGCTTTACGATTATTGAACGAGGGCGATCTTTTGAATGACGATGGCCATTTAAGACAGCAATGCGAATGCCATGGCGGACTGTTGTTCCATCCGCCCCGCGTCGACGTCTCGGCTGTTGTCGTCAGGCCGTTCGGACAGCGTCGCGTTTACACATCCGCCTCCTCGTCGAGCGTGTCCTCGATATAGACCTGTTCCAGCAAGACCTTGATGACCGCCATCAGCGGCAGCGCGAGGGCGATGCCCCAAAGGCCGAACAGCACACCGAGCACGAGCTGGCCGGCGAAGATGGTGGCCGGCGGGATGTCCAGAGCCCGCTTCTGGATGAAGGGCGTCAGCCCGTAGCTCTCCAGGCATTGCACCACGAGGTAGACACCGAAGGCGCCGAGCGCCGCATTGGTGCCGGAGGCGAGGCCCGCCAGTACGATGATGACGCCGGCGATCAGCGGGCCGATCGTGGGGATGAAGGCGAGGAGTCCCGCCTGCAGGCCGAGGATGAGGGCACCTCCGATACCGAGGAAGCTCAAACCCGCCCAGATGCAGACGAAGATCACCGCCATGGTGATGAGCTGGCCGAACAGCCAATGCCGCAGCGTCTCGCCCATGCCGTCGAGGAGAGCGGTGGCGCGGGGACGGTAACGGGGCGGTACGAACCGGACGGCGCCGTCACGGTAGCTGGCGGGATCGGCCGCGCAGGCGAGGCCGAGGAACACGATCACCAGGACGTTGCCCAGCGCGCTGAACAGCCCGGTGACGACGGCGGCCGCCGGTCCGAGCATGCTGCCGGCATCCGAGAGGAGGGAACCGGGGCTCTTGATCGCCCCCGAGGCGAGGCCGCCGAGGCCCCCGGCCTTCTTCTCCTTGTCGGTCTCGGTGTCCTTGGCTTTGTCGGGGCCCTGATCGCCCGACGTCGGCTCCGGTGCGGAGAAGGCCGGCAGATCGATCCCGTATTCCTTCAGGCGGTCACGGACAGACCCGGCCTGTTTCGTGACGGTCTGGCCGAGCTCCCTGCCCTGCTGCACCACCGTCGCGCCACCGAAGGCGAGAAAGCCGAGGGTGAGCCCGCCGAGGACCAGGCTGACGATGGTGAGCCGGAGCCCGCGACCGAGCCCGATCACCTGGCCGAGCAGGCGCGTCAGCCCATCGAGGAAGACCCCGAGCAGGATTCCGGCGAAGATCAGGAGCAGGGTCGAGGCGGCGGTCCAGGCGACGATCAGCAGGGCGATGAACGCCACCACCGCGATTCCCGAGGCCGCCGGCGACCAGTTGGCGGGGTGCGGACCCAGCTCGTCCTTGATCGGCGTACCCTGCTGCATCTGCCCGTCCCCTCGCGCGGTCTACCGAAGCGCGATGCGAACGGGCGCGCGAAACCCGTCACAGGCAAGGGGCGAACGGGCTGAGGCGCGCCCTCCTCTGTGGACGGACCGGAGGCGAATCGCCGCCGGTCCGCCCTCACGCCCAGCGTGACGCGGCCTCGTCGTCGGCGCCCGTGGCTTCGACCCAGCCCCCCATGGTGCCGTCGGCCAGATGCTCGCGCTTCCAGAACGGGGCCTTCGTCTTGAGATAGTCCATGAGGAAGCTCGCCGCCTCGAAAGCGGCCACGCGGTGACTTGCCGCCGTCACCACGAGGACGATGCCGTCGCCCGGCGCGACGAGGCCGTGCCGGTGGATCACCCGCACCGCCTGGAGCGGCCAGCGGTCCTGAGCCGCCTCCACCACCCGGCCGATCTCCGCCTCGGCCATGCCGGGATAGTGTTCGAGTTCGAGTCCGGTCAGGCGCCCGCCCTCGTCGCGGCACAGGCCGGTGAAGGTGACGATCGCCCCGGTCCTGCCTTGAAGCGTACCGCTCAGCGCGGCCATCTCCGCAGCCACGTCGAAGGGCGCGCTCTGGATGCTGATCGCGGCTGCGCCCCGATCGTTCGCCGTCGTCTCGCCTGCTGACATCCGTCGATTCCTTGACGCATCGGCGCGAAAGCCCTCGCGACCGGGTTTGATCCCCCTTAAGGGATGCGCGACATTGCAAAGTCCGCGCGGTGGTTCCACGCTGTCGCGCGTCGTTCCGGCAACACCATTCCGGCGTCCGGCCTTACCACTCGACCGGCATGGGTTCCATGCCCCGCCGGTCCCATAGCCGGTCCACGCCATCGGCTTCGAAGGAATTCCCCTCGCGTGACGCCTGAGTTGATCCTGCCCCATGACGGCGTCCTGCCGGTCTTCTCGGCCCGTCCGGTCTGGTGCGGGCGCGGAAGCACGGTCATCGGCGCCGCGACGATCGGTGCCCAGGCCTGGCTCGGCGACGACAGCGTGATCCGTGCCGACGGCGAGGCGGTGACCGTCGGTGAGCGCTTCTGGCTCGGCCATCGCTCGACGCTCCACATCGCCACCGATTCGCATCCCACCCTCGTCGGTGACCGGGTGACGGTGGGCCGCAACGCCGTGGTCCATGCCTGCACGGTCGGGTCCGACGTGGTGATAGAGGACGACGTCATCGTCCTCGACGGCGCCACCGTGGAGGACGGAGTGCTCATCGAGGCCGGGGCCACCGTCTTCCCGCGCTCGCACCTCGCCGCGGGCTTCGCCTATGCCGGCAGCCCGGCGAAACCCCAGCGTCCCGTCACCGCAGCCGAGATCGCCGAGCGGGCCGAGCGCGTGCGCGAGGCCACGGGGGATACCCCGTCGCCCGTCGCCGGCGACGAGATCGACGTCGATCCGAGTGTCTACGTCGCCAGCACCGCGCGCCTGCGCGGCCGCATCGCCCTCGGCGCTGGGTCGAGCGTATTGTTCTCCTGCGACCTGCATGCGGAGGTCGGCCCCATCCTCGTCGGCGCCGACACCAACATCCAGGACAACACCGTCATCCGAGCGCGGGCCGAGGGCGTCGTCATCGGTCGCGACACCACGATCGCGCACAACGTGCGGATGGCCGATTGCCGGATCGGCGCGCGCAGCCTCATCGGCATCGGCTGCGTGCTCGCCCCCGGCACCGTGGTGGCCGACGACGTGTTGCTCGCCGGCGGCTCCACCACCGATCCGGGCCAGCTCCTCGAGAGCGGCCATCTCTGGGGCGGCCGCCCCGCCCGCATCCTCGGCCCCCTCGACGCGGACAAGCGCGCGATGATGACCCGCATCGTCGCCGGCTATTGCGAGCATGGGCGGGTGTATCGGCAGATGGAGACGGGTGAGAACTGAAGGGAAGCGCAAAGCGCGCCTGCCGTCCGGTTCTCGAATGCGACGATCACCCGGCAGGTGCCGGTCCGCACCAGCACACGTGGCGGCATCTCTTAAGGGATGACGGCATGCAGGAGGGCAGCGCATGGTCGCCTCGTCCAATGATGCTTGGGAGACACGCTCCATTGCGGTGATCGGCGCAGCGCTTCTGGCCCTCGCCGTGCCGCCCCCGGCTTCGGCCGCCCCCGAGCCTCAACGCTTCTCCATCACCTATCGCCTGTCGTTCCTCGACCTTCCCGTCGGCGAGGCCACCCTCGCCGTCGATCAGGCGGGTGGGCGCTATGCCTACGATCTGAAGGCGGGCCTGCGCGGCCTTGTCGGTGTCTTCTTCGAGGGATCGGGGACGGCGTCGGCATCGGGGGAACGGTCGCGGAGCGGAGCGCTCACCGGCACGTTCCGATCCGAGAGTCTCTATGGACGAAAGCCGGTCCGGGTCTCCATGGTTCTGTCGGGCGGACGCGCGCATGACGAGAGCGTGGAGCCGCCTCCGACTCCGACGCCCGACCGGATCCCGGTGGCGCCGCAGGACAAGGTGGGTGTCGTCGATCCCCTGACCATGCTGGCGATCCCCCTCGGCGCGGCGCCCCTCGACGTCGCCCTCTGCGAGCGCCGCATCCCGGTCTTCAACGGGGTGGCCCGGGCGGATATCGTTCTCTCGCGCGGGGGGCTGGTGACGGTCCAGGAAGGCCCCTATCGCGGC
Source organism: Methylobacterium sp. 88A (assembly GCF_000376345.1). NCBI lineage: Bacteria > Pseudomonadati > Pseudomonadota > Alphaproteobacteria > Hyphomicrobiales > Methylobacteriaceae > Methylobacterium > Methylobacterium sp. 88A. The sequence goes on from NZ_AQVT01000001.1 coordinate 4,521,625, forward strand.
CCGGCCCTCGATTGCCGGGCGCGCTGGGTGCCGATTTCGGGCCACCGCCCCAATGGCAGCAGCGTGCGCCGCATGGCCGAGAACGACGACATCCGCGTACGGCTCGCCCCCGTTCCGGGCGGCGCGATGCTGTTGCCGCTCACGATCTCCCTGGCCACCGGCTGGGGGCAGGCGGGGATCGAGGCGACGCAATGGGGTGCGCCGCTCAAGGCCGACGGACGCGGCGCGGTGAAGGTCCACCTGCCCAACGCCCGCTGAGACGACGGACGCTTTGCGTCTTCCTGCGCCCGCCCCCGTCTCGCCTTCCGCTGGCGCTCCAGCCGGCCGGGGGAGGGGAGGGAATGCGAGGAGACGGTGCGCGAGCCGGGATTGACGGCGCGCCGCTTACCCGACGCCGCGCGATATCAGCCCGCCACGTCCTCGTCGGCGAACAGCCCCGTGGGCAGCCCATCCATGCTGCGGGCGTTCTTCTGGCGGCGATAGGCGTCGAGTTCGGCCTCCGTCTTGGCCTCGGCCCAGCGGTCGAGGGCGGGACGCTCCTCGCGGTAATCGAACACGGGCACGCCGAAGCCGCAGGAGGTCTGCACGAGATCGATCGTGAGGCGCACCATCTGGCGCGCTCCGGGCGGCTCGCAGCCGTCGAACACATCGGAGAGGAGGCCGGAATAGGCCTCGCTGCCGCGCGCCAAAACCTCTCCGTGCCCGTAGAGCCGCAGGATCGTCGGCGCGCCTTCGAAGGCGCAGAACATCACCGTCAGCCGTCCATCCGCGCGCAGATGCGCAGCGGTCTCGTTGCCGCTTCCGGTACGGTCGAGATAGACGACGGTGGTTGGGTCGATGACCCGGAACGTATCGGTGCCGCGCGGCGACAGGTTGATCCGCGTGCCCTCCGCCGCCGAAGCGGTGAAGACGATGTGCTGGCGCGCGATGAAATCGAGATGGCGCTCGTCGAGGGCCGGAAACTGCTTGGCCATGAATGTCTTTCTCGCTGCGCTACGCCGCCTCGGGACGTCCCGCCATGATCGCGCGCAGGGCTGCTTCGGGCTCGCGATCCAGGATGTTGAGAAGAGTGCGGACGTAGGGCGGGATCATGGTGCGGCCCTGTTCCCAGTTCTTGAGGGTCGCCAGAGGTGCGCCGATCACCTCGGCGAAGGTCGCCTGCGTCATGCCGAGGCGCTCGCGGATCATCCGAGGAGGCAGCACGATGGCCGCGCCATCGAGGTTGGAGGGATCGTCCGGGTCGAACCCGTCCTCGATCACATAGCGGCGGATATCCTCTTCGGTGGTCGCGTCCAATCTAGCGCGATCGACCGTGACGGTACGTTTCAAGGCTTCTTCAAGTGTGATCTTTGCCATTCCGCGCACTCCTTGCGGTTCGCTGGCCAAGCCGTGATGATCCATCGCGTATCGCCACGATCAGTGTCGACAACCGTGACGAAAACCTCGTTCATCTGTCCGATGGCGATCATACGAACTTCTCCGTAATCCTGCCGCGTGTCCGTCTTCACGAGGACGGGACCCGCAAAGATCGTGACGGCGTCCGCGAAATCGATGCCGCGTTCCGCCAGAACCTTGCCCTGCTTGCTCGGATCCCAATCGAAGTTCATCCTGGGCTTCACGTCCCCGGAAAGCCCCCTGCCCGCCTCCGCAGCCGAAGAGAGGGTGATTCCGCGGGAGTTTCGCGAGAGACAGATATACGCTGCCAGCGCCCCTCAGTATAGGAAACGCCGGGTTCCCTTGCTGCGACACGCGGTTCCTAGGGCCGCAGGAACCGCCCGACCAGCAGCCGCGCCAGGTCGCGCGGCGGCTCGGGGGTCAGGACGGCGAGCTTGTTGGAAGTGGACAGGGAGGCGAGCCCGTGAAGGCCGGCCCAGAGGGTCGCCACCGCCTGCCGTCTCTCGCTCGCATCCGGGATCAGAGGTTCGAGCACCCCGTCGACGAGGTCGGTCGCCTGGGCGAGGGCGGCAGCGTACCAGTCGGGAAAGGTCGAGTCCGGTGCCAGGGAATGTTCGAAGACGAGGCTCCAGACCTGAGGGTCCGAGGCCACGAAGGCGAGATAGGTATCGGCGAGGGCAAGGGCGTTGTCGCGCGGACCGGCGTCGGGACGGATCGCGCCGGTGAGGGCCGCGTGCAGGCGCTCCAGGGTCCGGGCGTTGACCCGCATCACCACAGCATCGAGATCGCCGACACCATTGTAGATCGAGTTCGGAGCGTAGCCGATCACCGAGGCGAGCCGGCGCATGCCGAGGCCGCGCAGGCCCTCCCTGCGGACCAACCCCTCTGCCGCCTTGGTCACCAGAGACTCGAATTCCTCGCGGTTATGCTCGCCTCGTGGGCCGGTGCCCCGCCGTGCCGGTTTCGTTGCCTTCGTCACGCCATCCCCGCCATCGCGTGCCGCCCGGCACCTCGCCGACGCATAGATTGCACGCCGTACAAAATCAACGTTGCCGCCTTTGCGAGCGGCAGTTATTTTGCACAACGTTCAAAAATCGCGGCCGTGCCGGATTTGACGGTTCGTTACAGGGTGGGCAGTCATGGTCCGCCCCGAGGAGACCCTGATGTTTCGTACCTTGATGACGACCCGCCGGTTCGCGCCCCTGTTCTGGTGCCAATTCTTCTCGGCATTCAACGACAATTTCCTGAAGAACGCCCTGGTCTTCCTGATCCTGTTCAAGGTCGCGGGCGCCGGGGGAGAGGCCGCCCATCCGGGCATCCTGGTGACCCTGGCCGGCGCCGTCTTCATCGGCCCGTTCTTCATCCTGTCGGGTCTCGGGGGCGAACTCGCCGACCGCTACGACAAGGCACTCATCGCCAAACGCCTCAAATTCGCGGAGATCTTCGCCGCCGCCGCCGCCGCGATCGGCTTCTTCCTCCACTCGGTGCCGATCCTGTTCGTGGCGCTCGGCCTGTTCGGCACGGTGGCGGCCCTGTTCGGCCCGATCAAGTACGGCATCCTGCCCGACCACCTGAAGCGCAACGAGCTGACGGCGGGCAACGCGCTGGTCGAGGCGGCGACCTTCCTCGCCATCCTGCTCGGGACCATCGTGGCCGGCTTCGCCAGCGCGCTCGGCGGCGATGCCCTGGCCTTCAGCGCCCTGATCATGGTGTTCGCGATCCTGTGCTGGCTTTCGGCCCGACAGATCCCCTCCACCGGCGAGGCAGCGCCGACGCTCAGAATCGATCCCAACGTCGCCCGCTCCACCGTGGCCCTGCTGCGTGACCTCTACGCCGATACGCGGCTGTGGCGCGGCTCGCTCATCGTCAGCTGGTTCTGGCTGGTGGGTGCCGTGGTGCTCGCCCTACTGCCGGTGCTGGTGCGCGAGAGCCTGAACGGCTCGGAGACGGTGGTCACCCTGCTGCTCGCGATCTTCTCGGTGGGCATCGCCGTCGGTTCGGCCCTGGCCTCCTGGCTCGCCAGCGGACGCATCGTCCTGCTGCCGACGCCGATCGGCGCGCTGTTCATGGGCTTGTTCGCCCTCGACCTCGCCTGGACCGTCTCGCACCTGCCGCCGGTCTCCGGCGAGGTGATGGGGGCCGGCGCCTTCCTCTCCACCGGGACGGGCCTTCGCGTGGCGGCGTCCTTCGCCGGCCTCGCCATCGCGGGCGGCCTCTACATCGTGCCGTCCTTCGCAGCCGTGCAGGCCTGGACCGACAAGGACAAGCGCGCCCGCGTCATCGGCGCGGTGAATGTCCTCACCGCCGCCTTCATGGTCACCGGGGCGCTGGGGCTCGCCGCTCTGCAGGGCGCGGGCTGGTCGATGGCCTCGCTCCTCACCCTCATCGGCGTCGCCAACCTCGCCGCCGGCGTGATCGTGCTGAAGGTGATGCCCACGAGCGCCTTCCGCGACTTCCTCTCGATCCTGTTCCGCGCCTTCTACCGGCTCGAAGTGCGGGGTCTCGAGAATGTCGAGAAGGCCGGCCCCAACGCCATCATCGCCCTCAACCACGTCTCGTTTCTGGATGCACCGCTGGCCCTCTCGCTCCTCGACAAGGAGCCGGTCTTCGCCGTCGACCACGGCATCGCGCAGCGCTGGTGGGTGAAGCCCTTCCTGCGGGTGACCAAGGCGATGCCGCTGGACCCGACCCGGCCGCTGGCAACCCGCACGCTCATCAATGCCGTGAAGAACGGCGAAACGCTGATCATCTTCCCCGAAGGCCGCCTCACCGTCACGGGCAGCCTGATGAAGGTCTATGACGGCGCCGGCCTCATCGCCGAGAAATCCGGGGCCAAGGTGGTTCCGGTGAAGATCGAGGGGCTGGAGAAGACCGCCTTCTCGCGCCTCTCCCGCAATCAGGTCCGCCGTCGCTGGTGGCCGAAGGTCATCGTCACGGTGATGTCGCCGGTGGCGCTTACCGTCGACCCCGCGCTGAAGGGCAAGAACCGGCGGCGCGCGGCAGGAGCGGCCCTGTACGACATCATGTCCGATCTCGTCTTCGACACCGCCTTCATCGACCGCAGCGTGATGAGCGCCCTGATCCAGGCGGGGGCCGACCATGGCTGGCGCCGCACGGCGCTGGAGGACCCGGTCACGGGCACGCTCAGCTATTCGCGCCTCGTCATGGGCGCCAACATCCTGGGCCGGAAGCTGATGCCGCTCGCCGCCGAGGGCAAGGCCATCGGGCTGATGCTGCCCAATGCCAACGGCGCGGCGGTGACGTTCTTCGCCCTGGCGAGCGCAGGGCGCGTGCCGGCGATGATCAACTTCTCCGCCGGCCCCGCCAACGTCCTCTCGGCCTGCTCGGCGGCGGAGGTCGGCACCATCCTCACCTCTCGCGCCTTCATCGAGAAGGGCCGCCTCGGCGGCCTGATCGAGGCCATCCAGGGCAAGGTGAAGCTCGTCTACCTTGAGGACGTGCGCGCCAGCGTCACCACCGGCGACAAGATCCGCGGCTTCCTCAGCCCCCGCAAACCCCTCGTGGCGCGACGCGGCGACGATCCGGCGGCGATCCTATTCACGTCGGGCTCGGAAGGCACGCCCAAGGGCGTGGTACTCGCCCATCGCTGCATGCTCGCGAACACCGCCCAGGTCGCGGCCCGCATCGATTTCGGGCCGACCGACAAGGTCTTCAACGTGCTGCCGGTGTTCCACGCCTTCGGACTGACGGCGGGCCTGATCCTGCCCCTGGTCTCCGGCGTGCCGGTCTATCTCTACCCGTCGCCGCTGCATTACCGGATCGTGCCGGAACTCATCTACGGCTCGAACGCCACCGTCCTGTTCGGCACCGACACCTTCCTCTCCGGCTACGCCAAGACGGCCCATTCCTACGACCTGCGTTCGCTCCGCTACGTGGTGGCCGGCGCCGAGGCGGTGAAGCAGGCGACCCGCAAGACGTGGAGCGAGAAGTTCGGCCTGCGCATTCTCGAAGGCTACGGCGTTACCGAATGCGGGCCGGTCGTCGCCCTCAACACGCCGATGTTCAACCGCTTCGGTACGGTCGGCCGGCTCCTGCCCGGGATCGAATCCCGCCTCGAACCGGTGCCCGGCATCGAGGAGGGCGGCCGTCTCTCGGTGAAGGGGCCGAACGTGATGCTCGGCTATCTCAGGGCGGAGAAGCCCGGCGTGCTCGAGGCACCGCCCGACGGCTGGCACGATACCGGCGACATCGTCGCCATCGACGCGGAAGGGTTCGTTACGATCAAGGGCCGCGCCAAGCGCTTCGCCAAGATCGCCGGCGAGATGGTGTCGCTGGCCGGCATTGAGGCCATCGCGGGCGAACTCTGGCCGGATACGCCGAGTGCAGTGGCGGCGGTGCCGGATGCGCGCAAGGGCGAGCGGCTGATCCTGTTCACGGAGCGCAAGGACGCCACCCGCCCCGCTTATCAGGCCTTCGCCAAGACCAAGGGCGCCACCGAGATCGCCATCCCGGCCGAAGTGGTGGTCCTGGACAAGCTGCCGATGCTGGGCACCGGTAAGGTGGATCAGGTCGGCGTGGTCAAGCTGGCGCGCGAGCGGGCCGGCGGCGAGTCCACCGCTGCGGCGTAGGTCTCGCGAACCCTCTCCCGCAAAGGGGGGAGGGTTCGTGGCCATTGTCCCAGCACCGCCTCGGCCAACCCCTCCACCTGTGCCTCCGTATGCGCGGCGGAGAACGCCACACGCAGCCGCGCCGTCCCGGCCGGGACTGTGGGCGGGCGGATGGCGACCACGAGATAGCCCTGCTCCTCCAGAGCGGCCGAAAGGCCGAGCGCGGCGTCCGCTTCGCCGATGAGGATGGGGACGATGGGGCTCTGCGCCCCGGGTAGGCCGAGTTGCGCGGTGAAGCGCCGGGCGAGGGCGAGCGGACGCGCGGCGTAATCCGGCTCGGCCTCGACGATGTCGAGGGCGGCCAGTGCGGCAGCGGCCGAGGCCGGGGGAAGCCCGGTGGTGTAGACGAAGCTGCGGGCGCGGCTCGTCATCAGATCGACCACGGCGCGAGAGGCGCAGAGATAGCCGCCATAGGAGCCGAGCGTTTTCGACAGAGTGCCCATTTCGAGGGGCGCCCGCGCGTCCTTCCCGATGACGCCGAGGCCGTGGGCGTCGTCCACCAGGGTCCAGGCATCGTGCGCGTCGGCGAGATGCAGGATGTCGGCGATCGGACCCCGGTCGCCGTCCATGCTGTAGACGCGTTCCGTGAGGATCAGCGCATGCTGGTGGCGGGAGCGGTGCTTGGTCAGGAGCGCTTCGAGATCGCCGAGGTCGTTATGGGCGAACCGCAGCACCTTCGCGCCGGAGAGCCGCGCCCCGGCCCAGAGACAGGAATGGCCGAGCGCGTCCACGAGGATCAGGTCGCGCGGGCCGGCGAGCCCGGAGACGATGCCGAGATTGGCGAGATAGCCGCTGCCGAAAACCAGGGCCGCTTCCGTCCCCTTATGGGTGGCGAGGCGCTCTTCCAGGGCGGCGAGGGGCGGGTGGCTGCCGGTGACGAGACGGGAGGCACCGGCCCCCGTCCCGTAAAGGGCGGTCGCGGCCTGAGCCGCCGCGATGACGCGCGGATCCTGCGACAGGCCGAGATAATCGTTGCAGGAGAACGAGACGAGGCTGCGCCCCTGTCGCGTCGCCGCCGCCTGCGGGCCGCGCATGGTGGGAACGAGGTGCCGGCGCAGGGAGGTCTCGTCGAGGCGGGCGAGATGGTCTCGGGCGAACGCTTCGAGGCTGGTGGTGCGGTCGGGGTCGGACATGGGAGCGGGAAGGAAGCCCGCGCCATCGCGATGTCAAGCACGCGCTTATGGTCGCTGGCGTGGCCGGTACGTCTCGATGCGGTAGAGCGTGAATCGCCCTGATGCGGCCAGCGGCACGAGGAGGCCCGGCATCGGGTTCGGAGCCGAGGGGCCGACGACGTAGAGGTAGTCGAAATCCTTGGTCCAGGCGCGGGTATAGTCCGGCGCGTCCAGACGGGACCGGCCCTCGGCGATGTCGCGCAGGATCACCATCGCCGTCGGGCCGCCATAGGGGACGGCCAGATGGCGGTAGCCATCGATCACCGTCACCGGCTGCTTGCCGATGGAGGTGAACAGCGTCGGCACGAACGCATCCGCATAGGCGACGGCCAGCGTCGCCGCGTTGTAGATCGGATAATCGGAGAGGTCGCCGAGGGGGGCGTCCTCTCCGCTTCCGCTATGGCCCACGAGCACGCGGGAACCCGGCTTCAACTGCCCGAAGGACGCGACGAGCGCCGCATACTCGCCCCGGTAGATCGCCGCGACGGTGAGGGCGGAGGCGAGGTTCACCAGGGTCACGCCCAGGACGGCCACAGCGGCAAGTCGTCCCCAGGCCCGGCTCGGTGGCGACACCACGATGAAGCCGGGAACGATGAGAAGCGCTGCCACCGTCACCCGGAGATCGACGAAGGACGTGTCGAACAGGCGCGTGGGCAGGACGACGAAGAGCGCCGCGAGGCCGGCCGCCAGCCAGCACCCGGATTGAATCGGCCGGACCGCGCCTCGCATCGCGGCGGACCCGATGAGGCCGACGAGGATCACCATGCCGCCGGTGGAGAGGAAAAGATCGTAGCCGTTCAGCGTGGCGAACACCATCAAGAGCTTGGTCTGACCGTTCCAGGCGGTCCCCTCCTGGCCGACGGCGCCTCCGGTCGCCTTCATGACCCCGAAGGCGACGAGTGCCGGCAGGGCGAGGGTGAGGAAGCGCGCCATCGTCGTCGGCAGGGCGGGCTTTCGGGTCCGGGCACGCCAGAGCTCGTGAATGCCGAGGGTGAAACCGTAAAGGCCGAGCGCGAACAGATGGGCGCCGAACAGCAGGGCCACGAAGAGGGTGTGAAGCGCGAGCCGGAGCGGCCAGGCCCGGTCCTGCAGGACGATCCAGCAGGCGATCCCCCACAGCGCGATGCCGAGGGCGAACTGGAAGTTCACGAAACCCCAGGCGAAGGGAACGCTGTAGAGCACCAGCAACGCGAGGAACCCGCTCACCTGAAAGCGGCGCTTCACGGCGAGCTCGATAGCGATGGCCCCTGTGATCGTGAGGATCTGGCTCGCCAGCAGGAACAGCCGGGTCGCGAGTTCGACGCTCGTGATCCGCGCGACGAGCGGGACGACGAGATCCATGGCGAGGTTGGGATAGAGCGCCCAGGTCACCCGGTAGAAGGGGTGCGCCTGCGGGGTTCCGTCCCGCACGAGGATGTACATGCGGGCGAGGTGGTTGGGATAATCCACCATCGCCGGGATCGGCATCGTCAGCACCGGGAGCAAGGCGATGACGAACAGGAGAGCGAACAGCGCCACGGTCGGCGGCGACGTGCCCCAAAGCCGGCCGGGGATGAGTTCGGGTCTCTCGGCAGGCACAGGACAGTCCCGGACAACGAGATCCCTCCGGAGGGCCGGTCGATGGCCTGGAGGGCAGGGTCGCAGACCATGCCTCCGACGGCTTTAAGATCGGGTTGCAGTTCGCTCCCTTGACCGTTCGGCCGCGCACGCTCATCCCGCACGAATGCCTACGGATGCGAAAAACTCTCTCTGGCGGCCCTATACGCAGATGCGGACCGCGGCGCCGCCCCTCGAGGCCGTGCGCACCTCGGGCTCGCGGATCCTGCTCGCCGACGGGCGCGAACTCATCGACGGCATCGCCTCGTGGTGGACCGCGGTCCATGGCTACAACCATCCGCATATCCGTGCGGCGGTGGCGGCTCAGCTCGAGGCCATGCCCCATGTGATGTTCGGGGGGCTCACCCATGCGCCGGCCGAGCGCCTGGCGTCCCGCCTCGCCGCCCTGGCGCCGGGCGACCTCGACCACGTGTTCTTCACCGATTCCGGATCGGTGGCGGTGGAAGTGGCGCTCAAGATGGCCGCGCAGATGTGGCTCAACCGGGGCATCGCCGGGCGCAGCCGGTTCCTCGCGTTCCGCGGCGGCTACCATGGCGACACGATGGGAGCGATGTCGGTCTGCGACCCGGAGGAGGGCATGCATCGGCGCTTCGGCGCCTACTTGCCGACTCAAGTCTTCTGCGATCTTCCGCGCGACGACGCCACGGCCGACGCCCTCGACCGTGCCTTGGCCGAGCATGGCGCTACCCTCGCGGCGATCATCGTCGAACCCCTGGTCCAGGGGGCGGGAGGCATGGTGATGCACGCCCCCGAGACCCTGGCACGGGTGGCGCGGGCGGCCGAGCGGCACGGCCTGCCCCTCATCGCCGACGAGATCTTCACCGGTTTCGGCCGAACCGGCACCCTGTTCGCCTGCGAGCAGGCCGGAATCGTGCCCGACATCCTCTGCCTGTCGAAGGCACTCACCGGCGGCACCATGGCGCTGGCCGCGACGATCGCGCGGCGTCCGGTCTTCGAGGCCTTCCTATCCGACGATCCCTCGGCGGCGCTGATGCACGGCCCGACTTTCATGGCCAATCCCCTCGCCTGCGCCGCCGCCAATGCCAGCCTCGACCTGTTCGAGACCGAGCCGCGTCTGGAACAGGCACGGGCCATCGAGATCCGCTTGGCAGAGGGACTCTCCGGCCTGCGCGGTCTCGCCGGTATCGCCAACATCCGCGTTCTGGGCGCCATCGGAGTCATGCAGTTCGCGCGCGCACCCGATCTCGCTGCGCTCAAGGCGCGCTTCGTGGAGCAGGGAGTCTGGGTCCGCCCCTTCGGCGACATCGTCTACCTGACGCCGGCCCTGACCATCGCGCCGGACGATCTCGACCGTTTATGCGAAGCCGTGGCCCACGTGGTTCGGACATCGGCCGACACGCAGGCAGGGCCCTGAAATCTGTCCGCTCCCGCCCTGCAACCTGAACGGATGTTTATCGTTGGATCAAGTTGGGTCAAACGGTGAAGGGTGGGCATCGTGGTGAATGAGACGACGCGCTCGGACGACGACAGGCCGGTGATCCTCCTCGTCGAGGATGAAGCCCTGACGATCATGGACCTCGGGGATGTCCTCGAGGACGGCGGCTACGAGACGGTGCAATGCGCATCCGCTGAGCGGGCGCTGGGTATCCTCCAGACCCGCACGGATATCCGCGGGCTGATCACGGACGTGGAACTGTCGGGCAAGGTCAACGGGTTCGATCTCGCCAACGCGGTGTCGGAGGCACGGCCGACCCTGCCGATCGTCATCGTCTCGGGCCGTGCCGCCCCCGACCCGGAGCGGATTCCCGCAGGTGCCCGCTTCATTTCCCGTCCCTGCACCGGAGAAGATATCCTCCAGCAGATCCAGAGCCTGATCCCCTGCTGAGACGCCGGGCGACAGTCCAGAACCGGTCGTCGGCCTGGTTTCGGCCGGCGAAGATCGCTTTGCCTGGAGGAACATCTCTTCGCCGGCCGTTGGCTTCCGCGCGAATTTGAGCCGACTGTCATCTCAGCTTCACGAGCCGGACGCCATCTGCACGCACATGGTCCGCCTCCTTCGCCGGGATCTCAAACGGCGGCTCGGGAACGCGGCCTCCTGCGGGTGTGGAGTCGGGCGGCGATGGTTTCGGCTGAAGAGCGAGGGGCGGTATCGTCCGGCAAGGCCATATCATCGGGCAAGTCCGAGTTGGCCAAGTCCGAGTTGGGCAAGACCGACAAAGCCGGCAGGGACACCGAACAGACGATGGGCAAGTCCGACAAACGTATTCGCCCTCCCGGCTCGAAGAGCGTCGGCTGGGCCCTGGTCCAGGCGGCGCGGCTGCACCGCTCTCGGGTGGGGGATCGTCTCGCCGCCCTCGACCTGTTCGCCGGGCAGGAACAGGTGGTTCAGGCCTTGGCGGTTGCCGGCACGATGACCATGGGCGATCTCGCCGCCACCCTTCGGGTCCGGCCGCCCACGGCCTCGAAGACGATCTCTCGCCTTGCGGCCCTCGGCTTCGTCGAGCGGCGCGCAGAGGCCGGGGATGGCCGCATCGTCCGCGTGCGACTCACCGATGCGGGCCTCGCCAAGGCGGAAGCCATCGAGCGCCTCTGGGACGAGGTCGAAGCGGAGATGCTCGATGGGTTCGACGGCAAGGAGCGACGCCGCCTGCGCAAGCTCCTGCGCAAGGCCGCCCGCAACCTCGCCGACGTCTCGGGTGTGACCGGCCACGAAGTCGATGGCGACGCCGATATCGAGAACGACGAGGACGAGCCCGATGCGCTGGTCGTGCCGATCCAGAGCGATCGCCTCGACTGAGACTCGGCGGCTCCTACCCTCGGCAGGCGAATCGGGGACATGTCCGCCGCGACGCAAGGTCCGCTGTCAGATCTTCCGGGCTATACCCGAATGGGCATGGACGCCCTGCTTGCGTTTGGGCGCGCGTCGTTGCTTCCGGCGCTCCAGCCGGAGAGCGAGGCGCCCGGCCAGCCGGTCGATCAAGATAAGGATGCCGCTGACGATAATGGCGAGGGCGCAGGCACTCCCGATCAGGATGCCGATCACGCCCGGCGTCGGGATCACCATGAGACAGACGAGCCCGAAAAGGGCCGTCAGGGGAACCCATTTTGCCATGACGCGGACGGCCCTTCGGTATCACAGGACCGAAGCTGTCACACCCGCATAAAGACAAACTTAAACTTATGAGATTCGTTTCGAGCAGGACCGCCGGCCCTCCCGGTCGCGGGAGGGCCGGTCAGGGTGCGCCTCAGCGGTGGTGACGGTGACGGTAATGGCGACGCGAGTTCATGCGCGTCCGGTAAGCGCGACGGCCCGGATCGATCCCGAGAGCGCCGTTGACCGTCCCGACCGCGCCGCCGACGGCGCCGCCCACGATGCCGCCGATCGGTCCGCCGACCCGGTCACCCTCGGCCGCGCCGCGGCGGACGCCACCGGGCAGGCCCTGGGCTTCTGCCGCGCCCGACAGGGCGAAAGCGGACAGGACGAGGGTGGCGGCAAGCAATGCCTTCTTCATGACGGGATTTCCTCTTCGTCTTTTCGAATCCCGGCCGCGGTCTTGCGGCCGGATCGACCTTCAGCGTCCGGATCTGCACCGCTCCCGACCGGGATGGCGCGCCGTCACGCATAGGCTGATAACGGCCGAGCTTCCAAAAGGTGGCATCGAATCCCGATCGGCCCTGGCCGACACGTGACCGGCTGGACGATGCGGGAGGATGATTGCCTCGCGGCTGCTGGTTTCTGCCGTGCGGCACTGCTAGAAGCCGGAAATGCGCGTTCTCGACGTCCCGCGCGGCCTGAGCCGCCTTCGAATTACGAGCCCGGCCTCCGCCTGACGGCCGCTGCGGCGGCCCGAGCGGGAGCCGGGAGGGCGGCCGCGCCGCCACTGTTCGCCGACATCGGCCAGACGCCGACCGTCCTGAAGATCAGCGCACCGTTTCGCAGAAGACCCCATGACCGATTCGACAGCCCCCGACGCCGGCCTGCCCACCCGCGACTATTCGCAGACCCTGTTCCTGCCCAAGACCGAGTTCCCCATGCGGGCCGGCCTGCCGGTGCGCGAGCCCCTCCTCCTGGAGCGCTGGGCCGCCATCGACCTCTACGGCCGTATCAGGGTGAAGGCCGCCGGACGCCCGAAATTCGTGCTCCACGATGGTCCGCCCTACGCCAACGGCAACATCCATATCGGCACGGCGCTCAACAAGATCCTGAAGGACGTCATCGTCCGCTCCCAGGGCGCGCTCGGCTACGACGCCAATTACGTGCCGGGCTGGGACTGCCACGGCCTGCCGATCGAGTGGAAGATCGAGGAGCAGTACCGCGCCAAGGGCCGCAACAAGGACGACGTACCGGTCCTCGAATTCCGCCAGGAGTGCAGGGCCTTCGCCGGCCAGTGGCTCGATACGCAGCGGACCGAGTTCAAGCGCCTCGGCGTCACCGGCGACTGGGACCACCCCTACGCGACCATGACCTTCCCGGCGGAGGCCACGATCGCGCGCGAACTCATGACCTTCTCCATGACCGGCCAGCTCTATCGCGGCTCGAAGCCGGTGATGTGGTCGGTGGTGGAGAAGACCGCTTTGGCGGAAGCCGAGGTCGAGTACGAGGATCATGTCAGCGACACGATCTTCGCGGCGTTCCGGCTCACCGCTGGGGCACCGGATGATCTAGCCGCTTCGCGCATCGTGATCTGGACGACCACGCCCTGGACCATGCCGGGCAACCGCGCCGTGGCCTATTCGAAGCGGGTGGCCTACGGCCTCTACCGCGTCACCGCGGCGGCCGAGGACAATTGGGCCAAGACCGGCGACACCTACCTCCTCGCCGATACCCTGGCCGCCGGGGTCTTCGCCTCGGCCCGCGTGGAGGCGTTCGAGCGTGTCCGTGACGTGTCGGCCTCAGAGCTTGCCGGCCTGACCCTCTCGCATCCGCTCGCTGGCCACACCGCCGGCTACGACTTCCAGGTTCCGCTTCTCGAGGGCGACCACGTCACCGACGAGGCCGGCACCGGCTTCGTCCATACGGCGCCGGGCCATGGCCGCGAAGATTTCGAGGTGTGGATGGCCAATGGCCGCGCGCTCTCCCAGCGCGGCATCGACACCCGCATCCCCTACACCGTCGATGCCGATGGGGCGCTCACCGAGGAGGCCCCCGGTTTCACGGGAAAACTCGTCCTGACGCCGAAGGGCGACAAGGGCGACGCCAACAAGGCGGTGATCGCCGCCCTGACGGAGGCCGGCACCCTGGTGGCGCGCGGCACGCTCAAGCACAGCTACCCGCACTCCTGGCGCTCGAAGAAGCCGGTGATCTTCCGCAACACGCCGCAATGGTTCATCGCGCTGGACAAACCAGTGGAGTCCCTCGGTGAGAGGACGCTGCGCGAGGTGGCGCTCACATCCATCGACGAGACGCGGTGGGTACCGTCACAGGGCAAGAACCGGATCAACGGCATGGTCGCCAATCGGCCCGACTGGGTGGTGTCGCGCCAGCGCGCCTGGGGCGTGCCGATCACCGTCTTCGTGAAGAAGGGCACCAGCGAGATCCTGCGCGACGAGGCCGTGAATGCCCGCATCGCCGAAGCCTTCCTGGCCGAAGGCGCCGACGCCTGGTTCACCGATCGGGACGGCGCCCGCTTCCTCGCGCCGGATCACGACCCGGCGGAATACGAGAAGGTGACCGACGTCCTCGACGTCTGGTTCGATTCGGGCTCGACCCACGCTTTCGTTCTCGACGACCCGGACCAGTTCCCCGGCCTCTCCGGCGTGGTGCGCAAACGCGACGGCGGCCGGGACACGGTGATGTATCTCGAAGGCTCCGACCAGCATCGCGGCTGGTTCCAGTCGTCGTTGCTGGAATCCGCCGGCACACGGGGACGCGCGCCCTACGACATCGTGCTCACCCACGGGTTCGTCCTCGACCCCAAGGGTCTGAAGATGTCGAAATCGAAGGGCAACGTCGTCGCGCCGCAGAGCGTCATCAAGGATTCGGGCGCCGACATCCTGCGCCTCTGGGTGGCGGCCTCCGATTACGCCGACGACCTGCGCATCGGCCCGGAGATCATCAAGACCTTCGCCGAGACCTACCGCAAGCTGCGCAATTCGCTGCGCTGGATGCTCGGCTCGCTGGCGCATTTCGAGGCGGGCGAACCCGTGCCCCATGCCGACTTGCCCGAGCTGGAGCGGCTGATCCTGCATCGCCTCTGCGAACTCGACGGCGAGATCCGCGAGGCCTACGCCACTTTCGACACCAAGCGGGTGGTGGCGCTCCTCAACGGCTTCATGACCGGCGACCTCTCGGCTTTCTATTTCGACGTGAGGAAGGACGCGCTCTACTGCGACCCGATCTCGTCGCAGGTGCGACGCGCCGCGCTGCAGGTCATCGACGAGACCTTCCGCCGGGTGACGATCTGGCTCGCCCCCGTCCTCGCCTTCACGGCGGAGGAGGCCTGGCTCGACCGTTACCCCTCGGATGTCGGCTCCGTCCATCTCGAGACGCTGCCCGAGACTCCCGCCTCCTGGCGGAATGCCGCCCTCGCGGAGCGCTGGCAGAATATCCGTCGGGTGCGCCGCGTGGTCACCGGCGCCCTGGAGATCGAGCGCGCGGCCAAGCGCATCGGCGCCAGCCTCGAGGCGGCACCGACCGTCTTCGTCTCCGATTCCGATCTGCTCTCCGCCCTCGACGGGATCGATTTCTCGGAAGTCTGCATCACCTCCGGCATCACGATCGTCGACGGGGAGGGGCCGGACGAGGCCTTCCGCATCGATGAGGTGCGCGGCGTGGCGGTGGTCTCCGGACCGGCCAAGGGCCGCAAATGTGCCCGGTCGTGGCGCGTCTCCGAGACGGTCGGCTCCGATCCCGATTACCCGGACGTGACACCCCGCGACGCCCAGGCGCTGCGGGAATGGGACGCGCTGCACGCCGCGTCGGGCGTGGCGTGAACGCTTCGCGATCCGACACGGGCCTCCCCTCCCCCCCCTCGGGGGGAGGGGAGGACGCCGGCATGCCCCCCTTCCGCCTCGGCCTCGTCATCCTCCTCGCCACCCTCGTCCTCGATCAGGCCTCCAAGCTCTGGCTCTATTTCGGCACCGATCTGGTGCTGACGCAGCCCTGGCACCTGACCGGCTTCGCGGATGTCGTCGTCGTCTGGAATCGGGGCATCTCCTACGGCCTGTTCCAGCAGGAGGGCGGCCTAGGCCGCTGGATCCTGGTGGCGGTGTCCGTGGCGGCATCGATCGGGATGATCGCCTGGATGCGTCGCGCCTCGTCGTCGCTCCTGGCGGCTGCCCTCGGGCTCATCGCGGGCGGGGCGATCGGCAACGCCATCGACCGGGCAGCCTACGGTGCGGTGTTCGACTTCGTCCACCTCCATGCGGGCGCATGGTCCTGGTACGTGTTCAACATCGCCGACGCGGCCATCGTCGCCGGTGTCGTCGGCCTCCTCATCGACAGTCTGATCCCGGTCCGGCACCCTCGGGACGAAGCCCCTCCGGGCGGCCCCTGAAGATTCGTGCGGCTGTGATCCGTAAACCACATTGCGGATCGTTGTGGCCGGGAGGCTGGTGCGCTGCGGTCAAGGCGCCATACGTTCGCCTGAAACCGCCGTCAGGCCACGAGGGCAAGACCGGCATCGACCGACACCGACACGCGCCAGCACGTTCCGGGCAGGCACGCATTCGAGCTGGCGCACTCTGCGGGCCGGCGCAATTTGGGGGCAGCATGATCGGGCATCGCGGGTTCATTCTCGGCTTTACCGGACTTCTCGCGGCGAGCGGCGCCCAGGCGCAGCAGGGCGTGTTCATGCGCGACACCCTGAGCAGCATCGGCCTGATCGAGCCCGAGAAGCCGGCCATCACCTATCGTGAGCGGGCGCCCCTGGTGATGCCGCCCAAGCTCGACGGCAAGGCGTTGCCGCCGCCGCGTGCCGCCACTGCCACGCCGCAATGGCCCAAGGATCCCGAGATCGTCCAGCGCGACCGTGAACTCGCCGACGCGAAGAAGCCGATCTCCCGCGGAGCGCAGGGGCGGATGAACGACAACAACATGACGCTTTCGCTCGACGAGATGCGCGGCGGCCGACGCGCCGATGCCAGCGTGCGCACCGAGCCGGGCCGTCCCGAGAGCGACGGCGCCTCGTCTTCGATCTGGAGCCCCTTCGACATCTTCGGCAAGCGTGAGGACAAGGCCCAGCCCATTCTCGCCGAGCCCGATCGCGATACCCTCACCGACCCGCCGAACGGGTACCGCAAGGCCCCGAAGGCGGTCGCCCGCAACAACAGCGACCCCATCAACAATCCCTCGCGCGAGCGTGAGGAAGCCGATCCGGGTGCCTACATCCGGGGTCGCTAGCCGAGTTCCGCGAGGAGCCCGCGGACGGTCCCATCGCTCGTAGAGGAGATGGCCCCGTCCCGCTGGATCCCGCACCCACCCCCGGCGCCCGAAGGGTATCGGTACGGGATTTGCCCTGACCTCGGCCGGCGGATTCGTGGCATCCGAGGCGTGCGCTCAGGGGCATTGCGTTCATGACGGGCGGTCACGCATGGCCGACGTATCAAGGAAAAGACGATGCATCTGTTGCGGAAGGATACGCCCGGGTTCTCGCTCAACCGCCGCTACGGCCATGCCGGCCGGGCCGAGGCCGCGCCGTTCGGGCGGTCCGAGGCCGGTGGCCCCGAAGTCTCCGCCTTCGCCCTCGATAACGGCCTCGATGTCGTCGTGGTGCCCGATCACCGCGCGCCGGTGGTGACGCACATGGTGTGGTACCGCAACGGTTCGGCCGACGATCCGATCGGGCAGTCCGGCATCGCGCATTTTCTCGAACACCTGATGTTCAAGGGCACGGAGAAGCATCCGGTCGGCGCCTTCTCGCAGGCCGTGTCCGGCCTCGGCGGCCAGGAGAACGCCTTCACCTCCTACGATTACACCGCCTATTTCCAGCGCGTCGCCCGCGACCATCTCAAGACGATGATGGAGTTCGAGGCCGACCGCATGACCGGTCTCGTCCTCGAGGATGCCGTGGTGGCGCCGGAGCGCGACGTGGTGCTGGAAGAGCGCCGCATGCGGGTGGAGACCGACCCGTCGGCCCAGCTCTCCGAGGCCATGGCCGCCTCGCTGTTCGTGCATCACCCCTACGGCACGCCGATCATCGGCTGGATGCACGAAATCGAGGATCTCAACCGCACCCACGCCCTCGACTATTACAACCGCTTCTACACCCCTGAGAACGCCATCCTGGTCGTGGCCGGTGACGTGACGCCCGACGAGGTCCGGCGGCTCGCCGACGACACCTACGGGCTCGTGACGCCGCGCGGCGCCCGGCCGGTGCGGGTGCGCGCCAAGGAGCCCGAGCCCCGCGCGCTCCGCCGGCTCAGCGTCGTCGATCCGAAGGTGGAACAGCCGACCCTGCAGCGGCTCTATCTCACCCCCTCCTGCATGACCGCCCGCGACGGCGAGTGCCACGCCCTGGAACTGCTGGCCGAGGTGATGGGCGGCGGCTCCACGTCCTTCCTCTACCGAAAGCTGGTGATGGAGCTCGGCGTCGCCGTGAATGCCGGCGCCTGGTACATGGGCTCGGCCATCGACGACACGCGCTTCTCGGTCTACGCCATCCCCGCCGAGGGCGTGAGCCTGGAGCGCCTGGAGGACGAGGTCGACCGCGTCCTGCGCCGCGTCCCCTCCGAGGCCCTGGGTCCGGAGGCCATCGAACGGGCCAAGACCCGGCTCGTCGCCGAGACGGTCTATTCCTCCGACAGCCAGTCGTCGCTGGCCCGTATCTACGGCTCGGCGCTCGCCATCGGCGAGAGCATCGAGGAGGTCCGCCGCTGGCCCTCCGACATCGAGGGCGTGACGCGGGATCGCCTCGCCGCCGTGGCCGAGCGCTACCTGATCCCCGCCCGCTCCGTCACCGGATACCTGACCAAGACGCGCGATCCCGACGCCGCCGTTGCGTGAGGCGACCCTCACGCACGATCCCGCTGATCCCGGCCCGGGCGCCCAGAAGAAGAATGAGGTTCTCATGAACTCGGTCGAAGCCAATCTGGTCGATACCACCGCCCGCAGCGCGAACGCTCCCACGCTGGCGCTTCCGGTGGCCGCCGCCGCCGGCATCGAGGCCTGGCACGTGGAATCGCCCGTGGTGCCGATGATCGCCCTCGCCTTCACCTTCGAGGGGGGGGCGGCTCAGGATCCCGAAGGCAAGGGCGGCGTGGCGCAGATGCTAGCGCGCCTCCTCGACGAGGGCGCCGGCGACCTCTCCTCCGACGCCTTTCAGGAGCGTCTGGCCGCGCGGGCCATCGAATTGTCGTTCCATGCCGGCGCCGACGCGGTGGGCGGCTCCCTCAAGATGCTGGTCAAGCACGCCGACGAGGCCATCGACCTCCTCGCCCTGGCGCTCGCCAAGCCGCGCTTCGATCCCGACGCCATCGAGCGCGTGCGCGCCCAGACGCTGGCCGGCCTGCGCTACCAGCAGAACGATCCGGGCGTGATGGCCTCACGCCGCTTCTTCGCCGAAGCCTATGCCGGCCATCCCTATGCCCGTCCCTCGTCCGGCACGCCGGAGAGCATCGCGGCCATCACCCGCGACGACCTCGTGGCGATGCACCGGCAGATCATCGGCCGCGGCGGCCTGAAGGTGGCGGCCGTCGGCGCCATCGATGCCGACCGTCTGGCCGATGCCCTCAACCGCGCCTTCGGTGTCCTCGACGAGGCCGGACCGCTGAACGCCGTGCCGCAGACCCAGGTCGGCCAGCTCGGGCGCCGCGTCGTCGTCGATATCGACGTGCCGCAATCGGTCCTGCGCTTCGGCATGGGCGGCGTGCCGTGGAAGGACCCGGATTTCATCCCCGCCTACGTGCTCAACCACATCCTCGGCGGCGGCTCCTTCACCTCGCGCCTGTTCCAAGAAGTACGCGAGAAGCGGGGGCTGGCCTATTCGGTCGGCACCTCCCTCGTCAGCCACCGCGCCAGCGCCATGACCTGGGGCTACACCGCCACCAAGAACGAGCGTGTCGGCGAAGCCCTGTCGGTGATCGGCGACGAGATCGGCCGGCTCATCAGCGACGGCCCGTCCGACGAGGAGCTTCAGAAAGCCAAGGATTACCTCACCGGCTCCTATGCGCTCGGCTTCGACACCTCGACTAAGATCGCGCACCAGCTCGTGCAGATCTCCTTCGAGGGGCTGGGGATGGACTACTTCGCCCGCCGTAACGAGATGGTGACGAACGTGACCCAGGCGGACATCCGCCGCGCCGGTGCCCGCACCTTCGCCGACGGCAAGATGCTGGTGGTGGCCGCAGGGCGCCCCACGGATTTCCTGTAGGATTCGGACGCTCCACGGGGTCCCAGCGAAACCCAATCAGACCGACAGGGCGAGCCGCTCGGCCGCCCGGCGCAGGTCGTCCGCCGACACTGCGCCGTAGCGTTCCTCGAACGTCCGTTGCGCCCGCTCCCAATAAGGCCGCGCCTCCTCGATGCGTTTTTGGCCGGCCTCCGTGAGGGTGAGGGAGCGTGTGCGGCCGTCCCGTCCCGGACCGGCGGCGATGAGACCGTCCCGGGTGAGCGGATGCAGGGCACGGCCCATCGTGGTGCGGTCCATCACCATGATGTCGGCAAAGCCGTTGAT
Organism: Methylobacterium sp. 88A; assembly: GCF_000376345.1. Taxonomy (NCBI): domain Bacteria; kingdom Pseudomonadati; phylum Pseudomonadota; class Alphaproteobacteria; order Hyphomicrobiales; family Methylobacteriaceae; genus Methylobacterium; species Methylobacterium sp. 88A. The sequence continues at coordinate 4,542,010 of NZ_AQVT01000001.1, forward strand.
GGAGATCGGCCCGACACGGCCGAGACCGCACAACAGACCGTACTGGCTGGTGCGCAGGCCGGTCGGTGCGAGATGCTGGTCGTAATGCTGAGTCAGCCGGCGCGACGCCTGGCGAAGGGCGAGGCAGTGGCACGGTGACACCGGTGCCGGACGGTCCATCGCGAAAAGTCCTCGAGAAATGGGTCACGGGGTCTGCGGGCGACGCGCTTGTGTAAAGCGTGCATATGCGCCTAAGCAAGGGTCGACCGCGTCGCGGTGCCGGGCATGCCCGCCCGGTGATTCCACCGAACCACCATGCGGAACCCGAAGAGGCCGTATGACCATCACCGCTCCCTTCGGGTCGTTGTCGAACGCCGTTGCCGCGCCGCTTGCCCGCCGCAACGTCCATTACGGCTGGGTCGTCGCCGGCGTCACCTTCCTCACCATGCTGGTGACGGCCGGCGCCGTTGGCGCACCGGGCGTGCTGATCCTGCCGTTGCAGAAGGAGTTCGGCTGGGACACGGCGACGATCTCCTCGGCGCTGGCCGTGCGCTTCGTCCTGTTCGGATTGATGGGGCCTTTCGCGGCCCAGCTGATGAACCGCTACGGCCCGCGCCGCATCGTGCTCCTGGCGCTTCTGCTCATCGTCGGGGGGCTCCTCACCTCCCTGTTCATGAGCGAGGTCTGGCAGCTGGTCATGCTCTGGGGCGTCGTCGTCGGCATCGGCACGGGGCTCACCGCCCTGGTGCTCGGCGCCACCATCGCGACCCGCTGGTTCTCGCGCTCGCGCGGCCTCGTGGTCGGTCTCCTCACCGCCAGTTCGGCCACCGGCCAGCTCATCGTGCTGCCGCTCCTCGCCGCCCTCACCGAACATCTCGGCTGGCGCGCCGCACTCCTGGTGATCTGCGGGCTGCTGCTCACGGCGGGGCTCGCCGTCACGGCGCTGTTGCGGGACCGGCCGGAGGACATGGATCTGGCCCCCTACGGCGAGACCGCCGTCACCGGCAACGCTCCGCCGCCGGTCGTGAGCGGCTCCGCCCTCGGAGCCCTGGCGGAGGCGTCGCGCACGGGTGTGTTCTGGGTGCTCTTCGCCACGTTCTTCATCTGCGGGGCCAGCACCAACGGGCTGATCCAGACCCACTTCATCCCCCTCTGCGCCGATTACGGCATCGGCCCGGTCCAGGGGGCGAGCGTGCTGGCGGCGATGGGCGTGTTCGACTTCATCGGCACGGTGGCGTCGGGCTGGCTCTCCGACCGCTACGACAACCGCTGGCTCCTGTTCTGGTATTACGGCCTGCGCGGCCTCTCGCTGATGTTCCTGCCGTTCTCCGACTTCTCCTTCGTCGGCCTGTCTGTCTTCGCCGCTTTCTATGGGCTCGACTGGATCGCCACGGTGCCGCCCACCGTGCGGCTCACCGCCGCCCGGTTCGGGCGCGAAAAGGCGAACCTCGTCTTCGGCTGGGTGTTCGCGGGCCACCAACTCGGGGCCGCCACCATCGCCTACGGCGCCGGCCTGTCGCGCACCGCCCTGTCGAGCTACCTGCCGGCCTTCTTCGCCGCCGGCGCCCTGTGCATCCTCGCCGCCATCCTGGTCCTGACCCTGTCCCGTCCGGGAGACCGGCGGGACGCATCGCCCGCCGCCCTGCCGGCGCGGGCGTAGCCCAATCGGAAGGTTAACCGATGCGGGCGTCAGAGAATCTGCAGCCGGGTGTGCGGCCCGAGGCGCCGCAGTAGCCGGACGAGGTCGCCTCGCTTCACCGCGACGCAGCCCTCCGTCGGCAGGTATCCCGCCCGAGCCACATGGAGGAAGATCGCCGAGCCGCGCCCCGGCCGGATCGGCTGGCGGTTGTAGTCGAGATCGACGACGAGGTCGTAGAGACCGTCCTCCCGCCACATCAGTTCCGCGCTGACACCGGGGGCGGGCAGGACGATCGGCCGGTTGTAGCGCCGGTCGCGCGGGTCGTCGCACCAGCCGTCGTTCTGTCGCGTCCGGCGCAGAGCCAGCGCGGTGCGGGGGCGGGCCCCGAAATGGTCCGGGCGATAGGCCCCGGCCCGCAGGCGGAAGACGCCCCGCGGGGACAGGCCGTCTCCTTCGCGCTTGACCTGACCGATGCCGGAGCGGCCGAGCGCGCAGGGAATGACCGCATTGGCGGCGAGAATCTGCCCGCGGGTGGGATCACTCACCAGCCGGCGGACGCGGATGCGAGAGAGGGTCAAGCGGATCATGTCGGCCTTATCGACCGGACAGACCGGCCCGAGCCAGCCCATTCCTGAGGCGGCGATGCGCGACGACGGCACCCATGCGAAACTTTTTCGGGGGTCGAGCCGTCACGGACGTGCATACTCCGCCTCCGGCGCGACCTCGTTCAAGGTTCTGACATAAACCCGCCATCACTCTGCTGTGTAGGCTCGCGGCCGACGAAGCGGTCGTCTCTCAAGTTTTCGGGATCGGCCCGTTCGGGCACATCCCTGTTGCGTGTGAAAGTATCCCCGGCCGATGTCGACCACCCATCGCCTTCTCGTCTGCGACGACGACGAGTCCCTGCGCGAAACCTTGATCGAACAACTCGACCTGTACGAGGAGTTCGTCACCGTCAGCGCGGAGGACGGGAAATCCGCCCTCGCCCGCGTGGCCGAGGACCGGATCGATCTCGCGATCATGGATGTCGGCCTGCCGGACATGGACGGGCGCGAAGCGGTGCGGACCATGCGCCGCAACGGTTATCGCGGCCCGGTCATCATGCTGAGCGCGCAGGATTCGGAAGAAGACACTGTGGAGGGCCTGGAAGCGGGCGCCAACGATTATGTCGCCAAGCCGTTCAAGTTCGCGGTGCTCCTCGCGCGCATCCGCGCGCATCTGCGCAGCCACGAGGCCAGCGAGGACGCCGTCTTCCAGATTGGCCCCTACACCTTCCGCCCCGGCGCCAAGCTCCTCATCTGTGAGCGTGGCTCGAAGCTGAAGCTCACCGAGAAGGAGACGGCGATCCTGCGCTTCCTCTACCGCGCCGGCCGCGAGGTGGTGGGCCGCGACACGTTGCTGGCCGAGGTCTGGGGCTACAACGCGCAGGTCACCACGCATACGCTGGAGACCCACATCTACCGCCTGCGCCAGAAGATCGAGCCGAACCCGGCCGTCACCGCCATCCTCGTGACGGAAGGCGGCGGCTACAAGTTGCTGCCCTGAGGATCAGGCGGCCGCATTCGGCGCATCACCGCCGGATGTGTGGAAGGCGGCGATTTCCCGAATCAGGTCGCGTTGCTGCTCGATGACGAGATCGGACAAGATTTCGTCGTCGTTCCCATCGATGACCGACAGCAGGCGGATATCCGGATATCGGCCCTCGAAGAAGACGAGGACCTCGGATTGCGCATAGGGATCGTTCGGATCCAGGCAGAAGTGATTGGACACCGGAATTTCCGTCTTCGTCGCCCTCGGGAGACGCGTCTATCCACCGGTTTCATGACATCCGTTTGATCGACGCTCCGTCCCTGCGCGGGCGCGGCACCGGATTTCCCCCCTCGCCCGCCTTCGGCTAAGGCTAGCTCCTCCGGAGGGACGCCTCCGTCTTGAGGGAGCGGACGGCATTGGGGCTCGACGACGACATCGCGATCCTGGCGGCGGCCCCTCTGTTCAGCTTCATGGCGCGGGACGCCCTGAGGCTCCTCTCCTTTGCCGCGGAGCGTCGCAGCCTGACGCCGGGGGACGTGCTGTTCGCCCGCAACGAGCGCAGCGATGGCGGATACGTCGTCATGTCCGGAACGGTCGAACTGGCGCCGCGTGGCGCCGGTGCCGAGCCCGTCAGGGTCGGCCGCTCCGCCCTGATCGGGCAGATGGCGCTGTTCCTGCGCGGCGAGCGCCCCACCGATGCCCATGCCGTCACGGAGGCGGAGGTCGTCCGCATCACGCCCACGCTGATGCGCCGGGTGCTCGAGGAATTTCCTGATGCGGCCGAGGCGATCCATGCCGCCCTTCATGACGACCTCGGCACGTTGATCGAGGATCTCGACGGCGTGCGCGCCAGGATCGACGCCATCTGACATCGTATCGTCCTCTCGCCGGACGCACGATCTGGCAAAACCCGCCGGGACGGGCCAAAAGTCTTCCGTCCCTCAACACTCTTCCGGGAAGTGCTCATGCGCGCCGCCGTGGTTCTCTGCCTCGCTCTCCTGCCCGCCGCCCCCGCCCTGGCGGCATCCCCCTGCGAGGAACTCTGGGGCGAGCGCAACGCGGTCTATGCGGAGGCCGGCTACTGCTTCAAGACGCAGCGGGCGATCTCGGCCTTCGGCAACGTCAATTGCCGCTTCTCCGACATCCGCGACGTCCCGCTCTCCGCCCGCGACCGGGCGAAGGTCGGCGAGATCGTGCGGGAAGAAAGCCGTAACGGCTGCCGCGAGTAAGCCCACGCCTCGCCTGAAGCCCCGAGGTGACAGGCCGGGCCGCCTTTTGTAAGCACGGCCCTTCCCCCTCACCGACCGGAACGCCACCATGTCCCACGCCGATCTCTCCACCACCATCGAGACCGCTTGGGAGGAGCGTGCCGGCATCGACGTCTCGACCAAGGGCGCCGTGCGCGACGCTGTGGACGAGGCCCTCGATCTCCTCGATTCCGGCAAGGCCCGCGTGGCGGAGAAGGTCGGCGAGGAATGGCAGGTCAACCAGTGGCTCAAGAAGGCGGTGCTGCTGTCCTTCCGCCTCAACGACATGGAGATCATCCATGGCGGACCCGATGGCGCCAATTGGTGGGACAAGGTGCCCTCGAAGTTCGAGGGCTGGAAGAAGAAGCATTTTCGCGAGGCCGGCTTCCGGGCCGTGCCCGGCTGCTTCGTGCGGCGCGGCTCCTACATCGCGCCCGGCGCCGTGCTGATGCCCTCCTTCATCAATCTCGGCGCCCATGTGGGTGAGGGCACGATGGTGGATACCTGGGTGACGATCGGCTCCTGCGCGCAGGTGGGGAAGAACTGCCACATCTCCGGCGGTGCCGGCATCGCCGGAGTGCTCGAGCCGCTCCAGGCCAACCCGGTCATCATCGAGGACAATTGCTTCATCGGCGCCCGCGCCGAGGTGGCCGAGGGCGTGATCGTCGGTGAGGGCAGCGTGCTCTCCATGGGCGTCTATATCGGCGCCTCCACGAAGATCATCGACCGGTCCACGGGGGAGGTCATGTACGGCCGCGTGCCGCCCTATTCGGTGGTGGTCTCGGGCACGACGCCCGGCAAGGACCTGCCCGACGGTACGCCCGGCCCCGGCCTCTACTGCGCCGTCATCGTCAAGCGCGTCGATGCCGGCACCCGCTCCAAGACCGCCATCAACGAGCTGCTTCGGACCTGAGACGCGCTCGCATGCGATTCGGATCGGCACTCTCCTCTTTCCCGTCGCGGAAAGAGGAGGGGCGAGCGCTCCTCATCGGCCCTGGCGCGACACAGGGCCGACCTGTGCGGCAGCGACCGGCGCGTTAGATCTTCCGTCCGATACAGACCGTCCCGGATGAGGCGTTGCCAGCGATGATCGAGCCTGCCCACTCCACCCGTGGCTTTCAGCTCGACGTGCTGGAGCGCAAGGTCCCGACTCCCTGCGACATCGTCGGGAGCGGCCCGGCGGCCCTGCTCCTGCCGGCCCTGTCGTCGATCTCGGCACGAGCGGAGATGCGGCCCCTCGCCAAGATTCTGGGCCACGACTACCGTTGCCTCATTCCCGACTGGCCCGGCTTCGGCAACCATCCGCGGTCCCGCATCGCCATGGAGCCGGAGACCTTCCACGCCTTCATGGATTCCCTGCTCGCTGCATTGCCCGGCCCCTACGCCATCGGCATCGCGGCGGGTCATGCGGGACCCTATCTCGTGGCGGCCGCACGGCGGCATCCGGGTGTGTTCGACCGGCTCGTCCTCATTGCACCCACCTGGCGTGGGCCGCTGCCCACCGCTCTGGGCGACTCGCGCCGCGGCTGGCTCTCGGGCATCCGCAAGGCCATCGAACTTCCGCTGCTGGGCGAGGCGCTCTACCGCATCAACATCAGTCCTCCGATCATCGGCCGGATGATGCGCGCGCATGTCTATGCCGATCCGGACCACGTCACGCCCGGCATCATCGCCGACAAACACGCCGTGACACTCCAGCCGGGGGGCCGTTTCGGCACGGCGGCCTTCGTCACCGGAGGGCTCGATCCGTTCAAGGTCCGCAAGGACTTTCTCGCCCTGATCGAGGCGGACGGACTTCCGCCGATCCTGGTTTTGCGTCCGGAGCGTGCGCCCCGCCGGTCCGGCGCCGAGATGGACGCTCTCATCGCCGCCGGCCATGTGGCCAAGGCTTCGGTTCCGGGGGCCTTGAGTCCGCATGAGGAATATCCGGGAGAGGTCGCCGCCGCGATCCTCGCTGGCATCCGATAGGGGTCTCGTGCGCGGACCTGCGGGCAAACCTGTTACGGATCGGCGAAATGTCATGCGCTCAGGGTGCCATACGAGTGTCGTTCAGGAACCCTATGGCTCCCCTATCGCTTGCCATTCCCGACGCATTTCACCCTGAGCCGCCGCCATGTATTCTTTGTTTCCCGCTCTCGCGTCGCTCGCCTTCACGTCCTGCGCCCTGATGGCGGCTCCTGCCTCGGCGCAGGCACCCGCGCCGAACACGGCCGACAGCAAAGCCACGAGCGGAAAGCCTCGTTCGGCGCCGGCCGTCGCCACGACGCCGTTGACGCCGGAGATGCCGGCACGCGCGCCCTATCTGTCCGACGCCACCGCGCCCGATACGGTCGCGATCCTGCCCCCGCCGCCGCGGGGACAATCGGCGGCGGAGACGGCGGACAAGACCATCTTCGCAGGGACCCGCGCCCTGAAGGGCAGCGCGCGCTGGGAACTCGCCACGGCGGATGTGGCGGACGGCCCCTCGGCCATCCTCGATGATTTCGCCTGCGTGCTCGGCCGCAAAATCGATCAGTCCCGCTCCCCGGCACTAATGACCCTGCTCGAACGCACCCGCCTCGATATCGGCCGGGCCACCCGCCCGCTCAAGGAACATTACCGTCGCCTGCGGCCCTTCGTCGGCAACGAGGCCGAGATCTGCGTGGCGCGCACCCGCGAGCTCGGCGACGCCTTCAGCTTCCCGTCCAGCCACGCGACGCAAGGGTGGGCCTACGCGTCCATCCTCGCCGCACTGGTGCCGGAGAAAGCGACGCAGTTCTTCGTCCGCGGCAAGGCCTACGGCGAGAACCGCATCGTCTGCGGCGTGCATTGGGCCAGCGACGTGGAAGCCGGCCGCACGACGGCCAGCGTCGTCGTCAGCGCGCTCCAGGGCGATCCGGGCTTCCGCGCGGATCTCGAAAAGGCACGGGCGGAGATCGGCAAGAACCTGTCGCAGGAAGGCTCGCCGCCGGACGCGGCGATCTGTGCCCGCGAGACCTCGGCCCTGCGCGAACCAATCCTGTAGCCGGCTACGGGGGCGCGGCGGCGGCCGAGCCCCTGAGCGCGGGTCACGCCGGGCGCGCCCCGACACACCCACCAAGCCCCTTCGATCTTGCCAAAACGAAGAAAGGCCCGACCGTTGATCCCGGTCGGGCCTTTCTTCGTTTTCCCGTGAAACGGAAGGGAAGGGGCTTACGCCCTTACCCCGCCGTCGTCTTGTTCCGTCTCCGGCGTCGGGCGAGGAGATTGAGTGCCTCGACGCCGGCCGAGAAGGCCATGGCGGTGTAGATGTAGCCCTTCGGCACGTGGGCGCCGAAACCTTCCGCGATCAGCGTCATGCCGATCATGATGAGGAAGCCGAGCGCCAGCATCACCACGGTGGGGTTGGCATCGATGAAGCGCGCCAGCGGGTCGGCCGCCAGCAGCATGACGGTGACGGCGGTGATGACGGCGATCACCATGATCGGCACGTGATCGGTCATGCCCACCGCCGTGATGATGCTGTCGATGGAAAAGACGAGGTCGAGGACCAGGATCTGCCCGACGGCGGCGGCGAAGCTCAGCACCACCGGGGAGGACGCATCCTCGTGGCCGTCATCGGGATCGACGGTCTCGTGGATCTCCTTCGTCGCCTTCCACAAGAGGAACAGGCCGCCGCCGATGAGGATCATGTCCCGCCAGGAGAAGGCCTTGCCGAAGATCTCGAAGACCGGCTGCGTCAAGTGGACGATGTAGGCGACGGTGCCGAGCAGGCCGAGACGCAGGACCAGCGCGAGGCCGATGCCGATGCGGCGGGCCTTGGTCTGCTGATGGGCCGGCAGCTTGTTGGTGAGGATCGAGATGAAGATCAGATTGTCGATGCCGAGCACCACCTCCATCACGATGAGGGTGGCGAGCGCCACCCAGGCGGTCGGGTCTGCGGCGAGTTGAAGAAGGGAATCCACGGGGAGAGAACCTCGAACGTCGTCAGGTCGGAAAGCGGCGGAAGATCAGGACGCGGCGGGGATGATGCCGGGGCGGTCGGCGGGTTCCGGCGCATAGATCCGGATGGCCTTCGGCACGACCTTGAAATGGGCCGGCGTGTAGGTGGAGAGCTCCCCGTCGGTGTTCACCGGCCGAGGCTTCTTCGTCTTCACCACAATCTCGGTGGTGTTGAAGGCGCGCACGTCGGCGGCCTTGCCCTGGGTGCCCCGACGGAGGGCCGGCAGCAGCGCTATGAGCCGCCACCAATGCGTGACCTCCAGGCTGTAGAAATCGAGCTTGCCGTCATCGACCGTGGCGGTCTCCTCTACGGTCATCCCGCCGCCGTAATGGCGGCCGTTGCCCACCGAGACCTGGATCGTGGTGATGGTTTCGGTCAGCCCGTCATGTTCGAGATAGACCGTGAAGGGACGCACCCGCCGCAGGACGCGCAGGGCGGCGATGGCATAACCGAGCGTGCCCCACTTCTTCTTCGATTCCGCGGTGAGGTCACCAGCGAGGTCGGCCGAAAATCCGATGCTCGCCACGTTGAAATAGTAGCGGCCGTTGACCCAGCCGAGATCCACCGCCTGGGGCTTCGCCGTGCCGATGAGCTCGGCCGCCTCCACCGGGTCGGTGGGAAGGCCGAGGGAGCGGGCGAGGTCGTTGGCGGTGCCGAGCGGCAGGATGCCCAGCGGCAGGCCGGTCTCCACCAGGGCCGGCGCGGCCGAGTTCATGGTGCCGTCGCCGCCGCCGAGGATGACGAGATCGCACTCCGTCGCATGGCGCTTGATCACCGCCGTGCAATCGGGATCGCCCGGCGGCTCGAACGGCTCAATGCCGGCGGCACGTAAGGCATCCCGCACGGCGTCGAGGGAGAACGAGCCGTTCCGGGCGTTCGGGTTGACGAGAAGAAGAGCCCGGCGGGCGGAGGCGGCGCTCACGAGGCGACCTCCGGAAAGGGGCATCTCGAGATGCCGCATGAGATCATCGCAACAACCACGTGTTTCAGAACCCCCCGGTGCGTTCGCGCCGCGTCAGCGCAAAGGCAGAGAAGGAGTCCGACATCGCGGCCGACGCCTCGGCCGCCAGAGGGGCCCGGACCCGTCAAGCTCTCCAGAGGTGGGCGCTTCCACGCCGATGGCAAGAGGCAATATTCTGGAGGTAGGCCGGTTGCGGTAAGATGGCCACGCGCAACCTCGGCGGACGCCGATCGCAGATGGCTGGGAACAGCGGGCATAGCGCGGGGAACGATGCCCGATCGAAACCGCCTGGCAATGCCGTGTGCTAAGCAGGTCTAGCAAAAGTGGTCACCGGTTTTGCGTCCCAGAACCTGCAACACTCCAAAGGCCTAGGCGAGGTGAAGCGTTGGTGTTCCAACGCGAACCCGCACAGGTCTCGTGCGTCGACGCGACCCCGTCGCGAACGGCCCGCCTCGACGCGGGCAACCGAACGCCCGACCTTGACGTTTCCTTCCGGCCGGACGCTGTCATGCGGTCGTGCCCACCCTCCACGTCGCTCGCGACAGCGGTGAGATGCCATGCGCTACGGATTGTTCTCCACTTGCTCGGCGGCCCTCCTCGGGGCTCTGATGTCCACTGGTAGCGCCGGGGCACAGGGCCGTCCGGCCTGGGTCGATCCTCCTGCCAAGGCCGATACGAAGCCCGAACAGAAGGGCGACGCGAAGCCCGCCTCCCCCCAGGTCGTGCAGGAGGCACCCCAGGCGAGCCCGGCCCAGGCGGCGAAACCCGAGACCACGCCGAGTGCCGCCTCCGTCGCGGAGAGGAGCGCGGAGGCACCGCGGCGGTCCCGTCGCGGCAACCGCCACGCCGAGTCCGGGATCAGGCATTCCCCCCGCCGCCTCTCGCAGGTTCCGCCGAACGCCCTCCCCCTCACCGTCTCCCCGGGCGCACCGTCCCCGAGCATGGCGATGGCCTCCGAGGACCGCTTTCCCGAATGGGCGCGCAAGGCCCAGAGGCTGAACGAGGAGTATCTCGACGCGATCTCCCAGCCCGGCGACGGCATGGTCGCCGCCGCACCGCGTTTCTATGCCGAGTCCGTGCGCTTCCACGGTCGCACCCTGTCGCTGGCCGCGGTGATGGCGGAGAAGCGCCGCTTCGTCCGACGCTGGCCGGACCGCCGCTACGTGCTGCAGGACGGGTCCCCGCGCACGGCCTGCAGCGTCGGCACGAGCAGTTGCATCGTGCGCTCCACCTTCGATTTCCGGGCGGCGAATCCGAGGAACGGTGCCCGCTCGCAGGGCGTGGCGGAACTGACCTTGGAAATCTCCTTCGCCGGACCGCGCCCGGTGATCGTATCCGAGTCGAGCCGTGTCCTGCGCCGCTTCGCGCCGGGACCACTGAGCGCCGCCGCATCGACACGGCCCGGTGCCTGAGACACAGTCGAACCGATGATCGCGACCGCAGCCAAGACACGCGCGACGAACACGTCACGCGCCTCCGACAAGACATCTCCGACGACGGTGTCCGACGAGGCCGAAGCTCCGGCCATCGTCGCCGCGCGTGCGGCAAGGGAATCGGTCCGGTCGATGATCGAAGCGGAGATCCGCCGCCAGGACGCGTTTCCGGTGGCTCGCCGGACGCTGCAGCTCCTGGCCGAGGCCGTGGTCGAGCCCGCCGCCGAGCCGCCCTTCTACAGGGTCGTCGATCGCACCGGGGCACCGCGACAGGGTGAGACCGGCCCACTGACCCTGGAGGACCTGTTCGCCGAGTTGCGGGAGCGCCATGGCGCTCTCTTCGTGCCGGTGCCGCCGAAACCCGTGGTGGAGGCGCCGCCCGAGCCCACGGCGTCGGACGACATCAAGGCGGCGACGGCGCGGTTCGTGGAATCGCAGTCGGAACGAGCCCGCTCGGTGATGGCCCGCTCGGTCGCCAGGGGAAGGTCGGCCGCGGCCACCGTCTCGGCGAGTCTGGCGGGCACGCTGAGCACCATCCGTCACTCCCTGGCGGATCGCCCCACCGGCGGGCAAGGCTCGAGCCCGCAACCGAGCTTGCGCGAACGCGGCATGCGCATCGGTGCCTCGTTCGGCGACAGGGCCCGCGAGACGGTCGCCATCGCCCGTGAGCGTCTCTCGGGCCTCGCCGCCGGGGATGGCGCGGCCTCTCCCTCGGCAACGCCGGTCCAGGGAGGGCAACCGGCCCGCTGGCCCGGGCTCGTCGCCCGCGCCGGCGACCGGCTGCGCCGCCTTGGCCGGGATGACGGTACGATCCTGACCCGGCCGGGCACGCTCGTCGCAGGCGTGGGCCTGCTCGGCGGCCTCGCCCTCGTCCTGCTTCTCACCCATGGCGGCGGGGACGACAGGCCGGCCTCTACCCCCGATGCGGAGGCTCCCCGGCAGGAGGCGAAGGCGCAGGATCCGGCCCAGGCGACACCGCCGCCCCAGTCCCAGCCGGCGCAGAACCGGCCCTCCACCATGGCCAATCCGCGCGAAACGGTGTCCCCGACGGCGCCCCCCGGCATTCCCGCCGAGGAGCCGAGCCCACCCTCGGCGGAGGAGAGCCGGACGAAGCCGGCGGAGCCGTCCAACGCCATCACCGGCAAGACGGAGGTGATCGACACCGCGACCCTGCGCGTCGGCGGCAAGCTCGTGCGCCTGTTCGGGGTCGAATGGGTCCGCGGCGGACAGCCGGAGGAACTGACGCGCTACCTCGCGGGGCGCCCGGTGACCTGCCAGCCCGTGGCCGGAAGTGCCGCCTTTCTCTGCGCGGTGGAAGGCCGCGACCTGTCGGAAGTCGTGCTCTTCAACGGCGGAGGCCGCGCCTCATCGGAAGCCACCCCCGATCTCGTCGCCGCCGAGGACCGTGCGCGGACGGAGCGTCTGGGGGTCTGGGCACGCTGACGCGAGGACGATTCACCTTGCATAGGGGCAGACGCTCGGCCTCAATGTCCCTTCCGAAAAGGCAGTGGGGACAGGCATGGATCTCTCGATCGGGTTGAGCGTGGTGGCGGTGGCGCTCGTCGTTCTCGTGGTCGTCACCCTCGCCATCGGCATCAACATCATCCCGCAGGGCCACGTCTACACGGTGGAGCGGTTCGGCCGGTACTCCCGCACCCTCGAATCCGGGCTCGGCCTCATCGCCCCCTATATCGAGCGGATCGGCCGGCGCGTGAACGTCATGGAACAGGTCATCGAGGTGCCGAGCCAGGAGGCCTTCACCCGCGACAATGCGGGGGTGAAGATCGACGCGGTGGTGTTCTACCAAGTCCTCGACGCGGCCAAGGCCTCCTACGAGATCTCGAATCTCGAAACCGCGATGATGACGCTGACGATGACCAACATCCGCACCGTCGTCGGCTCGATGGACCTCGACCAGCTGCTGTCCCACCGCGACGAGATCAACGAACGCCTGCTCCATGTCATGGACGCGGCCTCCTCGCCCTGGGGAGTGAAGATGACCCGGATCGAGATCAAGGACATCCTGCCCCCCGCCGATCTCGCCGGCGCCATGGCGCGCCAGATGAAGGCCGAGCGCGAGAAGCGCGCCTCCGTCCTCGAAGCCGAGGGCCATCGTCAGGCCGATATCCTGCGCGCGGAAGGCCGCAAGCAATCCGCCATCCTCGAAGCCGAAGGGCGGCGCGAGGCCGCGTTCCGCGATGCGGAGGGCCGTGAGCGCAGCGCCGAGGCCGAGGCCCGCGCCACGAGCCTCATCAGCGAGGCCATTTCACAAGGCGACCTCGCGGCGGCGAACTTCCTGGTGGCCGAGAAATACGTGGACGCGATCAAGGCGCTGGCCACCGCGCCCAACCAGCGGGTGGTGGTGGTGCCGATCGAGGCGGCGTCCCTCGCCGGTACCCTCGGTGGCATCGCCGAGATCACCCGCGGTGTGTTCGGCGAGGGCGCGACGCAGCAGAGAAAGAGTTCCGGCCTACCGCCGAAGGTCGGCCCGAGCGGGGGAGGGGCCGCGTGATCGTCGATAGCGTGACGGCGCTGGGGCCGGTCTGGACCTGGATCCTGATCGGGCTGGTCCTGATGGGAGCGGAACTCGCGATCTCGGGCGTGTTCCTCGTCTGGCTCGGCACGGCGGCCATGGTTACGGGGCTCGAAGTCGCCGTGGTGCCGATGCCGTGGCAGGCGCAGATCGTCCTGTTCGCCGTACTGTCGGTGGGACTCGTCGTGCTCGCGCAGAAGCGGATGACCGGGCGTCCCAACAGCCTCAACCGGGGCGCGCAGGGCCTGATCGGCCGGGAATTCCACCTCGACGCCGCGATCGCGAACGGGCTCGGACGGATCAGGGTCAATGACACGCTGTGGCGCGTCTCCGGTCCCGATGCACCGGCCGGTACACGCATCCGGGTCACCGGGATCGACGGAACCGTGCTCACCGTGACGACGGCCTGACGGAAGCAGGATACCGGAGGGGCGGAGGCCCCTCCGGCTTCGTGACGAGTGCGTTCAGGCGACGCTGATATCGACCTGGATGTTGCCGCGGGTGGCGTGGGAATAGGGGCACACCACATCGGCGCGCTTCACCAGATCCTCGGCCTTGTCCCGCTCGATGCCCGGCAGGATGGCCTTCAGGGTGACGACGAGACCGAAGCCCTCGCCGTCGTCACGCGGGCCGATGCCGACGGAGGACTCGACCTTGGCGTCCTCGGGGATCTTCACCTTGTCCTTGGCGGCCACGAACTTGATCGCGCCGAGGAAGCAGGCGGCATAACCCGTGGCGAAGAGCTGCTCGGGATTGGTGCCGTTGCCGCCACCGCCGCCCAGTTCCTTCGGCGTCACCAGGGTGACGTCGACGGCCTTGTCGTCGGTGGAGGCGGAGCCTTCACGGCCGCCGGTGGCATGGGCGTGAGCGGTGTAGAGTGCCTTCATGGTGGGTCATCCTGCTTGAGATCGAAGGGGGTCGCGTCGAGGAAAGATGGTCTCACAGAAGAACGGGGAAACCCGTCCAGCGGAGGGAAACGTCCGCCATCACGAGATCCGGCCGAAGACCGAAACCGGATTGTGCGCAACTGATATTCCGTATCGCATCAAACCGGATTGCGCGCAACCATGATGCGGGAATCCCGTGAACGCTGGTGACCATTCCGCATTATCAATTAGATAGGGTGGTTGGGCCGGACCCGACACCGGACGCGACCAACATGAGGGAGGCCCCAGGAATGGCAGGCCGACGTATCACGCAAGCAGATGCCATCGACGACGTCGTGACCCCGGGTCGGGGCGTCGACGGTCAGCTGTGCTTTGCGGTCTATTCGGCGGCCCACGCCTTCGGTCGGGCCTACCGTGCTCTCCTGTCCGCCCACGACCTCACCTATCCGCAATACCTGGTCCTTCTCGTCCTCTGGGAACAGGAAGGGCTGACGGTGAAAGAGATCGGAACCCAGCTGTTCCTGGATTCCGGAACGCTCACGCCTCTGCTGAAGCGGCTGGAGGCGTCGGGCCATGTCCGCCGGGCCCGCGACCGGGCCGACGAGCGCCAGGTCAGCATCTTCCTGACGCCAAAGGGGCGCGAGCTCGAGGGACGGATGGATTGCGTCCCCGGTCTCGCGGGAGCCCTGACCGGGATGTCGGAAGACGGACGCCGAGCGCTCCTCGACTCTCTGGTGATGCTGCGGGGAGCGCTCCACGACAACGTAGCCGGCGCCAACGAGGAATCTCCGACCTCCAAGTAACCGTTTCCAGGGAACCGTCACCCGGCGGCTTTGATCACGCAAAAGGCCGCCCCTGAGCGAACAGGGACGGCCTCCATCGATGGGACGCTGCCGTTTCCAAAGGCTCGAAGCCGCGACCGCCGTGATCGGCTACGGCTTCGGTCCCTCAGGACGTGGACTTGAGATCAGGACTTGGACTTGAGATAGGCGATGAGGTCTGCGATCTTCTTGTCGTCCTTCAGGCCCGGATAGACCATCTTGGTGCCGGGCACCTTGGCCTTGGGATCCTTGAGCCATTCCTTCAGGTTCGCATCATCCCAGGTGATCCCGGAATTCTTCAGGGCAGCCGAGAAGCTGTAGCCGTCATGGCCCTCACCGGCCTTCTCGCCGTAGACGCCCTTGAGGCTCGGACCGACGCCGTTCTTCTCGAAGTTGTGGCAGGCCTTGCAGGCCGAGAACACTTTCTCGCCGGCTGCCGCGTCGCCGGCTTCCTGGGCCTGTGCGGAGAGCGGAAGCATCAGAGCGAGCGCGGCGCCGAGGATGAGGTGACGCATTGTATTTTTTCCTCCGTTGGGCGGCATGAGCCAGCCGAGCTTATGGCAGAGCTTTTGGTTTTAGAACAGATCGAGACTGGGAACGTTCCAAACTCGCCTAGGGTCCGTGCGGCGAAACGAAGCCCGAAACCGGCCTTTCCGCCCTCCGGAAACGTCGACGCATCCGATCCTGATGCATCGAAACCGGTTATCGTTTAGATATCGTCCAATTCCATTGTCCTGAACGGTTCACGGCTCGTTTTTAGTCCTTCCAAGCTGAGCGGTGGCTGAAGACAGGTCGATGCGTCGAGGAGCGCCCGCCCATGTCGATCGCCTTTCCCGTGCCCGACCCCGACATTCTCGCCCGCCGCGAGACGATCATCGCCGGCCTGCGGCCGCTCGTCGCGGCCGAGGCGTTGATCGTCACCGAGGACGAGCGCCGCGCTTTTGAGACCGACGGCCTGACCGCCTATCGCAAGATGCCGCTGGCCGTGGTCCTGCCCTCGACCACCGCCGAGGTCTCCGCCGTGATGGCCTATTGCCACACCAACGGCGTGCGGGTGGTGGCGCGCGGCGCCGGCACATCCCTCGCCGGCGGGGCGATCGCCCAGGAAGACGCGATCATCCTCGGTGTCGCCAAGATGACCCGTGTCCTCGACGTGGATTTCGAGAACCGCGTCGCTCGGGTCGAATCGGGCCTGACCAACCTCGCCATTTCGGGCGCCGTCAGCCACGAGGGGTTCTTCTACGCGCCGGACCCGTCGAGCCAGCTCGCCTGCACCATCGCGGGCAACATCGCGATGAATTCGGGCGGCGCGCATTGCCTGAAATACGGGGTGACCACGAACAACCTTCTGGGCGTCACCCTGGTGATGAACGACGGCACCGTGGCCGAGATCGGCGGCGCCTATCTCGACAGCGCCGGGTACGACCTCCTCGGCCTGATCTGCGGCTCGGAGGGTCAGCTCGGCATCGTCACCGAGGCGACGGTGCGTATCCTGCGCGCCGCCGAGGGCGCGCGCCCGGCCCTGGTGGGCTTCTCCTCGGTGGAGGATGCGGGCGCCTGCACCGCCGCCATCATCGCCGCCGGCATCATCCCCGTGGCCATGGAGTACATGGACCGTGAGGCGATCCTCATCACCGAGGATTTTGCCCAAGCCGGATATCCGCGCGACGCCGAAGCGATGCTGATCATCGAGGTCGAAGGCTCGGACGAGGAGTGCGAGGCGATGCTGGCCCGGATCGAGGCCATCGCCCGCGACTACCGGCCCACCAGCATCCGCGTCTCGAAATCCGAAGCCGAGAGCGCCGCGATCTGGAAGGGGCGCAAATCCGCCTTCGGCGCCACGGGCCGCATCTCGGATTACATCTGCATGGACGGCACGATCCCCACCGGGCAATTGCCGCTGGTGCTGGAGCGCATCGGCGCGATCTGCGCCGACAAGGGCCTTCGCGTCGCCAACGTGTTCCATGCAGGCGACGGCAACCTCCATCCCCTCATCCTGTTCGACATCAACACGCCGGGCGAATTGCAGAAGGCGGAGGCCGCGGGCGACGAGATTCTGAAGCTCTGCGTCGAGGTCGGCGGCTGCCTCACCGGCGAGCATGGTGTCGGCATCGAGAAGCGCGAGCTCATGCGCTTCCAGTACGCGCAGGTCGATCTCGACCAGCAGATGCGGGTCCGCAACGTGTTCGACCCGAAATGGCTCATGAACCCCGCCAAGGTGTTCCCGCTGGAGGGACGCGTCGCCGCCTGAGGCCAGCGCGCCGCGCAACGCGGTTTCTCGCCATCCCGCCGAACCGTGCCCGGAACGCTAAGCTCCGGGCCGGTGTTTCCTCCCAGCACAATCGTGGAGGATGATCATGCGCATCGTTGCAACGCTCTCGGCCCTGGCGCTGCTCACCGTGGCGAGCACGGGAGCGGCCGAAGCCAAAGGCTGCATCAAGGGCGCGATCATCGGCGGCCTCGCCGGGCATTACCTCGCCGAGCGCGGCGTGGTGGGCGCGGTGGCGGGCTGCATCGGCGGTCGCTATCTCGCCAATCGCCGCGCCAAGCAGCAGCGCGAGATCGAGTACGGCTCGCGGGTGCAGCAGCGTGGAGCCGGCTACGCACCGAACCAGGCCTATCCGCGTCGGTCTTACAATTACTGAGATCGATCCGGCCGGGGCGGGCCGGCGACGGAGCTACCCGTTCCGCGGGACGCCTCGGCTTGTACGTTCGTCCTCACGGCGATCCAGAGCACGTGCCGACGCCCGCCGGGATGGGCGGGATAGCGGTGTTCCTCGACATCGAAGCCGAAGCGCCGAAGCCGCTTCTTGAACCGGCGGTCCGGCCCCCCGGACCAGACGGCCAGAATGCCACCCGGTCGCAGGGCATAGTGCGCCCGCTTGAGGCCCCAGCCATCGTAGAGGCGGTCGTTTTCCCTGCGCGTCAGGCCCTTGGGGCCATTGTCGACGTCGAGGAGGATGGCATCGTACTGAGCCTGTCCCGACTGGATGAGGCGGTTCACGTCGGCCTCGACCAGGCTCACGCGCGGATCGTCGAGGCTCCCGGTGAAGAGATGGGCAAGTGGTCCGCTCGCCCAGGCGATGACCGCCGGCATCAATTCGGCCACGACGACCTCCGCCTGCGGGCCGAGGGCGTCGAGGGCGGCACGCAGGGTGAACCCCATTCCGAGCCCGCCGATGAGGATCCTCGGCGCCGGTTTTCCCTCCAGCCGCGCGCAGGCGACCGTGGCCAGGGCCCGCTCCGAATCGCGGTGGCGGTCGTTCATCAGTTCGGCGGTGCCGACCATGATCGAGTAGGCGTCGTCATAGCGGACGAGACGCATCGTCTCGACGCTGCCCGGAATGGCCGCGCTGGCGATGGGAATCGCGGAATTCATCGATGGGACGACCTTCACGACAGGATTCAAGCCTCGACGCCGAACGCGTCGCAGCGGAACGCCCCGTAATCTCCCCGCGCCAGCCGTTCGGCCAGGGCGGGCAGGAACAGGGCCGCCTCGTCGGCAAGACGCCAGGGCGGGTTGATGACGATGAGGCCGTTGCCGTTGAGACGGTTCGGATAGGGCTCCGAGATCATCAGGTCGATGCGCAGGGCAGGCCGGGAGAGCGAGCAGTCGAGTTCCGCCACCATGCGGTCAATGAGTGCGACGTCCTTGATCGGATACCAGCCGAGATAGATGCCCGTCGGCCATTTCGCCACAGCCTTGGCCAGAGCCGCACCGAGCCGGTCGACTTCGCCGAGTTCCTCGTAGGGCGGGTCGATCAGCACGACGCCCCGCCGCTCGGGGGGCGGGATCAGCGCGTGGAGGGCGGTCCACCCGTCGAGATGCATCACCTTGGTGCGCGGATCCTGGTTGTAGCGCTCGCGCAGGATCTCGGCATCGGCCGGGTGCAATTCGACGAAGACGCCCTGGTCGCCGGGCCGTAGAAATTCGCGGATGATCGCCGGCGAGCCGGGATAGATAGTCGCCCCATGGCGCGCCTGGGTGGCGGCGACGGCCTCGCGATAGGGGGTGAACAGCGCCTCCACCTCGTCGGGGAAGGGCGTATCGAGGCGGCCCCAGCCATCGTGCCACTCACCCGTCCGCCCCGCCTCGTCACCGGTCAGGTCGTAGAAACCGAGGCCCGCATGGGTATCGATGGCACGAAAGCCCGTGGGCTTGGCCTGGAGATGATGGAGCACGCGCGTCAGCACGAGGTGCTTGAGCACGTCGGCGAAATTACCGGCGTGGAAGGCGTGCCTGTAGTTCATGGGCGCAGGTTCCTGGCCTCACCGGCTCGCGTCGACGGCGATCTCGCCCGCACGGCAATTCTGCCGCGCCACTTCGGGGCAGGGCGCGAAGCCGCGCAGATCCTTGGTGAAGCAGATCCGCACCTCCTGCAACTCTCCCCGGGTGCAGGTGACCGACATCATGTCCGGGCGCAGGCCGCGATTGGCGGCCACGAACTGGCGGGCGATATCGACGGGGGCGATGCGCGTGTCGGAATCGGGCTTCACGAAGCCGGCCGGGATGGTCACCGCCTCCCGCGCCTGGGCGGCGGCCTTGAAATACGACATCGGATCGAGGCCCGAACAGGTGCCGTGCTTGCGCCACTCGTGGCGGGCGAGCCCCTCGCTCGGATAGACCTCGCCGGCAACATCCATGGCCTGGCGGGTGGGAGAGCGTTCCACGGAGGAGCAGTCGGACGGGTAGCCCCGCGTATATTGCGGCCACAACCCATGGACGACGAAGCCGAGGCCGCGACCCGGCCGGCACTGGCCGTCGGCGTCACGCCGTCCGGCCGTCTCGCAATAGGTCGGCGACCAGGACAGGGCCAGCACATAGAAATCGAACTCGCCGGGCGTGCCGCCGCGTCCATAGCCCTGCGCCTGCGCGGTTCCGGCGAAAGCCGTCAGCGCCAGTCCGGCGAGCGCGGCGACTCGTCTCACGGACGGGCTTCGCGGCAGGCCGTGGCGTAGGCATAGGCGAGGTTGCGGTCCAGGCCGTGGACGCAGAACTCCACGCCCCAGGTCACGCCGATGAAGCCGAGGCCCTCGCGGACGGAATAATCGACCTTGCGCTTGATCCCGTCCGACGTGGTCGCCACCGCGCTGCAGAAGCGGCGGGGATAGGTGTCGAGGCCCCAGGGGCGCCAGGCCGTCCGCTCGATCCGGTCATAGCCGACGATGGTGAGGCTCGAGTTCCAGAACTTCGCCTCCTTCTCGGCGAACTGGCTCGACATCTGTTCCAGCACCGAGGAATCCTGGCAGCCCGGAATCTGCCCGTCGAAGGGAAACTCACGTTCCTCGGCGGGGGTGATCTCCTCGCGACCCGAGCGGGCGAAGGCGGGTTGGAGGCTACCCGCGAGGACGAGGCCGAGGGCCAGGGCGGTGACGAGGGAATTCGGGCGCATGCCGGCGTCTTTTCGCTGGAGTCCGTTCATCCGGGGACGATGGCGTCTGTCCGGGCGGTGTCAAGCGCAAGAGGCCGGGCGGCATCGCTTTCATTCCGGCCTGGGGCGACCGGAACACAGTCCGGCCCTTAGTAGATCGGGTCCGACAGGCCCGGGGCGGCGAGGGAGAGCGGCTCGTCCGAGAAGCCCGGCGCCGGTTCGGCATAGGTCGGCGCGGAGGCCAGACGCGAGGTCTGCGGGCGCGGTACCGGCCGGACCGCTGGCGTGGAGGCATAGGCGGAAGGCGCCCGATTTGACGGGGCGGCAGCGGAAAGACCGGGGGAGGGCGCACGGGCGACCTGCGGGCTCGTCCTGGCAGGGCTCCGGTTAGAGGACATCGGTGCCACGCCGTAGGGATCGTCCTCCTCGACATCGAGGGGGGCCTGGGGCGGGGCGGGCTGGCGCTCCACCGGGCGCGGGCGCGAGACCGGCCGGGGCACGCCGTCGGCGCCGAGCTGCGGCGTGAACTTCAGCAGCGGCTGGCAGATGCGCTTGAGGCCGCGCGGGTCGTGGCGGGCGAGATCCACGTGGATATGGTCGTAGTGGAACACGTTGGAGCCGGGAGCGAGCACGGTGGAGAAGCGTGCGCAGGCGCCGATGAACACCTCGCGCAGAAAACCCTGCTCGGCCTCGGTGCCGCGCCAGCCGCCCTTCACGGTGATGACGTAGCCGTCGGCGAGCTTGAACGACATGATGTCGACGGCATTGCCGAACGAATGCTCCGAGAGCTTGGCGCCGGCCTGGTTGTTGCGGCCGCGGCAGGCATAGGAGCCGGCGTTGATCTCGGCCACGGGCTGGCCGAAATATAGGTTGGCGGCGGGCTGGATCGTATCCGCCAGCCATGCCTCGGCCTCGGCCAGGGCCGGGCAGGCCAGCGTCATCCGCTGTTTCAGGGCGACCGAGCCCTTGCCGAGACGGGTGATCCGGTAGGGCTGCAGCATGCCGCAGACGCCGGGACCGGCGATCTCCTTCACCGGTGTCACGAACTCGGTGGTCTCCACAAGCCGCTTGGCGTTGCAGGCCTGTTCGGTCTGGTCGCGCCAGGCCTCGCGGCTCTCGAACGGGCTGCGTCCACAGCCGGTGAGACCTGCGCCGATAAGTCCGAGAACGGAAAACGCGAGTACGCTACGCCACATGTCGGAACAATGGGCAGCTTTTCGTAAAGCGTTCGTCAACGATGCCGAGTGATCGCTCACCTGTGTATGAGTGTGGACGACCGAGGCTTCCCTCTTGCGCGGCCGGAAGCGCAAGTCGCGCCGGGACGCTTGAGCGCGCCCCGCGCCCGGTCTATCGCAGCCTCACCGATGATCCCGCCGACGGCACCGATGCGTCCCTGGAAACAGGCTGTGGCCCGGGCCTTCGACGGGGCGGACGATTACGATGCCGCCGGAATCATCCAGGCGGAGGTCGCCGGGCGGCTGGCGCAGCGCATCGCCGCCCTGCCCCTTCCCCCGTCGCCACACATTCTCGAGATCGGCTGCGGCACCGCCTTCCTCACGCGGGCCGTCCTCGCTCATGTGACGCCCGGCCTGATGGTGGCATCGGATCTGTCCCCCGCCATGATCCGCCGGGCGCGCGAGCGCATGCAGCATCGGCCGGATTTGGCCTTTCTCGTCATGGACGGCGAGCGGCCCTGCCTGGCGCCGGGCTTCGACCTGATCTGTTCGAGCCTGGCGGCGCAATGGTTCGAGGATCTGGAGAGCGCGCTCGGCCGCCTCGCCGGCCTGCTGGCGCCCGGCAGGTTCCTCGCGGTGACGACCTTGGCCTCGGGCACCTTCCGCGAATGGCACGAGGCGCATGAGGCCGTCGGCCATCGCCCCGCCACACCGTCCTATCCGACGGCGGAGGCCCTGGCCCGGCTCCGATTCTCCGGCTGCACGAGCAACGTGTTCCTGGAGCCGGTCGTCGAGACACATGCCGACGGCCGGGCCTTCCTCCGATCGCTTCGCACCATCGGGGCGGGAACGCCGGGCATCGTCCGTCCCCTGTCGCCCGGCGCGTTGCGGACGGTGATCAGGCAGTTCGAGAGGGGAGGGGCGGCGATCACGTACGAGGTCGCCACCCTGGAGATCCGACGCGATCCCTGAAATGGAAACGGCGGGGCTCTCGCCCCGCCGCACTGCGTTCCGGTCTCGGTGAACGTCCGACCTACGAGGCCAGGAAGACGCTCGCGGTGCCGACGATCGTCCAGATCAGGCCGCCCGCGAAGGCACCGATCATGGCGTAGGAAAAGCCCTTCAAAACCATGTCCGTCCCTTTCGTCTCAAGCGATCAGCAGCGGTTTCCGCCCGAGGTCTGACCGTATTGCTGGACCGGGAAATTCTGCTGGTTGGCATTGCCCTCGGCGGCCGAGCTCATCGGGCAGCCGAGATAGGCGGGCGGGCGGCTGACCTCCCTGAGGGAGCCCGTCTCGGTGACGTCATAGGGCGAGAAAGCGGTGTAGCGCGAGGGGCGCTCGAACGCCGTTGCAGAAGAGATCGAAGCAGCGCCAAGCACAAGAGCGGTAGCGACGGCGGCGATACGGTTCATCATAGCGTTTTACAAATTCCTTTACAGTGCGGACCAGATGTTTGGCCCGCTTCGCTCTGTATGAAACTGATATAGGAAGTCTCTTTCCTCCATGACGTGCCACGCCACACGAACCATGCGGGATTAAGAGTGCCTCACAAAACTCCCGGTCACCGTCGGTTCTCGCTCACGGCACGACGGTGCAGCGGGAGTTTTGTGAGAGACGCTCAGTGACGAGCCTGCCGATGGCATCGGACCGGATACGATTCAGCGCGCGACGGCGTAGAGCCGGGGCCCGGAAGCCTCGCTCACCGTCCCGGCCGAGATCCAGTTGAGACCGCTCGCGCCGGAGCCGGCAAGGAGATCGCGAAAATCCTCCGAGATGGCGATCGGGAGGTCCACGGCCTTGGCCCGTGCCTCGATGCGGGCGAGGGTGTTCATCGCCGGGCCGAGCACGGTGAATTCCGCGCGATGACCGTCGTCGAACACGCCGACGAGGACGTCGCCGGCATGCAGCGCGATGGTGACGCGCAAGGAGGGAAGGCCTTTCTCCGCGAGGCGCCGGTTGAGGGCCGCCAGCCGCAGCTGGACCGCCTCGGCACAGGTGAAGGCCGCGCGCGCCTGCGCCTGGGGAGGGCCGACGAGGAACTGGGCCAGCACCCCGTCGCCGATATACTTGTCGACGATGCCGCCGCGTTCCGTCACGGCCCGATGCGTCAGGGCGCGCATCTCCATGAGGACCTCCACCACCTGCTGGGGAGGCCGTGTCCGCGTCAGCGCCGAGAAGCCGCGGATGTCGAGGGCGAACAGGCAGGCATGACGCTCCTGGACCTCGCCCGGACCGCCGCCCTGCGCCAGATCCTCGGCGACGGCGGCCGGCACGAAGCGGGTGAGGATCAGGCGCTCCCGCTCCAGCCGGAACGTCGCCGCCACTGCCCAGGTCAGCCGCCGCACGCCGTCGAGGACCACGAGGCTGGCGACCATGAAGGTGAGAAGCCCCGGCACCTCCTCGTCGAGGGTGACGTGGGGTCCCAGATGCTGGCTCTCGGGCGAGAGATAGACGAACAGGATGGCGCCGCCCCACCCCGCCGTCACCAGACCGGCGAAGAGGCAGGTGTGCCAGACGCGCATGGTGAGCGCGGTCTGCAGCAGGATCAGGAAGGCCGGGATCCGGCTGACCGCGGCGGCTGCCTCCTCCGTGTCGGCGGCGCCCAGAAACATGTGCTCGACGAGGACGTAGATCGCGACGCTGGCATTGAGGAGGGTCGAGCCCCAGCCGAGCCACGCTCGGCTCGGGCCCACGGGGATGCCGGTACCGGGTGCCGTTCGCAGGCTGAGCAGCGCCAGGAGGATCGAGGCCCCGGCATAGACCGACAGGACGATCCAGTGTCCCAGCCCGTGGATCGATCCGTCATAGGCCTGCGCGGTGGCGAGCAGGACCAGGACGATGAGCAATTGCAGGGCGAAGGACCGGCCGCTCGATGCCTGCTGCAGATGCGTGATCGTCGGCGAACGCGGTTCTTCCCCGTTTGCCCGGTCTCGATCCCCGGTTCTCAATAGGCTGTCTCCTCCTGCCCCATCGGCCGCCCCTCATGCCGGATGCGGCCCATGCAGGCCATCGGTGGAGATTGCCGCATGCCGGGCACCGGCTTTCGGGAGGGGTATGCGCCCGGATCGCCTCAGTTGGCGTCGGACGGCGTTCCGTCGCCGCGCCGCAGGAGGAACACGCCTTGCGCGCCGAACAGGTTCCAGACCCACCACGGCATGGAGATCCGCATCGGCCGGCCGCGCGCGTTGAGCGCCGTGGCCTTCTCGATCTCGGCCCCCACGGTCCGGCACAGGCCGACGAAGTCGCGGATGGTGCAATGGTGGATGTTCTGGGTCTCGTACCATTCCTCCGGCATCAGCTCGGTCACCGGCATCCGCCCCCGGAAGGCGAGTTCCGAGCGGACCCGCCAATGGCCGAAATTCGGGAACGAGATCACCACCTGCCGGCCGATGCGGAGCAGGTGCTCCAGCACGATGCGCGGGTTGCGCGTCGCCTGGATGGTCTGGGACAAGACCACCACGTCGAAGGCGTCGTCGGGGTAATTGGCGAGATCGGTGTCGGCGTCGCCCTGGATCACCGGCAGGCCGCGCGCCAGGCAGGCGTTGACGCCCTCGCGGGAGAGCTCGATGCCGCGCCCGTCGACGCCGCGCCGGTCGCGCAGCAGCGCGAGCAGGGTTCCGTCGCCGCAGCCGATATCGAGGACGCGGGCGCTCGGCGGCACGAGACCGAGCACGACGAGATGGTCGACGCGGGCGCCGTCGCTGCGCGGCAGCGTGTCGGTCGTGCTCCAAGGGGCGAGGGCCACGCGACTCACCGACGTCACAAGCCCCTCGCCCGGGCCGCGGCGTCGATGAAGCCCTTGGCGGCGTTGAACATCACCGGCTCGTCGAGGAGGAAGGCGTCGTGACCCTTGTCGCTCTCGACCTCGACGAAGGCGACCGAGGCCGAGGCCGCGTTCAGCGCATGCACGATGGCGCGGGAATCCGCCGTGGGAAACAGCCAGTCGGAGGTGAAGGACATCACGCAGAACCGCGTCCGGGTGTTGCGGAAGGCGTTGGCGAGCACGCCGCCATGGTCGGCCGCGAGGTCGAAATAATCCATGGCGCGGGTCAGGTAGAGGTAGGCGTTGGCGTCGAACCGCTCGACGAAGCTCAGGCCCTGGTGGCGCAGGTAGCTCTCGATCTGGAAATCGGCGTTGAACGAGAAGGTCGGCGCGGACCCGCCCTGGAAGCGGCGGCCGAACTTGCGGTGCAAGGCCGGCTCGGAGAGATAGGTGATGTGGGCGCCCATCCGCGCCACGCCGAGGCCCTTGGCGGGGCGCGTGCCGGCCTCCAGGTAGCGTCCTTCCGCCCAGGCCGGGTCGGCCATGATCGCCTGACGGCCGACCTCGTGGAAGGCGATGTTCTGCGCCGAATGCCGGGCGCCGGTGGCGATGGGCATCGCGGCGAAGACCCGGTCGGGATAGAGCGCCGCCCATTGCAGCACCTGCATGCCGCCCATGGATCCGCCGACGCAGAGGAACAGGTCGCGGATGCCGAGACGGTCGAGGAGCATCGCCTGACCCCGCACCATGTCGCGGATCGTCACCAGCGGAAAGTCGAGGCCGTAGGGCTTGCCCGTGGCGGGATCGGTGGAGGCCGGACCCGTGGAGCCCATGCAGGACCCGATCACGTTCGAGCAGATGACAAAATAGCGGTCGGTATCGATGGGCTTGCCCGGTCCCACCAGGGTCTCCCACCAGCCGCGCTTGCCCGTCACCGGATGGGTGTGGGCGAAATGCTGGTCCCCGGTGAGCGCATGGCAGATCAGCACCGCGTTCGACCGGTCGGCGTTGAGGGTGCCGGCCGTCTGGTAGGCGATCCGGAAAGGCGCGAGATCGACGCCGGCATCCATTGCGAGCGGTTCGTCGAGGGCGAACGAGGCCACCGGGCTTCGCGGATCGAGGGAGGGCGGCGCATCCGTCGGGATGCCGTCCTGGCGGATGTTCCCCTCGTCGGGCCTTGCGAGACTGTCGAGCGACATGGTCATCAGGCGTCTTCGCGCGTTGTTCGCCGATTCGCTTTCGCGGTGATGCGAGGGGGGCGGCCGGTCGCCACCCCATCGACGCGTCGCGAAGGTCCATCCCCATCGGTGCCCGGCCCAGCCGGACGACATGTGGGCGTAATGTGCGTATGCACGGGCGTCAACGAAAGGGGCCGCGCGCGAGAAGGTCACAACCGGTGCTCTGGTCCTCGGGCTTCGGGAAACGTAGACACGATCGGCCGTCTCCCTCATGCGGGGTCGGCGAGATCCATACCCGATCCATACCCGCCGCCGGACGCGACAGCCCGCATGCGCTTCACCACGAGACCCGCACCGCCCCTCGACAATCTCGCCGAGCTGCGCGCCGAGATCGACCGGATCGACGCGGAGATGCATGCCCTGCTGATCCAGCGCGGCTCGATCATCGACCGGCTCATCGCGGTCAAGCGCACCTCGGCCAGCGGCTCGGCCTTCCGGCCCGGCCGCGAGGCCTCGATGATGCGGCGCGTGGCCGAGCGCCATCGCGGGCTGCTCCCCCTCGACACCGTGGAGGGGATATGGCGGGTCATCATCGCCACCTTCACCTGGGTCCAGGCCCCGTTCAGCGTCCATGCGGACGTGTCCGGCGGCGACGCACCGATGCGCGACTCGGCGCGCTTCCATTTCGGATTCACGGTGCCCTACCGGCCGCATCCCACCTGCGCGGCGGTGATCGAGGCCGTGGCCGCCTCGCGCGGCGATCTCGGCATCTTCCGCCTCGACCCCGAAGGTTCCGCGCCGCCGAGCCCGGAGGCGCCCTGGTGGGAGGGTCTCGTCGGCGAGGGGCGGCCCAAGGTGATCGCGCGGCTGCCCTTCATCGAGCGGCCGACCCATCCCGCCGGCACGCCGGTCTTCGTGGTGGCCAACCCCCTCGACGATCCGGCCGCCGCCCAGCGCGACTGGGTGCTCCACGCGGCCCGGCTCGAGAACTGGACGCCCGAGAGCGCCCGTGCCCTGCAGGACCTCTACGGCGAGGTGGTGGCGCGCGCCACGGCAACGGACGGTCACCGCCTTCTCATCGCCGTGCCGGGCGGGGTCGGCGGCCGGCAGTTGCGGGAGACCCTGGAACGGGCCGGCGCGAGGGTGCAAAGCCTCGACGAGATCGGCAGCCACGCCGCCCGGTTCCGGGTGTGACGCCGAAGCAGGTTTAGCAAAAGTGGTCATCGGTTTTGCGTTCCAAAACCTGCGACACGTCAGAGGCCTCAGCGAGGTGAAGCGTTGGCTTGCCAATGCGAACCTGCTTAGGCGGGAGAGAGGCGGTTCACTCGTCAAGGCGGGCAAGCTGCGTTAGACGGGCAGCCTGAACTCCAGCCGGCCCGCGCTCATGTCCTCCGCTCCCTCCGTGTCCCGTCCCGTCCCCCGCCCCGGAATCCTCGCCATCGAGGCCTATGTGCCCGGCAAGAGCGGCGCCCCCGGCGCGGTGAAGGTCCATAAGCTCTCCTCCAACGAGACGCCCCTCGGCCCGAGCCCGCTGGCCATCGAGGCCATGCGCGAAGAGGCGTTCCGCCTCGCCCTCTATCCGGACGGCAATTCGACCCGCCTGCGCGAGGCCATCGCCTTCCGCTACGGGCTCGATCCCGCTCGCATCGTCTGCGGCGCCGGCTCGGACGAGCTCCTGTCCTTCCTCGCCTACGCCTATCTCTCCGAGGGCGACGAGGGGATCTTCACCGAGCACGGCTTCCTGGTCTACCGCATCGCCATCCTGGCCGCTGGCGGCACGCCCGTGGTGGTGCCCGAGCGCGATCTGCACGCCGATGTCGACGCGATCCTCGCCGCCGTCACGCCGCGCACGAGGATCGTCTACCTCGCCAATCCCAACAACCCGACCGGCACCTACCTGCCCTTCGCCGAGATCCGACGCCTGCATGCGGGCCTGCCGCCGAACGTCCTCCTCGTCCTCGACGGAGCCTATGCCGAGTACGTGCGGACGAACGATTACAGCGCCGGCCTCGAACTCGTTCTCGAGGCCGAGAACGTGGTGATGACCCGCACTTTCTCGAAGATCCACGGCCTCGCGGCCTTGCGGATCGGCTGGATGGTGGGCCCGGCGGGGGTGATCGATGCGGTGAACCGCATCCGCGGCCCGTTCAACCTGTCGGGCAGCGCCATCGCGGCCGGGGCGGCGGCCATCGCCGACGAGGCCCATGTAGCGGCTGCGGTCGCCCATAACGAGACGTGGCTCGCCTGGATGACCGAGGTCGTCTCCTCGCTGGGCCTCGTGGTCACCCCAAGCGTCGCGAATTTCATCCTCGTCCATTTTCCCGACGAGCCGAATCGGAGCGCCGCCGAGGCCGACGCTTATCTGTCCGCGCGCGGAATCATCGTGCGGCGGGTGATCTCCTACGGGCTGCCGGACGCCCTGCGCGTCACCATCGGCGGCGAGGAGGCCAACCGCGCCTTCGTCACGGCGCTCACCGCCTTCGTGAAGGACGGCATCCGTGCCTGAGGCGAACCCCGTCTGCGAGCGCCTCGCCATCGTCGGCCTCGGGCTGATCGGCTCCTCCATCGCGCGGGGCGCGCGGCAATACGGGCTGGCGCGGAGCATCGTCGCCATCGATCGCGACCCGGCCGTGATCGAGCGTGTGCGGGCCCTCGGCCTCGCCGACGAGGCGACGGGCGAGGCCGAGGCCGTCGCGGGCGCCGACCTCGTCATCCTGTGCGTGCCCGTGGGGGCGGTGGGGGCCGTCGCCGAGGCGATGGCGCCGCATCTGAAACCCGGTGCCATCCTGTCCGATGTCGGTTCGGTGAAAGCCTCGGTGGTCGCCGCCGTCTCGCCCCATCTACCCGAGGGCGTTCGTTTCGTGCCGGCTCATCCCGTGGCGGGCACCGAATATTCCGGACCCGATGCCGGCTTCTCGACCCTGTTCTCGGGCCGCTGGTGCATCCTCACCCCGCCGGAGGGCACCGACGAGGCCGCCACCGCACAGGTCCAGGCCTTCTGGGAGGGGCTCGGCGCCATCGTCGAGAGCATGACGCCGGAGCATCACGACCTCGTGCTCGCCATCACCAGCCACGTGCCGCATCTCATCGCCTACAACATCGTCGGCACGGCCGCCGATCTCGAAGCGGTGACGCAATCCGAGGTCATCAAGTTCTCGGCCGGCGGATTTCGCGACTTCACCCGCATCGCCGCCTCCGACCCGACCATGTGGCGGGACGTGTTCCTCACCAACAAGGACGCGGTGCTGGAGATGCTCGGCCGTTTCAACGAGGATCTGGCGGCCCTCGCCCGCGCCATTCGCTGGGGCGACGGCGATGCGCTGTTCGAACTGTTCACCCGCACCCGTGCCATCCGCCGGGGCATCGTCGCCCTCGGGCAGGAGACGGCGGAAGCGGATTTCGGCCGCAGCCGCACCCCGCCGGAGCCTGCGAAGGATGAACCGGTCTCGGGGCGGTAGGGTCTCGCAAGATGAACTAGTGGGCTGGTTTGCCGTCGCCCCCGAGCAAAGACGTCCGTTCTCTCACCGACGACCTCATCCTGAGGCGCCGCGTAGCGGCCTCGAAGGAGGGTTCCAGAAGCCACTGCGCGAACTGGAGGGCTCCTTCGAGGCCTCCGCTTCGCTCCGGCACCTCAGGATGAGGTCGTGCAGGCATGAATGTCTCCTGCTGAACCATCACGGCTCATGTACTTGGGTCGAACGGCCTCTCAGTACAGTGGTGGCACCTGGACGTTGGGGATCGGGAACGGACCCAGCATCAGGCGGCCGTCCGTGAGGCGCAGGGGCGGCATCGCCTTGAGGGACGGATCTCCCGCTGCCGCCGGCGTGGCGGCCGCTTCGGCGTCCTGGCGGCGACTTCCGCCACCGAGCAGCTTGCCGACCAGTCCTCCGATCAGGGCACCCTTCTCGGCCCCGAAACGCTGGCCCATGACCTGCCCGACCAGG
Source organism: Methylobacterium sp. 88A (assembly GCF_000376345.1). Classification (NCBI taxonomy): domain Bacteria; kingdom Pseudomonadati; phylum Pseudomonadota; class Alphaproteobacteria; order Hyphomicrobiales; family Methylobacteriaceae; genus Methylobacterium; species Methylobacterium sp. 88A. The sequence continues at coordinate 4,572,435 of NZ_AQVT01000001.1, forward strand.
GCCTCCACCCCGGCGGCGCGGATATCGATCTGTCCGGCGGGACGGTGCTCGTCGTCGAGGGTGATCTTACCCTGGGCCTGGAGGCGGCGGTCGCCCTTGGCCAGGGAGAGCAGGGCGATGTCGAGGCTGCCGCCGGCCCGGCGCCAGGCTTCGAGCTCGCGCGCCACCTGTCCCGTCCGGATGACGGCCGCCTGATTCACCGTGGCATCCAACGCCATATCGACGGGGGCGGTGTTGCCGAGGAGAGGATCGAGGGACGGCACGTTCGCCTGCGTCAGCCGCAGGCTGGTATCGACGGCACCCTCCGTGGCGAAACGGGCGGGGGTCGGCCGGGCGTGAAATTCGAGGTGCTTGGCCGCCACGTCGATGGGCTGCGGCGCGGCATTCTTCACGCTGACTTTCGGCCCATCCACCGCCAGGGAGGCCCGCGTGAACCCGTCGGACGTGCCGTGGAAACTCGCCTCCAGTGAGGTCCAGGTGGCGTCGGCGACGAGGCCGTCCTGTTCCACGTGGAACGGCCCGCTCGCCTGCAGGATGCCCTGGCGCGGCTGATAGACCTGAACCACCGCGGTCAACGATCCGAGGGTGAAGCGGCTGTCCGCCCGCGAGAAGGCGAGGGAGGCGCAGCGCAGTTCGATCCGGAAGGGATAGCCAGTGATGGTGCGGTCGGCGCAGGTCCAGTTGCGCCCGGCCGAGGCCTCGCGGGCGATCCAGGCATCCATCTCGGACCCGGCCTTGCCGCGAATCCAGAACCAACCCGCGCTCCAGATCAGGACAACGGCGAGGAGGAGAATGTAGGGCAGGAACAGGCCGGTCCGCGATGGCCGTTTCCTGGCCGTCAAATCCGGTGCCTGCGCCATCGTCCACTCGCCTCGATCTCGAAGCCCCGTCGCCGTCGACGGGGTATCCTTCGTGACTGAGCTTTGGCGGGTCTCAACGCGGCGAAAGCATGGCCGCCCGCCGATTCAGGCGGCGACGCTCGTGATCTGGTCCATAGGCCGATCCACATGGAGATCGGCGACGATCTCGCACCGCTCGGCCTCATCCTCGGCCAGGCGGTGGACATGCATCTCCGTGGCGCCGCCATGGCGCGCACGGGCGATCCAGTTGCGGGTGAGCCGCTCGCGCGGGCTCGATCCGGCCGCGGCCACGGCGATGAGTTCGCCGATCCCGGCGGAGTCCCGCCGCACGGCCATCACCACCGCCTCGCCCATGTCGTCGAGTTCGAGCTCGGCCAGTTCATGGATGCCGACGACGTAACGGCGGCCGGACCGGCCGCGCCAAGCGCTCAGCACCAGGGCAGGAGTTCCACGCAGGCTGGCCGTCGTCCTGAGACGTACTTCGCGCATGGATGGATCTCCTGATCAGAGGATGGGCCTCGGTGAAAGCCGTGTTCCGCGCCTTGCGGTGCAGAACAAACGCGGCTTTTCCGTTCGCCCTTTGTTCCATAGTAATCTTAACAATTTCCTTCCGTCAAGAGTCGCGCTTTCGCTCCCCGCAGGGTGCCTTAGACCGGCTTATCCACAGCCTGTGGATAGACTGAGCGCTCACGCGGTCCTGGATTGTTCTGCGACGGCACCGGTCCCGGGCACGGCATGACCGCGTGCCGCCAGATCCGCCCGGCCGGATGCCAGGAGGGCATCGGAGGCGGCTTCGATCCGAGTCTGCATCTCCTCCAGGAACGCCGTGCGGTCGAGGCCGGGGGCGATGGGGGCGAGGAACTCGATCACCGTGGTGCCGGGGCGGCGGGTCAGCTGGCGGCGCGGCCAGTAGAGACCGCTGTTGAGGGCGACGGGCAGGCAGGGTACGCCGAGCGCCGCGTACAGATGGGTGATGCCGAGCTTGTAGGCGGGGGGCGAACCCGGCGCCTTGCGGGTGCCCTCGGGGAAGATGATGAGTTGGCGTCCGTCGCGGATGGCGCGGGCCGCCGCCTCGTTCATCGCCGCCATGGCGCGGGTGCCCTTGGAGCGGTCGATGGCGACCATGCCGGAACGGGACAGGAACCAGCCGAAGAGCGGAATCCAGAGCAGCTCGCGCTTGAGGATATAGGCGAAATCCGGGAAGGCGGTGACGAGGGCCAGGGTCTCGAGGGCGGATTGGTGCTTGGACGCCACCAGCAGCGCGCCGGGGGGGCGGTGGTGCAACCCCCTGAACTCCACGCGCACGCCCCCGACCACGCGCAGCAGCCACAGGCTCACCTTGGCCCAGAACCGGGCGACACGGATGCAGGCCCGCTCCGAGACGAGGGCGGGCAAGCCGCCGATCGCGATGAGGGCGGTGGCGAGGTAGAAGACGATGTTGAAGGCGATGGAGCGAAGGATATGCATCGGAAACCCGGAATGATGCCCTTCCTGTAGCGCGCGCCGTCCCGCCGCACCATCCGCCCGACCCGAACCGCCCTATTCGCCCTCGGCCAGGGTTCCGCGCTGGCGCGTGTCGGCGGCCCCGGCCACGAGCCCGTCACCCGTCATCACCGAATTGGCCGAGCCCGAACTCGACCCCACCCGCACCGCGTGTCCCTTCGCCCGGAGCAGGGCGAGGGTGTCCGGCGAGAGCCCGTCCTCGGCGAACAGCACGTCGGGCCGCCATTGGTGATGGATGCGCGGGGCGGTGACGGCCTCGGCGAGGTTCATGCGGAAATCGATGACGTTGACGATCACCTGCAGCACCGTGGAGATGATGCGGCTGCCGCCCGGACTTCCGGTGACGAGGACGAGGCGCCCGTCCTTGAGCACGATGGCCGGGGTCATCGAGGAGAGCGGCCGGGCGCCCGGCGCCACCGCATTGGCTGGGCCGCCCACGAGGCCATAGGCGTTGACGCTCCCGGTCTTGGCGGAAAAATCGTCCATCTCGTTGTTGAGGAGGACGCCGGTCCCCTCCGCCACGAGGCCGAGCCCGTAGGAGAAGTTGAGGGTCGTGGTGGTGGAGACGGCGTTCCCGGCGCGGTCCACCACGGAATAGTGGGTGGTCTGGTCGGATTCGTAAGGCAGCGGGTCGCCGGCCTTCACCGCCTCGGCCGGGCGGGCGCGAGCGGGGTCGATGGCGGCGCGCAGGGTCTCGGCATAGGCCTTGGCGGTGAGGCCCCGCACCGGCACCTCCGAGCGGGACGGATCGCCGAGCCAGGTGGCGCGGTCGGCATAGGCCGGCTTCATCGCCTCGGCGAGGATGTGGAGGGCCTGGGCGCTGCCCGCGCCCATCGCGGCCAGGTCGAACCCTTCGAGGATGTTGAGGATCTCGATGAGATGGACGCCGCCGGAACTCGGCGGCGGCATCGAGACGATCTCGTAGCCGCGGTAGGTGCCGCGAATGGGCTGGCGGATCGCGGGGCGATAGGCGGCGAGATCGGCAGGCGTCAGCACTCCGCCCACGCGTCTCGCCGCCGCCGCGATCCGCTCCGCGATCGGGCCGGTATGGAACGCATCGGGTCCATGCTCGGCGATGGCCGCGAGGGTCACGGCGAGATCGGGCTGGACCAGGGTCTCGCCCCGCTGGAGCGGACGCCCGTCGCGGAAGAACACGGCCCGGCTCGAAGGCCAGCGCCCGAGGCGGTCGGCGGCGCGGGGCAGCGAATCGGCGAGCCCGCCCTCCACGGGAATCCCATCCCTGGCCAAAGCCCTGGCCGGGGCAATGAGATCGGCGAGGGTGAAGCGGCCCGACCCGTAGAGGCGGTGAGCCTCGGCCAATCCGCGCACGGAGCCTGGGACGCCGACGGCCTTGCCGGTGCGGATGGATGCGCCGCGATCGGGCTGCCCGTCGGGGGCGAGAAACATGTCCGCCGTCGCCGCGGCGGGTGCCGTCTCGCGAAAATCGATGGCCACGGTCTCGCCGGTGCCGGCGAGGCGAACGAGCATGAACCCGCCGCCGCCGAGATTGCCCGCCTGCGGCAGCGTCACCGCGAGGGCGAAGCCCACCGCCACGGCGGCATCGACGGCATTGCCCCCGCCTTTCAGGATCGCGACACCGACGCGGGTCGCCAGGGCGTCCTGCGATGAGACCATGCCGTGGGTCCCGAGGACGGGGAGGATGCGGGCGTCGTCGGAGGGGATCGGCGGCAGTTCCGGGGCCGCCTGGGCGAGGGCCGGTCCAGACAGCATCGTGAGAAGCGCCAGGGCGAGGCTGAAGCGATGTCCGGTCATGCCCAATCCATCATGCGAGGCTCTCCCACGGCATCCTGCGCCGATGCCCGTCGCAGCCAACGCAGCGGCAGCGGTGCCCGTTCAGGCCCCCACGGGCCGGTCGCGTATGGCGATCCAGCCATAGACCAGCCCGGCGGCCGCTCCGGCAAGGAAAAGCAGGGCGGTCACCCGTCCCTCGACGGCGAGGTTGTGGGCGGCGAGGGAGGCGGGCGCGCCCCGCATCAGCCACGGCACGAGGGCGGTGGCGAGCCCCGTGCCGACAGCATAGGCCGGAGCGCTGCGCAGGTTCATCGCCTCGCCGATGAGCGCCATGGCGAGGGGTGGCAGCACCAGCAGGACGAACCCGGCGCGGGCGATGCCGGCGGCCAGGAGAAGCAGGGCGTCGGGACCGATCCCGGAGGCGAGGTCGGTCATCCCCTGCAGGAACCCGAACAGGCCGAGCCGGGTCAGCGCCTCGCTGGAGACCGGATCGACCAGGATGGCAAGGACGAGCACCAGGGCCCCACAGGGAATGGCGAGGCACAGGGCGAGGCTCGCCCAGATCAGGCGGCCGATGAGCCGCATGGGACGCGCTCAGCCTTCGTCGTCATCGGCCCCGGCATAGACGCCCTCGGCGCCGATCCCGTCTTCCAGCATCATCCGGGCGCGGGCGCGCAGCTTCTCGGTCTCGCTCTTGAGCTGGCCGCAGGCGGCGAGGATGTCGCGGCCGCGAGGCGTCCGCACCGGCGAGGCGTAGCCGGCCTCATAGACGATCTCGGAGAATTGCTCGATCCGCTCCCAGTCGGAGCATTCGTAGATGCTGCCGGGCCAGGGGTTGAACGGGATCAGGTTGATCTTGGCCGGGATGCCCTTGAGCAGCCGCACCAGTTCGCGTGCATCCGCATCGGAATCGTTGACGCCCTTCAGCATCACATATTCGAAGGTGATGCGGCGGGCATTGTTGAGGCCGGGATAGTGGCGGCAGGCCGCGAGCAGTTCGGCCAGGGGATATTTGCGATTCAGCGGCACCAGGGTGTCGCGCAGGTCGTCGCGCACCGCGTGGAGCGAGATCGCCAGCATGGCGTGGGCCTCCTCACCGAGCCGCTGCATCTGCGGGACGACGCCGGAGGTCGAGACGGTGATGCGCCGACGGGAGAGGCCGAGGCCCTCCTGGTCGGACATCACGCCCACCGAATCGATGACGTTGTCGATGTTGTAGAGGGGTTCGCCCATGCCCATGAAGACGATGTTGGTGACGGCGCGGCGGGTCTCGTCCTCGCCGGCGGCCACCGGGTTCTGGCCGACCCAATCGTTCAGCCGGTCGCGGGCCACCACCACCTGCGCGGTGATCTCGGCGGCGGTCAGGTTGCGCACGAGGCGCTGCGTGCCCGTGTGGCAGAAGCTGCAGGTGAGGGTGCAGCCGACCTGGGACGAGACGCAGAGGGTGCCGCGCCCACGGCCGGGAATGTAGACGCACTCGATCTCGGCGCCGCGATTGTGGTCGTGCTTGCCGGTGGGCGCCATGCGCAGCAGCCACTTGCGCGTGCCGTCGCGGGAAACCTGCTCGGTGACGACCTCGGGCCGCTCCAAGGTGTAGGCCCGCGCCAGATCGGCCTTGAGTCCCTTGCCGACATTGGTCATCTGGTCGAAGTCGGTGGCGCCGCGCGCGTTGAGCCAGTGCCAGAGCTGGCCCGAGCGCATGCGCTGCTCGCGCTCCGACACGCCGATGGCGGCCAGACGCCCCTTCAACTCCTCGCGGGTGAGGCCGATGAGGGACGAGCGGCCCGGCGGAACGGCGTCCGGCTGGAACTCGGGAAGCTTTTCGATTGCGGCCACGACGCTTTCGTCGCGGCCGGCGGTGTCGACCGACGCCGTCGCCATGGATCACTCAACCTTCGGACTTGGAATAGGTCCGATATAGGCGATCCCGCACCGGAACGCGAATGTGTCCCGATGCGTGCACGGAATGGCGGGGTCTACTGCGCCGGTTTGGGCTCGACCGGAGGTTTCGCTTCGGCGGGTGGGGAGGCTGCACCCATGGGAAGCAGCACGTTCTTCACGACATTGCCCTCGGGGCCGTATTCGCCGGCGACGGCTAGGCAAGCCTGCTCCCGGTTCAGCTGCATCTGATTCGACATCAGCGCGAAGATCGTCTGGACCTTGCCGCCGAAGGGACCTCGCGGGCCGACATCGGCGGCGCTGACATTCTGCTTCTGGAGCAGGGCATCGAATTGTTCGACGCCGATCTGGTAGCCGCAGACATTGGCCGCGGCGAAGATGTAGGCGGCGAATTCCAGGGCACGGGGCGGAGGCGCGTTGCGGATCTGAGCCTGTGCAAGGGTCGGTGCGAGCAGGCCGGCCGCAAGGCACAGGCTGAGAACGGGTTTCAGGCGCATGGACGGCGTTTCCTCGGAAGCGTTCTTGGGGCGGCGCGGATTCTTACGTTCCGCTTATGCTGCCCATCCGAGATAGACCGCCGGGCCGTCCTGTCAAAGCGACCGTTTCACCGCGTCAACCGAGCGACCAGTCGATGGGGGAAAGGCCCCGGCCCGCCAGCCAGGCATTGGCCTCGTCGAAGGGCCGCGTGCCCGAAAAATCCCGCAGGCGGTTGAGGGGAGAGGGATGCCCGGTCTCGATCACCCCGCATCGCTCTCGGTCGATGAGGGCCGCCCGCGCGCGGGCCTGCGCCCCCCAGAGCAGGAAGATCGCGGGCGTCGGACGGGCCGAGACGGCCTTCACGGCGTCGTCGGTGAGGGCGGACCAGCCGTAGCGCAGATGCGCGCCGGACTTGCCGGCCTCCACGGTGAGGGCCGAGTTCAGGAGCAGCACGCCCCGTCTCGCCCAGGGCGTGAGATCGCCGCTCGCCATCGTGCCCGGCAGTTCGGCGAGGATCACCTTGAGAGAGGCCGGAAGCCGGCGGGGGCCGACATAGGAGAAGGCGAGGCCGTTGGCATCGCCGGTCGTCGGGTAGGGGTCCTGCCCGAGGATGACGGCCTTCACCGCTTCCAGCGGCGTCAGCGTGAGGGCACGGAAGACCGCATCGGGGGAGGGCAGGACGCTCGCCCCTTGCGCAATCCGCTCGTCGACGCGCGCACAGACGGCATCCGCCGCCCCATTGGAGAAGAAGGGCAGCGTCAGCCAGGACGAGCCCGTGGCGCGGAACTCGTCGAGGGCCAGGCTCAGCGAGCCGCGCGCCGTCACCGGATCACGATCCGGCCGCCATCGGGGACGGAGAGCGGGTCATGCCGGGCGATATAGGCCATGACCTCGTTGGCGACGAGCTTGCCGTCCGTGGCGCCGATGAGGGTGCGCCCGTCGGCGAGGAGGCCGTAGCCGTTGCCACCATCGTAGAGGAAATTGTTGGAGGCCACCGTATAGGTCCGCGTCTCGTCGAGGGGCTGTCCGTCCACGAGGATGGACTGAATCCGGTGTCCCGCATTCGCCCCCGGATCGACGGTGACGACGAGACCCGAGACCTGCGGGAAACGACCCGCCGGGCGGCCGAGATCGGCAAGGGCCGATTCCAGCAGGGTCCGCACCTGGGCGCCCGTCAGCGAGACCAGAACCGTGGTGTTGCCGAAGGGAAGCTCGGTGAGGATGTCGCGCCGGGTCAGCACGGTACCGGCCGGATAGAGCCGGTTGCCGCGAATGCCGCCGCCATTGGTGATGGCGATCTCCGCCCCCGTGGCCGCGCGCAGCGCATCGCCGACGAGGTTGCCGAAACTGCCTTCGCGGAGGCGCACGGTCGAGATGCGGCTGTCGAGGGGCGCGCTGATCGTCCCCACCGGCACGTCGAGTTCCTTCGCCAGCCGAGCCTCGAGCCGCTGCGTCACGGCGAGGGTCTCGGGATCGGGCGTGACGTCGGCGGTGTCGTGGATGCGGAAGGTCGGGTGCCAGGACAGGGTCCGGGTCTTGCCCGTTCCCTTCACCGTCACGGCGACGTCGATGGCGGTGACGTAGCGCGCGTCGAAACTCGATTCCGCCAGCAGGCTGCGGCCGTCATACTGCACGATGAGGTCGTGGTCGTGGCCCGAGAGCAGGATGTCGACGATCCGCGCCGCCACGATCGCCTCGTCGGTGACGCGCGCCGTATGGCAGATGCCGACGATGAGTTCGGCCCCCTCGTCGCGAAGGGCCTGGGCCGCCGCGCGCAGCGTCTCGATCTCGGGACCGAAGGCGAGATCGCCGGATTGCGATTTTTCCGGCGTGCTGGCGAGGGTGATGCCGACGAGGCCGACCCGGATCCCGCCGAGCGTCACCACCATCCTGTCGCGGAGACCCGCGAGGGGCTTGCCGTCCGCACCGCGCAGGTTGGCGGCGAAGACCGGGAAGGCCGCCTCGCCCATGCGCTGGGCGAAGATGGTGGGGCCGAAATCGAATTCGTGGTTGCCCGGCACGAACACGTCGGGCGGTGCGATGTTGAGAAGCTCGACGATATGCGCGCCGCGGTCGAACCCCGACATCAGCGAGGGGGAGAGGGTGTCACCGGCATGGGCGTAGAGCACCGGCACGCCGCGCGCCCGCTCGGACTTCACCACCGCGTTGAGCCGGGCGAAGCCGCCGCGACCGTCGACCTCGGACATCAGGTAGATGTCGTTGACGAGGAGGAGCGTGAAAGTCGGTTCGATCTCCCCGGCACCGGCGGGCGCGGCCAAACCTGCCGCGAGCCCCGCCCCGAGACCGAGGCTCAGGGTCTGACGACGGGTAGGACGAGGCATCGCGACAGGTCTCCGAAGGGCCGGGCGATCGAGATTCCGGCTAGAGCCAGTGTGGACGCGATCGATGAAGCCGATGCAACATCGGCCTTCGCGTTCCGGCGTCAGGCCCGAACGCGGACCTCAGCGCGAGGCGAAACCGTCGCGCACCGCCTTGGCGTTGCGACGGAGCATCGGCCAGATCCAGGCGCCGGAGACGAGATAGGCGGCGGCCGGCGTGCCCTTGAGCTCGACGACGAGGCGCTCGGCGAGACCCGGATTGGCGAGTTCGCCCACGGGGGCGTCGGTCTTGCGGTACACCACGGTGGTGTCCTCGCGCCAATATTCGGGATGCGGGACGAGGCCGGCCCGGCGGGCGTTGAGGTCGAAGGTCTCGCGCACGAAGCCGTGGACATGGGCGAAGTGGAAACGCTCGTGGGGCGGCTTGCCGGTGGCGGCCATGTTGGGCACCGCCGCGTAGATGACGCCGTCGGGCTTCAGCCAGCGCGACAGGCGCTCCATCACCACGGCCGGATCGCGCAGGTGCTCGAACACGTGATGGGTCGAGATCACGTCGAAATGTCCGGCGGGGAAGCGTCCGTCGTCGGCGTCGTCCAGAACCTCGACCTTGTGATGCTCGCGGGCATAGGCGGCATAGTCGCGGCCGGGCTCGATGCCGATGGCCTCGCAGCCCTTGGCGCGGGCCGCGGCCAGGAACTCGCCGGAGCCCGAGCCGAAATCGAGAACCCGCGCGCCGGGCTTCAGCTTCGGCGCCAGCAGGTCGGCGCGGAAGGTCGCCTCGCGGGCCGAGCGGTTGAGGTGGTGGCGCGGCGGTCCGCCGGCGAAGGCGAGCTGGTAATCGGCCCGGTAGGCATGGGCGTAATAATGCGCCAGTTCGTCCGGCGTCGGCATCGGGTCGGTGCGAATCAGGCCGCACTGCACGCAGGCGACGGATTTCAGCGTCTTCAGCCGCCGGTCGGTCTCGGCCACCGTCACCGTCTCGGCCGATCCGCACAGATTGCAGACCGTCGGTCCCCCCTTATAGGGGTAGCCGGTGAACGGCATGAAGTGGTTGAAGAAGTACCGGGGAGACGGCATGTCGCGCCTTCATTGACGAGATGGTCGCTGGCAGGTCTCGTGCTCTAGATAGATATGCTGCGCCAGACAACTGCGCCACGAAGACCGCTTTGACAAACCGCGCCCTGCCGGGGCGCTCGGGAACCCGATGAACGAACGCGTCGAACCGACGTCCCTCAAGGACATCAAGCCGTTGCAGACCAGCTCCTCCGCGACCGCCAGCCTGCCCTCCGACCACCCGCCCGTGCGCTGGGGCCGGGTCGGCGTGCTCCTGATGAACCTCGGCACGCCGGAGGGCACGAGCTATTGGCCCATGCGCCGCTATCTCAAGGAGTTCCTGTCCGACCGGCGCGTCATCGAGGTGCCGCGTCTGATCTGGTGGCCCATCCTCAACCTCATCATCCTCACGAAGCGTCCCGGCCCGAAGGGTCGGGATTATGCCAGCGTGTGGAACAACGAGCGCAACGAGGGTCCGCTCAAGACCATCACCCGCGGGCAGTCCGAGCGACTGCAGGCGGCGATGGGTGATTCGGTGGTGGTCGACTGGGCCATGCGCTACGGCAAGCCGGAAGTGTCCCTGCGCATCCAGGCGCTGCTCGACCAGGGCTGCGACCGCATCCTGCTGGTGCCGCTCTACCCGCAATATGCCGCCGCCACCTCGGCCACCGCCTGCGACCAGGCCTTCAAGGCGCTGATGCAGATGCGCTGGCAGCCGACCGTCCGAGTCTCGGCGCCGTATCACGACGACCCCGTCTATATCGAGGCCATGGCCACCTCGATCCGCGAGGGCCTCGCCAAGCTCGATTTCGAGCCGGAGGTGATCCTCACCTCGTTCCACGGGGTGCCGAAGAGCTACCTCCTCAAGGGCGATCCCTACCATTGTCAGTGCGTGAAGACGGGCCGCCTCATCCGCGAGGCCCTGGGCTTCTCGACGGAACGGATGCGCACGACCTTCCAGTCGCGCTTCGGCAACGAGGAATGGCTCAAGCCCTATACCGACGAGACCGTGCAGACCCTCGCCAAATCCGGCGTGAAGCGCATGGCCATCGTGGCACCGGGCTTCACCGCCGACTGCCTCGAGACCCTGGAGGAGCTCGACGGCGAGAACCGCCATTATTTCGAGGACAATGGCGGCGAGCGCTTCGCCTACATCCCCTGCCTCAACGACAGCGATCTCGGGATGAGGGTGATCGAGAACGTGGTCCGCCGCGAGCTTCAGGGCTGGCTCTGAAAAGCCGCAGGATCCGTTCGTCGAGAGCGGATGCGGTTGATGGTCGCCAAGACCGGACGCGGTTGATAAAGGACGCGGCATCAGGCGGCGGGTGAACCATGACGAGACCGGAGGCAGTCGATCCGATCGACACCGTGCGAGCGGATGAGGGAACGCGGCTCCTCGCGCATTTCTCGCAAGGCGGCTACGGCCCGGTGACGCCCGCCGTGCTGCAGCCGGTGGAGCCGTTCCTCGAACTCTCCGGCGAGGACATTCGCCGGCGCATCTTCGTGACGCAGGACGCGGCGGGCGCGGAACTCTGCCTGCGGCCGGAATTCACCATTCCGGTCTGCCGCCAGCATCTGGCGCGGGGCGTGGGCGCCACCGCCGATTACAGCTATCTCGGCCCGGTCTTCCGGCTCGGTTCCGGCGAGGCGGAGGAGTTCCTCCAGGCCGGCATCGAATCCCTCGGCCGCACCGACATCCCGGTGGCGGACGCCGAAGTGCTCGGCCTCGCCCTCGAAGGCCTCGACCTGCTCGGAGCCGGTGAGGTCTCGGTGAGGCTCGGCGACATGGGCGTCATCGACGCCCTGCTCGACGGGCTCGGCGTACCGCCCGCCGCCAAGCGGCGGACGTTGCGGGCACTCGCGGCGGGCCGCTCGCTGGACGACGTCACCACCGTCGCGAGCGTGGAAGACCCGCATGCCGGGTTGCTGGCGGCGATCCAGGGCCAGGATCCCAAGGGCGTGCGCGCCTTCGTCGAGGACGTGTTGTCCATCGCCGGTATCTCCCGCGTAGGCGGACGCAGCGCCGGCGAGATCGCGGAACGCTTCCTCGCCAAGGCCTCGGCACGGACCAATGGCGGCGCCGGGCTCAACGCCGAGAACCGCGCCGTCGTCGAGCGCTACCGCGCCATTTCGGGCGATCCGGATCAGGCCGCCAACTCCATGCGGGAGCTCGCCGCCTCGGCGGGCATCACCTACGCGCCGCTGGACGCCGCCCTCTCCCTGTTCGAGGAGCGGACCGGCTTCATCGCCGCGCGCGGTCTCGACGTGGAGCGGTTCCGGTTTTCAGGGAGCTTCGCCCGCAACCTCGATTATTATACCGGCTTCATCTTCGAGGTGACGCGGGGGCAGGGGACAGCTCCCCTCGTCGGCGGCGGCCGCTACGACGGCCTGCTCCAGCATCTGGGCAGCCCCACGCCGATCCCGGCCGTGGGCTGCGCCGTCTGGCTGTCCCGTGTCCTCACGTCGGAAGGATCGTCCCGTGGCTGAGACCGTTCCGACTTCCCAGGCTTCGCAAGGCGCGGTCGACGGCCCTCTCGTCCTCGCCGTCCCCTCGAAAGGCCGCCTGCAGGAGAACGCCTCTGCCTTCTTCGCGCGGGCGGGATTGAAACTCGCCCAAGGGGCGGGCGCGCGCGACTATCGCGGCAAGCTCGTCGGCGTGCCGGATGTGGAGGTGCGCTACCTCTCGGCTTCCGAGATCGCCAACCAGCTCGCCAGCGGCAGCGCCCATCTCGGCGTCACCGGCGAGGATCTGATCCGCGAGAGCCTTCCCGATGCGCGGGGCCAGGTCGAGTTGCTGACGCCGCTCGGCTTCGGGCAGGCCACCGTCGTCGTCGCGGTGCCGCAGGCCTGGATCGACGTCCGCGCCATGACCGATCTCGACGAGGTCGCGGCCGAACTCCGCATCCGCCACGGGCGCCGCCTGCGCATCGCCACGAAATACGTGAACCTGACCCGGCGGTTCTTCGCCGAGCACGGCGTCGCCGATTACCGCATCGTGGAGAGCCTCGGCGCCACGGAAGGTGCGCCCGCCTCGGGCTCGGCGGAGATCATCGTCGACATCACCACCACGGGGGCGACGCTCGCGGCCAACGCCCTCAAGATCCTCGACGACGGCATCATCCTGCGCTCGGAGGCCAATCTCGTCGCCTCGCTGACGGCGCCCTGGGGCCAAAGCCAGAAGAAGGCGTTGCGCACCGTGCTCGGTCGGATCGCGGCGGAGGAGCGCGCGCGCCTCACCCGCGAGATCCGTGCGGCGATGCCGGCCGACGGCGATCTCGATCTCGCCGGGATCAGCGCCCTGCACGATGCGCAGTTGCCCTACGGCGTGCCGGAAAACCGGAGCGCCGAGATCGTGCTGCACTGCCCGGTGGACGCCACGTTCGACCTCGTGGACGATCTCGTGAAATCGGGAGCGAGCGCGGTCAGCGTCAGACGGATCGACTACGCCTTCGGCCCGGATAACCCGCTAATCGACCGCCTGCTCACGCGGCTGAGCTGAAGCCCTCGTGGGGCCTGCCTCCTTACAGAGGACCCTGCTTGGCGAACTCCGAAAAGACGCCGCGCAGGGTCTTCAGGCGGACCTCGTAGGCCTTGGTCAGGCACGTGACGTCCGCCGCGCAGCTGCGCCGTTCCTGCAGCCAGGCTTCCTGGTCGTCGCGCAGCTTGGCGTTGCCGCCCATGGGCAGGAGCCCGCGCAGGATCTCGAACCGGACCGCCATCTCCACGTCGAGGTCGTTGAGGGGGAGATGGCCGCAGATCGCCTTCTCGTCGGGCGTCTCCGCCTTTTCGCACGGGAAGCTCGCGGCCTCGGCGCCGGATGCGGCCAGCATCATCGCGGCGGCACCCCACCAGACCCGGAAGCGATGCGATGCGATCATGACCCGAATCCCGGCTTGACGATGACGAGGATGACGATGGCCACCATGAGGAGCGTCGGAACCTCGTTGACCATTCGGTAGAAACGGTGATTCCGCGCGTTCCGGTCGGCCGCGAAATCCTTGACCATCCGCGAGAACCAGCCGTGGCAGCCGCTCATGGCGAGCACCAGGGCGAACTTCGCCTGCATCCAGCCCGATGCGTAGAATCCGCTCTGCCAGACGAGGAACAGGCCGAGCAGCCAGGTGACGATCATGGCCGGATTCATGATCGCCTTCATCAGGCGGCGTTCCATGACCTTGAACGTCTCGGACTGGGCCGAGGAGGCCGGCCCCTCGGGCAGGGACGCGTGGTAGACGAAGAGGCGCGGCAGGTAGAGCAGCCCCGCCATCCAGGAGATGACGGCGATGACGTGGATCGCCTTGATCCAGGGATAGAGCGTGTCGGCCATGGTCCGAGGTCAGCGCCGCAATCTGGCGAGCATCCGCTCCACATGGGCGATCGGCGTCTGTGGGGTGATGCCGTGGCCGAGGTTGAAGATGTGCGGCAGCCCCTCCGTCGCCTCGAGCACCCCGTCCACGGCCGCGTCGAGGGCCTCACCGCCCTCGATCAGCGTTTCGGGGTGGATGTTGCCCTGGGTCACGGTGCGCGGCGTCACGGCACCGCGCAGGGCCTTCAGGTCAACGCTCCAATCGACCCCGACGGCGTCCGCGCCGGTCTCCGCCATCACGCGGGCATGGCCTTCGAGGCCCGAGCCCCGGGCGAAGACGATGATCTTCGCGCCCGGCACACGTGCCCTGACCCCATCGACGATGCGGGCGATGGGAGCAAAACTCCAATGCTGGAGGGCATCCTCCGTGGCACCCGGCGCCCGCGGCAGCGAGCCCGCATGGGATTCGAAGATCTGGACCGCATCGGCGCCGGCTTCGAGCTGGCGCGACAGGTACTCGATCTGCACCGAGACCAGGCGGTCGATGAGTGCTTCCACCAGGGCGGTCTCGGTATCGGCGAGCGCGCGGGCCGGAGCGAGATCGGGCGTGCCGCGTCCGCCGATCATGTAGCTCGCCACCGTCCAGGGACCGCCGCAGAACCCGAGAAGGGTCGTCTCGGCCGGCAATTCGGAGCGCAGGCGCCGGACGGTCTCGAAGACCGGCTCCAGGTGCTGGAAGATGCTCGGATCGTTAGCCTGTTTCAGGCGGGCGAACTCGTCTCGGCCATGGACCGGATCGAGACGCGGGCCTTCCCCTTCGACGAAGCGGACATTCTGCCCGAGGGCGTCCGGCACGACGAGGATGTCGGAGAAGAGGATCGCCGCGTCGAAGCCGAACCGCCGGATCGGCTGCAGGGTCACCTCGGTGGCGAAATCCGGATTGTAGCAGAGGTCGAGGAAGGAGCCGGCCCTGGCCCTGACCTCGCGATATTCCGGAAGGTAGCGCCCGGCCTGCCGCATCATCCAGGCGGGAGGGATCCGGCACGGTTTGCCGTCGAGAACCTGAAGCAGCGCACGATCGGTGCCGTCACGTCGAGTCATCCGCGTATCCGCCCGGTCCATCTTGATGGGAAGGTACCCTCCCCTTGGAACAGAGCTATGACCTCCCTGCCCCGTCTCGGGAAGATGTTTTGCCGAGGGACGTTGTTTTACCGCAGGACGTCCCCGCTTCTCCGATGCCCACTTCCGAAAGCCCTCTTCCCTGCGAGAGCCTCTGGGGGTGGCCGAAAATCCCTGTCCCCGTCCCGTCTATCTAATAAGAAAAGAGAGATTCTAAGACTCTGTTTTTTCTTTTAGACGGGGGATGACGGGAACGCGAACTTGTCCACACCCCATCCCCGCGCCACTGCCGTTAACGGGGCTTTAACGGGTTCGCGCTAACTTTCGAGAACGGGAAGTCTAATCAGCGACTTGCGCGCCGTGACGGGTCCACCGTGCCCGAACCCTCCCTGAATCTCCCAAATCGGGATCGGGGCGAGGGTCGTCGGTCTGCATGTTGACGCGAGAGTCGACAACGCGGGGGAAGGTTCCGCCCCCGGCCCGGACAGGGGTGCTTTATCCCCACCTGTCGACTCCGGCCGTCAGGTGTGGTGGATAACCCGGAGATCCCTCACGCCCGTCCGCCGGCCTGGGATGGGAATTTCCGATGAGTCGCAGCTACTTCCACCTCCATCTCGTGTCGGATTCCACCGGCGAGACCCTCATCAATGTGGGTCGCGCCGCTGCCGCCCAGTACGAGGGCGTCTCGGCCATCGAGCATGTCTATCCGCTGGTGCGATCCTCGGCCCAGCTCGAACGGGTGATCTCCGAGATCGAGGCGGCGCCGGGCCTCGTCCTCTACACCCTCGTCGGGCACGACCTGACCGAGCGGCTGGAGGCGGCCTGCCGCGAGACCGGCTCGCCCTGCCTCTCCGTGCTCCAGCCGGTCCACGCCCTACTGCAATCCTATCTCGGCGCGGAGACGACGGCCAGGCCGGGGGCGCAGCACATGCTGAACGCGGAGTATTTCAAGCGCATCGACGCGATGAACTTCACCCTCGCCCATGACGACGGCAACCTGCCCTTCGACATCGACGAGTCCGACGTGATCCTCGTGGGCGTCAGCCGCACCTCGAAGACCCCGACGGCGATCTATCTGGCCAATCGCGGGCTGAAGACCGCGAATTTCCCCCTGGTGCCGGGCATGCCGGTGCCTCCCAATCTCGAGAATGCACGCAAGCCCCTCGTGGTCGGCCTCCTCGCGTCTGCGGAGCGAATCGTGCAGATTCGTCAGAACCGCCTGCTGAGCCTAAAGGCGGACGACACCTCCCTCTACGTCGATCGCGACGCCGTCGCCGACGAGATCGCCGCCTGCCGCAAACTCTGCAACCGGCACCGCTGGCCGACCATCGACGTCACGAGGCGGTCCATCGAGGAGACCGCCGCCGCGATCCTCGATCTCCATCGCGAGCACCGGCTCAAGTTCCTCGTGGCGTGAAACGCGAAGCGAGATCCGTCATGACCCGTCTCTGGCTGCCCGAACGGCCGCTCGTCCTCGCCTCCGGCTCGCCGACGCGCAGGCATCTCCTCGAAGCCGCCGGCCTCGACGTGGAGGTCGTGGTCCCGAATGTGGACGAGCGCGGCATCGAGGCCGATTCAGGCCCCCTCGCTCCCGCCGATCTCGCCCGCCGACTGGCCCTGGCCAAGGCACGGGCGGTCGCTGAAAAGGCACAAGACAGGATCGTCCTGGCCGCCGACCAGGTTCTCGCCTGCGAGGGGGAGGTGTTTCACAAATCCGCCTCCCTCGACGCGGCGAAACATCAGCTGAGCCGGCTATCCAACAGGACCCATTCCCTGCATTCCGCCGCCGCCCTCATCGTAGCGGGACGGGAGCCGGATCTCCTCCACGACGAGGCCCGTCTGACCATGCGGGACCTGAGTGCGTCCGCCATCGACACCTATCTGGCGATCGCCGGGCATGAGCGTGTCACCGGCACGGTGGGGGGATACCAGCTGGAAGGCCTCGGCATCCATCTGTTCGCGGACATTGAGGGCGCCCATGCCACGATCCTCGGCCTCCCGCTGACCGGATTGCTCGACCGGTTGCGCAGCCATGGCTGCCTTGCTTTCTGATCCCGAACGCCGCGCGAGACCCCTTCATGATCAAAGCCTTCGTCGTCGGTCATCCGATCGCCCATTCCCGGTCGCCGATGATCCACGGACACTGGCTCTCGACCCTTGGGCTCGACGGGTCCTATGAGCGGATCGACGTGGCGCCGGAGGATTTCGGGGCCTTCCTGCGCGGCCTGAAGGCTGCCGGGTTCGCGGGCGGAAACGTGACCCTGCCGCACAAGGAAGCCGCCTTCGCCGGGGCCGAGGTGCTGACGGAGGCGGCCAGGCGGATCGGCGCAGTCAACACGCTCTCCTTCGACGGGCAGGGGCGTCTTATCGGCGACAACACCGATGCCGTCGGCTTCACCGCTCATCTCGACGAGACCCTCGGGGCGGACTGGCTCGGCGCCGATGCGGGAGACGTCGTGATCCTCGGAGCGGGAGGGGCGGCACGGGCCGTCGTCGCGGGCCTTCTCGACGGTCCGGCGAACCGCATCCGGGTTGCCAACCGCACGCGCTCGCGGTCCGAGGCCATTGTGGAGCTCGACCCGTCCCGCGTCGAGGCCATCGACTGGGACGGGCTCGACGACGCCCTTCATGGCGCGCGGCTTCTCGTCAACACCACCTCCCTCGGTATGACCGGCAAGCCGCCCCTCGACATCAAGTTGGATCGTTTGCCGGCTGACTGTGCCGTGGCCGACATCGTCTATTCGCCCCTGGAGACGCCGCTTCTGGCGGCAGCTGCGGTGCGGGGGCGTCGCGTGGTCGACGGACTCGGCATGCTGCTGCATCAGGCCGTGCCGGGTTTCGAGCGCTGGTTCGGGACCCGTCCGGTGGTCACACCGGAACTGCGTGCCCTCATCGTCGCCGATCTGGTCGCGAAGCGATGACCCGGCCGTTCATCCTCGGCCTCACCGGCTCCATCGGCATGGGGAAATCGACCACCGCCTCCCTATTCGCCCGGTGCGGCGTCCCGATCCATGACGCGGATGCGGCGGTGCGGCGTCTCTACGCGGCGGGAGGAGCCGGCGCCCGCCTCATCGCGGGCCTGTTCCCCGACGCCATCGCGGAGGACGGCTCCGTCGACCGCGCGCGCCTGCGGGACCACGTGCTCGGCCGGCCGGACTCTCTCGCCCGGCTGGAAGCCGCGATCCATCCCCTCGTCCGAGGGGAGGAACAGCGCTTCCTCGAGGAGCACGGCGACGCCTCCCTGGTGATCCTCGACATCCCCCTCCTGTTCGAGACCGGTGGGGAAGACAGATGCGATGCGGTTCTGGTGGTGACGGCCGATCCCGAGGTTCAGCGGCAGCGTGTGCTGGCTCGCCCCGGCATGTCCGAGGCGGCGTTTGCCGCGATCCTCGCCAAGCAGTTGCCCGATGCCGACAAGCGCGCCCGCGCCGACTTCCTCATCGATACCGGGCTTGGCCTTGCTGATGCCGAAAATCAGGTCGACGCTCTCATCCAACGCCTCGTCGGCGCAGGTACGGCCTGACCGCTTGCTTCGTATTCCCTCGAATGGACCGCACCATGCTCCGTGAGATCGTCCTCGACACCGAGACCACCGGGACGGATGCCAAGAACGGGGACCGGCTGATCGAGATCGGCTGCGTCGAGCTCATCAACCACATCCAGACGGGGGTGACCTTCCACCGCTACGTCAATCCGACACGGCCGGTCTCCCAGGGCGCGTTCGGCGTCCACGGTCTCTCCGACGCGTTCCTGGCCGACAAACCCGTCTTCTCGGCGATCGTGGACGATTTCGTCGCCTTCTGCGGCGATTCCCCCCTCGTGATCCACAACGCGCCCTTCGATGTGGGCTTCCTCAACATGGAGTTCGCCCGGCTCGGCGACAGCGGGCCGCCGCAGATCGACCTGGGGGCGGTGGTCGACACGCTGCAGATGGCGCGGCGCAAGCATACCGGAGCCTCCAACAGCCTCGATGCGCTCTGCGTCCGCTACGGGATCGATACGACGCGGCGCACCAAACACGGGGCGCTCCTCGACGCCCAGATCCTGGCCGAGGTCTATATCGAACTCCTCGGCGGCAAGCAGACGAGCCTCGGCCTCGCCATGGTCGAGACCACGGAGCCAGCCCGGGCCATCGCCTCGGGCGACGGACCCATCGCCGTGGAACCGCGCCGATTGCGCAACCGTTTGGACCCCTTGGAAGTGAGTCAGCACGCGGCTTTCGTCGCGACCCTCGGTTCCAGCCCGATCTGGCGCGACTACGTCAGCGAGAACGACGGTGAGTGAGACCCGTTAGGTGCAATGCAATAAAAGACATATTGCATTGCAATAAAACCAGCCTACATCTTTGCACATCGAGTCGGCGCGGAGGCGAATCAAGCCCATCGTCGATGCGGGATGTCTGTGTATCCAGCATCGATCGGATCCGTCGTCCGCTCTCCCAACACCCAAGAAAGCGATCATGCGATGGCTGATCACCCGAACCGGACGCGTATGGACGATCTCGTCGAAGCGACCAAACTGACGGGGGCAGGACGCCTGCAGGAAGCGGCCGATCTCATCCAGCGCGGCCTCTTCGGCCGGCACGATGCCGAGACGTCGGGACAGATGGTCCAGGTCGGAGGCGGCGAGGCCGCAAAGCCCGGCCATCCGAAAGCCGGCTCGATGACGGAGGGCCTGCAGGACCATCTGCGCGAGGCATTGGATCAGGTGGCGCGGAAGTTCGGGCTGTCGTCGCCATCCGGGCAGGCGGGTCAGGGCGTGGCCGCGCCGGGGTCGGCGCCGTCGGGATTCTCCGGGTTCGATCCCACCAACCTGTTCCGGGACGGCAAGGTCCCGGCTCCTCCCGCCGGCGAGGGGACTTTCACCGAGCATGCGTTCGCCAACGATGCGGGCGCACGCGACTACAAGCTTTACGTTCCGAGCAGGACGGTTGCCCAGCCTCCCCTCCTCGTCATGCTCCACGGCTGTACCCAGTCGCCGGACGATTTCGCGGCCGGCACCGGCATGAACCGTCTGGCCGAGACGGAGGGATTCCTCGTCGTCTATCCTGCCCAGAGCATGAGGGCGCACGGCCAGCGGTGCTGGAACTGGTACCAGCCCGGGGACCAGGAACGCGGTTCCGGTGAGGCCGAGATCATCGCGGGTCTCACCCGCGCGGTGATGAGCCAGTACAAGGTCGATGTGCGCAGGGTGTATATTGCAGGCCTCTCGGCCGGTGGCGCCGCCGCCGCCAACATCGCCCTGGCCTATCCCGACCTCTATGCCGCCGTCGGCGTGCATTCGGGTCTCGCCGCGGGTTGCGCCGGTGACATCTCCTCGGCACTGACGACCATGCGTCTCGGGCCATCGGGGTCCGTAGTGGTCCCGCCGGCGGAGACCGCGCGGGTGCCGACCATCATGGTCCATGGCGAGAGTGACGGCACCGTCCATCCGCGCAACGGCGATCAGGTTCTCATCCAGGCCGGCGTCGAGGCCCTGCAGCCGTCCGTCTCGGATGGAACCGGCCCCGGCGGCCTGGCCTATATCCGCACGCGCTATGCCGACGCGTCCGATCGGGTCGTGGTGGAAAGCTGGGTGGTGCGCGGCCTCGGCCATTCCTGGTCGGGCGGCGACCCGGCGGGCAGCTACACCGATCCGCGCGGCCCGGATGCGTCACGGGCGATGGTCGACTTCTTCATGGCTCACCGTCTGGACCGGCCGCGCCACTGACCATCCGGTCCCGTCAAACGGCGACGTTGTCGATGAGCCGCGTCGAGCCGAGATAGGCGGCGACCAGGATGCGGGTCGGTCCCGTGGCGTGTTCCACCGGGGCCAGCGTGTCCGCATCGCACACGCTGAGATACTGGACCGTGCTGAACCCGGCCTCGATCAGCCGTTCGGTCGAGGCCGAGACGAGCGCCGAGGCCGCGTTTCCCGCTCTCAACCCTTCGGCGATGGTCGCCAACTCGCGGTGGAGAAGGGGTGCGATCCGCCGCTCGTCCGCATCGAGGTAGCGGTTGCGCGAGGAGAGGGCGAGGCCGTCCTCCTCCCGCAGCGTCGGCACGCCGCCGATGGCGACGGGGATGTCGAGGTCGCGCACCGCGCGGCGGATGACCTGCAATTGCTGGAAGTCCTTTTCGCCGAACAGGGCGGTATCGGGCTGGACCTGATTGACGAGCTTCGTCACCACCGTGGCGACGCCGGAGAAATGGCCTGGCCGAAAAGCGCCGCACAAGCCCTCGCTGATGCCCGCCACCGTGAGGCTGGTGGAGAAATCCGCCGGGTACATCGTCTCCACGGTGGGACAGTAGGCGGCATCGACGCCCGCCTCAGACAGGAGCGCGAGATCGGCCTCGGTGTCGCGCGGATAGCGCGAGAAATCCTCGCTCGGCCCGAACTGCGTCGGGTTGACGAAGATGCTGACGACGACCCGCTCCCCCAGTTCCCGCGCCCGGCTCACGAGGGAGAGGTGACCCTGGTGCAGGGCACCCATGGTGGGCACGAGGACGACACGGTCGCCCGCCGCCTTCCAGGCGCGGATGCAGGCCCGCATGGGATCCACCGCGTCGAACCGGACCGGGGTGACGGGCGAGGCTTGGCTGCTCATCGGGGCTCTTCGGCAGGGCTCTGAGGGACGTCGATAGGCCTTCGACTATCCCAACTCGGCGCCGGAAAGCCAGATGCCGCGAGCGGCAGAGGTCAGTTGCAATAGGGCAGCAGGGATCGGCCGAAGGGATCGTCCACGCCCAGCGCCGGCTTGAAGCCGTAATAGCTCGGTTTCCCGAGCCCGTAGGTCGATCCGACATAGCTCGGATCGTCCGGCGCGTCGGTGGGGATGGGCACGCTTCTCGGGATACAGGCGACCCGTCGGGGTCTCGCACGCTCCCGTCGCGGCGTGCTGTCCTCATCCGCGCGTGGGAAGTAACGCGGCGGCGGCTCGGCTCCCGGGACAGGGCGGTTGGCCTCCACGCCGTAGGGGGTGGACCAGCGCTCCCGCGCGTCGGCGGCCCGGGCCGGGCCGCACAAGACGGACGCGACGAGGCCTGTCACGACGAAACTCGCCGCGATCACCACCCTCGCGGCATGGCCTCCTGCTGTCTCGCGCCCTCGGCTCATGTCATCCCGCTGCGTGCTCCCGTCGCCGGAAGCCCTGTCGATGGGCGTTCACCGCCCAACTCACCGTCCCTGGACGAGGGTTGAAATTCTCAGAACAGGGTGAACGAAAGGTTACCGCCGCAAAGCCCGACCATCGAGATCCGACAACCGGGTGACCGGCTCGTCGGAAGGCCTGTCGATCTTGAACGGCTTCGACAGGTTGCCGGCTAATCGAGCCAGGTCCGGCTTCGCTTCCTCGGCTCGGCCATAGAGCGACGCGTCGAGGGCCGAGAGCGCCTCGGCGATGACGGGAGTGGAGCGCCAGAGGCGCGCGAGGTCGGGTTCGCGCTCGAAGACCGGGTCGAGGGCGGCGCGGAAACCCGGTCCGTCGCCGGCCTCCGCGTAGCGTGTGAGCTCGCGGCGTGTCGCACGGTCGAGGCGCAGGGTCCGCGAGCGTCTCGGAACACCAAAGCCGATGAGGGCGAGGCCGAACCCGAAAGCGCCCACGGCCGCAGCCGCGACCAGCATCGGCGAGGCCGGAGTCACGGGTTTGGCGTCCTCGTCCCGATCGGGCAGGCCGCCACCGATCTGGCGGGCCGGGATTTCCGCTTCGCGCAGGGTCCGCGAGACGGTGTCGAACCAGGAAATGGTGATGGCATCGAGCGGGACGATCTCGGTGACGGCGGGGCGCACGTCCCATTGATAGGTCGCCCGCGCCACCGGCCCCGTCGGGGTGATGATGGTCTCGCGGGTCACGGGACCGGCGAAGGTGAGGATGCCGCGTGTGCGCATCACTGGCCGCGGTGGCAGCCCTTCGGCCACCAGCCCCTGCGCCTCCAGGGTGACGATGCGTCTCGTGGTCTCACCGATCTTCACCGTTTCGGGATCGGGGCTCCAGGAATCGGTGATGGTCACGTCCCGCGCCGGCAGCCACCACGGCTCCTTCACGTCCGGACCGCCCACCGGTTTCGTCCAGGTGGCAACGGGCAGCGAGACCGGTACTGAGGGAACGTCCACCACCTTGCGGGTGCCGCCATCGTTGATGGTGAGGCGGTGGATGAACGGGTCGATGGTGAAATCGCCTGGATGGTGCGGGAAGATCGCGATGGTGCGGTCGAAGGCCACCGCCACCTGTCCGTCCGGCAGGCGGGTCTTCGACCAGGTGTCGCGACCGAGCTGGGTCCAGCTGAAATTCGCCAGCGACGGCTGGAGCACCTCCTCCAGCAGGATCGCTTGGCGGTAGACGCCGCGAATGTGGAGCAGCACCATCTCTCGCGAGAACGGCGCCGCGTTTCCGTTCAGCTCCGGCGTCACCGTCAGGGTGAGGTCACCGGGGGAGATTTCGGCATGGGCCGGAGCGGCGAGGAACAGGAACGCGCCGAGCATGAGGATGCCGCGCCGGGCGTGATCCCTCCCCCCTTCGTGGGCTGGAAGGTCATGATCGGACAGCGTGAGACGTTCCCCTCTCCCCGCACGCGGGGAGAGGGCCGCGACGACCCCGTCGTCGTCGCGGCGAGGCGGCAGCCGAGGGTCAGGGGGCTCGTCCGAAGGAGTCGCTTTCGGACGAGCCCCCTCACCCTCGCTCCGGCTTTCGCCTCCGCTTACCGAAGGCACGACGAGGTGCCTTCGGCCCTCTCCCCGCGAGCGGGGAGAGGGGGGGTACACCGGCATCTCTCCGCTAAAGCTCACCATGGGTTGCTTCCCGCCGGGACCGCCGTGCCCGCTTCCACACGCACCGCCTGCTCGGCTTTCAGGCGCAGCTTGAGATACCGGCCCGGATCGTCGGGCAGGGTCTGGAGCCAGAGGCGGTCGGGGCGGATTTCGTGCGCCTCGAAACTCTTCGTCACGCGCCGCACCTCACGTTCCGGAGCGGCGGCGACCATGGCGGAACCGGCGCCCGTCCGACCGCGGCCAGCCGCGTCGCTGGCCGAGCCCCTCGCTTCACCTTTGCCGGAATCCACCGATTGCTGCTCGGCCTTGCCGCGCCGCGCCACCTTGCTGTTGCCCGGCGTCGAGGAGGAGGTGCCCCCCTCCTTGTTACCGGCCAGTCCCTCACCGACGGAGGAGGCCTTCATGTCGTCGTTCGGGTCTTGGTTCGAGGTCTTGTTGTAGCGCGAGCCCACCGTCGCCGTGGCATTGGCGAGGCCGCCGCCCTTGCCCGGATCGCCCGGCCCCTCGGCGACGAGACGCGCGACGAGGGAGCGGTTGGCCTGCGCATCCGCATCGCGCGGGTTGTATTGCAGGGCGACGTCGTAGGCGTCGATGGCGCCCTGGTAATCGCCGGAACGCGCGAGCGCATTGGCGAGATTGTAGGCGTTGCGCCGGCCGCCGTTCCGGAAGATGGCGATGGCCTCCTCGTAGCGACCCGCCTCGTAGAGCGCGGGGCCGCGCCAGGCCGGATCGGCAAGGATGGTGGCGGCGGCACCGGGCAGGCCGAGGCTCATCAGGCTGCGACCGAGCGTCGTGCGCGGCTCGGAGACCAGGGTGAGGCCGAGAATGCCGGCACCGGCCAGGGTGACGCCGGCGATCCTCGCCCAGCCGGTCCAATGCCGGGGGAGAGGAAGACGATCGGACAGGGAGAGACGCGCCGTGCTCATCAGGCGCTCCTGCGGAACAGGACGAGGGCGGGAAACAGGGCGAGCAGGATCAGCCAGCGTCCGAGATCGGCGAAGGCGAGCACGGTGTAGCCGCCCGCCGCCAGATGCTGCGCCGTGCTGGCACCCACGATGTCGAGGAGGGCGGCGGGCCTGTCGAGATCGACGGTCACGCCATTGCCCGCGCCGGTGACGCGGTCGAGAGCTGTCCGGTCGGGTTTCGGCGAACCGTCCGGCAGGGCCTTGGTGGCCGGCACGAACACCGCATGGAGATGCCAGCCCTTGGTCCGGATCGCAGTGGCCTCGCGCAGGGCCGCATCGCCGATCCCGTCGCCATCGGTGACGAGGACCACGTCCCCGGCGATGACCCCAGCTTCTTCCAGGGTCCGACGCGCAATGGCGAGGCCGCGCTCGGGATGGGTGCCGCGATCGGGCACGGTGTCGCCGTCGAGGGCGAAGAGGACGAGGCTGAGGGCGTCGCGGTCCGTGGTCGGCGGGGCGGCGAGATAGGCGTCGCCGGCATAGACCACCACGGCGACGCTGCGGGTGCCCGCCGCCTGGGCCACGCTGTCGGCGATCTGGCGGACCTCCTTGAGATGACCGCCCTCGGCCACGGAGCGCGAGAGATCGATGACGACCACCGTCGCATCGAGGTTGCGGAAGGTGGCCGCATCGGGACGCTCGATGGCCGGTCCGGTCAGAGCGACGGCGACGATCCCGGCCGCGATGGCGGCGGCGAGGTTGGCTTGGCGCCGCCCGCCGAGGACGGCTCCCCGCGTCTCGAGGAAGGCCATGAGGCCGGGATCGACGGCCTTCGCCCAATCCCCCAGCGGGGCCGAGCGCCAGGCCGCGCGCAGGGCGAGGACGAGGATGACGGGAATCGCCAGGAGCCACCATGGCCGCAGGATGGCGAGGGAGAGAAGGGCGCTCATGCCTTGCGCCTCGCCGCCAGCAGGCCCGCCGCGCACAAGAGAGCGAGGCCGGCCGGCCAGGGCCAGAGGTCCTGGCGCAGGGGGACCGGGGGGGCCTTGGCCCGGCCTCCCTCGATGGCGTCGATGGAATCGGCCATGGCGATGAGGTCGTCGGTGGTCTTCACGCGGAAGAAGGTGCCGCCGGTGGAAGCCGAGATCTCGCGCAGGGTCTCGGCATCGACGACATCCTGCTCGCCGTCGGCATTGGACATGTCGCGGGGGCCGAGCGCGATGGTGTGGACCTTGACGCCGAGTTCCTTGGCCAGGGCCGCCACGTCGCGCGGCGTGGTCTGGCCGGCATTGTTGGCCCCGTCCGTCATCAGCACCACCACCTTCGATGTGGCCTGCGGAATGTCGGACGCCTCGCCGGAGGTCGCCGGCACCAGCCGCTTGAGGGCGAGGCCGAGACCGTCGCCGATGCCGGTGGAACGGCCGACCAATCCGATCGTCGCCTCGTCGAGGGCGCGCGCCACGGTATTGGTGTCGAAGCTCGGGCTCGCGGCCACGTAGGATTCGTTGGCGAAGATCACGAGGCCGATCCGGTCCCCGGCCCGGCGGCGGATGAAGTCGGTGCCCACCCGCTTCACGGCGGTGAGCCGCGTCACGGTCTCGCCGTCGATGGCGAAGTCCCGCCTCTCCATGCTGCCGGACAGGTCCATCACCAGCATGATCTCACGGCCCGAGGCCGGAAGCGCGGTGGCGGGCAGGACGAGGCGGGGGCCGGCGAGCGCCGCCACCAGGGCGGCCCACAGGGTCCAGATCAGGAGCGAGCGACCGCGCCCGCGCGCCGCCACGCCGTCCCCCCGGGCGGAGCCCATCACGACGGTGGCCGGAACGCGCAAGGCGCCGCTCGATCCCATCCGCTCGGGCGGCAGCAGCCGGGCCGCGAGGAAGGGCAGCGGCAGGAGCAGCAGCGCCAGGGGTGCGGCGAGATCGAAGGCCGAGAGGAAGGCGGTGAACCAGGCTGGCATCGGCTCAGGCCCTGATCCGCGCGAAGAGGCGGCCGAGTTCGGAATCGAGGGTCTCGACGTCGGCCGGGGAGGAGCGCCGGTACAGGCCCTCCGTCACGACCCTGCCGACGCCCTCGCTGAAGACATCCGTGGCGAAGAGGCGGTCGAGGGTGGCGGCCCAGTCGCGTCCCTGGGTCGAGGCGGCCTCGTCGCCGGCGAGCGTCCGGGCGAGGCGCCGCAGCAGGCGGGCCTGCGCGATGAGGCGTGCCTCCGGGGGAAGCGCCCGCGTCTCGGCGAGGCCGCGCAGGGCCGAAGCCCGCACCGAGGCTTTCGAGCGCGCCCGCATCAGCCTGACGAGGCCGACGAGAAGGGCCGCGACGAAGCCCAGCGCGATGGCCAGCACCACCTCGCCCTGGGCGCCGCTGCCCGCATCGGCCGGCAGGTGCAGGCCGCGCAGCTGGTTGAGATCGGTGGGGGAGGCGAGGGGGGTCACGCGCTACAGCACCGCATCGAGACGTTCCATCAGCGGAGCATAGGCCTCGGGGCCGGCCTCGGCGTCGAGGCGCAACCCCTCGATCCCGCGTCGGGCATAGGCGATGAGTCGGTCGTCGGGTGCGCCGTCCGTATTGGCGGCGGAACGCCCGACCTGGACCGTGCCGCGCTGCCCATCCGGCGTGGCGAACGGAAAGAACCCCGCCGGCTTCCTGCGCTCGAACGCATCGCTGACGAGGACGAGGCGGATCGACAGGCGCTCGGCCAGCACGGTGAGCAGGTGGTCGAACTCGGGTCCCGGCGCGTCCAGCGCGCTGCCGATGACGAGATGTCCGCCGGACGGAAGCAGGCTCGCCGCCACGGTGAGGCTTCGGTCGAGGGGAGGGTCCGTCCTGTCCGAGGCCGCGAGCGCCTGGGCGTGGGCCATGGCCAGCGCACCCGTCACCGCCGTCATGGCCCGCTCGCCGCCGCCGGGACGGACCACCACCGGCTCCCCCGAGGACGCGGCCACGAGGCCGATCCGGCCGCCATCGCCGACGATGCGCCAGCCCAGCAGCACCAGGGCTTCGGCCGCCGCCACCGAGCGCAGGGCGCGGCGCGTGCCGAACAGCATGGAGGGGCGGAAATCCGCCAGCAGCACCACCGCGCGGTCGCGCTCGTCATGGTGGGTCCGCACGTGGAGGATGCCGGTGCGGGCGGTGGCATTGCGGTCGATATGGCGGCGGTCGTCGCCCTCGGACCAGAGCCGCACGTCGTCGGGCTCCGATCCGCGTCCGCGCCGCCGCGTGACGATGCCGCCGGGAAGGCCCGCCAGGGTGCGGGTGGCCGGCGAGATCCCGCGCCGCGCAAGGTGGCGCAGGCCCATCAGGGCCTCGCCCGACAGATGGATGCCGGGTCCGTGCGCGGAACCTGTCGGGAGGCCGGGATTGGACGCCATGGCTGTGTCTACGCGACCATTCCGTCTCAGAGCGCCCGGACCCGCTGGACGAGGCCCGTGATGATGCCCCGCGCGGTCTGTCCCTCGGCGGCGGCGCGCCAGGTGAGACCGATCCGGTGCGCCAGGGCGTCGGCGGCGAGATCGGAGATATCCTCCGGGATCACGTGGTCGCGGCCGCGCAGATAGGCCCGCGCCTTTCCGGCGAGCATCAGCGCCAGCGTCCCGCGCGGGGAGGCCGGGTGCTCGATCGAGGCGCGGAGATCCGGCGCGGCCTTGTCGGTGCGGGTGCCGGCCACGAGCCGCACCAGATAATCCTTGAGGGCCGACGAGACGTGGACGTTGAGGGCCGCCGCGCGCGCGGCGCGGATCTCCGCCACGGTGAGCTTCACCGACATCGCCTCGGCATGGTGGTTCAGTTCGCCCTCGACGAGGTCGAGGATGCGGCGCTCGGAGGCCTCGTCGGGCATCTCCACCACCACGTGGAGGAGGAAGCGGTCGAGCTGGGCTTCCGGCAGGGGGAAGGTGCCCGCATGCTCGATGGGGTTCTGGGTCGCCACCACCATGAACGGGTCGGGCAGCACATGGGTGTGCCCGGCGACCGTGATCTGACCCTCGGCCATGGATTCCAGTAGCGCCGACTGGACCTTGGGCGGCGCGCGGTTCACCTCGTCCACGAGGATCAGCGAATGGAACAGCGGGCCGGGCAGGAACTCGAAATCGCCGGCATCCTGGCGCCAGACGGTGGTGCCGGTGAGATCGGCCGGCATCAGGTCGGGCGTGCACTGGATGCGGGCGAAGCTGCCGTCGAGCCCGTCCGACAGGCGCTTGACCGCGCGGGTCTTGGCGAGGCCGGGCGCACCCTCGATGAGGAGATGGCCACCGGTGAGAAGCCCGATGAGCAGGCGTTCCACCAGGGTCTCCGCGCCGATGAGCCCATGGCTCAGCCCATCGCGAAGGGCGAGGATGCGGGCACGCAGGGCCTCGTCGGCGACCGGCACCGTCGAGGTGGCGGGACGCGTGGCCAATGTCGCATCACTCATGAGCGGGTCATGATCGTGGCAGGGCCGGCGTACAGCACCATGCGCGTCTCCTCGAGCGGATTCTTAAGAGATCCCTATGTCGATCGGGTGTGCATGCAGCGGAGCACCGGCGTCAATCCCGTGGGACGTTTCCCGTGAAGCACGAGGGTGAGATCGGGCAGAATGCCCGACCACCGGGATTTCATGAAGTCGAATGCATGCAGAGCGGATTTCTCTGCCGATCCGTAGGATTCAAGCCGGAATTCGGCGTTATGTCGCAGCCCGCGCGACGCCGGTGGAAACCGAGGGACGGCTTCCCGGTTTCCGTCTCAACCCAGCGGGCAGACTGGAGCAGACCATGAGTACAGACCTCTTCCCCGGCTTCAGCGCGGACTGGATCGACATTCCGGAGGGGCGTTTCTTCGTCCGCAGCGGCGGCCGGGAGGACGCGCCTCCCGTGATCCTCCTCCATGGATTTCCGCAGACCCATGCCTGCTGGCACCGCATCGCGCCGGCTTTGGCCGAGACCCATCGCGTGGTGTGCCTGGATCTGAAAGGCTACGGCTGGTCGGAAGCGCCCAAGGGTGACGCCCGCCACGACGTCTATTCCAAGCGCCGCATGGGACGCGACGTGGTGGCGGTCATGGAGCGGCTCGGCCATGTCCGCTTCGCACTCGTGGGTCACGATCGCGGCGCGCGGGTGGGCTACCGCCTCGCCCTCGACGAGCCGGGCCGGATCGAGCGCCTCGCCCTCCTCGATATCCTGCCCACCCTCGTCCAGTGGGAGCGGATCGAAGCCGATCCCGACGTGTCGTCGCATTGGGCATCCCTGGCCCGGCCGGCCCCCGGTCCGGAGGAGGAGATCGGCCGCGATCCGGTCGCCTATTTCGAGGGGCTCCTCCGGCAATGGAGCAACGCCCGAAGCCTCGACCCCTTTGCTCGGGAAGCCTTGCGCCTCTATCGCGACAACTGGACCGTTCCCGAGCGCATCCACGCCTTCTGCGAGGATTACCGGGCCGGCGCGACCCGCGACCGCGAGGCGGATCTCGACGACCTCGCGGCGGGCAAGACCCTCTCCTGCCCGACCCTGATCCTCACCGGAGACGGCTATCTCGACCATTCGCACGAGACCCCCCTGGCGGCCTGGCAGCGCACCTTCGCGCCGAAGGCCGAGGCCGTGGACATCACCTCCGGCCATTTCCTGGCGGAGGAGAACGCTCCCGAAACCATCAAAGCCCTGCGGGCCTTTCTCGATGGCTGACGCGCGAAGCGTCACCGTTTCGTCATCGGCGGACGACATGCAGCGCTCATGACCGCGCTCTTCGCCTCGCCGCTCCCCGAATTCGTCAATTCCGCCATCAGCCTCGTCGTCGCGTTCGTCCTCGGCACGATGATCGGGGCCGAGCGGCAGTATCGCCAGCGCACGGCGGGCCTGCGCACCAACGTGCTGGTGGCGGTGGGGGCCGCGGCCTTCGTCGATCTCGGCATGCGCCTCGAAGGAACGCGCGGCGCGGTGAGCACCGTCGCCTACGTCATCTCGGGCGTCGGTTTCCTCGGGGCCGGCGTCATCATGAAGGAGGGGATGAACGTCCGCGGCCTCAACACCGCCGCCACGCTCTGGTGTTCGGCGGCGGTGGGGGCTTTCGCCGGGGCCGACTTCCCTCTGGAGGCCTGTTTCGTCACGGCGGCGGTCCTGTCCGGCAACACCCTGCTGCGGCCCCTCGTCAACGCCATCAACCGCGTTCCCATCGACGAGAGCCAGACCGAGGCCACCTACGAGGTCCAGGTCACGGTGCAGGCCGAACATGCCGGCCCCGCCCGCGACCTTCTCGTGGAACGGCTGGAGGCGGCGCATTATCCGGTCGGGGGAACCGAAGTGGTGGAACGCGGCGAGGAGACGGTGGAAGTGGTGGCGACCCTGGTGGCGACGGCGGTGGACTCCGCCGAACTCGATGCCGTGGTGGCCGGGTTGGAGCGCGACGAGCGGATCAGCCATGCGACCTGGTCGGTCCAGACCGCCGATTGAGCGCGCTCGCGGCCATTGCCGCCGCGTGGAAACGACCAACCTAGACCCGTGATGCCGGGCTCCGCCCCGGCGGTGGAGAGCCCTTGCCATGACCGAAGCACGCAAGAACGCATTGATCGTCGGGGCCTCGCGCGGCCTCGGCCTCGGATTGGTGGAAACGTTCCTCGCCCGCGGCTGGGCGGTCACCGCCACGCAGCGCTCGCCCTCCGCCGGATTGGCGGCGCTCGCCTCCGATGCGCTCTCCATCGAGACCGCCGATATCGACGATGACGGGGCGGTGGCCGCCCTCCATGGCCGGCTTGCGAACCAGCGCTACGACCTGATCTTCGTGGTGGCGGGCGTGGCGACCCAGGCGCACGACCCCGCCCATGACGTCCCGCGCGATGTCGCCGCGCAGGTCTACCTGACCAACGCCATCAGCCCGATCCGCTTCGCCGAGCTGTTCCGCGACCGGCTGGCGGGCAACGGCCTCGTCGCCTTCATGAGTTCCATCCTCGGCAGTGTCGCCCTCAACGAGAGCGGCGGATGGGAGACCTACCGCGCGAGCAAGGCGGCGTTGAACACGCTGGCGATCAGCTTCGAGATCCGTCACCGCGACGAGGGGTTCGGCGTCCTCCTCCTCCATCCCGGCTGGGTCCGCACGGAGATGGGCGGAGAGGAGGCGGATATCGACGTGACGACGAGCGTCACCGGACTCACGGATGTCATCGAGGCCCGGCTCGGCAAAACCGGCATCGCCTATCTCGACTATACCGGCGCGACCCTGGCCTGGTAGGCGCTCAGCGCCGTCCGTCGAGGGGGCGGCCGCGCCGCTCCACCACCACCGGCGGGCGGGTGCGGCGCTCGACGATGACGGTACGCGGCGCCCGGCTCGGGCCGCCGGCGGTGAGGATGCGCTCGGAGATCCGCTCGGGCTTCGGCTTCTCGGCGGCGAGCACGTGCGGGCGCACCTCGTCGAGGGGAAGACCGATCAGGCCGGCGGCGATCTCGACCTGCTGTTCGAGATCGTCGGCGAGATCCTGAGCGGCGGCGATCGCCTCGGGGATCGTCGGCGGTTCGCGCCGGACACGGATCGGCGGCAGATCCTGAAAGGATTTCGGCGTCTTCTTCACGACTCGGCCCGCGCTCCACACCGACCGAGGATAGCGCGACGGCGGAGAGAGTGCATTGCACCATTTCGACGACGCACCCACGCGTTCCATGCATCCCCCCATCACCGCCGGATTTTCCCGCAGATCCGGCGAAAGTTGCCCTGCCTGCATCCGCATGGTCGTCAAATTGCCCATGGAACGGGCATCATATGGTGTCGATATGTCGCATCCGTAAAGCGATGAGCGACCCGATCCTCGCGCCGTTGCATGCGGCCACGCCGCCGCCGATACTGGCCGGACCATGTTTCCCATCACCGATCTCTCCGACGCCAGGCTGGTCCCGGCCCGCCCCGATCTGGCCGATATCCGGCTGCGGGGCCGTGTGGATGCCGCCCACTACGTCGCCGGGCAAAGCGCCCGCCTCATCGCCGCCTCGGCCCCGTTGCGGCGCAGGCCGAGCGGGGACGCGGGGATCGAGACCGAGGCGGTGATGGGCGATCCCGTCACCCTCTACGACACGGGAGAGGGCTTCGCCTTCGTGCAGCTCGAAAGCGACGGCTATGTCGGCTACCTGCCGGAGGCCGCCATCGCCCTGGATGTTCCGCCCCCGACCCACCGGGTGACGGCCCTGCGGACATTTCTCTATCCGGCCGCCAACATGAAGCTGTCGCCCCTGGGCCATGTGAGCCTCGGCGCCGGGCTCGGCATCGCCGGGCGGGAGGGCGATTTCCTGCGCCTCGCCGACGGTGCCCATGCCTTTCACGATGGTGCCTTTGCCGACAGTGCTTACGTCTTCGCCGATCATTGCACGCCCGTCGGCATCGTGGAGCCCGATCCTGCCGCCACCGCCGAGCGTCTCGTGGGCACCCCCTATCTGTGGGGCGGGCGCACCAGCCTCGGGCTCGATTGCTCGGGCCTCGTCCAGCTCTGCCTCGCCCTGGCGGGCATTCCGTCTCCCCGCGACGCGGACCAGCAGGAGGCGGGTCTCGGCACGGCGCTGCCCACGCGTCTCGACGGCTTGGCTCGGGGCGACCTCGTCTTCTGGCGCGGCCATGTGGGGATGATGCTGGACGAGACCCGCCTCATCCACGCCAACGGCCACCACATGGCGGTGGCGGTCGAGCCCCTGGCGGGAGCGGTGGAGCGCATCGCCGAGAAGAGCTACGGCGTCGTGACGTCGATCCGGCGGATCACGCCTTCAACCGGGTCTTGATGCGGGTGATCAGCCCGTCGCGGACGTCGCGGTAGGCGTCGAGGCGCTGCTCGCGCGAGGCTTCCTGCATCAGCGTCGGGTCCGGCGTCGGCCAGTACTCCACGTCCACGGCGTTGGTGCGGGTGACCTCCAGGGCCGCGTGGTGGGCCTCGGGCGACAGGGTGATGATGAGGTCGAAGTTCAGCCCCTCCCATTCCTCGAGTTCGAGGAGGGTCCGGGGCCGGTGCTTGGAGGCGTTGATGCCGATCTCGTCGAGGGCCGCCACCATGAACGGGTCGGCCGGCTCGCCGGAGCGGACGCCCGCCGACTGGACATAGGTGGACTTGCCGAAATAGTGGCGCGCCACCGCCTCCGCCGCGAGGGACCGCACGGCGTTGAAGTTGCACATGAACAGCACCGACTGCACGCGCGTCTTCTTCGGGCCGGCCTCTTCCGCCATCCGGTGACTGCCTCGGGCTTCAAACGACGGGGAGGGCGCTCACGCCTTCCAGTGCAAGGCGAAGACCAAGGTGAACAGGCGTCGCGCGGTGTCGTGGTCGAGATCGACCTTGCCCTCGAGGCGCTGCCGGAGGAGTTCGGAGGCTTCGTTGTGCAGGCCGCGCCGTCCCATGTCGATCGCCTCGATCTGGGTCGGCGAGGCGGTCTTGATCGCGTTGTAGTAGCTCTCGCAGATCATCTCGTAGTCGCGGATCACCCGGCGGAAGGGAGTCAGCGACAGGAGGTGCGTCATCACCGGCTCGCCGTCCTCGCGGCGGATCGCGAAGGAGAGCTTGTTCTCCACGAGACCGAGGGTGAGGGCGTAGGGTCCCTCGCGTCCGGGAATGGAGAAGTGGTTCTCCTCCAGGATGTCAAAGATCGCGATGGCGCGCTCGTGCTCCTGGTCGGGGTTGCCCCGGCCGATGGAATCCTCGTCGAAGGTCACCGCCGCGAGGCGGTGGATGGACGACGCCTTCTCTGCCGATTGTCCCGTTTCTGGTTGTCCTGAGCCGGCCATCGTCCCCTCACAAATTCAGGCGGATCGCCACCGAGCGGGCGTGGCCGTCGAGGCCCTCCGACCGTCCCAGCGCGATGGCTGCCGGCCCCAAGGCCCTCAGCGCCGCGGGATCGCAGCGCAGGATCGTCGTCCGCTTCATGAAATCGAGCACGCCGAGGCCCGACGAGAACCGGGCCGAACGGGCGGTGGGCAGCACGTGGTTGGGGCCGCCGACGTAATCGCCGATGGCTTCCGGCGTATGGCTGCCGAGGAAGATCGCGCCGGCATTGCGGACCTTGGCGGCCAGGGCCTCCGGGTCGGCGGTCTCGATCTCTAGATGCTCCGGGGCGAGGCGGTCCACCAGGGGGACGGCCTCGTCGAAATCGCGGACGCGGACGATCGCCCCGT
The DNA here is from genome assembly GCF_000376345.1 of Methylobacterium sp. 88A. NCBI lineage: Bacteria > Pseudomonadati > Pseudomonadota > Alphaproteobacteria > Hyphomicrobiales > Methylobacteriaceae > Methylobacterium > Methylobacterium sp. 88A. The sequence continues at coordinate 4,607,491 of NZ_AQVT01000001.1, forward strand.
AATCGCGCCAGCTCGCCCGGGCGATGTCGGCCCGGGGCAGGGTGGCGAGAGCCCGGTCCACGGCGCTCTCCACGGCGTCGGCGAGCTCGGACGAATCGGTGATGAGGATCGACTGGGCGGCCACATCGTGCTCGGCCTGGGCGAGGAGGTCGGCGGCGACCCAATCGGGGTTGGCGTGGCCGTCGGCGAGGATCAGCACCTCGGACGGGCCGGCAATCATGTCGATTCCGACCTGCCCGAAGACCCGGCGCTTGGCCGCCGCCACCCAGGCATTGCCAGGTCCGACGATCTTGGCCACGGGGGCGATGGTCTCGGTGCCGTAGGCCAGCGCCGCCACGGCCTGAGCGCCGCCGACGCGGTAGATCTCGCTGACACCGGCGAGGTCGGCGGCGGCGAGCACGAGGGGGTTCATCTGCCCCTCCGGCATCGGCACCACCATGACGACGCGCGGCACCCCCGCGACGCGGGCGGGAATGGCGTTCATCAGGACGGAGGAGGGGTAGCTCGCGGTTCCGCCGGGCACGTAGAGGCCGACCGATTCGAGCGCCGTCCAGCGCCAGCCCGAGGTCACGCCGATCGCGTCGGTGGCCATGTGGTCGCCGGGTACCTGGCCGCGATGGAAGGCCTCGATGCGGGTCGCCGCGAGCCGCAGGGCGTCGAGGGCGTCGGCCGGACAGGCGGCGATGGCCGCCCGCACCTCATCGGGCGTCACCCGAAGAGAGGTGGCGGAAAAATCCTCGCCGAGCCGGTCGAAGCGGCGGGTGTAGTCCACCAGGGCCGCGTCGCCCCCGGAGACCACGCCGGCGATGATCCCGCGCACGGTCTCGTCCACATCCTCGGAAATCTCGCGCTTGACGCTGAGAAGACCGGCGAAGGCGGCGGCGAAATCGGCGTCGCGGCTGTCGAGGCGCATCATCAGGCGGAATCTTTCAAGACGTTGTCCTTGGCGGAGGGGACCGTGCCCGCTTGTCCCCGGATCGCGGCACGGCCGGCTTCCGCCGCCTCGTGGTCGGGGCGGCCTTCCACCTCCCAGACCGGACCGAGATCCTTCAGCCGCGCCTCGATGCATTCCACATCGAGCTGGATCGCCGCTTTGCCGGCAAAGACCAGGGTGACGGTGCCGGAGGGGTCCTCCTTCGGCTCGAAGGTGATGGCCAGCAGGCTGAGCGGCTCGTTGGAGGTGGAGCCGGGCGTGATTCCGCGTGCGCGCACGGCCATGACCCGCTCGAAATGCAGGCCGGTGAGGCGCCGGCGCGGGGCCTCGGCATCCGGCGTCGACCAGTCGAAACGCCGCCCGACCAGCACGAAGCGGTGCGACGACGCCAGATAGGCGAGGTCCTGCGGGCGCAGGACCGCATCCTGGAGATGAGCCGAGAGGATGGCGAGATCCTCCGCGTCGAGGGCAGCGAGCTTGAGGAGCTCCATGTCGGGTTCGCATCTGGCCGGACACCGCCGGATCGGGCGCCGGGTGTGGAAGTGGGTCGGCCGTAGGTAGCGAGGCGGCCGCCCTGCGGCAACCGCGCGGCCCGGAACAATTGCAGCGTGCCGGCGATACGGGCCGTTCGCGGCGGCGACGTCAGACGACGTTCATGCGGAAGGAACTATGCCTTCGCAGACTTCCGAATTGGGATATCCAAAGCCATGACTGCCGGACCTGTACGTCGTATCGCCCTTGCTGCCGTCACCGTCCTGACGGTGGCGGCCGGCCTGGGGTCAGCCCAAGCCCAGGTTCCGCACTATCCCGACGACGGCTACAACCGGCCGACCTACGACCGGTCGCCCTACGGCGACGACCGGTCGCGCGGCTACGATCGCTATGCCCGGCCGTACGACGATGGCGAGCGCCGTCCCCTGCCGCCGCGATACGGACGCCAGCGCATGGGCAGCGTCTGCGTCACCTCGCGCGGCAATTGCCCCGCCTATCCGAGCCCGATCCAGTCGCCCTGCCGCTGCGACATCCCGGGCTTCGGCCCCAAGCGCGGCAACGTGCTGGAATAGGGCCTTCGTCCGGGAGGCGCGAACCGCCTCCCGGGTCGGACAGGGTGGTCAGGAGCGGACCCGGCTGATCTCGGCGCCGCAGCGGCCGAGCTTGGCCTCCAGCGCCTCGAAGCCGCGGTCGAGATGGTAGACCCGGTTGATGCTGGTCTCGCCCTCGGCGGCGAGGCCGGCGATGACGAGGGAGACCGAGGCACGCAGGTCGGTCGCCATGACCGGGGCGCCCTTGAGGCGCTCCACGCCGTCGACGATGGCCAGATCGCCTTCGAGCCGGATCTTGGCGCCGAGACGCGCCAGTTCCTGCACGTGCATGAAACGGTTCTCGAAGATGGTCTCGCGGATGTGGGACTGGCCCTTGGCCAGGGTCATCAGCGCCATGAACTGCGCCTGCAGGTCGGTGGGGAAGCCCGGGAACGGGTCGGTGGTCACGTCCACCGCCGCGATGCCGCCGCCATTGCGCCGGATGCGGATCGTGTCGGCGGTGGAGGTGATCTCGGCACCCGTCGTCGTCAGCACGTCGAGTGCGCTGTGCAGCAGGTCGGCCCGGGTGTTCTCCAGGGTCACGTCGCCCCCCACCATGGCGGCCGCCATGGCGTAGGTGCCGGTCTCGATCCGGTCCGGCAGGACGGTGTGGCGGGCGCCGTTGAGGCGCGAGACGCCCTCGATGGTGATGCGCGGGGTGCCGGCTCCCGAAATCCTGGCGCCCATCTTGATGAGGCAATCCGCGAGATCGACCACTTCCGGCTCGCGGGCGGCATTCTCGATCAGGGTCGAGCCGTTGGCGAGCGCCGCCGCCATCAGCGCCACATGGGTGCCGCCCACCGTGACCTTGGGGAAGTGGATCTCGCCGCCGCGCAGGCCGCTCTTGGCCTTCGCCACCACGTAGCCGCCATCGATCTCGACGGTGGCGCCGAGGCGCTCCAGGGCCATCAGCATGAGGTCGATGGGGCGGGTGCCGATGGCGCAGCCGCCGGGCATCGAGACACGGGCCTCGCCGAACCGCGCGAGCAGCGGCGCGATGACCCAGAAACTCGCCCGCATGGTGGAGACGAGCTCGTAGGGGGCGGTGGTGTCGATGACGTTGGAGGCGGTGAGCCGGATGGTCTGGCCGGTCTCCGTCGTATCACCGGGGCGCTTGCCCACCACCATGTGGTCGACGCCGTGGTTCCCGAGGATGCGCAGCAGGGCGTGGATGTCGGCGAGGCGCGGCACGTTCATGAGTTCGAGGGATTCCCCCGTCATCAGGCTCGCGATCATCAGGGGCAGGGCCGCGTTCTTGGCGCCCGAGATCGGGATCACGCCGTGGAGCGGCTTTCCGCCGATGATGTTGATCCGGTCCATCGTCGTCCTTCGCGCGGCGTCCTGCCCGTTCCCGTGACGGGAGGGCGGTGCCGTCCTGGTTCTGCAAACAGTGGCGGTGCGCTCGCGGCACGGCCTTATCGAGCCGCCTATACGTGAGTTTTGTCCGAAAAAGGATCGTCAGCCGTCTGCGTCGCGATCCGGCTTCGCGTTCGGTCGCTTGCCGGCATCGCCGGTTTCCGCCGCGGCCGTGGCCTGCCCGCGGACCCGCGTCTGGGCCTTGCGGCGCTTCAGGTTGTCTCGCAGGGCCGCCTTCAGCCGTTCGTTGCGCGTGGCGTCGTTCTTCATGGCGATCACTGCGCGACCCTTCGTCGCCAGGGCGAAATACCGGCTTTGCCACCCGGTCTCAACAGGCGCAGAGCTGGAATGCAGGAGTCGACTTGAACCAATTCCAAGTTCGCCTGTATCGTCGGGCTCGTGGCGTCGAAATCAGCACCGTCTGATTCCTTCCGCGCCATGCGAAGCGAGATCGTTGCGCCAGCGGGAATCATGGTCGTCGAGACCCGCAGCGGAGAGTTTGGTGCTTCGGAACAAGCCCTTTGTAACGATGCTGCTGCTGAATGCAGACGAGCGGATGCCGGAGCCGCCGAGAGCGGCGCTGCCATGCGGTCGGCCATAGCGTGAAGGACGGATGCCCGTGAATCGGATGCCCGCGATGACGATGATCAGCGATACGACGACGCCCCGCGATTCCTCCAGCCAGGGATCGTCCACCCGCGCGTCGTTCGGGCAGGGCCGGACCGATTACGAGAGCTACTTCCGCAAGGCCGTGGACCGTCTGCACGACGAGCGCCGCTACCGGGTGTTCGCCGATATCGAGCGGATCGCCGGGCGCTTCCCCACGGCCAACTGGCGCCGTCCGGACGGCAGCACCCGAGAGATCACCGTCTGGTGTTCCAACGACTATCTCGGCATGGGCCAGCATCCGGACGTGGTCTCGGCCATGACCAAGACCGCCGCCCGCTGCGGCGTCGGCGCCGGAGGCACCCGCAACATCGCCGGCAACAATTCGCCGCTGGTGGACCTGGAGCGCGAGCTCGCCGATCTGCACGGTAAGGAGGCAGGCCTCGTCTTCACCTCGGGCTACGTCTCGAACCAGGCCGGCATCTCCACCATCGCCAAGCTGATCCCGAACTGTCTGATCCTGTCGGATGCGTTCAACCACAATTCGATGATCGAAGGCGTGCGCCATTCGGGCTGCGAGAAGCGCATCTTCCGCCACAACGATCTCGCCCATCTCGAGGAACTGCTGATCGCCGCCGGGGACCGCCCCAAGCTGATCGCCTTCGAGAGCGTCTATTCCATGGACGGCGACGTCTCCGACATCGCCGCCATCTGCGATCTGGCCGACACATACGGCGCCATGACCTATCTCGACGAGGTCCATGCGGTGGGCCTCTACGGGGATCGCGGCGGCGGCATCGCCGAGCGCGACGGGGTGATGCACCGGGTCGACGTGATCGAGGGGACGCTGGCCAAGGGCTTCGGCTGTGTCGGCGGCTACATCACCGCCTCGACGGTCCTGTGCGACGCCGTGCGCAGCCATGCGCCGGGCTTCATCTTCACCACCGCTCTGCCGCCGGCCATCGCGGCCGCGGCCCGCGCCTCGGTGCGCTACCTCAAGCGCTCGCAGGTGGAGCGGACGGCGCACCAGCGCCAGGCCGCCCTGACCAAGGTGGCGTTGGAAGAGGCAGGCCTGCCGGTGCTCCCCACCGAGACCCATATCGTGCCGGTGATGGTGGGCGATGCCGAGCTGTGCAAGGCGGCGGCCGACCATCTCCTCGAGCAGCACGGCATCTACATCCAGCCGATCAACTACCCCACCGTGCCGCGCGGCACCGAGCGCCTGCGGATCACGCCCTCGCCGTTCCACGACGCGGCCCGCATCGCCAGGCTGACGGCGGCGCTCACCGAGACCTGGGACACCCTGGACCTGCCCCGCGCCGGCACGGTGTTCGTCGAGGCGGCGGAGTAGGAAGCGGTCAGTTCAGCCGCCAGAGCGTGACGGTGAGCAGAGTCGCGAAGGTGACCCAGGCGGCGTAGGGCACGAGCAGCCACGCCGCCAACCGGTCGAAGCGCCAGGACAGGCGGATGGTCCAGAGGATCATCACCAGCATCGCCGCGGCGACGATCCCCGCCCAGCCGAGGGCATGGGCCGAGAAGAAGACCGGCGACCACGCCGCGTTGAGCGCCAGTTGGGCGGCGAAGGCACCGACCGCCAGATTCCAGGCCCGCCGCGTCGGCCCCGTCGCCGGATACGCCCCGAGCAAGCGCCAGAACGACAGCGCGATCATCGCGTAGAGGATCGTCCAGGCCACCGGGAACAGCCAGTTGGGCGGGTTGAAGCCGGGCTTCGTCAGGCCGGCATACCAGCCCTCGATGTTGGGCGTGGTGCTGAGAGAGCCGACGACGGACGTCGCCACCACCGGCAGGATGGCGACCGCGAGTCTCGCTATCGGAGAGAGCGGCGAGCGATACGGAATGTGAGACGTGGTCATGCCGATGTCTTACCCGTATCGCGATCCTCCGTTCCGGTGACGTGGGGGCCGAACCCGACGAGATCGTCGAGGGAGATGGCCAGGGCCGAGGCGAGCCTGCGCAGGGTCTCGATCGTCCCCTCCCGTTTCCCCGTCTCGATCTGCGACAGGTAGGCCTGTGCGATGCCGGCTTTGTCCGCGAGAATTGCCGCCGTCATTCCACGATGGTCGCGCCAGACACGGATGCGATTCTCGCCCGAAAGCAGTCGTTCGACGATCGCCGAGGGCACGAGTTCCTCTTCACCAAGGGCCAGCTTGCGCTGGAACTCGGTGACGGCGAGGCGATCCTCCGCATTCTCGGCGGCTTCGAGAAGAGCTTCGTATTCTGCTTCCGGCAACACGACGAGCCGCTCGCCTCCTGCCGTCACGATCGTCTGTGCACCCATGGCGAACCGTCCTGATTCAATCGTATGCGCTGCCGCGAGGCGCGATTCTGATGATGGCGAGGATCTGCCCGTCCTGGGTGAACAGGATTCGCCAGTCGCCGACCCGCAGGCGGTAGAAGCCGAGCTGGCCCTTCAGAGCCTTGACGTTGTTGGCCTGAGAGGCCGGATGCCCGGCATACTCGTCGATCTTCGTTCGAATGAGTCTCGCTACGTTCGCCGGCATGCGGGTCAGTGCCCTCACGGCATCCTTGCTGTAGGCGACCTGCATCATGACGTTAGCGGATAGCGAAACTCATCGCGGTCGAACATAGCATTCCGCTATTGTTTCGCCACGTCTCTCCCAAGGGTCAAGCGGCCCATCTGCCGGAACGAAACCCATGTCCGAATCCGCCGACGGCCCCTCCTCCGCACATCCCACCCCCCCCTTCACCAAGCGCACCCTGGCCGCGCAGGCCATGGGCCATGTCGATCCGGTGACGCGGGCGGTGGTGGCACCGCTCCATGTCTCGACGACGTTCCTCCGCGATCCCGACAACGGCTACAGTTCGGGCTTCTCCTATGCCCGGCCGGACAACGCCACGACCCGCGAGGCCGAGGCCGTCATCGCCATGCTGGAGGAGGCGGAGGCCGGCGCGATGCTGTTCGGCTCCGGCATGGCGGCGGCGACCGCCGTCTTCTCGGCCCTGGAGCCCGGAGACCACATCGTCGCACCCTTGGTGATGTATTGGGCGCTCAAGCGCTGGCTCCAGCAGGAAGCGCCGCGCCGGGGCTGGGGCCTCGACTTCGTCGCCATGGACGACCTCGACGCCCTGCGCGCCGCGATCAGGCCGGGCACGACGAAGCTCGTCTGGGTGGAGACGCCCGGCAATCCGCTCTGGACCATCACCGACATCGCCGCCGCGGCCGAGATCGCGCATGGGGCGGGGGCGCGCCTGGCCATCGATTCCACCGCCGCTTCGCCGATCCACACGCGGCCCCTGACGCTCGGGGCCGACATCGTCATGCACTCGGCCACCAAGATCCTGAATGGGCATTCCGACGTGGTCGCCGGTGTCCTGGCCTCGGCCCGCGCCGATGCGTTCTGGGAGCGCATCGGCGCGATCCGGGCCGGCGGCGGGGCGATCCTCGGGCCGTTCGAGGCCTATCTGCTGATGCGCTCGCTGCGGACCCTGCCGCTTCGCGTCGCCGCGCAATCGGCTTCCGCCGCGGACCTCGCCCGGCGCTTCTCGGCGCATCCGCGCGTGGCCTCGGTGCTCTATCCCGGCCTGCCGGGCGATCCCGGCCACGCGGTGGCGGCGCGGCAGATGGAGGGCGGCTTCGGCTTCATGCTGTCGATCCGGGTCGCGGCCGGCGAGGAGGCGGCCATCGCCACGGCGGCGCGGGTGCGCCTGTGGAAGCGCGCCACGTCGCTCGGCGGCGTCGAGAGCCTGATCGAACATCGCGCCTCGGTGGAGGGGCCGGGCACGCCGTGTCCGCCCGATCTCCTGCGGCTCTCCGTGGGAATCGAGCATGTGGACGACCTGTTCGCGGATCTCGACGCGGCGCTGGGCTGATTTCCTCGTCGGTTCTTGGTGCGATCCCGCCCTTCGCGCATTGTGCGAGGGACGGACCGCCGCCGGGCGGTCGCCGCGATGCGAGCGAGGACGACCCGATGCGATACCCTGTTCCCCTCCTGACCGGCGCCCTCGCGCTCGTCGCCCTCACGAATGTGGCCCCGGCCGCCGATGGGCCGCCCAAGCTCGACGTTCAGGCGACCTGCAAATCCTCGGTCCGTGCGGAGGCCAGCGTCAGCGACAACGCCACCGTCGAGGGCTGCCTGCGTTCGGAGGAGGCGGCGCGCAAGGAAGCCCAGCGCCGCTGGGGCGATTACTCGCCGGCCGCCAAGACCCAGTGCGAGAAGCAGTTCCAGGCCGGCGGCTTCCCGTCCTACGTGGAGATGGTGACCTGCCTCGAACTGGCCAGCGGCACGGTGCCGACCCAGGGCACCGGACCCGGCGCCGATACCAGCTCCGGCGCCCGGCGCGAGAAGCCGGACGGCAATGCCGGTGCGGCCACCGCCGAGCCCAGGCCGAGCCAGCGCACCAACCCGATCGAGGTGCTGGAGAAACCCTAGCTTCCAGGGTCAGAACACGATCATTTTGATTAAGGGTGGTTCGGCTTCTTCTCCCTTTCAGACCTTCGGGACAGGGATTGGTGGCTCGATGGCAATGGAGAGGCTTGCCGAAGGAAGCCCTTGACCCGGCCCCTGCGGCCGGTCCGATAGATGTCGGGTTCGACTATTCAAGGTGAGTCATGAACCCGACGCTCCGCAGCCTCACACCCGCGCAAGCAAGCGTTACCCTCGGAGTTTCCGCGAAAGCGCTCCGCCTCTACGAGGAGCACGGCCTGCTCGTCCCTGACCGCACACGAACTGGGTGGCGGGTCTATGACGTTGCCGCGATGACTCGGGCATCCGAGATCGTAGCACTGCGTAGCCTTGGCCTGAGCCTCGCGCAGGTTGCGCGCGTTCTCGATGGGAAGCCGCACGATCTTGATGCCAGCCTCGCTGCGCACGAAGCACGTCTCAGTGAGCAGCGCCAACGGACGGCCGAGGCCCTCGAACGGCTCAGGACGCTTCGCGTGGACCTCGCCGAGGGGCGCGTTCCCGAGCCTACGACGATAGCTCGGGCAGTCGTTCAAAGCCTTCCGGTGACGGTCGGTTTTACCTTACCCTGGCCGTGGGATGGGGAGTGGTTCGCCCTGCTCCACGTTCCGCGCCTTGCGTTCATCACGGGACCGCTCGGCAGCGGGAAGACACGCTTCGCGCAAAGCCTCGCGTCAGCGTTGCCCGATGCCGTATTCCTCGGCCTTGACCGCCTGTCGGACCCTACGCTCTCGCAGCGCCTCGCCGACGATCCTACCCTCGCGGAGCAGGTGGAACGCCGATTGACGTGGCTTATCGAGGAAGGGGCGGAGCGCTCGGATGGGTTGATCCGTCTCGTCGTTGCCCTGGAAGCTGCTACGTCCACGATCCTTGTGATCGACATGGTGGAGGAAGGACTGAGCGCAGCGACGCAGACGGCCCTGATGGCGCACCTTCGTCTTCGAGGTACGAGCAAGCGTGCACTAATCCTGATGACGCGTTCATCGGCTATCCTCGATCTCGATGCGCTTGAGCCAACTGAAACCGTCATCCTATGCCCGGCCAACCACAGCATGCCGCTTCGCGTTGTTCCGTATCCAGGCGGACAGGGCTACGAGGCCGTGGTGACCTGTGTTGCGTCACCAAAGGTCCGAGCACGTACGGCAGGGGTCGTTGCCATACGTCCCGGCATAGGGTGAGGGGATGCCATGTCGGCTGTCCACCGAGGCCGTGTGAGAACGCAGATCCCTCCGGTTCAAGGCGAATGTCCTGAGAGTGTCGCAGAGCGAAGTGGTGGCCTTCAGGCCCGGATCAGTGCGCCTCACACCGGACCTCGGTGGGCCTGACCTACGGGGCAGGAACACTGAGGCGTGGCATGACATGCGGCCGCCGTCTCTCGGCGTCGATCGACCGGGTCCATCCGGACGAGGTCATCGCGTTTCGCGAAGCCACTTCCAGACGTGCTGCACCGTCCCCTGACCGCTGATCTGCTGAACCACCCGACGCTCGACCCGCCAAGCCTGGGGTGGCGCGCCGAAGCGGTTGCGGAAGCTGCGGCTGAGCTGCGAGGCACTGCTGAAGCCGAAGACCTCGGCCAAGCGGGCAAGGGTGCGCGTCTCCATCGGATCGGCCAGCGCGTCGCGCATGGCCTTCAGGCGCTCGCCCTGCACGAAGTGCATCACGCCTCCTTCCGGCTCGAACAGCCGGTAGAGCGTGGCCCGCGAGACCCGCATCTGTCCGGCGACGAAGGCGGGCGACAGATCGGACCGGGACAGGTTTTCCCGCACGATCATCCTGGCCAGCGCCATCAGGCCGCCGTCGAGTTCGCGGCCTTCGAGCACGTCCTTGGCCCGCGAGGGATCGAGCAGGCGGCGCAGGAAGCCAACGAACTCGACGGCGAGAGCCGGGGCGTCGTCGGGGCGCGTGGTCGGCAAGCGGCGGTAGAGGTCCAGAATGCGTGCGGCGAGCAACCGGTTGCGGGCCGCATCGAAGAGCATGTCATGGTCCTCGAGCGGTAGCCCGTGGAGGTGGGAGCAGGGGATCACGATGCCGGTCGTATCGGCCCGGTCGAGCATGCCATCGCGCAGATGACGGCGGCCGATGAAGGTCACGGTGCCGGCCGAGGCCGAGACCGCTTTGCCGGCGACGGTGCCCTGAAAGCGGCCGGACCGATAGAGTTGGACGATGTACTGGTCGGAACCGGCATCGACACGTCGGCGATCGCGCTGGAGCCGCTGGGTCGAGAGCAGGGTGCGATGAGCGACGAGGTCGTCGATCGGGTACGCGATGTTGGTGCCGAAAGGCAGGACGGCGGATCGCGTCGTCGGACTGACCTCGTACATCGGCGCCAGGAGTGTGCGCCATCGCTCGAAAGCCTCTCCGGGAGGCAAGCCCGACGTCGTCAGGCAGAAGTACGGCAGGCCCGGTTCAGCCGTCGTGTCGTCTGCACCCAACGAGCCAAATCCTTCGTCACCCGACCCGTCCGAGCCACGACGTTAGGCATGAAGTCCTTGATGAGGCAACCGAAATGGATGTTGGGGGTCCGTGGAGCGTAAAAGGGTCGCAAGCGGGCGGATGACCGCTCCGGGCGACACCGCGCGCCCGCATCCACGGCAAGATCGGATCGGGTTCGGACCTGGCTTCCAGCCTCTCGCCCCTTCGTCGCCCCTTCGGCCTCATCGTGGCGCGGAGAGGCCGGTTCCTCAGTTCGCCCAGGCTTCCTGATGGAGGCGCAGGCCCCGCTCCTCGCCCCGGCGGACCGAGGCCAGGTCGAGGAGTTCGGGGGCGCGGTCCGTGTCGTCGATGGAGAGGAACAGGCCGTTCTTCTGCGAGGCACGGCCGAGATCGGCGCGGCTGGTCAGGACGCTGAAGGCCGGGCTCGTGAGGAGCGCGAGGGCCACCGGCCCCATCCACAGGGCGAGCCAGGGATCGCCGGCATAAACGAGCAGGCCGGCGAGCAGGGCGCCCGCCACCAGGGCGTCCACCTGCAGGCGAATCGCCTCGGACCACGGCACCCGACGGTCGTCGCGCACCTGCGAATCCCAGCGCACCACGCGGCCGATGAAGGTGGTGGCGACGGCACCCGCGGCAAAGACCGTCATGACCGGCCAGAGCAGCACCCAGACGATTTGTTCGAGCACGGCGCTCTTCAGCAACGAGGCGGTGCCGCCGAAGGCCGCGCGGCGGGTCGGCGAGGCCAGGACATGGCCGAGGCTGAGAAGCTTCGGCAGGGCCATCACGACGACGACGAGGGCGGCCAGCGCATGGGCGGCGAGGCCCGTCCCGGTGAGCCCATAGGCCAGGAGGCCGAGATCGCCGGTGACGGCGGCCTGGATCGAGGCGGCGGCGAGGAACAGCACCCAGAGCGGGCAGGCGAGGTAGGACAGGATGCCGACGATGAGGTGCCAGCGGCTCGCCGCCCGCAGGCCCGGCAGGGTGGTGACGCGCAGGTGCTGCATGTTGCCCTGGCACCAGCGCCGCTCGCGCCCGAGGAGATCGACGAGGTTCGTCGGCATCTCTTCCCAGGTGCCGCCCATCTCCGGCAGGAGGCGGACCTCCCATCCGGCCCGGCGCAGGAGCGCGCCTTCGACGATGTCGTGGCACAGGATCTCGCCGCCCAGCGGCGCCTTGCCGGGCAGCACCGGCAGTTCGGCATTGTCGGCGAAGGCCGCGACCCGCAGGATCGCGTTGTGGCCCCAATAGCTTCCATCCGCGCCCTGCCAGGTCTCGAGGCAGCGGATCGACAGCGGCGCGTAGAGCCGCACGGCGAATTGCTGGATACGGGCGAACAGCGTGTCCCGGCCGGTGGCATAGGAGACGGTCTGGATCAGCCCGACACGGGGGGCTTCCTCCATCAGCCGGGCGAGGCGGCGCATGGCGGCGCCGGTCATCAGGCTGTCGGCATCGAGCACGATCATGAAATCGTACTCGTCGCCGTAGCTTCGACAGAACTCCGCGATGTTGCCGGCCTTGCGGCCCGCATTGTCCTGGCGCCGCCGGTAGCGGAAGCGCGGCAGGCCGGGGCCGTTCAGGCGCGCCCAGGCCTCGATCCGCGCGAATTCATGCTCCTCCACCGCCGCGATGGCGCCGTCGCGCGTATCGGAGAGGACGAAGATGTCGATATCGGACCCGTCGCCGCCCCCACGCTGGAGCGAGCGGGCCATGACGCGAAGGGCGGCAAACACCGCCACCGCATCTTCGGCATGGATCGCCACCACGGCCGCCGTGCGGCTCAGGCCCGAGGCGGTGGCCGGCACCGTGGCCGAGCGGATCTCGATCGCGGATTTGGCCGCATCGCCGAACGCGACCGCCACGAGTCCGTAGACGTATTGCCAGGCGACGAAGGATTGCCACGCCATCACGAGGCCGAACAGGACCAGCACAGCCCAGCCCAAGGCGCCGTCGGGGCGTCCATAGGCGGACACGGCAAGCCACGCGATCGCCGCCGCGGTGACCAGGGTCGGCACCGCCAGCAGGAGCCGCCGCCACAGGAGCGACGGCGCCTCGAACGAGGGCGTCTCGCTCGGCCGGCTCGCGGGAATCACCGGGTCCGGGATTCCGGCTTGGGATGCGTCGTGCGACAACCGGGTGATGGACATGGGGCGATGGACACTCGATCAAGGCTGAGATGGGCCGTCATCCGTCACGACACGAAGGGCATCGATGACACGGGACGACGGTGGAGACGAGCGTTCGGGACGCGAGCCCCTCTCGCGGCGGCAGACCTTGCGAACCGCGCTCGGTCTGACAGCAGGCATCATAATGCCTAGTGCCGTCGACCTGAATACCGCCAGAACGATGGCCGCCGACACTCTCGACCCACCGCGCGACGCGCCGATGACCTTCGAGGGCGTCGTGGCCCAGGCCCGCCGCCTCGCGGCCTCACCCTACCGGCCCGCTCCGGACGATCTCCCGGCCCCGCTCGCCGCCCTCAGCTACGACGGCTACCGCGCGATCACCTTCCGCCCTGACGCGGCCCCTCGCCTCGGTGGTTCGTTCTCGCTGCAACTGTTCCATCGCGGCTTCCTGCAGAAGAAGCGCGTCGCCCTGTTCCTCCAGCCGCCGGACGGGCCGCCGCAGCCGATCCTGTACCAGTCGGGCCTGTTCGATCTCGGCTCCGACCTTGCCGGGCAGGACTTTTCCCGCGATCTCGGCTTTGCCGGCTTCCGGCTGCATCACGCCTTCGACGATAGAAAGCCGGCTCACCAGGAGGAATTCCTGGTCTTCCTCGGCGCCTCGTATTTCCGGCTTCGCGGAAAGACGCAGGAATACGGCCTGTCGGCGCGTGGTGCCGCGATCCAGACCGGCGGTCCCGGAGCGGAGGAGTTTCCGGACTTCACGGCGTTCTGGATCTGCGAGCCGAAGGCCGAGGCCCGCGCCGTCACGATCCTGGCGCTCCTCGATTCGCCGAGCCTCGCGGGCGCCTACCGCTTCGTGGTCGAACCCGGCGAGACCTCGCGGATGGTCGTCACCGCCTCGCTGCATCCCCGCGCCGCGATCCCGCGTCTCGGCCTCGCGCCGCTCACCAGCATGTTCTTGCACGGAGAGAACGGTCCGGGCGCGCGCGGAGCCGCGCCCTTCGACGATTTTAGGCCCCAGGTTCACGATTCCGATGGGCTGGTGGTGGCGACCAAGGACGACCGCCTATGGCGTCCCTTGAGTAACGGACGGCGCGATCCGCAGATCTCGGCGTTCCGGGTCGATTCCCTCGATGGGTTCGGACTTCTCCAGCGCGAGCGAAGCTTTGCCGCCTATCTCGACGTTCAGGCCCGACACGAGGCGCGGCCCGGCCTCTGGGTCACGCCCCAGGCGGGGTTCGGCGCCGGGGCGGTGCAGCTCTTCGAGATCCCGTCCCGCGAAGAGTATATGGACAATATCGTCGCCGCCTTCGTGCCGGACGCACCCGTCACGGCGGGAAGCGCCCTCGACCTCGCCTACACCCTCGCCACCATCGGGGCCGAACCGGACACCGCCGTACTGAGCGCGCTCGCCCGGGTGGTCTCCACCCGTGTCGGTTCGGCCGAGCGCCTGCGGCCGACCACGCCGCCGAGTCCGGAGCGGCGCCTCTACGTCATCGATTTCGAAGGACCGGGCCTGCCCACCGGCCCGGACGGTGACATCGCGGCCGAGGTCTCGGCCAGCGCCGGCGCCATGGTCGATCCGGTGGTGGAGCGGGTGCCCCAGACCGGGGGCTGGCGCCTCTACGTGGAATGGCGCCCGGCGACGCCGTTGCCGCCCGGCGACGTGATCCTGCGGGCGCGCCTCATGCGCGGCGGGCGTCCAATCAGCGAGACCTGGGACAACGCCGCCTGATCGCCGATTTCACGACTTGGCGAGTTGCCGCAGGGATCGGAACGGGAGCACCGGTCGGGGATTCTCAACTTGGAACACCACCAAGTTGCGGAGCCGCCCGGTTCCCTCAAGGCCATCGAAGCGCCTCGGGGCGCGGCATCCGCCATCCCCCGGAGCAGCACCCTTGGCGATCGAGTCCCCCTACCTGCGCTACACGCCCGCCGTCGAGACCCCTGACGCCGACGAGGCCGAGACCAGCCGGTCCCTGAACGAGACCATGCGCTCCATCAGCGAGACGACCCTCGCCCATGGCGGTCATGCCATCCGCAGCGTCCACGCCAAGGCGCATGGCGCCTTGAGGGCCGAGTTGGAGGTGGCGCCCGGCCTATCCCCCGAACTGGCGCAGGGCCTGTTCGCGAAGCCGGGGCGCTACCCCGTGGTGATGCGCTTCTCGACCATTCCGGGCGACATCCTGGACGACAGCGTCTCCACCCCGCGCGGGGTGGCGATCAAGATCATCGGTGTCGAGGGCGAGCGTCTCGAAGGCTCGGAAGGGGATGCCACGCAGGATTTCGTGCTCGTCAACGGCCCGGCCTTCTCCGCACCCGGACCGAAGCAGTTCCTGGCGACCCTGAAGCTCCTCGCCAAAACCACGGATCGGGCGGAGGGGCTCAAGAAGGTCGCCTCGGCGGCGTTGCGCGGCGTGCAGAGCGCGGTCGTGGCGGCCACCGGTTCGCCGAGCCCGGCCCTGGCGACGCTGGGCGGACAGCCCGAGACGCATATCCTGGGCGACAGCTTCTACAGCCAGGTTCCGCTGCGCTTCGGCGATCACATCGCCAAGATTGCGCTCGTCCCGGTCTCGCCGGACCTGACGGCGCTCACCGACAAGCCGCTGGACGACACCAGCGCCCCCAATGCGATCCGCGAGGCGGTGCTGGAGCATGTCCGCCGCCATGGCGGGACCTGGGAGTTGCGGGCGCAGCTTTGCCTGAACCTCGACGACATGCCGGTGGAGGACGCCTCCGTGGTCTGGTCGGAGGCAGCGAGCCCCTACCGCACCATCGCCACCCTCACCGCCGCGCCGCAGACGAGCTGGAGCGAGGCCCGCGCGGCTTTCGTCGATGACGGCCTGTCGTTCAGCCCGTGGCACGGGCTGGCCGCGCACCGGCCGCTGGGCGGCATCATGCGCATGCGCAAATCGGCCTACGAGATGGGCAAGCGCTTCCGGGCCGAGACAAACGGCCGCCGCATCGAGGAGCCGAGGAACCTCGACTCACTCCCGGAGTGATGCCGGACGTTGCCGTGATGCGACAGGGCGGCGGCGATGGTCGATGCGGGAACATCTCGCCATTGACCCTCCCGGCGCGGCCGACCTAGCCTGACGATGACGGTTCCTCTTCGGAGGATCAAAAGGGAACGCGGTGAGGATCTTGCATCCGAAGCCGCGGCTGCCCCCGCAACTGTAAGCGGCGAGCCCATCATCAACACGTCACTGGAGGCTCCGGCCTCTGGGAAGACGATGAGAGGGCGGTGACCCGCGAGCCAGGAGACCTGCCGTCAGTCGTGGTCACACGCGAAACGCATCGGGCGGGGTGTCCTGGTGGGGTGTCGGGGCGTTCGCATGTCGCGAACGCATCGGCTTCGTTCGCGGTGACGTGCCACTGCCGTCGCCCGAGGTTTCGCCCGTGTCCGCCCATCCTCCACGCGCTCTCCATCCCCTCCTCGTCCTCGCGATGCTGACATCCGCGTCACCGGTCCTCGCCCAGTCCGGCGCGGCGACCACCGCCGAGGCGACCCTCGACGAACTTTCCGTGGCCGCCGACATGCGTCCGCCGCCCGCTGCCGGTCCCGGTCTCGGCGGGGCCACGGGCGGAACCGGCGGGGCCGAAGCGTTCGGCGCCCTGTCCGCTCCCGCGCTGACATCGAGTTCCGGCGTCATCACCGGCAAGGCCCTCAACGACCGGCCGGTCACCCGCCCCGGCGAGGTGCTGGAAGCCGTGCCCGGCCTCATCGTCACGCAGCATTCCGGCGAGGGAAAAGCCAACCAGTACTTCCTGCGCGGCTTCAACCTCGACCACGGCAGCGACATCGCCATCACCATCGACGGCATGCCCGCCAACATGCGCACCCATGGCCACGGCCAGGGCTATGCCGACATCAACTTCCTCATTCCCGAGCTCGTCGGCGCGGTGGAGTTCCACAAGGGCCCGTATTTCGCCCGCGACGGGGATTTCGCCTCCGCCGGCTCGGTGCGGATCGACACGATCGACGCGGTGCCCCGCCCTCTCGCGCTCACCTCCATCGGCAGCTTCGGCTACAAGCGGGCGCTCACCATCGCCTCCGCACCCCTCGGGGAGGGGACGCTCCTCGCCGCCGGCGAGGCTCAGGTCTATGACGGCCCCTGGGTGGTGCCGGACGCCATCCGAAAGCTCAACGGCGTGCTGCGCTACAGCCAGGGCACCGCCCTCGACGGGTTCTCCCTCACCGGCATGGCCTATTCCAACCGCTGGACGGCGACGAACCAGATTCCGCAGCGGGCCATCTCGGAAGGCCTGATCGGCCGCTTCGGCACCCTCGACCCCAGCGATGGGGGCGATGCGAGCCGCTTCTCCCTGTCGGGCCGCTGGAGCCGGTCGGACGACGGCGGCGTCACCCGCGCCAGCGCCTACGTCCTCCGCTCGAACCTCAACCTGTTCAACAACTTCACCTATTTCCTCAACGATCCGGTCAATGGCGACCAGTTCCGCCAGCTCGACAGCCGCACCGTCGCCGGCGGCGAGATCGCCAGGGTGTTCAAGGGTGAGCTGTTCGGTCTCGCCATGGAGAACGAGATCGGCGTGCAGGCGCGGTTCGACGACATCCATGTGGGCCTGTTCAACACGCGGGCGCGCACCTCCCTCTCCACCGTGCGCGACGACCGCGTGCAGGAGGGCAGCGCCGCCCTCTACTTTGAGAACCGCCTGCGCTGGACCGACTGGCTGCGCACCAGCGTCGGCCTGCGCGCCGACGCCTACGACGCCACCGTGAGATCGAACAATCCGTTGAATTCGGGCCATGCGCGGGACGGCATCGTCAGCCCCAAGCTCGGCGTCGTGTTCGGCCCCTGGATCGGGACCGAGCTGTTCGTGAATTACGGCGAGGGCTTCCATTCCAACGACGCCCGGGGCGCGACCATCACGGTCGATCCGGGCAATCCCCTGTTCCCCCTCGACCGGGTGCCCCTGCTGGTGCGCTCGGTGGGCTCGGAAGTGGGCCTCCGCAACCGTTCCATCGCCGGCCTCGAATCGACGGTGACCCTGTTCCAGCTCGATTTCGACTCCGAGAACCTGTTCGTGGGTGATGCCGGCACCACCGAGCCGAGCCGCCCGAGCCGGCGCACCGGCATCGAGTGGACCAACCACTACGCGGTGACGCCCTGGCTCGCGCTCGATGCCGACCTCACCGTCACCCATGCGCGCTTTGCCGACCGCGACCCTGCGGGAAGCCGCATTCCCGCCGCCCCCACCGCCATCGCGGCCGCCGGCTTCACGCTGGGCGAGTCGCTCGGCTGGTTCGGTACGCTACGGCTTCGCTATTTCGGGCCGCGCCCGCTCATCGAGGACAATTCCGTCCGCTCGAAGCCCACCACCCTGGTGAATGGCCGCATCGGCTACAATTTCGACAACGGCGTCACGGTGCAGCTCGACATCCTCAACCTGCTCAACGTCAAGGCGAGCCAGATCGATTATTTTTATGAGTCGCGGCTGCGGGGAGAGCCGGCGGGCGGGGTGGCGGACACGCATCTGCATCCAGTGGAGCCGATGGCCGTGCGGTTGACGGTGGCGGGGCGGTTTTGAGGAATGGGAGCGGGTTGTGGGCAGCCAAGCCGCTCTCCGGTCATGCTCATGGCAGCGATCCGGGCCGGAAATACGCGAACATGTGAGGCACATAGTCGGCTTTGCCGAGCGCGATGCCGTGATGTCGCAAGATGGCGTAGGCGGTGATGACGTGGAAGTAGAACTGAGGCAGAGCCCAATCCCGAGCGTATTGTTCGCCGCTCATATCGAACGTGATGTTGCCCGGAAGCTCAATTGCGATCTGCAGGGTCGCTCCGGCATCGAGAGCATCGTCCGGGAAGCCGTCCAGATGCGCCAATGCGTCGGCGATACGAGCCCGTGCATCCGCCATTGATCCGGGCACCTCGCCGGCATTGCGCCCTTCGGCTGCCACGGCGGCGAGCGATGGGGGAATGTCCTCACCACGAAGGCGGAACGTCGCCTCCTGGGCTTGGTAGGCGGCAAAGCATACTTGTGACGCCAACGGATACATGTCCGGTGCCAGACGCGCCGAAAGCAGACCATCGGCCTGATCCACCCTCTGATGCTCCGCCTTGTCCAGCAGCCCGGCCAGCGTCTGCAGCATGTTCCTATAGGTCGGTACCAGAAGGTTAGTCAGCGACATAATTAGTCTCGCGGTGACGGATAATTTCGGGCTTATCCTATTTCCGAGAGAGCAAACACTATGAATCAAAGCCCACTTCTTCCCACTCCGACCTCTACGGCCCTACAGCCCGCTTGCGTACCACCAACTCTCCCATAAGAAGAACATCTGCGCGTCTTCCCATGTCCACCTCCGTCGTGAGAACGCTGCTCCGGCTGTCGATGTCCTTGCGCCTGACCGTGGAGGAACGGTTCCGGGGGAGGATGAGACCGATGATGGGGTGCAATGGGTGAGGCGTCGGAGATTCGGAGCGCGGCCGACTCGGTGGTGGAGCTCTATCAGGAGCACGCTACCGCCTGGATCAAACGGCGCGGAAACGACCATCTCGAACGATCATGGCTGGATGCGTTCCTCACGGCTATGCCGCGGAACGGACGTGACGTTCTGGATATCGGCTGTGGTGCCGGCCAGCCGATTGCGGGCTATCTGATCGAGAAAGACTGTCGTCTCACCGGGGTGGACGGTGCCACGGCATTGATCGACATCGCGAGCGAGCACTTTCCTGATCAGACATGGCTCACGGCCGACATGCGCGCCTTGCCGCCGCTGCCGCGATTCCATGGGCTCGTCGCTTGGCACAGCCTCTTCCACCTGAAAGCCGACGACCAGCGGCCGATGTTCGAAACCTTCGGCCGCCTTGGCCATCCTGACGCGACCCTGCTTTTCACCTCCGGTCCCGCACAAGGTGAAGTTATGGGCCTTTTCGAGGGGCGACCGCTGTATCATGCCAGTCTCGACGCGGCCGAGTATCGCCATCTGTTGCAAGCCAACGGCTTTAAGGTGCTCAAGCATGTCGAAAACGATCCGACCTGCGGCGGAGCAACGATCTGGCTGGCTCAAAAGGTGCCGGATGCTGGTTGTTAGGGGCTCACCCAGAAGAGGCGGGCTCGCCCCCGCCTTTATGTCGGATTCGGCGTCATGGCCCCACGGCCCGCTTCCGCACCACCATCTCCCCCCGGAACAAGAACTTCTGCGCGCGCTTGCCCGTGTCCACCTCCGTGGTGAACACGTTGCCCTTGCTGTCCACGGCGAGGTTGTGGACCCAGTGGAAGTCGCCGGCCATGCGGCCGTTGCGGCCGAAGGCGCCGAGCACTTCGCCGGTGTCGCGCTTGAGGGTGCGGACCTCGTTGTTGGCGCCGTCCGCGTTGAGGAGGTAGGTCTGGTCGGGGTCGGGCCAGAGCGCCAGTTCCCAGACCGAGCCGTTGGCGCGGGTGTTCTTTTCCACGAAGAACTCCTTCACGAAGCTGCCGTCGCGGCGGAACACCTGGACCCGGTCATTGGCCCGGTCGCAGACATAGACCAGCCCGTCGCGGGCGATCTGGACGCAATGGACCGGGTTGCGGAATTGCTGGGCCGGCGCGGCGGCCGGGTCGTAGGCCGGCAGGGTCTCGTCGGTGGGCGGCTTGCCGTAGGCGCCCCACATCCGCTTGAACGCTCCGGTCTCGGCATCGAACACGATGACCCGGTGGTTGTAGTAACCGTCGGCCACGAAGAGCTCGTTGGTCTCCGGGTCCACCTGCATGGCGGCGGGGCGCCCGAGGCGGGTGGTGTCGAGGCTGTTGGTCTGCGGACCCTGCTTGCCGATCTGCAGGAGGAATTTGCCCTCCGGCGTGAATTTCAGGATCAAGCCATCCTGCTCGCCGTTGCCGGCGAGCCAGACGAAGCCCTTGTGGTCGATATGGATGCCGTGCTCGTTCTGCGGCCAGTCATAGCCTTCGCCCGGCCCGCCCCATGACCGGACGAGGGTGCCCGCCTGATCGAAGACGAGCACGGGCGGAGCGGGGTGGCAGCATTTGGTGCGCGGCGGCGTGAGGCTGGCGGCCTTCTCGTCATCGGTGAGGGAGCGCGGGCGCTGCACCACCCAGATCCGGTCCTCGGCATCCACCGCGACGCCGGAGGCCTGGCCCATGATCCAGTCGTTCGGCAGCGGCTTCGGCCATGCGGGATCGACCTGGAAGGTCGGGGGCTCCGCTGCGGCCACGCCTGCGAAGGCGACGGCGAGCACGGCCAGACCAAGCCTGAGCCTCATGGCATTTCTCTCCCAAACCCGTTTTTTGTTGAAGTAAGTCTCCGCCGGGCCGGGGCCTTTGTCCATCAACCGCACCTGACCGATCGGTATCGACACGCGGCATTTGTCACGAGGATCGGCCTTCGAGAATCCACCGGATCACCCCTCCGGTTTGACCGCTCTCCGGCCCGGCCTGTAGACACCGCGGCCCCTTCACGCGCGCGAGGAATCCATGGCCGCCATCACTGCAACCATCGCGGCGGAGCTCAAGGTCGCCGAGCGGCAGGTCGCTGCGGCCGTCGAGCTTCTCGATGGCGGGTCGACGGTGCCGTTCATCGCGCGCTACCGCAAGGAGGTCACCGGCGGCCTCGACGATTCCCAGCTTCGCGATCTGGAGGAGCGCCTCGCCTATCTGCGCGACCTCGAGGCGCGCCGCGCCGCCATCCTCGAGAGCATCGACGGCCAGGGCAAGCTCGACCCCGCCTTGAAGGCCCGCATCCTCGCCGCCGACACCAAGGCGCGCCTCGAAGACCTCTACCTCCCGTTCAAGGTGAAGCGCCGCACCAAGGCACAGGCCGCCCGCGAGGCCGGTCTCGGCCCCCTCGCCGAGGCGCTGCTCGCCCATCCCGAGCGCGCACCGGAACAGGCCGCCGCCGCCTTCGTCGATGCGGGCAAGGGCGTCGCCGATGTCGAGGCCGCGCTGGAGGGCGCGCGCACCATCCTGATCGAGCGGTTCGGCGAAGACCCGGAACTGGTGGGAAGCTTGCGCGACACGGTCTGGCAGCGCGGCCGGATGACCTCCACCGTCAAGAAGGGCAAGGAGGCGGCGGGCGAGAAGTTCGCCGACTATTTCGACTTCTCCGAACCGCTCACGCGCCTGCCCTCGCACCGCATCCTGGCCCTGTACCGGGGCGAGAAGGAGGAGATCCTCGACCTCGACATCACCGATGCCCCCGGCGACGTGGCCGAGAAGGGCGTGCCCTCCTGGCAGGAACTGCGCATCGCCCGCGCCTTCCGCATCGGCGATCACGGCCGGCCGGGGGACCGCTTCCTGATGGAGACCGTGCGCCGGACCTGGCGCACCAAGCTGAAACCCGCCCTCGACACCGACCTGCGCGGACGCCTGAAACAGGTGGCCGAGACCGGCGCGGTCGGCGTCTTTGCCGGAAACCTGCGCGACCTGCTGCTCGCCGCCCCCGCCGGTGCCCGGCCGACCCTCGGCCTCGATCCGGGGTTCCGGACCGGGGTGAAGGTCGCGGTGGTCGATGCTACCGGAAAGGTCGCGGCGACCGACGTGATTTACCCGCACGAGCCGCGCCGCGACTGGAACGGCGCCCTCGTCGCCCTGGCCAAACTCTGCCGCGCCCATAAGGTCGAGCTCATCGCCATCGGCAATGGCACCGCCTCGCGGGAGACCGACAAGCTCGCCGCCGAACTCATCGCCAAGCAGCCGGAGTTGAAGCTCACAAAGGTGATGGTGTCGGAGGCCGGCGCCTCGGTCTATTCGGCCTCCGCCTATGCCAGCGCCGAATTGCCGGGCCTCGACGTGACCCTGCGCGGGGCGGTCTCCATCGCCCGGCGCCTGCAGGACCCGCTCGCCGAACTGGTCAAGATCGAGCCGAAGGCCATCGGCGTCGGGCAGTACCAGCACGATCTCGGCGAGGGTCAGCTCTCCAAGGCCCTCGATGCGGTGGTGGAGGATTGCGTGAACGGCGTCGGCGTCGACGTGAACATCGCCTCCGCGCCCCTGCTCGCCCGCGTCTCCGGCCTCTCCGAGCGGGTGGCGGCCAACATCGTGACGACGCGGGACGAGAAGGGGCCGTTCCGCACCCGCGCCAGCCTCAAGAAGGTCGCCGGCCTCGGCCCCAAGGCCTATGAACTCGCCGCCGGCTTCCTGCGCATCCGCGACGGCGACGATCCCCTCGACGCGTCGGGCGTGCATCCGGAGGCCTATCCGGTGGTGCGCCGCATCCTCGCCGCCGCCGGGCAGCCCATCCAGGCCGTCATCGGCAACGGCCCCGTCCTGAAGAGCCTCGACCCGAAGCGCTTCACCGACGAGACCTTCGGCCTGCCCACGGTCACCGACATTCTGTCGGAATTGGAAAAGCCCGGCCGCGACCCGCGCCCGGCCTTCAAGACCGCGACCTTCCAGGACGGGGTGGAGAAGATCTCGGACCTCCGACCCGGCATGCGCCTCGAAGGTGTCGTGACCAACGTCGCCGCCTTCGGCGCCTTCGTGGATATCGGCGTCCACCAGGACGGCCTCGTCCACATCTCGGTCCTGGCCGACCGGTTCGTGAAGGATCCGCGCGAGGTGGTGAAGCCCGGCGACGTGGTCCAGGTGCGCGTCGTCGAGGTGGATGCCAACCGCAAGCGCATCGCGCTCAGCATGCGCTCGGAGGAAGCGGGCGCGGCGCGACCGGGGCGACAGGAGGAGCGCTCCTCCTCACGCCCCCAGCAGAGACCCGCGCCGGCCCCGGCGCCACGCGGCCCGGCCCCCGACGGCGCGTTCGCCGAGGCCCTGCGCCGGGCGGCGGAGGGCAAGGACCGGGGACGCCGCTGACGGCGGCGTGCGTCTCCTCTCCCAGGAGACGATTTCGGGTACCTCGGGCGCGATCCGAACCCAGGCATAGGCTCTGAATCCCGTGATCGGGCTCTCGGCTGGACGGTGAGCGGTCATCGCGCCGTTCATGCCAAATATTTCGCTGGGACCGTTTCCCGGCATCTGGCACGTCGCGTAAAGACCTCCGCCTGTCGCTGGCCCGAGCGGTGAAGAGGATTCCAAGAGCTGCTTATCGTTGCGTATTCGGATTTGATTAACTTAGCGATCAAACAAGACAATCGGGTCAAGGCCGATATCGTTCGTGCGGCGTTGGTGGGCTGCATGAGTGTAAGGGACGATCATTTTCTTACGCTCCGCTTTTTAACAGAAGTGAAAATCTACGATGATTCACCAACTCGTCTATTATAGCCGTAACGTCGTGCAGGGTAACGACCGCGCAATGCTTACGAATCTGCGGGAAATCGTTTCCGCTTCTCAGCGCAATAATAGCAGAGACGGAATCACCGGCTTCCTCATTTTCGACAAGACGTGGTTCATCCAGATTCTGGAGGGTGAGCAAGCCCAGGTGAGTGCCACCTATACTCGGATTGCACGCGACCCGCGCCACGCCACCGCAACCATCATGGATGCGCGCAATGTTCAGAGCCGCTCCTTCCCCAACTGGACCATGGGCGGCGCGATGCGAACGCCGGAGGTGGAAGAAGTCTACCTGCAGCACGGTATCGGAAGCGCGATCGAGCCGACACGCCTGAAGAGCGCTCACGTCATCAATCTCGCCCTCGATCTTCAGGCCTTCGATGCGGCTAAGCGTCAGGCGCAGCGTCTCGCCAGCTAGCCCCGGCACCTGAGGGTTCGCAGAGTGCACGGACGGCCATGGGTTTTGCTCGTCACCGTCTGGATAATCTGCAGAACCGGCCGTGACGGCTGAGACGGGATCGGCGGCTCAACACGCCGCCACGTTCACCGCGAGGCCGCCGAGCGAGGTCTCCTTGTATTTCGCCTGCATGTCGTGGCCGGTCTGGCGCATGGTCTCGATGACCTCGTCGAGGCTGACCCGGTGGATGCCGTCGCCGCGCAAAGCCAGGGAGGCGGCCACCACCGCCTTGTTGGCCCCGAAGGCGTTGCGCTCGATGCAGGGGATCTGGACGAGGCCGCCGATCGGGTCGCAGGTCATGCCCAGATGGTGCTCCATGGCGATCTCGGCGGCGTTCTCGATCTGCAGGGTCGAGCCGCCGAGCAGCGCGGCCAGACCCGCCGCCGCCATGGCCGCCGCCGAGCCGACCTCCCCCTGGCAGCCGACCTCGGCGCCGGAGATCGAGGCGCGGCTCTTGATGAGACCCCCGATGGCAGCGGCCACCAGCAGGAATTCGCGGCCGCGCTCGTCCGACCAGCCGGGGCAGAAGTCGCGGGCGTAGCGCAGCACGGCCGGGACGATCCCGGCGGCGCCGTTGGTGGGGGCGGTCACCACCCGGCCACCGGCAGCGTTCTCCTCGTTCACCGCGAGGGCGAACAGGCTGATCCAGTCCATGATCTCGTGGGCCGGCCGGGCGTTGAGGTGGCGGTTGGCTTCCAGGTCCTCGAACAGCTTCTTGGCCCGCCGCCGCACCTTGAGGCCGCCGGGCAGTTCGCCGGTCTGGCGAAGCCCCCGGTCGATACAGGCGAACATCGCGTCGCGGATGGCGTCCAGCCCCTCGTCGATGGCCTCGCGGCTGCGGCTCGCGCCCTCGTTGGCGCGCTGGACCTGGGCGATGGAGAAGCCGGTGCGCAGGCACGTGGCCAGGAGATCGGCGGCGCTGGCATAGGGCAGCGGAAACTCCACCGCCTCGCCCGCGCGGACCTCCTCCTCGCCGACGACGAAGCCGCCGCCGATGGAATAGCAGGTGACCGTGTCGAGGACCGTGCCCTGACTGTCGAGGGCGCGGAAGCGCATGCCGTTGGTGTGCACCGGCAGCACCTCGGTGAAGTTGAAGACGAGATCGCTCTCGAGGGCGAAGGCCGGGCCGCCGAGGCCGAGCCGGCCCGTCCTCTTCGCCTCGGCCACGTACTCGTCCACCCGGTCGGGGTCGATGGCGGAGGGGCTATGGCCGAGGAGGCCGAGGAGGATGGCGACATCGGTCCCGTGCCCGCGCCCGGTCCAGGCGAGGGAGCCGAAGATCTCGGCGCGGATGCGGGCGAGGCCGGGACGCCGCCGCGTCCGCTCGCGGAAATCGAAGGCCGCCACCATCGGCCCCACCGTGTGCGAACTCGACGGGCCGATCCCGATCTTGAACAGGTCGAAGGCGCTGATCATCGGTCCCGGTCCGTCTCATCCGCAACAGCGCGCGGCGTCGCGACCGCTCGTCTCATCGGCCTGATCTGAAGATCGGGCCTCGTCTTCGCAAGTGCGAAGCCAGTTCCAAGACGGCGGGATCATTCCTTGCCGGCCACCTCGTTGTCGTCGCGGGCGCGGTGCAGCAAGAAGATCGAGATCACCATGGTGAGGATGAGCCCGGACAGCACGGCGAGTTCGATCATGGAGGCGCGGAACAGCGCCTCGCGCTCGGCCGTCATCGGCGCGTGCATCACCTCGGAGGATTGCAGGGTGATGACGAGGACGCGCCGGATCGAGGCGATCAGCCCGACGATGAGGAAAGGCTCGCAGGTGAGCCGCCCCGAGCGCATCGAGACCCGCACCGTGTGCAGGATCTCCACCAGCATCAGCAGGAACAGCAGGCTGTCGACGATCTTGAGGAGTTCGCCCGAACCCCCGAGATGGCGAATCGCTCCGAAAAGCAGGCCCGTCGCGTCGATGAGCGCCAGGATCGCCGTCCCGGCGAGGAGCAGGCCGAGGGCGGCATAGACGGCGTGTTCGGTGTGAAGGAAGACGAAGGCCGAGATCCGGGTCAGCCGGCCTTCCTGCTCGCTGTCTTGCGCCATGTCTCGCCTCCCTTTCCTTCAACTGTCGCGAAGGAGGCGAGAGTCCAGGCTCGGTGCCGGGATTCGTGCGTCAGTGGAAGAACGGCAGAACGTGCGGCGCGTAGAGGCCGAAGCCCAGCATCACGAGGCCGGCGAGGCCCAGGAACCCGCCCGCCAGCGTCAGCGCTGCGATGCCGGTGATGACCTGAGCCGAGGCGAGCACGATGCCGATCTGGAAGGCGGCCGAGCCGAACTCGTAATGGTGGTAGCGATGGAGCGCGAGGTCGCGGTGCTCCTGCGAGGCCCGCGCCTTCTCCTGCAGCTCCTTGCGCCCGTCGCCGGTGGCGGGGTCGGATTCCCAGCGGGCCATGGTCTTGGCCCATTCGGCGCGCTTGGCCGCGATGGCCGGTGCGTTGGCCGTCTCCGGCGGGATCAGGGCGAGGGTCTCGTCGGCGGTCTTGAGGATGGTGCCGCGGATGGTGCGGGCCTGGTAATAGGCCCATTGGTTGGAGGATTCGACGTTGGCGCTGAGCGCTTCCGTCTGCGCACCCTTGGCCAGGGTCTCGGCCAGCGCCAGGAACAGCGCCAGCACCGAGATCAGCAGCGCGACCTTCTTGTTCGAGCCTTCGATGGCTCCATGACCCGACATGCCGGATGCTCCCTCTCGATTTCGACGGCGGGAGTCACAGCCGATCCGCGGAGGAAGCGCAACCGTTTCCTCCGCGGTGCCGGTGCCGCCCCGTCAATCCTTGAAGACGTAGCCGGCATTGATCGTCAGGCCGACCTTGCGGCCGGCGGCGAGGCGGTGGGTGTCGGAGGCCTCCACCACCACGGTCTTGCCCTCGGAGCGGTCCACCTCGATCCGCTGGCGGCCCTGGCTGCGATAGGAGGAGCGGACATGGCCTTCGAGATGGGCCTGGTCGGGCTCGGCGAATTGCAGCTGCCACGGCCGCGCATAGAGCTTGACCGGGCCGACGAGGCCGGGCGGTGCCTTCACCGGGGTGAGGCGGCCGTTGACGCGGACCTCGCTCCCCTGGGCGATGGCCTCCACCTCGATCGTGTCGCCGAGGAACTTCAGCACGGTGGAGGAGACCGGGTTTTCCTGGACTTCGTCCGGGGTTCCGATCTGTTCGAGGCGGCCCTTGGACAGGACGGCGACGCGGTCGGAGAGTTCCAGCGCCTCGTCCTGGTCGTGGGTCACGAAGATCGTGGTCTGGCCGGTGCGGTCGTGGATCTCGCGCAGCCAGCGGCGCAGGTCCTTCCTCACCTGGGCGTCGAGGGCGCCGAAGGGCTCGTCCAGCAGCAGCACGCGGGGCTCCACGGCCAGAGCGCGCGCCAGCGCGATGCGCTGGCGCTGGCCGCCGGAGAGCTGCGACGGGTAGCGGTCGGCGAAGCCCGAGAGCTTGATGAGGTCGAGGAGATCGCCGACCCGGCGCTTGATCTCGGCCTTGGCCGGCCGGTCCGCGCGCTTGCGGGCGTTGAGGCCGTAGGCGATGTTCTCGGCGACACTCATGTGCTTGAACAGGGCGTAGTGCTGGAACACGAAGCCGACGGCGCGCTCCTGCACCGGAACCCGCGTGGCATCGTCGGCGCCGAAGATGATCCGCCCGCGATCGGGAAAATCGAGCCCGGCGATGATGCGCAGCAGCGTGGTCTTGCCCGAGCCCGAAGGGCCGAGCAGCGCCAGCAGCTCGCCCGCCCGCACGTCGAGGGAGAGGTCGTGCAGCACCGCCGCGGTGTCGAAGGTCTTCGACAGCCCCTCGACCCGGATCGCCGTGGACGATCCCACCGGGTCAGTGGCCCCGTGCGCCGGCTGCGATCTCGGCGCTGAAGCGCCATTCGAGAAGGGATTTGACGAGGAGGGTGACAAGAGCGAGGCCGGCAAGGAGGGAAGCGACGGCGAAAGAGGCAACGAAGTTGTACTCATTGTAGAGGATCTCCACGTGGAGCGGCAGCGTGTTTGTCAATCCGCGGATATGGCCCGAGACCACCGACACCGCGCCGAATTCACCCATCGCCCGGGCGTTGCAGAGGAGCACGCTGTAGAGCAGCCCCCAGCGGATGTTGGGCAGCGTCACCGTCCGGAAGGCGTGCCAGCCGGAGGCGCCGAGGGTCAGCGCGGCTTCCTCCTCCGCCGTCCCCTGCTCCTGCATCAGCGGGATCAGCTGGCGGGCGACGAAGGGGAAGGTGACGAAGATCGTGGCGAGCACGATGCCGGGAACGGCGAAGATGATCTGGATGTCGTGCGCGAGCAGCCACGGGCCGAGGACCCCTTGAGCGCCGAAGACGAGCACGTAGATCAGGCCCGAGACCACCGGCGAGACCGAGAACGGCAGGTCGATGAGGGTCACGAGCAGGTTCTTGCCGCGGAATTCGAACTTGGCGATGGCCCAGGAGGCCATGACGCCGAAGGCGAGGTTGAACGGCACGGCGATGGCCGCGGTCAGCAGGGTGAGGCGGATCGCCGAGCGGGCATCCGTTTCGGAGAAGGCGGCGAGATAGGCCGACCAGCCCTTGGCGAAGGCCTGGATGAACACCGTCACCAGGGGCAGCACCAGGAACAGGGCGAGGAAGACCACCGCGATCCCGATCAGCAGCGCGCGGACGGCGAAGCCTTCGGTGACCACGCTCCCGGCGCGGGCGGGGGGCCGAGTGGTGGCGAGGGCGCTAGACATATCCGAATCTCCTGCGGCTCCAGGCCTGGATCAGGTTGATGGCCAGCAGCGTCACGAACGAGATGCCGAGCATGATCGTCGCGATGGCGCAGGCGCCCCCGTAATCGAACTCGGAGAGCTTGATGACGATGAGGAGCGGCGCGATCTCGGAGACGTAGGGCAGGTTGCCGGCGATGAAGATGATCGAGCCGTATTCCCCGACGCCGCGGGCGAAGGCGAGGGCGAAGCCCGTGAGCACCGCCGGGATCAGCGGCGGCACCACCACCTTGATGAGGGTGTGCCAGCGATCGGCGCCGAGGGTGGCCGAGGCCTCCTCGATCTCCTTGTCGATTTCCTCGATGAGGGGCTGCACCGTCCGCACGGCGAAGGGCAGGCCGATGAAGACCATGGCGATGTAGATGCCCACCGGCGTGTAGGCGGCCTCGATCCCGAGCTTGGCGAGCTGCTCGCCGACGAGACCGTTGGGCGCATAGAGGGAGGCCAGGGCGATGCCGGCGACGGCGGTGGGCAGGGCGAAGGGCAGGTCCACCACCGCGTCCACGATCTTGCGGCCGGGGAACCGGTAGCGGGTCAGCACCCAGGCGATGAGGAAGCCGAAGACCGAGGCGGTGAGCGCGGCGAGGAGCGACACGCCGAAACTCACGCGCAGGGCGCTGGCGACGCGCGGATCGGTGGCCACCTCCCAGATCCCCCACAGGCCGAGGCCGGAGGCGCGGGCGACGAGGGCGGCGAGCGGCAGCAGCACGATGATGCCGAGGCAGGTCAGGGTGTAGCCGAAGGTGATGCCGAAGCCCGGAATCACGCTGGGCTGACGGAAGCGTCGTCTCGGACGCAGAGGGGGCTCTGCCATGGGGTGGTCCTGAAGTGGGTCGCCTCGCTCACGCATCGGCGGGTCGGGAAGCGGGTGCGGTGTCCGGCGCAAGGTCGCCCTCCGCTCCGTGGCATCCTCCCCGTGATGGCTAAGAATCACACAAGTCGCGGGCTTCGCGGCCCTCCTCCCCCTTGTGGGGAGGAGTTGGAGGTGGGGGTGGTCGGGCAACCCTCAAGCTGTGGAGGCAAGCGGCGCCACCCCCACTCCTGACCTCTCCCCACAAGGGGGAGAGGGACGCGCTCTGCCTGCAGCCGCAGATGTAGGAATCCCGTAGCCGCGACGGGGGAGGTCCGCGTTACTGCGGCGGCTTGCTCAGCTGGTCGAACAGGCCGCCATTGTCGAAGTTCTTCTTCTGGATATCGTCCCAGTTGCCCTGAAGATCCTCGATCTTGAAGAGCTTCAGCTCGGGCAGCTGGGCGAGATGCTCGGGCTTGGCGGCCTCGCGCTTGATCGGACGGTAATGGTGCTTGGCGAAGATCGCCTGTGCCTTGTCCGTGTAGAGGAACTGCAGGTAGGCCTCGGCCTGCTTGCGGGTGCCCTTCTTGTCCACATTGGCGTCGACCAGGGCCACCGGCGGCTCGGCGTAGATCGAGGTCGGAGGCACGACCACGTCGAACTTGTCGCGGCCGAACTCGTCGAACACGAGATAGGCCTCGTTCTCCCAGGTCGGCAGCACGTCGCCGAGACCGCGCTGGGCGAAGGTCACGGTGGAGCCGCGCGCGCCCGTATCGAGCACCGGCACCTGCTTGTAGAGCTGGCCGACGAAGGCGTTGGCCTTGTCGGCGTTCTTGCCTTCCTTCTCGTAGGCGTAGCCCCAGGCCGCGAGGAAGTTCCAGCGCCCGCCGGCGGAGGTCTTCGGGTTCGGGGTGATCACCTTCACGTCCGGCTTCACCAGGTCGCCCCAGTCCTTCACGCCCTTCGGGTTGCCCTTGCGCACCAGGAACACCACGGTGGAGGTATAGGGCAGGCCTTCGTTGGGCAGCTTGGTGCGCCAATCGGCGGGAATCTTCTTCGAGATGCGGCTGATCGCGTCGATGTCGGAGGGGATGCCCAGGGTCACCACATCGGCGGGGATGCCGTCGATGACGGTGCGGGCCTGCGAGCCCGAGCCGCCATGGGCCGCGCGAATGGTGACCGTCTCGCCGGTCTTGGCCTTCCACTCCTCGATGAAGGCCGCGTTGATCTCCTTATAGAGCTCCCGCGTCGGATCGTAGGAGACGTTGAGGAGTTCGGTCTGCGCCTGGGCGCTGCCGGCGGCGAACAGTGCGGAGCCGAGCCCCGCCGAGACCAGGCCGACCGAACCGGCGCACAGGGCGAGGATACGCCTTCTCTGGGAGAGACGGCGGGCGTTGGGCGTCGAGGACATGGTCGAGCTCACAGGGTTGTCTCCGGCTACGTCGCGGCGCGGGAACGTTGCCGTCCCGATGCCCCGGTGATGCTACGTTTCGTTCTTTTTAAAGAACAATGTCAAGCTTGGCCGGATTGGCGTTACTGAGCTTAGATAGGTAATTCTCCTTCAAAAAACGAGGTCTTGAAGAACTCTGGGCGGCATGGGGAACGAAAATCTCTCCGTTGCCGGCGATTTGGAACAAGATGCTCAGGGAGGCTGGTTCTTTAGAAAGGACGTTCCGCCCCGGATCACGCGCCGATCCGCATGCCATGTTCCGGCCGATTGCGAGGGCCGCTGGGCCGGCGAATCGGCGAAACGGAGAGCGGGGCCGGACGGCGTCGGACCGATCCATGGAGGCACGACGAAGCGCCGGTTGCGGCATGCCGCGACCGGTCGTCCGGGCTGGGTGGCTCACGCTACGTCGAGAGCCGTGATGTGGAGGCAGGCTGGAACGCCGAAGCGTCTCGCGAGGGCCGTTCAGTCGGAGGCGAGGGCGACCAGGGAGAACAGGGTCGCGAGCAGGATGTTTCCGGCGACGACGAGAACGAGGACGGTCATGGGATCGGGTTTCGCGGGTTGGCTGCGGACGGGCCGGGCAGGTCCGGCGCGTAGGCGGAACCCATAGCACCGCAATTCTGAACGGCGTGTGTCGTCCCGCTCATCCGGCGTGACGAGTCAGCCCTTCGTGCGGCCGAGCTTCGTCAGCAGCGTTTCGATCCGCTCGCCCACTGGTTCGACCAGTGAAGCCGCATAATGGGTGCGCAGGTTCAGCCCGAGATGGCGTCGTACGCTCGCGGAGAGCGCCACCGGTCTTGCCCGGTGTGCTCGACCGTCCTGCCCGTCATCCGGCTGCATTTTGGTCATGAGGGGTGGCTCCGCTCATACTCGACTTTCTCACGGGTGAGTGAGTCGGTCGTGACCAGAAGGCTCCCACGGATTGGTTAAGAACAATTTTATCGATTCCGCGAAAGACGCATGCGGCCGAGCTTTGCCGGGCGCCGCCAGTTTTCCTCTTTCCTGTCAATGACATTTTACATTTCCAGAGCGAAATAAATCCGCCGCCCGTCCCTCCGGGAGGAAATGGCACGCCTGCAAAGGGTTGCCTCCGGCCGACCCCTCGGCCGACCCGCCGACAGGGTTACCGAATGGTTTCCGGCTGTGGACGGCTGCACCGAAGCGGGGTTACAACGCTCTCGCTCGCTGAGTCGGATTCAAGTGTTCGGAGAGCAAAAACTGCACGAAGGGGAGATCTTCAAAGAATGCAGACCATCACCATCACAGTGCGAGAGCGCGACACCGTATTGGCGGCATTGCGTTACTATCAATTCTATCGCCTTCAGGGCCATCCCTTCGATCCTCGGCAAGATCACCTGATCGATGCAATTGCAAGCCACTCAGGTGAAAGTCTAGATCTTGCGGAGATCGATGATCTATGCGCCGGCATTCAGGGCAACAAACACGCCCTCAGCGCCGCCGCCTAGGACCCCCGAAAGGATCCTCCATCGACGGCGGCGGCCTTCCCGCGCCGCCTGAAAGACAAGGGACGGCGAGCCGGCACGCAGTCCGCGTCCGTGCCGATACGACGCCGGTCGGGGCGGATGTCCGAGACGGCCTCAAAAGAAGAAACTTCTCTTTTTACGCTTTGCCGGGACATCCCCACGACCCGCCGCGCCATCGCGCAACGGGCCATCGTGCGGGCGACAGCACCGTGCCGGGCTCCCCCGGCCGGTGCGCCCGCGCTCACGGAGCCGTGGCGAGCTGGCTCTTGGCGCGCTCCAGCGCGGCGTTGCAGGCCTGGGCGTCGCCCTTGCCGTCGGCGGTGCGGGCCTCGTCCAAGGCGACCTTGGCCTGCATCGCCGCATCGGAGCCCTTGCCGGCCTCGGCGGATTTCTCCGGCGGAGCGGCCGGGGTCGAGGCGTTGCCTCCCTGTCCGGTCTCTCCCTGGCCTTCCCGCGCGCCGGCCGCCGCCTTGCCCGAGGTCGAGGCCGAGATGGCGCCGGTCGCCTCCTCCTTCACCTTCGCTTCGAGGCGCGCGATCTCCTCCGAACACGGGGAGGCGAGGACCGGGCCGGCCACGAGGCTGGCGGCGAATCCGGCGGCTAGCACGGCGGCGAAGGAACGGGGTCTCTGAAACATGGGGCATCCTCAACGGGGGGCTGTGACGGGACAACCCGCCGCCCGCCCCTTCGGCTCCGCCGGAGCGGGGAAGTTTACGCCTCGGCGAATCCCGGCCGCGCACCGCCATGGTCGTGGTCGCATTCGCCGTGGTCGGCCAGAACCTGGATGACCCGGCACTCGCCCACCCGCCCGTGGCCGCATTCCGTCACCATGCGCTGCAATTCCGTGCGCAGGGAGACCAGCCGGGCAATGCGCTGCTCCACCTCCGCCAGGTGGCGTCGCGCCAGGCGGTCCACCTCGGCACAGGATTCCTCCGGCTGCGCGCTCATGGCGAGAAGCTCGCGAATCGCATCGACCTCGAAGCCGAGCTCGCGCGCGTGCCGGATGAAGTTGAGCCGCGCCACCTCGGCGTCACCGTAGCGGCGCTGCTGTCCGTCGGTGCGCGGGGGCGAGGGCATCAGCCCGACCTGCTCGTAATAGCGGATCGTCGGCACCTTCACCCCGGCGCGGCGCGACAGGATTCCGATCGAGAACGTCATTTTCCGCTTGATCCTCTAGTCGCTAGAGCTTGTAGGCTCCTGTCTAACGACGAAACGAGGAGAGAGCCATGGCCGAATCCTGCTGCGGCACGAGCCAGAACCAGCCCGACATCCACACGCACGCACATGCTCATGCACCCGGCGACGGGCATCACCATGCCGTCGCGGCGCAGGCTCCGACAGCCTCGGCGCACAAGGAATCCTGCGGCTGCGGCGGCGGCGTTCCGGTCTTCGACGGGGTCGATCCGCGCTACAAGCGGGTGCTGTGGTTCGTCATCGCCCTCAACGGCGCGATGTTCGTCACCGAGATGGCGGCGGGCCAGGCGGCCGGATCGCAGGCGCTGAAGGCGGACGCCCTCGATTTCCTGGCCGACACCGTCACCTACGGCCTCAGCCTCGCGGTCATCGGCGCGAGCCTGCGCACCCGCTCGTTGGCGGCCCTGGCCAAGGGGGTGAGCCTCAGCCTGATGGCGGTCTGGGTCTTCGGCTCGACGATCTACCAGACCCTCGTCCTCGGCGTGCCGAGCGCGGAATGGATGGGCGGCATCGGCCTGCTGGCGCTCGCCGCCAATGTCGCCTCGGTCCTGCTGCTGATGCGCTACAAGGACGGCGACGCCAATGTCCGCTCCGTCTGGCTGTGCTCGCGCAACGACGCCATCGGCAACATCGTGGTGATGGGCGCGGCGCTTGCCGTCTGGGGCACCACGTCGGCCTGGCCTGACCTCGCGGTCGCCGCCCTCATGGCCGGCATCTTCCTCACCTCCTCGGTCCAGATCCTGAAACAGGCCTGGGGCGAGTATCGGGAGGGAGGCCGGGAGGCGCGGGCGGTGGCAGCTGAGTGAGGTCCGAAAGGCGATTCTACCTTCGGCACTTCCAACCCGGCCCCTCATCCTGAGGAGCCGGAGCGCAGCGAAGGCCTCGAAGGAGGCCTCTAGGTCGCGCAGTCGGCTCTGGACCCCTCCTTCGAGGCCGCTTCGCGGCACCTCAGGATGAGGTGGAGGGCTGGACCACGTGTCGAACGATGTGACCCTCCAGCCCAAGTCTTCGGGCCGGAGGGTCTTTGTGTTTACGAGCTCAGCTGGTCGCGGATCGGCAGCTGCCGGATGCGGCGGCCGGTGGCGGCGAAGACCGCGTTGGCGATGGCCGGCGCCACGGGGGGGACGCCCGGCTCACCGACGCCGCCGAGCGGACGGCTGTAGTCGTTGTTCTGGAT
The DNA here is from genome assembly GCF_000376345.1 of Methylobacterium sp. 88A. Lineage (NCBI taxonomy): Bacteria > Pseudomonadati > Pseudomonadota > Alphaproteobacteria > Hyphomicrobiales > Methylobacteriaceae > Methylobacterium > Methylobacterium sp. 88A. The sequence continues at coordinate 4,642,932 of NZ_AQVT01000001.1, forward strand.
CAGGTGGACGTGCAGCTCCTTCGGGGCGGCGTCGAGACGGGTGATCTCGTAGCCGTCGAAGTTGTTCTGCTGCGCGCGCCCGTCCTTGAAGGTGATCTCGGCCGACAAGGCCAAGCCCATCCCCATGACGACGGCGCCTTCCATCTGCGAGCGGATACGCTCCGGGTTGACGTGCGGTCCGCAATCGACGGCGATGTCGATGCGCTTGACCGAGACCTCACCCTTGGCGCCCACCTCCACTTCGGCCGCCACCGCCGTGTGGGTGACGAAGCTGTAGTGTCCGGCAATGCCGAGGCCCCGTCCCTTCGGCAGCTTCCGGCCCCAGCCGATGCCCTTGGCCGCCGCCTCGATGACCCCGCGCAGGCGCGCGGTCTCGATCGGGTAGCGGGCGGGATCTTCGCCGTAATTCCAGACATCGCCGATGCTGGTCGGGTCGATCACCCGGTCGGGGCCGATCAGGGCCAGCAGGTACTCCTTCGGATCCTTGCCCGCCGCATGCGCCAACTCGGCGACAAAGGACTGGATCGCGAAGGCGTGCGGGATGTTCGAGACCGAGCGGAACCAGCCGATCCGTACATGCGCATCCGCCGCCGGGTTCTCCAGGCGGATGTTGGGCACGTCGAAGGGCGTGTTGGTCAGCCCCATCCCGAGCTCGAAAGGCAGCTCGTTCTTGGCGCCGGCCGCGAAGATCGAACCGATCGTCGGGGCGGCCGAGCGGTGGAGCCAGGCCACCGGCATGCCCTTGTCGTCGAGGCCGGCCTCCAGGCGCTCCACCGAGATCGTGTGGTAGTAGCCGTGATGGAGGTCGTCCTCGCGGGTCCAGGTGAGTTTCACCGGCGCGCCGTCCACGGCCTGCGAGCACAGGGCCGCCTCGAGCACGTAATCGGGCTTCGACTTGCGGCCGAAGCCGCCGCCGAGCAGCGTCACGTTCACCCGCACCTTGTCGGCGGGCAGGTTGAGCTTCTTGGCCAAGCGGTCATGGGTCGCCTGGGGTGCCTGGGTGCAGGCCCAGGCCTCGCAGAACCCGTCCTTGATCCGCACGGTGGCGGCCGGCGGTTCCATCGGGGCCTGGACGAGATGGGGCACGAAATACTCGGCCTCGATCCGCTGCTTGGCCTTGGCCATGGCGCCGTCGACGTCGCCCTGGTTGCGCACGACCTTGCCGGGCGCGCGCGCCGCCTTCTCCAACTCGCCCCGGAAGGCGACCGAATCGTAGGTCGCGTTCGGGCCGTCGTCCCAGGTGATCTTCAGGGCCTCACGGCCCTTCATGGCCGCCCAGGTGTTCTTGGCGATGACGGCGACGCCGCCGATCGGCTGGAACTCGGACGGGATTTCGGGCGCGTCGATCTTGAACACCTTGACCACGCCGGGGATCTTCATGGTCTCGGCATCGTCGTAGCTCGCCACCTTGCCGCCGAAGACCGGCGGGCGGGCGACGAGGGCGTAGAGCATCCCGTCGAGGCGGGTATCGAGGCCGTAGATCGCCTTGCCGGTGGTGATGTCGCGGTTGTCGATGAGGCCGATCTTGCCCTTGCCGATGAACTTGAAGGCCTTGGGGTCCTTCAGGATCACGCTCTCGCGGGCGGGGACGGCGAGTTCGGCGGCGGCCGCCGCGACATCGCCATAGCCCAGCGCGCGCTTCGACTTGGCGTGGGTGAGGACGGAGTTCTCGGCCTTCACTTCCGTTACCGGCACGCCCCATTGCTTGGCGGCGGCCTGGACCAGCATGGCCTTCGCCGCGGCACCCGCATGGCGCAGATGCGGGAAGAAGTGGCGCAAGCTGCGCGAACCGTCGGTATCCTGGTTGCCGAACCGGGCTTCGTCACCCCAGGCCTGGGCGACCTTCACCTTGGCCCAATCGGCATCGAGCTCGTCGGCCACCACGAGGGCGACGGAGGTGCGCACGCCCTGGCCCATCTCCGAGCGGTGGCAGGTGATGGTGACGGTGCCGTCCGGCGCGATGGCCACGAACACCTTTGGGTCGTCCTGCCAGCCATGCGGCATGGCATCGGCGCCGAATTTCTTCGGCTCGTCCTTCTTGTCTTCCGCCCGGGCGGAATCCTTCCAGGACAGGGCGAGGACCAGGGCGCCCAGGCCGCCGAGCATGGCGCGGCGGCTGACATTGGCGAGAGCGCTCGGCGCTTCGGGGGCGGCGGTCGTCTCGGTGGCGAGGCCGGCCATGATCTGTGCGTCGTGAATCACAGGCGCTCTCCCTTGTTGGCGGCCGGCGCGTTTCCGGCGGCCTGATGGATCGCGGCGCGGATGCGGGGATAGGTGCCACAGCGGCAGAGGTTGCCGCTCATGGCCTCGTCGATCTGGGCGTCGTTGGGCTTCGGCGTATCCTTCAGGAGGGACGCCGCCTGCATCATCTGCCCGCACTGGCAGTAGCCGCATTGCGAGACGTTGAGGTCGCGCCACGCCGCCTGGACCGGGTGGTTGCCGTCGGGGGAAAGCCCCTCGATGGTCACCACCTCCTGGCCTTCGGCTGCGGAGATGGGGGTGACGCAGCCGCGCACGGCGGTGCCGCCGAGATGGATGGTGCAGGCGCCGCAGAGGGCCTGGCCGCAGCCGAACTTGGTGCCGGTGAGGCCGACTTCGTCGCGCAGGAACCACAGCAGCGGCATATCGGGATCGCCGTCGAAGCTGCGTTCAGCCCCGTTCACGGTGAGTTTGATCATCGGTGTATCCTGTCATCGCTCAGGCCACGGACCGGTCGAGATCGGCTGGCCACCAATCTGTCGGGCTCGCGAATACCTCGGAGGTCGTCAGTCAGGCGCGGGGCGCGCGCGACATGGTCGCCGTCCCGCATCGAAACATATTTGAGGTGCGGCAGCGGATCCGGCGCCCCTCCATAGGGAACCGTCGCAGTGCACGAAGCCCCCACGCCCCGTACCTCATAATGAATCCAATTAAACGGTAGGGGTGCTGCAGTGCAACGGCCGGCAGCCGCGGGCGCCGCTTTCGCGAAGCTCGGCTGCGGATTCGATGTGCTGTTGCGCACGGCGCGTATCGAGGCGCTGCGACGTTTTCGACGATCGCTCGTTGTCTATGCCGGCTCTGCCGACATCGCTCCGGCCGTGGCTCAAACCGTTCGAATCACGCCGATATCGCTGCGGTCACATCGCCCGATCGGTCGGTCCGCTCGGATGCGGATGCCAAGGTCGATCATCCCGGCGGACCACCTCACCCTGAGGTGCCCGCGTCAGCGGGCCTCGAAGGAGGCCTCCAGTCGTCGCGCGATCCTAAGGAGCTCTCCCTCAAAGCCGCTACACGGCCCCTCAGGAGGAGGCAAAGCCTTTCAGAACCACCGCGAACGCCCGCTCAGGTCTCCACGAGACCGGAACTGGACCCGCTCGCCTCGGAATCCCCCCGCCCATGGGGCAAGGCGAGGTATTCCGACGAGCGCATCTCGATGAGGCGCGAGACCGTGCGGTCGAATTCGAACGCCTCGCGGCCCTCGGTCGCCGTGTAGAGACCGGTCGGCTCGGCCGCCGCCGAGGCGATGAGTTTCACATGGGCGTCGTAGAACGTATCGACGAGGGTGATGAAGCGCTTGGCCTCGTTGCGGTTCGCCTCGCCCATCACCGGGATGTTTGAGACGATCACCGTCTGGAACGACTGGGCGATGGCCATGTAGTCGGAAGCGCCGAGCGGCTGGGCGCAGAGATCGGCGAAGCCGAACCGGGCGACGCCGGCGGCCTCCTCCGGCACGGCCACCTCGCGGCCCTTCACCCGGATCGTGGCCGGCTTGCCCCTCGCCTTGCCGGTGAGGCCCTTGAAGGCCTGAGTGAGGGCGGCCTCGGCCGCCTCGTCGGCGGGCACGTGATAGACCGAGGCACCGCCGAGCTTCTCCAGGCGGAAATCCGTGCGGGAATCGAGGCGCAGGATCTCGACCCGGTTCTTCAGCTCCGCGACGAAGGGCAGGAAAAGGGCGCGGTTCAGTCCGCCCTCGTAGAGCCGGTCCGGCTCGACGTTGGAGGTCGCCACCACGGTGACGCCGCGCTTGAACAGCGCCCCGAACAGCCGGCCGAGGATCATCGCATCGGCGATGTCGGTGACCGTGAACTCGTCGAAGCAGAGCAGCGTCGCCTCGTCGGCCAGGGCGTCCGCCACCACCGGGATCGGGTCGTCACCCTTGGCCGTGCCCGCCTTGAGCGCCTGCCGGTGGGCATGGATGCGCTCATGGGCATCCGACAGGAAGCCGTGGAAATGGACGCGGCGTTTCTTGCCCGGCGCCGCCTCGTGGAACAGGTCCATCAGCATGGTCTTGCCGCGCCCGACTGAGCCCCAGATGTAGAGACCCTTGGGCGGGCCTTCGCCGTCGCCGCTGCGCCCGAACAGCCAGCCCAGCGCGCTGCCCTTCTTCGCCCGTCTGCGCCGGTCGAGATCCTGGACCAGCCTGTCGAGGGCCTGCACCAGATGGATCTGGGCCGGGTCGCGCTCGATGGCGCCGGACGAGACCAGCATGTCGTAGCGTGCCGCGACCGGACCGGGAGGAGAATCGCCGCCCTGCGAACCGGCGGACGGGGCGGAACCTGAGGGGGGACTCACGACGATGGCGACCTCGGATACGAGACGGCGCGATGGCCGCGCGCGCGTCGATGGAACAGGTCCGGCGACAGGTCCGAAGACCGTAGGCCCGAAGACCGGTCTGCCGCGCGTCGCCGGGGGGATCAAGCGCGGCGCGTCGGCGGGATGACGTTTTGTTGCATTGCACAAAATCGAGGCCGATGCCATCTGGTGGCCTCCTCGAGGGAGGTTACGCCCGGAGCCCGCGCAGCCTGCGCGTTGTCATTCCGGAGTACGGCACCACGATGCCCGACACGATTCCGACCGGACCGAATGTCCGGCGCCTCTGGCCCAGCGACCGTGCCATGGTCGAGGCCTATTTCCTGCGGCTCGACCCCGATACCAGAGCCAACCGCTTCATGGCCGCCCTGAGCGATGCGGCGGCCGTCGCGTATGCGGCCCGCGCCCTCACGGTCGAGGGGCTGGTCTTCGGCGGCTTCGTCGAGGGGACGCTGCGAGCGCTCGGCGAATTGCGCCCGCTCACCGGCCCCGTGCCGGGGCTGAGCCTCGGCCGCGACGCGGAGGCGGCCTTCGCCGTGGAGCGCGGTTTCCGCCGCAACGGCCTCGGCCACGCCCTCTTCCGGCGGATCGTCTCGGCGGCGCGCAACCGCGGCGTCCGCGACCTGCATGTCCGTTGTCTCAGCCGGAACGGACCCATGCGCGGACTCGCCACGAAGCTCGGCGCCGTCGTGACCCTGGCCGATGGCGATGCGGAGGGGGCTCTCGTCCTGGCCTGTCCGACGCCGATCTCCCTTTGGCGGGAGGGTCTCGACGAGGCGCTGGACTTCACCCTGGCGGTGGCCGCCGCGGCCGAGCCGCTGAAACGGGCGGCGTGAGAGAGGGCGTCACCCGGCGGATTGGCGGCGGTGCCGCCCGGCGCTATCCTCCGCTCCCACCGGGCGGCGCATCCGCCCGGCACCCCGCTCGAAACGATCGCTCCGCCATGAGATCCTGTGCCATGAGATCCGCGCTCGCCGCCTGTATCGTTCTGGCTCCGCTCACTGTTTCGGCACAGGAGCGGCCCGCGACCCCCGCCATGCTCTGCGCCGACGCCGCCGCCCTGGTGAACCGCGTCGGCGCCATCGTGATGACCACGGGGCCGATCACCTACGACAGGATCGTCCGCGACGGCGGCTTCTGCCCCCTGCCGGAAGCGCCCAAGCCCGCCTACGAACTCACCCGTGACGTGGCCAAATGCTTCGTCGGATATGTCTGCCGCGACAAGTTCAACGAGGGCAGCACGCGCGACTGAGTCCGGTCGCGGCAGAAGGCCACGGCCAAGCTGCCATGTTGAAGCCAAGTCCTCACCCGATGGCCGCCGCACCACGGCGCTAACGAGGCTTCTTCGATCACGATCGGGGAGGGGGCTTCTCATGACCATCGGCGAGAATTCGGCACAGGATCGGCGCTCCCGGGAGGGACATGCCACGACGCGCCTGGAGCATTGCGTCGCCCATACGCTGCGGGTGATCGAGGCGGCCCGCATCGAGCGGGAGGATGCGCCGGTGAAGGCGGCACGCCGACATCTGGCGGAAATCTACGGCGTCACGCGGCTCAACCGACGCCTGGAGCGCCATCGGCATTCGGCGTGAATCCGGCGGCGTTCAGCGCGGCGCACGCCCCGGTTTCATCGCCAGCCAGATCGTATGGCGGGCGCCGCTGGTGACATTGGCCCTGACAGGAACCTCCTCCACGGCGAACCCGCCCCGGCGAAGGCGCTGAGTAAAGGTCCGGTCCGGATGCGCGGACCATACGGCGAGCACGCCGCCGGGCCGCAGGGCCGTCATGGCCGCGCCCAATCCCGCCCCGTCGTAAAGCCTGTCATTGGCCGGCCGGGTGAGCCCGTCGGGGCCGTTATCGACGTCGAGGAGGATGGCGTCGTAGGCGGCGGTCGCCGAACGGATCGCGCCGACGACATCGCCGATCCGCAGGTCCACCCGCGTATCGTCGAGGGCATTCGCCGACAGGGCGCTCAACGGTCCGCGCACCCAGTCCGCCACGTTCGGCACGAGTTCGGCGACGACGATCGCGGCGTCCGGCCGCAGGGCATCGAGTGCCGCCCGCAGGGTGAAGCCCATGCCGAGACCGCCGATGAGGAAACGCGCGCCCACGCGGCCTCCGACCCGCTCCGCCGCGAGGGTCGCCAGCGCCTTCTCCGAGCCGCTGAGGCGGCTGTTCATCAACTCGTTATGTCCGAGCTGGATCGAGAATTCGGTGCCGCGCTGAAGCAGCCGCAACTGGCCCGCATCCCCGGGGATCGGTGCGGTGTCGAGGACGAGCCAGGGAATCATGAGCGGGGCCGGCGGGACTGCATGCCGACCCGGCTATCACAACCGGGGCGAGGGATCACGCGAGGCCGGGCAGGCACCCCTCCCCCGACAGGGGAGGGGCCGCTGGCGTCCGGCTAGAACAGGCCTTCGATCTGCCCGTCGGCATCGAGATGGATGCCCTCCGAGGCGGGGACCTTGGGCAGGCCGGGCATGGTCATGATCTCACCGCAGATCACCACGACGAAGCCGGCGCCGGCCGAGAGCCGCACGTCGCGCACCGAGATGGTGTGGCCCGAGGGCGCGCCCATCAGGTTCGGGTCGGTGGAGAACGAGTACTGCGTCTTGGCCATGCAGACCGGCAGGTTGCCGTAGCCGTCCTTCTCGAACTGGGCGAGCTTGGTGGCGGCCTTGGATTCCACCTGGATGTCGCCCGCGCCGTACAGCTTGGTGGCGATGGTCTTGACCTTGTCGGTGAGCTTGGTCTCGGTCTCGTAGGCGAAGGTCAGCGGCTTCTGCTCGCCCTCGGCCAGCTTGACCACGGCCTGCGCCAGCTCCTCGGCGCCGGCTCCGCCTTCCGCCCAATGCTTGCAGGTGATGGCCTCGACCTGGAGCTTGTCGCGGCACAGCTCCTTCAGCTTGGCGTGCTCGGCATCGGTGTCGGCATAGAAGTGGTTGACGCCGATGACCACGGGCAGGCCGAAGCCGCGCACGTTCTCCACGTGGCGGGCGAGGTTGGCGAAGCCCTTCTCCAGGGCGTCGAGGTTCTCGGAGCCGAGTTCCTTCTTGGAGACGCCGCCATGCATCTTGAGGGCGCGCACCGTGGCGACGATGACCACCGCCGAGGGCTTCAGCCCCGCCTGCCGGCACTTGATGTCGATGAACTTCTCGGCGCCGAGATCGGCTCCGAAGCCGGCTTCGGTGACCACGTAGTCGCCGAGCTTGAGGCCGGCGCGGGTGGCGATCACCGAGTTGCAGCCATGGGCGATATTGGCGAAGGGGCCGCCATGGATCAGGGCGGGGTTGCCCTCCAGGGTCTGGACGAGGTTCGGCTGCAGCGCGTCCTTGAGGAGCACGGTCATCGCACCCGTGGCCTTCACGTCGGCGAGCGTCACCGGCTTGCGGTCGCGGGTCTCGGCGATGACGATGCGGCCGAGGCGGGCCTCGAGGTCGTCGAGGTCACGGGCGAGGCAGAACACCGCCATGACTTCCGAGGCCACGGTGATGTCGAACCCGTCCTCGCGCGGGAAGCCGTTGGCGACGCCACCCAGCGACTGGGTGATCGACCGCAGGGCGCGGTCGTTCATGTCGACGACCCGGCGCCAATGGATGCGGCGCACGTCGATGTTGAGCTCGTTGGCCCAGTAGACGTGGTTGTCGATGAGGGCGGCGGCGAGGCTGTGCGCCGAAGTGATGGCGTGGAAATCGCCGGTGAAGTGCAGGTTGATCTGCTCCATCGGCACGACCTGGGCCTTGCCGCCGCCGGCGGCACCCCCCTTCATCCCGAAGCACGGGCCGAGCGAGGGCTCGCGCAGACACATCACCGTCTTCTTGCCGATGCGGTTCAGCGCGTCGCCGAGACCCACCGTCGTGGTGGTCTTGCCCTCGCCGGCCGGGGTCGGGCTGATGGCGGTGACGAGGACGAGCTTGCCCTCGGGCTTCGATTCCAGCGACTTGATGAAGGCGTGGTCGATCTTGGCGATGTGCCGGCCGTAATGATGCAGCGCCTCGTCCGGAATGCCGATCGTCTCGGCCACCTGCGTGATCGGCTTCAGGGTTGCCGCGCGGGCGATCTCGATGTCTGAGGGCATAAGTCTCTCCCGGTCTGTCGTCGCGATGGCGTGTCGCGCGGGCGTTTATTGTGGAACGTCGTGTGTTCGGGGCGTCGGGCATCGGCGCCGCGGGCACCATGCTTCACCGTTGTCATCACTGTGAGCGATGGAGCAAGCAAAAGCGCGTCGGAATTTTTCAACGCGTCTGCAAAATTTCATTTGAAAGCACGGAATCCCGCATGGATCGCCCGCAACGGTGGATGGGGCCGACGTCAGCCCGACATCGCCGTCGCCGTGTAGCCGGCCTGGTCCAGAGCCTCGGCGATCGTCAGGGACTGGGCATCGGTGGTGATCGCCACGCGCCCGTGATCGCGGTCGACGGCGATATGCGCCTCCGGATCGATCCGGAGGATCGCCTTGCGCACGGCCTCGGCGCACCCGTCGCAGGTCATGCCGTCCACCTGCATCAGCAGGTCCACCCGTCTCGCGTCCATCCACCCGCTCCCGTCGCTGGGTCATGTCCCGCACCCATGTAGAGCCAAATCTCCTACCGCCGCGAGGGGCAATGGCCCCGGCGGCCTCCGCGCCGATGCCAGACTGGCTGAAGCCAAGCTTGGAAGCTCATGCAACACATGGCAAAAAACCGGTTCACTCAGCCTGTGCCCATCTTGTGGGACCTCATCGTCTCGGCGACAACCGGAGCCTGTCCCGACTTGCGGAATCCGTGACCGGGACCCTGCATCTCCGCTCGATCGTCGTGAGGGTAAGAGTATTCCGATGGCCCGGATCGTCGGCCGACGCACGGTCCCGTGGCTCCTGAGTCTCATCGGGTTCGTGGTCCTGGCGCCGCTCGCAGTGATCTCCCCTATCGGCGGCGCCTTCGGATTGGCGGCCATGGGCGGCTTCGTCGCCATCCTGGCCGCGCGCCGGGCGCGTCAGCTCGACCAGCGCTGCGAGAAGCTCTCGGGGGAATTCGACATTCTCTCGCAACGCCTCGTGCGCCTGGAGACCGTGGCCCGCCTCATCGCTGACCAGCAGATGCGGATCGAGCGCGCCCGCGCCGACGAGGCCGAACCGGCACCGGCACAGGGCAAGCAGGCCGGGAATGCCGCGGTGGAGGCCGCCGTCGAGGAAGTCACGGCGGAAATCGGCCTGCTCAGCGGCATCGTCCGCGAACTCGCCGCCGTGGTCGCCACGCAGGATGGTGAGATCGCCCGCCTCAAGGCGACACCGCCAGCGGCTCCCGCCCCGACCCCGGTCGTGCGCCCGGCCTCTCGTCAGGCCGTCCTTGATGCCCACGTCGTCCCGCCGCCTTCCCCGGCATTCCGCAACGAGACGGGCGGGACCCCCTGGGTGCCCCGAGCCTGGCCGCCGCTCGAGCGGTCCGAGCCCGTCACGGACCGGGCGCGACCGGACCGGAGCCGCGATGCGGTCATGGTCGCGGCCTTCGACGGCGACGGGCTCGAGGTCCATCTCCAGCCCATCGTCTCCCTGCCCCAGCGCAAGGTCGTGTCCTACGAGGCACTGGCGCGCCTGCGCCTCGGCGCCGACATCCTCAAGCCGGAACTGTTCCTGCCGGTCCTCGAACGCCATGGGCGGACGACCGAACTCGATCGACGCATGCTTCCCCTGGTCGCCACCGTGGCACGCCATCTCAGCGGGCGCGGCAGTCAGGCCGCCGTGACCTATGCCCTGTCGCCGCATTCCCTGTTCGAGCCCGGCTTCCTGCGCACGCTGCCTCGGCTGCTCGTCGGCGAGCCCGGTCTGTCGGGCCGCCTCGTGATCGCGCTGCCCCAGTCGAGCTGGCGCAGCCTCGACGCCGAGCAGGCGGGCGCGTTGGCGGAACTGCGCGGCCGTGTCGGCTTCGCCCTGGACCGTCCCGTTGACCTGCGCCTCGATCCACTGGCCCTGGCCGACCGGGGCGTCAGCCAGGTCAAGGTCCCCGCCGATCTCCTGCTGCGTCCCGATTCCCGCCAGGCCATGCCCGATATCGCCCTCGACGATCTCGTCGCCTCCCTGTCCCGGGCCGGCATCCGGCTCGTCGCGGAGTCGGTGGAACGCGAGAGTGACGTGCCCGATCTCATCGATCTCGACGTGCCGCTGGCGCAAGGCACCGTCTTCGCTCCGGCGCGGGCCGTGCGGGCCGAAGTTCTCGCCGCCGCTCCGCCACAGGCCGCGCCATCCCCGGCGCCGCCTCCGTCCCGAGAACCCGGCGGCGACGATCCGGAACCGCCGCCGCAGCGTCGGCCGTTCCGCGATTTCCTGCGCCGCGCCGGCTGAGGCAGACTCGCCCGGACCCCGCCGCGTCGATAGCGCTGCGTTGATTTCAGGGCGTGGGCGGCCTAACCGGTCAGCCATTCTCGATGCCCCCGATACCTTGCCAGTCAGGCCAGATTCATGAGCGAAACGATCGCGCGCGCCGCATCCTCGGCGCCGGTGCCGATTCTGGGCGGGCTTTCCGCCGTCGCCGAGCGCTACGATCTCATCCTGTGCGACGTCTGGGGTGTCCTGCATGACGGGACGCGGGCCCATGCGGGGGCGGGCGAGGCGCTGATCCGATTCCGCACCCTGCCCGAGGACGGTCGCCGGCGGCGCGTCATCCTCGTCTCCAACGCGCCCCGCCCCTGGGCCGGCGTTCGGACCATCCTCGACGGCTACGGCGTGCCGCGGGAGGCTTACGACGCCATCCTCACCTCCGGCGACCTGACCCGGCGGCTGATCGCCGAGCATCCGGGCGAGCGCATCCACCATCTCGGGCCGGAACGCGATGCCACGATCTTCGATGGCCTCGACATCCGCCTCGTGGCGGCTGGGGAGGCGGATCGCGTGGTCTGCACCGGCCTGTTCGACGACACGACCGAAACGGCGGACGATTACCGCGAGACGCTGGCCGGGTTCCGGGCACGGGACGTGCCGATGATCTGCGCCAATCCCGATCTGGTGGTCGAGCGCGAGAAGAAGCTCATCCCCTGCGCCGGTCTGATCGCGCAGGCCTATGCGGAGATCGGCGGCGCGGTGACCTATGCCGGCAAGCCGTACCGCCCCGTCTACGAGGCGGCGCTCGCCATGGCGGCGGAGCTCGACGGTGGCTCCGCGCCGGACGTCGCCCGCGTCCTCGCCGTCGGCGACGCCCTGCGCACCGACATCGCAGGGGCGGCGGCCTACGGCATCCCGAACCTTCTGGTGGCGCGAGGCATCCACGCAGAGGAACTCGGCGTTCTCGCCGAGCACGACACGCTCGGCGAGGTGTCCGAATGGCTCGCCCGGCAGGAGGTTCGCCCGGATGCCGTCATCGAGCGGCTGATCTGGTAGCGTTCCCGGATCTCATCGGCCCCGGATCTCATCGGCCCCAAGCGGCGAGACCCGCCGATCAGGAGAACAGGGCGTCGATCTCGTCCTGGGCGGTGGCGGGCCCTTTGATCTGTGGTCCGTTGAGGAGGAGGAGCTCGGCTCGCACCCGGCGCTCCACCTCGGCCGGGTCGACGCCGCCCTCATCCTTCGCCTTCACCGCGGCGGCAAAACGCGTGAGGCGGCTTTCGAGCTGGCGCAGGGATTCGCTCACCTTGGCGATCCGCTGGCCCGTGATGTCCTGGAACGTGCACGCCTCGAAGATGTCGTTCATCCGTGCCTCGACGGCGGCGCGGTAGTTCTTGTCGTTGGGCAGGCTGAGGATTTCCTCGGCCGCATTCATGATGGAGTTCGTCGCCCCCGCCGTCGCCTCGACGACGCTGCCGAGCTCCTCATGCGCCATCGGCAGACGGTCACGGGTGAGCTCGTTCGCCCGCAGGGCCGCGATCTCCCTGCGGACATGCGCGATGTAGTCGGCGATCTCGACCAGCTCCCGGATCAGCGACGGTCGCGTCGATGCCGGGTCAGGGCTGGCCTTCCGTGACTTTTCCGCCATGGCCATCGCTTGTTGCTCCACGATGCTGTGAGTCGCCGAAGAAAGAGATCGGGTCTGCGGCTCAAGCGCCGCAGACAGCCTCGATCTTGCTCTTCAGCGTCGCCGCATTGAAGGGCTTGACGATATAGTTGTTCACGCCGGCCTTCTTGGCCGCGATCACGTTCTCGGTCTTCGATTCGGCGGTGACCATGATGAACGGCGTGGTGCGCAGGGCCTCGTCGGCACGCACGTGGCGCAGCAACTCGTAACCGGTCATGGGCTCCATGTTCCAATCGGAAATCACGAGGCCGTATTTGCGGTTCTTCAGCCGGGCGAGGGCGGCGGTTCCGTCAGAGGCATCGTCGACCTCTTCGAAGCCGAGCTGCTTGAGCAGATTGCGGATGATGCGGACCATCGTCTGATAATCGTCCACGACGAGGATCGGCATGCCGAGATCGAGGGCCATGGGTCGGGGTGCTCCGTCGGTGCAGGGCCGGTGCGGCATGCCGCGAACCGGGAAAGGGCAAAAAATTGGGGGAAGCGCCGCCTCGCGCCGCCTCTCGTTCGTGAAAGTACCTCGCCCAGCATTGCGAAGCGGTTAACTGCGCAAGGGATCGCGCATCCCCCGTCGATCGGGCGGCCGCTTCCCTTGACCCCCCTCCGGCTTTTCGACAGGTTCCCGCGCGGAATCCCCCACGGTCGCCGCTTCGGCCGCAGCTTCTTCGAGACCATTTGAACCCGATGGCGCCAGCCGACGATCCTTCCGTGCGCCCCGGAGCCGCCTCCCCGTCGGGGCGGCCCTTCACGATCTGCCGCGAGGACGAAGCGGTGCCGGCGGCCCTAGCCGGGGCCATCGCGGCGATCGGCAATTTCGATGGCGTTCACCGGGGCCACGGCGCTCTCGTGGAAGCCGTCCGCGAGGAGGCCGACCGGCGCGGCGTGCCGGCGGTGATGCTGACCTTCGAACCGCATCCGCGCGCCTATTTCGCCCCCGACCTGCCGATGTTCCGGTTGACGGGACCGGCCGCCAAGGAAATCGTCTTCGCCCGCCTCGGCCTCGACGGCCTGATCGTGCGCCGTTTCGACGCTCTCATGGCGGGGACCACTGCCGCCGAGTTCGTCCACGGCCTGCTCGTGCGCGATCTCGGCCTCACCGGGGTCGTGATCGGCCACGACTTCCATTTCGGGCGGGGACGCGAGGGAACGCCGGAGGTGCTGGCCCGGCTCTGCGCCGAAGCCTCCCTGGCATGCCGGATCATCCCGCCGGTCTCGATCGGGGAGGGCGAGGCTCCCGTCTCGTCGAGCGCGATCCGGGAAGCCCTGCGACAGGGCGACGTCGTTCGCGCGAACCGGCTTCTCGGCTACCGCTGGTTCGTCTGCGGAGAAGTCCGGCACGGCGACAAGCGCGGTCGGACGCTGGGCTATCCCACGGCGAACGTGGCTTTGCCCGATTGTGCCCTCTCTCACGGCATCTATGCCGTCCGCGCCGGGTTGCCCGATGGAACGGTGCGGGACGGCGTGGCGAGCTATGGCCGTCGTCCGACCTTCGACGACGGCGCTCCCTTGCTCGAGGTGAACCTGTTCGGTTTCTCGGGCGATCTCTACGGCCGGACCATCGCCGTGGAGTTCCTCGGCTACATCCGCGGCGAGGAACGTTTCTCCGGCGCCGAGGCGTTGATCGCCAGGATGGATGTGGATGCGGCCGAGGCGCGCACGCTCATCGCGAACGACCGAGTTCCGTCGATGATCGGCTGAGATCCGACGCGCGACGGCCGGGCCGCGCTATCCGGCGGATCAGCGCTTGGCGGGATCGATCGAGGCGAGGCGCCGCGCCGCCTCTTGCAGCGCGTCCTGGTGGCCGTTGCCGCTGAGCGCATAGACCGAGCGACCCGCCGTCCAATAGACGGTCTCGCCGTCGCCCGGGCTCGTCACCTCTCCGGTGAAGGCCGCCTCGTTGGTGCCCCGTGCCGCGAACAGGGAGATCTCGCCGAGATCGGGTGCGTCGATCATGACCTCGACCCCGGCCCCGTGACGCGCGGGCACGATCTGGACGTCGCGCACGGACCAATCCCCCGGCAGGTCCGGCAGGACGATGCCGGTGGCACCGGAGATGCCGGCCTTGTCGTAGCTCGGCGAGGCGGGCGAGCCGAGGCGGGCGCGGATCTGGGCCACCTCTCTCGCCTGGCGCGCATCGGCGACCAGGGCCGGATCCACCGGGGCGGCGAAGGTGTCGGGCACGCCGAACACGCCGGTGTCCGAATGCGCGATCCAGCCGGCACCCACGAGAAGCACGATCACCGCCGCCCGCTTGAGCCGCTCGCCCACGCGCCGCCAGGCCATGGATCGGTCGAGGCGGCGGGCCGCCGCGCGGTTGCGCTCCGGTCCCGGTCCCGGCAGTTGCGCGAAGGCTTGGCGCAGGGCGTCCCTGTCATGCATCTCGGCCATCACCCGCGCCGCCGCCTCCGGCGTGCGGGCGAGATGAGCTTCCACCTCGAGCCGGCGCATGACGTCGAGTTGGCCGTCGACGAAGGCGGCGAGGTCACTGTCGGTGATCGGGTCGATCATGACGGTCGTATCCAGTTCAACGATCGGAAACGGCGATGCTTCCATACAGTCCTGGTACTCGGAGGAGCCGAGTACCCTCGAATTCTGTGCGGTTAAGAGCCGCCAATGGCTTTCGACGTGAGCCGGACGTCCTGCCGGGAATCCTGGCCGTTCCAGTCGCTGACGAGGCGCAGGTGCGGTCGCTCGGGTCTGGCCGTCCCCGAACCCGGCGAGGATTCGGAGCGGCCGCGGCCGGTCTGGCCTTCCTCGAAGGCGCGCAGGGCGGCGCGACCGCGACCGAGGCGGGACATCAGCGTGCCGATGGGAATTCCGAGCACGGCCGCGGCATCCGCATAGGCCATGCCTTCGAGGGTCACGAGGTGGAGCGCGGCGCGCTGCTCCTCCGGCAGGGTCAGGAAGGCCTGACGGATCTGGGCGAGACGCACCTGTCCCTCCTGGGCGGGCGGCACGCTCTCGTCGCCCATCTGGACGAGGGCTTCGGCATGGCGGGCTTCCACCCGCTTGCGGCGCTGGTCGTCGATGAAGACGTTGTGCAGCACCGTCATCATCCAGGTCCGCAGGTTGGTGTTCGGCCTCACGGAGAGACCGGATTCCAGCGCGCGGACGAGGGTGTCGTGGACGAGGTCGTCGGCCTTCAGTGCGTCGCGCGTCAGCGAACGCGCATAGCGTCGCAGCGGGACCAGCAGGTCGACGATGGAGGAAGCGGAGGCGGTCTGGGTGGGTTCGGCCGTCATGCTCAGTTAACGCGCGAGCCCGGCCGGCTAATCCGGCCGGCCGGAACCCTATTGATAGGTCGCCTTGAGATTGAGCGTGCAGGTTCGTCCGATGCCCTCGTAATGCTCGGCGAGCCAAGCCTGCGCCGCCGCGCGGCCCTTGTCGCGCAGCCCTTCGAACACGCGCATCCGGGCATCCATCCGCGAGGAGGCCTTGTAATCGTCGAGGGCCCCAGTCCCATCGATGCGATGGACCAGCATACGGTGGTAGTCGTTGCGGCCGAGCACGCCGTCCTCGATCAGTCCGTCGACGAAATCGATGGCGCGCAGTTCCCGCATCAGGTTGGCGTTGAAGGTGATCTCGTTGAGCCGGTCTTGGATCTCCTCGCGCGAGCGAGGGGTCTCGCGGCGTTCCACCGGATTGATCTGAACCAGCACCACGTCACGGGTCCGGGCACCGTGGAAGAGCGGGTAGATCGGCGGGTTGCCGAGATAGCCACCGTCCCAATAGGGCACGCCGTCGATCTCCACCGCCTGGAACACCGTCGGCAGGCAGGCCGAGGCCATCAGATGGTCGATGCTGAGGGAATCCCGCTCGAAGACGGCGAGCTTGCCGGTCCAGACATTGGTGGCCGAGACATAGATCCCGGCGGTCTCCGCCGTCCGGAGGCGTTCGAAATCCACGTGCTTGGCCAGGGCCTTGCGCAGTGGGTTCACGTTGAGCGGGTTGGAGACGTAGGGGCTGGTCCTGAGCGCCCGCGTCCAGAAGTCCAGAACCGGGTTCTCGTTCCAGAAATCGAAGAGCCGGTCGAACACGCCGCGCTGAGCCGGCCACAGGTCGCCGTCGAGGCTCGCCTCGCGCCAGAACCGGTCGAGGGCGGTGCGGGCGCCCTCAGGCCCTCCGGCGATCCAGCCATCGACCATCACGACCGCGTTCATCGCCCCGGCACTGGCACCGGTGACGGCCTCGAAGGCGAGGCGGCCATCCTCGATCAGGGCATCGAGCACGCCCCAGGTGAAGGCGCCGTGGGCGCCGCCGCCCTGCAGGGCCAGCGCGACGGTCTTCTCGGCATTCGGACCGGCCAGGCTGACGGGCGGGCGCGAGGCGGGGCGCGGCGGCGCCACTTCCCTATCGGTAGAGGGCGAATCGACCGGGGCAGGCTGTTGGGAATCGAGCATCGTCAGCTCCACGTGGCAGAATTGCACAGACGCATCGATAAAGTGCGCATGGGCATGCTGCATTGCAGCATCAAAGGTCGCAGGGCAGCAAAACGGTGGCTGCATGGATCGGTTCCGCTTGGGCCGTTCCTGTGGCGGACATGTCGCACTGCGCCAATTCCCTCGACATCGCCCATGGGATAAGACATGTCAGCCGACGCTGAGCCAACGTGTTGCGCGTGGTCCGTCCTGCCCCCTGGTTTCACCATGCGGTAAGCGGGCTTGACGCATGCGGCGCGCCATCTCAGCTAACCGGCAGGGGTCTCGATAACCGGACCCTTCACCCGATCTTCGCAAAGGATCGGCAGGATTCGATACCAGACGACCATGGCCGGGCGCTCGCTTCAGGGCAGGCCAGGCCATAAGCAAGGTCAGTGATGGACGCCATGATGGAAGCCACTTCCGCCGATCCGTTCGGCCCCGGCATTTCGATTACCGGCCCGGAGATCGCCGGTCCGACGCCGCGTCACCGCACGGTGGGGGTCACGGTGGGTGAGGGCGAGGGGGCCGTCACCGTCGGCGGAGGCGCCCCGGTCGTCGTCCAGTCGATGACCAACACCGACACGGCCGACATCGATGCCACCGTGGCGCAGGTCGCCGCCCTGTCGCGGGCCGGCTCCGAACTCGTGCGCATCACCGTCGACCGCGACGAGGCGGCCGCCGCGGTCCCGAAGATCCGCGACCGTCTGGCCCGCATCGGCGTCCATGTGCCCCTGGTAGGCGACTTCCACTATATCGGCCACAAGCTCCTCTCCGATCACCCGGCCTGCGCCGAGGCCCTGGCCAAGTACCGGATCAATCCGGGCAATGTCGGTTTCAAGGAGAAGAAGGACACGCAGTTCTCGACCATCGTCGAGCAGGCGATCCGCTACGGCAAGACCATCCGCATCGGCGCCAATTGGGGCTCGCTGGACGAGGCCCTGCTCACCCACCTGATGGACGAGAACGCCCGGTCCGCGCGTCCCATCGATGCCCGCGCCGTGATGCGCGAGGCCATGGTGCGCTCGGCCCTGTCCTCGGCTCAGCGCGCCGAGGAACTCGGCCTTCCCAAGAACCGTATCATCCTCTCGGCCAAGGTCTCGGCGGTGCAAGATCTGATCGCGGTCTACCGCGAGGTCGCCAGGCGCTCGGACTACGCGATCCACCTCGGCCTCACCGAGGCCGGCATGGGCTCGAAGGGTCTGGTCGCGGCCTCGGCAGCCATCGGCGTGCTGCTCCAGGAAGGCATCGGCGACACGATCCGCTATTCGTTGACCCCGATGCCCGGCGGCGACCGCACCGTGGAGGTCAAGGCCTCGCAGGAACTCCTGCAGACCATGGGCTTCCGCACCTTCGTGCCGATGGTCGCCGCCTGCCCCGGCTGCGGCCGCACCACCTCGACCACGTTCCAGGAACTCGCCCGTGACATCCAGAACTGGATCGTCACCTCGATGCCGGAATGGAAGAAGACCTATCCGGGAGTCGAGGGCCTGAACGTTGCGGTGATGGGCTGCATCGTCAACGGACCCGGCGAATCGAAGCATGCCGATATCGGCATCTCGCTGCCCGGCACCGGCGAGACCCCCACCGCACCGGTCTTCATCGACGGCAAGAAGGCGATGACCCTGCGCGGCGCCACGCTGGCCAAGGATTTCGAGACGGTGGTGATCGACTATATCGAGCGCCGTTTCGGCCAGGGCGCCCGCACCGCCGCCGAGTGAGCCCGTCCGTCGTGACGCCCGTCGCCCCGCGCTGCTCCGGCACGCGGGGCGACTTCGCTCGCCTTCCCGGGGAAGCCTTCCCGGACATCACGGGATCGTCGTTCTCGGCGCCACACCCGCATGATACGACTTTGGCATGCTTCGCGCTGGGAGCCGTCGTGCACCGGTACCTCAGCGGCCGGCCGCCGGTTCGGCCGCGACGTGTCCGTGTGAGGCGGGACAGAGGAGCGCTCACGGCTCGCCCGTCTCCGTCGCTACGTCACGCTCCAAAAAATCCGAGCCTCCCCATTCGATTCCTTTCCCCGTCGCAGAAGCCTGATCGCAGCGCATGACGCAAACCTCCATCCCGAGCGTCCCCGGCGCTCAGCCAGGCCCCGCGTCCCATCCCGAGACGGGGTCGGGCGAGCATGGGTCGGGCAATCACGGGCATGGGAAGACGAACTTCTGGACGCTGGTCGTCGGCTCTGTCGGCGTCGTCTACGGAGACATCGGCACCAGCCCGCTCTACGCCTTCCGTGAGGCGCTCGGCCCGGCGCGGGCGGACGGCATCCTGCTGACCGAGGAAGTCCTCGGCACGACGTCGCTGATCCTCTGGGCACTCCTGCTGATCGTCACAATCAAATACGTCGTCATCCTGCTGCGCATGGACAATAACGGCGAGGGCGGAATCCTCTCGCTGATGGCCCTGGCCCGCAAGGCGCTGGGCGGGTCGCGCATCGTGTTCATGCTCGGGCTGCTCGGCGCCTCTCTGTTCTACGGCGACGCCGTCATCACGCCGGCCATCTCCGTGCTCTCGGCCGTGGAGGGCCTGAAGCTCGTCACCCCGGCCTTCGAGCATTACGTGCTGCCGATCACGGTGGCGATCATCTTCGCCCTGTTCATGGTCCAGAGCCGGGGTACCAGCAAGGTGGCGGCCTTCTTCGGCCCGATCATGGTGGTCTGGTTCCTGGCGCTGGGGCTCGCGGCCCTGCCGCACATCGTCTCGCGGCCGGAGGTCTTCCAGGCGTTCAATCCCTGGTACGCGGTGCACTACCTTCTCGGTCACGGCACCGGGGCCCTGGTGGCGCTGGGCGCGGTCTTCCTCGCGGTGACCGGCGCCGAGGCGCTGTTCGCCGATCTCGGGCATTTCGGACGCCGGCCGATCCAGGTGGCCTGGCTCGGCCTCGTGGCGCCGTGCCTGACCCTGAACTATCTCGGCCAGACGGCGCTGGTCCTCAACGTGCCCGACACGACGGATCCGTTCTACCAGCTCGTGCCCGAATGGGGCCTTCTGCCCATGGTGATCCTGGCGACCATCGCCACCGTCACCGCGAGCCAGGCCGTCATCACCGGGGCGTTCTCCCTGTCGCGCCAGGCTATCCAGCTCGGCCTGCTTCCGCGCCTCGAGATCCGCCACACCTCGGAATCGCATTCCGGCCAGATCTTCCTGCCGCAGGTGAACATCCTGTTACTGATCGGGGTCGTGGTCCTGGCGATCCTGTTCCGGTCGTCCTCGGCCCTGGCCTCCGCCTACGGCATTGCCGTGACGGGCACGATGCTGCTGACCGCGAGCATGGGCTTCATCGTGCTCTGGAAGTCGTGGAAATGGTCGCCGATCGCCGCCGCCGCCGCGATCATGCCGTTCATCGTCATCGAGTTCCTGTTCTTGCTCTCGAACCTGCTCAAGGTGTTCGAGGGCGGCTACGTGCCCCTCGTGCTGGCCGGGATGCTCATCATCGTGATGTGGACCTGGGTGCGGGGCGTGAACATCCTGTTCAACAAGACCCGCAAGACCGACGTGCCGCTGCTCGAACTCGTGGGCATGCTGGAGAAGAGCCCACCCCATCACGTGCGCGGCACGGCGGTGTTCCTCACCAGCGACCCGTCCATCGCCCCGGCGGCCCTGCTGCACAACCTCAAGCACAACAAGGTGCTGCACGAGAAGAACGTAATTCTCACGGTCGAGACCGTGGACACCCCCCGTGCAAGCGAGGCGGACCGTATCCGCATGGAGCCGATCGGCCCGCACTTCTCGAAGATCGTGATGAAGTTCGGCTACATGGAGCAGCCCAACATCCCGCGGACGCTGACGCTCCTGAAGAAGCAGGGCTTCAAGTTCGACATCATGGCGACGTCGTTCTTCCTGTCGCGCCGTTCGATCCGCCCCGCCGCGCATTCCGGTATGCCGCTCTGGCAGGACCGGATCTTCATCACGCTCGCCAAGAACGCCAACGACGCCACCGACTTCTTCCAGATCCCCACCGGCCGTGTCGTGGAAGTGGGGACTCAGGTCACCGTCTGAACCGGCCGGGTCACGGCCTCGGCAGGTTGATGACGGGCGGCGGCAGTGGCGCCTCGGGGGCAAGGGCCGCCAGCGTCGCCGGGCTCTTGGCATGGGCGGCGACACGCGTTCTCGCCACCGGCTTCGATGAGGCTTTGAGGTGCGCGCCCTGGCCTACGGCGGAGTGGGAGGCGGTGACCGCGCGATCCGGTTCCGCCTGAGCCGTCGAGGCGGGCTGCGTGCCCGTCACCTCCGGTAAGGCGGAGGCCACAGGTGTCGCCGGAACACCGGCGGGAGCAGGATTCGCGACGGCCTGGACCGGTGCGGCCGGAGCTGCCTCCGAGGCCGCCGCCGCATAGGCCAGGGCGGCCGGCGGCCGGGCCTGCTCCACGGCGCCGGGCTTGCGCTTCTCGTAGAAGGCGTTGCCGCCGGCCACCGCCACATAATGCATGTTGTTGTAGTGGAACGTGCGGCCCGCCGTGTGGAAGTACATGGCGCGGCCGACCTTCGGGTGGCGCTGGCCGGCTAGGACCGCGTCGGCCGCGTCCGCGACCTTGGTCAGGTCCTTCTCCGCCATGGGCTTGGTGAGCACGCCGGTGGCGAACTGGCGGGGCTGGCCGACGACGGCGCAGATGCCGCCATTCGGGAAGGCGGCGGCTTCGAGGCGGTTCATCACCACCGTGCCGACGGCGAGCAGGCCTTCGGAATCGCTGCGGTTCGATTCGAAATACATGGCGCGGCCGAGACAGTCGCGCTCTTGGTCGCTCACCGCCATGGGTTTGGCCGCAAGGCCCGGGCCGCCGAGGGAGCCGGTCGTGGTGGGGGAATTACAGGCACCGAGGCCCATCGTCGTCATCAGCAGGACCCCGTAGAGTCCCGTCGTCGCCGATCGGGGATACCCCATGCCGTCTCGCTCCCGTCCGTTTCCTGGACGGTCTAGCTCGGCGGGAAATGTGGTTTCTTTTCGGATACGGTCCGGGAGGTTCGCTCATCTTCCCGATGCTGTGGCTTGAGGGTCACGCCCGGCTTTTCTCTCTCCGGCCAGGGCGAACCCGATCCGTGCCTCAGAGCATCGGCAGGCGCGCGGGTTTGGCCCCGCGCGGAAAGGCATCGTCGAGGCGCTGCCATTGACCATCGGTCAGCGTCAGCTCGCCAGCGGCGGCGTTCTCCTCCACATGCGCGATTCGCGCGGCCTTCGGGATCGCGAGGACGGAGGGCGACCGCGTCAGCGCCGCGAGGGCGACCTGCCGCTGCGTCGCTCCCGTCTCGGCGGCGATCTCTCCGAGCACGCGTCCGCCGGCCGAGTCCGGCTTGGGGAAGTCGTCATGGCCGAAGGGGCTGTAGGCGACCAATGCGACGCCATGCGCCGCGCACCAGGGAAGGACGGCGTGTTCGATCGCCCTTTCCCCGAGATGATACAGCACCTGATTGCAGGCGATGCGGCCCTCGCCGGCTACGGCGAGAGCGTCTTCGAGATCGGGGACGTCGAAATTACTGACGCCCCAGGAGAGGAGCTTGCCCTGCCGGACCAGGCCCTCGAAGGCGCTGATGGTCTCTTCCAGCGGGGTCGCGCCCCGCCAGTGCAGGAGATAGCTGTCGAGCCGGTCCGTCTTCAGGCGCGCCAGCGAACGTTCGCAGGCGGTGACGACGGAGCGTGCCGAGGCATGGTTCGGCAGCACCTTCGAAACGAGGAACACCTCGTCGCGCCGCCCAGCGATCGCCTCCGCCACCACGAGTTCGGCCTCGCCATACATCTCGGCGGTGTCGATATGGCTCATCCCGCGATCGAGGCCCCGCTGCAGGGCGGCGACGGCGTCCGGGCGGTGTGCCTCGTCCAGATACCACGTGCCCTGGCCGATGACGGAGACGGGCCGCCCAGTCGGCCCGAGGGTCGTCTGCCGCATTCGGATCTCCCCTCGAATGGCCCATGGCCGGATGCAGGTCCGGCCGGATGGCTGCGTTTCAGGTCGTCAGGGTGCCGTGGCAGTGCTTGTACTTCTTGCCCGAGCCGCAGGGGCAAGGCTCGTTGCGCCCGACGCGGCCCCAGGTGGTGGCGTCGTTCGGGTCGCGTTCGATGACCGCCGCATCCGTGGACATCGCCTGCGCGGCGTAGCCGTAGGCCGGTCCGCCGCCCCCGGCGCTGCCCGTGCCGCGATCGGAGAAGTCCATCTCGTTCTCGCCGGTGACGGGATCGAGGTGCTGGGCGAACATGGACGGCAGTTCCGGGCTCGCGAACGGGTTCGCGCCTTGCGGATCCTGCTCCTGGTACGTGATCTCGATGCGGGCGAGCTGCTGGGTCACCTGCTCGCGCAAGGCGCCGACGAGGCCGTTGAAGAGCTCGAACGCCTCCGACTTGTACTCGTTGAGCGGGTCGCGCTGGGCGAAGCCGCGCCAGCCGATCACCTGGCGCAGGTGGTCGAGGGTGACGAGATGCTCGCGCCAGAGATGGTCGAGGGTCTGCAGCAGGACCTGCTTTTCGACATAGGTCATCACCTCCGGCGTGTTCTTCTCGGTGCGGGCGGCATAGGCCTCGTCGGAGGCGGTGCGCAGGCGGTCTCGCATCTCCTCGTCGGCGATGCCCTCTTCCCTGGCCCAGTCTTCCACCGGCACGTCGAGGTTCAACACCTCGGTGACGCGCAGGCGCAGGCCTTCGATGTCCCATTGTTCGGCATAGGCGTTCTCGGGCACGTGGACGGCGACGAGATCGTCGACGACGCCGTGGCGCATCTCGTCCACGGTGTCGCGCACGCTGTCCTGGCCCATGAAGTCGCGGCGCTGCTCGAACACGACCTTGCGCTGGTCGTTCATGACGTTGTCGTACTTGAGCACGTTCTTGCGCATGTCGAAGTTGCGCGCCTCGACCTTCTGCTGCGCCTTCTCGATCGCCTTGTTGATCCAGGGGTGGATGATCGCCTCGCCCTTCTCCAGGCCGAGGCGGGTGAGCATCCCGTCCATGCGGTCGGAGCCGAAGATCCGCATCAGGTCGTCCTGAAGCGACAGGTAGAATTTCGAGCGGCCGGGATCGCCCTGTCGGCCGGAGCGGCCGCGCAGCTGGTTATCGATGCGCCGCGATTCGTGACGCTCGGTGCCGATGATGTAGAGGCCGCCGGGCAGGGCCTTCTTGCGCCCGGCCTCCGGGTCGGCCGGCTCGCCCGAGGCCAGCACCTTGGCGCGGTTCTCTTCGATCTCGGCCTTGATCGCCGCCGCCTTCGCGTCCCGCTCGGCGCCTTCGGGCAGGCCGGCGAGCTCCTTCTCCAGGCGCATCTCGAGGTTGCCGCCGAGTTTGATGTCGGTGCCGCGCCCGGCCATGTTGGTGGCGATGGTGATGGCGCCCGGCACGCCGGCTTCGGCGACGATATAGGCCTCCTGCTCGTGGAAGCGGGCGTTCAGCACCGCGAAGGTCTTCGTCACGCGTCCCTCGCGGGCGGCGGCATAGACGTCGGTGAGCGCATTGAGGTCGGAATAGTCGAGCTGGCGGAAGCCGGCCTTGGTCAGCATCTCGGCCAGGTGCTGCGACTTCTCGATGGAGCCGGTGCCGACCAGGATCGGCTGATGGCGCGCATGCGCCTTCTCGATCTCGGCGATGATGCCGTCGTACTTCTCGCCCACCGTCCGATAGACCTCGTCGTCCTCGTCGACGCGCTCGACCTCCTTGTTGGTCGGGATGTCGACGACTTCGAGCTTGTAGATCTCGGCGAATTCATCGGCCTCGGTGGAGGCGGTGCCGGTCATGCCGGCGAGCTTGGAATAGAGCCGGAAGTAGTTCTGGAAGGTGATCGAGGCGAGCGTTTGGTTCTCGGGCTGGATCGTCACCCGCTCCTTGGCTTCGAGCGCCTGATGCAGGCCCTCCGAGTAGCGCCGGCCCTGCATCATGCGGCCGGTGAACTCGTCGATGATCACCACCTCGTCGTTCTTGACGATGTAGTCCTTGTCCAGGGTGAACAGGGTGTGGGCGCGAAGCGCCTGGTTCACGTGGTGGACGAGGCTGACATTGTGGGCGTCGTAGAGGTCGCCCTCCTTCAGCAGGTCGGCGCCGCGGAGCAGATCCTCGATGAACTCGTTGCCGCTCTCGGTGAGCGAGACCGAGCGCTGCTTCTCGTCGAGGTCGTAATGCTCCTTCTCGAGATGGGGCATCAGCGCGTCGACGGAGACGTAGAGCTCCGAGCGGTCGTCCACGGGACCGGAGATGATGAGCGGCGTGCGCGCCTCGTCGATCAGGATCGAATCGACCTCGTCGACGATCGCGAAATTGTGCCCGCGCTGCGACAGCTGCGAGAGCTCGTACTTCATGTTGTCGCGCAGGTAGTCGAAGCCGAACTCGTTGTTGGTGCCATAGGTGATGTCGCAGGCATAGGCGTCCCGACGCTGCTCATCGTCGAGCCCGTGGACGATGGTGCCGACGGTGAGGCCGAGGAAGCGATAGACCCGGCCCATCCACTCCGCATCGCGGGAGGCGAGGTAGTCGTTCACCGTGACCACGTGCACGCCGAGGCCCGACAGGGCGTTCAGGTAGACCGGCAGCGTCGCCACCAGGGTCTTGCCTTCGCCGGTGCGCATCTCGGCGATGCCGCTCTCGTGAAGGACCATGCCGCCGATGAGCTGCACGTCGAAATGGCGCTGGCCGAGGGCGCGCTTGGCCCCCTCGCGCACCGTGGCGAAGGCGGGAACGAGGATATCGTCGAGGGTCTTCCCGGCAGCGAGCTCAGCCTTCAGCATGTCCGTCCGGGCACGCAGGGCCTCGTCCGACAGGGCGGAGATCTCCGGCTCCAGGGCATTGATCTCGGCGACGCGGGGGCGATAGCCCTTGACGCGGCGATCGTTGGACGAGCCGAATATCTTCTTAGCGAGGGCGCCGAGCATCGTGAACCTGCGGTCGATCGAAATATCAGAAGGCGTGAGTTGGCCGGGCTTATAGAGGTAAATATTGTAGGACGCATCCGAAAGGGCGGACTGCCTTCAACTCCGAAAGCCAAGGGGGCCGCGTCCGCCGTCGTCGCCTTTGGACGGCAGTCGAAATGCTAAAGCGCCAAAGCGGCTCTTTGGTTCTCGATGATGCGGACCAGAGCCAGGGCCGTGAGCTCCGAGGATTTCGGATTGGCCGGCAGGGCCTGATTCTCGATGCTCATGTCGAGGGTCCCGAAAGCGCCCGTCGCCTGGAGGCGATGTCCATTGCCGGTGGCGCGGGGATCCGCCACCAGGGCGATCCGCGTCCTGTCGAGGCCGATGCCGGCGAGCGCCGTGATGACCGCGACATTGGCGTTGGCCGGGAACAGCCGGGCTGCCTCCCGTGCCGTCCCTTCGAAGAAGGTCGTGGCCTCCGTCAGGCCATCGAGATCGATCCATTCTTCCGCCGGGGTACCGATCCAGGCCACGGGCGGCTTGACGATGCGATGCGTCACCGAGTCCAACGGCAGGATCGAGGCCGCCGCGAGGGCGTCGACGGCGGCGAGTGCGCCGGTCGGCACGAGGATCTGGCTTCCCTGCGCCTCCGCGGCGGCGACGAGCCTGTCGAGAAGACCGGCCTCGCAGAAGGCGCTGGTCGACGAGACGGCGAAGCTCTCGGCGTGCCGGAGCGCCATGAGGCCCCAGGGCTCGACCGCCGCCCGTCCGGCCGCTTCGATCACCATGTCGGGCTCGGCCCCGGCCAGGGCAGCCGGTTCGGGTAGCCAGGGGATCCAGGCGGGAAGGTCCGCCTCATCGGGCCTCACCCGCGTCCCGACGCCGGCCAGGACGACGTCGCTGCCCCGAGCGTCGAGTAGGTGTGTCACGCGGCGTGCGATGGCTCCCCAGCCCACCAGGGCGATACGAAGCGGCCGACGGCGATCCGGCCGCGCCGCCAAAAGATTGGAGAGCAGAGACAAGGACCGGTATCCCCATGACTGGCGAAGGCTGACGCGGCCCGACGCCCTGCTGCGCGATCTCAAGAAATCTTCGGTCGCGGGCCTGTCAAGCTTCCTGCCGGCCGCTGGACATACAGGCGTCAGTTGATCTCGCAGAAACCGGCGCCGGTGCCGACGACGCGCTTGTCGGCGCACCATGACGCGGCCGTGCGGATCTCCTTCGCCGCCGGCGCGGGGACCGGGAGGACCGGGCGCAAGGTCACGGAGTGTCCCGCTGTGGCATCATTCTCTGGCGCAACCGCAATGGCGCGGACGGGCCGCGACGCGCCGATTCCGGCACCCAGGGCGGCCGATCGGGCGGGAGTGACGGAGGGAGCCGGGCGGGAGACGAAGATGGAGCGTCCGCCCTTGAAGCGGGCCTGCGCCGTCGTGATCGAGGCGGACAGAATGAGGCAAGCGGCGGTGATGATGGCGCTGGTCCGCATGCCGCTCTCCCACGAAACCCGGAAAGGATGGCGCATGCTGGCTTAAGACCGCTTTATCGTGATCGGACGGATTCGCCCGAAACCCCATATGCGCTTGTCTTCCGCCCTTGCCCGCGCCACTTCTCGCCCACAGATGCCTACGGCGTCCCGCCGCTCGCTGTTGCCACGTCTCCAACCTGGCCGGACAGAGCTTCGTGGACGCGGCATCCACCTGTTCGAGGAATCCCCATTGATGACGTCGCCTCTCCTTCTCCGGCGCTCGGGCGCCCTGGCGCTGGCCGTTGCGCTGCCCTTCGCCTCCGTGGCCTTGCCGCTGCGGGCACTGGCGCAGACGCCTGCCCCGGCTGCCGCCCCGGCGCTGCCGCCCGAGACGGTTGTGGCCAAAGTGAACGGCTCGCCGGTCACCGCGGGCGACCTCGCCATCGCCGCCGAGGACCCGGCGCTCTCGCTGCCCGGTGTCGACGAGGCCCAGAAGAAGAACCTGCTCATCGATTACATGGTCGACCTCAAGGTCGGCGCGCAGGCGGCCGAGGCGGCCAAGGTCGGCGACTCGCCCGAGTTCCAGCGCAAGCTCGCTTACTTCAAGAGCAAGCTCCTCCTCGACGAATACCTGGAGCGTGAGGCCAAGAAGGCGGTGACGCCGGAGGCCGCCAAGGCGCTCTACGACCAGACCCTCACCACGATGAAGCCCGAGGAAGAGGCGCATGCCCGCCACATCCTTGTCGACAACGAGGAGGAGGCCAAGAAAATCTCGGCCCGGATCAAGGGCGGCGAGGACTTCTCCAAGATCGCGGCGGAGGTCTCGAAGGATCCCGGCTCGAAGACCGAGGGCGGCGATCTCGGCTGGTTCACCAAGGAGCGGATGGTCGCCCCCTTCGCGGAGGCCGCCTTCAAGCTGCCGGTCGGCCAGGTCTCCGACCCGATCAAGACGCAGTTCGGCTGGCACGTGATCAAGGTCGAGGAGCGGCGCACCAAGCCGGTGCCGACCTTCGCCGAGATGAAGGAGCAGGTGGACCAGTACCTCACCCGCAAGTCGCAGCAGGACCTCATCCTGAAGCTGCGTGAAAGCGCCAAGATCGAGCGCACCGATGCGGCCACGCCCGCCGCGGCGCCCAAGGCTCCTTGACGTTCGGCTCCCTGAGTCAGGACGCTCTGCGAAAACGAAGAAGGCCTGCCCCGTCGCCGGGGCAGGCCTTCTTCTTGTCGATGACGCGAGGCGGCGTCAGGCGATGTACTGGGCGCCGTTGATCGTCAGGGTCGAACCGGTGATGAAGCCCGAATCTTCCGCCGCGAGGTATTCCACCGCGCGGGCGATTTCGGCGGCCTCGCCGAGGCGTCCCACGGGAATCGTCGAGATGATCTTGTTGCGGATGTCCTCCGGCACCGCCATCACCATGTCGGTGGCGATGTAGCCCGGCGCGATCACGTTGACGGTGATGCCCTTCGAGGCGCTCTCCTGGGCCAGCGCCTTGGCGAAGCCGATCACGCCGGCCTTGGCGGCCGAGTAGTTGGTCTGGCCGGCCTGGCCCTTCTGGCCGTTGATCGACGAGATCAGGATGATGCGGCCGAAGTTGCGGGCGCGCATTCCCTCGATCACCGGGCGGGTGACCGTGAACATCGAGTCGAGGTTGGTCTTGATGACCGCCTGCCACTTCTCGAAGGTCATCTTGTGGAACGCGCCGTCGCGGGTGATGCCGGCATTGTTCACCAGGATGTCGATCGGGCCGAGTTCGGCCTCGACGGCCTTGATGCCGGCCTCGCAGGCGGCGGCGTCGCCGACGTCGAACTTGAAGACCGGGATGCCGGTCTCGGCCTTGAAGGCGTTGGCCGCCTCGTCGTTACCGCCGTAATTGGCGGCGACCTTGTAGCCCTTGGCCTTGAGACCCGTCGAGATCGCGGCACCGATGCCGCGCGTTCCACCCGTGACGAGGGCAATGCGTTCCTGAGCCATGGCTTCCTCCAATTTTCTTTGATGTTCGATGGCGTGCGTCATGCAATTTCTTGCAGATTCTCGGCGCGGGCGGGCTTAGCTCAATCGGCTCCGCCCGCCCATGCCATTTAAATTTGCTGCGTCCTCAAGAATTCTCCAAGACGATGTCCCCAATGTTTGCGGGCATCCTTGAAGATCTGTCACGAGCGCAGAAATTATACTGTATTCAATCGAGCCCGATGGGGCTTCAGACGCGCTCGATGCACATGGCGACGCCCATGCCGCCGCCGATGCAGAGGGTGGCGAGGCCCTTCTTGGCGTCACGACGCTTGAGCTCGTGCAGCAGCGTGACGAGGACGCGGGCGCCGGACGCGCCGATCGGGTGGCCGATGGCGATGGCGCCGCCATTGACGTTCACCTTGTCGGTGTCCCAACCCATGTCCTTGTTCACGGCCAGCGCCTGGGCGGCGAAGGCCTCGTTGGCCTCGATCAGGTCGAGGTCGGAGGGCTTCCAGCCAGCCTTGTCCAGCGCCTTGCGCGAGGCCGGGATCGGGCCCGTGCCCATCACCTTCGGATCGACGCCGGCGGTGGCCCAGGACACGATCCGGGCCAGCGGCGTGATGCCCCGGCGCTCGGCTTCCGAGGCCGACATGAGCACGATGGCGGCAGCGCCGTCGTTGAGGCCGGACGCGTTGGCGGCCGTCACGGTGCCGTCCTTCGAGAAGGCGGGCTTGAGCTTGGCCATCGCCTCGATGGTGGCGCCGTCACGGATGTACTCGTCGGTGTCGACGATGGTGTCGCCCTTGCGGCCCGGAACGGTGACGGGGACGATCTCGTCCTTGAAGCGGCCTTCCTTGCGGGCGGCCTCGGCCTTGTTCTGCGACTTCGTCGCGAACTCGTCCTGCTGCTCGCGGGTGAGCTGGAAGGCTTGGGCCACGTTCTCGGCGGTCGTGCCCATGTGGTAGCCGTTGAAGGCGTCCCACAGGCCGTCCTTGATCATGGTGTCGACGAGCTTCACGTCGCCCATCTTCTGGCCGCCGCGCAGGTACTGCGCGTGGGGGGAGAGCGACATCGACTCCTGGCCGCCGGCCACGATGACCGTGGCGTCGCCATTGGCGATCTGCTGCATGCCGAGAGCGACCGTGCGCAGGCCCGAGCCGCAGACCTGATTGACGCCCCAGGCGGTGGCCTTCTCCGGGATACCGGCCTTGATGGCGGCCTGGCGGGCCGGGTTCTGGCCGGCGCCGGCGGTGAGGACCTGACCGAAGATCACTTCGTCCACGTCGTCGGGAGAGACGCCGGCACGCTCCAGGGCGGCCTTGATGGCGACGGCGCCGAGTTCATGGGCCGGGACGGTGTTGAAGGCACCTCCGAACGAACCCACCGCGGTCCGCGCCGCTCCGACGATGACGATGTCTTCCGCTGCCATTGACGTTCTCCTCTTGAGGGCCGGCGCGACGTTGAAGCCCTCTGATGGGCATGCGCGCTTGAGGCCAACTCAGGCGATGAAAGCGCTGGGCAGGGTGAAGTCAAGCGCGTGCGGAAGGTCGGCGAGTGACCGGCCGGCGTTTGTCACCGGAGGCGCCGCGCGGCGTGTGGCACTATTCTGCGGGGATCGGGGTCAAATTGCTGTTTTCGTCAGCGGGCGAAAGCCTTAAGGTCTGCTCACGCGCAAATACGAATGATACCCGGACGGCGCATCGGGCCTCGAAGGGATTGGGCGCTGGAATGAACGTGTCGGGAAAGGCCACGAGGATGGCGGACAACGGTAAGTCTCAGCAGACCGTCATCAAGAAATACGCGAACCGGCGACTGTATCATACCGGAACCTCGACCTACGTCACGCTCGAGGATCTCTCGACGATGGTCCAGAACGGCGAGGATTTCCTCGTCTACGACGCCCGCTCGGGCGACGACATCACCCGCTCCGTGCTCACGCAGATCATCTTCGAGCAGGAGAACAAGGCCGGCGAGGACAATCTGCTGCCGGTGGCCTTCCTGCGCCAGCTCATCCGCTTCTACGGCGACAGCATGCGGACGATGGTGCCGAGCTTTCTCGAATTCTCCATGGCCAATTTCGCCCGCGACCAGGACGGCCTGCGCGAGAAGATGAACCAGAGCTTCGCCCCCAAGGTGTTCCAGAGCGCCATGGAGGAGCAGGTGCGGGCCAACATGAGCTTCTTCGGCGATGCCATGAAGATGTTCACGACCTTCGGCACCGGGCCGCTCTCCGGCATGAAGTCCTCCGCGTCCGCGCCGACGCCGTCCCAGCCTGCGACCCCGGTGGCCGCGCCCGATAGCGACCTCGACGAGTTGAAGCGGCAGATGGCGGAAATGCGCAATCGCCTGGAAGACCTCGCCAAGAAGTAGGCCGGCGACATCTGCGACGGGTCCTCCGACCGCGTCCTGAGAGAGTGCTGACGAACCGTTAACATCGGCCCACCCATTGCGCTTTTCCGCCGGTAACAGGCGGGAGGGCAGCGGGTGGCACAAACCGGCACGGGAAAGCGTACCATAACGGGACGCGCCGTCCCCGAGGGGGACCGCGACACGGCGCGGACGCTCGTGGTCGTCGATGGCGGTGAAACGGTGGCCCGCAAGGCGAGTGACGCCTATGGCAGGCCGAGCGCAGAGTTCCTGACCCAACTTCTCGTCAGCTGCGAGCCGACCATGCGCGCCTCTCGGACAGAGCGCATGCGCTCGGCCACGGCGCGTTACGCCGAGACCACGCGGTTCGGGACGAACAGGCGCCGCGCCTGATCCGTTGAGGCGGATAACGCAAAAAACCGCCCGAAGGCGGTTCTCGCAGACATCGTCTCGTTCCGGTCCCTGGCGGGACCGTCGACGACGCGTAGGATCAGGCCTCGGCCGACTTCACCTTGAGGACCTGGCGACCGCGATACATGCCGGTCTTCAGATCGATGTGGTGGGGACGACGCAGCTCGCCCGAATCCTTGTCGGCGACATAGGTCGGGGCCTTGAGGGCGTCGGCGGACCGGCGCATGCCGCGCCGCGAGGGGGAGGTCTTTCGCTTCGGAACGGCCATGGGGTAGTCCTGCTACGACAAAAAGGGTGCACGGGCGCCGCCCCGCGAGGGAAGAGGCAACCTCGGCACCGTGTTCAAACGGAGATTCGATGGTGGCTGTATAGCGGCAGATCGGCCGTCTGGCTAGAGCCGCCCGAGGCCGGACTTCCGAAAATGGCGGATCGATCCACGAAGGGGCAGCCGGCCCCGGTTCGCGGCGGGGCTCGCGAGGCCGTGAAGTCTCGTTAAGCGCCGGTTCAACCGTCGTGTCCTACCTGCGAATACGGAGACGCCTCAACGAAGACTGCGCCGCCGCATCTCGGGAGATTGCCGTGACTTCATCTCGCATGACTACATCTCTACTCCGCACCCTGGCCGTGCTGGGCTGCCTCGCGGCGGCTCCCGCCCTCGCCCAGGCGCCGAGCCCCTCGACCTCCACTCCTCCCACCGTCGCACCGAAGGCGCCCACGGCTCCGGCCGCCCCGGCCAAGCCGACGGCGGACAAGCCCGCCGCTCCCGTCGCGCCGGCGGCCAAGACCGATCTCATCGATCTGAACAGCGCCTCGTCCGCCGAACTCGAGGCTCTGCCCGGCATCGGTGCGGCGCGCTCGGCCGCGATCGTCAAGGGCCGCCCCTATCACGGCAAGGATCAGCTCGTGTCGAAGAAGATCCTCACTCAGGGCGTCTATGACGGGATCAAGGACAAAGTCATCGCCAAGCAGAAGTAACCCTTCCGCTCGGGCAACCCGGCGCCGGTCCGGTGCCGGGTTGTTCGCCGGGGGGCACGGTGTTACGCGGCCGGAGACCTCGGTTCCCGCCGGAAGACACAAGCCAGATGCCTCCCCAGCCCATCATCCGCGTCCATCGCGGTGATCTCCCGGCCGATTACGTGCCGGGCACCGCCATCGCCATCGACACCGAGACGCTGGGTCTCAATCCGCATCGGGACCGTCTCTGCGTCGTCCAGATCTCGCGCGGCGACGGCAGTGCCGACGTGGTGCAGATCGTTCCCGGATCGAGTCCGCCCGACATGCTCAAAGGTGTGCTGGCCGATCCGTCGGTGACCAAGATCTTCCATTTCGCCCGGTTCGACCTCGCCGTGCTCTACAAGGCCTTCGGCGTGATGCCGGGGCCGGTCTATTGCACCAAGGTCGCCTCCAAGCTCGCCCGCACCTATACCGACCGGCACGGCCTCAAGGACGTGGTCCGCGAACTCGTGGGCGTCGACCTGTCGAAGCAGCAGCAATCCTCCGATTGGGGCGCCGAATCGCTGAGCCAGGCGCAGGTGGACTATGCCGCCTCCGACGTGCTGCATCTGCATGCGGCGCGCGCCCGCCTCGACGCGATGCTCGACCGTGAGGGACGCACGGATCTCGCGCGGCGCTGTTTCGAGTTCCTGCCCACCCGCTCCCTCCTCGATCTCGAAGGCTGGGCCGAGACCGACATCTTCGCCCACACCTGATCGGGGACGCGCATGCCGCAGGCGGGCACGCGGGGGACGGTGCGGCGGCGCACATCGATCGTGTCGCTGCGATCCCGTCCGGTTGATGATTCCTCAATGCTCCGGTCATAAGGTTCCGGTACGGCCACAACTTCGCCATCGGCCGCGCGCATCCGGCGCTGGACCATGGGGTAAGCGGGTTCCCACGGTTCAGTACATCATGGGCGAGACGTGGCATGTTGCGGGGCGCAACCTGCCGGTGTCCCATCGGATCGGTCAGGCGGAGCGGCTCGGATCATCACCATGCACGGGGTCGACGCCATCGACGCGACAGGGACGACGGGATCGGGCGCGGATGCGCGCCGTCACCGTGCCCATGCGCGGGCTCGCAACCACAGCACGCAGGTGCGCTACCTGCGTCGTCTCATTCCCCTCTCGGCCGGAGCCGCGGTCGTCGCCCTCGCCGTGGTGACGCTGTTCAACCCGTTCGGCAGCGCCCTACCGGCCGTCACCATGGGGCCGGTCACCCTGTCGGGGACCAAGGTGAAGATGGAGAACCCGCGCCTCTCCGGTTTCCGGAAGGACAACCGGGGCTACGAGGTCATCGCCACGGCCGCCTTCCAGGACGTGCGCAAGCCCACGCTGATCGAACTCCAGGCCATGAAGGGCCATCTCGTCACCGACGATTCGGGCGGGCTCGCCCATATGGAGGCCGCCTCGGGTCTGTTCGATTCGGCACGTGAGACCCTGTCCCTCGAACGCGACATCAAGTTGTGGACCGACAAGGGCGAGGACATCCGCCTCCTGACCGCCGCCATCGACTTCAAGGCCGGTACGGTGAAGTCCGACCAGGCCGTCGCCGTGACGCTTCCCACAGGGACGGTGGCCTCCGACGGTCTCGACATGGTCGATAACGGTCGCGTCATCTCCTTCGTCGGCAATGTCCATGCGGTGTTCCACGGATCGGACAAAGCCGAGAACGCCGGATCCGAGATCAAGCCCGATGTGAAATCGCCGCGCATCCTCACCTCCGCCGCCGAGCCGCAGGATGGGGAGGCACGCCGATGAGCCGTTCCGCGCTGATCTCCACCCTCGCCCTCTGCAGCCTCCTCGCGGCAGGGAGCGCGATGGCGCAGATTCCGTCCGGCACGTCTCCGGCGCCCGCCGCGAAGGCGACCAAGCCGACCGCGCCGGGGAGCACCTTCGGCGCCAGCGGGGGCAAGGAACCGGTCAAGATCGACGCGGACCGGCTCGACGTGTTCGACCGCGAGAATAAGGCGATCTTCGCCGGCAACGTCGTGGCTGTGCAGGGCGACAGCACCATCCGCTGCTCGACGATGACGGTGCATTACAAGCGCGGCAAGGATGCCAAGCCGGGGGCGCCCGTGCCAGCCGCCGATGGTGCCAAATCGCCGGCCGGCATGGCGGAGAACGGCATCCAGAAGGTGGAATGCGCCGGCCCCGTCACCGTGGTGCAGAACGACCAGGTCGCCACCGGCGACAACGCCGTGTTCGACCAGGAGGCCAAGCGCATCGTGCTCACTGGCAACGTCGTGCTGAGCCAGTGCCAGAACGTCACCCGGGGCAGTCGCCTCGTCTACGACATGAATACCGGCCGGGCGAACATGGACCCGGTGGCCGGCGGTCGCGTCTCGGCGATGTTCGTGCCGCAGAAGGAAGAGGCCGCCAAGGGTGGGGCCAAGGGGTGCGCCCAGCCGGCGAGTGCCGCGGGCAAGCCCGCGCCGAAACCTTCCGAGGCCGGCGCGGAGAAGCCGGCCGCAAAGCCGAGAGCGCAGGCCAATTGACCTCCGCCCTGCCGGTGGCCCCTGCGCCAGACCCGATCAGCTCCCGGATCGCCGATGCGGCTCCTGCAGGAGCCGTGCGCGCGCCCTCCCTCCTGTCGCGCCTCTTTCGCCGCGGCAAGGGGCGGGCGGCGGGTGGTGAGGCTGGCCTGTCCGAGAGTGGCGGCGGTCCGGGCATTCTCCACGTGGAAGGGCTGCGCAAGAGCTACGGCGCGCGCACGGTGGTGCACGAGGCCGGATTGACCGTGCGCAACGGCGAGGCCGTGGGCCTGCTCGGCCCCAACGGCGCGGGCAAGACCACGATCTTCTACATGATCACCGGCCTCGTCTCGGCGGATCGCGGCTCGATCAGTCTCGACGGACTGCCGATCACCCACCTGCCGATGTATCAGCGTGCGCGCCTCGGCATCGGCTACCTGCCGCAGGAAGCCTCGATCTTCCGCGGCCTGTCCGTGGAGGACAACATCCGCGCCGTGCTCGAAGTGGTGGAGCCCAGCCGCAAGGAGCGCGAGCGCAAGCTCGATTCGCTGCTTGAGGAATTCGACATCGCGCGTCTGCGCAAGGCGCCTTCGATCGCGCTGTCGGGCGGCGAGCGGCGTCGCTGCGAGATCGCCCGTGCCCTGGCGACATCGCCGAGCTTCATGCTCCTCGACGAACCCTTCGCCGGCATCGACCCCATCGCGGTGGGCGACATCCAGGATCTGGTGAAGCACCTGAAGCAGCGCGGCATCGGCGTGCTCATCACCGATCACAACGTCCGGGAGACCCTCGGCCTCATCGACCGCGCCTATATCGCCCATTCCGGCCGCATCCTCACCGAGGGCACGCCGGAGGAGATCGTCGCCAACGAGGATGCACGGCGCCTCTATCTCGGCGAGGGGTTCCGGCTCTAAGCAGGTTCGCGTTGGCGCGCCAACGCTTCACGCTGCTTAGCTCTTTGATGTCTCGCAGGTTTTTATCGCAGAACCGGAGGCCACTTCTGCGAAACCTGTTTAGGCCACCGGCCCGATCCGAATCCGCGAATCACGCGCCCGCCCGTGCTGCCCACATCCTCTGCTGCCCAATTTCTCGCCACATTACATGGCGACCAAAAGATGCATGCGTTTTGTGCATGTCTTTAGGCTGGTCGTCCGCGCATGCCAGCGGAGGGGGAATTTAATTTCTCTTTGGTACGAGACAGTTGCGCGAGCATGAGCTGCGTCCGTCCAACCCCGGCTGCGCCGCGCCAGATGGTGCGGCGCAGCATCGCGGTGGAAATCGCGCGCATCGCGCTTTGACGGCGGCGCAAGATGGCGATAGACCTAGGCGAAGATAAAAATAAGCAACATTCATGCCGAGCGGCGTAGGGTTTTGTGCGCGCCTTCGGCTGGGCTCACCTGAAGGCGTCGGGGCAACACCATGAGCTTGCTGCAGCGACTGGAAATGCGTCAGGGCCAAGCCCTGGTGATGACGCCACAGCTTCTCCAAGCGATCAAGCTCCTTCAGCTCTCCCAGATCGATCTCGCCACCTATGTGGATGCCGAACTGGAGCGCAATCCGCTCCTGGAGCGCGTCGAGGGCGAGCCGGACGGTGAACGCGCGAACGGCGAGGTGGCCCCGGAGGCCGCGGGCGACGGGGATGGCGAGTTCGACTCGGCCGAGCCCGACAACTGGATGTCGACCGAACTCACGGCCAGCAGCGCCGAGATGGAAAGCGTCCTCGACACCCGTCTCGACAACGTCTTCTCCGATGAGAATCCGAGCCATGCCCGCGAGGCTGCCTCGGGCGACATGCTCACCCTGACTCCGGCGCCCTACGGCAATACCGGCGGCAGCTTCGACGGCGAGGCGCCGGATTTCGAGGCGACCCTGACCTCGGAAGTCTCCCTGCGCGAGCATCTCAGCGCGCAACTCGACCTCGCCACCCGCGATGCCGGCGACAGGCTGATCGCCGGCTTCCTCATCGATGCGGTGGACGATGCCGGCTACATGCGCGAGTCCATCGACGAGGTGGCCGAGCGCCTCGGCGCCAGCCTCGATTCCGTGGCGCGGGTGCTCAAGCTGATCCAGACCTTCGACCCGCCGGGTATCGCCGCCCGCGATCTCGCCGAATGTCTGAGCCTGCAGCTGCGCGAGCGTGACCGGTTCGATCCGGCGATGCAGGCCCTGGTCTCCCGCCTCGACCTCGTGGCCAAGCGCGACTTCCCGAGCCTGCGCCGGCTCTGCGGCGTCGATGACGAGGATCTCGTCGACATGCTGGCCGAACTGCGCCGCCTCGACCCGAAGCCCGGGCGGGCCTTCGGCTCGCGCGCCGTGGAGGTGCTGATCCCCGACGTGTTCGTCCGGGCGGCCTCCGACGGCTCCTGGCTGGTGGAGCTCAATGCCGAGGCGCTGCCGCGCGTTCTGGTGAACCAGAGCTACTATGCCCGCGTCTCGCGCGGGGCGGCGGCCGAGGGCGACAAGGCGTTCCTGTCCGAATGCCTGCAGACCGCCAACTGGCTCACCCGCAGCCTGGAGCAGCGGGCGCGCACCATCCTCAAGGTCGCCTCGGAGATCGTCCGCCAGCAGGACGCCTTCTTCGTGAACGGCGTGGCGCATCTGCGCCCCCTCAACCTCAAGACGGTCGCCGAGGCCATCGGCATGCACGAATCCACCGTGTCGCGGGTCACCTCCAACAAATCCATCGGCACCAGCCGGGGCACCCTGGAGATGAAATACTTCTTCACCGCCGCCATTCCGGGGGCGGCGGGCACGGCTTCGCATTCCTCCGAGGCGGTGCGCCACCGCATCAAGCAGCTCGTGGACGGCGAGGCGACCGGCGACGTGCTCTCGGACGACGCCCTGGTGCAGAAGCTCCGCGACGAGGGCATCGACATCGCCCGCCGCACCGTGGCGAAATATCGGGAATCCCTGCGCATCCCCTCGTCCATCGAGCGCCGCCGCGAGCATTTCGCCTACGCCCGCTGAGGGCTGCCGCGTTCTGCGGATGACGTCTGCCCGCCGGGGAAAGCTTCAGGCTTTCCCGCCTGTCACCTCCCGTGCAATGCCGGCTCGCCATTCCGTTGACTTCTCCTCCCGGGGCTCCTTTACTTGCCTCCCGAACGCAACAAAACCGGAGGATACATGGGGTCATTGCGCGTCACAGGCCACGGCCTGGACCTCGGCGAAGCCCTTCGCGGGCGTGTCGAAGAGCGAATGGCCGCCACCTTGTCGAAATATCTCGACAGCCACATGAACGGCACCTGTTCCGGCCATGTGACGCTTCGACGAGATGGGACGGCCTACCGTACCGATTGTGTGCTTCACCTCGTCTCGGGCCTGACGCTCGAAGCGTCCGCCGCTTCGCACGACGCGCATTCGAGCTTCGAGCAGACCGCGGACAAGCTCGAGAAGCGCCTGAGGCGCTACAAGCACCGGCTCAAGGATCATGGCGCCGCCCTGCATGAGGGCGCCACCGTCCAGGCGGCTTACGCCGTCTTCGCCGCGCCGAGCGACGCGGAAGAGGATGTGATCGACGACGATCTCGCCGAGGACGAGGAGGCGCATCCGCCCGTGGTCGCCGAGAGCACCAGGGCGCTCAAGCGCCACTCGGTGAGCGAGGCGGTCACCGCCCTCGATCTCACGGGGGCACCGGTCATCGTGTTCGTTCACGCTGGTACCGGCCGCATCAACGTCGTATACCGCCGCAGTGACGGAGCGATCGGTTGGGTGGATCCGCCGGAGGCGGCAGCTTAACGCGCTCTGCCGGCCGCGTGCCGACCATCGGCCGCCTCGGGATGCGTGGGGACCACGCATCCGCAGCGCTAATGTAGACGAGCGGGGGCCGGTGGGTCGCCGCCGATGGGGCGATGGTCCTTTATGCCGATTCTGGAATTCCTGAGTCCGGATTCCGTGGTGACTTCTCTGCGCGCTCGCGCGAAGAAGCAGATCCTCCAGGAATTGAGCACCCATGCGGTGCGCCAGCTTCCCGCTCTGGACGAGCGTGAGGTGTTCGAGACTCTCCTGCAGCGCGAGCGCCTCGGCTCCACGGGCATCGGCGACGGCGTCGCCATTCCCCACGGCAAGCTTCCGGGCCTCGACCGGCTGTTCGGCCTCGTGGCACGGCTGGAGAAGCCGGTGGATTTCGAATCCCTCGACGGTCAGCCGATCGACATCGCCTTTCTCCTCCTCGCCCCGGAGGGCGCGGGCGCGGAGCATCTCAAGGCGCTGGCCCAGGTGGCGCGGCTCCTGCGCGAACCGGGCGTTCTCGACCGGATCCGGGCCGCGAGGGACTCCAGCGCCCTCTATGCGCTCCTGACCCAGCCTACGAAATCCGAGGCGGCATGATCCCGATGGACGTGAAGGCGAAGTGGGCGGCGGCCGCGATGGCGGGGCTCGTCCTGTCGCTCACGCCGGCGCAGGCCGACGTGACCTGCGCCCGCGACGTGCTCGTGGCCAACTCGATGCAGCGTCAGGCCATCGACCAGCTCGAGCAGGCGGATGGCGACGATGCCAACCGCTGCCGGGTCTGGCGCCGCCACGTGGAGACCATGCGCCGGGTCGCCAGCGTCTACGGTCGCTGCCTGTCGGGGGCCGAGCGCGCCGCCAAGCTCGCCGAGGTGCAGACCTCGGAGAAGGATTTCTCCGGCATCATCCGGACGCGCTGCCGCGGGCTGTAGTACGTCGGCCCGAATGGCCGGTACCTGGTTTTCAGACGGGCCGATGCTGCAAGGGTAGGGTGCGCTCGGCACACAGGCCGTTACGGCCGGTCGATTGACTCCGGCCCGTTGCACTGGCTGTCCTCACCAGCGCCGCCATGCTGTTCACCCGCCTCCCCGACGATCTGTTCAAGCCGCTCGCCTCGCCGAGCCGGGCCTTCAACGCGGCGCTGCTGCTGCATCTGCATGCCAGGGTGTTCGCCGAGACCACCGAACCCCTGCGCAAGAGCGAGCTGCTCGCCTCCATCGGTGATTTCTCCGCCGACTGGTCCCAGGGCGAGATCGCCGACGACGAGGCCACGCCGGTCGATCCGGTGGAGCGACGCTCGGCGGTCTACCGGCGGCTTCTCGACGCCGGCTGGCTGGTGGAACGGCGCGAGCGCTACGTGCCGGTGGTCGATTTCGATCCGGATGCCCGCCTCGTCATCGAGGAACTCGCCCGTCTCGACCGGGGCGAGACCCGCTCCTATGGCGGCGCGGTACTGGAGGTACTGGGTAGCCTGGAGAGCGCGGTGGCCAACCCGGCCGAACGTTCGGAGGCCCTGGTCAATGCGGCCAAGGCCTCGCGCGCCTTCCTCGGACATCTGCGCAGCCTCGCCGGCTCGATGCGCAAGATCGAGGAGCGGATCCTGCGCGAGGAAGACCAGGGCGTCGCGTTCCGCCTCTATTTCGAGGAGTTCGTCGCGCGCCATCTCGTCAGCGACTACCGCACCCTGCACACGCGCCTGAACCCGTTCCGCTTCCGCTCCGGCATCGTCCGCGAGGCGGGCCGCGCCCTGCGCGACGACCTCACCCTGCGGGCTCTCGCCGAAGCGGGGCTGCGCGAAGGGAGGGCACAGGACCTGTCCCTGGCCGAGCGGGCAGTACGGGCGGATCTCGCCGAAATCCTCTCGATCTTCGAGGGGCTCGACCGGCATCTCGACGCCGTGGCCGACATCGTGGCACGCCTGGAGCGCCGGATCGCGGCGGCCCTGCGCTACACCGACCATCGCGATTCCGACCGGATCGAGCGTACCGCCGCGGCGTTGCGGGCGGTGGGCGCCGCCGAATGGTCGGAGACCGGCCCCTCCGCCGAGGTCTCGCTCCTGCGTCCGCCCATCGGCGAGCCGCATCTCTACACCCCCCGCATGCGGCGCGCGGCGATCCTGTCCGAGC
Organism: Methylobacterium sp. 88A; assembly: GCF_000376345.1. Classification (NCBI taxonomy): domain Bacteria; kingdom Pseudomonadati; phylum Pseudomonadota; class Alphaproteobacteria; order Hyphomicrobiales; family Methylobacteriaceae; genus Methylobacterium; species Methylobacterium sp. 88A. The sequence goes on from NZ_AQVT01000001.1 coordinate 4,684,233, forward strand.
CGCTGCCGGAGATCCATCTCGACCCTGCCATCGAGGCCTTCATCCTGGCCAAGGACGCCTTCCGCCAGCGGGTGATGGTGACGCCGGAGCGCGTCATCGCCTTCGTCGAGCGCAAGCTCGGGGCGAGCCCCGCCGTCCGGGGTTCCGAGATCGTGGTGGCGGATGTGGACGAGTTCGTGGTGTTCCAGCGCCTGCGCGAGATCGACGTGCTGTTCGACGGCATCCTGACCACGCGCTACCGCCTCTCGCGGGTCGCGGGCCGCGTCTCCAACGGCTGGCTCGACTGCCCGGACTTCCTGGTGGAGCGCCGAAACCCGGCGGTCCGCCCGGCATCGGTTCGCCCGCGCGGCGCCTGAGCGGGGACGAACTCCGCATCGGGTCACAATCGGTGACGATCTTGGACCGCCGCCTGATCACATTGATGTTTCCGGACTTGGCAGACGTTGGAAGGGGGATCATACTTGCCGAAGGCCCGTCGAAGATGCGGGAATACCGGGAGATACGCCGATGACATCCGGGAAATGCTTGATCAAGTCCGCCTGGATCGCGGTCGAGGTGGGCAAGGAGAGATCCGAGCGCGTGCTCGTGGTCGAGACCTACATCGCCGTCAGTCCGCTTGAACGGAACTTCGACCCCTCCCGCTACGACCGGGTCGTGGCGGAGGTCCAGCGCGTGCTCGCCGAGAATCCGTCCATCGACCGCGCCTCGATCCTGAGCATGCACCGCGACACCCAATGCCTCTCGCTGTTCAAGGCGACTCAGCAGGCGGCATGAACGCCGGGCCTTTGTGAAAGGACCGCGATCCGGGTAACGAGGCGCCACGGAGGGACGGGTGTTCCGCCTCAACGCTTCATGGATTGTCGGGATGATCGAGGCCTTCCGCGCCATCGTCGACGGCGACGAGCCTCCGCCTCCGGGGACGCGCGCGCCCTCCGGGGAGGATCTGACGCGGGCGCTCCAGGTGCTGCTCAAGAGCCAGTGCATCTATTCCGACACCCCCGGCATCGGGCGCTCCTACGAGCTTGCCCGGCACTACGCTCCCTTCTTCAAGAGGTACTTCGCCTGCCTCGGATACGGGTTCGAGGTTTCGCCCCGCGACCAGATGGTGTTCCTGCGCGTGCCCCCGGACGGGGTGCGCCACGACGGCCAGGCCGAACGCCTGCGCAAGGACGAGACCCTCGTCCTTCTCGCCCTGCGTCTCGCCTACGAGGAGGGGCTGCGCGCGCACCGCGTCACCACCGACGGCGTGGTCGAATGCACCACCGACGACATCGCCGAATCGATCCGCACCGCCGCCCGGAGCGAGGCGCCGGAGGAGGCGCGCCTCACCGAAATCCTCCGCCTCTTCGCCCGCAAGGGTGCCCTGCGCCTGGGGGAGCGCGACAAAGCCGAGAAGATCACGCCGCTGATGCTGCTACCGGGCATCGCCGTGCTCTCGCCCGATGCCTGGATGGAACAGGTCCGCGCCTGGGCCGCGGCGCGCCTCGACGACGACGGCTGACAGCGGGTCACCGGGGCCGGCGAACGCGCCGATGTCGGCCTTCGGTCGGGATCGGGACTGCTTAATAAAAGATTTCACATGAAAACATTGCGGTGCGGGGACGGACCCTCCCGCCCCTATAGGAGGTGACGCTGCCACCCGACTTGCATCGCGAGCCGACGGCGTCCATGCCGGGCGACCGACACGCCCCGCAGGGAGCCGCCCGACCGGTGTACCGCCTCACCGACATCGTCCTCTCCAACTGGTACCTGATCCGGCGCGAGCAGATCCGCATCCGGGGGGCGGCTGCCCTGGTGGGGCCGACGGGCGCCGGCAAATCGACGATCTTCGATGCCGTTGGAACGGTGCTGGCCGGAAACAATGCCAGCCGCCTCGCCCTCAACGCCTCCGCCTCGGGGCGCAGCGCCCGCACGGTCCGCGATTATTGCCTCGGCTGGATCAGCGACCCGGCCGAGGGCGGACGCCCGACCCGCGAGGCCTGCGAGACCCTGATCGTTCTGGTCTTCGAGAACGAGACCACCGGCCGCGTCGTCTCGGTGGGCCTCGCTTTGGCGGCCCGTGCCGAGGACAGCCGCGAGACCACGCTGTCGCGCTTCATCGCGGTCGGCCATCGCTTCGAGATCGCCGATTACGTCCGCGAGACCGCGGAGGGCAGCTTCGTCGCGCCCTGGCCGGAGATCGCCAAGGACCTGCGCATCCAGGCCGACCGGTTCGAGGAATTCCGCTCGTCGGGCGAGCGCTTCACCGCCGAATTGCTGGCGCTGATGCGCGAGGGGGCGTCGAGTCCGGAGCCACGGCATTTCCTGCGCACCTTCTCCAACGCCGTGGCGTTCAAGCCGATCTTCGATTCCTCCGCCTTCGTGCGCTCCTTCGTGCTCGAACCGGAGCCCCTGGACGTCGCCCGCATCCGCCAGTCGGTGGAGAACTGGCGCCGCCTGCTGGAGACGATCGAGGAGTTGGAGCGCCGACTCACGCATCTCGGGCGCATCCTGAAGCGCTACGAGACCTGGGCCGAGGCCAGCCTCTCGGCCACCCTCGACGATCTGCGCGCCGCTGGCGCCGATCTGCGCCGGCGCATCCTCGATTACGCGACCGCCCGCTCCAGGCTCGGCGAGGTAGCCGAGCGCCTGCGCATCGCCCGCGAGAGTGTGGCCACCAGCCAGGGGTTCGTGCGCGAGATCGACGGGGAAATCGCCGGCAAGAAGGCGATGCTCGCCGGGAGCCAGGGCGAGGGGCGGCTCGCCGCCTCCAATGCCGGCCTCGCCATGCTGGCGCGCGACAAGCGCGACCTCTCCGCCCGCGTCGCCGACCTCGTGGGGATGGTGCAGGAGGCGGGCAAGCTCAACACCCTGTTCTCCGAGATTCAGCGGATCGATCCCGACGCCGCCCGGATCGTGGCCGCGTGCTCGCGCTCCGGCCTGCGCCGCGAGGCGCCCCCCGAGGAATCCCTGCGCATCGACGGCCCCCTCGGCGGGTTGATCGAGATGCTCGCGGCCCTGCCCGACATCGCCACCCCCCTCGACACCGCCGCCGAGGATATGGCCCTGCGCGCCCGGGCCCAGGAGAAAGAGGCGCAGGCCCTCTCGGCCGAGATCGGCACCGGGCGGACGGGCGGCGCCCGCCTCTCTTCCGACACGGCAGGCTTTCGCGACGAGCTGGCCCGGCTCGGGATCGAGGCCACGCCGATCTGCGAGCTCGCCGAGATCACCGATCCGAAATGGGGGCCGGCCCTGGAGGGTCTGCTCGGCGGCGCCCGTGAGGCCCTGGTGGTGGAGCCGGACAGGCTCAACGAAGCCTTCGCCCATCTCGAGGCCCGCAAGAGCCAGTTCTACCGCTGCCTGCTGGTCAAGACCACCGACACCGCGCGGCGCCGGGGCGGGCGCGACGACGAGGGGCCGATCTCGCTGATCGAGACCCGCGATCCTCACGCCCAGGCCTTCCTCGCCGCGCGTCTCGGGGGCTACGATCTCGCCCCCAACGACGCGGCCCTCGCCCATATGAGCCGCGCCGTGGCGCCGAGCGGCCGCTCCACCTCGGGCATGGCCTATTCCGTGGTGCGGCCGGTCCAGTTGATGATGACGCGGGGCAGCCGCGGCCCCACGGCGGAGGGACGGCAGAACCTGGAGCGCGCGGTGGCCGAGGCGCGGCGCCTGCGCGGTGAGGCGGGCGTGCTGCGCGAGGCCGCCCGCATCGCCGCCATGCTGCGGGTCCGCCTCGCGGAAGCGAATCTCGACATCGTCTCTCTGCGCCAGGAGGCCGACGCCATGGAAGGGCGCCGGCGCAGCCTCACCACCGAGCGTGAGGCGGTGGAGAAGGCCGATACCGGCGCGCTGGAGGCCGAGATCAAGGAGCTTGCCAAGGAGCGCTCGGCCTATCTCACGGAGCTGGTCCAAGTTCTGGAGCCCAAGCGCGACGCGCTGCTCGGCGAGGAAGCGGGGCTGAAGGCGAAAGTCGCCACCGCGCGGGAGGCGATACGCGGCGCGCTCCAGGCAAGGCGCAGCGCCCATGCGCGCTGGATCGCCGGTGATTCCGTCCGCATCCGACTCGTCCGGCCGGACGGGTTCGATCCGCTGGCGGTGGCGAAGGCCCGGGCCGACGCCGCAGGCCTCGAATCCAAGGAACTGGCGGCTTTGGCCAATGCGGCGCGCGGCGCCGCCCGCGAGGCGATGGAGACGGCGCGCACGCAAGGCCGTGCCGCCGAGCGCGATCTCGCCGAATATTGCGTGCAATGGCGGATCGAGAACCCGCTCGGCAACGGCGACGCCCCGGCCTCCTTCGGTTTCTCTTGGGTCGCCCGCGCCCATGACGAGGTCGCGGGCCACGAGTTGCGGCGCTATCGCGACCAGGCGGTGCGGGCAGAGGGCGAGATGCGCCGCCTCATGACCGAGGACCTGCTGACGCGCCTCGCCGACAAGTTCGAGCGGGTCCGCACCCGCCTCGACGCCCTGAACGAACGCCTCTCCACCCAGACCTTCACCGGCCAGACCTACGCGTTCGAGGCGACCGTCGACCGCCGCTACGCCGCCGTGCATGCCCTCGCCACCGAGGTGGCTCGCTCGGCCGACGCGGCGCAGGCGATTCTGCCGGGGGAAGGCGAGGAAGCGCCTTCGGGTCCGCTCGCCGCCGCCATCGAGGAGATCACCGCCCTGATCGCCGGCGACGAGAGCGCGGCGCGGCTCGCCGATTACCGCAACTATTTCGTCTACGAGATCGGCATGCGCGACAAGGCGGGCAACCGCACCACCATGTCGAACCGGGCACTGCGCGGCTCGGGCGGCGAGGCGCAGGCGCCGTTCTACGTGGCCATCGCCGCCTCGCTCGCCTCGGCCTATTACCCCGGCGATCGGCCCGGCGACGAAAATCCCGGCCTCGGCCTCTGTCTCCTCGACGAGGCCTTCTCCAAACTCGACGTGCGCAACTCGCAGGCCCTGGTGGACCTTTATCAGGCTTGGGGGCTGCAACTCCTCATCGCCGCCCCGGAAGACAAGCGCACCACGCTCACCGAGGTGATGGACACCATCGTCACCGTCTATAAGAGCCCGGACCTGACCTCGGTGCGGATCGAGGCAGAGCATCCGCTGGAGACGGCCAAGCGCGCGCTGGCGGCCATCAACCCGGAGCGGCAGGGAATCGAGACGTTCCGGGTCTCCGACGCGGCGGAGTGAGGGGGGTATCCTCCCTCGATGCGCTCGGCCTTGACGAACGCGCGATCAGGTCCGCCGCGATGCGGTTTCCCGGATCGCGGTGAGAGTCAGAATGGCGGGGGCACCGTTCCCCGTCACCGCGAGGTGATCGGCGCCAGTGGAGAGAAGCAGCGCCAGGGCGTCCTTCAGCGATGTCTCGGCCGTGACGGACGGCGCATCCGCGGCCTCACCGGGAACCGCGACGACACCCGCTTGCGTCAGCGCGAGACGACGCAGAGCACGGTCCTCGCCGACGAAGCTCTCCACGAAGGCGTCGGCGGGGGCGACCAGGAGGCGGTCCGGCGTGTCGGCCTGGACGATCCGGCCCTCGCGCATCAGCACGACGCGATCCCCCATCCGCATCGCCTCGTCGATATCGTGGGTGACGATGATGACGGTCTTATTGAGCCGGCGAAGTATCTCGCCGATCTCGCTTTGTAGCCGGCCACGCGCTACCGGATCCACGGCTCCGAAGGGCTCGTCCATGAGGAGGACGGCCGGGTCAGCCGCGAGCGCGCGCGCGACGCCGACTCGCTGGCGCTGACCGCCGGAGAGTTCGTCCGGCCTCCGGTCGCGGTAGTCCCGCGGATCGAGGCCGACGAGGGCGAGCATCTCGTCCACACGATCCGCGATCCGGGCGCGGGACCAGCCCGACAGCTTTGGCACGGTGGCGACGTTCTCGGCGACGGTCCGGTGGGGGAACAGGCCGATACCCTGCAGGACGTAGCCGATGCCGCGGCGCAGCCGCACCGGATCGACCCCCGCCACGTCGCGTCCGTCGAGGAGAATGCGCCCGGCATCCGGTTCCACGAGCCGGTTGACCATGCGCAGGGTGGTGGATTTGCCACAACCGGAAGGGCCGATGAGGACGCAGGTCGTGCCTTCCGCGATGTCGAGGTCGATCCCATCGACGGCCGGTCGATCCGCGCCGGCAAAGCGGCGGGAGACGCCTTCGAACCGGATCATCGACCGAGCCTCGCGGGCTCGGATCTCAGCAGCCGAGGCAGATCGAACCCATCGTTGTCCGCATCTTCCGGTCCCAGGCCTTGTCGCGTGCGGCGGAGACCTTCTGCGCCTTGAGCATGTCGCCTTCGGTCGAGGCCCGGTTGAAGGTGGAGGTCGGCGGCTTCGTCACACCCATGGCGGTGGTCATGCGCTTGGGGGCGGGCTGCTGCGCCGTGGTGGAGGGCTGCGCCTGGACGGGCATGGCGACAAGCAGGCCCAGACAGACGGACGCGGCAAGGAAGCGTGTCATGATCGATCTCGACTTTTCGAATGTGTAGAAACGCAGCAGAGGCAAACGAAGATCGCGCCCCGAATACCACCTCTCTTCGTCCATCATGACGGCAAGGTTGAGGCGTTGCGATGCGATCTCTCGAATGGCAGGCGTAGATAGTGCCGAATTGTCATGGGGCTTAGCGTGTGCCAGCGCACCGGGCGACGATCGTTTCGGTCACGGAGCGGTGGGTCACGTCTGTCGTTTCGGGCGGAACGCGACGAGGGTCATGTCGTCCCGGGGTGTCTCGGAGCCGCGATAGGCGGCGAGCTCGGTTTCCAGTGTCCCGATCTGCCGGCCGAGTTCCTCCCCGCGGGTGCGTAGGAGGATATCCGCGACACCGCGATACCCGAGCAATCGACGCTGCGTACCGTGAATACCCATCTGGTCGGTGATGCCGTCGGTCATCAGGTAGAAGGTGTCGCCCGGCGCCACATCCAGGGTGACGTTCCCGGTGCTGAAGCTCTCGCTCCCCTGGCGCGGATAACCGAGTCCCCGCTTGGCCCCCCTGATCCGGGTCACCCCCGCATCCGTGACGGTGGTGAGCGACAGGCCGGCGCCGGCGAAGGTCAGGCGCCGTGCCTCCGGGTCCCAGATGCACAGGCCGCAATCGAGCCCGTCATCGGAATCCGAACCGCGCCCGTCCTGGCGCAGCTGGGCGCGGACCATCTCGTCGAGGACCGTCAGGATCTCGGCCGGCGAGCGCAGGCCGCGCTCGTGCAGCACGCGGTCGAGGGCGGTGGCGACGATGAGCGTGATGAACGCGCCCGGTACGCCGTGGCCGGTGCAATCGGCCACGACGATGATGCTGACGTCACCGAGGCGTTCCAGCCAGAAATAGTCGCCGCCGACCTGATGCAGCGGCTCCCACAGCACGGCGACATCGAGTCCCGCACCGGCCAGCGCCATCCGGTCGGGCAGGACGGAGGTCTGGATGCGACGGGCGTAGCCGATGCTCTCCATGACCTGGTGGTTGGCGTCGGCGAGCTTGGCATGAGCGAGTTCGAGGTCGGCGAGGAGCTGCTTCGCCTCGTCGCCGGCGCGCAGGCCCTCCACCATGCGGTTGAAGGCCGAGGAGATCACGTCGATCTCGTTGCTGGCCCGTATGGCGCCGTCGAACGCCACCGTCGACCAGCGCTTGTGCTCGACCTCGCGCATGGCGAGCAGCAGGCGCTTCAGGGGGGCGAGGACGTGCTTGCGCACGTTGGCATGCAGGGTCAGCACGAAGGCGAGCATCAGCACCAGGCTCGCCCCGACCGCCAGGAGCGCCTGCTTCTCGGCATTGGCGCGCAGGGCTTCGGTGGAAAGTCCCAGCGTCAGGCTTCCCACGGGCTTCGCCTGGCCCGCCAGGGTGATGGCGGTGGAGGCGCGGATGAGCTCGATGCTGCGTCCCCCCGGCATCTCGCCGATGGACATCACCAGGCCGCCCTCCGCGTTCCAGGCACGGACGAAGCGGAACGCCGGATCGAGGGTCAGGGCCTGGACCTGGGTCGTGTAGACGTCCGGCCGCTCGCTCCAATCGGGTCGGGCGATGGCCTGGGCGGTGAGGGCGACGAGAAGGTTCGCCCGCTCGGTATAGAGCCTGAGACTGTCGTTGTAGTTCACCCAGGCGATGCCGACCTGCGTCGCCAGCACCACGATGGCGATCACCGGGTAGATCCGCAGGAACAGGGTGTGCGCCAGACTGTCGAGGTCGCGCCCGCGGGCCGAACCGCGCAGGGCGCCCGGCCGCATCGTACCGGGCGCGGATGTCGACACGTCGGTGAAACCGGCCAGTTCCAGGAAGTCGTCGCCGCGCAGGGGACCGCCTCCCCTCAAGGAGCGCTTGCGGGTGGGGGAGGCGACGGCGGGCGATGCCGTCTCGGCCGCAGGATCGAACGTCATGGCGGCGGCGGTCCGTCTGCAGAAGGGCCGCGGGACGGGCGGACACAGCCCCGTCCGGCATGTTTGGCCGCATAGAGCGCGGCATCGGCCCGGCCCAGAGTCTGCTCGAAGGTCTCGGTTCCCTCGATGGCGGCAATGCCGATGCTGACGGAGAGCGCCAGCGGTCCTCCGGGCCACGCCACGCCGGTTTCCAAGACGAGGCGGCAGATGTCTTCGGCCACCGTGAGCCCGGCATCGGCCCCGATCTCGGTGAGCAGGATCGCAAATTCCTCGCCGCCCATGCGGCCGATCACGTCCACCTTGCGCAGGCGCCTCCGGCAGGTCTCGACGAAGCTGGCGAGAGCCGCGTCTCCGGCGGCGTGGCCGAACTCGTCGTTGAGGCGCTTGAACCGGTCGAGATCCGCCATGAGGAGGCAGGCGGGAACCCGGTCGCGCTCGTATCGCAGCCATTCACGCTGGCTGATCTCCATGAAACGGCGACGGCTCACCGCGCCGGTGAGGTCGTCGGTATCGGCCAGATGCCTCAGCTTCGCTTCGAGCCGGGTCCGATGCTCGATCTCGCCGGACAGCGCCTCGTTGAGGGCCTGCAGGTCGCGTTGCTGCTCGGCGAGGCGGTGATTCGCCTTCTGCAGGTCGAGTTGCATCCGGTCGCTCATCCTCACGAGGCGGCGCTGCTCGCGATAACTGCGCCGGTAGGCTTCGGCGAGTTGCTGGACGCCGCCCGCGACCTGCGCGAGCCCCGCCAGCATCCCATCGGTCTTCCCCAGGACCGCTTCCTCGGTATCGTACAGACTGAACGCGTCGCCGACGACGGGGGGATGGTCGGTTGGCGGAACGACCCCGGGCTTGACCTTCATCCGTGTCAGTTCCCCGCCTGCGAGGTCTCGACGAGATCGAAACGTGCATGGGAAAAGTCGGAGGCGAAATCCTCCCCGGCCTCGGCGATGGTCTCGTCGCCCTCGGCGTAGAGCCAGCGGATGGTGACGCCACGGCCTTCGCCGGCGGCGGCCTCGAGGGGCATGAACAGGTTCATCAGTCCCTTGGCGCTGGAACTGTTGAAATAGACGAGGGCGACCTCGAACACGATCGGTTCCGGACCCGACAGGGCGAGGTAGGACCGCAGGGACTGGAGCAGGGGGCCGAAGAAGGCTGCGGCATCCTCCGGATACGATTCGCCGCTCAGCCTGAAACGGCCGGCTGCGAAGTCGAAATCCACCTCGGGGGATCGGGCGGTCGCCGGAATTTGAATGCGGTCCATCGCCGGGGCGCCGTCAGATATAGGCTTTGAGGCAGAACAGACTGCGCTCGTCGCCGAGATCGTGAAAATCGAACTCGACGGGAGCACTCGACCGGCGAGCGATCTCGATCAGGCCGATGCTCCCTCCGAGGCTGCCCTCGTCGGGGGGCTGGCGCAGCTTCTCGCGGTAGAAACGTTTGAGTTCTTCGCTGGACATGCCGGCAATGTGGTCCAATCGCTCATGCAGAACGGCGGCATCGGCCTTGGGGACCTCGTTGCCGCACACGACGAAGAAGCGCGCGTTCTCGACGCCGACCACGATCATCCCCGCACTGATCATGCCGCAGGACGCCTTGTCCCCGGGGAGCTTGTCGGCCGAGTAACGAATGATGTTCTGGGCCTGCTCGACGAAGATCGAGAACACCCGCTTGGCGATGGTCGCGTCCGTCTCACCCTGGATCATCCGAAGCTTCAGGACTTCGCCGAGGGAAAACAGCACGTTCTCCGAGATGTCGCCGCCGAACGACAGGATGATACCGTTACGCTTCGATGTCTCGAAGAAGGATTTGAAGTCCCGCGCGAGCACAGCATCCTCCTCCCGATGGCGGAAGGTGCCGCACGGTGAGCGCCCACCTTCACTGCCCGACAGCACTAACCCAAAGGCCTCTACAGACAGTTACCGCCTCGCAATCTGGCGGAGTGCGAGCAAATTCCATTCCATCCGGTTAACCAGGACGACAGGATTGGACGACCCCGCGCCATGGTTCCGACAGGAGAACTATCTCGGTTCAAGGTGTCGATGATAGATCGGACGGCATCGGGTTCGTTCTGCGAAAAGAAACAATTTATAGGGATTTGTTTCTGTAAAACTCGCGAGCGCGCCTGTGTTTGGGCACGAACCCAGACCTTGCCGGTCTGAAGCGGATCGGATCGTGACACAAGACAAGTCCGTCCTCATCGTATCGGATCGACCGGACCGGGTGAGACTGCTGGCGCGCGCCATCACCACCATCATGCCCTGCCGCAGCGTTCTCGGGGACCAGTCGGCTCCCGCCATCCTGCCCGTCGTCGCCGTCATCGATCTGGATCCCCGTGACGGCGTAGCGACGGCCTGGGTGGTCCGTCTCCTGGCGATGCGCGTGCCCTGCCTCGTTCTCACGAATGCGCCCGCCCACATCCCGGACAGGGCGAATCCGGCCCTGCGCGTCACGGCGGCCGATACCCCACGCCCGACCATTCTCTCCCTCCTGTTCAGCCTCATCGATGCCGGCGAGAAGCTGCGCACGCGTCACGCCGGCGAGACCGCCGCATTGGAAGGCAGGGCGCACCGCGCCTGCTCCGTGGTGGCGGACCTGTTCCATGCGGCGCAAGCCGATCGGCCGATCTCCTCGGAGGAGGCCGATGCGGGAACCGACGTGATTCTGGAGGCCGTTTCCGAGGGTGGCATCCGCGCGTGGCTCGAGGTGATCGGACGCTACGACGAACTCCTCTACCAGCACTCCCTCAGCGTCGCCGGCTTTGCCGCGGCCTTCGGCTTCCACCTCAAGATTCCCCGGGCCGACCGGAAGCGCCTCGCGAAAGCCGCGTTGCTGCACGATATCGGCAAATCGAAGATTCCTCTGGCCATCCTCAACAAGCCCGGTGCGCTGACCTCGGCCGAGATGGCGACCATGCGCACGCATGCCGCCGCCGGTGCCGACATGCTCGCCAGGCAGGAGGGGTTCGATGCCGCCATGCTCGACGTGGTCCGGCATCATCACGAGATGCTCGACGGCAGCGGCTACCCGGCCGGCCTCATCGGCGATGCGATTCCGGATCTCGTCCGCCTCGTGACGATCTGCGACATCCACTCGGCCCTCACCGAGCGGCGGGCCTATCGCAATCCGCTCCCGCATGCCGAGGCCCATGCGATCATGCTCGGCATGACGGGCAAGCTCGACATGCCGCTCCTGCGGGCCTTCCAGCCCATCGTCCTGCAATCGAGCCATGGCGATGCATTGGTCTAGCGCCTCGCGGCGTTCGGTTTACCGAACCCTGTCCGGTTCAGGGGGAGCGTTCTTCCAGGCCGACCCCGTCCATGGGCCGTGATTCTGCATGAAATTGCCAAGTTGAAAGTTTCATCTCCTACGGCGACGTCTTGCCGAAGACCGATCTCCCATGCGTCGTTCTTTTAAAAGCACGTTTCGTTGACCCGGATCGCCGCTGCCATCACATTTCGGTAACGATGCCGAGGGGCATTCCATGACCGGACGGCCCGCCATGACTGGACGGCGCGTTCGGATCAAAGTCCCCGGCGCATTCCCGTACCCGATCGGTAGGCGCTCGATGTCCCTTCAAGGCAGCTCTTTCTCAGGCCCGCTTCCGCGCATCGTCGGCTTCAGCGCCAACCTGCAGCGTCCCTCGAAGACGCGTGCGCTGGTCGAAGCCGTGGCCGAGGCAACCGGCGCGCGGCTGCGCGCCGACATCCGCCTGTTCGACGTGGTCGATGCCGGGACAGGCCTCGGCGCGGCCTGGTCGCGCGACCAGCTCTCGCTGCCCGCTCGGCGCATCCTGGAGGCGATCGAGAACGCGGACGCGCTCATCGTCGGAACGCCGGTCTACAAGGGCGCCTATACCGGCCTGTTCAAGCACCTGTTCGACTTCGTCGATCCGGCGGCCCTGGCGGGCAAGCCCGTCGTGCTCTCGGCCACGGGCGGGGGCGCGCGGCACGCCCTCGTCGTCGAGCATTCCCTGCGGCCCCTCTTCGGCTTCTTCAGCGCGCAGACCGTCCCGACCTCGGTCTATGGCAGCGACGCGGACTTCTCCGACGGCGTCCTCGTCGACGAGGGCGTGCGGGGCCGCGTTTCCGATGCTGCGGCCCAGCTCGCCGCGCTGCTCGGCGCACGGGAGAAGCCCTCGGCTTCGTTCGAGGCCGCGCCGGCCACCGCCTTCGCCGCTCCGAACCGATAGCCCGCTCGGACGACCGGGAGGCGCCGGGATCGGCGCCTCCTACAGAGCCTCAGTCAGCAAGGGCTGGACACATGTCACGGCAGACAACCCTCGGTTCCGACATCCTCGGCCGCCTGACGCCCTGGCTCGTGCCGGTGGCGATCATCGCCGGCTGGCAGGCCGCGGCCTCCACCGGCCTGGTCTCCACCCGTTTCATGCCCGCCCCCTCGGACGTGATCGCCGCGGGCTGGCAGGCGAGCAAGACCGGTGAACTCTGGACCAACCTCTGGATCAGCTTCCTGCGCGCGGCCGTCGGCTTCCTCATCGGCGGCAGCATCGGCTTCGCCCTCGGCCTCGCCAACGGCCTGTCGCAGCTCTCCGAGAAGCTCACCGACACGACCCTGCAGATGGTGCGCAACATCCCGCACCTGTCGCTGATCCCCCTGGTGATCCTGTGGTTCGGCATCGACGAGGAGGCCAAGCTCTTCCTCGTGGCCATCGGCGTGTTCTTCCCGATCTACGCCAATACCCTGCACGGCATCCGCTCGGTGGATCCGCAACTGGTGGAGATGGGCCGGGTCTACGGCATGTCGCCCACCACCCTGTTCCTGCGGGTGGTGCTGCCCGGGGCGCTGCCATCGATCTTCGTCGGCCTGCGCTACGCGCTCGGCATCATGTGGCTGACGCTCATCGTCGCCGAGACGATCTCGGCCTCGTCCGGCCTCGGCTACATGGCGATGCAGGCGCGCGAGTTCATGCTGGTGGACGTGGTGGTGCTGGCCATCGTCATTTACGCCCTCCTCGGCAAGATCGCCGACACCCTGACCCGGCTGCTGGAGCGTTCGTTCCTGGCCTGGAACCCGGCCTACCGGAACATCTGAGGGGCATCGCGACATGCCCCTGTTCTTCGATCAACCCCACGGACGACGTCCATGACCGCCTCCACCCTGCTGCGCGCGCCCGACGCCGCCCTCGCGCCGCCCCGCGAGGTTCCCGTCGCGCCCCAGGCCCGCCAGGCCACGCGCCCCGCGCCCGTCACGGGCACGGGGGTCGCCGTCACCCTGCGCGGCCTGTCGAAATCCTTCGACGGCCATCAGGTGATCGAGGGGCTCGACCTGCACATCCCGGCGGGCCAGTTCGTTGCCATCGTCGGCCGCTCGGGCTGCGGCAAGAGCACCTTGCTGCGCCTGATCCTCGGGCTCGAACAGCCGAGCGCCGGGCGTATCGACCTGGAGAACCCCGGTGCGCGCTCGGCCACGAAGCGCATCATGTTCCAGGAGCCGCGCCTGCTGCCCTGGGCCAGGGTCGTCGACAACGTCGCCGTAGGGCTCGGCGGGGCCGGGCGGCGCCAGGAACGGCGCGAGCGGGCGGCGGCGGTGCTGGCCGAGGTCGGCCTCACCGACAAGGCCGGCAACTGGCCGGCGACCCTCTCCGGCGGCCAGCGCCAGCGCGTCGCCCTGGCGCGCGCCCTCGTCAGCCGGCCGGGCCTGCTCGCCCTGGACGAGCCCCTCGGCGCGCTGGACGCCCTGACGCGCATCGACATGCAGGACATGATCGAGCGGATCTGGCGCAACCAGGGCTTCACCGCCATCCTCGTCACCCACGACGTCGCCGAGGCAGCGGCCATGGCCGACCGCATCCTCGTGGTGGAGGAGGGCCGCGTCGCCCTCGACCTGACCGTGGACGTGCCCCGCCCGCGCCGGCGCGGCGACCCCGAACTCGCGCGGCTGGAAGGCCGTATCCTCGACCATCTGCTGAAGGACCGTGCCCCGGCCTGATCCCCGGACGAGCGCGATCCAACCGGCACAACACCAGGAGCATCCCATGACCGCAGAGACCGACGTCCTCTGGTTCCTTCCCACCCACGGCGACGGCCGCTACCTCGGCGCGCAGGAAGGCGCCCGCGACGTGTCGCTGGCCTATCTCCGCCAGATCGCGCAGGCCGCCGACGAGCTCGGCTATTACGGCGTGCTGCTGCCCACCGGCCGTTCCTGCGAGGATTCCTGGGTCATCGCCTCGGCTCTCGCCGCCCTGACGAAGCGCCTGCGCTTCCTCGTGGCGGTGCGTCCCGGCCTGCAGGAGCCGTCCATGGCCGCGCGCATGGCCGCGACCCTGGACCGGATCTCGGACGGGCGCCTCCTCATCAACGTCGTCACCGGCGGCGATCCGGTGGAATTGCGCGGCGACGGCGTCTTCCTCGATCATGACGAGCGCTATGTCGTCACCGACGAGTTCCTGCATGTCTGGCGCGGGCTGATGTCCGGCGAGACGGTGAATTACGAAGGCAAGCATCTCAAGGTGGAGGATGGCCGGCTCATCTTCCCGCCGGTCCAGAAGCCCTATCCGCCTCTGTATTTCGGCGGCTCCTCGCCGGCCGGCATCGAAGTCGCGGCCGAGCATTGCGAAGTCTACCTGACCTGGGGCGAGCCTCCGGCGGGCGTCGCCGAGAAGATCGCCAAGGCGAAGGAAGCCGCCGACCGCAAGGGCAAGACCTTCTCCTACGGCATCCGCCTCCATGTCATCGTCCGCGAGACCGAGGGCGAGGCCTGGGCGGCGGCCGAGAGCCTGATCTCGCGCCTCGACGACGAGACCATCGCGCGGGCGCAGGCCACTCTCAAGCGCCAGGATTCCGTGGGCCAGAGCCGGATGATGGCGCTGCATGGCGGCGACCGCTCGAAGCTCGAAGTCTCGCCCAACCTCTGGGCCGGCGTCGGCCTCGTGCGCGGCGGCGCCGGCACGGCGCTCGTCGGCTCGGCCGATCAGGTGGCGGACCGGATGAAGGAATACATCGATCTCGGGATCGATCGCTTCATCCTCTCCGGCTACCCGCATCTGGAAGAAGCCTACCGCTTCGCCGAACTCGTCTTCCCGAAGCTGCCGCTTCGCGCCACCACCGGCGTTCTCCCGAGCAACGCCCGCAACAACGGCCCGTTCGGCGAAGTCATCGCCAACGACATCGTCCCCAGCCGGCGCATCGCGGCGCATTGAGGGAGAGCATCGCCTCTCCCCGCTCGCGGGGACAGGGCCGCGACGACTCCGTCGTCTTCGCGGCGAGGCGGCAGCCGACGGTGCGGGGCTGACGCCGAAGGAGGTTTTTCCGGCGAATCCCCCTCACCCTCGTTCCGGCTTCGCCTGCACTCACCGGATGCACGACAAGGTGCATCCGGTGCTCTCACCGCCCGCGGGGAGAGGCGGCGCTCTCACCGGACACCTGTTCCAGACGCTGTACGAGGACATTCCATGCCCCGTTCCACCGCGCGCACCCTCTCCCCGCCTCGGCAGACGACCCTCGCCTTCCTCACCGCCCTCGCGTTCCTGATCCTCGGCACGCTGCTGGCGCGCGCCGAGGACAAGGTCATCCGCATCGGCTACCAGAAATACGGCACGCTGGTCCTGCTCAAGGGCAAGGGCCTGCTGGAGAAGAAGCTGGCGCCGCTCGGCTACCGGGTGAGTTGGGCCGAGTTTCCCTCGGGGCCACCGCTGCTGGAGGCGTTGAATGCCGGGGCCATCGATCTCGGCTCCGCCGGGGAGGCGCCGCCGATCTTCGGGCAGGCCAACAACCCGGATTTCCTCTACGTCGCCCACGAGCCGGCGGCTCCGTTGGGCGAGGCGATCCTCGTCGCCAAGGACAGCCCGATCAAGACCGTCGCCGCTCTGCGCGGCAAGAAGATCGCCCTGAACAAGGGCTCGAACGTCCATTACTTCCTGGTCGAGGCCCTGGCCAAGGCCGGCGTGCCCTACGAGGCGGTGACGCCGGTCTTCCTCGCGCCCGGCGACGCGGTCGCGGCCTTCTCGCGCGGCGCCGTCGATGCCTGGGTGATCTGGGACCCCTTCCTCGCCTCGGGCGAGCGGGCCACCGGCGCGCGGACCCTCGTCAACGGCACCGACATCGTGCCGAACCGGCAGTTCTACCTGTCGACGCGCCGGTTCTCCGACGCGCACAAGGAGGCGCTCGATACCACCCTCGCCGCGATCGGCGAGATCGACGCCTGGGCCAAGGACAACACCGACGCGGTGGCCGCCGAACTGGCCCCCGCCATCGGCATCCCGGCGCCGGTCCTCACCGTGGCCCTCAAGCGCCTGACCTACGGCGTGACTCCGCTGGACGCGGCCGTGATCGCCGATCAGCAGAAGGTGGCCGATACGTTCCACCGCCTCGGCCTGCTGCCCAAGCCCATCACCGTCTCCGATGCCGTGCGGAAATCCGGGAGCTGATGGGGCTCTACCGCCCGGCCGGCGCCGGCATGAGCCAGCGCAGGACGAGATGGGTCGTCCCGCACAGGACGAGGGGGATGACGACGAGAAGGCTCGTGAACCAGGCCCAGGCCGGCATCATCGTCTGGGCGACGGCGTCGCTCATGCCCCAGACGTAGTTGATGTTCACGGGCGTGAGCCCGGCATCGGGGCGCGGCCCGGGCATCAGGAAGAAGCACACCAGCAACACGGCGATGGCGAGGCCGGACCACGCCGCCCAGGCGCGCCGGTCGTAGCCGAGGCGCCAGATCAGGTAGACGAGCAGGAACGGCAGCCAGCCGTGGAACAGCGAGAGCCCGCGCAGGAACAGCGGGTTCTCGGCCTTGAACATGTAGGCGGTCATGCCGGTGAGCGGCACGCCCACGAGTTCGGCGACGAAATCCGCCACCCACAGGATCTGCGGCGCCAGGATGCCCACCGTCGGCATGGAGACGAGGAGCGGGCTCTCCCGCCAGATGCCCACCAGGGTGAGCAGCAGGGCGACGTCGCAGAAATAGAGGAAGTTGGTCGGCCCGTACCAACTCCAGTAGACGGGCACGAGCACCGCCATGAAGGCCGTATAGGCGAGCTTGAGGGCCAGCGGCAGGCGTCGTGCGCTCGCCGGTTCGAGGGATGAAGCGACGTCGGCCAGGGCCGCTTCCGCGACGGCGAGGGGATCGGTCGCCGGGACCATGCTGCCGCTCATGTCCGATCCTCATTCATGTCCGCCGCCCCTTCGCCCGTCGAATCACTCGGCCGCTTGGAAGCTTGGCCGAGCCGGAGGACATACGAATTCGCGCGCCTTCGGCGTGACGCGCCGCACGCGAGGATCGCCGCCGTTGCAGGAGCCACCCCTTGCTTCGAGAGGATGGATAGAGAGGAAGTGCCGAGCTTGCCAGTCAAGTCGGGGGTCGGTTAACTCAGCTTGGCAGGCAGCTCGTTCGCCGGAGCGTTGTGCCGTCGGGCCACAGGACAGGAAAGTCCGGAATCATGACGATGGACGCTGGGAAGGCCGCTGCCTGCGGGATGGACGAGAGTGCCCGGCTCGGTGGCAGGACGGGGCGTCTCAGCCGCCGTTCGTTCCTGGCCGGCTCGGCCGCCGGGTTCGGCGCGCTGGGGCTCGCCGGTTGCGCGACGACCGACGGACTGATCCTCGCCGAGGCGGCGAAGATCTACGGTCCGATGCCGGACGAGAAATTCCCGATCCCGGCCACCGACATCAGGAAGGTCGACCCGAAATACTATCGCCGCACGGTGCGCTACGAGACCAGGGAAGCGCCCGGCACGATCATCGTCGATCCCGGCAACTTCTATGTCTACCGCATCGAGGAGGATGGGGCCGCCACCCGCTACGGCGCCAATGTCGGCCGTGCCGGGTTCCTGTGGAGCGGTGACGCCTATGTCGGCCGCAAGTCCGAATGGGCGACTTGGACGCCACCCAAGGAGATGATCCAGCGCCAGCCCGAGGTGGCCAAATACGCCCGCGGCATGCCGGGCGGCCTCGACAACCCTCTCGGCGCCCGCACGCTCCACCTCTACCAGAACGGCGCCTACACGCTCTACACGATCTACGCCTCGAGCGAGCCCGACTCGATCGGCTCGGGCATTACGAGCGGCTGTGTCGGCCTGCTCAGCCAGGACATGATCCACCTGTATTCGCGGACGCCAGTGAAGACGAAGGTGGTCGTCCTACCCGCGTAGGGAAAAGGGGCCGGCCCCTCACTCCAGCCTGACCACCACGCTGTCGCTGGCCCCCGACGCGTCCATCACCGAGATCCTGGCGAAGCCCGCGCCGTCCGGTGCCCATTCCGACTGGCGCCGGGCGCTCTCGGCCACCGGCAGGCTGTTGACCATCCAGGTGAGGGGCGGCACCCCGCCCAGCGCCTTGAGGGCGAGGCTCGGCGCGGGGCCGGGCTCGGCGAGGCCGAGATCGATCCGGGCGCCGTCCGGCGGGTAGGCGATCTTGAGGGCCGAGCCCAGAGCCGCCGAGAGGGTCTTGGGCACGTCCTTGCGGATGTGGCGCAGGGGCGGCGGCAGGCCGGCGGTGGTGGTCACCAGGGCGTCGCGGGGCATCGGCACGGAATCGGGCTCGCCGCCGAAGCGCGAGAACGCGTCGAACAGGATCGGCGCCGCGACCACGCGGCCGACGAGACCCGGCACGGCGTTGCCGTCCGGCCGCCCGACCCAGACCGCGATGGTGACGCGCCGGTCGAACCCTACCGCCAGGGCATCGCGATAACCGTAGGACGTGCCGGTCTTGAACGCGATCCGGTTCGGCAGCGCATTCTCCGGCGGGGGCGCCCCGCGCAGGGTATCGGCGACGTACCAGGCCGACACCGGCTCGGTGACGCGCAGCTCCGGCGGGGGCGATGCGGCCGGCCCGTCGAGGCGGCGGATCAGGTCGGGCACCGAACCACCCCGGGCGAGGCCGGAGAACAGCCGCGCGAGATCGGTGAGGGTGATGCCGAGGCCGCCCAGAGCCACCGGCAGGCCGGGTGCCGTGTCGCGCGGCAGGTCGATCCGCGCGCCCGCGCCGCGCAGGCGGGCGATGAAGCGGGCGGCGCCCACCGCCTCCAGCAGGTCCACCGCCGGCACGTTCAGAGAAAGCTGGAGCGCGCGCCGCGCCGTGACGGTGCCCTGGTAGCTGAGATCGAAATTCTCCGGCGCGTAGGAGCCCGCGAAGCGCACCGGGCGGTCGTCGAGGAGGGTCTCGGGATGGGCGATGCCGTTCTCGAAGGCCAGCGCGTAGATGAACGGCTTCAGGGCCGAGCCGGGCGAACGGATCGCCCCCGTCATGTCGATGGCGCCGGAGCGGCTGGCATCGAGATAGCCGGCGCTCCCCACCTGCGCGATCACCGCGCCGGTGCGGTTGTCGATGGCGAGGATCGCCGCCGAGATGCCCGGCCCCATGGCGGCGGCGCGCTCGGCGGCCAGCCGTTCGAGGCTCGCCTGCAATCGCCCGTCGAGAGAGAGGCGCTGGACCCGCGCGTCGGGATCGGCCGCCAGAGCCGCTTCCGCCGCATGGGCCGCCAGCATCGGGAAGGGCTTTCGCTGGTCCGGCACCGGTTCGGCCTTGGCGGCTTTCGCCTCGGCGGACGTGATGACTCCGCGCGCGGCGGCGATGTCGAGGACCCTGTCGCGCGCCTGACGCGCGCGGGCGGGGTAACGATCCGGCCGGCGCACCTCGGGCGCCTGGGGCAGGCCGACGAGGAGGGCGGATTCGGCGAAGGAGAGCCGGGCGGGCTCGCGCCCGAAATAGGCGAAGCTCGCCGCCCGCAAGCCCTCCACCGGGCCGCCATAGGGCGCGAGCGCGAGGTAGAGGTCGAGAACGCCGTCCTTCCCCAACCGGCGTTCCAGCTGGACCGCCCGCACCATCTGCCGGAGCTTGGCGCTGAGCGAGCGTTCGGGCCGCGGCTCCACGAGGCGAGCCACCTGCATCGACAGGGTGGAGCCCCCGGAGACGATTCTGCCGTGCCGGAGCCATTGCCACGCGGCACGCAGGGTCGCGGCGGGGTCGATGCCGGGATGGTCGGCAAAGCGCCGGTCCTCGTAGGCCTTCAGCATGGCGAGCATGCGCGGATCGACATCCGCCCCCGTCACCGGCAGCCGCCAGCGCCCATCGGCGGTGGCGAAGGGGCGCAGGAGATGGCGGTCCCGATCGAGGATGACGGTGGAGCGGAGGCTCGCCTGGGTCAGGTCGAGGGGCGGGAGGGTCGCGACGAAGCGCCAGAGGGCGAGGGCGGGGAGGAGGAGGAGGGCGATGACCACGTAGATCGGACGGAGCGCGAGGCTCTCCTCCCCCTTGTGGGGAGGAGTTGGAGGTGGGGGGGGGTGCGTAGAGGCCGCGCCGCATCCGGCACCACCCCCACCCCTGACCCCTCCCCACAAGGGGGAGGGGAAGCGCCTCCGCGCACGAGCCATGGCCCTACTTCGCGCTCACCTCGACCGAACCGAAGGCGGTGCGGCCGAAGCGTTCGGGGCGGTACATGTCCTCGATGGTGGCCCCGGGATGGACGTAGGTGCCGGGCGAGACCGCCCGCACGGTATAGGCCACCGTGAAGAAGGCGGATTGACCAGGGGTGCGCTCGTAGGCCGCCACGAAACGGTCGTCGCGGAACTCGGTGCTCACCGGCTGCACGTCCGACTTGGCGAAGGCGAGCCCCGCCAGGGCATCGGAATCGAGGAGCTTCGGATTGTCGATCTCGAGGCCGGCGGGCAGGCGGTCCACCAGCAGGAGGCGCCCGGCGCTGGCCTTCGCCTCGGTCACCTTGAGCACCACCACGAGGCGGTCGTTCTGGCGAACCCCCTGAGCGAGATCCACCACCGTGCCGTCGAGGCGGTGATAGGTCCGCTCGATGGAGTAACCCCGTGATTCCGCCGGCTCCGGGGCGATGGGATTGCCAGACACGCTCACCACGGTCTGGGCGGCGCCCGTCCCGTCATTGGTGATGGTGACGGGCCTCGCGTCGAGGGCGGGGGCGCGGTAGAGCCGCGAGACCGGGCCCGATTGCCGGGTGCCGTCGACGCTGAAGCTCAACGCTTCCGCCTCCTTGGCGAGCCCCTCGGCGGCTAGCACCATCCAGGCATTCTCCTGGGTGCTGGTGAGGCGTCCGCTGGCCCGCTCCTGGGTGATGACCTGACCCAACGGCCGGATCGTGTCGCGGGCGAGGCCCGTCTCGGCGGCGAGGGCGAGAAGGCCGGCCCCGTCGCGCAGGCGCGAGCCGTAATCGGCGCGGTAGGTCGAGGTGTCGCGCGCGGATCCGAGCGCGGTCACCGCCGACTCGAACGCCTTGGCCGCGCGGCCCCGGTCCCCGAGGAGGGCGAGAGCCGCCGCGATCTGGCCGCGTCCGAGGGGGGTCGCGAACTCACCGAGCTTGGTGTCGGCGAGGTAGCGCAGGTCGCCCATCACCGGCCGCCCGTTCCGGGCCAGCACGTAGGCCGCGTAGGCGATGTCCATGCCGCCGTCGCGCACCTCCGTGGTGTTGGCGACCGTGTTGCGCAGGCGGTCCAGGGCATTGGAGAAGGCGGTCTGCGGCACGGCGAATCCGCGTTCGCGGGCGCGGGTCAGGAAGTCGGTGACGTAGGCGTTGAGCCAGACGTCGCTCAACCCGCCGACGCTCCACAGGCCGAAATCGCCCGAGGCGTCCTGGCGCGAGAGCACGCGGTCGATGGCCTCGCGCACCCGTTCGTCCACTTTGTCGTCGATGCCGAGCCTGTCGAGGGAGGCGAGCTTGTTGACGTAGAGGAGCGGCATCGCCCGGCTCACGGTCTGTTCCGAGCAGCCATAGGGATAGCGGTCCAGCGCCTGGAGCAGGGCGGGCACGTCGAGGGCGGCGAGCGAGGAGGCCGTCACCGAGACCGACCCGGTGCCGGGGAGGATGTCGGCCAGGAGGTCGCCCGTTACCTGCAGGCTGGCGCCGGGTTCGAGGGAACTCACCGAGCGACGGACCAGGGCGCCGGTGCCGGGGCCGATGTTGAGCGAGAAGCTCTGGCCCACGGTGCCGGCGATGCCGGGGCCGGACAGGTTCACGTCGAGCCGCGACAGGCCGGGGCCGGCGGCGGTGATCGGGATGACGAGCGAGGTCTTCGCCCCGCGTTCCAGTTTCATGGTGCTGTGAACCGCGCCGGCCGAGACCAGGACCGGGCCGGAGAGGTCGAGATCCACGGTGTAGTCGCCGGCCTGCCCCTCGACATTGTCGATGGCGATGAAGAAGCGCGAGCGGTCGCCGACATTGAGGAAGCGCGGCAGGGTGCCGGTGAGCACGACGGGATCGCGGATGATCACGTCGGCCTGGGCCGAGCCGACCTTCGCCTTGCTCCAGGCGGTCACCATCACCCGGCCGGTGCCGTTGAAGGCGGGCAGGGGGAAATCGACGCTGGCGCGCCCATCGGGGCCGACGCGGACCACGCCGGAATAGAGCGCCAGCGGCGCCTGGGTCGGGGGCGAATCGGAGAGTTCCGCCGCACCGCCGTCACCGCCCGAGCGGATCGCGCCGAGCGTGCCCTGCATGCCGTCGATCAGGTATCCGTAGATGTCGCGGATCTCCGGTCCCAAGGCCTTCTGGCCGAAGAAATAGCCGAAGGGATTGGGCGATTCGTAGCGGGTGAGGTTGAGGATGCCGACATCGACCAGGGCCACGCTCACCCGCGCCTCCTCGCCGGAGGACAGGCCGGCGAGCTGGATAGGCAGGGTCAGGGTCTCGCGGGGCCGCGTGGTCGCGGGCGCTCCGACGGTCACGGCGAGGCTGCGCCTGTCGGTATCCACCGAGAACCAGGCAAGGCCGAGCGCCCGGCCCGGCAGGCGCTTGGCCGCCTGGTCGAGGGGCCGGTAGGCGGTGGCCACGAGATAGGCGCCCGACCCCCATTCCGCCTTCACGGGAATGTCCACGTTGGTGCCGGCCTCCGACACCGTGACGTCGAGGATGTCGTGGACCTTGTCGCTCACCACGGCGAGGGTGGCCGTGCCCTTGAAGCGTGGCTGGAGGCGCGCCCGCAGGGTCTCGCCGGCGGCATAGCTCGGCTTGTCGAGCTTGAGATCGAGGAGATCGGGCACGTCCGCGGTCTCGGAGCCGCCCCAGCCCACGGTGAAGGTGACGCTGACGGTGGCCTCGGGCCGGCCGGCGACCAGGGCTTCGAGGCGGTAGGTGCCGAAGCCGACGGTGGAACTGACCCGGCCCGGCGCGTCGGCGGCGAGATCGAGCCGTCCGTCGGCGATGCGCCGCGTCGAGGTCACCGGCTCGAACGACCAGCGCCCGCCTTCGCGGTACCATTGGTAGTTCCGGTCGACCTTGGACAGGGTCCAGATGACGCCGTTCTGCGGGATTTTCCGTCCGTCGGGGCTCGCCATGACCACGTCGAACGTGGCGACACTGGCTTCCGTGAGGTCGCCCGAAAAATTCTTGCGGATGGCGAGGACGGGGCCGGAGGGCAGGATCGGCAGGGTGACGCTTCGGCTCAGCGCCCGCCCACCCGGCTCGCCGACCTGCAGCGTGATCTTCGCCTCGGTGGGGCGCGGGGCGCTGAGCGCCTGGACCGGCACCGTCACGGTCGCCGATCCCTTGGCGTCCGTGGTGGCCTTGGCCTCGATCTCGGCCGAGGTCGCCTCCACCTTCTCGTCGTCGAGGCCGATGGAGAAGCCGTCGAGCCCCTTGATCCCGCTCGTCGCGGCGGCCTGGACCAGGACCGTGCCCGACACGTCGAGGCCCGAGCCCGGCGCGCCGTAGAGATAGCGCGCGGCGACGTCGATGGTCGCGGGCTCGCCCTTCGTCAGGGTCGGGCTCTTCGGGGTGAGAGTGACCTCCAGGCGCTCGGGCACGTAATCCTCGACGAGGAACGTGGCCTCGCCTACGGGCGGTGCCTTCGCATCGGTATAGGCGGCGATCCGCCATGTACCGTGCATCGCGCCCGGCATCAGGGCGAGGGGCAGGGCGCGGCCGCCGAGGCCGGCATCGGCGACCTGGACGCGGCGATACTCGACCCCGTCCGGACGCTTCACCACCAGGGTGAGGGGAAGGTTCGGCACGGCGATGCCGGCGGCGTCGCGCAACAGGGCCGTGACCTGAACGGTCTCGCCGGAGCGGTAGACCCCGCGCTCGGGGAAGACATAGGCCTCCACCGCGCCCGGCTGCGGCCGGCCCTTCACGCCCCGGTCGGTGAGGTCGAAAGCGCTCTGGGAGAAGTCGAGGAAGCCGTAATCGTCGCCGAGCTGGGCGACGACGAGGCCGGGCGCGATTCCGCCTTCGCCCCGTGCGAGGCCCGGATCGAAGGCGGCGTGGCCCTGGCCGTCGGTCTTCTTCGTGGCCAGCACCTCGTTGTTGCGGGCCACGAGGCGGATCTCGGCGCCGGGCACCGTCTTCGCGCTGGCGAGCGAGCGGGCGAAGACGTGGATGCCGTCGCGGCCCTTGAAGGCGGTGAGGCCGAGATCGGAGACGACGAACCATTGCGTCGCCTGGGCCTCGTAGCCGCCGTCCTCATCGACATTCGTGGCGACGCCGCTGGCCTGGGCCAGCATGATGTAGATGCCGGGCTCCAGCTTGCCGACCGCCTGCAGCACCGGGAAGGCCGTGACCGCCTCGTGGTTCAGCTCGGCCTTGGCCGTGTCGAGGGTGCCCTTCCAGACGCGGGTGCCCTTCTGGTCGGCGATGGTCTTCGCGGTCATGCCGCTGAGCTGGCCGAGGAACTCCTCAGAGCGCAGGGACGGCAGCAGGCCACGGTCGCCGACGCGCAGCACCTCCACGTCGATCTTCGGCGCGTTGACCGAGACCAGCGGCACGCCGGCCTGTCCGGTGCGCGGCAGGACGTAGTTGCGCCCGGTGAAACGCACCTGGGGCGAGCGGTCCCGCACATAGACTTCGTAATCGGCCGATTTCAGCAGGGCCTCGCCCACGGAGGACGGGATGCCCGAGCGCAGCACGAAGGCGTAGCGCTCGCCGTGCTTCAGCCCGTCGACGCAGATCTGCTGGCCGCTGCCGGTGACGGCGGCATTGGCGGCACCCGAGACGGCGACGTAGGGCGTGAAATCGGTCTTCGGGGCCAGGCTCTCGGAGAACTGGAAGCAGACGCGCGGGGCGGCGGCGTCGGAATCGACTTTATAGTCGAGGATGCGGAAGCCGTGCTCGGCGCGCAGGCCCTCATAGGTCTCGCGCACCGTGGCGTCGTCGGCGAGCGCGAGGCTGGCGCGGTAGGCCTCGAGCGAGGGCCGCCATTCGGATTGATCGGCATAGACCTCGCCCAGCACCGCCAGGGCCTCGGCCTCGGCGGCGGCGCCGCGCGCCTTCAGGTAAGCCTGATAGGCGGCGGCCCGTGCCTGGCCGCGCAGGCGCTGGCGGAAGGAGTAGTCCCCGGTTTCGTTATCATTGCCCACCGTGCTCGCGGCGCGGGCATAGGCGAGCCAGTTCAGCGGGTCGCCCGCATCGGCGGCAATGGCCCCGGCGAGGGGCTTGAGGGCATCGGCCGGCTTCTCCGCCTGCACCAGGGCCTCGCCCTCGGCGCGCAGCTTGGCTGCCGGTCTGGTCAGGCCCGACGTGGCGGAATCCGCCCTCACCGTCGCTTCGAGACGGACCGCGTCACTGGCCAGCGCGTCACGCACGAAAGCCTTGGGGGATGGCGCTGGTTTCGGGGTAGCGATCCGCGCCACCGGACGATCGGGCGCCTGGGCGAAAGCCGGTGCGTCGCCCATGCCGCCGAGGGCCAAGGAGCCGGCAAGAACGCCTCGGGCAAGAAAATTTCTGGCAAGAAAACTTTTGGCAAGACGGGCGGTCGCGCGCCCGAGCCCGGTTGATCCCGACATTGCCCACCTCGTCCTTGGCGGCATCCGATCCTCCCTCGGTGCCGCGCCGGACCCTAGCACCTCGGGCGGCCGCCGCAACGACGCGTTCGCCCTGACGATCCGCTGGAAATCCGGCGATCCCTCTGCCACACCTTCGCGAACGGCATCGCCAAAAGGCCATCGGGGAGCGTGAACCATGATGCAGCGTGCGCGATTCGCAGGGGCTGCGGCGGCTCTGGCCCTCCTCGTCCTGCCGGTTCAGGCGCAAGAGCCCACCCAGGCGCCTGGCCGCCCCGCTCAAGCGCCTGCCCGTGCGGCACCGGCGGCCGATCCCGCCTTCGAGGCGGCGAAGGCGGCCTTCGAGCCCCTGCCGGAGGCGGAGAGGAAGGGCCTGCAGGACGCCCTGGTCTGGACCGGCGACTACAACAGCGTCATCACCGGCACGTTCGGGCGCCGCACCTACGACGCCCTGCTCTCCTACCAGAAGCGTGCCGGAAACTCCGCACCCGGCTTCCCCGACGCGAGGATGCGGGCGGCGATCCTCGCGGCCGGCGACACGGCCCGGAAGGCGGCGCGGTTCAGCGTAAAGCCCGATCCTGCGAGCGGCATCGTCATCGGCGTGCCCGAGCGGCCGCTCGCCAAGCGCAGCCCTCAGGCCGGCGGAACCCGCTGGCAGAGCGGGGATGGCCGCGTCACCCTCGACACCAAGTCCTTCGCCCCGGAAGAGACTACTCTCGATGCCCTGTTCGCCCGCATCACCGCGCCGGGCGCCGACCGCAAGGTCACCTACAAGATCAAGCGGCCGGATTTCCTCGTGGTCACCGGCGAGACGGCGACGGGCAAATCCTACATCCGCTATGCCGCCGCCCCGGGGGGAGTTCGCGGCTTCACCATCGGCTACGACAAGGCCCTCGGGCCGGATGTGGACCGCCTGGTCATCGCCATCGCCAACAGCTTCGTGCCGTTCCCGGAGACGGCCGATGCCGCCCCTGCCGAGGTGGCGGCCAGACCCGGTGCGACGCCCGGCAGGCCCTTGCCGGGCCCGGCCGTGAGAGCCCTGCCGCCACTGACCCGAGCCGCGACGAATGTGGGAATCGGCCTCATCGTCGCCCCGGGACGCGTCCTGACGAGCTCCTCGGCCCTGGAGGCCTGCACGGCGCCGCGGATCGCCGGTTTGGCCGCGCGGATCGTCAAGGTGGATGCAGGGCGTGGTCTGGCGCTTCTGGAAGCGGCCGGCGCGAAGGGCCGTGTCGCCGCCCTGGCTTTACGAGGAAGTGCATTGGCGCCAGGTGAGGCGCTCGTGGTTCTGGGGGGCGATGGGGGAGGGGGCATCGCCGTCTCGTCGGGCCAATCCGGCGGGGATAGGCTATCGGCGCCGCTCCAGCCCGGATCGTCGGGAGCCGTCGTGCTGGACCGAAACGGCGCCCTGGCCGGCCTCGTGGCCCGCTATCCGTCGTCGCCCCGGCTCGTGGCCGGTGTGGCGCCGCCGATGAGCTACCCTCTGGTCGACGGCCGTGTGGCACTGGCGTTCCTGACCGAGAACGGCATCTCTCCGGAGGCGGCCATGGACAAGTCGGGCGCGACGTTAGGCGCGGTCGCCTCCGGGGCGGCCGGTTCGGTGGTCGGCCTCACCTGTCCGTAGGGAATACACTTGGTCCTCCCGGGACCGCGACGTCCCAGATGCATGAACGGCGGGGCGCCGGAACACCCCGCCGGTTCGGACGTGCGATCAGAGGCGTCCCGTGACCAGAAGCACGATCAGGATGATGATGAGGATACCGCCCAGACCGAAGCTCTGTCCGCGATAAGCACCGCCACCGAGGAAGTTGCCGCCGCCGAGGACGGCGAGGATCAGGATGATGAGCAGGATGGTGGTCAGGGTCATGGGGAAGAAACTCCGGTCACGCCCAACCAACATTGCTTGAGCTTGACCGGTGAAACGCCCGTCCGCCGATTCCGTTCAACGCTTGGGCGCTTCAATGATGCAGATTGATGACGGTGTTGCAGGAAAGTCGATGTCAGGCTCGCCAGTCCGGCAGTTCGCCCGCCGTTTCCGTGAGCCAGGCCGGCACGGGCAACCCGCGCTCCGTGAGGAAGGCCGGGTTGAACAGCTTCGACGCGTAGCGCGCCGCCCCGTCGCAAAGAATGGTCGCGATGGTGTGGCCGGGGCCGAGAACCCGCGCCAGCCGGATCGCGCCGGCGACGTTGATTCCCGATGAGCCACCCAGGCTGAGCCCCTCCTCGCGCATCAGCCCGAACACGATGTCCAGGGCCTCCGTGTCGGGGATGCGGAAGGAATGGTCCGGCCGGAACCCTTCGAGATTGGCGGTCACCCGGCCCTGGCCGATCCCTTCGGTGATCGAGGAGCCTTCGGCCTTCAGCGTGCCGGTGGTGTAATAGGCATGCAGCGCGGATCCCTCGGGGTCGGCGAGCGCGACGGTGATTCCGGGCTTGAGCGCCCGCAAGGCCTGGGCGGTGCCGGCGAGGGTGCCCCCCGTCCCGGCCGCGCAGACGAAGCCGTCGATCCGCCCCTCCGTCGCGGCGAAGAGCTCGGGGCCGGTCGTGTTCACATGCGCCTGGCGGTTGGCGACGTTGTCGAACTGGTTGGCGAAGAAGGCGCCGGCCGGTTCGGTGGCAGCGAGGCGCTCGGCGAGCCGCCGCGCCACGTGGACGTAATTGTCCGGGTTGGAGAACGGCACGGCCGGCACCTCGACGAGGCGGGCGCCGGCAAGGCGCAGCGTCTCCTTCTTCTCGGCGGACTGCGTCTCCGGGATGACGA
The DNA here is from genome assembly GCF_000376345.1 of Methylobacterium sp. 88A. Lineage (NCBI taxonomy): Bacteria > Pseudomonadati > Pseudomonadota > Alphaproteobacteria > Hyphomicrobiales > Methylobacteriaceae > Methylobacterium > Methylobacterium sp. 88A. The sequence continues at coordinate 4,713,022 of NZ_AQVT01000001.1, forward strand.
TGACCGTGCGGTAGCCGCGGACCGACGCGACGAGGGCGAGCCCGATGCCGGTATTGCCCGCCGTCCCCTCGACGATGGTGCCGCCCGGCCGGATCGACCGGCGTCGCTCCGCATCCGTGACGATGGACAGGGCCGCCCGGTCCTTCACCGACAAGCCGGGATTGAGAAACTCGGCTTTGCCGAGAATGGTGCAGCCGGTGATGTCCGAGGCACGGCGCAAGTGGATCAGCGGCGTTCCGCCGATGGCGGCGAGGACGTCACCGGAGAGGGTAGGGGTGCGCGTGGTCATGACGGGTCGGGCGTATCCTGCGATGTGAGGCGCGACGAGCATGACCGACACGGCGTCCCGCGACCACCCACGATCACGCGGATCGCAGAAAGGCACGCCGATCGGTCGAGAAGGGGTTGCCAAGCTGAAAAGGAGATTCTAGACACCCCCACCGACGGCGGAGCGCACAACTCTCCCCGGTCAGGTCGGCGCCCGTAGCTCAGCTGGATAGAGCACCAGACTACGAATCTGGGGGTCAGAGGTTCGAATCCTTTCGGGCGCGCCATCACTCAGCTGGATTTCCAGTCCGGTTAAATTCACCAGGGTTGAACCGACGATGAGCGTCGTGAGTCCCCTGAAAACTCCAGAGAGCTTGTCAGTTTCAGCCAGATCGGCGACGGCTGCTCTGTGGCCTGTGCCAAGGCCGGCAGCTTGATGGGTTGGCTTTGAGCCGTTCCTCGCGGTTCTCGACGACCTTGGGCCCCGCTAAACCATTCGAGGGGCTGCTGAAGCATCGGTCCCACATCGGCCCCGAGTGAGCGGAGCGGTGACCGCTCCGGGCGTCTCGCTTACGGAGGCGCGCATTGGCACGTCACCGCTTCCTCCCACTCAAGTCGCTGGAACAGCGTCGGTTTTCGGCCTTCGGCCGGTGCCGCCGTTGCAAAGACGGCTGGGACGATAACCCACGAGATACGGCCTGCCACGGCGCAGCGCGCGGCCTGAGAATCGAGGGTGGCGCGGTTCGGGCCGCGGCCCCGGCCGCGCAGGCCGATGCCCAAAATAATGGAGCTTCGAGGCCGCCGGCACGGTGGTTCGTCCGCCGGGACAACGATGCGTCTGGCGCATGTAGGGGGATGGCGGTTAATGGGGTAAGCACTTGGTGGGGGAGGAACATTTGTCATGACCGAGAGCCCGGAGCCGTCCTCCGCCGCCGCGGACCCCGCCGGGCGGCTGTCCGAGGTGTCACGCCTCGCGAGCCTTCTGGCGGACCGCGTCCTCAGCGCGCAGATCGCCAGCCAACCCATTCCAAAAGCTCACATTCACGCCTTGCTGGACGCGGCCATCATTCTCGAAAAATACGAGGTCAGGCTGCCGCCGCTGCTCGAACAGATGGTCGAGACGCTGGAAGACGAGGATGCCGGGAAGCCGGCCGGCGCCGGGGCCGAAGAGGCGCCGACCGAGCCTGTCGAGGGCGAAGAGGCCGATGCCAAGCGCCTCGCCTGGTTGTTTCGTCCCTTCCAGGGGACGAAGAGCTGAGCCGGTCCGCATCGGCGAGCCGACGCTCGAACTCGCTCAAGGCTTTGAAATATAACAGGTTTTTGCGCCCGGCGCCGGCTGGGTGAAGCCCGCCCCCAGAGCGCCGCAGGAGGTGGTGGCGCTCTGGAGGCGATGCGCGAAAGAACGTGTGGACGGCGCCAAGGGCAAGGCAGCGTCGTCGAAGGTCTTGCGGCGATCGTTGGTCACGCTGCCGACCGCGCTCCGTAGTGGAACTCGGCGATTTCCTGGATCAGGTCGCGCCTCTGCTCGTCGATCAGGTCCGGAAGGATGTCGTCACCTTCGCCGTCGATGGCCGAGAGGAGATGGACGTCTGGGAATACCCCCTCGAAGGTGACCAACACCTCCGCCTGTGCGTAGGAATCATGGGGGTCGAGACAGCGGTGGCTCATCATCGGGCAAACGGCGCTCCGTGAGATAAAGCAAAAAAATGCCATACACCTGGCCTGAGAGAGAAAAAATATAGCACGATAATGCTTATTGGCGTCTCGAGGCGGCACGCCGCCACACCCTGAGCGGGGTCCGGACAGCAACGGCGATCCGCCCGGTACCGCCACGCACCCCCCGTTTCGACCGCCACGCGACCCCCTCTTCGACCGCCATCCCTCGGTCCGTGGCATCCGCACCGCGGAACGGCGCATTCACCAAGATGGTTGTCGGCGCGGGAGGGCCTCACATGCGCGCAGTGATCTTCGACATCGACGGCACGCTGCTCGACAGCGTGGATCTCCATGCCAAGGCCTGGGTCGAGGCCTTCGCCCATTTCGGGGTGGAGGCCGATTTCGTCGCAGTCCGGCGCCAGATCGGCAAGGGCGGCGATGAACTCATGCCGGTGTTCCTGCCGCCGGAGCGCGTGGAGCGCGAGGGCAAGACCATCGAGGCCTACCGCTCCGACCTGTTCAAGCGCGACTACCTCGACCGGGTGCGGCCGTTCCCCGGGGTGCGCGCCCTGTTCGAGCGGATCGGGGCGGCGGACATGCGGATCGCCCTGGGGTCGTCGGGCAAGAAGGACGAAGTCGAGCATTACCAGGAGATCCTGGGCATCGCCGATCTCGTCGACGTGGTGACCACCTCGGACGACGCGGAACGCTCCAAACCCCATCCCGACATCTTCGAGGCGGCTTTGAAGAAACTCGCGCCCCTGAAGGCAAGCTCCATCCTCGTGGTCGGCGATACCCCCTACGATGCGGAGGCCGCAACCAAGGCAGGCCTGTCGACCATCGGCGTCCTGTGCGGCGGCGTCCCGGCGGCGGACCTTTCGAGGGCCGGCTGCATCGCCCTCTACCGCGACCCGCAGGATCTCCTCGACGGTTTCGATCGCTCGCCCCTCGCCGCCGGCTGACATGCGCTCATCGGGCCGAGGCCTGGTGGGAGCGCCGGGGAGGGGGCTCGCTTCGTCGCAGCCCGGAACAGGGACGGGTGGTCGTTCTTGTCAGAGCGACACCGCGCACCGCCGGGATGCGAAGCAATCGGAGCCGACAACGATGATGACGATTCGTCGAAGCCTTGCCGTCATGGTGGCTGCACTCATCGCAGGCCCTGCTTATTCTCAAAGCAAGCCTCTGGCGCCGCCGGCGAGCGATGCGATGCCGCCGGTCGAGCTGACCGTGACACTCGAAAACGGAAAGCCCGTCTGCGCACCGGCCGAGCTGAGATTGCCCGCCGATACGAATGTGGAGCTCCATATCGTGAGCACGGCGAACGCCCCGGTGACGATCACCGCCGAGGGCCAGTTCGAGAACGCCAAGGTGCTGCACGCGGATGGCGACCTCGTCCATGTCATGAGCGAGAAGGGCTACACCGTGAAGCAGAACGGCAAGGGCGTCCTGCGGCTGCGGACGATGAAGGCGGGCGAGACGGCCTATGGCTGCACCAGCACCCGCAATGCCGACGCCCCCTTCGTCGGCAAGCTGATCCTCACTCCGCCCGCCGGCTGACCGGGGGACGGGCCGTTCCATGCTTGCTCAAAGCCTGTTTGAGTTGATTGTCCAACGCCTTACCTCATCCTGAGGTGCCGCGGAGCGGCCTCGAAGGAGGCCTCCAGAACTAACCGAGCGAACTGGAGGGCTCCTTCGAGGCCCTTTGCTCCAGCAAAGGGCGCCTCAGGATGAGGTGGTCTGGCTGGATGATCCGCTCGGGCTTGAGCAGCCTTCCCGCGTGACCGCGTAGCGGCAGCTGTCCGCCGGACTTCAGTGAACCCGACATATGGGTCGGATTCACCCAAACTTGGTAGAAGCTCCGATACTCGGCCTCACGCCGGGGATCGGCACCTTGGGGCGCTCGCGATCTGCCAGGTTTCTAAGCCATGTTTTAACCGGGAAGCCTCAAGACCTGCGTCCTGAGCGCTGTCGATGCGAGCCATCACCCTGACCGGCCATCACGGCGCGGACAATCACGCTCGATTGTGAAGGCGCGAGACGATGGCCGTACCGAGTTCAGCACAAGCCAGCCGCACCGACGGAAAGACGGCCCTGCTGCTTCAGTCTAAGGACCGCGACGGGACGTATCATTTCGCCGGCGACGATCATATCGATGGTGTTCTGATCGGCTCGAAATGGACGATCGGCACGCTGACCTACAGCTTTCCGGCGAGCGGGAGCTTCTACGAAGGGTCCGGCTACGAGAGTGATCCGCACCAGAGTGGCGACCCCGTCTATCACCAGCCCTTCAATCCGCAGCAGCAGGAGGCGACGCGCTACACCCTCGATCTCGTCTCCTCCTATACCAACCTGACCTTCCAGGAGATCACCGAGACCGCCACGGTTCATGCCGAGCTGCGTTTCAGCCAGACCTCCTGGATTGACGAAGGATCGGCCCATGCCAATTTTCCGTCGAGCAATCTCCAGGCCGGGGATGTCTGGTTCGGCACCTATACCGACCAGCCGTTCTACAGCGTTCCGGCGATCGGAAACTGGGGGCAGGCGACGACCATGCACGAGATCGGGCATGCGCTCGGCCTGAAGCATGGCCATCAGGATTATACGGACGCCCCTCTGAATGCCGAGCTCGGCCTCGCCGGCAGCCCGCCCCGCTACGGCACGGCGGCGCTTCCCCTGGAGAAGGACGGGCAGGATTGGTCGCTGATGACCTACCGGTCCGACCCGACCAATCTCGGCGTTTCGTTCGAAGGCGAGGGGTTCAACCAGCCTCAGACCTACATGCAGGACGACATCGCGGCCCTGCAGTTTCTCTACGGCGCCAATTTCCAGACCCAGAGTGGCGACACGACCTATCGCTGGGACACCAAGACCGGCGAGCTGTCCATCGACGGCATCGGCCAGGGCGCTCCCACCTCCAACACGATCTCGATGACGGTCTGGGACGGCAACGGCCGGGACACCTACGATCTCTCCAACTATGCGACAGCCCTGGACGTTGACCTGCGCCCGGGAGCCTTCTCGACCTTCTCCACGGCGCAACTCGTCAACCACCAGGCCTATAGCGGCGGCGACGCGATCGCGCTCGGCAACGTCGCCAACGCGCTCCTGCACCAGGGCGATCTCCGCTCACTGATCGAGAACGCCATCGGCGGCCGGGGGCATGACCGGATCGTCGGCAACACGGCCGATAACCGCCTCGACGGCGGTCTCTCCCCGGACAAGATGTTCGGCCTTGCCGGAAACGACACCTACCTCGTCGATAACGGGCGCGACATGGTGGTGGAGAGGGCCGGTCAGGGCACCGACTATGTCCGCAGCACCGTCTCCTACGCCCTCGGCGAGAATGTCGAGTACCTGATCCTCATGGGCGACGCCGCCAGGGCCACCGGCAACGATCTGACGAATGCCCTGCGGGGCAATGCGGGCGGCAACGTGCTGAACGGCGGTGCCGCAAACGACCGGCTCTACGGCAATGGCGGCGCGGACACGCTCCTCGGCGGCCAGGGCAACGACCGGCTCGAAGGCGGTGCGGGCAACGACACGCTCAGCGGCGGATGGGGCGACGACGTTCTCATCGGCGGCCGGGGCAGCAACGTCCTGACCGGGGGACGCGGCGACGATGTGTTGTTCCTCGGCGCGGGCACCGACCGAGCCGTGTTCGGCCTCCATTCGGGCGACGACAGGCTGTTCGATTTCAGCGCCTCGAGCGGAGACCGGATCGACCTCTCCGGCCAGACCTACTCCCTCGGCCAGTCCTCGGATGGTTATGCCCTGCTCACCCTGTCGGGCGGCGGTACGGTCGAGCTCGACCATATCCGAGTCTCGCAGGTCGATTCAGGTTTCTTCGTCTGAGGCTCCTGCCCGCCCTGCCTCGGGACGAGGATCAGGGCGGCCGGCACGGAAGAGGGGCGTCACCGCACGGCGACTGTCAGCGGTGATTTAGCCTGCTCTGAGCCTGCTTGATCTGATTTTCTCAACGTATGATCCTATCAAATCAGATCGTCCAAATAAGACCTCCTCATCCTGAGGTGACCTTTGCTTGAGCAAAGGGCCTCGAAGGAGCCCTCCAGAAACCAAAGCGATCTCTGGAGGGCTCCTTCGAGGCCGCTACGCGGCACCTCAGGATGAGGCAAAGACTTGGACAAGCAACTCAGGCAGGCTCTATTTTATCAATGGCGAGATTCAACGACAAGCGCGTCCTGATAACGGGCGGAACGAGCGGCATGGGGCTGGCAGGTGCCAGGCGCATCGTCTCAGAGGGTGGCGAGGTCATCGTCACCGGGTTGAACGAGGCTCGGATCTGCGAGGCGCGCCGTCTTCTTGGCGCCAAGGGGCAAGCGATCGCGAATGATGCTGCCATCGCCACTGCGGCCGTTGCGTTGGCGGAGATCGCGCAGGTCGCAGGCGGGCTGGATGGTCTGTGGCTGAACGCCGGCCATGCTGCCCTCGGGGCTCCGGAGGAGGTCGATGCCCATGCGTTCGATCGCATGATGGCGGCGAATGTCCGGGGGCCGGTACTCCAACTCGCGGCTCTCTCTCCGCATTTGAACGCGGGGGCGTCGGTCGTCGTCACGTCGTCGTCGTCCACCTACGAGGGAGCCGCCGCGACCGGCCTCTACGCGGCGACCAAAGGCGCTCTCGTCGCGATGGCACGATCATGGGCCACCGCGCTTGCGCCGCGCGGTATCCGCGTCAACGTCGTCGTGCCAGGGCCTATCGACACCAATTTCCGCCACTTCCTACCGGATGAGGCGAAACAAGGTTTCGAGCAGTTCGTGATCGGGCAAGTCCCCCTCGGACGTGCCGGCACACCCGACGAGGCCGCAGCCGTCGCCCTGTTCCTTTTGTCCGACGATGCGTCCTATGTGACTGGTAGCCAGTACGCAGTCGATGGTGGATTGGTGATGCAATAGCGGCGCTTTCCCATTCTGCATCGGTTGCGGGGAAAAGCGAGGAATGCTTGCCGATGGTCGCATTCACCATCGCCCCGCCTGAAAGCCGACCGGTCGTCTCGCTCTCCGACGTTGAGGATGGGTACCAGGCTCATCTCGATCACGGCGGCGCTCGTACCGGCCGGGTATGATCGGACCGGTTCCGAGACCGCCTCACCCCGCCCCCGCCTCCACGACACTCACCACGCTGCGGCCGTTGCCGCGCTTCTCCACGCGGACCTGCACGGCGATGCGCTCGATCATCGCCGCCACATGGGTGATGACGCCGACCTTGCGGCCGCGGCCCTGGAGCGTCTCCAGGGCGTCCACGGCGAGGTCGAGGGTTTCGGCGTCGAGGGAGCCGAAGCCCTCGTCGATGAAGAGCGTGTCGACGAAGGAATCGCGGCCCTCCAGGCCCGACAAAGCGAGGGCCAGCGCCAGGGAAACGAGGAAGCGCTCGCCGCCCGAGAGGCTGCGGGTGGCGCGCACCTCCTCGCCCATGTCGCGGTCGACCACGTGGAGGGAGAGGTTGGCCGGGTCGCCGCGCACCAGCCGGTAGCGCGGGCTGAGCGCCAGCAGGTGCTCGTTGGCGAGCCGGACCAGATGTTCCAGCGTCACCCCTTGGGCGAAGAGGCGGAACTTGACGCCGCTGGCCGAGCCCACGGCCTCGTTCACCGCCTCCCAGACGGCGTAATCGGCCCGCGCCCCGGCGATGGTCGCCTCCAATCCGGCCGCCCGCACCCGCGCCGCGTCGTCCCGCTGGAGATCGGCCGTGATGGCGCCGAGGCCCTGCTGATGGGCGGTGATCGTCTCGGCGAGGCCGGAGGCCGCCGCTTGCGTGGCGGGAGCGTCGATCTCCGGCGCATCGAGCAGGAGGGCGAGGTCGGCGCGCCGCGTGGCGAGGGCGGTCTCCGCCTCGCGCGCTTCCGCCGTCCGCGCATCGACGGCCTGGCGCAGGGAGGCGCGGATCTCCGGGGGCAGGGCCAGGGCCTCCCGCACCGCCTCGCCGCCGCGCGGGGCGCAGGCGGCGAGGTATGCGGCATCGGCCTCCTCGCGCTGGCGCCGGGCCGCGTCGCGGGCGGCGGCCCCGTGCTCGGCCGCCGTCACCGCCGAGGCGAGGGCGGCCTGGGCGGCGGCGCGGGCCTCTTCCGCCTGTTTCAGGGCGTCGCGGGCGCGCTTGCGCGCGTCGTTGATCCGTGTCCGGTGCAGGCGGGTCTCCTCGCCGCCGAGGAGGGGCGCCCGCTCCGCCCGCAGGCCGGCGAGCTTGTCGGAGCGGGCCAGCGCCTGGCGTCCGGCCGCGTCGGCGGCGGCGCGGGTGAAGCCCAGGGCCTCGGCCGCGCCGGCGCGCCGGGAGGCGAGGGACTGGGCCTCGCGCTCGAGCTTTTCGCGATTCCGGTCGAGGGCACGGTGCGCGGCGGCGACCTCGGCCACGCGCTTGGCCGCACCGGCCCCGTCCCGCTCGAGATCGGCCAGCGACAGGCCGGCACCCGCCAGATAGGGCGCGATCTCGCGGCCGAGGGAGACGACCCGCTCCGTATGGCCCGAGACGCGGACCGTCTCGCCATTGGCGGTGAGTTCGGCCAGACGCAGGGCCTCGCGCTCGGCGGCGCGGGCGTGTTCCGCCGCCTCGATCTCACCGGCTCCCGCCTCGATCCGGGCGGCGAGGGCGTCGATCTCGGTGCGCAGGGTTCCGGCCCGCTCCAGGGCGGAGAGCAGCGGGGCGCGGTCGCGCTTCAGGGCCTCGACGAGGCCGGCGAGGGCGGGAGCCGCCTCGGCATCGAGCCGTTCCGGGATGGTCCCGTCCACCCCCGCTTCGCCACGCGTAGCGAGGAGGTGCGGGTGGAGATCGGCATAGGCGGAGGCCGCCCGACCCTGCGTAGCCTGCGCGGCCGCCGTCACCTGTTCGGCGTTGCGCGCCCGCGCGTCGGCGGTGGCGCCGGCCGAGGCGGCCTCCGCCAGGGCGTCCCGCGCGGCGGCGATGGCCGCGTCCTGCTCCGCCCGCTGGGCTTTCAGCGCTTCGGCCACGCGCCCCAGCCCATCCTGGTCTCGGGCATGCGGATGATCGGTGGCGCCGCAGACCGGGCAGGGCTGGTCCTCCACCAGCAGGCTGCGCAGATGCGCCGCCTGCTGCGAGACCGCCTCCTCGGCGAGCTCCGCCAGGGGGGCGACGGCCTTACGCATCTCGATGGCGCGGGCCTGCCGGGCGGCGGCCTCTTCCCCGGAGAGCCGCGCGGCCTCCTCGGCGCGGCGGGCGGCCTCCGCCTCTGTGGAGGCGCGCTCAACGGCGAGGGACGCCTCCGCGTGGCCGCGCGCCAGGGGCAAGGCCTCGCGCAGGTGCTCGGCGAGGCGGTCGATGGTGCCCAGGCGCGCCCGCGCCGCGCCCTCGCCGATCCGGTCCAGGGCGGCGGCGAGGCCGGCCCGGTGCTCGGCCGCCTGCATCCGCTCGGCCTTCGCCTGCGCGATCGCCCGGTCCCCCGTGGCGATCGCGGCCGAGCGGCGGGCGGCCTCGTCCGTGGCCGTGCGGAGAGTGGCCTTGGCCTCGGCCAGTTCCGCGCTCAGGGTCGCGCGCTTGGCGAAGAGCTGTTCGGCCTCCTCCGCCCGGCCGGCGAGGAAGGCGCCGCCCGTATCGGCCGCGAACCGGGCGGCGACCTCGGCGCGCGCGGCCTCCGCCGCCGCGAGGCCGGCATCGAGCGCCTCCAGGGCTGTCCGCGCGTCCAGCGCCTTCGCCCCGGCGACGGTCGCCGCCTCGGTGGCGTGGGCGGATTCGGTGGCCGCCTCGGCGATCCGGGTGTCGAGCTCGGCCGCCCGCGTCCAGACCGGCCCGAACGCCTTGAACCCGGTCTCCGACGCCTCGTCCGCCGTGGCTGCGGCGTCATGGGCCTCCCGCGCGGCCCCGGCCCGCGCCTCGGCCTCTCCGCGCGCCGCGAGGGCCAGGACCAGGGCCGCCTCGGCGGCGGTCAGATCCCGCTCCGCCCGCGCCGCATTCCGCGCCGGTTCGCGCAGGGGCTCCACCGCGTCGAGTTCGGCCAGCCGCAGGCTGTCGGGCCGATGGGTCTCCAGGGCCTGCCGCGCGACAGTGAGGCGGCTCTCGGCCGCCGAGACCAGGCCCCGTGTGTCGGCGATGCGCCGCGCATGGGCCAGCGCCGCGTTCAGCTCCGCCAGTTGGCCGGAGAGCTCCGTCACCTCGGCCTGGAGCCGCGCCCGCTCGGCGTGTTTCTCCGCCCGCGCCACCTCGTCGAGGAGGCCGACGGCGTCGCGATGCGTCTCCAGTTCCTTCACCGCGGCGCGCTGCGCCTCGGCCCCGGCATGGATCCGCTTCGAGATCTCGGAATAGATCGCCGTGCCGGTGATCTTCTCCAAGAGTTCCGCGCGCTCGCCCTCGGCGGCGAGGAGGAAGGCGTCGAACTCCCCCTGCGCCAGCAGGACGGTGCGGCGGAACTGGTCGAAGGTGAGGTCGGTGAGCTCGCAGATCGCCGCGTCGACGAGGCCGGCCTTGCTGTCGCCGACGGAGCCCCCGTCCGCCAGCCGGGTGAGGGAGCGGGTCTTGTTCTGGAGGCGGCCGTTGGCCTTGCCCCGCGCCCGGTAGACCGACCACCGCGCGCAGTAGCCCTGCCCGTCCCGGCCGATGAAATCGACCTCGGCGAAGCCCTCCGTCGCCCCCCGCCTCAGGATCGCCCGCTCGTCGCCGATGGTGATGGGATCGCCGCCGGGATCGGGCGCCCGCTCGCGCCCGCCGGTCGCCACGCGCGGATAGCGCCCGTAGAGGGCGAGGCAGAGGGCGTCGAGGATGGTGGACTTGCCCGCCCCCGTCTCGCCGGTGATGGCGAAGATGCCGGTGGCGCCGATGGGGCCGCCGGACAGGTCGACGGAGAAGGGGGCCGCGAGGCTCGCGAGGTTCTCGCCGCGGATCGCCAGGATGCGCAAGGGTCGTGGCCTCGTCTCGAAGAAGTCAGGGGGATGCGGGGACGAGTGTCATAGCCCAGGATGACGGGCGGACGAGGGCGATGCAGCCGCCGCGCAACGATGTCCACACGTGGCGGGATGGCGGCAGGGCTGCGAACTCCGGTGAATGGGATCTGGCACGACACCGAACCGGCCGCGTCGTCATTCCGGGTCCGCATCGCGGAGCCCGGAATCCAGAGCCGCTACGCCGGCTTGAGATGGCACGCCCGGCGGATCTGGATTGCACGCCTCTGGCGCGGCCCTCCGGGGCCGGGCTCGCCTTTGGTGCCCCGGAATGACGGCGCGGATGTCACAATCGGCGTGAACGGTACCGCAGATCGGATGGCATCGACCCGCATTCGGAGCCCTTGGGATGGCGGGCGCCCATAGTCGCTCATCTTGACTGCGCTCCCTCTGAGAACGCCGGGCGGAAACGACCGGTCTCCTCGGAGGAGATCAAAGAGATCGAAGAGTGCGGCGTCTGCCTCGTGGCGCGCTTGAAAGCTTGTCGGCGCCTGTCATGAGGCCACATCTCACGACCTTATCGCTGACGACCCGTCCGCAATTCACCCAACCCAGCCGTAGAACGGACAGGCGGGTCCCGACGCAATTCAGACCTTGACCCCACACCACTCTCAGCGCCCTTGATGGTGATGACTCACGAACTCTTCCGCGTAATCCGCCTGCTCGAACGGGATCAGGTCCACTATCGTCTCGACCGTCATCGCGACGACAGCATCATGGTCACGGCGACCCTGGTGGGCGAGCGGATCGAAATCGACGTGTTCGAGGACGGGCACATCGAATACTCTCGCTTCCACGGGAACGAGGATGTGGAGGGCGACGTCCCCCTACTCGAAGCGCTGCTGTGCGAGGGCGGCAAGGGGTAATGAACAGCCGCTACCGACCCATTGCGGACGTAGGCACTTCGCCTGAAACTGCTCGCATGGCCGAGCAGTCGAAACCTCCCGTCAATGCCGTGGTGCGCGTTCCAGCCGTCACTATCTCCCGAACGTCGATGGAGGCGACAGTAGGCCCCCTTGATCGGTTCGAGGCATCCAAGGTGAGCGGCTTCAACTACGCTCAGATCGGCACGTCCGAAGACTGCGCATGGTCAGACGTGCTCGCTCTCATTGAACGGGTCGGTCCAGCATTGCTGGGGCACGTCGAGCGCGGAGAGGTTGGGCGGCCGTCCCTAGACGTTGCCTTCTTCGTCCAGGAGGATCGCGTGACTGCTTCGTTGCTCGTGCCGAACGACGTGGTGGCAGCGATTGGTCGCTTCGGTTTTGACCTAGAAGCGTCGGCCTATCTCGCGAGTGACTGACGACCGCTTTCCCACTCTTCTCGGACGTTCAGGGATGAGTACCAAGCGTCGAATGTCCACCGCTCGGAATCGGAACGGGAGCGTGGGGGCGATCCTTCAAGACGACATGTCGAACGGAGAGACTGACCGGCGGACGCCTCGACTTTGACATCGGGCACCGGCTCGTGTCATCGGGCCGCGATGACGATGCCGGCCCGTCCCACCGGTGAGGCGGGCTCTTGCGGGGAACGGCGGGTCGACCTTGGCCGTTGGCAGGGACGTCGGTCCTGTGCGGGCGCGCGATCCGATCCCGCGTCGCGCCATCCCGCATCGACCCTCGCGACGGAGAAAGAGTGGCAGTGAGTGTCCTCGTGAACGGGGGCGAGTGTGGTGCGCTGATCGAGGCCATCGATTGGTCCGCGACTCCCCTCGGACCCTTCGCCTCCTGGCCCGCGTCCCTCCGCACGCTGACGGGGATGATGGTCGCCGCGCGCCAGCCCATGTTCGTCACATGGGGGCCGGGGCAGGTCGTCCTCTACAACGATGCCTATGCCCGGCTCATGGGCGCCAAGCATCCGGCCGCCATGGGGCGGCCCATCGCGGAGGTCTGGTCCGACATCTGGAGTGACCTCGCCCCCATCGTGGCCGATGCCTATGCGGGACACTCCATCCAGATGGACGACGTCGCCTTCGTCATGGAGCGCAACGGCTTTCCCGAGGAGACGCATTTCGCCTTCTCCTACACGCCTGTGCGGGAGGAGGACGGCACCGTCGCCGGCTTCTTCTGCGCCTGCACCGAGACCACCGGCCGGATCGGTGCCGAGAGCCGGCTGCGGCAGAGCGAGGCCGAGGTGCGGGGCGTCCTCGACGGGATGGGCGAGGGCTTCCTCCTGCTCGACCACGATTTCCGGGTCCGCCGCATCAACGCGGAGGGCCTGCGCCTCGACGGGCGCCCCTCGGAGGCGATCCTCGGCCGTCACCTCCTCGACGTGTGGCCGGATGCCGAGCGGATGCCGACCTGGCCGCTCTACCGCCGCGCCATGGCGGAACGGGCCTCGGCCGAACTCACCTACCGCCACAGCTCGACGCAGCGGGACATCTGGATCGAGGTCAGGGTCTATCCCTCCGGCAGCGGCCTCTCGGTATTCTACCGGGACGTCAGCGGGCGCCGGGCGGCGGAGGAGGCCCTGCGCGAGCGCGAGGAGCGCCTGCACCTCGTCATGGAGGGCGCGCGCGATCACGTGGTCCTCACCATGAACCCGCAGGGGATCATCACGAGCTGGTCGGCGGGCGCCGTCGAGGTGCTGGGCTGGACAGCCGCCGACGCGCTGGGCCGTGACGGAGCGATGATCTTCACAGCCGAGGACCGGGCCGCCGGCATCGATGCGGCGGAACTCGCCGAGGCGGTGAACCAGGGCCGCGCCGATTCGGAGCGCTGGCACCGGCGCGCGGACGGGATGCCGGTGTTCCTCGCCGGCTCCCTCCACCGCCTGCCGCCGGACCTGCAGGGCCGCTCGCCCGGCTTCCTCCGGATCGCGCGGGACGAGACCCAGCGCAGGGCGCAGGCCGAGGCGCTGACGGAGAGCGAGGCGCGGTTCCGCAACATGGCCGACCACGCCCCCGTGATGATGTGGGTGACGATTCCCGACGGGTCCTGCATCTACCTCAACCGGCGCTGGTACGAGTTCACCGGGCAGACCGAGGCGGAGGCCCTCGGCCTCGGCTGGACCAAGGCGACGCATCCCGACGACGAGGGGCTGGCGGCGGACACGTTCCTCGCCGCCAATGCCGCGCACGAGCCCTTCCGGGTGGAGTACCGCCTGCGCCGGGCCGACGGCACCTATCGCTGGGCCATCGACGCCGCGACCCCGCGCTTCGGCACCGAGGGCGAGTTCCTCGGCTATGTCGGCTCGGTCATCGACATCGACGAGCGCCGGGAGGCGGAGGAGCGCCTGCGCCAGAGCGAGGGGCGTTTCCAGGCCATCGCCGATTCCATCGACCAGATGGTGTGGTCGACCCTGCCGGACGGGCACCACGATTACTTCAACCAGCGCTGGTACGATTACACCGGCGTCCCAGCGGGCTCCACCGACGGCGCGGGCTGGAACGGCATCTTCCACCCCGACGACCGGGACAAGGCCTGGACGGTCTGGCGCCATAGCCTGGAGACGGGCGAGCCCTACCATATCGAGTATCGCCTGCGGCACCGCTCCGGGCAGTACCGCTGGGTGCTGGGGCGGGCGCAGCCCGTGCGCGACGCGGACGGGCGGATCGTGCGCTGGTTCGGCACCTGCACCGAGATCCAGGAGATCGTGGAGGCCCGCGAGGTCCTGGCCCGCTCGCGGGCCGAGCTCGAGTGCGAGATCGCCGAGCGCATCAAGGAGCGCGACCGCATCTGGACGCTGATCCCCGACCTCCTGATGTCGGGCACCCTCGACGGCCGCCTCCTCAACGTGAACCCGGCCTGGACCGAGGTGCTCGGCTACGACGAGGCCACCCTGCTGGCGACGCCGTTCTGGGAGGTCATCCACCCCGATTTTCTCCCCCACAGCGCGGAGGCGGTGGAGGCGATGCGGCAGGGCCGCACCGTACGGCACCAGAACCGGGTCCGCACGGCGAACGGCGAGTATCGCTGGTTCGATTGGGTCAGCGCGCCCGTGGGCGAGGTGTTCTACGCGGTGGCCCGCGACATCACCGACGAGAAGGCCCGCGAGGCGGCCCTCGCCCAGACCCAGGAGGCCCTGCGCCAATCGCAGAAGATGGAGGCGGTGGGCCAGCTCACCGGCGGCATCGCCCACGATTTCAACAACCTGCTCACCGGCATTTCCGGCAGCCTCGAATTGCTGCAGACCCGCATGGCGCAGGGGCGGCTGATCGAACTCGACCGCTACATCAACGCGGCGCAGGGCGCCTCGCGCCGGGCGGCGGCCCTCACCCATCGGCTCCTCGCCTTCTCGCGGCGCCAGACCCTGGACCCGAAACCCACCAACGTGAACGCCCTGGTGGCGGGGATGGAGGAACTGATCCGCCGCACGGTCGGCCCGGCGGTGACGATCGAGGTGGTGGGCTCCGCCGGTCTGTGGCCGGCTTTGGTGGACCCCAACCAGCTCGAGAACGCGTTGCTGAACCTCTGCATCAACGCCCGCGACGCCATGCCGGATGGCGGACGCCTCACCATCGAGACCGCCAACAAGTGGCTCGACGGGCATGCCGCCCGCGAACGCAACCTCGAACCCGGCCAGTACCTCTCCCTCTGCGTCAGCGACAACGGCACCGGCATGACCCCGGAGGTGATCGCCCGCGCCTTCGATCCGTTCTTCACGACGAAGCCCCTCGGCGAGGGCACGGGCCTCGGCCTGTCGATGATCTACGGCTTCGTGCGGCAATCGGGCGGCGAGGTGCGGATCTATTCCGAGCTCGGCGAGGGCACGACCATGTGCCTCTACCTGCCGCGCCATTACGGTGAAGCCTCCGAGGTGGACGAGGCCGGCGCTTTCGCCGCCGCGCCGCGCGCGCAACGGGGCGAGACCGTGCTCATCGTCGACGACGAGCCCACCGTGCGCATGCTCGTCACCGAGGTGCTGGAGGAGCTCGGCTACACCGCCATCGAGGCGGCCGACGGGGCCTCCGGGCTCAAGGTGCTGCAATCGGACGTGCGCATCGACCTCCTCGTCACCGATGTCGGCCTGCCCGGCGGCATGAACGGCCGCCAGATGGCCGACGCGGCGCGCGTGGCCCGGCCCGACCTCAAGATCCTGTTCATCACCGGCTATGCCGAGAACGCCGTGGTGGGCAACGGGCATCTCGAGCCGGGCATGCAGGTGCTGACCAAGCCCTTCGTCATGGAAGCGCTGGCTGGCCGGATCAAGGACATGATCGCCTCCGGCCAGGGCTGACCTCGGCTCCCGAACCCTCGTCTCCCCTCGGGGCGGCCCGGCGCGAGGCGGCGGCGGTCTTCGCCCGCCCGTGGGAGACCGGCTCTTCGTTCCGGAGCGCTTTATCTCGGCAGTACGAGAAAAGGGCATAACTGTATTTTAAAAACTTCCAACTATATCGAATTAGCACAGTTTAATTCCGAACCTGTTCTGAGGAGATAAAGATGGCTGAGTTTCGTTATACGTTGGGCCAAAACTACGACCCCAACAGTTATGTATTAGGATATCAGGAATCCATCAACTTGGGGGCCACATCGCTCGATTTCGGCCCCGGTACGTCGGTCGAGGGATTTGAGGACAGTGGAATCCAATTAGTCTATGCCGTAAATGGTTCGAATATCGCGCCCGAGTTCCAGGTTTTCCCCCTGACGACCCAGATAGTCGGCCTCTACGGTGATTCCAGCGACTTCGATGGCGTCACGCGGGTCACCGGCGGGGATTTCGGTGACGTGTTCCGCACGGGCGACGGCGACGACGTCCTGAAGGGCGGCGGCGGCAACGATACCCTGGAGGGCGGTCGCGGCACCAACACCTTCGACGGCGGAGCCGGCACGAACACCCTGAGCTACGAGCATTTCGATACGTCCGCTGGTTCGTTCGGAATGATCATCGACTTGTCGACCGGCCAGGCCACCGATTGGTCGACTGGCACAGCCGTTGTCGATACGTTCTCGAATATCTCCAATGTTCGAGGATCAGTGCGTAAAGATGGCATAACTGGTGACGATAACGGCAACGTCATAGAAGGCGGCGCGGGGGATGATGAACTGGTCGGCGGTGGTGGCGTCGATACGCTGAGCTATGCGCATTCGGGCGGGAGCGTGAATATCGATCTCGTTCGAGAATTCGGTATTGGAGGCGACGCGGAGGACGATCGATTTACATCGTTCGAGAACGTCATCGGCAGTACGTTCGGCGATACCCTCTACGGAGACGGCGGCGCCAATACGTTGAACGGCAATGGCGGCAGTGACGAATTGTACGGGCGGGATGGCAACGATCGCCTCGTCATCGGCGACTCGCCCGTGAAGGTGGAGGGCGGCGAGGGGACGGACCTGCTCTTCATTCTCAAGGACAGCACCGTCGAGCTCAACGTCGAATCGTTCTCCGTCGATGCCAGTATCGAGAAGGTCTATGTCCGCGACGGGGCGCACCTCAGCATGTCGGGTGTCGCGGTCGGTACGAAGCTCTATTCCCAGAGCCAGACCGGCGGCAACGCGACGATCATCGGCACGGACGGCGCCGACCGCATCCAGGCCGGAAAGGGCGACGACGGCATCACCGGCGGCAAGGGCGGCGATTCCCTCTTCGGCGGCGCGGGTGCCGACACCTTCATCTTCGCCGCGGGCGATGGCCGCGACGTCATCCGCAAGTTCGACGCGCTCAACGACAAGATCGACCTCAGCAGCCTCGGTGGCGACACGGGTGGCCTGGACGTCCGGTCGTTCCACGGCGGCGACAGCACGCTCATCACCCTGACCCACGAATCCGGACCGACCGACAAGATCATCTTGATCGACGTCGGGTTCGGCGCCCTGTCGGAGGGTAGCTTCATCCTCTGACGGCCGCACCGTCTCCCGGACTGCCCGGTCGCGCGATCCCTCCCAGCGCGACCGGGCGATCGGCCATGCCGAGCGCCGTGTTCGGCAACGGTCCTCCGGTATGCAGATGCCGGCCGGCCGCATCGAGGACACGCTTGTCACCCGCCTACAGTGGGGCACAGCTTTTGGCTCGCAAGGGCTTTGTCCTGGTATTTTCAGACAAAGCCATAACTGTATTTTAAATGGTGGAGTCATATCGAAGCAGAGCGGTTTTAGCACGAACCTGTTCTGTAGGGGCTCAAGATGGCTCAATTTCGTTATACGATGGACGGCGACTACGATCCCGAAAATTTCACTATAGGATATCAAGAACCAATCAACCCGGAGGCCAGGACGCTCGATTTCGGCCCTGGTAACGTGGTCGATGGCTATGAAGAGTTCGAAGATTCTCTCGTATACTTCTTGGATGGGCCGGGGATTGAATATGAGTTCCAGGTCTTCCAGCTGTCGACCCAGATGGCTGGCCTCTACGGCGATTCCAGCGACTTCGACAAAATCACGCGGGTCACCGGCGGCGATTTCGGGGACGTGTTCCGCACCGGCGACGGCAACGACGTCCTGAACGGTGCCGGCGGCAACGATATTCTGGAGGGCGGTCGCGGCATCAACACCATCGACGGCGGCACGGGTACCAACACGCTGAGCTACGAGCATTTCGATGCGCCCACCGAAGACGGCTCGGGCGGGGTCGGGGTCGATATGAGGACCGGCGAAGGCTACGATTATGGTAGCGACAAACAACAGGACTTCTTCGTTAATATTGTCAACATTCGCGGATCGCAATATAACGATGGGATAGATGGTAACACCGAGAACAATGTCATCGAGGGTGGTGCGGGTGCCGACTATATGACCGGTGGCGGTGGCGTCGATACGTTGAGCTACGCGCATTCCACCGAGGGCGTGACTGTCGATCTCTCTGGACAAGACGGTCTCGAGGGCGACGCGGAGGGGGATCATTACCTGGGGTTCCTAAGCGTACTTGGCAGTACGTCGAATGATGTCCTTAGTGGAACCGGCGACGCCAATACGCTGAACGGCAATGGCGGCAACGACGAATTGTACGGCCGGGGCGGCGACGATCGCCTCGTCATCGGCAACTCGCCCGTGAAGGTACAGGGCGACCAGGGGACGGACCTGCTCTTCATCGCGAGGTTCGGCAACATCGAACTCACCGACGAGTCGTTTGCCAGCATCGAGAGGGTTTATGTCCGCGACGGGGCGTCCCTCACCATGGCGGGCGTCGATATCGGCACGAAGATTTATTCGCAGAGCCTGAACGATGGCTCCTCCAAGATCGTCGGCACGGACGGCGCCGACCGCATCGTGGCCGGCAAGGGCGGCGACGTCATCACCGGCGGGAAGGGCGGCGATTCCCTTTTCGGCGGCGCCGGTGCAAACATCTTCGAGTTCGCCTCGGGCGATGGCCGCGACGTCATCCGCAAGTTCGACGTGACCGAAGATGCGCTCCACATCGGTCTCATCACACAGAGCATGGATGACGTGAAGATCGGATCGTTCCACGGCGAGGCCAATACGATCATCACCTTCACGAGTGACACCGGAGCCTCGAACAAGATCATCCTACTCGACGTCACGGCCGATTCCGTGACGGAAGGCAGCTTCCTCTTCTGAAGTCTGCCCAGTCCTCCGGCCTGCCCGGTCGCGCGATCCCAGCGCGACCGGGTTATCGCCTATGCCGAGCGCCGCTCTCGCGAGCGCTGGCGCGTCGAGGCTATCTTCTGCCGCCTCAAAGACTTCCGTCGTCTTGCCGCCCGATACGACGGCTGGCCCGCAACTATGCCTCTGCCGTCATCGCCTTCCGGAGCCGATCGAGGCCGAACCATAGTCGGGACAATACTGCATTAATTCACTATTTATTTATAGCTATAGAATATTCAATTCCCTAGACGCTATTCGCGTTAAGTCGCGTCTCCATAAATCAATCTATAAGCCGAAGAGCGATCCAATGGCCGAGATCAGATGTTCATATACAGATTCGTATGCCGAAGATAAGAGTGTCCCTCTCGAACTGAGCCGCTTCGCGTATAATGGAGTTGATTCTTCTTACAAAACGGTACTCGATAGCTTTTTTGGTCTAGGTTTCTACAATAATAGTGCATTGGCCAGCTATATGGTTCCTTCCACGGTATCAATGCTCAGTCTGTACCTTGATTTCTCTGATAACAAAGCTGACGTAAATTTCGATGGCGGAACGCAAGGCGACGTTCTGCGGGGCGGCCTCGGCGACGACGTCCTGAACGGCGGCGGCGGCAACGATATCCTGGAGGGCGGTGGCGGCATCAACACCATCGATGGCGGCGCCGGCACGAACACCCTAAGCTACGAGCATTTCGATGCGCCTACCGGAGACGGTTCGGGCGGGGTCGACGTCGACTTGAGGATCGGCAAAGGCTATGATTTTGCAAGTGAAAATCAACAAGACATCTTTATCAATATTGCCAACATTCGCGGATCGCAATATGACGACGTCATAGCTGGCAGCGTCGAGAACAATGTCATCGAGGGGGGGCGGGCGCCGACTATATGACCGGTGGCGGTGGCGTCGATACGTTGAGCTACGCGCATTCCACCGCGGGCGTGACTGTCGATCTCGCTGGAAACAGCGGCCTCAACGGCGATGCGCAGCAGGATGCTTACTTTGGATTTCTGAATGTAATCGGCAGTACGTCCGGCGATACCCTTTACGGAGACGGCGGCGCCAATACGCTGAACGGCAAGGGTGGTTCCGACGAATTATACGGGCGGGATGGCAACGATCGCCTCGTCATCAGCAGCTCGCCCGTGAGAGTGGATGGTGGCGAGGGGACGGACCTGCTCTTCGTAAATAAAGGCAGTGTCGTCGTCCTGACTGACGACTCGTTCACCAGCACCGCCAGCATAGAGAAAATCTATGTCCGCGACGGGGCGTCCCTCACCATGGCGGGCGTCGATATCGGCGCGAAGATCTATTCGCAGAGCCTGACCGGTGGCGGCTCCACGATTGCCGGCACGGACGGCGCCGACCGCATCCAGGCCGGAAAGGGCAGCGACGTCATCGCCGGCGGCAAGGGCGGCGATTCCCTCTTCGGCGGCGCGGGTGCCGACACCTTCATCTTCGCCGCGGGCGATGGCCGCGACGTCATCCGCAAGTTCGACGCGCTCAACGACAAGATCGACCTCAGCAGCCTCGGTGGCGACACGGGTGGCCTGGACGTCCGGTCGTTCCACGGCGGCGACAGCACGCTCATCACCCTGACCCACGAATCCGGACCGACCGACAAGATCATCTTGATCGACGTCGGGTTCGGCGCCCTGTCGGAGGGTAGCTTCATCCTCTGACGGCCGCACGATGATCCCACCTGTCCGGTCGCGCGATCTCCACGCGACCGGACAGGCGGGTCGAGCGTCTCTTTATTGCGCGCGGCGCGACAGCGACACGGCGTAGGCCGGGGAGCGGATCGCGAACATCGGGTCGTCGGCCGGGCCGGCGATGCCGGCGGGGAGGTCCACCACCGGATCGAAGGTGGCCGCGTCGCAGGTGGCGTCGGGCTCGAGAGCCGTGATGGCGAGGGTGCCGAGCGTCGTGCTCTTGCGGTTCTCCTCGGGCCACAGAGCGGTCGGGTCGGCGGTGGGGTCGCCGGCCTCGCCGTGGATCGCCACCAGGGAGAAGCTGGCCGGCCCCTTGGCCAGGCGCTCCTTCAGCTCGTCGGCATAGAAGCTGTCGGGCTTGGCCTTCAGCTCCTCGTCGGTGAGGCCGAGCTGGCCCGCATCCGCCACGGTCTTCAGCTTGACCACCTTGGCCTCGCCCTTGGCGTTGGTGAGCGTATAGGCGTGGACGCCCCAGTAATCGACGCCGGCAAAGCTCGCCGGGACCGGGCGCGCATTGAGCCAGGCCGCCTGTTTCGTGGTCTCCGGGTTGGCGGCGGCGAAGGCCTTGACCTTCTCGGCATCGGGTTTGCCGTCGGGGCCGGGCGCGCGGACGGAGACGAAATCGAACAGCTGCTGCGGCGTCCGCGCCGAGAAGACCGGCGCGGAAATGATGACGAGGACGAGGTCGCCCGCCGGGTCGCGCAGGCGCAGGGAGAAGCCCCGCGTCACCGGCTTGGCCTTGTCCGAGATGCCCGGGTTGCTGCCGCCCATGGAGAAGCGCGCGGTCACCGGCACGGGTTTGGCGAAATGCGGTGCCTTCGACAGCCCCGCCGCCTCGGCCGAGGGGGTGAACTGCCCGGTGAGGCAGACGCCCTTGGCGCCGCTGGCCCGCACGCCGGGCTTGTTGCCGCCGGCCACGAACTGGCCGTTGACGATGGCGGCGGCATCGGCCTCCTCGGCTCGGACCGGAGCGGCGAGGGCGAGCGCCATGGCGCAGCCGGTGGCGACGATCGAGACTTTCATGGCGCTGTTTCCCCCGGCGCCCGGCTCGCATCGGCATGGGCCGGCGAATCTCGATGGCGCACAATCGAATTGTAATACCTACAGGGTAACGGGCGCGTGACAAGAGACCGGTGCGGCGGGCTTCAGCCTTCGGCCTCGGCCCGGACGCGGTGGAACACCTCCAGATGCGCCGGCTCCGGCGGCGCGCCCCGCACGCGGGCGAAGGCGAGGCGGAAGAGGTCCTCCGGGTCGCGTTCGGAGAGGCGCACGAGGGGCGCCGCCTCGACGGCCTCCGCCACCGGATCGGCGGCGGGCGCCACGCGGGTGTCGACGATGCGCACGGGAAAGCCGTCCGCGATCCGGTCGACCTCGGCCCGGTGGCCCGGCCCCAGCCCCTCGCGGGCGAGGCGGACCTGGATGTAGGGCCGCTCCTCCATCGGCAGGGCCGGGTCGAGGTCGAGGGCCTTGAGATGGTCGGCGAGGTCGGAGAGCCGCATGTCGCCGCGCGGCGGCAGGCGCAGGAACGGGACCGGGCGCGGGATCGGGATGTGCTCCACCCGCGCCGGTCCGTCGCCGAGGGTCACGAGGCTGACCCCGTGGATGTAGGGCTGCTCGGTGGCCGAGAGCGGGATCAGCGAGCCGGAATAGCGCACCATCCCGCCGCCGATGGTCTGGGCCTTGTGGAGATGGCCCAGCGCCACGTAATCGGCCTCCGCCGGAAACACGTCCGGCGGCACGGCATGTTCGCCGCCGACCAGGATGCGGCGCTCGGCCCCCTCCGATTCGGTCCCCCCGGCCACGTGCAGATGCCCGGTGAGGAGGAGCGGCAGGCCGCAGAGATGCGGCGTCGCCGCCTCCATCACCTGGGCGTAGAGGGCGCGCACGGCCCGGACGATGGGCGATCCCTCCTCCCGGCGTAGGGGCGGCAGGCAGGCGGCGGTGGGATAGGACACCGCCAGGATCTGGGCCGCCACGTCGCCGTTCCTCAGGACCGGCACGAGATGACGCTCGATGGACACGGAGCCGTCGCGGCGGCGGACATTGCCGATGACCCGGACCCCGATGGCCTCGAGGATCGGGCTCGGCGCTTCGAGGCGCCCGGCCGCGTCGTGGTTGCCGGCGGTGAGCACGATGGTCATGGCGGGGCGCGCCCGGTGCAGGCGCACCAGCACGTCGTAGAGCAGCGCCTGCGCCTCCCCCGACGGGTTCTGGCTGTCGTAGACGTCGCCGGCCACCACGAGGGCGTCGACCTCGTGGCCGACGACGATGGCTTCGAGATGGGCCAGCGCCCGCGCATGCTCGTGGGCGCGGGAATAGCCGCGCAGGGACTGCCCGATATGCCAGTCGCCGGTATGCAGCACGCGGATCACGTCATCGCTCCCACCTCGCCCGGACATCGCCCGTGCGGGCCGGGGCCTTGTAGCGCGCCGCCGCCACCGGTCCTACCCGGCGGCCCGCCTCGGCTTGTCGCAGAGAGGCTTAACGGCAGACGGTCACGGTCTTGACCACCCAGCCTTCGCCCGCCTGCCACAGCTTGCGGCGGCTGCGCCCGCACCGGAGCTCGTCCGGCTCGGCCGAGGTCCAGGTGACGGCGGGCGCCTCCGTCGACGGGGTCTCGTCGGCGGCGGCCTCCTTGGCGGGGGATCCGGCGGCGGGCGCCGTCTTGGCCTTGCCCGTGTTGGCCTTGACCGTCCGCGACCGCTTGGCGGCCGTCTTCCGGGAAGAGTCGACGGCCTTCGCCTTGGCCGTCGACCACGAGGGGACCGGCTTCGGGCCGGCCATGGCCGGGCCGGGCCCGGCGACGAGAAGCCCGAGGGCGAGCGCCAGGGCTGACGCGCCAGAGCGTGCGAACGAAGAGATCGGCACAGGATTCGTCCGTCTTCCAAGGATTCGATGGTGTTGAAATACAGAGACCTATGTCGATGCGAACAGAGGTTTTTGCAATCGCAAGACTCGATGAAATCCCGACATCTCCCGCTCATTCTCGCGCCATGATGAAAGGTCCGTCGCCGGGCCGGCCTCGTGCCTGCCCGGCGACCCCACCCGGCCGCAATGCTGATGAGCGACGGGCCGGCGTGACGCCGGCCCCCGGGCTTGCTAAGTCACCGCACGATCTTGGCTTTAGTCCTCGCGCCCTGGCGAGGGGCCCATCCTCGAGTACCCCATGTCCGAACGCTCCGAGCCTGAACACACCGAGTCCGAACGCGTCATCTCCGAACGGCCCGTTCTCCCCGTCAGCCGGCGGACCCTGCTGAGCGGCGCGGGCGCGGCCCTGGCCCTGGTGGGTTCCCCCCTCGCCGCCCTCGCCCAGGTCCGCGGCCGGCTCTCCATCGAGTCGGAGGACGGTTACGGCCCCTATGACGACGACCGTCTCTACCGGGACGAGGCCGGGCGGCTCTACCGTCGGCGGGGCGGGCGCTACGAGCCCTATGGCGAGCGCACGGCCGCCCCGCGCTTCGAGGACGATCCCGACGCGGATCCCTATGCCGATCCCAATGCCCGCCGCCGGGCGCAGCAGCCGCCGCCGGCGAACCAGGGCAACGCGGTGGCGCGTCCGGTGGATGACGGGCCGATCGACTACGCCAAGGCCTATGCGGCGATCACCGACGAGCCGTTCCCGGTCCATGCCTTCAACTGGCGCAAGGCGAACCCGGTCTTCCTGCGCCAGGAGATCGCCTATACCGGCCGCGAGCCCCCCGGCACCATCGTGGTCGATCCGCGCGCGCACCACCTCACCCTGGTCCAGCCCAATGGCCGGGCGCGGCGCTACGGCGTCGGCGTGGGCAAGCAGGGCTTTTCCTGGTCGGGCGTCTCGACGGTGAATTCCAAGCAGATGTGGCCGGATTGGTATCCGCCCAAGGAGATGATCGCGCGGACGCCCAAGCTCGCCCGGTCGGTGACCCAGCTCCAGAGCGGCCTCGGCGTGCCCGGCGGCTCCCGCAACCCGCTCGGCGCACGGGCGCATTACCTGTGGCAGGACAACAAGGACACGCTCTACCGCATCCACGGCACCCTCGAGCCGGAATCCATCGGGCTCAGCGTCTCGTCCGGCTGCATCCGCATGATCAACCAGGACGTGATCGACCTCTACGGCCGCGTCGAGATCGGCACCCGCGTCGTCGTTCTGACCTGAGGCCGCCCGTCCCCGGCGGGCACGGCCCGCCGGGTTCTCTTTTCGTGAATTCGGGCAGATAGGGCGATCCCCGGGAGGCTCCCTCGGGGCCGCCCACTCGAACGGGTTCCGGGCGAATGGCCCGCCCGGTGACGCCACGGCGACGCCGGAACCGGTGGCGGAACTCCGACGCTTGGGACCCGCCCCGAACGTCTGCACCGGGTGGTTTGTCGTCAGTCCGCTATCGTTCGATCAGATCCGCATGCGGTCGATCAGGACCCTGAGACCTCCGGAGACATACCGCCGGCTCGGATAGTAGAGGAACAGGTCTCCCTTCACGGGGCACCATTCCTCCAGGCACAGGATTAGCGTCCCGGCTTCGAGGTACGGCTTAGCGCGATCCTCCCAGACGTAGGCGAGGCCGCCTCCCTTGGCGGCCCCCTCGATCATCAGTTGCTGGTCGTCGAGGGTGATAGGGCCATCGACCTCGACCTCGATGGCCTCGCCGTCGCGCTCGAACCGCCAGTTGAACATCCTGCCGCTGGGGAAGCGGTATCGGATGCCGGTATGCCGTGCGAGGTCCCGTGGATGCTCTGGACGAGGGGTCTTGCTCAAGTAATCCGGCGAACCCACCACGACGAGACGCTGCATCGGGCCAATCCGGATGGCAACCATGTCGCGGGATAGCACTTCGCCGAACCGGATGCCGGCATCGAAACCTTCCTCGACGATGTCGACCAAGCGGTCTGTGGACACGACGTCCAGGTGCAGACCCGGATTTTCCTCGGTCAGCGGAACCAGGACATCGCGCAGCAGGAAGGGGGCGATCGAGGTTGGCAGGTTGATCCTGACCATGCCGAACGGCGTCTCCCGGAAGGTGTTCAGGCTCTCCTGAGCCCTCGCGATCTGGTCGAAGGCGGGTGCGAGCTCGGCGAGAAAGCGTTCGCCTGCGTCGGTCAAGGCAACGGATCGGGTCGTGCGCTGTAGCAACCGAACGCCGATGCGCTCCTCGAGGCTGCGGATGGCATGGCTGACAGCGGAGGAAGCGACGCCGCGCTCCGTTGCGGCTTTCCGGAAGCTGCGATGCTTGGCGACTGCCAGGAAGGTCGACATCTCACCGAGCTCGCTCGCGCGCATTGTTCACGTCCATTCATTACCGCGCGCAGAAACTAGCAGGTTATCGCAGCAGTCGCCCATCCTTAGGTTCGAGACACCAGCCCATCCCCGATCCGCGGGGATGGCACCCACGACAGGAAACACCCCATGACGCGCATCGTACGCTTCCATGAAATCGGGGGCCCCGAGGTCCTCAAGGTCGAGGACGTGGCGGTACCGGCGCCGAAGGCCGGCGAGGTCCAGATCCGGGTCAAGGCGATGGGTCTGAACCGCGCCGAGGTCATGTTCCGGACGGGCCAGTACGTCACCGAGCCGACCTTCCCGGCCATCCTTGGGTACGAGGCCGCCGGCACCGTCGAAGCTCTCGGACCGGACGTCGAGGGCTTTGCAATCGGTGACGCCGTCAGCGTGGTCCCCTCCTTCATGCTGGGGGAGTACGGACTACACGGCGAACTCGTGAACGCACCGGCCATCGGCGTGGTGAAGCACCCGGACACGCTGTCCTGGGAGGAGGCGGCCGCCGCCTGGATGATGTTCACGACCGCCTATGGCGCGCTGATCGACATCGCGGATGTGAAGGCCGGCGAGACGGTGCTGATCCGCGCTGCGTCCAGCAGCGTCGGGCTCGCCGCCATCCAGATCACCAAAGCCCTCGGCGCCATCCCCGTTGCGTTGACCCGGCGCAGCAACAAGCGCGACGAACTCCTGGCCCATGGCGCCGCCCACGTCATCGCCACGGAGGAGCAGGACCTCGTCGCGGAGGTGCGGCGGATCACGGACGGCAAGGGCGCTCGTGTCGCCTTCGACCCGGTCGGCGGACCGGAGGTCGGCAAGATCCTTGAGGCATTGAGCGCGCTCGGGATCTTCTTCCAGTACGGCGCACTCGACCCCACGCCCATCACGATCCCGGTCCTGTCGCTGCTCGGCAAGAACCTCACCGTGCGCGGCTACCAACTCTTCGAGATCACCCAGGACCCGGAGCGTCTCCGGAAGGCCAAGGCGTACATCGTCGAGGGCCTCGCTTCAGGGGCGCTCAAGCCGGTCATCGCAAAAACCTTCACGCTCGATGGCATCGCCGAGGCGCATCGGTTCATGGAAAGCAACGAGCAGATCGGAAAGATCGTCGTGACGGTCTAGCCGCGCCGCGAGGGCTCAATCGGGCCGCCTATGGGGGGACGCGTCCGCTTGCGGGAACCGGATGCCCCCGTTTTCGGCGAGTTTGGGGCGCGAGCGCACCCAGCCCCTGGGGCCATCCGTCAGATTTCGACCATGCGGGACATGCCGGATCATCCGGCCTCATCCGTAATAGTTCTCCCAAAACAGTCGTCCGCATCATCGACAGGGTATTCATCATTACAATTGCCGATATGCAGAAAGTCTGCTCTCTAATTCCCCTCGACGATCAGTCGCTATCTCGCCTCGTGTTGAGTGCGGCGCTATTCCAGAGTTTGATTGTCTGGGGGATATCATGCCTGTCGTTCATTATAGTCCCGGATCCGTATTCAATCCGGATCATTGCAGCTTTGTATATATTGATGAGCCAATATACGACTCGAACAAGTCGTCTTACACGTATATCGCGAATTGGACGCCCGTCAAAAACGATGCTTTCAACGGAAGTTTTACGAACAACCATACCGGTATGAGGTACGATCACAAATTCTATTATTGGGAATTGAGCTATCTCATCGACTTTTCCGACAACAAAGGCTCTGTTTTCCTGCAGGGGCACGTGTTCGACGACATCCTTCGCGGCGGGTCCGGTGCGGACACCCTTCTCGGACTCGACGGCAATGACGTTCTCGAAGGGGGGAGGGGCCAGAATCGCCTGGACGGTGGAGGCGGCAACGACACCCTGCGCAGCACCGGCGAGGCGGATACGCTCCTGGGCGGGAACGGCAACGATCGTCTCGTCCTTCACCGCGCCGGAGCGGCCGTCGATGGCGGCGCGGGCAACGACAAGCTGTTCCTGCAGGGAGCGAACGCGTTCAGCTTCACCGACGACACGTTCAGGAGCATCGAGGCCGTCTATGTCGGGTCGGGGTCGTCCCTGGATCTGTCGGAGGTCACCCAGGGCGTGGCCATCGTCCTGTCGACGACCGCGAGCGCACCCCGCACCCTCGTCGCGACCCAGGGCGCCGACCACATCACCGGCGGCAACGGCCTGTCGACCATAAGGGGTCAGGACGGCGACGACGTCATCGAACTGGCCGGCGGAATGGCGTCCGTCTTCGGCGATGGCGGCGACGACACGATACGCCTCGGTTCCGGCGGACGCTATGCGAGCGGGGGGATCGGTAACGATCACATCACCGGTGGTGCCCAAAGCAACTTTCTTCAGGGAGACGCGGGCGACGACTGGCTCAGTCTGGGGACGGGGTACGGTAGCATTTCCGGGGGAGCCGGCAACGACGTCATCATCGGGAGCAGCCGCTACCCGAGCGATCTCAGCGGCGAGGCCGGCAACGACCGCATCGTCGCGCGGTCCGGCGATGCCGAAATCCGTGGCGGTGACGGCTCGGACAAACTCTTCGGCGGAGGGGGGCGAGACACCTTCACCTTCGCCGGCGACTTTGGGCGGGACGAGATCTTCAAATTCGCTGTCGCCCACGATTATCTCGACGTATCGGCGCTCGCGTCGAAGATCGAAGACCTGACCTTGACCTCGGTCCACAGAGGCGCGGACACGCAGATCACCGTCGTGGGCGACCCCGACCCGACGCATAAAATCATCCTGCACGACGTGACGAAGGCGGAGTTGATCGATGCCGGGCACTTCCTGTTCGGGTGAGCCGGCGGCCGGAGATCGGGCTCCGACGTCCACGGCATCGGCCTGATCGACCCGGAAAGGCGCGGCGCGGATCACCCCGGGCCGCGCCATGGGCCGTCAGCCCTGCGCGAGCGTTCCATCCGACTCCGAATCATCGATGCCGAGCAGAGGGGTGCCGACCCCCTTCTTCGGGGGCATGGAGCGAGGGCAATCGACGGGCCTCGCTCCGCTCATGGCTGGGATGCGGAACTTTCCCCCCTGTCTCCGGCTTTTTCCCGTCATGGGGCGTGCGCTGGACGCCGCCCGCGATCGGAATTCAAACGGAGTTATGACGTCATGGCAAAGAGCTTGAGCGGACGCACGCGTGTCGACGGGGATCGCCTGAACACCCCGACCGATCTCGCCCCCGAGGCGACGAAGAAGATCGCCGAGGGCCTGACCGTCCTGCTGTCGGACCTCTTCGCGCTGTATGTGAAGACGAAGAACTTCCACTGGCACGTAAGCGGCCCGAACTTTCGCGATTACCACCTGATGCTCGACGAGCAGTCGCAGCAGATCTTCGGCATCATCGACGATGTCGGCGAGCGTGCCCGCAAGATCGGCGGCACCACCCTGCGGTCGCTGGGTCAGGCCTCGAAGCTGTCCCGCGTCGAGGACAACGACGCGGAGTATGTCGGCCCCCTCGAAATGCTGGCCGAGCTGCGCGACGACAACAAGACCCTCACCGCCAACATGCGCGAGCTGCACGAGGTGACGGACGAGGCCAAGGACGTCTCCACCACGAGCCTGCTGGAGGAGTGGATCGACCAGGCCGAGGAGCGCACCTGGTTCCTCTACGAGGCGACCCGCAACGCCACCGAGGGCGGTCACTGACCTCGACCGGCCGAACGCAGCACCCATGGAAAAGGCCCCGCATCCTCGGATGCGGGGCCTTTTTCGTCTCTGCCTCCGGCCGGGCCGGAGGCCAAGTCTCACGAGGCGAGGGTGATCTCGCCTTCGCGGACGGCGCGCTCGCCGCCGCCGGACTTGATCCGGTAGAACGGCTCGCCGGTCTGGTCCTCGGGAACGAGGCGGACGATCTCGAACACGTCGGCGGGATCGGCCTTGACGTCGGCATAGCCGATGCGGGCGCGGCGCACACGCTGCCCGAGCTTGAACTTATGGGCCATGGGAGTGCCTTTCTGTAGTCGACGCGAAAGGGGCTCCGCGTCCCCGGACGGGTGTTCGTGGTCGCGCGTCGCCTTGCCGAAAGCCTG
This sequence comes from Methylobacterium sp. 88A, assembly GCF_000376345.1. Classification (NCBI taxonomy): domain Bacteria; kingdom Pseudomonadati; phylum Pseudomonadota; class Alphaproteobacteria; order Hyphomicrobiales; family Methylobacteriaceae; genus Methylobacterium; species Methylobacterium sp. 88A. The sequence continues at coordinate 4,743,285 of NZ_AQVT01000001.1, forward strand.
TGGCCGAAAGCCCGTGACCTTGCGAAAAAAGGACGAGATGGGCGGCAGCTCCGTCCGGCGATGCCACCCTGCGCCCGAACCCTCACAAAGGACCGAGCCAACCCATTCGACGTGACGGGCCGATCGCTGACGAGCGGCCCCGACGTCGAACCCAGTGGATGCCCGTCCCGAACCTATGGGTCGGGACGGCTCTCCGGGATTTCGTTTCGCGGCACCGATCTGGGGGAAGCGGAATCCGCCCCTCACTCAAGACCGATGCGGCACCGGTCCGCCCTACTTGCGGGCCTTGGCCTTGCGGGCGGCGTAGCGCGCATCGCGCTGCTGCTTCTGCTCGATGCGCGCGGCGGCGGCGAGGGCGATCTTCTCCTCGGCGACGCGAGCCGCTTCGATGGCCTGACGCTCACGCTCGGCCTCGGCTTCGGCGACGGCCTGCGCAGCGGCGGCGGCGCGCTCGGCCTCGCGGGCGGCGACGCGGATTTCGCGCTCGCGGGCAATGGCCTCACGCTCGGCCTTGCGGGCGACCACCGTCGGATCGTCGGCGGCCGGGCGGTCGCGGAAACGCGCCAGCGCGGCCTGACGGGCTTCCTGCGAAGCCTTGAGGCGGTCGGTCATGGAGTTTTCGTTGAATTGGCTCACACAGAATCCTGGTTTGGAATGCGGCGGGGCAAGGCCGCATAGGAAAAAGACGTCATCGAAAACGCAGGAAGCCGCTCTCCAATGAAGAGCGGCTCCGTAACCATTGTCGGATTCTCAGGGAACCCGGCATGGCTCATGCGGCACGTGGCTCAGGCGGCCTGGAGGCTGCCGGCGGACTGCTTGCCGCTACGCTTGTCGGTTTCCATTTCGTAGGAGACCTTCTGGCCTTCGGCGAGACCGCGCATACCGGCGCGCTCGACGGCGGAGATGTGCACGAACACGTCGTTGCCGCCGTTATCCGGCTGGATGAAGCCGAAGCCCTTTTGCTCGTTGAACCACTTAACAGTACCGACAGCCATCATAATCCTTCGCCCTTGCGGGCATCATAGTTCGGAGGTCCGGACGAAGATGTCAGGCCTTCTCCGTTGTCTCGATTCGCACCCGACTTTCGTTCAGCAAAAGCCGTTTGGCTTCAGCAAATGAAAATCTGATCACGCTTCGATCACCGTCATGTACTCCCAATGGCGGGATTTAGCAAATGCCATGAAAAACTTGGGCTTTGTTTTTGGTCGGGCGGAGGAAAATTTGCAGGGTATCCGGCCAATACGAGCACCGATGTCGCTCGGGCGACAGGCCCCGTTCCCCGGCTTCATTCGGCGCGGCGTGAGGCCAGCGGCAGGTCGAGCTGGGCGCTCTCGGTATCGCGCCCGCTGCGGCGGTCGAGAAAGCCCAGCACCGGCGAGACGCTGACCCCGTGCAGGACGATGGAGAGGAGGATCGTCAACCCCGCCGTGCTCCACAACAGGCCCGCCCCCTCGAACCGCGCATGCCCGAGGGCGAAGGCGAGATAGTAGATCGTGCCGAGCCCCCTGATCCCGAAGACGCTGATCACCGCCCGCTCGGCGAAGGGCTGGTCGTGCCCAATGAGGCTGACCCAGCCGCAGAGCGGACGCACCACGAAGATGACGAGACACGCGAAGGCGACCCCCGCCCAGGTGAGGTCGCGCAGGAGCCCGCCGCCGAGGGCGAGGCCGAAGCCGACGAGGAGGATCATCATCGCCAACCGCTCGAACGCCTCCGCAGACCCGTGGAGGGCGTGATGGTAATCGTGACCCTGGTCGGACCAGCGCATGGCCAGGGCCGCGACGAAGACGCCGATGAAGCCATAGCCGTGCACCGCCTCCACGGCGGCATAGGTGAGGCAGGTGATGCCGAGAGCCACGAATCCGTCGCCGGTGCGCGACAGGCGGGCGCGGTTCGGCAGGTGGAAGGTCAGCCAGCCGAAGCCCCGCCCGATGGCGGCGCCCAGGGCCACCCCCGCCAGGATCTTCCAGACCAGCGAGAGGCCGACCCATTCGGTCCACCCGGCGGCATTCAGGCCGGAGGAGGCGGCGAACGCGATGGCGAGGTTGACGAAGGGAAAGGCGAGCCCGTCGTTCAGCCCGGCCTCGGAGGTGAGGCCGAAGCGCATCTCGTCTTCCTCCCCCTCCGATGGCGGGCCGACCTGGACGTCGGAGGCGAGGACCGGGTCGGTGGGCGCCAAGGCGGCGGCGATGAGCAGGGACGCGGCGATGCCGAGGCCGAGGAGATGCGAGGCCAGGAATCCGAGGGCGAGGATCGTCAGGGGCATGGCGATGGCGAGGAGGCGCCACGTCACCATCCAGCTTTTCCAGCCGACCCGGCGGTCGAGCTTCAGCCCGGCCCCCATCAGCGAGATGATGACGACGAACTCGCTGACCTTCTCGATGAGGCGCAGGTGATGCTCCGGCCGTGGGGAGAACTCGCCGATCCCCGAGATCAGCGACAGGCCGACCCCGATCGCGACGCAGCAGATCGGCAGTGACAGCGGCAATTGCCGAAGCACCATCGGCAGCCAGGCGGTGAGGAGCACCAGAGCCCCAAAGCCGCCGAGCGTGATGACATACGTGTCCATGGTACCCGATTCGTTCCTGTGCGCCCTCCGCCGGAATCGCCACGATCCACACGCAAGACCGATTTTTTCGAGTTGTCCGTTTCCGGATGGGAGCGCCGCCCTGCCCTCCTCCCCCTTGTGGGGAGGAGTTGGAGGTGGGGGTGGTTGGGCGACCATCAGCCGGCGGAGGCCAGCGGCGCCACCCCCACTCCTAGCCTCTCCCCACAAGGGGGAGAGGGACGCCGTCTGCCTGCCTGCCGAGATGCGTTAAACCCGATCGCCGCCGTCAGGGCGTGCCCGGCCGCATCGTCATGTCCGGGTTGAGATCCACCCATCGGCGCGTCGCCGCCGCCTGGTAGAGCGCCTCGATCAGGCGGACGTCGCGCAGGCCCATCTCGCCGGGCGTGCGCAACTCCCCACCCTCCGCGATGACCTGCGAGAGGTGGTCGATCTCGCCGGTGAACTGCACCGCGTCGCCCTCCGCCGTCAGGATCTCGTCCGCGCGTTTGGCGTTGCCGACCACGAGGCGGTTGCCCTGGTAGGCGGTGCCGGGATCGAGGGTGGCGACCGCCTTGTCGCCCCACAGGTCGATCCGCTTCTTGTCGGCGCGGTAGCCCGACGAGACCGTGGCGTGCCGGCCCGAGGGGAAGACGAGCTGGGCCGTGAACACGTCCTCCACCTCGGCGAAGCGCGGATCGCCGGCAGGCGCATGCATCGAGGCGGAGACCGAGGACGGGCTCTCGCCGAAGAACCATTGGATGCCGTTGAGGCCGTAGATGCCGATATCCACGAGCGACCCGCCGCCGGCCACGGCCTTCAGCATACGCCACTGGTCGCGGGGCTTTCCCGGCTCGAGGGGGCGGTGATGGTCGGAGGAGGCGAAGCGCACCTCGCCGAACTCGCCCGCATCCATCATCGCCTTGGCGCGCAGGTTGTGCGGCTCCCAATGCACCCGGTAGGCGATCATCAGGCGGCGGTCGGCGGCCTTGGCGGCGTCGATCATCCGACGGCACTCGGCGGAATTCGTCGCCATCGGCTTCTCGCAGAGGACGTGCTTGCCTGCCTCCAGGGCCTTGATGGTCAAATCGGCATGGGTGGAGTTCGGCGTGATGACATAGACGGCGGCGATGTCCGCGTTGTCGGCCATCTTCCCCATCGCGGCGTAATCGTAGAGGCCGCCCGGTCCGATCCCGTAGCGGGCGGCAACGGACTTCGCCTTCTCCGGGTTGCCGGAGACGAGGGCGACGGCCCTGGAGCGCCGTGCGCGCTGGAAGGCGGGCAGGATCTGGGCCTGGGCGAAATCTCCGAGCCCGACCACGGCCCAGCCGACGTGCGCCTCGCGCGGCAGGGGCGGGGGCTGGTCGAGCTTGGGCTCGGGCCGGCCGGTGGGGGTGGCGGGGATCGCCTGCGCGGCGGCGCGCTCGGAGGCCAGCACACCGCCGATTCCGGCGAGGCTGCCGGCCATGAAGAGGCGGCGGGACGGCGTCGTATGCGAGGCGTCGGACATCGTATCTCCGGATCCATGAGGATGGAATCTCGCGGCCGGATCGAGGATGCCGCCCCCTGACAACGCATGACGCTCCGATCGGATTCCATCGGAACCTGCGGTGGAGGCGCGCGGGGCGGATTAAAACCTGAGACCCACCTCGGCGGGTCTCAGGCGCCAGGCGGTTTTTACTGGGACGTGGTTTTTACTTGAACGTCTTGCGGGGGTCGAAGGCGTCGCGCACGGCCTCGCCCGCGAAGATCAGCAGGCTCAGCATCACCGCCACCACGAAGAAGCCGGTGAGCCCGAGCCAGGGGGCCTGGATGTTGTCCTTGCCCTGCGCCAGCAGCTCGCCCAGCGAGGCCGAGCCGGGGGGCAGGCCGAAGCCGAGGAAGTCGAGGGAGGTCAGCGTGCCGATCGAGCCGTTGAGGATGAACGGCATGAAGGTCAGGGTCGCCACCATGGCGTTGGGCAGGAGGTGCCGGCTCATGATGCGGATGTTGGACAGGCCCAGCGCACGGGCGGCGCGGACATATTCGAAGTTGCGCGCCCGCAGGAACTCGGCCCGCACCACGCCGACCAGGGCCACCCAGGAGAACAGCAGCAGGATGCCGAGCAGCACGAAGAAGCCCGGCGCGATGAAGGCCGAGATGATGATGATGAGGTAGAGGGTCGGGATGCCGCTCCAGACCTCGATGAAGCGCTGCAGGGCGAGATCGACCCAGCCGCCGAAATAGCCCTGCACCGCGCCGGCGATGACGCCGATCACCGAGGAGACCAGGGCCAGGATGAGCCCGAACAGCACCGAGATGCGAAATCCGTAGATGACCCGCGCCAGCACGTCGCGGGTGGTGTTGTCGGTGCCGAGCCAGTGCATCTCCAGGCCCTTGCACCCCTCCCGGCCCGCGGTCTCCGCGCCATCCTGCTTGGCCGCGGCCTGGCACTGCTCGTCGGTCAGCATCCAGGTGGGCGGCGAGGGCGAGGGGGTCGGCAGCCCGTCGATGATCGTGTCGTAGGAATACGGGATCGGCGGCCAGACCGCCCAGCCGTTCTCGGCGATCTCTTTCCGCGTCTCCGCAGAGCGGTAGTTCGGCCGCGCGTAGAACCCGCCGAACTTCTCGTCCGGGTAGTCGATGAGGACGGGAAACAGGATCTCGCCCTTGTAGGACACCACAAGGGGCCGGTCGTTGGCGATGAACTCGGCGAACAGGCTCAGGCCGAACAGGCCGACGAAGATCACGAAGGACCAGAAGCCGAGCCGGTTGCGCCGGAAATTCGAGAGCCGCCGCCGGTTCAACGGCGACAGCCCCCGCACCACCGGCGCGAGGGGAGGCGGGGCGGTGACGGGGACGGCTTCCGCGGGGCGGGCGATCTCGTTCATGAGACCGCCCCTATTGGATTGTGCGTCAGCCGTCGAGACGGACGGCCGTTCCCTCGATCTCGTTGGGGCGCAGGCCGCCGGTTTTCTCGAGGTGGCGGCGCAGCAGACGGACGTTGCGACGATTGGCCTTGAACGCCGCGTCGAAGATGTCGCCGGCGAGCGGCACGGCGCCGATCACCCCGTCGAAGGCCACGTTCATGGCCATCCGGGCGAGCAGCCATCGCGGTGCTCCGAGGCGGCGCGCCTCGTAGACGATGTAGGAGGCGAGCAGCATGCCCGCCGCATCGCCGATGATCGGAACGAGGCCGACGACGGCGTCGAGCCCCACCCGGCGGTTGATGCCGGGGATCACGAACGCCGAGTCCATGAGGTGGGCGAACTGCTCCAGCCGCAGCAACGCCGCTTCCCGGCTGTCGGGCTCGGCGCGGAAGCGCGTGGCGGTCCCCTCGCGCCGGCCGAAGGCGCCGTTGGGCAATTCGCGCGAGGGCGATTCGCGAGTGGGGAAGACGGCGTCGTTGAAGGCCATGGCGGGGCTCCGGGGGATGCGCGTCGTGGTCATGATGCAGGATGTGGCCCTGCCCGGTGCCGTCCGCAAGCGGCGGGGCCCTGAGACCTCCCGGCCTCACGCGGCCCGACCCCGCATCAGGCCGGAGAGCCGCTCCAGGGCGGCGTCGAGGGTCGCGTCCCGCTTGGCGAAGCACAGCCGCACCAGGTTGCGCACCGCACCCCGCGCATAGAACGCGCTGATCGGGATCGCGGCAACGCCGTGCTCGCGCACCAGGGCCTGGCAGAAGGCGACGTCGTCCGCATGCCCGAGGCGCGGCCCCAACTCGCCGATGTCGATGGTGAGGAAGTAGGTCGCCTGCGAGGGCAGCACGGAGAAGCCGAGGCCGGTGAGGCCGGCGCTCAACCGGTTGCGCGAGCGGGCGAAGCGCGCCCGCATGTCGAGGAAATAGGCCTCGTCCTTGGCCAGCCCGTAGGCCACCGCCTCCTGGAGGTTGGGCGGCGTCGTGAAGGTGAGGAACTGGTGCGCCTTCGAGACCACCTTGAGCAGGGGCGGTGCCGCCATGACGAACCCGACCTTCCATCCGGTCAGGCTGAAGATCTTGCCGGCCGACCCGATCTTCACGGTCCGCTCCCGCATGCCCTCGAACCCGATCAGCGGGCGATGGGGGCGTCCGTCGAAGGTCACGTGCTCCCACACCTCGTCGCAGACGGCCGTCACGTCGAACCGCTGGCAGAACCGCGCCAGCAGGGCGAGGTCCTGGTCTCCGAACATCGTCGTGGTGGGGTTCAGCGGGTTGTTGAGCACGACGACCCGCGTGCGCTCGGAAAAAGCTTCCGCCAGCGCCTCTTCGTCGAGGCGGAAATGCGGAGGCCGCAGGGTGACGAAGCGCGGGATGCCGCCGGCCTGCCGGACGATGGGCAGGTAGGCGTCGTACATGGGCTCGAACAGCACCACCTCGTCGCCGGGCGAGACCAGGGCGAGCAGGCTCGCGGCCAGGGCCTCGGTGGCGCCCGACGTCACCATCACCTCGGTCTCGGGGTCGAGGGCGAGGCCCTGATGGCGCTCGTAATGGTCGGCGATGGCGCGGCGCAGGGTCGGCAGCCCCATCATCGGCGGGTATTGGTTGTAGCCGTCGCGCAGGGCCTCGGCGGCCTTCTCGCGCACGTCGGCCGGGCCGGGATCGTCGGGGAAGCCCTGGCCGAGATTGATCGCGCCGAGGTCGCGCGCCAGCACCGACATCACGTCGAACACCGTATTGGGGAGATCGGCGAAGACAGGGTTCATCCGCAAAAACGCTCGTGGCTGGCGGGAGCTGACCGGCGGGACGTCCATCGTGCGCCGTCCGAGAGCCTAGGATATGCGCACATCCGGCAGGCGTCACCGCCACCTCCCCTGGAAGGAGAAGGGGACGGGAGCGTCCTGCGAGAGCGTGTGACTGTCGTAGCCGTGCGGGAGAGGCGGATCACGCCGTGCCGTCGTCGGGTTCCGGGGACGGGCCGCCCGACAGGATGGCGTAGAGGCCCCGCGCCTCGGGGGCGGGGCCGCGCCGCTCGCCGAGTTCCAGCACCCGCACCACCGCCGTCACATGGGCGGCGGCGACGGTGACCACGTCACCGATGCCGATTCCCTTGGCGGGATTGTCGGCGCGCGTCCCGTTCACGCGGACGAAGCCGTCCTCCACCAGGGCGGCGGCAAGGGAGCGGCTCCGCGCGAAGCGGGTGAACCAGAGCCACTTGTCGAGACGCTGCCGCCCCGGCTTCATCCGCCCTCTTCAGATCCCCGGTTCAGCGCTTGCCGCCGTCGCCGGCTTCGAGCTGTGCCTTGAGTGCCGCCAGCTTGGCGAAGGGCGAATCCGGGTCCGGAGCCCGCTCGCGGCGCTGCGGACGCTGCTCCTGCTGCGCGGCGGGACGGCCTTCGTCGCGGCGTTCGGGACGGACCCGGCCGGGCTCGAACCGCTCGCGGCGGGGGGGACGTCCACCCTCGGGCCGGCCGCCATCCCGGCGGCCTCCCTCGGGCCTGTCGCCCTGGCCGCCGCGGTTGCGCTCGGCCCCCTCGGGACCGCCCGCGCGGGGAGCGCCGGCATGAGCGGGGCGCCGGTCCTGACGGCCTTCGCCCGGAGCGCGGTTGCCCGCCGGTGCGCCGTCACGGCCGCCGCGTGGGCGGTTCTGCCGCGGGGCGGAACTGCGCTGATGCCGCTGGAGACGCCAGATTTCCACCAGCACCGGCTCGGCCGGGACGGAATCCGTGGCGGCCTCGGCCTCGGCAGCGTCGCCGGAGGCCGTCTCGGCGGTTTCCGCCTCGATACCCGCGAGGGTCGCGGATTCCGCCACGGGGACGGCGGCCGCCTCGGGCTCTTCAGTGGCCTCCACCGCCGTCTCGGCGGCGGCCGGTGCCGGCTCGTCCTCGGCAGGGACGGCCTCGACGGTGCCGGTCTCGGCAAGGGCTGCCTCGGAGGACGCGGCCTCCTCGGACACCGCCTCGGGATTCGGCACGCCTTCCGCCACGGGCTCGGCCGTGTCGGTCGAGACCTCGCCTTCGGAAGTGGTCTCGCCTTCGGAAGTGGTCTCGCCTTCGGAAGTGGTCTCGTTTTCGGAAGCGGTGTCGCCTTCCGGCTTGGCTTCGTTCTCGGGCTTGGTCTCGTCTTCCGGCTTGGCCTCCTCGTCGGTCGCGGGGGCGGCCTCCTCGGACACCGTCGCCGACCCGTCGGTCGATGCGGTCGCCGGGGCGATGGGCTGGGTCGCGGCGGCGGGGCGCAGCGGCACGGTGATGGCCGGGCCGGGGCGACTCTCGGCGACGTAGCCGAGGGATTTCAGGATCGATCCGAAATCCTCGCCCGAACAGCCGACCAGGGAGGTCATGCCCACGGTGGCGACGAAGGCGTCGCCGTCGGCGGTGCCGGCCGGGGCCTCGCCGGGAGTGGTGCCGGGCACATAGGTCACCGCCGGGCGGATCAGGTCGGCGAGACGCTCCAGGATGTCGACGCGCACGGCGCGCTCGCCGCAGACGCGGAAGCCGGCGGCGCGGTAGAGGCCCTTGGCGATCTCGGGATCGACCTTGATCGAGGTGCGGCCGGAACCGGCCAGATGCGCGATCTCGTCGAGGCCGCGTTGGTCGAGGCCGCCGTTCTTCAGCGCCCAGAGCTGGGCGGCCAGGGTGCGCGGCGCCGGCTTGAGCAGGGCCGGCAGGAAGATGTGATAGGCACCGAAGCGGACCCCGTGACGGCGCAGCGCGCCACGGCCCTCCTGATCGAGGGTGCGCATCTCGTGCATCACCTTCGAGCGTTCCAGGACGCCGAGGGCTTCCACGACCTGGTAGCCGATGCCCTTCGAGAGGCCGACGAGGTCGGCCGCCGTCTCGATCTCGATCAGCGGGCCGAGGAGGCGGACCACATAGGCCTTGAGCCAGGCCACCAGCCGGGTCTCGACCTTGTCGCGAGCCGGGCCCGTGAGCTGCTCGTCGGCGAGCAGCCGCACATGCGGCTCGAACAGCTTGTCGCCCGGCATCAGCTTGGCGACCGGGTCTCCGGTCCAGCGGATGATGCCGTCATGGGACAGGACCAGGGACGAATCCGCCGCGGCCGAGAAGCGCTCGGCGCGCGCCTCGATCTCGCCGCCCAGCGCCTTTTCGGCGGCGCTGCGCAGGGTCTTGGCCTCGTGGCCTTCCGCGCCCGGGTCGGCGACGAACTGAAACCCGTGCAGATGGCCGACATGCTGGCCCTCGACGGTAACGTCCCCGCCGGCGGTGATCTCAGCTTCCAACATCGTATTCTCTCTCAGGCGCCGCATCAGGACGCTAGTGCGCCGATCGACGAAACGGCTCGCAAGGCGCTCGTGCAGGGCGTCGGACAGCCTGTCCTCTACCCGACGCGTCTCGCCCTGCCAATGCACCGGATCAATCAGCCAGTCCGGACGGTTCGCGACGAAGGTCCAGGTCCGCCCCTGGGCGATGCGCTGGGACAGGGCGTCGATGTCGCCGTCGGTGCGGTCGATCATCGCCACGTGCTTGGCGAACCAGTCGTTGGGGATGCGCCCGGCCATGCCCCGCATGAGGAAGCGGAACAACTGGGCCACGAGATCCGCATGGGTCTGGGGATGGACCTTGCGGTAATCGGGCACGCCACAGGTGTCCCACAGGCGGCGCACCACCGTCGGATTGGTGGCGATGTCGCGGATGTCGTCCTCGCGCATCAGGATTTCGAGGGCGGACTGGTCCTCGCCCATGGGCGCGCGGGTCAGCCCCTTCTCGTTGGGATGCGCGTCCAGGCTCTCCTGAAGGGCTTTCAGCGAGGAGAAGTCGAGATCGGGGTTGCGCCATTGCAGCACCCGGAGGGGCTCGAAATCGTGGTTCTCCAGGGCCTCGATCATCTCGGGCTCGAAGGGGGCGCAACGCCCGGTGGAGCCGAAGGTGCCGTCCGAGAGGTGGCGGCCGGCCCGTCCCGCGATCTGCCCCATCTCCGGGGGCGTCAGCCGGCGGAAGCGCGTGCCGTCGTATTTCCAGTTGGCAGCGAAGGCGACGTGGTCGACGTCGAGGTTGAGGCCCATCCCCACCGCGTCGGTGGCGATGAGATAATCGACGTCGCCGGACTGGTAGAGCTCCACCTGGGCATTGCGGGTGCGCGGAGACAGCGCACCGAGCACCACGGCGGCCCCGCCGCGCTGGCGCCGGATCAGCTCGGCGATGGCGTAGACCTCCTCGGCCGAGAAGGCGACGATGGCCGTGCGCCGGGGCAGGCGCCCGAGCTTCTTCTCGCCCGCATAGGTCAGTTTCGACAGGCGGGGGCGGGTGGTGGTGCGCACGCCGGGAATCAGCGACTGCACCAGGGGCAGCATGGTGGAGGAGCCGATGAGCAGCGTCTCCTCGCGCCCGCGCTGGTGCAGCAGGCGGTCGGTGAAGACGTAGCCGCGGTCCATGTCGGCGGCGAGCTGGATCTCATCGATGGCCACGAAGGCGACGTCGAGGTCGCGCGGCATCGCCTCGATGGTGGAGATCCAGTAGCGCGGCCGGTCCGGCTTGATCTTCTCCTCGCCGGTGACGAGGGCGACCTGATCCACCCCCACCCGCGCGACGACGCGCAGGTAGACCTCCCGCGCCAGCAGGCGCAGGGGCAGGCCGATCATCCCCGTCGGATGCGCTAGCATCCGCTCGATGGCGAGATGGGTCTTGCCGGTATTGGTCGGCCCGAGCACCGCCGTGACGCCGCGCGAGCGGGCCTGCGGGGGGAGGGAGCGGCGCGTCATGTGCGAGGGGCTGGTCCCTTCGGCCGAGAAGCCGGCGGCAGGTTCTTGCGGCGGCCCGTGGAGGAAGGCCGCCTGGTATCAGTCGTCGCTGCGCAGGTGCCGTCCGGGCGGCCGGGTCCCACGCTGCGTCTCCCCGCCATATGGGGCGCCACCGCCCCGATAGCCACCGCCCCTCTGTCCATAAGGATCGACGTAGATCTCCACCGGGTCCGCCGGCCGCTGCGGCGCGAGATCGGCGCAGAGCGTGTCCGGCATCGCCACGAGGGGGCCGCGCCGTGGCGGGCGGCCCTCGATCACCTCGGCGGAGGAATAGGCGTCGCCCCCGCAGGGCGAGATGTCCGTGCTCAGCCCGCCGGCATGGGCGGGGCCGGGCCATGCCTGCGCGCCGATCAGGATCGCGGCGAGCGCGACGACGCCACGCAGAGGGAAGGGGCGGCGCGTCATCGGGTGGTTCCGGTTCCGGGAGGGATGCGCCAGGCGGCCGCAGCGGACAGGGCCTTGCCGAGGGCCGCGAACCCGCCCTCCAGGTCGTTGCCGGACAGGGCATAGCCGTGCGCCCCGAGGCCGGTGAAGCGCGCGCCCGCCCTGCGCCGGGGGAGGATCGGCAAAGCGGCCGACCGCGCCGGATCGACGCGCAGCACGAAGAAGCGCTGGCGGCTGAGCATGACCGGACGCAGATCCTCGATCGCGTCCCAGGGGATCCAGTCCGTCGACAGGCGCCGGTCGAAGATGCCCCGGCGCCCGACGGAGACCAGCGTGCCCGAGCGGAACATCCGGGGCGCGCCGACGAGGCTGGCCGCGCCGAAGAAGATCAGCCCGAGCCACAGCATGAATTCGGTGTACCCGCCGGGCGCCATTGCATGCCCTCGCGTCTCGGGACGCACATGGAGCGTCCATGCGGCGGTGGCGGTGAAGCCGACGGCGATGAGGAACAGGCCCGCCGAGCGAAGGCGCGAGACCGCGATGTCGACCTGCCCGTCCACGACCTGCCCATCCATCGTTCAGACGATTCCCGCCCGGCCGGAGCCGCGTCTATTGGTCGACCAGGGTTGCCTGCGCCACCTGGCCCGACGCCTGCCCTGCGGCTTGGGCGGTCACGGTCTGGGCTCCGCCCCGGTTCCACCGGGTCGCCTCGATGATGTTGGTGCCCAGCGTCGTGCGCACGGCGATGCGCACCGGCAGAAGCACGCGGGTGCCCTCCACGGGGGCGAGCCACACCGACATGTCGCGGTTGTCCTCCATGAACTTCACGCCCGGCCGGTCGGGGCGGTGCCCGGCGATGGCCTGATAGCGGGCGTTGCAGACGAGGACGGGGCCGGAATAGCCGGGCTTCTCGACATTGCGCGTCTCGCCGTAGCTGAGCACCACGTTGAAGCGCGTCGCGCCGTCGAAGACCGGGATGGTGCGGTTGCAATTGGCCTGGTCGGTGAGCTCGCCGCGGCTCACCGCCGGCATCATCAGGGCGCTGGCCGGATCGACGATGCCGCGCTTGTTGGCCGGGGTCACCGGCACGCGGTCGCCCATGTCGATCAGCGGCGGCGTCACCTCCGATTGGGTGACGTTGCCGCGCGCCAGCGCCATCCGCACGGCGATGCCGGAATTCGAGGTCTTGGTGGAGATGGCAAAGGCGCTCGGCTGCGGCCCCTCCGCGATGAGGCCGCTGGCGCGGGCCGAGCCCATGCCCCCGGTCACGGCGCCCACGAGGCCGGTGAGCCTTGCCGAGACGTCCATGCGGTAGCGCGCGCTCTCGAACTGTCCCGACACCTGGGCGGTGCCGATGGGAATGCCGGCCAGAGCGATGCCGTAATCGACGGTGACCGTCGCCGGGGCGGCGGCGGTGGCTTTCGGCCGCGCGAATCCCTCGGAGGCGGGAATCGCCCCGAGGGTGGCGAGGAGGCTGGCGCGAAGGAGGCGCGTGGCACGCATGGCTTGAGGCTCTGAGGTTCCAGGGCTTGGCGCCGTGCGGCGGAAGAGACCGGGCGGCATTGTTCCGCCATCGTCTCCGCTCGTGGTTAACACATCGTATGGACGGCGCGGCGCGAGCCTCGTGAATGCCACGGCGTCGGCCTCGGAGTACGGCCTTTCTCATGGGCAAAACTCGGCTCCGCCCTTGACGGATACCCTGCCGCTCCCCTATAGGCTCGCGCCTTCAATGAGACGCCGCTCGATCGGTTCTGGCGTGCGTGAGGCCCGTGGCGCATTGCGACCGGCCTTCCGCCATCGCCTGGTCTGACGCGGAACGAGACGGGAATTAGAACAATGTCGCGCCGTTGCGAACTCACGGGCAAAGCCGTGCAGACCGGCCACCTCGTGAGCCACTCGAACCGTAAGACCAAGTGCCGGTTCCTGCCGAACCTGTGCCAGGTCACGCTGCAGTCGGACGCTCTGAAGCGTCGGGTTCGCCTGCGCGTCACGGCCCATGCCCTGCGCTCGGTGGAGCACCGCGGCGGCCTCGATGCCTTCCTCATCAAGGCCCGTGAGATCGAGCTGTCGCAGACGGCCCGTCTGATCAAGCGCGAGCTCCACAAGAAGCTCGCCGAAGTCGAGACCCCGGCCGCCGCCTGAGGCTGCGATATCGAAGCGCCGGCGAGAGCCCGCTTCGATCACGCTCGACGTCTCATTCTGATTTCGAACGGCCGCCGCATGCTTTGTGCATGCGGCGGCCGTTCGCGTTGATTCCACCCTCTCTGCTCTCGGCTCCCTCCGATGACCGTGCTCTCGCTCATCGCCCCGATCTTCGGACTGATCCTCATCGGCTGGGTCGCGGCGCTCGCCGGGTTCCTGTCGGAGAAGGTCAGCGACGGCCTCTCCGAATACGTCTTCGCCATCGCGGTGCCGGCGCTCATCATCGCGACGCTGACGCGGCCGGGTCTCACCGGCGAGGTCACTTGGTCGTACTGGTTCAGCTATTTCGGCGGCGCCGGCCTGTCCTGGCTCGTCGGCTCGCTGATCGGCCTGCGCCGCGAGGGCGTCGGGCGGACGGGGGCGATCCTGCACGGATTCGCGGCGAGCCAGTCGAACACCATCTTCATCGGTGTTCCGATGATCCTGCAGGCCTATGGCGACGCGGGCGCCTTCCCGCTCTTCATGCTGCTCGCCGTCCACCTGCCGCTGATGATGGGCTGCGCCACCTTCCTCATCGAATCGGATGGGCAGCGATCGGTCCTCCAGCGGGTGAAGGGGCTCGGCCTCGTCCTCTTCCGCAACCCGATCTTCCTGTCGCTGATGCTCGGTCTCGTCCTGAGAAGCTTCGGGCTCGCGCCCGGCGGCATGGTCAAGTCGCTGGTGGATGCGCTGGCCGGCACCGCCTCCACCTGCGCGCTGATCGCGCTCGGCGCCGGCCTCGTGCGCTACCGGGTGTTGCACGACCTGCCCGGCGCCATGGTGGTGACGAGCCTGAAACTCGTCCTGCATCCGCTGGCGGTCTGGGTCCTGGCCTTCCACGTCTTCACCATGCCGCCGGCCTATGCCGGGGTCGCCACCCTGTTCGCGGCGATGCCCGTGGGGATCAACTCCTACCTGCTGGCCGTCCGCTACAAGGCCGAGACGGGGTTGATCGCCGCCGCCGTCATGCTCTCGACCCTGCTCGCTGTGGCCACCACCGTGGCTTGGCTGGCGATCCTCGGACACCGCTGAGACATTCGACGCCTTGACCGGCGCGGGCAGTATTTGTACCGATCGGTACAGACAAGCGCAGGAGCCCGAGCCCATGTCCGAATCCCGCCCGCCGCTGCCCCCCTTCACCCGTGACACCGCGATCCAGAAGGTCCGCGCCGCCGAGAACGGCTGGAACGGCTGCAACCCCGAAAAAGTCTCGCTGGCCTACACGGCGGACAGCCGCTGGCGGAACCGGTCGGAATTCTTCTCGGGCCGTCCGGCCATCGTCGCGTTCCTTACCCGCAAATGGGCGAAGGAGTACGAATACCGGCTCATCAAGGAGATCTGGGCCTTCACCGACGACCGCATCGCCGTGCGCTTCGCCTACGAATTCCACGATGCGGCCGGCGACTGGTTCCGGGCCTACGGCAACGAGAACTGGGAGTTCGATGCCCATGGCCTGATGCGGCTGCGGCATGCCAGCATCAACGACCTCGCGATCTCCGAATCGGAGCGCAAGTTCCACTGGGACCGCAGCGCGCCGCGCCCGGAGGATCATCCCGGCCTCACCGATCTCGGGCTCTGACCTAACCATGACGAAGAAGCCGGGGGCGCGGGAGGATGCGCTGCCCGCCATCGCCGAGGTCTTTCGCGAGTACGGCTACGAGGGCGCGAGCCTCGCCCTCATCGGTGCCCGGACCGGCTTGGGCAAGGGCAGCCTCTATCACGCCTTTCCCGGCGGCAAGGCCGAGATGGCCGAGGCCGTCCTCGCCGCCATCGGCGCGTGGTTCGAGGAGACGGTCTACGCGCCGCTGCGCGACGATCCCGATCCACGGGCGGCGATCCGGCTCATGCTGTCGGAGACGGATGCCTATTTCCGCTCCGGCCGGAGGGTCTGCCTCGTGGGCGCCTTCGCCCTCACCGAGGGACGCGACGGGTTCGCGGACCGGATCGCCGGCTACTTCCGGGATTGGCGCGAGGCCCTGGCGCAGGCGCTCCTCCGCGCCGGTCGCCCGGCCGCCGAGGCGGAATCGTTGTCCGAAGACGCCGTCCTGACGATCCAGGGCGGCCTTGTCCTCGCCCGCGCCCTCGACGATCCGGCCGTGTTCGGGCGGATGCTGGGACGGTTGGAGACGCGCTTGATGTCCCGATAGGCGACTTCCGATCGGGTATGCCAGCTAGGGAGCGGCGGTCATCGGCGGGGGCGACCCGGTTCTAAAACGATCAATGGACCCATCTCATCGCCGAGCCGACGCCCGTCGATGCGCCGACTCCATCAGCTGGCGACATCCTCGGGTGCGAGGCCCATCGCCTCCCGGCGTGTGAAGGCCCATTCGATCAGTGCCTCGAGGGACGGCTCGAGGGCGATCCCGATCGGGCTGAGCGCATATTCGACCTTTGGCGGCACCTGCGGGTAGACCGTCCGGGTGACGATGCCGTCCTTCTCCAGCTCTTTGAGCTGCTGGATCAGCATCTTCTGGTTCACGCCCTCGATCCGTTTTTCCAGCTCCGAGAACCGAAGCGGCACCTTCGCGGCGAAGAGCTGGACGATGATGACGATCTTCCACTTGCCCTCCAGCACCCGCAGGGTCTCGCTGGTCGCAGCCGCCCATATGCGCTGCTGCTCCGGGTCGTCGCAACGCCATTCGCGCTCCGCGTTCATACTTACCTCCAGGTGGGGTACACACTTTTTAGTGGGTTCTTGCGGATATAGCAACCTACCTTTAGTTCCCGCTGTGTCGCAACCGACAAAAGTTAGGAACTGAACCATGAAGATCGGCATCATCGGCATCGGAAACATCGGCAAGACCTTGGCCACGAAGCTCAGCGCCGCCGGACACGAGGTCAAGGTCGCCAACTCACGCGGACCGGAGACCATCGGGGCCGACGTGCTGTCGACGGGCGCCCGCGCCGTCACCACCGCGGACGCCGTCGTCGACGTCGACGCGCTGATCCTCTCTATCCCGCTCCAAGGTATTCCGGCCCTGGCACCCCTGATGGCCAAGGCCAATGCGGACACCGTCATCATCGACACCTCGAATTACTATCCGATGCGCGACGGGCAGATCGCGGCCCTGAACGAAGGGCAGGTCGAGAGCGAATGGGTCTCGGCACAGTTGGGCCGGCCGGTTGCGAAAGCGTGGAACGCCATCGGGGCCGGATCCCTGGCGACGAAGGGCAAGCCTGCGGGCGATCCCGACCGCATCGCCATTCCGGTCGCCGGCAATAGCGAGCGGGAGCGCGCCGTCGCCATGACGCTGGTGGAAGACACCGGCCTCGACGCGGTGGATGCCGGCTCGCTTGCCGAATCGTGGCGTCAGCAGGGCGGCGCGCCCTGTTACTGCACGGATCTCAGTCGCGACCAGATGCCGGCCGCTCTTGCGGCGGCCGAAGCCGCGCGCTTGCCCGCCCGGCGTGACCTCGTGATCTCCGTCGTCATCGAGCGCATGATGGGCGGCACGTCACCCGTTATGCTGGATGCGGAGCATTTCGTCCGCGTAGCCCGCGCGGTATTCCTGTAATATCTCTGATGTCGAGGCTTTCGCCGTGACCGTGCGAAGCCTCGACATCGGCAGCCACCTAAAGGTGGCGAGCGGGCGCCGTGACGACGTCCACGGGCGCTAGAGCTGTGCCCGACCACGTTGGGTCGGGGGCAGCTCCAGGCGTTTGTTTTGCCGCGCTCTTTTTCGCCGAACCGGCATCCACTTCGGCGGTGAGCGCTCCAGCGCGAAGCTGCGCTGGTCACGGGTGAGGGGACAACCGACCCGAACCTCCTGAACGAGGCCATCCGCGCGCGGAGTCGCGAGAAAGTCTGTCGCGAACGGAAGGGTCTCGAGACGAACCTGATTATAATGTCGTCGCTGACCTCCCGTACGCTTTCTTGTTTCCTGAAGACAAAGAGAAGACAATTTAACGCTGAAATGCGTTGAATTCCAAAGATTAGATTCGCCTGACCCCACGATGCCAGCGATGCACGATTGGACAATCTGAATCGATTGGCGCGCGCAGCGAGATCGTTCGAGCGGCGATCATCAGGCGGCGAATTAATCACTCAACGACGTGTTCTGAACAACCGGTTCAAATCCAACTCTTTTGGTATAGGAGGCTGATATGCATGATGCTCTTACTGTCGTCAGTGAGTTCATGGCCGCTCTGGACGCGGATACGAACGGCATTGCCGCTGCTTACCGTCGTTGGTTCACGCCCTCGACCGTCTGGGACAATGTTGGATTCGCGAAGACCGAGGGGGTGGACCAAGCGATTGCGCTTATAGACCAGATCGCTGTCAACTTCGGAATGGCAACGATGAAGTTCGAAGTGCTTGCCATTGCCGCCGTCGGCAACAAGGTTCTGACTGAACGGATCGATTACATGTACGATGCGTCGGGCAATCTGCTGGCCACCATTCCCCTGATGGGAATTCTCGAAGTGGACACGGACGGCAAGATCACGCGCTGGTCGGACTATTTCGACACCGCCGGATTTCAGGCGGGATTGGCCAAGCCGGCCAACTAAGAGCGCCTAACAGAGCCGTTTGGTCTGTTTGAGAATGGCTGCGAGGCCGGTAAAGGCCTCGTAGCCATAGCTTCGCGATTCTTCGGTTCCGCGCGTCGCTCTTAGCGGAGGCGGCGGAAGCGGTTGAACCCGGCATGGGTGCGCACCACGCCCCATCGGTGACGACCGCGCGTCTCGCTGCTCTCGATGCCCTTACGCATGATGCGCGGCACGGTCCCCCGCCCGGCCCCCCTGGCGGCGGGGCTTGGCATTGGAGGCTTTGTCGGCGCGCAATGTCCCCGGGCGGCGTCGCGGCCGCCCCGCAGAGACGGGATGGCATTGAGGGTCGTCGCCATCATCACGCTGTCGGATCGCTTGGCCGCACTCAGGCCGAAGCCGAGCGATGTGCTTCACGCGTCGGTGACGAGGTGGCGGCTTCCGGCCCGGCTCGCCCCGGTCCACCGGTTCGGGCCGGTGGCAGGCCTCCCTTTTTGGCCGGGACAGACGCCTTGTCCAGGCAAGCCCGGCTCCAGTCGATCTCACCCGCTGCGTGGAGGCGCTCCAGCAGGATGTGATGCAGGCGACTCCATACGCCCGCCGCTTGCCAATCCCGCAGCCGCCGCCAGCATCTCATGCCGGAGCCGCAGCCCACTCCGCCGGCAGCCCCGACCGCAGCACGAACAGGGTGCCCGTCAGTGTGGCCCGATCCCCGATCGGAAGACGCCCCCATTGGGACGGGGCCGAGGCGGTGGGAGGAACGGAGCGAACTCATCCCAGAGATCATCGGGGAGAAGCGGTCTCACCTTCCCCACCAACGCTCGACATCCGCCTCGGTGCCGTTCCGTCAGGCGCTCTTAGAGGGTTCTTGCGACGAAGTGGCGTCCGCTTTGTCAAAAGAGCCCAAGACGACGGAAACACTCAGAGACGAAATCCCCTCCGACTGATCAGCCACGGCTCCCGGAGGTCAGGACCGCATCAGATGCACATGCGGGAAACTGCTTATGAAATAATGTAATAATAATGCAACATTGATAAATAGTTCGTCTATCGGTCTCCTATTCTGATAAAACTATGCACAATAGCGAGGCCTTCGAAGTTGGGTGCTGCCCATATTTGGCGTTGCCAAACACAAAACTGGGGAGCGAACTGTCATGACAAGACAACTCGGCTATGCACTTTTGGTGACCTCGGCCCTCGTTGCCGCCTCGGGCGCACAAGCCCAGCAAGGGTATCACACCCGATATTTCGGCTTCGGCGACAGCCTGACCGACAATGGCCGCATCCCACGGGAGTCCAACGGGTTCAGCCCACCCGAAAATCTGCAGAGCGCGTTCGGCACGCGCGTATACGAACGCGGCCTCTGGTCGAACGGGCCGGTCTTCTTCGAGGTCGTGCCGCGCCTGATCGGAACTCCCTACGATGCCAACGCGGATTTCGCCGTGGGCGGCGCGGAATCGGTCCGTCAGGCTCCGACACCCCTCAACTCGCCCACCTTCGCATGGGGCTTGCCGGATCAGGTCGATCAGGCGCTGGCGCGCTTCGGGCGATTCGGACCGCGCGATCTCCTGAACGTCTGGATCGGCTACAACGACATCACCCCCGTCCAGTTCGGCTCGGACCAGCAGAAGGCCGAGACCGTCACGGCCATCGTCGGCAACACGGTCACGGCCATCAACCGGCTCGCCGGCGCGGGGGGACGCACCTTCGTGGTGTTCAACCAGAGGGTGGATCGCTTCGAGGCCAATCTCGGCGGATTCCGGGTTCCCCTCGCGGGCAACGACGTGGCGCTCGCGGTCAACGGCGTCCTGCCCGGTGCTCTCGCACCCCTCTCCGCCGCCGGCCTGAACATCCATTATTTCGATGTCGCGACCCTGATCGACCGCCTGCGTGCCAACCCGACCGCTTTCGGATTCGGTGCGGACGCGAACACGCCCTGCTCGTCGGTTCCCGCCTGCGCGGCTCGGGGCATCGACAACAACGGCGCCCTCGCGAACCAGCACATCTCGCCGGATGGGATCCATAGCAGCGGTCGCACCAACCAGATCATCGCGGCCTTCCTGGCCAATCAGATCAATGCCCCGCTGACGATCGGCCCCCAGGGCGAACTCGGCCAGAGCGCCGGCCTTGCCTTTTCCTCGACCCTCATCGACTTCCTGAGCGCCGAGCGCCGCCGCAACATGGCGATGTCCGTGCCGGCCACCTACGCCGCCGATCTGCCGGGCCGCCCCGCCCCGCCGGTGATGATCCCGGTTCAGGTCGGCAGTCCCCTGTCGGTCTTCGCCCTCGGCACCTACCTCAACGTCGACCGCACGGCACAGAACCGGTCCGGCGGCAGCCTCGGCAACAGCTTCAGCGCCGATTTCGGCGGTGTCACGGCCGGCATCCTGTATCAGGCCACTCCGAACCTGGTGCTGGGTGCCGCCTTCAACTACCTCAACACCAGCGTCGACCTGCGCGGCCCGACCAACGGTCGGATCGACATGGACAGCGTCCAGGGGGCCGGCTTCGCCTCGCTGTCGTTTCCCGACGTCTTCGCGGATGCGGTGGTTACCTACGGACGCAACATCTTCACGCTCGACCGCCCCGGCGCCATGGGGGACCGGCTGAGCGCCGCGCCCTCCGGCGAAACGGTGACGGCGGCCGGACGCGTGGGCTACTTGTTCGACTTCGGCTCTTTCAAAGTGGGACCGGTGGGCGAAGTCGCCTATGCCCATGTCAGCGTGGATGCCTACCGCGAGCGGGGCGATATGCTGCTGGCGATCGGCACGCAACGGCAGGATCTCGAAGGCCTGTCGGCCGGCGGCGGCGTCCAGATCCGCTCCACGCTCCCGCTCTGGGGAGGCCTCGCCAGCCCGTTCGTGACCGTGACGGCGCAGCACGACGTGCTGAATGGCGTGCGCACCGTGACCTCGTTCCAGACCTACGCGCCCAACCTGCTGATCCGAACCGAGACCGGGCGGCAGGGGAACGACGTCTACGGCCGGCTCGCGGGCGGTCTCAATCTCGACCTCGGCAACGGCCTGAGCGGGGTGCTCACCGGCTCGACCAGCTTCGCCCGGTCCGGCGGCGACGATGCCACGCTCAGTGCCGGCCTGCGTTACCGGTTCTGAGAGTGTTCCGGAGCGTTTCCGGGTTGCACCGAGTCGCGGAGACGGGCTTCGCGGCGAGATTGCGGGCGCATCCACTCAGAGCGCCTAACGGAACGGTCGTGTCCCCTTGCGTGGTGTAGCTCGCTGAGAGCCACCACGATCACCGGCTTGGGCCGGAGTTGATCGGCGACCCGCCGCGTTTACTGACGGGCCGCCTCCGCATTGTCTTGGGCGAATGCCGTGGCGATGAAGGCTGACACCACCCGGTGGCCCGAGCGGCCGGCATGGGCCAGGACGGTCCTCATGAAGTCGACGCGGCAGCCTTGCCAGGTCGCGTTCGTCACCTTGGCCACTGAGGCTGTGATGCCCTCGTGCGCGTCCGAGTTCACCAGCTTGACCCCGCGCAGGCCGCGCCGGGCCGGCTTGCGCAGGAACGCGGTCCGATGCGTCTCGGCCTTCGACGGGCCGACATCCAGGCCGAGCGCTTCCCTGCGACCATCGCCGTTCACGCCGACCGCCTTCATCCTGAGCCTGTCGAA
The DNA here is from genome assembly GCF_000376345.1 of Methylobacterium sp. 88A. Classification (NCBI taxonomy): domain Bacteria; kingdom Pseudomonadati; phylum Pseudomonadota; class Alphaproteobacteria; order Hyphomicrobiales; family Methylobacteriaceae; genus Methylobacterium; species Methylobacterium sp. 88A. The sequence continues at coordinate 4,765,165 of NZ_AQVT01000001.1, forward strand.
GGGCTCGGCCATCCGGCGCGGCTCCAGGAAGGCCGGGATCTAGGAGCCCTTGCGCAGCTTCGGAAGGCGCAGCTCGACCGTGCCGGCGCGTCTGCCAATGCCGGTCGCGATAGCCGTTGCGCTGGACCGACCGCTCGGCGCTCTTCTCGCCGTGGGCCGCCCCGGTTAGAGGCCGCCCACCTCCGGCTCGATCAGCCGTTCGGCAGCCTCGGTGCCGTTCCGTCAGGCGCTCCAAACGGCGTGATCGATACCGCTCGCCGGAATTCGTGAGCGAGCGTTCGGTGACGTCCGCATCGATGCATCCGCCGCTGGCAAGCTGAAGATCGCAAAGCCACCCGGACCGCTCGCACCTTCTGCTCCATCCGGTCGCGTGGAAACGGATACTCCAAGGCCTTCCGAGGGGCGATGCCTACCCCATGACAGCGGCTTCACCCGTCGGACGAGGATGGTCAGCGCCGCCCGCCCGCTGCCCTGCGCATGGGGACGCCGCCACCGGCATCCTCCTCGAACAGCTCCGCCAGCTTCTCCGTCATCGCCCCGCCGAGCTCCTCGGCATCGATGATGGTGACGGCGCGGCGGTAGTAGCGCGTCACGTCGTGGCCGATGCCGATGGCGAGGAGTTCGACCGGTGAGCGGGTCTCGATGTCCTCGATCATCCAGCGCAGGTGGCGCTCGAGATAATTGCCCGGATTGACCGAGAGGGTCGAATCGTCGACGGGCGCGCCGTCCGAGATCACCATCAGGATCTTACGCTGTTCGGGCCGCGCGAGCAGGCGCTTATGCGCCCAGTCCAGGGCCTCGCCGTCGATATTCTCCTTGAGCAGACCCTCGCGCATCATCAGCCCGAGGTTTTTTCGCGCCCGGCGCCACGGCGCATCCGCCGACTTGTAGACGATGTGGCGCAGGTCGTTGAGGCGGCCCGGCGCGTTCGGCTTGCCCGCCGCCAGCCACGCCTCGCGCGACTGGCCACCCTTCCAGGCGCGGGTGGTGAAGCCCAGGATCTCCACCTTCACGCCGCAGCGCTCCAAGGTCCGCGCCAGGATGTCGGCGCAGGTGGCCGCCACCGTGATAGGCCGGCCGCGCATGGAGCCGGAATTGTCCAGCAGCAGCGTCACCACCGTGTCGCGAAAGTTGGTGTCCTTCTCGCGCTTGAACGAGAGCGGCTGGAACGGGTCGGTCATTACCCGCACGAGGCGGGCGGGATCGAGCTGGCCCTCTTCGAGGTCGAATTCCCAGGCCCGGTTCTGCTGCGCCAGCAACCGGCGCTGCAGCCGGTTGGCGAGGCGCCCGACCACGCCCTGGAGATGGGCGAGCTGCTTGTCGAGATAGGTGCGCAGGCGCGCGAGCTCTTCGGCGTCGCACAGGTCCTCGGCGTCGATCATCTCGTCGAAGCGCGGGTTGAACACCTTGTATTCGGGGCCGCGCGGCTCGACGGGCCGGTTGTTGGGCGGACGCTTGGCCTCGGAGGCCTCCTCGGATTCGGCGTTCTCGGACTCGTCCGGCAGCTCGCCGGAGGGCGCGTCGGCGGCTTCCGTGGCGCCGTCCTGCAACTCGTCCGAGGCTTCCTCGGAGGTCTCCATCTCGGACTTATCGCCCTGGGACTGCTCCTCGGCCTCGCCCTCGCTCGGGGTCTGCTCGTCGTCCTGCCCTTCGTTCTCGTCCTCGTTGTCGTCGTCCTCGGGGTCCAGCGGCGTCTCGTCCGCCATGTCGAGGGAGGACAGCAACTCGCGCACGGAGCGGGCGAAGGAGCGCTGGTTCTCGAGATTGCCGATGAGGCCATCAAGGCTGGGACCGGCCTTCTCCTCGATATGCGAGCGCCACAACTCGACGATCTTGCGCGCGGCCTTGGGCGGGGCTTCCCCGGTCAGGCGCTCGCGCACCATCAGGGCGACGGCATCCTCCATCGGGGCATCGGCCCGGTCGGTGATGTCCTCGTACTTGCCGCCGCGATGATAGCGGTCCTCCAGCATGGCCGTGAGGTTCGAGGCGACGCCGGCCATCCGGCGTGAGCCGATGGCCTCCACGCGGGCCTGCTCGACGGCATCGAACACGGCGCGCGCACCGGCATTCTCCGGGGCGAGGCGGCGATGGACGGCCACATCGTGGCAGCCGAGGCGCAGCGCCATCGAATCGGCGTTGCCGCGCAGGATCGCCACATCCTCCGGCGTCAGCTTGCGCGGCGGCTCGGGCAGGCGCGCCTTGTCGCCGGTGAGCGCCGGCCGGTCGCTGGCATAGACCACCTCGATCTCGGAGCGCTTGGCGATGGCGCGCAGGCATCCGGCCACCGAGCGCTTCAGCGGTTCGGCGATGGGCTCCCGGCGTTCGCCGGCTTTGCGGTTCGAGATGGCCATGCTGGGTTCAGTCGCTGTCCAAGGAGACCACGCGGGTCATGATCGCGGTCCAGTCGTAGGGGCAGGGGGTCGGCAACGTATCGAGATCGCGCTTCATCTCTCGCGCTGCGCGGACGCGTCCGAGATCGAAGCCGTCCTCCACCGCTTCGGAAATGCGCGGCGTCAATCCGGGATTCTTGCGAAGGAGCTTCTCGATGCGTTTGCGCTGCTCGGTGACCGTCAACGCCCAGCTTCGGCTGCGCCGTTCGGGCTGGTGGTCCCATTTCAGCAGATGCATCAGCAGGACTTCGAGCGCGCTTTCCAGCTTATTGTACTGCTCGGCGCCCACGTCACTCAGTTCCTCGGCGATGTTGTCGAGATCGAGGGATGCGACGGCGCCCGCCCGCAGCAGAGCGACCTGCTCCTGCACCCAACCATAGAGATCGTCCTCATGGCGGGACGACCGCGGGACGGCGGGGCTTGGGCTCTCCGCTTTGTGGCTCAGGATCGACATCGATCGGCCTATCGCTTCACGGAATCGAAATCGAAGGGCCGGTCCAGGATGTCGTCCCAGCCGTAGGGGCATTCCGCGGGAAACTCATCCGGCGGCAGATGGGTCTCGTCGGCGGCCCAGTCGCGCGCGTCCGGGTAGGCGTCGCCCAGGGCCTCGTCGATGCGAGGCTTCAGCCCCGGATTGCTCGACAAGATCCGGGCGTAGCGCCGCCGCTGCTCACGGATCGAGAAGATCCAGCTCGGCGTGCGGTGCTCCGGCTGCTGATCCCATTTCAGCATGTGCATGACGAGGACGCGCAGGGCGCTCTGGAGCTTGGCGAACTCGCTCTTCGACAACCCTTCCAGCTCCTCGGCGATGTGTTCGACGTCGAGCGCATCGACCCGCCCGGCCCGGAGCAGGGCGACCTGCTCCTGAACCCAGGTGTAGAGGTCGTCCTCGTAGCGCGTCCGGCCCGAGCGGGAGGTCGCGCCTTCGGTCGGTTCGCCCTTCAAGGCCGGTTCGGCCATCGCGTCCTCCGCGTCGATCCTCAGCTCAGCGCCACGTTCATCGCGCTCTCGGGCAGCTCCTTGCCGAAGGCGCGCTGGTAGAACTCCGCCACCAGGGTGCGCTCCAGCTCGTCGCACTTGTTGAGGAAGGTCACCCGGAAGGCGAAGCCGATATCCTGGAAGATGTCGGCGTTCTCGGCCCAGGTGATCACCGTGCGCGGGCTCATGACGGTGGAGAGGTCGCCGTTCATGAAGGCGTTGCGGGTCAGGTCGGCCACGCGGACCATGCGGCTGACGATGTCGCGCCCGCCGTCGCGCTGGTAATGCAGCGCCTTCGACAGGACGATGTCCACCTCGCGGTCATGGGCGAGGTAGTTCAGCGTCGTCACGATGGACCAGCGGTCCATCTGGCCCTGGTTGATCTGCTGGGTGCCGTGATAGAGGCCGGACGTGTCGCCCAGCCCCACCGTGTTGGCGGTGGCGAACAGGCGGAAGGCCGGATGGGGGCGGATCACCCGCTTCTGGTCGAGGAGCGTCAGGCGGCCGGAGACTTCGAGCACGCGCTGGATCACGAACATCACGTCCGGGCGGCCGGCATCGTATTCGTCGAAGACCAGCGCCACGTTGTTCTGCAGCGCCCAGGGCAGGATGCCGTCCTGGAAGGCGGTGATCTGCTTGCCGTCCTTCAGCACGATCGCGTCCTTGCCGACGAGGTCGATACGGGAGACGTGGCTGTCGAGGTTGATCCGGATGCAGGGCCAGTTCAGGCGGGCGGCGACCTGCTCGATATGGGTCGACTTGCCGGTGCCGTGATAGCCGGTGACCATGACGCGGCGGTTGCGGGCGAAGCCCGCCAGGATCGCCAGGGTGGTCTCGCGGTCGAAGATGTAATCCGGGTCGAGATCGGGAACGTGCTCCTCGCTCTGCGAGAAGGCCGGCACCTGGAGGTCGAGATCGATGCCGAAGGCCTCGCGGACGGAGACGGTCCGGTCGGGCAGCGAGGCGGGGGTGTCGTCAGAGAGCATACGGGACCTCGTCGGGGCGGGCTCCGGCATGGACCGGGCTCGCGGGATCTATCACGGTGGGCATTGCCGGTTCCCGCGCGGGGCAGGACGTGGAATGCCACCTTGTAAGGGGCTGCGTCGGCGGACGCCAAGGGGTGCGAGGACTCGATATAGGGCCTCCCGCGCGGATTGCCGCCTCACGCCGCACGAGATTTCGAAAAACGCTGCATCGATCGTGCCGGTTCGCGGCAACCTGTTCAGCACAGGCCGGCGGCGCGCAGGGTGTCGTGGGCGCGGATGATGTCGCGCAGGCGCTCCTCGAACGAGCGGTCACCACCATTGGCGTCGGGGTGGAAGCGCTTCACCAATACCTTGTACTGCGCCTTGATGGCGGCGGTGTCCGCGTTCTCGTCGAGGCCCAGCACGTCGAGGGCCTTCAGGGCGGCCACCGTGAGGCGCGGCCGGCTCGGCTCGGGCTTGGCCCGCCGCGAGGTCTCGCCGACGCCTTCGCTGCGCAGGATGTCGAGCGGGTCGACATAGGCCCAGTCGCGCTTCGGCTCGCCCGTTTTCGCGCCGGCCGCCCGCGTCGCCGGGTTCACGCCCATCGCCCAGGTCGGGCGGTGCCCGATCACGGCGTCCTTCTGGTAGGCCTGGACGGCGGCGTCGTTCATGCCGTCGAAGTAGTTGTAGGTGGCGTTGTAGGCGCGCACGTGGTCGATGCAGAAGCGCCAGTACTGGCCTTCCGCCTTGCGGCCCTTGGGAGCGCGGTAGAGCCCGGCATTGGTGCAGCCGGGGGTCTCGCAGCCCGTCTGGGACGCGGCCTTGGCCTCGTCGCAGGTGGGCTTTCGCTTGATGCGGATGCTGTCGAACAGGCGCGAGTTGAGATCCATGGTGGGGCGATTATGAGAGGGCGTGTCCGAGACACAAGGGCGGCGGGCCTGATGACGCATGCGGAGATCGGGGGTTGACGACCCCGAAGCCTCCAGGCGCCTACGGGACGGGAACGAAGCGACGGAAAGACGAGGACACGATGGCCGGCACGCTCAAGGATTGGATCACCGGAGCGCTCGACGCGCAACTGGCGCCGCAGGCCCTGGCGGTGGTGGACGAATCTCACCTCCATGCGGGCCATTCGGGCGCGCGGCCCGAGGGGGAGACGCATTTCCGGGTGGAGATCGTCTCCGCCGCCTTCGAGGGGAAGAGCCGAGTCGATCGCCACCGCATCGTGAACGGCGTCCTCGACGAGGCGTTCAAGCGCGGGCTCCACGCCCTCGCGGTCAAGGCGAAGGCGCCGTCCGAGGCCGCCTGAACGGCTCCGGCATACGAGGAAGATGGTGGCGATGGCCCTGCAATGCACCCCGCATCTCGCCATCGACGAGGCGGAACTCGAAGAGACCTTCGTGCGCGCCTCGGGGCCGGGGGGGCAGAACGTCAACAAGCTCTCCACGGCGGTGCAGCTCCGCTTCGATGCGCGGCGCTCGCAATCCCTGCCCGACGCCGTGGCGGTGCGCCTGATGCGCCTCGCCGGGCGGCGGCTGACGCTCGACGGCGTCATCGTCATCATGGCCCAGCAGTTCCGGACGCAGGACCGCAACCGGGCCGATGCGCGCGAGCGCCTCGCCGCCCTCGTCGCCGAGGCGGCGGTGCCGCCGACGCCGCGCCGGGCCACGCGCCCGACCCTCGCCTCGAAGAAGCGCCGCCTCGACGAGAAATCCCGCCGCGGCGCCACCAAGCGCCTGCGCAGCGACGGCGGGGGCGATTGAGTTACTTCACCGGTCCCCTTGCGTCCGGCGGATGGTATTCCTCGGCGCCGGTGACATAGGCGCTGCCGGGCTTCAGGACGGTGAGCGCGATGGCCACGAGAGCGAGGAGCGCCGCGAGGGCCGCCGGGAACAGGAAGGCATCCTCGCCGTAATGGGTCTGGAGGAAGCCGCCGGTCACCGCGCCGGTGCTCAGGGCACCCCAGAGGGGGGCCTGGATCCAGAACGAGGGCGCGACCTTGCCCATCAGGAGGTTGGCGAGCCCGGTCCCGAAGCGCACCACCGCGCCCGTGACATAGGTGAGGGCGAGGCTGCGCCCGGCCTCGTCCTGCAGCGTGGCGTTCTGGAGGCCGAGCGCGATGACGATGGGATAGACGTGCAGCGGCCAGGAGAAGGTGCCGTAGGGCATGACGAGGCCGATGGCGAGGAGCACGGCCTGGAGCAGCAGCATCACCGAGAGCCGCCAGCGCCCGACCCATGCCGCGATCAGCGTGCCCGCGAAGGCGCCGAAGCAGAACATGACGATGACCGAGCTGACCCGCGCCGTGCTCTCCCAATCGAACTTGCTCACCGAGACGCCGAAGCGGGTGGTGTTGCCGCTCATGAACGACATGAAGAGCTGTGAGAATTCGAGGAAGCCGATGGAATCGGCGCAGCCGGCCAGCGCCGACAGGGCGAGGGCGAAGGGGATGCGCGTCGTCGGGCTGGCGGGAAACGACTTGTCGGTCTTGTCGGCCATGCGTCTGCACAGGCTCCTTCGGAAGAACGGATCGGACTGAGCGAGGCCCGACCTTACCGATCGGGCGCCACGGAGGAACCGCTGGCGTCCGCCCGATGGGCAGGGCTTGGGGAGTGCCGTGCCGTGCAACACATGACGAGAGGGTTCGGTTCAACCCAATCGTGCACAATCGGGATTACGGCGCGCCAGCCTCGGAACGGCTCGCATTGGCATGCCAGCGCGACCTTCGCTCAGGCCTTCGGGGTGCCTCAGGGTCTGGGACGCAGCACCGCCACCCGTCCCTCGACGTCGATCCCGCGTTCGCGGCGGATCGCCGCCGGTTCGAGGCGCGCGAGGTCGAAACCCGCCTCGTCCGCCACCTGCCGGAGATAGCGCTCGCCATGGGCGTAGCGGGCATCGGCGCCGAGGACGAGGCCGCCCTCGGAATGCCACTGCACCGTGAAGGCGACGAGGCCCGAGGGCCGCAGGATGCGCGCTGCGTCCGCCATCACCCGCGTGAGGCCGCCCACATAGATGAAGACGTCTGCCGCCACGACGAGGTCGGCACTGTCCGAGGGCTCCTCCGCGAGAAGGCGGGTGAGATCCCCCTCCACCAGACGGTCGTAGCGCTTGCGCCGGGCGGCCTGCGCCAGCATGCCGGGGGAGACGTCGATCCCCGTGAGGGTCCGGGTCCGGCCGGCCAGCGCCTCGCCCATCAGGCCGGTGCCGCAGCCGAGGTCGAGCACGTCGCCGAAGCTCTCCGGCGCCGCGTCCAGGGCGTCGAGGGCCTCAACCAGGAGTTCCGGCCCGCGATACTGCAGGTCGTTCACGAGGTGGCGCTCGAAACGCGGGGCGTAGCCGTCGAACAGGGCGCGGATATAGGCCGGCGAGATCGAGCCGAGGGCGTCGCCCTGGCCGATCTGGACGAGGCGCAGCCGCGCGCCGAGTTCGTCGTGCGGATCGAGATCGAGGGCGTTGCCATAGGCCCTGAGCGCGGCGTGGTGGTCGCCGGGATCCGCCGTGGCGAGGTGGCGCGCTTCCCGTGCCCTCCCGAGGAGGAACCAGGCGGCGGCGTAACGCGGCGCGATCTCGAGGGCCTGCTCGGCCATCTCGGCCGCCCCCTGCGCGTCGCCCTCCACGAGGCAGGCCTCCGCATAGGCGTAGCGCCGGTCGGCGAGGAGATCGCCCGAACTGTTCTGAAGTGACGTCTGCGCTCGCGGGTTCATGCAAGCGCCCTATATCACGTCGCATGATCCGCCATCCCCATGTTCGGCCCTTCGCAGTTCGGCCCCCCGCATGAGCCTGAGTGCGAGCGACCTCCTGACCCTGACCCGCGAGGGGCTGTATTGCCCGCTGGGTGGATTCCACGTGGACCCGACCTGGCCGGTGCCGCGCGCGCTCATCACCCACGGCCATGCCGACCATGCCCGGTCCGGCCACGGCCAGGTGCTGGCCACGGGCCAGACCCTGCGGATCATGGCCGTGCGCTACGGCGAGGATTTCTGTCAGACGCGCCAGGAGGCGGTGCTCGGCGAGGAGATCCGCATCGGCGACGTCACCGTGCGCTTCGCGCCCGCCGGCCACGTCCTCGGCTCGGCCCAGATCGCGATTCAGGCGCAGGGCGTCCGGGTGGTGGTGTCGGGCGATTACAAGCGCGCCTACGACCCGACCTGCCTGCCCTTCGAGGTCGTCCCCTGCGATGTCTTCATCACCGAGGCGACCTTCGGCCTGCCGGTGTTCCGGATGCCCGACACGAAGGACGAGGTGAAGAAGCTTCTCGACTCGGTCGCCCTGTTCCCCGAGCGCGCCCACATCGTCGGCGCCTACGCGCTCGGCAAGGCGCAGCGGGTCATGGCCCTGCTGCGGGAGGCCGGATACGACGAACCGATCCATCTCCACGGCGCCATGGAGAAATTGACCGAACTCTACAAGCGCGAGGGCATCCCGCTCGGGGAGACGCCGAAGGTCGTCGCTGCGGAGCGCGGAAAACTCCACGGGGCCATCGTGCTCTGCCCGCCCTCGGCGATCCAGGACGTGTGGTCGCGCAAATTCCCCGATCCCGTCACCTCCTTTGCTTCCGGCTGGATGCGGGTGCGGGCACGTGCCCGGCAGAAGGGCGCCGAACTCCCCCTCGTCATCTCCGACCATTCCGACTGGCCGGACCTGTGCCGCACGATCCGCGAGACCGGGGCGGGGGAGGTCTGGGTCACCCACGGGCAGGAGGACGCCCTGGTGCATTGGTGCGGGACGCAAGGGATCAAGGCCAAGCCGCTGCACATGCTGGGCTATGGCGACGACGGCGAGGGCGAGCCTGTGGCGTCATTGGAGGAGCCTGCGGCGGTTTCGGACGAGGCCGTGGCATGAACGACTTCGCCCATCTCCTCGACCGCCTCGCCTACGAGCCCCGCCGCAACGCCAAGCTGCGCCTGCTGCAGGATTACTTCGCCCATGCCCCCGACCCGGAGCGGGGCTGGGCGCTCGCCGCCATGACCGGCAACCTCAGCTTCCGCGAGGCCAAGCCGGCGATGATCCGCGGGCTGGTGGAGGCGCGGGTCGACCCGGTGCTGTTCACCCTCTCGCACAATTATGTGGGCGATCTCGCCGAGACCACCGCGCTGATCTGGCCGTCTCAAAACCCTCCCCCCTCTGCGGGGGAGGGTGGCCCTCGCGTGAGCGAGGGTCGGGAGAGGGGAGCGCCATCTCCGGAAAGGTCGTCCCCTCTCCCGCCTGCTCCGCAGGCACCCTCCCCCGCAGAGGGGGGAGGGGATGCAACAGCGGCCGGTCCGGGCCACAACAACCCACCGCCTCACATCCCGACCCTCGCCGAGGTCGTGCAGACCCTCGCCACCGTGAAGAAATCCGACCTGCCGGCCCATATCGCCGGCTGGCTCGATGCCCTCGACGAGACCGGGCGCTGGGCACTGTTGAAGCTCATCACCGGGGCTCTGCGCGTGGGCGTCTCGGCCCGCCTCGCCAAGACGGCGGTGGGGGCGCTCGGTGGCCACGAGGCCGATGCGGTGGAGGAGGTCTGGCACGGGCTGGAGCCGCCCTATCTCGGCCTGTTCGCCTGGGTCGAGGGGAGGGGTGAGCGCCCCACCACCCTCAACCCGGCGCCGTTCCGCCCGCCGATGCTGTCCCATCCCATCGACGAGGAAACGGACTTCGAAAAACTCGACCCGGCCGCCTTCTCGGGCGAGTGGAAATGGGACGGCATCCGCGTCCAGCTCTCGGGCGGGCGCGACGAGGCCGGGGAGCAGGTGGCGCGGGTCTATTCGCGCACCGGCGAGGACATCACGCATGCCTTCCCCGATCTCGCCGAGGCGATCACTTTTTCCGGCACCGTCGACGGGGAATTGCTGATCCTGCGGGAGAGTCGCGTTCAGAGCTTCAACGTGCTGCAGCAGCGCCTCAACCGGAAGGCGGTGACGCCCAAGCTGCTGGAGGAATTCCCGGCCCATGTGCGGGCCTACGACCTCCTCACCGCGGAGGGCGAGGATTTGCGCCCGCTGCCCTTCGCGACCCGCCGCGCCCGGCTGGAGGGGTTCGTCGCCGCGCTGGATCATGCCCGCATCGACCTCTCGCCGCTCGTGACCTTCACCACCTGGGACGATCTCGCCGAGGCCCGTGCCGACCCGGCCTCTGTGGGGGCGGGCGAGGATGCCGACGCCATCGAGGGGGTGATGCTGAAGCTGCGCGACAGCCCCTATCTCCCCGGCCGCCCCAAGGGGCCGTGGTGGAAGTGGAAGCGCGAGCCGCATCTCGTGGACGCGGTGATGATGTATGCCCAGCGCGGCCACGGCAAACGCTCGTCCTTCTACTCGGACTATACCTTCGGGGTCTGGCGCGAGCGGCCGGAGGGCGGCCGGGAACTGGTGCCGGTGGGCAAGGCCTATCACGGCTTCACCGATGCGGAGCTGGCCAAGCTCGACCGCTACGTCCGCAACAACACGACCAAGCGCTTCGGCCCGGTGCGCGAGGTGGCCTACGGAATCGACGAGGGGCTGGTTCTGGAGATCGCCTTCGAAGGGGTGCAGCGCTCCACCCGGCACAAATCCGGCGTCGCCATGCGCTTCCCCCGCGTCCATCGCATCCGCTGGGACAAGCCGGCCGCCGAGGCCGACCGGATCGAGGCCCTGGAGACCATCCTGGCCCGCGGCGAGCGCGAGATCGCGCCGGGAGCCGTCATCGAGGGAGGGACACCATGAGAGGTTCGGGCAGGATCGGCGGGATCGAAGGCTTCCGGGAGGGCGAGATCCGGCGCCAGGCGAGCGCCCGCGTCACCGTCTCGACGCCGGGCCAGGGATTCACGGACATCACCGCGTCCGTGGCCGATTTCCTGCGGCGCAGCGGCATCGGGCAGGGCCTGCTCACCCTGTTCTGCCGGCATACCTCGGCCTCCCTGACGATCCAGGAGAATGCCGACCCGGACGTGCGGAGCGACCTGATGACGGCGCTGGACGGCCTCGCCCCGCGCCTCCCCGGTGGCGGGTACATCCATGCGGCGGAAGGCCCCGACGACATGCCGGCCCATATCCGCACCCTCCTGACCGATTCGGGGCTCACGATCCCCGTCACCGACGGGCGGCTCGTCCTCGGCACCTGGCAGGGCATCTATCTCATCGAACACCGCGACCGGCCGCATCGGCGCGACATCGTCCTGCACGTGGCTGGAGCGTAGGCGGCGTGTCGTCATCGGGCACGCCGCCGGTTCGGATCAGGCGGTCCGCCCGTTGCGCCGGGCACCGACCTTGGGCGTTCCGTGCTTCGAGACCCAGACCGCGGCCTGCGTCCGGTTGCTGACGTTGATCTTTCTCAGCACGTTCTTCACGTGGATCTTCACGGTCGCCTCGGAGATCCGCAATTCCCGCGCGATGGACTTGTTCGAATGCCCGGTGGCCAGGCAGGCCAGCACCTCGATCTCGCGGTTGGAGAGATCCGAGACCGTCGCCGGGGACGCGTCGGCGGTCTTCGGGAACGTCGCGAGGGACGGCTTCGGGAAGCCGTACGCCCCGCCGGTCAGGTGAGACGCGGCATCGATGGAGATCACGATGTTGCCGCCCATCACCACGTTCAGCGAGCGGATCAGCGCGATCGGCTGCGCGCTCCGGTTGAGGCAGGCCTGGATGCCCATCTGGAGCAGGTAGCGTGGCACCGCCGGATCGGTCTCGGCCGTCAAGGCGACGATCCGGGCCTGGGGAAAGTGGGATTGCACCACCGGGACCAGCGCCGCCTCCATCTGCTCCGGGCCGAAATCCGTGAGGATGACCAGGGCCGGCAGGTGTCCGGGGCTCAAGTTGGAGATGTCGTCGATGGAGTCGAGGATCGAATAACCGTTTTGATTTAATATTCCGACGAGCCCGTCGCGCTCCAGGCCGCGCGGCCCGATAATGATGGCGGGTATGCTTGCAAGGGAAGGCATTCGACCGTCCGGTCTGCCGATGAGGCTGGGAATGAAATCGGATTTGAGAGGTTCGGAGGCGGCTGTGACACTGAGTGACATCTGACTTGCTCCAAATTGCATTTGGTAAATCGCTGACAGTGGCAACATTCTGCCGATAGCGACGGATCGGGCCGCCGCTCGATTGGCAGGATCGTCCTTGCGCCGAAGAGGCAAAACTCACTCGTACTTCAGCAAGTCCGAAATAATCGTCCGTATCGGGCGATGGGACTTAGAATGTTCGAAGTTATTATTCTATGTTAATAAATCTACTGATGTCCCGGCGCCCTTCAAATATTGAATTTCGCTGCGGTCAGCTAACACGACAATATCGAGCGTCACAAGCAAAAATGGGAACTCTAATTCCTGGCATTCGTGCCGTCGAAATTGGTGTAGCCCGATGTCGCCGGAGTCCGGCAAAGCATCCGTTTCGGATAGATTCGCCCCTTGCGGCGCTCTTACTCGCGGATCGAAACCTCGACGTGCCCCGGTGGATACGCGCCGGCAACGCGGCCCCGGACAGCCTGGATCGGCGAGATCTTGTCGGAATCTATGCCGTGGTATAACTACTTAGACCGAATTCTATCGAAGACTGTCGATGATCGAATCGCGGTGACGACCCTCGACGGTGCGGGGACATCTCGAATTGTGCGGTCGGCGATATTCTACCGGACGTTGCGCCCGAGAGGTGAGCGGTAGATCATGCTGGCGCCGATGCCGAAACCGAAAACGCACCAGAACCAGATACCCAGCATCGGTCCTTCGAGCGCCACGTCGAAACACCCGTCCACGAACATGCCCAGCGCGTAGCAGCCGATCCAGATGAACAGCTTGGCCCAGTGCTCCTCCCCGCGCCGGCGGGCCCAGAGCAGGCTGTGGAACAGCATCGCGAACCAGGTCGCCAGCACGCCGAGCCAGAGGACGAGGCCGGGGACGCCCGAGCGCGCCAGATAGGTCATGTTGACGTTGTGGGGGCTGCGCAGCACCGCGTCCGCCGTCACCCATTGCTTGTAGCCGTCCTCGAGGGCGATGTTCACCCCGAAGCCCTTGCCCGTCCAGAAAAACGGCCCGCGCAGCGTGTAGTCCTGGATCGTCGCCCACCAGCGCAGGCGAAACTCCTTCGTCGCCTCGAAATTCGAGGCTTCGCTGACGCCGACGACGCTCTTAAGGCCCTCGACGAGCTGCTTGGGGCCGGTCGCCCGCTCGTTGCCGGGGAGCTGGATGCTGAGATCGAACACCGTCGCGATGATCGCGGCGACGAAAAACACCAGGACGATGGGCAGGAACTGCCGCAGCCGGCGCCCGGCGATGGCCGCGACCACCACCGGCACGAGGCAGGTCAGCATGGCGCCGCGGCTCGACGTGACGATGATCATGCTCGCCATCAGCACCGCGATCCAGAGCCGCGAGAAGCGGCCGAGCCCGAGCATGACGAAGACGGCGATGGCCGCGAGGTGGCTGGCGGCCTCGCCGGCCCGGACGCTGGGGATCTGGATCTCGGTGCCCGGGATCTTCAGGAGCGCCGAACTCAGGCCGTACACGATGCCGCCGGCCAGGGCATAGAACCGCGCGAACCGGCCATAGGTGTCGATGGCCCGCCAGAACCGGCCGGGCTCCTCCAGCAGCAGGGCGACGACGATCAGGGCGAACAGGCCGTAGAGGGCCAGCACGCTGTCGCGGGGGGCGTCCATCCCGTAGGGACCCACATACGGCACGGTCCGGTAGAGGATCCAGCCCATCAGGACGATGAGCATCCGGCTCGCCGGCGTCGCCAGGATGGCGAGCCAGCATCCGGACCGCAGCAGCGCGATGAGCCCCCCGGCCAGGGCCATCTCGCCGACGAAGAGCGGCGGGATGCCCAGATAGGCGAAGGTCTTGCCCAGGATGGCATAGCCCAGGAGCACGATGACGAGGGCGCGGGAGTAGCGCTCGTTGAAGTCGTCGGCGGACCGGCCGAGGGGGAGGGCGGTGTCGAGGCGGGACTGGATCACGCGGGCGACTTCTTCAGAGGGGGGCGGGAGTTATGTCGGCACTCTCAGGGGTATTCGATTTGATGGTTCGGCCGATTCACTGGGCAAAGTCGATCGTCCCACCAGACCACCTCATCCTGAGGTGCCCTTTGCTTCAGCAAAGGGCCTCGGAGGAGCGCTCCAGTCTGCTCAGTGGGTTCTGGAGCCCTTCTTCGAGGCCGCTACGCGGCACCTCAGGATGAGGTCGAGCCTTGGAAAACGGTTCAAAGAGGCTCCTAGACCGCGATCGGCATCGTCCGGTGCGAGTCCATCGCCTCGGCGTAGATCCCCAGGAGCTGGTTCGTGGTGACGGTCTCGCTCCAGCACGATTCGTATTTCGACCGCGCCGCCCGGCTCATGCGCTCGGATGCGGCGCGATCGGTGAGGATCCGCGTCATGGCGCGGGCGAGGTCGGCGGCGTCGCCCGGGGCGGCATGCAGGCCGGTCACGTCGTCCGAGACGATCTCGGCGAGCGAGCCGATCCGTGAGGCGATCACCGGCAGGCCCAGGGCGAAGGCTTCGACCACCACCATCGGCAAGCCCTCGTACCAGAGCGAGGGGACGAGGAGGGCGCGTGCCTCCCTCATCGCGGCGCGCACCTGAGCGGGGGTGACCTGGCCCCGGTAGTCGAGATCGGGCGAGGCGGCGACCTTGTCCGCCAGCGGCCCGGTGCCGACGACCGTGACCCTGCGGCCGGCGATCCTGGCGGCGGCGATCAGGGTCTCGATGCCCTTCTCGCTGGTGAGGCGCCCCACGAACAGCAATCCTTCCCGCTCGCCCTCCCGGACCGGACCGGGATCGGCGAGCCCGTTCGCCTTCACGGCGATGCGTCCGCCGGGCAGGCCGGCCGCGATGAACCGGCCGCGTTCGAATTCGGTGAGCGCGACGAAGCGGTCCACATGGTTCGCCCATGTGCCGATCTGCTTGTGATGCTGGATCGATCGCGCCACCGCCAGCGATCCGAGCCGGGAATCCCGGTAGCACCGGTGCAGCACCGCATTGTAGGCGGAGCCGCCGACGCAGACCTCGCACGGCGCGCCGTTACGCGTCAGCATCGCGTTGGCGCAGATGATCCGGTAATTGTGCAGCGTCTGGATCGTCGGTGTTCCCGTCTTGCGCACGGCCACATGCACCATCGGCGAGATCAGCGGGAAGTAATTGTGCACGTGGACCACGTCCGGCCGGAAACCGTCGACTTCCTTCAGGACGAGGCCGATGTTCTTCGGAGAGTTCACCGACTGGAACGCCGCGCGCAGGCGGTCGATCGGCGTGACGATGGATGTGTTGCTCAAGGTGAAGAGCCGGACGTCGCAGCCGGCCCGTTCGAGGGCGCCGATCTCCTGGGCCACGACGGAATCCTCGCCGCCGTGGAACTGGTACTCGTTGTGGACGATCAATACGCGCTTCGACATCCGGATCGCCTCACGGTCGTTACTGTGGCTGCTGCATCTTCGTCGCGAGGCGGTCCGCCGAATACGTCGGTGCCGCATCCGTGCCCGTCGAAGCGGATGCGGCGTCGGGCGCGGGGTTATTCGGCCGCGACGGAATGCCGGACCGGATGGGCCTGGGCGATCTCTTCCTCGATCCAGCGATAGGTCGGCACGAGCCCCTCGCGGATCATGATCGTGGGTTCCCACTTGAGGACCTTGCGGATCAGGCTGTTGTCGCTGTTGCGTCCGCGCACGCCCTGGGGCTTCGTCAGGTCGTGGCGCTTGGTGATCGTCTTGCCCGCGATCTCGGCCGCGATCTCGACGAGGTCGTTGATGGTGATCATCTCGTCCGTGCCGAGATTGATCGGGGCGCAGTAATCCTCCGCCATCAGCCGGCACAGGCCCTCGACGCAATCGTCGATATACATGAAGGAGCGGGTCTGCAGACCGTCGCCCCAGACCTCGATCTCGCCGCCGTCGGGGCAGAGCACCACCTTGCGCGAGATCGCGGCGGGCGCCTTCTCCCGGCCGCCGTCATAGGTGCCGAGCGGACCGTAGACGTTGTGGAACCGCACCGACCGGGTCGGGATCTTCCAGTCCTCGGTCATGTATTGGCACAGTTTCTCCATGTAGATCTTCTCGAGCCCGTAGCCTTCCTCCGGCTGGGCCGGCCAGGCGACGTCCTCGGCGAGGGGGGTGACGTCGGGCGAGAGCTGGAGGTGCTGGGGATAGACGCAGGCCGAGGAGGAGAAGAGGAACTTCTCTAGGCCGCTGTAGCGCACGGCCTCGACCATATGGGCGCTGATCAAAGTATTGTTGAGGGTGATCTCGGCATGGGAGCCGCTGATGAAGCCGATGCCGCCCATGTCGGCCGCCAGATGATAGACCTCGTCCATGTCCTTGACGGCGATGGCGCAATTGTCCCGCATGCGCAGATCGACCTGCATGAAGTCGTGCGCGGCCGAGGCTTCGTATTGCGGAAGCTTGATGTCGGCCCCGCGGACCCAATGGCCCTGGCTGACGAGGCTTTTCACGAGATGGTGCCCGATGAACCCACCGGCCCCGGTCACAAGTATCTTTTTCTCCATGACAGACCGTCCTTATTCAATGCGTGCCGCCAGAAGGACTGCATGATCGTCGACTGTATTGGTAGGAACCTTGAGAGTTAGATCGAACGCGCTCGACCAGCCGCCATAGTACCCTTGCGCCGGACGGGGCGACGTTGCGGGGGCGATGCCGACATGGCGGCCTCGAGGAGCGGGCACAGGGGCGCAGACGCATCCGGCCTCGTCCGGATGCTCATGCCGAAGTCGGTCATCTGTCAGAGCAGGTCATCCTAGAGCTGCGCCCGACCACGTTGGGTCGGGGCACATCTCTAGGCCTTTGTTTTGCCGCGCTCTATTTCGCCGAACCGGCATCCACTTCGGCGGAGAGCGCTCTAGCCGACCACCCCATCCTGAGGTGCCGGAGCGTAGCGGAGGCTTTGAGGGAGCCCTCCAGTGGTCGCGCGATCCCTGGAGCTCTCCTTCGAGGCCGCTGCGCGGCACCTCAGGATGAGGTCGTGCCTTGGAAAAACAACTCGAAGATGTCTTGGATTCCGTCCCGCCCGGACCTTGTCGGGCCACCGAATCGGGATGACGCACCGTCGAATCGCGTATTCGCCATCAATAATCGGCGCCGATCCTGTAGCTTTCGGACTAGTTTCCGCCCACTCGGAAGAGATGTTCTCCAAGACAGGATGATATTTTAAGGTTGTCGCTTGCGGCGGTTGCTGTTCGATACGAGCGGCCGCCTTTGCTGATCTGAACGATCCATGGAGGCTGGAATGCGGGTGGCGGTCATCGGCGTCGGATATGTCGGGCTCGTATCCGGGGCGTGCTTCGCCCAATTCGGGCACCATGTGCATTGCGTGGACAAGGACCCTCAGCGGATCGCCGCCCTGTGCGCCGGCCGGATGCCGATCTACGAGCCGCATCTCGATGCCCTCGTGGCCGACAACGTCGCGGCCGGGCGGCTGACTTTCGGCACCGATCTCGCGGCGGCGGTCCGCGACGCGGAGGTGGTGTTCATCGCCGTCGGCACGCCCGCCCGGCGCGGTGACGGCCACGCCGACCTCGCCCACGTCTTCGCCTGTTGCCGCGACATCGCGCAAGCGATCCAGGGCTATACCGTGGTGGTGACGAAATCGACCGTCCCGGTGGGCACGGGGGACCGGGTCGAGCACATCATGCGCGTCGTCCAGCCCCAGGGGGCCTTCGCCGTCGTCTCGAACCCGGAATTCCTGCGCGAAGGCGCGGCCATCGCGGATTTCCAGCATCCCGACCGGATCGTCATCGGCACCCAGGACGAGCGGGCGCGGGCGATCATGACCAACCTCTACCGGCCCCTGGCGGAGGCCGCGGTGCCGCTGTTCTTCACCACCCGGCGCACCGCCGAGCTGGTGAAATACGCCGCCAACGCCTTCCTCGCCATGAAGATCGGCTTCGTCAACGAGATGGCCGATCTCTGCGAGCGGGCGGATGCGGATGTGGCGGGAGTCGCCTACGGGATCGGCCTCGACCGGCGGATCGGCGCGCAGTTCCTCCAGCCCGGCCCCGGCTTCGGCGGGTCGTGCTTCCCGAAGGACATCCAGGCGCTGATCAAGTCGGCGCAGGATTACGGCGTCCCCTCCCGCATCATCGAGACGGTGGCGGCCGCCAACGAGCAGCGCAAGCGATCGATGGCGCGCCGCCTCATCAAGGCCTGCGGCGGCTCCGTGCGGGGGCTGACCATCGCCGTGCTCGGCCTGACCTTCAAGGCGGATACCGACGATGTCCGCGAGGCGCCGGCCACCTCGATCATCACCGCCCTGCAGGACGAGGGCGCCGAGGTGCGGGCCTACGACCCGCAGGGGATGGACCAGGCGAGGGCGCTCATGCCCGACATCGCCTACGCCACCGATCCCTATAGCTGCGTGGCCGGCGCCCACGCGGTGGCGATCGTGACGGAATGGAGCGCGTTCCGCACCCTCGACCTCGCCCGTCTCCGCTCGCGCATGGCGGGGCCGGTCCTCGTCGATTACCGCAACATCATCCCGGCGGCGGAAGCCGCGGAGGCGGGCTTCCGCCACGTGGGCATCGGCCGGCGCAGCGTCACGGCCGAGCGCCCGGCGCCACGGATCGACCTGACTCAGCCGCAGGGAGCGGTGCTGCCGGAACTCGCCATCGCGGCGGGGTAGTCCCGCGAAGGCACCGACCGAGCGAAAGCCGCCCCGCGACTGCGGGGCGGCTTTCGTGTGTCGGTTCTACTTGAGGAGTTTACTTGGGGAAGTCGGTATCGTTGCAAGACGACCGATCTTCCCACCCTCTCACCTCATCCTGAGGTGCCCTTTGCGCACGCAAAGGGCCTCGAAGGAGCCCTCCAGTTCGCTTGGCGAATACTGGAGCCCTCCTTCGAGGCCGCTTCGCGGCGCCTCAGGATGAGGTCAGGGGTTGGAAAGACGGGGAACGGGTTTCGGGAGGCCCGTGTTCACCGTCGGGTCGCGGTCCGCAGGGCGGGTTTCGGCCAGAACGCAGCGGCCTGGGCCAGCACGGTCTCGATCACCTCGTCCTGCTCGTTGATGCGCAGATCCGGGAAGAGCGGCAGCGAGAGCGTGCCCTCGCCCCATTCTTGCGCCACGGGCAGGGACGAGGCTTCCGGCACGTCGCGGTAGAGGGTCAGGGTGGGCACGCTGCGGTAATTCACCGTCGTGCCGATGCGGGCCTCGCCCAGCGCCCGGAGCATGTCGTCGCGGCGCCCGTCGGGCACGTGGATCGGGAACAGGTGCCGGGCCGAGACCACGCCCGGCTCCAGGGCCGGCCAGGTGAACGGGGTACCGGCGAGCGCACTCTCGTAGCGCCGGCTCAAGGCCTCGCGCCGGGCGCACTGGACCTCCACCTGCTCGATCTGGGGGGCGAGCAGGACGGCGAGCAGGTCCGGCAGGTTGGCCTTGGTGCCGAGGCGGTCGATGTCCCAATGGTTGTAGGTGCCGCCCTGGAAGCGCTGGGCCGCGCCGGCGGACATCCCGTGCAGCACCGTTTGCACCAAAATCCGGGCGAGGTTGGGATCACGGGTGACGACGGCGCCGCCCTCGCCGCAGGTCACGTTCTTCGTGGCGTAGAAGGAGAAGATCGCCGCGTCGCCGTCCTGCCCCGGCCGGCGCCCTTTGCGGCTGCCCTCGAAGCAATGGGCCGCGTCCTCGATGATCCGGATCGAGGCCGGGATCGCCGCCCGCAGGGCCGGGATGTCCACCATCTGGCCGTAGAGATGGACGGGGATGATCGCCCGCGTCCGCTCCGTCACGGCCGCCGCCGCGAGAGCGAGATCGATGAGGAGCGTGTTCGGGTCGCTGTCCACGAAGACCGGCGTCGCGCCCACGAGGCGCACCACGTTGGCCGTCGCCGCGAAGGTCATGGCCGGCACGATGACCTCGTCGCCGGGGCCGATCCCCATGGCGAGGAGGGTCGCCACCGCCCCTTGTGTCCAGCTCGAGGTGAGCTTGGCATGCGGCACCCCGAAGAAGTCCCGCAGCAGGTCCTCGACGCGCGCCCCCTCGGGGCCGGTCGTCAGGAACGCGCTGCCGAGGACCGAGGCCACCCGCACGGCGTAGTCGGGCGAGAGCGCATGCCTATAGAACGGGACTGCCATCCGTTGCCTCCAAGGGTTCGCTGAGAGCCGGCGATGCCGGTGTGGTTCGGTAGAGGGCGTGCAGGCGCGCCGCGACCACGGTCCAGTCGGCCGAGCATCCCATCCGGTGGGCGCCGCGCGACATCGCCTGCCATTCCGCGGAATCGAGGGACGCGGCCCGGGCAAGGGACGCGGCCACGGCCTCGGCCGTCAGATCCTCGATGAGGAGGCCGGCCCCGTGCCGCGTCATCGCCTCGGTCATCCCCGCCTCGGCGGTGATGAGGAGCGGTACGCCGAGGATCTGGGCTTCGAGCGCCGCCGTCGGCCAGCGGTCGAGGCGCGAGGGAAAGGCGAAGAAGTCCCAAGACCGGACGACCTCGTCCCGGTCGGCTCCGTAGCGCGGTCCCTCGAAGGTCACGGCGGACCCGATTCCGAGGCGGAGGGCCGTCGCCGCCAGCGCCTCGCGCTCGTCGCCGGGACCCATGACGACGAGGCGGCCGGTGCCGCCCTGCCGCCGGTAGAGGGCGAACCCTTCGATCAGCAGGTCGAGCCCCTTGTGGAACACCGCGAGCCGGCCACAGAAGCCGAAGACCGGCGAGCCTCCGGCCGGGCCGGGCCTGTCGACCAATCCCGGACGCCCGCCGAGCGCGCTCGAATAGACCCCGTGGGGCACGAGGACCGACCGGGCCTTGGGCGCCAGGCGGTGCAGCTCGGCCTGTTCCAGGGCGGTGATGACGTGGACGAAGCGCGCGCCTTCCAGAACCCGCCGCTCCAGCAGCCGGACGTAGAGGGCGGTCGACGGCTTCACCAGCCGACCGGCCCGGTCGTAGAAATGCGAGAAGCAGGCGTGGAGGCTGATGACGTAGGGGATGCCGCGCCGGCGCAGCATCCGCGTCAGCGAGACCAGGAGCGGTTGGCGCGCGCCGTGGAAGTGGAAGACCGTCCGCGTGTCGGCCCCGTCGAGGAAGGCCTCGCGGGAGCGGCGCGACAGGCTGACCGTGCGGCCGAGGATCCTGAGCCCGTCCAGCGGGACATGATCCATTCGGATGCCCGCCGGCACCGTCATCCCCTGCGGATCGCGCGACAGGAACAGGATGCGGGACGCCTCGCCCGACAGGGTCTGTTCGGTGACGAGGGAGCGCGTATTTTGATGAATACCGTTGGCGAAGGAGGGATATCCCTCCTTGTTCTCGATGATGACATGACGGACGGAGAGCGGGGAGCCGCCATCCGGCCGTCGGACCGGGGACGAGGAAGGCACGTCATAGGCTCGCATGGCTGTCCTCCAAAGCAGGTTTCGCAGGAGTGGCCCCCGGTTCTGCGATCGAAAACCTGCGACACGGCGCTCTTGAGCCGGTCGATGGGAGGCGCGGGTCCGGATCGGCTCTCAGGCGCGCGCCCCGTCCGCGGCGGTCTCGAATTGCGGGCGGGGGAAGACGCCCGGGCTCGCGGCGACGGTCTCTTCGGCCGCGAGGGGCAGGCTCAACCCCTGGAGCGGATCGGCGAGCAGCATCTTGTACCACTTGACCGTGTTGCAGGCGGGCGTGTTGCGCAGGAGCTTGGCTTCGATGGCGTTCTGGATCTCGATGACGGCGTCTTCGATCCGGTACCGTGCCCCGAAGCCGAAGTGTTCGCGCGCCTTGGCGAAGCTCACATGGTAATCGCGCCGGTCGGGTCCGCCGGGCATGAACTCGATCTCGCTCGGCCTCGTGACGGTGTTCTTCACCGCGAGCGCGATGTCGACGATCTGGCGATTGTCCCAGCCGACGTTGAAGGCCTCCCCGGCGACGGCTCCGGCGGGAGCGCGCAGGGCGCCGAGGAACGCGGCGGCCACGTCCCGCACATGGACCAGGGGGCGCCATTGCGAACCATCCCCCCCCACCGTGATGCGGCCGCGATCCAGGGCGTCGAAGCTCATCTGGTTGACCACGAGGTCGAAGCGCATGCGCGGCGACAGGCCGAAGACGGTGGCGTTCCTCAGCGCGGTGGCGACGAAATGGCCGGTATTCAGGGCGAGCACGGCCTCTTCGGCCCTGGTGCAGGTCTGCGCGTAGATGGTGAGCGGGCGCAGCGGCGTGTCCTCGGCGAGGAACAGGTCCTGGCCGGCACCGTAGACCGCGCAGGAGCTGGCGAAGAGGTAGCGGCGGACGCCGGCGCGCTTGGCGGCCATCGCGGCCCGGATGCGGCCCGTCTCGTTGATGGACCGTGTCAGTTCCGGGTCGAGGTCGCCGGACGGATCGTTGGATAAAGCGGCCAGATCGATGGCATAATCGCAATCGTCATAGGCGCGGTGATCGATGGTCCTGATGTCCTGCTTGACGATCTCGAGTTTCGGATGGCCGTCATACTTCGAAAGACATGGCGTTCCAAAGTAGAATGCGTCGATGGCCCTGACCCTGTACCCGCTGCGCAGCAACTCTCCGACCATGACGGATCCAATATATCCGCCCGCCCCCGTGACAGCAATTTTTGCGTTCATGGCTCTCTTTCCATCACGTCATGAAAACGATCTACATCAGTCTTGATATTCAATTTAAAGTGATGGTTCTGGTAAATCAAAAGAACAATCGGACTAATAACTATGGAACCGTGATGTCTTCGATAGTGTCAAATCAAGCCGATCTGGTGCGCGAAGGGGTTAGTCGAGACAATTCCCGGTGCGGCAGGCTTCATCCACTCCGATCGACCGGCGATGAGCGCTGATGTGCGGTGCCGGCGGGGCGCGGGCGTCGCGTCATCCGAAGGGCCACGCGACGCGATGGTGTACGGTTGGGCGTGGCGGGGTTGGCCGGGGCATCGCGATATGGCGTGCGAGGGCAAGCGCCGGCCTGACAGTGTGCCGGTCGGGCCGAATGTTATGAGGTGTAGTTCAAGTCTTCATTGGGAGGATTGTCGCCCTGCATCGACCAGGTGCCGGCCGAGAGGGGAGGTCGCGTGAGGCCGATTTGGTTGGATGTCTCAGCTGTTGCTCATGCCAAAGCAGAACATCCAATCAAACCACCTCATCCCGAGGTGCCCTTTGCTGCAGCAAAGGGCCTCGAAGGAGCCCTCTAGGGATCTCGCGATGACTGGAGGTCTCCTTCGAGGCCGCTGCGCGGCACCTCAGGATGAGGTGAAGCCTTTGACAAACAACCCATCTGTCTGATCGGATTCTTAAGCGGATGTTCCTGCCAAAGCGGAGCATCCAATCAGACCACCTCATCCTGAGGTGCCGGAGCGTAGCGGAGGCTTTGAGGGGAGCCCTCCAGAGACCAAAGCGGTCACTGGAAGGCTCCCTCACAGTCGCTACGCGGCACCTCAGGATGAGAGAACGCCTCGACGGTACTGTTAGACGGTCGCCATCTCTTCGAGCACGTCGTTCAGGGACGCCACAGCCGGATGATGCGCGACCAGACGGCTGCGGTCCCCGGCGTTGCAGTATTTGATACCCCAGAGCGCGGCCTGTGTTCTGTTTCGTACATTGATCTTTCGGAGGATCGCCTTGACGTTCCCCTTCACACGTCCCTCGGCAATGGACAGGCGCTCGGCGATCGCGCGGTTCGAATCGCCCTTGATCAGGCAGGCGATGATGCTGAGTTCCCGCTCCGAGAGATGGAACGCCTGATCGTCCGAGGGAGGCCGATCCTCGCCGGTGGGCGCGGGCGCCTGATCCTCCTCCTCGCATGGCTCGGTCTTCACATGCGCGCGAACCGATAGGTGCGGCACGACGCAGTGATCGAGGAGGATCAGCTCCAGGGCCTGCACCAGCGTATCCGAACCGGCGCTGGACAGAAGGATGGCCGCCGCGCCGCATTCCAGCATCGGTGCCACATGCTCGGCTTCACAGGTCGCGCAGATGCAGATGATGAAGCTATTCGGGAAGCGAAGACGAGCATTGATGATCTCTTCGGTCGGTGCGTCCGCAGTCGGTTGAATACTCATGATGATAATCAAATTCGAATCAAATGTTTCGGTAAAATCCTGGGACTGATCCAGGCTTCCCGCCATGGAAACGACATCGAAGCCGCTCTTTATCAAGATGTAGCGTAAGCCTTCTCTGTAGAGCGCCGTTCCACCGCTAATGACGGTCGCCGGACGTTTTGCGGGAGCAATAGTGAGTCGTGGAAAGGTAGTTCCGGATACATGAATCATCGCTGGACCCCCACCGATTCGCATTGAATAAATCGACCACTCCGTTTTCAAGTAATGTACAAATCGATACATTAAATTGAGAGTCAGGTATGAATTGGAACAATCTGATCGTCAATGAAAAATGGGTTAGCTAATCCTTTTTTGGTCATCCCATTTGATCGATGCCGGCTTCCGACTTCGCCGAGCCATCCGAAAGCTCTATGCGGATGTTAATGTGTGGTGGTTCTTGGTGCGAACATTGAGAGGTGCACTCGGGGATTCCTACGGCGTCTCAAATTCAGCGACTGTATAGATTCCGCTCGGATCGTTCGGGACCGGTCATACGTCGAGATCGTCCGTTCGGAGTAGGTCTCTTTCGATCTCCGATGACTGGCAGCGCGAGGTACAATCGGCGTCATACAGCTGCGGTGATGTGAGATTCGATATGTTGGGCAGGTGGTTGCACGCTCATGACAGCTTTGCCGGCTCCAAAAGATCGCTCGGTTCCGGCGATGCGGCGCAGGTCGGTTCGGTCCGCGCGCCGCTCCCCGGGGGAGGGGGGTGGGCCGAGTCGTTCCGGCACGACCATGCCGACCTCGTCGGCCCGATTCGGCCGGGCTCCCGCTTCTCGGGCAACCTCTATTGGCTGCTGGCCACCACCTCCATACTCAGCGCGATCGTGTTCGGCCTCGTGGTCGAGACGACCCGGTCCGTGGGAGCGCGCGAGGCACGCCAGGAGCAGGACGGGCATCGGGCCGCCTTGCGGCAGGCCGAGGACAGGATCACGACCCTCGCCCTGGCGCTTCGCTCCGAGAAGGACGCGGCCGAGATCGCCCGCTCCCTTCTGGGCCGGCAGGTCGATGAAGGGCGCCGGGCTTTGGAGGCCGTGGAGGCCGACCTGAAGCGGACGCAATACGATCGCCAGCTTCTGTCCGCCCGCGCGGATGACCGCGAGCAGGCGCTCCGGCGCCTCGAAGGGCAGTTCGAGGCCAGCCGCGGGGAGGTCTCCACCCTCCGGTCCGAGGCCGCGGATCTCCAGGCCCGCGCCGATGCGGCGATCCGCGCGCAGGCGCTGGCGGATGAGGCGCGCCGGGTGGCCGAGACCGCCCTGGCGGAGGTCGGGCTCGCCCGCGATGGCGATGCCCCGGCGCGGATGGAGCTGGCGTCGGTCGATATCGATGCGAAGGGCGACGTCGCGAAAGCCGACGCTGCGGAGGGCGGGTCCGGCGCGGCGCGGGCCGCTGCGGCCAGGGTCCGGGAGGTCGCGTCGGTGGACGACGCGCCCGTGAGCGACCTGCGCCCGAGATGGCTGACGCTCGGCGGCGCCACCTTCGCCTCCCTCGACGCGCTGACCTTCGCGAGGGGCATCGCCCCATCGAAGCCAAAAGCGCTGCCGACGCCCTCCGTCCTCCGCCGCGTGGCTCCGCGCCCGAATCGCGGGCGGCCCCAGGCGAACGCCGCCGCGCCGTCCTCCGCCAAGGCCGCCCCCGCCGGGAAGGCGCTCCCCGACGACGGAGGCGCCGGCCCGGACGGCGAGGCCCACGACACGGTCCGGGCCTCGCGTCTTCCGGTTTCGTCGCTCGTGCGCCCGGCACTGGCCCAGGGGGCGCCGCAATTGAAATCCGCCCGCGGCGACGGGGCGCCATCGGGGAAAAAGCTCAGTAATCCGAAGTAGTGCTTCTCTTACAGGGATTAACGCCGCATCTTTTATTTGAAAGGTCGAGGAAACGAGTTCGGCCCGTCATGCGGGTCCGGGTTCGTCTCAATAATCCCTTTCAGGAATGACGGTCGGTACGATTTCTATCCGGATCGTTGGCCCTTATTCGATCATTGCCTCAATAATTCGTCGAAATTCATGTCTTTGTTTGCCGGAACGAGCATTTTATCTCGAATTTGAAAATTCGAAATCTCGTTTCTTGTTTCAAGTCGTCGATCCCCCTGACGTACAGCGGTGCCGGAGCCTGTCGAGATGGAATTCATCGGGAACCGTCCTCGGGACGATACGGTCGCCCATCACGCCGAGGACGATGCGAGACCCACCGCCTGCTTCATCGGCGACGGGACGCTGCTGATCCGATGCGCGGAGCTTTTTCTCGCCGCAGGGCATGCGATCTCCGCCGTCGTCACGCGAGATCCCCGCGCCGCCGACTGGGCGCGCCGTGTTGGACTCACCCTCATCGACAAGGACGCGTACCTGAAAGCGGGCCAGGGCCACGTGCCAGTCGATTTCCTGTTCAGCGTCGGCAACCTCGACGTGATCCCGCCCGCCATCCTCGCCCGCGTCCGGCGCCGGGCGATCAACTTTCACGATGGTCCCCTGCCGAGGCATGCCGGCCTCCATGCCACGACCTGGGCGATCCTCGCCGGGGAGACCTCGCACGGCGTGACCTGGCATCAGATCGACAAGACCATCGATACCGGTGCCATCCTGGCGCAGGAGCATTTCGACATCCTGCCCACTGATACCGTCTTCAGCCTCAACGGCCGCTGCTACGAAGCCGGCGCCTCGAGCTTTTCCGCCCTCCTCGACGGGCTCGTCTCGGGCCGCGTGGAAGCGAGGCCGCAGCGGGGCGAGCGCCTCTATCATGGCCGGCTCAAGCGCCCGGATCGCGCCACGACCCTGGATTTCCGCCAGCCCGCCGCGAGGATCGCCGCCCTCGTCCGCGCCCTCGATTTCGGCCCGGTGCCCAATCCGATGGCGCGCCCGAAGATCTTCACCGGGCAGGATCTGGTTCTGGTCCGGGGCGTGGAGATCGGTGCCGCCTCCGGTCACCTCCGTCCCGGCACGATCACGCGGGTGGGGCCCGATCTCGTGTCCGTCGCGACGGCGGATCGCGAGATCGTCCTTTCCGGCCTCACGACTCTGCGCGGCGAGCCGGCCGGCTCCCTGTTCAGCCCCGGCTCGGTCCTGCCCGAGATCGAAGGCCCGCGCGGCGAGGCGCTCGCGGCCGCCCAGCGCCCCGCCGCCGCCCACGAGGCGTTCTGGATCGAGCGCCTGGCCGATGTCGCCGCGCCGACGCTGCCCTATCCCCGTCGCGGGGCCGGGGGCTCCGAGGCCGCGCCGCATGCCTTCGCCATCCCGCTTGCCCGGACGGCGAGCGCGGACGACGCGGCGGCGGCTTTCCTCGCCTGGATCGGCCTCGTCTGCGACACGCCCCGGATCACGCTGGGGCTCAGCGAGGCCGCCGCAGATTCCGAACGCGATACTTGGCCGTGGTTCCTGCCGGACCGCCCCCTGACCCTGGCCGTCGACCGGGACGGCTCGGTCGCGGAGCTCCGGGCGGCGTTCGCAGCCGAGCGCGCCGACCTCGCCGCCAGGGGCCTTCTGGCCGCCGATCTCCCGCAACGCGCCGCCTCGCCGGACATGCGCGAAAGGGCCGTCGCATGGCGCAAGATCGGCCTGGTCCATGGCGGTGCGAAACCGGGTCTCCTGGCGCGTACCGGCTCCGAACTTGTGCTGGTCCTGAGCGAGGGCGAAAGCCGGGCGGAGCTCATCGTCTGCGGCCGGACCTTCAAGGCCGAGGTGGCGCAAGCCATGGCCGGGCAGTTCGCGGCCTTCCTCCAAATCTTCCTGGCCGATCCCGAGATTCGCCTCGGCGCGCTGCCCCTCGTGCCGGAGGAAGAGGCGGCCATCGTGGCCGCGCTCAACGCCACCACCACGCCCTTCGCGGACGATCGCGGCATCCACGACGAGATCGCCGCCAGGGCGGCCGAGCTGCCCGAGCGGGACGCCGTGGTCGCCGGCAACGCCAGCCTCACCTATGGCGAGCTCGACCGCGCCGCCGGGGAGCTCGCCGGCCGCCTCGTCGCGGCCGGGATCGGGCCGGGGACCATCGTCGGCATCTGCCACGAGCGGATGCCCGACCTCGTCGTGGCCGTCCTGGCGACCCTGAAGGCGGGGGCGGCCTACCTGCCCCTCGATGCCGAATACCCGCGCGAGCGCCTCGCCTACATGCTGGAGGATTCCGGCGCCGAGGTGCTGCTGACGAGCCGCCCGATCCAGGAGCGCCTCGCCTTCGCTCCGGCCACGGTGCTCTACACTGCGGAAGCCCAAGGCGAGGCCGCGCCGCCGCCCGGTCGCGCCGACGGAGGGGATCTCGCCTACGTCATCTACACCTCGGGTTCCACCGGCCGGCCCAAGGGCGTCGCGATCACCCATCGCAACCTGATGAATTTCTGCGCCGGCATGGATGCCCGCATCCCGCACGATCCCCCCGGCATCTGGCTCGCGGCGACGAGCCTGTCCTTCGACATCTCGGTGCTGGAGATCCTCTGGACCCTGGCGCGCGGCTTCACGGTGGTGCTGCACGGCCAGCGCTCCGAGCCGAGTCCCGGCCCCGGCTTCAGCCTGTTCTACTTCTCGAACGACGACGCGGCGGACCCGCAGGACAAGTACCGCCTGCTGCTGGAGGGCGCGCGTTTCGCCGACCGCAACGGCTTCGAGGCGGTGTGGACGCCGGAGCGGCATTTCCACGCCTTCGGCGGCCTCTACCCCAACGCCGCGCTGAGCGCCGCTGCCCTTGCCGCCTGCACCGAACGCGTCAAGATCCGCGCGGGCAGCTGCGTCCTGCCGCTCCACCATCCCCTGCGCGTCGCCGAAGACTGGGCGATGATCGACAACCTGTCGAAGGGCCGGGCCGGGATCGCCTTCGCCTCGGGCTGGCAGCCGAACGACTTCGTCCTGGCCCCCGAGCGCTTCGCCGAGCGCAAGGAGAGAATGGCGGGGCAGATCGACGACATCCGCCGCCTCTGGCGCGGCGAGCGCCTGCCGTTCCCCAATCCGCTGGGCAAGGTCGTGGAGATCGGCACGATGCCCCGGCCGATCCAGCCCGAACTGCCGATGTGGCTCACGGCGGCCGGCAATCCCGACACCTTCGTCCAGGCCGGGCGGCTGGGATGCGGCGTCCTCACCCATCTCCTCGGCCAGACCCTCGAGGAACTGGCCGACAAGATCCGGCAATACCGCCAGGCCTGGCGGGAGGCCGGCCATGCCGGCGAGGGCCATGTGACCCTCATGCTCCATACCTTCGTGGGCGAGGACGAGGATGCGGTCCGCGAGACCGTCCGCGAGCCCATGAAGCGCTACCTCGGCAGCGCGATGGATCTGGTCAGGCAGGCCGCCTGGACCTTCCCGACCTTCGTCCAGCGCGCGGCCTCGGACGGCCGCACGCCGGCCGAGATCCTCGACGCCGAAGACCTGTCGCCCGCCGATCGCGACGCGCTGCTGGACCACGCCTTCGAGCGCTATCACCGCACCGGCGGCCTGTTCGGCACCCCGGAATCCTGCCTCGGCATGGTCGAGGCGGTGCGGCGCATCGGGACCGACGAGATCGCCTGCCTCGTCGATTTCGGGGTGCCCACCGATCTCGCCCTCGACCATCTCGAGCACCTGAAACGCCTGATGGTTCTGGCCGGAACCCTCACCTCCACCGCGCCGGCCTCGGTGCCGGAGGACATCGTCCGGCACCGGGTCACCCACTTCCAGTGCACGCCCTCCATGGCCCGGATGCTGGTGGCCGATGCGGCGGGCCGGCGCGCCCTCGCGCAACTCGACACCATGATGGTGGGCGGCGAGGCCCTGAGCGCGGACCTCGCGGGCCGGCTGCGCGCCCTCCTGCCCGGCAGATTCCTCGGCATGTACGGGCCGACGGAGACGACGATCTGGTCGGCCGTGGTCGAGATCGACGGCGTGGAACGCGGTGTGACCCTCGGCGAACCCATCGCCAACACCACGTTGCACGTGCTCGACGCGCACCGGCGCCCGTGCCCGGCCTATCTGGCGGGCGAGCTCCATATCGGCGGGGAGGGCCTCGCCCGTGGCTATCTCGGCCGAGAAGACCTGACGGCCGAGCGGTTCATTCCCAATCCGTTCGGTCCGGGGCGGCTCTACAGGACGGGCGACCTCGTCCGCCGGGACGCCTCGGGAGGGCTCGTTTTCCTCGGGCGGCTCGACCACCAGGTCAAGGTCCGGGGGCACCGGATCGAGCTCGGCGAGATCGAGGCCGCATTGGCGCGCCAGCCCGGCATCGCCGCCGCCGTCGTGGTGGCGCGGGAGGATACCGACGGCGACCAGCGCCTGGTGGGCTACGTCACCGCCAGGGACGGCGCGACCCTGCGGCCCGAGGCCCTGCGCGAGGCGGTGGCCTCGACCCTGCCCGCCTTCATGGTCCCGGCCGTGATCGTGGTCTTGCCTGCCCTCCCGATGACCCTGAACGGCAAGGTCGATCGCGGCGCGCTGCCGGCGCCGCATCGGTCACCGGAGACGCACTCGGCATCGCCCGAGGCGCCGATGAGCTCGGTGGAGGCCCTGATCGCCGGCATCTGGGGCGAAGCGCTCGGTCGCCGGGTGGTCGCCACGAACGAGAACTTCTTCGATCTTGGCGGTCACTCCCTCCTCGTGGTTCAGGTCCAGCGCCGCCTCGGCGAGGAGCTCCGCCGGGACATCGCGATCACCGACCTGTTCCGCTTCCCCACGATCCGCACCCTCTCCCTGCATCTGGGAGGATTCGCCACCGGTCCCTCGGCGTCGGACCGGGGACACGACCGGGCCAAGGCGCGGCAGGCGCTCCGACGCCGCCAGGAGATGCCGGCGACGGTCGCCTGAGCCCTCGGTCACCACAGAATACGTGAGGTACGCCATGTTTTCGCCGACCCCCGACACAGCAGGTGATGCACCGGGCCGGATCGCCATCATCGGCATGGCGGGGCGTTTCCCGGACGCCGCCACGACCGGCGAGCTCTGGCGTCTGCTGAAGTCGGGACGCGAGGCGACCCATTGGTTCAGCGACGAGGAACTGCTGGCCTCCGGCGTCTCCGCCGCGCATCTGCGCGACCCGCGCTACGTCAAGGCCGGCATGGTCCTGCCCGACATGGAAGCGTTCGATGCGGGCTTCTTCGGCCTGAGCCCTCGGGAAGCGGCCATCCTCGACCCCCAGCACCGGCATTTCCTCGAATGCGCCTGGGAGGCGCTGGAGGATGCGGGCCATCGTCCCGAGGCGTTCGCGGGGGCCATCGGCGTCTTCGCGGGCTGCGGGATGCAGGCCTATTTCGCCAACAACCTGCTCACCAATGCCGAGCTCGTCGAACAGGTGGGGCTCTTCCTCCTGCGTCATACGGGCAACGACAAGGACTTCCTCGCCACCCGGGCCTCCTACCTCCTCGACCTGCAGGGTCCGAGCATCTCGGTGCAGACCGCCTGCTCGACCTCCCTGGTCGCGGTCCATTTCGCGATCCAGAGCCTGCTCTCGGGTGAATGCGACATGGCTTTGGCCGGCGGGGTGACCATTGAGGTGCCGCACCGGCAGGGCTACCGGGCCGCCGAAGGCGAGATCCTGTCGCCGGACGGGCATTGCCGCGCCTTCGACGACGCGGCCAACGGCACCCTCTTCGGCAGCGGGGCCGGCATCGTGGCCCTGCGCCGGCTCGAAGACGCCGTCGCCGCCGGCGACCACATCTACGCGGTCATCTGCGGTTCGGCCGTCAACAACGACGGCTCGACCAAGGCCGGCTACCTCGCGCCCAGCGTCGAGGGACAGGCTCGCGCGGCGGCCGAGGCCCTCGCGGTCGGGGGGGTCGACCCCGGCAGCGTCAGCTACATCGAAGCCCATGGGACCGGCACGCCGGTGGGAGACCCCATCGAGCTCGCGGCCCTGAGCGAGGCCTATTCCGTCCCCGGCCGGCGCCAGTTCTGCGGCATCGGCTCGCTCAAGACCAATATCGGGCATCTCGACACGGCGGCTGGCGTCGCGGGCCTGATCAAGGTCGCCCTGGCGATGCACCACGAGGAACTCCCCGCGAGCCTCAACTGCGCCCGGCCCAACGGCCGGTTCGATTTTTCCGCGAGCCCGTTCACCGTGGTCACGACGGCCAGGCCCTGGCCCCGCACCGGGACGCCCCGGCGCGCCGCGGTGAACTCCCTCGGGGTCGGCGGCACCAACGCCCACGTCATCCTGGAAGAGGCCCCGGCCGCGCCTGTGCCGGGTCCCGCGCGGGACTGGCAGATCCTCGCCCTGTCGGCGCGGACCGCCGAGGCCCTCGACGGGGCGAAGCGCAAATGGCGGGAGACGCTGGCCGATCCCTCGCCGGACCTCACCCTGGCGAACGCGGCCTTCACCACCCAGACCGGCCGCCGCGCCTTCCCGCATCGCTGCGCCGTCGTCGCCCGCGATCATGCAGGTGCGTGCGAGATCCTCGCCAGCCACACCCACCGCCGCATGGGAACGGGCAGCGCCGGTGCCGGGACCGTCGGCGCGGTCTTCATGTTCCCCGGCGGCGGGGCGCAATATCCTGGCATGGGCCGCGACCTCTACCGGGACGTGCCGGCCTTCCGCGAGGCGCTGGAGGCCTGCCTCGCGCTGCTGCCGCCCGATGCCCCGGACGGCCTGCGGGCGCTGCTCCTCGACAGCGAGCCGGGCGATGCCGCCGCGGCCGCCCTCCTGGCGCGGCCGCGCTACACCATCCCGGCCCTGTTCATCGTCGAATACGCCACGGCGCGCATGATGCTCGCCTGGAACATCCGCCCCGCCGCCGTCATCGGGCACAGCATGGGCGAGTATGCCGCCGCCTGCATCGCCGGCGTGATGTCCCTCGCCGATGCCCTGTCCGTCGTCGTCCTGCGCGGGCAGATCTTCGAGGCCGCGCCCGCGGGCGCCATGCTGGCAGTGTCGCTGCCCTCCGCCGAGCTGCGCGAGCGGATGGGTGACGCCCTCGACATCGCGGCGGAGAACGCCGCGACGCTCACGGTGGCGACCGGCTCTGTCCAGGAGATCGCCGCCCTCGAACGGCGGCTGGCGGAGGACGGGATCGAGTTCCGCCGCCTGCGCATCGACGTCGCCGCCCATTCGCGCATGCTCGACCCCTTCCTCGACCGGTTCCGCGCGCGCCTGGACGCGATCGCCCTCCACGAGCCCACGCTCCCCTTCGTCTCGAACCTCAGCGGCTCCTTCGTCGGGCCGGGTGAACTCACGCGGCCGGATTACTGGGTCTCGCATCTCCGGCAGACCGTCCGCTTCGCGGCCGGCGTTTCGGCGATCCTGGCCGAGCCGGACCGGGCGCTCCTCGAGATCGGGCCGGGCCACAGCCTCGGTGCCCTCGCGCGTCTCGCGGAGGGCGGGGGCTTCGCGCCTCTGGCCATCGCTCCGACCATGGGCCAGCCGGGGGACACGGAATCGGACGTCTGCGTCGCCCTGACCGCGATCGGCAAGCTCTGGGCCTGCGGCCATGACGTCGATTGGGCGGCGATCCGTGGGAGTGACGACGCGCGCCGGGTTCCCGTGCCGACCTACGCCTTCGAGAAACACCGGCACTGGATCGAGCCGGTGCGGGCGGCGACGATGCCGGTGGCCTTCGATGCCGGGGCGGACGGGCTCCAGCGGCTCGAGTCCATGGAGAACTGGTTCTCGGTGCCCCACTGGATGCCGGTGCCCGTCGCCCCCCGCGCGGCCGCGCCGGACCGGACATGGCTGGTTTTCGCCGACGCTTCGCGTCTGAGCACCGCGATCCTGGCGGCCCTGGAGAACCGGGGCGCGCGTGTGACCGTCGTGCGTCCAGGCGAGGCCTTCACCGTCCGCAACCGCCTGTTCCAGCTGACGCCCGACCAGCCGACCCAGTACCGGGACCTCGTCGCGGCCCTCGACCGGGATGGAATGGCGCCGGACCACATCCTCCACCTCTGGTCGACGAGCGCGCCGGACCCGTCCCCGGAGCGCCCCTGCGCCGAACAGGCACCGGGCTTCGACAGCCTTCTCGCCCTCTGCCAGGCGATGCAATATTGCGACGTCGCGGTGCCCAAGCGCCTGAGCGTCGTGACGCGGGAGAGCCAGTCGCCCCCGGACCATGCGGCCCGCCACCCGGAGCGCGCCACCCTGCTCGGCCTGTGCCGCGTCCTGCCCCGTGAGATGCCGGGCCTGGCGACGCAGCTCATCGATCTCGGCGGCGAAGATGGCCCCGGCCGCGACGCGGATCCGGTGGCGGAGGCCGCCCTCGTCCTGGCGGAGTGCGACGCGGAGCACGGCGTCGACCTCGTGGCCCATCGCGGAGGCACGCGGCTGGTTCAGCGGATGGTGCCCACGCGCATCGAGGGGCCGGCGGGGCTTCCCCATCGGCTGCGCCGGCGCGGCGTCTATCTCGTCACCGGCGGGTTCGGCGGCCTGGGCCTCGCCCTCGCCGGGTGGCTGGCGCGCGACGTGAACGCGCGGCTCGTGCTGGTGGGGCGCGATGCCTCCGCCCATGTGGCGGCGATCCGCGACCTCGAGGCCGAGGGGGCCGAGATCCTCGCGGTGAGTGCCGACGTGACCGACCGCGCCGCCATGGAGCGGGTCGTCGTCGCCGCGCGACAGCGTTTCGGCGCGCTTCACGGAATCTTCCATGCGGCGGGCTCCATCGATGATGGCCCGATCATGGAGAAGACCGTCGAATCCAGCCGCCGGGTGATGGCGCCGAAGCTGGCCGGGGGGCTGGTCCTCGACGCGCTGCTGCCGGAGGGAAGCCTCGACCTGTTCGTGGTGTTCTCCTCCACCAGCGCCCAGATCGGCCCGCCCGGCCAGGTCGATTACGCCGCCGCCAACACCGCCCTGGACGCCCTGGCCGCCCGGCGCGGCGACGGCCTCTCGGTGGCCTGGGGGATCTGGGGCGATATCGGCATGGCGGCCCGGATCTACGGGGGAGCGGCCCTGTCCGGTACCCCCGAAGGTCACCCGCTCCTCGGGGTCGAGACCGGCCGCACCGAGACCGCCATCACCTTCCAGGCCCTCTACGACCCCGCCCGCATGTGGGTGCTGGCGGAGCACGTCCTCGACGGTCGTCCGATCCTGCCCGGCGCGGCCTATGCCGAGATCGCGCTCGCGGCCGCCACGGCGGGGTTCACGTCCTCCGGCGTCGATCTGCGGGGGCTCACGGTCGATCTACCCCTCGTGTTCGAGCCGGGCGTGAAGCGTCTCGTGCGCACCACGCTGACGGCCCTCGACGGCGGAGGCTTCGCCCTCTCCGTCGAGAGCCGCCCCCTCCTGGGCGAGGAATGGGTCGAGCATGCGCGCGCCACCCTGTGGCCGGGATCGACTCTGCCCTGGGCGGTCCGGCGGGTGGCCCGCCGGGCCGCGCGCCGGGAGGGGGTGCACGCGCTTCCGGGCCTCGGCTTCCCGCAGGGCGAGACCGTGACGTTCGGGCCGCGCTGGCACACGATACGCTGGATCGAGCGCGGCGATTGGGAGGCCGTGGCCGAACTGGAACTGGCCGCCGAGTTCGCGGGCGACCTCGACGGGATCACGGCGCATCCCGCGCTCACCGATATCGCGACCACCTTCGGGCTGCATCTCCTCGCGCCCCCGGCCGACGACATGGTCTACGTCCCGACCTCGATCGAGCGCATGCGGATCGCGCCGGGGCGCTGGCCCTGCCGGATCCGCAGCCACGCCCGGCTCACGGCGTTGCAGCACGGCGCCTCCGCCCGGTTCGACGTGGTCATCGGCGATGTGAACGGCGTGCCGCTCGCCGTCTTCGAAGGCTTCACCCTGCAGAGCGTGTCCCGCGCCGTGAAGTCCTCGCAGGCCGACGCGCATCCGCCGAGCCTCGAAGCGCGGCTGAAAGCCGGCATCATGGCGGCGGACGCTCCCGACCTGTTCCGCCGGGTCTTCGATTGCCGGGGCGCCGGGATCGTCGCGTCGTCGATCGCCCTGTCCGACCTGCGCCGGGAGGCCCTGTCCGCGATCCGCCCGAAGCCGCCGGCGGCACAGCGCTCGGCCCGGCCGGAGAGCGGCGAGGCGGATTACGCGAGCGAGATCGAACGCCAGATCGGCGGGTACTGGGCGGACCTGCTCGGCGTCCCGGCGGTGCGCCCCCAGGACGATTTCTTCGAGCTCGGCGGGTTCTCTCTGCTGGCGGTCCGGTTGTTCGCCCGCATCCGCAAGAACCACGACGTGGACCTGCCGATCGCCACCCTGTTCCGCGCCTCCACCCTGCGCCAGCTGGCGAGCCTGGTCGGCGGGATGATCGCCCCGGAACCCGCGGCGGACGGGGCCGAAGGGGCGGCGGCGTCGGACAAGGTGCTGGCGATGCCGGCCGTCGCCTGGTCGCCCCTGGTGGAGATCTGCCGGGGCGTGCCCACCCGTGCCCCGATCTTCTGCATCCATGGCGGCCAGGGCAACGTCCTGAACTTCGAGAAGCTGAGCCGGCGCCTCGGCCGGGACCAGCCCTTCTACGGATTGCAGGCGCGCGGCGCCGACGGGCGGCTCGCGCCGCTGGACTCCATCGAGGAGATGGCGGCCTCCTACATCGCGGCCATCCGCGAGGTCGATGCGCACGGTCCCTACCGGATCGCGGGCTATTCCGGCGGCGGGGTGATCGCCTACGAGGTCGCGCAGCAACTGACCCGCGCGGGCTATTCCATCGCGCTCCTGGTCCTCTTCGACACCCTGTCGACCACCAGCGTCGCGCAGCAGCACAGCACGGTCGAACGGCTCTGGGCGGTCCGCCGCTGGAGCCTCGGCTATACGCTGGGCTGGCCGTCCCGCCTGATCGAGCGCCGCCGCCGCGCCGCGGAATTCGCGCGGGAGCGCTTCGACCCGAACGTCCCGATCCCCGACATGTACCGCGCGCAGTTCATCATGAACGCCTATCTCGTCGCGCAGGGCCGCTACACGCCCGAGCCCTATGCGGGGAGCATTCTGCTGTTCCGCTCGACGGACGCGTATGTCCCCTATCTCCTCGCCGGGCCGGATCTCGGCTGGGGCGGCCTCGTCCGGGGCGGGATCGACATCCACAAGATCGCGGCGACGCACGAGACGCTGTTCCAGGAGCCCGCCGTCGACAAGCTCGCCGGCATCCTCCGGCGCAGGCTCGACGGCCTGATGCACTATCCCGTGCGCAAGAGCGCCTGATCCGCCCCGTTCCGCGATCGACGACACCCCGTGCCCGGTAGGGAGACCGAAGATGGATTTCGTCGATCGCGCCTACAGGCACTACAGCGACGTCAAACAACTCGGCCTGCCCGTGCTCCTGCGCGGGCTGCACCGCCGCGCCTCCTCCCGCGAGGCCCGTCTGGTCCGGACGGTCCACGGCGCGTTCTACATCCGGCCGCACACGTCGGACATGGAGGTGCTGAGATCCGTCTTCGGCCGCATGGTCTACGACCTCGACCGGGTCCGCCAGGGGGCGGCCACCCGGAGCGAGTACGAGAGGATCTGCGCGGCGGGACACACGCCGATCGTCATCGACGGAGGCGCCAATGTGGGAATCGCGGCGCGCTACTTCGCGCGGGCCTATCCGAGGGCGGTCGTGCTGGCGGTGGAGCCGGACGAGGACATCCTCGCCGTCTGCCGGAAGAACACCGAGGTCTGCCCCAACATCTGCGTCGTCCCCACCGCCCTCGGCGGCCGGAGCGGCTGCGTGAACCTCGAACACGGCAGCGGCGACGCCGACAGCGGGCGGACCGAGCGGGCGGACCACGGCATCCCGATCACCGTCATCGCGGAACTCAAGGACCTGATCCCCAACGGCGAGCTGCTGATCGTCAAGATCGACGTCGAGGGCTTCGAGAAGGACGTGTTCTCCGGCGAGATCGGCTGGGTCTCCGAGCCGCATGCGATCATCGTCGAACCGCACGACTGGATGCTGCCGGGCGACGGAACCAGCTTTCCGCTGCAGGACATCCTCCTGCGCGAGCGGCGGGAGATGATCCTGTCGGGCGACAACCTGATGCTCTTCAAGTCCCGCGCCGCATCCGCGAGGGGCGACACGTCGCACTGGCCGACGAGGGGGCTTCTCAAGGTGGTGCCGTCCGCGTGACGAGGCGGCCGAGCTTCTCCTGCCCGGCCTCGCGAAAACCCGCATAGTCGATGGGCGTCCGCCCCCAGATGAAGACCGGCTTCACGTCGGCGGGCGCGGCGTAGGTGTTCCTGTCGAAACTGTTGCCGCCCTCCTCGATGATCCGGGCATTCGGGGCGGCCTCGTTCGTATCCGTGACGCCGCCGGCGCTGCCCCTGCCGGTGAACAGGATCCGGTTGTCGTGGACGCGGTTGCCGGTGGTCCTGTAGAAGCCGCCGCCGTCCTTCTCGCGGCCCTGGTCGACGAGCACGATGGCGCGGCCGTCGGGCCGGACGGTGATGGTGTTGTCGGAGACCTCGACGCCGCTCGAGGCCGCCACCTGGATGTCGGCCCCCCAGAACCAGACCGGATGGCCCGCGCCGTTGAAGCGCAGCGTATTCCCGCGGATCACGGCGTCGTAGGAGATCTCGAAGAAGATCCCGGCGGTGGAATTGTTCTCCACGGTATTCTTCTCGAACAGGACGTCGCGGCAATCGATGTCGCACCAGAGGCCCGGACCCGCATTGTCGTGGACGTGGTTCCCGCGCAGGACCACCTCCTGGCTCTGGGTGATCTTGAGGCCGCCTGCCTCCCATTCGGGGTCGAAGCCGGCCGTGTTGTTCCAAGCGATGCGGTTGTTCTCGATCAGGATCCGCCGCCCTTGCGCGGCCGCGCCGAGCTGGCCGTTCCGCTCGATCGTGCTGCCGGTGATCGCCCCGTCGGAGCCCACATCGACGCCGAGCCCGGCATTCAGGCGGATCTGCGAATCCTCCACGCGCCACCCGGTGCCCTCGCCGCCGCGGATCGCCCCCATCTGGGTCGGCGTGTCGTATTTCTCCACGACGAGCCCCTTGATCCGCACATCGGCGGCCCGGCTGCGGAAGGCGAAGCGCGCCGCGCTGACCTCGACGCGGCGTCCCTCCGGGTTGTCGGCGAGGATCGCGCGGCCGGCCGCCGCCTCAACCACGTAACGTCCGGGACCGAGGTCGCCGCGGGACGCGACGCGAGTGAGCGGCTGGCCGTCGAGGAACACGGCCAGCGACAGCAGGCAGAGCGAGCCGCCGCCGCGACATTGGCCGGCGCCCACATGGCGCGGGTACAATCCGGTGAGGGACCAGTACGGACCCGCCCGTTCGAACTGCCGGACGATGCGCGAACCGTCGAGGACGCTGCCCGGCTCGCCGAGGAACGTCTGACCGCGCAAGGGCGCGATCTCCTGCATCCGGTAGAGGCCGGCGCCGATGCAGATGGTCCCGCCCTCACCGGCGCGGATCGCGGCCCGCTGGATCGACTCGCCGGCGGCGACGCGCACGGCCTTGCCGGGGCAGGCACCCTCCGCGCCCTCTCCCCGCGCCGGGTCGCCCCCCTGCCAGAGGATCAGCCCGGCGAGGGGCAGCGCAAGGCGGAGCGCGCGCCGCCTCATGGCTCCCGCCGCCCGGTGAGGGGAGCGGGCGGCGGGCATCGCCGGCGGTGAGGCCTTTGCCGAGCGGTCATGCACCGGTCCGATCCTTCGGGACGCTGTTCTCGCCCGCCGCGACAGTCACGGCCGTGTCGAGATTCCGACGCCGCCGCCCCTGTGCCGGGTTCTGCGAAACTGTGCGGGTTCCCGCTCGCGGAAAGGAAGACGAAAAACGGTCTAGAGCAGCGGGGCGAACGGGTTAGTCCGTGATCTCACTTCCCAAGCGAAGTCGAAATCCCGCTCAATCGCCCCGACCAGACGGCGGATCGGCCGAGTGGTGCCTGCAAGCTCCGCCGTCACGGACCGGATGCTCGGAAGACGGCCGATCCCCCGACCGGAGCGTCGCGCCTGCTACGATCAACGAGGACCGAATGAACCGGGTTCTGGACCACTCCAAGGGCGGGGTCAGCGTCGTGCTCCGCCAGACCTACGAAGCCCAGACCCTGGGGTTCCTCACCGCGATCCTTCGGCATCGCCGGGTGATCGTCGGGCTCGCCGCCGCCGCCCTGGTGCTCGCGACCGCCATCTGCTGGTCGCTGCCCGACAAGTACAGCGCCGAATCCCTGATCCAGGTCGATCTCAGCCGCGTCGCCGCCTCACAGGCCACGTCGCCGAACCAGCAGGCGGCGACCAGCCTCGATGCCGGGGCCATCGTCGAGAGCGAGGCGCGGGTGATCCGTTCGCTGGCCACCGTCAGACATGCGGTCGAGGACCTCAAGCTCCAGGACGACCCGGCCTTCGCGCGGGGGCCGGGCCTCGTCTCCCGCATCCTGTCCACGGTACTGCCCGGACCGGCGAAGGAGCCCGCCGATTCCACCGCCTCGGTGGAGGCGGTGACCCGCGAAGTCTCGCGG
Source organism: Methylobacterium sp. 88A (assembly GCF_000376345.1). Classification (NCBI taxonomy): domain Bacteria; kingdom Pseudomonadati; phylum Pseudomonadota; class Alphaproteobacteria; order Hyphomicrobiales; family Methylobacteriaceae; genus Methylobacterium; species Methylobacterium sp. 88A. The sequence continues at coordinate 4,805,716 of NZ_AQVT01000001.1, forward strand.
AACCTCGCCGTGACCAACGACACGCGGGCCTACCTCATCAACGTGTCCTACAACTCGACCTCGCCGGAGCGTTCGGCGCGGATCGTCAACGCCGTGGTCGACGCCTATCTGCGCAACCGCCTGGAGATGGGGGTGGCGGCGGCCGAGCGGACGCGGACCTGGCTCGAGGAGCAGATCGGCGAGAGCCGGCGAGAGCTCGAGACCGCCGAGGCGGCCGTCGACCGCTACAGGCGGCAGACCGGCTATGTGGAGGGCGGCACGCAGGGCATGAGCCTGCCGCAGCAGGAGGTGCGCGATGCCGTGGCCCAGCTCGCCGCCGCCCGCCAGAACCGGCTCGCCGCCGAGGCGCGCCTGTCGCGGGCCCAGGAGGTCTTCGCCGCCGGCGGCACCCCCTCCGCGCAGGACCTTTCCGGCGCGCCCCTGATCCAGAGGATGCTGGAGAGCGCGGAATCGGCCACGCGGGAATTCGCCAACGTCGCCGCCACCGGACCGCGTCATCCGGCCTACCTCCAGGCCAAGGCCAATATCGAGGCCGCGCAATCGCGGCTTCGCGAGGAGATCAAGCGCGCGATCGGCAATCTCGAGAGCGACGTCAAGGCGGCCACCGCCGACGAGGCGAACCTCGCCGACAGGGTCGACGTGCTGAAGGCGAACCTCGTCGAGGGGATGGGGCAGGACGCCAAGCTGCAGAGCCTGCAGACCAACGCGGTGGCCATCCGCGAGCGCCTCAAGCTCCTGAGCGACGGCCACGCCCAGGCGCTGGCGCTCACCGGGATGAAATCATCGACCACGCAGATCGTCATGGTGGCCAAGCCGGTGACGGTCCCGTCGGGGCCGAACCGGCTCCTGCTGATCTGCCTCGGCGTCCTCGGGGCGGGCGGCGTGGGGGTCGGCTACGCCGTCATGATGGACCGGCGCGACACCGGCTTCCGGTCCGATGCCGAGATCGCGCACGAAACCTCTCACCGCTGCCTCGGCATGGTGCCGGAACTCACCGGCGGTTCGTCGGCCGCCGAGGTCCGGATGTTCGACGAATCGATCCGCCTCGTCAGCGCGGCGCTCACCGGAGCCCGCGCCCTGGCCGAGCCCCGCGTCGTCATGGTGACGTCCTCGGTGCCCGGCGAGGGCAAATCGCTTCTCTGCATGGCGATGGCGAGCCTCCTGGCTCAGCGCGGCATCCGGACCCTCGTGATCGACAGCACGCCGCGCCTCCATGGGGAGACCGACCGGCCCAGCCTCGATGATGTCGTGTTCGGCGACCCGGCGGGCTTCCCGCTGCGGAGCGACCCCGGCAAGGTCGTCGTGCTGCATCGGGCCGAGCACGGCGACTCGCACGACCTCTTCCTGACACCGGCCTTCGAGAGCTTCATCGAGCGGGCGCGGGAGAGCTTCGATCTCGTCCTCTTCGAGGCTCCCCCCGTGATGCTGTCCGTGGATGTCCTGACGATGGGCGGCCTCGCCGATGTCGCGATCCTGGCCGTTGCCTGGAACCGGACCCCCCGCGAGACGGTCCAGGCGGCCCTGCGGCGGCTGCAGGACAATTCCGTGCGCCTGCGCGGCCTGGTCCTGACGCATGTCAATCTGACGGAGCACAAGGACTTCCGCGTGGTCGACCAATGCTCCCACTACAACGATTACCGGGGGCATTTCGAGGAAGCCGGGGCGCATCACGCCCGCGGCGACCTGCTGCCGTCCAGGCTGTCCTCCTAGGACCGGCCCGACGGACCCGTTCCCTGTCTGCACGACTTCTTCTCGGCGGCCATCCAGCGGATGTCGATCATGGCTTCGATCATCATCGTGTTCACGCCTGTCGGCGGAGGCGGCGCGCCGTTGTCCCGCGCGGCCGTGGCCTGCCCGACGCCGCCGGCGGTGGAGCCGGCCGGTGCTCGCTAGAGTGCGGGCTGCACGGATCGCCTGGCCCCTGATCGATCAAGGCGTCGCGAGCCTCGGCAACTTCCTGTTCACGATCGCCCTCGCGCGGACGTTGCCGCCGCAGGAATACGGCGCCTTCGCGCTGCTCTTCGGGATCCTGATGATCCTCTACACCGTCATGGCATCGGTGCTGTTCTATCCGATGTCGGTCCTGGCCGATCCCGCGGACCGGGGCCGCATCGGCGAACTGATGAGCGTGAGCTTCATCCTGCTCGTCGGCCTGTGCGTTCCGGCCGGTCTCGTCCTGGCCGTCACGGCCTTCCTCATCGGCCGGCCCGACCTCATCGCGGCCCTGCTCGTCTACTTCTTCGTCTGGCAGGTGCAGGAGGCGTTCCGGCGCTACCTGTTCGTGGAACTGCGCTTCGGAGCCGCCGTCCCCGGTGAGATCGTCAGCTATATGGGGCAGATCCTGATCGCCGTCTGGCTCGCGCTCCGGGGTGACCTGACCCTGGAGACCGCCCTCTATGCCATGACCGTCACATCGGCGGCGGCGGCCGTCCTCCAGGGGATACAGGTTGGGTTCTCCCTGCGCCGGCATGCGATGACCCGCATCCGGGCCGTCGCCCTGGACTTCTGGCGCCTCGGCGGATGGGCGCTGGCGAACAACCTCTGCGCCGCCCTGCGGGTCCAGTTCCTGTTCTGGTTCCTGGCCGCCCTGTCCGGGGCCGCTCTGCCGGCGCTGCTGCAAGCCGGCTTCAACATCGTCAACCTGCTCAACCCGCTCATGATCGGGCTCGGCAACGTCATCCTTCAGGTCTCCTCACGGGCGCATGCCGGGGGAAAGGCGGAGGCTTGGCGCGCCACCCACCCCCTCGCCCTGTCGGGGATGCCCATCGTGATCGTGTTCCTGGCGGCCATCGTGGCATTTCCCCACGAGGTGCTGGGCCTCATCTACGGTGCCCATTCTCCCTATGTGGACATCGCGACCCCGGTCCGGCTCCTCGCCATCGCGGCCCTCGCCGCGTTCGTGACGGACATCGTGTGCGCCTATTTCCACGGCGTCTCGCAAGCCAAGCAGGCCCTGATCGTGAACGCGGCCGGGGCCGTGGCGACGATCCCGATCGCCATCCCGCTCATCATCGGGTTCGGCCTGAACGGAGCCTGCATCGCCCTCTGCCTCGCCAACGCCGTCCGCCTCGTCGTGCTGCACCTCCTCTTCACCAGAATGATCGCTACCGACACCGCCGACGCCTCCTCCGGCCGGGTGCGGGACCAGGCCGTCCCGGCCCCGCTCCGCGGACGATCCGGGTGAGGCCATGCCGGCTCCGGAACCGATACCCGTCGGCGATGATCGGGACACGGGGGATTTTCCCCGGGCGACGGCCCTGGGCCGATGAGGCGGACGGCCCGGGCGAGGGGGAATGCCGGACGGGGCCAACCCGCTCGGGCGCCACGTCGTCGCGACTGCGTCGTCGCGACTGCGTCGTCATTCGCTCACTACAGGGGCCTCGCGCGCCTTCGCGGCCATCTCGACCAGGACCTTGCGCAGGCCGCCCATGTCGGTGACCGGCGCCGGATAGCGGATGCGCGCGGTGCGGTCGCCGGCCAGGAGGTCCATGCCCTCCGGGTCGAGGCCGGTCAGGCGCCAGGGTCCGTCGCCGCCGCCCTCGCCCTTGGCGTAGAGGGCGAGCGCGTCGGCATGGTCCGCATTCATGTGCTCCACCGCCCCGCGCTCGCCGGCGATCAGGGTCTCGGCCCCCGACAGGTCGAGGCGGAGCTCGGCGTGGGTCAGCGTGGCCGCCTTGGCGAAGCCCCCGTTGAGATGCCCGGCGCCGGGTTCCAGGGCGAAGAAGCCGAAATCGGGGAAGTCCGCGTACAGCTTCGCCTTCGGGTGGCGGGCGACGAAGCGCTCGCGGATGCGCGGCTCCGTCGTCTGCGTCACCCGGCCGGTGACGGTGAGGCGGGGATGGGCCAGGGGATCGCCCTTGCCGCCGGAGCTGAACAGCAGCGAGGCGCGGGGATCGGCCAGGAGGTTGCGCGTATGCGCCGAGAGGCGCGAGAGCAGCATCAGGGGGGTGCCGTCCACATCCGTGGCGATCGTCACCAGCGAGGCGAAGGGCGTCCCGTCCTCGGCGTCGAGGGTGGCCAATGCCCCGGAGCGGATGCTGCGCAGGAGATGCCGGGCGAGGCCGATGGCATCGAACGGGGCCTCCGAGGCCGGGAGCGGAGCGGCGGGGCCCCGCCGCTGCGGCGGTGCCTCGCCCCCGCCCCGACCATCCTCGATCCGGTTTCCGTCAGCCATGGTGCATCCTGCTTTCATGTGGGCTCGGGCCGGGCTTTTCCGACCGCCGGCCTTCATTCAGAATCGCGATGATAGGGGTTCTCGGACCGCTTGCGCGAGGCCGCCGGACTGCGGCACGGCGGCCTCAGTCAAGCGTCAAACCGACATATCCACCGGGCAAGCTCGCTTTTTTCAACCGAAGTCTTTACACAGCCTGACTCTCCGCGCGAATGCGGCCCCGTTTCCGACGGGTTCGCCAGCGCGTCTTGCCGGCCTTCGTCTTCTGAGGGCGGGATGCGGAGACGACAAGAGCGAACCGACGTCCGCGAAGGCCGCATCCGAGCAACAGGGAACGCGAAATGCCCACCATCGCCCTCGTGGACGACGATAGAAACATCCTCACCTCGGTCTCGATCGCCCTCGAGACCGAAGGCTATCGGATCCAGACCTACACCGACGGCGCCTCGGCCCTCGACGGCCTGAAGCACTCGCCCCCCGATCTCGCGATCTTCGACATCAAGATGCCGCGCATGGACGGGATGGAGCTGCTGCGCCGCCTGCGCCAGAAATCCGACCTGCCGGTGATCTTCCTCACCTCGAAGGACGAGGAGATCGACGAGCTCTTCGGCCTCAAGATGGGCGCCGACGACTTCATCCATAAGCCGTTCTCGCAGCGCCTCCTGGTGGAGCGGGTCAAGGCCGTGCTTCGCCGCTTCGCCCCCAAGGACGGGCCGGGCGCCGCCGCGCGCGAGGCCGATGCCGCCGCCCGCTCCCTGGAGCGCGGCCTGCTGATGATGGACCCGGAGCGGCACACCTGCACCTGGAAGGGCGAGGCCGTCACCCTCACGGTGACCGAGTTCCTCATCCTGCAGGCCCTGGCCCACCGGCCCGGCGTCGTGAAGAGCCGCAATGCCCTGATGGACGCGGCCTATGACGATCAGGTCTACGTCGACGATCGCACCATCGACAGCCACATCAAGCGCCTGCGCAAGAAGTTCAAGGTGGTCGACACCAATTTCGACATGATCGAAACCCTGTACGGCGTCGGCTACCGCTTCAAGGAAGGCTGAGCCGGACTCACGGACGTCGAACTCCCTCGAGAACGTCACCGCCACGCGCCGCCCGCCCGAACGGACGGGTTTCGCCGTCGCATGGCGGTGTTTACGGGCGTCGCGTGGCGGTGGTTTTGCTGCAGCGATGGCGCCCATTCCGGGCAAAATCTCCAACTTCGGACGATCGTGGATTCCCAAGACCAAGCCGATGCTCCGCAACGCGGCCTCCTCTCCCTGCCGCGCACGATCTGGCGCGGCATCGGCCAGCGCGCCTCCTCGAGCCTGACGCGCCGGATCGTCGTCCTCAACCTCGTCGGGTTGATCGCCCTCCTGTTCGGCTTCCTCTACCTGAACCAGTTCCGGCAGGGACTGATCCAGGCGCGGGTGCAGAGCCTGCTGATCCAGGGCGAGATCATCGCCGGGGCGATCTCCTCCTCGGCCTCGGTGGACACCGACGCGATCCGCATCGATCCCGACAAGCTGCTCCAATTGCAGGCCGGAGAAGGCGGTGCGGGCGACGACACCCCCTCTCCGCTGACCTTTTCCCTCAACCCCGAGCGGGTGGCGCCGCTCCTGCGCCGTCTCATCACGCCCACCGGCAACCGCGCGCGGGTCTACGACCAGGATGGCGGCCTGCTGTTCGACACCCGCACGCTCTCGGCCCGCGGCGAGATGGGCCGCAGCGACGGCATCGTCGTGCGGAGCAAGCACAACTTCCTCGAACAGGCCTGGGAGTTCGTCCAGGCCAAGCTGTTCGGCACCGCCCGCACGTCGGTCCTGGAAGAGGTCGGCCCGGCGAGCGGCCACAGCCTGAAGGAAGTCCAGGTCGCCCTCGGCGGCGCCCGCGGCACCCTGGTCCGCCGCAACGAGGCCGGGGAGACAAACGTCTCCGTGGCGGTCCCGATCCTGCGGTCCGGGGCGGTCCGGGGCGCGCTGATGCTCTCGACCCAAGGCGGCGACATCGACCGGGTCATCGCCTCCGAGCGGTTCGGCCTGCTCCAGGTCTTCCTCATCGCCGCCTCCGTGATGCTGGTCCTGTCGATCCTGCTGGCCGGGGCCATCGCCGGCCCGGTGCGCCGCCTCGCGGACGCCGCCGAGAAGGTCCGCCTCGGCATCAAGTCTCGCGAGGAGATTCCCGATTTCACCGGCAGGACCGACGAGATCGGCCACCTGTCCGGCGCCCTGCGCGACATGACCCAGGCCCTCTACCGGCGCATCGACGCCATCGAGAGCTTCGCCGCCGATGTCAGCCATGAGCTGAAGAACCCCCTCACGTCCCTGCGCAGCGCCGTGGAGACGCTCCCCCTCGCCAAGTCCGACGATTCCCGTTCGCGCCTGCTCGCCATCATCCAGCACGACGTGAAGCGCCTCGACCGCCTCATCAGCGACATCTCCGATGCCTCGCGCCTCGATGCGGAGCTCGCCCGCGCCGAGGCGCGCAAGGTGGACCTGCACAAGCTGATGACGACGGTGGTCTCCGTCGCCAACGAGCGGCGGCGCCCGAAGGACGCGCTCATCCAGTTCGACGTGGACACGCCGCCCGGCGACGTGGAGGCGCCCTTCATGATCTTCGGGCATGACAGCCGGCTCGGACAGGTCGTCAACAACCTCCTCGACAACGCCCGCTCGTTCTCACCCCCCGATGCCAAGGTACGGGTGGCCCTGCGCCGGGTCCGCGCCGAGGTGGAACTGATCGTCGAGGACGAGGGCCCCGGCATCCCCGAACACGCCCTGGAGCGGATCTTCGAGCGCTTCTACACCGACCGGCCGGAACAGGGGTTCGGCCAGAATTCCGGCCTCGGCCTGTCGATCTCGCGCCAGATCGTCCAGGCCCATCGCGGCACGATCAGGGCCGCGAACCGCCCCGGACCCGCCGACGAGAACGGGGAGGCGACGGTGCGCGGCGCGCGGTTCGTCGTGCGCCTCCCCGCGGCGTCCCGCTAGGCACGCCGGCCCGTGGAGCGGCCCCCTCCCGCATCGGCCCTCACGGTCCACGCCACCTGCCTGGTCCTGGGTGAAGCCGGCATCCTCATCAGGGGCGAATCCGGTGCCGGCAAATCGTCCCTGGCCCTCGCTCTCCTCGACCGGGCGCGGCAGGAGGGCGGCTACGGCGCGCTGGTGGGCGACGACCGTATCGGGCTCACCCCCCATCACGGACGCGTGGTCGCTCGCGGCCACCCCGCCCTTCACGGGTTGATCGAGATCCGGGGCATGGGGCTCGTCCGGGCATCGCCGCTGGCCCATGCGGCCGTCATCCGCCTCGTTGTCGATCTCGTCGGGACGCTGCCGCGACTGCCCGACACGCCCATGGATTCGGTCGATGTCCTTGGCATCGCGATTCGCCGGATCATGCTGGACCGCAACATCCGCGACCGCGCGTTGGCGCCGGGTCTCGTGCTCTGTGCTCTCATCCCCGGTGCGAGCGTTGCCCCACGGACGCACCTCCGCACCGTCTCATGCGAATTCGGCTCTCCCATATAGCGTGGCGCCCACCCACATGACATGATCCTGGGGCTAGGAGACGCAAAACGTCACTCTCGTCTTGCGTCCGACCTTGCGCTGCACAAAATGGCGGCTCCCACTGGGTGTCGGAACACGCGTCTATGATTGGAATGGTGCTCGTCACCCACGGGCTGCTCGCCACCGAGTTCAAGGCTGCCCTTGAACACGTGGTCGGTCCGCAAAAGCAGATCGAGACGATCACGATCGGCCCCGACGACGATATGGAGCTTCGAAGGCTCGACATCGTCTCAGCCGTGGACCGGGTCGATACCGGCAAGGGCGTCGTCGTGCTCACCGACATGTTCGGCGGCACGCCCTCCAACCTCGCCTTGTCCTGCATGAATGGCGGGACCGTGGAGGTGGTGGCCGGAATCAACCTTCCGATGCTGATCAAGCTCGCCAGCGTGCGCGATGCCGAGCCCCTGGGGGATGCGGTGCTCCATGCCCAGGAGGCGGGCCGGAAGTACATCAACGTCGCCTCGCGCGTCCTCGCCGGCAAATAACACGTCCGCGAGACGAACGGACTTTCCCAAACATCCTCTGTCGGCTTATCAGGCAAGCGTGGCGATTTCGCGCGGCGTTGTCCCGGCTCGGCCGTGCCATCACTGGACGAGGATCGGGCCGGGCTCACCGTTGGCGCGCCGGCCACAGGGACGGGACAGGGACGGCACAGGCCCATGAGCGACGCTTACGACGACGACGATGTCGAGCCCGAGATCACGGTCCCGGAGGGCGGCCATTTGAGGATCCTTCCGGTCATCAACCGGCGCGGCCTGCACGCTCGGGCCTCGGCCAAGTTCGTGCAGACGGTGGAGAAGTTCGAGGCCGCGGTGACCGTCACACGCTCGGGCGAGACCGTGGGCGGACGCTCGATCATGGGCCTGCTCACCCTCGGCGCGGCACAGGGTACGTCCATCGCCGTGGTGGCCTCTGGCAGCGATGCCGAAGCCTGCCTCCAAGCCATCACCGACCTCCTCGCCAACAAGTTCGGCGAGGACGAATAGGCCGGGAGCGGCCTTCGATATCCGAAGCTTACGGGGTGGTCAGGCCGCCCGCGTCTCGGCTTGCCGCCATACGATCGAGCCCGGACCGGCGCCGAGGCGCAGGACCGCGGCGACGATGACGCCATCCTTGCGCGCGAAGTCGACGCTGGTCTGGCGCCTCTGGGCGAAGCGCCGCGTCACCACCCTGACCATGGACGAGGCGGACGGATCCCGCACGATCGGGTTTCCGGACACCCGCGCATCGAACGAGAGATAGGTCTCGACGGCATCGCGGATGCGGAAGGGCTCGGTGATGCGCTCGATCTCGACGCCATCGCGGGTCCACGGTCCGGCAAGCCGCACGCCCACGCGATCCCGCGCCGGCACGACCTGGGCATCGGACGCATCCGAAAGAAGGACCGTCTCCTCCGGTAGGGGCACCGCGGGGGGCGGTATCATGATCAGCGTCGAGCGGGGATGGACCGCCTTGACCGCCGCACGCAACGCGCCCTCGACCTCATCGAGGAACCCGGGCTCGATGGTGGGCGCGACGACCGGACCGGGCGGGTACCAGCCCTGTGCCCGGCCATTGCCCCACAGGCCGTGCGGCATGGACAGGGGAATGACGCCGCGCAGGCGTGCGAGCTCGCCCTGGCCGCTCCATGCGAAGGCGAAGACGAGATCGCGACCGCCGGATTGGTGCACGGCCGCGGTGAGCAGGTAGTCCGGGTCGGCGTAGATCGGTTCCGGCCAGCGGATACGGGTGAGGAGCGCGCGCCACGCGTCGATCTCCACCGGCTCCACCACGTTGGGCCGCCTTAAGACGATGCGACACTCCTCCGCGTCGACACCCGTCCCGATTCGCCCCGCTTCGACGAACCGGCCACCCTCGATGATGCTCAGCCCCTGTCTCATTCGGCGATTCCGCTACCGATGTGTTCCGAAATGGAACATCATCCTCGGCCACAAGGCCAAGCATGGTATATAGATTCAAAATGAATGCCGCATAGATATTCCTGAAACAGGACGGTTCGGCCGAGAGGGCGGGTGAACTAGCCTCCGGGGATCGCCAGCGGATTGGCCGTCAGCGCGGCGGCATCGGGTGCATCGACCCTCGGACGCCCCAGAAAGGCATCCCACAGGCCGGTGACGAAGGCCGGATCGAGATCGCGCACGATCAGGACGAGGCGAGAGCGGTGATCGTCGTCGGGCCATGCGGCGAGCTGGACCGGCATATGGATCACGTGCTGGACGCCGTGGACCACCACGGGACGATCCGGTTCGTCGGCGAGCGCCACCAGCCCCTTCAGGCGCAGGAGCTTCGGGCCGTGGCCGGACCGCAGGAGATCGAGGAACATCTCGAGAGCGGCCCGCTTCACCGGCACGTCGCTGGTGAGGGTGAAGGCCCGGATCGCGGCGTCGTGCCGGTTCACGTCGTGATGGTGGTGGCCGTGATGATGATCGTGGTCCGGGAAGGCCTCGGCGCCGAGCCAGGCGCGGACATCCGCGCTCTTGCCGTCCAGACCGAAGAACCCGCCGAGAAGCTCGGCCGGCGCCACGTCGGGACCATGAATGGGCGCCGTGGGATTGAGAACCCGGAGGCGGTCGCGCAGGGCGTCGCTTCCCGTGTCGACGAGATCCTCCTTCGCCAGCACGATCCGGTCGGCCACTGCGGCCTGGCGCACGGCCTCGGGATGAGCGTCGAGGGTGGATGCGCCGTTGACCGCGTCCACCACGGTGACGACGGCCTGCAGCCGGTACCGCAGGGCGAGATAGGGATGGTAGATCAGTGCGTGGAGGATCGGGGCCGGGTCTGCGAGGCCCGTCGTCTCGATGACGACTCGCCGGAACGGCGTGATGCGGCCGTTGTCGCGCTTGCGCAGCAGATCTTCGAGGGTGGCGATGAGGTCGCCGCGCACGGTGCAGCACAGGCACCCGGCGCCGAGCAGGATCATGTCCTCGTCCACCGTCTCGATCAGCAGGTGATCGAGGCCGATCTCGCCGAACTCGTTGACGATGACCACGGTGTCCGACAGGGCCGGATCGGGCAGCATCCGGTTGAGGAGCGTGGTCTTGCCGGCTCCGAGGAAGCCGGTGAGCACCGTGAGCGGGATCGGCTTCGGACGACGGGGATCGTCGTTCGGAGACGTGGGCTGGGAGGGATTGGCCATGGAACCGGCCTACCCCGCCGCCGCCGCCGGCTCAATCCTCGGCGGATCGCGCAGCGGAGGTCTTGCCGGTGCCTGATGCCTTGGCGGCGCTTTTTGAAGACTTGGCCGCAGGCTTGGCCGTGGACTTGTCCGCAGCCTTCGCCGCAGGCTTTTCCGGGGACTTGTGGGCCGGCTTCGTCGCGGCTTTCGCAACGGGCTTCTTGCCGGCATCGGCTTTGGTTGAGGATTTCGCGCCGCCCGCGATCACGGGCGTCGTCTCCACCGGAGCATAGGCGCTGGCTGTGGCCGGCACGGCGCCCTTGCCGTTCGCGGCCGGCTTGGCGAGCCTCGATGCCTCGCGCTTGGCGTTCGCGGCCTCGAGCTTCGTCTTGCGGGCCTCCGCGATCTTGGCGGCGCGTTCCGCCTTCTCGGCCTCGGCCTGCTCGTTCAGGGCGATGGCGCCTTCGGCCGGATCGCGGCCGATCCAGACCAGGATCGGCTGCAGGGGCGCGCGCGGTGGCAGGGCACGGCCCTTCAGGGAGCCGTTGTTGAGGGTGGCGAAAGCGAGCGCCGAGCCCACGGGCGCGGCGGCGGCGAGGATCGAGGCATTCTCGCTGCCGGCCTGCGAGGCGATGGGACCGGGGCCTTCGTCGACCGGCAGGGCCTTGCGCTTGTCGCAGATATAGGGGCGCAGGTCCGGCGGCTCGGAGATGGTGGAAGCGGGCAGGGAATCGATGGTCTGCGCGGTCCATCCCGCCGATTGGCCAAAGCCGTAATCGAACAGGTCGGACGCTTTGAGGTCGCGCTCGCGGGCGCTCGGCTGGCCCATGACGATGGTGATGAGACGGCGGCCGTTGCGGGTGGCGCTGGCCACCACGTTGAAACCGCCCGAACAGATGAAGCCGGTCTTCATGCCGTCGGCCCCGGCATAGCGGCCGAGCAGGCCGTTATGGTTGGCCATGATCGACTTGCCGAACTGGATCGCGCTGATCGAGAACAGGGCGCGGTTGTCTGGAAAGTCGCGGATCAGTGCCCGGCCGAGCACCGCCATGTCGCGGGCCGAGGTCCATTGCCGGGCATCCGGAAGGCCGTTGGGATTGGTCCAGCGGCTCTCGCGCATGCCGATCCGGGCGGCGGTCTCGTTCATGAGGGCGGCGAAGCCTTCGACCGAGCCGCCGAGATTCTCGCCGATCGCCCAGGCGACATCGTTGGCCGACTTGACCATGATGATCTTCAGGGCGTTGTCGAGGGTCAGTTGCGTGCCCGGCCTGAAGCCCATCTTCGAGGGTGGCTCGGCGGCGGCGGCGGGCGAGATGGTGATGAGGGTGTCGAGCGAGACCTTGCCCTGCCGCACCATGTCGAGAGCGACGTAGGCGGTCATCAGCTTGGTGATGGAGGCGGGGAACCACGGGTCGGTGGCGCCCTGAGCGTAGATGACCTTGCCGGAATCGACCTCGACCACGAGGATCGGCGCCGTCACCGCGCCGGCCGCACCCGCTCCGAGCAATCCCGCGGCCGTGGCGAGACCAAGAACGAGGCGGCGCAACAATCGGTTCGACATCAGGCCCGTCTCGAAAGGGAACGCCCCGACGCCATCATGGTCGGTCCGTCCGAAGAAAAATAGCGCAACGGCCGAGCTTTGGCGAGGGATGCCAGCCTGCGGCCAACCCTGCGAGAGGGCTCGGCGCGAATGCCCATCAACGCCGTCTCCATGGCGAGACCATGGCGATGCGGCCGAACGATTGGTGCGATGCACAGGTCCGGACGGGCGGACGTTGCCGCGCGCGCATAGTTGCGTTGGGCTCCGCGCCATGGCCTCGGAGCGAGGAGGCGTCTATGGGCTGTCCCATCGCGTCGCGATGTCGGAAGCAGGCCGTTGCCCAGCGCGGGACGGGGTCTTCCGGGGAGATCGGCTGAGAGAGCGATGGGCTACGCGGTCAAGGAACTGTTCCACACCCTCCAGGGCGAGGGGGCCCAGGCGGGCCGGGCCGCGGTGTTCTGCCGGTTTTCCGGCTGCAATCTCTGGTCCGGCCGCGAGGAAGACCGCGCCACGGCCGCCTGCACGTTCTGCGATACGGATTTCATCGGCATGGACGGCGAGGGCGGCGGGCGCTTTTCGACGCCGGAGGCGCTCGCCGACGCCATTGCCGCCACCTGGGAGGGCGGCGCGTCTCACCATTACGTGGTCTTCACCGGCGGCGAGCCACTGCTGCAGCTCGACCCCGCACTGATCGCGGCGGTGCACGCGTGCGGCTTCGAGATCGCGGTGGAGACAAACGGTACCCTGGCGACCCCCGAGGGGATCGACTGGATCTGCGTGAGCCCGAAGGCCGGCAATGCCCTGGTCCAGACCACCGGGCACGAGTTGAAGCTCGTCTACCCCCAGGACGACGCGCGTCCCGAGCGCTTCGCCACCCTCGACTTCCGCCACCACTGGCTCCAGCCCATGGACGGGCCGGACCGCCTTGCCCATACCCGAGCGGCGGTGGAGTATTGCCGCCGCGACGCGCGCTGGCGGCTCTCGCTGCAAACCCACAAGATCATCGGTATCCCGTGACCCCCTTCCGTGACCTTGTGCCGGTCAGTTCGGCGCGCGGAGAACCTCAGAGTCGACTCTCATGAAGATCACCCAGGCCTTCACCTTCGAGGCGGCGCATCGCCTGCCCAACGTGCCCGAGACGCATCGCTGCCACCGGATGCATGGGCATTCCTACCGGGTCGAGCTGACGATCTCCGGCGCCGTGGACCCGGCGACGGGCTGGGTGGTGGACTTCTTCGACGTGGAGCACGCCTTCGCGCCGATCCTGGCCCAGCTCGACCATTACTGCCTCAACGAGGTCGAGGGGCTGGAGAACCCGACCGCCGAGCATATCGCGGCCTGGATCTGGCATCGGACGAAGCCCGCCCTGCCCGGCCTGTCCTCGGTCAAGGTCATGGAGACTCCGATGTCCTGGGCCGAATACGAAGGCGAAGCCTGACCATGAGCGACGACGGTGCCCTGGTCCTGTTCTCCGGCGGACAGGATTCCACCACCTGCCTCGCCTGGGCGCTGGAGCGCTTTCCCAGGGTGGAGACCCTTGGCTTCGACTACAATCAGCGCCACCGGGTCGAGCTCGACGGGCGGGCGCCCCTGCGCGAGACGATGGCGGCCATGAACCCGGCCTGGTTCCGGCGTCTGGGCCGCGACCACACCATCGCCCTCGATGCCCTGGGCAAGGTCTCCGAGACCGCGCTCACCCGCAGCACCGAGATCGCCTTCGAGGCGGGCGGCCTGCCCAACACCTTCGTGCCCGGCCGCAACATCATCTTCCTGACCTTCGCCGCCGCCCTGGCCTACCGCCGGTCGCTGGGCCATATCGTCGGCGGCATGTGCGAGACGGATTACTCCGGTTATCCCGATTGCCGGGACGATACGATCAAGGCGCTCCAGGTGGCGCTGAACCTCGGCATGGACCGCCGCTTCGTCCTCCACACGCCGCTCATGTGGATCGACAAGGCCGAGACATGGAAGATGGCCAAGGACCTCGGCGGCCAGCCCCTGGTGGACCTCATCGTCGAGGACACCCACACCTGCTACCTCGGCACACGAGGGGAACGCCACGCCTGGGGCTACGGCTGCGGCACCTGCCCCGCCTGCGACCTGCGTGCGAAGGGCCATGCGAAGTTCGTGGCCGAGGCGGTGACGGAGTAGAGTGGGCGCCTGCGCCGTCGCGGACAGCGGGACCCCCTTCGCCGTGCCGGGCTCCCCACGCCATTTCTCGCACGAGACGATCAGCGACATCCGTCCTGTTTCAGGACTGGATTCAGGTTCAGCTAAAATATTCAATCAATAGATCGTAGAAGTCGTGGGATAATTGACAGCCGATTCTTCATCGGCGAAAAAGGATTCGGCGCCATTGCACGACCGGAGGGTGCCGTGCTGGAAATCATATTTTGGATCTCTGCCTTTGTTTCGATTTTTGGCAGCATAGGATTGATCGTTATATTCTTATGGCCTGAGAAGCGGCAGCATATCGAGTGGGACGACAATTCGATCGATTGAATGAAAACCATAAGAATGCTTGTCCCGTAGGATGGATCTTCGGGACAAGCACATCGATTCGGATGCCCGATTTCGTCGAATGGGTCTCGGTTCCAAGCGGACGCGTTGGTCGAGTGCGCCTGGGGCGCGATGTCCGCCTCGGTGACATCGGCCCATAGGATATCGCTGGTATTGCCCGTATCCTCGCTGGGCGAGTTGGTGACCGGCCCGCCGGCGGATCGGCTTGGCGAATGCGTCGACAATCATCCCTCGTCGCCCCGGATTGCCGGAGGTTACCGGGCGCCCTTGGCGCCCAGGACCGCCGAGACCGTTCCCATCAGGATGTAGAGGTCGAGCCACGGCGACCAGTTGCGGATATAGTAGGTGTCCTGGCTGCGTTGGACGTGGAGATCGCCGTCGCTTCTCGACGAGATCTGCCAAAGGCCGGTCAGGCCGGGCGGCACGCTGGTGCGAAGCGCACGGAAATCGGGATCGAACCCGTCCATGTGATAGGCCGGAAACGGCCTCGGGCCGACGAGGCTCATGTCGCCGCGCAGGACGTTCCAGAGCTGGGGCAGCTCGTCCAGGCTCGTGCGCCGGATGAAATGCCCGACCTTCGGCAGGATTCGCGGATCGGCGGAGAGCTTGAAGAAGCGCTGCCATTCCTCGCGGGCCGCCGGGCAGGATTCGAGGTGGGCGTGCAGCCGGCGCTCCGCGTCGGAATACATCGTCCGCAACTTCAGGACCCGGATCGGCCGTCCATGCCGCCCGACGCGGATCTGGACATAGAACGGGCTGCCCGGATCGAGGCTGCGGATCGTTACGGCGAGGATCGCGATCACCGGAAGGGCCACGATCAGGCCGAGGCCTGCGAAGGTGCAGTCGATCACGCGCTTGAGGGCGAGGTTGCGCGGCCGGTACAGTTCTCGCCGGATCTCGAGGCCGATGGCGCTGCCGAGGGGTTGCACCTGCACCCACATGTTCTGCAACTCGTGGATCTGCTGGGCGAGGACCGTGCGTGGAGCGGGAGCCCCGCCCGCCCCCTTGCCGTCATACAGGGCGAGGGTGGCGCAGGACGAGAACAGCAGCACCTCCACCGGCACCGCCGGCATCTCGTCGATCATGCCGAGGATGGGCAGTCCCTCTATCCGCACCGGCTCCTGCCCGCGCTCAGCGAGGAAGCCTACCGGCCGAAACCCGAGTTCCGGCTGGGCGAGGAGCGTGTCGGCCAGGCTGCGCCCGGCGGTGTCGGTCCCCACGATCACGGTGAGAGCCCCCCAGAGTCTCCACCGGATCAGGGCGCTTCGCAGCGCGGATTCGCCATAGAAGCCGATCACCACCAGGAGCGCCGATACCACCGCGATCTCGGCAACGCCCCGCGCCGACGGCCCCTGAGCGCTCACCACCAGCAGGCAACTGATCGCGTAGATGCAGACCCCGAGGACGCGCAACCGCAACCGCTCCGGGGGGCTCGGCCCATAGCTGGAATAGAGCCCGAACACCGCCAGGATGAGCACGACGCCGACAGGGGGAATCGGCACCGAGGTGGAGGGTCCCAACCAATCCGTCAGTGGCGGCCAGCCGGTCAGCAGCCAGGGCACGACGCCGACAATGCCCGAGAAGAACAGGTCCCCCCCGACCAGAACCGTCGTGACGATGGCCCGCCGCCGTCCGGGCCGGAGTTCGACCTCCACCGGTTTGATCCGCTCGACCGCAGGGCCCGCGAGAATGATGCTGTCGGTGGTGCTCATGGGAAGCCATTCCGAAAGTTCGAGGCCATACCGGCCCTGGAACGAGAGAAGGCGGGACACCGTGGCCACGGGGGCGAGGCCCGGCACGGCCCGGGAGCGGGAATCACCCGGGCCGATGAGGCGGCGGGGCCGGCATCGCCGGAGAGGCCCCATCCCTGATGCGGGAGGCGAACCAGGTCCTGAGAAGCTGCCCGGCAGCGAGCAGCAGGAACAGGGGGACGATCTTCATGTAGCGGGCGAAGAGCCTTTTCGGTTCGCTCACGAGGCGGAACAGCCATTCGAGGCCTCGCTTCTGCATCCAGACCGGGGCCTGCCGCTTGGCGCCCGCCAGGAAATCGAAGGCTGCCCCGACGCCGATCATGACCGGCGCATCGATGCGTCCGAGATGGGAGGCCATCCAGTTTTCCTGCTTGGGGGTACTGAGGCCGACCCAGACGATGTCCGGCCGCGCGGCATTGATCTGTGCCACCACCGCCTCGTCCTCCTCCCGCGACAGGCTCCGGAACGGAGGGCAGCAGGTGCCGACCACGGACAGTCCCGGATTTGCATTCCGGAGGCGGGCGCTCAGCGCCTCGGCCACACCGGGCGCTCCGCCGTAGTAAAAATGGCGATAGCCGCGGGACGGCGACAGGCGCGTGATCGCGCGCATCAGGTCGGGGCCATAGACCCGCTCGGTCGAAGTGTGGCCAAGGAGCCGCGACATCCAGACGAGGGGCATGCCGTCCGGCGTCACGAGATCCGCCGCGTTGTGGATCGCGAGCAAGTGCGGATCGCTTCTGCTCTCGATCACCCCATGGGCTCCGGTGATGCAGACGTAATGCGGCTTGCCCGAGCGGACGAAGGCATCGATGGCCGCAATGGCGTCCGCGAAGGTGATGGCGCTGACGTCGAGCCCGAGAATCTCGGCGCGCGGCAGTTCCCAGCCCCCGGCAGGGGCGGGTGAAGCCCCCGCCGTTTCCGCGCCCGTCAGCTCGACCGCGTGGCGGCGGCGGGTTTCCGGGCGCACGGATCGCGCCCAGCGATTGAGATCGGCGCCACTCGGCGTGAGATCGTCGGTCATCCCGCGACCTGCGTCAGGGGTTCGGAGCGGGCCAGTTCGCGCAGGGCATGAATCGGCGAGCCCTTCTGGATGAGCCGCGCTTCGAAATACGCGATCGTCCGCACCAGACCGGTGTCGAGATCGACCCGCGGCGACCATCTCAGTTTCTCCCGGGCGCGGGAGATGTCGGGGCAGCGCCGCCTCGGGTCGTCCTGGGGCAAGGGCCGGCATTCGATGGTCGAGCGCGAATTGCACAACTGCACGATGCGTTCGGCCAGGGCGAGGACGTTGATCTCGGACGGGTTGCCGAGGTTGACCACGTCGCCGGGCTCCTCCTCCACCGCCATCAGCCGGAGCAAGCCTTCGACGAGATCGTCCACGTAGCAGAACGACCGGGTCTGGGAGCCGTCGCCGTAGATCGTGATCGGCTGATGCGTCAGCGCCTGGACGATGAAGTTCGAAATCACCCGGCCGTCCTGCGGATGCATGTTCGGCCCGTAGGTATTGAAGATCCGCGCCACGCGCACCGACATCCGGTGCTGACGCCGGTAATCGTGGAACAGCGTCTCGGCGCAGCGCTTGCCCTCGTCGTAGCAGGCGCGCGGCCCGACGATGCTGACATGGCCGCAATAGCTCTCGGGCTGCGGGTGCACGTCCGGATCGCCATAGACCTCGCTGGTCGAGGCCTGGAGGATGCGGGCGTGAAGGCGCTTGGACAGGCCGAGCATGTTGATCGCCCCCATCACGCTGGTCTTCGTCGTCTGGACGGGGTCGCGCTGATAGTGAACCGGAGAGGCCGGGCAGGCGAGATTGTAGATCTCGTCGACCTCCACGTAGAGCGGGAACGTCACGTCGTGGCGAAGGAGCTCGAAGGATTGGTGCGTGAGCAGCTTATCCAGGTTCGAGCGCGCACCTGTCAGGAAATTGTCGACGCAGAGAACTTCGTTTCCCTGCTTGATCAGCCGTCCACAGAGATGAGACCCGATGAACCCGGCCCCACCCGTTACGAGGATGCGCTTCATTGTCGGTGCCCCTCCGGCTCATTCCCAGGACCGACGATCGTCGCGTCCGAGACTGGAACGAGCGTTCCGTCGGTGATCTCGCTCGACCGTCCCCTCGGGGAGGAACTCGGAGCGCCGCCGAACCATGGAGGACAATCATTGCACGCTACAAGTGGCGCATCCGGTGCATAGGGCAGGCTTCATGACCGAATAAGGAATAGTACCATCGAATATTACCGCGAATCGACGCCAAAAATCATCGATTAGATTTTATAGTATGGCCGATATTCGGAAGGATTAACTCCTTGTAGGGCCGGGATCGTCCGAAAGGCGATGCCGGAGCCGGAATTTCCGCGGTTTAGACTATTGGCAATCCTGCGAGATAGGCCTCACCAGACAAGCGGTCGGTTGATCCATGATGAGACAGCATCGACGGACGCGCCTGGCGCGCGTGCCCCACCGCATCGCGGCACTCGCCCTGTGGGTCGCCCTCGGCGGGGCGGCCGGCGCCCAGGATTCCGATTATCGACTCGCGCCCGGAGACCGGCTCGGCTTGTCGGTCTACGGCCAGGCCGAACTCTCGGGCGAGTTCGTGGTCAATGGCAGCGGCGCGTTGTTCCTGCCCCTAATCGGCGAAGTCTCCGTCTCGGCCATGACCTTGCCGGAGGCCCAGAAGCAGATCGTCAGCCATCTGGCCGACGGCTTTCTGCAGCAGCCGGTGGTGAGCCTGCGTATCACGGAGATGCGGCCGATCTACCTCCTGGGCGACGTGCGCGTCGCGGGGAGTTACCCGTTCCGCTACGGGGCCTCGGTTCTCAGCGGCATCGCCCTGGCCGGCGGCTTCGCCTTGCCCGAACAGGCGCAGATCTCCCAGCGCACGGAGTTCCTCAGTGCCGACGAACGGGTCCGGGTCCTGGAGGCGACCCTGCGCCTGCTCACGGTCCGGCGCGAGAGGCTGGAAGCGCAGCGGCAAGACCGTGAGGATTTCACCCCGCCGCGCGGCAGCGAACGCGACGAGGGCTTCACCCGTCTCCTCGCGGAGGAACGCGGGATCCTGAAGGCGCAGCGGAGCGCCTTCGCACAATCCGCCGAGATGCTCCGTGCGCAGAAGCCGCGGATCGAGGCGGAGATCGCCGGCGTCGAGGCGCAGCGCAAGGCGGAGGAGACGCAGCTCCGGCTGATCCAGTCCCATCTCGAGGATTACGAGAAGCTCATCAGCAACGGTCTGGCGCGACGGTACCAGGGGATCGAACTGCAGCGCGAGGAGGCCCGGAACAAGGGGACCATCGCGCGGCTGAACTCCGAACTCGCCCGGCTCGATCTGGCGATCGGCGACCTCGCCCTGCGCGTCCAGGAACTCACCGACACCTATCATCGCCGCCTCCTCGCCGAACTGCAGGACGTGACCACGCGCCTGACGGAAGTGGAGATGCAGTTGCCGAGCGCCCGCGAGATCCGGGAGGCGCGCCTCCAGTCCGGCGGCATGCTCGGTGCAGCCAGCCCCGGCACCCCGGCGCGGAAAGTCTTCATCACGCGCGCCGTGGGCGAGCGGACGGAGACCTTCGAGGCGAACGAGCGTGCGCTCCTCCAGCCGGGCGACATCATCGACGTCCGTCGCGAGCCGCCGACGAGTCCGATCCGGACAAGCCTGGCCCTGCCGGAACCGGGCTCCGTCCCGGCGCGCTGATACGGGAACCGGCACCTCTCCCACGGCCGGCCGCGGCAGACGCCGACGCGGCCCCGGCGTCGCGGGCCCGTCGACGTCCCAACGATCATCCGCCTCGCACTTGCAGGACGCATGTAGGCGCAGGCTCGCCCCCTTCCCCCGCCACGGGCGGACGCGGGAGCCGATCGCCTTGGACACGCCGCTCGGCCTCGGCACCCGGATCGCTCGGGCACATCGCGGAGGTTCAAATGTTACGAATTAAAATACACATCGAAGCCCAAGCTAGTACTTAATATTGTTCTATTTTACTGGAATTTTAATCAATATTCTGTAGAATACGGCTCTTCGCCACTGTTAATTCCGAGTTCCTTGAAAGTATAGGCGAGATGCTTGCCGGAGCGTCACTAATGAACTCACGACTCCAGCCGCTCCAGGCGCCGTTGGTCGAGAACCGCCTCCTGCGGGCGCTTCCCATCGAAGTCTTCAGCCAGATGCTGCCGCAGCTCGAAGAGGTGGTGCTGACCGTCGGCGAGCGGATCGTCATGGCCAACGAGCCCATCCCGCACGCGTATTTCATCGAGAGTGGACTGGCCTCCGTGACCATGGCGATCGCCGAACGCGGCACCGTCGAGATCGCTGTCGTCGGGCGCGACGGAATGGTCAGCACCGCCCTCGTGCTCGGCATCGAGCACACGCCCCTCACCGTGGAGGTCCGCGTGGCGGGCCGGGCCCTCCGCATGGGCGCGGGCGCCCTGCGTCAGGCGATGGCCCAGAGCAGCGCCCTGCGCGACATCCTCCTGCGCTACGTCCAGGTCGTCATCCTCTGGACCAGCCAGATGGCCCTGGCCAACCGGCACCATTCGGTGGAGGAGCGCCTGGCGCTCTGCCTCCTCCTGGCCAGCGACAGGCTCGACGAGGGCCGCGTGGTCATGACCCACGAGATGCTGGCGCTGATGCTCGGCATGCATCGCCCGCGCGTCACCGTCGCTCTGCACGAGTTGGAGCGCACGCGGATGATCGTGATGCGGCGCGGGCAGATCACGATCCGTGACCGGCTCAAGCTCGTCGAACTGGCCGGCGACAGCTATGGCCTCGCCGAGGCCGAGTACGAGCGGCTGATCGGCCCCTTCATCTGAGACCGGACGGAGGTGAGGGAAACCCATCACCCTTCGCCCGTGCCATGGCGGGTGTCCGCCGAACGCACCGAGGACGCATGAGTCGGACCCGATTGAAATCGAACCTTCGCGTAAGCGCGGACCCTGGACGACGCTATTCATAAAGCCGTCGAAACCATGAATTTCGAACAACCTCACAATCCATTGGCCAGCCGGAGAATCCCTGCTTAGGTGAAGCGAGGCCGCGTCCCATCGGTGCGCCCATCGACAAGGTGAGAGAGCGGTGCGCAGGCGCGGAGAGCGGGGGCAACACTCGGCGGTGGCGGCCATGATGGTCTTCGCCCTCGCCATCGCGCTTCCCCTCGTGGTGCTCGCCGGCGTCATCACCGACTGGTACGTGACCGCCGAGCGAGCCCGTCTGCAGACCATGGGACAGCTCACCGGAGACCATCTCCGCGAGCGCCTCGACCGCGATCTCTCCGAGATGAGCGCGATGGCCAGGACCCTGGCGACCTCGCCCTCCATCGATGCCGAGGACTGGGCGCGGTTCGATGCCCAGGGGCGGGCACTCGTGGACACCACCGAATTCACGGTGTCCCTCGTCCATGTCGATGGCCGCCAGATCGTCAACACGCGCGTGCCCGTCGGCACGGCCATGCCGTCCTCCCCCCGTCCCGCGCTCGCCGCGTCCCTGATCGCGACCCGGCGCCCGGTCATCTCTCCGGTGATCAAGAGCGTGGTCACCGGGGCCGATATCGTCCTGATCTGCGCGCCGGTCCTGCGCGGCGGCGCCCCGGAGATGTTCGTCTCCATCGCCGTGCGCACGGATCACTTCGCCCGCCTGATTGCACAGGCCGAGATCGACGACCCGTTCTCCGCCGTCTTCGTCGATGGCGCGAAGCGCATCGTCGCACAAACCGACGATGCGCCCGACTCGTCCGGCCTCTCCACGAAAGAGCCCTCCTCGTCTCCGCCCAGGCTCCAGCGTCTGGAGGATTGGGAGAAGGCGGAGGCCAGCGTCATGGAATTCCACCATCGCTCCGGCGTCTCCGACTGGACGGTGGTCACCGGCCTCGACCGGAATGCCTTCGAGGCCTCGCTCTATCGTTCGCTCGCCGTCCTGGCCTTCCTCGCCGTGACGCTGCTGGGCAGCGGCGGGATCGTCGCCTGGATCTATGCCCGGCAGGTGGCCAGGGCGGTGCGGAACCTGAAGCGAGCCGCCGGCGCGGTCGGGCGCGGCGACCCCGTCCACCTTCCCGCCAGCGAGATCCGCGAAGTGGATCAGATCGGCAGGGCGCTCGTGACGGCGTCCCGCGTCTCGGCCGAGCACCACGCCGCCATCGCGGAGGTCAATGCCAACCTGGAGGTCCGGGTGGCCGAGCGCGGCCGCGAACTCGCGGCGAGCCAGGCGCATTACAAACTCCTCGCCGAGACCATGACCGACGTGGTGATCCTGCGCCATGCCGACTGGCGCATCGCCTATGTCTCGCCTTCCGGCGCGGCGCTGTTCGGCACGGAAGGGTCGGATTTCGATCCGCGCACGCGCATCCACCCCGACGATCTCGCCGCCTTCTCCGCCGCAGATGCCCGCCTCGCCCCCGACCGGCCGAGCATCGTCTCCCTGTTCCGGATGCGCCATGCGGATGGCCGCTGCATCTGGATCGAGGCGGTCAACGACCTCCTGACCTCCGCCGCGCCTGGGGCGCCCAACGTGATATCGACCCTGCGGGACGTGACGAAGCGGCAGGATCAGGCCGACGAATTGCGCATGGCCCGCGACGCCGCCGAACTGGCCCAGGCCAAGGCCGAGAATGCGAGCCGGGCGAAGTCGGAGTTCATGAACCTCATGAGCCACGAGATCCGGACGCCGCTGACGACGATCAAGGGCTTCACCGACCTCCTCGCGCACACGACCGGGCTCTCACCCGATCAGATCCGCTATCTCGCCCTGGTGGGTGCAGCCACCGACACGCTTCTCGGCACGGTGGACGACGTCCTCGATTATGCCCGGGCCGGGGAAGGCAATCTGCGCCTCGACAGCATCCCAATCGACCTGCCCGCCCTGGTGAGCGGGACGGCCGATCTCGTGAGGCCCATGGCCGAGGCGAGGGGGGGCGCCATCGACGTGGCCGTTCCCGGCGACGGCTCCCGCCATGTCCTGGGCGACGAGCGCCGCCTGAGGCAGATCCTCCTCAACCTGCTCAACGACGCCATCGGCACGTTGCGCCGGGGCACCGTCACCCTCGCGCTGCAGGGGCCGCGCGGCGCCGAGGCCGCCGAGCGCTGGCGCGTCTTCGTCACCGCCCATGCCGGCGAAGACCCGGAGCAGTCCGCAGCCCGCACCGTGACCCTCGACGGCAGCGGCCTCGGCTTCATCATCGCCCAGCGCCTCGTCGGACTCATGGGGGGCGGGCGCATCGACCGGAGCACGCCGCTGGGCGAGACGGCGGCCTACCGGTTCTCCCTCTCCCTGGCGCCGGCGCCGGTGCTGACACGCGCGGCGCCGGCTCCGAGCCCGGACGCGCCCGGGGCCGGCCGCATCCTCGTGGTGGAGGACAACCCGATCAACCGGGAGGTCGTCCAGGCGATGCTGAAGCGCCTGGGTTACGGCGTCGACATGGTCACCGACGGAGAGGCGGCCATCCTGGCGGTGCAGGCCAGCGCCTACGACCTCGTCCTCATGGACGTGTCGATGCCCGGAATGGACGGGACCACGGCCATCCGGCGTATCCGCTCCCTGCAGCACCCGGCGCGCCGGGTGCCGATCGTGGCCATGAGCGCCAGCATGATGCCGGACCGGGTCCGGGCCCTCACGGAGGCCGGCGCCAACGGTCAACTTGGCAAGCCGTTCGATCTCCCGACCCTGTCGCGGGTGATCGGCGACCAGATCTCCTCCATCGTCCTGCGGGAGAGCGACGCGGACGCGCCGATGCCGGAAAGGCCGCCGATCTTCGACCGGAGCGCCTTCGACGCCCTGATCGCCCGGATGGGCGAGGAGGCGGCCCGCGAGGACGTGCGTGCCTTCGTCAGGCTCGTCGACCGTTTCGGACCCGACACGGACGGGGCGAGCGCGGAAACCATCGCGGCCCGGGCCGACAGGACGGGATTCCGCGACCTCGCCAAGGCCTGCCGGACCTTCGCCGCGCTGCCCGCCGGTGCCGCGCGGGACGAGGCCCGCGGGCGCTGCCTCATCGCCCGCGACCTGATGAACCGCATGGTCCACGAGATCACGGGGCCGACCATGCCCGAAATCCGCCAGACGGTGGCCCTGCTCTGAGTATCTCTCACACACCTCCCGCTGCGTCGTCGTACTTTGAGAGAGAACCGACCGTGACCGTGGGCGGTTCGCCCTTCGGGTCGAGGCAAGCCTCCTTGGAGCGTCCACCTCGGTCGCTGTGACGAAAACGCCGATCGGTCCCTGCAAGGGCGCGACGAAACTCGACGCATCGGGCTGTCCGTTCGATGCTCTCATCACGCCCGAGGGATCGTGCAAGGCGGACGGGGCAGGCGGCCTCGGAACGGGCATGGTGATTTTCAGCGAAGAGATCGACCTCTACGCGTAGCATGTGGCCGCACGACCCCTTCAAGCCACATGAGTAACGGAGTCCACGACCTTATGAGATCGGATGGGCTATTTTCCGCCATAGCGAAAAATTGCTTGCGGCTGTGATTAAGCGCCCATACATATAATCGCGTGACCGCGACCTGGGACGAGCATAAGCGCAAGGCCAACCTGCTCAAGCACGGGCTGGACTTCGCCGACTTTGATGCTTCGTTCGATGCGGAACGGGCACTCATTCGCCCGACCAGGCCGAGCCGCACCGGCCGCAACCGCTACATGCTCATCGGCGAGTGGAACGACGTCCTCGTCGTGGTCGTCATCATTTCACCCCTGGGGACGGAAGCGTTCGATATCGTCAGCCTTCGCCCAGCCAACGGGAAAGAGAGGAAGACCTATGACGACCACCAATCCCAAGCCTGAGGGCGTCAGCTTCTCCCAGGAGGACTGGGACGAGGTATCCGACACGCCCCCGATGACCGACGCAGAGCTCGCCGAACTCAAGCCCCTCAAGGAAGCGGCGCCGGAGATGTATAGGCTCATGACGAAGCGCGGGCGCGGCCGACCGCCTGTCGAGTCCCCCAAGGTGAATCTGACGCTCCGCGTCGATCCCGCCGTGCTCGACGCCTACAAGGCGACGGGCGCCGGCTGGCAGACGCGGATGCACGAGGCCCTTGCGAGGGGCGCGGGAGAGCTGGCGCGATGACGGGCGAACGGATTTATTCCGTCGCGCTTCGCCGGGAGGAGGACGGCACGCTCCACGCCTATTGCTCAGCCGTACCGGAAGCGGTCGCCTGGGGGGCGACCCGCGAGGAGGCATTGCATGAAATGGCCGAGGCCCTGTTGGCCGTCGGGCGGGGGCATGGGCGCTGGGGCCTTCCTATGCCGCAGCCAACCGAGGGGACGCCGCAGGAGACCGAGCGTGTCGCTTTACGGGACGTCGTCTCTACCGGACGACGGTGAGGTCTGCTCACCGTCGTCCGCTCTGAGAGCCGTCGCGCCTGGAACCGAGGGGCGCGACCACGTGCGGACGCGGCTCCGCTTGGCGTGCCGGTGCCGCACTGCTATCTCCCGACACGCGTCCACACACCGAAAAGCCGTGCGCCGGGCCCGTCCTTACGCCGACGGACCGCGACCGCGCCGGAGACAGACCCCTCGATGACCACCGTCCCCATCGACAACATCCGTAATTTCTCCATCGTCGCGCATATCGACCACGGCAAGTCGACGCTGGCGGATCGGCTGATCCAGACCACCGGCACGGTGGCGCTCCGCGACATGAGCGAGCAGATGCTCGACTCCATGGACATCGAGAAGGAGCGCGGGATCACCATCAAGGCCCAGACCGTGCGCCTCGAATACCGCGCGGAGGACGGCAAGGACTACATCCTCAACCTGATGGACACCCCCGGCCACGTGGACTTCGCCTACGAGGTGTCGCGGTCGCTCGCGGCCTGCGAGGGCTCGCTGCTGGTGGTCGACGCCTCGCAGGGCGTCGAGGCGCAGACGCTCGCCAACGTCTACCAGGCGCTCGACGCCAACCACGAGATCGTCCCCGTCCTCAACAAGATCGACCTGCCGGCCGCCGAGCCCGAGCGCATCCGCGCCCAGATCGAGGAGGTGATCGGCATCGACGCCTCCGAGGCGGTGGCGATTTCGGCGAAAAGCGGCCTCAACATCGAGGCGGTGCTGGAGGCCATCGTCAAGCGTCTGCCGCCGCCCAAGGGAGACCGCGACGCGCCCCTCAAGGCCCTGCTGGTGGACAGCTGGTACGACGTCTATCTCGGCGTCGTCGTGCTGGTGCGCATCGTCGACGGCGTGCTCAAGAAGGGCATGAACATCCGCATGATGCGGGCCGACGCTGTGCACGGCGTCGACAAGATCGGCGTGTTCCGGCCGAAGATGGCCGATATCGGCGAGCTCGGCCCCGGCGAGGTCGGCTTCTTCACCGGCTCGATCAAGGAGGTCGCCGACACCCGCGTGGGCGACACGCTCACCGAGGACAAGCGCCCCTGCAAGGAGATGCTTCCGGGCTTCAAGGACGTGCAGTCGGTGGTGTTCTGCGGGCTTTTCCCCGTGGATGCCGCCGAGTTCGAGACCCTGCGTAGCGCCATGAGCAAGCTCCGGCTCAACGACGCCTCGTTCTCGTATGAAATGGAGACTTCGGCGGCGCTCGGCTTCGGCTTCCGCTGCGGCTTCCTCGGGCTGCTCCACCTCGAGATCATCCAGGAGCGCCTGGAGCGCGAGTTCAACCTCGACCTGATCTCCACCGCTCCTTCCGTGGTCTACCGCCTGCAGATGACCGACGGGACGATCAAGGAGTTGCACAACCCGGCCGACATGCCGGACGTGATGAAGATCACCGCCATCGAGGAGCCGTGGATCCGCGCCACCATCCTCACCCCCGACGAGTATCTCGGCGGCGTCCTGAAGCTCTGCCAGGACCGGCGCGGCACCCAGGTCGACCTCAACTACGTCGGCAAGCGCGCCATGGTGGTCTACGACCTGCCGCTCAACGAGGTGGTGTTCGACTTCTACGACCGCCTGAAATCGATCTCGAAGGGCTACGCCTCGTTCGACTACCACATCTCGGATTACCGGGAGGGCGACCTCGTGAAGATGTCGATCCTCGTCAATGCCGAGCCGGTGGATGCCCTCTCCATGCTGGTCCACCGCAGCCGCGCCGAGCATCGCGGCCGGGCCATGTGCGAGAAGCTGAAGGACCTGATCCCCCGCCACCTGTTTCAGATCCCGGTCCAGGCGGCGTTGGGGGGCAAGATCATCGCCCGCGAGACCATCAAGGCCCTCTCCAAGGACGTCACCGCCAAGTGCTACGGCGGCGACATCTCGCGCAAGCGCAAGCTGCTGGACAAGCAGAAGGAGGGCAAGAAGAAGATGCGCCAATTCGGCCGCGTGGAAATCCCGCAGGAGGCGTTCATCGCCGCGCTGAAGATGGACGATTGAGCCGGAGCCGGAGCGGGAGCCTCCGTCTCCACCTCCGGTTGTGTCGCGGCGCGTTTAACCCCGCATTAAGGCCTGTGGCTTAGAACCCACGGCACGCCGTGTCCCGGCTGAAGAGGCGGGTAACATGGTCTGAACCAGGCACCTCCGGGTGACCTGGGAGGAGATGCCGATGGTCCTGCCGCGCCGATTCGCTCGCAGGTTCCGCTCGGCGCGCACGTGGATCCTCTTCGGGATCCTGGCGCCGGTGGGCATGCTCGTCGTGTCCGCCATCATGCTGCTCGACCTGCGCAAGGACGCCTGGGATAAGGCGGAGCAAACCTCGCAGAACTTGCTCCAGATCATCGAACGCGACATCGCCCGCAATATCGAGATCATCGATCTGTCGCTGCAGGGCGTCACCGAGAACCTGAAACTTCCCGCTCTCGCCGATCTGTCGCCGGAGCTGCGCCAGCTGATCCTGTTCGATCGGGCGATCTCGGCACAGGACATGGGCGTGATCCTCGTCCTCGACGAGCGAGGCGACAGCATTCTCGACGGCCATGCCATCCCGGCGCGCCACACCAACAATGTCGACCGCGACTACTTCAAGGCCCACAAGGCCCGGGGCGGCGGTGGCTTGCTGATCAGCCAGCCGCTGATGTCGCGTCTGACGGGCGCACGCGTCATGGTGCTGAGCCGACGCGTCGACAAGCCGGACGGGTCGTTCGGCGGGGTGGTCCTGGGCACCCTGAAGCTGTCGTACTTCACGCGGTTGTTCGACCGCCTGGGCCTCGGGCGCGACGGCGCGATCAACTTGTACCTGCACGATGGGACGCGCGTCATGCGCTACCCGAACCGGGACTCCGATTTCGGGACGAGCCTCGCCGGAACGGCCAATTTCGAGCGGTTCGTCCGCGAGGGCAGCGGTAGCTTCGTCGGGACCTCCAGCCTTGACGGGGTGGACCGGCACTATGCCTTCACGCAGGTCGGGACCTTGCCGTTGATCCTCAACGTCGCCCTGGCGGTGAACGAGATCGAGGCCGAATGGCGCGCGAAGGCGATCGTCATCAGCGCCATCGTGGTGGTGCTGTGCGGCCTGACCATCGGCCTCTTGCTCCTGTTCGGACGGGAGCTGGAGCGGCGCGGCGCGATGCAGGTCGAACTCGCCCGGCAGTCGCTCACCGATGCGTTGACCGGCCTGCCGAATCGCCGCCGGTTCGAGGAGGCCCTGACCGCCCTGCGGGGCGATGCCGACCAGGCGGCCCGCCCCTTCGCGCTGCTGGTCATCGATGCCGATCACTTCAAGCGTTTCAACGACCGCCATGGGCATGCGGTGGGCGACGAGGTGCTGCGCGGCCTCGCCCGCTGCCTGTTGGAGAGCGTTCACCGTCCCGTCGATCTCGTCTGCCGGGTGGGCGGCGAGGAATTCGCGATCCTGATCCCGGATGGCGACGAGACGGCGGCCCTGCTCATCGCCGAGAGGGTTCATGCCAGGGTGGCGCTCCTGTCGGTGGACTCGGCCGGGATCGAAGCCGGATCGGTGACCGTGAGCATCGGCGTCGCGACCATGGGCGCGCCGGGAGCCGACCCCCTCACGCCGTCGGACCTGTTCAGTCTCGCGGACGCCGCGCTCTACGAGGCCAAGGCCAACGGCCGCAATCAGACCCGGTTCGTCGAGCGCCGTCGCGGCGTGGTGGACCGGCGCCAGGCGAGCTTTCGTCTGGCGGGCGCCTGAAGGGCGCGCACCCACGCCTCGCGTACAACCTGTGCGTGATCGCGTTCCGTGCTTGATGGGCAACCTCAGGTATATATAGTTCGCAGCCTCACGTGAGGGCTGGCGATGGCGATCGATGACGATGCTCTGACTCCGATCATCGCGGAACTCTCGATCCGTCCGGGACATGAGAAGGTCAGGGCGCTGCTCTATCGCCTGCTGATCGAGGCGCTGGGCGCCAAGAGCGAGCAGATCTTCTTCGAGAGAAAGATACCTGAGGTTAGAGGGCGCCTCGATGCCCTGCTCGGCAGGACGATCATCGAGATCAAGTCCGACCTGCGCCGGGAGGCCAGGGACGCCGAGGCTCAGCTCACCCGCTACCTGCCCGAACGCGAGGGCGCCACCGGCCAGCGTTACGTGGGGCTCGCCACCGACGGCGCCACCTTCACCGCCTACGAGATGCGGGACGGCGTCCTGGTGCGGCTCACCGAGCACGAGGTGAGGCTGGCGGACGCCCGTGGCCTCACCGCCTGGCTCGAAGGGGTCATCGCGGTCCTCGACTGGCTGCCGGCGGACGCGGCCGGGATCACCAACGAACTCGGCCGCCAGAGCGCCGCCTTCGCGCGGACCCTCGGCCTCCTCGCCAAGGCCTGGGAGGCGCTGGCGGCGGACCCGGAGGCGGTCCTGAAGCGGCAGCTCTGGTCGCGCCATCTCGGCTTCGTCTACGGCAAGGCCATCGACGACGACACGCTCTGGCTCCAGCACACCTATCTGGTCATCCTCGCCAAGGCGATCGCCGCCGGAACCATGGGCGCCACCGGGCGCTCGCCCGAGGATCTGCTGTCGGGGCGCGCCTTCCACGAGGCGGGGGTCCACGGCGCGGTGGAGACGGATTTCTTCGGCTGGGTGATCCAGGCGCCGGGCGGGGAGTCCATCGTCGCCAGCCTGGCCGCGCATGCCGCCCGGTTCGACCTCGGCAGCGTCGATGTCGACCTTCTGAAAGTGCTCTACGAATCCCTCATCGATCCGGCGCAACGGCACGATCTCGGTGAATATTACACGCCCGATTGGCTCGCCCGGAAGGTGGTGCGGCGCGCCCTCGACCGGCCGGCCGAGCAGACCTGCCTCGATCCCGCCTGCGGCTCGGGCAGCTTCCTGTTCCACGCCGTGCGCCTCAAGCGTGAGGCCCTGATCGCGGCGGGCGTGCCGCTCACGGAGATCGCGTCGCGCTGCTGCGCTTCCGTCACGGGGCTGGACGTCCATCCGGTGGCCGTGATCTTCGCCCGCGTCACCTACCTGCTGGCCCTCGGCGACGCCCTGCCGGGGCGAGGCGGCGACATCTCCCTGCCGGTCTATCTCGGCGATGCGCTGCAATGGAACGTGAAGCGCGACGCGTTCGAGAGCGACCTCGTGGTCGAGGTGCCGCGCGACCCCCGCGAGGGCCGCAAAGGCGCGCCGACCCTGCGCTTCCCCCTCGGCCTCTGTGCCGATCCGCCCCTGTTCGACCGCGTCGTCACCGCCATGTACGATGCCAGCGAGGCCGGCCGCACGGCGGACGCCTTCGCGCGTGGGCTCGCGGGGCTTGGCGTCGCGGCGGAGCAGCACGCAACGCTCGTCACCACCTTCACGATCTACGACCGCCTGCGCCGGGCCGGGCGCGACCATGTCTGGGGTTTCTTCGCCCGCAACCTCAGCCGCCCGGTGGCGCTCTCGGACGGCGCCAGGGTCGATGTCGTCATCGGCAACCCGCCCTGGCTGTCCTACCGCTACATGGCGCCCGCCCTGCAGGCCCTGTTCCGGGATACCGCGCGCCGGCTCGGCATCTGGGTCGGCCCCGACGAGGCGCGGCTGGTGACGCAGACCGATCTGTCGGGCCTGTTCTTCGCACGGGCGGCGGAGCTCTATGTCCGGCCGCCGGAGGGCGACCGGCCGGGCGGCCGGGTCGCCATGGTGCTGCCGCTCGCCGCCCTGAGCCGGGGCCAGTTCCGAGCCTTCCGCAGCGGGGACTGGACCGAGGTCCGTGTCGCGTTCTCGGACGCCTGGGTTCTCGACAATCAGGCCGTCTCGCCCCTGTTCAGGGTGCCCACCTGCGTCCTGTTCGCCGATGTCACGGCGGGGGAGGCCCGGCCGACGCCCATGCGGGTCACGGCTTTCGCCGGGCGGCTCCCCTTCAAGGACGTGCCCGAGGAGGTGGCGGATCGCTGCCTGCGGCTGGATCGGGCCGATGCACCGGTGCCTGCGAACTTCGAGGCCGGGTCGCCCTATCGCCCGCTCTTCCATCAAGGGGCGACCCTCGTTCCGCGCATGCTGTGTCTGGTGGATCGCGTTCAGTCAGGCCGTCTCGGCGGTAACGCCGCAGCACCTCTCTTGAGAAGCAGGAGGTCCCCACAGGAGAAAGTCCCCTGGCGAGACCTGCCCGCTCAGCAGGGGGCTGTCGAAAGCGATTACGTCCGGCCGGTCTATCTCGGCGAATCCATCGCGTCGTTTCGCGTTTTGAATCCGTTCGAGGGCATCGTGCCCATGACACCCGATGGGAATGTTCTCGACGCGAAACAGGCGAGCGATCATGGTGCGACCCGCCTCGGAGCCTGGATGCGACAGGCCGAGGCAAGCTGGGCGCAACACAGCGCCGGACGCATCACCCTAAAGCAGCGTTGGAATTTTCAACGCGGATTGTCCGCGCAGTTTCCGGTGCAGCCCATTCGCGTGGTCTTCACCAAGACAGGCTCCCGACTGGCTTCGTGCCTCCTCGGTCCCGAAGGAATCATCGACCACAGCCTTTATTGGGCAGCGGTCGAGTCGATGGCGGAAGCACGCTATCT
Organism: Methylobacterium sp. 88A; assembly: GCF_000376345.1. Taxonomy (NCBI): domain Bacteria; kingdom Pseudomonadati; phylum Pseudomonadota; class Alphaproteobacteria; order Hyphomicrobiales; family Methylobacteriaceae; genus Methylobacterium; species Methylobacterium sp. 88A. The sequence continues at coordinate 4,838,187 of NZ_AQVT01000001.1, forward strand.
GGAGGCTCTCTTCAACAGCGAAGCCGTGCGTCGCCGCATCGCTCACATGCAGGCACGAGGCGAGCAGGGGCCGCGACATTTCGACAAGCTGATGTTCACGCTTCCGATCCCCCGCTTCGACCCGCGCGAGGCTGTTCATGCGGGGCTGGCGGCGGAAGGCGCGGTGGCGGAGGAGGTGGCGGCCGCCGTCGCGCTGCCCATGGGGGTCTCGTTCCAAAAGGCGAGGGCCCTGGTGCGGGACGCCTTGCGGGAGGAGGGCGTGTCGGCCCGCATCGACGCTTTGGTGGAGACGCTCCTCGGGCCTGATCCGCGCCTCGCCCTGCCGGACGACGAAGCCGTTCCTGCCCGCGACGAGGAAGAGACCGTCGACGCCTGATACCAAGGCCCGGCGGACGAATACCGCCGCTCGGTCGCGCAGACAGGCCTTAGTGAGCCGGACCCGGCGAAGCTCGGTTCGAAGTCGCTACTCGGCCTTGTCGCCGGTTTCCGGGGCGGTCCTATCGGCGGCCGGTTCGGCGGTCGCCACGGCCGTGCGTTCCAGCATCGGCTGAAGGCGGATGGCGAGTTCGCCGCCGAGATGACGGGTATAGGCGACCTTGAAGTAGCGCTGGCCGGTGCCGTTGCCGAAGAGTTGGTCATGGGTGCGGATCATCGCATCCACCTCGGGGCGGCAGAGGAAGCCGATGATCCCCGCCGCCTCGTACCAGCGGCCCGCCCGGGCATGGCGCATGGCCGCTGGGTTGGCCATCACCGTCTCGGCGAAACACTCCGTGGCGGCGCGCTCCAGTGGCGCCATGGCCGCATGGGCGTGTCCGGGTGTGCGGGGCGCCGCGTTCGCGGCACCCGCCGTCGCGACAAGGATCAAGAAAGCGCCAAGCAGCCGAGCTTTCATCGCGCACATACCTCGAGGTCGATCGAAATCGATTCGCCCCAAGTATTCATCGAAGACTTGGACAGGAACAGGGCACGATGCGCCCCGAAACCTGCGATGCGCGATTTCGTGAGCCGACTGTGCCCGGCCGATCACAGAAGCCGGGTCAGCCCCGCTTCTCGGCGTTCCAGCGGCCGGAACAGCGGATCATGCCGTTGCTCGACCAGGTGCCGCTGCCGTAGCCGCCGCGATCGAGTTGGCCGACCACGGTGGCACCATCGGAACCGCGCATGATCGTCGCCCGCACGGAGCCGTTGCCGGAGACGCGTCCCCGGATGTCGAAATCGCCGCCGGGATAACTCGCCTCGCCCTTGGCGATCCGGACGCCGTAGCGATAGGCGCGGTCGCAGGGGCCGTCCTGGGTGATGACCTCGATGCTCCAGGCGCCGTCGTAGCGGTTGGGCACCGAGACCTTCCGCGTGGCCGCGTCGGTGGTTCCGAGGGACGTCGTGAGGAGAGCGAGGGAGCCGGCGGCAAGGAGGAAGCGTCGCATCGTAGCCTGTTCTGCAAGGACGTGATCGGGGCTGGAAACGCCCCTGATCGCGTATCGGTTGCGGTTCACGCTCGTGTGGCTTCGCCCAAGGCGGCCTGAAGCAGCGTGAGGAGATCACCTCCCGCGTGCAGATAGGCATCGACCCCCGCGGCTTTGAGCCCTTCCGCGAGATCGCCGGGCTTGCCCGCGAGGTACACGGTGGTCGCGCCCGCTTTCTTCAGAGCCTCGGCCGCCGCGACGGCGTGGGTGGCGTAGAGGGCGTCCGACGAACAGAGGCAGGCGATGCGCGCGCCGGATGCGGCGAAAGCCTTGGCCAGCGCGTCGCTCTCCGAAAAACCCTCTTCGTTCACCGCCTCGATGCCGCCGGCCGCGAAGGCGTTGGCGGCGAAGGTCGAGCGGGCGTTGAAGACCGCGACCGTGCCGAGATTGGCCAGGAACACCAGGGGGCGCCGCCCGGTCGCGGCGAGATGGGCGTCGGACGCGTCGCGCAGGGCCTCGTAGGGTTCGGCGAGGCGGAAGGAGGGCAGGGCCTCGCAGGTGGTCGTCCCGGCCCCACCGAGGGCGAAGGCGGGCGCCACGACATCGAAGGGCGGCAGGTCGAGGACCGTCACCGGCTTCTCGGCGAGGAAGGGGAACTCGCTCGCCCCGGTGAGGGGCTCGCGGCGCGTGGCGACGTTCTTCGCGCGGGTGGCGCGGGTTTCGCCGATCCGGGCCTGGATCGCGCCGGCCTGCAGGCTGGCGACGATTCCGCCCTCCCGCTCGATGGCCTGGAAGGCGGCCCAGGCCGTGGTGGTGAGCTCCTCGGTGAGCGCCTCGAACCCGCCGGCCCCTGCCGCCGGGTCGGCGACGCGGGCGAGGTTGGATTCCTCGATCAGGACGATCTGGCTGTTGCGGGCGACGCGCCGGGCGAAGGCGTCGGCGAGGCCCAGCGAGGCGGTGTAGGGGATGACGGTGACGGAATCGGCACCCCCGAGCCCCGCCGAACAGGCGGCCATGCCGGTGCGCAGGATGTTCACGAACGGGTCGTTCCGGTTCATCATCCGCCACGCGGTCTCGGCATGCAGGCGCAGCGGCTTCGGGTCGAGCCCGCAGGCGGCCTCCACCCGCGCCCAGAGGCGGCGCATGGCGCGGAACTTGGCGATGGTCAGGAACTCGTCGGCATCGGCCACGAGGAGGATGGCGACGGCATCGCGGGCGCGGGCGAGGTCGTGCCCACCGGCCTCCAGCATGCGCAGATAGGCGACGGCCGTGGCGAGGGTGGCGGCGAGTTCCGCAGCCTCGCTGGCCCCGGCCTCGTGATAGGGGCGCCCGTCGGCGAGCATCGCGCGGCCGGTGAAGCCGGCTCCGTCGAACTCCGACAGGAGCGCCGAGACCGCCGCGCCGATCTCAGGGAGCGTCGCGTCGAGGCGGCCGGTGGCGGCGAGCGTCCCGATCGGGTCGAGGCCGAGATCGAGGTCGAGACTGCCGAGATCCTCGTTGCGATGCGCCGCCAAAGCCTTGACCAGACGGGCGGCCTCCAGCCCGCGCCCGCCGGCGTCGAGCCGTGTCGCGATGAGGGACAGCATCACGCCCGACAGGGCGGTGTCGAGGGCCGGGACGTCGTCGACGGCGAGGCCGAAGCCGCGCGCCGAGACCGCGCCCGCGAAGACGAGGTTCAGCGCATCGGCGCCGCCTTCGAGATCGGCCATGGCGAGATCGTGGGCGGCCTGCGCGTCCGGGTGGTCCACCCGCTGGGCGATGCGCCAGGGGCCGGGCGCGCGCATGGGCTGCGCCACCGGCGCGGCGGGCTCATAGAGCGGTTCGATCCGGATGCCGTCCGCCGTCTTCGAGACCAGGCGCTTCTCGAAATCGCCGCCCTTGAGCACGCCCTCGACCAGGCCGAGCCACCGCTCGCGCGTGGGCGTGGGGAACAGGTCGGCGAGGGGGCGATTGTCCATCGTCAGGGCCTTGGCGCACGCTTCCGCCGGCCGCGCATGGCCGGACGCTGTCGGCGACAGCCCTCGCACGGCGAGGCTTGCCGGGCAACACGCCGGACTCATCAAAGAAATCAGCGCGGACTCAAAGAAAAACGAAGGCCGCCGCCGCGTCGCGAGCCCCGGCGTGCGAGGCGGGTCCGGGGCCGCGAGGCGGGTGCGTCAGCCGAACAGGATCAACCCCGCGAAGCCGAGCGAGCCGACGATGATGCGCCACCACGCGAACAGCCGGAAGCCGTGGGAGGAGACGTAGTCGAGCACGGTGCGGACCACGACGAAGGCCGAGAGGAAGGCCACGACGAAGCCGATGGCGATCAGGCCAAAATCGTCCTGCGAGAGGTTCTTGTAATTGTCGAGGAGGTCTTTGGCGAAGGCCCCGGCCATGGTGGGGATCGCGAGGTAGAACGAGAACTCGGTGGCCGAGCGCTTGTCCGCTCCCATCAGCATCGCGCCGACGATGGTGGCGCCGGAGCGCGACACGCCCGGGATCATCGCGATGCACTGGAACAGGCCGATCCTGAAATCCATCGGCAGGGTGAAGTCGAAGACGTCACGCTTCTTCACCTCGAGGTCGGTCTCGTCGAGGACGAGGAGGACGAGGCCGCCGGCCACCAGGGTGGCGCAGACGATCCACGGGTTGAACAGGTAGAACTTGATGTATTTCGAGAACAGGCCGCCGATGATCGCCGCCGGCAGGAAGGCGAGGAGGATGCCCAGGACGAAGCGTCTCGCGTTCGGATCGCTCGGAA
>NZ_AQVT01000002.1:0-16370 GCF_000376345.1 Methylobacterium sp. 88A
ACAACCAGTCTAAGTCAACTTCGACAACCCTCGTTTTTGATTACACAGTATTGGTCGATCAGGTTGCCGGTGATATTGGGGTAGAAAGTGTTTCTGCCAATGGAGCTGTGATTACCGATGTAAATGGCAACCCATTCAATGTTGATGGATTTATTGTAAATCCTGTCGGCACTCTGAAGATAGATGGATATACTGGAACGCAAGGAAGCGAGACTTTCCGTGGTACCGCGGGGGCGGAAACCTTTATTGGATTGGGCGGCGACGATATCTATTTGGTTAATAACGTCGATGACCAGGTCATTGAGGCACGTAACGAAGGCACTGATACGGTACGGACCAGCGTGGATTATATGCTCATGGCAGGCCAAGAGATCGAGGTGCTGCGCGCCTCAGGAACGGTTGGTCTGACGCTCATCGGCAATGAGTTTGACAACAGAATCGTTGGAACGTCTGGGAACGACGTCATCAACGGTAAAGCGGGGGCAGACTTGCTGTTCGGGGGCCTTGGCGACGACGACTATTTTGTCGACAACGTGAACGATCTAGTGACCGAAGCCGCTAATGCGGGTAAAGACACTGTCCATACATCTGTCAGTTACACACTGAAGGCTGGCCAGGAGATCGAAACTCTGCGAGGCTTGGGTTCGACAGGTCTGACGCTCACCGGCAACGAGTTTGGTAACAAGCTCGTTGGGACTGATGGGAATGACATCCTGAACGGTAAAGCAGGAGCAGACACGCTGTTCGGTGGCCTTGGCAACGACAAATACTATGTTGACAATCTGAACGATCAGGTGACTGAGGCAGTTGGTGAAGGTAGCGATATAGTCTATACTAGCGTTAGCTACACGCTGGGTGCTGGCCAAGAGATCGAAACCTTGTCATTTATAGGCTCAAAGGGCCTCACGCTGACTGGTAATGAGCTTGCCAACACCATTGTCGGAGGCGCTGGAAAAGACGTGCTCGTCGGTGGACTTGGTCGGGACGTGCTAACCGGTGGTGCCGGAAGCGACACCTTCACCTTCCAGACATTGAACGACACTGCCACCGGAACCGCGACACGCGACATCATCCAGGACTTCAAGATCGGAACGGACCACATCGATTTGTTCGCGATCGATGCCAATTCGAAAGTTTCTGGTGACCAGTCGTTCTCGTTTATCGGCACGGGTGCTTTCACTAAGGAGGCGGGACAGCTCCACACAATCCAATCCGGTGGCGCGACCATCGTTGAGGGTGACGTGGATGGAAACGGAAAGGCGGACTTCCAGATCGTTCTTAGGAACGTGGTCGACGCCTTGCACGCAAACGACTTCCTCCTCTAGTCAGAGCGACTGAATCGGATGACTGGCTTCAGCCCAGAAGAAATAAGCTGAAGGCAAAGCGAGAGAAAACGGCAGGCGGAGAGTGGGTGGTAGTCAATCTACCGACCACTCTCCGACTTTTTTTATCGATGAGATTGAGGCTCCCTTGGAGTTTCTGAGCCGTTGTAAGCTGATCTACCCCTGTTAGGTGGCCTAGTTCAAATCTGACGAACTCAGGGCCGTTGTCCGAACGAACATACCTGGGCACGCCGCGTAGGATGAAGAGATCCAATAAAAAGTCGATGACGTCGGTGTAGTTGAGCTGGGCCTGTCGCAAACGCGCGGCGTTTACCCCTCGTTGACCATACGGCCTGCATGGCGCTTCCGCTCTCAGAGGCCACCCATGATCTTGTCCGCCATCGCCGCCAAGCTTAAGTAGCGTGCCAAGAGTGACTTCAAGGGTCGGCATTACGAGGCGACGCTCATTGTGCAGGCGGTCTCCTGGTACCTGCGCTATCCACTGAGCTACCGTGACATCGAGGAGCTGTTCCTAGAACGCGGCATCGAGGTCGATCACAGCAACCTAAACCGCTAGGTTCTGGCCTATGCTCCCCTGATCGAGAAACGGCTGCGTCAGTTCCGCAAGCCGCACTGCGGTTCGGTCCGGATCGACGAAACCTACATCAAGGTGCGCGGTGAGTGGCGCTACCTGTGCCAAGCCGTCGACAAGCACGGCAATCCGATTGACTTCCTGCTCACCGCCAACTGGGATCTCGACGCCGCCAAGCGCTTCTTCCGCAAGATGCTCTCGGCCGAGCCCCTCTTTGCTCCAGACCGCGTTGGTACCGATGGCGCCGGCACCTACCCGTCGGCCATCACGGAGATCCGCAAGGAGGGCCTGCTGCCTCGCATGCCGGCGCACTATGTCACCAAGCACTAGCAACAGAGCATTGAGAGTGATCATTTCCGGGTCAAAAAGAATATGCCCCGGATCGGCGGCTTCCAGTCCTTCCATACGGCTCGGCGCACCATTCAGGGCTTCGAAGCCATGCTGTGGCTGAGCAAGGGCTTCGGCTTTGCCGGCCCGTAGACCGTGTGCGAGCAGAATGGGCTACTCACGCTCTGCTTCGGACTTCCAAAGGCGAACAAAACGTGAAAGCGCGACGGTAGAGGCTCTTCTGCGCCTCACGTCCGAGATTGCGACACGCCTATCCTACTCTGCCGAATCGCGCCGAGCTCCTGTCGCCACGATCTTCATCATGGCGTCGGGCAGCGGGCGCTGCAGCTCAAGGGCGATCTCGGTCGGCGCCTCAAGCCACGTCCGCCACTCCTCCGGCGTCGTCAGCAGGACGGGCATTGCCTTCGGGTGGACCGGGCCGACGATCCCATTAGCGTCACAGGTGAGGAACGAGAACAGCCGGTGCACGGCCTCCTCGCGGTCGGGGTTCTCGGCCTTGGTGCCGCGCACGCCCGTCCAGGGCCGCCAGATACCGGCAAAGGCAAAGAGCGGCCGGTCATCATCGAGGGCGAACCATGTGGGCGTCTTCTTCGGTTTGGTGTCCGCGTACTCGCTGAAGGAGGACACCAGGACGAGGCAGCGGTATTCTGGCTTGAGCCAAGGCCGCCAGTGCGGGCTCTTCACGTTCCGGACGTTCGTGACCGGCTGCTCCCCGTACTGCTTGGGACCCGGGATGCCCCATCGGAACATCTCAAGAGCCCGCCTTCCGTCCTCGATCCGCACGATGGGCGCCATCTGGTCAGGGAAGATGCCGGGCATCCTCGGCAGGTTGCCGGTGCGATCCTCGTCCGCGCCGAAGGCCTTGCGGATCTCAGCTTGTGACGTGACCAGACTGTAGAGGTTGCACATCGTCTATGTTCCCGGCGCTAAGCTGGCCGCTTCGGTCATCGGTGGTCAGCGGAGGCGCCTACCGTCTTCAGGGACAGCCGAGAGGTTGACGTTGTAGCCTTTGGCCGCCAGTGCTTCGAGGACGAGGTACTTGACCGTCACGCGGCGGTTGAGAGCTTCCTGGCGCAATGCGGTCCACACCTCATCCGGCACCTCGAATTTAAGAGACGTACCCTTGGTAGGGGCAATGGGAGATTTGGGTTCTTGGGGAAGAGCTGCCGTCGGCTCCGGTAATGGGGCCGGTCCGATTGGCAGTTCTTCTGGAGCGTTGGAGGCCCTGGTAAATCCGAGATCGCTTGTTGCTGCGGCGAGCTGTTGAGCATCCTCAGGGCTCGTACGCGGGCGCGGACGGGGCGAAGGCAGGAAAGTCGGTTTGCTCATGTCAGGACGCCTGCTGCTCGGCTAGGATGGCCAGTAGTTCGTTTAGGACACCGCTAACCTCTCCCAGCGCCTTTGGGTCGCCAACCGGGCCAGCGGGCGTGGCTCCGGTGAAGTGGATGGCCTGATAGGCAGCCCGCTGGATCACCTCGGTTCGCAGGACTGGGATGTTTGCGCCCTGGATTTCCTGGCGAGCGTGTTGCGCCACCCGACTCTGAAGCGGCGACATCTGTGTGAGAACAACACGGGCCGGGATCGAACGGCGAAGCATACGCTCAGCACGTTGCACGACCTCGTAGGTTCGGAAGACCTCTTGCAGGTCCATGCCGGATATCTTGGTGGGGATCAGCACAAGGTCGGACTCGGCGATGGCGTAGGTGACGGCCTGCGAAGCTGCGCCTTCAAGGTCGACCAATACGACGGAGTAGCGTGAAGCCGCCTCCGAAATGCGATCAAGGATTGTTTTCTCAGTCACCCCAGAGATCACGTCGACGGTGCAATCCTCCCCTGCCCTATCGCGCCAGGACGCAATGTGGCCGTTCGGATCAGCGTCGATGATTGCTACGGAGCCGCCTTGCCGTGCGAAGGCGTCGGCAAGGCAGATAACGAGCGTCGTTTTACCAACGCCACCCTTGGTCGAGCAAACGCTCAAGACAGCCATTGCTCTAGTCCCCTATGGCACGGTTGCCCTTGTACCCTAACAATCTAGAACCCTAATTGTCAAGAAACCGTAAGACCGAATATGCGCTTGGGCAAAGGGGATTTTGCCTGCTTGGTGTAAGTGGCCGCCGCCATCGACGGTGCGCGAACGCTTGCGCAGATGGATGAACTCTCGCGCTAGGTCTGGCAGAGGCACGGGGGAGGGGCTTTGGACGACGTTCTAGGCTTAGTCGCTTGCTGAACGGCTCCACGAGCGCCGTAGTGCGATCCGTGAGGGCATCCGCCTTGTTAGCATTCCGTCGGCCGGGCAAGCCTGTTCTTGCCTTCGTGGTCGAAAACCATCCGCACCGCGCTCGCAGACCTCAGGCGAAAAGGGTGTGCTTCGCTTCGTCATGGCTCCATCCTCTCAGGAGTTGGATCCTCCGGGAAACCCGGTGCGGTTCATCTCAGGCTGGAGGGCCGAGTTAACGCAGAGCACGATCTAAGGCTGCGACAATGGCCTTGAGCGTGTCCGCGTGATCCATAGCTTTTCGCCTTGATTTTCAAATGCTTCTCTCAGCCCGAATCCTAGCTAGTTCCCGTCGCAGCGCTTCAACCTCGGCGTGGAGTTCGCCGGCATCCACGGCCAACTCAATGCACTGGTTCTGAACCTCCGCAAGCTGGGCCCGCAGCTCGGCATTCTTCGTCGCCAAAGTGAGCAGGAGCAGGGTGTCGGAAACGGCGGGCCTCCCATGGGTCGATCAGGCCGTGGGCGTCGACGATGAGGGTTAGCGTTGACTTAACTGCCCCGCCCGGCCGAGATGCCATGTCCGGCCGCACATCGTGCCAAGCGAGTCGTGAGCCGGCATCAGGAGAGATCACCGCCGCGAGATAGACCCTGAAACGACTACGGCCCCCCTGTCGCCAAACAGGAGGGCCGCGAAATCGAGATGGTCTGTGAGGACCGAGACAATCCCTCACAAGCCATAAGACCCCCTCGGGAGTCAAGCGGGAGCGCCAATTCCCGCATCGAGAAGTCGTGCCTTGTGCCTGCCGCGGCCCGAGAGGGTTGGGGACAATGTTTCACGCGACTATGGTCGCCGCGATCGACGGCGCGCGGACGCTTGCGCAGATGGACGAGCTATCGCGTCAGGTCTGGCAGGGGCACGGATCGGGGGCCTTGGCCGACGAGGAGGCCCAAGCGCTTGCCGAACGGCTCCACGGGCGCCGTGGAGAGATCCGTGAGGGCATCAAGCCCTTCGGCATCCCTGCAGGCCGCGCGAGCCTATTCCCGCCTCGCAGGAGCATCACCAGCCCCGACAAAGCCATGTCGAGAGACCGCCGCCGCCTGCTGGCCTGTTCTGGCCCCATGCCGCCTGCGTTGGCCTCGCGGTTCACCACCGGGCAGCTGGCGGTTCTGCGCATCGTCGCCGACGAGGTCGCTGCCAAGGGCGTGTGTGGCCTTTGCATCGACGCCATCGCGGCTCGGGCCGGGGTATGCCGTCGCCTTGCCCAAGGTGCCATCCGCCTCGCAGAGGGCGACGGGCTGCTAACCATTGAGGAGCGCCGTCATGAGGGCAGGAAGAACAGCCCGAACCTCGTCCGCGTCATCAGCAGGGAATGGCAGGTGTGGATGCGGCGTGCCGGCAGAGCGAAGGCCGAAGGGATAGGATGCAAAGCGATTCACCCCACGGATAGAGGGGTTATAACTTTGGGGAAAACCGAGACTGAAACCAACGTAAGAAAGCTGCCGGGGCGGCAGGGTCGCTTTCACGCCAGTGGCTCGCGAGAATCCAGGCGGGCTGCGGAACGGGCGAAAGCCATGCGGTGAGGGTATGCGGCCGTTCGACAAGCCGGACACTGCCCTTCCGGACCGTCCTAGGCTTTGCTCGTAGCCGAACCGCATCCGCGCGAAGGAAGAGCTCTGACCGGTCAGACGCGAGGGACTGCTGTGGGATTACCCCATTTCTGTGGACGGTTAGGGGGCTTGGCTGAACAGGGTCTCTGGCGACGGGTCCGCTCGGGTCTCCTGTTCGTAGTCGACGGGCGAGCGGTATCCGAGTGCAGAGTGCCGGCGCAGAGGGTTATAGAAGCCCTCGATGTAGCTGAAGCAGGCCATCCTGGCTTCGGCCTGCGAGCGGAAGCGGCGGCGGGCGAGCAACTCGCATTCGAGGGTTGAGAAGAAGCTTTCGGCCATGGCGTTGTCGTAGGCGTCGCCCACCGACCCCATCGAGGGTCGCACGCCCGCCTCCTTGCAGCGGCTCCCGAAGGCCAGCGACGTGTATTGCGATCCTTGGTCCGAGTGGTGGATCACGTCGCGAGGCCTGCGCTGTGTGACGGCCATCTCCAGGGCCTCTAGGACGAGCTCCGAGCGGAGGTGGTTGGCCATGGCCCACCCGACGATTCGGCGGCTGAAGGCGTCGAGCACGACGGCGAGGTAGAGGAAGCCCGCAGCAGTCGGCACGTAGGTGATATCCGCTACCCAGAGCCGGTTCGGGGCGCCGACGGCGAAGTTACGGTCGACCAGATCGACAGCCGGGCGATGCGTTTGCGGGAGTGCCGCTCGCCCTGCTCGCGCAGGTCGGCGTGGACGCGCGGCGCGCCATAAGTCTCGTGCGAGCCGAGATGGACGGTGCGGATTCGCTTGAGCAGGGCTGCGTCCGCTGTCCGACGCGCCGAGGGCTGCCGGCCAGCCCAGGCATAGTATCCTGCCTTCGACACGCCGAGCATGCGTGCCATGGCAGCGATCGGGAAGTCGGCCTGGTTCGCGTTCATGAACTGGAAGACCCCGACGGCAGAACCCCGGTCTCCCGAGCAAACCAGGCCGTCGCGCGAGAGAGGATATCGCGCTCCAGCTTAAGTTGTCGGTTCTCGCGCCGTAGCCGGATGAGTTCATCGCGCTCAACCGCTGTCAGGCCGGGGGTCGGCAGGCGGTGGCTTCGCATCACGCCGTCCTTCGCTGCGGTCGGCCTCGGCCACCCAGTTGCCGATGGCCTGTGCGGAAGGCTCGAACTCGCGAGCCAAATCGTTCGGATCGCGGCCGGCGCGGACCAACTCGACCATCTGTCGGCGGAACTCGGCGGGGTATGGGGGACGGCTCTTGGGCATTGGACAAACACCTCACGCGAAAGCGTTCTCGGTGTCCACCGAACAGGGGCAATCCCAGCTGGCTAACCGGTCTGCCGGACACTCAGCCGGGATGCGGTTCGCACAGTCGACAACACGTCGCGGCGAAGGTCACTGTCCTCAATGGATGCATAGGCGGCAAGGATTTCGAGGGGGCCAGGCTCAGCGAGGAAGGGGAACATCTCTTCCTGTCCCTGGGGCTCGCCCTCGCCGAACAGCGCTGACATTGGTACTTCGAAGAACTGAGCGATCTGCTGTAGGCGGCCGCTGGCGATCCGGTTTTGCCCCTTCTCGTATTTCTGGATCTGCTGGAACGTAACGCCTGCAATTTCGCCAAGCGCAGTCTGCGATAGTCCCTTAGCTTTACGAAGGGCAGCGATTCGCAGGCCGACGCCACGGTCAACGTCTGTCGTAGATTTAACAGTCATAACGGGGACCGCTTCTGTTTAGTAATAATTAATCATGATGCCATTCCAAATGTGAAATATTGCTCATCCCTCTTTATGGCCTATGGTGTCATCTCTTGGTTGGTACGCTGTAGCTCCGCAGTGTTGCAAGATCGCACTATCGCTGCTGGCGCTTTCAAGGCTCTGTGTCGTTCAAATTCATCGCACGGGCCAACGACTTCCATGTTTAAGAAGCTTCTCCTCGCCACTGCGGCCACCGCTCTCATGGCTGGCGCCGCTTCGGCCGCCGACCTTCCGCGTCGCGCCGCTCCGCCGGTGTTCGTTCCCGTCCCGGTGTTCACCTGGACCGGCGCCTACTTCGGTATCAACGCCGGCTACGGCTTCGACGCCGGTAGCAACAGCGACCGCTACGCCCTGCCGGGTGGTTCGGTGCTAAACTCCTTCACCCGCACCCCGGTGGTCGTCTCGACCAACGGCGGCAACGATCTCGAAGGCTTCGTCGGCGGTGGCCAGGTCGGCTACAACTACCAGTTCACCCCGGGTTCGGGCGTGGTTGTCGGTATCGAAGCTGACGCCCAGTACACCGACTTCGGCAACAAGAGCCGCACCGTGGCCGGCACCATCAGCCCCGTCGCCGGTGCTCTCGTCAGCCCCACCTCGGTCCGTATCCCGGGCAACGAGATGAACTTCTTCGGCACCGTCCGTGGCCGTATCGGTTACGCCTTCGACCGCACCCTCGTGTACGGCACCGGCGGCTTCGCTTACGGCGACGGCGCCACAGGCGGCGACGACTTCCGCACCGGCTACACCGCCGGCGGTGGTATCGAGTACGCTCTCCCCACCGACTCGTTCTTCAACTTCTTCAAGTCGTCGGCCGTGACGCTGAAGGTCGAAGGTCTGTACGTGAACCTCGAGAACGACAAGAACAACCGTGGCGGTCGCTCGGTGTTCAACGCGGCTGCCGGCCCCAATGGCCTCCTGACCATCAGCCCCTCGGTTGCTGCTCGCGAGTCCGAGTTCGCCGTCGTCCGCGCCGGCCTGAACTACAAGTTCGGATCTTACTAAGGCTTTTCGCCTTATATCATCTGCCTGAGCATCCCCGGCCCGATCCAGCTGGTCGCTCAGCCAACAGACGCCCTAGGACCTTCTCCTGGGGCGTTTTTCGTATGTGCATCGATCTCATCAGGGTGGTGAGAGGATGTGGCCGGCTAGTAGGACGGACGCGCGCATCCCGATGGTTTGAGCTGGCTCGCACACACTCTGGCCGAACTTCAAGAGGATCGTGGTTGCGGTGCGGGGCCTGTCCCGCTGCACACCGGAACGAGCACGCCTATGATCAAAATCCTGACGGCGATCCTGATCCTTTCCGGTATGGCCAGCATCGAGGACAAGGTTAAGGGGCTCGGCTTCGGAGCCGACGATTACCTGACCAAGCCTTTCCATAAAGACGAGCTGGTCGCCCGCATCCAAGCGATCGTCCGCCGCTCGAAGGGCCATGCCCAGTCGGTCATCACCACCGGCGACCTGACCGTGAACCTCGACGAGAAGATGGTGGCCATTGCTGGCAACCGGGTCCATCTCACCAGCAAGGAGTACCAGATCCTGGAGCTCCTGGCGCTACGGAAGGGTACGACCCTCACGAAGGAGATGTTCCTCAACCAACTCTACGGCGGCATGGACGAGCCCGAGCTGAATATCATCGACGTCTTCATCTGCAAGCTGCGCAAGAAGCTCGCGAACGCCTCCTCCGGCAAGAACTACATCGAGACCGTCTGGGGACGCGGCTACGTCCTGCGCGATGGCGTAGCCGAGATGCAGGTCTTAGCCAGCTGAGACGCTTGAGCGCAGTCATCGATTGCCCCGCAGCTATACCTGGCATCATGGTTCTCAACAATGACGCGACCTTAAGGTAGCCAACCCTGCAGTTCTCTTCGCGAAAGAGGGGGGGGTCGAAAGTTCAGGGCATAGGGAACGATGACCGTACAGGGTGGCACGCGCAGATTTTTTTGCCCCCGCGTGATAGCGTGTGCGGAGTCCGCAGCTAAGTCACTGACAGATCTACCATTTCCTCTCCTTCTAATTTCTTTCTACTCCGCAGCATATTCAAAGGGACGGTCACGTCATCGGTCAGGCGATCTGTTCCTCACCTTGTCTGTTCGACCTTGTTGCGAATAGCCGGATCGAAGTTGTTCAGGACGCGCAAGGGTGCACGATCCAGCATCACAGGGAGCTTGCCAAAGCTATCTACGATCTGATTGCTGATCTCGATCTTGATCCCCTTTAGCCAAATCCCGGGCTCTTGCTGTCCCGCGGTGGCTGACGACAAGATAGCGACATGTCGGTCAACTTCCCCAAGGCGATGGTAGCCATCTAGCCACCTGCCATAGGCTCAGAAACTTATCCTCCGGAAATCATGCCCAGTATCAGATTTTAGGCTTGTATGAACCATGAGCATGCCTAATATTCCTAAATCGATACCATAGCCCGCTCCCTTATGGAGCCGTGGGCCGGGTGACTAGCCAGGTCAGTTCCGGGTTCCCGCGATACGCCGGACGGCACCGGCAACAAGCGGCTGATTGAAGTCGCAGGAGTGGGGATGAACCCACAGACAACCGGTGAGCAGGTCGATGTGCTGACTGGTTCGCTCCGCGTCAGACCTCGCAAGAGGTGAAGCGGCGAGTAAAGGCCGACCGCCTGACCCCGGCCTTCCCGACAGGGTTTCGTCCATCGATCTATGTAACCAGTACGGCAGGCTCCGGCACGTCAGGTTACAGGCTTCGTCGATAGCAGGCGAAGCTATGCCTCCCACCCAGCCCACCATCACATCAGGGACGCCAAATCACAGACCGTGCGGTCGATGCGAGGATAGGAGATGATCTCATGCCGTCAGTTCGAAGAAGGGCTGCGCTCGAACCTTCTCATGCACCTGCAGTGACAGAGCGCTACAAACCGAGCCCCGCTGAAAAGGCGGCTCTCACGCGATATGTCGCTCGCAGTGCTCAAAGGCCGCCCGCTCGTATTCGCGTCGCCAAAGGGAAGGCCGGCATCTCCACTGGTCCAGACCATCCCGATCTTGGCACGGGAACGGTCAACCTTCTGAATGCGCTCGGCACGGCCAGCCTTCCGTTCATGAATGGCCTGTTGAGCCAAATTACCAACGTCGCGAGCCAAGGCCGGGAGCCCGATGAGGCAGGGATCAATTTCGTGCTTTCGGTCGTCGATGGGATCGAACCGCGGGATGAGGTCGAAGCCATGCTGGCCGTGCAGATGGCCGCGGTGCATCTGGCGACCATGACATTCGCGCGGCGTTTGGCGCACGTGGAGAACCTTCCTCAACAGGAGGGTGCCGAGACAGCGTTCAACAAACTCGCTCGAACCTTCGCGACGCAAATCGAGGCGCTGAAGCGATACCGTAGCGATGGCAAACAGATAGTGAGGGTCGAGCGAGTCACGGTCGAGGCCGGCGGACAGGCATTGGTCGGTGCGATTGGCGTTCCATCCCGTGGGGGGAGGGGCTCCTGACAAAATCTGAGGGCAACCCCATGCACTGGCCGATGCACCATTCACCAAGGTGCGGGGCGAGGACACGCAGCGGAATTTCCTGCTGTTCTCCCGCGATGCCAAACGGCCGTTGCCGCATGCACGGCGGCGCTTCTCCCGGTGCGCCGAAGGGTCCGCGCAATGGTATGTATCGGCACGGGCGCTACACAGCCGAAGCAGTAGCGACGCGTCGCGAACTCCGCGAATGGCTTCGTCTCATACGTCAGGTTGCCGAAGGCGTTGGTTAGTACGAACCTCGGAACAGGTCGCCAGAGGCCTTGCGTCGGAAAAGCGTGCGCCATCGACGACGTTGGTGCTCTGGCCGATCATGATTCATGTGGCAGCGTTGGCAGAACGCGGCGAGGTTCTTATCCGTGTTGTTGCCAGTGTCGTGATCGCGATGTGCGGTCGCGAGCACGACCTTCGTTGAGCGCAGGCGCCCGAGGTCCTCGAAACTCGGCAGCACCGAAAGGGCATAGCCCTTCTCATCACGCCAGCAGCCGGCCGAGGCATCCCACCAGCGTCCGTCGCCGAGGTGATAGATCGTTCGGCCATGCGGTCTCCCGCATCCTTCACAGGCACCTCCTGCCCGCCGGAAGCGGATTACGGCCGAGAGCTGCGGCCAGTCGATCGGGTAGTAGAAACGATGCTCACGCCGGATCGGCATCGCGATCAGGTCTCCCTGGCTGAAGCAGCAGCCTGGCTGCGTGCCCTGGCTTGCGGGAAGTAGCTGTAGAAGGTGTCCCGACTAACCCCGAGCCGCTGGGCGATGGCGGCGATCGAGATCGTGCCGGATTGCAGCAGGGCACGGCCGACTTCGAGATCGGCATCACTGAGCTTCTTCGGTCGGCCACCTTTACGGCCGCGGGCCAGGGCCGCCTTCAGCCCTTCCATCGTCCGCTCACGGTTCAGGTCGAGAAAATACTCGGCCATGGCGCCGTGCATCTGCAGGGCGAAGCGACCGTGAGCGGTGTCGCTATCGAACTGCTCGGTGAGACTGCGGAAATGAATTTCCTTCGTGCGAAGGCTGTCGATCGTGCGCATCATCTCGACGAGCGATCGGCCGAGCCGATCGAGCTTCCAGACCACCAGCACATCGGTCGGACGCAGATAGGCGAGGGCGGCATCGAACTCAGGCCGCTTCGTACCGGCTTTTCCGGACTTCTTCTCCTCGAACAGGCGTTCGCAACCCGCCTTGGTCAGCGCATCGCGTTGCAGGTCCAGGTTTTGATCGAGGGTGGAGACACGCGCATATCCGACAAGCATGTCGGGATAGTGATTCAGGTGCGTTTACCGTGCAATAGAAAACCAGTCATATTTTCCCGACAGAAACGCAGCCGTTTCGGGGGGCAGGCCCAACCCGACTTGAAGATGTCGGAAAAACGATTGTTTCTCCGACATATTATTCATCCGGATCGTGCCGGCCAGTCCTATTGTGGGGACACGGACGGAAGATGGTTCCTTATTGCGGTAGTGAGCATGGGACTGACCTTGACCCAGCAAAGTGGTCCGCGCTGAGCGCAAGTTTTTCGGGCATCCTGAACCCTGAAGGAGGGTGGATGCCATGCCTCGCAAACGCTTCACGAACGAACAGATCGCCTTTGCCCTGCGGCAGGCGGAGAATAGTGCGACGGTGGACGAGGTCTGCCGGAAGATGGGTGTATCCGAGCCGACGTTTTACCGTTGGAAGAAGCAGTTCGTCGGTATGGGCGTGCCTGAGATCCGGCGGTTGAAGCAGTTGGAGGACGAGAACGGCAAGCTCAAGCGGTTGGTCGCAGACCTGACGCTGGACCGCTCAATGCTGCAGGACGTGCTCAAGCGAAAGTGGTGAGGCCTGCCGTTCGCCGTGAGGTCGCCGGTCACCTGCAGGTAGCCTACGACATCAGCGAGCGTCGGGCCTGTCTGGCCACCGGCTTCGGCCGTTCGTCCCAGCGCTATACCAAGCGCTCTGATCCGCAGGTCGCGCTGCGGATGCGACTGAAGGAGCGGGCTGCCGCACGAGTCCGCTACGGCTACCGGCGGCTTCACATCCTGTTGCGACGGGAGGGCTGGAAGGTGAACCACAAGCGCACTTACCGGATCTACCGCGACGAGGGACTGTCGATCAGGTCCAAGCTGCCCAAGCGCAAGCGGGCCTGGCGATATCGCCAAGGGCGACCAGCGATCGGTGGGCCCAACGAGGTCTGGACGATGGACTTCGTATCCGACCGCATCTTCGACGGGCGTCCGTTCTGGATCCTGACGGTCGTCGATTGCCACACGCGAGAGACGCTCTCACTCACGCCGAGAGCCAACTTCCGCGCCTTCCAGGTGACCGAGGCGCTCGATGCCTTGGTCCGGCTGAGGGGGCGGCCCAAGAGCCTGCGGGTCGACAATGGGCCGGAGTTCGCCGGCCGCATGCTCACCAGTGGGCCTACCTGAACGGAGTCGAGATCGACTTCTCCCGACCGAGCAAGCCGACCGACAACGCTTACATCGAGTCGTTCAACGGCCGTCTACGAGCGGAATGCCTGAACGCCTCGTGGTTCGTGTCGCTGGCCGATGCCCGTGAGCGCATCGAAGACTGGAGGTGCCACTACAACGAAGATCGACCCCATATGGCTCTGGGCGGATTGACGCCCCGAGCGTTCGCCAACCAAGCTGTCACAGCCCGAGAACTTGCATAGGCCGTGGACCACAAGCGGGGTCAACTCCACAAAACCGGAAAACTCGCACTCAAGCCGGACCAAAGCGATGGGGAGACGTCACTTCCTCTTCACCGCCAACCGGGATCTCGACGCCGCCGAGCGGTTCTTCCGTAAGATGTTGCAGGATCAGCCCCTCCTCGCCCCCTACCGGATCGGCACGGATGGCGCCGGCACGTATCCGCCGGCCATCACCGAGAGCCAGAACGCAGGCCTGCTGCTTCGCACGCCGATTCACTACGTCACCAAGCACCTCCAACAGGGGATCGAGAGCGACCACTTTTGGGTGAAGCGGTCGATGCCGCGGGTGGGCGGCATCCGCTCGTTCAACACAGCGCGGTGCACGATTCAGGGGTTCGAAGCCATGCTCTGGCTGCGCAAGGGCTTCGCCGGCGCGTGGACGGTGCGCGAGCAGAGCCAGCTGCCCTCACTCTTCTTCGGGCTTCCCCAGACGAACAACGGGTGAAAGCGGGACGGTAGGGGGCCTTCCGCGCCTCAGATCAGAGTTTGCGATACGCCCCAATGGGCGACCCAGGACGAAGCCCGACGCGATCTGTTCACCTACATCGAGGGCTACTACAATCGGCACTCGGCTACATCACGCCCGAGCAAGCCGAACGGAACGCAAGCTAAACTCCTGCCCATGGAGACGGGAGAGTATCAGTTAATTGTATTATGGTAAAATTGACACTTTAAGCAAAAGAGAAACAAGCTCGGCTTGGCGCCTAGTTTTGGTTTTATTGTATATTGAGGCAAGCTGTGTCCTTATAGTCCACAATGATATATTTCTCAAGCTCGCTATCTCATTTGGTGTTTTTCCTTCTATTATCAGTAATGATATCTTAGCTTCTGTTAAAGTGAGATTGAAGGTTTTTTGTAAAACTTCTAATTTGGGTCCCTTGGTTCTCTCCATATCTAAAATAACAATTACTGCGTTTACATATTCATCTTTATACTTTCCAGTAGGAATAGAATAAAGAGCAATTGATTTCTTGCCCTTGCGTGGTATGACAACCCAAGATTCAGATTCAATCCTGAACCTATGATTGCTATTGTTCATTAGTTCTTTGAGTCCATCTCGCAACTCAATTTCGGTAGAAATAACTGTACCAATAAATTCTCCTATGATTATTTGTGATAACATATTCCATTCAATAATGTGGCCAGCCCCATCTACAGAGATGGCTCCACATCCAATACGCCCAAGAATACGTAGCAAAGGATCATCAAGTAGCATTAATAAATCGCCATATCTAAAAAGTTCTATAATAGTGAAATAATTTTATTAATCCCAGTTATCATTTTTGTTTAACTGAGAAATGATCCAGTTTTTTGCAGAATCTAGAGAAGAAAACATCAAACCTTGCTGGTCACATGAACCAAATCCTTTATCTAGATACCACTGGGTGTGTTCTGGATCATTGTCTATTTCTGAAGAACATACTAAAATAGCTACTATTCTTTCTGAAAATATTCCAAGACATGCTTTTTCCTCAGAATCTGAGTCACCTATCAAAGTATGCTTGAAGTCTACCTGCAAAATCATTGTCAAATAATCCGTACCTATAGTTAAATTTGACTCGAATAAACAAAATACACCTACTGCGTAGATGCCGTTCATATAATCGTATCATATATATTCAATCCCCTGCTATCCCTCGAGCGAGGGATAGGGAACAATTAAAATTCTGTGTCCTCCCTCATGTGAGGGATATACCTAACGTTTCAATCAGACGATAACCGCCTCCAAACACTTGTTTCGATACGATCACCGTTGAGTGAAAGTGGTCAGTACGCGCAAGTCAAGTAGATTTCGTTATAAAAAAGAACCGAGAATAAATAGCTCGGGACCGTTCAGTTAAAAGATCTTTGGGGGAAATATTATGGCAATCATCAACGTGTTGTCGGTAGTCTTCGACGAGGCCAGCCTCAGCGACGCCAACAATCCCTCGACGGTAGCCATTACCTTCTCCGAGACCCCGGTGGGCTTCACCGCGGACGACGTCGTCACGGTGGGCGGTGCGATCGGCGCGCTGTCGGCGGCGGTCACGAACCCCGACGGCACCGTCACCTACACGGCGACCTTCACGGCCACTGACGGCTTCGACGGCCAGGCCTCGGTCACGGTCGGCACCGGCTACACCGATGCGGCCGGCAATACCGGCCTGGGCGATGCCGACAC
This sequence comes from Methylobacterium sp. 88A, assembly GCF_000376345.1. NCBI lineage: Bacteria > Pseudomonadati > Pseudomonadota > Alphaproteobacteria > Hyphomicrobiales > Methylobacteriaceae > Methylobacterium > Methylobacterium sp. 88A. The sequence goes on from NZ_AQVT01000002.1 coordinate 16,167, forward strand.
GGCGACGGTCGATACGGTGGCGCCGACCTTCGGCCCATTCTCGATCTCGTCGGATCTCGGAGCAAGCAGCACTGACTTCATCACTCGCGACAACACTCTGTCGGTCAGCGGATCGGTCGGAGGAGCTATCGGATCCACCGTCAGCATCGAGGTGACGAACAGCAGCGGCCTCGTCGTCACCACTCTAAATGGTGTGGTTCGTTC
>NZ_AQVT01000003.1:0-17100 GCF_000376345.1 Methylobacterium sp. 88A
CTTGAGGCCCAACAGGAGACAGTGCGCTCCTTCCTGAACGGCGGCTCTTGGAGCCTCGTCGGCGAGTTCACCGAGGTGGAGAGCGGCCGCTCATTAGAACGGCCCGAGCTGGCCAAGGCACTGACACAGTGCCGGATCAGAGGTGCCACATTGATCGTCGCGAACGTCTCGCGCCTCACCCGGTCCGTGGCATTCCTCTCGCGCCTTCTCGAGGCTGGGGTCGAGGTCAGGTTCTGTGACCTACCGCAGATCGAGGGCCCGACCGGACGGTTCATGCTCCAGCAGATGGTCGCTGTGGCCGAGCTGGAGGCGGGCCTTATTGGGGATCGCACGCGCAAGGCGCTGGCCGCCGCCAAGGCGCGAGGTAAGAAGCTCGGCACCCCAGACAATCTACAGCGTCAAGATGTTGGACGCGAACGAGGCCGAGCAGCACGCACCCGCATCGCTGACGCACGGGCGCTCGATCTCGCCGAGACCATCAAGGACGTTCGCGCTTCAGGGGCATCATCACTTCGAGAGATCGCGAATGCCCTCAGTTCGCGCGGGATCCCAACCGCACGGGGAGGGGTATCGTGGTCGGCTACGCAGGTGCAGCGGGTTCTGGCTCGCGCACGCTGAACACCACGACCCCTTCGCCGGTTCCGAGGACAAAGACAGCGCCGGCAACGGCTCGCTCATGCGGATCGCGCCAGTGGCGATCTGGGCCCTCGACGACGCCGCACCCGCCACTCGGATCGCCCAAGAGCAGAGCCGCACCACCCATGGAGCCATCGAGGATGTCGAGGCCTGCAACCTGTTCGTGCTGATCCTGCGCGAGGCAATTCAGGGCGCCGGCAAGCAAGCGCTGCGCTCCCGCACCTGGGACGGCACACCGAAGGTCCAAGCCATTGCCGCAGGTGCTTGGCGTGGAAAGCCTCGCTCGAAGATCCGTTCGACCGGCTATGTGATCGACACACTCGAGGCAGCGCTCTGGTGCACGGAGCAGGCTGGGAGCTTCGAAGATGCGCTAGTGCTCGCCGTCAACCTCGTAGGCGACGCTGACACGGTGGGCGCGGTTACGGGCCAGATCGCCGATGCGGTGTTCGGCGCCTCCGACATTCCAGAGCGCTGACCGCGCAGCTCGTCCGAGCAGGCTATAATCGCGCAGCTCCATCTCCTTGGGCGCTAGCTGCTATGCGCTATCCGTCGTGCCAACCCAGGCAGTTCCTGAGCACTACCATGCAGCCGAAAATTGGCCTTGACCCTTTCTTAAACAGGGTCATATAGAGGGCTATCTACTCCCCCGGCGGCTTCGGCTTCCGGGCGCGCGGCGGGCGAAAGCCCGCCGTAGCACTTTCTGGGACCGTGAAGGCGTGCAAACGAACGTCTATATAGACGGTTTCAATTTCTATTATGGACGGCTCAAAGGGACCGCTTACAAGTGGTTAGATCTTGAGCGATTTTGTGACCAAATTCTGCCTCGGAACACGGTCGAGCGCATATACTACTTCACGGCGAAGGTGGATCCGCGCCCGCACGATCTCGACCAGCCCGCTCGGCAGCTCGCTTACATAAGAGCTCTAGCGACTCTTCCTCGCGTTGAGGTGCATTTCGGGAATTTCTTGAGCTCGGTCACGCGGCAGCCGCTTGTTGAGTCGGACCCGACCGATCCCAGGAGGTGGCTACGAGATCCAACCGGTAAACCAGTTCCGAAGCTCGACGAGACTGGTAAGGTCGTGACGGATTACATCCTCAAGACTGAGGAGAAGGGGTCGGACGTAAATCTGGCTGCCTATCTGCTTCGCGATGCCTACAAAGGCTCTTGCGAATGCGCAGTCATCGTCTCGAATGATTCAGACCTCCTTACTCCTATCCAACTTGCTAAGACCGAGGGGCTCACAATTGGCCTTATTCCTCCTCGGAAGAAGGGTAGTGTCGAGCTGAAGGGACTAGCAAATTTCAAAGCTGATCCTCGGCTGCATCACCTCTCAACATCTCAATTTCCGGATACGTTCGCTGACGCAAATGGAACGATCCAGAAACCGAGCAACTGGTAGAGGGCGGACGTGGGGCCCGATACCCGCGCTTGGATGTGAGGATGGCCGATGCCATGGGGCCCTTTCCAAGAACAGCAAGTCTACAACCGCCGCAGAGACATCCACGCCATTTATGGGGGCCAGGAGCAGGGTGGCATCTGCACGCCGAGGCTGCATCCCGTCATCATCGCCTTCACGGGCTCAAGTGGCGAGCAGCACGGCTATGCCGATGGTTGGTCATCTGAGGGCGTGCTCCGCTACTTCGGAGAGGGCCAGGTCGGCGACATGGTGTTCGAGCGCGGGAACCGCGCGATCCGGGATCACCTTGTCGACGGTAAGGACCTCCTGATCTTCCACACGCACGGCCGAGAAGGCGTGCGCTTCCTCGGCCAGTTCGAATGCGCCGGCTACAGCCACGAGATAAGAACAGATCGATTTAGCAGGTCGCGCTCTGCCATCGTCTTCGAGCTAGTCCTTGCGAACGTCGGTGAGCCGGTCAAGGACGAGGAGCCGATCGAAGAGCTTGATCTCGGCGTTGACCTTGCCGGTCTACGAGCGCGAGCCCTAGAGGCAGCCCGGTCTACGCCGCAGGTCACTGGCACAGCAGCGCGTCGCAGCCTCTACAGACGCTCAGCAGCTGTTCGCCGCTACGTGCTCGCTCGAGCGGCTGGAATTTGTGAGAGCTGCAATCAGCCTGCCCCCTTCGTCACCCAGCGGGGCGAGCCCTACCTCGAGCCTCATCACACCCGGCGCCTAAGCGACGGCGGTCCAGACGATCCTCGGTTCGTGGGAGCAGTCTGTCCGAGCTGCCATCGCGAGATCCACCATGGGCTACATGGGTCCACGAAGAACGACGCCCTGATCCAAGCAATCAGCCAGAAAGAGGCGTCCGCTGAGGGCTAATCCTCCGAAGGTCGGTAACGAGCTTCTGATGCGATCCTAGACGTGCTCTAGACAACAGCGTGTCGCTGAACCCCTTATGTGCCGCCCTGTTCTCCTAGAAATTCGGTGGGTAAACGTCACGAATTCGAAGGTAGATGGTTCGCAAGAAGGGTCGATCCCTTCATATTAGCATGACAAGCGAACAACTTTCGGAACTCGTTGTCCGATCCTGTTCCCATTACGCGCCTGAACATCTCAAGCTCGGCTTCAGTCGGACCACGACCCGCTGCAATCATAGCATCGAAGAGATCGGGAAATGCCGCATTTAGTGCGTCAGCGCCCTCGACCAGCATTCGCTCAAAATCGTCTTTTGTGTTCATGGTATCTTCAACCTAAAATCATCAGTTCGCGAGAAATATTTAGATGTATGCCTAGAAATGGGTTCTGCATTGTAAATAGCTCACGCTCCAAGGCTTTCAAGCTATGCCGGTTGATCGTCGTCATAGCACCCGGCCAACTCGAGCAAACTGCTCATAACGATCTAAGATCCGAGTGCTCGACGCACGGCATCTGGCTCACGCTCGATGACACGTAGGAGCGCTTGCATCGCTGCGTCAGGTCGGCGGCGTCCTTGCTCATAGGACTCCATCGTCCTCGCCGAAATCCGGAACCGCTGCTCAAACTCTTTGGTCGATGCAGCTACTGTTCGCCGGATCGCTTTCACCCGCTCAGGGGTGATGAGATCGTCCGGCACATCGTAGCTCTGGGCCTCAACCTCACCACGCAGATAAGCGGCCATCTCCTGAAAGGCCTCAACCAGATCATCGCCGACCTGGGAGCCAGTGGCCTGCTGAGTGCTCTGCGTCATGGCTCGACTCCTTTGATGCTCGCGATCGCCTCGAGGATCGCCTTGCGCTGCTCCGGTGATAGATCGTCTCGCTCGTTCTTCGGGTAGGCAGTCATCATGAAGAGCACGCCGGGCGCGATCGCGACGTAGTAGATCGTGCGGCCCCCTCCGCTCTTACCTCGGCCCGGTAGCGGGAAGCGGGCTTTACGAGCTCCACGCAGCCCCTTGATCATGGGGTGAGCATCAGGAGCTCTGACGATCACCGCCTCGATCTCGGCCACAGTCATCTCATCCAGCCCCATGCCCTTCATCGCCCGGATGTAGGGCTTCAGCCGAACGACTTTCATGGGGGCATACTACAACAACGTATTGCGACATGGTAGTGGATTAGGATAGCTCCTAGTGCAACCAGAAAGACCCTAAGGGTGGGGATGAGCAGTTGAGCGACCAGGACCGCTTCCAGCAGGCTCTCTCGACATTCGGGCGATCCACGAAGGCGAAGTTCGCCGGCACAGCTATCACCGGGGCCCCAGAGGATCAGCTACGCGCTCCTCTCGAAGCCCTGATCCTCGCGCTCTCAGAGCTTGGGGGAACCCCACCCAACACGTTGACCCTCGTCGGAGAAACGACACTCGCAGGGACTGGAACTCGTCCTGATTATGCGATCTCCCTCCGGAACGTGCTTATCGGCTTCATCGAGGTCAAAGCACCAGGAAAGGGTGCAGATCCGCGGCGTTTCCGTGGACACGATCGTGCCCAGTGGGAGAAACTCAAGGCCCTCCCAAACCTCCTCTATACCGACGGTAATGCCTTCAGCCTCTGGCGCGACGGCATCCTCGTTGGTGCTGTTGTGCGCGTAGAGGGTGACGTTGAGACCTCCGGCGCTGAACTCTCCGCACCCACGTCACTCCTCGCCCTCATCACGGACTTCCTTGCCTGGAAGCCGACGCCAGCGCGAACGGCCAAGCAGCTGGCGGACGTGTCTGCGCGACTTTGTCGGCTGCTACGTGACGAGGTCGTCGAGCAGATGGAGTCCGGGAGTTCGGCTCTTAAGGAGCTCGCGATCGACTGGCGTTCCTTGCTCTTCCCTGAGGCCAGTGATGCGGAATTCGCGGACGGCTACGCCCAGGCGGTAACCTTTGGCCTTCTCGTCGCCCGCGCTCGCGGCATTCCCCTCGCCCAGGGCATCGAGGGCGCCGCTCAAGTTCTGAGACGCACGAACTCCTTGATCGGCACAGCGCTCCTTCTCCTGGCCGATGATCGAAACCAGGATGCGCTGCAAACGTCGCTCTCCACCCTGACCCGGGTCCTCGATGTCGTCGAGTGGGGGACCGTGAGCCGTGGGGATCCAGACGCCTGGCTCTACTTCTACGAGGAATTCCTGGAGGTCTACGACAACGCCCTGCGCAAGCGCACTGGCTCCTACTACACCCCGCCGGAAGTGGTCGAGGCGATGGTGCGCCTTGTCGATGAGGCGCTCACGAGTCCCGAACGGTTTGACCGGCCACTCGGCCTTGCCTCACCCGATGTCATCATCGCAGATCCTGCAGTTGGCACCGGCACGTTCCTCCTTGGTGTCCTCCGACGCATCGCGCGCATCGTGGAGAACGATCACGGAGCAGGCGCTGTCGGCTCTGCAATAACTGCCTCGGCTGACCGGCTCGTTGGCTTCGAGCTTCAGTTCGGCCCCTTTGCAGTGGCACAGCTCCGGCTGCTTGCTGAGATGCAAACGCTTACCCGTTCGTCGGTCGCGCCCAAGCTGCGCTTGTTCATTACTGACACCCTGGGCAACCCCTTCGTCGAGGACGAGCGTCTGCCTCAGATCCTACAGCCGATCGGTCAATCGCGCCGAGAAGCCAATCAAGTGAAGCGCGGACAGCCGATCACAGTCGTTATCGGCAACCCGCCCTACAAGGAGAAGGCCAAAGGCCGCGGCGGCTGGATCGAGGAAGGATCGGATGGTCGTGAGGCACCTCTCGACCGGTGGTCATCACCAGCAGCCTGGGGCGTGTCAGCACATGCCAAGCACCTCAAGAACCTCTACGTCTACTTCTGGCGGTGGGCGACTTGGAAGGTGTTTGGTTCGGGACTGAATGCCTCGACCGGGATCGTCGAAACCGATCAGGCCGGCATCATCTGTTACATCACGGTCGCCGGCTTCCTGAACGGACCAGGCTTCCAGAAGATGCGCGACGACCTTCGTCGCCAGTCGAGCGAGATCTGGGTCATCGATTGCTCACCCGAGGGCCATCAGCCCGACGTGCCGACACGCATCTTCCAGGGTGTCCAGCAACCCATCTGTATCGTCCTGGCCGCTCGTAAGGCCGGAACTGACCCCAATACGCCGGCTCACGTGCGCTTTCGTGCTCTGCCTGAGGGACGCCGAGCTGATAAGTTCATGGCGTTGTCGTCTCTCTCGCTCGATGATGGAGGATGGGTCGACGCGCCGAGTGGCTGGCGCGATCCCTTCCTCTCGGCATCAGCAGGAGCATGGGCAACCTACCCAGAGCTCGCAGCGCTGTTTCTCTACGACGGCTCAGGGGTAATGCCTGGCCGCACCTGGGTGATCGCACCGGATCCCGGTTCGCTAGAGGATCGGTGGACACGGCTGATACGTGAGAGGTCATCGGATCAGCAGGATCGGTTGTTCTACCCGCACCAAAACGGCGACAAGACCGTCAGCAAGCGGTCGGCCAAAGGCCTGACCGGTCATGAGCACCGACATATGGCTGTCGGCGAGGATCAGGGGTCCTGTGTCACTCCTACTCGCTACGGCTTCCGATCATTCGACCGGCAGTGGATCGTCCCTGACAACCGCCTCATCAACCGTGCAAATCCTACTCTGTGGGATATATTTTCGACATCTCAAGTCTACCTAACAGCATTTGAAGCGCATTCACCATCTTCCGGACCAGCGGTTACTTTTACCGGCTTTATTCCAGATCTTCATCACTACAAAGGTTCATTTGGCGGCCGAGCATACCCGCTTTGGGGTGATAGAGCGGCTGAGCAATCAAATGTTCGGCCGGCATTGCTCACATATTTGGCTGCGACCTATCGACGAGAGGTCAGCTCCGAGGACATGATGGCCTACATCGCCGCTGTCCTTGCCCACCCAGCCTTCATTCAGCGCTTCGCTGCCGATCTCACACGTCCAGGCCTCCGAGTGCCGCTGACAGCGGACCCCGTCTTGTTCACCGAAGCGGTCACATTGGGCCGTGAGGTAATCTGGTTGCACTGCTATGGCGAACGCTTCGCCGACCCAGCATCAGGCCGTCCAGCTCGTGCTCCACGCCTACCTATAGGCGAGGGGCCAACAATCCCTTCCGCTGGTGCAATTCCTCCAGCGCCTGAGCCCTTACCGCAGGAGATGCGTTACGAGTCCGAGCACCGGCGTCTCCATGTTGGGAAGGGCTACATCGACAACGTCGACCCGCGCGTCTGGGCCTACGAGGTCTCCGGGAAGCAGATCGTCCCGCAGTGGTTCAGCTATCGCCGCCGCGACCGCAGCCGACCTGTCATCGGTGATCGCCGGCCTCCATCCCCCCTCGACCAGGTGCAGCCTGAAGGCTGGCTGGCGAGCTACACCAGTGATCTTCTGGACCTGCTGCATGTCCTTGGTCGTCTCGTAGCCCTTGAGCCCGCTCAGGCGGATCTTCTAGGCCGGATCTGCGCTGGCCAAACGCTCGATGTAACTAGGCTGAGCCTCGCGGGCGCCCTTGAGGGATCCATAGAGCGAAGTGGCGTGGCGAACGTGGATCAAGGCGATCTGTTTGGATAGGCAGCGTGAAAAGGACTTGCTGATCTGAGCCCAAGGAGAAAGGCCTGGAAGCGGCGTGCAGATCACGCGTCGAGCAGCATGATGCGCTATTTCGCGACCAGCATGACGATTTCGAGGCCTGCTAACTCTACGCCTTCCCGTCGGGTGGGACATTTTCCTCAAATCGCGTTCGCATTGGCCGTTTGGGACATATTTTGCGGACAACGAGGGGACATTCAGGGGACATTCCGGGACATCCTGATTGCGAGAAATGTCCCCTGAATGTCCCGTCCAGATTGTTCGCATTGATCCTTGTGGGACAATTTCGGACAAGCTGTCCTCGTTCAGCAAGGGTCTTCAGCCACAGATGTCCGGCGGCGATCTCCTCTGTCCTCACTGCGGTCAGCCGGCGACCCAGCTGGTGACGATTCACGGCATCAGGAATCGGTGCCTGCCGTGCGGACTCTGGTCGAGAGGCAACAAGCCCTTGCGCGATGAGACCAGCCACAGAGCTATGCGTGCCCGCATAGTCGCTCGTCGGAATGCCCACACCACCCTCGACCTGCTCTGGAAGGAAGGCCTCATGGACCGGGAGACCGCCTACGAGCGCCTTGCCCAGGAACTCGGCATCGAGCGCGGTGCCTGTCACATGAGCAAGATGGACGTGGAGACGGCTCGACGTGTGCCGCCCGCAGTGAAGCTCATCCGGGCATCACTGCCGCGAAATCGCTGAAGCGCCCAAGCGCGAAATGCAAAAAGCCCTGCACGAGGCAGGGCTTTGTCTGACGTTAAGCGAGGCCGTCCTTCGCTGCTGCGTCTGGATCATCGGGCTTCTCCTGAGCCTTCTCAACCACGCTGGCATCATGGTCGATCTTTGGATCAGGGACCTTCAGGTCTGCGCCGTGCACGCGAGTATGGGTGCTATCCCCTCCCTGGATGTTGGCATCCAGTTCGTGGCTCTGCTGGTGAGTCCGGTCGCTGTGGATCTCTGGCTTCTTGGGCTCTGTCATGTTCCCTCCTGTCATGATGGGACAGGGCAGGTGGGTCGAGGCCCTTTCGGTGGCAAGTCTGTCGCTGAAGCGCTCAAGCGCGAAAGAGCGAAACCAAGAAGCAGAAGGCCTCAGAAGCTCATACAGCTGCAAACAGTTCTGCCTGCTCCTAGGCAGCTGACATACGCGTTAAGGCTGCCAGTGACGCTCTAATGCGATCCAGCGCTGCTCCTCGACGGTAGGAGATGTCACCTCTGATGAGATACGCCACCGCCGATCCAGAACATGATGTCCCGCTAAAGTTCGCTTCTTCGCGGTAGGGCTCTTTCGCGAAACTGGGAAAGAGAGGCTCATGGAAGCTCATGCAGTTCCGACGCCCTCCAGTGGCACAGAGGGGCCGGAGGCAGCGTCAAAGGCACCAGTAGTGCTCTGAGGGGCTCCTTAGGGGTGGAGATCTGACGGTTGGTGCTTCCAGTATCGACCCTTCTCGGACCCTCGGAAGGTCTGCTTTGCAGCAGCTTGGTTGAGGACGCCCCACGTCCGGGCCGGGTGGGAAGCGGACACCCGCCCGGCGGGATCAATGATCCTTGGCGCTAGCTGGCGGCTGCATGAACTCGATCGTCGCGCCGTCAGGGCCAACGGCGTAGATCACCCGCGTTCCAGCCCGCGCACCGCTCGCAATCGGTTGCGGCGTGCCTTGCGCCTTCCAGCCGTAGGCGGCGATCCGCACCAGGAGCGCGTCGATGTCATCGACCACAAGGGCCAGATGCGCGAAGCCTGGGTCGAACGGCTTGGCTGGCACGCTTGGTCGGTCCGGACCCTGATACTCCAGGAGTTCGATCGTCTGATCCGCCAGCGAAACGATCGCTAGGCGCACCTTCGCCCCATGCGCTCCGGTTACCTGACCGAGGAACTCGCCCCCCATCTCGCCCGTCCGCACGAGGCGTGCGCCGAGGCCATCGATCCAGAACCGAAGTGCCTCGTCGAGGGAGCCGACCGCGAAGCCGACATGATCGGCGCGCCGCACATGGATGCTCGTGTGTTCCGTCATGCAGGACGTTCTACCGGCAAAGTGACCGCTCGTCTGCAATGGGTCGGATGCGGAGCGTCCGCTTCTGGGCGAACAGGCGGGGTCTGCTCACCACCCCACCCGGACGTTCAAGGGTGGACACCAAGCGCCGGATTTCCATCGCTGGACGCTCGTCATGCGCCAAGGATGATGCCCGGTTCTCTATGAGCACAGAAGGCACAGCTCTCGCGGGCTGCGCCGGCTTCTAGGACTTCCACTCGGTGAGGAGGCCCCTCAGAACCGACCCCAGAGCTCGTTCTCGGCGTAGCGCTCGCCCTGTGACACCTGCTTCCGCTCATCGATCTGGGTGAGAAGGCGCCGGATGTTTCTGTCCGTCCACTCGATGCCGCGAGAGGTCCGGTAGCCCTTCGCGTTCAAGCCCTCAGCGATGGTTCTCGCGGTTGTGCATCCGCTGTCGCGGAGATCCTCGATCACCGGAGCCAGCTCACGCACCTGCTTGTCGACCCGGGCCTTGGTAGCGGTGACAGCGAGAGAGCGAGCCTCAGCCAAGTTCGTGCGATTTCCGAGCGGCACCCCTTGGTCCTTGAGCTTCTGGAGAGCGGCTTTGGTGCTGATGCTGATCTGCTCGCCCTCACGCTGGGCACGCGCAGCTATGCTCATGATGGAAGCGTATGAGGTCCCTTCACCAGACCGGCAGCCGATCACCTTCAAGCGGCCCTGAGCAACAATCTTTTGCACGGTGCTCACGTCCCTGCTGAAGCGACCCAACTCGTCCACCAAGATCGTCGCTCCCTCTTCACGAGAGAGCTTGATCGCGTCCAGCACGCCTGGTCGGTTTCGGATGCTCGCCTCCTTCATTCCGGTCTCTACATCGCTAAACGTTCTGACAATCTCGTAGCCCTCATGCCGGGCGAACTCCCGGATCGCCACCATCTGGAGTTCCTGCCCGTGCCCGCTCCGTCCCTGCCTCTCGGTCGATACACGAACGTATGCGATCGCCGGCTTGAGCTTCTTCCTCGTAGGTCCCTGGTCGTTCATAGGGGTGTCTGTCTTTACTCATATCTAAATGACCCCTTTTAGATATACACAGGTCCCGCCCTTTAGCAATGTGCACTCCATAAAGTGGCTGCGATGCGCAAGTGCTATCGCCTTTGCATGATTTTCTGTAAGCAGAAATTATCAGCGGTTGATAAGGGCTAACGTAGATGACGGTGATAGGCTTCATCTCGCAGAAGGGTGGGGTCGGAAAGTCGACACTCGCACGAGCGCTAGCGCGGGAGGCCGCAGCAAGCGGGCTCGCTGTGAAGATCGCCGATCTTGATGTTGAGCAAGGCACCTCGACGAACTGGGCACGACGGCGAATGGCAGCAGGTCTTGAACCTGTCGTGCCCGTCGAGCCCTTCAGAACGGCAGCTGACGCCTTCAAGGCAGCTGCATATGTCGACCTGCTCATTGTTGACGGACCAGCACGGGCCTCGGCTGGGACGCTTGAGATCGCGAAGGGGTCAGCCCTTGTCGTGCAGCCGTCCAGCACGTCAGTGGACGATCTTGAACCGGCGACGATCGTCTTCAACTCCCTAGTCAGGGCCGGCGTCCCTCGATCCAAGCTCGCGATTGCTCTGGTCCGAGTCGGGACAGAAGCCGAGGAGACGTTCGCTCGCGGCTACATGGCCGAAGCAGGCTTCGACGTTCTGCCGGGTGCCCTCCTCGAACGGCCGGCATATCGCCAGGCGCAGAACGAAGGCCAAGCTGTGACAGAGGTCCGGTTCAAGGGGTTGTCCGAGCGAGCAGACGCGTTGGTCCAAAGCATCATTGACCGAGCAAACCTGTAAGTAGAAATTAGCGGAAAATAACGGATGTAAGCATGGCGAAGTTTCAGTCGAAGTCAGCGGTTCCGAAGCCGCCATCAGCCGAGTTGGTTGTCGACCTGGCAGTCATGCCAGAGACGTTCGATCCGGCGCCGGTCGAGGCATCAGTGAAGCGCGGCAAGGGTCGACCACCCGCGCCTGAAATCCGGACTGTGTTCGGCACACGCCTCAGAGCTGAGACGATCGCGGATGTGGAAGCGCTCAAGGTCGGCCTGCGCCTCAAGATGCAGGGCGAGGCCGTCGAGCGGGCTGTGGCCTTTTACAAGGCGCACGTCATCGCCAAGACGCGCCACGAGCTACGACTCGCGCCAGAAGTCGACGACGAAGCGGTGCTCCTGAAGGCGTTCAAGGTAGACGACTAAGCGTCCGTTCTGCCAAACGGCTGCATACCCCTAGAACATGGCTCCAGCCCTCACGGATCGTTGTGCGAATCTCTCGACCGGCTCGCGCCCGTTGAGATTCTGACACCACGAACCCGCCTTCTTCCCTTCTCGAAAACTACTTGTATCGGTCGGGGCGAATTTTTTGCCCCCTATGCCTGGTCCGCGCTTCATCCAAGCGGACCACTCGCGGTCGACGATCGTGACGACGTTCGACAGGCTCTTGGCACCGTGCTGCCGGCGCTCGGTGATCTCGATGAGGCCGAGGGTCCGGGCCTGGCGCAGGGCGTTCTTAGCCGTGCTGCGCGAGGTGCCGGCGCGGGCCGCGATGGCGTCGAGGAACAGCCGGCACGAACCGCGGGTGTGCACCTCGTCGGCGACGATCTTGAGAACCGCAAGCTCGGACGTGGTGAAGCGCGCGGCCAGCGCGGGCGGCATGACACCCGTCGCGGCCAGAGACCGGCGCCGCTCGATCGCGACGGAGCGCTCTGGCGGACGTTGGGTGCGACGAGGAGAGAAGAGCGTCGGCCCGCGGCCCGCACCACCTACGGGTTCCCGTAGGGTCTTGGCGACCACCTGGCGCGCGTGGATGGCCTCGGCCAGGCGTTGCGCGTCGTCCTCGCTTAAGGCGCCAGAGGACAGGCCGGACCATATGGCCCGGTTGAGTTCGACAAGCGCCGTCGAAGAGGCCACCGCAATCGCAGCCTCGATCTGGTTCACAAACACGTCTCGCCCCATCATGGGGCCGCGTCAGGACAAACGATCTCGTCGAGAGAAGTCACCTTCTCCCTTGACGGCCGGGGCCGTGCGTGAGATTTTGAGGACTGCTTAGGTTCCTTCAAAACCACACCGATTTCAGAAGCCCTCCGATCCGCCGGCAAGCGGGTTAGGGGGCTTCTCTCGTTTTGGGCGTCAGCGGCTCGTTGCAGTGATCTCCGGGCGCACCTGCGCCGAATTGTTAACCGTGAAGGTTGCCGTCGAGTCGGTCAACCTCAGGCACGCTACCCTCACGTCAAGCAAAAGTCTTATGGCGGCCTGAGGCAGTTTTGCCTCGTCCGAGCGACACGTCGGAAGACGGCTTCAAGCTCCTCTCCCTCGACACACGATGTGAAACTGCTGCGCAAAGCGACAACTCGATTGAAGCTCTTCCGCCTCCGTCGACGAAGTTTTCGTTAACGTTTCGTCAACCAAACACCCCCCAACGTCAGGAGGGGCACGCATCTGTTGAGGGGCTCCCTTCACGACAGCGGTGCCAACAGGCTCCTCCCTGCGTGGGCTACCCCTCACCTACCAACGTTGGCCTCCGATCAGATCGAGGACGTTGGGATGGCTGCGGTGGAGCTCGTTCAAGTCACATATCGTGAGATTGCCGAGCGCTTCGGGATCGGCATCGAGGGTGCACGTATCAAGGCGAAGCGTCGTGCCGCGAAGGGTGATTGGCGTCTCATCCCGGGCAACCACCCTCAAGATATCGTCCGGGTCGAGATGCCCGCTGAAGAGCTCCGTGTGGGTCCCATCAAACCCCAACGCTCTCCTCCCAACAATCCAGCGGATAGGGAGCCCACGCTCCCACCCCAACACGAGACCCAACGCAAAGATACCAACGACTTAGAGGCGTTGGTTGCCGTGGTTTCTCAACTCACATTACAGTCGCAAGCGATGACCGACCGGCTGATCGAGGCTGAGCGCATGCGAGCCGAGGCCCAACGGGACACTGCAATCGCTCAGACCGAACTGAAGGCCATCGAGGAGCGTCTTGCTGCTCTTCAGGAGCAGCACCTGACTGAGCTGATGGATTTACGTGAGCGGATGGCAGCTGAGACGGATCTGGCCGGCAGAACCGTCGAGGATGCCAAGGTGCGTGAGTGCGAGTTGCAGGCCCAGCTTGATGCGGCAGAGGGAAACCTCGCAGTGATGCACGCACGATCCTGGTGGCGCCGGCTGGTTGGGTGAGGGCGCACAAGATGATGGATGCGACAGCTCACTTCCACCATTCGACGCTCCGCGAGCGGATCGTCGAGCACGTGTTCGTCGGCGACACACTGCGGTCGCTCTGGCGTCTCGGGATCTACGACGTCGAAGTCCTACGCTCCGAGTTCGATGCCCACGGCTATGATCTGGTTCTCGCTCGCGGGCGCATTGTTCGACACATCCAGTTCAAGACCGGATCAGCGGCCAAGCCTGGTTCAGTTTCGATTGCAGCCTCACTCGCCGAGAAGCCGAGCGGGTGCGTGATTTGGATCAAGGTGCAGGCGGACCTGGAGATGGGCCCCTTTTTCTGGTTCGGAGGAGAGCCAGGTGAGCCCTTGCCGCAGCTCGACGGTTACGCAAATCCGCGACGTCCGACCCGAAACAAGGAGGGTGTCCGGCCAATCCGGCAAAACCATCGAGAGGTGCCCGGCAAGCAGTTCCGTCAGCTAGCTACGCTCGAGGACGTGCTTGCTGCCTTGTTCGGACCTCTGGTGCCGAAGGTAGCCCTTATGACTCTTCCTATGGACGATGATGACGAACACCACGCCCTACGAGGCTGAGCTGCTCGCTCTCGCGATCGAGAACAGTGAGCTGCGTCTCCAACTAGCTCATCTCCAGGACGAGTGCATCGAGCTCGCAGTCGATGGGGGAGAGCTTCACGCCGAGATATTGGCTTTGCGAGCACAGCTTGCTGAGCTCGTCGAGCAGCGGGACGCTTGGCAGTCCGAGGCAGAACGCTTCCGTCCACCTTCACGAGTTTCAGCCCGATGAGCACTAAGCGACGGGGACGCCCGGATTTCGACGCACTGACTGAAGCCCAGCTCATTGCGGGACGGACAGCAGCACGCAGCGTCTGCCTGCCTGCCGTAGCTCCCCGGAGCCTCGGTGAGCTCATGGATGTAATCGACCATGTGACCGAGGTCGCGACCGGTGATCGCAGCTTTCTCTACCTGAAGCCGGGTTCTTCCCTTGTCGCTCCCGCTCAGACTGAGCGACAAGGTAAAGTCATTTTGTTATCAAAGACCACCCTTAGCACCAGGCATAGGTAGCGGCTCATAACTTACATCACATCGACCTGTATGTGCAATAAAATCGACTTTGTTATTGTTTACTCTATCGAACCATTGATGAGAAACAAGAACTTTATCAATATTATCAGTCTTAAATGGCTTACCATAAGTCTGTATAAGACGACTTTCTACTCTGCCACATAGTTTTGGGGCAGCCTTTAATATAATTGTTTCTAATAATTTTGATGTCTTTCCAAACCTAAAATACGCATTAAAGTGAATATCATCAGATTTATATCCACCTATAAGAAGGCTTTGATTATTAGATTTAGCTTCACTATCGTCTCTATATGTTGTTAAGCTTTTCCCTGAAGCTTCATTCACCTCATCCACCGTCATACCCCAGCGGGTATACTGCCAATCTGCATTAGCTTGCGTCACATACAATAAAAATACTACTGTATAAATGACATTTTTCATTTTTTATTCCACCAATTGATTCTTAACAGACTGCATAATTTATCACCTAATTTTTTTATTAGATAATAATTATGTCTTGAATGCTTTACCACACGATGATCTGCGCGCAGATCACCAGCAGTCACCAATTAGGCAACTGCTGGCAGGTGAAGATCTTTATTCCAGGTCAGCGGCTTGTAGCTCGTCTCGAAGCTTCCTCAAGCGGCTTTTCACTCGCTCGCTTTCTTGACCGAAGCCTAGAGGCACATCTGCCATTCGCCGAAGCTCAATCTGCTCCTTCTGGTTTTCAAATGTATCCGCAGCGATGATAGCAGTAGGCTTCAAAGCATTAGTCGCATGAGTTTGATAGAATGTTTTTACAAGAAGAGTGCAGAGATCGACAAGCCTGTGTAGCGGAAGTTCCTCGCTCATTCGACTCCACTTATTATCTGGATTGCGCCAGACCTTTGCAGATAAGGCATCAGGATCATTAGGGTATCTCCATTGAGCTTGACCAATGGAGAGGTATTTAGCGTCGGTGTCGGCGCTATAGGGCCCATCGAACGGGGCGTAGGGCACCATAAAAATAGGAGTGTGCTTCAGCCAGGTGGGTGGGGGGTAATCCATCATGGTCTGCGAGGTTTCAGCAGTTGGCTTGGCGAGGGGGACCATGGGGCGCTTTCGGTTCAGAGCCACCGGGTGCAGCTCATGTTGAAGAAGATAGTTTGTGAATTTAGTTTGTAAAGTTATTTTTATAAAATAGTTTGTAAATCAAATTTGAAGATGGCGACGGTTGCGCTTCTTGACGAAGCCCAAGCGTTCCGTATCATTCTGTTGAACGTTCGTTCAAGAGAATGCGACACATGGCCGACCCTTTTACCATCCGCGTTTTCGTTCCCGATGGTGATCCGGAAGGCGTGCGTATCATCGACCGCTTGAACTGGACCGGTCTCGGTATCGCGTTCCCGCGCGAGCACTGGTTTCGGGTGCGGACAAGAGCCGAGTTCGGGAAGACGGGCGTCTACATCCTGGTGGGGCATACGACTGACGACGACCTGCCGACCCTCTACATCGGGCAGGGGGATGGCATTCGGAACAGGATCGACGAGCATGCTCAGAAAAAGGACTTTTGGGAGTGGGCGATCACGTTCGTCTCGAATGCCGCGAATGGCGGCCTGAACCGAGCTCACATCACCTGGCTCGAGTATGCGCTTATCAACCGTGCCCAGAGCGCCAAGCGCAGTCATCTCGATAACGGCAACACTCCCCAGGAGCCGGCTTTGTCTGAGGCCGAAAAGGCGGACACTCAGGGCTTCCTGAAAGAGGTCCTACAGATCCTTCCGCTTGCGGGTCTACGCGCCTTCGAACGACCGAAGGCAGTTGCCACGCCTATGGCACGGTCACCCGAAACGTCGGCCATCGTCGCTCCACCAAGCGCACCAGCTGGTAGCGAGACCGACGATGTCGATACCGTCGTGGTGCCTGCTCAGAAGGAAGGCTTCGAGGAAGTCTTCCTTGGGGAGAATGCCTGGCGCGCCATACGAATTGCGCGCGGGATGCTGCCCAGGATCAAATACATCGCGGCCTACCAGACGCAGCCGATCTCGGCTGTGACCCACGTCGCTCCGGTGGCAGCAATCGAGCCTTACGGGGAGAGCGGCAAATACATGCTGCGCTTCTCCGAGCCAGCTCAACCAATCGGCCCAATTCCCTTCGGTGATGCGACGCAAGGGGCCATGCAGGGACCCCGATATACCTCGATAGCCCGACTACGGTCAGCCAAGACCGTTGCAGATCTTGTGAAGCCGCGGTGAGGCCGCCATGGGTCGCGACAAGTTCATTGCCTATTACAGGGTCTCGACCCACCATCAGGGCCGCTCAGGGCTAGG
>NZ_AQVT01000004.1:0-13499 GCF_000376345.1 Methylobacterium sp. 88A
CGAGCGTCTGGATCGCCTCCACGGTCGGCGCAGCGGCTTTCAGATCGGGCGCGGAAGGGCGCACCGGCACCAGGCACAAGCTGGCCTCACGCATGGCCCTGTTGACCGCCGGGCCGAACGTGCCGGGCGTGTCGATGACCAGGAGGCTCGTCTTCCCCCTCGATCGCACGTCCTCGATCCAGGCCGTGAGCTTCGCCGCCTCGACCGACCGGAACACGATGTCCCCGGCCTCGCGTAGGCGTCCCCACTCGGCGAGCGTGCCTTGCGGGTCCATATCGACGGCGACCACCGACTCGCCGGCCTCGACGGCGGCCACGGCCACGGATGCCGCCATGGTGGACTTGCCGGACCCACCTTTCTGGCTGGCGAAGACCAGGACGTTCACGGACACCCCCACTTAGCCACGCAAACCCGCACACACGCGGTTGCGTCACCCCGCAGTGTGCCTCAGTCGATCAGGGATGACCAGAGCCCCACATGTCCACGCAAACCCGCAGACACTCAAACACATCTCCATTGGGACGACCGTAGGGTACGCGAACCGATCGTTGCTGCAGGTTGCAGTTCGTGGGATGACGATACTAAGAGCCGAGTTTGTTGCCATCGGAGGCAGTCAACGTGCCGAGTACATCGATATTCTCCAAGCGATTTGACGAACTCGACAAACAGGCATCTGACATTGAAGCCACAAAACAACCGTATGCGACACAAATGAACTCTGGCGTCAAAGTAGATGACGATCTTCTGCTTAACTGGAGGGTCAAGGTAAGGCATCTGTTGTCAACGGTTTGCAAGAAAGACTCTGAGCACTACCAACAGTTTGTCAAAAGCGAGGAAAGTAGTGCGTGGGGTGGCAACCATCCCAGATTTGTTAAGTTGAGATCAGTATTCACTGCAGCAAAAGAAGACTATGAGGGCGGCTACCTTAACCACTTTCGCAATCTTGTGCAGGCAGATGTGTTTGGGGATGAGCTCGAGCAGGCCAGCGAGCTTCTATCTAATGGCTATGCGACAGCGGCGGCCGTAATTGCCGGAGTGGTCCTTGAGACCGCGATTAGGCAACTTTGCACCGACAACGGCATCCCGACGGGAAAGCTCGATCGAATGAACGCCGACCTAGCGAAGGCTGGGATCTACAACTCGCTCGTCCAGAAGCAGATCACGGCTCAGGCTGGCGTCAGAAACAGCGCCGCCCATGGGAAGCCTGACGAGTTCACCGACAAGGATGTGGCCGGCTTGATCGCCTACACCGAGACTTTCCTTGCAGAGCGCCTCTAGGGCCAACGGGCCGTGTCATGGGTCTGCATCGGTCGGCGCATCCGCCGGCCGGTACGGGTGACGGTTGAAGTCCCAGAGCTCGACCCGGCACCCCGGCAGCATTCCCGATCCCCGATGCGCCAGGCGAGGGCAGGGCTTCGCGAGCTCTCTGCGCACCATGTCCAGGTTGGCATCGGCGCCGAACCGCTCCGCGAGACGGGCCAGCCGATAGCGTCCCCGGCGCCAGGGGCACAGGCTGCACCGAAGCTCGAGAACGATGTACGGAAAGTCGGCGATGGTTTGAGGGAAGCGCATCCCTCTAGAATACGAGAACAAATTAGGAACAAAAGCCGGATCGCCAATGTGCGACATATTGTCGTGTTAAGGCGGCCAGGCGATGAGTTCGTTCGCGTCGACTTTGGATAACCCTGCCATTCTAGGCCGGTTGGGTTACCGGCTGCATTGAACGCACTGGCCAATCGTGGGCAGAATACCCCGAAGGCAAGGCCTTGCGGCCCTGCCTCCGAGGGCGGTTCACCTTCGGCACCGGGGAGGGCGCGGTTCGCTCTGCCAAGATTGGCCGCGTCCCCTCGGATTCGCCCTGTCCACTAGTGAGTGTGGATCAGGATGATGTAGCCGATGATCCCAACCGCGTGCCCTACAGCGATGAGGCTGTAGGCCAGAGGGATCGTCGCCATCTTATCGAGCTCCTTTCCAAGTCACGGCCCTTCCCGAAGCGGGATGACCGAGCTGGAAGTGTGTAGGAGCCGTCCGGCCGCGTCGACCGAAAACCGGATCCTCCTCCACAGGGAATACAGCCGGATGTTCCCGTTGTGTTCCGCTGGAACCGTTGCGCGGCGCGGCCCCCCTCCGGAACATCAGTCGCGACTGTCCGCTGAAAGCCCGACCTTTCCATACTGTCACTCGTCCTCGCGGATCACGCCGCCCTCTTGAGGATGCGATCCACCTGGACCGCCGTCCACTCGCCGCCGCGTGCGGTCTCGACCTTGCGGGCGTTGAGCTCCGCCGCGATGGCGCGGAGCGAGGTAGCGCCGGCAGCGCGGATGTTGGTGATGAGCGGCAGGACGTTGGCCGCGAAGGAGTCGGCCTCGACCCGCTGGACCTTGGCACCCTTGGCCGAGGCCTCCGCCAGGTTCGTCTTGTTCCCGAGGACGCCGGTCCCGACCTTGCCGGCGAGCGCCGCCTTGGTGCGGGCGGAGATCATGGCGCGCTCTTTCTCGGCGAGCGCCGCGTACAGGTGCAGGACGAACGGGTCCACGCCCTCGCCGAGCTCGGCGACCAGGAAGGGCACCCGCTGCGCCATGAGGCCGGCAATGAACGCCACGTCGCGCGACAGGCGATCCAGCTTGGCCACCACCACCGGGCACTTGGCCTTGCGGGCGACATTGAGGGCGGCGGCAAGCTGGGGGCGACGCTCCAGGGCATCGGCGCCCTTGCCGGTCTCGACCTCGACATGCTCGGCAACGACCACGAACCCACCGGCCTCGGCGAAAGCCGCGATGGCCTTGCGCTGCGCCTCGAGTCCCAACCCGCTCTTGCCCTGACGATCCGTCGAAACGCGGAGGTAGGAAACGAGGGGGCGGGGGGTCGCGGTCATGGTCTCAACTCCGTCTGTAACAACTTCATACGAGCGTTTGGAGTTGTTACGCAAGCCCTTTCCTCGGCCTCATGCGAGATTTTCGCCGGCCTCAACCCTCACGATGAAATGCATCCTTCCAGACAATTCGGGCCGTGGGCGCCGGGCCTCGACCAGGCCGAACAACGAGCCCGCCTTCGATCCCTCCGCGCCATCGCGCGACTCCTCGCCGGCCCCCGCGCCGCCGCGATGAACGCCCTGTTGCTACAGGCCGAGACCGACCCGGCCGCCCTGGAGCCCGCCGCTGACGAGCTCGAGCGTCTCGCCCCCCTCGACCGGCGCCGCATTCTCGCGGCCTTCGCTGCCACACCCTACCCGCCGACCGTGGGAACCCTCTCGCGGTCTCGCCCCTTCCTGCGCCACACCCCGCGCCCCTGGAGCTCTCATGTCCCGCTTCGCCGTCGCCCTGGTGGCCTTCCTCCTCACGGTCGCCTCGCCGCCTGACGCACGGGCGCAGGACGCGGACCAGGTTAGGGCGATGAACGCGGTCTCGGACATGGCCAGGGCACAACGCGACCAGGCGGACAGCCTCCGCCGGATGGAGTCGATCCAGCGCGACCAGGCCCGCCGCGCCGACAGCGCCCGTCAGAACGCAGAGCGAGACAGTAGATCGATGCGCAGGTTCGATCGCTAGTCAGTCTTCGTCAGCTTTTTGTGGGCTGGACCAGCCAACACGTCGAGTAGAGCTTCAAGGGCAACTTGAGCATCCCGCGCCGTCAGAGCCACGGCCGGCACCTGCTCAGCCTCAGCCCGCTGGGCCACGCCTGAGATCATCAGCGCGAACGTCTCGACCATCTCGGCTAGGTGACCGGGCCGGCTTGCATACTCTTTCCCGAACACCATCCGCCCCCTGCGCAAGCTTCGCATTCGATCACGAAGTCATACTACAGTAGTCGGTTTTTTTATCCGAACATACCCCCCGGCTAACGGTGGGGCCTACATTTACGCGACCTCCAAAAGGAATATTTAATCGGCCACCTCATCCAATCAGGTACCTGAAATTATTTCGGGTACCTTTTTCGACAACTCTCACCCCAACGCCGGCAAAGATCGGCGGAAAGAAAAACTATGTCTATCGAAACTGATGTCAAATTGACCTTGAAGGCGGAGGACCGCGCGTCCGCCGTTGTCACCGGTCTACAGAACAGGGTGGACGCCCTGGCCAAATCGGTCGCCGCGCTGGCCAAGATCAACGTCCCCGGCCTCCAGGCCGCCACCAAGGCCAACATCGCCCCGAAGGCCGCCAACCCCTTCCGGCTCGACCCGAAGGCCGCCGACGCCCTCAAGACCCGCTTCACCGCCGAAGCCCGTCTCGCTCGCCAGCGCACCACCCAGGCCGCTGCGGAGGACCGCCAGAGGCGCCAGTTCGAGTCCGCGGCAATCCGCGCTTTTCGCGAGCGCCAGGCCGCCGCTGCCAAAGCGACCCGTCAGCGTCTCGCCGAGATCGGAGCCATCGATCGGGCCAACAGGCGCGCCGCCGACGCCGCCGAACGTGACGCCGCTTCGACCCTCCGCCGGCAGATCGCTGGCGATCGGTGGCGCTTCCAGCTGCGCAACCGGATGGACCGTCAGGAACGCACCGACCGAGAGCGGGCTCGCAAAGAGACGATCGGACGAGGCCGCGATGCCTGGCAGCATGGGCGCGATGCCGTCCGTGACACCACCAGGCCCGTGGGTGTGGCCGCCCTCGCCGGCTCCGCAGCTGCCACCGCCGCGACCAGGAAGATCCTGACGGCCGAGAGCGCCGTCGATGCCGCCGAGATCAACGCTCAGAGCTACGGTGGCTTGTCCAAGGAAGCCGCCCGCGACCTCCGGGACAACTGGGCCGCGCCGCTCGCCGAGACCCTGGGTGTGGAGAGTGCGAAGCTCCTCACCGCCTGGACGGACTCCGTGAAGCTCGGCATCCCCGCCGCTGGTGCGAAGGCCGTCGCAGAATTGACGACGCAAACCTCGGCCGCATGGGAAGTCCCCTTCGAGCAAGTCTCAGACATTCTCGGAACGGTCAACTCGATCTTGACTAGCAAAGGCGACAAGTTCGACGCCGGCAAGCTCAAGTCCGTCGCAAATACTATCCAACATCTTGCCGCAAATCAGAGCACGACGCCCGAAAAGCTCCTCTCGTACCTACAGCGCGGCGCAGGTGGCGCCCAAGTTCTGGGAATGAGCCAGGAGAGCGGGTTGGCGTTTGGCTCGGCCTCCACGTCGCTCGGCAACCAGGCCGGCACCAGCGGCCGGCTCATGGATCATGTCGCCAGCAGGCTCATGCAGACGCCCCGCATCGCCAAAAAGCGCGGTGATGAAGGCGACGCCGCTCGAGATTTCGTCCGCGCCCTTGGGTACGGAACGGCTGAGAGCATGGAAATGAAGAGGAGAGCGGACCCTGACGCCTTCCTTCCAGACTTCTTCGATCGCTTCAACAAGATCAGAAACCCAAAACAACAGGACAAGGCGCTCAATTACTTCTTCCAAAAAGAATTTCTTGGCGAGGGCGGAAGAATAGTTAAAGGTGCGGAAACATATAAGGAAGCAGTTAAGCTTTCCAAAGAAGCAAAGCAGTTCGACGCTATTGGAAAGGTTTGGGAACTTCACCGAACAAAACTGAGCTTTGTCTTCAAACAATTTCGCGCATCATTTCTCAATGTCTTGGGTGAATTCGGGAAAGTCATCTCGCCAATGGCTCGCCAAGCCGGCGATTACTTCCTCGGGTGGTCCGCTCAACTGCGAAACGGCGGTCTCGCCGCACGTTTCCAGGCTGGCCTTAAGGGACTCATCGAAGGCCTGGGCTTCCGCAACCTCCCCGCGCTCCTCGAGGGCGTCTTCGGCAAACCAGGCGAGGGCAGCGCTGGGTCCATCAAGGCCTGGGGCGATGCCGCTCGAGGCTTTGGGGCCGGCTTGAAGGATGCGGGCAGCGTCATCAAGGGCCTCTTCTCCGTCTTCACGGCCGGCGACACCTCGCCCGAGACGGTCGGCAGGTGGACGGCCAGGATCTTGGCCTTGTCCGCAGCCCTGTTGATCCTCTCGCCAGTCCTCACGGTCCTAGGCGGTCTCGCCAGCGCCATCTTGGCGATCGGCACGGCCGCCGCCGCCACGTTCTCCGCCTTCAAGGTGGCGAGCATCCTCGGCAACACGGCGGGGCGCACGGTGGGCGGCCTCGGCCTCATCGCCGGCCGCCTCGTCAGCGGTCTCGTCGGCGGCCTGGGCCTCGCCATCGTCGCGGAGCTCGGCACCCGGCGCGGTGAGATCGCGACTCTCATGCTCGAGGCGACCAAGGGGCTCTTCGCCTCCATGGTCCAGGGCATCCGCGATGCGCTCGCTGAGTGGAAGCAGGGCGGCCTGGTGAACGGCGTCCTCCGCTTCCTCGACCCCAACTTTGCCCCCGACCCGGCGAAGGCACCCTCGACCCAGAAGCCTGAGATCGGCGCCGACAGGGGCGTGATCGACAAGGCGCTCGACTGGTTCCGTGGAACGCCGCCGGCTCCGGCCACGACCTGGCGCGATCCCCCGGCCAAGGCGACCGTCGAAAAGCAGTCCTACGGCATCGATCCAGCCGCGTTGCGATCCTTGATCCAGCCGGCCTCTATGCAGGTGGATGGGGACGATCGTCCGGCAGATCAACATGGCCGCGTCGCCCTCGACGTGGTGTCGCTCGCCAGCGCCGGCCGCGTGATCGGGGAGTCCTTCCTCGAGCGGATCATGGGCCGCCTGGTTGTCGAGGCTCCGGTCGCCGGCAGGCCCGCGACGGCCGAGAAGACCACATCGGATGATGCATGGCGCGGCCTCCTGGTTCCGGCGACCTTCCGCGTGATCGATGACCTCGGGGACGGCGTAGAGCGTTTGAACCGCACCCTCGCGACCTTCGGGAGCAAGGGCTTGTCGTCGTCGCTCACGACGCCCTCGACGGCGCCCTCGACGGCGTTCGGGAGTGCCGGGGACGTCACCGCCGGCTTCTCCTCCTCGACCAGCAGCAGCGGCAGCGGTGGCGGCCGACAGGTGCCGGGATGGTACGGGCGCGGCTCCGGCGGCAACGTCGACTATGACTCGAACGTCAACACGAACGATGGTCGGCGGTCTCGCGGCGCCACGACGGCGGAGGGCAAGGCGCGGGTCGCATCGTGGCAAGCTTTCCTCGAGAAGCCCGTAGATGCCGGCGGGCTCGGGATGCCACCGGGCAAGGCCCAGGCAACTATTGCGATGATGCAGGGCGAGTCGGGCGGCAACCTCGACCCGAAGGCCGCTGGCGACCACAAGAACGGCGTCCCCCAGTCGTTCGGTACCGCCCAGTGGAACGTGGGGGCAGGCCGGTTCGGCAAGCTCCAGGCGCTCGCTCAGAAGATGGGGAAGCCGTGGCAGGACATCGAAGTCCAGCAAGCGTTCCTACGTCAGGAAATGCTGGGCTCGCACCGTGCCGCCTACGATGCGATGATGGCGGCGAAGACCGATGAAGGCACCCTCCGCGCCGGGATCGCGAAGTTCGAGAACCCCCAGAAGCACGACCTCGCGCACCAGATCAGGTTGCCGTTCTTGAACCGCTTGCGGGGACAGGGCGGTGATGCCCCTGGGGGCCAGGCCGGTCCTGTTGTCGGCGGCGTCCATCCCCTCGACGGCAAGGGCCGCTTCTCGTCCGACTTCGGAATGAGGCGGCACCCGATCACGGGCCAGTCGAAGTTTCACGCGGGCGTCGATCTCGCCGCGCCAGCCGGAACTGTGGTACAAGCGATGCGCGACGGCATTGCCAGCATCGATCGATCTGGCGACGTGAAGCTGGCGCACGATGATGGAAGCTCGACCACGTACCGGCACATCCAAGCCGGCATCGAGGCGGGCGCCAAGGTTGCTTCCGGCCAAGCCATCGGTCGCCTTCGGGCGCACGACCCGCGCAGCACCGGGCCGCACCTGCACTTGGAAGCTCGCGATCCGAAGGGCAATCTGTTCGATCCGAAGCGGCTCTTGGCGGGCGCTCCTGTTCCGACCGGGATGAGCCCAGAGGCGCAGAGGGCCGCGAAGTCACTGGCCATCCCGAAGACGGACATCGGCGACGGCATGACCTCGACCGGCTGGCGGAAGGCCGGCGAGCTCGCGGGCCAGCCCGCACCTAGCGCGCCAACACCGCCGTCGGCGGCAGACTTGGCCTCGAAGGTGCCGCTACCGCCAGCGAGGCCAAAGGGCATCGGCGGGGCGCATGAGCTCGAGGATGGCAAGTCCGGCCCCAAGCCGAACAAGGCCGGTCCTGGCGGCAATGGGGGCAGCAATGCGCCTGGGGTCAGCATCGTGATTCATGCCGGAAACCAAAGCCCCACCGAAATGGCCAGCCAGATCCAGCGGCACGTGACGGAAGCCTGGGGCAACCGGGCTCATGATCTCGAGCCCGAATATTCGTGATGACGAGGGCGGGCCTGGTGCTCGCCTAAGTACCTTGTGGGTCAAGCAAGTAACGTTGTGCGACCCATAAAAGGGGGCTGGAAATAGGGAAAAGCGGACAGAAATGGCAACTTTCCGTTATTTTCCAGAGGCTTAACCCAAAAATTAAATGGGGTGATTATCTCCAACGCAAAAACCCCGCCCACGACCAACAAAGGTCACGGAACGGGGTTTCCGGCAACAACAACTTAGATCAACCTCAGGGAACGTCTGAAACCGTCCCACAAACCTCGAAGCCAACACCTTGGACAATAGCACGAAACCCTCAAATCACCAAAAGCCATCGCTCCGGCTCTCAGACATCCACAAGCTGATCTCCGGCCGATACGATGGCCCCTGCCGCACCGCCGACGCCGAACGCTACATGATGGCCGCCATCCCGGAGTTGATGCCCCGCGCGAGAACCTGGCGGTACGCTGTGTCCTGGGTGAAGGACTGGACGCCCATCCTTCTCGAGGAGCACGACGAAGAGTTCATCCGGGATCGCTGGACGAAGGTGGCGAACCGTGAGTGCCCGAACCTCACCACCGACCAGCTGTCGAAGTTGCTCGCCGTCGCCGACTACGAGCCGTTGCGCTTCGGCCTGTGCTGCATCCCGGCCGCCTCGAGGACAGACAAAATTCGGGCCGCCGATCGGAAGGCCAAGCGCCGACTGGCCGACGCAGCCAGGCACGCCGCCGCCGGACACACGCCCCGATCGGAGTCGCTCCAGGCGAAAGAGCCCTGGAAGGCTGCAGGCGTCAGCCGGAGCACATGGTTTGCGAACCGCAAGGCCGAGCGTCTGGCGCCCCTGGTAGAGGCGGAAATCCCTGTGCTGGACTCATTTGCGGCCACCGTTTCCGTTGTCCCCTCCTGGACTGATTTGCGGCCATCGGATCCTCTACCGTCCTTGCAGCCCACATCCGGCCAGGAGGAACCGCAGGACGTTGCGCCAGCGAATGACAACCCGCCGCCCGTCACCGAGGTTGGCTATCGCGGCCGAGTCCTCGACCTGCCGCCAGAGAAGATCGACCACATCCTGTTCATGCACCCCGCGCTCCGGCAACGCCTCCCTGACCACCTCGACACGATCGACCGGGCGATGAGGAGGACGACGACGCCGTACTACAAGGTTGTTCTCCGGAACTTGCTCCAGGACGAAGCGCGCCGGGCACAGCGGATGAACAGGCTCGCCGCGTAGGACCAAGCATTGTTGTTGCTCGAGCGAAGCGAGGAACCGGACGTCACGAGCACGTCGTCAGCTGGGTTGATGCTGGTCCCTACGTGGGTCCGGCGTTGCCGGCACAATGGCAGCCGATCCTCACCATGGCCGGATGTCTGTGAATAGGTCTGTTTTCTTACGGATTTTGAGGGTCCGTGAGGGTCAGCTTGACAAAACCAATTCGATGAGGCATAATATTCCTATCTTGCCCATTCTGTAGCTGGCCACCGTGGCTCACCCAGAGCGGGCTTTTCCATGCCCAAACCACGGGCGCCTCGACCATCACCTGACCCACAGCCGGCCACTAGCGACGCCCCGCGCTCGCTCGCCTCGCCGTGCCTGAACCAGAAGCACAATGACCATCATGAACCCCAACGGGGAGGCCGGCGCCGTTGTCGTCGGCGTGATCCTCGACCCCGATCTCGGCGCTGCCCTCGACACGGTTTGCGGCGAGACCCTGAGCTCCCGAGCCGGATACGTCCGTCGCGCGCTTGCCGAGAGCTTGCGAGCCAGCGGCCACCTGGCCACCCCGCCCGCCGCACCGCCGCGCGCCACCCACCGTCCATACGGCCCCAAGGGGCAACGCCGGCTATGAACCGCCCAACCCAAATATCTTTTACGGTCTCTAATGAGATGCGCTCTGCGCTGGAGGACGTGGCGTTCGAGCAGGATGAAAGTTTGTCCGCCGCCCTCCGCCGCATCGTCGCGAGCTACCTTCGCGATGCAGGCCGGATGAGCTTCAAAGCTGCACCGAGTCACCACCTGGGCCAGACGAACGGGCGATACGCCGCGCGGGGGCGGTCATGAACCTCGCCGACGCCACCAGCATCGCCAACCAGTTCTGCACCCAGAACGGCATTGCCGCCGACCAGGACCGACTAGCCGTACTCGGGGCCGCCCTCTCCGGCGCCGTCGAGCATGACGCTGCCACCGGCCGCCACTTCGTCCTCGACACGGACGGCAGCCGGATCGCCCGCTTCCGCGATGGCGAGCTCGTCGAGATCGATCCCGTCGAATGGCTCTCTGAGCTCACGAAGTCCGATCCCCGCCGACCCGCGCGGAAGGCGCCTGCAACGCCAGCAGAGCCGGCCGATCCTAACGCCTGGGTGCCCGTCAAGATCGGAAGCGGCACCGGGTACCGACGCGCCGACGATCCCATGCTGGGCATCCTCAAGGCCATCGGCGAGAGCCATGACGCCGCCCTCCTCGCGGAGATCCCGACGTGGCCGAATCCATGGTCGAAGACGCACCTCAACAGGACACGCCAGACCATTATCACGAACAAGAACCCGGCCCTCGCGGCACAACTCAAGGCGAAGGCCGCATGACGACCCCCACCACAGTCGCCGAGGCCAAGGCCCTCGCACTCGCCGAGCTCGAGGCCCATCGCGAACGGAAGCGCCGGGAGCGGGAAGCCAAGGCCGCCGCCGACATCACCGCCGAAGACGAGATCGCACGGACGATCCTCACTCGCCGGGAGGAGGAGGCCCACCAGGCTGCAATGCGGGCCGAGCGCGAACGGCACTACGCGAGGCGCGAGGCGCAGATCGAGGCCAATCGCCAGGCTGAGAGGCAAGCCAAGCTCGCCGCCGACCCCCGGCTCCTCATCGCCGAGACCCCGGCCCGCCGGCTGGCCAAGCTCCTCCGCCAGCGGTTAGGCGACGATTTCGAGGCCTTCGCGGCCGACATCCAACAGACCAATTTCAAGCTCTTGCAGATTGAGATCAGGCGCATCCCCGACGATGAGCGAGCCCAGGCCCTGCACCGTGAGCGTGAGGTGATCGCGGCCAAGCTCCGGGCCGAGGCCGAGAAGTTGCCATCGCCAGAATCGGAGGAGGAACGGGCGATCCTCGAGAGGCATGGTTTCGGACTAAGCCCGATCCGGAAGGCCGAACTCGACGCGGGGGCGCTGTAAGCCTCCAGGACGGCCGCAGACGGTCGCGACTTAGGGAAGGCGCCAAAAACTCATGGCGGCCTCTGGCGGGCTACCCCCGCACCAGGAAACAGCCATCTAGCTCGGACCTCCCCGCTCCACCATCCCGGAAGCCCTTCCGAACCGTGCGAGAGCTCGCTCGAGGGGAGATTCTGGGTCGACCGGCAGCTGCTCACCCATAATCACCCCCCTCTCCGAGGTAACTTGTCTTTGGGCGAGATAACGCGGGGCGCCCTGGGTGGGTGCAGGCGGGCGACGGGCCGGTGAGGCAGGTGCCCTCTCGAGACGACGGCGAGCGTTGGCCTTGGCGAACGACTTGGCGAAGCTCGATCCAAAGCGCCACAGCACGGGTTTGCGATGCAGGCCGGTCTCTGTGGCGCGATGCACCGATCCGGCCGGTACCAGGTCTCGATCCAGGAAGCCGACGTCCTGCAGGATCTTTAACGCACCCCTCACCCTGGCCTCGCTCAGCCCGAGCTCGACGTGATCGGCAAGGGCGCGCCGGTCAATCGGGAAGGCCAACACGAGGCGCTTGGGCGAGCTCCAGAAGCGGGCGAGGAACACGGCCAAGGCCATGGCCGCGTCGCGGTTCCGGTAGCTGCTCAGGGCGACGACCAGGCGGCCGAGCACGTCTCGCGGGAGGGTGTAGGGTCCGGCCGGCGACGGCGACCACGGACCACGGGCACGTCGCGGCTTGACCGCCAACGGCTTCACCATCGGCGAGGCCGCGCGCTTAATTTCCTCGTTGAACACAGCTTCGCCCCTCGGGTCGCGAGACCCGCCACGGGGGCATGGGCACTGCCGGCAAAGCTTCGCCGTTGAGGAAATCGGTCGATTTCCCCTTGCGCGAGGCTGGGTTTTGGGGAATCATTCTGACGCCAATCGAGAATGATTTCCCGGCCCTGCCGGCATGTGACCCGCCCTTACCAGGCGGGTTTCGTGTTTTCAGTACCTCTCGACGCTCGAACGACTCGGGCGCGCGGTCACCGTAGCCTCGCCGTTAACGATGACGCAATAGGCGCGGACGGAATCATTCGTAGACGACGCAAGGCATCATCCAAGCTTTTGCCGGTAGATTTATTTGCGTGTGATTTGCAATCACGCAAATGAGAAACCGATTTGCAAGCAACGAAGCCGTTATCCAGAGTTTCCGGGTGGATCGGATGGTGCATCGGCCTTGCCTCGACGCCAACGGCGCAACTCCGTCAGCAGGCCTGTAACGGCGACGATGACCGCCGCCATCCCGGAGGCGATGGCAACGATGGTTTGGCTGTCCGGCATGAAGGCGCCTCGGGGAAGCATCGATCGATGCTTCCCATTCTGACCCTAATCGCTAAAGGCGCCGTTAAGCCCTTGTTTACCATTCCATTTCGCGTGGAAGCGGGTTTGCGGGTTCGTGTGACAGCGGGTTTGCGTGGCTAGATCTCATCCTCGTTCATGCCACGGTCGATCCCGTATTCGCGCATCATGAGGAGGAGGCCCTTTCGGTAGAGGGCCTGCGCCGTGGTGCCCTCGTCCAGAGCGAGCCGCTTGATCGCTTTGAACGTCGCCTCTGAGGCGTACAGCGAGACGTGGGGCTTCTCGTACCGGACACGCATCTTGAGGCCGGCCTTGTTGTCGGCGCCGTCTGGGATTTCGCTATCGGCCACGATGCGCTTTGCGGGTTCATGAGTCTGCGCGGTCGCGGGTTTGCGTGGTTGCGTGGTTGCGGGTCCACTCTCAACTGAGGGCGCGATGGGCTTCTTCCCGAACACGTCGCCCCCGGCGAGGGGGGTCCGCTTGAACGGCTTGGCCATCACTTCGTCTCCAACTTCGTCGCGATGAAATTCCAAAGCGCCTTGATCTCGGCGGCCGCCTTCCCGCTCGGCGCGATCTCGGTAACGCCAAGCCCCGATGCCATCGAGTCGATAAAGTCCGTCCTGGTGGACACGGCTGGCGCGACCTCGCCCCCCGCCTCCAGGACAGCCACCGCCTCGGCCGTCCGCACGGGCGTGACGGGGTTCGTGCCGTTGAGGACGAAGGCGAACGGCCGG